>NZ_JACDIS010000001.1 GCF_013839525.1 Chthonobacter rhizosphaerae
GACCCCTTCGAGACCGGAGACCCTTCAGGCTTGCTGCCTCGAAGCGTCGATCCGGAGACGACCATTCCCGCCGGCACCGCGTCGCCGCAGCGCCGCCGTCGATGGCGCTGATATAGTCCCCCCCTCCCGCCGCCTGTCAACACGCCAATTCAAAAAACCGATATAAATCTCCAAAAGCCGTTTGAAAGCAGTGGGATACGGGATCTCGACCCTTCCGCGCGGCGCCGGTCCGACCGAGGAGCGCGCCGGCGAGCGGGGCCACGGCCAAGGGCCGCCGACCTGAATTGGAATGGCGCTCGAAAGGGTGACGGGAGGCTTGCGACGGCTTGCCTCGCGACGGTCGATCGATCCGGAGGCGGAGGCCTGGACCATCGGCTCGGCGGCAGCTCGCGAAGGACCGGCGCGCGGTGGGCCTTTTGGCGAGTGGTGCGCCCGGGCTGCGGAGCGCAGGCTCTCCGGCAGCCTGTCGGCTCCGCCAATGGACGAAAGGACCAGGCCGGAGACGCCCGCCTTTCCGGCGGCGGAGCGGGAACGCCGTAATGTCGCCCCAATGGACGGCAGATAGAAGGGGAGAGCGGCCGCGCCGGCCCGGACCGATCGGTCCGATTTGTTGACAAATTGGTCAAAGGTCCGGCAAGGTCCAAGCTCTTGCGCCAAGGTGCGGTGAAGCCTTGGCAACCCGCGAACGGGGCACGCGTGGGGATCGGGGCCGGGGACGGCCTTGTCCTTTTCGGGTGTGTCGATCTCATGCCGACCGGTCCTCCGGTCCGGCCGGCCGCTTGCGGCCCGGCTGGACGGTCGTCCGGGTCAAGACAGCGGATCGGGCATTCGTCCGTGACGATAGGCCGGCGCCTGAAGCCGGTTCGAGGGGGCCAAGACGCCGACATGAACGCGGTCTGGAACGACCACGCTTCTGTGGACATCGATCTCGGGGACGAGCCGGCGCTCGTGACCGCCGACAATCGTTCGGGTCCACCGGACCGACGCCGGGTTTCCCTGCGCTGGCTGACCGGCACCGTGCTCGCCGCCATGGCGTCCACGTCCCTGATGGGTGGCGCCCTGTTCGTCGCCATGGACGGCCGCCAGACCTTCGCGGTCCCGGTGGGCGCCGCCATGGCCGCCGTGCCGCAAGGCGCCGAACAGCCGACCGACCTGATGCCGAAGGGCGACCGGCTGATCGCGGACGCCGGCCCGGCGCCGACCCGCCAGGTGCTGCGCGTCTCCACCATCAGCCGCGACGGCGACCGCGACCTCATCCGCCTGCGCCCGTTCGCCCGCGTGTCGGCCCCGCTGGTCGCCTCGGCGGCGGACATCGGGGAGGAGATCCCGAAGTTCGATCCCCTGCGCATCTTCGCCGACGCGAACGTGGACACCAAGGACGGCATGCCCGACACGCTCTACGGGGCGGACGTGGACGGCCAGATGACCCTGAAGGTGACCGACTTCCCGGTGGGCGACCCGGCCATGGACGCCGCCTCCCCGCTGGACGTGGCGGCCACCGAGGAGAAGGTGCGCGACGCGGCGCAGTTCAACGGGCCGAACGTGCAGGAGGCCTCCCTCCAGATGGTGGACCCGGCCCGGTTCGAGTTCGGCTTCGCCGAGCGCAGCGCCTTCGAGCAATATGGCGTGCGCATCTTCTCGGAGAACGTCTCCTTCATCGGCAGCACCGAGGAGACCGGGGCGGCGGTCGGCAACACCTATACGGAAGAGAAGACGGTGGTCGTCCAAAAGGGCGACGACCTGATGCAGACGCTGATCGCCAACGAGGCGACCGACGAGGAGGCGGCCGAGATTGCGCTCCGCTTCCGCAAGGACTTCAACGTTCTCGCCGCCGAGCCCGGCGACCGACTGCGGGTGGTGCTGGCGCCGGTCAACGACGAGTCCGGCCGCTACCAGCCGATCCGCACCTCGCTCTACCGGGACGGCAACCACATCGGCACGGTGGCGCTGTCCGACCATGCCGGCTACGTGGCCGCCGAGGAGCCCCGGACCGGCGACGGCGACGCCTTCCAGATGGCCGGCGAGCCGAAGGAGGATGCGGAGGTCGCGCGTCCGCGGCTCTACGACAGCCTCTACCAGACGGCGCTCGCCAACCAGATGTCGCCGGACCTCATCGACGAGCTGGTGCGGATCTATTCGTTCGACATGGACTTCAACACCCGCGTCGGGCCGGGCGACCAGATCGAGGTGGTCTACTCCCTCGACGAGGACGAGAGCGAGAGCCGCGACGCCTCGGAGATCGTGTTTACGGCGATCACCATCGACGGCAAGACGCACCGCTACTATCGCTACAAGGCGCCGGACGACGGCTCGATCGACTATTACGACGAGGCCGGCAAGAGCGCGAAGAAGTTCCTGTTGAGGAAGCCCGTCTCGGGCGGCACCTTCCGGTCGGGCTTCGGCTCGCGCCGGCATCCGCTGCTCGGCTATGTGCGGCGGCACACGGGCGTGGACTGGGCGGCCCCGCGCGGGACGCCGATCATGTCGGCCGGCAACGGCACGATCGCCTATGCGGACTGGAAGTCCGGATACGGCAACTACATCGTGGTGAAGCACGCCAACGGGTACGAAACGGCCTACGGCCACATGTCCGGCTTCGCCAAGGGCATGAAGAAGGGCATGAAGGTCCGCCAGGGCCAGGTGATCGGCTACGTGGGCTCCACCGGCCTCTCCACCGGCCCGCACCTTCACTACGAGGTTCTCGTGAACGAGAACTACGTGGACCCCATGCGCATCAAGCTGCCCCAGGGCCGGACCCTGGACGGATCGGTGCTGACGAGCTTCGAACAGGAGCGCGAGCGCATCGACACCCTGCTCGGCGTCGGCCCGCCGGCCAAGCTCGCTTCCGCGGGCAGCTCCGGCGGCGGCTGATCCGGCCCAAGGCGAAGCGGACGCGCGCTCGCCGGACCGCCCCGTGATGGACGCTTCGGTGCGGCGGCCCCGTGGCTTCAGAAGCCCTGGTAGCGGCCGCGCCTGTGATTGACGGCGAGCACGAGGTTGAGCGCGACGGCCCCGGCCACCGAAAGGAGCACGGCGACCGGCGGCAGGACCGCGAACGCGCCGAGCACGATGACGGCGTCGATGCCCATCTGCACCGTGCCGGCCCTGACGCCGTATCGCTCCTGCAGCCAGACCGCCAGCACGCCGACGCCGCCGAGGCTCGACTTGTGGCGGATCAGGATGAGGAGGCCGACGCCCGCCAGCATGCCGCCGGCGACCGCCGCGAAGGCCGGGTGGATGTCGCTGACCCGGAAGAGGTGGGGCAGGATCTCGGCCTCCAGCGACAGGAGCGCCACGGCCGCGAAGGTCTTCACCGTATAGGCGAGCCCGAACACCCGGAAGGCGAAGGCATAGAAGGGCACGTTCACGGCGAAGAAGACCGCCCCGAGCGGCCAGCCGGTGCCGTAGTGGACCAGGAAGGCGAGCCCGGCGGTGCCGCCGGTGGCGAGCCCGACCGTCTTCATGAAGACGAGGCCGAGCGCCACGAACAGCGTGCCGGTGAAGAGCGCGAGCGCGTCCTCCAGGACTGTGTGGGCGAGGTCCGGCTCTTCGAGCGGGCGTTTGGCGGCGTCAGAAGCCAAGGTAGCGCCCCGGCCGGTGGTAGAGCGCGATCACCAGGTTCATGAGAACGGACGCCAGCACGGAGAGCGCGACCGCCTCCGGCGCCATCACCCACAGGGCGCCGGCGACCACGGCGGCGTCCACGCCCATCTGCACCAGACCGGCGCGAAGGCCGAACCGCTGCTGCAGCCACACCGCCATGATGGCGACGCCGCCGACGCCCGTGCGGTGGCGGATGAGCGCCAGCATGCCCATGCCGACCATCAGCCCGCCGGCGACGGACGCGAACGCCGGGTCCACGTGGCCGATGGTGAAGAGCGGCGGCAGGAGGCCGGAAAAGAGCGACAGGGCCACCGTGACGAGAAGGGTCCTGACGAGATAGCCCGTCCCGAAGGCCAGCCGGGCGAAGATCATGAACGGCAGGTTGAGAACGAAGAACATCGCGGCGAAGGGCAGGCCGAGGCCGAAGTGGGCCAGGAAGGCGAGGCCCGCCGTGCCGCCGATGGCGAGACCGGCGGTCTTCAGGATCATCAGCCCGAGACCGACGAAGATGGTGCCCATGAGGAGCGCGAGAGCGTCCTCCAGGAGCGAGTGCGCGAGCGACGGGGACGTGACCACCGACATGGCCGGGCCTTCAGTGTGGATCGGGACAGCGGACGAGATAAGTCAGTATGGCTGACCTTTGTTCCGCCGGCAAGATGCTGCACTGCACGAAGAAGCGGCAGCGGATCCGGATCGGTCGCGGGGGCGCAGGGTGGGTTCGGGGCGGGATGGGTGGAGGGAGGCAGGTCGGTCAGGGGCGGGGGTTCACCCCTCTCCCCTACCCTCTCCCTCAAGGGGAGAGGGGGTGCGTCGGTGCGGGGGAGAGGGGGTGCGTCGGTGCGGGGGAGAGGGCGTCGGTCGATCGGCCGGCCTGGGCAGCGGGTTTGGAGGCAGGTCGGTCAGGGGCGGAGGTTCACCCCTCTCCCCAGCCCTCTCCCTCAAGGGGAGAGGGGGTGCGTCGGTGCGGGGGAGAGGGGCGCCGGGTGGCGGCCGTTCCGGGCAGCGGGATAGCGGCGTCGGTCGATCGGCCGTCCCGGGCAGCGGGATAGCGGCGCCGGGTGGCGGCCGTTCCGGGCAGCGGGATAGCGGCGCCGGGTGGCCGGCCGTGGTGTGAGCTCGAAGCCATGCTCGACGGGCCCCCTCCCCCCTTGAGGGGGAGGGTTGGGGAGAGGGGGGAACCGCCGAGAGCGGCCGGACGAGCGCCGCTCGCCGTCACGCCCGTCCCCTCACGCTTTCCTTGGCCGACCCGCCCTCACCCACCGGCTCTCGGTCAAGGCCGCTCGTCCTCACGCCGCCTCGGCTTCCGCCTCGCCGACGCTGGTGAAGAGCAGCCGGTCCGACCCCGCCGTGATCTCCACGGTGACGCCGTCGCGGATCTCGCCGGCGAGGATCTTCTCGGCCAGCGGATCCTGGACCTGGCGCTGGATCACGCGCTTCAGGGGCCGGGCGCCGTAGACCGGGTCGTAGCCCTTGTCGGCAAGCCAGGCCTTGGCGCTGTCGTCGAGCTTCAGGACGATCTTGCGATCCTCCAGAAGACGCTCCAGCCGCTTCAGCTGGATCTCCACGATGGCGCCCATCTCGGTCCGCTTCAGGCGGTGGAACAGCACGATCTCGTCCAGGCGGTTCAGGAACTCCGGCCGGAAGTGGCCGCGCACCACCGCCATGACCGGCTCGCGCACCGCGTCCACGTCCTCGCCGTCGATCTGGTTGGCGAGATACTCGGACCCGAGGTTCGAGGTCATGATGATGAGCGTGTTCTTGAAGTCCACCGTGCGGCCCTGACCGTCCGTCAGCCGCCCGTCGTCGAGCACCTGCAGGAGGACGTTGAACACGTCCGGATGCGCCTTCTCGATCTCGTCGAAGAGGATCACCTGGTAGGGCCGGCGGCGGACCGCCTCGGTGAGGGCGCCGCCCTCCTCGTAGCCCACATAGCCCGGAGGCGCGCCGATCAGCCGGCTGACGGCGTGCTTCTCCATGTATTCGGACATGTCGATGCGCACCATCGCGTGCTCGTCGTCGAACAGATAGCTCGCCAGCGCCTTGGTGAGCTCCGTCTTGCCAACGCCGGTGGGGCCGAGGAACATGAAGGAGCCGATCGGCCGGTTGGGATCCTGCAGGCCCGCCCGGGCGCGCCGGACCGCCGTGGAGACCGCGTGCACCGCCTCCGCCTGGCCGACGACCCGGCGGGCGAGCTCGTCCTCCATGCGCAGCAGCTTCTCGCGCTCGCCTTCCAGCATCCTGTCGACCGGCACGCCGGTCCACCGGGAGACGACCTGGGCCACGTGGTCGGGCGTCACCGCCTCCTCCACCATGCCGCCGGCCGCGCCCGCCGCCTCCACGTCCTTCAGCTCCTTCTCCAGCTGCGGAATCACCCCGTAGGCGAGCTCGCCGGCGCGCTGGTACTCGCCCTTGCGCTGGGCGATGGCGAGGTCGTTGCGGGCGGCTTCGAGGCGGGTCTTCAGGTCGGCGGCGAAGCCGAGCTTGTCCTTCTCCGCCCGCCACCGCGCGGTGAGCTCGGCGGAGCGCTGTTCCAGGTCGGCGAGCTCCTTCTCCAGGCGCTGCAGCCGGTCCTTGGACGCGGCGTCGCTCTCCTTCTTCAGCGCCTCCTGCTCGATCTTCAGCTGGATGATGCGCCGGTCGAGCTCGTCCAGCTCCTCGGGCTTGCTGTCCACCTGCATGCGCAGGCGCGCGGCCGCCTCGTCGACGAGGTCGATCGCCTTGTCGGGCAGGAAACGGTCGGTGATGTAGCGGTTGGAGAGGGTGGCGGCGGCCACGAGGGCGGAGTCCGTGACCCGCACCTTGTGGTGCTGCTCGTACTTCTCCTTGATGCCGCGCAGGATCGAGATGGTGTCCTCCACGGTGGGCTCGCTCACGAACACCGGCTGGAAGCGCCGGGCCAGCGCCGCGTCCTTCTCCACGTACTTGCGGTACTCGTCGAGCGTGGTGGCGCCCACGCAGTGCAGCTCGCCGCGGGCGAGCGCGGGCTTCAGGAGGTTGGACGCGTCCATGGCGCCGTCCGACTTGCCGGCGCCGACGAGGGTGTGCATCTCGTCGATGAACAGGATGACGCCGCCCTCGGCCGCGGTCACCTCCTGCAGCACGCCCTTCAGGCGCTCCTCGAACTCGCCGCGATACTTCGCGCCGGCGATGAGCGAGCCCATGTCGAGGGCGAGCAGTTCCTTGTCCTTGAGGCTTTCCGGCACGTCGCCGTTGATGATGCGCAGCGCCAGGCCCTCGGCGATGGCGGTCTTACCGACGCCGGGCTCGCCGATCAGCACCGGGTTGTTCTTGGTGCGCCGGGAGAGCACCTGGATGGTGCGGCGAATCTCCTCGTCGCGGCCGATCACCGGGTCGAGCTTGCCCTCGCGGGCCGCCTTGGTGAGGTCGCGGGCGTACTTCTTCAGGGCGTCGTAGGCGTTCTCCGCCGAGGCGTTGTCGGCGGTGCGGCCCTTGCGCAGCGTGTTCACGGCCGCGTTGAGGGCGTTGGGCGTGACGCCGGCGTCCTTCAGGATCTTCGAGGTGGCGGCATCCGGCTCCAGCGCGAGGGCGATCAGCAGCCGCTCCACGGTGACGTAGCTGTCGCCCGCCTTGTCGGCGATCTGCTCGGCGCTGGTGAACACCTTGGCGGTGGGGCCGGCGAGATAGAGCTGGCCCGCGCCGCCGCCCGCCACCTTGGGCAGGGCGTCCAGCGCCTTGTCGACCGCGGCGAGCGCGTCCTTCGGCCGACCGCCGGCCGCCTGGATGAGGCCGGCCGCCATGCCTTCCGGGTCGTCGAGGAGGACCTTCAGGATGTGCTCGGGCAGGAACTGCTGGTGACCGCGCCCCAGCGCATGGGTCTGCGCCGACTGCAGGAAGCCCCTGGCCCGTTCGGTGTACTTCTCGATGTTCATGCGGATCGTCTCCCTCTCGGCACGTCCCGCCCGTCTCGAAAGCCCGGATGGGACGCCCTTCCGTGTTCTGCCCGAATATGGTGAGGCCGATTTGGACGATGAAGGGGGTCCGGTCGAATCCGGACGCTTGGAGGCGCACACGCCCGCCGCATGCGTGGATGGGACCGCCTGGTGATGGCGCACGGCGGTGGGTGATGGCGGCGGATTCCGTCGCAGGCAGGGCGCGGACCGGCGTTCCAGGTCGTCACCCCGGTGCAAACCGGGGCCCAACCCAAGCCGGCCGGATCGGCGCCGTCCCGGGGCGGCCAAGGGCGGCTGGATCCCGGCTTTCGCCGGGATGACGGGAGTGGGAGGAGGACGGGCGAAAGTCGTGGCGTGCTCAGCCAATCAGGCAGGGCACGGACCGGCGTTCCAGGTCGTCACCCGGTGTAAACCGGGGCCCAACCCAAGCCGGCCGGATCGGCGCCGTCCCGGGGCGGCCAAGGGTGGCTGGATCCCGGCTTTCGCTGGGATGACGGGAGTGGGAGGAGGACGGGCGAAAGTCGTGGCGTGCTCAGCCAATCAGGCAGGGCACGGACCGGCGTTCCAGGTCGTCACCCCGGTGCAAACCGGGGCCCAACCCAAGCCGGCCGGATCGGCGCCGTCCAGGGGCGGCCAAGGGCGGCTAGATCCCGGCTTTCGCCGGGATGACGGGAATGGGAGGAGGATTGTCGACCAGGGGTCCGGGTCTGCTCCCAGGTTCCATCTGGAAAAGGCCCCGGCAAGCACGACGCCCGCCGGGGATGCCGGCGGGCTTCGGTTCATGTCGGCCGCTGCGCGGTCGGCGCCTTGGCCGCTGTGCGGCGGGCGTCGACGGCGCCGTCCGAGCGGGGCTCAGTCGCCGGCGGGGGCGTCCGCGGGGGCCTCGGCCGAGGCCTCGTCGGCGTCGGCGCGGCGGGTGCGCGGGCGGGTGGCGCGGCGGCGGCGGGTGGGGCGCTCGCCCTCGGCGTCGGCCGCCTCGGCCGGGGCCGGCTGGGCGGCGGCGACGGCCTCGGGCGCCACGGGGGCGGTGGCGACCGCCGCGATGGACGGCTGCTCGACCGGCGCCTGCGGGACCGGCTGCGCCTCCACGGCGACCGGGAAGTTCACGTCGGGCTGGGGCGCGTCCAGCGGCATGGGCGCCGCGGCGCGCTCGCGCGGCTCGTACGGACGCTGCTCGCCCCGGTTCTCCCGACGGTCGAAGGTGTTGCGGTCGAACCGCTGCCGGCGCTCGCGGCGGTCGCCGCGCTCCGGACGGTCGCCGCCCTCGCCCTGGACGGCCGGCTGGCGGTCGCCCTGGTCGGGCGCGGCCTCGCGCCGATCCTGCCGCTCGTAGCGGTCGCCCCGGTCCTGCCGGGGCCTGTCGTTCTGGCGATCGTTGGGCCGCTCGTTCTGGCGATCGTTGCGGTCGAACCGCTCGCCGCGGGCCTGCTGGCCCTCGCCGCGATCCTGGCGCGGGCGATCGAAGCGCTCGCCCCGGTCCTGCCGTTCGCCCCGGTCCGGGCGGTCGCCGCGGTCGAAGCGCTGCTCCTGGCCGCCCTCGCCCCGATCCTGACCGTAGTAGCCGTTGCCGTTGCCGTTCTGCTGGCCGAAGTTCGGACGATCGAACCGGTCCGTGAAGCCGGCGTCCAGATCGTCCTCCACGTCCTCGTCCTCGCGGCCGAAGGACGGCTGCAGCTGCGCCTGGGCGGCCGCGATGATCCGGTAGTAGTGCTCGGCGTGCTGGAGGTAGTTCTCCGCCATGACACGGTCGCCGGACGACGACGCGTCGCGCGCCAGCTGGGTATACTTTTCGGCCACGTGCATCGCGGTGCCGCGAATCTTGACGTCGGGACCGTTGGATTCGTAGGAGCGGGTCAGCGGATTGGGGCCCTTGCGGTTCCGCCCGCGCATCCGCTTGTTGTTCTGCTGAACTTGCCTCATATGTCCGCTATCTCTTTAGCTTTGAGCGCCCTGTTGGCTTTGCCCGTCACGCGCTTTCGACAGGCTTCAGAAGCGCTCGTGAGACGGTCGGCGACCTCCGGAGACGGGCTCCGACCGCTGATCCCCCGGAAACACGAGACGGACGTCGTCATGGCGCGAACCGACGGCCCGGTGCCCCGAGAACGGGATACCTCGCCCCTTGTCGGGCTGAGCGTGCGCGTTGAGCCATTCGTCCAATCGTTCCGAAACGAAAGCGAGCCGAAGCGAGACCAGATCCGAAGGTTGGTGCCGCCGTCCCGCCTCAGCCTTCGACGGCTTCGGCCGGAACTGACGATCAACCTGTCGATCCGCCGGAAATGACCGATCCACCCCCCAGTGGATGTTCCAGATTGGACGGAGTGCCCGCAGGGTGAAACACTGCGTATCGGCCGGATACCCGTCTCTCGGCAGGTTGACCGTAGCCGTTTCGCCGCGAACTTCCAAGCCTTTTTTCAAAGTGGAGCTTGCGCTTGGCTGGTTTCAAGGGGTGCCGCGCGCGGACTTTCGCGCGACGACCACCCTGTCCCGTCCTTCCAGGTCTTCCAGGATCCTGATCGCCTCGAATCCGGCGGCGCCAAGAAGCGCCGACACGCTCGCGGCCTGGGTTGAACCGATCTCCAGACAAATCGTTCCGCCGGCCGTGAGCGCCGCGAAACCCTGGGCCGACAGCGCCCGGTAGGCGTCGAGGCCGTCCGGGCCGCCGTCGAGGGCGAGGCGCGGGTCGTGGTCGCGCACGTCCGGGGCGAGGCCGGCGATCTCCGCGCTCGCGATATAGGGCGGGTTGGCGACGATCAGCGGCACCGGCTCGGCCACCGGATCGAGGAAGGAGCCTTCGCGCAGGTCGAGCCGCCCGGCGACGCCGTGGCGGGCCGCGTTGGCGCCCGCGACAGCCAGCGCGCCGGGCGCGAGGTCCACCGCGATGCCGCGCGCGCCCGGCAGGGCGACGAGGAGCGCCACCGCGATCGCCCCGGTGCCGGTGCCGACATCCACGAACAGGAGCCCCTCCCCGTCCGGCGCCGCCCCCGGGCAGCCGCCGGACCGCACCAGGGCGAGCGCCGCGTCGACGAGGACCTCCGTGTCGGGACGCGGCTCCAGGGTGTCCGGGCCGAGCTCGAACGTCAGGCCGTGGAACTCGCGCGCGCCGAGGATCCGGCCGACCGGCTCGCCGGCGACCCGCCTGCGGACGAGCTCGTCGATCCGGGCGGCCGTTTCGGTATCGGTCGGCGCGCCGCCGTCGGCGACGAGGCGGACGGCGGACCAGCCGAGCGCGTGGGCGACGAGGACGCGGGCGTCGAGCGCGGCCGTCGGCAGGCCGGCGTCGCGCAGGCGGCGCCGGGCGTCGGCGAGAAGGGCGTCCACGGTGGGCACGGCGCGGTCACATCTCCGCCTCGGCGAGCCGCTGGGCCTGGTCCTCGCTGAGGAGGGCCGAGACGAGCTCGTCGAGGTCGCCCTCCATCACCTGCGGCAGGCGGTAGAGGGTGAGGTTGATCCGGTGGTCGGTGACGCGGCCCTGGCCGAAGTTGTAGGTGCGGATCCGCTCCGACCGGTCGCCGGAGCCGACCTGGCCCTTGCGCTGGGCGGCCCGCTCGCTCGCCAGGCGCTCGCGCTCGGCGTCGTAGAGGCGGGCGCGCAACAGCTTCAGGGCCTTGGCGCGGTTCTTGTGCTGGGACCGCTCGTCCTGGACGGCCACCACGACCCCCGTGGGCACGTGGGTGATCCGGATGGCGCTGTCGGTGGTGTTGACGTGCTGGCCGCCGGAGCCGGACGCCCGGAAGGTGTCGATCCGAAGGTCGGCCTCGTCGATCTCCAGGTCCACCTCCTCCGCCTCGGGCAGGACCGCCACGGTGGCGGCGGAGGTGTGGATGCGGCCGCTCGATTCGGTCGCCGGCACCCGCTGGACCCGGTGGACGCCCGATTCGAATTTCAGCCGCTCGAAGACGCCGCGCCCCTCGATCGCCGCGATGATCTCGCGATAGCCGCCGTGCTCGCCCTCGGTGGCGGACAGGACCTCCACCTTCCAGCCCCTGGCGTCCGCGTAGCGCTGGTACATGCGGAAGAGATCGCCGGCGAACAGGGCCGCCTCGTCGCCGCCGGTGCCGGCGCGCACCTCCAGGATGGCGCCGAGGTCGTCGGCCCGGTCGCGCGGCAGGAGCGACAGGCGGATCTCCTGGGTGAGCGCCTCCAGCTGCTCCATGACGTGCGGCCGCTCGGCCTCGGCGAGGACGCGCATGTCCCGGTCGGTGCCGGCGTCGGCGATCATGTGGTCGAGGTCGCTCAGCTCGCGCTCGACCGAGCGCAGCTGGCGGATGCGCCCGACGAGCGGCTCCAGCTCGGCATAGTCCCGCGACAGGCGGACATAGGTCTCCGCGTCCGGCTGCCCGGCCATGCGCGCCTCGATGATCGCGAACCGATCGAGCACGCCTTCGAGTTTGTGATCGAATCCAGTCATCGGTCCGCGGTTTACGAGAGCGGCACGTCGTTGGCCAGAGCATACTCTTCAAGCACGGGCCGGAGCGTCGGCGCCGTGGACGTCTCGATCGCCTCCGACAGGAAAGCCTCCAGGGCGGCGACGTCGACGGATCGGACCATCGCCTTCACCGGGCCGACGGAGGCCGGCGTCATGGAGATGGACCGGAACCCCACCCCGATCAAGGCCATGGCGGTGAGCGGCTTGCCGGCCATTTCGCCGCAGAGGGTGGCGGTCTTGCCCTTGGCGGCGGCCGTGGCGGCGATCGTCCTCAGAGCCTTCAGGAAGGACGGAGAGAGCACGTCGAACCGGTCGCCGATCATGCCGTTGCCCCGGTCGGCGGCAAACATGAACTGGAACAGGTCGTTGGAGCCGACCGACACGAAGTCGACCGCCTCCAGGAGGGCGTCGAGCTCGAACAGGAGCGCCGGCACCTCCACCATGGCGCCGAGCCGGACGGTGGACGGAGGCTCGTAGCCGTGGCCGGCCAGAAACCGCTGCTCCCGCTCCACGAGGGCGCGGGCGGCGGTGTACTCGGCCACCTGGCTGACCATGGGGAACATGAGGCGCAGCTCGCGCCCGGCCGACGCCTTGAGAAGCGCGCGGATCTGGGTGCGCAGGATCACCGGCCGGTCGAGCCCGAGCCGGATCGCCCGCCAGCCCATGGCGGGGTTCTCCTCGTGGACCGAGCGGCTGAGATAGGGCAGCACCTTGTCGCCGCCGATGTCCAGCGACCGGAAGGTGACCGGCCGGCCGGCGGCGCCGTCGAGGATCTTGGAATAGAGCTGCTGCTGCTCGCCCATCCGCGGGAAGGCGGACGCGATCATGAACTGCAGCTCGGTGCGGAAGAGGCCGATGCCGTCCGCCCCGCTCTCGTCCAGGTGCGGCAGATCGAACAGGAGGCCGGCGTTGACGAGGAGCGAGATCTCCACCCCGTCCCGGGTGACCGACGGCTTGTTGCGCAGGCGGCGGAAGCGCTCCTGCCGGCGGGCGCGGAAGCGCACCTTCTCGGCATAGGCGTGCTCCACGTCGGCGGGCGGGCGCAGGTGCACGAGCCCGGTCTCGCCGTCGACGATGATGGCGTCGCCGCTCTCGGCGAGGGTGACGGCGTTCTGCACCTGCCCGACGGTGGCGATGTTGAGGGCGCGGGCCACGATGGCCACGTGGCTGGTGGCGGCGCCCTCCTCCAGCACGAGGCCGCGCACCTTGGTGCGGTCGTAGTCGAGGAGTTCGGCCGCGCCCATGTTGCGCGCCACGATGATGGCGTCGCGCGGCAGTTCGGGCGGCTTGTCGGCCTTCCCCATCAGTTCGCGGAGGAGCCGGAAGGTGAGGTCGTCGAAGTCGTGCAGGCGCTCGCGGAGATAAGGGTCGGTCTGGCGCATCATCCGGGCGCGCGTGTCCGACTGCACCCGCTCCACGGCGGCCTCGGCGGTGAGGCCGGAGCGGACGATCGCCTCCTCCATGCGCCGCACCCAGCCGCGGTCGTAGGCGAACATGCGGTAGGCTTCCAGCACGTCCCGGTGCTCGCCGTGGTGGGCCACCTCGCCGCGCTCGATCATGTCGTCGACCGAGAGGCGCAAGTTGGCGATCGCCTGCTCCAGGCGCCGGATCTCGGCCTCCGGGTCCTCGGCGATCAGGTCGGTGACCACCACGCGCGGCTCGTGCAGCACCACGTAGCCGAGGCCGACGCCGTCGGACAGGGCGACGCCCTCCAGGTGCATGGGCCGGGCGAGATCGAGGCCGGCGGATTCCGTGGCCGAGAGCGACGCCAGCTCGCCGGAGGCGATCATCTCGGCGATCACCATGGCGGTGGTCTGGAGCGCCTCCTCCTCCTCCTCCGAATAGTGCTTGCGCGCCCGGTTCTGGACCACCAGCACGCCGAGGGTGCGGCCGGCGCGCAGGATCGGCACGCCGAGGAAGGAGTGGTAGGCCTCCTCGCCGAGCCCCGGGATGTAGGAGAAGGCCGGGTGGACCTGGGCGTCCGGCAGGTTGAGGAGCTGCGCCTCCGCGGCGATCTGGCCGACGAGGCCCTGGCCCACCATGAGGGCGGCCTTGTGGACGGACTCGCGGTTGAGGCCCTCGGTGGCGAACAGTTCGAGGACGTTGTCGGCCCTCAGGACATAGACCGAGCAGACCTCCGCGACCATGTTGGCCGCGATGGTGACGACGATCTTGTCGAGCCGTTCCTGCGCGCTGATCGGCTCCGCCATCACCTCGCGGAGACGACGCAGCAACACGCGCGGACCGAAGAGTGACCCCCGCATCGTCCGCTTTCCTCATGGCCCGAGCCCGGCGGGGGCCCAGTCCGCCGGAACGCCCGGGCCATCCGTAAGGTCCATCGCGCCGCCCGTGCCGCAACGAGCGCCGGACGGTCTGGCCGCGCGGGTGTCCGCGCGTCCGATCAGGCCTTGTCGAGTCCGTATACCGAGTGGAGCGTTCGGACCGCAAGTTCGGTGTAGGCGGCGTCGATGAGGACGGAGATCTTGATCTCCGACGTGGTGATCGCCCGGATGTTGATACCCTTGGAGGCGAGCGCCCGGAAACACTCCGCCGCCACCCCCGCGTGGCTGCGCATGCCGATGCCGATCACCGAGACCTTGCAGACGTCCTTGGCGCCTTCGATCGCCTGGTAGCCGATGCCCTCCAGGTTGCTCTCGATGACGCTGACGGCGCGCTCGTAGTCCACCGCCGGCACCGTGAAGGTGATGTCCGTCTCCTGGCCGTTCGACGAGACGTTCTGGACGATCATGTCCACGTTGATGTTGGCGGCGGCGAGCGGCACGAACACGGCGGCCGCGACGCCCGGCTTGTCGGCGACGCGGCGGATCGAGATCTGCGCCTCGTCCTTGGAATAGGCGATGCCGGTGACGACCTGCTGTTCCACGATTTCGTCCTCGTCGCAAATGAGCGTTCCGAACGGGTCGCCGTTCGGCATGGTCTTGGGGTTGGCCGGGTCCTCGAAGGAGGACCGCACGAAGGTTCGCACCCGGTGCACCATGGCGAGCTCCACGGAGCGGACCTGCAGGACCTTGGAGCCGAGGGACGCCATCTCGAGCATCTCCTCGAACGACACCTTGTCGAGCCGGCGCGCCTTCGGCACCACGCGCGGATCGGTGGTGTAGACCCCGTCCACGTCCGTGTAGATGTCGCAGCGGTCGGCCTTGAGGGCCGCCGCGATCGCCACCGCCGAGGTGTCGGAGCCGCCGCGGCCGAGGGTGGAGATCCGCCCGTCGGGCGCGATGCCCTGGAAGCCGGCGATGACCGCGACCCGGCCCTCCTCCATCTGCTGGATCACCCGGGTGCCGTCGATCGACGTGATGCGGGCCGCCCCGTGGGCCTGGTCGGTGACGATCGGCACCTGCCAGCCCTGCCAGGAGCGGGCGTCGACGCCCATAGCCTGGAGCGTGATGGCGAGGAGGCCCGACGTGACCTGCTCGCCGGAGGCCACCACCGCGTCATACTCGCGGGCGTCGTGGAGGACCGAGGCGCCCCGGCAGAAGGCCACGAGCTCGTTCGTCTTGCCCGACATGGCCGACACCACGACGGCCACCTGGTGGCCTGCGTCCACCTCCCGTTTGACGTGGGCGGCGACGTTGCGGATGCGGTCGAGGTCGGCGACGGACGTGCCGCCGAATTTCATCACCAGCCGGGCCATCTTGGACAATGCCGAACTCTGTTGAGGGGCGAACCCGCCCGAAGGACAAGGAGGCGCTTGACGCGGCGTCATCCGCCGCGGCGAGGCGCGCCCTCCATACAGGATGGTCGCCGCTCCCGCAATCGGTGCGCCGTCGAAGGATGTCCGACGGGGCCGGTCAGGCGGCGAGGCGCGCCAGCCACTCGGCCATGGCGGAGAAGACCCGGGACACGACCGGGTGGCCGCCCATGTGCAGGAAACCGTGGTGGAGCCCGGCGACCCGCTCGAACAGGCTGAGACCGCCGGCCTCGGCGAGCCGCGCCGCATAGGCCTCGCCCTCGTCGCGAAGGACGTCGTATTCGGCGGTGAACAGGAAGGCCGGCGGCAGGCCCTTGAGGCTGTCCGCCGACAGCGGCGCCGCGTGCGGGTGGGTCCGGAGGGCGGGATCCGGCGCGTAATGGTCCCAGAACCAGCGCATGTCGTCGGCGGTGAGGCCGTAGCCCTCGGCGAACTCCCGATAGCTCGCGAAGCCGGCGCCCGCGTGGGCGACGACCGGATAGGCGAGGATCTGGCCGGCGAGGCGCGGCCCGCCCTCGTCGCGCAGGCGGAGCGTCGTCACGGCGGCGAGGTTGGCGCCGGCGCTGTCGCCGGCCACCACCAGCCGGTTCGAATCGAAACCGAGGGCGCTCGCCGCCTCGGCCGCCCAGCGGGTGGCGGCGAGCGCGTCGTCGGCCGCGGCCGGGAATCGGTGCTCCGGCGCCAGCCGGTAGTCCACGCTGAGGACGCCCACGCCGCCGCGCGCCGCGATCGTCCGGCAGATGGCGTCGTGGCTGTCGAGCCCGCAGAGGACGAAGCCGCCGCCGTGGAAATAGACGACGAGCGGCAAGGTCCCCGCCTTCGGCCGGTAGAGCCGCGCCCTGAGGGGGCCGGCCGGCCCCGGAACGGCGAGCGCGCGCACCTCCGCGACCGCGGGCCCGGGCGGCCGCTGCACGGCGTCCTCGTCCGCAAAGGCGCGCGCCTCCGGCACCGTGACGGCGGCGAACCGGCGGCGGCCGCTCGCGCGGGCAAGGGCAAGGGCTTCGGCGACGAGAGGATCGAGGGGCATGATGGCTCGAGATCGGGCGGGAAGAGCGCGAAGAACAGGTCGGGCGGAAAAGAGGCGACGCACGATGGGAAACCTTACCTAGCACAGGCCGCGTGCCCGCGCATGCGGGACGGAAGGACGCTCGGATGACGCGGAGCCTGGGCTCCGGCGGACCCGCTCGACCGCCGACCCCCGAGCCGCCGGCTTTTCCTTTCCGGCGATGGCGCGCTATGTGTCCGCATGCGCGCGCGGCCGGACGGCCGCCGCCGGCGGCATGGAGGGGGACGGGACGATGCAGGCGACCAGGACGACCGTGGACCAGGCGGAGGTCGACCGCTTTTCCCGCATGGCCGCCGAATGGTGGGATCCGAAAGGCAAGTTCAAGCCGCTGCACAAGTTCAACCCCGTGCGGCTCGGGTACCTGAAGCGCGAGGTGAGCGCGCATTTCGGCCGCGACCCGAAGCGCCTGGACGCCTTCACGGGCCTGCGGATCCTGGACATCGGCTGCGGCGGCGGGCTCGTGAGCGAGCCGCTCGCACGGCTCGGCGCGTCGGTGGTCGGGGTCGATCCGTCCGACACGAACGTGGAGGTGGCGCGGCTTCACGCGGCGCGCACCGGCGTGACGGTGGACTACCGCGCCGCCACCGCGGAGGACCTCGCCGCCGCAGGAGAAACGTTCGACGTGGTGCTGGCCCTGGAGGTGGTGGAGCACGTGGCCGACGTGCCCGGCTTCCTGGCGCTGACCGCCGGCATGGTGCGCCCGGGCGGCCTGATGGTGGTGGCGACCATCAACCGAACCCTGAAGGCGCTCGGCCTCGCCATCGTGGGTGCGGAATACGTGCTCCGCTGGCTGCCGCGCGGCACCCACAGCTACGACAAGCTGGTGAAGCCGGAGGAGATCGAAGGGCCGCTCCAGGCGGAGGGCCTGACGCTGCTCGATCGCGCCGGCGTCGTCTACGATCCGCTCCGCGATCTCTGGAAGGAGAGCCGGGACACGGACGTCAACTACATGGTGCTGGCCGCCCGGCCCGCCTGAGCGGGGCCAAGGGCGGGCCTCGACCGCGGTCCGGCGTCACCCGGGAACGCGGCGTTCGCGCGCTCATGGCGCCGGCTGCGTCGGCCGGGCCTCGGCGGCGCCGGCGCGCGTCAGTTCTGCTCGTCCGGGAGGATCGGGAGCGGCAGGATGCCGACGCCCTCCTCAACGAGTTCGCGCGCCTCCTCGGCGGTCGCCTGGCCGTGCACCGCCCGCTCGGGCGCCTCGCCATAATGGATGCGCCGTGCTTCCTCGGCGAAGCGCGAGCCGACGTTCTCGGAATTCTCGATCAGCCTCGTCTTGAGCTCGCGCAGGCGGCCGATGATCTCCCGCCCCTCGGGGGTGGACAGCATGGCCTGGATGGGCGCCGGCACGGTCGGCGCCTCGGCCGGGACGGGCGTGGGCGCGGACGGCTCCGCCGCCTCGCCGGTGCGCACGCGCGGAGCCATCAGGCCCTTGGCGACGGACGTGGAGCCGCAATGCGGGCAGGACAGGAGCCCCCGCTCCGCCTGGGCGTCGAAATCCGCGGCCGACCGGAACCAGGCGTCGAACCCGTGCCCCTTGTCGCAGGAGAGTGCGTAGCGGATCACCCGAGGGACCTCAGCCGTGCGCGCTCGGCCGGGACGAGCCCGAACGGCCGCTCGTTCTTCAGGGACGGGATGCGCCCGCGCGCCGCCGCGACCGCGGCGAGATCGATGTCGGCGAAAAGGACGCCGGGCTCGTCGTGGTCGAGCTCGGCCACCACGGCGCCCCACGGATCCACCACGATGGAGTGGCCGAACGTTTCGCGGCCGTCCTCGTGGACGCCGCCCTGGGCGGCCGACGCCAGATAGCAGCCGTTCTCGATGGCGCGGGCGCGCTGCAGCGCGTGCCAATGGGCAAGGCCGGTCTGGCGCGTGAAGGCGGCGGGCGCCGTGATCAGGTCCGCCCCCGCCTGCCCGTAGGCGCGGAAGAGATGGGGAAAGCGCACGTCGTAGCAGATGCCGAGACCGACGGTCATGCCGCCGGCGTCCACCATCACGGCGTCCGTGCCGGGCGTGTAGGTGGCGCTTTCCCGCCAGCTTTCGCCGTTCGGCAGGTCCACGTCGAACATGTGGATCTTGTCGTAGGCGCCGAGGACCCCGCCGTCCGGCCCGATCACGAAGGCGCGGTTCGCCACCTTGCCGTCGGCGCGCAGGATGGCGAGCGAGCCCACGTGGATGTGGATGGCGCGCTCGGCCGCCACCGCCCTCAGCCGCGCGAGCGTCGGGTCGTCGGCCTCGGGCTTCAGCGCCTGGAAGAGATCGTCCCTGGACCGCTCCAGGATGTTGGTCATCTCCGGCGTCTGCACGTAGGTGGCGCCGGCGTCGGCGGCCTCGCGGACGAGCGCCTCGGTCCTCGCCAGGTTGGCGAGCGGGTCGCGCCCGGAACGGAGCTGGACGCAGGCGATGCGGCGGACGGTCATTGCGGGATACCTGTATCGGGCGGGCCGGCTGGACGGCGCATTGTGTCAGGCGGCGAGCAGGGCGTCGAGCCTTCCGGCCCGCTCCAGGGCGTGCAGGTCGTCACAGCCGCCGACGTGGGTGTCGCCGATGAAGATCTGCGGGAAGGTGGCGCGGCCGGACCGGGTCATCATCTCCTGCCGCCGCGTCGGATCGCCGGTTGCGTTGATCTCCGTGTAGGCGACGCCCTTGCGGTCGAGGAGGGCCTTGGCGGCGGCGCAGTAGCCGCAGAGGTCGCGGGTGTAGATGATGACGTCGGCCATGGGATCTCCTGGATTTCGGGCAGCGCTCGGCGTGGCGTTCGGGGCGGAAAGGTCTTGCCAGATATAGGGTCTAGCCGACGCCGGGGACAACCCGCGCGAAGGCGACCACGTCGACCGAGGCGGCGCCGGCGCGCAGGAGCGCGCGGGTGGCGGCCTCCACGGTCGCGCCGGTGGTGACGACGTCGTCGACGAGCAGCACGCGGCGGCCTTTCACGTGGCGGCGCAAGGACTTGGGGACCGCGAACGCGCCCTTCACGTTGGCGAGCCGCCCCTCCCGGGAGAGGCCCACCTGACGGGGTGTGGGGCGGCGGCGAACGAGGAGGCGGGGACGGTGGGGACGACCGGTCCGGCGGCCGAGTTCGGCGGCGAGCAGGGCGGACTGGTTGTAGCGCCGGGAGAAAAGCCGGAAGCGGTGCAGCGGCACCGGCACGAGGACGTCGGCCTCGAGGGCCAAGTCCTTGGAAACCCTCAGCATCATGGCGGCGAGGAGGGGCGCGAGGTCGGACCGGTCGGCGTACTTGAAGGCGCCGACGAGCTCCGCCGCCGCCTCCGTGTAGCAGACCGCCGCGCGGGCCCGGACGTAGGGCGGCGGATCGGCCACCGCGGCGGCCGAGAGCGCCCCGGGGCCGAGATCGTAAGTCATTGGCGTGCCGAGTCTTTCACACCACGGCCGCTCGATCGGGACGAGCCGCGACCAGCACGGCTGGCAGAGCCCCGGCCCCGCCTGCACCCGCCGCCGGCACAGGGGACAGGTCGGCGGCAGGGCGGAATCGAAAGCGCTGACAAAGGCTTGGCGGATCGCCGCGACCACGCGGGACAAGGCCGCCGACAGGGCCCCCGCGGCACCCCGGAGGCCGGCCGGAAGCCCCCGCGCCGGCCCCTCGAATGCAACCTCGGCGCGCATGGACGCGAACCGCCCGGATGGCTCGGCGGGCGGCGGATCGGCGGGGGCGAGCGGGATCCACATGGGTCGGTCGGGGTCTGGTCGCGGGTTCGGCCGGAGCGGCGCGCGCGGCGGAAAATGCTGTCGTGGCGGCAGCTTACGCCGTCGGGGCCGGCCCCGGAAGCCCCTCCCCGACGCCTCTTCCGGGCTCTTCGACGCACCGGCCGGAGCGGCCCCGCCGGGCCGTTTCCGACATGTCGGCCGTGTCGCCGGCGCGGCCGGAAGCCCGATCCGCCCGCCGCCGCCGGGGACGATTGACCCTCCGGCGCGTTCTCCCCATAACGGGGGCCCCGCGGCAGAAGGTCATCGGCTCATGATCCCGCACGTCTTCGACCGGTCTCTTCTGAAGGCCCGGCGGCGAAAAGCCATCGCCGAGGCGCCGGCCGGCGCGGATTTTCTTCTGGACCTCGTTGCGGACGACCTCGCCGAAAGACTGGCCACGGTTTCGCGCACGTTCGACCTCGCCGTCGCGATCGGCGGGCCGACCGACGCCATCGCCCGCGCGGTGGCGCAAAGCGGCAAGGCGGCCCGCACCGTGCGCGCCGACGTGTTCGCCGCCGGCCCGGACGGCGCCCACCCGGCCGAGGTGGTGATCGACGACGAGGCCCTGCCCTTCGCGGACGGCTCCGCCGACCTGGTGGTCTCCGGCCTTTCGCTGCAATGGGTGAACGACCTGCCGGGCGCGCTCATCCAGATCCGCCGCATGCTGAAGCCGGACGGCCTTTTCCTCGCCACCTTCGCGGGGGGTGACAGCCTGACGGAGCTGCGCCAGGCCTGGCTGGCGGCGGAGGCGGAACGCTCCGGCGGCGTCTCGCCCCGGGTCGCGCCGTTCGCCGAGGTGCGGGACCTCGGCGGCCTTCTGCAGCGGGCGGGCTTCGCCCTGCCGGTGGCCGACCAGGACCGGCTGACCCTGCGCTACCGGACGCCCTTCCACCTGATGCGCGAACTCGCCGCCATGGGCGCCGGCAACCCGCTGGCGGAGCGCCGGCGCGGCCTGACCGGCCCCGGCCTGATGGCCCGGGCGGCGGACCTCTACCAGGAGGCCCACGCGGACCCGGACGGGCGCGTGCGCGCCACGCTGACGCTGGTCTCCGTGTCCGGATGGGTTCCGCACGAAAGCCAGCAGAAGCCGCTGAAGCCGGGTTCGGCCAAGATGCGGCTGGCGGACGCCCTGAAGACCACGGAAAACCCGCTCTGACGGCCGCAACGGCCGCTCAGTTGGTGCTCTCGTTCATGGTGGTGGCGAGATCGTCGTAGAGCGTCGTCTTCACGGCGGTGCTGAGCGACGACATGCCGATGAGCGCCACCACGATCATGGCGAGGATCAGCGAATATTCGAGCGCGACCGCGCCGCCCACGGCGGATCGGAACGCCGTCAGGCGGCGGCCGAGTCGGGTCCGGCTCTGGCGGACTTCGGTCATCGTCTCCGACCTCGTCGTGTTCGTCCTCACACCAGGTCGATGAGGTGCGGGATCAGCGGATCATCCGCCGGCGGCATCGGATAGTCGCGCAGTCGATTGGGCTTGACCCAGGCGGTGGCCTGCCCTTCCCGAGACGTCACGAAGCCTTCCCAGCGTCGGCACACGTAAAGTGGCATCAAGAGATGAAATCTCTCGTAATCGAAACTCGCAAATGTGAGCGGTGCAAGACAAGGTTTCCGGATCGTCACGCCCAGTTCCTCATGCATCTCGCGGATGAGCGCATCCTCCGGCGTCTCGCCCGGCTCCAGCTTGCCGCCGGGAAACTCCCACAGCCCCGCCAGCGACTTCCCCTCCGGCCGCTGGGTGATGAGCACCCGGTTGTCCGCATCGATGAGCGCGCAGGCGACCACGAGCACGAGGGGTTTCGGAGCGGCCGGTTCGCCCATGGGCAAGTATCCTTCAAGAGCAGGGACGGAGCCGGCGAGAAGACCGGAAGACGAGAGCCGGACAGGCGGCGGGCGCGGAGTGTGCCGGAGGCGACGGAGGAGGGCAAGGCGGGGGACGGTGGGCGTGTCGTCGGGGATGTGGGGGCGACGGGGCGGGATCGCGGGAGGCGGAGGTGGGGGTGTGGTGGGGGCGTGGGAGAGGGGCGGTTGTCCCCGGGAAGTGTCGCGGCGGGCGGGCGGGAGGCGTGGGTGGTCCGCCTGCGCGGACCATGACGAGTGCGGTGGCAGGGCGGGCGGAGCGGTCGTCAAGTCCGCGCGGTGGTGTTGCCCGCGCCCGTCATGGTCCGCGAACGCGGACCACCCATGCATAAGGTGGGGACAGGCCCGAGCGGCGGAACTTGGGGCGGGCCGGCGGGAGGCGTGGGTGGTCCGCCTGCGCGGACCATGACGAGTGCGGTAGCCGGGCGGGCGGAGCGGTCGCGGGCTGGCGGGAGGCATGGGGAGGCCGGGAGCCCCCCCCTCAGCTCCGGTAGTCCCCGTTGATGGCGACGTATTCCTTAGTCAGGTCGCAGGTCCAGACCGTGGCCGCGCCCTCGCCGAGGCCGAGGTCGACGCGGATGCGGATGTCCTGCTTCTTCATCTCGGCGCTGGCGGCGGCTTCGGAATAGCCGGCGTCGCGCTCGCCCTCCACGGCGACGCGGGTGTCGCCGAACCAGATGGCGAGGCGGTCGCGGTCGGCGGGCTCGCCGGCCTTGCCGACGGCCATGACGATGCGGCCCCAGTTGGCGTCCTCGCCGGCGATGGCGGTCTTCACCAGCGGCGAGTTGGCGATGGAGAGGCCGATGCGCCGGGCGGAGGCGTCGCTGGCGGCGCCGGTGACGGCGATCTCCACGAACTTGGTGGCGCCCTCGCCGTCCTTGACGACCAGGTGGGCGAGCTCCTTCAGGAGATCGTGGAGCGCGGCCCGGAAGCCCTGGAGGCGCGGATCGTCCGCCGCCTCGATGCGCGGCGCGCCGCGGCCGGCGGCCTTCTGAGTGGCGAACAGGATCAGCGTGTCGGACGTGGAGGTGTCGCTGTCCACCGTGATGGCGTTGAACGAGGTCTCCACCCCGGCCGACAGGAGCGCCTGCAGGACCGGCGCGGCGATCGGCGCGTCGGTGAACACGAAGGACAGCATGGTGGCCATGTCGGGCGCGATCATGCCGGCGCCCTTGGCGATGCCGTTGATCGTGACCGGCACGCCGCCGAGGTCCACCGTGCGGGTGGCGACCTTCGGGAAGGTGTCCGTCGTCATGATGGCCTTGGCCGGCTCGATCCACGGCGTGGCGGCGAGCCGCCCGGCCGCCTCGTCCAGCACCGCGCCGAACTTGCCCGGATCGAGCGGCTCGCCGATCACGCCCGTGGAGGCGAGGAAGACCGTGGCCGGATCGATGCCGAACACCCGCGCCACGTGATCGGCGGAGATCCGCACCGTCTCGCGGCCCTTCCGGCCCGTGAAGGCGTTGGCGTTGCCGGAGTTGACGAGGAGCGCTCGGGCGCGGCCCTGGGAGAGGTTCTGCCGGCACCACTCCACCGGGGCGGACGGGCACTTGGACCTCGTGAACACGCCCGCCACCTCCGTGCCCTCGTCGAGAGCCACGATCAGCACGTCCGTGCGGTTGCGATACTTGATCCCCGCCTCGGCGGTGGCGAACCGCACGCCCTCGATGGCGGGCGCGTCAGGCGTGGAGGTGGGCGCGAGCGGGGAGACGGCGTGGGCCATGGGACGGGTCCGGACGGAGAGGCGCGCGCGGGCGCGCGACGCGGGGGAATGGATGCCGGAGGGTTTTGGGGGATGGGCGGGGGGAAGGCAAGGGGGATGGGGGAACAGTTGAGAGAGAACGGAATCTATACGCACTTTTAACGTGCTTAGAACACAATGGTAACCATCGAGCGTAAAGCCGCTGAGAGTTCGACCATTGATTACACGAGAGCATACGCAGGAAGCACTGTCTTGGGCACATGTCCATGCTTTGGCAGGGCGTGCTGGGGTTAATGTTGAACGAGCCACTCTCGACTATGGAATAGATGGTACATTCTGGCCCGTGAAAAAGATCAAAGAAAAGCTGATTCAGAATGGTCATCCGATTGTTTTTCAGATAAAATCTACAACAAAATGGACCTTAACTGAATCAGACGTCGTATACGACTTAGATGCCCGAGCTCATGTAGCACTTACTAGTCGAGAGCCTAGCGAGCCGATGGCCATACTGATCCTCTTATGCCTACCCCAAGACGACAATCTTTGGTATAGGCTAACAGAGAAAGCTTTGTTTTTGCGGAATTGCTGTTTTTGGATGGCTTTCAATGAACCACCCACTCAGAATGCTTCAAGCATACGCATTAGAATACCGAGATCAAATATCCTCGATCCTCAAGCATTGCGAGCGCTACTGACGAAAGCCCGCGCACAGGCCTTAGAGGAGCCTTGTTGATCATGCGACATATGTCGTCAGTGATTTCACTAGGCGCACTCAAGCGCTATCTGATTTCTAAGGGATGGCAGTTTCGTCAACTTCGCAATGGAGTTGAATTGTATTCCTTTGGCGAATATAACGACGCAATTGAGATCGTTCTACCACCCAACTACAGGTCGAGTAACGTACAGACCAGGATATCCGGCGCAATAAAAACCTTAAGCGCAGTTGAAAACTGCTCGGAAGACAATGTTGTGCAGCGAATATCGACTATCGGCGTCGATAAGTTTGTCACGATCTTTCCAAATAGCGCCGTAATGAATGCTAGCATACGCATGCGAGACGCCAACGAGTTTGTAAAGAGAGCATTCCGCTTTTTGATATCATCAGCGCATGCTGAACTAAACAACGAACCATACTATACTACTGCGTCGAGTGCAGCAGTTCAATTTGCCGAGAAGTGCAGATTCGGCCACACTTTCTCTGGGAGCTTCGGATTGGTTGTAGAGGCCCCGGTTGGCCCTCAAACGCTCGCCTCAGCAAGCCTAGCGCTACGCGCGCCACCCCTCGAACGCCGAGTAATGACACGACTTGCAAGAGGCCTTCAGATCGTAAGCGAAGCAGTGCAGCACGGAGAACCCGAGATAATTGTGAATAAATATAAGGAAGGCCTGAATGCGAATGCTTGTGAAGAGCTTATGGCTATCGTTGATCTTCCGAAAGGAAGCAAAATGGGTTTTCAGGTTTTATTCTCCCCTGAATGGGGCGAACCGTCAGTAATCAACGCCTATGAGACTCTGTTTCTATCGCAGAGCGATAGCTCGAGGATTCTTAAACAGGCAGCGGTCAAACTCAGGTCTGTCAATATAACTACAGAAGATGGCATACGGGGAAGAGTGATAACATTGCACTCCCCGATCGATCCGACACAAATTGATACGCCAGGGCAACGCTCGGCCGTGGTCGAATGGATAACAGAAGAATTTGGAAAACGAAGAGTTCGAATAGGACTGAGTCCAGAGGATTATCTAAAAGCAGTAGAAGCTCATGTATCAGGAAAAGAAATCTCTGCATTTGGAAAAATTGAAAAAAAGGGGCACTGGCGATTGGAGGGCAGCCGAGATCTCCGTATAATCTCCACACAGTAATGCCGGCGAGCACGCATGCGCTCGCCGGGTAACAGCTGTCTAAACAGCGATGCCAAACCTCTGTTTGACTCACTCCGGCTTCGGAGCGCCCCCTGCCGCCGGCGCACCCTCGGCCGGGGCCGCGCCCGGGGCAGCCGCCGGAGCCTCGGCGGCCTGATCCAGTCGCTCCACCTTCGCCTTGCCCTTGAGGTCGCCGAGGACTTCCTGGAACTTCTCGCGCTGGACCACGGAGGCCACCTGCTCGCGCACCTCCTCGAAGGTGGGGGCGGGCTGGGTGCGCTTCTCGTCGGTCTTGATCACGTGCCAGCCGAACTGGCTCTGCACCGGGTCCTTGGTGTAGGCGCCCGGCTGCAGCGCGAAGGCGGCCGTCTCGAACTCCGGCACCATCTGGCCCTTGGTGAAGAAGCCGAGGTCGCCGCCGTTGACCTTGGAGCCGGGATCCTGCGACTTCTCGGCCGCGATCTTGGCGAAGTCGGCGCCGCCGTCCAGATCCTTGATGATGGCGCGGGCCTCCTCCTCGGTCTTCACGAGGATGTGACGGGCCTTCACCTCCTCGGGCGCCTCGTAGCCGGCGAGGTCCTTCTCGTAGCGGGCCTTCAGCTCCTCGTCGGTGACGGCGCCCTGCACCTTCTCCTCGATATAGGTGTTGCGCAGCGCCTGGGCCGACAGGAAGGACATGCGGTCCTTGAACTTCTGGCTCTGGTCGAGGCCGTCCGCCTTGGCGGCGTCGGCGATCACGTGCATGTCGATGAGGGCGTCGAGCACGATGGTGCGGCGGGCGGCCTCGGGCACCTGGGCGAGCTGCTCGCCGAAGACGTCGAGGGCGAGGTCGACCTCGGTCTTGGTGATGTCCTTGCCGTTGACGCGGGCGAGCACGTCGCCCTCCTGCGCGGCGGCGGGGGCGAGCGCCAGCACGCCGGCCACCAGCGCCGTGGAGGCGAGGCTCGCGGCCCGGCGGGCGATGGCCCGGGTGTTCAGGATCTGCATGGGAAGGTTTCCTCTTGCCTTGTCGTGTCGCGGATGCCGGGGCTTCGCCCGGCTTTCGCGGTGTGTCGGTCCCGCCAGGGGCGGGCGTGCGATGGCATGCCCCCGCCCGGCCGCCTCCCCTCTTCCGTCGGCCGCCGGACGTCTCGGCTTCGGCGTATAGCGCGGCTCTGGGGCGCGGGGAAGGCGGAACGTTGACAAGGCCGGGGTCCCCTCTTAGGTAGGGTCGGGCCCCTGACGCGGGTGGCCGGGCCGCTGACCGGCCCGCCGCCGACGCCACGACGGGGGCCGGCGCTCCCGCCGCCGACGGCTTCCGCCCCTGACGGCGCGGGACCGGTTTGACGACGACGGACGTTCGTTATCAAGCGGGTCTTCCGCTCGCCGCCGCATCCGGCGCGGGCGCCAGAACCCCGTCAGGAAGGATTGGCTGCCATGGTCGGCTTCGGCGCGCTGGCGCGCAAGCTGTTCGGTTCGGCGAACGACCGCCGGGTCAAGGGTTACAGGCCGCGGGTGGCCGCCATCAACGCGCTGGAGAGCGAGGTCCAGGCCCTCTCCGACGACCAGCTGAAGGCGCGCACGGCGGATTTCCGCCAACAGCTCGCCAACGGGGCGGATCTGGACGACCTCCTGGTGCCGGCCTTCGCCACCGTGCGCGAGGCGGCCCGGCGCGTGCTCGGCCAGCGGCACTTCGATGTGCAGCTGATCGGCGGCATGGTGCTCCACGAGGGCGCCATCTCGGAGATGAAGACCGGCGAGGGCAAGACGCTCGTCGCGACGCTCGCCACCTATCTGAATGCCCTGCCCGGCAAGGGCGTCCACGTGGTGACGGTGAACGACTACCTCGCCCGCCGCGACGCGGAGTGGATGGGGCGGGTCTACGGCTTCCTCGGCCTCTCCACCGGCATCATCGTGCACGGCCTCTCCGATCCGGAGCGGCGCGCGGCCTACGCCTGCGACATCACGTACGCGACCAACAACGAGCTCGGCTTCGACTACCTGCGCGACAACATGAAGTACCAGCGCGACCACATGGTCCAGCGCGGGCATCATTACGCCATCGTCGACGAGGTGGACTCCATCCTGGTGGACGAGGCGCGCACGCCGCTGATCATCTCCGGCCCGCTGGACGACCGCTCGGAGTTCTACAACACCATCGACACCTTCATCCCGGGCCTGGAGCCCGGCGACTACGAGGTGGACGAGAAGCAGCGCACGGCCATCTTCACCGAGGCCGGCACCGAGAAGCTGGAGGCGCGCCTGAAGGCCGCCGGACTTCTGAAGGGCGGCGCGCTCTACGACGTGGAGAACGTCTCGGTCGTCCACCACATCAACCAGGCGCTGCGCGCCCACCGGCTGTTCCAGCGGGACAAGGATTACATCGTCAAGGGCGACGAGGTGATCATCATCGACGAGTTCACCGGCCGCATGATGCCGGGCCGCCGCTATTCGGACGGCCTGCACCAGGCGCTGGAGGCGAAGGAACACGTCCGGATCCAGCCGGAGAACCAGACGCTCGCGTCGATCACCTTCCAGAACTACTTCCGCATGTACGGCAAGCTCGCCGGCATGACCGGCACCGCCTCCACGGAAGCGGACGAGTTCGCCGACATCTACGGCCTGGAGGTGGTGGAGATCCCGACCCACCGGCCGGTCGCCCGCCAGGACGACGACGACGAGGTCTACCGGACGGTCGAGGAGAAGTACAAGGCGATCATCGAGACCATCAAGGAGGCCAAGGCCAAGGGCCAGCCGGTCCTGGTGGGCACCACCTCGATCGAGAAGTCCGAGACGCTGGCCACCATGCTGACGAGGGCCGGCTTCAAGCAGAAGTCGTTCGACGTGCTCTACGACGGCGACCAGGGCCACGCGGACGAGATGGTCTTCCAGGTGCTGAACGCCCGCTACCACGAGCAGGAGGCCTTCATCATCAGCCAGGCCGGCGTGCCGGGCGCGGTGACGATCGCCACCAACATGGCCGGCCGCGGCACCGACATCCAGCTCGGCGGCAACGCCGACATGCGCATCGCCCGCGAGCTCGCCGACGTGCCGCCCGGACCGGAGCGCGACGCGCGCGAGCAGAAGATCCGCGAGGACATCGCCCGGCTGAAAGAGAAGGCGCTGGCCGCCGGCGGCCTGTTCGTGATCGGCACCGAGCGCCACGAGAGCCGGCGCATCGACAACCAGCTGCGCGGCCGCTCCGGCCGCCAGGGCGACCCGGGCCATTCGCGCTTCTACCTGTCGCTCCAGGACGACCTGATGCGCATCTTCGGCTCCGACCGCATGGACGGCATGCTGCAGAAGCTGGGCCTGAAGGACGGCGAGGCCATCATCCACCCGTGGATCAACCGGGCCCTGGAGAAGGCGCAGCAGAAGGTCGAGGCGCGCAACTTCGACATCCGTAAGAACCTTCTGAAGTTCGACAACGTGATGAACGACCAGCGCAAGGTGGTCTTCGAGCAGCGCATCGAACTGATGACCGACGAGAACGTGTCGGAGACGGTGGCGGAGATGCGCCACGACGTCATCGCCGACCTCGTTGCCAAGCACATCCCCGAGAACGCCTACGCGGAACAGTGGGACGTGGAGGGCCTCGCCCGCGAGGTGCGGGAGACGCTGAACCTGGACCTGCCCGTGGCCGACTGGGCCAAGGAGGAGGGCATCGCCGACGAGGAGATCGAGGAGCGCCTGAAGAAGGCCTCCGACGAGGCCTTCACGGCGCGCGAGGAGCGCTTCGGCACGGACGTGATGCGGCAGGTGGAGAAGGCGATCCTGCTCCAGACGCTCGACAACCTGTGGCGCGAGCACCTGGCCCACCTGGACCACCTGCGCTCGGTGATCGGCTTCCGCGGCTACGGCCAGCGCGACCCGCTGAACGAGTACAAGACCGAGGCCTTCACGCTGTTCGAGGCGCTGCTGGCGCAGCTCCGGCAGGCGACCACGGCCCAGCTGATGCGCGTTGAGCTCGTCCAGCGGGACGCCCCGCCGGCGCCGACCTTCGACGACGCCGGCATGGCGCCCCACCACCTGGACCCGGTGACCGGCGAGGACGAGTTCGCCCTCGCGGCCGCCCCGATGCTGGCGACCGTGTTCGACGAGGAGGGCCGCGCCCCCGCCCGCAACCCCGCCGACCCGTCCACCTGGGGCAACGTCGGCCGCAACGAGCCCTGCCCGTGCGGCTCGGGCAAGAAGTTCAAGCACTGCCACGGCCAGTTCGTCTGAGCCGGGCGGGGCGAGAGGACCAGGGGCGGCACGGCGAGGCGCCGCCCTTTTTCGTTGGCGGCGGGTGTGGCGCCCGGACCGTCACATGGCGAAGGGCGGGGCCGGAGCGGATGCGGGCCGATCCGCCGCGATGCGGGTGGGGACGCGGACGGCTGGATCCCGGCTTTCGCCGGGATGACGGGCGAGGGGCGGCCGACGGCTCTTCGCTTCGAAATGGACCGGGCCGGGCCGGGATCGCTTCTCCGCTTCGGCGGTTGACGGGGGAAGCGTCGGGCGGTCATCGTCCGGCCGTCGTCACACCCGCATCGGAGCGCGCCCATGGCCACCCATCCCGCCTTCACCACGGACGGCGTCGCCGTCGTCACCGGCGCGGCGAGCGGCATCGGCCGCGCGGCGGCGGAGCGGTTCGCGGGCCTTGGCCTGAAGGTGGCGCTCGCCGACGTGAACGAGCCCATGCTGGAGGAGGCCCGCGCGGCGGTGGCGGCGCTTGCGGGCGGCGACGACCGGGTGATCGCCGTGCCGACGGACGTGTCGGACCGGGCGGCCCTGGTGGCCTTGCGCGACGCCGTGGAGGCGCGCCTCGGCCCCGCCACCGTGCTGATGCCGAACGCCGGCCGGGAAGGCGGCGGCGGGCTGTTCGCGGACCCGATCCGCTGGACCGAGACCATCGGCACCAACCTCTTCGGCGTCGTGAACGCCATCCAGGCTTTCGTGCCCGGCATGATGGAGCGGGGCGAGCCCGGCGCCGTGATCGTGACCGGGTCCAAGCAGGGCATCACCACGCCACCCGGCGACACCGCCTACAACGTCTCAAAGGCCGGCGTGAAGGTGGTGACCGAAGCGCTGGCGCACGACCTGCGCAGCCGCGAGGGATGCCGCGTGACCGCGCACCTCCTGATCCCGGGCTTCACCTTCACCGGTTTCACCCGCGTGCGGACGTCCGTAAAGCCCGACGCGGCGTGGACGCCCGAACAGGTGATCGACTTCATGATGGAGGCTGTGGACCGCGGCGACTTCTACATCCTCTGCCCGGACAACGACGTGACCCGCCCCATGGACGAGAAGCGCATGCGCTGGGCCATGGACGACGTGATCGAGAACCGCCCCGCCCTGTCGCGCTGGCACCCGGACTATGCGGACGCGTTCGCGGCATGGATGAAGGGGTGAGACCACCAGGCATGAAAGAGCGACGCCCCGCGACGATGGCGAAATGCTTAGGGGCCGCCGTCGCGGACCATGACGGGAGAGGATGGGGCTCGCCGGGACGTTACTCCCGCGTCGACGTGGTCGAGGCCTGCACCACGTTCCCGTCCGCCTTCACAATCGAGCCCTCAGCGGCCTTCGCACTCTTTAGAACGACTCAAACCTTGACCCGGCGGGCGGAGTGACCTTATCTGGGGACCATGCGGCTCACTCAGCAAACCAACTATTCCGTCCGGATCCTGCTCTACTGCGCGGCCAATCCCGATCGGCCGAGCCGGGTGGCGGATATCGCGTCGAGTTTCGAGATGTCGGAGACGCATCTCTTCAAGATCCTGAAGGTCCTGGTCGACGCCGGCTTCATCCGCACCATTCGGGGGCGGAACGGCGGCATCATGCTGGGGAAGCCGGCGGAGGAGATCCGGATCGGCGCCGTGGTGCGGGCGGCCGAGGAGAACTTCATCCTGGCCGACTGCTTCGACGAGGGCGCGCACAATTGCCCGCTCACCATGAGCTGCGAGTACAACCGGATCCTGCGGGAGGCCCTCGGCGCCTTCTTCAGCGTGCTGGATCGCTATACGATCGCGGACGTCGCCAAGGAGCGCCCCGACCTGCGCTTCCTGCTCGGGATCGAGGACACCGTCCGCGCGCCGGCCGGCACCGCCTGATCGACGTCAGACCCATCGGAGCCGACATGCGGCCCGCCCGTCCGAAGGACGCGGCGGGCTTTTTCGTGCGCGACGGGATCAGCGGGACGGTCGGCCCGTCCCGAAGCCTGCGGCGGGGCTCTTCGTGCGCCGAAGGGCCGCGAGACGCCGAGGGCTGGGCGGCCGGGCGGCCGGTCGGCGGGCGCGAGCCCCGGCAGTCGGGGGGCAGACGGGGCGGGGCTGGTGCGAGAGGCTCCGGTGGGCGCCGGATGAGAAACCGCTCGCCGTCGCCGGCCGGACCGGCGCTTCCAAAGCCGGCTCAGGATGTGGCGCGGGATGTGCGGAGGGCGTTAGGACGGTCTTCACGGTGCCGCCAGTCGAGCGTCGTCGCCGCTAACGAAAAGCTGGACAGGCCGACGCATCCGGCGCCGCTTCGCCGGCATCCGAAATTCAGGCGGCACGGCACGAAGATTTGACGAGGCCGGACCCGCCCGGCGGGCGGGCGGCCGGGGCATGAAGCCTCCTTCGTTTTCAACGACATGGACCCGGTCCGCGCGTTTACCCTGACAAGAAAGCCGATGGCTCCGTTTTGTGTCAAATGCAATCGGCGGGCGAAACCTGCTGGAGAGATCCTGGGCGGCACCCTGTTCATAGTCCGTTAGGACGGGGCAGAGGCAATGATTCAGTCGATCCTTCGTTTCATCAAAGAGAAGCGCGGCAACGTGCTCATTCCGTTTTCGCTCGGCATGCCGGTGCTGATGGGCGCGGGCGGCCTTTCGGTGGACGTGTCGCTCTGGGTGGACCAGAGGGCGGCCCTGCAGGCGGCAGCCGACAGCGCGGCGCTCGCCGCCGCCGGCGTGCTCCTGAAAGCGGACGGCACCACGGACACGGAGGCGAAGGCCAAGGCCGTCGCCTCCGCCTTCGCGGCTGCCAACACCGCCGGCCGGGAGGTGGACGTGACCGTGGACGTCGCCACCCGGTCGGCCACCGTGACGGTGCGCGAACCGGCCAAGAAGGTGTTCGCGTCCCTCTTCGGCGTGTCGGACTTCGCGCTCGCGGCGGACAGCCACGCGGTGATCAGCGAGCGGCGGGACGGCCGCACCTGCGTGCTGGCGCTGGACCCGGCCGCCAAGACCGGCGTGCTGATCACCGGCAGCGCCACCTTCGACGCGCGCGGCTGCACCGTGTGGTCGAACTCCACCTCCGACACGTCGGTGACCATCGGCGGCTCGGCGCAGGTGACGGTGACGAAGCTGTGCGCGGCCGGCAAGGTGTCGGTGAACGGCACCTCCGCTTCGATCACCGGCGCCCTGATGGCGGGCTGCAAGCAGCAGGCCGACCCGCTGGCGAACTGGCTGGCGCCGACCGGCACCCACTGCTCCAAGAACGCCAAGGGCACCCAGATCAACCAGGGCGACGTGACCCTGTCCCCCGGCACCTATTGCGGCGGCCTTTCAGTGACGGCCTCGGGCAAGGTGACGCTGCTGCCGGGCATCTACGTCATCGACGGCGGCCCGCTGAAGATCACCGCGGACGGCGACGTGTCGGGCGACGGCGTCGGCCTCTACATGACCGGCAAGCAGGCCACCGCGGACATTTCCGGCCAGGGAACGGTGCGCCTGAAGGCCGCTTCCTCCGGCGCCATGGACGGCATCGTGCTCGCCTCCAACCGGGCGGACGTGGGCAACTACGCGAGCCGCATCGCCGGCGGCGCCGTGGTGGAACTCGCGGGCACCACCTACCTGCCGAACCAGGACTTCGTCTGGCGCGGCAACAGCCGCAGCCTGGACCCGACCAGGATCACCCAGGTGATCGCCAAGACCGTGGACATCGCCGGCACCACGTCCATCCTCTACGAGGCCGACTTCGAGAGCGAGGACTACGCGCCCGTGCTGACCGTGCAGCCGGACGTGTACCTGGGCCACTGAGGGGCGCGGGCCGGAGGCGGGACCCCGGCGGTCGGGGCTTGCGATCGAGGGCTGAGATCGGAACCGGGCATGAAAAAAGGCCGCCGGAGCATCGCCCCGGCGGCCTTTTCGCAGTCTCGACGCCCCTGTCGGATCAGGCGGCGGCGCCGGCGCGCTCGGCGCGCTTGCGGTCGTTCGGGTCGAGGATGGCCTTGCGCAGGCGGATCGACTTCGGCGTGACCTCGACGAGCTCGTCGTCCTGGATCCAGGACAGCGCGCGCTCCAGCGTCATGCGGATCGGCGGGGTGAGGCGGACGGCCTCGTCCTTGCCGGCGGCGCGCACGTTGGTGAGCTTCTTGCCCTTGAGGACGTTGACCTCAAGGTCGTTCTCGCGGTTGTGCTCGCCGACGATCATGCCCTGGTAGACCTTCCAGCCGGGCTCGATCATCATCGGGCCGCGGTCTTCCAGGTTCCAGAGCGCGTAGGCCACCGCCTCGCCCGCCTCGTTGGCGATGAGCACGCCGTTGCGGCGGCCGGCGATGTCGCCCTTGTAGGGGGCGTAGGCGTGGAACAGGCGGTTCATGATCGCCGTGCCGCGCGTGTCGGTCAGGAGTTCCGACTGGTAGCCGATGAGGCCGCGGGTCGGCGCGTAGAAGACGAGCCGTTGGCGGTTGCCGCCGGACGGGCGCATCTCGATCATGTCGGCACGGCGCTCGGACATCTTCTGGACGACCACGGAGGAGAACTCCTCGTCCACGTCGATCACCACCTCCTCGATCGGCTCCAGGGTGTCGCCGGTCGCCTCGTCCTTCTGGTAGACGACGCGCGGACGGGACACGGCGAGCTCGAAGCCCTCGCGGCGCATGGTCTCGATGAGGACGGCAAGCTGGAGTTCGCCGCGGCCGGAGACGAAGAACGAGTCCTTCTCGGCGCTCTCCTCGATCTTCAGCGCCACGTTGCCCTCGGCCTCGCGGAGCAGGCGGTCGCGGATCATGCGGCTCGTGACCTTGTCGCCCTCGGTGCCGGCGAGCGGCGAGTCGTTGACGATGAACGACATGGTGACGGTCGGCGGGTCGATCGGCTGGGCGGCGAGCGGCTCGGTCACCTCCGGCGCGCAGAAGGTGTCGGCCACGGTGCCCTTCACGAGGCCCGCGATGGCCACGATGTCGCCGGCCTCGCCGAGCTCGATCGGCTGGCGCTCCAGGCCGCGGAAGGCCAGGATCTTGGACACGCGGCCCTGCTCCACGACCGAGCCGTCCTGCGCCAGCACCTTGATGGTCTGGTTCGGCTTGACGGTGCCGGCGGTGATGCGGCCGGTGATCATGCGGCCGAGGAAGGGATTGGCCTCCAGGAGGGTGCCGATCATCTTGAACGGCGCGCCGTCCTCCACGGTCGGCTCCGGCACGTGGCGGAGGACGAGGTCGAACAGCGGCGTCATGCCCTGGTCCTGCGGACCCTCCGGGCTCTCGGCGAACCAGCCGTTGCGGCCGGACCCGTAGAGAATCGGGAAGTCGAGCTGCTCGTCGGTGGCGTCCAGGTTGGCGAAGAGGTCGAACACCTCGTTGATGACCTCCTGGGCGCGGGCGTCCGAGCGGTCCACCTTGTTGATCACCACGATGGGCCTGAGGCCCACCTTCAGCGCCTTGCCGACCACGAACTTGGTCTGCGGCATCGGGCCCTCGGCGGCGTCGACGAGCACGATCGCGCCGTCCACCATGTTGAGGATGCGCTCCACCTCGCCGCCGAAGTCGGCGTGGCCCGGCGTGTCGACGATGTTGATGCGCGTGTCCTTCCAGACCACCGAGGTCGCCTTGGCGAGGATAGTGATGCCGCGCTCCTTCTCCAGGTCGTTGCTGTCCATCACGCGCTCGGCGACGCGCTGGTTCTCGCGGTAGGAGCCGGACTGCTTCAGGAGTTCGTCGACGAGAGTGGTCTTGCCGTGGTCGACGTGCGCAATGATGGCGATGTTGCGAAGTTTCATGAGCTGTCCGGGAGCGAAAATGGGAGACGGCCCGGGGAATGCACTCGACCGGGCCGTCCTATTGCGGCGCACTATACGAATCATTGTGTCAGGAGCAAGAAGATCTCGTCACAATGGGCGCAATTGCCGCTTGAACGCGCGTGCGGCGGCGACCGAAAGAGCCGACCCGGGCCTTGGCGAGCCCGCGCGGCGGACGGCGTGGCGGGCCGGCCGGCGGGTGTCGCGGCGACGGCGGACACGCCCGGACACGACCAGGGCGACGCCTTGACAACGCCCTCGGGGGCGTCATCTGTAAGGAAACCTTACGGTCGAGCCCCCCATGCCCCTACAGGACGAACCTCTCGGCTTCATCGTGGTGGACGTGGCGCGGCTGTTCCGCCAGCGGTTCGAGGCGGCGCTCGCCGAGGCCGGCCTCGGCGTGACGCCCGGCGAGGCGCGCACGCTCTATCACGTGGTGACCTACGGCCCGGTCCGCCAGAGCCTTCTCGCCGGACGGCTGGCGGTGGAGCCGATGACCCTGGTCGGCACCCTGGACCGGCTGGAACGGGCCGGGCTCGTCGCCCGCATGCCGGACCCGGGCGACCGGCGCGCCAAGCGGGTGACCGCCACGGCGGCGGCGGACGCGCTCTATCCCCGGATCCACCAGGTGGCGCTGACCGTGCGGGCGGAGGCGACCGCCGGGCTCGACCCCGAGGACGTGGACCGGCTGCGCGCCACGCTCTCGGCCATGCGGCGCAACCTCGACGGTGGCGACGGATCGGCGCCGTCCGACGAGGGAGCCGGCGGATGACCGCCCATCCCCAGATGCAGGCGACCGCGCCCGCCTTGTCGGAGCGGGCCACCTCCGCCTTCGGCGCCATGCTGGTCGCCATCGGGCCGATCTCCATGGCGCTCTACACCCCCGCCATGCCCACCCTGGTGGCCGCCTTCGGCACCTCCATGGGCGCCGTGAAGGCGACGCTGACCGCCTATTTCGCCGGCTTCGCCCTCGCCCAGCTCGTCTGCGGGCCCTTGTCGGACGGCTATGGGCGCAGGCGCGTGGTGATCGGCTTCCTGGCGCTCTACGTGGCCGCGAGCCTTCTGGCCCTCCTCGCCCCGACGGTGGAATGGCTGCTCGCCGCCCGCTTCGTGCAGGGCGTCGGCGCCGCGGCCGGCGTCGCCATCTCCCGGGCGATCGTGCGCGACAGCTTCACCGGCCAGCAGTCGGCCCGGATCATGAACACGATCGGGATCTGGCTGGCGGTCGGCCCGGCCCTGTCGCCGACCATCGGCGGGATCCTGCTCCAGCTGTTCGGCTGGCAGGCCATCTTCGCCAGCATGGTGGTCTACGGGGCAGCGCTCCTGGCGGTGGTGGCCCTCCTGATGCCGGAGACGAACCGGGCGCCGGATCCGGCCCGCGCCCGCCCGGCGGGGCTGCTCGCCGCCTACCGGACCCTCCTCGCCGACCGGCGCTTCCTGCGGCCGAGCCTGGTGGTGGGCCTCACCATCGGGGGCCTCTACGCCCTCGGCACCATGCTGCCCTTCGTGCTGATCGACCGGGTGGGCCTGTCGCCGACGGCGTTCGGCCTCGGCATGATGGTGCAGTCGGTCTCCTTCATCACCGGCGGGATCGTGACCCGGCGGCTCCTGACGCGCCTGGACGCCGGCCGGCTGGTGATGCCGGGCCTCGCGCTCTGCGCCCTCGGCGGCGTGATGCTGTTCGCCTCGCTGACGCTGCTCGAACCGACCTTCCTCGGCATCATGGGGCCGGTCGGCGTGTTCGCCTTCGCGCTCGCCCTGTTCATGCCGGCGATGACCACCGACGGCCTCGCGCCCTTCCCCCACATGGCCGGCGCCGCCGCCGCCCTGATGGGCTTCCTCCAGATGGGCGGCGGCTTCGCGGGCTCCGCCGTGGCGGCGACCTTCGCGGATCCGGTGACCGCCCTGGCCACGGTGGTGCCGACCATGACCGTGGTGGGGCTGGCGTTGGCGATGGGGCTGCGCAAGGGGTGAGGCGGGGATCGGGAAGGCTGCGAGGCGGGGGAGATCGGGCCGTCATGCCGGTGGATGGGGTGGACCGGTGGGGGGCGGTTGGCCGGGATGCTGCGGATTGGCTGGAACGGCTGCGGATTGGTCGGTTGGCTTCCCGAAACAGCGGCGGAGCGGGTGGCGGGGGCGGAGCGCGAACAGCGGCGGAGCGGGTGGCGGAGCGGAGCGCGAACAGCGGCGGAGCGGGTGGCGGAGCGGAGCGCGAACAGCGGCGGAGCGGGTGGCGGAGCGGAGCGCGAAACAGCGGCCGAGCGGGTGGCGGGGGCGGGGCGCGAGATAAGGGCGACGTGCGGGGCGGGGCGCGGGGCGTGGGCGAGGTGACGGGTTTGGGTGGTGTGGCTTTCGGGAAGCCTTTACGGGGTCAGGACCACTTTGCCGCGGACGCGGCGGCCGGCGATTTCGTCGAGGGCTTCGGCGGCGCGGTCCAGCGGGTAGCGGGCGTGGATGGTGGGGGTGAGGCGTCCGTCGGCGACCGCGTCGAGGAGCCAGCGGGTGTTGGCCACGTGGCCGGCCGGGTCGCGCTTGGTCCAGGCGCCCCAGTGGACGCCGACCACGTCGATCGACTTCAGGAGGACGAGGTTGAGGGCGAGGCGCGGGATGTCGCCGCCCGCGAAGCCGACGACCAGATAGCGGCCGCCCCAGGCGGTGGCCCGGACCAGCGGGTCCACCAGATCCGCCCCGACCGCGTCGTAGACCACGTCCGCCCCGGCGTCGCCGGTGAGCGTCTTCACGCGCTCCTTCGGGTCCTCCGAGGAGAGGTCGATCACCGCCTCGGCGCCGAGCGCCAGCACGCCCGCGGCCTTCTCGGCTGAGCCGACCACGCCGATCACCCGCGCGCCCATCAGCCGGCCGATCTCCACCGCCGCCTGGCCGACGCCGCCGGTGGCGCCGGTGACCACGAGCCAGTCGCCGGGCTGGAGGCGGCCGCGGTCCTTCAGGGCGTGGACCGTGGTGCCGTAGGCCACGATGAGGCCCGCCGCGACCTCCGACGGCACCGCCTCGGGCACGGGCACCAGATCGGCCGCCGGGACCACCACCTTTTCCCGCGCCGCGCCGTGGCCCGTGTAGGCGCAGACCCGATCGCCGAGCGAGACGCCGGTGACGCCCTCGCCGAGGGCCGCGACCGTTCCGGCGCATTCGGCGGAGGGCGAGAAGGGCCGCGGCGGCTTCACCTGATAGCGATCGGCGATGATCAGCGTGTCCATGAAGTTGAGCGCCGCCGCCTCCACGGCGACCACCACCTCGCCGGGGCCGGGCACCGGCTCGGGCAGGGTCTCCACGACGAGCGTGTCGGGACCGCCGGGGGCGTGGGAGAGGACGGCGCGCATGGGGCTGGGACTCCGGGACCGAGGACGGACGCGAGAGTGCTGAGGACGACGGCGGTTGTCGACCGGGAGGTAAGTCGCAGGGGACCGCGACCCGCCGAACCCCGGCGCCAGCGCCGGCCCGCCTCGCCGATCCGCGCCCGTCAGACCTTCCTGGCGTCGTCCTTCAGCGCCTCGCGGGCGGCCTGCCGGTGTTCCTCGGTGATGTTGGAGCGCACCATCGCGATGGCGGCGGCCAGCACGGTCACGTCGTCGGTGAAGCCGAGACCGAGGAGGAAGTCCGGCACCACGTCGAACGGCACCACGAAATAGGCGAGCGCGGCCAGGAGGGTTGCCCGCACGCGGGTGGGCGTCTTCGGGTCGAGGGCGCAGTAGTAGGCGGCCACGACCTCGTCGAACAGCGGAATGGACCGGGCCGCCTTCTTGGCCACACGCCAGAAGTCGCGGCGCACGCGGGTCTCCCGCTCGCCCTCCGGGCCGATGATCTCCGGGTCGTCGTAGTGGCGCGTCGCCATCGTGGGGGCCTCGCTCATGCCGTTGCGGTCGTTCGGCGAACCGGGCTCGGGTCCGTCCGGTTCCAACATGGGTCGGCCCGCCGCTCCCTGCAAGGCGCGCGGGGCTGGGCGCGGGGCGCCCGGGAGCGGTGGCCGGGCGCGCGTGAGCGGTGGCGAGGACGCCCTCGCGCGCGGCTCTTTCGCGCCCCTTGGCGACGGCACCCGCGGAAGGGTACAAGGCGGCGGCTCCGGTCCGGCTTCCGGCCGGGCCGGACGACCGACGCGCCGCTTCAGGCCTGGAGACCCCGCTTGTCCCACCCCGCCGGCCCGAACCCCGCCACCTCCGGCGTCCGCCGGCTGACGGCGGTCGCGGTCCGCTACCCCGTCCGCTTCACCCTGGCGGCGACCCTCGTCCTCAGCCTTCTGCTCGTGCTCGTCCCGGACCTCGACCTTGCCGTCAGCGGCCTCTTCCACGTGGAGGGGCAGGGCTTTCCGGCGGCGCGGGTCGCCGTTCTGGAGGAGTTCCGCCGGCTCGGCCAGGCGGTGGTGGCCGGGGTCGCCGTCCTGGCGGTCCTGTCGCTCCTCGTGCCGCTCCTCGCCTCCGGGGCGCGCTTCCTGCTGCCGCCGCGCGCGGCGCTCTTCCTGGTCGCCACGCTGGCGCTCGGGCCGGGCCTCCTCGTCAACACCATCCTGAAGGACAACTGGGGCCGCGCCCGGCCCCGCAACGTGGTGGAGTTCGGCGGCGACCTGCCGTTCACGGGTCCGTGGGCCATGGTCGGCCACTGCGACAGCAACTGCTCGTTCGTATCGGGCGAGGCCTCGTCGGCCATCTTCCTCCTCGCCCTCGCGCTCGTCGTGCCGGCCGGCTGGCGCAAGCCGGTGGCGATCGGAACGCTCCTCTTCGCCGCCGCCCTCTCGGCCAACCGCATCGCCTTCGGCGGCCATTTCCTCTCCGACGTGCTGATCGCCTGGCTCCTCACGCTTCTCGTCATGCTGCTCGTCCACGGGGCGGTCTACGGCCCCGGGAGCCGGCTGACCGACGCGGCGATCGCCGGCGCGCTCGGCCGGACGGGCGACGCCCTGAAAGCGTTTCTCGCCCGCCGCGCCGGGGCGGTCCGCCGCTTCGTCGCGCTGTTCCGGTGAGGGCTTTCCCGGCGCTTGCGCGGCCCGCCAATCCGATTAAAAGTGCCGGCCGATCGGCGGGGGCCAGGCTCTCGCGACCGACAACGCACCATCGGCGACGAGGCGCCCCGGCCGGATCCGGGCGGACGCCTCCTTCGGAGACACCATGCGCAAGGGCGACATCAAGAAGGTCGTGCTCGCTTACTCGGGCGGCCTCGACACCTCCATCATCCTGAAGTGGCTGCAGACGGAGCTCGGCGCGGAGGTCGTCACCTTCACCGCAGACCTCGGCCAGGGCGAGGAGCTGGAGCCCGCGCGCCGGAAGGCCGAGATGCTGGGCATCAAGGAGATCCACATCGAGGACGTGCGCGAGGAGTTCGTGCGCGACTTCGTGTTCCCGATGTTCCGCGCCAACGCGGTGTACGAGGGCGTCTACCTGCTCGGCACGTCCATCGCCCGGCCGCTCATCTCCAAGCACCTGATCGAGATCGCCAGGAAGACCGGCGCGGACGCCATCGCCCACGGCGCCACCGGCAAGGGCAACGACCAGGTGCGGTTCGAGCTCTCCGCCTACGCGCTCAACCCGGACATCAAGATCATCGCGCCCTGGCGCGACTGGTCGTTCAAGAGCCGCACGGACCTCCTGGAGTTCGCCGAGAAGCACCAGATCCCGGTCGCCAAGGACAAGAAGGGCGAGGCGCCCTTCTCGGTGGACGCCAACCTCCTGCACTCCTCCTCGGAAGGCAAGGTGCTGGAGGATCCGGCCGTGGAGGCGCCCGAATACGTCCACATGCGGACGATCTCGCCGGAGGCCGCGCCCGACAAGGCGACCGTCATAAAGGTGGGCTTCGAGAAGGGCGACGCAGTCTCGATCAACGGCGAGCGCCTGTCGCCGGCGACGCTGCTCGCCCGGCTCAACGACTACGGCCGCGACAACGGCATCGGCCGCCTCGACCTCGTGGAGAACCGCTTCGTCGGCATGAAGAGCCGCGGCGTCTACGAGACGCCCGGCGGCACCATCCTGCTGGCCGCCCACCGGGCCATGGAGAGCATCACCCTCGACCGCGGCGCCGCCCACCTGAAGGACGAGCTGATGCCGCGCTACGCGGAGCTCATCTACTACGGCTTCTGGTTCTCGCCGGAGCGCGAGATGCTGCAGGCGCTGATCGACAGGAGCCAGGAGCACGTGGAGGGCGAGGTGACGCTGAAGCTCTACAAGGGCAACGTCATGGTGATCGGCCGGGAAAGCCCGAAGAGCCTCTATTCCTCGACCCTCGTCACCTTCGAGGACGACCAGGGCGCCTACGACCAGAAGGACGCCGCCGGCTTCATCAAGCTCAACGCGCTCCGGCTGCGGACGCTGGCCAAGCGGAACCGGGGCTGAGGCCCGGCCGGACCTTGCCGACCATCCGAGGCCGTCCGGATCTTCCGGGCGGCCTTTCCGCTTCCTACGTTCGACATATGTCGCCGGTATACCCGTCCAGCGACGCCCGCCAAGGAAGCGCCCCGCCCATGTCCTGGTCCATCCCCCTCGGACGCGTGTTCGGATCGGAGATCCGGATCCATCTCACCTTTCTGATCCTCCTCCTCTGGATCGGCTTCGCGTCCTACGCCCAGGGCGGACAGGCGGCGGCGATCGACGGCGTGCTGTTCATGATCGCGGTGTTCGCCTGCGTGACGCTCCACGAGCTCGGCCACGCGGTGGCGGCGCGACGCTACGGCATCGAGACGCCGGACATCACGCTCCTGCCGATCGGCGGCCTCGCGCGGCTCGCCCGCATGCCGGAGAAGCCCGGCGAGGAGATGGTGATCGCCATCGCGGGTCCGCTCGTGAACGTGGCGATCGCCGCGATCCTGATGCTGGTGGGCGCGCAGCTCGATCCCGGCGCCCTCGCGGCGGTGGAGGAGCCGCAGGCGTCCTTCATCGACCGGCTGGCGGCGGTGAACGTGTTCCTGGTGCTCTTCAACCTGATCCCGGCCTTCCCGATGGACGGCGGGCGCGTGCTCCGGGCGCTGCTCGCCCTGAAGCTCGGCCGGCGGCGCGCGACCGAGATCGCCGCCGCCATCGGCCAGGGCGTCGCCTTCGTGTTCGGCGCCATGGGGCTCTTCGGCGGCAACGCCATCCTGGTCTTCATCGCGATCTTCGTCTATCTCGCCGCCTCCGCCGAGGCGGGCCAGACCGGCCTGATGGAGCGGGCGCGCAAGATGCGCGTGTCCGAGGCCATGATCCGCTCGTTCGAGAGCCTGACGCCGACCGATACGGTGGACACCGCCGCCGACGCGCTCATCCGCACCACCCAGCGGGAGTTCCCGGTTGTGGACGGCGGCGGGCGCCTGCGCGGCTTCCTTTCGCGCGACGCCATGATCCGCGCCCTCAAGGCCACCGGCCCGGCGACGCCGGTGCTGGAGGCCATGACGGCGGACGTACCGGCGGTGCGGCCGGGCGACTGGCTGGAGGTGGCGCTGCGACTGATGGGCGAGAAGGAGATCCCGCTCGCCGCCGTGCTCGACACCGAGGGCCGGCTCGTCGGCTACGTCAGCCAGGAGAACGTGGCCGAGCTGATGATGCTGGACGCGGCCGACTGGAAGAGCGGTTCGGCCCGGATCGCCACGCGGCCCTGGGGCTGAGGCGCGCCGGCCTTCGCTCCGGTCCCGGCGTCGGGGCGCGGCGACGGGACCGGGGGGACGGGACTTGGGCGGCGGGACCGGGGGGACGGGACCGGGGCCGGCGATCGCGCGGACGGCGGCCGCGAGCCTGCGTGACGAGCCGCCGCCCGCCCGTCAACGCCCTCTTGACCGGTGAGCGCACATCGCATCCCATACGGTAGATTCCTCCTGATCGGCGCGCCCTCCGTTGACCCTTCCGCTCCTCGTCTCCGCCTTCCTCGCCGCCATGGCCTACATCCTCACGCCCGGGCCGGCCTTCCTGGCCCTTCTCGGCATCGGCGCCGGACAGGGCCGGCGCGCGGGGGCGCGCTTCATCGCCGGCCACCTGGCCGGCGACCTCGTCTGGTCGGGGCTCGCGCTCGTCGCCATCGTGGGGGCGAAGACCGTCGGCACCCTGGTGTTCGACGTGCTCGGCCTCGCCTGCGGCCTCTATCTGGCGTGGATCGGCTGGTCCGCCCTCACGGCAAAGCCGCGGGCGCCCGGCGAGGCGCTCGTCACCGTGGAGCGGCCGCTCACCCGCGGGCTCGTGTTCGGCCTCACCAACCCGAAGGGCTACCCGGTGGCGCTCGCCACCTTCACGGCCCTCCTCGCCGGCTCGGCGGACGCGCTGACCTTCTCGGCCCTGCCGGTCCTCCTCGCCGCCTCCCTGGTGGGCTTCCTGGTGGCCGACGTCATCCTCGTCGGCATCATCGGGGCGGGCGTGGTGCGCCGTTTCTACCGGCGGCACGAGCACGCCATCGTGCGCCTCTCCGGCCTCCTCTTCTGCGGCTTCGCCCTCCAGGCCGTCTGGCACGCCACGCCGGGCCTCCTCGGCCTTCGCCGCGCCTGAAGGCCCTCCCTCGTCCTCAGCCGTTCCCGCCCGGACGGCCGCCACGCCTTGAAGAGATCAGCCCCGTGACCGAATCTCCCGCTTCCGCTCTCAATCCGGCCCTCGTCGAGTGGACCGGCCCGCACGGCCTGCCGATGTTCTCGGCTGTCCGGGACGAGGACTTCGCGCCCGCCTTCGCGGCCCTCCTGCCGGCCCACGAGGCGGAGATCGACGCCATCGCGCGCAATCCCGAGCCGCCCACCTTCGACAACACCGTGACGGCGCTGGAGCTTGCCGGAGAGGGCCTGTCGCGGACGTCGGCCCTGTTCTGGACCCGCACCGCCACGGACACCAACCCGGTCCTCCAGGCGCTGGAGCGCGACCTCGCCCCGCGCCTGTCGCGGCACTGGTCGAAGATCAGCATGAACGCGGCCCTGTTCGGCCGGATCGACGACCTCTGGTCGCGCCGCGACAGCCTCGAGCTGACGCCCGAGCAGACCCGCGTGCTGGAGCGCCACTGGAAGGGCTTCGTGCGCTCCGGCGCCAAGCTGGCGAAACCCGAGCAGGAGCGCCTCGCCGCCATCGACGAGCAACTCGCCGCGCTCCGCGCCCGCTTCGGCCAGAACCTGCTCGCCGACGAGGAGGCCACCGTGCTCCTCCTCGACGAGGGCGACCTTTCCGGCCTGCCGGACTCCTTGCGCGACGCCATGGCGGCCGAGGCGAAGGCCCGCGGCGCCGACGGCCGCTATGCCGTGAGCCTGTCGCGATCCCTGGTGGAGGCCTTCCTGGCCTTCTCGGACCGGCGCGACCTGCGCGAGCAGGTGCTCGCCGCCTTCCTGGCCCGGGGCGAGAACCCGGGCGAGCGCGACAACCGGCCCTTGATCAAGGAGATGCTGGCGCTCCGGTCCGAGGCGGCCAACCTTCTCGGCCATCCGCACCATGCCGCCCGCGTGCTGGACGACACCATGGCGAAGACGCCGGAGGCGGTGGTGACCCTGCTCCGTCAGGTCTGGGACCGGGCGGTGGTCCGTGCCCGGGAGGACGAGGAGGCCCTGGCGGCGATCGTCCGCGAGGAGGGCCGCAACCATCCCATCATGCCGTGGGACTGGCGCTACTACGCGGAGAAGCTGCGCGGCCGCACCTTCTCCTTCTCCGAATCGGAGCTGAAGCCCTATCTCTCCCTCGACGCCATGATCGCCGCCACCTTCGCGGTCGCCGAGCGCCTGTTCGGCATCAAGGCGGTGGAGATGCCGGCGGGCAGCGGCTACCACCCGGACGTCCGGGCGTTCGAGATCCGCGACGCGGACGGCAGCCTGAAGGCGCTCTTCCTCGGCGACTACTTCGCCCGTCCGACCAAGCGGTCCGGCGCCTGGATGAGCTCGTTCCAGACCCAGCACAAGCTCCCCACGGCGTCGGGCGCGGGCCGGCTGCCGATCATCTACAACGTGTGCAACTTCGCCAAGCCTCCGGCGGGCCGGCCGGCGCTCCTGTCGCTCGACGACGCCCGCACCCTGTTCCATGAATTCGGCCACGCGCTCCACGGCATCCTGTCGGACGTGACCTATCCGTCCGTGTCCGGCACGGCGGTGTCGCGCGACTTCGTGGAACTGCCGTCGCAGCTCTACGAGCACTGGCTGGCGGTGCCGGTGGTTCTGGAGGAGTTCGCCCGCCACGTCGCCACCGGCGAGCCGATGCCGCAGGATCTCCTCGACAAGGTGCTCGCCGCCCGCGGGTTCGACGCCGGGTTCGCGGCGGTGGAGTTCACCGCCTCGGCCCTCGTCGACATGGCCTTCCACACCCGCGGACCGGTGGACGACCCGATGGCCGTGGAGGCTGAGGTTCTGGCCGAGATCGGCATGCCGGAGAGCATCGCCATGCGCCACCGCAGCCCGCACTTCTCCCACATCTTCGCGGGGGGCTATTCGGCCGGCTATTATTCCTACACCTGGTCGGAGGTTCTCGACGCGGACGCCTTCGAGGCCTTCCGCGAGACCGGCGACCCGTTCGACCCGGCGGTCGCCGCCCGCCTGCGCCGGCACATCTACGCAGCCGGCGGCTCCGTCGATCCGGAAGAGGCCTACAAGGCCTTCCGCGGCCGGATGCCGGCGGTGGACGCCATGCTGATCAAGAAGGGGCTGATGGACGCCGCGTGACGACAAGGGGTCGCGCCGGCGGCCCCGCCCTCCTCCGGGCGTCTGGCCCGCAAGGGACGGGCGGGCGCGGGACGCCACGGCGCGCGGTCCGTGATGGCGATGTCCGGTGAAGGCGATCGTTGTTCGCCGGACGGGACGGCAGCCGGGCGGGGCGTCTCTCGGCCGTCGTCCGGCCTAGTCCACGTCCACCTGGGTGTCCGCCTCCAGGATCCGCCTCAGGCGGGTGAAGGCGAGGCGGATGCGGGACTTGACGGTGCCGAGGGGCAGGCCCGTCTCGTCGGCGATCTGGCTGTGGGACAGGCTCTTGAAGAAGGCGAGCTCGATCAGCTGCAGCTGTTCCTCCGGCAGTTCGCGGAGCGCGATCCGGATGCGTTCCTCGCGCAGCTGGCTGTCCAGATAGTCGTCGGCGTTGATGTTGTCCTGCGGCTGGAACGACGGCTCGTTGGGGTCGAGGTCGCCGAGCCGGTCGCGCCGGAGGCTGTCGATCCGGCGGTTGCGGGCGATGCGGAAGAGCCAGGTGCCGACCGACGACTTGGAGCGGTCGAACAGGGCGGCCTTGCGCCAGAGGGTGACCATGACCTCCTGGGTGAGCTCCTCCGCCACCCCACCCGGCGTGCCGAGCCGGACCAGATAGGCGTTGATGCGCGGCGCATAGTGGTCGAACAACTGGATGAAGGCTTCGCGGCTCTGGGTGCGCGCGACTTCCTCCACCAGGCCGGCAAAGGCCTCGTTCTGTGCGGCGGCCGGTTCACGAACCACTCTCGACGCCCCCAATCCGTCGTTCGGTCGTGACGCGCCCGATCGCAGGCGAACCGCGTGTCACCGACTTGAGAAACTCCGGCTTCAGCGCCGGGATGCCCCGCCGACCAGGGGACGAAGGGCAAGCTCACGCCCAAGGTCCGTCCTTGTCAAACTCTCGCCCGATTTGCGGCCAAGCGTGCAGCGCGACGGAGGGATCATAGACGAACTCCGTCGAACTCGCCAAGGCGCATGCCGCCACCGCTGCCGGGATGTCGTTCCCGGCGGTCCGCGGCACCTCGCTTGCAGCCTTTTCGCCTTCACCGGCAACGGTTTGGTAACCATCGGGCCGTAGCTTCGACGGAAACCTTGATGCTGGTTAACCGAAGGCCTCGGTCAGTCCGGCACGCTGGAGAATACGGAAGACATGACGAACGCACGCACGCTCGGAACGGCGCTCACCCTGCTCCTCGGCGCAGCGACGGTCGCGGGGGCGCAGCAGCAGACGCTCCTGGAGCAGTTCAACCGCTGGACCACCTATGCGTACAACGGCGCGGGTGGAAAGGTCTGCTACGCCATCACCCAGCCGCAGCGGACCGAACCCGCCGGCCTCAATCGCGACCCGGCCTACGTCTTCATCACCAACCGGCCGAAGGAAGGCGTGCGCAACGAGTTCAGCGTGGAGACCGGCTATCCCTACAAGGAAGGCTCCAAGACCTCGGTCAAGATCGGCACCGACACCTTCGTGCTCTTCACCAAGGAGAGCGGCGCCTGGGTGGAGAACGCCGCCGAGGAGAGCCGCCTGATCGCCGCCATGCGGGCGGGATCCGACATGGTGATCACCGGCACGTCGCGCCGCGGCACCGTGACCACCGACACCTATTCGCTGGCCGGCGTGACCGCCGCGGTGAACCGCATCGACCAGGAATGCCGCTGACCGCCTGAGGGGCGCTTTCGCGCGGCGGGGCGGCGGGTTTCCGGCGCCCCCTTTTGGTCGCGGGCCATCCACGCTATATGACGGACACGTACGGACCGGCCGAAGCGCGATAAGGCGCTTGCGGCCGCTCGACGCGTTGGGCGAACGCCCGGCGCCGCCCGCAAGCCTTCAGGACCGGATCTCGTTCATCATGGCGGTCACGCTCGACCTTTCGCGTCGCCCCTCCCCCTCCGCCGCGATCATCGCCCCGTCGGCCGACAAGCCGTCGCTCGTCGGCATGACCCGGAAGGAGATGGGCGAGGCCCTCGCGTCCATCGGCGTGCCGGAGCGGCAGGTGCGCATGCGCGTCGGCCAGATCTGGCACTGGCTCTACGTGCGCGGCGCGACCTCGTTCGACGCCATGACCAACGTCGCCAAGGAGCTGCGCGCGGGCCTTGCCGCCGCCTTCACGCTGAAGCGGCCGGAGATCGTGACCGAGCAGATCTCCCGCGACGGCACCCGCAAGTGGCTGCTGCGCTTCCCGCCGCGCGGCGCCGGCCGGCCGGTGGAGATCGAGACCGTCTACATTCCGGAGGAGGGACGCGGCACCCTGTGCGTCTCGTCCCAGGTCGGGTGCACGCTGACCTGCTCCTTCTGCCACACCGGCACCCAGACCCTCGTCCGCAACCTGACGGCCGAGGAGATCCTGGCCCAGATCCTCGTCGCGCGCGACCGGCTGGGCGACTATCCGAACGCCCAGCAGACCGCCGACGGCATGATCCCGAGCGAGGGCCGGCTCGTCTCCAACATCGTCATGATGGGCATGGGCGAGCCGCTCTACAATTTCGACGCGGTGAAGCAGGCGCTGCTGATCGCCACCGACGGCGACGGCCTGTCGCTCTCCAAGCGGCGGGTGACGCTCTCCACCTCCGGCGTGGTGCCGAACATCGCCCGCACGGGCGACGAGATCGGCGTGATGCTGGCGATCTCGCTCCACGCGGTGCGGGACGACCTCCGCGACATCCTGGTGCCGCTCAACAAGAAGTATCCGCTGAAGGACCTGCTCGCCGCCTGCCGGGCCTATCCGGGCCTGTCCAACGCCCGCCGGATCACCTTCGAGTACGTGATGCTCGACGAGGTGAACGACAGCCTCGCCGACGCGCGGGAACTCGTCCGCCTGCTGAAGGGCATCCCGGCGAAGATCAACCTCATCCCGTTCAACCCGTGGCCGGGCTCCAACTACGGCTGCTCGTCGTGGGACCGGATCGAGGCCTTCGCCAAGGTGGTGAACGACGCCGGCTACGCCTCGCCGATCCGCACCCCGCGCGGCCGCGACATCCTGGCCGCCTGCGGCCAGCTGAAGTCAGAGACCGAACGCCTGCGCAAGCGCGACCGGGAGGCCCTGGAGGCCGCCGGTCCGCTGGAGAGCGAGAGCGACTGGGCCATGCGCGCCATGGTGTCCGGTCTCGGCGAGGACTGATCGCGGACGGGCGGCGGCAACGGACCGGCCGCCCACCACGCGGACGAGGGAGAAGGACGGCTCATGCGCGCGGTCGGCCGGGTGTTCGCCACCATGATCGGCTTCCTGGCGGCCATCGCGACCGCGGCCGCCTTCTTCGTCGCCGTGAAGGTGGGCGTCGAGCCCGCGTCGGCGGAGACGGCCGGCTGGTTCTGGGGGCAGTTCGCCCTCTACGGCGGGCTGACCGCGGCGGTGGTCGGCTCCATGGCCTTCGTGCCGGCCGTGATCCTGGCGCTCGTGACGGAAGTGCTTGGCATCCGCTCCGTGATCGTCCACGCCGGCGCCTGGGGGCTGATGGGCCTCGCGGCGGCGACCGCCTTCGGCGGGCTGCAGGCGGGGGACACCACGCTTGAGGCGGACGGATCCATCCTGATGGCGACCGGCTTCGTGGCCGGGCTCGTCTACTGGGTGGTGGCCGGCCGGAACGCCGGGCTGATGCCGGCCGAACCGCCGCCGCGGCGGCTGGACGGGTCCGTGAAGGCGCCGGAGACGGGCGCTTCGAAGACGGGCGCGCCCGACCGGGCGGCCTGACGCGGCGCTCCTCTCCCCCGACGCCACGAGTGCGCGCCCGAGCCCGCCGTCCGGCGGACCGGCGCGTCCGGGTCAGCCGGTGCGCGTCGCCAGCAGGCGGACGGCGAAGGCTCCCATGACGCCGGCGAACAGCCAGTCGAGCGCGCGCATGATCGCGGGCCGGGCCTTGAGGGCGGCGGCGAGGGCGGACGCGCCGAGGATCATCGCGATGGTCGGCGGCAGCGTGACCGGGATGTACCAGAGCCCGAGAACGAACAGCTTCGCGGCCGCCTGCGGATCGGCGGCATCGACGAACTGCGGCAGGAAGGTGAGGAAGAAGAGCACGATCTTCGGGTTGAGGACGTTGACCAGAAAGCCGGTGAGAAAGCTGCGGGCGAGCGACGGCCGCGCCTCGCCGGCCCCCTCGGCGGGCGCGAAGGCGGAGCCCTTGCGGACCGCCTGGACGGCGAGGAACAGGAGATAGAGCGCCCCGGCGATCTTCAGCGCCGTGAAGGCCGCCGCGGACGCGGCCACGAGGGCGGAAAGGCCGACGGCGGCGAACACCGCGTGGCAGACGAGGCCGGCGGCGGTGCCCAGGAAGGCCGCGAAGCCCGCCGCCCGCCCGTGGGCGAGCGTGCGGCCAACGTAGAGCGCCATGTCCGGCCCCGGCGTGAGGGTGAGAAGCACCACCGCGCCGGTGTAGGCGAGGAGGACGGGCCAGTCGGGAAGCACGCTCATCGATGCACCGTCGCCGCGCGAGGATCAGGCCGCCAGCGGATAGGCCTCCTCGATGAGGTAGGGGCCACCGCCGGTCGAGGCCCGGGACGAGTAGAGGACGAAGCGGTCCACGTCAAAGGGGGGCACCCGGAAGTCGCCATGGGCGGCGAGCCAGGCCGCCGCGTCCGCCGACGAGGTGCCGCGCAGCCGCGCGATGGTGACGTGCGGCACGTAGCGCCGGCCCTCCGCCGGCAGGCCGAGCCGCTGCAGGATGCGCTCGTGCTCGGCCTGGAGCTCGACGAGGCCGGGCGTCGGCTCCACCCGGGCGTAGAGCGAGTGGGGCGAGCGGCCGGAGGCGAAGCAGTCGAGCCCGGAGAGGGTGAGGCGGAACGGCGGCCGGTAGACCCGGTCGAGGGCGTTGGCCACCTCGTCGGCGGTGCGCCCGTCGGTATCGCCGATGAAGCGCAGGGTGACGTGGTAGTTCTCCGGATCGATCCAGCGGGCCCCGGGCAGGCCGCCCTTCAGAAGCGAGAGGTGCATCGCCACCGGAGAGGGGATCTCGAGCGCGGTGAAGAGTCTCGTCATGGGCGACCTCCGGATTCGCGACGGGCCGTCGTGTAGAGTGTGAAGACAAGCCGCCTCCGGATGCAAGCCTTTCGGACCCCGGCGGCGGTCCGGCCTCATCCGTCTGAACGGCCGGACCAGGAGGAGAGATCCATGACGACAAGAGAGGATCCGAACGAGGCGCGGGCCGAGGCGGCGCGGCGCGAGATGGAGCGGATCACCGCCCAATCGGGCGCCTTCGCGGAGCCGATCCTCACCCGCTCCAAGACCCGGCTCGGGCGCCATTTCGGCGCCGCGGACGTGGACGAGGAGGATCCGGTGGAGCGGCGCGCCGTGATCATCGGTCGCGCGCTGTCGCTCCTCGCCACGGTGGGGCTTCTGGTCTGGCTCGCGAGCGCCTATCTCTGACCGGAGGACAGACCGCAGCCGAGACCCCATCCATGAGCCGACCGGACGACACCGCCCGACGCATTGCGCGCTGGCACGACGCCGCCGCGCCCGACCTCGACGACTTCGTCGCCCTCGGGGACAAGGCGTTCGCGGAGCTGCCGGAGGCGTTCCGCGCCCTCTGCGGCGACGTGGAGATCCGGGTGGACGACTTCCCCGACGACGAGGCCCTGAAGGACCTGGGTCTGGAGAGCCCGTTCGATCTCCTGGGCCTCTTCCAGGGCGTCGGGCTCGCCCACGACAGCGTGGTCGGCCACACGGGCCGGATGCCGAACCGGGTCTGGCTCTACCGGCGACCGATCCTCGACTACTGGGCCGAGCACGAGGAGACCCTGGGCGCCGTGGTGACCCACGTGCTGATCCACGAGATCGGCCATCATTTCGGCCTCTCCGACGACGACATGGACGCCATCGAGGCGGCGGCGGGCTGAGGCCGGCCGCGCGGGCGCCGGGACCGGACCCGGCGCTGCGCCCCGTCCTGGCCCGGCCGCGGGCTTCGGTGCCGGCGACGGTCCGCCGCCCGGTGCGGCCGTCGTCCGGGTCTCGTTCCACGCGGGGCGGACCCGCGTCCGGCCGTCATGACAGGGACCGGCGCTTGATGATAGGAAACCGCTCGTCGGCCGCGGCGGTCCAGCCCCCGCGGCCCTTCAGCCATCTCCGTAGGACTTCGGGCCATGACCCTTGCGAGCATCTTCATCGACGGCGAGGCCGGCACCACCGGGCTGCAGATCCGCGAGCGCCTCGCCGGCCGCTCCGACGTGACGCTCCTCTCCATCGCGCCGGAGAAGCGCAAGGACCCGGAGGAGCGCCGCCGCCTGCTGAACGCCGCCGACGTGGCGATCCTCTGCTTGCCGGACGACGCCGCCCGGGAGGCGGTGTCGCTGATCGAGAACCCGGCGACGCGGGTGATCGACGCCTCCACGGCCTTCCGCATCGCGGACGGCTGGACCTACGGCTTCGCCGAGATGGCGCCCGGCCAGGCCGAGGCGATCGCCGGCGCGAACCGGGTGGCGAACCCGGGCTGCTACCCGCAGGGCCTGATCGCCACCGTGCGGCCGCTGGTCGACGCCGGCCTCCTGCCGGCGGACACGCCGATCACCCTCAACGCCCTTTCCGGCTATTCGGGCGGCGGCAAGGCGATGATCGCCGAGTACGAGACGGCCGAGGACCCGGCGCCCTACATGCCCTACGCCCTCGGCTTCAGGCACAAGCACCTGCCGGAGATGAAGCGCTACGCGGGCCTCGCGCAGGACCCGCTGTTCCAGCCGGCGGTGGGCGCCTTCGCCCAGGGCATGCTGACCTTCGTGCCGCTGCAGCTCTGGTCCGTGCCCGGCACGCCGACCGTGAAGGCGATCCACGACGCGCTGACCGCCCGCTACGACGGCGAGGCCTTCGTGTCGGTGGCGCCGCTGGAGGCGGTGGAGAAGCTGCCGACCCTCGATCCGCGCGTCTTCAACGACACCAACCGCATGCGCCTCCACGTGTTCGGCAACGACGACCGCCGGCAGGCGCTGCTCGTCGCCGTCTACGACAACCTCGGCAAGGGCGCGTCGGGCGCGGCGGTGCAGAACCTGAACCTGATGCTGGGGCGCGACCCGACCATGGGCCTCGTCAAGGCGGCGTGACCGGACGGCCGGCGGGCGCGCGACGGCGGCCGCCCTTGTTTTCGCCTTGACCGGAACCGGGCGGTTTCCCTAGAGACAAGGGCACGAGAACCGGGCCGTCCCCGACGGGGCCGGCCGACGGATTTGGACGAGGGTCCCATGCAGAAGTTCACCGTGCTCACCGGCGTCGCGGCGCCGCTGCCGATCGTCAATGTCGACACCGACATGATCATCCCCAAGCAGTACCTGAAGACGATCAAGCGCACCGGGCTCGGCACGGGCCTCTTCTCGGAGATGCGCTTCAACGAGGACGGCACCGAGAACCCGGACTTCGTGCTCAACAAGCCGGCCTACCGGAACGCCCAGATCCTGATCGCCGGCGACAACTTCGGCTGCGGCTCCTCGCGCGAGCACGCCCCGTGGGCGCTGCTCGACTTCGGCATCCGCTGCGTGATCTCCACCTCGTTCGCCGACATCTTCTACAACAACACCTTCAAGAACGGCATCCTGCCGATCGTGGTGACGCCGGACGAGCTGAAGCTCCTGATGGACGACGCGGAGCGCGGCGCCAACGCGGTGCTGACGGTGGACCTGGACGCCCAGACCATCACCGGCCCGGACGGCGGCACCATCCGGTTCGACATCGACCCGTTCAAGAAGCACTGCCTGCTGAACGGCCTCGACGACATCGGCCTGACCATGGAGAAGCAGCCCTCCATCGCGGCCTTCGAGACCCGGCTCGCCGCCGAGCGCCCCTGGGCCTGACGGCCCGGCCCGGCACCCCCCGTCACGGCGTCGGCCCCGCGGCCGGCGCCGTTTTCGCATCCGCGACCAGGAAGGACCGCGCCCGATGACACGGCCCACGACCCGGACCCTCGTCTCCACCGGTTCGCCGTTCGAGGCGGCCGCCGGCTATTCCCGCGCGGTGATCGACGGCGACTGGGCGTTCGTGGCCGGCACCACCGGCTACGACTATGCCGCCATGGCCATGCCGGAGAGCGTGGAGGACCAGACCCGCAACGCCATGGAGACGATCCGCAAGGCCCTGGCCGAGGGCGGCTTCGCGCTCGAGGACGTGGTGCGGGCCACCTACTACGTGACGGACGCGGCCCATGCGGACGTGGTGTTTCCCGTGGTGGGATCCTATTTCGCCGCCATCCGGCCGGCCGCCACCATGATCGTGTGCGGGCTGATCCGGCCGGAGATGAAGGTGGAGATCGAGGTGACGGCCAAGCGGCGGGCGTGATCGCCGGTGCCGGACGGGTCAACCAGATTTGAGTGGCACCGATCCGGCCATGCTCCATATTGGATCGTGACGGCGGGCGACAGGCGCCCGGCCGCGACGATGCGTTTGGACCCATGCGTATGAAGGCCGAAACACCGGGACGGATCACAGGCGGGCGGCTGAAGCCGCTGGCCGTGGGCTGCCTCTTGGCGGCGCTGGGCGCCGCCCAGGCGATCGGCGGCGGCCAGGCGCACGCCGGCGAGGCGGCGCGGACCGTGACGGTGGTGGAGCTCTTCACCAGCCAGGGTTGCTCGTCCTGCCCGCCGGCGGACCAGACCCTCGCGAACCTCGCGGCGGACCCCTCGGTGATCGCCCTCACCTTTCCGGTCGACTACTGGGACTACCTCGGCTGGCGCGACACCTTCGCCCGGCCGGACTTCTCCAAGCGCCAGAAGGGCTACGCCAAGGTGCGGGGGGACAACGAGGTCTACACCCCGCAGGCGGTGATCAACGGCAGCGTGGCGGTGATCGGCTCCGACGAGCACAAGGTGCGCGGCGCGATCGAGACCGCGCGGCGGTCCGGCCACGGGCCGAGCGTGCCGATCAGCGCCCGGGTGGAGGGCGACAAGGTCATCGTGGAGGTGCCGGCCGGCGCGCCGCTTCCCGGCCAGCGCACCTCGCTCTGGATCGCGGCCTTCCGGGAGCCGACCACCGTGTCGATCGACAAGGGCGAGAACACCGGCCGCACCGTGACCTACACCAACGTGGTGGAGCGCTGGCAGGTGCTCGGCATCTGGGACGGCACCGCCATGCGGGTGGAACTGCCGCTCGCCGACATCGCCCAGGACGGAACGGCCGGCTGCGCCGTGATCCTGCAGGCGAAGAAGCACGACAAGCCGAGCCGCATCCTGGGCGCCGCGAAGATCGATCTCCTGAGCAACTAAGCGGGGCGACGGCGGAAGCCGCGGGAGGCGGCGTGACGATCCGCGGGTGGCGCCCGACGCGTTTCCCGTGAGGCGGATCATGCGTGCGGTCGTCCGTCGTCGCGGTTCCCAGGCGTGGGTGGTCCGCCTGCGCGGACCATGACGGGAGGAGGATCGGGCGCTCCGCTTGCCACCGGGGACTCCGCTTGCGACCGGGGCTCCGCTTGCGACCGGGCGGTCCGCTTGCGACCGGGGACTCTTCGTGCGAGCGGGCGCTCCGCTCGTCGTCGGAGCGCCCGGCTCGTTCGTGTCACCCGAAGGCCTTCTCCATCAGGTCGGCGACGGCGGCCGCGAAGGCGGCGGGGTTGTCGGGGGCTTCGCCGTCGAGGATGCGGGCCTGGCCGAGGAGGAGCGGGGCTGCGTCGCGGACGGCGGAGTCGCCGGCCGAGGCCTTGGCGGCGAGGGCCTTGATGAGGCCGTGGCGCGGGTTGATCTCCAGCACCGGCGCCGACAGGGCGTCGCGCCCTTCGTGGCGGGCCATCAGCTTCTCGGCCATCTTGTCGAGGCCGAAGTCGGAGGCGACGAGGCAGACCGGGCTGGACGCGAGGCGAGCCGACGCCCGCACGTCCGCGACGCCGTTGCCGAGGACGTCCTTGAGGACCGTCACGAGGGCGGCCACGTCGCCCGCGTCGGCGCTCTCGCCGGCCGCCGGATCGGTAAGCGGGATGGCGTCGAGGTCGGCCGAGCCCTGGGTGACCGACTTGAACGGCTTGCCGTCAAAGCCGAGGGCGGTGCGCACCCAGAAGGCGTCGACCGGGTCGGTGAGGATGAGGACCTCGATGCCGCGGGCCTTGTACCCTTCGAGGTGGGGCGAGGACAGCACCTGCTCGCGGGTCTCGCCGAGGGCGTAGTAGAGGGCGGTCTGGTTCTCCTTCAGGTCCTTGACCACCTCGGCGAGGCCGCGCCAGCCGTCGCCCGACGTGGTGGTGCGGAAGCGCGCCACCTTGAAGAGGTCGTCGCGCCGGTCGGGCGCCTCGTAGAGACCCTCCTTCAGGACCGGTCCGAACGCGTCCCACACCTTGGCGAAGGCCTCCGCGTCGGTCTCGGACAGCCGGGTGAGTTCGGAGAGGACGCGGCTGGTGACGCCCTTGCCGATCGCCTCCAGGACCGGGTTCTTCTGCAGCATCTCGCGGGAGAGATTGAGCGGCAGGTCTTCCGAATCGATCACGCCGCGCACGAAGCGCAGCCAGCCGGGCAGGATCTCGGCCTCGTCGGTGATGAAGACGCGGCGGACGTAGAGCTTCACGCGGCCCTTGCGGGACGGATCGAACAGGTCGAACGGCTTCTGCGACGGCACGAACAGGAGGACGGCGTATTCGTGCCGGCCCTCGGCCCGATAGTGGAGCGTGAGCGCCGGCTCGTCGAACATGCCGCCCACGTGGCCGTAGAACTCGCGGTATTCCTCGGGCGTGACGGACGCCTTCGGCTTCACCCAGAGCGCGGAGCCGTCGGCGAGGTCGCGCGTCTCCCCGGCGCCCTCGGCGCGGTAGCGGATCGGCACGGGCACGTGGGCCGAATAGGCGCGCACGATGCGCTCGATGGTGTGCTCCTCCGCGTAGGCTTTGGCGTCGTCGAGCAGGAAGAGCTCCACGCGGGTGCCGCGGACGGGCGCCTCGTCGAGCGGCACGGGGGCGATCTGGAACGTGCCCTTGCCGTCGCTCTCCCAGGCGAAGGCCTCGGCCGTGCCGGCCTTGCGCGAGACGACGCGCACCCGCTCGGCCACCATGAAGGCGGAGTAGAAGCCGACGCCGAACTGGCCGATCAGCTGGTTGCCTTCCTTGGCGTCCTTCAGGCTGTCCAGGAAGGCGCGGGTGCCGGAGCGCGCGATGGTGCCGAGGTTGTCCTTCAGCTCGTCGTGGCTCATGCCGATGCCGTTGTCGGCGACCACGAGCCGCCCGTCGGCGGCGTCGCCCGCGATCGTGATGGCGAGCGGGCTGTCGTCGCCGGCGAGGAGCGAGGTGTCGGCGAGCGACAGGTAGCGCAGCTTCTCGCACGCGTCGGCCGCGTTGGAGACGAGCTCGCGCAGGAAGATGTCCTTGTCGGAATAGACGGCGTGCACCATCAGGTGCAGGAGGCGGGACACCTCCGCCTCGAAGGCGTGGCGCTCGACGGCCGGCGTGTCGCTGTCGATGGTCGTCATGGGTCGCTTCTTCTTTGCACTGGCAGCCCGGCGAACGGGCGCTCGATGACGATGGGCGGGAAGATCGTCTCCTCCCCGGCGGCCGAGATATCGCCTCGGCTCGGCCCGGATTCAAGCTTTGATCGGGGCGCCGATCCGGGCGGCTGACCTGGATCAAGGCGCGCCGCCGGCGGTTCGGCGAGGATCGCATCCTCCCGGACCAGCCGAACGGCGCCAGCCATGACCGCAGACCAGTCCCCCTCCCCCGCCCCATCCGCCGCCCCGACCGGCCGGCGCATCGTCGTCGTCGACGGGCATCCGGACCCGGACCCGGCCCGGCTCTGCCACGCGCTCGCGGCCGCCTATGCCGACGGGGCGCGCGAAGCCGGGCACGCGGTGGAGGTGATCCCGCTCTGCCGGCTGGACATCCCGTTCCTGCGCACCCAGGCGGCCTTCGAGCACGGGGCGGTGCCGGACAGCCTGAAGCCAGCGGCGGACGCCATCGTGGCGGCGGACCACCTGGTGCTGGTGTTCCCGCTGTGGCTGGGGACCGCGCCGGCCCTGGTGAAGGCCTTCCTGGAACAGGTGGCGCGGCCGGGCATCGCCTTCGCCTACCGGGAGAAGGGCTTTCCGGAGAAGCGCTTCAAGGGCAAGTCGGCCCGCCTCGTGGTGACCATGGGCATGCCGGCGGCGATCTATCGCTGGTGGTACGGCGCCCTCGGGATCCGCGGCATCGAGCGCAACATCCTCGCCTTCGTGGGCGTCTCGCCGATCCGCCGGACCCTGATCGGCGGCGTCGGCGCCCCGGGCGGGGCCGCTCGAGCGGCCCTCGAGCGGATGCGGGCGCTCGGCGCGCGAGCGGCCTGACGGTCCAATCCAGGCCTGAGAACCGCCGCACGGGCCCGGCGGGTCGGGACCACACGCCGGCCGCGCCCGCGCCGAAGCGGCCGGCGCGCCCCGGCCTTTGCCGGTTTCTTCCCTGTATTCCGTCGATTGATCCGACCCCGTTAAGCATCGCTTCACGGCCCGCCCGCGGGCGCCGGTCCGCCGGCGCAAGGTCGACGCGACTTAACGGGGTTTCTGCGGCCGGTTTCAACGACGGTTAATAATGCGCTGCACCCCCGATCGATCTCCAGGCGGCGGAAACCCGGCTTGCGTTCAATTTGAACGATCGCCGGAAGTTGATGCGGCGGATTTTCTATAAAAAGATCTTGTTGCACGCATCCTTCGGAGCATCCACACTGGTGACAGTGAGATTGAGAGAAAATTTACTTCCATGAACGGGAGATTATCTGCCCGGATTGGAAGCAACTCTTGAAAACCGCGCGATCGGGAGTTTTCGATGGCCCAGGCGGCACAAAGGTTTGAGCTGAACCCGGAATACCTGAGCGGTCTTCTGTCCGAGCCGGTGGTGATCGCGGTCGGTCTCGATCGCGACGCGCTCGGGGACGAACTGATCCATGCGGCCACGGTGGTGTGGTTCGACGGCGTGCGCGACGGCGCCGCCACCTTCACGGACGCCCGCAACGTGGTGTCCACCCTCGTGGAGGCGCCGCTCTACACCGCCGCCATCCTGGTGCAGGAGCGCGGATCGCTGGCCGAGAAGCGGCTGCTGCGCTGGCTGGAGGACCGGGGCGTGACCGCCCGGGTGCCGGTGCTGGAATGGTGCCTGGAGCGCCGGGCCGACGGCATCGCCCGGGTGCTGAAGGAGATCACCAAGCTCGTGACCGTCAGCGCCCGCGGCCGGGTGCAGGCCTTCCGCGAGCTCTCGGCCCTTCGCCAGATGAACGAGGACCTGCAGAACCGCTTCGCCGCCCTGGAGGGCTTCCTGCAGCGCCGGGGCCTGCAGCCCCACGACCTCGTCTTCTCCAACGACCCGGTGATCGACCCGTCCCACCCGAACCTGATGGCCGAGTTCGCCGCGGACGGCATCGCCCAGATCCTGCCGGTCGCCTCCAACGGGGTGAGCGCCATCGGCATCCACTTCGACCAGCCGCCGGTGGACATGGACGCCCGGCTGCTCGTCCAGCTGGTCAGCCTGGAGGACCAGCGCATCCTGGACCGGTGGATCGTGCCGGCGAACGAGATCGCGACCGGCTGGACCATCCTCGGCCTTCGCCGCGCGCTCGCCGGCGTGCGCCGGACGTTGGAGCTGCGCCTGAAGCTGCAGGGCGACGAGCAGTCCATGCCGGGCCTCTCCCTCGGCGGCCTGCAGCCCCTGGAGATGTTCCGCATCCGCAACGCCGCCACGGGCGGCGCCATCCTGAAGAACAGCCTGGCGCTCCAGGTCTGGTGCGGCCTGCCGGGCGTCTCCCTGCCCGGCTGGGCGACGGTGATCCCGGCGGTGACGCCGGAAACCCTGCGCGACGGCTTCCGCGACGTGCCGGTGGCGCCGGGCATCGTGGACCTCATCGAGCTCGCCAACCCGGACGAGGTGTCGTTCGACTTCGCCGCCGTCGCGCCCATCCCGCAGGAGCGGGCGGTGCAGTGCCATCCGCCGGCGGTGGGCATGACCATCGGTCGCCTGCCGGCCGTGTGCCCGCCGTCGGTGATCCGGGTCTCCGGAACCGCGACGGTCGCCAACGAGAAGGCGCGGCCGGTGGAATTCGCCATCGTGGTGGCCGGCGACGCCGCCAAGGCCCGGGCGCTTCTGGCCGGCACGCGCCTGCCCGCCCCCGGCGAGGCCTTCTCCGGCTGGGTGCGGTGCGCCTCGGACGAGGAGCGCCGGGTGAGCGCGTTCATGACCGACCAGATCGACGCCTGGCAGAACATCTTCGTGGCGACCCGCATGCTGGAGCCCGGCGACAACAGCTTCGCCTGGGCCCGGATGTCCGACATCAGCCTGATGGTCAACGAGTGAGCGGCGCCATGTTCGATCAGCAGACCCTGCCCGACGGCCGCGCCGGCGCCCGCCCCGCGCACGCCCTGAAGCCCGCCGAGGCGGACGCCACCGTGGCGGTGGTGATTCCCGCCTACAAGCACTCGGTGCTCCTGACCGAGGCGATCGAGGCGGTGCTCGCCCAGGAGGCGCCCTTCCCGATCGCCACCATCGTGGTGGACGACGGCTGCCCCTTCCCGGAGACCCAGGAGATCGGCCGCACCTATGCGCTGGCCGAGCCGAGCGTGCACTACCTGCGCAAGCCGAACGGCGGCCTGTCGTCGGCCCGCAACCACGGCATCGCCTATGCGCTGCGCACCTTCCCGGATCTGGAGGCGATCTACTTCCTGGACGCGGACAACCGCATCACCTCCACGACCATCGCGTCGGTGCTGGCCTTCCTGAAGGCGCGGCCGAACGTGGACTGGGTCTATCCCAACATCGACAAGGTGGGCATCGGCTGGAACGGCAACTACACGGCCGAATACTCCCGCCTCCTGCACCTGACCTTCGACAACATCTGCGAAGCCGGCAGCATGGTATCGCGCAAGCTGCTGGAATCCGGCGTGCGCTTCGACGAGACCATGCGCCAGGGTTTCGAGGACTGGGACTTCTGGCTCCAGGCGATCGACCGGGGCTTCGAGGGGGCCAACTACCCGTTCTTCGGCTTTGAATACCGCCAGCGGGCCGAGAGCATGCTGCGGGACTCCAACCGCGCCCGGGACTCCATCCTCGGCTACATCCACAAGAAGCACAAACGCCTGTTCAAGGCCGACACCCTGCTGGCCTGGGAGCACGAGGAGGCGCCCCGCTACGCGGCCGTCGGCGTCGGCACCTACCAGGTGGAGACCTTCACGGACGCGACCCTGCCGCACGCGAGAATCGGCCTTGAGGAACTGGTCCGCCGGTTCTGGGCCGCCAAGGTGGAGCCCGAGACCTTCGGCGTGCCGCCCTTCATGCTCTGGATGACGCCGGGCCACCGGGACGCGCTGCGCCGCCTCGGCCTTCTGCACAACGTGCTCTGGCTCGGCGAGCGCCTTTCGGAACGGTCCAACTTCGTGGCGCTGCGCCTGGAGGTGAGCCCCGCCCGCATCGAGGTGGACGTGCGCCGGGCCGGCCCGGACACGGGCGTGCGCTTCGACCAGCCGGCCGCCTGGATGGCGACCCGCACCATCATCAACGCCTGCGTGGACGACGCCACGGACAGCTGGGTGCGGACCCTGCGCACCCAGGCCCCGTCGCCCTCGGTGACCGAGATCGTGATCCGGGCGCCGTTCACGGCGGACGAGATGCAGGGCAGCGCCCTTTCGGCCACCAACACGCTGCTCGCCACCCTGGGCGCCCTGCGCGACTCCGGCTACCGGTCCCAGGCCGGCAAGCGCTGGATCTGGCGCTCGCCCTACCTGCCGGAGCGGTCGCGCTACGGCGAGCAGCTGCGCCGGGCCGTGGGCTCCGGGGCCGTGATGCCGCGGGTCTCGGCCGAAGGCGGGCCGCTGCGCGTCGGCTTCCTCCTGCCGATCGCCAGCTTCGGCGGCGTCGAGAAGGTGGCCTACGCGGTCGCCCGGGTGCTGAAGGCGGCGGGCTGCGAGGCGCACCTCTACATTCTCGGCAAGCCGGTGTTCGCCCGCTCGCCGGAGGCGGAGGGCGTGTTCGCCTCGGTGAACTTCTTCGCCGACGACTACCCGATCTGGGGCGGGCCGAACACCTTCGCGGGCCACGAGGTGACGCTCGCCACCGACCCGTCGTCCCGGACGGAGGACCTCGTGGGCTTCCTGTCGGGCCTCGACGTGGTGATCAACAACCAGGTGGCGGTGGCCAACGCGGCGCTCGGCGCGCTGCGCCAGCAGGGCGTGAAGGTGCTGGACTACGTCCACGTGCTGGACAAGACGCCGGTCGGCCGCGACGCCGGCCACCCCTATCTGGCGCTCGCGTTCGAGCACGTCTACGACACCATCCTGACCTGCTCGCGGGACATGGCCAACTGGCTCCACGGCATGGGCGTGCCGGCCGCCAAGCTGATGCACATCCGCAACGCGGCGAGCTACACCATCACCGAGGAGGAGCGCCACCAGGTGCTGGCCCAGCGGCGGGCCAAGCCGACGGGACGGCCGCTGAACGTGCTCTTCCTCGGCCGCCTGGACCCGCAGAAGGGCATCGAGCGGCTCTATGCGGCCGCCCGGGAGCTGAAGCGCCGGGGCGTTCCGATCGAGTGGCGGGTGGTCGGCAGCGACGTGATCGCGACCGGCACGGGCGGCTCCTGGAAGGACCGCTTCCGCGACATCGGCGTGCCGGTGGTGCCGCCGATCCACACCAGCCGCGACCTGAACCGGGCCTATGGCTGGGCGGACGTGATGGTGCTGCCGTCCCGCTGGGAAGGCGCGCCGCTCGCCATCCTGGAAGCCCAGCGGCTCGGCTGCGTGCCGCTCGCCACGGACGTCGGCGCGGTCTGCGAACTGATCGACCACGGGGCCGACGGCCTCATGATCCGCGGCGCGGACGACGGCACCATCGTGCGCTCCATCGTGGAGACCCTGACCCGCCTCGCCGCCGACGAGGCCGAGGTGGCGCGCCTGTCCGAGGCGGCCAGCCGCCGCGGAGCCTCGGCCAACTGGAAGCGGCAGGTGGATCCCCTGGTCCGCCAGCTGGCCTCCTGGTTCCCCGACCGCATGGCCGTCCAGCCGCGGGTGGAGACCCTGAAGGGCATGCGCCTGATCCGGCGCTCCCGCAGCGAGACCGCGGACGCCCCGGCGCCCGCGCCGGCCATCCTTGCCCCCAATCCCCTACCCCCGGCCGACCGGCCCGCGGCGGGGCCGGACCTGACGGTCCGCCCGCCCGACCGGATCGCGCCGTCGACCATCACCGTCGCCGCCATTGCGTCGTGACGCCGACCGACCACGTTTTTGAGGAGTGGACCTGATGAAGAAGCTTTTCGTGCTGAACGGCGGCGCAGCCGTCAAGCCGGGAAACAAGTCGGCCTATCTGGATTTCAAGGATCCGGTCGCGGCCTTCATGAAGGGCGGCATCAACACGGGCGACGTGCTCGTCTACGACGCCACCCTGAAGGCCCTCGCCTATGACGAGATCCGCAACGTCCAGTTCAGCCACGCCAAGGACCAGAGCCTGTGGCCGGCGGACGGCACCTATGACGCCACCATCATCCGCGGCTCCAACTACCTGACCGAGACCCTGGACCTCGGCCACGTGGTGCCGCTGCTGGAGAAGCTGAAGGGCCCGATCGTGCCGATCGGCGTCGGCGCCCAGGCCGGCAAGTACAAGAAGCTGTCGCTGCCGGCCGGGACCGTGAAGGCCTGGAAGATCATCGCCGACAAGTGCGAGACGATCGGCGTGCGCGGCTTCTACAGCGCCGAGGTGTTCAACGACATCGGCATCAAGAACGTGCGCGTGATCGGCTGCCCGAGCTTCTACCGCTCGCTGCGCCCGTCGATCACCCTCGGCAAGCTGGACCCGGCCGCGGCGCGGGTGGGCCTGACGCTGAACAAGTACCTATCGGCGGACTACGCCTCCAACGCCACCAAGACCAACCGCATGCAGCGCGCCCTCATCGAGGCCGTCGCCAAGCGGCCGACGAGCACGCTCTACTCCCAGGGCGAGCGCGAGGAGACCCTGGCCATCTACCTGACCGGCGAGGAGAAGACCGCCCAGGTGCGCTCCATCCTGGCGAAGTTCGACCTCCTCGGCCACAAGGAGGCGGAGGACCTGCTCGCCAACCGCATGCGCGCCTGGTTCGACGTGGACGACTGGGCCAAGGACGCGGCCAAGACCGTGGACGTGATGGTGGGCTTCCGCCTGCACGGCAACGTGATCGCCCTGCACCAGGGCATCCCGGCGGTGTTCTTCACCTACGACACCCGCATCCGCGAGCTCGCCAACACCTTCGCGGTGCCGGCGGTGGAGATCGAGGACTACATGCCGGTGGACCTGGAGAAGATCCTGGAGAAGGCCGACTTCTCGAAGGTGGAGCATATCTACCGGCAGAACTATGCCGAGTATCACCGCTTCCTGACCGAGAACAAGCTGAACCACGTGCTCGCCAAGCCGGTGGCCCACCCGCCGGAGAAGGCCCTGTCGACCCCGAACCGGGTGGACGTGCAGCCGAGCATGGAGGACGTGATCGCCTGGTTCCGCGGCGAGGTGGACAGCCTTTCCGGCGAGATCGAGACCCTGCGCGGCCGCGCCTGGGGGCTGGAGCTGGCGCTGCGCGACGCCCGCCAGCCGAAGGCCGCGTGAGCGGCATCATCACGGCGCGGCGGGGCTTCACCCGCCGCGCCTTCCTTGCCCATGGGGCCGGCCTCGTGGCCGGCCTCGCCGTTTCGAAAGGTCCGGCCATGGCGACCGAACCGTCGCCGCCGTCCCTGCTGCCGGCCTCGCCGCCGGTGCCGCTTAAGGGCATCGGCGGCGCCTGGAACCTCGCCTTCTCGGACGACTTCTGCGACGCCCGCGCCGTCGACGACCGCTGGATCCGGATGGAGATCGGCGGCGACCAGCACCCGACCCAGCGCCTGCCGGAGAACGTGACCGCCGGCGCCTGCGACCTCGGCCTCGCGCTCGGCCACCAGGACGACGCCAAGCGTCCGTTCACCGGCGGCTACGTGAAGACCCGCCGCTTCCGCCAGACCTACGGCTATTTCGAGTGCGCCATGCGGATCGCCGCCGAGCCGGGCGTGAACAACGCCTTCTGGCTCGTCTCCGACCCGGCGAGCGAGCGGGACGGGGTGCAGTACGAGCTGGACGTGGCGGAAGCCAAGTATCCGGACCGGGTGAATCTGGCGGTGCACCGCTGGAAGCCCGGCCCGAAATGGGCCGACGGCCACTGGTTCCGCGCCCGCACGCCGCTGTCGAAGCGCTTCCACCGCTACGCCCTGTTGTGGACGGCGGAGACCTTCGTGTTCTTCTTCGACGATCGCGAAGTCTGGCGGTGCCCCAACACCCTCGCCCATTCGCCCGCCGAGATCCGCTTCTCCAACGCGGTCGCGCCCTTCGCCGGACGCCACGATGGCGACGTGCGGGGCGCCGCCACCACGATCGGCTGGGTGCGGGTGTTCGCCCCGGCGTGACGCGGAGCGCCGGAGGGCCGTCCGTGCGCGCCCGGGCCTCGGCTCAGCCCTCGGCCGCGCGCGCGAGCGTGTCGTCGCCGAGGGCCGAGCCGGCCTTGCGGGCGAGGATGTCCCGATAGAGATCCACGTGACGGCGGGCCGCCGCCTCGGCGGCGACCGGCGGCCGGATGCCGGCGGCGAGCCGGGCCCAGAGGCCGTCGGCGTCCATCGCGTGGCGGAGCGCGGCGGCGAGCGCGTCGGCGTCGCCCGGGCGCGCGTGGAGGCCGTCCACGCCGGGACGGACCGCTTCGGCGATGCCGCCGAGGCCGCTGCCGATCACCGGCCGGCGGTGCAGGAAGGCCTCCTGGATGACGACGGGCGCGTTCTCCCACCAGACCGACGGCACCACCACCCAGTCGACCGTGGCCATCAGGGCGGGCAGGTCCTCGTTGCGGTAGGGCCCGTGGAGGCGGACGCGCGGGCCGGCGGCGGCGAGGAGCGCCTCGACCCGCGCCTGGAACGCCGGCCGCTGCTTCTCCAGGTGGCAGCCGGCGACGAGAAGGCACGCGCCTTCCGGCCAGTGCGCCTGCGGGATGCGGGCGACCGCCTCCAGGAGCACGTCGATGCCCTTGTAGGGGTTGAGCTGGCCGAAGAAGCCGAACCGGACGGGCCTCGCCGTTCCGGCCGCCACCTCCGGCCGGTGCGGCGCCGGGTCGGCGCCCGCGAGCCCGTTCGGCAGGACGGAGAACCGGTCCGGGTCGAGGCCCCAGGCCACGTGCCGATCCTTCAGGAAGCGGCTCGGCGAGACGAAGTGGTCGGCGGCGCCGAGCATGGCCTTCAGGAAGCGCTCGCGCACCACGAAACGGCCGGCGGGCTCGTGCGGGAAGCAGCCGTGGCAGGCGGCGGGGCTCGGCTGGTGGCAAAGGTCGAGGGTGCCGGCCTTCACCATCTGCCCGTCGGACCGGCAGAGCGCCGCGTATTCGTGAAAGGTGACGACGATCACCGCCTCCGGCAGGGCGCGGCGGAGGCGCGGCAGAAGGTCGGCCCCGAAGCCGAACACGTGGTGGAGGTGGACGACGTCCGGCCTGAAGTCCGCGAGGGCCGGCAAGAGGTCCGCCTCCAGGGCGTCGTGGTCCGAGGCCGCGATGGTGAAGCCGTCCACCGGGCCGGCGTGGAGGAGGAGGTCGCGCGGCTCGCCCTTGAGGCCGGCGAGCGCGGTGCCGTCGTGAGGCGGCGGGCCGGCGGCGCAGGCGACGAACAGGCTCTCCACCTCCGGCATGGCCGTGAAGGCGCGGTGGAGGGCGTGGGAGGCGATCTCGGCCCCGCCGGCGGACAGGCGCGGGTGGCCGTGGGCGAGGACGGCGACCCGGAGCGGCGGACGCTTCATGCGGCGCGCCCCTCCCGGGCGCTGGTCGGAACGGGCGAGGCGAGCAGGAGACGGTCCGCCAGGCGCGCGATGCGCTCGGCGGGTCGAGGCGGATCGGTCGCGATGGCGATCGCGTCGGCGAGCCAGAACGACCGCACGCCGGCGGCGGCGAGCCGGCGGCCGAGGGCCTCGCCCCGGCCGGCGCGCCCGGTGAGCGGGCCCCGGTAGCCGCCGGCCGCCAGAAAGGCCTGGCGCGGGACGACGCAGCATTCGGCCGAAAGCATCTCCACGGCGATGCGGCCCTTGAGGCCCATCAGCTGGGCCGGCCGGCCCTTGCGCGCCGGACCCGCCCAGCGGACGGTGCCGTCGTCGTGGAGAAGCGTGGGCGCCACGGCCGCGTCCGGCCCGGCGGCTCTCGCAGCCGCGAGCAGAGCGCGGATCGTGCCGGGCGCGGCCGGCACCACGTGGTCGGGGACGAGGGCCAGCCAGTCGGCGCCCGCCTCCCGGGCCCCGAGCGTCATGGCGTCCAGGCCGACGGCGACGTCGTCGCAGAAGACGAGCCGGACCTTGAGGTCGTGGAAGGCGGCAAGACGGCGGATCTCCGGCACGGCGGCCCGGAGCGCCCGCGCCGGGGCGGCGACGACGATGCCGGTGCGGTCCGGATCGACCGCCTGGATGGCGAGGCGGGGGAGAAGGTCGGCAAGGTCCGGCCCGAAGCCCATGAGCACCGCCGTCCGGGCGCCGGGCTGGAAGCCGATGTCCTCCACGCCGGCGATCGACGGCGCGCGGGCGGCCTCCAGGCCGTCGAGAAGCGGCAGGAGGTGGCGCTCCACGGCGGCGGCGGCGGCCGCGGGCAGAGGAAAGGTGGCGTCGAGGAGGTCGTGGAGCGCGTCCCGGTCGCCCGGCCGGGCGTCCAGGGGCCGGTGGACGACGCCGTCCGGGCCGAGGTCGACGGAGATGTGCAGGCCGCCGGCCGGAAGACCGGTGGCGTGGGCGAGGAAGCCCTGGAGCGCGTCCGGCTCGCTCCGGCCGTCGAGGCCGGGATCGGCGCGGAGCGCCGGCCGGACGTCCGGCCGGGCGATGCGCGTCCACCGATCGTCGAGGCGCGCGCCGGCCGGGCCGCCGCCGACCATGACGGCGCGGACCCGGCGTTCCGGATCGAACAGCCAGCCGCAGAGGGCGAGGCCGCCGCCGGGCAGCGCGAGGCAGCGGTCGACGCCGAGGCGAACGGGAAGCGCCACCTCGGACAGGGTGTCGCGGCCGGCGAAGCGGCAGGCGGCGGCACGGACGGCGGCGGCCGTCTCGGGCGGGCCGCTCGCCTCGGCGAGGTGCGCGGCGAGATGGCCGGGGCAGGCGTCCGGCTCGACGACGAGGCGGTCGCGGTAGAGGTCGAGGGCGCGCCAGCCGGACGCGGTCTCGACCAGGACGGCGGTGGCGGCCGCCGCCTCGACCGGCCCGTCCACGGCGAGGACGCCCGCATAGCCCCGTCGGCCTTCGGGCAGGTCGGCCCGGGGGAAGCGCACGGCGGCGAGGCGGCCGCGCCGGGGCTCCGGGGCGAGCACGACGACGGGCGCGGGCTCGCCGGGCAGGTCGCCCGCCCAGCCCTTGACCATGAGGTCTCCGGCCGCGAACCGGCCGATGGCCTCCACGAGGCCGCCGGGCGTCGCCGCCGCATGGGCGAGGACCGCGGCGAGACGGGTGCGATCGGGGAATGGCTCGAGCTTGAGGAGAGCGCTCGCGAGACGGCCGGCGACGGTCGGAAAGGCTGCGCCCGCGGCGGCGGCGGCGGACTTCAGGACGGCCTCGACCGGCACCGCCTTCGGCTGCACCGGGTGGACGACCGGGCCGCCCTCCCCGTCCACCGCGACGGCCGACAGACTGCCGCGAAGGCCGCGCGGGATGGGGAGGAGGATGAGCGCGCCGGCGCCGTCCGGACCGGACCAGCCGGCGATGTCCGCCTCCACAAGGTGGGCGCCGTCCGCCCCGACCCGGACCGGCGTCGCCCCGTCGCCCACGGGATGGCGGCCGAAGGCGAGCACCAGGCGACGGTCGACGAGTCCCGCGACGAGGCGCATCGCGTCAGGTCCCGCCGGGAGTCGCTTCGCGTCAGGTTCCGCCGGGAGTCGCTTCGCGTCAGGCCCGGCGACGAGGCGCATGGCGTCGGGCGCCGCGACGAGGCGCTTCGCGTCAGGTTCCGCTGCGAGACGCTTCGCGTCAGGTCCGGCGATCAGGCGCATGGCGTCGGGCGCCGCGACGAGGCGCTTCGCGCTGTCCGTCTCGGGCGTGTCGGCCGCCATGGGGTGTCTCCGGAGAGCTTCGGGGTCAGAGCGCCGCCAGGGCGAGGGCCGCGCCGGCCACTACGCCGGCGAGGGCGGCCGCCACCAGGAGGAGCGGCCTCGCGTGATGGTTGCCGCTCGCCTGGAGGGCGAGAATGCGCTGGTCGAAGCTGCCGAGGGTGCTGTCGAAGCGGACGAGGAAGACCTCGATGTCGCCGACCCGCTCGGCGATCTCCCGCTGCATCACCTCGACGCCGCGCACGGCGGTCTCGAGCGACCCGCCCTCGGCGGCGATCTCGTCCATGCGGGCGGTGAGCCTGGCAAGGGCCTGGGCGGCGTCGCGCTGGGCGAGCTGGAGCTGACGCTGGGCGCCCGCCACCACGTCCATCTTCTCGAACAGGCGGTTGACGGGCGCCGCGATGGCGGCCTCCGCCGCCCGTTCGGCCGGGCGCGGCATGGGGAGGACGAGCGGCGGCTTGGCGCCGGACAGAGCGACCACCTCCAGGGCGTCGAGCCGGTCCATGGCCTCGGCCGGCAGGTCCACGTCGAAGGCGTGGCCGCCGTCGCCGACGCCGTTGCGGCGCAGGTCGACGCGCGGCCGGTCGGCGCTGACCGAGGCGATCTCCCGGCCGGCGAGCCGGACCTTGACGACGAGCCGCTCGCTCGGCGCATCCGGATCGAAGGCCCAGCCGAACAGGCGGTTGCCCTCCAGCGCGTCGAGCCGGCCCTGCAGGCGCGGGGCGGCGGGAGCCGGGGGCGCGGCGGTCGCGGGAGCCGAGGCCAGGGTCGGTGCGGGGGTCGGGGCGGGCTTCTGGTCGACGGCGCTCATCAGGCGACCTCCTCGATGCGGGTGTCGCGGGCGAACAGGGCGAGGTGCTCCGCCGCGCAGGCTTCCATGGTGCGGGCGGGCGGGATGGCGGCGGCCATGGCGCGGGCGAGGCCTCGCTCCTCGGCGGCCCTGCGCATCACCCGGGCGAGATCGGACGGGTCGTTGGGGGCGGCGTGGAGGCCTGTCACGCCGTCCGTCACCATCTCGGCCATGCCGCCGATGCCGCTGGTGATGACCGGGCGGCGGTGCTGGAACGCCTCCTGGATGACGAGCGGCGCGTTCTCCCACCAGATGGACGGGACGACGACCCAGTCGACCGCCGCCATCAGGGCCGGCACCTGGTCGGCCGTGTAGGCGCCGAGACGGACGATGTCCGGCTCCACGGCCTTGGCGAGCCGATCGATCTCGGCGCGGAAGGCGTCGGTCTGGAACGGGGCGCCGCCGTGGAGGCGCAGTTCGAACGGCACGCCCTGGTCGCGCAGGCGCTGGGCGGCCTGAAGGAGAACCGGCACGCCCTTCCAGCGGCTGAGGTTGCCGAAGTAGCCGAACACGACCGGCGCGGTGGGGGGCACCAGCCGGGTGGGCGCGGGGGTGACGGACGGGCGGGCGTTCTCGATCACCTCGATCCGGTCCGCCGGCAGGCCCCAGTCCACGTAGCGTCTGCGCAGGAAGGCGCTCGGTGCCACGAATCGGTCGACCGCGCGCAGGAGCGTCTTCAGCTGGCGCTCGCGGAGGAGGAACTTGTCGGCCGTGATCTCCGGGAAGCAGGCGTGGCAACGGCTCGGCGTGGCGCGGTCGCAGCGCTCCTCGCCGCTGGTGCGCACCATGAGGCCGTCCCGGTGGCAGATCGGGTAGTAGTCGTGGAGGGTGAGGACGATCCGCGCCTTCGGCAGGATGCGCCGGACCACGAAGGGGAATTCGGCGCCGACGAGGAGCAGGTGATGGAGATGGACGACGTCCGGCCTGTAGTCCTCCAGGAGCCGGATGAGGTCCTGGACCACGCCGTAGCTGTCCACCTGGGACAGGTTGAACCGGTCGAAATGGCCGGCCCAGAGCACCACCTCGTCGCCGGACGGGCCGACCGCCTGGAAGCTGGTGCCCGGCCGCTGCTCCCGGTGGAGCGTGTTGGTGGCGGCGAGGAAGAGCGCCTCGTGCCCGGCGGCCTTGTAGGCCATGAAGAGGTCGCGGGCGAAGATCTCGGTCCCGCCCGGGTGGAAGTCCGGATGGTTGTGGGCGACGACGAGGATGCGGGTCATCAGGCGGCGCTCCGCGGCTTCTCGGCGAGGACGATGTCCTGGTAGTGGGCCGCCTCGATGCCGCGCCAGCGGCCGAGCCGGGTGCGGACGGCCGCAAGGCCGCTGTCGGCGAGGACGCCCTCGATCCAGCCCTCGTCGAAGGCGACGGCCCCGAACGGCGCGGTCGGGTCCGCGTGCCAGTCGGGCCCGGCGGCGGTGCGCTGGAAGGCGCAGCGCGGATCGCGGGACCGGCCGGTGCGGCCGATCTCGTCCATCACGAAGGCGGTGAGGAAGAGCCGCCCGCCGGGGGCGAGCACGCGCGCGATCTCGGCCGCGTAGGCCTTCACCTCGTCCGGCGGCAGGTGCGTGGCGACGGAGGTGAGGAAGCAGAAGTCGAACCGGCCGTCCGGAAAGGGCAGCGCCATCTCGGCGCCCTTCAGCCGGCCCTTCGGATTGTAGATCGGGTGGTGCACGTCGAGGCGGGCGAAGCGGAAGGCCGGGTAGAAGGGCGTGATCACCCGGGCGCACCAGTCGACGCCCTCGGCGACCGGATCGAGCCCGTCGTAGGTGGCGGCCTCGTCCAGGAACTGGGTGAGCGGCATGGCCATGCGGCCGATGCCGGAGCCGATGTCGAGCACCCGGTCGGACGGGCGAAGGCCGCCGATGCGGACGAAATGCTTCAGGAATTCCGTGCCGATCGCCCGGTAGTCGCCGTCGCCGACGAAGACGCTCTCCGGGTCCGGCTCGGGCAGGAAGCGGTTGCGCTGGATGGCCTCGGCGAGAAGGTCGAGGCGGATCTCCTCGCGGGCGGAAAGGTCCGCCCGGGCCTGGGTGGTGAGAGCCGCCATGGTCATGCCGCAACCTCGCGCGCGATCGGATGGGAAGGGGTCATCAGGGCCTGCATCGTGTCGGCCCAGCGCCGGGCGTGCAGCCAGGAATTGTATTGGGACGTGACGCCGCGCATGTAGTCGCTGCTCGCTTTGATCGACCGGCGCTCCAGGTGGTAGAGCTCGGCGGCGGGCACGTAGCGGATGGACGCGCCGGCGGCCCGCATCTTGAGCGACAGGTCGCTGTCCTCGTAGTCGCCGATCACATAGTCCTCGGTGAAGCCGCCGACCCGGTCGTAGAGCGCCTTGGTGGTGACCACGCAGGCGCCGGTGATGGCCGGCACGTCGCGCTCCACGTCGGCGGGCGCGTAATGGCGCGGCATGCCCTTGTGATAGTGATGGTTGTGCCAGCGGCCCCGGTGGTCGCGGGCGAAATACATGCCGGCGTGCTGGACGGAGTCGTCCTCGAACAGGAGCTTCGGGCCGACCGCCCCGACGCCGCCGCGACCGAGCCGCTGGGCGAGGACGCCGAGCCAGCCGGGCTCGATCGGGATCACGTCGGAGTTGAGGAGCGCGAGGAGCGCGCCCCGCGCCACCGCCGCGCCACGGTTGCAGGCGGGCGCGTAGCCGGCGTTCCGCGGCATGACCACGAGGGTGATCGGCAGACCGTAGACCAGGTGGAGGCCGGTGAGGAGGTGGTCCACCTCCTCGGCCTGCTCGGGGCTGTCGAGGACGTAGACGATCTCGGCCTTCTGGGCGATCTGCGGATCGGACGCGAAGGCGGCGACCTGGAACTTCAGGAAATCCAGCACCTTGTAGAGCGGGATCACCAAGGAGGCGAGCGGCCGGTCCACCGGCGTGCCGATGCGCCGGACCGTGGGCGCGCCGAGCCCTTCGACCAGGCGGCGCTGCAGGTCGCCGAGGACCGGCGCGAGGCAGCCCTCCAGAACGGCGTCGTCGATCGCCTGGGGCGGCACGGCGCGCAGCGCCATGGCGCGGGCCTCGCCGAGATCCACCGGCTGCGGGTCCGGCACCAGGAGGTGGCGGGCGCCGGACTTCAGCTCCAGGAGGAAGCGCGGCTGCAGCAGCGGCGCCCGGACGCCCGGCACGAAGGCCGTGAAGCCGGTGACCGGCTGGCGCTGGCCGGCCGGGCCTTCCACGAGGCCCGGATAGGTGTGGAAGGCGCCGTCGAGCGGCCGGGGCGCGTCCGTCTCGTCGAGGAGCGACAGGCGGGACACGAAGCCGCCCGGATCGCGCCACCAGCCGGAAGCGAGAATGCCGACGGAGGACGACACGGCGAGCTCGATCTGGGCGGCCGGCAGGCCCTGGCCGCCGTTCACCCGCCGCGGCTCGATGGGGCAGCGGAGCTGGAATTCGAGCGCGGCGGCGCGCGCGGTCTCGGACCGGCGATCGAGCGCGCCGACGATCCACTCGCGCAGGGCGGCGTCCCGGTCGGGGCGGTTGCGCCACCAGGTCTCCAGGGCCGTATCGCGCTCGGGGCGGACGACGCGGCGGATCACCAGCGCCTTGTCGCCGCGAAGGATGAGCCAGTCGTCGCCGGCGCCCGCCTCGGGCAGGTCGGCGACGAGCCGGTGCAGGGTCTTGCCGTCCTTGGACCGGCGGTCGACCGTGACGTCGGCCTTCAACGGCAGGACGGCGCCGGCGCGGGCGAGATGGCAGGATTTCACCTTGAGGAGCGGCGCCTTGGCGGCGAACTCCAGGAGGCAGGCGCCGCCCGCCCGGGCGACCACCGGCGCGACGGACGCCTCGCCGGCGAGAACGCGGGCGAGGCGCTGGACGAAGGCGGCGTAGCTGCGGCTGCCCTTCAGCCGGAAGAGGCTGCTCCAGCCGTCCAGGATGGCGGACGCGAGGGTGAGGCGCGCGGCGGGCGTGAGGCCCTTGAAGAGGGCGGCCGGATCGACGGCCCGCGCCTCGGCCCGGGCGTAGCGGATCTCGGCGCGCACGCCGGCCATGCCGGTGCCGACGATCATGGAGACGTCGTCCTCCGCCGGGCGCGGCATGGCGACGACCACCCGGACCCCGCCGCCGACGAGCGGCAGGCGGACGCTGGCGAGGCGGGCGATCGGCTCGCCGAAGCTGCCCTCCACGGTGGTCGGCTCCTCCGGCGCGCCGGGAAGGCTCCACACCACCAGCGCCGCCTCGGCCGACAGAAGCCCAAGCACCGGCGCATCGCCGCCAACGTCGATCGGTCCCGCATCCGCCATGAACTGCCCCCGGAGATCTGACCAAGGTGGCGCTCCCTCGTGAGGGAGACGCCGGGATCGTTGCCGGATCAGGCGACGATGAAGTAGGCGCTCGGGTTGTTCTGAACGTCGGCCACGTCGACGTTCTTCAACACGATGCTGTCGCCGTTGCCGAGATCGATCACGGTGCTCCCGTTGACGCCGACGGCCCGTGCCGCGATGTCGTCGGCCGACGCGATGCCGGTGCCGTTGATGTCGGAATCGATCTGCAGCAGGTCGTCGCCGACCACGAAGTCGATGATGACGTCGTTGCCGCCGCCGCCGGAGAACACGAACACGTCCTGGCCGGCGCCGCCGGAAAGGATGTCGTTGCCCGCGCCGCCGTCGAGCACATCGTTGCCGATGCCGCCCTGGAGGATGTCCGCATCCGCTCCGCCATAGAGCAGATCGTTCCCCGTGCCGCCGGTGAGGGTGTCCCGGCCGTCGCCGCCGGCCAGGAAGTCGTCGCCGGCACCGCCGACGAGAACGTCGCTGCCGAGGCCGCCATCCAGGAAGTCGCTGCCGTCGTTGCCGAACAGCGAGTCGTCGCCGTCCTCGCCGAACAGCATGTCGTCACCGGCGTTGCCGAAGAGGGAATCCTTCCCCTCCCCGCCGATCACGATGTCGGACCCCGCACGCGCAAAGATCGCGTCGGAGAATCGGGACCCGAGGAGGGTGTCGTCAAAGGCACCGCCTTCGAGAGTTGCCATGTCATGCTCCTATGTTGCGCTGACCAGTTGGTCACTGGTCTCTCGGGCGTTCGCCCCCTATGCCGGCGGTTTACAGCACCGCTCTTGATGCCGATAATAGGAACGCGAAAGTAACAAGCAACAAAAATCATTCGGTTTAGACTATACTAGATGTATTGAGAAAATATCCGCTAAGGTGAAGTTCGTTTTACTAAAATTCCCGATCGGAATTAACTTTGCGTCAACCATGACGGAAAGGGCCGGGAGGCGGCGATGCCGAGGGCGCGGATGGCCGGCGCAAAGCTCGGCACGGGCCTGCTCGTGCCAGCCCTGGCGTCGACGACGGCGGGACGCGGCCGCGATGCGGACCGCTTCCCATGCGGCCGGGGGCCGGGCCTCACTCCTCGCGGAACGCCTTGCTGAAGCTTTCCGTGATCGGCGAGAGCAGGTAGTCGATGGCGCGGCGCGGCTGGTTCTTGATCTGCAGTTCCGCCGGCATGCCCGGGTAGAGTCGGACTTTCGGCAACTGCTCCAGCGAGGCCTCCGAGATGGTGGCCCGGACCACGAAATAGGACGACCGGCTCTGCTGGTCGACGGTGCGGTCGGCCGCCACGTAGGTGAGCGTGCCGTCGAGCGGCGGCACCTTGCCGTAGGTGTAGGCGGTGAGGCGCACGCGCACCTCCTGGCCCGGCTTGACGGTGTCGATGTCGCGCGGATCGATCATCGCCTCCACCATCAGCTGCTCGTTCTCGGGCACGATGTCGAGAATGGGCTGGCCGGCCACCACCACGCCGCCGGGCGTGCGGGTCTGGATGTCGGCCACGATGCCGTCCTGGGGGGCGCGGACCTGGACGCGACCGAGCACCTCGCTCGCCTGCTCCATCTTGTCCCGCACCGACTGGATCTGGATCTGGGTGTCCTGAAGCTCGCGGGCGACCTCGCTCTGCCACTCGGTCTCGATGCCGATGATCTCCAGCTCGGCGCCGGCCCTGGCCTGCTCGGCCTGGGCCCGCTTGGCCGCGTGCTCGCCCTCGTCGCCCACGATGGCGCTGTAGCTGGTCTGCAGATCGGCGAGCTGGGCGCGGGTGGCGTAGCCCTTGTCGACGAGACCCTGGATGGAGGCGATCTGCTCCTCGTAGAGCACCTTCTGCCGGCGGGAAGCGTCGGTCTGGGCGGAGGCGGCCGCGGCCTCGGCGGCGAACTCCTCGATGCGCTTGCGCTGGATGTCGATGCGGCCGGCCTTGGTCTCCTTGCGCCGGGCGAACAGTCTGCGCTCCGTCTCCAGCACGTCGATCACGAAGGGTTCGGCGCTCGTCAGGAGCTCGGGCGGGAAGGCGATCGCCGGGTCGTCCCGCTGCTCCGCCCGCAGCCGCGCGGCCCGGGCCTCCAGGCCGATCGCCTGGGCCTTCAGCTGGTTGAGCTCGGTGCGCGGCCGGGTGTCGTCGAGGAGGACCAGCGGCTGGCCGGCCTTCACCACGTCGCCCTCCTTGACGAGGAGGCTGTGCAGGATGCCGCCCTCCAGGTGGCTGACGGTCTTGCGCTTGGTGTCCACGATGACGGTGCCGCCCGCGATGGCGGCGCTGTCGAGGCTCGCCCCGTAGCCCCAGGCGAGGAAGCCGCCGAACGCGACGGCGATGACGAGGGACCCGGCGAGGATGGGCCCCTTCAGGGACGGCAGCGGATCGGAGGGGTCGGCCTGGAGGGTCCAGGACGCGGGGACGGCGGCGGACTTGGCGCTCATGGGCGTCTCACGCCTCCTTCACGGGGGGAACGGCCTGGGGCCGGAGCGGCTGGACCTTGCCGTCGCGATCGACGGCGCCGGCCACGGACGAGCGCGGGCCGAACTGCCAGCGCTGGTTCTTCTCCAGGACCAGGAGCTTGTTGGCCGCCTGCATGATCGACGGCCGATGGGCGATCATCACCACGATGGAGCCGAGCGCGCTCATCTCGCCGATGGCGCGCACGAGCGCCGCCTCCCCTTCCGCGTCGAGGTTGGCGTTGGGCTCGTCGAGGACGATCAGGCGCGGGTCGCCGTAGAGGGCGCGGGCGAGCGCGATGCGCTGCTTCTGGCCGCCCGACAGGGTGAGCCGGCCGTCGCCGACGGGCGTGTCGTAGCCGAGCGGCAGGCGGCCGATCATGTCGTGCACGCCGGCGAGGCGGGCCGCCCGGATGACGAGCGCCGGATCCTCGTCCTGCATGCGGGCGATGTTCTCCCGGATGGTGCCGTCGAGGAGCGAGATGGACTGGGGCAGGTAGCCGACCGCCCGGCCGAAGGAGCCGCGCTCCCAGCCGTAGACGTTGTGGCCGCCGAGGAAGATGCCGCCCGCGTTGGGCTTGATGGTGCCGACGAGGAGGCGGGCGAGCGACGACTTGCCGACCGCCGACGGGCCGATGATGCCGAGCACGTCGCCGGGCTCCAGGCGGAACTCCAGCCCGCGCAGAAGCGCCACCGTGTTGCCGGGCACGCCGTAGACGAGGCCTTCCACCACCAGCGGGCCTTCCGGCAGCGGCAGGGGCGTGGTCTCGCGGTTCGGCCGCCAGGCCTCCAGGGTGTCGCGGATGCGCTCCCAGGCGGACCCCGCCGAGCGCCACGAGCGCCAGTTCTCGATCATGTTGTCGAACGGCTGGAGCACCCGGCCCATGATGATGCTGGCGGCCACCATGGCGCCCGGGGACACGAGCCCCTCGATGACCAGGATGGCGCCGAGCGCGATGGTGGCGACCTGCATGCCGTAGCGCACGGTGCGGGAGAGGGCCGACACGGCCTTCGCCCGGCGGGTGCCGACGTCCATGAGGCCCATGGCGGTGCGCTGGGCCTTCTCCCATCGCCGGCCGACGGCGGGCAGCATGCCCATGGCCTCGATCACCTCCGCCTGGCGAAGGGCGGCGGCCATGCGGCCGGTGGCCTCCAGCTGGGCGTCGTTCGCCTCCTTCAGCACCTGCTTGGAGAGGAGGTCCGCCACAAGGCTGAGCGCCACCACGGCCACCGCCGAGATGAGCGCCACCAGGCCGTAGAGCGGATGGAGCAGGGTGAGCACGGCCATGAAGATGGGCGACCAGATCGCCTCCATGGGCGCGCCGACCGCGTTGCCGGTGATGAAGCCGCGCACCTCGGACAGGTCACGCAAGGCCTGGGTGGCCTTGCCGAGACCGTCCTGCTGGGCGGCGCCGAGGGCGGCCTCCAGGGTGGGCAGGTTGAGCTGGCGGATGAGCCGGTTGCCGAGCACCAGGAAGGTGGACGACCGCACGTATTCGAGCGCCCCGTAGGTGACCAGCGCCCCGACCGTCAGGATCGTCAGCATGGTCAGGGTGTCGTAGCTGTGGCTGGTGATCACCCGGTCGTGGGTCTGCAGCATGTAGATGGGCACGGCGAGCTGCAGGATGTTGATGAAGGCGCTGACCACGCCCGCCCACACGAGGCCGCGCAGGAACACGCGCCGCCCCTCGTTGATCGTCGCCAGGGTGTCATTGCCCATCCGCCGCCACCTTCTTCTTCGTCCGAACCGATCAAATTTGAAAAAATTTGAAGAACAAAACTCTCTTAACCAGACTGGCCGCTCAACAATTCCCTTATGGACTACGTATTCAACTTACGCAATGATCTGACGCGAAACCATGAAGGCTGGCTTAAAGAGCTGTTTTCTGTCGAATTGTCCGGATCGACATGGAAATCCGGTGGAAAAGCTCTGAAGCCGGCGGATGGAGCGGACACGTGGGCGAGCGGCGGGGGATCGGGTGAAGGTTCTGTTCGTGCACCGCAACGGCCCGGGCCAGTTTCTGCACTGGGCGAGCCGCCTCGCCGCCCGGGGCGACGACGTCACGCTCCTCTGCGAAACCGCCGACCAGCCGCTGCCCGGCGTGCGCGTGGTGACCCACGCGCCGGAGCCGCCGTCCGGGCCGGGCGCCCGGGCATCCGGGGCCGCGGTGGACTATCACCTGAGGCTCGGCGAACGGGTGGCGGCGGCCATGGACGCCCTCGCCCGGCGCACGGGCGCGCCGGACGTGGTGGTGGGCCATGGCGGCTGGGGCAGCCTCCTCTTCGCCAAGGACGTGCTGCCGTCGACGCCGGTGCTCGGCTACTGCGAGTTCTTCTACCGGGCGAGCGGCGCCGACGTGGGTTTCGACCCGGCGGACGTGGTCACCATGAAGGACCGCCAGCGGCTGAGCGCCCGCAACCTCGCGCAGACCTCCACGCTCGCCTCCGTGGACGCGGGCCTCAGCCCGACCCGCTGGCAGCGGGCGCTCTACCCGGCCGAGTTCCAGGGCAAGATCGGCGTCTGCCACGACGGCATCGACACCGCCCGCTGCCGGCCGGACCCGGGCGCCCGGTTCACCCTGCCGGACGGCCGGGTGCTGGACCGGTCGCAGCCGGTGATCACCTTCACGGCCCGGGACCTGGAGCCCTATCGCGGCTTCCCGCAGTTCCTGCGGGCCGCGGCCCGGGTGGCGGCGCGGCACCCCTCCGCCACCTTCGTGGTGGTGGGCGGCGACGGGGTGAGCTACGGGCGCCCGGCGCCCGATGGGCGGTCGTGGCGCGCGGTGATGATGGAGGAGACCGGACTCGACCCAGCGCGGGTGCACTTCCTGGGGCGCATTCCCTACGGCGACCTCATCCGCCTATTCCAGGTGACGACCGCCCACGTCTACCTGACCTATCCGTTCGTGCTCTCCTGGTCGATGCTGGAGGCGATGGCGTGCGGGGCGCTGGTGGTGGGTTCGGCGACGCCGCCGGTGCGGGAGTATGTGGCGGATGGCAGGAACGGGCTGCTGACCGACTTCTTCGACGCGGACGCCCTCGCGGACCGGCTTGCGGACGTGCTGGCGCGACCCGCCGCCTTCGATCCCCTGCGGGCGGCCGCCCGGCAGACCGTGCTGTCCCGCGCCGACCTCGACCAGTGCCTCGCCCGGCTGACCGGCGGGATCGAGAAGCTCGTCCAGCGGAGCGCGCCCCGCTATCCGATGGCGGCGCAGTAGGCCGACGGGGGCCTTCCCGCTGGCGGGCGGATCGGGTTCGGTATTCGGGTGGACGGCGTGGTGTCCCGGAAGGGATTCGAACCCCTGACCCCAAGTTTAGGAAACTTGTGCTCTATCCTGCTGAGCTACCGGGACGCCGTTCGCCTGTCGCAGGGCGGACGCGGCCCGGCGCACGCGCCTTTATGGGCCGACCAGGGGGCTTCGATCAAGAGGGCTTCGCGCGATCGACCGGCGTCGGAGGCGACCTCGCCGCCGCCGGAGCGTCCCGGTTTACGCATGGCGAAAAGCGGATGGCGCACTGCACCCAATCGCGAAGCATGATATGCTCTCCGACCAAATCAGGGAGTGCGAGGCGTGAGCGGGAACCGCTGCCCGTTGCGGCCGACGGGCCGCCTCACCGGTCCGCTCCGGCGGGCGCCGACGCTCGCGCTGATGCTGGCCGCGGCGACGGTCGCGTTCGGCCCTGAGCCGGGACGGGCGGACGACCAGGCGAATCCCGCGCCGACGGCGGCGAGCCGGCCGATCGACTGCGCCGGACCGGGGCAAATCGACCTTGCGGCGCGCGCGGCGCCGGTCGGGCCCGCGGGCGCGGTGCGGCCCGGCTTCGAGCCGGCGGAGACCGGACCGGGCCTCAGGCTGGACGGCGTGATCGTGCCGGCGACGGCGGACCGGTCCGCGCGGGCCGCCCTCGGCACCCGGCTGGCGGATGCCGCCGGACGGGGCACCATCGCGGTGCGCGGCGCGGACGGCCGGGCGGACCGGCACGGCCGGATCTCCGGCCAGGCGGAGGACGCGAGCGGCGCCTGGATCCAGGCGGCGCTGGTGCGCGACGGACTGGCGCTCGGCGACGGGACCGGCCCCTGCGCGGCGGCTCTCCTGGCGGTGGAGGCCGAGGCTCGCAAGGCGGGACGCGGGCTCTGGGCGGAGCCGCGGTTCCGGGTCCGGATCGGGCCCGGCGGCCGCGCCAGGACACCGGCGGACTTCGTGATCGCGGAGGGTCGCCTCGAATCGGTGGGAATCGCGGGGCGCACCACCTATTTGAATTTCGGATGGGCCTTCGGGCGGGATTTCACGATCCTGATCGACGGCCGAACTTATGCCCGCTTTGACGCGGACAACCGGCCCGAGACCTGGGCGGGACGATGGATCCGGGTCCGCGGCTGGGCCGTTCCCGACGACGGCGGCACGCTTCGCCTCGCCGACGTGGGGGCGATCGAGGTGACGAACGAGGAGCGGGACACCCGCTTGGGACGATGACCATGGCATGCGGCACCAATCCGGCGCGATCGGACGCGGACACGTCCGGCGCGATCGGTCCGGGGGCGACGAGGACTGGCATGACGGTTGGACGGCAGCAGGGACCGGGCGGGATCCGGCGCCTTCTGAAGGCGGGCTCGGCGCTCGCCCTGTCGCTGGCGCTCGCCGGTTGCGTGGGCGCGCTCGGCGGCCGGTCCATCGACGAGGCCGTGCAGGCCAACCAGCTGGCCGCGACGCCCCGGCCGGCGAGCCGCACGCCGGAGGTGGACGCCCGCGAGGTGGCCATCGCCGAACGCGAGCACCCGAAGATCCTGGCCTCCTTCGGCGGCACCTACGAGGACCCGGAGGCGGAGGTCGCCATCGCGCGCGCGGTCGGCCGCCTCGTGCGGGCGAGCGACGAGCCGTGGCGCAGCTACCGCGTCACCATCCTGAATTCGCCGGCCATCAACGCCTTCGCGCTGCCGGGCGGCTATGTCTACGTGACGCGCGGGCTGCTGGCGCTCGCCAACGACACCTCCGAGGTGGCGGCGGTGATCGCCCACGAGATGGCCCACGTGACCGCCCGCCATGCGTTCGCGCGCGCCGAGCGGGCCGAGGCGGCCGCCGTGGCGAGCCGGGTGGTGCAGGACGTGGTGCAGGATCCGGCGGTTGCCCGGCTCGCGCTCGCGTCCACGCAGATGTCGCTCGCGCGCTTCTCGCAGATCCAGGAACTGGATGCGGACGCCGTCGGCATCCGCACCCTCGCCAGGTCCGGCTACGACCCCTACGCGGCCGCGCGCTTCCTGACCTCCATGTCGCGTTTCGCCGCCTACAAGACCGCCTCGCCCGCCGACGACGGCAGCGCGGACTTCCTGTCGTCGCATCCCTCCACGCCGGAGCGGATCGCCCAGGCGAACGCCGCCGCGGCCGCGGCCGCCGTCGCGGCCGGCGGCGACCGGGACCAGGACGCCTATCTGAAGCGGGTGGACGGGCTGATGTTCGGCGACGACCCGGTGGAGGGCTTCGTCCGCGGCCGGGAGTTCCTGCACGCCAAGCTCGGCCTCGCCTTCGCGGTGCCGGCCGGCTTCACCCTGGAGAACACCGCGCGCGCCGTGCTGGCGACCGACCGGGGCGGCACGGCCATGCGCTTCGACGGCGCCGACGTGAAGGCCGGCGACGACCTCATCGACTATCTGACCTCCGGCTGGATCAACGGCCTCGACCCCGCGTCGGTGCAGACCCTGTCGATCAACGGCATGCCGGCCGCCACCGCGTCGGCGGCGGCGCGCGGCTACACCTACCGGGTGGCGGTAGTGCGCTTCGGCGACCAGACCTTCCGCTTCCTGTTCGCCACCCGCTCGCTGACGCCGGACTTCGACCGGGCCTTCCGCGAGACGATCGGCAGCTTCCGGCCGCTGGGGGCGGACGAGCAGGCGCGGCTGCAGCCGCTGCGGATCCGCATCGCGACGGTCCAGCCGGGCGACACGGCGGAATCCCTCGCGGCCCGGATGGCGCCGGTGGACCGGGCGGTGGATCTCTTCCGGGTGTTCAACGGCCTCGGGGCGGGCGAGCAGCCCGCGGTCGGCCGCAAGGTGAAGCTGATCGTCGACGGCTGACGGGATCGCGCCGCGCGGCGCAGGGGCGTGTCTTCAGCCCGCGATGCGCCGGGCGGGTCCGGCGTCGGGCGCGTCCGTCAGGCGGAGGCGCCGAACTCCGGATGGGCGGTGAGCAGCGCCGCCTTCAGCTTTTCCAGCGCCCGGTTCTCGATCTGGCGCACCCGCTCCTTGGAGATGCCGAGCCGTTCGCCGATGGCCTCCAGGGTGGCGCCGTCATCGCGCAGCCGACGTTCCTTCAGGATCCGCATCTCCCGGTCGGTGAGAACACCCATGGCCTGGCGGAGCCAGCGCACGCGGCGTTCGCCGTCGATGGCTTCGCCGACCGCCTCGTCCGGCAGCGGCTGGGCGCAGACGAGGAAGTCCATCCGGTCGGATGCGGCGCCGTCGCTTTCGCCGATGGGGGCGTTGAGGGACGTGTCCGGGCCGGAAAGGCGCGCCGCCATGGTGGCGACATCGTCAGTGGAGACGCCGATCGCCAGGGCGATCTCCTGGTGAACCTCGTTCTCTGTCTTGGTGGTGCCGGCGCCGGAAAGCTTGGCGCGCAGCCGGCGGAGATTGAAGAACAGCGCCTTCTGGGCGGACGACGTGCCGCCGCGGACGATGGACCAGTTGCGCAGGATGTAATCCTGGATGGACGCCCGGATCCACCAGGTGGCGTAGGTGGAGAAGCGCACGTTGCGGTCGGGCTCAAACCGGGCGGCCGCCTCCAGGAGACCCACGTGGCCCTCCTGGATCAGGTCCGCCATCGGCAGGCCGAAGTTGCGGAAGCGGGCCGCCACGGCGATCACCAGGCGCATGTGGGCCTGGGTCAGGAGATGCAGCGCCTGCTGGTCCCGTTCCTCTTTCCAGCGCACCGCGAGGGCGTGTTCTTCCTCGCGCGCCAGGTAGGGCGCCTGCATGGCGGCGCGGACGAAGGAACGGTTGGCTGCTGGTCTCCGCGGCATCCGGTTGCCTCCCTGGGGTGCGCTTGATCCACCCCCATCTCGGATTGGCTTACGGACCGCGATCCGCCTCGGATCAGACGCCGCCCTCCCCCTTTCGAAGGAGAGCGCGGCCGCTCCGCGCAAACGCGATCCTCTTGGTCCTGCCGGACGGTCACTCCACACGACGATAACGTCCACCCGCCCAACCCCGGCCGACACCGGCCGGTTCCGTCGCGAACGACACGCGGGCGGCGACCTGACGAGGACGTGAACGGGGTGCGGCGATCCGCTCAAAGGATCGGGAGCGAGCGGGGAGACGACCGGGGCCGGCCGGGCGGTCGCCAAAACGCGAAACGCCCGGCCAGGGCGGCCGGGCGTCTCGGTGTTGCTTCAAGGTGGCGTTCGGGCTTCGGCTGCCGGGCTTCGGCTATCGGGCCTCGACCGGTGAGGGCGCCGGCGTTCGGGCCGCCGGTACCCCGTCTCCGGATCCAGGTTTCCGGGGGCGATGGCCTCTTGGAGGATGTCCCCCAGAGGCTTGTTCCCGGAGCGCCGTACCCTGCCGTCCATGACCGGCGGCCGCGTGCGGCCGCGCCGGATCAGGCGGCTTCCGCCTCGTCCTCGTCGTCCTCCGCCTCGTCGGCGGCGTCGCCGCGGGCGGCGACCCGGCGCGGGCTCTTGTTCAGGCTGTCCTCGATCTTGCGGATGGCCTCGGTCTCGGTGGTGCGGTTCACCGCCGAGATCTCGCGGGCCATGCGGTCGAGGGCCGCTTCATAGAGCTGGCGTTCCGAATAGGACTGCTCCGGCTGGCTGGAAGCGCGATGCAGGTCGCGCACCACCTCGGAGATGGCGATCAGGTCGCCCGAATTGATCTTGGCCTCGTACTCCTGGGCGCGGCGGCTCCACATGGTGCGCTTCACCCGGGCGCGGCCCTTGATGATCTCGAGAGCCTTGTCCACCGTATCCCCGTCCGCCAGTTTGCGCATGCCGACGGTCTCGGCCTTGGCGGTCGGGACACGCAAGGTCATCTTGTCCTTCTCGAAGACGATCACGAACAGGTCGAGCTTCAGACCCGCGATCTCTTGTTCTTCGATCGACACGATTTGGCCCACGCCGTGGGCCGGGTAGACGATGTATTCGCTGGTCTTGAACCCATTGCGGACGGCGGATTTCTTCGCAGTGGCCATTCGGTCCATCCACTCCTGGTGACGGCAGACCGCCAGAACGCACGCAAGTCGCCCGACCCGGTGGCCGGCTTGCTCGCCTGAAAATGCGTCATGGTCGACGGACCGGACGGTCCGCCCTGCCGGCACGCTCTCGCGTTGTTTCAGTCGATCCGGGTGATGACCCGAGGGCGCGAAGAACCGGAGAGGGGTGCCGGTGAAACCGGTTCCGAGTAATCCGGAACACGGCCGTTCATAAAAAAGCCCCCGGAGGGGACTTTTCGCGCGATCGGGACGATATGTCGACTGTCGATGACTTATATAACACGAACCGGCGGAAGTTCAAAGCCTACAACGGCCGGCGTGCCGATTTCGCACACGCCGTCCGCGCTATTCACAGGGTCTTCGGCGAAACCCGACAGGAGCACCCGCCAAATGCGACGTGCCGTCAGTCCCCCTTGCCGGGGTTCGGCGAGAAGAACTTATCCAGCTTGCCCTCGACGCCGTCCATGGCCTTGGCGTCGTCCGGCGGCGTGCCCTTGGACGTGATATTGGGCCACTGGGACGCATAGTCCGCGTTGAGCTTCAGCCAGCTTTCAAGGCCCGGCTCGGTGTCCGGCTTGATGGCCTCGGCGGGGCATTCAGGCTCGCACACGCCGCAGTCGATGCATTCGTCAGGATGGATGACGAGCATGTTCTCGCCTTCGTAGAAGCAGTCCACCGGGCAGACTTCCACGCAGTCCATGTACTTGCAGCGAATGCAGTTGTCGGTGACGACGTAGGTCATGGTCGAGCTCTTTGATCCCGCTCCGCGCCGCCGTGGGCGCGAGCCGAGACGCTGGGTAACGAACTTCGCCCCAGGGCGCAAGAGGCAGATCCCGCAGTGCGGAACCGTGCCGCGGCGGGCGTCGGTCGCCCCGCCTCAGCCGGAGCCGTCCGGCTCGAACCGGTCGAACCGGCGGCGGTCACGCTTGGTGGGCCGCCCCTCCCCGCGCACCGGCCGGGGCCGATGCGGCAGTCCCGCGGGCTGCGGCGGGGCGCCCGGCGCGGTCGCGCCCGCGGCCGCATCGTCGTCCGGGCCTTCGGCGTCATCCTCGTCCGCCCCGTCGGGCCGTCCGGCGTCGTCGCCGGAGGCCGACGGCCTCGGCGGCGGCGGGGCGAGGTCCTCGTAGAGGAGCTGCGCCTGCGGGAAGGAGCCGCGACGCTCGGCGAAGGCCAGCACCTTCAGCACCCGCACGTGTCCGCGAAGGCCGAGGGTGAGCACGTCGCCGACCTTCACGGGCTGGCTGGCGGCGTCGATCTTGCGGCCGTTGATCCTGACGTGTCCTGACTGGGCGAGATCCTGGGCGACCGAGCGGGTCTTCGCCATCCGGGCGAACCAGAGCCACTTGTCGATCCGCTGGCGATCGTCCGCCACGTCAGCCTTTCCGCCGGGGGGCGGCCGCCGGGGCGGCCGGTCCGGTCACTTCTTCTTCTGCTTCTGCTCCAGGTCCGCCTTGAGGGCGAGGAGCGCCGCGAACGGCGAATCGGGATCCACCGGCTTCTCCGGACGGCGGGGCCGGTCGCCCTGGGGCGGACGGCGGTCGTCGCGGCGCTCGGGCCGGTGATCGTCCCGGCGCGGACCCCTGTCCTCGCGCGGACCGCGGGCGCCCTCCCCTCCCTGCGGGCCGCGCCCGCCTTCCGGACCCTGCGGGCCGCGGCCGGCCTCGGCGCCCTGGGGACCGCGCCCGCCGCCCTGCCAGGGACGACGCTCGCCGCGCCCTTCCGGACGCTGGCCCTCGCCACGGCCGCCGCGCTGGTCGCGGCCGCCGCGCTGCTGGTCGGCCCGGTTGTCGGGACGGCGGTGCCGGTCGAATCGACCCGGCCGCCAGACCTCGACCTCCTTCTCCTCGAAGGCGGCCGCCGGAGCGGCGGCATCGGCCGGAGCGGCGGCGCCCGTCTCGGCGGCGGCGTCGGCCGGAGCGGCGGCGGTTTCGGCGGCGGACGCCTCGTCCGGAGCGGCGTCGGATTCGGAGCCGTCGGCCGGCACGCCCGTCGACACGGGCGCGGGCTCCGGCGCCCCGGCGAGAACCGGCTCGGCCTCGATCGGCGCGGCTTCGGCCGGCGCGGCATCGGCGGAGACCGACGCGGCGGCGAGGTCCACGGCCGCCACGACGGCGGGCTCCACGTCCATGCGCGAGGCGTCCTGGACCGCCGGCGCGGCGACCAGGACGTCCGTCGCGGCCGCGTCGAGAGCCTGGGCCTCGACCTCGGCCGCCATGGCGACGTCGGACGGAACGTCAGCGGCGGCGTCGGCCGGGGTCGCGACGTCCGCCGAAACGGCTGCGTCGCCGGCGGGGCTCGCGCCCGGGCGCAGCGGAACGCGGATGGTGCGCTTCTCCATGCGGTAGCCCAGGCCGCGCAGGATGGAGGCGAAGTCCTCGCCCGAGCAGCCGAGGAGCGACGTCATCGACACCGTGACGGTGAAGCCGCCGCCCTGCGGAATGGCGCCGTCCGGCGGCGTGGCGTCGCCGACCGGCTTCCAGGCGATCAGCGGCCGGATGATGTCGGCGAGGCGCTCCAGGATGTCGAGGCGCACCGCCCGCTCGCCGGCGACGCGGAAACCGACCAGGCGGTAGAGCGTGCGGTCGAAGGCCGGGTCCACCTTGATGGAGGTGCGGCCCGACGCGGAGAGCTGGGGCAGTTCGGCGAGGCCCGGCATGTCCATGGAGCCGTGCTTCAGCGCCCAGAGATGGGCCACGAGGGCGGCCGGCGCCGGCTTCAGGAGCGCCGGCACGTAGATGTGGTAGGCGCCGAAACGGACGCCGTACTTGCGCATGGCGGCGCGGGCGGTCTGGTCGAGGGCCTTGACGTCGTCGGCCACCTCCTGGCGCTCCAGGGTGCCGAGCGCCTCCACGAGCCGGAAGGCGACACCCCGGGCGATGCCTTCCAGGTCGGGCGCGGTCTTCAGGTCGAGGAGCGGCTTCAGGAGGGTCTGGATATGGGCGCCGATCCAGAGGTCCAGGCGGCCCTGGACCTTGTCGCGGGCCGGGCCGGTCAGCTGCTCGTCGGCGAGCAGCATCACGCGCGGCGCCAGCGCGTCGTCGCCGGCGACCAGCTTGGCGACCGGCTGGCCGAGCCAGCGCAGCGCGCCGTCGGAAGCCAGCACGATGTCGTCGTTCGGCGCCTTGGAGAGGCGCTCGGCGCGCTTCTCGAGTTCGTTCGCCAGCGCCTTGGCGGCCGCGGCACGGACCGCCTTGCCGTCCGGACCCTCGGCGCTGGCCGTCTGGTCGGGCGCGAACCGGAACCCGTGGAGCTCGCCGACGTGCTGGCCCTCGACGAGCACGGCGCCGGTCTCTGTGATTTCGGCTTCGAGCATGGCGTTTTCTCTCAGTCGTTTCATCAGGACGGAAGTACGACGGTCGACGAACCGCTGCGTCAACCGCTCGTGAAGGGCATCGGACAGACGGTCCTCTATCGTGCGCGCGCGCTCCTGCCAATGGAGAGGATCGGCGAGCCAGTTCGGACGATTGGCCACGTACGTCCAAGTGCGGATGTCGGCAAGCCGCGCCGAGAGCGCGTCGATGTCGCCGTCCGCACGGTCGCAGTTCGAGACCTGCCGTGCAAACCATTCGTCCGGTATCACTCCCCGGCCGACGAGGAAACGGTAGAGTGCGACCACGAGGTCGCCGTGCTGCGCCGGGGAGATCTTCCGGAAGTCCGGCACCAGGCAGGCGTCCCAGAGCAGCTGCACGGCCTCGGGGGTGGACGCCGCGTCCTGGATCGACGGATCCCGGAGCGCGTATTCGAGCGCCCGCACGTCGTCGGACGGCAGGGCGCGGGCGAGGCCGTCGAGGCCGGGCGGCCGCTCCAGCGAACGGCGGAGCGCGTCCACGGACGCGAAATCGAGGGCGGTGTTGCGCCACTGGAAGGTGCGCACCGGCTCGAACTCGTGGCTCTCGATCGCCCTGACCACGTCGTCGTCGAACGGATGCACCTGGCCGGTGACGCCGAACGTGCCGTCGTTGAGATGGCGGCCGGCGCGCCCGGCGATCTGGCCGAGTTCGGACGGGTTGAGGTTGCGGTACTGGTAGCCGTCGAACTTGCGCGCCTGCGCGAAGGCCACGTGGTCGACGTCGAGGTTGAGGCCCATCCCGATGGCGTCGGTGGCCACCAGGAAGTCCACGTCGCCCTCCTGGAACAGTTTCACCTGGGCGTTGCGGGTGCGCGGGCTGAGGGCGCCCATGACGACGGCGGCCCCGCCGCGCTGCCGGCGGATGAGCTCGGCGATGGCGTAGACCTCGTCGGCCGAGAAGGCCACGACGGCGGACCGGCGCGGCAGCCGGGTGATCTTCTTCGAACCGGTGTAGACGAGCTGGCTCATGCGCGGCCGGCCCACGACCGTGACGCCCGGAAGCAGCTTCTCGATCAGCGGCCGCGCGGTGGCGGAGCCGAGCAGCATGGTCTCGGAGCGACCGCGGATGTTGAGGATGCGGTCTGTGAAGACGTGGCCGCGCTCCAGGTCGCCGGCGAGCTGCACCTCGTCGATGGCCACGAAGGACACCACGAGGTCGCGCGGCATCGCCTCCACGGTCGAGACGAAATAGCGCGCCCCGGGCGGGACGATCTTCTCCTCGCCGGTGATGAGGGCGACCTGGTTGAGGCCGGCGCGCGCCGCCACCCGGGTGTAGACCTCGCGGGCGAGGAGCCGGAGAGGCAGGCCGATGGCGCCGGTGTCGTGACCCAGCATGCGCTCGATGGCGAGGTGGGTCTTGCCCGTGTTGGTCGGGCCCAGAACCGCCGTCACGTTGCGGGTGCGGGCGGTCGCCGGCGTCGGCGCGATGGGGGAAACGGTCATGCTCGGATCTTCGGCCGGCGTCTGGTGAACGTCGTCTCGAGGGGCACGGGGGCGGACGCCGACCCGGATCATCGAGGGCCGAACATGTCCCGTCTGTAACACAGGGCCACGGAGCGTGCTCGCCTTTTCTCATGCCCGCGACCACGGTCCCGGACCCGGACGGAGGCGGACGGGCGCCCCGGCGGGGCGGACCGGCCCTCGCCCGGCCATATGGGAATCAACCATGAACAGAGCAAGACCGAATCGCAGTATGGAAGAGATTCAGGGTTCGTTCTCACATCATCTGGTGTCGCGGCGAGTCTAGACCGCATTCTGTTGACTCGTTCGACTCAGGTCCGGAGTCGAGCGACTCGCCGGGCCGAGTCGCTGTCAAGTCGATTCTTGCGGCTCGACTCGGCGGGCCGACAGGTTGACGCCTCGTTACTTGCCGAGTACCCGACGAGACCTCGGCCGTTAACCGGATCAACGAAGCCGGAACGGACGAAGCACGAATCGGCTGCCGGGTGGCGTTCCGGATTCGGACCCCACGAGCGGTGGCGTGGGCGGGGCCGCCCACCCCCAAGATGCAGGCAGGCAAAGCGAGGGTGGCGGCGGCGCGGCGCGCGGCGGTTAACCGCTTCGTCCCGGTTCGGCACGGCGAGGGGAGCGCCGGCGCGAACGGGACACCCATCCCGGCCGGATACACATGATGGCGCCGACCGTCGCCGAACGAAAAAGGGCGCCCGTCGAGGGCGCCCATCTTGGATGTCGAGGATCGGTCCCGGAGCCCGGCCGAGCGCCGCGGCCCGTCAGTTGGAGGCCTTGGTCATGGAGGATCCGTCGCCGAACTGGCGGGCCTGCACGACCAGCATGCCGCGCATGGTGCGGACGGCGATCTTGTACGGAAGCGCGATCGCGCCGTCCTCGCTCGGCACGAACCACGCCTCCAGGTCCTTGTTGTTCTGCATGAAGCGAGTGGATTCCTTGCCTTCCCGGTGACCGGCGACCGGCACCCAGCGGGCGCCGCAGACGATCGCGTCGCCCGCATAGCCCGGCACGTTCACCCGCTCGGTGGCCTTGTAGCTGAGCTTGATGTCGTAGCGGGTCCAGCCGTCGAAGATCGGCAGGGTGCGGTCGCAGACCTCGCGGCCGACGCCGTCCTTGCTCTTGGCGGGGATCGGCAGCAGCACGGCCGACAGCGGATCCATCACGTTGCGCTTGTGGGCGGACGTGACCGGGACCCGGTCGTCGCGCTCCATGAGTTCGGGAATCGCGCGGAGCGACTTGATCGACCCGCCGCCGAGCCCCATGGACACCTGGGTGACCTTGTCGCCCCTGGACATGAGCTCGTAGGCGGCCGGGGTGAGGCCGCGGCCGATCCGCCCCTTGGCGGTGGCGATGCTCTCCTCCGAGGAGATGATGCGGGCGAGACCCGACGTGGAGATGTGGAGCTTGGCCGCATAGGCGCCGCGGTCGACCTTGACGGCGAGCGAGCCCTTGGCGATCCCCAGCCCCATGAAGGAGACGTCGTAGAGCGCCTTGCTCTCGCCGGCCGAGGCGGTGGGTGCGGCGCCGGCGACCGGCGCCGACGTGAGGGCGGCGCCGACGGCGACCGCCGTGGCCGCACGGGCGACCTTGGAACGGGTACGGGAACCGAAAAGGGACACGGGTTTTAAGCCTCCAGGACGCCGGGTCGGCCGCGTCCGCCGGGGAACGGCCCTACGCGCCCCGCGTTCCGTGAGCCATCACGGCGGCGGAACACGACGGGTGGGTTGCCTTCGATCGGATGCGGCGGCCAGGAACGAGTGTCGCGTGTCCCGGCCGGCCCGGACGATCTTCGTGCCGATATGGTAACTGCTTCGTTAACGTCCGTCACCCCGCCGCGCTTCGCGAGCGCCGCCGCGCGCGAGGCCGTGGACCGGCCGTGGCGAGGGTTGACGCGGGCAGGCCGCGCCCTTATAGACGAGCGACTTTCGAGGCAGGGTGGCCGTTCCCGCGAGGAGCGGACGCCGACGCATGTACGGGACGGTCCGCCGACGCGGGATCTCCCCTTGAGACGAGAAGGAATGACCCCCATGGCTCGGCGGTGCGAACTGACCGGTAAGGCCGTGCTGACGGGCAACAACGTCAGCCACGCGAACAACAAGACCAAGCGGCGCTTCCTGCCGAACCTGCTCAACGTCACCCTGCTCAGCGACACGCTGGGCCAGAGCGTGCGCCTGCGCATCTCGGCGAACGCCCTGCGCTCGGTGGAGCATCGCGGCGGCCTGGACGCCTTCCTGGCGAAGGCCGGCACCGAGGAGCTGTCGACCCGCGCGCGCCTGCTGAAGAAGCAGATCGAGAAGAAGCAGAGCGAAGCCGCGGCCGCCTGACGATCGCGGCCGGGTTCGCCCGGCCCGACGCGGAGTTGCCCGTCGCACCGCCTCATCGGCCGTCGAAGCATCCCGACCGGGATCCTTTCGGCGGCCGTCTGCTTTGTCCGGAAGGGGACCGCATCGTTCCGGTCGGACACCCGGCCGCCCCACGACCCGGTTCGCCGGGCGCGCGCGACCGAAGCCGGCCCGAACGTATCCCGGCCCCGCGGAGGTCGGCTGACGGAGCGCCGGACGCGGCCCGCACGGCTTCGCGCCAAGGTTTCGCGCCAAGAGTGTCCACCGGCTCGCCCTCGTGGACCGGCTCACCCTTCATCGGATCACAAGAGGACTGCCCCGATGCTCGCCTTCGACCGCCGCCTCGTGCCGTCGATCGTCGCCATGGCGGTGATCGTGATCGCCTCCAACATCCTGGTCCAGTATCCGGTCACGGCTTTCGGCCTCGGCGAGATTCTGACCTACGGCGCCTTCACCTATCCGTTCGCCTTCCTGGTGACGGACCTCACCAACCGCTGGTTCGGCCCGGCGAAGACCCGGCTCGTGGTCTGCGTCGGCTTCGCGATCGCCGTGGCGCTGTCGCTGGTGCTGGCCGACCCGCGGATCGCGATCGCGTCCGGCGCCGCCTTCCTGTCGGCCCAGCTGATCGACGTGACCCTGTTCAACCGCCTGCGCGCCGGCACCTGGTGGCGGGCGCCGCTCGTGTCGTCCACGGTCGGCTCGGCGCTCGACACGGCGGTGTTCTTCTCGCTCGCCTTCGCCGGCACCGACGTGCCCTGGGTGAGCCTCGCCCTCGGCGACTTCGCCGTGAAAATGGCGATGGCGCTCGTCAGCCTCATCCCCTACGCGGGCCTGATGAACTGGGTGAAGCCCTACGGGAACGCGCTCGCCCGCTGAGGGGGCGCGGCGCACCGCCACGCCGGCCGTCGTCAGGGCGCGGCGAGCACGAATTCCAGGTAGACCGTCCGCTGCAGGAAGGAGCGGTTGTCGTCGGACAGGAGCGACAGGCGGGTGCGCCCCGCCCGGTCCGTCCAGACGGCGATCGCCTCCATGTTGTCGATCTGGTGCCGGAGGTCGGCCTCCAGCACCACCTCTCCGTCCACCCTCGCGCCAGGCTTCAGGTCCGCCGCCTTGATGCGGCGGATGCGGCAGCGCACGCCGTCGCCGAGGGAGAACGACCGCTCCAGGATGAAGAGGTCGTCCCCCGGGCCGAACTTGGCGTCCGTGACGCTGAACAGGCTGTTGTTGGCGACGAGGAAAGCGCCGGGCGCCGGGCCGCCGATGATCCAGCCGGGGTTGTCGTCGCTCGTTGCGCCCCGGGCGGGCTCCTCCGCGATCGTCACGATGGCGCCGTCGAACGGGCCGCCGGGCCGCCCGAACACCACCGTCTCCAGCCCCTTGGACCCGCGCAGGCCGCCGAGCGTCGGCGGCAGCCGGATCTCCTTCAACGGCCCGAGGAAACCGTCCGCCTCGACCGTGCCGGCGAGGATCTTCGGCCGGCGCCCCTCCACGCTGACGACCGCGTCGTGGCCGCGCACGTCGATGGATTCGGTGTCCGCGTCGATCTTGCCGCGGAACGGCCTGCCCTGCCGGTCGAGGAGCGGCTTCAGGCGCCCGTCCTCCAGCGCGACCGGACGGCCCGCGTCGTCGCGCCGGATGCGGGCCTGGAGGGCGAGGCCATCGTCCGTGATGGTCAGGAAGGCATCCCCGCCCTCCGTCATGACGATGCCGGAGAGACCGCCGACCGCCCGGACGGAGCCCTCGACCTCCAGGCCGCCGAGCCATTCCAGCGCGCCGAAGCGGGTGGTCTCCGGATCGCCGATCAGGAAGGAGCGGATCGGATGGGTGGCGAGCGTGACCGTGGGCGGCAGGGTGGCGGCCCCGGCGGAGAGGGCGAGCACCGTTCCGCCGACCGAAAGGGCGACCGCCGTGGAGGCGACGGCCAGCCGGCGGCGGAGCGTCACTTCAGGCCCACCCGGACGGGAGCGCGGCCGGCGGAGGGCCGCGGCGCCGGCCGGGCGGCGCCGGCGCGGTCGCGGGAGCGCTCCTCCTCGAACAGGGAGGCGAGCTGCTCGGTCATGGCGCCGGCCAGCTCCTCCGCGTCCACGATGGTGACGGCGCGGCGATAGTAGCGGGTGACGTCGTGGCCGATGCCGATGGCGATGAGCTCCACCGGCGAGCGGGTCTCGATCTCCTTGATGACGGCCCGCAGGTGCCGCTCCAGATAGTTGCCCGGGTTGACCGAGAGGGTGGAATCGTCGACCGGCGCGCCGTCCGAGATCATCATCAGGATCTTGCGGTTCTCCGGCCGGGCCAGCAGACGCTGGTGCGCCCAGTCGAGCGCCTCGCCGTCGATGTTCTCCTTGAGGAGCCCTTCGCGCATCATCAGGCCGAGGTTGCGTCGGGCGCGCCGCCAGGGGGCGTCGGCGGCCTTGTAGACGATGTGGCGAAGGTCGTTGAGGCGGCCGGGCTGCGCCGGCTTGCCGGCGGCGAGCCAGGCCTCGCGCGCCTGCCCGCCCTTCCAGGCCTTGGTGGTGAAGCCGAGGATCTCCACCTTCACGCCGCAGCGCTCCAGCGTGCGGGCGAGGATGTCCGCGCAGGCGGCGGCGACCGTGATCGGCCGGCCGCGCATGGAGCCGGAATTGTCGAGGAGCAGCGTCACCACCGTGTCGCGGAAGGTGGTGTCGCGCTCCATCTTGAAGGCCAGCGGCTGCATGGGGTCGGTCACCACGCGGGTGATGCGCGCGGTGTCGAGGAGGCCCTCCTCGAGGTCGAAGTCCCAGCCGCGGTTCTGCTGCGCCATCAGGCGGCGCTGCAGCCGGTTGGCGAGGCGCGAGACGACGCCCTGCAGGTGGACCAGCTGCTTGTCCAGGTAGGCGCGCAGCCGATCGAGCTCCGCCGGGTCGCAGAGGTCCTCCGGGCGGGTCACCTCGTCGAACTTCTGGGTGAAGACCTTGTAGTCGTTCTCCGGCGGCTGGTTGGTGAAGGGCAGCTCCGGCCGCTTGCTCTCGCCGGCGTCGCGCGCCTGGTCGGCGGCGTCCTCGTCGATGGTCTCCTCGGCGGCGTCGGCGTCCACCTCGGTCTCGCCGGCCTCCTGCTCCTCGCCGGTCGCCTCCTGCTCCTGCGGGGCGGCCTGCTCGGTGGCGGTCTGGTCGTCGGCCTCGCCGGAATTCTCCTCGGCGGCGGCCTCGTTCTCCTTGCCCTCGCCGTCGTCCTCCGGCTCCTCCGGCTCGCCGCCGAGTTCGTCGGCCATGTCGAGCGAGACGAGGAGGTGCCGGACCGCCTTGGCGAAGTCCTTCTGCCGACCGATCACCGCCTCCAGGCCGGCGAGATCGGGGCCGGCCTTCTCCTCGATCCAGTCGCGCCATTGGGCGAGCACCGGCTCGGCGCTCGGCGGCGGCTTCAGGCCGGCCAGGCGCTCGCGCACCAGGAGCGCGACAGCGTCCTCCAGCGGCGCGTCGGCGCGGTCGGTGACCTCCTGGTAGTTGCCGCGGAAGTAGCGGTCCTCCAGCATCACGGTGAGGTTCTGGGCGACGCCCGGCATGGCGCGAGCGCCGAGGCTTTCGCAGCGCGCCTGCTCCACCGCGTCGAACACCGCGCGGGCGGTCTTGCCCTCCGGCACGTAGTCCCGGTGGACCGAGGCGTCGTGACAGGCGAGCCGGAGCGCCATGCTGTCGCCGAGGCCGCGGGTCACCGCCACGTCGTGGGCGGTGGGCTTTCGCGGCGGCTCGGGCAGGCGCGCCCGGTGGCCGGAGAGCGACGGCCGGTCGGTGGCGTAGACGACCTCCAGCTCATGGTCGCCCGAGATCGCCCGCATGGCGACGCCCACCGCCTTCTTCAGCGGTTCGGTCTGCGGCTGGGTCCGGGCGGGATGGGAAGGTTCGCGTGCCATGGGTCGGGTCTTCAGGCCTTGTGGGCTTGGTGCCGCGGATCCTTCCCCTCGGGGAAGGCGGTCGGCGGGGCCGACCGGAAGGGGTTGATGTGGACCGCCGTCCGGCGGCTCCGCCTCTGGAGTTCCCGTGCGGCGGCCAAGGACGAAGGCGGGCCCTCCCTCTCGCCGCGCTCGAACCCTCCCTCAAGGGGAGGGGTTCGGGAACGCCCTCAGCCGAGCACCATGTTGGCGGCGCTTTCCGGCAGTTCCCGGCCGAAGCAGCGCTGGTAGAACTCCGCCACCAGGGCGCGCTCCATCTCGTCGCACTTGTTGAGGAAGGTCACCCGGAAGGCGAAGCCGAGGTCGCCGAAGATGGCGGCGTTCTCCGCCCAGGTGAGCACCGTGCGCGGGCTCATGACCGTGGAGAGGTCGCCGTTGACGAAGGCCGAGCGGGTCATGTCGGCGACGCGGACCATCTTGCCGACGGTCTGGCGCCCCTCCTCGCCCTTGTACTGCTTGGCCTTCGCCAGGATGATGTCGACTTCCTTGTCGTGCGGCAGGTAGTTGAGCGTGGTGACGATCGACCAGCGGTCCATCTGGCCCTGGTTGATCTGCTGGGTACCGTGGTAGAGGCCGGACGTGTCGCCGAGACCGACGGTGTTCGCGGTGGCGAACAGCCGGAAGGCCGGATGCGGGCGGATGACCCGGTTCTGGTCGAGCAGGGTCAGCTTGCCGGCCACCTCCAGCACGCGCTGGATCACGAACATCACGTCCGGACGGCCGGCGTCGTACTCGTCGAACACGAGCGCGGTGTTGGTCTGCAGCGCCCAGGGCAGGATGCCGTCGCGGAACTCGGTCACCTGCTTGCCGTCGCGGATCACGATGGCGTCCTTGCCGACGAGATCGATGCGGCTGATGTGACTGTCCAGGTTGACGCGCACCAGCGGCCAGTTGAGCCGGGCGGCCACCTGCTCGATGTGGGTCGACTTGCCGGTGCCGTGATAGCCGGACACCATGACGCGCCTGTTGTGCGCGAAGCCGGCCAGGATAGCGAGCGTGGTGTTGCGGTCGAACAGATAGTCCGGATCGTAGTCGGGAACGTACTCGTTGGCTTCCGAATAGGCCGGAACCTCGAGATCGCTGTCGATGCCGAACACCTGGCGGGCCGAGATCTTGAGGTCCGGAAGGGGCGCGGCGTCGATCGCAGTCTGAACCATGGAACCTCCAGGAGGCGCGCGGCGGGACGGTCTGGCGCGCGCCGAACTCGGATCGCGGGGTGCTGGATCCCCGGCTTGGCGAAAATCGGGTGACGTCCGCCGGAGGGCCGCACCCGTGCGGGTGTCGAACAGGCAAGATCCGTGCCCGGTCAACGATGCCGAGGCGGCAAAGCTGCCCGGGACGGCGGCGACGTTAGCAGAAGCCCGCCGCCTTGAGGTAGTTATAGGCTTGGATGATTTGCCGCAACCGTTCCTCGGACGTGCGGTCGCCGCCGTTGGCGTCCGGATGATGCCGCTTCACCAGCACCTTGAACTGCGCCTTGATGTCGGCCTTGTCGGCGTCGATGTCGACGCCGAGGGTGTCGAACGCCTTCTGGGTGGCCGAGGACACCCGGCGCTTGGGCGTCTCCACCCGGGCGTGGGAGCCGGCCGGACGCGAGCCGTGGAACATGCCGAACGGGTCGTGCACCGTCGCGTCGGGCGACACGGTGGCGTCGCGCGTGCCGTCCGCCGCCTGGCCCCAGCGGTTGACGCCCATGGTCCAGGTCGGGCGGTGTCCGGTCAGGGCGTCGCGCTGGTAGGCCTGGATGGCGTCGTCGCCCATGCCGGCGAAATAATTGTAGGACTTGTTGTAGAGGCGGACGTGGTCGATGCAGAAACGGTGATACTTACCCTCCTGCCCGCGACCCTTCGGCGCCTTGTGCTCGCCGGCGAGGTCGCAGCCCTCCCACTCGCAGGGCGGGAACTCGGCCCGGGCCTGCTCGGCCGCGTCGGGCCGGATCCTGATCTTGTCGAACAGCTTGGAGTTCATTTTCATGGTCGGTGGAGTATGGGGTGCGACACCCCCCTCGGCAAGCGGCCACACGGGATCGAAAAAGACCAATCCATGCATGACAGCCGCGTCGCGCGAGCGACTTGTCGAGCCTGACCAGGAGACAGACCGATGACCCGACGACAGGACCGGATCGTCCGCGCCCTCACCCAGGCCTTCGCGCCGCTGGAACTCCAGGTGGAGGACGACAGCCACCGCCACCATGGGCACGCGGGCGCCCGGCCGGGAGGCGAGACCCACTATTCGGTGCGCATCGTGGCCGAGGCCTTCACCGGCAAGTCGGCGGTGGCGCGGCACCGGCTGGTCAACGAGGCGCTCGCGGACGAATTCAAGTCCGGCCTCCACGCGCTCGCCATCGACGCGCGCTCGCCCTGAGGACCTTTCGCCGTCAGCCGGCGAGTTCGTCGTGGAGGAAGGCCTTCACGGCCTCCCCGGGCACGTCCCTGGCGATGAAGCTCTGGCCGATGCCGCGGGTGAGGATGAAGGTGAGCGCGCCCCGGCTCACCTTCTTGTCCTGGGCGATGAGGGCGAGGAGCCCGTCCGCGTCCGGGATGCCGCCCGGCACCTGGTCGAGCCGGGTCGGCAGGCCGACGGCCTCGAAGTGACGGCGGACCCGGATCGCGTCGTCCGGCCCCATCAGGTTCATGCGCACCGAGAAATCGTGGGCGAGCACCATGCCGATGGCGATCGCCTCGCCGTGGACGAGACGGTCGGAATAGCCGGTGGCCGCCTCCAGCGCATGGCCGAAGGTGTGGCCGAGGTTGAGGAGCGCCCGGTCGCCGGTCTCCTTCTCGTCGCGGGCCACGATCGCCGCCTTGGACCGGCACGAGACCGCGATGGCGCGGGTGCGGGCCGGGCCGCCGGCGAACACCTGCCGCCAGGTCTCCTCCAGCCAGGCGAAGAAGCCCGCGTCGTCGATGAGGCCGTACTTGGCGACCTCCGCGTAGCCGGCCCGGAAGTGGCGCTCCGACAGGGTGTCGAGCACCGCCGTGTCGGCGAGGACGAGGTCCGGCTGGTGGAAGACGCCGACGAGGTTCTTGCCGTGGCGGACGTTGATGCCGGTCTTGCCGCCGACCGAGGAGTCCACCTGGGCGAGAAGCGTGGTCGGCACCTGGACGAAGCGCATGCCGCGGCGGACGACGCCCGCGACGAAGCCGGAGAGATCGCCCACCACGCCGCCGCCGAGGGCCACGACCGCGTCGCCGCGCTCGTAGCGCCCGCCGATCACCTGATCCACCACGCTCTCGAACACCGGGAAGGACTTCGACCCCTCCCCCGGCGGAATGACGACGGCGCCCGCGTCCACGCCCGCCTCGTCGAAGCCGGCCTTCAGGGCGTCCAGGTGCCGCGCCGCCACGGTCTCGTCGGTGACGATGCAGGCGCGCGCCTTCGGCAGCACGGCGCGGACCAGCCGCCCGGCCTCGGCGAGGAGACCGTCGCCGATGAGGATGTCGTAGGACCGGTCGCCGAGCGCCACCGGCACCCGGACCGGGCCGGTTTCGCCGGCTCCGGCGCGGCTGGAGTCGTCGGCGCTCATGGGGTCTCCTCGTGGGGCGTGTCGTGGGACCGGTCGGCGGGCTCGTCGCCGGCGCGGGTCTCCAGCGCCTGCAGCACCAGGTCGACCACCTGGTCGTGGGGAACGTCGTGGGACGGGACGGTGAGGTCGGCGAGGGCGTAGACCGGATACCGTTCCTCCACCAGCCGCCGCAGGGTGCCCTCCGGGTCCGGCGTCTGCAGCAGGGGGCGGTTGGCGCGGCGCTTCACCCGGTCGAACAGGACGGCGACGTCCGCCTTCAGCCAGACCGAGACGCCCGCCTCGGCGATGGCGCGCCGGGTTTCCGGGTTCATGTAGGCGCCGCCGCCGGTGGCGATGACCTGCTGGCGTTCGCGCAGGAGGCGGGCGATCACCCGGCGCTCGCCGTCGCGGAAATAGGCCTCGCCGTGCTCGGCGAAGATCTCCGGTATCGACTTGTTGGCCGCCGCCTCGATGGCGTGGTCGGCGTCCACGAACGGCAGGCCGAGGCGCACGGCGAGCCGCTTGCCGACGCTCGTCTTGCCCGCCCCCATCATGCCGACGAGCACGATCGACCGGCCGCCGAGCCCGGGCAGGATGGCGGCGGCCCGGTCCGGATCCGCCGGGGCGGCCGGCACGAGCGCTTCGGCCGGATGAGGATCGGCGAGAACGCCGGGGTGGTTGTCCGTCATGACCTTGTTCTTGCGGCCCGGCCTCGCGATCTGTCAAGCGAGGGGAGGCTCCGGAACCGCCGCGTGCGGGCGCCATCGGCAAAACCGCCCCGGCTTGGCGCGGGCGCCGGCGTGGCGCACCATCCTTGCCGATCGTTAACCCTTCTCCCCCATGGTCGACGTCATGCCCACGCTCACCCGTTTCGTCCGCACCGTCGTCCTGGCCGTGGGCTTCGTCTACGCGGTGCTTTGGTCGCTGGCCACCCTGGTGGAACCCCGGTCTCGCCTGATGAGCGAGCCCGTGGACAGCCGCATCCTGCGCGATGCGGGCCGGGCGCCGGCGATCCGGGCGGAGAGGATCGATCCGAATGGCTGACGGACACCTGGTCGAGGCCTTCCTGGAGGCGATGAGCGTGGAGCGCGCCGCCGCCGACAACACCCTCTCGGCCTATGCCCGGGACCTGGAGGACTATCGCGCCCACCTGGCGGCCCGGGGCCGGGACGTGGCGAGCGCCGACCGGCCGGACGTGGAGGCCTACATGGCGAGCCTCGCCGGCCGCGGCTTCGCCCGCTCGTCCCAGGCGCGGCGCCTGTCGGCGGTGCGCCAGCTGCACAAGTTCCTCTATGCGGAAGGCCACCGGGGCGACGACCCGACCACCACGGTGGACCGGCCGAAGGCCTCGCGCGGGTTGCCGAAGGTGCTCTCGGTGGCGGACGTGGACCGCATGCTGACCGCCGCCCACGAGGCCGCCCGGGCGCCTGTGGAGAAGCCGGCCGACGCGCTGCGGCCGGCCCGCTTCGCCGCCATGCTGGAGGTGCTCTACGCCTCGGGCCTGCGCGTCTCCGAGCTCATCAGCCTGCCGGCCTCGTCGATCCGCCCGGACACCCGGGCCATGACCGTGCGCGGCAAGGGCCGCAAGGAGCGGCTGGTGCCGCTCGGCCCCAAGGCCCGGGAGGCGGTGCTGCACCATCGGGCGCTGATGAAGGCCGCCGGCCGCCACCAGGGCAGCCGGTTCGCCTTCCCGGCCCTCAGCGAGACCGGCCATGTGACCCGCCAGGCCTTCGCGCGCGACCTGAAGGAGTTCGCCGCCGGCCTCGGCATTCCGGCCGCCAAGGTGTCGCCCCACGTGCTGCGCCATGCCTTCGCCAGCCACCTTCTCGCCGGCGGCGCGGACCTGCGCGTCGTGCAGGAACTGCTCGGCCACGTGGACATCGCCACCACCCAGATCTACACCCACGTGCAGGACGAGCGGCTGACCCGGCTCGTCACCGATCACCACCCTCTGGCGCGCACCTGAGACCGGCCGCCCGCGGCTGTGTCCGGGACCGCCGGACCCGGGGCGGCAGCGGCCCGCCGGCCGGTTCGCGCCCGGCCGCGCTTGACAAGCGGCCGGGTTCGACGCCAGTGTCCGCGCCGTCGCGATCCCCCCGCCGGGCAGTGCCTGCCGTGACGCGGTGCGCCTTTCCCGCCGACCGCCGTCGGCCGGCGCGTGACCATTGAGAGACGGATGCGAAGCTATCTCGAGTTTGAAAAGCCGGTGGCCGACCTGGAAGGCAAGGTCCAGGAGCTGAAGGCGCTGTCCCAGTCGGGCGAGGCCGTGGCCATCGACGACGACGTCGCCAAGCTGGAGGCGAAGGCCGCCCAGGCGCTGGTGGACATCTACGCCAAGCTGACGCCCTGGCAGAAGACCCAGGTGGCCCGCCATCCGGACCGGCCCCACGCGCTCAACTACATCCAGGGCCTGATCACCGACTGGACCCCGCTCGCGGGCGACCGCTCGTTCGGCGAGGACGCCGCGATCGTGGCCGGGCTCGGCTCGTTCCGGGGTCGCCCGGTGGCCGTCCTCGGCCAGGAGAAGGGCAACGACACCCAGAGCCGGATCAAGCACAACTTCGGCATGGCGCGGCCGGAAGGCTACCGCAAGGCGATCCGCCTGATGGAGATGGCCGAGCGGTTCCGCCTGCCGGTGATCTCGTTCGTGGACACCGCCGGCGCCTATCCGGGCGTGGACGCGGAGGAGCGCGGCCAGGCCGAGGCCATCGCCCGCTCCACCGAGGCCTGCCTGAAGCTGACGGTGCCGAACGTGGCGCTCGTCATCGGCGAGGGCGGCTCCGGCGGCGCCATCGCGGTCGCCACCTGCAACCGCGTCTACATGCTGGAGCATTCCATCTACAGCGTGATCTCGCCCGAGGGCGCCGCCTCCATCCTGTGGAAGGACAGCGCCAAGGCCCAGGACGCGGCCACCGGCATGAAGATCACCGCCCAGGACCTGATGCGCTTCGGCATCATCGACGGCATCGTGAAGGAGCCCATGGGCGGCGCCCACCGGGACCCGGAGGCGGTGATCGCCGCCGCCGGCGAAACCCTGGAGGGCGCCCTGGCCGAGCTCTCCGCCCTGTCGCCGGCCGACGTGAAGAAGGCCCGGCGCGACAAGTTCCTGGCCATCGGGCGGGAGCTCAAGGTCTGACCGCCCGCGACGTCTCCGGTCGGACCGGGGACGGCCGCGGCGAGGCGGCCCGGGTTGCCCGGGGGGTTGCGTCGGCGGCCGGTTTCGGCGGATGCTGTGAATGTGGGTGACATCCTTCATATGGGATACCGCATACGATCCGTTCCGGTAACGGTCTGGTAAGGGTATCCGTCAAGGATGAATTCAGGCTTGTCCGAGGGGCTGGTGGGGCATCCCTCGTTTCCGACGACCGGGCGATCAGGCAGGAATATCATGGCTTCCACGACTTTGCGGCGGGCGGCTGCCCGTCTTCTCGGCGCGGCCCTCCTCACCGGCGTCCTGATGGGCTGCCAGGCGGACGAACTCGGCTACGGGCCGAAGCATCTTCGCGAAGTGTCGGCCCAGACCAAGGCCACCATGGCCAAGCTCGGGGTGGAGACCACCGCGCCGGTCCTGATGCGCATCTTCAAGGAAGAGAACGCCTTCGAGGTCTGGCGCAAGGACAAGGCCGGCCGCTACGTGCTGGTGAAGAGCTACGAGATCTGCAAGTGGTCGGGCAACCTCGGCCCGAAGATCCGGGAAGGCGACCGGCAGGCCCCCGAGGGCTACTACACGATCACGCCGGCCCTGATGAACCCGAACTCCCAGTACTATCTGGCGTTCAACACCGGCTTCCCGAACGCCTACGACCGGTCGAACGGCCGCACCGGCACCGCCCTGATGGTGCACGGCGCCTGCTCGTCGCGCGGCTGCTACGCCATGACGGACGAGCAGATCCAGGAGATCTACGCCATCGCCCGCGACGCCTTCCGGGGCGGGCAGAGGTCGTTCCAGCTGCAGGCCTACCCGTTCCGCCTGACGCCGGAGAACATGGCGCGGCACTGGAACGACCCGAACATGCCGTTCTGGAAGATGCTGAAGGTGGGCTACGACCACTTCGAGCTGACCCGGATGGAGCCGAAGGTCGACGTGTGCGGCCGCCGCTACGTGTTCAACGCCAAGCCCAAGGACGGCGTGGAGATGTCGCCCGTGCGCGACTGCCCCGTGCTGGAGGTGCCCGAGGAACTGCGCATGGCGGCCGAGCGCAAGGCCGCCGAGGACGAGCAGAAGGCCATGGTGATCGCCCAGCGGCTGGACGGCGAGAAGAAGGCCGCCGAGGAGCGCGAGATGATGATCGCGGCCCGCAAGGCCGAGGAGATCCGCGTCGCCGAGGAGCGCCGCCTGCTGCTGCAGGAGCGCGGCAAGGCGCTGGCCTCCCTGTTCGGCGGCTCCGCCGAGCCGGCCCCTGCCGAAGCCACGGTGGCCGAGGGGAGTGTGGCCGAGACGACGGCGACCATGGCCGCCGCCGCGCCCCTGCCGACGACCGGCCCGAACGGCGAGCCGCTGCCGCGCCGCAATCCGCGCGTGGACACCACCGCCCTCGCCATGGCGCCGGCGGAGGCCACCCAGGCGCGGACGAGCAGCTCCATGTTCTCGCGCCTCTTCTCCTTCGGAGGCGAGGCCGCCTCCACCGACGACGGCGCGCTCGCCGGGTCGGTGGCGACCGCCGCGCCGACCGCCGGATCCGACGCGAGCGCCGCCGTGACGGCGGTGGTGCCGACCGAGCCCCCGGCCGCGGCGGCGACGGCCGCTGTCCCGACGACCGCCGCTCCGGCGGCCGCGCTCCCGACCGGCGCGCGGCCGGCGGCGGCCGCGGCGGCGGGAGCCGCTCCGGCCGGGACCACGCCGGCGGAGGCCCCCGCGCCGGCCGCGGTGGCGGACGCCACGCCGCCGGCTCCGGCGAAGTCGTCCTTCTGGCCGTTCGGCAGCCTCTTCTGAGCATCGCCCGGCGACACGCGAACACCCGTCCACGGCCCACTTCGGCGGGCCGTGGCGCGTCCGGGGCCTGCGGCCCGGCCCCGTCGAGAGCGTCGGCGACACGCGCGCAACCGTGATCGCGGCACCGCGTCCGATGGGAGGATCGGGATCGTTTCCGACTTTCCCGGCCGCCATCGACGGGTTAAGCTCATCCCCATGAGCACCGTGTCGATCGATATCCGGCGTGCCCGGCTGGACGATGCCGCAGGCATCGCGGCCGTGCACGACCAGGCTTGGCGCTATGCCTACCGGGGGATTCTCCCGGGCATCGACCTTGAACGCATGGTGGAGCGCCGCGGACCCGCCTGGTGGTCCAAGGCCATCCGCCGGCACGTGATGGTCCTGGTGCTGGAGGTGGACGGCCAGGTGGTGGGCTATGCCACCGTCGGTCCCAGCCGCATGCGCACCTTGCCCTACAAGGGCGAGATCTACGAAATCTATCTCCTGCCGCAGTACCAGGGCCTCGGCCTCGGCCGGCGGCTGTTCCAGGCGGCCCGGCGCACCCTCGGCGACCTGAAGTTCAACGGCCTCGCCGTGCGGGCGCTGCGCGCCAACGACGGCGCGGTGGGCTTCTACCGCCGGCTCGGCGGCCGCACCGTGGTGGAGACGGGCGAGCGGGTGGGCGACACCGTGCTGCCGGTGCTGGTGTTCGGCTGGGACGCCGGCTGAGCGGCGGCGGGCAGCCTTTCTTTCCAGTGCGGGTCCCGTTCCGGCGCAGCGTTCTTTTGAGGACCGCCCTCCTTTCCAGGGCGGAGTCCCTTTCCGGCGCGGCGTTCCTTCTGGTGCCGCCTTCCCTTCCAGTGCGGGTCCCGTTCCGGCGGCGCCTTCCTTTCCGGTTCGGCCTTCGGGCGACGCCGTGCTCTTCTTCCGAAGCCCGGCGGCGGGGCCGGGATCCGGCCGGTCTCACCGCTTCCCGAGCCGGCCAGCCCTCTCCCGGTCAGGCGAAGAGGCCGTGCATGTACCAGCGCGGCGCCTCCACCTCGCGCACGTAGAGGCCGTCGCGGAACATCCAGAAGCGCCGGCCGTCCGCGTCCTCCACCCGGAAATAGTCGCGCGTGAAGGCCGCCTCGCCCTTCCACCACTCGGGCGCGATCCGCTCCGGACCCTCCGCCCGCACCACGTCGTAGAGCACGCGCCGCCAGCGGAAGCGCAGGGGCGGGCCGTCCGGCACGCCGGCGACGGTCTCCACCAGCTCCGGCTCGCCGAGGAGGCGGACCGGAAAGCGCGGCGGCTCGCCCGCGTCCGGCCGGGGCGCGTCCGCGAAGGCGAGCGCCCGCTCGGCGACGGCCGCCGCCGGGGCGAGCGCGGCGGTGAGCTCCGGCACGTGGCTGTCGAGGGGCAGGAAGCGGGTGACGGCCGAAAGGCCGAAGCGGGCGCCGAGCCGGTCGACGAGACGCTCCACCTCCACCGAGCGGTCCACGTCGCCGGAAAGGTCCGCCTGGGCGGCGTCGAGCGGCGCCGCGAGCCGCACCGTCAGGCGGACGAGGTCGTAGCCGAAGCCCGGATCGAGGCCGCCGCCCGCCCGGGTGGCGAGCCGCTCGCCGATGAGGCCGACGAGCGCCTTCGGGGTCCGGACCGGCCGGGCGGTGCCCACCTCCACCCGCGTCACGTGGCCGTCCGCCCGGAAGAGGGCGAGCTCAACGAGGCGGGCGCCCTCGCCCCGGGCCTCCAGGCCCTCGCAGAGGGAGCCGGCGAGCGACACCACCGTCGCCTCCACGGCGTCGAGCTGGGTGACCGGCTCGGCGAAGCGCCGTTCCGCCATGGCGGACGGGGCCGGCAGGCGCGGCGTGATCGCCTCCCCCTCGCGTCCGAAGGCCTGGTCCAGGCGGCGGGCGAGGAGCGGGCCGAAGCGGGCGGTGAGCGGCGCCCGCGGCGCTTCCGCCACGTCGGCGATCCGCTTCAGGCCCACCCGGTCGAGCGCCGCCACGGTCTCGGCCGGCAGGCGCAGGGCGGCGAGCGGCATGGAGAGGAGGAGCGGGCCGTGGCCGCCCGGCTCGGCCACCGGTCCGGGCCCCGGCCCGCCGGCGGGGGCGAAGCGGGCGAGCGCCCAGGCGGCGCCCACCGTGTCGGCCACCGCGCCCCGGACGGCGAAGCCCTGGGCGGCCAACCGCCCGGTCATGTCCGCCAGCATGGCCGCCTCGCCGCCGAAGAGATGGGCGCAGCCGGCCACGTCCAGCGCCAGCCCGTCGGGCGGGTCGAGGCCGACGAGGGGCGTGTAGCGGTCGGCCCAGTCGGCGATGGCGGCGAGGAGCGCCGCGTCGGCGGCCGGGTCCGCGTCGTCCACCGCAAGGGCGGGCAGCAGCGCCCGGGCGTCGGCGAGGCTGAGGCCGGGCCGGACGCCGGACGCCCGGGCGGCGTCGTCCACGGCGGTGAGCCGGACGGCGCCGGCGACGGTCTCCACCTGCGCCCGGGGCGGCTCAGCCGGAGCGCCGGCCGGCCTGGAACGCCACGACCGCCCCAGCCGGAGGCGGGCGAGACGATCGGTCGGCAGCCGGGGCAGCCAGATCGACAGGAAGCGGGCGCGGCGCGAGGTCTTTGAAGCGGCGTTCGTCACTGTTCCACTCCAGGTCCAGGCGGCCGGTGCGGCCGTCGCGGTTCTTTTCCAGGACGAGGGTCCAGGCCGGAAAGCCGGCCCCCTCGGTGAAGCCGTCCACCGGCTCGGACGGGCGTGGCGCCACCAGGAAGCGGGTCGCCGCCGCGGACGGACCGGGTGGCGCCCCCTGGAGCGCCAGGAAGAGCGGCACGCCGCTCTCCCGCGCCCGCAGCGCCAGCCGGCGCGAGGCGGTGAGGTCGAGCGCCCGCGGCAGGCCCTGCATCTCGCCGATCACCACGGAAAGGCCCGGGCAGCCGAGCCCCTCCTCCACCGCCCAGAGGACGTCCGCCGGCTGGCCCACCTCCACGACGAGGACGCGCGACGGGTCGAGGCCGAGCTGGGCGAGGCCGAGCGCCGCCGGCCGGCCGGCCTCGCGGGCGGCCCGGACGTCGCGCACCCAGAGCACCGGCCCGCGCCGCCCCTCGCCGAGGCTGGCCGCGAGCGCCGCCAGGAAGCCGCAGGCGGCCCCGGCCGCCCGGGTCTCGTCCGTGCGCACCATGTGGAGGGCGCCGAGCGGCAGGCCGCCGGCGAAGAGGCCGTCGAAGGCCGGCGCGCCCAGGCGGAAGCGCCCGCCCGCCTCGCCTGGACGGGCCGCCTCGCCCGGATCCGCCATCCCGCCGGCCGGCGGCGCGGACGGGCGCGGCGCCTCCAGGCGGGCGGCCGGGGCGATCCGCCCTTCCAGAACCGCCACGGCGCGCCGCAGGTCGTCGAGGCTGGGCGGCGCCGAACCGCCGGGGACCACCTCCGGGCGGCCGGCAGGGTCGCCGTCCGGACAGCCGTCCGCCGCCTCCGGCAGGAAGGCCGGGAGCGGAAGGGGAGCGGGCCGGTCGCGCAGGAACGCACGGATCCGTCCCGCGTCCTGAGGGCGGACGCGCGGCTGCATGCTCTCTCAAACTCTCTTTGTTCCACTTATGTTCTCATAGATTCCGAGCCGGCCCGAAAGAGTCAAGGGCTGGAGCGGAGCCGCGAGCGAAAGCACGCCCGCGCTGCCGGAAAGGCACAGGAGCCGGGTCCGCCGTCCGGCGCGGACCGGGTCCGTCCGGCTCCCGGGTTTGCTGCATCGCACAAAGGCGGACTTGGCGGCAGGCCCGGAAACGGCTAAACAGCCCCATCCTGCGCATGAGAAGCGCAGTCCGTTCGAGCAAGGATCTGGAGACTCGACCATGCGCATCGACGCCGTGCCGATTGGCAAGAACCCGCCCTACGACATCAATGTCATCATCGAGGTTCCGCTCGGCGGCGAGCCCATCAAGTACGAGATGGACAAGGAGGCCGGCGCGCTCTGGGTCGACCGCTTCCTCTACACCTCCATGCGCTACCCGGGGAACTACGGCTTCGTGCCGCACACCCTGTCGGACGACGGCGACCCGATCGACGTGATCGTCTGCAACACCCGCGCGATCATCCCGGGCGCGATCATGAACTGCCGCCCGATCGGCGTGCTGAAGATGCAGGACGAGAGCGGCGGCGACGAGAAGATCATCGCGGTGCCGGCCAGCAAGCTGACCAAGCGCTACGAGAAGGTCGAGAGCCACACCGACCTGCCGGACATCACGCTGAAGCAGATCGAGCACTTCTTCGAGCACTACAAGGACCTGGAGCCCGGCAAGTGGGTGAAGGTGATCGGCTGGGGCGACGCCGAGGAGGCCCGCTCGCTGATCCTGGAGGCGATCGAGAACGCCAAGAAGGCCAAGACCGCCGCCGAGTGACGCCGCCCGCCGGGGCAAGCCCGACATCGGAGCTTCTGGACGAAGGGTCGGCGCCGCGCCGGCCCTTTTGTTCATGGGGCCGCCCCAGAGCGGCGCCGGCACCGGCCGCCCCGCCGGGGACGGGCCTCGGTCCGGCGGTCTTCCAGGGGCGCGGGGTCTTGCCGAAGCCGGGCGGGCCGATCATCGTCCGGTGCCGAGCCGCTCCATTTTCCGCGGAGACCCGAATGACCGCCGCCGCCGTCCGTCCGCCGCTTCGCCTTCTCGTCGTCGCCCTCATGGGTCTCCTCCTCGCCGGCTGCGGGATGAACAGCATCCCGACCTACGAGGAGCAGGCCAAGGCCGCCTGGGCGCAGGTGGAGAGCCAGTACCAGCGGCGCGCCGACCTCATCCCCAACCTCGTCGAGACCGTGAAGGGCTTCGCCGCCCAGGAGCGGGAGGTGCTGACCGCCGTGGTGGAGGCCCGCGCCAAGGCCACCCAGGTGACCCTGCCGCCGGAGGCCCTGTCCGACCCGGACGCCTTGAAGCGCTTCGAGGCCGCCCAGGGCGCCCTCGGCGGCGCCCTCGCCCGGCTTCTCGCCGTGAGCGAGGCCTACCCGGACCTGAAGTCCAGCCAGAACTTCCTCGCCCTCCAGTCGCAGCTGGAGGGAACGGAGAACCGCATCGCCGTCGCCCGGCGGGACTACATCGAGGCGGTCCGCCTCTACAACACGGAGCTGCGCACCTTTCCGGGCCGGCTGTGGGCCTCCTTCCTCTATCCGGACGCCAAGCCCATGGCGACCTTCACGGCCGCCCCCGAAACGGCGACGCCGCCGAAGGTGAGCTTCCCATGACGGCCGCTCCGTTCGCCGGGCGCCGCGCGCGGCCGGTCGGCGCGGCCGCCCTGACCGGCGTCCTCCTCGCCGGCCTCGTGCTCGCCCTCGTGGCCCTCGCCGCGCCGGCGCTCGCCCAGGTGCCGCCCCTCACCGGCCGGGTGGTGGACGCCGCCGGCGTGCTGCCGGCGGACGTGGAGGCGCGCCTCACCGGGCGGCTGGAGGCCATGGAGCGGACGTCCGGCGACCAGCTGGTGGTCGCCACCCTGCCGAGCCTCGGCGAGCGGCCGATCGAGGACGTGGCCGTGGAGGCGTTCCGGACCTGGGGCCTCGGCCAGAAGGAGGAGAACAACGGCGTCCTCCTGCTGGTCGCCCCGACGGAGCGGCGGGTGCGGATCGAGGTCGGCTACGGGCTGGAAGGCGTCCTCACCGACGCCACCGCCCGGATGATCATCGAGACCGACATCCTGCCCCGCTTCCGCGACGGCGACCTGCCGGGCGGCGTGGTGGCCGGCGCGGAGGCGATCGCGGGCGCGCTTTCCGGCGACGCGGCGGATCTCGCCGAGCGGGTCGCCGCCTACGAGGCGCGCGAACGGCAAGCCGAGCGGGTGGAGACCCTGATGGTCTTCGGCGTCTTCGGCCTGGTGGCGGCGATCATGATCTGGCGCGTGGTGGCCGACTGGATCTGGCCGGAGCGCCGCGCCCGCCGCCTCGCCCGGCGGCGGGAGCGGGCGATGCGCGATCCCCTGTGGCCGAACCGGGGCTCCCGCACCGGCAGCCGCTCGTCCGACCGGCGGTCGGGCGGCTTCCGGGGCGGCGGCGGATCCTCCGGCGGCGGCGGGGCGTCCGGCGGCTGGTGAGGCCCGCGCCGTTCCCGGCCCGGAACGCCCGGCGGCGCCTCAAGCCCGGTCAGGCCCGGCCGAGGATGCGGGTGCGGACGGCATCGAGCGGGAAGGCCGGGCCGGGATCGGATTTGCGGCCGGGCGAGATGTCGTCATGGCCGAGCACGTCCAGGAAGCCGTAGGCCGCATGGAGCGCCTGGCCGATGGCGACGGTCTGATCGATCTGTGCGGCCGTGTATTCGTGCCAGCCGGCCTCGCCGGTCTCGTTCTTGTGGCGCGCGATCACCACGTCGGACGCCGGGACGGGCTTGCCCGTGCTGGTCTGCCAGGTGCCGTCCGCCTTCTTCGTCAACCGTCCCGCGTTGACGATCTCGATCCCGATCGACGAGCCGTTGAGCCCCTCGATCCCCTGCCAGCTGCTGCGGCCGGCATGCCAGGCGACCTTGTTGAACTCCACGAGCTGCGTGGCGGCGCCGGCCGGATCGAGGACGATGTGCGCCGAGGCCTTCGCCTCCGGGTTGGTGAGCCAGGACACCGCGCCCGACGCGGTGGTCCCGGCCGTGTAGTGGATGATGAGGTAGAGCGGCTTCAAGGCCCCGCCGCGGTTGGGCGACCGGTCGAACGGGACCGGCTGGCCGGCAAACTGCAGGACATGGGATTTCACCAAAAACGACATGTCGTCCCCCCGATGCATACGAATGATAGGCATGCCAAGGGAGTTTATACGGATTTTTGCTCGTGTGAATAACATGAGCGAGCACATGCAATCATGTCGCGAGCACCCGGCGCTGCGGAATGAACCGCGGGGTCGGGCGCCGTCGATTGGGCGCTTTCCGGCCATCTATTCCGTTTTTCGAACCGGCAGACTCACTCGGCATTGAACAAAGGCCGCCGCGGCGCGCTACAAGGATCGGGATCCCCGACGGGTACGGGACCGGGCGGCCGGCCCCTCCGCGAGGGATCCGGAGACCCTTGCATGCCGCAGACCTTCGACCTCCTCAAGGACGCCCGGATCGACGAAGCCGCCGCGATCGCCACGACGCGCGGCCAGACGGACCTCGCCGACTTCGTGCGCGTGTTCTTCGCCCGCGGCGCCGCGGAGGACGTGGCGGTCTACACGCCGGCCGAGCTGGTGGCCCTCGCCGAGGCCGCCATGGCGGATCTCGCCGGGCGCACCATCGGGCACCACCGGGTGACGGTGTTCGACCCGGACCATCCGGCCGCCGGCACCGCCCACACGGCGGTGACCGTGATCGAGATCCTCAACGACGACATGCCCTTCCTGGTGGACTCGGTGATGCAGGAGCTCGCCGAGAGCGCCGTGGACGTGCGCCTTCTCGTCCATCCCATCCTCAGCGTGCTCCGCGACGAGACCGGCGGCTTCCTGGGCTTCGCCGAACCGGGCGCTCCGAGCAGCGTGCGCGAGAGCCTGATCCACATCCACATCGCCCGGGTGCCGGACGCGGCGACCCGCAACGAGCTGGCCGCCCGGCTCGACACGGTGCTGCGGGACGTGCGCGCGGCCGTGACCGATTGGCCGGCCATGCGGGCGCTGCTCGCCGGCGTGATCGCAGACTACCGGGCCGCCCCACCGCCCCTGCCGGCCGAGGAGGTGGCGGAAGCGGTGGCTTTCCTGGACTGGCTCGCCGACGACAACTTCACCTTCCTGGGCTGCCGCGAATACGATGTCGAGATGGCGACCGGCGAGGCCGACCGCATCGCCCTGAAGCCGGAGACCGGCCTCGGCATCCTGAAGGACCCGGACGTGCGGGTGCTCCGGCGCGGGCGCGAACTGGTGCAGGTGACGCCCGAGATCCGCGATTTCATGAACCGGCCGGAGGCGCTGATCGTCGCCAAGGCCAACGTGAAGAGCCGCGTGCACCGGCGCGCCTACATGGACTACGTGGGCATCAAGCGCTACGACGGCGCCGGCACGCTGAAGGGCGAGGTGCGGATCGTCGGCCTCTTCACGGCGACCGCCTACACCCGCTCGGCCCGGGTCATCCCCTATCTTCGCAACAAGGTGGAGCGGGTGATCGCCAAGGCGGGCTTCGACCCGGCCGGCCATTCGGCGAAGACGCTGGCGGCCGTGCTGGAGAACTACCCGCGCGACGACCTCTTCCAGATCGACTTCGACACGCTCTACGAGTTCGCCATCGCGATCCTGGAGCTCGACGAGCGGCCGCGCATCCGCGTGCTGCCCCGCCGGGACAAGTTCGACCGCTTCGTCTCCATCCTGGTGTTCGTGCCGCGCGACCGCTACACCACCGAGGTGCGCATCCGGATCGGCGACTTCCTCGGCGCCATCTACCGGGGCCGGGTCTCGGCCTTCTATCCGTTCTTCCCGGAAGGCACCCTCACCCGCATCCACTTCATCATCGGCCGCGACGGCGGCGAGACGCCGAACCCGACCCGGCCGGAGCTGGAGGCGGGCGTCGCCGCCCTGGTGCGCACCTGGGGCGACGCCTTCCAGGACGCCGCGCGCCATCGCTTCAGCGCCGACCAGGCGCAACTGATGGTGAACCGCTGGGCGGGGGCCTTCTCGGCCGCCTACCGGGACAGCTACGACCAGAAGGAGGCTCTCGACGACGCGGCCGCGCTCGACCGGCTCGCCGCTCCCCGGACCACCGCCATCGCCTTCCGGGTGCCGCGCGACGCCTCGGCCGGCGAGGTGGCCATGAAGCTCTACCACCGTGGCGGCCCGGTCCCGCTGTCGGAACGGGTGCCTATGCTGGAGGCCATGGGCTTCCGGGTGATCGAGGAGCAGACCTTCGACGTGCCGCTGCCGGAGGCCGGCACGGTGATCCACGACATGCGCCTGGTGCGGGCGGACGGCCGCGAGGTGCCGCTCGACCGGTTCGCCGAGCCGCTCCGGGCACTCGCCATGGCGGTGATGTTCGGCGAGGCGGAGAGCGACCGGCTGAACGCGCTCCTCGTCTCGGCCGATCTCGCCTGGCGGGAGATCGCGCTCCTGCGCGCCCTGTCGCGCTATCTGCAGCAGGCGCGAATCCCCTACGAGCAGGGCTACATCGCCGACACGCTGAACCGGCATCCGGCGATCGCGGCCGTGCTCCTGGAGCTGTTCCGGGCCCGCTTCGACCCGGACCTCGCCGGAGACCGCGCCGTCGCAGAGGCGCGGGTGGCGGCCGACCTCGACGCCGCCCTGGAGGCGGTCACCAGCCTCGACGACGACGTGATCCTGCGCCGGATGGCCAATCTCGTCCGCGCGGCGATGCGGACCACCTTCTACCAGCTCGGCCAGGACGGCCGGCCCCACCCGGTGATCGCCCTGAAGTTCGACCCGACGAAGGTGGACGACCTGCCGGCGCCGCGTCCGTTCGCCGAGATCTGGGTCTATTCCCCCCGGGTGGAGGGCGTGCACCTGCGGTTCGGCAAGGTGGCCCGCGGCGGCCTGCGCTGGTCGGACCGGCCGCAGGACTTCCGCACCGAGGTGCTCGGCCTCGTGAAGGCCCAGCAGGTGAAGAACGCCGTGATCGTGCCGGTGGGCGCCAAGGGCGGCTTCTTCCCGAAGAAGCTGCCCGCCGGCCCGCGCGAGGCGGTGTTCGAGGAAGGGACCGCCGCCTACAGGCTGTTCGTCGGCACGCTCCTGGACCTCACCGACACCCTGTCCGGCGACGCCGTGGTGCCGCCGGACCGCACGGTGCGCCACGACGGCGACGACCCCTACCTGGTGGTCGCCGCCGACAAGGGCACGGCCACCTTCTCGGATACGGCCAACGGCATCGCGGACGCCCGCCGGTTCTGGCTTTCCGACGCGTTCGCGTCCGGCGGCTCCGCCGGCTACGACCACAAGAAGATGGGCATCACCGCCCGCGGCGCCTGGGAGGCCGTGAAGCGCCACTTCCGCGAGATGGACACCGACATCCAGACCACCCCCTTCACGGTGGTGGGCGTCGGCGACATGTCGGGCGACGTGTTCGGCAACGGCATGCTCCTGTCGCGGAAGATCCGCCTGATCGCCGCCTTCGACCACCGGGACATCTTCATCGACCCGGACCCGGACCCGGAGACGTCCTACCAGGAGCGCGAGCGCCTGTTCGCCCTCCCCCGCTCGTCCTGGGCCGACTATGACGCGACGCGGATCTCCGCCGGCGGCGGCGTCTTCTCCCGCAGCCTGAAGGCGATCGCGCTCTCGCCCGAGGCGCAGGCGGCCCTCGGCCTGGAGACGGCCCGCGCCACCCCGCAGGAAGTGATGCGGGCGATCCTGAAGGCGCCCGCCGACCTCCTGTGGTTCGGCGGCATCGGCACCTACGTGCGCGCCGACACGGAGACCGACGCGGACGCGGGCGACCGGGCCAACGACGCCATCCGGGTGACCGCGGCGGACCTCCGCGCCAAGGTGATCGGCGAGGGCGCCAACCTCGGCATGACCCAGCGCGCCCGCATCGCCTACAACCTGAAGGGCGGCCGCTCCAATTCGGACGCGGTGGACAATTCCGCCGGCGTCAACTCCTCCGACGTGGAGGTGAACATCAAGATCGCCCTCGGCCGGGCCGTCCGCGACGGCCGCCTGACGATCCCGGACCGCAACCGCCTGCTCGCCGCGATGACCCCGGACGTGGCCCGGCTGGTGCTCGCCAACAACTACCGCCAGAGCCTCTGCGTGTCCGTGGCCGAGACGGCCGGCATGGCCGACTTCGGCCACCAGCGCCGGCTGATCCAGTGGCTGGAGAGCCGAGGCCGCCTGGACCGGGCGGTGGAGACCCTGCCGGACGACGCCGCCCTCTCCGCCCGCGAGAAGGCCGGGCGGCCGCTCACCCGCGCCGAGATCGGCGTCCTCATGGCCTATGCCAAGATCGTGCTCTTCGACGATCTCCTGGAGAGCCGGGTGCCGGACGACCCGGCCTTCACGGATACGCTCATCGGCTACTTCCCCGCCGCCATGCGGGATGCCTACCGGGCCGACATCCTGGCCCACCGGCTCCGCCGCGAGATCGTCGCCACGGTGGTGGCCAACGCGGTGGTCAACCTCACCGGTCCGACCGTGACGGTGCGGCTCGCCGACCAGACCGGCGCTTCGGCGGGCGAGATCGTGGAGGCCTGGGCGGTGGCGCGGGCCGCCTTCGACGTGGACGCCCTGGTGGAGGCGGTGGACGCTCTCGACACCAAGGTGCCGGGCGCGGTCCAGAACGACCTCTACGGCCGAATCCGCACGGTGCTCCTGGAGGCGCCGCTCTGGATCCTCAGGAACGCGGACGCCACCGGCGGCCTCGACGCCCGCATCGCCCGGCTTAAGCCGGGGATCGCCGACTATGCGGTCCTGATGGACGAGGAGCCCCTGTCCGAGGCCGAGGCGGCGGACGCGGGCGCCCTCACACGCGCCGGCGTGCCGGCGGCCCTCGCCGCCCGGGCGGCGCGGCTTTCCCGGCTTGTGGGCGCGCTCGACGTGATCCGGGTGGCCGAGGCGGCCGGACGGCCGATCGCGGCCGCCGCGGAGGCGACCGCCGCGGTGTCGCGCCTGTTCCGGATCGACCGCATCGACGCCCTGGCGACCCGGCTGAAGCCCGCCGACTACTACGAGGGCCTCGCGCTCGACCGCGCCCGCCGGACCCTCGCCGAGGCGCACCGGCGTATGGCGACCGCCGCCGTCGCGCGCGGGATGAACGGCGCGGGCGTGGAAGCCTGGCTCGCCGACAATCGCGAGGCGGTGGACCGGACCTCCGCGACCATCGCCGAACTCCTGGCCGGGACGCCGAGCGTGGCGCGCTTCACCGTGGCGGCCGGGCTCCTCGCCGACGTGGCCGGCTGAGACGACGGACCGGGCCGAGGCGCCGTCCGCCGTCCGCCGTCAGAGCCCGACCATGCGGCGGATGTCCGCCGGGCTGGCGCCGGCGTCCCGGAGCGCCCTCAGGCTCGTCGAGCCGGCGGACTTGGAGAGCTTGCGTCCGTCGTCGCCGAGGATCAGCCGGTGGTGCCGGTAGACCGGCTCCGGCAGGCCGAGGAGCGCCTGCAGGAGCCGCTGCACGGCGGTGGCGAAGAAGAGGTCCTGCCCGCGGATCACCTCGGTGACGCCCTGGTCGGCGTCGTCAACCACCACGGCGAGATGATAGCTCGCCGGCGCGTCTTTGCGCGCGACGACGACGTCGCCCCAGGCGCGCGGATCGGCCGGGATCCGGCCGGTCCGGCCGTCCGGGCCGGCGCCGAGCTCGGTCCAGGCGAGTGGCCCCGCGAGCATGGCCGCCCGGTCCATCCTCAGACGCAGCGCGTGGGGCTCGCCGGCGGCCATGCGGCCCGCCGCCACCGCCGGATCGAGATCCCGGTCGAGCCCCGGATAGACGGGCGCGCCGTCCGGATCGCGCGGCCAGGGAACGCCCGTGCGGGCCTCCGCCTCGGCGATGGCCGCCTTCACGGCCGCGCGGCTCGCAAAGGACGGATAGGTGAGACCGAGGGCGTTCAGCCGATCGAGCGCCGCCCGATAGGCGGCAAGGTGCTCGGACTGCCGCCGCACGGGCCGTTCGTAGGGGACGCCGAGCCAGTCGAGATCGTCGAGGATGCGTTGAACGAAGACCGGGCGGGAGCGCTCGCCGTCGATATCCTCGATCCGCACCAGGAGGCGGCCGCCGGTCCGGTGGGCGGCCTCCTGGTTGAGGAAGGCCGACAGGGCGTGCCCCGGATGGAGGTCGCCGTTCGGCGACGGCGCGAAGCGGTAGACCGGCCCATCCATGCTCACCGAAGCGCCTCGCTGTTCCGTCCGGCCATGATGCCCTCCCGGTGATCCCGCCACGGCGTCCGGGCGAGCGCAGACGACCCCTTGCGGGTCCGGGACTTCTTCTACAGCCTCTTCGCCATCCGGCGGAACCGGCAGCCGCGAGCGTGGCTTTCGGGCACGCCGCCGGCGCCCTTGCCGGACGTGATGCCGAGAACCGCCCATGCGCCTCCTCCTTTCCGCCGACGACATGACCGAGGGCCTCGACGCCCTGGTGGCTGCCGATCCGCGCCTCGGGCCGCTTCGCGAGGCCTGCGGCACGGTGGAGATCCGCCACCGGCCGCCCGGCTTCGAGGGCGTCGCCCGAATCGTCGTCGCCCAGATGGTGTCGGTGGCGAGCGCCACCGCGATCTGGAACCGGCTGGACCAGACCCTCGGCACGGTGACCGCCGAGACCGTGCTCGCCGCCGACGACGCGACCCTCAGGGCGGCGGGCCTGTCCGGCGCCAAGTCCCGGACCCTGCGGGCGGTGGCGGCCGCCGTCCGGGACGGGCTCGACCTGCAGGCCCTCGCGGAGGCGCCCGCCGACGACGCGGTCGCGGCGCTCGTCGCCCTGCCGGGAATCGGTCGCTGGACCGCTGAGATCTTCCTTCTCTTCTGCGCCCGGCACGCGGACGTCTTTCCAGCCGGCGACCTCGCCCTCCAGGTGGCCGCCATGGAGGGCCTCGGCCTTCCGGCCCGGCCGACCGAGAAGGAGATGCGGCAGATGGCCGAGGCCTGGTCGCCGTGGCGGGGCGTTGCGGCCAAGCTCTTCTGGGCCTACCACAAGGTCTGCCGGGAGGGCCGCGCCGCCGTTCCGGTCTGACGCCCGCTTCAACCGGAGACGCCGATGAGTTCCCTGGATGGTCCCCGCCTCGCCCCCGCCGCCGGCGGCCAAGCCACCGGCCTCGTGGTCCTCGTCCACGGCTACGGGGCGGACGGCAACGACCTGATCGACATCGGACGCGCCTTCGCGCCGCATCTGCCCTCCGTCGCGTTCGCGAGCCCGCACGCGCCGAGCCCGTGCGGCATGTCGGCCATGGGCCGGGAGTGGTTCCCGCTCACCTTCCGCGACCCCGCCGAGTACCGGCGCGGCGTGCAGGCGGCCGGGCCCGCGCTCGCCGCCTTCCTGGACGCGGAGCTCGCCCGGCTCGGGCTTGCCGGCGACCGGCTGGTGCTGGTCGGCTTCAGCCAGGGCACCATGATGGCGCTCCACGCCGGCCTCAGGCGCACCGTCGGCCCGGCCGCGATCGTGGGCTACTCCGGCCTCCTCGCCGATCCGGAGGACCTGTCCGGCATCACCGCACGCCCGCCGGTGACGCTGATCCACGGCGACCGGGACGACGTGCTGCCGATCGCCTTCATGCACCGGGCCGCGGCGGCGCTCGGGGAGGCGGGCGTGCCGTGCGCCTTCCACGTCTGTCCGGGCGTCGCGCACGGCATCGACCAGCGCGGCCTCGCCCTCGGCCTTTCGGCGATCCGCAGCGCTCTCAGCCCCGCCTGACGCCGCGTGGCCGCCCGTCCCCTTGTGGGGTCGGCCGACCGCGCCATATGCCGTTGCCGTGCCGCTCCTCCCGCCAAGGATTCCCATGCTGACGTTCGCCCAGTTCCTCCTGCCGGTCGCCCTCGCCGCGGTGGCGATCGTGCTCTTCCTCGGTCTCGCCAACATGGTGCGGGGTGGCAGCTCGAGCCGGTCGCAGACCCTGATGCGCTGGCGCGTGGGCCTGCAGGCCATCGCCGTGGCCGTCATCATGCTGACGATCTGGCTGATGGGGCGCTGATGCAACGGTTCCCATAAAACCTGCATGACGGGTGATTGAAGGCGGCGGCGCACGGTTGTCCCGGCGACGGCTCTCGGCCACGGTCGAGGCCTTGATCGATTCGCCTCGCGGAGCCTTCCGATGCTGTTCAACCTCGGCCGCCGATCGGGCGGCCTGTCGTCCGTCCTCCTGACGGGCGCGGTTCTCCTCGCCCTCGCCGGTCCGGCCTTCGCGGCCGACCTGGATCCGTCCCACGCGGCCGCGACGCCCCTGGCCGAAGCCGCCCCGGCGGAGGCTTTCCGGCTGTTCGACGAGGTTCGCGCGCGGATGCTCGGCACGGCCGTGTTCGAGGACGACACGGGGGTCGGCGTCGGCGCCGAGATCCTCTCCTCCGGCCTGCCGATCGACAGCGGCAATTCGCTCGTGGATTTCGTCTTCGGGCCCCGCCTTCATGCGGGCGTGGTGGCGCCGGTCGACTCCGACCCGGCCTATGGCTACGCGGGCTTCACCTGGACGATCCCGGTGACGGACGCGCTGTTCCTGGAGGCCTCGCTCGGCGGCGCGCTCAACACGGGCGGCGACAACGGCCCGCTCGGCTGCGTGGCCACCTTCCGGGAAGCGGCGGCGGTGGGCTGGTCACTGGACGAACACTGGCGCATTCTCGCCGGCATCGAGCACCTGTCGCACGCGGACCTCTGCGGCGACGACAATCCGGGGATGACCTCCGTCTCCGCCTCCGTGGGCTACCGCTTCTGACGCCCGGCCCGCCGACCCGCGACGACCGTCGCGGAGGTCGGCCGCCGGTGTGAGATCCGGCTCCGGGCGCGGCGGGAGGCCCGTCGCGCCGGACACGGAAAGGCTGACCAGATGGTGGTTCTGAACCGAATCTACACCCGCACCGGGGACGCCGGCACCACGGCGCTCGGGTCCGGCGAGCGCCGGCCGAAGTACGACCTCCGGGTCTCCAGCTACGGCACCGTGGACGAGACCAACGCCACCATCGGTCTCGCCAGGCTCCATACCGCCGGCCTGCCCGACGTGGACGCCATGCTGGCGCGCATCCAGAACGACCTGTTCGACCTTGGCGCCGACCTCGCGACGCCGGACACCGGCGAGCCGCTCGGCTACGAGCCCCTGCGCATCCTCGCCTCCCAGGTGACCCGCCTGGAGGGCGAGATCGACGCGCTCAACAAGGACCTGTCGCCGCTGCGCTCCTTCGTGCTGCCGGGCGGCACGCCGGCGGCAGCCTACCTGCACCTCGGCCGCACGGTCTGCCGGCGCGCCGAGCGCCTGGTGGTGGAACTCGCCGCCGACCCGGCCGAGCCGGTCAACCCGGAGGCGGTCAAGTACCTGAACCGGTTGTCCGACTTCCTGTTCGTGGCGAGCCGCTGGGTGAACGACAAGGGCGCCGCCGACGTGCTCTGGGTGCCCGGCAAGACCCGCTGACGACCCCGCGACGGCGAGGCGGAGACCGCAAGACCGATGTTCGTGCCCCTCTACGACCACAACCCGCTGGAGCATATCCCGCGCCCATTCGTGAACTGGTCGATTATCGCGGTCACCTGCCTCGTCTACTTCGTGTTCCAGAGCGACATGGTGGTGGAGGCCTACTACGCCGCCGCGTTCGGGCTCGGCCTGACGCCGCTCTACCTGTTCGACGGCCTGCCGGCGCCGGAGGGGCTGGACCTCGTGCCCGAGTGGACCACGGTGGCGACCTACGCGCTCGTCCACGGCGACGTGTGGCACCTTCTCGGCAACATGGTCTTCCTGTGGGTGTTCGGCGACAACGTGGAGGACGCGGTCGGCCATCGGCGCTACCTTGCCTTCTACGTGCTCACCGCGGCCGCGGGCGGGCTGACCCATGCGGCCATGATGCCCCATTCGGACACGCTGCTGGTCGGAGCGTCCGGCGCGGTGGCGGGCGTGGTGGGCGCCTACCTGATGCTCCACCCGCGCACCAAGCTGTGGATCCTGGTGCTCGGCCGCATTCCGCTCCGCCTCACGGCCCGCTGGCCGCTGGCCCTCTGGGTCGCCATCCAGGTGGTCTCGGCCGTCACCACCGAGGAGGAGGCGGTCGCCTGGTGGGCCCACGTGGGCGGGCTCGTCGCCGGCGTGCTGCTCATCCTGGTGATGCGCCGGCCCGGCGTGCCGCTGTTCGACCGGAACCTGGTGGCGCAAGCTCCCACTTGACGCAAACGTAAGCCAAAGGTTCGATGCGACCACGGTATGCGTTGACAGTCCCTCGGCGCGGTCTTTAGGGTCCGCCGGGATATTGCGCCGCAATAAGTCCGATACATCGGCCGCCGCGACAGAACGGCGGCCCGGGAGGTATCCTCATGAAGATTCTCGTGCCCGTGAAGCGGGTCGTCGACTACAACGTGAAGATCCGCGTGAAGGCGGACGGCACCGGGGTCGACCTCGCCAACGTGAAGATGTCGATGAACCCGTTCGACGAGATCGCCGTCGAGGAGGCGCTGCGGCTGAAGGAGGCCGGCAAGGCGACCGAGGTGGTGGTGGTGTCGATCGGCCCGGCGCAGGCCCAGGAGACGATCCGCACCGCGCTCGCCATGGGCGCCGACCGCGGCATCCTCGTCCAGGTGGACGGCATCGTGGAGCCGCTCGCCGTCGCCAAGATCCTGAAGGCGGTGGCGGCCGAGGAGGCCCCGGGCCTCGTGATCCTCGGCAAGCAGGCGATCGACGACGACTGCAACCAGACCGGCCAGATGCTGGCCGCGCTGACCGGCTGGGGCCAGGGCACCTTCGCCTCCAAGGTCGAGCTCGACGGCGAGGCCGTGAACGTCACCCGCGAGGTGGACGGCGGCCTGCAGACCGTGCGGCTCACGCTGCCGGCGATCGTCACGACGGACCTGCGCCTCAACGAGCCGCGCTACGCCTCGCTGCCGAACATCATGAAGGCCAAGAAGAAGCCGCTCGAGACCAAGTCCGCCGCCGACTACGGCGTCGACACCGCGCCGCGGCTGAAGGTGGTGAAGACCGCCGAGCCGAAGGGCCGCGTGGCGGGCGTGCGCGTCGCCTCCGCGACCGACCTCGTGATGAAGCTGAAGACCGAAGCCGGCGTGCTCTGAGCGACGGGAGAGAGATGACACCATGACCACCCTTCTTCTCGCCGAACACGACAACGCGACGCTCAAGGACGCCACCGCCAAGTCGCTCTCCGCCGCTCTCCAGATGGGCGAGCCCGTGCACGTGCTGGTCGCCGGCTCCGGCGCCTCCGCCGTCGCCGCCGAGGCCGCCAGGTTCGCCGGCGTCGACAAGGTGCTCGTCGCCGACGACGCCAGCCTCGCCCACCAGATGGCGGAGCCGCTGGCGGCTCTGATCGTGGCGCTCGCCCCCGCCTACCGGGCGATCGTCGCCCCGGCCACCACCACGTTCAAGAACGCCCTGCCCCGGGTGGCGGCGCTTCTCGACGTGATGCAGGTGTCGGACGTCACCGCCGTCGTCGGCCCGGCCTCGTTCGAGCGGCCGATCTATGCCGGCAACGCCATCCAGACCGTGGAGGCGACCGACCCCAAGGTGGTCGTCACCGTGCGCACCGCCGCCTTCAAGGCGGCCGAGGCCGGCGGCTCCGCCCCGGTGGAGACCGTGTCCGCCGCCGGCGACCCGGGCGTCTCGTCCTTCGTCGGCGAGGCGATCTCCGAGAGCGACCGGCCGGAGCTGACCTCCGCCAAGATCATCGTCTCCGGCGGCCGGGCCCTCGGCTCGGCGGAGAAGTTCCAGGAGGTGGTGATCCCGCTCGCCGACGCCCTCGGGGCCGCCGTCGGCGCCTCGCGCGCGGCGGTGGACGCCGGGTACGCGCCGAACGACTGGCAGGTGGGCCAGACCGGCAAGGTGGTCGCCCCCGACCTCTACATCGCCCTCGGCATCTCCGGGGCCATCCAGCATCTGGCCGGCATGAAGGACAGCAAGGTCATCGTCGCCGTCAACAAGGACGAGGAGGCGCCCATCTTCCAGGTCGCCGATTATGGACTTGTCGGGGACCTGTTCGACGTCGTACCAGAACTCACCAAGGCGCTCGGATGATCGATGGTTCCGGCGCACCCAGGGCGGTGCGCCGGCCGCCGTCGGGAGCGGGCCCGCGTTAGAAGTCGAGGACGGGTATGGTCGAGATCAACTCCGTGGGCGTCATCGGTGCCGGCCAGATGGGCAGCGGCATCGCCCATGTCTGCGCCCTGAAGGGCTTCAAGGTCGGCCTGCACGACACGTCGCCCGACCGGATCGAGGCCGGTCTCGCGACCATCAACGGCAACCTGACCCGCCAGGTGGCCGGCAAGAAGATCAGCGAGGAGGAGCGCGTCGAGGCGCTCGGCCGGATCCACCCCGTGCTGACCCTCGACGAGTTCGGCGACTACGACCTCGTCATCGAGGCCGCCACCGAGAACGAGACGGTGAAGCGCAAGATCTTCAGCGCGCTCTGTCCGTCGCTGAAGCCGGAGGCGATGGTCGGCACGAACACGTCGTCCATTTCGATCACGCGCCTCGCCGCCTCCACGGACCGGCCGGAGCGCTTCATCGGCATTCATTTCATGAACCCGGTGCCGGTGATGCAGCTCGTCGAGCTGGTCCGCGGCATCGCCACCGAGGACGAGACCTTCGACGCCGCCAAGCAGTTCGTCGCGCGTCTCGGCAAGACCATCGCGGTGTCGGAGGACTTCCCGGCCTTCATGGTCAACCGCATCCTGCTGCCGATGATCAACGAGGCGATCTACACGCTCTACGAGGGCGTCGGCTCGGTGGACGCCATCGACACCGCCATGCGGCTCGGCGCCAACCACCCCATGGGCCCGCTGCAGCTCGCCGACTTCATCGGCCTCGACACCTGCCTGTCCATCATGCAGGTGCTCTACGAGGGCCTCGCCGACAGCAAGTACCGCCCCTGCCCGCTGCTGGTGAAGTATGTCGAGGCCGGCTGGCTCGGCCGCAAGACCCAGCGCGGCTTCTACGACTACCGCGGCGAGACCCCGGTTCCGACCCGCTGAGGCGTCGAGGCCCGTCCGCCGCTCAGTGGCGGAAGTGGCGCATGCCGGTGAACACCATGGCGAGGCCGGCGGCGTCGGCGGCGGCGATGACCTCGTCGTCGCGGACCGACCCGCCCGGCTGGATCACCGCGGTGGCGCCGGCCTCGATGGCGGCCTCCAGGCCGTCAGCGAAGGGGAAGAAGGCGTCTGAGGCGACTACCGCGCCCTCCGTGAGCCGCTCCGCGACGCCGGCCGCGCGGGCGGCGTCCTCCGCCTTGCGGGCGGCGATGCGGGAGCTGTCCACCCGGCTCATCTGGCCGGCGCCGATGCCGACGGTGCGGCCGTCCTTCACGTAGACGATGGCGTTCGACTTCACGTGCTTGGCCACCTTGAAGGCGAACAGCATGTCGGCGAGCTCCCGGTCGGTCGGCGCGCGCCGGGTCACGACCTTGAGGCCGTCCGCGGTGACGACGCCGTTGTCCCGCGACTGGAACAGGAGGCCGCCCGCGACCGTGCGCACGGACAGGCCCGGGGCCCGCGGGTCCGGCAGGCCGCCGGTGACGAGGAGGCGCAGGTTCTTCTTGGCGGCGACCAGCGCCACCGCCTCGTCGGTGGCGTCCGGCGCGATGATGACCTCGGTGAAGACATCCACGATCCTCGCCGCCGCGTCCGCGTCGAGGGTCCGGTTGAGGGCCACGATGCCGCCGAAGGCCGACACCGGATCGCAGGCGAGCGCCTTGCCGTAGGCCTCCGCGAGGCTGGCGCCGGTCGCCACGCCGCACGGGTTGGCGTGCTTGATGATGGCCACGGCGGGCTCGTCGGCGAACTCGGCCACCAGTTCGAACGCCGCGTCCGTGTCGTTGATGTTGTTGTAGGAGAGCTGCTTGCCCTGGAGCTGCCGCGCCGTGGCGACGCCCGGCCGGTTGCCGCCGCCCACGTAGAAGCGCGCCCACTGGTGCGGGTTCTCGCCATAGCGCAGCGCCTCCTGGAGCCGGCCGCCCACGGCCGCGAAGTCGCCGGTCTCGCCGCCGAGGGCGCCGGCGAACCAGCCGGAGATCGCCGCGTCATAGGCGGCGGTGCGGCTGAAGGCCTTCGCGGCGAGCCGCCGGCGGAGGTCGAACGGCACGCCGCCCGCGTCCAGTTCGGCGAGAACGGCCGCATAGTCGGCGGGCTCTACGACCACGGTCAGCCAGGCGTGGTTCTTGGCGGCGGCGCGGATCATGGCCGGCCCGCCCACGTCGATGTTCTCGATGGTGTCGTCCACGGAGGCGCCGCGGGCGACGGTGGCCTCGAACGGGTAGAGGTTGACCACCAGGATGTCGATCGGCTCGATGCCGTGCGTCCGCAGGGCCGCCTGGTGCTCGGTGTTGTCGCGCACGGCGAGGAGACCACCGTGCACCTTCGGGTGCAGGGTCTTCACCCGGCCGTCCATGATCTCCGGGAAGCCCGTCATGGCGGCGACCTCGGTCACCGGCACGCCGGCCTCCTCCAGCATGGCCCTGGAGCCGCCGGTGGTCAGGACCTCGACGCCCCGGTCGGCGAGCGCCCGGGCGAACTCCACCAGGCCAGCCTTGTCCGAGACGGAGATGAGAGCCCGCTTCGGCTGGATGCGGTCGAGGTGGCCGGTCATGAGAGGACTCCGGGGCAAGCGCAGAAGGGTGGCGCGCGCGATAGCACGGATCCGCCCGCGGCGGAACCCGGCGCGCCCCGCCTCAGCCGAAGAGATCGGGCCCGACCTGGCCGGCCCGCGCGCGGCCGCCGCGCACCCGGTTGGAGAGCCCCGTCCGGGTGAGGGTCCAGCCCACCTCCGGCGTCACCCGCGCGCCGCCGGACAGGACGATCTGGGCCGATCGGCGGCGGCCATGCACGTCGGAGAGGTAGATGCTTTCCGCCAGCACCGGCTCGATCAGCGGGCAGGAGAAGGTCCAGGCCTCCCCGTCCGGCGACAGGAGGAGGATGTCGCCGCCGGCGGTGCGGTTCGCCCGCACGGCCGGATGGAGGTGGAAGCGGATATCGAAGCGCCGCCGCCCGTCCGCCCCGCCGCTGCGGGTGATCAGCCGGTCGAGGCCGGTGAGGACAGACCCGTCGGCGTTCAGGACGATCTGCCGCTCGTGGATGAGGCCGAACCGGCGCGAATAGCCGTCGTGCCGCGCCACCACCTCGATGCCGGCAGGCCCCTCCGTGCGGCGCGCCGTCACCGACGACGGGCCGCTGACGAGGAGCGGCCCCAGGCGGCGGCGGAGGGCCGGCTGGGTGAGGAAGCTGGCGGACGAGGTTTCCTCCACGGTGAGGGTGGAGTGGGCCGGCGTGGCGCGGGCGATCTGGCGCCAGCGCTCGTCGCCCTCGGCGACCCCGCAGTTGACGATGAACCGATGCGCGGCGCCGCTCATCTCGAACGACAGGAAGCCCGCGTGGGCGCCGGCGCTGAGGGCGAGCGGCGGCGGGCCGCCCACGTCCATCAGCACCAGCGTGCCGCCCGCCTCCAGCCGCTGGTAGCCGGAATAGCTGGCGTCCTGCACCGGCCGGCCGCGCACGTCGTCGTAGGCGAGCACGGTGGCGAGCTGGTCCGCCGGGGTCGAGCCCATGCCGTTGAAATGCGCGAAGGCGCCGTCCGAATGGCGGAAGAAGCGCAGCATCGGCATCATCCGGTCGATCGCCCCGATGAGGGTGTTCGACGGGGTGAGGCCGCGCGCCGTATAGGCCTGGCGGAGCGGCAGGAGCTCGGTGAGGATCTCCAGGAGGATGCCGGGGTTCCGGCTCACATGGCCGCCGTCCGACAGCACCTGGTCGGACAGCTCCTGGTCGAGCCGGTGAGTCGCCTGGCGCACCAGGCGCTGCTGGCCGTCGAGGGACAGCGCCGCCTCGGCGACCGCGATCGCCGACAGGAGCCGCGGCCAGCCCTCCTGGGCGTCCAGGTAGCGGGTGCGCAGCCGGCGCAGCTGGCGGGTCAGCGAGCGCAGGAAGCGGCGGTAGAAGCTGCGGTCCGCGTCCTCCAGGATCAGCGGCGACTGGGTGATCCAGGCCAGCACACGGTGGGCCAGCACCTCCGCCTCGAAGGCGAGCGGCGGCGCCTTGGCCTCCTGGGCGATCCAGTCGGCCACCAGGGCGCGGGCGTTCTGGCGGGTCAGCGCCCCGTCGGCCGCGCGCAGGTGCCGGAGCCAGGTGAAGCCGTGGAGGACGCGCATCCAGTCGTCGGACGCCTCCCGGACCTCGAACGGCGATCGGCCGCCGGTCTCCACCACCTTGCCGGCGAAGGCGAACAGGCCGGCGTAGATGTCGGCGGCGAGGGTCGGGTCGGCGGTGCGGATGTCCTGGGGGGCGATCACGAGCCGTTCGGGCGTCGGGCCGGGCCAGCGCCAGCGGGCGAACGGACCCGCTTCCACGGCCACGACGGCGCGCCGCGCCGCGACGCCTGCCGCATGGGCCAGGAGTCGGGCGTATCCGGTGGCCGACTCCCAGGCCATGATGTGCGCGTCTCCTCTCCTCATCGCCCGCATCGACGCGGCTCGCGCTCCGGGCGCGTCGCGCCGGATCGGGGCCGACGGGCGTGAGCAGGGCCCGCGGGGCGGCTCTCCGCCGTCCGTCGCGCCGTCACCGGTCCGGCGACGCCGCGGCCCGACGCCGCCCGAATCGCGGACGGCCGCGGCTTGCCCACGCCGGACCATTGGACCCGGACGTGGTTACCAATTCGTGTTCATCAGTCATCAAATGAGATCGGTCTCCGCCCGGACCCGACATGCGGCGGCCCTCGATGCCGGCGTGAGACCGGCGTCGTCAGGGGCCGCGCGCCGGCCGTGCCGCGTCACACCCGCCGGCGGAGGCGGGCGGCGAAGAAGCCGTCGAGGCCGGACAGGCGCGGGTCCGGATTGGGCAGGTGGGTCGGCAGGGTGCGGATGTCGCCCTCCGGCGTCACCAGGTCGGCCATCCCGAACACCTCGTCGGAGGTGACCGGCACCCGGTCGACCGGGGCGTCGATCAGCATCAGGCGACGGATCTGGTCCGGCCCCTCCTCCGGCTCCAGCGAGCAGGTGGAATAGACGAAGAGGCCGCCGGGCTTGAGGCTGCGGATCGCCTGGTCGATCAGCTTGCGCTGGAGAGCGGCGAGGGACGCCAGATCGCCCGGCCCCTTGGCGGTGAGCCCGTCCGGATGGCGCCGGAGCGTGCCTGTGGCCGTGCAGGGCGCGTCGAGCAGGATCATGTCGAACGGGCCGGCGAGCCACTCGGAAATGTCCGCCGTCACCACGTCGGCCTTGAGGCCGAGGCGGTGCATGTTGCGCTGCAGGCGGGCGAGCCGGAAGCCGGACACGTCCACGGCCGTGACCTGGGCGCCGAGATGGGCCAGGAGGGCCGTCTTGCCGCCGGGGGCGGCGCAGAGGTCGGCGACCTTCTTGCCCTTCACGTCGCCGAGCAGGCGGACGGGCAGCGTCGCGGCCGCGTCCTGCACCCACCACTCGCCGTCGTCATAGCCGTCCAGCTTTTCGATGGCGCCCTGGGTCGGAATGCGGACCGTGCCGTTCGGCAGCACGATGCCGCCGAGCCGGGCCGCCCAGCCCTCCGGGTCGCTCTTCACGGACAGGTCGATGCTCGGGTCGACGAGCTGGATCTCGGCGATGCCGCGGGCCGTCTCCGGCCCGTAGGTGGCCGTCCACCGCTCCAGCATCCAGGCCGGGGTGTTGAGGACGGCTGCGTCCTGCTCGGCGAGGATCAGCTCCTTGGCGGCCGCCACCCGGCGGAGCACCGCGTTGACGAGGCCCTTGAACGGGCGGGCCGCCTTGTCGGCGTCCACCACCTCCACGCCGAGCGCCACGGCCGCATGGTCGGCGATGTCCATGAACAGTACCTGCGCCGCCGCGACCGCCATGGCGGCCTTCAGCGATCCGGCGTCGTCCGGCAGCGGGCGCTCCAGGAAACGCCCGATGGCGTCCTCGATCTGGCCGTGCCGGCGCAGCGTAATGCCCACGATGGCGCGCACGAGGCCGCGGTCGCGCGGTTCGAGCAACTGGTAGCGGTCGGCGAGCTTGCCGTTGTCGAGAACCACGTCGAGGAGCTTGCCCTTGCGCACCGTGGCGACGAGGTCGACGGCCAGCTGGCGGGCCGCGAGGCCCACCTGGGCCCGGCCCCGCGACGCTCTCTCTCCGTCCTGCGCTCCCCGCCCGCCGCGCGGGCCGCCCCGGAACCCGCCGGCGCCGGCCGGACGGGATCCGCCGCCGCCCGGCCCCTTGCCCCGGAACGGCTTGCCGCCGGCGTTTCCGCCCGCCTTGCCGTCGACCGACCGGGCCGGGCGATCATCCGCCGCGCGCGGCGGACGGTCGTCGGCACGACCCTCGCGTGAACGACCCGGCCCGCCGTGCGGCGGACCGTTGCGTCCCGGCGCGCCTGCGGGACGATCCCCCCGGCTCTGGCGACCGCGGCCCTGTCCCTCGCCGCCCTCGGGCGGGCGGCGTCCGGAGCCGGAGCCCGGTGTCTTCGGTGGTCTCATCCCCAGGGTCCACGACGGTTGCTGCGGCTGTCGGTCGGCGCGCTCGACCGTCCCCACGGACCCTGCCGGGCCGGCTCCGCCACGCGCTCCGTCCGCATGGGGGCGGCCGGGCGGCCGATCTCACGGGCGAAGTCCATCAGCGCGGCGATCCGGTTCTCGGTGGCCGGGTGGGTCGAGAAGAGGTTGTCCATGCGCTGACCCGACAGCGGATTGATGATGAACATGTGGGCCGTAGCAGGATTCGCCTCGGCCGTCATGTTGGGAATGCGCGCCGCGCCGCCGGCGATCTTGCCGAGCGCGGAGGCCAGCCACTGCGGGCTGCCGCAGATTTCCGCGCCGAGGCGGTCGGCCGAGTATTCCCGGGTCCGGCTGATCGCCATCTGCACCAGCATCGCCGCGAGCGGCGCCACGATCATGGCGAGAAGGACGCCGACGAAGCCGAGCGGGTTGCCGTTGTTGTCCCGGTTGCCGCCGAAGAAGAAGCCGAAGTTGGCCAGCATCGAGATCGCGCCGGCGATCGTCGCCGTGATCGTCATGATCAGGGTGTCGCGGTTCTTCACGTGGGCGAGCTCGTGCGCCATGACGCCCGCCACCTCCTCCGGCTCCAGCATCTCCAGGAGGCCGGTGGTGGCCGCCACGGCGGCGTTCTCCGGGTTGCGGCCGGTCGCGAACGCGTTCGGCTGCGGATTGTGGATGATGTAGACCTTCGGCATGGGCAGCTGCGCGTTGGCGGCGAGCTGGCGCACCATGCGATAGAACTCCGGCGCGGTATGCTCGTCCACCTCCTGGGCGTGGTGCATGCGCAGCACCATCTTGTCCGCGTTCCAGTAGCTGAAGAGGTTCATGCCCGCCGCGAACACGAAGGCGATGACCATGCCCTGCTGGCCGCCGATCAGGAAGCCGACGCCCATGAAGAGCGCCGTGAGGGCGGCGAGGAGAAGTGCGGTGCGGACCATGTTCATGGGGGACGAGACGCGACGCTAGGGCCCGAAGGTCGCCGGCGGGGCGGATCCGGCGTCCGGCACGGGACAAGGCCCGTGGGGACGCCTATATGATGGGGTGGACGACGCACCGCATCAAGAATGAGGCCCGTTCCGGCGCTTGACGCCCGGACCGCCGGTCTTCCCGAGCGGGCGCGCCCGACAGACCCCGCCCGTCAGACCCTCTGGCGTGGATCCATTTGCGCGCGACATCCGGACCGACGACCATGACCGACCCCGTTCCCGCCGCCCCGACCGCTCCCGAGCCCACCGAGGCCGCCCCCGCACGCCGGTTCGAGGACCTTCCTCCGGCCGCCCAGCGCGCCCTGAAGGAGGCGGAGGCCCGCCGGGCCGAGGCGGAAGCCGAAGCCGCCGCGGCCCCGCGCGAGGTGAACGGGCGCGGCGGCCTGGAGCCGGTCCGCTACGGCGATTGGGAGATCAAGGGCCTCACCGCCGACTTCTGACCCCGTGCACGGCGGGGTGGACCGCGGCGGTCGAGAGCCGGCGCGAGCGGTCGTTCGGACCGCACGATCGGGGTTCGGCCCCGCCGGACGGTCGGGCGCCGTCACATCCGGTTACAAACTTTCTTGAGATCGCCTCTTTTCGGTCCAGCCTCCGCCGTTCCGGGGCTTGAGGATCCTCCCGTTGTCCCGGACCGGTCGGCGGAGCGGCTTCGCATTCCAGCCCCCCAGCCCCACGGAGCCGAAACGACGACGTCGCGGGCCCTAGCTCGCGGGGTCCGGGGCAATCCTCTCCTCGTCGACGGCCCGCCGGTCACGGCGGCGCGAGGACGGGCGCAGCCGGATGGACGCGGCGGCCCGCCGATGCTAGGCGAAGGTCGCCCGCATCCCGCCGGAGTGTCCATGGCCGCTCTTTCCCCCCGCACGCCCGTTCCGGTTCTTCCTCTCGCCGCCGCCTTCGCGGTCGGGCTCGCCGCCATCGCGGCCGCCTGGGGCTTTCAGCTGATCGGCGGCTATGTGCCGTGCAAGCTCTGCTACCAGCAGCGCATTCCCTACTACGTGGGTCTGCCGCTGCTCCTGGTCGCCTTCCTCCTCCGCCGGCGGGCGCCGGCGCTGGCGCGTGTGGCGGCCGGGCTCGGCGGCCTCGCCTTCCTGGTCGGCGCGGCGCTCGGCGGCTATCAGGCGGGCGCCGAATGGGGCTTCTGGCCGGGCCCGTCCGACTGCGGCGGCGGCACCGGCCCGACCACGAACGCCGGCGACCTCCTGTCCCAGATGCGCGCGACCCGGCTCGTCTCCTGCACGGAGGCGAGCTGGCGCCTCCTCGGCCTGTCGTTCGCCGGCTGGAACATGGTGGCGTCCGGCTTCGTGGCCGTCGCCGCGCTCGCGGGCGCCGTCGTGAAGCCGGCGGAGCGCGCCTGACCGTCGCCCGGCAGGCGCCCGCCGCTCAGCCCTTGAAGCCGCCGCTGGCCAGATAGGCCTCCTCGGCCGGCGTGGACGGACGGCCGAGGATGGCGTTCCGGTGCGGGAACCGGCCGAAGCGGCGGATCGCGTCCATGTGGATCAGGGCGTAGTGGTAGACCTCCATGCCGAGCGGGCGGGTCATGTCCACGCAGATCTCCTGGGCGGCCATGTCCTCCGCATGGGTGAAGGGCAGGTAGAAGAACACCCGCACGTCCTTCGGATAGGCCCGGGGAAAGCCCTCCTCCATGGCCCGCCGCGCGATGGCGAGCGCCTTGTCGTCGGTGGCGAACGCCCGCGGCGTGCCCCGGAACACGTTGCGCGGGATCTGATCGAGCAGGATCAGGAGGGCGAGCGTGCCGTGCGGCGTCTCCTGCCAGCCGTCGAGCGCCCCGGCGGCGGCCTCCTCGTGGAGGGCGAGCAGCGTGTCCCGGCAGCGCTCGTCGAAGCCCGGATCCGCCCGGAACCACTCCGCCGGCCCGGCCTGCCACCAGAAGTCCAGCACGTCCATCGCCCGATCGTTCATCCGTCGTCTCCCGTCGCGCGCGGCCCCCCGGCCGTGGTCAGAGCCGGATCCCGCCCGAGACGATCGCCCGGTAGAGATCCCCGTCCAGCCGAACGTAGCGCTTTTCGGCCGGGTGCAGGAAGAAGATCGGATCGGCGATCCGGTCCGGGTCGAACCCTTCCTCGACCAGGTCCAGCTTCTTCAGCTTGAACGTGCCGGTCACCTCGATGTCCGACTTGATGCGCAGGAAGATGGGCTTCGCATAGGCCGGCAGCTGGGAATCGAGATGCCGGGACAGGCCGTCGAGGTCGATCTCGGTGGCGCAGACGATCGCCGCCATGCCGGCCCGCCCCTCGCGGCCGGGCACCGTGACGCCGTAGACGTTCGGCGTCGCGATGCCCGGGTAGACGCCGAGCGCCTCCGACACCTCCGACGTCGCCACGTTCTCGCCCTTCCAGCGGAAGGTGTCGCCGATCCGGTCGACGAAATAGAAGTAGCCGAGGGCGTCCTTGCGGACGAGGTCGCCGGTGCGGAACCAGCGGTCGCCGGGCCGGAACAGGTTTTCGGCGATCTTGCGGGCCGTCGCCGCCGGGTCCGCGTAGCCCTCGAAGCGTTGGGCGGGCTTCGCCGGGTCGTTGACGATCTCCGACACCATCTCGCCCACCTCGTCCGGCGCGCATTCGATCGCGTGGCCGTCGAGGTCGCGCAGCATCTCGCCCGTCTCCAGGTTGGTCTTCACCACCTTGATCGGGAAGCGTCGCTGGATCCACTTGGGCACCCGGCCGATCGAGCCCGGTTGGCCGTCCATGTTGAAGAGCGCCGCGTTGCCTTCCGTCGCCGCGTACCACTCCAGAATGCGCGGAATGCCGAACCGGCTCTTGAACGGCAGCCAGATGTCGGGCCTCAGGCCGTTGCCGCTGACGATGCGGATGCGATGCTGGCGCTCCTTCGGGTGCGGCGGCGAATTGACTAGGTAGCGGCAGAGCTCGCCGATGTACTGGAACATGGTGCAGTCGTGCCGCACGATGTCGTCCCAGAACCGGCCCGCGGAGAACTTGCGGGCGATCACCACCGAGCCGCCCACGGTCAGCACGGTGCCCACCGCCAGCACACCGCCGGACGTGTGATAGAGCGGCAGCGACACGTACATCCGGTCCTCGCCGGTCGCCCTCGTGGCGGCCGAGAAGCCGTTCATGATGGCCTGGACCCGGTAGTGGTTGATGTTCGCCGCCTTGGGCAGGCCCGTGGTGCCGGAGGTGTAGATGTAGAGGCAGCGGTCCTCGATGGTGAGGGCGGGCTTCATCTCCGGCGGCAGGTCCTCGTCGGACGTTTCCGCGATCGCGTCGTCGAGCCGGGAGCCGACGTTCGACGGCCCGAACGACCAGACCTCGGGCCCGCCGGCAAGATGGGGCCGCGCGGTCTCGAAGGCGCCGGCGAGATCGCTCGCCACGATCACGTGCTTGGGCTTCACGATGGCGATGCAGTGGGCGAGCGACGGCCCGGTGAGATTGGTGTTGACCAGCGCCACCACCCCGCCGGCCCGGGTGATGCCGAGCCAGATGGCGAGATATTCGGCCCGGTTCGGCATGAAGAGCGCCACGCAGTCGCCCTTTCCGACGCCGTGGGCCTGCGCCCAGCGGGCATAGCGGTTGCCGCGCCGGTGGTAGTCGCGATAGCTGAGGGTCTCCTCCTCGGAGATCAGCGCGGTCCGGTCGCCGAACCGGTCGGCGAGATCCGCGACCACATCCGGCCAGACCCGGTCGCGCGCCTTCGCGACGGGGGTGACCCGCCGCAGCATGCGGACCAGGCCGGACGCGTAGGCGAACTCGCTGCGGGCGCGGTGGGCGAAACTCATGCCGTCTTTCCTCCCCGAGAACCGTCTGCCGCGGTTCTTCTCGTCATGCCACCGGGACGGAGTCCCGATCCGTCCGTCACCATGTCCTGTTCACAATGTGACGTGAACGTAAGCGTCAACATGCCGGCTTGCACGGCAGCACGCAAGCGTGATCAGGCAAGTATACGGTGGACCCCGTGATTTTGGGGGCACGACACGATATGTGTGCGACCAAAGGCCGGATCGAAACGGGAAGGCGCTCAGGCAACCTGCGAAGGAGCCTGCGCGCCGGCCCGGACCGAAGCCGGCCGCCACCCGTCGTCCGCCCGGAAAGGCTCGTCCGACGGCGGGATCACGAACAACAACCGGAGGAAACCTCGTCCATGCGCCTCGATCCTCGTGCCTTGGCCCTCGCTCTCGCCGTCGCTGTCGCGCCCGCCGCCTTCGCCCAGTCCATCCAGGAGGCGCCGGTGGACTTGCCTTCCGTCCGGGTCGGCGACCTGGAGTTCGTGGCGCCCTGGTCGCGCGCGACCCCGCCCGGCGGCAAGGTGGGGGCCGGCTACCTGGTGATCCGCAACCACGGCGCCAAGCCGGCGGTGCTCACGGGCGGCTCGGTGCCGTTCGCCCAGCGGGTGGAGCTTCACGTCATGGGCGTGAAGGACGGCTACATGCAGATGCAGAAGACCGACACCCTGGAGGTGCCGCCGGGCGGCGAACTGGAACTGAAACCGGGCGGGCCCCATGTGATGTTCGTGGGCCTGACCCAGGCGCTCCGGGTCGGTAACGCCTATGACATGACCCTTTCCTTTGCCGACGGCACCAGCGCCACCGTGAAGGCGGTGGTCTGGGACGTCGGCCTCATGCGGACCGAGAAGAAGAGCTGACCATGATCAAGTGGGTGCGGATCGTCACCTGGGCCCTCGTCGCCTGTCTCGTCGCCGCCACCGGCTGGCTGGTGTGGGCCGGCCGGACCGGCGAGGGCCCCGCCGCGGTGACCACCACCGGGGAGGCCGCCGTGGGCGGTCCGTTCACCCTCGTCGACCAGGACGGCAAGCCGGTCACCGAAGCCCTGGTGGCCGGCAAGCCCTACGCGGTCTTCTTCGGCTTCACTCACTGCCCGGACGTCTGCCCCACCACGCTCGCCGACATGGCGCTCGCCCTGAAGGAGATGGGTCCGGAGGCCGACGACCTGAAGGTGCTCTTCATCACGGTGGACCCGGAACGGGACACGCCGGACATCCTGAAGAGCTACGTGGCGTCCTTCTCCGACCGGATCGTGGCCCTCACCGGCACGGAGGCCCAGATCGCCGACGTGGTGGAGAAGTATCGGGTCTACCGGCGCAAGGTGCCGAACGAGGACGGGACGGACTACGCCATGGACCATACGGCCGCCGTCTACCTGATGGGGCCGGACGGTCGGTTCCGCGGCACCATCTCCTACGGCGAGCCGCAGGCGGACGCCCTCGCCAAGCTGAAGCGCCTGGTGGCGGGCTGAACGGGAAGGCGCTAGACTGGCCAGGAATTCATCGAGCCCGGACGTGGAATGCCTCCCGCCTGGCCCGACACGCGGGATCGCCGCCATGTCCAGTTTCGATCGTCCCGCCCGGGACCCTGACGACGCCGCGCCTGGGGCGGCATGGGCGAGCCCGGCCGTGGAGCGGGGGATCGTCTGGGGCGGCATCGGCCTGATCGCGCTCGCGGCGGTCGCGACCGTCGTCCTCAACCTGATGTTCGGCGAGGCCGCCTTCGCGGCCCGCCTCATGGCCGGGATCGCCGGCTGCCTCTGACCGAGACGTTCCGCCGGGACCCGTCGATGCCCAAAACCTCCCCGACCGACACCGCCCCGATCGACACCACCCCGACCGCAGTCGACCCTGCCCGGATCGCGCCGGGCGTTCGCCGCAGCGATCTCGTTCTGTCGGTCCTGCTGCCGCTCGCCGTGATCCTGGTGGGCGTCGCCCTGTCCGTCGGCCCGTCGGCCGCCCTCGACGCTGTGGTCGACCTCTGCCTTTCCGTGATCCGGTGACGGCCGCTCCCGTGGACGGCGCCCCGGATCTTGAAGGGTCCGAGCCGCTGCGGCTCGACCTCCGCGGCCTCAACTGCCCGCTTCCGGTGCTGAAGACCCGCCGCGCCCTCGCCCGGCTCGCACCCGGAGCGCGCGTGCTGGTGGAGGCGACCGATCCCATGTCGGCGATCGACCTGCCGCATTTCTGCGCGGAATCCGGCCACCGGCTGGTGGACCGGGCGACGGACGGGCCGGTCCTCCGCTTCCTCGTCGAGAAGGGCGCAGGGTAGGCGCCGGCCGCCGCCTCAGCGTCGGGGCGCCGGAACGCCCCGCAGGAGCACCGCCCCGGTCACGAAGAAGACCAGGAGCGGCACCACGCCCATCCGCTGGCTGTCGGTTAGATCGGTGGCGATGCCGACGAGCAGCGGCCCGCCGAAGCTGGTGATCTTGCCGGTGAGCGCGAAGAGGCCGAAGAAGCGGCCGGTCTCGCCCTCCGGCGCGAGCCGGCAGAGAAGGGTGCGCGACGCCGCCTGGACCGGCCCGACCGCAAGGCCGATCAACGCCCCGAACAGCAGGTAGGCCTTCTCCGGCGGGCTGCCGTAGAGCCCGTCGCCCGGCTGCGGGCCGGTCGTCTCGACGACGAACAGGAGGTGGTTGGCATCCACCGACAGGATGAGGAGGCTGCAGGCCGTGAGGAGCGCGAGCGCGCCGAGCACCACCGCCTTCGACCCGAACCGGTCGTCCAACCGGCCGCCCACGAAGGCACCCAACGTGCCCGTGACCGTCAGGAGGATGCCGAACAGGCCGATCTCGATGGTGCCCCAGCCGAAGGTGCCCGCCGCGTAGACGCCGCCGAAGGCGAACAGGGCGACGAGGCCGTCGGTGTAGATCATGTTGGCGATCAGGAAGCGGCCCATGCCGGGGCGGTCCTTCAGCCGGCTCAGCGTCTCCTTCAGCGACGAGACGGCGCCCCGCACCGCCGCACCGACCGGCATGCCGCCGCCGCGCCGGCCATCCGGCGTGAAGAGGAGAAGCGGCAGCACGAGGACCGCGAACCAGATCGCCGTCAGCGGCCCGGCCGCCCGGTCGCCCTCCCGCGCGGCGGCGTCGAGGCCGAACAGGGGCTCGAACCCGGCGAGCGTGCGGCCGGTCTCCGGGTCGGCGGCGAGGAACCCGAGCACGAAGGCGAGCGACAGGAGCCCGCCCGCGAACCCCGCCGCCCAGCCCGTGCCGGACAGGCGGCCGAGCCGCTCCGGCGGCACCAGCCGCGTCATCATGGCGTTGTTGAAGATGATGGCGTATTCGGCCCCGATGGTGCCGAGGGCGAAGAGCACCAGCGCGACCGGCACGAGGTCCGTCCGCCCGGGCTCCACCACCCAGAGGCCCGCCGAGGCGACCGCCATCAGGCCGCCGAAGAGGGCCACGAAGGGCTTGCGCCGCCCGGTCTCGTCCGCGATGGCGCCGAGGAAGGGGGCGGTCAGCGCGATGGCGAGCCCGGCGGCCGCGGTCGCATAGCCCCAGAGCGCCTGGCCGGCCGCCGGCGTCTCGGCCACCGCGGCGGCGAAGTAGGGCGCGAACACGAAGGTGGTGACGAGCGTGAAGAAGGGCTGCGTCGCCGGATCGAACAGGATCCAGCCGATCACGCCGCGCCGGTCGGCATAGGGATGGCTCACCGTCACCTCGCGGGCCGAATGCTTGGGAAAGAGTGCGCTACCCTCGCCGAAGCCTCCGGGTTGGACAAGCGAATTTCCGGACAGGACCGGACCGCCACCCGCCGGATCAGACCCCGAGCAGGAGCGCCCAGGCGGTGACCGAGAGCGCCCCGAGCGCCGTCGTCAGCGTGATGACCGACGAGGCGAGGCCGTGGCCGACGCCGAAGTGGCTGGCGATCAGGTAGGCGTTGACCCCTGTCGGCACGGCGGAGGTGAGCACGATGGCGGCCGTCCAGGTGGGCGGCAGGTCGAGAAGGTGCGCCGCCACGAACACGCAGGCCGGCATCAGGAAGAGCTTCAGGGCCGCGAGCGTCACCGCCGGCGCCCCGTGGCCGGAGAACCCGTACTTGCGGACCGCCATGCCCATGGCCAGAAGCGCAGCCGGCCCGGCGATCTGGGCGATCTGGTCGATGATCACACCCGGCATGCCGCCGGTCGGCACCCCGAGCACCCGCGCGAGCGAGCCCGCCACGAGGCCGATCACCAGCGGATTGCGCGCCAGATTCCGGCCGACCTGGGTCAGGATGGCGCCGAGGCCCCGGCCGGGCTTGCCGGCCACCTTGCGGTCGGCCCGCTCCATCATGAGCGTGCCGGCGATCATCATCACCGGCAGATGCACGCAAAGGAGAATGGAGAGGGCGACGACGCCCTCCGCGTCGAGCACCCGGTCGATCAGCGGCAGGCCGATGAAGACGTTGTTGGCGAAGGCGGACGAGACGCCCGCCACCACGCCGAGCCGGGTTTCGCGCTTGAAGAGCCGGGTCGCCGCGAGGTGGCCGGCGGTCCAGGTGACCACCACGCCGAAGAAATAGGCGAGCCACAGGCCCCACGGCGAGGCGCCGTGAAAGTCAGCCCGGGCGACGGTGCGGAAGAGGAGCACCGGCACGGCGATCTTGAACACGAAGTCGCTGAGCGCGTCGCCCACCTCCGCCTTCAGGAGCCCGCCCGCCACCGCCGCCCATCCGATGGCGATGAGCACGAAGATGGGCAGCACGTCGAAGGCGATGTCGGTCATGGCGGGCGGATCGCGCGGGAGGAAGGGACCGCGGCGGTCGCGCGTCCAGCCTCCCTGGCTTAAGCCCGAACGGCTCGTCGGACAAGACGGAATTTGTCCGACAACCCCTCGTCAGCGGACGCCGTGGTCTCCGATCGCCGCCGCCGCCGCCGCATTCCGGGTGGCCGCGTCCAGGAGTTCGGCCACATGGCGGAATTCCTGGGTGAGACCGCCGTAGCCATAGGCTTCCGCCCGCGCGTCCGACACGTGCACGTAGCTTTCCGGGAACAGCGGTCCCAGCACCTCCGCCATTCCGGCATGGACGGCGGCCAGGAAAGCCGCCTTCTCCCGCTTGGTGTTGGTGCCGTCCGTGATGGTGATGGTCAGCGCGTAGGTGGCGAGGCCCGACCCGGCGACCGTGCGTCCGCCGACGGTCCAGGATTCGGCCGGCACCCGCTGGACGATCACAGCCGTGAGGTCCGGCCGCTTGTGCAGGCAGGAGGCCGCGAACCGGGTGACGAGACGGGCGATGGCCGGCTTCAGCACCTCCCCGTCGGGACGATCGGTGGCATAGGAAACGGTGATCAGCGGCATGGGTCCAACCCCTCTTCACGTGGGATGACCCACCCTAGTTCCTGCGCTTGCCATTTGTGAAAGGAATAGACAGAATATCAAAAATCAAGTTTCGGAATGGCCCTATGAGCCTCGACATCGACCTCCTCCGCACCTTCGCGGCCGTGGCGGACACGGCGAGCTTCACGGCCGCCGGCCATCAGGTCGGCGCGACCCAGTCGGCGGTGAGCGTTCGGCTGAAGAAGCTGGAGGAGCGGCTCGGCCGCCCGCTTCTGGAGCGGACGCCCCGGTCCGTGGAGCTGACCACCTTCGGAAGTCGCTTTCTGGTCGATGCCCGGCGCGTGCTGGCGGCCCATGACGACGCTCTCCGCCGCGCCCTCGTGGGCGACACCGCCGTGTCCCTGTCGATCGGCGTCAGCGAGCACGCGGGCGGCCTGTCGCTCGCCCGCGCCCTGGCGGAGGTGCGCGGGCTGATGCCGCGCCTGACATTGAAGGTGATGCTCGGCCTTTCCGACGAGCTGACCGGCGACTACGAGGCGGGCCGGCTCGACGCCATCGTCATCCGCCGCACGCCGGGACCGGGCGCGGGCCGGGTGCTCTATCGCGACGATCTCGTGTTCGTCGGCGCGCCCGACCTCGACTGGAGGCCCGGCGAGCCGGTGCCGCTCGTCTCGGTGGACCCGCCCTGCAACACGAGGCAGGCGGCCATCCGGGCTCTCGACGAGGCGGGCGTGCCGTGGACCGACGCGTTCGTGAGCCGGGGCGTCGCGGCCGTCCAGGCCGCCGCCGCCGCGGGGCTCGGCATCGCCTGCCTCGGCCGGCGGTTCCGGCCCGAGGGCACGACCGTGCTCGGCCGGGAGAGCGGGCTGCCGGCGCTGCCGGAGAGCGAGGTCGCGGTTCTCGATTCCACCCGCGACGCCGCCGCCTCCCTGGCGGTCCGGCGCATCGCGGACGCGCTCACGGCCGTCGTCATGGACGAGGTCAGCCGGTGAGGCCGCCCGCCTCCTCGATGAAGCGGACGACGTCCGCCACATTGTGGCCGGCGCGCACGTTGGTGAACACGAACGGCCGTTGGCCGCGCATCCGGCGGGCGTCCCGGTCCATCACCTCCAGCGAGGCGCCCACGTAGGGGGCGAGGTCGATCTTGTTGATGACGAGGAGGTCGGACCTGGTGATGCCCGGGCCGCCCTTGCGGGGGATCTTGTCGCCGGCCGACACGTCGATGACGTAGATGGTGATGTCGGCGAGCTCGGGCGAGAAGGTGGCGGCGAGGTTGTCGCCGCCGGATTCGATCAGGATGACGTCGAGGGTCGGGAAGCGCTCGTTCATGTCCGCCACGGCGGCGAGATTGATCGAGGCGTCCTCGCGGATGGCGGTGTGCGGGCAGCCGCCCGTCTCCACGCCGGCGATGCGGTCGGCAGGCAGGGCGCCCGAGCGGGTCAGGAACTCCGCGTCTTCCTTGGTGTAGATGTCGTTGGTGATGGCGGCGATGTCGTAGCGATCGCGCAGCACCTTGCAGAGCGCGTCCATCAGCGCCGTCTTGCCGGAGCCGACGGGCCCGCCGACCCCGACGCGAAGGGGACCGTGGGCTCGCGCGGGCTTCGGCGGGGTCTGGGTCTCTGCGCTCATGAGCGGAACAGCCTCGTATACTGGGTTTCGTGTTTCATGGACGCGATGTCGGCGCGGAGTGCCGCGCCGCCCAGGTCGTCCGGGTCGGCCGCGAGGGCCTCGGCCGCCGTCTCGGCCACCACGGGCGCCAGCGCCTGGATCAACCGCTGGCCGTCGGTCTGGCCGAGCGGCACGGCCCGAACGGCGGCGGAGACCAGATTGGCCACGAAGGCCGTCAGATGCGCCTCGGCCAGCGCGCCGAGCGGGACGTCATGGTCGGCGCCGGCGACACCCACCGCGACCGCGTAGGCGACCGGCGTGGGCGCAATGCTGGCGGCAAGCTCCGCCAGGGTCGGCGCGCCCCAGGTGGCGTCGACGGCGGTCACGAAGGCCTTGCCCTGGGCGCCCGCCTCCAGCCGCCGCTCCTTGGAGGGCTGGAGCGCGAAGGCGAGGTCGCCCACCGCCTTCAGACGGGCGGCGTCCCCCGCCCGCGCGGCGCGCCAGGCCTCGCAGAGAAGGACCGCGTCGGTCCGGCCGGCGCCGTGCCGGAGGATGTCGGCGATCCAGACGCGGAGGTCGTCCGCGGTGCGGACCGTGCCGTCCTCGATCGCCCATTCCAGGCCGTGGCTGTAGGTGAAAGCGCCCACCGGAAAGGCCGGCGACAGCCACGTCATCAGCCGCACGAGCGCCGCACCGTCGGGCGCCGCGCGTTCCAGGTCCGTCGACCGGGCGTCTCCCGGAAGGGACCGACCATCAGCCATGCTTGTGGCCATGGTCGTGGTCGTGGTGGTGGGCGTGGTCATGGTCGTGATGGTGGCCGCATCCGCACGCGTCGCCATGGGCGTGGTCATGACCGGGATGGGCGTGGTCGTGGTGCGCATGATCATGGGCGCCGTGTTCGTGATCGTGGCCGTGCCCATGGTGATCGTGGTGGTCGTGGTGCCCATGGTGGTCGTGGTGCCCATGCCCATGGTCGTGGCCCTGGACGGTCCCGTGCCCGTAGGCGCCGCCTTCCGGGTCGAACGGCGCGGCCACGTGCGCCACCCGGGCGCCGAGCTTCACCAGCATGTCCTCGATCACGTGGTCCTCGCGGATCCTGAGCCGGTCGCCGAGCAGTTGCGTCGGCAGGTGGCGGTTCCCGAGGTGCCAGGCGATGCGCACCAGGTGCCCGGCGTCGTCGGCCGTCACCTCCAGGAGCCGCTCGGGCTTGGCCACCACGGCAATCAGGCGGCCATCCTCCAGCTCCAGGGCGTCGCCCTCCTTCATGACCTGCGCCTCGGGCAGGTTGAGGAGGAAGACGGTCTTCTCCACACAGCGCATGACGAGCCGGCGGCGATGGCGGTCGTCGCGCTCCAGGACGAGGCTGTCGGCCGGTTCGCCCGTCCAGGTGCCGGCGGGAAGGATGCGGGTGGCGGTAATCATGAAGATGTCCTGTGCTCAGTCCAGAACGAGGTCGTCGGGGGACCAGGGCCGGCCGGGCATGAACCCATAGTCAAGACTATCCCGGACGTCATAGGGGCAGCGATCGGGAAGCGTCCGCAGATCGCGGCGCATCTCCTCGGCGGCTTCCCGGCGGGCCGTAGCATAGGCCTGATCGATCACGCTCTCCGGGAACGCGGCAAGGCTCGGGCTGTCCTCGATGAGACCGTCGATGTGCGTGCGCATCTCGCCGATCGTGGTCTGCCAACTCATCGAACGCCGTTCAGGCTGGTGCTCCCACTTGAGCAGATGAGCGAGGAGCTTGATCAGTCGGCTGCGGATCTCGCGCTTTTGCGAACGGCCCACGCTGTCGATCTCCTCGGCGAGGTTATCCCAGTCGATGTCGTTGTGGGCACGCCCGCGCAGCTTCGCCGCCTGCTCTTGCGTCCAGGCGAAGAAATCCTCCTCGTAGAGGTCGGGCCGTGTCGGCTTTTCAAGCGGTTTTGCCATGAGTACCAGTCTAGAACAGGACGGAGCGCTGCGCCATGGACTCCACGCCGAGCCGATCCACCTGCACCATTTGGTCGTCGGCCATCCGACCCTCTCCTCCAATCAGAACAGGAAGTAGCGCTGCGCCATGGGCAGCACCTCGGCCGGCTCGCAGGTGAGGAGTTCGCCGTCGGCGCGGACCTCATAGGTCTCCGGGTCCACCTCGATGTGGGGCGTCGCCGAATTGTGGACCATGGAGGCCTTGGATATGCCGCCGCGGACGTTCTCCACCGGCAGCACCAGGCTGTCGAGGCCGAGCCGTTCCTTGATGCCGTCGTCATAGGCGGCCCTGGACACGAAGGTGACGCGGGAGGCCTGAAGCGCCTTGCCGAAGGCGCCGAACATGGGCCGGTAGTGGACCGGCTGCGGCGTCGGGATGGAGGCGTTCGGGTCGCCCATGGGGGCCGCCGCGATGGTGCCCATCTTGATCACGAGATCCGGCTTGACGCCGAAGAAGGCGGGCGACCAGAGCACGAGATCGGCGAGCTTGCCGACCTCCACCGACCCCACGTGCCTGTCGAGGCCATGGGCGATCGCCGCGTTGATGGTCACCTTGGCGATGTAGCGCTTCACGCGGAAGTTGTCCGCCCCGGTACCCACGTCCTCCGCCAGGGTGCCGCGCTGGACCTTCATCTTGTGGGCGGTCTGGAAGGTGCGGATGATCACCTCGCCGACGCGCCCCATGGCCTGGCTGTCGGACGCGATGATCGAGAAGCCCCCCATGTCGTGGAGGATGTCCTCGGCGGCGATGGTCTCCTTGCGGATCCGGCTCTCCGCGAAGGCCACGTCCTCCGGGATCGACGGGTCCAGGTGGTGGCAGACCATGAGCATGTCGAGATGCTCGTCGAGAGTATTGCGGGTGTAGGGCCGCGTCGGGTTGGTGGACGACGGCAGCACGTTGGAAAGGCCAGCCACCTTGATGATGTCCGGCGCGTGGCCGCCGCCGGCGCCCTCGGTGTGGAAGGCGTGGATGGTGCGGCCCTTCATGGCCGCCACCGTGTTCTCCACGAAGCCGCTCTCGTTCAGCGTGTCCGTGTGGATCATCACCTGGATGTCGTAGGCATCGGCGACGGAGAGGCAGTTGTCGATGGTCGCCGGCGTGGTGCCCCAGTCCTCGTGAAGCTTCAGCGCGCAGGCGCCCGCCTTGATCTGCTCTTCGAGGGCCGCCGGCAGCGCCGCGTTGCCCTTGCCGGAGAAGGCCAGATTCATCGGGAAGGCCTCGGCGGCCTGGATCATGCGGGCGATGTGCCAGGGGCCGGGCGTGCAGGTGGTCGCCGCCGTGCCGGTGGCCGGGCCGGTGCCCCCGCCGAGCATGGTGGTGACGCCGGACATCAGCGCGTCGTCGATCTGCTGCGGGCAGATGTAGTGGATGTGGGTGTCGAGCGCCCCGGCGGTCAGGATCTTGCCCTCGCCGGCGATCGCCTCCGTGCCCGGGCCGACGATGATGTCGACCCCCGGCTGGACGTCCGGATTGCCGGCCTTGCCGATACCGACGATGCGCCCGTCCTTCAGCCCGACGTCGGCCTTCACGATCCCCCAGTGGTCGATGACGAGGGCGTTGGTGATGACCGTGTCGACGGCGCCTTCGGCCCGGGTCGCCTGGCTCTGCCCCATGCCGTCGCGGATCACCTTGCCGCCGCCGAACTTCACCTCCTCGCCATAGGTGGTGAAGTCCTTCTCCACCATCACAAAGAGCTCGGTGTCGGCGAGGCGCACCTTGTCGCCGACGGTCGGGCCGAACATGTCGGCATAGGCGGCGCGGGACATGCGGAAGGACATCGGGTCGGCTCCTGGGGTCGGGACGAGGCCGGCGCCGGGCACCGGCCGGGCCGAGGTCTGGCTAAGAGGAAAGGCGCGGGCGGAACAGGCGTGGGCCGCGACCGGACGGCGGGACGGCGGCGGGCCTTACAAGGGCCCCATCACCAGCTGCCGGAAGCCATAGACGGCGCGCTTGCCGCGGTAGGGCACCAGCGTGACGCTGCGGGTCTGGCCGGGTTCGAACCGGACCGCGGTGCCGGCCGGGATGTCGAGCCGCATGCCGCGGGCCTGATCGCGGTCGAACGCCAGGGCGCCGTTCGTTTCGGCGAAATGATAGTGGCTGCCCACCTGGATCGGCCGGTCGCCGGTGTTCGAAACGTCCAGCGTCACTGTCGGCAGACCGGCGTTGAGTTCGATCTCGCCGTCGGCGGCGATCACTTCCCCGGGGATCATGGCGCGTCTCCTTCAGCGGATCGGTTCGTGCACGGTGACGAGCTTGGTGCCGTCCGGAAAGGTGGCCTCCACCTGCACGTCGTGGATCATCTCGGCGACGCCGGGCATCACCTGCTCGCGGGTGAGCACGGAGGCGCCCGCGGCCATGAGATCGGCCACCGTCCTGCCGTCGCGCGCGCCTTCCACCACGAAGTCGGTGATGAGGGCGACCGCCTCCGGATGGTTGAGCTTCACGCCGCGCTCCAGCCGCCGGCGCGCCACCATGGCGGCCATGGCGATCAACAGCTTGTCCTTTTCCCGAGGCGTCAGATTCATGGCCCGTTCCCGCGCGTTCTTGAAACCCTGGATCCGGCATGGTCCAGATCCGAAATCCCGGAAGTCCAATGGCCGGGAGGACAGGCCTTGCGACCGTTCCCCCAAGCCTCGTTCCGCCGGCGCTGCGGCCGGCGGCCCTGGTCAGAGCGCCCACACCCGCGGCAGCGCTCCGCCGATCAGGTGCTCCATCAGCGGCGCGATCCCGTCCCTCAACGCGCGCCCGTCGGCGCCGAGCAGGCGCACGGCAAGGAGACCGTCGAAGGCGCTCACGCCCGCCTCCAGCCGCCCGCCGGCCCGCTCGCAGGCCTCGTCGAGCACGCCGCGCACCGCGTCCAGCCGCTCGGCCGCGTCCGGCGCCGCCTGGACGACGGACGCGAAGGCCCGGGCTCCGCGCCCCGTGGCGCCGCCGGACAGAATGGCCCGGGTGTCGCCTTCGAACCGGAGCGCATCCGCATAGACGAGGCGCCCGCCGCGGCGGATCCGCCACCGGTCGGAGAGCGACAGGGTGGTCACCTCCTCGCCCATGGCGGTGCGGCCCATCACCACCATCTCGCAGCCGGTGAAGCGGGCGTCGGCGGCGAGATCCACCTCGAGGGTGCGGACGAGACCCGCCCGGTCGAACACGATGGTCTCCTGGGGCAACCAGAAGGCCTCGGCGCCGGCGCCGACCACCAGGCGGTTCTCTACCCGGCCGACGCCCTCTGACCGGCGGTAGATGCGCTCGGCCGCCTGGGCGGTCACGGTGGCCCGCGCGCCGTCGCCCCACTCGGCCTCGTAGACCAGATGGTCGCCGCCGGTGATGCCGCCCGCCGTGTTGAGGAGCACGGCCACCGGCCCCCGCCCGTCGTAGACCCGCGGCAGGCGGATCTTGGCCGAGCCGTCCTGGACGAGATCCTGCAACCGGGTCTGGTCGCCCGCGCGACGGAAGGTCACCCGGCCGATGCCGCGCGCGCGCTGAAGGCGCGGCGGACCGGAGGCGGCCACGAGAAGACGCGGGGTGTGCAGGGTCATGCGGGTGTCGACGGATCCGAAGCCAGGGCGCGAGCGCTGAGGCACGAGAATAACCACGCCCCGCCCGCGCGCAAGCCGCCGATGACGGCATGACCAATTTTTCGGCAGATGTGGCCGGGCGACCCGACGTCGCGTGCGGGCAGGCCTCGGCCTGACGTCGCCCGGAACGCGCCGCGACAGGTGGCCCGGCCCGTCACATCGCTATTGCAGCACCTTGTGGACAAATCGGAATCGCTCTGGCCCACGCTCATCAAACGGCCATGATCGGCCGGTAACGGCGATCGTCCCGGCCGCCGGAGCCGCCGTCGCGCCGCACGGGATTCTGCATTGCACGGGACTTTGCAATGCACGAATGTCGGCCGGGAGGAGAAACGGGGACAACCACTGATATCGTGCGCCGGACGGGGGTCCGGCGCGGCCCGGCCGGGACCGTCCGGCCCGACTGCAAGGCCCGGCTCCCGGGCGTAAGCCTGGCGTCAGGTTCATGCCTGAACGCTGGAGCCGACCCGACGCCGCGCGAGCTTGAGGAACCGACCGCAATCGTGACCGCCCTTCTTCGCTCTTTTTCGACAGCAGCCCGCCCCCGCCGGGTTCGCGCGGCCCTGGCCGGGCTCCTGGTCGGCGCCTTGGCCCTCGCGGCGCCGGCGACCGCCGCCCCGTACCTGGTCTTCGACGCGGGCACCGGCGAGGTCCTTGCCGAGAACGACGCCTTCCACCCGTGGTATCCGGCGTCGCTGACCAAGATGATGACCGCCTACGTGACCTTCCGCTCCGTGCGCGAAGGCCGGATCCGGCTGGACAGCCCGGTGGTGATGACCGCCAACGCCGCCAAGGAGCCGCCGTCCAAGATGGGCTTCAAGCCCGGCACGGCGCTGACCGTCGACACCGCCCTGAAGATGCTGATCGTGAAGTCCGCCAACGACGTGGCGGTCGCGCTCGCAGAGGCGGTGGGCGGCACCGAGCAGGGCTTCGTGGCGCGCATGAACGCCGAGGCCCGCCGCCTCGGCATGGCGTCGACCCTCTTCACCAACCCGAACGGCCTGCCGGACGAGCGCCAGTTCACCACGGCGCGCGACTATGCGCTGCTGACCACCGCGATCATCCGCGAGTTCCCCGAGCACCACGACCTCTTCCGCATCACGGCCCTGTCGCTCGGCTCCAAGCTCATCAAGTCCCACAACCATCTCCTGGAGCGCTATCCGGGCACGGACGGCATGAAGACCGGCTTCATCTGCTCGTCGGGCTTCAACGTGGTCGCGACCGCGACGCGGGAGAACCGGCGCCTCGTCGCCATCGTGTTCGGCGCCCGCAACGCCAAGGTGCGGGCGGAGACGACGGCGCGCCTCCTGGAGACCGCCTTCCAGTCGCCGGGCGGCGGCCTGTTCGCCAAGCGCACCAAGATCACGGCGCTCCGCCCGTCCGAGCCGCCTCCGGCGGCGCCGACCGACCTGCGCCCCTACGTGTGCGGCAAGAAGGCTCCGGTGGGCGAGGACGCGGACGACCAGGCGGTCGCGCGGGCCGGAGTCGCCGGCGAGGTGAAGTCCTACCTGGTGGCTCCGTTCAAGCTGATGGACCCGGTGCCGGTGACCCTCGCCACCATCGCGGATCCGGCGGGCGCGGCCGCCGACCTGAAGGACGCCATCGGCGATCTGCCGCCGCTGCCGAAGGCCCGGCCGGGCCGCGCCGTCGCGTCCGGCGCCCCGTCGGGCGGCGCCGCGGCCTTCGCGCCCGAACCGGACGCCGGCTCCGGCGACACCGGGGCCGAGATGCCGACCGCCGGCGGCGTCGATCTCGTCAGCCCGCCCCCGGAAGCCGGCGCCCGCGTGCCCGCCCTGCCGGGCGCCGTGCCGCCGCCGATCGAGATCCTCGGGTTGAAAGGCCGGGGCGGCTGATCCATGGTGCCGGGCCGTCCTTCCCGGAGAGCCCGCCCGTGACCGCCCCGACGCCCCGCGCCCCCAAGGAGCCGATCCCCGTCACCGTTCTCACCGGGTTTCTCGGCGCCGGCAAGACAACGCTCCTGAACCGGCTGATCCGGGAGGAGGCCTTTCCGAACGCCGCCTTCGTGATCAACGAGTTCGGCGAGGTAGGCCTCGACCACCTGTTCGTGGAGGGCGCCGAGGACGGCGTGGTGGAACTCTCCGCCGGCTGCCTCTGCTGCACCGTGCGGGGCGACCTCGTCACCACCCTGGAGGACTTCCTGCGCCGGCTCGACAATGGCCGGATGGCGACCCTGTCGCGGGTCGTCATCGAGACCACCGGCCTCGCCGACCCGGCGCCGGTGCTCCACACCATCATGGCGCACCCCTATCTGGTGCTCCGCTACCGGCTGGACGGGGTCGTCACCGTGGTGGACGCCGTGAACGGGTCCGCCACCCTGGACGCCCATCCGGAGGCGGTGAAGCAGGCGGCGGTGGCCGACCGGATCGTGCTCGCCAAGTCGGACCTGCCGGAGGCCGCCGGCCGCGTAGGGCCCCTCCTGCGGCGCCTGAAGGCCCTCAACCCGTCCGCCCATGTGCTCGACGCCGCGAAGGGCGAGGCGATCGCGGCCGCGCTCGTCGACACGGGGCTCTGGAACCCGGCCACCAAGTCGGCCGACGTCGCGCGATGGCTCAACGAGGAGGCCTTCCTGGACCGGGAGAAGGCCCGCGCGGCCCTCGACGCCGAGGACCACGTCCACGACGAAACCTGCGGCTGCGGGCACGACCACCACGGCCACGACCACCATCACGAGCATGGGCACGACCATGGGCACGACCACGGCCATGGGCACGGGCACGGCCATGCCCACGACGTGAACCGCCACGACGCCGGCATCCGGTCGTTCGCGCTCGTCGCCGACAGGGCCCTGCCCCTTTCCGGGGTCGAGATGATGCTGGACCTCCTGCGCTCGGCCCACGGCCCGAACCTCCTGCGGGTGAAGGGAATCATCCGCATCGCCGAGGACCCGGACCACCCGCTGGTGGTGCACGGGGTCCAGGACATCTTCCATCCGCCGGTCCGCCTGCCTGCCTGGCCGGACGGCGACCACCGCACCCGGCTCGTCTTCATCACGCGCGACCTCGCGGAAGGCTTCGTCCGGCGCATGTTCGACGCGTTCGCCGACACGCTGGCGGTCGACACCCCGGACCGGGCCGCCGTGGCGGACAACCCGCTGTCGCTGCGCGGCTTCAAGCTCCCGCCCGCGACCGGCTGACCGATCCGGCGGACCTCGGGCGCCATTAACTCCGCCTTGACGACGTTGGCGCCAGGATGCGGGCCGAGCCCATCCGAGGACCCGTCATGGACGTTGCCGCCATCGCCGCCTTCCTGGTCGCCGCCAAGGCGGAAACCACCCGTTCGGCGGTGTCGACGGAGATGACCCGTCAAGCCCTGAAGCAGGGCGAGAGCGTCGTCTCGCTCCTGTCGGAGGGGCTGCAGGCCGCGCCGCCGGCCGGCATGGGCCAGGCATTCGACAGGACGGTCTGACCGGCCTCAGGCGGCGCTTGGCATCGCTCAATTGTCATTTTTGACGATTTCTGTTGCCTCTCGCACGGCGATATCGCACAGTCTGTGTCACGTGCTGCTGATTTGATCGCAGGTTGTGGCCCCTGGGTTGCGCCGTTAACCAGCGATTAACCAAATCGGCCGGAATTTGAACCGTAGCCGGACCGCGCTTCAGACTGTCGCACGCGACGTCTGGATGAACCGCAACACCCGGCAAGAGACGAGGCGAGCCCGTGCCGACAGATCTGACCCAGCCGGAAGACTATCTCATCTCGTTCAAGCACAACGGCGAGACCGTCGCCGTCCGGGTCCAGGGCTATTCCTACGCCGATGCGCGGGCCCGCTTCCTGGCCATGTCGCCGTCCGAGCGACGCGCCATGACCATCGGCCGCCTCGCCCCGCGCGACGAGGACCAGCTCGGTCGCTTCGCCGATTGGATCCGCGGCAAGGCCCGCCAGGCCGGCTTCCAGTTCGGCTGACGCCGCCACCGTCCAAGAGCGAAGGTCCCGGCCCGCCGGACGGCACAGTGATTTACGGGCGGATCGTCCGCTCGCCGATCCCCGACACGGCCGATCGGTCTCCAGCCGCCACGCCCCATATCCGGCACCACGGTCCCGATCCCCGTCCGCCGACCGATCGTCGGGCCTCGGCCGCGAACCGTTTCCGGACGGCCGCCTCCCGTCGGCGAACCGACGCGCCGCCCCTCACCCGGCGAGCGCCGCCTCGATGAGGCGGACCGCGTCCGGCGAGTCCCATTCCGCCGGGCCGTGCAGGGCGCCCACCTGGCAGCCGTTCGGGTCGATGAGGAGCGTGGTCGGCATGCCGAAGGCGAGGCCCTTGGCCTTCAGGGCGTTGAAGCTCGCCATCGTGGGGTCGCGCCAGTCCTTCAGGGCCGTGATGCCTGTCTCGGTGAGGAAGGTGGACGCCTTCGCCGGGTCGCCGATGTCGATGTTGACCGCCACCACCTCGAAGCGGTCCGACCCGTGGGCGGCCTGCAGCCGGTTGAGCGCCGGCATCTCCTTGCGGCACGGCGCGCACCAGGTGGCCCAGAGGTTCAGGAGCACGGTCCGGCCGGCGAAGGATCCGATCGTGACCGGCGCGCCGGACGGATCCTTGAACGCCACCGAGGTCACGTCCGCGGGCTCGTCGGCCGGCAGGAAGGCCGCCACCTCGCCGACCGCGAGCGGCTTCAGCCGGCCGGCGACGTCGGTCGCGCCGGCGCAGGCCCGGGCTTCCTCGTTGCCAGCCCCCCATCCGGTCACGTATACGCCTGCGAGCCCCGCGAGGAGTCCGGCGAAAGCGGCCACGGCCGCGATCTTCAGCGATCCGCCTCGGCGGGATGTCTCGGCCATGACTGTCTCGTCGACCTCCGGAGTTCCAAAAGACATGAGCAACCGCATGTGGGGCGGCCGCTTCGAAACCGGCCCCGCCGCCATCATGGAGGAGATCAACGCCTCCATCGGGTTCGACCAGAAGCTCTACGCTCAGGACATCCGGGGATCGAAGGCGCACGCCGCCATGCTGGCCGCCCGCGGCATCATCTCCGCCGAGGACGCGGCGACAATCGCCGAAGGGCTCGACCGCATCAAGGCGGAGATCGACGAAGGCCGCTTCACCTTCTCGCGAGCGCTGGAGGACATCCACATGAACGTGGAGTCCCGTCTCGCCGAGCTGATCGGCCCCGCCGCCGGCCGGCTTCACACCGCCCGGTCGCGCAACGACCAGGTTGCGCTGGATGTGAAGCTCTGGGTGCGCGACACCCTCGACCACATCGACGGCCAGCTCGCCGACCTGATGCGCGCCCTGGTGACGCGGGCCGAGGAGCACGCCGGCACGGTGATGCCCGGCTTCACCCACCTGCAGTCCGCCCAGCCGGTCACCTTCGGCCACCACCTGATGGCCTATGTGGAGATGCTCGCCCGCGACCGCGGCCGGATCCGCGACGCGCGCGCGCGCCTCAACGAGTCGCCGCTCGGCGCCGCCGCCCTCGCCGGCACCTCCTTCCCGATCGACCGGCACATGACGGCCGCGGCCCTCGGTTTCGACCGGCCGACCGCCAATTCCCTCGACAGCGTGTCCGACCGCGACTTCGCCCTGGAGGCCATGAGCGCCGCCTCCATCTGCGCCATCCACCTGTCGCGCTTCGCCGAGGAGATCGTCATCTGGTCGTCCGCCCAGTTCGGCTTCATCCGGCTGAGCGACGCCTTCTCCACCGGCTCGTCCATCATGCCGCAGAAGCGCAATCCGGACGCCGCCGAGCTCGTCCGGGCGAAGACCGGCCGCATCATGGGCGACATGACGGCCCTCATGGTGGTGATGAAGGGGCTGCCCCTCACCTACCAGAAGGACATGCAGGAAGATAAGGAGCAGATCTTCGACGCCCTGGAGACGCTCTCCCTCGCCATCGCGGCGACCACCGGCATGGTGCGGGACATGACCGCCAACGCAGAGCGCATGCGCGCGGCCGCCGGCTCCGGCTACGCCACCGCCACGGACCTCGCCGACTGGCTCGTCCGTGTGCTCGGCATCCCGTTCCGCGAGGCGCACCACGTCACCGGCCGCATCGTGGCGATCGCCTCGGCGCGCGGCGTCGGCCTGGAGGAGGTCACCCTGGAGGAGATGCGGTCCGCCCACGCGGGCATCACCGAGGACGTCTTCTCCGTGCTCGGCGTCGACCGGTCCGTGGAAAGCCGCGTCAGCCACGGCGGCACCGCCCCGGCCAACGTGCGCGAGCAGGCGGCCCGCTGGGCCGCGGCCCTTGCGGCGGAGGCGGATCCATCGGCATCCTGACCGGCGACCTTGCCGCCTCCCCTCTCCCCCAGCGCCGGACCCAGCCATGCCGAAACCCCGCCTGTCGACCCTCACCCGCGCGGTCGTGCTCGCCGCCGCCGTCGTGACCGCCCTCTCCGCCTGCGGCCGCAAGGGCGACCTGGAGCCGCCGGGCGGACTGCCCCAGCGGGACGCCACGCCGGCCTCGCTCTTGGGCGCGGCGGTCGGCGGCCCGGACCCGGCCGCCCCGCCGAAGCCGGACCGGCCCTTCGTCCTCGACCCCCTCATCTGACCTGATCCCTCACCGTCAGCGGCCCGCCGCGCCGCCGACCGGAGACCGACCGCCGTGCACCATTTCGCCTATCGTGACGGCGTCCTCCACGCCGAGGACGTCCCGGTCCCGCGGATCGCCGAGGCGGTCGGCACGCCCTTCTACGTCTATTCCACGGCGACCCTGACCCGGCACTACCGGGTGTTCTCCGAAGCCTTCTCGGGCATGCCGGCGCAGGTCTTCTACGCCATGAAGGCGAACTCCAACCAGGCGGTGATCGCCACCCTGGCGCGCCTCGGCGCGGGTGCCGACGTGGTGTCCGAGGGCGAGCTGCGGCGGGCGCTCGCGGCCGGCATCCCGGCCCACAAGGTGGTCTTCTCCGGCGTCGCCAAGACCGCCCGCGAGATGGCCTTCGCGCTCGACGCGGGCATCAAGTGCTTCAACGTGGAGAGCGAGCCGGAGCTCGAGCGCCTTTCCAGGGTGGCGACCGGCAAGGGCGTCGTCGCGCCCGTGTCCCTGCGCATCAACCCGGACGTGGACGCCAGGACCCACGCCAAGATCTCCACCGGCAAGTCGGAGAACAAGTTCGGCATTCCGTGGGTGGATGCGCCGCGGGTCTACGCCCACGCGGCCGGCCTGCCGGGCATCCGGGTGACCGGCATCGACATGCACATCGGCTCCCAGATCACCGAGCTCGGACCGTTCGACGCGGCGTTCGGCCGGCTCGGCGAACTGATCGGGCGGCTGAGGGCCGACGGCCATGGCATCGACCACATCGACCTCGGCGGCGGCCTTGGCATCCCATACCGGGACGACAACGCACCGCCGCCGGACCCGCGCGCCTACGCGGACGTGGTGCGCCGGCACGTGGAGGCGCTCGGCTGCGAGGTGCTGTTCGAACCCGGCCGGCTGATCGTCGGCAACGCCGGCATCCTGGTCACCGAGGTGGTCTACGTGAAGGCGGGCGCGTCCAAGACGTTCGTGATCGTGGACGCCGGCATGAACGACCTCATCCGCCCCACCCTCTACGAAGCCCACCACGAGGTGCGCCCGGTCCTGGAGCGCGCGCCCGGCGCCGCGCGCATCACCGCCGACGTGGTCGGCCCGGTCTGCGAGACCGGCGACTATCTCGCCCTCGGCCGCTCCCTTCCGGTGACGGAGGAGGGCGAGCTCCTGGCGGTCTTCTCGGCCGGCGCCTACGGGGCGGTCCAGGCCGGCACCTACAACACGCGCCTCCTGGTGCCGGAGGTGCTGGTGGACGGCGACGCCTTCCACGTGGTGCGCCCGCGGCCCACCTACGAGGACCTGATCGGCCTCGACACCCTGCCGCCCTGGCTCGCCTGAGCGGCCCGTCCGCCCGGCGGCACACGGGACTGTGAGTCCGCCCGCGACCCGCCGCGCTTGGCGAAACGCGCGCCTGTGCTATCTTCGGACGGGGATCGGGGGACGCTCCAGCGCTGAAGGACATCCGGGTGGCGGATCCGTTGCACACTGAACCATCGGCAAGGCCCGGACCGGAAACCGATCCGCTCGCGGCTCTCTCCCACAAGACCAGGCTCGCCAGGGGCTCGCTGATCTGGGAACGGATCTGGCCGCGGCTCCTGCCGGCTGTCGCCATCGCGGCGACCTTCGCGGCGCTCGCGTGGCTCGGCGTCTTCGAAAGCGTCGGGCCGGTGGTCCGGCTCGCCCTCGTGGCGCTGTTCAGCCTCGCCTTCCTGGCCGCCCTCGTCCACCTCGCCCGCATCCGCCTGCCGGGCCGGTCCGAGGCGCTCGGCCGGCTGGAGCGGGACAGCGGCTTCGAGCACCATCCGCTCGCGACGCTGGCGGACAGCCGCGCGACGGGCGGCGGCGACGCCGTGTCGGATGCGCTCTGGCGCGCCCATCGTCGGCGGGTGGCGAGCTCGCTCTCCGCAGTCCAGGTGCGCGCGCCGTCGCCGCGCATGGACCGGCGCGACCCCTATGCGTTCCGGGCCGCCGTCTTCCTCCTGTTCGTGGTCGGCCTCGTGGCCGCCCGCAACGATCCCTGGTCGCCGATCGCGAGCGCCTTCAGCCTGCCCGAGCCGCCGCCTTCCCCGGTGCGGATCGACGCATGGGTGACGCCGCCGGGCTACACCGGGCGGGCGCCCATCTACCTCACCACCGCCCAGGCGGCCGGCCCGGCCACCGCGGCCGACCCGTCCGCCGCTCCCCCGCCGGTGGCGAGCGCCGAGAACCCCCTGCAGATCCCGGAGGGCAGCGTGCTGGCGCTCCGCGTCAACGGCGTGGAGGGCCCGACGGCCCGCTTCGTGCCGGCCGGCGGCACCGACGCCCAGCCGATCGAGGGCGCCGCTCCGGCCGAGCGGGCGACCGGCCGTCCCGACGACGGCATCATCCGGCCGACCGCCTTCGAGTACACCCTGACGAACTCCGGTACCGTGGACCTCACGGCCGCCGACGAGGCGCTGCGCGCGTTCCACTTCAACGTCAGCCCGGACCTGCCGCCGACCATCCGCTCCGTCGAGGATCCGGCCGCCACCGTGAAGGGCGCCTTCCGGCTCGCCTACGAGGTGGTGGACGACTTTCGGGTGGCGGGCGCGCGGGCGATCTTCGAGGACCCGCGCACGGCCCTCTCGCCTTCGTCGGATGAGCCCCGGCCCCTGGTCGGCGCTCCCGAGATGCCGCTCGCCCTGCCCCGCAAAGGCGCCGAGAAGCCCGTGGCGGAGACCTTCCGCGACCTTTCCGCCCACCCCTGGGCGGGCGCCACCGTGGCGCTCCGCCTGGAGGCGCGGGACGACGCCGGCAAGGTGGGCGTCTCCGATCCGATCGACGTGGTCGTGCCGCCCCGGCCGTTCCGCAACCCGGTCGCCCGCATGCTGGTGGAGCAGCGGCGCGTGCTGGCGCTCGACGCCAACGCCCAGGACTACGTGTCGGACGTGGTCGGCACGGTGATCGATCGATCGCCGGCCTTCGTGGAGGACGCGTCGATCCACGTGGGCCTCGCGGTCCTGCACAGCCGCCTCACCAACGCCCGCACGGACGACGACCTCCGGAGCGCCCTCGACCTCATGTGGGAGATGGCGCTCGCCATCGACGGCGGCGACGCGTCGCTCGCCGAGCAGCGCCTGCGCGAGGCCCGCGAGGCGCTGCGCGACGCGCTCCAGAACGGCGCTCCGCCGGAGGAGATCGCCCGCCTGACGGAAGAGCTCCGCAAGGCGATGGAGGAGTATATGCAGGCCCTCCAGGAGCAGATGCGGAACGATCCGTCGCTCGCCCAGGAGATGTCGCCGCAACAGCAGCAGAACGCCCAGGAGGTCTCTCCGGAGGACTTCCAGAAGATGATCGACCGGATCGAGGAGCTGTCCAAGCTCGGCGACCGGGAGGCGGCCGAGCAGCTCCTCAGCCAGCTGGACCAGATGCTGGAGAACCTCCAGATGGCGCGGCCCCAGCAGGGCCAGCAGAACCAGCAGCAGGGCCAGCAGGGGCCGATGAACCAGATGATGAACGAGCTCGCGGACATGATCCGCCGTCAGCAGGAGCTGATGAACGAGACGTTCAACATGTCTCCGGACGGCCGCCAGCAGGGCAAGGACGGCCAGCCCATGACGCCGGAGGAGCAGGCCGAGGCCATGCAGCGCCTCCAGCAGGGCCAGGCCGACCTCCAGAAGCGTCTGGAGGAGATGATGGGCCAGATGCAGCAGGAGGGCATGCAGCCCGGCGAACAGCTGGGCGAGGCCGGCAAGTCCATGGGCGAGGCCCAGCAGTCCCTCGGCCAGGGCGAGAGCGAGAGCGCGCTCGGCCAGCAGGGCCAGGCGCTGGACCAGCTCCGCCAGGGCGCCCAGCAGCTGGCCGAGCAGATGGGCAACCAGGAGGGCCAGGGCCAGGGCCGCGGCGGCCAGCGCGACTACGCGGAGGACCCCCTCGGCCGGCCCCAGCGCCAGGAGGGCCCGGACTTCGGCGACAGCGTGAAGGTGCCCGGCGAGATCGAGGTTCAGCGCGCCCGCCGCATCCTGGAGGAGCTGCGCCGCCGCTTCTCCGAGCCGACCCGCCCGACCATCGAGCTCGACTACCTGCAGCGGCTCCTGAACCCGTTCTGACCGGACAGGCCGCCGGGCTCGGCGCCTCCGGGACGAGACTGAGCGAACGGCCGGCGGACGCCCTCCGCCGGCCTTTCTCCGTTCAGGTGGTCAGGAGAGGATCGAAGTCCGCGCTCAGCCGGCGAGCCGCTGGTCGCCCGGCCGCACGCCGGCAAGCGCCATGTCCACCGCCCGCCGGATCTCGGCGAGGCTGAACGGCTTCGACAGCACGTCGTGGACCAGCTGGTCGAGCCCGTGGGCGCGCTCGCGCTGCTCGGCGTAGCCGGTCATCAACAGGATGGTGAGTTCGGGAAAGTCGCGGGCGGCCGCCATGGCGAGCGCGATCCCGTCCATCACCGGCATCATGATGTCGGAGAGGAGGAGATCGAACCGCCCCTTCTCGGCGGTCAGGATCTCCAGCGCCATGCCGCCGTCCTCGGCGGTGGTCACCGTATGACCGTCCAGCTCCAGCGCCCGGCGGACGAAGGCCCGGACCGAGTCGTCGTCTTCGGTGAGAAGGATGTTGGCCATCGTATCGATCCTCTTGACCGTCACGCCGCCTTGTCGGCGTCGTCCACGACGACCCCGACGAAGGGCAGCTGGCGCCACTGATGCGCCGCGTCCATTCCGTACCCGACCACGAACTTGTCCGGGCAGACGAAGCCCACGTGGTCCGCTTCACACGCCGCCTGCCGCTTTCCCGGCTTGTCGAGCAGCACCGCCACCTTCACGGAGGCGGCGCCCCGTTCGGCCATCAGCGCCCTGGCGAAGGCGAGCGTGCGGCCGGATTCCAGGATGTCGTCCACCAGCAGCACCTGGCGGCCGCGCACGTCCGTGTCGATGTCCCTGACGATGCGGACCGAGCCGGACGACACGGTGCCGGCGCCATAGCTCGACAGCATCATGAACTCCACCTGCGGGGCGAGACCTTCCCGGTGCAGCGCCCGCAGAAGGTCCGCCGCGAACATGAAGCTGCCCTTCAGGATCGCCACCACCAGGAGATCGTCCGGACGCGGCGCCGCGACGGCGCGCGCCAGCGACCCCACCGTCTCGGCGATCACCTCCTCGGAAAAAAGAACCTCGATCCTCTTCGTCATCCGAACTCCTGAAAGCCCCCGCGGGCCTGCCTCAGCCGGGCGGCGCGTCGGAGAACCGCACGCTCACCGTGCTCGCCGCTTCCGGCGGCGCGGGCAGGCGGCTCTTGAACGGCATCGTCTCGCCCGGGTCCAGGGTGGACTTCGCCGGCTCCATGGTCCAGGCGTAGAGTTCGCGCCCCGTCGAACTGATGAGGCCGAACCGGATCCGCGCCACCGGGCGCGCGCCCTCCGTCACGTTGCGGACGCTGCCGTCCACCACCAGAACCGGCGTCGCCCCGTCCATCTCGCGACGCGTCTCCACCGGCCCGAACTCCAGGCCGCGCAGGTTCACCTCGAGGCCCGCCAGCGCATAGAGGCCGGCGAGGTCCGGCACGAGCCGCACCGCCGTCTCCCGCGCCAAGAAGGCCCCCGCGATGGTCCCGACCACGATGCCGCCCGCGATCGTCAGCACCGCCGCCGACAGGACGGCGGACGGACCCGCCTTCGCCTTCTTCACCGGCTTCTTCGCCCGGATCGGCCGACGGGGCCGATCGGCGGTTTCCACGAAACCGGCCGGGCTCGCCTCGATGGTGGGCGCGGCCTCGCGGTCGTCCACCTCGGGCTCCTCAGCCCGGAACGGCACCACGTTGGTGCCCGCCGGGTCGACCGCCTCCAGCTCGCCGCCTTCCGCCGGCAGGCCCGTGCCGGCGTCGGATGGCGTGGTGGGCTCGTCCTCCTCCAGGGCGCGGCGCCAGGCGTCCACCTCCTCGTCGCTGGCGCCCTCGGGCTGGCCCTCGGAGCCGGCCTCCGGCTCGAAGGGGTCTTCCATCCCCGGCATCGCTCGCCATATCGTGCCGCATCGGGTGCAGCGAACCTTCCGGCCGGTCGCTCCGAGAGCGCCGTCGGCCAGCTGGTAGGTCGACTCGCACGAGGGACACCTGATCTTCATGGCACCGGATCGTTGACGTCCCGGCGCCGCCCCGCCCGACGAGGCAGGACAACCGGACGGGCGAATCAGTTGCGACGGGAAGCCGCCGCTCTCCCCGCCGCACCCCTAGCGGACGCTCAGATGTTTAATGAAACGTTAAGATCGACATCCCACCATCCTTTCCGGCCGCGGCGCGTCGTCGTCAGGTGCCGATCGGCGAGGAGTTGGACGTGATCCGGTTCGAGAATGTGGGCCTGAGGTATGGAATGGGACCGGAGGTGCTGAGCGATCTCACCTTCGAGGTCGAGCCCCATTCCATGCAGTTCCTGACCGGCCCGTCCGGCGCCGGCAAGACCACGCTTCTGCGCCTCCTGTTCCTCGCCCTCAAGCCGACCCGCGGCCTCATCCGCATCTTCGGGCGCGAGACGACGCGCATCGACCCGCGGGAACTGCCCAAGCTGCGCCGGCGGATCGGCGTCGTGTTCCAGGACTTCCGCCTCCTCGACCACCTGACCACCTACGAGAACGTGGCCCTCCCCTACCGGGTGCTCGGCTACGAGGAGGCGACCTACCGGGCGGACGTGGTGGAACTCCTGAAGTGGGTGGGGCTCGGCGAGCGCATGCACGTGCTGCCGCCCATCCTGTCCGGCGGCGAGAAGCAGCGCGCCGCCATCGCCCGGGCGCTCATCACCAAGCCGGAGATCCTTCTCGCCGACGAGCCCACCGGCAACGTGGACCCGCCGCTCGCCCGTCGCCTCCTGCGCCTGTTCGTCGAGATGAACCGGCTCGGCACCGCCGTGGTGATCGCCACCCACGACATCGCCCTCATGGAGCAGGTGGACGCCCGCCGGCTGGTGCTCATGGACGGCCGACTGGAGATCTACGAATGAGCCGGTCGAAACGCCGCTCGCCCGCCCCTCCGGCCGCTCCGCCGCCCGACGCCGATGCCGGGGCCGAAGCCGCCGCGCCGGCCCCGGAGCGCGCCCCGCCGCGCCGGCGCGAGCCCGGCTTCCCGCGCACCGGCCAGACGCCCATCGTGCCGCCGCAGACCATCGCCGGCCGGGCGCTGACCCTCGTCATCGCCATCATGACCTTCCTGGCCAGCCTCACCATCGGCGCCGTCACCATGGTGGACGACGCCGCGCGCGCCTGGCAGTCGGACATCGGCCGGGAGGTGACCATCGAGGTCCGCCCCGTCGACGGCGTGGACATCGCGGCGGAACTCTCCGAGGCGGCGGCGCTCGCCTCCGAGTTCCCCGGCGTCGCCGGCGCGCGCGCCCTGTCCGACGAGGAGACGCGCCGGCTCCTGGAGCCCTGGCTCGGCGCGGGGGTGGACCTCGGCGCACTGCCGGTGCCGCGTCTCGTGGTGGTGACCGTGGGCGACCCCTCCGCCTTCCGGGTGGTGGACCTCGCCGCCGCGGTGGAGCGCGAGATCGCGGGCGGCAGCCTGGACGACCACGCCGCCTGGGTGGACCGCCTGCGCGCCATGGCGACCTCCATGGTGGCGATCGGCGTCGGCGTCCTGGTGCTGGTGCTCGTCGCCATGGTGCTGTCGGTGGTGTTCGCCACCCGGGCCGCCATGGCGGGCAACCGGCAGATCATCGAGGTGCTGCACTTCTGCGGCGCCGAGCACCGCTTCATCGCGGGCGAATTCCAGCGCCACTTCCTGCTCCTCGGCGTCAAGGGCGGGGCGATCGGCGGCGTCCTCGCCCTGGCGATCTTCGCGGTCCTCGGCATGGTGGTGCGCCGGTCCAGCGGCCTGCCCGGGGCGGACCAGATCGACACGCTGCTCGGCGGCCTCAGCATCGGGCTCTTCGGCTACGGGGCGGTTCTGCTGCTGGTGGTCGGCGTCGCTGTGTTGACGGCGGCGACGTCGCGCCTCGCCGTCCACCGCTCGCTGGCGTCCATCGACTGAGGCCGGAACCATGGCGAAAACGCTTGCCGCCCGGACGCCGCAATCCCATAGAATGATCCCGCCATGAAGCCGAGCCCCATGTCCGCCTTGGCCGACCCGCGCGAGGACCGACCGGCCGACGCCGCCCGCCCGGCGCCGGATCGCCAGGGCGCGCCCGGCGACACGGGCCTGCCGCCCTGGGTGCGGCACGCGGCCGTGACGCTCGTCTGCCTCGGCCTGTTCGGCACCGGCATGGCGGCGGGCGGCTTCCTCAGCTTCGCCCAGACCGTCTCCCGCCTCGCCGCGACCGCCCCGATCGACGCGGACGGCATCGTGGTGCTGACCGGCGGCGCCGAGCGCATCGCCGGCGCCATCGACCTCCTCGCCGGCGGCCACGCCCGGCGCCTGCTCATCTCCGGCGTCCATCCGGAGACGAGCGCCCGGCAGATCGGCAAGGTGCTCGACGCCGGCCCGAGCCTGTTCGACTGCTGCGTGGATCTCGACCGCCGGGCCGCCAACACCATCGGCAACGCCGAGGAGGCGGCCAAGTGGGCCCGGCGCCACGGGTTCCAGTCGCTGATCGTGGTGACGAGCGCCTACCACATGCCGCGCTCGCTCGCCGAACTCTCCTCCACCATGCCGGAAGTGGACCTGAAGCCCTATCCGGTGGCGCGCGACCGGCTGGGCCTGGAGCACTGGTACGGCAGCCGGGAGACCTTGACGCTTCTCCTGGAGGAATACCTGAAGTATATGGCCACCCGGGCGCGCCTGGCGTTCGCGACGGCCGACGGCATGCCGGCCCGCCTCGCGGCACTCGGACGCTGACCGGCGCGAGCGGTCGTCCCGTCGCGCCGCCGCCTCATCTGCAACGCCGCGGACGCTCGATGGTCATCCGGTCCCTCGTCTTCTACACCCTCTTCTACCTCGGCACCTTTACGGCACTCGTCCTCGGCACGCCCTTCGTGCTGCCGTTCGGCCAGAAGGCCGTGATGGCGGTCGCGCGCGCCTGGGGCGCCAGCGTCATGGCGGTCCATCGGGCCGTGCTCGGCGTGCGCCACGAGGTCATCGGCCTTCAGAACATCCCGGACGGCCCCTGCATCATCGCGGCGAAGCACCAGTCCGCCTGGGAGACCATGGCGCTCCTGCCGTTCGTGCCGAACTTCGCCTTCATCCTGAAGCGGGAGCTGATCTGGATCCCGCTGTTCGGCTGGTGGGCGGCCGTCGCCGGCATGATCCCGGTGGACCGGGGCCGCGGCGCGCAGGCCCTCGCCGGCATGACGGAGGCGGCGAAGACGGCCATGGCGAACGGCCGCCAGATCATCATCTTCCCGGAAGGCACCCGACGGGAGGCCGGGGCCGAGCCGCGCTACAAGTTCGGCGTCGCCCACCTCTACCGGGATCTCGGCGTGCCGATCGTGCCCGTCGCGCTCAACTCCGGCGTCGTCTGGGCGCGCCGCGCGCCCTGGCAGCGGCCGGGCACCATCACGATGGAATTCCTGCCGCCGATCCCGCCCGGCCTCGACCCGCGCGAGGCGTTCGAGCGCCTGCAGGCGACCATCGAGACCGAATCCGACCGCCTGCTCGTGAAGGCCGCCGACGAGGGCATGCGCCTGCCGCCCGCCGCCGCCGCCCGGGTGGAGGCGCTGCGCGCCGCCGGCGCCGTGCCGGCCGCCTGATCGGTCGTCACGCCAGCTCCGCTACCAGCCGCTCCACCCGGTTGTCGCGGATGCCGAGGTCCAGGAGGTGCGCGGCCGTGGAGCGCACGTAGTCCGGGTTGGGGCCCGACCGCCCGACGCCCGCGCGGACCAGGCGGAGCTGCTCGTCATGGTCGAGCCGGCCCGCATATTGCGGGTGCCGGCGGTCCACCACGTAGGTCACCGCCTCCACAATCGCGCCGCCGGCGAGACGCACCGGCCGGGTCGCCTCGATGTAGACGGAGGTCACCTGCTCGCGGGCGCGCAGATAGGCGAGCGTCGCCTCCCGGTCCTCCGGCTCCACCCGGAACGCCAGGCCCCGGCAGGCCCCGCCCCGGTCGAGCCCGAACACCAGGCCCGGTCGTTCGGGCGTGCCGCGGTGGACGTAGGAGTAGACGCAGAGGGACCGATGCGCGCCCTTCAGGAGCGCCGGCTCGACCCGGCTGTGGGGAAATCCCGGGTTCCACATCAGGGACCCGTAGCCGAACACCCACATCCCGTCGTCCATCGCCCGAGCGCCCCACCGGTTCGTGAGCGCGGTAGCAGACCCGGCCCCGGTGCCGCAAGGGCGCCGATGCGCCTTGACGCCGCCACACGGATGGGATCGACAGGGAGCCCTCGCCTTTTCAGACTTCCGGATCGAGCATGCGCCGCAACGTCGTCAGCCTCCTTCTCCTCGTCGCCCTCGTCGTCGCAGGATGGACCTATGCCTGGACGAAGGTGCGCGACCAGGTGGTGGCCGGGCTCGACCGGTCGATCGCCGACCTCGCCGCCGACGGCGTGACGGTGACCTGTCCGGAGCGGGCCGTGGGCGGGTGGCCGTTCCGGATCTCGGTGGACTGCGCCGACCCGAGCGTGCGCCTGCCGGACGGCAGCATCATCCGAGCCGAGCGGCTGGAGGCGAACGGCGCGGTGGTGGATCCCGACCTGACGGTGGTCCGGATCGCCGCGCCGGTGACGCTGACCGCCCCGGACGGGTCCCACGTGGACGCCACCTTCGCCGAGATGCGCGCCAGCGTGCGCATGGCCGAAGGCCGGCTCGGCCGCGTGTCCGTGGAGGCGCGGGACCTCGCGGTCAACGGCACCGTCTTGGAGCGCACCATCGGGCGGCTCACGGCTCGCCATGGCGAGGCGCACCTGTCGCCCCAGGCGAACGCCCCGGAGAGCCTGGAATTCGCCGTCGTGCTCACCGCCGCCAACCTGACCGCGGGCGCCGCGGACCTGCTGCCGGCGGAGGCGGACGCCGGCGCCTCCATGGTGGTCCGCCAGGCGGGACTGATCGACGGCTCGCCGGAAAGCTTCCGGGCCTGGACGGCGGCGGGCGGGGAGATCGGCATCACCCAGATCGCCCTCGACGTGGGCGAGACGCGCCTGGAGGCGAGCGGCACGGCGCGGGCCGACGACGGCGGCAGCCTTGCCGGCAACCTCGACGTGGTCGGCACCGGCCTCGCCTGGCTGACCAGGCAGGTCTCCGCCGGCAAGCCCCTCGCGGCCCAGCTCGGCGCGCTCGGCACCGCCTTCATGATCTTCGGAAAGCCCGTGGAGGGCGCCGAGGGCGCCCGCCGGATCAGCGTGGAGATGCGCGACGGCGCGGTCACGGCCAACGGCTTCGCGCTCGGCTCCGCCCCGCGCCTGTTCTGACCGCCGGTCCGGAAATCGGGTCCGGCGAGCCGCGCGGCCCGCCGGCGCTCAGCCGGTCTTGTCCGTCCGCCGGCCGAAGTCCGGCGCCGGCGTCTCCTGGCCGAGGCCGATGATGCCCCGGCGGATCGCCCGTGTGCGGGAGAAGAGCTCGTAGAGCCGGTCCGCCTCGCCCCAGCGGATCTGGCGTTGGAGAGCGATCAGGTCCTCCGTGAATCGGCCCAGCACCTCGATCACCGCCTCCTTGTTGTGGAGGAAGACGTCGCGCCACATGGTCGGGTCGGACGCCGCGATGCGGGTGAAGTCGCGGAAGCCGCCGGCGGAGAACTTCATCACCTCCGACTGGGTCACGGTCTCCAGGTCCGCCGCCGTGCCGACGATGTTGTAGGCGATGAGGTGCGGCACGTGGCTCGTGATGGCGAGCACCAGGTCGTGGTGGTCCGCCGTCATGGTCTCCACGTTGGAGCCGAGCGCCCGCCAGAACCGGCTCAGCGCCTCCACGGCCGCCGGGTCGCTGTCCTCCAGCGGCGTCAGGATGCACCAGCGGTTCTCGAACAGCTCCGCGAAGCCGGCGTCCGGGCCGGAAAATTCCGTGCCGGCCACCGGATGGGCCGGCACCAGGTGGACATGCGCCGGCAGGTGCGGCTGCATCTGCCGGATCACCGAGCCCTTGACCGAGCCCACGTCGGACACGATGGCGCCCGGCTTCAGGTCGCGGCTGATCAGCTTGGCGACCTCCTCCGACGCGCCCACGGGGACGCACGAGATGACCAGATCGGCCCCGACGACCGCCGCGTCGGCGCCCGCGTGCAGGCTGTCGCCGAGGCCGAGGGCCTCCGCCCGCTCCAGGTGGTCCGGCGAGCGGTCCGCGATGGCGATGTGGCCGGCGAGCCCCCGGGCCCTGACGGCGCGGGCGATGGACGAGCCGATGAGGCCGATGCCGATGATGGCGATCCGGCCGAACAGAGGATCCGTCATGCCGCCCCCAGGAAATCGCGGAGCGCCGCCACGGTGGCGCGGTTGGCCTCCTCGTCGCCGATCGACATGCGAAGCGCGTTCGGCAGCCCGTAGGCCGCGACCCGGCGCAGCACCACGCCGCGCGAGACCAGGAAGTCGTCCGCCTCGGCGGCGGTGCGGCCCGCCGTCTCGGGGAAGTGAATGAGGACGAAGTTGCCGACCGACGGGGTGACCTTGAGGCCGAGCTTGCCGACCTCCTCGCTCACGAAGGCGAGCCAGGTCTCGTTGTGCCGCACGGCCGCGTCCACGAAGGCCTTGTCCCGCACGGCCGCCGCCCCGGCGGCGATCGCCGGCGAGGACATGTTGAACGGCCCGCGGATGCGGTTGATCACGTCCACCACGTGCTCCGGCCCGTAGAGCCAGCCGATGCGCAGCGCCGCGAGGCCGTGCACCTTGGAGAAGGTGCGCGTCATCACGACGTTGTCGAACGAGGAGACGAGCTCGATCCCGCTCTCGTAGTCGTTCCGCCGCACATATTCCGCATAGGCCGCGTCGAGCACCAGGAGCGTGGACTTCGGCAAGGCCGCGTGCAGGCGCCGCACCTCCTGGATCGGCAGGTAGGTGCCGGTCGGATTGTTCGGGTTGGCGAGGAACACGACCCTGGTCCGCTCGGTGACGTGGGCGAGAAGCGCGTCCACGTCGGTGGTCAGGTCGGTCTCCGGGGCGATCACCGGCGTCGCGCCGGCGGCCAGGATGGCGATCTTGTAGACGAGGAAGCCGTGCTCCGTGTAGAGCCCCTCGTCCCCCGGCCCCAGGTAGGCCGACGCCAGGAGATGCAGGAGTTCGTCCGAGCCGTTGCCGCAGAGGATGCGGTCCGGATTGAGGCCGTGGGCCTCGGCGATCGCCTGCCGCAGCGCCGTCGCCGAACCGTCCGGATAGCGCTCCAGGCTGCCCGCCTCCTGGCCGAACGCCTCGATGGCCTTCGGCGAGGGACCGAGCGGCGTCTCGTTCGACGACAGCTTGTGGAGCTTCACGCCCGGCGCCGCCTTGGAGCGGCCCGGCACGTAGGCGTCGATCTGCATCAGGCTGGCGCGCGGGACGGGGCGAACAATCGTGTCGGACATGGGTCGGGCTCGGCGAAGGGGGACGAAGACGAAAAAGGAGCGGGAAAGGGCCGTCAGGGGGCCGGATAGGCGATCGGCGCCGCATAGCCGCCGATTGGCCGGAGCTCCGCCAGGATGACGCCGCACCGGTCGCGGGCCGCCTCCACGAGGCCCGCCGCGACCGCCGACGGCTCCCGGCCGTCCGCCGGAACGGCGATGACGAGCTCGGCGCCGACCGCGCCCGTGTGGTTACCCCACGGGGCGTGCCAGGCCAGCACTTCGGCCCTCAGGTCGGCGAGCGACGCGTGGGAGGCCGCGTCCGCCGGGCCGCGGCCCGCGAAAACGTGCACCTCCGGCGACACCGGATCCTTCAGCGGCATGGAGACCACCACCGCCGGCGTCGCCACCGGGCGCGGCACGACCCCGATGAAGGGCAGCCGGCCGATCACCCGCGGGCGGGCGTCCTCGGCGGACAGATCCAGCCACCAGGGCTCGGCCGCCTCGCCGAGCCGGACGACGGCGAGGTCCGAGGTGGACCGCGCGACCGCCGCCACCGCGTCCACCGGCTGGTCCACCGTCTCGAACGGCACGGTGAAGCCGAAGTAGAAGCGGGCGACGTCCCGCGTCTCGGCCGCGTCGCCGGTCGCCACATGGACCGTGTAGGGCGCCTGCAGCCAGGTGAAGGTGGAGATGATCTCCCGCCACACGTGTTCCACCGTCACGAGCGGCAGGTGGCCGCGGTGGCGATCGACCAGCGCGTGCATCATGGCGGCCTCCCGGGCCGGCCGGAAGGCGGCGCCGGTCTCGGCGATGCGCTTCACGCTGATCAGCTGGTCGATGATCTCGCTGCGGCGGATCAGGAGGCCGTGCATCTCCGCGTCGATCGCGTCGATGCGCGCCCTCAGGTCGGCAAGGTCGCGCGGCGGGGCAGGATCGTCGAGGGCCATGGCGGGTCTGTTTCAAGCAGGGTCGGAAAGGGTCGGCCGGCAAGGGCCGGCCCGGCGCGGCGGCGCTATTCATAGGCGTCGAACACCGCGAAGGCAAAGGAAAAGCCGGGCGGCCCGCCCCGCTGCGGCGACCTCGCGCGGCGACCCCGGCCGGCGGCCGCGCCGCCCCGCCCGCACCGGCGCGCGGTCGGCGCGGGCGGGGATGCCGGCAGGTAGGCGGACCCCCGAGCCCGCGCGCTTGACAGCGCCCCGTCCGGATCCCTAGCTAGCGGCCTTCGAACGGGTTTCTCCGAAAGTCCCCCATGACAGCCATCGACGCCCTCGATCCGGACGCGCAGAACGCCCTGAAGCGTTCCGAAGCGGACCACCCCTCCAGCCCGGTGCTGTCCTGTCCGGCCGACGCGCCGCTGGCGCTCCAGTCCGGCGCCGCGATCGGCCCCTGGCAGATCGCCTACCAGACCTACGGCACGCTCAACGCAGGCAAGTCGAACGCCATCCTGATCTGCCACGCCCTCACCGGCGACCAGCACGTGGCCAACGACCACCCGGTGACCGGCAAGCCCGGCTGGTGGACGCTGATGGTGGGCCCGGGCCGGCCGATCGACACCGACCGCTTCTTCGTCATCTGCGCCAACGTGCTCGGCGGCTGCATGGGCACCACCGGCCCGGCCTCCACCAACCCGGCCACCGGCCGCGCCTACGGGCTGGACCTGCCGGTCGTGACCATCGCCGACATGGTGAACGCCCAGGCCCGCCTGGTCGATCACTTCGGCATCGAAACGCTGTTCGCCGTGGTCGGCGGGTCCATGGGCGGCATGCAGGTGCTGGAATGGGCCGCCTCCTACCCGGAGCGCGTGTTCTCGGCGGTCGCCATCGCGGCGAGCTACCGGCACTCGTCCCAGAACATCGCCTTCCACGAGGTCGGCCGCCAGGCCGTGATGGCCGATCCGGACTGGGCGGGCGGGCGCTACCTGGACCAGGGTCGCAACCCGAAGAAGGGGCTCGCGGTCGCCCGCATGGCGGCCCACATCACCTACATGTCGGACCGGTCGCTGCACGCCAAGTTCGGCCGCAACCTGCAGGACCGGGAGCACCTGACGTTCGGCTTCGACGCCGACTTCCAGATCGAGAGCTACCTGCGCCACCAGGGCATGACCTTCGTGGACCGGTTCGACGCCAACTCCTATCTCTACGTGACGCGCGCGATGGACTACTTCGACCTGACCGCCCGGTCGGACGGTTCGCTGTCGCGCGTCTTCAAGGGAACCCGGACGCGCTTCTGCCTGATCTCCTTCACGTCCGACTGGCTGTTCCCGACCGCCGAATCGCGGGCCGTCGTCCATGCGCTCAACGGCGCCGGCGCGTCGGTCTCCTTCGTGGAGATCGACAGCGACCGCGGCCACGACAGCTTCCTCCTGGACATCCCGGAACAGTACCGGATCGTGCGCGGCTTCCTCACCGGCGCCGCCCGGGCGCGCGGCATCGACGGGCCGGCGCCGCCGCCGGCGGGAGAGTGAGCCGATGGCCGACCTGAGCCTGCCCAATCCCGACGTGCGCGTCGATTTCGATCTGATCGCCGACCTGGTGGACCCGAAAAGCCGCGTGCTCGACGTCGGCTGCGGCGACGGCGACCTCCTGGCGCTCCTGGAGACCGTGCGCCAGGTGGACGGCCGCGGCATCGAGCTGTCCCAGGCGGGCGTCAACAAGGGCGTCGCCCGCGGCCTCGCCGTCATCCAGGGCGACGCCGACCGGGACCTCGACCAGTATCCGGACCGGGCCTTCGACTACGTGATCCTGAGCCAGACCATCCAGGCCACGCGGAACCCGAAGGTCGTTCTGGAGAACCTCCTGCGGATCGGCCGCAAGGTGATCGTGTCCTTTCCGAATTTCGGTCATTTCGACGTGCGCCTTCGCCTCCTGCTCGGCGGGCGCATGCCGGTATCGAAGCGCCTGCCCTACACCTGGTACGACACGCCCAACATCCACTTCTGCACCATCCGGGACTTCGTCGCCCTGTGCGACGAGATCGGCGCCACGGTGGAGAGGGCGATCGCCCTCGACGGCAACGGCAACAAGCTGCCGTTCAACGCCCCCTGGTGGGTGTGGAACCTGATCGGCGCCCAGGGCGTCTTCCTGCTCTCCAAGCCCTGACGGGCCGGACGCGGCGGGCGGTCGTCAGCCCTCGGGCGGGGCCGGCACGGCAGGCGAGATGCCCGCGCCGGCGGGCGTCGGGATGAGCGCCGGCCGGAACGCCGGCGCGCGCACCGCCCGGCGGGTCACCGGCAGGCCCTGGTAGAGCTGCTTGGTCGCCTCCACGACGATCACCCCGGCGAAGGCCGGCCAGAGACGGCGGCCGATCTGCTCCCAGGTGTTGGCCGAGCGGCGGAAGCGGCGTCGGTTCAGCGGCATCATGTGCAGCGCCTCGCCCCAGCCGATCGGCGAGAACAGGCTTTCCCTCAAGAGCTGGGTCAGCTGCCCGCGCGAGAACGGCCGGCCGTAGCCGAACGGCGAGGTGTCGACCCGCGCCCAGAGGCCGCGCCGGTTCGGCACCACGGCGATCAGCCGGCCGCCGGGGGCGAGCACGCGCCAGAGTTCGCGCAGGAGTTCGCGCGGGTCCCCCGCCATCTCCAGGGCATGCACGAGCAGCACCCGGTCCACCGCCGCGTCCGGCAGGGGCAGCATGTCCTCGATGACGAGCGCCGAGGTGGACGGCCCGTCCGCCGGCCAGTTCACCACCCCTTGGGTGGCCGGCATGAAGGCGAGCACCCGCTCCGCCTGCGGCCGGAACGCGCCGAGATAGGGCGTCGCGTAGCCGAGCCCCAGAATGCGCTCGCCGGTCACGGTCGGCCAGCGCTCGGCGATCCTCTGGATGAGGATCTCCCGCACCGTGAACCCGAGGTCCTGGGTGTAGAAGTCGCGGAGATCGACCACGTCGAGATACATTGACCACCTGTCCCCGGCGCCGGACGGAGGCGGGCTTGCCGCCTTCCGCTCCCGCGCCATGTTCCCACGCGCCCGCGCGGCGTGCCAGCCTCGCCCGGCCGGCCGCGCCGCCGGGGCGGCTGCCGAACCGCCGCGACCTCGTCTATGGTGGCCGGGAAGACGTGAAGGCCGCGTTGCCGCCGACCACCCGCAAGGATTTCGCATGCCCCCGGACGTCGATCTGATCCCGTGCCTCGCCGACAACTACGCCGTGCTTCTCCACGATCCGGCGAGCGGCGCCACCCTGCTGGTGGACGCCCCCGAGGAGGCGCCGATCGCGGCGGCCCTCGACCGGCGCGGCTGGACCCTGACCCACATCCTGATCACCCATCATCATGGCGATCACGTGGGCGGCCTCAAAGCCCTGAAGGCGCGGTCCGGAGCCACCGTGATCGGCCCCGCCGCCGAGGCGTCGCGGATCGACGGCCTCGACCGCACGGTGGCCGACGGCGACCGGTTCGATGCCGGTCCCTGGCCGGTCCAGGTGATCGCGACGCCCGGCCATACCCTCGGCCATGTGGCCTACCACCTGCCGACCGCCGGGGTCGCGTTCACCGGCGACACCCTGTTCTCGCTCGGCTGCGGCCGCGTGTTCGAGGGCACGCTGGAGGCCATGTGGGGATCGCTCGACCGCCTGCGCGCCCTGCCGCAGGAGACGGTCGTCTACTGCGGCCACGAGTATACCGCCTCCAACGCCCGCTTCGCCCTGTCGGTGGACCCGGCCAACGAGGCGCTGAGGGCCCGCGCGGCCGAGGTGGAGGCGCTTCGCGCCGCAGGCCGCCCCACCCTGCCGACCACGATCGCGGCGGAGCTGGCCGCCAACCCGTTCCTCCGGGCGGACGACCCGGCGCTCGCCGCCGTCGTCGGCCTTCCCCCGGGCGATCCGGCCGCCGTGTTCGCCGCCCTCCGCCGCCGCAAGGACGCCGCATGACCGCCACCGCCAAGGACATCGTCCGCGCCCTCGGCATGCAGCCCCATACGGAAGGCGGCTGGTACGTGGAAACCTTCCGCGATCCCGCCACGGACGCGGACGGCCGGTCCCGCTCCACCGCCATCTACTTCCTTCTCGGCGCCGGCGACGTGTCCGCCTGGCACCGGGTCGACGCCGTGGAGGTCTGGCACTGGCACGCGGGCGCGCCGCTCGCCCTCACCATCTCGCCGAACGGCCACGACGCCTCGTCGATCCGGCTCGGCCCGGACGTGCTGACGGGCCAGCGCCCGCAGGCGGTGGTGCCGGCGCACCATTGGCAGACGGCGGAGAGCCTCGGCGCCTGGACGCTCGTCGGCTGCACGGTCGCGCCCGGCTTCCGCTTCGAAGGCTTCGAGCTCGCTCCGCCCGACTGGCGGCCGACGCCGCGGCCGGCCCGCGGCTGATCAGGCCGCGGACGGCTCGGGCTTGCGGCCGGCGAAGAGATCCTTGGCGGCGAGAAGCGCCCCGCCGGTGACGAGCAGGCACGCAAGGCCGGTGACCCGGTCGAGCGTGCCGTAGCCGGCCGCCACCAGCGTCAGCGTGGAGAGCACCGGCGCCGCATAGGCGGCCGCCCCGAGCACCTGGATGTCGCCCCGCTTCACCCCATGGTCCCACACGAAGAAGGCCGCCCCCACCGGCAGCGCCGCCAGGAGGCCCACCATGGTCCACTGCAGCGGACCGGCCGGCAGCACGGTCTCCTCGAACAGCGCGTGGGCCACGAAGGAGAGCGCCGCCGTCGCGAGGCAGAAGCCCGCGACCGCCTCCGTCGGCACCGACGCCATCCGGCGCGACACCACCGAGTAGATCGACCAGGTGAGCGCCGAGGCGACGGCCGCCCCGTAGCCGAGCGCGTGGGCGGAGGAGAGCGACAGGCCGCCGCCGCGTCCGATCAGGAGGGCGGCGCCGACGAAGCCGAGCCCGACGCCCGCGACATGGTGCGCCCGCAACCGCTCGCCCGGCAGGAGACCGGAGAAGAGCACGATCAGGAGCGGCCAGAGGTAGTTGATGAGGTTGGCCTCCACCGGCGGCGCGTGGCGCAGCGCCGTGAAGTAGAGCGCGTGGAAGCCGAACAGCCCGCCGGTGCCCACCAGCCACACGCCCGGCGGCTGACGCAGCGACGCGAGCGTGCGCCCGGACGCCACGAGCCAAAGCGTCGCCGCGAGCCCGGACAGGCCGAAGCAGAGCCCGTTCAGGAGGAACGGCGGCACGTCGCCGGAGGCGGCCGTGAAGACGCCGAGCAGCGACCACATGACGACGGCGGTGAGGCCGATGGCGGTGGCTCGGCGGCGGGTCGGGATCATGGCGGGCGGTTGCGTCCGGATGGAGGATCGGGTTTCTTCCCCTTAGGGTCCGCGCGCGGCGGCCGCAACCCCCGCCGGGTCGGACGTCGCCTGTCCGCACGCGCCGGTTCGTTTCCGTTAAGTCGCACCTGCTAGAACGGCCGTCGCGGAGGCAGGGGATGGGGCAGGCGAAGTCGCAGGATCGTCGTAAGGCCGAGTTCGTCCTCGGCGTGGCGCTGCCGGCCCTGCTCACGCTGGCGGCGACGGCGGTCGTGGTCTTCCTGGGTCTCGGCCGCATGGCCGACGAGGTGAACGCGATCGACCGCGGGCACGCCGTCCGGGACGCCCGCACGGCCCTCGAAATGGTGCTGTCGCGGATCACCGCCGGCCATGCGGACTATGCCATCTGGGACGACACCGTCCGCAATCTCTACGGCATTCCCGACCCGACTTTCGTGCGCGAGAACCTGCAGGACTCCACCGCGGTGGGCAAGGTCTTCGACACCGCCTTCCTGATCGACGAGGCGGGCCGGACCGTCAGCGCCTTCCACGGCGGGGAGAGGCTCCCCGGCCCGGCGGAAACCTATCTCGGCCCCGGTCTGAAACGCGTGACCGACGGCGCGTCGCCTGGCGGCCGATCCGCCGCCACGGTCGCCTTCCTGCCGTCCCCCTGGGGCCCGATGGCTGTGGCGGCGGGGCAGGTGGTGCCCTATTCGGATCTGGTCGAAATTCCCGCCGGCCAGAGCCGCATCCTGGTGCTGGGGCTCACCCTGACGGCGGAGCGGGTGGGCGAGTACGGCCGCATCCTCAGCCTCGCCGATCTCTCCCTGTCCGACGGCCAGCCCGCCCGCGGCCCGTTCATCCCGATCACGGACGTGGACGACCGGCCGATCGCCAGTCTCGCCTGGACGGACCGCAGCCCCGGCGACGAGGCCTATGCCAACGCCGTGCCGCCGGCGCTCGGCGTGCTGGCGCTCCTCGGCGGCGTCATGGCGGTGCTCGTCTGGACCTCGTGGCGCAACCTCAAATCCGTCTACCGGGGCGAGGAGGACGCCCTGCACGCCTCGCTCCACGATCCGTTGACCGGCCTCGCCAACCGGGCCGCCTTCCAGCGCCACCTGGACGAGGCGCTCGCGGCGACCGACGCGGAGGCGGTGAGCGTCATCTTCGTCGACCTCGACGGCTTCAAGGAGACCAACGACACCTACGGCCACGAGACCGGCGACACGCTCCTGCGCGTGGTCGCGGCGGCCTTCCGCGCCACCCTCGGCGGCGGCGGCTTCCTCGCCCGGATCGGCGGCGACGAGTTCGCCGTGGTGACCACCGGGTTCGAGGCGGGCCGGCGGGCCTCCCTTTCGGCGGAGCGCATGATCGCGACCCTGGAGCACCCGCTCGACATCGGCGGCCGGGCGGTGGCGGTCGGCGCCTCCATCGGCATCGCGGTCGCTGACGAGGAGACCATGTCGGCGGTCGAACTGGTCCGGCGCGCGGACGTGGCCATGTACGCCGCCAAGGAGCGCGGCAAGCAGCAGGCGGTGATCTATCGCCCCGAACTCGACGACCAGCGCGCCGAACGGGCCGCCGTCGCGTCGGCCCTCCTGGCGAGCCTCCGGCAGGACGACCTCGCCGTCGCCTACCAGCCGCTCGTGGACGCGGCCACGGGCCGGCTGGTCGGCGTGGAGGCGCTGGTGCGCTGGACCCGCCCCGGTTTCGGCGCCGTGCCGCCGTCGGACTTCATCCCGATCGCCGAGGAGATGGGCATCATCGAGGAGCTCGGCGCCTGGGTGCTCCGGCGGGCCTGCCGCGACGCGCGCCAGTGGCCGTCGCTGCGCGTGTCGGTGAACGTGTCGCCGGCCCAGTTCCGCAACCCGAACTTCGAGGTGCTGGTGGAGCGCGTCCTGGCGGAGACCGGCCTGTCCGGCACCCGCCTGGAGATCGAGATCACCGAGACCTTCCTGATCGCCCACCCGGACCGGGCGCAGGAGATGCTGGCCGCGGTGCGCCGGCTCGGCGTCAGCGTGGCGCTCGACGACTTCGGCACCGGGTTCTCGTCCATCGGCTATCTGCGGCGCTTCGCCTTCGACAAGGTCAAGATCGACCGCAGCCTGGTGAACGGAATGACGGCCGACAAGGCGACCCAGAAGCTGGTGCTCGCCTCCATCGCGCTCGCGAACGCCCTCGGCATCCGGGTGGCGGCGGAGGGCATCGAGACCGCGGCCGAGGCCGCGCTTCTGGCCGAGGCCGGCTGCCACGAGCTCCAGGGCTACTACTTCGGCCGGCCCATGGCGGCCGAGCGCATTCCGGCGGACCCCGCGCTGGTGGACCGGGCGTCCTGACGGGCGCATCGCCGCAGGCGGTCGTCGGATCGGCGCTCGTGTCGGCGAAGACGCTCGTGTCGGCGAGGGGGGTCCGCGCCGGGGCCCGGCGATCAGGGGTCGAGCTCGGTGTCCCAGTAGAGGAAGTCGAGCCAGCTGTCGTGGAGGAAGTTCGGCGGGAAGAGCCGGCCGTTGTTGTGCAGGTCCTGCACGGACGGGGCGAACGGGTGCATGTGCAGCACCATGCCGGCCTCGCCGACCGTCTTGTTCGCCTTTTTCAGATTGCAGGGGGAGCAGGCGGTGACGACGTTCTCCCAGGTGGTCTGGCCGCCCTTGGATCGCGGCACCAGGTGGTCGAACGTCAGGTCTTCCCGGGAGCCGCAATATTGGCAGCTGAAACGATCGCGCAGGAAGACGTTGAAGCGTGTGAAGGCAGGGTGTCGGGACGGCTTGACGAAAGTCTTGAGGGAGACGACGGAGGGTAATCGGAACTCGAAGCTCGGACTTCGGACAACGAGATCGTATTCGGATACGATGTTGACCCGATCCAGGAAGACAGCCTTGATGGCGTCCTGCCACGACCAGAGCGACAGGGGATAGTAACTCAGCGGACGGTAGTCCGCATTGAGAACCAGCGCCGGATGCGCGTCCGGCGAGACGGCAATCGTCACCTCACGCTCTCCTCGACCGAATCCGGGGTGAACCTTAGAGACGTGGTCGGGATAATGTATAGCGTCTGTGTCAGGCCTGTGAAGCGTGTGATTCGCCGAAAGATGTCTTTGTCACAGGCAAGTGGCCCGCGCTCCGGCGTTCCTCGCGGTCATTGCTCAGCGTCCGAGGCCTTCTCCAGGAACCGGTTCCAGACCCGCGTCGGCAGCACCCGCTTGACGATCGCGAGCGTCTTCGTCGGCGTGGTCACCCGGTAGACCGGCCGCGGCGACCGGCTCTCGCACGCCTCGATCAGGCACGCGACCACCGACTCGGGCGGCAGCTTGAAGCGCGACGCTCCGCCCCGCTCCATCCGGGCCAGCCGGCGCTTGTAGACCTCCCTGTGCGGCGAGGTCTCGATCGCGATGGTCTCATGGAACCGGCGCATGGAGGCGGCCACGAAATTGGTCGCGATCGGGCCGGGCTGGATCGACACCACGTCGACGCCCGTGCCGGAAAGCTCCAGCCGCATCGTGTCGCTGAGGCCCTCCAGGGCGTGCTTGGAGGCGATGTAGGCGCCCCGGTATTTCATCGCCATGAAGCCGAGGATGGACGAACACTGGACGATCCGCCCGAACCGGCGCGCCCGCATGGCCGGCAGCACCCGGCAGGTGAGGTCGTGCCAGCCGAACACGTTCGCCTCGAACTGCGCCCGGAGCACGTCCGGCGTCAGGTCCTCCACGGCGCCGGGCTGGCCGTAGGCGCCGTTGTTGAAGAGGGCGTCGATCCGCCCGCCGGTCTCGTCCAGCACCCGGTCCGCCGTCGCGGCGATCGTGTCAGGCTTCGTGTAGTCCAGGGTCAGCGCCGTCACGCCGGAAAGGGCGCCCACCCGCTCGGCGTCCGCGTCCGTCCGCACGGTCGCGTAGACCCGCCAGCCCCGCGCCGCCATGTCGCGCGCGGACGCGTAGCCGATCCCCGACGAGGCCCCCGTGATCAGGATCACCCGCTTGTCGTCCGCCATGGTCGCTGGTCTCGTCTCGTCAGGATGGGAGGGCATGATCGCCTGAAGGCCTGGATGTCACGCGAAGGCGCCGCGCAGGTCCAGCGTCCCGCGCACCCCGATGTCGTCGAAGTGGTCGTCGAGGAACCGGTGCGCCGCGTCCCGGCCGATCGCCTTCAGATCCTCGAAGAAGGCGAACGACGTGTCCAGGCGCGTGGACCCCGAATAGGCGGCGAGGTCTTCGGCCCCGTCGATCCGGTGCACCCGGTTGGTCTGGTAGAGCGTCGGGTCCAGGCGCCCTTCCGCGTTCATGCGGTTCACGAAGTCGATGGCGCGCAGTTCGCGCAGCAGCGAGCCGTTGAACGTGATCTCGTTCACCCGCTCCAGGATGTCCTTGGCGGTGCGCGGCACCTCCGGCCGGACGATGGGGTTGATCTGGACGAGCAGGATGTCGCCGGTGCGGGTCTCGCCGAAGAAGGGGAAGAGCGGGGGGTTGCCCATGTAGCCGCCGTCCCAGTAGTGCTCGCCGTCGATCTCCACCGCATGGAACAGCATGGGCAGGCAGGCGGACGCCATCACGGCGTCCGGCGACAGGTCCCGGTTGGTGAAGACCTTGATCTTGCCGCTGGTCACGGTGGTGGCCGAGATGAAGATCTTCAGGTCGCGGCAGCCTTTCAGCGCCTCGAAGTCCACCTGTTCGGCGATCAGGTCCTTCAGCGGGTTCACGTTGAGCGGATTGAAGTCGTAGGGGCTCGCCATCTGGGCGAACAGGTCCAGGAAGGGCAGCTTCGGCGTCTTGAACGGCATGTGCCAGGCGCCGAACCAGGTCTCCAGAAGCGTGGTCCGCGGCCCCGCCACCCGGCCCTCCAGGCTGATCCCGCGCCAGAACCGGTCGAGCGCGAGGCGCGCCCCCTCGGTGCCGCCCGTCGCATATCCGGCCGCCAGCACCACCGCGTTCATGGCGCCGGCGCTCGCCCCGGAGATCGCCTCGAAGCCGATGCGCTCGTCCTCCAGGAGCGCGTCGAGCACGCCCCAGGTGAAGGCCCCGTGGGCGCCGCCGCCCTGGAGGGCGAGGTTGACGATCTTGCGGCCGGGGCTCATGCGGCCAGCCGCCGGACGGTCTGGAGCACGCTCATTGGGCGGTCCAGCCGCCGTCGATCGGCAGCGTCGCCCCGGTGATGGAGCGGGCCGCGTCGGTGGCCAGATAGACCGCGAGCGCCGCCACCTCGTCCACGGTCACGAACTCCTTGGTGGGCTGGGCGGCGAGGAGAACGTCGCGCCTCACCTGCTCTTCCGTCAGGCCGCGGGCCTTCATGGTGTCGGGGATCTGCTTCTCCACGAGCGGCGTCCACACGTAGGCGGGCGCGATCGCGTTGACCGTGATGCCATGGGTGGCGAGTTCCAGCGCCACGGTCTTGGTGAGGCCCGCGATGCCGTGCTTGGCCGCCACATAGGCCGACTTGTAGGGCGACGCCACCAGCGCGTGGGCGGACGCCGTGTTGATGATCCGGCCGGAGCCCTGCCGCTTCATGATCGGCACCGCCGCCCGGATGGTGTGGAAGGCCGACGTGAGATTGATCGCGATGATCTGGTCCCACTTCTCGGCCGGGAAGTCCTCCACGGGGGCCACGTGCTGGACGCCCGCGTTGTTGACCAGGATGTCGAGCCGGCCGAACGTCCGGTCGGCGAGCGCGATCAGGTCGGCGATCTCCGCCGGCTTCGTCATGTCGGCGGCCGAATGGAGCACCCGCACGCCCGTCTCGGCCTCCAGTCCGGCCCGCACGCGCTCGATCTCGGCGGGATCGCCGAGACCGTTGAGCACCACGTCCGCGCCCTGGCGGGCGAAGGCCGTGGCGATCGACAGGCCGATTCCGGACGTGGATCCGGTGACCACCGCCGCTTTTCCCTTGAACATGACGGTCCTCCGATCGAACCTTTGCCGCAGTCGCACAAGACTATGGCGCGGCGCACCCTGAACGCCAGCCCCACCGGTTCCCGATCTGGTGATCGCCGCCCGCGACGGCGGCCGGACCGAACCGCCCTTCCGCCCCGGGGGCGAGGTGGCTATATGAGGGGCGAGGACAACCCGCGAGGCTCTCGCCGTGCACGGCCACGACGACCAAGACGACGGTCACGACCACGGTCACGACCACCAGATCTGCCGGCACGACGCCCTCAGCCGCGCCGAGAAGCGCTGCGAGACGCGCGGACTGCGGCTGACGGCCCAGCGCCGGCAGGTGCTGGACGTGCTCCTCGCCCGCCATGTGCCCATGTCCGCCTACGAGATCATCGACCGCATCGCCGACCGGACCCGGCGGCCGAGCCCGATCTCGGTCTACCGGGCGCTCGACTTCCTGGTCGCCAACGGCTTCGTGCACCGTATCGAAAGCCGCAACGCCTTCCTGGCCTGCAGCCACGACCACGGCGAGGAGCCCGGCAACCCGGCCCTCGTCTTCCTTCTGTGCGAGGCCTGCGGCGTAGCCGCGGAGGCGGAGGACGCCGGCCTCGGCGCCCTCCTCGACCGCATGGCGGACGCGGCCGGCTTCCGGCCGGCCTCCGCCGTCCTGGAAGTGCGCGGCGTCTGCGGCGCCTGCCGGGCCGTCGGCGCGACAGCGCGGACCGGCGCGGCCGAACCCGCCCTCACCTTCGGAGACGACTGAATGACCGATTTCACCGCGCCCCAGCCGCGCCGGGCGTCCGTGCCCGTGCGAGTCGGCTCCGTCCTCGTCGGCGGATCGGCGCCCATCGTCGTCCAGTCGATGACCAACACCGACACCGCCGACGTGGACGGCACGGTCGCCCAGGTGGCCGCCCTCGCCCGGGCGGGCTCCGAATTGGTGCGCATCACGGTCGACCGCGACGAGAGCGCCGCCGCCGTCCCTAAGATCCGGGAACGGCTGGAGCGCCTCGGCCTCGACGTGCCGCTCATCGGCGACTTCCACTACATCGGCCACAAGCTCCTCGCCGACCACCCGGCCTGCGCGGAGGCGCTCGCCAAGTATCGGATCAACCCGGGCAACGTCGGCTTCAAGGACAAGAAGGACAAGCAGTTCGGCGACATCATTGAAACCGCCGCCCGCTGGAACAAGCCGGTGCGCATCGGCGTCAACTGGGGCTCGCTCGACCAGGACCTCCTCACCCACCTGATGGACGAGAACCAGGCGAACGGCTTCCCCCTCTCGGCCCAGGACGTGATGCGCGAGGCGATCGTCCAGTCCGCCATCCTGTCCGCCGAGCGGGCCGAGGAGATCGGCCTGCCGCGCGAGAAGATTATCCTGTCGGCAAAGGTCAGCCAGGTGCAGGACCTGATCGCCGTCTACGTGGAGCTCGCCAAACGCTCCAACCACGCCCTCCACCTCGGCCTCACCGAGGCCGGCATGGGCACCAAGGGCATCGTGGCGTCGTCCGCCGCCATGAGCATCCTCCTCCAGCAGGGCATCGGCGACACCATCCGGGTCTCGCTGACGCCGGAGCCGAACGGCGACCGCACCCGGGAGGTGCAGGTCGCCCAGGAACTCCTGCAGGTGATGGGCTTCCGCGCCTTCGTGCCGGTGGTCGCCGCCTGTCCGGGCTGCGGGCGCACCACGTCCACGGTGTTCCAGGAGCTCGCCAAGACCATCCAGGACCAGATCCGCGAGTCCATGCCGGTCTGGCGCGAAACCTATCCGGGCGTCGAAGGCCTCAAGGTGGCCGTCATGGGCTGCGTGGTGAACGGGCCGGGCGAATCCAAGCACGCCGACATCGGCATCTCGCTGCCGGGCACCGGCGAGGCTCCGGCCGCGCCCGTCTTCATCGACGGCCGGAAGGCCGTCACGTTGCGCGGTCCGCGCATCGCCGAGGACTTCCAGGAGCTGGTGCTCGACTATATCGAGAAGCGCTACGGGCGGGGCGCGCCCGTCGCCCCGGCGCCGGAGAGCGAGACCGCCGCCTGACCGGCGGTCGGACAAGGGGTCGGCCATGGACGTCGCCGTCTTCAACACCAAGCCCTACGACCGGCGCTATCTGGAGGCCGCGAACGCGGACGGCCGCCACGGCCTCCTGTTCCTGGAGCCGCATCTCTCCCCGGAAACGGCGCTGCTTGCAAAGGGCCACGCGGCCGTCTGCGTCTTCGTCAACGACCGGCTGGACGCCCCCGTCCTGGAGCGCCTCAACGACGGCGGCGTCAGCCTGATCGCGCTCCGCTGTGCGGGCTTCAACAACGTGGACCTCGCCGCCGCCAAGGCGCTCGGCCTGACGGTCGCGCGGGTGCCGGCCTATTCGCCCCATGCGGTCGCCGAGCACACCATCGCCCTGATGCTCACCCTCAACCGGCGCATCCACCGCGCCTACAACCGCGTCCGCGAGGGCAATTTCGCTCTCGACGGCCTGATCGGCTTCGACCTCCACGGCAAGACCGCGGGCGTGGTCGGCACCGGCAAGATCGGCGCCCTCGTCGCCGGCATCCTGAAGGGCTTCGGCTGCCGGGTGATCGCCTACGACGCCCGTCGCGACCCGGCCTGCGAGGCGGCGGGCGTCGCCTACGTGGACTTTCCCACCCTCTGCCGGGAGAGCGACGTCATCACGCTCCACTGCCCGCTGACGCCGGACACCCACCACCTGATCGACGCCGAGGCGATCGCCGCCATGAAGCGCGGCGTCATGCTGGTCAACACCAGCCGCGGCGCGGTGGTGGACACGGCCGCCGTCCTGAAGGGGCTGAAGTCCGGCATGATCGGGGCCGTCGCCCTCGACGTCTACGAGGAGGAGGGCGACTTCTTTTTCGAGGACCTCTCCAACCGCTACATCGGCGACGACCTGTTCGCCCGCCTGCTGACCTTTCCGAACGTCCTCATCACTGGCCACCAGGCCTTCCTCACCCACGAGGCGCTGACCGCCATCGCCGAGACGACGATCGGCAACATCACCGCCTTCGAGACGACCGGACGGGCGCTCCATCCGGTGTCCGTCGAGAAGGTCGGCTGAGGCGGGCCCGACGTCGAGCGGGGCGCCCCCGACATCCGTCCGCGCTCGCGCCGCGGCCGGCGTTCAGCGTCGCCGCGTCGCCACGAAGGCCGCCGTCGCCGTCAGCACCTCTGCGGCCGGCCCGTAGGGTTCGAGCAGCATGCCCGCCTCCGTCACCAGGCTCTGAAGGGTGCCGCGGGCGGCGTCCACGCCCATCAGCGACACCAGCGTGCCCTTGCCGGCGGCGGCGTCCTTGGCGGTCGCCTTGCCGACCGTCGCGGCGTCGCCGATGACGTCCAGCAGGTCGTCGGCGAGCTGGAAGGCGAGCCCCAGGATCTCGCCGTAGCGGACCATCCGGGCCCGGTCGTCCGCGCCGGCGCCGGCGAGCCGCGCGCCCGCCTCGCAGGCGAAGCGGATCAGCGCGCCCGTCTTCAAGGCCTGCAGGCGCTTCACCGCGTCCGCGTCGAGGGCGAGCGGCGCGCCGCCGGCGAACCGGCCCTCGGCGGCGAGATCCAGCATCTGGCCGCCCACCATGCCGCCGAGGCCCGCCGCCCGGGCGAGGTCGCGCACGAGGGCGAGCCGCACGCCCGGGTCCGGGTGCACCGCGTCGTCGGCCATCAGGTCGAACGCCAGCGTGAGAAGCGCGTCGCCCGCCAGGATGGCCGTCGCCTCGTCGAAGGCCTTGTGCACCGTCGGCTGGCCGCGGCGGAGATCGTCGTCGTCCATGGACGGCAGGTCGTCGTGGACGAGCGAATAGCAGTGCACGCATTCGAGCGCCGCCGCCGCCCCGAGGGCGTCGATCTCCTCGCCCGCGCCGAACAGGCGCGCCGTCTCCACCACCAGGAAAGGCCTCAGCCGCTTGCCGCCGGCCAGCACCGCGTGCCGCATGGCGGCGGTCAGCCGGCCCGGCCGCTCCGTCTCCCCCGGCCGCGGCGCGTCGGCGAGCACGGCCTGGAGCCGCGCCTCCACGGCCGCCGCCACCGACGCAAGACGCTGTTCGAACCCGGTGTGCTGCATGGTCCCGCGCGGCTCCCTCATGTCGGCCGCAGCCCTGCCCGAACCCGCGCGGGCCGTCAAGCGCGGGCGTACCGGTCGTCCGGCGAGACCTCCGCGCCGAAGCTCGCGTCCGCGCCGGCGCTCGGCTCGCCGTCCGGCAGGCATCTTGCATGTCCAGCGTCGATCCTCGTCCTCGCCGGTCGCGACCCTGCCGTCGACCGGCCCCCGTCCACCACGCCTCACGTCCAAGGACCCGAAGATGCTTCGTTCTCTCTCGCTCGCCGTCCCCGTCGCCGTCCTCGCGCTCCTGCCGACCGGGGCCCTCGCCCACAGCGGCGCCGACCACGTGCACGGCTTCGCGGCCGGCCTCACCCATCCGATCCTCGGCGCAGACCACCTGCTCGCCATGGTGGCCGTCGGCCTGATCGCCGCCCGTGCCGGCGGACGGGCCATGGCTGCCCTGCCGGCCGCCTTCGTGGCCGCCATGGTGGGCGGCGCGGCGGTCGCCATGGCCGGCCAGGCGCTTCCCCTGGTGGAGGTGGCGATCGCCCTGTCGCTGGTGGCCTTCGGGCTGGTGATGGCTTTTGGCGCCGGCCTGCCGACGGGCGCCGCCGTCGTCCTTGCGGCGGCGGCCGGCCTCGCGCACGGCGCCGCTCACGGCGCCGAGGTGCCCGAGACCGCGAGCGGCCTTGCCTACGCGGCGGGTTTCGTGCTGGCCACCGGCGCGCTCCACGGCGTCGGCGTTGTGGCGGGCCGCCGGCTGATGCTGGGCACGCCCGGCCGCCTTCTCGGCGCCGGCCTCTCGGTGGCGGGCCTCGCCTTCGCGGCGGCGGCGGTCTGAAGCGGACACCCCGGGCGGACCGGGCGGCGGACCGTTCGCCCGCCCCTCCGTCCTCCGCCGCCCGCGACACCCGAGGCGACAACCCAGGCGACAGGGAGACCACCATGCGCGTGAGGCTCTTCCGCCAGCCGGACCCGAACCCCGCCCAGCGCCCGGCGCGCGCGCACCGCCTGCGCGCCTGGATCCACCGGCTGCTGGAAATCCGCGCCCGGCGTCTCTGATCCCGGGCGCGGCGGTGTCGTCACAGCGGCAGGGCGGTGGAGTGCTTCACCTCTTCCATCACCGGATAGGTGTGAGTCTCGCGCACCCCCGGCAGCGCCATCAGCACGTCGGCCAGGAAGGCCCTGTAGGCCTCCATGTCCTTCACGCGCGCCTTGACCAGATAGTCGAAGCTGCCCGCGATCAGGTGGCACTCCAGCACCTCCGGCGCCCGCGCCACGGCCGCCGCGAACTGGGAGAACACCTCAGGGTTCATCCGGTCGAGCTTGATCTCCACGAAGACGAGCAGCCCCCGCTGCAGCTTCCCGGGGTCCAGCCGCGCCGTGTAGCCCTGGATGTAACCGTCCCGGGTCAGGCGTTTCACCCGTTCGGCGGTGGCCGTCGGCGAGAGCCCCACCTTGTCGGCGAGTTCCAGGTTGGTGATTCGCCCGTCCATCTGGAGGGCGGAGAGGATCTTCCGGTCGATCCGGTCGAGGCCGGGTATCTCCGGGTCGGTGCGTCGGTTGAAACGTTCGCTTGTCACGCTACTCACGGCGGCAGGCCCTCCTCCGGCGGCGCAAGGCGGCCGAACGGTCCGTCGAAGCCCGGCTTTCGGCCGGGCCGTTCCCACGTGAAGGACACTCCGTGACAGGATCGCGGACGCAAGGCGGCACGCCTCACGCGTGCTCCCCGATGCCCCCGATCCCCATCCCCCGGGTGATCCCTCCCCTACCCCGCGCGCGGTTCTTGTTCGTCGACCTGCTGCGGGACGGAGAAGCCAAGCACGAACGCGACGAAATGGCCATGCGACACGTCCGTTCATGCCGACGGTGTGGCGAGACCGACCGGTGCTCTCGCGCCGCATGGGTCCATCCGGGACGCATCGGGAGGCGGAACGGTCGTGCGGGGAGGCTCGGGTGGCCCGGACCCGGCCGGCTCGCCGGGTCATGCGCGGGCGTCGCTGCCTTCGGACAGGCCGAAGGACAGGTTCGGGCAGGCCCATAAAAAAACAGGCCGGACAAACCGGCCTGAGTTTGGGAGGAAAGGTCAAGAGAAGCGCCGTCCCGATGGACCGCCGCGCGATCACCGGAAGGGCGATGCCCGGAAGCAACTCTCACGAACAGAGTCTCACGCTGCCTGTTTGCTGGCCATTTCAAATATTGAGCGAAAGCTGCTCATTCGTTAGGCAAGTGACGCTTTGCGCGGCGAACGCCGAACGCCCCGGTTGACGGATCGGCGACGGTCCCGCGCCGGTGCGCCCATCTGGAACGTTCGACGCGCGGCGCGCTTCGTATAGGATGCCCGCGAGCGGGCGGAGCGATGATGACGATCCAGGACGGCGATGCGATATCCGAAACCGACGCAGGCTCCGGCCGCACCGGCGCGGACGCGCGTGCGTGGTCGGTCCGCGCCATGATCCGCCGCATCCTGGTCGGGCTGCTCGTCCTCGCGGCGATCCCGCTGGTCCTGGCGCCCATCCACGCGGTCGTGCGTCCGGTCTCCACGCTCATGCTGTGGGATCTGGTGACCCTCAAAGGCTACACGCGCACCTGGACGCCCATAGAGACCATATCGCCCCACCTGATCCGCTCGGTGATCATGAGCGAGGACGGCCGGTTCTGCGAACACGGTGGCGTCGACTGGACGGCGCTCAGCCTGGTGCTGGAGGCGGCCGACGAGGACGGCCCGGCGCGCGGGGCCAGCACCATCAGCATGCAGACGGTGAAGAACCTCTATCTCTGGAATTCGCGCAGCTATATCCGCAAGGGCCTGGAACTGCCGCTGGCGATCTACGCGGATCTGGTCTGGTCCAAGCGCCGCACCATGGAGATCTACCTGAACGTGGCCGAATGGGGTCCCAACCTCTACGGCGCGGAGGCGGCCGCCCAGGCCTATTTCGGCAAGAGCGCCGCCAAGCTGACCCGGCGCGAGGCGGCCCTGATGACGGCCGCGCTGCCGAACCCGATCGCCCGCAATCCCGCCAAGCCCACCAACCGGCAGCGCCGCATCGCCGGCATCGTGGAGCGGCGGGCCGCCCAGTCCGGCGCCTACACGGCCTGCGTCCTCAAGTCCTGATCCGCCCGTGGCCGGCGCCATCGGCCAACCAACCGGATCCGGGCAACGCGGTCGCGTTTTCTCCGCCACCCCACTGGCCAAAGCCGGCCGATGTCTGTATACAGCCGCGATCTTTCTAGAACAGAGCGTCTCCGGCGCCGCGGCGAAGCCGTGCGCCAGGCCGGCGACCCGAGAGACGATGGAGTTTGTGACATGGCCGTCCCGAAGCGAAAGACGTCCCCGTCGAAGCGCGGCATGCGCCGCTCGGCGGATGCCCTCAAGCAGCCGACCTATGTGGAGGACAAGACCTCCGGCGAGCTGCGTCGTCCGCACCATGTGGACCTGAAGACCGGCATGTATCGCGGCCGCCAGGTCCTGGAGCCGAAGGAGACGGTCTGATCCGCCTCCGGCGCCGGCCCTTCGGAGGCCCGCCGACATCCTGCCAAGTTCGTGAAGAAGCCGGCGCCCGCGCCGGCTTTTTTGCGTCTGCGCCGGCTCTTTGCGTCCGTGACGGTGAGGGCCGCGGTCCTGCCGCGTGACCCGATCCGGCACGGCGGCGGCAAGCTTGTCCCGGAACGGTGCTCCCCCGGCGACCGGGTCCGGTCTCAGACCGATCGTTCGGTGAGGAAGCCGGGCTCCAGGTCGCTGCCCAGCCGGTCCGCCGACCGGTAGGCGGCGCTCGCCCGCGGGGCGACGCCCCGGGCGTCGCGGCGGACGCGGCGCTCGCCCTCGGCGGCCTCCACGAACCGGCCGGAGAGCAGCTGCGTGAGGTAAGGCGCGGCCCCCGCAGCTGGGACAGGCGACGTGTGCGAGAGGCGCGGGCCCGCGGCCACCAGGGCCCGGCCCGGCGCCGGCGCGCTCGGCCGGCGGTCGTCCCGCCGGGCGTCCGCCGCGGCCCCGGAGGGCGGCACGGATCGGCCGGTCGGGGTGGCCGCGCGGTCGTATCCGGTGATGGGGCGGGGTCCGTTCAGCATGGCCGTCGCGCTATCCGGGGGATCTGTGCCAGATCGGCACGGATCGGTTGATCATCCTCATCCATCGCAAGCCTGGGGCCAAGGTTTTGTCCGACTTGGCCGGAGCCATTGGCCGCCTGTTAACAGCCGCCGGCCTAATTCGGACGGACAGCGGACGGAGGTGATCCGTCGACGATCCATCGGGGAGTGGCATGCACGCGGCGACTTCATCGCTCTTCCAGACTTCGGCCGATCCCAGCCCAACGCTGGAGACCGAAGCGGGGTTCGCCTCGCTCGCCTGGTCCATGTCGTCGGATCGCATCGTCTTCTCCGACAACGCGGCCGCCGTGCTGCAGATCGACCCCGCCAGCCTGCCGGGCACCGGCCGCGCCTTCCACCGCCTGTTCACCCCGGACACCCAGGGCGCCCGGACCGCGGTCGTGCCCGCCCTCGGCCCCGGCCCGGACGGCGCCGACCGATCGGGGACCTACTGCGTCCGCTACCGGCTTCGCGCGGGCGACACGCCGATCCCGGGCGTCGTCATCGAGGAGCGCGGCCGCTGGCGCGTCGATGCCGCCGGGCGGCCGGTGAGCGCAACCGCCATCCTCTATCCGGTGGACGCCCCCGCCGACCGGACGGCCGCCAAGGCGGCATCCGCGGTCGTCTCCCGCGACGATCTCCTGGCCGATCTCGCGGCGGATCTCTCCACTCTGGTCCGCGACCGGCAGGGAACCCTCGGCTTCGTGATCATCGCGCTCGACGATCTCGCCGGGCTGAATCGGCACTTCGGCTTCGAGACCGGCGACCGGATCATCGAGGCGGTCGGGCAGCGCATCGCCCGGCGCCTGCGCGGCGGCGACATCCTCGGCCGCCTGTCCGGCCACAAGTTCGGCGCCGTGCTGCGCAACTGCTCGGAGACCGCCCTCGCGGTCGCGGCGGACCGGTTCCGCGACACGGTCGGCGAGGAGCCGGTCGCCATCGCGGAGACCCGGATCCGGGTGTCGGCGTCGGTCGGGGCCATCCTGGCGCCGCGTCACGCGCCGGACCTCGACGCCGCCCTCGGCCGCGCCGAGGAGGCCCTCGACGCCGCCCGGCATGCCGGGCGCGGTCAAGTCCGCGTCTACGCGCCCTCCACCGAGCGCGACCGGCTCCGCCGCCGCAACCTCGACCTCGCCGGCCTCCTGCAGGACGGCCTCGACGAGGCGCGGCTCGCCGTCGCCTGGCAGCCGGTTGTCGAGACGGCAACCCGCGCCGTGGTCGGCCACGAGGCCCTGGCGCGGGTCCGCGCCGCCGACGGAGCGTTCGCCGACACCCGCGCGGTGGTGGATCTCGCGGCCCGGCTCGACCTCGCCGACCGGCTGGATGGTCCCATGCTGCGGCGCGCCCTCGCCGTGCTTCGGGCCGACCCGGCCGCCTGCGTTTCGATCAACATATCCGCCGCCACCCTCGCGGGCGACGGCTGGCTCGCCGCCCTGGAGGAGGAGGAAGCCGCGGCCCCCGGCCTCGCCGGCCGGCTCACGGTGGAGATCGCCGAGGCCGCCGTCCTTGGCGACCACGGGAACCTCCGCCCCGCGCTCGACCGCCTCGCCGCCGTCGGGTGTCCGGTCGCCCTCGACGACGTCGGCGCGGCGGGCCTGCAGGCGTTCGGAAGGGTTCCGGTCGCCATGGTGAAGATCGAGGCGGGGCTCGTCCGGGCCGCCGTCACCCACGCCGGCCCGCGAGCCGTCATCCGGGCGATCGTCGAGGCGGCCACCGCCGCCGGGGCGGTGGTGGTCGGCAAGGGGGTGGAGTGCGAGGACGCGGCCGCCATGCTGGCCGCGTGCGGCGTCGCCCGGCTGCAGGGCCACCTGTCCGGCGCCCCGGTGGTCGGGCCGTCGCCCGCGCGCTGACGCGGGCAATCGCCAGCAGGGTCGAAAAGCGCAGCGAGCCGCCCGGCTCCGCCGCCTGTCCGGTTCTGAAGTCCTACTGCGAGCCGGCCCACCGGGCGCGGCGCGAACCGGCCGTTCAGGCGCGGCGCCGCGAACCGGGATCCGCCGGCCACGGCGGATCGGGCGGGTCGGCGCGTCGGCCGCCCCGCGCGGTCGGTCAAGCCCGGCTCACTTCTCCGGGGCGAGCTGATCCAGGCGCTTCTGCATCGCCTCGAGCTGCTTCTTCAGGGCGTCGAGGTCGTCCGAGCGCGGCGCCGTCGCCGGCTTGGTGGCCGCTTCGGCCTTCGCCTGGGCGTCCGCGTCGCCGCTGAACGGCAGGAACATCCGGAACGCCCGCTCGAAGATCTCCGTGTTGCGCCGGATCGTCTCGTCCATGGCCTCGAAGGCGACCGCGCCGCCGAAGGCCTGGCCGAGCTGCTGGCGGAACTTCTCCTGCTCCCGGGTCAGCTGGCCGATCGAATGCTCCAGGTAGCTCGGCACCAGGGTCTGCATGCTGTCGCCGTAGAAGCGGATCAGCTGGCGCAGGAAGGTGATCGGCAGCAGGTTCTGACCCTTGTTCTCCTGCTCGAAGATGATCTGGGTCAGCACGGAGTGGGTGATCTCCTCGCCGGTCTTGGCGTCGAACACCACGAAATCCTCGCCGCCCTTCACCATGCCGGCGAGGTCCTCGAGCGTCACGTAGGTACTGGTGCCCGTGTTGTAGAGCCGCCGATTGGCGTATTTCTTGATGATCGTCGGCTCGTCGGACTTGGCCATCGGTTTCATCGTGCCCCCTTGGGGTTCTTTGTCCTCGAGCGTCCGTCCTTTGCGGCCGGACACCTCTCCCGCCAGCGATGTTAGGAGCTTTTGTGCGGCGCGGCCATAGGTTTCGCACGGCCCCGGTCGCACCCGGATGCGCCGTTCGTCGTAGCGAAATACGCGCATGCGACAAAACGGAGGAGACGTCGTGCCGCGACCATAGGCCGGTCGTCTGAGTTGACAGCACCGCCGCCGTCGAACTGTAGTGCGACGCAAGAGAGCGGCGGTTCGGCGAGGGGGTCCCTTCGGAGGACGACAGCTGCCCGTACGGACCTAATCTATCGGGAGGTCAGGCATGTCCACGGATGTCGTCATCGTCGCCGCCAGGCGCACGGCGGTCGGAGCGTTCAACGGCTCGTTCGCGAACACCCCCGCGCACGACCTCGGCGCGGCGGTGATCAAGGCCGCGCTGGAAAGCGCCGGCGTGGAGCCGGGCGAGGTGGACGAGGTCATCCTCGGCCAGGTGCTCACCGCCGGCCAGGGCCAGAACCCCGCCCGCCAGGCCTCCATCAAGGCCGGCCTGCCGATCGAGACGACCGCCTGGGGCCTCAACCAGGTGTGCGGATCGGGCCTGCGCGCCGTCGCGCTCGGCCTGCAGCAGATCGCCAACGGCGACGCCGCCATCGTGGTCGCCGGCGGCCAGGAGAGCATGAGCCTGTCGCCGCACGTGGCGCACCTGCGCGCCGGCACCAAGATGGGCGACATGTCCTTTATCGATTCCATGATCAAGGACGGCCTCTGGGACGCCTTCAACGGCTACCACATGGGCACCACCGCCGAGAACGTCGCCAAGGCCTACCAGATCACCCGCGACGAGCAGGACGCCTTCGCGGTCGCCTCGCAGAACAAGGCCGAGGCCGCCCAGTCCGCCGGCAAGTTCAAGGACGAGATCGTCCCCTTCACCATCAAGGGCCGCAAGGGCGACATCGTCGTCGACAGCGACGAGTACATCCGCGCCGGCACCACGCTCGACGCGGTCGCCAAGCTCCGTCCCGCCTTCTCCAAGGACGGCACCGTCACGGCCGGCAACGCCTCCGGCATCAACGACGGCGCCTCCGTTGTGGTGCTGATGACCGCCGCCGAGGCGGCGCGCCGCGGCCTCACTCCGCTCGCCCGCGTGGCCTCCTGGGCGACCGCCGGCGTCGACCCGTCCGTCATGGGCACCGGCCCGATCCCGGCCTCCCGCAAGGCGCTGGAGAAGGCCGGCTGGTCGGTCGGCGACCTCGACCTCGTGGAGGCCAACGAGGCCTTCGCCGCCCAGGCCTGCGCGGTCAACAAGGACATGGGCTGGAACACCGACATCGTGAACGTGAACGGCGGCGCCATCGCCATCGGCCATCCGATCGGCGCGTCCGGCAACCGCGTCCTCGTCACCCTCCTGCACGAGATGCAGAAGCGCGACGCCAAGAAGGGCCTCGCCACCCTCTGCATCGGCGGCGGCATGGGCGTCGCCCTCACCGTCGAGCGCTGAGATCCGGCATCCGGGCCGCCACGCGAGGAGGCGCGGCGGCCTGTCTTCCAACAAGCATCACACGGCGGTCCGGACCGCGTCGGACGAGGACGCGGCCGAACAGCCCGGCATTTTTCGGGGAGCGAGACATGAGCAAGGTTGCAGTCGTCACCGGCGGCACGCGCGGCATCGGCGCGGCCATCTCCAGGGGCCTCAAGGACGCGGGCTACACAGTCGCCGCCACCTTCGCGGGCAACGTGGAGAAGGCCGAGGCGTTCAAGGCCGAGACCGGCATCCACGTCTACCAGTGGGACGTGTCGGACGAGAAGGCCTGCGCGGAAGGCCTCGCCAAGGTGGAGGCCGAGCTCGGCCCGGTGGAGATCCTGGTCAACAACGCCGGCATCACCAAGGACGGCATGTTCCACAAGATGTCGTTCGACCAGTGGCGCGCGGTGCTCTCCACCAACCTCGACAGCATGTTCACCATGACCAAGCCGGTGATCGAGGGCATGCGGTCGCGCGGCTTCGGTCGCATCATCAACATCTCGTCCATCAACGGCCAGAAGGGCCAAATGGGCCAGACCAACTATTCGGCTGCCAAGGCCGGCGTGATCGGCTTCACCAAGGCGCTCGCCCAGGAGAACGCCTTCAAGGGCATCACGGTCAACTGCATCTGCCCGGGCTACATCGACACCGACATGGTGGCGGCGGTGCCGGAGGACGTGCTGAAGGGCATCATCAAGTCCATCCCCGTCGGCCGTCTCGGCAAGGCGGAGGAGATCGCCGCCCTCTGCGTCTTCCTGTCGTCGGATCAGGCCGGCTTCTTCACCGGCGCCGTCCACACCATCAACGGCGGCCAGTACATCGCCAACGGCTGAGGGCGCAGGCTCGGCAGGCGTCATCCCGGCGAAGGCCGGGATGACGGTCGAGGCTCGCGGGACGTCGGAAACGAACGGCCACCTCCGGGCGGCCGTTCGCGTTCGGAAGGCCTTCGCGGCCCTCACAGCATCGGGCGGCCGCCGGTCACCGGGATGATGGCGCCGGTGATGTAGCTCGCCTCCGGCGAAGCCAGCATCACGTAGGCGCAGGCGAGCTCCACCGGCTGGCCGGCGCGGCCGAGCGGGGTGTTCTTGCCGAAGCTCTCCACCTGCTCCGGCGGCATGGTGGACGGAATCAGCGGCGTCCAGATCGGCCCCGGCGCCACCGCGTTCACCCGGATGCCCTTGTCGGCGAGAAGGCCGGCGAGGCCCGCCGTGTAGTTGGCGATCGCGCCCTTGGTGGTCGCATAGGCCAGAAGCGTCGGCGACGGGTTCTTGTGGTTGATCGACGTGGTGTTGATGATGGACGCGCCGGCCTTCATGTGCGGCACGGCCGCCTTGCACAGGTAGAACATGCTGTAGATGTTGGTGCGGAAGGTCACGTCCCACTCTTCCGAGGAGATGTCCTCCAGGCTCTCGAACGTCGCCTGGTGGGCGGCGTTGTTGACCAGGATGTCGAGGCCGCCGAGCTCGGAAACGGCCCGGCCCACGAGGCTTTTGCAGAAGGCCTCGTCCTTGATGTCGCCGGGCGCCACCACGGCCTTCCGGCCGGCCTGCTCCACCCAGCGGGCGGTCTCCTTCGCGTCCTCGTGCTCGTTGTAGTAGGAGATCAGCACGTCCGCGCCTTCCCGGGCGAACGCGATGGCGACCGCGCGGCCGATGCCGCTGTCGGCGCCGGTGATCAGCGCCTTGCGGCCCTCAAGCTTGCCGCTTCCCTTGTAGCTCTCCTCGCCGTGGTCCGGCTTCGGGGTCATCTCGGTGGTGGACCCGGGCATGTCCTGCTGCTGCTTGGGCTGCGGCGGCTTCGGGGCGTCGTTCTTCGGATCGAGGATCATGGGGCTCTCCGTCGGGGGTCGGCGAGGGGGCGGCGCGCGGCTGGACAGCCGTGGCGGGCCGTTGCGGGTGTCCCGTCCCTAACAGGGGCGTTCGCCCCCGGGTTCCTCGCCCGCCCGTCCTCGGGCGCGAAAACCCTGCCGCCCTCGGGCGCGAAAACCCACCACCGCCGACGACCAGGAACCGCCCGGCCCCAGGCACCGTTACCGTCATCAGCCCCATGGGACCCTGACGAGGAGGAGCGGCATGGCCGAAGCGACCACGACCGGACGGACGGTCGTCATCACCGGCGCGTCGAGCGGCATCGGTCGCGCCACCGCCGAGGCCTTCGCCCGCGAGGGCGCGCGGCTGGTGCTCGCCGCCCGGGGCCGGGAGGGTCTCGACGAGGCGGCCGCGGTCTGCCGGGCCCTCGGCGCCGCCGTCGTGGTGGCGCCGACCGACGTCACCGATCCGGCCGCCTGCCGGGCGCTCGTCACCGAGGCGCTCCGCGCCTTCGGGCGCATCGACGTCTGGTTCAGCAACGTGGGCATCGGCGCCGTCGGGCGCTTTCACGAGACGCCCATCGAGGCCCACGAGCGGGTGATCCGCGCCAATCTTCTCGGCCACATCAACGACGCCCATGCGGTCGTGCCGGTGTTCATCGAGCAGGGCCACGGCATCTTCATCAACATGATCTCGGTCGGCGGCTTCGCGTCCACGCCCTTCGCGGCGGCCTACGGGGCGAGCAAGTTCGGGCTGAGAGGCTTTTCCGAGGCCCTGCGGGCCGAGCTCGCCGTGCACAAGCGCATCCACGTCTGCGACATCTATCCGTCCTTCGTGGACACGCCCGGCATCGCCCATGGGGCCAACTACGTGGGCCGGCGCCTCGCCGTGCCGCCCGGATCCCACGACCCGCGCGCCGTCGCCGAGGCGGTGGTGCGCACGGCTGGGCGGCCTCGCCCCACCGTGGTGGTCGGACCGGAGGTGCAGGCCATCCGCTTCGCCCATGCGCTGGCGCCAACCTGGTACGCGCGCATCCTCGCCCGGTTCATGGACTTCTCCTTCCGGCGCGCCCGGCCGGTATCCCGGTCGGACGGCACCCTCTACCAGCCGCCCGCCCGGTCGGACGGGGTGGACGGGGGCTGGCGCTCGCCCGGTCAGCGGGAGGTGATCGGCCTCGCCGCGAGCGCGCTCCTCGCCATCGGCGCGGGCTACCTGGTCGGCGCCGCCACCCGGCGCTGGCGCGTCGCCGATCTCGTCGGCCGCAAGCCGCCCCGCAGGACCCTGGCGGACCGGACCGGGCTCGCCCGCGTCCTGCCGTCCCGGCCCTCCCGGCGCCGGTCCTTCTGGTCCTGAGGACGCCGGCCGACCGTCTGGACGGCATCGCGGCGCCTCTCGGCAATGCCACGAGCCGGCGCGCGCCGGCTCCGATGCCGGCCGGGTGGGTTTCACGCAAGCCCCGAGCCGATTCAAGCTTCCATCCAGAGTTCCTGGATTTCGTTTCGACGAATACCTGTCAGCGGATCGATGAGAGGTGGATTTCGGCCCGTAACAGCACGGCTAAGGCTTGAGTCTTGAAAATTCCTTCCGATGCGCAGGGTAGAAAACAGGGTAAAGGTGGCATCTTTTTTCTGAACGGCGAGTCCGGCAGCCACCGAGTTCTAAATTGCAGGCCTAAATTTTCCTGTACGGTAAAAATCGCCATTCAAAGCCTTGTCGACCAAAGTATATGGGAGCATGCTCAATACTGTAATTGGCTAGCCCGATAGGAGGGCGATATGCTTACCCATACTTTTATGACGACTTTCGTTGCCGCATGCGCAGTGTCCGGAGCGGCCTATTCTGGAGAATTGAAAGCTCTGCATGGCAAGAGTGTTATGCTGGGCACGGTCACCGGCAGCACATACTATACAGCCGAGCCTGGTGGCTATCAGATGGTGACGACATTATCGTCCGGTGACGATCAGTTGCCTGTGCGCTTCGTGACGACGCTTGTCAAAGGCCAACGGCTCACGATCGCGGTTCCGGGCGCCGTCGGCGAACCTGAGACGACCATGACGATCGAACGGATCGGCGATCAGGTCTTCATCAGCGACACCGGACAGAAGACGGCCGCGCTGGAGAACTGAGCGGTCCATCGGCAGGGCGAGATGGAGGCCATGTCGCCCTGCCCATGATGTCTCTGGGGGATCTTCTGCCGAAGACCTCGTGCCACCGCGCCCCGCGGCCTTTTCTTGGCGTCCCACAGCCGCTATAGGAGGAGGCAGGCCGCTGTGGTGGAATCGGTAGACACAGTTGACTCAAAATCAACCGCCCAAAAGGCGTACCCGTTCGAGTCGGGTCAGCGGCACCACACTCCCTCGCTTCACGCTTCCCCGCTTCCCTGGATGGTCGGCCCCGGCCGGTCCGCGCGCGCCCGCTCTCCCCGGCGCGGCGGCGAACGTGTTCAGTCGCGCTTGGTGATGTCGCGGCAGCTGAGGTCGCGGCTGGTCGCCCGGCCGGACGGCGCGGGGTAAACGCGGCCTTTACCCTGGTCCGGCATCATGGCCGCCATGGACGATTCCACCCGCACGGACCATCGCCGGAACCCATTGCCCGCCGCCGGGTCGCCGCCCGCCGCGACCGGACCGGCGTGCCTGGACGACCTCGCCCACGAGATGCGCGGTCCCTTGGGGGCGATGCTGGCGCTCAGCGACCTCCTGCTCGCCCGCGACCTCGACCCGGCCACCCGCCCCGTGGTGGACCTGATCCAGCTTGCCGGCCGTCACCTGATGGCGCTGGTGGACGGCATCGGCGAGGCCGCCGGGCGGGATCCAGCGGTCGGCGTCTCCGCCGGAGCGGTCCTTCCGGCCGAGCTGGCCCGCTCCGTCGCGGCCCTCTACGCGCCCTTCTTCGCCGCCGCCGGCGTCGCCATCGAGGTGGAGGTCGCGCCGGACCTCCCGGCGAGCGTGGCCGCGGACGAGACCCGCGTGCGCCAGATCCTCGCCAACCTCCTGTCCAACGGCCTGAAATTCGCCGCCCGCCGGGTGGTGATGGCCGTCCGCCCGGAGGGCGGAGATGTGGTCTTCCAGATCGCGGACGACGGTCCCGGCCTTCGGGCCGGCGCGCCCGGCCGCGCCGATCCGGTCACCGGCCGCCCGGGCTCCGGCCGGGGCCTTCCCATCGCGCGCCGCCTTGCGGCCGATCTCGGCGGATCGCTCCATCTGGAGGACGGCCCCGAAGGCGGCGCCCTGGCGGCCTTCCGGCTGCCCGTCGCGCCCGCGGCCGCCCGCCCCGGGCCGGCCGCGTCGTCCGAATCCCGGTCCGAGCGCCGCCTCGGCGGTCGCAGGCGCTTGCGGCGTCGGTTCGCCCTCAAGGGCCGGCGGGCCATCACGGACCTCGCCGGCACGTCCGTGCTGGTGGTCGACGACAGCCTCGTCACCCGGCTCCTGATGATGACCATCCTGGAGTCCTTCGACATGAAGGCGGTCGCTGTCGGGTCCGGCCAGGAGGCCGAGGCGGAGGTGCGCCGCCGGCGGCCGGACCTCGTCTGCCTCGACTGGACCCTGCCGGGCGAGACCGGCGAGGACGTGCGGCGGCGTCTCGCCGCTGTCCTCGACGACGACGCGCCGCCCATGATCGCCGTCACCGCCCTCCCGTCTCCGGCGCGCCTGCGCGAGGCCGGGTGGAGCGGCGGGCCCGTGGTGCCGAAGCCCTTCTCCCCGCGCGACCTCTACGTGGCCATGCACCACGCCCTGATCGGCGCGTCGTCCGCCGCCACCGCCGGCTGACCGCCGGCCCGGCCCGGCGCCCCTCCCGACCAACGAGAAAGTCCGCCGGCGCGAGCGCCGGCGGATGAAGAACGTCGTCGCGGGGGCTGACGAATGCCCGGCGTCGGCCGGGCGCTTCGCCCTCCTCGGGCCGTCAGGCCGCCACGGCCGCCAGGAACCGGCCGATCGCGGCGTCGAGGTCGCGGGTGCGATCGACCACCGAGGCGGCGGCGCGGCCCACCTCCGCGGCGGTCTCGTTGGTCTCGCCGAGCGCCATGGAGACGGACGCCACGTTGTCGGTCACCACCTGCGTCTCCGAGGCGGCGTCCTGGACGTTGCGGCTGATGTCGCCGGTCGCCGCGCCCTGCTGCTCCACGGCGGCCGCGATGGCGGCGGTCGTGTGGTTCACGTCCTCCATGATGGCGGCGATCGACTGGATGGCCGCCACCGCCTCGGTGGTGCTCGCCTGGATGCCGGAGATCTGGGCCGAGATGTCGCCGGTCGCCTGGGCGGTCTGGCTCGCCAGCGTCTTCACCTCGCTCGCCACCACGGCGAAGCCCCGTCCGGCCGCTCCCGCCCGGGCCGCCTCGATGGTGGCGTTGAGGGCGAGAAGATTGGTCTGCTCGGCGATGCCCCGGATCAGGGTCACCACCTGGCCCACCCGGCCGGCGGCTTCCGCAAGGCTCGTGACCGTGTCGTTGGTCCGGCGCGCCCGCTCGGTCGCGTCTGCCACGATCGCGGTGGTGCGGGCCACCTGGGCGCCGATCTCCCCGATGGAGGCCGCCAGTTCCTCCGCCGCCGCCGCCACCAGCGACACCTTGCGCGACGCGGTGCCGGACGCCGAGGAGGCGTCCGCCGCCCGCCCCGCGCTCTCGTCGGCGGTCCGGGAGAGCGTGCCCGCCGTCGCGTTCATCTCGTCCATGGTGGCGGCCACCGCCGTCGTCAGGCTGGCCACGTCCCGCTTGAAGGCCGCGATGGCGGCGTCGATCTCCTCCTGCCGGCGGGTCCGCGCCAGGGCGGCGGCGCGGCCGTCCGCCTCCAGGCGCCGGCGCTCCTCCGACATGGTCCGGAACACCGCCACCGCGCGGGCCATGCGGCCGATCTCGTCGCCCCGGTCGACGCCGGCGATGTCGGCCACCGGCCGGCCCTCGGCGAGATCCGCCATGGCGCCCTCCAGCCGGCCGAGCGGGCCGGTGATGCCCCGCGCGATCGCGAACGACAGGCCGAGCCCCGCCGCCACCGTCAGCGGCACCGTCACGGCGAGCACCGCCACGGTCCGGTTCTCCGCGGCGGTGAGCGCCGCTTCCGCATCCGTTTGCCGGGCGGCGGCGGCCGCCTCGATCTGGCGCGTCGCCGGTCCCACCAGGTCGAACGCGAGACCGATCTGGTCCACCACCCGCACCCGGTCGCCGACCGCGGCCGCCCAGGCCGTGAAGGCCGTCTCGGCGGCGGCGAGCGGGGCCGCGATCCGCGCCTTGGCGTCGTCCGGGATCTCCGCCCCGTCCACCGCCCGCCTCAGGCGCGAGGCGGCCGCGTCGAAGCCGCCGCGGGCGAGGTCGTCTCCCGTCAGGGCGAACTCGGCCCGGGCCTGGCCCATCTGGGCGAAGGCCTGCACCACCCGCGCGGTGGCCGGGTTCTGGCCGCTCTTGGAGACCTTGTTGATCTCCGTCCGGATCGCCGCGAAGGCCGCGTTCACCTCGCCCTCGAGGCCGGACGCCCCGTCGTGGCCGACGCGCTCCTGCAGGGCGGTCAGGTCCGCGATCGACGCGCCGATCCGCTCCAGCGCGGTCACCAGGTCGGCGACGGCCGCGTCGCCGGCGATCGCCGGGTCGGCCCGCATCGCGGACACCAGCGCCACCGCCTCGCCATGGCGCTCGGCCATCGCCTTGGCGCTCGCCGCGGAGGGCTCCAGGAGGAAGTCGCGCTCGTCGGCGATCAGCGCCGCCACGGAGGCCTGCACCGCGCGCGCCTTGTCGGCGACGCCGCCGGCGGCCTTCACCTCCTCCTCGGCCAGCATCATCCGGTCGAGCCCCGCGTAGGTGGACGCGGCCACGACGCCGAGGCCCAGGAACCAGACCGCCGACACGGCGATCAGCCGCGCCTTGATGCCGAAACGGCCGAGGCGGGCCCTCATGCCTTGAAAGGTATGTGGCATGCATTGTCTCCGAAGCGGGCGTGACAAACGCTGGTGCGGTCGCGCCCCGTCGTCTCTCCTTACGGTCTTTTACTTAAGACGTAGTGAATACTAGTTGCGATGAACACTGTGCCGAACGGCAAGCAACGGCTACCCGCGCCGTGCCCGCCCCGCCGCCTGACGGAAATTTAACGGCCAGCCTCGTAGCCTGCATCCATCGCCCCTCGCCCGGATGCCGCCCTTGACCGACCTCCTGCTGGCCCCCTTGCGGCGCCTTCTCCCGGCGACCGTCGCCGGCCGGGTCGACGCGCTCCTCGGCGCGGGCAGCCAGGCGGAGGCGGGGCGCACCGCGCTCGCCGCCTTTGCCCTGAGGGTCGCCGGCGCGGCGATCGCCTACCTGTCCCAGGTCGTGCTCGCCCGCTGGATGGGCATGTACGAATACGGCATCTTCGTCGTCGTCTACGTCTGGATCACCATCCTCAGCCAGATCGGCAACCTCGGCTTCTCCAGCTCGGTGATCCGCTTCATCCCCGAATACCGGGCGACGGGCGATCTCGCCCGCCTCTGGGGCGTCCTCAGGGCCAGCCGGCTCGCCGCCGCGGGCTTCTCCACCGGCCTCGCCGCCGTGGGGGCGCTCGCCGCCGTCACCCTCCCCGGCGCCGTGGACGAGCACTACGTGCTGCCCATCCTGCTCGGGGCCGTCTGCCTCCCGCTCTTCTGCCTGACGGAGGTCCAGGACGGCATCGCCCGCTCCTTCGCCTGGTCCGACCTCGCCTTCGGCCCCACCTACATCTGGCGCCCGGTCGGCGTCCTCGCCGTCATGGTGGCCTTCCACGAGGCCGACCTGCCCATGACGGCGGTCACCGCCTGCCTCGCCATGATCGTCGCCACCTGGATCACCGCCCTCGGCCAGCTCGTCGGCCTCCGTCGCCGGGTCGCCGCCGCCGTGGAGCGGCGCGCCGCCCGCACCGACTGGCGCGTCTGGCTCGGCGTCTCCCTGCCCATCCTGCTGGTGGACGGCTTCTACGCCCTCCTCACGTCCGTGGACGTGCTGATGATCTCTCACTTCGGCACGCCGGAGGACGTGGCGGTCTACTATGCGGCCACCAAGACCCTCGCCCTCGTCCACTTCGTCGCCTACGCGGTCCGGGCGGCCAGCGGCCCGCGCTTCGCCTACGACCACTACGCCGGCGACCGGGTCGGCCTGGAGGCCATGGTGCGCACGGCCGTGCGCTGGACCTTCTGGCCCTCGGTCGCCGTCTCCACGCTCGTGCTTCTCGTCGGCGACCGGCTCCTCGCCCTGTTCGGGGCGGATTTCGCCGGCGGCGCCGGCCTCCTGGTCATCCTGGTGTTCGGCATCCTGGCCCGCGCCTCCATCGGGCCGGTGGAGACGCTCCTCACCCTCGCCGGGCGCCAGACCACGTGCGCGGCCATCTTCGGCGTGGCGCTCGCCGTCAACGTGGCGCTCAACCTCGTCCTCATCCCGGCCTACGGCCTCTACGGCGCCGCCGCCGCCACCGCCGTCGCGATGGTGGCGGAGGCGCTCCTCCTCGCCGCCGCCGTCCGCCGCCATTTCGGCCTCACCGTATTCGTCTTCCGCCTGCCGCCGCGAAACGCCCTGACGGCGGCGCGGGGGTCGTCCGCATGACGGCCCTCCCCCGCCCCGCCCTCGCGCCCCTCGAGACGGGCGGCCCCGCTCCCCTGGTGCTGCCGCTCCGCGAGGCGACCGAACGGCTCGGCGCCGCCTGGGACCGGCTGGCCGACGAGGCGGCCGAGCCGAACGTCTTCACCGACCGGGCCATGCTGCGGGCCGCCGCCGGCCGGGTGGAGCCGGACGACTGGTCGGTGATCGCGCTCCCGGCGATCGGCCCGGAGGTGGGCCCGGCATCCGGCGGCGCACGCCCCCTCGACGCGCTCGCCGTCGTCCGGCGCGCCCGCGTCCTTCCGGGCGTCGGCCCGGTCGTCACCGACCTCTTCGCCAGCCGCTACGGGCCGCTCGGCACGCCCCTCGCCCAGCCCGGCTTCGACGCCGGCCGGCTGATCGACGCCCTCGCGGTGATCGGGCCCGTGGCGCGCCTCCCCTACCAGCGGCTGGACGGCCCCTTCGCGGCCTCCCTGGCGCGCGCCGCCGAGGGGCGCGAGATCCACCTCGCCACGGTCGACGCGCACCACCGCGCCGCTCTCCGCCTCGCCGACGGCCCGGACCTCTACGGCCCCGGCCTGCAGGGCAAGCGCCTGAAGGAACTCGGCCGGCTCATGCGCCGCCTCGACGGGGCCGGCGGCGTCCGCCACGAGGTCGCCACCACGCCGGTCGAGGTCGCCAACGCCTTTTCGCTCTTCCTCGCCCTGGAACACGCCAGCTGGAAGGGCCGGGGCGGCACCAGCCTTGCGGTCGCCCCCGGCGGCACCGCCTTCGCGGCCGATCTCGTCGCCGAACTCGCCCGCACCGGCCGCGTCCGCGTCGACCTTCTCGCCGTCGCCGGCCGGCCCGTCGCCGCCCTCATCAGCTTTTTCGCCGGCGTCAGCGGGTTCATCTGGAAGATCGCCCACGACGAGAGCCATGCCGCGGCCTCGCCCGGCGTCCAGCTGATCCGCCTCGTCTCGGAGGACTGGCGCGCCGCCGGCCGCCTTGCCGACGTGGACAGCCTCGCCACCCCGGGCCATCCCATGATCGACCGGCTCTGGGCCGGCCGGTTCGCCATGGGGACGATCATCCTCGCCACCCGTCCGGGCGCGAACGGCCTCGCCGCCCGGGCGGCCGACCTTCACGCCCGCCGCCGCTCGCTCGCGGCCGCGGCCCGCGCCGCCTTGGGCCGCCTTCGCGGCGGCTGAGCGCGCCCGACCCGAACGCCGGCCGTCAGCCGTTCCCCGCGGCGTCCTCGGTCTCCGCCCGCGCCCGGTCGCGGAAACCGCGCCGGATCAGCTTGCCGGTGGTGGTCATCGGGATGTCGTCCACGAAGGCGATCTCGCGGGGGTATTCATGGGCCGAGAGCCGCTCGCGCACATGGGCCTTCAGGGCGTCGGCCAGCGCGGCGTCGCCGGTCTCGCCCGGCTTCAGCCGCACATAGGCCTTCACCACCTCGGTCCGCACCGGGTCGGGCTTGCCCACCGCCACCGCCAGCTGCACGGCCGGGTGCGACAGGAGGCAGTCCTCGATCTCGCCGGGGCCGATCCGGTAGCCGGCGGAGGTGATCACGTCGTCGTCCCGGCCCACGAAGGCGATATAGCCGTCCTCGTCCATCATGCCGGCGTCGCCCGTGGTCATCCAGTCGCCCACGAACTTGCCCGCCGTGGCGGCGGGATCGCCCGCATACTCCAGGAACATCACCGGGTCCGGCCGCCGCACCGCGATCTCGCCCATTTCGCCCGGCCCCACGGGCTCGCCGCCCGCCCCGAGGATCGCCACCTCGTGGCCCGGTATGGCCTTGCCGATGAAGCCCGGCTTGCCGACGCCGAGGGCGTGGGCCGAGCCGATCACCGCGTTGCATTCGGTCTGGCCGTAGAATTCGTTCACCGGGATGCCGAGCTCCGCCTGCGCCCAGCCGTAGGCCTCCCGGCCGAGCGCCTCGCCGGCGGAGCCGACCGCGCGCAGCGACAGGGCGTGGCGCTGCCGGATGCCGGTCAGCTGGCGCATCAGCTTCAGGGCCGTCGGCGGCAGGAAGGCGTTGGTCACGCGGAAGTCCGCCATCAGGCGGCAGGCGAGCTCCGGGTCGAACTTCTCGAACCGGTGCGCCACCACCGGAACGCCGAAATGGAGCGCCGGCATCAGGGCGTTGAGGAGGCCGCCCGCCCAGGCCCAGTCGGCGGGCGTCCACATCACGTCGCCCGCCTGGCCGAGGCTGTCCTGCGACAGGTCGATGCCCGGCAGATGGCCGAGGAGCACGCTGTGGCCGTGGAGGGCGGGTTTCGGCATGCCGGTGGTGCCGGAGGTGAAGATCATCAGGGCCGGGTCGCGCGGGCCGGTCTCCGCCGCCGTGAAGGCGTCGGAGGCGCGCTCCATCAGCGCCTGCAGGGACACGGCGCCGGGCGCGCGTCCGTCCGCCGCGATCACCAGGCTAAGGTCCGGGCAGTCGGGCGCGACCTCGGCCACCCGCTCGGCCGCCTGCCCGGTGGCGATCACCACCTTGGCGCCGGCCCGGGACAGCCGGTACTTCAGTGCGTCGACGCCGAACAGGATGGAGAGCGGCAGCGCCACCGCGCCCAGCTTGTAGGCGGCCACGTGCGCCACCACCGCCTCCACGGACTGGGGCAGCAGGATGGCGACACGGTCGCCCCGGCCGACGCCATGGGCGGCCAGCACGTTGGCGAACCGGTTGGAGAGGCGGGCGAGGTCGCCGAAGGTGGTCACGTCCGCCCCGCCGTCCGGCCGGCGGCTCAGGATGGCCGGGCGCCCCGGATCCCGGGCCGCCCAGCGGTCCGACACGTCCACGCCCATGTTGAGGCGCGACGGGATCTCCCAGCGGAAGGTGCGCTTGAGATCGTCGAAGGTGAGGCGCGACAGCACGATGGCAACACTCGATCACGGACGTTGACGGCCGGCGAGTGTGATCGCGTGCGCTGCGGGATGCAATTGCGCATCGCCGAAGACGGCTAATGACTAGACAAAAGGCGGAGGCGACGCCCACGCCCTCGGCCGGTTCTGGCGCGCTTCAGCCCCCCACCCGGGCGCCGGCCACCGTCACGAGGCTCGGCGAGGCGGCAACGCCGGGCGTCCCCACCGCGACGCCGCGCGGCCGGGAGAAGATCAGGCACCAGAACACCTTGTACTTGGAGTTCGGGTTGAAGGCCGTGCCGATGCCCATGTGGGTCATGTCCCGGTCCTTCATGCCGCGATCGTGGGCCGGGCTCTCGCGCCAGCCGGAGAAGGCCTCCGCCAGGGTGCGGTAGCCGGCCGCGATGTTCTCGCCCGCGGCCTCGAACGCGTAGCCGTTCGCCTTCAGCCGGTTGCCGAGGCGCGCCTCGTCGGAGAGCGAATGGCTCATCCGGTCCGCCGCCGCCATCTCCCTGGCGTAGGCGCGGGCGATGCGGCCGAGCTCCGGGTCGAGCGACAGCGGCCCGGAGCCGTTCCTCAGCCGGTACTGGTTGATCATCGACAGGGCGCGCTGCTGGTCCACCTGGGCGGTCGGCGACGCGAGGTCCTCGTAGAAGGTGGGCTTGGTGGCGACCGCGGCCTTCTCGGTCTGGCAGGCGGCGAGAACGAGCGGGGCGGCGAGGAACACGCGGCGGCTGAGCGTCATGGCAGGCGGAATCCGGGAGGAGAACGGGTGGAACGGCGAATCGCCGATCGGCGCGAGACGAGATAGCACGTCGCCTGAGGCGGCGGTGTGGCCGCGACCTGCGGGGATGCGACGGCGCGAGGCGGTGTGGCCGTATCGCCGTGCCTGTGGGACCGGCGCGTTGATGAGGCGCCGTCCGCGCCCGCTTCATCTCGCGCGCTTGCGTTCCCGGCCCCGCTCCCCGAAGCTGCGGCTTCGCCCGTCCGGAGACCCCGCCCTTGCCCGTCCTCAACCGCGTCGCCGACCTCGCCCCCGACATCGCCGCCTGGCGCCAGGATTTCCACCGCCACCCGGAGGTCCTCTACGACGTGCACCGAACGGCCGCGATCGTGGCGGAGAAGCTGAGGGCCTTCGGCTTCGACCGGGTCGAGACCGGCGTCGGCCGGACCGGCGTCGTCGGCGAACTTCACGGCCGCGGCGGTCCCGGCGGCCGGCGCATCGCCGTGCGCGCCGACATGGACGCCCTGCCGATCGAGGAGATCGTCGACCGGCCGTACAAGTCCGCCATCCCCGGCGCCATGCACGCCTGCGGCCACGACGGCCACACCGCCATGCTGCTCGGCGCGGCCCGTCATCTCGCCGAGACCCGCGGCTTCGACGGCACGGTGGTGTTCATCTTCCAGCCGGCCGAGGAAGGCGGCGCCGGCGCCCGCACCATGCTGGAGGACGGGCTCCTGGAGCGCTTCCCGTTCGACGAGGTCTACGGCCTCCACAACATGCCCGGGATCGAGGTCGGCCGGTTCGCGATCCGGCCCGGTCCCATGATGGCGTCGGCCGACGTCTTCACCATCCACCTGGAAGGGTCCGGCGGCCATGCCGCCAAGCCGCACCTGACCGTCGACCCGGTGCTCGCCGGCGCCCACGTGGTGACGGCGCTCCAGTCGATCGTCGCCCGCAACGCAGATCCGCTGGCGGCGGCGGTCCTGTCGGTCACCCAGTTCCACGCCGGCGACACGACCAACGTCATTCCGCAGACCGCGACCCTCTCCGGCACGGTGCGCACCCTCGACCCGGAGGTGCGCAAAGCGGTCGAGGACCGCCTCCGGCAGGTGGCGATCGGCACCGCCGCGGCCTTCGGAGCCACCGCGACCGTCACATATAACGCGGGCTATCCGGTCACCCTGAACGACCCGGACGCCACCCGCTTCGCCGCCGACATCGCCCGACATGTGGCCGGCGATTCCGCGGTCGACGAGGCGACAGAACCGATGATGGGGGCGGAGGATTTCAGCTACCTGCTGGAGCGGCGGCCGGGCGCCTACATCTTCATGGGCAACGGCCCCTCCGCCGGCCTCCACCATCCCGCCTACGACTTCGACGACGCCGCCATCCCCTACGGGGTCAGCTGGTGGGTGACCCTGGTGGAGCGGGCGCTCGCGCGGTGAAGCCCGCGCGGGCGAACGCCAAGTGCTTGAATTGGCTCGCGATCAGAGCGACATGATCTTGATGATCGCCGGCGCCATGATGACGGCGAAGAGCACCGGCAGGAAGAAGACGATCATCGGCACCGTCAGCTTCGGCGGCAGCGCCGCCGCCTTCTTCTCCGCCTCGTTCATGCGCATGTCCCGGTTCTCCTGCGCCATCACGCGCAGCGTGGTGCCGAGCGGCGTGCCGTAGCGCTCCGACTGGATGAGCGCGAGGCAGACCGACTTCACGCCATCGAGACCCACCCGGTTGGCGAGGTTCTCGTAGGCGGTCTTGCGGTCGGGCAGGAAGGAAAGCTCCGCCATGGTGAGGCTGAATTCCTCAGCAAGCTCAACGGATTGCATGACGATCTCCTCGGCCACCTTGCGCATGGCGGTCTCGATCGACATGCCGGATTCCACGCAGATCAGCAGGAGATCGAGCGCGTCCGGAAAGGCCCGCTTGATCGAGGTCTGCCGCTTCTGGGTGGCGTTCCGGACATAGAGGATCGGCAGATAGAAGCCGAAAAAGCCGACGCCGAGGCAGATGCCCACCTTGAAGATCGGCGGCCGGTCGAGGGCCAGCACCACGTAGACGTAGAAGGCCGCCACGGCGATGAAGACGAACGGCAGCACGAAGCGGGCGAACAGGAAGATGGTCAGCGGCGCCTCGCCGCGATAACCGGCCTGGAGCAGCATCTGTTCGGTCTTCTCGTCGGCGAGCGCCTTTTTGAGGCTCAGCTTTTCGACGAGATCGCGCATGTAGCGCTTGGATTCCTTGCTGCGCAGGCTGCCGCGGGCGCTCTCGGCCTGCAGCCGCGCCCGTTCGCGCGCGCGGATCTTGTCGCGCTCCACCGCAACCGCCTTCATGCGGTTCTGCAGCTTGTCCGGCTGCAGCATGGGCACGGCCACGGAGATGACCGTCAGGAAGATGGCGACGGAAACGAACAGCGAGAGAAGGAAGACCGGGTCGCGGACCGTGTCGATGAAACCGCCCATGTCGCCCTCAGATCTCGAAGTTGATCATGTTGCGCATCACCAGCACGCCGCACATCATCACCAGTGCGGAGGCGCCGAGCACGAGCTGGCCGCGCGGATCCGTCCACAGGATCGAGATGTAGTCCGGGCTCGTCAGCCACACGAGGATCATCACGATGATCGGCAGCGAACCGATGATGGAGGCCGACGCCTTGGCCTCCATGGACACCGCCTTGATCTTGGCGCGCATCTTCTTGCGCTCGCGGAGCACCCGCGAAAGGTTGCCGAGCGCTTCGGAGAGGTTGCCGCCGGCCTTCGACTGGATCGAGATCACGATCACCAGGAAGTTGGATTCCGGCAGCGGCATGCGCTCGAACAGCCGGCCGATGGCCTCGTCGAGCGGGATGCCGATGGTCAGCGCCTCCACGACCGACCGGAACTCGGTGCGCAGCGGCTCCTTGGCCTCGGTGGCGATCATCCGCAGGCAGTCGTTGAGCGGAAGGCCCGCCTTCACGCCGCGCACGATCACGTCCACGGCGTTCGGCAGTTCCTCCAGGAACGCCGCCTGACGACGCTTGCGGATGAAGTTCACCAGGAAGCGCGGCAGACCGAACGCGCCGACGATCCCGAGCCCGACGGTCAGCGGCAGCGGCAGGGCCGAGGCGAAGCCGACGATGACGAAGATGAGGCCGACGACCACGCTGAAGACCACGTAATGGGTTATGCTGATCTTCATGCCCGCCTGCTGAAGGCGCAGCATCAGCGGCGGGTTGGTCGACCGGGCCGCCTTGAACTTCTGCTTGACCTCGATCTCCTTCAGCGTGTCCTGCACGGACTTGCGCCGGGACGACACCGGGTCCTGCTTGCGCCCGCCGGCGGGACGCGCGCCCACGCCGGCGATGCGGTCCAGCCGCTCTTCCGTCTGCTGGGCCGCCGAGATGCGCGTGTAGAGGAGCCCGTAGGCGAGGGCCGCCGCCGAAAGGGCGATCAGCCCGACGAAGGCGAGGATCGTGGTGTCGAGACCGAACAGCATGGTCGTCTCCGGTCCCGTCAGGTGAAGGTCTTGATCTCGTTCGCCTCGGCGGCGTCGAGGGCGGCGGCGAGCCGCTTGTCCTCGCCGTAGTAGCGGGCGCGGTCCCAGAAGCGCGGCCGGCCGATGCCGGTGGAGCGGTGGCGGCCGATCAGCTTGCCGTGCTCGTCCTCGCCGAGGATCTCGTAGAGGAACAGGTCCTGGGTGACGATCACGTCGCCTTCCATGCCGACCACCTCGGTGATGTGCGTGATCCGGCGCGAACCGTCGCGCAGGCGTGCCGCCTGCACGACCACGTCCACCGAGGCGCAGATCATCTCGCGGATCGTGCGCGACGGCAGCGTGTAGCCGCCCATGGTGATCATGGACTCCACGCGGGAGAGCGCCTCGCGCGGCGAGTTGGCGTGGAGCGTCCCCATGGAGCCGTCGTGGCCGGTGTTCATGGCCTGGAGGAGGTCGAACGCCTCCGGGCCGCGCACCTCGCCGACGATGATGCGTTCGGGACGCATGCGCAGACAGTTCTTGACGAGGTCGCGCATGGTCACCTGCCCCTCCCCTTCCAGGTTGGGCGGGCGCGTCTCCAGGCGCACCACATGCGGCTGCTGCAGCTGCAGCTCCGCCGCGTCCTCGCAGGTGATGATGCGCTCGTCGCTCTCGATGAAGGCGGTCAGGCAGTTCAGGAGCGTGGTCTTGCCCGAGCCGGTGCCGCCGGAGACGATCACGTTGCATCGGGACTTGCCGACGATCTCCAGGATGGTGGCGCCTTCCGGCGAGATCGAGCCGAACTTGACCAGCTGGCCGAGGGTGAGCTTGTCCTTCTTGAACTTTCGGATCGTCAGGGTCGGCCCGTCGATGGCGAGCGGCGGCGCGATCACGTTGACGCGCGAGCCGTCCGGCAGGCGGGCGTCGCAGATCGGCGAGGCCTCGTCCACGCGGCGGCCCACTTGGCTGACGATGCGCTGGCAGATGTTCATCAGCTGGGCGTTGTCGCGGAAGCGGATGCCCGTCTTGTGCACCTTGCCGGCGACTTCGATGTAGGTGGTGTTCGCCCCGTTGACCATGATGTCCGCGATGTCGTCGCGGGCGAGCAGGGGTTCCAGCGGGCCGTAGCCGAGGACGTCGTTGCAGATGTCGTCGAGCAGTTCCTCCTGCTCGGAGATCGACATCACCACCGCCTTCAGCTGGATGATGTCGCCGACGATGTCGCGGATCTCCTCGCGCGCGGTCTCGCTGTCGAGCTTGGCGAGCTGGCTGAGGTCGATGGTCTCGATGAGGGCGGAGAAGATGGACGACTTGACGTCGTAGTAGCCGTCCGACTTGCGCCGCTCGCCCGGCATGGGCGTGGCGGCGCCCTGGCCGGGCGGCACGTGGACGGGCGTCCTGGCGTCCTGGCGCGGCGGCGGGGCCGCGGCCGGCGCCACGGCGGGCGGCGGAGGGGCCATCGCGCCGGCTTTCACCGGCTTCGATGCCCCGTCACTCTGGCCGAAGGATCCACGCTTGCCGAACATTGTGTCTGATCACTCCCTGCCCGGTCAGCCGGCGGAACGGCGGCCGAGCGACAGACGCGACAGGATGGGCGCCAGCGCCGTCTTGCGCGCCTTGCGGACGGGCGCTCGCCCCATGACTCGGCGGGCGAGATCCGTGAAGGTTTCGGCGATCGGGCTCTTGGCGTTCACCTCGGCGATCATCTGGCCGTTGTTGGAGGCCGCCCCGAAGAGGGCCGGGTCGAACGGGATGACCGCCGCGAGTTCGATCTCGAGCGCCTTGCGGAAGTCGTCAGGCTTGATCTCCGGACGCTTCGGCACGCCGACCTGGTTGATGACGAGCCGCGGCGCGAGGTCGTTCGGCCGCATCAGCTTCAACTGGTCGACGAGGTTCTTGGTGTTGCGCAGCGAGGCGAGGTCCGGCATGGCCGTGATCACCACCTCGTCGGCGACGAGCAGCGTCTGGCGCACCCAGCCGGACCAGACGTGCGGCAGGTCCGCCACCACCGCCGGCACGCCGGACCGCATCACGTCGATCAGCGTCGTGAAGGCGCCCTCGTCGAAGTCGTAGGTCCGCTCCAGCGTCGCCGGCGCGGCGAGCAGGCTGAGGTTGTCGGCGCACTTGGCGAGGATGCGGTCCAGGTAGACGTCGTCGATCCGGTCCGGCGAGAACACCGCGTCCGCGATGCCCTGCGGCGGATCCTGGTTGAAGTCGAGGCCGGCCGTTCCCCAGGCGAGATCGAAGTCGCCGATCACCACGTCCGAATCGAAGCTGCGCGAGAGCGCGAAGCCCACGTTGTGCGCGATGGTGGACGAGCCCGAACCGCCCCTGGCGCCGATGAAGGCGATCGTCCGCCCCACCGGCCCGGCGGACGGCGACAGGTAGAGTTCGCCGATCTCCCGGATCACGTCGAAGAGATCGAACGGCGCCACCATGTAGTCGCTGACGCCGCGCTTCAGGAGTTCCCGGTAGAGGCTCACGTCCTCCGTGTGGCCGATCAGGATCACCTTGCTGCCGGCGTCGCACACGGCCGCCAGACGGTCGACCGCCTCCAGGGCCTTCTCGCGCTTCTCCCGGGTCTCCACGAACAGGAGGTTCGGGGTCGGCGCGGTCGAATAGAAGTCGGTCGCCGCCGAGATGCCGCCCATATGGATCTTCACGTGGGTGCGGGCCATGCGCCGGTCGCCGGCGGCCTGCTCCAGGGCGGCCGCCACCTCCGGCGTCTCGCAGAACGCCTGGATGGCGATGCGCGGGATGGGCCGCAGGTCCACGTTCTCGGCGATCCGCTCGGCGGCCACCGGCATGCCCCGGTCGGTCTTCTGCATCGGGTCCATCAACCGCCCCCTCCGACGCTCGACACGGAGCCGCCCTCGACGGGCGCGCTCGACGCCGGCGATTCGCCCGCCACCCACTTGCCGTACTGGTTCGAGCGGCGCGCGCCGCTGATCGGCGTCGGCGCCCGCGGGGCGATCAGGTCCTGCGGATCGGCCACCATGGCGGCGAGATTGGCCTGGGTGGAGCAGCCGAACTCCCGGTCGCTGTCGTTGGTGCCGTCCCGGTAGAGGTTTTCCGTCCAGGCGCCGCACGGGGGCGAGACCGCCTTGATGCGGCTGTAGCTGAGCCGGATCGGCGCCGCCGCGTCGGGTTCGGCGACCGCGTAGGGACGGGTCTCCACCAGCGCCCTCGGCAGGCCCGCCCGCTGGACGGTGGCGTGCACCGAGCGGGCCACCGCCGCGGCGGTCACGTCGTTGGCGGCGCCCGACGGCACCATGATGACGAGGGAGCCGGTGGCCTTCTCGCGGGCGTCCGCCGCAAAGGCCAGCACCCGGTCCCGGTCGTTCGGAGCAAGGCCTGGCGAGCCGTAGCCGACCGGGATGTCGAGGGTCTCCGGCGCTTCCTCGACCGTGATCGGGTTGCGCTTGCGCCAGTCGTCGCTCGGCAGCGAACCGGTGACGTCCGGCGGTGTCGAGCAGGCGGTGACGAGCGCCGCGACCGCGAGACCGAGGGCCGCGACCGAGCGCCGCCCCCGGCGGCCCGACGGACCAAGCTTCTGCATGGCGGGATCTCCTGGTCCTCTTGAGGTCAGTCGTAGACGAAGCCGACGCGGCCATGGTAGGCGCCCTTCGGCGTCGCGCCGGGGCTCGCATAGACGCGGTTCAGCTGGTTCAGAAAGACGGCCTGGGCGTCGCCCGGGGGGGCGAAGTTCTGGTCGGGCCGGGTCAGGGCCGCCTGGGCCACCGGGTTGACGATGTAGGGGCTGACGAAGACCGCGAGTTCGGTCTGGTTGCGCTGGTACTCGCGGCTCTTGAACAGGGAGCCGAGCACCGGCAGGTCCATCAGGCCCGGGTAGCCGGTCAGCGTCTGGCGGACGTTGTCGCGGATGAGGCCCGCCATCACGATCGAGCCGCCGGACGGCAGCTCCACCGTGGAGTTGGCGCGGCGGACCGTGAGCGCCGGAATGGTGAGGCCGCTCACCTGAACGGCGCCTTCGTTGGAGAGCTCGCTCACCTCGGTCTGGATCTTCAGGCTGATCCGCCCGGGCGACAGCACCACCGGCTCGAACGCCAGGCTGATGCCGAACTGCTTGAATTCGATGACGATCTCGCCGTCGGACTGGCTGACCGGGATCGGGAACTCGCCGCCGGCGAGGAAGCTCGCCTGCTCGCCCGACACGGCGGTCAGGGTCGGCTCGGCCAGGGTGCGGACGACGCCCTGCTGGTTGAGGAGCTTCACCACGTTGGAGAGCCGCATGCCGTCCGCGAGGCCGACGGCGCCGCCGGCGCTCCGGGCGATGGTCCCGGTGTAGTCGGTCACGGCGGACCCGTTCAGGGACGCGGCGGTCTCGGCGATCTCCTTGACGACCGAGAACGCGATGCCGGTGTTCTGGAGGAGCGACTGGGTGTCGATGCCGAGGTCCTTGATCACCGCCCGCTGCACCTCGGCGACCACCACCTTCAGGTGGACCTGGTCGCTGCCGCCGACGGCCAGCATGTTGACGACCTTCTCCGGGTCGCCGATGAACTTGGCGGCGAGGTCGGCGGCCTTGCCGGCCTCCTCCGCGCTCTTGGCCGTGCCGGAGAGCACGATGCTCTCGCCGATGGTCTGCACGGTGATGGCGTTGCCCGGCATGACGGTGGACAGCATGGCCTGGAGGCCGACCGTGTCGCGGCTCACCACCAGCTCGAACTGGGCGAGCTGCCGGTTGCCGTCGCCGAACAGGAAGATGTTGGCTTCGCCGGCCTTCATGCCGATCAGGTAGATCTTGCGGGCCGACCGGACCACGGCATCGGCCACCTGAGGATTCGATACGAGGACGTCGCGCACGTCCTCCGGCAGCTCGATCACCATCGACTTGTCGATGGCGAGGTGGATCACCCGGCCGGACAGCTCCGCGCTCGACGACAGCACCAGATTGGAGGCGTCGGCCGCGACGGCGGGCGCCGACCCCGATCCGAGAACGCCGGCGGCAAGAAGCACGGCCGCGGCGAGGCGGACGATCGAACGCTTCATGGAGCGGATCCTTGTGTGAGGGCGCGGTCGACGATGGGTCACTGCTTGTCCTTCGCGGTCACCCGGGTCGGGACGCCGAACTTGATGACGGTGATCCCGTCGGTGCCGACCACCTCGGTGACGGTGTCGATGTCCTCGATGGAGCGCAGCGCCAGGGAGATCGTGCCCACCTGCTGGGCCTGGATGATCAGCTCGGCCTGGTCGGGGGTCAGCTCCAGGGTGGCGGTGTCCTGCGCCACCACGGAATTCTGCTTCTGCTCCTGGTCCTCGACCACCTGGTCGATGGCGAGCACCCGGACGTTGCGCAGGATGGTCTCGCTCATCGGCTCGGCCCCGTCGGACTTCGGCGGCTTGATCAGGATGATGTCCACCCGGTCGTTGGGCAGCACGAAGCCGCCGGCCGTGGAGGCGGCGTTCACCCGGACCGCGACCGCGCGCATGCCCTTGGGCAGCACGGCGGAGAGGAAGCCCTGGTCGGTCCGGACGAGCTTGCCTTCCTTGATCGGCTCGCCGGCGAGGAAGGGGCTGCGCGCCAGCGTGCCCTGCAGTTCCGTGACGGCGTCCGGCCGGGCGGTGCGGGAGATGTAGTCCTCGGCGAGGCCTTCCTTCGGCCAGAGCCGCCAGGTGACCGTCTCCGGCGTGATGGGCGTGCCCATGCGGATGCTGCCGGCCGTGACGAGGATCTCGGCGGTCTCCATGGCCGGCGCGCTCGGCGCCTGCGCGACCACCGGTTCGGGCGTGGTGGCTGCGAGCCGCATGGCCACCATGCCGGCGAGGCCGGCGGCGCCGAAGGCGACGAGAAGAATGACGAGTTGAATGGGGCGCATCGCGAATCCTGACCGAGCGGTCCCGGAGGACCGACCTTCACGGATTTCAATGCAAAGCCCTGAATTTATGGTTAATGTCTTATTTCGTATTCGACAGGTGGCGGGACGCCCGTCAGAGAAGCGGCGCGAGGGCCTTGAACCACGGCGTCGCCGGGAAGGCCGCCATGGCGCCGGCCGCGATCGCGATGCCGTAGGGCACGCCGTTCTCCCGGCCGTGCAGGCGCAGGATCCACTCTTCGCGGAGCGCCATCTGCGGCAGCGGGATCGCCCGGAAACTCAGGAAGGCGAGCGTGAGGCCGCCCCCGAACAGGGCGGTGTAGACGCCGAAGGGCAGTCCCTGGCCGGGGCCCATCCACAGGGCCAGCGCCGCCGCCAGCTTGGCGTCGCCGCCGCCGATCCACCCGGCCGCGAACATCCCGAAGGTCAGGCAGAGCACGCCGAGGCCCACGAAGAGGTGTAGCGCGGCCGTCCACCCGTCGAGGCCGGCCACAGGCACGGCGAGGGCGAAGGCCGCCACCAGCACCAGGGAGATCCGGTTCGGGATCCGCATGGTGAAAAGGTCGGACACCGCCGCGTAGACGGTCATGACCGGCAGAACAAGGATCGGCAGGGCGATGACGATCGACGGCATGATGTTCGTTCCAGGATCGGCGCGCGGCCAGGACGTGGTGTGGATCCGGACTGTAGAGCGCGGCGGTAAACAGGCGGTTCCCGTCGACCAGGCGCTGATCCGACGTCTCCGGAACCAGGTTCTCCAATGAAAAAGGCGGCCCGCTGGTGGCGGACCGCCATTATCCGATCGACAGCGGCGCGAACGGAGCGCCGCCAAGGATCAGTTGGTCTTGGTGAGCTCGTCGGAGACCTTCTTGAAGGTCTGGCCGACCTCGGTGCCGAGGGTCGACGCGGCGGTGATGATCGCGACGGCGATGAGCGAGGCGATGAGGCCGTACTCGATCGCGGTGGCGCCGGACTCGTTCTTGATGAAGCGCTGGAAGAGGGTCTTCATGATCAAACTCCTACTCGACTTGGACAGCACAGGTTCGAGGGTCTTTTGTGATCGCCCGACCGATCTGAACCGAGATGAAATCTAATCTGAGCATGTTTCCACGAGGTTAAATCGGATGCAGAAGCTCCGCATCGTCCGGATCGAAGAATTCGCGGTTAAATATCTGCTAGTTTTTCCTCAAAGTCGAAGCATTAACCACCTTCCGAAGGCTTTCGTTTACACGTGCAACCCTCATTCAAACCGTTTTAGGTCGCGGATATCCAGAGTTTCCGGGGCTGCGAGGCTCCTCAACGCCATCGGAGCGCCGGCTTCGCGCGCCGCGCCGGCGGGCGTCGGGCAGCATGACCGGGGTCGCGTCTTTCGGAGGGTGCGTTAGCGAAATGTTCACTTAGATATCGAATGTTCTATGGAGTCTGAGCCTCGGAACCCGCTGGGGAACCCCATGCCGCTGCGCCGCGCCACCCTCCTCCTCGTCTCGCTGGCGACCATCCTCATGGCGGCCGTGTCGCCCGGAGCGGCCGAGACCATGGAACCGACGGCGCCGGTTGTCGTCACCATGGACCAGGCCAAGGTGATGCGAATCTCCGCGCCGGCCGCCACCATCATCATCGGCAATCCGTCCATCGCGGACGCCACCATGCAGGACAGCCAGACCCTTGTGATCACCGGCCGCTCCTACGGAGTGACCAACGTGATCATCCTCGACAGCGAAGGCGAGCCGATCGCCGACACGCAGGTTCAAGTCCAGGCGCCGACCTTCAATCTGGTGACGGTGCAGAAGGGCGGCAGCCGCTACAGCATGAGCTGCCTCGATCGCTGCGAGCCCACCCTGGTGCCGGGCGACGACACGGAGTTCTACACGAACATCCAGAACCAGAACGCCCTGCGCAACGGGACTGCGGGTGGAAACTGAGTCGCCGCTCCGTAACATGCATTAAATCCTATACGGAATCTCAACCACCCCCGTGTTGGTCTTGGCCGAAGGACCGCAGGGCGCCGGCCCGGCGCGTGCGGTCGATCAGGACGGGTGCGAAACCATGACGAGACTGCGAAAGCTTGCGACAGGCTGGGCGCGGCGGGGCTCCGGGCTATCCGGCCGGTTCGCCCGGCGGGCCGACGGGTCGGTGGCCGTCGAGTTCGCCATCGTGTCGGTCCCCTTCTTCGCCCTTCTGTTCGCCATCCTGGAGACGGCTCTCATCTTCTTCGTCGGCCAGATCCTGGACACGGCCGTGACCCAGGCCGCCCGGCAGATCCGCACCGGTCAGGTCCAGCAGACCAAGCTCAACGCGGACGGCTTCAAGGCGCTGGTCTGCTCCGGCCTCGCGGGCTTCGGCGACTGCGCCGGCAACCTGGCGGTGGAGGTGGTCCGCTACGACGACTTCAACAGCGTGACGCTCGGCTCACCGGTCGGAGCCGACGGCAAGGTCAAGGACGACTTCGGCTTCGATCCCGGCAAGCGGGGCGACGTGGTGGTGGTGCGGGGCTTCTACCAGTGGCCCGCGTTCTTCAACATGTTCGGCACCTCGTCGACGCCGCTCGCCAACGGCAAGCACCTCCTCGGCGCCGCCGTCGCCTTCCGAAACGAGCCCTTCCCATGGTGACCGCCGTGCGCGCCTTCCTGATCCGCGTCGCCGCGCGGGCAGCCGCCCTTCGGGCCGACCGCCGGGGCGTCTCGGCGGTGGAGTTCGCCCTCATCCTGCCGATCATGCTGGTGATCTACGCCGGCTGCGTGGAGCTGAGCGAGGCCCTGTCGATCGACCGCAAGGTCAACCGGATCGCCGCCACCATCGGCGACCTGTTCTCCCAGTATTCGACGATGACCGCGACCGACGTGACCAACGTCCTCAACGCCTCGTCTGCCATCATCGTGCCCTATGCGTCCGGGAATCTGAAGCTGATGATCTACACGGTCAACATCTCGGCCACCGGGGAGCAGAAGGTCGGCTGCGCCACCTCCCGCAACAGCCCCACGGGCGTGCCGACCAAGGGGTCGTCCGTCTTTCCGCACCCCATTCCGACCGGCATCGCCGAGAACAACAGCCAGGTCATCGTCGCCTACAGCGAATACAGCTACTCGTCGCCGTTCTCGACCATCCTGAAGCAGTATACCGGCAAGGATTCCTACAGTCTCAGCCACGTCTACATGATCCGGCCGCGCCTCGGCACGCCCGTGACCTGGTGCTGATCCGGTCCGGCCGGATATGACAGGTAATTAACCAATTCAAAACACGTTGTGTGATCTTGTCGACTGAAGATGGTCGGTCGCGCCCGTGACCTGACGACGATCATCGTGCGGCCGGGGAGGGATTCGGTGGCTGGAGACGGGGGACGTCGCCGCATTCTGGTCGCCGCCTCGGTGGTCGCCGGCCTGTGCGCCTTCGTGACGACCGCCCTCGTGGGCATCGGCGTCGGGACGATCCTCGCCCAGCGCGACCGAACCTACCACCTGGAACGTCTGTTCGCCGCCACCGAACTCACCTTCCAGGCCGCCCTCGACCCGCGCTACCAGACCAAGGCGGAGGAGATCGGCCGGGTCGCCACCCGCCTCTCCGTCCTCGACGTGGTAAAGGGCGGGGCCATCTTCGACACCTCCGGCCACCTGCTGCAGACCTTCGGCGAGGCCGCCTCCACGTCCTTCCGGGACATCACCGCGAACGCCCGCACCATCCACCCGACGGCCGATCCGGCCCGGGTGGAGTTCTACCTGTCGCCCGAGCTCACTGCGACGCCCTTCCACATCCTGACCCGCATGGACACGGGGCCGACGGCCGAGCTCCAGGCGCTCGCCCTCACCCACGCGGTGATCATATCGCTCACCGCGGCGGTCGGGGCGGCCCTCGGGGCGGCCCTGGTGATCGAGGCCCGGATGGCCGCGCCGCTGCGCAAGACGCTCGACATCCTCGCCCTCGTGATGAAGGACCCGGCGCTCGCCGACACCGGCGACCGCCTGCCGAGCGACCGCACCGAGGTCGGGCGGCTCGGCGCCGAGTTGGAGCGGTTCCGCGGCTTTCTCGCCGAGATCTGGCGCAAGAAGGTTCTGGTGGCCGAAAGCCTCCTGGAGCAGTCTCCCTTCGCCATCGTCCAGATGGTGGCCGACGGCACGCCCACCTTCGCCAACCCGCCCGCGAACGCCCTGTTCGACCGCGACCTGGTGCGCTCCCAGGTGTCGGCCCCGCTGGTGATCCGCGACGTGGAGAGCGGCGTGCGCTCCGTCCTCAAGGAACACGCCGACCGGTTCGGCGGCGAATGCCGGCTGGTGGAGATCATCACCGCGGAAGGCGCCCGCTACGCGATCTGCGGCGGCCTGATGGTGGGCCGGCAGACGCGGACGCCCACCTACGTGGCGATGTTCGCGGACGCCACCCAGGCCCAGCGGTCGCGGCTCGCGGCCGAATCCGACCTGCGCGAGCAGAAGCGCCTGCTGCGCCAGTCCGAGCGCCGGACTTTGGAGGTCAAGCTGTCCCTGGAGGCCTGTCTCGCCCTCATGGGCGGCGCCGGCGACGGCGCCAGCCAGCACATGGAGGTGGTGGACTTCGCGGAGGAGTGGTTCTCCGTCGCGCAAGGGTCCGGTCTCGTCACCGCCTTCAACATCGGCAAGGAATCGCCGCTCCTCGCCGGCGCGCGGGACGACCTGCGGGCCGTCATCCGCCTCGCGCTCCTGGTCGCCTATGCGCGGGTCGGCAGCGCGCCGGTGATGATGACCTTCGACCTGAAGGGCATCAACTTCGAGACCGCCGGCCTCAGCATCAAGGCCCAGCGCGCCGCCCTGGAGGCGACGGAGGACGACGCCATCGTGGCGGACTGGCACCTCGCGGTCGCGGCCCTCCGGGCGAGCGCCCGGCGCGTGGGCGCCCAGATCGGCGACATCGTCGCCACCGACGAAGGCACCCAGGTGCGCCTCATCCTGAAGGGCGCCGCCGAACGCCTGCAGACCGGCATGAAAGCCGGCTGACCGGCATGAAAGCCGGCTGACCGGCATGAAGACCGGCTGACCGGCATGAAGACCGGCTGACCCGGCCGAGCCTCGGCGCCGCCGCGGAGCGCCGGCACGGGCTCCCGGTCCTTGGACGATCGCCCGGCCTCTCCTCTTCGCCCTCAGCGCGTGGCCTTCAGGCCCGCCGCCCGGGCGCGGATCGCGTCCGCGCCGGGCAGGCTCGGCTGCGCGCCGGCCGCCTCGACCGCCAGGCTGCCGGCCGCCACGCCGTCGAGGAGCGCGTCGGCAAGGCTCGCGCCCCGATCGAGCGCCGCCGCGAACGCGCCGACGAAGCCGTCGCCGGCGGCGGTCGTGTCCACCACGGTCACGGCCGGCGGCGCGACCGACACGGTCTCGCCGCCCGACGCCGCGAACGCGCCCTCCGCGCCGAGCGTCACCACGCAGGCGCCGCCCGTGCGGGCCGCCCAGGCTGCCGCGAAGGCCTTCGGCTCGTCCGGCAGGCCGGCGCTCGCCGCCACCTCGGCGGCCTCGTGCTCGTTGACGATCAGGACGTCCAGGAGCGCCGCGAGAGCCGTCGGCACCGGGCCGGCCGGGGCGGCGTTGAGGATGACCCTGGCGCCCGCTCGCTTCGCCGCCTCGGCGGCCGCCAGCACGGCGGCGTCCGGCACCTCGAACTGGAGCAGCAGCCAGTCGCCCGCACCGATGCGGGACGCGACGCCCGCCGGGTCCGCGAGGGCGTTCGCGCCGCTCGCCACCACGATCTGGTTCTCCGCCCGTTCGTCCACGGCGATCAGCGCGATGCCGGTCGGCGCGTCCGCCGCCGCGACCCCGGACAGGTCCACGCCGGCCGCGTCGAGCAGGGACAGGGCCTCGGCCCGGAAGCCGTCGTCGCCGACCGCCCCCACCATGGCGACGGACGCGCCCGCGCGCCGGGCGGCCAGCGCCTGGTTCGCGCCCTTGCCGCCGGGAAAGGTGCGGTAGCCCGGGCCCTTCACGGTTTCACCCGGGCCGGGCAACCGCGGCACGGCGGTGACGAGATCGACGTTGATCGACCCGAAGACGACGATCATGGGCGGTCCTCCCGGGACGGTTCCGAGGCCCACGGCGGGCCGGGCGTCCTCATGGCATGGGTCTGGGGCGGGCTCGGCCGCGACGTCCGGCGCCGCGAACGCGCGCCGGCGTCACTTGGTGCCGTACATCCGGTCGCCCGCGTCGCCGAGGCCGGGCACGATGTAGCCCTTCTCGTTGAGGTGGTCGTCGACGGCCGCGGTGAAGATCTCCACGTCCGGGTGCGCGCCCCGGAACCGCTCGATCCCCTCGGGAGCGGCCAGCAGGCAGACGAAGCGGATGTCCCGGGCGCCGCGCTCCTTCAGCCGCTCCACCGCCGCGATGGCCGAATTGGCGGTCGCCAGCATGGGGTCGACCACGATGGTGAGACGGTCGGCCAGGTCGTCCGGCGCCTTGAAATAGTATTCCACCGCCTCCAGCGTGTGCGGATCCCGGTAGAGACCCACGTGGGCGACGCGGGCGGCCGGCACCAGGTCGAGCATGCCCTCCAGGAGACCGTTGCCGGCCCGCAGCACCGAGGCGAACACCAGCTTCTTGCCGACGAGGGTCGGCGCCTGCATGGGGCCGAGCGGAGTCTCGATGTCGACGGTGGTGAGTTCCAGCCCCCGGGTCACCTCGTAGCAGAGCAGCGTCGCGATCTCGCGCAGGAGCCGGCGGAAGCCCGCCGTGGAGGTCTCCTTGTTCCGCATGATCGTGAGCTTGTGCTGAACCAGCGGATGATCGACGACCGTGACGCCCTGCATGGAACCCCTCTTCAACTCCGGACCGACTTCTCTTCAGGCCGGCTTCTCTTCAGACCGACGTGTCCGGCCCAGACCCTATCGCGCTCCGCCGCCGTAGGGAATGCGCGTCCGTGACGATCGGACGCGCATTCCCTACGGCGGATCGGCGTCAGAACACCGTGCCGTCGCTCTCCACCGTCAGCGGCGGACCGCCGCCCGGCCGCAGCTTGCGGGCGATCTCCCGGCCCGCCGCCCACGTGCCGCCTTCCAGCACCTTGGCGAGCGGCAGGCTGACCGCGTCGCGGCCGAGGCTGCGGCGGATCTCCTCTGCGATCCGGTCGAGGAGCGCCACCGTGAGCGCCCGCCACTCCACCACGAGAGCGGATCCCACTGGGTGGGCGACCGCCGCCTCCGCCGGGTCCTTGAGGGCGATCACGCCCGTGTCGAGGAAGAGGCCGCCGTTGCGGTATTCGGCGAGCCCCGTCAGCCCGTCCACGTCCGTCACCCCGACCCCCGCCCAGGCGAGCGGCTCGATTAGCGAGTAGGCGAGCCACTGGGAGAGCTTGTGGAAAGGCACGAGACCGCTGGTCGCGTCCGCCGTGACGAGGGCCGGATGGTGCCAGGTGTCGCCGAGGTCCACCCCGGCGAGCCGCGTGCGCCCAGGCCAGATCGGCCCCAGCGTCTGCAGCAGCACCTCCAGGATGCGGGGCGCCGGCAGGCTCCCCTCCCCGGCTTCGGCCTTCAGGACGTCGAACAGGCCGCCGGGGCGCGCGGCGTCCACGCGGGCGAACACGTCGGGCGCCGCCTCCGCCACCCGGCCGAGCCGGTTCAGGAGCGCGGCCCGGCCGTCCAGGCCGACCATCGGATTGCGCTCGTCCACCTGGAAACCGGACGCCAGTTCCTCGACCGTCAGCCCGGCGAGCGCCGAGGCGTCCGCCCGGAACGGCTTCACCGGCACCGCCGAGAAGAGGCCGGAGGTCATCATGTTGAAGCTCGCCACCGCGAGCCCCTCGGAGCGCGAATAGGTCTCCCCGGTCACCGCGTCCGCATAGTGCCAGGACGCGCCGGCCCCGGCGTCGAGGAGGACGGACACGATGGCAAGGTCGTAGGCGGCGCGGCCCATGTCGTCCACGTCGTCGAACCCCACCGCCTCCGCATAGGCCGACCAGCGATCGAAGCCGCCGGCCTCGAAGTGGCGCCAGCGGGCATGGAACGGCACGTCCAGGCTCGGATAGGCCCGCCGCATCACCTGGAGCACGAAGTCGGCGGCGGCCGGCAGCTTGTCCAGGTGGACGGTGAAATGCTGCAGCCGGTCCGCGAGGCCGGCGTCCAGCATGGCGTGGGCGCGCTCGCGCACGGCGCCTGCGGTCAGGAGTCCGCGGGCGAGGGTCTCGTCGCTGGCCGCTGTGGTCATGGCATCCTCGAAGGCTGGCCGGGGGAAAGGACGTTCCGGCATCCCGCCCCGACCGGCGGTCCGGTGACGACGGGCCGCCGGACCCGCCGCTCAGAACTCGTCGAGCCCGCGCCCCTGGGTGGCCAGAAGCGCATCCTCGTCCGGCGGTGGCGCCGGGGTGAAGTAGCCGGCCGCCTTCTTGGCCTCCATCTCCACCCGCGCGTCCACCGGGATGCGGTCGTCCGGGATCGCCACCCGCTCGCCGATCTCGATCCCGGAGCGCACCACCGCATCGTGCTTCATGTCCGACATGGAGACGAACCGGTCGATCCGGGTGATGCCGAGCCAGTGCAGGACGTCCGGCATCAGTTCCTGGAACCGGGCGTCCTGGACGCCGGCCACGCACTCGGTGCGCTCGAAGTACTTCGCGGCCGTGTCTCCGCCCTCCTGGCGCTTGCGGGCGTTGTAGACCAGGAACTTGGTCACCTCGCCCAGCGCCCGCCCCTCCTTTCGGTTGTAGACGATGAGGCCGGCGCCGCCCGCCTGGGCCTCCGCCACGCACTCCTCGATGCCGTGCAGCAGGTAGGGCCGGCAGGTGCAGATGTCCGAGCCGAACACGTCCGAACCGTTGCACTCGTCGTGCACCCGGCAGGTCAGCCGGCGCGTCGGGTCGGTCATCGCCTGCGGGTCGCCGAAGATGTAGAGCGTGATGCCGCCGATCGGCGGCAGGAAGACCGACAGGTCCGGCCGGGTGACGAGCTCCGGATACATGCCCGCCGTCTGCTCGAACAGCACCCGGCGCAGCTTCTCCTCCTTGACGCCGAAGCGCTCCGCGATCCCGGGCAGGTACCAGACCGGGTCGACGGCCGCCTTGATCACCGACACGTCGCCGTGCTCGCGGACCACCGTGCCGTCCACCTTTAGGCGGCCGAGGCGGATCGCCTCCTGGATCTCGTTGAGGGTCAGGCGCGCCTTGGTGATCGCGATGGTGGGCCGGATGTCCACGCCTTCCGCGATCAGGTCCGCGTAGACGTCCGCTGCCAGATGGCCGAACGGGTCGAGCGAGACGATGCGGGCCGGGTCCGACCACTGCGGGAACGGCCCCATGGGCACCACCGGCGTGGTGTTGGTGAGGTCCGGTCGCTGGATCGGGTTGAGCGCGCCCGACGACACGGCGAGCGCCCGGTAGAGCGAATAGCTGCCGCCGTGCGTCCCGATGGTGTTGCGGTCCTGGGCGCGCGACACGCTGCCGATCACGGGCCCGCGCGTCTTCGGGTCCGCCTCGCCCCAGCGGATCGGGAAGCGGGTCGGCAGTCCCGCCCCGGGATGGGAGGTGAGGCGGATGTGGCTGGGCCGGTTGTCGGTGCCCGTCATGGGTGTCCTCTCCGGCGCAGGCGTTTGCGCCGCGTACTCGTCAAACCGGAAATATGACGTAGTCTCAGCCTCTTGGGAAGGCGGGTTCGTGGCCCTGAAGCCGCGCCCGAAGGCGCGCCCTGGTGGCGTCGTCGCAAAAGGCCGCTTCGATCGCCGCCGCCGTGACGGCCACGAGGTCCGCCTCGCTCTGGCCCAGGTGGTCGTGGGCGATGCGATATTCCCGCCCCATGGACGTCCAGAAGAAGGGCGGGTCGTCGGAGTTGAGCGTCACGATCACGCCGGCGTCCTTCAGCGCCTTGAACGGATGGTCCTCGAACCGGTCGAACACCTTCAGGGCGATGTTCGAGCCCGGACAGCATTCCAGCACGACGCCCTCGTCCGCGAGCCGGCGCACCAGGGCCGCGTCCTCGATCGCCCGCACCCCGTGGCCGATGCGCCGCACCGGCAGCGCGTCCAGGGTGGCGCGCACGCTCTCCGCCCCCATCACCTCGCCCGCGTGGGACGTGAGCGGCAGGCCGGCCTCGTGGGCGATCATGAAGGCAGGCGCGAACTCGGCGACGGCGTGAAGCCGCTCGTCGCCCGCCATCCCGAAGCCGACCACTTCCGGGATCAGGTGGGCCACCGCCGTCTTCGCCGCCTCCACGGCGGTCCGCGGCCCGAAGTGCCGCTCGATCAAGGGGATCAGGCGGCCGACGATGCCGTGCGCCGCCTCCGCGCGACGCATGCCGTCCACGATGCCGCCGATATAGTCCTCGTAGGGGATGCCGGTGCGCCGGGCGTGGTCGGGCGAGACGAACACCTCCGTGTAGATCACGCCCTCCGCCGCCGAGGCGGTGAGATAGGTCTCGGCGAGCTCCGCATAGTCCTCCCGGGTGCGGAACACGGCCGCCGCGCCGTCGTAGGCCGTGATGAAGCTGGAGAAGTCCGACCAGGCATAGTCGCCCGCCTCGTCGAACAGGCGGCTCACGTCCACTCCGTGCTTCCGGGCGAGCCGGCGGACGAGGTCCGGCGGCGCCGCCCCCTCGATGTGGCAGTGCAGTTCCACCTTGGGAATGGCGAGGGTCATCGAGGTCCGGATCCTTGAACGAGGGCAGGCGGCAGGGGGCGGCGGATCAGAGCATGGCGGTCCCGTGCGGACCGGTCGGCAGGCCGAGCCAGGCCGCCACCGTCTCGCCGATGTCCGCGAAGGTCGTCCGCCGGCCGGCGAAGCCGGGCTCCACGCCGGCGCCCGCCATCAGCACCGGCACCTGCTCGCGGGTGTGGTCGGTGCCGCGCCAGGTCGGGTCGCAGCCGTGGTCGGCGGTCAGCACCAGGAGATCGCCCGGCGCGAGAGCCGCCAGGAGCTCCGGCACGCGGGCGTCGAACGCCTCCAGGGCCGCCGCATAGCCGGCCGGGTCGCGCCGATGCCCGAAATTCGTGTCGAAGTCGACGAGGTTCGCGAACACCAGGTCGCCGTCGCGCGCGTCCGAAAGAGCCGCGAGCGTGGCGTCCACCAGCGCCCCGTTGCCGGCCGCCTTGCGCACCTCCGTGACGTTCGTGTGGGCGAAGATGTCGCCGACCTTCCCGACGCCGATCACCCGCCCGCCGGCCGCCTCCACCCGCGTCAGCAGGGTGGGCTCCGGCGGCGGCACGGCGAAGTCGCGCCGGTTGGGAGTGCGGGTGAAGGTGTCCGCCGTCTCGCCCACGAACGGCCGGGCGATCACCCGGCCGATGCCGAGCGGATCCACCAGCCTGCGCGCGATCCGGCAGTGCTCGATCAGCCGGTCGAGCCCGTAGTGGGTCTCGTGGGCGGCGATCTGCAGCACGGAATCCGCCGAGGTGTAGAGGATGGGCTTGCCGGTGCGCACGTGCTCCTCGCCGAAGTCGGCGATGACGGCGGTTCCGGAGGCATGCCTGTCGCCGAGGATGCCGGGCACGCCCGTCTCCCGAACGAAGGCCTCCACCAGGTCCCTCGGCAGGCAGGGCACCGTCTCGGGGAAGTAGCCCCAGTCGAACGGCACCGGCACGCCGGCGATCTCCCAATGGCCGGACGGGGTGTCCTTGCCCTTGGAGCGTTCCGCCGCCGCCGCGTAGCGCCCGGTGATCCGGTCTGCGTCGAGCCCCGGCGGGCGGCGGCCCGTGGCGGCCTCCGCCGCGGCGCCGAGCCCGAGGGCGTCGAGGTTCGGCAGCATCAGCGGGCCGGCGCGCAGGCCCTCCCGGTCCGCCGCGCCCGTCGCGCACGCCTCGGCGATGTGGCCGAGCGTGTCGGCGCCCGCGTCGCCATAGCGGTCCGCGTCCGGCGCGCCGCCGATGCCGACGCTGTCGAGGACGATCAGGATGGCTCTCGGCATGTGCTACCCTTCCGCCCGGGTCGCGGTCCCGCGCCCGGATCTCACCCGGTCACCCGCTCGATGATCACCGGCCCTGCCGGCGTGGCCGCGCCGAGCCGGTAGGCGGCCTTGAGGGCCGCCGCCGCCCGGTCGGCCATGTCGTCCCGCGCCGCGTGGACGACGCCGAGCGGCCGCTCCCCGTCCACCGCCGTCCCGATCCCGGCGAGGTCGGTGAAGCCGACCGCCGGGTCGATCCGGTCCTCCGGCCGGGTCCGCCCGCCGCCGAGCGCCACCACGGCGACGCCGATCGCCCTCGCGTCGATGGACGCCACGGTGCCGGGCTCGTCGGCGAACACCGGCCGCACCACCGGCGCGCGGGCGAGATGGGCGTCGGCGCGGGTCATCAGGTCGGCCGGGCCGCCGAGCGCCGCCACCATGCGGCCGAACACCTCCGCCGCCCGCCCGCTCGTCAGGGCGGCCTCGATCGCCGCCCGCCCCGCGTCGAGATCCGGCGCGAGCCGGCCGAGCACCAGCATCTCGGCGCCGCACGCCACCGTCACGGTCCAGAGCCGCGGGTCCACCCGGGCGCCGGAAAGGAAGTCGATGGCGACGCGCACCTCCAGGGCGTTGCCCGCGGCCGTCGCGAGCGGCTCGTTCATGTCGGTGATCAGGCCGACGGTCGGCAGCCCGGCCCCGTTCGCCACCGACACCAGGCTCTCCGCCAGGCCGCGGGCGTCGTCGAGGGTCGCCATGAAGGCGCCCGACCCCGCCTTCACGTCCAGCACGAGGCCGTGGAGCCCGGCCGCGAGCTTCTTCGACAGGATGGACGCCGTGATGAGGTCCAGGCTCTCCACCGTGGCGGTCACGTCGCGAATGGCGTAGAGCCGCTTGTCCGCCGGTGCGAGGTCGGCGGTCTGGCCGATGACGGCGCAGCCCACCTGCCGAACCACGGCGCGGAAGAGCGCGTTGTCCGGCTGGCTCGCATAGCCCGGGATCGCGTCCAGCTTGTCGAGCGTGCCGCCGGTGTGGCCGAGGCCGCGCCCGGAGATCATCGGCACGAAGCCGCCGCAGGCCGCGACCGCCGGCGCCAGCATCAGCGAGACCGTGTCGCCGATCCCGCCGCTCGAATGCTTGTCGAGCGCGGGCCCGGGCAGATCCGACCAGTCGAGCACCGTGCCGGAGTCCCGCATAGCGAGGGTCAGCGCCACGCGCTCGTCGCGGCTCATGCCGCGGAAGATCACCGCCATCGCGAAGGCCGCCGCCTGACCCTCGGTCACGGTGCCGCGGGTGAGCCCGTCGATGAGGAAGCGAACCTCCTCCGCCGAAAGCGACTGCCCGTCCCGCTTGCGGCGGATGATCTCCTGGGGAAGATAGGTCATCGGCCCTCGTCCTCGCGTGTCCCGTATCCGTCGTCCCGGCTCTTCGAGGCCCTCGAGCCGAAGCCGGCGCTGAAGGCCCGCCGGCCGCCGCCGGTCCAGTCAGTAGCCGGTGCCGCCGTCCTCCTGGCGCCCCTCCAGGGTGGCCACCAGGGCGTCGAGCAGCCCGCTCGCCCCGAACCGGAAGGTGGACGGCCGTGCCCAGGCGGACCCCATGGCGGCGTCGGCGACCGACAGGTAGTTGGCGGCGTCCTCCAGGGTCCGGATGCCGCCGGCCGGCTTGAAGCCGAGGTCCTGCCGGCCGGAGCGGGCGATCACGTCCAGCATCACCCGGGCGGCCTCCACGGAGGCGTTCACCTTCACCTTGCCGGTGGAGGTCTTCAGGAAGTCCGCGCCCGCCTCGACGGCGAGCTCCGCGGCGGACCGCACCAGCGCGAGGTCGCCGAGCTCGCCGGTCTCCAGGATCACCTTCAGCCGCGCGCCCTTGGCGCGCACGATGTCCGCCACGAGGGCGATCTGCTCGCGCGCCACCTCGGGCCGCCCTTCCCGGAAGGCCCTGTAAGGCATCACGAGGTCGATCTCGTCGGCGCCATCGTCGAGGGCGGCGCGGGTTTCGGAGAGCACCGCCGGCGTGTCCTCGCCGCCGGCCGGGAAATTCACCACGGTCGCGACCTTCACGCCCGTGCCGGCGAGGAGCCGCTTCGCCTGCGCGACGAAGCGCGGATAGAGGCAGACGGCTGCCACCGACCCGTGCGGCGTCACCGCCCGGGCGCAGAGCCGGTCCACCGCCGCGGGGGTGCATTCGTCGGAAAGGTCCGTGAGGTCCAGGAGGCCGATCGCCCGGCGGGCGACGGCGACGGCATCGGCGCTCTCCATCAGGCGCTCCCGTAGGCTGCGATGACGCGGGGCAGGAGACGCATCAGCTTGGCAGCGCCCATGGGTCCCACCTCCTTCACGTCCTCGTGGCTCAATTCCACGTCGGTCATGCCGGCCGCGTAGTTGGTGATGGTGGAGACCGCCGCGACCCTGAGGCCGAAGAAGCGCGCCAGGATGACCTCCGGCACGGTCGACATGCCGACCGCGTCCGCCCCCAGGATGCGCGCCGCCCGGATCTCCGCCGGGGCCTCGAACGACGGACCGGAGAACCACATGTAGGTGCCTGTCGCGAGGCGGATCCCTTCCTCGGCGGCGGCCTGGTGGAACAGGGCCTGGAGATGCGGGTCGTAGGCCTGGCTGAGGCCCACGAAGCGCCGGTCCGTCGGCTCGCCGAACAGCGGATTGGTCCCGGCGAAGTTGATGTGGTCGGTGATCAGCATCAGCTCGCCGGGCGGCACCTCCGGGTGGAGACCGCCGGCGGCGTTGGTGAGGATCACGGCCGTGCAGCCGAGCGCCTGGAAGGTCTCCATGGGCGTGCGCATCACGCTGGCGTCGCCGTGCTCGTAATAGTGCGCACGGCCCGCCATCACGGCCACCTCCACGCCCGCCACGGTGCCGAGCACCATCTCGCCCGCGTGGCCCGATACGCCCGAGAGCGGAAAGCCCGGCAGTTCGGCGTAGGAGAAGCGCACGGCCTTCTCCACCGCGTCCGCGAACGCGCCGAGGCCGGAGCCGAGCACCAGGCCGACCCGGGGTGCGCAGGGGCGCCGGGCGCGGATCACCTCGGCGCAGGACGGGCCGTGGGAGCCTTTCATCGCTCGGTCTCCAGCGAGAAGCCGGCCGGCAGCAGGTCCTTCATCAGCACCATCATGTGCCGGCCCTCCGGGTCGCACGAATAGATCGGCGTCTCCGGCCCGGCGAATTCGGATAGCCGCTGGCGGCAGCCGCCGCAGGGCGTGCAGAATCGCCCGCCCGGCGTGCCGGCGAGGTCGATCCGCGGCGCGACGACCACCGCCATCACGATCCGGCTGCCTCCCCCCATCACCAGGTGGCCGATGGCGGTGGTCTCCGCGCACCAGCCTTCCGGATAGGAGGCGTTCTCGATGTTGCAGCCCGCGTGCACCGTGCCGAGATCGTCGAGCAGCGCCGCGCCCACGTGGAAGCGCGAATAGGGCGCGTGCGCCTTGTCGCGGGCGGCCGAGGCGGCCTTGAACAGAATGTCGAACGTCGTCATGGGCGCTCACCGCTCCTTGGTGTAGGGCACGCCGCCGGCCTTCGGCGGAATGGCGGTGCCGATGAAGCCCGCCAGAAGGATGCAGGTGAGAATATACGGCAAGGCCTGGAAGATCTGCACGGGCACTTCGCCGACGAGCGGCACGGGCGTCCCCTGCAGGCGGATCGCGACGGCGTCGAGGAAGCCGAACAGGAGGCAGGCGAACATCACCGGCACCGGCTTCCACTTGGCGAAGATCAGCGCCGCCAGCGCGATGTAACCCTTGCCGGCGGTCATATCCTTGATGAAGCCCGCCGACTGGGCGATGGCCAGATAGGCGCCGGAGAGGCCGCAGAAGATGCCCGCGCAGATCACCGCCCGGTAGCGCAGCCACGACACCGAGATGCCCGCCGTATCCACCGCCGCCGGGTTCTCGCCCACCGCCCGCAGCCGCAGGCCGAACCGGGTGCGGTAGAGCGCCCACCAGGAGAAGGGCACGGCGATGAAGGCGAGATAAGTGAGGATGCTGTGGCCGGAGATCAGCTCCGCGTAGAGGTAGCCGACCACCGGCACATCCCGCGCCGCCGCCGCGCCGGGCAGTTCGATCGGGTTGAACCGGGCGGTATTGGGCAGCTGCGGCGTCCGCCCGCCCTGGCTGAACCAGTTCTGGCCGAGAAGGACGGTGAGACCCGCCGCCACGAAGTTGATGGCGACGCCGGAGACGATCTGGTTGCCCTTGGCCGTGATGGACGCGAAGCCGTGGACCAGCGACAGCAGGACCGCGATCAGGATGGAGCCGGCCAGCGCCAGCCACGGCGACCCGGTCACGATCGCGATGGAGCCGGCCGCGAAGGCGCCCGCCAGCATCTTGCCTTCGAGGCCGATGTCGAACACGCCGGCCCGCTCCGAATAGAGGCCGGCGAGGGCCGCGAACAGGAGCGGAATGGTGAGCCGGATCGTCGAGTCGAGGACGAGCACGGCGGTGGTGAAGAGATCCATGCCGCCCCCCTCAGGCCTTGGCCGCGGCCGCCCGCGGCGCGCGCCAGAAGAGCCGCGCCAGCGCCGGCCGGAACATGGTCTCCAGCGCCCCCGCGAACAGGATCACGAGGCCCTGGATCACCACGATCATGTCCCGCGTGATGGCCGGGATCCAGAACGAGAGCTCCGCGCCGCCCTGGTAGAGGACGCCGAACAGGATGGCGGCGAACACGATGCCGAGCGGGTGCGAGCGGCCCATCAGGGCCACCGCGATGCCGACGAAGCCGGCCCCGCCGACGAACTCCACCTGCAGGCGGGCGGAGGCGCCCATCACCGGGTTGAGCGCCATCATGCCGGCGAGCCCGCCCGACAGCAGCATGGTGACGATCACCATGCGCTTGTACGGGATGCCGGCGTAGATGGCGGCGGTCGGGTTGGTGCCCGTGGCGCGGATCTCGTAGCCGAGCCGGGTGCGCCAGATCAGCAGCCAGACGAGCACCGCCATCACGAGGGCGATCACGAAGGACACGTTGAAGGGCGCCGCCCCGAGCTTCGCGCCGAACAGCTCGAACGGCCAGGTCAGCTTCGGCAACTGGCCGCCCTCGGCGAACACCCGCGTCTCCGGCGCCATGGCGCCCGGCACCTTCAGGACGTTGACCAGCAGGTAGACCATCAGCGCGGCGCCGATGAAGTTGAACATGATCGTGGTGATCACGATGTGGCTGCCGCGGCTCGCCTGCAGCCAGGCGGGGATCAGCGCCCAGGCCGCCCCGAAGAGGGCGGCGAACAGCACGGCCACCGGCATGGTCAGGTACCAGGGCAGCACGTCGCCGAGCGACAGCGCCACCAGCGCGGCCCCGAGCCCGCCGAGGTAGGCCTGCCCCTCGCCGCCGATGTTGAACAGGCCGCAGTGGAAGGCGACCGCCACGGCAAGGCCCGTGAAGATGAAGTTGGTGGCGTAGAAGAGCGTGTAGCCGATGCCCTCGCCGGTGCCGAGGGCGCCGGTGAGGAGCACCTCCACCGCCTCCCACGGGCTTTCGCCGATGAAGGCGACCACGAGGCCGGAGATCAGGAAGGCGACGGCGAGGTTGAGCACGGGCATCAGCCCGTAGGTCACCCAGCGCGGCAGCGGAGCGGAGGCGGCGCTCATCGGGCGGGCATCCTGCGGTGCGGGGCGGACGGGGTCGGACGGCGGGACGTGGCGGATGCGCCGGTCATGGGCCGATGCCCGCCATCATGAGGCCGAGGGTCTGCTCGCTGGCCTCCGGCGTCTTCTCGCCCACCACGCGCCCGGCGAACATCACGATCACCCGGTCGGCCAGGGCGCGGATCTCGTCGAGCTCCACCGACACGAGCAGGATGGCCTTGCCGGCGTCGCGCATCTCCACGATCCGCCGGTGGATGAACTCGATGGCGCCGATGTCCACGCCCCGGGTCGGCTGGCCGATGATGAGCACGGTCGGGTCGCGCTCGATCTCGCGGGCGAGCACGATCTTCTGCTGGTTGCCGCCGGAGAAGTTGGCCGTCTTCAGCCGCGGGTTGGGCGGCCGGATGTCGTACTTGGCGATCTTGTCCCGGGCGTCGGCCCGGATCGCCTCGATGTCCAGGAAGGGCCCCCGCACGAAGCGCGGATCGTCGTGATAGCCGAGGATGCTGTTCTCGTACTCCTCGAACTTCAGCACCAGCCCCATGTGGTGCCGGTCCTCCGGCACATGGGCGAGGCCGCGCCGCCGCAGCATGGCCGGATCGGCCCCGAGTGTGCTCTTCCCCTCGATCAGGATGTCGCCGGAGGCCGGCTTGCGGATGCCCGCGAGCGCCTCCAGGAGTTCCGACTGGCCGTTGCCGGCGACCCCCGCGATGCCGACGATCTCGCCGGCCCGCACGTCGAACGAAACGTCGTCCACCATGGTGACGCCGCGATGGTCCCGGACCGTCAGGTTGCGCACCGAGAGCGCCACCGGGCCCGGCTTCGCCGGCCCCTTGTCCACCTTCAGCAGCACGCGCCGGCCGACCATCAGCTCGGCCAGTTCCTCCACCGTGGTCTCGGCGGTCGTGCGCGTCGCCACCATCTCGCCCCGGCGCATCACCGAGACCGCGTCGGTGATGGCCATGATCTCGCGGAGCTTGTGGGTGATCAGGATCACCGTCTTGCCCTGGTCGCGGAGCACCCGGAGGATGCGGAACAGGTGGTCCGCCTCGGCCGGCGTCAGCACGCCGGTGGGCTCGTCCAGGATCAGGATGTCGGCCCCGCGGTAGAGCGCCTTCAGGATCTCCACGCGCTGCTGGCGGCCGACGGGCAGGGTCTCGATCACCGCGTCGGGATCCACGTCGAGGGCGTATTCGGTCTCCAGGCGCTTCAGCTCGGCCCGGGCCTTCGCGATGCCGGTCTTCAGGAAGGCGCCGCCTTCCGCTCCCAGCATCACGTTCTCCAGCACGGTGAAGTTCTCCACCAGCATGAAGTGCTGGTGCACCATGCCGATGCCCGCCGCGATCGCCGCCTGGCTGTCCTTGATCACGATCGGCCGCCCGCCGACCCGGATCTCCCCCCGGTCGGCCTGGTAGAAGCCGTAGAGGATGGACATCAGCGTCGATTTCCCGGCCCCGTTCTCGCCGATGACGCCGTGGATGGTGCCGCGCCTCACCGTGAGGTGGATGTCCTTGTTGGCGTGGACCGGGCCGAAGCTCTTGTCGATGCCGACCAGCTCGATGGCGGGCGCGTCGGCGTCGGGCACGGTGCGGACGGGGGCGTTCAAGGCGGGGACACTCCGGCGACGCGGCGGGTCGTTGGGGCGGAAGGCCGGCGCGCGACGGCGCCGGCCTTGCCGTGGCGGGGGATCCGACGGGCGGAACGGCCGGGAACGGGGCGGCCGATGGGGGGACGGCCGCCCCGGATCCCGTCAGTTCGGGCAGCTGTTGTCGGTCATGTAGTCGTGCACCTTGATGGTGCCGGCGATAATGTCCGCCTTGGCCTTCTCCACGGCGGCCTTCATCTCGTCGGTCACCAGCTTGGCGTTGTTGTCGTCGAGCGCCCAGCCCACGCCGTCCTCGGCGACGCCGAGCGCCAGGACGCCCGGCTCGAACTTATCGTTCTTCACGTCCATGAAGGCGTTGTAGACCGCCAGGTCCACCCGCTTGATCATGGAGGTCAGCACCGATCCCGGGTGCACCCCGTTCTGGTTGCTGTCGACGCCGATGCCGAGCTTGCCGGCGTCGGCGGCGGCCTGCAGCACGCCGAGGCCGGAGGCGCCCGCGGCCGCGTAGATCACGTCGGCGCCCTGGTCCATCTGCGACTTGGCGAGCTCGCCGCCGCGCACCGGGTCGTTCCAGGCGGCGCCGGTGGTGCCGATCATGTTGCGCAGCGTCTTGGTGCCGTCCTTGGCCGCCGCGGCGCCCTGGGCGTAGCCGCAGGCGAACTTGGAGATCAGCGGAATGTCCATGCCGCCGACGAAGCCGACGGTCCCGGTCTCGGAGGCGAGGCCCGCCAGCACGCCGACGAGGTAGGAGCCCTCGTGCTCCTTGAACACCACCGAGCGGACGTTCGGCTTCTCCACGACGCTGTCGATCAGGTAGAACTTGGTGTCGGGGAATTCCGCCGCCACCTTCTCGATCGCCGAGGTCCAGGCGAAGGACACGCCCACCACAGGGTTGAAGCCGCGGCTGGCGAAGTTGCGCAGCGCCTGCTCGCCCTGGGTGTCGTTCGTCGGCTCGAAGTCCCGGTACTCGATGCCGGTCTCGGCCTTGAACCGCTCGGCGCCGCCATAGGCGGCCTCGTTGAACGACTTGTCGAACTTGCCGCCGGTCCCGTAGACGACCGCCGGCTTCACGTCGGCGGCATGAGCCGGCGCCGCGAGCGCCGCGGCCACCACGGCGGCACCGATCACCTTCTTGAACATAACCTGCCTCGCCCTCTCGGAAGTATTGTTTCAAGCGGCGGAGGCGCCCTCGCGTGGGACGCTTCACCACCACCCGACCGCAAGCTAATCACCTTTTCCGGCGGTTTGCATCGGCTTTGTTGTTGGTTTTTGACCAAGCGGACAATTAAAGCGGGACGCGTTTGCCGGATCGCCGGAGATCACTCTGGGCCGCCGCGCGATCCATCAAATGACCATGAGCAGGACACTTCTGACAAGGCCCGGGCGATGGCGCCGACGGCGGATCGCTCGGCTCCGCCCGCAAAGCGGCGTGGCCGACTCTCTGTTCCGCCGCACCGGGCCACATGGGATCTTTGTTCCCGGCGCGAAACGGAGTATGACGGACCATACTAATTACGGACCACAAAATAAGTGGCCCGACGGGAGGGATCACCATGAGCGCACGCCCCGCCCTCGCCCTCGTCGCCCATGACGCGAAGAAGGACGAGATGGTCGCCTTCGCGAGGGCCAACGCCGAGCGGCTGAAGGCCTTCGACCTCGTCGCCACCGGCACCACCGGCGCCCGCGTGGAGGCGGCCTGTCCGGACCTGCCGGTCACAAGATTGAAGAGCGGGCCGCTCGGCGGCGACCAGCAGATCGGCGCCCTCATCGCCGAGGGCCGGCTCGACGGCCTCATCTTCTTCGTCGATCCCCTGTCCCCGATGCCCCACGACGTGGACGTGAAGGCCCTCACGCGACTGGCCCTTGTGTACGACATTCCGATGGCGCTCAATCGCCGGACGGCCGACCTTCTGATCACGACCGACCGCCTCGCCGGTTCGGAGCCCGCCTGAGGCCGGCCTGTCGTCGCGGGACACGGCTCCCGCGCCCGCCGCATCCATTCCGACGCTGACGACGAAGAGCGAGTTACCCGATGGTCCGGCAGCTTTCCGAAGACGATCTCAAGGCCCTTCCCTTCCCGGTCCTGTTCGCCGACATCGGCGGCACCAACGCGCGCTTCGCCCTCCTGTCGGACACCCACGCGGAACTGCGCCACTTCGCCAACGTGGAGACGCGCGCCCACGCCTCGATCGAGGAGGCGCTCGCCGCCGAGGTGATCGACCACACGTCCATCCGCCCCCGCAGCCTGATCTTCGCCGTCGCCGGGCCGATCGGCGAGGAGCGGACCCAGCTCACCAACTGCCCCTGGGTGGTGGAGCCGCGCGCCCTCCTCGACCGCTTCGATCTCGACCACGTGATCCTGTTCAACGACTTCGAGGCCCTCGCGCTCTCCCTGCCGGCCCTGGAGGCGAAGGATCTCGTCGCGATCGGCCCCGCCCTGCCGCCGGACGACGGCACCAAGATCGTGGTCGGGCCGGGCACCGGCCTCGGCGCCGCCGGCCTCGTCCACGCGGCCCATTCGTGGATTCCCGTTCCCGGCGAGGGCGGTCACATCGACCTCGCGCCGGTCACCGCCCGGGATCTGCAGATCTGGCCCCACATCGATCGGGTCGGCGAGCGCGTGTCGGGCGAGACGATCGTCTGCGGCTCCGGCATGGTGCGCCTCTACCGCGCCATCGCGGCCGCCGACGGGCTTCCGGCCGTCTGCACCACTCCCGCCGAGGTCACGGCCGCCGCCGAGGCCGGCGACCCGCTCGCCGCCGAGACGCTCGACCTCTTCGCCGTCCATCTCGGCCGCGTGGCGGGCAGCCTCGCCCTCGCCTTCCTGGCCAAGGGCGGCGTCTATCTCGCCGGCGGCATCCCGCCCCGGATCGCCGCCACGCTCCGGAAGGGCGGTTTCCGCGCGGCCTTCGAGGACAAGTGGCCCCACGGCGCCCTTCTCGCCTCCATCCCGACCGCCATCATCACGCACGACCGTCCGGCCCTCGCCGGCCTCGTCGCCTTCGCCCGCACCCCCACCCGGTTCGGCGTCCACCTGAAGGGCCGCCACTGGGTCCGGTGAGGGGGCCTCAGCGCATCCGCGCGCAGCGCTCGCTCACCTCGGCGAGATAGCGCTCGCGCCGCTCCGCCGACACCGTGTCCATGCGGTAGAGCGCCGTGTAGCTCGTCCGGCAGAGCGGGTGGCAGATCGCCCGCAGCCCCCGGGTGAGCGTCTTCCGCCCCGGTTCGCCCATCAGCTTGGAGAGGGCCCAGGTGGCCCCGCAGGTGGTCACCACGTCGATGCGGCGGATGTTGCGCAGGTTGCCGCGGATCCCTTGCGTCTCCGTCGGCAGGGTGAAGGCCACGTGCGGCACGAACACCCGGTCGAGCCAGCCCTTCAGCATGGCCGGCAGGTTGTACCACCAGGTGGGATAGACGAAGAGCAGCGCCTCGGCCCATCTCACGTGATCCACATGGGCGGCGACCTCCGCCTCGTTCACGCCCGCGTCGTGGTACTGGCGGCGCTCCAGGGCGGTCATGTGCGGGCGGAACTCCTCCCCGTAGAGGTCCACCAGCCGCACCGCGTGGCCGGCCCTGCCGAGGCCCGCGAGCGCCGCGTCCTTCACCGCGGCCACGAACGAATCCGCGCAAGGGTGGCAGTAGACGACGAGTACGTTCACGATCGAAACCGCTCCAGACTTGATCCTTGAGAACGCCCGGCCAGGCGTTTCCGCTCAGAACCGCTCCATCGACCGCCGGACCTTCGCCAGGAACGCCGCCCGGCTGGCGTCCGTGGAGCGGTTCATGTCGTAGTGGGCGAGATAGGTGAGCGCCGGGAAGCCCATGGTGACCCGGAACACCCGCTCGGCGATCTTGCGCGGCGGGTCGCCGGCGAGGATCGCCCGCCAGCGCGTGCCGCCATAGGTGGTCACCACGGCGAGCTTGCGGATGTTCGTCAGGGTCGGCGCCACCTTGCCGTCCCGCATCACGAAGGAGACGCCCGGCAGAAAGACCCGGTCCACGAAGCCCTTCAGGATGGCCGGCAAGCCGTAGTTCCACACCGGATAGACGAGCACCAACGCCTCGGCGGCGAGCAGCCGGTCCACATAGGGCCCGACGCCCGCCCGGTTGGACGGGATGTCGTGGTAGCCGATCCGCTCTTCCCGGGAGAGCACCGGATCGAACGTCTCCGCGTAGAGATTGAGGTCGTCCACCTGGTGCCCCGCCAGGGCGAGGCTCTTCACGACGGCCGCGTGCAGAGCCGCGTTGTAGCTCGTCTCCACCGGATGGGCATGGATCACCAGAACGCGCATGGCGCCCTCACCCCGCCTGCCTGAGACCCGGGAAGAGATAGGTCTTCGCCGCCGAGAAGTCGTAGGCCGGATCCTCCCAGGCGATCATCTTGCCGGGATTGAGCAGGCCCTTCGGGTCCGCTTCCCGCTTGAACGCCAGCTGGATGGCGTCGGTCTGCTTCATGCCGCCCTCCTCCAGGGTGTATCGGTGCGGGTTGAAGATCGGGCAGCCGTGCTCCTCGTGGAGGCGGATGATCTCCTCCAGCCGCTCCTCGGTCGTGTAGCGGACGACCGGCAGGCCGAAGCAGGTGATCTTGCCGTCGAAGCGCACGAACTCCAGGTGGCCCGGCACTTCGTCGCCGAAGAGCGCGGTCAGCTTGGCCACCTTGGCGATCTGGTCCGGGAACGGGTAGAGCACCTGCAGGTAGGTGATGCCCGGATCGACCCGGAGCCCGCGCAGCGTCGTGTGGTTCCACGAGAGCTCGTAGGAGGGCGGCAGGCTCTTCAGGTCGTCCGCGCTCGCCCGGTCGGACCGGTAGACCACGTCCGCCCGGGCGTCGCGGGCCGTGAAGGTCAGCATGGCGTCGAGCGCGAAGGGCGCCACCATGACGGCCACCAGGGACTGGTCGCGGCGGATGAACTTCTGGTGCCTCAGGAAATAGTCGTGCGGCATGGGCGCCGCGATCACGGCGAGGTTCTTCAGGAGGATGCCGTCCTCGTTGCCGAGGGCGTCCGCGAAGGCGGCCGCCGCCACGAAGTCGTCGAAGCCGACGAGCACGTCCACCCAGTCGTAGGCGGGCGCGAGCGGCACCTCCACCTCGGTGATGATGCCGGTGGTTCCGTAGGCGTGGCTCACCTTCGCGATGTCCTCGCCGGTGAGGTCGAGGATCCTCGGGGTCGCCTCGCAGGTCACCACCCGGGCCCGGATGATGTTGCCGAGGTCGCGCAGGCCGCCCCAGCGGATCGACCCGACCCCGCCGGACCCGCCGGCGATGAAGCCGCCGAGGGTGGCGGTCCGGTAGGTCGACGGGTGAAGCCGCAGTTCCTGGCGCGAGTGCGCCTTCGTCTCCGCGTCGAGCTTCTCCATGATGACGCCCGCCTCGGCTGTCACCACGCCGGGCCGGATCGCCTTCACCCTGTCGAGGTCGGCGAGGTTGAGCACGACCCCGCCGGAGAGCGGCATCGCCTGGCCGTAGTTGCCCGTGCCCGCCCCGCGGGTCGTCAGCGGCACCCCGTGGGCGTAGGCGGCGCGGGCCACCTCGACCACCTCCGCCTCCGTCTTCGGCGTCACCACGAGATCGCCGGTCACATGCTCCAGCTGGCGCTTCAGAACCGGCGAATACCAGAAGAAGTCGCGGCTCTTCTGGCGCACGATGGCGGGGTTGTCCTCCTGGGCGATCGGCCCCAGGGCGGCGCGGAAGGCGGCAAGGTCGGCACTCGGGGCTGCGCTCATGGGCTGGCGTCTCCGAAGAGGTCGTCGAGGTCGCGGTAGTCGGGCAGCGCGGCGGCCGTCAGGCGTCCGTCGCGGAGAATGACGCGGTCCGCTTCCGGGCGCGCCAGCAATTCTGTGTAGGTCCGCCCCCGGAACAGCACGAGGTCGGCCGGCCCGCCCACGCGGATCCGGCCGAAGCCTTCCTCCCCGATGGCGTCGGCGGCGTCCCGCGCCACCGCGCCCGGCCAGCCGCCGTGGGGATGGTCGAGGTGCAGGATGCGCGTCGCCTCGCGGAACACCTCCAGGCCGTCCAGGTCGCCGTAGGCGTGGAACGGGTCGCGCGTGTTGTCGGAAGCGACCGCCACCCGGATGCCGCGGGCCTTCATCTCGTGGGCGAGCGTCACGCCCCGCCAGCGCGGCGTCCGGCGCGGCCCTTCGCCGGCCTCGTCATCGCCGGCGAGGTGGCGGTCCTGCAGGTACATGTTGCAGATCGGCAGCGACACCACGTCGATGCCGGCTTTCGCGACGAGGTCGAGGGTCCGGTCCACGGTCGCGTCGTCCTGGCGGGCGAGCGAGCAGCAGTGACCCGCCACCGCCCGGCCCTCGAAGCCCTGCGCCAGGATCTCCTGCGCGTAGATCGCCAGCGCGCCGGAGGACGGGTCCTCCGTCTCGTCCACGTGGAGGTCGAGGTCGAGGCCGTGGCGGATCGCGGTCGCGACCGTGGTGGCGACGGCGGCCCTGACCTCCGGGAAGGCCGCGATGGCGCCGCCGAGAGCGCCGCCCGCCGCTTTCGTCCGGCGCGCGACGGCGTCCATCACGGCCGGGTCCACCATGCTGTCCGGCCCCACCAGGGCGACACCCTGCACCTCGATCCGTCCGGCCCAGGCGTCGCGCAGCGCCTCGAACACCGGCCAGGACAGGCCGTCCTGGGGCGGGATGGAGTCGATGTGGGTCCGGATCACGCGGGTTCCGTGCGCATAGGCGCACCGGAGCGAGAACTCGAACCGCCGCCGCACGTCCTCCGGCGACCAGGCCGTCTCCCGGTCCGCCTTCACGGCGAGGAGCGCGCTCATGAACCGCCCGTCCGGGTTCGGCGTGCGCGGCCAGATGTGCCCCTTGTCGAGATGCGTGTGCATGTCGACGAACAGCGGCCAGACCATGCCCCTGTCCACGTCCACCGCCAGGGGGCCTTCCGCCGTCGCGCCGGCGGGCGCGATGGCGGCGATGCGGCCTTTCACCACGGTGAGATCCAGGCGCACGAGCCCGGACCGATCCGCCGGCGGCGCCGGGCCGTCCACCAGGCAGGCCGGCACGGTGGCGTTCGTCAGCCGGAAGGCCCCGTCGGTCCGGGACAGCGCGTCGCGCGGGTGCGTCATCGGGTCAGGTCTCGCGGGTCAGCGCGCTCTCGTGCCAGCGGCGGAGAGCCAGGTGGGACGCCAGGCTCGTCATCCAGAAGATGACGACCCCGGTCGCCGACAGGAGGATGAGGCCGGCGAAGAGGCGGGGGATGTTGAGGCGGTACTGGCTCTCCAGGATGCGGAAGGCGAGGCCCGACCCCGCCCCCGCCGACCCGGCCGCGAACTCCGCCACCACGGCCGCGATGAGGGCAAGGCCGCCGCCGATCTTCAGGCCGGCAAAAAAGTAAGGCTGCGCCGCCGGGATCTTCAGGAGCAGGAGGGTCTGCCAGCGGCTCGCTCCGTAGAGCTCGAACAGGTTGAGGAGATTGTGGTCGACGCTCTTCAGCCCCTGGGTGGTGTTGGAGAGGATCGGAAAGAAGGTGACGATGAAGGCGCAGAGAAGGACGGCGGCCTGGGTGTCCGGCACGTAGATGAGGATCAGCGGCGCGATCGCGACGATCGGCGTCACCTGCAGCACCACCGCGTAGGGAAAGAGCGCCAGTTCGACGATCTTCGACTGGACCAGCAGGATGGCGAGCAGCGTGCCGCCGACGAGCGCCAGGAAGAGCGCCGTGAAGGTGATCCGGATCGTCACGAAGAGCGCCCCGGAGAGCGTGCCCCAGTCCTTCACCAGGGTCTCGGCCACCAGGAAGGGACCGGGCAGGATGAAGGGCCTGATCGCGTAGGCTCTCACGTACCAGTCCCACACGAGCACGACGAGGACGAGGATCGCGAGCGGCACCAGCACCCGAAGCAGCCGGTCGCGCCACGGGCCGGGTTCCGCGGGCGCCCGGGCGGCGCGGTCGGACGCCGGAGCGACGGTCTCGGGCAGCGCCATCACGCGACCTCCCGCCCGGCCGCCTGCATCGCCCGCGTCAGCGCGTCGGACGCCTGCCGGCAGAGCGCCACGTAGTCCGGCGAGGTCCGGAAGGCTTCGTCGCGCGGTCGCGGCACCGGCACCTCGATCTCCTCGAACACCCGGCCGGGCCGGGCCGCCATCACGACGATGCGGGACGAGAGATAGACGCTCTCGAACACCGAATGGGTGACGAACACCACCGTCCAGCCGAGCTCGGCCTGCAGCTGCAGGATGTCGTTGTTCAGCTTGAAGCGCGTGATCTCGTCGAGCGCCGCGAACGGCTCGTCCATCAGGAGGAGCTTCGGCCGGGTCACCAGCGCCCGGGCGAGCGAGACCCGCATCTTCATGCCGCCGGAGAGTTCGCGCGGGTAGGCGTCGGCGAAGGCGGTGAGGCCCACCCGCTCCAGCGCCTCCATGACGGCGTCCCGGACCGACGCCTTCGACCGGCCTTTCAGGCGGAGAGGCAGCCACACGTTGTTGAACACGGTCGCCCACGGCATCAGCGTCGGCTCCTGGAAGACGAAGCCGATGGACCGCTCCGGAGCGCCGCCCGCGTCGTGGGGCGTCGCCGGCCAGTCCACCCGGCCGGCGGTCGGCTGGCCAAGGCCCGCGATGATCCGGAGCGCCGTGGACTTGCCGCAGCCGGACGGGCCGAGGAGGCTCAGGAACTCGCCCGGCCGCACCTCGAGGGTGAGCCGGTCGAGCGCCAGCGTGCCGTTGGCGAACGACTTGGTGACGCCCTCCAGCCGGACGACGGGGCGACGGGATGGGTCGGCGGAGGCGGTGGACGACATCGGTTCCCGGGGGCAGGCGGGGAACCGCCCGTCGGGGCGGCTCCGGACACGGAAGCGGACGGGCGGCGCCCGTCCGGCACGCACGGCAAGGGGCTCAGCCGCCGCCGAGCGCCTTCTTGACGTCGAGGCCGACGCCCTTGCACGTGAAGGCGAGCGTGTAGGCCTTGGTGACGTCCACGGAGGCGTCGATGACGCCGGCCTTGACGAGCTTGTCGGCGAAGGACTTGTGCTGCTCGTCCGTCATGCAGCCGATGCCCTTCTCCAGCGCGGCCCCGGATTCCAGGATGCCGTATTCCTTCATCTTGGCGATCGAGAAGGCGATCTGCTCGTCGGACATCTCCGGATTGTCCGCCTTGATCAGCGCGTTGGCGGCCGTGTTGTCGCCGTAGAGATAGGTGTACCAGCCGATCGCGCTCGCATCGACGAAGCGCTGGACGAGATCGGGGTTCTTCTCCACGAGTTCGGCCTGGGTGTCGATGGTGGTCGAATAGGTGTCGAAGCCCGCATCCGCCAGGAGGAAGATCTTCGGCTTCCAGCCCGCCTGCCGCTCCACCTCGAACGGCTCCGAGGTCAGATATCCCTGCTGGGCCGACTGCGGGTCGGCGATGAACGGGGCCGGGTTGAAGGTGTAGGGCTTGTACTGCTCGTCCTTGAAGCCCGGATAGGCCGACTTCATCCACTGGAAGAAGCTGATGAAGCCGTCCTTGCCCATGAAGATGGTGGGCAGCTTGGCCAGATCCTCGAACGTCTCCACGCCGGCGGTCGGGTGCGCCATCAGGATCTGCGGGTCCTTCTGGAACGTCGCCGCGACCGTGACGGTCGGGATGCCCTGCTTCACCGCGTCCAGGCCCTCCAGCATGTTGCCGCCCATGTAGAACTGGATCTGGCCGGCGATCAGCAGCGACCGGTTGGCCGCCTGCGGGCCGCCCTGGCGGATCGTCACCTTGAGCCCGTGCTTCTCGTAGGTGCCGTCGGCGACCGCCTGGTAGAAGCCCCCGTGCTCGGCCTGCGCCAGCCAGTTGGTGCCGAAGGTCACCTCGTCGAGCGCCAACGCGGGCCCGGCGGCGAGGGTGCCGAGAGCGGCGGCGGAGAGTACCAGAATTCGCGAAGCCATGATCGGAGCCCCTTCCCGCGACACGTCGCCTGAACCGATGGCGACATTTGAGATTTTGATCGGATGATTGGCAAGAGCCATGCCAGGGGTATTGGCCGGGCCCCGCCCCGGCCGATACCCCCGTCGTGCGGGCTTCTCTACGAGCGGCGATGCGCGTTTGGATCCCTTGCACAAGGATTGGGCAGAAAGCCCCGCCGGAAAGCCGGAGTCTGGCGCTTGCTTCGGCTTGTCTTGGGCGAGCGGCTCACCCTAAGGTGCCGCCCAGCCGACCACGTCGAGACGCCGATGGCGACGAGCCTCACCCCCACCACCATACGCCCGCCTTTCGGCCGCTACAGCCACGGCATCGTGGTGCCGGCCGGCGCGCGTCTCCTGGTCACCTCCGGCCAGCTCGGCGTCCGCCCCGACGACACCGTGCCGGACGACGTCTCCGACCAGGCGGAGATCTGCTTCGCCGCCTGCGCGGCCATCCTGGCGGAGGCTGGCATGAGTTTCGCCGACGTCATCCGGATCAACGCCTTCGTGACCCGCCGGGAGGACTTCCCCGCCTACATGGCGGTCCGCGACCGCTGGGTCTCCGCCCCGCCGCCGGCCTCCACCCTCGTCATCGTCACCGGCTTCACCCGGCCCGAGTTCAAGGTGGAGGTGGAAGTCACCGCCGCGAAGGTGCCATGATGGCCAAGCGGACGGCGCGGGGGCGCGCGATGGGCGACATGACGATCGAGCGCATGGACGCGGACACCTTCCTGGACTGGTGCACCCGGCAGGAGGGGCGGTACGAGCTCGTGGACGGCGTGCCGCGGATGATGGTCGGCGCGCGCAAGGCCCATGACCGCGCCGTCCGACATGGTCTGTCGGCGCTGGATCGGAAGCTGCGCGGAGGCCCGTGCGAACCCTTTACGGAAGCGATCGGCGTGCGGATTCCGGACGGCAATGTGCGCCGCCCGGATATCCTCGTCGATTGCGGCCGGGGCGACCCGGATCTCCTTCACGCCGACAAGCCGGTCCTCGTGGTGGAAGTGCTCTCGCCGACGAACCGGCAAGCGGACCTCATCCACAAGGTGGCCGAATACCAGCGCGTTCCGTCCATCGCCCACATCCTGCTGGTCGCGCCGGACGAACCCGCGGGCCTGCTCCACACCCGCGGCGACGGCGACACCTGGTCCATGCAGGCCCTCATCGGCCCGGACGCGCCGATTGCCCTTCCCGCCCTCGGCATCTCCCTCGCCCTCTCCGACTTCTACGAGTGACACCGCCCATGCGTCTGTGGATCAAGGACCCCATCGCCATCCTGGCCGACGGCGCCGAACGCGGCGTCGTGGTGGAGGACGGCCGGATCGTGGAGCTCGTCGGGGCGGGAGCCGAGCCGGCCGCGCCCGTCGACCAGACGTTCGACGCGTCCCGCCACGTGATCACGCCGGGCCTCGTCAACACCCACCACCACATGTTCCAGACGCTCACCCGGGCGCACCCGAAGGCGATCAACAAGGAGCTCTTCCCCTGGCTGGAGGCGCTCTTTCCCATCTGGGCGAAGAACGTCACGCCGGAGAACCTGCGCCTCGCCACCCGGCTGTCGCTGACCGAACTCCTGATGTCCGGCTGCACCACCGTGTCGGACCACCAGTACCTCTTCCCGCCGGGCCTCGAGGACGCCATGGACATCCAGGCGGAGGAGGCGGGCGCGATCGGCATGCGCATGACGCTGACCCGCGGCTCCCTCAACCTCACCGTGGAGGAGGGCGGCAACGCCATTCCGGGCGCCTGCCAGGACGCCGACGTGATCCTCGCCGATTGCGAGCGCGTCCTGTCCAAGTACCACGACCGGTCCGACGGCTCGATGCTGCAGGTCGCGCTCGCGCCCTGCGCGCCGTTCAACGTGACCAAGCGGCTGATGGTGGAAACCGCCCGTCTCGCCGAGACCTACGACTGCGCGCTCCACACCCACCTCGCCGAGACGCAGGACGAGGTGGACTACTGCAAGTCCAAGTTCCGGTGCACGCCGGTGGACTATATCGAGGAGACCGGCTGGCTGACCGACAGGGTCTGGGTCGCCCACGGCATCCACTTCAACGACGAGGAGGTGGGCCGGCTCGGCCGACACGGCGTCGGCGTCTGCCACTGCCCGGCCTCCAACATGGTGCTCGCCTCCGGCATGTGCCGCACCAAGGAGCTGGAGGCGGCCGGCGCCAAGGTCGGCCTCGGCGTGGACGGCTCCGCCTCCAACGACAGCTCCAACCTGATCGAGGCGGTCCGCCACGCCCTGATGATCGGCCGCCTGCGCTACGACGCCGCCTCCGTCACCCATTTCGACGCCTTCCGCTGGGCGACCGAGGGCTCGGCCAGATGCCTGCGCCGGGACGACATCGGCGTCATCGCCGTTGGCAAGCAGGCGGACCTCGCCTTCTTCACGCTCGACGAACTGCGCTTCTCCGGCGCCGGCGACCCGATCGCCGCCCTCGTCCTCTGCGGCGCCCATGCGGCCGACCGGGTGATGGTGAAGGGCGGCTGGCGGGTGAAGGACGGCATGCCGGTGGGTGTGGACGTGGCGCGCCTGCGCTATGAACACGGACAGGCCGCGCGGCGCTTCCTGGAAGCGATCTGACGGCGGCCGTCGCACGCCACCGGGGATCACCCGCGACCGGGGATCACCCGCGGCCGAACCTCGCCATCAACGGCCGCCCTTGAGGGCGGCCGACTTCCGCCCTCAAGGGTCGCCCGCCAGGGCGGCCGCCATAGCCTGTCCGGACCCTTGCCATGCCCACCCTCCCCCGACGCCACTGGCACGAGATGACCACCACCGACTTCCGGGACGGCGACACCGCCTCCTGGATAGCGATCCTCCCCGTGGCGGCGATCGAGCAGCATGGCCCGCACCTGCCGGTCTACACGGATGCCTGCATCGCCGAGGGCCAGGTGCGACGGGTGATCGACCTTCTCGGCGGCGAGCTCCCGGCCACCTTCCTGCCGGTCCAGGCGGTGGCGAAGTCCAACGAGCACATCGACAGCCCGGGCACCCTCACGCTCGACTGGGAGACGGTCACCAAGGCTTGGCTCGACATCGGCGACAGCGTCGCCCGGGCGGGCGTGCGAAAGCTCGTCATCGTCACGTCCCACGGCGGCAACGTGCCCATCATGGACATCGTCGCCCGGGAGCTCCGCATCCGCCACCGCATGCTGGCGGTCGCCACGTCCTGGGCCCGGTTCGGCCAGCCGGACGGCGTGTTCCCCGCCGAGGAGTTCGTCTATGGCATCCACGGCGGCGACGTGGAGACCTCCATCATGCTCCACCTGAGACCCGATCTCGTCCGCATGGACAAGGCGGCGGACTTCCGCTCCACCCAGCACGAGATGATCGACACCATGGCGCACTTGAGGGTCCATGGCCCGGCGCAGTTCGGCTGGAAGGCCCAGGACCTGAACCCGGCCGGCGCCGTCGGCAACGCCGCCGCCGCCTCGGCCGAGAAGGGCAGGCTCTCCCTCGACCACGCTGCCCGCGGCTTCGTGGACCTCCTCGCCGACGTCGCCCGGTTCGATCCCGCCCGTCTGACCTGATCCGGCCTCAGCTCTCCACTCGGTGGAAGCCGCGCCGGCCCGACCGGGGCGATGAGACTCGGCCGCCGTGAACCATTGTTATAAATGACGACTGAACAGATCGTGAAGGGATGAGCGTTTCATATATAGTTCTTTATCTATTTCGAACCGCCTGCCCTTAAGGTGCTGTAAACCATCATTGTTCAAGTTTCCGCATAAGAACAAACCAAGATCACAAAGGCTTACAATCAGCGTCCGCCCCGCTCCGCCTTCCCGTTCTGATGGCGGGTTCCGGGTGGCTGCCGGAGCCGTCGGCTCCGGCCGTTGCGCGTCCGGTGTCATTGCCCCTTGACCTTCCAGTCGCTGGAAGGCCCACCTTCCCGGCCGTCCCGTTGCGCCCGGCCTTGACCCGGGCGTCGAACCGACGCGAGGTGACAAGATGACGGCCCTGACCCGACCCAAGCCCGAACCCGCGCCCGACGGCGCCTCCACGCGCGTGTTCGACATCCGGGGCATGACGTGCGCCGCCTGCGCCACCCGGATCGAGACCGTCCTGAAGAAGACGCCGGGTGTTGCCGACGCCACCGTCAACCTCGCCCTGGAGCGGGCCGACGTGGTGCTGACGCCCGCCGCCGACGATGCCGTCGTGGTCGAGGCGGTGGACCGCGCCGGCTACGAGGCGAGCCCCCGCGCCGCCGACCCGGCCGAACGCCGGCGCCAGCGCGAGGCGGAGGAGGTGGCGCGCCGGGCCGCCTACCGGCGCACGCTTCTGGTGTTCGCGGTCTCCGCCGTCCTCACCCTGCCGTTCCTCGCCTCCATGGGAGCCATGCTGACCGGCGGCGGCCATCTGATGGATCCCTGGACCGAGCTCGTGCTCGCCACCATCGTCCAGGTGGTGGCCGGCGCGCGCTTCTATCGCGGCGCCGCCAAGGCGCTCGCGAGCGGCGGGGCCAACATGGACGTTCTGGTGGCGCTCGGCACCACCGCCGCCTGGGGCTTCTCCACCTGGATGGTGCTGACGCGCGGCCACGCGGCCGCCGGCCATCTCTATTTCGAGGCCTCGGCCGCCGTGCTCACGCTCATCCTCGCCGGCAAGCTGATGGAGGCGCGCGCCAAGGCCGGCACCACCGCCGCCGTGCGCGCCCTGATGGCGCTCCGCCCGGAGACCGCCACCCGCCTGCGCGACGGCCGCGAGGAGCCCGTGCCGGTGGAGGATCTTCGCGCCGGCGACCGGGTGCTGATCCGGCCCGGCGAGCGCATTCCGGTGGACGGCCGGATCGTGGAGGGCCTCGGCCACGTGGACGAGAGCCTCGTCACCGGCGAAAGCGTGCCCGTGGAGCGCGGCCCCGGCGACCCGGTGGTGACCGGCGCGCTCAACGGCGAGTCCGCCCTCGTGGCGGCGGTCACCGCCACCGGGGAGGACACCACGCTCGCCCGCATCACCCGCCTGGTGGAGAACGCCCAGAGCGGCAAGGCGCCCGTCCAGGTCCTGGTGGACCGGATCAGCGCCGTCTTCGTGCCGGTGGTCGTCGTCGTGGCGCTCGTCACCTTCCTCGGGTGGCTCGTGGCCGGCCAGGGCTTCGAGGCCGCGCTCGTCGCCGCCGTCTCGGTGCTGGTCATCGCCTGCCCGTGCGCGCTCGGCCTCGCCACGCCCACAGCGCTCGTGGCCGGAACCGGCGCCGCCGCCCGCGCCGGCATCCTGATCAAGGACATCGAGACCCTGGAGCGGGCGACCGACGTGGACGTCGTGCTGTTCGACAAGACCGGCACCCTCACGGTCGGCCGTCCCACGGTGGTGGACATCGCGGCCCGGCCGGGCGTTTCGGATGACGAGGTCCTCGCCCTTGCGGCCGCCGTCCAGCACTTCAGCGAACACCCGCTCGCCCGCGCGGTGGTGGACGCCGCCGCCGCCCGCGGCCTGCCGCTGAGGCCCGCCACCGGCTTCAGGGCCGCGGTCGCGCGGGGCGTCGCCGCCACCGTGGACGGCCATGCGGTCGCGATCGGCAACAGCGCCCTCATGGCCGAGCGCGCCATCGACACGGCCGCCCTCGCCGACGCCTTCGCGCGGTTCGAGGCGGCGGCGCGGACGGCGGTCTGGGTCGCCCGCGACGGCGAGGTCATCGGCGTCCTCGCTCTCGCCGATCCGGTCCGCCCGGAGGCCCGCGCGGCTGTCGCCACCCTGAAGGCGCGCGGCATCGAGAGCCGCATGCTCACCGGCGACAACGCCGCCGTGGCGTCGTCCGTCGCGGCCGACATCGGCCTCGGCGGCTGGCGCGGTCCCGTCCTGCCGGCCGACAAGGCGGGCGAGGTGGAGGCGCTCCGCAACGCCGGCAAGACCGTCGCGATGGTGGGCGACGGCGTCAACGACGCGCCGGCCCTCGCGGCCGCGGACGTCGGCATCGCCATGGGCACCGGCACGGACGTCGCCATGGAGACCGCCGCCATCACGCTGATGCGGCCGGACCCGCGGCTGGTGCCGGCGGCCCTGGAGGTCGCGAAGGCCACCCGGGCGAAGATCCGCCAGAACCTCTTCTGGGCCTTCGCCTACAACGTGATCGGCATTCCGCTCGCCGCCTTCGGCGTGCTGACGCCGGCCCTCGCCGGCGCCGCCATGGCGCTCTCCTCCGTGTCGGTGGTCACCAACGCCGGGCTTCTCACCCGCTGGACCGCCCGCCTCGCACCGGAGGGCGACGGGGCCGGACGTCCCGCCAACTGATCACGGCCGGCCGCGCCCGGCGATGCGGGAGGCGCGGCCGGTCAACCGTTCAGCGCGAGGATGGAAACGTTGAGCACCGCCGCGAAGGCCACCCAGGCGAGATAGGGCGCGAGCAGCCACGTCATGCCGCCGATCACCGGCCGCGCCGCCCGCATCAGCCACACGATCGCGGCGAGGAGCGCGGCGATCACCGCGATGCCGCCAGCCGGGGAGTGCAGGCCGAAGAACACGATCGACCAGGCCACGTTGAGCACGAGCTGCACCACGAAGGCGAACAGCGCCCGGCTCCGCAGCCGCCGCCCGCCGCCGTCCGCCGCCGGCGTCCGGTAGATCTGCCAGAGCACGACCGCCATCAGGCCGTAGAGGACCGTCCACACGGGCCCGAACACCCAGTCGGGCGGATTGAACGGCGGCTTCCGGAGCGACGCGTACCAGCCGCCGATCTCCGGCGTCGTCACCGCGCCGCCGATGCCGGCCGCCGCGAAGCAGAGCGCCAGCGACAGCACGAGGGCGACCGGCGCGAACGGCCGCGGGCCGTGGAAGGCGGGCGAGGCGCCCTCGCCGGGGCGGCGGTCGGCCAGGCTCATGACGATCGGTCTCCTGGTGGGGGGCGAGACAGGGTGTTTCCGTCGAAAAACGCCGCGCGGCGTCGAATGGCTCCGCCCGGCGGCATACGAGCCGCCGTCCCCGCCGGATCCCCGTCCGGCCGGCGCCGAAGCGCCCGGCGCCCAAGGGAGAGCCGCCCCGCAGGCTCAGTCGAACAGCACGTCCCGGAGAAGGTCCCACGTGGCCTTGTCCGGCGCCAGCAGCAGGCCGCCGTCCCGGTGTTCGGGCCGGTAGTCGGACCCGTCGAACCGGGCCGAATAGCCGCCCGCCTCCCGGTGGATCAGCGCGCTGCCGGCGAAGTCCCACGGCGAGAGCTTGCCGTAGAGGGCGAAATGGCCGCCGCCCTCGTTGATGAGGCGCATCTCCTGGCCGCCGCAGCGGTAGCTGTAACCGCCCCAGAGCCGCGCGGCGCCCTTCAGCATGCGTTCGCGCACCGGCCCGTCCACATAGGCCCAGTTGAGGGCCCCGTGCATCTGGTCAAGCGGCACCGGCTTCGCCACCCGGATCGCCCGGCGCGGCTGCTTCGGCCCTTCCAGGAAGGCGCCCCGGCCCTTGAGGGCGAACTGCCAGTCGTCCCGGATCGGGTCGTAGAGGACGCCCGCCATCGTCTCGCCGCCTTCGACGACGGCGGCGATCACCGCGAAGGCCGGAATGCCGTTGGCGTAGTTGAAGGTGCCGTCGATCGGATCGATCACCACGGCCCGCTCGGCGCTCGCCAGCCGGTCCACAACCGTGGCGTCCCGCTCGAAGATCTCCTCGCCGACGAACAGCACCTCGCCGAACCGCTCCGTCACCCGCGCCTCGATGAAGCGCTCCGCCGCCTCGTCCGCCACCGTCACCAGATCCGACGCATGGCTCTTCGCCTTCACGTCGCCCGCGGCGAGGTTGGCGAAGCGCGGCAGGATCTCCACCCGCGCGGCGTCGCGCAGGATGGCGATGAGGTCGGCGAGCTCGGTCTCGGAAAAGGCCATGGCATGGACATCCGGGCTGATGGAAGGAAGCCCGGGAGTAGCACGAAGCGTGTGGCGGCGCACCATGGAAGCGCCGGCCCTGGATCGGGATCGAACGGGATCAGGGGCGAGCCGGCGGAGATCGAAACGCCGGGCCGCCGTGATCCGTCCTGCCCGCCCCTTCCTCGGCCTCGGGCCGCCTCACCGGCCGTCGAGCAGCCGGCGGGCGATAACCTGGGCCTGGATCTCCGCCGCGCCCTCGAAGATGTTGAGGATGCGGGCGTCGCAGAGCACGCGGCTGATGGCGTATTCGAGCGCGAAGCCGTTGCCGCCGTGGATCTGCAGGGCGTTGTCCGCCGCCGCCCAGGCGATGCGGGCGCCGAGGAGCTTCGCCATGCCGGCCTCCAGGTCGCAGCGCTTGTCCTCGTCCTTCTGGCGGGCCGAGAAGTAGGTCAGCTGGCGGGCGATGTTGATCTCCACCGCCATCATGGCCAGCTTGTCGGCGACGCGCGGGAAGTTGATCAGCGCCTTGCCGAACTGGACCCGGTCCATCGCATACTGGAGCCCGATGTCGAAGGCCGACTGGGCGACGCCCACCGCGCGGGCCGCCGTCTGGATGCGGGCGCTCTCGAAGGTCTGCATCAGCTGCTTGAAACCCTGGCCCTCCACGCCGCCGAGGAGGTTGGCCGCCGGCACCTCGAACGCGTCGAAGGCGATCTCGTATTCCTTCATGCCGCGATAGCCGAGCACCTCGATCTCGCCGCCCGACATGCCCTTGGCCGGGAAGGGCTCCTCGTCCGTGCCGCGCGGCTTCGGGGCGAGGAACATGGACAGTCCGCGATAGTCGGTCGTGTCCGGGTTGGTCCGGGCGAGCACCGTCATCACGTCCGCGCGCACCGGATGGGTGATCCAGGTCTTGTTCCCGGTGATCCGGTAGACGTCGCCGTCCTTCACCGCGCGGGTGCGGAGCGAGCCGAGGTCGGAGCCGGTGTTCGGCTCGGTGAACACCGCCGTCGGCAGCACCTCGCCCGAGGCGATCTTCGGCAGCCATTCGGCCTTCTGCTCGGCCGTGCCGCCGCACAGGATCAGCTCCGCCGCGATCTCCGACCGGGTGCCGAGGGAGCCGACGCCGATGTAGGCGCGCGACAGCTCCTCGGACACGACGCACATGGATTCCTTGCCGAGCCCGAGGCCGCCGAACTCCTCCGGGATCGTCAGGCCGAACACGCCGAGTTCGGCGAGCTTGGCGACCACGTCCAGCGGAATGTAGGCATTCTCAAGGTGCCACTCATGGGCGTGCGGCAGCACCTCCTCCTCGGCGAAGCGGCGCATCTCGGCCCGGAAGGCCTCCATGGTCTCGTCGAGGCCGGAGTTGCCGACGATCTCCGCCGGCGTCTTCTGCTTCATGGTCTCCACGAGCGCCGCGCGGAGCGCCGGCTGGCTGCCGGTCTCCATCAGGCTCTCGGCCGCCGCCGTGCGGGCCTTCGCGACCGTCCGGGCGTCCACGCCGAGGTCCGCGAGGCGGATGAACTCGCCCTGGTTCATCGGGATGCCGCCGAAGATCTGGGCGAGGTATTCCGCCGCGCCGATCTCCACGAGAAGCCGCTCGGTGTCGCCGTAGGCGCCGGTCTCGCCCAGCCGGTCGGCATAGGAGAGGAGCTGCTTCAGGCTCTCCCCGTAGGTGGCGAGCCAGGCGAGGCCGTGGGCGGCATGCTGCTCGCGCTCCATCGCCTCGCCGGAAATCCTGCCCCCCACGGTCACCCGGGCCGCGACGGCCTGGGTGGCGGCCGCAATTAGATCCTCGATCGCCGGAAGCGCCTGCCTCAGGCGCTCGTGCGCGTCTTCGACGGCGGTCGTCAGATCGGTTGCAGCGCTCATCTTGCGTTCCTCCTCAGGGTCGGCATGATCGTCGTCGGCATGGATGTTTGGCGCGCACGCTCGGCGAACTGCCCAAGAATCTCAATGCATCTTTGGTACGGGTGACCCAAAGAAAGCGTGAAGGCGTACAAATTCGCAGGCCGGGAAAGGAATTCCGATGATACCGACCAAGTGGCTGCGGCAGACCATCGCAGTCGTCTGGACGGCGATCGACCAATTCAACAGAACCGATGGCTGGGCGATTGCCAGCCACGTGGCCCTCACCGCCCTGATGGCCATGTTTCCATTCCTGATCTTCCTCACCGCGGTGGCGGCCTTCCTGGATCTCACCGATCTCGCCCAGACGGTGGTGGACCTCATCTTCGCCGCCGTGCCGGCCTCCATCGCGGCGCCGATCGCCAAGGAGGTCAACAACGTCCTTCTGATTCCGCGCGGCGACCTCCTCACCATCGGCGTGGCGCTCGCGGTCTGGTTCGCGTCGAACGGCGTGGAGGCGCTCCGGGTCGGCCTCAACCGCGCCTACGGGTGCATGGAGGAACGGTCCTTCCTGCTCCTCAGGCTGGAAAGCATCGGCTTCGTGGTGATCGGCAGCCTGGTGCTGCTCACCCTGGCGGTCCTCGTCATCGTCGCCCCGGTCGTCTGGCACTGGGTGGTGGCGCTCGCGCCCATCGCCGACGAATTCTCCAAGACGTTCACGGTGCTGCGCTACGCGGTCACGCTCGTGATCCTCGGCGCCGCGCTCATCATCGCCCACCTGTGGCTGCCGTCCGGCAGGCGCACCCTGTCGGAGGTGATGCCCGGCGTGGTCGTCACCCTCTCGGCCTGGATCCTCGGCGGCGTCGGCTTCGCCACCTATCTCTCCAACTTCGGCAACTACGCCTCCACCTACGCGGGTCTCGCCGGCGTCATGACGGCGCTCGTCTTCCTCTACCTGATCGCCGCCATCCTGCTGTTCGGCGCGTCCATCAACGCCGCCCGGATCGAGCACAAGAAGATGGAGCCGCTGATCGAACAGATGTCCAGCCACGGCGAGGTGCCGATGGAAGAGACGCGCGAACTCGACAAGGTGTGAACGGACCGCACGGCTCGCCATCCGCGACGTCGGGCGCGGCGCGCCCGCCTTCGTCTCCCGCCGGGCGCGCGTCTGTCGACCCCCTGTGGCTCAGATCCCCGCCATCAGGGCGCGGCTTTCCCGGTCGAGGGCGCGCATCCGGTCGTAGACCGTGCGCTTGGCGGTATGGAAGTCCGCCACCCGTCCGCCCGCCGGCTCCACCACCGACGCGAGGGCGCACATGCGGTCGCCCGCGGCGGAAAGGTCCGGCATCAGGCCGCCCGCCACCGCGCCCAGCATGGCCGAGCCGAGCAGCACCGGCTCCGCCGTCGCCGGCACCGCCACCGGCACGCCGGTGGCGTCCGCCAGGATCTGCCGCACCAGGGGCGAGCGCGAGGCGCCGCCGCTCACCACCAGCATGTCGGCCGGCACGCCGGACCGGCGCAGCGCCTCCAGCACCTCCGCGGCGCCATAGCCGAGGCCGCAGAGGCCGGCCACGTACAGCCTGTCCAGGCTGTCGTCGTCGGCTTCGAGGCCGAGGCCCGCCATCACGGCCCGGGCGTCCGGGTCCGCGAAGGGCGAGCGGTTGCCGAGGAAGTCCGGCAGTACATGGACGGCGCGCGCCAGGAGCGCCGTCTCCGCCGGCGACGCGCCGCGGGCGAGCACACGCCGCTCCAGGAGCGCCACCGGGTCGCCGCCCTCGTCCCGGGCGGCGGCGGCGAGCTTGGGATAGGCCGGATGCAGGCGGATCAGGTGGTCGATCGCCGCCCCGGCCGCCGACTGGCCTCCCTCGTTCAGCCAGAGGCCCGGCATCAGGGCCGCGAAATAGGGCCCCCAGACCCCGTCCACGAAGCGCGCCTCCGGGGTGGAGGCCATCACGCAGGCGGACGTCCCCATGATGTAGGCGATCCGACCCTCCGTCCCGCCTCCCTCGCCGCCTCCCAGCGACCCGACCGCCCCCGCGTGCGCGTCGATCAGGGAGGCCGCCACCGGCGTGCCCGGCTTCAGGCCGAGTGCGGCCGCCGCCTCGGCGGTGAGACCGGCGCCGAGGGGGGTTCCGGGCGGCACGATCTCCCGGCCGATCCGGCGGTGATCGTCGGCGGTCAGGTCCTCCAGGCCCACGGCCCGGAAGAAGGCGTCGTCCCAGCGGGACTCGTGGGCGAGATAGGTCCACTTGCACGTGACCGTGCAGACGGACCGGGCGAGGCTGCCGGTCGCCTTGAAGGTGAGGAAGTCGGAGAGATCCAGGAAGTGCCCGGCTTCCGAGAAGGTCTCCGGCAGGTGCGTCTTCAACCATTTCAGCTTCGGCGTCTGCATCTCCGGCGAGATCGCGCCGCCCACGTAGGCGAGCACGCCGTGGTCGCCGGCGTTGATCGCCCGGGTCTCGGCCAGCGCCCGGTGGTCCATCCAGACGATCACGTCTCGCGCCGGATCGCCCGACGGGCCCACCGGCAGCGACCGGCCGGCAGGGTCCAGGACCACCAGCGAGCAGGTGGCGTCGAAGCCGATGCCGCGCACGTCGGACGGCGCAACGCCGGCCTCGGTCACCGCGCCGCGAATCGCCGTCGCGCAGGCCGACCAGATGTCGGCGGAAGACTGTTCGACGATGTCGCCGGGTTCGTGCCAGATGCGGATCGGCTGGCGGGCCGACCCGAGCAGGCGCCCGTTCAGGTCGAACACGCCGGCGCGCGCGCTGCCGGTGCCGACATCGACCCCGATGACGACTTCGCCCATCTCGTCTCCCTCCCTTGGTGCTCCGGCGTAGACCGCCGCGTGTGCTCCGGAACGCTATCGCCCTTCGGCCGCGCCCGCAAACGCTAGGCCACGGACCGCAAGGCCCGCGACTGCCGGCCGGAACGATCGTACCTTCGCGATCGCCCGGCCGTCACTCGGCGGGCGCCGCCGGGGCGTCGGCGGCCGCCGGGGCCCGGGCCGGCCGCTGCGGCTCCGGCACGGGCGGACCGACGAACCGCATGGGCGCCTGCTCGGCCTCCAGGGCCGCCACCATCCGGTCGTAGCCGGGGTGGGCCGTGCCGAGCAGCCGGTCCCAGACCGAGAAGTAGTTGGCGAAGTTGTACCTGAACTCGCTGTGGTGGAGATCGTGGTAGGTGGCGCAGAGGAGCGGCCATGGGTGCCGCGCCGTCCGGGATTCGAAGTATTCGAAGCCCGCGTGGCCGAACGTGCCGTTCACATGGTCGAACACCCGGTGGGCGACCAGGATCACGGGCGGGATCGGCAGGATGAAGGGCACCACCGCATAGAAGCCCTGGCAGATGGCCGTGTCCACGAGCCCGATCGAATCGCTGCTCCAGACCGTCGGCGCCACGCTGCGGTGATGCAGCAGATGGTACTTGTAGAAGGGCTTGGTGTGGAGAAGCCGGTGGCCGAAGTAGAACCAGGCGTCGAACAGCACCATGGTGACGAGGAAGAGCGGCACGGCCGTCCACCAGGTCAGCTCGAACGGCGTGAAGGGCGTCCATCCCTTCAGGAGCGCGAACACCCCGATGGACAGCGACGCCGCCGTCACGGCGATCGATTTCAGGCTGTGGCGGATCTCCTCGCGGATCCGCTTGTCGCCGCGCCGGGTCTTCTGGATCCGCCGCTCCGGATTGCGCCTGTTGAGGTAGTCGATCGCCCCGCAGACCGCGAAATAGGCCGCCACGTTGCAGCCGTACACCGCCGCGTAGAGGGCGGCGAACTCGAGGCAGGTGGTCAGGAAGGTCGAGAGTGCGACAGCCATCGGCCCCGATCGAGAAGTGAGGAGAGCGTCGAGAAAAGGGTCGGCGTCCGGAGCGGCCGTCCGGGCGCCGTCACCGGACGGCCGCGACACTAGCACCGGCCCGCCCCCGTTTAAAGGATGGGAGTCGCACGAAGGGCGCGCGCCGCGCCGGACCTCAGGCGCCGGGCGCCATCGTCCGGCGGCGTCCGCCGGCCTGGTGCCGGGAGAGGAAGAGCGGCACCTCGCCCGCCGGCATGGGCCGCGCGATCAGGAAGCCCTGCGCCACGTCGCAGGCGTTGCGGGCCAGGAAATCCCGCTGCCACCGGGTCTCCACGCCCTCCGCCACGACCCTGATCCCGATGTTGCGCGCCATGCCGAGCACCGCCTGCACGATGGCGGCGGAGTCCCGGTCGGTCTCCAGGTTGGACACGAACGAGCGGTCGATCTTCAGCCAGGACACCGGATGTTTCTTCAGGTGGGTCAGCGAGGCGTATCCGGTGCCGAAGTCGTCGAGCGTGATGGCGACGCCCGCCGCGTGCAGCGCCCGGAGCGCCGTCGAGACCGCCTGCTTGCCGCTCTCCAGGAGCACGCTCTCGGTCACCTCGATCTCCAGCACGGACGGCGGCAGGCCGCAGGCGGCGAGACGGCCGAGGATGCCCGGCACGAAGGACGGCTGATGGAATTCCGGCGCCGCCACGTTGATGGCCACCTGGCCGTAGGGCACGCCGGCGGCCGTCCAGGCGGCCATGTCGGCCGTCGTCTTGGCGAGCATGCAGGCGCCGAGCCGGGCCGAAAGCCCGGCGTCGGCGAACGCCTCCTGGAGGCTCGCGGGGCTGCGCAGCGCCCCGTCGTCGCGCCACCGGAGCAGCGCCTCGAACCCCACCACCCGCCCGTCGGCGAGCGAGACCTTGGGCTGGTAGACCGGCACGATGGCGTCGGTCGCGAGCGCCCGGCGGGCGTTCCGCAGCACCGTCACCCGGCGGTCGAGCTCGGACCGCATGGCCGGAGCGAACCGGAACGCCTGCCCGCGCCCGTCGTGCTTGGCGGCGTAGAGGGCGATGTCGGCGTTCTTCAGGAGCGCGGAGGGGTCCGGATCGTGCAGCGGATGGATGGCGTAGCCGAGGGTCGCGGCTCCGTCGAGGTCGCGGCCGGCCACCGAGAGCGGCTGGCGCAGGGCCTCCAGCACCGCGTCCACCGCCGCCGTCACGTCCGCCTCCCCGTCCGCCGGCAGCAGCACGCCGAACTCGTCGCCGCCGAGCCGCGCGATGGTGGTGGCCGCCGGCAGGGTCGCCCGCAGCCGGTCGGCCACGGTCGTCAGCACGTGGTCGCCGGCGTCGTGGCCGAGGCTGTCGTTCACCTCCTTGAAGTGGTCGAGGTCGATCAGGATCAGGCCGACGCAGCGCCCGTCCGCCCGCACCGCCGCCACCTGCCGCTCCAGGTCCTCGTGGAACAGCGCCCGGTTGGCGAGCCCGGTCAGGTCGTCGGTCCGCGCCGCCCTCAGGATCGCCTCCTCGGCGGTCTTGCGCTTGTGGATGTCCGCGATGATGCCGACCCATTCGCCGATCCGGCCGTCCTCGTCCACGAGCGGCACCACCCGGTCCACCACCCAGCGCCATTCGCCGCTCACGTGGCGCAACCGGTATTCGCTCGAATAGGGCCGGCCCGCCTCCATGGCGTCCCGGCTCGTCCGCCAGACCTCATCCCGGTCGTCCGGGTGGATCACCGCCAGCCAGCCCCGGCCGTCCGCCTCCTCCAGGGACTGGCCGGTGAACTCGGTCCAGCCGTTGCCGTCCTTGGCGTTCTGCTCCGCGTTGGTGTGCCAGACGATCTCCGAGGTGGCGGCGATCAGCGCCTGATGGCGCCGGAAGGCGAGCTTCAGGGCCAGCCGGGTCTCGTGCTGCTCGGTCACGTCCTGGAAGGTGCCGATCCGCCGGAGCGGCCGACCCTGCTCGTCCAGGACGACCCGGCCCTGCGACTTGATCCACCGCACCGCGCCGGTGTCGGCCCGCACCACCCGGAAGGTGGCGCTCGGGCTGCCGGCGGTCTGCAGGAAGGTGGTCACGTTGTGGCGCGCCACGTCCGCCCGGTCGTCCGGGTGCACCCGATCCAGGAGCAGGGCCTCGGTCTCCACCGCCTCCGGCGGCAGGCCGAGCATGGCCTTCAGCTCGTCAGACCATTCCCGGGCGCCCGTCCGCACGTCCACGTCCCAGGTGCCGAGACCGGTCGCCTCGATGGCGAGCCGCAGCCGCTGCTCGCTCCGCCGCAGCTTCTCGTCGGCCCGGCGCCGGTCGTGGATATCGGTGATGATCCCGATCCAGTCGGTGATCTCGCCGTCCGGACCGAGCAGCGGCACGCCGTGGTCCTCCACCATCCGCCACTCGCCGCTGCGGTGGAGAAACCGGTAGTCGATCATGTAGGGCCGCCGTGCCGCCGTGGCGGCATCGATGTCCGTCAGCGCCCGGTCCCGGTCGTCCGGATGCATCCAGGCGAGCCAGCCGTGATGGTCCTCCGCCGCCAGCGCGTGGCCGGTGAAGGCCTCGAAGCCGTGCCGGTCGCAGCGCCCGGCGCGGAGGTCCAGGTGCCAGACGATCTCCGCCGTCGCCTCCTTCAGCGCCCGGTGCAGGCGCTCGCGCCGGTCGAGGGTCGCCGTCAGCGCCGCCTCCTCCGACACGTCCCGGGCGACCGCCAGGAGCCGGACCCGCCCATCCTCAGCCGGTGCCCGCGTCACCGTGGAGCGCCAGTGGCGGACCGTGCCGTCCGGGCCTTCCACGCGGCCGGTGACCCGGGCACATCCGCCGTCGGCGGCGATCCTGAGGGCGTCCCCGGCCGGCGCCCTGTCGGCCTCGTGGAAGAAGTCCGGCCAGGACCGCCCGACCGCCGCCGCCGGATCGACGCCGAACGCCCCGGTGGACCCGCCGTCCGCCGAAAGCACCTCGCCTTCCGGCGACAGGACGAACAGGAGATCGCCCGAAGCCGCCACCGCGAGACGGAGGATGTCGGCGCCGAGAACTCCGGAAGGCGGCTGCTGGATCGACATGGGTGGGGTAATCGCGTCGGCAGGTCGCAAGATGTGCGAGCGGAACGCTAGGTCACCCGAGGTAAAGAAATGACAAAAAACGAAGTGTTACTCTCACATCTGTTTTTGCGGACATCAGGTTCGCGGACCTCTGGCCCGCACCGGCGCCCGCTTGTGCGCCGGCATCGGCACGTCACGCGTCCGACGGGCGGGTCTCCGACGTAGGGCGCTTGCGCTCCCGCGCGTCCAGGCGGCTGAGGAGATCCGCCATCCGGTCGCTCAGGGGTTCTTCCAGCACCGCGTCCGCACCCAGCCTCACGCAGCGTCCCAGGTGACGCTGCAGATCGTACGAAAGCTTCGGCTCATGGTTCGGCATCATTGGCGGCCCTCGGACCCAAGCGGCGCATTCGAATAAAATTCGCCGTCGCATGGTGAACACGCCAGACGCCCCGAGAGATCCCGCCTTGCGGCAACAGGGTTAACGCTCCGTTGCGATCCCATCGGTTTTCGCCGTCCGATCGGCAGTTCCGACAGGCCGCAGCCCCGCCCGTCGCGGCCCGCCCTCACCCCCACCGTGGACAGCCGCCCGGCGGTTGCCTACACACGACGGCATGGACCGAGACCGGCGCGTCGAACCGGTCCGGCGAGAGGAAAGCCCCCATGAAGAGGTCCGAGATCAACGCCCACATCGCCCGCGCGGAAGCGGACTTCCGCCGCGCCGGGCTCGCCCTCCCGCCGTTCGCCGCCTGGACGGCGGACGACTGGGCCGCCGCCGGCGAGGCCGCCCGCGGCCTGGTGGACACCGGCTGCGGCTGGGACGTCACCGACTTCGGCGGCGGCGACTTCGCCCGCCGGGGCCTCCTCCTCTTCACCGCCCGCAACGGCCGGCCGGAGGGCGGCGACGGCAACCGGCCCTATGCGGAGAAGATCATGATCTCTCGCCGGGACCAGCTGACGCCCATGCACCGCCACGTCCACAAGGTGGAGGACATCATCAACCGGGCGAGCCTCGATGCGGGCGCCACCCTCGGCATCAAGCTGTTCGAGGCCGGCCCGGACGGCGCGATCGACAAGACCCGGGTGGTCGTCGCCCACCTGGACGGCCTCGTCCGCCACCTGGACCCCGGCACCGTCGTCCATCTCCGGCCGGGCGAGAGCATCACCCTCTTCCCCGGCACCTTCCACGCCTTCTGGGGCGAGGGCGGCGACGTGGTGATCGGCGAGGTGTCGTCGGTCAACGACGACGCCACCGACAACTATTTCGCCGAACCTCTGGACCGCTTCTCCTCCATCGAGGAGGACGAGCCCGTCACGCGGCCGCTCGTGAACGACCGCCGCCTGCCCTGAGCGGCGCGCCAGCCCTCGCCAGCCGCCGACGGATCGGCCGTCGTGCCGGTCCGCAGACCGCAAGACCAGGAACAGGTGACGCGATGACCGCCCCCGCGCCGAAGTGGACGATCGACAGCGAGACCGGCGTCCTCAGGGACGTCCTCCTCTGCCCGCCCGACTTCTACGAGTGGATCCCCACCAACGACATCGCCCGCAAGACGCTCGCGTCCGGCGGCGGCATGCCGGACGTGCAGGCGCTCCAGTCCCAGTTCCGCGAGCTCACCGACTGCCTGGAGAGCGCCGGCGTCACGTGCCACTACCTGACGCCCGAGCCGCAGCTGCCCTACCAGATCTACACCCGCGACTCCTCGCAGGTGACGCCCTTCGGCCCGGTTCTCACCCAGCTGTTCCGGCCCCAGCGCCGGGGCGAGATCGCCTCGGTGATCCGCTTCTACGAGGAGAGCGGCTGCCCCATCGTCCGCTACGCCTCGTCCGGCGCCGTGGAGGGCGGCGACATCCACATCATCCGACCGGGCGTGATGGCGATCGGCTACACGGGCGAGCGCACCACCGCGGAGGGCGCCGAGCAGTTCGCCGCCTGGTTCCGGGCCGACGGCTGGGACGTGCGCGTCATACCCTTCGCCGAGCACTTCCTCCACCTCGACGTGATCTTCTCCATGGTGACGGACGGCCTCGCCATCGCGTGCGTGGACGTGATCGACGACGAGCACCTGGACTGGTTCCGCGCCCACGGCATCCGCCTCCTGCCGGTCACCTACAAGGAGGCCATGGGCCAGATGGGCTGCAACGTGCTCGCCCTCGGCGGCGACCGGGTGGTTAGCCCCCGCCACTCCCGGCGCATCAACGACATGCTGAAGGCGGATGGCATCGCGGTCTACGAGCCCGACCTCAACCTCTTCTCCGCCGGCGGCGGCAGCGTCCACTGCATGACCATGCCGCTCCGGCGCGATCTCCTCGCCCGCTGACGGACGCGGGCCGGCGGCCCGCTCAGCCGCCCTGCCCGGCCAGGATCTTGCGCAGGAAGCCGCGGGTGCGCTCGTCGGAGGGATCGGAGAACAGCCGGCCCGGCGGTCCCTCCTCGACGATCCGGCCCCCGTCCATGAACACGACCCGGTCCGCCACGTCGCGGGCGAAGCTCATCTCGTGGGTCACCACCAGCATGGTCTGGTGGCTTTCCGCGAGGCTCTTCATCACGTCCAGCACCTCCTGCACCCATTCCGGGTCGAGCGACGACGTGGGTTCGTCGAAGAGGATGAGGTCGGCCTCGAGCGCCATCGCCCGGCCGATGCCCACCCGCTGCTGCTGGCCGCCCGAAAGCGCCGCCGGATAGGCGTCCGCCCGGTCTCCGAGGCCGACGCGGTCCAGGATGGCGCGCGCCCTCTCCAGCGCCTCGCGCTTCGGCACCTTCTTCACCACGATCAGGCCTTCGGCGATGTTCTGGAGCGCGGTCTTGTTGGCGAACAGCGCGTAGGATTGGAACACGAAGGCGGTGGCGCGGCGGAGCGCCAGGATCTCGGCCTTCGTCGCCGTGCGGGCGTCGACCGTCACGTCGCCCACCCGGACGATCCCGGCGTCCGGCCGTTCCAGGTAGTTGAAGCAGCGCAGGAGCGTCGACTTGCCGGTTCCGGACGGGCCGATCACGACCACGATCTCGCCGCGCCGGATCGACAGGTCCACCCCGTCGAGCACGGTCCGGTCGCCAAAGCGCTTGACGAGCCCCTCCACGGCGATCATCGGCGGTACGCCCGGCCGAGCGCCGTCTCCAGCCGGCGCTGGACCACGGAGAGCGCCTCCACCACCACCCAGTAGATCACCGCCACGGCCAGGAAAGCCTCCAGGTAACGGAAGCTGCCGGCCGCCTCCTTCTGGGTCGCGCCCATCAGTTCGGTGACCCCGAGCGTGAAGGCGAGGGAGGTCGATTTGATCATGTCGATGAAGTAGTTCATCAGCGTCGGCGCGGCCACCCGCGCGGCCTGCGGCAGCACGATCCGGCGCATCATCTGGCCCGTCGTCATGCCGACCGAGAGCGCCGCCTCGCTCTGGCTGCGGTCCACCCCCACGATCGCCGCCCGGATCGATTCCGCCATGTAGGCGGCAAAGTGCAGCGTCAGCCCCAGGATGGCGGCGGTGATGCCGTTGATGGCGAGGAGGAAGCCGATCACCTGCGGCAGGCCGTAGTAGAACAGGAACAGCTGCACCAGGAGCGGCGTGCCGCGGAAGAAGGAGATGAACAGCCGGACGACGAGGTCGAGCCCCGGCACCGCCAGCACCCGCACGATGGCGAGCAGGCAGGCGAGCACCAGGGCGAAGGCCATCGACGCCGTCGCGATCTGGAGCGTCAGCGGCAGGTAGCCGAGGAGGACGGGCATCAGCCCGATCATGTAGCCGACGTCGAACACCGGGACGGCGCTCCCCGCGTGGCGATCAAGGGGTGGTCAAGGAGTGGTCGGGAAGGCGGTCAGGGCGCGGTGGTGACGTCGATCCCCAGCCACTTCATGGAGATCTCCTTCAGCCGGCCGTTCTCCTTCAGCGTCGTGATCGCCCGGTCCACCCGGTCGCGGAGCGCGAGGCCGGCCTCGTCGTTGCGGAAGGGCAGCGCGTTCTCGATGGTGGAGAAGGGCTTTCCGGCGAGCTGCAGCGGCAGTCCCTTCTCCTTGATCACCTGGCTGGCGCTCACCCGGTCCATCACGAAGGCGTCCACGCGCCCGAGCGCGGTGTCCTGCTCGATGTTGCTCTCATAGGTGCGGATGTCGATCTCGCTGGCGTAGGGCAGCGCCTTCATGAGTTCCTCGAAATTGGACCCGAGGTTGACCGCCACCGAGCGCCCCTTGAGGGACTCCGGACCGGTAATCTCGTCGTTGCCCTGGCGCGTCACCACCTGGGCGCCGTCGTAGACGTAGGGCTGCGAGAAGGCGAAGCGGGCCTTCCGCTCGTCCGTGATGGTGATCTGGTTCGCCACCGTGTCGATCCGGCCCGCCTGCAGCGCGCCGATCAGGCCGGAGAAGCTCATGGTCTCGAACTGGATCTCGGCGCCGATCTCCTCGCCCACCGCCCGCATGAAGTCCACCTCGAAGCCCTTCAGTTCGTCCTGCTCCACGAAGGTGAACGGGAAATAGCCGCCGGACATGCCGACCCGGACGGTCTCGGCGGACGCCCCCGTGGCGGCGAGCGCGCCGGCGGCGGCGAGAAGGGCGGCGAGGGTGGAGCGGATGGTCGGCATGGGGTCGGGCCTTCCTGGAACAAAGGTCTCGGGGAGAAACGGGCTGCGGGTCAGGCCAGAAAGGGTCGGGGCCCGGCCTTTGTTCCCGCGCGCCGGTCAAGCTCGCGCCGTCGAGCCGGCCCGCGCCGTCAAGCCGCCGCCGCGCGCCCCTCCCGCACCCGCACCACCGTGAGGCCGGCCGCCCCGCCCGGCACCGCCAGCGCCGCCGCCATGTCCTGCCGGCCGCGGTCCCAGCGGGCGTCCAGCATGGCGCGCGAGAAGTCGAACATCTTCTCCGAGTAGGCCTCGCGGCCGTCGTTCCGATAGGCCATGTGCACCACCAGCCGGTCGCCCGTCACCGCCTCCCGGCGGGCCGCCTCGTCGTCGCCCGCGAGCCGCCCGATCAGCCGCCGCAACCGGTCCTCCCGGCCGGCCGCCTCCAGGATCGAAGCGGTCTGGCCGCCGAACAGAAGGTCGAGCCGCCGTTCGGCGGCGGCTCCGAGGCTCCCCGGCCGCGCCCCGTCCACCGCGAAGAGGTCGAGCACGAGGCAGCGCAGGTCGCGTCGGCGCGCCTGCGGGTCGCCCAGCACCAGGTGGAGTGGCGCGTTGTGCCGGAAGGCGCCGTCGCCGAGCACCCGGCCGGCCACGGCCACCGGCGCGAAGTCCGGCATCAGGCCGGACGCCGCGATCAGGTGGTCGGCCCCGATCCGGTCACCGGCGGCGGTGTCGAACACCACCTCCTCGCCGGTCGCCACGTCCACCGCAAGGAGGGTGAACCGCACCGCGCCGTCGTTCAGCCGGTCGAAGTCGACGGAGCGCTCCAGAAGCCGCCGGAGCGGCGCGTTGTCGTAGAGACTCGGCACGCCGCCGCTGTCCGTGGTCGGCGGCACGCGCGGGCGGAAGAGGCCCGGGTTGCCGGCGAGATGGGTCTGAGCCGCCGAGGCGAGGCCGAGCGCCCGCTCCATCCAGTCCGGCCCCGTCCAGCCGACCGCCGATGGCCGCGGCACCGGCGGGCTGAAGCTCGCCGCGTCCCAGAAGGCCTTCAGTCGCGCGGCCGCGTCCTCGCGCGGTCCGCCGAGGAGGATGGCCCCGTTGACGCCGCCGATCGAGGTGGCGGCGATCCAGGCCGGCCGCACCTGCGCCTCGGCCATCGCCTCCAGGGCGCCGCCCTGGTAGGCGCCGAGCGCGACGCCGCCGGCGAGCACCACCGTTTCCATCCGGCCTTCGGACGCTTCGGACATGACGGGCCTTTCCGTTCGAGGTTCACCCGGGCCGAAGCATCCGCCGCGCCCTTCGGTTCCGACCGTCCGGGCGGATGCGCTCAGTCGCCGGCCGCCTCCGCCACCGCGGCCGCCAGGTCCTCCAGGAAGCGCCGGAGCGCCTCGCCCGGATCGTCCCCTTCGCCGGACAGCACGGTGATCCCCCAGTGGCCGAGCACGGTCCGCTGCACCGGGTTGTCCTCGGGCAGGAACACGAAGGAGGGCGGCCGGTCCGCGTCGTGGCCGGACGTCCTCCACACCCGCCAGAGCTGGTAGAGCAGCATGCGGATGTTGATGTCCGACATGGAATAGCCGACGAACAGCAGCGTCCGCCCCAGCGCGTCCGCCTTCAGCTTCATGTCGAGCGGCCCCTCGAAGGCGAGCCGCTCGAAATAGTCGCTCTCGGCGAGCACCAGCGAGAGGTCGTCGTCGAAGTCGCCGTGGAACTTGACGATCTGCGTCACCGTGTCGAGCGCGCGGGAGATGTCCTTGGCGTTGGTGACCTTGGCGAACGGCCGGCCGTGGATCTGGTGGGCGACCTCCAGGTTGCGGTCGAAGTTCGTCGTGTAGATCAGCGGAAAGCCGAGCGACACGATCAGCCGGTGGATCTCGGACCCGGCCACCGCCTCGGTCGAGACAGACCAGTGCCGGTCCATCCAGCTCCGCAGCGGCCCGATCGCGCCCTGGCGGATGCGGTAGTATTCGGCGAGCGTGTGGTAGCCGGTGCCGCCGCCGAGCCGGGCGAGCGTCGGGTCCACGCCCGCCTCCGCTGCCATGTATTCGATGAGGTCGGCCCAGGACGGCAGGCCGACCGCCATGGAGACGCCCGCGCCCGCGAACAGGATGCAGCGCCGGTCGCGGATCGCCGCCGCTAGGGTCGTGAGGTCTGCTCTTTGGGCCGTCGCCATCGGGTCCGTCGCCTTTTCGCTCCCGAACAGCCGGAACGGGCCGCCGTTCCCGCCGCGACGCCGGGACGCTCGCCGACCTCGTCCGGGCGGGCCGGAACGGGAGCGGACGACGGGGGTTAGCCTTCAGGCAGGCCCGGCTCACCGCCGGGTCGGACAGGAAAGGACCACGCACATGGCCGAATCCAACCAGCAGGGCACCATGGGCCAGGCTCTCCGCAAGGACATGGAGCACGACAAGGAGCTGGATACCGTCAAGGGCCAGAAGCCGGCCGGCAAGTCCGGCGGCGGCCAGGGGTCCGGCGCGGACAACGCCGGCGGGTCGAAGTCCGACCAGAGCCGCAGCGGTTGACGCACGGCTGTCGCGGCTGGCCGACGGTTTCGCCCGTCGGCCGCCGTCCCGCGAACCGGCCGGCCGCCCGGGCCGGCCGCGCGGCGCTCACGACCTGCCGAGGAAGCCGTCGATGAGGCGGCCGGTCTCGGCGAGGTCCATGTTCTCGGCCATGCGCCGGCCGGCGAGGTCGTAGGCGTCCGCGACGGCGAGCCCCGCCTGATCGCGGACGAGCCGCTTGCCGAGTTCCACCGCCGCCGGCGGTTTGCGGGCGATCAGCCCCGCCGCCTCGTCCACGGCGCCGTCGAGGTCGGCCGCCGGCACGGTCGCGCTCACGAGCCCGATGGCCGCCGCCCGCTCCGCCGGGATCAGCCGCCCGGTGAAGAGCAGGTCGAGCGCCTGCTTCGGCGCCACGGCCCGGGTCAGCGCCACGGACGGCGTCGAGCAGAAGAGGCCGAGGTTGATGCCGCTGACGCCGAACTTCGCTCCCTCCGCCGCATAGGCGAGGTCGCAGGTCGCCACCAGCTGGCACCCGGCGGCCACCGCCGCCCCCTGCACCTTGGCGATCACCGGCACCCGGCAGGCAGCGATCCGCTGCATCATGGCCGAGCAGCGGGCGAACAGCGCCTCCCGGGCCGCCTGGTCCGGCAGGTCGCGCACCTCCGCCAGATCGTGCCCGGCTGAGAAGATCCGCCCCTTGGCGGCGATCACCAGCACCCGCACCGCCGGGTCCGCGTCCGCCGCCTGGATCGCGCCGTCGAGCGCCTCGATCATGGCGGCCGAGAGCACGTTCGCCCGGTCCGGCCGGTTCAGCGTCAGCGTCGCCACGCCGTCCGCCACGGCGACGGTCACGTGCGGTTCCTCGGTCATGGCTTCCATCGGCCTAGCCCTTCACCTGGTCGCGCAGCTTGAACTTCTGGATCTTGCCCGTGGACGTGCGCGGCAGTTCGGAGAACACCACGTGGCGCGGCGCCTTGTAGTGGGCGAGGTTCTCCCGGCACCAGGCGATCAGCTCCTCGGCGGTCGCGGTCGCGCCGGGCTTCAGCTCCACGAAGGCGCAGGGCGTCTCGCCCCACTTCTCGTCGGGCTTGGCCACCACGGCGGCGCTCGCCACCGCCGGATGCTTGTAGAGCACGTCCTCCACCTCGATGGACGAGATGTTCTCGCCGCCGGAGATGATGATGTCCTTGGACCGGTCCTTCAGCTGCAGGTAGCCGTCCGGGTGCTTCACGCCGAGGTCGCCGGAGTGGAACCAGCCGCCCGCGAAGGCCTCGCCCGTGGCCTTGGCGTTCTTCAGGTAGCCCTTCATCACCACGTTGCCGCGGAACATCACCTCGCCGATGGTCGCGCCGTCCGCCGGCACCGGCGTCATGGTCTCCGGGTCCATCACGTCCAGGCCGTCGAGCAGCAGGTAGCGAACGCCCTGCCGGGCCTTGCGGGTCGCCCATTCGGAGGCGCCGAGCGCGTCCCAGTCGCTGTTCCACTCGTTCACCACCGCCGGCCCGTAGGTCTCGGTCAGGCCGTAGAGGTGGGTCACCGCGAAGCCGGCCGCCTTCATGGCGGCGAGCACCGCCTCCGGCGGCGGCGCGGCGGCGGTGAGGAAGGTCACCGGCACGGTCACGGGCCGCTTCTCCTCCTCCTTGGCGCCGAGGATGATCGACATCACGATCGGCGCGCCGGACATGTGCGTCACGCCGTGCTCCGCGATCGCATCATAGATCGGCGCCGCCCGCACCGCCCTCAGGCACACGTGGGTGCCGGCCACCGCCGACACCGACCAGGGGAAGCACCAGCCGTTGCAGTGGAACATCGGCAGGGTCCAGAGATAGACCGCGTGCTTCGGCATGGCGCAGGTCACCACGTTGCCGAGAGCCAGCAGGTGCGCGCCCCGGTGGTGGTAGACCACGCCCTTCGGGTTCGACGTGGTGCCGGAGGTGTAGTTGAGGCTGATGGCGTCCCACTCGTCGGCCGGCGCGGCCGTGAAGGCCTCGTCGCCCTCGTCAAGCAGCGCCTCGTAGTCGAGCGCGCCGAGCCGCGCGCCCGTCTGGGCGAACTCCGGATCGTCGTAGTCGATGACCAGCGGCTTCACGGTGGCTATCGACAGCGCCTCCGCGATCACGGCGGAGAACTCCCGGTCGGTGATCAGCACCTTCGCCTCGCCGTGGTCGAGGATGAAGGCGAGCGTCGCGGCGTCCAGCCGGGTGTTCAGCGTGTTCAGCACCGCCCCGCAGAGCGGCACGCCGTAGTGGCACTCGATCATCGCCGGCGTGTTGGCCAGCATCACCGCCACCGTGTCGCCCCGGCCGAGGCCACGCGCCTTCAGGGCCGAGCCCAGCCGGTGGGCCCGGGCGCGCAGGTCGCGGTAGGTCTGGCGCAGGCGCCCGTGCACGATCGCAACCCGGTCCGGGTAGACGTCCGCCGCCCGCTCCAGGAAGGTCAGGGGCGTCAGCGGCTGATGGTTCGCAGGGTTCTTGTCGAGGCCGACGTCGTAGATCGTGGTCGCCATGCACGCCCTCCCAGCCGAAGCGGCTTGTTCCGATGTGCGGCGATTTGGTCGGCTCGGGCCGGGGAAGTCCAGACCCCCTTTGGATTAGATCCCCCGGACCGCGCCTCGTCGGATCAGGCCTTGCCCTTGCGCGTCGCCACCCGCACCGCCGCCACCACCAGCACGGTGCCGACGATCTGCACCGGCTGCAGCGTCTCGCCGAAGGCGATCCAGGCGAAGAAGGCCGTGGTCGGCGGCACCAGGTAGAAGAGCGTCGCCACCGACGACACCGCGCCCCGGCGCATCAGCCACAGCATCAGGAGCACCGCCCCGATGGAGAGCACCAGCACCAGCCAGCCGGTCACGAGCGCCAGCTGCATCGAGGGCACGTAGGCGAAGCCTTCGGAGGCGGCCATCGGCACCACCACCAGCGCCGCGCCCACGAACTGCAGCGCCGTCCCCGGCACCAGCGCGCCGCCGGCGCCGGTCCGCTTGCTGTAGACGGTGCCGAACGCGATCGCCGCCACCGCGCCGAGCGCCACCGCCGCCACCACGGGATCGACCGAGTCGATCCCGGTCAGCTTCGGCGCCAGCACCAGGGCGATGCCCGCAAGGCCGAGCACGAGGCCGGCGAGATGCGCGCCCGTCAGCCGCTCGCCGAGGAGCAGGCGGGCGAACAGCGCCGTCAGCACCGGCTGGAGCCCCACCACGAGGCCGGAAAGGCCCGCCGGCAGGCCGTGCTTCACCGCCCAGAAGATGCCGCCGAGATAGACGCCGTGGATGAGCGCGCCCGCCACCATGGCGTGGACGGCGGCCCGGCCGCGCGGCCACTCGGCCCCGAGAAGCAGCGAAAGCCCGGCGAGGATCGGCACCACCAGGGCCATCCGGAGCGCCAGCAACGAGAACGGCCCGGCCACCGGCGCGCCGAACTTGGCGGCGATGAAGCCCGTCGACCAGAGCGCCACGAACACCAGCGGCGCCGCGCGCACCAGCGGCGGGTCCTTCGAAACGGTGAGGACGGGCGATGCGGTCTCGGCCAAGATGTCCTCCGCGGCGGCAGGCCTTGAGGTCCGTGGGTGATCCAGCACCGTCTATGCGGGCCCGCCCGGCCGGACAATGCCGAAATCCGACAAGGTGCTTCGCCGAAGACCGCTCGCCCGCCGGCCCGGCGGACCCGTCCGCCCCTCCCAGCCGAATGAAAAAGGCGGCCCCGGAGGGCCGCCTCGAACCGTCGCGTCGCCGTGCGCCGTCAGCGGGCGGCGCTCGCCTCCAGCACGTCCTCGTAGGTCACGAGGCCGGCCTTCGGGGCGCTGACGAGCACCGCCATGTTGCCGGGCGCGTGCTCGTTCCGCCACATCTTCATGTGCGCCGCCGGGATCTGGTCCCAGGCGAACACTTCCGACATGCACGGGTCCACCCGGCGGTCGAGCACGAAGCGGTTGGCCTCGGACGCCTGCTTCAGGTGGGCGAAGTGCGAGCCCTGGATGCGCTTCTGGTGCATCCAGACGTAGCGGGCGTCGAAGGTGATGTTGAATCCGGTGGTGCCGGCGCAGAACACCACCATGCCGCCGCGCTTCACCACGAAGGACGACACCGGGAAGGTGCTCTCGCCCGGGTGCTCGAACACGATGTCGACGTTGTTGCCCTTGCCGGTGATGTCCCAGATGGCCTTGCCGAACTTGCGCGCCTCGGCGAACCAGGTGTCGTACTCGGGCGAGCCGACCGTCGGCAGCTGGCCCCAGCACTTGAAGTCCTTGCGGTTGATCACGCCCTTGGCGCCGAGGCTCATCACGTAGTCGCGCTTGCTCTCGTCGGAGATCACCCCGATGGCGTTGGCGCCGACGGCCGCGCAGATCTGCACGGCGAACACGCCGAGGCCGCCCGAGGCGCCCCAGACGAGCACGTTCTGGCCCGGCTTCAAGGTGTGCGGCGCGTGGCCGTAGAGCATGCGGTAGGCGGTGGCGAGCGTCAGCGTGTAGGACGCGGCCTCCTCCCAGGTCAGGTGCTTGGGCCGCGCCAGCAGCTGGCGGCTCTGCACCCGGCAGAACTGCGCGAACGAGCCGTCGCCCGTCTCGTAGCCCCAGATGCGCTGGGTCGGCGACAGCATCGGGTCGCCGCCGTTGCATTCCTCGTCGTCGCCGGCGTCCTGGTTGCAGTGCACAACCACCTCGTCGCCCACCTTCCAGCGGGTGACCTTGGAGCCGACCGCCCAGACGATGCCGGAGGCGTCCGACCCGGCGATGTGGAAGGGCTGCTTGTGACCGTCGAAGGGCGAGATCGGCTTGCCGAGCGAGGCCCAGACGCCGTTGTAGTTGATGCCGGCCGCCATCACGAGCACCAGCACCTCGTTGCTGTCGATCTCCCAGGTCGGGACGACTTCCAGCTGCATGGCCGTGTCCGGCGGGCCGTGCCGCTCGCGGCGGATCGCCCAGGCCCACATCTTCGACGGCACGTGGCCGAGCGGCGGGATCTCGCCGACGTCGTAGAGGTCCTTCAGAGGGGGCTCGACGGCCTTGGATTGCACCGCGGTCATGACGTTTCCTTTCCTCGTTCGGGCCGGTCGCGCTCTTTTCCTGTCGCGCCTCTGCCGGATTGGACACGACGGCCACGCTCCTCCGGCGCCGTCATGCTGCACTGCGATGATCTTGGGTGACCCGTCCGGGATGCACCATACGACCTTCTGCGGATCCGGCCGGAGGTCTCCCGCCGGCGGCCCATCCGCCAACACATGCCCGAGACGCCCGCCAACCACCCACCAGTATTTTCTGAACGGCGCTTCAACGGAATTTCCGCCGCCCGGAAAAGCCGGGAAACCGCGGCCCGTCGCGCCGGATCCGCCCCGGACCCGCGACTTTTGGCCGGGTTCCTGCCGGATCGAACGGGCCTGTAGAGTGCGCTGCGAGAAGACCCGGACCCGAACCGCCCGTCAGGCCCAGCGACCGAGCGTCGCGGCGCCCGGGCGGACCGGCACCGGACATCCCGCGGCGGTCGGCGGCCCCGCGCGGCACCCTTTGGAGGAGAGCACGATGGCTGAGACGACCCCGACCGGGCCGGCGACCCCCCCACGCGGCCCCGTCAGTTCCGCCCCCCTCAGCTCCGGTTCGGCCAGCCCCGCCTCCGGCGCGGGCGCGCCGGTTAAGCGCGACCAGCCCTGGATCATCCGCACCTACGCGGGCCATTCCACGGCCGCCGCGTCCAACGCGCTCTACCGCTCCAACCTCGCCAAAGGCCAGACCGGGCTCTCCGTCGCCTTCGATCTTCCCACCCAGACCGGCTACGACCCGGACGACGTGCTCGCCCGCGGCGAGGTCGGCAAGGTCGGCGTGCCGATCGCCCACCTGGGCGACATGCGCCGCCTGTTCGACCAGATCCCGCTGGAGCGGATGAACACGTCGATGACCATCAACGCCACGGCCGCCTGGCTGCTGGCGCTCTACGTGGCGGTGGCGGACGAGCAGGGGGCGGACCGGGCCAAGCTCAACGGCACCACCCAGAACGACATCATCAAGGAATACCTGTCCCGCGGCACCTACGTGTTCGCGCCGACACCCTCCATCCGGCTCACCACCGACATCATCGCCTGGACCTACACGGCGATGCCCAAGTGGAACCCGATGAACGTGTGCAGCTACCACCTGCAGGAGGCTGGCGCCACGCCGGTGCAGGAGCTCGCCTTCGCGCTCGCCACCGCCTGCTCCATCCTGGACGGCATGAAGGCCTCCGGCGCCATCCCCGACGCGGAGTTCCCCCAGGCGGTCGCCCGCATCTCCTTCTTCGTCAACGCGGGCATGCGCTTCATCACCGAGATCGCCAAGATGCGGGCGTTCACCGAGCTCTGGGACGAGATCCTGGAGAGCCGCTACGGCGTCACCGACCCGAAGCTCCGCCGCTTCCGCTACGGCGTCCAGGTCAATTCCCTCGGCCTCACCGAGCCGCAGCCGGAGAACAACGTCACCCGCATCCTGATCGAGATGCTGGCGGTCGTCCTCTCCAAGGGCGCCCGCGCCCGCGCCGTCCAGCTGCCCGCCTGGAACGAGGCCCTCGGCCTGCCGCGGCCGTGGGACCAGCAGTGGTCGCTCCGGATGCAGCAGATCATGGCCTTCGAGACCGATCTCCTGGAGCACGAGGACATCTTCGACGGCTCCACCGTGATGACCGCCAAGGTGGAAGGCCTGAAGGCGGAGGCCCGCGAGGAGCTCGACAGGATCCAGGCCATGGGCGGCGCCGTCGCGGCCGTCGAGAGCGGCTACATGAAGCGGGCGCTGGTGGAGAGCAACACCCGCCGCCTCGCCGGCATCGAGAGCGGCGAGCAGGTGGTGGTCGGCGTCAACAAGTTCACCGAGACGGAGCCCTCCCCGCTCGCCGCCGGCGCCGACGGCGGCATCCTCACCGTGCCGGAGCACGTGGAAGAGGAGGCCGTGGAGGCCGTGAAGGCCTGGCGGTCCGGCCGCGACCAGAAGGCGGTCGAGGCGGCCCTGGAGGCGCTCCGCAGCGCCGCCGCCGAGGGGCGCAACATCATGGAGCCGTCCATCGCGGCCGCCAAGGCCGGCGTCACCACCGGCGAGTGGGGCCGGACGCTGCGCCAGGTGTTCGGCGAATATCGCGCCCCCACCGGCGTCGGCGCCGCCGCGTCGGCCTCCGCCGGCGAGATCGAGGCGGTGCGCGCCGCCGTGGACGCCCTGTCGGACGCCCTCGGCCGGCGCCTGAAGTTCCTGGTCGGCAAGCCGGGCCTCGACGGCCACTCCAACGGCGCCGAGCAGATCGCCGTCCGGGCCCGCGACTGCGGCATGGAGGTGGTCTATGAAGGCATCCGCCTGACGCCCGCCGAGATCGTCAACGCGGCCCTCGAAGAGTCCGTCCACGTGGTCGGCCTCTCCATCCTCTCCGGCAGCCACGTGCCGCTGGTGCGCGAAGTGATGGCCCGCATGCGCGAGAACGGCCTCGACGACGTGCCCGTGGTGGTCGGCGGCATCATCCCGCCCGACGACGCGGAGGCCCTCAAGGCCATGGGCGTCGCCGCCGTCTACACGCCGAAGGACTTCCAGCTCACCGACATCATGGCCGATATCGTCCGCATCGTCGGCACGGGCCTCAAGCAGGCTGCGTGAGGCGGGCTCGACCAGGTCTTGAACGCGAACCGGCGGCCGATCCCTCGGGAACGGCCGCCGGTTTTCCGTTCGGCAGGGTCGCGGTGCGGCCCGTCCGGCTTTTCGCTCAGAACGTCACCTTGCCCACGTCGCCCGGGTGCGGGCGCTCGCCGGTGAGGGCGGCCTTCACGTAGCCGTAGGCGTGCACCAGGGTGCTGGACGGGCTGTCCCAATAGGCGGCGCTGTCCACCTGCACGCGGATGAGCGCGATGTTCGGGTCGTCCTTGCCGCCCGGGAACCAGGTGCGCATGCTCTCCTGCCACAGCTGGTCGATGGTGCCCTTGTCCACCACGATGGAGGCCGTGCCGTCCACCGACACGTAGGTCTGGCTGTCCCAGTCGGCGTAGGTGAGCAGCACCCGGTGGTCGCCTTCCAGCTGGTCCACCTTGTGGCTCCGCTTGTCGGTGAAGAACCAGAGCACGCCGTCGAACTCCTGCTGCGTCGCCACCATCGGGCGCGCATGCATGTGGTCGCCGCCGGCATGGGTGGCCATCATGGCGACCTTCACCTTGCGGATCAGGTCCCAGATCTTCTGCTTGGACTCGGCGTCGGTCTTCTGGTCCATCACGTCCTCCGGTGTTGCTTTCCGAAGGGTATGACGCGTCAGGTCCGGTGAAGTTCCGCGCCGCCGCCGGCCTCTCCGTCAGTCGCCGCGGATCTGGTCGGCGATCAGGCGGGCCACCTCCCGGTGCGCCTCCAGGTGCGGCATGTGGCCGACCCCGTCGAACCGGTGCACCGCGACGACGCCCGGCAGCCCGTCCGCCTGGTGAACGGGCAGGATGCGGTCCTGCCGGCCCCAGATCACCTTCACGGGCGCGTCCAGGTCGCCGAGCGCGGCCCGGTCCACGGTCTTCTGCCGCGTCCCGTCCAGGATGGCCTCCGCCACCGCGGCCAGCACCTCCGACCGCCGGGACTCCTTCCGGCTCTCGGCGATCTGCCCCGCCATCCGGCGGGACGGCGGGCGGTCGAAGCCGAAGAACTGGTCGAGGAGCGGCGCGATCTCCGCCTCGCTCCGGGCGATCGCGAACGCCCTCAAGGTCCGGTGCGCGATCTCGGCCCCGAACCCGCCCGGCGCCACCAGCGTCAGGCTCGCGATCCGCTCCGGGGACCGGAGCGCGATCAGGCTCGCCACCGCACCGCCCATGGAGTGGCCGACGAGGTGCACGCGCCTCAGCCCCAGGGCGTCGAGGCTCGCCGCCACCGCCTTGGCGCTAAGGCCCGCGTGGCCCACCTCCGGCCAGTCCAGCGCCCGCCCGTGGCCGGGCAGGTCGAACGCCACCGTCAGCCGACGCCGCGACAGCGCCAGCTGCACGTTGGTCCAGCCGAGCGCATCGCCGGCGAAGCCGTGGAGGAGCACGACCGGGGGCCGGTCGTCGGCGATCCCGTGGTCGCTATGGGGCAGCACGTCGGGCATGCGCATCCTGGTCCGGGGGAAAGCGGGCGGGCCGTCAGCCGTGGGCGGCCTGCAGGGTGCGGGCGATCAGCGCGTCGGCGAGCCCGTCGCCGGAGGCCCAGGCGCTCTCCACCCGCGGGGCGATCAGCCAGTCGCCGCAGACGCCGATCCGCCCGTCCGGCGACAAAAGGAAAGTCTCGCCCACCGCCTTCTCGACGAGGGCGTAGCGCCACCGATGCACCGCCTCGTGGGTGCGGGCCGGCATCGGCCCCACGGCCTCCTCCAGAAGACGCAGGAGTTCGTCCCGGATGCTCTCCGCGTCCTGCTCCAGGTGCTCGCGCGACCAGGCCGGGTTGGCCTGCGCCACGATCGTCTCGCCCTGGCGGCCGGGCTTCGTTCCGCTGCAGGCGATCCACTGCAGCGGGCCGCGGTCGCGGGCGACGTCGAAGCCCGGGTCGAACGGCGCCGAGAGGGCGAGGATCAGCGTCCAGCAGGGCGCCATGGCGGCATCGGCGATGCGCTCGAACGGCGCTCCGAACGGCCTCACCAGGGCGGCCGCCTGCGGGGCCGGAACCGCCACCACCACCCGGTCGAAACCGGGCGCGGAGGTGCCATCCTCGAAGCTCAGGGTCAGCGCGCCCTCCATCTGGTGGATGGCCGTCACGCGCTTCTCGTTCGTCACCGTGTAGCCGTCCACCAGCGCGGTCACGAGCCCGCTCATCCCCGGCATTCCGACCAGCCAGTCGTCCTCGCCGTCCTTGCCGCGCGGCGCCCAGGAGGCTGCCGCCCCCTCCAGCTTGGCCCGCGCCACCCAGGCCTTGAAGGCCGGCTCGCGGGCGGTGAAGTATTGCGCGCCGTGGTCGACGCTCGCGCCCTCGACGCGGCGGGTCGCGAGCCGGCCGCCGAGCCCCCGGCTCTTCTCGAACACCGAGATGGCGGCGCCCGCCTTGGCGAGCTTGCGCGCCGCCGTCAGGCCGGCGATGCCGGCGCCCACCACCGCCACCGCGATGCCGTCGAGTGGTCTCAGATCATTGTCGGCCATGCGGGCTCCCCGGACGAGACGCGTGTTGGACGGGACGCGCTCCGACCCCGCCCTATATAGGCCGTCGGTGCCGCCCGTCTCCCCACCCCTTAAGTGCAGCATGATGGACGTCTTGGACAACAGCCTTGTTTTCCCCGCCACCCGCGCCGAGGGCCTCGCCCGCCTGCGCGCCTTCCTGCCCCGGGCCGGCCAGTCCTACGCCAAGGAGCGAAACCACGACCGGGGCGACGCGGAACCGTCCGCCGTATCGCGCCTCTCCCCCTACATCCGCCACCGGTTGATTCTGGAGGAGGAGGTGATCCGTCCGGCCTTCGTGCGCCACGGTCCCCGGCACTCCGCCCGCTTCGTCGAGGAGGTGATGTGGCGCACCTACTGGAAGGGCTGGCTGGAGCTCCGCCCGGACGCCTTCCTGCGCTACGAGGCCGATCTCGTGACGGCGGTGGAGCGGCTCCAGGCCGACGCCGCGCTGTCTCGCGACTACGAGGCCGCCGTCGCCGGCCGCACCGGCATCGACGCCTTCGACGCCTTCGCCCGGTCCCTCGCCGCCGACGGCTGGCTCCACAACCACGCCCGCATGTGGTTCGCGTCGATCTGGATCTTCACCCTGCGGCTGCCCTGGGAGCTCGGCGCCGACCTCTTCCTGCGGTCCCTTGTGGACGCGGACCCCGCCTCCAACACGCTCTCCTGGCGCTGGGTCGCCGGGCTCCAGACCAAGGGCAAGACCTATCTGGCCACCGCCGACAACATCGCCGCCTTCACGGGAGGCCGGTTCCGGCCGGAAGGCCTCGCCACCCGCGCCGAGCCGCTCGAGGAGGCGCCCCTGCCTCCCCCGCGCGGCCTGCCGGCCGCCGATCTCGCGCCGGCCGCCGACGGCGCGCCGCGCCTGCGCCCCGCCGACAGGGTCGGCCTCCTGGTGACCGAGGAGGATTGTCTCGCCGAAGCGCTGGGGCTCGATGGCGACGCGGTGGCGGCGATCGCCGCCGTGGCGCATCCCGGCGCCCGGGCTCGCGCCGGCTTCGGCGAGACCGGCGCCGCCGCCCGCGCCTTCCTGTCCGGCGCCCTCGACGACGCCCTCGCCCGCGCGGCCGCGACCGCCCCGGCCGCTTCGGCCGTTCGCCTGCCGGACGACGCGGATGCCGCCGCCGTCGCAGACTGGGCGGTCGCTCACGATCTGGAGGCGCTCGTCACCGCCTACGCCCCGGTCGGCCCGGTCGCCGCCTGGCTCGACCAGGCCCGCGCCGCCCTCGGCGACGCCGGCATCCCGCTCCTCACGGCCCGCCGCGCCTGGGACACCCGCGCCTGGCCCCTCGCCACCAAGGGCTATTTCGCCTTCCGGGAAAGCATCCCGAAGCTCCTGGACCAGGCCGGCATCCGGGCGGATTGAGAGCCGGCGGAGGCGCCGAAGCGATCGGCGCCGCCTCCCCTCACCCCGCGTAGACCAGCAGCAGGTCCTTGGCGTCGATCTGCGCGCCGCGGTTCGCCACCACCTCGGCGATGGTGCCGTCCCGCTCCGCGTGAATGGACGTCTCCATCTTCATGGCTTCAATGGAGAGGAGCACGTCGCCCGCCTTCACGGCCTGGCCGGCCTTCACCGCCAGGGTGGAGACGACGCCCGGCATGGGGGCGGCCACATGGTTGGGGTTGCCCTCCTCGGCCTTGCGGCGCACGCCCTTGCCGGCGGCGGCGAGGCTGCGGTCCGGCACCTTCACCATGCGGGGCTGGCCGTTGAGTTCGAAGAAGACGCGCACCATGCCGTCGTCGTCCGCCTCGCCGATCGCCTGGCAGATCACCACCAGCGACTTGCCCTTCTCCAGCTCCACCGACAATTCCTCGCCGGGCGTCATGCCGTAGAAGTAGACGGGGGTAGGCAGGGCCGACGTCGGGCCGTAGGTCTCCCGCGCCTTGGCGAAGTCGGAGAAGACCTTCGGGTACATGAGGTAGGAGGCGAGGTCCTCGTCCGTCGGCGTCGCGCCGATCTTCTGGGCGAGGTCCACCCGCACCGAATCGAGGTCCGCCGGCGGCAGCAGCGAGCCCGGCCGCACGGTGATCGGCTCCTCGCCCTTCAGGATCTTGCGCTGCAGGTCCGCCGGCCAGCCGCCCGGGGGCTGGCCGAGGTCGCCCTTGAACATCTGCACCACCGAATCCGGGAAGGCCACGTCCTTGCCCGGGTCGGTCACATCCTCCGGCTTCAGGCCGGACGCCACCATCAGGAGCGCCATGTCGCCCACCACCTTGGACGACGGCGTCACCTTCACGATGTCGCCGAACAGGCGGTTCACGTCCGCATAGGTCTGCGCCACCTCGTGCCAGCGGGACTCCAGGCCCAGCGAGCGGGCCTGTTCCTTGAGGTTGGTGAACTGGCCGCCGGGCATCTCGTGGAGGTAGACCTCCGAAGCCGGTCCCTTGAGGTCGCTCTCGAACGCCGCGTACACCTGCCGGACGGACTCCCAGTAGAAGGAGATCCGCCGGATGGCGTCCTGGTCGAGCCCGGTGTCGCGGGCGCTTCCCTCCAGGGCCGCCACGATGGAGCCGAGGCAGGGCTGCGACGTGGTGCCCGAGAAGGCGTCCATGGCGGCGTCGATGGCGTCCACCCCCTCGTCCACCGCGGCGAGCACGCTCGCCGCCGCGATGCCCGAGGTGTCGTGGGTGTGGAAGTGGAGCGGCAGGTCGGTCGCGTCGCGCAGCGCCCGGAACAGCACGCGCGCGGCGCTGGGCTTCAGGAGGCCGGCCATGTCCTTGATGCCGATCACGTGGGCGCCGGCCCGCTCCAGTTCCTTGGCGAGCGACACGTAGTACTTCAGGTCGTACTTGGCCCGGTCCGGATCGAGGATGTCGCCCGTGTAGCAGATCGCCGCCTCGCACACCTTGTCGGCGTCGAGCACCGCGTCCATGGCGACGCGCATGTTCTCCACCCAGTTCAGGCAGTCGAACACCCGGAACACGTCCACCCCGCTGTCGGCCGCCTGGCGAACGAAGTAGCGGACCACGTTGTCCGGATAGTTGGTGTAGCCGACGCCGTTCGATCCGCGCAGCAGCATCTGCAGCAGGAGGTTCGGCGCCCGGTCGCGCACCAGGGCGAGGCGCTCCCACGGGTCCTCGGTCAGGAAGCGCATGGCGACGTCGAAGGTCGCGCCGCCCCAGCACTCCAGCGAGAACAGCCCCGGCAGGGAGCGGGCGTAGGCCTCGGCCACCGCCGCCACGTCATAGGTGCGCATGCGCGTGGCGAGCAGCGACTGGTGGCCGTCGCGCATGGTGGTGTCGGTCACCAGCACCCGGCTCTGCTCGCGCATCCACCGGGCCAGCGCCTTCGGGCCACGCGCCTTCAGGAGGTCGCGGGTGCCGGGCTGGATCGACGTCTTGAAGGTCGGGGCCTCCGGCCGGGCGAGCGCGGCGGGCTTCGCCCGCTTGCGGGTCTCCGGATGGCCGTTCACCGTCACGTCGGCGATGTAGGTGAGGAGCTTGGTCGCCCGGTCGCGGCGCTTCACCTGGACGAACAGCTCCGGCGTCTCGTCGATGAAGCGCGTGGTGTAGCGGTTCGCCTGGAATTTCGGGTGGCTGATGATGTTGTCGAGGAAGGTCAGGTTGGTCGCAACGCCGCGGATGCGGAACTCGCGCAGCGCCCGCTGCATCCTGAGGATCGCCTCCTCGGGCGACGGCGCCCAGGCGGTCAGCTTCTCCAGAAGCGGGTCGTAGTAGCGGGTGATGAAGGCGCCCGCGTAGGCGGTGCCGCCGTCGAGCCGGATGCCGAAGCCGGTCGGCGCCCGGTAGGCGGTGATCCGGCCGTAGTCCGGAATGAAGGTCTGCTCCGGATCCTCGGTGGTGATGCGGCACTGCAGGGCGTGCCCGTTGAGGACGATTGCCTCCTGCGCCGGCACGCCCGACTCCGGCGTGCCGATCTTCGCCCCTTCCAGGATGTGGATCTGAGCCTTGACGATGTCGATGCCCGTCACCTCCTCGGTGACGGTGTGCTCCACCTGGATGCGCGGGTTCACCTCGATGAAGTAGAAGGCGCCGGTGTCGGCGTCCATCAGGAACTCCACGGTGCCGGCGCCGTAGTAGTTCGTCGCGTGGCCGATCTTCACCGCGTGGGCGGTCAGGTCCGCCCGCTGGGCGTCGGTCAGGTAGGGCGCCGGCGCGCGCTCCACCACCTTCTGGTGCCGCCGCTGGACCGAGCAGTCACGCTCGAACAGGTGCACCACCTGGCCGTGCTTGTCGCCGAGGATCTGCACCTCCACATGGCGCGCCCGCTCGACGAGCTTCTCCAGGTAGACCTCGTCCTTGCCGAAAGCCGCCTTGGCCTCTCGCTTGGCGGTCGTCACCTCCTTCAGCAGGGTCGCCTCGTCGCGGATCACCCGCATGCCGCGGCCGCCGCCGCCCCAGGAGGCCTTCAGCATCACCGGATAGCCGATGCGCCGCGCCTCCGCCTTCACCACCTCCATGTCGTCCGGCAGCGGGTCGGTCGCCGGCATCACCGGCACGCCGGCCGAGATGGCGAGGTTGCGGGCCGCCACCTTGTTGCCGAGCTGGCGCATGGTCTCGGGTGACGGGCCGATGAAGATGATGCCGGCCTCCGCGCAGGCCTCGGCGAACTCCGGGCTCTCCGACAGCAGGCCGTAGCCCGGGTGGATGGCGTCGGCGCCGCTCTCCTGGGCGACGCGGATCACGTCCGGGATGCTCAGATAGGCCTCGATGGGCCCCAGCCCCTTGCCGATCTGGTAGGCCTCGTCCGCCTTGAACCGGTGCAGGGCGAGCTTGTCCTCCTCGGCGAACACCGCCACGGTCTGAAGGCCGAGTTCGTTGGCCGCCCGGAAGACGCGGATCGCGATCTCGGAGCGGTTGGCGACGAGCAACTTCTTGATTGGCACTCTTGGCCCCCTGAACGGAACGCTGACCCAGCCTGAGCTGAATCCTTTTAGTAGATGAGTTTGTGCCCGAACAGACGGCATGCCCCGCCCTGCGGCGAAAGGGCCGACCTGAAAGTCGTATTGCCCTGCAGGAAGATCGCGGAACGTGCGGAGGGACGGCGCGCCGGGCGCGTCGGCCCGCATGTCTGGTCTGCAGAATCCGGGACCGTCGGCCTGTCGGGGCGCGGTCGGCGCGATCATCGGGCGCGGCCGCCGGCCGGCGCGGTCCGGCCACCCTCTTCACCGCCGGAGCTCTCCTCGCCGGAGCGGTCCGTCAGGGTTCACCGGCCGCGGCGCCTACTCCGCCGCGGCTTCGGAGCGCCGCACCGGCAGGCGCGCCAGCGCCTCCACCAGCTTCGGCGTCGCGATCAGGGTGGAGCGCTCCTTGGTGTCCATGAAGGACACCGCCTCCTCCGCCGTCTCGGCCTCGGCGATCTTGGCCGCCACCAGGGCGGAGATCGGGTCCACCTTGCCGCGCGGCCGCTCGGGCAGCTTGTCCACCAGGGACAGGTGCGCGCGCCGCCAGGCCGGGTCGCTGACGAGCCGCACGATATCCGGCGTCCGGTCCAGCGCCGCCTCGTAGGCCGGCCGCGCGCTCGCCATCAGGTGGCGGATCTCCGGCGGGTTCGTCTCCTCCGGCGTCTTCAGGAAGCCGATCCGCTTGACGGCCCGGCCGATCGCCGCCGAACCGGTCATGGCCGAGATCGGCACCGCCAGGAAGAGGCCCGTCACGGCCGGCGCCAGCCAGGCGAGCAGCACCCAGCTGTCCGCCAGCGCCGCCGCCGCGAGCGCGACGCCGGAGATCATGTGCCAGCGGTGCCGGTGGATCAGCTCGCGCAGCGGCAGGCCGCCGTCGTCGCGCCGCTGCGGCTTCCAGCCCGCGTCCCGGCGCATCAGGATCTCCGAGATGGCGCCGGTCTGGATCAGCATCATGATCGGCGCGATCAGGGCCGAGACGATCACCTCGAACACGAAGCTGCCGAGAAGGCCGAGGACGCCGCCGGAGGCCTTGCGGGCCTTGCCGTCCAGCATGAAGGCGATCAGCCCCATGATCTTCGGCCCGAACAGCACGCCCATGGTGAGCCCGAAGAGGGCGAGCGCGCGCTCCGGGTCGATCCGCGGCCAGGACGGGAACAGCTGGAACTCGTCCTTGAAGTATTCCGGCCGGATGAAGTGCGCCTGCAGGGCGAGCGCGAGGCCGGCGAGGATCAGCAGCAGCCACAGCGGCGAGGCCGCGTAGGACATGATGCCGGTCAGGAGGTGCATCCGGCTCACCCAGTGCAGCCCCTTGGCGCCGATCACCTTGGCGTGCTGCAGGTTGCCCTGGCACCAGCGCCGGTCGCGGACGGCGAGGTCGATCAGCGACGGCGGGCTCTCCTCGAACGAGCCGCTGAGGTCGTCGGCGATGATCACCGTCCAGCCGGCCCGTCGGATGAGCGCCGCCTCCACGAAGTCGTGGCTGAGGATGTGGCCGCCGAACGGCGGCTTGCCCGGCAGGTCCGGCAGGCCCGCGGCCGACATGAAGGCCTCGGTCCGGATGATGGCGTTGTGGCCCCAGAAGTTGCCTTCCTTCTGCACCCACCAGGACAGGCCGGTGCCGACCACGGGCCCGTAGACACGGCCGGCGAACTGCTGCAGGCGCGCCACCACGGTGGTGCCGTTGACCAGCATCGGGATGGTCTGGATCAGGCCCGCGTCCGGGTCCGCCTCCATCCGCCGGGCGAGCTCCACGATGGTGCGGGCGTCCATCAGGCTGTCGGCGTCGAGCACCAGCAGGTGGTCGTAGCTGCGGCCCCAGCGGCGGCAGAAGTCGGCCACGTTGCCGGCCTTCTTGGCCACGTTGTTGCGCCGGCGGCGGTAGTGGATCCGCGCCTTGTCGCCCAGCCGCTGGCGGGCGGCGAGCAGCGCCGCCTCCTCCTGGAGGGCGATCTCCGGGTCCGTCGTGTCGGCCAGGACGAACCAGTCGAACGCGTGGCCCTGGCCGAGATCGTGCACCGACACCGCCATCGCCTCGATGGCGGCGAAGATGCGCGACGGATCCTCGTTGTAGGTCGGCATCAGCATGGCGGTCCGCCGCGCCAGCGGCGCGGCCGGCGCCTCCGGCCGGCCGGCGAGGCGCCGGGACACCAGCGTGGCGAAGCCCGCCAGGGAGGCGACGAACGAGATGGCGATCCACGCGAAGGTGACGGCGAACAACGCCAGCACCACCGCCTCCACCGGCGTCAGGTCGCCGATGGAGAGCACGCCGTACATCTCCGACACCGCGTAGGCGATGAGGGCCAGCGATCCGCCCATCACCAGCAGGCGCTTCAGCCGGCTCGACCGGGACGCCGGGCTGACGAGGGCGCGCCTCGCCCGGCGGTCGAAGGTCGACAGGCTCTGCGCTGGCATCGCGCCGGGCGTTTCCGGCGGCATGGCGGCGGTCACGGTCGCGGTCGGGGCCGCGGACGTCGGGGCGCTGTCGGCCGGTTCGGCCACGAGGCTGATCACGCGGTCCATCGGTACACCCAGGTTTCGGCCGGCGCGCCCGTCTCGAAGGTCAGGTTGGCGCGCAGCTCGATCAGCGGTTCGTTCTGCGGGTCCAGCTGAAACGACAGCCGGAGCCCGCCGATGGTCGGGTTGTCGTGGATCACCACGTTGCGGATCGTGCCCTTGGAGGCGCTCACGGTCGCCTTCGGGGCGCCGAGGGTGCCCCGGTCGACGCCGGGCACGAACGTGTAGTCGATCACGAACAGCCGCTCGGGGGTCGGCTGGCCGATGTCCGCCCGCCCGGACCGGGTCGCGTGGATCACCGCCGAGCCGAGGCCCATGGCCGGATCGCCGCCCCAGGCGAGCCGGTAGGCGTAGAAATATTCCGAGCCGGCCGGGATCCGGTCCTGCGGCGACCAGAAGGCCACGATGTTGTCGTGGATCTCCGCGTTGGTCGGGATCTCCACCAGCGTCACCGCGCCCGCGCCCCAGTCGCCCACCGGCTCCACGAAGAGGCTCGGCCGCCGCTCGTAGCCGGCCTCCAGGTCCTGGTAGCTGTTGAAGTCCCGGTCCCGCTGGATCAGGCCGAAGCCGCGCGGGCTTCGGTCCACGAAGGCGGAGATCTGCAGGTCCTTCGGGTTGGCGAGCGGCCGCCACAGGCGCTCGCCGCGCCCGGTGATCATCAGGAGGCCGTCGCTGTCGTGCACCTCCGGCCGGAAGTCGTCCACGTTCTGTCGGCCGTTGGACGAGAAGAAGAACATGGAGGTGCCGGGCGCGAGGCCGATCCGCTCCAGGTCCACCCGGGGGAAGAGCTGCGCCTCCACGTCCATCAGCGTCGGGATGCCGGGCCGGACCGTGAACCGGAAGGCGCCGGTGGTGGACGGGCTGTCCAGAAGCGCGTGGATCACGCAGGTCTCGCTGCCGGCGACCGGGGTCTCCACCCAGAAGGCCCGGAACATGGGGAATTCCTCCCCCTCCGGGTCGCCGGTCTTGATGGCGAGCGCCCGCGCCGAGAGGCCGTAGATCTGCCCCCGGCCGAGGGAGCGGAAGTAGCTCGCCCCCTGGAACACCACCACCTCGTCATAATAGTCGGGCCGGTTGATCGGCCCGTGCAGGCGGATGCCCGAGAAGCCGATGTCCTCGGTCGGCACCGGCTGGGGCACCAGCGGCCCCATGTTGAACATGGTCGGGTCGTAGGCGAGGTGCTTCGCCTCGCCGTTCTCCACGATCGCCACCTCCACCGGCTCCTTGTAGTAGAAGCCCCGGTGGAACAGCTGCATCTGGAACGGCAGCCCCGTGTTGGCCCAGATGCCCCGGTCCGGCTTGAAGCGGATGTCCCGGTACTGGTCGTAGGTCAGTTGCGCCAGCACCTCCGGCAGGGAGGCGTCCAGCGGCTGGAACGGCGCCTTGGCCAGGCTTCGGGCTGCCTCGGCCACCGTGGAGCGGGTGAAGCGGCCCGTGACGGCGAAGTTCGCCTGCACGGCGGCCTGGGCGAGAGCCGGTTCGACCCCGGCCGCCAACAGGACGGTGGCGAGCGCGGACGCGGCGGTCTTGAGCACGTCGCGACGGTTGGGGTCGCTTGTTCCGAAATTGAGATCCACAGGGGCTCCACTCGACCAGAGATACGCCGCGGTCCGGCGGGTGGAGCACGTGCGGGGAGAGCCGGCGATCGGCCGTCAGACCCGGGACGCGTTCCGCCAGTCGGACCACGAATTCGCTGCGACGCAACATGTTTTCGCGCCGGCATCCGCCGTCCGGCCCGCCGATCGCCCGTCAGGTCTCGACATGCGGAGCCGGCCCGCGCCATGGCCCCGCGCGAGACCGACCGACGATGTCGGCCGGAGGCGGGGCACGGCTTGGAAGACCGGAACGAAATGACGGGACCGAGAAGACCGGGGGGATGCGGCGAAACGATGACGGTAGCTGTTTGAAATCATAATGAAGTTTGCGCCGGAACGGAATAGGCGAGCGCAGCCTTGGCCGTCGATGCCGCACGAGCGCGCGCAGCCGCACGGCGGCGTGCGGCCGGCAGGGCGGTACCCGACGTGGCGCTTCTCACTGGACATGGCGAGCCAACGCTCAAGGCGGGGCGTTGTTCCGCGCCCCGAAAAGAACCCGTTCATGATGCGGGTGCGAAGACAAGGCGCGGATTCTGCTCAGAAAACCGCCTCGCCCACGAAGAGGGCAGCCTTCGTCAGCGCGTAGAGGACGCCGCCCACGAGGACGAGCGAGGCCGACGACGACACGAGGCCGAGGAGCGCCGTCAGGCCGTCCCGCTCCAGGACGGCGATCGACAGAAGGCAGATCGAGAAGGCCGGCAGCATGTTGCCGAGGGGGATCGGCAGCACCAGGATCAACGAAAGGACGAGACAGAGCACGCCGATCACCCGGGCGAACGGGCCGCGCACCAGCCGCACCAGCCTCGGCCGGGACAGCCGCTCCGCCCGCTGCAGCCAGGGCAGCATGGAGCTGACGAGGCTGCCGAACGTGTCGCGCGGGATCGACCGGTCGGCGATCACCGGCGGCAGCCAGGGCCGGCGCCAGCCGAGCGCCAGCTGGGCGGCGAGGAAGATCAGCGGGATGCCGAGCACCGTGGAGGTTCCGGGCGGCGTCGGGATGGCGTTCGGCAGGGCGAACACGATGAGAAGTGCCCCGAAGGCCCGGTTCTGCATGCCTTCGAGGAGCGTCCCGATCGAGATACGGTCGCGCGCCGGATCGTTCGCCAGCGCCACGAGAATGTCCGACAGCCGCCGCCGGCCGCGGCGGCCGTCCTCGCGCGGCGGCCGCCGGCGCAAGAGGGCCCGCAGACTTTCAACCATACCCATCCGCACCAGGATCCCGCGTTCGGACGTCTCGCCCCACCGGACGTCCCATCCCACGAACCGGACCCTAGCAGGGCTTCGTGTCCGTATCATGAGGAGACCTCGCCGAATTTGAGGGCAGGGTCAACGGCCGGTTGGCGCCGTCCGCCTCCAGCGGCCCCTCGGCCGCCCCTCCCGGCCGGCGCCGGCCGGCGGTCAGCCGGCGCCGACGCCCGTCGCGTCGCCCGCCGCGCGGTCCGCCACCGCGCCTTCGTCCCTCAGCGCCTCCACGAGCCGCACGTCCGCCTCCGCGAGCAGGCGGCGCACCCGCTCGCTCGGGCACACGTCGGTCACGAACGTGTCCACCTGGTCCACGGTGCCGATCCGGACCGGGGCGGTGCGGTCGAATTTGGTGCTGTCGGTGACGAGGATCACGTGGCGGGCGTTGGCCATGATAGCCTGGGCCACCTTCACCTCGCGGAAGTCGTAGTCGAGCAGCGAGCCGTCCTCGTCGATGGCCGACGTGCCCACGATGGCGAAGTCCACCTTGAACTGGCGGATGAAGTCCACCGCCGCCTCGCCCACGATGCCGCCGTCCGACCGGCGCACCACGCCGCCGGCGATTACCACCTCGATCTTCGGGTAGGACCGCATGATGTTGGCGACGTTGATGTTGTTGGTGATCACCATCAGGCCGGTGTGCTGCAGCAGCGCCTGCGCGACCGCCTCCGTGGTGGTGCCGATGTTGATGAAGAGCGAGGCGTCGTTCGGGATCATCTCCGCGGCCGCCTTGGCGATCGCCGCCTTCTCCCGCGAGGCGATCTGCCGGCGGGCGTCGTAGCCCACGTTCTCCACCCCGGACGCCAGGATCGCGCCGCCGTGCACCCGGGCGAGCAGGCGCTGCTCGCAGAGCTCGTTCAGGTCCTTGCGGATCGTCTGGGGCGTGACGTCGAAGCGGCTGGCGAGGTCGTCCACCGTCACCCGCCCGATCTGCTTGGCGAGATCCAGGATGGCGTGCTGGCGCGCGAGTAGCATGATGTTCGATCGCCCTTCGGATTGGGTTCGCTTGGCCCGGAGGAGACGAAATCTAACGCACTTTCGCGAAGGGCGCATCCGCCGCCGATGGCCGCGTCCCCGGCCGCGGGAAACGGCGCGGTCTGGACAGGACCGACCGTTTCGGAGGATCCATGGGGTCCGATCCACCTGTTCAGGACCTGTTTCCATGCCGTCTCGCGCCTTCTATCCGGACCTTGCCGCCGCGTCCGTCTTCGTCACCGGCGGCGGCAGCGGCATCGGGGCGGCGCTCACCCGCGCCTTCGCGGCCCAGACGGCGCGCGTCGCCTTCGTGGACATCGCCGAGGAGGAGAGCCGCGCGCTCGTGGACGCGGTCGCGGCGGAGACGGGCGTCGCGCCCCTCTTCATCCCGTGCGACATCCGCGACGTGCCCGCCCTCCAGGCGGCGGTCCGCCGGGCCGGCGAGGTCCATGGCGACGTCGGCGTCCTTCTCAACAACGCCGCCAACGACCAGCGCCACCGGGTGGAGGACGTCACCCGCGCCTACTGGGACGACCGCATGGCCATCAACCAGCGGCCGATGATGTTCGCCGCCCAGGCGGTCCTGCCCATGATGAAGCGGCTCGGCGGCGGCTCCATCGTGAACTTCGGCTCGATCTCCTGGAAGCTCGGCAACGGCGGCATGCCCGCCTACACCATGGCGAAGGCCGCCGTGCACGGTCTCACCCGCGGCCTTGCCCGCGACTTCGGCCCGTTCGGCATCCGCGTCAACACCCTCCTGCCCGGCTGGGTCATGACCGAGCGCCAGAAGGCCCTCTGGCTGACGCCCGAAGCGGAGGCCGAGATGCTGAAGGGCCAGTGCCTGAAGATCCGCATCGAGCCCGACCAGGTGGCCGACCTCGCGCTCTTCCTCGCCTCCGAGGCCTCCTCGGCCTGCACGGCCCAGGAGTTCACCGTGGACGCGGGCTGGAGCTGAGCGCCCCCGTCGGCCGGTCGCGCGCCACCCGGGTCGCCGCCGCGACGCCGGCGAGGATCACGGGCGCCGCCCGCACCGCCATGGACGCGGCCGCCAGCGCCGCCGGCCGGTCGAGGAGCGCCGCCACCACGCCCGCCCGGCGCACCGGCGCACGGGTCCGCTCCGCGAGCGCCGCCTGGAAGTCCGCCGCGTTGCCGCCGGCCAGGAAGGCCTCCGCGGCGAGTCGCGCGCTCACGAGCGCGATCGCCATGCCGTCGCCCGTGAAGGACGGGATCACCGCCGCCTGGTCGCCGAGCCACCACACCGGCCCGTCCGTCCGCGTCCGCACGAAGCCGTAGGGCACGCGCGCGATCGCGAGCGGCTTGTCGGACAGCGGCGCCGCCCCGTCGAGCCGGGCGGCGAGGAGCGGCGATTCGGCCAGGAGGTCCGGCACCAGCGCGTCGAACCGCCCGCCGGCCGCGTGCAGGCGGCTCCGGTCCACCAGGAAGCAGAGGTTGAGGTCGCCGGTCCCGATCGGCTGGATGCCCGCGTAGCCGCCCCGGAAGGGCGCCACGTCCACCCGGTCCGCCGCGAGCCCGTCGAGGCCCCGGCCGCCCCGGTAGGCCATCTTGAAGCCGACGAGGTCGTTGCCGCCGGGCGGTCGCGGCCGGCCCGGCAGGTCGTGCTTGCCGGTCGCCACGAACACCGCGCGCGCCCGCACCACCTCGCCGTCGTCGAGCCGCACCGCCGCCCCGTCCGCCGACGTCACCAGGGCGCGCGCCGCACGGCCGCGCGTCACGGTCGCGCCCGCGTCCGCCGCCGCCTGGAGCAGCGCCTCGTCGAGCACGCGCCGGCTGAGGCTCGCGGCCGGAAACGGCAGGCGCGCCGCCACCAGCCGCCGGCCGGCCGCGAACCCGACCCGGCCGATCGGCACCGCGCCGAGGCGGCCCGGATCGAGCCCCAGCGCCTCCAGGGCCGCCATCGCCTCGCCGCTGAGGAAGGCCCCGCAGACCTTGTCGTGCGCCGCCGCCTGCTTCTCCACCAGCCGCACGCGACGGCCCGCCCGGGCGAGCCGGATCGCCGCCGCCGGTCCGGCGAGCCCGCCGCCGATCACCGCCACGTCCACCGGTCCGGTCATTTCACCCGCCCGAGACAGAGCCTGTAGGGCAGCCACCACTCGATCGAAACGCCCCGCGCCGCCAGTCCCGCCGCCACCAGCAGGCGCGACCAGTCCTCCCGCCGGAAGCCGCGGGCGATCGACAGCGGCCCGTCGTGGCGCACGAACCGGTGCCAGCGCGCCGCCGTCGCGATCGCCCGGAAGCCGTGGTAGGCGACCGGGTCCCGGTGGAGGTCGTTGACGAACCAGCCGAGCGCGGCCTCTTCCTCCATCCATTCCAGGAAGCGCACCAGCGCCGCGTCGTCCAGGTGGTGGGTGAAGAGCGCCGAGATCACCAGGTCCGGCGGATGGTCCGGCCGGAAGGCGAACGCGTCGCCGGTCACGAACCGCACCGGCAGGTCGTCCGGCGTCGCCTCCCGGGCCGCGCGGGTGGACCACGGGTTGAGGTCCACGCCCGTGAGCGCCACCGGGATCCCCCGCCGCCCCGCCCAGAGGGCGATCGCCCGCAGCGTGTCCCCGTAGCCGCTGCCCACGTCGAGCACCCGCAGCGGCCGGCCCTCGGGCAGCCGCCCGTCGCCGACGAACCGCTCCAGGAAGCTCAGGGTCGGCCGGTAGCCGAACGAGATCCGGTTGACGCTGGACAGGTCCTTGAGGCAGTCCCGGAAGTCCTCGAACGGCACCGTCTCGGTGTCCATCAGCTCCTGCAGCGTCGAGCGCCGGTCGATCCGGAACGCCGTCATGGCCCGCCCACCAGGCGGAAGCGCATGGTCTCGGCGGTCAGCCCCGGCCCGAACGCCATGGCGAGCCCCGGCCCCTCGCGGCCCGCCGCCATCATGCGGGCGAGCACGAACAGGATGGTGGCCGAGCTCATGTTGCCGAACTCCCGCAGCACCGCCCGGGAGGCGCCGAGCGCCTGGGCCGGCAGCCGGAACGCGGCCTCCACCGCGTCGAGCACCGACCGCCCGCCCGGATGCACGGCCCAGTGCTCGATCGGCGCGTCGGCGTTCTCGGTGAACCGGCCGGAGCGGGTCTCCAGGGCGCCGCGCAGCGCCCCCGGCACCTTGCCGGACAGCACCATGTCGAAGCCCGCGTCGCGCACCGACCAGGTGATCAGGCCCGGGTCCTCGGAGACCAGGATGGTCTGGAAGGCGTCGAGCGCCAGCCCGTGCGGCTCGCCGCTCACCAGGGCCGCCGCCGCGCCGTCGCCGAACACCAGGAAGGAGAGCACCTGCTCCAGGTCGGCGCTTTCCTGGAGGTGCAGCGTGCAGAGCTCCACCGACACCACCAGCACCCGCGCGGACGGCTCCGACCGCACCACGTGCCGGGCGAGCCGCAGCGCGTTCATGGCCGCGTGGCAGCCCATGAAGCCCACCACCGTCCGCTCGATGTCCGGCCGCAGTCCCAGCCGGTCGACGAGCAGCAGGTCCAGCCCCGGCGCCATGAAGCCCGTGCAGGTCACCACGATCAGGTGGGTCACCTCGCTCTCGCGGCCCTCAAGGTCCAGCGCCCGCACGGCCTCCTCCGCCAGCGCCGGCGCGGTCTCCTCGTAGCGGATCATGCGCGCGCCGGTGGACGGGAAGGCGCCCGGGCGGAAGAAGTCGCCGTCGTCCACGCTCGCGCCCGCCGCCCGGCTCGGGTTCGGCCGCAGCGCCGACCAGCGGTGCTCGATCTGGCCGCGTTCCGCCATGCGGCGGAACAGGGCCCGGTCCCGGTTGGTCGCCAGCATCCGCTCGGCGAAGGCGATGAAGGTCTGGTGGACGTCGTGGGGCGGCACCGCATGGCCCACCCGGTTCAGATAGGCAGCCGTCATCCGCTCTCCGTTTCCCGGCCGGACGCGTCCGGTCCGCCGGCCCGGGCGGCGTCGCCGTCGGCCCGCTCCGCCATCAGCCTGGCGATGTGGGCGAAGGCCCCGGACGTCGCCAGCCGTTCCACCGTCTCGGCGTACTTGCGACGCCAGTTCGGCGTCTCCCTGTCGGTCGCCGGAATGTTCACCTGGTCCTTCTCGCCGGTGATGTCGTCGAGCTGAACCACCGCGAGCGCCGAGGTGGTCAGCGACAGGTGCCGGTGGGCGGCGTCGACGAAGCTTTCCACCCGGATCGGCCCCTCGGTGGCCAGCAGCTTCTCCCGGTGGAGAAGGGTGGCGAGCTCGCGCCGCTCCCGGTCGCGCAGCTCCCGCTGGCGCGTCGCCTCCGCCTCGTCCGGATAGAGGCCGAGCGCGTCCTTGGCCTGCACGTCGCGGGCCTGCCACCAGCCCTTCAGGGTGGCGAGGTCGTGGCTCGCCGCCACCGCCACGGACAGCACCGGATAGGCGCCGGTCGGCGCGAAGCCGCCGGTCTCCTCGTCCTTCTCGAACGCCAGCACCCGGTAGGAGAGCACCTGCGCGTCCGCCATCCTGTCGCGGAAGCCCTCCGGCACCGTGCCGAGGTCCTCGCCGACCACAAGGCACCGGTTGCGCGCGCTTTCCAACGCCAGGACGCCGAGAAGGTCGTCCACCGGATAGCCAAGGTAGGCGCCCTCCCGCGGGCTCGATCCCTTCGGAATGCAGTAGAGGTGCTGCAGCCCCATCACGTGGTCGATCCGAAGGCCGCCCGCGTGGCGCATGTTCGCCCGCACCAGGTCGATGAAGCTCCTGTAGCCCTCCTCGCGCAGCCGGCGCGGGTGGAAGGGCGGCAGGCCCCAGCTCTGGCCGGCCGGGTTGAAGAGGTCCGGCGGCGCGCCCACCTCCACGCCGTCCAGCACCGCCGCGGCGTTGGCCCAGGTCTCCGCGCCGGCGAGGTCCGCCCCCACGGCGAGGTCCCGGTAGAGGCCGATCGCCATGCCGCCGGCCCGCGCCGCGTCGGCCGCCATCGCCAGCTGGCCGTCCGCCACCCACTGGGTCCAGGCGAAGAAGTCCACCGCGTCGCGGTGCTCCTCGGCGAAGCGGCGCACCTCGGCCGAACCCGGGTCGCGAAACGGCTCCGGCCACCGGTGCCAGTCGGGATTGTCCTCCTCGCGGGCGAAATGGTCGCGAAGGGCCAGGAACAGCGCGGCCCGCTCGAACCGATCGCCCCGCTCCGCCCGGAAGCGCTCGAAGGCCATCGCCCGGTCCGGGTCGGACGCGCGCCGGAAGGCCTGATGGCAGCGGCGCAGCGCCTCCAGCTTCAGATCCGCGACCGCCGTGTAGTCCACCAGCGGCGTCGCCCGGGCGGCGGCGATCCGGTCCGTCACCGCGTCGGAGCCGATCCAGGCCGCCACGTCCGGGTCCGCCGCCTCGGGGAGGAGCGGCACCGCGATGTTGAGGATGTTGAGGAGGAGCCGGCTCGCCGGCGAATAGGGCGAGGCGTCCTCCGGAGCGTCCATGAACTGGGCGTGCAGCGGGTTCAGGCCCACCACCGCGCAGCCCTCGTCCGCGAGCGCCTCCACCAGGAGCACCAGGTCGGCGTAGTCGCCGATGCCCCAGTTGGCTTCGGACTTCAGGAGATAGAGCTGGACGGACACGCCCCAGAGCCGGCGCCCCTCGGTCAGGCCCTCCGGCAGCCAGCAGGCGCCGGGCGTGACCACGAGCGTCGCCTCGGTCGCGGTCCCGTCCGCCTGAAGGTCGAGCCGGTGATAGCCGAACGGCAGGTCGCCGAGGTCGAGCGCGCCGCCGTCCACCGCGCCCTCCCGCTCGGCGCCGTCCTCGGCCACCGCCCGCCAGCGGCCGGCGACCGGCCGCGACAGGCTGATCCGCACGCGCCCGTCCGCCGGGCGCGCCACGATCACCGGCGGCAGCAACCGGCCGGCCGCCTCCTCCTCCAGCCGGGCGAGGGCGCCGGCGACGTCGGAGAGGTCCACGCCCATGGCGGCGAGGAGCGCCCGCCGGATCTCGTCCGAGGTCTCCACCGTGGCGCCGTTGGCGTCCACGAAGGACGGCTCGATGCCGTAGGCGTCCGCGAGCCGCGCGAGGGCGTCGCCCTCCGCGCCGGGGCCGCCGGCGGCCTCCATCGATGCCGCGTCGGCCGCCGTCACGTCCGCCATGGGGTCCATCAAGCCTCTCCTCCGCCGTCAGGTCGTTCCGCCGTCAGGGTCATCGCGATCAGGCGGCGCCCGCCGTCAGGCGTTTCCGCCGTCACGCGGCCTTGGGGTTCACCACGTCCTCGGCGAGTTCCGACAGGAGGTCGTCGGTGGACTCCTCCTCCGCCAGCGTCTCGGCGAAGAGGTCCGCCGCCTCGTCCTGGCCGAGCTGGATGGCCCAGGCCCGGAGCGTGCCGTAGCGGGCGATCTCGTAGTGCTCCACCGCCTGCGCGGCGGCGATCAGGCCCGCGTCCCGGGCGGCGCCCGCCGGGAAGGCGGCGACCACTTCGTCGGCCTCCTTGGCGAGGCCCTCCAGCGCATGGCACTTCTCGCCCGAAGGCTTCTCGTCCATCAGCTCGAACACCCGCTCCAGGCGCTTCAGCTGCTGGGCGGTCTCCTTGGCGTGGGCGTCGAACGCCTCCTTGAGGGCCTTGTCGCCCGCCGCCTTGGAGAGGGTCGGCAAATGCTTCAGGATCGCATTCTCGGCGTAGTAGACATCCTTCAGCGTGTGCAGGAAGATCGCCTGAAGAGACTGTTCGGCCATGGGTCTTCTCCTTCTTGGAGCGGTTACGACCCTCAACCGGCCGACGCCCGGATCGTTCCTGCGCCGTCCCGGCCCGGAGGCGGGCTCCGTCCGGTCGGGCGCCTGCCTGCCGGCCGGGAACAAAGGGTCGCCGTTCGGCGTTCGACCCATCGGTCGAGGGTCCTCGACCGGGAGGCCACGCTCTTGGACGCCATCACAAAAACGAAACCGGCCCACGCCATCCCCATGGAGGGCTTCGGCCTGGCCAGCCGCGGCTCGCCCCGGCAGGCGCCGCCGCTCGCCACCATCCTGCTCGTGGACGACGATCCGCTCGTCCGCGACGTCACCTCCGCCATGCTGGAACACCACGGCTACGCGGTCCTGGAAGCCGCCTGCGGCCGCGACGCGCTCGCCGTGATCGAGCGCGGCGAACCGGTGGACATGCTGCTCGTGGATTTCCAGATGCCCGGCATGAACGGCGTCGCCGTCGCCGAGGCCGTCACCCGCGCCCGGCCGGACATGCCGGTGCTGTTCCTGACCGGCTACGGCCAGGCCGCCGAACTCAACGGCGTCAAGGCCGACAGCATCGTGGAGAAACCGGTGCGCGACGCCGATCTGGCGCGGCGCGTCCGCGCGAGCCTCGCCGCCTGAGGCGGCGCCCCGGCTCGCGCCCGTCTTCGAAAACGACCGCCGCCGCCCGGACCACCGGGCGGCCGCCTCTCGTCGCGTGCCGCCGCCCGCGGTCTTTTCCGCGCTCCTGAGGCCGATCAGGCCCATGAAGCCCATCAGCCCCGGCCGCCGCCCGCGTTTGTCAGCCGCTGTTGGAATCCTGGTCCGCGGTCCCGTCCGCCGGCGGCAGCGCGCCGGTCCCGGGTGTCTTGTCCGGGTCGATCAGGGTCGGGTCCGCGTGCGGGCCGGCCGGCTCGCGGCCGGGTTCGGGCGGCCCCTTCCGGTTCCGGTCGTCTCCGGGTCCCCGTTCGGTCGTCGTCTTCGGTTCGTCCGCCATGGCCTGCCCAGCGTCTGGAGGTCCGCCGGCCCTCGAGGGCCGGCGCCGTCCGGGCGCGTCGCCCGGTCCGGTGGATGGCCCCCAATCGCCCGGCGGGCCGCCTGTTCCATCGCGCCCGCCGGCGCGGCTTTTTCCATCGCGCCCGCCGGCGCGCCTGTCAGGCCACCAGGTCGGCGATCGCCATGGCGAGGTCGTCCTGGCGGAACGGCTTGGCGAGATAGCGGTCCATGGCGGCCAGCGCCTCGTCCTCCGCGTGCCCGGTCACGAACAGCACCGGCATGCCGGGCCGGCGGCGGCGGGCTTCCTCGGCCACCTCCACGCCGGTCATCCCCGGCATGGCGTAGTCCACGATGAGGAGGTCCGGCCACAGCCCCCCGTCGAGGAGCGCCAGGGCGGAGGCCCCGTCCGCCGCCTCGGAGAGGGCGTGCCCCATGGCGGTCACGAAGGCGGCCGTCACCTGGCGCACAGCCGGGTCGTCGTCCACCACCAGGATGGTCAGCCGCCGCTTCGGCCCGGTCACCGCCGGCTTCGCCTCCTCGCGCCCGCCCTCGTCGCCGCTGTCGAGCGGCAGCACCAGGGTCACCGTGGTGCCGCGCCCCACCTGGCTGTCGATCTCCACCGTGCCGCGCGCCTGGGTGGCGAAGGTGTAGACCATGGACAGGCCGAGGCCCGTGCCCTTGCCCACCTCCTTGGTGGTGAAGAAGGGCTCGAACACCCGCGCCAGCACGTCCGGCGGCATTCCCTCGCCCGTGTCGGAGACGCTCACCGTCACGTAGTCGCCGGGCGGCAGGGCGCCTCCGTCCGGCACCGACCGGTTGCCGGTGGAGACGGTCACCACGCCGCCCGCCGCCATGGCGTCGCGGGCGTTGATGCAGAGGTTGAGGACGGCGAGCTCCAGCTGGTCCGGGTCCACCCTCACCTTGGCGGGCCGGGCCTCCAGGCGCCGCTCCACCGACACGGTGCCGCCGAGGGCGTGGTCGAGGAGGTCGCGCATCCGGCCGACCAGCGCGTTGGCGTCGACGACCGCCGTGCTGGCGTCGGTCTGGCGGCTGAAGCCGAGCAGCCGCTTGGTCAGCACCGCGCCCCGCTCAGCCGCCTCCCGGGCGCCGGTCACGTAGCGGTGCAGCCGCTCGTCCTCCGGCAGGCGCCGCTCGGCCAGCTCCAGGCCGCCGATGATGGCGGTGAGAAGGTTGTTGAAGTCGTGCGCGATGCCCCCCGCCAGGGTCCCGAGCGCCCGCATCTTCTCCGTCTGGGCGAGCCGCGCCTCCATCTGGCGGGCCTCGGTCACGTCCCGCTCCACGGTCATCAGGAAGGCCGGCCGGCCGTCCTCGCCCGGGATGGGCACGCGGCGGGTGGAGAGGTGGACCGTGCGGCCGGTCTCGTCCGTCTCCTCGCCCACCTCCTCGTCCTCCCGGCCGGAGGCGAGCGCCGCCCGGTCGGCCGCCTCCACGGCGGCGCCGTCGGGCCGGAGCTCGCTCTCCCTCAGCCCCACGCAGTCCGCCGGGTCGAGCCCGAAGGCGGCCGCCTTACGGGCGTTGAGACGCACGAAGCGGCCGTCCCGGTCCTTGAACGAGATGGCGTCCGCGCCGCTCTCCAGGAGGCCGCGCACGATCGCCCGCTCGGTCGCGAGGTCGCGGGCGAGGCGGGTGCGCTCCGCCGTCGTCGCCACCAGGCTCTTCAGGGCGGCCGCGTCCCAGGGCTTCGCCACATAGGCCACGATCCCGCCCCGGTTCACCGCCGAGGCGACCGCCCCGAGGTCCGCGTAGCCGGTCAGCAGGATGGCGCCCGCGTCGGTGATCGCCCGCGCCCGCTCCAGGAAGGCGTCGCCGGTCATGCCCGGCATGCGCTGGTCGGAGACGATCACGGCCACGTCGGGCTCGGCCCGGAGCCGGCCGAGCGCGTCCGCCGCCGAGGTGGCGGCCAGCACCCGGAACTCGTCCTCCAGGAGGTCCTCCAGGGCCGTCAGGATGTCCGGCTCGTCGTCGACCACCAGCACCAGCGGCAGCGGCCGGGTCCGGGTCGGCCCGAGGGCCCTCTGGGCGATCTGGCTCATGGCGTCCTCCGCGGGATCCGGATGACGAAGCGCGCGCCGCCTCCCGGGGCCGTCTCCACCGCGATGTCCCCGTTGTGCGCCAGCACCACGCCGTAGGAGATGGCGAGGCCGAGGCCCGTCCCGGCGCCCACCGGCTTGGTGGTGAAGAAGGGCTCGAAGATCCGATTCTTCAGGTCCGGCGGCACGCCGGGGCCGTCGTCGCTGATGGCGATCTCGTACGTCCTGTCGTCCGATCGCGTTTCGATGGCGATTGTTCCCCTGTCGCCGATGGCGTCGGCCGCGTTTCCGATGATGTTCATGACCACCTGGTTGAGGAGCGCCGGCGAGGCGACGAGCGTCGGCTCCGCCTCGTAGCGCCGGGTGACGGTCACGCCGTCGCCGAGCTTGTGGGAGAGGAGCGACAGCACCGTCTCGATGGACGACGGCACGTCCAGGGTGTCGGCGTCGCCCTCGTCGAGGCGCGAGAACTTGCGCAGGTTGAGCACCAGGTCCTGGATCCGCGTCAGCCCCACCCGCATGCTGGCGAGCCGGTCGAGCGCCTTGCCGGCGCGCGCGGCCGCCTCCGGGTCGTCCGCCACCCGGTCGGCGAGCGTGCGCACCGCCCGCTCCACCGTGCCGTGGTGGGCGAGCACGAAGGCGAGCGGGTTGTTGATCTCGTGGGCGATGCCGGCCACGAGCTCGCCGAGCGAGGCCATCTTGGCCGCGTGCACCAGCTGCGACTGGGTCTCCTGCAGGCGCTGGTTCGTGTGCGCGAGGTCCCGGTTGGCCTGCTCCAGTTCCCCCGCCAGCGCCGCCCGCGCCTCCGCCGCCTCCGCGTCCGCCCGCGCCCGCTCGACGGCGAGCTCGCGCGCCCGGAAGTCGCTCTCGATCCGCCGGTTCTCCTCGCGCAGCAGCTTGCGCCGGACGAGCGCCCGGATCCGGAGGTCCAGGAGATCCGGCTCCGCCGTCGCCGGCACCATGTCGTCGACGCCCGAGCCGTAGATCTCCGCCACCGCCGCCGAGGACAGCCGCTCCTCGTCGTAGAGCGCCACCAGCACGAAGTCCGGTTCCGCCGGCCCTCCGCCCTCCGGCCCGGCGCGCAGCCGGTCGAGCTCGGTCACCAGCGCCGGCCCGTCGAACCGCTCCGACATCAGGTCCACGATCACGCAGTCCACCGCCGAGGGCGCTTCGGCGAGCCGGGCGAAGGCCGCCTCCGCCGTCGCGGCCGTGCTCACCGCGAAGGCGTCGCGCGCCGTCAGGCCGCGGGCGAGCGCCGCCGCCGCCCCGTCCGGCGGCTCCCGGTCCGACACCAGGAGGAGGCTCGCCCGCCGGAAGGTGGAATAGCGCGGCGAGCCGGCGCCCGCCGATCCCTCCTGCGCCTCGGCCGTCCCCGGCCGGCGCCGCATCAGCGCCTTGATCCTGAGGAGAAGCAGCGTCTGCGGCGCCGACTTCGGCACGTAGGCGTCGGCCCCGCTCTCCAGGCCGTGCCGCTCCACCTCCCGCTCGGAGGCCTCGGTCAGCATGATCACCGGCAGCGTCCGGGTCTGCACGTTCATGCGGATCTGCCGGGCGAGCCCGTCGCCGTTCATGCCCGGCAGGTGGAAGTCCGCGATCACGAGGTCCGGCGTGCGCTCGTTGAGGATGTCGAACGCCGCCTCCGCGGACGTCGCCCACTCCACCTGGTAGCCGGCGGTCTCCAGCACGTGGCGCAGCTTCAGCGCCTGGGTGGGGCTGTCCTCCACCACCAGGATGCGGTCTCGGCGGCATTCCGGATCGGACACGGGCGGCGCCGTCATGAGCGCCCCCCCGCGAGCCGGAGAAGGCGCGGGCCGACCAGGTCCAGCGGCAGGCTCACCCGCGACCCGCCCATCCGGACGGCGGCCGCCGGCATGCCGTAGACCACCGCCGTGCTCTCGTCCTCGGTCACCGTGAAGCCGCCCGCCTGGCGCAGCGCCGTCAGGCCCGCGGCCCCGTCCTCGCCCATGCCGGTGAGGAGCACGCCCACGGCCCGCGGCCCGTAGACCGCCGCCAGCGAGGAGAACAGCACGTTCGCCGACGGCCGCTGGCCGCCGACCGGCGCATCGTCCGTCACCTTCAGGAGACCGCCGGCCGCCGCCACGCTCAGGTGCCGGTCCCCCGGCGCCACGTAGACGTGCCCGGCCTTCGCCACCTCGTCGGAGGCGGCGAGCCGCACGGTCATCGGCACCAGCCCGTCCAGCCAGGCCGCGAAGCCCTCCATGAAGGGCGCGCCCATGTGCTGCACCAGCAGCACCGGCAGCGGATAGTCGGCGGGCAGCGCGCCGAGCACGCGGGCGAGCGCGGGCGGGCCGCCGGTGGACGCCGCGACCGCCACCACCGCCGGCGCCGCCACCGGCCCGGCGAGGTCCGGGACCGGACGGCCGGGCGCCGGCCGCTGGCCGATGCTGCGCCGTCGGATCACCGGCACCTGGCTCATGATGAAGAGCTGGGTGCAGATCGTCCCCGCCACGGTCTCGTACTTGGCGTTGCCCAGACCCACCGGCTTCTCGACCACGGACAGGGCCCCCAGCCGGAGCGCGTTCAGCGAGATCTTGAGCGAGGTGTCCTCCACCGCGTCGGCGATCACCACGATCGGCGTCGGCCGCTCCGCCATGATCCGGCTGATCGCCTCCAGGCCGTCCATGCCGGGCAGGCGGATGTCCATGGAGATCACGTCCGGCTGCACCCGGTGCACCTCCATCAGGGCCTCCTCGGCGGTCTCCACCGCCGCCACCACCGTCAGGCGGGAATCGCGCGAAACGATGTGCGCCAGCAGGCGGCGGACGACCGCGGAATCCTCCACGATCATGACGCGGACGGGGGTGCGGGGGGCGCCGGCGATCACAGCAGCTGTCCGATCGTGGCCAGGAGGTCGCGCTGGTCGAAGGTCTGCTTCGTCACATAGGCGCTCGCACCGAGGTCGAGACCCCGGCGCACGTCCTCCGGCGCGGCGCGGGACGTCATCAGGATGACCGGCAGCGCCGCGAAGCGGCTGTCCGCCCGGATGGCCTGCAGGAGGCCGAAGCCGTCCATCCGGGGCATCTCCACGTCGGCGATCACCAGGTCGACGACCGCCTCGCCGGCGCGCAGCGCGTTGAGGGCGTCGAGCCCGTCCACGCTCAGGATCACCCGGTAGCCCTGCGCCTCCAGGATGCTCTTCTCCAGGGTCCGGGTCGTGATGCTGTCGTCCACCACCAGGATGGTCACGGGCTTCGCCTCGGCGGCCGGGCGCCAGTCCGACAGGCCGACGCCCCTCGCGGCGGCCCCGTCCGTCTCCAGCCAGCGCTCCACCAGCGCGGCGCCGTCCAGCACCGGCGCCGGCAGCCCGTCGTCGGTCAGCACCGCCCCGGACACGATCCTGCCGTCCGCCCCGAACCCGTCCACGGCGCTCACGATCATGGATCGGGCGTCCTTGAGGGCGTCCACGGCAAGGCCCAGCCGGCGGTCTCCCCGCCGGATCGTCGCTACGGTGAGGGTTCCGGCATGGACGGGAAGCGGCACGGCGGCAAGACCCAGAACGTCAGGCAATGTGATGATCGGAACCACAACGTCCTGTCCGCCGAATTCGATCCAGACCGCCGGCCGGCCCTCCACACTGTGAAGCGCCGCCTCGGGCACCCGCAGCAGGCGCTCCACCCCATGGCTCGGCAACCCGTAGGCGCGCCCGGCCGCCTCCAGGACGACGATCGACTGCAGCGCCGCCGCGAGCGGCACCGACAGCACCGCCTCGGTGCCGAACGGCCGGCGGGGCCGCAGCTCCACATGCCCCCGGTGCCGGCGCACCGCCTCGGCCACCACCGACAGGCCCACGCCGCGCCCGGACAGCCGGTCCACCGCCGGCGCGGTGGAGAAGCCCGCCTCGAACACCAGGGCCAGCAGCCGGTCCGGCGAGGGCGGCGGCGCCCCGAAGGAGCGCGGCTTCATCAGCCCCCGCTCCACCGCGACCGCCTCGATGCGGGCGAGGTCCGGCCCGCGCCCGTCGTCGGAGACGGTCAGCGTGAGCCGCCCTCCCCCGACGGCGGCGGTCACCGCCACCTCCATCTCCGCCGGCTTGCCGGCCGCCGCCCGCGCCTCCGCCGGTTCGCCCCCGTGGCCGACCGCGTTGCGGACGAGATGGAGCACCGGATCCTTCAGCCCCTGCAGAAGCCGCCGGTCGACGAGCGCCTCGAAGCCGTCCGCCCGGAACCGGACCGCCAGGCCCTGGGCGCGCGCAAGGTCGCGCACCATGCGGCCGAGCCCCCCGAGCACGGTCTCCACCGGCACCAGCGACACGCCCTCCACATCCTCGGCGAGGCGCGTGGCGGCGCGCTCCAGCGAGAAGGCCTGCCGGCGCTCCGCCTGGGCCAGCCGGTTGAGGTCCACCTGCAGCGCCGTCGCGACCGTCTCCACCTCCGCCAGCCGCCGCGCCAGCCGGCGCGCCACGGCGGCAGGCGTGCCCGGCCCGTCGCCCGCGCGGCCGAGGTCGGCGGCGATCCGGGCCGCCGGCTCGCGCACCTCGCCGAGCGCCCGCGCCAGCGAGCGCGCCGTCGCGGCCAGGTTCTTCAGCTCGGCCGGCAGGCCCTGGCGAGCCTGGACCTCCCCCAGCACGAGCGACAGGGAGGCCCCGAGCCGTTCCACCTGCCGGGCGGACACCCGCAGCACCTCGCTCCCCTCGTCGGGCGCCGTCGGCTCGGCGCCGCGCGCGGCCTCCTCCGCCAGCGCCTCCCTCCCGTCCCCCGACGCCGCGGCGCCGTCCGGCTCGGGCGCGGCGGCCGCCGGGTCCCGGCGCATCGCGTCGAGCCCCGCCGAACCCTCTCCGGCGGGCACGCCGCCGGGCGCATCCGCGCCCTCCGGAACCGGCGCTCCCGCCGTCCCGGCCGCAGCCGCCGTGTCCCCCGGGGCCCGGTCGGCCGGTTCGTCGCCGGTCACGGCGGCGGCCGGAGACCGATCCGCGACCCGCGGCTCCCCACCGGCTTCCGGCTCGGCACCCGGCGCGGGCTCCGGCCCCGCCGGCGACCCCTCCGCCCTCTCCGGCGCCTCCACCCTCTCCAGCGCCTCGGCCGCGGCCGCCATCGCCTGAGGGTCGCCACCCCCGTCGAGCGTCGCCACGTGTCCCTCGATCGCGTCGAGCGCCTGCTCCACCGCCGCCCGCACCGGCGCGTTGAGGCGGAGGTCGCCGTCGATCACCCGCTGCACCAGCGCCTCCAGCCGGTGCGCCAGATCCTCCACGGGGCCGATGTCCACCGCCCGGGCGGCGCCCTTCAGGCTGTGCGCCCGGCGGAACACGTCGGCGAGGTCGACCGGCTGGCCGGACGCGGCGCGGTCCAGCGCCCGCCGGATCACGCCGACGTGCTCCCTGTGTTCCGCGTCGAAGGCGGCCAGAAGCTCCTTGAGGAGGTCGCTCACCCGCTGTGGCCTCCCGTCAGATCCGGTAGCGGTTGGAGAGGGACAGGAGCGCGTGGGCGAGGTCGGCGAGCGTGCCGGCCGCCTGGTCCAGCTGGCGGGTGCCGGCGGCGGTCTGCTGGCTCGCCTGCCGGATGTTCTGGAGCGCCCCCATCACCTGCTCGATGCCGAGCTGCTGCTGGTTGGTGGAGGCCACGATCTGCTGGAAGGTGTGCACGCTGTCCTGCACCCGCTGGGTGATCTCGTCGATGGTCTTCTGGGTCACGTCCGACTTCTCCTTGCCGGCCGCCACCCGCTTCACCGCCTCCTCGGTCAGCATGACCGAGGCGTTGATGCCGCGCTGGATGTCGCCGAGGATGGAGCGCACCTGTCCGGTCGCCTCCTTGGCCTGGTCGGCGAGCAGCTTCATCTCCGCCGCCACCACGGCGAAGCTGCGCCCGCTCTCCCCGGCCGCCGCCGCCTCGATGGCGGCGTTGAGGGCGAGGAGGTGCGAGCGCTCGGAAATGTCGTTCACCGTCGTGATGATCTCGCCGACCGCCTGGGTCTTCTCGCTCAGCGCCACGATGTTGCCGGCCACCGCCTCCGCCTGCTCGCGGATGGCGTCCATCGCCCGGGCCGTCTCCTCCACGGCGTCGAGGCCGGCGGTCGAGGTCTGGGCGGTCGCCTGGGCCGAGGCGATCACCTCCTGGGCCCGCTTGCCGATCTGGCTGCCCGCGTGGGTGATCTCGTCCACGGTGGCGGCGGTCTCCTGCACGGCGGCCAGCTGCTCCTCCACGCTCGCCGCCTGCTCCTGGGTGGAGGCGCGGATCTCCGCCACCGCCGCGTTGAGGTTCTCGGTCGCCTCCCGGCTCTGGCCGGCCAACTGGCGCAGGCCCTCCACCATGCCGTTCAGCGTCACGCCGAGCCGGCCGATCTCGTCGCGGCCGGTCGCCGCCGCCGCGCCGGAGAGGTCGCCGCGGCCGATCTTCTCCACGAAGCCCATGAAGGCGGAGAGCGGCGTCACGATCGACTGGCGGATCGCGAGCCCGATGACGAGCGCCAGCAGCGCCGTCGCGCCGATCCCGATCGCGATCGACGACCGGCTTTCCGTGTAGACGTCCGCGACCCGCTGCTGGCCGAGCCGGACGGCCGCGTCGAGTTCGGCCTCCGCCGCCTGCAGCGAGAGCGCCAGGGCGTCGCGGATCGTCGCCACCGGGCCCGCGCCCGCCAGCACCGCGTCCACGTCGCCCGCCCGCACGGCCGCGATCTGGGCCTCGCTCGCCTCCCGCAGCCGGCGCATGTCGGCGGAGGCGTCCGCCAGGCGCTGGCGGATCGCCTGGAAGGCGGCGGCGCGGGCCGGGTTCACCGCCTGCCCGGCGAGCGCCTCCGCCTGGGCGATCGCCTCGGCGAGGGTCCGGTCGTTGACGTCGAGCTGGCGCTGCCACGCCACCAGCGGGTCCGCGTCGCCCGCCGCCGGCCGGCCGGTCGCCCGGGCGAGAAGGCCGGTCACGGCCGCGTCGCGGACGGCCGCCAACCGGCTCTGGTCCGCCTGCACGCGGGTCACCTGGCGCAGCACCAGCAGGTCGCGCGCCACGATGGTGCTCGTGGTGTCGCGCACGTCGGCGATCTGGCCGAGCGCGTAGGCGCCGATCCCCACCATGAGGGCGATGATCAGGAAGAAGCCGAGAAGGATGCGGTTGGCGATCGAGACGGTCATCAGGAGGTCACGCCTTTCGGAAAGGCCAGCGGAAGGGGAAAGAGCGGCGCGGTCAGCGCCGGAAGGTCGAGGAGGGTCACCGCGCCGCCCGCCGGGCCGTCGAGCCGGGCGTGCCCGGCCACCGCGCCGCCGGCGCTCCCGCCCGCGCGGGCGCCGTCGCCGACGGCCCTGCCGGCCTCGGCGACGGCTTCGGGCGTGGCGGTCCCGCGCACCGCCTCCACGGCGAGCGCCACCGGCGGCTCGGACCGGAGGAGGACGAGGAAGCCCGCCCGCTCCGCCGCCGGCAGGGCGAGCGCGGCGGAAAGGTCGATCACGCCCACGAACCGCCCCGCCTGGTGGGCGATGCCGACGACCGCCGGGTGCGTGCCCGGCAGCGGCGCGACGGCGCCCGCCGGCGTCACGCCCCGGGTGGCGGCGAGCGGGACGCCGAACACCGTCCCGCCCGTCTCCACCAGAAGCTGCGCCGTCCCGCGCGGCGCCGCCGGCGCGGACCGGCCGCCGCGGGCGAGCTCCCGGGTGCGGGCGTCGAGGATGCGTCGGCGGCGGCGGATCTCGTCGGGCATGTCAGCGCCCTCCCATCGATCGGTGCGCCGCCGGGCCGGACGGCGGCCGGCCGGCCGGAGCCGCCCCGTCGAGGAGGACGCGCGCCATGGCGTGCAGCGTGCCGGCAGTCAGGCCGTCCCCCTCCGGCAGCGGGTCGTCCTCCGGCAGCCGGGCCGCGAGCCGGGCCGCGTTGGCGACCGAGCGGCGGCCGTCCGCCGCCCGCCCCGTCTCGATCAGGGTGAGCCCCAGGTGGTAGTGGGCCATGACGAAGTCCTTCTGGAGGAAGAGCGCGCGCCGGAACGCCGCCTCGGCCCGGTCCGGCCGGCCGGAGGCGCGGTCCACGAGGCCTTCCAGGTGATGGAACACCGGGTCGGCCGGATGCCGCCGCCGCCCTTCCCGGCAGGCGGCGAGCGCGGCGGAGAAGTCCCCCCGGTCCGCGCTCGCCCGCGCGGCCGCGCCGAGCCTTGCCGCCGGTTCGGCGTCCCCGTCGAGCGGCTCCGGCGCCGATGGGGCGATCGGCGGCGCCGCCGCCCGGACCCGCGCCGGATCCGCCGCCCGCCGCTCCGCCCGCCGGCCCGTCGTGCCCGTCCCGCGCGCCGAGGCCCGTTCCGCGCCCGCCCCGGAGCGCCCGGACCGCATCGCCGTCTCGCCCACCGGCGCCGCCGTCCCGCCCGCCGCCGCCGTCTCGCCGGTCGCCGGGGCCGTCCCGCCCGCCGGGCGGCGGCGGAACACCAGCGTGCCGCCGAGGTCCACCGGCGTCACCGGCCCGCCGAAGGCCGGGTTGATCTCCGCGTGGCCGAGCAGCAGCCAGCCGCCCTCGGCCAAGGTGTCGCCGAGCGCCGCCACGATCCTCGCCACCGTGTCCGGGTGGAAGTAGATCAGCACGTTCCGGCAGAGGACGAGGTCGAAGTCGGAGAACTGCAGCGGCGACGTGCCGTCAAGGAGGCTGAGGAGGTTGTGCGGCTCGAACCGCACCAGCGACGCGTAGGGCCGCTTCAGCGCGAACGTGTTCGGCCGCTCCCCCGCCGTGAACCAGCGGTCCCGCTCCTCCGGCCCCAGCGAGCGCAGCGCCCAGCGCCCGTACACCGCCTGCCGCGCCATCGCCAGGAACTGCTCGTTGATGTCCGTGCCCACGATGGAGACGCGCCAGTCCCGGACCGCCTCGCCGAGGAGGTCCCGCACCAGGATGGCCAGCGAATAGGCCTCCGCCCCGGTCGCCGCCCCGGCGCTCCAGATCCGGATCCGCCGGCCAGCCGCGTTCCGCTCCAGGATCTCCGGCAGGATGGTGTCGCGAAGGGCCGCGAACTGCTCGGCGAAGCGGAAGAAGAAGGTCTCCCCGATGGTGATCTCGGCGACCAGCGCCGCCCATTCGGCGGGCCCGCCCGCGCCGTCCTCCAGCCGCGCCCGGTAGGCGGCCAGCCCCGCCGCCCCGGTCGCCGCCATCCGGCGGCCGATCCGCTCGGCGAGCAGCCGGTCCTTGTCCTCGTAGTAGTGGTGCCCGGTGCGGTCGATGACCAGCCGCTTCAGCGGCGGAAAGCCCGGGTCGGCCAGGATAGCCGCCACCGTCCCCTCGGGGTCCCGTCCGGTCATGCGTCGGCCCAGCGGGCGGCGCGCTCGGCCTCGAGCCGGGTCAGCGAGGCGAGCCGCTCCCGTTCGCTCGCGGTCAGCAGCCGGTCGGCGGAGACGAGCGGCACGAGGCCGCCGCGCAGGGCCACCTCCATCTCCACGCAGCCGTTCAGGGTCGCGTCCGGCGCCACCGGCGTGGCGGTCACCGGCCCCGCGGTGACGACGTCCAGCACCCGGTCCACCAGGAAGGCGACCGTCAGCGCCTCATGGCCGACCACCAGGAGATGGGCGTCGAGCGGATCGATCTCCGGCGCGCGGTCGGCGAGGCCGAACAGCATGGCGAGCCGCACCGCCGGCAGGGCCGCGCCGGCCCGGTCAAGGAAGCCGGCGAACGGGGCGGGCGACCCCGGCGGCCGGCTCAAGTGCGGCAACGGCAGGACTTCGCGCACGCTCGACAGCGGCACGGCGGCGGTCACGCCACCCACGTCGAAGAGCACGGCCGACAGCCGTTCGATCACCATGATGCGACACAAGAACCCGTTCCGCGGACGGATCGTTGAACGCACGGCGCGCCGATCGGTTCCGCTCACGGTGACGCCCGCCGGGTTTTTCACCGGCCGGCGCGGTCAGGCGGTCCGGCGCAGCGCCACCACCCCTTCGGCGGCATAGCGGGTAAGGAAGCCCGGCACCTCGTCGGCCGGCATGGCCGGGGCGAACAGGAAGCCCTGGCCGGTGGAGCAGCCCAGGCCCTCCAGCAGCGCCCGGTTGCTCTCCGCCTCGATGCCTTCCGCCGTGGTGGGCAGGCCGAGGCTGAGGCCGAGGCCGATGATGGCCTCCACGATGCGCCGGCTGTCGGCGTTCTCCCCCATGTCCTTCACGAAGGACTGGTCGATCTTGATCTTGTCGAAGGGCAGCGAGCGCAGCCGCTGCAGGCTGGAATAGCCGGTGCCGAAATCGTCGATCGAGATGGAGACGCCCTCGTCCTTCAGGGAGGCGACCACCAGGTCGAGCCCCGCCACCTCGTCGATGAAGGCGTTCTCGGTGATCTCCACCTCCAGGCGCTTCGGGTCGAACCGGCTCGCCTTCAGCACCTCGCGGAATCCGGCCAGGAAAGCCGGGTTGCGCAGCACCGTCGGCGACACGTTCACCGCCAGCATGATGTGGTCGCCCCAGGCCGAGGCGGCCCGGCAGGCCTTGCCCAGCAGGTCGAGCGTCAGCGGCTCCAGGATGCCGATCTCGTCGGCGATCGGGATGAACACCGACGGCGCGATGTAGCCGACGGTCGGGTGCTGCCAGCGGGCCAGGATCTCGAACCCGGCCACCTTGTTGCGCGACAGGTCGATCAGCGGCTGGAAGTAGGGCACGATCTCGCCGGCCTTCAGCGCGCCCGCGATGGAGGTCTCGATCATGGCGCGGTATTCGAACGCGGTCTTCATCTCGGCATCGAAGGCCGAGACCGCGCCGGGTCCCTTGCGCCGGCTGTGGTGGACAGCCAGATCCGCCCGGTCGAGCAGCGCCATGGCGCCGATCGTGCCCGCGCGCGCCGTGGCGGTGCCCACGTGGATCCGGGCCGGGATGACGAGGCCGTCCACCGCCAGCCCGCCCCGGAAGGCGGCCAGGATGGCGGTCACCTCCTCGTCCGTCGCCGTGAAGGCCGCCGGGCCGGTCACGGCGCGCACCAGGTAGAAGCTGCTGCCCGGGCCGCGGGCGAGGAAATCCCCCGTCCGGACCAGGCCGGTCAGCCGGTCGGCGATCTCCCGCTCCATCGCCTCCTGAAGCGCCGTCCCGTGGACGTCGCGGATCAGCGGCAGGTTGGCGAACTCCACCGCCACCAGGTCCACGAAGGCGCCCTCCCGGGCCTCGGCGAGGAGCCCGTCCAGATAGGCGAGGAGACCGTAGGTGTTCGGCAGGCCGGTCACCGGCTCGGTCAGCCGGTGGGCCTCGAAGGCGGCCATCAGGGTGCTGCGGGCGGCGTGCGCCCGGGCGAGCTCCACCCGGCGGCCGACGCTGAAGACGCCGAGCCCGGCCCAGAGGCCGCCCACCACCGCCACCACCACCGTGCTGCCGAACGGGATCTCCCGGGACAGGAACACCGCGACGGCGCTCATCAGGCCGAGGCGGAACTCCAGGAACACCAGCACGGCGCAGAGGCCCGCGATGCTGAGAAGCTCCACGGCGCTCCGGCCGTTCGGCGCCGCGCCGTCAGGCCCGCCGGCGTTCGGCGAAAGCGCGGTCATCGGCCGGCCCCCCAGGCCCGTTCGGCGCGTCCGGCGCGGACGTCGGGTGGGGTTGCGTTCTTCCGAGCAGACATCATCCGAACCGGACCCTCGCGGACGCTCATCCGAGCGCGACGACACGTCCCGCTCGGGCCTCGATAAAGCATCACAACCTCTGAATTTATCAATAAGCCGGCGCTTTCGCCCCAGGCGGCGGCGCGCGGGTTCTGGCGACAGGGTGAATTCCGTCTTGATGAAAAGCATCCGACTGGCCGGTGGCGGGTCTCAGCCCCTCGGCGCGGCCAGCACCGTCAGGGCGCCGGGGCGCTTCATCACCCGCGCGGGCAGGTCCACCCGCTCCAGCTCCCCGTCCACCGTCACCGCGAGGGTGCTCGAGCGCCCCTTGATGACGAGGTCGGTCGCCGAGGTCACGCTGATCCGCGGGTCGTCCCTCCAGGTGCCGCGCACCACCGCGGTGGTCAGCTGCAGGAGGTCCCCAAAGGCGCGCGACGTGCACACGTAGACGCCGAGCCGCCCGTCGGCCGGGTCGTCGGCGAACGGCAGGTGGCCGGCGCCGTAGAGGCTGTTGGAGACGACGAGGCCCGTCGCGGCGACCGGCGTCTCCGTCCCGTCCTCCACCAGCGTCAGCCGCATCACCCGGGGCCGCCGGAACACGGTGAACAGGGCCCGGGCGGTGGCGAACAGCTTGCCGGCCTTGCCGCCCACCAGCGCCCGCCGGCGCACCCGCGCCATGTGCGGCTGCACGCCGAAGCCGAGCTGGTGGATGAAGAGCCGCCCGTTCACCTCGGCGATGTCCGCCGGCCGGGGCTCGGCGGTCGCGAGCGTCCGGACCGCCTCCTCGAAGTCGATCGGCATGCCGAGGCTGCGGGCGAAGAGGTTCATGGTGCCGAGCGGCAGCACGCCGAGGGCGACGCCCGTGCCGGCCAGCCGGCCGGCGGCCGTGCTGACGCTGCCGTCGCCGCCGCCGATCACCACCGCCTTCGGGCCGCCGCCCGCCTTCGCCTCCGCCACCACGGCGTCGAGCCGCTGGGCGAGAGACTCGCCCGTCACGCCTTCGACGGTGACCGCGTGCCCGGCCCGCTCCAGTTCGGGGATGATGACCCGTTCGGCGGCCTCGATCCCGAGCGACCGCATCGTGCCGCTGTGGCGGTTCAGGAAAACCCGGATCTTCACCCCGCACCCCCTTCGCCCGCCGCGCCGCGCCGGGCAAGGCGGTCGGCGTCGGCGGATCCGGAGATGGAAACCCGCACGGCGGCGAAACGTTCGCCCGGTCCGGCCGGATTGGCGCCGGCGCGGCGTCCCGACGGGGCCACCCGCGCGGCGGACGGGTGGCGCTCCGATCCTGCCCGGTCGGAACAAACCCATCCCGGCACGGTTCACCGACCCCGAGGGCCGGCTCCGGTCCTTCTCCTGAAACGACGGCGACGGACGGTTCATGCGAGACGATCGGCTGCAGCGGCAACGGCTCTACTATCTCCATCCCCTCAACGTTGGCGACCTCGCCTCCTTTGACGGCCACTTCGACAGGGCGGCCGCGATGGCGTTCGACGCCGTCGTGATGGCGCCGCCCTTCCAGCCCGGGCCGGCGGGCAACATCCTCCTGGCGGCCGACGACGGTCGCCTCCACCCGGCCCTCGGCTTCGACGGGTCCGCCGAGGACGGACTGGCGCGCCTCGCCGACGCCGCCAGGGCGCGCGGCCTCGCCCTGATGCTGGACGTGGTGGCCGACCGGGTCGCCGCCGGCGGCCCGCTGGCGGAGCGCTTCGGCTTCCGGCCGGACGGCCGGTCCGACGGTCTCGATCCGCGAGTCGCCCCGGCGGAGCGCGGCTCGGCCAGCCTGCCCGCCGACCCGTCCGCCTGGCTCGACCACCTGGCCGACCGGCTCGCGGCGCTCGCCCGGCGCGGCGTCGCGGGCTACCGCTGCCTCGACCCGGACCGTCTCGGCCCGGACCGCTGGCGCGCGCTGATCGGCCGGGTCCGCGACAGCGCGCCGGACTGCCTCTTCCTGGCGGTCACCCCCGGCGTCGCCTTCGAGGCCCGCCGCGCGCTGGAGGGCGTCGGGTTCGACGCGGTCTTCTCGTCCCTGCGCTGGTGGGACGCCCGCTCGCCCTGGCTCGTGGACGAGAACGACATCCACCGCCGGATCGGCCCGTCCATCGCCTTCCCGGAGGCCCCGTTCGGCAAGCGCCTCGCCGGCGAGGCGGCCGGCGAGGAGGAGACCCGGCGCGTGCTCGGCCGCGCGCTCTGGCTCTCCGCCGCCCTCGGCGACGGCATCCTGGTGCCCATGGGCTTCGAGTACGGCGCCCGCGAGCCCCTGTCGCCCATCTCCGGCTCCCCGGCGGCGTTCGAGCGGCTGCGCTCCGTCGCGAGCGTCGACCTCTCCGACGAGATCGCCGCCGCCAACAGCTTCGTCGGCCGGTCCGACGGCGCCTTCGCGGCCGCCGACATGCGCGTCCTCACCGGGGCGTCCGCGCCCGTCACGGTGGTGCTGCGCACGGACGCGCCGGACATCCGCCAGGCGGACCGGGCCCGGCTCGTGCTCGTCAACCCGGACCTGCGCCGGGGCGCCGTGGCGGACGCCGACCAGTTCCTCACCGACACCGGCGGCCGCTTCCAGCGCTTCGTCGACATCGCCGGCGCCACCGCGCTCGGCCTGGACAGCACCCTGCCGCTCGGCCCGGGCGACGTGCGCGTCCTTGAGGGCGACGCGAGCGACCCGATCCTGCTCACCCGCCAGGGCGCGGTGCCGGACGTCATGGCCGCCGTCGCGTCGCCCCGCCTCGCCATCGAGGCGCTCCAGCCGACCGTGGACGGGGGCCGCTTCCAGGCCCGCCGCACCGTGGGCGAGGTGGTGCAGGTCACCTGCGACCTCATCGGCGACGGCCACGACAAGCTCGCCGCCGCCCTCCTCTGGCGCACCGCCGACCAGGACGTCTGGCGGGAGGTGCGCATGAGGCCGCTCGGCAACGACCGCTGGGGCGCCGACATGCCGCTGGAGCGCCTCGGCCGCCACGAGTTCACCGTGGAGGCCTGGCGCGACGCCTTCGCGACCTTCCACAACGAGCTGTCCAAGAAGCACGCCGCCGGCCTCACCGTCACGCTGGAGCTGGAGGAGGGCCGCCGGCTCGTCGAGCGCACCCTGGAGGAGACCGCGCCCGGCCCGCTCGCCTCCCGGCTCGGCGAACTCCTCGCCCGCGTCACCGACGGGCCGGACAGCGACCGGATCGCGGCCTTCCTCGCCGACGACACGGTCGCCCTGATGGCCGAGGCGGATCTCAAGCCGTTCCGCGTCCGCCACGAGCCCGCGATCCCGCTCGACGCGGAGCGCACCGGCGCGAGCTTCGCCTCCTGGTACGAGCTCTTCCCCAGGTCCCAGAGCGGCGATCCCAATCGCCACGGCACCTTCGACGACGTCATCGCCCAGCTGCCGCGCATCCGCGACATGGGTTTCGACGTCCTCTACTTCCCGCCCATCCACCCGATCGGCCGGACCAACCGCAAGGGCCGCAACAACAGCCTGAAGGCCGGCCCGACCGATCCGGGCAGCCCCTACGCGATCGGCTCGGAGGCGGGCGGCCACGACGCGCTCCATCCGGAGCTCGGCACGCTCGACGACTTCCGCCGCCTGGTCGCCGCCGCCGCCGACCACGGCCTGGAGCTCGCCCTCGACTTCGCCATCCAGTGCTCGCCCGACCACCCGTGGCTGAAGGAGCACCCGGACTGGTTCGACTGGCGGCCGGACGGCACCATCCGCTACGCGGAGAACCCGCCGAAGAAGTACGAGGACATCGTCAACGTCGACTTCTACGCCTCCGGCGCCGTCCCGTCGCTCTGGATCGCGCTCCGCGACGTGGTGCTCTTCTGGGTCAACGAGGGCGTCCGGCTGTTCCGCGTGGACAACCCGCACACCAAGCCTTTCCCGTTCTGGGAGTGGCTGATCGACGACGTGCGCGCCCGTCATCCGGACGCGGTCTTCCTCGCCGAGGCCTTCACCCGCCCGAAGGTGATGGCGCGCCTCGCCAAGATCGGCTTCTCGCAGAGCTACACCTACTTCACCTGGCGCAACACCAAGCAGGAGCTCACCGAATACCTGACGGAGCTGACCCGGACGTCGCTCAAGGACTATTTCCGGCCGCATTTCTTCGTGAACACGCCGGACATCAACCCGGCCTTCCTGCAGCGCTCGGAACGCTCGGCCCATCTCATCCGGGCGGCGCTCGCCACCACCATGTCCGGCCTCTGGGGCATGTACAACGGCTTCGAGATCTGCGAGGGCCGGCCCTATCCGGGCAAGGAGGAGTATCTCGACAGCGAGAAGTACGAGATCCGCGCCTGGGACTGGAACCGCCCCGGCAACATCATCCCGGAGATCACCCGGCTCAACCGCATCCGGCGCGACAACCCGGCGCTCCACAGCCATCTCGGCATCACCTTCCTCAACGCCTTCAACGACAGCGTCCTCTGGTTCCAGAAGGCGACGCCCGCGCGCGACAACGTGCTCCTCGTCGCCGTCAGCCTCGATCCGCACGCGGTCCAGGAGGCCGACGTGGAGATCCCGCTCTGGGAGTGGCACCAGCCCGACCACGGCTCCCTCGCGGTGGAGGACCTCGTCCGCGGCCACCGCTTCTCCTGGCACGGCAAGACCCAGCGGCTGCGGCTCGACCCCCACGAACTTCCCTATTCGATCTGGCGCATAGACGCGTCCAAGGAGAGCTGATCCATGGCGGACGGCACCAAACCGACCACCAGCGCGATGATCGGGAACGATCCCCTATGGTACAAGGACGCAGTCATCTACCAGTTGCACGTGAAGTCCTTCTTCGACAGCAACAACGACGGCATCGGTGACTTCGCGGGCCTGATCGCAAAGCTCGACTACATCGCCAGCCTCGGCGTCAACACCATCTGGATCCTGCCCTTCTACCCGTCGCCCCGGCGCGACGACGGCTACGACATCGCCGAGTACAAGGACGTCTCGCCCGACTACGGGACGATGCAGGACGCCCGCCGCTTCATCCGCGAGGCCCACGCCCGCGGCATGCGGGTGATCACCGAGCTCGTCATCAACCACACCTCCGACCAGCATCCCTGGTTCCAGCGCGCCCGCCGCGCCAAGCCCGGCTCCAACCACCGCAACTTCTACGTCTGGTCCGACACCGACCAGACGTATCCGGAGACGCGGATCATCTTCCTCGACACGGAGAAGTCGAACTGGACCTGGGACCCGGTGGCCGGCGCCTACTTCTGGCACCGCTTCTACAGCCACCAGCCGGACCTCAACTTCGACAACCCGCAGGTCCTCAAGGCCGTCCTCAACGTCATGCACTTCTGGCTCGACCTCGGGGTCGACGGGCTCCGGCTCGACGCCATCCCGTACCTCGTCGAGCGGGAGGGCACCAACAACGAGAACCTGCCCGAGACCCACGACGTCCTGAAGAAGATCCGCGCCGAGCTCGACGCCCACTACCCGGACCGCATGCTCCTCGCCGAGGCCAACCAGTGGCCGGAGGACACCCAGGAGTATTTCGGCGACGCGGACGAATGCCACATGGCGTTCCACTTCCCGCTGATGCCGCGCATGTACATGGCGATCGCCAAGGAGGACCGCTTCCCGATCACCGACATCATGCGGCAGACCCCGGAGATCCCGGAAACCTGCCAGTGGGCGATCTTCCTTCGGAACCACGACGAGCTGACGCTCGAGATGGTCACCGACGAGGAGCGCGACTACCTCTGGAACTTCTACGCCGCCGACCGGCGCGCCCGCATCAACCTCGGCATCCGCCGCCGCCTCGCGCCGCTCCTGGAGCGCGACCGCCGGCGCATCGAGCTGATGAACGCCCTCCTCCTCTCCATGCCCGGCACGCCCGTCATCTACTACGGCGACGAGATCGGCATGGGCGACAACATCCACCTCGGCGACCGCGACGGCGTGCGCACGCCCATGCAGTGGAGCCCGGACCGCAACGGCGGCTTCTCCCGGGCGGACCCGGCCAACCTGGTGCTGCCGGCCATCATGGACCCGCTCTACGGGTTCGAGGCGGTCAATGTGGAGGCCCAGTCGAGGGACCCTCACTCCCTCCTCAACTGGATGCGCCGGATGCTGGCGCTCCGCCGCCAGCGCCACGCCTTCGGCCGCGGCGCCCTGCGCTTCCTCTATCCGGGCAACCGCAAGATCCTCGCCTACCTGCGCGAGCACGGCCACGAGACCATCCTGTGCGTCGCCAACATGTCGCGCACGCCCCAGGCGGTAGAGCTCGACCTCTCCGCCTTCGCCGGCCGCGTGCCCGTGGAGATGACCGGCGGCTCGCCCTTCCCGCCCATCGGCCAGCTCACCTACCTCCTCACCCTGCCGCCCTACGGCTTTTACTGGTTTGATCTCATGACCGAAGCCGCCCAACCGGCCTGGCACGTCAGCGCGCCCCAGCAGCTGCCGGAATTCTCCACCCTCGTCCTGCGCAAGGGCATCGAAGAGATCGGCGAGGCCAGGCACCGTCAGGTCCTCGAGGGCGAGGTCCTGCCCGCCTACCTGCCCATGCGCCGCTGGTTCGGCTCCAAGGACCAGGCGATCGAGGGCGTCCGCATCGCGGCGCTCGCCCCCGTGCCGGGCGCCGGCGTCCTCCTCGCCGACGTGGCGGCCGAGCTCGACGGCCGGTCCGAGCACTACCTCGTGCCCCTGGAGATCTCCTGGGAGGAGCCCAACCAGCCGCCGCTGCCGCAGCAGCTGGCGCTCGCCCGGGTCCGCCAGGGCCGCCGGGTCGGCGTCCTCACCGACGCCTTCTCCGGCGAGGCCCTCGCCCGCGCGGTCATCGACCACCTGCGCCGCCAGACGCGGGTGCCCCTGGAGGACGGCGAGATCCGCTTCCTGCCGACGAGCCGGCTCCAGGAGCTGGACATCCCGGCCGACGCTGCCATCAAGTGGCTCTCCGCCGAACAGTCCAACTCCTCGCTCATCCTCGGCGACAAGGTGGTCGTGAAGGTGGTCCGCCACACCTTCGGCGGCATCCACCCGGAGGTGGAGATGACCCGCCACCTCACGGAGGCCGGCTACGCCAACACCGCGCCTCTCGTCGGCTCGGTGGCGAAGTTCGGCGCCGACGAGACCTGCCACGTGCTCATCGTCGTGCAGGGCTTCATCCGCAACCAGGGCGACGCCTGGACCTGGATGCTGGAGACCCTGAAGCGCGCCATGGAGGACGCGCTCCTGATCGGCGCCAACGCCGGCGACGGCGGCGCGCCGCCGGAGCGGCAGGACGGCGTGTTCGAGAGCGCCACCAGCTTCGCCCGCCTCCTCGGCCGCCGTCTCGGCGAGCTCCACGCGGTGCTCTCCCGCCCGTCGGACGACGACGCCTTCGCGCCCGTCGTCATCGGCGACGCGCAGATCCGGACCCTGGCGGACAGCGCCCGCGGCCAGCTCGCCGGCGCCTTCGAGGTGCTGGCCTCCCACGATGCCGGCGACGACGCCGGCCTCGCCGAGGCGATCCGGCTGGTGCTCGCCGACCGGCAGGCCATCGAGGCGGCGGTGGACCGGCTCGCCGAGGCCGGCCGGGGGGCGCTCGTCACCCGCATCCACGGCGACTTCCACCTCGGCCAGATCCTGGTCGCCCAGGGCGACGCCTACCTGATCGACTTCGAGGGCGAGCCCGCCCGCTCGCTGGAGGACCGCCGGTCCAAGTCCAGCCCGCTCCGGGACGTGGCCGGCCTCCTGCGCTCCCTCGACTACGCGGCCGCCACCGTGCCGCTGCCGGACGAGGACGGCAACCCGACGATCCGCGACCGCCGCGAGGGCCTCCTCGACCGCTTCCGCCGGGAGGCGGAGGCCGCCGTCCTGGAGGGCTATCGCGCGGCGCTCGCCGAGGCCGACCACAAGTGGGTGGAGCCGGCTGCCGAAGATCCGCTCCTCGACCTCTTCCGCCTGGAGAAGGTCGCCTACGAGGTGCGCTACGAGGCCGCCAACCGGCCGAAGTGGCTCGCCATTCCGCTCCGCGGTCTTGCCGCCGTCGCCAGCCGCATCCTCGCAGGAAAAGGAACCCCCTGATGGCGACAATGCTCTCGCTCGATCCGGCCGCCGGTCTCGACCCCGGCGCGGTGGACGCCCTCGTCCATGGCCGCCACGGCGACCCGTTCTCCATCCTCGGCCCCCACCGGCAGGGTGACGCCACGGTGGTGCGCGCCTACTTCCCCGGCGCGCAAGGCGTGGAGGTCCGCGCCCGCGGCGGCGGCGACAAGCTCGGCGACCTGGCGCTCGTCCACCCGTCCGGCCTGTTCGCCGGCCCCCTCTCCCGGGGCGGCCCCTACGTGTTCCGGGTCCGCTGGCGTGACGCCGTCCAGGAGACCGAGGACCCCTACAGCTTCGGCCTCCTCCTCGGCGAGCTCGACATGCACCTCTTCGCCGAGGGCAACCACTACGAGCTCGGCCGGGTCCTCGGCGCCCAGCCCATGGTGGTGGAAGGCGTCGCCGGCACCCGGTTCGCCGTCTGGGCGCCGAACGCCCGGCGCGTCTCCGTGATCGGCGACTTCAACGCGTGGGACGGGCGCCGCCATCCCATGCGGCTTCGCCGCGAGGCCGGCGTGTGGGAGCTGTTCGTCCCCCGCGTCGGCGTCGGCCAGCGCTACAAGTTCGAGCTCGTCGGCCCCGACGGCCAGCTCCTGCCCCAGAAGGCCGACCCCATGGCGCGCGCCAGCGAGGCGGCCCCGGCCACCGCGTCGGTCATCGCCCCGGCGGAGCCCTACGCCTGGACCGACCAGGCCTGGATGGAGTCCCGCGCCGCCCGGCACCGGGTCGACGCGCCCATCTCGGTCTACGAGATCCACGTGGGGTCCTGGCTGAAGGTGGACGGCCGCACCCTCGACTGGGACGAGCTGATCGACCGGCTGATCCCCTACGTGGCCGGCATGGGCTTCACCCATGTGGAGCTCCTGCCCATCATGGAGCACCCGTTCGGCGGCTCCTGGGGCTACCAGCCGCTGGGCCTCTTCGCCCCCACCGGCCGCTACGGCCGGCAGGAGGATTTCGCCCGTTTCGTGGACCGCTGCCACGAGGCCGGCGTCGGCGTCATCCTCGACTGGGTGCCGGCCCACTTCCCGACCGACCCCCACGGCATGGTCCGCTTCGACGGCACCGCCCTCTACGAGCACGCGGACCCGCGCGAGGGCTACCACCAGGACTGGAACACGCTCATCTACAATCTCGGCCGCAACGAGGTGCGCGGCTTCCTCCTCGCCAGCGCCTGCGAGTGGCTGGAGCGCTGGCACGTGGACGCGCTGCGGGTCGACGCGGTGGCGTCCATGCTCTACCGCGACTATTCCCGCAAGGCGGGCGAGTGGGTGCCGAACCGGTTCGGCGGCCGCGAGAACCTGGAATCCGTCGACTTCCTGAAGCACCTCAACGGCATCGTGCGGGACCGCAATCCCGGCGCGGTCACCATCGCGGAGGAGTCCACCGCCTGGCCGGGCGTGTCCGCCCCGCTCGAACAGGGCGGCCTGGGGTTCCATTACAAGTGGAACATGGGCTGGATGCACGACACCCTCCACTACATGGAGGAGGATCCGATCAACCGGCGCTGGCACCACGACAGCATGACCTTCGGCATGGTCTACGCCTGGTCGGAGAAGTTCATGCTGCCCTTGAGCCACGACGAGGTCGTCCACGGCAAGGGCTCGCTCCTCAACAAGATGCCGGGCGACCCCTGGCAGAAGCGGGCGAACCTTCGGGCCTACTACGGCTTCATGTGGGCCCATCCGGGCAAGAAGCTGCTCTTCATGGGCGGCGAGATCGGCCAGTGGCGCGAGTGGAACCACGACGGCTCCATCGACTGGCACCTCCTGGACGACCCGGGCCACGCGGGCATCCAGGCGCTCGTCCGCGACCTCAACCGGCTCTACGCGGCCGAGGCGGCGCTCCACGCCACCGACGCGGACCCGAACGGCTTCGCCTGGGCGGTCGGCGACGACCGGGAGAACTCCGTGTTCGCCTTCCTGCGCAAGCCCGCGGACGGCGGGCCGCCGATCCTCGCCGTCTCCAACCTCACGCCCGTGCCGCGCCACGACTATCGCGTCGGCGTGCCGCTGCCGGGCTTCTGGCGGGAGATCCTCAACACGGACGCGGCCGAGTACGGCGGCTCGGGGCTCGGCAACGGCGGCGGCCGGGAGGCCGAGGCGGTGTCCGCCCACGGCCAGCCGCAGAGCCTGCCGCTCACGCTCCCGCCGCTCGCCACCGTCTGGCTGAAGCCCGCCTGACGGCAGGCCGGCGCCCGCGCCGCCGCGGGGCGGCCGGACGGACGTTCGGACCAGGGCCGCCGCCGAAAGGCCGGCGGCCTTGCCGTCACTGGGACAGCCGGATCTTGCCCACGGACTTGCCGATCGCCTCGAAGACGGCGGTCAGGCTGTCGCTGGCGGACGGGAAGTAGGCGTGCCCCGTGGATGACGCGCAGGCGCCCATCAGCGTCCGGGTGGCCGTGTCCGACACGTCGTAGGTGATCGTGTAGACCTCGATCCCGGCCGCCTTCACGCCTCCGCAGAGGGTCGCGAGGCGCGCGTCCATCTTGTCCTGGATCACCGACGTGGTTCCCGTCGTGATGCCGAGCCGCCCCTCCGCCACATAGCCGTAGGCCGAATAGGTCGACCTGTTGATGTTGGTCTGGGCGTTGAGCGTGTTCTCGCCGTCGGTCATCAGCACGATCACCTTGCGCACGCCCTTCGCGTCATAGAGCTTGCCCTCCGTGAACGGCTCGCCGGGCGAGATCGCCCGCCAGCCCCAGGCGAGCCCCTCGGTGATGTTGGTGCCGCCGTAGGCCGTCATGCCGCCGATCGCCGCGTCGATCACCGCCGTGTCGGAGGTCAGCGGCTGGATGGCGGCGGAATCGCACATCATGTTCGGCCCGTAGCGGGTGCCCGCGACGAGGGCGGTCTTCGGCGTGGTGCCGTTGTACTTGCAGCCGTTGCGCTGGCGCGTCTGGTCGCCGGCCGAGCCGGACAGGGTCGTGCAGCCGCTGCCGACGTCGTCCGTCAGGTAGTTGTTCATGTAGCTGAAGGACTTGTTCGTGCTGAAGTCCGGCTCGTCCGGCGCGAAGGACGGCACGAAGTAGGTCGCCTTGTCGGCCGGCGTCGGAACCGCGTCGGTCACGTCGTGCCCGCCCGTCCGGGCCTCCACGCAGCCGCGCCAGGAGACCGACTTCATCTTGGAATAGAGGAGAAGCCGGTTCACCCCCACGTTGAAATTGGTCGAGTGGGAGGGCGCGGTCCCGCTCGTGTCGATCCAGGTCGCCGCCGCGTGGGCGGGTCCCACGTTGACGAGCGCCGCGAACGGCACCAGGGCGTAGCGCACCGTGCCGTGGGCGGTCGCCTCCACGGTGTCGACCAGGCTCCCGGCCGCGTCGCGCAGGCGCGCGATCCGGTTGTTCGCCGTCATGGATCCGGAATTGTCCAGCACCATGACGATCTCGATCTCGTCGTTGCCGATCCGCGTCTCCGACGCCGCCGCAACCGGCACGTCCGGGATGCCGGCGAGGCCAAGGAAGCTCGTCGGGCTGCGGACGGTCGCGGTGGCTTTCACGTAGCGATCGCCGTCCGTGCGCGACAGGGCCGCCTCGAAGCTCGTCAGCTTGTAGTCGAGGCCGTAGTCGGCCTTCAGGTGCTCTTCCAGCCGCGCCCGAGCCTCGTCCGCCGTGGTCGCCGGGGTCGAGGCGCTGAGCGCCGCCAGCGCCGCCATGTCGAGCGCGTTCTGCAGCCGGGTCTGCTCGCTGGCCGCCCGCGTGTAGTCCACCGCCGCCCCGACGGCGATCAGGAGCGGCACCACCGCCACCGCGAACACGATCCCGATCGTGCCGTTCCGGTCCTCGGCGAGCCGTCGAAGCACGGTCGAAAGCGATGCAGTCATCGGAAGCCGCCTGATTAAATCACACAATTCGGCTTCAGCTTGTATGTGTGAGGACTGAACGAGTCCTTACCGCGCCCGCCCTTCCTCCGAAGGTGGGAGATCGCCCTCCCGGCCGCGCCGATTCTCCCGCCCGCGCCCGGCGCTTCCCGCCCGCGCCCGGCGCCTCCCGGCCGCCGCCGCCCGCCTCGTCTCCCGTCCCCCCGCGTCAGTCCACGAAGTCCACCGGCACGCCCTTGGCGACCATGTGGGCCAGTTCGTCCGCGTCCCAGTTGGTCAGGCGCACGCAGCCGTGGCTGAAGCCCTTGTCGATGGCGTCCGGGTTGGGCGTGCCGTGGATGCCGTAGGTGGGCTCGCTCAGGTCGATCCAAACCGATCCCACCGGCCCGTTCGGCCCGGGCGGCAGGCGCAGCGGCTTGGTGTTGTTGCCCTGGCGGAAGTTCACGTCCGGCCGGTACCAGTAGTCCGGGTTGATGGCGATCGCCTCCACGGTGTGGCGCCTGCTCGGCGAGGGCAGGCTGGCGCTGCCGATGGTGGCCGGATAGGCCGCCACGATCCGCCCCGCCGCGTCATAGGCCACCACCTGCTTGGCCCTCTTGTCCGCCACCACGTGGGCCACCTTGGCGCGCACCGGCTTGCCGGGCCTGGCCACGGTCACCACCGTGCCGGCGCGGGTGAAGTCCGCGCCCGGGTTCAGCTGCTGCAGGAATTCCAGGTCCATGTGCACCCGCTCGGCCAGCCGCTCCGCCGGGTCCCGGTAGGCGAGCCCCGGCAGCTTGGCCATCTCGCCGTAGTCCGACGGCAGGTGCGGCACGAACGGGCCGGCCACGTCGTCCTCGGTCAGCGTGTAGGGCGCCAGCACCGCCTCGGTCTCGTAGAGCGACAGCGCCGACCAGGTCGCCCCGTCCATGACGCCGTCCGCCGGCAGGCCCTGGGCCGCCTCGAAGGCCACGATCGCCTTGCGGACGTTGAGCCCCATGTAGCCGTCGATCACCCCCGGCGACATGCCGGCCCGGTCGAGCAGCACCTGCATCTTCACCACCAGCGGCGACTGGGTGAGCTTGCCGGGCACCCGGTCGCCGAGGTCCGCCCCGGCGGCGAACCGGGCCTCCAGGGTCGCGGCGATCAGGGCGTCGGGCGACAGCGTCGGCGGCGCCGCGATGCCGGGCTTCGGCGGGGCCGCGATCCCCGGCACCCGCTCGCCCGCCACCGGCGGCTCCGCAGGCGGCGCGGCGGGCGGGGCCGCCGGACCCTCGTCCGGGGACGGCGGCTCCAGGTCCAGCGAGCCCGGCGGCCCCTCCTCGGGCGGAGTGTCCTCGTAACCCCGCCCGTCCCGCTCGTCCCGATAATCCCGTTCGTCCCGATAATCCCGCTCGTCCCGATAGTCCCGCTCGTCCCGATAGTCCCGCTCGTCCCGATAGTCCCGCTCGTCCGGATAGGGCTCCGGCGCGTAGTCCGGCTCCGGCGGATAGCCAGGATCATCCCCGTAGGGCGGCGGCGGACCGTAGGGGTCGTCCGGATAGGGCCGCGACGGGTCGCCGTAGGGGTCGTCGTCCCAGCCGGGGGGCGGGCCGAGGTCGCGCCGGTCCACCGGCGGTTCGAGGCTCCCTCCGCCCCAGGGGTCGTAGATCTGGGCGCTGGCGGGTCCGGCGAGCACCGGCAGGAGGAGAAGCAGGCCGAGGAGCCGGGGCGTCACGTGTGTTGTGTCTCCGGGCCGTATCCGGCCGTCTGGGGTCTCCCGGCCGTGTCCGGCCGTCTTGAGTCTCCCGGCCGTGTCCGGCCGTCTTGAGTCTCCCGGCCGTATGCGGCCGCCCGATCGTCGGGGGGAAGCCGCGCGCCGGCGTGGCCGGCGGGCGCTTCGCCGGCCCAGACACCACCGGATCTGGGCATCAGCAAGGCCCGTCCCGGCGCGCCGCCCGTCACACCCGGTCGCTCACCGGGTCCGCCGGCGCCGCCGCGGGCGTCTCGGCCGGCCGGGCGGCGGCGTCCACGATCCGCCCCAGCACCTCCTGGAACGAGGCCGCCGTCTCGTCGATCCCGAGCTCGCGCGCCGCCGCCGGGTCGACCGTCCGCTCCCCCGGCATCACCAGCATGATGCGGGCGCCCGGCAGCCGCCGGCGCAGGCGCCGCACCGCGTGGCGCAAGGGCAGCGCCCGCCCGGCGCTCATGGCGACGAGGCAGACGAGCCGCGTCCCGGCGGCGCGCAGCTGGAAGATCCGCCGGGCCGACAGGGCGTCCGCCCCCTCGCTCCGCGTCCCGATGCCGTGCTTGGCCACCAGCTGGCGCAGCATCAGGGCGGCCGCCTCGTCGAGGGCGCTCTCCGCCGCGATGCACAGCACGGCCGCCTCGCCGGTCCAGCCCTCCTGCAGCCGTTCCGGCGGCAGCACCGCCACCTCGGACCGGTCGGCGGTCGCCTCCAGGGCCGCCGCGCCCTCCGGCCCCGGCGGCCGCGCGGCGTCCGGCTGCACGTCCTCATAGGCGTCCAGGTCCTCCACCACCTCCTCCACGGTGGCGCGGATCCGCCCCGCCCGGTCGTCGCCGAGAAGGCCCCGCTCGCTGTCCTCCAGGGCCAGCCGCAGGCCCGGCACGGCGATCTGGTCGTAGTATTCCGACAGCGACCGCGCCCGCAGCACCTCCTCGGCCACCCCCACCATCTCGGCGGAATCCCCCGCCAGCGCCCGCTGGTAGAAGAGCTGCGGCGGCGACAGCGCCGGCCGGTCGCCGAGCAGCACCTCCAGGAAGGAGAGGCCCTTCACGTGGCGGCCGAGCACCACGAGGCAGACCGTCAGCGGCGTCGCCAGCAGCAGGCCGATCGGCCCCCACAGCCACGTCCAGAAGGTCGCCGCCACCACCACCGCCACCGGCGAAAGGCCCGTGGTCCGCCCGTAGGCGAGCGGCTCGATGAAGTGGCCGACCAGCGGCTCGATCACGGCGAACAGCGCCGCCGTCCAGATCAGCATGGTCCAGCCCGGGTCCACCGCGGCGGCGAGCGCCAGCGGCAGGGCCGCGCCGATGATGGCGCCGATGTAGGGCACGAAGCGCAGCACCGCCGCCAGGATGCCCCAGAGCACCGGGATCGGGACGCCGATGATCCAGAGCCCCGTCCCGATGGCGATGCCGAACAGGGTGTTCATGGCGAGCTGGATCAGGAGCAGCCGGCTCAGCCGCCGCGCCGCGTCGTCCAGCGCCTCGGTGGTCTTCTGCAGGTCGCGGGTTCCGATCAGCTTGATGAAACGGTTCCTGAGGTCCTCCCGCTGGAGAAGGATGAAGATCACGAAGATGATCACGATGCCGGTGATGGCGAACGGATGGAGCAGCGGCGTGATCAGCGCCGCCAGGGTGGAGAGCGCCCCGGGCTGCGGCTCCAGCACCTGCACGGTCAGCGGCCTCGGCTCGTCCGCGGGGGCCGGGGCCGCCTCCGGGGCGGTCGTCTCCAGCTCGCTCCCCACCGTCTCCAGGAAGCCGGAGACCTGCCGCAGCGCCTCGCTGGTGGCGGTCGCGCCCTTGAGGGACGCGATCTTGGCCTGCACCGTCTCCTGGTAGCGCGGCAGGTCGCGCACCAGTTCGGAGACCTGCGCGGTCATCAGCCAGCCGAGGGCGAAGAGGAGCGCGAAGGCGGAGAGGACGGACAGCACCACCGCGACGCCTCGCGGCAGCCCCACCCGGCGCAACAGCCGCACCAGCGGCGCGAGCACGAAGCTGAGGAGCACGGCGAGCGCCAGCGGCACCAGCAGTTCCCGGGCGATCGACAGCACCGCCACGATCATCAGGCAGAGCGCCACCAGGGCCGTCGTCTCCACCACGCCGCGCCGCCCGGGGGCGCGCGTCTCGTCCGGCGTGGCGAGGTCCAGGTCCATGGGCGGCGTCCTTGATCGGTGAGGAGGGTTCGGGTCGAGGCAGCGTCGGGCGAGAGCGGGTGTCGGTCGGCGGAGGTCCGTCGGGCGGAGAGGCTCGTCGGGGCGGACGGATCGCCGGCCTCGCCACCGGACGGCCGCCCGTGGTCGGGCCGCCCGAGACGTCCTGTCCGGGCGACATTCCACAACGTGCCGGCACGCCATCCGGATCCGGCCGCTCGCAAAAGCGTGACCGGGGGCACGGCCGTCCGGCGGGAACGGCCGGCGGGGTGTTCACGTTCGTGCCGGTGAGAGGGTGGTCGGCAGGGCGTGCCCGCGCGGCTGCCCGACCGCGTCCCGTCCCCCGCTCCAGGCCATCCCGAAGGAAGTCACCATGGGCAAGTCCGCCGCCAGCGACCGCGTCCGCCGCCCGCTCGCCACCCCGAGCGATCTCTCCAACGACGCCACCCGGGACGTCTCGGCGGCGCTGAACGGCCTCCTCGCCGACAGCTTCGCCCTCTACATGAAGACCAAGAACTTCCATTGGCACGTCAGCGGCCCGCACTTCCGCGACTATCACCTGCTGTTCGAGGAGCAGGCGGCCGAGATCCTGGCGAGCACGGACGAGATCGCCGAGCGGGTCCGCAAGATCGGCGGCACCACGCTCCGCTCCATCGGCCACGTCTCCCGCACCCAGCGGGTGGAGGACAACGACGCCGACTACGTCGACCCGAAGGACATGCTGGCCGAGCTCCACGAGGACAACAAGGACTTCGCCGCCCGCCTGCGCGAGGCCCACGGCCTCTGCGACGAGCACGACGATGTCGGCACCGCGAGCCTCCTGGAGGAACTCCTCGACCAGACCGAGAAGCGCGCCTGGTTCCTCTTCGAAGCCGGCCGCTCCCAGGTCGGCCACGCCTGACCGCCTGTCCGCCCGACGCCCCCAAGACGAAAACCGCCGGCCCACCAGGCCGGCCACTCACCACTGCGTCGGCCGCCTCATCCCCAAGTCGAGCACCTTATCCCAAGTCGGGCGCCCCATCTCAAGTCGGGCGCCTCATCCCAAGTCGGGCGCCTCATTCCCAAGTCGAGCGCCCCAACATCCTTCCCCTAAGGGGAAGGTGCTGAGCGCAGCGAAGCGGAAGGGGTCGTCTTTGTCCCTTCCCTTCGATCCGGCGGCCATCCAAACCCGCCCCGCCCGAACACAACCCCTTCCGGCGCTCCGCGCCACCTTCCCCTGAGGGGAAGGATCTCCCCTCCCCCATCAGCCCCGCCCGACAAACGCCGGCGTCGCCGAGCGACCAATCCCAACCTCAAGCTCGGCGCCCCAACATCCTTCCCCTCAGGGGAAGGAGCTGAGCGTAGCGAAGCGGAAGGCGTCGTCTTTGTCCCTTAACCCTCCAATCCGGCGGCCATCCAAACCTGCCCCGCCCGAAGACACCCCTCTCCCCCCGCCCCTCCCCCCGTCACCGCTCCGCCTTGTCCCGCAGCGCCAGGATCAGCCCGCTGTGGTCCACGTCGCCGTGGGCGGCGAGGAGGTGCTCGAACAGCGACCGGGCGAGCGCGCTGAACGGCTGGGCGGCGCCGACCGGCGCGCCGGTCGAAAGCGCGTTGTCGAGATCCTTGAGCTGGATGGAGGCGCGCCCAAGGGGCGTGAAGTCGCCCCGGACCATGCGGTCGCCGTGAAGGTCGAGGATGCGGCTTTCCGCGAAGCCCCCGCGCAGCGCCTCGCGGACCTTGGCGGCGTCGGCGCCCGCCCGCTCGGCGAAGGCCAAAGCCTCGGCGACGGCCCCGATGGTGATGCCGACGATCATCTGGTTGGCGAGCTTGGCCACCTGGCCCGCCCCGCTCTCGCCCACACGGGTCGGCCGGCCCATGGCCGACAGGACCGGGACGGCCGCGTCGAACACCGCCTCCGGGCCGCCCGCCATGATGGAGAGGGTGCCGGCCTCGGCGCCCACCGTGCCGCCGCTCACCGGCGCGTCGAGATGATGGACGCCGTGCCCGGCGAGTCGCCGGGCGTGGTCGCGCGCCTCCGCGGGCGCGATCGAGCTCATGTCGATCACCACCGCGCCCGGCCGGATCGCTTCCGCGACGCCGGTCTCGAACAGGACCGAGCCGACGGCCTTTCCGTCGGTCAGCATGGTGATGATCACGTCCGCGCCGGCCACAGCCGCCGTCGGGCTCGACGCCTCGACGGCCCCGGCGCCGGTCAGCGCCGCCGCCTTTCCGGGCGAGCGGTTCCAGACGGTCACCCGGTGGCCCGCCCCGAGCAGCCGGGCGGCCTGGGGCACGCCCATCCGGCCGAGACCGAGGACGGCGATGGAAGCGGGATGCGGCAGGGTGATCATGGGCGAGCTCCGGTCGTCGGCAGGCTCTCCCTGACTATCGCGCCGCCGCGCCGCCGGGAAGGCCGCGCCGGGCCTTTCCCGACTTGACGGGTATCCTCAGGAGACGAGCGTCCTCAGGACAGGACCGGGCCGCCGCCGGTCAGGATCAGGGCCGCGAGCACCACCATGGCGCCGGCCGAGAACATCCAGGCCAGCACTTCCAGCTGCGCCTTGTCGGTCGCGAAGGTCGGACCGTTGGGCAGCAGCACCCGAACCGCCGCCGCGCCCGCCGCCGCCAGCACGGCGACGCAATAGAAGAATTGAAGGCTCTCGCTCATGAAGGGCCGCGCTCCCACCACGTTATCGTCATCGACGCGTCCGCCCCGTCGCCGTGTTGCCTCTGACGGCGGCGGCCGGATGCAGTCTCGTCATGTGATCGACTCATTAATCACCGGAACGACAAGCCTTCTGATCGCTCGCGTCCTGGAGATCAAGTCGGGACTTCTACGCGACGGAGCGGGTTTTCAGGGGCGATTCCAGCAGGATGGCCCATCCGCGATGCCGGGCTCCGTCACCGCACGGACAAGATTACGGCCCAAATGCAAACGATTCGTTAACCATGCCGGGAGCTGTGCCGGGCCGGGGCGCGCGGGCGCGAAGCCTTTGGGCAGCCTCGTGAAAGTGACCCTGAAACGAAGAAACCGCCGCCCCGAGGGGCGACGGTTTCCGATTCAGCGCCCGCGGCGGTGGGGGGCGATGACTGCGAGCGCTGCTACTCCAACAACGACCTCGGCGGAGGTTCGTTCCACCCGCCCCGAACTTTTTTCGATTTTTTTTGCGGGCGCTCGCCGGACCCGCTCCGGGAGCCGCCCAGGCGATGCGTCGGCGCCCGTCGATCAGCCACGCCGCTCCGTCAGTGCGCCGAGCCAGCCGAGCCCGTCGAGGGTCGCGCCCCTCGGCCGGTACTCGCAGCCGACGTGGCCCCGGTAGCCGAGGTCGTCCAGCGTCCGGAGGATCCGGCCGTCGTCGAGCTCCCCGGTGCCGGGCTCGTTCCGCCCTGGCACGGCGGCGATCTGAACGTGCCCGATCAGCGGCATCAGCGCCGTCAGGGACGTGAGCACGTCACCGTGGAGGATCTGCCGGTGGTAGACGTCATACTGCAGGCGGACGTTCGGCCGGCCGACCCGGGCGATGATCTCCGCCGCGAGGTCGAAGCCGTTGAGGAAATAGCCCGGCATGTCCCGCCCGTTGATCGGCTCGATCATCAGGTCGAGCCCCGCCGCCCCCAACCGGTCGGCCGCCTCGGAGAGGCTGTCCTCGTAGGCGGCCCGCGCTGCCGGGTCCGCCGGGTCGGCGATCCCCGCCATCACGTGGAGCCGGGGCACCGTCAAGGCGGCCGCGTAGACGAGCGCCTCGTCCACCGACGCCCGGAACGCGTCGCGCCGTCCGGGGAGAGCGGCGAGCCCCCGGTCGCCCGCCGCGAAATCCCCGGGGCGGAGATTGAACAGCACCACGTCCACCCCCGCCGCCTCCCGCCGGGCCGCCACCACGTCGGCCGGGTACTCATAAGGAAAAAGGAATTCGACAGCGCCGAACCCCGCGTCGGCGGCCGCCTGGAAGCGGTCCGGGAAGGGCCATTCGGTGAACATCAGGCTGATGTTGGCGGCGAACTTGGGCATGGGCGACCTCCGGCCGACAGGAACGCCGATGGGGCGTGAGGTGGCGCCGACGTCGGGCGACGTCGGCCTCGCGTTTCAGGAATCGGCGGCCGACGTCGGCCACGTCATCGACGACCATGTGTCCCCGCCGGCGCGGTGAAAAGGGCCGTCGGTGTCACGCCCCGGATACCGCCCGGTCGGCTCAGGCCTCGGGCCGGGCGACCGCCGGCACGTAGTCGTCCAGCGGCTCGCCGGCCTTCACGGTCCGGCCCTCCTCGGCGCTCTTGTAGAGCGCCATCAGCATCTCCACCACCGCGACGCCGTCGTGGAACGTCTCCAGCGGGGTCTCCCCGCGGCGGAAGCAGTCCACCATGTGGCGGTTCTCGTCCACGTAGCCGTAGATGCCGGGCTCGTCCTCCAGCACCGGCATAAGCCCTTGTTCGGCATTCTGTTTCTCGACGAGGTCCTCGCCCTCCCCGCCACCGATCCGGCGCGACAGGAACACCTTGAGGCCCGTGGAAAGCGAGGAGAACTCCATCGCGTATTCCGGTCCCAGCAGCTCCAGCTGGATCCGCAGCCCCGCCCCCACATAGGCCCACGAGGTGGTCGCCTCGATGACGACCTCCTCGCCGGCCTCGTCCTCCAGGGTCAGCATCCCGCGCGCGAAGTCCTCAGCCGGCCGGCGGCCGTAGTCCACCGTCGGCCCCATCCGGGCCTTCAGGTCCGCCGCATAGGCGGGCCGCGTCCATTTCAGGTTCGCCACCGCCCCGGTGGCGGATTTCAGCCGGAGGGACGACCGCGGCGCCCCCGGCGCGGTCAGGAGAAAGCGGGCGACCTCGACGGAATGACACATCATATCAAGGAGAACGCCGCCCCCTTGGGTCTCGCCGCGCCAGAACCACGGCTCGTGCGGACCCGCGTGCTCCTCCGCCGCCCGGGCGAGATAGGGCCGGCCGGCGGACGGCACCGCCCGGCGCCAGATGATGTCCTTGCCCCGCTGGACCGCCGTGGAGAACACCTGGTTCTCCAGGTAGCCGTGGTTGAGCCCGGCACCCTCGGCGAGCGCCAGCATGGCCTTCGCCTCCTTCAGCGTCCGGGCCAGCGGCTTCTCGCAGGCGACGGCGAAAACCGTGCTGCGGCCGGCCTTTACGGCGTCCGCGAGGGTCTCCATGACGGCGAGCCGGGTGTCGTTCGGCGACAGGATCCAGATCGCGTCCACGTCCCCCGCCTCCACCAGCGCAGCAAGACTTTCATGCGCCGTGCACCTTCCGAGGTCGAGGTCCGACACCGCCCGCGCGAACGCGTCCCGCTTCGCCGGCGTCGGCGAATAGACGCCGGTCACCTCCACGTTGCGCACGCCGAGAAGCGCCTTCAGGTGGAAGTGCGCGATGAAGCCGCTGCCGACGAAGCCGACCCGCAGGACCGGACGGGGAAAGCTTGGAGCCATGGGACCTCCCTTGATTCTTTTGGCTTTTCTTCAGATGTCAGGGGGTCGCCGCCGCCAGCGCCCGGGTGGCCGCCGCACGGTCGGCGACCGGGGCGGTCGACGTGCGCACCACCAGCTGGGTCGGCACCACCACCTCCGCCTGGAACCCCGGCCCGGTTTCCAGCCGCTCGATCATCAGCGCCATCGCGCGGGCGCCGATCTCCCGCTTGGGCTGGCGGATGGTGGTGAGCGGCGGGTCCACCGCCGCGGCGAACACGGTGTCGTCGAAGCCGACCACCGACACGTCCTCCGGCACCCGCAGCCCGTGGGACCGCAACTCGTTGACGGCGCCCGCCGCCATCTCGTCGTTGGCGGCGAACACGGCGGTGAACGGCACGCCGCGGTCGAGGAGGCTCGCGACCGCCGACCGCCCGGCCTGGAGGCTATAGTCGCCCCAGACCAGCAGCGCCGGGTCCGCCTCCAGGCCGGCCGCCGCGAGAGCGGTCCGCCAGCCGTCGGCGCGGGCGATGCTCATCAACTCCGGCGTCGGCCCGCTGATGTGGGCGATCCGCCGGTGCCCGAGCCCGACCAGATAGTCCACGGCCGCCGCAGCGGCCGCCGCGTTGTCGATCCTGACGGTCGGCAGCCGGCCACCGTCGATGTATTCGAGCGCCACCACCACCGGCGGCAGCGTCTCCATGGCGAGGTCCGGCGGCAGCGAGCCGGTCATCAGGATCAGGCCGTCCGCGTGCCGCTCCCGCACCATGTCCAGGTAGAGGCCCACCCGGGCCGGGTCGCGACGCGCGTCGCCCATCAGCACCTTGAAGCCCGCCGCCGAGGCCGCCTCCTCCACGCCCTTGTAGACGTCGAGGTAGAAGGGGTTGCCGATGTCGCGGACGAGCAGGATCACCGTGTCGCTCGCCTGCCGGCGGAAGGCGCGCGCCTGGGCGTTCGGCACGAAGCCGAGCTCCGCCACCACCTTCAGCACCAGGTCGCGGGTCTCCGGCCGCACCTTGTCCGGCTCCTTCAGGGTGCGCGAGACAGTCGCGACCGAGACGCCGGCGCGCTCGGCCACCGTCCGGATGGTGGGGGTCGCCATGGCGGTCACACCCTCAGCCGGGCCTGCCGGCCGTAGAGCAGCATGAGGACGAGCAGCGTCGCCCCGAAGATCACCTGCCGGCTCCAGAACTCCATCTGCAACGTGGTCAGCACGCTCTGCAGGAGCACGAGCGCGATCGCCCCCAGGATGGTTCCCGTATAGCTGCCCGAACCGCCCGCCAGCGAGGTGCCGCCGATCACCACGGCGATCACCGACGGCAGCACGTACTGGTCGCCGACGGAGATGAAGCTGTTGCCCGTGTAGCCGATCACGCAGACGCCGGTGACGCCCGCGAAGAGGCCGCTGAGCCCGTAGAGAATGGTGCGGATCCGCCCGGCCGCGAGCCCGGTCAGCACGGCGGCGCGCTCGTTCGACCCGATCGCGTAGATGGACCAGCCGAAGGCGGTGCGCCGGAGCACGAAGGCCATCAGGACCGCGATGGCGGCCCACACGAACAGGATCCCCGGAATGCCGAGCACGAACGGCTGGTTGACGAAGGCCATCAGGGCCGGCGCCGCGTTGCCGGACGGAACGCCCCGGGAGAGCACCACGAGCGCGCCCTGGAGCACGCCCATCATGCCGAGCGTCATGACGAGCGGCGGGATGCGCACCACCGTGACGCCGAGGCCGTTGACAATGCCGACCAGGAAGCCCGCGCCCGCCGCGGCGGCGACCGCCGGCAGGATGGCGGCGTCGTTGCCGCTCATCACGTTGCCGGCGATGACGGCCCCGAGCGAGATCACCGCCCCGACCGACAGGTCGATGCCCTCGCGCCCGCCCAGCACCACGAGGTTCTGGCCGGCCGCCACGATGCCGAGGATGGCCGCCACCGTGAGCAGCCGGACGATCTGGTCGCCGCGGGCGAAGCCCGGCGACAGGAGTTCGCCGGCCCCGAGCAGCACCAGGATGGCGAGGGCGGCGATCAGCAGCGGGTCCTTCAGGATCTGGATGAGGCGGTCCATCGGGATCCTCCGTCAGCGCCGGGCGACCAGCACGCCGCCGGCGAGGGCGGCGAGCACGATCAGCCCCTGGACGAGCGTCTGGTATTCGAACGGCAGGCCGGCGAAGAAGATCACGTTGCCGATCATGCCGAGGACGAGCGCCCCGAGGAGCGAGCCGAACGGGCCGCCGACGCCGCCCGCGAGCGCGGTGCCGCCGAGCACCACCGCCGAGATGGACGACAGCGCCAGCGTCTGGCCCATCAGCGGGTCGCCGCTCGCGGTCTCGCCCGTGAGGCAGAGGCTGGCGAGCGCCGCGAACACGGCCGAGAGCACGTAGGCGGCGATGCGGAGCCGCCCCACCGAAAGGCCGGTCTGGAAGGCGGCGGTGCGCTGGCCGCCCACGGCCCGCAGCCGAGTGAAGAAGGGCCTCCGGCCGACGACGGCGATCGTCACCAGGGCGGCGGCGAGCACCAGGACGACGGTGGGCACGCCGAAGAGCCCGCCCGCATAGCCGCGCCAGTAGGCCTCCGGCACCGGCAGGCCCGCGTCCGGCAGGATGCGGAGCGCGAGGCCCGCGAACACGATGCTGGTCGCGAAGGTGGTGACGATCGGCTGGAACCGGAGCACCGCCACGAAGAAGCCGTTGACGAGACCGCAGGCGATGCCGACGCCGATCCCGGCGGCGAGGCCGGCGAGGACGGACTGGCTGTCGCCCCCGAGCGCCGCGATCACGCTCACCGTCGTGACGTTGACGAGCGCCACCACCGCCCCGACCGACAGGTCGATGTCGCCGGCGAGCACCACGTAGGTCTGCCCGATGGCGACCAGCACCAGCGGCAGGAAGGTGGTGAGGTTGGACTGGAGCACGGAGGGCTCCAGGAAGTTCGGCTGCAGCGCCGCGTTGACGCCGACGAGCACCAGGAGCGCCGTGAGGGTGATCAGCCAGAGCCGGCCGTCGAGAAGGGTCGCCATGGTCAGGCCGCCTCCCCGTAGGCGGCGCGGGTCAGCGCCATGGCGTCGAGGGTCGAGCCCGTGAGGTCGGCGGTGATCCGACCGCCGTTGAAGACGAGCACCCGGTGGCAGAGGCTGAGGAGGTCCGCATCCTCGGACGAGTAGATCAGGATGGTGGCGCCGGTGCCGGCGAGCGCCCGCACGATGGCGAAGAAGTCCGCCTTGGCGCCGAGGTCGATGCCCTTTGTGGGATCGTCGAGGAGAAGCACCGAGGGCCGCGCCGCGAGCCAGCGGGCGATGAAGATCTTCTGCTGATTGCCGCCCGAGAGCGACCCGATCGGCGCGTTGAGCCCGGCGTAGCGGGTCTTCAGCCCGGAGAGCGTGCGGCTGAACCGGGACCGGAGCGGCCCCAGCAGGATGAGGCGCGCCTTGTCCCGCACGAGGCTCGCCATGGCGGCGTTCTCCAGGATGGAGCGGCCCGGGAAGGCGGCGTCCCGGGCCCGGTCGCCCGAGACGAGGCCGAAGCCCGCCGCGATGGCGTCCGCCGGCCGGCGCGGCGCCACGGGTTCGCCATCGAGGAGCACGCGCCCGCCGGTGAAGGGATCGGCGCCGAAGAGGCCGGCGAGCAGGCGCTTCTGGCCCTGGCCCTGCAGGCCGCCGAGGCCGAGGATCTCGCCACGCCGGGCCGCGAAGGAGACGCCCTGCAGCCGCCCGCCCGTCACGCCCTCCACGGAGAGCCGGATCTCCGCCGCCTCGGCCGGGGCGGCCGTGCCGCCCTTCGGGCCGAGCCGGACGTCGCCGACCATCTCGCGCACGATCGCCTCCGGCGTGGTCTCGGCGGTGGCGAAGTCCGCCACGGTGGCGCCGTTGCGCATCACCGTGATGCGGTCGGCGACCCGGAACACCTCGTCGAGCCGGTGCGAGATGAAGATGGACGAGATGCCCTCGGCGCGCAGGTCCTTCATGATGCTGAAGAACACGTCCACCTGCCGCCGGTCGAGAGCGGCCGTCGCCTCGTCGAAGATGATGAGCCGGGGCTTGCGGGCGAGGACCTTCAGGATCTCGGTGATCTGCCGCTGGTCCGGGGAGAGGTCGGACACGCGGGTCCGCGCCGTGAAACCCTCGCCCGCGACGCCGGCGAAGCGGCCGATCAGGAGGTCGGTCCGGTCGTTGAGGGTGGTCTCGTCCACGAAGCCGCCGAAGCCGCGGGGCTCGTGGCCGAGGAAGACGTTCTCCGCCACCGTGAGTTGCGGGACGAGCGAGAGTTCCTGATAGTAGAGCGCGATGCCGGCCGCCTCCGCCGCCCGCGGCGAGGCGAGCGCCCTGGCCTCGCCGGCGACGCGGATCTCGCCGTCGTCGCGGGCCACCGTGCCGGCGATGATCTTGCAGAGCGTGCTCTTGCCGCAGCCGTTGGCGCCGAGGAGCGCGTGGACCTCGCCGCGCCCGACGGTCAGGCGCGCGTCGTTGAGCGCCACCACGGCGCCGAACCGCTTCGTGACGCCGGAGGCTTCCAGGGCAGGCGGCATGCGAAACCCTATCGACGGATCATGGACCATGGCGGACCGGCGCGGCGGGCGCGCCGGTCTGGTTGAGGCTGCCGGTCGACCGGCCGGACCGAGCGGACGCCCGGCCCGGCGCGACGCGTCGGGTCACTTGAAGAAGGCGGCGGCCTCGTCGATGGAGACCTGCGCGGTGACCGACCAGTAACCGGGCTTACCCTCTGCCGCTTTCAGGTTTTCGGCAAGGTTCTCGTTCGACACGAACGGGATTGGGATGTAGATCGCGTTGCCGTAAACGCCGCCGAACACGTCGTCCTTGAACTCCTTGCCCATCAGCCGGTGCACGGCCACGTTGAGGGCGCTCGCCATCACGCCAGGCGGGTTCACGGACGCGCCGGAGGTGAGGCCCTCCTTGGACCAGAGGTCGAGGAAGTCCTTGCGGATCTCGCCGGTGGCGACGATGTCCTTGGTCTTGCCGGCGGACATGATGGCGCGCCAGGCGCCCGCCGCCATGCCGTCCTGCACCCAGATGCCGTTCACGTCCGGATAGGTGGCGAGAAGGGTCTGGGTGGTCTGCTGGCCCTGGGCTTGGTCCCAGTTGGCGTTCGCCTCGTTGAGGATCTTGATGTCCGGGTGTCCCTTGAAGACCTCCTGGTAGCCCTCCACGCGCATCTGGTTCGCCGGGTGGCCGGCGACGCCGTTGATGGTCACGATGCTGCCCTTGCCGTCCAGGGTCTTGGCCAGCCACTCGGCCGACTTCATCGCCCAGCCCTTCTGGTCGATGCCCACGTAGATGGCGTCCTTGGAGGACACTTCCGCGTCGGTGGAGACCACCAGGATGCCCTTGGCCTTCGCCTGGGCGAAGATCGGGTCGAACGCCGTCGGGCTGTTCGGATTGATGATGATGGCGTCGACGCCCTGGTTGATGAAGTTGCGCACGTGGCCGATCTGGCCCTGCACGTCCACGTTGGAGCTCTGCACCACCACGTTGACCGTGACGCCCTTGTCCGCCCACGCCTTGGCGGCGGCCTCCGCCTCCTCGATCATCTGGGTGCGCCACTCGCTGCCGACCCAGCCGTTGGAGAGGCCGATGGTGAACGTTTCCTGGGCGTTCGCCCCGGTGAGCGCGGCGAGCGCGAGACCGGCCGCCAGAAATGCTGCCTTCATGATGTCCTCCCGATATGCCGAGCGCTTTTGGGGCTCGTGGTCCGAGAGTGTAACCGGTTACATCCCTTGTCAATGCGCCCAGGCCGCAACCGGATGCCACCTTGGGGGGATGGTCGGGGTGATCGGGTCTGGAGGAACGCCGGAAATCCGGTCCGGCCGGGTGCGCTGGCGTCTCCCCGCGACGGCCTTACCCCGCGCGCCGGGGCTGGCAGCGGTCGGATCCCGGCCGGGCCGGTCCTGCAACCGGGCGCTCCGTGGGGCGGAGATGGATGCGTTAACCCTTCGTTAACCATTCTTAAGCAGTTCTTACACTGCAATAAGCATTTATGCCGAATCAAGGCCGACCTGCAAGGGAGACGTCCTTCGTGATCTCCGGGCTCAACCTCGACTCCGCGGCCGCGGCCCTGCGGATCGTCCTGCCGGGCCTGCCGGCCCCCAGGCCGCGCGCGAGCGGCTACCGCGACCGGATCGAGACGCCGGCGAAAGCGGCCGGCCACACGGTGGAGCCCGTGGCCGCCACCTTCGCGGCGGTCGCGGCGGGCCGGCACGGCTTCCCGGCGATCCTGGTGCTGAAGACCGGCGACTGCCTGGTGGCCGAGCAGGCGGTCGCCAGTCGCGGCACCGTCGCGCTGATGCTGACCGACCCGTTCGCCGCGGAAGCGCCCCCTGTCGAGGTGGACGAGCTGCGCCTCCTCGGCGGCTGGGACGGCGCTGTCCTGCGGGTCCGGCCGGTCGGCGAGACGCCCCACCGGAGCGGCCGCTCCGACGTCGCGGCCGCCCTGGCGAGCCCGCTCGGCCGCTCCGTCGCGGCGGCCGGCGCCGCCCGCGCGCTGATCGTCCTCGCCGGCGCCGGCGCGGTCGGCTGGATGGTGGATTCGGCGGTCCACGGCTTCGAAACGGTTCCGCTCGCCCTCGCCGGGGCGGCGCTCACGGCGGCGGCGGTCGGCGCGGTTCTCGCCCATGTGGCGGACCGGGCCGTGCTCGGCGAGGCCGCCCTCCTCGCCGACAACGCCCGGTCCACGCTCCTCGACACGGCGCTCGACGCGCCCGACCAGGCGCGGGACATGGCGCGCAAGCTGCGCGACCTGGACGAGACCTTCGAGACGAACGCCCGTTCGGTGGCCTCCACCACGGCGGAGGCCGCCGCCTCGCCCATCGTGATCGGCGCGGTCGGGGTGATCCATCCGGCCGCCGCGATCGCCCTCACCGTCGGCGCCGGCCTCGGCGCCTGGACCGGGTGGCGCGCGATCCGGGCCGCCGAGGCGCTCCGCCGGCACGGCGACCGCCGCCGGCGGACCGTGGAGGACATGCTCTCCGCCCTCCCGACCCAGGCCTCCTGGGTCCCGTCGGCGCGGAACACCGGCCCCGCCCGCCGCTTGTGGCAGGTCGCCGGCCCGGCCGCCCGCCCGGACGCGCCGGCCGGCGTCCCGTCGGCCGGCCTCGCCCTCCTGGCTCCCTTGACGGCGGTGGGCGCGGTGGCGTTGATCGGGACGGCGGACAACATCCTGCCGCTGTCGGCGGCGGGGTTTGCGGCCGCCCTCTGCCTCCTGGCGGCCGCCACGGCGCTTCCCTTCGGCCGGGTGGCCGGATCGGCCGCCGCCTTCGCGGACCTCCTGGCCATCGTCCGGTCCGGAGCCGCCGCGAACACCGCCCTCGCGGCCGCCGGCCGCCGCTCGATGCACCGGCCGACGGTCGATCGCGGCCTCGTCCTCCGGGCGGTCAGGACCGGCTGGGACGGCCCGGAGGACGTCGTTCTCGACGGACTGGTCGCGGAGTTCCCGGCCGGAACCATGACCGGCGTCCTCGGCGCCCCGGGAGCCGGCAAGAGCACCATCGCGCGCATCCTGGGCCGCCGCATCCGGGACTATGGCGGCCGGATCGAGGTGGACGGCGTCGACCTGAGGGCGGTCGACCCGGAACACTGGGCCGCCACCCTGGCGATCGTGTCGGCCGAGGCGGACGGACTGCCCGGCGCCCTCGCCGCCGGCGGCGCGTTGCCCGAGGCCGACGAGGCGGCCCTCAGGGAGGCGCTGAAGGCGCTCGGCGTCGGCCGGCTCGCCAACCGGCTGCCGCTCGGCCCCGACGGCCTGCAGGCGGACCTGGAGCCGGCGCTCTCGCGCGGCGAACGCGTTCTCGTCACCCTTGCCGGCGCGCTCGCCTCGGACGCGCGGCTGATCCTGATTGACGGCGCCCTCGACGGGCTCGACGCCGGCAGCCGCGACCTGGTGTTCGCCGCGCTCGCCGCCCGGGCGCGCCAGCGCACCGTTCTCCTGCTGTCGGTCGACCCGGACGTGGTCGACCGATGCGACCGCCGGATGAGGCTCGAGGGCGGACGCCTCGTCGAGCCGGTCGTGGCCGCGCCGCCCCACCGCCTCAGACAAGGAGCCCGGTCTTGATCACCAAGCTGCTATCGAGGCGCCGGGGCGCCACGCCCGCCGGGTCCGACACGCCCGTCTTCTCGCCGGACCCCGCCACCGGCGTCGTGGCGGACGCGGAGCCCCGGCTGCGGCTGCGCCGGGTGCTGGCCGCCGCCGAGGCCGGCCACGTGGAGGCGATGCTGGATCTCGCCCAGCGCTACGAGACGGGCGACGGCACCCTCGCCAATCCGGCGGACGCGGCCCACTGGCTGCAGCGCGCGGTGGACGCGGGGTCGCCGGAGGCCTGCCGCAAGCTGGCCGCCCTGCTCCTGTCGGGCTCGACCGCCGGCCGGACGGCCGTGCCCGCGACCGACGCCATGGCGGTCCTCTTCCCCCACGGGGCGAGCCTGGAGCGCGACCCGCGCCGGGCCCGCATCCTGGTGCGCTCCGCGGCCGAGGCCGGCGACATCGAGGCCCAGGCGACCCTCGGCTACCTGCTAGCCACCGGCGTCGGCGGGCCGGCGGAGCCCTACGAGGCGGTGCTCTGGTATCACGAGGCGGCCTCCAAGGGGCACGCCAAGGCGTCCGTCGGCCTCGGTTCGCTGCTGTCCAGCGGCCAGGTCGGCGCCGCCGACCACCAGGCGGCGCGGCGCTGGTTCACGTCCGCCGCCGACAAGGGAAGCGGCGCGGCGCACCTGTCGCTCGGCCTGCAGTTCCTCTACGGCCTCGGCATCGCGGTCGACCACGACGCCGCCCGGCGCCACTTCGAGGCGGCGGCGACCCAGGGCAACGTCCAGGGCCTGCGCTACCTCGGCATCATGACCCTCGACGGCGACGGATGCGAGCCGGATCCCGCCGCCGCCGCGCTCCACCTGCGCCAGGCCGCCGCCCGCGGCGACACCGATTCCATGGTCCGCCTCGGCGACATCCTGGCGGCGGCCGGCACCGCCCCGGACCGGGCGAAGGCCGAGGTCTGGTACCGCCGCGCCGCGAAGGCCGGCCATGCGGTCGCCCGCTCCCGGCTGGTCGACCTGCGGAGCCGGCCGCACGTCCCGCCCCCGTCCGCGGAGGGCGCGGCGGCCGGGCCGGACGCCGTGCCGCCGCCCGCGCCGGTGCCGGACGCGCCGAGCACCGGCCGTTGGATCAAGACGGCGCTCGGCCCCGACCAGCCGTGGCCGGCCAAAGACGCGCCGCCACCGGAAAGACCGGCGACACCGCCGCCCGGCAGACCGGCGGCGCCCGCCCCCGCGACGGCCGTCGCGGTCGCCGACGCCCGCAGCGCCACCCCGCAACCGCTCGCCGTCTCCGGATGATCCGCCACAGACACGGCGATCAGCACACCGGCGCCAGCTCAGGCAAGTCCTTCGAGGCCCAATCCCATGTATGTCATCGTCGACAACCGCCAGCTCGTCACGACGGTCTATTCGTCCGGCTTTGAAAAGGCCGGCATCTCGGCGCTCGGCCTGGATCCGGGGTCCTTCTCGGACTGGATCCGCTCCGCGTCGGATTCCGACATCTTCGCGGTGGACGCCTTCTTCATCGGCAACGGCGACCAGCGCGCCCGATGGCCGAGGCAGATCCGCGTGCAGGGCAGCACCGCCCCCATCATCGCCCTCATCGAGGCCCCCTCGCTGGAGGAGACGCTGGAGCTTTTCGCCGCCGGCGTCGACGACGTGGTGCGCAAGCCCGTCCATGTGGCCGAACTGCAGGCGCGCGTCGGCGCCATCCACCGCCGCTCCGTCGCCGCCACCCGGCAGGAGGGCACCGACATCGGCGTCCTCAAGGTCTTCTTCGACGGCCGCGACCCGGAGGTCCACGGCGAGGCGATGCCGCTGCCCAGGCGCGAGCGCCGCATCCTGGAGTATCTCGCCCGCAACGTGGGCCGGCGCGTGAGCAAGACGCAGATCTTCAACAACGTCTACGGCGTCCTCAGCGAGGACGTGGACGAGGACGTGATCGAGAGCCACATCAGCAAGCTGCGCAAGAAGCTGAAGCAGGCCGCCGGCGTGGACCTCATCGATTCCCGCCGCTATCTGGGCTACACGCTGACGACGGACGCCTGAGCGGCCGCGCGGGCCCCACGCCCCCCGCGTCCACGTTCACCAAAGGCGGCGGCCGGTCCCCATCACGCGGGACCTTCAGTCCCCGTCACACGGGACCTTCGGTCCCCGTAACGTGGGACCTTCGGTCCCCGTCACGCGGGGCGTCCGGTTCCCGTCAGTTGCGGCGCGCGGCCCTGGAGCCGTTCACGCGGCAGTCCCGGATGGCGGCGCGCAGATCGTCCAGCCTTTCGCCGTCCGTCCGCCCGTCCCCGGCCGATCGGATCGCCAGCAGATGGACGCGCCCCTCCTCGGGGCCGATGTCGAAGCCGAGGTCGGCGCCGAGCCCCTCGTGCCGGAAGGCGACGGTCAGGCGCACCCGGTCGCCCCCGTCCGTCGACACCAGCGCGCATTCGCCCGCATAGGCGACGGTGCCGGCCGGGAACACGAGTTCCGCCGCGCTCTCGACCAGGTCGGCGATGTTGCCGTGCTCGCGGCGGAGCACATGGCCCTTCATCAGATGGAAGTCGATCAGAAGCAGGTCGGCCATCACCTCGGCGAAACCCGCCGCCATGTCGTCGCTGTCGTCGGGGGTCTGGCGCCGTCGTGACATGGTGCTTCTTGAGGATTGGCCAGGCCGGTCGACAGCCCGTGCCACGGAACGAGGGCACGGCACGCGACCGGGGCCGGACGACGCCACGCCGGGCCGCCGAGCGACAATAGGCATGGGGATGCCGGCTTATCAAGCGCGCCGGCCGGCGCTCCGCAGCGGGCCGCCCGTCAGCTCGCCAGCTCTTCCGGGCGGCGATAGCCGAACTGCTCCACCAGCACGTCGTGGACGATCCTGGTCCCGAACCGCTCGTTCACCGCGTCGCGCACCTTGGCGGTGAGGGCGCCGAGATCGGTCTTTCTCATCTTCTCGAAGTCGAGTGCGTCGTCCGCGTAGATCAACCGGAAGGCGAAGTCCGTCACATAGGGCTTCGGGTCCACCTTCATGCGGTGCAGCACGCTGGCGTCGGCCGTGAAGACGAGCTGGAGGAGGACATAGCCCCGGATCCGGCTCTGCCGGATCACCGGCACATAGATGGTGTCGGTCTTCTCGTACTCCAGCACGTCCAGGTAGGCGTCGTCGCTCTTGGTGGCCTTGTCGAGGAACCAGATGGTGCCGGCGAAACCCGACGCCACCATCACCAGACAGATCCAGATCGTCGCCAGCACGGTGGTGTTCATCAGGCCCTCCCGGCCGGCGCGCCGGTCACGCTGTAGGTTCCGTCGGACGTGTCCTGCCGAACCGCGTCGGTGATGATGTCGGAGATCCGCCGCACCGCGTCCATGTGGAGGGCGAGGAGCGCCACGTCCTCGGCGATGAGGGTCCTCAGGGCGTCGAGACGCCGGGCGAGATCCGGCGTCGGCCGCGCCAGGGCCGCCTCGCGGCCGAGGCGCACGAGGTCCAGATAGATCTGGCTCTTGCGGAAGGTGGTCTCGGAAAGATCGAGCGGATCGCCGGACCGCAGCGCCGCGATCTCCCGCCCGACCACGTCCTCCGCGCGGGCGAGCGCCGCCGCCAGGGGATCGGCCGCCACGGCGGCCTCGGCCGAAAGACCGGCAGGCGTCATGCGGTCTCTCCCAGGCGCCGGACGAGGTCGCCGATGCCGAGGGAGCCGCGCTTGGCGACCGCGTCGGCGATCTTGTCGGCCAGCATGGACCGCCAGACCGGCCCGGACACCTTGTCGCCGAAGAGAGCGTCGCCTTCGCCCGCCATCATGGTCTCCACGCTGGAGCGGACGATGAAGGATTCGAACCGCTGCTCGGGACTGAGGATGGGCTGGTCCACCCGCGTCTGGGACTTGAGGACGGCGAGCTGGTCGAGGACGTCGGGGCGCAGGTCCGCGCCGCCGGCGGCGCGGCCGGGCTCCTCGGGGACGTCGCCATTCTCGTCGAGGAAGGCGGTCGCGGTCCGGTCGAGGGTCGACGCGGCGCCCTGAAGGGCCGACGCGAAGGAGGAGGTCGGCCCTGCGGCCTCCGCGAGCCGCGCCACGGCGGCCCGGCTGCGGACGGGATCCGCCGCCCGCGCCACGTCGAGCACCAGATCCGACACGGGATTGATCGGCATCAGAACCTCTCGTCCTTCGGAAGAGCACCTTGCGAAACCCTAGGCGGACGACCTTATCCGAGGCTGTCGTCGGTCCGGCCGGCGGCGGCCTCGCCGATGTCCATCAGCGTGCGACGCTCCGCCTGGTCCGCCTCCCGGCGGGCGAGCGTCCGGTGCCGGCGCTCCAGCGCGTCCGCCCGTCCGGTCTCCGCCCTGGCCGCCTGCGCCGCCTCGGCCTCCGTCTTCGCGGCGGTGGCGATCGAGACGTCGAGCCGGGTCAGCCGCGTGGCCGCCAGGGTGACGATCAGGTCCGCGTGGGCCGCGTCCGCCTCCGACAGCGCCGTCAGCAGCCGTTGCCGGTCGGCCGAGAGGGAGGCGCTCGCCGCCGAGGCGCGCGCCAGCTGCCAGTCCGCGCGCTTGCGGATCTCCCGCTGCACTCTCAAGAGCCGTTCGATGCGCCGAAGGTCGTCTGCCATGGTGCGTCTTTCGAAATGGGTACGGGGCGCCGCTCAGCCGAAGGCGAGCCAGGCGGAGAAGACCTCGCCGTAGACGGCCACCACCGCCCCGAGCGTGGTCATGAGGAGGATGAACCCGCCGAGCATCACGAACGGCTGGGCGATGAAGAACACCGGCAGCGCGGGCATCATCTTGTTCACGAGCCCGGTGCCGAGGTTCACCAGGAAGCCGTAGAGCATGTAGGGGCTGGTCACCTGCAGGGCGGTCAGGAAGGCTTGGCTGATCCTGTCCACCAGCCAGTCGAGCCCCGAACCCGCCGGGTAGCCGGTTCCGACCGGAACGGTCGCGTAGCTCGCCCAGAGGCCGCGCAGGATCTCCAGGTGAAGGTCCGTCAGGAACAGGAGGAGCACGGAGAAGAGCGTGATCAGCGTCACCAGCGCGGGCGCCGCCTCGGTGTCCTCCACCGGCGCCCCGGGCATGGCCGCGATGCCGAGGAAGGAGTTCGTCGCCGTCGCGAGCGCCTGGAGGGCCGCCAGGAGCGACCGTCCGACGGTGCCGATCAGGAGGCCGACCACCACCTCCACGGCAACGAGCGCCAGGAAATCGGTCTCGCCCTCCGCCCTCACCACCGGCAGCACCAGCGGAACGAGGCCGGGCGCGAGCGCCAGGGTGACGCCGAACGCCAGGAAGAGCCGAACCTGCGTCGGCACCCGCGCGCTGCCCACCCCGGGCAGCACCATCAGGCAGGCGCCGATCCGGCAGAACAGGAGGAAGACCGACAGGATGAGGGCCGGCACCGTCTCCGCCATGGGGTCACGCTCCGGCGCGGGGCGTCACGACAGCGACCCCAGGGTCTCCACTTCGACGCCCTTGGCGATCTCCGCGTGGCTCAGCACCGGCAGGGTGGGGAACATGCGCTCCACCAGCATGCGCACGTAGGGCCGCGCGTCGGGCGTCACCAGAAGGGCGAAGCGCTTGCCGAGGGTGAGCCGCTCGCGCACCGCCGCCGACACCGCGGTGGCGAACTGCTCCACCAGCTGCGGATCCACGTCGAACTCCACCACGTCGCCGGCGCCGTCCCGCTTCAGGCTCTGGTGGAAGACGAGATCCCACCGCGGCCCGAGCCGCAGCACCTTGAGGACGCCGCCCTCGGAGATGTCGCCGCAGATCTGCTGGCTCATGCGCAGCCGAACGTGCTCGACGATCTGCTCGGCCCGGCGCACGTGCGGCACGATCTCGGCGATCGCCTCCAGGATGAGGCCGAGGTTGCGCACGGAGACCCGCTCGGAGAGCAGCCGCTTCAGGATGCCCTGCAGGCCCGAGAAGGAGATGTTCGACGGGCAGATGTCGTCGACCAGCCGCTTGTACTCCGGGTCGAGCCGGTCGAGGAGCGCCCGCATGTCCTTGTAGGAGAGAAGCTGCGGCAGGTTGTTGCGGACGGTCTCGCTGAGGTGGGTGAGCATGACCGACATGTTGTCGATGCCGGAGACGCTCTGCCGCTTCAGCTCCGCCTGATAGTTGCCGGCCACCCACCAGGCCTTCATGCCGTAGGCCGGCTCGCGGGTCTCGTCCACCGGCACGTCCGGCGGGCTGTCGCCGTCCGCCAGCACCAGCAGGTCGCCGATCCTGAGCGCGTGGCTCGCCACAACCGTGCCGTGGATGCGGATCTGGTAGCTCTTCGGGTCGATGGCGATGTTGTCGGAGAGCCGAACCTCCGGCACCACGAAGCCATACTGCTCGGCGAACTTGCGCCGCATGCGGCTGACCCGGTGGGCGAGGTCCGAATGGCTCGACAGCATGCTGACGGCCAGCTGCTTGCCGAGCACGAGCTCGATCTCGGCGGTGCGCAGGGTGTCCTTGACGCTGTCGCGGCCGGCGAGCTTGGCCTGCTCCTCCTCCTGCTGCCGCACCACCTCCATGGCGGCGCGCCGGGCCGCCTCCTTGCGCGGGATCGCGATGCCGACCCCGAGGAGCAGCGCGGAGAGGAGCGCGAAGGGCAGGAAGGGCAGGCCCGGCACCACCGCGATGACGAGGAGCAGGAAGCCGGCGAGCGTCAGCGCCCGCGGCTGGGCGCTGATCTGGCCGATGACCGCCGCGTTGGTGGCGCCCTGGGTGCCGCCCTTGGAGACCAGGAGGCCGGCCGCGAGCGACACGATGAGCGCCGGGATCTGGGTGACGAGGCCGTCGCCGACCGAGAGCTTGACGTAGACGTCCGCCGCCTCCGAAAGCGGCATGTCGTGGCGGGTGGCGCCGATGACGATGCCGCCGAAGACGTTGACGGACGTGATGATGAGGCCCGCGATGGCGTCGCCGCGCACGAACTTGGAGGCGCCGTCCATGGCGCCGAAGAAGGCGCTCTCCTCCTCCAGCTCCCGGCGGCGCAGCTGCGCCTCCTTGTCGTCGATGGTGCCGGCCGCGAGGTCCGCGTCGATCGCCATCTGCTTGCCCGGGATGGCGTCCAGGGTGAAGCGCGCCCCCACCTCGGCGATGCGGCTGGCGCCCTTCGTGATCACGATGAAGTTCACGGTGACCAGGATCACGAAGATGATCAGGCCGATCACGAAGTCGCCGCTCATGACCAGGTAGGCGAAGCCCTCGATCATCGAGCCGGCCGCGTGGGTGCCCTCGTGGCCGTGGGAGAGGATGAGTCGGGTCGTGGCGATGTTGAGCGCCAGGCGCAGCATGGTGGCGATCAGGAGGACGGTCGGGAAGGACGAGAAATGCAGCGGCTTCTCGATCCAGAGCGCCACCATCAGGATCACCACCGAAAGGGCGACCGAGATGGCGAGGCCGATGTCCGTCAGGATGGGCGGGATGGGCAGGAAGAGAATGCCGAGGATGATCGCGATGCCGACGGCGAACCCCATGTCCCGGCTGACCGGCGCACGGCCGATCGGCTTCAGCGGCGAGGTGATGTTCGTCATCCGGGCTCCGTCTCCTGTTGCTTCGCCGCGCGTCTGTCCGCGACGGCGCCCCGCGCCGCGCCGTCATGGCCCGCGCGCCACCCGTGTCCGCGGCCGCCGAACGAGCGGCGGCCGGTTCAGAAGCCGCTTTCGATCCGGCTGATGAGCCCGTCGGTGAACGTCGCCAGGTGGGCCCCGACGAACGGGCCGGTGAGCGCCGACACCACGAGGACGATCACGATCTTCGGCACGAAGGTGAGCGTCATCTCCTGGATCTGCGTCAGCGCCTGCAGGAGCGCGATCACGATGCCGATCACCATGGCGGCGGCGACCGCGGGGCCGCTGCCGAGCATGACCATCCAGATCGCCTCGCCGATGAGATCGAGCGCGTCTCCCTCGGTCACGACACCGACACTCCGTCGGTGATCTGGACTTCCTTGCCGGTGTCCAGCTTGGCGGAGCGGCCCTCGGCCGTGATCTTGACGGACGTCACGGTCCCGGTGGTCCCGTCCGGCGCGGTCAGCATCCGGCCGATCAGGCCTTCGGCGCTGCCGATGGAGAGGGAATTGTGCAGGGTGTCGAGCTTCTTGTTGATCTTGATACTCTGCTCGACCTGCGAGAATTGCGCGAACTGCGACATGGACTGGGCCGGGTCCATGGGGTTCATCGGATCCTGGCTCTTCATCTGTGCGATCAGGAGGCGCAGGAACGCGTCGTAGTCGAGGTCGGTCCGGTTCCTAGTAGGTTGCGGCGACGCGCCCGCGGCGGGCGTCACGCTTGGAACAGTCATCGGAAAACTCCTTTCCGGAGGGCATGGGGTCGGCCGGCGAAGCGCCCAGGATGGCGGCCTCCACCGGATAGAGGGCGCGAATGGCCTTCAGGGCGTCCACGAGGCGCCCGTCGGACACGAGCATGCCGATGTCGAGGAGGCCGGCCCGCAGCTCCGGCGATCGCACCGCGGTCAGCAGAGACGTGTGGAGGCCGAGATAGAGGGTCTCGGCCGGCTGGCGGTTGGCCGGATCGATCAGCATCGCCTGGACGGAGAAGTAGAGCTGGCGAAGCGGCGTGGTGGTGTCCTCCGCGTGGAGCACGTGCTGCTCCAGCAGGAAGACCGCGTCGTTCATGAGCTCGATGGGCGTCTTCTGGGCAAAGCGGATCACCGCCCCGTTCACGAAGAACCGCTCTCCGGCCCGAATGACCAACTGGATAGGCTTCTTCATTCGAGCCCCTTGGCGATGATCTGGTTGAGATCGATGAGCACGTCGAAGTCGGACGATTCGCCCTGGCGGATCCGCTCGGCGTGGTTGAGCATGAAGAGGCCGATGGAGATGAGGTCAGCCCTGAGGGCGGGCTGGAAGCCGTTCTCCGGCGTGGCGAGATCCTCGATCAGGATCGCCCACAGGCGACGCATCTGGTAGATCGCGTTGACGGCCTCGATCGAGTTCGGCCCCCGGTCGCGCGCCGACCGCAGCTCGCCGATGACGAATTCGAAGGCTTTGCGCTCGTTGGCGCGGCCTTCCGCGGCGGTTTCCTGAACGGCCTCAGCATAGTTGATTCTGTACATGTCGGGATCTCGTCCGATTGTCGTCGGTTCGCTCAGCGGAGGAAGGACAGAAGACTGAGATTCTTCAGGCGCGCGGTGATCTGGTAGGCGGCTTCCAGCTGCGTCTGGGTGGCGGAGAGCTTGGCGGCGGTCTCGTAGGGATCGACGCCCTCCAGGTCGGCGAGGCGCCGCTCCGTGATCTGGTCGCGCAGCGTCAATTCGGTCTCCACGCGCTTCAGCTGCTGTTCCGCACGGCCGAGGTCGCCCATGCGCTGGGTCAGGCGCTCCATGCCGGCGTCCACCTTCTGGAGCGCCTTGTCGATCAGCACCGTCGCGGCCTCCTTGGACAGGGTCGTGACGTCGAAGGAGGCGATCATCGCGTAGCCCTCGGCCAGATCGCGGAAGGCCTGGTCGTTGGCCGACATCGACGTCGGCACCACCAGCCCGTCGGCGATGCGCGCCGTCGGCGCCGTGTCGGACGCCCTCGACCAGGTGTTCGCCCAGGCCGGATCGTCGAAGAGCGCCGCATGGGGGCCGTCGAGGAAGGCCGTCATGGCGGCCGCCGTCGCCGAGCGGGCGGCCGTTCCGCCGGGGCCGCCCGGGAAGGCGGTCGTGAAGGCCGCCAGCACGGCGCTCTCTGGCGTGGTGCCGGTGCCCTTGTAGGACGAGAACGGCGCTTCGCCGGTGTTGATGCCGCCGAACAGATACTGGCCGTCGAACGACTGGTTCAGCGACGTCGCCAGTTCGGCGAGGCTGGACTGCGCCTTGGGACCGAGGGCCGCCATCGACCGCCCGTCGCGCAGGGCGATCAGGTCGGAGCGCAGGCTGGCCGCCGTGTCGAGGGCGGTCTTCAGGGACGCCTGGACCACGCCGAGGCGGGTCGTCACGACCGCGTTCGTGGTCTTGCGCGCGTCCAGCTCCTTGGCGACCTGGCGCAGGGAGACCGCTTCGCCGGTGTCGTTGCCAAGCGAAAGACCCGTGTCGGCCTTGCGGCCGGTGGTCTGCTCGGACTTCAGCTCGTTGAGGGCCCGCGTCTGCTGGGCGATGGCGAGGCGCGTCGCCTCGCTCATGGAACGGTTGGAGACGGAGGTGGTCATGGCGCTCACCGGACCACGGCCAGGAGGTCGTCGTAGAGGCGGTCGACGGCGCCGAGCAGCTTGGCCGACGCGCCGTAGGATTTCTCGATTTCGATCATCGCCTGGAGTTCCTCGTCGAGATTGACGCCGGTCCGGTTGGAATAGGCCTGGTCGGTCCTGGACAGCGACACTGCCGCCTGGTCCGCGGTGGCGCTGGCCGCCTTCCGCTTCGCTTCCAGCCACGACACGGTGGAGGCCGCGAAGGCGTTGAGGGTCGTGTTCGGGGTGGACGCCACGGCCGGGTCGAAGGCGCGGCTGGCCCCGAAGCCGTCCATCAGCGACCGCAGACGGTCGGAATAGGACGCGGCGCCCGCCGTGTTCTGCCGATAGGCGGTCCCGGCGATCCCGCCGTCGCGGATCCGCTCGATCACCCCGCCCTGGTCCGGGTCGGCGGCGGCGTTCACCCGGATGCTGCCGGCGATGCCGACGGACCGGGCGCCGGGCGCCGGCACGGCGGGTCCGCCCGACCAGGTGAACAGGCCGGCCTGGGCGGTCTGGCCCGTGGCGGTCTCGCGGAACGTCTCGACGAGCGCGCGCGCGATCTCGTCCAGCTGCGCCTGGAAGCCCGGCGCCGCCCGGTCGCGGATCTCGGCGAGGCCGGCAAGGCGGCCGCCGACCAGCGGCTGCCTGGCCGTCGGGCCGGTCACCGGGATCCCGTCCACATGCACCGCCGCGCCCTCGGTGCTCGCCCCGAAGGCATGGGTCCGCACCATGGTCACCGTGCGCGGCTCGGTCTCGAACAGCATGGCGCCGCCGTCGGTGAAGAGCACGAGGTCGTTGTTCTCGCGCTTGAGGGCGCGCACGCCGATCTCGGCGGACAGGTCCATCAGGACCTTGTCGCGGGCGTCGAGCGCGTCCGACACGTCCGCGCCCGCGATGGTGCCCTGGACAACCTGCTTGTTGAGGTCGCCGAAGCGGCGGAGCAGGTCGTTGATCCGCTCCACCGACGTCGCCATCTGGCTGTCCGCCTCGGTCCTCTGGGCGTCGGCGGCCGCGGACGCCTGGTTGAGGGAGCGCACCAGCATCTTGGCCTTCTCCAGCGTGTCGCGGGCGCTGTTCACGTCGCCCGGCCGGGCCGACTGGGCCTGGAGCGCCGAGAAGAGGTCGCCGAGCCGGGCCGCCGGCGACATCTCGTCGTGCGGCCCGCCGATGGCGTTGCGGAGCGCGTCCAGCTTCTCGATCAGAACCTTGGCGGCCGCATCGGCCGACTTGGCGGCGGAGAGGTCGCCGAAGAGGGCCGCGTCCTGCGCCCGGGAGATCCCGTCGACGCGGACGCCGCCGGTCTCCTTGCCCATGACGAGCGTGGACAGCAGCGCCGTCTTCCGCGAGAAGCCGGGCTGGTTGGCCCCGGCGATGTTGCGCGACGTGACCGAGATCTCCGTCTGTCGGGCAAGGAGGGCCGACGTCGCGATCTTGAAGGCGCTCGAGAGGCTCATGGCGGGATTCCGATCGCGGTCAGCGCTTCAGGTTGACGAGTTCCGTCAGGAGGTCGGCGCCGGTCTGGAAGACCTTGGAGTTCGCCGTGTAGCTGCGCTGGGACTCGATCATCTCGGTGAGTTCGCCGGCGAGATCGACGTTGGACTGTTCGAGCGCGCCGGACTTGATGGCGCCGAGGCCGCCGGTCCGCGGCAGGCCGACCTGCACCGCCCCGGACTCCTGGTTGGCCGAGTAGAGGTTGCCGCTGAAGACCGAGAGCTTGTTGGCCGCCGCCACGTCTCCGAGGGCGATCTGGAACAGATCGCGCGTGGTGCCGCTCTCGTAGACGGCGCTGATCAATCCGTCCTGGTTGATCTTGTACTCGCGCACCTTGGAGGGCGGGTTGCCGTCCACGTTGGCCTGCCGGACCTCGAATTCCTTGGCGAGCTGGGTCGTGTTGCCGAGGTCGAGCGCGAGGCTGCCGCCGCCGGGCACCGCCACCGTCAGGGACTGGCCGGCGGTGATCTGACCGTTGCCGTTGAAGGTCTGCGAAACGGTCGCGAGCGCCGCCGCGGTGTACGGCAGGGTGCCGGTCGTCGGCCGGTTGGCCGCGTTGAAGACCGCCACCTCCCAGGTGTTCGCCGCGGTCTTGGAGTAGAAGACGTCCAGGGTGACGGCGTTGCCGAGATTGTCGTAGGCGACCAGCGAGGTCTTGGAGGTGAACGACGGGGTGCCGGTGGTGGAGCTCGCCGGCGTGGTGACCACGGCCGCGTTGGAATTGAGGTTCACCGACAGGGTGCCGGCCCTCGACGGGACCGCCGACAGATTGACCTGCGACAGGTTGATCGGCACCAGGCCGGCGGTGCTGTTGGCCGCCATGGTGCCGCCGGGCACGGAGCCGAGCAGCTTCATGCCCGACGCGTTGACCAGGTTGCCGTTGGAATCCGGCACGAAGGACCCGGCCCGGGTCAGGAAGGTGCCGCCGGATTCGTCCTGCACCACGAAGAAGCCGCCGCCCTCGATGGCGAGGTCGGTGGTCGACTGGGTGCTGCGCATGGAGCCGGCGTCGCCGATCGAACGGATGATGTTCGACCGGACGGACCCGCTGTCGTAGTCGCCGCCGCCCTGTCCGAACACCATCGTGGAAAACTCGACGGACGATCGCTTGTAGCCGGTGGTGTTCGCGTTGGCGATGTTGTCGGCCACCGTCCCGAGCTTGTTGGCCTGGGCGTTCATGCCGGAGACGCCGGTGCGCAGGACGCTGCTGAGGCTCATGAGAGTTCTCCGTTCTGTCTGCCGCCATCTCGCCCGAACGAGCTTGTGCGGGGCTTTCCAAGCGGATCGACCGTGCGGTCCAGGTGTCCGGGGCCTTGCGTCGCTGGCGGGCGCGCCGCCGCGATCCCGCGGATCGCGCGCGGGCGCCGATCTGGACCGAAGACCCTCGCGGCGACCGGTCAGGCCCGGACGTTCGGCCGACGGGCCGCGTGCAGGGCCCGGACCACGTGGGCGAGGTCGTCTCCGCCGTCGGCCGTACGGCCGTCCACCATGAGCGCCATCACCGAAACGCCCGCGTCGACGGTTCCCATCGTGGCGCGGAAGGCGAGGAAGACGCCGGCGTGCTGGAACTCCAGGTCCAGGTGCAGCACCGGCGGGCGGCCCCATGCGACCTCCAGTTCGGACGACCAGGCGTAGGTCACCGCCCGCTCGCGGAAGTGGAGCTCGGTCGCGGAGACGACCACGTCCTCGATGTTGGCGTGGGACTGGGCGAAGATCAGCCCCGCCAGGGTGTCCATGTCGACCTGGCGCAGTTCGGCCAGCACGCCGACCATGCTTTCCGCCAGGTGGCGCTCGTAGGCGAAGACCGGAGCGGTTCGGACCTGCGCGATCATCGGGCGACCGACCTCCGGCCGACGTCCGATCCCTTCATGCAATGGACGTGATAGATGACTTCGGCCACGGCTCTGTAGAATTCAGGCGGGATCATCTGGTCGACCTCGGTGCTCCGGTAGAGCGAACGGGCGAGCGCCACGTTCTCGATGATGGGGATGCCGTGCTCCTCCGCGATGGCGCGGATCCTGAGGGCGACCAGGTCCTGTCCCTTGGCGAGCACGATCGGAGCGCCGCCCTCCGCCTGCACGTAGCGGAGCGCGACGGAGAAGTGGGTCGGGTTGGCGATGACGACGGTCGCCTTCGGCACCTGGTCCATCATCCTGCGCCGGGCCCGGTCCCGGGCGATCGAGCGCTGGCGGGCCTTCAGGATCGGGTCGCCCTCGCTCTGCTTGAATTCGTCCTTCACCTCCTGGTGGCTCATCTTCAGGTTCGACCGCCAGGCCATCCGGGAGCGGATGATGTCGAGCACCATGATCAGGATGGTCACGACGGTCACCACGCTGAGCAGGCGCACCGCGATGACGAGGATCAGCTCGGGCAGTTCGCCGGGATCGGTCCGCATGGTGCTGATGATCCTGTCCTGTTCGGCCTGCAGCTGCACAACCACGACGATGCCGACGGCGATGACCTTGAGACATGTGATGCCGAATTCGGCGAGACCCTGAAGGCCGAAGATCCGCTCCCAGCCGGCGATGAGGGAGATGCGCGACAGCTCGGGCTGGATCTTCTCGGCGACCATGCGGGGCGAATTCTGGGCCATGCTGGCGGCGAGTCCGCACACCGCCAGAATGGCGAAGAGCGGCGCCAGCACGGCCACGAGGGGCAGGACCAGCGCCGAAAGGGCCGCGATCGCGTCCCCTCCGGTGCCGAGCGGCCGCGCCGCCGCCGACGCGAAGCCGGCGGTGAGGCTGGCCACCAGCAAGGGCGCCACCGCCGGGAACACCATCACGAGGTAGAGCACAAGGCCGACCAGGGCCGCCACCACGCCCGCCTCCTTGGAGACGGGGATGTTTCCCTTCTCCAGCGCGTCCGAGATCTTCTTCTCGGTCGGCTGTTCGGTCTTGCTGTCCTTGTCCTCCGATCCGGCCACCGGCCGTCTCCTTTTCCGGCCGCGGCGATCGGCCGGCCGCCGCAGCGGCCGTCAGTCGGTCGTCAGTAGAAGGTGGCGCGCTCGTCCTCGGCGTTGAGGTCGATCACGCCCTTGCTGCCGAGGTCGAGGGCGAGGTCGGTGATGGCCCGCCTGGCGTCCAGCACCTCCTTCTGGGTGGACGGCGCGCCGGTCGCCAGCTCGGCCTGGACGATGCGCCGGGCCCGTGCCGTGAGCGAGCCGAGGACAATCTCGCGGAAGCCCTCGTTGGTGCCCTTGAGGGCGAGCACCAGGCGGTCCGTGGGCACCTGGTCGAACACCAGCATGAGCGAGCGGCCGTTGAGCTTGACGATGTCGTCGAAGGTGAACAGGAGGCCCTTCAGCACCTCCGCGGACTTCGGCCGCACCTGCGCCAGGTCGCCGAGCGCCTCCTCCAGCTGCGCCCGCTCCATCTTGTTCAGGATGTCCGCCATGCGGGCGTGGGTGTCGGAGCCGCTGGTGCGGGCGAAGTTCAGCAGGAAGTCCTCGTGGAGCGTGCGCTCCGCCTCGCGGACCACCGATTCCACGATCGGCTTCAGGCTGATGATGCGCCGGGTCAGGGCGTTGCGCCGGTCGGCCGGCATCTGGCCCATGATCTTGGCGGCGGTCGAGGGCTTGATCTTCGACAGGATGAAGGCGGCCGTCTGCGGGTGCTCCTTGTTCAGGTAGTTGGCCAGCACCTGTTCGGAGATGTTGGAGATCCGGTCCCAGATGCTCCGGTTGGAGTTGCCCATCACGTCGGACATGATCTCGTTGAGATCTTCCTCGGGCAGCACGCCGCGCAGCATCTTCTCCACGCCGTCGACGCTGCCCATCAGGCTCACGCCATCGGAGAACTTGCTCAGGAACTCGTCGATCACCTTGTCCAGTTCCTGGTGCGCCACGCTGCCGAGTTCGGTGGCGGACCGGGAGATCTGCAGGATGTCGTCCCGGTCGAACCGCTTTAGGATGCGGGCGGCGGCGTTCGGCGTGATCGCCAGGAGGAGCGCCGCCACCTTCTCGGCTCCGCCGAGGCGGGGCGTGCGGACAGTGGCCAGAGACGCCTTGTTGGACATGGATCAGCCTTTCTTCACGCGGGACTCAGACCGACCCGGCACCGCCGGCCGGAGAGACGATCTCGGTCAGGGACACGCCGAAGCGCGAGCTGTCGTCGTCGACGACCACGATCTCGCCGCGCGCCACCACGCGCCCGTTGACCGTGATGTCGACCAGTTCGCCGATCCGGTGGTTGAGCGGGATGACCGCGCCGCGGTTGAGCTTCATCAGCTGGGCCACCGGCATGGTGGCCGAGCCGAGCACCACCTGGATCTCCACCGGAATGGCGAGCACGGTGCCGAGGTGCTGGTCCATCCGGACGTCCGGCTCCGCGGCGGTAAGCTCGCTCTCGGCGAGGGTGCTGTCGGTCTTGGTGGTCCGGTTGGAACGGGCTGGCGTCTTCATGGGGCGGAGGCTCCGGGCGGTCGGGGTGTTGGGACGCGGGTCAGGGCAGCGTCTGGACCACGTCCAGGACGGACATGCCGTCCGGCGTGGCGGTGGCCTCGACCTGCAGCGTGTAGGCGCCGTCCGCCTGGCCGAGCAGGCAGTGGAACAGCGGCTGCCGGTTGCAGTCGAGGCGCACCATGGAGCGCGGCGTGGCGTTGAGCTCGATCACGTCGCCGACCTTGAAGGCCGCCACGTCGGCGAGCGTCATCGGCAGCTCCTCCAGGATGGCGTTGACCGTGACGGCCGACCGCTGCACCTCGGTCTGGAACTGGCGGGCCCACTTCTGGTCACCCGAGGAGGGTTCGCTCGACGTCACCCGCGCGAGGGCGTGGCGGAACGGGGTGAGCACCGACTGCGGGATGAGGACGAAGAGCTCGCCGCCGCGGCCGAGCGCCTGCAGGAGCAGGCTGCCCACCACGGCCGGGTTGTTGCGCCGGCCGAGCACCGCGAAGTCCATGCGCGTCTCGATGCGCTCGATCCGGAAGGTCACCGGCACGATGGCGCTGAAGGCGGACTGGAACGACTGCGCGCCCTCCACGAACAGCACCTTGGCGAGGCGCAGCTCGATGTTGGAGAAGGCGCGGTCCTCCTCGTGGGGCGGCTCGGTGCCGTCGGCGCCGAGGAGCACGTCCACCATGCTGAACAGGAAGTCCCGGTCGAACCCCATCAGGATGCGGGCGTCGAGCTCGGGCGAGTAGAGCACCGCCACGATGGCGGTCGATTCATACTGCTCCAGCGTGTCGCCGATCCGGTCGTTGCGGATGAAGCTGACCGAGATGTAGGGCGGCGTCGCCGAGAGCTGGCGCAGCGATTCCGCGAACGTGCTCGCCAGACGGTCGAAGATCACGTTCAGCATCGGCAGGCGGTCGACCGCGACCCCGCCGCTGTCCAGAAGCCGTTCCGGTCCGTTCATGTGGGCGTTCATCCTGTCCCTCGCGCGTCAGGCGGCTTCGGCGGTGGTGCCGATACTGGCGTTCACGGACTTCTCCTCCACCATGTCGATGGACGGGCGGTCCGCCGCCGCGATCATCTTGCGGCCGTGTTCCAGCGCGGTCTGCGGCGCGGCGCCGTTCATGAAGGCGAGCAGCGTCTGCTTGACGATCACGAGGCGCCGGATGTTCTTCTCGCGGATGTACTTGATCTTGTAGGCGATCGGCGCGCACAGCGAGTAGCTGAGGAAGATGCCGAGGAAGGTGCCCACGAGGGCGGCGGCGATCAGCGAGCCGAGCACGGCCGGGGACTGGTCGATGGCCCCCATCGCCTTGATGACGCCGAGGACCGCCGCCACGATGCCGAGCGCCGGAAGCCCGTCGGCCATGCTCATCAGGGCGTTGTAGGGCTTCATCTGCTCCCGCGTGATGGTGGCGATATCCTCGTCCATCAGCGCCTCGATCTCGAACGGCCGCACGTTGCCGATGGTGATCAGGCGGAAATAGTCGCAGATGAAGGCCACCAGCTCCCGGTCGGCGAGGACCTTCGGATGGGCCTTGAACACCTCCGACTCGCCAGGGTTCTCGATGTGCCGCTCGATCTCGTTGCGGCCCTTCGCCTTCATCTCCCGCATCAGCGTGTAGAGGACGGCAAAGATCGACAGGTAGGTTTCCTGGCCGGGCCCCTTGGAGAAGAGCCCCTGCCGGACCCCCACGAGGGTGTCGAGGATCGTCTTCGTCGAGTTGGCCATCACGAAGATGCCGACGGCGACGCCGCCGATGATCAGGAGCTCGAACGGCTGGATCAGCACGTTCACATGGCCGCCCATGGCCATGAAGCCGCCGATCAGCGAGCCGACCGAAACGATGAGACCGATGAAGAAGCTCACGGAAGACACCTCCGGGGCCGTGACGCGGACCGAACGGACCGGACCCTAGGCGGCGAGCCTTGCGCCGACCTTGAGCGATCACCCCGTCCCGGCCGGCCAGCCCGGCGCAAGGCTTCGGGGCGAAGCTTCCGGCCGAAGCGGAGAGGACGTTCCCATGGTCGACACCAGCTTGCGCTACCGGATGATCCTCCAGGACATCGATCGGCAGGCCAAACGCGCGGCCGCGGCCGCGGCTCCCCCGCCGACCGCGGCCGAGACGGCGGCGCGCATCAAGGCGGACCGGGCCTATTACGAGGCCAAGGCCACCTCCATCCGGACCGTCGACGACCTCCTCGCCGACGACCGGATGCTCGGGATCGTGCTGAAGGCCTTCGACCTGGAGCACGCCCGGAACGCCAAGGCGCTTCTGGCGCAGGTCCTCGCCGAGGGCTCGCGCCCGCTCGGCGAGGACAAGCAGCCGATCGCCCGGACCTTGTCCGACAGGCGCTTCCTCGGTCTCGCCGAGACGCTCGACTACAGGACCTTCGGCCCCCACACCTTGTCGGCCACGTCCGTCAGGACGGCCGTCCTCAACAAGTACGAGGCCGCCATGAAGGCGCCCCCGGCGCCGCGGCGGGACCTGCCGATCGACCGGCGGACGGAGGAGGACCCGAAGGTTCGGCGCGACACCGAGCACTATCTCGCCACCATCGAGAACGTCCGGACCATCGAGGACTTCCTGAAGAGCGGCCGGGTCTTCAACTACGCCATGAAGGCCTTCGGCCTGGAGGAGATGATCAACTCCAAGGGCCTGATCCGGAAGGTGCTGCAGAGCGACCTCTCGGACCCGAACAGCTACGCCCGGCGGCTGAGGGACGACCGGTTCCAGAAGCTCGCCGCTGCCTTCGACTTCCGCGGCTATGGCGAGAACGCCACCCGGCTCGCCGCCGTGCGCGAGCCGGTGGTCGCCGCCTACAAGCGGCAGGTCATGGAGGCGACCGTCGGCGCGGAGAACGAAGGCGTCCGGCTCGCCCTCAACTTCCGCCGCGTGATCGCCGACATGTCGCTGCCGCTCTCGGTGCCGAACCGCACCGACGCCGAGGTCAGGCACAACAACATCATGAAATTCCTCGGCGAGCCGGCGCTCATCAAGGTGGTCCGCACCGCCCTCGGGATTCCGGCCTCCAGCGCGTCGGCCAACCTGGAGGCCCAGGTCCGGGCGCTCGCCTCGAAGTTCAATCCGGCGGAACTGCAGCGCGATCCGAAGAAGCTCGACGCCTTCCTGCAGCGCTTCGCCACCCGCTTCGATCTGGACCAGGGCGGCGGCCAAGGGCTGAACCCGGCCGTCGCGCTCTTCACCAACCAGCAGACCGCCGCGACCGAGAGCCTGCTCCTGTCGCTCCAGACCCTTCGGCTCGGAGGCCGGTGACCCATGGGCATCTCCAACTACATCGCCCTGTCCGCCCAGGTGGCGACGGACCGGCGCATGGCCACCATCGCCAACAACATCGCCAACATGACCACCGTCGGCTTCAAGGCGGACGCCATCCGCTTCGAGGCGATCATGAAGGGCGTCGGCCAAGACAGCGCCGCCTACGTGGACGGCGGCACCACCTTCCTCGACCGCAGCCAGGGCGGCCTGAACGCCACCGGCAACGACCTGGACGTCGCCATCTCCGGCGACGCCTGGTTCGCCGTGGAGACGCCGAACGGCCGGGTCCACACCCGTGACGGTCGCCTGAGACTCCGCGACGACGGCAGTCTGGTGACGCTTCTCGACCATCCCGTGCTCGACCCATCCGGCCAGCCGATCCAGATCGATCCGGCCGCGGGTCCGCCGACCATCACGCCGCAGGGCCAGATCCTGCAGAACGGCCTCCCGGTCAGCGGCCTCGGCCTGTTCCGCCTGCCGGAGGACGCCACCCTCACCCGCGCCGGCAACTCCGGCGTCACCTCCGACAAGCCCGCCGAGCCCGTGCTCGACGGCCGGGACGTGGTCGTGCAGCAGGGCTACCTGGAACAGTCGAACGTCGTGCCCATCCTGGAGATGACCCGGATGATCATGGTCCAGCGCACCTTCGAGGCCGCGGCGAAGGCCGTGGAGACGGCGGAATCGACCGAGACCACCGCGGTCCGCGAACTGGGGGCGACCACGTGACGGCCACCGCCGCGGATCGCGCGGACGGCCCGGCGGCGGATCGGGCCGGCGGCCCGCCGCCCGCCTCCCTCCTCGACCGCCTCGCCGACGCGGTCGGCGCGACCGCGTCGGAGCCGGCGGTCCGCGTGAGCGGCCGCGTCACCGACATCCGCCCCTCCGCCTTCGCGGTCGCCGGCCTGTCGCGCTTCGTGCGTCTCGGCGAACGGGTGGGCTGCCCGGTCGACGGCCGGATGGTGGCCGGCGAGGTGGTGCGCATCGACGCCGGCACGGCCGTGGTCAAGCCCTACGACACGGACGTGGAGATCGGGATCGGCTCCGTGGTGGAACGGCTCGGCCCGCTCGCCCTCCACCCGGACCCGTCCTGGAAAGGCCGGCTCATCGACGTCTTCGCGCGCCCGATCGACGGCGACGGCCCGCTCGCGGCCGGGTCCGTCGGCCGCCCGCTCAGGGCCGCGCCGCCGCCGGCCGTCCACCGCGACCGGGTCGATCAGCCGGTCCGCACCGGCGTCAGGGTGATCGACCTCTTCACGCCCATCTGCGCCGGCCAGCGCATCGGCGTCTTCGCCGGCTCCGGCGTCGGCAAGACCACGCTCCTGTCCATGCTGGCGGCGGCCGCCGAGTTCGACACCATCGTGGTCGCCCTGGTGGGCGAGCGCGGCCGCGAGGTGCGCGAATTCGTCGAGGAGGCCCTGTCGCGGCACCGGGACCGGTCGGTCGCCGTGGTGTCCACCGCGGACGAGAGCCCGATGCGGCGGCGTCTCGCGCCCGTCACGGCCATGGCGATCGCCGAATACTTCCGCGACCGCGGCGAGAAGGTGCTGCTCATTCTGGATTCGGCCACCCGCTTCGCCCATGCGGCGCGCGACGTCGCGCTGGCGGCGGGCGAGCCGCCGGTGAGCCGCGGCTATCCGCCGAGCGTCTTCACCGAGCTTCCCATGTTGCTGGAGCGCGCCGGCCCCGGCGCCAAGGGGGCCGGCTCCATCACGGCCGTGATCTCCGTGCTCGTGGACGGCGACGACCACAACGATCCGATCGCGGACGCGATCCGGGGCATCCTGGACGGTCACATCGTGCTGGAGCGGTCGATCGCCGAGGCCGGCCGCTATCCGGCCGTGGACGTGTTGAAGTCGATCTCGCGCCTGTCCCACAAGGCCCGGTCGCCGGACGAACTGAAGCTGGCCGGCCGGCTGCGCGGCCTCGTCTCGCGCTACGAGGACACCCGCGACCTGCGGATGATGGGCGGCTACACGCCGGGCGCCGACACGGACCTCGACCAGGCCGTCGCGCTCGTGCCGAAGATCTACGAGGCCCTGATCCAGGGCCCCGCCGACCCGGTGTCGCAGGACGCCTACCGCGAGCTCGCCGCCGCGCTCACCTGAACCGGCCGCCCGCATGCCGGGTCGATCAACCCGCCCCGAAATCGCGCCCGCAGAGCTCGTCCGTCGGGCCCGTCCGGGGAGATCTGTCGGGGCGACCGGCCGGAGACCCCGGGCCAGCCTCGGGCAAGCTCGTCCCGGCATCATCCGCATCTGAAACGACCCGAAGGCAAACCGATGGATCCCGTCCACCTCTTCAAGCTCGGCTTCGACCGGCTGTCCTGGCTCTCCACCCGCCAGTCCGCCATCGCCGGCAACGTGGCGAACGCCAACAGCCCCGGCTACGCCGCCCGCGAGATCGAGCCCTTCGACCAGGAGATGAAGCGCTTCCATCTGCGGCTGACGGCGACCCAGCCGCGCCACATGGACATCCGCGGGGCCGAGGTCGCCCAGGGGATCGCCAAGGAAGCGGATCCCTGGGCCGTGTCGGCCTCCGGCAACTCGGTCTCGCTGGAGCAGGAGATGCTGAAGCAGGTGAACGTCGCCGCCGACCAGTCCCTCGCGACCGCGACGGTCCGGTCCTTCCACAAGATGATGCTGCTCGCCGCGAGGACCTGACGGCCATGTTCGATCCGCTCAACGCCACCCTGTCGATCGCCTCCCACGGCCTGCGCGCCCAGACCGTCCGGCTCCGGGTCGTGTCGGAAAACCTCGCCAACGCCCAGTCCACCGGCGAGACCGCCGGGGCCGAGCCCTACCGGCGCAAGGTCGTCAACTTCAAGACCGAGTACGACCGGGCCGCGGAAGCGGACCTCGTGGAGGTCAAGTCCATCGCCCGGGACAAGAAGCCGTTCGTCCGCGTCCACGAGCCGGGCCACCCGGCGGCCGACCAGACCGGCTACGTCCAGTACCCGAACGTCAATCCCCTGATCGAGCTCGCCGACCTCAGGGAGGCGAACCGCACCTACGAAGCCAACCTGGAAGTCGTGAAGCAGGCGCGCAGCATGACGATGCGCATTATCGACCTCATGAGGAGCTGAGCATGATCGACAACGTCTTCAAAGTCCTGCGGGGCGTCGCCGGCATCGGGGCCGCGCAGCGCCCGGACCTGGCCGCGCCGGTCTCGCCCGGCCCTTCGTCCGCCAGCTTCGGCGACGTCTTCCGGGAGGTGGCGAGCGAAGCCTACGACAAGCTCAAGACCGCGGAGGCGACCTCGATCGCCGGTCTCGCCGGCAAGGCCTCGGCCCAGGAGGTCACGGAGGCGACCCTGGCGGCGGAGCTCACGCTCCAGACCGCCGTCTCGGTGCGCGACCGGGCGGTCGCGGCCTATCAGGAAATCAGCCGGATGCCGATCTGAGGACCCCGCCATGCGCTCTCTCGCCATCGCCGCGACCGGCATGTCTGCCCAGCAGACCAATGTCGAAGTCATCGCCAACAACATCGCCAACATCAACACCACCGCCTTCAAGCGGGCCCAGGCGGAGTTCTCCGACCTGATCTACCAGACCGAGCGGCTCCAGGGCGTACCCAACCGCGGCTCGGATAGCCAGGTCCCGGAAGGCGCCCAGATCGGCCTCGGCACCCGCACGGTGGCGATCCGCAGCCTGCACCGCCAGGGCTCGCTCGCCCAGACCGACAACACCCTCGACGTCGCCCTCGACGGTCGCGGCTGGTTCCAGGTGGTCGGGCCGGACGGCGAGATGCTCTACACCCGGGCCGGCAGCTTCAACACCAGCGACGGCGGCCAGATCGTGACGGCCGACGGCTATCAGGTCGACCCGGCCATCGTGCTGCCGCCGGACTCCGTCGGCGTCACCATCAACGAGGACGGGCGCGTGTTCGCCCGCTTCAGCGACGGCCGCCAGCCGGTCGACGTGGGCCAGTTCAACCTCGCCCTGTTCGCCAACGACACCGGCCTGGAGGCGCTCGGCGGCAACCTGTTCCGCGAGACGACCGCCTCCGGGCCGCCGATCGGCGGCTTCGGCGGCGATCCGGGCTTCGGCCGCATCCGCCAGGGCTTCAAGGAATCCTCCAACGTGGATCCGGTGAAGGAGATCACCGAGCTGATCACCGCCCAGCGCGCCTACGAGATGAACTCCAAGGTGATCCAGGCCTCCGACGAGATGGCCGCGGTGGTCACCAAGGGCCTGCGCTGACGTCCGCTTCGAGGAGGATCCGACCATGAGCCCAAGCCTGAGCACCGCGGTCCGCGGCGGCGTCGCCCTCCTCTGGCTGTCCGGCGCCTCGCCGGCCGCCGCCGACCCCCTGATGCTGCCGGTGCCCCGGATGGTCATCTATCCGGGCGAGATCATCACCGGGGACATGCTCGACGACGGCCTCTTCCCGCCGTCCGCCGTGACGGAGGAGCCCCTCGTCCGTTCCCCGGACGAGGTGATCGGCCGGGCCGCCAAGCGCACCCTGCTGCCGGACCGGCCGATCCCGATCCGCGCCACCGCCGCGGCGGCGGTCATCTCGCGCGGCACCATCGTCAGCGTCGTGCTGGAGGATGGCGCGCTCGTCATCTCGGCCAAGGCCCAGAGCCTGGACAACGGCGGCGTCGGCGACCTGGTCCGGGTCCGCAACGTGGACAGCGGCCTGGTGGTGCAGGGCACCGTCGGATCGGACGGCACGGTCAGGGTCGGGATCAACTGATGCGCGCCCTCGTCGCCCTCGCCCTCCTGGCCGCGCTCGCCGGCCCGGCGCACGCCGCCCGGATCAAGGACATCACCCAGGTCCAGGGCGTCCGCTCCAACCAGCTCGTCGGCTTCGGCCTGGTGGTCGGCCTGAAGGGCACGGGCGACGGCGTCCGCAACATCCCGTTCGCCGAGCAGGCGCTCCAGTCCATGCTCGACAGGATGGGCATCAACATCCACGACGAGCGGCTGCGCACCAAGAACGTGGCGGCCGTGACCGTCACGGCGGACCTGCCGGCGTTCGCCGGCCCCGGCACCCGGATGGACGTGTCGGTGTCCTCCATCGGCGACGCCTCGTCGCTCCAGGGCGGCACGCTGATCGCCACCCCGCTCGTCGGGCTCGACGACCAGACCTACGCGATCGCCCAGGGGCCGGTGGCGGTCGGCGGCTTCGACATCCAGGGCGCGGCCGAGACCCTGTCCCAGGGCGTGGCCACCAACGGGCGCATCGCCAACGGCGGCGTCGTGGAGCGCGCGGTGCCGGACCGGTTCGCCGACCTTCCGGCCCTGTCGCTGGAACTGAGGAACCCGGACTTCGTCACCGCCGCGCGCATCGCCGACGCCATCAACGGCTACACCCGGCGGGTCTACGGTGCGCCGGCGGCGATCGACCGGGACCTGCGCACCGTGGCGCTCACCCTGCCGCGGGGCGTGTCGCCGAGCCGCTTCATGGCCGAGATCGAGCTCCTGCAGGTCGACGCGGACGTCGCCGCCAGGATCGTCATCGACGAGCGCACCGGCACGGTGGTGATCGGCAGCAACGTCCAGGTGTCGCCGGTGGCGGTCACGCACGGAGCGCTGACCGTGCGGGTCACCGACCGGCCGGTCGTGTCCCAGCCCGCTCCGTTCAGCGGCGGCGAGACGGCCGTGGTGCCCCGCACCGAGATCGACGCCTACCAGGAGGGTGGCCAGATCGCCATCGTCCAGGGCACAGACCTGCGCACGCTCGTGTCCGGTCTCAACCGCATCGGGCTCAAGCCCAACGGCATCATCGCCATCCTGCAGGCTATCAAGTCCGCGGGGGCCCTGCAGGCCGAACTCGTCGTCCAGTGACCGACCGCCCGGCGGGCCGCGGCCGCGGCGTCCGGGCGCCGGCCCCCTTTCCATGGAGGTGGTTCATGCACGCGTCCAGCCGTCGCCTCAGCTGTCGCGCCCTCGTCGTCCTCGCCGTCGCGACCGTCGCGCCGCCGGCGCTCGCCGCGGACGACGTCGCCGTGGTCGAGGCGAACGACTTCTGCCGCAACAACGCCCCCGTCGCCGAGGAGATCGGCCGGGAGCTGCAGATCCGCCGTCTCGTCCTCACCGAGCAACGCATCAACGCCCGGATCGAGGCGCTGAAGGCCGCCACCGAGGAGACCCGGCGCTGGCTGGAGCAGCGCGACGAACTCCTCGGCAAGGCCGACGACCAGCTGGTCGAGATTTACAGCCGGATGCGGGCGGACGCCGCCGCGGCGCAGCTGTCCGTGCTCGGCAACGACCTCGCGGTCTCGCTGATCATGCGGCTTCCGCCGCGCGCCATCGGGCCGATCATGAACGAGATGGAGAGCGGCCGCGCCGCCGCGCTCGCCGGGGCCGTGGACCGGCTGAGGCGGGCATCCGACGCGAACGGCGGGAACAACTCGTGAGAACGGCCGCCATCCTCGTCGCGGTCGCGCTCGGTGGCTGCCAGGCCATCCAGGACGTCGGCCAGGAGCCGCCGCTGTCGCCGGTCGGGTCGGGCTTCGCCCTGTCGCGCCACGACCTACCGACCGCGGCGGAGCCCCTCGGCCAGCGGTCGTTCAACTCCCTGTGGACCACCTCCGGCCAGGACCTCTTCAAAGACAGCAGGGCCCGCCGCGTCGGCGACGTGGTCACCGTCAAGATCTCGATCGACGACCGCGCCACCCTGGACAACGCCTCCAACCGGGAGCGGAGCAACCGATCCGGCTTCGGCCTGGACTTCCTGTTCGGCGCCGACGGGGTGCCCGCCAAGGCGAACGGGACCGTGGAGTTCGAGGGCTCGTCCAAGTCCCTCGGCCGCGGCTCGGTCGACCGGTCCGAGGAGATCAAGCTCTCCATGGCGGCGATCGTGGTGGAGGTCATGCCCGAGGGCAACCTCCTCGTGGCCGGCGCCCAGGAGGTCCGCGTCAACGCCGAGATGCGCGTGCTGCAGATGTCCGGCATCGTCCGCGCCCGCGACATCCGCGCCGACAACACCATCGACTACGACAAGATCGCCGAGGCCCGCATCTCCTACGGCGGGCGCGGGCGCCTCAGCGAATTCCAGCAACCGCCCTTCGGCCAGCAGGTCTTCGACCGCATCGCCCCCTATTGAGGATGACCGAGATGGCAGCCGCCGCGTCCCAGTCCGACATGACGGGCAAGAGGATCTCCCTCCTGAAGAGCGTCATCTTCGTCGTCCTCCTGTCGCTGACCGCCGCCGCGATCGGCGTCGGCTCCAGCGTCTACCTGGTGGAGCTCGCCAAGGTTCGGCTCGCCGAGGAGCAGGAGAAGGAACGGGAGGCCGCCAAGACGGCGAGCGAGATGGAGCGGGGCAGCCGGATGGTCCGCCTCCAGTCCATGGTGACGAACCTGCGCCGGCCGGAAAGCGTCTGGATCCGCCTGGACGTGAGCATCCTCCTCAACGCGGAGGCCGGCACCAGCACCGAGGTCACCCAGGCGGAGATCGAGACCGACTTCCTGGCCTATCTGAAGACCCTGGAACTCAGCCAGATCGAGGGGTCCATCGGCCTCCAGGCGCTCCGGGAGGATCTCCAGGAGCGAGCCATCCTGCGCGCCGACGGGGTCGCCCGCGAGGTGGTCATCAACGGCATGGTCGTCCAATGACGCTCCGCCTCCTCGCTGTGGCCGGCGCGCTCGTCCTGACCGCGGGCGCCGCCGCCGCCCAGACCATCGACCTGTCCCAGGTCCTTCCCGCCGGCGAAGCCTCCGCCGCCGGCCGCATCGTCCAGGTGATGGCGGTTCTGACGGTGCTGTCCCTCGCCCCGGGCATCCTCGTCATGGTGACGAGCTTCACCCGGTTCGTCATCGCCTTCTCGTTCCTCCGGTCGGGCCTCGGCCTGCCGAGCACGCCGTCGAACCTGATCCTGATCAGCCTGTCGCTGTTCATGACCTTCTACGTGATGGAGTCCACGTTCCAGGCCGCCTGGCGGGATGGTCTGAGGCCGCTTCTCGCCAACGAGATCACCGAGCAGGAGGCGTTCGGCAAGATCGTGGATCCGTTCCGCTCCTTCATGCTGGACCATGTCCGCGAGAAGGACCTCGCCCTCTTCCAGGACCTCCGGTCCGCGCCGGGGTCTCCGGCCCCGGCGGCCCCGGCGGCCGACGAGGCGGTGCCGCTCACCATCCTCATCCCGGCCTTCATGATCTCCGAACTCCGGCGCGCCTTCGAGATCGGTTTCCTGATCGCCCTGCCCTTCCTGGTCATCGACATGATCGTGGCCACCGTCGTCATGTCCATGGGCATGATGATGATGCCGCCGGCCGTGGTGGCGCTTCCGTTCAAGGTTCTCTTCTTCGTGCTGATCGACGGCTGGAACATCCTCGTGGCGGGCCTCGTCCGGTCCTACGGCTGACGCGCCAGCCTGGCGCAAGCTTCGCACGCTAGGGTGACCGCGTCGCTGCCGGATCTCCAGGCCGGCGCCCCCGCTCCAAGGCCCGCCGGACCGGTGGGCCCCACTCGACACCGGGAACATCGAGACATGGCCAGTATCCTGACCAATGCTGCGGCCCAGACGGCGCTGGCGACCCTCGCGTCGATCGACAAGTCGATCGACAAGACGTCGAACCGGATCGCCAGCAGCCTTGCCGTCGCCAACGCCGAGGACAATGCCGCCTACTGGTCGATCGCCACCACCATGCGGTCGGACAACAACAGTCTTTCGGCCGTGAACGACGCCCTCGGGTTCGGCGCCGCCACCGTGGACGTGCAGTACACCGCCCTCGTCGGCGCGGTCGACATCCTGGCCCTGATCAAGGAGAAGCTGGTCGCCGCCAAGAGCGTCGGCGTGGACCGGAACAAGATCCAGGCGGACCTCACCCAGCTGCAGCGCCAGCTCGCCCTCGCGGCCGAGAGCGCGTCCTTCAACGGCCAGAACTGGCTGTCGGTCGACAGCAGCTCCCCCGGGCACGACAACGAAAAGCTGATCCTGAGCAGCGCGGGTCGGCCCGAAGGGGCGCAGTTCTCGGTCGAATACATCACCGTGAACACCGACGACCTCACCCTGTTCGATCCGAAGACGCCGGGGCCGGCCGTCGGCATCCTCGATCGCACGCGCATCTACCCGGATCCGGGCGGCGACACCGCCGCGGTCTCGTCGATGACCGTGGCCGGCCTCACGGACGCGCCCGCCGACCTGGCGAGGATCGAGAACTACGTCACGATCGTGGATCAGGCGCTCAACGACGCGACCGACGCCGCGGCCCTGGCGGGAGCCACCAAGAAGCGGATCTCCCTTCAGCAGAGCTTCCTGAACGTTCTGCGGGACTCGGTGGATCGCTCCATCGCGGTCCTCGTGGAGACGGACCTGGAGCGGGACTCCACCCGGCTGAAGGCGCTCCAGACCCAGCAGCAGCTGGGCATCCAGGCCCTGTCGATCGCGAACGGCAACGCGTCGTCGATCCTGGCCTTCTTCAAGTCACCCTGATCCGGGGCGTCCCGATGCTCCGGCCCGGAGCATCCGCCCCGACGACCAGCGGTGAAGCCATAGCCGTCGCGGACAGCGGACCCGGAAACCGGTCCGCCCCGCGTCGGCTGCCGACGGAGGCGTCCCCCGATCCGGGCGGACGCCGGGCATGAGGCCGTATCCGTCGGGCCGGTGATACAACCCGGTATGTCCCACACGACCCCAAGAAGGGACAACCAAATGGCCAGCTTGCTTACCAACGCGTCCGCCCAGATCGCGCTCCAGAACCTCCAGTCCATCAACAGGACGATGGACGGCGTGCAGAACCGCATCGCCACCGGCATGCGCGTCAGCACGGCCGCCGACAACGCAGCCTACTGGTCGATCGCCACCACCATGCGGTCCGACAACATGGCCCTCGACGCGGTCAAGGACGCGCTCGGCCTGGGCGCCGCGACCGTGGACGTCCAGTACACGGCCCTCAACTCCACCGTCGACGTGATGAAGGAGATCAAGGCCAAGCTCGTCGCCGCTCTCCAGCCCGGCGTCGACCGGGTGAAGATCCAGTCGGACATCACCCAGCTCCAGGGCCAGCTTAAGACCATCGCCAACTCCGCCGTGTTCAACGGCCAGAACTGGCTCGACGTGAACTCCGCGGCGACCGGCTTCTCCTCGACCCGGAAGATCGTGAGCGCCTTCACCCGGGACGCGGAGGGCAAGACCTCCATCAGCACCATCGACGTGGACCTCTCGACGATCATTCTCAACGACGCGGTCACCGGCGCCACGTCCAAGGGCATCCTGAGCGTCGAACACTCCATCTCGTTCAGCGCGAGCGCCAGCATCTCGGGCGCGCAGACGGTCCTGGGCTTCACCATCAAGGCGCTCACCAACAGCGATGCCGACCGCGAGGCTCTCATCAAGCTCACCGACATGGTCGATGGCCAGCTCGGCAAGATCACGGCCGCGGCCACCGATCTCGGCTCCGCCAAGAAGCGCGTGGATCTCCAGAAGACCTTCGTGAAGGCGTTGACCGACGCGGTGGAGCGCGGCATCGGGCAACTCGTCGACGCGGACCTCGACAAGGACTCCTCGATCCTCAAGGCGACCCAGGTCCAGCAGCAGCTCGGCATCCAGGCGCTGCAGATCGCCAACGGCAACAGCCAGAACATCCTGGCCCTGTTCCGCAACTAAGCGGGCGGCGTTCCGGCGACGATCGCCCATCCGGGCGACCGTCGCCGGGCGCAAGCCGAATGACACATTCACCAGGTTTGTTTACGGTCCGGTAAGGGTCGGGGCCCTATGGTTCCATCACGTCGGACGAACCGCGCATTCAAACGACCGGTTCGAAGGCATGATGCCACCCTCCGACGGGCCGGTGCTCCCAATCCGGTATGTCCCAGCTGTATCGAGTCGACAGGGACATCACCATGGCTAGCTTGCTGACGAACGCGACCGCCCAGGTCGCGCTCCAGAACCTCTCGTCCATCAACAAGACGATGGACGGCGTGCAGAACCGCATCGCCACCGGCCTCAAGGTCGGTTCCGCCGCCGACAATGCGTCCTACTGGTCGATCGCCACCACCATGCGGTCCGACAACATGGCCCTCGGGGCGGTCAAGGACGCGCTCGGCCTTGGCGCAGCGACCGTGGACGTCCAGTACACGGCCCTCAACTCCACCGTCGACGTCATGAAGGAGATCAAGGCGAGGCTCGTGGCCGCCCAGAGCGGCAACCCCAAGCTGATCCAGGCCGACATCACCCAGCTTCAGGACCAGCTGAAGACCATCGCCAAGTCCGCGACCTTCAACGGCCAGAACTGGCTCGACGTCAACTCCGCGGCGACCGGCTTCTCCTCGACCCGCAAGATCGTGAGCGCCTTCACCCGCGATGCCGACGGCAAGTCCGCCATCAACACCATCGATGTGAACATCTCGAACGTCATTCTCACCGACGCGGTCACCGGCGCCACGTCCAAGGGCATCCTGAGCGTCGAACATTCCATCTCGTTCAGCGCGAGCGCCAGCATCTCGGGCGCGCAGACGGTCCTGGGCTTCAGCATCGCCACGCTGACCGGCTCGGATGCCGACAAGGAAGCCCTGGTCTCGCTCACCAACATGGTGGACGAACAGCTCGGCAAGATCGCCGCGGCGGCCACCGATCTCGGCTCCGCCAAGAAGCGCGTCGAGCTCCAGAAGAGCTTCGTCAACGCCCTGAGCGACGCCGTCGAACGCGGCATCGGTCAGCTGGTGGACGCGGATCTCGACAAGGACTCCACGCTCCTCAAGGCCACCCAGGTCCAGCAGCAGCTCGGCATCCAGGCCCTGCAGATCGCCAACGGCAACAGCCAGAACATCCTGGCCCTGTTCCGCTGATCGTCGCCTCTCAAGTCCTGCGGCCGCGCTCCTCCCCGGAGCGCGGCCGTTCGCCGTCGCGGTGCGCGGCGTGCCCATGGAGGCTCCGCGCAAGCTTGCGCGGGCAGAGTGCCGGGCAGTCCTGTCGAGGAGACTGTCGCCCATGGCAACGGCCCTGCCCCAAGCCGAACAGATCTGGTCCAACATTCTCAGCCTCGGTGCCCGACGGCTGGTCCTGCTCGCCGCCATCATGGCGGCCACTCTCGCGGCCGTCGGCGGCAGCGCCTACTATCTCAGCCGGCCGCAGCAGGCGGTTCTCTACTCCGGTCTCGCCAGCGAGGACGTCAGCCGCATCGGCGCCGCCCTGCAGGAGACCGGCATCGCGTTCGACGTCAGCGCAGACGGCACCACCGTGCTCGTCAACACCGGATCGACCGCACGGGCGCGCATGTTCCTGGCGGAACGCGGCCTGCCCCAGGGCGGCACCGCCGGCTACGAGCTGTTCGACCGCGTCGACGGCCTCGGGCTCACATCCTTCATGCAGGAGGTGACCCGCACGCGCGCCCTGGAAGGCGAACTCGCCCGCACCATCCAGACGCTCAACGGCGTCAAGGCGGCCCGCGTCCACCTGGTGCTGCCCGAGCGCGGCACCTTCCGGTCGGATCGCCAGCAGTCGTCCGCCTCGGTCGTCGTCCGGGGCGAGCGGTTCGACAATCAGGAATCCACCCGCGCCATCCGCCTGCTGGTTTCGGCGGCCGTTCCGGGCCTCGCGCCCGAACGGGTGACCGTGCTCGACACGACGGGCCGGTCCATCTCGTCCGCGCTCGACGCCACGGCGGCCGGAGGCGGCCAGATGGCGGACCTGGAGCAGTCCGTCGCGGAGCGGCTCGCCGAGAACCTCAAGCGGACACTGTCCCCGCACCTCGGCGTCGACAACTTCCAGATCAGCGTCACGCCGGTCCTCAACACCGACCGGGTGCGCATGGCCGAGACCACCTTCGACCCGGAAAGCCGGGTGGAGCGGTCGATCCGCACGGTCCGGGAATCGGAGATGGCCCAGAACGCCTCCACCGAACGGCCCACGACCGTCGAGCAGAACCTCCCGGAACCCGGCGGCGCCGGAACCCAGGCGGACAGGTCCAACCAGGAGGTCCAGAAGCGGGAGGAACTGGTCAACTACGAGCTGTCGTCCCGGACCACCGAGACCACCAAGGACGGCTACGACCTGAAGAAGCTCTCCATCGCGCTGGTGGTGAACCGCACCCGGCTGCAGGCGATCGCCGACGCCGAGGGCGGCGCGCCGGTGGCCGACCAGATCGCCAACCTGGAGCGGATCGCCGCCTCCGCGGCCGGCATCGACCAGAGCCGGGGCGACCAGATCACCGTCACGGCGGTCGACTTCCTCTCCGCCGACGAGCAGCTGACGCCGATCGAGCCGATCAGCATCCTGGAGGTGGTCAACCGGCACTTCGCGGACGTCATCAAGGCCGTCTCCATCCTGATCGTCACCTGCCTGCTGATCTGGTTCGGCCTGAAGCCCGCGGTCGCCGCCCTGGTGCCGGCGCCGTCGCCGAGCACCCCCGCCGGCGCCAACATGGTGGTCGGACCCGACGGCAAGTCGATCCTCGTCGGCCCGGACGGCAAGCCGTTGGACGGCAGCCTGCTGCCGCCCAACCCGGAGGAGACGCTCGCGCTCCTGGAGGACCTCGCCACCAAGCCGAACCGCGACAAGATCCGCCGGCTGGAGGCCGCCATGCTGGCCGACGAGGACCAGGCCATGATCGTCCTCAAGCAGTGGCTGTACCAGTGGGGGCCGAGCTATGCGTCGAATTCTGATTGACGAACTGGCCTTCATCCCGCCGGCCAATCGCGTCGAGGCGTCCCCGCCGGTGGAGCGGGCCCGGGTCGAAGCGGTCGTGGACCTGGACGCCGTCCTGGCGGAGGCGCGCGCCGAGGAGCGGGTGATCGCCGCGGAGGCCGCGGCCCTGGCCCGGGAGCAGGCCGATCTCGCCCGCGAGCGTGCCGTCGCGGAGGCGCGGGAGGCCTGGGCCGCGAGCGAGGGCGCGGTCCTGGCGGCGGCGCTCTCGGACGGCCTCGCCCGGATGGAGCGGGCGCTGGGCGACGCGGTCGCCCGCGTGCTTCTGCCCTATGTGGACGGCCTGCAGCACGAGCGCCTTCTCGCCGCCTTCGTGGAGGCCCTGCGCGCCGCCGTGGAGGATCCCGCCCGCCCGCCGCTGACGATCCGGGGCCGGCCGGACCTCCTCGACGCGCTGCGCCGCGCCTATCCGGACATCGACACCGTCGCGTCCCTGCGAAGCGCCGACGGCGCCAACCTCGTCCTCGACGCGGACCCGCTCCAGCTGGCCAGCCGCTTCGGCGACTGGGCCCGCCTTCTGACGCGCGCGACCGAGGCAGGTGAACCATGAGCGAGTTGACGTCTTCGGCCGTGATCGTCCGCCGCTACAACCGGGACACCGCCGAGGTCACCAAGGGCGGCGCCTGGAAGGTCGCCCATGCGGACTTCATGACCGCCATGATGGCCTTCTTCCTGGTCATGTGGCTGGTGAACTCCACCGACGAGGAGGTTCGGCGGGGCGTCGCGCGCTATTTCAACCCGATCCAACTGACCGAGACCCGCGCCGAAGGCCGGGGCCTCAACGACCCGAGCTTCTCCGCCGGCGCCGCCACCGACCGGGTGGCGAGCCAAGGGCAGACCCCCTCGACGGAACCGGGCGGCACCCCCGCCGCGTCGGCGACCGACGACGTGACGTCCGAGGTGGAGCTCTTCTCCGACCCCTATCTCGCCATCGAGACGATCGCGCAGGCCGCCAAGCCGGAGGCGGCCGGCGAAGGGCCGCGGTCGCCCCTGTCCGGAACGCCGGACGGAACCAGCGGCAACGGCGTCCGGGACCCGTTCGACCCGACCTCCTGGACGCGTCCCTTCCCGAAGACGTCCGAGGAGGTGGGCACCTCCCGGGCGGCGGAGGCCGACCACGCGCCGAGCAAGGTCGCGGCGGGCGCGGACGGCGAAGGCGCCCCGGACGCGGCCCGGCAAACCGCGCCCGCCGCCCGCGCGGGCGCGGACGGAACCCTGGACACGGCTAACCTCGACCCGCGGGACGGGACGCGCACCGGCACGGCCGCCGAGACCACAACCGGCGACCGGCCGGGCGACACCGCCGCCCCGCCCGCCGCCGCCCCGTCTTCCGCCGCCCAATCCTCCGCCGCCCAATCCTCCGCCGCCCAATCCTCCGCCGCCCAATCCTCCACCGCCCAATCCTCCACCGCCCAGGCCGCCACGGGCGCCGCCGCGAACCCGGCGAACGCGGCCGGCGGGGGTGAGGCGAGCGAGGAGACCCGCCTGGAGGCCAGGATCGACGGGCTGAGGCTCTCCCTGGCGAAGCTCGACGACGGCGAGGGTCCGCTGGTCGAGGTGGAACAGGTGCAGGGCGGCATGCTGATCAACCTCACCGACCGGGCCACGCGCTCGATGTTCGCAAGCGGCTCCGCCTCGCCGACCCCCGAACTGATCTCCGCCATCGACAAGATCGCCGCCGCGGTGAAGAGCATCGACGGCCAGATCATCGTCCGCGGCCACACGGACGGGCGGCCGTTCCGGTCGAAGTCCTACGACAACTGGCGCCTGTCCACCGCGAGGGCCCACATGGCCGCCTACATGCTGGTGCGCGGCGGCGTCGCCGAGACTCAGATCGACCATGTGGAGGGCCACGCCGACCGCAAGCTGAGGCGGCCGGAGGATCCCGGCGCGGCCGAAAACCGGCGGATCGAGATCCTGGTGAGGCCGAACGCCCCATGACACGCCTCCTCGCCCTCCTTCTCGGCGTGGTCCTCGCGTCGGGCGCGGCCGCCGCTCCCGAATGGCTGATCGCGCCGCCGGGCGCGCCCGAGGCCCCGCGCGCCGGACCTCGGCTCCCCGGCGGCGCGGGCGTCCCCGGCACCGCCCCGGATCCTGCGCGCGTCTTCGCGGTCCGACCGGGTCCGGTCATCGCCGATCGGCTCTGGCCGCCCGGCGACGTCACCGCCTGGCCCTGGGAGGCGGACCCGACCGCCACCGGGGCGATCTGGGGCTTCTTCGCCGAGCGGCCGCCCCTGCCGGAGGATCCGACCTTCCCGTTCCCGCAGCCGTTCGAACTCGTCCGCGCGCTCCTGCAGCAGCAGGAGCGGATCGGGCTCGGCGACGTGAAGGCCTACCAGACCCTGTCGGACACCCTTGAGCGCACCGCCGGGCAGATCGCCGCCATGCCGCCGGAGGTGTGGGCCGTGCGGCGGAACGGCCGCGCCCTCGCGGTCTTCGTGGCGATCGGCGGCGATCCCTCCACGGCCGAGCGGCTTCTGGCCGACGGCACCGACCTCGGCCTGCCGGCCGACCTCCTGGAGGGGCTCGTCGCCTATGGGCGCGGCGAAATGGACGCCGCCACCCGTCTCCTCAGGTCCATCGATCCCGGCGCGCTGCAACCCATCCTCGGCGGCCATGTGGCCCTCGTCAGGGCCGCCCTCGCCACCCGGGTGAAGAGCGACGACGCGGCCGCCCTCTTCGACATCGCCCGCGAACTCCTGCCCGGCACGCTGGTGGAGGAGGCCGCCCTCAGGCATGGCGCCGTCCACGCGGGCCGGTCCGGCGATTTCCAGCGGTTCAGGCGGCTGTCCGGCCTCTACGTCCGGCGCTTCCACCGCTCGGTCTTCTTCGGCGACATGCAGCAGCAGGCCGCCATGGTGATGCTCCAGCTCACCACGGCCCGCGCCAAGGGGCGCTTCGACGAGATCCGGACCCTGATCGACGAGTTCGAGCCCACCTACCGGCGCGACATCTACCTGCTGCTCGCCCGGCGCGGTCTGATCGGGGGCGATCCGGAGATCGCCGTCGTGGCCGGCGAGGTGGCGACGCCTCTCGCCGCCGACGACGACGTGAGCCGGGCCCGCGCGGATCTCTACCTCGGCACGGCCGAGATGTTGAACGGCCGCGTCCACAGCGCCCGCCGGAGGCTCGACGCGATCCGCGAGGAGGCGCTGCCCGATCGGGACCGTCCGATGCTGGCGGCGTCCAGGTCCTTCGCCCGGCGGCTCCTCACCCAGGCCGACGTGGGATCCGACGACGACCAGGCGCTGATCGACGAGACGAAACGGCGGGCGAGCCTGCCGGATCCGTTCGCCTCCGTCGTGTCGGCGCAGGCGGACCAGGTGGCCGCGGCCGCGCTCGACGTCCTCAAGGAGGCAAGCCATGTCCCATGATGCAGCGGCGGGCCCTGTCCGCGCGGCCCCTCCCGGGCGGCCGACGGCCCAGGCGCGTCCGGAGAGCGGCCCCGGCCAGGGGGACGGCTTCGCCGGCCACGTGGCCTCCGTGGCGGCCGAGCAGAAGCGCGAGCCGAACGGCGGGACGCCGGGCGCTGACGACCGTCAGCGGGGCGGGAACGGCGGCTCCGGCGGCGATGCCGCCAAGGCCGCCCGGACGCCGGCGCAGAAGGACGGTCGCGCGGACGCGACCGGCGCGACGACACCGGACGACAAGGCGGCCGACGCCGGGTCGACGGACGCAACGGCTCCGGACCGGCCGGCGCAGGCGGCGTCGGACCCTGGCGTCGGCGCCCAATGGTCCCTCGCGGCTCTCGCCGCCGCCGGCGCCCGGGACCCGGGCGCCAGCTCCGCGCCGCTGGATGCCGCCGCGGCCTCGCGGCCCGGACAGCGGCCCGGCGGCGCCGGGACCGACGGCCGCGACCCGTCCTCCGCCCGTGGCCCCGGCGGGCCGGACCTCATGGCGGACCTGGTCCTGCCGGACCTTGAAACCTTGAAGCGCCAGCTGGACGCCAGGGGGGACCGGGCCGCGCAGGGCCGTCCCGCTGGGGCCGACCCCGCGCGCCCGGACGGCCAAGGCGCAACCACGCTCGCCCTCATGCTCCAGGAAACGGCCCGGACGGCTCCGGCCGGCGCGCCGGGTGCCGCGGGCGGCCAGGGCGCGACCATGCTCGCCCTCATGCTCCAGGGGTCGCCCCGGACGGCGTCGGGGGGCGCTGGCGGCCCGCTTCCCGATACGCTGAACGGCATCGCCGGCGCGGCGGCGGACGGGTCCGACCCGGCCGAGGATGCCGGGCCGGAGCCGAAGGGCGGCCCGGAGGCACCCCGGCACGGCCGCACCTCCGCGAAGGCCCTCTTCGAGCGGATCGCCGCCAGGGTGGCGCCGGCCGTCGAGGAGACCATGCGTCGCGCCGACCGGTTCGACTTCGACGCCGCCGAGGCCATCCGGGCCGAGGTGGTCCGCCAGGAGACCCATCTGCCGGTCATGGCCGATCTATCGCTCGCGGGCCAGCAGGTGTCCGCGCGCCTGGAGTCCGCGCTCGCCGCCCTGCCGAAGCCGGGCGCCGCGCCGGGCGTCAAGGTCGATCTCTCCGCGCCTCCGGTGCACGTGATGGAGATCCAGCTGCAGCCGGAAGCGCTCGGCTCCGTCCGGGTGGAACTGCGCGCCGCCGGCGATCGGCTGGCGGTCAGGATCATCGCCGACAACCAGGAGACGGCGCGTCTCCTGGAGGCGGACTCCAGCGCCCTCACCCGGCGCCTGGAGACGGCCGGCTACGCGGCCGACCGCCTGCAGATCCAGGTGGTCACCGACGGGTCGGTGCCCCGCCTCGCCCTCGACCCGGCCGCGCTCCAGGCAGGCCTGGATCGGGGCGCGGCAAGCGCCGGAGGCGGAGCCGCCACCCCTGGCGGAAGCGGGCAATCCTCCTGGCGCCAGGGCCAGGACGAACGGAAATCCTCCCGGATCGACCAAGATGCATCGGATCGTCAGCCTGATCTCGTCCGCCGTCATCCTGACGGGGCTCTCTATCTCTGACGGGGGAGCCGCGCCCCGCGGCGCGGCGCCCGACCCGGTCTGCGAGCGGGAGATGATCCAGGCCTCCAAGGAATGGGGCGTGCCCCTCGGGGTGCTCTATGCGGTCGGGCTCACCGAGAGCGGCCGCAAGGAGAGCCTCAGCGCGCTGGCGCTCAACGTGGAGGGCACGTCGGTCTTCCCGGACAGCCGGGCGGCGGCGCTGCGCCGCGTCCGATCGGAACTCGCCCGTGGCCGCAAGCTCATCGACATCGGCTGCATGCAGATCAACCACCACTACCACCGGGACCAGTTCCCGTCCCTGGAGGCCATGTTCGAGCCGCGCGAAAACGTCCGCTACGCGGCCCGCTTCCTCAAGGAGCTGCGCCAGCGGCAGGGCAACTGGACCATGGCGGTCGCCCGCTACCATGCCGGGCCGAACAACGACCCGGCCCAGAAGCGCTACGTCTGCACGGTGATCCGCAACATGGTGGCGTCCGGGTTCGGCAACTGGACCCCGAACTCCTCCTCCTTCTGCAAGTGACGCCGGCGCGGAACGCCATTTGTCGGCCCGAAGTGTCTCGACGCTGTCGCCGTCGCCGTGCTCTCCTTCGTCACCGGTCGCGCCCGCGTCGCGACCTGCCGATCGACGGAGGTGCTCCTGTCATGCGGACCATGATGACCTTGCCGAGAATGATGACCAAGGGCCGGACGGCGGCCGCGGCCATCGCCGTCCTGGTGGCGCTCACCGGCCATCCGGCGCTCGCCGAGACGGTGACGCTGCGCTTCGTGCAGACCAACGACCTCGACCGGATGGGCGAGAAGGACGGGCGCGGCGGTCTCGCCCGGGTGGCGGCGGCCGTGAAGGCCGAGAGGGCGAAGCCCGGCACCACCTTCTTCGTCCACGCGGGCGACGCCATCTCGCCGTCGCTCCTGGCCGGCATCGACAAGGGCGCCCACATGATCACCCTCCTCAACGCCATGGGGGTGGACGTGATGACGCCGGGCAACCACGAGTTCGACTTCGGCGACGCCGTGTTCGCCGAGCGCATCGGCGAGGCCCGCTTCCCGATCGTCACCTCCAACGTGCGCGGCCCGGACGGCGCCCAACCGGCGAACACGGTGGACGAGAAGATCGTCGAGGTCGGCGGCGTCAAGGTCGGCTTCTACGGCCTCACCACGGAGACGACCGTGGAGGTCGCGAGCCCCGGCGCCTACACCTTCGCGCCGTCGGTGGAGACCGCCGAGGCGAAGCTGAAGTCCCTGCGCGACCAGGGCGCGGACTTCGTGGTCGCGATCGCCCACGAGGGCGTCGACGTGGACCGCGACCTCGTCGCCGGGACCCTGGCGGACCTCGTCCTCTCCGGCCACGACCACGACCTCACCATTTCGTACAACGGCAAGACGGCGCTGACCGAATCGAGCTCCCAGGGCGACTATGTGGTGGTCACCACCGTGACCCTCGACAGGACCGAGAAGGACGGCAAGACCACCGTGACCTGGCGGCCCGACTTCGACGTCCTGGATTCCGCCGCGCTGACGCCGGATCCGGAGATCGGCGCGCTCGTGAAGGGCTTCGAGGACAGGCTCGACGCGGAGCTCAACGTGGAGATCGGCAAGACCGACACGCCGCTCGACAGCCGCCGGGCCACCGTGCGGGGCACGGAGGCGGCGATCGGCAACCTCATCGCAGATGCGATCCGGCAGGCCGTGGATGCGGACGTCGGCATCGTCAACGGCGGCGGCATCCGGGCGGACCGGGAATATGCCGCCGGCACGGTGCTCACCCGCCGCGACATCCTGGCGGAACTGCCGTTCGGCAACCGCACCCTGAAGCTCGCCGTCACCGGCCAGCAGCTCTGGGACGCGCTGGAGAACGGCCTCAGCCAGGTGGAGAAGGGCGCCGGCCGCTTCGCGCAGGTCTCCGGCCTCGTCCTGGAGGCGGACCTGAAGGAGCCGGTCGGCAGCCGCCTGAAGACGGTGACCATCGGCGGCGAGACCCTCGACCTCGCCCGGACCTACACCCTCGCCATCAACGACTACGCGGCCGCGGGCGGCGACGGCTACGGGATGCTCCGATCCGCCGAGCGGCTGATCCCGGAGGCCGCGTCCGTCCTGATGGCGAGTCAAGTGATCGACCATATCGCCAAGGCCGGAACGGTCGCCCCGAAGACCGAGGGGCGGATCGTCTTCCGCTGACACGCGGCCCCCACATGCATGTCGCCGACACGCGGCGGCGGAGCGCGACCCGCTCCGCCGCCGTTCCTCGTCCGCCAGAGCCGCATCCCTTGGCCGCGCCCTTTCCGGTTCTCCGTCAGTCCGCCGCCGCCGCGCCGCGCGGCGGCCTACTCGCCCGGACCGCCTCCCTCCAAGATCTCACCAAGCCGACCGCGTGCAGCGCAGCATTCTCTTCCGCAGTGGCGCAGATCGATACGGAAGCGTGGACGCGGCCGCAAGCATTCGATCGGACTTGGTAAGTGTCTGTTAATCCTAATGGGGCCCTCTGTCTCATACGGGCACAGGACTAAGCTTAACGAGCACTGAATCGAACTGGCCCGATACTTGCGACGTGACCCGCCTCGGCGGGCAGCGGGTCCCGCCATCCTGTTGTGAGACGAGGAGGCTGACATGGACGAACTTCGCGCGATCAATCCGGCTCGCATCCAGCCGACCCAGAGCGTTCCGAAGGGCTTCGCCGCCGCCCAGCTCGGCGCGCGCACCGTCTGGTACGGCCCCCTCTACCGGGTCTTCGAGGCGCCGACCGACAGCGCGCTCCTGGTCCATCCGGCGGACGCCGCGGGCGCGACGGTCAAGGCCCAGGCCTGACCACCCCCACCGGGCGCCCCGCCCGGGAAGCCCATCCGGGCGCCGATCCTCGGCCGCTCCGATCGGGGGCATGCAAAAAATCAAAGGTGCGCGGGAACAAAGCTCGCGCACCGGCGTTTAGGGTCGTCGAAGGGCGGCCGAAGCGCCGGTGAGGGATGACGATAGGGTCGCACGACCGCCTGCTTGTTCTCCTGTCCGTTTTCATCGCCATCGCGGCCGCCTATACGGCGCTCGACCTGGCGGGACGCATCCGCGCGTCCGCCGGGACTGCTCGCCACGCCTGGACCGCGGCGGCCGCTGTCGCCATGGGTGGCGGCATCTGGTCCATGCACTTCATCGCCATGCTGGCGTTCCAGATGCCGATGCCGATCGGCTACGACGCCGGCGCGACCGTCCTTTCCCTCGTCCTGGCGATCGGCGCCACCGGCGCCGGCTTCGTGGTCGCCGGGCGGCGCACCCTGCCGGCGCTCGCGGCCGCGGGCCTCCTGATGGGGGTCGGCATCGGCGGCATGCACTATCTCGGCATGGCGGCGATGCGCATGGACGCCACGGTCCGCTACGACCGCGTCCTTGTCGCCGTCTCGCTCCTCATCGCCATCGGGGCCTCCACCGTCGGCCTCTGGATCGCGCTCCGCAACACCGGGCTCACCGGCCGCCTGATCGCCGCCATCTCGCTCGGCGTCGCCGTCTCCGGCATGCATTACACCGCCATGCGGGCCGCCGTCTTCACGGCGACGAGCCACACCGACGGCGTGCACGGCGCCGCCTCCCTGGCCCAGACCCAGCTCGCCATCGCGGTCGCGACCGCCACCCTGGTGATCCTCTTCCTCGCCTCCGTGGCGGCCCTGTTCGACCGGCGGTTCGGCGTCATGGCCGAGCGCGAGGCCGCCGCCCTCCGCGAGAGCGAGGCGCGCTTCCGCGCCCTCTACCGGGAGGCGCCGCTGCCGCTCTACAGCCTCGCCGAGGACGGCACCGTGGAGGAGGCGAGCGACGCCTGCCTGGACCTCCTCGCCCACGCGCGGGACGCCGTCATCGGCCGGCCGCTCACCGACTTCATGGACCCGGCGTCCGCCGAGGTCTACCGCGCGCGCCGGCGCGCAGGCCCGCCGAAGCCCGGTGCCGAGGAGGAATACTTCTTCCGCACCAGCGACGGCCGCACCCTCGACGTCGCCCTCCGCGAACGGCCGCACGAGGACCCGCGCGGCGCCCGCCGCGTCCTCGGCGCCCTCACCGACATGACCGCCCGCAAGCGCCTGGAGGCGGACCTCCGCCAGGCCCAGAAGCTGGAATCCATCGGCCAGCTCACCGGCGGCCTCGCCCACGACTTCAACAACCTCCTGGCCGTCATCATCGGCAATATGGACCTTCTCGCCCGGCGCGTCGCCGGCGACGAGCGCGCGGCCCGCATGGTGGCGAGCGCCTCGGCGGCGGCGACGCGCGGCGCCGCCCTCACCCAGCGCATGCTGGCCTTCGCGCGCCGCCAGGACCTGAAGCCCCAGCCGACGGCGCTCCACAGGCTGGTCGCCGAGATGCAGGACCTCCTCAGCCGCTCGCTCGGTCCGTCGGTCCGCATCGAGCAGCACGTCCCGGCGGACCTTCCCCCCGCCATGGTGGACGCCAACCAGCTGGAGATGGCGCTCGTCAACCTCCTGGTGAACGCCCGCGACGCCATGCCGGACGGCGGCCTCGTCACCATCGCCGGCCGGCACGAACCGGCCCTGCCGGGCGAGCGCCCCACCGGCGCCGGCTACGCGGTGGTGAGCGTCACCGACACCGGCGAGGGCATGGACGAGGCGACCCTCGCCCGGGCGGCCGATCCCTTCTTCACCACCAAGGGCGTCGGCAAGGGCACCGGTCTCGGCCTTTCCATGGTCCAGGGCCTCGCCGCCCAGTCGGGCGGCCGGCTGGTCATCCGCAGCCGCAAGGGCGCCGGCACCACGGCCGAGCTCTGGCTGCCCGTCGCGACCGAGGCGGCCGCCCTTTCGGCGCCGGAGCCTCAGCCGGCCGCCCGGCCATCCGGGCGGCTGACCATCCTTGCCGTGGACGACGACCCCCTCGTGCTGATGGGGACCGCCGCCATGCTGGAGGACCTCGGCCACCGGGTCGTGGAGGCCACCTCCGCGGCCGCCGCGCTCGCCGAGCTGGAGCGCGGCGTCGCCGTGGACGTGCTCGTGACCGACTACGCCATGCCGGCCATGAGCGGCGGCGAGCTGGTGGTCGCCGCCCGCAGGCTCCGCCCCGGTCTGCCGGCGGTGCTGGCGAGCGGCTACGCGGATCTCTCCAGGGCCGACGGGCTCGCGGCCGTGCGGCTGCCGAAGCCCTTCCACCAGTCCGACCTCGCGCAGGCGCTGGCCGAGGCGGTCCGCCAGACGGCGCCGGCCTGACCGCCCGCCCGGCGTCGCCGCTCAGCCGTCGTGGAGCCCCGCCACCAGGGCCGGCAGGTCGCCGAGCGTGTCGATCCGCCGGAAGCGCGGCGCGTCCTCGGGCGGCTCCGCATGCTCCAGCGCCCAGGTGAGCGGATGCGGCACGTGCACGCCCCAGGCGCCGGCGGCGATGGCCGGGATCACGTCCGACTTCAGGGAATTGCCCACCATCAGGGCCGCCTCCGGGCCGCCTCCGTGCCGGCGGAACACCCGCTCGTAGACCGCGGGGCTCTTGTCGGAGACGATCTCCACCGCGTCGAAGAAGTCGCCGAGGCCGGACTGGGCGAGCTTGCGCTCCTGGTCGAACAGGTCGCCCTTGGTGATGAGCACGAGCCGGTAGGCCCCATGGAGCGCCTGGAGCGCGTCCCGGGCGTGCGGCAGCGGGTCGATCGGGTGGGTGAGCAGGTCCCGGCCGATCGCCAGGATGTCGTCGATCACCCGGGTGGAGACGCGCCCCTCGGTCGCCTCGATGGCGGTTTCGATCATCGAAAGCGTGAAGCCCTTGATGCCGTAGCCGTAGAACCTGAGGTTCCGCCGCTCCGCTTCCAGGAGCCGGGCGGAGATCGCCTCCGCCTCCCCGTGCTCGGCGAGAAGCGCCGTGAAGCGCTCCTCGGTCAGCCGGTAGTAGTGCTCGTTCTGCCAGAGCGTGTCGTCGGCGTCGAAACCGATGGCGGCGAGGGACGGCATGGGCGGGCTCCGGTGGCCGGATCGGACGGGCGGATCGGACGGGCGGAGTGTACCGCCCGCCCCGCGTCCGTCCAGCCCCGGAGGTGGCGGTCAGGCCACCCGCACGCCCTTCCAGAACGCGACCCGGCCTTTGATCTCCGCGGCGGCCGGCTTGGGGTCCGGGTAGTACCAGGCGGCGTCCGGGTTCTCGGCCCCGCCGGCCACCACCGTGTAGTAGGAGGCGGTGCCCTTCCACGGGCAGACCGTCCTGGCGCCGCTCGGCTTCAGGGCGGCCGGATCCACAGCCTCCAGCGGGAAATAGTGATTGCCCTCCACCACGACCGTGTCGTCGGAGGTCGCGATGACCGTGCCGTTCCAGATCGCCTGAACCATGATGCCTCCAAGCTTGGGCGCGAGCGGCCGCCCGCGATCGAAGACATAGGGGGCCCGTCCCCCACATCCAGGCCGACCGGGCCGTGGCGCGAACGATCCGGTCCGGGCGAGTCGCCGTGCATTCATCAGACATAAAATGGAGACACGCTCGGGATTCCCGATTGTCAACGCGCGGCGCTTGTGATCACATTCGGCTACAGGGTGACGACAGGTTTGGGCCGAGGCCCTTCGAACAGCGGGTGAGTGTCTGATCGATGAGCGCGGCTGACGCGATCGCTGTTGCGGGCGTAACGAAAGTGTTCGGGTCCGGGAACGGTCAGGTCGCGGCCGTCGACGACATCACCGTATCGATACGGAAGAATGAATTCTTCACGCTTCTCGGCCCGTCCGGCTGCGGCAAGACCACGTTGCTTCGCCTGATCGCGGGTTTCGAGTTCCCCACCTCCGGCGCCATCTGGCTCGACGGCGCGGACGTCAGCGACACGCCGCCCTTCCGGCGCCCCATCAACACGGTGTTCCAGAACTACGCCCTCTTCCCGCACATGACCGTGGAGGAGAACATCGGCTTCGGCCTGAAGATGCTGAACCGGCCGAAGGCGGAGATCGCCGAGCGGGTCGCCGCCATGCTGAAGCTCGTCCGCATGGAGGCGCTCGCCGGCCGGCGCACCAACCAGATCTCCGGCGGCCAGCAGCAGCGCGTCGCCCTCGCCCGCGCGCTCGCCCCCGCCCCGAAGGTGCTGCTCCTCGACGAGCCCCTGTCGGCGCTCGACTACAAGCTGCGCAAGGAGATGCAGATCGAGCTGAAGCGCCTGCAGGCGGAGACCGGCATCACCTTCATCTTCGTCACCCACGACCAGGAGGAGGCGCTCACCATGTCGGACCGCATCGCCGTCATGGCGGCGGGCCGCATCCTCCAGGTGGGCAGCCCGCGGGAGGTCTACGACGCGCCGGCGGACCGCTTCGTCGCCGGCTTCATCGGCGAGAGCAACCTCCTCCCGGGCACGGTGGAGCGCGTGTCCGGCGGCCTCGCCTCCGTGACCCTCTCGGTCGGCGGCCGGATCGAGGCCGTGGCGCCGGACGGCTTTTCCGGCGGCGGACCCGCCACCGTGGTGCTGCGCCCGGAACACGCCCGGCTGATGCCTGCAGCCGGCGCGCCGGAGGGCGCCATCGCCGGCACGCTCGCCACCGCCGTCTACTTCGGCACCGACACCCACTATCACGTCCGCCTCGCCGACGGGTCGGACTTCACGGTCCGGGAGCAGAACCGCCCGTCCGTGGAGGCCCGCTTCCACGCCGGCGACGCGGTGGCGGCGGTGGTGGAGCCCCGGGCCGCCCGGCTCCTGAGAGAGCGGCCATGATCCGCCCGGACGGCGCCCTGGAGGCCGCCCGGCGGCGGGACGTGCGCGCGCGCTGGCTTCTCTCGGCCCCGGCCCTCCTCATCCTGGCGTTCGCCGCCATCGGGCCGCTCCTCGTCGTGGTCCTCTACTCCTTCCTGACGCCCGGCCCCTACGGCGACGTGATCTGGTCCTTCTCCACCGACGCCTGGGTCGGCGTCTTCCTGGAACGGGACATCTTCGACGACACCCTGTCCCTCGCCGACGCGCACATGAGCATCTTCGTGCGCTCGCTCACGCTCGCGACCGCCACCACGGTGCTGGCGCTCCTCATCGGCTTTCCCACCGCCTACTTCATCGCCACCCGGCCGGAGCGGACCCGGGAGCTCTGGCTCTTCCTGATCACCATCCCGTTCTGGACCAACATCCTGATCCGGACCTTCGGCATGCTGGAGATCATCCGCAACGAGGGCCTGATCAACACGTCCCTCCGGACCCTCGGCCTCATCGACCGGCCGATCCAGATGCTCTTCACCGACGGCGCCGTGATGGCCGGCATGCTCTACGTCTACCTGCCGCTCATGGTGCTGCCGCTCTACGCGAGCCTCGAAAAGCTGGACTTCCGGCTGGTGGAGGCCGGCTACGACCTCTACGCCACGCCCTTCCGGGTGCTCACGCGCATCGTCCTGCCGCTCGTCAAGCCGGGCATGATCGCCGGGTCCATCCTGGTCTTCATCCCGGCGCTCGGCGCCTACGTGACGCCCCGGGTGCTCGGCGGCGGCAAGACCATGATGCTCGGCACCCTGATCGAATTGCAGTTCGGCCAGGGCCGCAACTGGCCCCTCGGCGCGGCCCTGTCCATCACCCTGATGGCGATGGTCATGGTCGCCCTCCTGGTCTACGTGCGCTACGCCGGCCGGGAGGTGCGCCATGGCTAGGCCGTTCGACGTGCGCCGGCAGCGCGGCTTCACGGTTGTCGCCGCCTTCTGCTTCGCGCTCCTCTATCTGCCCATCGTGGTGCTCGTCACCTATGCGTTCAACGCGGGCGAATCCATCGCCAACTGGGAAGGCGTCTCGCTGCGCTGGTTCGTGGCCGCCGCCGGCAACGCCCAGGTGATCGATGCCTCGATTCGCTCCCTGCAGATCGCCACCGCGGCCGCCCTCATCGCCACCACGGCCGCCACGCTCGCGGCCCTCGCCACCACCCGAACGGCGCCCTACCGCGGCCAGGCCGCCACCTTCGCGGCGCTGAACCTGCCGCTCATGGTGCCGGAGATCGTCACGGCGGTCGCGCTCCTCATCGTGTTCGCCCGGATCAAGATGGCGACCGGCTACACCGGCCTCGGCTATCTGATCGCCGCGCACACGGCCTTCTGCATCCCGTTCGCCTACCTGCCGATCCGGGCCCGGCTCGACGGCATGGACCTCAACCTGGAGCGGGCCGCCGCCGATCTCTACGCCACGCCCGTCCGGGCCTTCCGGCACGTCACGCTGCCGCTTCTCTGGCCGGGCATCCTCGCCGGCTTCATGCTCGCCTTCGTGATCTCCCTCGACGACGTGGTGATCACCGAGTTCGTGAAGTCCGGCGGCCAGGAGACGCTGCCCACCTACATGCTGGGCCAGCTCCGCCGCGTGATCACGCCGGAGATGAACGCGATCTCGACCGCCTTCCTGGCGCTCTCGATCGTGGTCGTCACCGTGTTTTTCCTGGTGAGCCGAAAGCGGGACTGAACCCGCGGGGCCGCCTGACGAGAGGGGAAGAAGCCGATGCGCCTCAAGACCACGCTCGCGGTCGCAGCCATGTTCCTGGCGACGACCGGCCTCGCCCGCGCCGAGGGCGAGCTCAACATCTTCAACTGGGGCAACTACACCAGCCCCGAGCTGATCAAGAAGTTCGAGGACACCTACAAGGTCAAGGTCACCATCACGGACTACGACAGCAACGACACGGCTCTCGCCAAGGTCCGCCAGGGCGGCCACGGCTTCGACATCGCCATGCCGTCGCAGAACTACCTGCCGATCTGGATCGAGGAGGGCCTCGTCCTCGAGACCAATCCGGGCCAGATGGAGAACGCCAAGAACATGCTGCCCGAGTGGGCGGACCCCGAGTTCGACCCCGGCCGCAAGTACAGCGTGCCGTGGGCGCTCGGCACCGTCGGCGTCGTCGTCAACACCGACGTCTACAAGGGCCCGATCGACACCTGGGCGGTTGTGTTCGATCCGCCGGCGGAGCTCCAGGGCAAGATCAACATCGTGCCGGAGATGAACGACGTCATCCACGCGGCGATCAAGTTCCACGGCGGCGAGATGTGCTCGGCCGACAAGACGCTCCTGAAGCAGGTGCGCGACACCCTGGTGGCGGCGAAGCCCCTCTGGGTGGCGATGGAATATTCCACCATCGAGAAGATGGTCGGCGGCGACTTCGCCGCCACCACGGACTGGAACGGCTCCGCGCTCCGCCAGCGCCTGCAGAACCCGAAGATCCAGTTCGCCCTGCCGAAGGAAGGCTTCCAGCTCTGGTCGGACAACGCGGTCGTCCTCAAGGACGCCAAGAACGTGGAGAACGCCAAGCTCTTCCTGAACTTCATCATGGACCCGGAGAACGCCGCCATGATCTCGGCCTTCTCGCGCTACGCCAACGGCATCAAGGGCTCCGAGGCCTTCATGCCGGAGGACATGAAGACCGCCCCGGAGGTGATGGTGCCGGCCGACCTCCTCGCCACGGCGGACTATTCCAAGACCTGCCCGCCGGAGGCGCAGGAGCTCTACACCCGGATCTGGACCGAACTCCAGAAGTGACCGCACGGCCGCCGGGCGGGCGACGCTCCCGCCCGGCGGTCCCCGCATGAGGACCGGACAGCCGAGGGCGCCCCGATGAGAACCGTCTATTCCGAGAAGCACGCCGGCCACGCCGGCAACCTGGAGCTGGTGGCGGGCGCCATCGTGCCGGCCTTCGAGATGCCCTCGCGCGCCGAGTTCGTCCTCGCCCGCCTGAAGGCCGTCGGCCTCGGGCCCGTGGAGGCGCCGGCCGAGCACGACCTGTCCACCGCCGCCAAGGTGCACCGGAAGGACTTCCTCGACTTCCTGCCCACCGTCTGGGACCGCTGGACCGCCGCCGGCCGCACCGGCACCGCGCTCCCGTTCACCTGGCCGACGCGCGGGCTTCGCGGCGACAAGCCGCCGGCCTTCATCGACGGCCTCCTCGGCTACTATTCGTTCGACGCCGGCATCGGCTTCGTGGAGGGCACCTGGTCGGCGATCAAGGCGTCCCACGACACGGCGCTCTCCGCCGCCGCCCTCGTGGCCGGGGGCGAGCGGTCCGCCTTCGCGCTCTGCCGCCCGCCCGGCCACCACGCGGGGGCCGGCTTCATGGGCGGCTACTGCTACATCAACAACGCCGCCGTGGCCGCCCAGTGGCTGCGCGACACCGGCGCGAAGCGGGTGACGATCCTCGACGTGGACTATCACCACGGCAACGGCACCCAGGAGATCTTCTACCACCGGGCCGACGTGCAGGTGATCAACCTCCACGCCGACCCGATGCAGGAGTATCCCTATTTTCTCGGCCACGCGGACGAGCACGGCGCCGGCGAGGGCGAGGGCTTCAACGTCAACTACCCCATGCCCTGGGGCACCACGTTCGAGACCTGGAAGGCCGCGCTCGACGACGGCTGCGCCCGGCTCCTCGCCTACGCGCCGGACGTGGTGGTCGTCTCCCTCGGCGTCGACACCTTCGAGCGGGACCCGATCAGCCGGTTCAAGCTCACCACGGACGCCTACCCGGTGATCGGCGAGACCATCGCCCGGCTCGGCCTGCCGACGCTCTTCGTCATGGAGGGCGGCTACGCGGTGGAGGAGATCGGCGTCAACGCCGTCGGCGTCCTCACCGGCTTCGAGGGCCGCTGAGAGACCCGCCCGCGCGGCCGGCCGACCCGGTCCGGAGCCTCTTCTGGCCGGCCAGGTCCCTTTGCTCGGCCCGCGCCGGCGCTAGAGCTGCGCCTCCATGGGCAGGACGCCGACGAGCCGGGCGATCACCCGCTGCAGGACGCTCGCGCCCGGCTCCCGGCGCGCCACCTGCGTCGCGCCGCCGTCGTCCGCGGTCCAGACGAGCCCGCCCCGCTCCAGCGTCACCCGATAGCTGCGGCGCGGGTCGGCCAGCCGCTCCTGCTGGCGGGCGACCCGCTCGGCGAAGCGCGGCTCGTCGATGAGGACGCCCATCTCGGTGTTGAGGTTGGCGGACCGCTGGTCGAGGTTGAACGAGCCCACGAACGCGATCCGCCGGTCCACCACCACCGCCTTGGTGTGCAGGCTGGCGCCGCTGGAGCCGAAGATCCGGTGCCGCTCGCCGGGCGTCCGCTTCAACTCGTGCACCTCCACGCCCGCCTTCAGGAGCCGCAGCCGGTAGCGCGCGTAGCCGGCATGGACCGCCGTCACGTCGTTGGCGGCGAGCGAGTTGGTCACCACCGCCACCCGCACGCCCCGCGCCCGCAGATCCTCGATCAGCCCGGTGCCGATCTCCCCCGGCACGAAATAGGGCGAGATCAGCAGCAGCTCGCGCTCGGCCTTGGCGATCACGTCGTCCAGCCGGTCCGCCACCTCACGCGAGGCGGTGCGGTCGCGGGCCTTCTCGGGCCGGTCCGCGATCACCTCGGCCCGGCGCACCGGATCGAAGCGCAGGCTGCCGGCGAGGTCCTCCGGCGCCGCGTAGGTGGCCCCGAGGGCGTCCAGATAGGGCTTCGCCTCCGGGTCGGTCCGCACCTTGGCGATGCGCGCCCGGAAGGCGTGGAAGCGCCAGGCGCCGAGCCGGGTGTCGGGCTTCAGGAAGGTGCGCACCCCGCGCACCACCGTGCTCGTCCAGAAGGTCTCGAACACCCGAAGCGCCTCCGTCACCGGCGGGCCGAGGAGCAGCACGTCCAGGTCCTTGAAGTTGAACAGGCCCGAGGCGTCGAAATAGTGATCCGACACGTTCCGCCCGCCGATCAGCGCCGCCTTGCCGTCGGCGATCCAGGCCTTGTTGTGCATGCGGTGGTTGAGGTGCCAGCCGCCGAGGGCGAACTCGATCCCGAAGCCGATCAGCCCCTGCGACCGCCACGTGGTGGCGTTGAACACCCGCACCTCGATGTTCGGATGCCGGTCGATCAGCTGGAAGGCCCGTTCCCGGCCGACCACGCTGGTGTCGTCCAGGATGATGCGCACCTTCACGCCCCGGTCGGCGGCGGCCAGCACCTCCAGCGTCAGGAGGCGGGAGGTCACGTCCTTGTCCCAGGAGTAGTATTGCAGGTCCAGCGTCTCGGTCGCCGTGCGGGCGAGCATCACCCGGCTGGCGAAGGCCTGCACGCCGTCGGTCACCAGGGCGGCGGCGTTCGGCGCGCCGGCCGCCGCCAGCCGCTCCGCCACGATCGCGCCGAGCCGCGGCCCGAGGGCGCCGGTGGCCGGGTCCGGACCCGGCGGACGGGCGCGGCGCCGGACGAGATCGGCGAGGCGCGCTCGGGCCCCGGTCCGGTCTCCCGCCCGAAGGTTCCCCGTCTCCTGGTTCGCGCGGGCCGTGACGTCCGCCATGCCTCACCTCGTTGATGGCCTTCTACCACAACGAACGGCTGGCGAGCCGGTTCTATTCGGCGGGAGGCGGGCGAACCCGGCGCGGCCGGTCCGGTCAGACCGCCTCCAGCACCGGGGCGCCCGGAACCGCGGCCGGCGCGCGCTCGCCGGAAAGGCGCCGGCCCGTGCCGGCGTCGAACAGCTGCACCTCGCCCGCGGGCACGTCCACGCCGAACCGGTCGCCCGGCGACAGGTCCCGCCCGTCGGAGAGGCTCACCACCACCATGGCGCCGCCGGTCGTGCCGTGGACGAGGCGCGCCGCGCCGAGCTCCTCGGAGAATTCGAACACGGCGTCGAGGCCCTGGCCGGGCCGCGCCATGCGGGCGGCTTCCGCCCGGAAGCCCGCCATCACGCGCCCAGCGCCCGCCCCGGCCCAGCGCTGCCGGTCGTAGGCGAGCCGCTGGCCGCCCTCCAGGTGGACGACGCCGGCGCCCGGGTCGAGAGTGCCGGGCAGCAGGTTGAGGCCCGGCGTGCCGATGAAGCCCGCCACGAACGTGCTCTCCGGCCGGCCGTAGACCTCCTTCGGCGTGCCCACCTGCTCCACCTTGCCGGCGTTCATCACCACGATCCGGTCGGCCAGCGTCATCGCCTCCACCTGGTCATGGGTGACGAACAGGGTGGTGGTGCCGAGCCGCTGGTGCAGCTTGCGGATCTCCACCCGCATGGCGACGCGCAGCCGCGCGTCGAGGTTCGACAGCGGCTCGTCGTAGAGGAAGACCTTGGGCTCGCGGATCATCGCCCGCCCCATGGCGACCCGCTGGCGCTGGCCGCCGGAAAGCTGGCCGGGCTTGCGGTCGAGAAAGTCCTCAAGGCCGAGGGAGGCCGCCACCGCCTCCACCTTCGCGCGCCGCTCCGCCTTGCCGAGCCCCGCCACCTTCAGGGCGTAGCCGATGTTGTCGGCAACCGTCATGTGCGGATAGAGCGCGTAGTTCTGGAACACCATGGCGCAGCCGCGCTCGCGCGGCTCCAGCCGGTTCACCACCCGCCCGCCGATGGCGATCTCGCCGGCCGAGATGGCCTCCAGGCCGGCGATCATGCGCAACAGCGTGGACTTGCCGCAGCCCGACGGGCCCAGGATGACGACGAACTCCCCCGCCCGGACGGCGAGGTCGACCCCGTGGACGACCTGGACCTTGCCGTAGGTCTTCTTCACGCTGCGGATGGCGATCTCGGCCATGGAACGGCTCCGTCACTTGTCGGTGGAGATGAGGCCGCGCACGAACCATCGCTGCAGCAGGATGGTGACGAGCACGGGCGGCGTCAGAACGATGAGATTGGCCGCCATGGCGACGTTCCAGATCGGCGGCTCGCCGAAGGCCGGGCCGGGCGTGATCTTCTGCAGCTGCATGGTCGCGGTGGCGAAGGTCTGGTGGTCGGTCACCACCAGGAGCGGCCAGAGATACTGGTTCCACGACCAGACGAACATGATGGTGGCGAGCGCCGCCATGTTGGTCTTGGAGAGCGGCATCAGCACCTCCAGGAAGAAGCGGACCGGGCCGGCGCCGTCCATCTTGGCGGCCTCGGTCAATTCGTCCGGAACGGTCAGGAAGAACTGCCGGTAGAGGAAGGTGCCGGTGGCCGTGGCGATCAGCGGCAGGATCAGGCCCGAATAGGTGTTGAGGAGGTTCCACTCGGGCAGGTCGACCGACAGGCCGACGGCGTCGAACATGGCCTGGAACGGGCGCAGCGCGTCGGCCGCCACCGCGTAGGTGGGCACGATGCGCACCTCCAGCGGCAGCATCAGGGTCACGAAGATGACCCAGAACACCAGCATCCGGAGCCGATAGTTGAAGTAGACGATCGAGAAGGCCGACAGGGCCGCGATCACGATCTTGCCCACCGTCACGCCGAGCGCCACGATCAGCGAGTTCACCATCACCCGGTCGAAGTTGCCCTTCTGCCAGGCGACCGCCAGGTTCTCCGCCAGGTGGTCGCCCGGCCACAGCGGCATCGGCACCTGGTTCACCGTGTGGAAGTCGTGGCTCGCCGCCACGAACACGATCCAGAGCGGCATCAGGAGAAGGACGAGCCCGGAGACGAGCACCAGGTGGGTGACGAGGTTGAGCAGGGGCGTGCGCTCGATCATGGCGTCCTCTCAGGAGTAGTGCACGCGCCGCTCGATGAAGCGGAACTGGAGGAAGGTGAGGCTGACGACCAGAACCATCAGGACGATCGACTGGGCCGCCGCCAGGGAATAGTCCTTCCCCTGGAAGCCGTCCGAATAGATCTTGTAGACCATCAGGTCCGTGGCCCGGGCCGGCCCGCCGTTGGTGGTGATGTCCACGATGCCGAAGCTGTTCACGAAGCTGTCGGTGATGTTGATGATCACCAGGAAGAAGAGGGTCGGGGTGATCAGCGGCAGCTGGATGTCGCGCATCCGCCTGAGGACGCCGGCGCCGTCCATCGCGCCCGCCTCCACCAGCGTGCGCGGAATGGACTGGAGCGCCGCCAGGAAGAACACGAAGTTGTAGCCCGCCATGTTCCAGGCCTGCGCCATGATGATCAGCGCCAGCGCGTCCGTGCCGTCGAGGGCGGGGTTCCAGAGGTTGGGGAACACCCGGTTGATCGCCGACACGAAGCCGGCGTCCGGCGCGAAGATGAACCGGAACGCGAGGCCCACCGCCGGCGCCGCCAGGGCGTAGGGAATGAAGTAGGTGAACTTGTAGATCTGGTGGCCGGCGAGACGCCTGTCGACGAAGAGCGCCAGGAGCACCGCGATGGCGAGCGAGAGCGCCGTCGTCAGGAGCGCGAAGATGACCGAGACGCGAACCGAGTTCCAATACTTCGGATCGGCGAACACGGTCTCGAAGTTCATCCAGCCGACCCACTGGTTCGAGCCGCCGAACGGCGGCTCCAGAGTGACGGCCCAGTAGAGCGCCTCGCCCGACGGCCAGTAGAAGAACACGAACACGAGCAGGAGCTGCGGCGCCACGAGTGCGGCGGCGAGCCAGAGGTTGGAGAAGGTGGCGCGTTTTTCCACGGGATCGGCCGCTCTCGTGTCATCCGGATGGAAGGAAGGCGGCGCCGCGGGTCGCGCGGCGCCGCCGGTGCCGGGAGGCGCGATCAGGGCAGAGCGGCGCCCTTGTAGGTCTGCTCGTAGCGGCGCAGGATGTCGTTGCCCGCCTTCACGGCGTCGTCGATGGCGACCTGCATCTCCTTCTGGCCGGTGAAGGCCGCCTCGAGCTCCGAGCGGAGCTGGGCGCGGATGGAGGTGAAGTTGCCGAGGCGGATGCCGCGCGACAGCGGGCCGACCTCGGAGGCGGTCAGGGACTGGATGGCGATCTCGCGACCGGCATACTTCGGATCGGCGTAGAAGCCTTCGGCCTTCAGGAACTCGAAGCCCGCGGTCGTCACCGGGATGTAGCCGGTGTTGGAGACCATGAACTTCTCGCCGGTGTCGGAGGCGGTCACATACTTCAGGAAGGCGGCCGCGGCCTCGTATTCTTCCTTCGACTTGCCTTCCATCACCCAGAGCGAGGCGCCACCGACGAGCGAATTCTTGCGGGCCGCGGCGTCGATCACCGGCAGCATGGCGACGCCCCAGTTGAGGTCGGCCGCCTGGGTGTTCTTCACCGTGCCGTGGTTGGCGATCGAGGTGATCATGGAGGCGCAGGACTTGTCGGCGAACGCCTGGACCATGTTCTTGCCGACCTGGGCGGTCTGGATCTTGGCGTAGCCGGCGTCCAGCCAGGCCTTGTAGTCCTTCATGTGGTCCACGAAGGCGGTGGTGTTGAAGACGAGTTCGGCGCCGAGGCCGCCGTAGCCGTTGTCCAGGCTGGCGATCGGCAGGTTGTTGGTGGCCGAGAACTGCTCCAGGTTCTGCCAGGTGTCGAAGTCGAACGCGAAGCCGCACTCGACGCCGGCGGCCTTGAGGGCCTTCAGGTCCTCGCCGAACTCGGCCCAGGTCTTCGGAGCCTCGGACTTGCCGATCTTCGACCAGGCGTCCTTGTTCCAGTAGAACACGGCGGTGGAGGAGTTGTACGGGAAGGACCACATCTCGCCGCCGGCGGTGGCGTAGTAGTTCTTGATGCCCGGGAAATAGCCGTCCCAGTCGACCTGCAGGCCATAGTCCTCGGCGAACTTCTTGGCCGGGTAGATGGCGCCGGAGAGCATGAAGTTCACGGTGCCGGCGTCGTAGATCTGCACGATGGTCGGGTGCTGCTTGGCCCGGTAGGCCGCGATGGTGTTCTGCTCGGCCTTGTCATAGCCGCCCTGGCCCGTGCACACCGCCTCGTACTTGTCCTGGCTCTCGTTGAAGAGCTGGCAGTGCTTGGCCATCACCTCGCCGAGGTCGCCGGTGAGGCCGTACCAGTATTCGAACTTGATGCGCTCGGCGGCGCCGGCCGTGCCGGCGGACAGCGCGACGGCGGCGGCCGTCGCGAGGAAGGAAACGCGGGTCATTCGTGCTCTCCGGAAGGCTCCGGGCCCAGTCGGCCCGCCGCCCCTCGTAGCGAGCCCGAATGACAGGCTGACAACCGACCGATTGCGCCGCGATGACGGTTCCACGGCGCTTTGATGAACCGTCCGGCCGACCGCCCCGCGGGACGGCCGGAGCCGCCGGCGGTCCGTTTCGGCCTCCCCGCCGCGCGGTCGTCAGACGCCGAAGTCGCGGATCTCGAACACGTTGCCGCCGCTGGTCACGAACCGGCGGGCGGACACCCGCTCCACCGTGTAGCACTTCTCGCCGCCGGCCCGCATGGCCCGCCATGCGGTGCAGATCCGGTTGCCCTCCAGCGTCCAGCGCCCGGCATCCGCCTCCGCGCGCGGGCTGTCCACGGTGATCTCCGCCCGCCCGTCCGGCGCGAGCACCAGGCCGCCCGCGTGCCAGCCGCCCTCCTCCCACCAGCCGATCGCGTGCCCGACGAGCTCGTCGCGGATCTCCTCGGCGGTGAGTTCGGTGGCCGCCGCCGGAGCGGTCAGGCCCGAGAGCGCGACGAGGACGGGAACGAGACGGCGGGCCATGGGAGGTCTCCGGCTGATGCACAGTTGGATGACAGTGTGATGACGTTTGCCGGCTTCTGTCCAGCATCCGTTGGGGACAGGATCATGAAGAGGGCGCCCGGCTTGTTCCCGGCCGTCAACGAACCGTCACCGCCGTGTCAGCAGGGCGACATGCCCGCGCGTTTATGTGACTCTCGACGACGGGGATCGGCCGCCGTCCGGCATGTCGCCGACGTGGGGCATGTGGCCGCCCCGGAACGACCCGACACCGACCACAACGAAGGACATCGACCATGCTGGCGAACGGAGTTCAAGGAACCGGCATATCCGCCCACAAGCGGCTGAACGACCTGTCGGATTTCGGCGCCGAGCTCGACATGATCGAGGCCCTCGGCGTGGAGACGATCGAGCTGCCGACCTACGACATGGACATTGTCGTGGGCGGGCGTATCCGCCGCCCGCAGATGGAGGCGCTGAAGCGCGCCTGCGCCGGGCGGAGCGTCGTCTACTCGGTACACGGCCCCCTCGCCATCAACTTCATGGACGAGGCCTACCGGCTGCAGCGCCATTTCGACGTTCTCGCCGCCTCCCTGGAGGTGGCCGCGGAGGTCGGCGCCGGCAACTACGTGATTCACTCCGGCCTCGCCCCCATGCAGCAGGGCGCCGGCCTGGAGGCCGCCTACGCCCGGCAGCGCGAATGGCTCGCCAGGAGCGGCGACATGGCCCGCCAGCTCGGCCTAACCCTTTGCGTGGAAACGCTGTTCGCCGGTTTCGACGGCACCGTGCACGCCTCCTCGCCGCGCCGCCTCGCCGAGGAGCTGGCGGCGATCGGCCACCCGGCCGTGATGGCGACCCTCGACTTCAGCCACGCCTACCTGAAGCTCGACTACGACGGCGTCCGGACCACCTTCGTTGACGAGGTCGCGGCGCTGGCGCCCTATGCCAAGCACTTGCACATGCACGATAGTTTCGGCCGCCAGGACGACATCTGGATGTTCACCGAGGGCGAGCGGCTGGCCTACGGCCACGGCGACCTGCACCTCCCCGTCGGCTGGGGCGACATCCCGTGGGACGACCTGATGGACGCCTGCCGCTTCCCCGAAGGCGTGGTGTTCAACATCGAGCTCAAGGACCGCTACTGGTACGCCGCCGAGGAGTGCGTCGCCGCCACCAAGGCCCTCGCCGCCCGCGCCGTGACCCTGCGGTCCGCCGAAGCCGCCGAGTGACCCTGCCGGCCTCTCGGCCGGCGACTCGACCCGAAAGCGCCGGCGTCTCGGCCGGCGACCCGACCCGAAAGCGCCGGCCTTTCGGCTAGCGACCCGACCCGAAAGCGCCGGCCACTCGGCCGGCGACCCCGGACCTGACGGCGCCCGGCAGCCCGCCGGCGCATCCGCCCGGCCGCGGTCCGGCCGGAGGGGGACGCATGATGACCGACCAGCCCGCCCTGCCCGCTCCGCCTTCCGCCGAACCGGCCGACCGGCTGCTGGCCGACCTGATCGCGCTCCGCGCCGCCGTTCTCGCCGAGGCCGGGGAGCGCCTCGCGCGGCTCGCGCCCGGCGGCGACGCGGGTGCCGGAATCCACAACCTGGCCAACTACCTGGCGCTCCGCGGCCACGACCTGCGCCCGCTCCAGCGCCGCCTGATGAGCCGCGGCCTCTCGTCCCTCGGCCGGCTGGAAAGCCGCGTCCTGCCGACCCTCGACGCGGTGATCGAGGCCGCGGCCGCCCTTGCGGGCGCACCCTCCCCGACCGCCGCGCCCGATCCCGCCGCCTTCTTCGCCGGCGAAACCCGGCTCGCCGCCGAGGCCGACCGGCTGCTCGGGGAGGCGCCCGGCCACCGCCGCACCCGCATCATGGTGACGCTGCCGAGCGAGGCCGCCGGCGACCCCGGGCTCGTCATCGACCTCGCCCGCCGCGGCATGGACGTCGCCCGGATCAACTGCGCCCACGACGGCAGCATCGCCTGGCGCGCCATGGCGGCCCACGTGCGCACCGCGTCCAGCCTGACCGGCCGCCGCCTGACCGTGCTGATGGACATCGCCGGCCCGAAGATCCGCACCGAAGCCGTCGCGACGCCGGACAAGAAGGCCCGCATCGCCGCCGGCGACGCGATCCGCTTCGTCGCCGAGGGCGAGCCCCGCCCCACGGCGGACGCGCCGTTCTCGGCGGTCGTGTCCCTGCCGGACCTGGTCACCCGCCTCGCGGTCGGCGACCGCGTCCGCTACGACGACGGCAAGCTGGAGGGCGTGGTGGAGAGCCTCGCGCCCGGAGAAGCGGTGGTGCGGGTCCGGCGCGCCAAGACCGGCGGCGTGAAGCTGAAGTCGGAAAAGGGCCTCAACCTGCCGGACACCGCGCTCGGCCTGTCGCCCCTCACCGCCAAGGACGAGAACGACCTCGCCACGGTGATCGAGTGCGCCGACATGCTCGGCTATTCCTTCGTGAGCCGCCCGGAGGACCTGGACCTTCTGGAGGACGCCCTCGCCCGGCGCGGCGCCACGGAGAGCCGTCTCGGCCTCGTCGCCAAGATCGAGCGGCCCGAAGCGGTGCGCAACCTGCCGGCGCTGATCGCCCGGGCGAGCGGCCGCCGTCCCTTCGGCGTGATGATCGCCCGCGGCGACCTCGCCGCCGAGATCGGCTTCGAACGCCTCGCCGAGATGCAGGAGGAGATCCTCTGGATCTGCGAGGCCGCCGGCGTCCCGGCCGTCTGGGCCACCCAGGTGCTGGAGGATCTGGTCAAGGACGGGGTTCCGTCCCGAGGCGAGATGACGGATGCCGCCATGGCGGCGCGCGCCGAATGCGTGATGCTGAACAAGGGACCGGAGGTTGGCCGGGCGATCGAGCTCATCGACCGGCTGCTCTCCCGCATGGACGGGCACGTGTTCAAGAAGACCCCGACGCTGCGCGCCCTCGCGTCCTGGTGAAGACCGCCGGCGTCAATAGGCGAGGTCGTGCAGCCCCGCCGCCAGCACCCTGATCCCGGCGACGATGTCGTCGAGGGACGAAAACTCCTCCGGCGTGTGGCTGCGCCCGTCCTTCGATCGGACGAACAGCATCACGACGCGGGCGATCTCCGCCATTTGCTGGCTGTCGTGGCCGGCGCCGCTCGCCATGGTGAGGAACGGAATGTCCTGCCGCCGCGCCGCGTCCTCGAAGGTGCGGACCAGCGCCGGGTCGGACAGGCACGGGGCGTGGTCGACCAGGATCTCCCAGGAGATGTCGAGCCCCCGGCGCGCCGCGACCTCGCGCATCAGCGCCTCGTGGCGGGCGTAGAGCAGCGCCCGCATGGCCGGGTCGGGATGGCGGGCGTCCACGGTGAAGCGCACCGTGCGCGGCACGATGGCCGGATAGTTCGGATCCGCCGAGACCCGGCCGACGGTGGTGACCGCCGGCCGGCCCATGCGATGAGCCGTGTCGATCACTCCGCCGGCGATCTCGGCGAAGCCCGCCATCGGGTCGCGCCGAAGGTCCATCGGAAAGGCGCCGGCGTGGTTCTGCTCGCCCGTGAGCGTCACGTGGTAGTGTCGCATGCCCGTGATGGCGTCCACCACCGCGACCGGCTTCCCCGCCTGCTCCAGCACGGGCCCCTGCTCGATGTGGAGTTCCACGAAGACGTCGATGTCGTCCCGCCCCGCCTCCGGAATGCGCGCCGGATCCAGACCGACCGCCCGCATGGCGTCGGCCATGGTCTCGTCCTCGTAGCCGCGCATAGTCTCCGCGTCGCCCTGGCGGACGGCGCGGGTCACCGCGCGCGAGCCCCAGAAGTTGGCCGACGGAAAGCGGCTGCCCTCCTCCTCGCAGAAGGCCAGGGCTTCCAGCGTGCGCTTCGGGCGCCCGAACCGCCGGAACAGCGCCTCGATCGCCACGAGACCGCCGATCGACCCGAGCGCGCCGTCATAGCGGCCGCCGGGCTTCTGGCTGTCGATGTGCGACCCGGACACGATGGAACCGCCCGGCTCGGTTCCGGCGAGCCGTCCCCACACATTTCCGACCGCGTCGCGGCGCACCTCAAGCCCGGCATCCGCGCACCAGGCCGCATACTGGTCCGTGGCCGCCACCCACTCGGCCGAATAGACCGTCCGCCAGACGCCGGTGTCGAAGCAGGCGCCATGGCGCGCAAGGTCCAGGATGCGTCGCTCCACCAGCGACGGATCGATGTCGACGCTGACCCCCATGCCACCCTCCCTTCCATCCGCCGTCCGCCGCCCCCCCTGGGCGACCGCCTCCCCCGCCCCTCCGGCCGGTCAACCCGCCGCCCGGTGGCCGGCCCTGTCCATCGCGGAGGCGATCGTCCGGCAGGGACGACGATCCAGGCCGGCGAAACGAGCGTGCCGAACAGGCGCTGCCCGCATGATCGGGCGGATCCGCGCCGTCCCGGCCGTCGCGGCGGCCGGGAGACTGGAGGACGGTCCGGTTCGTTCGAGCCTGACGGCCACCCGGCGGTCGGGCAAGGCGAATTGCTCGCCATCGACGCTGAAAGAAACGACACGGGAATCCTGCAGCCGCGCATCGGCCGTCGCCGATGCGGTCCCAAGACCGACTTTCAACCCGCGCTGGGAGAAGCCACGCGGCCCCCACGCCGGCTCGGATCGGCGGCCGGTGACAAGGCCCCAAGACAGACACCCGTCCGGTGCCGGCGGAAACCACATGGACGGCACGCGGTCTCGGATCGGCGGCCGACGATGCGGTCCCGGGACCGACACCCGACCGGCGCCGGCGGAACCACAGGGACGGCGCGCGGTCTCGGATCGGCGGCCGACGATGCGGTCCCGGGACCGACACCCGTCCGGTGCCGGCGGAAACCACAGGGACGGCACGCGGTCTCGGATCGGCGGCCGACGATGCGGTCCCGGGACCCACCGCAAGATCCGCCTTCCCGCTGGACATCGCCCGGTTCCCTCGCTATATCACCGCCCGTCGACCGCTCCCGCCGACGCCATCGTCGCCGGGACACACCACCAGGCGCCCTCCCCAGCCGCCCTGCCAAGCAGCGAGCGGCAACCGGGAAGGATCCAGGTCACGGAGAGGTGGCAGAGTGGTTGAATGCACCGCACTCGAAATGCGGCATGCTCGCAAGGGCATCGGGGGTTCGAATCCCTCCCTCTCCGCCATTGTTTTCGTCTAAGCCATTGCGTTCAATTGAACTTTGGCGTTTGCGACTGTTCCTACCCTGTTTATCGCCCCAAGAGTCTGTTGATATGGAACGCCGATTCGCATGAGCCTTCGTGCGACTCCGCTCCTCTGAGCCTGATGCCTGCGTTAGCGCCAACTTGACCAGTTTTAGAGATCTGCGTCATGGCGGCGGGATGGAACTCGTCCCTGGTCCTGTTCAAACCACGCAGCCTTGATCGGTCTAGGCGTTCGGGCCGGCTTTGAACGCTTCTACGTGCCGGCTTGGGATATGGCTGGCGCGCTTCCTCCGCCAGACATATGGCAGATAAGCCAGTGGTTATAGTTGAAATAGGCTCGCGAGCGTTCACGAGCGGCAGAATGCAGCAGGTGCGCGGCTGATCCAATCGCAAACGCAGCTTCGGAATTGAAAGCCCCAAAGCCAATCCGCACAAAATCGGTGCACAGTGCCTTTTTTCTGGCGTTTCGAAATGCCGCCAGCGTGTGCTTATGCTTTCCTTCTAGGCAATCTTTTTGCGACAGTCTCTTGAAGAGAAATCGGAGTTCCTGTTAGTGTCCTCGCAACAAGAAATTTTGTTGCGCTCAAAGAACGCGGCAAAGCGAGGAAACAACAGGGAGACCGTGGCATGTCCACATTATCGCAGCCGTCCCCGCGGCGCGAAACGCTACCCCATGCCCTGGGCGAGGGCATCCCGGACCGGATCGACTTCTCCGAAGGCGGGTCCGCGATCAGGCGCGGCGTCCTCCTGGCCCTGGCGGCCGGTGGCGGCGTGGCGCTCGGCGTGACCGCCGAGGCGACCGGCTCGACCGCCTTCACGGCCTCGATGCTCGGCGGCCTTGCGTTCGCCGGCGGCCTTCTGTCCACCTGGTCCCCGTGCGGCTATTCCAGCCTCTGCCTCCTCCGCCCGATCGGCCGGTGGTCGGCGCAGACGATCCTGCGCTGGATGCCCACCTTCGCGGCCCACGGCCTCGGCTATGCGGCGGGCGCCCTCATTCTCGGCGCTGTCCTCGGCGGCGCCGGCGCGCTCCTCGGCTTCGACGGGCTGACCGGCGGCATTCTTGTGGCGCTCGCCCTCGGCGCGCTCCTCTACGGCGCCCACCAGTTCGGCTTCGTGCGGGTTCCCTATCCGCAGCGCCGGGCGCAGGTGCCGCACGACGCGCGCCAGCGCTTCTCCATGCCCTTCATCGGCGGGCTCTACGGCATCGCCCTCGGGCTCAACTACCTGACCTACGTGCAGACGCCGATCCTCTACCTGGTTACGGCCGCCGCCCTTCTCTCCGGCGATGTGGCGAGCGCCATCGGCCTCTTCGCGCTGTTCAACCTTGGCCGGTTCCTGCCCATTGCCGTCAATCTCTTGCCGGTGACGGACGTGCAGGTTCAGACGTGGCTGGCCAACCGCCAGGAAGCGGCCGCGACCCTCGACGGGGCGCTCCTGACCGCGGCGGGCATGGCCCTCCTCGTCACCGTGGTCCTCTGATCCCGGCGCGACAAGGCGCCGGCCCCTACCCTCGACACCGACCTATCCGCACTCCGCCTGAATAAAGGGAGGACAATGATGACTCATGCCTATCGCCCGGGGAAAGCCAGCCTCAGGAGCGGGATCGCCCTGTCCGCCGTCCTGCTTGCCCTGACTGCGCCGACCGGTGCCCTCGCCCAGGACACCCAGACCCCGACCGCCCAGACCCAAACGCCAGCTGAGACCGCTCCGGCCCCGCTCGCGGCCGGGGAGACGCACGGCACCCGAGCTGCGGCTGAAGCCGCCGCCCACCTCGCCGCCGGCGGCGAGGACGAGCCAGTCGTCCTGCAGGCCCCGGCCCCGGACGCCCGCCGCGTCTACGTGAACGACCCGGCCCACTTCGCGGCGATCACCCAGCAGTACATCGTCGACGGCAACACGGCCCGCGTGGTCGGCATGGTGGACGCCGGCTTCCTGCCCAACCCGGTGGTGGCGAGCGACGGCTCGTTCTTTGGCCACGTCAGCAGCGTGTGGTCCCGTATCGCGCGCGGCGAGCGGACGGACTACGTGGAAGTGTTCGACCCCGTCACCCACGAACCGACGGCCGACATCGAGCTGCCGAACACGCCCCGCTTCCTGGTCGGCACCTATCCGTGGATGTCGGCGCTCACGCCGAACAACAAGACCCTGCTCTTCTACCAGTTCTCTCCGACGCCGGCCGTCGGCGTGGTGGACCTCGCCGGCAAGCGCTTCGACCGCATGATCGAGGTGCCGGACTGCTACCACATCTTCCCGTCCAGCGATCAGACCTTCTACATGCACTGCCGTGATGGCAGCCTCCTGAAGGTCACGCGCGGCGAGGGCGGCGAGCCGCAGACCCAGAACACCGAGGTGTTCCACCGCGAGGACGAATACCTCATCAACCACCCGGCCTATTCGCCGAAGAACGGCCGCCTGGTCTGGCCCACCTACACGGGCAAGATCTTCCAGGCGGACCTCGGCGGCGAGAACGCCACCTTCCGCGAGCCCATCGAGGCGTTCACGGAGGAGGAGAAGCAGGCCGGCTGGGCGCCGGGCGGCTGGCAGCAGGTGGCCTATCACCGCGACAGCAACCGCATCTTCCTGCTCGCCGACCAGCGTCCGCAGTGGACGCACAAGACCCCGAGCCGGTTCGTGCTCGTGATCGACGCGGAGACCGGCCAGCGGATCGCCCGCTACGACCTCGGCCGCAACATCGACTCCATCGCGGTCAGCCAGGACGCGGAGCCGCAGCTCTACGCCCTCTCCACCGTGGAGCGGACGCTCTTCATCCACGACGCCGCCACCGGCGAGGAGACCAGCTCCGTCGATCAGCTGGGTCACGGCCCGCAGGTCATCACCACCGCCGACATGTGAGGCCGACATGACGCTCCCCGCCGATCCCCTGTTCGCGACTTTCGTCAGGGCCTTCCTGGTCATGCTGTTCCTCGGCGCGGCCATGTCCAAGCTGCCCCGCCGGGAGGAGTTCTACGGCGTGGTCCGGAACTTCCGGATCCTGCCGGAAGCCCTGGCCCGGCCGGTGGCCCTCGCCCTGCCGGTCGCCGAACTGGTCATCGCCGGGGCGCTTCTCGCCTCTCCGACAGCTCCCGCCGCCGCGCTCGCGGCGGCGGCCCTCCTCGCCGTCTTCGGGGTGGCCATCGCCGTCAACGTCCTGCGAGGCCGCACCGCCATCGACTGCGGCTGCCTGCGCGGCGGCATGAAGCAGCCGCTCGGCTGGATGCTGGTCGCCCGCAACGGCGTGTTCGCGGCGGCCGCCGTCTGGCTCTCCCTCACCCTCTCGACCGCCGGACCGGCCGACGTCCTGTCCCTCACCGTCGGCACGGCCGCCGCGGCCCTCGCCATGCTCATTACCCTCGGCGCGTCCCTCCTCGGCGGGCTTGCCGCCGCGGGCCGCAGCCAGTCCTCGTCCTCCACCTGAAAGTCACGTCCAAATGACGCAGTTTCTCATCGCCTCGAACGTCCTGCTCTGGATCGGCCTTCTGGCCATGGGCGTGGTCATGCTCGGCCTCCTGCGCCAGATCGGCCTCCTGCACGAGCGCTCCTCGCCGATGGGCGCCATGATCACCGACCATGGCCCCGACGTTGGCGACCTGGCGCCGAGCTTCGAGGTCGCCGACATCCACGGCAAGCCGGTCCGCATCGGCGGCCCCGGTGAGGGCGGACGCTCCACGCTCCTGATGTTCACCGCGCCGACCTGCCCCGTGTGCGACAAGCTCTTCCCGATCATCAAGTCGATCGCCCGGGCCGAAAAGGTCTCGGTCGTCATGATCAGCGACGGGGATGCCGTCGAGCACGAGCGCTTCCTCGCCAAGCACGACCTCGGCGGCATCCGCTACGTGGTCTCGGCCGAGGTCGGAATGCGTTTCCAGGTGGGCAAGATCCCCTACGGCGTCCTGCTCGATCCGACCGGCGTGATCCGCTCCAAGGGCCTGACCAACACCCGCGAGCACCTGGAAAGCCTGCTCGAGGCCGACCGCAGCGGCTTCTCCTCCATCCAGCAGTTCATGGCCAGCCGGCGCAAGGGCCGCCACGAACATGGATCCAACGCCGCCTGACGATCCGCGGCGTCTCAGCTTCGCTCTGCAATCAAAAGGAACAATGCCATGATGGGGAAATCGCACTTCGATGATCTGTTCGAGACGCTGTCCCGCAAGGTCGCCGGACACACCAGCCGCCGCGGCTTCCTCGGCCGGGTGGGCACGGCGGTCGCAGGCGTCGCGCTCGTGCCGCTGCTGCCGGTGGACCGGCGCGGCCGCGTGAGCCGGGCCAACGCCGCCGAGGGCGCCGCCGACCCGCGCCGCAAGTGGACGCCGCAGGACACCGACGTGCAGGCCTGCGACTACTGGCGCCACTGCTCGATCGACGGCAACATCTGCGACTGCTCGGGCGGTTCGCTCACCAACTGCCCGCCGGGCACCAAGCTGGCCTCCAGCTCCTGGGTGGCGAGCTGCTACAACCCGACCGACGGCCAGAGCTACCTCATCTCCTACCGCGACTGCTGCGGCAAGAACGTGTCGGGCCGCTGCGGCTGCCTGAACACCGAGGGCGAGCTGCCGGTGTACCGCCCCGAGTTCGGCAACGACATCATCTGGTGCTTCGGCGCCGAGGATGACGCCATGACCTACCACTGCACGATCTCGCCGATCGTCGGAAAGGCCTGAGCCCTCCCGTGCGCCGACGGCCGCGCAAACCCCCGGCGCACCCCAGGTCCCAAAACAACGCTTATCCAAGGAATGCTGCCATTATGCGTACCCTCGTGTCCGCGACGCTCTGCCTGACCCTTCTTTCGGCTCCGGCCTTCGCGGCTGACTCGATCCAGGTCATCACCGACGGGAACGCCGCCGCCGGCGGCGCCACCGTCGAAATCGCCAAGATGAAGTTCGCCACGCCGGAAGTGACCGTGAAGGCCGGCGAGGCCGTCACCTGGACGAACACCGAAGCGCTTCCCCACAACGTCCACTTCAAGACCGGCCCGGGCCTGACCGAGGAGCACGAGGGCCCGATGCTGCGGTCCAAGCAGACCTACACGGTGCAGTTCAACGAGCCCGGCACCTACGAATACATCTGCACGCCACATCCCTTCATGAAGGGCAAGGTGGTGGTCGAGTAGCCGCGGACCGGAGACGCGCCGATGTGGATCCCCTACGGACTGAGCGAAGCGGCGAAACCGGAGAGCGAGCCTGCCGTCGTGCAGGCCTCGCGCGACGACCGGACGATGCGCGACATCCTGGTCGGGTTCACCGTCCGCAATCCGGTCACCCAGGCCTACGAGATCGACGTGGCGCTGGCGACCGCCAGCCCCGTCACCTCGGACTCCGTCGGCGGCTTGCCGGCGGAGATCTCCTTCCACGGCGTCGACGGTGGCGCCAAGGTGAGCGAGATCGTCTACCGGGCGAAGGGCGTCGATCCCTTCGCCGTACTCCACGACTGCCGCAAGGACCTGGAGGATCGCCTCGGCCGCTGGTCGGTGCAGCTCGGCCGCGGCATGGCCGTCGCCGGCTGGCGCCTCGCCGATCCGAAGAACCGCGCCCGCTGGCGCTGCACGCCGTTCCGGCCGAGCGCCCTTGCGCTCGAGATGACGCGCGCCGACCAGGCGCCCGCCGCGTTCGCGGGCGTGCTCGACCTCTACCGCCGCGCCCGGAACGCCACCGATCCGGCGTGGCGCCTGCTGCTCGCGACCGCCGTGCTCGACCTTTGGCGGGCCGGCCGCCAGCCTTTCGCGCCCGCCGACCGGGACGCGGAGCACAAGGTGACCTTCGACATGCTGATCTACAGCAATGCCCTCTCGACCGCGGCGGACCTTCAGGACCAGCCCTTCGCGGCCCTTCTCGCCCGCCTCGACGGCCGCCGGGCGACGGTCCTGTCCGTCCTTGACGGCGGCGCGGACCCGGCCGCGCTCGCGGCCGACGACGGCCTCTCGCCGATGGCGGATCTCGCCGATCTGGCGGCCCGGCACGTGCTCCTCGCCGCGCTCGCCGCCCGCGCCCACGAGGGAGAGTTCGCATGATGCGCCGCGTCCCGGGCCGGTGGGGGGGCCTGCTTCTCGGCCTCTGCCTTTCCGTCGCCGTGCCGTCGGGCGCAGTCGCGGCGCAGATCGCCCCGGTCGCCTCGCCGGCGGCCGGGGGCGTGCCTCTCGACGCGTTGAAGCAGACCTTCCGGCGCCCGGCCGCGACGCCCTTCCCGGAGACGAACCCGTACACGCGGGAGAAGGCCGCGCTCGGCAAGGCGCTCTTCTTCGACCCGCGCCTGTCGCGCACCGGGTCCGTGTCCTGCGCCAGCTGCCACAACCCCAGCCTGGGCTGGTCGGACGGCCTGCCGCGCGCGGTCGGATACGGCATGAAGCCGCTCGCCCGGCGCACCCCGTCGGTCCTCAATCTCGCCTGGGGGGCGGCCTTCCAGTGGGACGGTCGCGCTCCCTCCCTGGAGACGCAGGCCGTGATGCCCATCTCGGCACCGGACGAGATGAACATGACGATGGACCTGGTCGCCGAGCGCCTGAAGGCAATCGCCGGCTACCGGCCGCTGTTCGACGCGGCCTTCGGCCCGGGCGCAGAGATCGGCTCGGAGACGGTCACCGCCGCGCTCGCCACGTTCCAGCGCACGCTCGTTTCCGGCGAGGCGCCGTTCGACCGCTGGGTGGAGGGCGACGACCGGGCGATCGGTCCCGAGGCGGTGCGCGGCTTCCAGCTCTTCACCGGCAAGGCCCGCTGCAGCAGCTGCCACGCCGGCTGGCGGTTCACCGACGACAGCTTTCACGACATCGGCCTTCACACCACGGACCTCGGCCGCGGCAAGTTCGTGCCGCCGGCGGTCGTCGCCATGCAGCATGCGTTCAAGACGCCGTCGCTGCGCGACCTGCGGCTCCAGGGCCCGTACGGCCACAACGGCGGCCTTGCGTCGCTCGACGCCGTGCTCGACCACTATGCCCGGGGCGGCGAGAAGCGGCCGAGCCTCTCCTACGAGATGCGCGCGCTGGAGCTTTCGCCCGCCGAGCGCGCCGACCTCGTCGCCTTCCTCAAAACGCTCCAGGCGCCGCCGGCGCCCATCGAGCTGCCCCTGCTTCCATGAAGAGGCCTGAATGACGCTGCATAGAACGCTTACCCGATGGACCGTCGCCGCCATCCTCGCGATGGCGGCTTTTGCGTGCGGCCCCGCCGCCGCCGAAGACTTCGAAATCGTGGTGCACCACGCCGAGATCAATGACGTCCGGATCAGCCCGAAGGTGGGCGACACCCTGACCTTCGTGAACGAGGCCGGCATCGCGCACAACCTCTACGTCACCTACCCGGACGGCACGTCGGTCACCCTGGACACCCAGCCCCCCGGCACCCGCCGGTCCGTCACCCTGACCCAGAGCGGACCGGCGGTCGTCCGCTGCTGGATCCATCCCATCATCCGCATGGACGTGACCGTCGGGCCGGCCGCCGAGTAGCGCGGCGGCTCGCGGCCGGGCGTTCGGAAGGAGCGCTGCGATGACCAGGAAGAGCACCATGAACCGGCGCGAGGTGCTGGCGAGCGTCGCCAAGGCCGGCGGAGTGACCTGTCTCGCCGGCCTCGCCCTCACGGCCTACGTGGAGTCGACCAGCAAGGCGGAGGCGACGGCCCTCCGCCCGCCCGGCGCACTCCCGGAGGACGACTTCCTGTCGGCCTGCGTGCGCTGCGGCCTCTGTGTCCAGGCGTGCCCCTACGACACGCTCCACCTCGCCACCCTCGGCGATCCGGCGCCGCTCGGAACGCCTTTCTTCCTGGCGCGGGACACGCCGTGCGCCATGTGCCGCGACATCCCCTGCACCCGCGCGTGCCCGACCGGCGCCCTAGACGCGGGCCTCACCGACATCCGCGAGGCGGACATGGGCGTCGCGGTCCTCGTCGGCCACGAGACGTGCCTGAACTACAAAGGCATGACCTGCAGCATCTGCCACCGGGTCTGTCCGATCCGCGACGAGGCGATCACCCTGGAGCGACAGACCATCGACGGCCGGAGCCTCGTCATCCCGACGGTCCACTCCGACCGCTGTACCGGCTGCGGCACCTGCGAGAAGCACTGCGTGCTCGGGCACGCGGCCATCCGGGTGCTGCCGCGCGATCTCGGCCTCGGCGGCAAGGGCCGGAACCAGGCGGGGCGCCCGACATGACGACCGCCCGCCTCACGCCGACCCGCTTCGCCGCCGCCTGCCGCCGTCTCGCCATCGCCGAGAAGGGCTGGCTGCGCGCCCACAAGTGGTGGCTGCTCCGCCGCGCCTCGCAGGCCGGCGCGCTCCTCGTTTTCCTTGTCGGCCCGGTGCTCGGCCTCTGGGTCGCGTCGGGCAATTTCGCGTCGAGCTCCATCCTCGGCGTCGTGCCGCTCAGCGATCCCTATATCCTGCTCCAGTCCGTGGTGGCGGGTCATGCGCCCGCCACGACCGCATTGACCGGCGCGCTCCTGATCGTCGTCTTCTACGCGATCGTGGGCGGGCGCGCCTATTGCGGCTGGATCTGCCCGGTCGGAGTCATCACCGACACGGCCCACTGGTTGCGCGAGAAGCTTGGCATCACCCGCGACCGCAAGCTCGATCGCCGGACCCGCTGGTGGGTCCTTAGCGGCACCCTGCTGGCGTCCGTGGCGACCGGCTCGGTCGCCTGGGAGTTCGTCAATCCGGTCAGCATGGTGCAACGAGGCCTGATCTTCGGCGTCGGCTTCGGCTGGGCCATCGTCGCCGCCGTCTTCCTGCTCGACCTGGTGGTGACGCGACGCGGCTGGTGCAGCCATCTCTGCCCCGTCGGCGCCTTCTACGGCATTGTCGGCACGGTCAGCGCCACCCGTGTCGCCGCCGCCCGGCGGGAGGACTGCACCAACTGCGGCGCCTGCTTCTCGGTCTGTACGGAGCCCCAGATCATCACGCCCGCCCTGAAGGGCGACGGCACGCGCCTGATCCGTTCCGGCGCCTGCCTCAACTGCGGCGGCTGCATCGACGTCTGCCCGGTGGACGTGTTCGAGATGACCGCCCGGGGCTGGGCCGCCGACCCCGCCGGCAAGGATGCCGCCGTCCGGCAGGATCTCGAGCCCCCCGCGCCGGCCCGTGAAGCCGCCTGACTGGCGTTCCTCCGCCGCCTGGCCGCGTGCCCCGCGCCGGAGGGTCGCCGCTCAAGTCAGGTGCCCGGCACCTTGTTCGTCCCGGCGACCGCATGGCAGACGTCCGCCATTGTCGTTGCTTGAGCTACTATAATTCCACGGGATCAAGCGCTTCAAACTATTGTTACCCTAGAAGCAAACTGGGCGACATCTGCTTGCGAGATGGTCCTGCCTTTGTAGCCGGTGACCTGCCACTGCCTCTTTCCTCCACGTCGCGTTCGAGTCCGGCCTGATCGACGACGTGACCCGGGAGTGCCTTGCAGCGATCCCGGACACGTCCATCTCCGGACGCCGCGTCGCGCGGGAACTGACGACCCTGATCGCCAGGCGCGGCAAGCCGGGCATGATCGTCTCCGATCACGGGACGGAGTTCACCCCCGCCTTCGCGGGGGCAGGCTCTCGAACGCCATGCTCGCCTGAGCGTCCGAGCAGCGGGTGACTTGGCACTTCATCGCGCCGGGCAAGCCGATGCAGAACGCTTGACGCGAGAGCTTCAACGGCCGCATGCGCGACGAGCTCCTGAACGAGAGCCTGTTCTTCGGCCTCGACCATGCCCGGGCGAAGATCGCCGCCTGGGCGGACGACTACAACCGGAGCCGACCTCGCTCGGCTCTCGGCTCACGGCTACCAGGCCCCGACCGTCTATGCGGCCAATCTCAACGCAATGGCCGATCGGCTGCGCAACCCAGACCAGCTCCGCCGATCGACCATTGCTCCACCCGCGCCAGACGGCGCACAATCCGCCGAGGCTCTAATCGCCGCTGGATGAAAGTTCAGTGGCAGGTCATCACCCGGAAGAGTTCAAGATCACCGAGCTCGGCAACTGGTCGATCAACCCGCGGATGGTGATCGCGCGCCGCTACGACCGTCCGATCCGCGCCTTCCTGATCGACCGCGGCCTGCAGGTGGACGAGGCGACCTTCGAGAAGATGCGCCACGAGGTCCGCCGCGCGCTGCGCCAGGTACACGAGACCCTCGGTCGGCACGCCGAGGGCGACTACCGCCCGGACCCGGACGCCGGCCGGTTCCCACCGGCCAAGATCATCAGGCACGCGCTTACGTCGGCGGAGGAGCGCAAGGCCAGGACGCGTGTCTCGCTGGCGCCGCCACTACAACACAAGGCGGCCACACTCCTCGCCCGGCTACCATCCGCCGGCACCCGCCGTGCCATGGCCGGCTGCCCTACCCCAACCCGCTTCGCCGGCCAGCTCAACCTTCGCCGAAAAGTCCACCATGCAATGGATTTGAACCGTGCCACCTCATGGGGGCAGGCCAGGCGGTTTGGCGTGACTGCCCGCACAAAGACTATAAACGCGCCGGGTTGCCTGCATGCCTACAGCGGCTTGTCCTGCAGCAGCTTGCCACTCAACAAATCTCGAGCCTCGCTCGCCCCCTCGTCCGTCAAAGTCGCAGGACCGGCCTCGAGTGGTGCGTTGCCACGCCTGCTATGCTGCTCGATATCATCGACCAGCATCTTCATTTCGGCGATTTCCTTGACTTGATCGCGGATAATCCGGTCCGCGAGATAGCGCACGCGCGGATCACGGATGTCGGCGCGCCGCGCATTGTTGATGGCGATGGAGTGATGAGGAATCATCGACTTCATGAAATTCGTGTCGCCGATGAGCGCCTGGCTGCGGTTCACCACCAGCAGCGCCGCGCATCCGATGATCGCGACCGCAAGGACAGCGATTTTCGCAGCCGCCGGCCGATACATGCGCCACATGAAAGCCAGCATGACTGCCGTCATCACGCAGCCCATGACCAAAGAAGAGACGAGCCGGGTCAAGCTGAACAGTGCATGATCCCAGCTGTAGACGAGTTGGTACATCAGGAAAAACATGATGACGGTCGAGGTGGTGATCATCGCAGCGAAGCGGCCCCAGCCCATGCTCATCGTCTGCTGCTGATCCATCGCAGTCTCCTTTCAATTCTGAAGCTGAACGGGCGACAGGAGCTGTAGGTTCACTATCCCGCTCCCGTCACCTTGGCCTCAGGTCATAGGCACCCCTCCGCCGGCGAATCCGCCGTTCTCGCTCCTGCCCCTCGCGACCCATCGAACCGATCAATCCGTCGAGATCCGTGGACTTCGCCGTACAGCCACAGGCCCATGCCTGGCCCCGGAGCCTCCAGGGTTGGCTTGCGAGCCGGTTCCACTTGCAAGCCGCTCGGCCGACCTCGGGAGAGAGAAAGCCTCACGAGGAGAGAGCACGTACGACGGCGGTGACCTCATGGCTCCTGCGGAGGACATAGTCCTGCCGAAGCCGCAGGCGCACTGGAGTGTTCCGCCTCAGATCCGGGTCACCCGCAGCCTCAGCGCATTCACGATCACGCTGAAGGAGGACAGCGCCATGGCCGCCGCCGCGATGATCGGCGAGAGCAGAAGCCCCATGACCGGATAGAGCACGCCCGCCGCCACCGGAACCCCCGCTGCATTGTAGACGAAGGCGAAGAAGAGGTTCTGGCGGATGTTGGACATGGTCGCCCGGCTGAGCCGGCGGGCCTGGACAATGCCCATGAGATCACCGCGCAGCAGCGTCACGCCCGCGCTCTCCATGGCGACGTCCGTGCCGGTTCCCATGGCGATGCCGACGTCGGCAGCCGCCAGCGCGGGCGCGTCGTTGACGCCGTCGCCGGCCATGGCGACCACCCGGCCTTCGGCCCGGAAGGCGGCGACGATGTTGCCCTTGTCCTCCGGCAGCACCTCGGCCTTCACCTCGTCGATGCCCAGCCTGCGGGCGACGGCCTCGGCGCTGGTCCGGTTGTCGCCGGTCAGCATCACGATGCGGATGCCGGCGTCGTGCAGGGCGCGGATGGCGTCCGGCGTCGTCGGCTTCACGGGATCGGCGATGGCGAGCACGCCCGCCGGCCGGCCGTCCACGGCGGCCAGGATGGCGGTGGCACCGTCGCCGCGCAGACGATCGGCTTCCGCCTCGATCGCGGCCACGTCCGTTCCGATTTCGGCCAGATAGCGGGCATTGCCGAGCGCCACGGTGCGACCGCCGATCCGGCCGATGACGCCCTTGCCCGTCGGGCTGTCGAAGTCCTCCACCGGGTCGAGCGCGAGGCCCTTCTCCCTGGCGACCGCCACGATGGCGGCGGCGAGCGGGTGCTCCGACGCCTGTTCCAGGCTCGCGGCAAGGCGCAGCAGCTCGTCCTCGGTGAAGCCCGGCGACGGGCGGAGGGCCGTCACCTTGGGCTTGCCCTCGGTCAACGTGCCGGTCTTGTCGACGACGAGGAGGTCGACCTTTTCCATCCGCTCCAGCGCCTCGGCGTTCTTGATCAGAACGCCCGCCTGGGCGCCGCGGCCGACGCCCACCATGATCGACATGGGCGTGGCGAGCCCGAGGGCGCAGGGACAGGCGATGATCAGCACGCTGACCGCCGCGATCAGCCCATAGGCCATCGACGGCTCCGGCCCCCAGATCGCCCAGACGACGAAGGCGACGATGGCGATCAGCACCACGGCGGGCACGAACCAGGCGGACACCTGGTCGGCGAGGCGCTGGATCGGCGCGCGGGAGCGTTGCGCCTTGGCGACCATCTGCACGATCTGCGACAGCATCGTGTCCGCGCCGACCTTCTCGGCCCGCATCACGAAGGAGCCTTGGCCGTTGATCGTGCCGCCGATCACCGTGGCGCCGGCCGCCTTCTGAACCGGCAGCGGCTCGCCCGTGACCATGGATTCGTCCACGTTGGAGCGCCCCTCCAGCACAGCGCCGTCGAGCGGGACCTTGTCTCCGGGCCGCACGCGAAGCCGGTCACCGACCTGGACGTGGCCGAGCGCCACCTCCTCCTCCGAACCGTCCTCGCGGATGCGGCGGGCGGTCGCCGGGGCGAGGTTCAGAAGCGCCCTGATCGCGCCGGAGGTCTGCTCGCGGGCGCGGAGTTCCAGCACCTGTCCGAGCAGCACCAGCACGGTGATCACCGCCGCCGCCTCGAAGTAGACCGCCACCGATCCGTCGTGGCCGCGGAAGGCAGCCGGGAAGACGCCGGGCGCGAGGGTCGCGACCACGCTGTAGATCCAGGCGATCCCGGTGCCCATGGCGATCAGCGTGAACATGTTGAGCGCGCGGGCGACGAGCGAGTTCCAGCCCCGCACGAAGAAGGGCCAGCCCGCCCAGAGCACGACGGGCGTCGCGAGGATCATTTGCAGCCAGTTCGACGTCCGGCCGTCGATGATGTGGTCCAAGCCGAGGAAGTGCCCGCCCATCTCCAGCGCGACGACCGGGACCGATAGCGCGAGCCCGATCCAGAAACGCCGCGTCATGTCGCGCAGCTCTTCGCTCGGTCCTTCCTCGCCCGTGGCGATCTCCGGTTCGAGCGCCATGCCGCAGATCGGGCAGCTGCCGGGTCCGATCTGGCGGATCTGCGGGTGCATCGGGCAGGTGTATATCGTGCCCTCGGGAAGGGCTGTCGCGACGGGTGCGGGCTTCGGTTGCGTGTGACGGTCCGGAGCCGCCTTGAACTTGGTCTCGCAGCCGGACGAGCAGAAGAAGTAGGTCTCGCCGCCGTGCTCCGCCCGGTGAGGGGTGGTTGCCGGATCGACGTCCATGCCGCAGACGGGATCCTTCACCGACGTGTCGGGTACGCCGTGGCGGTGATGGCCGTGCGCGTGCCCGTGTGCATGGCCGCTGTGACGGTTGTGGTTTTGACCGCCATGGTCGTGGTTCGTATCCGAGGTCATGGAAGCCTCCGGGTTCGTGAACGACGCGACCCTGAGGCTTCCAGCCACTGGAAGGTCAAGGGGACAAGACGTGCCGCCCCGAACGGTTCAGATTCGGCGCTCCCGGCCCCTGGCGAGCGCGTTGTATACCGGTGCGAAGGCGAGGGCCGCCAGCCACGCGGCCGCGACGTTCGCCAGGGCCGCACCCGCCACGCCGGCGGCCGTCAGCGGCGGGTAGCCGCCGAACAGCGCCAGCCAGGCATGGGTGAAGGCAAGTCCCGGAGCCGCCAACGCCACGACCGCACAAGCGGCATAGATCGCCACCAGCGCGGCGGAAAGGGCGGCGCCGAGCGCCACGAAGTCGATCGGTCGTTCAGACATGGCCGTGGTCCTTTCGATTGCCGTGCCTGCCCTGGCCCCGGTGCAAGGCGAGGTGCAGCAGCGGGCAGGCAAGTATGAGCAGATAAGGCAGCGCCCCGAAGAGGTGCGCCCGGTGGTCGATCGCGGCAAGCGCGATCCCGGCGGTCAGCATCAGAAGGATGATCCGGCCCGACGCCGTTTCGGGAAAGCGGGACGCGGGCGTCATCGAGCCGCTCCCTTGTGAGCGAGGAGCCACCGGCGCAACTCGGCCACCTCGGCCTCCTGCGCGGCGATCACCCCTTCGGCGAGCTTCCGGATCTCCGGATCCTCCCCGAACTGGAGGACGGTTTCGGCCATCTCGATCGAGCCGCGGTGATGGGCGATCATGCCTCGCACAAAGTCGGCGTCCGCATTTCCGGAATAGTCCACCGCCATCCCGGCGTGCATGCGGGCGTTGGCGATCCGATAGGCCTTCGTCGACGCGCTGTCGTCGGCCCTGCCGCCCATTCCCATGGAGGGTCCGCCCGGCATGGCGCCGCCCGGCATCGGTCCTCCCGGGGCGCCGCCGCCCATCATCATCGGCATCCCGCCGGACGCCGTTCCGCCCATCATGCCCATGCAACCCATGTTGCCCATCATGCCTCCCATGCCTCCCATGCCTCCCATGCCTCCCATGCCGGTCGTGCCGGGCGCTCCCGACCGGGCAGTGGACGCGGCGGGCGCGCCCGAAGTGGCGGGTGAAGCCGGCGCGACCGGTTCGGCAGGGGCGGGAATCCCCTGGGCCAGGGGCGTCTCACCGCCCGGATGATGCACGGAATGGTCCTCGGCATCTTGGGCGAAGGCCGGCGCGGTGATGAGGAAGGTGGCGGCCGCGAGGGTGCGGATCAGGTGCGTGGTCATGGCTTCGGTGTCCTGCGATGAGGGATTGCGTGGCCGTGGAGAACGGCTGGTTCGACGCGTCGGGCGCTCGATTGCGAGTTCGGCTGATCAGGTCCGACGCTATTCGTGCCGGGGAACCGGAGGAGACTCGACGATCCCGGGGATCAGACGCCGCGTCTGGGCGGGTCCAGCAGCGGTCCGACAGTCCGGCCCGACGCCGCTGTGTCGGCCGGCGCCCAGGTCGGCGCGACCGGCGGCAGGACGGCCGGCAGGGTTGCGGCGACGGAGAAGAGATCGCCGGCGGGACAACCGGGGTGCCGGCAGCAGGTCGTGTCCAGACAGGCGCCGGCCGCATCGGGGCAACCGGGATGGGCCACTGGCCGGGCGCCGGCATCGGCGTGCGGGCAATCCGGGTCTTCGCCGTCCTGCACCGTGGCGATGACGGCTTTGTCGGACATGACATGCTCACCGAACATGGCATCGGCCGCCGCCGACCCGGAAGTCGGGCCGAGGATCATCGCCAGCACGGCGAGAATGATCACGGCGAAGCGCACGACGGACGACTCCCTCAGTGCCCCCAATATACCTCTTCACAAATGTCCGATCTTTGACCGGGATCAACCAGGCGCGGGACATGGCCTCTTGAAATCGGCCGGCCCGGGCCGACAATGACACGAACGCCCGACCGGAGTGCATGATGAAGCCCGCCGCAGCCGCCTTGCTGGTTCTGATCGCCATTCCGGCCCGTGCCGCCTCTCTGGACGGCACGCATGTCCACGGTCTTGCGTGGGACCCGGCCGACCCGGATCGCCTCCTGATCGCCACGCATCACGGCTTGCTGGCACTCGAGGGCGGAGAACTGGCGATCGTCTCGGAACGCCAGGACGATTTCATGGGCTTTTCCGTCCATCCGGGCGGGAACGGCGTCTTTCTGGCGAGCGGCCACCCGAAAGGCGGCGGCAACATGGGCGTGATCGTCAGCAGGGACGGCGGCAGGACCTGGACGCCCCTCTCGCCGGGCGTGGGAGGCCCGGTCGATTTCCATCAGATGGATGTCAGCAAGGCTGATCCGAACATCATGGTGGGCGTGTACGGAAACATCCAGGCGAGCCGTGACGGGGGCAGAAGCTGGACGGTGACCGGCCGCCCGCCCGCGCCAATGATCGGCATCGCCCTGTCGGCGATCGACCCGGAGGTGCTCTACGCGGCGACGCAGGCCGGGCTCTTCCAGAGCCCCGACCTTGGCGCGACCTGGTCCAGAGCGGCGCGGGTCGAAGCGGCCGTCACCACCGTGGCGACGCTCGCCGATGGAACGATATACGCCTACGACGTGGAGAACGGCCTCACTCGCAAGGCGGCCGGCGCGGATGCTTTCGAGATCGTCGGGCCGACGATGGGCGACGACGCGATCCTGCATCTCGCCGTGAAGGACGGCGAACTGGCCGCCGCGACCTACAAGGGAGCTCTGGTTCGGTCCGTGGATGGCGGTCGGAGCTGGCAGCCTCTCGTGGACTGACAGCCTCTGGGCACTCGACACCGGTCGGCCGCAGAAGACGCGGGCGGCCCGAACCGGACCGCCGACGCGCTGACCTTACTTGGTGATCGACGTCACCGTGATGGCACCGTTCACGCGGTCGGCCTCGAAATTGACCTTGTCGCCAACCTTCACCTGCTTGAGAAAAGCCGGATCGGCGACGCGGAACACCATGGTCATGGCGTCCATGTCGAGGTTCGGAATCGGCTCGTGCTTGATGGTGATCTTACCGGCGGATTCGTTGATCTTCTTGATCTCGCCACCGACAGGCTCGGCATTCGCGGCGGTCATCGACAGGGCGGCGAGGGTCAGTGCAAAAGTGAGCGTTCTCATGGATCCGGTCCTTTCTGGGGCTTGAGGGACAGCGGCTCAGTCGACAGTGACCGAGCCGTGCATGCCGGCGTCGCGGTGGCCGGGGATCAGGCAGGCGAAGTCGAAGGTGCCGGCCTTGCTGAAGTGCCAGACGATCTCGTCACCGGCCCCCGGCGCGAGGCGACGGCCGTTCGGATCGTCGTGCTCCATGTCCGGGTTCTTCATCATCTCGATGGCGTGCTTGTCGTTCTCCTCGCGGGTGGCGAGCACGAGTTCGTGGTCCATCTCGCCCGTGTTGACGAGCTTCAGGCGGATGGTCTCGCCGCGCTTCACGGCGATGTGGCGCGGCTCGAAGATCATGGCGCCGTCCGCCGTCTCGCCCATGGCGATCTCGATGGTGCGGTCGGCCTTTGCCGGGTCGCCCGGCTCGCCGAAGGCGAACTCGTCGTCATGGGTATGGCCCGTCCCGGTCGCGAGGGCGGCCGAGCCGGCGAGGGCGAAGGCGGCGAGGGCAACAATCAGTCTCATGGCAACTCCTGTCTTGGATATCGTTCTGGGGCTTCCCAGCGCTGGAAGGTCAAGGGAGGTGTGCGTTCAGTGATGGCCGTCGTGGGCCGAGGCCCCGGGCTTGACGACGCGGACTTCCGCGTCCGTCGGCTTCACCGGGTCGGCGGGCGCGAGAACCGCGTTCTGGCTTTCGCCCGTCCACTCGTAGGACACGGTCCCGGGCGGGTGCTCGTACCAGCCGGGGTCGTTGTAATCGCCGGCGGCGAGGCCCTCGCGGACCTTCACCACCGAGAACATGCCGCCCATCTCAACAGGCCCGAACTGGGCGAAGCCCGTCATCATCGGCAGCGTGTTGTCGGGAAGCGGCATCTCCATCTCGCCCATGTCGGCCATGCCCGCCGTGCCCATGGGCATGTAGTCGGGCACCAGCGCCTGGATGCGCCTGGCGATCTCGCGCTTGTCCACCCCGATGTAGTTGGAGAGGTCGTGCCCCATGGCGTTCATGGTGTGGTGCGACTTGTGGCAGTGGATCGCCCAGTCGCCCGGCTTGTCGGCCACGAAGTCGAAGGCGCGCATCTGGCCGACCGCGCAGTCGATCGTCACCTCCGGCCAGGCCGCCGCCTCGGGCACCCAGCCGCCGTCCGTGCACGACACCTTGAAGTCGTAGCCGTGCATGTGGATCGGGTGGTTGGTCATGGTCAGGTTGCCGAAGCGGATCCGGACCTTGTCGCCCTTGGCGCAGACGAGATGGTCGATGCCCGGGAAGACGCGGCTGTTCCAGGTCCAGAGATTGAAGTCGGTCATCTCCGCGACCCGGGGCACATAGGCGCCGGGCTCGATGTCGTAGGCGCTCATCAGGAAGACGAAATCGCGGTCGACCCGGCGGAAGGCGGGGTCCTTCGGGTGGACCACGAAGAAGCCCATCATGCCCATGGCCATCTGGACCATCTCGTCGGCATGCGGGTGGTACATGAAGGTGCCGCTCTTCTGCAGCACGAACTCGTAGACGAAGGTCTTGCCCGGCTTGATGTGCGGCTGGGTGAGCCCGCCGACGCCGTCCATGCCGGAGGGCAGCAGCTGGCCGTGCCAGTGGATGGTGGTGTGCTCGGGCAGCCTGTTCGTCACGAAGATGCGGACCTTGTCGCCCTCCACCGCTTCGATGGTCGGCCCCGGCGACTGGCCGTTGTAGCCCCAGAGGTGGGCCACCATGCCGGGGGCGAACTCGCGGACGACGGGCTCGGCGACGAGATGGAACTCCTTCCAGTCGCCGTTCATGCGCCAGGGCAGCGTCCAGCCGTTGAGCGTGACGACCGGGTTGTAGTCCGGCCCGGTGGTCGGCACGAGCGGCGGCTGCATGGTCGGCTCGGCCATGGTCGGCGCTTCGGGGATCGAGGCGGCCTGGACGCGCCCGGAGACGACGCCCGCGCCGACGAGGGCGGCCGCGCCTGAGGCTCCGATGAAGGATCTGCGGGATACGGTCATGGGTTCGTCTCCTCTCAGTGTCCGCCGGCGTCGGCGACGGCGGTCGCGCCGCCGGTCTCCGCCCCGGAGCCGCCGCCGCTTCCCCCGCCGCCGATCAGCGCGGCCTGGAAGTCAACCTCTGCGATGAAGAAGTCGCGCTTGGCCTCGATGGCCGCGACGTTGCTGTCGATGGTCTCGCGCTCCGTGTTCAGGAGGTCGAGGATGTCGATCAGCATGCCGTTGTATTCGAGAAGGGATTCCTCCTCGATCAGGTTGCGCAGCGGGATCACCCGGTTCTGGTATTGCCGGGCGATGTCGTGGGTGGCGCGGTAGGCCCGGTAGGCCTCGCGCGCTTCGGACCGGACGTTCACGGCCCGCTCGACCAGGCGGTTGACCGCCTGCATGTAGGTCTCCACCGCGCGGCGGCGGCCGGTCTCGCCAAGGTCCCAGATCGGGATCTCGAGGTGAAGCTCTAGCGAACCGGTCTCCTCCCGCTCGGTCTCGCCGTCGTGCCGCACCCACTCGGTCGTGCCCGTGCCGGTGAGTTCCAGCACCGAGACGAAGCGGGTGGCGTTGGTGAGGCCGAGGTCCTTGGCCGTGGCGTCGAGCTCCAGCCGCGCGGCGATCAGGTCCACGCGCCTGCGGACCGCATCGGCCTCGACCTCTGCGACGGTGCGGAGCTTCGGCAGCTTCGGCAAGGTGGACGGCAGCTTGAAATCCGCTGCGGCCGTCCCCCACAGGCCCATCTGGCGCGTCAGCGCCTCCCGCGCCCGGTCGGCGTCGAGGCGGGCTTTGGCCAGCTCGGCCGAGACCTCGGCGTAGAAGGCGCTCGCGCGAGCCTGGGCGCCCCGGGTCGCGGCCCCGGTCTCACCGAGCTTGGTGGTGAGCTCGGCGGCGAGCGACGCCGTCTGGCGCGCTCGCTCCAGAAAGCCCACCCGCTGCCGCGCACCGACCGCCTCGTAGAAAGCCCGCCGCGTTTCGGCCGCTGTCCGGAAGGTCGCCTCGATCGCGCGGTACTGGGCCGCCTCGAAGCTCGTGGCGGCGATCGCCCTGCGCTTCGGCCACGTGGCGAGCTTCACGAGTCCGACGGCAAGGCTGCGCTCGATGCCGAACTCCCACTCCGTCAGCGCCCGCTCCACCGAAAGGGCCGGGTTGATCGGCGGCAGCGTGGCGGCGACATAGTCCGCCTCGGCGATGCCGAGCGCGTTGTACTCGGCTTGCAGACCGCGGTTGTTGAGGAGCGCCACCTGTACGGCGGCGTCCGCCGTCAACGACTTGGCGAGGAGGGCTCGAACGCGCTCACCGACGCCGAGTTCGTCGGCGGCGGAGGTGATCTTGACGGTGTCCTTTCCGAGTTCGAGCGACACGCGGCTCGCCACCGGAGCCATGCCGCCGTCAGGCGTGAAGGAGGCGCAGGCGCCGAGCAACAACGCGGTCGCGAGGCTCGGGGCGAGTCGCGCCGCGGGTGAATGGAGGCGCCTCATTCGGCCCCTCCCGGCGCCACGCGCTCGTTCACGTCGGCCCACGGGCGCGGGTCGACGGGTCGGTGGTCCACGGTCCCCGCCATGACCGGAACGGCAGCAACAGCGGGAATGGGGGCGAACGGATCGGCGACGGCAAGCGCCGAGGGGCCGGGTGGCTCGGCCGTGCAGGCGGACAACATGGCGGCGACTGCCACCACGATGGGAAGCTTCATGGAATCCTCGGGAGGGAGGAGGAAGAGGTCGGACCGCCATGAGAGGCGATCGGCACGGAGGCCCAAGGCTTCGCACGCGATCGGCGGACGCGGTCAGTTCGTGACGGGCGTCGGCAAAGCTCCGCCGACGGGAGGCGTCAGGCCGTTCTGGGCGGACGCTCAGGCCCGACCGGCACCGAACCCAGCAAGGCGGTGGGATCGGCGACACGATGCCGCCAGGTCTCGGCGGCATGGCTCAGGGTCGTGCCGCAGGGAAGGTCCGCAATCACGTGGCACGCGAACGCGCAGCAGGTGGACTCAGAGTCGTGACCATGGTCGACGAGGTCCGAGCAGCCATCCGTGTCAAGACAGGCGGCGTCCGCATGCGAATGCGCGTGATCGCCGTGGTCTGCCGACGCGGCAGCGGCGGCCGGCTGCAAGGCGGCTCCGTGGCCCGCCCAAGCGACGGACGCCACCGCGAGGAACGCGGCGACGAGCCAAGTCGTAAGGAGGCGGGCGAATCCGTGCATGTACGTAGCTAATGCCGAAGAAGCACGCACGATGCAAGGGCCGGCTGGTTTTGCTTTTTGAATGAGGCGGTCCTTGAGAAGGATTCCAGCCCCCGAAGATTTATAGCCCCGAGCCGTTCAGGAGAACCGCTTCTGGCGCAGAAGCTGCCACCGCCCTTTGCGGTCGTCGCTGCCTTCAGAGCTCGATCTGCTCCGCAATCTGCAGAGCATCCGGCTTGCCAAAAGGCTCGGCGCGATCGTCGTCATGATCGGCGTCAACGACGCTGTCCGCGCGGCCGCCTTGGTCGATCCCGTGCCGCTCGACGTAGACCGGCTGCTCGCGCGCGCCAACCGCGTCGCCGATCTCCTCGCCAGCCGCTGATGCTGACAAAGACGCAGCGGCAATCTTGACGAGCATTGCTACAGTCGTGATGGACGTTGTTACAACTGAAAAATACACTACTCTGCGTTCCTGCATCGATGCTTCCGCGCCATCCAGTCCGAGACGGCAGAACCAGCGGTAGGCCAGATTGATATGGACCTCTTCGCAGAGCCGGCGCTCCAATCGGATCCCGAAGCAGTAGCCCACGAGCAGCATGCGGATATCAGTTCCGGGTCGATCGAGGGGCGCCAGGTGGAGCTATAGAATGGCTTCAGGTGGGCTCGTATCCCGGAGGTCGACGAAGCGGTCGATCGCCCGGACGAGGTGACCGGCAGGAACGTGGCGCTCCAGGCTGAACTCGCAAAACAGAGCCTCCTGAACCCCGCTGCGTTCGCCCATCATCGCTCCGCCCTCCTGTTCGGAAGCCAAGTGAATCAAGACTTCAGGCCCGCAGCAACGCCGCGTTTTTCAACGGCATCGACGCGAAGCGGAAATGTCTTCCGAACACTCCGGACCGGAGCGGACATACGCCGGATCGTTGTATAGGCCCGCAAGGGCCAGACGGGCGGCTTGGTGACGTGAAGAATCAAGCTCGGCAGTCGCCATCCGTCCGGGAACAGGGGATCTCTCCACGCGAGTTCCGCGATCCGACGAGCATCACAAGGTATCCGGTTCGAAAGCGCTTGCCGGTCCTGCCTCAAATTCCGACGCCCTCGGCGTTGACATATCCCAACGGTCCCTGATCGTGCAGCAAGTATCGCCGCCGAGTCTGGCGATGGCATCGAGCACCGCCGGGTTCACGGCGAGGCGCTCCGTGTCGACGGCGTCTGCATGGAAATGCGCGTGGAGGATCTCGCCGAGGATGATCTGGCGCGATTTCCCGAGCTCCAGGGTCATCGTTCGCCGGCATTCGAATGAAGCGGGCGATTCTGCAATCCAGGGTGATGGGACGGCCTTGCCTGGCCGCGCCGTCAGGCGCGCGAGGGCCAGCTCGTTCGCGCCGTCGGGAAAGTCGGCCGCGCAGACGTGCATCGCCTCGGCGATCGCCACTGACACGATGTTGACGGTGAAGACCTCCGTCAGGCGGATATTGCGGGCCGTATGCTTGAGCGACATGTCGGGCCGGTTCTCGATCCCGAGCGCAAGGATGGGCGGGTCGGAGGAAAGGCAGTTGAAAAAGCTGAACGGGGCCGCGTTGATGCGACCCTCCGGATCGACCGTGGTGACCAGAGCGATCGGGCGCGGCACGATGGCGCCGATCATCAGCTTGTACTTGTCGCGGCCCGAAAGCGCGGTGAAATCGAAATCGATCGTGTTCGGCATCTTCGCTCTACCGCCCCTCGATGACGCGCAGGCGCTCGGCGAAGGGCGCCAGAATGTTCCGAACGTCCGTCTCCGGCGGGGGCTTCAAGAGCGCACGGCCCGCGACGTGGTCGAGATGACTGCCCATCAGGTCTGCGGCTTGTCCTGCATCCCCCTCCACGAGGGCGGCGAGGATCTCCTCGTGCTCGGTCGCGCCGCAGTCGGCCGAATGAGGGCGCGCATACATTGCCAAGATGAGCGAGCAGCGGGAGACCACTTCGGTGACGTAGCGGATCAGGAGAGGACGCTCGGTGAGGCGCGCGAGCACGAGGTGGAACTCGCCGGCAAGGCGGATGGATTCCGGTTCGTTGTGCCCGGCGACTTCCTTCTCGCGTTCGACATGGGCTCGAAGCGTCGCGCGTGCATCCGCCGTGAGGCGTCCGGCCAGGCATTCGGCGACGGTGCGTTCCAGGCTGCGGCGGACGAGAAAGGCGTCGTGAGCCTCCTCCAGTGAAGGATTGGCGACGAAGGCGCCACGATTGGGCAGCAGGTTGACGAGTCCCTCAACGGCGAGCCGGCCGAGCGCCTCGCGGGCGATGGTCCGGCTGGTCCCGAAGGTCTCGCCGATGGCGTCCTCCGGCAGTTTCGCGCCCGGCCGGAGCTTCTGTTCGATGATCGCTTGGCGAAGTGCCTCGTGGACGGCTTCGGTACGGGACACGGACCGGGTACGGTTTGCCGGACGGGGAGGTCCCTTGCCCTTCGCGGTTGGATCGTTCACAGAGCGGTCCGCCGCACCCGACGTCTTTCTTCCCGCCATGATTATCCGGCCTTCTTCAACTCGACCCAGTTCTCGAGAACGCGGACCGCGGCGGCGTCCAAGTGCTGCTCGGCCGGCATGCGTCGCTCCTCGACAGGCAGCGCGCACTCGGAGGAGAGCACATCCGGGTCGATAGGGTGCCGCTCTGCCTTCGTCAGGGTCTCGAAAGCCTTGCCCGCCTGCGCCATGGACGCGGCATAGTAGAGCCTGCCGATGCCGACGATGTTCATGGTGGCCACGCACAGCGCACAGGGTTCGCAGGTCGTGTAGAGCTCCGCACCCGTGAGGTCCACGCACTCAAATCTACGGCAGGCATCCCGGATCGCCTCGACCTCGCCATGGGAGGTGGGATCGAAATGGGCCGCCGAGTGGTTCAGGCCCTCGCCGACGATGACGCCGTCGCGCACGACGACGCACCCGAACGGCTCCGTGCCGGGCTTCGTCAGCGCCTCTCGCGACAGGTCGAGGGCGCGTTGCATGAAGCGCTCTTCGTACATGGTCATGCTCCTGATTGGCTGGGATCAGCGGAAGTCGGGAAGGAGCCAGGCATGGCGCGGCTCCCAGGATAACGAAATCTGACGGCCCGGCGCGAGATCGAGCGCCTCGATCTCGTGCTGCTGCTTCTGGATACGGAACTCGTGACCGGACGCCGTCTCGACGAACACGGTCTGGGTGGAGCCCACGAACTCCAGACCGATCACGGTCGCATCAAGGCCGCCGTATGTGCCCGCGGCAGCGAGGGCGATCCGGTCGGCGGCGATCACGAAGGCGGCCTTGCTGTCGACGGGATGGGTTTTCCTCGTGGGCACGTCGAAGCTTCCGAGCGGCGTCTCCAAGGCGAGGCGTCCGGCGCTCGCGCCCCGTACCGTGCCGCGGAGAATATTGTTCATGCCCATGAACTCGGCGACGAAGGCGTTCACCGGCTCGCGGTAGACGTCCTGCGGACGCCCGACCTGCTGGATCGCTCCGTCGCTCATGATGACGATCCTGTCGGCGAGAGCGAAGGCCTCGGATTGGGCGTGGGTGACGTAGACGAAGGTGATCCCGAGTTGCTTGTGGAGGCGCGAGAGCTCCGTCTGCATCCTCACACGGAGGTGCGCGTCGAGCGCCGACAAGGGCTCGTCGAGGAGCAGGATGGACGGCTGGGTGACAAGCGCCCGGGCGATCGCCACGCGCTGGCGCTGGCCGCCGGACAACTGGGCGATGTCGCGGTCCGCCATTCCGGCGAGGCCCATCCGGTCGAGCCATTCCAGCGCGCGCCGCCGCCGCTCAGCTGCGCCGACCTTCTTCATCCGCAGCGGGAACGCCACGTTTTCGGCGACCGTGAGGAACGGAAACAACGCCAGAGACTGCCAGACCATCGGCGTGTCGCGCTGGAAGGCCGGTATGCCGCGCATGCTGCGGCCGCCGATGCGGATGTCGCCGCCCGTCGGCTCGTCCAGCCCGGCGATCAGGCGTAGCGTCGTCGACTTGCCGCAGCCGGAGGGACCCATGATGGCCACGAACTCGCCGGCAGCGATCTGAAGGTCGATGCCGCGGACTGCATGGTGGCCGGGGAAGCGCTTGTCGAGACCCTCGAGGGCGACAAAGGGAGCGGACATGTCTGGGTCTCCGGCTCAGGTCGGGTCGGCGCGCTTGCCGACGCGCACGCCGACGAACCATTGGGCGAGAACGACGAGCACGATGCTCACGGCGAGCACGACGGTGCCGATGGCGTTAATCTTGGGGTTCACCTGCCCTTGAAGCAGGTTGAGGATGCGGACGGGGATGGTCTCGTGGACGCCGCCGACAAACCAGGCAATCATGAACTCGTCGAACGAAACCGCCGCCGAGAGAAAGAAGGACGCGATCAGCGCCGGCCGGCAGAATGGCACGACCACCGTGAAGAGCGCGGCGGCATGCGAGGCGCCGAGGTTCCAGGCCGCCGGCTCCAGGTCGCGGCCGAAGTCGTTGAGACGCAGGCGGATCAGCGCCATGGAGAAGGAGGACGCGACGGCGGTGTGGCAGGCGATAACCGCCTCCAGCCGGCCGAACAGGCCGAGTCGGGACAGGAAGGCGAGCATCGCCATGCCGAGGATCGTGACGGGCACCGCTGGCGGGATCGCGACCAGGAGAACGAAGGCGCGCTTGCCGAAGAACCGCCAGCGATAGTCCACATAGGCGGCCGCGAAGCCGAGCAGGGTCGAGAGCACCGCCGTCCCGAGCCCGACCAGGATGCTGTTGAGGAAGGCGTCGCGCACCATTGCGTCCTCAAGAATTGCGCGGTGCCACTCCAGGCTGAAGCCGCCCCAGGGGATGGTCGGGAAGCGGTTGGCGTCGAAGGAGAACACCACGATCACCAGCATCGGCGCCGCAATGAAGACGAACAGCCCCGCGAGGAAGAGATGCTGGGCGAGACGCGACAGGCGCGGGAGTATCCGGGTGGCCATCAGCGTCCTCCTCGGCGCAAGCGGGTCCGCCGCGACAGGACCTGGCCGAGGGCGAGCACCGCGACGAGGATCAGGAGCATGGAGACGCCGACGACGGAGGCGCGGGGCCATTGCGACCCGGACTTCACGGTGTCGACGACCACGATGGACAGTGTCGGCGGCTTGCTCCCGGTCATGAAGAGCGGGCTGACGTAGTCGCCGAAGGCGAGCAGGAAGCTCGTGGTCGCAGCAAGGGCGATCGCGGGGCGGATCGCCGGCAGCAGCACGTGGGCGACGACCCGGCCACGCCGGCAGCCGAGGTTCTCCGCCGCTTCGATCAGCGTGCGGTCCACGCCCGCGAAGCCGAAGGTGAGGATCAGCACGGCGATCGGCAGTGTCAGGGTGAGGAGGCCGATCTGCAGCGAGAAGGCGCCGCCGAGGAGCGGCAGCGGCTCGACGCCGATGAGGCCCGCGATGCCGTTGATCACACCCTGCGGCGACAGCACCACCTGCCAAGCGTAGATCCGCAGGATGTAGCTTGAGAACACCGGCACCACCAGGAAGGCGACCGCGAAGTCCCTGAGGCGCGGAGACAGGCGGAAAGCGATGGTGTAGGCGGCAGGAAGCGCGATGGCGGTCGCCAGCACCGTGGTGGTGCCGGCGACCGTGAGCGTATGCCCGAGGGCGCGGAGAAAGGCGGTCGACGTCAGCACCTTCTCCCAGTTGTCCGCCACGAAGGCGGGCGAGAGCCGGAAGGACTTCACCTGCCAGAAGGTGATGACGACCAGGAAGACCAGCGGCCCGGCGAAGAAGATGATCTGCCAGAGGAGGACGGGCAGCCCGAGCAGCATCGCGAACACGGCCGGCGATCCGGCCGTGGACCGGCTGCCGGTGAGGAAGCCGCGAGGGCTATCGGCTGCTCCTGGCGGTGAACTGCCTGTCATGAACGTCTCCGCGGGTCGAAGGGCATCGTGCTCTGCGCGAGATCCGGACTCCCGGGTCTCCATACGCTCGCAGCCTCCGTGGCCGACGCCCGATCGGGCCGACCTCGGCGCGGGTCGTCCCGACCGATCGGGACGATCCAGCGCCCTGGATCAGAGGCTTTTGAACTCGCTCCAGACGTCGTTCCACTCCTCGATCGACTGCTGCGACGGCAGCTGGCGGAACTGGATCTTCTTGGCCTTGTACTCGTCCATGACGTTCGGCGCGTCGAGTCGCATGCGCAGGATCTCCGCCTCTTTCGGCATGGTCTCGTTGAGCAGCTTCCAGCCGGCGATCGAGGGGATGGACTTCTTGTTGTCCACCTTGGTCGCCTGCAGCACCTGCCCCTGCGGCGAGGCGGTGTACTGGATGAATTTGCGGGCGAGGTCCTTCTTCGGCGTGCTTTTCACGATCGAGAGCGACTCCGTCCACTGCAGGCCGCCTTCCTCGGGGATGATGGTGTCGACCGGCACGCCGCTCTGGCGCAGTCCGAGCGTGATCCACTCGCCGATGCCCGGGATCAGATGCGCCTGACCGTTGGTCAGCGAGGAGAAGATGTCAGCGATGGTGTAGAAGCCCGACGCCTGGGGCTTCAGGGAGAACAGCTTCTCCTTCAGCGCCTCGAACTTGTCTCCGTCGATGTCGAAAGGCGGGCGATTGCCGTTGGAAAGGCTGACGCAGCCCATCGATGGCAGGTACCAGTCAAAGAAGCCGACCTTGCCCTTGGCCTTTTCCGCCCACATCGCGGCGTAGGAGGAGAGTTCCTCCGGCTTGTAGACGCTGGTGTTGTAGCTAAGGCCGAGATAGCCGAAGTCGGTCATCACGCCGTAGAGCTTGTCGTCGAACCAGTGCAGCGGAAACTTCTGGAACTCGGGCCAATAGTCCTTCAGCGGATAGTCAGCGGGGTCCAGTTCCTCGATGAAGTCGGCTTCGTGCAACAGATGCATGTACTCGGCATCGGCGAGAACCACGTCGAAGGAGCCGGGCGGGGACTGGTTGATGACGGCGAGCATCTGGTCACCGCCGACATATTCTTTGATACGTATCTTGCAGTTGTTCTCCTTCTCGAAAGCCTCGACGAGATAGGGATCGGCGTTGCCGGGCCAGGAGAGGTAGTTGAGCACACCGGGCTCGTCGGCGAGGGCCGGCGACCAGCGGGAGGTGGCGGCGAGCGCGCCGGCGGCGGCGCCGGCCTTGAGGAAACCGCGTCGGCTGAGGTCAGGAAGGAAGGGCTTGGGCACTGCACGGGACTCCTGATGCGAGAGGAATCTGCATGCGATAGTGCATGCAGATTATCTCTAAGCACGGTCCGTGCCATGAGCGGAATCGATCGACCGCGCCGGCTTCATGGACCCCGATTTCGGGCGCCGACGTCGTTTTCCGCAGCAAATGATGAATATCTACTCATAACGCGACGGCGCTGGATCGTATGCAATCGGGCGCACGGTTCTCCACGACATCAGGGTGCGGAGCGTTTCGCCGGAGGTGCCAAACGCCGGCGCGGATCGCCGCGATCCTGTTCGCGGCCGCCCATCGGCCGATCTCCCATCCCGTCAGCGCGAATGCCACCGGGTCCGGGAACTGGTCCGGTTTGCGGCGGCCGTGTCCTTGTCGTCGTAGACCGGTGTGGCCACCATGAACATCGTCGGCATCGGCAGGCGTCCCAACGCGCACCCATGCACGCGGCCAGCAGGGTAGCGCGCTGAAGATCCGAACCGGGCTTCCGGAGACCCTGGACGAGCAATTTCCGATCATCTCAGCTCCCTTTGCGATGCAGACGAGGCCGCGCACCAGGTCGGCGTCGCGTTCGGAGAAGGACCGGCGCTCCTTCGGTGCGCAGCGTGCGGCCCCGCCATGGAACCCCTGACCAGCGCCGAGCGCCGCACGTTGGACATGGACGGCCAAGACGACACCGTTTCCCTGGACGAGGGCGACCGCGAATCGGCCGGCCTGATGCACGCACGCTCGGCAGAGATCCTCGGAGACCGCAAAAACAATGTTTGGTAGGCCATCACAGGCGGAACGATTTAGGTAAGCAAAGCCGTTTTTGCGCTGCCAGTCGGCATCGCTGGCTTGGCACGATGACTGCTTGTCTTGACTTGCTTTCACAGTCAGGCAGGCGAGCCAGTGACGCTAGAGCAGTTGAGAATTTTCATTGCGGTGGCCCGACAGGAGCATTTTACCCGCGCCGCCGAAAAACTTGGCCTAAGCCAGTCATCGGTCAGCAGTGCGGTCGCGACACTTGAGCAGGATCTGCGCGTCACGCTGTTTGACCGCAGCCGCCGGCATGTGGAGTTGACGGCAGCCGGCAATGTCCTTCTTGCCGAAGCGGAGCGCATTCTCGGGGCGGTCGAACTCGCCTTGAGGCGGATGGATGACCTTGTGGAACTCCGGACAGGAAAGCTCGCCCTTGCCGCGAGCCAGACGGTTGCGAACTACTGGCTTCCCGACCGCCTCATCCACTTCAAAGCCCGTTATCCCGGCGTTGAAATCGATCTTTGGCATGGCAACTCGACCCAGGCCGAGAAGCGGGTCGCGACCGGACGGGCGGATCTCGCCATCATCGAGCAGGAGCCGACCGACCCTACGCTTGTGGTCGAACCGGTCGGCCGCGATCTATTGATCCTCGTCGTCGGCCCACATCATCCCTGGTTCGCCCGGGGATCCGTCGGGTGGCCGGATCTGCGATCGTCCACATGGATCGCTCGCGAGCAAGGATCCGGAACACGGGCGCTGTTCGAGGCTGCTCTTTCAAGGAACGGCGTCTCGCCGGCTGATCTCGACATCAGTCTGGTCCTGAAGTCCGGTGAAGCCGTCCGTCACGCCGTTCAGGTCGGCACATCCGCGGCCGTGCTCTCGGAATTGGTTGCACGCGCCGGACTCGACTGCGGCCTTCTGAGGAGGGTCGCCCCCTTGGCAATCGGCCGGCACTTCAACGCTGTCACGCCGGCGGACCGGCCCCCTACGAAGGCGCTCTCCACCTTTCTTGACCATCTCCGGACCACTGCGCAGGCCTGATTTCGGTCGAATCGGCTCTGCCTATCGCAGCAATCGCTTTGCCGGATGACCAAATCGCGCGCCTTGCCGGATTGCACGGCAAAGGTTCTTCGTATGGGCAGAACTTTTCCGATATTGGTATTTAACGGGCCAATAAGCGGTTACATCTTCTGGCACGCTCCTTGCCATTCCACCCTCCAGTGTGTCTCGCCCAACCCAAAGGTTGCGGCGGTTATTGGAGGCTGCCATGGACGCATCCACACTTACGATGTCATCAGGGTTATCAGCAGGGCTAGGCGTCGCCTTGATGGTCGGCAGCGGTCTTCTTTTTCTGATCATCGCTTTGATCGTCAAGAAGAGGCTTGTCCACAACACGCATGATTTTATCATTTCCAACCGTCAGATCGGCCTCGGCTTCGGCGTCGGAACAGTCATCTCGGTCTGGACCTGGGCGATGGCCGTGATGATGAGTTCCGCGATGACATACCAGTGGGGGCTGTCAGGCCTGTTCTGGTTCGTCGTGCCGAACGGCTTCGCGATCATGGCGATGATCCCTCTTGCCCGAGTGCTCCGGGCGCGCATGCCAGACGGATACACCATCAGCCAGTTCGCTCATGTGCGGTTCAACGGATCCAACCTCGCGTCCGGCGTGGTGACGGTGACCATGATCTTCAACGTCCTTCTGGAGATCCTGGTCAACCTCAAGGGAACGTCGGTCGTGATGTCGACCGTCTTCCCGATCGACTGGAAGGTGGCCACGCTCATCACGATCGTCACGGTTTGCACCTACGCCTACTTCGGCGGCCTGTGGACCAGTGTCATGACGGGCACCATCAACACCTGGATGATCACCGTTCCGGCGGCAATCGTCTTGGTGGCGGTGTTCGACGTCATCCCCGGCGGCGCTCCGGCCGTGTTTTCCGCGGTCCAGGGAGCCGACCCGACGAACCTGTCCATATTCGAGGCCGATGCCGCGGCCGGATTCGGCATCACGCTGGCCTTCGGTCTGCTCGCCTCGGTCGTCGCAGACCAGACATTCTGGCAGAAGGTCTGGGCGATCCGCGCGGATCAGGTCACCCGGACATTCCTCTGGGCGGGCGCCTGGTTCTACCCGATCCCGGTCTGCCTTGGTCTCCTCGGTCTCGTCGGGCTGGCCTATGGGATCACTCCGGAGATGATCGGCGGCGACATCGTGGCGATCGGCCCCTATGTGATCTCGCACATCGGCCTGCCGACTGTTCTCATCATCGCCTACGTGCTGGTGATCCTGGCGGCCTGCTACTCCACGATCGACGGTGCGAGCGCCGCTCTCTCCTCGATCGTCGCTGTCGATGTGGTGAAGCGCTACTTCAAGAGCACCACTGAATCGCGCCTCTTCTACATCACCAAGGCGTCCATGCTCTTCGGCGGCATCATCGCCACGATCATCGTCCTTTCCGGTGTCGACTTCACCAGCCTCGTTCTGGCGACCTTCGCCCTCAAGACGGCGATCCTCGTGCCGCTGGTGCTGGCGATCCTCTGGCCGCGCACGAACACCATCGGCTTCTCCGGCGGTGTGACGCTTGCCATCCTGATCGGCATGCCATTGCGCGAGGTCTACGGCGAACTCGTCGGCACCTTCGCCATCCTGGGCATCAGCGGGTTCGTGGTGGTGGCAGCGGCCTATCTGATCCCGACCGAATTCGACATGCGCCGCCTGAAGGAGGCCGACGTCGTTCCCGGCGAATGACCCCGCCGGAGCTGGGCGGTCGATCCGCCCAGCTCCCGTCCCGGCGTCGACTTCTTCCACTCATCGAAAGGAACCCAGCCATGTCCCTCTACATGACGATCGCTCTCCTGCTTGGGGCTGCCGCAACCCTGCTGTTCGTCCTCGGCTACGTGAAAGGAACCACGAACGCCATCCGGAATCATCAAAGCGGCACCCAACCGCCCGCCGCTGTCGCCGATGCCGGTGAGAGCTCGACCTGGAAGATCGCGTTTGCGGTTCTCGCGGCAGCCGCGCTCATCGGCCTGATCGGGGTGAGCCCGTCGTTCTTCTACTTGCCGCCGCTGCTTGTGATCGGGACCGCCGCCGTGAACGGATTCGCCTTCTTCTTCGACAAGGACGGCTGAGACGACGGGCAGACGGAGCGGGACGACAAACATGCAGCTCGGCCTTTGGCTTCCTGTCTATGGTGGTTGGCTTCGTTCGGCGGGCTTCATGCACGCGCCGTCCGCCGCCGAATGCCTGGAAGCCGGGGTCTTGGCGGAACGCCTTGGACTCTCGCTCGTCTATGCCTCGGAGAACTTCCTCAACTGCGTCCAGGGGCCGAACACGCCGGTGGTCGACGCCTGGACCCTCCTGGCGGCGCTCGCCGCTCGGACCGAACGGATCCAACTCGTCGGCGGATTGAAGCCGTCCTTCCGGCCGGCCGCGGTTGCTGCCCAGATGCTGAGAACCCTCGGGGCACTCGCACCCGGCCGCGTCGCGCCCAACGTGGTGTGCGGCTGGTGGCGGGAGGAATTCGACGCGTGCGGAGTGACTTGGCAGCCCCACGAGGAGAAGTACGCCGTCGCGGCCGACTACCTTGCCGATGTGCGCCGACTTGTCGGTTCGGGACTGGCGACGCCCTTCGTATCCGGCCACTCGGATCCCGCGTTTCGGCTGGCCGCGGACACGGGCGCCACTCTCTTCCTGAACGGCATGCCCCCGGAGGCGGTCGCGGACGTACGGCACCGCTTCGCCCGACTGACATCGAGCCGGGCCAAACCGAGGATCGCCGTCAATGCTCTCATTCTGCCAGCCGACACCGACATGGCCGGCGAGGACAGGCGCCGCGCGATCGCCGATGGCGCGGATGCCGCGCTGATCTCCCTGTTCAAGTCCGCAATTCTCACCTCGGGGGCGCAGTCCTGGGGTGTGCCATCCGACGCGGATCTGATCGACACGAACGGTGCCTTCACAACCGCGCTCGCGGGAGCGCCCGACACCATCGCGGACCGGCTTTCGGCCTATGCGGAGGCCGGGGTGGACCTGGTCCTCTGCCAGTTCCCCGACACGCTTCGAGACCTGGCGGCCTTCGGCTCAACCGTGATGCCGCTCCTCGATAGGCCGGTCATGCCGGCACCCAGATCTGGAGACGTTCCATGACCAAGAAGAAGGCTCATCTGCTCGGCTTCATCCAGCACGGCGTGAACAGCCATGCGACCGGGATGTGGCGGCATCCCAAGGACAAGGTCGGCTGGAACTTCGCCCGGCCGGCCTACTGGGAGCACATGGCCCGGACCATGGAGCGTGGCTTCTTCGATGCCATGTTCATCGCCGACGAACTCGCCCCCTACAACACCCACGCCAACAGTTCCGACGAGACCGTCCGTTGGGCGGTCCAGTGCCCGACCCACGAGCCGTCCACCATCGTGCCGATCATCACCGGCGCGACCACGCACCTCGGGGTCGGGGTGACGCTCTCGACGGCCTTCGAGCACCCCTATTCCATGTGCCGCCGGCTCTCCAGCCTGGACCACCTGTCCGGTGGCCGCGTCGCCTGGAACATCGTCTCGTCCTACTCCAAGAGCGAGTGGGAGGCCTACGGCGCCGAGATGAGCGAGCGCACGGAGCGCTACGAGCGGCTCGAGGAGTACATGGAGGTCTGCTACAAGCTCTGGGATTCCTGGGAGCCCGACGCCATCATCGCCGACAAGGCGAGCGGCATCTACGCCGACCCGGCCAAGGTGCACGAGGTGGTCCATGAGGGCCGCTATTTCCGCTGCCGCGGCCGCCACTTCGTGGCGCCATCCCCGCAGGGTCGGCCGGTGATGTGGCAGGCCGGCTCATCCGGCCGGGGCCGCGACTTCGCCGCCAAGCACGCCGAGGCGATCTTCGCCGTCCATCCCAACGTCGACCGCATGCGCCAGTACGCCGACGATCTCAACGAGCGCATGCACGGCAAGTTCGATCGGCCAGCCGGATCGGTCAAGCTCATCTACGGCCTCCAGACGGTCGTTGCCGAAACCCGGTCTGAAGCAAAGGAGAAGTACGAGCGGATCGTCGCCAATATTCCGCTGGAGGGCGCACTGGCCTGGATCTCCGGCCACTTCGGTCTCGATTTCTCCAAGATCCCGCTCGGCGAGTTCGTACAGAATATCGAAGTTCCAGGTATTCAGGGCCTCTTCGAGTCGATCATCTACGCCAAGGGCGGAGCACCGGTGACCGTCCGAGAGGCCGCCCTGATCTACGCGCAGGGCATGGGCATGCCGGTCGCTGTCGGCACCGCCGCAGACATCGCCGACCAGATGGAAACATACATGGATGTTGGCGGGGCCGACGGCTTCATGCTCGCCGCGACCTACACGCCGGGATGTTACGAGGAGTTCGTCGACCTTGTGGTTCCTGAACTGCAGCGACGCGGTCGACTGAGGACCCGGTATGAAGGGGCCACCCTTCGCGACAATCTCATGGAAACCTGAGCGATCGCAGCGTTGCCAGGACCGCCTCGTCATCTGCAGACGCGGTGCGCCGCCATGTTCGGCGCACCGGCCAGCGCGAGTAGCTGATCATGCCATTGCTTCCCGGAGCGCCGGCGTCCCGTAACGCGTTGTCGGACGTTCGCGCCATCGCCATTCAGCGCACCACCTGTGTTCTCGACCTCCTACCAGGTCTGACGATGGCGGCCTTTGGCGCCGCGCTTGCGACGTACCTGTCTGCCGTCACCGGAGGTCCGGCCTCGCTCTTCGCAATGATGGCAGGACTGGCTCTCCGCGCAGCCGCACATGACCCGAACTGCAGACCAGGACTGACATTCTCCTCCGGGCGTCTGCTCCAATGGTCCATCGTCCTTCTCGGTGCGCAGATTTCTTTTCACGAAGTCATTGCCTACGGATCGGGACCATTGATCGTAGTCGGCGTCAGCCTTGTCGGCGGATTGGCCATAGCGCTCGGGCTTGCCAAACTCCTGAAACTTGAGCCCGGATTCGCCTGGGTCGCCGGTCTGGGCGTGGCGATTTGCGGGGCTTCAGCAGCGTTTGCTGCGGCCAGCCTTCTGCCACGCACGGCCCAGCGTGACACGCACGCCTTGCTCGTGGCCTTGGCAGTGACGGTCCTTTCCACGGCTGCGATGGTGGTCTACCCGCTTCTAGCCGTTGTTCTGGGCTTCGACGCCACCGAAACAGGCATGTTGCTCGGCGCGACGATCCATGACCTTGCCCAGGTGATCGGCGCTGGTTACGGCGTGTCCGCGACGGCAGGCGATGCCGCAGTGGTGACGAAACTGATCCGGGTAGCCCTTCTGGCTCCTGCTTTGCTGGCGATGGCATGGGCAATCGGGGCCAAATCCGAGAACCGGATCGGTGTGCCGCCGTTTCTTTTGGCCTTCCTTCTTCTCTCTCTGTTGACGAGTACTGGCCTCGTCCCGTCCGCGATCGGAACGGTATTCGCCCAAATCAGCAGCGCTGGCTTTCACATGGCAATCTGTGTCATTGCCATGCGCCTACAATGGTCCGATCTCCTCCAGGCGGAGCCTCGACAGCTTGGCGTACTGGCTGCCCACACATTGGTGCTATTTTTGATAGCTACGGCTGTATTGGCTTTACTTCAGACCTAGAGTAAAAGTTTCCGAGGCGTACCGTACGATCTGCGGACCGGGAGAGCCGCCTGGATGGTCAGTTCGATGACCGATGGCAACTTTCAATACATTGATGACATGAGTTCCATTTGGGAAGAGCGCTCGTTAGATTGATGTATATCATACAAACAGCCACGCTAAGTTTTTCAGGCTTACCCTAGATGTTCATTTCCAGCATGTCATGGCTTGGTTGACGGACGAATAGCTCCGGCTTTTCGGCGCTGCGGATGGTCGCCTCCATGATCGTGCGGACCATCCGCTCGGCCCGGCCGTTGGTCCAAGGGTGATTTGGCTTGGTGAGCCTGTGCTCAATTTTGTGTTCGGCACAGACCCTTCCGAAGACGTGGGCGACAGAGCCGCCCTTGGTCCTCTTGTCGTGTTGGACGAACTGAACGCCGTTGTCGGTCAGCACCGTATGGATCTTGTAGGGAACCGCTTTGAAGAGAGCCCTGAGGAAGCCCGCCGCCAGCAGCTTCGTTGTTTCCGGTAGAGTCTGGCGAGGACCAGCTTGGAGGTGCGATCGACGGCCCCGAGCAGATAGGCCTTGCCGCCCTCGTATCGCAGTTCGGCGATGTCTAGATGGAAGTAGCCGATCTCGTATGCCTTGAACGTAAGCATCCGGCGAAGACCGCGGGGAAGCGGCTCGCGGGTATCCTGGTCAGGCCGCATTCGTCCGCTGGTCTGCCACGTTCCAGTTCCACGGCAGCAACTCGTCGATTGACTTGACCGGATGGCCGGGCATCTTGGCGAGGACGTCCGCGAGCCCGGCTCGCGGGTCCACGTCGTTGAGCCTAGCGGTCTCAATCAGGGCGTACATGGCAGCGGCGCGGCGGCCGCCGGCGTCAGATCCGGCGAAGGTCCAGTGCTTGCGGCCGAGCGCGATGCCGCGGACCGCCCGCTCGGCGGCGTTGTTCGACGGGCAGAGGCGTCCGTCGTCGAGGGTGAGCGCAGCGAACCGTGAAGGCCGGCCAGCGCTTCAGCATATAGTCGGTCGCCCAGGCGGTGTCGCACTTGGGCGAGAGCCTGGCGCGGTCGGCGCGCAACCGGGTTTCGAGGCCGGCGACCAGTTGGGCGCTGCGTGTCTGTCCGACGGCGCGGCGTTCGTCGTGCGGCCGTCCGTTGATCTCGCGTTCGATCTCGAAAATAGAATCGATCGCCTTCACGGTCGCTGCCGCCATCGGTGCTCGTCGTAGGTCGGCCAATTCGAAGAACTTGCATCGGGCGTGGGCCCAGCAGCCTACTTTGAGGATCGGCCCTGGCGTCCGATACGGCTCGTAGAGCCGGTTGTGGCCTGCGAAGGCGTCGGATTGCATCGCGCCGGCGTAGCCGGCGAGCCAAGCCTCGACGTGCTCGCCCGAACGGGTGGCCGAGTTGAAGTAAGCCGCAGCCGGCGCAGCCCTGCCGGTGAAGAGGCGGTCGTCGTGGACCAGGGTCCAGAGATGGCCGGTGCGGGTCTTGCCCGGCGCGAGGACCGGTACCGGCGTGTCATCGACTTGGATGCGGGACGCCCCGCGCACATGGGCCTCGATCCGCTCGACGAGGGGTGCGAGCGAGACCGTGACGGCGCAGAGCCAATCGGCCAGCGTGCTTTCGGTGAGGGTCACGCCCTCGCGGGCGAAGCGCTCGCCCTGACGATGGAGCGGCAGGTGCATGCCGTACTTGGCGGTGACAATCTCGGCCAGGAGGTATCCGGCCGCCGTCGGACGCCACGTCTTCTACGGCATCCGCAGTCGATCCCTTCCAGCAGGTATCCGAGTTGCGCTGCCGTGATCGTCACCGTGCCGTCGGCAGTCGACGGCCACAGGTACCGGCCTCGGTCCAGCCATTTGGAGAACAAGCACATGCCCTGAACGTCGTGCCAGAGGATCTTGATCAGGTCGCCCCAGAGACCCCTGAACACGATCAAATGGCCCGAGTGCGGGTCGCGCTTCAGCGTCTCCTGAGCGATGAGCGCCAGGCCGTCGGAGCCCTTGCGCATGTCCGTGTGGCCCGTCGCCAGCCAGACCCTGACGCCGGTCGGGACCGGGGTCACCGGCCCCCCAGGACATCGAGGACACGACGCAGCGCATCGGCATCGACATCGCGATCCACCCGTACTCGTCGACCTCACCGAGGGCGATCTCGATCAGACCCGTCACCCGGCGGGAGCGATCCGGCCCGCAATCAGCGTCGGTGGGAGAAGCAAGGCCCAGGAGGGAGTGGAGACGCGTTTTCGGAGCCCGTCGACGCGGCCACCGCCCGTGGTACGGGCGGCAGCGGCAGTGCACTTATGCCGCTCATGACGTCTTCGTTGGACAGCCGGCCTCGGGCCGTGGCGGGGCATGATCCCAGGTTCATCTACAGGAACCGCCCCGTCGCTGCCCCGGTTGTCGTTGGGTGGTCACACGAAGCGGCTACGCTGCGGGCGATGCTGAACACAATGTCCTACGTGATCTGCACGTCCCCGCGCAGCGGCAGCACTCTTCTGTTCAAGATGCTCGCCGCGACCGGCATAGCAGGACGGCCCGCCTCGTATTTCTTTGGACCTTCGCTTGAAGACTGGCTGGACGATCTGGGCATCGCGCCAGAGGAATCCAGTTGGGAGCGCGACCGTCTGGAAGCGGCATTCCGTGTGGCGCGTCTCAAGGGGTCCGGCAGCAACGGAGTGTTCGGCCTGCGCCTGCAGGGACACAGTCACGGCTTCTTCTGCGAAAAGCTGGCAGTCCTTCATCCTGAAGGAGCGACCGATCGCGAGCGTTTCGAGCGCGCCTTCGGACCGACGCTGTTTGTGCACTTGATGCGCCGCGACAAGGTCGATCAGGCGGTCTCGTACCTGAAGGCCCGGCAAACCGGACTGTGGCATGTGGCGCCGGACGGCACTGAACTGGAGCGCCTCGCCCCCCATGGAGAGCCGAGGTACGACCATGACGCGATCCAGGCCTGCATCGACATGATGGTCGGCTACGATCGCGGTTGGACCGACTGGTTCGTGCAAGAGGGGATCGAGCCGGTCCGCGTCTCGTATGACGACCTGTCCGCCGACCCCAATGGCACCCTCCGCCATGTCTTGGAGTGCTTGGGATTGGAGCCCACCGCGGCGGACGGCGTGACGCCCGGCGTGGCGAAGCTCGCCGACCGCGTCAATCGTGACTGGGTGGCGCGGTTTCGCGCCGAGCAAGGGTACGCTTGAAGCGATAGCGTCGTCGCACCGTCCGCAGCCTGCGCGACCGCATTCGGTCGACCCTGACGGCCTCGCCGAGCGGAAGCCCGCGGTCACGTCACGGTTTCCGGCCCCGGGCGGCGGTACGGGACCGCCACCCGTCCGGATCGTCAGCCGGCGAGCGCGGCCTTCACCTCATCCAGCATGCGGGCGCGGTCCTTGCGGGCCGCGAGGGCCGCGGGCATGTCCACGGCCTCGAAGCGCGCGGACTGGTGCGGCTGAAGCTGGCCGATCAGGTCCATGTCGGCCGAGATCACCGTGCCGATCATGAAGTATCCGCCGCCCGACACCGCGTCGCGGTGGAGCACGATGGGCTCCGTGCCGCCCGGCACCTGGATGGAGCCGTAGGGATAGCAGCTGTCGACGATGTTGGACGGGTCCGAGCCCGCCCCGAACGGCTGCTCGCGCGGCACGAAGTCGAGCGGCCGGCCACCGCGGAAGCGATAGCCGATCCGGTCGGCTTCCGGCGCCACCTTCCAGGTGTCCTCGAAGAAGCGACGGCCAGCCTCCTCGGTGATCCGGTGCCAGTAGAGGCCCGGCAGCACCCGGAGCACCGGCGATGCGCCCGGCCCGCGCCGGAGCGCCTCCGGCACGCTGGCGTTCGGCTGGGCCGCGCGGCGAACGGTGCCGACCGGCAGATTGTCGCCGGACTTCAGCGCCCTCCCCTCGTGGCCGCCGAGGGCGCCGAGCGGATAGGTCGATCGCGAGCCGAGGACGACCGGCACGTCGATGCCGCCCGAGACCGCCACATAGGCGCGGGCGCCGGATTTCAGAAAGCCGAACGACAGCACCTGGCCGGCCTTGACGGTGAAGGCCGTCCAGGTCGGCTGCTCCGCGCCGTCCACCTTGGGCGGCAGGTCCGCGCCGGTCACCGCCACTGTGGCGTCCGCGCCGAACCGGATCTCCGGGCCGAGGAAGACGGCCTCCAGCACCGCGTCGCCCTCGTCGTTGCCGACCAGCAGGTTGGCGGCGGCGAGCGCGTAGCGGTCCATGCCGCCGGAAAGCGGAATGCCCAGGTGGTAATAGCCGGGCCGGCCCAGGTCCTGCACCGTGGTGGAGAGGCCGGGCTTCAGGATCTCAAGCGCCATGGAGCACCTCCAGGAGCTTCGCGTTGGTGGCGGCCGGATCGGCCTGGAAGTCGTCGAGGGAGAAGCGCACCTTGCGGATCAGCGGGTCGAACCGGCCCTTGTCCACCGCCTCCACGGCGGCGTCGTAGTCGTCCCGGTTCACCGGCTTGAACTTCACGATGTCGCCCGGCTTGAAGAAGATCATGAATTCGCGCAGATAGCTGATCTCCTGCTTCGGATCGTAGATCGGCATCGGCGTGATGCCGAACATCTGGTAGCCGCCCGCGCCGCGCACCGAATAGATGCAGCCGAAGCAGCCTCCGTGGCCGACGGTGAGCTTCGGCGTGTCGGTGCGGGGGCGCAGGTATTTCGGGACCTGGATCTGCCTGGAGCGCTCGACCATCTGGTACATGAACGGCAGACCGGCGACGAAGCCCACCATGGAGACGAACCAGGGCGAGCCCGCGTGCGCGGCCACGAAGCTGTCCACGTCCGCGTAGCCGTTGATGCGCGCCCCGTAGTCGAGGTCGGTGCCGCTCGGGTCCTGGTGGCGCTCGCGGAAGCGCATCAGGGTCTCGTGGGTCCACGGGTCGTTGTAGAAGACCGGGATCTCGATGATCCGCGTCTCCAGGGTGGAATCCGCCTTGGCGGCCGCGTTCTCCAGGCTCTTCAGCTCGGCCAGCATGTCGTCCGGCGCGATCAGGTCCGGGTCGAACTTGATCTGGAACGACGCGTTGGCGGGGCAGATCTCGGTCACGCCGCGGATCCGGCTCTCCCTGACGGCGTTGGTCATGGAGAGGCTCTTGAAGAAGGCCTCGAGCGACATCTCCTCGTCGACCTCGACGAAGATGTGCTCGTCGCCCCCGAACGAATATCTCGTGTTCATCGGCACGCTACCTCCCGGTTCATCCGTTGCGGGGCGTCGGCGGCGCGAGCGGGTTGGCGTCCAGCCACCCCTCCAGCCACCGGGTGTGGAAATCTCCGGCGGCGACCGACGGGTCGGCCGCCAGGGCCTGGTGGAGCGCCGCCGTGGTTGTGATCCCGTCGACGCGCAGTTCGCCGAGCGCGCGGGCGAGACGCTTCAGTGCGCCGGCGCGCGTCTCGTCCCAGACCACCAGCTTGCCGAGCAGGCTGTCGTAGAAGGGCGGCACCGCGTAGCCGGGGTAGAGCATGGTGTCGAACCTGACGCCCATGCCGCCCGGCACGGCGAGCGCCGACACGACGCCCGGGGCGGGCATGAAGGCGTTGGCCGGGTCCTCGGCGTTGATGCGCACCTCGATGGCGTGGCCTGAGAGGCGCACGTCCTCCTGCCGGTAGGCGAGCGGCGCGCCGCCGCAGACGCGGATCATTTCGCGCACCAGGTCGATCCCGGTCACCATCTCGCTGATCGGGTGCTCCACCTGGATGCGGGTGTTCATCTCGATGAAGAAGAACTCGCCGGTGCGGGCGTCGTAGAGATATTCGAGCGTGCCGGCGCCGCGATAGCCGACGCTCTCGGCGAGCCTGACGGCCGACGCGCAGAGCGCCTCGCGCGCCTCGGGGCCGAGGCAGGCGGCCGGGGCCTCCTCCCACACCTTCTGGCGTCGGCGCTGGAGCGAGCATTCCCGCTCGTAGACGTGGATGGCGCGCTCCCCGTCGCCGAGGATCTGCACCTCCACGTGCCGCGCCTCGGCGACGAACCGCTCCAGGTAGAGCCCCCCGTCGCCGAAGGCCGCCAGAGCCTCGGCGCTCGCCTGCGGGATCAGGGTCTCCAGTTCAGACGGGCTTTCGGCCACCCTTATGCCACGCCCGCCGCCGCCGGCGGACGCCTTGATCATCACCGGATAGCCGATCTCGCGGGCCACCCGGCGCGCCTCCTCGACACCGTCGACCCGGCCTTCGGAGCCCGGCACCGTGGGAACGCCTGCCGCGGCCGCCATGGCGCGGGCGGTCGCCTTGTCGCCCATCGCCCGGATGGTCTCAGCCTTCGGGCCGACGAAGACGAGGCCGGCCGCCTCCACCCGCTCGGCGAAGTCGGCGTTCTCGCTGAGAAAGCCGTAGCCGGGGTGAACCGCGTCGGCGCCGCTCGCCCGGGCTCCGGCCAGCACGGCGTCGATGTCCAGGTAGGACTTGCGGGCGTGCGCCGGGCCGATCTCCACCACGGCGTCGGCCATGCGGGCGGCCAGCATGTCGCGGTCCGCCGCGCTCACCGCCTGCACCGTGCGGATGCCGAGCTCGCGCGCGGCCCGGATCACCCGGACGGCGATCTCGCCCCGGTTGGCCACGAAGAGGCTGGAGATCGCCATGGGCGTCACGCCTCGAGGTCGTAGAGCGGCTGGCCGGCCATGACGGCGTCCTCGTTCTCCACGTGGAAGGCGACGATGCGGCCCGCCTCCTCGGCCACGACCGGCGTGAAGGACTTCATCACCTCGATGAGCCCCACGGTGTCGCCGGCGGCGACCGCGTCGCCCTCCGACTTGAACACCGGCTGGTCCGGCGCGGGCTTTCGGTAGAAGGTGCCCGGAATGGGGGCCTGGACGGTCTTGGTCGGCATGCGGATCTCCTCGGGGAAAACGGGGTCGGGTCAGCCGGCGGGAACGAAGCCCTCGGCCGCGAGCGTATCGCGGAGCACGCGGGCGACGTCGGGGGCGCCCGGCGTGTCGGAGTGGACGCAGATGGTCTCGGCGCGGACGCGCACGTCGCGCCCGCCGACCGAGCGGACCAGCCCCTCCCGGCAGGCGCGCAGCGACCGCGCCGCGGCCGCGTCGGGATCCACCGCGTCGTGCTCGCGGGTGATGATCAGCCCGCCGTCGTCCGCATAGTCGAGGTCGGCGTAGAACTCGGCGATGAACCGGTGGCCGCGGGCGGCGTAGACCCGCTCGTGTTCGGTCTCGATCAGACCGAGCAGCGGCACCTTGAACACGTCGGCGGCGTCGCACACCGCGTGGGCGATCTCCGGGTCGCGGGCCGCCATGCCGTAGAGGGAGCCGTGCGGCTTGATATGGTGGAGCGCCATGCCTTCGGCGTCCAGGAATCCCTTGAGGGCGCCGATCTGATAGATCAGGCAGTTGGCCATCTCCTCGCGGCCGATCTTCATCTCGCGCCGGCCGAAGCCCTGGCGGTCCGGCAAGGAGGGATGCGCGCCCACCCGCACCCCGTGGCGCTTCGCCAGCCGCACGGTGCGGCGCATGTGGTTGAAGTCCGAGGCGTGGAAGCCGCAGGCGACGTTGGCGATGTGGATCGACGGCATGATGCGCTCGTCGTCGCCGAGCTTCCAGATGCCGAAGCTCTCGCCCATGTCGCAGTTGATGAGGGTCATGGGATCATCCTCGCTTGCCCCCCCGCCCGGGCCGGCCCGGCTGCCTCGCAGCCAACCTTGAACCGGGGCAAAGCCCTTGTAAAATCGCGAATATCGCAGGCCCGCATCAGCAAAATCGATAGGCTCAGCCGGCCGGTTCGGCCACGACCGCCTCGGCCGCGAGCGCGAACGACAGGACGGCCTCGTCCGTGTTCGCGCCGCCGGAGACGAGAAGCCCGACCGGCATGCCGGCGTCGCCGCGGCCACACGGCAGCGTGACGCCGCAGAAGTCCAGGAAGTTGCCCAGCATGGTGTTGCGCAGCGTCTTGGCGTTGACGGCGACGAAGTGGTCGTCGTCCGCCTCCAGGTCGGCGATGGGCGGAGCGACGTGCGGGAGCGTCGGATGGATCAGGACGGCGTCGCCGAGATCGGCCCGCGCGGTCTCGGTCAACCGGGCGCGTGCGGCCTGCACGGCGATGTAGTCGACGAGGCTGATCTTGGCCCCGAGCCGTGTGCGCGCCACCACGCGCCGGTCCATCTCGGACGCTCCCGGACCGGCGAGCCGGTCGGCGTGCAGCGCGTAGGCCTCGGCGGTGACCAGCGGCCCGTGCCTGCCGAGCACGGCCAGCACCTCGTCGAACGCCGGAAACGGCCGGCGTTCGACCGTCGCGCCCGCCGCGCGCAGCCGCTCGAGCGCCGCCTCGAAGGCCGTCACGACGCCGGACTCCGCGCCGTCGAAGACCACGTTGCTGGGCACCACCAGCCGGGCGCCCTCCACGCGTCCGCGCAGCACCGGCGATGAAACCCGGCCGGTGAGGGCGGCGTCCACCGCCACCGCGTCGGCGACGGTGCGGCAGAGCACGCCGAGGGAATCGAGGCTCGAGGAGAGCGGATAGACGCCGGCCATGGGGTAGCGGCCCCGCGTCGCCTTGTAGCCGACGATCCCGTTGAAGGCCGCCGGAATGCGCACCGATCCGCCCGTGTCGGTGCCGATGGACACCGGCACAAGGCCGGCCGCGACCGACACGCCTGAACCGGACGAGGATCCGCCCGGAATGCGCGGCACGTCCCGGCCATGCGGGTTTCGGGGGGTCCCGTAGTGCGGGTTCAGGCCGAGGCCCGAGAAGGCGAACTCGGTCATGTTGACCTTGCCGACCGACACCATGCCGGCGGACTTCAGACGCGCCACCACCGGCGCGTCCGCCGCCGCCGGCGGATCGTCTGCCAGCACCCTGGACCCGGCGGTGGTGACGATCCCCTCTATGTCGAAGAGGTCCTTCCAGGCGACCGGAACCCCATCCAGCGGACCGCGCGGCCGGCCGCTCCGGATCCGGCGCGCCGCTTCGCGCGCCTCCGTCAGGGCGCGCCCCGCGGTCACCCGCGTGAAGACGGCCGGATCGTCCGACGCCTCGATCGTCGCGATCGTGCTCTCGGCCACCTGCTCGGCGTCGAGAAGGCCGGACTGGATCAGCGCTCCGAGTTGAAGAGCAGACCTTGCCTTGATGTCGATGTCGCTCACTTCGCGCCTCCTCTCTCCGGCTTCATCAGCCCGCCATCATCCGCAGTCATATCCAATATACGCAGGACGATGTACTTTCGACGCCCTACTCTTGCGCAACGATGACGTTTCTGATCCGCAATGCTAAATGGATAACTTGAGAGAAATACAGAAACTATTCCTGTTCCATCTTGAAATTAAGGCCTGTTCGATCTAGAGGTCGACGGCAGGATCTAGCCCGGCGCGATGCGCAGAGCGCCAGTCTGGCCCTGCCGGCCATTTCGGCACAAATAGGATTTTGTCACCGGTGCTATCTGGTTTTCAGATAGACTGACCGGATTGGCCGGAGGTCGCGTCTCGTGTCGGTCTCGTTGAAGCAGATCCGCTATTTCATCGCCGCCGCGGAGTCCGGCCAGATTTCCCACGCGGCGGTGGAGCTCAACGTGTCGCAGTCGGCCGTGACGGCCGCCATCCAGCAGTTGGAGGCCATCCTCGGCGTCCGGCTGTTCGACCGTCATCCGGGCGGCGTCTCGCTGACGCCGGAAGGCAGCCGCTTTCTCCTCCACGGCCGCAACGTCATGGCGGCGGTGGAGGAGGCCATGCGCGTGCCCCGCACCTCCAACGCCAGCGCGTCCGGCACGGTCCGGGTCGGCGTCACCTACACGGTGGCAGGCTATTTCCTGCCGCGCCACCACGCCCGCTTCGCCCGCAACTTCCCCAATGTGACGCTCGACCTCTACGAGGCGTCGCGCAGCGTGATCGAGCAGGCGCTGATCGACGGCGCGCTCGACATCGCCGTCATGCTGGTCTCCAACCTGGAGGCGCGCGACCGGATCCAGTCCGAGATGCTGATGCGCTCCCGCCGGCGCCTGTGGACGCCACCGGACCATCCGCTGCTGCGCGAGCCGAGTGTCGGCCTCGCCCAGGTGGCCGAGCATCCCTACGTGATGCTGACCGTCGACGAGGCGAGCCACACGGCGGGCCGCTACTGGTCCCGCACCACCCACCGGCCCAACGTCATCTTTCGCACGTCCTCGGTGGAGGCTGTGCGCAGCATGGTGGCCGCCGGCATGGGCGTCACCATCCTGTCCGACATGGTGTTCCGACCCTGGTCGCTGGAAGGGCAGCGGATCGAGACCCGGCTCCTGGAAGACGAGATCCCCACCATGGACGTGGGCCTCGCCTGGAAGCGGGACGCGGCGCTCAGCCCGGCCACGCGGGCGTTCCAGGAGTTCCTGAGCCTCGCCTATACCGGGGGCGGCCAGGCCCTGACGGAGTGACGCCGGCGGCCGGCGGCGCGGCGGCGCGCTCATCGGCCGACGAACTGGGTCCAGCGACGGACCAGGTAGTTGTGCTCGTCCATGGTGGTGTTCCAGACCGCGATGCTGCTCGCCCGCTGCCAGTAGGAGCCGCCGCTGCGCGCCGAACCGGCCCGCACCGTGATGGTGCCGTCCGGCCCCGGCAGGTCCACGGGCGTCGGCTCGCCCTCGTACCAGTAGGCCCACTCGGCGGCCGAGAGGTGCGGGCGGACGCGGGTCGGGATCGAGACGTAATAGCCCTGGCGGGCCACCACCGCCCCGGCATAGCCCTCCAGCCACCAGTTCAGATACTCGTAGGCCACGTCCAGCGTGCGGCCGGACAGGCGGTTGGACAGGCAGAGGCCGCCGTGCCACGCGCGATATCCTTCCTGCGGCACCGCCTCGGCCACCGGCACGCCGCGGCGGCGGAGGGCGGTGACGCCCGGCGACCACATGCTCTGGATCACCGTCCGGCCGTCGGCCATCATGTCGGCCGCCTCGGCGGCGGTTCGCCAGAAGCCGTGGAAGTGGCCGGCGCGGCGGCGGCGGTCGAGAAGATCGATCAGCTGGTCGATCTCCGCCGTCGTCATGTTGCCGATGTCCCGGAAGGTCACCTCCCCGAGCGCCTGGGCGGCCAGCGCCGCGTCGAAGATGCCGATGGCGGGCTCGTCCACCAGGGCGGCGCGGCCGTGCCAACGCTCGTCCAGCAGCGCCGCCCAGGATGCCGCCAGATCGCTGTCGCCGTTCACCACGTCCGGCCGAAAGGCGAAGCTGTCCAGGTTGTGCACCGTCGGCAGCATGGAGATCCACCGCGACGGCATCGGGCCGAGCGACTGGCTCGGCTGCACGAACAGCTTGGTCACTGGCGCGTCGCCGTGGCCGAACGAGGCGTTCGGGCCGATGCGGCCCGTCTTGGTGAGGTCGGTCACCTCGTCCCAGCGCCGGATGCGGTGGAGGTCGATGGGCTGGATGGCGCGCCAGAACCACACGATGTCCAGGTTGTGGAAGCACTGGTCGTAGACGTCGTAGGCCTCGGGCCGGGTCGCGGCCTTGCGCTGGGCGCTGAGAAAATCGAGGTTTTCGAACTCCACCTCGATGCCGAGGTCCTCCTCGGCCCGCCGCTGCACTTCCCCGAGCGCGGTGATCTCCGTGCCCAGCACCTTGAGGCGCGGCCGACCCGCCGTCCGGACGGCCGGCATCGGCAGGGCGTCGGGCGGTTGCAGGTCTTCCGGGAGAAGGGTCTTGGTCATCGCGGGGAAAGGGTGTCTCGGCGGGCCGGCTGGAGGAAGGCGTTGGCGCGCGATACGGCGGATCGCCCGCGGCGGCAAGCGGGTCTGCGGCGTCAGCCGCCATCCCCGGCGGGCTGAAGCGTGCGAGCCGGCGCGGCGAGGCCGTTGAAGGCCGCGAGGGAGCGGCGGATCAGGTCCGGGTCGAGCCCGTCGACGATGAAGACGATGCGCGAGCGGCGGTCGTCGCTCGGCCAGCCGCTCATGTGGACGGGCGTGTGCACCAGGTGCTGGACGCCGTGGATGGCGACCGGCGCCACCTCCCCGGCGATCGACAGGATGCCCTTCACCCGCAGCACCCGCTCGCCGTGACGGTTGAGCAGCATGCTCAGCCAGATGCCGAAGGCGGTCCAGTCGATCGGCTCGTCCACCACCACCGTGAAGGACCGGATGCGGCCGAGATGGCTGTTCCGGTCGAGCGCGCCGTGCGGATGGGCGTCGCCCGCCGGCGCGCGGGTCGGGTCGTCGCTGCGGAAGGTCTCCGAGAACCAGGCCCGGGCCGAGTGCGAGGGACCGCTGGTCGCCGCCACGTCGCGGCCGATCAGGGCCTCCACGTCCAGGTCGTCCGCGGCGTCCACCAGCGGGGCCGCCGGGTTCAGCCGGCGCAGGCCCGCCGTCAGATCGGCCACCGCTGCCTCGTCGGCGATGTCCGTCTTGGTGATCACCAGCCGGTCGGCCACCGCCGCCTGCCGGGCGGATTCCGGATGCCGCTCGATCTGCCCGAGGCCGTTCACCGCGTCCACCGTGGTCACCACGTTGCCGGGCCGGACATGGTGACGGAGCACGGGGTCCGCCTTCAGGGTGGACAGGATGGGGAACGGGTCGGCGAGGCCGGTGCTCTCCACCACGATGCGGTCGAAGCCGGGCACAAGGCCGCGCTCGCGCTTGCCGAGGAGGTCGCGGATCGCCTGGGAGAGTTCGCCCCGGATGGTGCAGCAGAGACAGCCCGACTGCAGCAGCACCATGGTGTCGTCGATGCGGTCGAGAAGGTGGTGGTCGAGCCCCACCTCGCCGAACTCGTTGATGAGGACGGCGGTGCCGGCGAGCGCCGGGTCCGCCAGGAGGCGGCGCAGCAAGGTGGTCTTGCCCGATCCGAGGAATCCGGTGAGGAGGTTGACGGGCGTGAAGGCGGGGACGTCCGTCATGGCGCCCGCTCCACGGCGGCCATCACGGCGGGATCGAGAGGATCGCACGGCCGGCCGATCAGGCGCTCGGCGGCGGGCCACAGGTGGCCGAGATCCTCGATGATCTCGGTCTTGCCGGTGCGGGTGGAAAGCAGGAAGGAGGTGCCCTGCCAGTCCGCCAGGGACAGTCCGAAGGGCGCCAGCACCCGGTTGGCGAGCCGGACGCGGTTCATGCGCTCGCGGCGGCGGTCCACCCGCTCCGTGTTGCGGGTGTAGACGCCCGGCCGCGCCACCGCGTCGGCCCAGTGCTCGTTGCCGCCGATCACCCCACAAAGCGAACACATGATGCACGGCTCCTCGACGGTGAGGCCGGGCGTCTGGCGCCGCCCGGCCCCGTTCCGTCACTTCTGGCGCGGGAATCGGCGGGCGAAATCGTCCGCCATCTCGTTCATGGTGACGAACTTCACGCCCGGGTGCTTGATCATGTGGGCGTAGAGACGCTCCAGCATCATCAGCACCTGCGGCCGGCCGGCCACGTCCGGGTGGATGGTGATGGGGAACACCGCATAGTCCATCTCGCGGTAGACCCAGTCGAACTGGTCGCGCCACATCTGCTCGATGTCGTGCGGATTGACGAAGCCGTGGCTGTTCGGCGCCTTCTTGATGAACATCATCGGCGGCAGGTCGTCCAGGTACCAGGACGCCGGAATTTCGATCAGGTCGGTCTCCTGGCCGCGCTTCAGCGGCACCATCCAGTCCTCAGGCTTGCGGGAATAGTCGATCTTGGTCCAGCTGTCGCCGACGCGCACGTAGTAGGGCGTGAAGTCGTTGTGCATCAGGGAGTGATCGTACTTGATGCCGCGCTCCAAGAGCAGCTCGTTGGTGACGGTGGAGAATTCCCACCAGGGCGCCACGTAGCCGGTCGGCCGCTTGCCGCTGAGCTTGGTGACGAGCTCGATGCACTTGTCGAGCACCGCCGTCTCCTGCTCGCGCGTCATGGCGATCGGGTTCTCGTGGGTGTAGCCGTGGATGCCGATCTCATGGCCGGCGTCGGCCACCGCCTGCATCTGCTCCGGGAAGGTCTCGATGGAGTGGCCCGGGATGAACCAGGTGGTCTTGATGCCGAAGCGCTCGAACAGCTTCAGGAGGCGCGGGCTGCCCACCTCGCCGGCGAACAGGCCGCGCGAGATGTCGTCCGGCGAGTCCTCGCCGCCGTAGGAGCCGAGCCAGCCGGCCACCGCGTCCACGTCGATGCCGAAGCCGCAGAGAATTTCCTTCGCCATGTCCTGTCCTCCAGAGTGTCGCAGGGGTCTTGGATGTCGGTGTCCGGTCGCCGCTCAGGCGGCCGGGATCACGGTCGCCTCGGCCGGCGTCCAGGCGAGCAGGATGTCGCCGCCCGGACGGAAGGCGCCGGGCGGGTACTTGTCCACGTGGGCCTCCAGGGCCACGGCCCGTCCGCCCGGCAGGTCGACCGACAGGTGCGAGACGTGGCCGACCACGTCGGCCCGGCGGATGCGCCCGGCGACCACGTTGCCGCCGGTCTTGGCCGCCACGCTCTCCCGCGCGCCGGGAACGGCGGCGTGCACCTCGATCGCCTCGGCGGGCACCACCACCTGCGCGCGCCCGCCCTCCCGCACGGGGCCGTTGGCGGCGCCGCTGAGGACGCCGAGCGGCGTCTCCACCACGGCGGCGCCGTTCGCGAGGCCGCGTACCTCGCCGTCCAGGATCGTGTTGCGGCCGATGAATTGGGCCACGAAGGGCGTGTTCGGCCGGGTGTAGAGGGCGTGCGGCGGCGAGATCTGCTCGATCCGGCCCTGGTTCATCACCACGATCCGGTCGGACAGCGACAGCGCCTCCGACTGCGCGTGGGTGACGAACACGAAGGTGATGCCGAGGGTCTTCTGCAGCAGCTTCAGCTCGTTCTGGATCGCCTTGCGCAGGTTGGCGTCGAGCGCGCCGAGCGGCTCGTCCAGGAGCAGGATGTCGGGCTCCACCACGAGGCCGCGGGCGAGCGCGATGCGCTGACGCTGGCCGCCGGACAGCCGGTCCGGCCGCTTGTCCGCCACGTCGTCGAGGCCGAGCGTCGCGATGATGCGGTCCACCTTGGCGTCGCGCTCGGCCTTTGGAAGCCCTTTCACCTCCAGGCCGTAGCCGATGTTCCGGCGCACATTCATGTGCGGGAAGAGCGCGTAGTTCTGGAAGATCATGGACGTCGGCCGCCGCTCGGGCGGCAGGTCGTTGACCCGCGCGCCGCGGATCAGCACGTCGCCGGACGAGATGGACTCGAAGCCGGCGATCATCCGGAGCGTCGTCGTCTTGCCGCAGCCGGACGGTCCCAGGAAGGCGATGAACTCGCCCTTGGTCACGGCGAGGTCGAAGTCGATCACGGCCGGCGTGCCGTTGTCGTAGACCTTGCCGACGGTTCTGAGTTCGAGGTCGAGGGTCACGGCGCTGCGGTCTCCGGATGACGCAAGGGTCGGTCCGCCGGGCGGGCGGAGGGGGCGCGGCCGTCCGGCCGCGCCCGGCTTGATGGTCCTCAGGCGCTGAGGAACTCGTCCCACTTCTGGATCAGGTGGTCGTACTCGTCCGGCCACTGGTGCCAGTAGGCGACGTTCTTGGCGCGCTCCTCCAACGACCCGCCGTCGCGCAGGTCGCCTTCCTTGATGCCGCGCTCCTCCGCGCCCACCCAGGGCTTGCCCTCGTACCAGAAGGCGTACTTCTCCGGCGCCATCACGTCCTTGATGTTGGTCGACGGCGAATAGTAGCCCTGCTCGGACACGGTGATGCCCGGGGCGCCGGACAGCCAGTAGTCCGCGTAGGCGCTGACGGCGGCCGCGTTCGGGGAGCCGGCGATCATGGACGGGCCGATCGCCCAGCCGCGATAGCCTTCCTTCGGCACCGCGTACTTGCACGCCTTGCCCTGCGCCTTGACGGCCATCACGGCCGGCTGCCAGGCGTCGGACACCACCATCTCGCCCGAGGCGAGCAGGTTGACGAGCTCGCCGAAATCGCCCCAGAGGGCGCGGAACTGGCCTTCCTTCTTCTTGGAGATCAGGAACTTGGCCGCCTCGTCGATCTCCGCCGCCGACGGGTTGCCCGGGTTGGCCACGTTGGAGAGGCCGAGCGAGTTCATCGCCATCACGGCCTGGCCGAACGCGATCAGCGGGTCGGTGTTGAGGCCGGACTTGCCCTTCCACTTGCTGTCGAAGATGCACGCCCAGGTGTTGGCTTCCTCGGCCGATACGACGTCCGGATTGTAGCCCACGCTGTCGTAGTTATAGACGGCCGGGACCATGTAGAGCTTGGTCTGCGCCTCGTCGGCCCAGATCTGGCCGACGATCTGCGCCCGGCGCTCCCACTTGTCGCTCGGTGTCGTGAACGTGTCGCGGATGTTGGCCCAGTTCTTCAGCGACGAGGCCTCGATCGGCTCGACGTTGTTGGTCATCACCACGGCGGGCAGGCGCTCGCCGATGACTTCCCAGCAGTCGTAATCCTTGGAGCCGGACAGGATCTTGGTCTGGGCGTCCGGGAAGGTGGCGGCGGTGCCGGAGGTGGAGCCCACGCCGGAAGCGGCCTTGAAGTCCGCCAGGATGCGCTCCTGAACCGTCACCGACAGGCCGATCGTGCGCAGCTGCTGGCCCGCCAGGTCCTGCGCCTGCGCCCAGGCGGCGCGCGAGTTGAGGAAGGGGGTGCCGGCGCCCATCGCCACCGCCATCATGCCGGCGGAGCGCTTCAACAGCGACCGCCGCGTAAGCTCGTACTTGTCCATCGTTCCACCTCTTTGGTTTTTTGCTTTCAGTAGCGGCCGACCAGGAGGCCGCCATCCACCGCCACCACCTGGCCGGTCATGTACCGGGCGCCGGTGGAAGCCAGGAACGTGATGACGTCGGCGATGTCGTCGGGCTCGCCGATGCGTCCCATGGGAATGAAGGCGCCGGCGGCCTCGGCACCCTCGGGGCCGAGCGAATGCTCCCTGGAGAGGAGCTGGGCGGTGCGGATGTAGCCGGGCGCGACGCCGTTGACCCGGATGCCGTCGCTGGCGAGCTCCACCGCGAGCCCGCGCACCAGGCCGACGACGCCGGCCTTCGCGGCCGAGTAGTGGACGTGCTCGTCCCAGCCGTAGGCGACGCCCATGATGGACGACAGCGCCACGATGGCGCCGGACTTGCGCGCCCGCATGCCGGCGAGGGCCGGCCGAACCACCCGGAAGATGCCCTTGAGGTCGACGTCGAACGTGTGGTCCCACTTCGCGTCGGTGAGGGCGGCGAGCGGCACCCGGTGCGCGATGCCGGCGTTGGCGACGATCACGTCGACCCCACCACGGCGGGCTTCCACGTCCGCCACCAGGGCGTCGGCCGCCTCGGTGGAGGTGACGTCGAGCCGGGCGAACTCGGCCGACCCGCCGGCCGCCTCGATCTCGTCCGCCACCGCGCGCCCTTCGGCCTCCAGGATGTCGGTCACCACCACATGGTCGCCGAGCGTCGCGAAGGCCTTGGCCGTGGCCCGGCCGATGCCGATGCCTCCGCCGGTGATCAGGACAGTTCTGGACATGGGACGGCTCCAGGTTGGAAGGGTCAGAGCATCACGTCGCCGGAGTTCGGGCCGAGGGTCTGGCCGACGAACAGGCTGGCGGCGGGCGAGGCCAGGAAGGACACGACGGCCGCCACCTCGTCCGGCTCGCCGAACCGGCCGAGCGGCAGTTCGGCCGCCTTGCGGGCGCGCCAGTCCTCCGAGAGGGCCTGGACCAGGGGCGTGTTGATCGGGCCGGGCGCCACCGCGTTGACCCGCACCCCGCGCGAACTGACCTCGCGGGCGAGCGCCTTGGTCATCCCGATGATGGCCGCCTTGGCGCCCGAATAATGGACGAGTTCGACGCCGCCGATCTGGCCGAGCTGGGACGCCACGTTGACGATCACCCCCTCGCCGGCTTCCAGCATGGCCGGCAGGACGGCCCGCATCGCCAGGAAGGCGCCGCGCACGTGCACGGCGAACATGCGGTCGAAGTCGGCGGGCGTCAGTGTCTCGAACAGGCCCTGGTGCACGTGGCCGGCGCAGTTGACCAGGAGGCCGACGGTGCCGAACGCCTCCCGGCCGGCCGCCACGGCGGCGTCCACGTCCGCCTCGGACGAGACGTCGCCGGCGACCGCGACGGCCCGCCCGCCGGCTGCCCGGACGGCGGCGGCGACAGCCTCGGCGGTGTCCGCGTTGAGGTCGTTGGCGACCACCGGATAGCCGTCCGCCGCGAGCCGGAGCGCGATGGCGCGGCCGATGCCGGACCCGGCGCCGGTGACGAGGGCGGCCTTCAAGGGCGTTTCGGTCGTCATGCGTCCTCCTGGATGGCGACGCGCTTGGCCCGGCGGACCGACAGGGTCATCAGCACGGCGTAGACGCCGAGCAGCGCGAAGGAGAAGAGCGTGGTCAGCACGCCGAAGGCGAACACGTTCGGGTGGATCTCCACCGAGAAGGTGCCGTAGATGGCGAGCGGCAGGGTGAGATCGCGGCCCGACGCGAACAGGGTCCGGGAGAACTCGTCGTAGGAGAGCGTGAAGGCGAACAGCATGGCCGACAGCACGCCCGGGAAGATCAGCGGGAAGGTCACCTTGCGGAAGGTGCGGGCCGGCGACACGCCGAGCGACCAGGCCGCTTCCTCCATGCTCTGGTCGAAGCGGTTGAAGATGGCCAGCATGACCAGGAAGGCGAACGGGAAGGTGTAGACCACGTGGAGCACGAACGCGGTGCCCCACCAGTGCCGGTCGATGCCGAGCGTGTTGGCGACGAGCGCCATGCCGAGGCCGACCAGCACGCCCGGCACCATCATGCCGAGCACGATCAGGTAGAAGACGACGCCCGAGCCGCGGAAGCGGGTGCGGAAGGCCTGGGCCGCCGACACGCCGAGCACGGTGGAGACGATCATGGTGGCGACCGCCAGCACGAGCGAGCGCACCAGACTCTCCTCGATCGGCAGCGGCGCGATGCGGGACGGCGGCGTCAGCCCGAACAGGTGCTGGTACCAGTAGGTCGACCACTCGATGATGGGAAACTGCGGCCCGCCCTCCGGCCCGGTCTGGAAGGACAGGATGGCCAGCACCAGGAGCGGCCCGTAGAGGAAGAGCAGGAAGAGGCCGGTGTAGACCGCCAGGATCGGCTTGATCACGGTGGAGTGCATGGCTCAGAGCTCCTTGCGCAGGTCGACGACGCGCAGGAGCGCCGCCACCACAGCGCCCATGATCACCGTCAGCACCACGCCCACCACCGCGGCGAACGCCCATTTCAGCGAGCCGACCTGGGTGACGATGATGTTGCCGAGCAGGTTGACCTTGCGGCCGGAGAGCGCCGCCGAGGTGGCGAACTCGCCGAGCACCATGACGGACACGAAGATCGCGCCCACCACCACGCCCGGCATGGAGAGCGGCAGGATGATGGTGCGGAAGATCCGGCCGAACCCGGCGCCGAGGTCGCGCGCGGCCTCGATCACGTTGGGATCGATGCGGCCCAGCATGAAGGCGATCGGCCCGACCATGAACACGCAGTAGATCTGCGTCATGCCGATCACCACGGACAGCTCGGAGAAGAGCAGCGCCTCGATCGGCGTGTCGATGATCCCGAGCCCCTGCAGGATCAGGTTGATGGCGCCTTCCTTGCCCAGCATGGGCCGCCAGGCGAGAACGCGGATCAGGAAGGACGTCCAGAACGGGATGACGCAGAGGACGAGCAGGACGGTCTGCAGCGTCTTGTTGCGCACGAAGAGGCCGACGAAGAGGGCGGTCGGGTAGCCCACCAGCAGGGTGGCGACGAGCACGGTCAGCCAGATGCGGACCGTGGTCCAGAGCGAGCTCAGGTAGGTCTCGCTGGTGAAGAAGGTGACCCAGCTCTTCACCGTCAGCGTCGGCTCGATGGTGAAGGTGGTCTGGGTCCAGAACGACACGTAGACCATCATCAGGATGGGCAGCACCAGGAAGAGCACCATCCACAGGACGCCCGGCGCGAGCAGCCAGAGCGCGGTTCGGCGCAGGGCCCGCTGCCGTGCGGCGGCGGCCGGCATGCCCTCCGTTGCGGTGGTCGTCGTCATCCGGTGCGTCTCCCTCGAACTCGGTTCGGCCGCCTCGCCGGGCCGGTCATGCGAACACCAGCGCCGCGTCGCGCTTCCACACGAGGCCGTAGGTCTCCTGCGGGGCGTACACGGGCGGCGCCCGGTGGCTGAGATGGTCCTCCACCTCGAACACGCGGCCGTCCGGCAGCTGGAAGAAGGAGAGCACGGAGGAGCCCGTGTATTCGCTCGCCACGAACGCCCCGGTGATGCCCACCTCGTCGGGGGCGACGGGGGCATTCGGCGGGCGCACCTCCACGCGGTCGTAGCGGACCGCGTAGGCCGGGCCGCCGCCGAGCGGCTCGGCGCGTGGCGGCAACGGCAGCGCGCCGACCGGCGACACGAAGGCGCCGTCGCCGAGGCGGCCTTCGAACAGATTGTAGCAGTTGAGAAAGCGGGCCACGGCCGGCGACGCCGGCCGGTTGTAGAGCGCGTCCGGCCCGTCGATCTGCCCGACGTGCCCGCGGTCGAGCACGATCACGGTGTCGCCCATGGCGAGCGCCTCCGTCTCGCTTCCCGTGACGTGCAGGAAGGTGACGCCGAGCCGCTCCCGGATGGCGCGAAGTTCGCCGCGCATGCGGGTGCGCAGGTTGGCGTCGAGAGCGCCGAGCGGCTCGTCCAGGAGCACGAGGCGGGGCTCGGTGACGAGCGTGCGGGCGAGCGCCACGCGCTGCCGCTGGCCGCCGGAGATCTGGGTGACGCCCCGGTCCTCCAGCCCCTTCAGCCCGACGAGGTCGATCATCTCGGCGACCTTGCGGCGGATGGCGGCCGCGTCGAGGCTTGGACCGGTTTCCCGGTTTTCCAGCCCGAACGCCACGTTGCGGGCGACGGACAGGTGCGGGAAGAGCGCGAAGGTCTGGAACACGAAGCCGATGCCGCGCCGGTGCGCCGGCGTGCCGTCGATCCGCTTGCCGTCCAGCGTGACGGAACCGCGGTCCGGCTCCTCGAACCCGGCGATCACCCGCAGCAGCGTGGTCTTGCCGGAGCCGCTCGGCCCCAGGAGCGACACGTAGCTGTTGCCCGGCACGGACAGCGTGACGCGGTCGAGCGCCGGAACGCCCGCATAGATCTTCGAGACGTTCGACAGTTGAAGGACAGTCGTCAAGACCAACTCCCCTGTACGTCTTCGATCCTGCGAAGCACAGCCAATGGCGATCCGTTCCCCATCCACGGTTCACGCGGATGCAGGCAAGACGACATCGTCCGTCTACGCGCGTCGGCGCGGACGTTGCAACTCGTTCGGCGATCGAAGACTAGACAAACACCTCTGGAACGCTTCTGGCGGCGTTCGATTTCAAAAACGGTAATCCGAACGGTTTTTGTATGCAACAGCATTCTTCGCGGCAGTGCGCATAGATCGCGGGCAGATGCGAAAGCGGGCATATACCTCCATCAGGGCAATCGATGCGGCGCCGCGGCGGTCCTGATAACCGACCACCGTCTTCCGCACATGAAGGGCGGAAATGAGCCATTTCCGGATCAGGCAGCACCGCTTCGATCTGAAATTTCGATACCGGCCCGCAGCTTTGCTCATACCGCATGGCGCAACGAAACGGGCCGCGCCGGATGACCTCCGGAGCCTCCAGCCGCGCGCCGGGTCCGGTCATGTGGATCCTCCTGACGACTTGGCGTTTGCATTTGGTATGCAAAGCGCGTTTTCGTCTTTCGGACGCGGACATCGGGCGTGACGGTGGAAACCGGACCCGTCCCGCGCGATCATGCCGGCGCCGAGAGGACAGACGCGGAATGACCAGCAGTCGACCGAACCAGACCGCAGCCCAGCGCCGCTACGAGATCGTCGAGGACGTGTTGCGCGCCAATATCGCCGATGGCTCGCTGCCCGAAGGTCTGGTGCTGCTGGAGGGGCCGATCGCCGAGATCATGCAGACGTCCCGCGCGCCCGTGCAGCGCGCCTTGCAACGGCTGGAGGCGGACGGCATCGTGCGCCGGTTCGACGGGCGCGGCTTCCTGGTGGGCGGCCCGGCGAGCCGGGCGGCGCCGCTCCGCGCCGACCTGAAGACCGTCGGCCTGGTGGTGCCTCAGGCGGTGGACGAAGCGCTGCAGAGCCGGTCGTCCTGGGAGCGGATCTATGACGTGGTGGAGGCGGACGTCGCCGGCTGCGTGGTGTTCGGCCAGTACCGGATCGTCGAATCGGCGCTCGCGGAGCACTTCAGCGTCAGCCGGACGGTGGTGCGCGACGTGCTGAGCCGCCTGCAGGAGCGCGGCCTGGTGCGCAAGAACCAGAGCTCCCACTGGATCGCCGGGCCGCTGACCGCCAAATCCATCAAGGACCATTTCGCGCTCCGTCGGATCCTGGAGCCGCCGGCCCTGGTCAGCGCCGCGCCAACCCTGGACCGCACGCGCCTGGAGGAGCTGCACGCCCGCTTTCGCGAGCGGGAACAGAACCTCGCCGACATGGCGGACGACAGCCTGGAGCAGTTCGAGACCCTCCTGATCGACGCCTGCGTGCTGACGACGCCGAACGAAAAGCTGGCGGCGCTGATCCGCGACAATCTCCTGCCGGTGCTGGCCTCGGAGCGTCTCCTCCGGCAGCTCGGCCTGCCGAGCGACCGGGCGGCGGTGACGGAGCACAGGCTGATCGTGGAGCTTCTGTTGCGGGGAGCCGTGGAGGCGGCGGCGGAAATGCTGAACCGGCACCTGGACGCCGCCATGAACCGCAACATCGCCCAGATGAAGATCGTGGCGGTGATCCCCGAACCCAAGTCGATCGCCACCTACCTGACGCGGGTGGACGACTGAGGCCCGTGGCGCTCGGCCGGACGACCCGGGACCCGGGTCTCCGGCTTCCGGCATGATGGGATCACCAGCGCGCCACCACGCGCGCCGTCGCGGCGCCGAGCGCCGCGAGGCCGCCGATCGCCAGCAGGTACCAGGTGGCGACGAACAGCGGTGAATCGTCCGGGCAGTAGGCCGCGTAGACGGTCGCGGCGATCGCTCCGGCCAGCAGGCCCGCCGCGATCCCGGAGAGCGCCGGATGGGCGGGCGCGGCGCGGCGGAGGGCGAGAACGAAAAGCCCGAGCGGCCCGATCCCCATCAGCGACACGTTGACGAGGCACGCGACGCTGTTGCTGCCGACGAGGCTCCGCGTGACCGCGTCTGCCGGCAGGGCGGCGAGTTCGAACGCCACGCACGAAAGCACCACGACGGCCGGCACGGCGAGAACGAGCAGCCTGCGCCGATGCACGCCTTCCGGATAGGCGCTTTCGCGGAGCACCGCATAGGCGGCTCCAGCCAGGGACAGCGTCACGGCGAACTTCAACAGGAAGCGGATTTCGCCGACCGCGCCGGCGATGTCGGGCCTGATCTTGCCGACGAGGACCGCGAAGACCACCACGGCCAGGAGGGTCCCCGCCAGCGCGGCGGGCAGGATCGTCGGAGCGGGGCGCCGGGCGCTCCGCTTCGCATCGGCCGTCAGGCTCGCGATCAGGTCTTCGGTCCTCACGACGCACCTCCAACCAGCGCGCGGATGCGAGCAAGAGCCCGGTGGAAGGCGACGCGCACGGCGACCTCCGTCGTGCCGAGCCGCGATGCCGTCTCGCGGATGCTCCTGCCCTCGATCGTGAGGGCGCTCACCACCAGGCGCTGGCCGCGGGGCAGTGAAACGAGAGCGGCGTCGATCAGGTCCCGCGGACAGGTCTCGTCGTCGGAGGGCGCCGCCAGGACATCCACGACGTCGTCGATGTCCACCGTCCCGCGGGATCCTCGCCGGCGCATCTGGTCCACCATCTTGTGTCGGGCGATGGCGCCGATCCAGGGCCCGATCGGGCGGTCCCGGCGCCAGGTGTGGCGCTTGGCGTGGATGGCGAGGATCGTCTCCTGCACGATGTCCTCCAGGTCGCTCGGATCCGCCAGACGGAGCTTCCAGCGGGCGAGCGCGCGCACGTGCCCGGCGACGCGCTCCAGAAAGGCGCGGTAGGCCCGCTCGTCGCCGTCGAGGGCCCGGGTCATGAGATCCGCGAGCTCGCATTCGTCCCGCACCTGCCGCGCTCTCCTTGAAGCGTTGTTCGGGCGGCACCGCCCCTTGCGACCGTCGGCAGTTAAGCGGAGGTCGCGTTCAGAAGCACATCACGAAACTGTGGCGGCGGACGTGAGGTAACAAACCGGGAAGCAGCGCGAAGGATGAGCGCCGGACGATCCGGTCCAACCGGAACCCGGACCTGAACAGCGAAGGAGCGCTCCATGAACCGACGTACCGCCACGCTTGCCCTTGCCGGATCCCTCGCCGCCGCCATGACCGGCTTTGCCGAACGCGCGGCCCTTGCCGACGACGCCCAGGAAAAGTGCTTCGGCGTGGCCCTCAAGGGCCAGAACGACTGCGCCGCCGGTCCCGGCACGACCTGCGCCGGAACCTCCACCGTCGACTACCAGGGCAACGCCTGGAAGCTCGTCCCCAAGGGCACCTGCACGACCATGGAGCTTCCCGGGGACCGGACCGGCGCCCTGGCGGCGCTCGACCGCGACCTGCCGAAGTCCTGAGGCCGCCGGCCGCGGCTCGACGGGCCGCGGCCCACTCCCCGCCTGCCGTTCGAGGTCACCATGACCGCCACCGTCTCCCTCCCGCCGCGTTCGGGTCTCGGCCTGAAGCCGGAGCATTGCCGCGCCATCCTGGCCGAGACGCCGGACGTCGGCTTCTTCGAGGTCCATGCCGAAAACTACATGGGCGCTGGCGGCCCGCCCCACCGCTGGCTGACGGCCATCCGCGAACGCTACCCGCTCTCCATCCATGGCGTCGGCCTCTCGATCGGCGGCGGCGCCCCTCTCGACCGGGACCACCTGGCGCGCCTGAGACGTCTCGTCGACCGCTACGAGCCGGAGAGCTTTTCCGAACACCTCGCCTGGTCGACGCACGACGGCGTCTTCCTCAACGACCTCCTGCCGCTTCCCTACACGGACGCGACCCTCGCCGACGTGGTCCGCCACATCGACCAGGTCCAGGAGGCCCTCGGCCGACGCATGCTCCTGGAGAACCCGTCGAGCTATCTGGCCTTAGAGGAGAGCGCGTGGCCGGAGACCGACTTCCTCGGCGAGATCGCCGCGCGCACCGGATGCGGTCTCCTCCTCGACGTCAACAACGTCATGGTCTCCGCCGTCAACCTCGGCTACGACCCGGTCCTCTACCTCGAACGGTTTCCGATGCGGCATGTGGGCGAGATCCACCTCGCCGGCTACGACGAGACGGCCGATGCGGACGGCGCGCGTCTTCTGATCGACTCGCACGCAAGCCGCGTGCGGCCCGACGTCTGGGGCCTCTACGGCCATGCCCTCCGGCTGACTGGACCGGTGGCGACGCTGGTGGAGTGGGACAACGACGTCCCGCCGCTGTCCGAACTCCTCGCCGAGGCCGCCGTCGTGGACCGCAAACTGTGCGAGGCTTCCGCCCGGAGGGTCGCGTGACGTCCTGGTCCGGTCGGTCCGCCTTCGCCGGCGCGCTCGCGGATCCCGACGGACCGGTACCCGCCGGCATTCTCCGCGGGTCCTCGGAGGCGGCGCAGTCGCGCTTCGCGGTCTATCGCAACAACGTCGCCTCCGGCCTCGTCGGCGCTCTCGCGAGCCGCTTCCCGGTGACGGCCGCCATCGTCGGCGACGCCTTCTTCAGGGCGATGGCGTCCCGTTTCGTCGACGGATGCAAACCCACCTCGCCCCTCCTGATGACCTGGGGCGACGAATTCCCCGCCTTCATGGAGACCCTGCCGGCCGCCGCGGCGCTTGCCTATCTGGCCGACGTCGCGCGCCTGGAAGTCGCCGTGTCGGCGGCCTACCACGCCGCCGAGGCGCCGCCGCTCCCGGTTCCGGCTCTCGCCGGGATCGAGGCGGCCGCCCTGGCCGAGGCCCGACTGGTCGCCCATCCGGCGGCGCGGCTCTTGCGTTCGCCCCATCCGGTGGGGTCGATCTGGTCCGCGCACCAGCCGGGCGGCTCCCCGGCCGACGTGGCGTTCCGTGCCGAGACGGTGCTCGTGACGCGGCCCGGCGCGGAGATCCGCCTCTCTCTTCTGACCCCGGCCGAAGCGGCCTTCGCGGCGGCGCTTCTCGCCTCGAAACCGCTCGGCGAAGCCGCCGCCCTCGGCGTCGCCGCCGACGGGTGCTTCGACTTCGGGCAGTCCCTCGTCGCCGCCGTCGCCGGCGGCGCCTTCACCGCGATCACCCTGAAAGGCCCTGACCCATGACCGAGATCACCGTCCGGAAATCCACGCCCGCCCGGACAGCGCTGGCGGTCCTCCTCCGCGCCGATGCGCTCCTCGCCCGCTGCCCGCGGTCGATCCCGCTCTTCGCCCTGCGGATCGCCCTCGCGGTGCCCTTCTTCAACTCCGGGCTCACCAAGTGGGATGGCTTCCAGCTCTCCGCCGGGGCCCGTTACCTCTTCACCGAGGAGTTCCGCCTCCATATCCTCGGCGACACGTTTCCCTATCCGGCTCCCATCCTGATGGCCTATGGGGCTGCCATCGGCGAGATCGTGCTGCCCATCCTGCTCGTCCTCGGACTCGGAACGCGGCTGGCGGCGCTCGGCATCCTGGCGATGACGGCGGTGATCCAGCTCACCATTCCGGATGGATGGGCGAACTTCCACCTGCCCTGGGCGGCCATGGCCCTCGCGCTGCTCGCCTTCGGTGGCGGCCAGGCCAGCATCGACCACGCGATCCTGCGGCCGACCGACCGACGGTGACCGATCAGCCGGCGGCACGGCTGAAGGGGCCACGCCGGGAGGTCGGACCAGGGCGTCTGCCGGTCGCGGGCTGCGGGCGAGGCGGATGGCGTGGAGGGGGACGCGGCGATCCGGTGCGGCGCGCGGATCCCCTCCCTGTCGACAGGTCCGGCAGGCGCTTCGGCGGTCCCTGGAGGCGGTGGCTCGGTGGACCGGGACCGTGATCGGCTCGGACCGGGCGACCGGACGGCTCGGGCCGGACAGGATCCCTCCCCGGCCTGCCCCCGGCCCGCCAGCCCGGCATTGCCGACCGGGCGGCGCTCGTCACGGCGCGCCGCCCGTTTCACCTCGCCGTCAGCCCTTGTGGTGCACCGGCTGAAGCCCGTAGACCGGCGTCGGGATGCCTTCCATGCGCGCCTTCAGCTGCAGCGACAGATACTGGGAGTAGTGGCGCGACTGGTGCAGGTTGCCGCCGTGGAACCAGAGCCCCTCCTGCTGGGTGGGCTTCCACATGTTGCGCTGCTCGCCCTCCCACGGACCCGGGTCCTTCGGGGTGTCGGAGCCGAGCCCCCAGACCTTGCCGACCTTGTCGGCGGTCTCACGGTCCACGAGGTCGGCCACCCAGCCGTTCATGGAGCCATAGCCGGTGGCGTAGACGATCACGTCGGCGGGGATCTCCTGGCCGGTGTCGAGCTTCACGCCCGTCTCGGTGATCTCCTCCACCTGGCCGCCGACCAGCTTGATCTTGCCGTCGATGATGAGCTGGCTCGCCCCGATGTCGATGTAGTAGCCCGACCCGCGGCGCAGGTATTTCATGAAGAGGCCGCTGTCGTCGGCGCCGAAGTCGAGCCGGAAGCCGGCCTTCTCCAGGGCGGCGTAGAAGTCGGCGTCGATCTCGCGAATCTTGTCGTACACCGGCTTCTGGAAGGTGTGCATGATCCGATAGGGCAAGGACGCGAAGATGAGATCCGCCTTGGCGGTGGTCATGCCGGACTGGACGGCCCGTTCCGAGTAAAGGTCGCCGAGGCCGATCTCCATGAGCGGATCGGACCGGACGATGTGGGTGGACGAGCGCTGCACCATGGTGACGTCGACGCCGTTCTCCCACAGGGCGGCGCAGATGTCGTGGGCCGAATTGTTGGACCCGATCACCACCACCTTCTTGTCCTTGTAGCGGTCCGGTCCGGGATGCTGGGACGAATGGTGCTGCTCGCCCTTGAACCGGTCCATGCCCTTGAACGACGGGATGTTGGGCTTACCGGACATGCCGGTGGCGAAGACGAGCTGCTTGGGCTTGAGGACGATCTCCCGGCCGTCCCGCTCCACCACCACGGTCCATTCCTTGGCGGCGTCGTCCCAGGTCGCGCTCTTGGCGGTGGTGCTGGTCCAGTAGTTCAGCTCCATCACCTTGGTGTACATCTCCAGCCAGTCGCCGATCTTGTCCTTCGGGGCGAACACGGGCCAGGTCTTCGGGAAGTCGATGTACGGCAGGTGGTCGTACCAGACCGGATCGTGCAGGCAGAGCGACTTGTAGCGCTTGCGCCAGCTGTCGCCCGGGCGCTCGTTGCGCTCCACGATGATGGTCGGCACGCCGAGCTGGCGCAGGCGCGCCCCGAGGGCGATGCCGCCCTGGCCGCCGCCGATGATCAGCACATAGGGCTGGCGCGCGAAGCCGAGCGTGGCGGCCTCCTCCTCGCGCTCCTCCTTCCAGGTCTTCGCGCCGGCGTTGACGCCGTGCCTGGCACCGAGCGGACGGGTGAAGCCGGCCTTCTCCTCGTGGCCCTTCAGCTCCACCATGGTGGTGAGCAGGGTCCAGATCAGACCGTCCTTCAGCCGAATGAGGCCATAGCCGCGGGCCACCTCGGTCTCGAACGCGATCCAGGCCTCCGTGACGCCGCCGGCCTCCGTCGCCTCGGTGCCCTCGGCCACGTGCCAGCCGCGCGGCTTCACCGACGCGAGGCAACTGGCGAGGAGGTCGCGGACCTCGTCGCGGCCCTCCACGGTCTTGATGTTCCAGGTGAAGGCGACGAGGTCGCGCCAGTAGCATTCGGCCGCGAACAGGCTGACCGCCTTGTCGATGTCGGCCGCCTCCAGGGCGGCGCCGAAGCGCTCCAGGAACGCGTTCACGCGGGACGTGGGCGTGGTGTCGAGCATGGGTCTCCTCCCGATGGTTTCTTGGCGGCGGCTCCTCCAAGCCGCCTCGCCGGGGAGGATGGCAACGGCCGTGCCAAACGGGGCCGGCCGGAATTCCCTTGTCTTTCAGGGCTCGGAGCCGCCTTTGCGCGGATCGGGCCGTGGCGCGCGCAACGGCGGGCGCCACACCTGTGGCGCCACGGTCAGGACGCCCGGGCCTTGCGCAGGCGGCGGTGGACGGTGGTGCGGTCGACGCCGAGGCGGCGGGCGAGCTCCGAGACGTTGCCCCCGCAGGCGGCGAGCTGGGCGAGGAGGCCGTCCGCACGCGGCGGAGCGGGCGACGCCGACGGCCCGAGACCCTGCAGGCGGTCCGGCAGAACGGCGACGGTGATCTCCGCCTCGTCGGAGAGCGCGGCCGCGACCCGGAGCGCGTTGGCGAGTTCGCGCAGGTTGCCGGGCCAGGCATGGGCCTTCAGCGCCCGCATGGCGGCCGGCGACAGGTGGTGGGCCTCGCCGGTCTCCCGGTCGATGCGGGCGAGCACGTGCCCGGCGAGGCGTTCGAAGTCCAGCCGCTCGCGCAGCGGCGGCAGGCGAAGGGTGGCGGCGGCGAGACGGAAGTAGAGGTCCTCGCGGAAGCGGCCGTCGGCCACCAGGAGCTCCAGCGCGTGGTGGGAGGCGGAGATGAGGCGCAGCTTCACCGGCACCGGCTTGTGCGCGCCGACCGGCACCACCTCCCCTTCCGACAGGACGCGCAGGAGCCGGCTCTGGAGCGCCAGCGGCATGTCGCCGATCTCGTCCAGGAACAGCGTGCCGCCGTCCGCCGCCTCGATCAGCCCCGTGCGGCCCCGGGGGGCGGCGCCCGTGAAGGCGCCGGGGGCGTAGCCGAACAGCTCCGCCTCGATCAGGTGTTCAGGGATGGCGGCGCAGTTGACCGCCACGAAGCGGCCGGGGCTCGGCCGGCTGTCGTGGATGGCGCGGGCGAGATATTCCTTGCCGCTGCCGGTCTCGCCCTGGATCAGGATCGGGATGTCGCGGGCGGCGAGCCTCGCCGCCTTGGCCTGGACCGCCTCCATGGCCGGGTCGCCGAAGCTGAGGTCGCGCAGCGCCTTCGGCATCGCCGGCCGGGAGGCCGGCAGGCCGCGGAAGCTCGCCACCGGGGCGACGGCGCTGGCGAACAGGGCGAGGCCGGACCGGGTGCGGACGAGCCGCTCCCGGTCAGGCCGCCCGCGCATCAGGCGCGGCAGCTCGTTGACGTCGAGCTGAAGGAAGCGGTCCACCGGCTGGCCGACGAGGGCCGGCGTCTTCTGGCCGTCGATGCCGAGGAAGCCGGCGAGCGCCCGGAAGCCGCCGTGGGTCATGCCGGTGATGCGGCCGGAGCCGTCGAGCGAGAGCGCGCAGTCCGGGTCCACGTCGAGGAAGTCCGGCGAGCGGGACAGGCGGAGCACCCAGTCGTTGCGGGTGCGCGCCATCAGGTTGGCGAGCTCGATCCGCCGGGCGGTGGCCGAGACGAGGTGCAGCGCCAGCTTCTGGCTGGCCTTGGCGGTCGGCGAGCGGAGCTGGGAGATGTCCAGCACGGCGGTCAGGTCGCCGAGGGTGTCGAAGATGGGGGCGGCCGTGCAGGTGAGGCCGATGTGGCTGGTGTCGAAATGGTCGTCCTGGTGGATGATCACCGGCTCGCCGGACACGATGCAGGCGCCGACCGCGCAGGTGCCGGCGCGCTGTTCCGACCACTCCGACCCGAGGTAGAGGCCCGCCTTGCGCAGCTGGTTGTCGAAGGTCGGGTCGCCCATGAAGTCGACCGTGACGCCCCGCGCGTCGGAGAGGAGCAGCACGTAGTTCTGGCCGGCCACGTGGCCGAACAGGCCCTCTAGTCCCGACCGGCCGATGCGGATCAGCTCCTCGGCCTGCTCGCGGTGCTCCTTCAGGGTCGTCTCCGGCACGATATAGGCCTCCTGGCCCCGCGCCGGATCGAGCTGGTAGTCGTTGATGCAGCGCAGCCACGATTGCACCACCGGCGCGTCGCGCCGGCCGCGGTCGCCCATGGCGACGCGCGCGATCTCCTCGACGTGCGAACGGGTCGACACCATCGCGCAATCCTCCCGGGGCGAAGCTTGTCACCTGGAGGGCGCGGCCGCAAATACCAATCGCGATCGTGGATCCATCCCGCACGGGCGCGGTCGACGCGGCTCACTCCGCGACCAGATGCCCCCCGCCGACATCGACGAGGCGAACCCGGGCGGGACCGCCGCCGACCGGGTGGACCGGGCTCGGCACCTCGCCCGCGAGGCGCACCGTGGGGGCGCGCACATGGGCCGGGTCGGGCACCGGGACCGCCTCGATCAGCCGGCGGGTGTAGGGATGGCGCGGGTCGCCGAACACCTGGGCGCGGGTGCCGAGTTCCACGATCTGCCCGAGATACATCACCGCCACCCGATCGGAGATGTTCTCGACCACCGCCATGTCGTGGCTGATGAACAGGATGGCGATGCCGAACTCGGTCTGCAGCGCCCGGAGCAGATCGAGCACCCGGGCCTGGACGGAGACGTCGAGCGCGGAGACGGACTCGTCGGCGATGATCAGGTCCGGCTTCAGCGCGAGGGCGCGCGCGATGCAGATCCGCTGGCGCTGGCCGCCGGAGAATTCGTGCGGGTAGCGGTCGATCTGGTCGGCGGACAGGCCGACGTGCCGGAAGAGGTCGGCGACCCGGGCCCGCCGCTCGGCGGGCGAGCCGATCCGGTGGATCACGAGCGGTTCGGCGACGAGATCCCCGACGGTCATGCGCGGGTCGAGCGCGGCCATCGGATCCTGGAAGACGATCTGGACCCGTCGGCGCAGGGCCTTCTGGTCGGCCGGCCGGAGGTCGGCGAAGGCCGTGCCGGCGATCTCGATCCGGCCCTGGTGCGGCACGAGGCCGACGACCGCGCGGGCGATGGAGGACTTGCCGCAGCCGGATTCGCCCACGAGCGAGAAGGTCTCGCCGCGGCGGACGTCGAAACTCACGTGTTCGACCGCGTGGACCTGGCGGGTGACCCGGCCGAACAGGCCGGAGCGGACGGGGAAGCGCACGACCACGTCGTCGAGCCGGGCGACCGGCTCGCCGATGGCGGACGAGCGCGGCTTGCCGCGGCCGATCCGCGGCACGGCGGCGAGGAGGTCGCGGGTGTAGTCGGCGGCCGGCCGCTCGAACACGTCCAGGGTCGACGCGGTCTCGACCATCCTGCCGTGGCGCATCACCACCACGCGGCCGGCCATCTCGGCGACGACGCCCATGTCGTGGGTGATCAGGATGATGGCGGTGCCGAGGTCGCGCTGGAGGTCGCGCAAGAGGTCCAGCACCTCGCGCTGGACGGTCACGTCGAGCGCGGTCGTCGGCTCGTCGGCGATCAGCACCTCCGGCCGGAGGGCGAGCGCCATGGCGATCATGACGCGCTGGCGCATGCCGCCGGAGAGTTCGTGCGGATACTGGTCGAGGCGCTGCTCGGGCTGGGTGAGCCGGACCGCCTTCAGGGCCTCCAGGGCGCGGGTCCGCGCCGCGCCGCGCGAGACCGGCTCGTGGGCGCGGATCGCCTCGACGAGCTGGGCCCCGACGGTCAGCACCGGGTTCAGCGACGTCATCGGCTCCTGGAAGATCATGGCGACCCGGTCGCCGCGCAAGGACCGCATCCGGCCCTCCGGCAGGGACAGGAGGTCGGTGTCCTTCAGCCGGATGGTACCGCCGGTGACCCGGACGGCGGGCGGCAGGAGGCCCATGACGGCGAGCGAGGTGATCGACTTGCCCGAGCCGCTTTCGCCGGCGATCGCTAGCGTCTCGCCGCGCCTCAGCGCGAAGGAGAGGCCGTCGACGAGCGTCGTCTCGCCCGCGTCCGTCCGGACCGAGACCCGCAGGCCCTCGACGGCGAGGACCGTGGTGTCGTCCGGGGCCGTGGTCCCGGACGTGATCGTGGAAAGGGCGGTCATTCGAAGACGCACCGGGGGAAGTAGAAGCTGACCACCCAGTTCGGCATGTCGACGATCTCCGAGATGCGCAGGTCGCCGCAGGTGGACACCAGCATGTAGGCGTCGACCGGGTTCATGTTCCGCGTGGCGGCCAGGAAGTCGACCATGGCCGACACCGCGTCGCGGGCGGCGGTCATCAGGTCGGGCCCGATGCCGGTGGTGACCTCGTAGCCCTTGGCGTCGAGGTGACGGGTCACCGGACCCGGCGTCGTGAAGCGCGGCGTCCTCAGGTTGGCGCCCTTCACGAGGTCGAGCGTGAGGACGACGTCCATCGGGCTTTCGATCGCGGTGCCGCAGACCTCGCCGTCGCCCTGGGCGGCGTGGGTGTCGCCCACGCTGAACAGCGCGCCGGCCACCTCCACCGGCAGGTAGAGGGTGGTTCCGGCCGCGAGGTCGCGGATGTCGAGGTTGCCGCCGACCCGCCGGGGCGGGACGACCGAGTGGTGGCCCGGCTCCTTGAGCGCGTTGCCGATGGTGCCGGCGAAGGGCTTCAGCGGCACGCGGCCGTGGGCGCCGAACATGGCCGGCTCCAGGGTCGCGGGGTCGTACGTCCAGAGGTGCAGCGCCGGCTCGGTGAACTGGTCGGCGAGCAGCCCGAAGCCCGGAATGTTCGCCGTCCAGCCGAAGCCCGACGGCGCGAAGCTCTCGATCGTCACCTTGAGGGCGTCGCCCGGCTCCGCGCCCTCCACATGGATCGGCCCGGAGACCGGGTTGACCATGCCGAAATCGAGCGTCCGCACGTCCTCCACGGTGGACGACGGGCCGAGTTGGCCCGCCGAACTGTCACGGCAGTGGAACAGGATGGTGGACCCGGGCTCGACCCGCTCGGCCGGGACAAGCGAGTTGTCCCAGCCGAAGTGGCTCTGGTGTCCGTGGATCGTGTAGTTGCAGTGTTTGCACATGGTCACTTCACGTAGACGTAGTCGTAGTTGACCGGGATCGACACCGGGTCGACGTAGAGGGCGTCGGCGCCGCCCATCCGCTCCGACTTCATGGTGTAGCGCTGCTCGTTGAACACCGGCACCCAGGGAGCGTCCTCCATGACGCCCATGTAGACGTCCGACCAGAGCTTCATCCGCTCCTCGGTCTTCGCCGGATCGGTGATGCTGTCGGCCTCCGTCGCCTTGGCGTCGAGCGCCTTGTTGCAGTATTTCGCCCAGTTCCAGCCGCCTTCGGCCGCGCCGGAGCAGCCGAGGATCGGGCCGTAGAAGTTGGACGGATCGGGGAAGTCCGCGATCCAGGCCATGCCGCCCGACCAGATCATCGGCGCGGTGCCGGCGCCGCCGGCTTCGATGACGTTCGCCTGGGCGAGCGACTGGATCGACGCCTTGACGCCGATCGCCGCCAGATCCTGCTGGATCGCCTGGGCGATGCGCGGGTTCGGGTCGGTGTTCATGACGAAGAGCTCGGTCTCGAAGCCGTCGGCGAGGCCGGCGTCGGCGAGGAGCTTCTTGGCGCCCTCCACGTCGAAGGGGTAGCCGGCGTAGCCCTCGGTGTAGCCCGGCATCGACGGCGGCAGCGGCTGGGTCGCCGGCTTGGCGCGGCCGTTGATGATCTGGGTGATGCGCTCCTTGTTGATGGCCATGTTGATGGCCTTGCGCACCTCGGGCTTGTCGAGCGGCGGGACGGTGACGTTGAGCGTGATGTAGCCGGTGTGAAGCTGGCCGCCCTCCACCACCCGGGCCGCCTGGGCCGGGTCGCCCATCACCTCGACGAACTTCGCCGGCGGGATGCCGTCGCCCGGCACGTCGACCTCGCCCTTCTGGAGGCGCAGGAGGGCCACGATGGGCTCCTGGCCGACCTCGAACACGATGCTGTCCAGATAGGGCACGCCCTCGCGCCAGTAGTCGGCGTTCTTCTCGAACACGAGCTTCTGGCCGAGGGTCCATTCGGCGAGCTTGTACGCGCCGGTGCCGACCGGCTGCTTGCCGAAGTCGCCGCCCGCCGCTTCGACGGCCTCCCGGGGCACCACCGAGGCGAAGTTCAGCGCCATCACGTGCAGGAAGGTGGCGTCCGGGCGGGAGAGCTCGACCCGGACGGTGAGCGGGTCGACGACGGTGACGCCGGCGAGGCTCGTCGCGGAGCCGTCCATCATCTGGTCGTAGCCCTTGATGGACGCGAAGAACCCGGCGCCGGGCGACTGGGTGGCCGGGCTCGTGACGCGGTCGAGCGAATACTTGACGTCCTCGGCGGTCATCTCGCGGCCGTTGTGGAATTTCACCCCCGGGCGCAGCTTGAAGGTGAAGGTCGTGCCGTCCGGCGAGATCTCGTAGGAGTCCGCAAGGCCCGGCCGCAGCTCGGTGGTGCCGGGGACGTAGTCCATCAGGCCGTCGAAGATGGACTTGATCATCGACCAGTTCTGCCAGTCGTAGCCGATCGCCGGGTCGAGCGTGGCGACGTCGTCCTTGTAGGTGATGGTGATCGAGCCGCCGGGCTTGGCGTTCGGATCCGGCTGGTAGTCCGCCGCGACCGCCGGCGAGGCGAGCGACAGGGCGAGAGCCGTGGAAACGAGCCATTTTGTCATTGGTCTTCTCCTCTGGACAGACGGGCGGGATCCCCTCACCGCAGGCGGATGCGGGGATCGATCAAGGGGGCGACGAGATCGGCGACGAGGTTGCCGAGGACGATGGCGCAGGCGGAGACGAGGGTCACACCCATGATGATCGGGATGTCGACCCGCTGGATCGCCTGCCAGGCGAGCTGGCCGATGCCGGGCCAGCCGAACACGCTCTCCACCACCACGATGCCGCCCATGAAGATGCCGATGTCGATGCCGATCATGGCGATCACCGGCAGGATGGCGTTCGGGACGGCGTGGCGGAGCACGACGCGCGTCCGCGACAGGCCCTTGGCACGGGCGGTGCGGATGTAGTCGGCGCGCAGCACGTCGATCATCGACGAGCGCATCATGCGCGAATACCAGCCGGACCCGATGATGCCGAGCGTGACCGCCGGCAGCACCAGATGGGCGAAGGTGCCGTAGCCACCGATCGGGAACCAGCCGAGCTGGACCGCGAACACGTAGAGAAGCAGCAGGCTGACCACGAACTGGGGCGCCGAGACGGTGACGAACGACGTCATCATCAGCACCTGGTCGGTCGCGCGGCCGCGCAGGAGCGCCGCCGCGATGCCCATGCCGAGCCCCAGGACGAGCTCGCACACGATGCCGCCGGCCATCAGCTGGAGCGTCGCCGGTAGCCTGGAGGCGATCAGGGACGCCACCTCGGTTTTCTGGAGATAGCTGCGGCCGAGATCGCCCTGCAGCAGCCCGGTGAGGTAGTGCCAGTATTGGACGAGGAAGGGCTGGTCGAGACCGAGCTGGCGGCGGATGCTCTCCACGGTGGCGGCGGTCGCCGAGCGGCCGGCGATCTGGCGGACCGGATCCGCCGGCAGCACATAGAGCAGGAAGAAGGTGATGAAGCTGACGCCGAGCAGGATCAGCGCCGCCTGTCCCAGGCGACGGGCGAGATAGACCGCCATCACGCCCTCCCCCGCTGTGTGGGATCGAGCACGTCGCGCAGCGCGTCGCCGACGAGGTTGAAGGCGAGCGCGAGCAGCAGGATCGCGGCGCCCGGGATGAAGACCAGCCAGGGCGCGGCCTGGAAGTAGGTCTGGTTCTCGAAGATGATGTTGCCCCAACTGGGGGTCGGCGGCTGGACGCCGACGCCGAGGAAGGAGAGCGTCGCCTCCAGGAGCACGGTCGTGGAGATGCCGAGCGTGCCCCAGACGATGATGGTCGGCACCAGGTGCGGCAGGATGTGGCGCCACAGGATGCGCCCGGTGCCGGCGCCGAGCGTCTTTTCCGCCGCGATGAAGTCGCGCTCGGCGAGGGACGTGGTCTCGGTGTAGAGGATGCGCGCCGTCTGCACCCAGTTCACGAGCGCGATCACCATCGCGACGATCCAGAGCGAGGGCGAGAAGATCGCCGCGAGGCAGATCGCCAGGAGGAGAGCCGGAAAGGCCATCATCAGGTCCGTGAAGCGCATCAGCGCCGCCCCGACCGCCCCGCGGAACCAGCCGGCGGTGACGCCGACGAGCGTGCCGATCAGGAGCGCGAGCCCGTTGGCGACGACGCCGATGATCAGCGAGGTCTGCGCGCCGTAGAGCATGCGGGAGAGAAGGTCCCGCCCGAGGAGGTCCGTGCCGAGCGGGAAGGCCCCGCCCGGCGGCACCGGCGCGCCTTCCAGGGTCAGGCCGTCGAAATGCTGGGCGTTCGGATCGTAGGGCGCGAGCCAGGGCGCGAACACGGCGCCGGCGACCACGGCCACGATCAGGGCGAGCCCGAAGAGGGCGAGCTTGCGCCTGAGGAGCCGGACGAGCGCGCCGGCCGGCTTCGGGGCGGCGTCAGCCGCGACCACGTCGGTCATGCTCGCCCTCCTCGTCCGTGGTGCGCCCGACGATGCGGGCGGCGGCTTCCTCGAAGGTGATGCGCCAGGCCATGGCCATCTGGCGAAGCTGGGCGTAGGCGTCGGCTTCCGAACGACCGCGCGCCGCCAGCTTGCTGACCGCGAGCACGACGGTCTGGCGCTCGTCGAGCCGCCGGCGGAGGCCCGCGATCTCCGCCGCGAGGGCGCGCTCGGCGTCGAAGGCCGCGCGGGCGATCAGGAGGGCCGCGTAGGCGCCGTTGTCGCCGACGGGTTTCAGGAGATGAGCGTGGGCGCCGGTCTTCAGCGTCCACTCGATCCGGCCGGGAGCCTCCGAGCCGACGAGCGCGACCATGGGCATCGGCGGCGACCCCTCGGGCCAGGGGAACTGGCCCGCATGGCCCATGTCGGCATCGAAGAAGAGGAAGTCGGCGCCGAGGGCTTCGGGACCGAGCTCGCTCCAGACCGGCTCCACCTCCAGGCCGATCGCGGTCAGCTGGCGGGTGAGCGCCTGGACGGTCGGATGCGGGCGGTGGAGGATCAGCGCGCGGGCGCCGCCGAGGTTCTGGGTGCGGATGGGGCGTCTCATGAGACGACTCTCAAGGTGGGCTGGGCGGCGGCCGCGGAGCGCGATCGCGTGAGATACGGGTCGCCGGCCACCGAGCCGAGGTGCTGGAGGACGTGGAAGGCGCCGTCGCGCGCCTCGGCGATGATGACGGGCAGCGTCGTGTGGTGGGTTTCCGGGTCGATCACCCCGGCCCGGCCCTGGTCGCTCGCCAGAAGCCGGGTGAGGCTTTCCGTCTCCGCCCCGGGCCGGTGGGCGAGCAGGCGCGCGAGCTCCCGGACGGCCGCGAAGGCCGCCGCCTCGTGGGAGCTCCCGAAGCTGGCGCCTCCGGGCCAGCCGGACACGCCGCGGAAATAGGGCCCCGCCGCGACCAGCCCGCGGGCGTGGTCGCCGAGCGCGGGAAACTCGCACTCGGTCATGTTGCAGGAGAGGACCGGACAGGTCTCCGGCCGGAAGTGGGCGTCGGCGCGGCCGAGCTCGTGGTAGGCGGCCATGAAGGCGTAGGAGGACGGGCCGATCAGCGAGTTGAGAATGAAGTCGGGCCGGGAGAAGCGGACCTCCGCGATCATCCGGTCCACGTCCGGCGAGCCGATCGGCAGGTAGCGCTCCGCCAGGACCTCGCCGCTGGAGGACGTCAGGACCTCGCGGGCGAGCCGGTTCAGCTCCCAGCCCCAGATGTAGTTGGACGCCGCCAGGTAGGCCCGCCTGCCCCTAGACGTCATGGCCCAGTCGAGGAGCGGCAGCAGGTGCTGGTTCGGGCAGGCGTGGGTGTAGACCACGTGGTCGGAGGCCTCGAAGCCTTCGTAGGGGACCGCGTACCAGAGCGTGCCGCCGAACTTCTCCACGGTCGGGATCACCTCCTTGCGGCTCCAGGAGGTGACGCAGCCGACCACGTGCCGGGCCGAAGTCTCGCCGAGGATCTCGCCGCAGAGCGGGCCGTAGAGGTCCACGTTGCCGGCCGGGTCGCGCTCCACCGGGACGAGGTGGATGTCCAGGCGAGGGTCGGCGTTCACCATGGCGATGGCGGCCAGCGCGCCCGTCCGGCACGCCTCGGAGATGAGCGAGTAGCTCCCCGACCGCGAGTAGAGCAGTCCGACTTCGATCCGGCGTTTCATGCCGCCCCGTCGAGTGTTCGCGAAAAAAGAAAAAGCCCCGCAGCAGCCCACTCCCGTGGACCGCGTGCAAGGGCTCTGATGCCGCGCCGGCCTTCGCGGCCGATGTCCCGACAACGTTACCGGACCGACGGGACCAGTCAAGGCCGATGGGCGATCCGCCCGCCCCGCGGCGGCCGGGCGCGCATCTGATGGGCAGCGGACGCCAGGGCGTGTGCAGCCGCCGGACCGCGGAACGCCGGAATTGCGACCGGGCTCGGCGCATCCGGAGGGGCTTTGCCCGATTGGGAGGCACGGGTACGGAATGTCGCAGGCGCCCGCCCCGCTCCGGGACGGGCATGGCGGTCGGGCGGGGCCCGGCGCCGGAGCGGCGCGGGACGACGGGCGCCCCGCGGCCGGCGGTCAGCGCAGGTGGCCGATAAGGTCCTCGATGCGGATCGGGAAGCGCCGCGGCCGCACGCCCGTCGCGTGCCACACCGCGTTGGCGATCGCGCCGGCCGTGCCGGTGATGCCGATCTCGCCGACGCCCTTGACGCCGAGGACGTTGACGACCGGGTCCTCCTCCGGAACCAGGATCGCGTCCACGGCCGGCACGTCGGCGTTGACGGGAACGCGGTATTCGGCGAGGTCCGCGTTCATGATCCGGCCCGTCCGCGCGTCGGTGACCGCCTCCTCGTGCAGCGCGAAGGAAACGCCCCAGATCATGCCGCCGAGATACTGGCTGCGGGCCAGCCGCGGGTTGATGATCCGCCCGGCCGCGAACGCGCCGACGAGCCGGGTCACCCGCATCTGGCCTAGGCTGGGGTCGATCTTGACCTCGGCGAACACGGCGCCGTGCGAATACATCGCGTAGCCGGACGCGGTCGACGGGTCGCGCTCCGCCTTGGCGAAGCCCACCACCGCGGACTGGCCGGCGCGGGCGAGGATGTCCGCGTAGCGCTCGCTTCGGCTCTCGTCGTCTCGCCGGACCAGGCGGCCGCCGCGGGCCTCCACGCCGATGTTGCCGGCGCCGAACAGCGGCGAGGCCGGATCCGCCGTGGCGATCTCCGCCAATCGGGCGATGGCGTTCCGCCCCGCGCCGTCGATCGCCGAGCCGGCGCTGGCGGTGTGGGCCGAGCCGCCGGCGACGCCGCCGTTCGGCAGGGTGGACAGGCCGGAATGGAACTCCACCTGATCGAGGTCGAGGCCGAGCGACTCGGCCGCGATCTGGGCGAGCGCCGTCCAGGCCCCCTGCCCCATGTCGGCCCCCGCCGTCTCGACGAGCGCCGTGCCGTCGGCCCTCAAGGTCGCGCGGGCCTCCGCCGGGAAGTGGGGACACGGGAAGACCGCCGTCCCCATGCCCCAGCCGACCAGGAAGCCGGTCTCGTCGCGCATCCGGCGGGGCTCCAGCGGCCGGTCGGCCCAGCCGAACCGGCGCGCGCCGTCCTCGTAGCAGGCGCGCAGGGCCTTGGAGGAGAAGGGCTTGCCGTTGCCCGGCTCGGTTTCCGCGTAGTTGAGGAGCCGGAAGGCGAGCGGGTCCATGCCGCAGGCTTCCGCGGCCTCGTCGATGGCGACCTCCAGGGCGGCGGAGCCCGACGCCTCGCCGGGCGCCCGCATCGGCCCGGGCGTGCCGGTGTCGAGGCGCAGGCCCTCGTGCTCGGCCAGGATGGCCGGGCTGGCGTAGAGGGGCAGCGAGGCGTTCGCGGCCGGCTCCAGGAAGTCGTCGAAGGTCGACGTGGCGCTCAAGGACCGGTGGTGGAGGGCGGTGAGCCGTCCGTCCCCGTCCATGCCGAGCCGCAGCGACTGCCACGTCTGGCCGCGGTGACCGACCGGGCCGTACATCTGCGCCCGCGTCAGCACCAGCTTGACCGGGCGGTCCAGCATGCGGGCGGCCATGATGGCCAGCACCTGCGGGCCGTTCAGGATCGCCTTGGAGCCGAACCCGCCGCCGAGAAACGGCGACCGGATCGTCACGTTGCCGGGCGGCACGCCGAAATAGGCGGCGTAGGACGCCGCGCTGAGGGCGAGCGCCTGGTTCGGCATGTCGAGCGTCAGGCGGTCGCCGTCCCACTCGGCCACCACCGCGTGCGGCTCCATGGCGTTGTGGTATTGGGCGGGCGTCACGTAGTCGGCCTCCACCACCCGCGCGGCCTCGGCGAGGCCCGCCTCCACGTCGCCGTAGGACGTGCGCGGCGGACTGCCGACGCCCACCGCCTGCGGGGCGAAGCGCTCGCCGTCGTCACGGCTGGTGCGGGCCGGCAGGGTCTCGTAGCGCGGGTCGAGCAATGCCGCGCCTTCCGTGGCGGCCTCCAGCGTCTCGGCGACGACCAGGGCGATCGGCTGGCCGGGATAGCGCACCGTGTCGTCCTGCAGCACCTCGATGCGGAAGCCGAACGGCGGGATCTTTTCGTTCGGGTCGTGGGCGAGCGCCGGCCGGTTGTCCGGCGTCAGCACCTCCACGACGCCCGGGTGGGCCTTGGCGGCCGCCACGTCGAGGGCGACGACCCGGCCCCGCGCGATGCGGCTGGCGGCGATCACCGCGTAGAGCATGCGGTCCGGATGGTTGTCGGCGGCGTAGACGGCGCGGCCGGTGACCTTCAGCTCGCCGTCGCGGCGGGTCGGGGGCTGGCCGTCGTTGGAGCCGAAGCGCGTCGGCCTCGGCATCTGGGACAGGACGTCATGCGGCATGGTCCGCTCCTGCGGCAGCGGCGAAGGGGGAAGCCGGCAGCGCCGGCATGACGGCCGGCGTTCCGGCCAGGGCGAGCGCCAGCGCCCGCGCCACGAGGCGGCGCGCCAGCTCGATCTTGAAGGCGTTGTCGCCGGAGGGTCGAGCGTCGGCGAGCGCGATCCCGGCCGCTTCGGCGAAGCTCCGCTCGTCGGCGGGCCGTCCGGCGAGCGCGTCCTCCGCGGCCCGGGCGCGCCAGGGCCGGGCCGCGACGCCGCCAAGGGTGATGCGCGCGCCCCGGATCGTGCCGCCGTCGAGGTCGAGCGCCGCCGCGGCGGACACCAGCGCGAAGGCGTAGGAAGTGCGCTCCCGGAGCTTCAGGTAGCGGGCGTTGCGGCTGAACGCGGCGGAGGCGCCCGGAATCCTCAGCGCCACGATGAGGTCTGCGCCGTCGAGTTCGGTCTCCCGCTCCGGCGCGTCGCCCGGCAGCCGATGGAAGATGTCCAGCGGGATCTCGCGCCGGCCCGCTCGCCCTTCCACCTCCACGACGGCGTCGAGCGCCGCCAGTGGCACGCAGAAGTCGGACGGGTGGGTGGCGATGCACCGCTCGCTCCAGCCGAAAACGGCGTGCAGGCGGTTTTCGCCCTGGAGAGCATCGCAGCCCGAGCCGGGGTGCCGCCGGTTGCAGGCGCTCGCGGTGTCCTGGAAGTAGGCGCACCGGGTGCGCTGGAGCAGATTGCCCCCCACCGTGGCGGCGTTGCGCAGCTGCGCCGACGCGCCGGACAGGAGCGCTTCGGCCACCGCCGGGAAGGTCGCGGCGAAGCGTGCGTCGTAGGCGAGATCGGAATTGCGGACCAGGGCCCCGATCCGCACGCCGCCGTCCGGCAGCCAGTCGATCCGGTCGAGGCCGGGCAGCCGGCCGATGTCGATCAGCCGCGCCGGGCGGGAGACGCCGATCTTCATGAGATCGACCAGATTGGTCCCGGCGGCCAGATAGGCCGAGCCGGGCTCGGCCGCGAGCGCGACCGCGTCGGCCACGCTCGTCGGCCGAAGGTAGTCGAAGCGGTTCATGCCAGGCTCCTTTCGGTCCGTTCGGAGGGGGCTGTCCGTTCGGCGAGGGCGCGCCCGGCCTCGATCACCGCCTCGGTGATGCCCTGGTAGGCGGCGCAGCGGCAGATGTTGCCGCTCATCAGCTCCCGCACCCGCTCCGGATCGTTGCCGGCGCGGCCCTCGGCGATGAGGCCGACGGCGCTCATGATCTGGCCGGGGGTGCAGTATCCGCACTGCATGCCGTCGCAGGCGATGAAGGCGGCCTGCACGGGATGCAGGTCGTCGCCGTCGGCGAGTCCTTCGATGGTGGTGATCTCGCTGCCGTCGAGGCTGACGGCGAGCGCCAGACAGGCGTTGACGCGCCGGCCGTCGACGAGAACCGTACAGGCGCCGCACTGGCCGCGGTCGCAGCCCTTCTTGGCGCCGGTGAGGGCCAGCCGCTCGCGCAGAAGGTCGAGCAGCGTCACGCGCGGATCGTCGAGGATGATCGTGCGCAATCGGCCGTTGACGGTTAGACTGACGGAGAGTGACAAGCGCTACTCCCTTCAGGATCGGTGCTGTATGGATCGGACCCGCCGTCCGGCGGCGGAACGTGCGGGTGGGCGCTGGCCGCTGTGCGCGGGACTTTCGCCACGGTCGGTGCGTTTCAGGACGAACCACCCGGAATGGGTTATACGGAGGCACCCTCCGTTTAGCAAGCGGCAGGCGCTTCTTTTCTGATGGCGATCACGGAGAGTTCAAAGGCGAGACGGAAGACCCGGGCGGACTCGATCCGAAACCGGGAGCGGCTCCTGGCCGCCGCCGCGGACGTCTTCGGCGTCGGCGACGGCCAGGCGAGCCTGGAGGCGGTGGCCCGCAAGGCAGGCGTCGGGATCGGCACCCTCTACCGCCACTTTCCGACGCGCGAGGCCCTATTCGAAGCCGCCTACCGTCACGAGGTCGATCAGCTGGCCGCCCTCGCGGAGGATCTCGCCGCCGGATCGGACCCGGTCGACGCCCTCCGCCGGTGGATGCAGGCCAACGTCCGGCTCGTCGCCACCAAGCGCGGCATGGTCGAAACGCTCCAGCTCGCCGCCTACGGCTCGTCCGAGCTGAAGGCCTATTCCTCCGAACGGCTTCTCACGGCCGCGCGGCAGCTCGTGGAGCGCGGGGTCGCGGCCGGCGTCATCCGGGGCGACATTCCGGCGGAGGATCTCCTGCGCGCGCTGGCCGGCATCCTCTACGCCCAGACGGCAGGCGACTGGCAGCCCGCGGCGCTCCGGCTGATCGACGTCCTCGTGGACGGCATGAGGGCGCGCTGACCGCCGCCAAGCATGGCTGCCGCACTCACCAGATGAAAAAAATCAATGGGGAAACCGGCCTGATAACCAAATCGCAAGCCGGCCGGTCCAGGATCGGCGATGGCATGTCGCTGGACCGGTAAGGCCGCCTTGGATGACCGCTAAGCATCGGGAAGACTCCACATCGAAGTCGGCGCGCGTCTCCTGGTTTCGTGCAACGGATATTCCGGCCGTCGTGGCGCTTCTGGTGATCAGCTGCCTGGGGCTGCTGGCGGAATGGCAGAACCGGACGATCTACCAGCACGAGATCCGGTCGGACGTCGCGAGCAGGCTGTCGCTGGTCCGGGCTCGGCTGGAGGGCAATCTCGGCGGCGATCTCCAGTTGATCCGCGGCCTGGTGGCGACGCTCTCCACGCGCCCCGACCTGGACCAGGACCAGTTCGCCCGGCTGGTCGCCGTTCTGATGGAGAGCCGGACCGCGGTCAGGCACGTCGCGGCGGCGCCCGGCCTCGTGGTGCGGATGGTCTATCCGCTGGCCGGAAACGAGCGGGCGCTCGGTCTCGACTACGCGGCCAACCCCAGCCAGCGCGAGGGTGCCCTCAGGGCGCGGGACACCGGCCAGCTCGTGCTCTCCGGGCCGCTCCGGCTCGTTCAGGGCGGCGAAGGGCTGATCGGCCGCTTTCCCGTGTTCACGCGCGGCCCGGACGGCAGCCGCGCCTTCTGGGGCATCGTCTCCGCCGTCATCGACGTCGAGCTCCTGTTGCGGTCGAGCGGCGTTTCGGACCCGGAGCTCGGCCTCGACATCGCGGTCGCGGGGCGCGACGGCACGGGGGCCGGCGGCGAGATCTTCTATGGCAGCGCCGAGATCTGGGCCAACGATCCGGTCCTCGCCGACGTGCAGCTCCCGTCAGGCACCTGGATGATCGCGGCCGTGCCGACCGACGGCTGGCGGCTGCAGCCCCCCAACACCGTCACGCTGGTCGGTCTGGTGGTGTTCGCGGGCCTGTTCGTCGCCGTCCCGGTCCTGGTGATCGGCCGGCTCTACTCGGAGCGGCGTGAATATGTGAGCGAGATCGCCCAGCGGCGGGCCGAGCTGGAGAAGCTCTCCAACCGGCTGGAGCTCGCCCTCGACGCCTCCAAGGTGGGCGTGTGGGAGATGGACATCGCCACCAAGGATCTCGTCTGGGACGACCGGATGCACGAACTCTACGACGTGCCGCGGACCGGAGAGCCGATCTCGGAGAGCACATGGTCCGAGCGGCTTCATCCGGACGACATGTCGGCGGCGCTGGCGGACTTCGACAACGCGATCCGGACGAGGCAGCGCTACTTCTCCGAATTTAGGGTACTGCTGCCCGGCGACGTGGTGAGGACGATCCGCACCGTCGGCGCGGTGCGCCAGCTGGACGGGCGGGACAAGATCATCGGCGTCAACTGGGACGTGACCGCCGACGTGGCCCTGACCAGGGATCTTCAGACCGCGCGGTGTCTGGCCGAAGCCCGGAGCCGGGACCTGGAGGAGGCCAACCGGACCATCGAGCACGCGTCGCTGCACGACGCCCTGACGGGCCTTCCGAACCGGCGCTATCTCACCCAGTACCTGGGCGAACTGGAACAGGTGGGCGGCACGCCGGTGGCCGTCCTGCACCTGGATCTCGACCGGTTCAAGCAGATCAACGACACCCTCGGCCATGCGGCCGGCGACGCCGTTCTGCTCCATGCGGCCTCCGTCATGCGCGACGTGTTCCGCCAGGCGGATTTCGTCGCCCGGATCGGCGGCGACGAGTTCGTCGCCGTGCTGGTGGAACGCGACGTGGAGGTCGTGGCGGCCCGCCTCGCGGACGCGCTCGTGACGGCCATGAAGCGGCCGGTCCTCCACGAAGGGCACCACTGCCGCCTCGGCATCAGCGTCGGAATCGCGGTGTCGGCGGACGGCCGCTCTTCCAGGCGCCTCCTCGTGGACGCCGACATCGCCCTCTACCGGGCCAAGAACCGCGGCCGGGGACGCTACGAATTCTACACGGAAACGATCCACGGCGAGATCATCACGACGAAACGCATCGCCGACGAGATCCTCACCGGCCTGGAGCAGGGCCAGTTCGTGCCGTTCTACCAGCCCCAGTACGATGCCCGTACCCGCTGCATGGTCGGCGTGGAAGCCTTGGCGCGGTGGCGGCATCCGACCGAAGGCCTGCTCGCGCCCGACCGGTTCCTGAAGATCGCCGAGGACATCAACATGGTGTCCGCCATCGACCGGATCATCCTGGTCCAGGTGCTCGCCGACAGGCGGCGCTGGCGCAGCAAGGGGCTCGACGTCCCGCGGATCGCCGTCAACGTCTCGCTGAAGCGGCTTCACGAGCAGACGCTGGTCTGCGACCTGAAGGCGCTGGACATCGAGCCCGGAAGCCTGTCCTTCGAACTTCTGGAATCGATCTACCTCGACGAGCAGAACGAACTCGTCTCGTGGAACATCGACGGCATCCGCGAACTCGGCATCGCCCTGGAGATCGACGATTTCGGCACGGGCCACGCGTCGATCCTGAGCCTGGTCAAGCTTCGTCCGGACCGCTTCAAGATCGACCGTCAGCTGACCGCCGATGTGGTCTCCAATCCGGCCCAGCGTCAGCTCGTCCGCTCCCTGGTCGAAATCGGGCAGGCCATGGCCGTCGGCATCGTCGCCGAGGGCGTCGAGACTGCGGCCCAGGCGGACGTGCTCGCGCAGATCGGGTGCGAGACGCTGCAGGGTTTCCACTTCTCGAGGCCCATGGATCCCCTCGGCATGGAAAGGCTGCTGGCCGCCGCCGGGTCCGTCCCTCCGGCACCCGAGCGCCGGGCGGCAGTCACGGCCGGGGTGATCTGACCCGCGTCGCCGGCACGGATGGCCGCCCGCGCCGCGACCGTCGCGCGCGGCAGATCTGGTTCGCGATTTCGACCGCACGACCGGAGGCGTGCACGCGGTTACCGTGGACACTGGCGCGCATCGGAGTATTGTCCTGGTATTTATCACGATATGAGGGTTGCGTATGGCCAAGTACTGCCTCCGTTAGCCTCGGTAACGCAGATTCGCGACGCCGCCCGTAACCAAATCTTCAGGTCCGCGATCGATCACTAGTTGAGCTTGAACAAATATGTGGAGCTCGAGCATGAGACGGACAAAAATCATCGGAGCCCTACTGGCTTTCGGCTTGTCCCTGTCGCCGGCGTCGAACGCCGCCGCGAACGCGCTGACGATCGTCGGAACCGGCGATGGGCTCGACATGATGAGGGCCGTGGGCGCTCTCTACCTGACCAGCGAGGGCAAGGAGGTCGTCTTCCCGGCCAGCATCGGCTCCGGCGGCGGCATCGCGGCCGTCGCGGCCGAAACGAACGCGCTGGCGCGCGTGGCGAGGCCGCTGAAGCCCACGGAAATGGACGCCGGCCTCGTGGCCGTGCCGCTCGCGAGCCTGCGATCCGCCTTCATCGTCCATCCGGACGTCGGCGTGACGTCCCTCACCTCCGCCCAGGTCGGCGACATCTACGCCGGCCGTATCACCGACTGGGCGGACGTTGGCGGCAAGCCGCTGAAGATCAAGGTCGTCCGCCGCGAGGATGCGGACTCCACCCTGCAGGGCCTGCGGGCCGGCATGCCGGGCTGGAAGGATCTCGTCTTCACGGAGCGGTCCAAGGTGGCCGTCACCACCCAGGACGCGGTGGACACGGTCCGCACCGTGGAGGGCGCCATCGGCTTCGCGCCCTATTCCACGTCCCTCCTGGCGGACACGGTGGTGCTGAAGATCGACGGGCGGCGCCCGATCGATCCAGGCTACCCGAGCGCGGTCGAACTGTCCCTCGTCTACAAGAAGGACAACGTGACGCCCGAGGTCACCGCCTTTCTGGAATTCGCCCGCTCGGACAAGGCCCGAGACCTTCTGAGCGCCTATGGAGCCGTTCCGCCGCCTCGGAGTGACTAGTCGTGCAGGTCCGCTCGCTGTCCATACGATTCATTGTCTCGGCGCTGATCGCAGTGACGGCGGGCTTCACCCTGTTCATCAGCACGGTCTACACGCGGCTCGACGCCAGCCTGAAGATCCAGGTGGAGTCGCTCGAACAGTTGGCCACCGACAACATGTCGGACCTTCTCAAGGCCGACATGGACCTGGCGGCCGCGCGGCTTCGCTTCCTCTCCGAGGACGTCGCGCGGCGGACCGAGGCGATCACCTACCGGGCGGATGTCGCCGACGTGATCGCCTCGCGCAACAACGTCGCCATCTCCGAACTCCTCGGTCCGGCCGCCCGGAACGCGGACGTCGACACCCTGATCGTTCTCGATCGCGACCTCAACGTGATCGGCGGCTCGTCGGACACGTATGATCTGGTCGCCATCGGGCGCGCGATCGGCGGCAGCACCGCCGTCGCGGCCTTCCGGACCGCCATGCGGGACGCCGAGACGGACCGCACCCGGCCGCTGGTGATGCTCCTCACGTCCGCGGAACTGCCCACCGTGGACGGCTGGACGGCGAACGCCTTCGCCCAGCTGGTGGTGCTGCAGCCGATGTGGGACGAGTTCGGCGAGGTGGCGGGCGCCGTGCTCGCCCGGCGCTCGATCCGCCCGCGCGAGGCGACGCTGGAGGAGTTCGCCACCATCACCAAGGTCGGGATAGCGGTCTTCTCGGGGGACCGCCTGGTCTCGTCCGCGGGCCTGGACTTCGCCGACCTCACCGCCCCGCCCCAAGGCTTCATGGACCCGAGCCGCCATTTCGTCTCCCACTGCGGCGTGGCGATGGCCAAGCTGACGATCTGCACGCTGAAACCCATCGTCGAACTCTATCGGGCTCAGGACCAGGTCACCAAGATCGGACGGGCGGAGACGATCGACCTCGTCCGGTGGCTCGTCCTCGTCGGCGTCGGCTCGTCGGTCTGCCTCATGGGCGTGCTCTGGCTGGCCGCCCGGCCGATCACCCGGCCCATGCGGCGCCTGGCTCAGGCGGTTGGCCAGATCGCGGACGGGATCTACGACGCGCCGATCGAGGGCCAGCAGCGTCTCGACGAGGTGGGATCGATCGCCCGGGCCGTGGCGACGCTGAACGACAGCGTGAAGGAGCGGGATCTCCTGAGGGCCGACATCCTGGAGAAGAACGCGATCCTGCTGACGCGCGAGGCCCAGCTGCGCACCCAGAACCGTCTGTTCGACGCGGCTCTCAACAACATGTCCCACGGCCTCTGCATGTTCGACAAGGACCAGAGGCTGATCGTCTCCAACCGGCGGTACGAGGAGATCTTCGGCATGTCGCGCGGCGACGCCGCGCCGGGGCTCGGCTGGGAGGAGTTGAAGGCGCTGGAGAACATCGCGACCGAGACGGTCGAGGCGGCCTACGACGCGGTCGTGCCCGTGCACGGCGGCGAGTCCCAGCGCACGGTCGCCCACATCCAGCTCAACGACGGGCGCACGATCCTGACGACCCGCCAGCCGCTCGTCGGCGGCGGCTGGGTGGCCATCTACGAGGACGTGACCGAGCGCCAGCGCGCCCGGGAGCGCCTGGTTCACCAGGCCCGGCACGACGCGCTCACCGGGCTGCCGAACCGGGTGGCGCTGCGCGAGCACCTCGGCGCGCAGCTCGCGACGCTCCAGACGTCCGGCGGCGCCTTCGGCGTCCTCTGCCTCGATCTCGACGAGTTCAAGACCATCAACGACACGCTCGGCCATCCCGCCGGCGACCGTCTCCTCTGCGAGGTGGCGCAGCGGCTGCGCGCGTGCATCGACGAGACGGAGCTCGTCACCCGACTCGGCGGCGACGAGTTCGCGATCGTGACCTCGCCGGTGTCCTCGGCCGAAGGTCTGGCGATCCGCTGCGAGGAGATCATCCGGGCGATCTCGGGCTCGTTCACGATCGACGACCACGATACCCCGGTCAGCGTCTCCATCGGCGTCTCGATCGCGCCGACCAACGCCCGCGACCCGGACTCTCTTCTGAAGCAGGCCGATCTGGCGCTCTACAAGGCGAAGTTCGAGGGCCGCAACACCTACCGGTTCTTCGAGACGGAGATGGAGGTCGCCGTCCGGGCCCGCCACGACATGATCACCGACCTGCGCGGCGCCATCGCGGGCGGGGAGATGGAGGCCCACTACCAGCCGCAGGTCAGCTTCGCGACCGGCGAGGTGGTCGGCTTCGAGGCCCTGATGCGCTGGCGGAGCCGGCGTCTCGGCATGGTGTCGCCGATGGAATTCATTCCGCTCGCGGAGGAGACCGGGCTGATCGTCCCCCTCGGCGAGTGGATCCTGAGGGAAGCCACCCGCGAGGCGAGCCTCTGGCCGGATCCCGTCCGGGTCGCGGTCAACATCTCGGCGCGCCAGCTTCAGCGCCCCGACTTCCAGGAGGTGGTCCGCTCCGCGATCCGGGAGAGCGGCCTGCCGCCCTATCGCCTGGAGCTGGAGGTGACCGAGAGCGTGCTCCTGGGGGACGACGCCGTCACCCGGGACACCCTTTCCGCCCTGAAGACCATGGGCGTGAAGATCTCGCTCGACGACTTCGGGACCGGGTACAGCTCGCTCAGCTGCCTGCGCAGCTTCCCGTTCGACAAGATCAAGATCGACCAGTCCTTCGTCCGCGCCATCCCGACGAGCGACGAGGCGAAGTCCATCGTGGCGGCCGTCATCAGCCTCGCCCGGGAACTCGGCATCGCGACGACGGCCGAAGGGGTCGAGACCCAGGACCTCTACGACATGCTGAAGTACAGCGGCACGACCGAGGGCCAGGGATACTGGATCGGCCGGCCGGAGCCCGCCCGGAAGGCCTACGAGCGCCTCCATCCGCCGGCCGCGGCCTCGAACGGGCCCCGGTGAGGGCCGCCCGTCAGGGCTTCAGGAAGAGGAGATCCTTCGTCGCCGCGTGGGTGGCCCGACGGATCGGCGCGAGCAGCCGCCTCGTCAGCGACAGCGTCTTCTCCGCGGCATAGAATGGATCGGCGTAGAACATGGCGTCCTGCGCCAGGGCGATCGACCGCGCCAGATCCACATGGCTGGGCGAGCCGGCCGCATAGACCACGTCGTTGGAGCGGACGAACGACAGGAGGGCGGCGGGTCGCTCCCGCCGCACGAGACGCCCGTCGCCATCGCCGGCCGTCAGCACGACGAGGGCTCCGTTCGCCCGCAGCCATGCCGCCGCCTCGCCCATGTAGAGCTGGGACGAGGTCCGGGCGCCTGCGATCACGCACACCCTTCGGCCCGGCTGGCCCTTGAGGGCGGCGACCGCGATGGCCCAGACCGGCGCGAACCCGGTTCCGGTCGACGCGAGGACCAGGTTTTCCGGCTGGCGGCGAAGGAAGGCGTTGCCGAACGGGCCGCGGATCCTGACCTTGTGCCCGGCCTTGATGGCGCCGCCCAGGTTCTCCGACACCGCGCCGCCCGGATAGCGCCGGATGTGGAAGACGAGGGCCTCCTCGTCCACGTCCAGGTCGAACGGGAAGGTCGGGCTGTAGTCGCGGGGCGGGAAGCCGTTGAAGGTCAGGCGGACATACTGGCCCGGCAGCCAGGTTAGCTTCCGGTCCGGCCGCAGCCGGACCTCCAGGAGATCCAACCCGATCGGCCGGATGCGCTCGACGACCGCCGGCACGGAGCGGACGAGGGGGACGGCGTCGAACTCCACGACGGCGTCGCCCTCGACGGTGGCGAGACAGCCCAGCACGGTGCCGCGCTCCAGCGTTCCCTGGCTGTCGACCTCTCCAGAGATCACCCGAACCCGGCAGCTTTCGCACTGACCCGAACAGCAGTCGTGGGGAAGGACGACGCGCTGCGCCAGCGCGGCGTCGAGCAGGGTGTCACCCGGCCGCGCGACGACCGGCTTGCCGTTCAAGGTGAGCGTACACGTGGAACCGGACATGTCGTCCCCGCTCGGGCTGGATGGAGTGTGGAGGATGGCGTCACTGCAGGTCGAGGACGACCGGGCGCAGGTGCCGGGTGTGCCGAGTCTGGGTCCGGTCGAACACCGCGACCCACAGATAGAGACCGGTTTCGATCGGGAGGTCCTTCAGGTCGTCCTCCGTCGCGAGGCTCCTCGTCGCCTCGAGCGTCCAGTGGCCGTCCGCCCAGGACGCCGCGCCGGTCACATCCGCCCGGCTGCCCGAATAGGTTCCGGTGATGAGGACCGCCGGGATGACCGTGCCGACCGGGATGGCGGCGTCGGCTTCCGGGCTGTAGGGCACGGTCTCCGCCTCGTGCATCCACCACTGCGCGTCGGGAGAGTCGTTCTCGTTCGGATCCAGGCTGAACGTCCCGATTTTGGTCATCGTGGCGCGCCAGTCGGCCGGCAGCCGCTTCACCTGCACCGGGCCGCGGTAGCCGCCGGGCGGTTCGTCCACGTAGTTGTAGACGTAGAACTTGGATCCGGCATCCCCGTCGTAGCCCGCGCTGTAGCGTGCCGTTCCGGCGGCCTGCGCCGGATTGGGAGCGACCGGCGGGCCGAACCACATGTCGTCGATCTGGCCGAGCAGACCGCCGCGGGAGGCCTTCCACTGCCACATGTCCATGTAGGTGCCGTCGGTGGTGTAGTGGAGCCCGCGCTGGTTGAGGGCGCCGGGGCCGTCGGTGAGTGGCTTCGGCCCCATGTGCGTCGAGCCGTTGACGCCGTAGCCGGCCGTCCGCGAGAAGGTGACCGCGAACTTGTCCTCGTAGTAGACGTCCTCGTCGGCCACGTCGGCGCCTTCGTGCAGCAGGCGCCAGCCGTCCTCCGCCTTCACCAGCGGCAGGCGCTTGATCGACCGGTTCGGATCGGCCCACCGGAAGGCGAAGTAGACGCGTTCGGCGTCCCGGACCGCCCGGATCTCGACCGTCGACGTCCCCGAGCCTCCAAGGTTCACCCCCTGGTTCGTGTGCACGGTGACCGGCGCGGCTTCTCGCCAGACGGCGTCCGAAAGGTCGCCGTCGAGCGCGGGGGCGTCAGCGACCGCGGGGATCACGAGCCGGTCCACCACGCTCTCGTCCAGCAGATAGGCCGCCGCCGCGGTGGCAAGGCCCGCCGCGGACGCGACGGCGAGGGGCTTGGCGATCGCCCCCGGCCTGATCCTCAGCGGCTGCGGCCGGAACAGGCGGAGCCACTGGCCGACGCCGCCGTACATGTAGTGGCCGACCAGATGGACCACGATGTAGCCCATCACCACGAGGGCGGACACGTAGTGGACCTGGACCACCACCCCGCCCTGGCCGACGTAGAGCAGTATGCCCGTGACCGTGAGCACGAGGATCGCCCCGAACAGCACCCAGTGCAGGAGAGCGTTGACGGCGCCCCAGCGCACCTTCGGCGCCGTGGGAAGCGTCAGGACGACCGCCTTGCGCAGCGAGGTCCTCCGATGGAGGTTCGCGGCGTGGCGGTAGATCGGATAGGCCACCACGCATCCGAGAGCCGCGATGGCCGAGATGAGGTGCGGCGTCCAGATCTCGCCCTGGGGGAGGATGGCGCTCAGCGCGGCGGCGAACCAGGACCCCGGCGCATCGGCCGACAGGCGCAACCCGGTCGCCAGGCTGACCAGCACGGCCACCGTCATCAACCAGTGGAGGACGATTGTCCCCACGTCGCTTCGGGCCGGCAGCGCCTTCGGCGCGAGCCCCTCCACCATATGCCGGACAGGTTTGAGTTCGCCCACCTCTCCACCTCCGATTGGCCTGCATCGTGGTTGAGAAAAGGTTAATGCCTGTCTTTCGCGTATTTGGATATATGAATCTTACATCATGGTTAACACCGGACCGCGCCTTGTGATTAGGCGCATCCGGCCTTTCACCGATGGACGCGGCGCGCAGACCGGTGGCCGGATCTCACCGTTCCTTCACCTGGCGAGCGGCCGCATAGTCCTTCCGTCCGCGCGCCGGAAGGAACCGTCGTCCCAGCGTGCCGGGGAACGGTCAAAAAAGTTAGCCGATCTGCAAACTATTCCTTCCCAGCAGGGTCGGTCCGGTGATAGTTAGACGCATGGCTAAGCATGATGTGGATCTCTCGCAGATATTCCAGGCCCTGGCGGACCCGACCCGGCGGTCGATCCTGACCCGGCTCGCCAAGGGGCCCGCGCCGGTGAAGGAACTGGCCGGCCCGACCGGACTGCGCCTGCCGACGGTGATGCGGCACCTGTCGGTGCTGGAGGACGCGGGACTGATCGCCACGTCGAAGGACGGGCGGGTGCGCACCTGCGCCCTCGTGCCGGACGCCCTGACCGCGCCGCGGACATGGCTCGACGACCAGCGCGCCCTCTGGGAAGCCCGGCTCGACCGGCTGGACGACTACGTGATGACCTTGATGAAGGAGCGTGAGACATGATGCCGGACCTCGATCCGACCACGGACCTGAGCTTCACCCGAACGCTCGCCGCCCCGCGGCGGCTGATCTGGGAATGCTGGACGACGCCGGAGCACATCCCGCACTTCTTCATTCCCGCCCCTCACCGGGTGACGGCGGTGGACATCGACCTCAGGGTCGGCGGGCGGTTCAACACGACCTTCGAGGTGGAAGGCGCCGTGATGGACAACAAGGGCGTCTATCTGGAGGTGGTGCCGGAAACGAAGCTGGTCTTCACCGACGCCTACACGGAAGGGTGGAAGCCCTCGCCCGAGCCGTTCATGACGGCGATCCTGCTGCTCGGCGACGCGCCCGGAGGCGGCACGACCTATACGGCGATCGCCCGCCACCGCTCTCCCGACAGCCGGAAGACGCACGAGGACATGGGCTTCCTCGAGGGCTGGGGCACGGTGGCGACCCAGTTGGAGACCTACGCGAGGGGGCTGGCGCGATGAGCGGCCGTTTCGCGACCCTGACCTTCGAGCGCACGGTGGCGGCGCCGACGTCCACCCTGTGGCAGGCCTGGACGGCTCCCGCGGCACGCGCGGTGTGGGCCTCGCCGGCGGCGTCGGTCGCGGTGGAATTCCTGGAGGCCGACACCCGGGTGGGCGGGCGCGAGGTCTCGCTCTGCAAGGTCGAGGGCCAACCGGACGTCCGCTGCGACGTGGGCTGGCTCGACCTGCAGCCCGACGCGCGCAGCGTGAACTACGAGGTCGTCTCGTCCGAGGGCGTCACGCAGTCGGCGGCGCTCGTCACCGCCGAGTTCTCGGCCGCGGACGGCGGGAGCCGAGCGGTCGTGACCGTGCAGCTGTCCTCCCTCGCCGAGGACATGGAGGCCGGCTACCGGCAGGGCTTCGGCGCCGGGATGGACAACCTGGCGACCGTGGCCGGACGGACCATGGTGCTCCGGCGGGTGATCCGCGCGCCCCGCGCCCTCGTGTGGGACGCCTGGATGAATGCCGAGACGCTGCCGCGCTGGTGGGGGCCGGACGGGTTCTCCTGCCGGACCAGCCGGATCGAGCTCCGGACGGGCGGCGAATGGCTCTTCGACATGATCGGCCCGGACGGCACCGTCTATCCGAACCACCACCTCTACGGAGAAGTCCGGCCGACGGAAAGGATCGCCTACACGCTGCTCTGGGGCGAGAACGGGCCGAAACACGCGGACGCCTGGGCCTCGTTCGAGGAACGGGACGGGGCCACCCTGGTGACGCTCGGCATGATCTTCAGCACGGCCGCGGAGTTCCAGGACGCGCGGGGCTTCGGCGCGGAGGAGCTGGGCCTGCAGACCCTCGGCAAGCTGGCCCGCTTCGTCGGGGCGGCGTGAGCGACGAGCCCGAACGCCTGTCCGTCGTCATCAAGGATTCCGCGGCAGGATTCGCCAAGGTCATCGGCCGGCCGGCCGTGGCCGCGGCCGTGTGGCGGGATCGTCGCGGGCTCCTCACGGGAGCGGGATGACGGCCTCGACGACGAGACCCGGCGAGCCGTACCGGAACTGGACCTCGGCGCCGATCTGCTGCTTCAGCACCCGCTGCAGCAGCTTGGTGCCGAAGCCCGCGTGGGTGGGCGGCCGCACGGGCGGGCCGCCCGTCTCGCGCCAGCACCACGTCACGCTCGCCGGCGCGTCGCGCCGGAGCGTCCAGTCGACCTCGATGGCCCCGTTCGCCGCCGACAGCGCGCCATACTTCGCCGCGTTGGTAGTGAGCTCGTGGATGGCCATCCCGAGTGGCACCGCGATGTCCGACGACAGTTCGAGGTGCGGCCCGGAGAGGGTGATCCGCCTGCAGTCCGCGTAAGGGGCGAGTTCAGCGTCGAACAGGTCGCGGAAACTCACCTGCTGCCACTGATCGCCGGTGAGGAGCGTGTGGGTGCGGGCGAGGGCGGCGATGCGCGCCGAGAAGGCCTCCTGGAACTCCTGCATGCTCGTGGAGGCCCGCGCCGTGGACCCCATCACGGCCTGCACCGTCGCCAGGGTGTTCTTGACCCGGTGATGCAGCTCGCGGATCAGCAGGAGCTGCCGGTCCTCGGCGATCTTCTCGCCGTCGATGTCCTCGGTGGTGCCGTACCAGCCGACGATGGTTCCGTCCGGGTTCCGGCGCGGGAAGGCGCGGGAGCGCATCCAGCGGTACTCGCCCGACTTCATCCGGATCCGGTGCCGGACGTCGTAGCCCGTTCCCGTGGCGCAGGAGGTCCGCCAGGCGTCGATCGTCCGCTGGAGGTCGTCCTCGTGAATGGCGTCGCCCCAGGAATCGCCCAGTCCGGACGTCCCGGTCCAGTCCTGCCAGCGCGCCGCCACGCGGTCGAGCTCCCCATCGGGCCGGGCCGTCCAGGTCACCTGCGGGTTGAGCTCGATCGTATGCCGGTAGTGGTCCTGGCTTTCCTCGAGGGCGAGCGCTCCCGCCGTCAGTTCCTCCAGCATGCGCCGCGCCTCGTACTGCCGCCTGCGGCTGCGGATCGCCGCCGCCACGAGGCTGATGAGCGTGACCGGATGGAACGGCCGCTCCAGGAGGGACACGTTCCCGAGCAGAGCGCCGATCGACCGGGCGGCGGGGGCGGCAGTGCCGGCGCCCTTGTGCAGGCTCATGACGATGAATGGAAAATCCGACCAGGCCGGCTGGGCCTCCAACCAGGCCTCCAAAGGCCGGGTATCCTGGTTGCGGAGCGCCTCCTCGGCGACGATCGCGGCGCCGGCGCCGGCGTGAAGCGTTTCCGCAAGGGCCGCGAGGTCGGGGACGCAGAGGACGTCATGGCCCGCGCCGGAGAGGATGCCGGCGGCGATCGTCGCGTCTCTGCCGAAGGGCGCTAGAATGACGACCTGTTCCGACACTTGCGTCCGGCTGATCACGTGGCATCGTCCTTCAGGAGCCCGCTCCGGTCCCCATCGAAGCTCGGCACGCCTCTTAGCACACCGTGGAACCCCTTCACGGTCCTTCCGATCCGCAGACCCGAGGAGCCGATGCGGTACTCGCGGATCGTGTTCTCGTGCGAGCCCAGGCGCTTCTTCACCACCGACAGCGCCCGCCGCACTTCGCCGCCGGCCTCGAAGTATCGCAGCAGCACGACCGTGTCCGCCAGGTAGGTGATGTCGATCGGCGTGCGCATGTCGCCGACGAGGCCGTGCTGGGCGACGGTGAGGAAGGTCGAGGCGCCCCGCCGGTTCAGGAACTGGAGAAGTTCGTGCATGTGGAGGATGAGGAGGCGCTCGTCTGGCATGGCGGCCTGGTAGCCGTTCAGGCTGTCGATGACGACGCAGGTGGCCCCGAGTGTCTCGACCGCGCGGCGCACCAGGTGGGAGAACTCGCCCGGCGACATCTCGGCCGCGTCCACCTGCTGCACGTGGAGGCGGCCGCCCTCGCGCAGCTCGGACAGGTCGATCCCCATCTCGCCCATGCGCCTGGTCAGGAGCGCCCGTTCCTCGTCGAAGATGAAGATGGCGGCGGCTTCGCCGCGGGCCAGGGCCGCCTTGGCGAAATGCAGGCCGAACAGGGTCTTTCCCGTGCCGGCCGGACCGAGCACCAGCGTGCCGGAGCCCTGATCGACGCCGCCTCCGAGGATGTCGTCCAGTTCGGGAATGCCGCTCTGGAGCCGGGAGCGCCGGAACTCCGCGTAATGCTCGCCGGCCACCAGGCGCGGATAGACCCGGACGCCGCCGCGCCCGATCGCGAAATCGTGGTAGCCGCCGCGGTACTGCTTGCCCCGATACTTGAGCACCCGCAGGCGGCGACGCTCGGCGCCGAATTCCGGCGCGAGCTGTTCCAGCTTGATGACGCCATGGGTGAGGCTATGCATCGTCCGATCGTGCCCGTCGGACGTGAGATCGTCGAGCATCAGGACGGTCGCGCCGAACCGCGCGAAATGGTGTTTCAGCGCCAGGATCTGCCTGCGGTAGCGCAGGGAGCTCTGGGCGAGCAGGCGGATCTCGGACAGGCTGTCGATCACCACACGCGCCGGCCTGACCCGGTCCATGGCGGCGATGATGTCCTTTGCGGTCTCGCCGAGCTCCAGGTCGGAGGTGTACAGCAGCGACTGCTGGTTCTCCTCGCTGGCGAGGCTTTCCGGCGGCACCAGCTCGAAGATGACCACGTCGTCCCCGATGGTCCAACCGTGGGAGGCCGCCCCTTCGCGGATCTCCCGCTCGGATTCCGACAAGGTTATATACAGCGTCTTCTCGCCGGCCCGAGATCCGGCCAAAACGAATTGCAGGGCGATGGTCGTCTTGCCGGCGCCGGGCTCGCCCTCGACAAGAAAGAGATGCCCGCGCGTCAGTCCGCCGTTCAGAACATTGTCCAGACCGGCAACGCCGGTCGAAGCCATTTCCATCGTCGCCAGCCCACTGTTCGTTTCCATCTCGCGACCGAAGGCGGTCACCTTCGAGCCTACGCTGACTTCGGAAACTCGGAGCGGCTGAGAACGTTCGGTCGGCCCGCGTCGGGCGGGGCCGGCCCGACGGTCGGCAGGATTGCCGCCGGGCCGGCAGGATCCGGAGGCGGGTGGCGACGGAGCTCCGTCCGACCCGACGGGTTGGTCAGGTTTTCCGACTCGGTCGGAGAGCGCTCCAGCCCGGCCGGGCTTCAACACCCGGCCGAGGCTCCCACCGCCGGGTCAATAGTCGCCCTGGGACGCGAACGGATCCAGGGAGGGGGCGTAGACGACCGCGGCCCCGCTGTCGTTCGTCGCAACGGCGGTCGTTCTGGACGACAACTCCGCGAGATGGCGGTCCCGGCTGTTGCGCGCCGGATCGTAGCTGGAAACAGGCCCGCCGGTGCCGACCGCCCCCTTGCCGGCAAGCGAGGCGACATATTGGTCGCGGGTGGAGTTGGCGGGGTCGAATGCATGGACGTTGGTGGTGGACGCGACTATGGCCGCAAAGAAAGCAATGCACCTTCTCATTGTCTTTGTCCGAAAAAAGGGTGAGCCGGCCTACCTCTTCTCAGAGGTCTGCAAACAAAATACCGGGTCGGCTGGGGCGGCTCACCTGGAATGTCCGGCTCGGTGACGCTGAGTAAGGTACGCTCTGTTCTGGTCCGCGCCTAGCCGTTACCTGTTGAACATTCCAGGTGCAAAAACCAGGAACTATGAACGAAAGACTGCACGGGTCATGGAATACGGCCGCTCCACGGTCGATCCGGCCGTGAGGCTCGGCCTGGGCCGCGGGCGCGAGGCCATGTCGGGCACGGCTGTCCGGACCGAGAGGTCGGCGTCGGCGAATGTGCGCTGGCTCACAGAACGAGCCGCCGTCTCGCGGCACAGTCGCGTCATCGACCGGGCAATGACGTCGGCCGATGCGGCTCTCCCATGAGGACGGTTCGGGCAGCAAGGTCCGGGCGCTCCCGGAGAACCGCAGGTGAAGACCACCCACAGGATGACCCATGATGACCAAGATCACTTCGCTTGCCACCGCTCTTGTTCTGCTTGCCGCCCCGGCGCTCGCCTCGCCGTTCGACCCGGCCCACACCAGCCGCGACGCCTACGTGGACATGCTGGCGGCCAAGGGCCGCGTCGGCACCGGCGGCCCGGTGACAACCTACGACCCGTCCAAGACCAGCCGCGACCGCGCGCTCGCCGCTCTCGGCGCACGGGGCTCGGCGGTCGCCACGCACGGCCGCATGACGGTGCGCGTCCCGACGCTGGACCCGTTCTCCTACAGCCACGACTGACCTCATCCGCCGGATGACGGAAGAGAGGGGCGTCGCCGCGCGCGGCGCCCTTCCTCTCGTGCCGTGCCGGCCGATCTCCGGCCGACCGCCTGTCCCCTCCCGTCGAAGCCGCGGCGCCGATACGCCGCGTGGAGTGGGCGCGATCGGCCCGACCGCGTCCACGCCCGTCGCGCATGGATCCGAGGTCTACGGCAGCTTCGCCTCGACCTTCACGCTGGAATACCACTTCGCGAGATCTCGAATCGCCTGGTCTTCAAGACCCTTGGCGATGATCGACATCACCTCGTGCTGTCGCTGCCCGCTTCGATACGCCAGCAGCTGCCGCTCGATGTAGGTGGCGGCGCTGCCCGCGATGGTCGGCATGTCCGGCATCTTGGCGATGCCGTCCAGCCCGTGGCAGGTGGCGCACTGGCCGGCCAGCCGGCGGCCGGTCTCGGCGCTGGATTGCGCCGAGGCGGCCCCGAGCGGGACGACCGCCGATCCCGCCGCCGCCAGGACGGCGAGCAGGATCGGCAGCGGCAGGAACCCGACCGAGCTCCGGATCATCACTGGGCCGGCGCCGGTTCGGACGTGCCGGCGGGCCCCCCATCGGCCGCGGCGGGCGACGCCGTGGTGGTTCCGCCGGCCGAACTTGCCGTCGCGCCCGCCCCGCCGCTGTAGGAGATCCGGTAGATCGCGCCGGCGAAGTCGTCCGAGACCAGGAGCGACCCGTCGCGAAGCTGCGCCACGTCCACCGGACGGCCGAGGTATTCCCCGTTCTCGTTCAGCCATCCCTCGGCGAAGACCTCGGTCTCGCCCGCGGTCCCGTCATCGTTCACCGGCGTGAACATCACGCGCGCGCCGACCGGGGTCGTCCGGTTCCAGGAGCCGTGCTGCGCCGAGAAGATGCCCTTCCGGTACTTCTCCGGCAGGTTCGTGTTCCGATTGAACCGCATGCCGAGGTCGGCGGCGTGGGCGACCATCTCCACCTCGGGGAAGACCGCGTCCTTGGGCGGCTCCTCGCTTTCATACTCCGTGGTGCGGATCTTGCCGCCGCCGTACCACGGGAAGCCGAAGTTCTGGCCGGCTTCGGTCGCGCGGTTCAGTTCGCCCGGCGGGATGTCGTCTCCCATGCCGTCGACCTGGTTGTCGGTGAACCACAGGTCGCCGTTGGCGGGGTTGAAGTCCATGCCGACGGAGTTCCGGATGCCCCGGGCGTAGACCTCCCGGTTCTTGCCGTCCCGGTCCATCCGGATGATGCCGCCGATCCCGACCTCGTTGTAGAGCTCCCGCTTCTCCGGCGGCGGCACGTTGAACGGCTGGCCGAGCGAGATGTAGAGCTTGTTGTCCGGCCCGACCGTGCAGACCCGTGCCCCGTGGTTGAAGCTCTCCTCGGAGACGGGGATCAGCTCGCCCTGCTTGACGATCTCGCCCACGGCGACGTCCGGGCTCTCGTAGAAGAATTCCGCGGCCGGGAAGACCAGGACGCGGTTGTGCTCCACGATGTAGAGGAACCCGTCGGGGGTGAAGCAGACGCCGTTCGGCACGGCCATCTCGAGAGACGGCGCGAAACGCTTCACCTCGTCGGCGATCCGGTCCCGGTTGCGATCGGTCACCGCATAGACGTCCGCCTTCCTGGTTCCGACGAAGACGGCCACGCCCTGCGGACCGACGGCCATGTGCCGCGCGTCCGGCACGATAGCGTAGAGGTCGATCTTGAAGCCGTCGGGAAGCTTGATGTTCTTCAGGTTGGTCCTGATCGGACCGGCGACCGAATCGTCCTGCGGCACGAGTTCCATCCGCAGAGGGGCTCCCGTCGTCTGCATTCCCTGCAACTTGCCGAGATTGTCCTGTGCGGCGCAGACCGTCACCGTCCCCGCCATGGCGACTGTCGCCAGAAGTGTTGCACGCATGCGTTCCTCCCGTCGGCTCTTGTTTTCCTCACCGCCGCCACCAAGGTACATGACCCGCTTTGATCGGACAAATAGTCGCGCTTCCGCTTGTCGGTCCGGCCGAACCTGTGGCGGCGCCCGCTTCAACACCATGCCGCGCGGCGCCGGCAGACATCCCGCCGCCCCGGGACGCCGATGGCGCGGCCGCGCATCGCGGGGCCGCTTTCAAGAACCCGCATGAAGGCGTAAGACAGACCGAGAAGCACGGGCAGTGCCCCATGGAAACGCCGGTCCAACGCAACGACGGACTGCCGACCATCGCCGTGCTGCCGTTCGCGGCGGCGGACGGCGACGCGTGGCTCGCGCTCGGCCTCCATGAGGACATCTGCTCCGAACTCACCCGCTTCCGGGGCATCCGCGTCATCGCGCCCGCCTCTGCCGGCGTCGTCGTGGACCATGCGGACGGCGAGATCGCCAAGGCGCTCGGCGCCACCCACGTCCTGCGCGGCCGCCTGCGGCGCCAGGCGGAGGCGCTGCAGCTCTCCGTCGCGCTCGCCGACGCCCGCGCGGCCGTGCAGCTCTGGGCCGAGCGCGTGACCCTCGCCGGCGCCGACGTCCAGGGGCTCGAGAGCCTGCTCGTCGGCCGGATCGCCGCCACGCTGAACGCCCGCCTGGAGGAGGCCGCCAACGCCGCCGCGCAGCGGCGCGGCGCCTCCGGGCTCGCGGCCTACGAGCTGACGGTCCGCGGTCTGAAGCTCATGCGGGACGGGACGCTCGAGGCCGACGAGGCGGCGCGCGCCTGCTTCGAGGAGGCGATCCGGCTCGATCCCCACTTCGCCCGGGCGCATTCCGGCATCGCCCTCAGCTGGTTCAACGAATGGAGCTGCCAGTTCTGGGACCGTTTCGAGGAGGCGAGCCGGAAGGCCTACGTCCACGCGCACCGGGCGCTGCAGCTCGACGACACGGACGCCATGGTGCATCTCGTGCTGGCCAAGGTGGCGCTCTTCCGCCAGTCCTACGAGCAGGCCGCCTGGTACCTGGACCGGGCGCTCTCGCTCTGCCCGCACGACGCGGACCTCCTCGTCCAGGCCGCCATCCTGGAGGTCTATCTCGGCCGGCCGGACGCGGCGGTGGAGCATGCGGAGCTGGCGCTCCGCCTCAATCCCCACCACCCGGCGTTCTACCACGTGGTCGCGGCCTTCGCGCACGTGTTCGCCGGCCGGCTGGAAACGGCGATCGCCTGCGGCGCGCGGTCGGACGCGATCCCCTTCGTGGACGCGCCCGCCTACCTCGCCTTCGCTCACGCCCACCTCGGCAACCTGGACGCCGCCCGGGCCGAGTACGGCCGCTACCTTGACGCCTATCGCGAGAAGATCGCCTTCGGACAGCCGTTCGAGCCGGACGCCCCGCGCGAATGGCTGTTCCGCAACAATCCGTTCCGCCGGGACGAGGACATGGACTTCCTGCGTCGGGGCTTCGATCGCCTGGGAGTCGCCGGGCGGCGATCGACGGAGCCGCCGGTCCCCCTCCCGGGCCCGAACCTCCTCTCCAGGGACGGCGACGGATGGATCGCCGTCTATGGCGGCCGCCGCGCCACCTTGCCGGACCTCAAGGGGCTGCGGGACATCCGGCAGCTCCTCGGCCATCCGGGCGAGGAGATCCATTGCCTGGACCTCGCCGGTCGCGAGCTCATGGGCGCCGGCGACGCCGTCCTGGACGAGAGGGCGCGGGCGGCGCTGAAGCGGCGCCTCGGCGATCTTCAGGAGGAGATCGAGGACGCCGAGGACGCCAACGATTCCGGCAGGGCCGAACGGGCCCGGGCCGAGCGGGAGCGCCTCGTTGAGGCGCTCGCCGCCGCGCTCGGCCTCGGCGGCCGCAACCGCCGTCTCGGCGACCAGGCCGAGAAGGCGCGGACCTCCGTCACCTGGCGCATCCGGCACGCGCTCCGGCGCATCGAGGCCTCGCATCCCGCGCTCGGCCGCCACCTCTGCAACAGCATCCGGACCGGCACCTTCTGCCGCTACAGCCCCGAGGCGCCGGTCGCCTGGACCCTGCCGGCAGACGCCCCGGGCCGCTGAAGACCGCGTCTCGCGGCGGGAGGCCGCCCCCGGGAGGCCGCCCGTCGCGAAACCGTCAGGACGCCGGGCCCGGCGCCGCGGCGCCTTGAAGGGCCCGCGTCGCCTGTCATGTACCGGTCAAGGAAGACTGGTACGCGGCTTCCACATGCCGCTGTCACGAAGGACCTTTCCATGCGTCATCTGCTGATCGCCGCCGTCGCCGCCATGACGTTCGCCGGAACCGCGCTCGCCGACGTGTCCGGCAAGCTCGTGCTCTACACGTCGCAGCCCAACGAGGACGCGCAGAAGACCGCAGACGCCTTCATGGCGGCCAATCCCGGCGTGACGGTCGAGTGGGTGCGCGACGGGACGCCGAAGATCATGGCCAAGTTCCGCGCCGAACTCGCCGCTGGCGCGCCCCAGGCCGACCTCCTTCTGATCGCCGACAGCGTCACCATGGAGGGTCTGAAGGCCGAGGGCCTGCTGATGGCCTATCCGGAGGCCGACACCTCGGCCTACGAGCCGGGCATCATGGACGCTGACAAGGCCTGGTTCGCCACCAAGCTGATCACCACCGGCATCGTCCACAACACCGCCGCCCCGGTGAAGCCGGCCTCCTACAAGGACCTCCTCGCGCCGGAGGTCACCGCCGCCTTCATGATGCCCTCGCCGCTCGCGTCGGGCGCGGCGACCATCCACATGGTGGCCGTGACCGGCGTGCCGGACCTCGGCTGGAGCTTCTACGAGACTCTCGCCAAGCAGGGCGCGCTGGCCGAAGGCGCGAACGGCGGCGTGTTCAAGGCCGTCGCCGGCGGCGAGAAGCTCTATGGCTTCCTCGTCGACTTCCTGGCCATTCGCGAGAAGGCCAAGGGCGCCCCGATCGAGTTCGTCTTCCCCACCGAAGGCGTGTCGGCGGTGTCCGAACCCGTCGCGATTCTGGCCAACACCAAGAACCCGGACGCCGCCAAGGCCTTCGTCGACTTCCTGATCTCGGAGGAGGGCCAGAAGGTCGCCGCGGAGATGGGCTACCTGCCCGCCCATCCGGCCGTGGCCCCGCCCGCGGGCTTCCCGGATCGCGCGGCCATCAAGGTGCTGCCCTTCGATCCGGCCAAGGCCCTGGCCGCCGAGGCCGAGAACAAGGCGCGCTTCACCGAGATGTTCGGCGGCTGAGCCCGGCATGACCCTCGTGAACGGCGCGGTCCGGGCCGAACGGTCCGGGCCGCGCGCGCTGTTCGGCGACCCGCTGCTCCTCGCCCTGCTCGTCACGGCGGGGCTCGTGCTGTTCGTGCTGCCGCTCGGGGCGGTGCTGCGGCTCGCCCTGTCGGAGCCGGGCGGCGGAATCGGGGCCGTCGCCGCGGCGCTGGAAAGCCGATCGGTGCGCCGCGCGCTCTGGCACAGCCTGGAGGCGAGCGCGCTGTCCGCCGTGATCGCCACCGCGACGGGCGGGGCGCTGGGGCTTCTCATCGGCCTCGCGGATCTGCGCGGCCGGGTCGCGCTCTCTTTCGTGATTCTCCTGCCGATGATGATCCCGGCCCATGTGGTCGCCATCGCGTGGATGCAGACGCTGGGGCCCGCGAGCGTGATGACCGCGCTGCTCGGCCTGCCGGCGACGCCGGGGGCGACGCATCCGCTCTATTCCCGGGAAGGCGTGATCGCGCTTCTGGCCCTGCAGCAGATGCCGCTCGTGTTCCTGACCGTCCGCGCGGGCCTGCGCTCCCTGCCGCGCGATCTCGCCGAGGCGGCGCGGGTCGCCGGCGCCGGGCCGGGGCGGCTTCTGTGGCGGGTGGTGCTGCCGCTGATGCGCCCCGCGCTCGTCGCCGGCTTCGCGCTCGCCTTCGTGTCGGCGCTCGGCAACTTCGGCATTCCGGCCCTTCTGGGCGTGCCGGGGCGCTACGTCACCCTGCCGGTGCTGATGTGGCAGCGCCTCGCGTCCAGCGGCCCGTCGGTGCTGACCGACCTCGCCGTGCTGGCGCTGCTCATCGGCGCGGTCGCGGCGGTCGCCCTGCCGGTGCAGATGGCCCTGCAGCGGCGGCTCTCCGTGGCGCTGATCGGGGCCGCGCAGCGGCCACTCGGCCTGCCGCTCGGCCGCGCGCGCCCGTGGGTCGAGGCCGTTCTCTGGCTGGCCCTCGCCGCGCTCGTGCTCGTGCCGCTCCTGTCCATGGTCGTCACCGCGCTCCTGCCCACCTGGGGCGTCGCGCTGACCTTCGACACCGCGACGCTCCGGCAGTTCGACGAGGTGCTGTTCAGGCAGGACGTGACGACCCGCGCGCTGGCGAACTCGACCGTGCTGGCGATCGTCGCGGGCGCGGTCGTCGCCCTGATGGCGCTGGGGCTCGTGCCCTTCCTGCGCCGCGGCGGGTCGGGCGGCCGGGCGGCGCGGACCGTCGCCCTCCTGGCGGAACTCTCCTATGCCCTGCCGGGGCTCGTGATCTCGGTGGCCTTCATCATCGTCTTCCTGCGTCCCCTGCCGCTGGTCGGGGTCTCGATCTACGGCACGCACCTCATCATCCTCGGCGCCTACCTGTCGGCCTTCCTGGCCATCGCGCTGAAGCCGGTCAGCGTGGCGCGCGACGCGCTCGACCCCGCGCTCGGCGACGCCGCGCAGGTTGCCGGCGCGGGCTTCTGGCGACGTCTCCTCAGGATCGAGGCGCCCCTCCTCGCGCCCGCGGCGGCGTCCGGAGCCGTGCTCGTCACGCTCGTGGCCTTCAGCGAGGTCACGCTGTCGTCCATCCTCTGGACGCGCGGCACCGAGACCCTCGGCACCGTCATCTTCAACTACGAGGACGGCGGCTACACCGGGCTCGCCGCCGCCATGTCGGTTATCGCCGTCCTGACGACGCTCGCCTTGATGCTCGCGCTCGACCGCATCGGGCGCCGCCTGCCGCCGGGCATCGTGCCTTGGCGGAGCTGAAGAGGAAACCGGATGTCCATAGCCCTGACCGACGTCACGCGCCACTTCGGCGTTCTCGCGGCCGTGGACGGGCTCACCGCGCTGGTCGAGACGGGGCAGTTCTTCACGGTGCTCGGGCCGTCCGGCTGCGGAAAGTCGACGCTCCTGCGGCTGATCGCCGGGCTCGAGCCCCTCGACGCGGGCCGGATCGCGCTCAACGGCCGCCCCGTCGCCGGACCGGGACTCGACCTGCCGCCCGAAGCGCGCGGCCTCGGCGTCGTGTTCCAGTCCTATGCGCTCTGGCCTCATCTCGACGTCCTCGGCAACGTGGCGTTCCCCATCGAGGCGGCCGGCCGGCGGCGGCAAGCCGCTCGCGCGGAGGCGGAGGCGCACCTCGCCAGCGTCGCGCTCCAGGGCCTCGGGACGCGGCGGCCAGCGGATCTTTCGGGCGGCCAGCGGCAGCGGGTCGCCCTCGCGCGCTGTCTCGCCGGGCGGGCCCGCGTCGTCCTGATGGACGAACCCCTGGCCAACCTCGACCCGCATCTGCGCGCGGCCATGGAGGAGGAACTCGCGGCATTCCACCGCACGTCCGGCGCGACCACCCTCTACATCACCCACGACCAGCGCGAGGCGATGGCGCTCGGCGACCGGATCGCCGTGATGAACCAGGGACGGTTCGAGCAGATCGGCACGCCCGAAGACATTCACGACCGCCCCGCCACCGCCTTCGTCGGGCGTTTCGTCGGGCGCGGCGCGGTCCTGCCGGTCGACGTGCTGGCCATCGCGGGCGGCCGGGCCCGCCTCGGCCTGGCGGGAGCGGAGATCGAGGCGGCGGCCCCGCCTGGCCTGTCGCCGGGTCCGGCCAACCTCCTCCTGCGGCCGAAGGATGTGGCGCCGGACCCGGACGGCCTGCCGACCGTGGCCCGCGGATCGACCTACCGGGGCGGAGAATGGGAGATCCGCCTCGCGCTCGCCGGGATGCCCGAGGCCGACCCGCTCGTGCTCCTTCAGACCGGCCGCCCGCCGGCCGGTCCGCCGCCGAACCTTCGCGTCCTCGGCGGCTGGGTGATACCGGGCCGGGCCCCGGCGGAGTCGGACCCGCCCTGACCGCCGGACGAGGCGGTCAGCCCGCCCGGCGGATCGCCTCGGGCGCGCCCGGGCGAGGCGACGCGAGGACGAGATCCCTGAGGCTTGCCTCCTCCGCCGTATAGGCGTTGCTCCCGTCCCGGCCGAAGCTCGCCGCGGCGAGCGCGGTACGCTCGGCCGCGTACGGCAGACGGTCCGGGCCGTCGAGCCGGAAAGATGCCGGCGCGAGCGGGCCGAACAGAAGCGAGCGCTCCAGGTCCGGCCAGGCGGCGGGATCGGGCTCCACGCCGGCCCGACGGGCGAAGAGGACCGCGAGGGCGTGCATCGGCGGCGGCCCCATGCTGCGCAGGGTCCGGCCTCGCTCCAGCGCGGCCTCCAGATCCGCCGGCGTCGGCGCCGGGATCACGCCCGCGAAGGTATAGGCCACCCACCGGGCCTGCAGTTCCAGCACCGGGAAGTAAGGACCGACCAAGTCGTAAAGCCCCACGAAGGCGAGGCCCGGCAGGTCCGGGTGGAAGGTGTGGTCGGCCAGGTCGAGGTCTCCCGAGGCGGCGCCGAGGGTTCCGGCGAGGTCTGGCGCCAGGAAGGGCAGCGACGGTCCGTAGCCGGTTCCGAGAAGGAGCGCGTCGGCGTCCGTCGTCCGCCCGTCCAGAAAGCGGATCGTTCGTCCCTCGACCGTCTCGATCCACGGGCGGACCGTGATCCGCCCGTCCGCCACGGCCGGCAGATAGTGCTGCGACTGGGTGATCCCCGCGGCGAAGATGTTGTCGGCCGGCGCGTCGGCGCCGTACTGCGCCGGGCTGCCGGCGGCCCTCAGGACGGCCGCCTTCAGCCCGCCCGCCACGGCCTCGGGCGGGAGCCGTTCGCCGGCGAGCGCGGCGGCGCGGTTGAACATCACGTGGTCGGTCGGAACGCCGCCGATCAGTTTCGGCAGGACATAGCGCTGGCGGCGCTGGGCCGTGACCACGCGCCCGCCGTTGAGAGCGATCTCCGACGCGATCTCCAGCGCGCTGATCGAACAGCCGGCCACCACCACCGTGGCGCCGCGATACCGGGCCGGACCGTCGTAGGCGGCGGTGTGCGCAACGCCGAGCGCGCCGCTGAAGGTCCTGAGGCCGGGGATGGCCGGAACGCGCGGGTGCGTGTGGCGCCCCGTCGCCACCACGACGCGCGGGAACACATCCCGCCGCTCGGCGCCGTCCGTCGCCGACACGACCAGCCAGCCGGCCTCCGCCCGCTCCAGGCGCGCCACGCGCGTCCGGAACCGGATCCGGCGGGCGACGCCGGTCGCCTCGGCATAGCGCGCCAGATAACCGTGCATCGCCTCGCGGGTCGGATAGGTCGGCGTGCCGTCCGGATGATCGAGATCGGAGAAGGCGGTCAGCACGCGGCTGGTGTTCGTCCGCATGCCCGGCCACGTGGCGCTCGTCGGCGCGGACGCGTTCCACTGGCCGCCAACCGCGTCGGAGGCCTCGAAGAGCACCGGCGCGAGGCCATGCCTCGAAAGCCAGGCGGCGGCGGCGAGGCCGGCTGGCCCGGCGCCGATCACCGCGACGGCGTCCGCGGGCATCGGGGTGATGTGATCGTCTTGCATGTTGGAAGGCTCCCGAAGGTGGTGTGGAGAACCCTCGATACGTCGCGCCGCCTGCGGATGCGTCCTAAGTTGTTCCTACCGCGCCCTTTTCGGTCCTAAGATGTTCCTAAGCGCGGCGAGATCGCCGCAGGGGCGGGTACATGGGAGGGCGTCGTGCTGGACGAGGAGAGGCGGAGCTTCGTGACGAGCCCGGTGATGATCATCCTCGCCGGTCGCGGCGCCGATCTCCAGCCATCGATCGGCCGCGGGCTCGGCGCCCGGGTGACCGGCGACGACGCGGTCGAGATCGTCGTGTCCGAATGGCAGTGGCCGCAGGCCGTCGCGGACATCCGGCGGACCGGCGCCGCGGCGGCGACCTTCGCGCGTCCCGCCGACTACGTCTCCTACCAGGTGAAAGGCGCCGCGGCCGTGCGGCCGGCGATGCCGGCGGACACCGCGCTCGCCGACCGCTACCTGGAGGAGATCGGACGGACGCTGGCCGACCTCGGCCTCCAGCCCGCGCTCGTCGCGCCCTGGTTCGTCGGTCGCGGTCACGTGGTGGTGCGCCTGAAGATCCTCGAGATCTATGTCCAGACCCCCGGCCGCACGGCGGGCCTCGCCCTCGGAGGCGCGTCGTGACCCCGTCCCTTTCCGACCTCGACGCCTGCTTCGAAGGCGTCATCCCGTCGATCGTCGCGACCTGCGACGCGGCCGGTGTCCCCAACGTGTCCTATCTCTCCCATGTGGTCCGGCTGGACGATCGTCACGTCGCCCTGTCGAACCAGTTCTTCGGAAAGACCGCGCGCAACGTGCAGGACAACCCGCGCGCCTCGATCCTGCTGGTGGATGCCCGCACCGGCGCCCAATACGCCCTTGCCGCCCGCTACCTCCGGACCGTCAGGGACGGACCCTCTTTCGACCGGGTCGCCGCCGCCATCCGGGCCGGCGCCGCCGAGGGTGGCAAGGCGGCGGAGATGCGCCTCAGGGGGCTCGACCTCTACGAGGTCGTGGACGTGGTGGCGGTGCCGTCCGCGACCCTCGCCGAACCGACCCCTCCGGCGCGCCGGGCGGCCTTTGCCGACGTCGAGGCGATCGCGGTGGCCGTCCGGGACGCCGCCGACGTGGAGGCGGCCCTCGACGCCCTCGTCGACGGCCTCGCCTCCCGCCTCGCGATCCCGCATGTGCTCCTCCTCCTCCTCGACGAGACGCGGGACGTGCTGGTCACGATCGCGAGCCGAGGGTTCGCGGCGGCCGGAACCAGTTCGGAGGTGCCGCTCGGCCAGGGACCGATCGGCGTCGCGGCCGCCGAACGGACGGCCGTCCGCATCAGCGACCTCAGCCGGGTCCGCCGTTTCAACCGCGCCGTCGAGAGCGGCTCGGCCGACGAGGATCGCACCCGGACCGTGCCGCTGCCGACGCTACCCGACGTGATGAGCCTCGTCGCGGTGCCGGTCGTGGCCCGCGGCCGGCTGCACGGCGTGATCTATGCGGAAAGCCCGGCGCGGCTCGCCTTCGGCAGCGAGGAGCAGGCTGTCCTGTCGCTTCTGGCGGGCCAGTTGGCCGCGTCCCTGTCGGCGCTCGAGGGCCTTCCCGACGAGCCCGGCTTGAAAAGCGAGCCCGTCCCGCCGGCCAGGGTCGGCCGCCGGATCGCGGTCGTCCGCCACGCCTACGACGACAGCGTCTTCATCGACGGACGCTATCTGGTCAAGGGCGTTCCGGGCCGCCTCCTCGTGCATATGCTGGCCATCTACCTGAGCGAAGGCAGGGCCGAATTCACCAACCGCGAGCTGCGCCTCGCTGAGGCCCTGAAGCTGCCGGACGTGAAGGACAATCTGGAGACGCGCCTCCTCCTCCTGAGGCGGCGATTGATCGAGAAGTCCGCCCCCATCGCGTTGGAGCGACTGGGCAGAGGGCATCTGCGGCTCGTGGTGGACGGCCGGCCGGAGCTCGACCAGCGCGGGTGAGGCCGCGCCCGCGTCTCTCGGTCAAACGTCGGAGCCGTCGATGCCGGCCCGCGCGGCCGCGAGCGCGAGGCCGAGGTCGGTGCGGGCGCCCAGCTTCGCCTTGATGGCGTAGTGGTGGTTTCGGACGGTCTTCGGGCTGAGGTGCAGGGCCTCGGCGATCTCGTCCACCGCCGAGCCGGCGATCAGCATGCGCAGGATGGTGAACTCCCGCGCGCTCAGGTCCGCCAGCGCGCTCTCGCCCTGGTCCAGCTGCCCCAGCGCCAGGTCGCGCGCGACGTCCTGGCCGACCCATCGCCGGCCTCGCGCCACCTCGGCGGCGGCGGCGAGGAGTTCGCTCGGGCCGCTCGCCTTGCTGACATATCCGAGGCTTCCCGCCGCGAAGGCCTGCTGCACGAAGACGGGCCGCGTGTGGATGCTGACCACCAGGATCCGGGCCGTCCTGTCCCACTGCCGGATGTGCCGCACCGCCTCGATTCCGCCCGCCCCCGGCATGGAGAGGTCCATGATCGTCAGGTCCGGCCGGGTCTCCCGATAGCGCTTGTAGGCCTCTGCGGCGTCCGCCGCCTCCGCGATCACGCGGAAATGCGGGACGCGGTCGAGGAGACGCCGGTAGCCCTCCCGCACGATCGGGTGATCGTCGACCAGCAGGATGGTGGAAGGGGTCATGGCGGAGCTCCGGCCGAAAGGGGAACGGAGGCGCGCACGCGCGTGCCCTCGGCCGTCCGCTCGACGTCGAGCAGGCCTCCGAGCGACGCGATCCGTTCGCGCATGCCCATCAGGCCGAACCCGGACGGACCGTCCGGCGGCCCGCCGCCGCCGTCGTCCTCGATCTCCAGGCAGCAGGTGCCGCCGGGTCCGTTCGCCGGCCGCCGCGTCGCCCGGATCCGGACCCGCCCCGGACGGCCGTGGCGCGCGGCGTTCGTCAGGCATTCCTGCGCCACCCGGAACAGCCCGAGGGCGAGCTCGGGCGGCAGGTCCCGCACCCTGTCGTCGATGGCGATGTCCACGGGGATGCGGGAGCCGTCGCGGCGGACGAGGACGCTGTCCCGGCCGAGGATCAGGCCGCGCAGGCTTTCCGCGAGGCCGTAGTCGTCGAGTTCCGGCGGCCGCAGGCGGGCGAGAGCGCCGCGCACCGCGTCCGACATCCGGCACGCGAGCCGCTCGATGAGCCGAGCGTCCTCCGCGGTCCTTGTGCCGTCGCAGTCGATCGCGATGCCGGCCGCGAGCGACTGGACGGCCGTCAGGCACTGGCCGAACTCGTCGTGCAGGTCGCGGGCGAGCACCCGCCGCTCCTCCTCCTGGGCGCCGATCAGGCGGCGGGTGAGGTCGGCCCGCTCCCGCGTGACGTCGCCGAGCCGTTCCGCAAGGCCGTTGAAGGCGGCCGCGAGGGCGTCGAACTCGGCGACGCCGCACCGCGTCAGGCGGACGCCGTAGTTCTCCCGGCGCAAGGTGCCCAGGCCGTCGAGCGCCTGCCGCAGCGGTCGCAGGGTCCGGCTCACGACGGCGAACAGAAGGACCGCCATGGCGAGGGTCACCGAACCGGCGATGCCGGCCGCGGTGGCCACATGGCGATAGGCCCGGTCGACCGCGGCCGCCGGGTCGGTGTCCACCGTCAGGGATCCGACCCGGTCGCCGCCGACCACGACCGGGCGCGTGACGTCGCCGCCGTCGCGCAGGACCAGCCCGAACAGAGCGCCGAACCAGCGCGGCGCGGCGCCCGGGGTCGCGTCGTGTCCGGCGCAGCGGGTCCAGGTCTCGTCCCTCGATGTGAAGCGGATGCAGTGGCCGGAGCCGAGGGCGTCGGCGGGCAGGCCGTCGACGGCCTGGAAGCTGCTCTCGCCGCCCCCGTAGCCGCTCCGCCGCTTGGTGAGGTCGAGTTCGATCCGCCGGCCCGCGAGATCCGCGACCGCGCCGGCCTCCGCCCGGATCGATCGCACGGCGTCCGTCACCACATATCCGGTCGCGACGAGAACGCAGACGAGGCCGATCGCCATGAACCGAACCAGCAGCCGCGCGAGCAATGTCATGGACGCGCCTCCCACGTGAACCGCCCCGGAGAGTGGACCGCCGGACGGGCGCCCTCAAGGTGTCGCGCCTCACGTCGGGCAATTTGCCCGGCCTCGCCGGGCATGGTGCCGTCGCCCTCCGGCCAGCCGGCGTCCACCCTTTCCATCGCTCGACAAGGGAGTTCATCAATGACGACAAGCCTGCGCATCGCCGCCCTGCTGGCGGGCCATGTCCTTCTCGCCGGCGTCGCCGCGGCGGAACCGCCGCGGCAGACGATCGCCGTCCTGCCCTTCGACATCATCGACACGTCCGGGGAGCCGCGCGACCAGTCGGCCGACCATGCCCGGTGGCTCGCGGCGCTGCGGTCCCAGGTCGCCCACGGCCTCGGCGACCGGGGTGTCTACCACGTGGTCGACCTTGCGCCCGTCCGGGACCAGGTGGAGGCGGCGTTCGCCCGCGAACGGCTGCACGCCTGCAACGGCTGCGAACGCGCGCTCGGCCGAAAGGCCGGCGCCGACCGGGTGCTGGTCGGCTGGGTGAAGAAGGTGAGCACGCTGGTGATGAGTTTCGAAGCCGAGGTCCGGGACGTGGAGACCGGCCGGACCGTGATCCACAAGTCCCTCGACTTCCGCGGCGACAACGACGAATCCTGGCGGCGGCTCGGCCTCTATCTTGTGCGCCGGTTCGAGGAACTGCCGGCGGACGCCCGATAGCGGACCGCGCCGCCACGCCCGCGTCGGGCGGCCGGGCTCCTTGCCGGACCGAGCGACAGGCCGGCCGCCCACCGTCCGACCCGGCCTAGGCTTCGCCGGGGCCGTCCCGCCCCGCCTCGCGCGGACGCGCGCCCGGCCGGTCAGGCCGTCGCGCTGGCGGCCCGGGCGTCGAGGAGGGCGCGCAGGCGCGCCTCCACGTCCTCCGGCTCGCGGAGGACGCAGGTCGCGCAGGGCTCCTGGCCGGGCACGGTATACCACCGGCAGCAGCCGCCGCGGCTGACGAACCATTCCGCCGCGCAGGCGCAGCCGCTCTCCACCCGCACGAAGCTCGTCTGCCGGTTCGCCAGCGGGCAGCCCGCGCAGCGAAGGATGGCCAGCGCCTCCGTGCGGGCGGCGTCCTCCCGTCCGGCCCGCCGGCCCGCGTCCAGGTAGGCGCTCGCGACGGCGTCCGACACGATCCTCCATAGGGCGGCGCGGCCGAGCAGCCGCCGCGCCGCCAGCGCGTCCACCAGCGGCCGGTGCAGCCGGTCGAGCGTGAGGCGGAGGGCGGCGCCGGGGTCGTCCGCCGCGGGGGTCGTTTCGGCGCGGTCCGCCGCGAACCGCAGGGCATAGCGGTCCGTCACGCCGCTGAGGGCCCCGACCGTCCAGCGGTGCGGCTCCCGCACGAGTGCGACGTCGACCGGGTGGAGGTCCGGCACCGCGCCGGCGGCGAAGCGCAGGGAGACGAGGACGCCGCACACCGCGTGGGCGATGCGGCCGGTCAGGAAGGCCGCCGCCGCTTTCCCGTCGAGCCCGGGCGTGAGCGCCGTCTCGGCGGCAAGCCAGCGGTCCAGCACCGCGCCGTCCGCCGCCAGGTCCGACAGTCGCGCGCCCGCCCCGAGGCCGTCGAACGCGGCCGAAAGGTCCGGCCGCGCCGCCGCGATCGACGCGAGGGCGGCCGCGTAGGACGACGGCACGGGCGGCGTCAGGGATGCAGCGCTCATGAGGGTCACCGCCTGTTGAGAAGGAGAAGAAGCACGGGCGCGCCCACCAGGGTGGCCACGAGCCCGGCCGGCAGCTGGTAGGGGAAGGTCGCCATCCGGCCGATCCAGTCCGCCGCCACCAGGAGCGCGCCGCCGATCAGGGCGGCGGCCGCCGCCTGGGGCAGCGCCCGGGCGAAGCCCAGTTCCCGCGCGATGTGCGGGGCGATGAGGCCGGCGAAGCTCAGCGGACCGACGATCAGCGTCGCGGCCGCGCTGGCCGCGGCGGCGACCGTGAAGAGGACGATGCGGGCGGCCCCATACGGGACGCCGAGGCTCGACGCGGTCGCCCGGCCGAGCGGCAGGATGTCGAGCCAGCGCCGCGCCGCCGCGACGGCCGAAAGGGCGATCGCGCCGCCGGCGAGCGCGACCAGCGCCGCCGCGCCCGTCGCCCCGTAGGTGGAGCCGCCCATCCACCGCAGCAGCCGGAAGCCGCGCGGGTCGCCCGTCGCCATGATGACGCCGGAGAGCGCGTCCGCGAGCGCCACGAGGCCGATGCCGACGAGGAGGATGCGCTCCGCCGTGTGGTCGCTTCGTCCGCCGAGACGAAGCACGCCCCCGAGCGCCACCGCCGCGCCGGCCGCGGCGGCCGCCGCCTCGGTCGCCGGGCCGGGCTCGGGCAGCAGGAAGAGCGCCGCCATCAGCCCGAGGCCCGCGCCCGCGCCGATGCCGGTCACCTCCGGGCTCGCCATCGGGTTGCCGGTCAGCCGCTGCAGCAGCGAGCCGGCCGCCGCCAGCATGGCGCCGGCGCCGAACGCGGCCGCCACGCGGGGCCACCGCCAGGGAAGGAGGTCGGCAAGATCCGATCCGAGCGCCAGGGTCCAGTCGCCGTTCGGGGCCCGGCCGACCAGGAGCGCGAACGCGGCGAGCCCGACGACCGCCGCGCCGGCGATGGCCGCCGAGGCCGGTCCCCGCGCCAGGGTCCCGGTGCCGAAGGCGGCGGCGGATGGGGGCGGTGCCGTCGCCCTGAGGCGCGGCAGGAGGAGGAGAAGGACCGGCACGCCGAAGAGGGCGGTGACCGCGCCCGTCGGCACGAACAGGCCGGTGCCGGCGGTCAGGACCTGCACGCCCATGTCCGTCGCCCACAGGAGGACGGCGCCGATCGTGGCGGACCAGACGAGCCGGTCCCGAATCGACCGCGCGCCGGCGAGGCGGGTGAGCGCGGGCGCGACCAGGCCCACGAAGGCGATCACGCCGACGGCGCTCGTGACCGCGGCGGTGAGCGCGACCGCGAGGGCGATCCCCGCCAGCCGCACCGCCGTCACCGGCACCCCGCGCGCGCGGGCGGCCGCGTCGTCGAGGTCGAGAAGGCCGAGCGGCCGCGCCAGAGCGGCCGCCAGCACGGCGAGCGGCAGCACCCGAAGGCCAAGGGCGAGGGCCGGGGTCCAGTCGTGCTGGACGAGCGAACCGCGCCCCCACAGGAAGAAGCCCGACAGCCAGCGCTCGTTGGCGAGCACCACCACCGCGGTCAGCGATCCCGCCCAGAGGGTCAGCACCAGACCCGCGAGCACGATGGCGAGCGGCGCGAAGCGGCGCCGGGCGGTGAGGCCGAGCAGAAGGGCCGCCGCCGCCGCGCACCCGAGAAGGGCCACCGCGTCCCGTCCGAGCCCGCCGAGGGTCGGGACGGACACGGTCGCGGCGGCGATCGCCAGAGCGCCTCCCGCCGAGACCCCGAGGGTGCCCGGTTCGGCGAGCGGGTTGCGCAGCAGCTGCTGCAGCAGCGCCCCCGCCAGCCCGAGCGCCGCGCCCGCCACCAGCGCCACCGCGAGCCGCGGCAGGGTCGCGTGGAGGAGCACCATCCGGCCGACGTCGTAGGAGGCCGACATGTCCCACCTGCCGTCCCACAGCGGCGGCCACACCACCACGACCGTCGCCGCGAGGGCGGCGAAGGCCAGGAGCGCCGCAAGGCGGGGCGGCGACAGGCTGACGGCCGGGTTCACGCGCGCGCCTCCAGGTCCTCGACCGCCAGCCGGGCGAAGCGCAGGGCCGACGACACGCCCCCGAACATCAGCGACGCCGGAAGCACGGACACCCGCCTCGCCGCCACGAAGGGAAGAGCGGTCCACAAGGGGCTTCGCGCCAGGGTGGGCGCCGCGTCCGGCGGCACCGGCTCCAGGCTCATGAGGTGCAGATCCGGCGTCAGGGAGGCGAGATCCTCCACGGCCATGACGCCGAAACCCCAGTCGTTGGCCTCGCCCGTCCAGGCGTTGGAAAGGCCGATCCGGTCCATCACGGACTGGTAGAGGCCCGGCCGCCCGAAGATGCGCGCATGGCGGGCGTCCTGGAAGGCCACGACCGCGATCGGCGGCGGACGCAGCCGCGCGACCCGCCCGGCAAGGGCGTCGAAAGCCCGGTCCGCCGCCGCCAGATAGGCGCCGGCGGCGTCCGGCCGGCCGACCATGTGGCCGAGCTCCAGCGCCGCCGCCCGCGCCCTCGCCAGCGGGTCGCCGCCCGCGTAGAGCGCGAACTCCCGGACCGGCGCGATCCGGCTCGCCAGCGGCCCCACGGCCGCCACGTAGGGGGTCGTCAGGATCATGTCCGGCTTCAGCGCCGCGAGAAGCTCCAGGTTCGGCTCCAGGCCGGCGCCCACGTCCACCACACCCGGCGGCAGGGGCGGCTCGACCACCCAGACGTCCCAGTCCTCCGCGCCCGCGACCCCGACCGGCGGAATGCCGATCCCCACCAGCATCTCGGCGAGCGCGTAGTCGAGCGACACGATCCGCGGTGCAGGTCCCGCCTTGGCCGGCGCGCGGCCCGCCAGCGCGGCCGCGAGGCCGGCGAGAACGGCGCGGCGGGTGGGGCGGACCGACATGGCGCTCGTCCTCAAAGCGGATAGGCCAGGGGGCGGGCCGAGCCGGCGGCGAGCGCCATCGGCACGGCGAAGATCTCGGTCAGCCCATCCGCCGTCAGGATCTCGTCCGGAGTGCCGGACCGGATCACCCGGCCGCCGCGCAGGGCGACCAGCCGGTCGGCGAAGCGCGCCGCCATGTTGATGTCGTGGAGCACCATCACGATCCCGACGCCGCGGATCTCGGCGAGCGAGCGGACGAGCGCCAGCACCTCCAGCTGGTGGCCGATGTCGAGGGCGGACGTGGGCTCGTCGAGGAGGAGGAAGCGGCTCTCCTGGGCGACCAGCATGGCGATCCACGCCCGCTGGCGCTCGCCGCCGGACAGGCTCGCCACGTCCCGGTCCGCGAAGCCGGCCGTACGCGTCACCTCCAGCGCCGCCTCCACGGCGGCCCTGTCCTTCGCGCCGAACCGCCCGAAGGGTCCGTGCCGGCAGTAGCGGCCGAGGCCGACCAGGTCGCGCACCGTGAAGCCGGCCGCGGCGGCCGGCTCCTGCGGCAGGTAGGCGATCTCGCGGGCGAGCGCCCGGGCCGCCCAGGCGTGCACCGGCTTGCCGCCGAGTGTGGCGGCGCCGGCGCTCGGCCGCAGCTGCCCGGCGAGGACCCTGACCAGCGTGGACTTGCCGGACCCGTTGTGCCCCACGAGCGCGTGCACCGTGCCGGCCGCGAAGGCGGCGCTGACCGGGCCGAGGATGGTGCGCCCGCCCGCCGCCACCGAGACGTCGCGCACGGCGATCGCGTCCCGGTCGACCGCTTGCGAGGCGCCCGGTTCCCCCGCGAAGTACACCGCCACGGCGCTCACCAGCGGTACCGCAGGCTGGCGATGACGCTGCGGCCGGCTTCCCGGTAGCAGTAGCCGGACGTGCAGGTCACCTCCCGGTCGTCGAAGAGGTTGGTGGCGTTCACCTGGAGGCGGGTGCCCTCCAGGTCCGGGTCGAGGCCGCCGAGGTCGTAGTGGACCGCCGCGTCCACCAGGACGCGGGCGTCGTTCTCGAAGGTGTTCAGGTCGTCGCCGAAGCTGGCGCCCACGTAGCGAACGCCGGCCCCGAAGCCGAGGCCCACCGCCGGGCCGGACGGGATGGTGTAGTCCGCCCAGAGCGAGGCCGTGTGGTGCGGCACGCTGGAGAGCCGGTTCCCCGCCGTGCCGGCGGCGCCGCGCTCGATGGTGAGGTCCACGTAGGCGTAGGAGGCGATCAGGCTCAGGCCGTTGCGGAAGCTCGCCGCCCCCTCGATCTCGAAGCCCCTGGAGCGCAGATCCAGCTGCACCTGTTCGTTCACGCCCGAGGAGGCGTCGAACACCACGCCGTTCGTCTGGCGGATGTCGAACAGGGAGGCGGTGATCACCGCGTTGGTGTCGGGGATCTGGTACTTGACACCCACCTCCACCTGCTCGCCCTCGGTCGGCCGGGCGGGCGTGCCGTCCACCAGGATGCCGACGTTCGGCGCGAAGGAGGTGGAGTAGAGCGCGTAGGGGACGAGGCCGAGGTCCGTCCGCCAGGACAGGCCGGCGCGGCCGGAGAAGTCGGTATCGTCCTCCGTCGTGGAGGACCGTCCGCCTGCGCCGTCCGGCGTCTCGGTCTCGGCCGACAGCCAGTCGTGCCGCGCCCCGAGCGTCAGGGCGAGGTTGCCGAAGCGCATCTCGTCCTGGACGTAGACGCCGGCGTTCAGCATGTCCTGGGCGGACGCGAAGGCGAGGCCCGGCGGCGTGCCTTCGCCCGGGATCGCGCCGAAACCGTTGCGCTGCTCGTAGGTCACATAGCCGAGGTCGGCGCCGACCAGCAGGGTGTGGCTCACCGGCCCGGTATCGAATCGGGCTTCCAGCTGGTTGTCCAGCACCACCGTGTGGACCTCCTCCGCATTGAGGCCGGCGGCGCGGGTGATCGGGCTGGTGGTCGGATCGACCACGTAGGCGTATTCCAGACGGTTGTCGATGTGGGCATAGCGGGCGTTCTGGCGGACCGTGAAGGTCTCGTCGAAGCGGTGCTCGAACTCCCACCCGATCCGCTGCTGCTGCTGGTCGAAATCATTGTAGCGCGGGTCGCCGGAATAGATGTCCGTGACGTCGCTGCCGTCGTTCTCGAACGCCGCCGTGCCGCCGGTCCTGGAGTCCATCACCTCGCCGAGGACGGTGAGACTGGTGTCCGCGTCCGGCCGCCAGGTGACCGCCGGCGCCAGATAGAGCCGGTCGTCCGGGAAACCCTCGATCTCGGTGCCGCTGGCGCGCCCGACGCCGGTCAGCCGGTAGAGGAGCGTGCCCTCCGCGTTCGCCGGCCCGGACAGGTCGACGTTCACCTGCTTGCGGTCGTGGCTGCCGTAGCTCACCTCGACCTCGCGGAAGGCTTCGTCCAGCGGCCGCTTGGAGATGACGTCCACCAGTCCGCCGACGCTCGCCGGCCCGTAGAGGGCCGAGGCGGGACCCTTCAGGATCGTGATGCCCTCGATGCCATAGGGCTCGGTCTTGAAGATGGCCGTGGGGCTGTTCATCTCCCGCAGGCCGTCGCGGAAGCGGCCGGTATAGGTGGCCGGGAAGCCGCGGACGAAGAAGGCGTCGAAGCGCGGGTCGAACCCGTAGGCGCCGGTCCGCGCGCCGGGAACGTACGCGAGGGCGTCGAGCAGGGTCTGCGGGTTACGGTCGTCGAGCTGCTTCTCGCTGACGGTGGAGACCGACTGCGGCACCTCGATCAGCGGCGTCCCGGTCTTCGTGGCCGCCCGGGCCTCGCCCGTCACATAGCCCTCGCTCGTCATCACCGTCTCGGACTGGCCGTCGACCGTGATCGGCTCCAGCACCACCGCCTCGTCCGCCGCATCGCCGCCGGCCGGTTGGTCCTGGGCCATGGCGGCGGAGGCGAGGGCCAGCAGGGAGGCGGAAGCGAGAAAGGCGAGCCGGACCGGAAACATCATGGAACATACTCGATAGGAATGAGCTATGCCGTCTCGCTATAAAACCTGAACTGAAGAGTCAAGTTTCGCTTTCGACCCTTGCACCCGGGATGCGCGCAGGGTCGGCCGGCAGGGCCCCCGTCCAATGCGGTCCCCTGCAGGCCGCGAATCGGCCGCTTGAAGACCGCACCACATGCATCCAGCGCGCCCGGCGCCGGTCGGGACCGAGGGGCCTTTGACGGCCGATGGCGGTCTTGCATCCGCCAGGTCACGCACTTTCCGATTTGTGGAGTAATAAACTCCAGTTTATAGGAACAAGCCGAGCCCGTCCAACACTGCGACGCTTGCGACAGACCTGCTTCATGGCCGCCTTGACCTTCAGACCTCGCATGCGGACCCGCCTCAGCGGCTTTTCGCCCGGCGCCGACCTCCGCGTGCGCGCCTACGACGGCATCGTGACGGACCTCTGGACGGTCGGATGCGCGGCGAGCGCCGGAGGGGAATACGTCGCCCGCGACCCGCGCATCGTCGTCATCCTGGAGGGCGCCGGTCACGGCGACATCGCGGTGGACCTGCCCACGGGCGGGCGCAAAAGCCGGCCCGGCAATGCCGTCACGGTCAGCTACATACCGGCGGACTACCCGATCCGGGCCGAGATCACCGGGCTCGCTCGGCTTCGGCATCTGGACATCCATTTCGATCCGACCGCCTTGGCCCGCCGGTGTCCGAACGTCCTGGACCGGACCCGGCTCGAAACGCCGCGCGTGCTCGTCACCAACGAGCGCGTGGCGTCCCTCGCCGGGCTGATCGCGGCCGATTGCGCGTCCGACGCGCCCCGGCATGCCCTGTTCGGCGAGAGCCTCACGCTCGCGCTCATCACCGAAACGCTGGAGATCGACGCGCCCGCCGACAAGGGCGGCGCCCCGCTTCGGCCCGCGGCGCTTCGCCGGGTCATCGCCCACCTGGAGGCCCATGCGACGGAGACGGTCCGCGTCCGCGACCTCGCGGATCTGGTCGGCCTGTCGGAGAGCCACTTCTGCCGCAACTTCAAGGCCGCCACCGGGCTCACGCCCCATCGCTGGCAGATGCGCGCGCGCATCGAGAAGGCCCAGGCGCTGCTGACCGAACGGCCCTGCCTGCTGACCGACGTGGCGGCAGCCACCGGCTTCGCCGACCACTCGCACTTCAGCCGCGTGTTCAGGAAGATGACGGGCACCTCGCCGAGCGCCTGGCTGGCGAGCCGTGGCGGGTGATGCCGAAAGGACACGAGCGACGCTGGACGCCGTCGGCACGTGCGACGGGAGCGCAGGCCCGTTCCAGCACAGCGGATTCGTCCAAGCCAGCTCCGAAAACTTGAGTTATTGGCTCATCTATATGGCCGGCCAGGGCCGGCGCGTTCAGGCGTTCAAGGTGGGTGACATGGTCCAGGCTTGGTGGGGCACGACGGGGCGGGATCTGCTGAGCGGGACGGCGGCTGCCGCGCTTCTCCTCGCACCCGCGCTCGCCGACGCGCAGACTGCGCCGGTCGCGCTCGAGCCCATCGTGGTGGAGGGGTCCGGCGACGGAGCGACGGATCCGGTCGAGGGCTATGTGGCCGGGCGGACCGCCACCGGGTCCAAGACGGCGACGCCGGTGGAGGAGATCCCGCAGGCGGTATCGGTCATCGGCCGCGAGCAGATCGAGAACCTCGGCGCCGAGAAGGCCGACGAGGCCCTGCGCTACACCGCGGGCGTCTTCGCCCAGCCGTTCGGTCCGGACACCGACACGAACTGGTTGTTCATCCGGGGCTTCCAGGCCACCCAGACCGGCCTCTACCTGGACGGCCTCCAGTCCTACGGCTTTGGCTTCGGCGGCTTCTTGATCGACAGCTATCTCCTCGACCGGGTGGAGGTGCTGAAGGGCGCCGCGTCCGTGCTCTACGGCGGCAGCAACCCGGGCGGCCTCGTCAATCTGGTCAGCCGGCGTCCGGTGTTCGAGCGCCTGCGCGCGCTGGACTTCGGCATCAACGACGCCGGAACCGGCTACGTGGGCTTCGACGTCGGCGATGCCGTGGACGCCGAGACGGCTTATCGCGTGACCGGCCGCGTCCTCGGCGGGCAGGGCTATTCGGACGAGCAGGACGAATTCCGGGGGACCGTCTCCCCGGCGGTGACGATGAACCTCGGTGAAGACACCACGCTCACCGTTCTCGCCAATCTCACCGTCATGGACCAGAACCACGGCGGCGGCAGCTTCCTGCCCTATGTGGGCACAGTCGTTCCGGCCCCGTTCGGCTTCATCGATCGCGACACGAACTTCACCGAGCCCGCCGTCGACACCTACGAGCGCAAGCAAGGCCACATCGGATACGACCTGGAGCACCGGCTCGAGAATGGCTGGGAGATTCGCCAGAACGCCCGCTACGGGCACAGCGACCTGCGCGAGGTCTCGATCTATCCCTACGGCTACAACGCCTTCTCGCCGACGCCGACCGACCCGTCCGGCCTCCTGTCGCGCATCAACTTCGAGCACGACACGGTCGTCGACACCGTTCTCGTCGACACTCAGATCGAGGGCGAGGTGCGGACCGGCCCGGTGGACCACCAGCTGCTCATGGGCATCGACTACAAGTTCTTCCGCATGGACCAGATGCAGGCCACCGGGGCGGTGACGCCGATCAGCGCGGTGGATCCGGTCTACGGCGGCGTGGTCGGTCCTCGTACCCCGTACATCGACGAGGTCATCAGCCAGCACCAGATCGGGCTCTACGCCCAGGACCAGATGCGCTTCGGCGACGGCTGGATCGTCACGCTGAACGGCCGGTACGACTACGTGTCGACGGACGTGGACGGCCTGCGGACCGGCGGCGACGACACCGGTGAGTGGAGCGGTCGCGCCGGGCTCGCCTATGCGTTCGACAACGGCATCACCCCGTACGCCAGCGTCTCGACCTTCTTCAACCCGCAGATCGGGTCGTCGCCGGTGGCCGGGTTCTACAAGCCGGAAACCGGACACCAGGTCGAGGTCGGCGTGAAGGTCAAGCCCGAGTGGTTCGACGGCCTGTTCCAGGTCGCCCTGTTCGATCTCACGCGCAAGAACGTCGTCACCGGCCCGTTCCTGGCCGAGACGCAGATCGGCGAGTTCAACTCGCGTGGCATCGAGGTGGAGGCGCAGGCGAACATCACCGAGAACCTGCTCCTGACCGCCGCCTTCACGGCCTTCGACCTGGAGATTACCGAGGACGCGAACGCGACCCTGATCGGCAACACCCCGTTCATCGTGCCGGAGACCCAGGCCTCCCTGTCCTTCCATTACACCTTCGGCACGGGCCTTCTGGAAGGCTTCACGGTCGGCGGCGGCGTCCGCTACCAGGGTTCGTCCTGGGTGGACAACGAGAACACGCTGAAGGTGCCGTCCGCGACGGTGTTCGACGCCAAGGTCGGCTTCGACGCCGAGGACTGGTCCGTCGCCCTCAACGTGAACAACATCTTCGACCGAGACTATGTGGCGAGCTGCCAGACCCAGTTCGCGTGCAGCTACGGCGAGGGCCGCGTGGCGAAGCTGACCGCCCAGATCAGGTTCTGATCCCGTGGAGCCCTGACGGCCCGCGCGCCGTCAGGGCTAGCCCGGGGGCGCCAGCAGTTCCCGGATCGTCCCGACGAGGCTTTCGTCTTCGAAGGGCTTGGTGAACACCGGCACGTTGGGCGGGCAGTCCGCGATCCCGCTCGTATCCGCATAGCCCGTGATGATGATGATCGGGAGGTCGGGACGAAGGTTTCTGGCGAACCGGACCACGTCGAGACCGGACACGATGGGCATGGCGAAATCGGTGATGATCAGGTCGAAGCGTTGGGGCTGCTTCTCCAGAAGACCCATGGCCTCGCCCCCGCCGGATGCCGTGACCACGTTGAAGCCGCTTTCCTTCAGCAGGGCGGCCGTGATGTCGCGGACGGAGGCGGTGTCGTCGACCAGCAGGATGCTGCGACCGCGGCCCGCGCCGTCCGGCACCTTGCGGGGAGTTGGGTCGGGGCTCGCCGGGCGGCTCTTGGGATCGGAGACCTCCACCGGCGACCTTGGCAGCCAAAGCTCCACCGTGGTCCCGGTCCCCTCCTTGCTGTTGATCGTGATGGTGCCGCCGGACTGCTGCGCGAACCCGTACACGGTGCTGAGCCCGAGGCCCGTTCCCTTGCCGACGTCCTTCGTGGTGAAGAAGGGCTCGATGACGCGGGCGAGATTCTCCGGCGAGATCCCGCAGCCCGTATCGGACACGGTGAGGACGACGTAGTCCCCCGCCGGCAATCCGCCGATCTGGTGGTCCGACGCGGTGCGGTTGGTGGCCGACACCCTGACGGTTCCGCCGGCCGGCATGGCGTCCCGCGCGTTGACGATCAGGTTCATCAGCGCCAGTTCCAGCTGCCCGGTGTCGACGTAGGCGGCCCACAAGGTCTCGTCCACCGCCCATTCGAACCGCACCAGGCCGCCGAGGATGTGGCCCACCATGCCTTCCATGTTGCCGCGCAGATCGTTGATCTGCACCACCGCCGGCTTCAGGTGCTGGCGCCGGGAGAAGGCCAGCATCCGCCGGATCAGCTCGGCCCCCTGCTCGGCGGCGTGCCGTGTCATGTGAAGCACCTGGCGGGCGTCCTCCGACAGGGTCGACCGGCGCTCGATGAGGCCGAGCCCGCCCAGCACCGACGCCAGCAGGTTGTTGAGGTCGTGCGCGACGCCGCCCGTCAGCTTGCCGATCGCGTCCAGCTTCTGCGCCTGGACCAGTTGGTCCTCCAGCTTGCGCCGGTCGGTCACGTCGAGGAGCGTGCCGGCGATGCCGATCGGCACGCCGTCCGGGTCGCGCAGGAGCACCGACTTGTCCAGGAAGTGCTTGAACTGGCCGTCGGCGCAGTTCCATCGATACTCCGACACCGCGACGCCGTTCTTGAACAGGGCCGCCGGGGCGTGCAGGCGGAGCGCCCGGTCGTCCGGGTGGATCCGCTCGTACCAGAAGGCGTGCGCGTTGAGCTCCCTGTCGTTGAAGCCGGTCAGGGCGTGGAGGTCTCCGCCGATGAAGCGCGGGGCGCGATCCTCGCCCGAAAGGTCCTCCTCGTAGAGCGCTACGGGGAGCGAGCGCAGGATCAGGGCCTGCCGCTCCTCCACCTTGAGGAGCGCCTTCTCCATCTCGAGCCGCTCGGCGTTGGCCCGGAGGTTCTCCTCGTAGAGACGCTGCTGCTGGACGGCGTTGCGCTGGATCTCCTGGGTCTTCTCGTAGAGGTCGACGAAGACCGCCACCTTGGACCGCAGGATGACCGGGTCGAACGGTTTGAACACGTAGTCGACCGCGCCCATGTCGTAGCCGCGCAGCATGTGCGCGTCTTCCTTGTTGATGGCGGTCAGGAAGATGATCGGCGTGCGCTTGGACTGCTCCCGCTGCCTGATGAAGCGGGCCGTGTCGTAGCCGTCGAGCCCGGGCATGTAGACGTCCAGGAGAATGACGGCGAACTCCTGCTTCAGCAGATAGCGCAGGGCCTCCTCGCCCGAGGCGGCGGTCACCACGTCCGCGACGGTGTCGAGGATCGTCGAGATCGCCAGGAGGTTCCGCTCATCGTCATCCACGACCAGGATCTTCGCGGGCGAGTCACCCGGCGCGGGCGAGGACGAGGGTCCGGACATGGAGGCTGTACTCTGAAGGACGCTCACCATCCGATCCTCATGCCGGCACCGTCAGTCCGGCCGTTCCGACCTGGCCCCGATGGCGGGACCGGCGGATCCAGACGCGCAGGAGCGCCAGCAGCAGCTCGATGTCGACGGGCTTGGCCACGTAGTCGGACGCGCCAGCGTCCAGGCATTTCTGCCGGTCCCCCTTCATGGCCTTGGCGGTCACCGCGATCAGCGGCAGCTCGGCCAGCGCCGGCCGCCGGCGGATCTCGCCCATGGTCTCGTAGCCGTCCATCTCGGGCATCATGATGTCGATGAGGGCGACGTCCATCCCGGGGTTGCTCTCCAGGATCTCGATGCCTTCCCGGCCGCGTTCGGCGTGCAGCACCTCGATGCCGTAGGTCTCGAGGACGCTCGTCAGCGAGTAAATGTTGCGGATGTCGTCGTCGACGATCAGGACCTTCGCGCCCGCCAGGTCGGCCATGTCGGAGGAACCCGGCATGTCGCCGACCTGCTCCGGTTCCTCGCCGAGGGCGCCGGGCAGCGCGGTGGCGAGCTGCTGCAGCGTGTCCGCGCGGAACACCGGCGCGTCGAACGGCTTCTGCTGGATCGCCTGGTCCACCGCCTCGCTGTGGAGGCCGTAGATGACGAGCGCCCGGATCGGCTCGCCCTCCTCTCGCCGGCGCACCTCCGCCAGCACGTGGGCGTTCGCCTTCGCCGACCGCCCCAGGCCGAGCACGACCGCGTCGAAGGCCGAGACGTCGTGATCCTCGGCGGCTTCGGCGATGGACGGAGCGGCGGTCACGATCGTCACCCCGTCGCGGATCGCGTCGACGAGGATCAGCCGCTGGTCCGGATCGGCGTCCGCGACGAGCACCCGCCGCTGGACCCGGCCGCTGCCGGTGGCGATGCTCTCGAAGACGCGGAACAATTCCTCCTGCGAGGCCGGCTTGGCGGTCGCGCTCGCGGCGCCCTTGCTGAGAAGCGAGGACACGTCGCTCGCCCCGGAGATCACGTGGATGGGGATCCGCCGGGTCTTGGGATCGTGGCGCAGAAGATCGAACAGCACCCAGCCGTCGATGTCGGACAGGCCGAGGTCGAGACTGATCGCGTCGGGCCGCACCTTCCGGGCGAGCGCCAGCGTGCCCGCTCCGGCGAGCGAGATCACGGCCTTCAGCCCCGCGTCCCTTGCGAGGTTGAGCAGGATGCTGGCGAAGGTCGGGTCGTCCTCCACGATCAGCAGCACCCGGTCGCCCGGCTGGATGCCGTTGCGGTCGTCGACGATGTCGATCGGGCCGGACACGAGCGGGACGATCTCCGCCCCGGCGCCGCTCTGGCGCCCCGGCGACGGGGCGGACGGGACGAGCACCTGATCGGCGGTCGCCTCAAGCGGGATGTAGAGCGTGAAGGTGGACCCTTCGCCCGGACGCGAGCGCACGTGCAGCTCGCCGCCGAGGAGCCGCGCGATCTCGCGGCTGATGGACAGGCCGAGGCCGGTGCCGCCGTACTTGCGGCTCGTGGTGCCGTCCGCCTGCTGGAACGCTTCGAAGATGAGCTTCTGCTTGTCTTCCGGGATGCCGATGCCGGTGTCCGACACGGCGATCGCCAGCGCCTTGGTGGTTCCCTTCAGGGCCGCGCTCGTGGTGCTCCAGCCGTCGCTGGCGAACTTGAACTCCAGCACGACGCCGCCTTCGGCGGTGAACTTGAAGGCGTTGGACAGGAGATTGAGGACGATCTGCTGCAGCCGCTTCTCGTCGGTCCGGATCGACGACGGCAGGCGCTCGTCCATCTCGATGGTGAAGGCGAGGCCCTTGTCGGCGGCGAGCTGGCGGAAGGTGCGCTCCATGTGCTGGCGCAGGTTGGACAGCGGGACCTCGCCGATCTCGATCGACACCGTGCCGGACTCGATCTTCGACAGGTCGAGGATGTCGTTGATGAGGTTGAGGAGATCGGTGCCGGCCGAGTTGATCGTCCGGGCGAAATCCACCTGCTTCTCGTTCAGGTTCCCCTGCTGGTTGGACGCCAGCAGCTTGGACAGGATCAGCAGCGAATTGAGCGGCGTGCGGAGCTCATGGCTCATGTTGGCCAGGAACTCGGACTTGTACTTGGAGGTGAGCGCCAGCTGCTCCGCCTTCTCCTCCAGGGCGCGGCGCGCCATCTCGATCTCGAGGTTCTTGTTCTCGACCTGCTTCTTCTCGTTCTCCAGGAGCTGCGCCTTCTCCTGCAGCTCCTCGTTCGTGGCGTGCAGCTCTTCCTGCTTCTTGGTCAGTTCCGACTGGCGGGCCTGGAGCTCGGCAGTGAGCAGCTGCGACTGCTTCAGCAGGCCTTCGGTGCGCATGGTGGCGGCGATCGTGTTGAGCACGATGCCGACCGATTCCATCAGCTGGTCGAGGAAGGACTGGTGCGTCTCGCGGAACTCGCCGAAGGACGCGAGTTCGATGACGGCCTTCACCTCGTCCTCGAACAGGGCCGGCAGGATGATCACGTTCGCCGGGCCGGAGTGCCCGAGGCCGGAGGAGATCCGCAGGTAGTCGGCCGGGACGTTGTTGAGGAGCATGCCCCGCTTGTCGGCGGCCGCCTGTCCGATCAGGCCTTCCCGGATGGCGAACCGGCGCTTCATCTCGCTGCCGCTTTCCGCGCCATAGCTGGCCGCGAGCTCCAGGTAGGTCTCGGTCTCGTCGCGGCCGGTGACGTAGAAGACGCCGTACTGGGCGTTCACCAGCGGCGCCAGTTCCGACATGATGAGCGTCGACACGGTCGTCAGGTCGCGCTCGCCCTGCAGCATGCGGGAGAAGCGGGCGAGGTTCGTCTTCAGCCAGTCCTGCTCCGCGTTCTTCAAGGTCTGGTCCTTGAGGTTGCGGATCATCTCGTTGATCGTGTCCTTCAGGGCGGCCATCTCGCCCGAGGCCTCCACGGCGATGGAGCGGGAAAGATCGCCCTTGGTCACGGCCGTCGCCACCTCGGCGATGGAGCGCACCTGGTTGGTGAGGTTCGCGGCCAGCTGGTTCACGTTGTCGGTGAGGTCGCGCCAGAGGCCGGCCGCGCCGGGCACGCGGGCCTGACCGCCGAGCTTGCCTTCGATGCCCACCTCGCGGGCCATGTCGGTCACCTGGTCGGCGAAGGTGGCGAGCGTCTCGATCATGCCGTTGATGGTGTCGGCGAGGGCCGCGATCTCGCCCTTGGCGTCCACCGAGAGCTTGCGCTTCAGATTGCCCTGGGCCACCGCGGTCACCACGTCGGCGATGCCGCGCACCTGATTGGTCAGGTTCGTGGCCATCAGGTTCACGTTGTCGGTGAGGTCCTTCCAGGTGCCGGCGACGCCCTCCACGCGGGCCTGTCCGCCGAGCTTGCCTTCCGTGCCCACCTCGCGCGCCACGCGCGTCACTTCCGACGCAAAGGAGTTGAGCTGGTCCACCATGGTGTTGATGGTGTTCTTCAGCTCCAGGATCTCGCCCTTCACGTCCACGGTGATCTTGCGGGAAAGATCGCCGCGGGCGACCGCGGTCGTCACTTCGGCGATGTTGCGCACCTGGCCGGTCAGGTTCTGCGCCATCGAGTTCACGTTATCGGTCAGATCCTTCCACGTGCCGTCGACGCCGCGCACCTGGGCTTGGCCGCCGAGCTTGCCTTCGGTGCCCACCTCGCGCGCCACGCGCGTCACTTCGGACGCGAAGGAGTTCAGCTGGTCCACCATCGTGTTGATGGTGTTTTTCAGTTCGAGGATTTCGCCGCGCACGTCCACGGTGATCTTCTTGGAAAGGTCTCCCGACGCCACCGCCGTCGTCACCTCGGCGATGTTGCGCACCTGGCCGGTCAGGTTCTCGGCCATGGAATTCACGTTGTCGGTGAGGTCCTTCCAGGTGCCGGCGACGCCGCGCACCTGCGCCTGGCCGCCGAGCTTGCCTTCGGTGCCCACCTCGCGGGCCACGCGCGTCACTTCGGAGGCGAAGGAGTTGAGCTGATCCACCATGGTGTTGATGGTGTTCTTCAGTTCGAGGATCTCGCCGCGCACGTCCACGGTGATCTTCTTGGAAAGGTCTCCCGACGCCACCGCCGTCGTCACCTCGGCGATGTTGCGCACCTGGCCGGTGAGGTTCGCCGCCATGGCGTTCACGTTGTCGGTCAGGTCCTTCCAGGTGCCGGCGACGCCTTCCACCCGGGCCTGGCCGCCGAGCTTGCCTTCCGTGCCCACCTCGCGCGCCACGCGGGTCACCTCGGAGGCGAAGGAGTTCAGCTGGTCCACCATCGTGTTGATGGTGTCCTTCAGCTCCAGGATCTCGCCCTTCACGTCCACGGTGATCTTCTTGGAAAGGTCGCCGCGGGCGACAGCCGTCGTCACCTCGGCGATGTTGCGCACCTGCCCCGTCAGGTTCTGCGCCATCGAGTTCACGTTGTCGGTCAGATCCTTCCAGGTTCCGGCGACGCCCGGCACCTGCGCCTGGCCGCCGAGCTTGCCTTCGGTGCCCACCTCGCGGGCCACGCGCGTCACTTCCGAGGCGAACGAGTTGAGCTGGTCCACCATGGTGTTGATGGTGTTCTTCAGCTCCAGGATCTCGCCCTTCACCACCACGGTGATCTTCTTGGAGAGGTCTCCCGACGCCACCGCCGTCGTCACCTCGGCGATGTTGCGCACTTGGCCGGTCAGGTTCTCGGCCATCAGGTTCACGTTGTCGGTGAGGTCCTTCCAGGTGCCGGCGACGCCGCGCACCTGCGCCTGGCCGCCGAGCTTGCCTTCGGTGCCCACCTCGCGGGCCACGCGCGTCACTTCCGAGGCGAACGAGTTGAGCTGGTCCACCATCGTGTTGATGGTGTTCTTCAGTTCGAGGATCTCGCCCTTCACGTCCACGGTGATCTTCTTGGAAAGATCCCCGCTCGCCACCGCCGTCGTCACCTCGGCGATGTTGCGCACCTGGCCGGTCAGGTTCTCGGCCATCAGGTTCACGTTGTCGGTGAGGTCCTTCCAGGTGCCGGCGACGCCCTCCACCCGGGCCTGGCCGCCGAGCTTGCCTTCCGTGCCCACCTCGCGCGCGACGCGCGTCACTTCGGAGGCGAACGAGTTCAGCTGGTCCACCATCGTGTTGATGGTGTTCTTCAGTTCAAGAATCTCGCCCTTCACGTCCACGGTGATCTTCTTGGACAAGTCTCCGCTCGCCACCGCCGTCGTCACCTCGGCGATGTTGCGCACCTGGCCGGTCAGGTTGGTCGCCATCGCGTTGACGTTGTCGGTGAGGTCCTTCCAGGTGCCCGCGACGCCCTCCACCCGGGCCTGTCCGCCGAGCTTTCCTTCCGTGCCCACCTCGCGCGCCACGCGCGTCACTTCCGACGCGAACGAGGCGAGCTGCTCCACCATGGTGTTCACGACTCGGCCGATGCGCAGGAACTCGCCGCGCAGCGGACGCCCGTCGATCTCCTCCATCATGGACTGGCTGAGGTCGCCCTTGGCGACGGCGCCGATCACGCGGGCCACCTCGGCGGTCGGCTGCACCATGTCCTCGATCAGGTCGTTCACCGACCGGATGCACGTCTCCCAGCCGCCGGTGGCGCTGCGCACGTGACCGCGCTCGCCGATCCGGCCGTCCTTGCCGACCACGCGGCTCAGGCGTTCGAACTCGCTGGTCAGCTGCTCGTTGAGTTCCACCACTTCGTTGAAGGCCGCGGCGATCTCGGCGTCGACGCCCTGGTAGTCGTCGTCCAGCCGGACCGTGAAATCGCCACGCCGGAACGCGCGCAAGGCATTGAGGAGCTCGCGCCGGTCGAGCTGCTCGCGCGGAACTTCAACGTTCATGATGCCCCCCGAGGGCCGCCGGCAGCAATTCACCGGCAGCGCCGTTTCATGTCCAAGGTGTTGACGGAGCTCTCAACGATTTACATCGTTAAAAGAAGTATAGAGTCGTCCGGGCGAACTTCGCCGATGGCGCTAACGCGAGCTGCGGTGATTTGTTCCGAATGAATGTGTCAGACAGAGAATATTCTCCAGCCCCTTGCCACCCGGGGCTCGGGTGCGCACACTGCCGCCCATGGTCTGGCTGGGCGGCGTATCCTCAAATTTTCCGAAATGACTGACGAGCTTGCTGAATTCATCGACACATCGTTCAGCAGCGTGTGGGCGCTCGAGGTTCTGCTTCTGCTCCACCGGTCCGGTGACCGTTGGTGGACGCCCGCGAACCTGGTCGCGGAATTGCGCGGCAGCGAACAGGTGATCAGCGACAGCGTCGTGTCGCTCATGCGGGCCGGGCTCGTCGACGTCGGCCCCGACGGCGCCATCCGCTATTGCGCCGCGTCAGCCGAACAGCACGAGTTGGTCATCCAGCTGGACGATCTCTACCGACGGAAAGCGGCGGCAGTGCGGCGCGCCATCGTCCGGACCGGAAACGACAAGCTCCAGACGTTCTCCGACGCGTTCAAGTTCCGGAAGTGATCCTGATGATCGAGCTCGTGAAAGTCGCGATCTACGTGTTGTGCTTCGGGACGGCGGCGGCCTGCGCCGGGCTGCTGGTGCGCGGATATCTGTCGAGCCGTGTCCGTCTTCTGCTCTGGAGCGGCGTGAGCTTCTTCTTCCTGGCCGTGAACAGCCTCGTCGTCGTGCTCGATCTTTTCGTCTTCCCCGATCTGAACCTCTTGGTCCTGCGCTATGTCGCCACCCTGCTGGCGGTCGGCGTCCTGATCTTCGGTCTGGTCTGGGAAAGCGCCTGAGGAGGCCATCGCATGTTTCAGTTCGCCTCGGGCGTGATCACCATGGGTTTTCTGGTGGCCAGTCTCTTCTTCGTGCGGTTCTGGCGCCAGACGAGCGACGGCCTTTTCCTCGCCTTCGGCGTCGCCTTCTGCCTGCTGGCGCTGAACCAGGCGATCCTGGGTCTCACGAACCTTCCGGTCGAGGAGCGAAGCTGGATCTATCTCCTCCGGCTCGCCGCCTTCCTGGTGATCATCGTGGCCGTGCTGCAGAAGAACAGCCGGTCCAGGATCGCCAAGCGGTGACCGCATGGCCGGGAAGGCCACCGTCCAGCGGCCTATGCCCCGCGCTCGTCCGCGACCGAGGCCGGCCTTCGGCGCGGCCGTGATCCGTGCTTCTCGCGGCCCGTCGTCCGCGATCCGTCCGGACGCCGCGACGGCGCGTCCGGACAGGCGCGCCATCGACGCCAGCGGGTTTCCGTCCGCGCCTCATTCCCCGCGCGGATAGCGCTGCGCCTCCTCCAGGACGTTGAGGTCCATGTGGTTGCGCATGTAGCGCTCCGATGCGCGCTGCAGCGGCTGGAAGTCCCACGGGTAGTAGGCGCCGTTGCGCAGCGCCTCGTACACCACGTGGCGGCGGGCCTGGCTCGCCCGCACCTCCGCGTCGAAGCGGGCGAGATCCCAGCGGGCCCGCATGGTCCCGCTCAGGCGCGCGAGCACGTCCGCACTCTCCGGGTCGGCGGCCCGGTTGCGCAGCTCGTGCGGGTCCTCGTCGAGGTTCGTCAGGATGGGCGGATCGAGGTCGCAGAGCACCAGCTTCCAGGGTCCGTCCCGGAGCGCCACGAGCGGCGCGTACGAGCCCTCGGCCGCATACTCCATGGGAACGGGCCCGCGGGGCGCCTCGCCCGTCGCCGCCCCGACGAGGGATATTCCGTCGGTCCAGGGCCGCAGGCTTTCAAGATCCAGGCCGGTCAGCTCGCCAAGGGTCGGCAGCACGTCGAGGGTCGACGCCGGCTCGTCGATCCGTCGCGCCGGCAGCCCGGGCGCGGCGATCATCAGCGGCACCCGGGCGGACCCTTCGAAGAAGTTCATCTTGAACCAGAGGCCGCGCTCGCCGAGCATGTCGCCGTGGTCCGAGACGAAGACCACGATGGTGTCCTCCGCCATGCGCCCGCGATCCAGGATGTCGAGGAGTTCGCCGATCTTCTCGTCGATATAGGAGATGTTGGCGAAATAGGCCCTCCGGGACCGGCGCACGTCGTCGTCGGTCAGCGGGCTGCGCGCGTGGTCGCTCGCCAGCATGAGACGCCGGGAATGCGGATCCTGCGCCTCGAACGGGATCGGAGCGACCACCGGGTCGAGCGCCGGGCAGTCCTCGTAGAGGTCCCAGAAGCGGCGCCGCGCCACATAGGGGTCGTGCGGGTGGGTGAAGCTCACGGTCAGGCACCAGGGCCGGTCGTCGTGCCGGCGGGCGAGGTCGTAGAGCTTGCGGCCGGCGTGGTAGGCGACCTCGTCGTCATACTCCAACTGGTTGGTGATCTCGGCGACGCCGGCGCCGGTGACCGATCCGAGATTGTGGTACCACCAGTCGATCCGCTCGCCGGGGCGCGTGTAGTCGGGCGTCCAGCCGAAGTCGGCCGGATAGATGTCGGTGGTCAGCCGCTCCTCGAAGCCGTGCAGCTGGTCCGGCCCGACGAAGTGCATCTTGCCGGAGAGCGCGGTGTGATATCCGGCCCGGCGCAGATGGTGGGCGTAGGTCGGAATGTCGGAGGTGAACTCCGCCGCGTTGTCGTAGACCCGCGTCCGGCTCGGCAGCTGGCCCGACATAAAGGACGCGCGCGCCGGCGCGCACAGCGGGCTCGCCGTATAGGTGTTGGCGAACCGCGCGGACCGGGCGGCGAGCGCCTTCAGGTTCGGGGCGTGCAGGAAGTCGGCCGGCCCGTCGGGAAACAGGGTTCCGTTCAGCTGGTCGACCATCAGTATGAGGACGTTCGGGCGCTTCATCGCGGTCTCGGCGGCGTAGTGGTGAGCGGAACCGGCCGGACGGCGGAGCGGCCCGGCCGGCAAGAGGGGTCAGAGACCCAGGGCGGACTTGACGGCCGGCAGGCCGGGCTCGCCGTCGAAGGTGGTGACGCCCTCCAGCCACGGGCCGAGCACGTCCGGGTTGTCCTTCAACCAGCTTTCCGCGGCGGCGCCCGGCTCGTCGCCGTCGTCCAGGATCTTGCCCATCATGGCATTCTCCATGGAGAGCTCAAACTTGAGCTGCTTGAAGAAGGTCGCCGCGTTCGGGCACTCGGCCGACCACCCGGTGCGCGCCAGGGTGCGAACCTCGGCCCCGCCGAAGTTCGGGCCGAAATAGGCGTCCCCGCCGGACAGGTAGGTGATGTCGAACGTCTCGTTCATCGGATGCGGCGCCCACGCCAGGAAGACGATCCAACCCTCGTCCGACTCGGCCCTCCGGACCTGGGCCAGCATGGCCTGCTCGCCGGATTCCACCACGCTCCAGCCGGACAGGCCGAAGTCGCCGGCCTGGATCATCTTCTGGATGTTGGCGTTGGCCGGCGCGCCGGGTTCGATGCCGTAGATCTTGTTCTCGAATTTCCCGGCATTCGCGGCCAGGTCCTTGAAGTCCTTGACGCCCGCCTCCGCCACATAGGACGGCACGGCGAGGGTGAACTTGGCGCCGGTGAGGTTGGTGCCGAGGACCTCGACCGCCTTGGCGGCCTCAAGGTCGTCGATGAAGGCCTGCTGGGCCGGCATCCAGTTGCCGAGGAAGACGTCGATGTCCTTGTTCTTCATGGCTTCGTAGCCGATCGGCACCGACAGGGTCTTCACCTCCGGCTCGTAGCCGAGGGCGGAGAGGATGGTGGCCGCGATGGCGTTGGTCGCGGTGATGTCGGTCCAGCTTGGATCCGACATGCGGATGGTCTGGCACGAGGGCGCGTCGGCGGCGAAAACCGGCCCGGCGGCGACGAGCGCGGCGGCGGCGATCAGATGGAAGCGGATCATGGCGACACCTCTGGAGAGGGGTGAAGGCCGCGACGGCGGCCCGGCCCGCCGGCGGGCCGTCTGGCGCGGCCACGTCCGGCTTGCTCTGCAAGGCATCAGACATCTAAATAGCCAATGCTGTGCAGCTGATCTTTTTCAATACCAGACCTCAAGGATCCTTATGGCAGAGCGCCCGCTGGACCTCGCCTGGATGCGCGTCTTCGAGGCCGTCGGCCGCCTCGGCAGCCTGACCGCGGCGGCGGCCGAGCTGAAGCTGTCGCAGCCGGCCGTCAGCTATGCGGTCCGCCAGCTGGAAGGCCAGATCGGAGCGCCTCTCCTCGCCCGCGGCCATCGGGGCAGCGCCCTCACCCCGTCCGGCCGGCTTCTGTTCCGGGCGGTCCAGGGGGCCGTCACGGAGATCGACGGCGCCACCCGCGAGATCCGCAGCCTCAACCGGCGGCCGATCGTCCGGCTTTTCACCGACTACGGCTTCGCCTCCCTGTGGATGATGCCGCGCGTCGCCGCCTTCCGGTCGGTCTGCCCGGAGGCGGAGGTGCACATCGTGGCCTCGAGCGCCGCCGAGCCCGGCGGGGCCGAGGGCGTCGACATCGCCGTGCTGTTCGGTCTCAGGTCGGATTTCCCGACGTCCGCGACCCAGCTCTATGCAGAGCGGGTGGTGCCGGTCTGCAGCCCGGCCTTCGCGGCCGTCCATCGCCTCGGCGACGATCCCCGGGCGCTGACCCGAACCCCGCTCCTCCACCTGGACAGCACGCCGCATCCGCGCTGGTTCACCTGGCGCGACTGGCTCGCCGCCACGGGCGTGGAGCGATCGCCCGGCCCGGGCGACCTGAGCCTCAACACCTATGGGCTCGTGGTCCAGGCGGCCATCGCCGACCAGGGCCTCGCGCTCGGGTGGTCGGGCCTCGTCGACGGCGCCCTCGCCGACGGGTCGCTCGTCGCCGTCGGCCCGCCCCTGACCCGGACGGAGAGCGGCTACTTCATGGTGGAAGCTTCGGCACGGAGCGCCACGGCGCGCATCCTCGCCCGCTTCATCGCCGAGGAGGCGGGCCGGGCGGCGTCGGTCGGGTCCGGACCGGCGGCGTAGCGGGTCGTCTCCCGCCCGGCGCTTCGATGCCCGGCCCCGACGCGCTCGCTTCCCAAGCTTTACCGGAGGTTGCTAGGATGGCGGACCGCTTCCGGCGGCAACGCGCTTCGACGGCAGGCGCCGGCCGTCACCGGCCGGGATCCGCACAAGGGACATCTGCTCATCATGACGGCCGACCTCATCATCACCGACGCCCGCGTTCTGACCCTCGATCCGGATCGGCCGCGCGCGGAGGCGGTGGCGGTCAAGGACGGCCGCATTCTGGCGGTCGGGTCGACCGGGGAGGTGCTGGCGCTCGCGGGCCCGGGGACCCGGCGCCTGTCCGGCGCGGCGCGCACCCTCATCCCCGGTTTCTCCGAGAACCACATGCACCTGTTCGCCGGCGCCGGCGAGATGCACCATCTGCAGCTCTTCGGCCTGCACGGGCGGGACGCGCTCGCCGATGCGGTACGCGCCTACGCGGCCGGGCATCCGGACGAGCCGGTGCTCTACGCCCAGGGCGCCGACTACACCATCCTCGGCGCCGAGCCGCCGACCCGCCAGAGCCTGGACGCCATCCTGCCGGACCGGCCGCTGATGCTGATGGCGCCCGATCACCACACCGCCTGGGCCAACACGGCCGCGCTCGAGCGCGCCGGCCTCCTTCACGGCCGCGCCCTGCCGCCCGGCAACGAGGTGGTCATGGGGGCGGACGGCCTCGCAACCGGCGAACTCCGCGAAATGGCCGCGTTCGACCCGGTGCTGGCGGCCGGCGGGGCGGACCGCTGCAGGACCGGCCTCTCCACCGGCCTCGATCCGGATCCCTGGCCGACGGGCGCCGCCTTCGAGGCCGACATCGCCATCATGAAGCGCGGCCTCGCCTTGGCGGCGCGCCACGGCATCACGTCGATCCAGAACATGGACGGCAACCGCTACCAGCTGGCCCTTCTGGCCGAACTGGAGCGCCGGGGCGAGCTGCCGTGCCGGGTCAAGGTGCCCTTCCACTGGCGCCCGTCCATGGATCTCTCCATCCTGGAGGAGGCGAGCGCGCTCCACCGCGACTTCCGGTCGGGCAAGGTGACGTCCGGCTTCGTGAAGATCTTCTACGACGGCGTCCTCGACAGCGGCACCGCCGTGCTTCTGGAGCCCTACGCGGACGAGCCGGGCTGGACGGGGGCGCCGCTGATGACGCCGGAGCGGTTCGCCGAGGCGGCCGTCGAGATCGACCGGCGCGGCCTGCAGATCGCCGTCCACGCCATCGGCGACGGGGCGGTGCGGGCCGTGCTCGACGGCTATGCGGCCGCCCGGCGAGCGAACGGCGCGCGCGACAGCCGCCACCGGATCGAGCACATCGAGCTCGTCCATCCGGACGACGTGCCGCGGTTCGCCGAGCTCGGCGTGATCGCCTCCATGCAGCCGTCCCATCCGCCGGGGGCGCTCGGCTTCCCCCTGGAGCCGACCATCACCCGCATCGGCCGGGCTCGCTGGCCCCATGCCTACGCGACCCGCACCCTGAAGGAAGCCGGCGCGGTGGTCGCCTTCGCGTCGGACTGGCCCGTGGCGCCCATCGACCCGATCCTCGGCATCAAGGCCGCCCTGACCCGCGAGCCGTGGGACCCGGCCGACCCGGACCAGCGGCTGACCCTCCTGGAGGCCATCGAGGCCTACACGGCCGCCGGCGCTTACGCGGAGTTCCTGGAGGATCGCAAAGGGCGCTTGAAGCCTGGCCATCTCGCCGATCTCGTCCTGTTGTCCGCCGACCTGGAGGCCGTGCCGGCGGCCGACCTCCACGAGGTCCACGCGGCCGTGACCGTCTGCGACGGCGAGATCACCCACGAGGCTGCGTGACCAGCCGGCGATCCGCCGTCCGCCCGCGTTCCGACGCCCGGGATGATCGCAGCGGCGTCGGGCGCGCCGATCGGTCGTCCCGCCGTCAGTCCCGGCGGCCCGCGGAGCGGGCCTCCAGGAAAAACCGGACCATTTCGGCCGAGGCGTCCGGACCGGCCGGATCGGTGTAGGATCCGGACGGGTGGCCGCCCGACCAGCTGTGGCCGTGGTCGTCCAGCACCCAATGCTCGAGCACTCCCGCGCCGTCGGCCGCCCGGTAGACGGTCCGCTCGAAGCGCCGGCCCGCTTGGGTTCGCCCGGCGTGACGGTCGACCGAGGCCGTGCCGCGCCGGCGCAGGGAGACGATCGCGTCCGCGTTGGACGGGTGAACGACCGTGTCGGCGGCGCCGTGGAACACGATCAGCCGTGCGCTTGATCCGGGCGTCGACCGCCCGTCGCTCCGGCGCCGGCCGGCCATGGCCGCGAAGGCGGACGCCATGTCGCCGGCCGCGCCGACCGGCAGGCCGGAGTGGATGCCGGCGGCCGAGAAGACGTCCGGATAGGTTTCCGCCAGGATGGCCGCCATGGCGCCGCCCGCCGACAGGCCGGCGACGAAGACGGCGTCCGGCGGAACGGCGAACTCGTCCGCCACCGCGCGCGCGAGCCCCGCCAGGATGGCCGGTTCGCCGGAGCCGCGGGTCTGGTTCGCGGCATCGAACCAGTTCCAGCAGGCGGACGGGTTGGCTCCGGTCGGCTGGGCGGGATAGACGACGATCAGGCCGTCCGCGTCCGCCTTGCTGTTCATCGCCGTCCCGGTCGCGAAGTCGTCGGGGTTCTGCTTGCAGCCGTGCAGCATCATCACGAGCCCCTTCGCGCCGGCCGACGCGGACGCCGGCACGTAGACGCGATAGGGCCGGCCGCCGTGCGGACCGGCATAGGTGCGCGCCAGATAGCGCGCGCCGTCCGGGACGGGCGGCGGCGGGGTCGCCTGCAGGCCCTGCGGCAGACCCGCGAAAGTCCTCCGGCCTGCGGCGAGGTCGCGGATCGCCTCGGCGAGCGGCCGCGTGCGCCGGTCCGAACCGGCGACGGGATCCGGGCGGACCGGGCCGGCGTCGGCCGGGGACGTCGGGCCGGGCGCCGGCCGGCGCGCGCCGACCGTTTCGGCGGTGAGATCGAGGGTCGGCCGTGCGGAGAGCGTCCGCTCCGGCCTCGCCTTCTCGGTGTCGGAGGGAGCCGTCGAGGGATCGAGGCCGCGCAGCGCGTCCTGGATGGCCCGGGTGGCATCGCCGAGGCTTCCGCCGCGCGTGAGATCGGTGGCGCGCCGAAGCGCGGCCGCGAAGGTCTTGTTCATGTCTGGATGTCCTTCCTTGCCGGCCTATCGGATGCGGTCCGACAGGGCCGACCGGATCGCCGGCGACGCCTGGAGCGCGCCGAGAACGGTGATCGAGCCGATCGTCGCGGCTGCGAGATCGGGAGTGACGTCGGGGGCGAACCGGGCGAGCCCCACCACCCGGATGTGCAGCGTGGCGCCTTCGGCCCGCGCCGCTTCGAGTTCGGCCCGGGTGATGTCCCGGAGGCCGAGTTCGAGCGTGCGCCGTTCGACGGACCGGGCGATGACGTCGGCGTGCGCGGTCAACTGGTTGCGGATCGCCGTGCGGATGAAGTCGGACCGGTTGGAGTAGAACCCGTCCCGCACCATCAGGTCGATGCGGCCGAGGTCGACATAGCCGAGGTTGATCGTGATCTTCTCCGACTCCTCGGCACGCTTGGAAGCAACAGGCTCGTCCGTCATCCGATGTCTCCGCCATCCACCTGGATGGTAAATGGATGGCGTAGGCCTGATCTGCAATGGGCGACATGCATCCGGGCCGCCGATTGGTCCCTCCGCCCGCGAATGGCGCCGGCCGGATCGCGGCGAAAACATGCAGTTTTAGCGGAATAGAAAGTTCGTCCTGCTTTGATGCGCCCCGTCGGCACCGGAGTTTTCCATGACCAACGCGGACACGGACTTCAGCCTTGGAGCGGCGCGCGCATCCGCCGGCGCCGGCGTCGCGGCCCTTTTCGCCGCCACGCTCTTCCTCTCGGCCTTCCTTCTCTTCTCCGTCCAGCCCATGTTCGCCAAGCTCGTGCTGCCCAGGCTCGGCGGGTCGGCGTCCGTGTGGTCGGTCGCGATGGTCTTCTTCCAGGCGATGCTGCTCGCCGGCTATGCCTTCGCCCATCTGCTCACGAGCCGGTTCGAGCCGAAGGTGGCCGTGGTCGCGCAGCTCACGGTGCTGGCGGGTTGCCTTACCGTCCTGCCGGTGGCGCTCCCGGACGGCTGGGGCGCGCCGCCGGAAAGCGGCACCGCGTTCTGGCTGATGGGGCTCTTCGCCGCCGCGGTCGGACTGCCCTTCTTCGCGGTCGCCGTGAACGGCCCCCTCCTCCAGGCCTGGTTCGCCCGCACCGGTCACCCGCACGCCAGGGATCCCTATTTCCTGTACGGGGCGTCCAACATCGGTTCCTTCGCGGCGCTGATCGCCTATCCGATCCTGGTCGAGACCACGCTCGGCGGCCACGCCCAGACTCTCGGCTGGACCGGCGGCTTCGTCCTCCTGGCGGTCATGATCGCGGCCTGCGGCGGCGCCATGCTGCGCTCGGGCCCGGTCGCCCATGCGATCCCCGTCGAGCGGGAGCTGACCGGCGACGTCCCGTCCCTCGGCCGGCGCCTGCAATGGATCGCGCTCGCCTTCGTGCCCTCGGCGCTCCTGGTCGCCGTGACCGCCCACATCTCCACCGACATCGCCGCGGTGCCCTTCCTGTGGGTCGTGCCGCTCGCCCTCTTCCTTCTGACCTTCGTGCTGACCTTCCGGCGGAATGCGGCCGCGTCCCACCGCCGGATGCTGACGCTGCAGCCGATCGCCCTCGGGATCCTGGTCGTCGTCACCTGGGGCGGGCTCCAGCTTCCGCTTCCGGCCGGCATCGCGGTCCACCTCGCCGTGTTTTTCATCACCGCCATGGTCTGCCATGGGGAACTGGTCCGTCGTCGCCCGCCCCCCGCCCGCCTGACGGAATTCTACCTGCTGATGTCGCTGGGCGGCGTCCTCGGCGGCGGGTTCGCGACCCTCGCCGCCCCGGTGCTCTTCTCAACCGTCGTCGAATACCCGCTCCTGCTTGTCGCCGGGCTTCTCTGTCGGCCGGGCGTCTGGTCGGGCGAGCCGTCGGCGATCCGTCGCGACGCATCCCTGATCGCGGCGCTCGCACTGGCGCTCGGCCTGCCGGCCATCCTGCGGGTTCCGCTCGACGGGGTCACCGGGGCGCCGTTCGCGATGATCGTCGCCGCCGCCGCCGGGCTCTCGATCCTGGCGCGCCGGAACGACCGGCGCTTCGCCGGTTTCATGGCGCTCGTCGTCGCCGGCGCCCTCGCCTACGACCCGTTCTTCGCGAAGGCCGAATCCCACCGCAGCTTCTACGGCGTCCACCGCGTCGTCGACTCGCCGGACGGCGAGCACCGTCTGCTGATGCACGGCACCACCATGCACGGGGTGATGCGGATCCGGAACGCTGACGGGTCCGCGTTCACCGGGCGGCCGGAGCCGCTCGCCTACTACTGGGACGGATCCGGCATCGGACAGGCGATCTCGGCGGTCCGGGCGGCCCATGGCGGGCGCCTCGGCGACGTGGCCGTCGTGGGTCTCGGCAGCGGCGGGCTGGCGTGCGCGGCCGAGCCCTCCGAACGGTGGCGCTTCCTGGAGATCGACCCGGTGGTGGCCGCCATCGCCCGCGACCCGGACCGTTTCCGCTATCTGCAGGCGTGCACGCCCGATGCCCCGGTCGTGATCGGGGACGCGCGGCTGACGATGGCCGCGGACGACGGCATCCGGTTCGACCTCGTGGTCGTCGACGCCTTCTCGTCGGACGCCATCCCGGTCCACCTGATGACGCGGGAGGCCGTCCGCCTGTTCGTGGGCAAGACCACGGAGCGCGGTGCCGTCGTCTTCCACGTCTCCAACCGTCACATGGAACTGACGAGCGTCGTGGCCGCCGCCGCGGCCGCGGAAGGCTGGGTCGCCGTCTCCGGCGCCGTGAACGAGCCGAAGAGCGGCGAGCCCTTCCGCCTGCCCACCCAGGTCGTCGTGATCGCCCGCGATGCGGCCGACCTCGCCGGGCTCGCCGCGACCCCGGACTTCCATCCGGTCCGCGCCGGGCCGGCGGTGTCCCCGTGGACGGACGACTTCTCCAACGTCCTCGGCGCCGTGTGGCGGAACTACGCCGGACGGCCCGGGTACGAGCGCGTCGACTGACCGGCGGCAAAGCCTCGTCCAGGCGCCTGAACGGGTGTTGCCGCAGTCCGAGGGCGGCCGCCCGGCCGCCCACCGGCCCGCCGGCGGCTCAGTTCCAGTTGTCGATCTTGACGTCATGCGGGTGGGGAGACCCCGCGCCGCCTTCCACGAGCGACTTCAGGCTCATCAGGAAGACGCCCCACTTGGTGCTGCAGTGGTGCATGAACTCGACCGGCTCCGCCCAGCCCTGGTGGCGGAAGAGCACGATGGTGTGCTCGCCGTCCTGCCGGAGATCGAAACGCACCCGGGTGCCGATCCACTCGCCGGGTCCGTCCACCACCTCCCAGAGCACGCGCGCGTCCTGGTCGAGGTCGAGGACCTTCATGTCGAACCCGCCCGGCGGACCGAAGCGGAACCGGATCACGCCGCCGGGACGGCTCTCGCCGTGCGTGTCCGTCGTCCACCAGCCGCGAAGCCCGTCGATGGTGGAGAGAGCCTGGTAGGTTGCTGTCGGCGACGACGCCTTGATACCAACCCTGTGCAGAATGTCCGACATTTGCGAGTGTCCTTTCGGATCCGGTTGCCGCGACCACGTCTGTCGTGGCGCGGGCTCACGCTAGGATCCGCCCGCAGGGCGGCGGGAGTGACAAGTGTGTCGGGATTGCGATGGACTCGTTGATGACGGCCGCCGCCCGCGCGCTCGCGGCGGGTGACCCCATCGGGGCGCTGAACCGGGTCGCGCTGCGCGAGGACGCGCCGGCGCTCGCGCTTCGCGGCATCGCGATGGCGCAACTCGGCGACCTTCCTCGCGCCAAGGTCCTCCTGAGGCGAGCCGCGCGCGCCTTCGGACCGAGGGAGGCGGTGGACCGCGCCCGGTGCGTCGTCGCCGAAGCCGAGATCGCCCTCGTGTCCCGCGACCTCGCCTGGCCCGAGACGGCGCTCGCCAGGGCCAGGGCGATCCTGGACGATCACGGCGACCGGCCGAACGGCGCGCACGCGCGATCCCTGGAAGCGAGGCGGCTCCTGCTGATCGGGCGGCTCGACGAGACGGAGGCGGCGCTCGCCAGCCTCGATCCCACGTCCCTGCCGCCCGCCCTGCAGGCGACCCATGCCCTGGTGCTCGCCGGCCTCGCCATGCGGCGCCTGCGCACGGGCGCGGCCCGCTCCGCGCTCCAGGACGCGGGGCGCGCGGCGCGCCGGGCCGGCATTCCGGCCCTTGTGGCGGAGGTCGACACGGCAAGGCTCGCCTTCGAGGCGCCCGCCGCACGGCTGATCGCGCGGACCGGGGAGCGCCCGCTCCTGATCGACGAGGTCGAAGCCCTGCTGGCGTCGGAGGCTCTCGTGGTCGATGCCTGCCGCAACGTGGTGCGGGCGCGCGGCAAGGTGGTCTCGCTCGCCACGCGGCCGGTGCTGTTCGCGCTCGCGCGGGCGCTCGGCGAGGCCTGGCCCGGAGACGTGGCGAGGGACAGGCTGCTCGCCCGCGCCTTTCGGGCCAAGCACGCCGACGACTCCCATCGGGCGCGGCTGCGGGTGGAGATCGGGCGCCTGCGCAGGGAGATCGCCCCGCTCGCCGACATCGAGGCGACGCCGCATGGCTTCGCGCTCGCGCCGCTTGCCGCCGGTAAGACCGTCGTGCTCGCCCCGCTCATCGACGACGAGCATGCCACGGTGCTGGCCCTTCTGGCGGACGGCGAGGCCTGGTCGAGTTCCGCGCTTGCGCTCGCCCTCTCCGTCAGCCCGCGCACGGTGCTGCGCTCGCTCGACCGGCTGGCCCGGGAGGGCAAGGTCCAGTGGTTCGGCCGCGGGCGCGCGCGGCGCTGGCTGGCTCCGCCCACGCCTGGTTTCCCGACAAGCTTGTTACTCCCGGGTCCGCTGCCGGGCGGCTAAACCGGCTTCGGGGCGGCATGTCGAGGAGAAGACGGATGAAACGATCAGCGGCCGAGATCCTTCGCGAATACGGACCCTTCCCAAGCGTCGACGCCGTGCACGGCGTCACCTTCGACGGCCGGCACGTGTGGTTCGCCTCCGGGGACAGGCTGAACGCCTTCGATCCGGAGAGCGGATCGCAGGTGCGCGCGCTCCATGTCGCCGGCCACGCCGGAACGGCGTTCGACGGCAGGCACTTGTTCCAGCTCGCCGAGGACCGGATCCAGAAGATCGACCCGGAAACGGGCCGCGTGCTCGCCACGATCCCGGCGCCCGGCGGCGGCGGAGATTCGGGCATGGCCTGGGCCGAGGGGTCGCTCTGGGTGGGACAGTACCGCGAGCGCAAGATCCACCAGATCGATCCCGAGACGGGCGCGATCCTTCGCACCATCGCGTCCGATCGCTTCGTCACCGGCGTCACCTGGACGAAGGACGAACTCTGGCACGGCACCTGGGAAGGCGACGAGAGCGCTTTGCGGCGGGTGGACCCGCGGACGGGAGAGGTCCTCGAGCAGGTCGACCTGCCCCCCGGCATGGGCGTGTCGGGGCTCGAGGCGGACGGCGGCGATCGGTTCTTCTGCGGCGGCGGGCCGAGCGCGACGGTGCGCGCCGTCCGCCGTCCGGGGTAGGGCCGGAGCGCGGATCGCGGTCCTGATCCCTGCCGGACGGCCGGCGGCGCGCCGCCGCGACCGTCCACCATCGGTCCGGAGGACCTCAGGTCCGCAGCCGCTCGAACAGGATGGCGACGGCCTCCGCGCCCGGGTCCACATGGCCGCGCAGCTGCTCGGCGTTGATGTAGGTGGACCGACCCGCCTTGGCGCGGACCATGTCGGCCGTCCGGTTGGCGCCGTCCCGGGCCGCGCGCGCCGCCGCCGCCATGCCGCCGTCCGACAGGGCCGCGAGGGCCGGGGCGAGGGCGTCGACCATGGTGCGGTCGCCGAGCTGGGCGCCGCCGATCTCCTGCATGCGGGCGAGGCCCGCCTTCAGCGCTTCGGTCAGCGACGTGCCCGACGAGGCGGCATCGCCGGCGGCGGCGAAGAAGATGGCGAGGAGCACGCCCGAGGAGCCGCCCATGGTCTGGCTGAGCTCCAGGCCGATGGCCCGGCAGAGCTGGGTGTGGTCGGCGAGCGGCAGCTCGTCGATCACAGAGAGGAGCGCGCGGGCGGCGCTCGCCAGGGTCGATCCGGTGTCGCCGTCGCCGGTCTTGGCGTCCAGGTGGTTCAGGTCCGCCTCGGCGGCGATCAGGATCTCGCAGCACCTCGACAGGAAGGCGCGGGTCTCCGGGTGCCCGGACGGCAGCGGCTTGATGGGCTTCAGCCCATCCGGCAGGGCGCGCACGTCGAGCGTCGTCAGGCGATGCACGCCCGGCCAGGCGGAGGGCGCACACGGCGCCTTCAGGGCGGCCAGGTGCTCCGCGTCCGCCGCATAGACCGAGACCGAGAAGCCGCGCATGTCGAGGGACGTCATCATGGCGGCCGGCCCGACCACATGGCCGATCCGGTCGCCGATGGACGACAGCGCCAGTTCGCGCAGGAGGACCTGCATCTCCAGCACCGAGGCGCCGCCGAGGTTGTTGAGCAGCACCGCATGGGTGACGCCGGGCGTCATGAAGGGCGACAGCTTGTCCGCCACCATCGCCACCGCGCCGCGCGCGTCCACGTAGTCCACCTGCTCGACGCCGGCCTCGCCGTGGATGCCGAGGCCGAGTTCCGCCTTGCCGGCCGGGATCCGGTCCTCCTTCGGGGCGCCCGGCACCGTGCAGGTGTCGAGCGACATGCCGATGGAGTGGATGCCGCCGATCACGCGCTCGGCGGCGGCGGCGACCGTGGCGAGGTCCGCGCCCGCCTCGGCGAGCGCTCCGGCGATCTTGTGCACGAACAGCGTTCCGGCGACGCCGCGGGCCTGCGGCAGGTCGGGCAGGGCCACGTCGTCGTCCACGATCACGACCCGGACGTTGAGCCCGAAGGCGCGGGCCCGTTCCGCCGCGAGGCCGAAGTTCAGCCGGTCTCCGGTGTAGTTCTTCACGATCAGGAGGCAGCCGGCCGGGCCCGTGACCGCCAGGATGCCGGCGAGCACCGCGTCGACCGAGGGGCTGGCGAAGACGTCGCCGCAGATGGCGGCCGTCAGCATGCCCTGGCCCACGAAGCCGGCGTGGGCCGGTTCATGGCCGGCGCCGCCGCCGGACACGAGCGCGACCCTGGACCTGTCCCAGTCGGCGCGGACCACCACCCGGATGTGCGGGTAGCCGTCCAGCCGGGCGAGCCTGCCGTCCGAGGCCGAGATCAGCCCGTCGATCGCCTCGGCGACGATGTCTTCCCTCTTGTTGATGAACTGGGTCATGCCTGCCCCCTCCTTCACTGCAGTCTGGCGCCCGAGGCGTCGAAATAGAACGGCTTTTCAGGGCGGATGCGGACGATGTCGCCGGAGCGCAGACGGGTGTGCACCTCGGTCACCGTCACGATCGCGTGGTCGCGGAAGGACAGATGCAGCCGCGTCTGGTCGCCGAGGTGTTCCACCCGGGTGACGAGGCTGTCCTCGCCCTCCCCCTGCCGGATCTGTTCGGGCCTGAGGCCGATCGTCCGGGCGCCGGCCGGGGCGGCGCCGAAGAGATCCGCCGGCAGGAGGTTGATGCGCGGTTGCCCGAGGCGGCTCGCCGCATAGACGCTGACCGGGTTCTCGTAGATTTCCCGCGGGCTGCCGAACTGCACGAGGGCGCCCTCGTCGAGCACGCCCACATGGGTTGCCATGGTCATCGCCTCGATCTGGTCGTGGGTGACATAGAGGAAGGTGGCGCCGGAATCCGCCTGGATGCGCTTCAGCTCCACCCGAAGATCGGTGCGCAGCTTGGCGTCGAGCGAGCTCAGCGGCTCGTCCATCAGGTAGACCGCCGGGTCGCGCACCAGCGCCCGGCCGATGGAGACCCGCTGCATCTCGCCGCCGGAGAGCGCGGTCGCGCGATTGTCCAGCTTGTGGGCGATCTGCAGCATCTCGGCCACCTGGCGGACCTTGCGGTCGATCTCGGCCGGCGGCGTGCGCAGCATCGGCGACTTCAGCGGAAACGCGAGGTTCTCCCGCACCGTCAGGTGTGGATAGAGCGAGTATTGCTGGAACACCATGGCGACGTTGCGCTCCGCCGGGGTGAGGTGCGTCACCCGGCGCCCGCCGATCTGGATCTCGCCGGCGTCGGGCCGGTCGAGGCCGGAGACCATGCGCAGCGTCGTGGTCTTGCCGGCGCCCGTCGGCCCGAGAAGCACCACGAAGCCCCCGTCCGGGACCGTCATGGTGACGTCCCGCAGGGCGGCGACCTTGCCGAAGGACTTGGAGACGGCGTTGAGGACGACCTCAGACATGGCCAAGGCTCCTTTCGTTCGCGGCCGAGCGGAGGGCCCGGCCCCGCTCCCCCTCGAAGAGGGTTATGGTGCGCGGGTCGAACCTGAGGCCGACCGTCTCGCCGACGCCCACGTGCCGGTCGGCCGGCAGCCGGGCCTTGATCTCCCCGTGGGCCGCGCTGAGCGTGACGATCTGGGTGGTGCCGAGATATTCCGTGGCGAGCACCAGCGCCCGGTAGCGCGAGCCGTCGTCAAGCCGCACATGCTCGGGCCGGACGCCGAGCACCAGCCGGCCGGACGCGCCGTCGCGCGACAGCGGGATCTCGACCGGCACGCCGGAGAGGTCGACGCTTTGCGACCCGGCGCCGACCATGCCGTCGAAGCGCAGGAAGTTCATGGACGGCGAGCCGATGAAGTTGGCGACGAACATGGTGGCCGGCCAGTCGTAGATGTCCTGCGGCACGCCGAACTGCTCCACGACGCCGTGGTTCATCACCACGATCTTGTCGCCCATCTGCATGGCTTCCAGCTGGTCGTGGGTGACGTAGACCGTGGTGGCGCCCATGCGGTCGTGCAGCGCGCGCAGTTCCTCGGCCATGTGCTCGCGGAACTCCGCGTCGAGGGCGCCGAGCGGCTCGTCCATGAAGAAGGCCTTCGGCCGCCGGACGATCGCCCGGCCGAGCGCGACGCGCTGCCGGTCGCCGCTCGACAGGCCGCCGATCGACTTGTCCAGGATGGCCTCGATGCCGAGGATCCTGGCCACCTCCTGCACCCGCACGCCGGTCTCCGCACGGCTCATGCCCTGCGAGCGGAGCGGATAGCCGATGTTGCCGCGCACCGTCATGTGCGGATAGAGGGCGAACATCTGGAACACGAAGGCGATGTCGCGCTGGCTCGCCCGCTTCTGGGCCACCTCCTCGCCGTCGATGTAGATCTCGCCGGAGGTCGGCAGCTCCAAGCCCGCCATCATCCGCAGCGTCGTCGTCTTGCCGCAGCCGGACGGGCCGAGCAGCATGAAGAACTCGCCGTCCTCGATGGTGAAGCTGGACGACCGCACGGCGGTGAAGGCCCCGAAGTCCTTCCTGAGGTTCTGGATCCGGATCTGGGCCATCGGTCACTCCGGGAACTTGCCGACGATCATGAAGAGGATGGTGCCGGTCAGCGTGACGGCGAACGACCAGCTGTAGGCCGCCATGCTGAAGGGTTGCATCATCATCACGACGCCGAGGGCGATCAGGCCCGAGGCGAGCATTTCCCACGCGCCGCGGCGCAGGGTCATGAGGCCGGTGAGGAATCGCGTCATTTGCGGACGGCTCCGAAGGTGATGCCGCGAAGGAGGTGCTTCCTGAGCAGGATGGTGAACACCATCACGGGCAGGAGGAAGAGCGTCGCGCCGGCGGCCACGGCCGGCCAGTCCTGGCCGCCGACGCCGATGATGGTCGGGATGAAGGGCGGCGCCGTCTGCGCCTGGCCGGAGGTGAGCAGCACCGCGAAGGCGTACTCGTTCCACGCGAAGATCAGGCAGAAGATGGCCGTCGAGGCGATGCCGGTGGCGGCCTGCGGCAGCACGACCTTGTAGAAGGCCTGGAAGCGCGTGTAGCCGTCGATGAGGGCGGCCTCCTCGTACTCCACCGGGATCTCGTCGATGAAGCCTTTGAGGAGCCAGACCGAGAGCGACAGGTTCACGGCGGTGTAGAGCAGGATCATGCCCGCGTGCGTGTCCGACAGGCCGACCGCCCGGTACATGAGGAAGATCGGGATGGCGACCGCGATCGGCGGCATCATCCGGGTGGAGAGGATGAAGAAGAGGAGATCGTCCTTGGCGGGGATCCTGAACCGCGAGAAGGCGTAGGCCGCGAAGGTGCCGAGGAAGACCGACAGGAAGGTGGACCCGAAGCCGATGACGACCGAGTTGAGGAAGCGCTCGCCGAAGCGGGACGGCCCGACGATCGTCATGTCGTATTGCGCGACGATCCGGTCGTACCAGGTTTCCGGCGGGTTGGCGGCCATGACCTCCGGCGGCTGCCGGGTGCGGGTGGTGAAGAGGTTGACGTAGCCTTCCAGGGTGGGCTCGAACACGACCTTGGGCGGATACGCGATGGCGTCCGACGGTGTCTTGAAGCCCGTCGCGATGATCCAGACGAGCGGCAGGATCGAGATCAGCGCGTAGGCCACCACGAGGGCGCCGGCGAACCACTTCTGCCCGGCGGAGGGTTCGGTGATCGAGGTGCTGCTCATCGCTGCTTCACCCTGTTGAGCGCCTTCACGTAGATGGCGGCGAGCCCGTAGACCGTCACGAAGAGGATGATGGCGTAGGCGGACGAGTAGCCCGTGCGCCACTTCTCGAACGCCTCCCGCTTCAGGTTGATGGAGGTGAGTTCGGTGACCGAGCCGGGCCCGCCGCCGGTGAGCTGCACGACGAGGTCGAACATCTTGAAGTTCTCGATGCCCCGGAAGAGCACCGCGAGCATCAGGAAGGGCAGCACCAGCGGGACCGTGATGGTCCAGAACTGGCGCCACTTGGACGCCCGGTCGCATTCGGCGGCCTCGTAGAGGGAGTCCGGGATGGAGCGAAGGCCGGCCAGGCAGATCAGCATCACGAACGGCGTCCACATCCAGGTGTCCACGATGATGATCGCCCAGGGGGCGAGCGTCACGTCCGCGATCATGGAGAAGCTGGACGGGTCCGCGCCGGTCAGGAAGCCGACCGCGTAGTTGAAGAGGCCGATCTGCGGCTGGTAGAGAAAGGTCCAGAAGTTGCCGACCACGGCCGGCGACAGCATCATCGGCAGCACGATGACGGTGGTCCAGAGGTCGTTGCCCTTGAACTTCCGGTTGATCAGCCAGGCGAGCCAGAAGCCGATCAGGATCTGGAGGAACAGGGTCCAGAACAGGAAGTGGGCCGTCGCCTGCATGGTCAGCCAGATGTCGTCGTCCGACAGGATCCGGCTGTAGTTCTGCACGCCGACGAACTTCACCTCCTCGTTCGGCCGGTTGACCCGGAAGTTCGTGAAGCTCAGCCAGATCGTCCAGATCAGCGGGAAGATGTTGACCGCCAGCAGGAGCAGGATGGTCGGCCCCACGAAGATCCAGGCGAGCGCCCGGTCCGACAGGCCGCGGAAGCCGCGCGCGATCCTGCGCGGCGTCGCCTGGGCCGGGCGATCGATCGCTATCTTGGACATCGGATGTCCTTCTTGTCGCTAGGGAGGGCGTGCGCGGGGGTCGGGACGGCCCTCGCCCCGCGCGGCTCCGTCGCTCCGCCGAGGGCGGAGCGCACCGGTGCTCAGAGCTTGCCTTCGTCCTCGAAGACTTCCGTCCAGTCCTTCACGAGGCCGTCGAGAGCTTCCTGGGCGGTGCCGTTGCCGGCCACAACGTAGTTGTGGACGTGCTTCTGCATCGCCTGCAGGAGCGACGCGTAGGAGGGCTCGGCCCAGAAGTCCTTCACGATGGCCATGCTATCGAGGAAGGTCTGGGCGTAGGGCTGGCTGGTGGCGAAGCCCGGGTCCTCGACCACGGAGCGCAGGGCGGAATAGCCGCCCACGGACCACCACTTCTTCTGCACCTCCGGCTGGGCGAACCACTTGATGTAGGCGAGCGCCGCATCCTTGCTGTCGGTGTTCGCCACCACCGAGATGCCCTGGCCGCCCAGCTGGGCGAAGTGGCCCTTCGGCCCCGGCGGGTTGGGGAAGTAGCCGGACTTGTCGCCGCCGACGTTCGGATCGGCGTGCACGCCGGGCCAGATGAAGGCGAAGTTCATCTGCAGCGCCACCTGGCCGGACTTGTAGGCGTCGATGGTCTCGGACATGTACCAGTCGGACGCGCCCGGCGGGGTGCAGCAGTCGTAGAGGGCCTTGTAGAACTCCAGGCCCTTGGCGGCGTCCGGCGAGTTGACGAAGCCCTCCAGGTCGTAGGGCTTCGACGGGTTCTGGTACTCGAAGCCGTAGTTGTAGAGGGCGTTGGTCACCCCCATGGTGATGCCCTCGGACCCGCGCTCCGTATAGATGGAGGCGCCGTACACCTTCTTGCCGTCGATCTCCCGGCCCTGGAAGAACTGGGCGATGTCCTTCAGCTCCTCCAGCGACTTCGGCACGGCGAGGTCGCGGCCGTAGGCCTTCTTGAACTCCTCCTGGAGTTCGGGCCGCGCGAACCAGTCCTTGCGGTAGGTCCAGCCCACCACGTCGCCGAAGGCGGGCAGCGCCCAGTAGTTCGGCGTGTTCTTCGGCCACTCGGCATAGCCGACCACCGTCGCCGGGATGAAGTCTTCCATCTTGATGCCGTTGGCATCGAAGAACTCGTTGAGCTTCAGATAATGCCCGTTCTCGGCGGCGCCGCCGATCCACTGGCTGTCGCCGATCATCAGGTCGCAGAGCTGCCCGCCTGAATTGAGCTCGTTCAGCATGCGGTCGGCGAAGTTCGGCCAGGGCACGAACTCGAACTGCATCGTATGGCCGGACTCCTTCTCGAAATCCTTGGAGAGCTCGACCAGCGCGTTGGCCGGGTCCCATGCGGCCCAGCAGAGCGTCAGATTGTCGGCCTTGGCGGATCCTGTTCCCAGCCCGAAACCGGCGACGGTGCCGGCGAGCGCCAGAGTGGCGATGTTTGCCCTCATTTCGAACGTCCTCCCGTTCTTGTGCCGCGTCTCCTCCCGCAGCAGCATCATTCATAAATGAGGTGCGTACCTCATTGCAATCTAATTCTGAGGTACGTACATCATACTGAGCCGACGTCCTCTTGCCGTGGCTCGCGAAAACGACAACAAGGACAGGATCGGGAACGGAGAGCCTATGCGTCCGACGACGAAAGATCTGGCGAGGGCCGCGGGCGTCAGTCTGGCCACGGTGGACCGCGTGTTGAACGGGCGAGCCGGCGTCCGCCAGGCCACCGTGGACGCCGTGAACGACGCGATCGAAAGGCTGGGCTTCGTCCGCAACCTGTCTGCCGCCAATCTGGCGCGCAGCCGCACCTACCGGTTCCGTTTCCTGCTGCCCCGCTCCGGCGATCTCTTCCTGGACAGCGTGGTGTCGCACATCGAGGAGGCGCGGCAGGCCTTCGCGGCGGAATTCGTCAACGTCGACCACCGGCGCGAGATCGGCAGCGATCCGCACCAGATCGCCCGCGTCCTGTCCGAGATCGACCTCGACACCCTGGACGGCGTCGCCCTGATGGCTCCGGAATCGCCGCAGGTGCGCGACGCCACCGCACGCCTGCGCGAACGCGGCGTGCACGTGGTCCAGTTCGTCTCCGGCCAGCCTGGGGATCGCGGGGTCGACTTCGTCGGCGTCGACAACCGCGCCGCCGGCGCGACGGCGGGGCGCATCCTCGGTCGCTTCTGCGCGGGTCGGGGCGGCGAGATCCTCGTCATCACCGAAACCATGAACGCCCGCGACAGCCTGGAGCGACGCCACGGCTTCGACCTGGTGCTCGGCCGCGACTTTCCGAACCTGACGGCGCTTCCGACGCTGGAGAGCCACGGCGACGCCGAGCGGGCCCGGCTCATCGTCCGCAACGCCTACGCCAATCACCGGGCCATCATCGGCGCCTACGTGCTGAGTTCGGAGGCGAGGCTGGCCCTGGAGGCCATAGCGGCCGTCAGCGATCCGACGTCCCAGGTCATCATCGCGCACGAGCGGACGCGCTTCTCCGAGGCGCTTCTCTGCAACGGCCAGCTGGACGCGGTGATCGCCCAGAACCCCGGCCATCTCGTCCGCAGCGCCATCCGCGTCCTCCGTGCCCGCTGCGACGACCGCGAGCCCATCGCGTCCCAGGAGGAGATCCGGATCGAGATCCTGCTCCAGGAAAATCTCGGCGACCGGTTCACGGCGAGGCGGGCCTGAGCGGACCCGCCGGGCCGGTGAGGGCGGCCCACCTTGGCGCCGGCGGGAGTGGCGCGGGCCCAGCGCGCCCCCGAGTGAGCTCGACGGCAAGGCCGAGCCGGCGGCCGGCACCGTCCGCGACCGAAGGCTCGGACAGCATGGCGGCGCGCGTTCCGGCAGCGGACCTCACGCCGTCGGCGCAGACAGGAACTGGTCATGGCCGGGCGCAGCAGGAGGCCGCAGACGACGAGACCGTCGTCCGTACCCGCCCGATCCGCCTTGGGAGCCGCCGCTGCCACGCCGATCCCCTCCTCCCCCTCCCGTCGCACCCCTCACCCCCGGCGCCGCTCTCCGCCCGGGTCAGCGGTACCAGAGCGCCAGCACCGGGAAGGCGATGACGAGCGCGAGGGCGAGCACCTGCAGGGCGATGAACGGCAGGAGCGAGCGGAAGATGGTGCCGAGCGAGATGTCCGGCGGCGCCACGCTCTTCAGGTAGAAGGCCGCGGGGCCGAACGGGGGCGACAGGAAGGACACCTGCATGTTCAACGAGAACAGCACGCCGAACCAGATCGGGTCGTAGCCGAGCGACACGACGATCGGCACGAAGATCGGAATGGTCAGGAGGGCGATGCCGACCCAGTCGAGGAACATCCCGAGCACGGCGAGGATCAGCATCATGACGAGGATGATCACGATGGGCGTGTCGGAGACGCCGAGCAGCAGGCCCTTGATGAACTCGATGCCGCCCATGAGATTGTAGACGCCGATGAGGGCCGTCGCCCCGACGCCGATCCAGACGATCATGCCGCAGGTGCGCAGCGTCTGGAGCGCGGCGTCCATCATCATGCGCCAGGTGAACTCGCCCCGAAGAATCGTCGACAGCACGACGCCGACGACGCCGATCGCGGACGCCTCGGTGACCGACGCGATGCCGCCGTAGATCGACCCGAGCACGAACACGACGACGAGCAGCGGCAGCACGAGGCCCTTGAGGAGACGCAGCTTCTCCTTGGAATCGACGCGCTCCTCCACGCTCGGCACCGGGACCTTCTCCGGCGAGATCAGCCCGAGCACGAGCACGTAGCCGATGTAGAGGCCGGCCAGGAGGAGCCCCGGCACGAAGGAGGCGGTGAACAGCTCGCCGATGGAGACGTTGGCGGACAGGCCGTAGATGATCAGCACGATGGAGGGCGGGATCATCGTGCCGAGGGCGCCGCCGGCGCACACGATGCCGATGGCGAGCCGCCGGTCGTAGCCGAGCCGCAGCATCTGCGGCAGGGCCAGCAGGCCAAGCAGCACGATCTCGCCGCCGATGATGCCCGACATCGCCGCCAGCACCACGGCGACCAGCAGGGTCTGCACGCCCACGCCGCCGCGGATCCGGCCGGCGAACAGCCGCATGGCGTCGAAGAGGTCGCGGGCGATACCGGACCGGTCGAGCACCGACGCCATCAGGACGAACATCGGCACGGAGACGAACACGTACTGGGTGAGGAAGGAATAGATGCGCGTCGTGACGATCGGCACCGCCATCGGGCCGAACCATCCGAGGGCGAAGACGAGTGCCACCAGGATGGTCACGAAGGCGAGCTGCATGCCGGTGACGAGCAGCGCCAGCAGCAGTCCGAACATGGCGAGACTGCCGCCGCCGATCCCGAGCGCCTGAAGATCAAACATCGTCGAACCGACCTTCCCCGGGAACGCCATGGTGCGCGTCCTGGTGAGGATCGCGTCTGAAGTGCCGCACGGCCTGCAGGATGAACTGCACGCACATGACGCAGAGGAGGATGAAGAGCGTCGCCTTCACGATCGCCGGGGTCGGCGGGTTCCAGGCGCTGCCGCTCGTCTCCAGCCGGAACTGGCCGCCCGGCATGTAGAAGGCCTTGTAGGCGAGGCTCCACGCCGCCCACGCCATCAGGGCGCAGGAGGCGGCGCCCACGAGGCTGATCACGATATCGAGCCGCCGCCGCGTCGGCGGCGAAACCTGGTCGTAGAGGAGGACGACCCGGATGTGCCGGTCCGTCGCCAGGCAGTAGGCGCCGCCGAAGGCGAAGCAGAGCGCCGTCATGGCGATGGTCGTCTCGTGCACCCAGATCGTCGGGGCGTTGAAGACGTAGCGCATCACCACCTCGTAGAAGCTGAACAGCGTGACGAGGAGGAAGGCCACCGCGAAGATCGGCGCGAGCGGCATCAGGGCCGCCGACAGGGGGTCCTGGGGCACATCCCGCACCTCCAGCCGCGGCTCGTTCTCAAGGCTCATCCGGCAACTCCTTCGGTGGTTGGCCGGGCACGCGGCCCGGCCGGACGCTGCGGCGAAGCGAGAGAACCGATCAGAGACGGCCTTCCTGCTTCAGGTAGGCCGTGAGCGTGTCGTACACCTTCCGGGCATTCTCGGACCGCTCGGCGAACGCCGCCCACTGGTCCTGGGCGATCTGCCGGAACTTCTTCTTCTCGTCCTCGGACCAGCTGTGGATCGTGACGTCGCCCCGGGCGCGCAGCTTCTCGGCGACGGCTTCGTCGCGCTCGCGGATGCGCTTGGCGAGATCGTCGGCGTAGTGGGTGACCGACTCGGTCATGATCTGCTTCAGGTCGTCCGGCATGGCGTCCCACTTCGCCTTGTTCATCGACACCTCGTTGAGGGGCAGCGAGTGGAAGCCGGGCCAGATCGGGTGCTTGGCGACGTCGTGAAGACCCATGGAGTCGTTGGTCGCGAGCGTCGTCGCGTCGGCCGCGCTGATCACGCCCTTGTCCAGGGAGGTGAAGACCTCCGACTGGGGCAGGTTGACCGGCGACGCGCCGGCGGCCGCGAAGGCGGATTGCACCATGCCCTCGGGCGCCCGCATCTTGACGCCCTTCAGGCCGTCCACGCCGTCGATCGGCACCTTGGACGGGATGGCTTCGGCCGTCTGGGCCGCCGCGCCCAGGAACTGGACCCCATAGGGATTCAGGATCTCGTTGTAGAGCTCCTTGCCGCCGCCGTTCTCGAAGAAGCCGCGCAGCTCCTCCGGCGACGAATAGGCCCCGACCGGATTGCCGATCAGCGCGAAAGCCGCGTCCTTGCCGGTGAAGTAGGAACTGTCCGTGATGTGGCCGTCCAGGATGCCCGCGCCGACGGCGTCCAGGGTCTCGCCGTATTCCACGATCGATCCCACCGGCAGCATCTCGACCTGGATGCGGCCGCCGGACACCTCGGCGAGATGCTTGGCCCAGTCCTGCTGGACTTCGAAGGCGGCGGTTCCAGACGTGTCGCTGCTCTGGAACTTGAGTTGATAGGTTTCCTGGGCGGACGTCGCCGTCGACCAGAGACCCGCGATCACGGTCGCGGCGAGGAGCTGTTTGAACATGGCGAATGCCTCCCGATTATTCTTGAGGTGAACGCGGAACGTCGCACCTTGCGGTCACGAGCCTCCCCACCGCGTGACGGAGCGACTGTCCGACACCACGACACGCAGATCAACCATGCAGGTTTTCCCATAAAGTTGCGCGGAGAGACGCGATCGCGGACGCGCCGGTCCCGCAGCAGGACCCGGCGCGCGAAGGGTGTGAAGGACTGCGGGCGGCCCCGGGCACGCCGCCGCGCCCCGGCAAAGGTGGCGGCCCGGTTCGGACGCGACGCCAGGCGCGCGCGCTCTAGCCTGGCGTCCCGGCCGGCCCATGGTTGCGGGCCGGCGGCCGGGGACGCGCGAGGATCGACGCCAGGACGGTCTTCCCGTCCGGCGACCCCGGCGTCCTGCCGTAGAGCGCCGCGTCAAGCTCCGCGGTTTCCCGTCCGGTCACCGGCAGGCCGAGGTCCCGGCGGCGGGCGAGATACCGGTCGGCCGCCCGCCGGAGGGCGACGAGGTCCCCGGACCGTGCGGCGCGGCGCACCGCCCGGCGCGTCGGGTCGAACGGAACGAGCCGCCTCAGGATCCGCAGCGCGTCCGCCCTGCGGCGTCGGGCCTGTCCGGCGAGCGCGGCCGCGAGCCCCGCCACGAGGCCCGACCCGCAGGCGGCGGCGGCGATCCAGACCTGGTCTGCCGGCAGGCGGTCGAGGCCGCCGCGGTTTTCGCGAAAGCTCACGTAGCCGAACGGAATGGCCGGGATTTCGGCTGTCCGCAGGCGCCGGGCGGCCGTGTCGAACCAGGGGATCGTCACAGCCGGAAGCACCCCCGGCTCGCCGGTCCGGGGACGCAGGTGCCATTCCCACGTGACGGTCGTGACGGGGCCGTCCGGGGTCGGCCGGGTCTCGCGGATCTCCGGGGCGGCGAAGCTGATCAGCCAGGGCTCCCGCATGGCGGGGCGCGGCGGCAGCTGCTGGGGCAGCGCGCCCTCCGCCCGGATCGTCATGCGGCGGACCAGCGTCTCCCCGTCGCCGAGCGCGCCGGGGGGCGCCGACAGGCTGTCCTCCACCGTCAGGGCGCGCGCTGAGAGCGGCGGCGTTTCGGCCGGGAACGGCGCCACGGTCAGCGTCACCGGCTCCGCCGTCACCGGCAGGGCCTCGCGTCCGGTGGGGCCTCCGGTCACGGTGAGCTGATGGGTCACCGGACCGATCGTCAGCCGGCCGGCCCGGCGGGGAAACACCGCGATCCGGCGCTGGAACACCCGCACGGTGCGCCCGTCGATCCGCTCCTCGGTCCAGGAGTCGCGGGAGACCTGCATCCAGTCGTACTGGTCGGAGGACGGAAAGGTGAGCTTCTCCAGGGTGATCAGGCGCGTGTACTCGCCCCGGACCGTCACCGGCACCATCTCGCCGGCCACCGGCGCGATCTCCGGCACCAGAAGACGCAGGGTCTCTGCCCGCGCGACGCCGGCCATGAGGAAGAAGGTCAGCGCGAGGCGGATCACCATGGGTCGCCCTCCTCCGGTCGCACGAGCCCGAGCGCGGCCCGCCGCTCGTGCTCCTTTTCCAATCGCAGGCGCAGGAATTCGCCGGGGTCGTCCGTGATGGTCTCCAGCCAGGCGTCGGTCGCCACGAAGCCGCGCGCCTCGATCGGCTTCTTCCATTCCGGGTCCGGCGTGCTGGGCCGGCCCTCGCCGTTCGGGGCGCCGGCCCCGGACAGGCCGCCCGCCCCCGCCAGACGTCCCGGCGCGACGCTGTCGCCGCGCACCTTCGGCACCATGGCGTCGATCAGGTCCCGGACGCGCCGGGCCTCCGCGTCGGCCGGGTTGGCGAACAGCACCGCGTCCAGGTAGGCCACCGCCAGGGCATGCTCGCCCGTGGCGGCGAGCGTGAGGGCGCGGTTGAAGGTCTGTCCGCGACCGGCCTGCGCGAGGGCGGCGTCCGCCGCCTCGAAGTCGCCGGCCCGGTAGAGGGCGAGCCCCTTCGCGGCCGGATCGTCGAGCATCACCGCGGCCGCGCCCGGAGCGCCCGCCCAAAGGGTCAGGCGTCCCCAGGCGGACGGACCGCCGAGGGCCACGCAGGCGACGCCGAGGAGCGCCATCAGGGCCGCGCGTCTCATCGGCGCCTCCGGAACAGGGCGAGAAGCGGCAGGGCGGCGAACGCCGCCACCCCGGGTCCGAGATCGCGGAACCGGAGGGCCGCAAGGGACGGGTCGCGGCCGAGCGCGCCGGCCCCGGACAGGCTTTCGATCACCGGCGCCGGCGCGCGGGCCGGAGCGGCCACCGCGGCGAGCCCGGCGAGCGCCTCGGGGTCCGCCGCCCCGCCCGCCGTCCCGTCGAGTGTCAGGACCATGAGCCGGACGCCCGCGCCGGCGAGCCGGTCCGCCTCGGCGACCGTCGCGTCGTCCACGCCCCCGCCGTCAGAGATCAGCACCACGTCGGCGTCCGGGCTTGCGTCCAGCATCTGCCGCGCGAGGGCGAGGGCCGCCGCCGGCCGGCTGCCCCGGCCCGGCATGGTCTGCGGCCCGAGCACGGCAATCTGGCTTTCAAGGGTCGTCGGATCGGCCGTCGGCGCGGCGACGTCATAGGCCTCGCCCGCGTAGAGGACGAGGCCCACCGGCCGGCCGCCGGCGGCGGACAGGATCTCGGCGGCGGCGGCCTGCGCGTCCGCGAGGGCCGGACCGGACGCGACTGACGGCGACAGGTCCATGGCGATCAGGATGGCGCCGGTTCCGGCGAGAAGCGGCGCGTCCGGCCGTGGCACCGCCGGGCCGGCGAGGCCGGTCGCGATCAGGCCCGCGGCGGCGGTGGCGGCAAGCCCGCGGCGTTCGCCGCCGCCATGGAGATGGCCGAGCGCCCGCATGGCGGCCAGCATGGCGGGGGGCATCACCCGCTCCCAGCCGCCCGCCGAGGGTCCGCGCCGCCACAGCCAGACGGCCGTGACCGCGAGCGCCGGCAGGGCCGCCAGCCACCAGGGCCGGAGAAGCACGAGATCGGTCATGGGGCCCTCCTGACCGCGACGAGTAGAGCGAGCGCCAGGGCGGCCGCGCCCGGCCAGACCCAGAGATCGCGCCAGACCTGGGTCGGCGGGCGGCGCATGGGGTTGGGCTCCAGCCGGTCCAGCGCCTCGGCCATGGCCTCCAGGTCGTCCATGGTGCGGACCCGGAAGCTTTCGCCGCCGCCGGCCGCCGCCACGGCGCGCAGCGTCGCCGCGTCCACCGCGTCCCGCGACTGCGGCGCGCTCTCCAGATCCGCCGGGCCGAGCGCGATGGTGTGCACCCGGATGCCGTGGCGCGCCGCGAGTTCGGCGGCGTCGGCCGCCCGCACCTTGCCGGAGGTGTCCACGCCGTCGGACAGGAGCACGACCACCTTGGACGTCGCCTCGCTCACGGTCAGCCGCTTGGCCGCGAGCCCGAGCCCGTCCGAGATGGCGGTGGACCGGCCCGAGATGCCGATCTGCGCCGTCTCGATGGCGGTGGCCACCGAGTTCACGTCGAAGGTGGGCGGCTGGGCCACATAGGCCCGGTCGCCGAAGATCACGAGGCCGATCCGGTCGCCCTTGCGCGACCGCACGAACCGGGAGGCGACCCGCTTCACCGCGTCGAGACGCATGAGCGGCTTGCCGTCGAGCACGAAGTCCTCCGCCACCATGCTGCCGGAAAGATCGAGCGCCAGGAGGATCTCCCGACCGGACGCCGTGACGAGGTCGGTCGTCGTCGCCACGCGCGGACCCGCAAGGGCGACGACGAGCGCGATCCAGGCGCCGATGAGGAGGGCCGCGCCGGCGCCGTCGTCCCGCACGCCGGCCGGCAGGGCGGCCGCGAAGGCGCCGGGCGGCACCGTGAGCGACGCCGGGGTCGCGGCCTTCGACGGCAGGAAACGCCGGACCAGGAAGGGCAGCGGCAGGAGGAGGAGCGCGAGCGGAAACGCGAGGCTCATCGGCGGGCGCGCCTCGCGGTCAGGGCGACGCGCTCGATCTCGTCGTCCGGCAGGGCCGGTGCAGCCCCGTAGGCGGTCGGCCGCAAGGCGTCCGGCAGGTGCCCGAGGACCCGGGCGACCTCGAGCGCGCGCTCCTCCGCCGGCAGGCCCCGCGTGGCGCGGATCCGGGCGCGGCGGGACGGCGCGCGCCCGACGAAGGGCGCGAGCAGCATGGCGAGGCAGGCGCCGAGCACCAGCCCGATACCGACGACAGCCAAGATGTCCCCGGCCTGGAGCTGCATCATCGTCGAGGGCAGCCGCCCGGCGGGCAGGGCGGCGATCAGGTCAGCCTGGGTCGGCGTCATGGGCGATCACCTGGAGGGCGACGTTGAGGGAGCGCATCCGCCGGTCGAGCGGCGCGGGGTCGAGCGCCGTCAGCCGCGCCACGCGGCCGGACGGGCCGGAGCGGATCGGCAGCGCCGCCCCGGGCGGGGCGGTCTCGACGGGATCGAGCGGCAGGAGGACGGACACCCGCCGCCGCCGGGCGAGCCGGGCGAGCGCCGGGTCGTCCTCCGGCTCCACGCTGTCCGGCCCGGTGGCGAACAGCACCTCGGCCCCCGGCGGGGCGAGCCGCGCCGCCCGCACGAGGGCTCCGGAAAGAGCCGGGCCGCGGCCGCGACCACCGAGCGCCCGGTCGTGCAGGTCCGCCAGCATGTGGGCGATCCGCGCCATCTGGGCCGCGCCGGTGGCGAGCGGCACGCTCACGACCCCGTGCGCGTCCACCGCCATGGCCGAAACGGCGGCGCCCCGCGCCACCGCCTGCCAGCCGCGCCGCGCCAGGGCGCGCGCGCCCCGCACGGACCGCAGGTCGGAGCGCGTGCCCCACAGCATGGCGGGCCGGAAGTCGGCGATCAGCAGCACCGTGTCGTCCCGGTCCTCGTGGAAGCTGCGGATGTGCGGCAGGCCGGTACGCGCCGTCGCCGCCGGATCGATCCGGCGGGCGTCGTCGCCCTCCACGAAGGCGCGGATCTCGCGAAGGTCCATGCCGGCCCCCTGCGGCTTGGCCGGGACGGCGCCGGGCCGCCGGGTGGCGGGCCGATGCCGGCTCCGGTCCGGGGCCGCGTCGCGCAGAGAGATGAGATCCTCCGCGCTCACGCGAAGGCCCGGCGCGTCCGGGACGGCGTTCACCACGGCTCCACCGCGGCCAGGATGTCGGCGACGAGGCTGCGGCCCGTCCGGCCTTCGCCGATCGCCGCCCAGGTGGGGATCAGCCGGTGGGCGAGCGCGTCGGGCGCGAGCGCCGCCACGTCCTCCGGCAGGGCGTAGTCCCGCCCCTTCAGCCAGGCCCGCGCCTGGGCGGCCGCCGCCAGCGCGAGCGTGCCGCGCGGCGAGATCGCGTGCTCCACGAAAGCCGCGACCGCGCCGCCCGGCCGGGAGGCCATCACCAGGCGGACGATATAGTCCTTGAGGGCGGGCGACAGGTGCACCTCCGCCGCCTCGGCCCGCGCCCGGTGCAGGGTGTCCACCGCGAGCGGATCCGCCGCCGGCCCCGCCGGCGCCACCCGCTCCGCCGCCACCAGGTCCAGGATGGCGCGTTCCTGCTCGGCCTCGGGCAGGCCGAGGGAGAGATGGAGGAGGAAGCGGTCCATCTGGGCCTCGGGCAGCGGGAAGGTGCCCTCGTGCTCGATCGGGTTCTGGGTCGCCACCACCATGAAGGGATCGGGCAGCCGCCGGGTCACGCCGGAGGTGGTCACCTGGCTTTCCGCCATGGCCTCCAGGAGCGCCGACTGGACCTTCGGCGGGGCGCGGTTGATCTCGTCCACCAGCACCAGGGAATGGAACAGGGGACCCGGCACGAACTCGAACGCGCCCGTCTCCGGGCGGAACACCTGCGTGCCGGTCAGGTCCGCCGGCAGCAGATCCGGCGTGCACTGGATGCGCGCATGGCTCCCCGGCAGGTAGGCCGCGAGCCGCTTCACCGCCCGGGTCTTGGCGATCCCCGGCGGCCCCTCGATCAGCACATGACCGCCGGCGAGGAGCGCGACCAGCAGGCGTTCCACCATCTCCTGGTGGCCGACGAGGCCGGCGGCGACATCGCTGCCGAGCCTCGCGATCGGATGAATCATCTCGTTCATGCGGGCGGTCTCCCTTCGCCCGACGAGAATGGTCCGGCGCGCCGGCACCGGACAGAGACGCCCTCCCGGGTCACCCGGGAAGATCACCCGGGCGGCGCGTCAGCGCGGCAGGCGGGCCGTGGCGCGCATGCCGCCTTCCTGCGGTTCCAGCGCGAAGCTGCCCCCCAGGGCGCCCACCCGCTCCTGGATGCCGAGGAGGCCGAAGCCGTCGCCAATGGGCCCGCCCGCCCGGGCGCCGCCGTCGTCCGCCACCACGAGCAGGATCTCCGGTCCGACGTCGATGGTCGCCGCGATCCGGGTCGGCGTGCCGTGCCGGACCGCGTTGGTCAGGCATTCCTGCGCGATCCGGTAGAGACTGAGGGCGAGGTCGTCCGGCACCCGGTCGAGATCGCCCCCGAGGTCCAGGGTGAAGCGCACCCCCGGCAGGCGGCTCCGCCAGTCGGCGACCAAACGCTCGAGCGCGGGGCGAAGCCCCAGTTCGTCCAGGTCCGGCGGCCGCAGGCGCGAGAGTTCCGCCTTCAGGCTGTCCATCATGTGGCCGGTGATCTCGGCGATCCGCTCGCCCTCGCCCGCGGTGCTCTCGCCCGACTGGGCGACGGCGGCGGCAAGCGACCGGGTGGCGGTCAGGCATTGGCCGAACTCGTCGTGCAGCTCCCGCGCCAGCGCCCGGCGTTCGCTCTCCTGCACGGTGAAGAGGCGGCGGGTCAGTTCCGTGCGCGCGTCGCGGGCCTCCTGCAGCGCCTCCGCGGTGTCGTTCAGCGCAAGGCTCAGACGGTCGAACTCTGCGACGCGCAGGCGCGGCTGGCGGGTGGAGAAGTCGCCGTGCTGCAGCCGCTCGATGCCGCGCAGGATGGTCCGGAACGGCGCGAGCAGCCGGGCGATCACGAGCCCGGTGAGGACCGCGCCGCCGACCGCCATGCCGACGGCCACGCGCATCAGGTCGCCGGCCCGCTCCCAGGCGCGCGTGGTGATCACGGTGGGGTCCGCGATCGCGGTCACCCGCCCGTCCGCGATGAAGCGCGACCGAACAGGCACGGAGATGGGACCGGGTATGAGGCCGATGTGTTCGGCGAGCCAGACGAACCAATCCGGGGCGGGCGTCTCCGACACCACGTAGGGCCCGCAGCGGCGATGGGTGGGCTGGTCGTCCGCGCCGAACTCCACGCAGATGCCCGGGGCGATCAGCGTCCAGGCGGGAAACTGCTGCCAGTCGCGGAACACGGGCGTCGGCGCGACGCCCCCGAAGGCGAGGCCGACGAAGTCCGGCCGCGCGTCGATGGCGACCGCCACCCGCGTGGCCGTCAGGTCCGCGTCCCGACGGGCGGCGTTGGCGGTGTCCCACAGCACCCAGGCGGCGGCGGCCACGACGGTGACGAGGCCCGCCGCCAGCATCCTCACCACCAGTTGCGGCAGCAGTCCCCGGATCATGGCGCCTCGGTCAACCCCGCCCGCTGGGCCTTCAGCACCAGGTCCGCGTCGCCGGACGCGTTCAGCTTCAGGCGGATCTGCGACAGGTTGTTCTGCACCGTCTTCGACGACAGCCCGAGGCTTTCGGCGATCGACCGGCCGTTCATGCCGCGCGCCAGCATCATCAGGATCTCGCGCTCGCGGGGCGTCAGCGAGGCCACGTCGTCGCTGCCGAGGGACGTGTGCGCCACTTCCTGCGCCATGTCGGACGACAACACGCGGCGCCCGGCCATCACGATCTTGATGGCGCGGACCAGTTCCTCCGGCGGGCTGCTCTTCGACACGAAGCCCCGCGCGCCCGCCGCCATGGCGCGCTGGGCGAAGATCGCGCCCTGGTGCATGGAGACGACGATGATTCGCGCGTCGGGGTCGCGGGCGAGCATCGCCTGCACGGCCGCGAGCCCCCCGGACCCCGGCATGGAGAGGTCCATCAGCACGATGTCCGGCGCGAACGCCGCGAAGGCGTCCACCGCCGCCTCCCCGTCCCCGGCTTCGGCGACCACGGACATCCCGGGCTGCCGGCCGAGCAGGCGCCGGTATCCTTCGCGCACGATGGGGTGATCGTCGACCAGGAGAATGCGGATCAGTACCATGCCGGAACGATACAGGGCGCGCATGCCAGCACAACCGGGTGAATCGATGCAGGCGGAAAGGCCGCGCCGCCCCGCTCAACAATTCTTGTTCGCGGCGGCCATATCGCGCGCGCGAACAACAGCCTAGAACCCACCGGTCCATATCCGCGACGGATCGTGGCGATAGCCTCCCTGTCGACGGCGCGACCTCGCCGGCGCGGTCGCGCCCGGACGTCATCATTTCCAAGGAGACACACATGGTCGAGACATCCCGGACCGCGGTCGCCGCGTCGGATGACCTGTCCACGGGCTCGAATGCGCCGGGAACGACCGAATACACCCTGGAGCGGGCCATCGGCGGCCAGATCCGCAACCAGCGCAAGCGCCTCGGCATCACCGGGGCGGAACTGGCGGCGGCGGCCGAGATCTCCGCCGGCATGATGTCGAAGATCGAGAACGGCCAGATCTCCGCCTCCCTGTCCACCCTGTCGGCGCTCGCCAGGGCGCTCAACATGCCGATCTCGTCCTTCTTCGCCGCGTACGAGGAGCGCCGCGACTGCTCCTACGTGAAGGCCGGCCAGGGGGTCAGCATCGACCGGCGCGGGACGAAGGCCGGGCACCACTACCAGCTTCTCGGCCATTCGCTCGGCGACGGCATCGTGGTGGAGCCCTTCCTGATCACGCTGTCGGAGGAGGCCAAGCCCTACACGGCGTTCCAGCATTCCGGGATCGAGCTCATCTACATGCTGAGCGGCAAGGTCGCCTATCGACACGCCGACCAGACCTATGTGCTGGAACCGGGCGACACGCTGTTCTTCGACGCGGGCGCCGTTCACGGTCCGGAGGAGCTGATCGAGCTGCCCATGACCTACCTGTCGATCATCATCTATCCGAACGACTGAGACTGCCCCCGTCCGTCCGGCCCCATCGAGGGCGACGGGCCGGCTCCTTCAGGCGGAGGACCGGCCCCGTTCAGGCCGGCGGACCGGCCCCCGCCCGGCGGGGCGGGCCGGCTCCGCGCCGGCGCGCGCCAGCCATCTCACCGGCGGGAAGCACAACCGTCGCGCGGCCTTGCCGCCTCGATCTTCACGGACCTTGACCTTTCATATTCCCCATAGGAAAATCGTGTGACTCCTGATAAAACGGGGATGAGGGAGGCATCGGGCCATGGCGGATCATCGGGGGCCGCTCTACGACCGCATCGGCGGTGAGGCCGGCGTTCTGGCCCTGGTGGCGGCGTTCTACGACCGGATCCAGACCGATCCCGCCATGGCCATCCTGCACCGCCTTCATCTCAGAGGCAACGGCGTCGGCCACTCCCGGGTCGAGCAGGCCCGGTTCCTCTCGGGCTTTCTCGGCGGTCCCCGCCTCTACGTGGAGCATCACGGCCACTCGAACGTGCGCCAGATGCACGAGCATGTGACGATCGACCAGACCGCCCGCGACGCTTGGTTGCTCTGCATGGAGCAGACCGTATCCGACCTCGGCATCGATCAGGAGACGTCCGAGGATCTGATGAGACACTTCCGACGGGTGGCTTACCTTCTGCAGAATGCGCCATAATACAGACTACAACGACGAATCTACGTACGCCTTACTCGCGCCGCGAGCCAGCGCGCGCACCGAAATCTTTCTCGCCGTCAATCTAATCGCCCGAACGTCGCAATAATTCTGCCCCGAACACGCTTCCGTGCTTGACGGCGTTGATTTCTTGCCGGACACTCAATTTTATCGCAGGGAAATATTGAGGTGCGGTATGACGGCGGTTCAAACAGCATTGGGAGGTGCTGGGGCGGCCTCGACAGGGGAGCTTCAGCGCAGGATCGGCTGGCGCGACGCCTTCTGGATCGCGAGCGGCGTACCGGCGCTCGTGCTCTTCTCGGTCGGCTCCATCGCGGCGACGGTCGGAACGCCGTCGTGGCTCGTCTGGATGATCTCCATTTCGATGGGCTTCGTCCAGGCCTTCACCTACGCCGAGATCGCGGGGCTCTTTCCCAACAAGTCCGGCGGCGCGTCCGTCTACGGCGCGGTCGCCTGGGTGCGCTACGGCAAGCTATTCGCGCCGCTGTCGGTCTGGTGCAACTGGCTGGCCTGGTCGCCGGTGCTGGCCATCGGCGCCGGGCTCGCGGCGGGCTATGTCCTGTCGCTCCTCTTCGCGGCCGACGCCGCCATCAACACGTGGCAGCTCACCATCCTGGATCTCGGATCCGTCAAGGAGGGCCTCACGCTCCGGATCAACGGCACATTCCTGGTCGGCGCCGTGATCCTTCTCATCGCTTTCGCGATCCAGCACCGGGGCATCTCGTCCACCGCCAAGGTGCAGACCATCATCGGCGCGGCGGCCCTGATGCCGCTCATCATCATCGGCGTGGTCCCGCTGCTCACCGGCGACGTGGTGATGGCCAACCTGACGCCGCTGGTGCCGCTCGCCCACGACGCGGCCGACAATCCGGTGCCGGGCGCCTGGACCACCGCCGGCTTCACGGTCATGGCCGGCGGCCTCTTCATCGCGGCCTGGTCCACCTACGCCTTCGAGACGGCCGTCTGCTACACGCGCGAGTTCCGCGATCCGGGCCGGGACACCTTCAAGGCCATCCTGGCGTCGGGCATCCTCTGCATCCTGGTGTTCTCGATCGTCCCGCTCACCTTCCAGGGCGTGCTGGGCCTTGAGGGCATGCTCGCCCCCGAGATCTACGACGGCACCGGCGTCGCCGCCGCCATGGCGGCCATGGTCGACGGCGGCCCGCTGGTGGAGACCGTGATCGTCGTCATGCTGGTGTTCTCGCTCGTCCTGGCGATCATCACCTCCATGGCAGGGTCCTCGCGCACCCTCTACCAGGCCGCCAAGGATGGCTGGCTGCCGCGCTACCTGGACCAGGCGAACGAGAACGGCGCCCCCACCCGGGCCATGTGGACGGACCTCGGCTTCAACCTCGTGCTCCTCATGATGTCGGACTACGTGTTCGTGCTGGCGATCTCGAACGTCTGCTACATCATGTTCAACTTCCTGAACCTGAACTCCGGCTGGATCCACCGGCTCGACCGCCCGACCTGGGACCGGCCGTTCCGGGCGCCCACGTGGCTCCTGGCCATCGGCACCGCCTTCTCGTTCGTGAACCTCGTCTTCCTCGGCATGGGGGCGAACATCTGGGGCGAAGGCACCCTCGTCACCGGCGTGCTGGTGGCCGCCATGATCCTGCCGGTGTTCGTGTGGCGCCACTACGTGGTCGACAAGGGCCACTTCCCGGACGCCATGAAGGAAGACCTCCACCTCGGCCCCGGTCAGGCCGTCGTCAGGCGGGCGGGCGTCCTGCCCTACCTCGCCCTCGCCGCCGGCGTCGCCGTCGTGCTGATCGCCAACGCCGTCGCGTCCTCCGGCTGACGCGGAGAGGCCCGGCGGCGGGGAGGCCGCCGGGCCTCGACCTTTCCATCAAGAGACGAGGGAACAGGACACGTGCTGATCTCCGGCATTCACAGCAGACCCAAGTACGCCGGCCTGAGGGTCGATCGGTCGGGTACGCATCACATCATCCTCTCCGACACGCCCCGTGACATCGCCCGGATGGTCGAGGGCCTGGAGCCCGCCCCCGGTCCGACCGAGGTGTGGACGGTGGTCGGGGCCTGCACCGTCACGGCCGCGGAGGAGCGCGGCCCGGACGGGTCCGTCGTCCGGCGGGCCTTCCGGTCCCGGCCCCTGATGTTCGACATGCTCGGCCATCGGCTGGCGCGGGAATCCATGGGCCTTCGCCTCTACGCCATCGGCGAGGAGGCCTTCCTGTGGGACGTCGCCGCGCTCGCCCGCTCCTTCGGGGTGGACGGGGATGAGATCCAGCTCGACCACGCGGGATCGGAGCGCCGCCGGGTGTTCTGCGTCCACTGCCGGGCGATGACCGAGAACGTCAGGACCAACATCGTGGCCTGCGTGGGCTGCGGCGCGCACCTGACGGTCCGGGACCATTTCTCCAAGCGCCTCGCCGCCTTCATGGGCGTCCAGGCGGACGCGGAAGTGCGCGGAGACCTGCCGCCGGTGGAGGAGATCTTCCGATGACGACCGAATTCCTCGTTCCGCTGCGCGTCCGCGAGGTCGAGCCGCTCTCTCCGCTCCTGAAGTCCTTCGTGTTCGAGGCGGCGGATGGCGGCCCGGTCCATCCGGCCGGCGCCGGCGCGCACCTGCGCCTCCTGCTGCAGAACCGGCACCAGCGCTGGAAGAACGCCTATTCAATCGTTTCAAACCCGCATGACCGCAGCCATCTGTCGATCATCGTCCGCAAGGTGGCGCAGTCGCGGGGCGGCTCCGCCTTCATGCACACCGAAGTGAGGACGGGCGACGTCCTCGCGTCCAACCCGCCGGCCAACCTCTTTCCCATCGCCAAGACCGCCCGGCGGCACGTGATGGTGAGCGGCGGCATCGGGGTGACGCCCTTCCTCTCTTACATCCGGGCGTTCCAGTCGTCCGGCGCCCCGTGGGAGCTGCACCACTTCTGCCGCGAGGACGAGGGCGCCCTGTTCGAGCGGCTGCTCGCTCCCTACGGCGGCGGGCGGATTCACGTCCACGCCGGCCAGGACCTGTCCATCCTCGACGCCTCCCTCCGCTCCCAGGCGCTCGGATCCCACCTCTACACCTGCGGGCCGGGGCCCATGATGGACGCGGTGCTGGAGAAGGCGGCCGGCGCCGGCTGGCCGAAGGGCAAGCTCCACTCGGAATCCTTCGGCGGAGAGGCGATGGGCGGCGCCCCCTTCACGGCGGTGCTGATGAGGTCCGGCATCGAGGTGGAGGTCGGCCCGGAGACGACCCTCCTCGACGCCCTGGAGGCGGCCGGCGTCGACGCGCCCTGCCTCTGCCGGGGAGGAGCCTGCGGGCAGTGCGAGACCGCCGTCATCGAGGGCGTCCCGGAACACCGCGACCACTATCTCAACGAGGCCGAGCGCGCCTCCAACACGTCGATCATGACCTGCGTGTCGCGGTCGAAGACACAGCGGATCCTGCTGGATCTCTGACCCTATCGGGAGGACGGACATGACTCTCAGTTTCAAGCCGCAGGAGACGTTCCGCGACGACTTCTCCTACCGGAACAGCGACGAAGCGATCCTGCGCTTCCCGTTCCCGTTCGTCGAAGACAGCTACATGTATTCGGTGAACATCGAGCCGCACGTGAAGGGCGGTCCGACGCCCGCCTTCCACGCGGCGTTCGACGTGGACGAGCACTATGTGGCCGAGTGCCAGGAGCGGGCGATCGTGCTCGCCCAGGATCCGAGCCGGTGCAAGGTTCTGCCCCACATGATCGAAGCCGAGTGGGACACGCTCGAGCTCATCATGGAGAGCCTCGCCGCCGACTATCCCGAGCACTTCTCGCTCACCCGCTCCGGCACCGCCTGGACCTGGGAGAACCGGCCGCTCGGCATCCGCGACAGCTTCACCTTCGGCGACGCGACCACCCTGCCCTACGGCCCGTTCGAATACATCACCCGCCAGGCCCAGGGCGACTTCACCCTCCAGGACCAGCGCGACGACAACCTGTTCGTCGACGGCGGCATGATCACCTGCCAGGCGGACTGGTCGCTGGAGTTCAACATCGGCATGAGCTTCCACGAGTGGCACGGCCCCGTGCCGCTCGCCCACGAGAAGGGCGTGTTCGACCGTGCCCTGAAGTATCTCCTGCGCCTGCAGAACGGCCAGCCCGTGCGCCGGCTGAACTGGACCATGACGGTGAACCCGCGCATGGACACCAGCCCGGAGAACTACCCGCTCTGGGGCGCCGACCGTACCACGGTCACGCCGGAGAACGTCGGCCGCAAGCTGCACCTCCGGGTGGAGTTGCAGACCCTGTTCAGGCTGCCGCGCTCCAACGCGATCCTCTTCGGGATCCGCTGCTACCTCTGCAACCTGGAGGACATCGCGCGCGTGCCGAAGTGGGGCAAGCGCCTGCACCGGGTCCTCCGCGATCTCGATCCGGCCCTGGAGGACTACAAGGGCCTGACCCGCTATCGCCAGACCGCCGTCGCCTACCTGTCGCGGTTCGACGACGGCGCCGACCTCTCCCTCGGCATCCAGCCGGACGTGGACCGGCTCTGACCGGCCCCGTCCCCGGCTGACCCCACTCCCGAGGCCGAAGCCCCGGGCGCGACGCCGGCGCAAGCACGCGCCGGCGCGACGCCGGCCGTCTGTCCGGCGAGGACCTTTAAGCCTCCTGTCCCGGTAAACCGGATTGGTTCGCGCAATCACCCCCCGCGGCGCCCTCGAGGCCGCGGGACCGCGATCGCATGTCCGGACCTGTTCGTCAGCTGCAACCAAGGAAAAAGGGGAACGGACATGACAGCCGTCTTGGAAACGCCGGGCGTCGCGCCGGCAGGCAAACTGCACCGATCGATCGACTGGACAGGGGCCTTCTGGGTCGCCAGCGGCGTGCCGCCGCTCGTCCTGTTCTCGATCGGCGGCATCGCCGGCACCACGGGCAACATCGCCTTCATGATCTGGACCGTGTCCATGGTCATGGGCTTCCTGCAATCCTTCACCTATGCGGAGATCGCGGGCCTCTTCCCGAACAAGTCCGGCGGCGCGTCCGTCTACGGAGCCTCCGCCTGGGTGCGCTACAGCAAGCTCATCGCGCCCCTGTCCGTGTGGTGCAACTGGTTCGCCTGGTCGCCGGTGCTGTCGCTCGGCTGCTCCATCGCGGCCGCCTACATCCTGAACGCGCTCGCGCCGATCCCGAGCGTCGAATCCGCCGCCGTGGCCGACTGGCTGGCGGCCAACGGCGCGTCGCTCGCCGTTCCGGACGCCGAGAAGGCGGCCGCGGCGGTCACCGCCCTCACGCCGGAGATCCGCACCTGGACTCTCCACAGCCAAAGCCTCGGGCCGGTGAGCTTCTCGCTGAACGCGTCCTTCTTCATCGGCGCGGCCCTCATGCTGTTCGTGTTCGCCGTCCAGCACCGGGGCATCCTCGGCACCGCCAACGTGCAGAAGTGGATCGGCGTGTTCGTGCTCGTGCCGCTCGTCATCGTGGGCCTCGTGCCGCTGATCACCGGCCAGGTGGACTGGGGCAACTTCTCGCCCTTCGTGCCCCTGTCCGAGCCCTACGTGCCCAGCAACGGCAGCTGGACCATCGCCGGCTGGACCCTCGCGCTCGGCGGCATGTTCATCGCGGCCTGGTCCACCTACGGGTTCGAGACCGCCATCTGCTACACGAGCGAGTTCAAGGACCCTTCGCGCGACACCTTCAAGGCCATCTTCTACTCCGGCCTCCTCTGCCTGACCCTGTTCACCCTGGTCCCGTTCACCTTCCAGGGCGTCCTCGGCCTCGACGGCATGCTGGAGACCTCCATCGTGGACGGCTCCGGCGTGGCGGCGGCCATGGCCGCCATGGTAGGCGGCGGTGAGATCGCCGAGAACATGCTCGTCATGCTGATGATCCTGGCGCTGCTCCTCGCCATCATGACGGCCATGGCCGGGTCGTCGCGGACGCTCTACCAGGGTTCCGTGGACGGCTGGCTGCCGCGCTATCTCAGCCACGTCAACGAGCACGGCGCGCCGACGCGGGCCATGTGGACCGACCTGATCGTCAACCTGGCGGTGCTGGCCATCGCCTGCGCCGACGCGACGAGCTTCTTCTTCATCCTCGCCGTTTCCAACTGCGGCTACATCATCTTCAACTTCCTGAACCTCAACGCGGGCTGGATCCACCGGCTCGATTCCGCCCACATCCCGCGCCCCTACCGGGCGCCGGCCTGGCTGCTCGGCCTCGGCGGCGTCTTCGCCTTCGTGAACGCCGTCTTCATGGGCGCCGGCGCGAAGGTGTGGAACCCGATGGCGCTCTGGGCCGGGCTCTTCACCGCGGGCCTCATCATCCCGGTCTTCCTCTACCGTCACTACGTCCAGGACGGCGGGCGCTTCCCGGACCAGATGCTCGAGGACCTGCACATCCGCTCCCAGGCGGACCTCTCCAGGCGCAAGGCGGGCGTCCTGCCCTACCTGGCGCTCGCCGGCGGCATCGTCGTCGTGCTCGTCTCCAACTGGCTCTTCCAGCTCTGAAGCGGCGGTCCGCGTCCTGGCTCGCGTGCCCCGGCACGCGAGCCTCCACCGTCTCTTTCCATTCTTCAAGGGAAACTTTGTTGACAGTCAGGGATGCCGGTGGCAACGTGATGTCGGGCCAGAACGACTGTCCGGCACAACAAAAAGTTCGACGACCGAACAAAAAAGAATTCGCCCAACCAGGATAGGTCAAGACATGACGAAGAACTTCTCTCGCAATTCCGTGCTGAACCAACGTCATGAACAGCTCGGAACCAAGTTCGAAGCCTCGTGGAACGACATGCCGCTTCCGCAGTACTATTCGACGGATCCGTACGAGGAGACGGCGGCGGTACGCTATCGGGCGGGTCTGTTCGACGTCTCGGCGCTGCGGATGATCAACGTCACCGGGCCGGACGCCGCCGCCATGCTGGACGCGCTCCTCACGTCCGACATCCGCAAGCTCCGGAAGGGCCAGTCCGCGATCAGCAACATCGTGGACGAGAACGGCTCGCTGATCGACGACGTGCTCGTCTACTGCGACGGACCCGACGCGTTCCGGCTGTCCCACGGCGGCGGCTCGCTGGAGGAGGTGCTGCCGGCGTTCGCCGAAGGCCGCGACGTCAAGGTGGAGAAGGACAGCGACGTCCACATCCTGTCCCTGCAGGGCCCCAAGGCGCTCGACATCCTGAAGCCCCACACGCCGTTCGACCTCTCGTCCCTGCGCTATTTCCAGCACGCGGAGACCACCCTCTTCGGCCGCAAGGTGTCGCTCGCCCGGGGCGGCTACTCGGCGGAGCGCGGCTACGAGGTGTTCTGCTCGGCCGCCGACGCGGTCCATCTCTGGGACGCCATCCTGGAGGCGGGCAAGCCCTACGGCGCCATGCCGGTGTCCTGGGCCTGCCTCGACATCGTGCGCGTGGAAGGCGGACTCCTGTTCTTCCCCTACGACATGCCGCGCGGCGACGAGACCCCGTGGGAGGTCGGCGCCGACTGGACCGTCGACCTCGACAAGGCGGATTTCCGGGGCAAGGCGGCGCTGATCCGGCGCAAGTCCGAGCAGCGCGTGAAGCAGGCCGGACTGGAGATCGATCATCACGCCGCCATCGAGCCCGGCGCCAGGCTCTACAAGGACGGCCGTGAGGTCGGCACGGTGAACAGCACCACCTACAGCCGGCACCTGATGCGCTCGATCGCCCTCGTGCACGTCACGCCCGACCTCTCGGCCTACGGGACGGAGCTGGAAGTGCGAAGCAACGACGGCACGTTCACCGGCCGGATCGTCAAGACGCCGTTCTACGACCCGCTACGCCTGCGCACCCACCCGCTTGACGAGCGCGCCTGACATCGGTCCGTCAGGATGCGACACGACGGCCGCCGGCCCCATACGGCGGCCGTCGGCATTTTCAGGACGAAGCCCTTTCCACCCCGTTCCTTGCCTCTGGTCGATTTTGAGAGATGGCCACCCCTTCGCCGGCGGCTGACGCCGGTCGACGGATGCGGGCGCCGGCGGGCCGCCTCGGACGGAGATCCGGGCAAAGCCGTCCGACCCGCTCATCGGGCCCGATGGCCGACCGATCCAACACCAAAATGCCCGCCGGATCGCTCCAGCGGGCCTTTTTTTGCGGTCTCGGACGGTCCGGCCGAAGCGGCGGGCGCCGGCGGCGGAGCCTTCTGCCCGGGCCGCCGGCGGGTCTTCCTCCCCTCACGCCCTGACGCGGGCCTTAGTCGGGTCGTAATGCGGGAAGGGCACCACGGTGGCCGGGATGCGCTTCTGATGGCCGTCCAGCTTGCCGACCTCCAGGGTCGAGCCCGGTTCGCCGTAGGTCACGTCCACCCGCGCCAGGGCGATCACCTTGCCGAGCACGGGCGAGCGGGTCGCGCTCGTCACCACGCCGACCTGCGCCCGGCCCACATGGATGCAGTCTCCGTGGCCGATCGGATCGTTGCCGGCGAACTCCAGCCCGACCAGCCGGCGGGCCGGGTGCTCGCGGCGCCGGGCCAGGGCCTCCTTGCCGACGAACCAGTCGGGCTTGTCCGCCGGCACGGTGAAGCCGATGCCGGCTTCGAACGGGTCGGTCTGGTCGCAGAAGTCGTAGCCCGCGAACACGAGGCCGGCTTCGATCCGCACCATGTCCAGCGCCGCGAGGCCGAACGGCACCATGCCGTGCAGCGTGCCTGCCGCCTCGATAGCCTCCCAGACCGCCGCGCCGTTGGCCGGATGGCACCAGACCTCGTAGCCGAGCTCGCCGGTGTAGCCCGTGCGCGAGATCATCACCGGCGCGCCGGCGATCTTGCCCATGGTGAAGCGGAACCACTTCAGCTCGTCCATGCCGGCCTGGTGCGGCGGCGTCTCGACGATCGACCGCAGGATCTCCCGCGACTTCGGTCCCTGCACGGCCGCGTTGTGCAGCTGGTCCGTGGACGATTTCACCCAGACCTTCAGGCCGTGCGTCTCGGCGAGCTGGCGCATCCAGACGCCGACGAACTCGTCGCCGCAGACCACGCGGAAGTTGTTCTCGGCGAGGCGGAACACCGTCCCGTCGTCGATCATGCCGCCGTGCTCGTAGCAGATGGCCGTGTAGACCACCTGCCCGACCGCCAGCTTGCGGATGTTGCGCGTCACCGTCATCTGCACCAGCGCCTCGGCGTCGGGGCCGAGCACCTCGAACTTGCGCAGGGCGGACAGGTCCATGATGACGGCCCGTTCGCGGCAGGCCCAGTATTCCTCGATCGGGCCGGCCGTCGCGAAGCTTTCCGGCAGCCAGAAGCCGCGGTACTCCTGGAACTTGCGCGTCCGGGCCGAGGTGCTCGGGTGGAACCCGGTCTCCCGGGTCAGCTTCGGGGCGGAATCGGGGGTCATGCGGTGCGCTATGCCTTTCGAGAAGGAGCAGGACGCGTCATAGACTCGGACGTGGATGTCCGTCGGGTCCCAGCCGTTCGCCGGGTCGATGTCGTCCGCGCACGAGGACGAGGCGCAGACGAGGTCGGTGAGGGCGCGCAGGAGCACGTAGTCTCCCGGCTGCGACCACGGCTCGTCCATGCCGATCCGGTCGTCGGCGCCGACGAAGGTGTTGTAGAAGAAGTTGATCGCCGGCCACCCCATCCTGGACGCCACCCCGTACGGGGCGAGCACGCGGTTGAAGTTGTCCGTGCAGTTGTCGTGGCCGGGATAACCCATATCGTCGTAGTATTTCGCGCTGCACGCCAGCATGAAGGTGTCGTGCCGCCCGACCGTGTCGCGGACGATCTCGACCAGGGGGCGCTGGCGTTCGTCGAAATACTTGGAGTGGAGGCCCGGTCCTGGGTTCGCCGAGCCCATGAGCGTGCGGGTCGTGGTCGGGTCGAGGCCGAACTCGCGGCCTTCCGCGAGCGCGGCGGCGTCGAAGGCCAGGAAGTCGGAACACTGGCGGCCGTCGACGTCGATGATCTGGATGTAGTCGCCCGCCTTCACCCGGTAGGCCTCGGCCGTCGCCGCCCGCACCCGCAGGTCGAGCTTGGGCTCCGCCAGCGGCGCCGGCGCCCGGCCGCGGTTCGCGGCGCCCGCTTCGATCTCCACGACGAGGTCCGTCGGGGCGTCCTGGCTGTCGGGCGCCATGGGCCCGCCCGGCGCGACGAGGAGGCAGGTGAGCGCGCCGTCGGCGGTGAAGCTCACCCGCGATCCCGGCGCGCCGTCCGCCCCGAACATCCTGGCGATCCGGAGACCGCCGGCTGCGGCGGCCCGGAAGGCGTCCGCGTCGCCGGCCGCGCCCTGCAGCGCCGCCGCCACGACATCCACGGTCGCGGCCTCCACCTCGAGGGCCGGCTCGAACCGGGCCTCGCCGGAGCCGGCGAGGACCAGCACGCCGGCCTGGCGGCCCTCCGGATCCACGATGTGGACCCGGTCGCCCGCCTCCACGGCGAAGATCAGGCCGCCCCCGCCCGGCACCCCGTGTCGGACGCGGCGCTGCGGATCGGCGAGAGCGGGGCTTTGCGGGACGGGTCGCGCGGTCACGTTCATGGCGGGCCTCACAATGGAAAGAGCCAGGCGGCGGACCGCCTGGCGACAGGGATGGCGCGGGTCCGGGGAAGCGGCTATTCGGCCGCGACCGGAACCGTCAGGAAGGCCTCCAGACTGTCGTCGAGAGCCTCGATCCAGGCCGTGTGGTGGACGGGCGCCCGGTTGCCGGTCATGACCGAGACATAGGAATTGTCCCGGTAGCCCATGATGCTCTTCTCCTTGTCGTGCTCCCACTCCTTGAAGAGGTCGCAGACGCGCTTGATGTCGAACATCGGGTAGTCCGTCGCCCCGATCAGGTCCTGGACGTAGTCGCCCTGGAAATCGATGCTCTGGAACGGATCCTCCAGCGCCTCCTCGCGGGTGCGCCAGCCCCGGATGTCGGCGTCCTGGTCGGCGTCCGCCGGCAGCGCGATCCGGCCCAGCATGACGTCGCGGGCATACCAGGCCTGGGCGTCGAACATGTTGAACGTGAAATACTGGTCCTGCATCCCGAGATACATCAGCTTCGGATTGCCGCGCCAGAAGATGCCCTTGTAGAGATTGGCCGGATAGAGTCGGTTGTTGGTCTTCAGCCGCAGGCTGTCCGGCAGGAACGGGAAGTGGTGCAGGTAGCCGGTGCAGAGCACGATGGCGTCGACGTCCGCCGACGTGCCGTCCTTGAAGTGCGCCACCTTGCCGGTCAGCCTGGTCAGGAGCGGCTTGACCGTGAAGCAGTCCGGCCATTCGAAGGTCAGCGGCCGGGTCCGATAGCTGAACGTAATCGATTTAGCCCCGTACTTGTAGCACTGGCTGGCGATGTCCTCGGCCGAATAGCTGCTGCCGACGACCAGGAGGTTCTTGCCGACGAACTCGTTGGCGTCGCGGAAGTCGTGGGCGTGCATGACGCGCCCGGGGAAGACCTCGATGCCCGGGAAGTGCGGCACGTTCGGCGTGGAGAAATGGCCCGAGGCCACGACCACGTAGTCGAACTCCTCCGAATAGAGCTCGTCCTTCTTCAGGTCCTTGACCGTCACGGTGAACTTGCCGGTCTCCTCCGAATAGTCCACCCAGCGCGCGACGGTGTTGAAGCGCACGAAGCGCCGGACGTCGCTCTTGGCGACCCGGCCCATGATGTAGTCGTGCAGCACGGCGCGCGGCGGATAGGACGGGATCGGCCGGCCGAAATGCTCCTCGAAGCTGTAGTCGGCGAACTCCAGGCATTCCTTCGGGCCGTTCGACCACAGATAGCGGTACATGCTGCCGTGGACCGGCTCGCCGTATTCGTCCACGCCCGTCCGCCAGGTGTAGTTCCACAAACCGCCCCAGTCCGACTGCTTCTCGAAGCAGACCAGGTCCGGAACCTCGGCTCCCGTCCGGCCGGCCGATTGGAAGGCGCGCAACTGGGCGAGTCCGCTCGGCCCGGCTCCGATGATGGCGACACGTTTCGTCATGTCTCTTCCCTGTCTGGTGTTCGCGGGAACTCGGAGCCGAGGTCTCGATCGAGGCTCCTCCCCCGACTTTGGCTCCTGACAAGGATGGTCGGCCATCATTTCTTGGTTGTCAATCAGATTGCCTGAAGAAATATATACGTCGGACTATTGGGCGCCAACATTCTTATAAAGAAACCCATTTACTCTCCATGGAAAGTCGGCTAGCGTCATGAAGCTCGGAAGCCTCCAGTTCCGAGCCGAACGACCGGACGGGCGAAGCAGCCGGTGCGCCATCGCCGGCGCTTCCTCCGGGCCCCGCTCCCTGGCCCGCACGACGGTACTTTGGCGGAAGGACCTCTCCCTCGAGGTCCTTCCGCCCATTCCCGTTTCGTCACGGATCGGGCCAAAGCCACCCTCGAAAGCCACCCTCGAAGCCACTCTCCATGGCCCGTCCCGCGCGGCCCCGGAACCATGGCCGGAAAGGCCCCGCCATGACCGGCGCGGCCTTCCCCGAGCCGCGGCGCGGCTTCAACCAATCTGAGGCCCGGCGGGCGAACCGCTGACGTCCGATGGGCCGCCGCCCGGCGGCTCCACCTGTTGGCGCAACCGCCGCCGGCGACGGGCCGGCCCGGCGGCCGGCCTCGCCTCATGCGGCGGCGACCGAGACGCCGAATTCGGCGGCGGCGTGCACGACCGCCTCCAGGAGCGACTCGCCGTAGCTCCGGGACACCGCGAGCTCCAGGCCGCCCGACGGCGTCCGCCGGACCTGGACGCTCATGCCGTGCAGCTCGGTCTGCGCCGCCGTCCCCTCGGCGAGGGCGGCGACGTCCAGCCGGATCAGCTTGCGCAGGGCCGGCCGGCTCTCCGGACCGTCCAGCCGGATCACCGCGAACCCGTCGGTCACGTCGAGGAAGGCCCCGTCCGGCCCGACCGCCTCGCGGAGGCGATCCGCGTCCCGGCCGCGGTCCGCCCCGGACAGCACCACGTGCCAGCGCCCCGGCCCGGCGCCCAGCACCTCCACCGCCCCGGGCGATGCGCCGCCGGCGCGCCGGGCGAAGGCCGCGAGACGATCCCGCAGGGCGGCGGACGCCCCTTTCCGCGCCTCCACGGCGATCCGCACGTGGGGCGGCTGCAGCAGGATGGACACCCGCTCGCGCCCGGGCACCGTCCTGGTGTCGACGACCGGCATCCCGATCGCCGGAGCGAGAGCCGCGTGGCCCGATGAGGCGGGTCTAGGCGTCATGGATGCGGTTTCCTTCCGGATCGACGAAGCAGGGCGGCACGATCTCGGCCAGCATGTCCGTGTTGCGGATGCCGTCCCAGACCCGGACGACCTCGCCCAGGCGGTCAGGCCCGCCGGCCACCATGGCGAGCGCGATGGACGACCGGGCCGTGGGCGACCAGGCGGCGGAGGTGATCCAGCCGAGGTCGTTGGCCGCCTCCGGAGCCGCGCCCTTGGCGAGCACGTGGGCGCCGCCGCGCAGCCGATCGGCCGCATCGACCGGCTTCAGGCCGACCAGCCTGGCCCGCCGCCCGTCGGTCAGATCCTGGCGGGCCGACAGCACGCGGCCGACATGGTCCTTGTCCGTCGCGAGGGCCGGGGCGAGCCCGAGATCGGCCGCGGTGGTCTGGCCGTTGATCTCGGCGCCCGCCGGGTAGCCCTTCTCCACCCGCATCACGGCCATCGCCTCGGTGCCGTAGGCCGTGATGCCGTGCTCGGCGCCGACCTCCATGATCCGCCGCGCGAAGGCCTCGCCGTAGCGGGCCGGCACGCCGATCTCGAATGCCCGCTCGCCCGAGAAGGAGAGGCCGTAGAGCCGGGCCGGCACGCCGCCGCACACGGTCACCTCGCGGCAGCTCATGGGCGGAAAACCCGCCATGTCCACCACGGTCGGCGCGTCCACGAGGGCGCCCACCACCCGGGCCGACTTCGGACCAGCCACGGCGAGCTGCGCCCAGGCGTCGGTCACGGCCGTCAGCGTCACGTCGAGGTCCGGCCACAGCACCTGCCGGCAGTATTGCATGTGCCGGTAGACCGCCGCCGCGTGGACGGTGGACACGAAGGCGAAGAAGCGGTCCGGCGCGAAACGGGCGATCATCCCGTCGTCCTTCACGATTCCGTCCTCGCGCAGCATCACCATGTAGCCGCAGGAGCCGACCGGAATGGCGCTCGGCCGGGTGGCGCAGACACGGTCCAGGTAGGCGGCCGCGTCGGGGCCCTCCACCTCGATCTTGCCGAGCGTGGAGACGTCGGTCACGCCGACGGCGGACCGTACGGTCTCCACCTCCCGGTTGACCGTCTGGAGCCAGTCCGTCTCGCCGGACCGCGGGAAGTATTGCGGCCGCTTCCACTGGCCGACATCCACGAACACCGCGCCGAGCTCCTGCGCCCAGCCGTGCACCGGGGTGCGCCGGACCGGCCGGAAGGCCGTGCCCCGGTGCCCGCCGGCGACCGCCCCGATCGCCAGCGGCACGGTCGGCGGCCGGGCGAGGGTCACGCCCGTCTGCGGGATCGACTGGTGGCTGAGCAGCGCCATGATGGCGAGGCCGTCCGTGTTCGACGTCCGCCCCTGGTCCGTCGCCATGCCGAGGGTGGTGTAGCGCTTCAGGTGCTCCACCGACCGGAAGCCTTCCCGGTGGGCCAGCATCACGTCCGAGGCGGCCACGTCGTGCTGCAGGTCGACGAAGGCCTTGGCGCCGATGTCGCCCGGCGCGGGCTGCCACCAGGCGGTGCCGACGTCATGGCGCACCACGGCCGTGGTGGGCATCCGGATCGGTTTCATGGCGATGCCGATCTCCCCGAGGGCGTCGCCCGCCGCCCGGATGCCGTCGGCGAGGTCCGCCGAAAGCCCGTAGTGGCCGGCGGCGGCGCCGGCGCAGCGGATCCCCTTCACCGGCTGCGGGATCACGAACCCGGCGATCCGCTCGTTCCAGGTCGGCCGCACGCCGAAGTGGCTGATCAGCTGGATCGACGGATTGAAGCCGCCGGAGACCGCCACGACGTCGACGTCGAGGCGGGATGTCCCGGCGGCGCTGGCGACGTCGATGGCGGTCACGCCGAGCCGGCCATGGGTGTTCGTCACGCGCCCACCGGGGACGGTGCGCACCCGGGCGCCCACGTCCTCGAACCCGGGCGGCGTGGCGCCCCGCGTGTCGATCACTGCTGCGACGGCGGCGCCAGCGGCCAGGAGGTCGCGGGCGGCCGTCCAGCCCGCGTCGGTCGCGGTGTACACGGCGATGCTCTTGCCCGCCGCCACCGCGTGCCGGTTGGCGTAGGACTGAACGGCCCCGGCCAGCATGACGCCCGGCCGGTCGTTGTTGGGAAACACGATCGGCCGTTCGGTCGCGCCGGTCGCCAAGATGGCGGCCTTTGCGACGATGGTCCAGAAGCGCTGCCGGGGCTGGTGGGCCTTCGGCGCCGGCATGTTGTCGGCCACCCGCTCCACCGCCGCGAACGTGCCCTGGTCGAAGGCCGCCACCACGGCGGTCCGGGTCAGCACGGTCACGGTGGGCAGGGCCTTCAGTTCGGCCGCGACCGCGTCGGCGAAGTCCGGCCCGGACTGCCCGTCCACCTCGACCCGTTCGGCGAGGAGCCGCCCGCCGAGGCGGACGTCGTCGTCGCAAAGAACCACCCGCGCGCCGGCGCGTCCGGCGGAGAGCGCCGCCATCAGGCCGGCCGGCCCGCCGCCGACCACGAGGAGGTCGCAGTGGAGGTGGTCGCGCTCGTAGGCGTCCGGATCGGCGACGCCCGCCGCCCGGCCGAGGCCGGCCGCGCGCCGGATGATCGGCTCGTAGACCTTCTCCCAGAAGGATGCCGGCCACATGAAGGTCTTGTAGTAGAAGCCGGCCGCGAACGCCGGCTTCAGGAGGCCGTTGACCGCCATGGCGTCGAATTGGAGAGACGGCCAGCGGTTCTGGCTCATGGACTCCAGGCCGTCGTAGAGCTCCACGACCGTGGCCTTGGTGTTCGGCTCGCGCCGCGCGCCGCTCCGCAGCTCCACCAGCGCGTTCGGCTCCTCGTGCCCCGCCGACAGGACGCCGCGCGGGCGGTGGTACTTGAACGAGCGGCCGAACAGCCGCACGCCGTTGGCAAGGAGCGCGGACGCCAGGGTGTCGCCCGGATGGCCGCCGTAGACGGCGCCGTCGAACGTGAAAGAGAGCCGGCGCGCGCGGTTGATCAGCCCGCCGGTCGGGAGGCGATGGGAGGTCACGACGCCACCTCCATGGTGCGGACCACGGCCGGCGCGGGCTCCTCCTCGCCGGCCGCGTAGGCGACCTCGAGGATGTCGTGGGTGCGCGTGTCGCGCGTGACCAGGAGCCAGCTCTGGCAGCCGATGCCGTGGTACCAGTGCTCCACGTGAAGGCCGGCCGGATTGTCGCGAAGGTACACGTAGTCCACGAAGGCCTCTCGGGCCGCCGGCGTGTCGAGCTCATGGGCCTCGAACACGGGCCTCTGGCGGGCCTCGCCGTGGACGGTGAACTCGATCACGTCGCGAGGGCCGCAGAACGGACAGGGGATGCGCATCTGGTGACACTCGTCTCGGTCAGTGGAGGTTCGGAGAGGGGCCGACCCCCTTCTCGTCGATGACGCGGCCGGTCGCGAACCGGTCGAGGCGATAGGCCGCCGCGGCCGGATGGGGCGTCCCGCGGGCGAGAAGGTGGGCGAAGCAGAAGCCCGACGCCGGCGTCGCCTTGAAGCCGCCGTAGCACCAGCCGCCGTTCAGGTAGAGGCCGTCCACGGGCGTCTCGTCGATGATGGGCGAGCCGTCCATGCTCATGTCCATGATGCCGCCCCAGCTGCGCAGGATGCGGAGCCGGCCGATCATCGGCATTAGCGCCATGGCGTTCTCGGTCACGTCCGCGAAGGTGGAGAGGCTGCCGCGCTGGGCATAGGACGGGAACGGGTCGAGGTCGCCGCCGAAGACGAGGCCGCCCTTGTCCGACTGGCTGATGTAGAAGTGCCCGGCCCCGAAGGTGATCACCGTGTCGATCAGCGGCTTGACGCCCTCCGACACGAAGGCCTGCAGCACGTGGCTCTCGATCGGCAGGCGCAGGCCCGCCAGGGCGGCCACCTTGGAGGAATTGCCGGCGACCGCCATGCCGACGGTCTTCGCGCCGATCGGCCCGCGGGTCGTCTCCACCCCGACCACGCGGCCGTCGTCCATCCGGAAGCCGGTGACCTCGCAGTTCTCGATGATGTCGACCCCGCGCGCGTCCGCGCCGCGGGCATAGCCCCACACCACCGCATCGTGCCGGGCGGTGCCGCCGCGCCGGTGGAGGAGGCCACCCTGGATCGGAAAGCGGGCGTTGTCGAAGTCGAGGTAGGGAGCGATCGCCCGCACCCCGTCGCGGTCCAGGAGTTCCGCGTCCACCCCGTGGAGCCGCATGGCGTTGCCGCGCCGCACGTAGGCGTCGCGCTGGCCGTCCGAGTGGTAGAGGTTCAGCACGCCGCGCTGGCTCACCATGGCGTTGTAGTTGAAGTCCTGCTCCAGGCCCTCCCAGAGCTTCATGGAGAACTCGTAGAAGGGAATGTTGCCGGGCAGCATGTAGTTGGACCGGATGATGGTCGTGTTCCGGCCGACGTTGCCCGAGCCGACCCAGCCCTTCTCCAGGACGGCCACGTTGGTGACGCCGAACTCCTTGGCGAGATAGTAGGCGGTCGCCAGCCCATGCCCGCCGCCGCCGATGATGATGACGTCGTAAGCCGGTTTCGGAGACGCCTTGCGCCAGTGCGGTGTCCAGCCGGACTGGCCGGTCAGCGCGTTCCGCAGGACAGAGAAACCAGAGAACCTCATCGAACCACGTTCCTTGCTCGTTGCCCTTCAGGGCGGCGCCGGAAGCCTCCCGGCGCCGCCACGGCCGACTGGTCAGCAGTCGAGCGTGTTGTCGCGCTCCCATTGGGACAGGTGGCGCGTATAGGAGCTCCACTCCTGGTTCTTCATCTTGACGAAGGCCGACACGAAGGAGCTGCCGAGCCCCTCGCGCAGGGCCTCGGACCGGTCCAGGAGCCGGATCGCGTCCAGCATGTTGAGCGGCAGCCGCTTGGCGTCGGTCACCGTGTGGCCCTCGGCATACATGTCGATGTCGAGGCGCTGGCCCGGGCTGAGGTTCCGCCGCAGGCCGTCGAGCCCGGCCGCCAGGATGGACGCCTGGAGGAGGTACGGGTTGGCGGCGCCGTCCGCGAGGCGGAACTCGAACCGGCCGCCGTCCGGGATGCGGATCATGTGGGTCCGGTTGTTGCCCGTATAGGTGATCGAGTTCGGCGCCCAGGTGGCGCCCGAGGTGGTCCGCGGCGCGCTGATCCGCTTGTAGGAGTTCACCGTCGGGTTGGTGATGGCGCACATGGCGTCGGCGTGCTCCATCAGGCCGCCGAGGAAGCGGTAGCCCACGTCCGAAACGCCGAGCTCGCCGGCCGGATCGTCGAACACGTTGCGCTCGCCGCGCCAGAGCGACACGTGGCTGTGGCAGCCGGAGCCGGTCTGGTTGAGGAAGGGCTTCGGCATGAAGGTCGCCCGCATGCCGTGCTTCTCGGCGATCGACTTCATCATGTACTTGAAGAAGGAGTGGCGGTCGGCCGTCAGCAGGGCCTCGTCATACTCCCAGTTCATCTCGAACTGGCCGTTCGCGTCCTCGTGGTCGCTCTGGTACGGGTTCCAGCCGAGCTGGAGCATGTAGTCGCAGACCTCGCTGATGATGTCGTAGCGCCGCATCAGCGCCTGCTGGTCGTAGCAGGACTTGGTCTGCCCGTCGGCCTGGTCGAAGCAGCCGCTGCCGTCCGGCTTCAGGAGGAAGAACTCGCACTCCACGCCGGCCTTCATGGTGTAGCCGCTCTCGGCGGCGGACCGGATCGTCCGCTTCAGCACCGTGCGCGGGCACTGCTCCACCGGCCGCTCGTCCATCCACAGGTCGGCCGCGAGCCAGCCCACCTCCGGCTTCCACGGCAGCTGGATGAGGCTGGCCGGATCCGGGCGCGCGAACAGGTCCGGCATGGCCGGGGTCATGTCGAGCCAGGTCGCGAAGCCGGCGAAGCCCGCGCCGGTCACGGCCATCTTGTCGATGGCCTGCGCCGGCACGAGCTTCGCCCGCATCACGCCGAGAAGATCCGTGTAGGCGATGAGGAAGTATTTGATGCCGCGCGCTCGCGCGATTTCGGAAAGCCTCTCAGACATGTCGGTTCCCTTTGTTCCCCAGTGGCCGAAGGCGGGGCGCTTGTCCTTCTTGGTCTTGGGCGCTGCTCCGGTTTGGATCGTGCCGCCGTCCGGGGCGGCCAACGCGATGGCCCGCCGGTCGGAGCGACCGGCGGGCCTTGGATTCAGAAGGAGCCCTGACCGGGGATCCAGTTGGTGCCGGCGAGCGGTACCCCGGCCATCGCGGCCGCCTCGATGGAGAGCGCCACCAGGTCCTCCGGCTCCAGGTTGTGCACGTGGCTCTTGCCGGCGGCGCGGGCGATGGTCTGGCACTCCAGCGTCATCACGGCCAGGTAGTTGGCGAGCCGGCGGCCCGCGAGCTCCGGATCGAGCCGCTTGGCGAGGTCCGGGTCCTGGGTGGTGATGCCCGCCGGGTCGCGGCCCTCGTGCCAGTCGTCATAGGCGCCGGCCGTGGTGCCGAGCTTCTGGTACTCGGCCTCCCAGCGCGGATCGTTGTCGCCGAGCGCGATCAGGGCCGCAGTGCCGATCGCCACCGCGTCGGCCCCGAGCGCCAGGGCCTTGGCCATGTCGGCGCCGGAGCGGATGCCGCCGGAGACGATCAGCTGCACCTTCCGGTGCATGCCGAGGTCCTGGAGGGCCTTCACGGCCGGCCGGATGGCGGCGAGGATCGGGATGCCCACGTGCTCGATGAACACGTCCTGGGTGGCGGCGGTGCCGCCCTGCATGCCGTCGAGCACCACCACGTCCGCGCCGGCCTTCACGGCGAGCGCCGTGTCGTAGTAGGGCCGCGACGCGCCGACCTTCACGTAGATCGGCTTCTCCCAGTCGGTGATCTCCCGCAGCTCCTCGATCTTGATCTCCAGGTCGTCCGGGCCGGTCCAGTCCGGGTGCCGGCAGGCGGAGCGCTGGTCGATGCCTTCCGGCAGGCAGCGCATCTTGGCGACGCGCGGGCTGATCTTCTGGCCGAGCAGCATGCCGCCGCCGCCGGGCTTGGCGCCCTGGCCGACCACCACCTCGATGGCGTCGGCGCGGCGCAGGTCGTCCGGGTTCATGCCGTAGCGCGACGGCAGGTACTGGTAGACGAGCGTCTTGGACTGGCCGCGCTCCTCCGGCGTCATGCCGCCGTCGCCGGTGGTCGTGGAGGTGCCGATCATCGAGGCGCCCCGGCCGAGCGCCTCCTTGGCCTGGGCGGAGAGCGCCCCGAAGCTCATGCCAGCGATGGTGACGGGCGTCTTCAGGTGGATCGGCTTCTTGGCGTACCGGGTGCCGAGGACCACGTCCGTCCCGCACTTCTCGCGGTAGCCCTCCAGGGGGTACCGGCTGATCGAGGCGCCGAGGAACAGGAGATCGTCGAAGTGCGGCAGCTTGCGCTTGGTGCCGCCGCCGCGGATGTCGTAGATGCCGGTGGCGGCCGCGCGCCGGATCTCCGCCATGGTGGCGGGATCGAAGGTCGCCGACAGGCGCGGCACGGTCTGGGGAGGACGAGAGTGTTCGTTCACGGTGAACCCCTGATCAATAGGCCGAAGCGTTGTCGACGTGGAAGTTGTAGAGGGTGCGGGCCGAGCCGTAGCGCTTGAACTCGCCGACATCGACCTCGCCGGCGACGCCCGCCTCCTTCAGCTTGGCGTAGAGTTCGGCGCGATGCTGGTCCTTCATGGGCTTCTCGATGCAGTCCGCCCCGAGGCTCTTCACCGTGCCGCGCACGAACAGCCGGGCCTCGTAGATGGAGTCCCCGAGCGCGTCGCCGGCGTCGCCGAACACCACGAGGCTGCCCGCCTGGGCCATGAAGGCCGACATGGGGCCGATGGAGCCCTTCACCACGATGTCGATGCCCTTCATCGAGATGCCGCAGCGGCCCGACGTGTTGCCGTCCACCACCAGAAGGCCGCCCTGGCCGGTCGCGCCGGCCGCCTGGCTGGCGTCGCCCTTCACGTAGACTCGCCCGCTCATCATGTTCTCCGCCACGCCGATTCCGACATTGCCGTGGACGATGACCGTGGCGCGCTTGTTCATGCCGGCGCAGTAGTAGCCCGCGTCGCCGTCCACCTCGACGGTCACGTCGGCGTCGAGGCCGCAGGCGAGCGCGTGGGCGCCGCGCGGGTTGAGGATGCGCCAGTGCGAAAGGTTGGTCCGGTCGCCCAGCCTGTGCAGGCTCTGGTTCAGCTCCCGCAGGCTGACGGTCGCGAGATCGACGGTCTGAGAGGTCGGAATCGTATTCATTCGGCGCGGTCCCAGAAATACACGGTGGCAGGATCGGGTTCGAAGACGCGGGCCTTCTCGATGCCGGGCAGCACGCTGAGGGCGCGGTATTCCGACCCGAAGGCGACATACTGGTCGGTCTCGGCCATCACGGCGGGCTTGCAGCCGATGGCGTCCCTCAGAACCCCGAACCCGGTGTCGGTGCCGACCACGAAGGTGTAGAAGCCGTCGAGGTCGTCGAGAGACGCGCGCAGGGCGTCGTCGAGCTTGTCCCCCTGGCGCAGGCGCCAGGACAGGTAGCCGGCCGCCACTTCCGTGTCGTTCTCCGTGCGGAAGGTGATGCCCTCGCGGATCAGCCGGCGGCGCACCTGGTTGTGGTTCGACAGGGAGCCGTTGTGCACCAGGCACTGGTCCGATCCGGTCGAATAGGGATGGGCGCCGTCGGTGGTGACGGCCGACTCGGTCGCCATGCGGGTGTGGCCGATGCCGTGGGTGCCGCTCATGGACGCCAGCCCGAAGGCCTTCGCGACGTCCGCCGGCAGTCCGACCTCCTTGTAGACCTCCATCCGGCTGCCGATGGAGGCGACCGTGGCGTCCGGCGCGATCCGGCCGAGCGCCGTCAGGCCGTCCTCCAGCCGGTCCGCCGGCAGGCTCAGCACCACGTGCGACCCGCGGACCGTGGAGGACACCGGCTCGCCGAGGGCTTCCGAAAGCCCGCTGACCACCGCGTCGGCGCTGGCGCCGGCCGCGAGGCGGACCGTCACCTTGGTGGTGTCGGCGGACCCGGCGCCATAGACCGCGAAGCCGGCGCTGTCCGGGCCGCGATCGGTCATCACTTCGAGCATGGCCGCGAGGTGCTTGCCGAGTTCGGGCTCGAGAGCCGGATCCTTAATGAATATGCCCACAATTCCGCACATCGAGGTCACCTCTGTGGCCAAGGAGTTTCTTTGAACGAAACTAGTGTGCGCAGTAGGAAAACACAAGCGGATTTTTTGCCCGCCGAGGATAGAGTTTTCTCACGGCGAAACTCACCCGTCCAGGTCAATGCTTAGGCAGCCCACCCTGGCGGTTGACCGACCGGGCGGCAGTGCCGGGGCCGGACGGGCGACGCGGCAACGGCCCGGCACAGATCCGCCCCAAATCGACCCGATCGTGACAGTCGGGGCGTTGTTTCAGCCCCGGCCAGCCAGGTATCTGACGAGATCGGGAGGCGGCGTCATGGCCAGAAACGCGACGGACCGAGCCCGCCGACGGAGCGCTCGAGCGTGGCGGACGGCGCCCTTTGCGGTCGCCGCGGGGCTCCTGCTCCTCCCGCTCGCGGCCATGCGGGTCACCGACGAGGTCGCCTGGGACGGAGCCGATTTCGCCGTCTTCGGCGCCATGCTGCTCGCGGCCTGCGGCGCGGTCGAGCTCGCGACGCGCGCGACCGCCAGCCTCGCCTACCGTGGCGCGGTCGGCATCGCGGCCGTGGCGGCCTTCCTGCTCGTCTGGATCAATCTGGCGGTCGGCGTCATCGGGTCGGAGGACGATCCCGCCAACCAAATGTTCGCCGGCGTGCTCGCCGTCGCGCTCCTCGGCGCTCTGGTGGCGCGGTTCCGGCCACGCGGGATGGCGCGCGCCCTCGCGGCGACGGCGCTCGCGCAAGGGCTGGTCGGCGCCTTGGCGGTTGCTGCCGGGCTCGGCACCGAGGGAGCGAACTGGCGGGTCCCATCCTGGGGCTCACCGGCGTCTTCACCGCGCTGTGGCTCACGTCGGCGGCGCTGTTCCGGAAGGCGGCAAAGGCCGAGGCGTCCTCAGGTCCACGCCCCTGAGGCCGGGCGGACCCCGCCCGCCGGCGAGGCATCCCGACGAGATCCGGACGGCGCGGCCGGCCTGATCCGGCGACCGGCCGGCGGCAACCCGTCAGGCCCATCCGCCGTTGCCGTTTTGTCGCTGCCGCAAACCGCTCCGAGAGACCGCCGATGCGCCGAGCCACCGCCGTCCTCCTGATCGTCGCCGTCGCCGCCGGTTTCCCGCCCCTTCCGGCGGCGGGCGCCGACGAGGGCCCGCTGGTCGTCCGCCCGGAGGCCGTCACGGCGATCCCGAACGCGGCCCCGGCCGTGAAGGCGCGCAGCCTCGTGCCGATCCATTCCTCGCTCCTGTTCGGCAGCAAGGGCCGGAAGATCGACTTCTCGGCCGTCCTCAACGTCCACAACGCGGACCACCGGCAGATCCTCGTCGTCGACCGGATCGAGTACCGGGACAGTTCGGGCGCCGTCATCGAGGCGTTCGAGGGTTTTCCGATCGCCTTGAAGCCCTACGCGTCGCTTCAGATCCTCATCAAGCAGAACGACACGCGCGGCGACGTCGGCTCCAGCCTGACCGTCGACTGGTCCTCGACGGCCACGATCGATGAGCCGCTGGTGGAGGCGGCCCTGATCTCCACCTCCGGCGTGCAGGGCTTCAGCCTGGTGTCGCAGGCCCGCCGGGTGTCGAGGCCCGACTGACGGCGGGATCCGCGCCCGCCCGACCGACCGTCGCGCCCCGAACCGACCGGGCGCGGGAACCATATGCCGGCCGAGGGGGTACTCCGGCTGGCGCACGACGATGCGAGGCCTTGAGGAGCAGGACATGCGGAATTTCGATCCCGGCTACGTGGAATGGCTTCTGGAGCGGTCCATGCTGGACCATGCCCGCAAGCTCACGAAGCGGTACGTCGGCCAGGGTCGCTTCTGGAACAACCCCTACGCGGAGGCCCGTCCGAGAGCCGCGTCCGCCATCGCGTCCGTCTGGTTCACCGCCTATCCGGCGTCGCTGATCACCCGCGACGGGGAGACCGTGCTGCAGACCCTCGGCGACCCGTCCCTCTGGCGCTGCCTGTCGGCGGTCGGCGTCCAGGGCGTCCACACCGGTCCCATGAAGCTCGCCGGCGGCTACCGGGGCACCACCTACACGCCCACCGTCGACGGCAACTTCGACCGGATCAGCTTCGACATCGACCCGGCCTTCGGCACCGAGGAGGAATTCGTGGCCATGAGCCGGACGGCCGCGGCCCACAACGCCATCATCATCGACGACATCATCCCGGCGCACACCGGCAAGGGCGCCGACTTCCGCCTGGCCGAGATCGCCTATGGCGACTATCCCGGCCTCTACCACATGATCGAGATCCGCGAGGAGGACTGGCCCCTCCTGCCCGAGGTCGCCGAGGGCCGCCACGCGGTCAACCTGCCGCCCGCCGTCGTCGACCAGCTGAAGGACAAGGGCTACATCGTCGGCCAGCTCCGCCGGGTCATCTTCTTCGAGCCGGGCATCAAGGAGACGGACTGGAGCGCCACCGACGTGGTGGTCGGGGTCGACGGCGTCGCGCGGCGCTGGGTCTACCTGCACTACTTCAAGGAGGGCCAGCCCTCGCTCAACTGGCTCGACCCGTCCTTCGCCGCCCCGCAGATGATCATCGGCGACGCCATGCATTCCATCGACGTGCTCGGCGCGCGCGGCCTGCGCCTCGACGCCAACGGCTTCCTCGGCGTGGAGCGCCAGCCCGCGGGCCCGGCCTGGTCGGAGGGGCATCCGCTCTCGGTGGTCGGCAACCAGCTCATCGGCGGCATGGTCCGAAAGGCCGGCGCCTTCTCGTTCCAGGAGCTCAACCTGACGGTCGACGACATCGCCGCCATGTCGAAGGGCGGCGCCGACCTCTCCTACGACTTCATCACCCGCCCGGCCTATCACCACGCGATCCTGACCCGGGACACCGAGTTCCTGCGGCTCATGCTCCGGACCGTGCTCGACTACGGCATCGACCCGGCCTCGCTCATCCACGCCATGCAGAACCACGACGAGCTCACGCTCGAGCTCGTCCATTTCTGGACGCTCCACGCCAACGACACCTACAGCCTCGGCGGCAAGAACTGGCCGGGCCATCTGCTGCGCGACCACATCCGCACCGAGATGTACGAGCGCCTCACCGGCGAGAACGCGCCCTACAACCTGCGCTTCGTCACCAACGGCGTCTCCTGCACGACCGCGAGCGTGATCACCGCCGCCCTCGGCATCCGCGACCTCGACGCCATCGGCGAGGCGGAGAGCCGCCTCATCCGGCGCGTCCACCTGCTTCTGGCCATGTTCAACGCCTTCCAGCCGGGCGTCTTCGCCGTCTCCGGCTGGGATCTCGTCGGCGCGCTGCCGCTGCCGGCCGACGCGGTCCGGGACATGATGGCGGACGGCGACACCCGCTGGATCGAGCGCGGCGCCTACGACCTCGGCAACGTGGACCCGGAGGCGACCCACTCGCGCGCCGGCCTGCCCAAGGCGCGCATGCTCTACGGCCCCCTCCCCGTCCAGCTCCAGGACCCGGACTCGTTCGCCAGCCAGCTGAAGCGCCTGCTCGCCGTGCGGCAGGCCTACGGCATCCACGCCAGCCGGCAGGTCGCCATCCCGGACGTCGCCAACCCGTCCGTCCTCCTGATGGTCCATGACCTGCCGGACGGCCGCGGCCTCCAGGTGACCGCGCTCAATTTCGGGCCGGACCCGGTGGAGGAAACCGTGTCCGTCCCCGGCGTCCAGCCCGGCCCGGTGGTCGACATGGTGGAGGAGACGATCGTCGGCGACGTCTCCCCGGCCGGCGACTTCGCGCTCCGGCTGGAGGGCTTCGAGGGCAAGTCGCTCAGGATCGTCAGCGCCATCCCCCAGACCTGACCGCACGGGAAAACCCGACCCGAAGACCGGACCGGAAGACCCGACCCGGCCGGCGCAGCCCGCGGACCGCCGCGGCCGGGGCACCGGCCCGCTGTCCGCTTCCGGGCCGGCCCGCGTCACGGGAAGGCGCGGACCGTCATGTCGAGCCCGAGCAGCATCAGGCAGACCAGGAACCAGCGGCGGAACGTCCCGGGGCTGATCCGCCGCCGGATCAGCTGCCCGGCGGCCATGCCGGCGAGCGCCGGGGCGACCGCCAGCGCCGACAGCGCCAGGTCGGCCGGCCGGACCGCGTCGTGGGCCGCAAGGCCCGCGCCGAGCGCCAGGGTGGAAAGCGTGAAGGAGAGCCCCAGGGCCTGGACGAGATCGTCCTTCTCCAAGTCGAGGGCCTGCAGGTAGGGCACGGCGGGCATCACGAAGACGCCCGTCCCGCCCGTCACGACGCCGGTCGCGAACCCGACCGCCGGGGACAGCCACCGCTCGTGGCGCGGCGGCACCCTCGGCTGACGGGCGGCGAGCGTGTAGACCGCGTAGAGGACCAGCGCCGCCCCAAGGCCGGCGGTGGTCAGCCGCGCGTCCCCGCGCGCCAGAACGGCGGACCCGGCGAGGGTGCCGACGACGATCGCCGCCATCATCGGCCAGAGCCTGACCGCCAGCGGGCGGAGCCGCGGCCCGGCCGCGAGCTGCCAGACATTGGTGACGAAGGATGGCACGAGCAGCAGGGCCGCGGCGGCGAGTGGCGACAGCACCGAGCCGAGCACCCCCATGGCCACCGTGGGCAGGCCCATGCCGGTAACGCCCTTCACCAGGCCGGCGACGAGGAAGGTCGCCGCGACCACGGCCACCGTGATGGTCTCTGACGCGACATCCGCCATCGGCGCCTCCGGGATCGTGCGGCCGCAGGGCGGCACCATAGAACGGGCGGCCGCATGGCCGACGCGGGCCCAGCGCCATCGCCGCCTGGCGACCGCCGTCGCCGAACCTCCGCGCCGGTCAGGCCTTCGGCCGCCGTCGCCGAGCCGCCGCGCCGGTCAGGCCGTCGGCCGGCGCGGGCTCGCCGCGGGCCGGACCGGCCCCGCGCCGGCCGCCGGGTCCGCGAGGCTGACCTTGAAGAGGGCCGCCACCAGGTCCGACTGGGTCACGATCCCGGCGATCCGTCCGTCCGCGTCGACCACCGGCACATGGTGCAGCCCCCGGTCGGCCATGGCGGGCACGAGCCGGGCCACCGGCGTGTCCGGGGTCGCCGTCGTGACGTCCGCCGTCATGATCTCGCGCACCCGGGTGATCGGGTCCCGCTCCAGCCGGACCACCGTCTGGGCGAGCCGCCGCAGGCCGGTCCGCAGGCCGTGGCGCGGGTCCCAGTCGGAACAGCGCATGAAGTCGGTCTGGGTGAGGATCCCGACCAGCGTCCGGTCCGGGGCGACCACCGGCAGCGCCTTGATCCGGTGGCGCCGCAGAAGCGCCCAGGCGTCCCTCAGCAGCGCGTCCGGCGCCACCGTCGCCACGTCCTTCGACATGATGTGGCGGCAGGTGATCGCCTGGTGACGCCGGCCGTGCGCCTCCATCTCGGCTTCCAGGAACAGGGCGGAGAGGTCGCTCCGGTCCACGTCGAGGAGTTCGTCGTGCCGGCTGAGGACCGCGTCCAGATCCTCGGTCCGCACGCCCAGCCTGTGCGTCGGCGCCGCGTCCGCCGTCCGGTGCGGGTTCGGGGCGGGCGTCGCCGCCACGTGCGGATAGGTGCGGCCGCTCAGCCGGTTGTAGGCCACCGCCGCCAGGAGGAGCGTCAGCGACGCCGGCACCACGGGCCAGAGCACGAAGCCGAAGCCCGCGTCCGTGATCGTGTCACCCCCGAGCACCGCCGTCAGCGCAATGGCGCCGCTCGGCGGGTGGAGGCAGCGCAGGAGGAACATCGCGCCGATCGCCGCCGACGCGGCGAGGGACGCCGCCATCGTGGCGTCCGGGATCCAGCGGGCGCACCCGACCCCGATGGCGGCCGAGATCAGGTTGCCGCCGAGGATCGACCAGGGCTGGGCGAGCGGGCTCGCCGGCAGGGCGAACAGCAGGACGGCCGACGCCCCCATGGGCGGGATGAGGGCCGACAGGCCGTGGGTCTCCGATCCGAGGAGCGCGCTCATCAGCCCGACCGCCGCCAAGCCGAGCAGGGCGCCGACGCAGCCGCGGATCTGCTCGGCCCGGCTGACGGGCGGCATGGCGGGTACGAACCGGGAGAGCTTCGTCCAAACTGCAGGCATTCTGCTTCCTTGCGGGGCAGCGGATCAGCCACAATTCTGTGCGTTATGCATAAAAGGCGGGCAGCTCTGGTTGTAAGGGCAGTCGTCCCCCGACGGAAGACGTGAAAAGTGCGCGTCGAGGCTCGCGCGCGGAAACTTTTTGCCGCGGGCGCGGCCGGGCGCGTTGCCGCAACCGCGGCCGGCCGCGGACGCCCGGCGCGCGAGGACGGGGACGCTTGGCGAACCGGGGAAAGAACGGGTCAGCCGAAGGCGTAGTAGAGGCCCGCACCGCCGCCGACCACCAGGACCGCGATCGCGATGGCGATCAGCGCGCCGTCGCGGACCGTCAGGCCGAGCGCGATGAAGCTGACCACGGCGGCGCCGATCGTGTTGGAGAACGGGATCGCCTCCAGGGGCGGCATGGTGATGCCGATGATCGCGCAGACCGCCGCCATGATCCGCGAATAGGGCGCGGCGGCCAGCCATTCCATCCGGGGGTGGATGATCCGGTCCGTGAACCGGGCGACCGGGCGCAGGAAGCGCATGACCTTGCCGAGCCTCTTCTGCGAGACCGGCTTCCTCAGCAGCGCCTGCGGCAGCCAGACGTGCTTGCGGCCGAACAGCATCTGAACGGCCACGAGCGCGATGAGGATGCCCATCACGCTGTCGAAGCCCACGAAGGCCGACAGCGGCGAGATGATCAGCAGCGCGGGCAGCAGCAGCAGCGGCCCGTAGCTCGCCTGGCCGAGCGCCTTGAGAAGGTCGGCGAGCGAAACCTCGCCCCGGTCGGCGGCAAGCTCGTCCACCTCGTCGAGGAGCGGCCCGAGCCCCTCGAAGGTCTCGCCGGCTTCCCCGTTCGTCTCCGGCCGATCCGCCACCGACGATCTGGACATCCCGATCTCCAATCCTGCCGTTCCGTCCGCCCCGAGAGCCCCACCGGCGGCCATCGGCCCCACCGGCGGCCATCGGCCGCGCCGGCGGCCATCGGCCGCGCCGGCGGCCCCAGCGCCGCCGGTCCGACGGCGACCGCCCCCGGTTCAGCAACCGAAACCGAGCCGGCCCGGTTCCCGCCGGCTCACTCGGCCAGGAGCAGCGCCGCATAGGCGAGCGCGCCGAGGCCGAAGGGCACGAACCGGCTCTGCCGCTCCTCGGGCAGTTCCTCCTTGAGGACGTTCAGGACCACGCCTCCCGCCAGGAAGGCGAACAGCACTCCGACCACCCACTCGGGCACGTCCGTCGCGATGCCGAGCGCCCACCCGGCCACCACCGCGGCGGCGAGCACGAAGCGCGCCGTGTGGTCGTAGGCGCGGCTGTGGTCCTTGCGCAGCCCGTAGTCGTTGCTTGTGAAATGAAGCGCCATGGCGACGAAGTAGGTCGCGAGGGGAAGGAGGCCCTCCTCCTCCCGGTGCACCAGGAGATAGCCGATGAGGGCGTTGTAGAGCGCGAACGAGCCGATGTGGATCCAGAACACCCCCCGGCCGGATCCCGCGTCCGGGCGGTCGCCCTCCACCGGCGTGCGGACCATCCGTTCCAGGCCGTAGAAGGTCAGGAGGCCCAGAAGCGAGACGCAGTAGACCGCCATCTCGGCGCGCCCGGTGCCGAAAGCCTCCCGGATCGTCTCCTGGTGGGAGGCGAGTTCGGGCAGGACGTGCAGGAAGATGTAGGACGCCGCCGCGCCGCCCGCCGCCGACAGCCACTGGCTCCGCGGCACCACGTCGATGAAGCGCGCAAGCCCGATGAGGAGATGGATGGCGGCGAAAGCCAGAGCCATGATGCCGGTGACGATCTCGATCAAGCGGCGGCTCCGTTCCCGGGGTGGCGTCACCTGTCGAACAGCCGAGCGCCGGAACAGTTCGCCGATTGGCGCGGACCGCGGCGGCCCGGCCGTACGCCGCCTTGGCGCGGCCCCTTCTTCACCGTCTCCGACCTTGACGACGCCGCGTCTCAGCCCAAGGCTGAGCTTGAAGGCCCGGCTCGCGCGGACCGCGGCGCCGTTGAGACCCGGCGATGGATTGGAGGAGGAGAGACATGACGAGGAGACCATTCGCCGCCGTGCTGCTCGCGATCGGGGCGACCGTGGGCGCCGCCGGCTCCGGTGCCGCCGCCGGGGAGAAGCCCATGTCCGGCGCGCGGATCAAGGCGGTCATCGACGACCACGGCCGGATCGCGCTTGGCGGCCCCGGCGAGGGCTACAGCGGGATGCTGGTCTTCAACAAGGACGGCACCGCCGCCGGCAAGGTGACGCCGGACGGCGGGTCCGCCATCACCATCAAGGGGACCTGGACGATCAAAAAGAACCAGTTCTGCCGCACCTGGACCGAGATCGATCCCGGCAAGGAGGTCTGCGAGGACTGGGTCCCGTCCGGCTCCCGCCAGGCGGAGGTCATGGTCAAAGGCAAGCGGTCCGGCCTGAACAGCTGGTAGCGGCCCCTGCGAGCCGCTCCGCCGGGCCGGAATCGCCGCCCTTTCGTCAGCGCCGGCCGGCGACGCTGGCGAGCGCCCGCTCCACGCCGCGCAGCTCCGCGAGCCCCTTCAGCCGGCCGATCGCCGGATAGCCCGGCTGCGCCCCGCGCGCGAGGTCGTCCAGGATGTCCTGTCCGTGGTCGGGCCGCATGGGCAGCACCGCGTCCCGACGGCCCTCGGCGCGCCGGCGCGCCTCCTCGTCGAGGAGAGCCCCGATCACCGCCACCATGTCGGTGTCGCCGGCCAGGTGCTCGTCCTCGTGGAAGGAGCAGGGCACGCCCGCCGTCTCCCGGCGCACGTTCCGCAGGTGCACGAAGTGGATCCGCGGGCCGAGCCGCCGCGCCATCCCGGGCAGGTCGTTGTCGGGCCGGGCGCCGAGCGAGCCGGTGCAGAGGGTGACGCCGTTCGCCGGGCTCGGCACCGCGTCGAGGATCGCCCGGTAGTCGGCCTCCGTGGACAGGATCCGCGGCAGGCCCATCAGCGGGAACGGCGGATCGTCCGGATGGCAGCAGAGCCGGAGGCCGAGGCTTTCCGCCACCGGCGCCACCGCCTCCAGGAAGCCGATCAGGTTGGCGCGCAGGCGCTCCGCGTCGATCTCGGCGTAGCGGGCGAGCTCTCCCCGGAGCCGGTCGAGCCCCACCTCCGCCTCGCCGGGCAGGCCGGCGTTGACGGCGGCGGAGAGCCGGCTCCGGTCCGCGTCGCTCATGGTCGCGTTCCGGTCGTCCGCCGCCCGGGCGACCGACGGCTCGTAGTCGTCCCGGGCGCCCGCCCGCCCGAGCACGTGGATGTCGAACACCGCGAAGTCCACGAGGTCGAACCGCATGGTGGTGCCGCCGTGGGCCACGCGCCAGGTCACGTCCGTGCGGGTCCAGTCCAGGACCGGCATGAAGTTGTAGCAGACCACCTCGATGCCCGCCGCCGCCAGGTGATGGAGCGAGGTCGTCCAGGCCTCCACGTGGCGGCGCCAGTCGCCGGTCCGGGTCTTGATCGCCTCGGAGACCGGCAGGCTCTCCACCACCTCCCAGGCGAGGCCGCTCGGCGCCTCGGAGGGCAGCGTCGCCACCTCGCGCTGCCGCCGGGCGATCTCCTCCGGCGTCCAGACCTCGCCGGCCGGAACGTGGTGGAGCGCGGACACGATGCCCTCCGCGCCCGCCTGCCGGGCGTCGGCGATCGTCACCTTGTCCACCGGGCCGAACCAGCGCCACGTGTGTCTCATGTCAACCTCGATATGTTTATCGGCGCGGCCGGCAGCGGTCAGCCGAAGGCCATGTTGGGCAGCCAGAGCACCACGCCCGGCAGGAAGAGCAGCGCCACGATCAGCGCCACGACGGCGGCGATGAACGGGATCGACTCGATGCTGTATTCCTCGATGCTCACGTCCATCAGCGAGCAGACGGCGAACATGGCCGCGCCGCTCGGCCAGGTCATGCCGCCGAGGGTCACGATGCTCATCATCAGGATGCCGAAGTGCACCGGGTCCATGCCGACCGTCTTGATGATCGGCACGAAGATCGGCGTCAGCAGGAGCACCATCACGGTGCTGTCGAGCGCGAGGCCGGCGAGGAGCAGGAAGACCAGGATCACCATCACGATGAGGGACGGGCTGGAGAGCCCTTCCAGCATCCAGGACGCCATGGACTGGGGCACCTGCAGGTAGATGGTCGCGAAGCCGATCATGCCGCTCATCAGGATGATCAGCATGATGAGGCCGACGTCCGTGGACGCCTGCACGAACGCGTGCCAGACCTGCGGCGGGGTCAGCTGCCGGTGGGCCAGGAAGCCGACCGCGAGGGCGTAGACCACCGCGAAGGCGCCCACCTCCGACGGGGTGAACACGCCGCCTCGGATGGCCAGCACCAGGGCGACCGGGAAGAACAGGGCCCACTTGGCGTCGAGACAGGCCCGGGCGAGTTCGCCCACGGTCGGCCGGGTGGCGCTCGCCACCACGTAGCCGCGCCGGCGGGAGATCACGTACACGGTCAGCATCAGCACCAGCATCATCAGGATGCCCGGGATGATGCCGGCCAGAAACAGCCGCCCGATCGAGACGTTGCCCACGTAGCCGTAGAGGATGAGGCCGATCGACGGCGGGATGGTCGCCGTGATCAGCGAGCCGACCGCGATCGCCGCCGCCGAGAAGGCCCTGCCGTAGCCCTTGGCGACCATGGTGGGGCCGAGAATGCGCGCCTCCATGGCGGCGTCCGCCACCGCGGAGCCGGACACGCCGCCCATCAGGGTGGAAAGCACGATCGCCACCTGGGCGAGCCCGCCGGACATCCACCCGACCGCCACCAGCGACACCTTGAGCAGGCGGTCGGTGATGCCGCTCTCGTTCATCAGGTGGCCGGCGAGCACGAAGAAGGGCACGGCCAGCAGCGGGAAGCTCTGGCTCATGCTGGCGATCTTCTGCACGCCGATGGACATCGGCATGCCCGGCTCGGTGAGGAAGAAGAGAAAGCCCGCGATCCCGGTCGCGAAGGCCACCGGCATGCCGATGGCCATCAGGACCACAAAGACGACGCCCATCAGCATGGTCAGAGCTCCAGAGCCGAGGGCGCTTCGCGGTCGGCCGCGGTGCGCGTGTAGGGAAGGACGCCGGTCGCGCGGCGGCGCCAGGCGTCCAGCATGTTGAAGGCGAGGCTGCAGGCGATGAGCACGCACCCGACCGGCACGGCCACCGTCACCCACGCGTAGGAGAGCGTGCTGTCGCCGAACTGGCGCTCCAGGTTGAGGAGCGTCAGCTTCACGCCCTCCACCGCCAGCACCAGCAGGAAGGCGATCACGAGGCCCGAACAGGCCATCTCGACGGTGAACCGGTTCCGGTCGCTGAGGCGCTTGGCCAGCACCTCCATACCGAGGTGGGCCTTCGCCCGCATGGCCCGCGACCCGCCGAGGAAGCAGAGCCAGATGAAGAGGAGCTGCGCCATGTCCACCGACCACGTCAGCGGATGGCCGAAGAAGCGCATGAGGGCGGCCACGAACACGAGCCCCGTGATGGCGGCGAGCAGCAGGAAGAGGAGCGCCGCCTCCAGCGCGTCCAGTCGCTTGAGCATGTGTGTCTCCGGATCCGGTGACGGGGAGGCGGGCGCCGATGGCCCGCCTCCGCGCGATCAGTTGTTGGCGATCGCCTGCAGCTGGTCGCGCAGGTCTCCGTAGCCGAGCTTTTCGTAGACGCCGGCGGTCGCCTCGCGGAAGGCCGCCGTGTCGGCTTCGCTCACGGTCATCCCGGCGTCGGTCAGCTCCGTCTCGATCCGGGCGAGCGCGTCCCTCGTGCCGTAGGAGGCGGTGTCGCCGGCCTTCAGGGCTTCCTCGCGCAGGATGGTCTGGAGCTCGGCCGGCAGGCCGTCGAACCAGGGCGCGCTCGTCACGATGCCGGTGATCAGGTTGATGTGGGCGGTCTTCGTCAGGTGCTTGGTCACCTCGAACAGCTTGGCGCCCTGCCCGGCCGGCAGCTGGGCCTCCACCGCGTCGATCACCTTCTGCTCCAGGCCCGAATAGACCTCCGAGAAGGGCATCGGCGTCGGCGTCGCTCCCATGGCGCTCACGGTCTCCACCCAGACCGGCGCGCCGGGCGTGCGCATGCGCACGCCGCTGAGGTCGGCGGGGGTCTTGACCGGCACGTTGGTCCACAGGTGCCGCTCGCCCTGCCACCAGTTGAACGACAGGATCTGGTGGCCGGAGCTGTCGTGCAGCTTCTTCACCCACTCCTCGAACAGCGGGGAGGTGACGATCTTCCGGATGCCCTCGTAGCCGGAGGCCAGATAGGGCGCGCCGAGGACGCCGAACTCCTTCTGGAACACCGCGAGCCGTCCGCCGTCCACAACCACCGCCACCGGCGCGCCGGCGCGGGCCTGCTCCAGCACGTCCTCGTCCGCGCCGAGCTGCGAGTTCGGGAACAGCTTGACCTCGAGCGCCCCGTTGGACCGCTCGGCGACCGCCGATTGAAACGCCTCCAGGCCCTTGTAGAGTGGGTCGGCGGTGGTCAGGGCGGTGTTGATGCTGAGCGTGTAGTCGGCGGCATCGGCCGTCTCGGCGCCAAGGAACGCGGTCAGCGCCACGAGCGCCGTCATCATGGTGGTCTTCATCTGGATCCTCCCGAAAGGCGCTGTCCTTTCCCCCTGGAAGCGCTTACTTGTATGCTAGTATGGTAGTCTAAGGCCGTCAACATGGACATGCTCTCAGCCCTTGCGACCCTCGACGAGGACCACCCCCGGAACCGGCGGGTGACCGTCAGCGGACGCGTGCTCGACACGCTCCGCGACGCCATCATCCAGCTGCGCTTCAGCCCGGGTAACCCGCTGTCGGAGGCGGACGTCGCCCGCCAGCTCGGCGTCTCGCGCCAGCCGGTGCGCGAGGCCTTCATCAAGCTCGCCGAGGCCGGCCTCCTGGAGATCCGCCCCCAGCGCGGCACGTTCGTGCGCAAGATCTCCCGCCGCGAGGTGGCCAACGCCCGCTTCATCCGGGAGGCGATCGAGGTGGCGATCGCCCGCAAGGCCGCCGCCGAGGCGACCGGCGACCGCCTGTCCGACCTCGACGCCTTGATCGAAGGCCAGCGCCGGGCCGCCGGGGACGGCGACCACGCCGGCTTTCTGCGCCTCGACGAGGCCTTCCACCAGGGCCTCGCCGATGCGGCCGGCTGCGAGGACGCCTGGCGGGTGCTGGAGGGCCTGAAGGCCCAGATGGACCGGGTCCGCTACCTGTCGCTTCCGGACGCGACCCCGCTCCACGTGCTGATCGAGCAGCACGCCGCCATCCTGGACGGGGTCCGCGCCCGCGACCCGGACCGGGCCGAGGCGGCCATGAAGCGCCACCTGTCCGAGATCCTCTTCTCGCTGCCCCGGCTCGCCGAGGCCCATCCGGCCTTCTTCCTGGATTGACCGGACCGGCGGCCACGGCTCCCTCCTGCCGGGAACCATCGCCCGCCCGAGCGACTTCGGCGGGGCGGCGACCTGCCGGCCCCCGGCCGGGCGAGACCGCCGCCGCAAAGGCCGGAGGACAGCATGGCACGATCGGAGTCCCACGCGGACGGACGCCTGACGGCCCGGCCGGGCGCCGCCGCAGTCCCGGCGGAGCGGCGGGTCGGGCTGTTCGCCCTCGGGCTCCAGGCCGGGCGCGACGGCGTCGCCTACGTGCCGCCGGCGGCGATCGCCGCCCCGGCGCCGGTTCCCCTCGTCCTCCTCCTCCACGGGGCGGGCGGCGACGGGGCCAGCGTGCTGCCGCTCCTGCGCGAGGAGGCGGACCGGCGCGGCTTCGTGATCCTGGCGCCGGACTCCCGCCTGTCGTCCTGGGACATCGTGCGCGGCGACCTCGGGCCGGACGTCGCCTTCATCGACCGGGCGCTGGACCGCCTGTTCGCCGCGATCCCGACCGATCCCGGCCGCCTCGCCATCGGGGGCTTTTCCGACGGGGGCTCCTACGCGCTCACCCTCGGCCTCCTCAACTCCGATCTCTTCGGCGACATCCTGGCCTTCTCGCCGGGGTTCACCGCCGTGCGCCGGGCGGAGCCGAAGCCGGCGGTCTTCATCTCCCACGGCGTCGCCGACACGGTCCTGCCGATCGACCGCTGCGGCCGGTTCATCGCCCGCACCCTTTCGGACGCCGGCTTTCCGGTGGACTACCGGGAGTTCGACGGCGGCCACGTGGTGCCGCCCGCCATGGTGACCGCCGCGATCGGCGGCTTCCTCGGCTGAGCCGGTCAGCGGGCGGCAAGGAGCGGGATGGAGGCGACCAGGCGCCGCGTATAGGGATGGGTCGGTCGCCGGAGCAGCACGTCGGGCGCCCCCTCCTCGACGACCTCGCCGGCCCGGAGCACGATCGCCCGGTGGGCGATCGCCTCCACGACGGCGAGGTCGTGGCTGATGAAGAGGTAGGTGAGGCCGAGCGTCCGCCGAAGCTCGGCGAGGAGCCGCAGCACCTGGGCCTGGACCGACACGTCGAGGGCCGACACCGGCTCGTCGAGCACGATCACCCGCGCGCCCGCCGCGAGCGCCCGCGCGATGCCGACGCGCTGCGCCTGCCCGCCGGAGAGCTCGTGCGGATAGCGGTCGAGGAAGCCGCGGTCGAGCCCGACCGCCTCCAGGAGGTCCCGCGCCCGCGTCTCGCGCGCGTCCGCCGGCAGCCCCGCCAGGAAGCGCAGCGGCGCGTCCAGGGTGCGGCGGACCGGATGGCGCGGGTTGAGCGACGACTGCGGGTCCTGGAACACGTACTGCACCGCCTGCGCCACTGCCCTCGGTCCGCCGGCGCCGAGGTCCTGGAGGCTCCGCCCGCCGATCGCGATCGCCCCGGAGGTCGGCCGGGTGAGGCCGACCAGGCAGCGCGCGAGCGTGGTCTTGCCGCTACCCGATTCCCCGATGATGCCGAGCGTCTCGCCCTCCTCTACCCGGAGCGACACGCCCCGCAGCGCCCGCACCGGGGGCCGGCGCGGCCCGAACAGACGGAAGCGGGCCGGATGCACCTTGACGAGGTCGCGCACCTCCACGGCCGGGGCATCGGTCGAAGCGGGCGCCGGAACGGGCGTCATCGGGCGCCCCCCTCGACCGGCGCGGCCAGGATGTCGCGCGCCCGGCCGGGGATCGGCACCGCGGCCACCAACTTGCGGGTGTAGGGATGGCGCGGCTCCGCCAGAACCGCCGCCGCCGGCCCCTCCTCGACGATCTCGCCCTTCAGCATCACCGCCACCCGGTCGCACAGGCGGGCGATCACGCCGAAGTCGTGGCTGATGAAGATCACCGCGAGGCCCCGGTCGCGCCGGAGCCCGTCGAGAAGGTCGAGGATCTCCGCCTGCACGGTCACGTCGAGGGCGGTGGTCGGCTCGTCCGCGATGACGAGGTCGGGGTCGTTGGCGAGCGCCATGGCGATCGACACCCGCTGCCGCTGGCCGCCTGAGAGCTCGTGCGGATAGGCCGAGCCGATGGTCTCCTGGTCCGGCAGCCGCACGGCCGCGAACAGCCGCGCGGCCTCGGCCGTCGCGGCCGCCCGCGCCATCGGCCGGTGGGCGCGGATCGCCTCCGCCACCTGGTCGCCCACCCGCATGAGGGGATGAAGCGTGGTCAGCGGGTCCTGGAACACGTAGGCGATCCTGCCGCCCCGCAGCCGCCGCAGCACGCCGGGGGGCGCCGCCAGCAGGTCCTCGCCGTCGAAGCGAACCGACCCGCCCGTGATGACGCCGGGCGGCGAGGCGACCAGCCGGCCGATGGAGAGCGCCGTGACGGACTTGCCCGACCCGGATTCGCCGATGATGCCGAGGCATTCGCCCCGCCGGACCGAGACGCTCACCCCCTTCACCGCGTCCACCGGCCCGTGCGGCGTCTCGAACGCGGTCCTGAGGTCCGCCACCGCCAGGAGCGCGTCCCCGCTCGCCGGCCCGCCCGCGCGCGCCGCCGGACGGCGCACCCGCGTCACCGCGCCCGGCCGGCCCGGAACGCCGGCCCGGAGGCGCGGGTCGAGGGCGTCGCGGACGCCGTCGCCGATGAGGTTGAGGCTGATCACGATCAGGAACACCAGGAGGCCCGGCACCGCCGCCACGTGGGGCGCGTTGATCAGCACCTTGCGCCCCTCCCCCAGCATGGAGCCGAGGTCGGCCTCAGGCGGCTGCGAGCCGAGGCCCAGGAAGGAGAGGCCCGCCGTCTCCAGGATCATCCAGCCGACCGTGGTGGAGAGGGTGATGACGATTACCGGCGTCACGTTCGGCAGCACCTCGGTGAGGAGGATCCGCGCCTCGCCCTTTCCGGAGAGCCGCGCCGCGTCCACGAACTCCCGGCTCCGCAGGCCCGCGGTCACGCCCCGCACGGTGCGGGCGAAGAACGGGATGTTGACGATCACCACCGCATAGAGCGCGTTGAGGAGGCCCGGCCCGAGCGCCGCCACCACCGCAAGCGCGAGGAGCAGGTAGGGAAAGGCCATCAGCGTGTCGATGCCGCGCATCAGCACCGTGTCGGTCCACCGCCCCGCGTAGCCGGCCACGAGCCCGATCGCCGAGCCGATCAGTGCGGCGAGGAGCGATGCCGCGATCCCGACCGCGAGGCTGAGCCGCGCGCCCCAGATCAGCCGCGACAGGAGATCCCGGCCGAGCGCGTCCGTGCCGAGGAGCGCGCCGTCCGTGAAGGGCGGCTTCAGCCGGCGCACCGGGTCCGTGGCGTTCGGGTCGGCGAGCGGCAGCACCGGCGCGAGCACGGCCACCAGGAGGATCGCGGCGAGGAGCACGAGCCCCGCCGCCGCCAGCCGGTTGCGCATCACCCGGCGAAGGAGCGCCGCGAAGCCCCTCATGCGCCGATCCTCGGGTCCATCAGCCGCTGCAGCACGTCGGCGACGAGGTTGAGGAGCACGTAGCTCGCCGCCACCACGAGCACGCCGCCCTGCACCAGCAGGATGTCGCGGGTGGAGATGGCGTCCACCAGCATCCGGCCGATCCCCGGCCACTGGAACACCGTCTCGATGTAGACCGCCCCGCCGAGCACGAAGCCGGCCTGGACGCCGATCACCGGGATGACGGTCACGAGCGCCGCCCGGAGCGCGTGCACGAACACCACCCGCCGCTCCGGGAGGCCCTTCGCCCGGGCGGTGCGGATGAAATCCTGGCGCAGCACCTCCAGCATGGCCGATCGGGTCAGCCGGGCGATGATGCCCGCCGCCACGATGGCGAGCGTCGTGGCCGGCAGCACCAGGTGGCGCAGGAGGTCGGCCGCGTCGCCGCCCCCGTAGATGGCGTACATGCCGCTCACCGGCAGCACCTTCAGCCGGACCGAGAACGCGAGGATCAGCAGGAGGCCGAGCCAGAAGGACGGCATGGAGATGCCGACGAGGACCGCGAGCGTCACCAGCTTGTCGGCGAGGCCGTACTGCCGCACCGCCGACACGATCCCGGCCAGGAGCCCCAGGACGGAGGCGAGCACCAGGGCCGCGCCGGCGAGGATCAGCGTCGCCGGGAAGCGCTCCATCACCTCGTCAAGCACGGGCCGGTTGAGGCTCGTGGACTGGCCGAGGTCGCCGGCGACCACGTTGCCGAGCCAGGTGGCGTACTGCACCGGCAGGCTGCGGTCGAGCCCGAGCTCCCGGTTCAGCCGCTCCACGTTCTCCGGCGTCGCGTACGAGCCGAGGATGGCCGTCGCCGGGTCGCCCGGGATCAGCGCCATGATGGTGAACACGATCAGGCTGAGCCCGAACAGCACGGGCACGAGCGCGATCAGCCGTCCGGCGATGTAGGCTGCCACGGGCGCCCCTCCTCGGTCAGCCCTCCATCAGCCCTTCGACACGCCGGCGAGCAGCAGGAAGAAGGACGGCTGCAGCGAGAAGCCCTTCACGGCGTCGGTGGTCACCGCGTTCTGCCGCCAGTGCGCCACGAAGGCCCAGGGCGCGTCGTCCACGATGATCCGCTCCGCCTGCCGGTAGAGTTCGGCCCGCCGGGCCGGGTCGGTCGTCCGGCGGGCGTCCTCCAGCAGCCGGTCCACCTCCGGATTGGAATAGTAGCCGGAGTTGAAGCCGCCCTTGTCCGGCAGCGCCTCGGTGCGCAGCGTCAGGTAGGGCAAGGTGTCCGGGTCGTTGGTCATCCAGGCCATCTCGGCCATGTCGCCCTTGCCCTCCAGGCCCGGGTTCACGGTGGCGAGGTAGGTGTTCCACTCGTAGGTCTCGATCGAGACGTTGAGCCCCACCTCGGCGAGGTCCGCCTGGATGGCGGTCCCCATGGCGACCGGGTCGAGCATGCCCGATCCGCCCTCCGCCACAAGGAGCGTCAGCTCCGCCCCGTCCGCGCCCGCTTCCTTCAGGAGCGCCCTGGCGCGCTCCGGATCGTGCGGATAGCCCAGAAGAGCCGGGTCGTGCGCCCACTCGAACGCCGGCGCGATGATGCCCTTCGCCGGTACCGCCGTGCCCTGGAGAAGCTCATTGGCGATCGCCTCCTTGTCGATGGCGAGGTTCACCGCCTGGCGCACCCGCTTGTCGGCGAGCGGGCCGGAGCGCGTGTTGAGGATCAGGAACCAGAGATGCGGCCCCGCCTGCTCGTGCACCGCGAAGCTCTCGAAACCCTGGAACTGGGCGAGCGCGTCCGGCGGCACCTCCACCATCACGTCGATCCCGCCGGAGAGCATCTCCGCCGCGCGGGTGTTCGGGTCGGTGATCGGCCGGAACACCACCGCCTGCAGCTTGGCTTCCTCGCCCCAGTAGTCCGGGTTGCGCTCGATGGTCACCTGCCGGTTGCCCTGCCATTCCTTGAACCGGAACGGCCCGGTGCCGACCGGGTTGCGGCCGAACTCCTTGCCGCGCTCGGTCACCGCCGTCGGCGACACGATGAGGCCGGTCGGATAGGCGAGGTTGGAGAGGAAGGGCGCGAACGGCTCGTTCAGCGTGAACCGCACCGTGCGGGCGTCCACCGCCTCCACGGTCTTCACCGCCGAGAAGAAGAAGGAGAGCGGGAACGGCCCGGTCGCCGCCGCCGGATGGGCCGGGTCGAGCATGCGGTCGAAGTTGAACGTCACGGCCGCGGCGTCGAGCGGGGAGCCGTCGTGGAAGGTCACGCCCTCGCGGAGCGTGAACGTGTAGACGAGTCCGTCGTCGGAGATCGTCCAGCTTTCCGCCAGCGCCGGCTCCACCTCCAGGGTGCCGGGCCGATAGCGGACGAGGCCCTCGTAGAGGTTGATCAGGATGCGGAAATCGTTCGTGGCCGTCGCCACCGCCGGATCCAGCGACGCCGGCTCGGCGATCTGCCCGACCACCAGAACGTCGTCCGGCACCTGCGCCGTGGCCTCGTGAAGCGGCGCGAGCGCCAGGATAATCGCGCCGGCGAGCGCCGCCAGCGTGCCGCGGATGGTAGCCATGCGGATCCTCCCGAACAGACCGGCCCTGCCGTGGGGCCCATTGCCCCAACTGCCGCGCCGGGCATTTGTTCGGCCGGTCCCGTGTTCATCGGCAACGGTTCCCGCCCGGCCACGCGGCCGCCCTTTCGGCTTGCCGGCGCGCCTCGCTCCCTGGCGCCCTTTCGGCCCGCCGGCGTCGCCTCAGCCCGCCGGCACCGCCCGATAGGCCTCCCGGCCCGCCACCAGGGTCAGCCGCGGCACGGGAGCGCCACCCTCCGGCCAGTCCACCAGCACCAGGTCGGCCCGCTTGCCGGGCGCGATCACGCCCCGGTCGTGAAGGCCCGACGCCGCCGCCGGGTTGGCCGAGACCAGCTTCCAGAGCTCGTGCACCGTCCCCACCCCGTCGGCGTGCATGCGCGCGACGGCCATGAGCATGGCCGGATAGAAGTAGTCGGAGGCGAGGACGTCGCAGAGGCCGGCCCGCACCATATCGGCCGCGCCCGGGGATCCCAGGTGGCTGCCGCCTCGGGCCGCGTTCGGGGCGCCGAACACGATGGCGTCGCCCGCGTCCCGCGCCGCCCGGGCCACGTCCATGGTCATCGGGAACTCGCTGATGCGGGCGCCGACCCCCCGGTAGTAGTCGCGCGTCTCCACCTGGCTGTCGTCGTGCGACAGCATGGAGGCGCCCGCGGCCCGGCCCATGGCGGCCACCTTGGCGATCACGCCCGGCACCTCGGGCCGGCGCTCCCACACGGCCCGGATCAGCGTCACGAACTCGCCGGTCGTCATGTGCGAGCGCTTGGCCCGCGCCTCCATCTTCTGGGCGAAGTCCGCACTCTCCATGTCCACCGTCGGATAGTCCGGCGCGTGGTCGAACGGGCGCGTCTGCAGCGGCACGGCCGGGTCGAGCACCGCCATCGACGTGTGGTCGTTGAAGGCGACCGAGGGCGCGAGCGGGCCGGCGAGCGCCTCCTCGATCAGCGGCAGGGCCTCGAAGCAGAAGGTTTCCCAGCGCAGCTGCACCCGGTTCTCCACGGTCAGCCGCGGGGCGAGGTCGCGCATGGCCCGCGTCACGGCGCCCGCCGTCTCCACCGACCTGAGGCCCGGTTCCCAGCTGATCGTCACCGCGTGGAAGGCCGTCGCGATGCCGTTGGCGGCGAGCTGTCGGTCGGTGTCGAGGAGCGCCGGCTCCACCGGGACGGCGACGCCCGGCCGGGGCATCACCTGCCGCTCGAACGCGTCGCCGTGGATGTCCACGAGCGCCGGGGCGAGCAGCATCCCTCGCCCGTCGATCACCCGCGCGCCGTCGCGCGCGGTGTCGAGCCCGGTGATCACGCCCGCGTCCACGCGCACCGACGCGGTCCGGATCCCGTCGTCCAGCAGCACCCGCGCGCCTTCCACCACAACAGCCGTCATGCCGTTCCCTCCGCTCGCCGGGCGACCGCGGCCGCCCCGAAGCCGGATGGCTTACGAAAATCTCATGACAGTCCCATGGTGCCGCCGCATGGACATGCCCGTCGCATCGGCGCGCGGCCGCCGGAGGGAACGGCCGGCTCCACCGGAAGTTTACCCGACCGACGCCGGGCGCTACCCTGGCGCGGGTCGCCGCCCGGCGATCCGGCGTCGCCATCCCGCCACGCCCGGCGGCCCACGGCGAAAGGGCCGGACGCACCCGCGATGACGCTTCTTGTCGATTCGGCCCGCCGCATGCCGGCCGCCTTCCGCAGGCTCCCGCCCGATCTGGCGGCCTCGGGCCTGATGCTGGCCTCCTTCCTGGTCTTCACCGCCATGGCGGTGCTCGCCCGCACGGTCGGCGACACCATTCCGGTGATCGAGATGGTGTTCGTCCGTCAGGTGGCGGCCTTCGTCTTCATGGCGCCCCTCTACGCCCGCTTCTGGCCGGCCATCCGGGCGCCCAGGCGTCTCGGCCTCCATGCGGCCCGAGGCGTGGCGGCCGTCGGCGCCATGATGTGCGGCCTTTCCGCCGTCATCTGGATCCCGCTCGCCGACGCCACCGCCATCCAGATGACCGAAGCCCTGTTCGCCACCGCCTTCGCGGGTCTCATCCTCCGCGAGAGGGTCGGCTGGCGGCGCTGGCTGGCGGCGGCGGCCGGCATCGCCGGCGTGGCGATCATGATCCGGCCGTTCGGCGGCGGGCTCGACGTCTACGCCCTCGTGGCGCTGGCCGGCGCGATCTCCGGCGCGTTCGGCATGATCCTCGTCCGCCTCGGCTCGGAGTACGACCGCACCGAGACGGTCATGTTCTGGCAGGGCGTGGTCGTCCTCGTCCTGGTCACCCCGCTGGCGGCGATCCACTGGGTCACTCCCTCCCTCGACGACGCCGTCCTCCTGTTCGTCATGAGCCTCATCTTCACCATCGGCCAGTGGCTGTTCACGGCGGCCCTGCGCATGGGCGACACCTCTGCGCTCGCCCCCTTGCACTACCTGCGCCTCATCATGATGGCGGCCGTCGGCTGGTTTCTCTACGGCGAGGTGCCGACCCTCGCGACCGCCGCCGGCGCCGTCCTCATCCTCGGCGCCGCCACCTACACCCTGCGGGCGAACGCGCGGCCGGACCGCCGCCCGCCGCCGTCCCGCCCGATCTAGCCGGACCGGCGCCGGTCGCCCCGGACCATGAGGGACGGCGCCGTCAGGGCGGCCAGGAGGGCGGCGAGCGGCAGGGCGAACACGACGCCGCTGATTCCGAACCCGACCGCCCCGGTGATCCCGCCCGCCAGGAAGGCGCCGAGGAGGCCGGACAGGAGCGCCAGCTTGCGCCGGTCGGCGGTCACCCCGGCCGCCCGGGCGGCCTCGCCGCCGAGCCGCCGGATCGTCAGCCGCCCGAGTTCGATGCCGATGTCCGTCGCGACGCCGGTCATGTGGGTGGTGCGCACGCGGGCGCCGGAGATCTTGGTCACCGTGGCGTTCTGCAGCCCCATCACGAAGGACAGGAGCGGCACGGCCGTCGCGACGGTCATGAACCCGCTCGCCGGCAGGCCGGACAGTCCGAACGCCGCCAGGAGCACCGCTTCCAGGAGCAGCGGATAGGCGAACGGCCCCGCCTGCCGGCGGATCCGGGCGAGGTTCACCAGGACGGCCGAGGTCGCCGCCCCCGCCACGAAGGCGAGCACCGCGGCGGCGCCGGCGGCCGCGAGCGCCACCGCCCCGAGCGCGAGGTTGTCGGCGACGCCCGACAGGATGCCGGTCACGTGGGAGGTGTACTGGCCGACCGCGAAGAAGCCGCCCGCGTTGATCGCCCCCGCCACGAAGGTGAGCAGCAGCCCCAATTGCGCGTCCCCCGCGTCCGTCCGCTCCGTCGCCAGCGCCCGGCGGGCGGCGTGGATGTAGGGCTTCATCGTCTGGTCGCTCGTCCCTCGTCGGCCCGCCGCGCCGGTCGGGCATGCCACGCCCGCGTGCAGGCGGGCCCGGACACTATAGCAGCGGGACATCCCGGCGGGACACGCCCCCGCATCGGGAGACTTCCTCCATTTCCATGCGAACGACCGCGTATTTTTCCATCCGGCGGCTCCCGCTAGGATGCCGGACGGACCAGCGGATCCGCTGGTCCGCCCCGAGGAGGTTCGACGGCATGATCCCAGCCCTCGCCCGTCACGGCGCGCGCCTGATCCTCGCGGCGCTCGTCCTCGGACCCGGCCCGGCCGCCGCCCTCGACGAGGAGATCGAGGTCCCGACGCGCACCCTCACGGACGCCGCCTTCCTCGCCGGCGACGCCGCGGGCGGAGACCCCGTGACCATCACCGGCCGGCTCACCGGGCCGGACGGCCCCGGCCGGCAGCCGGTCGTCATCCTGCTCCACGGCACCGACGGACCGCGCAGCGGCGCGGCCGGCAGCTGGCGCGCCTATCTGGACAGCCTCGGGATCGCGACCTTGCGGCTCGACAGCTACACCGCCCGGGGCCTCCGGGAGGTGTCGCGCGACCAGCAGGCCTTTCCCCAGTTCGCCCAGGTCTACGACGCCTACAGAGCCGCCGACGTGCTGGCGGGCCATCCGGCGGTGGACGGATCGCGCATCGTGCTGATGGGGTTCTCGCGCGGCGGCAACGCCGCCCTCTACGGGGCCATGCGCCGCTTCCACGAGGGTCACGGGCCGCGGCGCGCCCGGATCGTCGCCTACCTGCCCTTCTATCCGGCCTGCAACATCGACCTGGAGCGGGGCGACGAGATGGTGGACGCGCCGATCCGCCAGTTCCACGGCGAGGCGGACGACTGGACGCCCGTCCAGCCCTGCCGGGACCTGTTCGCCCGCCTGGAGGCGGCCGGCGCGGACGCCGAGCTCACCGTCTACCCGGGCGCCCTCCACGGGTTCGACAACCCCGGCAACCCGGCCCTCTTCGTGGATCCGGACGCCCGGACGTCCGCCGGCTGCCGGCGGCGGGAGGTCGGCGGCGCGCTGGTCAACGTGGACACCGGCCGGCCGTTCACCTACGCGGACGCCTGCGTGACCACCGGGCCGAGCTCGCGCTACCAGGACGCGGCCGCGACGGCCGCGAAATCGGCCGTGAAGGCCGTCCTCTCGGCCGTGTTCGCGAATCCCTGAGCCTGAGCCTCGGAATGCGGCGCCGTCATCGCCGCGGCGGCGCGCCCGTGCTCTCGGCCACCTTCAGCTCCGCCCCGAGCACCCGCGCCCCGGGCGGCGACGGCTCGCCTCGGATCGCCGCCACCAGGAGCCGCGCCGCCTCGCGCCCCATGTCCCGGCTCGGCTGGCGGATGGTGGTGAGCCGCGGCGCGCAATAGTCGCCCACCTCGATGCCGTCGAACCCCACCACCGACACGTCGCCCGGCACCCGCACCCCCGCCTCCGCGACGCGCCGGATGAAGGCGAGCGCCATCTCGTCGGAGACGGCGACGACCCCGGTCGGCCGGCGCTCGGCCGGCAGCGCCAGGAAGAGGTCCGCCGCCCGGGTGCCGGCCGCGAAGGTGTAGTCGCCCTCCGCCCTCTGGATCGCCTCCGCCCCCAGCCCCGCCGCGGCCGCCGCCTCGGTGAAGCCGCGCCAGCGCGCGATCTCGTTGCCGTTGCCCCGGGGGCCGGACACGTAGAGGAGCCGCCTGTGGCCGAGCCCGACCAGGTGCTCCACCTGGGTGCGGGCCGCCGCCGCGTCGTCGATCAGCACGGCCGGGATCTGCGGGTCGTCGGAGGCCACGCACACGCCCACCATCGGGATGCCGGCCTGCTTCATGGTGCGGGCGCCGTGGCGCGGCACCCGGCCCGACAGGATGAGCGCCCCGTCGATATGGCCGGCGAGCGCGATGTCCACCAGCCGGTGCTCCTTGTCGGCGGTGTTGTCGAGGTCGCCGATGATCATGCCGAAGCCTTCGGCCGTCAGCGCCTCGTCGGCGCCGCGCACCACCCCGTTGAAGAACGGGTTGGCGAGCTTCGGCACCACCACGAGCACCATGGAGGTCCGCCCGGCCCGAAGGTTCCGGGCCGCCGCGTTCGGCGTGTAGCCGAGCTCGCGCACGGCGGCCAGCACCCGCTCCCGCTTGTCCGGGCTCACGCTGTCGGGCGCCGCCAGCGCCCGGCTCACCGTCGCGGTGGAGACGCCCGCCCGGGCCGCCACGTCGGCGATCTTCGGCAGCGCAGGCCGGCCGGACCCGTCCGTCGCGCTCCGGCTGCGGGGCCGGGCGGCCGGATCGGCCGGGGTGCCGTTCGGGGCGTCTGTCGGCGTCCTTCGCCCCGCCGCGGCGGCGGGCGTTCGGGGCGGGGTCTTGGCGGACCGGCGGGACGTCGGCATGGGCGGTTCCGTCTGAAACGTGCAGATGCGGCAAAGTGACTTGCCAGCGACCCCGCAAACGGGTATCCTGAATTTGTAATCGATTACAAAGCGCACGTCAAGGCGCACCCCGGGCCGCAACGAAGGCCCCCGAACGCCAACCGATTACTTCATCCCCAGGGAGGATGTCCCATGTCCAAGCCGATCCAGTCCCAGCCGATCCAGTTCAAGCCGGTCACGTCCAGGCTGATCCGGGGTCTCTTCGCCGGCGCCGCGCTCCTCGCCATGGTGGTCCCGGCCTCGGCCGAACCGAAGGCCGAGGTCATCCACTGGTGGACGAGCGGCGGCGAGAGCGCGGCCGTGAAGGTGTTCGCCGAAGCCTACGGCAAGGCCGGCGGCACCTGGATCGACACGGCGGTCGCCGGCGGCGAGAACGCCCGCTCGGCCGCCATCAACCGCGTCGTCGGCGGCAACCCGCCCACCGCCATGCAGTTCAACACCGGCAAGCAGTTCGACGACATCGTCGCCCAAGGGCTCGTCAACGACGTGGAGACCGTCGCGGCCCGCGACGGCTGGCGCGACTTCCTGCCGAAGCCGCTTCTCGACGCCGTCTCCCGCGACGGCAGGATCTACGCCATCCCGGTCAACGTGCACGGCCAGAACTGGGTGTTCACCTCCACCAAGGCCTTCGAGGCCGCCGGCGTGAAGCCGCCGCAGAGCCTCGACGAACTGGTGCCTGCCCTCGACGCCCTCAAGGCCGCCGGCATCACGCCCATCGGGCACGGCGGCCAGCCCTGGCAGGACGGCATGATGTTCAACGCCATCCTGCTCGCCAAGGGCGGCCAGGACCTCTACCGCTCCATCTACGCCGACAAGGACGGCGAGGCGGTCCGCTCCGAAGCCTTCCGGGCGGTCGTCGACTACTACGGCAGCCTGCGCGGCTATGTGGACCCGGGCTCGCCGGGCCGCCACTGGAACGACGCCACCGGCATGCTGATCAGCGGCAAGGCCGGCGTCCAGTTCATGGGCGACTGGGCCAAGGGCGAGTTCAAGGCCGCCGGCCTCACCGCCGGCGAGGAGTTCGGCTGCTTCGTGGCCGGCCCCGACTACATGATCGGCGGCGACGTCTTCGTGCTCGCCAAGACGGACGACCCGGACCAAAAGGCCGCCCAGGAGCTTCTGGCCACCACCCTCCTGTCCCCCGAGGCGCAGGTGGACTTCAACCTGATCAAGGGGTCCGTCCCGGTCCGCCCGGACGTGGACACCGCGCGGTTCGACGTCTGCGGCCAGACCGGGATGGAGCGGCTGAAGGACGAGGGCCGCCAGATCGGCAATCCGGAGATGCTGTCGAGCGCGGACCTCGTCGGCTCCACGCGCGACGTGATCACCGAGTTCTGGAACACGCCGGACATGACCACCGACGACTTCGTCGAGGGCTTCGTGGAAGCCCTCGAGATTGCCGGCTGACGTCTGTCCGACGCCGGGAACCCGCGGGCCGCGACCGTCCTCCCTCGCGGACCCGCGGGTTCCCCCGCCCCTCCATCGCCGGAGACCGATCATGAGACCGCGTCGCACGAGCGCCACGGGGACGCTCGCCCTCCTGCCCGTCTGGGCGGTGGTGATCGTCGCCTACCTGGGCACGATCGCCTGGACGGTGGTGATCTCCTTCACCGCGTCCAAGTCGCTGCCCGTCTACGAGTTCGTCGGACTCGCCCAGTACGAGCGCCTGTTCCGCACCAGCCGCTGGCTCGTGTCGGTGGAGAACATCCTGATCTTCGGGTCGCTCTTCATCGGCACCTGCCTCGTGGTCGGCTTCCTCCTCGCGGTGGCGCTCGATCAGCGGATCCGGGCCGAGGGCGCCTTCCGGACCATCTATCTCTACCCCTACTCGATGTCCTTCATCGTCACCGGCCTCGTCTGGCAGTGGATCATGAACCCGGCGCTCGGCGTCCAGGCGACGGTGCGTGGCTGGGGCTTGGAAGGCTTCACGTTCGACTGGGCCGCCAACCGCGACATGGCCATCTACGCGGTCGCGGTCGCGGGCGTCTGGCAGGCGTCCGGCCTCGTCATGGCCATCCTCCTCGCCGGCCTGCGCGGCATCGACCAGGACCTCTGGAAGGCCACCAAGGTCGACGGCATCCCGACCTGGCGGGTCTACGCGTCCATCGTGCTGCCGCTCCTCAAGCCCATGATCGTCACCGCCGTGGTGCTCCTCTCCGTCGCCGTCGTGAAGGCCTACGACCTCGTGGTGGCGCTCACCCGCGGCGGTCCCGGCATCGCCAGCGAGGTGCCGGCGAAGTTCGTCATGGACAACCTCTTCGAGCGGTCGAACATCGCCCTCGCCACCGCGGCCTCCACGGTCATGCTCGTCAGCGTGCTCGCCGCCCTCGCGCCCTGGCTCTACGCCGAATACATCCGCGCCTCGGGAGCGCGCGCCGCATGACCGCCCCCTCCGCCTCCGCCGTCGTCGCCCGCGGCGCCCGGCCTAGGACGATCACCGCCGGCCGGATCGGCCTCTACGTCTTCCTCGCCGTGTCGGCCCTCTACGTGCTGACGCCGCTCTACGTGATGGTCGTCACGTCGCTGAAATCCATGGAGGAGATCCGCCTCGGCGGCATCTTCGCCCTGCCGGCCGCGCCCACCGTGGCCCCGTGGGTGGAGGCCTGGTCGACCGCCTGCACGGGCCTCACCTGCGACGGCATCCAGGTCGGCTTCTGGAACTCCGTCGCCATCCTGGTGCCGAGCGTGATCCTCTCCGTGCTCGCGGGCGCCATCAACGGCTACGCCCTCTCCTTCTGGCGGCCGCGCGGGGCGAACGTGCTCTTCACGCTCCTTCTCCTCGGCGCCTTCATCCCGGTGCAGGTCTTCATCTATCCGCTCGTCCGCATCTCCGCGGTCCTCGGCGTCTACGGCACGCTGCCGAACATCGTCGCCATCCACATCATCTTCGGCCTGCCGATCACCACGCTCCTCTTCCGCAACTACTACGCCGGCGTGCCGGTGGAGCTGTTCAAGGCGGCGCGCGTCGACGGCGCCGGCTTCTGGCGGATCTTCCTCCAGGTGATGCTGCCCATGTCGACGCCCATCGTGATCGTCGCCTGCATCCTGCAGGTCACCGGCATCTGGAACGACTTCATCCTCGGCCTCGTCTTCGCCGGGCGGGACAACCTGCCGATGACGGTGCAGCTCAACAACGTGGTCAACACGACCACCGGCGAGCGCCCCTACAACGTCCACATGGCGGCCACCATCCTGACGGCCTCCGTACCCCTCCTGGTCTACTTCGTCTCGGGCCGCTGGTTCGTGCGCGGCATCGCGGCCGGCGCGGTGAAAGGATGATGCCCATGCATGCGACCATCTCGGCCGCCGATCTCAGGCTGGCCCAGGCCCCGGTGGAGACGAGCGTCTCCGTGCGCGACCTGAAGATCGCCTACGGCGCCCTCACGGTGCTCGACAGCCTCTCCCTCGACGTGGCGAAAGGCGAGTTCCTCGTCCTCCTCGGCCCGTCCGGCTGCGGCAAGTCCACCCTCCTCAACGCCGTCGCCGGCCTCATGGACATCACCGACGGGGAGGTCTGGATCTCCGGCCGCAACGTCACCTGGGCGGAGCCGAAGGACCGGGGCATCGGCATGGTGTTCCAGTCCTACGCCCTCTATCCGCGCATGACGGTGGCGGAGAACATGTCCTTCGGCCTCAGGATCGCCCGCCTCTCCAAGGCGGAGATCGCCGAGCGCGTGGACCGGGCCGCGAAGCTCCTGCACCTGACGCCCCTCCTCAACCGCCGCCCGGCCGAACTCTCCGGCGGCCAGCGCCAGCGCGTCGCCATCGGCCGCGCGCTGGTGCGCAACGTGGACGTCTTCCTCTTCGACGAGCCGCTCTCCAACCTCGACGCCCAGCTCAGGGCGGAGCTCCGGATCGAGATCAAGAAGCTCCACCAGTCCCTCGGCAACACGATGATCTACGTCACCCACGACCAGATCGAGGCCATGACCCTCGCGGACCGGATCGCCGTCATGAAGGGCGGCGTGGTGCAGCAGCTCGCTCCGCCGCAGGAGATCTACAACCGTCCGGCGAACCGCTTCGTCGCCGGCTTCATCGGCTCCCCGGCCATGACCTTCCTGAACGGCGCCCTGAAGGGCCGCGCCGTCGATCTCGGCGCGGGCGTCACCGTCCCGCTCGACGGCTACGCCTTCGCCGAGCCGGCGCGGGCGAGCGGGCCTGCGGTGCTCGGCGTCCGGCCCGAGCACGTGGCGCTCCTGCCGGCGGGCGCCGGCGGCGCCGTCGCCCAGGGCCGTTTCGCCGCCACCGGCACGGTGCGGATGATCGAGCCCACCGGCGCCGACATGACCCTCTGGACCGAGATCGCCGGCCAGCCCCTCACCATCCGGGCGCCGGCGGACCTGTCGATCCGGGTCGGCGACGCCATCGGCTTCGCCCTCGACCTCACCCGCGCGTCGCTCTTCGACGCCGACACCGGGGCGCGGCTCTGACGGCCGCCCCCGTTCCAGCCTTTCCAGCCGCATTCGGAGGACGCCCGCGATGGCGCTCGCGCATACCCTGTCGTTCCAGCTCTATTCCTCGCGCAACTTCCCGCCCCTCGGCGACCAGCTGCGCACCCTGAGGGCGCTCGGCTACACCAACGTGGAGCCCTACGGCGGCCTCTACGCGGACCTTCCCGCCCTGAAGGCCGCCCTCGACGACACCGGCCTTGCCGCCGAGAGCGGCCACATGGCCCTCGACCGGCTGCGGACCGACCTTCCCGGCGCCGTCGCGATCGCCCGCGCGCTCGGCATGCGCACCCTCGTGGCGCCCTATCTCGACGCCGCGAGCCGCCCGGCGGACGCCGCCGGCTGGCGCGCCCTTGCGGCCGAACTCGGCCGCATCGGCCGGGCCCTTCGGGCGGAAGGCCTCGCCTTCGCGTGGCACAACCACGATTTCGAGTTCGTGGCCCTTCCCGACGGTTCGCTCCCGATCGACCACATCCTCGCCGAGCCCGACGTGGAGCTGGAGCTCGACCTCGCCTGGGTCCACCGGGCCGGCGCCTCCCCGCGCGACTGGCTCGCCCGCACCCGCGGCCGGCTCGCCGCCGTGCACGTGAAGGACGTGGCGCCCGCCGGCGAGAAGGCGGACGAGGACGGCTGGGCCGACGTCGGCGCCGGCGTCCTCGACTGGCCGACCCTCTGGGGCGAGGCGGTCGCCGCCGGGCCGCGGCTGATGATCGTGGAGCACGACAACCCGTCCGACTTCGCCCGCTTCGCCCGGGCGAGCGCCGCCTTCGTCGCGTCCCTCGCCGTCCCGGCCTGAGGCGACCGCTCTCCCCCTCCGGCCCGCCCGTCCGGCGGCGGGCCGGCTTCCGGACCGCCCCGGACCGGTTCCAGACACCACAGGATCCTCCCATGACCATGCACATCGGCATCGTCGGCTGCGGCAACATCTCGGACATCTACCTCACCAACCTCGCCCGCCTGCCGGGCGTGGCGGTCACGGCCGTCGCCGACATCGACCCGGAGGCGGCCCGGGCCAAGGGCGCCCGCCACGGCGTCCCGGCCCTTCCGGTCGACGCGCTCCTGGCGCGCGACGACGTCGACACCGTGCTGAACCTCACGATCCCGGCCGCGCACGCGGCGGTGTCCCTGGCGGCGCTCGAGGCCGGCAAGCACGTCTATACCGAGAAGCCGCTCGCCACCTCGGTCGAGGACGGCGTCCGGATCCTGGAGCTGGCCGAGGCCCGGGGCCTCCGCGTCGGCGCCGCGCCGGACACCATCCTCGGCGCGGGCGTCGAGACCGCCGCCGAGCTGATCCGCTCCGGCGTCGTCGGCGAGATCGTCACCGGCACCGCCACCGTGCTCGGTCGCGGCATGGAGCACTGGCACCCGAACCCGGGCTTCTTCTTCCAGCCGGGCGGCGGCCCCGTGCTCGACATGGGCCCCTACTACGTCGCCGCCCTCGTCACCCTGCTCGGGCCGGTCCGCACCGTGCGCGCCACCGCCCGCATCGGCCGGCGCGAACGCCTCGTCACCGCCGAGGGTCCCATGAAGGGCCGCACCGTCGCGGTGGAGGTGCCCACCTCTGTCAACGCCGTCTACACGTTCGACAGCGGCGCCCACGTCACCTTCCTGGCCTCCTGGGACGTCTGGGCCCACAGCCACGTGCCGATCGAGCTCCACGGCACGGCCGCGTCGCTCCGGGTGCCGGATCCGAACTTCTTCGGCGGGATCGTCCAGGTGGCCGACGAGGGCGGCGCCTGGCGCGACATCGACACCGCCTCCAAGCCCTACGGCAGGCCGAACTGGCCGGCGGAGGACCCCACCCGCGCCAACTGGCGCGGCCTCGGCCTCGCCGACATGGCCGCCGCCATCGCGGAAGGCCGGCCGCACCGGGCGAACGGCGCCCTCGCGCTCCACACCCTTCGGGTCATGATGGCGACCCTCCAGGCCGCCGAGACGGACCGGGTCATCGCCCTTTGAGGCGTGACCCGGCTCCCGCGGGGCGCCCCTCTGGCGCCTCGGTGCGCCGGCGGCGGTGCCCCCACCGCCGCCGGCGTTCGCCTTCGGCCCGGATGGAGCATCCGTTACGGCCGGGGCGAACATCGACCGCGGGGCGGCGCGCCGGCAGCCGCCTTCGGCGGCATCTGACCATTCGGTGGGCATGTCCCTGATGGCGCCCCGGCGCGCCGCCGCGCCGCCTTCCGGGTCCGGCCGCTGTCCGCCCCGCCCGCCCGGCGCTTGGCCCCGTCCTTGCTATTTCCCTCCCTGGATCTTTCACGACCGGCCGCATGACAGGCCATGACCGGTCGGCAGACAGGGGGGCTCGATGACCGACACGTCCGATACTGTGACCGGTGCGTCCGGGGTGACCGGCGGAATGGCGGCGCCGTCGCGGCGCGGGGTGCTGCAGGGCATCGGCGGCCTTGCGGCCGCCAGCACCTTCGGCACCTTCACGATCATCTCCAGGTCGGCCCGGGCGGCCGAGCCCCTGCGCATCCTGTGCTGGCCGGGCTACGAGGAGAAGTCGGTCATCGAGGAGTTCGAGGACATCCACAAGACCAAGGTGGAGTTCAAGATCTACATCGGCGGCGAGCAGATGCTCCAGTTCTACGCCCAGACGCCGCCGGGCACCTTCGACGCCATCATCTCGGACGCCGAATACGTCCAGAAGCTGGTCGCCCAGAAGGCCGTGGAGGCCTTCCCGTCGGCCGCCATCCCGGAACTCGCCAACTACCACCCGAAGTTCGCCGACTTCGCGCCCATGCGCGCCGGCGACGGCGCCATCTACGGCGTCGCCACCCGGTTCAGCTTCTACGGCATCTCCTACAACAAGGACTACATGTCCCCGGAGGAGGCGCAGGACTGGTCGTCGCTGCTGCTGCCGAAGCTCACCGGCAAGGTGGGCGTGTTCGACTGGTACCTGCCGAACCTCGGCAACGCCAGCCTCGCCGTCATGCCGAACAACCCGACGCCCTACGACATCACGTCGGACCAGCTCGCCAAGGTGCGCGAGTGGCTGCTGCAGCTGCGCCCGCAGGTGTCCATGTTCGGCTCCGCCGGCCAGCCGATCATCCAGGCCATGATCGCCGGCGACGTCTACGCCTCGCCGACCGGCGACCTCGACATCGACCTGAAGCTCGCCGGCTACGACAACTTCGACAGCACCATCCCCAAGCAGGGCGGCATCCGCTGGCAGGAGGTGGCGACCCTCTGCGCCGGCAGCACCAAGAAGGACCTCGGCCTGGAGTGGATCAAGTACATGTCCACCGCCAAGGTCCAGTCCAACCTCGTCTACACCCAGGCGTTCAAGGCCCGCGCCCCGAACCTGAAGGTCGTGGAGCACTGGAACGACGACCAGAAGACGCTTCTCCACTACGTGCCGGATCCGGCCGACCCGTCCAAGCTGCTCGTGGAGGACCTGATCGACCGCTCCGTGCCGCGCGGCCTGCCGGCCCAGCAGCCCGAGCGGGAGTGGATCGACATCTTCAACGAGTTCAAGACCGCCTGATCACGCCGGCGAGATCTCCGGGCGGCGGGCCACCCGCCGTCCGGGCATCCGTGAGCCCGCCGTCCGGGCGCGCATGAGGGAGACGAGGGTCCGATGACCGAGGCGTCCGATCAACCGGACCTTGAGCTTCTGTCGGTGACGAAGCGGTTCAAGGGCTTCACCGCCGTCGACGAGGTGAGCCTCAAGGTGCGGCGCGGCGAGTTCGTGGCCATCATGGGCCCGAGCGGCTGCGGCAAGACCACGCTCCTGCGCATCCTGGCCGGCCTGGAGACCATGACCACCGGCCAATTGCGCATCCGCGGACGCGACGTCTCGGACGTGCCGGTCAATCTCCGGTCCACCCGGCTCGTCTGGCAGAACTACGCCCTCTTCCCCCACCTCGACGTGTTCGAGAACATCGCCTTCGGCCTCACCCTGAAGCCTCACGACAAGGCGGTCGTGTCCGGCAGGGTGAAGGCCATGGCCGACCTCGTCGGCATGCGGGACTTCCTCGACCGGCGCATCGGCCAGCTCTCCGGCGGCCAGAAGCAGCGCGTGGCCCTCGCCCGCGCGCTCGTCACCGAGCCGGAGATCCTCCTCCTGGACGAGCCGCTCTCCGCCCTCGACGCCCACCTGCGCCTGCGCATGCAGGGCGAGCTGCGCCGCATCCAGCAGGCGCTCGGCGTCACCTTCATCTACGTCACCCACAACCAGATCGAGGCCTTCTCCATGGCCGACCGGGTGGTGGTGATGAACGCCGGCCGGATCGAGCAGGTGGACACGCCGGAGCGGATCTACACCTTCCCGAAGACCCATTTCGTCGCCCGCTTCGTCGGCGCCAACAACCTGTTCGAGGGCCGCGTCTCGGCCGTGGACGAGCGCCACACCGCCGTCGCCTGCGGCCACGGCACCGTGACGGTGACGAACCGGGGCGCGACGCCCGCCGTCGGCGAGACCGTCACGGTCGTCGTCCAGGCCGACCGGATGCGCCGCGCCGCCGCCGGCGGTCCCGGCGAGAACACGGTGCCGGTGACGCTGAAGGGCCGCGAGTTCGCCGGCTCGCAGAACATCTACCTGTTCGACGGGCTGGACGGCACCGAGATCAAGCTCGTCGCCCAGGAATCCATGGGCAGCGCCGCCGTCATGGCGGTGAACGCGTCCATGACCGTGCATTTCTCCCCGGAGGACGCCTCCATCATCGGCTACGCCGGCCCCGCCGCCGCGCCGGCCGCGGACGCTCCGGCGCAGGCCCCGGCGGCCGTCTCTGCGCCGCCCGTCCAGGCTCCGCCGCCCGTCCAGGCCCCGACGCCCGAGCCCGCGGGAGCCGCCCCGTGACCGCCGCCGCGGCCGGCGACGCCGCGATCGGGGCGCCCGCCCGCGCCCGGCGCATGCGCACGCCGAACGACAGCCCGCTCAAGATCCTCTGCCTCGCCCCGATCGTGATCTGGTACGCGATCTTCTTCGGCCTGCCGCTGGTCTTCCTGCTCTGGATCGGCTTCTGGCGGGTGGAGAACTACCAGTCGATCCCGGACGTCTCGCTCCAGAACTACCAGGAGATCTTCCAGAACTGGGTGGTGAAGTCCCGCTACGGCCTCGCCATGCTCCAGTCCTTCTGGGTGGCGTCCACCACGGCCGCGATCGCCACCGTGCTCTCCTTCCTGATCGCGCTCGCCCTCGTGTTCGCCGTGCCGGCCAGGCGCCAGCGGCTGGCGCTCCTGTTCGTCATCGCGCCCTTCTGGTCGAGCTACGTGCTCCGCCTCTATTCCTGGCAGACCATCCTGTCCAAGAACGGCGTCCTCAATTCCATGCTGAAGGCGGTGGGCCTCGACGACTGGCGGCTGGAGATCATCTACACCCAGATCGCCACCCGGGTCGGGCTCGTGCACTTCCTCACCCCGGTCCTGGTGGTGATCCTCTACGTGACGGTCATCAACATCGACCGCACCCTCATCGAGGCCGCGCGCGAGCTCGGCGCCAGCCGCTGGCAGGCGTTCACGCGGGTGATCCTGCCGCTGTCGCGCTTCGGCCTCATCACGGCGGCGAGCTTCGCCCTCATCATGGGCCTCGGCGACGCCCTCTCCGGCGCGCTCCTCGGCGGCGGCGCGGGCGCGTCCGTGCTCGGCAAGTACCCGCTCTACTCCGCCATGCTGATGACCGACTACGCCAGTTCCACCAACCTGCCGCGCACCTCCGCCCTCGCCACCATCCTGGTCGTCGCCATGGTGGCCATGATGGCGCTCGGCGTCTGGGTCGCCGAGCGGGCCCGCCGAAGGGTGTCCGAATGATCGCCGGCGACCGCAATCCCTGGCCGGCGCTCGGCCGCGTCTTCCTGGCGCTCTCCTACGTCTTCCTGTTCCTGCCGCTCGTCCTCCTGGTGGTCTTCTCCTTCCAGGCGAACCGCTTCCCGGGCCTGCCGCTGCAGGGCTGGACGCTCGCCTGGTACGAGAAGATGATCGACCAGGGCACGCTGCTGCCGGCCCTCGGCCATTCCATGCTGGTCTCGCCGGCGGCCGCCACCGTCGGCACCATCATCGGCTTCTTCGCCGCCTACGCGCTGAACCGGTTCGACTTTCCCGGCAAGACGGTGCTCCTCGGCATCATCGCGCTCCCGATCCTGATCCCGCCGCTCATCCTCGGCGTCGCCTTCCTGGGCCTTCTGGCCCGGGTCCACCTCAACGGCACGCTGTTCTCCATCTTCCTCACCCACGTGGTGCTGGTCACCGCGCCGGCCCTCTCGGTCATCCAGCTCCGCCTGTCGCAGATGCCCAGGCAGATCGAGGAGGCGGCCTGGGATCTCGGCGCGACCGAACTTCAGACCCTGATGCGCGTGGTCCTGCCCTTCGCGGTGCCGGGAATCCTCGGCGGCTGGCTCCTCGCCTTCACCTTCTCGTTCGACGAGTTCATCATCGCCTGGTTCGTGTCCGGCTTCGACCAGACGCTCCCGGTCGCCATCTACTCCATCCTGGTCGCCTCGATGGAGCCGACCCTCAACGCCATCGGGGCGATCGTCTTCGCCATCTCGGCCCTGGTCCTCATCGGCATCGAGGTCCTCCTCCTGCCGCTCCTCTTCCGCAAGGACACGGAGGAGGCCTGACCGCGAGACGCATCAGGACGAGATCGGCCGCGGTCCGGCGACGCGCGATCCCGTCCTGCCGAACCGGCGAGCGTACCACGCGCCGAGACGGCCGGCGGGGCGTCCCCCGCCGGATCGGGCGTTCCGAGCACTCGGCCCCAGTCCTCTCGGCCCCCGTCTTCCCGGCCCCAGTCCTCTCGGTCCCGTCCTCCGGTCAGCCCGCCCCGTCGGCCCCACCGGCCGGGCTGCCGTCGATCACCCGCGGCGGCCCCATCCAGTGGTAGAGCTCCCACAGGTGTCCGTCCGGGTCGGTGAAATAGGCCGCGTAGGCGTTCCACGGCCAGGCCTTCGGAGGCCCGTAAAAGGCGACGCCCGCGGCCGACAACCGGACATATTCGGCGTCCACCGACGCCACGTCCGGCAGCCGCACCGCCACCATGACGGACGACGGCCCGCCCGTGGCGGAGAGGCCCGGCACGTAGGCGGCGATGTCGGACCGCAGCCAGAGCGCCAGCACCACCCCGTCGGTGAAGAACTCGGCAAAGCCGGTGTCGAGCCGCTTCACCGCAAAGCCCAGCCGGTCGCGGTAGAAGGCGACCGACCGGTCCATGTCCTCCACCAGGAGGCAGACGTCCGTCAGTCCGGCGACGGGCGGGGATGGCATGGGCCTGTCCTCAGGTGCACGAGAAGGTGGCGTAGCGTTCGATGTGATAGGGGTGGCGCGACAGCCCCATGCAGAACGACCCCACGCAGGCCTCGAACGCCGGCGCGATCGCCTTCGCGGGCGCGTTCAGCTCGGCGAGGCGCGCGTGGGCCGCTTCGACCTTGGCGGCGAGCGCGTCCATGTCGCAGCGGGTGTGCCGGCCGTCCTTCACCACCAGGTCGCCGCCCACCATCACGTGCTTCACGCCCGTGCCGTCCTCCGTCAGCACCATCTGGTTCGACGGCTCGTTCACCGGCATCCAGTTCACGGACTTCAGGTCCAGGAACACGATGTCGGCGTTGAAGCCCGGCGCGATGGTGCCGATCTTCGAGAAGCCCGTCGCATAGGCGCCGCCCACCGTGGCGGCCTTGATGATCTCCGGCGTGGTCAGCCAGCGGGTGTAGTCCGGCCCGCGCACGTTCGACACCATCGAGGCATAACGCATGGCCTCGTACATGTTCTGGTTGTCGGCGCAATTGGCGCTGTCCGTCCCGATCGCCAGATTGACGCCGAGCTCCAGCATCCGGCGCGCGTCCGCGATGCCCGATCCGAGCCGCATGTTCGACCCGGCATTGTGCGAGACCGAAGCGCCCTTGTCGGCGAGCCGCCGCATGTCGTCGTCGTCGAGCCAGACGCCGTGCGCCACCGTGAAGTCCGGCCCGATCAGCCCGAGGTCGTCGATGTGGGCGGTGATCGTCTTGCCCCAGAGCTTGAAGGCCGACACCGCCTGGGTCTTCGATTCCGCCACGTGGCTGTGCAGCACCACGCCGTAGTCGCGGGCGAGCCGGGCCGAGCCGACGATCAGCTCGTCCGTGCAGTGAAGCGGAATGGTCGGCGCGACGCCGAGCCTCACCCGCTCGGTGTCGAGCGTCCAGTTGTCTAGGGCGTGCTTCATGGCCCCCAGCACCGCCTCCGGCCCCTTGCGGTCGGTCACGGCCGCGATCTGCTGCAGGCGCGGCGGCAGGGCGTCGAAGAGGCCTGGAATCGCCTCGTAGAAGGAAAGATCGGCGATCATCGGAGCAAGCACCGCCCGCATCCCGGCGTCTTCGTAGGCACGGCCGATCGCGATCAGGTCATCGGTCGTGGCGAACGGCACCCCGAAGGTCAGATCATAGGCGGTGGTGCACCCCTTCAGCACCATTTCGACGGCGCCCAGATAGGCGTTCAGGTACTTCAGCTCCGTCGTCTGGTGGTCCAGCATCTCGTGGGCGCCGGTCCACAGGAGCTCCAGGGTGAAGCGGTCCGACTGGCCCTTGCACAGGTTGCCCATGCCATGGGTGTGGCCGTTGACGAGGCCCGGATGCAGGATCGTGCCGGCCGCGTCGAACAGAACCGCGTCGTCCGGCGCTGGAAAGCCCGGCGGCCCCACCTCGGCGATCACGCCGTCGATGACCAGGATGTCCGTCGGGTCCGCCTTGCGGGCCGCCCCGTCGATCAGCCGCCCGCCCCTGATGATCGTCTTTCCCATGGCACCGCCCTCCCGGGTGTTCTTGATGCCGATCGAAAAGCAATCCTCGTGCCGCACTGGCATGGCGCTTGCTGGCCCTTCCGCCAAACGAAGCCGACCAGGGAGGAAGACCATGCGCCTGAGCAGTCGCGAGATCATGGCCCGCGCCATCGAGCTCGGCCGCCGCGAGATGCGGGAGAGGGGCGTCAGCCCGTTCGCCGCCGTCATCGTGCGCGACGGCGAGATCATCGGCGAGGGCTGCAACGACACCGCCGTCACGTTCGATCCGACCGCCCACGGCGAGGTCGTGGCCATCCGCGACGCCACCCGCCGGCTCGGCTCGGCGGACCTGTCGGGCGCCACCCTCTACACCACGTGCGAGCCCTGCTCCATGTGCGTCGCCGCCATGTGGTGGGCCCGGATCGACAAGCTGGTCTACGCCTATTCGCTTCAGGACTGCCTCGCCCTCGGCATCGACTGCGCGCCCCTCGTGGCCGAGGTGTCGAAGCCCGTCGAGGCTCGCGCGCTCCCGTCCGAACAGCTGATGGCCGAGGAGGCGCACGGGGTCTTCACCGAGTGGATGGCCTCGGGCCCGGCGATGCCGCGCTGACCGACAGCGCCCGACCCGACACGCCCACCCATACGCCCGGCCCCATTCGCCCGGACCCATCTGCCCGGACAGGCACGCCGCACCCACGCACTCGGACGCTGACGCCCATGACCATCTTCATCCGGAACGCCACCCTTCTCACCCTGGAGGGCGAAGGCGGCACCGAGCCCTTCGTCGGCAGCCTCCTCGTCCGCGACGGCCGGATCGCGGCGATCGGGCCGGACCTCGTCCCGCCCGAGGGCGCCCGCGTCATCGACGGACGCGACCGGCTGGTGATGCCCGGTCTCGTCAACAGCCACCTCCATTCCGGCGAGACCTTCTTCAAGGGCCGCTACGAGCACATGCCGCTCGAGATCTGGATGCTCTACGCCTATCCGATCCTGATGGGGCCGCGGATCCCGGAGCGCCTCCTCTACCTGCGCACCCTCCTCGGCGCGATGGAGTCCCTGAAGAACGGCGTCACCACCATGGTGGACGACTGGTTCGATCCGCCGACCCAGGAGCTCGACCGGCTCGCCACGGTCTTCACCGCCTACGAGCACGCCGGCATCCGGGCGACTGTCTCCAACTGCGTCATGGACAAGAACGTCCTCGACACCCTGCCCTTCGCGCGCGAGCTGGTGCCGCCCGGCCTCCAAGCGGAGGTGGAGGACTCCTCCGTCACCGTCGACGGCTACATGGACTACTGCAAGGCCGTGTTCGACAGCCTGCACGGGCGGGCCGGGCGGGTGAACTTCATGGTCTCCGCCTCCGCGCCCCAGCGGGTGACCGTGGAGTTCATGCAGGCCTGCAGCGAGCTCGCGGTCGCCCGCGGCGTGCCGCTCCACACCCACATCCTGGAGACCAAGACCCAGGCGGTCACCGGCCAGGAGTTCTACGGCAAGACGCTGATCCGCCACATGCACAACATCGGCGTCCTCCATCCGGGCGTCACCATCGCGCATTCCATCTGGGTGACGGACGACGACATCGCCCTCATGGGGGCGGCGGACGTCTCGGTCGCCCACAACTGCATCTCCAACCAGAAGCTCGGCGCCGGCGTCGCGCCGGTCCGCCGACTCCTCGACGCGGGCGTCAACGTGGGCCTCGGCACCGACGGCCTCTGCTCCAACGACACCGCCCGCATCTTCGACGTCATGCGCGCCGCCGGCCTCATCCACGGCATCGCGACGCCGGATCATGGCCGGCTGGTCTCCTCCCGCGAGATCCTGAAGGCCGCCACCATCGGGGGCGCCCGCACGGCGCTCCGCCATCGGGAGACCGGCTCGCTGACGGTCGGCAAGGCGGCGGACCTCCTGGTGCTCAGGATGACCGGCTTCAACTGGACGCCGCTCAACGACGTCTGCCACCACCTCGTCTACTGCGAGAACGGTTCGTCCATTGAGACCGTCCTAGTGGCCGGCGAGGTGGTGGTGGAGAACGGCCGCCTCCTCACCGTGGACGAGGACGCGATCCTCGCCGAGGTGCGCGAGACCGTGCCGGCCTGGCTGGAGCAGCACCGGCTCGTGGAGGACCGCAACCGGGTGTTCGAGCCCTTTTTCGCCGAAATGCACCGCCGCGCCACGATCCAGGACATCGGCATCAACCGCTATCAGGGCGACCTCCCCCTCTGGACCGGCCAGAACCGCCCGACGGCGTGACGATCGCCGGACGGGCGGCGGCGGGGCACCAAGCGTTTCCCCGGGGCGCCGGCGAAGCCGATGCCGGCAACACCCGTGCCGCCGAGGCCGGTCGCGACCCCGAGCGGGACGGATGCCCTCCCGTTCGGGCCTTGCTCAAGGGCTCCCGCCCTCCACCGGCGCATAGAGCCACGGCTCCACCGTGCCGGGCCGGCCGGGCAGCGACAGGGTCGCGGTGCGCGGCGGCGTCTCGGCGATCACCTTGCCCCGGCGCACCACCGCCAGCCGGTTGGGCTTCAGCCGCACCGCCTCGATCGGGTCGCGGGCGTCGAGGAGCACGAAGTCCGCGTGGCAGCCGGGCTCCAGGCCGTAGCCCTGAAGGCCGAACACCTTGGCGGGCGCCGTCGTCACCGCGTCGAAGCAGGCCGCCACCGCGGCCCGGCTCGTCATGTGGCCGGTGTGGACCGCCATGTGGGCCACCTCCAGCATGTCGGCCCCGCCGAACGAGTACCAGGGGTCCATGCAGCTGTCCTGGCCGAGCGCGACGGTGACGCCGAGCGCCATCAGCTCCGGCACCCGCATCATGCCGCGCCGCTTCGGATAGGTGTCGTGCCGGCCCTGGAGCACGATGTTGGCGAGCGGATTCGGGATGCAGTGGATGTCCGCCTCGGCGATCAGCGGCAGCAGCTTGGAGGCGTAGTAGTTGTCCATGGAGTGCATGGACGTCAGGTGCGAGCCCGCCACCCGGCCCTGGAGCCCGAGCCGCCGGGTCTCGCAGGCGAGCGTCTCGATGTGGCGCGACATCGGGTCGTCCGTCTCGTCGCAGTGGAGGTCGACCAGGAGGCCCCGCTCGGCGGCGAGCTCGCAGAGCGCCGTCACCGACCGGCGGCCGTCCTCCATGGTGCGCTCGAAGTGCGGGATGCCGCCGACCACCTCCACGCCCATGTCGAGCGCCCGCGCGAGGTTGGCCGCCACCGTCGGCGAGCGGTAGTAGCCGTCCTGCGGGAAGGCGACCAGCTGCAGGTCCAGGTAGTCCTTCACGGCGTCCTTCACGTGAAGGAGCGCCTCCACGCCGACGAGCCGGTCGTCGCACACGTCCACGTGGCTGCGCACCGCCAGCAGCCCCTGGGCCACCGCCAGGTCGCAATAGCGCAGCGCGCGCTCCACCACCGCCTCCACGGTGAGGAGCGGCTTCAGCTCGCCCCAGAGCCGGATCCCCTCCAGGAGCGTGCCGGACCGGTTGAGCCGCGGGATGCCGAGCGACAGGGTCGCATCCATGTGGAAGTGGATGTCCACGAAGGGCGGCGACAGCAGCCGCCCGCCACCGTCGACGACGCGGCCGGCGTCGGCCGGAAGCCCCGGCTCCACCGCCGTGATGCGGCCGGCGGTGACGCCGACGTCGAGGCCGCGGCGGCCGTCGGGCAGGGAGACGTTGCGGACGAGAAGATCGAAGGACATGGGCGCTGCTTTGGGTCCGGATCGGGGGATGGAACGGAGGAAGGTCGGGGTGCCTCTCGAAGCGCCCGGGCGCGCGTGGGCGGGCCGGGCGCGCGAGGGCGGGCGACGGTCAGTCCGCCGGCTCCGCGAAGGCCGTGTCGAGGGCGCCCGAGAGCGTCGCCACATATTCGTCGTAGAAGAGCCGGCCCTTTTCGGCGCTGGCCCCGATGGCGGTGGCGAGCACGCCGTCCGCCGGCACCAGCCGCTCGTCGTAGGGCCACATGTCCCAGAGCGGCAGCTTCGCCGGCGGGTGCGGCCGAAGCCGGTCCATCGTCACCAGGCTCGGGTGGAGGTGCAGCATGACGGACGTCTCCATGATGCCCGCGTGCTCCAGCGACCAGTCCGGGAAGGTGTCCCCGAAGGCGGCCCGGATCGTGTCCTCGCCGAGGAATTCCCAGTAGCCGACGGTCATGATCCGCGGCGCCTTCAGGCCCAGCATGCGGGCCTCCCGGAGCGCCAGGTCGCAGGCCTCGTTGACGAACCAGGTGTTCTCCATGTGGCCGACCACGAAGGCCAGCTTGGAGACGCCGTGGCGGGCGAATTCCCGCACCATGTCCTTCACCTGGTTGATCAGGGTGGCGGCGTCCACGCTCGTGGTCCCGCAGAAATGCTGGCCGCCGCCGCACCGCGGCAGCGACTTGTAGCCGTAGGTGATGCTGGGCGCGAGCAGGCGTCCGCCCCGGCTCGCGCAGGCCCCGCACACCGCCTCCGGAATCAGGCAGTCGGTGGCGAGCGGCAGGTGCGGCCCGTGCTGCTCGATCGCCCCCACCGGCACCAGCACCACCGGGTCCTCCTCCGCCAGCCGGTCCCGGTAGTCGGTCCAGCTCAGGTCGGCCATGCGAAACGGTCTCGTCATCGAGGATCTCCGGAACAGGGAAAGAAGGAAGGATCAGCGGGCGCCGGCGGTCGCGCCGCCGTCCACCGCCACCACGGCGCCGGTCATGAAGGCGGCCGCGTCGGAGAGGAGGAAGCAGACCGCGTGGGCGATCTCGTGCGGCCGGCCCAGCCGCCCCATCAGGGTGCTCGCCGCCTCGCCGGCGAGCGCGGCCGCGGGGTCGGCCGAAGCGGCCGCGAAGGCGTCCAGCATGGGCGTCGCCACCGGCCCCGGGCACACGCAGTTCGCCCGCACGCCCTCGCCCGCGTGGTCGACGGCGAGAAGCCTCGTGAAGTGCACCACGCCGGCCTTGGACGTCGCGTAGGCGCTCGTCGCCGGCACGCCCTTGAGGGCGAGTTCGGACGCGATGGTCACGACCGCGCCGCCGCCCGCCGCCGCCAGGTGCGGCAGGGCCAGCGCGCACGTCCGCATGGTGCCGATCAGGTTGACGTCCATGACGGCGCGGAGGTCGTCGCCCGTCGTCTCGGTGATTCGCCCGCTCCGCAGGATGCCGGCGGCGGTGACGAGCCCGTCGAGCCCGCCGAGGGCCGCCACGGCCGCCGCCACCGCGTCCCGGCACGACGCCTCGTCGGCCACATCCGCCACGATCGCCGACGCATGGCCGCCGCCCGCCCGGATCTCGTCAGCGGTCTGCGCCGGATCGGCCCGGTCCAGGAGGGCGACCGCCGCGCCGAGGCGCGCCGCCCCCACGGCCACCGCCCGCCCGATGCCGGACGCGGCGCCCGTCACGAGCACGCGCCGCCCCGCCATCCGGATGGCCGATCCGAGTGCTGCCCCCTCCGTCATGCCGTCCCGCCTCCTTCTCGTCCCGGCCCCGCGCCCCGGCCCCGCGTCACTTCGGAAGCGAAGAGCCACCGCGCGGGCCGAACGGTCACATCCGAATGTCCATGCAAGAAGCGGGCTAGCGCTGGCCCGGGGAGCGCGCCGGCCCGCCCTCCCGCGCCCGCCGCGACTCCCCGGCCGCCTGTTGCGACGCACCATCCGGATCCGCCGCTTTCGACACGCAAAATTCCGCTCGCCTCGGGATCTTTGTCAGGCGCCGGCCGTTTTGTCCGTATGGTTCAGCGGTGACTTCGCCATGCCGACGCACCTGATCCGCAAGCTTGCTCGCTACGGTCCCCTGTCCGACCACGAACGGCGCATCCTGCAGCGTGCGACTGACCGGATCCGGACCGTGGAGGCGGACGGCGACATCGTCGCCGACGGCGAGACGCCGGGCCACTGCCGGCTGCTCGCGGAAGGCTTCGCCGCCCGCACCAAGATGCTGCAGGACGGTCGCCGTCAGTTGACCGCCATCCACGTGAAGGGCGACTTCCTCGACCTCAACGGCTTTCTCCTGAGCCCGCTCGACCACGGCGTCCTGGCGCTCACCCGCTGCGCGGTCGCCGAGATCCCCCATCGCCTTCTCACCGAGATCACCGAGGAGGAGCCCAATCTCACCCGCCTCCTGTGGCGGTCCACCCTCATCGACGCCGCCACCCAGCGGGCCTGGATGGTCAGCCTCGGCCGGCGCTCGTCCGTCGGGCACTGCGCCCATCTCCTGTGCGAACTCTGCGTGCGGCTGGAGGCGGTCGGCGAGGTCTCGCCGGACCGGAGCTTCCGCTTCCCGATCACCCAGACCGAGCTCGGCGACGCCCTCGGCATCTCGTCCGTCCACGCCAACCGGGTGCTGCAGGAACTGCGTGGCGACGGCCTGATCGTCTGGTCGGGCGGGACGGTCCGCATCGAGGATTGGGACCGGCTGGCGGCGCTCGCGTCGTTCGATCCCGCATACCTCGGTCTATGACGCAACCATTTGCGGTATATTGTCGGATGTTTCCGTCCCTGCACGGACCGGAAACCGTGTAAACCAGTCGCTCACCGGCGGCTCGATGCGGCGAGGCGGGCAGTGACCTTATCCCAGCGGCTGTTCACCTTCGCCCTTCTGGCGCTCCTGCCCGTGTTCGCGGTCGTCTGGCTCCTGGAACAGGAACTGCGCCAGGCCCGCCACCAGGAGGTGCGCGATCTCGTCGCCAGGCAGACCCAGCAGGCCAATTCCGAGATGGTGCGCCTCACCGAGGGCATCCGCACGCTCCTCACCGCCGTCGCGGCCTCGCCCTCCGTCGTGGCGTTCGAGCGGGAGCCCTGCTCGGCCTATGTGGCCTCGCTCACCCGCAGCCTGCCGCACCTGCGCTCCATCCTGGTGCTCGACCTCGACGGCGACGTGCGCTGCGTCGACAATGCCCGCCGGCCGGCCGCCAACTACCGCGACCGGCTCTATTTCACCCAGGCGCTCGCCGACGACGCCTTCGTGACCGGCGTCTACACGGTGGGCCGCACCAGCGGGACCGCCGGCCTGCCCATGGCGCAGCCGCTCCGCGGCCCGGACGGGCGGGCGATCGGCGTGGTGGCGGCCGTCCTCAACCTCGGCCACATCCAGGGAATCGTGGACGCCTGGGCCGTGCCGCCGAACGGCTCGCTCACGATCGCGGATCGCAACGGCGTGATCCTCGCCCGCAACCCGCTGCCGGAGCGGTTTGTCGGCACCGCCATTCCGGAAACCTTCGTCACCCGGTGGGTCAGGGCCGCGGAGCCCGGCGTCGACGAGGTGACGAGCCAGGACGGCACGCGGCGGGTCATCGCCTACAACCCGGCGACCCGCGAGCCGCGGGGCATCTACGTGTCCTCCGGCATGGCGCGCGCGGAAGCCTACGCGGTCGTGGACCGGAACTGGGTGTGGAATCTCGCGGTCCTCGCCGCCGGCGTGGTCGGCGCGCTCGCCACCTCCGTCCTCGCCGCCCGCGTCCTCATCCGCCGGCCGGTGGACGATCTGGTCGCCCTCGCGAAGGCGTGGGCGAAGGGCGAGCCGAGTTCCGTCCCCCGGCCGATCGCCACCCCCGAGTTCGAGACCATCGCGCTCGCCCTCGACGCCATGGGCCAAGGCATCGAGGAGCGTACCTCCGAGGCGGCGCGCCACCAGGAACTGCTGGTCTCCGAGCTCAACCACAGGGTCAAGAACACGCTCGCCCTCGTCCAGGCGATCGGCACCCAGACCGCCGCCTCCGTGCAGGACCCGGCGGAGTTCAACGTCCGCTTCGGCGAGCGCCTGCGCTCGCTCGCCCGCACCCACGACGTGCTCACCCGGCGCAACTGGTCGGGCGTGTCCCTGCGCGAGCTGATCGAGGCGGAGATCGCCGTCACCCCGGCGGCCGACCGGGTCACGATCGAGGGACCGGACATCAAGCTGCCGCCGCAGCTCGCGGTGTCGATCAGCCTCATCGTCCACGAACTCGCCACCAACGCCGTCAAGCACGGCTGCCTCGGCCGCACGGGCGGCGAGCTGGCGGTGCGCTGGTCCAGGCGCGACGATCCGGGCGCCGGAACCCTCGACCTTTCCTGGAGCGAACGGTGCCCGACGCCCGTCCCGCCACCCACCCGGACCGGCTTCGGGTCCAAGCTCATCCAGCGGACGGCGAACTCCATCGGCTCGGCGAAGAGCACCTTCGCGGACACCGGCCTCGCCTTCCACCTGGAGGTGCCGCTGGACGGCTGGCTGAAGCAGGCCGCGTGAAAAACGCCTTCCGGCCGGAACGGGAGCGCGCCGGCCGCGGTTCGGCCGACGACGCCCGGAGGGTTCATGTTCGTCTTCTTCTCCAATCGCCTCGGCTGCCTCGGCTCGATCCTGGTCTCGGCCGTCCTCACCATTCTGGTCCTGGCCGTCCTCGGCGTGCTCTGACGCGGCGCCGGGGCGCGGCCGTCCGGCCCGCCGCCCGCGGGCGGGACACCGCCGCCGGCCCACTTACGAAGGCCGGCGGCGGCGCGTCTCGTCAGGCCGGAACACGGTCCCGGCGGGGCGGCAGGCCCGCGTCCCGCTCGCCGAGGTCGACGCCCGACAGCGGCAGGGTGCGGATGCGCTTGCCCGTCGCCTGGAAGATCGCGTTGACCAGCGACGGCGCCGCCGAGACCGTGCCGGTCTCGCCGATGCCGCCCGGCGCGGCGTCGCTCTCGATGATGTGCACCTCGATCGGCGGCACCTCGTTGATCCGCATCTGCGGGTAGGTGTCGAAGTTGGACTGCTCCACCTGGCCGTTCGCGAACGTGATGCCGTTGTAGAGCGCCGCCGACAGGCCGAACACCAGGCCGCCCTCGATCTGGGCCTTCACGGTGTCCGGGTTCACCACCATGCCGCAGTCGACCGCCGCCACCGCCCGGTGCAGCTTGACGGCGCCGTCCTCGCCGACGCTCGCCTCCAGCACCACCGCCACGAAGCTGCCGAACGCGCCGTGAAGCGAGACGCCCCGGCCGTGGCGCGGCGGCAGGTCGCCGCCCCAGCCGGACCGCTCAGCGGCCAGGCGCAGCACGGCCGCCGCCCGCGGCTTCTCCTTCAGGAGCGACATGCGGAAGTCGACCGGGTCCTCGCCCGCCGCCTCGGCGAGTTCGTCCATGAAGCTTTCCACCACGAACACGTTGTGGGTCGGCCCGACGCCGCGCCACCAGGTCACCGGAACCGGCGGGTCGGCCCGGATCCAGTCCACCAGCAGGGTCGGGAAGCCGTAGGGCGTGTCGGCGGCGCCCTCGATGGCGTCGCTGTCGATCGTCCCTTCCGGCAGGCCGCCCGGCAGGTAGGCGCCAAGCACCGAGCCGCCGGTGATCCGGTCCATGAAGGCGACCGGCCGGTTGTTCTGGTCGAGGCCCGCGGAGATGCGGTCGTAGTAGGCCGGGCGGTAGAGGTCCTGGGTGATGTCCTCCTCCCGGGTCCAGATGATCTTCACCGGATAGCGGACCTGCTTGCCGATCAGCGCCGCCTGCTCGATGGAATCGGCCACCAGGCGCCGGCCGAAGCCGCCGCCGATCACCTGGTTGTGCAGCCGCACCTTGTCCAGCGGCAGGCCCAGCCGGTCCGCCGCCACCTTCTGGGCCGCCGTCGGCACCTGGGTGCCGACCCAGATGTCGCAGCCGTCCTCGGTCACGTGGATGGTGGTGTTGATGGGCTCCAGGGCCGCGTGGGCCAGGAAGGGCAGTTCGTAGGTCGCCTCCACCCGCCTGGCGGCTCCCGCCATGGCGGCGGCCGCGTCGCCCTCCTGCCGGCCGAGGATGGGCGTGCCGGACTGCGACGCCGTCGCCAGCGCCTGCCGGAGGGCGGCGGTGTCGAGGCCGGCGTTCTCGCCCGGGTCCCACTCGATGTCGAGCGCCTGAAGGCCCTGGTTGGCGGCCCAGAAGTGGTCGCCCACCACCGCCACCGCGTTCTCGATCCGGATGACGTCGACGACGCCCGGGATCGCCCGGGCGGCCGTGTCGTCCACCCGCTTCAGCTTGCCGCCGACCGTCGGCGACGCCTTCACGGTGGCGACCTTCATGCCCTCCACCTTGATGTCGATGCCGAAGGTGGCGGTGCCGTTCACCTTGCCGGCCGACTCCACCCGCCGGGCGGGGGTGCCGATCAGCCTCCAGTCCGCCTTCGGCTTCAGCGGCACGTCCTGGGGCACCGGCATTTTGGCGGCGTCGTCCACCAGCTCGCCGTAGGAGAAGCCCTCGCCCGTGGCCGGGTCGATCACCCGGCCGCGCTCGGCCCGGAGGCTGCCGGCCGGCGCCTTCATGCGCTCCGCCGCCGCCGCGATCAGCATCATGCGGGCGGCCGCGCCGGCCTGGCGCAGCGGCTCGAAGGCGCCGCGGATGGAGGTGGAGCCGCCGGTCGTCTGCGACTGCAGGATCGGCTGCTTGTAGAGCTCCTCGTTCGGCGGCGCGGCCAGCACCGTCACCTGGTCGAGGCCGACCTCCAGCTCCTCGGCGATCAGCATGGCCTCGGCCGTGTAGATGCCCTGGCCCATCTCGACGTTCGGCACGATGAGGTGGATGGCGTTGTCCCGGCCGATGCGGATGAAGCCGCCCGGCGCGAAGCCCTCGAAGGCGTCGCCGGTGTCGATGGTGCCGTCGCCGATGGCCCTGAGGCTCGGCTCCTCGCCGGCCGCGTGGGCCTTCCGGCGGCCGACCGCCAGGAAGGCCAGCATCATGCCGCCGCCCATGAGCGCCTGGCGGCGCGAGATGGCGGCGGTCCGGGCGGCGTCCACGAGCCCGAATGCGGGGGTCTTGGTCATGGCGCGCTCCCTCAGGCTTCTGCGGCGGTCTTGATGGCCGCGCGGATGCGCGGATAGGTGCCGCAGCGGCAGATGTTGCCCGCCATGGCGTCGTCGATGTCGGCGTCGGTCGGCTTCGGCGTCGCCTTCAGGAGGGCGGTCGCCGACATGATCTGGCCGGACTGGCAGTAGCCGCACTGGACCACCTCCAGGGTCAGCCAGGCGTCCTGGACCTTGCGGCCCTCCGGCGTCCCGCCGACCGCCTCGATGGTGGTGATCGCCCCGGCGCCGACGGCGCTCACCGGCGTGACGCAGGATCGGATCGCCTCCCCGTCCAGGTGGACGGTGCAGGCGCCGCACTGGGCGATGCCGCAGCCGAACTTCGTTCCGGTGAGCCCGACCACGTCGCGCAGCACCCAGAGAAGCGGCATGTCCTCGGGCACGTCCACCTGACGCGCCTCGCCGTTGATCGTGAGGTCGAATTTCATCCTGTCGGTCCTTGAAGGTCGGCTGGCACGCGAAGCCCGGACGGGCCCCGCACGCTGGCACTGTGAGAGGCGCGAGCCGGCGCTACGGGCGCGTGGTGAGGGTGCAGTCCCCGTCCGGGGCCGCGGCGGCGGTGGAGCCGTCGGCGGAGAGCCAGGCGGAGGAGCTGTCGGTGCCGGTCAGCGTGTCGCCGGCGGCGGCGGGCCCGGCGTCCCCGGCGGCCGCCACGGACCCGGCCGTGTCGGCGGACGCGTTCGCGCCGTCGGCTCCATCCGTGCTTCCGGTCGGGTTGTGGGGCGACGGCGCGGCGGCCGCCTCGTCGGCGCCGGGCGCCGGCTTGACGGCGCACCGGTCGGTGCCGGCGGCGGGCGCCGGCGTCTCGGCACGGACCGCCGGGGCGGACAGGAGGGCAATCGCGGCGGCGGCCGCGAGCGTCAGATGGCGGGTCATCACTCCTCCGGGGGACGTGGCGCATCGGGGCGCCGGATCGGGCGGGGCTCGGGCGGGCGCACGTCGCCCGGCCCCGGCCGGGTAACCCCGCGGCGGCCGACGGGTTCCATGAGGACGTCGCCAGGACCGGTGGAGTGGACCGCCCCGCTGCCGGCGCAAGAAGCGCGGGGGCCGGCGCAAGAGGCGCCGCTGGCGGCGACAAGAGCGCGGGAGCGATCGAAAGGAGCGCCCCTCCGCCGGTCCCCGCGACCGCCCGTCAGCGGCTCCGTTCGGGTGGCCGGGCCGGGCTGGCGAGCGGCAGGTCCACGCGCTTCGACAATCGGCGCGGGCGGCGCCGGGTCGCCAGGTGGCGGACGACCAGCAGCGGCGCCGCCACGATCAGGACCGGAACGAGGGCGAGCACGATCAGGGACCCGATCGTCAGACGGGCCGTCACCAGAAGCGCGGTCATCGGGATGACGAACACCTTCGTCACGACGGAACGGTCCTCCTGACCCTCGGCCACCCTGCGGCGAGCGCCGCCCGACCGCGGACCCGGCACGATCGCGGCGATCGCCACCCGATCCCGCCCGGAGCGGTCCTCCGGCGGCCGGCGGTCCCGTCGGAAGCGGCGGGGCGGCGGTGGTCGCCCGCAGTGTGTGTCAGGAATCATTAATATAGACAAGCGCATTGATCGACCGCCGGACGCCCGCTTTTCCGGACCGGGCGCGTTGACTTCCCGGCTTTGTTGCGTGTAAAACCCCACTCCCGTGGGAAAGGGCCGGAATCGCGCCTTTTCTTCGCAGCCCGAGGCTCAAGGACTTCCCCTTCCGGGAAGCGGCGCCAGCCGGTTCGTCCGGTCGGCAGGGACTTCAGGCCGGTCGCCCGGGCCGCACGGCCCGACGATCCCGGCGTCAAGGTCCGCCATTCCTTTCCAAAGCCCGCGCGACCGGCCCGTCCGGTCTTCACGCGCGGCGCCACAGGGCGCGTCGATCTCCCGCGGCAAACGGCCAAAGCCAGGCGACCGACCTGGCCAAGAACAGATGAAGAAGGACTGGTTCGACCATGTTCGCAGTGATCAAGACCGGCGGCAAGCAGTACAAGGTCGCCGAAAACGACGTTCTGACGATCGAGAAGCTCGAGGCCGAGGCCGGCAGCACGGTCACCTTCGCGGAGGTGCTGATGGTGTCCGGTGACGCCGGTGTCAACGTGGGCGCGCCCGTCGTGGCCGGCGCCAGCGTGACCGCCGAGGTGGTCGAGCAGACCCGCGGCGAGAAGGTGATCTCGTTCAAGAAGCGTCGCCGGCAGAATTCCAAGCGCAAGCGGGGCCACCGTCAGCTGCTGACCGTGGTCCGGATCACCGGCATCAAGGCCGCCTGATCCAGCGAGCGTCCCTGATCCAAGCGGGCGACGACCGGCGCGGCCGTCACCCGATCCGACTTCAACGCCCTCGTCCGGCGTCTCGAGCCGATCATCCGGCTCCGTTCGGCGAGGCAACCAGGACCTGAAGGAGTTATCCCATGGCTCACAAGAAAGCTGGCGGCTCGTCCCGCAACGGCCGCGACTCGGCCGGCCGCCGCCTCGGCGTGAAGAAGTTCGGTGGCGAAGCCGTCGTCCCGGGCAACATCATCCTGCGCCAGCGCGGCACCAAGTGGCATCCGGGCCAGAACGTAGGCCTCGGCGTCGACCACACGATTTTTGCGCTCACCGAAGGCCGCGTGGCCTTCGCGACCAAGTCGAACGGCCGCGTCTACGTGTCCGTTCTCCCGATGACGGCAGCCGCAGAGTAAAGCCGGATGGTCTCGAGCGGCCTGCCGGCGTCCCACGGACCCCGGCGGATCGCTCCGATTGTGTCGAGAGCACCGCGAGGGGAGGTGGGCCGCCACCTCCCCTTTCTGCATCTCGCGACACGAGGACGAGATCATGTCCAGACCCGACCGAAGCGGAAGCGAAGAGCTTGAGAGCATAGTCGGCGAGGCCGGCGAACGGGCGCTTGTCCGGCCGTTCCATGGCCTCGTGATCGAGACCCGCCGGCTGGTGCTCCGCGCCCCGGTGGCGATCGATGCGCCCGCGATCGCCGAGATCGCCGACAATGCCCGCATCGCCCAGAACCTCACGAGCCTGCCCCATCCCTATCGGACCGATGACGCGCTCGCCTGGGCCTCCGAGCTCGCCGACGACAGCGAGCAGAAGCATCTCATCTGCCTGAAGCGGTCGGACGGCCGCCGCACCCCGATCGGCGCCATCACGCTCGATTTCCGGCGCGGCGCCCGCCTGCCCACCCTCGGCTACTGGATCGGCGAACCCTGGTGGGACCGGGGCTTCGCCACCGAGGCGGCCCACGCGGTGATCGACTACGCCTTCCTGCACCAGGGGCACGAGCGGCTCTCGGTGTCGTGCCGGGTCACCAACGGGGCGTCCCGGCGGGTCATCGAGAAGTGCGGCTTCCAGATGGTCGCCCAGGAGCTCGGCCACTCCGCCTTCTTCCAGGCGGTGGTGCCGGTGGACCGGTTCCAGCTGGACCGGCGCACCTGGGAAAGCCTGCGCCGGTGGGAGCCGTTGCGGCTCGCCAAGGGTTGACGGACGAGCGGTGGACGAAGGCTCCGGCGGCGCGGCGTTTTGGCGTTCACGGCGGAGGTGTTTGACGGCATGATACGGCTCAGGAACAGTCGGCGCCCGCCCTGGCGCCGGCCGGCGGCCGGTCGGAGAGCGGCGGCGATGGATATCGGAAGCCTGAGCGGGTTCGGTCTGCGGCGACGCGCCAACCTGCATCCCACCCTGGAGACCCCGCGCCTCCGGCTGAGGCCGGTGGTGCGCGAGGACGCCGCCGCCTTCGCCCGCCATCTGGCGGACCTGGAGGTGACGCGCTGGCTCGCCCGGGTGCCGCATCCCTACCGGCTCTCCGACGGGCTCGCCTTCGTGGACCACGTCCGGCACGCGGCCCTGATCGGCTCGGCCGTCACGCTCGCCCTCCTGCCGGCCGAGGCGGAGGAGCCGGTGGGCGTCGTCGCCCTCCACGGCCTCGACGGCACGCCGGAGTTCGGCTACTGGCTCGCCCGGCCCTACTGGGGCTGCGGCGTGATGACCGAGGCGGTCGGCGCGGCCCTCGACTGGATTCACCGGTCGCTGGCCGTACCGACCATCACCAGCGGGGCCTTCGTGGGCAACGAAGCCTCCCTCAGGATCCAGGGCCGGTTCGGCTTCAAGGTGGTGGGCCGCAGCCGGCGCGAATGCCAGGCGCTCGGCCGCGACTTGGAACACGTGGACACCCGGATGGATTGGCAGGCCTACGAGAAGGCCGCGCGGACCTGACGGGCCGCTCCCGGCGCTAGGGGCCGACCCGGCCCCTCAAGGCCGGCCCTGTCCTTGAAGGCCGGCCCGGTCCCTTGGGACCGGCCGGGACCCGACGCCGCCGTTGCGCGCACGGCGGAACTGACGCATAGGAAGCGGCCGGCGTGGGCCGCGGGCGATGGCGGCGGCCCGACGGGCCGGCCACCGCCCCAAGCACGGCTTTCAAGGCCGACCGAGACGAGAGACATGAAATTCCTGGACCAGGCGAAGGTCTATATTCGCTCCGGCGACGGAGGCGCGGGCGCCGTATCCTTCCGTCGCGAGAAATTCATCGAGTTCGGTGGCCCGGACGGCGGCGACGGCGGGCGCGGCGGCGACGTGTGGGTGGAGTGCGTCGATGGCCTCAACACCCTCATCGACTACCGCTACGCCCAGCACTTCAAGGCCAAGACCGGCGTCCACGGCATGGGCCGGAACCGGCACGGCGCCAAGGGCGCCGATGTCACCTTGAAGGTCCCGAAGGGCACCGAGATCCTGGAGGAGGACGGCGAGACCCTGATCGCCGACATGACCGAGGTCGGCCAGCGCGTGCTCCTCGCCAAGGGCGGCAACGGCGGCTTCGGCAACGCCTACTTCAAGACCTCAACCAACCAGGCCCCGCGTCGCGCCAACCCCGGGCTTCCCGGCGAGGAGCGCTGGATCTGGCTGCGCCTGAAGCTGATCGCCGACGCCGGCCTCGTGGGCCTGCCGAACGCCGGCAAGTCCACCTTCCTGGCGAGGACGACGGCCGCCAAGCCGAAGATCGCCGACTATCCGTTCACCACGCTCCATCCGAACCTCGGCGTGGTCCGGGTCGGCACCCGCGAGTTCGTGCTCGCCGACATCCCGGGCCTCATCGAGGGCGCCCACGAGGGCACCGGCCTCGGCGACCGCTTCCTCGGCCACGTGGAGCGCTGCGGCGTGCTCCTCCACCTGATCGACGCCACCCAGGACGACGTGGCGGACGCCTACCGTGTCGTCCGCGGCGAGCTGGAGGCCTACGGCAACGGCCTCGACGAGAAGCCGGAGGTGGTGGCCCTCTCCAAGGTGGACGCCCTGGCGCCCGATCTCCTCAAGGGCCGGATCAAGGCGCTGAAGAAGGTCATCGGCCGCGAACCGATGACCCTCTCGGCCGCGAGCGGTGAGGGCGTGGACGACGCCCTCCGGGTGCTCTGGCGCACCATCGACAAGGGCCGGCGCGAGGCCGAGGACGAGTCCCCCGCCCTGAAGACGGAGACCTGGGAGCCATGACGGCCCTCACCGACGAGACCCGGACGAGCCTCGGCGCCGCGCCGGCCGCCCCCATGGGCGGCCTGCTCTCCCCCTTCCGGCGCGTGGTCGTCAAGATCGGCTCTGCCCTCCTCGTCGAGGGGCGGACGGGCGTCCTCAAGCGCGCCTGGATGGAGTCCATCGCCGACGACGTGGCCCGGCTCGCCGCCGGCGGCGCCGACGTCCTCATCGTGTCGTCCGGCGCCATCGCGATGGGTCGCGGCGTGCTGGGCCTGCCGGCGGGCCGGCTGAAGCTGGAGGAGAGCCAGGCGGCCGCTGCCGTCGGCCAGATCGCCCTCGCGCGGGTCTGGAGCGAGGTTCTCGGCGCCCGCGGCCTCACCGCCGGCCAGGTGCTTCTCACCCTCGGCGACACGGAGGAGCGGCGGCGCTACCTCAATGCCCGCGCCACCGTCGGCACCCTCCTCAAGATGAAGGCCGTGCCGGTCATCAACGAGAACGACACGGTGGCGACCACCGAGATCCGCTACGGCGACAACGACCGGCTCGGCGCGCGCGTCGCCGCCATGATGGGGGCGGACCTCCTCGTGCTCCTCTCCGACATCGACGGCCTCTACACGGCCCCGCCCGCCCAGGATCCCGCCGCCCGGCACATCCCGGTCGTGGACCGCATCACCCCGGAAGTGGAGGCCATGGCCGGCGCCGCCGGGTCGGAGCTGTCCCGCGGCGGCATGAAGACCAAGATCGAGGCCGGCAAGATGGCGACCGTCGCGGGCGTCGCCATGATCATCGCGTCCGGCAAGGTGGACCGGCCCCTGAGCGTGGTGGACGCCGGCGGCATCCACACGCTCTTCAAGGCGGAGGCGAACCCGGTCACCGCCCGCAAGGCCTGGATCGCCGGCCACCTGGAGCCGCGCGGCGCCCTCACAGTCGACGCCGGCGCCGTTCGGGCGCTCAATCAGGGCCGCAGCCTCCTGCCCGCCGGCGTCACCCGGGTGGAGGGCCGCTTCGGCCGCGGCGACGCGGTCCGCGTGCTCGACCCGTCGGGCCTGGAAGTCGCCCGCGGCCTCGTCGCCTACGACGCCGACGTGGCCGAGCGCATCCGCGGCCGCAGCTCCGGCGAGATCGAAACCCTCCTCGACATCGCCGGCCGCACCGAAATGATCCACCGCGACGACCTGGTGCTGAAGGGCGAGGCCGGCTGACCGGCCGCCCCGCCGTTCCTCTTCCCGACCTTCTTCGGATACCACCGCCCCATGCTGCACACTCTTTCCGAGACGCCCGAAAGCCTCGACCACACCATGCGGGAGATCGGCCGGCGCGCCCGCGCCGCCGCGCGGCGGCTGGCGATCGCGACCGCCGACGAGAAGCGCGCGGCCCTGACCGCCATGGCGGCGGCGGTGCGGCGGCGGTCGGCGGAGATCCTGGCGGCCAACGCCATCGACATCGCCGAGATGACCGTCAACGGCCAGACCGCCGCCTTCCTGGACCGGGGCACGCTCACCGACGCCCGGATCGAGGCGATCGCCCGGGCGCTCGACGAGATCGCCGCCCTGCCCGATCCGGTCGGCCGGGTGCTCGCCGCCTGGGAGCGGCCGAACGGGCTGCGGATCGAGCGGGTCGCGACGCCCCTCGGCGTCATCGGCATCATCTACGAGAGCCGGCCGAACGTGACCGCGGACGCCGGCGCACTCGCGCTCATGGCCGGCAACGCCGCCATCCTGCGCTGCGGGTCGGACAGCCATGCCTCGTCCACCGCCATCCTGGAGGCCCTGAAGGAGGGCATCGTCGCCGCCGGCCTTCCGGAGGACGCCATCCAGCTCGTCCCCACCCGGGACCGGGCCGCGGTCGGCCACCTCCTCGCCGGCCTCGGCGGCACCGTGGACGTGATCGTGCCGCGCGGCGGCAAGAGCCTCGTCGCCCGCGTGCAGGCGGAGGCGCGGGTGCCGGTGTTCGCCCACCTGGAAGGCATCTGCCACGTCTACGTGGACAAGGCGGCGGATCTCTCCATGGCGGTCGCCATCGCGGTGAACGCCAAGATGCGCCGGACCGGCATCTGCGGCTCGGCCGAAACCCTCCTGGTGGACCGGGCCGTCGCCGGCACGCACCTCGTCCCCGTCCTGGACGCCCTCTCCGCCGCCGGCTGCGCCATCCGGGGCACCGACGAGGTGCGGGCGCTCTGGCCGGGGGCCGAGCCGGCCACGGAGGCCGACTGGTCGACCGAATATCTCGACGCCATCCTGTCGGTCGCCCTCGTGGACGGGGTGGACGCCGCCATCGAGCACATCGAGACCCACGGCTCCCACCACACGGAGAGCATCGTCACCGACGACCTTGCGACCGCCGAGCGCTTCATGGCGCGCATCGACAGCGCCATCGTGATGCACAACGCCTCCACCCAGTTCGCCGACGGCGGCGAGTTCGGCATGGGGGCGGAGATCGGCATCGCGACCGGCAAGATGCACGCCCGCGGGCCGGTCGGCGTGGAGCAGCTGACGAGCTTCAAGTACCGGGTCCGCGGCACCGGTCAGCTCCGGCCGTGAGCTTCGGCCATGGGTTCCGGCCATGCGCTCCGGCCGTGACGGACCGCCGGTCGTGACCGGCCGACGACCGGCGCCCCGCGCCGCCCGCCCGACCATGCCGGCGCCCCGCGCCGCACGCCCGACCATGCCGGCGACCGTGCCCGGCCTCAGGATCGGCCTCTTTGGCGGCTCGTTCGACCCGCCCCACGCCGGCCACCGGCACGCCAGCCTGACGGCGCTCCGCCGGCTCGGCCTCGACCGGGTCTGGTGGCTGGTGTCGCCCGGCAATCCCCTGAAGGACACCGGCCGCCTGCCGTCCATCGGCGAGCGCATGCGCGCCGCCGCGCGGGTCGCCGCCCACCCGCGCGTGGTCGTCACCGACCTGGAGGCCCGCCTCGGCACCCGCTACACCCTGGACCTCATGGAGGCGCTCGTCCGCCTGAAGCCGGACGTGCGCTTCGTCTTCCTGATCGGCGCCGACAACTGGGCCACCTTCCACCGCTGGCAGGACTGGCGGCGCATCGCCGCCACCATGCCGATCGCGGTGGTCGACCGGCCAGGCTCCACCCTGAAGGCGCTCGCCTCCCCGGCCGCCCGGACCTTCGCGTCCGCCCGGGTGCCGGAGCGCGACGCCGCCGGCCTCGCCGACCGGAAGCCCCCCGCCTGGGTCTTCCTCACCGGCCACCGGGTCCCCATCTCGTCCACCGTGATCCGCCTCGCCCGGACGCGCCGCAATGCCGGCCTGCCGCCTTTGGTCGATCCGTCTTGAAATTGTCGCCCCGAGCACCCATTGTAGCGGGGTGCGGATGAGCCACAGGAAGGTCACGGCGCCGGTTCGGGGTCGAAGCCGAAAACGGGCCAGCCTTTCGAAGGCAGGGCCGCTCCATGTGGCAAGGTCACTCCCTTTGACGAGCACACCTCCCGTGGCGCAGTCTCGTGTGACGCAAGGTCCAGGCTCCCGGCTGTCCGGGTCTTGGCTCTTCGTGGCGCGGTCCGTGAGAACTCATCGGTCGGCAGCGGTCGACACGATCGAAAGGTACAGCCCCTGAGCATGACACTCTCATCCGAGGGCGCGGTGTCCCGCGCGCCTCAGACCTCGGCATTGGCCGCCTCCTCGGCGGCGGAGCCGACCGTTGGAGCCCCCGCCAGCCTCCTCGCCGCGGTCCTCGCGAGCCTGGACAACGCCAAGGCGGAAGAGATCGTGGCGATCGACATCGCCGGAAAGACCCCCATCGCCGACCACATGGTGGTCTGCTCGGGTCGGTCCCACCGGCACGTCGGAGCGATCGCCGACCACCTCCTGAAGGACATCAAGGACGCCGGTTTCGGCACCGCCACCGTCGAGGGCATGACCGCCTGCGACTGGGTGCTGATCGACACCGGCGACGTGATCGTCCATGTGTTCCGCCCGGAAGTGCGCCAGTTCTACAATCTGGAAAAGATGTGGGCTGCCGACGCCGCTCCCGCTCGGATCCACGGCTGACCGGCCTCGGCCGGTGAACCGAACGGCCGCCGCGCATCCGGCGCGGCCGGCGGCGGGAGACCCATGCGGATCGCCATCCACGCGGTCGGCCGGCTGAAGGCCGGGCCCGAACGGGAGCTGACGGACCGCTACCTGGACCGGGCGGCCAAGAGCGGCCGCGCCATTGGCATCACGGCGGTCGCGAGTCGCGAGATCGCCGAGAGCCGCGCCGCGCGCGCCGAGGCCCGCAAGGACGAGGAGGCGGCCGCCCTCCTCGCCGACCTCCCGGACGGCGCCGTGACGATCGCCCTTGACGAAGGCGGCGAGACCATCGACAGCGCCCGCTTCGCGGCGCTGGTCGGGTCCGCGCGCGACCGTTCGGTCCCGGCGCTCGTGCTCCTCATCGGCGGCGCGGACGGGCACGGGCCGGCGCTTCTCGCCCGCGCGTCCCTGAAGGTCGCCTTCGGGCGCCTCACCTTTCCGCACCAGATCGTCCGCATTCTCGCCGCGGAACAGGTCTATCGAGCCATCACCATCCTGTCCGGCCATCCCTATCACCGCTCGTGAGGGGGGCGGACAGGCGCCGATCGTCACTCCGGGCGGGCCCGCCCCGGGGGCGGCGGCTGTTCATCGCAGGGGGAAGCGGTCTAGGGTGAACCGGATTTTGACGCGCGCGCTGAAGACCGTCCCGATGCGGCCCACACGACACCTGCGCCTCCTGTTCGCCGCCGGCCTCCTGGCGGCGGGCACCGCCCTGGCCGGTGCCCAGGAGCCGCAAGGCGCGCCACCCGCCCCCCTTCCGCCGGCGGACGGAGCCGCCCCCGGCACCCTCGTGCCGCCGGTGCGCGCCGCCGGCGACCCGAAGGACCCGGCCGTCATCGAGGCGGAACGCACCCTGAAGGGCGCCGAGCTGGAGGCGATCCGCCGCGACATCGAGCTCACCGCCACCCGGCAGGAGGAGATCGCCGCCGAGATCGCCCGCATCGCCGACGACAGCGCGGCCATCGACCGCGACCTGATGGCGACCGTGGAGCGGGTCCAGAACCTGGAGAGCAAGGTGTCCGAAAGCGAAGGCCGGCTCGCCCGCCTCGCCGACGAGGAACGGGTCGTCCGCATCAGCCTGGACAGCCGCAAGGCCGTTCTCGCCGAGGTGCTGGCCGCCGCCCAGCGCATCGGCCGGCGCCCGCCGCCGGCTCTCGTGGTCAAGCCGGAGGACGCGGTCGGCGCCGTCCGGTCGGCCATCCTGCTCGGCGCCGTCCTGCCGGAGATCCGCGTTGAGGCGGAGGCCCTCGCCGCCGACCTCGGCGCCATGGTGGCGCTCACCCGCCAGGCCGAGGCCGAGCGCGACGCCCTCAAGGCGGACGCCGTCCGCATCGTGGAGGAGCAGAAGCGCCTGGAACTCCTCCTCGACGAGAAGCGCCGCAGCCGGGAGGCCCGGACGGCCGCGCTGGAGGTCGAGCGCCGGAAGGCCGAGGACCTCGCCGGCCGGGCAAAGTCTCTCGAAGAGTTGATCGGCACCATGGAGCGCGACCTCGCCTCCGTCAGGGAGGCGGCGCGGCAGGCCGCGGAGGCCGCAAGGCGCGAGCGGCCGGCCCCGTCGGACACCGGCCGGCTCCAGCCGGCCATCGCCTTCGAGGACGCCAAGGGCCGCCTCGCCCTGCCGGTCCGGGGCGTCACCGTCCAGGAGTTCGGCGCCGACAACGGCCTCGGCGGCACCGCCGCCGGCCTGTCGGTCGCCACCCGGGCCGGCGCACGGGTCACCGCCCCGGCGGACGGGTGGGTTGTCTACGCGGGCCCGTTCCGCTCTTATGGGCAACTCTTGATCCTGAATGCCGGCGGTGGATATCATGTCGTACTCGCTGGCATGGATAGGATCGACGTTGAACTCGGTCAGTTCGTGTTGACCGGTGAACCCGTCGGGGTGATGGGGAGCCAGCGGCTTGCGAGTGCAGCGGTGCCGGATGCGAGCCTTTCGCAGCCGGTGCTCTATATCGAGTTTCGCAAGGATGGCGCTTCGATCGACCCGGCTCCGTGGTGGGTCGCGTCGCAGGATCGGAAGGTTCGCGGATGATCAGGAAACTCTCGCTTCTCGCGGCCGGCGCCTGCCTCGGCGCCGCCGTCACCGTCGTGTCCGGCAACGGCCAGCTCCCGGGTCTCGGGGCGGCCGTCGCGGCCAGCGCCGACACCTATCGACAGCTCAACCTGTTCGGCGACGTGTTCGAGCGCATCCGCGCCGACTACGTGGAAGAGCCGGACGAGGCGGCGCTGGTTGAGAACGCCATCAACGGCATGCTCACGTCGCTGGATCCCCATTCCAGCTACATGAGCCCGAAGAACTTCCAGGACATGCAGGTCCAGACCAAGGGCGAGTTCGGCGGCCTCGGCATCGAGGTCACCATGGAGGAGGGCGCCGTCAAGGTCGTCACCCCCATCGACGACACGCCGGCCGCCCGGGCGGGCGTGCTCGCGGGCGACCTCATCGTCGGCCTCGACGGCGAGCAGGTTCAGGGCATGACCCTGCAGCAGGCCGTGGAGAAGATGCGCGGTCCGGTGAACACGCCGATCACCCTGCAGATCCAGCGTAAGGGCACCGACAAGCAGCTCGACATCAAGGTCGTGCGCGACGTGATCCGGATCCAGTCGGTCCGCTCGCGGGTCGAGGGCGACGTCGGCTACGTGCGCATCACCCAGTTCACCGAACAGACGTTCGAGGGCCTGAAGGGCGCGCTGGACAAGCTGAAGAAGGAGATCGGCGAGGACAAGCTCAAGGGCTATGTCATCGATCTGCGCAACAACCCCGGCGGCCTCCTCGACCAGGCGATCGCCGTGTCCGACGCCTTCCTGGACAAGGGCGAGATCGTCTCCACCCGCGGCCGTCACGAGAACGAGACCCGGCGCTACTCCGCCCGCAGTGGCGACCTCACGGGCGGCAAGCCGGTGATCGTGCTCGTCAACGGCGGTTCGGCCTCCGCGTCGGAGATCGTCGGCGGCGCCCTGCAGGACCATCGCCGGGCCACCATCGTGGGCACCCGGTCGTTCGGCAAGGGCTCCGTGCAGACCATCATCCCGCTCGGCGCCAACGGCGCCATCCGGCTCACCACGGCGCGCTACTACACGCCGTCGGGCACCTCCATCCAGGCCAAGGGCATCACCCCGGACATCGAGGTGCTGCAGGAACTGCCGCCGGAGTTGAAGGACCAGGTGACCGAGACCAAGGGCGAGGCGAGCCTCAGGGGCCACCTCAACGCCGAGGACGGCGCCGACAAGGAGGAGTCCGGCTCCCAGGCCTACGTGCCGCCGGACCCGAAGGACGACAAGCAGCTGAACTACGCCTACGACCTCCTCCGCGGCCTCCAGGCCAACAGCGCCTTCCCGCCGAGCCAGGACAAGGCCCCGATCCCGAACTGACCGGGATCGGCCAAGAGGCCCACCGACAAGCCCCGCCGGCCACGCCGGCGGGGTTTTTTCATGTCGTGACCACGGCTCTGTCGGACATCAGGCCGCGAGTTGCCGTCTCAAGTCCCGCGTCTCGTCTCCCCCGCCGGTCCAGAGTATCGTCCGGGACGTTGATCGGCTGCAGGTCCTCCTCGGATCATCGCAGGATCAAGTCCCTTCCGGTTGCATCAGCACCGGAATTCGCCAGCCTGTGCCGTCCTGCGGCTCCTTGGTTCTGGACCGGACTGTCGGCCATGCGAGGGCACGGGCCCGCTGTCCGGGCGCAGCCAGGCGTGTGACGCCCGCTCATTCTCCCCGTGCGAACCGGGAAATAGTTCGAATTTACCATTCATTATCCATTCCGAACGACTGTGCTGGACAGGCGCGTCGCCGCGTGGGCGACCGGTGCGCCGCAGCAGGCCCGGATGAGCGACCTCACCTCCCCTCTCGGCTACAAGCCGCCTCCCCTCAGCCGCAAGACGGCGCCGGTCGGCATGATCCTGGCCTCGGTGCTGGTGGCGCTCGCCGCGCTCGTGGTGCTCTGGGTCGTGGTGGTGGACGACCCCCATGGCGGCGAGCCGGTCGCGGTCGCCGAGATCGAGGACGGCGGCGGGCCGGTGCAGCGGGAGGACGTGACCGTGGTCGGCGTCAAGTCCGGCTCCGGCGAAATCCTGCCCTCCGTGTCCGAGCCCGCCCCGGAGGACGCGATCGAGACCGTGGATGTTCCACAGGACACGCCGGCGGCCGCGCCCCGGACCATCGCGACGGCCCCGGATCCGGACCTACTGGAGGAGACCGCGTTCGGAGCGCTCCCCAAGGTGTCCGCCTCCGGCCTGCGGCCGCTCGACGCCTATGCGCGGCCGGTGCCGTCCTTCGTCGGCACCGCGCCGAAGATCGCCGTGGTGATCGGCGGCCTCGGTCTCAGCCAGACCGGCACCCAGGAGGCGCTGCGGCTGCTGCCGCCGGACGTGACCCTCGGCTTCGCGCCCTACGGGTCCAGCCTCGACCGCTGGGTCGCCAAGGCCCGCGAGGGCGGCCACGAACTCCTGCTCCAGATCCCCATGGAGCCTTACGACTATCCGGACAACGACCCGGGCCCCCATACGCTGCTGACCACCCTCGACAAGGAGCGCAACCGGGAGCGGCTGCACTGGCTCCTCGGCCGCATTTCGCTCTATGTGGGCGTGCAGACCTACATGGGGGCGCGGTTCACCGCCGAAGGGCCCGCCCTGGAGCCGGTGATCGCCGAGATTGCCAGGCGCGGCCTCCTGTTCGTCGACGAGGGCAGTTCCTCCCGCAGCACCGCCGACCAGGTCGCCGCGACCCGCGCCGCCCCGTTCGCGAAGGCAGACCTCATCATCGACGCCATCCCGTCGGAGGCGGACATCACCGGCCGGCTGACCCAGCTGGAGCAGATCGCCCGCTCCCGCGGCTTCGCGGTCGGCACAGCGAGCGCGCTTCCGGTCACCGTGCGGGAGGTCGCCGAATGGGCCCGGACGCTCGACGCCCGCGGCATCACCCTGGTGCCGATCAGCGCCACCCAGGCGATGGCCGCCCGCCCCTGAGGGCGATCCCACCCAGGCCTGTGCCGGCCCGCCGTGGCCGGGCGCGGCCCGCCGGGGCGCCTCGGCCGGCGGCGGCCGAGGGGTGGCGCGCCGGCGGGAACACGTGCATCTTGGCGCCGCCAGCCCCATCAGGAGACGCGCCCATGCCCGACCATGACGACCTGCCCTATCGCCCCTGCGTCGGCGCCGTCCTGATCAACCGGGACGGCCTCGTCTGGATCGGACGGCGCCGGGACGCCGCCGGCGACGGCGACGACGGCTGGCAGATGCCCCAGGGCGGCCTCGACCCGGGCGAGGATCCGCTGGAGGCCGCCAGGCGGGAGCTCTACGAGGAGACCAACGTCTCCTCCGTCACGCTCCTCGCCGAGGCGCCGGACTGGTACGCCTACGACCTGCCGCCGGACGTCGGGTCGGACAAGTTCAAGCGCAAGTGGCGGGGACAGACCCAGAAGTGGTTCGCCTTCCGGTTCGACGGCACCGAGGACGAGATCGACATCGACCGCCCGGCCGGAGGCGCCCACGATCCGGAGTTCGGACGCTGGCGCTGGGAGGCGCTCGACCGGTTGCCGGCACTGATCGTGCCGTTCAAGCGGCCGGTCTACGACAAGATCTTCGCCGCCTTCGCGCACCTGGTCGTCCCCGCCGGGCGATGAGAAGTCGCCATCCGTCGTCGTTCCGCCGCCAAGGCCGACAAGGACCCACGTCCGCCGTGTCGTCGGACTGTCGTCGGTCCGCATGATCCTGATCGGTCGCCGATGGGGCGACGACAAAGGCCGTGTGGGACCTCGCGTCGCCGCCATGTGGCCCAACCGAAATACGAGGTCCGATGCAGGACATCCTCCCCGCCGCCGACGACTGGAAGGCCGGCCTGCCGCACCGGCCGAACGTCGGCATCTGCCTGTTCAACCGGTCCGGCCTCGTCTTCGCCGGCCGACTGGTGCCCAACCCGGACGGCTGGCCGGACCCGGAGCGGACGGCGCCCGGCGCCGACTGGTCCATGCCCCAGGGCGGCATCGACCCGGGGGAGGACATCGAGGCGGCGGCAAGGCGGGAGCTCTGGGAAGAGACCGGCGTCACCACGGCGACCCTGCTCGCCATCACGGACGATTGGATTCTCTACGATTTTCCAAGCCGCGGCGCCCCCACCCACAAGCTCCACCCCTTCCGCGGCCAGCGCCAGCGCTGGGCCGCGTTCCGCTTCGAAGGGGAGGATGGCGAGGTCCGGATCGACGCCGCACACACCCACGAGCCGGCGGAATTCCTGGAATGGGCCTGGCGGCCGCTCGCGGATCTGCCAGGCATCGGCCTCCATCACCGCCGCCCGGTCTACCAGCAGGTCTTGACCCTGTTCGGCCGGTTCGCCGCGACATGAAGAGCCGGCCCGCCGCGACCCTCGCCCTGCTGCCGGCCCTTGCCGTCGCGGCGATTTCACCAGCTGCGGCAGACACTTGGACCGGAAGCCGCAATGCCCCGCTGCTTTCCCCGGACGGCCGCTGGAGCGCGCCGGTGCGGCTCGCCCCGCCCGGCGAATTGGGCGGCCGGACGGTCGCGACCGTGTCATGGCTGTTCGCCTACGACCCGCCGGCCGGCACTGTCGAGGCCGAGATCTGCGTCGGCGACCGGTGCATGGTCGCGACCCGGCCGGAGGTCTACGACGACCGCTCCCTCGCCGGCGCCGCCGTCGCGCCGCTCGCCCTCCGCTTCCGCTGGTCCGCGCCGGGGTCGCGGACGGCTGTGCTCACCGGCGGGCCGGTTCGGGTGACCGTGACGACGGAGGGGCCTTGGCGCCGGACCGTCGGAAGCGCTCGGCAGAGCCGGGACGAGAGGCAAAGGTCACTCGCCGAGGAGCCTGACCGCGCCGGCCGGTGACGGCGAAACCTGTTCACCTCCAGAGACTTGTCGTCTCGGACCAGCTTTCCGGCGTGGTCAGACGAAAAAGCCCCGGACCAGGTCCGGGGCTCTGTCACGGGCGCCTGGCGATCGCCTCAGGCGGCCTGCAGGGCCGATGCGACGTCGCGCAGCTGGGCGAGCTTCTGCTCGGCGCGGGTACGGGCGTCCGGCGTCTTGGCGTCCGCCACGTCCTCCTCGGCGTCCCGGATCTCGGCCGCGATCTGGTCGGGCTTCAACTCGGCAACCGGGATGGCGGTCTCGGCGAGAACCGTGAGGCCGGCGGGGGAGACGTCGGCGAAACCGCCGCGCACGAAGATGCGCGTGGTCTCGGAGCCGGTCCGGACGGCCACGATGCCGGCGCGGAGGGTCGACAGGAAGGGGGAATGGTTGGCGAGCACGCCGAAATCGCCGTCCACGCCCGGCAGGTCCACCTGATCCACCTCGGTGGAGAGGACCAGCCGCTCGGGGCTCACCAGTTCGAACTTGAAGGTCGCCATTGCGGACACTCCCGGGAGCTTGGGTCAAGAAAAGCGGGCGGCAAGCCGCCGCCCGCCCGCATCGGCGCGGAACCGAAGGCCGGTCCGCCGCGCGGCGGACCGGTGCGCGTCAGGCCGCCTGGGCGGCGAGGCGCTGTGCCTTCTCCAGGGCTTCGTCGATGTTGCCGACCATGTAGAAGGCGGCTTCCGGCAGGTGGTCGTACTTGCCCTCGCAGAGGCCCTTGAAGCCCTTGATGGTGTCTTCCAGCGCCACGAGCTTGCCCGGCGAACCGGTGAACACCTCGGCCACGAAGAAGGGCTGCGACAGGAAGCGCTCGATCTTGCGGGCGCGGGCCACCGTCAGCTTGTCCTCTTCGCTGAGCTCGTCCATGCCCAGGATCGCGATGATGTCCTGGAGCGCCTTGTAGCGCTGCAGGATCTCCTGCACGCGGCGGGCGACCGCATAATGCTCGTCGCCGATGATGGTCGGGTCGAGCATGCGCGACGTGGAGTCGAGCGGGTCCACCGCCGGGTAGATGCCCTTCTCGGCGATCGAGCGGTTGAGCACCGTGGTGGCGTCCAGGTGGGCGAAGGAGGTGGCCGGCGCCGGGTCGGTCAGGTCGTCCGCCGGCACGTAGATCGCCTGCACCGAGGTGATCGAGCCGCGGGTCGTGGTGGTGATGCGCTCCTGGAGGGCGCCCATGTCGGTGGCGAGCGTCGGCTGGTAGCCCACCGCCGACGGGATGCGGCCGAGGAGCGCCGACACTTCCGAGCCGGCCTGGGTGAAGCGGAAGATGTTGTCCACGAAGAAGAGCACGTCCTGGCCCTTGTCGCGGAAGTGCTCGGCGACGGTCAGGCCGGTCAGGGCGACGCGGGCGCGGGCGCCCGGCGGCTCGTTCATCTGGCCGTACACGAGGGCGCACTTGGACCCTTCCGTGGAGCCGTGCTCCTTCGGGTCCTTGTTCACGCCGGACTCGATCATCTCGTGGTAGAGGTCGTTGCCCTCGCGGGTCCGCTCACCCACGCCGGCGAACACGGAATAGCCGCCGTGCGCCTTCGCGATGTTGTTGATGAGCTCCATGATGAGCACGGTCTTGCCCACGCCGGCGCCGCCGAAGAGGCCGATCTTGCCGCCCTTGGCGTAGGGGGCGAGAAGGTCGACCACCTTGATGCCGGTCACGAGGATCTGCGCCTCGGTGGACTGCTCCACGTAGGACGGGGCGGACTGGTGGATGGCGCGGGTGCCCTCGCCGACGACCGGGCCGGCTTCGTCCACCGGCTCGCCGATCACGTTGACGATGCGGCCGAGACAGGCGTCGCCCACCGGCACGGAGATCGGGGCGCCGGTGTCGACCACTTCCTGGCCGCGCACGAGACCCTCGGAGATGTCCATGGCGATCGTGCGCACGGTGTTCTCGCCGAGGTGCTGCGCCACTTCGAGCACCAGGCGGCCGCCGTTGTTGGTGGTCTCGAGGGCGTTCAGGATCGCCGGCAGATGGTCGTCGAACTTCACGTCGACGACGGCGCCGATGACCTGGGTGATGCGTCCGACCTTCGTGTCAGCCATCGTGTTCGTCCTTCAAGTCGCTTGTATTCTGCGGTCAGAGCGCTTCGGCGCCCGAGATGATTTCGATGAGTTCCTTGGTGATCATCGCCTGGCGCGAGCGGTTGTACTGCAGCGACAGCTTGTTGATCATGTCGCCGGCGTTGCGCGTCGCGTTGTCCATGGCGGACATGCGCGCGCCCTGCTCGGAGGCGGCGTTCTCCAGGAGCGCCGTGAAGATCTGCACCGCGATCGCGCGCGGCAGCAGCTCCTCCAGGATTTCGGTCTCGCCCGGCTCGTAGTCGTAGAGCGCGCCGCCGGTGCTGGCGGCCGTCTCGACCTCGAAGGGGACGATCTGCTTGGCGGTCGGGATCTGGGCGATCACCGAGCGGAAGCGGGAATAGAACAGGGTGCAGACGTCGAACTGGTTTGTCTCGAACAGCTCCAGCACCTTCTGCTGGATGCCGGCGGCGACCGAGAAGTCGAGCGTCTTCAGCCCGCGCAGCTCGATGCGCTCGATGATCCGGCCGCCGTGGTCGCGACGAAGCGCGTCGGCGCCCTTCTTGCCCACGGTGATGATCTTCACCTCCTTGCCCTCGGCGAGGAGACGGTTGATGTGCTCGCGGGCGAGGCGGACGATCTGGCTGTTGAAGCCGCCGCACAGGCCGCGCTCGGCGGTGCAGACCACCAGGAGGTGGACCTGGGTGCGGCCGGTGCCGGCCATCAGGCGCGGCGCGTCGTCCCGGCCCACGGCGCCGGCCGCAAGGTTGCCGAGCACGTCGGCCATGCGGGTCGCGAACGGACGGGCTGCCTCGGCGGCTTCCTGGGCGCGGCGCAGCTTGGCCGCGGCGACCATCTGCATCGCCTTGGTGATCTTCTGCGTCGCCTTCACGGAGGCGATGCGGTTCTTCAGATCCTTCAAGCTCGGCATGTCGGCTCCTGCCCCGATCCGTCGGAGGCGGCACGATGTCGGCGTCAGAGGGTCCGCCGCGCGTCGTCGGCGCGGCGGACCGTTCGGGTCAGGCGAAGGTCTTGGCGAACGCCGAGATGGCGTCCTTCAGCTTCGCCTTCAGGTCGTCGGTGATCTGCTTCTCGGCCCAGATGCCGTCGAGGATCCCCGGGTGCTTGTCGCGCAGGAAGCGCAGCAGCCCTTCCTCGAAGGCGCGCACCTTGCCGACCGGCAGCGGGTCCAGGTAGCCGTTCACGCCGGCGAAGATGACGGCGACCTGCTCCTGGGTCTTCAGCGGCGAGAACTGCGGCTGCTTCAGGAGCTCCACAAGGCGGGCGCCGCGGTTGAGAAGCTTCTGGGTCGACGCGTCGAGGTCCGAGCCGAACTGGGCGAAGGCGGCCATCTCGCGATACTGGGCGAGCTCGCCCTTGATGGTGCCGGCCACCTGCTTCATCGCCTTGATCTGGGCGGCGGAGCCGACGCGCGACACCGAGAGGCCCACGTTCACCGCCGGACGGACGCCCTGGTAGAACAGGTTGGTCTCCAGGAAGATCTGGCCGTCGGTGATGGAGATGACGTTGGTCGGGATGTAGGCCGACACATCGTTCGCCTGGGTCTCGATGACCGGGAGAGCGGTCAGCGAGCCGAGGCCGTTCTCCTTGTTGAGCTTGGCGGCGCGCTCCAGAAGGCGGGAATGCAGGTAGAACACGTCGCCCGGATAGGCCTCGCGGCCCGGCGGACGGCGCAGCAGCAGCGACATCTGGCGATAGGCGACGGCCTGCTTGGAGAGGTCGTCGTAGGCGATCAGGGCGTGCATGCCGTTGTCGCGGAAGAACTCGCCCATGGCGCAGCCGGTGAACGGCGCCAGGAACTGCATCGGGGCCGCGTCGGAGGCGGTGGCCGCCACGACGATCGAGTACGGCAGCGCCCCGGAGTCCTCGAGCTTCTTCACGAACTGGGCGACGGTGGAGCGCTTCTGGCCGATGGCCACGTAGACGCAGTAGAGCTTGATGCTCTCGTCCGCGCCCTCGTTCAGCGGCTTCTGGTTCAGGAAGGTGTCGAGGATGATGGCGGTCTTGCCGGTCTGGCGGTCGCCGATCACCAGCTCGCGCTGGCCGCGGCCGATCGGGATCATGGCGTCGATCGCCTTGATGCCCGTGGACATCGGCTCGTGCACGGACTTGCGCGGGATGATGCCCGGCGCCTTCACGTCCACGCGGCGGCGCTCGACGTACTCGATCGGGCCCTTGCCGTCGATGGGGTTGCCGAGGGCGTCGACCACGCGGCCGAGCAGGCCCTTGCCGACCGGCACGTCCACGATGGCGCCGGTGCGCTTGACCGTGTCGCCTTCCTTGATGTCGCGGTCGGCGCCGAAGATCACGACGCCGACGTTGTCGGTCTCCAGGTTGAGCGCCATGCCCCGGATGCCGCCCGGGAACTCGACCATCTCGCCCGCCTGGACGTTGTCGAGCCCGTAGACGCGGGCGATGCCGTCACCGACGGACAGAACCTGGCCGACCTCGGAGACTTCGGCCTCTTGGCCGAAGTTCTTGATCTGCTCCTTGAGGATTGCGGAAATTTCCGCGGCGCGGATATCCATCAGCCGACCTCTTTCAGTGCGATCTTGAGCTGGTTGAGCTTGGTCTTGAGCGAGGTGTCGATCATGCGGCTGCCAAGCTTCACGACGAGGCCGCCGATGAGCGACGGATCGACGCTCGTGTTGAGGAGTACGGCCTTGCCGGTGATCTCACCGAGCGCGGCCTTCAGGTCGGCCGTCTGGCCGTCCGAGAGCGGTTCGGCCGACACCACGGTCGCGGTCCGCTCGCCCCGGTGGGCGGCGAGGAGCGCGCGGTAGGCCTTGAAGATGTCCATGACGACGAAGAGGCGCCGGTTGCGGGCCGCGAGCTTGACGATGTTGCTCACGTAGCCGCCGATCCCGGCCCGGTCGAGCACGGCGGTGACCGCCTTCAGCTGGTCGTCGGCGGAAAAGACCGGCGAGCGGACGAGGCGGACGAGGTCCGGGCTGCCGGCCATCAGCGCTTCGAAACGGGCGATGTCCGCCGCCACGGTGTCGAGGCTGCCGCCGTCCCGGGCGAGTTCGAAAAGGGCGAGGGCGTACCGTTCCGCCACCCCTGATGTCGTAGACGCCGTTTCGCTCACGGAAGCTCGATCCCCCTCATGCGCCTCTGGCCGATCGCCGATGTGACGGCAAAGCCCTGAAACGACTTGCGAATTTAGGTGGATAAGTGGGGGATCCACGTGCACCCCCACCCGGAAGTCGGCCCCATCTAGCACATGGGTCTTGGTTCCGCAACTGATCCGCCGGAATCTGAAAATGGCTGATTTCCGCGGTTTTGCCGGGCTTCGATCCGCGCCGGTCGGCGGCTCGGCCGAAAGGCTGACGGAAATCGCGTCCTGGATCGTTTTAGTCGCATCCGGCAGGGTCAAAGGAAGCTCTGAGGGTCGATGTCGACGAGCACGTCGATGCCTCCGGTGGCCTTCGGTGCGGCACTCAGCCACGCACGCATGTAGGCGGAGAGGTCCACGTCCCGGCGCGGCGCGTGGGCGAGCAGCCGGAAGCGATGACGGCCGCGCACCATGGAGAGCGGCGCGTCGGCGGGGCCGAGCACCTCCACGCCCGGATCGGAGGGCGCCGCGCGCGCGAGCGCCCGGGCGTGATCCTCGGCCCTCTCCCGGTCCGGGCCGGACACGACCACGGCCGCGAGGCGGCCGAACGGCGGCATGCCGGCGATCTGCCGCTCCTCCAGCTCGGTGGCGTAGAAGCGCTCCGGGTCGCCCGACACGAGCGCGCGGATCACCGGGCTCTCCGGCGCGTAGGTCTGCAGGATGCCGAGGCCCGTGCCGGCGACGCGGCCGGCGCGGCCGGTCACCTGGGCGAGGAGCTGGAACGTGCGCTCCGCCGCCCGCGGGTCGCCCTGGGAGAGGCCGAGGTCCGCGTCCACCACGCCGACGAGGGTGAGGCGCGGGAAGGTGTGGCCCTTGGCGACCAGCTGGGTACCGATCACCACGTCGCACTCGCCCTTGGCGACCGCCTCCAGCTCCGCCCGGAGACGCTGGATGCCGCCGGCCATGTCGGAGGAGAGCACGATCGCCCGCCGGTCGGGCAGGACTTCCTGCACCTCCTCGGCGATGCGCTCCACCCCCGGCCCGCAGGCGACGAGGCTGTCGAGCGCGCCGCATTTCGGGCAGGCCTCCGGCCGCGGCTCCATGTGGCCGCAGTGATGGCAGGTGAGCCGGCCGCGGAAGCGGTGCTCCACCAGCCAGGCCGAGCAGTTGGGGCACTGGAAGCGGTGCCCGCACGAGCGGCAGAGGGTGAGCGGCGCGTAGCCGCGCCGGTTGAGGAAGAGCAGCGCCTGTTCGCCGCGCTCGGTGGTGCGGCGGACCGCCTCCAGGAGGCCGGGCGCCAGGAAGCGGCCCCGGGGCGGGCCGGCCTTGCGCATGTCGATGGCCGCCACCTCCGGCAGAGCCTGGCCGGTGGCCCGCGCCGGCAGGACGAGGTGGGCGTAGCGGCCCCGGTCGGCGTTGACGCGGGTTTCCAGGGACGGCGTCGCGGAGGCGAGCACCACGGGCGCGTTCTCCATCCGGCCGCGCACCACCGCCATGTCGCGGGCGTGATAGGTGGCCCATTCCTCCTGCTTGTAGGCGGGGTCGTGCTCCTCGTCGACCACGATGAGGCCGAGTTCGCGGAACGGCAGGAAGAGCGCCGAGCGCGCCCCGACCACCACGCGGACGCGCCCCTCCGCGACCCCGCGCCAGGCGCGGGCGCGCGCCTTCGGGCCGACGTCCGAGTGCCATTCGGCCGGCAGGGCCCCGAAGCGCTCGGCGAAGCGCTGCAGGAAGGCCTTGGTGAGGGCGATCTCCGGCACCAGGATCAGCGCCTGCCGGCCCTGCCGCACGGTCTCGGCTACGGCCTCCAGGTAGACCTCCGTCTTGCCGGACCCGGTGACGCCGTCGAGGAGCGTCACGTTCGCCCCCTCGCCGACCCGCTCTCTCAGAGAGGTGGCGGCGCGCGCCTGGTCGGCGGTCAGCCTGGCGGGCGCGAAATCGGCCTCCGGCGCCCGGATCGGCGGGCCGGCCGGCAGCTCCACGTCCACGAGCGTTCCGGCTGCCAGGAGGCCGTCGACGACCGAGATCGACACGCCGGCCGTGGCGGCGAGGCCGGTGCGCGTCCAGGCCATGCCGTCGTTCTCGTCCATCAGCTGGAGCACCCGGTGCCGCGCCGGCGTCATGCGGTCGGGCGCGGCGCCGGCGCGGGCGACGCCCCGCAGCGGCGCTTCCGGCTCCAGCGCCTCCGGCGCGCGCAGCACCATGCGCATCACCATGCCGCGCGGCGTCAGCGTGTACCGGGCCACCCAGTCCACGAAGTCCAGGAGCTCCTCCCTCAGCGGCGGCGCGTCGAACACCGTCTCGATGGAGCGGAGCCGGTTGGACGTGGCCGTGAGGGTCGGCTCCTCGGCGGTGACGACCCCGAGCACCTGACGCGGCCCCAGCGGCACCCGGACGATGGACCCGGGGCGCACGTCCGCACCCGCCGGCACCTTGTAGGTGTAGCTGTCGTCGAGGGCGACCGGCGTCAGCACCTGGACCACCCGCTCGCGGGCGGGCGCGTCGGCGGGCGGGTCGAACAGGTCGTCGAGAAGGGTCGGATCGTCGCGTCTGGTCATCGCTTCACAACATTCGGGCTGCCGCGGCCCGTGGCTTACGATATGGGAAGGAAGTCGCCGCCACCCTAGACCGGTTGCGCCGCTGCCGCGAGGGCCGAGCCCGCGGGCCGGCGCGGCCGCCCGGAAGGCCGGCGCAGTCGAAGGGTCCGTCATGTCGCTTCCCGCCGTCCTGGTCGTCTCCTCCCACGTGGTCCGCGGGTCCGTGGGCGCCCGCGCCGCCTTCGTGCTGGAACGGCTCGGCCACCGGGTCTGGTCGCTGCCGACCGTGATCCTGCCCTGGCACCCCGGCCACGGCCGGGCGCACCGGGTGCCTCTGCCGGCCGCCGACTTCGAGGCGCTCGGCGCCGACCTCGCCCGCGCGCCCTGGCTCGGCGAGATCGGCGCCGTCGTCTCCGGCTACCTGGGCGATCCGGCCCAGGCGGACACGGTGGCCCGTCTCGTCGCCGCCGTCCGGGAGCGCAACCCTCGGGCGCTCTACGTCTGCGACCCCATTCTCGGCGACGACGGCGGGCTCTACGTGCGCGAGGAGGTGGCCATCGCCCAGCGCGACGTGCTCCTGCCGATCGCCGACGTGGCGACGCCGAACCGGTTCGAACTCTCCTGGCTCGCGGGGCTTCCGGCGGAGACCCTCGGCGAGGTGGCGACGGCCGCCCGCGGCCTCGCGCCGCCCACGGTGGTGGTCACGTCCGCCCCCGCCATGATGCGCGGCAAGATCGCGACCGCCCTGGTGACGGCGACCGACATGGTGGTGGCCGAGACCCAGCGGATCGAGGGCGCGCCGTCCGGCACCGGCGACCTCTTCGGCGCGCTTCTCGTCTCCCGCCTCCTGGAGGGCCGGCCCGGCGAGCAGGCCCTCGCGGCGGCGGCGGCCGGCACCGTCGATCTCATCGCCCGCAGCGTGAAGGCCGGGTCGGACGAGTTGGACCTCACGGTCAACCAGGACAGCCTCGTCCGCCCGCTTTCCCTGGTCGACCTCCGCCGTTGGGCGCCGCCGGCCCGCCCCCGCGCGCCGAAGGCGGGTCCGGCCCCGTGACCCGGGTCGCCGGCGTGGACGGCTGCCCGGGCGGCTGGATCGCCTGGCTGATGGACCCGGCCGACCCGGCGGGCGCCGAGATCCGCGTGATGCCGCGCCTCTGCGCGCTTCTCGGTGACGCCGGCGCGCCGGCCGTCGTGGCGGTGGACATGCCGATCGGCCTGCCGGACAGGGTCGGCATCGGCGGCCGGCCGGCGGAGCGGGCCGTCCGCGGCTTCCTCGGCGCGCGCCAGTCGAGCGTCTTCTCCGTGCCGTCCCGGTCGGCGGTCTACGCCGCCGACTATGCCGAGGCCTGCGCGGCCGCGCTCGCCACCTCCGATCCGCCCCGGAAGATCTCCAAGCAGGCGTTCCACCTCTTCCCGAAGATCCGCGAGATCGACGCACTTCTCGCCGGCGACCCCACCTTGCGGACCCGCGTGTTCGAGGCCCATCCGGAGGTCGCCTTCGCGGTCCTCAACGGCGGCCGCGCGATGGCGCTGCCGAAGAAGGTGAAGGGCGCCGTCCATCCGCCCGGTCTCGACGAGCGGCGCGCGCTGCTGGCGGCCCTCGGCCTGCCGGCCGCCCTTCTCGCCGGCCGCCCGCCGCGGGGCGCCGCGGCGGACGACCTGCTCGACGCCGCCGTCTGCGCCCTCGTGGCGGCCCGGATCGCCAAGGGCGTCGCCGTGCCGCATCCGGCCGAGGAGGTGCGCGACGCCGTCGGGCTGCGTGTGGCGATCTGGGCCTGACCCGGACGGGAACCGGCGGTCCGCGCCGCCGTTCATCCGGCCGGTTCCCCCGAAGGGATCATCTGCCGTCGTGGCGCACAGGCTTGTGCGACGCGGCGCGAGGGACTAGTGAACGGCCAGTCCCCCGTCGGTTCCCTCCCCGTATCGCACCCGTTCCGAAGGACCGCCGATGTCGACCGAAAGCAGCCTCCAGCCGACCCGCCCGCCTCTTCCGGACGCCTTTCCGGACCGCCTGGTGACCGGCTACCAGTCCTTCCGAACCGGCCGCTACCCCACCGAGGAGGAGCGCTACCGCCGTCTGGGCGACCTCGGCCAGAAGCCGGAGATCATGGTGATCGGCTGCTGCGACAGCCGCGTGTCGCCGGAGGTCATCTTCGACACCGGTCCGGGCGAGATCTTCGTCGTCCGCAACGTCGCCAACTTGGTGCCGCCCTATACGCCCGACGGCGAACTGCACGGCACCTCCGCCGCCCTGGAGTTCGCCGTGGTGGCCCTCAAGGTGCGGCACATCGTCGTGATGGGCCACGGCCGTTGCGGCGGCATCCACGCGGCGCTCGCGGAGGGCGGCGATCCGCTCACCCCCGGCGACTTCATCGGCAAGTGGATGTCCCTGATGGACGAGCCGGCGAACCGGGTGCGCTGCGACCACACCATCCCGCAGGAGCGCAAGCAGCGCGCCCTGGAGCACGAGGCCGTGCGCGTGTCGGTGCGCAACCTGATGACCTTCCCGTGCGTCCAGACCCGCACCGCCAAGGGCTCGCTCCGGCTCCACGGCGCCTGGTTCGACGTCTCCGAAGGCGCGCTCCACGTTCTGGACCCGGCCACCGGCGCGTTCCGGGTGGTGGACGACGAGGACAGCCCCTTCCGTTGCGCCTGACCGGCGGGACGGGAGCGAACGCAAACGCTCCCGGTCCCCCAGCGCCGCGGCCGGCGGGCCTTCTCCGCAGCCGCTTGATCGCGGCCGCCGGCTTCTGTACTTGGGCTGGAATACCCGAGCGCGCGCTCGCTTCTGCCCCGAGGATCACGACCCATGGCGACCCACAGCCTCTTCCTCCTGCCCGGCGACGGGATCGGCCCCGAGATCATGGCGGAGGTGAAGGGGCTGATCGATCTCCTCAACGCGCGCGGGATCGCGAGCTTCACCACCGACGAGGGTCTCGTCGGCGGCGCGGCCTACGACGCCCACGGGGCGGCCATCTCGGAAGCCGACATGGCGAAGGCGCTCGCCGCCGACGCGGTGCTGTTCGGCGCCGTCGGCGGGCCGAAGTGGGACGGCGTGCCCTACGCGGTGCGCCCGGAGGCGGGCCTCCTCAGGCTTCGCAAGGATCTCGGCCTCTTCGCCAACCTGCGTCCCGCCATCTGCTACCCGGCGCTCGCCGACGCCTCCAGCCTGAAGCGCGAGGTGGTCGAGGGTCTCGACATCCTGATCGTGCGCGAGCTCACCGGCGGCGTCTACTTCGGCGAGCCGAAGGAGATCGTCACCCTGGAGGACGGCCAGAAGCGCGCCGTCGACACCCAGCTCTACACCACGTCCGAGATCGAGCGGATCGCCCGGGTGGCGTTCGACCTCGCCCGCACCCGCGGCGGCCGGGTGGCATCCGCCGAGAAGCGCAACGTCATGAAGTCCGGCGTGCTCTGGAACCAGGTGGTGACCCGGGTCGGCAAGGACGAGTATCCGGACGTGGCGCTCGAGCACGTGCTCGCCGACAACTGCGCCATGCAGCTCGTCCGCTGGCCGAAGCAGTATGACGTGATCGTCTGCGACAACCTGTTCGGCGACATCCTGTCCGACGTGGCCGCCATGCTGACCGGCTCGCTCGGCATGCTGCCGTCCGCCTCCCTCGGCGCCCCGGACCCGGCGACCGGAACCCGCAAGGCGCTCTACGAGCCCGTGCACGGCTCGGCCCCCGACATCGCCGGCAAGGGGATCGCGAACCCGATCGCCATGATCGCGTCCTTCGCCATGGCGCTGCGCTACTCGTTCGGCCTCGTGGACCTTTCCGACAAGCTCGACCAGGCCATCGCGGCCGTGCTCGCCCGAGGTCTTCGCACCCGCGACATCGGCGGCGACGGGGCGACGCTGGTCTCCACGCGCGAGATGGGCGAGGCTATCCGGACCGAGTTCCAGGCCCTGCTCGGCTGAGCGGGGCGGCGGGGGGATCCCGCCCGGGTTCCTCACGAAAATGTCAAAAACCGAATGCTTAACTTTGCGTCCCCCGACCATACATCAGGCTCAGGCGGTCGCGTCCGATATTCGGTAGTGCCCCCCGTCTCGCCGAGGACGGGCCGCCCCGCTGGAGATCCCTCCCAGCGAAGCGTCTGCCAGGACGCCGCGCCCAGTCTCCCCCGGGACTGGGCGCTCCTGTTTCCGGTCCACGGTCGCCTCCGATCCCGATCCCCGCGGAAGGACCTCCCATGACAGCGGCGTTCGCCGTCGCCAGGCCGTCTCCCCTGACCGTCGCGACCTGGAACATCAATTCCGTCCGGATGCGGCTCGGCATCGTGACCCGCTTCCTGGAGACGGAGGCGCCCGACGTGCTCTGCCTCCAGGAGACCAAGTGCGGCGACGGCCAGTTCCCGACCGCCGCCTTCCGCAGGATCGGCTACGGCCACGTGGCGCTCAACGGCGGCAAGGGCGGCTGGCACGGGGTGGCGATCGTCTCCCGGCTGCCGCTCGGCGACGTGGCGGTGCGCTCCTTCTGCGGCAAGGGCGACCCTCGCCACGTGACCGCCAGCGTGGACGTGGGCGGCCGGCGGGTGCGGCTGCACAACTTCTACGTCCCCGCCGGCGGCGACGAACCGGACGTGGAGGTAAACCCGAAGTTCGCCCACAAGATGGACTTCCTGGCCGAGATGGCCGCCTGGCTTCCCCATGCGCGTGACGAGGGCGCCACGCTGGTGGTGGGCGACCTCAACGTCGCCCCCTACGAGACCGACGTTTGGTCGCACAAGGCGCTCGTCCGGATGGTCAGCCACACGCCGGAGGAATGCGCCGCCCTGGAGAAGGTGCGGCTCGACGGCGGCTGGGTGGACATCGCCCGCCGGTTCATTCCCGTGGAGCAGAAGGTCTACACGTGGTGGAGCTACCGCGCGAAGGACTGGCGCTCCGCCGACAAGGGCCGCCGTCTCGACCACGTCTGGGCGACGCCGGACCTTGCCGAGCGGGCGACCGCCTTCCGGATCCTGAAGGACGCGCGCGACTGGCCGCGCCCCTCCGACCATGTGCCTCTGATGGCGACCTTCTCGCTCTGAGCCGGGTTTCGGGGGCGCGAGGGCCTCAGAGATCCTCGATGGCGTCCAGGCGGGCCTGGACGGCCGCGAGCGCGGCGGCCGTCTCCCTCAGCCCGTCCGCGATCCGCGCCTTCAGGCCCTCGGCGATCTCGGGATATTCCTGCAGCATGCGGCGGAAGAGCGCGCGTCGGATCTGGATCGCCGTGACCGGCCCCCGCGCCACCGCCGTGAACGGGCGGACGCCGTCGACCAGCAGCGCCATCTCGCCCAGCATGATGCCGGGCCCGACCTCCGTCTCGCCGCCGCCCTGGTCGTCCGGCGCTTCGAGCGCGACGCTTCCTTCGGCGATCACGAACGCCGAATCGGCCCGTTCGCCGGCGGCGAACAGGCGCTGGCCATCCCGGAAGCTGCGGTTCTCGGCGGAAAATGCCAGGAGGCGCAGCTTGTCCTCGGTGAATTCCGCGAGGAAGGGGAGGCTTTCAAGAAGTCTGACGTCGCTTTCAAGGCTCATTCGACGGCCTGATCACCTCCTCTGTCGCCGCCGGTCCGGCGGCGCGGATCGGATCACGGGACTAGCTTGTATCCGCCGCCCTCGGTGACGAGCAACTGCGCGTTGGACGGATCCTTCTCGATCTTCTGCCGGAGCCGGTAGATGTGCGTTTCAAGCGTGTGGGTGGTGATGCCGGCATTGTAGCCCCACACCTCGTGGAGAAGCACGTCCCGGGTGATCACCTTCTCGCCCGCCCGGTAGAGGTATTTCAGGATCGACGTCTCCTTCTCGGTCAGCCGCACCTTGCCGCCCTTGCCGTCCACCAGCAGCTTGGCGCTCGGCCGGAACGTGTAGGGACCGATGGTGAAGACCGCCTCCTCGGACTGTTCGTGCTGGCGCAGCTGGGCGCGCAGGCGGGCGAGCAGCACGGCGAACTTGAACGGCTTCGTCACGTAGTCGTTGGCGCCGGCCTCCAGGCCCAGGATCTGGTCGCTGTCGCTGTCGTGGCCGGTCAGCATGATGATCGGGCTGGCGAAGCCGCCCTTGCGCAGGATCTTCACCGCCTCCCGGCCGTCCATGTCGGGCAGGCCCACGTCCATCAGCACCAGGTCCACGTGCGCGGCCCGGGCCGCCTGCACGCCCTTCGTGGCCGTCTCCGCCTCCAGCGGCTCGAACTCCTCGTAGAGCGAGAGCTGCTCGACGAGGGCTTCCCGGAGGTCCGCATCGTCGTCGACGATCAGGATCTTGCGCGCGGTCATGCGGTGGTCTCTTGCGAAAGGAGCTGTTGCGGAGGGTCGCCGCCTGGAAAATGCGGCGATAGGCATTCACTATCGTGGCCGAAAAGACCGATTTTCGATAGGGGGTCAAGACCGATGCACGTGACGCACGCGAAGGTGAAGACCGCGAGAGGCGCCATCACGCGGCTTTCACTGCGCGTCCTGTCGTCGTCAGCCCGGCGCGGGCGCCTGGAGGCTCCGGGCGTCTCGGTGCCCTGCGCCCTCGGCCGGACCGGAATCACCCGGCTGAAACGCGAGGGCGACGGCGCCACCCCGGCCGGAGGGCTGCGCATTCTCGGCGGCTGGTACCGGCCCGACCGGTTCCGCGTCCGCCCCGCCGGCGCCTTGCCGCTTCGACCCTTGCGGCGGGACGACGGCTGGGGCGACGACCCGGCGGACAGGAACTACAACCGCTGGGTCCGACGTCCCTACCCGTCGAGCCACGAGGCGCTCTGGCGCGACGACGGCCTCTACGGCGTGGTCCTGGTGCTCGACTGGAACCTCAGGCCGCGCGCCCGCGGGCGCGGCAGCGCGATCTTCTTCCACCTGGAGCGGCCGGACGGCGGGCCGACCGCCGGCTGCGTCGCCGTTTCGGAAGCCGACATGCGCCGGCTGCTCGCCCGGCTCGCCCCCGGCGCGGTCCTCCACGTGGGCGGCGGGCCGGGTCGACCGCTCGGTTCGGCGCCCGTCAGATCGCCGCGCCGGTGAGAAGCTTCGGCTGGGCGCCGCCGCCGCCCGCCGCCTCGCCGATGAAGTAGCGCTTCAGCACGGGCAGCCTGTCCACGAGGCCGAGCCCCACGTCGCGCACGATCCGCACCGGCGCCAGGTCGTTGGAGAACAGACGGTTGAGCACGTCCGTCACCGCCGCCATCTGCCAGGTGTCGAACCGCCGCCAGCGCTCGTAGCCCTCCAGCACGTCGATGGCGCCTGGATCCCCGCCGATCCGCAGCGCGTCCGCCAGCACCTCGGCGAGCGCCGCCACGTCGCGGAAGCCGAGGTTCAGCCCCTGGCCGGCGATCGGGTGGATGCCGTGGGCGGCGTCGCCGACGAGGGCGAAGCGAGGCTTCACGAAGTCGCGCGCCAGCGTGAGGCCGAGCGGATAGGCGACGCGCGGTCCGTCCACCCGGACCTCGCCGAGATGGTGGCCGAGCCGGCGGATCAGCTCCACCTCGAAGACCATGTCGTCGCCCCGCACCAGGCGGTCCGCCACCTCGGTGCGCTCGGTCCAGACCAGGGACGAGCGGTTGCCGGTGAGCGGCAGGGTGGCGAACGGGCCGGCCGGCAGGAAGTGCTCCTCGGCCCGGCCGTCGTGCGGACGCTCGTGCGCGATGGTGGTGACGATGCCCGACTGGCCGTAGGACCAGCTGGCCGTCCGGATGCCCGCGAAGGCGCGCAGGCGCGACCGGACCCCGTCGGCCGCCACCAGGAGCCGCCCGCGGAGCGTTCCGCCCGAGGCGAGCGTCACCCGGACGTCGTCGTCCCCGACCGAGAAGTCAGTGACCCGGTCCGGCGCGACGATCCGGACGCCGAGCGCCGCCGCCCGGTCGAGGAGCGCGCCCACCAGCCGGCCGTTCGGCACCATGTGGGCGAACGGTTCGCCGTCCTCGGTGCGGCCGTCGAAGGTGAGGAAGACCGGCCGCGTCACATCGTCCAGGCGGCTGTCGGTGACCACCATGTCGAGGATGGGCTGGGCGTCCGGCTCGATGGCGCTCCAGACGCCGAGGGTCTCCAGCATGCGCCGGGCTGCCGCCGCGATCGCAGAGGCGCGCAGATCGGCGGCCGCGTCGGCCGGCCGCCGCAGGTCGATCACCGCGACGGCGATGCCCGGCACGGCGTCCGCCAGGGCGACCGCGAGGGAAAGGCCCACGTAGCCGCCGCCGGCGACCACCACGTCCGCATGCTGTTCAGACCCGGTCATGTGCGTTCCGTTCCTGCTGGGCGGCAGCCTTTCACTTGACGTAAAGGTCAGCTGCGCCTCTGATGCTCGCTCCCGGACCGCCGACGCCCCGACCGCGCCGCCGATCCCCTTTGGAGTTGTCCTTCATGTCGCCCGTCGAAGCGCTGCTGTCCACCCTGGATCTGGAAGTCCTGGAGCAGAACCTCTACCGGGGCGTCTCGCCGACCGTGGGATGGCAGCGGGTGTTCGGCGGGCAGGTGATCGCCCAGGCTCTGGTGGCGGCCCAGCGGACCGTGGACGCCAGCCGGCCGGTGCACTCCCTGCACGGCTACTTCCTGCTGCCGGGCGACCCCAAGGTGCCGATCGTCTACGAGGTCGACCGGATCCGCGACGGCGGGTCCTTCACGACCCGCCGGGTGGTGGCGATCCAGCACGGGCGCGCCATCTTCGCCATGTCGGCCTCCTTCCACGGCGACGAGGAAGGCCTGTCGCACCAGATCGACATGCCGCAGGTGCCCCAGCCGGAGGACCTTCCCTCCGACGCCGAGTTCGCCGCCGCCATCGCGCGGTTCGCCCCGGAACCGGTGAAGCGCTACTGGCAGCGGCCCCGCCCGCTGGACCTCAGGCCGGTGGACCTCGGCCGCTATCTCGGACGCACCCCGTCGGACCCGCGACAGTACATCTGGGTGCGCGCGGCGGGGCCGGTGCCGGCGGAACCCGCCATCCACCGGGCCGTTCTGGCCTACCTGTCCGACATGACCCTCCTCGACACCGCCCTCGTGGTCCACGGCCGCTCGGTGTTCGACCCGGGCCTGCAGGTGGCCAGCCTCGATCACGCCATGTGGTTCCACCGCCAGCCCATGACCGACGAGTGGATGCTCTACGCCCAGGACAGCCCGTCCACCTCCGGAGCGCGCGGCTTCACCCGCGGATCTCTCTACGATCGGTCCGGCATTCTCCTCGCCTCCGTGGCCCAGGAAGGTCTGATCAGGCCCCGCGCATAGGTTTTGCACGAACATTGGGCATGCCACGTCAGGGTCGGACCTTCCCAGGGAGGACCGGACGGAATCCTCGGAGCCCTGCTTACCGCAGCGTTTCGAGCCTGCTGATTCCAGGTCCGTTCTGCCGGTTGCACAGACGCCCTGCCGCTCGCGGCCCGCTGCATACGCCAGACACATTCGGCCATGCGCATAGGCGTCTGCTCAAATACTGAGCACTCACTTTCAAGGCACTTGATCAATTCCTGGGCTGAATCAGAGCTCCGCCTGATTTTCGCCGCTCCGGCCCGCCCTGCCGGCGCCGACCCGGCGTTCGCGGTCGGCCGATCGCCCGGATTTCCGCGTCTCCTCGGTCCTCCTCCGATCCTGGCACGAAGCTTGATTACGGCATGGCCCATCTGACACGCGGCCGTCGAAGGCTTCCACCATTTCGTCCGATCCGGGGTCCGGGCGGGCCGTCGGGTCGGATGGACCAGATCGAGAAGGACATCCATGAAGATCGTCTTGGCCATCATCAAGCCGTTCAAGCTCGACGAGGTGCGCGACGCCCTCACGACGCTCGGCGTGCACGGGCTCACGGTCACCGAGGTGAAGGGCTATGGCCGCCAGAAGGGCCATACCGAGATCTATCGCGGGGCCGAATATGCCGTCAGCTTCCTCCCCAAGCTGAAGCTCGAGGTGGCCGTCGCGTCCGAGCAGGCCGACAAGGTGGTGGAGGCCATCGCCGCCGCCGCCAAGACCGGCCAGATCGGCGACGGCAAGATCTTCGTCTACCCGATCGAACAGGCGGTGCGCATCCGCACCGGCGAGACCGACACCGAAGCGCTGTGAACTGCCCGCGCGTCATCCATGAGAGGAAGTCGATGAAGACCATCAAGACACTTCTCGCAGCAGCACCGCTGATGGTGCTCGCTGCGACTGCCGTGTTCGCGCAGGATGCCGCGGCACCGGCGGCCGATGCGGCGGCGGCGGCCGCCCCGGCGGCGCCCGTGCCCGACAAGGGCGACACCACCTGGATGCTTCTGTCCACCATCCTGGTGATCCTGATGACCCTGCCGGGTCTCGCCCTGTTCTACGGAGGCCTCGTCCGCTCGAAGAACATCCTTTCGGTCCTGATGCAGGTCTTCATCGGCTTCTCGCTGATCGCCATCCTGTGGGTCGTCTACGGCTATTCCATCGCCTTCACCGGCCCGGGCACGGCCGAAGAGGTGACGGCGCTCTCGCCCTTCTTCGGCGGGCTCTCCAAGGCCTTCCTGTCGGGCGTGAAGCTCGACTCGCTGGCCGAGACCTTCACCCAGGGCGTGTTCATCCCCGAACTCACCTTCGTGATCTTCCAGCTCACCTTCGCGGGCATCACCCCGGCCCTCATCATCGGCGCCACCGCCGAGCGCATGAAGTTCTCGGCCGTGCTGTTCTTCCTGGTGCTGTGGTTCACCTTCTCCTACCTGCCCATGGCCCACATGGTCTGGTGGTGGGGCGGTCCGAGCGCGCCGGACGCGCCGACCGGCTACTTGTTCGCGGCCGGTGCCTATGACTTCGCCGGCGGCACCGTGGTGCACATCAACGCGGGCATCGCCGGCCTCGTGGCCGCCATCATGGTCGGTCCGCGCGTCGGCTACGGCAAGGAGAACATGGCGCCGCACAACCTGGTGTGGACCGTCATCGGCGCGAGCCTGCTCTGGGTCGGCTGGTTCGGCTTCAACGCCGGCTCCAATCTGGAGGCCAACGGCCTGACCGCCCAGGCGATGCTCAACACCATCGTGGCCACCGCCGCGGCGGCGCTCGCCTGGACCTTCATGGAATGGCTGACCCGCGGTCATCCGAGCGCCCTCGGCGCGGCTTCGGGCGCCGTGGCGGGCCTTGTTGCCGTGACGCCGGCGGCGGGCTTCGCCGGCGCCGGCGGCGCGATCTTCATCGGCCTCGTGGCCGGCGTGGTCTGCCTCTGGGCCGTGGTGTGGCTGAAGGCCAAGCTGAAGTACGACGACAGCCTCGACGTGTTCGGCGTCCATGGCGTCGGCGGCATCGTGGGTGCCATCCTGACCGGCGTGGTCGCCTCGGAATCTCTCGGCGGCTTCCCGCTCGCCGGCTACGAGATGGGTACGCAGGTCTGGAACCAGATCCACGCGGTGCTGGTCTGCATCGTCTGGTCCACGGTGGTCTCGGTGGTCTCGCTGCTGATCGTCAAGTCGGTGATCGGGCTGCGCGTGCCGGAAGCGGCCGAGCGCGAGGGCCTGGACGTCACCACCCACGGCGAGCGCGCCTACAACTGATCCCGACGAGGCTGCGGGCGGGGCTCCTGAAGCGCTCCGCCCGCAGCCGTCCTTCGCCGGCCCGCACCGCCGGCGCCATTGCCGAAAATTGAGGCTGCCGAGACGGCCCGAGCGGGCCGAAAGGCAACAGGTCGCGGTTGCGGGACCGAAGACATGCCGGCAAGATCAACCCGTGTTTGACGAGGCGACTGACCAGCCGCGGCCGGCACCGCGACGACCCGGTCGCCGCGACCGCCGCCGAACCGGTCTCCGGCGTCCCGCCCCCCATCGTCCGGCCGACAAGCCGGTCAGCATCCCCGTATCCAGGAGGAAGCTCATGAAGATCGTCATGGCCATCATAAAGCCGTTCAAGCTCGACGAGGTCCGGGACGCGTTGACCGCCGTCGGCGTCCACGGGCTGACCGTGACCGAGGTGAAGGGCTATGGCCGCCAGAAGGGCCATACAGAGATCTACCGCGGGGCCGAATATGCCGTCAGCTTCCTGCCGAAGCTGAAGGTCGAGGTTGCCGTGTCCGGCGACCAGGTCGACAAGGTGGTGGACGCCATCGCGGCAGCCGCCAAGACCGGCCAGATTGGCGACGGCAAGGTGTTCGTCTACTCCATCGACCAGGCCCTGCGCATCCGCACCGGAGAGACGGCCGACGAGGCGCTCTGACGCTTGGCCCGGCGGGGCGGGCCGCGCCCGCCCGTCCCTTTCCTGGCGAAGACTCCGTTGCCGTCGGCGACTGATCGTGGTGGTGTTCGCGGTCGACACCGTTGCCCTCCAGAGCCCTGCGGGCGCCCACCCTCTCGCGAGTGCGGAAGATCGAACGCTCGTCTGACGATTGGGCGAGTGTGGGCGGAGAATCTTGCAGCATTGTTTGAGCCGTCGAGAACCGTCCTGAAGAGGCCGCCCCACCCCGGGCGGCCTCTCGGCGTTCGGGCCTCAGGCCTGCACGCCCCGGCGGCACGACCGTGTCCGCGGAGTTAAACGGCGATTAACCACATGTTCGCTAGGCTGCATGTCGATGGAGCCGCCGGTTCGGGCGTCGACCCGTCGCCTCGCGCGCGACGCTGCGCCCGCCCCCTCACGGAGCCCGACCCCCGCCGATGACCTCCCGACCGATCCCGATCGCCTCGCCCTTCCAGAGGCTCGCCGCGCTTCTGTCGGGGGTGACGCCCGGCCTGCCTCCGATCGACCTCACCATCGGCGAGCCGCGCCATCCGGTGCCGGACTTCGTCGCCCCGACGCTGGCGGGGTCGATCGCGGATTTCGGCCGCTACCCGCCCATCAAGGGCACTGCCGCGTTCCGGCAGGCGGTCGCCGACTGGCTGACCCGCCGCTACGGCCTTGCGACGCCGGTGGACCCGGAGGCCGGCGTCCTGCCGCTCAACGGATCGCGCGAGGGCCTCTTCTTCGCTGCCCTCCAGGCTGTGCGCCGACGCGGCGCGGGGACGGACCGGCCGGCGATCCTCCTGCCAAATCCCTTCTACCAGGTCTACGCGGCGGCCGCCGAGGCGGCGGGAGCCGAGGCCGTGCTCCTGCCCGCCGGGCCGGAGACCGGCTTCCTGCCGGACCTCGCCGCCCTCGATCCGGCCCTCCTCGCCCGCACGGCCGCGGTCTTCTACGCCTCGCCGGCAAACCCGCAAGGCGCCGTCGCCAGCCTCGCCACGTGGCGGGAGCTGATCGGCCTCGCCCGGACCCACGGCTTCTACGTGTTCGCCGACGAGTGCTATTCGGAGATCTGGCGCGGCGCGCCCCCCGCCGGCGTGCTTGAGGCGGCGGATGCGATCGGCGACGGCTTCGGCAAGGTGGTGTCGTTCAACTCCCTGTCGAAGCGCTCCAACCTGCCGGGCCTGCGCTGCGGCTTCGCCGCCGGGGATGCGGACTTTCTCGCCGAATGGGCGGTGTTCCGCAACGTGGCGGCGCCCCAGGTGCCCCTGCCGGTCCAGGCGGTCGCCGTGGCGGCCTTCGCCGACGAGGCCCACGTGGCGGAGAACCGCCGGCTCTACGACCTGAAGTTCGCCGGCGCGCAGGCGCGGCTCGCGCCCCTGTTCGGCTCCGTGACCCCGCCCGGCGGCTTCTTCCTCTGGCTCGACGTGTCCCGCTGGGGCGGTGGCGAGGCGGTGACCCGGCGGCTCTTCGCGGAGGCCGGCGTGAAGGTCCTGCCCGGCGGCACCCTGGCCGCCGAGACCTTCGACCCCGAGACCGGCGACCCCGAGACCGGCGACCCCGGGGCCGGACGCAACCCGGGGGCGGACTACATCCGGATCGCCATGGTGGAGGCGCCGGACCGGACGGACGAGGCACTGGCGCGGCTGACGGGAGTGTTGACGTGATGGACGGCATCGAGGCGCGACGCGGCGCCAGCGTGATGACGGCGGGCCACGGGGAGCGCGTGCGCTCCGGCCGGCGCGAGGTCGCCGGCGGGCGGGGCTCGGCGGTCCGCAAGCCCGTGGCGGACTCCCGGCCGAGGCCGGAGGAAAGCCGCATGGGCCGGACGGTCCGGCGCAACCTGTCCGCCGCGGCGGGGCTCGCGCTCCTGGCCGGCCTCGCGGCCCTGGCGGCCGCCCTGGTGACCTGGTCGGTGGACGATCCGAGCTGGAGCCATTCCACCGACGCGGTGCCGCGCAACCTGTTCGGCGCGCCGGGCGCCGTGGTGGCCGACCTCGTCCTGCAGCTGATCGGCGTCACCGCCGCGGTCTTCCTCGCCCCGGTCGCCATCTGGGCCGTCCAGCTGATGACCGGTCGCACCGTGGAGATCGCCCGCAGCCGCTGGCTCGCCTGGATCGCCGGCACCTTCACCGGCGCGGCCTTCATGAGCGCCCTGCCGCCGACCGCCGGCTGGCCCCTGCCGACCGGGCTCGGCGGCGCGATCGGCGACCTGGTGCTGCAGGTCCCCGCGGCCTTCACGGGAGGCGTCCTCACCGACACCAACCGGCTCGTCTGCATGATCCTGTTCGGGCCCGTGACGGTGGCCTTCCTGGTGTTCGCGGCCGGCTATCCGCGGAGCGCCGAGGAGGACCTGGACGCGGACCTCGACGACGACGGCGCCGACGAGCCGGAAGGCCGCCTGCAGGCGGTGGCCGGCGCCCTCGCCCACGGCTTCTTCATGGTCCGCGCGCGGCTGTCCCGCCGCTTCGGCCGCAAGCCGGACTACGCCTATCCGGGCGAGGACGACGGCTGGGAGATTTCCGAGGACGACGCGCCGGGGCCGGAACCGGTGCGCGGCCGGGCGCGCGGCGCCGCGGTCGCCGGCCGGGTGAGCGGCTTCATCCGGGCCCTGACCGAGCCGCGCGACGGCCTCGACGACCTGGTGCCCGCCGGCCGCGGGCGCGACGCGGCCTTTTCCGGAGAGGAGCCGCCGTTCGACGAGGACGCGGACGACCCGCGCTTCTCCCTGGACGAGCGCCTGATGGACCGGGCCGGGACGGCGCCGAGGGTCGACGGCCGCGACGGCGTGCGCGCCCCGGCGGGCCGTGCCGTGGCCGGCGACGAGGACGACGACGGCTTCGAGCCGCCCCAGCCGGTCGCCATGGCGCCGCCCAAGGCGGCGAGCCGGCCGATCCAGGTTCCGCTGCGCGGTCCCGCCGCCCGCATCGCCGGCGGCCAGCCGGTCGCCCAGCCGCGCGTCGCGGGCCGGGTGCAGGCGCCCGCCGCCCCGCCCCAGCCGGGCCGGAACGGCGTGGAGCAGCTCTCGCTGCTCGACGGCTGGCAGTTCCCGCCGCTCCAGCTTCTCGCCGAGGCCAAGGCCTCCGGCGGCCCGGTGAAGATCTCCGCCGACGCGCTGGAGCAGAACGCGCGACTTCTCGAAGGCGTGCTGGAGGACTTCGGCGTCAAGGGCGAGATCATCAACGTCCGCCCCGGTCCCGTGGTGACCCTCTACGAGCTGGAGCCCGCGCCGGGCATCAAGTCGAGCCGGGTGATCGGCCTCGCCGACGACATCGCCCGCTCCATGAGCGCCGTCGCGGCCCGCGTGGCGGTGATCCCGGGCAAGAACGCCATCGGCATCGAGCTGCCGAACCAGCGGCGCGAGACGGTCTACCTGCGCGAACTCGTCGGCGCCCAGGACTTCGAGCGGTCCAAGGCCCGGCTCGCCCTCGCGCTCGGCAAGACCATCGGCGGCGAGCCGGTGATCGTGGACCTCGCCCGCACGCCCCACATGCTGGTGGCCGGCACCACCGGCTCGGGCAAGTCCGTGTCCATCAACACCATGATCCTGTCGCTCCTCTACCGGCTGAAGCCGGAGGAGTGCCGGCTGATCATGATCGACCCGAAGATGCTGGAACTCTCCGTCTACGACGGCATCCCTCACCTCCTCTCGCCGGTGGTGACCGACCCGCGCAAGGCCGTGGTGGCCCTCAAGTGGACGGTCCGCGAGATGGAGGACCGCTACAAGAAGATGTCGAAGCTCGGCGTGCGCAACATCGAGGGCTTCAATGCCCGGGTGGCGCAGGCTCTGGAGAAGGGCGAGAGCATCGCCCGCACGGTGCAGACCGGCTTCGACCGGGAGACCGGCGAGCCCATCTTCGAGACCGAGGAGATGGACCTGAAGCCGCTGCCCTTCATCGTGGTGATCATCGACGAGATGGCGGACCTGATGATGGTGGCCGGCAAGGAGATCGAGGGGGCGGTGCAGCGGCTCGCCCAGATGGCGCGCGCCGCCGGCATCCACGTGATCATGGCGACGCAGCGCCCGTCGGTGGACGTGATCACCGGCACCATCAAGGCAAACTTCCCCACCCGCATCTCCTTCCAGGTGACCTCCAAGATCGACAGCCGCACCATCCTCGGCGAGCAGGGCGCCGAGCAGCTGCTCGGCCAGGGCGACATGCTCTACATGGCCGGCGGCGGCCGCATCCAGCGCGTCCACGGACCGTTCGTGTCCGACGGCGAGGTGGAGGCCATCGTGGCGCACCTGAAGGCCCAGGGCGCGCCCGACTACCTGGACGCCGTCACCGAGGACGAGGACGGCGGGGAAGGCGGGGAAGCGGGCGGCGAAGGCTGGCCGAACGGCATGGCCGACGGCGAGGGCGCCGACCTCTACGACCAGGCGGTCGCGGTGGTCCTCAGGGACAAGAAGGCGTCCACCTCCTACATCCAGCGTCGGCTCGGCATCGGCTACAACCGCGCCGCCTCGCTCATCGAGCGCATGGAGAAGGAAGGCATCGTGGGGCCGTCCAACCACGCCGGCAAGCGCGAGATCCTGGTCGGCGGCGGCGCCGAGGAGGACTGAGCGCGACCGGCCGCCGCCGGGAATGGATCGGCCGGCCCGGATCGACCGGCCCGGACCGGCGAGCATGATCGTCGGGCATGATCGTCGGGCATGGATCGAACGTGGTTTTGCCACGTTCCCTTTCTTAAGTGACGCGATGGACACGGGCGGCGGCCGCCGCCCCGGCCACCGTCACGATCGCTGGAACGCCTCACGATGTCTTTTGCCGCCTTCGCCCGCCGCGCCTGTCTCGCCATCGCGGTGTCCTTCGGCCCGGGGCTCCTCGCCTCGACCGCCCCGGCCGTCGCGGCCCCGCAGCTCGGCCAGATGTCGCCGGAGCAGCGCGCGACTCTCGACGCGGTGAACACCTACTTCAACTCGATCGTCACGCTGGAGGGCAAGTTCGTCCAGACCGGGCCGGACGGCGGCCAGACCACCGGTTACTTCGTGATCGAGCGCCCGGGCAAGTTGCGCTTCCGCTATTATCCGCCGGCCAAGCTCGACATCATCGCCGACGGCAAGACCGTCGCGATCGACGACAAGGCGCTCGGCGAGCAGACCCTGCTCCTTCTGTCCGAAACGCCGCTGCGCTTCCTGGTGCAGACCAACATCGACCTGACCCGCGAGGCCGTGGTCCGCCAGGTGACCGCCGACGCCGACCTGATCACGGTCGTCATGGAGGACACCGCCGTCTACGCCGCCGGCAGGCTGACCCTGATCTTCGACGCCCGCACAATCGAGCTGAAGCAGTGGACGGTGACCGACGCCCAGGGTCTCGACACCACGGTGGCGCTCTACGAGGTGAAATCCGGCACCGAGACGAACCCCAAGTGGTTCGAGATCAACTACCGGAAGTACCGCTGACGTCTCGCCGGGCTCCCGGCGCCCGGCCAGCCGCCGCCCGCTCTCCCGGCTCCAGCTCGCCGGCCGCCCCGTGGCCGGCCCCTTCCCCGTTTGGTCCTCGACCGTTCGGGATCAGGATGTCGAAGCAGGCGCCGCCGTCGCTCGATAGGGCGAGCCGGCCGCCCTCCTTCTGGACGAAGCCGGCCACGAGGGTGGTGCCGAGGCCGGACGGCGACCCGTCGGCGGCCGGCAGGCCCCGCCCGTCGTCGCGGATCCTGAGGTGGAGCCCGCCCGCCACCGGTTCGAAATCCACCGTCACGCTGCCCCGGTCGCGCTCCGGGAAGGCGTGCTTGGCCGCGTTGGTGACGAGCTCGTTGACGATGAGGCCGAGCGACAGGGCCGTGTCGGCGGAGACCATGACGCTGTCCGCCCGCACGCGAAGATCGACGGCCGGCGTCGCCGGCAGGGTCTGGCGGATGGCGGCGCAGATCTCCTTCAGATAGTCCCCGAAGTCCACCGTCCCGAGCCGGCCCGAGCCGTAGAGGGCCGCGTGCAGCTCCGCGATCGTGGCGATCCGGTTTCGCACGCGGTCGAACTGGTCCCGCACGGCCCTGTCGTCGGTCGCCCGTCCCTGGAGCAGCAGGAGGCTGGAGATCATCTGGAGATTGTTCTTGATCCGGTGGTTCATCTCGCGGAACAGCGCCTCGGCCTGGCGGAGGGCCTCGTCCCGGGCGAGGTCCGCCGACTTGCGGTCGGTGACGTCGCGGATGAGGAGGCCGAATGTGTCCGCCTCGATCGAATAGGCGTAGACCTCCAGCCACCGCCGGAAGGTGCTGGACCAGCCTTCCATGCGGTCCGGCGCACCGGTTCTCACCACCCGGTCCACGAAGGCGAGCCAGTCCGGGTTGACCGGCCCGAGGAGCGTCGCGATGCGCGCCCCGGCCAGCGCCTCCGGACTTTGGCCGACGAGGCGGGCGGCCGCCGGGTTGGCGTCCACCAGCCGGCAGTCCACCACGGCGCCGGACCGGTCCCGCACCGCCTCGCCCACCAGGAAGCCCTCCGTCATGGCGTCGAACAGGCGGCCGGTGCGGGCGCGGCTTTCCGCCAGGGCGCGCTCCGCCTCCAGGCGCTCGGTCATGTCGATGTCGAGGCCGGTCATCCGGATCGCCTTGCCGCCCCCGTCGCGGCGCACCTCGCCGCGGGTGGCGAACCAGCGCAGCGCCCCGTCGGGCCGATGCACCCGGTAGACGATCTCGAAGTGGTCGCCGTGGTCGAGGGCGGACCGGAGCGCCACGCGCCACGCGGTCCGGTCCGCCGGGTCGACGAGCGCCTCCATGCTGTCGAAGCTCGGCTTGAAGCGGGTGGGGTCGACGCCCATCAGGGCCGCCAGGCCTTCCGACCAGCGGAGATCGCCGGTCTGCGGATCGAAGGTCCAGTCTCCCACCCGGGCGGCCCTGTGGAGGAGGGCGAGGCGGGCCTCGCTCGCCTCCAGCCGCCGCGTCGTCCGGCCGAGCCGATCGCCGAGGACGACGAGCAGGCCGCCGGTGATCAGGAAGAGGGCAAGGTTGAGCCAGATCGACGCCAGCTCCCGCCCGGCCTCGACCATGATGGCCGTCGCCGCGACCGCGCTCGCAAGGAGCGCGGTGACGCCGGGACCGGCGGTCCAAAGCAGCGTGGCGAGGAGAACGACCGGATAGAAGAACACGAAGGGCGCAAGCGCCGGGTCCAGGGCGCCCGCCGCGAACCGCAGGGCGGCCGCTGCCCCGGCCAGGGCGGCGGCGGCGGCATGGCGCGTCAGGGTCCTGGCGACAGTCGGCACCATCTCGGCCTCTACCATCGGGGGCTAGACCGATCCCGGAGAGGACGATAGGCGCGCGCCAGCGTGAGCGAAAGCTGTCAAAATCCCGCAACGACGGATGGCGCCCCGGTGGCGGCGAGGCATGCTGGAACAAGGACGATGGACGCCCGTTCAGCCAAGCAGCCGCGGGGTCGGGCCCGGCCGACGAGCCCCCGGGCCGCGGCGCGCCGGACGGCCTCGACGGTCGGTCCGGGACGGCGAAAGGACGACACACGTGACGACCATGATCGGCGGATCGCTGCTCGCGGGCGGTGGCGCCGCCTTCCGGCTCTTCGCGCCCGACCATCCGTCCGCGACCGTGGTGGTGGACGGTCGCGACACGCGCCTCGATCCCGAAGGCGACGGGTGGTTCTCCGGCCGCGTGCCGGACGCCCGGGCGGGCTCGCGCTATGGCTTCCGGCTCGGCGCCGGCCCGGATCTCGTTCCGGACGTGGCGTCGCGCCATCAACCGGACGGCCCGCACGGCTTGAGCGCCCTCCTCGACCACGACGCCTTCCCCTGGACGGACGCGGGCTGGACCGGGGTCGCGCTCGACGACGCCGTGATCCTGGAGATCCACATCGGCACCTTCACGCCTGACGGCACCTACCGGGCCGCGGCCGACAAGCTGCCGCTCCTCAAGGAGGCGGGCATCACGGTCGTGGAGCTCATGCCGGTGAACGACTTTCCCGGCCGCTTCGGCTGGGGTTACGACGGCGTCGGCTGGTTCGCGCCGGTCGCCGTCTACGGCGAACCGGACGACCTGAAGGCCTTCGTGGACCGCGCCCACGCGCTCGGCCTCGCCGTCATCCTGGACGTGGTCTACAACCACCTCGGCCCGGACGGCCAGATGCACCGGCGCTATGCGGAAAGCCACTTCTCCCGGCGCTACGAGAACGAGTGGGGCGACCCGCTCAACTTCGACGACGACGGTTCGGCCGGCATGCGGGCGCTCGTGGTGGAAAGCGCCGCCGCCTGGATCCGCGACTATCATCTCGACGGCCTGCGTTTCGACGCCACCCAGCAGATCTTCGACGCGAGCCCCGTCCACGTGGTGGCGGAGGCCGCCGCCGCCTGCCGGATCGCCGCGGGCGGGCGCGAGCTCATCCTGGTGGCCGAGAACACGCCCCAGGACGTGGCGGTGATCAAGCCGGCCGACGCCGGGGGACAGGCCCTGGACGGCCTCTGGAACGAGGACTTCCAGCGCGCCGCCCGGATCGCCGCCACGGGCGAGCGGGACGCCTACTATTCCGACCTTTCCGGCTCGGCCGCCGAGCTGGTCGCCGCGCTGCGCTGGGGCTTCCTCTACCACGGGCAGCGGTCCGCCTGGGACAAGGCCCCGCGGGGCAGCTGGGCCTTCGGTACGGACCTGAAGCGCTTCGTGGCCTTCCTGGAGAACCACGATCAGGTGGCGAACAGCCGGACCGGCGATCGGCTCGCCCGCATCGCCGACCGAAGCCTCCTGCGCGCCCTGACGACGCTCCTCCTCCTGTCGCCCCAGACGCCCATGCTGTTCCAGGGCCAGGAGTTTGGCTCGACCCGGCCGTTCGTCTTCTTCTGCGACCACGGGGGCGATCTCGGCCAGGCGGTGCGCGCCGGGCGCAAGGGCTTCCTCGACCAGTTCCCGGCCGTGAGGCACGACGCCATTCCGGACCCCTGCGCGGAGGCGACGTGGCGCTCGTGCGTGCTGGACTGGTCGGAGCGGGAGCGGAACAGCGCCGCGCTGGCGCTCCACCGGGATCTGCTGGCGCTCCGCCGGGCGGACCCGGTGTTCCGCCGTCCCTTGGAGCTCGCCGTCTCGACGCCCGTCCCGGATCTCGCCCTGATGCGCTGGTTCGGCGACGACGGGGACCGGCTGCTCGTCCTCAACCTCGGACCGGGCCGGACCGTCGAGACGCTCCCGGACCCGCTGTCCGCCCCGAGGCCGGGCCGGCCCTGGCGGATGATCTTTTCCAGCGACGACGACGTTTACGACGGACGCGGCGCCGTGCCGGCCCTCGACGCCGACGGCGTCTGGTGGCTGCCGGGGCGCAGCGCCGTGGTGCTCGCCGGCTGAGGGCGCGCACCGGCCGGTCCGCCGGCGCGACACGATCTATGGCACAAGGAGACGGACGATGACGGCCGCGACCTGGTGGAAGACCGCCACCATCTACCAGATCTATCCGCGATCCTTCCAGGACAGCGACGGCGACGGCGTCGGGGACCTCGCGGGCGTCCGCGCCCGGCTCGACCATCTGGTCGACCTCGGCGTGGACGCGCTCTGGCTGTCGCCGATCTTCGTCTCGCCGATGCGCGACTTCGGCTACGACATCGCCGACTACACGGCCATCGACCAGGTGTTCGGCACCATGGAGGACTTCGACGCCCTCATCGCCGAGGTCCACCGGCGCGGGCTGAAGATGATCCTCGACCTGGTGCCGAACCACACGTCCGACGAACACGCCTGGTTCCGGGACAGCCGCGCCGGGCGGGACTCGCCGAAACGCGACTGGTACATCTGGCGCGACCCCGCGCCGGACGGCGGCCCGCCAAACAACTGGCAGTCCGAGTTCGGCGGCAGCGCCTGGGCCTTCGACGAGGCCACCGGCCAGTACTACTACCACGCCTTCCTGGCCAGCCAGCCGGACCTCAACTGGCGCAACCCGGCGGTCCGCGAGGCCGTCACCGACGTGATGCGCTTCTGGCTCGACAAGGGCGTGGACGGCTTCCGCATCGACGTGCTGTGGCACCTGATGAAGGACCAGTCCTTCCGCGACAACCCGGAAAATCCCCGCTGGCGGAATGGCGACGCCCCGACGGACCGTCTGATCAAGCTCTACACCACCGATCTCCCCGAAATGGAGGAGGTCGTCCGCCTCCTCCGCCAGACCGTGGAGCCCTATGGCGACCGTGTCCTGATCGGCGAGATCTACCTGCCGACCGAGCGGCTGGTGCGCTACTACGGTGCCGACGACGACGGCGTGCACCTGCCGTTCAATTTCGCGCTGATCGACGCGCCATGGGACGCGCGGCACATCGACCAGATGATCCACGACTACGAACGGGCGCTACCCGAGGGCGGCTGGCCCAACTGGGTGACGGGCAACCACGACAAGCCGCGGCTCGCCACCCGCGTCGGCCTCGCCCAGGCCCGGGTGGCGGCGGTGCTGCTTCTCACCCTCCGTGGCACCCCGACCCTCTACTACGGCGAGGAGATCGGCATGGAGCACGCCGTGTTCGACGACGCGACCGCCCTTGATCCGTTCGCCCGCCAGGTGCCGGGCTTCGGTCTCGGCCGGGACGGCGCCCGCACGCCGATGCAGTGGCGGCCCGGTCCGAACGCCGGCTTCTCCGATGGCACGCCCTGGCTCCCGGTGAGCCGCACGGACGAGGCCGCCACCGTGGAGGGCCAGCGCGACGATCCCGCGTCCATGCTGTCGCTCTACCGCCGCCTCCTGGCGCTCCGGCGGACCCGCGCCGCCTTCACCGAAGGCGTCTACCAGGGCCTCGCCGCCGAAGGGGATCTCCTCCTCTACCTCCGGGAGGCCGGCGCCGAGCGCTTCCTGGTCGCCCTCAACCTCGGGTCCACGCCCATCTCGGTCCGGCTCACCGGGCCGGCCGCGGCCGGCGAAGTGGTCATCTCGGCCCGTCCGGGACGGGAGGGAGAGCGGGTGGGCGGCGAACTCCACCTGGACGGCGACAACGCCCTCGTGATCGCCCTCGACCCGACCTGAAAGCGGCGGCCGATCGAACGCCCGCCGGCGGCGATCGCCGGCGGGGGCGACGAACGAGGCTCATGGACGGTCGATCCTGACCATGAAGAGCCCCGGCCGATGACCGGGGCTCGCCGACGGACGCGCCGTTGAAGATGGGAGCGGACGTTCAGCCCTGGCCGGGCGTGCTCGGCTTGGTGCCGCCGGGGCGGGCCTGGTCGCGGGCATTGTCCGGACCGCCCTTGCGGGCCGGACTGTCCGGGCCGGCCGACCCCGACGTGCCGGACGACGAGCTGCCACCGGAGGTGGAGCTGCCACCGGAGGTGGAGCCGCCACCAGAAATGGAGGGCCCGCCGGTGGTCGACGAGGTACCGCCCGTCGTCTGGCCGCCGGCGCCGGACGACCCGCCGCCGGACGTCCCTCCGCTGGAGGCCGACCCACCACCCGTCGTCTGTCCGCCACCCGTCGTCTGGCTGCCGGAGGTGGACGAGGAGCCGCGCGTGGTCGCCGGGCTGGACGACGGCCCGCCCGCTCCGACGGACCCACCGGCGGGGGACGACGACCCGCCGCCCAGGGAGCCACCCGCCGTTGCCGCTGAGCCGCCGACGCCCGTGGACCCGCCCATGGCGGACGCGCCGCTGCCCGTGGCCGGTCCGGAGGGAGCCGGACTGTAGCGGGACGCGAGAGCGTCGGCCCGCGCGCCGGACGGCTGCTGGCTCTCATTGTCGAACGACAGGGAGCGCCCGTTGACGCCCATCCAGGCGAGCGTTCCGCCGGCGGCCGCCCCGAGCAGGCCGATCAGCCCGCCACGGCGCAGCCCCCAGTGGACCAGGAGGCTGCCGCCGAAGACGGCGGCGATACGGTCGGTCCGGTCGAGCGGGGCGCCGCCGGAGGCGGTCGATCCGACACCGTGACGCAGGCTGCGGCTCTCCAGGTCTGACAGGTCGCGCGGCATGGTCTGTCTCCGACTGTCCACCCCGGTCGGGGGCGGGCGTTGCTTGTCCAAGCGATGAACCCGGAGGTGCGGCCTTCCGTTCCGAGCCCGTCCGGGGCGGCGACCGCATGCGACACGCATGTGCCGACGACTTGCCAATTCAGACATGACGATCGTTGTTTCGCGCGCCGCGTTTCCAGATCTTCGATGGCTTTCCGCCTGTCTTCATCCATTTGGCGCATGACCATGCGCCGATCACTTCGTCATGAGTACGGAGTGCAGCTGGACGGGACCGAAGAGAAACACGGAACAGCCGAGTATCGGTGAGGACCCGCGGGACGGTCTGACTGGGAGAAGGGCGGCCAAGACCCTCTCCTATAAGAGAAATTAACTTTCGACTGCGACCCTGCCGGTCTCGGTACTCCCGGCGGCGGTCGAGGCGCGAGACGCGTCGGACCCGTGGGCCGGGCCCGCCGGGGCCTGTCTGGACGGCCGGATCCGCCGGCCGTCCGTCCCCCAGGAGCCGGCGACGCCGCCGGCAGCACGACCGCCGCCCACCGCCCGGGCGACCGTCCAAGCCGCAGGTGCGCCATGCCGACGATCGTCATCCTGGATGATCAGATCACCAACCAGAAGATCTTCGCCAAGATGGCGGCGACGATCGGGGAGGACGTGGAGGTCTTCACCTTCGGGGACGCCGACAAGGCGCTCGCCTTCGCGGCCGAGCGGGTGCCGGACCTCGTCGTGACCGACTACGAGATGCCCGGCATGAACGGCGCGGACTTCATCCGCCGCCTGCGCGCGGTGGCGGAGCTCGCCGACGTGCCGGTGATCGTCGTGACGGTGTTCGAGGAGCGCTCCTTCCGTCTCGCGGCCCTCGACGCCGGCGCCACCGACTTCCTGCAGAGCCCGGTGGACCGGCGCGAGTTCGCCGCGAGGGCGCGCAACCTCCTGAAGCTCCGCCGCCAGCAGCAGGAGCTGGAGACCCGGGCCGTGACCCTGGAGAAGCGGCTCCACGAGAGCGAGCGGACGCTGGAGCGGGCGATCCGCGATTCCAGCGAGCGCCTCGCCCAGGTCATCGACACCGTCCCGGCCATGGTGAGCGCCACCGACCGGTTCGGCCGCCTCCTGTTCATGAACGGCTTCCAGGCCCGGCTCATCGGAGTGGACCCCGCGGCCGTCGCCGGGCGCCGTCTGACCGAGATCCACGGCGACGAGAAGGGCGAGCGGGCGGCCGCCCTCGACCGCATGGTGATGGGCAAGGGCGAGCCGATCCGCAACCTGGAGGAGGAGATCGTCGACGCCAGCGGCGCCCGGCGCTGGTTCCTGACCACCAAGTCGCCGCTCCGGGATGCGTTCGACCGGATCGCCGGCGTGGTGACCTCGTCCCTGGAGATCACCGAGCGCAAGGCGACCGAGACCCACCTCCACTACATCGCCCACCACGACCAGCTGACCGGATTGCAGAACCGCACCGCGCTCGCCGCGCGCCTGCGGCTGGAAGTCGCGCGCGCCCGCCGGGGCGAGCGGACCTTCGCGCTTCACCTGATCGACCTCGACCAGTTCAAGAGCGTCAACGACGTCCTCGGCCACCCGATCGGCGACGCCCTTCTCGGCCTCGTGGCCGATCGTCTGCGCACGCTCGAAGGCGACGGGGCCGCCATCGCCCGCCTGGGCGGCGACGAGTTCGCCGTGCTGCAGACGAACGTGACGGACATGGAGTCCGCCGCGGATCTCGGCCGGGCCATCTGCGCCCTCATCGGCCAGCCGTTCCGGATCGGCGACACGCCCATCACGACGGCGGCGAGCGTCGGCATCGCGGTCTTCCCGCACGACGGCACGGACTACGAGGAGCTGTTCCGCAACGCCGACCTCGCCATGTACCGCGCCAAGGGCTCCGGCGGCGGCCGGCACTGCTTCTACGCCTCCGACATGGCCGTCAGGGTGCGCCAGTCGGCGGTTCTGGACCAGGCCCTCCGCGAAGCCCTGGAGAAGGGCGAGTTCCTCCTCTACTACCAGCCGCAGGTGGACGCCCGGAGCGGCGACATCGTGGGCGCCGAGGCGCTGATCCGCTGGCGGCGCGGCGACGGCCGGATCGAGACGCCGGTCGCCTTCCTGCGCCGGGCGGAGGAGAACGGCATGATGCTGCCGATCTCCGGCTTCGTCATGCGCGAGGCCTGCCGCCAGGCCGCCGCCTGGAAGCGCCAGGGCCTGCCGCCGCTGCGCATGAGCATCAACATCTCGCCGGTGCAGTTCCGCGGCCGCAGCCTGCCGCTGCAGATCGCCTCGCTGATCGGCGAGACCGGCATCGACCCGGCGCTCCTCGACCTGGAGCTGACCGAGACCACCGTCATGGAGGACCTGGAGGCGGTGGCCGAGCAGTTGGCCGAGATCCGCGCCCTCGGGGTGACCATCTCGATCGACGACTTCGGCACCGGCTTCTCCTCCCTCGCCTACGTGAAGCGCTTCCCCGCCGATCGGCTGAAGATCGACCAGGCGTTCGTGCGCGACCTGATCGACGACCCGAGCGACGCCGCCATCGTGCGGGCGATCGTCAACCTCGGCCACAGCCTGGGCATGGGCGTGGTGGCGGAAGGGGTGGAGACGGAAGCCCAGGCCGAGAGGCTGCGCGAGGAACGGTGCGACGAGTTGCAGGGCTACCATTTCGGCCGTCCCATGCCGCCGGACGACTTCGCGGCGCTGTTCGGCGTCCGGACCGCCAACCGGAACGGACAGGCCCGATGACAGGCTTCCGTTTCCGGCCGCTCCGGGCTCTCGGCCACACGGTCGGCCGCATGCGGCGGCGCCTGCGGCAGCGGCCCGACAGCGAACACGAGATGACGCTGAACCGGCTGGCCTTCGCCGGCCTGGTGGTCGGCTGGCTGTCCGTCGCCACCGCCCTCGGCGACGCGAGCGCGGCCGCCATGCTGGACCAGACGGCCCTCGCCTTCCTGGTCTTCTTCGCCGTCGCCATCGGGATCTTCTGCCACATCCTCGCCTACCCGGGGGAGTCGGTCGCCCGCCGGCTGTTCGCCATGGTGGCGGACTTCGCCATGATCTCCGCCGCCGCCGCCGCAGGGGGCGACAGCACGGGCTTCTTCTACCCCCTCTATCTGTGGACCGTGTTCGGCAACGGCTTCCGGTTCGGCATTCCCTATCTCAACGCGTCCATGATCATCGCCCTCGTGGGGCTCGCGACCGCGCTCCACGAGACCGGCTACTGGCGCGAGCACGTCGGCATGACGGTCGGCATGCTGGCCGGCCTCGTCATCCTGCCGCTCTACGCGGGCGTCCTCATCCGCAAGCTCCGGGAGGCCAAGCGCGTCGCCGAGGAGGCGAGCCAGGCCAAGAGCCTGTTCCTGGCGAGCGTCGGCCACGAGCTGCGCACGCCGCTGAACGCCGTCATCGGGCTGTCGGACCTTCTCGGCCGCGAGGCCCTGACCCGCGGACAGGCCGAGATGGTGGAGACGATCGCCCAGTCGGGCCGGTCGCTTCTCACCCTCATCAACGCGCTCCTGGACTTCTCGCGCCTGGAAGCCGGCCGCATGCCGACGGTGGTGAACAGCTTCACCCTGTCGGAGATGGTCGATCGCGTCGCCGCCATGCTGCGCGTGGAGGCGGACCGAAAGGGTCTCGCCTTCGACGTCTCCATCGCGCCAAACGTGCCGGCGCGGCTCGTGGCGGACGAGCGCCACCTGGAGGAGGTGCTGGTCAACCTCGCGTCCAACGCGGTCAAGTTCACCGAGAGGGGCCGGGTCGCCATCGCGGTCGACCGCCTGGATGGGGACGACGGCCGCGACCGCGCGACGCTGCGCGTCGCCGTCTCCGACACCGGCATCGGCATCGCCCCGGAGGCGCAGGAACGGGTGTTCGAACGCTTCACCCAGGCGGACGAGACCATCATCGACCGTTTCGGCGGCACCGGCCTCGGCCTTGCGATCTGCAAGCAGCTGGTGGAGCTGATGGGCGGGCGCATGGGCCTCGTCAGCGAGCCCGGCCGGGGCAGCACCTTCTTCTTCGAGCTGGAGACCGGGATCGCGGCGCCGGTCGATCCGGCCGAGGCGGCAGCCAGGGCCGAGCCGGACCTGCCGCGCCTGCCGTCCCTGTCGGTTCTCGTGGCGGAGGACAACCGCACCAACCAGATGGTGATCTGCAAGATGCTGGAGGCCGCCGGCCACCGCCCGACCACGGCGGACGACGGCGAAATGGCGCTCTCGCTCCTGCGCGAGCAGTCGTTCGACCTGGTGCTGATGGACGTCAACATGCCGGTTCTCAACGGCATCGAGGCCACCAAGCTGTGGCGCTTCATGTCGCTCGGCCGGCCGCGCACCCCGATCGTGGCGCTGACCGCGGACGCGACGCCGGAGGCGCGCGCCCGCTGCCTGGATGCCGGCATGGACGCCTGCGCCACCAAGCCCATCGACGGGCGCCGGCTGGTGGAGGTGATCGCCTCCGTGCTGCCCGCCGGCATGACGGACGCGCCTTCCAAGGGCCCGATCGACGCCCTGGAGGCCGAGGCTGACCCCCTGGCGGGCATGCCGGGCGGCCGCCCGCTCGACCCGGTGAAGCTCGACGACCTGGAGCGGCTGGGCGGGCCGGAGTTCGTCGCCGATCTCGCGCGCGAATTCATCCGGGAGGCCGACCGGCTGGTGGGCGATCTCGGCGACGCGGTCGCCCGCGACGACGTCTACGCCTTTCGGGCGCTCGCCCACGCGCTGCGGAGCGCCGCCGCCAACGTGGGCGCGGAGGGCATCTTCGAACTCTGCCTGTCCTGGCGCGAGATGGACGCGGCGACGCTCGCCCGGGACGGCGAGCGCAACGTGCGCGCCCTGGAGGCCGTGTTCACCGAGGCCCGCGCCGCCTTGGAGGCCCACGTGCGCTCGGTCGGCGCGCGCGACTGGGTGGCGTCCTGACGCGAACCCCTGAGGCGGCCCCGGCTCGCGCGGCCGTCCCGCCCGCGGGCGGCCGTCAGGCGCCGGCCTCCTTCTGGAGCCGGCGCACCTGCGCCATCTGGAGGTGTTCCATCCGCCTCAGGTCCGCGGCCGGGAGGCGCATGGCGGTGTCGACCCAGAGGTCCGTCACATCCCGGAGCTCGGCGAGCGACAGCGGGTTCACCCGCTGGCGGACCTTGAACAGGGTCTGGCGCACCGCGTGGCTCTGACGCTCGGCCAGATAGGTCGCGACCGCGTGCTCGCCCTCGCCCTCGTCGACCACCTGGTCCACGATGCCGATGTCGCGCATCTCGTCGGCCGAGTAGATCTTCCCGGAAAAGATCATCCGCTCGGCCCGGGCGGCGTCGAGCCGGCGCGCCAGGAAGGAATAGGCGCCCATGCCGGGGAAGCTGTTGAACAGGATCTCCGGCAGGCCGAGCTTCACCTGCCGCTCGGCGATCAGCACGTTGCAGCAGAGCGCTCCTTCAAGGCCGCCGCCGAGCGCGTCGCCCTGGAGGAGACCGACCGACACCACGCCGGAATCGAACCCGATCGCGATGTGATAAACCGCGTCCACGCAGTCGAAGGCGTAGCGGCGCACCGCCTCGCGGTCGCCGGCCCGGATCGCCTGGGTCAGGAAGGCGAGGTCGCCGCCCATGTTGTAGATGCCCGGAATGCGGGAGCCCTGCACGTAGTAGCGGATATGCGGCTCCTCGCCGGGCGCCTGGGACGCGGCGAGCGCCTGGATTGACCGGTGCAGCACGATCAGCTCGCGCACCATGGCGGGCGTGAAGCTCGGCGGTCCGCTCGGCCGCATGTGGCACCACAGCGCGCGGGTGTCGGGATCGAGGCGCACGTCCAGCTCGCGCCACGTGCGGTTGAGAAAGGCGAGGAGTTCCTTGGACGAGCTGGCAGCCTGGCGGTCCGGTCCGGTGCGGTCCGCCGGCACGTCGGATGGGCGCCGCAGGGAGGGGGAGGCGGCGGTCTGCGATCGGTCTTCAGCCTTGAGGATCGTGCTCGCGTCGGTCATGCGGGCTCTCCGTTGCGCTCCGGGGAGGGCGGAGCAGGCAGCGTGACGGGGTTCCGGTCCGGTGGTCCCGAGCCCCGTCCACAATCCTGAGGCACTGATTAAGGATTTGTTAAGGATTATCTTCGAAGCCGCTGCCGGATGGTTAATGACATCGGTTTTTACGCCATTCGGCTCCGCTGTCCGGCATGTCACGAGGGTCGTCCTACCCGTGCTATTTCCGCCATGGCGTCTCTCGACGATCCTTCTGACGAGCCTCGGACCATCGTGGGGAGCGCTCCAACTTCGCTCGCGTGTGGACTGTTCCCATTCGTCTGAAGATCCGAGTCGGGCGGCAACCTGGAGGCGTCCCCGGGGCGCGGCGGGAGCGCCGGAACGCTTCCGGCCGTCGGCACGGCGACGCCATTCCGGCTCGTGCCGAGCCCGCGAACCGCTCGTCCAGGGCTCGTGCCGAGCCCGCGAACCGCTCCGTCCAGGGCTCGTGCCGAGCCCGCTCGAGGCTCGTCCAGGGCTGTTGACTCCGATCCGGCCCTCTGGAATCCATGTGCGAACAAAACAGGAACATCGACTCGTCCTACATGGCCTATGCCGAACTCGTCGCCGCGTCCAACTTCTCCTTCCTGCGGGGCGCCTCCCACCCGGAGGAGCTTGCCGAGGCGGCGGCGGCGCTCGGCCTGAAGGCCTTCGCGGTGACCGACCGCAACAGCGTGGCCGGCGTGGTGCGGGCCCACCAGGCCGCCAAGGACCACGGGGTGCGCTTCGTGCCCGGCACCCGCCTCGCCTTCGCCGACGAAACGCCCGACATCGCGCTCTGGCCCATGGACCGGCCCGCCTGGGGCCGGCTCTGCCGCCTGCTCAGCCTCGGCAAGCGGCGGGCCGACAAGGGCGACTGCCGCCTTGGCCTCGACGATCTCCTGGCCTTCTCCGAGCGCAGCCATCTCGCCGTGCTGCCGCCGGAACGCCTGGACGCGGACGGGCTCCGCCGGCTCGGCGCCACGCTCCGCCGGCTTGCCGCCGAGACGCCCGGCCGGGTGCGGCTGGCCGTCGCCTGGCGCCAGGACGGGGCGGACCGCCGGCGCCTCGCCCGTCTCGTCCGCCTCGCCCGGGACGCCCGGGTGCCGGTCATGGCCGTCGGCGACGTGCTCTACCACCACCCGGACCGGCGCAGCCTCCAGGACGTGCTCACCTGCATCCGCGAGCACACCACGCTGGCCGAGGCCGGGCGGCGGCTGGAGCGCAACGCGGAGCGGCACCTGAAGGCGGAGGAGACCATGCGCCGGCTCTTCCGCGACCTGCCGGAGGCGGTGGACGAGTCCGGCCGCCTTCTCGCCGACCTCGCCTTCTCGCTGGACGAGCTGCGCTACGAATATCCGGACGAGCCGACGGAGGGGCACCCGTCGCCCCAGGCGGCCCTGGAGGCGCTGACCCTGGAGGGCGCCGCCCGGCGCTATCCGGCCGGCATCCCGGAAAAGGTGAAGGCGGCCGTGGAGCACGAGTTCGCCATCATCCGGCAACTCGGCTACGCGCCCTACTTCCTCACCGTCCACGACATCGTGCGCTTCGCCCGCTCCCGCGGCATCCTCTGCCAGGGCCGCGGCTCGGCGGCCAACTCGGCGGTCTGCTTCTGCCTCGGCGTGACCGAGGTGGACCCGGAGCGCGGCGACCTCCTGTTCGAGCGCTTCATCTCGCCGGAGCGGCGCGAGCCGCCGGACATCGACGTGGACTTCGAGCACGAGCGCCGCGAGGAGGTGATCCAGTACATCTACGGCAAATACGGCCGCGAGCGCGCCGGCCTCGCCGCCACGGTCATCTCCTACCGGGCGCGGTCGGCCATCCGGGAGGTCGGCAAGGCGTTCGGCCTCTCCGCCGACACGGTCGGGGCCCTCGCCGGCCAGATCTGGGGCTGGTCGTCGGCGAGCGTGCGGCCCGAGGACGCCCGGCGCGCCGGCGTCGATCCGGCCGACCGGTCCGTCATGGACGTGGTGCGCCACGCCAGGGCGCTCGCCGGCTTCCCGCGCCATCTGTCGCAGCACGTGGGCGGCTTCGTCATCACCCGCGGCCGCCTCGACGAGGTGGTGCCCATCGAGAACGCCGCCATGGAGGACCGCACGGTCATCGAGTGGGACAAGGACGACCTGGACCTCCTGGGCATCCTGAAGATCGACGTGCTCGCCCTCGGCATGCTGTCCTGCGTGCGCAAGGCCTTCGGCATGCTGGCCCGCCACTACGGCCGGCCGCTCACCATCGCCACCATCCCGCCGGAGGACCCGGCCGTCTACGACATGCTGTGCCGGGCGGACAGCGTCGGCGTCTTCCAGGTGGAGAGCCGGGCGCAGATGACCATGCTGCCGCGCCTTCGCCCGCGCACCTTCTACGACCTCGTCATCGAGGTGGCGATCGTCCGACCCGGCCCCATCCAGGGCGACATGGTGCACCCCTATCTGCGCCGCCGCCAGGGCCTGGAGCCGGTGACCTTCCCCAAGCCCGAGCTGGAGGCGGTGCTGGGCAAGACCATGGGGGTGCCGCTCTTCCAGGAGCAGGCCATGCGCATCGCCATCGTGGCGGCGGGCTTCACCCCGTCGGAGGCCGACAAGCTCAGGCGCGCCATGGCGACCTTCCGCAAGGTGGGCACCATCGGGACCTTCCAGGCGAAAATGATCGACGGCATGGCGGAGCGGGGCTACGACCGCGACTTCGCCGAGCGCTGCTTCCGGCAGATCGAGGGCTTCGGCGAATACGGCTTCCCGGAAAGCCATGCGGCGAGCTTCGCGCTCCTCGTCTACGCGTCGTCCTGGCTGAAGTGCCACTATCCGGACGTGTTCTGCGCCGCTCTCCTCAATGCCCAGCCCATGGGCTTCTACGCTCCCGCCCAGATCGTGCGCGACGCGGAGGACCACGGCGTGGAGGTGCGCCCCGTGGACGTGAACCGGTCCGACTACGACAACACCCTGGAGCACGGCCCCCACGCGGCCGACCGGCTGGTGCCGCGCCACCGGACCATGCGGCCGGTGGTCTGGTCGAGCCATGCGGTCCGGCTCGGCCTGCGCCAGATCAAGGGCGTGCGCGAGGACGACATGCGCCTCCTCGTGGAGCGGCGCGGCGCCGGCTACGACAGCGTGCGCGACGTCTGGCTGCGCACCGGCCTCGCCCGCGCGGTCGTCGAGCGGCTCGCCGACGCGGACGCCTTCCGGTCCATCGGCCTCGACCGGCGGGCGGCGCTCTGGGCGGCGCGCGGCCTCGGCCGCACCGGCGACGAGGAGACCCTGCCGCTCTTCCTCGCCGCCGCCGGCGAGGGGCCGAAGCGCGAGCCGGACGTGCACCTGCCGCCCATGCCGCTCGGCGAGCACGTGGTGAACGACTACCGCTTCCTCTCCCTGTCGCTGAAGGCCCATCCGGTGACCTTCGTGCGGGCCGAACTGGCCCGTCTCGGCGTGGCGCCCAGCGAAGCCCTCGCGGTGCTCGCCCCGGGGCGGACCGTCACGGTGGCGGGCCTCGTGCTCGTGCGCCAGCGGCCCGGCTCGGCCCGGGGCGTGATCTTCATGACCGTGGAGGACGAGACCGGCGTCGCCAACCTGATCGTCTGGCCGAAGGTGTTCGAGGCCTTCCGCGGCGTCGTCATCGGCGCCCGCTTCGTGCGCGCCACCGGCCGGCTCCAGCGCGACGCGGGCGTCATCCATCTCGTCGTGGAGCGGATCGTGGACGAGACGCCCCGCCTCGTCCGGCTCACCGGCGACCTCGACGGCGTGGACGCCCTCGCCCGCGCCGACGAGGTGAAGCGCCCGGTCGCGGAAGGGCGCGACGACAAGCCGAGGCCGCGCCTCGTGCACATGCTGAAGGAGACGCCCGAGATCGCCGACGACCTGAAGCGCGCGGCAACCGGCACCGCGCGGGTGATGCCGAAGGGCCGGAACTTCCAGTGAGCCCCCAGCCGGCGCCGATGCCGGGCGCCATTCTGCGGCGGTCCGGCCTCATCCGAGGGCCTTTCCCATTGTCCGCCCCGCCCCGACCGACTAGATGGAGGGCACCACGAGCGGCAGGGACGAACCACGCGATGGAATTCGAAAAGGGGCCGAACGATCCGGCGACGCGGACGGAGCATCCTCTCGTCAAGCTGGCGCTGGAGCTCGGGCCGCTCGGTGTGTTCTTCTTCGCCAACGCCCGCTTCGACATCTTCGTCGCCACCGCCGCCTTCATGGCGGCCATGCTGGCGTCGCTGACGATCTCCTGGATCCTCACCCGCCGCCTGGCGGTGATGCCGGTGGTCACCGGCGTCGTGGTGCTGGTGTTCGGCACCCTCACCCTGGTGCTCCACGACGAGACCTTCATCAAGATGAAGCCCACCATCGTGAACGGGCTGTTCGCCGCCGTGCTCCTCGGCGGACTCTTCTTCGGCAAGGCGCTACTCGGCTACGTGTTCGACAGCGCCTTCCGGCTCGACGCGGAGGGCTGGCGCAAGCTCACCTTCCGGTGGGGCCTGTTCTTCATCCTGCTCGCCGTCCTCAACGAGGTGGTCTGGCGCACGCAGACGACCGATTTCTGGGTCGCCTTCAAGGTATGGGGCATCATGCCCATCACCATCCTGTTCTCGGCGCTGCAGCTGCCGCTTCTCACGCGGCACAGCCTCGACAGGGAGTGACGCCGTCCACGGCGTCCGGCGGGCTCAGGCCAGCGGATCGATGACGATCTCGTAGAGCCGCGCCGTCGAAGGCCGGGCGATCTCGTCGGCCAGCGACGCCTCCGGCAGGCCGGTCGCCGACGGGTCCACCGGCTTCGGCAGCATCCAGCGCAGGCGCGCCCAGCCCCGGCTCTGGCCTTCCGTCACCAGGGTCTCGACAAGCCGCCGGTCGACGCCCTCCCCGAACACCTCCGGGGCGGTGTAGAGCGCCTCGATCATGCCGACCCTGAGGCCCGACACCGGGTCCGGCAGGTCGAAGAAGACCGCGAAGCCGACCAGGCGATCGCCGTCGAAGGCCCCCACCACCTGGGCGGTGCGGTCCGACACCAGGAGCTCGGCGTAATACTCGTCCGGCCGCCGGGGCGCGCCGCGCTTCACCGCCTGGGCGTTCGCCGCGATGAGCGGCGCGAGGTCATGCGCATCCTTCTGGCCGAGCGCCCTCACGGTCACGGTCATGAAACTCCCCACCCGCTTGGCTGCAGCCCGCAAAGAGGCCTGGCGAACGCGAACGGCCGGCCTCGCCTGGCGAAGCCGGCCGTCGAATGTTGTCGTCGTCCACCGGGCGACCCGTCAACCCCGTCTCAAGGGGGAGACGGCGATCAGGCGAAGGTCCGGATGTCCACGAAGCGGCCGGCGATGGCCGCCGCCGCCGCCATGGCCGGCGACACCAGGTGGGTGCGGCCCTTGAAGCCCTGGCGCCCCTCGAAGTTGCGGTTCGAGGTGGATGCGCAGCGCTCGCCCGGCTTCAGCTTGTCGGCGTTCATGGCGAGGCACATGGAGCAGCCCGGCTCGCGCCACTCGAAGCCGGCGGCGAGGAAGATCTTGTCCAGCCCCTCCGCTTCCGCCTGCAGCTTCACGAGGCCGGAGCCCGGCACCACCATGGCGGACACCGTGTCGGCCACCCGGCGGCCCTCCACCACCTTGGCGGCGGCGCGCAGGTCCTCGATGCGGCCGTTGGTGCACGAGCCGATGAACACCTTGTCGATCGCGATGTCGGTGATCTTCGTGCCCGGAGTCAGGCCCATGTAGTCGAGCGCCCGCCACTTGGAGGCCCGCTTGTTCGGATCCTGGATGTCGTCCGGGTTCGGCACCACGCCGTTGACCGACACCACATCCTCCGGCGACGAGCCCCACGAGACGATCGGCGGCAGGTTGGCGGCATCGAGCCGCACCTCCCGGTCGAAGTGGGCGCCCTCGTCGGAGAAGAGGGTCCGCCAGTAGGAGACCGCCCGCTCGAAGGCCTCGCCGGTCGGGGCGCGCGGCTTGTCCTTGATGTAGGCGAAGGTCTTCTCGTCCGGCGCGATCAGGCCGGCGCGGGCGCCGCCCTCGATCGACATGTTGCAGACCGTCATGCGGCCTTCCATGGACAGGGCGCGGATCGCCTCTCCGGCATATTCCATCACGTAGCCGGTGCCGCCGGCGGTGCCGATCTCGCCGATGATGGCCAGGATGATGTCCTTGGCGGTCACGCCGTCGGGCAGCTGCCCGTCGACGGTGATCCGCATGTTCTTCGCCTTCTTCTGGATCAGCGTCTGGGTGGCGAGCACGTGCTCCACCTCCGACGTGCCGATGCCGTGGGCGAGCGCCCCGAAGGCCCCGTGCGTGGACGTGTGGCTGTCGCCGCACACGATGGTCATGCCCGGCAGGGTGAAGCCCTGCTCCGGCCCGACCACGTGGACGATGCCCTGCCGCCGGTCGAGCTCGTTGTAGTATTCGATGCCGAATTCCTTGGCGTTGATGGCGAGCTGCGCCACCTGCTCGGCGGATTCCGGATCGTCGATGCCGTGGCTGCGGTCGGTGGTCGGCACGTTGTGGTCGACGACCGCCAGCGTCTTCTGCGGCTGGTGGACCGGCCGGCCGGACACGCGCAGGCCCTCGAAGGCCTGCGGGCTCGTCACCTCGTGGACGAGGTGGCGGTCGATGTAGAGGAGAGCGGTGCCGTCCGGCTGCTGGTCGACCACGTGGTCGTCCCAGATCTTGTCGTAGAGGGTGCGCGGCTTCGTGGTCATGGCGTGCGCTTTCTCGGCTTGGAAGGTCTTCGGGAAGGGTCGCCGCGGCTTTGCTGGCGGCTGGCCTTCGGAACTGGGGAACGGAAATTCGGGCGCGCGGGCGTCGGTCTCGGATCAGCCGCTAAGTCGACCGTCCGCCGCGATCAGGCGCGCGAAGAAGCGCCACGGCAGGCGCGCGTGGTCGTGCACGGGGGTATAGTCCTCCGTGGTCGGCAGCACGACGCGGGCGAGCGATCTCTTCATGGCTCCGTCATATACGGAAAGCCGGGGAAAACGGCAACGGCGGTCTTGTGCTAGACTGCATTCCGGCGCGATCGGCGATGGGGGCTCAGATGGCGGACCAGGCGGTGAAACGCATGACGGTCGACGAATTCCTGGCCTGGGAGGCGCGCCAGGAGCTGAAATACGAACTCGTGGACGGCCAGCCGGTGATGATGACCGGCGGAACGGCCGCTCACGACACCGTGCGTGGGTCCATCTACGCGCAGTTCCGGCAGGCCGTGCGTGGCCGTCCATGCCGCGCCTTCCTGGACATGAAGGTCGTCTGCCAGAACGGCAACGTCCGCTACCCGGACGCCCAGATCGACTGCGGATCCACCCGGGACCGGGACATAGCCGCGGCCGGGCCCGTGGTGGTCGCGGAAGTCGTCTCCCCATCGTCCACAGTGACAGACTACATCGCCAAGGTTCGAGACTACGGCACGGTGCGGACGATTTCCACGTACCTGATCGTCCGGCAGGACGAAGTGGAGGTCACGGTCCTGAGGCGGGAGGGCGATCGGCTGGAATTGTCCGAGGTTCTCCGGGACGTCACGGACATGATCGACCTGCCCGAGGCCGGCATCAGGCTGGGCCTCGCCGACATCTACGGCGACGACACGCCCTCGACGCCGAACGGCTAGAGCATTCTCCGATCAAGTTGCACGACTTGATCGCCGAGAGAATGCTCCAGCTTATTGACTCTGGAGCGATTTCTTGTCGACCTGACGATTCAGTCAGGTCGGAAAGCTCTCTAGCCATGTCCACTCACGGCAGGATCAGGCCGGCTTCTCCGCCGTCAGCGAGAAGCTGAGCGGGAAGCGCACCGCGCCGTCCGGCAGGCGGTACGTGATCACGCGGCCGTCCTCGTCCCGGTCGGCCGGCACCATGGACGGGTAGAGCCGGTAGGGCAGCGTCTCGTGCTCCTGGAACCGCACGAGACGCAGGCCCGCATCGAGCACCCCGCCGAGGATGACCGACAGCGGGTGGATCCACTCGTAGTTCCGGGTGTTGGCGATCGGGCGCGGATCCCCCGTGTAGCTCGTCTCATCGTCCGTGGCGATCGGCGCGTCCGCGGCCGTCCGCCACGAAAACCGCGCCTCGATCCGGCCGTCGACCTCGTCGAGAACGAGCGCGGACGGATGCGTCTCGGCCAGGAACAGCCGCCCGCCGGGCCTCAGGAGCGACGCGGCGACGGCGGCCCAGCGGCCGATGTCCGGCAGCCAGTTGATGGCGCCCCAGGTCACGTAGACGAGGTCGAAGTCGCCGGAGAGCGCCTGCCGGGCCGCGTAGACGTCGGCCTCCACGAAGCTCACGTCCGGACGCCCGGCCCGCGACGCGAAGTCGCGCGCGGCCGCGACGGCGTTCGGCGAGAAGTCGAGGCCCACCGGCGAGGCGCCCAGGTGGGCGAGCGACAGGGTGTCGAGGCCGATGTGGCACTGGAGGTGGGCGACGCGCAGGCCCGTCACGTCGCCGATGCCGGCGCGGTCCACCGGATGCAGGCAGGACCGGCCGGCGAGAACGGCGGCGATGCCGTACATGCCGGTCTTATCGGTGGCGTGGAGGGCGGCCCGGTCGTCCCAGTTGGCGCGGTTGGCGGCGCGGAACGCATCCATGGGCTCTGCCTCCTCCGATCGAGAACCGGTCATCGCAGCCCCCGGAAAACACGACCGGACCGAAGCCGGCCCCTGGAAAAACAGAACGGGCGGCCGAAGCCGGTCCCGGAAACAGAACGGGCGGCCGAAGCCGCCCGTGATGGATCGCCAAAGGCTCGGCGCGCCTTACTCGGCGGCGTCCGCGGCCGGGGCGGCGTTGCTCGCCTTGGCGGCGTCGTTCAGCTTGCGGGCGCGGGCGTTGGTGGCCTCGAAGATGCGGGCCGACTTGCCGCGCAGATTGCGCAGGTAGTAGAGCTTGGCGCGGCGCACCTTGCCGCGGCGCACGACGTCGACCGAGTCGATCATCGGCGAGTACATCGGGAACACGCGCTCCACGCCCTCGCCATAGGAGATCTTGCGGACGGTGAAGCTCTCGTTGAGCCCGCCGCCGGACTTGGCGATGACGACGCCCTCATAGGCCTGCACGCGGGTGCGGCTGCCTTCGGTGACCTTCACGTTCACCCGGACGGTGTCGCCGGAGGAGAAGGCCGGCAGCTTGCGCTGCTTCTCGATCACGGCCATCTGCTCGGCTTCGAGCTCGAGGATGATGTTGCTCATCGTGTGTCCAATGCCTTTGTTTGATGCTGACCGACCAGAGCGTCCACGCGATCGTCCGAGGCATTCGTCCGACGAGGCCGATCGGCTTCGTTGCGGCGGGAATGCCCCGACCTGTTCCAGTCCGGAGCGATTGTGGCGACCGGGCGAGACCGCCAGGTCGAAAATCGCTCGAGGCGACGGGGGCGAATTCGTCGTTCTTGGCTATGCTTGGAATGACGGATGCGGGCTCTTACACCATGAGGCCCGCTTTGTCGACAGGGGCGGCGCTCGAAAAGCGGCGCTGGGCGGCCTCACCGGCCGGGCGGCAGCAGGTCCGGCCGCCGCTCCCGGGTGACGCGCTCCGCCTCCTCCCGCCGCCAGCGGGCGATCCGGCCATGGTCGCCGGAGAGGAGCACGGGCGGGATCGGCTCGCCCTCGAACACCGGCGGACGCGTGTACTGGGGATGCTCCAGGAGGCCGGTCTCGAAGCTCTCGGTCTCGCCGGACGCGTCGTTGCCCATCACGCCGGGGAGAAGCCGGACCACCGCGTCGAGGAGCACGAGGGCGGCGATCTCGCCGCCGGAGAGCACGTAGTCGCCGATCGACACCTCCTCCAGGCCGCGCCGGCGGACGAGGCGATCGTCCACGCCCTCGAACCGGCCGCAGACGATCACGGCGCCGGGTCCCGCCGCGAGCGCCCGCACCCGCGCCTGGGTGAGCGGCCGGCCGCGCGGCGTCATCAGGATCCGTGGCCGCCGATCCCCCTCCGGCGCGGCGGCGTCGATGGCGGCGGCCAGAACGTCGGCGCGCATCACCATGCCGGGGCCGCCGCCGGCGGGCGTGTCGTCCACGTGGCGGTGCCGGTCGGTGGCGAAGTCCCGGATCTGCACCGGCTCCAGCGCCCACCGGCCGGCCTCCAGCGCCCGGCCGGCGAGACTGACGCCGAGCGGGCCCGGGAACATTTCCGGATAAAGCGTCAGCACGCTCGCCCGGAACGGCCCTGCGCCGTCCCGGACGTCGTCGGCGGCGGTCGGGACGCCGGTCATTGGTCGTCGTCCCCGGACGGTGCCGGCCCGTCCGGGCCGTCCGCCCCGGCGGGCGGTTCGCCGGCCTCGTCCAGAAGGCCGTCCGGCGGGTCGATCACCACCTTGCGGGCCTCGAAGTCGACGGTCGGCACCACCGCCCGGGTGAACGGCACGTAGAGGGACGAGCGGCCGGGCCGGCGCACCTCCAGGAGGTCGTCGGAGCCGAAGTTCGGCACCGCCACGACGGTGCCCACCGGCTCTCCGGCGATCGTCTCGACCGCAAGGCCGATCAGGTCCGCGTGGTAGAACTCGTCCTCGTCGTCCGGGTCCGGCAGGGCGGACCGGTCCACATGGAGCCGGGTGCGGTTCAGCTTCTCCGCGGCGGTCCGGTCGGTCACGCCCTTGAAGGCGACCACCAGCATGTCGGCCTTCAGCGGCCGGGCGGAGACCACCTCGAACGTACGCCCCCGGTCGTCGTGGAGAGGACCGTAGTCCTGGAAGGCCTCCGGATCCGCCGTGTGCGACTTCACCCGCACCTCGCCCCGGACGCCATGGGCGGCGCCGATCTCGGCGAGGAGGACGGACGTGGGCGGCAGGTCTCTGGTCACGGATCGCCTCTCGTCAAGTCATCGGACACACGGCCCGGCTGCCTGCGGGCCCGGTCGGAAACGGAACGGCCCCGGCGAGGACCGTCCGCCGTCAGGCGGACCGGGTCCCGTCGAGGCCGCGGGGTCCGGCGCCCGTCGGACGCCGGAGGCTCGGATGCGGACCGATCACTCGGCCGAGGCGGCCTCGGCGGCCTTGGCCTCGCGCTCGGCGGCGCGCTCCTTGGCCTTGGCGCCCGGCTCGGCCTTCTGCGGGTTGCTGCGGGCGGGACGCTGGGCGAGGCCGGCGGCGTCCAGGAAGCGCAGCACGCGGTCGGTCGGCTGGGCGCCGTGGGAGAGCCAGTGCTTGGCCCGGTCTACGTCGAGCTTCACCCGATCCTCGGCATCGCGCGGCTTCAGCGGGTCGAAGGTGCCGATCTTCTCGATGAAGCGGCCGTCGCGCGGCGCGCGGGCGTCGGCGATGACGATCGAGTAGTGCGGGCGCTTCTTGGCGCCGCCGCGGGCGAGACGGATCTTCAGGGACATGGCTTTGGTCTTCCTCAGGTTGATCTTCGTGTGGTGTCTTCGGACGCGCCGGCCGAACCGGTCGCCGTCGAGGCTTGTCGGGACGGTCGCCTGGACCGCCCCTGCGAGGAGCGCCCGCCCACCCGTCCGAAGGGTGCGGCCGGCGCCCGGCTCATTTCTTCTTCGGGCCCTTCCCCATGCCGGGCAGGCCCGGCAGTCGGGGCATGCCGCCCATGCCGGGCAGGCCGCCGAGGCCGGGGGGGAGGCCCTTCGAAAGCCCGGGGGGCAGGCCCGGCGGAAGACCGCCTGCGCCGCCGCCCATGCCCATGTCCTTGGCCATCTTCTCCAGCGCGGCCGGATCCATGTTGGCGAGGTCCGGCATGCCGCCGCCGCCGCCCAGCATCTTGCCGAGGCCGCCGAACAGGCCGCCCTTCTGCTTGCCCATGGCCTTCATCATGTCGGCCATCTGCCGGTGCATCTTCAGCACCTTGTTGACGTCCGCCACGTCCGTGCCCGAGCCGGCCGCGATCCGCCGCCGCCGCTTGGCGTCGAGGAGGGCCGGCTTGGCGCGCTCCTTCTTGGTCATCGACTGGATGACGGCGATCTGGCGCTTCAGGAACCTGTCGTCGAGGCCGGCGGCGGCCATCTGGCCCTTCATCTTTCCCATGCCGGGCATGAGGCCCATGATGCCGCCCATGCCGCCGAGCTTCTGCATCTGCTTCAGCTGCTCGGCGAGGTCATCGAGGTCGAACTCGCCCTTGCCCATGCGGGCGGCCATCTTGGCCGCCTTCTCGGCGTCGATGTTGGCCGCGGCCTTCTCGACGAGGGCCACGATGTCGCCCATGCCGAGGATGCGGTCGGCGACGCGTGACGGATGGAAATCCTCCAGCGCGTCCGCCTTCTCGCCGACGCCCATGAGCTTGATCGGCTTGCCGGTCACGGCGCGCATGGAGAGCGCGGCGCCGCCGCGGCCGTCGCCGTCCACGCGGGTCAGCACGATGCCGGTGATGCCGATCCGCCCGTCGAAGGCGCGCGCGGTGTTCACCGCGTCCTGGCCGGTGAGCGCGTCGGCGACGAGCAGCACCTCGTGCGGGTCGGTGATGCGCTTGACCTCGGCCGCCTCGCCCATCAGGGCCTCGTCCACGGTCACGCGGCCGGCGGTGTCGAGGATCACCACGTCGTAGCCGCCGAGGCGCGCGGCGGTCATCGCCCGCCCGGCGATCTCCACCGCCGACTGGCCGGCGACGATCGGCAACGTGTCGACGCCGTTCTGCTCGCCGAGCACCCGCAGCTGCTCCATGGCGGCCGGACGGCGCGTGTCGAGCGACGCCATCAGCACCCGCTTGCGCTCGCGCTCCTTCAGGCGGCGCGCGATCTTGGCCGTGGTGGTGGTCTTGCCGGAGCCCTGGAGGCCGACCATCAGGATCGGCACCGGCGCGGCCGCGTGCAGGTCGATCGGCCTGGCGTCCGACCCGAGGGTCGACACCAGCTCGTCATGAACGATCTTGACCACCATCTGGCCGGGGGTGATCGACTTCACCACCTCGGCGCCGACCGCGCGGGCCTTCACCCGGTCGGTGAAGGACTTCACCACGTCGAGCGCGACGTCCGCCTCCAGGAGCGCCCGCCGCACCTCGCGCATGGCCTCCGACACGTCGGCCTCCGACAACGCACCGCGGCGGGTGAGTTTGTCGAAGATGCCGCTCAGGCGATCGGACAGGCTCTCGAACATCGGGTCTCACTTTCACGAACCGGAGGGAAGCCCCGTTCATGTGGTCGCGGTCGTCGCCGGACCCAAGCCCGTCCGGTCGCCTTGCGCCAGACGCCCGACGCGACGGCCCGGACGGGCCATGGCGCAAAGGCGAAGCGCACCCGCGGGCGCGTCGCGCTGGCGGGTGGGGACCTCCGGGGTCACGGCCCCGGTCGGTGGCTCGGGCACGAAACGGCCGAGAATGAGCGGGTCGTTACGCCGTCGGGCCCGTCGAGTCAAGACCATCCGGCCGCCGGGCGGTCGATCAGGTCCCGCTCGACGGCATGTCGGCGACGCCCGCCCGGTAGTCGCGCGGCGTCACGCCGAACCGGCGGCGGAAGGCACGGTTGAAGGTGGAGAGATCGTGGAACCCCACCGCGAACGCCACGTCGCTGATCCGTTCGGCACCGTCCGGCCGGCGGATCAGGTCGGCGGCCCGCGCGACGCGGATCTCGCGCAGCCGGTCCGAGAAGGTGTCGCCGTCCTCCTCGAGGAGCATCTGGACCGACCGGACCGACATCCCCATGGCGCCCGCGACGGCGGCGAGATCGAGGTCCGGGTCCGCATGCCGCTCCACGATGAGGTCGCGCAGCCGCTGCCGGCGCGCGGCCCGGATGCCGTCCCGCCCCGAAACGTCCGGCGCCTCCGGCCTCAGCGTGGCGGCCACCAGGTCGGCCACGTGCCGGCCGGCCGTGGGTCCGAGGCGATCGAGGAGCGCAGGGCCGGAGGAGCGCAGGGTATCCAGGTAGCCCTTGAGGAGACCGAGGCAGTTGGCGTCGGTCGGCCCCAGCTGGCCGCCGATCCGCTCGGCGTCCACCCCGCGGCTGCGCAGATCCGCCTTGGCGATCTTGATGCCGATGAAGCCGCCGCCGGCCGGCACCGCCACGCGGCTCGGCCGCGCCGTGTTGAGCACGGCCACCTGCCAGGGCCGCAGGTCGAAGCCCGAGCCGCCGCTGGAGGCGCTGAGCACGCCCTCCGTCACAAGGTTGACGGTCACGCAGTCCTCGTCGGCGGCCGTGTGGCGGGACGCCCGCGAAAACGCGATCGCGCTCAGCTGATAGTAGGCGACGAACACGGGCCCGCCGAGGACCAGATCCACCCGGGCCCGCATGGGACCGAGCGCGAGCGGCTCCACGTCCACAGCCAGGACGGTCTCGGAGAAGCGGCGGTTGAACGTCTCCACGGACGCCCGGTCCAGGCGCTCGCCCGGGGACGAGAGATCGATCCGGCGCGCGAACGGCTTGCCGTCCCCGGGCCCGGTCAGGGCGTCCGTCGTCGTCGGAGCCTCCGTCATCTCTCATGCCCCCCACGTCCCGTCGAAGCATAGGCCGATGCGCGTGTTTTGCGCGAGTCGCCGAGGATCCTTGCGTCCGGTGCAGAGACGGTTCGGTGTGCCTGTGGTATGTTTCTGGACTGTAACATGGGATCGGACGCTTGCGAAACGGGCGCGCCGTCCCTTTCGGTTTCTGCTTGTGACGGTGTTGAGGGACCGGCCATGCGGTCGACGACCCATAACCTCAGCGAAGATCTTCTCGAGGCGATCTACGCTTGCGCCCTGGCGCCGGAACGGTGGCCGGCGACCCTGCAGAGCGTGTGCGACGCCGTCGGCGCGGACGCCGCCGCGCTCGTCGTGCACGACCAGACCAGCCGGACGGCGTCGGCCGTCAACGCGGCCAGCACCGACCCCATCCTGGCGCGGGACTATTGCGAGCGGTTCGCCCGGCTCAATCCGCACCTGGCGCACATCCGGACCAATCCCCTGGAGGGCCGCGTCACCACCAGCCTGACGGCGCTGGAGCCCGCGCGTTTCCGCGGCTCCCGCTTCTACGAGGAATGGTGCCGGCCGAGCGGCATCCACGAACTCGCGATCGCCGAACTCGCCCGCACGCCCACCCACCTCGGCACGCTCGGATTCGCCCGCGCCGACGCGGCCGGCCCGTTCGACCTGGAGGCGGTCGAGGTCCTGGAGGCCTACGCGCCCCACCTCGGCCGCGCCGCGCGCCTGTCCGCGCTCGTGCGCGAGGAGCGCGCCGCCGCGGACGCCCTCGGCGCCATGGTGGAGCGGCTCGCGGTCGCGACCCTCGTGGTCAACGCCGCCGGACGCGTCGTGCGGGCCAACGTCGCCGGCGAACGCCTGATCGAGGAGGGCCGGATGCTGACGGCCCGGGACCGACGGATCCGCTTCGCCGACCCGAAGGCCGACGCCACCGTGCAGCGGATGGTGTCCGGCCGGGGCGGCCTGCCGGTCTTCGTGGTCGCCCGCGACGTCGGCGGCACGGCACGCCTCGTCACCGTCATGCCGCCCTCGGAGGAGACCGGCGGCCTCGCCGTGGTGCTCGTCGGCCGGGCCCAGTCCCAGCCGGCGGACACGGACCGGATCATGACCGACGTGTTCGGCCTGACGGCGGCGGAGAACCGGGTGCTCGGCCTCCTGGTCGGCGGCCTGTCGCCGACCGAGGCGGCGGACCGGCTCGGCCTCTCCATCGCGACGGTCCGCACCCACATCCGCCGGGTGCTCGACAAGACCGGGACCAGCCGCCAGGCCGACCTCATGTGCGTGGTCCACCGGGTGGTGCCGCCGCTCACCCTGGAATGACCGACGCGGCCGCACGCCCTCTTCCGCCGGACGGCGGAAAGGCTTAAGTGACCGCAAGGGCCGCCCCGGAGCGGCCGTCCAGCATGGGCGAGGCGCGTCGGGCCATGGGTGTCCCCTTCGTCAAGATGAACGGCATCGGCAACGAGATCGTCGTGGTGGATCTGCGCGGCCGGAGCGAGCGGATCGGCCCGGACGCCGCCCGGGCGATCGCCGCCCTGCCGGGCGCCCGCTTCGACCAGCTCATGGTGCTGATGACGCCCGTCACGCCCATGACCGACGCCTACATGCGGATCTGGAACGTGGACGGGTCCGAATCCGCCGCCTGCGGCAACGGCACCCGCTGCGTCGCCCGGCTCCTGTTCGAGCGCGAGGGCAAGTCGGCCGTGCTGCTGGAAACCCGCGCGGGGCTTCTCAAGGCGCGCGACGCCGGCGGGCTCGTCACCGTCGACATGGGCTCGCCGCGGTTCGGCTGGCAGGACATCCCGCTCGCCGAGCCGTTCGCCGACACCCGGGCGATCGAATTGCAGATCGGCCCCATCGACGCGCCGATCCTGCACTCGCCGAGCGTCGTCAACGTGGGCAACCCGCACGCGGTCTTCTTCGTCGACGACGTCGACGCCTACGACCTCGGCCGCATCGGCCCCATGCTGGAAAACCACCCCATCTTCCCGGAACGGGCCAACATCTCGCTCGCCCGCGTCACCGCGCCCGACGCCCTGACCCTGAAGGTGTGGGAGCGCGGCGCCGGCCTGACCCGGGCCTGCGGGTCGGCCGCCTGCGCGGCCGCTGTGGCGGCCGCCCGCACCGGCCGAACCGGCCGCACCGTCACGGTCGGCCTGCCGGGCGGCGACCTGATCGTCGAGTGGACCGGCGACGACCGCATCCTGATGACCGGCGCCACCGAGCACGAGCACGAGGGCGTGCTGCCGGCGGAGGTGTTCGGCCTCGCCGCCGCCGGCTGAGCCCGCGCGGGGGTCTGCGGACCGGCCATGCGCTGGCAATTTCGGTCCGTTTCCGCCATATAGCCCGCGACGGGCCGGTGCGGCCCCACGACGACGGGAACGGACGACGACCCATGGCCATCGAGGTGGTCACGTTCGGGTGCCGGCTCAATACGGCCGAATCCGAGGTGATGAAGAGACAGGCGGAGGCCGCGGGCCTCACGGACGCCGTGCTGGTCAACACCTGCGCGGTGACCGGCGAGGCCGTGCGCCAGGCCCGCCAGGCGATCCGCCGCGCCCGCCGCGAGAACCCGGCCGCCCGCATCATCGTCACCGGGTGCGCCGCCCAGACCGACCCGGCCGGCTTCGCCGCCATGGCGGAGGTGGACCTCGTCGTGGGCAACGCCGAGAAGCTGACCGAGACCGCCTATGCGTCGCTCCCGGACTTCGGCGTCTCCGCCGAGGAGAAGACCCGCGTCAACGACATCATGAGCGTGACGGAGACCGCGCTCCACCTGGTGGACGGGTTCGAGGGCCGCGCCCGCGCCTTCGTCCAGGTGCAGAACGGCTGCGACCATCGCTGCACCTTCTGCATCATTCCGTTCGGCCGCGGCAACTCGCGCTCCGTGCCCATGGGCGACGTGGTCGGCCAGGTGCGGCGCCTGGTGGAGAACGGCTATGCGGAGGTGGTCCTCACAGGGGTCGACCTCACCTCCTACGGCGCCGACCTGCCCGGCGCGCCGCCCCTCGGCCGGCTCACCCGGACGCTCCTCAAGGAGGTGCCGGACCTGAAGCGGCTGCGCATCTCGTCGATCGACAGCATCGAGGCGGACGCCGACCTGATGCGGGCGATCGCCGAGGAGGAGCGGCTGATGCCGCACATGCACCTGTCGCTGCAGCACGGCGACGACCTGATCCTGAAGCGCATGAAGCGCCGGCACGGCCGGGCGGACGCCATCCGCTTCTGCGACGAGGCCCGGCGCCTGCGCCCCGACATGGTGTTCGGGGCCGACCTCATCGCGGGCTTTCCGACCGAGACCGACGCCATGGCGGACAACTCCGCCCGCATCGTGGAGGAGTGCGGCCTGACCCACCTCCACGTCTTCCCCTATTCGCCGCGTCCCGGCACCCCCGCCGCCCGCATGCCCCAGCTCGACAAGGCGCTCGTCAAGGACCGGGCGGCGCGCCTTCGCGCCGTCGGCGAGGCGGCCTTCGCCCGCCACCTCGCCGGGGAGGCGGGCCGCGCCCGGCAGGTGCTGGTGGAAAAGCCCGGCGTCGGCCGCACCGAGCAGTTCACCCTGACCGAGATCGACCGCGGCGCTCCGGGCGAGATCGTGCCGGCGGTCGTCACCGGCCACACCGTCCGGGCGCTCGTCGCCCGCGCCGCCTGACGGGCCCTCGCGCCCGGCCCATCGCACACGAAGGACGGACAGCCCATGGCCGAGGACAAGAAGCCGGGATTCTTCCGCTCCCTCTTCGGAGGCGGCAAGCCGGAGCCGGCCGCGCCGGACCCCGCGCCCGAACGCCCTTCCTCCCCCGACCCGCAGACCTCCCCCGACCCGCAGGCGTCGCCCGAACCCATGGAGATGCCCGAGCGCGCCCGCGACGCCACCGAGGCGCGCCGGGCCGACGAGCCGCCCTCCCGCCTGCCCCTGCCCATCTACGGCGCCCCGCCGCCGGACCCCGAGCCGGTCGCCCCCGGGCCCGCGCCGGCCCCCGCAGAACCGTCGCCTCCCGTCCCGCCGTCCCCCGCGGCCGTGTCTCCGACGTCCGCGCCCCCGGTCGCCGCCTCTCCCGCCGTCCAGGACGGCGGACCCAAGCGCTCCTGGCTGCAGCGGCTGCGCGAGGGTCTCGGCCGCTCGTCCAACGCCATCGGCGGCGGCATCGTGTCCATCTTCACCAAGCGCAAGCTCGACGACGAGACGCTGGAGGAGCTGGAGAACGTGCTGATCCAGGCCGACCTCGGAGTGAAGACCGCCCTCGCCATCACCGGGCGGCTCGCCGAGGGCCGCTTCGGCAAGGACATCGGCGACGCGGAGGTCAAGGCCATCCTGGCCGACGAGGTGGAGAAGGTGCTGAGGCCCGTGGCCGAGCCCTTCGTGGTCAAGCCCGAGCACAAGCCGCACGTGGTCCTGGTGGTCGGCGTCAACGGGTCCGGCAAGACCACGACCCTCGGCAAGCTCGCCGCCAAGTTCACCGCCGAGGGCCGGTCGGTCCTCCTCGCCGCCGGCGACACCTTTAGGGCCGCCGCCATCGACCAGCTGAAGGTCTGGGGCGAGCGCACCCGCGTGCCGGTGGTGGCCCGTCCGGTCGGGTCCGACGCGGCCGGGCTCGCCTTCGACGCCGTGACCGAGGGCAGGGCCAAGGGCCTCGACATCGTCCTGATCGACACCGCCGGCCGCCTGCAGAACAAGGCGGAGCTCATGTCCGAGCTCGAGAAGGTCGTCCGGGTGATCCGCAAGGTGGACCCGTCCGCGCCCCACGATGTGCTCCTGGTGCTCGACGCCACCACGGGCCAGAACGCCCTCAACCAGGTGGAGGTGTTCGAGCGGAGCGCCGGCGTCACCGGCCTCGTGATGACGAAGCTCGACGGCACCGCGCGCGGCGGCATCCTGGTGGCGATCGCCGAGCGCTTCCGGCTGCCGGTGCACTTCATCGGCGTCGGCGAGGGGGTCGACGACCTGGAGCCGTTCGCCGCCAAGGATTTCGCGCGCGCCATCGCGGGCCTGGAGGGCTGACCGGCGCCGGACGAGCCTCGCGCCGGGCCCGCCGTCGGCCCGGGGCACCCCTTGCCTGCCTTTTTCGTCACCATGCCTATCCGGTGGGCTTCCGTCCCGACCTCAAGTGTCGTGTAATGCCGGCCCCGTTCCCCGGCGTCCCGCAGAGGCTCCCCGATCGATGGCGATACTGACGAAGCTGACCCACGTCACCCGCTACACGTATGACAAGCCGGTGACCCTCGGGCCGCAGGTGGTCCGCTTGAGGCCAGCCCCGCACAGCCGCACCAAGGTCCCGTCCTATGCGCTCCGGATCAAGCCGGACGGCCATTTCGTCAACTGGCAGCAGGATCCCCACGGCAACTGGCTGGCCCGCCTCGTCTTCCCCGATCCGACCACGGAATTCGAAGTGGCCGTCGACCTCCTCGCCGAGATGGCGACGGTCAACCCGTTCGACTTCTTCATCGAGGACTACGCCCAGAAGTTCCCCTTCGCCTATGCGCCGGAGCTGGCGGTGGAGCTCGCGCCCTATCTGGTGCGCGAAACCGAGGGCGACCTCTTCGCCGACTACATCGCCGGCGTATCCCGCCGGCTCGTGCCGACCATCGACTTCCTGGTGGAGCTCAACCAGAGCCTCCAGCAGGACATCCGCTACGAGATCCGCATGGAGCCGGGCGTCCAGACGCCCGACGAGACGCTCACCCGCCGCGCCGGCTCCTGCCGGGACTCCGGCTGGCTGCTCGTCCAGCTTCTCCGCCACCTGGGGCTCGCCGCCCGCTTCGTGTCCGGCTACCTGATCCAGCTCACCTCGGACCTGAAGGCCCTGGACGGGCCGACCGGAACGGCGGTGGACTTCACCGACCTCCACGCCTGGTGCGAGGTCTACATCCCGGGCGCCGGCTGGATCGGCCTCGACCCCACGTCGGGCCTCCTCTGCGGCGAAGGCCACATCCCGCTGGCGGCGACACCGCACTACATGTCGGCGGCTCCCATCAGCGGCGGCTATACGGGCGCGCCGGACACGAAGACCGATTTCGCCTTCGAGATGACGGTGGAGCGCATCGACGAGCGGCCGCGGGTCACCCATCCGTTCTCCGACGATGCCTGGGAGCGGCTGGTCGCGCTCGGCGACATCGTCGACAAGGATCTGAAGGACCGCGACGTCCGCCTCACCATGGGCGGCGAGCCGACCTTCGTCTCCGTGGACGACTACCAGCCGGCCGAATGGAACACCGCGGCGGTCGGGCCGACCAAGCGCTGGCGCGCCGACACCCTGATCCGCCGCCTCGCGGACCGGTTCGCGCCCGGCGGCTTCCTCCACTACGGCCAGGGCAAGTGGTATCCGGGCGAGAGCCTGCCCCGCTGGACCTTCTCGCTCTACTGGCGCAAGGACGGCAAGCCGATCTGGCGCAACCTGGACCTCGTCGCCCGGGAGAACCGCCCGGAGGGCGTCGGCGCGGACGACTCCGGAGCGCTCATCCGGGGCATCGCCCGCCGCCTCGCCATTCCGGCCGAGTTCGCGGTCCCGGCCTACGAGGATCCCGGCCACTGGATCCTCAAGGAGCAGGGCCTGCCGGAGAACGTCACCACGGACGACAGCAAGCTGGAGAGCGCGGAGGAGCGGGCCCGCATTGCCCGGGTGTTCGAACGCGGCCTCGGTACGCCCACCGGCCATGTCCTGCCGGTCCAGCGCTGGCAGTCCCGCGCCGGCCAGGGCTGGGCGTCGGAACTGTGGTCGTTCCGGCGCGGCAAGCTGTTCCTGATCCCGGGCGACTCGCCGGTCGGCTACCGGCTGCCCCTCGGCGGCCTGCCCTACGTGGCGCCCGCCGCCTATCCCTACGTCGTCGAGCGCGACACGTTCGCGCCGAGGCCCGACCTGCCGGATCCGGAGGACATCCATCAGGTCTACCGCCGCTCCGAGGAGGTGACGCCGGACGACCCGCGCGTGCAGCAATGGCTCACGGGCGTGGGCGCCGTCCGCACCGCCCTGTCGGTGGAGCCCCGCGACGGCCGGCTCTGCGTCTTCATGCCCCCCGTGGTCGGCATGGACGACTATCTGGAACTCCTCGCCGCCGTGGAGAACGCCGCCGAGGAGCTCGGCCTGCCGGTCCACGTGGAGGGCTACCAGCCGCCGTGGGACCCGCGCATCGGCGTCATCCGGGTCGCCCCGGACCCGGGCGTCATCGAGGTCAACGTGCACCCGGCCGCCTCCTGGCGGGAGTGCGTGGAGATCACCACCGGCGTCTACGAGGAGGCGCGCCTGTCCCGGCTCGGCACCGACAAGTTCATGGTCGACGGCCGCCACACCGGCACCGGCGGCGGCAACCACGTGGTGGTTGGCGGCGCCACCCCGGAGGACAGCCCGTTCCTGCGCCGGCCGGACCTCCTGAAGAGCCTCGTCCTCTACTGGCAGCGCCACCCGTCGCTCTCCTACCTGTTCTCCGGCCTCTTCATCGGCCCCACGTCCCAGGCGCCGCGCGTCGACGAGGCGCGCCACGACCAGCTGTACGAGTTGGAGATCGCCCTCGCCCAGGTGCCGCGGCCCGGCGAGGGCTGGGCGCCCCTGCCCTGGCTCGTGGACCGGCTTTTCCGCAACCTTCTCGTCGACGTCTCCGGCAACACCCACCGGTCGGAGATCTGCATCGACAAGCTGTTCTCCCCGGACGGTCCCACCGGCCGGCTCGGCCTCGTGGAATTCCGCTCCTTCGAGATGCCGCCGGACGCCCGCATGTCGCTCGCTCAGCAGCTTCTCCTGCGCGCCCTCGTGGCCTGGTTCTGGGATCAGCCGCAGACCGGCGGCTTCACCCGCTGGGGCACCGACCTCCACGACCGCTTCATGCTGGAGCATTTCGTCTGGGCCGACTTCCTGGAGGTGCTCGCCGACCTGAGGCGCGCCGGCTATCCCATGGATCCGGTCTGGTTCGACGCGCAGCGGGAGTTCCGCTTTCCCTATTTCGGCACCGTGGAGCGCCAGGGTGTCGGCCTGGAGATCCGCGGCGCCCTGGAGCCCTGGCACGTCACCGGCGAGGAGGGCGCGGTCGGCGGCACCGTCCGCTACGTGGACAGCTCGGTGGAGCGGGTCCAGGCCAAGGTCACGGGCTTCAACCCGTCCCGCCACGTGCTCGCCTGCAACGGCCGGCGGGTGCCGACCCTCGCCACCGGCGTCAACGGCGGCTTCGTGGGCGGCATCCGCTTCAAGGCGTGGCACCCGGCGAGCGGCATCCACCCCGTCCTGCCGGTGAACGCGCCGCTCACCTTCGACGTCATCGACACGTGGTCGGGCGTCTCCCTCGGCGGCTGCGTCTACCACGTGGCCCATCCGGGCGGCCGCAGCTACGACACCTATCCGGTCAACGCCTACGAGGCGGAAGCCCGCCGGCTCGCCCGCTTCCAGGACCACGGCCACGGTATCGGCCGGGTGGACGCCCCGCCGGAGGAGCGCCCCGGCGCCTTTCCGGCCACCCTGGACCTGCGCCGCCCCGCCTGGATCTGACGGACGGGCCCCGGCGGGAGACGGGGTCGAGCCCGCGGGCCTCCTCTCTCCCGTCCGATCGGGTTCGTCGCATGAAATGATCCTTTCAGGACGTCGGCGCGCCCGCTAGGCTCGCGCTCGTCACCCGGACTGGACATGACCCAGAAGCAGACCCCCTCGCCGTTCTCCCGCGCCGCCGCGCCGGGCGCTCCGCGCGCCGCCTGGGTGCGAGAGGCGCTCGCGGCCTATCGGCCGCTGCAGGGCGTCTACGACGAGCTGATGCGGCCGGACGGGAGCCTGCGCGAGCCCTGGAGCCGCTTCTTCGACGAGCTCGGCGGTCTCAGCCGAGGCCAGATTGGCGACGCCTTCGCGTCCGCCGACCGGCATCTCAAGGGCTCGGGCGTCTTCTACCGGGTCTACGACGATCCGGCGGGCGGCGAGCGCCCCTGGCCGCTCGCCCCCGTGCCGCTCCTGATCGGCGCCCGCGAATGGGCGGCGCTGAAGGAGGGCGTCGTCCAGCGCGCGCGCCTCGCCGAGGCCATCCTGGCCGACCTCTACGGCGACGGCCGGCTGGTGCGCGACGGCGTGCTGCCGGCCGCCGCCGTCGCCGGCAGCCCGGACTTCCTGCGCCCCCTCGTCGGCCTGAAGCCGCCGGGCGGGCGCCATCTCCACTTCTACGCGGTGGACATCGGCCGTGGCCCGGACGGGTCGTGGTGGGTCCTGTCCGACCGCACCCAGGCCCCGTCGGGCGCCGGCTACGCGGTGGAGAATCGGATCGCGCTGTCCCGCGCCCTGCCGGAGACCGTGCGCGCCCTTCACGTGGAACGGCTCGCCGCCTTCTTCCAGACCTTCCGGGACGAGCTCGCCCGCCTCAACGCCCGCGCGGAGGCGCGGGTCGGCCTCCTCACCCCCGGGCCGCTCAACGAGACCTATTTCGAGCACGCCTATCTCGCCCGCTATCTGGGCTTCCTTCTGGTGGAAGGCGGCGACCTCACCGTGCGCGACGGCGCCGTCTACGTGCGGACGGTCTCCGGCCTGAAGCGGGTGGACGTGCTCTGGCGCCGCCTCGACGGCGATTTCGCCGATCCGCTGGAGCTGCGCACCTCCTCCCGGCTCGGCGTTCCGGGCCTCGTCCAGGCGATCCGGGAGGGCGGAGTCACCGTCTCCAACGCGCTCGGCTCCGGCGTGGTGGAGAGCCGCGCCCTCATGGGCTTCATGCCGGCGCTCGCCCGCGCGGTCCTCGGCGAAGACCTGATCCTGCCCAACCTCGCCACCTGGTGGTGCGGCCAGCCCCGGGAGCGGGAGGTCGTCCTCGACAACCTGGACAGCCTGGTGGTGGCGCCCGCCTTCGAGCCCGAGATCCCCGGCCTGCCGGGCGTGCGCACCCTCCTCGGCTCCGCCCTTTCGGCGTCCGACCGGGCGACCTTCCTGGACATCGTCCGCCGCCGCGGCATGGACGTGGTCGGCCAGGAGGCCGTGAGGCTCTCCACCATGCCGGTGTGGCAGGACGGGCGCCTCACGCCGCGGCCCTTCGTGCTCCGCCTCTTCCTCGCCGCCACCGGCGACGACGGCTGGACCGTGATGCCAGGCGGCTTCTGCCGCATCTCGGGCTCCACGGACGCCCGCTTCGTGTCGCTGCAGCAGGGCGCCAGCGCCTCAGACGTGTGGGTGATCGGCGAGGGGCCGGTGGCCGAGACCTCGCTCCTGCCGACGCCCGACAAGGTGCGGGTGCGCCGGACCACCGGCACCCTGCCGAGCCGGGCCGCCGACAACCTGTTCTGGCTCGCCCGCTACCTGGAGCGGACCGAGGCCACCCTGCGGCTCGTCCGGGCGCTGCTCGGCCGGGTGGTGGAGGGCGGCGTCGGCGCCGACCGTCCGCTCGTCGACCGGCTGGTCCTCCTCCTGAAGCGCATGGGCGCGCTGCCGGCGGACAGCGACCGGCTGCCGCCGGCCCGGCTCGCCATCGCGGTGCTCACCGATCGCGCCGCCGTCGGGGCCCTGCCCCAGACGACGGCCATGGCCCGGTCTGCCGCCGCCGTGATCCGGGACCGGCTCGCCCCGGACGCCTTCCAGACCGTGACCGAGATCGCCACCCGGTTCGAGCGTCTGGACGGCCGGCCCATGACGCCCGGCCAGGCCCTCGACCTCGCCGGCTCGACCCTCCGGCTCCTCGCCGCCTACGCGGGCCTGCAGGCGGAGAACATGAGCCGGCTCACCGGCTGGCGCTTCCTGGAGATCGGCCGGCGGATCGAGCGGGCGGTCAACACGGCCCGGTTCGTGCGCCAGTTCGGCGAGGAGGGTGCGCCCGCGGGCGCCCTGGAGGTGATGCTGGAGCTCGGCGACAGCCAGATCACCTACCGCTCCCGCTATGTCGTCACCCCGTCCCGGGTGCCGGTGCTCGACCTCCTGGTCCTCGACGGCAACAATCCCCGGTCGGTCGCCTTCCAGGTCCACAGGGTGCTCGACTACCTGGAGACCCTGCCCGGCACCACCGTGGACGGACGGCCGGTGCCGGTTCTCCGCTCCGCCCGCCGCCTCTCCGCCGACCTCGACACCCTTCCGGTGGAGGACATGGCGATCCTCCAGCTCGACGGGGTGGTCAACGAGCTCTTCCGGCTGTCGGAAGGCATCTCCGAGCGCTTCTTCCGCCAGGCCCCCTCGGAGGATCTTCCCGAGGACCTCGGATGACTGGGAGCCGACCATGATCTACGACGTCCGGCAGGTGACCACCTACGACTACGGGTCGGTGGTGCCCTTCTCCCGCCACGTGGCCCGGCTGACGCCGGTGGACCGGCCCGGCCAGGCGGTGCGGGTGGCGGCGCTCGGCATCGAGCCGCCGCCGGCGGAGCGCAGCGAGGCGGACGACTTCTTCGGCAACCGCATCACCAGCTTCGCCCTCGACCACCCGCACGACCTCCTGAAGGTGGAACTCCGGGCCCGGATCGAGGTGGCGCCGGCCGAGCCGCTGATCGGCGGCCTGACGCCGCCGTGGGAGACCGTCGCGGACCTCGCCCTCGGCAGCGACGATCTCGACCCCCGGTCGCCGGCCCACGGGCTCTATCCGTCCCGGCGCGTCACCCTGGAAGCGCCGATCACCGCCTACGCGGCCGGCAGCTTCCCGGCCGGCCAGCCGATCCTCGACGGGGCGAGCGACCTCATGCGCCGGATCAGGCGGGACTTCCGCTACGCCCCCGGCAGCACGGATGCCGCCACCCGCCCGGACCAGGCCTTCGCGACGCGCCGCGGCGTCTGCCAGGACTTCGCCCACGTGATGATCGCCGGCCTGCGCGGCCTCGGCCTGCCCGCCCGCTACGTGAGCGGCTACCTGAGGACCGACCCGCCGCCCGGCCGGCCGCGGCTGGAGGGGGCCGACGCCACCCACGCCTGGGTGTCGGTCTGGTGCGGGGCGGACGCCGGCTGGGTCGGTCTCGATCCCACGAACGCGATGCTCGCCGGCGAGGATCACATCGTGCTCGCCATCGGCCGCGACTATGCGGACGTCTCGCCCCTCGACGGCGTGATCATCGCCTCCGGCGGCCACACGCTGGACGTGAAGGTGGACGTGATCCCTGTCGGGCCGCCGCCGCGGGACCGGCCGGCCCTCGCCCGCGTCGCGGAACGGACCCCGGCCCGGCGTGCCGGCGGCGCGGACGACTGATCCGCCGCCGACCCCATCGTCAGATCACGTCTTCCCGCTTCAAGGGCCGGGACAGGAGCCGGTCCACCGCGCCGTCCACGCCGATCCGCCCCTCGATCACATCGGCCACCGCCTGGAGGATCGGCGCCTCGATGCCGAGCGCCGTCGCCCGTTCCAGCGCGATGCCCGCCGTGAAGGCGCCCTCGGCGAGCTTGCCGAAGGCGTGCGGATCCCGTCCCTCGCCGATCGCGAGGCCGAAGGCGAAGTTGCGCGACTGGACGGACCGGCAGGTCAGCACCAGGTCGCCGAGCCCGGAGAGCCCCATCAGCGTCTCGGCCTTGGCGCCCCAGGCGGCGGCGAGGCGGCGCATCTCCACGAAGCCGCGGGTGATCACCGCCGCCTCCGCGCTCGCCCCCAGGCGCCGCCCGGCCACCACGCCGGCCGCGATGGCGAACACGTTCTTCAGCGCGCCGCCGAGCTGCACGCCCGTGAGGTCGCCGGTAGCGTAGGGCCGGAAGCCCGGGGCCGCCAGGACGCGGGCGAGCGCCTCGGCGGTCAGCCGGTCGTCGGCCGCCACGCTCACCGCCGTCGGCAGGCCCGCCGCCACCTCCATGGCGAAACCCGGCCCGGACAGGACCCCGACGGGCCCGCGCAGCCAGGTGGCGGCGATCACCTCCGAGACGAGGAGGCCGGTCGCCCGGTCGATGCCCTTGGCGCAGGAGATCACCGCCGTGCCGGGCTTCAGCACCGCCGACAGGGGCGCCACGACGACGTGGGTCGCCTGGGCGGGCACGCAGCAGAGCACCACCTCGGCCCCCTCCAGCGCCGCAAGGTCTGCCGAGGCCCGGACCCGGGGGTCGAGCGGCACGCCCGGCAGGGCCGGCGTCTCGTGCCGGGCGTTGATCGCTTCGATCACCTCGGGATCGCGCCCGACGATCAGCGCGTCGTGCCCCGCCCGGGCGGCCACCTGGGCGAGGGCCGAGCCCCAGGCCCCGGCGCCGAAGATGCCGATGGTCGTCATGCCGGTGCCTCCGTGATGGTGCGAGTCATACCTTGGCGCCGAGCCGCCCGTGGCCGACCACCGGCGCGGTGTCGCCGTCGAGCGGCCAACGGGCCCGGGCCGGCGCCGCGAGGTCGTCGTGGAGGCCGAGCGCCAGTCGTTCGGCGCCCGCCCAGGCGATCATGGCGCCGTTGTCCGTGCAGAGCGCGAGCGGCGGCACGATCAGCCGGGCGCCCTCCCGGTCGGCGAGGCCGCGGAGCCGCGCCGCGATCGACCGGTTGGCCGCCACGCCGCCCGCGACGACCAGCACCGGCTGGACGTCGGCCGCGTCGGCCCGGAACGCCCGGAGCGCGATCCCGACCCGGTCCGCCACCACGTCGCCGACCGCAGCCTGGAAGGCGGCGCAGAGATCCGCCACGTCCTTCGGGCCGAGCGGCGCGGCCGCCTCGGCCTCCAGCCGCACCGCCGTCTTCAGGCCCGAGAAGGAGAAGTCCGGCGCCTTGCGGCCGGTCATCGGCCGCGGCAGCGCGAACCGGGACGGATCGCCCGCCGCCGCCGCGCGCTCCACCGCCGGGCCGCCCGGATAGCCGAGGCCGAGGAGCTTGGCGGTCTTGTCGAACGCCTCCCCGAGGGCGTCGTCGATGGTGGTGCCGAGCCGCCGGTAGCGGCCGACCCCGTCCACCCGGACGATCTGGGTATGGCCGCCGGAGACGAGAAGAAGCAGGTACGGGAAGGCGACGCCGTCGGTGAGCCGCGCGGTCAGCGCATGCCCCTCCAGGTGGTTGACGGCGACGAGCGGCTTGCCGGCGGCGAACGCCAGCGCCTTGGCGGTCGTCAGGCCGACGAGCACGCCGCCGATGAGGCCGGGCCCGGCGGTCGCCGCCACCGCGTCGACGGCGGACAGCGCGACGCCCGCCTCCGTCAGCGCGGCCCGCACCACCCCGTCGATCGCCTCCACATGGGCGCGGGCGGCCACCTCCGGCACCACGCCGCCGAAGGCCGCGTGGGCCTCCACCTGGGACAGGACCACGTTGGACAGGATGCGTCCGCGCCCGTCCGCGTCGCGCGCCACCACGGCCGCGGCGGTTTCGTCGCAGCTCGTCTCCAGGCCAAGGACGAGGATCTCGGGCATCGCGCTCAGCGGCTCCTGTTCAGGCGAAGGCAGGCCGCGATTCCGGGGCCGCGGAGAATCCGGGCCGCGGACCGGGTCGGCACCCGCCGGCGGCGGCGAGGACGGCTTTCGTTCCAGCCGCGACCGGCGTATACCGGCCGTCGCGCCGCCCGACCGGCCCCTAGCATCTGGACGACCGCCCGTGCAATCAAATCCCGTCCGCATCGGAACCCGAGGCAGCCCGCTGGCGCTCGCCCAGGCTCACGAGGTGCGCGACCGGCTGGCCGCCGCCCTCGGCGAGACCGCGCCGCCGTTCGAGATCGTGGTGATCAAGACCTCCGGCGACCGGATCCTCGACCGTCCTCTCTCCGAGGTGGGGGGCAAGGGCCTGTTCACCAAGGAGATCGAGGAGGCTTTGATCGCCGGCGACATCGATTTCGCCGTGCATTCGTCCAAGGACATGCCGACGCTGCTGCCCGCCGGCCTGGTGCTCGACCATTTCCTGCCGCGCGAGGACGTGCGCGACGTCTTCATCTCGACGCGCCACGGGTCCCTCGCCGCCTTGCCGGCGGGCGCGGTGGTGGGCACCGCGTCGCTCCGCCGCCAAGCGCTCGTCAAGCGGCTGCGGCCGGACCTTGAGGTCGTCACCTACCGCGGCAACGTCCAGTCGCGCCTGCGCAAGCTGGAAGCCGGCGAGGTGGACGCCACCCTCCTCGCCCTCGCGGGCCTCAACCGGCTCGGCCTCCAGGAGGTCGTCACCGAGATCCTCCCGCTCGGCGATTTCCCGCCCGCGGTCGGCCAGGGCGCCATCGGCATCGAGAGCCGGGCCGGCGACGAGCGGGTCCACGCGCTCCTCGCCGCCATCCACGATCCGCACACGGGCGTCTGCCTTGCCGCCGAGCGGTCGCTGCTCGACGCCCTCGACGGCTCCTGCCGGACGCCCATCGCCGGCCACGCGACCCTCGGCGCCGACGGCACGCTGCAGCTTTACGGCCTGATCCTCACGCCGGACGGCGCCGTCGCCCACGACGGCCATGTCGCCGGCCGCGCGGCGGACGCCCGGGCTCTCGGCGCGGGCCTCGGCGCGCGCCTGAAGGATCTCGGCGGCCCCGACTTCTTCGCCGCCCACCCGGGAGCCTGACCTCCCATGCGGGTTCTGATCCTCAGGCCAGAACCCCAGGCGAGCCGCATGGCGGCCGCGCTCGACGCCATGGCGATCGATGCCGAGCCGGCGCCGCTCCTGACCGTGCGGCCGATCGAGGGCGCGTTCGCGGCTCTCGGGCCGGAGCCGATCCAGGCGATCCTGTTCACCAGCGGCGCCGGCGTCGCGATCGCCGCGGCGCACCTGCCGCGCGACCGCCCGGTCCTCGCGGTCGGCGCCGCCACCGCGGAGGCCGCCGCCGCCGCCGGCTTCAACGACGTCCTCGTGGCGGCGGGCGACGGCGAGGCCCTCGCCGAACTCGCCCGAAAGCGCCTGCGTCCGGACCTCGGCCGGCTGGTGCACGTGGCCGGCCGGCATCGGGCGGTCGACCTTCAGGCCCGCCTCGGCGCCCATGGCTTCCGGGTCGACCTGGTGGAGGCCTACGAGGCGCTGGACGCGGACGGCTTCCCGCCCGGCGCTCTTGAAGCGCTGCGGGCCGACGCCGTCGATGCGGTCGTGGTGGCGTCCGCGCGAACCGCTGCGGCGCTGCGGCGTTCCTGGATTTCGGCCGGTCTTCCGGCGCCCGCCGGGCGGCCGGCCGTGGTGGCCATCTCGGATGCCGCCGCCGAGCCGGTCCGCGGCTGCTTCGACCACGTGGTCGTGGCGGCCGCACCGGACGGCGAAAGTCTGACCAAGGCCGTGGTTGCGCTTCGCGGCGCGGTCGAAAAGAATGGCGTGGGCTCGGGGCCCCACGAAGCATCATGTCGCGCGGCGCCGAACAGGCCGTCGCGCTCTCAACCGGAGGAACGGACGGCCATGGCATCCGAGACCGACGACAAGCGCACCGGCGGAGGAGGCGCGGAGCGCGGCTTCGACTCGCGCGGCCGCCGCAAGGGCAAGCCGACCACGCTGGACCTGACCGCGACGGAAGTCCCGCCGGGCGCCGAGACGGCCGACACGACCACCGCGGCCCCCGTCACCACCGGCACGGCCGCCGACGCCCCGATCCCGGGCGACGCGCCCCTCGCCAGCGACACCTCCACGGCCGCTCCGTCCACCGCGGGAGACGCCTCGACCGTCGAGCGGCCGGCTTCCGCCGAGACGACGCCCGGATCCGCTGACGGCCCTGGCGCGGCCGATGCGCCGGACACCACGGGCGGCGCCTTCGGGTCGGCCGCCGATGCCGACCGGGCGGCCGCCGGCGCCACGGGCGCCTCGAGCCTCCATGGCTCGTCCGGCCACGGATCCTCTGGCCATGGCACGGCCGCGCACGATCCGTCCGCCGCGCCCGACCGTCGGCGTTCCGGCGGCCTCGGCGCCTTCGCGGCCGCCCTCCTCGGCGGCGTGGTGGCGCTCGGCGGCGGCGCGGCCCTGATGGCGAGCGGCGTGCTCTCGCCCTACCTGTCGAACACCGCCGACACCACCGCGGTGTCGGACCTGGAAGGCCGGGTCGCCGACCTCGGCAGCCAGCTCGCGGCCCTGGAGAACCGGCCCGCTCCGGAAGCGCCCGCGCCGGATCCGGCCATCGGCGAGCGCCTCGCCGCCCTGGAGACCGCCGTGCGAAACCTGCCGGCCGCGCCGACCGGCCCGGATCCGGCCGTGGAGGAGTTGCGGACCGCCGTCGCCGACCTGCGGGCGGCCATTGACGGCATGGCGCCGGTCCGGGAGGAGGTCGCCGGACTGTCCGAGCGGCTGAACGCGGTGGACGCCCGTCCGGTGCCGGCCGACCCGGCCCCGCGTCTCGACGAGATCGCCCGCGCCCTCGACGGCCTGCGGGCCACCGACGAGGCCCAGCGCGCCGCCCTGGAGCGGCTGACCGCCGCGACCGCCCGCCCGGTCGTCGAGCCCGGCCGCGTGGACGCCCTCCAGGCCGACCTCGACCGCCTCGGCCAGAGCCTCGCGACCCTGGACGCCAACCTGAACCAGCGCGTCGGCTCCCTCGACGGCAACGTCACCCAGCGCCTCGGCACCCTCAACACCGCCGTCGGCGAGCTGAAGGGTCAGGTCGAGGGCACGGTCGCCGACCTCAGGACCCGGGTCGACGCCGCGGTCGCGGACGTGGACAGCCGCGTCAACGCGGCCGTGGAGGAGATCCGCACCGCCGTCGCCCCGGTCGACCAGCGGGTCGGCGCCCTGGAGACCCGGATCGCGAACGAGCCGGCGGCCGCCACGGTGGCGGCCCTCTCCCTCGCGGTCACCACGCTGGCGTCGAAGGTCAATGCCGGCGAACCCTTCGCCACCGACCTCGCCGTGATCGAGAACACCGGCACCGAATTGCCGGACCTCGGCCCCCTCAAGGCCAACGCCGAGACCGGCGTGGAGACCACGTCCGACCTCGTCCGCACCTTCCCGGTGGACGCGATCCTGGACGCGCGGCCCATGGACCCGAACGTGGGCGTGTGGGACCGGGTGGTGGACGGCGCCAAGTCGCTCGTCAACTACCGCGAGGCCGGCGAGACGGCGACCGACCCTCTGTCCGAGCCGCTCGACCGCACGCAAGGCGCCCTCGCGGCCGGCGATCTCGCCGGCGCGCAGGCCGCCTGGGCCGACCTGCCGGACTGGGCCAAGGCGGCGTCCGCCGACTGGAAGGCCAAGCTCGACGCCCGCGTGGCGGTCGACCAGACGGTCGCGACCCTGACCGACCAGACCATGAGCCGCCTGCAGCCGCAGACGACCGGGACCGCACAGTGAGAAAAGGAAGGGCACGTTCATGATTCGTGTTCTCGTCGGCATCGCGGTCCTGTTCGGCGCCGTGTTCCTCCTGGACTGGCTCGGCGGCGTGCCGATCCAGGTCGCCATCAACTGGCCGGGCGGCGCCATGGCGCCGCCGCTCCGCGTGGTGGTGGTGTCCCTCCTGGTGTTCGCGCTCGCCGCCATCGTGCTCTGGAAGCTGATCTCCGGCATCCTGCACACGCCCGGCGCCGTGCGCGGCTTCTTCCGCGCCCGCCGCCGCGACCGCGGCTACCAGGCGCTGTCCCGCGGCATGATCGCGGTCGGGTCCGGCGACACCCGCCTCGCCCACCGCTATGCGGGCGAGGCCGGCAAGCTGATCGCCCAGGAGCCGCTGGTGCTGCTTCTGGACGCCCAGACCGCCCAGCTGGAAGGCCGGCGCGACGACGCCCGCTCCGCCTTCACCCGCATGCTGGACGACCCGGAGACCCGGCTCCTCGGCCTCCGCGGCCTCTTCATCGAGGCCAACCGCGCCGGCGAGACCGACGCCGCCCGCCACTATGCGAGCGAGGCCCAGCGCATCGCCCCCGGGGTGCCCTGGGCGGCGACGGCCACGATGGAATACCAGTCGAGCGAGCATGACTGGGCCGGAGCCCTCGCCACCCTGGAGCAGAGCGCCGGCGCCCGTCTCGTCGACAAGGCGCAGGCGCGCCGCCTGAGGGCGGTGCTGCTCACCGCCCGCGCCCTCGACGTGGAGGACGCCGAGCCGGAGAAGGCCCGCGGCTTCGCCCTGGAGGCGCACCGGCTGGCGCCGGACTTCGTGCCGGCCGCGACGGTCGCCGCCCGCGTCCTCACGCGCCTCAACGACACCCGGAAGGCCGCCAAGGTGGTGGAGACCACCTGGAAGCAAAGCCCCCATCCGGATCTCGCCGAGGCCTACCTGCACGTCCGTCCGGGCGACTCCGGCCAGGACCGGCTGAAGCGCGCCCGGGTGCTGGCCGGCCTGCGCTCCCACCATCCGGAGTGCGCCGTCACGCTCGCCCGGGCGGCGCTCGACGTCCGCGACTTCGCTCTCGCCCGCGACCAGCTCGCCAAGGCGCTGCGCCAGTCGCCGACCCAGCGCGTCTGCCTGATGATGGCCGAACTGGAGGAGGCGGAGCACGGGGACCGCGGCCGCGTGCGCGAATGGCTCGCCCGGGCGGTCCGCGCCCCGCGCGACGAGGCCTGGACGGCCGACGGCGTGGTGTCCGACACCTGGCAGCCGGTCTCGCCCGTCACCGGGCGCCTGGACGCGTTCGAGTGGCGGGTGCCGGTGTCGACCGACAGCGGCGCGACCGAGCTCGACGGATCGGACCTCGCCGAACGGGCGGCGCTGCCCCTGGAGACCCCGACCCTGCCGACCTATGCGGGCGACGCGCCGGCGGGCCATGCCGCCGACGCCGAGGAGCCCGCGCCGGCCGTCCAGCCCGTGGCGGCGCACGCCGAACCGGTGCGGACCGCGGACGCCCGGCCGGTTGAAACGCGGCCGTCCGAACCCCGATCCGCCGCGACCCGGCCCGCGCCGTCCCCCGCGGCCGCGGCCGAACCGGTCAGGCCCGCTCCCCCGAAGCCCGCCGCGGCGCCGGTCTCCTACTTCTCGCTGACGCCGTCGGCCAATCCGGGCGGTCCGCTGCCGACCCGGCTGCCGTTGCCGATCTACGGCCCGTCCGGCGGGCCCGCCAAGACCGCGCGTCCCTCGGCCTCGGCGGAGAGGCCGAGGCTCACCGAATATCCGCTGCCGTTCCGTCCGGACGATCCGGGCCCGGTGGACGACCAGGAGCCGCCGAAACCCCGGGTCAAGACAGGCGTTTTCGGCTGAACACCGATGCCGCGACGATCGCCCTTGAATTCGGCGATCGTTGCGGCTATCAACCCCGCCAAGCCGCATGGGGTCGTCCCGGCGGTGCGCCCGGTGCGTTTCGCCGGGTCTCGTGTAGGGCCGCAGTAGCTCAGCTGGTAGAGCACGTCATTCGTAATGATGGGGTCGGGGGTTCGAGTCCCTTCTGCGGCACCACCATCCTTCGTCAGCGTCATGGATCCGGATCGTCCGCGCGCGGCCCCTGGCACCCACACGCGATCGTGACGGCCACAACCCTTGCGGTCAGCCCCGGACGGGCCGATGTGAGCGCCGGGTCCGGCCCCGCCCTGGACCATCCACCGGTCCGCCCTCGTCCCTGACGGGGCTCCCTCGAGAACACCCGCCATCATGTTCGACAGCCTCAAGTCCCTCCTAGCAGACCTCTCCGGCCCGCGCCGGGAGGAGAACGCCATGGACGAGCGCCTGGCGACCGCGGCCCTCCTGATCCACACCATCGCGGTGGACGGCGAGATCTCGCCGAAGGAGCGGGCGCAGCTCCGGGCGGCGCTGACCGGCGCCTTCGGGCTCAGCCGGACCGAGACCGACGCCCTCATCGAGGAGGCCCGCGAGCGGGACAGGGAGGCGGTCGACCTCTACGGCTTCACCAGCGTCCTGAAGCGGAGCCTCGACGCCCCCGGCCGGGAGCGCGTGATCGAGATGATGTGGGAGATCGTGTTCGCGGACGGCGGCGTCCACGAGTTCGAGGACAACATCGTCTGGCGCGTGGCCGAGCTCCTCGGCGTCTCCGCCCGCGACCGGATCCGTCTGCGCAAGCGCATCGAAGGCCGGCTTGCGCAGTCCTGACGATTTGGCCCATGCTGCGGCCCGGCCCGTCGCGGCCGAACCGACCAGGGTAGCCGATTGCCCGTGATGGACCTCTCGCCCGCAGGGGACGCCGATCGCGCCGCGCGCGCGCCCGTCCTGATCGTCCTCCACCAGGAAACCTCCAGTCCGGGCCGGGTCGCCGACGCGCTCCGTCGCCTCGGCTTCCCCCTCGACATCCGCCGACCGCGCTACGGCGACCCGCTTCCGGACACCATGGCGGAGCACGCCGGCGCCATCGTGTTCGGCGGCCCCATGAGCGCGAACGACCCGGACGACTTCGTCAAGCGCGAGATCGACTGGCTGGCCGTGCCGCTGAAGGAGGAGAAGCCCTATCTCGGCATCTGCCTCGGGGCCCAGATGCTGGCCAAGCATCTCGGCGCGTCGGTCGGCCCGCATCACGCCGGAATGGCGGAGATCGGCTATTATGCGCTCCGGCCGACGCCGGCCGGCACGAGCCTGCTCGACTGGCCGCCCCACGTCTACCAGTGGCATCGCGAGGGCTTCGACGTGCCGCGCGGCGCCGACCTCCTGGCGTCCGGGGATCTCTTTCCGAATCAGGCCATCCGCGTCGGGTCCCGGGCCTATGGCATCCAGTTCCACCCGGAACTCACCTGGGCGATGATGAACCGCTGGTGCGTGCGCGCCGCCGACCGCATGCTGATGCCCGGCGCCCAGCCCCGGACCGACCATTTCCGCGGCCGGCACATGCACGACGCGCCGATCCGCGCCTGGCTCGACCGCTTCCTGGCGATCTGGCTCGCCGACGATCCGGCGCGAAGCCTTTCCCGCTGACCGCCGGACCGGCCCCACGCGGGGCGGCGCTGGACGGCGCCAAGTCGTTGACCCTCGCGCCGCCCTGTCCTTCGTGCGATTCTGCCGCTCGCTCGCCCTTCAGTCCCACGGTGCCGCTCACGGGCGGCGTCCCGGAACGGCACGGTTTCGAAACCTTCTATCCAGACGCGCGCCGCTGGCTGCGAACCGAATGGAAACCCTTTTGTGCGATTGTTCGTTCGTCGGCAGCTTGTCTCGCGTAGCCGACGAAACCGGACGGAAGTGCCGTCGCTCCCATCAGGTCTCGCGTAGGGAGCGCGGCTTCCGGTCCGGGGGTTCCCGGGCCACGGCCGGACCCGGCGCCAGCCGCCCCGAAGATCCCCCACCCGCCCGAACGACCCGCCGCACGCGTGCCACCCGTCCCGCTCGCAAGGCGTTTCGCCGGCGCGAGACGAGATGCCGCGACAGGCATAGTCGCGATGACGGCATGGATATCAGGAAGGGGAGGTCGACCTGGTGGAGCCGAGGGGAATCGAACCCCTGACCTCTGCAGTGCGATTGCAGCGCTCTCCCATCTGAGCTACGGCCCCGTCCAGGTGGGCGCATTTAGGAGACCGGGCCCGCGGCTGTCAAGCGGGTCCACGCGTCCGGCCGCACGGGATCGACCCGAACGCCGCCGCTGCACCCGCTTCTCGGGCTTCCGGCGGGACGCAGGGTTGCGGCGGGCACACCGGCCCGCTACATCGGAGTGACCTTCAGCTCGAACGAACCAGAGCCATGCTCGCCATCCTCGACGTCGTCCTGCTCGCCCTGCAGCTCTACACCTATGTGATCGTCGCGGCGGCGATCTTCTCCTGGCTCTATGCCTTCAACGTGGTGAACCCCCGCAACCAGTTCGTCTCGATGATCGGCAACGCGCTCTATCAGCTCACCGAGCCCCTGCTGCGGCCGATCCGCCGCATGTTGCCGGCGATGGGCGGCCTGGACCTGTCGCCGATCGTGCTCCTGCTCGGCATCTTCCTCGTCCAGCAGATCATCGTCCGCTACCTCTACCCGGCCGCCCTCTTCTGAGCGGACCCGTGGCCGCGTCCCGGCCACCGGCCGACGCGCCCGTCGGGAGCCCGCTCCTGAGGGTCGGCGAAGACCTCGTCCTCCTGGTGCGGCTGACCCCGCGCGGCGGCCGCGACGCGCTGGACGGCATCTCGACGCTGTCCGACGGACGGACCGTGGCGGCGGCTCGCGTCCGGGCGCCCGCCGAGGACGGCAAGGCCAACACCGCGCTGCTGGCGCTCGTCGCCGCCGCCGCCGGCGTGCCGCGCTCGTCCGTGACGCTGGAGGCGGGAGCGACCAGCCGCCTGAAGACGGTCCGGATCCGGCGCGCGGGCGTGCCGGCCGAAGCGGCTCTCGGGGCCGCGCTCGCCGGGCCCTGAGTCAACGGTTGCGGAGACGGTCGAGCGGACGGCGCGGCCGGGGCCGCTCAGTCCTCGTCGGCGATGGAGCGGGCTTCGTCCGGCAGCATGATCGGAATGCCGTCCCGCACAGGATAGGCGAGCTTCGCCGAGCGGGAGATCAGCTCCTGGGTCTCCGGCCGCCATTCGAGCGTGCTCTTGGTGAGCGGGCAGACCAGGATTTCCAGAAGCTTGGGGTCGAGGGCGCCGGCGCGCCGTGAGGCATCACTCATGGGCGGTCCCTCCTTGCGAAAGCGGGGGCGCCGCGGCCGTTTCGGGCGCCGCGGCCGTTCCAGGCGCCGCCGTGCCGGGCGTCACTGCAGCGGCGGCGCCTCGCCGCCCTTGCCCCGCGCGAGCGCGATCTCGGTGATGGCCACCAGGGTGTCGGCCCGGGTCTTCAGGTCCGGCGCCTCCAGGAGAGCCTGTTTCTCGGGCGGCCCGAACGGGCTCATCATCGAAAGGGCGTTGACCAGCGCCTCGGTCGGCGTCCGGTTGACGCTGTCCCAGTCGGCCTCCAGGTTGTTGGCCTCGAAGAAGGCCTCCAGCGCCTTCAGGAGCGCCGGCCGGTCCACATCGCCCTCCCCGGCCCGGGCGAGATAGTCGCCCGCGAAGCCGGAGCCGTCGATCCGGCACATCCGGAACAGGCGGCCGGACCGCACCTCCTCGACGATGCGGAACCGCGCCACCCCGGTCAGGGTGATCAGGTAGCGCCCGTCGCCGGATTCGCTCAGCGAGGTGATTCGCCCGGCGCAGCCGACGCCACAGAGGGCCGGATCGGAACCCGGCCGCACGGTGCCCTCGTCGAAGCGCGGCTGCACCATGCCGATCAGCCGGTCGGTCGTCATGGCATGGTCCACCATGGCGAGGTAGCGCGGCTCGAAGATGTTGAGCGGCAGCTGCCCCCGGGGCAGCAGCAGCGCTCCGCTCAGCGGGAACACCGGGATCTCCCGCGGCAGGTCGTCGGCCGATGAGTAGCGCGCGTTGCCGACCATCATGGTGCCGTCGTCGTCCTTCCTGACTTGAGAGCCTGGAGCATTTTCCGATCGGGTTGCAGGACTTGATCGCCGAGAGAATGCTCCAGCTTATCGAATCCGGAGCGATTTCTTGTCGGCCTGACGAGTCCGTCAGGTCGTGAAAACGCTCCAGACCGGCGGGCCATGACGCCCGCCCGATCCGTAGATAGGTCGCGGCGCCGGAAAGGCGACGCCTCAGGCGAAGAGGACGGACGAAAGCCGCCGGCGCCCGTAGAGGGTCGCCGGATCGGTCGGCCCCCAGGCTTCGAAGAACTGGACGAGCTGCTTGCGCGCCGCCTCGTCGTTCCAGCCCCGCTCGCGGCGGACGATCTCCACCAGGTGGTCGGCCGCCTGCTGGCGTTCGCCGCGGGCGTTGAGCGCGAGCGCGAGCTCGAACCGGGCCTCGTGGTCGCCCGGATGGGTTTCCACCCGGCGCACGAGCTCCGCGGCATCGCCCAGACTCGCCGCCTGCTCGGCGAGCTCCAGCTCCGCCCGGGCGCCCGCCACCGCCGCGTCCGACTGCCTGGCCGCCGGCACGCGGTCGAGCACCGCGCGGGCGTCGTCCAGCTGGCCGACGCCGATCAGCGCGCGGGCGAGGCCGGCGAGCGCCCCGACGGTCTCCGGCTCCTCCTGCAGCACCGCCATGAAGAGTTCGGCCGCCTGCTCGTAGGCCTTCTCGCCGAGGGCGGCGAGGCCCGCCTCGATCAGCTGCTCCACGTCGCTCGGCCCCACCGGGCCGGCGACGCGCTCGATGAACTGCTTCACCTGGCTTTCCGGCAGCGCGCCCATGAAGCCGTCGAGCGGCCGGCCCTGGCTGAAGGCGATCACCGCCGGGATCGACTGGATGCCCAGCTGGCCGGCGATCTGCGGATGCTCGTCGATGTTCATCTTCACGAGCTTCACCTTGCCGCCGGCCGCCTTGACGACCTTCTCCAGCACGGGGGTCAGCTGCTTGCAGGGCCCGCACCACGGAGCCCAGAAGTCCACCAGCACCGGAACGGTCCGGGAGCCCTCCAGCACGTCGCGGGCGAAGGTCTGGGTGGTGGTGTCCTTGATCAGGTCGCCGGCCGGCGCCCCGGTCGGGGCCGGGGCCGGCTCGCCGAGGCTGGAGCCGAAGGTGAAGGTGGGTCCGCTCATGGGTCTGTTCCGAACTGGTCTGGCGTGGGTCCGGCGGCGCGGTCCGCCCGTCGGCTGTCGGCCCTTATTTGGCGTGAATTCGTCCGAATGACAAATGGTCGCCGGACGAATCACGGTCCGGCGCCTCCGCCTCAGGCATCAGCGGCGAGCGGCAGGTCCGTCACCACCGGCGGATGGCCGGTCGCCTCCAGGAAGCGGATCAGGTCCGCAGGCGCGATCGACGTGGTGGCGGTGTTGCGCAGCGGGTGGAAGTTCACCGGCTCCAGGGCGAGCAGCGCCTTCTCCAGCACCACGGTGACGCGACCGTCCGTGTCGTTGATCGCCCCGAACGGCGTCACCGACCCGGGCTTGACGCCCCAGACCTCTTCGAGGAGCTCGCCCGAGCCGAACGACACCCGGCCGGAGCCGCCGATCGCCGTGTGGATGGTCTTCAGGTCCAGCTTCGCGTCCTCGCGCGCCGTGACCAGGAAGAGGCGGCTCTTCTTGTCCTTGACGAACAGGTTCTTGGAGTGCCCGCCGGGGATGTCGCCACGCAGGCCCTGGCTCTCCTCCACGGTGAAGAGCGGCGGGTGTTCCACGGTGCTGTGGGTGATTCCGAGCTGGTCGAGGAAGGCGAAGAGGTCGTCCGTCGTTTTCGGCATGGGCGTCCCGTCGAGAGCAGAAGGCGTGGAACCGCTGATCTAGCCGGAACCGCGCGGGCCGGAAAGGACCCAGGCGACACCTCCCATCGAAGCTTCACATTCCCTGTTGCAATCCCCTCCGATCTGGTCCATATACGCCTCGCTCCGGCCACGGAGCCCCGGGAAACGGGCGGTGCGGGTGTAGCTCAGGGGTAGAGCACAACCTTGCCAAGGTTGGGGTCGAGGGTTCGAATCCCTTCGCCCGCTCCAGTTTCCCTCCCGACCAGAAGCCGCGGTTCGCCGCGGCTTTTGTCGTTTCCGGGGTCGCGGAACCGCCACCGGCGCCGCCCTTCGCGCTTTCCGGGAGACCCCGTCCGCGTCGGTGGCCGCGCCCTTCGCGCCCCGCCCCCGCCGTTCCGCGCGAGGGCGGACGCCGGCCGTCGCCGGTGTCCGCGGGATGTGGTCAGAACTCCCGAAGAGTGTCCCGCAGCAGCTCGTGCCGGTAGGCCGTCCGGGCAAGGCCGCGCTTCTGAAGCGCCGGCACCAGCCCGTCGGCGATCTCGACGAGGTAGCGGCGGCTGACCCGAAGCACCGGCGTGGTGATCAGGAAGCCGTCGCCGCCCACCTCCGCCATGGCCTCACCCATGCGCTCGGCCACCTGGTCGGGCGTGCCGATCAGTTCCAGGGACGACACGAGGCCGCCGCCGCCGTCGACCACCAGCTCGCGCAGGGTCTTGCCGCTGCCCCACTGCTGGAACTTGTCGAGCGTGCCGGACTCCCCGTTGGTCACCAGCTTCTCCGGCAGCGGCTTGTCGAGATCGAACCGGGCGAAGTCGATCTCGGTGATCGCCGAGATGGAGGCGAGCGTGTCGACGATGAAATGGTCGGAGGAGATCTGCCGCCCGTATTTCTCCCTCGCCTCCGATTCCGTTTCGCCGAGGGTGGGTGTGATGCAGAACAGTACCTTGATCTCGTCGGGGTCCCGGTCGATCGCCGCCGCGCGGGCCCGGATGTCGTCGCGAAACGCCTTCATCTCCTTCACGCCCGAGGCGACCGAGATGATCGAGTCGGCGAAGCGGGCGGCGAAGTCGCGGCCGCGCGGCGAGGCGCCGGCCTGCACGTAGATCGGCCGGTACTGGGGCGACGGCACCGTGTTGAGCGGCCCGCGCACCTGGTAGTGCTTGCCCTTGTGGTCGATGGTGTGGACCTTGGACGGGTCCGCGTAGATGCCCTTCTGCCGGTCCAGCACCACCGCGTCCGGCTCCCAGCTGGCGAAGAGCTTGTTGACCACCTCCATGTATTCTTCGGCCATCTCGTAGCGCGTCTCGCGCAGCGGCAGCTTGTCCATGCTGAAGTTCTGGGCGGAGAGGTCCTCGGCGCTGGTCACGATGTTCCAGCCGAACCGCCCGCGGGTCAGGCTGTCGATGGTCGAGCACAGGCGGGCGAGCAGGAAGGGCGGATAGGCCATGGTCGACATGGTGGCGACCACGCCCAGCCTGGAGGTCGCCATGCCCATGGCGACGGCGAGCGGCGCCGGATCGTGCTTCGGCACCATCATGGCGTTCTTCAGCGCGACGTCCCGCGATCCGCCATAGGTCTGCGGCACCATGAGCTTGTCTTCGATCATGATGTAGTCGAAGCACGCCCGCTCCAGCGTCTGCGCCATCTCGACATAGAAGCGCCCGTCCCAGGGATAGCCTCCCTGGCCGAACGGCTCGCGCCATTCGTCCGGAGTGAAATTCATGAACCAGGCGAGGTGCATCGGCTTGGGTGCCATCGTAAACGGACCTCTCTGACCAGCAGCGGCGAACACGGACGCCATTCCGGGCGCGCACGAGCCAGGTCGAGACGCGTCGCGCACCGGATTGACCTCGAGGCGGAAAGCTTCGAGCCGCACCAGCTAAGCAAGCGTTTAATAGTTCTGCAACATGGAAATCGGGAAGACTTGTTTATAGGCAATCGCCGCCGCATCTCAGGCTTGAAAGACCAATTTTGCGTCTTTGCTAAGCTGTGATGCCCGATCGATGGACAGAATCCAGGTCAAGTTCGCTTCGACAATACCCGATCCTGTGCCGGCGCGGCCGCGACCCGGTTTCCAAGGCTCCTGACACGGGCCGCGTCCAGCCGCCGCGGGTTACCCCGACCGGCCGGGTCGGGCCGCCCCTCTCGTCCGTCAGGTCTCCCGGAACGCGCGGCTCATGCTGTCCTTGATCGGGCGCATCAGATATTCGAAGAAGGTCCGGTCCTCGGTCTTGATGTAGACCTCCGCCGGCATGCCGGGCGTCGGCTCGAAGCCGGCCACGTGCTTGGCCATGGCGGCGTCCAGGCGGATCCGGGCCACGTAGCTGTCCGGCACCTGGGAGGCGCCGCGCCGCTCGTCCGGCAGGGCGTCGGCCGACACGTAGACCACGCGCCCCTCCACGATGGGGGTGATGCGCTGGCTGAGGGCGGTGAGGCGCACGAAGGCCTCCTGGTTGCGCCGGACCGTGTCGATGTCCTGCGGTCGGACCTTGACCTCGATGATCAGGTCGTCCTGCAGGGGTACGATGTCCAGGATGGGCTTGCCCGGCTCGATCACGCCGCCCGGCGTGTGATAGCGCAGCTTCACCACCACGCCCCGCGACGGCGCCAGGATGAGCGAGCGGTTGAGCACATCCTCCGCCGCCCGGATCATCTCGCGCAGGTCGTTGAGTTCGGCCCGCACCTCGTGCAGCTGCTCGACCGCCTGCTTCACCGCCGCCTTCCTCAGGCCGAGCGCCTGCTCGCGCGCCCGCGCGATCCGCTCGTGGGCGTCGCCGATGTCCCCCTGGAGCCGGCCGACGTCGCCCTCCAGGGCCGACTGGGCGCGCCGGAGCGCCAGCACCTCCGCCCGGCGGATCAGGCCCTTCTTCAGGAGCCCCTCCTTGTTGCCGAGCTCGTCCTTGATCAGCGCCAGCTGGTCCCGGACGGCGGCGAGCTGGATCCGGCTGCCGCCGATGCGCTCGTTCAGCGCCGCCACGCCGTCGTCAACGGCGTCGAGCTCGCTGCGAAGGGTGGCGCGCCGGGCCTCGAAGGCGAGCGTCTGCGCCTCCACGATGGCGGCGACGTCCGGGTCCGACGCCGCGCTCCCCTTGAGGGCGGGCGGGATCTCCAGGGCGTCCCGGTCCAGCATCTCGGCGGTCAGCCGGGCGTCGATCGCCATCGTCCGCGCCTGGCGCAGGATCAACCGGCGCAGGTCCGCCCCCGCCGCCGTGCCGTCGAGCCGCACCAGGATCTGGCGCGCCTCCACCACGTCGCCTTCCCGCACCAGGATCTCCGAGATCACGCCGCCCTCCAGGTGCTGGATGGTCTTGTTCTGGCCCGTGGTGACGAACACGCCGGGCGCCACCACGGCGCCGGCGATGGGCGCGCTGTTGCCCCAGACGCCGAACAGGAGCCCGGCCCCGAGAAGCACCCCGAAGCCGAACAGGGTGGGCGCGCGGGTGCCGCGGGGCACGTCCGCATACCATTCGTGCGACCGGGCCAGCATGGACATGGCAGTCTCCTCCATTCCTTTCCGAGAGCGACCGGACCGAGCCGGCGCTCCTCGCGCCCCGGCTCAGGCCACCCCGAACGCCTGGCCGCCGCCCTTCTTGCCCGACAGGACCGGCAGCATCTCGTCGCGCGTTCCGAGCGCCTGCACGGCGCCGTCCTTCAGGATCATGATCCTGTCCACGCTCTTCAGCAGCATCGGCCGCTGGGTGATCGCCACCACGGTGATCGACTGCGCCTTCGCGCGCGTCAGGGCGCGGGCCAGCGCCTGCTCGCCCGGCGTATCCAGGTTGGCGTTCGGCTCGTCGAGCACCACCAGCCTTGGGGCGCCGAAGAAGGCCCGGGCGAGCCCGATCCGCTGCTTCTGGCCGCCGGAAAGCGGGCTGCCGTCCATGCCGATCTGCGTCTCGTAGCCCTGCGGCAACTGGGAGATCATCTCGTGCACGTCGGCGATCTCGGCGGCGCGGAAAATGGCCTCGTCGGTCACGTCCTCGCGCATGCGGGCGATGTTGGCCTTGATGGACGCCGGAAAGAGCTGCACGTCCTGAGGCAGGTAGCCGACCACCTCGCCGAACTGCCGAGGGTCCCAGTTGCGCAGGTCCATCAGGTCCAGGCGCACGTTGCCGGCGGTCGGCGTGATCGACCCCACCAGCATGCGGGCGAGCGTGGACTTGCCGGCGCCCGACCCGCCCACGATCGCGAGCGACTCCCCCGGCGCCAGGCTGAAGCTGAGCCCGTTCAGGATCACCCGCTTGCTCGGCTGCGGCACGTAGAGCACCCGTTCCACGCTGAGCGCGCCCTGGGGCGCCGGCAGGCGCAGCCGGTCCAGGTTCAGCGGCGAACTCTGCAGGAGCGCCCGGATGCGCGCGAAGGCCGAGCGGGCGTGGACGAGGCTGCGCCAGCCCTCGATCGCGCCCTCCACCGGCGCGAGCGCCCGGCTCGACACGATGGAGGCGGCGATCACCATGCCGCCGGTCAGCTCCGAGTTGATGGAAAGCCACGCCCCCCAGCCCAGGATGGCGATCTGGGTGGAGAGGCGGATGAACTTGGAGACGCCGGCCATCAGGATGTTGCGGTCCTGGGCGTGCACCTGCGCCTTCAGGGATTCCGCCGTCTCCCGGCCCCACACCATCACGCCCTCGGGGATCATCCCCATGGCGTTGATCACCTGGGCGTTGCGCGCCATGGCATCCGCCTGGAGGTTCGCCCGCGCCGAGAAGGCGCTCGCCTTGGCGAACGGCACCGCGGTCAGCCGCTGGTTGAGCACCGCGACGCCGAGAAGCGCCGCCCCGGTACCGGCCACGATGAAGCCGAGGTCCGGATGGATCAGGTAGATGGCGGCGAGGTAGACCGGCGCCACCGGCGCGTCGAGCAGGTTGAGGAGCACCGGCCCGGTCAGGAAGCTGCGAACCTGCTGCAGGTCCGCGAGCGTCTGGAACTCCCGGCTCGAACCGCCCTGGGAGGCCTTGGCGGCGGCCGCCAGGACCGGCGCGCCGAGGCGGCTCTCCGCCTCCACGGCGATCCGCATCAGGATCACCCGGCGCGTCATGTCCACCACCACGTGGACCAGGATGGCGCCGGCCACGAACACGGTGAGCATCACCAGGGTGTCGATGCTCCGGCTCGTGTAGACCCGGTCGGACAGCTGGAACAGGTAGATCGGCACCGCCAGGATCAGGAGGTTCACCGAGAAGGAGAAGATCGCGACCGTGATCAGGTTGCGCCGGCAGCCGGCGAGCCCCCTGGTGAGCACCTCCCGGAAGTCCTGGTCGCTCGACCGGTACACGAGGCGGTTCGGGTCGCCCCCGGCGTTCGGCCAGGCGGTCGCGCCCCCACCGGGCTTCGGCTTCGACGGCGGGGCCGGCGACGGGCCGACCTGCGAGGGACCGACCGGAGGCCTGTCCGCCGCGGGCTTCACTGAAGCGACGGGCACCGCGCCCGCCTGAACCTTCGCGGAAGCGGCCGGCGCGACGCCCGCCTCGCCCGGGCGCGGCCCGGCGGGCCGGGCGGGTCCACCGTCGGCCGGCGCGGCGCGCGGCGCCTGTGCGCCGCCTGCGAGCGACTTCGGCACCACCGGCGTCGGCGGCCGGTCGAAGCTGGCGGTGGCGTGGGGATCGGGATCGAAAGGAGCCATCGGTCGGGTCCGCTCTGCCGTCCGGCGCCCGGCCCCCCGGCGGGCGACGGCCCGGTTGGAAGGTCAGGTCAGGATGCTGCCGAAAAGGTCGGCGCCGCCGGTCGGCGGCGGCAGCCAGGTCTCGTCCGCGTCCGAGCCTTCCGCCCCGTCGTCGGTCACGAAGGCGACCGTCTCGCTGGCGAGCCCGGGGTCGCCCGGAGGTGCGGCCGGATCGTCGTCCGAGAGGACGAGATTGGCCTGGATCAGGAGGGAGTCCTCGTAAGCGGCGCCGGCCACGTAGGTCTCGGCCGGGCCGACGTCGATCACCGTGGCCGTGTTGCCGAGTTGGTTGCCGCCCTCCCCGACCACGGCCGCTCCGGCGGAGACGGCGTCGATGCTGTCGCCGTCGAAGAGCACGTTCACCTGCGCGACCAGGTTGACGTCATAGTAGTCGCCGGAGACCACGAGCACGGTGAAGACGCCGTCGTCCGTCCCGTTGAACTGCCACCAGGCGGACGGCCCGATGTCGTCGCGCGCCAGCAGGCGGTCGATCACGCCCTCCATCCCGGCGGTCGGCTGGCCGAAGGCCGCGGCCCCGTACTCGATCACCGAGGCCGTGTTGAGGAGGACGTCGTCGCCCGGACCGCCGGTCGCCCCGTCGACGCCCGACGGATCGACGATCAGGTTCACCTGGCCGATGATGGTGGCCTTGTGGAACGACCCGGTCACCACGATGAGGTCGTAGCCGCCCGACAGGGCGTGGAGCGACAGCGCGTTGCCCTGGGTGTTCCCCCCCATGGCCACGTAGGAGGCGCTCGCCCCGCTGGTGGTCTGGAGCACCGTGTCCCCGTCCACCATGACGTTGGTCTGGACCAGCGTGGTCACGTCGTAGAGGTCGCCCTCGACCATCTCGACCAGCACCGCGAGGGCGTCCGGCCGACCGGCCGGGTCGAGGACGGCCGGCAGGGCGCGCTCCTCGAAGCTCGCCACCGCGTGGAGCCCGTCCGCCGGACCGGTCCCTCCGGCCATGCCGGCGAGGAGGCGGGCGGCCATGTCCGCCGCCCCGTCCACCGCGTCGGCCCGGATGTTGATCTGGACCACCGCCGTGGTGGTGTGATGGTCGCCCTCGACGATCAGCGTCGCGCCCGCCTCGGTCGCGTCCACCAGCACGGCCGTGTTCTCCAGCCGGTTCCCGCCCGTTTCGATCCGGTGCCCCGGGGCCGGACCATCCGGCCCGGTCCCGTCCGGGTCCGGAAGGCGGGGGATCGCCGCGCCGGGCGGCGCGAGAACGCCGTCCACGAAGGTCCCGGTCGCGACCGGCGCGCCGTCGTCCTCCCCGGCCGCCGCGGCCTGGTGAGCCGCGACCGTCGCCACCACGTCGAGCGGCAAGGCGGTCTGCGGCAGGATCGACGGCGCCAGGTCGCCGGCCGCCACGAGGGCCGCCTCGACGACCGCCGTCGCCTCGGCCGACAGGGCCCCGAAATCGAGCGCGGCCGCGAGGACCGCCTGTCCGGAGAGGATGTCGCCGTCGGTGAGCACGTTCGCCTGGCGGACGAGCACCAGGGCGTCGCCGCCGCCGTCCAGGTAGGTCAGCCGGTAGGCGAACCCGGGCCCGGCCTCCACGGCTGGCGCAGGCGTTGAAGACCCACCCGGGTTCGCCGGCCCGACCACGGGGCCGACCGCCACGACGGGCGGTTCGAAGTGGAAGCCGCCCTGGCGCACGATGTCGACCGCCGCCGGACCGTCCCCGATGCGCGGCGCCCGCAGTTCTTCGGACGGCAGGTCGGCCACGTCCACGGTCGGCAGCCTGCCCTCGCCCGGATCGGCGAAGACGAGGTCTTGCTCCGCCTGGGGAGCGCCGGCGAAGTCGGGCCGGGACCGCGCCAGCTCTTCGATCAGGTGGAGGTAGCCGGCGAAATGCCAGATAGCCTCCGTGGCGCCCGTGCTCGTGATCATCCAGGTCTCCGACACGCGTCGTTCACCCGCGTCCTCCCGGCCGGGAGGACGCCGCCCGCGCCGGCCTTGGGGCCGGCGCGGGCCGAAGTCAGATGGATCCCAAGGATCAGGCGTCGTCGCCGATGTCGATGTTGCCGTTGCCGCCCACGAGCGAGGTCTCGACGTTGTTGTACTGGACGTTGGCGCCCATCACGATGTTCTGGGTGAAGGCCTCCATGGACGAGAGGCCGTCCGCCGTCGTCGACCCGCTGACCGAGCCGTCGTCCTGGTCGATGTTCCCGAGGCCGGACCCGCCGTTGACCGTGCCGCCGAAGACCGAGCTCGACTGGCCGAAACCGGCCACGTTCGAGACGGTCGGGCTGACGAGGCTGTCGCCGTCGACGAGGCTGCTCACCTGGCTGATGTTGAACGAGGTGTCGTTGCCCTCGCCGTTCAGCACGTCCTGGAGGGCGGCGAGGCCGGTGATCGCGGCGGTGCCGTCCAGGTCGATGAAGTCGTCGTCGCTGTTGTCCAGCTCGAAGGCGAGATCGACGTCCGTGTTGTAGCTGTCCGTCGCGGTGTCGTTGTCCTGGTCGTTATCCTGGTCGTTGTCTTCGTTGAAACTGTCGAAGATGTCATTATCCTGCGAGTTGTCCGTATCGTTGTCCTGGTCGTTGTCCTGATTGTAGCTGTCGCTCGTCGCCGTGGTGACGTCGTTGTCCTGATCGTTGTCCTGCGAGTTGTCCGTATCGTTATCTTCGTTGAAGCTGTCGAAGATGTCGTTGTCCCAATCGTTGTCATTGTCCTGGGAGTTGTCCGTGTCGTTGTCCTGGTCGTTGTCCTGATCATGACTGTCCGTGTTGCGGATCCGGGTCGTGATGTCGTTGTCCTGGTCGTTGTCCTGGTTGTTGCTGTTCTCGTTCGCCGTCAGGGCGAACGACCGCGTCGAGTTGTCGGTCGCCTGGTTGAAGCTGTCGTCGATGTCGTCGTCGCTGTCGTTGTCCTGCGAGTTGTCGGTCGCGAACGACTGGGTGTTGCTGGCGTCCGTGATCGTGTCCGTGTCGGAGTTGAAGCTGTCGTCGATGTCGTCGTCGCTGTCGTTGTCTTGCGAGTTGTCGGTCGCGAACACCTGGTTGGTGCTGGAATCCGTGTTGCTGGTGTCGTCGTCGGAGTTGAAGCTGCTGTCGGTGTTGGCTTCGCTGACCGCCGACGTGGTGTTGACGTCCCCCGACAGATCGTTGCCGACGTCCATGTCGAGGAGCGAGAGATTGCGTTCAGCCATGATGCGTCTCCGAAGGAGCTAGGACGCACGTCGTCTCCGCTGCCGCCGATCTTCTCCGCCGGCGACCTCCGGAGCGTTCGTGCTCGCGTGATGGATTTCTGGAGTGGTTTCGGGTCGGGGCGCGCGCGGCCGTCGGACGGGCGCGCCGGGTGTCATGCGGATGGACGGCCGGGTCTTCTCCCCTGTCTGGAACGCCCCTGTCCCGCCGAGCCTTCGGCAACCGCTGATCGCACCGCAGCAGAGCACCGTCGGCATTGCTTCAAATTGCGACCGGGGCTTCCCCGGTCGCCGATTGTCGTTTGCTGCAGATCTCAGGAACGAAAGCACAGGTCATCTATTGCTGCGCAAAAACGCAGCCGACCAAGGATAAAACTCGCACAGTAAGATTGCTTCTGCTCCGTGAGCAGCTAATCGGATCGATTCGTTTCTGTCGAATTCTTCCCCGTGATGCAATCAATGGTTAATGATTGATTAAAGAAGCGTCAAGGTGTAAAAGAAATACCCAATTCCGCGAGGCATATTGCCATGAATGTATTTCACGTACCCACGACGGGACGGCGGGATTTCACCTTCGCCCACTCCTGGACGGCGCCGCCCGCGTCCACGTCTCCCTGCTTCCACGACGAAGAGGCCGCGCACGCCTATGTGGAGGCGCGGCTCTGGGGTGACGCGCCGGTCTGCCCTCATTGCGGGAGCGTCGGCCGCTCGGGACGGATGTGCGGCGCGACCACCCGGATCGGCGCCTACAAGTGCTACACCTGCCGCAAGCCGTTCACCGTCAAGGTCGGCACCCCGCTGGAGGGCAGCCACGTGCCCCTGCACCGGTGGCTGCAGGCCCTCCACCTCGTGGCGCAATCCCGTCCGGTGATCGGCAGCACCGATCTCCACCGGGTTCTCGGCGTCACCCTGAAGACGGCGGCATCGATGGCGCGCCGGATCGGCGGGCCGGACCCGGCGTCCGGGGAGGAGGGCGACGGCCGACCCGCGCGCCGGCTGCGCCTGGCGGCAACGCGCGCCGGCCGGAACCCGGCCGTTCCGCAGGATGGCGAGGGCGGCCCGGACGAACGCGCCGACCGGTCCGCCGAGCCAGGGTCCGCCTGCCGGCGCCAGTCGGCCGTCTATCTCGCGGCGGTGGCCGACCACCGCTGCGGCGAACCGGACGAGCGCTTCGACGAGGCGTTCCGCCGCTTCCTGTCGGCCGGCTGACGCCGAACGTCGGCCGGCTGAGGGCGGTTCACCGGCCGCCGCCGACCCGGCAGGCGGCGAGGTGCGTCTCGGCGGCCGCCTCGAACGTGGCCTCCCAGACAGCGAGCGCGTCGGCGAGCGCGTCGGCTCCGCCGCCGGCCGGGCCCGCCTCCGCCACCTGGGCGACGATCCGGACCCAGTCGCCGCCTGCCGAAAGGAGCGGGTCCACGCTCGTGCCGGTCAGCGCCTCGAACACCGAGACGGCGTCGGCGCAGCCCGCCGAGAAGGCCGGATGGGAGGACAGGGACAGGCCGATGATGTCGGACCCGATCAGATCGTCCTCCACGGCGCTCAGCCGCCGCCACGCCCGGGTCTGCACCGACGCGAGCCGGTCGGATCCGAGCGGCCCCACCGCCCGCGTCGCCACCAGCGCGATCAGGAGGCCCAGATGACCAACCGCATAGGGCTCCAGGAAGAAGCCGTCCGGCAGCGCCGGCAACCGGGCGCGCGTATGGGCGACGAGCGGCGCGAGGGTGTCCACCGCGGCCCGGTAGGCTCTGCGCTGGCGCCCGAAGCAGATCATGGGGTCGCTCCCGCATGGCCGGCGGCCCGCCGCGGTCCGCCGGACCGCCGCGCCGCCCATACGCCGAACGGCGCACCGACCGTCCGGTTCGCCGTCGCCCGGAGGTGACCGATGTCCCGCCTGCCGCCCCGTCCCCGGTTCGAGAGCATCGAGGCGAGCGCCCGCCGGACCGCCGATCGGCGCACCGGCATCCTGGCTCTCGTCGGCAATCTGGTGTTCGCATGGTCCAACAACGAGAGCCTGTTCATCTATGCCCTGATGGTGCTCGCCCGGACCGACGAGGCGGCGGCGGCCATCATCTTCGGCACCCTCAACACCACCCGCGCGAGGCTCGACCTCGTCCAGCGGCTCGCCAAGGCGCGCCTGCGCGATCCGCGCCTCGCCGCCGAGCTGGACGCGCTGATCGACGCCTTCAACGACGCCACGCGGCTGCGGAACGAGCTGATCCACTCCATGTACATGGTGGACGAGCACGGCGACATCACCCACACCAATTCCATGAAGATCCAGGAGCGCCGGGGCGAGGTCCGGTTCGGCGCGGTGAAACCCATGAGCGGCGAGCGCATTGAGGAGATCCAGGCGGCGATCCTGGACCTCTGCCGCCTGAACCGGACCTTCTGGGATCTCCTGCCCCGCCTGGAGGCCGCCATGGAGGCGGGCGAGACCGGCACGGCCCCGCACCCGCTGCCCCGCCCGCCGCCGGGCGGATGAGGCAGGTGCGACGTGGCGTTGCTTGCCTGTATTTTCCCCGAACAAGAGAACCTGAGGAAAAACAGGTAAGATGAACAAGACATAGGGCGATGCAGACATGGCATCGAGTCTTCGACTTTAACCAACGGCGCATTTCCGCCTCGCCGGATCGCCCCAAAACATCCGCATACCGGAAAATACTCTTGCAAGCCGATGTGACGGCACGCTTTGATGGTCCATCATTTGATGAGGGTGTGGGGCACTTCCATCATGACCGATCATCCGTTGCCGTTGGTGGCCGTCGTCACGCCCGTGTACGACGGCGAGACCTTCATCGCGCGCGCTCTGACGAGCGTGCAGCGGCAGACCTATCCGAACATCGTCCACGTGGTTCTCGACAACGCGTGCCGGGACCGCACGCCGGAGATCGTCGCCGGCTTCGTCGGCGGCAGGGTGCCGGTCCGCGTGGTTCGCAACGAACGCACGCTGGACCAGGTGTCCAACTGGAACAAGGCCATGGGCCTCGTCCCGGAGGAGGCCCGCTACGCCAAGCTCCTGTGCGCCGACGACTGGATGGAGGACGACGCCATCGAGAAGCTCGTCGCGGTCGCCATCGCCGACCCGGAGATCGACTACGTGGGCGCCATGGACCAGGTGGACGGCATCGTGATGCGCAACGGGCTCGACCCGAACCAGCGCGTCTACACCGGCGCCGAGTTCACCCGGCTGGCGCTCGCCGGTCGCGCCCACTGCCACCCGTGGGCCCATATGTTCTTCCAGCTCCGGCCGGGCCTGACCCGCGATCCGTTCGATCCGGCGCGCTTTCCCGGCATCGACGCCGACTTCGTCCTCCGCGCCCTCACGGACCGCAAGGTGGCGATGATCCAGGAGCCGATCTATCACTCCCACGAGGGCGACGAGACCGTGACCCGGAAGCTCGGCGGGACCCAGCCGTTCGAGTTCACCAATTTCGAGCGCACCCTCCTCCACGGCCGGCGCGCGCTGAACCCGGACGCCTATGAGGAGGCGATGCGGTTGGGCCTCCTGCACCTGAAGCGGTGCATGCTCGTCTGGACCGCCCGCGGCGAGATCCGCCAGGCGGCGGCCGTGCGCGAGGGCCTCGCCCGGCACGGGATCGTGGTGACGCCGCTTGATCTCGCCTGGACGCTCGTCGGCTGGGCCGGCCGGATCATCGAGAAGCGGACCGTCCGTCTCCTCCGGTCCACGGATCCGTCCCCGCCTCCAAGGGCCGGCGCCGGCCCGTGACCGGCCGCCGCCGCGGTCAAGCATCTGCCGAACTCCATCCGGGGGGCTTGTCGACCTGACGGAGACGTCAGGTCGACAAGAGTCGCCCCAGATTCAACAAGCTGGAGCATTCTCCCGGCGATCAGGTCGTGCACCTTGATCGGAGAATGCCCTGGCGCCGCCCGCGTGGGCGCGATAGCTTCACCGCGCTCGGCGTCGGCCGCCGCCCGCGAGGCGACGATCCGTCGACGCCCGCACGGGCGCCTCCCCGGGACCGACCGCCGCGGACGCCCGCCGGCCCGCAGATCCAGGCGACACAGCGCATGAAGCATATCTCGGTGATCATTCCCTTCTACCAGAAGGAAGCCGGCCTCCTTGCCAAGGCCCTCCGATCGATCGAGAAGCAGACCGTCGCGGACGGATGGTCCGTCGAGGTCATCGTGGTGGACGACCAGTCGCCCGTCCCGGCAGCCGACGAAGTGGCCGGGTTCCGCCCTTCCGACCTCGCCGTCCGGGTCGTCCGCCAGCCGAACGGCGGCGCCGGCGCCGCGCGCAACCGCGGTCTCGACGAGGCGGGAGACGCCACGCTGGTGGCCTTCCTGGATTCAGACGACGCATGGCCGGAGGATCACCTGGCGCGGGCCGTGGCGGCCGCCGAGGCCGGCTGCGACATCTACTTCTGCGACAACCGGCGCGAAGGCTTTCACGATGCCTACCTGGATGAGCGCGCGCCCCTGACGGCCGCGCTCGTCAGAACGGCGCCGCGCGGCCCGGGCGGCGTCCACCTGGACGCCCAAGACCTGTTCGGCCTCGTCGTCCGGGAGTTCCCCACCCAGCTCTCCACCCTCGCCTACCGGCGCGCGATCGCCCCCGGCCTGCGGTTCGAGTCCAGCCTGCGAAACGCCGGCGAGGACGTGCTCTTCGTGGCCGCGCTGGTCCAGGCCGCCGGCCGGGTCTGCTTCGGCGAGGGCAGCGCGGTCACCTGCGGGGCCGGCGTCAACGTCTTCTTCAGCAATCTCGATTGGAACAACCCGGCGCTGCTCGCCATCAAGCACGACCAGATCCGCTGCGAGCTGATCGCCCGGCGCGTCGACGGTCTGTCGCCCGCCGCCCGCCAGCACCTGGAGGCGTCGCTCCAGGAGCATCGGGTGGAGTTCGCCACGCTCCTCCTCAAGGCGCTGCACGCCCGACGGCCGGACGCCCTGCCGTCCGCCCGCTCGATCATCGCGGCGGACCCGTCGGCCGTCGTGTGGCTGCCCGCCCGCATCGGCCAGGTCGCCTTCCGGGCGTTGTGGCGCAAGGTCGCCGCCTGATCCGGCCGCGCCGCTGCCGGAGCCGACGTTCGGGTCCGGCGGCTCGGGGCTTCAGATCCGGTCGGCCGACTCCCCGCCGCCGATCTCAGGCGACACGCCCACCCCGTGCTTGTAGCTGAGGTCGCCGCCGAGCCAGCCGCTGATGCCGAGCAGCACCACGGTGGCGAACGACAGGATCATGTTGAGCGCGGTCACGTCCGTCCCGGACCGGGTCGCCCAGTTGACGAGCGCCAGCAGCATCACGACGCCGTTGATGAGGCCGTGCGCCCAGGCCTTGCCCAGCTGGCGCGCCCGCGGCACGCGCATCAGGTCCCAGGCGCCGAGGGCCGCCGCGGCGACGCCGGTCACGATGCCCACCACGATCAGCGTCAGCGACGCGCGGGCCCAGAAGGGGTCCTCGGACACCAGATGGGCGATGTCCGCCACGAAGCTGAACATCAGGCTCGCCAGCGGGAAGGGCACCACCATCGGGTGGAGGGGATGTCCGGAGATGGCGGCGGCGGAGCCGCTGCCCTGTGGATGGCGCATGGGTGACCCCTTGTTCATCGGCGGTTGGAGAACCGGGGCTTGTCCCAGAAGTTCCTGGCCGCACGGAGCCAGGCGGGCTCCGTGCGGGGGGCGGCCGGCGGATCGAACGGGCCGGTCGGGCGTTGGTCGGAAACCAACCCAAGGAGGATCCCATGCCGAAGACCCGCGAAGAGGACGTCCGCGCCATCCTGTCCAAGGGCGACAAGCCCGCCCCGGAAGCCTCCGGCGAGGCGCCCCTGACGGCGTCGGAGAACCACGATCCGCTGCCGAAGCACAGGGACGCGCGCCAGAGCGAGTTTCCGGTCAGCCGCCAGGGCATGAACCAGGAAAGCCGCCAGCACAACAAGGGCTGAGCCGGACCAGATCCGTCCCGCGCGCGGCGGCGTCGGTCCCGCGGCCGGCCGGCGTCGGCGCCGGTCGCCCGCGCGAGGGCGTTCCGCCGGACTGCGCCGCCCCGGGCGGCGCGCAACGAGGCCGATAGAGGTGCGCATCCTGTTCGCCATCACGATTGCCGGGCTCACGCTCCTCGCCGGGCTCCCGGCCGGCCCCGCCGCGGCCCAGCCCCCGTTCGACCGCCTCGTGGTGTTCGGCGACAGCCTGTCCGACACCGGCAACGCGGGTCGCTTCTCCGACGGGCCGGTCTGGGTGGAACATCTCGCCCGGGCTCTCGGCCTCCCTCTGCGGCCCCGGGCCGCCGGCGGCACCAACCACGCGGTCGGCGGCGCGCGCATGTCCGGCGCGAACGGTCTCGACCGGCAGGTGGAGGCCTTCCTGGACGAGCGGCGGCGGCCCGGACGCGCCCTGGTGGTCCTTTACGGCGGCGGCAACGACGTGATCGCCGGCGCCGCCCGACAGGCTTCGCCCGCCGAGGTGGAGGCGGCCGGCCGGCTGGTCGGGCGTCTCGTGGAACGACTCGCCGCGGCCGGCGCCACCGACATCCTGCTGCCGAACCTGCCGGACGTCGGCATGACGCCCGCCGTCGCCGCCTACGGGCCGGCCGCGGCCGCGGAGGCGAGGCGGCTGAGCCGCCTCTTCAACGAGGCCGCGGAGGCGGCCCTCGGCGCCGCCGGCCGGACCGTCCGGCTTCACCGGCTCGACGTCTGGAGCCTCGCCGAACGGGTCCGCCGCGATCCGGCCTCCGCCGGCTTCCGGACCGTCACCGAGCCCTGCGGCGGCCGGGGGTCGTGCGAGGGATATCTCTTCCACGACGGCGTCCACCCGACAACCGCCGCCCACGAGCGCCTCGCCCGGGCGGCGCTGGAGGTCCTGTGGGGAAAGCCGGCCGGCCGCTGAGCCGTTCCGAACCGCAGGCCCCCGTCGCGACTTGATGGAGACAGGCCAGCGAGGGGAACCGCCCGTGTCCACCATGCCGATCACCTTCTTCACCAGCCGGACCGGCAGCCGCCGGGTCACGCTCTACAGCCGCCCGGCCGCCGGCGACCTGGTCGTCTGCCGCACCCGGCGCCCGCTTGAGGATGTCCTCGCCTTCTGCGCGGCGGTCGGCATCCCGGTCGTGGACCGGTGCCCAGGCTGCCCGCCGGGCGACGAGCTTCACGACGCGACGCCCCGCCACGAGGGCGACGAGACGGCGCTCCGCCTCTTCCTCTCCGGCACCCGGCACGAGCCGCGCCAAAGGGCCGCCCGGCGAAAGGCGGTCGCCATCGGGCCTGAACCGGTCGCCCGGGCGCCCTGATCCGCCGTTCACTGCAGAACCAGGACGCCTGACCGTCGGTGCCTGGACGAGGATGCCCGGACGGGGCCGGTCAGACGTAGACCGTCGTCCGGCCCCGGTCGAAGTCGTGCTCGGACACCACCGTGCGGATGACGGCGGCGATCTTGCGGCCACCTTCCGCCGAGGGCTCGATCGGATTGGCGAAATCCCGGTCGTCGGAACAGGTGAGTCTCAGGTCGATCAGCGGGTGGCCGGCGCGCGCCACCGCCCGGGTGATCTGGTCGTTGAGGGCCGCGAGCGCCGTCGACGCCACCGCCCGCTGGCCGGGATCCGGGTAGCGGGGATCGTAGATGGTGCAGAAGGCGGCCGGCAGCCCCGTCGCGGCGACGCGGGCGACCACGTCCCGGTAGGCCACCCCGAACCCGGCCCGGACCCGGGCCACCAGGGCGAGGCTTTCGGCCACCGTCGACGCCGATCCGAGGAGGACGGACGACGCCCTCAGGGCGTCGTTGCCGCCGACGCTGACGATCAGGTGGCTGGCGTCGCGCGGAATGCGGTCCACCTGCCGCGGCAGGTCGGCCATCACGGCCCCGTCCAGCGCCAGGAGCACGGGCTCCATGCCGGCCGGCATCATGGCCCGCAGGTGATCGAGCACGGCGGGCCCGCCGGCCACATAGGCGGCATTGTCGAACACCGAGTCCCCCAGAAGAACCACCTTGCCTGCCATGCCGGGCTCCTCCCTCGTCCGTCTCCGGCCGAAGCGGCGGGCCCGGCGTCCTGTTCCGGACGATCTCGCGAAGGCTTGAAGGCAGGCCCGTGTCAGCGGTCGCCCAGGCCCGGCAGGCGGTCGACCAGGCGCCGCCCGCCGGCCGCCGCGCCGCGCCCGGCCCGCCAGGCGAGCGCGCAGCCGGCGATCCCGACCGTCGCGGCGAGGGCCAGCACGCCGAGCCGGGCCGTCGTGTCGGACACGGCCACCACGGCGGGCCGGGAGCGCGACCCGAACCGCCCGGCCGCCCCAGGGTCGCCCGGCGGCGGCGCCGTCAGGTTGCCCGGCCGCGGGTCGGCCGCCTCGTTCGTCATCTGCCCGTCCCAGGCCCGGCTCGCCAGCATGCGGTCGAGAAGGCCGGGGGCCGCCAGGGTGCCGAGGATCGCCTGGAGGGTCGGCGAGCCGATCCAGAGTTCGCGCGGCGCGGTCCCGGCCGCCTTGACGATCGCCTCGGCGACGGTCTCCGGGTCGTGGATCGGCGGCACCGGCTGCAGGCGGCGGTGGAGGTGGCTGCGCGCCCAGTCGAACTGGGGCGTGTTCACCGCCGGCACCTGCACCATGGTGAGCCGGATGCGGCTGCCGTCGTGGATGAGTTCGCTCCTGAGCGAGTCCGTGAAGCCGCGCACCGCCGCCTTGGCGGCGCAATAGGCCGACTGGAGCGGGATCGACCGGTAGCTGAGCGCCGACCCCACCTGCACGATCGTGCCGGCGTCGCGCGGGCGCATGTGCCGGAGCGCCGCCAGGGTGCCGTGGACCTGGCCGAGGTAGGTCACGTCCGTCACCCGGCGGATCTCGTCGGCGGTCATGGCCGACACGGGCCCGAACACCGTCGCCATGGCGTTGTTGACCCAGACGTCGATCCGCCCCCAGGTCGCCACCACCCGGTCGGCGGCCGCGTCCACGGCGGCCGCGTCGGCGACGTCCGCCGGGATCACCAGCGCCGTCCCGCCGGCCTCCTCCACGTCGGCGGCCGCGCCCGCCAGGCGCTCGCTGCCGCGCGCGATCAGCGCCACCCGCAGGCCCCGGCGGCCGAACGCCACCGCGATGGCGCGCCCGAGGCCGGCGGACGCGCCCGTAACCACCACCACCGGTGCCGTCGTCATGAACGATCTCCCTTGAGGCCAGCGACGGACGGATGACGTGCGGCGCGGCCAGGAAGTTCCTGACCGCCCGCGCCCCGGCTCCCGGCCGGGCCTCTCCCTTCCCGTGCCGGGCCATCGATGCAACGATGACGCCGGCCCGCGGTTGGGGACAGACGGCACGCCGGGAGACACGCTGATGGGACTTCTGATCGACGGCCAGTGGCATGACGCCTGGTACGACACCAAGACCACGGGCGGGCATTTCGTCCGCCAGGAGTCCCGCTTCCGCAACTGGGTCACGCCGGACGGCGCGCCGGGGCCGACCGGCGACGGCGGCTTCCGGGCGGAGAGCGGCCGCTATCACCTCACCGTGTCGTTCGCCTGCCCGTGGGCGCATCGGACGTTGATCTTCCGGGCGCTGAAGGGCCTTGACCGCCACATTGGCCTTTCCGTGGTGAACTGGCTGATGGGGCCGGAAGGCTGGACATTCGAGGACGGTCCGGGCGTCGTTCCGGGCCCGGTCGTCGGCGCCAAGCGCCTCCACCAGGTCTACACGGCGGCGGACCCGGCCTTCACCGGCCGCGTCACCGTCCCGGTCCTCTGGGACAAGCGGACCGGCACGATCGTCTCCAACGAGTCGGCCGAGATCATCCGGATGTTCAACTCGGCCTTCGACGCCGTCGGCGCGACGCCGGGCGACTACTATCCGCCGGACCTGCGGGCGGAGATCGACGCCCTCAACGGCGAGATCTACGACCGGGTCAACAACGGCGTCTACAAGGCCGGCTTCGCCACCACCCAGGCGGCCTACGAAAAGGCCGTGCACCCGCTGTTCGACATGCTCGACCGGCTGGAGGATCGCCTCGCCGACCGGCGCTTCCTCTGCGGCGAGAGGGTCACCGAGGCGGACTGGCGGCTGTTCACCACCCTGGTCCGGTTCGACGCCGTCTACGTCGGGCACTTCAAGTGCAACATTCGGCAGCTGAAGGACTATCCGAACCTGTGGGCCTATGCCCGCGACCTCTACCAGTGGCCGGGCGTCGCCGCGACGGTCCACTTCGACCACATCAAGGGCCACTACTACCAGAGCCACGGCACCATCAACCCGACCGGCGTCGTGCCAGCCGGCCCGGCGATCGACTGGACCGAGCCGCACGGACGCGAGCGCCTCGGCGGCCCGCCGCGCGCCGAGGCGGCCATGCCCGCCGCGGACCTCGGCGCCACCTGAGGGCCGGAGGCTTCACGTGTCCGTCATTGCCTCTTTGTCAGGCAGTGGCCCGGAACTCTTGAAATGGCCGTTCGTTGGATGGCCATAGACCAGGCCGGCACCAGGGGGAGGAGCGGCCATCCCGTCCTCTCGATCCCAGGTGCTTCATGATCGACCTCGTGCTCGTCGTCTGCCTGTCCGCCGCTCCCATCGAATGCCGGCGGGAGCGCCTGCCCTTCGAGGGCCAGATCTTCGCCTGCGCGATCCACGGCCAGCAGGTCGCCGCCGAATGGGTGCAGAACCACCCGAAGTGGCGCGTCGCCGGCTGGACCTGCGGGCCCGCCGAGACCGCGATCTGACGCCGGTGCCGCGAGGACCCTGACCGTTCTCGCCGGCCGGACGCTGTCCCGCCAGGCCCGGAGCCATCCCCGTCCCCGAGCCCCGACCGTCTCCGCCGTTCTTCCGGAGGACCCCGGCGCGTCTCGCCGACGCGGCCGGGTTTCCGCTCCGAACGCACCCCCGCGCCTGAAGTTGCGGCGGGCGCTCCCGCTCGCCGGCCGCCACGACGACACGCGACAGCCCGGCCCCGCCGGGCGGCCCGATCCGGATCCCCTGCGGGGGACCCGGACGCCGTCCGGCGGAAGGCCGGGCCCGACAGGTCCGTGCGCGGCCCCGTCAGTTGCCGGTCGAGCCGCTCTCCACGCAGGTCTTCCGCCGCTCCGTGGTGGAGCCGGCGAGATCCTCGCTCTTGGTGGTGGTCTCCGTGCAGCTCTGCACCGACGGCGACGCCGGCTCGGCGGGCGTGACCACGACCGCGCCGGTCGGCGGCGTCGGCGGGGGAGCCGGCTCGCTGACGCCCGGGCGGACCACCACGGTGGTGTCCGCGGCGGCGATCTGCGGCGCACCGGCGACGGCGACGATGACGGCGGCGATGAACATGGACGTCTTCATGGGAACCCTCCCTCATGCGATGACGCATCAACCGGGAGGGCGGTTTCGAAGTTCCGGACCGCCCGGGCGAGCCACGGGGGGCGGCTGAGACCCACCGCGCCGGCCGAGCCCGCCTGGCCGGCCGGACGCCCGATCACGCCCCCGTCACGCGCCAGACCACGTCGCCCACGTCGTCCGCCACCAGAAGCGCGCCGTCCGCCGCGAGCGTCACGCCCACCGGCCGGCCGAAGGCGTGCTTCTCGTCGGCCGACAGGAAGCCGCTGAGGATGTCCCGCGGCGGCCCGGACGGCCGTCCGCCCTCGAACGGCACGAACACGACCCTGTAGCCGCTGAGCGTGCTGCGGTTCCAGGATCCGTGCTGGCCGATCACCATGCCGTCCGGAAAGCCCGGCAGCGTGCCGGCCGGCATCCAGCAGAGGCCGAGCGAGGCGGTGTGGCCGCCGAGCGCGTAGTCCGGCTGGATCGCCCGGGCGACCAGCGCCGGGTCCTGCGGCACCCGGTCGTCCACCGTCCGGCCCCAGTAGCAGTAGGGCCAGCCGTAGAAGCCGCCGTCTTGAACCGACGTCAGGTAGTCGGGCGGGGTCTCGTCGCCGAGGCCGTCGCGCTCGTTCACCACGGTCCAGAGCACGCCGGTGGTCGGCTCGAAGGCGAGACCCACCGGGTTGCGCAGGCCCGAGGCGAAGATGCGGCTCGCGCCCGACGCGACGTCGATCTCGTAGATGGCCGCCCGGCCCTCCTCGGCCTCCATGCCGCGGTCGCCGATGTTGCTGAGCGAGCCGACGCCCACATAGAGCTTCGACCCGTCCGGGCTCGGCAGGATGCTGCGGGTCCAGTGGCCGCCCGGCTTGAACCGCGCGATCGTCCGGCCCGGCCCGGTGACGCCCGGGGCGCCCGCCGGCCAGGAGAAGGCCACCACGCCGTCCGTGTTGCCGACGTAGAAGGTGTCGCCGAGGCGGGCCATGCCGAACGGCTGGTTCAGGCCGTCGAGAAAGGTCTCCTTCACCTCCGCGACCCCGTCCCGGTCCCGGTCGGCGAGCCGGGTGATCCGGTTCGGGCTCACGCCCACCGCGCCGGCCCGCTTCATGGTGCTGTGGGCCGCATGGTCGAACAGGCTTTCGGCCGGCTCCGGCACGCTCAGCGCCTCGGCGGCCAGCACGTCGCCGTCCGGCAGCACGGTCAGCCAGCGCGGGTGGCGCAGGCCCGTCGCGAAGGCGTTCACCGCCAGGCCCGGGGCCGCCACCGGCAGCTGACCCGGCGCCCAGCCCTTCGCGGTCGGCATCTTCAGGGTCGGCAGCTTGCCTTGCGGCCGGGCCGCAGGGATCGAGGGCGCGCCCCCCACCGCCTGCTTGGACGGCACGCCCTGGGCGCGGCGAAGAAGGATCATGGTGGCGCCGACGAGGGACACCGAGCGGGCGATGAGGCCTGAAAAGGTCATGTGCGGTCCTTGGGATGAAGCGGCGCCACCCTAATGAACCCAACACCGCTTGGGAACCGCCGCCGGACCCGCGTTCCGTCCCGACAGGCCTCCCGCACTCCCTCACCGCCGCCGGGCGGCCCAGCGCTTCTCCGCCTCCACCACCGCGAACAGCACAATCCCGGTCGCCATCACCGCGAGGCCGTCCGTCAGGGAGACCGGTCGGCTGTCGAACACCGCGTTCATGACGGGCAGGTAGGTGAAGGCGAGCTGGGCGACGATGACGCCGCCGACCCCGAGCAGAACCGCCGGCGTGCCCATCGCGCCGCGAACGGTGAGCGAAGCGCCATGCACGTAGCGGACGCTGAAGAGGTAGAAGATCTCCATCACCACGATGGCGTTCACCACCAGCGTCCGGGCCACCTCGACCGGCTGGCCGCCGCCGAGCGCATAGGCGTAGACGCCGAAGCAGCCGGCCACCATCAGCGCCGACACGCCGAGGATGCGCAGGGCGAGCCGGCCGGTGAGCAGGGGCTCGTCCGGCGGCCGGGCGGGCCGGCGCATGGTGCCGGGCTCGGTCGGCTCGAACGCCAGGGTGAGGCCGAGCGACACGGCCGTCACCATGTTGATCCAGAGGATCTGCACCGGCGTCACCGGCAGGGTGAGGCCGAACAGGACGGCGATCATGATGACCAGCGCCTCGCCGCCGTTGGTCGGCAGGGTCCAGGCGATCACCTTCTTGACGTTGTCATAGACCGTCCGCCCCTCCCGGACCGCCGCCACGATGGAGGCGAAGTTGTCGTCCGCGAGCACGATCTCGCTCGCCTCCTTGGCGGCCTCCGTGCCCTTCGCCCCCATGGCGACGCCCACGTCCGCCCGCTTCAGGGCCGGTGCGTCGTTCACCCCGTCGCCGGTCATCGCCACCGTGGAGCCGTCCGCCTGCAGGGCCTCCACGAGGCGAAGCTTCTGCTCCGGGCTCGTCCGGGCGAACACGGTCGCCTCCCGGGCATGCCGGCGGAACCCATCGGCGTCCAGCCGGTCCAGGTCCCGGCCGGTCACCGTCCTGGGGTCGTCCGCAAGGCCGAGCTGGAGCGCGATCGCCCGGGCCGTCGCCGCGTGGTCGCCTGTGATCATCTTCACGCCAATGCCCGCCGCCCGGCATTCCGCCACGGCGTCGGTCGCCTCCGGCCGGGGCGGATCGATCAGGCCGACGAGGCCGAGGAGGGTGAGCCGGCCTTCGAGGTCCGCTGCCCGGACCGGCTCCCCGCCGCGCGCGAGCCGCCCCGTCGCCACCGCCAGCACCCGCTGGCCGTCCGCCGCCAGGGCCTCCACCGCCATGTGCCAGCGCGCCCGGTCGACCGGCGCGCCGTCCGCCTCGGCCGCGAGCTCGATCACCGCCTCCGGGGCGCCCTTCACGTAGACGAGGGTTCCGCCGTCCCCGGCCGGATGGGCCGTCGCCATGAACCGGTGCCGGGCGTCGAACGGCAGCAGGCCCGTCCGCGCCGCCGCGGTCCGCTCCCGGTCCGGGTCGAGCCCCGCCTTGGCGGCGAAGGCCACGAGCGCGCCCTCCATGGGGTCGCCCTCCACGGTCCAGTGGTCGCCCGACCGGGCCAGGACGGCATCGTTGCACAGAAGCACCGCCCGGGCGAGATGGCGGAGCGCCGGGTCGGCCGCCGGATCCAGCGGTCCGTCACCCGCCGTGAACGCGCCGTCCGGCCGGTAGCCCACGCCGTCCACCACGACCGCCCGCCCGTCCGCCGTCACGGCCGAGCGGACCATCATCTCGTTGCGGGTCAGGGTGCCGGTCTTGTCGGTGCAGATCACCGACACCGACCCGAGGGTCTCCACCGCCGGCAGGCGGCGCACGATGGCGTTCCGCCGCGCCATCCGGCGGACCCCGACCGCGAGCGCGATGGTCAGCACCGCCGGCAGGCCTTCCGGGATGGCCGCCACCGCGAGGCCGATCACCACCATCAGGGCGTCCTCGAACGCATAGTCCCGCACCAGGGTCGCGTAGGCGAGGACCACCACCGACACCACGCCGACCGCGAGCGAGACCTGCCGGGCGAACTGGTCCATGCGCCGGACGAGCGGCGTCGCCAGCTGCTCCACCTCGCCGAGGAGAGCGCTGATGCGGCCGAGCTCCGTGCCGGCGCCCGTCGCCACCACCACGCCGGTGCCCTGGCCGGCGGTCACCAGGGTGCCGGAGAAGCCCATGGAGGTGCGGTCGCCGACGGCGGCGTCCAGCGCCGCCGGCTCCACCGTCTTCTCCACCGGGACGGATTCGCCGGTGAGGACCGATTCGTCCACCCGCAGGCTGTGCGCCGACAGGAGACGGACGTCCGCCGGGATCCGGTCGCCCGCCTCCAGGGCGAGCACGTCGCCGGGCACCACGTCCCGGGCCGGGATCGTGGCCCGCCGGCCGCCCCGGATCACCGACGCGCGCGGGTCCAGCATGCCCCGGATGGCGTCCAGCGCGGATTCGGCCCGGCCCTCCTGGACGAAGCCGATCACCGCGTTGGCGATCACCACAGCGGCGATCACCAGCGCGTCGGTCGGGTGGCCGATGGCGGCCGCCACCGCGCCGGAGGCGATCAGGACGTAGATGAGAAGGTTGTGGAACTGGGCGAGGAAGCGCATCAGGGCGCTCCGCCGGGGCGCTTCCGCCAGCCGGTTCGGCCCGTGGACTTGGAGCCGCCGCGCCGCCTCCTCGGTCTGAAGGCCGGCCGGCCCGCTCGACAGGGCGCCAAGCACCGCCTCCGGGCTTGCCGCGTGCCAGCCCGCGCGCGCCGCGTCCGCGATGCCGTCCGGCCGATCCGTCATCCGCCCACTCCTTCCCGGCGCCGTCGCGGCGCGTCGGGGCTCCATTCGGGGCACGCTAGGGTCCCGGGCCGTCCGCGTCCATTCCGGTGCCGTGCGGACGGCAGAACTACACCCCGCCGTTAAGCAAACGGGCCGATCCCGATTGCAGGCTTCTGGTCGAAACCCCTAGTCTGGCGGCAGTTCTTCGGGGGGGTGTCCGGGTGGGTGTCATCGGGGTTCTTTCGTCGTCCCTCGCGCAGGCGATCGCGGCCGGCGCCGTGTGGCCGCTCGGGTGGGCGGGCTCCCGCCCGATCGCCCGCGACGGCCTCTCCGCCGTCCTCCTCGACGGCCTCGACGACCCGCGCCTCCCGGCCCTTCTCGACCGCATGCCGGCAAGGCCGCCAAGCCCCTTCCAGGAGCCCGGCTTCATCTCCGACCTGATGGCCACCATCGGGGCCGCGACCGGGACCCGCCTCGTCCTCGTGGCGGTCTCGGACGGATCGGGCGAGCCCGTGATGGTGCTGCCCTTCGGGCTGCGCCGCCAGGGCTTCACGCGCGTGCTCGAAGGGCTGGACCTGGAGGTCTCCGACTACTGGGCGCCGCTCGCGGTCGCCTGCCGGCGCTTCGGCGCGGCCGACCTCGACGCGATCTGGCGCGCCGCGCGCGCGGTCCTGCCGCCCGCCGATCTGGTGATCCTGCGCAAGGTGCCGCTCGCCATCGGCGGCGAGCCGCATCCCCTGGCCGCCTGGTCCCGGCTGAAGGTCATGGGTGCCTCCGCGGTCCGCCTGTCCCTCGTCGGCCCGGACGGCGAGCCCGCCCCGATCTCGGGTCTGGGCGGCGTCAAGGACGGCCGCCGCAAGGAACGCAAGCTCGCCAAAAGCGGCACGATCGCCTTCGTGGAGGCCGACGCCGCCACCCTCGGGCCCGTCCTGGACCGGATGATCGAGCAGCGCCTGGAGCGGTTCCGCGCCATGGGCCGGCCCGACCTCCTGGACCGGCCGGAGGTGGAGGACTTCTACCGGCGCCGCGCCTGGAACGGTCTCGCCGACGGCTCGGTCCGCGTGTTCGCCCTCCTGGTGGACGGCGAGATCCTGGCCGTCAGCTACGGCCTCCGCCGCGCCGGGACGCTCACCATCGTGGTCACGAGCATGACCTCCGATCCGCGCTGGACCGCCTTCTCCCCGGGCCTCATCATCATGGTGCGCGCCATCGAGTGGGCCGCGGCCGCGGGCCTCCACACGGTGGACCTCAGCGTCGGCGCCCTCGCCTACAAGACCCGGTTCGCCGCCACCGCCACCGAACTCGCCGAGGCGCAGATCCCGCTGACCCCGCTCGGCCTGCCCCTGGCGGCGTGCGGAACCCTGCGTCGCTGGGCCCGCCGGGCCATGCGCCGCCACCCGGCCCTCGCCCGCCTGCGCGCCGGCGCCGGACGCTAGGACGGGGCGCCGGAACGGGTCGCCGAAAGCAACCTTCGGCTTGATCCAAGCAATTGATATCCAACATTTTTTTCTGGAACGATGGTCGATAAGCCCCGTTGCCTTGCCGGATGAGAACTGCTCGTCCGACGGGAAGGGCTGACGGATTTGGAACCGGATCGGGACACCACCATCGTGACCGCCGCCGAGGAGACCGCCCGGGTCGAGACCCAGGAGGTCCTGACCGGCCGCGTCGTCGTGGAGACCTCCGTGGATGTGGTGGACGAACCCGTCCGTGCCACGCTCGACGGCGACGTGGTCGACGTGGTGCGGGTGCCTCGGGACGAAGTCGTGACCGTCCTGCCGGAGATCCGGGTGGACGGCGACGTCACCATCATCCCGGTCGTCGAGGAGGTTCTTGTCGTGGAGAAGCGTCTCGTCCTCAAGGAAGAGCTGCACGTCCGGCGGCGCACCGAGACCCGAACGGTCGAGGTGCCGGTCCGGCTCAGGCGGCAGACCGCCACCATCCGGCGCGAGGACGCGGACGGGATCGACAACAGCGAGGCATAATGACCATGGCTTACGGGATCGACAGCACTGGCGACAACCGCCTGATCACCGCCTTCTTCGACGACCGGTCCGCCGCCACGCGGGCGGTGGAGCGCCTGGTGGCGCTCGGCGTGCCGGAATCGCAGGTTCGCCTGACCGAGGGCGCGAGCACCGGCAGCAGCGCCACCACCACGACGGAGCATCGCTCCGGCGGCTTCCTCGACGCGCTCGCCGACCTCTTCATGCCGGACGAGGACCGCTACACCTACGCCGAGGGCCTGCGCCGCGGCGGCTACATGGTGTCCGCCACCGTCGGCGACGGCTACTACGACCGGGCGATCGACATCCTGGACGACGACGGCACCGTGGACCTCTCCGAGCGCGAATCCACCTGGCGGTCCGAAGGCTGGACCGGCTATGACGCCAACCGCTCCGACATGGGCGACGTGCCCCTGACCGAGAGCATGGGGGTGAGCGGCACGCGCACCACGGGTACGGGCGCCACCGGCATGGACTCCGCCGGCATGGGCACCGGCCTCGGCGCCACCGGCGGCTTCGGCTCCGGCGCGACCGCCCGCGCCTCCGACAGCGGCTACGACACCGGCCTGACCGGCCGCGACGAGGCCATCCCGGTCGTCGAGGAGCGGCTCCGGGTCGGCAAGCGCGACGTGAACCACGGCCGCGTGCGGATCCGCTCCTATGTGATCGAGCAGCCCGTGCACGAGAGCGTGAACCTGCGCCAGGAGCATGTGGACATCGAGCGCCGTCCGGTCGACCGGGCCGTGACCGCCGGCGACGACCTCTTCCGCGAGCGCACCATCGAGGTGGAGGAGCGCGGCGAGGAGGCCGTGGTCTCCAAGGAGGCCCGCGTGGTCGAGGAGGTGCGCCTGCGCAAGGACGCGACCGAGCGCACCGACCAGATCGACGACACGGTCCGCCGGACCGAGGTGGAGATCGAGGACGACCGCGGCGTCCGCCGCGACCCGCTGAACCGCGGCCTCTGATCCCGGTCGCCTGACCGTCGCCTGACCGTCTCCGGGCGGCCGCGCCGTTCCCGCCGGGCCCTCATGGTCCGGCGGATCGGCGCGGCCGCCCGTCTGCCGTCCGCCAACCGCTCGTTAACCATTCCGCTTCATCATCGCCCGGCCAGAGGAGGTGCGGCGATGCGCGAAGTCATGGTCGAGGATGGATTGACGGTCCGGTTCCCGGGACGCTCGGTGGAGTTCCTGGAAGGCGTCGACATCGGCCTTCTCATCGCCGACCTCGCCGCCGGCCATGGCGACATCACGCGCCGGATCCGCCGCTCCGGCCTGAAGCAGGCCGCCGACGTGGCGAACGGCTTCGGCTACCGCTGCACCACGGTCGCGGAAGGCGACGACTGGATCGAGATCAACGTCACCAACCGCCGCCGCCGCCCGGTCCTGCGCGTGGTCTGACCGGTCCGCCGACCGCCCTATCGGACGAAACGCCGCTTCCCGCCGAAGGTCCGCGGCATCCTTCGCCGTGTGGGCCCGGCCCCCTTGTGGCGAGCGCCGGTCCCCTCTACCGTCCCGCGTCGATCAACGCCAAAGGACGGACCCGACCTTCCATGCTCTTCGCCGTGACCTGCATCGACAAGCCCGGCCACGCCGGCGTGCGCACCGAGAACCGCGCCGCCCACCTGGATTTCCTGAAGGCCAACGCCGACGCGGTGAAGATCGCCGGCCCGTTCACCAGCGACGACGGCAGCGCCATGGTGGGCTCGCTCCTCGTCGTCGAGGCGGCCGACCGGGCCGCGCTCGACGCGCTCCTCGCCGCGGACCCCTATGCGGCGGCGGGTCTCTTCGAGCGGGTCGAGATCCGGCCCTGGCGCTGGGTCATCGGCAACCCGGGCTGAGCGCCATGGCCAGGTGGCTGTTCAAGTCCGAGCCCTTCAAGTGGTCGTTCGAGCAGATGAAGGCGGCCGGCGCCCGCGGCACCCAGTGGGACGGTGTGCGCAACTATCTCGCCCGCAACAACATGCGGGCCATGCAGCTCGGCGACCTCGGCTTCTTCTATCACTCCAACGAAGGTCTGGAGGTCGTCGGGGTCGTGGAGGTGTGCGCCCTCGCCCACCAGGACACCACGACCGACGATCCGCGCTGGCAGTGCGTGGACGTGCGCGCGGTCCGCGACATGCCGCGCCCGGTGACCCTTGCGGCCATCAAGGCCGAGCCGAGCCTCGCCGGGATGAGCCTCGTCACCTCCATGCGCCTCTCGGTGCAGCCGGTCACGGACGAGGAGTGGGCGATCGTCTGCCGCATGGGCGGTCTCGACCCGCTCGACATCGTCTCCCCCTACGCCGACGTGACGTCATGACCGGCGACGGGCCCGCGCGCGACCCGGTCGCCTTCATCCGCGCGGAGACCCGCCTGATCGCCCCGCCCCACGTGCCGGAGATCCGCCTCCACCTCGCCGACGAGGCGCTCGACCTCTGGCGGCGCACGGAGGAGGAGCTCGACCAGATGGGCCTGCCGCCGCCCTACTGGGCCTTCGCCTGGGCGGGCGGCCAGGCCCTCGCCCGCCATGTGCTCGATCATCCGGAGCTCGTCGCCGGCCGGCGCGTGCTCGACTTCGCCTCCGGCTCCGGGATCGTCGCCATCGCGGCGGCGATGGCCGGCGCCGCCTCGGTCACGGCGACGGACATCGACCGCTTCTCCCTCGCGGCCATCGCGCTCAACGCCGAGGCGAACGGCGTCGCGGTCACGCCGTCCGGGGCGGACGTGCTCGCCGGAGGCGCCGCCGGCCACGACGTGGTGCTCGCCGGCGACGTCTTCTACGAGAAGCCCATGGCCGACCGGGTGGAGCCCTTCCTGAGGGCCGCCCAGGCGTCCGGCGCCCTGGTGCTCTTCGGCGATCCCGGCCGCAGCTATGTCCCGAAGTCCGGCGTGGAGGCGATCGCCACCTACGAGGTGCCGGTCACCCGGGCGCTGGAGGACAGCGAGGTGAAGCGCACCCGGGTGTGGCGCCTCCTGCCCTGACCGGCGCGCAGCCGGCGCCGCTCCCGCGAGGCTGCCGGTTGCGCCGCCCACCGCCGCCGAGGCCAGGATCGCCGCCGGTTCGCGCGGCCAGGAAGGCTTGCGCCATGCGGTTTTTCCCGCACCGCAAACGCCCTATTCGACGAAGTGTCGAGACCCGCCGACGCCCCCGGTGCGGTTTTCTCAACCAAAGTTCGACCGGCTCCCGGTGGACGCTGTCCCGGCGACCGCCGATAATGCCGGCCAACTGAAGAGAGGCCGCCGCAGGGAGGAAGGCGGTGGCCGCCCCAGGGAGAAGACCATGTCCAGCGAACTCTTTCCCGTTCCGGAATCCATCGCCCGGTCGGCACTGATCGACGACGCCAAGTATCAGGCCCTGTATCGCGAATCGGTCGAGGATCCGGACGGCTTCTGGGGCCGGGAGGGTAAGCGTCTCGACTGGATCAGGCCCTATACCAAGGTCAAGGACAGCCGCTACGCGCCGGACGTGTCGATCCGGTGGTTCGAGGACGGCCAGCTCAACGTGTCGGCCAACTGCATCGACCGCCACCTCGCCACGCGCGGCGACCAGACCGCCATCATCTTCGAGGGCGACGATCCGAACGACTCGCGCCATATCACCTATCGCGAGCTCTACGCGGAGGTGTGCAGGTTCGCCAACGTGCTCAAGGCCCACGGCGTCAAGCGCGGCGACCGGGTCACCATCTACCTGCCGATGATCCCGGAAGCCGCCTACGCGATGCTCGCCTGCACGCGCATCGGCGCCATCCATTCCATCGTGTTCGCCGGCTTCTCGCCGGACAGCCTCGCGGGCCGCATCGAGGACTGCGCGTCCAGGATCGTGCTCACCGCCGACGAGGGCCTGCGCGGCGGCCGCAAGGTGCCCCTGAAGGCCAACGTGGACGCGGCCCTGAAGAAGACGCCCGGCGGCGAGACGGTGATCGTCGTCAAGCGCACCGGCGGCGCCGTGTCGATGACCGAGGGCCGCGACTTCTGGTACGAGGAGGAGGCCGCCAAGGTGCCGGCCGAGTGCGAGCCGGAAGCGATGAACGCCGAGGATCCGCTCTTCATCCTCTACACGTCCGGCTCCACCGGCAAGCCGAAGGGCGTGCTCCACACCACCGGCGGCTACCTGGTCTACGCGTCCATGACGCACGAGTACGTGTTCGACTACCACGACGGCGACATCTACTGGTGCACCGCCGACGTCGGCTGGGTCACCGGCCACAGCTACATCGTCTACGGCCCGCTCGCCAACGGCGCCACCACGCTGATGTTCGAGGGCGTGCCCACCTGGCCGGATGCCGGCCGCTTCTGGCAGGTGATCGACAAGCACAAGGTCAACATCTTCTACACGGCGCCGACCGCCATCCGGTCGCTCATGGGCGCCGGCAACGACCATGTGACGAAGACGTCCCGCGCCTCCTTGCGCATCCTCGGCTCCGTGGGCGAGCCCATCAATCCGGAAGCCTGGCTCTGGTATCACAACGTGGTCGGCGACGGCCGCTGCCCGATCGTCGACACCTGGTGGCAGACCGAGACCGGCGGCATCCTGATCACGCCGCTGCCCGGCGCCACCGCCCTGAAGCCCGGCTCCGCGACCCGGCCCTTCTTCGGCGTCAAGCCGGCGGTGGTCGACGCGGAAGGCAAGTTCCTGGAGGGCGCCACCGAGGGCAACCTCGTCATCACCGACAGCTGGCCCGGCCAGATGCGCACCATCTACGGCGACCACGAGCGGTTCGAGCAGACCTACTTCTCCACCTACAAGGGCCTCTACTTCACCGGCGACGGCTGCCGGCGCGACGCGGACGGCTACTACTGGATCACCGGCCGCGTGGACGACGTCATCAACGTGTCCGGCCACCGCATGGGCACCGCCGAGGTGGAGAGCGCGCTCGTCGCCCACCCGAAGGTGTCGGAGGCGGCCGTGGTCGGCTACCCGCACGACATCAAGGGCCAGGGCATCTACTGCTACGTCACCCTGATGGCCGGCGAGGAGCCCACCGAGGCGCTTCGCAAGGAGCTGAAGGACTGGGTGCGCCGGGAGATCGGCCCGATCGCGACGCCGGATCTCATCCAGTTCTCGCCCGGCCTGCCGAAGACCCGCTCCGGCAAGATCATGCGCCGCATCCTGCGCAAGATCGCTGAGGACGAGTTCGGCAACCTCGGCGACACCTCCACCCTCGCCGACCCCGGCGTGGTGTCGGACCTCATCGACAACCGGCAGAACCGCAAGGCCGGCTGACGACGCCCCGCTTCCCGGCGGACTTCGGTCCGCCGGCCCGGCGGCTCCGTCCGCGATCGGCGCCGCCCGACCCTCGCCCTCCCGCACCGCGGGAGGGCTTTTTCGTTGCATCCTCGGCCGGGGGCGGCGATCATGACAGCCCGATGACCACTCGAACCGGGAGGCTTGGTTGACCGAGAGGGTGGATGACGAAAACCGGACGACCGCGGCGGTGGTGGTGCTGAAGCCCGCCGACGCCGGCGCCGCGGCCCCCGCCCAGACCCCGGCCGGCGGCCCGAGGGAACAGCCCTACACCGCCTTCGACCGGCGGGAACTCTCCGAGATCCTGAAGGTCTACGGCCGCATGGTGGCGGCCGGGGAATGGCGCGACTACGCGATCGACACCCTGAAGGACAGGGCGGTCTTCTCGATCTTCCGGCGCACCTCCGAGGTGCCGCTCTACCGGATCGAGAAGAACCCGAAGCTCGCCCGCCGGCAGGGCGCCTATGCGGTCATTTCCCAGACCGGCATGATCCTGAAGCGCGGGCCGGACCTCGCCCGGGTGCTGCGCGTCCTCGACAAGAGCCTCAGCCTCGTGGACGCCTGAACCCGGCGGAGCATTCTGCGGGCCACCTCGCCGCGTCTGCGGGCCGCGAGGCCTCACGGCGTCGTCCGTCGATCCGGGTCAGCCCGGCGGCGTCCCGCCGCCGGCCCCGAGCGCGCGCTGCATAAGCACCTGGTCGAGCCAGCGGCCGTGCTTGAACCCGACCGCCCGCGCGATGCCGACCAGTTCGAAGCCGAGCGACCGATGAAGGCCGATCGAGGCCGCGTTGGCGCTATCGCCGATCACCGCCATCATCTGCCGGAAGCCGCGCCGCGCGCTCTCCTCCACGAGCCCTTGGAGGAGCGCGCGGCCGACGCCCCGCCCGTGCGCCGACGGGTCCACGTAGATGGAATTCTCCACCGTCCAGCGATAGGCCGCCCGCGGCCGGTAGGGCCCGCAATAGGCGTAGCCGAGGAGCCGCCCCGCCTCGTCGAGGGCTGCGAGGTAGGGATGGTCCGCCTCCGCCACCGTCCGCATCCGCCGCCCCATCTCGGCCTCGTCCGGCGGCTCGGTCTCCCACGAGGCGGTGCCGTGGAGGACGGCGTCCGCGTAGATGGCCGTGATGGCCGGCAGGTCGTCGGCGGTGGCCGGGCGGATCGTCGGGCGGGGTGCGGTCAAGGCGCCAAGTCCTCCAGGCGGGCGGGATCCGCCGTCTCATGCCAGAGCCGGCGTCCGCCGGAAAGACGCGGCTTGGCGGGCTCAGGCGCCGGCGCACAAAAAAAGCGCGGGGCCGAAGCCCCGCGCCTGTTTGCCATCGATGACCGACCGCCTCAGTCGCGCTGCTGGCCGAACAGCTGCAGCAGCATGAGGAAGAGGTTGATGAAGTCCAGGTAGAGCGCGAGCGCGCCCATGATGGCCTTCCGGCCCGCCGTCGCCACGTCGTCGCCGGCGAAATACATCTCCTTGATGCGCTGGGTGTCATAGGCCGTCAGGCCGGCGAACACCAGGACGCCGATCACCGACACCGCGAAGGCGAGCGCCGAGGACTGCAGGAAGATGTTCACCACCATCGCGATGATGATGCCGATGAGGCCCATGATCAGGAAGGAGCCCATGCCCGACAGGTTGCGCCTGGTGGTGTAGCCGTAGAGGCTGAGACCGCCGAACGCCGCCGCCGTGACGAAGAACACCTGGCTGATGGACGTGCCGGTGTAGACGAGGAAGATGGACGACAGCGACAGGCCGACCAGCGCCGCGTAGACCCAGAAGGTCAGCTGCGCCGCCCCGACGCTCATCCGCTCGATGCGGAAGGACAGGAAGAACACCGCCGCCAGCGGCGCCAGCATCACCACCCAGCGCAGCGGGCTCTGGTAGAGCGCCTGGCCGAACGGGGTGAGCGCCGTGCCGGTCTGGTCCACCGCCATCTGGAAGGCCGCGAAGGCGACGACGCCCGTCACCGCGAGGCCGATGGCCATGTAGTTGTAGACCTTGAGCATGTATGCGCGGAGACCCTCGTCGATCTCCGCCGCCGTGATGCGGGCGTCGTAGCGCGCATTCACGTTGCGATCCGGGTATGCCATGGAGATTCCCTCTGGACGTGTCCGCAAGCGACCGGCGGACATGCCGGCCCCTTTGCACTACCATATGGCCCCGGCGGCGATTGTCCACAAGGCGGCGGCCTTTTCCCGCCGCCTCCGGACCACGCGGTTACCCGCGGCTTGCCGGGCACCGACCGCTCAAAGATCGCGCAGCACCGGCGCGGCCTTCTGGCCGAGGATGCGCCAGGTGCCGAGGAGGCCGAGGCCGACCGTCAGCACCAGGGCGACGGCCGCCGCCCCGATGGCGACCCACGGGTCGAGCGTCGCGTCGATCTCCATGATGCCGGTCAGCACGCCGAAGGCGGCCGCCGAGCCCGCCACCACGCCGAACACCGCCGCCGCGAGCCCGAGCAGCGCGTATTCCGCCACGAAGGCCGACAGCACCCGCGCCCGGGTCGCCCCGAAGGTCTTCAGGAGCACCGCGTCGTAGATCCGCTGCCGATGGCCGGAGGCGAGCGCGCCGGCGAGCACCAGCACGCTCGCCACCAGCGCCACGGACGCCGCCGCGCGGATCGCCACCGCCAGGTTGGCCACGATGTCGTTCACCGCCGAGAGCACGTCCTTCACCCGCACCGCCGTCGCGGTCGGGAAGGTGTCCACCACGGCCTTCATGAGGGCGAGTTCCTGCTCGCGGGTGCCGCCGTCCTTGAGGCTGGCGGTCGCCAGCCAGGTGTGCGGAGCGCCCGCGAAGGTGTTCGGCGAGAACACCATCACGAAGTTGATGGAGAGCGACTCCCACTCCACCCGGCGTGTGTTGGCGATGCGGGCGGTGATCTCGCGCCCGAGCACGTTCACCGTCACCGTGTCGCCGACCTTCAGGCCGAGCTCCTTGGCGAGTTCGTCCTCGTAGGAGACCAGCGGCTCGCCCGCATGGTCCGCCGGCCACCACTCCCCGTCCACCAGGGTCGAGCTCGCCGGAACGGTGGGTTCGTAGGTGACGCCGCGCTCCCCGTCGAGCGCCCAGCGGGCGCCCGGCGGCGCCTCGATCTGGTCCACCGGCGTGCCGTTCAGCGCCACCATGCGGCCGCGCAGCATGGGCACGCGCTGGAGGGTCGCGCCGGGGGCGGTGGTCTTCACCAGCTGCTCGAACGCCTCGATCTCGGCCGACTGGATGTCCAGGAAGAAGAAGCTCGGCGCCTGCTCCGGCAGGGTGCCGACCAGCTGGCGGCGGAGGTTGCCGTCGATCAGCGCCAGCGTGACGAGGAGCGCGAGCCCGAGGCCGAGCGACAGCACCACCGACACCGTGAGGCCGCCCGGCCGGTGGATGTTCCGGATCGCGAGCCGGAACCCGGCCGAATGCACCTGCGGCGCCCGCCGGGCCACCGCCATCACGCCGTGCGCCACCAGCCAGAGCACCAGGAAGGACGCCGCCGTGGCGCCCACGAACACGGTCGCGACGAACCGGTCGTAGGCGAGCAGGATGGCGAGCCCGCCGAGCACCGCCACCGCCACCGTGGTGGCCGCCAGATAGGTCTTCCGCGGGATCCGCCGCTCGGGCGCGATCCGCTCGCGGAAGAGCGCCGACACCGGCACGTCGTGGGCCCGCCCGAGGGCGTAGGTCGCGAAGGCGAGCGCCGTGAGCGCCCCGTAGAGGGCCGCGAGGCCGAGCTCGATCGGGTAGACGCCGATCCGGATCGGCAGGTTGAGGGCATCCGCCAGGGCGTCGCCGCCGAGCCACGGCACCAGGAGGCCGAGACCGAGGCCGATCACGATGCCGACGAGCGTGATGCCGACGATCTGCAGGAGGTAGACCAGCACCACGAACCCGCCGGGCGCGCCCAGCGACTTGAAGGTCGCGATCGTGTCGCGCTTGCGGTCCACGTAGGACTTCACCGCATTGGTCACGCCCACGCCGCCGACCACCAGGGCCGTCAGCCCCACCAGCGTCAGGAACTGGGCGAAGCGCTCCACGTTGCGCTGCAGGCCGGGCGAGGCGTTGTCGCGGGTGGAGATGCGCCAGCCCGCGTCCGGGAAGCGGCGCTCCGCCTCCGCCTTGACGGCCGCCACCCGCTCGTCCGTGCCGCCGTCCGCCAGCACCACGCGGGTGGAGTAGCGCACCAGGCTGCCCGGCTGCACGAGGCCCGCCGCGTCGAGCCCCGCCCGGCTCATCATCACCCGCGGGCCGAAGTCGATGCCGGAGCCGATCTTGTCCGGCTCGGACCCGACGGTGGCGCGGATCTCAAACGTCCCGTTGCCGATCCGCACCCGGTCGCCCACGGCCGCGTCCAGCCGCGCCGCCAGCAGCGGATCGACCGCGATGCCGTGCACCCCGTCTCGCTCCCGGAGCGCGTCCGCGAGGCCGAGCCCCTCCTCCAGCGCCACCGTGCCGCGCAGCGGATAGGCGGCGTCCACCGCCTTGATCTCCACGAGCGCCTGGGACTCGCCGGTCTCGGTGCGCGCCATGGCCCGCATGGAGGCGATCGTCGACGTCGGGCCGAGGCTCGACAGATAGGCGAGCTGGTCCGGCAGGATGTCCTGGTGGATCTGCGTAAACGAAAGGTCGCCGCCGAGGATGGTGCCGCCTTCCGCCGAGATGCCCTCGGTGATGCCGCGCGTGGTGGACCCCACGCTGGCGATCGCCGCCACGCCGAGCGCGATGCAGGCGATGAAGATGCGGAAGCCGGAAAGGCCGCCGCGCAGCTCCCGGAGCGCGAAGGTGACGGCCTTGGAGAGCGGCGGCCCGGACCGGGACGGCAGGAAGGCGGACATGGATGCGTCTCCTCAGGCCGTCACGGGGGCGCGGGCCGGGCCGAGGATCACGTCTTCGACGATCTCGCCGGAGCGCATGGAGATGCGCCGGTCGCACCGGTCGGCGAGCGACCGGTCGTGGGTGACGAGCACCAGGGTGGCGTTCCGCCCGGCCTTGGCGGCGAACATCAGCCGGATGATCTCCGCGCCCGTGTCCGCGTCCAGGTTTCCGGTCGGCTCGTCGGCGATCAGGATGGAGGGCTCCGGCGCGAGCGCGCGGGCGATCGCGACCCGCTGCTGCTCGCCGCCGGACATCTCCGCCGGATGGTGATCGAGCCGATGGCCGAGGCCGACCGCCTTCAGCTCCGCCTCCGCGCGCTCGAAGGCGTCGCGGCGGCCGGCGAGTTCCAGCGGCACGGCCACGTTCTCGAGCGCCGTCATGGTGGGCATCAGGTGGAAGGACTGGAACACGATGCCGACGGACCGGCCCCGGAACCGGGCGAGCCCGTCCTCGTCCAGGCGCTCCAGGCTTTCGCCCGCCACCGTGATCGTGCCGGCGTCCGCCCGCTCCAGGCCGGCCAGCACCATCAGGAGCGTGGACTTGCCCGATCCGGACGGCCCCACGATGCCGACGCTCTCGCCGGCGCGGATGTCGAGCGACAGCCGCTTCAGGATGTGCACGCGGGCGGCGCCGGAGCCGAGGCTCAAATCCACGTGTTCGAGGCTGATCGCTGGTTTCGCCACGGTGAGGAGCCCTATATGGAACGCGCCGGCGGTGGCCGGTCTTTGATCGATGCGTGTCGCCGGACGGGATCGTCCGCCCGTCCGAGCATATGGGATACGCGGCAGAGCGGAAAAGGCGAGGTCACAAGCCCGTGAGAAGTGTAATGGAACGTATCAGGCCGGCCCTCTCGGCGATCGCCCTCCTGGTCCACCTCCTCCTCGCCCCGCTCGTGTCCGCCGCTCCGGCGGCCGCGGACACGGTCCGTCTCGTGGCCTTCGGCGACAGCCTCACCGCCGGCTACGGCCTCTCCCCGCGCGAGGCCTTTCCGGCCAGGCTGGAGGCCGCCCTGAAGGCGCGCGGCCACGACGTCGCCGTCGTCAACGCCGGGGTCTCCGGCGACACGGTGGCGGCCGGCCTCGCCCGGGTCGACTGGACCTTCTCCGAACCGTTCGACGGCGCCATCGTGGAGCTCGGCGCGAACGACGCCCTGCGCGGCCTCGATCCGGCCCGCACCCGCGCCGATTTCGACCGCCTGGTCGGCCGGATCGCCGAGACGGGCAAGCCCATCCTGATCGCCGGCATGCTGGCGCCGCCCAACCTCGGCGAGGACTACGGCCGCGCGTTCAATTCCATCTTCCCGGACACGGCCGAAAAGTACGGCGCCCTCCTCTATCCCTTCTTCCTCGACGGCGTGGTGGCCGACCGGCGCCTCAACCAGCCGGACGGCATCCACCCGACGGCCGAGGGCGTGGACATCATCGTGGAGCGCATCCTGCCGAGCGTGGAGGACCTCCTGCGGCGGATCGAGGCGGCCGGCTGATCCCGTTCGGCCTTGCGCGGCCGAACGGGGCCGCTATGGTGCGGTGCCCCATAACCCTTCCCAGCCCGGCGAGGCCGACGCTCCACCGGCGTGCGTCCCGTCGACGCCGCCCGCATCGAACCGTCCGGCCCCGGCGAACCGCCTCTCTGATCCCGATCCGCACCAGGAGACCCGCCCGATGGAGTTCCGCCGTCTCGGCCGCACCGACCTCATGGTCAGCCCCATCTGCCTCGGCACCATGACGTTCGGCGAGCAGAACACCGAGGCCGAGGGCCACGCCCAGCTCGACCGGGCGCTCGACGTCGGCGTCAACTTTCTCGACACGGCCGAGCTCTACGCCATCCCGCCGCGTCCGGAGACACAGGGCCGCACCGAGGAGATCATCGGCACCTGGCTCGCCGCCCGGAAGAACCGCGACCGGGTGATCATCGCCTCCAAGGTGGTCGGCCGCACCGCCAACACCTGGTTCCGGGACGACGGCTCGCCCGGCCGGCTCACCCGCCGGCAGATCGAGGAGGCGGTGGAGAAGTCGCTCCGGCGGCTCCGCACCGACGTGATCGACCTCTACCAGCTGCACTGGCCGGACCGGGAAGTCTCCCAGTGGGGCACCAATCCCACCCGCTTCAAGGCCTTCACGCCGGCCGTGGACGAGACGCCCGTCGAGGAGCAGCTCGCCGTCCTCGCCGACCTCGTGAAGGCCGGCAAGATCCGCCATATCGGCCTCTCCAACGAGAGCGCCTACGGCACCATGCGGTTCCTGTTCGCCGCCGAGAAGGGGATCGGGCCGCGGGTCCAGTCGATCCAGAACGCCTACAACCTCCTCAATCGCACCTACGAGACCGCGCTCGCCGAGATCTCGATGCGCGAGGAGGTCGGGCTCCTGGCCTATTCGCCGCTCGCCCAGGGCTATCTCACCGGCAAGTACCAGGGCGGCGCGCTGCCGAAGGGCAGCCGCAAGCAGCTGTTCAACCGGCTGCAGCGCTACGAGCAACCCGGCTCGGCGGAGGCGGTGGACGCCTACCTGTCCGTCGCCCGCGACTTCGGCATCCACCCGGTCGCCTTCGCGAACGCCTTCGTGATGGCGCAGCCCTTCGTGACCGCCTCCATCATCGGCGCCACGTCGGTCTCCCAGCTCGACGAGAACCTCGCGGCAGCCTCGGTCACCTGGACCGAGGAGATGCAGCGCCGGGTCGACGAGGTGCACCAGCTCCACGGCAACCCGGCGCCGTGAGGAGGCGGAGTGAGGGGTGGCCGCCCGTTTTTCGGGTCCGCTCTTCTCTCGTACGCGGGACGTCACCCCGGCGAAAGCCGGGGCCCAACCGCACGCCCCATCACCCGCGCCGGTCCCGAACTCCCGGCGTCGGCTGGATCCCGACTTTCGCCGGGATGACGGTCGGGGGCAGCGCCCGACGGCTGACGCCGCCTCCCCGTCCCACGGCTCCATCGTCATGGTCCGCTGCAGGCGGACCATGACGCATTCGAGCCACCCTCAGGCCGCGGCCTTGGCCTTGATCAGCCCGCGGTTGACCAGCACCTCGGCGATCTGGACCGCGTTGAGAGCCGCGCCCTTCCGCAGGTTGTCGGAGACGACCCACATGGAGAGGCCGTTCTCCACGGTGATGTCCTCGCGGATGCGGCTGATGTAGGTGGCGTCCTCGCCGGTCGCCTCGTAGGGCGTGATGTAGCCGCCGGGCTCGCGCTTGTCGATCACGAGGCAGCCGGGCGCCTCGCGCAGGATCGACCGCGCCTCGTCGGCCGAGATCGGGTGCTCGAACTCGATGTTCACCGCCTCGGAGTGGGACACGAACACCGGCACGCGCACGCAGGTGGCGGTGAGCTTGATCTTGGGGTCGAGGATCTTCTTGGTCTCGACCACCATCTTCCACTCTTCCTTGGTGGTCCCGTCCTCCATGAAGACGTCGATGTGCGGGATGAGGTTGAAGGCGATCCGCTTGGGGAACTTGCTCGCCTCCACCGGGTCCGACACGAACACCGCCCGGGTCTGGGTGAAGAGCTCGTCCATGCCGTCCTTGCCGGCGCCGGAGACGGACTGGTAGGTGGCCACCACCACGCGCTTGATCGTCGCCTTGTCGTGCAGCGGCTTCAGCGCCACCACCAGCTGGGCGGTGGAGCAGTTCGGGTTGGCGATGATGTTCTTCTTCGTGAAGCCCGCGACCGCGTCGGCGTTCACCTCCGGCACGATCAGCGGCACGTCCGGGTCCATCCGGAACGCGGACGAGTTGTCGATGACCACGCAGCCCGCGGCGCCGATCTTCGGCGACCACTCCTTGGAGACGGTGCCGCCCGCCGACATCAGGCAGATGTCCACGCCGGAGAAGTCGAAGGTGTCGAGCGCCTTCACCTTCAGCGTCTTGTCGCCGTAGGAGACCTCCTGTCCCTGGCTGCGCCGGGACGCGAGGGCGATCACCTCGTCGGCGGGGAAGCCCCGCTCGTCGAGGATGGCGAGCATTTCACGGCCCACGTTGCCCGTGGCACCGACGACGGCGACCTTGTAACCCATGAGACTAGACCCTTGTCAGCGAACCGTCCCCCCGCTCGGCTCCGGCCGCCTCGCGGGGCGCCCGCTGTGGGGGGCCTGGAGGCTCGCCGCCGCCCCCTCGGACCCCGAGGAGGACAAGCGGGGAGCGAGAGGGTCGATCACGTCGTGGTCGTGGTTTTCGTCCCCGTCGCCGTCCGCACGCAGATCATCGGCCGTCCGTTCGACGGCGGGACTGCAGGCGGCACAAGGGCGGCGAAACGCATCATCGACCGGACAACCTCTCGAATGGGCACGTTCTTCGGGGATCGGGCCGATGAAGTCAAGAGATCCCGGCCTCTCTCCGGCAAAACACGGAGCGATCAAAGCCCGGTGAAGGAAGTGTTGGGGCGGAACGGAAACTTGGCGGTCCGGTTTCAGCCTCATGTTTGCATCTGATTGATACAAAGAATTCGATGGTTCGCGGCCCGCCGCCGCGCCGGAACAGATCCCATGGAAACACCTCTTTCCGACACGGTCCTTCTCGCCCTCTGCGCGGTCGCCTTCGTCGGCACCCTCGTTTCGTCCGCCTCCATCGGCCTGATGAAGGGCGCGCTCCGGCGGGCGTCCGTGCCGGTCCTCGACACCGCCGATCCGTTGCTCGCCATCCGGGGCCTCCACGCCACCATGGTGCTCGCCTGGATGGGCCTGTCCTACTGGCTGTTCGGCCTCGCGGTCGTGGTGGTCCACGGCCTCGCGGCGATCCAGTTCGGACGCCTGGAGACCGGCCGCGTGCTCGGCGCCCGCGTCGTGGAGCGCTATGGCGTCCACGTGCTCGCGCGGACGACCCTCGCCGTCGCGGCCGTCGTGGTCATCGCCGCCATGAGCCTCTACGCCGCCGGCCGGAGCGGCGCCTGAACGCGCGCCGCCGCGCCGCCCGAGTTCGAATGGAAAAGGCCGGCGGGTCGCCCCGCCGGCCTTTCCGATGTCGTCTATCCGCCCGGCGCCGGTCAGGCGGCGAGGCTGCGCAGCACGTACTGCAGGATGCCGCCGTTCTTGAAGTAGTCGAGCTCGTCCAGCGTATCGATCCGGCAGAGGAGCGGCACCTCCCGGCTGGACCCGTCCGCGTAGGTGATCTCGGCGGTCAGGGTCTCGCGCGGCTTCACCGTCTCGATGCCCCGGATGGTGACCGTCTCGTCGCCCTTGAGGCCGAGCGTCTGCCAGCTGTCGCCGTCCTTGAAGGTCAGCGGCACGATGCCCATGCCGACGAGGTTCGACCGGTGGATGCGCTCGAACGACTGGGCGATCACCGCCTTCACGCCGAGGAGGTTGGTGCCCTTGGCCGCCCAGTCGCGGGACGAGCCGGTGCCGTATTCCTTGCCGGCGAAGACGACGAGCGGAACGCCCTCTTCCTTGTACCGCATGGCGGCGTCATAGATCGGCATCTGGGCGCCGTCCGGATGGTGGACCGTCACGCCGCCCTCCACGCCGGGCACCATCTGGTTCTTGATGCGGATGTTGGCGAACGTGCCCCGCATCATCACTTCGTGGTTGCCGCGCCGGGTGCCGTACTGGTTGAAGTCCGCCGGCTTCACCCCATTCTCCACCAGGTACTTGCCCGCCGGGCTCGCGGCCTTGATGGAGCCGGCCGGCGAGATGTGGTCGGTGGTGATGCTGTCCAGGAAGAGGCCCAGGATCCGCGCGCCGTGGATGTCCGACACGTCGCCCGGCTTGCGGCCCATGCCGACGAAGTAGGGCGGGTTCTGCACGTAGGTCGAGCCCTCGTCCCACGCATAGGTGAGCCCGGCCGCCACCGAGATGGCCTGCCAGTTGGCGTCGCCCTTGAAGACGTCCGCGTACTTCGTCTCGAAGATCTCCTTCGTGACGTTCCGCCGGATGAACTCGGCCACCTCCTGGGAGGACGGCCAGATGTCCTTGAGATAGACCGGCTGGCCGTCGGACCCGGTGCCGAGCGGCTCGGTGGCGAGATCCACCTGCATGGACCCGGCGAGCGCGTAGGCGACCACCAGCGGCGGCGAGGCGAGATAGTTCGCCCGCACGTCCGGGTTCACCCGGCCCTCGAAGTTGCGGTTGCCCGAAAGCACCGCCGCGGCCACCAGGTCGGCGGCGTTGATCGTCTTGGAGATCGCCTCCGGCAGCGGGCCGGAGTTGCCGATGCAGGTGGTGCAGCCGAAGCCCACCAGGTTGAAGCCGAGCGCGTCCAGGTCGCCCTGCAGGCCGGCCTTTTCCAGATACTCGGCCACCACCTGGCTGCCGGGCGCCAGCGAGGTCTTCACCCACGGCTTGGACGTCAGGCCCTTGGCGACCGCGTTGCGGGCGAGGAGGCCGGCGCCGATCATCACCGACGGGTTGGAGGTGTTGGTGCACGAGGTGATCGCCGCGATCACCACGTCGCCGTGGCCGAGGTCGAAGTCGGTGCCGCCGACGAGCGTGCGCTCGCTGGCGTCGGTCTTCTTGAACTCGGTCTCCAGGCTCTTCAGGAAGCCCGCCTTGGCGTCCCTCAGGAGCACCCGGTCCTGCGGCCGCTTCGGCCCGGCGAGCGAGGGCTCCACGTCGGAAAGGTCGAGCGAAAGCGTGGAGGTGAACACCGGGTCCTCGGCGTCCGCCGTCAGCCACAGGCCCTGGGCCTTGGCGTAGGCCTCCACCAGCGCCACCCGGGCCGGGTCGCGGTTGGTGTCGGCGAGGAAGCGCACCGTCTCGCCGTCGGTCGGGAAGAAGCCGCAGGTCGCGCCGTATTCCGGCGCCATGTTGCCGATCGTGGCCCGGTCCTCCAGGCTCATGTTGCCGACGCCCGGGCCGTAGAACTCCACGAACCGGCCCACCACGCCGTGCTTGCGCAGCATTTCGGTCACGGTCAGCACCAGGTCGGTGGCCGTCACGCCTTCCTTCAGCTTGCCGGTCAGCTTGAAGCCGACGACCTCGGGGATCAGCATGGAGAGCGGCTGGCCCAGCATGGCGGCCTCCGCCTCGATGCCGCCGACGCCCCAGCCGAGCACCGCCATGCCGTTCACCATGGTGGTGTGGCTGTCGGTGCCCACGAGCGTGTCCGGATAGGCGACGGTGGCGCCGCCCTCGTCCCGGGTCCAGACCGTCTGGGCCAGGTACTCGAGGTTGACCTGGTGGCATATGCCGGTGCCCGGCGGCACGACCCGGAAGTTGTCGAACGCCTGCTGGCCCCAGCGCAGGAAGCGGTAGCGCTCGCCGTTGCGCTCGTATTCGAGTTCCACGTTGCGGTCGAACGCCTTCGGCGATCCGAACTCGTCCACGATCACCGAGTGGTCGATCACGAGGTCCACCGGCACCAGCGGGTTGATCTTCCGCGGGTCGCCGCCGAGCGCCGTCATGGCGTCGCGCATGGCCGCGAGGTCGACCACCGCCGGCACGCCGGTGAAGTCCTGCATCAGCACGCGGGCCGGCCGGAAGGCGATCTCGCGGGTGGACGTGCGGGTCGTCATCCACTCGGCCACGGCGCGGATGTCGTCCGCCGTCACGGTGCGGCCGTCCTCGAAGCGCAGGAGGTTCTCCAGGAGCACCTTCAGCGAGAAGGGCAGGCGGGAGATCCCGGCGAGCCCGTTCTGTTCGGCGTCGGTCAGGCTGAAGTAGACGTAGGTCTTGTCCCCTACGGTCAGCTCCTTGCGGCAGTGAAAGCTGTCGAGCGACGACATCGGCGGTAGGTCCCTCGTTGTTGGGACGGCATCGACCGCGAAGGGGATCGGTGGGAACGGGCGCTCGTCCGTGGGACGGGCCGCACCTGCCGGTCCGCTCCGTCGGCCCCACCGCGAAAGTCGCCGCGATGAGGTGCCGTCAGGGCGGAAAGCGTTGACGTTTACGTAAGGGTCGTGTGAACGACCTTTCGAACCCGCGGGCGTTATAGAGATATTCGTAGCACGTGACTAGGATGACGAAAGACTCTAAGTCGCTTTCCTATCGCGACGCTGTCATGACGGTGCCGACGATCGTTTTCCACGCCGCGGCCCCGGTCGGCCGCAGCTTCTCCGGACAGCGCCGCCGCACCTCCGAAGGCCCCGATCGATGGACCCGCTCGCCCCGTGACGACGCCCGCCCCGACCCCACCGGACTTCGAGCCTCTCGCCCCCTATCCGCCCGTCCGCCTCGCCGTCGCCGATCTCGTCGTGGAGCGCGGCGGCCGGCGGGTGCTCGACGGCGTGTCGCTCACCCTGGCGCCGGGCGAGGCCCTGCTCCTCACCGGGCCCAACGGCGTCGGCAAGTCCACCCTCATCCGCACCCTGTTCGGCCTCGTCCGTCCGGAGGCCGGGCGCGTCCTCATCGAGGGCGAGGGCGTGGAGGATCCGGACGAGGTCGCGCCCGCCTGCCACTATCTCGGCCACCGGGACAGCCTGAAGACCGCCCTTTCGGTCGCCGAGAACCTCGCCTTCTGGCAGGCCTTCCTCGGCCGTCCGGGCCTTTCCGTCGCGGCCGCGCTCGCCGCCGTGGACCTCGACGACCTCGCCGACCTGCCGGCCGCCTACCTGTCCGCCGGCCAGCGCCGCCGCCTCGCCATCGCGCGCCTCCTCGCCGTCCGCCGGCCGATCTGGCTGCTGGACGAGCCGACGGCCGCGCTCGACCGGGCCTCGGAGGCGCGCCTCGCCGGCCTCATGCGCCGGCATCTCGCCCTCGGCGGCAGCCTTCTCGCCGCCACCCACCTCACGCTGGACCTGCCTGGGGCCCGCGCGCTCGCGCTCTCGCACCAGCCGGCGCCCGACGCCGACTGGGCCGAGCCGGACGCGGAAAGCGTCGTCTCATGACATCCTACACGGCCCTTTTCGTGCGCGAGCTTCGCCTCGCCGTCCGGGTCGGCGGCGGCGCCCTCATGGGGGTGCTCTTCTTCCTGATCGTCGTGTCCGTCATCCCGTTCGCCTTCGGGCCGGACCTCAACCTCCTGTCCCGCCTCGGCCCCGCGGTGCTCTGGCTCGGGGCGCTCCTCTCCACCCTCCTCGGCCTCGACCGGCTCTACGAGGCGGACCGGGACGACGGCGCCCTCGATCTCATCGTCGGGTCCGGCCGGTCGCTGGAACTGATCGCCCTCGTCAAGGCGCTCGCCCACTGGACCGCCACCGGCCTGCCGCTCGTGATCGCGGCGCCGCTCTTCTCGCTCTTCCTCGCCATGCCGCCGGCCACCATCGGGTCCACCATGCTGACGCTCCTCGTCGGCACGCCCGCCCTCACCTTCCTGGGCTCCATCGGGGCCGGTCTCACGGTGTCGCTTCGCCGGGGCGGGCTGCTGGTGCCCATCCTCATCCTGCCCTTCTGCATCCCGGTGCTCATCTTCGGCGTGTCCGCCTCCACGGCCGTCGCCTTCGACCCGGCCGGCTTCCACACGCCCTTCTATCTCCTCTGCGCCGTCTCCCTGCTCGCCGCCGTCACCGGCCCGGTCGCGGCGGCGGCCGCCCTTCGCGGCGGGCTCGACTGACCGGAGGCGAGGGCGCCCGGTCCCGCCGCCCGCCGACGCGTCCGGACGACCGTCGGCGCAGAGACCCTTCGCCGCAGCCCCATGGCGAAAAACCGCCTCCGGGACCGCACTTCATTGCGCGGTTCGGGGAGCCGGACTAGATAAACGGCCATGGCCATCTCGATCACCGCCCTCGCCAACCCGACCCGCTTCCTCGGCCTCGTCGACAAGGCCGTGCCCTGGCTCGCCGGGCTGACGGCGCTGACGCTCCTCGGCGGCCTCGCCCTCATGGTCCAGTCGCCGCCCGACTACCAGCAGGGCGAGACGGTGCGGATCATGTACATCCACGTGCCGGCCGCCTGGCTCTCCATGTTCACCTACGCGCTGATGACCGCGTCCGCCCTCGGCACCCTGGTCTGGCGCCATCCGCTGGCGGACGTGTCGGCCAAGGCCGCCGCCCCCATCGGGGCCGCCTTCACCTTCCTCGCCCTCGTCACCGGCTCGCTCTGGGGCAAGCCCATGTGGGGCACCTGGTGGGTGTGGGACGCGCGGCTCACCTCCGTGCTCGTCCTCTTCATCATGTATCTCGGGCTGATCGCCCTCTGGCGCACCATCGAGGACCCGACCCGCGCCGCCCGGCCCGCCGCCGTGCTCATCCTGGTCGGCTCGGTCAACCTGCCGATCATCAAGTTCTCGGTCGACTGGTGGAACACCCTGCACCAGCCCGCCTCCGTGTTCCGGATGGACGGCCCCACCATCGACGGCTCCATGCTGACGCCCCTTCTCGTCATGGCCATCGGCTTCACGCTCATGATGGTCACGCTCCATCTCCTCGCCATGCGCAACGAGGTCCTGCGCCGGCGCGTGCGCGCCCTCGGCCTCATCACCGCCGGAGGCGCGCGCTGATGCTGACCGACCTTCTCGGCCCGCACGCGGGCTTCATCGTGGCGTCCTACGCGATCACCATCGCGGTGGTGGCGGGCCTTATCGCGTGGGTGGTGGTGGACCATGGCGCCCAGAAGCGCCGGCTCGCCGATCTGGAGGCGCGCGGCGTCCGCCGCCGGTCGGCCGCCCGGCCCGTCGACCGGGAGAGCGCCGCGTGACCGGCCCCACCGATCGCACGCCCGTCCCGGAGCGGACGCCCGAGACGGGTCAGTCGCCCGGGCCGGCCGCCCCGCAAGTTCCCGTGGCCGGCCCGCCGCCGCGCCGCCGGACCGCGATCTGGGCCTTCCTGCCGCTCCTTCTCTTCGCGGCGCTCGCCGCGCTCTTCTACGTGCGCCTCTACGCGGGCGACCCGTCGGAGCTTCCGTCCGCCCTCATCGGCCGCCCGGTGCCGGCGTTCGAGCTGCCGCCCGTGGAGGGCCTCGCCCGGAACGGCGCCCCGGTGCCGGGCTTTTCGGCGGCGGATCTCAAGGGCGAGGTCACGGTGGTGAACGTCTGGGCGTCCTGGTGCGGCCCGTGCCGGGCCGAGCACCCGCTTCTGGTGGAACTCGCCCGCGACGACCGCTTCCGTCTCGTCGGCCTCAACTACAAGGACAGTCCGGCGAACGCCACGCGCTTCCTCAACGCCCTCGGCAATCCCTTCTCGGCCGTCGGAGCGGACCAGAGCGGCCGGGTCGGCATCGACTGGGGCGTCTACGGCGTGCCGGAAACCTTCGTGGTCGGCCGCGACGGCACCATCGCCTTCAAGCACGTGGGCCCGCTCGATCCGGACAGCCTGGCGACCAGGCTCAAGCCCGCCATCGAGGCGGCGCTGGCGAAGCCCGCCACGAGCTGACGGGCGGCCGACCGGTCTTGCCCTCGGGCGGAGCATCGCCCGCCCGTTGCCGGTCGCCGGCTCTCCGACCGGAAGATCATCCGCGCATCCCACCCCATATCGCCGTCACACACCGCGCGGTAGGATCCACTCCCCTGCCGAACCGGATCCAGCCCTGATGGACGCACCAGACACGCCCGCCGCCCCGCCGACCCTTTCGGACCTCGCGGCGGTGTTCGCCCGCGTCGGCGTCCTCGGCTTCGGCGGTCCGGCCGGCCAGATCGCCCTCATGCACCGCATGATCATCGACGAGCGCGGCTGGCTGACGGAGCGGCGCTATCTGGCCGCCCTCAACTACTGCATGCTCCTGCCGGGGCCGGAAGCGCAGCAGCTCGCCACCTATGTGGGCTGGCACCTGCACGGCGTGCGCGGCGGCCTGATCGCCGGCCTCCTGTTCGTACTGCCGGGCTTCGTGGTCATCACCGCCATCGCGGCCGTCTACGCGGCCTTCGGCGAGACGCCGCTGGTGGACGCCCTCTTCTTCGGCCTCCAGGCGGCCGTCCTCGCCATCGTGGTGGAGGCGCTGATCCGGATCGCCCGCCGCTCGCTGACGAGCCCGCTCGCTCTCGGCCTCGCGGGGGCCGCCTTCCTGGCCATCTTCGCCCTCCACGTGCCGTTCCCGGTCGTGATCCTGGTCGCCGCCGCGGTCGGGGCCGTATTCGGGCGCGGCGTCGCCCGGCCGGTGGACGCCGGCGACCCGCCGCGGCCCCGCTCGGCCGCCGGCACGGTGCGGACGGCGCTCGTCTGGCTTTCGGTCTGGGGATCGCTGCCGCTTCTCGTCGCGCTCGCCACCGGGTTCGACGGCACCTTCGCGCGGCTCGGCGCCTTCTTCTCGTCGCTGGCGGTGGTCACGTTCGGGGGCGCCTACGCGGCCCTCGCCTACGTGGCCCAGGCGGCCGTCGCCACCTACGGCTGGCTCACCGCCCCGGAGATGCTGGACGCCCTCGCGATGGCCGAGACCACCCCCGGCCCCCTGGTGCTGGTGCTCGTCTTCATCGGCTATCTCGCGGGCTTCCGCGAGCCCGGCGGTTTCGATCCGGTCACCGGCGGCCTTCTCGGCGCGCTCGTGACCGCCTGGGTGACGTTCGCGCCGTCCTTCCTGTGGATCTTCGTCGGCGCGCCCTATGTGGAGCGGATCATCGCGTCGCCCCGGCTCGGCGCCGCCCTCTCCGCCGTCACCGCCGCGGTGGTCGGCGTCATCCTGAACCTCACCGTCTGGTTCGCCCTCAACGTGCTCTTCCGCGAGGTCGGCACCGCCACGGCCGGGCCGGTCAGCGTGTCCGCGCCGGTTCTCGCCAGCCTCGACCCCGCCGCGCTCGCCCTTTCGATCGTCGCCGCCGTCATGGTGTTCCGCCTGAAGGCCGGCCTCACGGTCACGCTCGCCGTGTCCGCCGCCCTCGGCCTCCTGGTCGTCTTCGCGCCCCGCCTCCTCTGAGGCAAGCGCCGGCCGGTCGGCTCCGGGGTGAGCCGCCCCGGGCACTCGACCGCGCGGCCATCAGCCGGCCCCGAGTGCTGGACCGGCCGGCCATCAGCCGGCCGGAGAGGGCCGCGACCCGAAGATGGCGCTTCCCACCCGCACGTGGGTGGCGCCGTGGCGGATCCCCGTCTCGAAGTCGCCCGACATGCCCATGGACCGTCCGGCCACACCGGCCCGGAGCGCGAGTTCGTCGAGGAGCGCGAAGTGCGGCGACGGGTTCTCGTCCACCGGCGGAATGCACATCAGCCCTTCGATGGCGAGCCCGTGCTCGGCGCGGCACCGCTCCACGAAGGCCACCGCCTCGGCGGGCGGGATGCCGGCCTTCTGGTCCTCCTCGCCGGTGTTCACCTGGACGAACAGCTTCGGCCGGCGCCCCTGGCGGTCCATCTCGGCCTTGAGGGCGGCGGCGATCTTGTCCCGGTCCACCGTATGGATCACGTCGAACAGCGCCACCGCCTCGCGGGCCTTGTTGGACTGCAGCGGCCCGATCAGGTGCAGCTCCAGGCCGGGGGTCTCGTCGCGGAGCGCCGGCCACTTGCCCTGGGCCTCCTGCACCCGGTTCTCGCCGAACACCCGCTGGCCCGCCTCGATCACCGGCCGGATGTCGTCCGCCCCGAACGTCTTCGACACGGCGATCAGGGTCACGGACCCGGCGGGCCGGCCCGCGTCCCGCTCGGCGACGCTGATTCGGGCCTTGATTTCGGCGAGGGCTGTGGCGGCGGACATGGGCGATCGGTCTCCGGTTCGGGCGATGTGTTTCGGGCCGGGACGGTGCTGTCAAGTCTCCGGTTGCCCGGAACCCGCCGTCGGCATTGACCGGCCCGTGCATTTCTGGTGATGGTCTGGCACCTCCCCGCGCCTCGCCCATGCTCCCCCCGCATGCGCCGGCAGCTTGACCTTAGGACCGCGAAAAGACACCCGATGGCGACCGAGCGATACAACGCCCGCGAGGCGGAAGCCCGCTGGCAGGCGGCATGGACCAAGACCAAGGTCTTCGAGACCGACAACGACGACCCGCGGCCGAAATACTACGTGCTGGAGATGTTCCCCTATCCGTCCGGGCGCATCCACATGGGCCACGTGCGCAACTATTCCATGGGCGACGTGGTGGCCCGGTTCAAGCGCGCCAAGGGCTTCAACGTCCTGCACCCCATGGGCTGGGACGCGTTCGGCATGCCGGCCGAGAACGCCGCCATGCAGAACAAGGTCCACCCGAAGTCCTGGACCTACCAGAACATCGCCACCATGCGCGGCCAGCTCCAGTCCATGGGCCTGTCGCTCGACTGGAGCCGCGAGTTCGCCACCTGCGACCTGGAATACTACACCCGCCAGCAGCGCCTCTTCCTGGACTTCCTGGAGGCCGGGCTCGTCACCCGCCGCCAGTCCAAGGTCAACTGGGACCCGGTCGACATGACCGTTCTCGCCAACGAGCAGGTGATCGACGGCCGGGGCTGGCGGTCCGGCGCGCTCGTGGAGCAGCGCGAGCTCACCCAGTGGTTCCTGAAGATCACCGACTACGCGGAGGACCTCCTCACCGCGCTCGACGGCCTGGACCGCTGGCCGGAGAAGGTCCGCACCATGCAGAAGAACTGGATCGGCCGGTCGGAAGGCCTGCGGATCCGGTTCGAGATCGCCGGCAACCACGCCCCCGCCGGCCAGCGCACCGTGGAGGTCTTCACCACCCGCCCGGACACGCTCTATGGCATGAGCTTCCTCGCCCTGTCGCCGGACCACCCTGTCGTCAAGGCGCTCGCCGCCGACAACCCGGATCTCGCCGCCTTCGTGGACGAGTGCCACCGCATGGGCACGTCCGTGGCCGTCCTGGAGACCGCCGAGAAGAAGGGCTTCGACACCGGGCTCAAGGTGGTCCACCCGTTCACCGGCGAGACCTTCCCGGTCTACGCGGCCAATTTCGTCCTGATGGACTACGGCACCGGCGCCCTCTTCGGCTGCCCGGCCCATGACCAGCGAGACCACGAGTTCGCCTCCAGGTACGGCCTCGCCATCCGGCCCGTGGTGGTGCCGGACGGCGTCGACCCGGCGGCCTTCTCGGTCGCCGACGCGCCCTTCCTGGACGACGGCCGCCTCGTCAACTCCGACTTCCTCGACGGCCTGTCCGTGCCGGACGCCAAGGAGGCGGTCGCCCGCCGCCTGGAGTCCGTGACCCTCGACGGCGCCCCCGCCGCCACGCGCCAGGTGAACTACCGCCTGCGCGACTGGGGCATCTCGCGCCAGCGCTACTGGGGCTGCCCGATCCCGATCATCCACTGCGACGACTGCGGCGTGGTGCCCGTCCCCAAGGCCGACCTGCCCGTCGCCCTGCCGGACGACGTGGAGTTCGACCGGCCCGGCAACCCGCTCGACCGCCATCCCACCTGGCGGCTCGTGGACTGCCCGCGCTGCGGCAAGCCGGCCCGGCGCGAGACGGACACCATGGACACCTTCGTGGACAGCTCCTGGTACTTCGCCCGCTTCACCGCGCCGGACGCCGACGATCCGACCATCCCGGCCGTCGCCGACGCCTGGCTGCCGGTGGACCAGTATATCGGCGGCATCGAGCACGCCATCCTGCACCTCCTCTACTCGCGCTTCTTCACCCGCGCCATGAAGGCGACCGGCCACGTGAGCCTGGAGGAGCCGTTCCGCGGCCTCTTCACCCAGGGCATGGTGGTGCACGAGACCTACAAGGCGCCGGACGGCAGCTGGATCTCGCCCGCGGAGCTCCGCATCGAGGAGACCGAGGGCGGCCGGCGCGCCTTCCGGCTCTCCGACGGCGCGGAGGTGACGATCGGCTCCGTGGAGAAGATGTCCAAGTCGAAGAAGAACACGGTCGACCCGACGGACATCATCGAGAGCTACGGCGCCGACACCGCTCGATGGTTCGTGCTCTCCGACTCGCCGCCCGAGCGCGACGTGGAGTGGACCGACGCGGGCGCGCAAGGCACCAACCGCTTCCTGCAGCGCGTCTGGCGCCTGGTCACCGAGGCCGCCGCCGTGATCCCGCCGGCCGCCGGCGCCGCGCCCCGGAGCCCGGAGGCGACCGCCCTCCTCAAGGCCGCCCACAAGGCGCTCGCCGCCGTGGAGGAGAGCATCGAGGGCCTGCGCTTCAACGTGGCGCTCGCCAAGATCTACGAGCTCGTCAACGTGCTCGGCTCCACCTTCGCCAACGACAAGGCCCGCTTCCAGGCGGACCCGAGCTTCGGCCCCGCGTTCCGGGAGGCGCTCGGCATCCTCGTCCAGGTGATGGCCCCGATGACGCCGCACCTCGCCGAGGAATGCTGGTCCGCCCTCGGGCGCGACGGCCTCGTGGCGCTCACGCCCTGGCCGGCGGTCGAACCGGCCCTCCTGGTGGAGGACGAGGTCACCCTGCCGGTGCAGATCAACGGCAAGAAGCGCGCCGACGTCACCGTGCCCCGGGACGCGGACGCCGCCGCCGTCGAGGCGGCCGTGCTGGCGCTCGACGCGGTCGTGAAGGCTCTCGAGGGCAAGCCGCCCCGCAAGGTGATCGTCGTAGCGCAGAGGATCGTCAATGTCGTCGCCTGACCGCAGACCCGTCCGCCCCGGCCTCGCGGGCGGGTTCGCCCTTGTGGCGATCGCCGCCGCCCTCGTTCTCCCCGGCTGCCAGGTGCGCCCGCTCTACGCCACGGCGCCCGCCGGCTCGCCCGTGGTGGCGGACCTGACCGCCATCGGCGTCGAGCCCCTGAAGGATCGGCTCGGCCAGAGCCTCGTCAACGAACTCATCTTCGCGCTCCGCGGCGGCGCGGCCCTCACCGATCCGCGCTACCGGCTCCGGCTGATTGTCACCAGCCGGCGATCCGAGCTCGGCATCCAGGAGTTCGAGGATGTGCCGCGCTCCAACCTGATCGCCGTGACGGCCTCCTACACGCTGACCGAGACGATCACCGGCCGGGTGGTCACCACGGGCACCACCTACACCACCGCGTCCTACGACTTCTCGTCCCAGCGGTTCGCGAACCTGCGCGCCGAGCGGGACGCGGAGGACCGCGCCGCCAAGGCGGCCGCGGAGGACATCCGCACGCGCCTCGCCACCGTGCTGGCGCGCGAACCCGGCTGACCGGCGTGGTCGCCGCCAAGGCCCAGGACATCGACCGCATCGTCGCCCGCCCGCCGGCGGGCGTCTGGCTGTATCTGGTCTACGGGCCCGATGGCGGGCTCGTGGCCGAGCGGGCCGCCACCATCGCGGCCGCGAGCGCCGATCCGGCCGATCCCTTCTCGCTGATCAAGCTCGACGCCGCCGACCTCGGCCGCGACCCGAGCCGGCTCGCCGACGAGGCCTACGCGGTCTCCATGTTCGGCGGCCGGCGCGCCATCCTGGTCCGCGACGCCGGCACCCGGCCGACCGTCGCCACGGCGGTCACGGCCCTCCTGAAGACGCCGCCGCCGGAGACGGTCGTCGTCCTGGAGGCCGGCGACCTGAAGAAGTCCCACGCCCTGCGCACCCTCGTGGAGCGGGACAAGACCGCCTACGCCCTGCCCTGCTATGTGGACGACGACGCCGCGATCGGCCGGTTGATCGACCAGGAGACCAAGGCGGCGGGCGTGTCCATCGCGCCCGACGCCCGCGAGGCGCTGATCGGCCACCTCGGCGGCGACCGCCTGGTCTCGCGCGGAGAGGTGCAGAAGGTCTGCCTGTTCGCCCTCCACAAGGGCCGCATCGAGCTCGCCGACGTGCAGGAACTCGTCGGCGACAGTTCCACCATCTCGGCCGAGGAAGTCGTCGACGCGGCCGCGCTCGGCGACATGGCCGGCCTGATGGCCGCGCTCACCCGGGCGGCGAGCGAGGGCGTGGATGCGAACGCCCTCGCCGGCACGGGTCTGCGCGTCTTCCAGATGCTGGACGACCTCCGGGCCGACGTGGATGCCGGCCGTCGTCCCGAGGACGTTGTGGACGTCGCCCGCCCGCCGATCTTCTTCAAGCGCAAGCAGACCGTCATCAAGGCCCTCCGCCTCTGGACCCCCGCCCGCCTGGAGCGCGCCCTCGCGCTCCTCGCCGACGCCGTCCGCGACGCCCGCCTCAACCCCGCCCTCGCCAACGCCATCATCGGCGACATCCTCCTGCGCATCGCCCGCGTCGCCGCCCAGGCCCAGGGCCGCAACGGCCGCTGAGCGGGACGGCGCCGGCGGACGTGCCGCCAAGCGGGCCGGCCCGGACCAGACACGACGGCCCACCTATAAGAGGCAGCCCGTCATGGTCGGCATCAGGCCGACCATCCACGCATCCGGCCCGCCCTGCCCGCCCTCTCAGCCGTCATGGTCGGCTTCAGGCCGACCATCCACGCATCCCGCCCCGCCCGCCTTCCCAACCGACATGGTCGGCTTCAGGTCGACCACCCACGCATTCCGCGCGGAGCACACTCCAAGGCGTAGGCGGTCCGCCTTAGCGGACCGTGACGGAGAGGGCGAGCGTTTCGGTCGGCCGACCAGCGCACCACCAATCCCCAAACGCGACCCTCGACATCAACCCCGATCGCTCAACCGCTCCGCCCGCCCTCCCAACCGTTATGGTCGGCTTCAGGCCGACCATCCACGCATCCCGCCCTGCGCGCCCGCCCTCTCAACCGTCATGGTCGGCGTCAGGCCGACCATCCACGCATCCCGCCCGGAGCACCCTCCAAGGCGTGGGCGGTCCGCCTTCGCGGACCGTGACGGAGAGGGCGAGCGTTTCGGTCGGCCGACCAGCGCACCACCAATCCCCAAACGCGACCCTCGACATCAACCCCGATCTCTCAACCGGCCCGCCCGCCCTCCCCAACCGTCATGGTCGGCGTCAGGCCGACCATCCACGCATTCCGCCACAACCCTCCCCTCGTGTGGATCGCCTGCGCCTACGACCGTTACGGAAGGTGCGCCTTCAGTCCGACAGACCCGTCCTCCACCCGACCCAACGAAAAAGGGCCCGCCAATCGGCGAGCCCCTCCGTTCCCACTCGTTTCGCTCTCGACTCGACTATTCCCCGGCGAGCCGCCGCGCCACCTCGTCCAGCTGCTCCAGGCTGGCGTACCGGATCCGGATCTCGCCGGAGCCGTTCGGCTTATGGGCGATCTCCACCTTCAGCCCGAGCACGTCCGAAAGCTTGGCCTCCAGGGCGCGGGTGTCCGCGTCCTTCTCCGGCCTGTCGGCCTTGGCGCGGCCCTTCCGCTCCGGCGCGGCGTCCTGGGCGAGGCTTTCCGCCGCCCGGACAGTCAGCCCCTCCTCGACGATCTTGCGGGCGAGCCCAACCGGGTCGGTGGCGGTCACCAGCGCGCGGGCGTGGCCGGCGGTGAGTTGGCCGTCGTTCAGGTACTGGCGCACCGGGTCCGGCAGCTTCAGGAGCCGAAGGGTGTTCGCCACGTGGCTGCGGCTCTTGCCGATCACCTGGGCGAGGTCGTTCTGGGTGTAGTCGAAGTCGGCGATCAGCTGGTCGTAGCCGTAGGCCTCCTCCAGCGGATTGAGGTCCTGCCGCTGCACGTTCTCGATGATGGCGATCTCCATGGCCTCCTTGTCGGAGACTTCGTGGATCACCACCGGGATCTCGTGCACGCCGGCCTTCTGGGCTGCTCGCCACCGACGCTCGCCGGCGATCAGCTCGTAGTAGTTGCCGCTGCTCTGGGCGGGGCGCACCACCACGGGCTGGATCATGCCGTGCTGCTTGATGGAGCCGGCCAGTTCCTCCAGCTCCTCCTCCTTGAACAGGCGGCGCGGGTTCTTCGGGTTCGCCTTGATCAGGTCAATCGCCACCTTGCGCGTGCCGCGGACGCGCTCGACGACCTCGAACTCGTTGCCGGCGTCGCCGATGAGAGCCGCGAGCCCGCGCCCCAGGCGCCGGCGTCCGCTTTCGTCCGTCATGGTCATGGCAGTCTCTTTCCTGTCGAGGCGTCCGCCCGGGCGGCGCCTCCTGGTCCCTCGAACGAGCCGCCGGCCGTCAGGCCGCGTTGGCGGCCCGCAGGCGCCGTTCGCGCTGGATGATTTCGGAAGCGAGCTTCAGGTAGGCCTGGCTGCCGCTGCACTTCAGGTCGTAGAGCAGGGCCGGCTTGCCGTAGGACGGCGCCTCGGAGACCCGCACGTTGCGCGGGATGATGGTCTCGTAGACCGTCTCGCCCATGTGGCTGCGCACGTCGCTCACCACCTGGCCGGACAGGTTGTTCCGGCTGTCGTACATGGTCAGCACGATGCCGTGGATGGTGAGGGTCGGGTTGAGCGACTTCTTCACCTGCTCCACCGTCTGAAGCAGCTGCGAGAGACCTTCCAGGGCGAAGAACTCGCACTGGAGCGGCACCAGGATGGAGTTGGCCGCCGCCATGGCGTTTACGGTCAGAAGGTTCAGCGACGGCGGGCAGTCCACCAGGATGTAGCTGAAGCGCTTCGTGGCGCCGGTCTTGTCCGCCGCCGCGGTGTCCGCATGGGCCCGGATGGCCTTGCGCAGCCGGAACGCGCGGTCGCCCTGCTGGGCGATCTCCAGCTCGACGCCGAGGTTGTCCAGGGTGGACGGCGCCACGGTCAGGCGCGGCACCACGGTCTCCACCAGCGCCTCGGACAGCGGCACGTCGCCCACCAGCACGTCGTAGGTGGAGACGGACCGCGACCGCCGGTCGATGCCGAGGCCGGTGGAGGCGTTCCCTTGCGGGTCGAGGTCCACGATCAGGACCTCCTCGCCGATCGCCGCGAGGGCGGTTCCGAGGTTGATGGCGGTGGTCGTCTTGCCGACGCCGCCCTTCTGGTTGGCGAGTGCCAGGACGCGCGGTTGGTCTTCGGTCATGGAGCGGGCCTCTCGTCCCTTGCCGCCGGGACGTCTTGACGGGTGGGCATCACGATCCGGCGCGGCGGCGCACGTGGCTGAGCACGGCGATTCGCCCGCCCGGATCGATCCGGCTCGGCTGTTCTACCAGATCGAACGTCCAGGTTTGAACGGCCACGTTAACTTCCGATTCAAAATCCAAGCCTTTGTGCAGCACCGCGCGCGCTCCGGCCGCCAGCCAGGGCTCCGCGAGACCGAGAAGAGCGTCGAGCGAGGCGAGCGCCCGGGCGGAGACCGCCTGCACCGGGTGGACGATCCGCTCCGGCCGTTCCGGAACCGACTCGATCCGGGCGTTGAGCACCGTGGCGGGCAGCTTCAGCTCCCGGATCACCGTCATCAGGAAAGCCGCCTTGCGGCCGTTCGCCTCCACGAGCGTCACATGGGCGCCCGGCCGGTCCGCCAGGAGCACCGCCGTGACGAGGCCCGGAAAGCCCGCGCCGGATCCGAGGTCGAGCCAACCGGTCACGTCCGGCGCCGCCAGGTGCGCCTGCGCGCTGTCAGCCACGTGGCGCCGCCAGATGTCCGGCAGGGTGGAGGGCGCCACCAGGTTCTTCACCGGCTGCCAGCGGCGGACAAGCCCCACATAGCGGGTCAGCCGGTCCCGCATGGCGTCGTCGAGCGGCATGAGGGCCTCGACCGCCTTGAGGCCGTCCGCGTCGTCGGTCATCGGCGCTCCCTCACGCCGCGCCACGGGACGCGCCCCGGCGCAGGTGCGCCAGGATCAGCGTCACCGCCGCAGGCGTCACGCCGTCGATCCGGGCCGCCTGTCCAAGCGTCATCGGCCGGGTGGCGGAAAGCTTCTGCCGCACCTCGTTGGAGAGGCCCACCACGACCCCATAGTCGAAGTCCCCAGGCACCGCGAGGCTCTCGTCCCGCCGGAAGGCCGCGATGTCCGCCTCCTGGCGACCGAGATAGACGGCGTAGAGCGCCTCGATCTGAAGCGCCTCCCGGGCGACCGGCGGAACGGCGCCAAGCTCGGGCCAGACGGCGGCGAGCCGGTCCAGCGTCATCTCCGGATAGGAGAGGAGGTCGTAGGCGCTCCGCCGGGCCCCATCCTGGTTCAGCTGCAGCCCGTGCTCGGCCGCCCTCTTCGGCGTGATCGTCAGCGACCGGGCAAGCGCCCGAGCTTCGTCCAGCGCCGCCATCTTGGCCCCGAAGGCCGCCCGCCGTCGCGCGCCCACGAGTCCGAGGGCGTCGCCCTTGGCGGTCAGCCGCTGGTCCGCGTTGTCCGCCCGCAGCGTCAGCCGGTATTCGGCGCGGGAGGTGAACATCCGGTAGGGCTCGCTGATTCCCTTGGTCACCAGGTCGTCGATCATCACGCCGAGATAGCCTTCCGACCGGTCGAACACCACGCCGTCGGCCGCCCCCGCCCGCCGGGCCGCGTTGAGGCCGGCCACCAGGCCCTGGGCTGCCGCTTCCTCGTAGCCGGTGGTGCCGTTGATCTGGCCGGCCAGGAACAGGCCCGCCACCCGCTTCGCCTCCAGCGTCGGCAGAAGCTCGCGCGGGTCCACGTGGTCGTACTCGATCGCATAGCCGGGCTGCAGGACGGTCGCCCGCTCCAGTCCCGGAATGGTGGCGAGGAAGGCCGCCTGCACGTCTTCCGGCAGCGACGTCGAGACGCCGTTCGGATAGACGACCGGCGTGTCCAGCCCCTCCGGCTCCAGGAAGATCTGGTGGCCGTCCCGGTCGCCGAACCGGACGATCTTGTCCTCGATCGACGGGCAGTAGCGCGGCCCCCGGCTTTCGATCCGGCCGGAATACATGGCCGACCGGTGGATGTTGTCCCGGATGACCCGGTGCGTCGCTTCCGTCGTCCGAGTCACCCCGCACGAGACCTGGGGCGTGGTGATCGCCTCCGTCAGGGTGGAGAAGGGCTCCGGTTCGTCGTCGCCCGGCTGCATCTCCAGGGACGCCCAGTCGATGGTCCGCCCGTCGAGCCGGGCCGGCGTGCCGGTCTTCAGCCGGCCGAGCGCGAGACCCATGCGGGCCAGCGTCTTCGACAACCCCTGGGCCGGCGCCTCCCCCACCCGGCCGGCCGGGATCGTCCGGTCGCCGATGTGGATGAGCCCGCCGAGAAAGGTCCCGGTGGTCAGCACCACCGCGCCGGTGGCGATCCGACGGCCGTCGGCCATCAGCACCGCCGCCACCCGCCCGTCGCGGATCTCCAGGTCGTCCGCCTCGCCTTCCACCACGTCCAGCCCGGTCGTGGCGCGGATCTCCGCCTGCATGGCGGCCCGGTAGAGCGCCCGGTCCGCCTGGGCTCGCGGACCGCGGACCGCCGGACCCTTCCGGCGGTTCAGCATGCGGAACTGGATGCCGGCGACGTCCGCCACGCGGCCCATCAGGCCGTCGAGGGCGTCCACCTCCCGCACCAGGTGACCCTTGCCCAGCCCGCCGATCGCCGGATTGCACGACATCACGCCCACCGTGTCGAACCGGTGGGTCACGAGCGCCGTCCGCGCGCCGGTGCGGGCCGCCGCATGGGCCGCCTCGACTCCCGCATGGCCGCCGCCGATGACGACGACGTCGAACTGGTCCTTGGTCATGATCGGATCCGGAAAAGCGGGCCCGCGCCCGGTCGACGCGACCCGGCCGCTTTCTACAGACTTTCCCCCCGTAGGTCAAAGCCGCAGGACCCGGAAGCGACGTCAGGCCCGGGCCGTCATCCGCGATCGGATCGGCTTCGAATCGAGGTCTGTCCCGGATGTCCACAGGCTGTGGATTGTTTCACGTGAAACACGGACCCACTCACTTGCCGATGCAGAAGGCCTGAAAGATGGCGCCCAGCACCTCCTCCACGTCCACCTGACCCACCAGCCGGCCGAGTGCCGTCAGGGCGACCCGGATCTCGTCCGCCCTCACCTCCAACGGCGCGCCGTCATCGTCCGCGCGCTTCAGCGCCGCCACCGCCTCGGCGATGCAGTGGCGCTGCCGCTCGTGGGCGATCAGCGCCGGTTCGCCGAACCCTTCGCCGAGGGTATCCGCGATGGCCCCCAGCAGGACGTCCACGCCCGCCCCGGTGACGACACTCACATCAAGTCGGTTCGGATCCGACTCGATCGCCCGGCCCACCCGGTCCGCCTGCGAGCGCACCCGGATCACCGGGCAGCCCGGCTCCAGGTCGCCGGGCGGTGGCCGTCCATCCGGGTCCATCCAGACCACGAGATCCGCCTGTCCGGCCCGATGGCGCGCCCGGCGCACGCCTTCCTGCTCGATCCGGTCTTCGCTCTCCCGCAGCCCCGCCGTGTCAACCAGCGTCACCGGCAGCCCGCCGAGATCCAGGTGCACCTCCAGCAGGTCGCGGGTCGTGCCCGGCGTCTCGGTCACGATCGCCACGTCCCGCCCGGCCAGGTGGTTCACGAGGCTGGACTTGCCGGCGTTGGGCGGACCGAGCACCACCACCTGGAAGCCGTCCCGGATCCGCTCTCCGCGACCCCGGTCGTCGAGCACCCGCTCCATGGCGGCCCGAACCGAGCGGGCGAGCGAGAAGCCCTGGTCCAGCACCGATCCCGGCACGTCCTCCTCGTCGGAGAAGTCGAGGTCCGCCTCGATCAGGCTTCGGGCGGTCAGGAGGTCCGCCCGCCACGCGAGGGCGAGCCGGCCGAAGGCGCCGTCCGCGAGGCGCAGCGCCTGACGGCGCTGCAGCTCGGTCTCCGCATGGACGAGGTCCGCCAGGCCCTCCACGGCCGTGAGGTCCAGTTTCCCGTTCTCGAATGCCCGGCGGGTGAAGGCGCCGGCCTCGGCGGGCGCCAGCCCCGGCAGGCCGCCCAGACGGGCGAGCAGGGCCGCCACTACCGCCCGGCCGCCGTGGCCATGAAATTCGGCCACGTCCTCCCCGGTAAAGCTGCGCGGACCCGGGAAGAAGAGAGCCAGCCCATGGTCGATCACCGACCCGTCCTCGGCCAGGAAGGCTCCGTAGGCCGCCGTCCGGGGCGCCGGCACTCGGCCGAACACCGCCAGCAGCGCGGCCTGCACCTGCGGCCCGCTCACCCGCACCACCGCCACCCCGGCCGGTCCCCGGCCGGTGGAAAGCGCGAACAGGGTGTGTGCCTCCATCGCCATGCCTCTGCCCTCTCGTGGTGGCGAACCGAACCGGATCCGAATCGAGCGCGCGCCCGCTCGTGATTCACGTGAAACAACCGGGCGGCCGGCCCGGCCAGTCTACGCTTGTCGCCTCGGAAACGCCGAAGAGGCCGCCCGTCTCCGGAGCGGCCTCTTCCCATCGTGTTTCACGTGAATCCGCCGGGCCGCCCCGGTCAGGTGTTCATGCTGTCGAAGAAGTCCGCGTTGGTCCGGGTCTGGCGCAGCTTGTCCAGCAGGAACTCGGTCGCGTCCGTCGTCCCCATGGGGTTCAGAATACGCCGGAGCACGAAGGTCTTCTTCAATTTGTCGGACGGAACCAGCAGGTCCTCCTTGCGGGTGCCGGACCGCTGGATGTCGATGGCCGGGAACACCCGCTTGTCCGAGATCTTCCGGTCCAGGATGATCTCCGAGTTGCCGGTGCCCTTGAACTCCTCGAAGATCACCTCATCCATGCGGCTTCCCGTATCCACCAGGGCCGTCGCGATGATGGTGAGGGAGCCGCCCTGCTCGATGTTGCGGGCCGCGCCGAAGAAGCGCTTCGGCCGCTGCAGGGCGTTGGCGTCCACGCCGCCGGTCAGCACCTTGCCGGAGGACGGCACCACCGTGTTGTAGGCGCGGCCGAGGCGGGTGATGCTGTCGAGCAGGATCACCACGTCGCGGCCGTGCTCCACCAGGCGCTTGGCCTTCTCGATCACCATCTCGGCCACCTGCACGTGGCGCACCGCCGGCTCGTCGAAGGTGGACGACACCACCTCGCCGCGCACGGAGCGCTGCATGTCGGTCACCTCCTCCGGCCGCTCGTCGATGAGCAGCACGATGAGGTAGCACTCCGGATGGTTGGACGTGATCGAGTGGGCGACGTTCTGCAGCAGCACCGTCTTGCCGGTGCGCGGCGGCGCCACGATCAGGGCGCGCTGGCCCTTGCCGAGGGGCGCCACGATGTCGATGATCCGGGCGCTCAGGTCCTTGCCGGTCTGGCCCTCCACCTCCATGCGGAAGCGCTCGTCCGGATAGAGCGGCGTCAGGTTGTCGAAGTGGACCTTGTGGCGCGCCTTGTCCGGGTCCTCGAAGTTGACGGTGTTGACCTTCAGGAGCGCGAAATAGCGCTCGCCTTCCTTCGGGCTGCGGATCTGGCCTTCCACCGTGTCGCCGGTCCTCAGGGAGAAGCGGCGGATTTGGGAGGGCGAGATGTAGATGTCGTCCGGGCCCGGCAGGTAGTTGGCGTCCGGCGAGCGCAGGAAGCCGAAACCGTCCTGCAGCACCTCCACGACGCCCTCGCCGATGATGTCCACGTCCTGCGCGGCAAGCTGCTTCAGGATGGCGAAGAGCAATTCCTGCTTGCGCATCGTGGAGGCGTTCTCCACTTCCAGCTCTTCGGCGACCGCCAGGAGTTCGGTCGGGGTCTTCTTCTTCAGATCCTGGAGTTTCATCTCCGCCATGAAGGCTTGTCTCGTCTTAAGGTTGGGATGTGCGACGGCCGATCCATCGAGGAGGCCGTCGGGAAGGCAGGGGTCGGGACGGAAATACGCTCGGGCACGGGAACGGCGGCAGGTTCCGCCGAAGATCCGGATGGGCTGGGGTTCGGCGGTCCGAACACCCGCGCCAACCGGCGACACAGGCTTTCTGAGGGCCTTGGCATGTCCCTGCGCCCGGGGAGAGCGCGCATGCCGCTTGGACGTCGACTGATGTCAAGCCGGATATAACTGCTTCGTCCGGCCGGGACAAGACCGCCCAGCCCGCGTTTTCGTCCGGACTGTTCCCGATCCGGGCGGAAAACCGGCTCCGGCCAGCCGGCCATCCCGGACCCGCCGAACGGGAGCCGGCCGGTCCGGCCGATGGGGCCCGGCCGGCCGCGTCCCGTCAGACGGGCTTCACCACCACCAGGATCACAATCGCGACGAGGAGCAGCGTCGGCACCTCGTTGGCGATCCGGTAGAAGCGCGCCGGGCGGGTGTTGCGGTCCTCCGCGAACGCCCGGGTCCAGGCCGCGCAGGCGCCGTGGAAGCCGGAGAGCGCCAGCACGAAGACGAGCTTCAGGTGAAGCCAGAGGCTGCCGTCGGTGAACCAGCCGCCGCGGATGGCAAGCCAGAGGCCGAAGATCCAGGTGGCGATCATGGCGGGCGTCATGATGGCCTTCAGGAGCCGCCGCTCCATGACCTTGAACGTCTCGGAGGTCGGCGAGCCCTTCACCGCGTCCGCGTGGTAGACGAACAGGCGCGGCAGATAGAACACCGCCGCCATCCAGGCGATCAGCGACAGGATGTGGGCCGTCTTCAGCCAGAGATAGAGGTCGGTCACGGTCGGGCTCGTCCTTCGGTGGCGCCGCGCACCCGGTCCACCATGCGGGCGACCGCGTCGGGCGAGGCGTCCGGCGTGATGCCGTGTCCGAGGTTGAAGATCAAGGGGCCGCCGCCGAGGCCATTCAGCACGTGGTCGACGCCGCGGTCGAGCGCGTCGCCGCCGGCGATCAGGCGCAGCGGGTCCAGGTTGCCCTGCACGGGCACCAGCGGCTGCACGTGGTCGCGCACGAAGGCGACCGGCGTCTGCCAGTCGATGCCGGCGGCCGTCACCTGCGTGCGGCGCACATAGTCCGGCAGGCGGGCCGAGGCGCCCTTCGGGAAGCCGATGATGCGCGCCCCCGGCACCGCCGCCCGCACGCCCGCCACGATGCGCGCCACCGGGTCCACCGCGTAGGCCTCGAAGCCCTCGTCGTCGAGGGCGCCGGCCCAGGTGTCGAAGATCTGCACCGCGTCGGCGCCCGCCTGGAGCTGGGCCACCAGATAGCGGACCGACGCGTCCACCAGCATGTCCATCAGCCGCCTCAGGCCCTCCGGCTGGAGGAGGGCGGCCTTCCTGGCCGGCCCCTGGTCGGGCGTGCCGCGCCCGGCGATCATGTAGGTCGCCACGGTCCAGGGCGCCCCGCAGAAGCCGAGGAGCGTCGTCTCCGGCGGCAGGGCCGCCCGGATGCCCGCGACGGCGTCCAGCACCGGCGCCAGCCGGTCCAGGAGCCGCGTCGGGTCGAGGGCGTCGAGCCTGTCGAGGTCCACGGGCGTCAGCCGCGGGCCCTCCCCTTCGGCGAACCACACCTCCTGGCCGAGGGCGTGCGGCACCACCAGGATGTCGGAGAACAGGATGGCGGCGTCGAAGCCGTAGCGGCGGATCGGCTGCAGCGTCACCTCCACGGCGAACTTCGGCGTGTAGCAGAGATCGAGGAAGCCGCCCGCCTCGGCCCGTGTCGCCCGGTACTCAGGGAGATAGCGCCCGGCCTGGCGCATCATCCAGATCGGCGGCGGGAACAGTCGCTCGCCGTCGAGCACGCGAACGACCGCCCGCTTCGAAGCCGACGGCGCGGCGCTGGTGTCGGGCTGCACCCCCGACCGGTGGTCTCGGTCCGTGTCCACGGCGCGTCCTCTTATGAAAAGAGAGAGTCTAAGAGAGATCTTTTGGTTTCTATTAGGGGCGTGGATACCAGTGATGCCGGCTTCTCCACAATCCGCCCCGACCGACTACATAGGGCGTCGCCGCCGGGACGCGATCGGCGTCGGCGACGCACCCCTGTGGACGATCCGTCGGCGAACGGCTGTTTCGCGCCCGAATCGAGGGCGACGGCGGCCGTCGCCGCTGTGGACGGGGAGTCGACGCCCGCCCGCCCGCCGCGGCCAAGGGCCCGCCGTCCTCTCCGCCCACAGGTCCGACGGGCCCCGTCCCGGCGGGCCAGCCGCTGTTGATGGTCGGGCCCCCTCCGGGAGAGGCCGGTGCCGCCGGCCGGTTTCGGCCCGGCTTCTCCCCAGCGCTCGACAGGGCCGGCGCCGCTCCGGTGGACAGACGCCGGTCCCGGTATGCCACACACTTGATTCAATTTGACGATTTCGCCGCCCCGGAGCGTCGGCCGCCGGTGCACGAGACCCGCGCCCGAAGCCTCCCGACGCCCTTGAAGGCCCGGACGTCGCGCCCTTACCCCTCGCGCGCGCCCGTGGCAGACTGGGGCACGCCAGAGGAGACCTCATGAAGCGCGGCCACATCTATTTCCACCTGCATCTCGTGTCGGACTCCACCGGCGAGACGCTCCTCACCGTCGGCCGGGCGGCCGCCGCGCGCTACGAGAGCATCGCGCCCATCGAGCACGTCTATCCGCTGGTGCGCTCGGCCCGGCACCTGGAGCGGGTCATCGCCGACATCGAGGCCTCGCCCGGCATCGTGCTCTACACCCTCGTGGAGCGCGACATCGCCGAGCGCCTGGAGGCCGCCTGCCGGGACGCCACCCTCCCCTGCCTCAACGTGCTCGACCCGATCGTGGACGTGTTCCGCAGCTACCTGAACCTGCCGGCGACCGGCAAGGCCGGCGCCCAGCACGCCCTCGACGCGGACTATTTCCGCCGGATCGACGCCCTCAACTTCACCATGATGCACGACGACGGCGTGCTGCCGGAGGACATCGAGGAGGCCGACATCGTCCTCATCGGGGTCAGCCGCACGTCGAAGACGCCGACCAGCATCTATCTCGCCAACCGCGGCATCCGGGCCACCAACATGCCGCTCGTCCCGGACGTGCCCATCCCGGAGAAGATCCTGAAGGCGCAACGCCCGCTGGTGGTCGGCCTGATCGCGAGCCCGGAGCGGATCATGCACATCCGCCAGAACCGGCTCCTCTCCCTCAATGCCGGCGACCGGGACACGCCCTATGTGGACAAGCACGCCATCGCCCGGGAGGTGGCCTATTCGCGGCGGCTCTGCACGGAGAACGGCTGGCCGATGATCGACGTCACCCGCCGCTCCATCGAGGAGACCGCCGCGGCCATCCTTGCGCTCTACGACCAACACCGCTACGGCAGGCTCAAGGAATCCTTCGTCTGACGGCGGCCCCGGGGCCGCCCGACCGCTGACCTCGCAAGGTGTCCCATGTCCCTCGTCCTCGCGTCCGGCAGTCCCACCCGCGCCGGACTTCTCACCCAGGCCGGCCTCCTCTTCGAACGGGAGAGCCCGGACGTGGACGAGCGCGCCGTGGAGGCGACGCTCGCCGACACCGGCGTCTTCGCCGACGACGTCGCCCTCGTGCTCGCCGAGGTGAAGGCGACGGAGGTGTCCGCCCGCCGGCCCGGCAGCCTCGTGATCGGGGCCGACCAGACCCTTTCGCTCGGCGAGGAGCGCTTCCACAAGCCCGCCGACATGGAGGCGGCGCGCCGGCAGCTGCTGGCGCTGCGCGGCCAGACGCACCAGCTCCATTCGGCGGTCGTGGTGGCCGAGGACGGCGACGTCCTGTTCCGCCACGTCTCCACCGCCAACCTGACCATGCGCGACTTCACCCCCGCCTTCGTCGGTCACTATCTGGCGGTGGTCGGCGACAGGGCGCTCGGCAGCGTCGGCTGCTACCAGGTGGAGGGCTACGGCATCCAGCTGTTCGAGGCCATCGAGGGCGACCACTTCACCATCCTGGGCCTGCCGCTCCTGCCGCTCCTCGCCTTCCTGCGCACCCGGGGCGTGGTGGAGACATGAGCGGATCCTCCTCGCCCACCGTCGGGGTCATCGGCTGGCCCATCGCCCATTCGCGCTCGCCGCTCATCCACAATCACTGGATGGCGGTCCACCGCGTCGAGGGCCGTTACGACCGCCTGCCCGTCGCCCCCGACGCGATCGAGGGCTTCCTCGCCGACTTCCCCTCGAGCGGCCTCGTCGGCGCCAACGTCACCATCCCCTACAAGGAGATCGCCTACCGGGCCGTCGCCGAGCGCGACCCGGTGGCGGAGCGGCTGAAGGCTGTGAACTGCCTGTGGACGGACGGTGGGCGGCTCGTCGGCGCCAACACGGACGTCCAGGGTTTCGTCGGCAATCTGGACGTCGCCCTCCCCGGCTGGGACGATAATCCCCGCGTCGCCTTCGTGCTCGGCGCCGGCGGCGCCGCCCGGGCGGTGGTGGACGGCCTCGTCCACCGGGGCTACGCCGTCCGCCTCGCCAACCGCACCCTCGCCAGGGCCGAGAGCCTCGCCGCCCTCTATCCCGGCCGGGTCGCCGTCTGCGACTTCGCCGACGCCGCCCGCGCGGCGCTCCAGGCGGACGTGGTGGTCAACACCACGTCCCTCGGCATGAAGGGCGAGGGCGAGATCCCGCTCGAGCTTCACCGCCTCGGACCCGAAACGATCGTCGCCGACATCGTCTACGTACCGCTGGAGACGCCCTTCCTCGCCCGCGCCAGGGCGGCCGGGCTTCGCACGGTCGACGGCCTCGGTATGCTACTCCACCAGGCGGTGCCGAGCTTCGAACACTGGTTCGGCGTCCGGCCTGTCGTCACGGCGGAGCTCCGCGCCCTCGTGGAAGCGGACCTCCTGTCGTGATCGTCGTCGGCCTCACCGGCTCCATCGGCATGGGCAAGTCCACGACGGCGGACCTCTTCCGCCGGCGCGGCGTGCCCGTGTTCGACGCCGACGAGGCCGTCCACCGGCTGTACGCCGGGCCGCTCGCTCCCGCCGTGGAGGCCGCCTTCCCGGGCACCGCGGCGTCGGGCGCCGTGGACCGGGTCGCCCTCTCGCGGGCGGTGCTCGGCGATCCGGCGGCCCTGAGGCGCCTGGAGGCCATCGTGCATCCGGCCGTGCGGGCAGCGGAACGCGCCTTCCTCGCCGAGGCGGCGTCCGCCGGCGCGCCGGTCGCAGTCCTCGACATCCCGCTCCTCTACGAGACCGGCCGGGAGGCGGACGTGGACACGGTGGTGGTGGTCAGCGCCCCGGCGGACGTGCAGCGCGCCCGGGTCCTCGCCCGGCCCGGCATGACGGCGGAGAAGTTCGACGCCATCCTGGCCCGCCAGCTGCCGGACGCGGAGAAGCGCGCCCGCGCCCACCACGTGATCGACACCGGGTCCGGCGTGGAGGCCGCCGGCGCGGCGGTCGACCGCCTCCTCGCGACCTTGCGGGACGGGCCCGGCTGAGCCTCCGGCGTCACAGTGCGGATCGGAACCGCATTCAGCCTTGGATGACGGCCTGAAGGCCGTTGCGCCCGTCCGGTCCAGGTGGCACGGTCGCGTCGAATGCCGGTCCCGGTTGGGGGCCGGCCCTGCCAGGAAGCGTGATGCGCGAGATCGTGCTCGACACCGAGACCACCGGCCTCGATCCGAAGACCGGCGACCGCCTGGTCGAGATCGGCTGCGTCGAGCTCCTCAACCAGTTCCCCACCGGGCGGACCTATCACGTCTACATCAACCCGGAACGGACCATGCCGCGGGAGGCCTTCGAGGTCCACGGCCTGTCCGACGCCTTCCTGGCCGACAAGCCCCGCTTCGACGACGTGGCCGACGCCTTCCTGGACTTCATCGCCGACGGCCGGCTCGTCATCCACAACGCCCAGTTCGACATGGGCTTCATCAATTTCGAGCTGAAGCGCAGCGGCCGGTCCACCATCGGCGACGACCGGGTGCTCGACACCCTGCAGCTCGCCCGCCGGAAGCACCCGGGCTCGCCGGCGAGCCTCGACTCCCTCTGCTCGCGCTACGGCATCGACACGTCGAAGCGCGTGAAGCACGGCGCGCTCCTCGACGCCGAACTCCTCGCCGAGGTCTACATCGAGCTGAACGGCGGCCGTCAGGCCGACCTCGGCCTCGTCGCCGCCTCCACGTCCACGGCCCGCCTCAGGGCCGTCGGCCGCAAGGCCGAGGCCCGCCCGCAGCCGCTGCCGAGCCGGCTCACCGCCGAGGAGGCGACCGCCCACCGGGCCTTCGTCGAAACCCTCGGCGCGGGCGCCCTGTGGGGCCGCTATCTCCAGACGGAAGAGCCGCCGGCGGCGGCCAGCGGCTCTCACTGATCCGATCGATCGGGCACCTCGTCTCCTGTGGACCGAGGAACCCGGCGGCGCATCATTCGACCCGCCTCGTCCGTCGCTCCCCGCCGGAGAGCGACGGCGGCCGGTCCCGTTACTGCTGCACCTGGGCCTGCGCCTGCATGCGGGCGAGGTACTGCTGGTAGAGCTGCACGAAATCGATCGGGTCGATCATCAGCGGCGGGAAGCCGCCGCGCACGCTCGCGTCGGCCACGATCTGGCGGGCGAACGGGAACAGGAGGCGCGGGCATTCGATCATGACGAACGGGTGCAGGTGCGCCTGGGGCACGTTCTGCACGCGGAACAGGCCGCCGTAGAGCATCTCGATCTGGAAGACCGTCTCGCCCTTCTGCTCGGCCTTCACCTCGATCTTGAGGTCGACCTCGTATTCGACGCCGGAGCGCTGGCGCGACGACACGTTGACGCCGACGCTGATCTCCGGGGAGCCCTCGCGCGAGCGCAGGCTGTCCGGCGCCTTCGGGTTCTCGAACGACAGGTCCTTCAGGTACTGGGCGAGGACGTTGAGGGACGGCTGCTGAATGGCGCCCTGGGTATCGGTCATGGCGGTCTCGTATCTCCTGCGGCGTCCCGGAACGGCACGCGCTCTCGGCAGATGCGGCTACCACCGGCGGCGGCCGGGCGCAAGGCTCGCCGGGGCCGAAAACCCCGCGCCGGCCGGCCCGAACCGCCGGAGTGCACACGGGGTCCGGTCCCGTCCGGCCGCCCGCGTCAGGCGCCGCCGATCCGCGGCGGGCCGTCCTCGCCGGACCAGGGGCTGTGCCCGCCGCCGCGCCGCTCGTACTCGTCCGCCTCCAGGTCGAGGACGCCGGAGCCGGCGCGGGACGACGTCCAGGATGCGGTCGTGCGGGCACCCTGGCTCACCACCGTGATGTTCCGGCGCACGCCCGAGACCACCAGCCCCCGCACCGGCGGCAGGAGGAGCAGGAAGGCCGCGATGTCCGACAGGAAGCCCGGCAGCAGCAGGAACAGACCGGCGAGCGCCAGCAGCGCCCCGTGCACGATCGTCTCCGCCGGCATGCGCCCGGCGGCGAGGTCCGCCCGCGCGGCCGCCACCAGCCGCAGGCCCTGCCAGCGCAGGACGAGCGCGCCGAGGACACCGGCCCCGATCAGGAGGCCGAGAGTCCCGAGCACGCCGATTTCGCGCCCGACCACCACGAACATGGCGATCTCGGCGATCGGCACCAGGAGAAGGAAAAGCGCGGCGATACGCATCGAGGTCAGGTCCTCAGCGGGTCGGAGCAACGGGGCGGGGGTGGCCATGACGATTGAAAGACGGCTCCCAAACGGGCATAGGCTTGGGACGAGAAGCTTTGTATCCGAGCCATCGCCCCTTTATGCTGGCCGGACGCGGCATACATAAGGAGTGGAGCGGGGCCTCGCCAGGGATATCGGGCGGCGGCGACCGAGCACTCTTGTCTCCAGAACGGGCCCGATAGCCGAGATGAACGGATTCCTCGACGTCTACAGCCTGGTCTTCCTGTTGGTGGCCGTGGCCATCTTCTGGAAGCTCCGGAGCGTGCTCGGCCGGCGCACCGGCCACGAGCGTCCCCCGCAGGATCCGTTCGCCAGGCGCGAGGAGCGTCCGGCCGCCCCGGCCCCCGAGACCAACGACAACGTGGTCGCCCTGCCTCGGGCAACCCGGGCGCCCGCCGCCACCGCGGAGGCCCAGGCCGCCGGCGTGGACGCGGTGGCGCCGGCCGGTTCCGCCCTCAACGGGGCGCTGCGCACCATCGTGTCGGCGGATCGCAGCTTCGACGCCCGCCACTTCCTGGACGGCTCCCGCGCCGCCTACGAGATCATCGTCGGCGCTTTCGCGTCCGGCGACCGCGACACCCTGAAGATGCTCCTCAGCCCGGACGTCTACGAGGGCTTCAGCGCTGCCATCGCGGACCGGGAGAAGCGCGGCGAGAAGATCGAGACCACCTTCGTCGGCATGGACAAGGCCGACATCGTGGAGGCCGCCCTGAAGAACGGGCAGGCCCAGATCACCGTCCGCTTCGTCAGCCAGCTCATCTCGGTGACCCGCGACCGCGCCGGCGCCGTGGTCGACGGCGACCCGGTCAAGGTGGCCGAGGTGACCGACGTCTGGACCTTCGCCCGCGACGTGAAGTCGCGCGACCCGAACTGGAAGCTCATCGCCACCGAGGCGGACGGCTGACGGTCCGTCCCGATGACCGAGCCATCGACTGCCCCGGCCCGCCTGCGCCGGGTCGCCTTCGACCGGCTGGCCGGCTGGGCCGGGGACGACCACGCGGCCGCCTTCCGGGCCTTCCGGCTGTCCGCCGCCCGCATCCTCGACAGCCTGCCGAAGACCAGGGCTCTGCGGCTCGACGGGGCCGCCCTCCGGGCGCCCGCCGATGCCGCGCTCGCCCTTTCGGCCGGTCTCGACGGGCCTGCCGCCCGCGCCTTCTTCGAGCGCTGGTTCGAGCCGGCCCGCATCCTCCCGCGCGAGGGAGCCGGCTTCGTCACCGGCTACTACGAGCCCGAGGTGGAGGGCTCGCGGGTCCGTACGCCGGACTTCCCGGTGCCGCTCCATCGGCGGCCCGACGATCTCGTGGAGATCGGCCCCGAGGACGACCGGACCGGCCTCGACCCGTCGCTCACCTGGGCCCGCCGGGCGGACGGCCGTCTGGTGGAACACCCGGACCGGGGCGCCGTCATGGCCGGCGCCCTCGACGGGCGCGGCCTGGAACTCGTGTTCCTCAAGAGCTGGGTGGAGGCCTTCTTCATCCACGTGCAGGGATCCGCCCGCGTCCGCCTGCCGGACGGCGCGGTCATGCGGGTCGGCTTCGACGGCAAGTCCGGCCACGCCTATTTCCCGATCGCCCGGGTCCTCGTCGAGAAGGGCCTGATGACCGCCGCCGAGGCGACCGCCGACGTGCTGCGCGCCTGGCTGGAGGCGAACCCTGACGAGGCCGGCGCCGTCATGGCCCGCAACCGGTCCTACATCGTCTTCCGGGAGACGCCGGTGCCCGATCCGGCGCTCGGGCCGCTCGCCGCCGCGCAGGTGCCGCTGACCCCCGGCCGCTCGCTCGCCGTCGACCGACACCTGATGACCTTCCACATGCCGATCTTCGTGGAGACGAGCCTCGACGGCGAGACGGCCGGCCAGAAGCTGCCGTTCCGGCGGCTGATGATCGCCCAGGACACCGGGTCCGCCATCCTCGGCCCGTCCCGGGGCGACATCTTCTTCGGCACCGGCGAGGAGGCCTGGGCGAAGGCCGCCCGGGTCCGCCACCCGGCCCGCTTCACCGTGCTGCGGCCGCGACCGGAGCCGACCGGTGGCCCGTGACCGTCGCCGCCTCGGCCCGGAGGAGGAGGCGCTCTGGTCCCTGGTCCAACGGACCGTCAACCCGCTCCGGAAGCCGAAGAGCAAGGCAAAACCCGTCCCGCCGCCGCCTCCGATGCCGGAGGCCGTGCCGCCGCCGCCCGCCGACATCGCGCCCGTGACGCCCAAGGTGGAGCCGCCGCGCCAGCCCTCCCGGCCGGCCATGCCGACGCTCCAGACCCTCGACCGCAAGGAGAAGAAGCGCGTCGTCCGCGGCACCCAGGCCCTCGACGGCCGGCTCGACCTGCACGGTCTGCGCCAGGACGAGGCGCGCGCCCGGCTCCTCGGCTTCCTCTCGACAGCCCAGGCGCGGGACGCCAAGATCGTCCTCGTCATCACCGGCAAGGGCTCGGGCGGCGGCTTCGAGACCCTCCACGGCGCCGAGCGCGGCGTCCTGAAGCGCATGGTGCCCCTGTGGCTGAGCCTGCCGGAGTTCCGCGACAAGGTGCTCGGCTTCGAGGACGCGCACCTCGCCCACGGCGGCGCGGGCGCGCTCTACATCCGCATCCGCCGCCGGCGCGGCTGAGGCGGCCCGCCGCGGACGTCCGGGACGCGCGAAGCGCGAAGGGGAGGGGCATGACGCCGTTCGGAGCCAGGATGCGCGAGCTGAGGACCGCCCGCGGCGTCAGCCTGAAGGACATGGCCGCCGCCCTCGGGGTCTCGGCCACCTACCTGTCCGCCCTGGAGCACGGCCGGCGCGGCCGGCCGAGCTGGTTCATGCTCCAGCGCATCATCGGCTATTTCAACGTCATCTGGGACGAGGCGGAGGATCTGCAGCGCCTCGCCGAACTGTCGCACCCGCGCGTCGTGATCGACACGGCCGGGCTCGACCCGAAGGCGACCCGGCTCGCGAACCTCCTCGCCGAGACCATCGCGGGCCTCGACGGCGCCACCCTCGACCGACTCCTCCGCGATCTGGAGGACGCCCTCCCCGGCCGGGTCCTCCGCCCGCCCGCCCGGTCCGGCTGACCTCCCGCCCGTCGCCCTTGAACGTCCCGTCACGCCGCCGCGGCCTTCAGGCCGTAGCGCGCCCGGGCCGCGTCCGCGGCGGGCTCCGCGTCGGAGATCGCCAGGATCAGCCGGCCGAGCCCGTTCGGGTCCAGCGGCCCCTTGGTGGCCAGGAGGTCGGCAGCGAGCGCCTCGATGGCCGAGAAGCCCACGTTGGCGGCCGAGCCCTTCAGGGTGTGGAGCACCGCCCGCAGGGCCGCCTCGTCGCCCGCCTGGAGCGCCTCCGACATCTCGCCCACGAGGCCGACCGTGTCATCGAGGAAGCTCGTCAGCAGGAAGTCCACCGCGTCCGGGCCGAGCTCGTCGTGGAGCGCCGCCACCCGGCTCATGCGGACCGCTCCCTTTTCGACCGCCGCGACGGCGGCCGCCTCCGGCGGGGCGGCGGCCCGGCCGCCCGCCAGCGCCGAAAGGGTGGCGGCGAGCGAGGCCCGGTCCACCGGCTTCGTCAGGAACCCGTCCATGCCGGCGGCGAGGCAGGCGTCTCGGTCGGTCGTGAACGCGTTTGCCGTCATGGCGATGATCGGCAGCCGCCGGCTCTGCTTCTCGCCGGCGCGGATCGCCCGCGTCGCCTCCAGGCCGTCCATCACGGGCATCTGCATGTCCATCAGCACCACCGAGAAGGTCCGGCTGGAGACGAGCGCCAGCGCCTCAGCGCCGTTGTTGGCGATCGTGACCCGGTGACCGAGCCGGCCGAGGATGCGCGCCGCCACCTCCTGGTTCACCACGTTGTCCTCCGCCACCAGGATGTCCAGCGCCTCCGCGGCCTCCGCCGCAGGCCGTTCCGCCGGCCGTGGCTCCGGCGCCCCGGTCCCGGGCGCCGCCGGCGCAGGCGCGAGGGCCGCCCCGAGGGTCGCCGGCGAGAGCGCGGCGTCGGCGAGGTCGCGGCTCTCTCCGCCCGGCAGCCGCACGCGCGGCACCAGCTTCGGCGGCTCGTCCTCCTCCAGCACCGTCAGCGCCGCGATCCCGTCGGCGCCTTCGTCCGCCAGGATGGCGCCCGCATAGGCGGCCGCCGTCCGCAGCGCCTCCGTCTCCAGCCGCGACCGGCCCCGGACGGCGACCCGGCGGCCGAGGAGCGGCGCCTCCGGCATGGCCTTGCCGGCCACCACCGGCAGGGTCAGTTCGAACCAGAAGGTGCTGCCCTCCCCCTCCTCGCTCTCCACCCCCACGCTGCCGCCCAGGTGCTCGATCACCCGCCGGCAGATCGCAAGGCCGAGCCCCGTGCCGCCGAAGCGCCGGGTGATGCTGGCGTCCACCTGGCTGAACTCCTTGAACAGGCGCTGCAGCCCGGCTTCCGAGATGCCGATGCCGGTGTCCGCCACCTCCACCCTGAGACGCGCCGCGTCGCCGGTCCGGGTCTCCGACAGGCGCACCGCCACCGTGCCCGCCTCGGTGAACTTCACCGCGTTGGAGAGGAGGTTGAGCAGCACCTGCCGCACCCGCCCCGGATCGCCGAGGTAGAGCCGGTCGTTCGGCAGGGCCGGCGCCAGCACCAGGGCGAGCTGCCGGTCCCGCGCCCGGGAGGCCACCACCTGGAGGGCCGTCTCCGCCTCCGCGACCGGATCGAACGCGGTGGTCTCCAGGTCGAAGCTGCCCGCCTCCAGCTTGGAGAAGTCCAGGATGTCGTTGATCAGCTCCATCAGCGTCACGCCGCAGGTGCGGATGGTGCGGCTGAACCGGGCCTGGTCGGCGGAAAGCTCCGTGTCCATCAGGAGGTCCGCCATCCCGATCACGCCGTTCAGCGGCGTGCGGATCTCGTGGCTCATGGTCGCGAGGAAGGCCGATTTCGCCCGGTTGCCCGCCTCCGCCGCCTCCGCCGCCTCGGCGAGGTCCCCTGCCATCTCCTCCAGGCGGCTGCGCGACAGCGTCACCTCCCGGATCTGGCGGATCAGCACGGCCACCACCAGCGCCATGCTGATCGTGAGGGCGAGCACCAGCCCGCCGAGCAGGGTGTAGAGCGACTGCACATAGGTGCGGTTGGCGGTGCGCAGCCCGGAGAGGACGCCGTTCGCCTCCGTCACCATGATGGAGGTCGCCCGGTTCATGTCCTCGAACGACGCCTGGAGCCGGTCGAGGAGGTCCGCCGACAGGGGCGCGCCGCCCTGGAGGGCGTCGAAGGCCGCCACCTCGCGCGCCAGCGTGGCGTCCACCAGCGCCATGGCGGCCACGATGTCGGCGTCCTCCCGGAACACGGCCGGATAGGCGCCGTTCCGGAGCACGCCCAGGCGGCTGTAGAGGATGTCGAACCGCCGCAGCATGGCGGCCTCGGTCTCGGGAGACGGCCGGGTCCGCGCGTCGTCCATGGCCCGGAGCAGCTTGGCGGTCTCCCGGTCCAACTGGTAGGTCGCCCAGAGCGCGTCCTCCTGGATGCTGAGGCGGCTGTCGCGCGCCTGCCGCATCAACAGCCCGAACACCGAGATGGCGGCCATCAGGAACAGCACCGCCACGAGGGCGAGCAGCGTCAGGCTGCGGGCGCGAGGCGAGGCGCGCCCGGTATCGGGGCTGATCGGCATGGGGGAACGACTCTTCGGGCATGGGCGGGCGGCGCCTGCCGCCCGCCGCCGGCCTCGTCAGCGGACTTCGATGGTGGCGATCTGCCAGACGGAGCGGTTGAAATACTGCTCCGTGTAGAGGCTCGGGTCCGCGTCGAACGGATAGATCAGGAACAGCGGTCCCTTGTCGCGGACCGACATGGGCTTGCCGTTCATGCTGGTGGCGAGGATCACGTCGTGATCCACCAGGTCGGCGGCCGGCACGTCGGCCGAATAGTCGTTGAGCGCCGTCACCTTCAGCATGGCGCCGGTGGCGCCCACCGCCTCCAGCACCGCCCGGCCGAGCGGTCCCTCGAACCTCGTCTTGCCCTCGGTCCACGGGGTCTCCACCTCGGTCACCCGGGAGGCGAGGGCGGTCAGCATGGCGAGGTCGAATTCGGCCCCGGCCTCGCTGTTGGTGTTCGTGATGGCGCCCTTGACGGTGAGGATCACCGGGCCGGTCGGGCGCTCCAGCGCCGACGCGGGCAGGATGGCGGCGGCGACCAGGGCCGCGGCGGCGAGGATGGTCGAGCGGATGGTCATGCGGTCTTTCCTCGATGAGCGGGGAGTGTCGGGACGGGCCGTCCGTCCGGGCTTCGCGCCGCGCCGAAGCGGTCTCCGGGCGCCGCGCCTTTTGGGAAGGGGAGGGGGCCGGGACGGCTCAGGCCGCGAGGCCGCCCGCGTCCGGCTGTTCCTCCAGGATCCGCAGGATGCGGTGCAGCCGGGCCTGGAAGGCGGCGACCACCTTCGGGTCGAACTGGGTGCCGGCGTTCTCCACCAGATAGTCCACCGCCTTCTGAACCGGCCACGCGTCCTTGTAGGGGCGGGGCGACACCAGGGCGTCGAACACGTCGGCGGCGGCCGCGATCCGGCCGGAGATCGGAATCATGGTGCCGGCGAGCCCGCGCGGATAGCCGGAGCCGTTCCAGCGCTCGTGGTGGGTCTCGGCGATCTCCGCCGCCAGCCGGATCAGCCGGGAATCCGAGCCGGCCAGGATGGAGGCGCCCACCGCCGTGTGGGTCTGCATCAGGGCGCGTTCGTCGGCCGTCAGCGCCCCCGGCTTGCGCAGGATGGCGTCCGGCACGCCGATCTTGCCGATGTCGTGCATGGGGGCGGCGAGATAGATGTCGCGGCAGAACTGGTTGGTCATGCCCAGTTCCTCGGCGATCTCCCGGCAGGTGCGGGCCATCCGCACCACATGGGCGCCGGTGTCGCTGTCCCGGTATTCGGACGCCCGCGACAGGCGCAGGATGATCTCCTCCTCCAGGAGCGACATCTCGTAGGTGGCCTTGCGTACCTCCGCGGAGAGCCATTCGGCCCGGTCGCGCATCTTGTTCTGCATGTCGCGCAGGCTGGCCAGGTTGCGCACGCGCGCCTTCACCTCCGCCATGTCGACCGGCTTGGTCAGGAAGTCGGTGGCGCCCGCTTCCAGGGCGTCGTAGCAGACCTGCTTCTGATCCACCGTCGTGACCATCACGATCGGCACGTCCGCATAGTCCGGCAGCGCCCGGAGCGCCTTCACCACCTGGAGGCCGTCGAGCCCGGGCATCATGTAGTCGCAGAGCACGATGTCGAACTGCACCACCTTGGCCTCGGCGAGCGCCGCCACCGGGTCCTTGAACGAGACCACGTCCGCAAGGCCGGCGTTCTGCACCAGCTTGCTCAGCATGAAGAGGTTGGTCGGATTGTCGTCGATCAGAAGTGCCTTCATGGTCCCCACCAAACGTCGCTACCGAAGCGCACGATACGCCACCAAACATGAAACATTCGCCAATCTGAATGGCAAACCGCGCGTTGAACGGAATCGGTGGGATTCGCCGAGGCGGGTTGACGGACGGTTCACCACGCCCGGCTGGCCGGCGCTCCGGCGCCCTCGTGGCGGCGGTGTCCGTTAGCACCGATCGCTCCGGTTTGTCCGCCTTCGGATCCGCCACGGCCCGCCGGTCGCCGGAATGGTGAACCATTTGTCCAGCGCCCTGCCACAACCGGCAGTACCGTCCCGCTTGCGTCAGGACTGGCGCGCGATCGACCGGGCCGGGCGGAGATCGGCGGTTCCGCGTCCGGTCCGCGGGGCCTAGGGTCGGTCCGGACAGCGAGGACCGCAGACCCGATCAAACGCCTCGGACGTCAGAAGAGGGACGCCAGCCCAAGACCCTCCATAACAAACAGACCTTGACGGGCGGCGGAGAGAACGGCTCCGCCGCCCGTCTTTTTCGTGTCGCCCGTCGTCCCCGCGCCCGTCCGCCCGTCCGCCCGTCCGTGCTCCGCCCCGCCCGCGACCGCGCCTCCCCGCCCGACGGAACGAGATCACGGCCCGGGTTCGCCGGCCATGATCCGGAGAGAGGGCCGATGGGCGCTTCGCGGTCGCACACAAATCCTCAACCTCCGGATGGGTAGTCTCGGGCCGGGTGATGACGGGAGCGGTGCATGCGGGAGATGATCGGTGGCGGTCCGTGGACCGGCCGGCGCGATGGCCGGCGGCCCTGGCTCGTGCTGGCCGCCGCCACCCTCTTCCTCGTCGCGGCCGGCGCGGTGGAGGCCACGTCCGTCGCCCTCGCCCGCCACCGTGTTCTCCAGGCCGTCGAAGCCGCCACTCTCGCCGCCGCCCGGTCCCCTCGCGAGCCGCGTCCCGCCGCCCACGCCGTCCTGGCGCGCGCCGGACTCGACCCGCTGGACGCCTCCTTCACGGTCGGCGACCCGGATGGCGCTTCGGACGGCCCTGCCGCCGAGCCCACGGCTCGCCGCATGGTCGCCGCCTACCGGTTCCGGGTGCCGTCCGCCCTGCTCGGCTGGTCTCCCGTCGGCCTCGGCTGGACCGTGGGCGCGTCCGCCACAGCCGAGACCGTCGGCCGCGTCGCCGTGACGGTCCGGCCGGATCTCGCGGCCGCCCCGCACCCGGTCCGGGAAGCGGTCGTGGCAAGCCTGTTCGGCCTCTCCGGACCCGGCGCCGACGCGGTGATCACGGGCCTTGCCGGCGCGCCGGTCGGCGCCGACGACATCCTCGCCGTCTGGCGCGACGTCTCAGGCGGGGACCCGGCGCCCGACATGGCGTTGCCGCTCGACACCCTGTTCGCCGGCCTCGCCGTCCGCGCGGGCCTGCCGCCGGTTCAGCGCGGCTGGTCCGCCCTCGTCGGCGCGCCGGCCGTCACGGAGCGGACGATCCGGCTCGACGCCCTTCTGGATCCCCTGATGCTGCGCGGAGAAGCGAGGGCGCCCGGCGCCCTGGCGCTCGACGGCCTCGACGTCGCGGTCGGGGCGGGCCTGCGCGCTCTCGGGTCCGGGCCGCTCACCGCCCGGCTCGACGATCCGCACGGGGCCGCCGGCACCATCGTGCTGACCCTGCAGCCCCTGTCGGATCTCGCCGGTCACCCGCTCGTCGATTGGCTGGATCTCGGCGAGACCGCCGTGACGCCCCGCTTCGACCTCGCCGTCTCGGCCACGGTCGGCGGCTCCCGGAGCGCCGCCGTGCCGACGGTGGATCTTTCGGTCGGCCTCCGGTTCGGCGGCGGCACCCTTCGGCCGGTGGACCTCGGCTGTCCGTCGGCCTCGTCCGGCACGGCCGCCACCCTCGCCGTCGCGCCCGGCCCCATCGACCTGCGGTTCGGCCTTCCGCCGGAGGCCGACCCGCCGTCGGCGGACCTGACCTCCGATGGCGGACTGATCCTGAAGGCGTTCGGCCGCGAGACTATCCCGGCCCCGGAGGCCCGGTCCATGGCGATCCCGGCCGAAGCGATCGGCCCGGGCCACCGGGTCGAGGCCCGGGGCGTCGCCGAGACCAGGCCCGCCCTCGGCCAGTTCCTCTCCGCCGCCGACGTGCGGGTCGGCCTCAAGGCCGACGCCTCGGAGGCGGTCCGGAGCATCGGCGAGGCCCGTCTCCGGGCGGCGGCGGCCGAACTCCTCCGCGATGCCGCCGGCCCGGTCGCCGACGCCGTGGAAGCCTTCACCGGGGCGCTCGGCATCGCCCCCGACCGCCTGGCCGTCTCGGTCCTCGGCGTCGACTGCGACGGCGCCCGCCTCGCCGCCCTGCCGGACTGAAACCCGACCCCGGCGACGCGCCGGTGCCGACCGGCGGACCTGCCGGCTGGCGGACCGACGCCGGCCCGCTGGCCGCCGGGCCCGCTTCGGGCTATCAGGGCGCCATGACGCCCGACGCCCTCCTCGCCCGCCTTCTCTATCGCGACGCCCTGATGCTGGTCCTCGACAAGCCGGCCGGTCTCGCCGTCCACGCCGGCCCGAAGGGCGGCCCGACCCTGGACGACTACCTGGACGACCTGCGCTTCGGCTTGCCGCGCCGGCCCGCGCTCGCCCACCGGCTGGACAAGGACACGTCCGGCTGCCTGGTCCTCGGCCGCCACAAGCGCTCCACCGCCGAGCTCGGCGCGCTGTTCGCCGGCCAGAAGGTGCGCAAGACCTATTGGGCGGTGGTCTGCGGGGTCGTCGACGGGGAGGCCGGCACCATCGAGGCGCCCCTCGGCCGCGCCAGCCACGACAGCCGGTCCTGGTGGATGAAGGTCGACCCGGAGGGTCAGGAGGCGGTCACCGACTGGCGGGTGCTGGGGCGCGGCGAGACGCTCACCTTCGTGTCTCTCAGCCCCCGCACCGGCCGCACCCACCAGCTGCGCGTCCACATGGCCCACCTCGGCCATCCCATCGTGGGCGACGGCGTCTACGGCGGCGACCGGGCGAGGGGGGTCGACAAGCGGCTCCACCTGCACGCGCGCGCCATCGAGGTGCCGCTCTACAGGAAGAAGCCGCCCGTCCGCGTGGAAGCCCCGGTTCCCGAGCACATGATGCGCCTCATGAAGCGCTGCGGTTTCCTGGAGAGCGTCGAGCCATCGGCGTCGGCCACCGGGGTCGTTCCGCCCGCCGGTCCGGACGGGGAGGCCGATGCTTCCTCTTGAGACTGGTGAGTCGGGGAGGGCGCTTGCGCAGGGTGAAAAACTTGAGTATCAAACTCAGGTATTCACCACGCAGCCGGAGACGCAGTCCATGAGCGCCGTCAGCACCCTGCCGAACCGTCCCGCCCTCCTGCCTGAAGCCGCCCAGGCCGGGCGCGTCCTTGCGAGCGCCGACATCCTGGATGGCTCCACCGAGGTCATGATCACCCACCGGGGCGAGGTCTACCGCCTGCGCCAGACCAAGCTCGGCAAGCTCATCCTCACCAAGTGACCCGGGCCGTCGTGCGCCCGCCGCCCCGATCGGGCAGGATGCCCATGGAGCGATTCGGCCGGCCGTCGCGTTGACGGTGGCGATCACCCATGGAGACACCACACGATGTACACGCTGGAGATCGACGGCACGCCCGTCGCGGTGACGGACGCTGACGAGGCCGGGGCTCAGGAGATCTTCGCGAGCGACGATTTCCGCGAGGACCTGCGCACCTTGACGAGCGACGGCAAGCCGCTCTGGAACGGCACCTCGGCCTTCACGGTCCGCCCCGCGAACGACGACGAGTCCGACCTGTTCGAGGAAGCGGTCGTCGAGGAGGACGAGGACGACGCCGACGACGAGGAGCCCGGTTTCGAGGTCATGTTCCTCGTCCCGGTCGACCAGTTCGGCGAGGACGACGACGAGGACGAGGCCTGACGGCCCGAGCTTGCCCCAAGGCGAACGGGAGGCGCAGGCCGCCTCCCGGACCGTCTTCCCGGTCGGGCGGCTGGTTCAGAAGATCCCCGGCGGCGCGATGTCCTGAAGCCGCACGGCTCCGCCGGTGCGGGCGCTCTTCAGCGCCGCGAGCCCCGTCAGCACCGAGACGGCGCCCGCCCGCGAGCCGGCCCGCTGGCCGAGCGGGTCCGGCCGCTCGCCCTTGAAGATCATGTCGCGCATCAGGTTGTCGCCGCCGTAGTGGCCGCCCGGCTGGTGCGGCATCTCGATCCGCTCCACGCCGCCGCCGAAGCTCCTCACCACCAGGATCTCGTCCGCCTTCGGCATCTCCCACGGCTGCTTCTCGTACTGCCGGAGCTCGATCCGGCCGAGATGCCCGTTGAACGCGATGTGGTGACCCTCCACCGGCATGTAGGTGTTGAGCGAATAGCTCACCTGGGCGCCGCTGGCGTACCGGATCACCGCCGTCATGGTGTCCGGGATGTCGATGTCCTCCCGGAACACGCAGGCGTCCCGCACGTAGCCGTCCACCTCGGACGGGTCCTCGTAGAGCGCGTCGAGGAAGCCGTCGGCGGCGAGGTCGAAGAAGTAGGGGCACTCGTCCCTGTGCGGGCAGATCCGGCAGCGCGGGCCGCGGAACGGCCCCTTGGCGCCATAGTGGAGAAGCTCGCCGAAGGCCTTCACCTCCACCGGGTCCGATCCGAGGTACCAGTTCAGAAGGTCGAAGTGGTGGGTGGCCTTGTGGACGAACAGGCTGCCGGAATTCTTCTCGAAGGCGTGCCAGCGGCGGAAGTAGTCGGCGCCGTGCCGGTTGTCCAGGTACCAGTGGAAGTCCACCGAGGTCACCTGGCCGATGGTGCCGGCGTCGATCAGTTCCTTCATCTTCGCCGCGGTCGGGGCGAAGCGGTAGTTGAACGACACGTCCACCCGCCGGCCGGTGCGCGCCTCCGCGTCGCGGATGCGGGCGATCTTCTCCACCGTCGTGGTCAGCGGCTTCTCGCTGATCACGTCCGCCCCGGCCTCCAGGGCCGCCACGATGATGTCGTCGTGGTTGTGGTCGGGCGTGCACACGATCACCAGCGAAGGCTTCTGCTCCGCCATCAGGGTGGCGAAGTCCGCGTAGAGCGGCGCGTCGCCGCCGATCATGCCGCGCGCCCGCTCGGCCCGCATCAGGTTGAGGTCGCAGATCCCGACCAGGTCCACGTGGTCGCTCCAGCCGGCGAGAAGCTCGCCGCCCCACATGGTCGTGCCGCGATTGCCTGTCCCGACCAGCGCATAGCGGGTGCGGTTATGGGTATTCGACATCAGATCCACTCCTCCGCCCGCCCTGAAGGACGGGTCCTCCAAACCGCCGCGCCACGTCACGCGCCGCGCGATCCTCACCAATCCGGCCGCTCCCGCGCATCGTCCTCGCCCGGAACGAAAGGACCCCGCTCCCGCCGAAGCCCCGATCTTCATCCCCCTGAGGCCAAGGGCCCGCTCCCGCCGAAGCCCAGACCATCCTTCCCCTCAGGGGAAGGTGGCCGGCGAAAGCCGGCCGGAAGGGGTCGTCTTTTCCCTCCAACGTCGGCCGCGCCGCCCGGAAAACCAAAAATACGACCCCTTCCGGCCCTTCGGGCCACCTTCCCCTGAAGGGAAGGATCCCGCTCCCGCCGAAGCTCGTGTCCAAATCCACTCCCCTCAGCACACCGTCCGGTAGCGCTCCACGCAGGTCCTCAGCACCTCGTCGCCCGGCCTGCCGCCCCAGTTCTCCGAGAAGATCTCCACCTCCTGGGGCCCGTGGAACCCCGCGGCCTCGATCATCGCCCGGAAGCCCTTGAGGTCGATCACCCCGTCGCCCATCATGCCCCGGTCGTTGAGCACGTGGAGCGTCGGCACCAGCCAGTCGCAGATGTGATGGGCGAGGATGCGCCCGCCCTTGCCGGCCCGAGTGATCTGGGCGGCAAGGTCCGGGTCCCACCACACGTGGTAGACGTCGATGGCGACCCCGATCCCGTCGCCGAGCGCGTCGCAAAGGTCGAGCGCCTGGCCGAGGAGGTTCACGCAGGCCCGGTCGGCCGCGTAGAAGGGGTGCAGCGGCTCGATGGCGATCGGCACGCCCGCCGCCCGGGCATGCGGCAGGATGGCGGCGAGCCCGTCCGCCACCATGGCGCGGGCCGCGCCGATGTCCTTCGATCCTTTCGGCAGGCCGCCCACCACCATCACCAGGCAGTCGGCCTTGAGGGCCGCCGCCTCGTCGATCGCCCGCCGGTTGTCGTCGATGGCCGCCTGCCGGCCCGCCGCGTCCGCCGCCGGGAAGAAGCCGCCCCGGCAGACGCCGGTCACCCTCAGGCCGTTCGCCGCCACGATCCGGGCGGCCTCTGCAAGACCCGTCTCGTGGATGTGCTCCCGCCAGGGCGAGATGGCCGTGATGCCGTGGTTCAGGCAGGCGTCCACGATGGCGCCGAAGCTGCCGATCTGGCGCACGGTCGCGAAGTTGATGGACAATCCGGGCACGGCTGGTGCGGTCATGGGCGTCTCTCCTCCGTCGTCTTGTGGTCGGCCGGGCGTTCGGGCGGCCCGGCCCGGTGGCCGCCGATCCGGCCTCAGGCCCGAAGCGCCGCGAAGGCCGCCTCCGCCGCCGGCCCGGCGACGCCGAGCCCGGGCGCCCGCAGCGCCGAGCCGAAGGCGATCCGGCCGCCCTCGATCGCGAGCCGCGGCCGCCCGCCCGGTCCGGCCCGATAGAGGTCGCCGTGGTGATCGAGGAAGGCCGCGGCCTCCCCGGCGCCCGCCCCTTGCATGCCGTCCACATAGTGGTGGCCGTTCCGCTCCACGTGGCCGGCCCCCACCAGGGCGGCGAGCACCAGGTCCTGCTGCACGGCGATGCCGGCCTGGGTGGTCAGGTCTTCGGCGGAGAGGAAGAAGCGCCCGTCCCCGGCCTCCGCGTTCCAGGCCGCCACCCGGGCCGCGTTGAGGAGCGACCGGTAGAGCCCCTTGCAGGACTTGGACGACACGCCCGTGTAGCCGAGCGCCTTCGCGGTCCGGAACGCCTCCATGCCGCCGTCGCTCTCGTCGATCTCCAGCGCCACCCGGTCCGCCGCCGCCGTCACCGGCCGCGACAGCGCCACCGCCCGGGCGATCGGCTGCTCCACGAACAGGAGGTTGGCGCGAAGCCGCGCTGCCCGGGGCTCCGCCGCCAGCCGGTCGAGGAAATCCACCAGCGTGTCGGCGTCCGGATACTGCTCGTTGCCGTCCAGCGTCACCCGGTAGTCCGGCAGCCGGTCCAGCACGGCCGCGATGGATGTCACACGTGAAACATCGCGCATGGGATCGCCGGTCAGCTTCAGCTTGAAACGGTCGAGCCCGTAGGTGCCGATCGCCGCCTCAAGGCTCTCCGGCAGGCCGTCGCCGATCCGCGCGCCGGGGTCCACCTCCGCCTCGGTCAGCGCGTCGGCGAAGCCCACCGTGTGCCGGGCCTTCAGGCTGTCGGCCGGATCGAGGCGCCCCAGGAAGCCGTCGAGGTCGAAGCCCGCAAGGTCCGGCGCGGTCCGGGCGTCCATGCCCGGCCGGTTCGCCCGGAGCGCGTCCGCGACGGCGACGCCGTCCAGCCGGCAGAGCGCGTCGAGGATCGCCCGGTCGACGAGCGCGAGCCCGAACGACGCCACCAGCCCCGGCAGGTCCTCGCCGGCCGCCACCGCATGGAGCGGCGCTTCCACCGCCGCATGCAGCCCGAAGGCGGTCCCCGGCCCGGCCGCCGACATCGCCTCGATGGCGAGCGCCAGGGACCGGCGGAGCTGCGCCTCGTTGTCCGCGTTGGACAGGTCCGGCGCCTTGTCGAACCACTTCGGCACCATCAGTTCGGCCGCATGGCCGAAGCCCGTCCGGCCCGCGCCGTCCTCGATCCGCACCCGCAGGAACGCCTGGCGGGCTTCCCTCAGGGTCACGGCGCCGAACCGGAACGGTAGGCGAAGACTCACGGGCCGCTCGAACACGGCGGCGTCCACCAGCCGCACGATGGGAAGATCCGTGCCCATGTCAGCCGATCCCGTGCACGGAGAGAAGCCGGCCCATCCGCCCGGCCGCGAGGTCCGGGTCCGTCAGGGCGTTGGCCTTATCGGCAAGCCGGAACAGCTCGGCCAGGTGCTGGACCGACCGGGCGCTCTCCTGGCCGCCCACCATGACGAAATGGTCCTGCAGGCCGTTGAGCCAGGCGAGGAAGACGACGCCCGTCTTGTAGAAGCGGGTCGGCGCCCGGAAGATGTGCCGCGACAGCGGCACCGTCGGCTCCAGGATGTCGAAGAAGGCCCGCTCGTCGCTCCGGCCGAGAGCCGCGAGGCCGGCCGAAGCCGCCGGCGCGATGGCGTCGAAGATGCCGAGCAGGGCGTCCGAGTGGCCCGCCTTGTCGCCGCGGATCAGCTCCGCGTAGTTGAAGTCGTCGCCCGTGTACATGCGCACGCCCGCCGGCAGGCGCCGGCGCATGGAGATCTCCTTCTCCTTCGACAGGAGCGAGATCTTGATGCCGTCCACCTTGGCGGCGTGGTCGGTCAGGATGGCGAGGCAGGTGTCCATGGCGGCGTCGTGGTCCGCCGAACCCCAGTAGCCCGCAAGGGCCGGGTCGAACATTTCGCCCAGCCAGTGGATGATCACCGGCTGCCGCACCTGCGAAAGGATGCGGCCGTAGACCCTGGCATAGTCGTCCGGCCCCTTGGCGGCGGCCGCGAGCGCCCGGCTCGCCATCAGGATGATGCGCCCGCCGTGGCCTTCCACGAACGCCACCTGCTCCTCGTAGGCGCGGATCACGTCGTCCACGGTCACGGCCGGGGAGGGGGCCAGGTGGTCGGTGCCCGCCCCGCAGGCGATCAGGGCGTCGTCGCGGCTCTTCGCCTCGGCGAGCGCCCGGCGGATCAGGTCCCGGGCGTCGGTCCAGGAAAGCCCCATGCCCCGCTGCGCCGTGTCCATGGCCTCGGCGACGCCGAGGCCGAGGTCCCACAGCCGGTGCCGGAAGGCGAGGGTGCGGTCCCAGTCGATCGCCGGCTCCAGCCAGGGGTCGTAGGTCGCCAGCGGGTCGGCCACCACGTGGGCGGCCGCATAAGCGATACGCGGAAAGTCCGCCGCCCTGCGCCGCGCCAGCTCCGGCGGCCGGCCGGTGAGCGTATAGGTCTCGATCGATCGGTCGGCGGTCGGCAGCCGGAGGCTCGTCATGGCTCAGGCCCCCAGCGCCGGCACGTCCAGCCAGCGGCGCTCGCGCCACGATTTCAGGCCCAGTTCGGCCAGCTGCACGCCCTTCACGCCTTCCATCAGGTCGAAGCGCCAGGGCGCGTCCTCGGCCACGTGGCGCAGGAACATCTCCCACTGCACCTTGAAGCCGTTGTCCGCCGGCCAGTTGTCCGGCACCTCGTCCCAGGTCTTGAAGAAATCGATCGTCTGCGGCTGGTCCGGGTTCCACACCGGCTTCGGGGTGTTCACCCGGTGCTGGGTCCAGCACTTGGTGAGGCCCGCCACCGCCGACCCGTGGGTGCCGTCCACCTGGAAGGTCACCAGGTCGTCGCGCCGCACCCGCACCGCCCAGGAGCTGTTCAGCTGCGCGACGACGCCGCCTTCGAGCTCGAAGGTCGCATAGGCGGCGTCGTCCGCGTCCGCCGCATAGGTCCGGCCGGCTTCGTCCACGCGCTCGGGAATGTGGGTGGCGCCGAGGCAGCTCACCGCCTTCACCTCGCCGAACAGGTTGTCCAGCACGTAGCGCCAGTGGCAGAGCATGTCGAGGATGATACCGCCGCCGTCCTTCAGGCGGTAGTTCCAGGAGGGGCGCTGCGCCGGCTGCCAATCGCCCTCGAACACCCAGTAGCCGAACTCGCCGCGTACCGACAGGATCCTGCCGAAGAAGCCGCTGTCGCGCAGCATCTTCAGCTTCATCAGGCCCGGCAGGAACAGCTTGTCCTGGACGACGCCGTTCTTCACGCCCTTGCGCCGGGCGAGCTCGGCCACCTCCAGGGCCGCCTCCACGTTTTCGGCGATCGGCTTCTCGCAATAGACGTGCTTGCCCGCGTGGATCGCCTTGGCGAGGAGGCCGGCCCGCATCTGGGTCGTGCCGGCGTCGAAGAACAGGATGTCCTCCGGGTTGGCGAGCGCCGCGTCCAGGTCGTCCGTGTAGCGCTCGATGCCGTGGGCCTTGGCGATCGCCGCCACCTTGTCGAGGTTGCGGCCGACCAGGATCGGGTCCGGCATCAGCCGCTCGCCGTTGGAGAGAAGCACGCCGCCCTGCCGGCGGATCGCCACGATGGAGCGGATCAGGTGCTGGTTGAGACCCATCCGGCCCGTGATGCCGTGCATGATCAGTCCGATGCGGACCATGGCGTCGTCCTCCCGTGTTCAGGTGTCGGTGGGTGGCTTCTTGTTGCGCCGGCCGGATCGTCGATGGGGGCCCGCCGGCGCGCCACTTGTAACTAGTTGGTTATAACCTGCCGCCGATCGGACCGGCTTGTCAACGGTCGAGACGAGGACAATCGGACAAAAGGCCCTCCGGTGACGGCGGGGGAGACCGCGCGGCGGAAGCGACACGCGCGCGCCGACAAGGCCGACATCAGGCTCTTTGTGGGCCGATGCCGGGGCGACGCCGGCCCATGTGGCCCCGGTTTTCGCCACCACGAAGCGACGATGTGGACCACGTGTGGGGGCGGATCACCGGATCCGCCCCAAGACGCAAGCGGGATTCGGAGGACGCGACGGGGAGGGGTCTCAGGCCTTGATGGCGGCCAGCGTGGTCGCCACCACGTGCTCGCCCCAGTGGTCCAGCATGGCCGGCGCCTCCAGGTCGCGCCGGAAGATGGTCGACAGCGTAAACCGATTCGAAAGGTAGAAGAAGCCGAGCGCCGCAATGGTCAGGTAGACGTCGACCGGGTCGAGCCCCTTCTTGAACACCCCTGTGCTTTCGCCGCGCTGCAACACGGCGGCGAGTTCCGTGATGAAGTTCGAGTGCATCGCCGTGATGGTGGGCGAACGCTTCAGGTGGCGCGCCTTCATCAGGTTCTCGGTGCCGAGCAGGCTGAGAAATTCCGGGTGGTCCAGGAAATAGTGCCAGGTGAAGAGGGCGAGCTCGCGGATGCCCTCCTCCGGGTCCCGGCGGGCGAGGTCCAGCCGGCGCTCGGCGAAGCGGATCGACCCGTAGGCCTCCTCAAGGACGCGCAGATAGAGCGCCTCCTTGTCCCCGTAATAGTGGTAGAGCATCCGCTTGTTGGTGCCCGCCCGCCGGGCGATCACGTCCACGCGGGCGCCGTCGAAGCCCTTTTCGGCGAACTCCCGGATCGCCGCCGCCAGGATGGAGGCGGCCGTCCGCTCCGGGTTGCGCGGGGCCGACCGGCCGCGCGATTTCGCCGGTTTTCCGCCGTCCGGCGCCGCGTCCGCGGCGGCTCTGCGGGGCGTCCGAGGCGCGCCGGGGGCCGCGGCCTTGGCCCGCGGCGCCGCGCCGGAGCGGCGGTCCGCTCCCGTGTCGTCCGCGTCCGCTCCGGTCGCCGCGCCGGCGCCCGGCACGGCCTCCCGGCGAGCGGCATGCGGCCCGTCACCCGACGCGCCCGTGGCTGCGCCCGGACCGGGGTCGTCCGCCGCCGGGCCGGCCGTTGCCCTGGTCCCGCCCTGGCCTTTGCTCTCGCTCACCGTCACCGCCGTCTGTCCCCAGTCCCAGCGGCTCATGCTATCCTTCGGGTGGTCCACGTCAAACGCCGCCACCGGGTGCTTGGCCCCGTCCACGTCGGCGACCGATCGCGCCGGTTCCTCGACCGTCCTGTCGTCCTCGTCGGTCACGTCGGCCACCAATCCTTTCCGATCAAACAGTATCCGAAGCGCATGGGATCCTTGACAAGCGCTCCCGACGATGCGCTACTTGTAACCGAATGGTTATAAACCGGCAACAGACCGGCCCATCGCCGGGGCGAAAGAACCCGCCCCTTGCAGTCTTGTTCCAGGGAGGAGCAGAGCATGTCCGACTTCCGCATCGACCGTCGCACGCTGATCAAGTCGTCCGCCGCCGCGCTGGCGCTGTCCGCCTTCGGCGCCCGGCCCCTGTTCGCCCAGGACCAGCGCCTTCGGTTCATCTGGTGGGGCTCCCAGGAGCGGGCCGACCGCACCAACAAGGCGATCGCCGCCTACCGGGAGATCAACCCAGGCCTCACCGTCGACGGTGAGTTCGTCGGCTGGTCCGACTACTGGACCCGCCTCGCCACCCAGGTCGCCGGCCGCAACGCGCCCGACCTGATCCAGATGGACTACCGCTACATCTTCGAATACGCCCGGCGCGGCGCCCTCATGCCGCTCGACGAGTATGTCGGAAACGCTCTTCAGATCAGCGACTTCGGCCAGAACAACATCGATGCCGGCAAGGTCGACGGCAAGCTCTACGGCATCAATCTCGGGGTGAACTCCTCCGCGGCCCTCTACGACGCTGCCGCCTGGGAGGCCGCCGGCGCCACGCCGCCGTCGAAGGCCGTCACCTGGGATCAGTTCGCCGAGAACTGCGCCGCCTTCGCCAAGGGCAACAAGAAGTCCAACTTCTACGCCACCGCCGACGCGAGCGGCCTGGAGCCCTCGTTCGAGCTCTGGCTGCGCCAGCAGGGCAAGGCGCTCTACAACGCCGACGGCAAGGTCGGCTACGAGCCGAAGGACGCCGCCGCCTGGTTCGCCTACTGGGGCGAGATCCGCAAGGCCGGCGGCTGCGTGACCCCGGACATCCAGGCTCTCGACACCCTGACGATCGAGACCAACCCGCTCACCACCGGCTACGCCGCCACCGGCTTCGCCCATTCCAACCAGTATGTCGGCTACCAGGCGCTCAACAAGTCCAAGCTGGTGATCTCGTCCTACCCGGTGCGCGAGGGCGGCCAGCCCGGCCACTACTACAAGCCGTCCATGCTGCTGTCGCTCTCCGCCGGCACGCAGGCGGCCGACGCCGCGGTCAAGCTCGCCAACTTCCTGGTCGCCGACGCCACGGGCGTCAACATCCTCGGCGTGGAACGCGGCGTTCCGGCGTCCGACGCCATGCGCGCCCAGCTCGCCTCGTCGCTCGACGAGACCAGCAAGGCCATGGTCGACTACATCGCCGACATCGAGGACGTGGTCGGCGCCCTGCCGCCGCCGCCGCCGAAGGGCGCCGGCGAGATCGCCTTCGCGCTCACCCGGATCAGCCAGGAGGTCGCCTTCGAGGCCAAGACCGCCGAGGAGGGCGGCGAGCAGCTGGTCGTCGAGGCCACGTCCATCCTCGAGCGGGCCTGACGGCCATGACCTCCCAGACGTCGTCCGTGGGAGCGGCCGTGCCGGCCGGAGGGCGCAGCGCGCCCGCCGGCCGCACCCGGCGGGCGTTCGGGCAGACCACCGCCGGCTACCTCTTCCTCGCGCCCTGGCTGATCGGCTTCTTCGGCCTCACGCTCGGGCCGGCGCTCGCCTCGCTGTGGCTGTCCTTCACCAACTACGACCTTCTGCAGTCGCCGACCTTCATCGGCACGGCCAACTACGTCCGGATCGCAACGGCCGACCCGAAGTTCGCGGCCGCCATGAAGGTCACCTTCCTCTACGTGATCCTGTCGGTGCCGCTGAAGCTGGTGTTCGCGCTTCTGGTCGCCATGGCGTTCAACCGCGGCATCCGCGGCCTGCCGCTCTACCGGGCGATCTTCTACCTGCCCTCGCTCCTCGGCACCTCGGTGGCCATCGCGGTCCTGTGGCGCCAGCTGTTCGCCGCCGACGGCCTCGTCAACGCGGCCCTTGCCAACTTCGGCATCATCGGGCCGAGCTGGATCTCGAACCCGAACTACTCGCTCTACACGCTCGTGGTGCTGTCCGTCTGGCAGTTCGGCTCGCCGATGATCATCTTCCTCGCCGGCCTTCGCCAGATCCCGACCGACATGTACGAGGCGGCGAGCCTCGACGGGGCCTCCAGGACCCGGCAGTTCTTCAAGATCACGCTGCCGCTCCTGACGCCGGTGATCTTCTTCAACTTCGTCATCCAGACCATCGACGCCTTCAAGGCCTTCACCCCGGCCTTCATCATCTCCGAAGGCACCGGCGGGCCGATCAACTCGACGCTCTTCTACACGCTCTACCTCTACCAGGAGGCCTTCGGTTTCTTCCGGATGGGCTATGCGTCGGCGCTCGCCTGGATCCTCGTGATCATCATCGCGATCTTCACGGCCTTCTCCTTCCTCAGCGCGCGCTACTGGGTGCACTACGATGACTGACGTCCCCTTCCACGGCGCCGCCCGGTCGTCCGTGACCCGGTCGGTCCTCATCCACGCGGCCCTGATCGTCGCGTCCATCCTGATGCTCTATCCGCTCCTGTGGATGCTGTCGGGTTCGTTCCGGCCGTCGGAGGAGATCTTCGGCTCGTCGTCGCTGATCCCCTCCTCGATCGACATCGGGGCCTACTGGCGCGGCTGGAACGGCCTGCAGGTCTCGTTCGGAACCTTCTTCTGGAACTCCTTCGTCATTGCGGTCCTGTCCACCATCGGCAACGTGATGGCCTGCTCGCTGACCGCCTTCGCCTTCGCGCGGCTCAACTTCCGGGGCCGGAACGTGTGGTTCGCCATCATGCTGGGCACGCTCATGCTGCCCTACCATGTGACGCTGATCCCCCAGTACATCCTCTTCCTGCATCTCGACTGGGTGAACACCTGGCTGCCGCTCGTGGTGCCGAAGTTCTTCGCCGTGGACGCCTTCTTCATCTTTCTCATGGTCCAGTTCTTTCGCGGCATCCCGCGCGAACTCGACGAGGCCGCGATGATGGACGGCTGCAGCCCCTGGCGGATCTACTGGAAGATCATGCTGCCCCTCTCCACCCCCGTGCTGGCCACGGCGGCGATCTTCTCCTTCCTGTGGACCTGGGAAGACTTCTTCGGCCCGCTCATCTATCTCAACGACATCCAGACCTACACGGTGCAGATCGGTCTCCGCTCCTTCGTGGACAGCACGGGCTCGTCCGACTGGAGCGCCCTGTTCGCCATGTCGGTGCTGTCGCTGATCCCGATCTTCCTGGTCTTCCTCTTCTTCCAGCGCCTGCTGATCGAGGGGATCGCCACCACCGGCATGAAGCGCTGAAGACGCCGATCGCCGAGGATCCCGGCGGGATCCCGATGGCCGCACGTTCCGGCGCGCGGTCCAGACCCGACCCTCACAAGGACAATGCCATGGCCCCGCTCCGCTTCGCGGCGATCGGTCTCAACCACGACCACATCCACGGACAGGTGCACGTTCTCCTGCGCGCCGGCGCCGAGTTCGTCGGCTTCCACGCCGCCGAGGACGACATCGCCGCCGCCTTCGCCGACAAATATCCCGGTATTCCGCGGGTTGCCGACGCCCGCCGGCTGATCGAGGACCCGAGCATCCAGATGATCGTCAGCGCGGCGGTCTCCTCGGAGCGCGCCGACCTCGCCATCGCGGCCATGCGCGCCGGCAAGGACGTGATGCTGGACAAGCCGGGCATGACCACGCTCGAACAGCTGGAGGCCGTGAAGGCCGTCCAGGCGGAAACCGGCCGCATCGTCTCCATCCTCTATTCGGAGCATTTCGAGACGGCCGTCACCGTCAAGGCGGGCGAGCTCGTGAAGGCCGGCGCCATCGGCGAGGTGGTGAACACGGTCGGCCTTGGCCCCCACCGGCTGCGCAAGGCCTCCCGGCCGGCCTGGTTCTTCGACCGGCCGCGCTACGGCGGCATCCTGACCGACATCGCCTCGCACCAGTGCGAGCAGTTCCTGTTCTTCACCGGCGCCGACGATGCCGAGATCCTGTCCGCCTCGATCGGCAACCGGGCCAATCCGGACACGCCGGGTCTCCAGGACGTGGGCGATATGCACCTCCGGACGCCCGCCGGCCAGACCGGCTACGTGCGGGTGGACTGGTTCACGCCGGACGGCCTGCCGACCTGGGGCGACGGTCGCCTGACGATCATCGGCACCGAGGGCTATATCGAGCTCCGCAAGTATGTCGACGTCGCCGGCCGTCCGGGCAAGGACCACCTCTTCCTGGTCGACCGGAAGGGCGTGCAGCACATCGACTGCCAGGACATGGACCTGCCCTATGGCCGCCAGCTGGTCGCGGACGTGCGCGACCGTACCGAAACCGCCATGCCCCAGGCCCGCTGCTTCAAGGCCATGGAACTGGCGCTGAAGGCCCAGGCCCTCGCCGAGGCCGCATCCGGGAGCATCAAGTCGTGAGTTCGCACATCAAGACCGTCGCGGTCGTCGGCTGCGGCATCGGCCGCTCGCACATCGTGGAAGGCTATATCGACGATCCGTCCCGCTGGCGCGTGCTCGCCGTGTGCGACCTCGACCAGGCCCGCCTGGACGCGGTGGCGGACGAGTTCGACGTGCCCCGCCGCACCCGGGCGTTCGCCGACCTCCTCGCCATGGACGACCTTGACGTCATCGACGTGTGCACGCCGCCCGGCTCCCACAAGGAGCTGGTGATCCAGGCGCTACGGGCCGGCAAGCACGTGGTCTGCGAGAAGCCGCTCGTCGGCTCCCTCGCCGACGCCGACGACGTGATCGCCGTGGAGAAGGACAGCCCGGGCCTCCTGATGCCGATCTTCCAGTACCGCTACGGCGACGGCGTCCAGAAGGCCAAGCGCATCATCGACGCCGGCATCGCTGGAAAGCCCTATCTCGGCACGGTGGAGACGCTCTGGAAGCGGACGGCGGACTATTACGACGTGCCCTGGCGCGGCAAGTGGGCGACCGAGCTCGGCGGCGTCCTGATGACCCACGCCATCCACCAGCACGACATGATGACCTACCTGATGGGTCCGGTCGCGAGCCTGTTCGCCCGGGTGGCGACGCGGGTGAACGCCATCGAGGTGGAGGACTGCGTCTCCGCCTCCTGGCTGATGGCGAGCGGCGCCCTGGTGTCGGCGAGCGCCACCCTCGGCTCGCAGGACGAGATCAGCCGCTTGCGCCTCGCCTTCGAGACCGTCACCTTCGAGAGCGGCGGCGGCTGCTACTCGCCGGGCGACGACCCCTGGACCATCCTGCCGGCCAACGACCGGGTCGCCGCCGAGATCGACGGGCTCCTGAGGGACTGGCAGCCGGTCGGCCGCCGCTTCAAGGGCCAGATGCGCGCCTATCACGACGCCCTCGTCGGGCGCGGCCCCCTGCCGGTCACCAGCGCCGACGCCCGGCAGGCCCTCGAACTCGTCACCGCCTTCTACACCTCGGCGGAGACCCGCACGGACGTGGCCCTGCCGATCGGCCCGGACCACCCGAAATACAGGAGCTGGCGCCCCGACACGGCCTGAAGGCCGGCAGCGCCGCCGAAGACCTGGGAAGGAGACACCAATGGCGACGAGCATCGTCCTCGACAAGATCGTCAAGCGCTACGGGTCCGTGGAGGTCATCCACGGCATCGACCTGAAGATCGAGCCGGGCGAATTCACCGTGTTCGTCGGCCCGTCCGGCTGCGGCAAGTCCACGCTGCTCAGGATGATCGCCGGCCTGGAGGCCATCTCCGGCGGGGACCTCCTGATCGACGGCGAGCGGATGAACGACGTGCCGGCGTCCCAGCGCGGCATCGCCATGGTGTTCCAGTCCTACGCCCTCTATCCGCACATGACGGTCTACAAGAACCTCGCCTTCGGCCTGGAGACGGCCGGCTACAAGAAGGCCGAGATCGACCGGCGTGTGCGCGACGTGGCGAAAATCCTGAAGATCGAGGACTATCTCGCCCGCAAGCCGAAGGCGCTCTCCGGCGGCCAGCGCCAGCGCGTCGCCATCGGGCGGGCGATCGTGCGCGAGCCGAAGATCTTCCTCTTCGACGAGCCGCTCTCCAACCTGGACGCGGAGCTCCGGGTCGCCATGCGGGTGGAGATCGCCAAGCTCCACCAGAGCCTCGGCAACACCATGATCTACGTCACCCACGACCAGGTGGAGGCGATGACCATGGCGGACAAGATCGTGGTCCTGAAGGACGGCAACGTCATGCAGGTCGGCGCGCCGCTCGACCTCTACAACCGGCCCGCCACCCAGTTCGTCGCCGGCTTCATCGGCTCGCCGAAGATGAACTTCGTCGCCGGCACGGTGGAGAGCGCCGACGAGCGCGGATCGGTGCTGACGATCGCCGGGCGGACGGTCCGGCTGCCGGGCCTCGCGGTCGCGGCGCCACGCGGCGCGGCGGTCACCTTCGGGGTCCGGCCGGAACACCTGACCGTCGGCGGCGAGACGGGCGAACTCCTCGGCGACGTGACCGTGCAGCTGGTCGAGCATCTCGGCGGCGAGACGGTGCTCTACACGTCCAACGACGCCGGCGACACCCTGAACGTGGCGGTGGACGGCCAGCTGCGGGTGAAGACCGGCGAGCGGGTGCCGCTCCGGATCGATCCCGCCCTCTGCCACGTGTTCGACGGCGCCGGCCGGGCGGTCGCGACCCCCGTGGCCCGGACGGAAGCGCGGGTCGCCTGACGGCGCGGAAACCCGGGCGGAATGCGGCTTCGGCAACAGCCGGCCCGGGCCGCTCGATGCGGATCAGGCCGGCGTTCGCCCCTGGCGGGACCTGGCCGGCCTCAGGCCGGAGCGGCCGGCCTCAGGCCGGGACGAGCTTGTCCACGGCCGTCATGACGCCGCGGAGCTCGGCGAGGCCCTTCAGCCGGCCGATCAGGCTGTAGCCCGGGTTGGTCTTCCTGGTGATGTCGTCGCCGAGGAGGTGGCCATGGTCCGGCCGCATGGGAATGGCGGCGTCCGCCCGCCCCGCCGCGGCGCGGCGGCGCTCCTCCGCCATCAGGACCTGGATCAGAGACACCATGTCGACGTCGCCGCCGAGGTGATCGGACTCGGTGAACGAACCGTCGGGGTCCTTGCTGACGTTGCGCAGGTGCACGAAGTGGATGCGCTCGGCGAAATCTTCGGCCATGGCGACCACGTCGTTGTCCGGCCGCGACCCGTAGGACCCGGCGCAGAGGGTGAGGCCGTTCGCGGGCCTGTCCACCGCCTTCAGGATCGCCCGGGCGTCGTCGGCCGTGGAGACGATCCGCGGCAGGCCGAACAGGGAGAATGGCGGGTCGTCCGGGTGGATGGCGAGCCGCACGCCCACGTCCTCGGCGACCGGCACCACCTCCTTCAGGAAGTCGACGAGGTTCGACCGCATCTCGTGGGCGCCGATGCCGTCGAAGGCGGCGATCCGCTCGGCGATGGCGGCGCGGGTGTAGCTGTCCTCGCCGCCCGGCAGGCCGGCGATGATGGTCGTCTCCAGCGTGGCGATCTCCGCCTCGCTCATCCTCTCGAACCGCTCCAGGGCGCTGTCCACCAGCGACTGAGGATAGTCCGTCTCGGCGCGGTCGCGCTTCAGCACGAACACGTCGTAGGCGATGAAGTCGACCATGTCGAACCGGAGCGCATACCCCGTGGACGGCATCCGGTGGAGGAGATCGGTGCGCGTCCAGTCCACCACCGGCATGAAATTGTAGCAGACCACCGGCACCCCGGCCCGGCCGAGGTTGGCGAGGCTGTCCTTCCAGGCGTCGAGATAGCGGCGCCACGGACCCTGCCGGAGCTTGATGGACGTGTGCACCGGGATGGATTCGCACACCGACCAGGCGAGGCCCTCGGCCTCGATCATGGCCTTCCGGGTCTCCACGTCCGCCGGCGTCCACGCCCGGCCGTCGTAGATGTGGTGGAGGGCGGTCACGACCCCGGCCGCGCCGGCCTGTTTCACATGCTGGAGCGGAATGGGATCTTCCGGGCCGAACCAGCGCCACGTCTGCAGCATCGCACACATCTCCCGTCGCCGGCTGCCGGACCGGCCTTTCGCTGGGGGAGTGTTTGCCCGTTCCGGCCGCGCGCGTCCAGTGCCGGACCGATCGGAACGGGCGGAAACCGGCTCCCGCGCCGGCTCAGCCGACCGGGCCGCTGATCTCGATGGGGTCCTCGGACGGATCGCGGCGGATGGGCGTCGCCGGATCCGGGTCGTCGATCGGGTCGCCGTCGGGAACCGGGTCCTCCGGCGGCTGGCGGATCTCGTCCGGGAGCCGGTCCGGCTCCTCCGGCGGGATCACCGGATGGCCCGGCTCGTCGATCGGCGGCGGAACCGGGATGCGGGGCGGCACCGAGGGCCCCGTGGGCGGAGACGGGTCGGGGCCCGGCATGGGATCGGACATGGCGGAGAGCTCCGGTGTGGTCGGTCGGTCGTGGGGCCAACCGGTCTTCCACGGCGGAAGTTCCGCCGGCCCGATCCCGCCGATGGACGGCGGGACGGGACCGTCGAGCAGGACGCTGGGAAGCCGGGCGGTGGGAAGCCCGGACCCGCGGCCTACTGGGCCGCCATCAGGCTCGCCTCCCGGTCCGTCCGCGCGGAGCTGCCCGTGCCCGGGAAGGTGACGAGCGTCCCGGCCGCGCGCATCGCCTCCTGCTTGCGGCTGTCGCGCACGATCTTCGGGCGAACGCTGAAGTCGCGGGTGATCGTCGCGCCGTAGCGTTCCGGCGCCTGGGGGTCGTGCCGCATCCTGTCCACGGCGACCACGCGGGTGCCGAGGAAGAAGGCTTCCGGCAGGTCGTGGGTGACCATCACGATCGTCATGGCGTTCTCCTCCCAGAGTTCCTGGACGAGCACGTGCATGAGCTTGCGCGTGCCCGGGTCGAGCGCCCCGAACGGTTCGTCGAGGAGGAGGACCTTCGGCTCCATGATGAGCGCCTGGGCGATCGCGAGCCTCTGCTGCATGCCGCCGGAAAGCTGCGCCGGGTACTTGTCGAGCGCATGGCCGAGGCCGACGCGCTCCAGGAGCGCCACCGCCCGGTCCTGGAGCGCGCGCCGGGCGGCCCCGAACAGGGCGCCGAACACGGGTGAGGCGAGCCACTGCGGTCCGGCCATGACGTTCTTCAGAACGGTCATGTGCGGGAAGACCGAATAGCGCTGGAACACGACGCCCCGGTCCTGCATGGGCTCCGGCGCGATCGGCCTGCCGTCGATCAGGATACGGCCGCGCGTCGGGATCTCCTGGCTGATCAGCATGCGCAGGAGCGTGGACTTGCCCGCGCCGCTGGGGCCCACGATCACCAGGAATTCGTTGTCCGGCAGCGTCAGATTGATCCTCTCCAGGATGATCGTGTCGCCATATTCCTTCCAGACGTCTTCGAGCACGATTTCAGCCATGCCGGATCTCCATGAGAGGGCCCGCCCGCGCGGCGGCCGGGCGTACGCAGTGTCCCTTAAGGGAAAGCAAGGACCGTTCCAGGTTCGCCGCCCCGTGCCCGGAACACGGACTTCGGCCCGGACCAGCCGCTCACGCCTCGTCGGGCTCCACCGCCAGGTGGCTGAGGAGCATGGCGTAGGCGGCGGCGATGTCCCGGCGGTGCAGCCCGGTGGGGGTGATCACCTCGCGCACCAGGATGCCGTCGATGAGGGCGGACGCCAGCCGGACCACCTGGTGGACATCCACGCGCCGGAACACGCCGGCGATCACGCCCGCCTGGATGATGGAGCGCAGGATGGTTTCCTCATGCTCGTAGTAGCCGCTGATCACCCGGTCCACGACGGCCGTACGGTCGAGGCTGCTCGCATAGTCCAGGCACATCTTCAGGAAGCGCTGGACGTTGTCGAACTCGTCCGCGTGCACCTCCGCCCAGAGGGCGAGCGCCCGGTCCGGCGAGATGCCTTCGGCCGTCAGGCCGCGGAAACGCTCCGCCGCCTGGCCCAGCATGGCGTTGAGGATGGAGAGGAAGAGGTTTTCCTTGCTGGCGTAGTAGTAGTAGATCAGCGCCACGTTGACGTCCGCCGCCGCGGCGATGTCCTTGACGGTGACGGAGCCGTAGTTGCGCGAAGCGATCAGGCGCAGCGCGGCGTCGAGGATGACGGCGGCGCTCGACGCGGCGACGGGATCGCCGGCGTCGCCCGGCGGCCTGGGCTTGCGGCCGCGCGGCCGCCGTCCGACCGCCGCGTCCCCTTCGCCGGCCTCCGGGTCCGGCCCGACCAGCCGCCGCGCGGTCTGGCCGCGCGCACTGTCCGCCATGGCCGGTCCTTTCGTTCTGCCAGGTTCGCCCCGCCGCCCCAGTCCTCGCGACCGGCCGCCGAGGTCGGCCCGGCGCCAGGCAGAACGCCGCGCTCAGGTCTGGTTCTGGTTCGCCCAGGGATAGTAGTAGGCGCCGAGGCGCTTCAGTCCATAGTCGGTGATGAAGGCCAGCAGGGTGATCCAGGCCACGTAGGTCAGGATGATGTCCATGGCCATGTAGCGACGGACCAGGAACAGGCGGTAGCCGAGGCCGCTGTCGGAGGCGATCGCTTCGGCCGAGATAAGGAAGAGCCAACCGGCCCCGAGCGACAGGCGGAGCGAGTCGAGGAGGCGCGGCATCACCTGGGGCACCACCACATGGACGATCATGTGCCAGGTAGAGGCCCCGAGGGTCTGGGCCTTCACGATCTGCTCGCGCGGGATCTGGGTTACCTGCAGCGCCACGTCGCGGACGAGGAAGGGCGCGATGCCGATCACGATCAGCACCACCTTCGACACCTCGCCGAGGCCGAACACGATGAAGAGGATGGGCAGGATGGCGAGCGGCGGGATCAGCGACAAGATCGCCAGGATGGGCGAGAAGGCCGCGCGCAGGTGCGGGATGAAGCCCACCAGGACCCCGAGCACCAGCCCGATCGTGGTGGCGACGCTCATGCTGGCGAGGAGCCGGCCGAAGCTCACCACCGTGTCGGACCAGAGCAGGATCTGGCCGGTGGCCAGATCGACCTTGGCACCCATCAGGACGGCCGCGTCCCACATCTGGGACAGGCCGGGCATCAGCTTGTCGCGCGGATTGGCGGCCAGGCGCTCGGCGGAGGCCGCGAAATAGGCAGCCAGCATCAGGGCGATCGGGATCGTCCCCGCCACGATCGCGCCGCCGCGGCTCGGATGATAGTTGATGATGCGTCTCATGATCACCTCCCTCGGGCCGGCGCCGCCGTCCGAAGACGGCGGACCGGCCCCGTCGCCGGATGCCGGGCGGCCCGGCCGGCCGCGGCCGGGACCTGATTGATCAGAACTCCTTCAGGGTGTCGCGGAGGGTGGACTTGGTGTAGGCCGTGCGGGTCACGCCGCGGCGCTGCAGGGCCGGGACGAGGCCTTCGCACACCTCGTTGATGTACTGGCGGCTCACCCGCTGGAAGGGCGAGGTGATCAGGAAGCCGTCGCCGCCCACCTGCTCCATCACGTCGGCCATGCGGTCGGCCACGGTCTCCGGCGTGCCGACCACGCCCTCCAGGCCCCAGGTGGCGTTCTCCACCGTGAGCTGGCGCAGGGTCTTGCCGCTGCCCCACTGGGCGAAGGCGTTGAGCGAACCCTGCTCCCCGTTGGTGGTGAGCGGCGGCAGTTCCTTGTCGAGATCGAACTGCGAGAAGTCGATGTCGGTCACCGAGGCGATCACGGACAGCGTCTTGGCGATATAGGAGGGCGAGCCCACGTAGCGGTCGAACTTGGCCTTGGCTTCCGCGTCCGTCTCGCCGAGGATCGGCTGGACGATGAAGAAGACCTTCACCTCGTCCGGATCCCGGCCGGCCGCCGCCGCGCGCTTGCGGATGTCGTCCCGGTATTCCTTCATGGCCTCCACGCCGCTGGCCGCCGCGATGATGCTGTCCGCCGTCTCGGCGGCGAACTGGCGGCCGCGGGGCGAACCGCCGGCCTGCACGAAGGCCGGGCGTCCCTGCACCGGCGGGACGCAGTTGAGCGGCCCGCGCGACTTGAAGAACTTGCCCTCGAAATTGATCGGCTTGACCTTGGTGAAGTCCGCGTAGGTGTCGGTCTCCCGGTCCAGCACCACGGCCCCCGGCTCCCAGCTTCCCCACAGGGCCTTCACGAGCTGCACGTACTCGTCGGCCATGTCGTAGCGCTGCTGGCGGGGCGGCAGTTCGTCCATGCCGAAATTCTGGGCCGCGTGGTTCTCGCCGCTGGTCACGATGTTCCAGCCGAACCGGCCCTCGGCGATGTTGTCGAGGGTGGCGCAGAGGCGCGCCAGCATGAAGGGCGGATAGGCCATGGTGGAGAGCGTCGCCACCACGCCCATCTTCGACGTCTGCGACGCGATGAGGGCGGCGAGCGGCGCCGGATCCCCCTTCGGCCCCATCAGGGCGTACTTGAGGTAGGCCTCCATGGAGCCGCCGTAGGCGTCCGAGATCATCAGCGTGTCTTCGATCATGATGTAGTCGAAGCAGGCCCGCTCCATCGCCTTGGCCATGTCCACGTAGAACTGGCCGTTCCACGGCTTGCCGCCGGAGGCGAACGGCGCGTTCCACTCGTCGACGGAAAAGTTCATGAACCAGGCGAGGTGAAACGGCTTGGCCATGGCGGGCTCCTATGGAATGGACGTGTCGTGAGGTCGTGTCGGGCAGGACGGGCCGGGCCCGGCCGTCGATCGGCTGCACCGGGCGGGCTCGGCGTGCGGGATGAGGGGAGGGCGCGGGCGGGACCGCGGGGTCTACGCCGCGCCGGTCACCGGGGCGTCAGAGCGCGCCGTCCATCGCCATCTTGGTGAAGGTCGGGTCGATGTGAAGCATCACGTTGGCGTCGTCGCCGAGGACGGTTCCGTCGGCGAACCTCGTTCCGACGATGTCGTCGAGCGTGCGGGCGCTCTGGCCGAAGAGGCCGTTCTCGAACGCGAAGTCGCGGATGTAGGTGAAGGTTTCGGTGAGCTTCTTCTCGGTCAGCGACGTGTAGGCTTCCGCCGGGGTCAGGAACTGGGTCGTGGACAGCTGATCCTCGAGCCCGGCGATGTCGGTCTGTAGCGCGCTCGCCATGAAGGCCTTCACCTCCGGGGCGCGCGCCGGGTCCTTCAGGGCCTCCATGGTCTCGTACCAGGCGCCGGTCAGGGCCTTGGCGAACTCGGGCGACGCCTTCAGGGTCTCCGTCCTGGCGATCATCAGGTCCATGACCTCCTGCGGGATGGACGAGGAATCGAAGATCTCGGTGGAGGACGGGACACCCGCCATCATGGGGCCGGAGGCCGGCTTGTAGGTCACGATGTGCTCGATCTCCGGACGCGCCACATAGGCGGCCGCCTGATCCGCGTCGGACAGGTTCGTGGTGGTCACCGCGTTGGGAGGCATGCCGTTCATGGCCAGCGCGCGTTGCAGCACATAGTGCGAGATGGTGAACTGCATGACCCAGACCGTGCCGCCGGCCAGATCCTTCATGGTCTTGGCGGTCTTGGAGATGATCTGGTCGTTCCCGTCCGAGAAGTCCGTGATGAGGAAGATGGACGTCTCTGTGCCGCCGGCCGCCGGCATCGTCAGGGCGTCGAGGCTGGTGGTCGCGAAGGCGTCGATCTCGCCGGCGGTGAACTGCGTCATGCCGCCCACGTAGTCGTTGGCGATCATCACGTCGATCGTGATGCCGTACTTGTCGGCCCACTTCTTCAGGACGCCGGACTGGTGCATCCAGCGCAGCGGCTCGAAGCCGATGTAGGTGGCGAACGCGACCTTGAACTCCTTCTGCTGTGCCTGGACCGGCGAGGCGATCAGGGTGGACAGGACCATGGATGCGACCGCGGCGGCAGTCGTTACTCGAGTAAACAGTCCCATTTCAGTCTCCTGAAAAGAAGGCCGGCAGGTCGCTTCAGATATGATCGTGGTCCAGCCACGCCCGATACTGACGGTTCGAGTCCGGATGACCACGCATTTATTAAGCCCGCGCTTAGGCGGGCTCGCAACCGGAAACTCCGACTTTCGGTCCACTTGGACGAAAAAAGTCGGAAACTGCCAAGTAATCATTCAGATGCAAACACTATAGGCAGGCAGAGCTTCGGATTTGACCCGGCTCCAGTTGGCCACAAGTCTCGGAACTTGGACGGTGTCCGGAGATGGCGAGGCGGGGATGCGGTTTCGCCGAGTGTTGTCCGCCGGGATACGCGCCGGGTTCCGCTCCTGAACGTAATGAGCGAAAACTTTCCGTCGGGGAACGACCTGCCTGGCCCGAACAGGCCTGTTCTCCTTCGCCCGTGATCCGCATATCGGCCGAAACGAATACCGGTTCGGATATCGATAACGAATTTTTGCGACCGAGGCTTGTCGAATTACTATGGCCTGCTGTATTGCTGATCGAAGCAGGTGCTTCGCCATCAATATAGCAATGGAAACGACGAAATGACTGATGAGACCGACTCGGTATCGATCGCCCTGGCCGCCGACATCGTGGCCGCTTATGTCAGCAACAATTCGGTCCCCGTGTCCGAGCTGACCGGGCTCATCGGCAGCGTTTATCAGGCTTTGTCGAAGGCGGGCCGCAAGGAAGTGGAGCCGGAGCCTCAGCCGCTGTCTCCGGCCGTGTCGATCAAGAAGTCCGTCACGCCGGATTACATCGTCTGCCTCGAGGACGGCAAAAAGTTCAAATCGCTGAAGCGGCACCTGCGCACGCACTACAATCTGTCGCCGGACGAATACCGGGCCAAGTGGAACCTCCCGGCCGACTATCCGATGGTGGCGCCGAACTATGCGGCCGCCCGGTCGGAGCTCGCCAAGAGCATGGGCCTCGGCCAGCAGCGCAAGCGCGCTCCGGAGCCCAAGCCCGCGACCACCCGCGGCCGCAAGAAGACGGCCGCCTGACCAGGCGCGCCCGAAAGCCTCAGGGACACCAGAACGGCGGCGGGCCTTCCGGGTCCGCCGCCGTTCGCGTTCCGGGCGGTAGCAAAGGCCGGGCAGCCAGTTCTCTTTCGCCCAGTCTCGTTCCGCCCGGTCTCGTCGCGAGCGGTCTGGTCGCGAAGGATCTCCGGGCGCGATCGGCCGGGCCGATCCGCGGACGGCGGGTCGGATCCGGTTTCCGGTCCCGGCCCGAACGTTGCTAAGCTGCCGACCGCATCGGCGCAGGCATGACAGGCGCCGCCCATCCGGAGTGAGCCCATGACCGCGTCCGTCGACATCGCCTATCTGTCCGGGATCGAGGCCCTGACCCGCTTCAAGGCCGGCGACCTTTCGCCGGTCGATCTCCTGGACGCGGTGATCGCCCGGGCGGAGGCGACGGAGCCGGCGGCCAACGCCATCGCGGATCGCTTCTACGACCGCGCCCGCGACGCTGCGAAGGCGGCCGAGGCGCGCTACCGTGCGGGCGCGCCCGCCGGTCCGCTCGACGGCCTGCCGCTCGCCGTCAAGGAGGCGGACAAGCTCGCCGGCACCCGCCGGCCGAACGGCTCCCTTCTGCACACCGACCGGATCGACCGGGAGAGCGCCCCCGTGGTGCAGCGCCTCCTCGACGCGGGCGCCATCCCGCACATGAAGACGACCGTGCCGGAGTTCTGCATCCTTGGCGCCACCCACTCGCGCCTCTATGGCGTGACCCGGAACCCCTGGAATCCCGCGTTCGGCCCCGGCGGCTCGTCGGGCGGCTCCGGCGTGGTGCTCGCCACGGGAGGGACGACGCTGGCGACCGGGTCCGACATCGGCGGCTCCATCCGGATCCCGGCGTCCGCCTGCGGGGTGGTCGGCTACAAGGCGCCCTACGGCCGCAATCCGAGCCCGCGCGGCTCCAACCTCGACACCTACGGGCATTATGGCGTCATGGCCCGGACCGTCGGGGACGCGGCCCTGATGCAGAACGTGGTCTCCGGCCGGCACCCGGAGGACATCGCCACCGTGGCGGAGAAGGTGGTGGTCCCCACGGTGGCGCCGGAGAGCCTGAAAGGCCGCCGGATCGCCTATTCGATCGATCTCGGCGCCTATGAGGTGGACGAAGGGGTCCGGCGGGCGACGCTCGACGCGCTCACCGTCATGCGGGATCTCGGCGCCACCCTGGAGGAGGTCGACCTCGGCTGGTCGACGGACATCATCCGGGCGGCCGAGATGCACTTCGCCCATGGCTGGGGCAACACCATGGCGGCCAATCTCGATCGCGACCGGTCGCTGATGACCGACTACGCGATCGACTACGTGGAAACCGCCCTCAAGGCGACCGTTGCGGATTTTCATGCCTCGCGCCGGATCGAGATCGCCATGTACGCGACCTTCGGACCGCTGATGGAGCGGTTCGACGCCTTCGTGTGCCCCACCCTGTCGGTTCCGAGCGTGCCCGCCGAGTTCGTGCCGGGGCGCACCCCCATCGAGGTGAACGGCCGGTCCAGGATGGTGACCGACGACGAATGGGGGATGACGTCGCCGTTCAACACCCTGAGCCGCTGCCCGGTGCTGGCGGTGCCGAGCGGCTTCCATCCGAACGGGGTGCCGACCGGGATCCAGATCGTCGGACGGACCTTCGACGACGGTTCGGTGTTCGAGGTGGGCCTCGCCTTCGAAGCCGCCGCCCCGTGGCTGCAGCCGGGGCGCCGTCCGCTCGTCTGAGACCCCTCGATCCGACGGATGCCGGGCGGGCATCCGGCTGCGGAGGCCCGATGGCGGCTCCCCGGAGCCGCCCCCCTTTGGAGCCGCCCCCATCACGGAGCCGCCCATGACCGAGACCGAGTTCCTGGACGATCTCCTCGCCCGCATGACCCTTGCGGAGAAGATCGGCCAGCTGAACCTGGTCACGCCCGGCGGCGACACCGCGACCGGCGCCGTGGTGAACACGGGCGTGGCCGACAAGGTGCGGGCGGGCCGGATCGGCAGCGTCTTCGGGGTGAAGTCCCTGGCCGCCGTGCGCGGCTTCCAGGACCTGGCGCTGCAGTCTCGCCTCCGGATCCCGCTCATGTTCGCCGAGGACGTGATCCACGGCCACCGGACCATCTTCCCCCTGCCGATCGCGCTGGCGGCCGCGTTCGACCCGGCCCTCGTCCGGCGCACGGCCCGGGTCGCGGCGGACGAGGCGAGCGCCTGCGGCATCGACCAGGTCTACGCCCCCATGGTGGACGTGTGCCGGGACCCGCGTTGGGGCCGGATCGCCGAAAGCCCGGGCGAGGATCCCTATCTGGCGTCGCGCTACGCGGCCGCCATGGTGGAGGGCCTGCAAGGGGAGGGGATCGACCGGCCGGATTCCGTGATGGCGTGCCTGAAGCACTTCGTCGCCTACGGGGCGCCGCTCGGCGGGCGCGACTACGCGGGCGCCGACATGAGCCCCGCGCGTCTCCACGACGTCTACCTGCCGCCGTTCCGGGCCGGCCTCGCCGCGGGCGCCGGCAGCGTGATGGCCGGCTTCAACACCCTCAACGGGGTCCCGATGCATGCCCACCGGCGGCTCCTCGCGGGCCTCCTGCGGGAGCGGCTCCGCTTCGACGGGCTGGTGGTCGCCGACTATACGGGGGTGGCGGAACTCATGGCCCACCGGGTGGCCGAGACCGGCGCCGACGCGGCCCGGACCGCGCTGGAGGCCGGGGTGGACCTCGACATGGTGTCCGAACTCTTCGTCGCGACGCTCGCAGCCGAGGTGCGGGCGGGCCGCGTCGCCGAAGCGGACGTGGACGGGGCCTGCCGACGGGTTCTTGCCGCCAAATGGCGGCTGGGGCTGTTCGCCGATCCGTTCCGGCGGATCGACCGCGCCCCGGCCGGCGACCGCCTTCTCACCCGCGCCAACCGTCGGCTCGCCCGGAAGGCCGTGGCCGAGACCTGCGTGCTCCTGAAGAACGCCGGCCCGGTGCTGCCGTTGAGCGGGCGCGGCGTGCTGGCGCTCGTCGGCCCGCTCGCGGACGACCGGGTCAACATGAGCGGCACCTGGGCGGTGAACAACCGTCCCGCCGACGTGGTGCCGATCCGCGCCGGCCTCGCGGCCGTGGCCGGACCCGGCCTCGCCATCCGCCACGCCAAGGGCTGCAACATCGTGGACGACCCGGTGCTCGCCGCCCGGCTCAACGTGCACGACGGCCACGAGAAGTCCGTCACCATCGACGACCGGACGCCGGAGCGGATGATCGAGGAGGCGGTCGCGGTCGCCCGCGGCGCGGACGTGGTGGTGGCGGTCGTCGGCGAAGCCAAGGAGTATTCCGGCGAATCCTCCTCGCGCGTGGACCTTCGCCTGCCTGCCGGCCAGCGGCGCTTGCTCGAAGCCCTCCGCGCCGCCGGACCACCCCTCGTGGTCGTGGTCATGACAGGCCGGCCGTTGATCCTCCACGAGGAGGCGGCCCTGGCCGACGCCCTGATGATCGCCTGGTTTCCAGGCACCGAAGCCGGCCATGGCCTCGCCGACGTGCTCATCGGCGAGGCCGAGCCCTCCGGCCGCCTGCCCGTGTCGCTGCCCTTTCACGAGGGCCAGATCCCGGTCGCCTATGCGGAGCCGCCCACCGGGCGGCCGTTCAGGGGGCGGTTCGAGAAGTTCCGCACCGGCTACGTGGACATGCCCGACGGTTTCAGCCATGACGGCGGCGTCCATCCGTTCGGCTTCGGCCTGTCCTACACCCGGTTCGCCTACGGGACCGTCCGCACGGACCGACTGTCGGTGTCTCCCGGCGGTCGCCTTCGCGTCGAGGTGCCCCTCCGCAACGTGGGGTCCCGCACGGGCTCGGACGTCGTGCAGCTCTACGTGCAAGCGCCCGCCGGGCCGGTGAGCCGGCCCGTGCTGGAGCTGAAGCGCTTCGCCAAGGTGACGCTGCGCCCCGAGGAGGAGCGGTTGGTGGTTTTCGAGCTGACCGAGGACGATCTCGCAGCGTCGACGGCGGAGACCATCGAGGATACCGGCCGCCGGGCCCAGTCCGGCCTGTGGCGGATCTATGTCGGGCCGAACGCCCGGGCTCTCGACAGCGTCACGGTGGACTGGCGCACCGGACCCGCTCCGGCGCTCCCGGCCGACGCGCCCGGGCGCTCGTAACGCCCGCACCTTTCCTCCGCCCCGCGCGTCACCCGAGCGAAGCTCGTGCGCGATCTGTGCGTTTCCTCACATATGTCCCGGCCCGGCGCTCCCATTCTGCGGGTCTTCACCGCTCCGAGGGAGCCCGGCGCGCCGCCAGCCGGCGCGTCGCCAGCAAGGGACCGCTCACCCATGTTCATCGACGGCTTCTACCGATCGTGCCAGTCCCGGCGGCCGGCCCGGCGCGTCGCCACGACCGCTTCCACCTGGATGGTCGGGCCGGCCCGCCTGTCCGTGGCGCTCTACCTCATGGACGACGACGAAGGCCCGGACTGCCCCGTGGTGGAGCTTCCGCTCGCCAAGGCGGACGAGGAGCGGTCGCCGGTCTTCTACCGCGACCCGCTGCTCTGACCCGCCAGGCGGCCGGACCGGTTGCCCTAGCCCGAGCCCTGTCTGCGATCCGCCGCCGGAGTCGCCACCCGCCCGGACAGGGCGAGCACATCGGCGACCACGATCCGGCCGGCCTCCTTGACGATCAGTCCGTCCCGGGCGAGCGCGCCGAGTTCGCGCGTCACCGCCTCCCGGTGGGTTCCGATCCGGGCGGCGATCTCCGCATGAGTGACGTCCGGAACCACGCCCGTCCGCGGGCGGCCCGTCACCGGGCGCGCAAGCCGCAGGAGTTCCATCCGCACCCGCTCGGCCACCGTGAGGCTGGCGAGCTCGTGGACGCGATGGTCGAGGTCGCGGATCCGGGCCACCAGGAGGCGGAGCACGCCGTCGCACACGGACGGGTGCCGGTGGATCAGGTCCAGGAAGACGGCGGCCGGGAGGGTCGCCACGGTGACCGGCTCCAGGGCGATCACGCTCGCCGACCGGGGACGCCCGTCGATGGCCGACATGTCGCCGAACACGGCCCCGGCCTCCAGGTCGCCCAGGATCAGCTCCCGCGTCTCGCCGAAGATCATCACACGCACCCGACCGGACACGACCGCGTGGACCTCCCGATCCTCGTCCTCATGGGCGACAATCCACTGGCCCTCGTCGTGGCGGTCGATCCGGACATGCCGCGCCGCCGCCGCGAGATCGGCCTCCGAAAGGCTCCGGAACAGGGGCAGGGCCGCAAGGGCCGTCGCTCGGGGATCGGCCGGCCGCGCGTCGGAAAGCTCCGTCATGGGCGATCGGCCGGAACGGCCGCCGCATGAACGATCGCCCCATCCGCCGCAAAAACGCCGTCGGATCCCGCCGGCACGCCTGCGGACCGGAACGGCGGGTCATCGGTCCGGGGGCGGAGTGGAAGCGGGCTGTCGCCCATGCGGTCGAACTCCCTGATCGAGATGCCGCCGGGTCCGATGTGGTCCCGCGACCGCCTCCAAGCCTGCGCCAGGCGGAAGCGCTTCCGCAAGCCACCGGAGGGCTCCGGCGCGATAAGACCGGCAAACGTCTCAGGCCGCCGCCGCGGGCGTGAGCCGGTCCAACCCGCGCTCCAGGGCCGCGAAGCACACCGGATCGAGGCCGGGGCCCACGTCCGCCCGCATGATCGAAAGGGCCTTCTCCACCGGAAGGGCCGCCCGGTAGGGTCGGTCCGCCGTGAGCGCGTCGAAGATGTCCGCGGCCATCAGGATCCGGCTCTCGAGGGCGATCTCGTCACCCTTCAGCCCCTTCGGGTAGCCGCGACCGTCCAGGCGCTCGTGATGGGCCGCCGCGATGGCCGCCATATCGTCGAACGCGGCCACCCGGGACAGGATGGCCTCGGTCAGCGCCGCGTGGCGGCGAAGCGCCGCCCATTCGGCGTCGTCGGGCTTGCCCGGCTTGTCCAGGATCGTGTTGCTGACGCCGAGCTTGCCGATGTCGTGAAGAAGCGCCGCCCGCTTCAGCCAGCGTCGATGCTCCGCATCGAACCCGAGTTCCTCGGCGATCAGGTCGCCGAACACGGCGACCCGCCGGCTGTGCCCGTTGGTGAACGGGCTCTTGGCGTCGATCACCTCCGCGAAGGCTTCCGCGATGGCGTCCAGATAGTCCTCGTCGGCCGTTCGCACGTGGATGGCCGGCTCCAGGTCGAGCAGCCGGTCCGACAGGTCCGGCGCCGACAAGGTCGACCAGAAGTGGGGCGCCCGGGCGGCCGCTTCCAGGGCGTCCACAAGCGTGGGATCGAACCACGTGCCGCGGCGGGCCCGCGCTTCCCGCAGGGCCGCCGCCGGGCTTTCGCCGGTGCGGAATACGTCCACCACCTGGGCGAGGAGGGCGATGCGCGCCGCCAGCGGAATGTCCGTGCCGCCAAGGCGATCGGGCCAGCCGCTGCCGTCCCAGCGTTCGTCCAGCGACTGGATTCCGGCCGCCACCGTCTCGGAGAAGCGCATGCGGCGGGCGATGGAGGCGCCCCTCTGGCAGCGGGTCTCGATCAGCTCGCGAGCGATCTCGCCGCCGTTCTGGAGCACGTGGATCATCGCCCGGAACCGTTCGGCGAGCCCGGCGGAGAGACCGGTGTGACCGAGGACGAAGCGAAGGGCCGACGACAGGCTGCCGTCGATCCGCTTGAAGTCCCGCTTGAACGCCAGATCGTCGGCAAGATAGAGCCCGCAGATCCGGGCCGCGTTGCTGGAACAGCCGAGGTCCTTCAGGAGAAGCGTGTAGAAGAGGTCCGAGAGCTCCTCTTCGGACAGACCGATGCTGCGGCCGACACGAAGGCCGATCACGGCGACGCGGATGCAATGACCCTGCGGCTGGCCTTCCGTGAGGTCGAGCGCCATGCTGAGCGCGCCGAGGAGCTCGCCGAGGCGGAGCGTCGCCGGCGGCCCACGCCGCCCGGCCCATCGTCGAGGAACAGTGCCGCCGGTCACCTGAACCATGATGCCTCGCTCGGACAATCGCGCCTCGACGACGACATGAAGGCGGTGAACACCGGGTTTCCGCGCCGGGACGCGGCCGGATCCAGGAGAAACAAACCGTTTCCGATATCCGTGGTCCTGTCATCCGCACGAGTAAAGGCGGCGCGGACGCCCGCATCCGACATCCTGATCCGTCTTCGAAACTCAGCGGACCACGCACCAGCGAACGCGATCCGTTCGCATGGCCGCTTCGCGCCAGCCGTCGTTTCCCTCTTTGCCTCCCGGTCAAGACGCGCTATACGGACACCATCCACCGGCGCAACGCGCCGGCCGTGCTGCACCCGTAGCTCAGCTGGATAGAGTGCTGCCCTCCGAAGGCAGAGGTCACAGGTTCGAATCCTGTCGGGTGCGTTTCCCCTTCTATAGTCAAGTGTCTGCAAACGCTCTGGAAATCGTCTTTCTGACGGTCGGGGCGTAGAACATGGCGTATAACAATCGGGTTCGTTTCTGCTTCCGCAAAGGCGGCGTTTTTTATTTTGTGAGGCGTGTCCCTGCCGATCTGGCAAGCGTCTACAAGCACACTCGCATCTCATTCTCCCTTAGAACCAAGTCGCGAACCGTTGCGCAAAGCCGGGCTATGGCTGTGGCTGCACGGTTGGAGGAGCACTGGTTCCGTCTGAGATTAGAGAGAGACGGTCCGCCTGTTTCCTTGTCGGTGCCGGTTAAAAGTCTGTTCGCGAATCAAGCCGCCCTATCGGAGGTCACGCTCTCCTCGACCACGCTGACCCAAGCGTTGGAAACCTACTTGCGCCTACGCGGCGCTGGACGGTCACAGTTGTTCCGACGCACAACAGAGCGTGCGGTTGGTTACCTCATCACTGTGTGCGGCGACCGTCCGGTTGCTGAACTGACGCGCCGCGACGCAAACGCATTCCGAGATTGGCTGATTGCCAAGGGGCTTACCGGCAGCAGCGTCGGACGGATGCTCTCGTGCGTTAGGGCCGTCATCAACGTGGCCGCGAATGAGGAGGGGATCGATTCGCCCAGAGCCTTCTCCAGCGTCCAGTACGACCGCAAGGCCGGTGTCGTCTCTCGCGCACCAGTCCCGCTTGTCGCCCTTCGTCGGGTGCAGACGGCCTGTGTCGAGGCCGACGACGACCGACGTTGGCTTGTCGCCCTCATAGCGGACACTGGCCTTCGCCTCTCCGAGGCGGCCGGACTCGCCCGGGCGGACCTCGTGCTGCATCACCCAGAAGGGGCGTTCGTCGAGGTTCGGCCACATGACTGGCGACCACTGAAGACGGCCTCCAGCGCACGCCGGGTTCCGTTGGTCGGAAGCGCCGAGTGGGCCGCCCGCCGAGTGCTCTCCAAGGCAAGCCGATCGGCATACGCCTTTCCTCGGTATGTCAGCGGGGACGGGGTCAAGGCCAACGCCGCGAGCGCCACGCTGAACAAGTGGCTTATCCCTCTCGTGCCGGAAGGATGCTCCATCCATGGTATGCGGCATGCCTTGCGGGACCGTCTCCGGACCGTGGAGTGCCCGTCCGATATTGTCGATCAGATCGGTGGGTGGACCACGGCAGGAGCCGGTCACGGGTATGGCAAAGGCTATCCGCTGACCGTGCTACGTAAGTGGATGGAAGCTATGACGAATGTTACGTGAGCCGCCCTGTAGGCGGCCCCAGCCATGTTCTACGCCCCGACCGTCAGAAAGACGATTTCCAGAGCGTTTGCAGACACTTGACTATAGAAGGGGAAACGCACCCGACAGGGTGTGACGCCATTTCCGATGCCGTGGTCTGACGTGCGGCTCTGTTGATTCAAGGGCTTACGTCGGACCGGGCGAGGACACAAGACGGTCTTGTTCTACGGGCTGTTTCAT
>NZ_JACDIS010000002.1 GCF_013839525.1 Chthonobacter rhizosphaerae
GACGCTGCCGGAAGGCACCGAGATGGTGATGCCGGGCGACAACGTGGCCATGACCGTGAAGCTGATCGTGCCGATCGCCATGGAAGAGAAGCTGCGCTTCGCCATCCGTGAAGGCGGCCGCACCGTCGGCGCCGGCGTCGTCGCGTCGATCATCGAGTAAGGTCAGGCCAGGACGGGGCACGGGTCGTGCCCGTGCTTCGTCTCACAAGGTAGTCAAGACAATGAACGGCCAGAATATCCGTATCCGGCTCAAGGCGTTCGACCATCGCATCCTCGATGCGTCGACCCGCGAGATCGTCAACACGGCGAAGCGGACCGGCGCTCAGGTCCGTGGACCGGTTCCGCTCCCGACGCGGATCGAGAAGTTCACGGTCCTCCGCTCGCCGCACATCGACAAGAAGAGCCGCGAGCAGTTCGAGATGCGCACCCACAAGCGCCTCCTGGACATCATCGATCCGACCCCGCAGACCGTGGACGCGCTGATGAAGCTCGATCTGGCGGCCGGCGTGGACGTCGAGATCAAGCTCTGATCGAAGGGCCGGGTTGAGAGAGAACGCCATGCGCTCAGGTGTCATCGCACAGAAGGTGGGCATGACCCGCGTCTACAACGACGCGGGCGAGCACGTCCCCGTGACGGTTCTCAGGCTTGAGAACTGCCAGGTCGTCGCCCATCGGACGGAAGAAAAGAACGGCTATACCGCGCTCCAGCTTGGCGCCGGTACGGTCAAGGTCAAGAACGTCTCGAAGGCCATGCGCGGTCATTTCGCCGTGGCGAACGTCGAGCCGAAGCGGGAACTGGTCGAGTTCCGCGTCTCCCCGGACAACATGATCGAGGTGGGTGCTGAGATCACCGCCGATCACTTCGTCCCGGGGCAGTTCGTGGACGTGACCGGCACCTCGATCGGCAAGGGGTTCGCCGGCGTCATGAAGCGCTGGAACTTCGGCGGCGGTCGCGCCACGCACGGCAACTCGCTGTCGCACCGCGTCCACGGCTCGACCGGTCAGCGCCAGGATCCCGGCAAGGTCTTCAAGAACAAGAAGATGGCCGGTCACATGGGCGACGAGCGGGTGACCACCCAGAACCTCAAGATCGTGCGCACCGACGTGGAGCGCGGCCTGATCCTGGTCGAGGGTGCGGTTCCGGGTGCCAAGGGCGGCTGGATCCTGGTCCGCGACGCTGTCAAGAAGAAGCTTCCGGACGGCGTGCCGACCCCGGGCAAGTTCCGCAAGGTGGGCGACGCTGCGCCGGCGGCCGCCGCGGAGGCAGGTGAGTGATGGAACTCGAAGTCAAGACCCTCGACGGCGCCTCCGCCGGAACGGTCGCGCTCGCTGACGAGATCTTCGGTCTCGAGCCGCGCGCCGACATCCTGCAGCGCGTCGTCCGCTGGCAGCTGGCCAAGCGCCAGGCCGGCACCCACAAGACGCTGACGCGCACCGAGGTCAACAAGACCGGCAAGAAGATGTACCGCCAGAAGGGCACCGGTGGCGCCCGTCACGGCAACAAGGCGGCCCCCCAGTTCCGTGGCGGCGGCAAGGCCTTCGGCCCGGTGGTGCGCAGCCACGAGCACGACCTTCCCAAGAAGGTGCGCGCGCTCGGCCTGAAGCTGGCCCTCTCGTCCAAGGCCAAGGGCGCCAACATCCTGGTCCTCGACCAGGCGGTGGCGGCCGAAGCCAAGACGAAGGCGCTGAAGGAGAAGCTCGCCGGCCTCGGCCTCACCAACGCGCTGATCGTCGACGGCGCCGAGCCGCAGGAGGCCTTCCGCCTCGCGGCCCGCGCGATCCCGAACGTGGACGTCCTGCCGATCCAGGGCATCAACGTGTACGACATCCTGCGTCGCGAGACGCTGGTGCTGACGAAGGCGGCGGTGTCGGCGCTGGAGGAGCGGTTCAAATGAGCACCCTGAAGCACTACGACATCATCCGCAGCCCGGTGATCACCGAGAAGGCGACCATCCAGGCGGAAAACAACAAGGTGGTCTTCAACGTTGCCAAGACGGCGACCAAGCCCGAGATCAAGGCTGCGGTGGAGCAGCTGTTCTCGGTCAAGGTCAAGAGCGTGAACACGCTCATCCGCAAGGGCAAGGTGAAGCGCTTCCGCGGCGTTCTCGGCACCCAGTCGGACGTGAAGAAGGCGATCGTCACGCTCGAGGACGGGCATTCGATCGACGTGACGACCGGCCTCTGAGCGACTTGGCAGGACGACAATGGCACTGAAGACTTACAAGCCGACGACCCCGGGCCAGCGCCAGCTGGTCCTCGTCGATCGCAGCGAGCTCTACAAGGGCGGTCCGGTCAAGACCCTGACGGAAGGCCTGAACAAGAGCGGCGGCCGCAACAACACCGGCCGCGTCACCGCCTTCAACCGCGGCGGCGGCCACAAGCGGTCCTACCGCATGGTGGACTTCAAGCGGCGCAAGCTGGACGTGGTGGCGACCGTCGAGCGGCTCGAGTACGACCCGAACCGCACGGCCTTCATCGCGCTCGTCCGGTACGCGGACGACGAGCTGAGCTACATCCTGGCTCCGCAGCGCCTCGCGGTGGGCGACCAGGTGATCGCCTCGGCCTCGGCCGACGTGAAGCCCGGCAACGCCATGCCGCTGTCGGCCATCCCGGTCGGCACGCTGATCCACAACGTCGAGCTGAAGCCCGGCAAGGGCGGCCAGATCGCGCGTTCGGCGGGCTCCTACGCCCAGCTGGTGGGTCGTGACCAGGGCTACGCGATCGTTCGCCTGAACTCGGGCGAGCAGCGCAAGATCCTCGGCACCTGCTTCGCCTCCATCGGCGCGGTATCGAACCCGGATCATGCGAACGTCTCGATCGGCAAGGCCGGCCGCAGCCGTTGGCTGGGTCGCCGTCCGAGCGTCCGCGGCGTCGCCATGAACCCGATCGACCATCCGCACGGCGGTGGCGAGGGTCGGACCTCCGGCGGCCGTCATCCGGTCACGCCGTGGGGCAAGCCGACCAAGGGCAAGAAGACCCGGTCGAACAAGTCGACCGACAAGTTCATCGTGCGCAGCCGTCACGCGCGCAAGAAGACCAGCTAAGGGGGAACGACCGTGGCTCGTTCTGTTTGGAAAGGTCCGTTCGTCGACGGCTACCTCCTCAAGAAGGCGGAGACCGTTCGCGGCGGCGGGCGCAACGAAGTCATCAAGATCTGGAGCCGGCGCTCCACGATCCTGCCCCAGTTCGTCGGCCTCACGTTCGGCGTCTACAACGGGCAGAAGCACATTCCGGTCTCGGTCAACGAGGACATGGTGGGTCACAAGTTCGGCGAGTTCGCGCCGACCCGGACCTACTACGGTCACGGCGCCGACAAGAAGGCGAAGAGGAAGTAACATGGGCAAGCCGAAGCGCGAACGCTCGCTCGCCGACAACGAGGCGAGGGCGGTGACCCGGAACATCCGGATCAGCCCGCAGAAGCTCAACCTGGTCGCGGCCCTGATCCGCGGCAAGAAGGTTTCCACGGCGCTCGCCGACCTCACCTTCTCGCGCAAGCGCATCGCCGTCGACGTCCGGAAGACGCTCGAGTCCGCGATCGCGAACGCCGAGAACAACCACGACCTCGACGTCGACGCGCTCGTCGTCAAGGAGGCCTACGTGGGCAAGGCGCTCGTCATGAAGCGCTTCTCGCCGCGGGCCCGCGGTCGCGTCGGCGCCATCCAGAAGCCGTTCTCGAACCTCACCATCGTGGTTCGCGAAGTCGAGGAGACCGCCTGATGGGTCACAAAGTCAATCCGATCGGTCTCCGGCTCGGCGTCAACCGCACCTGGGACTCCCGCTGGTTCGCCAACAAGGGCGAATACGGCAAGCTGCTGCACGAGGACATCAAGATCCGCGAGTGGCTGATGGAAGAGCTGAAGGCGGCCGCTGTCTCCAAGGTCGTCATCGAGCGTCCGCACAAGAAGGCTCGCGTGACGATCCACACCGCCCGTCCGGGCGTGGTGATCGGCAAGAAGGGCGCCGACATCGAGAAGCTGCGCAAGCGCATCGGCGACTTCACCGACAGCGAAGTGCACCTCAACATCGTCGAGGTCCGCAAGCCGGAGACGGACGCGAACCTGATCGCGCTCTCGATCGCCCAGCAGCTCGAGCGCCGCGTGGCCTTCCGTCGCGCCATGAAGCGCGCCGTGCAGTCGGCCATGCGCCTCGGCGCCGAGGGCATCCGCATCAACGCGGGCGGCCGTCTCGGCGGCGCTGAGATCGCCCGCCTGGAGTGGTACCGCGAGGGCCGCGTGCCCCTGCACACGCTCCGCGCGGACATCGACTACGGCACCGCCACGGCGCACACCGCCTACGGCACCAACGGCATCAAGGTCTGGGTGTTCAAGGGCGAGATCCTGGAGCACGACCCGATGGCCTCCGAGCGCCGCGCCATGGAAGGCGGCGGCGATGGCGATCGTCCGAGCGGCGAGCGTCGGCGCGAGCGTGATCGTGACCGCGAGGGCGGCCGTGGCCGTCGGGATCGCGACCGCGATCGCGACGCCGGCTGAAACAGATAAGGACTTGGGAGAGGCGTCATGCTTCAGCCGAAGCGCACCAAATTCCGCAAGGCCTTCAAGGGCCGCATTCACGGCGTCGCCAAGGGCGGCACGGACCTGAACTTCGGGGCCTTCGGCCTCAAGGCTCTGGAACCGGAGCGGGTCACCGCGCGCCAGATCGAGGCGGCCCGCCGCGCGATCACCCGTCAGATGAAGCGTCAGGGCCGCGTGTGGATCCGCGTGTTCCCGGACGTGCCGGTCTCGGCCAAGCCGACCGAAGTCCGCATGGGTAAGGGCAAGGGTTCGCCCGAATACTGGGCGGCTCGCGTCAAGCCGGGCCGCATCATGTTCGAGCTCGACGGCGTTCCGGAGGAGGTGGCCCGCGAGGCTCTCCGTCTCGGCGCCGCCAAGCTGCCGATCAAGACGCGCTTCGTTCAGCGCATCGCCGAGTAACCCTGGCGACAGGGCCATTCAGGGCGGACAGGACTCGCCGGCGGGACGATTGTCGTTCCGCCGGTAAATCACGCTTGCAGTATTGACGACGGCACGGCATATGAGCGCCGGGTTCACTGAACCGGCGAACTGTCGCGTCAGACTCGACTTGAGGACGACACAACGATGAAGGCGAACGATGTCCGGGTGATGACGCCCGACCAGCTCGAGGACGAGCTGGTGAAGCTGAAGAAAGAGCAGTTCAACCTGCGCTTCCAGAAGGCAACGGGCCAGCTCGAGAACACCTCGCGGGTGCGGGTCGTTCGTCGCGACATCGCCCGTATCCATACGGTCCTGCGCCAGAAGCGCACGGCCGAGAACGCTTGAAGGAGACGAAGATGCCGAAGCGCGTGTTGCAGGGCACCGTCGTCAGCGACAAGACCGACAAGACCGTGGTGGTCCGGGTGGAGCGTCGCTTCACCCATCCGCTGCTGAAGAAGACCGTGCGCCGCTCCAAGCAGTACCAGGCGCACGACGAGACGAACCAGCACAAGGTCGGGGACGTGGTCTTCATCGAGGAGAGCCGTCCGATTTCCAAGACCAAGCGCTGGATCGTCGTCGGGGCCGAACAGGCCGGCTGAGGACGGAACTTAGCGTTTGGTTTGGTTTCCCCTCCTGCTGCGGATACGGCAGGGGGGACGAGAAGAAGATAAGGCGGCCAAGTCATGATTCAGATGCAAACAAACCTCGACGTGGCGGACAACTCCGGCGCCCGTCGTGTCATGTGCATCAAGGTGCTCGGCGGCTCGAAGCGGAAGTATGCCTCCGTGGGCGACGTGATCGTCGTCTCCGTGAAGGAAGCCATCCCTCGTGGTCGCGTGAAGAAGGGTGACGTGATGAAGGCGGTCGTGGTCCGCACGGCCAAGGACATCCGTCGCCCGGACGGCTCGGTGATCCGGTTCGACCGGAACGCCGCCGTTTTGATTAACAATCAGAAGGAGCCGATCGGGACCCGTATCTTCGGACCGGTTCCGCGCGAACTGCGCGCGAAGAACCACATGAAGATCATCTCGCTGGCCCCGGAGGTTCTGTAACAATGGCCGCCAAGATCAAGAAGGGCGACAAGGTCGTCGTTCTGACCGGCAAGGACAAGGGCAAGACCGGCGAAGTGGTCGAAGTCCGTCCGACCGAGGAACGCGCCGTGGTTCGCGGCATCAACATCGTTCGCCGGCACACCCGCCAGACCGCGCAGTCGGAAGGGGGAATCATCGCCAAGGAGGCGGCGATCCACCTGTCGAACATCGCGCTCGCCGATCCGAAGGACGGCAAGGCGACCCGTGTGGGATTCAAGCTTCTCGACGACGGCCGCAAGGTCCGCGTCGCCAAGCGTTCTGGAGAAACGATCGATGGCTGAGGCGAGCTACACCCCGCGTCTCAAGCGCACCTACGAAGAGACGATCCGTCCGGCTCTCGTCGAGCAGTTCGGCTACAAGAACCCGTTCGAAGTCCCGGTGATCGACAAGGTCGTCATCAACATGGGCGTCGGCGAGACGGTCGCGGACAGCAAGAAGATCAATTCGGCCGTCAACGACCTGACCCTGATCGCCGGCCAGAAGCCGGTCATCACCAAGGCCCGGACCTCGATCGCCACCTTCAAGCTCCGCGAGGGCATGAACGTCGGCGCCAAGGTCACCTTGCGCAAGACCCGCATGTACGAGTTCCTCGACCGCCTGGTCACCATCGCGCTTCCCCGCGTGCGTGACTTCCGTGGTCTGAACCCGAAGTCCTTCGACGGCCGTGGCAACTTCGCCATGGGCGTGAAGGAGCACATCATCTTCCCGGAGATCGTCTACGACAAGGTCGATCAGATCTGGGGCATGGATATCATCGTCTGCACGACGGCGAAGTCCGACGACGAGGCGCGCGCGCTTCTCAAGGCCTTCAATTTCCCGTTCCGGCAGTGACGAGAGGGTTCAGACATCATGGCTAAGAAGAGCGCCATCGAGAAGAACAAGCGTCGCGAGAAGCTGACGAAGCAGTACGCCGCCAAGCGGCAGGCCCTCAAGGAGATCGTCTCCAACCAGGAGCTGCCGATCGAGGAGCGGTTCGCCGCCACCCTCAAGCTGGCTGAACTGCCGCGCAACTCCGCCGCCGTCCGCATCCGCAATCGCTGCGAGATCACGGGCCGTCCGCGGGCCTACTACCGCAAGCTCAAGATGAGCCGCATTGCCCTGCGCGAGCTGGGTTCGCAGGGCCTCATCCCGGGCCTCGTGAAGTCGAGCTGGTAAGGAGAACGGTCCCATGTCCATGACCGATCCTTTGGGTGATATGCTTACCCGTATTCGCAACGCCCAGATGCGCAAGATGTCCAAGGTCGTGACGCCGGCTTCCAAGCTGCGCGCCAACGTCCTCGACGTCCTGACCGCCGAGGGCTACATCCGTGGCTACTCCGCCGTCGAGCAGGCGGGCCGCGCCGAGTACGAGATCGAACTCAAGTACTTCGACGGCGAGCCCGTGATCCGGACCCTGGAGCGCGTCTCCAAGCCCGGTCGCCGCGTCTACGCGTCCGTGAAGAACCTCCCCCGCGTGGCCAACGGCCTCGGCGTGTCGATCCTCTCCACCCCGCAGGGTGTGATGGCCGACCACGAGGCCCGCGAGAAGAACGTCGGCGGCGAGATTCTCCTGCGCGTGTTCTGACCACTCCAGACTGGCAACGGAATTTCACAATGTCTCGCATTGGAAAGAAGGCCGTCCCGGTCCCCAAGGGGGTCACGGCCGACATCAACGGGCAGACCGTCTCGGTCAAGGGACCGAAGGGTCAGCTGCAGTTCGCAGTCAACGATCTCGTCCTGGTCTCCAAGGCCGAGGACGGCTCGATCAAGGTCGATCCGAGGGACGACTCCAAGCCGGCTCGCGCCAGCTGGGGCATGTCGCGGACGCAGATCGCCAACCTCTTCAAGGGGGTGACGACCGGCTTCGACCGCAAGCTCGAGATCACGGGCGTCGGCTACAAGGCGGCGGTTCAGGGCAAGAACCTGAACCTGTCGCTCGGCTACAGCCACGACGTCACCTATCCCATTCCCGAGGGGATCACCATCACCACCCCGAAGCCGACCGAGATCAACATCTCCGGCATCGACGCCCAGCGCGTGGGTCAGGTGGCCGCCGAAATCCGCAAGTTCCGTCCGCCGGAGCCCTACAAGGGCAAGGGCGTGCGGTACTCGGACGAGGTGATCGTCCGCAAGGAAGGCAAGAAGAAGTAAGGGTCGGCCATGGCTAAGCTCATTGGTAACGATCGTCGCCGCGCTCGCGTGCGTCGGTCGATCAAGGCGGTGGCTTACGGTCGCCCCCGCCTCAGCGTGCATCGCACGGGACGCCACATCTACGCCCAGGTGATCGACGACACGGCGGGCGCCACGCTCGCCGCGGCGTCCAGCCTGGACAAGACGCTGCGCGAGCAGCTGAAGAGCGGTGCGGACAAGGATGCCGCCGCCGCGATCGGCAAGCTCATCGCGGAGCGCGCTCTCGCCGCTGGCGTGACGAAGGTCGTCTTCGACCGCGGCCAGTTCCTGTACCACGGCCGCGTCAAGGCGCTGGCCGACGCCGCCCGCGAGGGCGGCCTGGACTTCTGACGGTCCCGGACCCGAGAGAGAGAAAAATGGCTGAACGTGAACGTAACAATCGGGACCGGGATCGGGAAGAGCGCGACAGCGAATTCGTCGATCGCCTGGTCCACATCAACCGCGTCGCCAAGGTGGTGAAGGGCGGCCGGCGCTTCGGTTTCGCCGCCCTCGTCGTCGTGGGCGACCAGAAGGGCCGCGTGGGCTACGGCCACGGCAAGGCGCGCGAAGTGCCGGAAGCGATCCGCAAGGCGACGGAAGCTGCCAAGCGCGCTCTCGTCCGCGTGCCGCTGCGCGAGGGCCGCACCCTGCACCACGACACCAACGGTCGGTGGGGCGCGGGCCGCGTGGTGCTCCGGGCGGCTCCGGCCGGTACGGGCATCATCGCCGGCGGTCCGATGCGCGCGGTCTTCGAGGCCCTAGGCATCCAGGACATCGTGACCAAGTCGCTCGGGTCGTCCAACCCGTACAACATGGTGCGCGCGACCTTCGACGCGCTCGCCCGTGAGGACAGCCCGCGCTCGGTCGCGGCTCGCCGTGGTCTCAAGGTTTCCGCGCTCCAGGCCCGTCGTCGCGACGTGGATCCGGATGCCGTGGCGGCCGAGGCCTGATCGACGGACGAGGCGGGTGCCCTGGCGCCCGCCGTCTCTGCCAAGGATCTGACAGATGTCGACCACTGAAACCGCGGGCAAGACCGTCACCGTCGTGCAGACGGGCAGCCCCATCCGCCGGCCGTCCGAGCAGCGCGCGACGCTGATCGGCCTCGGCCTCAACAAGCTCCACCGTCGCGCGGTGCTGCAGGATACCCCTGCGGTGCGCGGCATGATCGCGAAGGTCCGGCACCTCGTCCAGGTCGTGGACGAAGCCTGAGAAACCACCGGTCGGAAGGACTGAGACATGAAGCTCAATGAGCTCAAGGACAACCCGGGCGCCACGAAGGACCGCATGCGCGTCGGTCGCGGCATCGGCTCGGGCAAGGGCAAGACCGGCGGACGCGGCGTGAAGGGCCAGACCTCGCGGTCGGGCGTTTCGATCAAGGGCTTCGAAGGCGGTCAGATGCCGCTGCATCGTCGCCTTCCCAAGCGCGGCTTCAACAACATCTTCGCCCGCGACTTCAACGAGGTCGGCCTGGATCGCATCCAGAAGGCCGTGGACGCCGGCGTGCTCGACAAGGGCGCCCCGATCACCGCCGAGGCCCTGAAGGCCGCCGGCGTGATCCGCCGCGTCAAGGACGGCGTCCGGATCCTCGGCGGCACCGTCACCGCCGCGCTGACCTTCGACGTCGCCGGCGCCTCGGCTCCGGCCGTCGCGGCCATCGAGAAGGCCGGCGGTTCGATCACCGTTCAGGCTGCCCCGGCTCCCGCCGAGGCCTGATCCCGCTCGAGCCCTCGGGAGCGTCGATCGGTCCGTCCCGCACGGACCTTGCCATCGACGCGCCCGGGGGCTTATTCCGTTCAGGCGGCCGCCCCATATGGTCGGTCAGTCCCCGCCGCCCGCCCGCCGATCGGGGAGGGGAGGCGGGGCCGGCATCCCGCGGACGGGCCAGACCTGGCCGGCCGCGTCGGATCCGTCGCAATCGATGCGGCGAGTGTGTCGTCCGGGCCTGTCTCATGGCACGGCGGGCGGCTGGCCGGATCCCGTGTCTTTCGACGACTTGTCCTCTGCGGACGGAGTGACACATGGCTTCTGCGGCAGAACAGCTTGCAGCCAATCTGAATTTCGGAGCCTTCGCCAAGGCGGAGGAGCTCAAGAAGCGGATCTGGTTCACCCTCGGCGCGCTGGTGATCTACCGGCTCGGCACCTACATCCCGATTCCCGGCATCGACCTGGAGGCGCTGCGCCAGGCCTTCCAGCAGCAGAGCCAGGGCATCCTCGGCCTGTTCAACATGTTCGCCGGCGGCGCCGTGGAGCGCATGGCGATCTTCGCCCTGGGCATCATGCCCTACATCTCGGCGTCGATCATCGTGCAGCTGATGACCAGCGTGGTGCCGTCGCTGGAGGCCCTCAAGAAGGAGGGCGAGGCCGGCCGCAAGAAGATCAACCAGTACACCCGCTACCTGACCGTGGTCCTCGGCACGTTCCAGGCGTACGGCATCGCCGTCGGCCTGCAGAACTCCGGCGGCATCGTCATCGACCCGGGCCCGTTCTTCCTCGTCTCCACGGTGATCACGCTCCTCGGCGGCACCATGTTCCTGATGTGGCTCGGCGAGCAGATCACGTCGCGCGGCATCGGTCAGGGCACGTCGCTGATCATCTTCGCCGGCATCGTGGCGAACCTGCCGACGGCGCTCGCCGGCATGCTGGAGCTCGGCCGCCAGGGCGCGCTCGCGACGCCGGTCATCCTCGGCATCATCATCCTCGCCGTGGCGGTGATCGCCGCCATCGTGTTCGTGGAGCGGGCCCAGCGCCGGCTGATCATCCAGTATCCGAAGCGCCAGGTCGGCAACCGGATGTTCCAGGGCGATTCGAGCCACCTGCCGCTGAAGCTGAACACCTCGGGCGTCATCCCGCCGATCTTCGCGTCGTCGCTGCTGCTCGTGCCGGCCACGCTCGCCGGCTTCGCGGGCGCCGGCGAGCCGGGCTGGCTGCAGACCACCACAACGCTGCTCGGCCACGGGCAGCCGCTCTACATGGCGCTCTACGCGGCCATGATCGTGTTCTTCGCCTTCTTCTACACGGCCATCGTGTTCAACCCGACCGAGACGGCCGAGAACCTGAAGAAGCACGGCGGCTTCATCCCGGGCATCCGGCCGGGCGAGCGCACCGCGCAGCACATCGACTACGTGCTCACGCGGATCACGGTGCTGGGCGCGGCCTACCTGGTGGTCGTCTGTCTGTTACCCGAATTTCTCATATCGTCGACCGGCGTTCCGTTCTATTTCGGAGGAACGTCTCTCCTCATCGTGGTCAGCGTCACGATGGATACTGTCGCGCAGATCCAGGGGCACCTGCTTGCGCACCAGTATGAGGGGCTGATCAAGAAGTCGAAGTTGCGGGGGAGGCGTCGATGAGGCTGATTCTGCTCGGGCCACCGGGCGCTGGGAAGGGTACGCAGGCTCAGCGGCTTGTGGAACGGCACGGGATCGTGCAGCTGTCGACCGGAGACATGCTCCGGGCCGCGGTGGCCGCGGGCACCGAGATCGGCAAGCGGGCGAAGGCCGTCATGGACGCCGGCCAACTGGTCTCGGACGAGATCGTGATCGGCATCGTGGCCGACCGGATCGACGAGCCGGACGCCCGCAAGGGCTTCGTGCTCGACGGCTTTCCCCGGACGATCGCGCAGGCCGAGGCGCTGGACGCGATGCTGTCGGAGAAGGGCCTGAAGCTGGACGCGGTGATCGAGTTCAAGGTCGACAACGAGAAGCTCGTCGACCGGATCGTCAAGCGCGCCAAGGATGCCGAGGCGGCCGGGCAACCGGTGCGCAAGGACGACAACCCGGAGGTCTTCGCCAAGCGCCTCCAGGAGTTCGCCAGCCTCACGGCGGCGCTGTCGCCCTACTATCTGAAGTCCGGTCTCCTGCGGACTGTCGACGGCATGGCGCCGATCGACGAGGTCTCGGAGGAGATCAACCAGATCCTCGCGGAGGCGGTCTCCGCCTGAGCGGGAACGCTTGGCCGCCGGGCCATTCGTTCGGAATCGGTTGACGGGTGAGGGCGGGTCGTTTATCTACCCGCACCTATCCACGATCTGCGCACGGTCGGGGCGATGTCGCGCGTTCTCACGGGAACGCCGCGGTTCGGGCCCCGGTCGGTGCCAAGACACACACCTCCGCTGATGGACGCAATCGTCCGATCCGATGGAGGGAGCGGCGAGGGCACCTCCCGCGGCGACAGGAGAAGAACACAGTGGCCCGTATTGCAGGCGTCAACATTCCCACCGGCAAGCGCGTTCTGATCGCGCTCCAGTACATCCACGGCATCGGCCCGAAGTTCGCGTCCGAGATCCTGGAGAAGGTGGGCGTGCCGGTGGAGCGTCGCGTCAATGAACTCAGCGACGCCGAAGTGCTCCAGATCCGCGAAGTGATCGACCGCGACTACGTCGTGGAAGGCGATCTGCGTCGCGAGACCGCGATGAACATCAAGCGTCTGATGGACCTCGGCAGCTACCGCGGCCTGCGTCATCGTCGCGGCCTGCCGGTGCGCGGCCAGCGCACCCACACCAACGCGCGGACCCGCAAGGGCCCGGCGAAGGCCATCGCGGGCAAGAAGAAGTAATTCGGACGGCGGTGCGGCCGCGCGGGGCATGCCTCGCGCCGCCGCGTCGTCGTGCGTGCGCGTCACGGCGCCCCGCGATCCGTCGCGGCCGGCGCCTTGTTCGCGTTACGGCGGGGCATCCCGTCGTCCGGTGGCCGCTTCGGGCGGTTCGACCGGGATCACATGTCCGGCGCGCGGGTTCGAGACTGATTGGCGTGCGCTCCGGTGGAGCCGCTGGCATTACGGCGGTGTCGAGATCGTCCTTGTAGAACAAAAGGCAAGACCAAAATGGCCAAGGAAGCTGCACGCGTTCGTCGCCGCGAGCGCAAGAACATCACGTCGGGCATCGCCCACGTGAATTCGACCTTCAACAACACCATGATCACCATCACGGACGCGCAGGGCAACACGATCTCGTGGTCGTCCTCCGGCACCATGGGCTTCAAGGGTTCGCGCAAGTCGACCCCCTACGCCGCCCAGATGGCCGCCGAGGACGCCGCCCGCAAGGCGACCGAGCACGGCGTGAAGACCCTCGAGGTCGAGGTCCGCGGTCCGGGTTCGGGCCGCGAGTCCGCGCTGCGCGCGCTCCAGGCGGCCGGCTTCCTGGTCACGTCCATCCGCGACGTCACCCCGATCCCGCACAACGGCTGCCGCCCGCGCAAGCGTCGTCGCGTCTGACGATCCGGGTCGCACTCCCCGGCGCCGTTCCGCGGCGCCGGTCCTGCCGTTTCGAGCGCCGTACTCGTCCGATTGAATGGGGCGAGGCGGGTCCGCTCTCAAGGAAAGGGTCCCCATCGTGAGCATCCAGAAGAACTGGCAAGAGCTCATCAAGCCGAACAAGCTCGAGGTCGCCCAGAGCCGCGACCCGAAGCGGGTCGCGACCGTGGTCGCCGAGCCGCTTGAGCGCGGGTTCGGCCTCACGCTCGGCAACGCGCTGCGTCGCGTGCTGCTGTCCTCGCTGCAGGGTGCGGCGGTGACGGCGGTGCAGATCGACGGCGTGCTGCACGAGTTCTCCTCGATCGCCGGCGTGCGCGAGGACGTGACCGACATCGTCCTCAACATCAAGGAGATCGCGGTCCGCATGCTGGGCCAGGGTCCGAAGCGCATGGTCGTGCGCAAGTCGGGCCCGGGCGTGGTGACGGCCGGTGACATCCAGACCGTCGGCGACATCGAGATCCTGAACCCCGAGCTCGTTCTCTGCACCCTCGACGAGGGCGCCGAGATCCGCATGGAGTTCACGGTCGACACCGGCAAGGGCTACGTGGCCGCCGACCGGAACCGTCCGGAAGACGCCCCCATCGGCCTCATCCCGGTGGACAGCCTGTATTCGCCGGTCCGCAAGGTCAGCTACAAGGTGGAGAACACCCGCGAGGGCCAGGTTCTCGACTACGACAAGCTGACCCTGACGGTGGAGACGAACGGCGCGGTCAAGCCGGACGACGCGGTCGCCTTTGCTGCCCGCATCCTGCAGGACCAGCTGTCGATCTTCGTCAACTTCGAGGAGCCGCAGAAGGACACGAAGGTGGAGTCCGTTCCGGAGCTCGCCTTCAACCCGGCGCTCCTGAAGAAGGTGGACGAGCTGGAGCTGTCGGTCCGTTCGGCGAACTGCCTGAAGAACGACAACATCGTCTACATCGGCGACCTGATCCAGAAGTCCGAGGCGGAAATGCTCCGCACGCCGAACTTCGGCCGCAAGTCGCTCAACGAGATCAAGGAAGTCCTCGCGCAGATGGGCCTGCACCTCGGCATGGAAGTGCCGAACTGGCCGCCCGAGAACATCGAGGATCTCGCCAAGCGCTACGAAGACCACAACTACTGACGAGAGCCGCCGGCGGGCCGTTCCGGTCTGCCGGCTCCTTTTGAAAACACCCGCCCGGCGTGATGCCGCGCATAGAGAAGACACGAAGGAGAAGGCCATGCGTCACGGTTTTGCTGGCCGCCGGTTCAGCCGGACCCAGAGCCACCGCAAGGCGATGTTCGCCAACATGGTGGCTTCACTCGTCGAGCACGAGCAGATCGTCACCACGCTTCCGAAGGCGAAGGACCTGCGTCCGATCATCGAGAAGCTGGTGACCCTCGCCAAGAAGGGCGACCTCGCCGCCCGTCGCCAGCTCATCGCCGAGCTGCAGAACAACGAAGTGGCCGCCAAGAAGCTCTTCGAGGTTCTCGGCCCGCGCTACAAGGCGCGCTCCGGCGGCTACACCCGCATCCTGAAGGCCGGTTTCCGCTACGGCGACTCGGCCCCGGTGGCGGTGATCGAGTTCGTCGACCGCGACGTGAACGCCAAGGGCGCCGCCGACAAGGCCCGCGCCGAGGCCGAGGAAGCCGAGGCGGCGTGATCGCCGTCATCGGGTCCATCGGATCGCGGTGAAGGATCAGGGCGGCTTCGGCCGCCCTTTTTCGTTTCGGCGGAGGGGCGTCAGCCGGTCGCCCAGAGCTCCTCGTCCGCGTCGGCGACGGGGGGAGGCGGCCGGCGTTCCGCGACGGCGCGGACGAGGAGGCGCTCCAGGGCCTGGACCGGGCGCATGTCGCCGTAGAGCTTCGGCCGGCCGGCGCGCTGGCGCTCCACCAGGGCGGCGCGGCGCTCCGGATCGGCGAGACGGACGGCGCGGGTGATGTAGTCCACGATGCCGGTCGCGATGGTGTCGCCGAGACCCATCTGGGTCAGGATGGCGGCCGAGTGGCGGCCGCGCATCAGGACGGTCGGCAGGGTCACGACCGGAAGGTCGCAGGCCACCGCCTCCAGGGTCGTGTTGCCGCCGGACCAGCCGATGCTGTCGAGATAGATGTCGCCGGCCTTCAGGAGCGCCGGGAAGGCGTCCGGCGCGACCGGCGGCGTGATCGCCACGTGTCGGGCGAAGTCCAGCCCCGCCTTGCCGAAGGCCCGCTCCAGCCGGGTGCGGAACACCGCCGTGGCCGGGTGGCCGCCGTCGCCGATGAACAGGAACTGCGCATCCGGCCGGGCGACCGCGATGGCCAGGAACACCTCGTCGTGGCGCGGCAGGTATTTGAACAGCGACTGGCAGCACACGTAGACGACCGCGTCCTCCCGCAGGCCCAGGCGGTCGCGGGCCATCGTGGCGTCCCCCACGGGCAGGGGCGCGTAGGCGATGGACAGGCCGGGCAGGCGCACCAGGCGCTCCACATAGTGCTGGTCGCCGGTCTCCGGCTCCATGAGCGCGCTGGAGAGAAAATAGTCTACCGTCTCGAGGCCGGAGGTCACCGGGTGGCCCCAGGCCATGGCCTGGACGGGCGCGAGCCGCTGGGCGGCGAGCTGGACCGCCAAGGGGTGCATGCCGATCTCCGGATAGATCAGCACGTCCGGGGCGTCCTCGGCGAGGATCCGCCGCCAGGTCTCGCCGTCGTGGTCGCCGGAGACGAACCGCTCGCACCAGCCGGCGATCTCGTCGCGGGTGGGGTCCGCGTCGGGCGAGAGCTGGTAGCCGAACACCTCGAACTTCGACCGGTCCAGGTCCCGGATCCAACCGCGGAAGAGCTTGGAGACGGAGTGGAGCGTCATGTAGGCGGTGACGAAGCCGACGCGGATCCGCGGCCGATCCGTCGGCGGCGGCGGCAGCGGGTCCGGGAAGCGGGCCGCCATCATGGCCGACACCACGCGTCCGTAGCGGCGCTGCAGGTCGGTGTCGTCCTCGCCCTGGTAGGAGAGGAAGAAGGGCTTGGCCATGCCCACCTCGCCGGCGGCCGACGCAAGCTCCTCCGCGCTCGCCTCGGCGACGGCGGCTTCGAGGGTCGACAGCGCGTCGGCGTAGCGGGCGCGGCGGTCGCGCACCTCCGCCTCGGACATGTGCACCACCCGCAGCGTCGCCATGGCGCGGATCAGGAGCGCGCCGAGGTCGCGTGGGTGCTGGGCGAGCCGCAGGTCGAGGAGGACGTTCGCCTCGTCCTCGTGGCCGCCGATCCGCAACATGTTGGCGAGGCGGGACCAGGTCCGCGGCGGGTGGCCGATCTCGCGCAAGGTCGCGACCGCGTCGCGGAGCACCGCCGGCGCGTGCGCCTCCACGGCGCGGCCGCAGAGCACGCCCATCACGTCCGCCGCCGCGGCGAGGTCGCCCTCCCGCTGAAGGAGACCCGCGAGCGCCTTGTAGGACGGCACGTAGTCGGGCGCCGCCTCGATCACCCGCTGCTCCAGGGTGATCGCGTCCATGGTCTGGCCGAGCCGCCCGAGGGCGATGGCCATGTTGTGGTGGAGGCGCGGACTCGGCGCGATGAGCTCCACCGTCCTCAGAAGCGTCAGCGCCGCGCGTGGGTCGCCCTGTTCCAGGCGCACAAGGGCGAGGGCATGGAGGCCGTCGGCGGTCCGGGCCTGCGCGAGCCGGGAGAGGGCGAGGCTGCCGGCATCGCCGAGGGCGCCCTGTCCGATGAGCTGGAGGGTCTGTTCGATCCAGGAGTCGGCCGGGCGGTCGGCGAGTGTCATGAGCGTCTCGTGTCAGCGCGGCGATTCGCCGTCGGTCCAGCATAGCGCGCCCGACGGCGAATGCGCGGGGGCGCTCGCCCGGGCGCAAGGCCCGCGCAAGCCCGGCGGCGCGGCGCCGCCGTCCGGCCCCGTAGCGGGATCGGCCGCGATCAAGTAGAGGACAGGCGTGCGCCCCGCGCGACGAGGATCATCCATGTTGAGACACATCACCGCCCTCATCCTGACGGCCGTCCTGGCCGGCCCCGCCGCCGCGCAGGACCGGGCCGTGCCGCTCACCGACGGCGACATCAAGCTGTCCTTCGCGCCCGTCGCCCGGGAGGCGAGCCCGGCCGTCGTGAACGTCTACGCGTCCCGCCGCGTCGCGGACAACCGGTCCGCCCTGATGGACGACCCGTTCTTCCGCCAGTTCTTCGGGCGCGACCTGCCCATGCCCCGGCGCGAGCGCCAGCAGAATTCCCTCGGCTCCGGCGTGATCGTGGACCCGAGCGGCCTGATCGTCACCAACAACCACGTGATCGCCGAGGGCACGGACGTGAAGGTCGCCCTCAGCGACCGGCGCGAATACGAGTGCGACGTGGTGCTGAAGGACGAGCAGCTCGACATCGCCATCCTGAAGATCCGGGACGGCCGGGGCGACTTCCCGGCGCTGCCGATCGGCGACAGCGACAAGCTGCAGGTGGGCGACCTGGTGCTGGCCATCGGCAACCCGTTCGGCGTCGGCCAGACCGTCACGCAGGGCATCGTGTCGGCGCTCGCCCGCAGCCAGGTGGGCATCTCGGACTACCAGTTCTTCATCCAGACCGACGCGGCCATCAACCCCGGCAACTCGGGCGGCGCGCTCGTGGACGTCGAGGGCGCGCTCGTCGGCATCAACACCGCCATCTTCAGCCGGGGCGGCGGGTCCAACGGCATCGGCTTCGCCATCCCGTCCAACATGGTCCGGGTGGTGATCGACCAGGCCCGCAAGGGCGGGTCCACGGTGGAACTGCCGTGGATCGGCGCGGAGATGCAGCCGGTCACCGCCGACATTGCCGAAACGCTCGGCCTGGAACGCCCGTCCGGCGTGCTGATCACCTCGGTGATCGAGGACAGCCCGGCGGAAGAGGCGGGCCTGAAGGTGGGCGACCTCGTCACCGCGGTGGACGGCGCGGAGGTGTCCGACCCCCGGGTGTTCAACTATCGCCTCGCCACCAAGGGCATCGGCAACGAGGCCGAGCTCAGCGTCAACCGGGACGGCCGCGAGACGACCATCCGGGTGCCGCTGGAGCCGCCGCCGGCCAGCGCCCCGCGCGAGGAGATCACCGTCACGGAGCCGTCGCCCTTCCAGGGCGCCACGGTCGCCAACCTGTCGCCGGCGGTCGCGCGCGAGCTGAACATGCCCTACCGGGGCCAGCCGGGCGTGGTGATCACCAAGGTCGCCCGCCGCTCGCCGGCCGCGCGCGTCGGGCTCGCGCCCGGCGACGTCATCGTCGTGGTGAACGGCACCGAGATCACCTCCACGGAGGACCTGGCCGCCATCACCTCCGACAATCCGCTGCTCTGGCGACTGACGCTCGACCGGGGCGGGCGCATCATCCGGCTCGCCTTCCGCTGAGACGGACCGCTTGCGCGGATCGGCCGGGCGGTGCTTGGCTGATCCCCACCGCATCGCCCGCCGGCCGAGATGCCGGCGGGACAGCTTGAGAGCAGGCTTCGCCGTGACCGACCTCTTCTCGGACGCCGCCCGCCAGGGACCTCGCCCGCTCGCCGACCGGCTGCGGCCCGAACGGCTCGCGGACGTGGTCGGCCAGGATCACCTGGTCGGGCCGAACGGCACCATCACGCGCATGCTGAAGTCGGGCAGCCTGGGCTCGCTCGTCCTCTGGGGCCCGCCCGGCACGGGCAAGACCACCGTCGCGCGCCTCCTCGCCCGCGAGACCGACCTCGCGTTCGAGCAGATCTCGGCCATCTTCTCCGGCGTGGCCGACCTGAAGAAGATGTTCGAGGCGGCGCGGGCGCGCCGGCAGCTCGGTCGCGGCACGCTTCTCTTCGTCGACGAGATCCACCGGTTCAACCGCGCCCAGCAGGACAGCTTCCTGCCCGTGATGGAGGACGGCACCATCACGCTCGTCGGCGCCACCACGGAGAACCCGTCGTTCGAGCTCAACGCGGCGCTTCTGTCGCGGGCCCACGTGCTGGTGTTCAAGGCCCACGACGAGGCCTCCATCGGGGCGCTGCTCGCCCGCGCGGAGGAGGTGATGGGCAAGCCGCTGCCGCTCGACGAGGAGGCCCGGGCCGTGCTCGTCCGCATGGCGGACGGCGACGGGCGATCGGCCCTGACCCTCGCGGAGGACGTCTGGCGCGCGGCCGGGGAGGGGGAGGTGTTCGACGCCAGGACCCTCCAGGAGGTCGTCCAGCGCCGGGCGCCGGTCTACGACAAGGCGCAGGACGGCCACTACAACCTGATCTCGGCGCTCCACAAGTCGGTGCGCGGGTCGGACCCGGACGCGGCGCTCTACTATTTCTGCCGCATGGTGGATGCCGGCGAGGACCCGCTCTATCTCGTCCGCCGCCTGATCCGCATGGCGGTGGAGGACATCGGGCTCGCCGATCCGCAGGCGCTCGCCGTCACCGTGGCGGCGAAGGACGCCTACGAGATGCTCGGCAGCCCGGAAGGCGAGCTCGCCATCGCCCAGGCCGTCGTCTACGTGGCGACCGCGCCGAAGTCGAACGCGGTCTACAACGCCTACAAGGCGGCCCTGCGCGCCGCCAAGGAAAACGGCTCCCTGCTGCCGCCGAAGCACATCCTCAACGCCCCGACCAAGCTGATGAAGGGCGAGGGCTACGGCACCGGCTACCGCTACGATCACGACGAGCCGGACGCCTTCTCGGGCCAGGACTATTTCCCCGAGAAGATGGGCCGGACCGTCTTCTACGAGCCGGTGGAACGCGGATTCGAGCGGGACCTGCGCAAGCGTCTCGACTATTGGGCGCGGCTCCGGCGGGACCGCCAGTCGCAGGGCGGCTGACCGCATCCGCTTTCCCGGGCGCCGTCCCGCGTTCCGGCGCGGCGCACGAAAAAGCCGCCGGCGTCGGCCGGCGGCGGCGTCCTGGCCAGAGGCTGGCGAGCGTCAGCTCGGCTTGCGGTACTTCTCGTGGCAGCTCTTGCAGTTGGCGGCCACCGCGCCGAACGCGGGCTTGAAGGTGTCCAGCCCGCCGTCCACCGACGCCATGGCCGCCTTGGCGTCGTCGGACAGCTTCTTCGACCGGGTCTCGAAGTCGGCCTTGTTCTCCCAGATGGCCGGCAGCGCGTCGCTGTTGCCGATCGAGCCGTCGGGGAAGTGGTTCGGGAAGTCGGCGGCGTTGGTGGAGATCGTCGTGAGGGCGGCCGACACCTTGGCGGCGTCGTAGCCCATCTTGCCCTGGGCGGTCGGGCCCAGCACCTTCATGGCGTCGCCGATCTGCTCCATCAGGGTCTCGCGGGCCTTGATCGGATCGTCCTGTGCGGTGGACGTGCCCGCCATGGCCAGCATCGACAGCGCCACAAGTCCAAGAACTCGCTTCTTCATGAAAACTCCCACCCGATTCTGGTCCGCCGGGCGACACGACCGGCCCGCGGAAACGTTGCAACGGCGAGGCATCGGCGCAAGCGAACCCGGTTCACCTCCCCATCAACACGCCGTGACGAGGCCGGCCGGACCACCCAGCCCGGAAAACGTCGCTGGTCAGGGGCGGTGCGTGATGTATGCTGTTCCCGATGGTCGCCTGTCGGGGAACAGCAACCGTCCCTCTCGACCTCTTCACCCGACAGGCCGGCAGCCAGCTCCCGCTCCCGGGACTGACTGAGGGTCGTGGTGCCCCTCCTGCCACGACCCCCATTTTTGGGGATCCCGACATCCGTTGTTCTTGCGGTGGCGGGCGGAACGGTCGAGCATCGGCTCGCGTTCCGCCCGGCAACGGAAGGATTCGCGCATGCCGTCCCCTCCCACGCCGCTTCCCGTGATGATCGCACCGCTCAGAACGCTTGCCCTCGTGTCGATCGCCGTCGGCCTCTCCGCCTGCCAGATGACCGGCGAGTCCGGGCTCCTGGACCCGCGCGCCTCGGTCTTCTCCGGCACCACGCGGGTGGACGCCGCCGAGATCCGGGCCGAAGGCGCGGGCGCCTCGCTCGGCACCCCGGTGGGCGGCGTCGGCGCCGGCGTCGGGGCCGCGACCTTCACCGCGCCCGTGTCTCCCACCGCAGCCGCGTCGCCGCCGCCGGAGCTGTTCGGCCCATGGACGCTCGCCCGCTCGGGCAGCCGGGGCTGCAGCGTGACGCTCGGCTCGCAGAACGCGGTCGGCGACTACACCGCCCGCACCCGCGGCTGCGAAACCCTGCCGCTCGCCCGCGTGGCCCTCTGGACGCCGGTGGACGACGGCCTCGTGATGTTCGACTTCAGCCGCGCGCCCGTGGTGGCGCTTCGTCCCGCGGGCCGGAACGTCTACGAGGGCCGCCTCGCGGACGGCAGCGCGGTCACGCTCTGGCGGTGAAGGGATGCGCGAAGCGGTTGCGGTGAAGTCTTAACCTTGCCGCTTAAGATCGTGCCCATTCTTCTGCGCTAGCGTCTGGCCAACCGTGAATGGCCCGCCGGGCAGGGGTTTGGACGATGGCTGAGAAGACGTGGCCTCCGGCCGTGTTGTCGCTGGTGCGCAAGGGCCGGATCGATCCGGAGGACGTCCAGCGGCTGCGGGCGACGGTCTACGGCAAGGTGATCGTGACGCGCGAGGAGGCCGAGTGGGCCTTCGCGCTCGACGAGCGCGTGCCTGAGACCTGCCCGGAGTGGACCGGCTTCTTCGTCGAGATGGTCACCGACTTCGTCGTCTGGCAGGAACAGCCGCGCGGCTACGTGACGCCGGCCGCCACCGCCTGGCTCGTGGGGGCCGTCAGCGACCGCAATCTGGTCAAGACCCGGTCCGAGCTGGAGGTGCTGATCCGCGTGCTCGAGGCCGCCCAGTCGTCGCCGCCGGAACTCTCCGCCTTCGTGCTCCGACAGGTGGCGGCGGCCGTGCTCGCGGGCGAGGGGCCGCTCGCGCCCGAACACCGGGGGGCCGCCTGCGTGATCACCCGCGACGAGGTGGAACTCGTCCGCCGCGTCCTCTTCGCCTTCGGGGGCGGCGGGTCGATCGGCATCACCCGCGACGAGGCGGAGGTGCTGTTCGACCTCAACGACAGCCTCCTGGAGGGCGAGAGCGATCCGGCCTGGTCGGATCTCTTCGTCAAGGCGGTCGCGAACTTCCTCATGGCCGCGCGCGGCTACACGGTGCCGCCTCGCGAGGAGGTGCTGCGCCGCGAGGCATGGCTGGACGCGCCGTCCGGCGGGGTCGTCGGCCTCTTCGACGACGCCATGTCGGGCCTTCTCACCCATGGCCTCAAGGGCATCTGGAGCGCCTTCCGGGCGCCGGAGCCGTCGCCCCAGGCGGAGCAGACCCGGGCCTTCGAGGCGGAGATCCGCGACGCCGAACCGCTGACCGCCGACGAGGTGAAATGGCTCGCCGAGCGCATCGGCCGGGACGGTCCGCTGCACGCCAACGAGCGGGCGCTTCTGACCTTCCTGCGCGAGGAGAGCCCCGACATCCACCCGTCGCTGCGCACCCTCCTCGACACCGCCGCCTAGAACGCCGTCCGACCAGACGGGATCGTCAGGTCGGATGACGGGCGGGATCGGTGTCCATCCGGTCCGACGCGCGCCGGTCGTCGAGCCAGCCCTTCACGTAGAAGATGCGCGTGACCCGGAGGACGGCGGCCGCCAGCGGCGTCGCGAGGGCGAGACCGAGCGTCCCGAACAGGACGCCGAACAGGAGCTGCGCCGCGATGGTCAGCGCGGGCGGCAGGTCCACGCTCTCCTTCTGCAGGGTGGGCGTGACGAGATAGCTTTCCACGGTCTGAACGGCGAGGGTGAGCGCGATCACCTGCAGGGCCAGCGACCAACCCTCCGTCATCGCCAGGAGGACGGCGGGCGCCGCGCCGAGGATGGGACCGAGGTTCGGGATGAAGGCCAGCAGCCCCGCCAGAAGCCCGAGCACGGGCGCGAGCGGCACGCCGAGGAACCAGAGGCCGAGCCAAGTGAGCACGCCCACCACCGCCATGGAGACCAGCTGCGCGCCGATCCAGCCGCGAAGGGCGACACCCGACTCCCGGAGCATCATCCGCACGCGCGGCCGCAGCGACGGGTCGAACAAGAGCGCGAAGCCGCGCACGTAGGCGTCCGGGTTGATGGCGAGATAGAGGCCGAGGAAGAGCACGATCACCGCGTTGCCGAGGCTCACCACCATGCCGGCCGCCATGGAAACCGCCGACATGCCGCTGGACGTGGCCTGCGACGCCACCTCCTTCGGCTCCACGTTCTGGATCAGCTCCCGGCTCCAGCTGTAGCTCTGCAGCCGCTCGCGCAGGCTCGCGATGGCTTCAGGCACCTGTCGCCAGAGCTGGTCGACCTGTTCGGCGAGGAAGGGCGCCGCTCCGGCGATGAAGGCCCCGAACGCCGCCAGGAGCAGAAGGGCGAACAGCGCCAGGCCGCCCACCCGGGAAAGGCCCAGCCACTCCGCCAGTTTGTCCCCCCCGCCGGTGAGGAAGACCGCCACCAGGATGCCGGCGAAGAGCAGCAGCAGTACCGTCGGGGCGAACCAGAGGATCGCGACGAACACCGCGGCGAGAACGACGAGACTGATGGTGCGGCGCGACATGCCGTGAACCCCCGGGCGGCCTCTCCGCCGCCCGACATGGGCGGCCGGACGGCGACGCTCGGGGACCAAACGGCCGGCGGGCGGTGTTTGTTGCCGATGAGGAGCTCTCCGGTCCGCTACCGCGCCGCCGCAACCGTGGCCTCGCCCGTGACGCCGGCGACTTCGAGCGCGATCTTCTCGCGCACCGCCTCGGCGAAGGCCGCGTAGGACGAGGCCGGCACCATGAAGGCGCCGGGGCCGCCGATCACCTCGGCGCGGTAGTAGTCGGCGACCGCCGGATCCGCGCCGATCGGCAGGCCGTTGATGACGATGCCCCGGCTCAGCACCCTCTGGCGCGACTGGGCCAGCGGCGGCCCGTCGTTGTTGGTCCCGTCGCCGGAGACGTCCACCACGTGGCGGTCCGCCGACCAGGGCAGCTTCGTGATCAGGAGGGCGGCCGTCTCCAGGGCATAGGAGATGGACGTGCGCCCGTAGGAGTTCCGGCCGCTGCGCACCATCGGGCCGCGCAGCTCGGCCGCCGCGCGCCTGGCGCTCTCCGGGCCGTCGATGATGGTCCAGTCGAGCACCAGGCGCTTTCGGCCGGCGGTGGACCATTCCATGTACGCCACCGCGATCCGGCCCCGCGCGCCGGACCGGATCGCCGCCTGGACCTTGTCGGAGACGAGGGCGTCCGCGTAGCCCGCCCGCTGGAGCTTGGCCTCCTCGTAGTCGACCGAGCTGGAGACGTCGGCGGCGAGCACGATCGCCACGTCCACGCCGGGCGCGGCCTCCTCGTGGGGCGGCGGCACGGCGCCGCCGAGACCCACCGTCAGCAAGGCGACGGCCGCGACGCGCCCGAGCGGCCTCCATACCGCCGGCGCTCGCGCCGACGCGTCCCGAACCGATCCGGCCATGAGACCCTCCACCGCATGGGAGGCCCGTCCGGTCGAGACAGGGCCTCCGCTTGGACCGAGGTAGGCTAGCAGCGGCGGAGTCGGGCTTCGTACTTAGTTTCGGTGATGCGCAACAATAAATGTATGTAGATCGCCACCGATCGGGCGCTCAGCGGCCGAACAGCGCCTTGTGGGGATAGCAGGTGGGCGCGCGGCCCTCGGCCGCCTCTAAGGCGCCGATCGCCGTGCGGGTCTGCCAGCCGACCAGCCCGTCGGCGCCGCCCACGTCGTAGCCCGCCGCGATCAGGCGCTTCTGCAGGTCGCGCACGTCGCCCCGCGTGAAGCCGGACACCTCGGCCCAGCGGCCGCGGATGGCCGTGTCGGCGCGCAGCCGGTCGCCCAGGTGGCCGATGAAGATGGCGTAGAGATCGCTCTCGTTGTAGCGCTTCAGAACATAGAAGTTCTTCGACACCAGGAAGGCCGGCCCCTTCCGCCCGGCGGGCATCAGGAGGTGGGCATCCGGATTTCCGCGTCCGAGCGCGTCGGCGGAAAGCGGGCGGCCGTCGGCGAGGGTGACGCCCGCGCCGGCGAAATCCGCCAGCGGACGGCCCTTGTCGGGGCCTTCCAGCGTGCACGGCACCGTCTCGGGCAGCGTCACCTCCACGCCCCAGCGCACCCCCGGCAGCCAGCCGAAGTCCTGCAGATAGTGGCCGATCGACCCGAGCGTGTCGGCGGTCGAGGTCCAGATGTCGCGCCGGCCATCACCGTCGAAGTCGACCGCGTGGGACAGCATCTTGGTCGGCATGAACTGCGGCTGGCCGAGCGCGCCGGCCCAGGAGCTGCGGATGTCGGCGAGCGGCAGGTGGTCCTCGTCCACCACCTTCAGGGCCGCCACCAGTTCCTCCAGGAACATGGCCTTGCGGGCGCCCATGAAGGCCTGGGTGGCGAGCACCCGGATCGCGGAATGCTTGAGCGGCACCCGCCCGAAGTCGGACTCCCGGCCCCAGATCGCCACGATGATCTCCGCCGGCACGCCGTAGCGCTTCTCCGCCGCCGCCAGCACGGCGCGGTGCGTCTTCAGGCGCGCCCGCCCGGCGCTCGTCAGCCCGGCGAGGCGCTTGGCGTCCAGGTACCGCCCCGGCGAGGAGAACTCCGCCTGGTAGGACGGCCCGCGCGGCGGCGGCGAGCCGGGCGGCGCGAGGTCCGGCAGCGACCAGTCGGGCGTAAGGCCCGTCGTCGCCTCCGCGATGGTGGCGTCCGACACGCCCGCGCGCCGGGCGGCGGGCGTCACGGTGTCGGCGAGCCAGCGCTGGAAGGCGGCCTCCGTCGCCGCGCGCGACTGGGCGGCGGCCGGCGCGGGCGCGGCCGAGAGGGCGATCGCGACGGCGACGACGCGGGCGAGAAACAGGTCGGGGAGGGGGATGCGGAAGCGAGTCATGGGGCCCATGATGGCACGTCCGCGCCGGCGTGAAACCCGCGCGCGCCGCGCCTCGGACCTGCGACCGACTGCCCCGTGCGTCACTCGACCCTGCGTATCAGCCCATCGGCTGAGTTTTCGGCGGTGCGGAAGTCATTTAGAAGTCCGGATCAAATCACGCGAAACCAGTGCAGGGGCGGCCCAAGAGAATGTTCTCCAAGATCCTGATCGCCAACCGTGGTGAGATCGCCTGCCGAGTCATCAAGACCGCGCGCAAGATGGGCATCAAGACGGTCGCGGTGTTCTCCGACGCCGATCGGGACGCCCTGCACGTGGACATGGCCGACGAGGCCGTGCACATCGGCCCGCCCCAGGCGGCGCAGTCCTACCTGGTCATCGACAGGATCCTCGCCGCCTGCAAGCAGACCGGCGCCGAGGCCGTCCACCCCGGCTACGGCTTCCTCAGCGAGCGCGCCGCCTTCCCGCGCGCCCTGGCGGCCGAGGGCATCGTGTTCATCGGTCCGAACCCGGACGCGATCGACGCCATGGGCGACAAGATCCAGTCCAAGATCTTCGCCGACCGGGCCGGCGTCTCCACCGTGCCGGGCAACCTCGGCGTCATCGAGACGCCGGAGGACGCCGTCCAGGTGGCGAACGACATCGGCTACCCGGTGATGATCAAGGCCTCCGCCGGCGGCGGCGGCAAGGGCATGCGCATCGCCTGGGACTCCAGCGAGGTGGCCGACGGCTTCGCCCGCGCCAAGTCGGAGGCCGCGTCCTCCTTCGGCGACGACCGCGTCTTCATCGAGAAGTTCATCGTCAACCCGCGCCACATCGAGATCCAGCTTCTCGGCGACAAGCACGGCAACGTCATCTACCTGAACGAGCGCGAGTGCTCGATCCAGCGCCGGAACCAGAAGGTCATCGAGGAGGCGCCGTCGCCGCTCCTCGACGAGGCCACCCGCCGCGCCATGGGCGAGCAGTCCGTCGCGCTCGCCAAGGCGGTCGGCTACGACAGCGCTGGCACGGTGGAGTTCGTCGCCGGACAGGACAAGTCCTTCTTCTTCCTGGAGATGAACACCCGTCTCCAGGTGGAGCATCCGGTCACCGAGCTCATCACCGGCATCGACCTCGTGGAGCAGATGATCCGCGTCGCCGCCGGCGAGAAGCTGTCGATCACCCAGGCCGACGTGAAGATCGACGGCTGGGCGGTGGAGAGCCGCGTCTACGCGGAGGATCCCTACCGCAACTTCCTGCCCTCCACGGGCCGCCTCGTGAAGTACCGCCCGCCGGCGGAAGGCGTCGCCGACGGCATCACGGTGCGCAACGACACGGGCGTCGTGGAGGGCTCCGAGATCTCCATGTTCTACGACCCGATGATCGCCAAGCTGGTCACCCACGGGCCGACCCGCCTCGCCGCCATCGACGCCCAGGCGGAGGCCCTCGACAGCTTCGTGATCGACGGCATCCAGCCGAACATCCCCTTCCTGACCGCGCTCATGCAGCATCCGCGCTGGCGCTCCGGCACCCTCTCCACCGGTTTCATCAAGGAGGAGTATCCGGACGGCTTCATGGGCCGCGCCGTGGACGCGGACACCCGCTCGGTCCTCGCCGTGGCGGCCCTCAGCATGGACCTCATCCGCCGCGAGCGCCTGGAGCACCACTCCGGCCGCCTGCGCCCCGCCTCCGGCAAGTGGCGCACCGACTACGTGGTCCGGCTCGACCGGGAGCACATCCCGGTCACCGTGCCGGAGGGCTACGCGGCCGTGCCGCTGGAGATCGACGTCCGCATCGACGGCAAGGCGGTCACCGTGCGGTCGGAGTGGCGGCCGGGTGACCCGGTCTGGATCGGCACCGTCGGCGACACCAGCGTCGCCGTGCAGGTGCGCAGCGCGCCCGGCGGCTCCACCCTGTCCTGGCGGGGCGTCACCGTCTTCACCCGGGTGATGACGCCCGAGGTGGCGGCGCTCGACGCCCTGATGCCGGTGAAGCAGCCGCCGGACATGTCGAAGTACCTGCTCTGCCCCATGCCCGGCCTGGTGGTCTCCATCGCGGTCGCCGAGGGCCAGGAGGTCAAGGCCGGCGAGACGCTGGCGGTGGTGGAAGCCATGAAGATGGAAAACGTGCTCCGCGCCGAGCGCGACGGCACCGTTTCCGCCATCAAGGCCAAGCCCGGCGACAGCCTCGCCGTCGACGCTGTGATCCTGGAATTCGCGTGAGCCAAGAGGGTGGGGTAAGGTTGTGGCATATCGCGCCCCTACCATGCCCCGATCCCGTCATCCCGGCGAAAGCCGGGATCCAGCCCACGTCTTCATCAACCTGACAGGCAACCTGACCGGCGCGGCTGCGGACCCGACAGTTGGATCCCGGCTTGCGCCGGGATGACGGCTATCCGCCCCGCCTCCGACGCTCCGTGCCCACCCCGCCTCGACCGTCATGGTCGGTGCAGGCGGATCACCCACGCTTTCGGGGTGGTCGATGGCTGGCGGGGCGAATGCGTGGATCATCGGCCCCCGCGAACCATGACCGGTTCGCGCCCTAGATCCACACCCCTGTCAGTCGCCCCCGCCATCCCCGCCGCCGTCGCCGTCCCCATTGCCGTCGCCGTCGCTGTCGCAGTTGAACCAGAGCACGCCGTCGCCGGCCTTTCGGATCGCCGCCGTCAGGGCCATGATGGCGATCAGCGTGCCGGCCAGCACCCATTCGTTCTGGAAGAACTCCAACGCACACCTCCGGGCCGCAGCCCTTGGCTCGGCTTTTCGGTCGGGACCGCGCTGTCGCTGTGCCCGCGAGCGCCAGCGGCATTATGCGGCGTTCGCAACTGCGAATAATTGCATAAATCGTGAGAATTCGACCGATCTTCCATATCACGGTGCAATCAGCTGAGCACCCCCGGTGAGTCTGCCCCGACGGTGTCGCCGCTCACCGCCACCGTCGTGCCGAACACCCGCTCGAAGGCCGCGCGGAGCGCCACGTCGGCGTCGTCCATGGTCACCGGCAGGCCGAGGTCGACGAGGCTGGTCACGCCGTGCCGCGTGACCCCGCAGGGCACGATGCCGGAGAAGTGGGTGAGATCCGGCTCCACATTCAGGCTGATGCCGTGAAAGGTCACCCAGCGGCGCACGCGAATGCCGATGGCGGCGATCTTGTCTTCCGCGTCGGCGCCCTTGTCCGGGCGGCGCACCCAGACGCCCACGCGGTCTTCCCGGCGCTCGCCGCGCACGTTGAAGGCGTCGAGGGTGCCAATGATCCAGGCCTCGAGCGCCGCCACAAAGGCGCGCACGTCCTGCCGCCGGCGCTTCAGGTCCAGCATTACGTAGGCCACCCGCTGGCCCGGCCCGTGGTAGGTGTACTGCCCGCCGCGGCCGGTGGCGTAGACCGGAAACCGGTCGGGCTCGATCAGGTCCGCCGCGTCGGCGCTGGTGCCGGCGGTGTAGAGGGGAGGGTGCTCGACGAGCCAGATCCGCTCGGGCGCCCGGCCGTCCGCGATGGCGGCGGCGCGGGCCTCCATCTCGGCGACGGCCTCCGGATAGGGCACCGGCGCGTCCGCGATCACCCATTCCACGGGCGGCGAACCGGGGGTGGCCGGGAAGCGGGTGTCGAGGTCGTCGCGTTCGTTAACCATCCGGTAACCATGAGGCTCGAAACATCGGGACGAAGCCCGCTCCGGCAGGATCGACTCGCCCTCAAGCCCGGCGACCGACGCCGGGGGCCGTGTTGAGGATCCATAGTCCGCATGTCGACCTTCGAGAAGATCTTCGTCGATATATCGGTGGTGCTCGGCGGCCAGACCATGCCGATCCACCAGCTGCTGCGCATGGGCCGCGGCGCCGTCATCGAACTCGACAGCCACGCGGACGACGACGTGCAGATTCTCGCCAACGACGTGCCCGTCGCCCGGGGGCAGGTGGTGCTGAAGGGCGAGCACATCGGCATTTCGATCACCGAAGTCCTGCTGCGCCGTCCGGACGTGCGGCCCCAGGTGGCCGTGAAGAAGCTCTGAACCGCGGTTTTCCGCGGCGTGTTCGGCGGTGCGCCGGCCGCCCCACAAACCCATGCGAAACCCCTTGTCACCCCCACGGGGGTTTGCTACTAAGCCGGCGCCGACGGGACGCCCGGCGGCACAGTCCACGAGAGCGGTCGTGGCGGAATTGGTAGACGCGCAGCGTTGAGGTCGCTGTGGGGCAACCCGTGGAAGTTCGAGTCTTCTCGACCGCACCAGTGTTTGACGAAGCGATCGGCCGCCCCTCGGGGCGGCCGTCGTCGTTTCGGGGGCAGGCTCCGCGCGCGGGCCGCGGCCGCGTCCTTCCGGACACAGGGTCGTGAGGCTGAGCGTCAGGCGGAATTTTGCCTTTGAGTGAGGGCCTTGCTCGGGCTATGTCCGCGTCTGGGCGCCGGCCGTTCCGCACGGGCGCCGCCCGCCTCATCCGCCTCTGACATCCTGCTCATGCCCCGGGGGACGCCATGGTCGACACCGACCCCATCGCGCCGGAGGAACCCGAACTCGCGCTGACCCTGCGCGACGAGGAGGGCGACCTCAACCCGGCCTTCGTGGCGGCCGTGACCGACGCGATCGAGCGGGCCGATTCGGACCGGGTCTGCGCGCTCGCCGGCGACCTGCACGAGGCCGACGTGGGCGACCTCCTGGAGGCGCTGCACCCGGAGGACCGCGCTCCCTTCGTGCGCCTGCTCGGCGACGAGTTCGACTTCACGGCGCTGACCGAGGTCGACGAGGCGATTCGCGTCCAGATCCTGGAGGAGCTGCCGACGGCCACGGTCGTCGAGGGCGTCCGCGAGATGGACAGCGACGACGCCGTCTACCTCCTGGAGGACCTCGCCGAGGAGGACAAGGCCGAGATCCTGGCCCAGCTGCCGTTTCCGGACCGGCTCGCGCTCCAGCGCAGCCTGGACTATCCGGAGGAGACGGCCGGCCGGCGGATGCAGACGGACTTCATCGCCGTCCCGCCCTTCTGGACCGTCGGCCAGACAATCGACTACCTGCGCGAGCGCGAGGACCTGCCGGAGGAGTTCTACGAGATCTACGTGATCGACCCCGGCTTCCGGCTGCTCGGGTCGGTGTCGCTGAACAAGATCCTCCGGGCGGGCCGCCCGACGAAGATCGGCGACATCATGCACGAGAACCGCCACCTCGTGCAGGCGACCGAGGACCAGGAGGAGGTGGCGCGCCTGTTCGAGCGCTACAACCTGATCGCCGCCGCCGTGGTGGACGAGGGCGAGCGCCTCGTCGGCGTCATCACCATCGACGACATCGTGGACGTCATCCAGGCCGAGGCGGAGGAGGACATCCGCGCCCTCGCGGGCGTCGGCGACGAGGAGATCTCCGACAGCGTCCTCTACACCGTCCGCACCCGCTCGGTGTGGCTGATCGTCAATCTGGCGACCGCCTTCCTGGCCTCCTCCGTGATCGGCCTCTTCGACGCCACCATCGAGAAGATGGTGGCGCTCGCCGTGCTCATGCCCATCGTGGCGTCCATGGGCGGCAATGCCGGCACCCAGACCATGACGGTGGCGGTCCGGGCGCTCGCCACCCGCGACCTCGACGCCAACAACGCGTGGCGGATCATCGGCCGCGAGGTGATGGTCGGCCTCCTCAACGGCGGCGCCTTCGCGCTGGCGGTCGGCGCGGTGGCGGCGCTCTGGTTCCAGGATCCCATGCTCGGCGTCGTGATCGGCGCCGCCATGGTGATCAACCTCGTCTGCGCCGCGCTCGCCGGCATCCTGATCCCGCTCACGCTCGACCGCTTCGACGTGGACCCGGCGGTGGCGTCCGGCGTCTTCGTCACCATGGTGACGGACATCGTCGGCTTCTTCGCTTTTCTCGGCCTCGCCACCATCATCCTCCTGGCCTGAGGCCGGCCCCCGGGGGCCGGCCTCGCCGTTCGTCTGTCCGCTGCAAGTGTCTTAATGCGTCGTTCACCCCGTTGAGGCAGGGTCCGCCGGTCGGTGCCGGCCCGGGTCGCGCGCCGGCGGCGGCCATCGCCCAGGGCGCGCGTCGACGCGGCCCGAGGAGGATGTCCGCGGGACTTCGGGACTTCTGGATCGCGTCATGACTGTTGCCGCCGAACATTCCACCCGCCATCCGGCTCCCGCCGCGGAGCCGACCTTGAGGCGCCCCGTCGCGGGCGGGGAAGGCGGCCGGTCGGCGGCGCCGCGGCTGCGGCGGGCGGTCCGGGTCGCGCTCTCGGCGGCGGTGGGGCTCGCCCTGTCGGCCTGCGCGCTCCTCGATTTCGAGCCGCCCGGGCCGGAGGAGTTTCCCGTCCACGGCATCGACGTCTCCTACTATCAGGAGGAGATCGACTGGATGGCGGTGCGCAACGCCGGCACCACGTTCGCCTGGATCAAGGCCACCGAAGGCGGCGACTGGCTGGACCCGAAGTTCGCCCAGAACTACATGGCCGCCGGCGCAGCCGGGCTCGCCCGGGGCGCCTACCACTTCTATTATTTCTGCCGGCCGGTGGAGGACCAGATCGCCTGGTTCATCCGGAACGTCCCCGTCGATCCCACGGCCCTGCCGCCCGTGCTCGACATGGAATGGAATTCCGAGAGCAAGACCTGCCGCTACCGCCCGCCCCGGGCGGAGGTGCACGCGAACATGCGCAAGTGGCTGACCGCCATCGAGGCGCACTACGGCAAGCGCCCGGTGATCTACTCCACCGTGGACTTCTACCGCGACCGCCTCGCCGGCGCGTTCGGCGACTATCACATCTGGCTGCGCAGCGTGGCCGGCCACCCGTCCGTCCGCTACGGCGACCGCAAATGGCACTTCTGGCAGCACACCGCCACCGGCCGCATCCCGGGCATTCGCGGCAACGTGGACCGCAACGTCTTCTTCGGCTCCCCTCGCCAGTGGCAGACCTTCCTGATGGGCGCCCACGACCCGAGGGCGTGATCGATCGGGGTAAGGTGGCCCGAAGGGCCGGACGGGGTCGTGTTCGCGTTCGCATGGACGACCGTGTCGGAACCTGCGACCGTCACGCGCCCCGCGTCCGCGCCCGCTCCAACGCCGCCCGCAGCGCCCGCGCGGCCGCCGCTGGATCCGGCGCTGCGGAGATCGCGCTCACCACCGACAGCCCGTCCACCCCGGTCCGCGCCACCGCCTCGGCGTTCCTCCCGTCGATGCCGCCGATCGCCACCGTCCTGAGCGGGCTCGCCCGCACGATCGCCGCCAGCCCGTCGATCCCGAGCGCCGCCGCCGCGTCCGGCTTCGTGCCGGTGGCGAACACCGGGCCGACGCCGAGGTAGTCCACCGCGGCGGCGTCGACACCGGAGAGCTGGCCCGCCTCGGTGATCGAAAGCCCCACGATGGCGTCCGGCCCGAGGATGCGGCGGGCGGCTTCGGCGGGGAGGTCCGACTGGCCCACGTGCACGCCGGCCGCGCCTGCGGCGGCCGCCACGTCCACCCGATCGTTGACCACCAGCGGCACCCCGAGCGGCGTCAGCCGGTCCATCAGCGCGACCGCCTGGTCGAGGAGCGCGCGCCCGCCGAGATCCGGGTTGCGCAGCTGCACCAGCGTGACGCCGCCCGCCACCGCGGCGAGCGTCGTGTCGACCAGCGCCTCGAACGGGAGGCGATGGTCGGTGACGACGTAGAGGGCGAGGTCGAACCACAGGCGCGGCGGTCGGTCCATCGGGCGGCTCAGCGCACGGTCACGACGGCATGGCTGTCCAGCGCTTCGAGATCGAGCGCATGGAGCATGTCGAGGAGCGCCACCTGCAGGCTGCCCGGCCCGCCGGCCACCTCCGCCGCCGCCTTGCCGGCCGCCTTCAGGGCGGCGAGCGCCGCGATCGTGGCCCTGAACGGATCGGCTTCCACGGCGAGGCACGCGCCGACGAGCGCCGACGCGGTGCAGCCGAGGCCGGTGACGCGCGCCATCAGCGGGTGCCCGCCCTCGATCAGGGCGGTCCGGCGGCCGTCCGTCACCACGTCCACCGCGCCGGTCACCGCCGCCACCGTGCCGTGCCGGGCCGCGAAGGCGACGGCCGTCTCGGCGGCGGCCTCGGACGAGTGGACGCTGTCCACGCCCTTCGGCCCGCCCGACAGCGAGCCGGCGATCGCCAGCACCTCCGAGGCGTTGCCGCGCACCACCGTCGGCTTCAGGGCGAGGAGGCCCGTCGCCGTGCGCGTCCGGTAGGGCGTCGCGCCCGCGCCCACCGGGTCGAGCACCCACGGCTTGCCGAGCCGCCCGGCCGTCAGGGCCGCGAGCCGCATGGCGGCGGCCCATTCGCTCGACAGGGTGCCGATGTTGACGACGATCGCGCCGGAGATGGCTGCGAAGTCCTCCACCTCGTCGGTGGCGTGCACCATGGCGGGCGACGCCCCGAGGGCGAGAAGCCCGTTGGCGGTGTTGTTCATCACCACGTAGTTGGTGATGTTGTGGACGAGCGGCGCGCGGTCGCGCACCGCCTCGATCACGGCGAAGATCTCTTCCGTCTGCATGGCTCACCTCTTTGGCCGGGATTGGTGCGGCAAGGAGTCGTCAAGGTCAATCGCCGGCCGGCTCGATTTCCGAACGCCCTTGAACGCGGTGGTCACCAGACCTCTATAGAAGGGAGCGGCGGCCGCCGGCCCGGGCGGGTTGCCGCCGGGCCGAAAACTGCGCTACGAACTGATCGATCACGAAAACGTCCCGGAGTCGGCTTTCCGGGCCATACCGTCGAAGAAGGTACCCATGACCAAGGCCATCGCCACCGAGTGGCTCGCCCGTCTCGACGACGAGGACGAGAAGGAAGAGAAGAAGGACGCCGCTCCGGCGCCGCAGGTCGACAAGTATCTCTTCAAGTCCCGGACCGTCCTCATCACCGGCGGCATCAACCAGGACCTCGCGCGCGACGTCACCGCGCGCCTGCTCGCCCTCGCCGAGGCCAGCCACACCGACCCGATCACCGTCATCGTCTCCTCGCCCGGCGGGCATGTGGAGAGCGGCGACATGATCCACGACATGATCCGCTTCGTGCCGGCCCCGGTGAACATCCTCGGCACCGGCTGGGTGGCGAGCGCGGGCGCGCTCATCTACGTGTCCGTGCCCAAGGAGCGCCGCTTCTGCACGCCGAACACCCGCTTCCTCCTCCATCAACCGTCCGGCGGCACCGGCGGCATGGCCACCGACATCGAGATCCAGGCCCGCGAGATCCTCAAGATGCGCGACCGCCTGAACAAGATCTTCGCGAACGCCACCGGCCAGCCGATCGAGCGCATCGAGAAGGACACGGACCGCGACTACTGGATGAGCGCGGACGAGGCCATCGGCTACGGCCTCGCCGGCAAGATCGTCAACTCGGCGGACGAGATCGGCCGCTGATCGACAGGGCAGGGGGGCGCCCATGACAGGAAAGCCGGTACGGGCGGCCGCGATCGCGGCGGCCGTCGGAGCGGTGCTGGCGGTTGCGGTCGCGGCGGGGTCGGGCGATGCGCTCGCCCAGTCCGCGTCGCCCTACGACACCACGTTCAGGCTCCGGACCGGGGGCGCCGCCCTCCTCTATGCCGACATGGCCACCACCGCCAAGGTGGTGGGCGAACTCCCCGAAGGCGCGACCGGCATCGTGCTGCGCTGGTGCCGCAAGGAATTCTCCTTCGGCAACTGGCAGTTCGGGTCGGAGCGCGACAAGCTCAAGATCCTCGACGAGCGCTGGTGCGAGGTCTCGCACAAGGGCAAGGTCGGCAACGTGCCGGGCAGCGTTCTCGCGCCGGAGTGACCGGGGCGGACCATCCGCCCCGGCCGATTCGCCCCAACCGAACGCGCCCTTCATGTTCTTCATCGCATCCAAGCTGATCTTCCTGGTCCTCCGCCCGTCCAACGCCGTCCTCCTGGCGATGCTGGTCGGCCTCTTGCTGCGCCGGCTCGGCCGGCGGCGGACGGGGGCGATCGTCTTCTCGCTCGGCCTCGGCGCCGCGGTCGTGGCGGCCTGGACGCCTCTCGGCAACGCCCTGATCCTGCCGCTGGAGCAGCGCTTCCCGCAGATCGCGCCCCCCGCCGACGAGCCGACCGGCGTCATCATCCTCGGCGGCTCCATCGACCCGATCGCGACGGCGCAGCGGGGCGATTACCCGCAGCTCCTCGACGGCGCCGAGCGCCTGATCGTGGGCGCCGAGATGGCGCGCCGCTATCCGAACGCCAGGATCGTGTTCACCGGCGGGTCGGGCGACATCATCTCCACCGAGCGCCAGGAATCCGACGTGGCGCTGACCCAGCTCACCGGCCTCGGCGTGCCGCGCGAGCGGCTCGTGCTGGAGACCCGGTCCCGCAACACGCGCGAGAACGCCGTCTTCACCTACGACATCCTGAAGCCCCAGCCGGGCGACCGCTGGCTGCTGGTCACCTCGGCGTGGCACATGCCGCGGTCCGTGGGCGTGTTCCGGGCGGCCGGCTGGACGGGTCTGATCCCCTATCCGGTGGACTACCGCTCCGTGCTGGATCCGCCCTGGTTCGGGCGCAACTTCGCCAGCGAAGGCCTCTTCCTCACCGATATCGCCGTGAAGGAATACATCGGCCTCGTGGCCTATCGCTTCGCCGGCTTCACGGACGCGCTCTTCCCGGCGCCCTGACCGGGGCCGGATCGGGCTCAGTCCTCGTCCGCGTCGTCCTCGTCCAGCCAGAACTCGTCGTCGTCCGGGTCCTTGTCGTCCGACACCGGATAGGTCGGCGCAGGCTCGTCCTCGCCGAGGAGGCGGAAGCGGTAGAGGCCGCGCACCTCGCGCGGCGGCACCGGCCGGTTCTTGCGCAGGATCACGATGCGGCCGTCCTCGGCGAGGCGGATCACCTCGTCCTTGATCGGCTTCATGAGCTGGCGCCAGAGCTTCTCGTTGGTGCCCACGAGGGCGCGGGCCACCTCGCTCGGGTCCACCGGCCGGGAGGCCCGGCGGTCCGTGGCGAGGGCGAGGATCTGCTCGCGGATGGCGGCGGCCTTGATGCGGCGCGGGTCGATCATGGTCGTGTCTCGGTCTTCGGTCACGGGTTCGGCACGGCGACCGCGGCCCGCGAGGGGGAAAAGAACTGGCGCCGCGCCAGGACGGTCAGCACCACCGCCGAACTGATCAGGAAGGGAACCGGTCCCACGAACCAGCCCAGATAGCCGACGGACATGAAGAAGGCCCTGAGGCCCTGGTTGAATTGGCTGCCGGCGATCACCACCATGGCGGCGGTCCGCTTCACGGCGGCCTCCATCTCGGGCGTGCCCATCCGCTGCCGGTTCGGGATCGCGCCGATCAGGATCGAGGCGTAGTTGAACAGCCGGTAGGACCAGCCGAACTTGAAGAACGCGTAGGCGTAGATGAGGATCAGCCCCACCGCCTTGGTCTCCCAGGCGGCCCGGCTGACCGAGAGGCCGAGCGGCAGGTCCCGGGCGATCTCCACCACCCGGTCGCTGGCGTTGATCGCCGCGAAGGCGCCGCCGACCGCGAGCAGGCTCGTGGAGGCGAAGAAGGCCGTGCCGTTCTGGAGGCCGGTCATGATGCCGGTGTCGATCATCCGCAGTTCGCGCTCGGCCAGCTGGTCGATCCAGGCGCGCCGCTGCTGGTTCATGGCGTGGGTCAGCGTCCGCGTCCGCCAGCGGCTGTTCTCGATGATCCAGCCGTAGAGGAGCCAGGCGAGCGCGAAGACCGCGACGGCCACGATGTCGAGGGTCGAAAAACCGGACATGGACGGCCCCTGCCGTTCGGACGGCGACTCCGAAGCGGAGACGGAGGCGGACCGTGCCAACAGGAGCGCGCGCCCGCAAGCCCGGAATGGGCCGCCACCCTCCATCGGCGCCCGTCGCCCGTTGCCGTCGCTAAGGAACCATTGCGGCGGCGCGTGCGTCTTCCGGGCGGCTAGCCTTCCCCCTCGCGGCCGATCGACGACGGCCGCCATCCGGAGATCTCACCATGCTCGGACGCTCCCGCCTCAAGCCACTCGCCGACCAGGTGATCGTCATAACCGGCGCCTCCAGCGGCATCGGCCTTGCGACCGCCCGCCTCGCCGCCAAGGGCGGCGCCCGCGTCATGATGGTGGCGCGGAACGCCGAGGCGCTCGCCGCCGTCGCCGAGGAGATCCGCATCGACGGCGGGGTCGTCGACACGGTGGTGGCCGACGTCTCCGAGGAGGAGGACGTCCGCCGGGTGGTGTCCACCACCGTCCAGCGCTTCGGCGGCTTTGACACCTGGGTGAACAACGCCGCCGTGGCGCTGTTCGGCTCGGTCGAGGAGGTCTCCATCGAGGACCATCGGCGCCTGTTCGAGGTGAACTACTGGGGCGTCGTCTACGGCACCCTCAACGCCATCGAGCACCTGCGCCACAAGGGCGGCGCCATCATCACCATCGGCAGCATCCTGTCGGAGATCCCGGTGCCGCTGCAGGGGCCGTACGTGGCCGCCAAGCACGCCGTGAAGGGCTTCATCGACGTCACCCGCCAGGAACTCGACATGGAGCGGGCGCCGATCAGCATGACGCTGATCAAGCCCTCGGCCGTCGACACGCCCTATCCGGACCACGCCCGCACCTATTCTAGCAGTCAGCCGAAGACGCCGCCGCCGCGCTATTCGCCGAATCTGGTCGCCCGCGCCATCCTCACCTGCGCCATCCATCCGCGCCGGGAGATGACGGTCGGCGGCGGCGGCAAGGCCATGGTGCTGACGCACCGGGCGTTCCCGTGGCTGTTCGACGTGATCATGTCGTCCGGCGGCGAGGCGCTGCAGAAGCGCGACGAGGCGGTGGGCGAGGGCGACCAGCCGACCCGCGACAATCTCTATCAGCCCCGCCGCGACGGCGATTCGCGCGGCGTGTCCGGGCTCGGCGGCCGCGAGGTGTCGCTCTACACGGAGGTGCGCCTGCGGCCGGGCGCCGCCATCGTGCTCACCGGGGCGGCGATCGCGATCGGCTTCGCGGTGGCGAACCGGGTCAGCACCGGCCGCTGGTTCTGGGAAGAGGAGCCGCGCGGCTGGCGCCGCCTGGTGGCCGCCGACTGGCTCCACCGCCGTCGCCACCCGATCGCCGACTGGACCGACCACGCCCGCCACCGCATCGGCGACGTGGCCGGCGAGGCCCAGTACCGGCTCGGCACCGCGGCCGGGGAGGCGGGTCACCGGATCGGCTCGCTCGCCGGCCAGGTCGAGACCGGCCTCGGCGCGCTCGCGGGCGGCGCCAAGGCGGCCCTCGGCGGCATCGCCGGCGCGGCGAACCGGCGGCTCGGCTGGCTCGCCGGCACCGCCGAGGCGGAGAGCGAGACGCTCGCCGAGCGTGCCCGCGCGGCCCTGCCGGAGTGGACCGACCACCGCCGCCACCGCTCGTGGTGGTGAGCGCGGGCGCCCGGTCGCTCCCGGGCCGGCGGGCCGGTGGCTCGCCGGTCGGGCTCTCGTCCCTCACGGGGCGCGAGATCAGGGCAGGGTGATCCGCCCGTCGTCCGACAGCGGGAAGAAGGGGTTGTGCGCCACCTCCCAGAGGTGCCCGTCCGGGTCGGCGAAATAGCCGGAGTAGCCGCCCCAGAACACGGTCTCCGCCGCCTTCACCAGCGTGCCGCCGCAGGCGACCGCGTGCGCGATGGCGGCGTCCACCTCCTCGGTCGAGGCGCGGTTCTGCGCCAGGGCGACCGCCCGGAAGCCGGAGCCCTCGCTCGGCACGTAGGCGTCGGCCGCGAGGGCGTCCCGGCCGAACACGGCCAGCACCACGCCGGACAGCTGGAAGAAGGCCACGCTCTCGTTGGACTGGGACGAAGCGGTGAAACCCAGCGCCTCGTAGAACCTCCGGGACCGGGGCACGTCGGCCACGCCGAGGGTGATCAACGACACGGCGGGCAGGAAGGGCGTCGTCATCACGGCAGTCTCCTCGAAGATCGAACGACGAAAGTCTGGTCCGCGGCCAGTGGCCCGGGCGGCTGGCATCATGCTAGAGCGCTTTCCGACCTGACGGAATCGTCAGGTCGACAAGAAATCGCTCCAGATTCAATAAGCTGGAGCATTCTCTCGGCGATCAAGTCGTGCAACTTGATCGGAGAATGCTCTAGCAGGACCAGCCTGACCGAGGGGCTGGACAGGCGCCGTCAGCAGGCCCGGCTTTGCGAGGAGACCGCCGCGTGAGACCCGTGATGACCCCGGACGAGATCAACGCCTATCTCGACGACGTCTTCCCCGAACTCAACGCGACCCGCCGGGCCTATCTGGCGTCGGAGGTGGGCGAGGGCACCGCGGTGGTCACCTGCTCCGCCGGTCCGGAGTCCCTGCGGCCTGGCGGCACCGTGTCCGGCCCGACGCTGATGACTCTGGCGGACATCGCCGCCTGGGTGGTGGTGCTCGCCCACGTGGGCCGGTCGGCCCTCACCGTGACCACTCACCTCTCCATAGACTTCCTGCGCAAGCCGGAGCCCGGCCTCCTCTACGGCCGCGCCCGCCTGATGAAGCTCGGCAAGCGCCTCGCCGTCTCCGCCGTGGAGATCGGCGACGAAACGGGCCGCGAGCCCTACGCGATCGCGAGCGCCACCTATTCCATCCCGCCGCCGGACTTCCGGCAGCGCTGAGGTCGAGTCACCGTTTCCCGTCAGAGTCTTCGGCCGGATCGTTCGAATCCCGAATCCGCCCGTTCATGTGACGGTTGGACTCTTCACGCGGCGGATGAACGATGCGGACGCCGTCGGGCGACAACGCCCGAAGATGCGATTGAGTGACCGGAAGCGGTCTCCAATACGCATGATGATCGTTCGCTCGCAAAAACGGTTCAGACGGATCGGAGACCATCCGGTCGGCCAGCGGACCGGAAGCGAGCCCACCGGCGTCGGCTGCTGCGTCCCGCTCCGTGCGGTCGTTGGCCAACCTGACGCTCCGCGGATGTGCGCTACGCATTCCGCATTCATATGACATTAGCCGGTTTCGGCGACCATGCATCCCGGACTGTGAGGAATGGGACATGCTCAACTGCAACGCTTGCCGGACCGGCCTCGATTTCGACTTCTCCATGGCGTTCCAGCCGATCGTGGACGTGCGCACGGATACCGTCTTCGCCTACGAGGCCCTCGTGCGGGGCATGGCCGGGGAGGGCGCCGGCGCGGTCCTGTCCCGCGTCACCGACGAGACGCGCTACGCCTTCGACCAGAAGTGCCGCACCAAGGCGGTGGAGCTGGCCGCGTCGCTCGGCATGTCGGAGAATCTCTCCATCAACTTCATGCCGAACGCCATCTACGAGCCGCGGCTCTGCCTGCGGTCCACCTTCGAGGCGTCGAAGCGGTTCGCCTTCCCGGCGGACAGGCTCATCTTCGAACTGACCGAGGACGAGCGCATCACCGACCGCGCCTGGATCCACCGCATCATCGTGGAGTATCGGCAGAGCGGCCTGAAGGTCGCCATCGACGATTTCGGCGCCGGCTACGCCCAGCTCAACCTGCTCGCGGAGATCAGGCCCGACATCGTGAAGCTCGACATGGAGATGGTGCGCGGCGTGGACGTCGACCGCGGCCGCCAGGCCCTCGTCCGCGGCATCGTCCAGGCCTGCGACGTCATGGACGTGCGCGTGGTGGCCGAGGGAATCGAGACCGAAGCGGAGGCCCGGACCCTGAAGGACATCGGGATTCCCTACCTCCAGGGCTACCTGTTCGCGCGACCGGGCTTCCAGTCCCTGCCGACGCCCCGCTTCGCCGTCGGCGTCGCCTGAGGCGCGGAAGACCCGGTTTTCAGAGGTCGAAGGGTCCCGAAATGCCGAAGGGCCTGGCACCGTCCGGTGCCAGGCCCTTCGCGAATGGAATGGTGGGCGCGACAGGGATCGAACCTGTGACCCCCTCGGTGTGAACGAGGTGCTCTCCCGCTGAGCTACGCGCCCCCGACGTCGTCGGCGTGGGGGCGATATAAGGGGCGGCATGCGGGCAAGTCAAGCGGGGATCGACGCGATCCCCGATCGGCTGCCGGGCGGCCGCCCGAGGGTCAGGACAGCGCCGCCTCGAAGGCCGGGGAGATGCGGGCGAGGGTGGCGTCGATCGCGTCGAAATGGTCGATGGTGGCGGTCGGGCCGAACTCCGCGATGGGCCTTGCCGTGTAGCCGAAGGTGACGCCGATCACCGGCACGCCCGCGCCGTGGGCGGCGGCCACGTCGGCGTCGCTGTCGCCCACCATGACGGTGGCGGAGGAAACGCCCCCGGCCGCCTCGATGGTGCCGGTCAGGTGGTCCGGATGCGGCTTGCGCACCGGCAGGCTGTCGCCGCCGAGCACCGCGTCGAACCGGCCCGCGAGGCCCAGCGCGTCGAGGAGCGGCAGCGCCAAGTGCTTGCGCTTGTTGGTGCAGACTGCGAAGCGGATGCCCCGGGCGGAGAGCCTGTCGAGCGCCGCGATCGCCCCCGGGAAGGGGCGCGTCTCGTCGGCGATCCGGCCGGCGTAGAGGGCGATGAAGCGGTCGGTCAGCGGCTCCAGCGCCTCCACGGGGAGCGGCCGGTCGGCGCGCCGGAAGCCCTCCACGATGAGGGCGCGCGCGCCCTGGCCGAAGTTGTTCTTCACCGCCGAGCGGTCCACGGCCGGCAGGCCTTCCTGGTCGAGAAGCGTGTTGAGGGCGCCGAGAAGATCGGGCGCTGTGTCCAGAAGCGTGCCGTCGAGATCGAGCACGAGAAGCGGCGCGGGCATGAGCGAGATCCGGTTGCGTAACGCCATTCCTAAGGTGCCCACCCTGCGCCGGCAAGCGGCCGCGACCATCCGCGCGGGCCGCGGCCGGCGCGGCCCGCTCCCGATCCGGGCGGGAACCGAACCGTCCAAGCCCGCCGGCTGCTTGACCCGCCGCGCCACCATGCTATGAGCCGGACGGTCAAGAAATGTCCGGGACGGGGTCCATGTCCGCCGACGAGATGAAGAAGGCCGCCGCTGCGGCGGCTCTGGAGGAGGTGCGGCCGGGCATGCGCCTCGGCCTCGGCACCGGCTCCACGGCCGCCTGGTTCGTGCGCCTCCTCGCCGAGAAGGTCCGCGACGGGCTCGACGTGGTGGGCGTCCCCACGTCGGTCGCCACCGAGCGGCTCGCGCGCGAGCTCGGCATCACGGTCATCACCCTCGACGACGTGGCCGGCCTCGATCTCACCATCGACGGGGCCGACGAGTTCGACCCGGAGCTCAACCTCATCAAGGGCGGCGGCGCCGCGCTCCTGCGCGAGAAGATCGTGGCGGCCGACAGCCGGCGCATGATCGTCATCACAGACGAAAGCAAGGCGGTGGAGACGCTCGGCGCCTTCCCGCTGCCGATCGAGGTGGTGACCTTCGGCGCCACCGCCACCGTGCGGGCGATCGCGGAGGCGGCCCGCAGCGTGGGCCTCGCCGGAGCGCTCGCGTTCCGGCGCGCGCCGGACGGCGAGAAGCTCGTGACCGACCAGGGGAACTGGCTGGTCGATGCATCATTTCGCCAGATTTCGGACCCAAAAGCACTCGCAATCGCGCTATCGCGAATCCCCGGCGTGGTCGAACATGGCCTTTTCATCGGCCTTGCCTCGAGCGTGATCGTGGCGGGCCGCTCGGGCATCCGGCGCATCGATAGACGAACGACATGATCTCCTTCCGGAGGATTTCGATGAGAAGCACGTTTTCGCGCCTCGGCCGTGTGACCGGCCTGGCGCTTGCGGTGGCGGTCCTGGCCGCTCCGACCCGAGCCCAGGAATTCAGCGAGTCGCACCTCGCCGCCGCGCGCGCCACCATGCAGGCGGCGAAGGCCTCCGAGCAGTTCGACACCATCCTGCCGATGCTCGCCGACCAGGCGAAGGCCCTGTTCCAGCGCTCCAACCCGGCGCTCGTGCAGGAGATCGACGAGGTGGTGAACCAGGTCGCCCTCGACCTCGCCAAGCAGCGCCCCCAGCTCGACCGCGAGCTGGAGCGGGCCTGGGCGGCGCGCTTCTCCGAGGACGAGCTGAAGGAGATCACGGCCTTCTACACCTCCCCGGTCGGCATCAAGTTCGGCCAGACCATGCCGGTTGTGATCCGCGATTCCATGCGGTCGGCCAGCATCTGGCGGGATACACTCTCCACGGAGCTGGTGACCAAGGCCCGCGAGGAGCTGATCAAGCGCGGACACCAGTTCTGAGGAACCGGGTCCCGAAGCATCGGCCGCCGGTCCCTCCGGCGGCCGTTTTCGTTCGGGGAGGGGGGTGACATGGCGGCCTTCGACAGGGATCTCTTCGTCATCGGCGCCGGCTCCGGCGGCGTGCGCGCCGGCCGCATCGCGGCGGGCTACGGCGCCCGGGTGGCGATCGCCGAGGAGCACCGCGTCGGCGGCACCTGCGTGATCCGCGGCTGCGTGCCGAAGAAGCTCCTGGTCTACGCCTCCCGTTTTCCGGACGAGTTCGAGGACGCCGCCGGCTTCGGCTGGACCGTCCCGCCGGCGAGCTTCGACTGGCCCACCCTCCGCGCCGCCAAGGACCGCGAGATCGACCGCCTGGAGAAGGCCTACGTGGCCAACCTGGAGCGGTCCGGCGCCACCATCCTGCGCACCCGCGCCGAAGTGGTCGACCCGCACACGGTCCGGCTCGGCGACGGGCGCACGGTCACGGCCGAGCGCATCCTGGTCGCCACCGGCGCCTGGCCCTTCCTGCCGGCCGACGTGCCGGGCATCGAGCACGCGGTCACGTCCAACGAGGTGTTCGACCTTCCCGCCCTGCCGCGGCGCGTGGTGGTGGTCGGCGGCGGCTACATCGCGGTGGAGTTCGCCGGCATCTTCGCCGGCCTCGGGGTGGAAACGACGCTCGTCTATCGCGGCGAGCAGATCCTGCGCGGCTTCGACCGCGAACTCACCGACAAGGTCGCCGCCGCCATGTCCCGGCGGGGCATCCGCATCCTCTGCGGCACCGACGTGAAGGCGCTGGAGCCCGCCGCCGGCGGCGTCGCGGCGGTGCTGTCGTCCGGCGAGACGCTCGCCCCCGGCCTCGTCATGTACGCCACCGGCCGCGTGCCCAACACCCGCGGCCTCGGCCTGGAGGCGGCCGGCGTCGCCCTCGACGGTCTCGGCGCGGTGCGGGTCGACAGCGCCTCGAAATCGTCCGTGCCGTCCATCTACGCGGTCGGAGACGTCACCAACCGGGTCAACCTCACGCCCGTCGCCATCCGCGAGGGACATGCCTTCGCGGATACGGTCTACGGCGGCCGGGAGGTGCTCGTCGACCACGCCCTGGTGCCGACGGCGGTGTTCACCACGCCCGAACTCGGCACCGTCGGCCTCACCGAGGAGAAGGCCTGCGCCCACCATCCGGCGGTCGACGTCTACAAGGCCGAGTTCCGGCCCATGCGCAACACGCTCGCCGGCCGCGACGAGCGCATGTTCATGAAGCTCATCGTCGACGCGGTCTCCGACCGGGTGCTCGGCGTCCACGTGATCGGCCCCGACGCGGGCGAGATGGCCCAGCTCCTCGGCATCCCGCTGATGATGAACGCCACGAAGGCCGACTTCGACCGCACCCTGGCGGTCCACCCGACCGCCGCCGAAGAGCTCGTCACCATGCGCACGCCCAGCGTCAAGCACCGGCGCTGACGACGCCGGTCCGGCCGGCCCCGTCCGCCCGGCGGTCGGTCACATGCGGTAGGCGGTCCGGAAGCCGCCCCACATGCGGCCCCTCACCCGGATCGGGGCGTCGATCTCCTTCATCAGGACGGTCTGGCCGTTGCCCATGTCGCGCTGGTAGGCCTGCACGACGAAAGGCCGCACGTTGCGCGCCGCCACGAGGCCGGTGCGGTCGTCGAAGATGCGCTTGTTGCGGCTGTTGGCGGCGTTCCACGCCGGGTCGCCGGGGCGCTGCGGCTTGGAGAAGATCGTGTTGTGCACCGGCAGCCAGCCGTTGCGGTCCACGGCGCAGCAGAAGGTCATCCGCGTGTCGGTGGCGAGCAGCGCCTCCTGGACCGGCGGCAGCACGCGCTCCAGGAAGCGGATCGCGGACGTATCCACCTGCAGCGGGTCGGTTCCGGCGATCGGCCGGTAGTCCGTGTCGAACAGGCCCGCCTCGGTGATCTCGCCCCTGGCGAGCGCCGCCTCGAACAGATCCGACACGTCGGCCGCGGCCTTCATGGCCCGGTCGATCAGCTCCTGGTAACCGCCGCGGATGTCGGCGAGGAGCGAGCCGAACGCCGCCTTCGCGGCGCCGTCCGCCTCTCCGAAGGCGATATGCACGCCCACCGGGCTCACGCCCACCACCCGGGCCGGCAGCGCCGCCCCGGAGGCGAGCTCCACCGAGAGGGGCGTCCCGACCGGGGCGGAGAGCCCCGCCGTCGCCTTTGCGAGCAGGCCGCCCGCCGAGACGTCCACGGTCGAGGTCCGGTGGCGGCCGTGCGGCAGCGACAGCGTCACCGGCACCTCGGCCGGGAAACGGTCGTGGCGGCGCCGGTCGCCCATCTCGGACTGGCGGAGCACGGTCATCAGCCGGGCCGTCGAGCGGTCGCTGTCGGCCGCGAGCGCGTCCGAGGCCTGGCGCACCGCCAGCACGTCCTCGCCGACCCTGAGGCTCGTCTGCCGCATGGCGGTCGCCCGGGCGGAGACGCCGTCCACGAAGTCGCGTGTGGCGTCGGCCGCGCGGGCCGCGTCTTCGATCACGCTCGCCTGGGCGGAGACCGCGTCGGCCACCGCCGCGAAGGTCGGCGTGATCCGGCCGATCACGTTCACCACGTCGTTCACCGCCGCCACGGACTGCTCGGCTGTGCCGCGCAGCTCCTGGATGGTCGCGCGGATCTCGCCGGTCGCCCGCTGGGTCTCCACCGACAAGGCCTTCACCTCGTTCGCCACCACCGCGAAGCCGCGGCCCGATTCGCCGGCGCGCTCCGCCTCGATGGTGGCGTTGAGGGCGAGGAGGGTGGTCTGCTTGGTGATCTTGGAAATGAGGCCGATCACGCTCTCGATCCTGGCGATCGCCGTATCGAGGTCGGCGACGCCGGTCCCGGCCCGCGTGGCGCCCGCCTGGGCCTCCTCGGCGAGCGAGGTCGCCCGGCTGATCTCCGATCCGATGCCGCGGCCCGCCTCGGCGATGTCCTCGAACGTGCGGGTCAGGCTCGCGACCGTGGTCTTCGCCCGGTCCACCGCCGCCGTCAGGCCGTCCGCGTCCCCGGCGATCTCGCCGGTGCGGTCCAGCGCCTCGCGCACCCGATCGGCGACCGCCGTGTTGGCCTTGGCCAGGCGCCGCCGGGTCTCGCGCACGTCGTCCTCGATGAGGTCGACGGCGCCGCCCACCATCGCGGTCTGGTGCGCATCGGCGAGCGGATCGGACGGGCTGGCTTCCGGCAGCGGGGTGGCGGCGGACGGCAAGGGTCCGGCCTGCCGATCGAGACGGCGTCGAAACTGGGAAAGCAACGGCGTCAACCTCTCGAACGTTTATATTGTAAGAGTTACATGTGAACAGTCTAGATTGACGGGGTTAACGCGGCTTGAACGCCGGTCCCGCCGTGAAGAACACTATCCACCGGGCGATGGCGCCTAAAGATTACTGTTGCACGTCAGTACATCTACGGATTGCAAATGCTTGCGTCGGCTGCCGATCGCCCTCCTGCGTCATCCGTCGTCCCATCGCCGCATTTGCGGATATTATCGCCAGGGCGGGACGAACTCGGCTGTGGACGGTGGTTCCGTCTGTTTGACGGACGGGCGCGTAGGCTCCACATCTGAATGGCCGGCCTCGCAGCGGCCGGACCCGGGATACCGCAGGACATGCCGCTTCATCTCATCAAGCTCTGCGTCGGCGCCGAAAGCGTCGAGGACCTGGACCAGTGGATCCGCGAGCGCCTGGCCGTGCAGGCCGCCGCCGGCCTCGATCCGGAGCAGACCCATACAACCCGTATGATCCCGAAGCGCGCGCCGGAGATCGTCGACGGCGGCTCGCTCTACTGGGTGATCAAGGGCCAGGTTCAGGTCCGCCAGCGGATCCTCGCCATCCGGCCGTTCAAGGACGGGGACGGCATCGAGCGCTGCGACCTGGTGCTGGAGCCCGAACTCGTGCGCACCGCCTTCCAGCCGCGCCGCCCATTCCAGGGCTGGCGATACCTGGAGGCGAAGGACGCGCCCGCCGACATCCTCCGCCGGCGCGGCGACGACGGCATGCCCGCCGAACTGCGCCGCGAACTGCAGGAACTCTGCCTCATCTGAAGCCCGCCGCCGGTCCGTTGCGGGCCCCGTCGACGCTGCGGCATGCCCGTACGTTAACGAGTGGTGTTGCGCCGGGCGGACGTGTATAACCGCGCGTCTTGGAAAGATCGACGAGCGCGCACGGGGCAAAGAGAAAAGACCTGACGCGCCCGCCACCAACAGAGCACCGACGATGAGCACCGCCTGGAAGCCCGACACCTGGAGAGCGAAGCCGATCCAGCAGGTCCCCGACTATCCCGATATGCAGGAACTGGCGGCCGTCGAGTCGCGCCTGGCCACCTATCCGCCGCTCGTGTTCGCGGGCGAGGCGCGCAAGCTGAAGAAGCAGCTCGCCACCGTGGCGGCCGGCGAGGCCTTCCTGCTGCAGGGCGGCGACTGCGCCGAGAGCTTCGCCGAGCACGGCGCCGACAACATCCGCGACTTCTTCCGCGTCTTCCTGCAGATGGCGGTGGTGCTCACCTATGCGGCGGCCCAGCCGGTGGTGAAGGTCGGCCGCATCGCCGGCCAATTCGCCAAGCCGCGCTCCAAGCCGACCGAGACGATCGGCGGCATCGAGCTGCCGGCCTACCGGGGCGACATCGTCAACGGCACCGAGTTCACGCCCGAGGCCCGCATCCCGGACCCGCAGCGCCAGGAGATGGCCTACCGCCAGTCCGCCGCGACGCTGAACCTGCTGCGCGCCTTCGCCCAGGGCGGCTACGCCAACCTCGACAACGTGCACACCTGGATGCTGGGCTTCGTGAAGGGCTCGCCCCAGGCGAGCCGCTACGCCCAGATCGCCGAGCGCATCACCGAGAGCCTCGCCTTCATGCGCGCCTGCGGTGTCGATCCGGAGACCGCGCCGGCCCTGCGGTCGACCGATTTCTACACCAGCCACGAGGCGCTCCTCCTCGGCTACGAGCAGGCGCTCACCCGCGTGGATTCCACCTCCGGCGACTGGTACGCCACCTCCGGCCACATGATCTGGATCGGCGACCGCACCCGCCAGCCGGACCATGCGCACGTGGAATTCGCCCGCGGCGTGAAGAACCCGATCGGCCTGAAGTGCGGCCCGAGCCTGCAGCCGGACGAGCTGCTGCGCCTGATCGACATCCTCAACCCGGAGAACGAAGCGGGCCGCCTGACCCTGATCGCCCGCTTCGGCGCCGACAAGGTCTACGAGCACCTGCCGCAGCTCGTCCGCGCCGTGGAGCGCGAGGGCCGGTCGGTGGTGTGGTCGTGCGATCCGATGCACGGCAACACGATCACGCTCAACTCGTACAAGACCCGGCCGTTCGACCGGATCCTGCGCGAGGTGGAGGCCTTCTTCGCGGTCCACCGGGCCGAGGGCACCCACGCCGGCGGCATCCACGTGGAGATGACCGGCCGCGACGTGACCGAGTGCACCGGAGGCGCCACCGCCATCTCGGCGGAGGACCTGTCGGACCGCTACCACACGCACTGCGACCCGCGCCTCAACGCCGACCAGGCTCTCGAGCTCGCCTTCCTGGTGGCCGAGAACCTCAAGGCCGAGCGCGACAGCCGCGGCGCGCCGGTCCGGATGGCGATCGCCGGCGAGTGATCGCCGCCAGGCCCGAAAACGACGTTCGGAAGGGGCCTTCGGGCCCCTTCTTCATGTCCGGCGTCAGCCCGGTCGGACCTGATTCCGCCGCGGCGCCTTCACTATTCGGAAAGGTGAGCGGTCGGGAAGACTTGCCGGCTTTGCGCTTGCCGTCGGTGCGGGCAGCCGGACCGCCTTGGTTGAAAGACGCACTTAAGGACATCCGACAGGATCCATTGCGTGCGGCTGTGATGCATACTAAACAAAAGATCCGAAATGGCCACCCACCCCGTCTGTTCGACGGGACGGACCAGAAAAGCATGATTTCTTATCTTGCGCTCGACGGATTAAGAATCGGAATAGTCGACGACAACAGCTATTCGCGCCGCCTGGTGCGGACCATGCTGACCAGCTTCGGCATCCGGCAGATCAACGAGGCCGGGTCCATCACGGAAGGCTGGTCCATCGTCGTGCGGTTCCGTCCCGACATCCTGATCCTGGACTGGAGCCTGCCGGGCGGCGACGGCGTGGCGCTACTCGATCGGATCCGCTGCCATCCGGACGACGAGATCGCCACCCAGGCGGTCGTTTTCCTGTCCGCCCACAGCGGCAAGCGCCAGGTCCTGTCGGCGGTCCGTCTCGGCGCCAACGATTTCATCGTCAAGCCGGTGTCGCCGCGCCTCCTCTACGACCGCCTGAAGCGGGTGGTGATGACCCGCGTCAACTACATCCGCCGCGACGGCCGGCTCGTGCCGGTCCACACCGCCGGGATGCCGCTCGCAGCCCTGCCGGCGCCCGCGCTCGTCGCCGAGGCGAGCGACACGGCCGACATCGCCTTTCTCTAGGCCTCCGGCCAGCGGCCGGTTGCGGCGACACCGGCCGGTTGCTACACGGGCCGGATGACATCCGCCCCCGCCCGACTCCGTCTCGCGCTCGCCCAGATCCGGCTCGGCGGTTCGCCGCGGCATGTGGCGGCTCGCCTGCGCCATGTCCGCGCCGAGGCGGCCGAGGCCGGCGCAGACCTCGTCGTCACGCCCGCCCTCGCGCTCACCGGCGGTCGCACCGACCCGGCCACCGTCGCCGAGGCCCGCGCCGCGCTCGATGGCCTCGCGGCCGAAACCGCCGACGGCGGCCCCGCTCTTCTGGTCGGCACGGCGCTCGTCGACGGTGGCCGCCTTCACGACGCCGCCGTCCTCCTCGACCGGGGCCGGATCGAGGGCCTTCGTTTCCGTGTCCGTGTGGATGCCCCCTATGCGGCCGGCCCCATGCCCGGCCCGCTCGCCGTGCGCGGCGTTCGCGTCGGCATCGTGGTCGGATCGGATCTCGACGGCGAGGATGTGGCCGAGTGCCTCGCCGAGACCGGCGCCGAACTCGTCGTCGTCCTCGGAGCCTGGACCTTCGGGCCGGACGCCGCCGAAACCTCCCTGCAGACGGCGGTCGCCCGCGTCGTGGAGACCGACCTGCCGCTCGTCGCGGTCAACGGCGTCGGCGGCCTGCCCGACGGGCGCCTGCTCGCCGGCGCGTCCTTCGGCCTGGAGGCCGACCGCGGCCTCGCCTGCCAGCTTCCGCTGCTGGCCGAGGCGGCCCCGCGTCTCGACCTCCACCGCGCGGACGATGACCGCTGGGTCGCGTCCGGCGGGCCGGTCGCGGATCTGCCGGGACCGGAGGAGGCGCTCTGGCGCGCCCTCGGCGCCGCCGGCGACCACGTTCTCCGCCTTTCCGGCGCATCCGCCGTGGCGGTCGACGCGACCGACGGTGCCGCCGGCTTGGCCATCCAGGCCCTCGCCGACGCGCTCGGCCCGGATCGGGTCCTCGCCCTCGTCCCCGACGACCGGCCCGTTCTCCCGCCCGGCCTCGATGCCCGCGTGCGCCGCGTCCCGCTCGCCCTCGCGCCCTTGGTGGCGGCCCTCGGCCATGCGGTCGGCGCGCCCGCCGACGCCGCCGATGCCGCCCTCGAGGCGATCGCGCGCGTGGCGCTCCTAGACGCGGCGGCCGTCTCCGCCGGCGCGGTGCGCATCGCCGCGTCACCACACGGTCCGGGCGCGGCCGACGCCTACGACCTCTGCCTCGATCTGGACGCCGCCGACCTGGACCGCCTCGCCGCCTGGCTCGCCGCCGCCGGTTCCCCGCCGCCCCCGCCGGACGAGCCCGCCCGGAAGAACGCCGGCGGGAGCGCCGGCCACCGCCGATCGCTCGGCGCCGGGCCCGGACTCCGGCTCGCCGGCCGCTCGCCCTAGCGCCGGCGGCCCGGCGGTCCGGCGGGCGCCGCCGGACCGACCGGACCGCCGGCGATCACACACGTTGGACCCGTCCCCCGCATGCCCGAGACCCTCCGCGCCGGTGCCCGCTGGCTGATCGCCGGCTGGCTGATGACCCTGTCCTCCAGTTTCGGACAGACCTTCTTCGTGTCCATCTTCGCCGGCCACCTGCAGGCGTCGCTCGCCCTTTCAGCCGGCGCGTTCGGCACGCTCTACTCGGTCGCCACCCTGGCGAGCGCCGCCACTCTGATGGCGGTCGGCAAGGTCACAGATCGGCCGCGCCTGCGCTTCGTCGCGATCGGCATGATGGCCGGCCTCGCGCTCACGGCCGGCCTCATGAGCGTGGTCTCGCACCCGGCCATGCTGGTCGTGCTCCTGTTCGGCCTGCGCTTCTTCGGTCAGGGCATGATGAGCCACGTGGCCATGACCGGCATGGGCCGCTGGTTCCCGAAGGCGCGCGGCAAGGCGGTGTCGCTCGCCGCCCTCGGCCATCCGTCGGGCGAGGCGGTGTTCCCGCTGATCGCCGTCACCCTGATCGGCGCGCTCGGCTGGCGGCAGACCTGGCTCGCCGGCGCCGCCTTCCTGGCGCTCGTCGCCATTCCGGCCATGGCGGTCCTGCTCGCCCGCGAGCCCTCCGACGACCGGACCGGCGCCGGGCCCGCCGGCGGCGATCCGCTCGAGGACGACCGCCGCCACTGGACCCGCGCCGAGGTGCTGCGCGACGGCCTGTTCTACGCCCTCCAGCCGGGCGTGCTCGCGCCGCCCTTCGTGCTCACCGCCGTCTTCTTCACCCAGGTTCCCATGATGGCCGAGAAAGGCTGGCCGCTCACCTGGTTCGCGGGCGCGTTTCCGGTCTACGCGGCCACCACCGTGTTGACGAGCCTCGTCGCCGGCGTGGTGATCGACCGCGTGGGCGCGCGCCGCATCCTGCCGGTCTATCTGCTGCCGATGGGCATGGCGGCGGTGCTGATCGGCGTCGCGGAAGACCCGGTGCTGATCCCGGTCGCCCTTGGCCTCGCCGGCATGACGGCCGGCGGCGCGAACACGCTCCTCGGGGCGCTCTGGGCCGAACTCTACGGCACCCGCCACCTCGGCGCCGTGCGCGGGCTCGCCACGTCCGGCCTCGTGTTCGCCTCGGCCCTGTCGCCGGCGCTCGTCGGCCTTCTGGCCGACGCCGGGATCCCGGTCACCACCACGCTGATGGCGCTCGGCGGCTACTCGGTGGCCGCCGCCGGGCTCATGGGGGTGGTGGCGGTCCGGGTCGGCAGGCGTCGGGTCGCCTGATCGGGCGCCTGCGCCCGTTCCAGCAGCCGCCAGATCATGACGACCACCGTCAGCATCAGGGCGCCGGTGATCGACAAGGGCAGCGGGTCCTGGCCCACGTGGATCAGACCCGTGTCGAGGACACCGAGCCGGAACGACTGCACCCCGCCGAAGCCGCACATCACGAAGATCGCCGCGAACAGCGCCACGCGCTCGCGCGCGCCGATCACCTTCAGGATGTCCGGCAAAACCAGACCCACGCCGACCGCGAACACCGGCAGGTCATAGTCGTAGGCGTAGGGACTAATGGAGAGCGACAGCAGCGCCGTCATCCCGATCGCCTGGCGAGGGTTGAACCGCCGGATCGCCAGCACGGTCGCCGCGAGGGCCCCGACCGCTGCCAGAGCCTGCACCGCGATGGCGACTTCCGGCGACGGCACCAGCGTGCGCACGGTGGCGTAGACCGACACCATGCGGTACAGGGGGAAGTAGCCGTTCACGAGGAAATACTTGGCCTCGCCGGCCCCGGCCACGAAAGCGGGCCAGACCTCGCCGCCGAGCGCCACGGTCGCGCCCAGGCTCGTCAGCGCCACGACCGCCGCGGCGAGGATTATCGGGGCGACACGGCGGGTGACCACCGCATGGAGAGCGAAGGTCACCGCCAGATGCGGCTTGATGACCATCAGCCCCAGCGGCAGGCCCGCCAGGGTTCGGTTGGCGATGAGCGCGAGCGCCGCCCAGCCGATCAGGGCGCCCGTCAGGAAGCCGTTCTGGCCGCAGTTCAGCGTCACCAGGAACATCGGGTAGAAGAGTCCGACCACCAGCGGGAAGTGCTCGCCCGCGATCCGGCGCAGCACGAGCAGGAAGGCCGTCAGCGACAGGCCGGTGAAGAGCAGGTAGGCGACGCCGATCGGCAGCAGACCGAAGGGCGCGACTATCACGTCGAACTGCGGCGGGTAGTTCCACGGCATGAAGGTCTTGGGCTCGTCCCAGCCCGCGTGCGCCGCCTGCGCCACCGCCATGTTCGGAAAGTGATACGCGTCGGCGATCCGGCCCTCCCAAACCATCTGCGCCGCCACGTAGAAGGCGTCGAAGTCGACGAGCGACACTTCCTCCGGCTTCGTTGGGATGCCGTGGAAGGACAGCGCCTTGAGGACCAGGCTGACCGCGAAGATGCCGAGGACGATCGGCAACCGCCGGGCCAGAAATTCTCCGAGGTTGAACGACGGCTGCGAGGGCTGGGCGGTGTCAAGGGTCGGGGCGCTCATGCGGGTCCGGCAGGCGAGGGGGATCCGATGCGGCACAGCCTAGACGCCAGCGCTTAAACATCGGTTCTTCTGCTTGGAAAAACATGGCGGCCAGCAGGGTCCGTCCGGCCCGCCGGCGCATCTCGCCTCCCCGTCCGCCCTGCGGTGCCTCGCCGGCCGCGAAGTCCGTCATCAGAGCCCCGTGCCGAGTTGCCCGCGTCCGAGGCACGGGGTACACCCGTCGCCATGAGCGCCACCGTCCGTTTCGCCCCGTCTCCCACCGGCTACATCCACATCGGCAACGCCCGCACGGCGCTGTTCAACTGGCTGTTGGCGCGCCGCGCCGGCGGGCGCTTCATCCTGCGCCTCGACGACACCGACCGCGCCCGCTCCACCGACGCCTTCGCGGCCGCGATAGCGGAGGACCTCGCCTGGCTCGGCGTGCGGCCCGACCAGGTGGTCCGCCAGTCCGACCGGTTCGGTCGCTACGACGCCGTCAAGGCCGACCTCGTCACCAAGGGCCTTCTCTACCCGGCCTACGAGACTGCCGAGGAGCTGGAGTACGGCCGCCGCCGCCGCCGCGCCCGGGGCCTGCCGCCCGTCTACGACCGCGCCGCCCTCCGGCTCACCGCCGACGACCGGGCGCGCCTGGAGGCCGAGGGCCGGCAGCCGCACTGGCGCTTCCTGCTGCCGAATTTCGCCGCCGACCCGTTCCAGCCCGAGCGCCGCGAAGTCCACTGGGACGACCTCTGCCGCGGCCCGCAGACCGTCGACCTCGGCTCCCTGTCCGATCCGGTGCTGATCCGCGCGGACGGCACCTATCTCTACACGCTGCCCTCGGTCATCGACGACTTGGACCTCGGCGTGACGCACGTGATCCGCGGCGAGGACCACGTCACCAACACCGGCGTCCAGATCGCCATCTTCGAGGCGCTCGGCGGCCCGGTGCCGGCCTTCGGCCACCACAATCTCCTCACCGACGCGAGCGGCGAGGGCCTCTCCAAGCGCACCGGCGCCCTGTCGCTCCGCTCCCTCCGCGAGAAGGGCCTGGAGCCCGAGGCCGTGGCGGCCCTCGCCGTCGGCATCGGCACCAGCCACGCGGTGGAGCCGGTCGCCTCGCTCGACGACCTCGCCGCCGGGTTCGACCCCGCCGCCGCGTCCAGGTCCGCCGCGCGGTTCGATCCGGCCGATCTCGACCACCTCAACGCCCGCACCGTCCACGCGCTGCCGTTCGAGCGCGCCGCGCCGCGCCTCCAGGCGCTCGGAATCCCGCCGGACCCGGCCTTCTGGTCCGCCGTCGCCGGCAACTGCGCTACCTTCGCCGAAGCATCGCTCTGGTGGCGCGTGGTGACGGGCGAGGGCCTGACGCCCATCATCGCCGAGGAGGACCGCGCCTTTCTCGGCGACGCCGCCCGCCTCCTGCCGCCGGAGCCGTTCGACGCCGACACCTTCCGGGCCTGGACCGGCGCCCTCAAGGACGCCACCGGCCGGAAGGGCAGGGCGCTCTTCATGCCGCTCCGCCTCGCCCTCACCGGTCTCGACCACGGCCCGGAGATGGCCGCGCTCCTGCCGCTCGTCGGCCGCGCCGAGACGCTGCGCCGCCTCGCCGCCTGAAGCCGGGCGCGGACAGCCGCAGCCGCGCCGGCCCCGGCATCGCCCCGTCGGGCGTCGTCGGTGACCGATCCGGGATCTTGCGTCTTTCAATCGTCATCGCGACACGCCATCTCTCAGCCGTCGGCAGCGAGCCGATCTCCCGGAGGGACGTGGACACACCCATGATGAAGCGCATCGTTGCGGCGGCGGCCGCGCTGGTTCTCACCGCCACCGGCGCCCTGGCGCAGGACCCCGATCTCATCTTCAAGCGCTCGACGGTCTGGAAATTCCTCACCCCCGACCACAAGCTCGCCGTCTATGCCATCGACGACCCGCTGGTGGAGGGCGTCTCCTGCCACTTCACGGTGCCCGAGAAGGGCGGCGTGGAAGGCATGCTCGGCCTCGCCGAGGAGGTCTCCGACATCTCCCTCGCCTGCCGCCAGATCGGCCCCATCGTGTTCAAGCAGAAGTTCGATCAGGGCGAGGACATGTATCGCCAGAGCCGGTCGCTCTTCTTCAAGAAGATGCAGATCGTCCGCGGCTGCGACGTGAGGCGCAACGTGCTGGTCTATCTGGTCTACTCGGACAAGCTGATCGAAGGCAGCCCGAAGAACTCCACGTCCTCCGTTCCCATCATGCCCTGGAACGGCGGCGAAGCGCCGAAATGCGCGGAGTGGCTGGACTGAGACGAGGGGGAGGGCGGATCGGAGCCGGTCGGCCGACGGTGGCGGGCCTGTCCGTCCCGGTGATCCGCCACCCTTCTTCCCCCCGGACGTCACCCCGGCGAAAGCCGGGGCCCGACCGTCACCCCTATGATCCGCACCGGCGGGCCTTCCCCGACCTCCGTTCGGATCCCGGCTTTCGCCGGGATGACGGAGCGGAAGGGGAACCCGGCATCCGCCGGGAGAATGGCCGAGGGTGCGTCCGACCACCCCGCCCTCTTTCCCTCAGGTCTGACGGATCCCGATCACCGAGAACCGCAGGCGGCTGGACACCCAGTCGATCAGCGACACCGCCGCCAGCACCAGGATGATGATGAACGACACGTGCTGGTACTCCAGCGTCCGGATCTGCTCGTAGAGGTGCAGGCCGATGCCGCCGGCGCCCACGATGCCGATGATGGTGGCCGAGCGGGTGTTGCTCTCGATGTAGTAGAGCACCTGGCTGGCGAACAGCGGCAGCACCTGGGGCAACAGGCCGAAGCGCACCTGGTGCAGATCGCTGCCGCCCGTCGACTTGATGCCCTCGGAGGCCTTGGCGTCCGCCGCCTCCACCGCTTCGGAGAACAGCTTGCCGAACGTCCCGAAGTCCGACGTCATGATGGCGAGCACGCCCGCGAACGGCCCGAGGCCCACCACGTTCACCCAGATCAGCGCCCAGATCAGCGCGTCCACGCTGCGGATGGTGTCGAGGCTCCGGCGCATCAGGAAGCGCAGGATCCAGCTCGGCACCACGTTGCGGGCCGCCAGGAAGCCGAACGGCAGCGCCAGGATGGCCGCCAGCACCGTGCCGAGGATCGCGATCGCCACCGTCTCGGCCAGCGCGCCCAGGTAGACGAGCGCCTTGGACCAGCTGCCGGGATCCGGCGGGATCATGTAGACGACGAACTTCCCGAGCTCGCCGAGGCCGAGGAAGACCCGCGTCCACGACGTTTCCAGCATGGTCAGGCCGAGGGCGAACAGCCCCACGAGCAGGCCGATCCCGCCGATGGTGAGCGCGCGGCGCTTCAGGTCCACCCGGAACACGTCCGGATAGGCGGCGCGCAGGCGTGGCGCCTCCTGGGCCGCGATGGCCGAGAGGGTGCGGAGCGTGGTGGCGGTCATCGATGGGCCTCCCGGCCGATGAGGGCGTGGCGGGCACGCTCGGTGACCATGTCGATCACGAACACGGTGGCGATGATGAGGAGCAGGATGGCGCTGACGTCCGAGTAGTAGAACTTGCGCACCGACTCCAGGAGGTCCTGGCCGATGCCGCCGGCGCCGACGAAGCCCATGATGGCGGCGCCGCGCACGTTGATCTCGAAGCGCAGCAGGGCGTAGCTGAGGAAGTTGGACAGCACCTGGGGCACCACCGCGAAGCGGATCACCTGCACCCGGTTGCCGCCGCTCGCCAGGATGCCGTCCACCGGCTTCATGTCGATGTTCTCCACCACCTCGGAGAACAGCTTGCCGAGCGCGCCCGTGGTGTGGATCGCGATGGCGAGCACGCCGGGCAGGGGGCCGAGGCCGAACGCGACCACGAAGATCAGCGCGAACACGATCTCCGGCACGGTGCGGCAGAACTCCAGGAAGCGGCGGACGATCGCCATCTCCCAGGCGGATCGGGTCAGGTTGCGGGCCGCCGGGAAGCATAGCAGGAAGCCGAGCACCGCGCCCACGATGGTGCCCACGTAGGCGATCATCAAAGTTTCGGCCAGAAGCTTCAGCCAGTGGTTGAGGCCCCAGAACCATTCGCCGATGTCCGTGGTCACCAGGGCGCCGCTGTCCAGGTGGGCCAGGCGCTCGAAATAGCTCGTGAAGTTGCCGAACTTGGCCACCAGCTTGCCGATGTTCACCTCGGCCACGATGGCGGAGCCGACCATGACGGCGAGGAAGATGGCGATGCCGAGGAGCGTCCGGTTCCGCCGCGCCGCGCTCGCGCTGGCGTAGGCGGCTTTCAGCGCGTCCAGGCGCTCCGGATTGGGCGTGACGGTGGACAAGGGCCTCTCCCGACCTCAAGACGCGCGGACAAGGCCGCAAGAAAAAGCCGGCCGGTCCCCTGCAGGAGGCCCGGCCGGCGCTGTCGTGTCAGGCGATCAGGACGCCTTCTTCTTCTTCAGGGCGTCGACGAACTTGTTCAGCTCGATGATGGTGTCGTAGCGGCTGTTGTCGTTCTCGGCCCACGGCTCGTTCTTGCCGTCGGAGATGCGGTCGAACGCCTCCTTGGCCTTGACCGGCGATTCCAGGAAGGCGGCCTTGATGGCGGTCTTCATGTCGGCCGGCAGGTCGGCCAGGTAGGCGACCGGCGAGTTCACGATCATCGGCGACTTGTAGATGACGCGGTAGTCCTCGGCCTTGACCATGCCCTTGGTGGCCATGCGCAGGAGGTTGCTGTCGTCCTCGGCGTTCCACCAGTTGGCGGCCACGTCCACGGTGCCCTGCTGCAGCGCCGTCACGGCGTTCTCATGGCTGCCCGCATAGACGACCTTGGAGAAGAAGGTCTCCGGGTCGATGCCCATCTTGTCCATCTCGAAGCGCGGCACGTTGTTGCCCGAGGTGGAGTTCGGGTCGACGAGGCCGAGGTTCTTGCCCTTCAGGTCCTCGATCTTCTGGTAGGGGCTCTCGGCCTTCACGTAGAACACCGAGTAGTAGCCCTGCACGCCGCCCTTGGAGACTTCCATGGCGAAGGCTTCGGTGTTGACGCCGGTCATCAGGGCGCGGGCGAAGGCGGACGGGCCGTAGTAGGCCACGTGGATCTCGCCCGAACGCTGGCCCTCGATCACGGCCGCGTAGTCCTGGGCGATGCGCAGCGTCACCTTCACGCCGAGTTCCTTGGACAGGTAGTCCACGTAGGGACCCCAGCGCTCGGTCACGCCCGAGGCGTTTTCCGCCGGGACGATGGCGAAGGTGATCTCCGGGTATTCGGTCTTCCAGTCGGCGGCGACGGCCGGGGCGGAAGCGAGGGTGGCGGCCGCGAGGGCGGCGCCGAGCACGGTGCGGCGGGTCAGCATGTGACGGTCTCCTGGTCGGGACGAGGTGTTCTTGCTTGGTCGTTGATGCGGCCGCCCGGCGGACTGCCGGGCCGCCCGCATGGGTCAGGCCGAGGCGGCCATTCGGGTCCCGGCGCCCATCTCGTGGGCGTCCTCCATCACGTCCCCGGCCTCCAGGCCGTAGAGGTCGCGCGCCACGTGGTCGGTCAGGTCGAAGCCGCGGCCCTGGAAGACCACGCGGCCGTCGGCCATGCCGACCAGCCGGTCGCAATAGGCGCGGGCGAGGTCGAGCGAGTGCAGGTTGCACAGGATGGTGATGCCGAGTTCCTTGTTGATCCGCTGGAGCGAGTCCATCACCACCTTGGTGTTGCGCGGGTCGAGCGAGGCGATCGGCTCGTCGGCGAGCAGGATCTTGGGCTCCTGGACCAGCGCGCGGGCGATCGCCACGCGCTGCTGCTGGCCGCCCGACAGGCTGTCGGCGCGCTGGGCGGCGAACGGCGCCATGTCCAGCATGTCGAGCGCCGCCAGCGCCCGCGCCTTGTCGTCGTCGCCCCAGAGTCGCAGCACCGACCGCCCGGTCGACACCTTGGCGAGGCGGCCGGTCAGCACGTTGGTCAGCACGTCCAGGCGGCCGACCAGGTTGAACTGCTGGAAGATCATGGCGCAGTCGGCGCGCCAGTGGCGCAGCGCCTGGCCGGAGAGGGCGGTCACGTCCACGCCGTCGCACACGATCCGGCCCTCGCTCGGGTCGACGAGCCGGTTGATCAGCCTGAGCAGCGTGGACTTGCCGGCGCCCGAACGGCCGATCACGCCCACGAAGGCGCCCGGTTCGATCTCCAGAGACACGTTGCTCACGGCGGCCTTGGTGCCGAAGCGGCGTGTCAGTCCTTCGATGGCGAGCATGCGCGGTCTCCCGATGCCTTGATCAGCTTCGAGACCAGTCCTATCGACGGCCGTTGACGGTCCAACGAAGGTTCGATGTCAGTTCTGTTACAAACGTCTAGATGTGCCGACGGCTCTACCGGACGCCTCCGCGCCGCCCGGTTTCGGGCCGGTCCGCCTTGACGTCCGACCCGCCGTCGCGCATAGACATCGGCATGACGACGGACACGCGCGACCGCGCCCGCACGATGATCGCTCTTTGCATCATTTGTGGCTGAGCTGAAGAAGCTGGCCGCGGCCGTCCCCGTCTGACCCTCACCAGATCGAACGGATGACTGCTTCCGCCAGCCGGTGGAACGGCCGGCCGCGCGCGCGTCCGGCGCCGACGACGATGGGGAAGGGGATCTGTGCCGTGAGCCTGAAGCTCTACAACACGCTGACCCGCACGAAGGAGGCCTTCGAGCCGATCGATCCCGCTCACGTGCGCATGTACGTGTGCGGCCCGACGGTCTACGACTTCGCCCACATCGGCAACGCCCGCCCGGTGATCGTGTTTGACGTGCTGTTCCGGCTGCTCCGCCATATCTACGGCGCCGATCACGTCACCTATGTCCGCAACATCACCGACGTGGACGACAAGATCAACGCGCGCGCCATGCGCGACTTCCCGGGCGTTCCGCCGGTGGAGGCGATCCGCACCCTCACCGAGACCACCTACGGCCAGTTCCAGGCCGACGTGGCCGCCCTCGGCTGCCTGGAGCCCAGCGAAACGCCGCGCGCCACCGAGCACGTGGAGACCATGGTCGCCCTCATCGAGCGGCTGATCGCGCGCGGCTACGCCTACGAGGCGGAGGGACACGCGCTCTTCCACGTGCCCGCCATGCCGGCCTACGGGGCGCTCGCCCGCCGCTCCCTCGACGACATGATCGCCGGCGCCCGCGTGGACGTCGCGCCCTACAAGCGCGATCCCATGGACTTCGTGCTCTGGAAGCCCTCGTCCGCCGACGAGCCCGGCTGGCCGAGCCCGTGGGGCAGGGGCCGTCCCGGTTGGCACATCGAGTGCTCGGCCATGTCGCTCGCCACCCTGATCGAGCCGTTCGGCGGCGGCTTCGCCTGCGACGATCCGCTGAAGAACACGTTCGACATCCACGGCGGCGGCATCGACCTCGTCTTCCCGCACCATGAGAACGAGATCGCCCAGACCTGCTGCGCCCTCGGCACGCCCCAGATGGCGCGCGTCTGGATGCACAACGGCTTCCTTCAGGTGGAAGGCGAGAAGATGTCGAAAAGCCTCGGCAACTTCGTGACGATCCACGAGCTGCTTGCCGACTGGCCCGGCGAGGTGCTGCGCTTCAACATGCTGAAGACGCACTACCGCCAGCCGATCGACTGGACGGTGAGGGGCATGGAGGAGAGCTGGCGCGTGCTCGACGACTGGTACGCCGCGACGGCGGATGCCGGGCCTGGGACGGTTGCCCCGACCGTTGTCGAGGCGCTGTCCGATGATCTGAACACCCCGAAGGCGGTCGCGGAGTTGCATGGCCTGAGGTCGGATCCGGCCGCGCTCGCGGGCGCGCTCCGTCTCCTCGGCTTCCTGGCCGATACTCCGGCCGAATGGGCTGCTCGTCGCCCGGCCGCCTCGGTGGATGCGGCTGCCGTCGAGAGGCTCATCCAGGCCCGCCTCGCCGCCCGCAAAGCCAGGAACTTCGCCGAGGGCGACCGCATCCGCGACGAGCTCGCCGCCATGGGCGTGAGCCTCAAGGACGGCAAGGACTCCGCCACCGGCGAGCCGGTGACCACCTGGGAGGTGAAGCGGTGATGTCCAGAACCGCGACCTACGATCTGACGCGTCTCGCGCAGCCGCCCTCCGACGCGGCGGCGAGCGACGCGCTCGGCCGGGTCGCGGACGCCCTCGTCGAACGGTACGGGCCGACCCTCGTCGAGACGGTCCTGTTCGGCAGCCGGGCCCGCGGCGATCACCGCCCGGAGAGCGACGCGGATGTCGCGGTCGTGCTTGCCGGCGGACCGTGGGAGCCGTGGCAGGAGAAGATCGCGCTCCTGCCGCTCACCGAGGAGATCCTCGACCGGTGGGGCCTCTACGTCCAGTTCTGGATCGTCAGCGCCGAGGACTGGCGCGACCCCGACGGCGCGTCCGCCCCGTCGCTCGTCCGGGCCATCCGCCGGGACGCCCGCCCGCTGCGTGCGCCATGACGGACCTGCGCGCCAAATCCGCCGAGGCCCTGGCCGCCGCCCGTCTTCTTCTGAATGCGGGCGACGCCGACGGCGCTGCGAACCGCGCCTACTACGCGGTGTTCAACGCGGTGCGCGACCTGCTCGCCACGGTGGAGGGCGTGGATCTCGCGACGATCAAGACCCATCGCACCGTGTCGCGGCTGTTCTCCGAAGCGTTCGTCAAGACCGGCCGCATGCCGGCCCACCATGGGCGCGAACTCCACCGCCTGTTCGAGGCACGAGCCGTCGCGGACTACGATCTGGCGTCGGTCGGTCTCGACGAGGCTCGCCGCGACGTCGACATGGCTGCGGAAATCGTCGCCGCCGCCGCGCTTCTGACCGACAGTCGTCGAGGACCATCGGAGGATACCCCATGACCACCGACACCGGGTCCGCCGGCCCCGCGCCCGTCCACACCGGCGGCTGCCAGTGCGGCGCCATCCGCTTCCGCTGCGACGGCGTCAACGCCGCCTCCATCTGCCACTGCCGCATGTGCCAGAAGGCGACCGGCGGCCTCTACGGCGCGTTCGTGAACGTGGACCCGGAGAGGCTGACCTGGACGCGCGGCTACCGGAAGATCTTCCGCTCCTCCACAGTGGCGCTGCGGGGCTTCTGCGGCGACTGCGGCACCCCGCTCACCTGGGAGGCGGGGGCCGAGATCGCCCTCACGATCGGCAGCTTCGACGACCCGTCCCGCTTCAAGCCGAAGTACCAGCTCGAGATCGAGAGCCGCGTGCCCTACGTACACGACCTCGCCGACCTGCCGGTGCGCAACAACGACGAGGACCCGGCCGTGGCGGCGTTCCTGGCGTCGGTCGTCTCGCACCAGCATCCCGACCACGACACGCCCCGCTGGCCGCTTCCCCCGGAGGACACCCGATGACCGAACGCCGAGGTTTCTACCCGCCGATCGAACCCTACGCGAGCGGGATGCTGGACGTCGGCGACGGCCACACGATCTACTGGGAGCGCGTCGGCACGCCGGGCGCGAAGCCGGCCGTCTTCCTCCACGGCGGCCCGGGCGGCGGCTGTTCGCCCAGCCAGCGTCGCGTGTTCGACCCGGCCCTCTACGACGTCCTCCTGTTCGATCAGCGGGGCTGCGGCCGCTCCCGCCCGCATGCGGAGCTGGAGGCCAACACCACCTGGCATCTCGTCGCCGACATTGAGAAGCTGCGCCGGATGATGGGCGTCGAGGCCTGGCTGGTGTTCGGCGGTTCCTGGGGCTCCACCCTGGCGCTCGCCTATGCGGAGACCCATCCGGAGCGGGTGTCGGAGCTCGTCCTCCGGGGCATCTTCACGCTCCGCCGCGAGGAGCTCCTCTGGTACTACCAGCGCGGCGCCTCGCTCATGTTCCCCGACAAGTGGGACCGCTTCCTCTCCGTCATCCCGGAGGCGGAGCGCGACGACCTCATCATGGCCTACCGCCGCCGCCTCGTCGGCGACGACGCGGCGGCCCGGATCGAGGCCGCCAAGGCCTGGTCCATCTGGGAGGGCGAGACCATCACCCTCCTGCCGGACCCGTCCATGACCGCCGCCTTCTCCAACGGCGAGTTCGCGCTCGCCTTCGCCAGGATCGAGAATCACTACTTCGTCCACGCCGGCTGGCTGGAGGAGGGTCAGCTCATCCGCGACGCCCACAAGCTGCGCCGCATCCCGGGCGTCATCGTGCAGGGCCGCTACGACATGGCGACGCCGCCGAAGTCCGCCTGGGACCTGCACAAGGCTTGGCCGGAGGCCGAGTTCCACATCGTGGAGGACGCCGGCCACGCCTTCAGCGAGCCCGGCATCCTGCATCATCTCGTCCAGGCGACCGACCGCTTCGCCGGCAAGCCCTGACACAGCCCGGCGCCGCCCGGCCCCGTCCGGGCGGCTCGCCCCATCCCCGAGCCCCGAGCCGACGCCATGTCCGCCAGAGACCGCCTCTACCTCTACGACACCACGCTCCGCGACGGCGCCCAGACGCCGGGCATCGACTTCTCGGTGGAGGACAAGATCCAGGTGGCCCGGCTCATCGACGAGCTCGGCGTCGACTACCTGGAGGGCGGCTATCCGGGCGCCAACCCGACGGACGACGAGTTCTTCGCCGAGAAGCGCACCCGCCGGGCCACCTTCACGGCCTTCGGCATGACGCGCCGCCCCGGCGTCTCCATCGACAACGACCCGGGCGTGCGCGCCCTCGTCGGCGCGGCGACCGACGCGGTCACCTTCGTGGCCAAGACCTGGGACTATCACGTGGAGGTCGCGCTCGGCACCACGGGGGAGGAGAACCTCGCCTCCATCCGCCAGTCGGTCGAGGCCGCCCGCGCCGCCGAGCGCGAGGTTTTGGTCGACTGCGAGCACTTCTTCGACGGCTACAAGGCCAACCCGGACTATGCGCTCGCCTGCGCCGCCGCCGCCTTCGAGGCCGGCGCCCGCTGGGTCGTGCTCTGCGACACCAACGGCGGCGCCCAGCCGGACGAGGTGGCCGCCATCGTGAGGGCCGTGTCCGCCGTCGTCCCCGGCGACCACCTCGGCATCCACGCCCACGACGACACCGGGCAGGCGGTCGCCAACTCGCTCGCCGCGGTGCTGGCCGGCGCCCGCCAGATCCAGGGCACGCTCAACGGCATCGGCGAGCGCTGCGGCAATGCCAACCTCACCACCCTCATCCCTACGCTGAAGCTGAAACCCCTCTACGCCGACCGCTTCGAGACCGGCGTCTCGGCCGAGGCGCTTGCGACGCTCACCACCATCAGCCGCGCCTTCGACGAGATCCTCAACCGCGCCCCGTCCCGCCACGCACCCTACGTCGGCTCGTCCGCCTTCGCCACCAAGGCCGGCATTCACGCGTCCGCCATCCTGAAGGACCCGCGCACCTACGAGCACGTGCCGCCGGAGAGCGTCGGCAACCGCCGGCGCGTGCTCGTCTCCGACCAGGCTGGCAAGTCCAACCTCGTCGCCGAGCTGGACCGCCTCGGCGTCACCGTCGACAAGGCCGACCGCCGCCTCGACGGCCTCCTCGCCGAGGTCAAGGACCGGGAGGCGCGCGGCTTCGCCTACGAGGCCGCCGACGCGTCCTTCGAACTCCTCGCCCGCCGCCATCTCGGCGGCGTGCCCGACTATTTCCAGGTGAAGAGCTACCGCACCTCGGTGGAGCGCCGCTTCAACGCCAACGGCGACATGGTGGTCGTCTCCGAGGCGGTGGTGAAGGTGCTCGTCGACGGCGAGCTCCTCATGTCCGTCGCCGAGGGCAACGGCCCGGTCAACGCCCTCGACCAGGCGCTCCGCAAGGACCTCGGCAAGTACCAGGCCGAGATCGAGAGCCTGGAGCTGGTCGACTACAAGGTCCGCATCCTCAACGGCGGCACCGGCGCCGTCACCCGCGTCCTCATCGAAAGCCTGGACCGCCGCACCGCCCGCCGCTGGTCCACCATCGGCGTCAGCGAAAACATCGTCGACGCCTCCTTCCAGGCCCTCATCGACAGCATCACGTACAAGCTGATGAAGGGGTAGGGTGCTGACGGTGGGGTGGAGTACTGGCGAAGGGGCAAGGTGTTGGCGAAAGACCAGCGGCGGCCCTGAGAACCCCCACCTGACCCGCCACCGTCATCCCGGCGAAAGCCGGGATCCAACCGCCCGTCCCATCATCCGTGCCAATCAGGATCCCCCGCCGTCGGCTGGATCCCGGCTGTTGCCGGGATGACGACACTGGGAGCGGCGCCGTATCGCCGATCCTGGGACCCGGAGCCACCGCGCAACCGCCCGGTCCCGCAGCCCTATCCCCCTCACATCTTCTCCAGGCTCCGCCGATCGCCCTCCAACGCCGCCTCCTGCTGCCCCGCCGCGGCGGAGAGCACCGTCGGGACGATCTCCTCGGCGGTCGGCGCCACCAGGAACTTCACCTCGTAGCCCGGGCGGATGAAGGCCTCCTCGGACATGTGGGCGAGCAGGTCCTTCAGCGGCTGCCAGAAGCCCGCGATGTCGGCGAGCACGATCGGCTTCTTGTGCCGGCCGAGCTGCGCCCAGGTCATCTGCTCGACGAGCTCCTCCAGCGTGCCGACGCCGCCCGGCAGGGCCACGAAGGCGTCGGACCGCTCGAACATCATGCGCTTGCGGGTGTGCATGTCCTCCACGATGTGGAGGTCGTCCACGCCCTCCAGCATGATCTCGCGGCGAAGGAGGAAGTCCGGGATGATTCCCGTCACCGCGCCGCCGTGCTTCAGCACGGACTTGGCGACCGCCCCCATCAGGCCGATCGAGCCGCCCCCGTAGACGAGGCGGATGCCGGCCTCGGCCATGGCCCGACCCAGGGTCTCGGCGGCGGCGAGGTGGAGTGGATTGCGACCCGAAGACGACCCGCAGAAGACGCATATGCTGGAAACGTGTGCCATGGATCCATGTCGCATCGCCCGCGCCCGAGCGTCAAGAGTCGGCGGCGGCGCGCCCCGGGGGCATGCCGCCGCGCCCGGGGCGGATCCGCCACGGCCGCGCCCGGACCGTCCGTCGTGCCTTATGCCGCGCTTGTGGGGTTTTTTCTCTCGGTATAAGCATTTACTCAGTCGACACGGTTATGCCGTGAGCTGAGTTGGAGTTCCGGTGAAGGCGCCCATCCGATGGGGCCCGCTGCCGGGGTCCGGCCGGTCGGATTGTCGTCGATGGCGCCGCGAACGGCGCCGGTACGAACAGATCGCCCGCCGGTCCGCGTCCGAGCAGAACCCTGCGCATCGCAGTGTCGCCGATGGATGCCCGGGGTGGACGGGCGGGGCAACGGGACAGGTCATGACCAGACAACAGGGGATCGCCCTCGTCGCGGCGATCTTTGCGGCCATAGCGCTCTCGCTCGCCTACGGGAGCGGCGCCCTCGACGAAGCGTTGAGGATGGCGGGCCTCGCTCCCGAGGCGGCCGCGCCGGACGCGCCCGGCGGCGCCACCGCCGTCGTGTCGGAGCCCCCGAAGGCGGCGGCGCCGACCGGGTCCAGGCAAGTCGTCCCCGTGTTCGACCTCGTCCGGGTCGAGCCCACCGGCGACGCCGTCATCGCCGGCCAGGCCCAGCCGGGGGCCGCGATCGAGATCCTCTCGGGCGCCACCGTGATCGCCAAGGGCACCGCCAACACCGCCGGCGAGTGGGCCATCGTCCTCTCCGATCCCCTGAAGGCCGGCGCCCACGACCTGGTCGTCCGCACCACGTCCCCGAACGGCGGCACCCTCGTCTCCGAGCAGAGCGTCGCCGTGTCCGTGCCGGAAGGCGGCAAGGGCGAGGTGCTCGTCGTCCTCAACCAGCCGGGCGTCGCCAGCACGGTGCTGCAGGTGCCTGGCCTGGACGAGGCGCGCGAGGCGCTGACCGAGGCCGGCGTCGGGACCGACGCGTTCGACAAGGCCGAAGCCGCCCGCGCCGCCGGTGCCGCGCAGCCCCCCGCCAGCGCTCCCGCGCCGGCTACCGATCCCGCCGCACCGCCGGCGGCCGTCGCCGAGGCCGCCCCGGCCGCCCCGGCCGGTCCGGAGGGCGAGACCCGGGTCGCCGCCGCGCCCGCCATGCCGCAGGCGCCGCCCGACGGTGGCGCCGCCAGCCCTTCGGCCGGTGCCGGAACCGCCGTCGAGGCCACCGTTCCGACGACCGCGCCCGCCCCGTCGCCCGCCGGAGACGCCACCGCCGGGGCCGCCCCCGGCCAGACGGCCGGAGCTTCACAGCCCCCGCCGGCCGAAGCGCCCGTCGCGCCCGGCGCTGCGCCCTCCGCCGCGGATGCGCCCGCCGCCGATGCGCCCGCCGCCGATGCGCCCGCCGCACCCGGCGCCGACACCGCCGCGTCGCCGCCCGGCGCGGCCGACACCGCCGCGGCTCCCTCCGCGTCCGAACCTCCGGCCGGTCAGGCGCCCGCAGCCGCCGCGCCGCCGCGCGTCACCATCGAGGCCGTCGAGACCGAGGGCGGCACGCTCTACGCCGCCGGGTCCGCCGAGGCCGGCGTCACCATCCGTCTCTACGTGAACGAGACGATCGTCGCCGACGCGCGGGCCGACTCCAACGCCCGCTGGCTGGTGGAAGCGCCGCGCACCCTGGAACCCGGCTCCCACACGGTCCGGGTGGATCAGGTCGGGCCGGACGGCTCCGTGGTGGCCCGCTCGGAGGTGGTGTTCGAGCAGGTCGAGGATCCCATGCAGGTGGCCGGCGCGGGGTCCAGCCAGGTGGTCGCCGGGTCCGGCTCCGCCGGCGAGGCGCGGGTCGGCAGCGCCAAGACCATCATCATCCGCCGGGGCGACAACCTCTGGCGCATCGCCCGGCGGCTCTACGGCATGGGCGTGCGCTACTCCACCATCTACGAGGCCAACTCGGACCAGATCCGCAATCCGGGCCTCATCTACCCCGGCCAGGTATTCGTGCTGCCGGAGGGCGACGCGGCATGGTCGCAGGCGGCACCTTGAAAACCACCGCCGCCGCCTGATCTAAACCACATCCCGTCCCGCGCGCCGTCAAACCGGCCGCGGGCGGCCCGCGTTCATTCGGCCGATGCATGGTTTGGCCATGCTAAGGCCCGTTCATGGCTTGCCGACCGATTCGGGCCGGCCCCGCACGTCAGGTCGTCATGCTGAAATCCACTCGCGATCCCGCCGTCCGGACCGTTTCCGCGGACGACGCCACCCTCGTCACCACGATCCGCAACCTCTGGCCCTACATCTGGCCGTCCCACCGCCCGGACCTGAAGTGGCGTGTCGCGCTGGCGGTGCTGGCGCTGATCTTCGCCAAGATCGCCACCGTCGCCGTGCCCTATTTCATGGCCTGGGCGACCGATGCGCTCGCCCCGGAGAGCCGCGAGCAGCAGACCCTCCTCATCGCCGCCTCGCCGGTGGTGCTCGTCCTCGGCTACGGCGTCGGCCGTCTCGTGCTCAGCGCCTTCAACCAGCTGCGCGACGCGCTCTTCGCCGAGGTCAGCCAGCACGCGGTCCGGGCGCTCGCCCACCGCACCTTCGTGCACCTGCACGACCTGTCGCTCCGCTTCCACCTGCAGCGGCGCACCGGCGGCCTGTCCCGCGTCATCGAGCGCGGCGTGAAGGGCATCGACGCCATCGTGCGCTTCACCATCCTGAACGCCTGGCCGACCGCGCTGGAATTCGCCCTCTCGGCGGCGCTCATCGCCTGGCAGTTCGGCTTCACCTACCTCGCCGTCATCAGCGTCACCGTCTGGCTCTACGTCTGGTTCTCCGTCCGCTACTCCGACCGGCGCATCGACATCCGCCGCCGCATGAACGACAGCGACACGGACGCCAACACCAAGGCGATCGACAGCCTCCTGAACTTCGAGACCGTGAAGTACTTCGGCAACGAGCGCATGGAGGCCGGCCGCTTCGACGCCGCCATGGCCCGCTACGAGCGGGCGGCGGTGGAGACCTGGACGTCGCTGTCCTGGCTCAACATGGGCCAGACCGTCATCTTCACCGTCGGCATGACCATCTGCATGGTCATGTCCGCCCGCGAGGTGATGGCCGGCACCCAGTCGATCGGCGAGTTCGTGCTGATCAACGCGCTCCTGATGCAGCTCGCCGTCCCGCTCAACTTCATCGGCTTCATCTACCGCGAGATTCGCCAGGGCATCGCCGACATCGAGCAGATGTTCGAACTCCTCGGCCAGCCCGCCGAGATCGTGGACGCGCCCGACGCGCGGCCCCTGACGGTCGGCGGCGGCACCGTCCGGTTCGAGGACGTGCACTTCTCCTACGACCCGGACCGCAAGATCCTCGACGGCGTCACCTTCGAGGTCCCGGCCGGCCGCACGGTGGCGATCGTCGGCCCGTCCGGGGCCGGCAAGTCCACCCTGTCGCGGCTCCTGTTCCGCTTCTACGACGTCACCTCCGGCCGCGTCACCATCGACGGCCAGGACGTGCGCTCGGTCACGCAGGAAAGCCTGCGCGCCGCCATCGGCATGGTTCCCCAGGACACCGTGCTCTTCAACGACACCATCCTCTACAACGTCCGCTACGGCCGGATCGACGCCACCGAGGAGGAGGTGCGCGAGGCCGCCGCCATGGCGCAGATCGCCGGCTTCATCGAGACGCTGCCCCAGGGCTTCGACACCCAGGTCGGCGAGCGCGGCCTGAAGCTCTCCGGCGGCGAGAAGCAGCGCGTCGCCATCGCGCGCACCATCCTCAAGGGCCCGCCTATCCTGATCCTCGACGAGGCGACCTCCGCTCTCGACACCAACACCGAGCGCGAGATCCAGGCCGCCCTCGACCGGGTCTCCGCCGGCCGCACCACGCTCGTCATCGCCCACCGGCTGTCCACCGTGGTCAACGCCGACGAGATCATCGTGCTGGAGAAGGGCCGGATCGCCGAGCGCGGCTCCCACGCGGCCCTCATCGAGAAGGCCGGCCTCTACGCCACCATGTGGAACCGCCAGCGCGAGGCCGCCGAGGCGGAGGAGCGCCTGAAGCAGGTCCGCGCCCACGACGACCTCGGCATCGTCACCCGCGGCGAGCGCGCCGGCGAACCCCGCCGCGGGTGAGGGCAGGGGCATCCGACCCTGTGTCGCCGGTATGCGGTGAGGGGGGCGATGAATCGCCTTCCGCCCGCGCCGGTGCTTCCTCTATGACTGTGCGACCGGCACGGCGCGGTGACCCACACCCGCCGGTCGCCGTGTCGTCATCGGCTCTCACCTCCGGCTGAGCGGGGCAATGGATCCAGTCACCCAGGGCGCGATCGGCGCCGCGCTGCCGGCCTCGGTGCCGGGCAAGCGCCAGACGCGCGTCGCCGCCGCCGTCGGTTTCCTCGCCGGCATGGCGGCCGATCTGGACGTGCTGATCCGGTCGCGGACCGACAGCCTTCTCTTCCTCGAATATCACCGGCAGTTCACCCATTCCCTGATCTTCATTCCGGTCGGCGGGCTTCTGGTCGCGGCGGTCGTCTTCCTGTGCTTCCGCCGGTGGCTGACGGTCGGCTTCGCGCGGCTGTGGCTGTTCAGTTCCCTCGGCTATGGCACCCACGGCCTTCTGGACGCGGCGACCTCCTACGGGACGCTCCTGTTCTGGCCGTTCAGCGACCGCCGGTTCTCCTCCAGCATCGTGTCCATCGTCGACCCGCTGTTCACCCTGCCGGTCCTGGCGCTCGTCGCCGCGGGGGTCGTGCGGCGAAGCCCCCGCTGGGCGCGGTTCGCCCTCGTCTGGGCGGCGTGCTATCTCGCCGTCGGCGCCTACCAGCACCAGGCCGCGGAAGCCCTGGCGCACCGTCTCGCCCGGGAGCGCGGTCACGTGCCGGTGCGCCTGGAGGTCAAGCCGACCTTCGCCAACCTGATCGTCTGGAGAAGCATTTACGAGACCGAGGACCGCTTCCACGTGGACGCGATCCGTCCGGGCTTTGCGGCGTGGGTCTTCGAAGGCGCGTCGATCGAGAGGCTCGATGTGCCGAGCGCCTTTCCCTGGCTCGACCCGTCGTCCCAGCAGGCGCGGGATGTGGAGCGCTTCACCCGCTTCAGCGACGGCTTCGTCGCCAAGGCGCCCGATGGCGGCGAGCGGATCATCGACGTGCGATACGCCTTCCTGCCGACCGCGATCGCGCCCCTCTGGTCGATCCGCCTCGACCGGGCCGCGCCCCCGACCGCCCACGTGCGCTTCGAGACCCACCGCAACGACGCCGCCGAAAACCTCAGCGCCCTGATGGCGATGGTGCTGAACCGGCCTTGACTGCGGTGGACCCGCTCCGGGCGCGAAGGTCCACCTCCGTCATCCCGGCGAACGCCGGGATCCAGAAGACGTCGATGTCCGCCTCACCGGCGCGGATGCCCCGCGGTCGGTCGGACCCCGGCATCCACGGGGGTGACGTCCGGAGACGCGCGGAGCGCGCCGACGGCCCCGTCGCGCACCTCCCCCCTCGATCGTCCTCGTCACGATCCGTCCCGGCGGGCCACCTGCGCCACCCGCCGCCTTCCCAACCCCTCCGTTCCGTGCCAAAGGGGAGGGACCTTTCGCGCCCCTCGCACGTTGAACGCCCCGACATGTCCATTCTGACGTCCATCAAGAACGCCGTCCCGCCGATCCACCCGGAGGGACACAAATTCATCGCCATCTTCGCGGTGGTCACCGTTTTCGTCGGCTGGTTCGTGGACCCGCTGTTCTGGATCGGCCTCGCGCTCACCATCTGGTGCGCGCTCTTCTTCCGCGATCCGATCCGCGTCACGCCGGTCCAGCCCGGCCTGGTGATCAGCCCGGCCGACGGGCGGATCTCCTCCGTCGGCCCGGCCGTCCCGCCGCCGGAACTGCAGATGGGCTCCGCGCCGCTCCTCAGGATCTGCGTGTTCATGAACGTCTTCGACGTCCACGTGAACCGCATGCCGGTCACCGGCCGCATCCGGCGCATCGCCTACCGGGCCGGCAAGTTCATCAACGCCGAGCTCGACAAGGCCAGCGAGGACAACGAGCGCAACGGCGTCGTCATCGAGATGCCCGACGGTCGGGCGGTCGGCGTTGTGCAGATCGCCGGCCTGATCGCGCGACGCATCGTCTCCTTCACCCGCGAGGGCGACGGCCTGACCGTCGGCGACCGCTTCGGCCTCATCCGCTTCGGCTCCCGGGTGGACGTCTACCTGCCGGAGGGCTCGGTCGCCCGGGTCGGCCTCGGCAGCCGCGCGATCGCGGGCGAGACCGTCCTCGCCGACCTCGCCGGCGAGAAGCCCACGCCGGCCATGCGCGCCACCTGATCCATCCTCCAGCCCCGCGAGGACCGCCCTTGGCCACCATCTTCCCGCCCGTCGATCACCACGAAGCGCCCCGGCCGAAGCGCCGGCGCGCCGTTCGCGGCATCCCGGTCCGGATGATCATTCCGAACGCGGTGACGCTGCTCGCCCTCTGCTCCGGCCTCACCTCGATCCGGATGACGATCGAGGGCCGGTGGGAGATCGCCGTCTACGCGATCCTGGTGGCGGCCGTGCTCGACGGCCTCGACGGCCGCATCGCCCGCTATCTGCGCTCCACGTCCCGCTTCGGGGCCGAGCTCGACAGCCTCGCCGACTTCCTCTGCTTCGGCGCCGCGCCGGCCATCCTGCTCTACGGCTGGATCCTCCACGGCGTGAAGTCCTTCGGCTGGCTCGCCGCGCTCGTCCTCGCCATCGCGATGGCGCTCCGCCTCGCCCGGTTCAACGCCATGCTGGACGTGGAGAAGCCCGCCTGGCAGGCGAACTTCTTCACCGGCGTGCCGGCGCCCGCCGGGGCCCTGGCGGTTCTCCTGCCGGTCTACATCTCCTTCGTGGGGGTGGAGTTCGCCCCCTGGGCGGCGCCCATCGTGATCGCCTACGTGTTCCTGATCGCCTTCCTGACGGTCAGCCGCATCCCCACCTTCTCCGGCAAGAAGATGGCGCGCATCCGCCGCGAGTGGGTGCTGCCGGTCCTCGTGGCGCTCGTCGTCCTGGTGAGCCTCATCGTCAGCTTCCCGTTCGAGATGCTGACCGCGATCGTGATCGCCTATCTCGCCTGCATCCCGTTCGGCTGGCGGCACTGGAACCGGCTCGCCCGCGAGCACGGCGCCCGCGAGGACGAGGTCGGCTTCGACGGCGACGGCCAGGTGGTCCTGCCGGCGGACGCGGACGACCTTGGCGGCGAGACCGGCCGCGACCCGCGCTCGCGCTCGTCCTGACCCCCGCCAGGGACATCGATGGCTGCGAAAGCGCCCCCCGTCCTGCCGGGGCGCATGCCGTCAGAGCGGCTTCGACCGCCGCGACTGCAGATCCGCCGCCCGCACCCGGTCGGCGAGCGACGTGCCCGGAAAGGCCTTGCGCAGCAGCCGCAGCGCCTCCTGGCCGGAGACGGCGCCGGCCGCGGCGAGGTGGTCCATCATGGCGAGGACGGTCGCGGTCTCCGCAGCGCCCGCCGGGCTCGCGTCGAGAACGCCGGCCGCTCGGGGCTGACCCTGCTCGAACTCGACGACGGTCATGACGCGCCCTCCCGGTTGTCCACCGGCGGGACCGCGAAGCTCACGCTCGCGCCGGCCGTGTCGAGGACAACGCACGAGATGGTGAATTGATCCCCTGCCGACGGGACCTAAATAGGGAAACGGGCGACGGAACGTTCCGTGGAATGGGATGTTGTCCGAAGACATACCGTGTCGGGAACTTGACCATGCACCGTCACCGCCTTCTGCGCCTCCTCGCCGTGAACGGCCTCGCCGGATCCCTTGCCGGCCTCGTCGTTGTCGGCGGACTTCTCGCCCTCAACGTGGGCGGGCTCGGCAGCCTCGTGGCGGCCGCCGACAACCCGGTCCTGCCGGTCGTGCTGATGACCGTCGGCTTCGTCGTCACCCTGGCGAGCGTCGCCATGGGCTCGGCCGTCATGCGCATCGGCTCCGACGAGGACGAGCGCTTCGAGGGTCGCCTCATCCCGATCCGCATCGAGGCCGAGGACCGCCGCCGCCGGCGGCGCTGACCTGATGTCCGGGCGTCGGCTCCGCTTCAGCTGACGCCTTGCAAAACACGTTGTCTTGCCCGACCTTACCGCAATCGCGAACGGACGGGAGGCGACGATGGACGCGAACTATCCGCGGGACATGATCGGATACGGGCGCACGCCTCCGCACGCGGCGTGGCCGGATGGCGCGAACGTCGCCGTCCAGTTCGTCGTCAACTACGAGGAGGGCGGCGAGAACAGCATCCTCCACGGAGACGCGGCGTCCGAGGCCTTCCTCAGCGAGATCGTCGGGGCCCAGCCCTGGCCCGGCCAGCGCCACATGAACATGGAGTCGATCTACGAATACGGCTCCCGCGCGGGCTTCTGGCGCCTGTGGCGTCTCTTCACCAGCCGCAACGTGCCCGCCACCGTCTACGGCGTCGCCACCGCGCTCGCCCGCAATCCGGAGGCGGTCGCCGCCATGAAGGAGGCGGACTGGGAGATCGCCAGTCACGGCCTCAAGTGGATCGACTACAAGGACTTCACCTACGAGGAGGAGCGCCGCCACATGATGGAGGCGATCCGCATCCACGAGGAGGTGACCGGCGCCCGCCCGCTCGGCTGGTACACGGGCCGCTCGTCCGTCCACACCACGCGGCTCGCCGCGGAGGAGGGCGGTTTCCTCTACTCGTCCGACAGTTACGCCGACGACCTGCCCTACTGGATCAAGGGACCGAACGGCCCGCACCTGATCATCCCCTACACGCTCGACAGCAACGACATGCGGTTCGCCACGAACCAGGGGTTCAACTCGGGCGACCAGTTCTTCACCTACCTGAAGGACGCGTTCGACGTGCTCTACGCCGAGGGCGAGGCCGGTTCGCCCAAGCTCCTCAACGTCGGGCTCCACTGCCGTCTGGTCGGCCGGCCCGGCCGGGTCGCCTCGCTCGCCCGCTTCCTGGACTATGTGCTCGGCCACGAGAAGGTCTGGCTGCCCCGCCGGATCGACATCGCCTGGCACTGGACCGCCCACCACAAGCCGGCCGGCGAGCCCGCCTGAGCCCGGACCCGAGTCGTGGTCGACCCGGCCGCCTGTTCCGGATCGGTCCAAGACGATCCCGTGAATGAAACATTCCCTCGGAATGAGTCGGTGTCGCGAAATGATATTCCACAGCTATAGGGAATCTGGGGATCACTTTTCATCCCCTAACGGCACCCTCGGTAAAAATCGCTAAAAAAACACTTGCCGAACGAAACAGCCGGATTAGCCTGACGATCGCACCTCGGAAGGTCGTGTCGTCCAGGGGCAGTCGGGCCGTCAGGCGTCGACTCGGACCGGCCTTCCGCCAGAACAAGGAGGTCGTTCCATGAGTGTTGCTTTCCTGCCGCGCGCCTTCGTCGCCGCGCTGCTCGCCGGATCGATGCTGGCCGCGGCCGTGGCGCCGGCCGCCGCCGAAGTGGTCTACAACCGCGGTAACGACGGTGACCCGGAGACGCTGGATCCCCAGCTCACCTCCACCGTCGCCGAAATGCACATCATGAAGGATCTCTTCGAAACCCTGGTGGTCTACAACCAGAAGGCCGAGCCGATTCCCGGCGCCGCCACCAGCTGGACCACCTCGCTCGACGGTCGGACCTGGACGTTCAAGCTGCGCGATGGCGCGACCTGGTCGAACGGCGATCCGGTGACGGCGACCGACTTCGTGTTCGCCTGGCGGCGCATCCTCAACCCGGAGACCGGCGCCGAATACGCCTCCATGCTCTATCCGATCAAGGGCGCGCTGGCCTACAACAAGGGCGAGGGCAGGATGGAGGACGTCGCCGTCACCGCGATCGACGACAAGACCCTGGAGGTCGTCCTGGACGGGCCGACCCCGTACTTCGTCGAGATGCTCACCCATCAGGCCACGGTGCCGCTCCACGAGGCGTCCGTGTCCAAGCTCGGGGCCGAGTATTCCAAGCCGGGCAACATGATCACCAACGGCGCCTACACGCTGGTCTCGGCCACGCCCGGCGACAAGGTGGTGCTCGCCAAGAACCCGAAGTTCCACGACGCCGCCAACGTCCAGATCGACACGGTCAACTACATCCCGTTCGAGGACCGCGCCGCCTGCGTGCGCCGCTTCGAGGCGGGCGAGATCGACAGCTGTTCCGATCTTCCGGCCGACCAGATGGCCCAGCTGCGCGAGAAGTTCGGCGATCAGGTCCGCACGCCCCCCTACCTCGGCACCTACTATTTCCCGATCAAGACCGACAAGCCGCCGTTCAACGATCCGAAGGTTCGCCGCGCCCTCGATCTCGCCATCGACCGCGAGTTCCTCGCCGACGAGATCTGGTCGGGCACCATGCTGCCGGCCTATTCCTTCGTGCCGCCCGGCACCGCCAACTACGAGAACGGCCCGACGTCCGACTTCAAGGACATGAGCCAGCTCGACCGTGAGGACGAGGCCAAGAAGCTGATCGAGGAAGCCGGCTTCGGCCCCGGCAAGCCGCTGAAGATCGAGATCTCCTACAACACGAGCGAGAACCACAAGAACACGTCCACGGCCATCGCCGACATGTGGAAGACGGTGCTCGGCGCCGAGGTCACCATGACGAGCCGCGACGCCGCCACCCACTACGCCTACCTGCGCCAGAAGGGCGACTACGACGTCGCGCGCGCCGGCTGGATCGCCGACTACAACGACGCGGAAAGCTTCCTCGGCCTGATGAAGTCCAACAATCCCGGCTTCAACTACGCCAACTACTCCAATCCGGAGTTCGACAAGATCATGGCGGAGTCCTACCAGGAGGGCGACTTGGCCAAGCGTTCCGAGATCCTTAAGGAGGCCGAGAAGATCATCCTCCGGGATACGCCGAACCTCGCGCTCCTCTACTACTCCTCCCACACCCTCTATTCGCCGAAGCTGACCGGCTGGGAAGACAACATCATGAACGTCTATCCGACCCGCTTCCTGAAGCTGCAGAAGTAAGGCGCTGGGGCCGGGCAGGGGCGTCGCTTCCCACCGACGCCCCCTCCTTCCCGCAGGCGCTCCGTATTTCCTTTGTGCGAAGTGCCCCTGAAGGAAGCCGCAACGCGTCGCCCCCGCCATCCTTCCCCTCAGGGGAAGGTGGTCCCGCAGGGACCGGAAGGGGTCGTCTTTCCGGTCTCCACCGGGACCGCAACGGGTCGCCCCCGCCATCCTTCCCCTCAGGGGAAGGTGGTCCCGCAGGGACCGGAAGGGGTCGTCCTTCCGCCTCCACAGCAACCGGGAGGGCCCGCCCTTTCCGATCGTGACTCGGCCCCCGCCGCCTCACCCCGGACCGGCCGGAAGGCAACTCCTTCCGGCCGGCTCCGCCGTCCACCTTCCCCTGAGGGGAGGGATCTCGCGCCTCCTATGCACCGGACCCGTGCCGGCGCTCGTTTCCGTCGGTTTCGTCGTCCGTCCCGCGATCCATGAGACCCCGCCGCCCGGTTGAGGCCTGCCCATGCTGTCCTACATCCTCCGCCGGTTCCTCGGCGCCATCCCGACGCTCTTCGTCATCATCACGGCGTCCTTCTTCATGATGCGCGCGGCGCCCGGCGGCCCGTTCAACCTGGACCGGCCGCTCGACCCCACCGTGATGGCCAACCTCAACCGGGTGTTCCACCTGGACGAGCCGCTGTTCACCCAGTACCTGCGCTACCTCCGCAACCTCCTCGCGGGCGACTTCGGGCCGAGCTTCATCTATCGCGACTTCTCCGTCGGCGACCTCTTCGCCAACGGCCTGCCGGTGTCGATCCAGCTTGGCGGCGGCGCCATCGCGCTCGCGCTCCTGGTCGGCGTCACGGCCGGCGTCTACGCCGCGCTGCGCCAGAATTCCTTCGCCGACTATTTCGTCGTCGCCACCGCCTCCATCGGCACCACCATCCCGACCTTCGTGGTCGCGCCCATCCTGTCGCTGGTGTTCGGCGTCTGGCTCGGCTGGCTGCCGGCCGGCGGCTGGGGCGACGGGGCCATCGCCAACAAGATCCTGCCCATCGTCACCCTGGCGCTGCCGCAGATCGCCGTGATCGCGCGCCTCACCCGCGGCGCCACCATCGAGGCGCTCCGCTCCGACCACGTCCGCACGGCTCGCGCCTACGGCCTGCCGGCCCGCTCCGTGGTGATCACCCACACCCTCAGGGCGTCCATCCTGCCGGTCATCTCCTACCTCGGCCCGGCCGCCGCCGCGCTCGTCACCGGCTCGGTGGTGGTGGAGACCATCTTCGGCATTCCGGGCATCGGCCGCTTCTTCGTCCAGTCGGCCCTCAACCGCGACTACACGCTCGTGATGGGCACCGTGGTGGTGATCGCCATCTTCGTCGTCATCTTCAACCTGATCGTCGATCTCCTCTACGCGTGGCTCGATCCGCGCGTGCGGCTCGACTGAGCGGGAGCTTGCCCATGTCCGTCTCCGACACGACCGCGCCCGTCCCGGCCGCCGGCGAGGGGCGCTCCCTCTGGCAGGACGCCTGGCGCCGCCTTCGCCGCAACAAGGCCGCCGTCCTCAGCGCGCTGGTGCTGGCCGTCGTCATCCTGGCCGCCGTGTTCGGCCCCTATGTGGTGCCGCACGCCTACGACACCGTCTACAGCAACTACGTCCGCACCCCCGCCAGCCTGGAGCCCTATCCCCGCGCCGACGCGATCGAGCCGGAGATCCGCGCCGCGCTCCGCCGCGCCCGGGTGGACATCGCCTCCATCGCGGTGGCGGACGGCGTCGCCACCGTGGAGGTCACGTCCGAGCGGGAGATCGACCCGCGCGTCACCCGCTACCTGGAGCGATCCGACCTGTTCACGAACGGCGCGGTCCAGCGCCTCTCCGACGACAGGCGGTCCGCCACCCTCACGGCCGACGTGCAGCAGTTCCACTTCTACCTCGGCACCGACGGCAACGGCCGCGACATGCTCGCCCGCATCCTGGTCGCCACCCGGGTGTCGCTCGCCATCGGCATCCTGGCCACCGCCGTCGCCCTCGTCATCGGCGTCACCTACGGGGCCGTCGCCGGCTATTTCGGCGGCAAGGTCGACGACGTCATGATGCGCATCGTCGACGTGCTCTATTCGCTGCCCTTCATCTTCTTCGTCATCATGCTGGTGGTCTTCTTCGGGCGGAACTTCGTCCTCATGTTCATCGCGGTCGGCGCCATCGAATGGCTCGACATGGCCCGCATCGTCCGGGGCCAGACCCTCGCGCTCAAGCGCCGCGAGTTCGTCCAGGCGGCCGAGGCGCTCGGCGTGGAGAACGCCGGCATCCTGAAGCGCCACATCATTCCCAACACGCTCGGGCCGGTCGTCATCTACATGACCCTCATGGTGCCCCGGGTCATCATCCTGGAGAGTTTCCTGTCCTTCCTCGGCCTCGGCGTCCAGGAGCCGTTGACCAGCCTCGGCGTCCTCATCGCCGAAGGCGCCCGCAACATCGAGGGCGCCACGTGGCTGCTCGTCTACCCCGCCATCACGCTCGCGCTCGTGCTCTTCGCCCTCAACTTCCTCGGCGACGGCCTGCGCGACGCGCTCGATCCGAAGGACCGCTGACGTGACCGATCCCGTCCTCTCCGTCTCCGGGCTCGACGTCCGCTTCGCCACCCCCGACGGCGACGTGCATGCCGTCAAGGGCGTCTCGCTCCAGGTCGCCCGCGGCGAGACGGTCGCCATCGTGGGCGAGTCCGGCTCCGGCAAGAGCCAGACCATGATGGCCGTCATGGGCCTCCTCGCGTCCAACGGCCGGGTCGCCGGCTCGGCCCGGTACCGCGACCAGGAGCTCGTCGGCCTGCCGCTGAAGCGGCTCAACACCATCCGGGGCTCCAGGATCACCATGATCTTCCAGGAGCCGATGACCTCCCTCGACCCGCTCTACCGGGTCGGCCGCCAGATCGCCGAGCCGCTCATCCATCATCGCGGCCTCGGCCGCCGGCAGGCGCGCGCCCGCGTCGTCGAGCTCCTGCGCCTCGTCGGCATCCCGGAGCCGGAGCGCCGCGTCGACAGCTACCCGCACGAGCTGTCCGGCGGTCAGCGCCAGCGCGTCATGATCGCGATGGCGCTCGCCTGCGAGCCGGACGTCCTCATCGCCGACGAGCCCACGACCGCGCTCGACGTCACCATCCAGGCCCAGATCCTCGATCTCCTCGCCGACCTGAAGGCCCGCCTCGGCATGGCGATCGTCTTCATCACCCACGACCTCGGCATCGTCCGCCGCTTCGCCGACCGGGTCTACGTGATGAAGTCCGGCGAGGTGGTGGAGGAGGGGCCGGTCGGCCGCCTGTTCGCCGCGCCCGCCCACGCCTACACGCGCATGCTCCTCGCCGCCGAACCGACGGGCCGCAAGGAGCCCCCGCCGGACACCGCGCCCGTCCTCCTGGAGGGCCGCAACGTCAAGGTCGGCTTCAGGCTCGGCGGCGGCTTCCTTGCCGGCCCGCCGATCGAGATCAACGCCGTCGACGGCGTCACCGTCCGCCTCGTGCGCGGCCAGACCATCGGCATCGTGGGCGAATCCGGGTCCGGCAAGTCCACCCTCGGCCGGGCGCTCCTGCGCCTCAACCACGGCACGGGCCAGATCCGCTTCGAGCACCACGACATCTCCCGCGCCGACCGGCGCGAGATGCGCCGCTACCGGCGCGAGCTCCAGCTCGTCTTCCAGGATCCGTTCGGCTCCCTGAGCCCGCGCCTCACGGTCGGGCAGATCATCACCGAAGGCCTCCTCGTCCACGAGCCCCGGCTCACCCGGGCCGACCGCGACCGCCGCGCCGTGGAGGCCATGCGGGAAGTCGGCCTCGACCCCGCCACCCGCAATCGCTACCCGCACGAGTTCTCCGGCGGCCAGCGCCAGCGCATCGCCATCGCCCGGGCCATCATCCTGAAGCCGAAGGTGGTCGTCCTCGACGAGCCCACCTCCGCGCTCGACCGGTCGGTGCAGAAGCAGATCGTCGATCTCCTGCGCGACCTCCAGGCCCGCCACGGCCTCTCCTACCTCTTCATCAGCCACGACCTCGCGGTCGTCCGCGCGCTCGCCGACCACATCCTGGTCATGAAGGCGGGAAGGGTGGTGGAGGAGGGTCCGACCGACGCCATCTTCGACGCCCCCCGCCACCCCTACACCCAAGCCCTCATGTCCGCCGCCCTCGGCCACGCCACCCGCCCCGACACAGCTCACGCAGCCGGCTAGCCAGACTCCGAAGTCAGCTCAGAGCCGGTTTACGATCAAGCTTAGCCGGCGTCGGGCCGCGGCCAACCGCACCCATCCCTCCCCTCAGGGGAGGGTCCGGCGCAGCCGGGGGAGGGGTCGCCTTTGTAGTTGGGCGACGGGCGCGTTTTCCGTCCATGAACCCGCCTTGCCACCACCGAACACGACCCCTTCCGGCGCTTCGCGCCACCTTCCCCTTCGGGGAAGGATAACGCCGCGTTCTCCGTCCGCGAACCTGCCTTGCCCCTACCGAAGACCACCCCCTCCAGCACCCCCTCAGCGGATCGGCACCCCGATCGCCCGCGCCCTCCGCATCCGCGGCAGGGCCGGCACGAAAGCGTCCGGCTGGTTCACCCGGTCCTCGGCCACCCGGCGCACCACTTCGCGCACCGCCGCCTTGCGGCCGTCCGGGTGGTAGAACGAGCCCTTCACCTGGATCGCCGCAGCCATCAGGCGCACCAGCGCGTCGCAGAGGCCCAAGTCCACCGCGCCCGGCTCGCGCCAGAAGCCGTCCAGCGGTCCCTGGTGGGTCAGGCCGCGCACGTCGAACACCGCGATGCCGAGCACCTTCGTCGGCCGTCCCAGCCGCAGCGACTGCAGCCCCACCGTAGAGTTCACCACCAGCACGCCCTTGGCGTGGCTGAGGAGCACGCCCAGATTGCCGCCCTCGATCAGGATCACCCTGTCGGCCACCCCGTGCGCTTCGGCGATCCGCCTCACCACCTTCGGCCAGTTCTCGTAGCCGTTGTCGAGCGGATGGGTCTTGATCACCAGCCGGTCCTGGGGATCGGCGTTCGCCTTGAACGATCCGATCACCTCGTCGAGCATCATGGAAAGGTGGCGGTAGGGCGAGTTCGCCCGGATCTGGTAGTCCATCTGCAACTGCAGGGCGACCAGGAAGAACGGCGTCCGCTCCTTCTCCAGGCCGCGCACCACCGCGTCCGCGTGGGCGAGGGCGGCCTTCGACGTGGCGAGCCGCCTCACCCAGGTCAGGTAGTCGACGATCGGGTGATAGTACTTGTCGGCGTCGTAGAACGGATAGAGGAAGCCGCAGAACACCGTCGACAGGTTATACGTCACCTCGTACCAGGCTTCCTGGTTGAAGGTGTGCGAATAGATCTGGGCGACGCTCGCCGCCGGCACCTTGGCGGCGGCCGCGCGGATTAGGTCGGGGTCGTCCGGAAAGTGGGAGTAGACGCCCATTCCGCCCCGCTCCAGCGTCAGCCAGTCGGGCCTCAGATAGCCGAACTCCATGGCGTAGGCGCGGATGCCCAGCCGCTCCGCCAGCGCCTTCGCGGCCACGTGATAGGGGTGCCGGTCCGCGAAATAGAGGATGTCCGTCACCCCCTCGCGGGCGACGAGCGCCTCCAGCCAGGCCGACCAGCCGGACAGGCGGCCGCGATAGTCGAGCGCGCCCTTCCGCCGCCACAGCACCCGGTCGCCCATGCAGAGGTTGACCCGAAGGGTCCGGTGCCCGGCCGCCTCGAACCCGTCCGCCAGGTCCGCCCAGAAGGGCGTCGGTGGCCCTTGGAGAAAAAGCACCGTTCGGCGGCCGCCAGCCAGCGTCATCCAAGCCTCTGTCCCTTGGCCGGCCGCGCGCGCCTCATCCAGGGCGACCAGTCGTCTGTCGGTAGGTTCCGCCCGGCGGGATGTCAATGGCGAGAAGCCGGCAAATCGGCTATCACGCCGGGGCGCCTGGAAACCGCGCCAGACCGAGGCTCATGACCGCTCCGCCCCGCACCGTCCTCTTCCTGCAAGGCCCCGCTTCGCCCTTCATGGCGCGGGTCGGCGCCGAGGTGGCGGCCGCCGGGCATCAGGTGCGGCGAATCAACCTCGCCGTGTCCGACGAGCTCTGCTGGCGCCTGCCCGGCGCCGTCTCGTTCCGCGGCCGGTTCGAGGACTGGCGTCCCTTCGTGGCCGATCATCTCGCGCGCGAGGGCGTCACCGATCTCGCCCTCCTCGGCGACTGCCGGGCCTATCAGGCGGTCGCCATCGAGGAGGCCCATCGGCGCGGCATCCGGGTCCACGCCGTCGAGCACGGCTACTTCCGGCCCGACTGGCTCACCGTGGAGCGGGACGGCATGTCCACCTTCTCCCACGTGCCGCGCGATCCGGACGCGATCCGCGCCCTCGCGCCCGGCTTGCCGGATCCGACCGTGGAGCCCATCGCCGAGGCGAGCTTCCTCACCTACGCGGTCTGGGACGTGATCGCCAACATCGGCAACGTGGTCCTCAACCCGGTCGCCTATTGCCACTACCGGCACCACGCCATCTACCACCCGCTGGTGGAATACGGCGGCTGGCTCCTGAAGTTCGCGCTCGCCGGCACCGAGCGCCGGCACCGCGACCGGGTGCTGAAGGCCATGGCGGCGTCCGGCCGGCCGTTCTGGCTGGTCCCCCTCCAGCTCGCCACCGACTACCAGATCCGGGTCCACAGTCCGTTCCCGCACCTCACCGACGCCGTCCGCTGGATCGTCCGGTCCTTTGCCCGCAACGCGCCGGCCGGCGACGACCTCCTGTTCAAGATCCACCCGCTCGACAACGCGCTCGCCTTCTGGCGCCGGCGCATCGCCCGCGAGGCGCGGGCGGCCGGCGTCGAGGGCCGGGTCCACGTGATCGACGGCGGCGATCTCGACGCCCTCTTGCGGATCACCCGCGGCGTCGTCACGGTCAACTCCACCGTCGGCATCGCGGCCCTGCGGGAGGGCGCGCCGCTGATCGCCCTCGGCAACGCCGTGTTCGACGTGCCGGGCCTCGCCTTCGAGGGGCCGCTCGCCCGCTTCTGGCGCGAGGCCCAGGCGCCGGATCCGGAGCTTGCGCGCGACTTCCTCCGTGTCCTCGCCCACACCACCCAGGTGCGCGGCGGCTTCACGGCCGAGCGCGCCATGGCGATCGGCGCGGCCAACGTGGCGGCCCGCATCCTGGAGGAAGGCGAGCGCCTGCCCCGCATCGCCCCGCAGGACCGGTCGAACCCGCCCTATCGCCGGCTTGCCGAATGGTCAGCCGAAAGGGATCTGCCATGACGTCCCGCTTCTCGTCCGTGGTGCTCACCGGCGCCTCCAGCGGCATCGGTGAAGCCCTCGCCCTGGAGCTCGCCGCTCCGGGCCGGGCGCTTCTCCTCGTCGGGCGCGACGCCGAGCGCCTCGCCGCCGTCGCGGACCGCTGCCGGCGGGCCGGCGCCAACGTGGACACCGCGCTAGTGGATGTGCGCGACGCGGAAGCCCTCGCCGCCACGCTCCTCGCCTTCGACGACCGGCACCCGGTCGACCTTCTCATCGCCAACGCCGGGGTCTCGGCCGGCCTCGCGCCGGGGCGCGGGCCGGAAGCGCCCGGGGTCAGCCGACGGCTCCTCGACATCAACTACGGCGGCATGCTCAACACGGTGGAGCCGCTTCTGCCGCGCCTCATCGCGCGGCGGGGAGGGCGCATCGCCCTCGTGTCCTCGCTGGCGGGTCTGCGCGCCCTGCCGGACATGCCGTCCTACTCGGGCACCAAGGCGGCCGTCCGGGGCTATGGCGTGGCGCTGCGCGGCTGGCTCGCCCGCTATGGGGTCGGCGTCACCCTCGTGTACCCGGGCTTCGTCACCTCGCCCATGTCGGCCCGCCACGGCGGCGCCCGACCGTTCGAGATCAGCGCCGAGAAGGCCGCCCGGCTGATCGTCCGCCGCCTGGAGAAGGGCCGGCGCGTCATCGCCTTCCCGTTCCCGCTCGCCCTCGGCATCTTCCTCGGCAACCTCCTCCCGCCGGCCCTCTCCGACCTCACCATGAAGCCTTTCGAGGCCGACGTGGCCCCCGACGACGGGCGGTGACGTCCTAAATCAGACAATTGGCGGCTTCCCGCGGTTCAGCTACCACTTCCCCTTTGATTGCGCGTCCGCCGGCGGGGGAGCCGGGCGGGCGAGGGCGTCGGCGGAGACCGTCGCCCTTCGGGGGGATCTTACGATGGACGTTCCGTCCCTGGTTCTCGTCATGGCGGCGCTGCTCGTGGTCGTGGCGCTCACCGAGCCGATCGCGCGCGCGGTCCGGCTGCCGTCCAGCGTGGTGCTCGCCGGGTTCGGCGTCGGCGTCGGGCTGGTCGCGACGGTCCTCATCCACGGCGGCGTGGTGCCTGCGGACAACGCCACCGCGCGCTTCTTCGCCGACCTGCCGATCGGCTCGGACATCTTCATCTACGTCTTCCTGCCGACGCTGCTCTTCCATTCCGCCCTCGGCATGGACATCCACCAGCTCGCCGAGGACGGCGTGCCGGTGCTCATGCTCGCGGTCATCGCAGTCGTGGTGGCGACGCTCGCCATCGGTTTCGCCCTCTGGCCCGTCGCCGGCGTCTCCCTCGCCGCCTGCCTCCTTCTCGGCTGCATCGTGGCCACCACCGACCCGGTGGCGGTGATCGGCATCTTCAAGGACGTGGGCGCGCCCGAACGCCTCGTCCGCCTCGTGGAAGGCGAGAGCCTCCTCAACGACGCGGCCGCCATCACCATGTTCGTGGTCTTCTCCGCGCTCCTCACCTCCACGGCGGCGGTGGACGGCACTCTGGTGGCGCTCGATTTCCTGGTCATCCCGCTCGGCGGGGCCGTGGTCGGCGTGGTGGCGGGGAGGGCGACCGCCGGCCTGATCGGGGTCGTCGGCGACAACCGCCTGGTCGAGGTCTCGCTCAGCCTCGCCTTGCCCTATCTCGCCTATGTGGTCGCCGAGCAGCTTTTCCACCTGTCTGGCGTCATCGCCGTGGTGGCCGCCGGCCTCACCCTGGCGAGCGCCGGCCCGGCGCGCATGACCCCGGAGGCCTGGCGCTACCTGAAGGACATCTGGGACCAGCTCGCCTTCTGGTTCTCCAGCCTCATCTTCCTCCTCGCCTCCATCCTGATCCCGCGCCTTCTCGGCGGCGTCGACGCCTACGACGTCCTCCTCCTCGGCGTGGTGATCGTCGCGTCCCTGGCGGCCCGCTGGATCATCCTGTTCGGCGTGTTGCCGCTCCTCACCGCCGCGAACCTGTCGCCGCCCGTCTCCGGCGACTACCGGCTCGTCATCTTCTGGGGCGGCCTTCGCGGCGCCGCCACCCTGGCGCTCGCGCTCGCCGTCACCGAGAACGCCGCCATGCCGCCGGAAGTGGCGCGCTTCGTGGCCGTGCTCGCCACCGGCTTCACCCTGTTCACCCTCCTCGTCCAGGGGCTCACCCTCCGTCCGTTGATGCGCAGCCTCAGGCTCGACAGGCTCACCGCCGTCGATCAGGTCCTGCGCGACCGGGCGGTCGCCGTCGCCTATGCGCACGTGGCCGACCGGGTGGCCGACGTGGCGGCCCGGCATCAGCTCGACTCCGCCCCCACCGCCGATCTCGTCGAGGCCTACCGGGCGCGCGGCGCGTCCGCGCGCACCGCCGCCGAGACGACCACGCTCCTCGGCGCCGACGACCGGCTCGCGCTCGCCCTCGTGGCCGTCGCCGGGCGGGAGCGCGAGCTCGTGCTGCAGCACGCCGGGGAGGGCACCGTCAGCCAGGACCTGGTCGATCGCCTGCTTTCCCAGGCCCGCGGCTTCCTCGACGCCGCCCGGCTCAAGGGCGTCGCCGGCTACCGGGCCTTCGCCGAGAAGCGGCTCGCCTTCACCTGGCGGGACCACCTCGCCTACCGGGTGCACGCCCGGCTCGGCATCGACCGTTTCCTCGCCCGTCGCCTGGAGGACCGGTTCGAACTCCTCATGGAGACCCGCATCGTCCTCGACCAGGTGCTGCCCTTCGTCGAGCAGGACGTCACGCCCGTGTTCGGCACCGAGACCGGCGACGCCGTCCGGCGGGTCCTCGGCGAGCGCCGGACCGCGGTCAACCGCGCCATGGAGGCGCTCCGGCTCCAGTACCCGGACTACGCGGACGCCCTGGAGCGCCGCTTCCTCGCCCGGGTCGGCCTAGCCCTGGAGGCCCGGCACGTGGACTCCCTCCACGAGAACGGCCTCGTCAACGCCGAGGTGCACCGCGACCTCGCCCGCTCGATCGCGGCGGCGCAGGCGCGGACAGCCGGCCGCCTCGCCCTCGACCTCGGCCTCGACACCGCCGTCCTCGTCGCCCGCACGCCGCTCTTCGCCGACTTCACGGCGGAGCAGCGGGCCGAGATCGCCCGGCTTCTCAAGCCGGTGGTCGTCCTTCCCGGCCAGACCTTCATCCGCCGGGGCGAGAAGGGCGAGACCGCCTACTTCATCTCCTCCGGCGCCGTCTCGGTGGACACCGGCCGGAGCGAGATCCGGCTCGGCCGGGGGGACATCGTCGGCGAGATGGCGCTCCTCACCCGGCTGCCCCGATCCGCCACCGTCACCGCCATCGGCTACTGCTCCCTGCTCGCCCTCTCCCGGCGCGACCTCGACCAGATGCTCGCCGGGCATCCGGTCCTGGAGGCGCACATGCGCCGCGTCGCGGAGGAGCGTCGCCGCCAGAACATCGCCGCCGTCGCCGACGGACCCTGATCCGGCGGCTGGGGATAACCTGGGGATCATAGTGGGGATAACTTCGGGGACAACTGTGGGGACAACCTGCCGATCGGTCGCCGGCCGGGGGTCGACCGGCGACGCTCAGCCCGTCGGGCGGCTGCGGTCGGCGAGGCGGCGGTAGAAATCCGCGAGCGCCGGGATCGCGGCCGACATGTCGGCGACACGCGGGTGTGTGGGGGGCGATTTTCCGACGACAAAGTCCGCGATGAGGGCCTCATGCCGGGCCACATCGGCCTGTGTGGGCGCCATGTGGGCGGGGAGAACCGTCGCGATCGGAGCGCGCTCCGTGCGCCCGCGCACCGCGATCCGGTCGAGCGTCAGCACCGGCATGATCCCCGCCACACGGGCCCGCGTCTCCTCCCCGAGCACGATCGGCACGCCATAGTCCTTCGAGGCGCCTTCCAGCCGGGATGCGAGATTCACCGCATCCCCTAGGACCGTATAGTCAAATCGCGCCGTCGACCCCATGTTGCCGACCACGCAGTCGCCCGTGTTGACGCCAACGCCGACCGCGATCGAGGGCAGCGGCTGTCCCGACGGGTCCGCTTCCTGGCGCAGTTGCTCATCGAAACGCCGCGCCGCCTCCACCATCCCCAACGCCGCCTCCACCGCATGAACCGCATGGTCCGGATCGGGCAAAGGGGCGTTCCAGAAGGCCATCACACAATCTCCGATGTACTTGTCGATTGTGCCGCCGCGCTTCAACACCTCCTCCGAAAGCGGGTCGAGGAGGCGGTTGACGAGGGTCGTGAGGCGTTCGGGGTCATCCTTAAGTCGTTCCGCTATCGAGGTGAATCCGCGAACGTCGCAGAACAGCACGGTCAGCGTCCGCCGGTCGCCGCCGAGCTTCAGGGCGGCCGGGTCGCGGGCCAGCCGTTCAACCAGATCGGGTGCCAGGTAGTGTTCGAACGCCCGCGTCACCATCTGCCGCATCCGCCGTTCGGCCACGAAATCGCGGGCCCCCACGAGCCCGAGGGCGAGCGCGACGGTCACCATGGGCGCCGCCGGCGAGACCCAAATCCGGCCGAGGAGGAGCAGCGCCGCGCTGCCGCCGACGAGAAGCAGCGCCAGCCCGAGACCCGCCGCCACCGTGCGCCAACTCGTGCCCGTAAGCACCGACGCCGCCGCCGAAATCGCCGCCAGGGCGATCAGCAGGATCTCCGCCCAGGCCGGCACCGGCGCGATCGCGAGCCCGCGCCGGAGCGTCTCCAGAAGCGTCGCCTGCACCTCCACGCCGGAGGTCAGCTGGTTCGTCCGCGTCGTATAGGACGTCGCGAACGCATCGGCCCCGCCGGCGTCCGCCGAGGCCGCCGACTGCAGGCTGAGGCCGACCAGGACGATCTTGTCCTTCAGGAAATCAGGCGGCAGGAACGCAGCCGGATCAAGGGCTTGGTAGTAGGACACGGTCGGAATGGTCCGCGCCGGACCGAAGGCCGGAACGAGCGCCCCGGCCGGCACCGGCGGGATCTCGCCGGCGAGATCGGCGAGCCGGCGCGCGAACCCGTCCTCGTAGGGCGGCATCCGGCGGATGACGCCGTCGCCGTCGAGAAGGACGGACGCGAGACCTGCGACCGCGCCCGTCATGGTGAACTCCGGCAGCGGCTCGGTCCGCACCACGCTGGAGGCCTGCGGCTGCTCGATCAGAGTCTCGTCGGCGGCGAGCACCACGTCCGGGCCGAGCGCCGCCGCGAGCGCCACGTCGTCGGCCATGTCGGCGGACGGCTCGGCGAAGATGAGGTCGAGCCCGATCGCCTTGACGCCCGCCTCCCGCAGCGCCGCCACCAGCCGCCCGTGCATCGATCGCGGCCAGGGCCACTGTCGGCCCACGTCCGCGAAGGACGGCTCGTCGATGGCGACCACCACCACCTCGCCGGACGGATCCGGCGGGGCGGCGGTGACCAGGAGGTCGAAGATCCGCGCGTCCAGGAGACGCCAGGTCGGCACCGCCGTGAGGAGCGCCCCGACCAGGCTGGCGACCAGGGCGACGGCCGCCACCGCGGCCGCCCGCCTCCGGCCTCCGCGGGCGCCCGCCATCGCTCAGAACCGGACGGCGACCCGGCCGACGACCGTACGGCCCCAGCCGGGGGTGTCGGGGGCGACGTCGAAGTCCTCGTCCAGGATGTTGTAGACCGAGAGGTCCAGCTGGAAGCGCCGGTCCAGCGGCTCCCAGGTGACGTTCGCGTCCAAGGTCACGTAGGGGTCCAGTTCGGTCCCGGCGAGGTCGCCGCTGCGCTCGCCCACGTAGGTGGATGACAGGGTCGCCCGCACCCGGGACGGATGAGCGTAGGTGATGCCGGCCCGGGCGGCCATGTCCGGCACGAACGGGATGGCGTCGTCGAAGCCCGGCGCGTCGAGGCCGTTGTCCGACCGGGCATAGGCGACGGTCGCGAAAGCGCCGAAACCGCCGCCGATCCAGGCATTCGCGGTCAGCGCCACCCGGTCGATCGAGCCGTTTTCGAGGGCGATCCCGGTGAGCGAACCGGGCACCGTGAGGCTCACGCCGTCGAGGTCCTGGTGCTGGTATTCCACGGAGGTGAAGAAGCGCTCGGTCCATTCGGCGTCCCAGCGGACCGCGACGGTGTCCACCTGGCCGCCGACGCCCACGGACGGTTCGTTGGCCTCCAGGCCGAGCACGCCCACGGGCGACAGGGTGACGAGCGTCGGCAGGGTGGTTTCCCGCGCCGCCATGGCGCGGACCGAGTGCCCCTCGAAGAAGGACCAGCTCGCGCCGATGCGCGGCTCCAGGCGCGATATGTCGGTGCCCTCGCCGTCGAGGAGTGTGCCGAACACGGCGGCCTCCAGGCCGATATCGTCGGTCGGCTTGGCGAGGACGTCGAGGAAGGCGCGGCCGAGGCGGTATTCGGCATCTACACGGCCCTCGGAAATCTCAACCGGGTCAGGCACGTAGATCGCCCGGCCGATGCTCCGGGTGGTCTTCAGGATGCCGGCGTCGGCGCCATAGCGCACGGTCACCGGGCCGAAGCCGACCGCATGGGCGATCGACCCCACCAGCGTGTCGCTGTCCTCGTCGGTGGTGTCGCGGGCGAGCAGGCTGCCGCCGCCGAAGGGCACGAGGCCGAACTGGCGGGTGCGCTGCTCCGCCGTGGTGGCGGACACCGCCGTCGTGAGCACGTTCCGGTGGGCGAAGGTGTGGCTCCAGGCCAGCACGCCCTGGCCGACGGTCGCCTGCCGGCCGTTGAACGGGTTGCGGTCGGTGTCGGGTCCCACATAGGGCGTGTCGTTGTCGCTGAGGATGCCCATCGCGATGATGCGATCGTCCGGCGAGGGCTCCGCGCCCAGGATGACGGTGCCGGTGAGGCCGCCTTCGCCCACGGTCGTGATGCCGTCCGTGTCGTCGGTCAGCCGGCGCTCCACATTGGCCACGAAGCTGACCGGAATGGGCGCGTTCGAATAGCCCTGGACCTCGGCGAAGCCGATCTTGCCGTTGCTCTCGTCGCGGACGATGAAGCCGCCGCCGCCGCTCGCCTCCACGAACGGCGCCCGCACGATCTGCACCCGCCGACGCGGCGAGGCGACCGCCAGCGGATCGAGCGCGAGACCCTGGACGAGATTGGAGAAGGCCTTGGTGCCGGACCCGAACGACGGCTGCGTTCCATCGTAGGTCGGCGCGTCGAACACCGGGTCGGTGGTGCCGATGATCGACTGGTCGATGTAGCCGCCGGCTTCGAACGGGTCGAACACCGCCGCGCTGTAGTAGCGGCCCCAGGCGTCGAGATCGAGGAAGCGGAAGGCCTCCGCGACCGTGGAGCCCTCCTCGCGGCTCGCCGCGAGCGAGGCGAAGTCGCCGCCCCGGCCGCGGGCGAGCCGGACCGATTCGCGGGCGGACCGGATGGCGTCGTCGGCCCGGTATTCGTCGAGGGCGAGCTTGGTGGCGAACACGGGCGCGAGCGGATCGAAGGGATCGAGCCGCGCCGCGTTGTCGATGGCCTGCCGCCCGGCTTCGGCGTCGCCGGTCTGGTAGGAGGCGGCGGCGAGGAGGAGGAGCGCGTTGGACGCGGCCGGATTGGCGGTCGAGCCCTTCAGGAGATTCTGGAGGGCGAGATCGTTCTCGCCGCGCTGCAGGTGCCAGCGGCCGAGGGCCGTGTAGGCCACGTGGAGCGACGGGTCGAGCGCCAGCGCCTTGTCGATGGCCGCCTTGGCGTCATCGAGCCGGTTCTGGTCCAGGTAGATCAACGCCAGGTTGGCATAAGGGAGCGCGTCCTCCGGCTCCAGCTCGATCGCCTTCAGGTAGGCCGCCTCGGCCTGGTGGCTGTCGTCGCGCTCGGCGTAGAGCATGCCGAGCGCGTCCCAGACGGAGGTGCTGCCGGGCTGCAGCTCGCGGGCGCGGAGGAGGTCCGCCTCGGCGCCCTTCAGGTCGCGCTCGAACTCGGCCCTGTAGTGGGCGCGGGCGAGGAGCACCACCGGATTGTCCGGGTCGAGCGCGACGGCGCGCTCCACGGCGGCCTTCATGCCCTCCCGGTCGCCTTCCAGGAGCGCCAGCTGGGCGCGGACGGCCGGCAGCAGGGCTTCGTCGGGATGGCGGCGCTCGGCCGCCTCCAGCCGGGCGATGGCCGCCGGCGTGCCGTTCACGAAGGCGTCCAGGTACGCTTCGGCGAGCGCGGTGTTCGGCCCGCCGCCGCGGACGGGCGGCGGCGGCTCGGCGCGGCTGGGGTTAGCCAGCGAGCGGGCGATATAGGCCGAATAGGCGGCGACGCCCCGGCGTTCCGGATCGAGGCGCGGCTGGGCGCGCTGGAGGAGCGCGGCCGCCTCGGCGTAGCGGGTGCGGGAGCCGAGGGCGAGTCCTTCCACGAGGTCCACCCGCGCGCTCTGGGCCGGGGTGAGCCGCGCGCGGCGGGCGGCGGCGATGGCGGCCTCGGCGGCTTTCGGGCCGTCCAGCGACAGGGTCAGTTCGGCATCGAGGACGAGATCCTCGGCGGTCCTGAGACTCGCCGGCACGGCGGCGATTCGCCGGTGCTCGGCCACGGCCCGGCGGGAGGGCAGGGTGCTCGGATAGAGAAAGCTGAACGCGCCGCGCAGCGACACGTAGAATTGCATCTGCTCGCGGTCCTTGGGCCGGACGAGCACGACCTTGGTGGGCGCTTCGCCGATGGCGGCCGTGGCGGCCTCGCCCTCCCGGACCAGCACGGAGCCCTGCGGGTTGAAGAGCTCGACCGCGCCCTCCAGCACGATGAGCGCGGTCCGGCCGTCGGGAGCGACGGTGAGCGACCAGTCGGTGCCGCGGACCGCCGCCGCCGCGGCGGGCGTCTCCACGGTCACGCCCGCGCCGCCCCGGGCCGCACGGGCCCAGATGGCGCCCTGCTGCAGCTGAAGGCGGGCGTCGCCGTTGGCGCGCACGTCCTTGACAACGAGCGTGGTGTTGCGGCCGATGCGCACCTGGGTGCGGTCGGCGAACAGGATGGCGAGCTGGCCGAGGGCATTGGTGCGCAGGGTGTCGCCGGAGAGGACCACCTGGGTCGGATCCACGCCGCGCCAGCCGGGCGCCTCGACGAACGTGATCTCCTCGCCGGACTTGACGGCGATCACCGCGCCGGCATTCGGATCGGGCCGCGGCACGGGCTCCGCGAGCGCCGGCAGGGCCAAGAGCGCGGCCGCGAGCGCGCCGCCGAGACGAAAGGAATACATGGTGGATAATGTTCAGCCATCGCCTATAAGTCGGATCAATAGACGGGGGCCACTTCAGGCTGTCAATTGCGAGGAATCGCGGCTCTCCGCGGCTTTCCGGGCGAAATCCGGAGAGCGTTGCGAACGGGCATCGCGCCGGACCAGGACGGACGACGGACGATGGCGACGAAGGACGAATACTTCGATCATCTGAAGGAGGTGAACCGAACCTTCTATGACCAGGTGCGCGGAGCGGACCAGAAGGCGGCCTACATCTTCACCTTCATGCTGGCCCTGCTGATCTGGTCGTCCGAGGCGCGGGACATGTTCACGCTGCACCGCTACGTGGGCGCGCCCCTGCCGGTGATCGCCTGCTCGGCGCTGGCGGCCGTGTCGCTGCTGACCGCCGCCATGGCGGCGATCCTCGTCGTGATGCCGCGCCGGCGCGAGGGCGGATCCTCGCTGTTCTGGGGCAGCTGGGACGCCTCCTCGCTCGCCCTGAAGGAGGCCGAGGCGCGCGGCGACCTGGACTTCCTGATGAACGAATACCGCACCAACATCACCCATCTGGCGGCGATCTGCCGGACCAAGTACCGGCTGGTGGCGCTGGCCTTCCGGGCGCTGGCCGTCGCGCTCCTCGCCCACTTCGCCGTGCTGGCGATCTCCTGACTGTTCGGCGGCGATGGGATCTGAGGCTTGCCGGCGCACGCAATGGCCGGACCGGTCGGGACCTTGCGAGCCTGATCTCAGCGGGCGACGAGCTGGCGGAGCACGGAGCCGGTGCGCCGGATGCCGGCGAGCTCCTCCGCCGTGATGGCGACGGCCCGGTCGATCTCGTCGGCCGTGTGGATGCTGGTGATGAAGAAGCGCAGCCGGGCCGACTTTTCCGGCACGGCCGGGTAGATGATCGGCAGGGCGTTGAGCCCGCGCTTGAACACCCGGTCGGCGAGGACGGCCGCCTGGGCGCTGTCGCCCACGATCACCGGCACGACCGCGTAGCCCTCGGACAGGCCCGTGTCGAGGCCGGCGTCGCGGGCCTTGGCGAGGAAGCGCTCGCCATTGCGGCGGAGCGCCTTGACGCGCTCTGGCTCGGCCGTCATCACCTGGAGCGACGCGATCGCGGCCGCCGCAAGCGGTGCCGAGAGACCGACCGAATAGACGAAGCCGGGCGCCTTCACCTTCAGGTACTCGCAGAGCGCCGCCGACCCGGCGATGTAGCCGCCGCAGCCGGAGAGCGTCTTCGACAAGGTGCCCATCCAGAGCTCGACGCTGGCCGGATTGACGCCCTGGGCCTCGTGGATGCCCCGGCCGGTCGCGCCGAGCACGCCGAGGGAGTGGGCCTCGTCCACCATCAGCCAGGCGTCGTGGCGGCTCTTCACCTCCACGAAGCGGGGCAGGTCGGGGAAGTCCCCATCCATGGAATAGAGGCCCTCGATGACGATCAGCACCCGCTCGTACTGGAGCCGCACCTTGGCGAGCAGGTCGTCCACGTGCTGCCAGTCGTTGTGCGGGAAGGTCATGCGCGCTGCGCCGGACAGGCGGGCGCCCTCCGCGATGGAGTTGTGGATCAGCGCGTCGATGAGGATCAGGTCCTTCGGCCCCATCAGGGTGCCGATGGTGGTGACGTTGGTGGCGTGGCCGCTGACCATGGTGACGGCGGCCTCGGTGCCGTGCACGGCCGCGAGCGCCGCCTCCAGTTCCCGGTGGAAGGGGCGCTCGCCGGCGACGACGCGGCTCGCCGACACGGACGTGCCGTAGCGGTCCACGGCGGCCTTGGCGGCGTCTGTCACGCGCGGATGGCCGTTGAGGCCGAGGTAGTTGTAGGACGCGAAGTTGAGGTAGGGCCGGCCGTCGATCAGGCTGGTGCCGGCGGCGAGGCCGTCGTGGGCGCGGAAGAAGGGATTTTCGATCCCCATCATGTCCGCCGCCGCGCGCTGGATGCGCAGCTGCTTGTAGTCGTCCAGGGTGGAGAAGTCGAACGCGGCGGCCTTGCGGACGGCCGGCGCCGGGGCCGGCGCGTCGGGCCGGACCTTGCGGTTCTGGCTCGCGGCGCGCAGGCCCTTGAGGAGGGCGTCCTTGGCGGCCCCGGACATCCCTCCGTAGGTGCGCTTGTCATCCATCAGCCGGTCAGCCTCTTCACGCTCGTGGACTGGGCCTCGATCGCGCTCACGACCGCGGCGAGTTCGTCGTCCATCTCCTCGCCCACATGGCGGGCGGCGGCCAGCTCGCTGTCCGCGGACGCGGCGTCGTCGCCGCCGGCCGCGCCCGCCTTGTCGACGATGCGCCGGGCGATGTCGCCGAGCGCCGCGCCGTTGGCCAGCGACAGGAGCGGGATGTCGATGCCGAAGCGCTGCTCGGCCGCCATCCGAAGCTCCAGCGCCATCAGGCTGTCCATGCCGATCTCGGTGAGCGGCCGGGACGGGTCGATGTCCTCCACCGGCAGGCGGAGGATGCGCGAGATCTCGCCGGCGAGCGACTCGGTGACGAGCTTGACGGCGGCCCCGTGGTCGAGGCCCTCGATCAGGCTGGCGAGCTGGCCGTCGCCGGCGCCGTCGCCCTGGGCCTCCGCCGCGGCCACCGCCACCCGGGCGGCGAGCGGGGTCTGCATGATGGCGAGCTCGCGCCGGGCGGCGGCCCAGTCGATCCGCGCATAGGCGATCACCGGCTGGTCGAGGCCCGCGTCGAGGGCGAGCTCCAGGCCGGCGAGAGCCGCCTTGGCGGTCAGCGCCTGCTTGCCGAGACGCATGGACAGCATGTCGTTCACGTCGGCGTTGCGGGCGAGATAGCCGGCGTCGGCGATCGCCCCCCAGGCGATGGCGAGCGCCGGCAGGCCGGCTGCGCGCCGGGCGCGGGCAAGGCCCTCCAGATAGGCGTTGGCCGCCACGTAGGGAGCCTGGCCCGGGTTGCCGATCAGCGTGGTCGCCGAGGAGTAGAGGACGAAGAGGTCCAGGTCCTCGCCCCGGGTGGCGGCGTCGAGGACCGCGGCGCCGGCGATCTTCGGCGCCATGACGGCCCGCATGCGCGGCCCGTCCAGGTTCTGGAACAGGGCGTCGTCGAGCACCATGGCGGTGTGGAGCACGCCCTTCAGCGGCGGCAGATCCGCCCGGATCCGGGCGAGGAGCGCGTCGACCGCGTCGCGGCTGGTGATGTCCGTCGCGGTGACGAGCACGCGCGCGCCGGCCGCCTCCATGTGGGCGATCGCCTCGGCGGCGACCGGAGACACCGTGCCGGACCGGCTGGTGAGCACGATCGACCGGGCGCCCCGGCGGACGAGCATCTTCGCCGTTTCCACGCCGAAGCCGCCGAGGCCGCCGGCGACGATATAGGTGCCGTCACCGGTGATCCGCGCCGGGCGGCCCACGGCCTTCGCCGGGGCTTCGGGCGGGAGGACCAGGATCTTGCCGATGTGGCCGGACTGCTGCATCAGCCGGAAGGCCTCGGTGATCCGCTCGGCCTTGAACACCCGGTAGGGCAGGGCGGTGAGAACGCCCGCCTCGAAGCTTTCCACCAGGTCGCGGAAGAGCTGCTCGGTGAGCTTGGGCCGGCGGGTCAGCAGCTGGTCGGCGTCCACCCCGAAGTAGGAGAGGTTCTGCCGGAACGGCCGGAGGCCGATGCGGGTATTGGCGTAGTAGTCGCGCTTGCCGAGCTCGACGAACCGGCCGAAGGGCTTCAGGACCTCCAGGCTGCGCTCCATGGCCTCGCCGAAGAGGGAGTTCAGCACCACGTCGGCGCCCTTGCCGTCGGTCAGGGCCATCACCTCGTCCGCGAAGGCGAGGGAGCGGCTGTCGAGCACGTGGGCGGCGCCCAGCATGGAGAGGAGGCGACGCTTGTCCGGCGAGCCGGCGGTGGCGATGACGCGCGCGCCCCGGGACAGGGCGATCTGCAGGGCCGCGAGCCCGACGCCGCCCGCGCCGCCGTGGATCACCACCGTCTCCCCCTCCTCCAGGCGGGCGAGTTCGACGAGGGCGTACCAGGCGGTCAGGAAGGTGACCGGGATGGTGGCGGCGGCTTCCAGGTCCACGGTGCTGGGCACCGGGGCGAGGGCCTTCTCGGCCACCACCACGTGGGTGGCGAAGCAGGCGGGCGCGAAGGAGATGACCCGGTCGCCCGGCTTGAACCGGCGGACGGCGGGGCCGACCCGGGTGATCACGCCGGAGCATTCCATGCCGAGGGTGGCGCCGGCGAAGCCGTCCTCCAGCGCCTCCTCGGGGAGGAGGCCGAGGGCCCACATCACGTCACGGAAGTTGAGGCCGGCGGCAGCCACCTCGATCTCCACCTCGTCGGCTTGAGGCGCCCGGCGGGCGACCGTCCGCCAGACGAGGCCGTCCAGGGTGCCCTGCCGCTCGATGGCGAGGGTGCGGCCGGCGGGACCGTCGATGGTGGCGGCGAGCGCCGGGGTGGTCAGAGACGGGCCGGAGACGATCCGCACGGCGGCGGCGCCGCGCTCGTCCACCACCAGTTCCCGCTCCGCCCCGGGGGCGGCGAGGAGGGCGTCGAGGCGCGAGGCGGCCTCCGCCGGCGAGAAGGCGACGGCGAGATCCACGAGGCGGGTCTCGATGTCGGGGTACTCGTTCATGAGCACCCGGCCGAGGCCCCAGACAGCGGTTTCCACCGGGCGAGCAGTCCGGCCGGCCATGCCGGAGCCGCCCGGCGCGACGATCCAGAGCCGCGCCGGCGGCTTCATGCCGCCGTTGAGGACGCCGTGGAGGGTCAGCACGCGGGCCTCGGCGGCGTCGAGCGCGTCGGCCTCGCCGGCCGTGGACGGCGACGGGGCGTAGACGAGGTCCTTGACGGAGGAGCCGGAGATCAGGGCGTGGAGGTCCGCGTCGGACCCGGCGTCGACCGCCTCCAGGGCGTAGCGGCCGTCGGTGGCGCGGCGGGCGACCGCCACGCGCACGGGGCGGCCCTCCGCCGCGACGGTCGCGGCGAACGCGTCGGCGAAGGCGCGGCTGGCCGGCTCGCGGTCGACGAGAACCAGGATCGGGTCCTGGGGCGCTTCGGGCGCGACGGCCGTGCGGAGCGGCGCCCGGGCGACGATGAGGGAGGCGCGGGTGGAGCCGCCGACGAGGTCGACCGCCGTGGTGGCCGTGAAGCCGAGCGTCGCGAGGGAAGAGGCGTGACCGGCGCCGGTGCGGCGCGGCCCGACCGGGTAGGACGGGTCCACGCTGTCGGCCCACCAGCGCGCGGACAGGCCGAGGGTGAGGTCGGCGAAGAGGCTCGGGTCCGCCTCGCCCGACAGCACGACGGCGCCGGAGGAGAGGTGGGCCGCGACGGCCTCGACGGCTTCGTTCCCGTCAGGGCGGCCGAGGAGGTCGCACAGGATGGCGAGATCGAACAGGCGCGGCTCGCCGGCGCCGGCGATCCGGTCGAAGTCGGCCACCTCGATGACGCCGCCGGACGCGAGGTCCAGGCGGATCCGGTCGACGCGGCCGGCCTGCGGATCGGTGACCACGATGGTGCCGACGGTCGGGACGGCGGCGAGTCTCCGGGACAGGGCGGCGGCTTCGGGGCCGACGAGGAGGATGCGCAGAGCGCGGTCCGCCGACCAGGACGCGGCGAGATCGAGCGCCGCCGTGGCCACGCCTTCGTTGAGCGCGAGCGTGACGGGCGCGGTGGTCTCCAGGTGATCGGCGAGCCCGGCGCCGAGCGGGGCGGCCCCGTCCGTGGCCAGACCCTCGGCGAGGCGGCGCGGCAGGTCTGCCTGCAGGCGGACGAGCGCGGTCGCCTCCGCGATCCGCTGCGGGTGGGCGGCCACGAGGGTCGCGATCACGGCGTCCGACGTCGGATAGGGGGACTCGGCCGCAAGCGTCACGCCCGCGTCGGAGCGCTCCACGGCGCCGTCCTCGTCGAGAGCGTCGATCAGGCGATTGAGGAGCGGCAGCGCGGAGGCCGCGAGCGCGCCCTCGGCGACGAGCGCGGCCGGATCGATCAGGCCGTTCTTCGCGAACCGGGCGGCGGCCTCATAGGCGAGCGCGCGACTGCCGGCGTCCACGAGCAGGGCCCCGTCGTCGAGGTCCTCCGGTTCCGGAGCGGAGAGGCCGAGCGCGGCGAGGCGCGCGGCCGGATCGGCCCAGGACTCGGGCAGTTCCACCGCGTCGGTCTCATCGGCGAGCCGGAGGGCGGTGGTCGTGAGCACGAACTCGTCCGGGTCGGCCGCCCGCGACAGGAGGACCGCCTTGAACCGCACGCCTGTGGCGCGGGCGACCACCGCGCCGTCGGCCGCGACGAGCGTGAAGCTCGCCTCGACGGACCGGGGCGACGCCTTGGTGACGGTCACGATCGCGCCGGCCGGCGTGGCGCCGGGGGTGTATACCCGCAGGTCGCCGATCCGGACGGGGAGGTAGGCGCTGTCCCCGGCGGCGCCGAAGGACTTCTGAATCAAGTAGAACAGGCCGTGGAAGCTGGCATCGAGCAGGGTCGGGTGCAGCACCATGCCGGCGTCGTCGAGCGAGTCCGCCTGGTCGGCGGACAGCGCCACGAAGAGGGATCGGTCGTCGATCGGCGTGACCGAGACGGCGCGCTGGAAGGCGGGGCCGTAGTCGAGGCCGAAGCGGCGGGTGAGGTCGTAGAGCGCGTCCGCGCCGAGGCTCTCGCCGGTCGGTGCCGGCACGGCCACCGGATCCGCGGTCGCGACCGGCGGACGGGCGATGCGGGCGCGCACGTGGAGGGCAAAGTCGTCGCCGTTCAGGCGGCGACGGCTGGAGATCTCCACCACGTGACGGTCCGGGTCCACCTCGGTCCGAAGCTCGACGGGTTCGTCGGCTTCCAGAACCAGCGGACGGAGGATGTCGAAGTCGCGGATCTCCACCGGCGCGCCGCCGAACACGGCCGCGGCGGCGGCGAGAGCGGCCTCCACGAAGCCGGCGGCCGGGAACACGGTGGAGGATTCCACCTTGTGGTCGGCCAGCCAGGGCACGATGTCCGCGTCGATGGCGGCGATCCACGGGCCGGACCCGCGACGCATGCGGAAGCCGAGGATGGGATGGTCGTCGCCGGCGCCGAACACGTCGGCCGCCTCGTCCGTGTGGTCGATGCGGAAGGGCTGGTTCTGCCAGGCGTAGCGCGGTAGATCCACGTCGACGGCGGCGGGTGCGCCGAAGAAGCGGCTGTCGTCGATCCGGGCGCCCTCCACGAGGGCGCGGGCCACGATGTGGCCGATGACGTCGCCGCCGGTCTCGTCCGCCTTGTCGAGCGTCGGCACCGCGACGCCCGGCCGGGTGACACCGGCAAGGCTATCGGTGACATAGGCCTGGAGCACCGGCTTCGGGCCGATCTCCACGAATACCTTGGCACCGAGCTCCGACAGGCGTTCCACCGCCTGCCGGAAGAGCACCGGCTGGCGCACGTTCCGCCACCAGTAGTCGGCGGAGAGCGCCGCGCCCTCCACCACGTCGCCGGTCACGGCGGAGACGTAGGGCAGGCGCGTCTCGTGCGGCTGCAGCGTGGCGAGCGCCTTCACGAGCGGCTGGCGAATGGGATCGATCAGGGCGCAGTGGAACGGATAGTCGAGCTTCAGCTTGCGCATCGCCCAGCGGTTCTTCTTGGCGACCTTGGCGAATTCGGCGATCTGCTCGTTGGTGCCGGACAGCGTCAGCGACCGAGGGCTGTTGTCCGCCGCGATCTCGATGTCCGAAAAGCCGTTTTCCGAAAGCGCCTTGCGGGCGTCCGCCAGGGGCACCAGAAGCGCCGCCATGCCGCCGAGGTGACGGGTCACCTCCTGCTGGGTCGAGCGCACGTGGATGAGGAAGACGGCGGACTCCAGCGACAGGGCGCCGGCGGCCCAGGCCGCAGCGACCTCGCCGACCGAGTGGCCGGCCACCATGTCGGGCTTCAGGCCGCGGACCGCGAGGGCCTCCACCGTCGCCACCTGGATGGCGAAGAGCAGCGGCTGGGCCACCTCGGTCCGCTCGATGTCGGTCTCTAGGTCCTCGGAGAACAGCGTCGTCAGCAATGACCAGCCGGCGATGCGCATGAACAGGCGGGTGACCGTGTCGAAGGCGGTCCGGAAGGCGGCGTCGCTCTGGTATGCGCCGAGGCCCATGCCGGCCCACTGGGAGCCATTGCCGGAGAACACGAACGCCACCGGCGCGGTGCGGGCCGTGGCCCGGCCGGACACGTGGTCGATGCCGCGTTCACCGGCGAGCCAGCGGTCCAGGCCGTCGCGCAGCTCGTCGGCGGTGCCGCCGAGCACCACCAGCCGGTGGTCCAGCCGGTCGCGCCGGAAGGCGGCGGCGTTGGCGATCCGCGCCGCGGCCGGCGTGTCGGCGTCGTCGAGGCGGGAGCGGTAGTCGGCCGCCAGCGCCTTCAAGGCGTCCGGCGACTGCGCCGAGACGACGAGCGGCGCCACCTTGCCGGGCGCCCGCTCGCGGGCGACCTCATGCGGCGCCGGCTGGCGGATCACCGCATGGGCGTTCGCGCCGCCGAAGCCGAAGGAGTTGACGCCCACGTGGAGCGGCGTGCCGGTGGCCGGCAGAGGCCGGGCGGCGGTGACCACCTCGATATTGAGATCGTCGAACGGGATGTCCGGGTTGGGCGTGTTGAAGTGCAGCGACGGCGGCACCATCGCCTTTTCCAGCACGAGCTGGGCCTTGAGAAGGCCCGCCATGCCGGACGCGGCCTCCAGGTGGCCGATGTTGGTCTTGACGGAGCCGACCGGCAGCCGCTCGCCGCGCTTGCGGCCGAGGATCTCGCCGAGCGCCTGCGCCTCGGCCGGGTCGCCCACGCGGGTGCCGGTCCCGTGGGCCTCGATATAGGCGAGGCCGGCCGGGTCGATCTCGAAGCGGTCGTAGACGTGACGCAGGAGCGCCGCCTGCTGCTGGGCGGACGGCAGCGACATGCCGACGGTCCGGCCGTCCGAGTTGATGCCGGATCCGACCAGGACGCCCCGGATCGGGTCGCCGGCGGCGCGGGCGGCGTCCATGGTCTTCAGCACGAAGGCGACCGCACCCTCCGAGCGCACGTAGCCGTCGCCGTCCGCGTCGAACGCGCGGCAGAGGCCGGTCGGCGACAGCATGGAGGCGCGGGAGAAGCCCACGAAGGCGAAAGGCGACAGGAGCATGTTGACGCCGCCAACGATGGCGGTGTCGATCCGGCCGGAGCGCATGGCCTCCAGCGCCTCGTGGAGCGCCACCACCGACGACGAGCAGGCGGTATCGACCGTGAAGCTCGGGCCCTTGAGGTCGAAGATGTAGGAGATGCGATTGGAGACGATCGACAGGGTGTTGCCCGTCATCATCTGGATGTCCATGGCGGACGGGTCCACCACGAAGCGGTTCGAGTAGTCGACGCTGGACGCGCCCACGTAGACGCCCGTCTCCGTGCCGGCGAGCCGGGACGCGGGCAGGCCGGCGTGCTCCAGGGCCTCCCAGACCACCTGGAGGAGGATGCGCTGCTGCGGATCCATCTGGATCGCCTCGCGCGGGGAGATGCCGAAGAAGGTGGGGTCGAACCCCCAGGGGTCGTCGAGCTGGCCGGCCCGCCACGTGTAGCTCTTGCCCGCGGCCTTGCGGTTGCGGTGGCCGAACCGGTTCAGCGCCCAGCGGCCGGGCTGGATTTCCCCGACCACGCACTCGCCGCGCTCCAGGATGGACCAGAACTCGTCGGCCGTATCGGCCTGCGGAAGGCGGCAGGCGTAGCCCACAATGGCGATGTCGCGCGGAGTGCTCGTCATGGATCCCCGTGAAGGCTGCACTTATTCTCTTCGACGGCAAACGGCGGTCGCGACTGGCCAAGGTTCGCGATCGGCAATAATGACGAGGTTCGCCGCACCCACAATCCACTCACTACGGCGATACGGCAAGCTCCGCAACCGGGTTTTTGCGCTGCAAACTGTCGTTGCGGTGCCACGTATGCAGCAGCAGCATCGGTTATGGAGTCGGGCGGTTCAAGCTGAAAGCGGGGCTTGACCCCGTTGCCGGGTCGCCGGTGTTGCAACGGGGTCGCAGCGCGAATCAGGTTCAGGCCGCCTTCTGGCGGGCCTGAACCTCCTTGATGTCGGTGAAGCGGATCTTCGGCCACTTGTCGCGGATGTAGTTGAAGGCATAACCGGAGGTAGCAAGAAGAACCGGGTCGCCGTCCACGTCCTCGGCGAGCGACGATCGGTTCGTGGCCAGGAAGTCGGCGATGTCCCGGTCCTCGCCGCCGATCCACCGGGCCATGTTGTACTGGCTGCCCTCGAACCCGACCTGGAGGCCGTATTCCTGGTCGAGCCGGTTCTGCAGCACGTCGAGCTGCAGCGCGCCGACGAAACCCACGAGGGCAGGGGACCCGTCCACGGGACGGAACACCTGGACGACGCCCTCCTCGGCGAGTTCCTGCAGCGCCTGCTTCAGCTTCTTGGCCTTCATGGCGTCCTCCAGGCGCACGCGCCGGAGGATTTCCGGCGCGAAGCTCGGTACGCCCACGAAGGTGATGTCCTCGCCCTCGGTCAGCGTGTCGCCGATCCGGAGCGTGCCGTGGTTCGGGATGCCGACCACGTCGCCGGCGAAGGCGGTCTCGGCGAGCTGCCGCTCCTGGGCGAAGAAGAACTGCGGCGTGTGCAGGCTCATGGTCTTGCCGGTGCGCGAGTGCTTCACCTTCATGCCGCGCGTGAGCTTGCCCGAGCACAGGCGGATGAAGGCGATGCGGTCGCGGTGGTTGGGATCCATGTTCGCCTGGATCTTGAACACGAAGGCCGTCATGCGCTCCTCCTCGGCCTTCACGGTGCGCACGTCCGCCGCCTGGTCGCGCGGCGGCGGCGCGAAGGCCGCGAGCCCGTCGAGGAGGTCCTTGATGCCGAAGTTGCGGAGCGCGGATCCCCAGAACACGGGCGTGAGGTGACCTTCCCGGAAGGCCTCCAGGTCGAACGGCGCGGTCCCCTCGCGGGCGAGCTCGATCTCGTCCCGCAGCGGCTCCAGGTGGCGTTCGGCCAGGAGCGCGTTGAGCGCGTTGTCGCCGATCTCGTCGGCGTGGTCGTCGCTCTTCTCGTTCATCAGCCGCGTGCGCTGGGTCCTGAGGTCGTAGGTGCCGAGGAAGTCGCGGCCGGAGCCCACCGGCCAGGTGATGGGAGCGGTGTCGAGGGCGAGCGTCTTCTCGATCTCGTCCAGGGTCTCGAACGGATCGCGCGCCTCGCGGTCGAGCTTGTTCACGAAGGTGACGATCGGGATGTCGCGCATGCGGCAGACTTCGAACAGCTTGCGCGTGCGCGCCTCGATGCCCTTGGCCGCGTCGATCACCATGACGGCCGAATCCACCGCCGTCAGGGTGCGGTAGGTGTCCTCGGAGAAGTCTTCGTGGCCCGGCGTGTCGAGGAGGTTGAAGACGTTGCCGCCATACTCGAACGTCATCACGGACGTCACGACGGAGATGCCGCGATCGCGCTCGATCTTCATCCAGTCCGACCGGGTGCGCCGGTTCTCGCCGCGGGCGCGGACCTGACCGGCGAGCTGGATCGCGCCGCCGAACAGCAGGAGCTTTTCGGTCAGGGTGGTCTTGCCGGCGTCCGGGTGCGAGATGATCGCGAAGGTGCGGCGGCGCGTCACCTCCGCCTTAATGGGATCGGTGGCGCCGCCGCCGGCCGTTTCACTCGTCATGATGGTCCATGGTCTCCGGATGCGTTCCGCCGGGCGTCCGCCCGGCGCCGGAGACGGGCGCTCGGGTCAGGGCTCCTGCTTGAGGAACACGTGTATGTCGTCCGTCGTCAAGAGCGCGGCAAGCTCCATCCGGCCCGCCGCGTCCAGACGCTGTTCAAGGAGGGCGCGGGCGCTGTCCACGCGCCAGACCAGATCCCGCAGGGCCATCATGGCCGTCCGGGTGGAATGGTGGTCCGCGCCGCTGCCGCCCACCAGGGTTCGGGCCAAACCAACAAGCGGCGAGTCGTTTGTCAACCGCAGTCCGTCGTCCCCGGACAGTTCCACCGCCGTGAGGAGGAGGCGCAAGACCCTCAGGACATCGGCTGACCTGCCCCCCTCGCCGCCCGGCGAGGAGAGACCGTCGTCTGGAATTTCTGCGCGCGGCATGAATGTCGATCCCGCAAAAAACGAATGCTTCGAAAATGTCGATGTCGGGCGTCGACGCTATGGTGTTGTGGGCTCGTCCCGCGAAATCGGTGCGGGCGAGCATCTTGGCGCGTGACCGGACGACAGGATAAGTCCCGAGCGGGCCGTTCGGTACAATGCTATCGCTTCAGAACCGTCCACTTTCGCCGGAGCCGTTAACGGATCGTGAAAGGTCGCGGCGAAACAAGGGGGCCTCGGCGGCGAGCCCAAGCGGCGCCGCCGGGCAAGTGCCGCGCCGCCGTCGGACGGCGCGAGGGCAGGGGCCCGGGCACCTTGCCGCGGGGCGCCGGACGGCTCCGGCGGAGCCGCGGCCTCCCACCGCCGCCAGCGTGCGGACGGCCGGGCCTTCGACGGAGCTTTCCCTCGCGATCCGGGCGAAGATCTCGCGCTAAGCCGTTCATTCCGTTCGAATGCTGATTACCCATGCTCGCCACGAGCGGGCACCGGCGGACGGCTGGCGTCACCCGCCAGGGCGCCATCGGACAGGACCTCGGGACGCCGGGCGTCCATATCTTTCGCCGTCCCGCACATCCGTCGCACGATCGTCACGAAGCTGCGACGGACGCGTTGACAGCCCAAGGTCGATGGAGTACCAGAGCGTCGCTGCCGGCGGGGTTGACTCATCCGCCGGTCCGATGTGGAAGCACGGATCCCGCTGGGGGATAGTTTAATGGTAGAACAGCGGACTCTGACTCCGTTAGTCTTGGTTCGAATCCAGGTCCCCCAGCCAATCTTTTTTCTCCTAATGAAATCAATGGTTTAGGGCCCGATGCGTACCTCGCTCGGTACCCTGGAATGTACCTCGTTCCATCCGGCGCGATCGCGGGACTGCCAGCGGTCTGTTCAGCTTCGGCGTGTGACGCCTTCGTCGTAGACGCGAGCCGTGTCCTCGCTCATGATCCCATCGGAGAAGCCAAGCTGAAGTTGGTGGGCGATGGGCAGCAACTTCGCGTTCCTGGAGGAGGTGGAGCCACAGCTCGCGCGGCTGGGAAGGCTTGCCGAGCTGCTGTTCCATCAAGACGCGCCGACATCCATCGTGAAGACGCGCCAGCTCTCGGAACTGGTGGCCAAGCAGGCAGCTGCGAGGGCTGGTATCGAGTTGATGCCTCGGGAGGGCTTCGAGGAGGTTCTTCGTCGCTTGCGTGACAGCGGACTCCTGCCGCGTGAAGTGGCGGACGTCTTCCACTTCGTTCGTCGGGCGGGCAACGCGGCGGTTCATGAGAACGTCGGCACGCTCGGGGAAGCCCTGACGGCCCTCAAGATGGGCCACGGGCTCGCGGTCTGGTTTTATCGAACCTTCGCTGGGCAGCCAAGCTTCCGGCCTGGACCGTTCCGTCCACCAACTCCTCCGCCAGATGCAACTGAAGAGCTACGAGCGGAGATCGGGGAATTGCATCGGCGTCTGGCCGAGAGCGAAACCGTTGCACAGCGGGCGACCCGTCGGGCTGAAGAAGAGCGGCGGGCACGCGAGACGGCCGATCAGCAGTACGAGCGCGAACAGGCCGACCGGATTGCCGCTGAGCAGCTCCTGGACGAGGTTGAAGCAGCAAGGCACGACGTCGAACGGGAACTGTCGCGGCTTCGGGATGCCTCCGTGCCGGAGCGAGAGGCTGCACTGCCGATGCTCCAGAACCTCGCCGAGACCGCTGCAACGGTCGTTGTGCTGGACGAGGCCGATACACGCAGGCTCATCGATGACAAGCTGAGGCAAGCCGGCTGGAAGGTCGACAGCGACCTCATTCGCTACGGGAAGGGAAGCCGGCCGGCGGATGCAGAGGCTATCGCCATCGCCGAGTGGCCAACCGAGAGCGGGCCGGTGGACTACGCCCTGTTCTTGCGCGGGCGGTGCGTTGGTGTGATCGAAGCCAAGCGGCAGGCCGTGACCGTGCCATCGGTCCTTGTCCAGGCTCAGCGGTACGCCCGTGATATCAAGCTCGCACCCGAAGAGCTGGACTTCGACGCTCCCTACCAGCACGGCCTCAGCGGCGCGTACCGGGTGCCCTTCGTCTTCGCGACCAATGGCCGGCCGTTCGTCAAGCAGCTCGTGACGATGTCGGGCATTTGGTTTTGGGATGCACGGCGCGAGACGAACGCATCTGTTGCCCTGCCAGAGTGGTTCTCCCCGCGCGACCTGGAGGAGCGGCTACAGCAGGCCTCTTCAGCGGCCGAGGGATTGGCCGAGGAGGGCTTTGACTATGCCGGGCTCCGTCCCTACCAGCAGGAGGCGATCACGGCTGTGGAGGCCGCTATCGCTGAAGGGCGACGGGACGTCTTGGTGTCCATGGCGACTGGTACCGGCAAGACCCGTATGTGCATCGTGCTGATGTACCGGCTCCTCAAGCACAAGCGGTTCCGGCGCATCCTTTTCTTGGTCGACCGAAGCGCTCTCGGCGAGCAGACGATCCAGGCGATGCAGAACACGGAGTTGGAGGGTCTGCGCAGGTTCGCCGAGATCTACGGTGTGGCTGGTCCAGAGAAGCGTTCGCCGGAGAAGACCGATCGGGTTCACGTAGCGACCGTTCAGGCCATGGTGAAGCGCATCTTCCATGCCGAAGATGAAGACCAGCGGCCGACACCCGGGCTCTATGACGCGATCGTAGTTGACGAGGCTCACAGGGGGTATGTCCTCGACGCCGAGCTTCGAGACGAAGACATCGGGTTTCGCGACCTCGACGACTACCTCTCCCAGTACCGACGCGTCCTCGATCACTTCGATGCCACCAAGGTGGCTCTGACGGCCACCCCAGCCTTGCATACGACGGAGATCTTCGGCCGGCCGGTCTTCAACTACGGCTACCGTCAAGCGGTCGTGGACGGCTACTTGATCGACCATCTACCGCCACGGCGGATCACCACAGCGCTCTCACAGACCGGCATCCAATTCGAGGCCAGCGAAGAGGTTGAGGTGATAGACCCGAGAACCGGCCAGATCGATCTTTTCGAGACGCCGGACGCGGTGAACTTTGAGGTTCAGGCCTTCAATCGGAAGGTCTACACCGAGGAGTTCAACCGGGTAGTCGCGGAGGCTGTGGTGGCCGAAGTGCCACCCGATCGGCCGGGAAAGACGCTGATCTTCGCCGCACGTGACGATCATGCCGAGATACTCGTTACCCAGTTCAGGAAGGCGCTGACGGACCTGTACGGTCCACAGCCCGATGGCACCGTCGTGAAGATCACGGGCTCCGTCGATCGGCCCTCAGACCTGATCAAGCGCTTCAGGAATGACCCGCTGCCGAAATATGTGGTGACGGTCGATCTCCTCACCACGGGTGTCGACATCCCGGAAATCTGCAACCTCGTCTTCGTTCGCCGCGTCAACAGCCGCATCCTCTACGACCAGATGATAGGCCGGGCGACGCGGAAGGCGGACCATATCGGCAAGGAGGTCTTCCGCATCTTCGACGCGGTGGACATCTATGCCAGCCTCCAGGCGATGACGGACATGCGCCCGGTCGTCATCGATCCCACGATAACCCTCGCCGGGCTCGTCAGCGACCTTCGCCGCGCCGAGACGGACGAGGATCGCGTGTTCGTTCGCGACCAGATCGTCGTGAGGGCGCGGCAACACCTGAACCACACGACGCCGGAGGCTGCCGAGACCATCGAGACGCTCACCGGCATCCCCGCGAGGGACCTTGCGAACCGGCTCCGGACCATGCCGCCGGCCGAGATCGTCGCCCTGTTCGAAGCCCGTCCGGAGTTGGTCACGCTCATCCAGAACCAGGCTCCCGCGAGACCGCGCCCGCCCGGTATCTATATCTCTACCCACGAGGACGAACTCGTCTCGGTGACGGATATCTTCGAGGGCGTGCCGTCTCCGGAGGACTACATCACGGCCTTCGAGCGCTACGTGCGGGAGAACATCAACCTCGTTCCGGCGCTCACCGCCGCAGCCCAGAGACCACGCGAGCTGACCCGCAAGGACCTTCGTGAACTCGCGACACTCCTGGACGGCCGAGGCTTCTCCGAGGCGAAGCTTCGCCGCGCCTATGGAACGGTGCGCAACGCCGACATCGCCGCCCACATCATCGGCTTCATCCGTCAAGCTGCGGTTGGCGATCCGCTGGTGCCCTATGCGACCCGCGTCCAGAACGCCATCGCTCGGATGAAGGCGTCTCGCTCGTGGACGGCGAAGCAGCGGCAGTGGCTCGATCGGATCGGCCGAGCGCTGAAGGAGCAGCCAGTTGGCGATCCGACCATCCTCGACGCTCCCGCCTTCCAGCTCCAGGGTGGCTTCAAGGCAGCCGACAGGGAGTTCGAGAACGGCCTCGGTGCGCTTCTCCAGGACATCAACGCCGAGATCTGGGGCAAGCCTGCAGCATGACGAACCAGAGCGGAGACGTGGTCATCGTCGGGTTCGACGCGGCATGGACGGACCATCCGAAGAAGCCCGGCGCGATCTGTTCGGTGCGCTTCCAGGGCGGACGCTGCACGGCTTTCCATCCGCCCCGGCTGGTCTCGTTCGGAGAAGGACTGGCCTTCATCGAAGAGGTGGAGGTCAAGGGCGTGCCGGTTCTGGTGGCGCTGGACCAGCCGACCGTCGTACCCAACGCGACCGGCTCCCGTCCGGTAGACAAGATCGCGGCCACGCTCGTCTCCTGGATCGGCGGTGGCGTCCAGCCGGCGAACCGGAGCAAGCTGGGCATGTTCGATGACGAAGCGCCCGTGTGGCAATTCCTGGAGGCCCTTGGTGCCATTCAGCACCCCGAAGAGGCCCGGACTGCGTCCAGCGGGCGATACCTGATCGAGGTCTTCCCGGCTCTTGCGCTCACCGGTCTCGACTCCTCGTTCTTCGGCCGTCTGGCTGGCCCACGCTACAATCCGGAACGGCGGAAAACCTTCCAGCAGGATCACTGGCGGCGGGTACTGGTAGCTGTGTCGGCCGAGGCTCGACGGCTCGGATGCGAGGCCGTGGCCGACTGGCTACCCGTGCTTGATGTCGAGCCCGTCCGCAAACCTCACCAGGATCTGACGGACGCCGTCATATGCCTTCTCATCGGCATCCGCTGGCGGCTGGAGCCTCGGGAGAGTTCGATCGTGATCGGCTGCACTGACCGGGGTTACATGGTTGCTCCCGTCACACCGCCGATCTACGACAGGCTCTCGGCCGCTGCGCTGCTTCGCGGCGTCCCCATTGATCAACCCACCCCCTCCAATCTCGGGTCGCCCGCATGAACCCTTCGTCCGACCTCGTGAACAAGCTCTGGCGGCTGTGTGCGCTGCTCCGCAAGGACGGCGTCACCTACCAGCAATACGTGACCGAGTTGACCTACCTGCTGTTCCTCAAGATGCTGGCCGAGAAGGGCATGGAGGCGGGGCGCATTCCGGACGGACTGAGGTGGGCGGACCTCGTGTCGGCCGAGGGGCTTCCCCAGCTCGCGCTATACCGGAAAGTTCTCGCCTCACTGGGCGATCCGCTGAAGCCGCTTGACCGCATCGTCCAGGCGATCTTCGCCAACTCGGCCACCTTCATCCGCGAGCCGGTGAACCTGGAGAAGCTGGTCAGCGCTATTGACGAGCTGCACTGGTTCTCCGACGAGCGGGACAGCTTCGGTGATCTCTACGAGGGGCTTCTCCAGAAGAACGCCGAGGAGACCAAGCGCGGGGCAGGGCAGTACTTCACCCCGCGTGTGCTGGTCACCGTGTTGGTGCGCCTGATGAAGCCGCAGCCGGGCGAGGTGATCCAAGACCCAGCAGCTGGCACGGGTGGTTTCCTGATCGCCGCCGATGCGGCCATGAAGGCCGAGACGGACGAATACACCATGCTGCCGACCGCCCGGCAGACGTTCCAGATCAAACGGGCATTACAGGGCGTCGAGAATGTGGAGGGCGTCTATCGCCTCCTCCTCATGAACCTCTTCCTGCACGGCATCGAGAGCGAACACATCACGTTGGCCGACACGCTGGGGCCAGAGGGGGCTGATATCGCCAAGACCTGGCCGGCCGACCTCATCCTCACCAATCCGCCGTTCGGGCCGGCTGGCGGTCGTCCTTCGCGAGACGACCTGACCGTGACCAGCACCGTCTCATCGTACCAACTCCCCTTCGTGGAGCACTGCATCCGTTCGCTGAAGCCGGGCGGACGGGCGGCGGTGGTGGTGCCCGACAACGTGCTGTTCGAGGACGGGCGCGGCCGAGAGCTCCGGCGCATGCTGATGGATCGCTGCGACCTGCACACCATCCTCCGCCTGCCGACCGGCATCTTCTACGCCCAGGGCGTGAAGACCAACGTCATCTTCTTCCGCAAGGGCACGGAGACGAGCGGCAACACCAAGGCGGTTTGGGTCTACGACTTGCGCGCCAACATGCAGTCCTTCGGCAAGACCGCGCCGCTGACCGAGGCTCACTTCGCCGACTTCGACGTCGCCTATGGAGACGACCCGAACGGCGGTGGGACGCGGTTTGACCAGGGCGGGGCTGGCCGCTTTCGCCGTTTCACCCGCGAGGAGATCGCCGCTCGAGGCGACAACCTCGACATCACGTGGTTGAGGGACACCAGCGAGGACCCGGAGGACAGCTTTACCGAACCGGAGGAATTCATCGCTGCTATCCGGGCGCATCTGACGAACGCGCTGGCGGAGATCGAGGCGCTCGCGGACGAGTTGGAGGATGGGGCCGGGGTCGTGGTGCAGGAGGCTGCCGAGTGAGCGAGCAACCTCGTTGGACCTTACCCGACTCGTGGAGCTGGGCACAATTCGAGGAGGCCGTTCACATCGCTTCCGATCTCCGATCACCCAAGGAGATACCGGCGCTTCCCCACATCGGGCCGGAGCACGTCGTGTCAGGGCGCGGGGAACTCCTCCCCCACAACACGATCAGCGAAGATGGCGTGATCAGCCCCAAGCATCTGTTCCATCCGGGGCAGGTAGTCTTCTCGAAGATTCGTCCTTATCTCAAAAAGGCCTTTGTTGCCCGCTTCTCTGGTGCTTGTAGCGCAGACATGTATCCACTTGACCCAAGAGTGTGCACCGACGCCGCATACTTGAAGTGGTGGCTGAATTCAGAAGAGTTCGTTACGTTCGTAGCACGGGAACAAGGGCGCACTCTTCTTCCCAAGGTTAACCAAGATGGACTGAACCGAACTCCACTCCCGCTTCCTCCCCCTGCCGAACAGCGCCGGATCGTGGCCAAACTCGACGCCCTCTCCGCCCGGTCGAAGCGGGCGAAAGCGGAACTGGAGCGGGTCGAGGCCCTGGCGGAGCGGGCAAGGCAGGCGATTGTCGCCGAGGCGTTCGGCCGCAAACGGGCCGACGTAGCTGATCTGATGTCCTGGGACGGGCCCTATTCGCTGCCACCTGGATGGCAGTGGAAATCTGCTGCAGAGGTCGTCGAAGCTGGTGCAGATATCGTTTACGGGATAGTCCAACCCGGCCCGAGGCTATCCGAGGGCGTTCCGTACGTTCGCGGAACGGATATTGAAGGCGGTACGATTAAGATCGATCAATTGCTGCGTACCAGCCGAGAAATCGCAAACCGCTACTCGCGAGCCTGCCTGAGGGGCGGAGATGTGCTTCTGGGCATCATTAGAGCTACGAAGGTAGCTATAGTGCCGGACGAGTTGGAGGGCGCGAACATTACTCAAGGTACAGCCCGCCTTCGTCCCAGTTCATCGATACTGCCCCAGTTCTTGGCGCTCTGGCTCCAAGGTCCGGTCGCGCAAGGGTGGCTGCGACAGCGGATGCGTGGGATTGATATGCCCGGCCTGAACTTGAGGGATGTAAGGAGGTGTCCAGTTCCGCTCCCATCAATTCAAGAACAAACCTCCGTTTTGGAACGGTTGAACAGTCGCCTACAGTCGCTGAAGGTAGCCTGCGTAGGAGCGTCTACTGTCGCGAGCCACTTAGAACGCCTCGACCGGTCCATCCTTTCCAAGGCATTCCGAGGCGAACTCGTCCCGCAAGACCCTGCCGACGAGCCGGCCAGTGTGGTGCTGGAGCGCATCCGGGCGGAGCGCGTCGGTTCGGATGGTCCTACGAAGCGTCGCCGAAAAGCGGTACAGGACTGACACCGGAACGCTGCACGGAGGAGGGCTCGTGGACGATCTGCCCGCATCCACCTTCGAGCGCGCGATGTTGCTCCAGGGCATCCTGATCACGCGAGCGACCGGCGGTCAGGGGGATAGCCACACCTACTCCGTTCTCCGGACTGAGTTCATTCAGGACAGCACGTACAACTCCCTCCTGCCGGCATTTGTCCGCACCTGCCGGACGCTCGATCAGTTTTGGAGTTGGATCAAGTACGAGGCTGACACCTATCAGGCGCGCCGTGATCTGATCTATCGAGGCTTTTTGCCGCTGCTTCAACACCTCGAACTCGGTACCTCCGCACCGTCCGATCCGGCGGTCACCGAAGCGTTGCGGGCGTTCGATCCGGAGGGCGTCCACGAGGTCTGGAGCAAGGCTATCCAGCGGCGGGCAACAGACCCCGAGGGGGCCATTACCATGGCACGAACGCTGGTCGAGACCGTCTGCAAGCACATCCTCGATGCTGCCGGAACGTCCTACGGCGATGAAGACCTCCCGAAGCTCTACCGGATGGCGGCGGGGGAACTCTCGCTTGCTCCGAGCCAGCACACCGAGGAGACGTTCAAGACCATCCTCGGCAGTGCGCAAACCATCGTGAACACCCTCGGGACTATCCGCAACCGCGTTGGGGACGCACACGGCCAGGGCAGCCGGCCTGTGAGACCGAGCCCGAGACATGCCGCCCTGGCAGTCAACCTTGCGGGCGCGATGGCCATGTTCCTGGTTGAGACGGAGCTGGCTCGACGGGAGGTTGCGCAGAAGCGTTGATGGATGCGATGAGCGCTGCCTCGACCAGCACATAGGAAGGCGCATGTCTAAGGTTGTTCGCATCGAACGCATCGATCCGCCTGAGGGCGGGCCAGAGGTGCCGCTTCTCACGCCAAAGGGATACCAGTTGGCCGATCCCGCACATGGCAAGGAGCGGCACCACGCTAAGCACGCGGTCTATGCTCCGACCCTGGAGCGGGCCGCAGAACTCATCAAGCAGGGCTTCTCGATCTGGATGAAGCAGGAGGGGAAGCGGCAAACCCTGATCAGCCCGAAGAGCCTCAGAATCGTGCGGTGACGACCGAAGAAGGCACGCACTTGCGCACCATAACGGTCGTCAATCCGGCCCCGGTAAGCGGTGTACGTGAGCACCGGCTCTGAAGCCGGCACGGGTGAGGCGAAAACACACAATCAGAAGACCTACAACCCCCAGGAACAGAGTGCGCGTTCACACTCGGCCGGAGTGTCCTTGATGCGGTAGATCGCTTGGCGGCTCAGGCCCGTCCGTCCAGCGATCTCCGAGACGCCGATGCCCTGGCCGAGCAACCCCTGCACGGTGGTCATGTCGTCTCGGGTGAAGCTCGGCTTGCGGCCCCGGTAGCTGCCTTCTACAGCCTTCGCATGGGCGATGCCGGCCTTCTGTGCCTCCTTGGTAGCCTCCGACTGCGCCTGCGCGGTTGCTGCCATGAAGGAGATGAGAGCATCCCTGACGGCCATCTGCATCGGATCGGTGGTCGCGCCGTCGAAGGTCATGTTGTTGATCACCGTCCTGATGACCACGCCGCGCCGCATGAACTCCCGAATGGTGTCCGTCACATCCTGGTAGTTGCGGCCGAGACGATCCACCCAGCGCACAACCAGCACGTCTCCGGTACGCAGCATGTCGAACAACCGGCGGCCTTCTGGGCGGTCCTGAAGGCGTGTGGTGACGCCCGACTGCCCATGGTCGGCAACCACGTCTGTGATGGGGAAGCCTGCCGCTACGGCCTGCGTGCGCTGGTGGTCGAGCATCTGGTCGGCGGTGGAGACGCGGGCATAGAGGACGGTCTTCATGCGGGCACCTGATCGCGGACAGCCTGTCCGAATGGATGATGTCCGTTGATAGAGCTGTCCGTATAGCGATGTCAACCCATACGGACATGCTTCTGGCGAGGGATGAAGATGGCCGCTGAGGTATACCTTTATGGACAATCCTGGACTTTGCGGCGGCAACCCGAGCCGGCTCATACGCCTACTCGCCCTCGTTCGCCGTCCCTCAACAGGGAGGTATACCCGTGGGTTATTGTGAACGATGGCCCGCAGGGTCATCACCCATAATAAGTCTCATGCTCTCGATTGGCTTCCCCTTCGCCTGTCCCTCTGCTCCTTCCTGCACTTCAGGTACTTAGAGACATTTTTCTGCGCGATACCGGCGACGTCGGCCATTGCTGTCTGCGGGAGATCGGGGAAGTGATCAACGAGCCATAGAACACGTCCATGACCGTTCAAGTCCGTCATATTGGCCTCCTTTCGGTCGCGCTCATAATGGGCAAGGGCTGTCGTTGCTCTTGCGACGGCAGACCCATGCCCCTCGTCATCGAGGTACGACCGGTAGATGAAACCCCATTCTTGATCGAGCAAGGCTTGGCAAGCGGGCGACAGAACATCGAAGGGGTAGCCCTTTACAGGCCTGTCATGGCGTTTTCCCAGCCCCTTGGCGACCATGTACCGGGGCAATCGGTAGTGCCCATGACGACCCTCAGGAGTGAGGAGACCAGCATGGTGGAGAATTTGCCTAATTTGGCGAGGGCCAAGTTCTTTCGACCATCCGTATTCGCTGACGGTGATCCAGTTCCCAAGGTCGCGGGTGATGAGGTCGCCTGTTAACCTATCCAGGACGGTTCCGGAGTAGAGCATTGCACGAACCTTGGACTTCATATCGAGGATTGAGGAGGAGCTTGAGCAACTGCACTTGCGAGGCGAGAGGTTTCTCGAGGACGCTTTGATCTGATGGCGATCGGGGTGTGTCGATGTGGACTACTGCCGAACACCGTCAGCATTGTTCTCTTTTCGTTCTCACGCTACTTGATCATGTGGACGGCCATTGGCCATCACGAGAACGAGGCAGGCAATGGCACGAGGACCGGCGAAGGATCACCCGTTCAAGGTCGAGCTATGGTCGGACGACGACATTGTGCGGCTGGAGGAGCTGGCGACGGCTTCGACTTGGGCGCTGGCAAAAGTCGCCTATGACGAGGCAGTGAAGACCTACCCAGGCAAGCGGATCATAATCCGACAAGGAATCAGGGTCGTCACCAGTCCCGACTGAAGGGAGACGTTAGAACATGCCAGAAGTACCGGACTATCAGTCGTTCATGAGGCCGCTCCTCGAGTACGGGGCGGACGGGCAGGAGAAGAACCTCAAGGACGCTATCTTGGCACTGGCAGACCGCTTCTCCCTTGCGCCGGAAGACCGTGAAAGGCTTCTCCCGAGCGGCAAGCAGACGATCCTGTCGAACCGAGTGCATTGGGCTCGAACCTATCTGGACAAGGCTGGTGCGCTTCGCAGGACCAAGCGGTCGCATTTCGTGGTGACCGATCGCGGTCGTCAGTTGCTCGCCGAGAACCCAGGCAAGATCGGGGTGAAGGTGTTGCGCCAATTTCCCGAGTTCGTTGACTTCCAGGCACCAAAAGCCGGCACGGCGGACCAGGGGATTGGTGCCGAGCTGACCTTGGTAGGGCCGGTCGAAGAGGCTATGGCGACGCCTGAGGAGACGATGCAGGCGGCAGAGGAAGCGATCGCATCCACCCTGCGGACCCAGCTCCTCAACCGCATCCAGGAGCTGTCTCCCACATTCTTCGAGCGTCTGGTGGTCGATCTTATCGTGGCTATGGGCTACGGCGGCACTCGGCGAAGCGTGGCGCAACGGCTGGGCAAGAGCGGAGACGAAGGGATTGATGGTATCGTGAACGAAGACCCTTTGGGCCTGGACGTCGTCTACATCCAGGCGAAGCGGTATGCCCCCGAGAACACCATAGGGAGAGAACGCATCCAGCAGTTCGCCGGGGCTCTGGTCGGACAAGGAGCGACCAAGGGCGTGTTCGTCACGACCAGTTCATTCTCGAAGGGAGCGGTCGAGTACGCGCAGCGTGTGCCGCAACGGATCATCCTCATCGACGGGGCAGAGTTGTCGCGCCTCATGATCCAGTACGATGTAGGCGTGCGGAGGGAACGGACGATCGAGATCAAGCGGATCGATCTCGACTACTTCGAGGAGACCGACGGGTAGGCCTGTCATCGGGTTCGATGAGATGTGATCTTGGCCATCGACTGGAGGCACATGCATTTCCGACGACAAGGGAGGAGGGGGGAGCTCAGCATAGTTGCTATGGTGATCCCCCTCTCAAATTTTCTCGTCGTAAACGCTCGTGATTGGCTGATGTCATTTAGGTTATTCGGGATATCATATCGACCATCTTCAGGTGAACTTGGAGCTTAAGATCATCATTCTTATTCCTGAAGGGTATCCCAGGAGACCTCCTGAACGATCAGGTCCCCCCTCCTGTCCCCCTTCAGCTCCTATCCATATGTCAGGGGTAATCAAGGGTGGTCTCCTCCCATGATGGGTCGTGCAGACTGCGTGCTGGTCACGACGGCTCATTCCTGCGCTTTATGGTGCGAGTTCGTCCCTCATCATAGTCTTTACCACTCGCAATTTCGGGCAGCTTCACAGCTTCTACGCACGCCCGAAGCTGTTCGACTGTGAGGCTGCCAAGGTAGATGCGTCCAGCGACGCTCTGCGGCCTGTGACCGACGACCAAATCGATCGCGATCTGAGGCTGCTCTGCTTGATATGCTTTGGTGATGAACCAGCGCCTGAAGGAGTGGAAGTTGACCAGATCACGACGCTTGCCTTCCGCCTGCTCCGTGACGCCGACCTTCTTTCGATAGTAGCCGAAGGCCTTCACTGCCGGCATTGAGCGTTCTTGAGGCTTATCGGCAGCTACTGGCGGACATTCCGGGAATAGATCGTCGTCTGGTCGCTTACCGACGAGCAGCTCCTGAACTGTCTTTGCCAAAGCTGAATGAATGGGTACGAGACGGGATGACTGCTCTTTCTTCTGCGCCTTGAAGCGGAAGCACCCATCAGGGGTGATGTCCTTCGCCTTCAGGCTGACGATAGCGTCAATGCGAGCACCACTGAGTGCGCCAATCAGCATCAGGGGGCGAATGTATCGCTGGTGCGGGCTTCCACGGAGGAGAGCGGTGATTTCGTCATCGGTGAACGGACGCTCCTTCTCGCCTTCCTTCGGCTGTTCCTTTGGCAGAAATTGACCGGACCATGGATTCTGTCCGTAGTTGATGTAGCCGCGCTTATCCAGCCACCTCCAATAGGAGGATAGACAAGTCAAATACTTGTTGATGGTTTTGTTTGTCAGTGGACGGGCTACCCCGGACTTCATGTCGCCAACAAAACGTCCTGCCTTGCGCCGGTCGATAGCCTCGATCATGAAGGGCACATGCTCCGCCTCGCACCACTCCTCAAGGTAGGCAAGCGCGCGCTCGCTGTCGGCCTTCGTACGAGCTGTCCAGGTGCCCTCAGAATGAAACCGGGTGAGGGGCACTCCTACGGGCGTCTCCAGGCCAAGAGCAGTCTTGAAGAATTGACTTGCCGTAGCGCTCTTCTCCTCGTCGAAAATCGGTTCGTCACGATCTTCGTCCTTGCCGACCGGTTCGCCTCGGATGGCCTCGGCAAACTGCCGCACGCCTTCAACCTCAAGCTCTCGCTCATCGCTTCCCTCCTCCGTGGCGTGAACGATCTCGCGGAGTTCAAGGGCCAACAATTTGATGTCCTTTGATGTGCGCGACTTGATCCCCGATGCCTCGACCGACGCGGTTTGGAGCCGACCTTCCCGAGCCTTGTCGATCAGTTCAAGAAATTCAGCGACGACGGAGTGCTTCCGCCGTTCTGCCTCGGCCGGGTTATGGGTCTCAAGCGACCGCTTCAATCGGGTCTTCCCGAAGGCTTTGATCAGATCACGCGGAATAGGCACCGAGACGCGCCACGCACCACTGTTCATGCGCTCCAGGTAGGTAGGAGTTCTGCTGCGAGCCAACGGAATGTACCTCGATGTGCAACCTGCATTGTCCCATAACCTCTTGTTTTGGCAGGCGCTATTGGCATATCAACGGGTTAAGAGTGTACCTTCGGAGGCTCCAGGTCCCCCAGCCAATCTTCCGCCAAGCTCCTTGTAAACACTGACGTTTCGCCCTCGGCTGAGAATCCTCTCCGCCGACTTCGGCGCGCGTGTGCCCCAACTTGCGCCCCAAGCTGCGCCCCAAGAGGTGCGGCGACGGGCCGGAGCTTGAGGCTGCGATACCGATGGCGACGCGTCATGAGGTCCCCAATCTCGCCCGCCGGGGCAACGTCTTCACCTGGCGGGCGCGCGTGCCCGTGCGCTTTTGCGGCCTGCCCGCCACGCGCCAGGATCACGGTGCCACTCCGGCAGTCCGACCACCGCAAGGCGTGCCATTTAGCAAGGCGATTGAATCTTATTCTCGATACGAACTCGCCCGTGCCGGACTGTCGGACACGATCGACAATCGGGAGCGGGCGAAAATCGAGTGCTTCAAGGCGCCGACGTGCTCCTGGACGTCGCGCCAAGTGGCCCCTCGTCGACCGGGCGTCGACGCCGCTCACCCGGTCGGTGCTGACGGACGAGGAGCGCGCGGCGCTGTCGCCGATCGTCGATGTCGCCGGCGCTTCAACCAGGACCTCAAACGGCACGTCCGGGACTGGTGGCTCGCCTACAACGACGCCAAACAGCTCGAGGCGCTCCGCTGCAAGACACCGCTCGAAGCTCTCGAGCTCCACAGGGCCGATGAGTCAGAACGGCTCGGTCGTCGACCAGGCCATAACCTTCTGGGACTAGACATCCAGGTCCTCCAACCACGGCCGGTGTCCGGTCGAAACAGGGCGCACGTCTCGCCGCCGATCGACCGGATCGAAGTCGTGATCGCCGCTGCCCGTTTCCTGGACCGCCGTGAACCGAAGCTCCGGCTCGGGACGGTCCTGGAAACGGTCCGCGTCACCTCGCATCCGGCGAGGTCAGTCGATGATGGCCTGATAGGACAAGGTGTGGATCTTCTCCTCGATCTCGGGATTGCCGAGAATGCGCTGCGCCATCATCACGATGAACATGTCCTCCTTCGGGTCCACGTAGAAGCGGGTGAAGAAGATGCCCGCCCAAGTGTACTCGCCGTCGGAGCCTAGCCCCATCTGATTGACGCCGCTCTGGATCCCGAAGCCGAGACCGAAGCCGCTACCGAATTTGCCGAGAAACGCGGGCAGGCTGTCCGACGGATGGTGGTCGCCGATCTGGTTGGTGGTCATCAGGTCCACGGTCTTGCGGCTGATCAGACGCTTGCCGTCGAGTTCGCCGCCATTGAGCAGCATCTGCAGGAAGCGGCTGTAGTCGCCGATGGTGGAGGTGAGACCGGCGCCCCCGGAGAGAAAACTCTTCCTGGTCGAGACCGGCACGTCGGGCGCGAAGATCAGCTGGTCCCAGGCGGTCGGCGAGTCGCCCGCCCGCACGTAGCCGGCATCCTTGTCCATGGCGTACAGGGCGGAGAGCCGGGCCTTCTTGGCGTCGGGAAGGTGGAAGGCGGTGTCCTTCATGTCCAGCGGATCGAGCACGCGCGCCGTGATGAAGGTGTCGAGGGTCTGGCCGGACACGACCTCGATCAGGTATCCGAGCACGTCGGTGTTGAGGCCGTATTCGAAGGCTTCACCCGGCTGGTTCAGCAGCGGCAGCTTGGCGAGCCGCTTGACCTGGTCGCCGATCGTGCCGTCCGTGGGCGAGAGGCCGTCCGATATCCCGGCATCGCGATAGGCGTCGACCAGCGGCTTGCGCGCCCAGAAGCGATAGCTGATGCCGGAGGTGTGGGAGAGCAGGTCGCGGATGGTGATCTCGCGATTGGCCGGCACCAGGCTCGTCTTGCCGTCGGCGTCGGTGACGATCACCTTCGGTTCCTTGAACTCCGGAATGTAACGCGAGAGGGGGTCGTCCAGCTGGAATTTGCCCTCCTCGTAGAGGATCATCGCCGCCACGGTGGTGATGGGCTTGGTCATCGAGGCGATGCGGAAGATGGTGTCCGTGGCCATCGGCACCTTGGCTTCGGCATCCTGAAGACCGAAGCTCTTGAGATAGGCGGCCTTGCCCTTGCGGACCACCGAAACCACCGCGCCGGGAATCTGGTGCCCGTCGATGTAGGATTGGACAAGCCCGTCCAACCGGGACAGGCGTTCGCTGGACAGGCCGACCGCCTCGGGAGCCGCCTTCCCCAGTTCGGCCGCTTGCGCGCCGCCGAAGGCGAGAAGGAGACCGAGCGCGGCCATGGCCGCGCGGGATGCGAGTGCGGAGCTCTGGATCATGTTTCCCCCAACCTGTTGTTGTCTGGTGCGCAACACGTTGCACGCCGCCATTGGGCAACGGTGGGTCGTCTTTGACGTGGGCGAGCGTCCTGAATTCCGCCGGGCAAATTTCCCGATCTCACGAGGAACCGTGCATCGCACGGCTGCGATGTGCGATATTGGCGGCAGTTCCCCCAGGGCGCCGCATGAGACTCCTCGTCCGCATCACGCTCCGTCTTATCGCCGTCGCCCTCATCTTGCTCGGGGCGACGGCGTTCTGGATTCTTGCCGACGTGAGCGCCCGGATCCGGCTGGAGGCCGAGACCACGGCTGATCGCGTCGCTGTCCGATGGGAGTCCTGGCCGGCGCTGGCCGGCAGCACCGGCGTGACGAGCCGCGAAATCCTGTTCGGCGCGCAGACGATGGTGAGCGGCGCGCTGGTGCTGCCGGGCGTCTGCGTGGTGTTGGCCTCCGCCTACGGCGGCGAGGACCGGTTCTGCAACGCCAGGGACAGGCTGGGCGGCGCAGCGCCAGTCTGGTTCCAGACACTGTTCGACCGGTTCGAAATGGCCGGCGAACCTGTGCGCCGGACTGTCACCTTCCGGCGGCGTATCCTCGGCACCGTCACGGCCACCGTCGACCCACAATCCGCGGCCGACAGGTCGTGGGAGCAGATTCGCCTTCTGGTCGGGCTCGCCTCGGCGATCACGGCAGCCATGGGCGTGCTGGCGGGGATCTCCGTCGGCCAGGAACTCAGGCCTGCTCGCGCCGTCATGCGGGCGATCCGCGAACTGGAGCACGGCAATACCGCGGAACGCCTGCCGCGCCTCAAGACCGCCGAGTTCGACCGCATCGCCCAGGCTTTCAACGACCTTGCGATCCGACTGCAGCGCACCACGTCCGAACGGGAGGCGCTGACCGTGCAGCTATTCCGCGTCCAGGAGGACGAGCGGCGCGGCATCGCCCGCGAACTGCACGACGAATTCGCCCAGTGCCTGACGGCGGTCCGGGCGCTCTCGGCCTCGATCGAGGCGGGCGTGCCGCAGGACCGGCCGGATCTCGGCGAAGACGCGCGGGGGATCTCGGCCCTCGCCGCGCGCATGCAGGCCAACGTCCGCGGCGTGCTCTCCCGGCTCCGGGTGCCCGAGATCGAGGCGCTCGGCCTGGAGGCCAGCCTGCGCACCCTGGTGGGCTCCTGGAACACCCAGAAAACCGGCACGCGCTTCCTCCTGGAGACCTCCGGCGACATGGGGTCGCTGTCGACGGACCACGCGCTCGGCGTCTATCGCATCGTTCAGGAGTGCCTCACGAATGCGGCGCGGCACGGCCACCCGCGCGAGGTGGTGGTGCGCGTCGAGCGGACCGCGGCCGGTGCGGTCGCCGTCTCCGTCCGCGACGACGGCGGCGGCGATCCGGCCGTTGTGAACGGCGCCCCGGGGCTGGGCGTGCTGGGGATCCGCGAGCGCGCAGCGTCGCTCGGAGGGCAGCTGACCATCGGTGCGGCCCCCGGCGGGCTGATGGTGCGCGTGGCTTTTCCCGAGCCGGCGGCGTCCTCATGAGCGGCCTCGCCATCCTGCTCGTCGACGATCACCCCGTGGTCCGCGAGGGATACAGGCGCCTGATCGAGCGGCAGCCGGGCCTTCGCGTGGTCGCGGAGGCCGAGACGGCGGCCGAGGCCTACGAGGCCTATCGCCGGTGCCGCCCGGACGTGACGATCCTGGACATGTCCCTGCCGGGGGCCGGCGGCCTGGAAGCCATTCGTCACATCCGCCAGTGGGACAAGGGCGCGCGCATCCTCGTCTTCACCATGCACCAGAGCGCCGCCTTCGCCGTGAAGGCCTTCGAAGCCGGAGCGCTCGGCTACATCACCAAGACGAGCCCGCCGAGCGAACTGATCCGGGCCGTCGAGGCGATCTCGCGTGGGGGCCACAGCATCAGCGCCGACATCGCAGCCGAACTCGCCGCCGAGCGACTGACCAACCGGACCAGTCCGCTCGACGGCCTCGGCGTGCGCGAGGCGGAGATCCTTCGCATGTTCGCGGCGGGGATGGAGACGGAACGGATCGCGGCGGCGCTGAACCTCAGCCTCAAGACCGTCCAGAACTACCATTACCAGATCAAGGCCAAGACGGGCGCCCGCACCGATGCGCACCTGGTCTGGATGGCGATCAGCGCAGGTTTGCTTGCCGACGACTGTCCGCCCCAGTGAATGCGGTCGACGACGTACGCGGGCGCGGACTGAACCGCGCCGGGTTCGCCGGAGGCTCCATCTCCTGAGACGACGGAGCCTCCATGAGCGTGACGACAGGTACGGTCTCCCCGGACGTGCGCCGACGAGCCGTGCGGCGGGTGCCGCGTCGGCAGGGCGAACGCTACTTGCTGTAGACCATATCCGGCAGCCAGAGCGCCGTCTCGGGGAAGACGCCGACGATGAGCAGCGTCAAGATCATGATCAGGACGAACGGCGTGACAGACTTGTAGATGTCGAAGATCGTGATCTCGGGCGGCGCCATGGCGCGCATCAGGAACAGGTTGTACCCGAACGGGGGCGTGATGTAGGCGATCTGGCAGGTGATCGTGTAGAGGACGCCATACCAGACCAGATCGTATCCGAGCACCGCCACCAGCGGCACGTAAAGGGGCGCGACGATCACGAGCATGGCCGTGTCGTCGAGGAACATCCCCATGACGAGGAAGCTGAGCTGCATCAGGACGAGGATCATCCAGGGGCTCAGCCCCCATTCGCCGATGAACAGCCCCTCGATCGACTTCACCGCCCCAAGCCCGTCGAACACCGCGCCGAATGCCAACGCGGCGAGGATGATCCACATGAACATGCAGGAGATCGCCAGGGTCTGGCGGAGTGAGGTATCGAAGACCGCCCACGTCATCCGGCCCTTGATCACCGCGGCCAGAAACGCCGTCAGCGCGCCGATCGCCGAACTTTCCACCAGCGAGGTCCAGCCCAACACGAAGGGGACCATCATCGCCACGAAGATCGTCAAAGGCAGAAGTCCGGCGCGCAGCAGCCTGAGCTTCTCGGGAAGCGGCACGTTCCGTTCCTTGGCCGAAAGGGCAGGGCCGAGCGACGGGTTGATGCGGCAGCGCGCCCAGATGTAGACGATGAAGAGCCCGGCCATGATCAGCCCCGGGATCACGCCCGCCAGCCACAGCTGGCCCACCGGCTGGCGTGCGATCATGGCATAGAGCACGAGAACGACGGACGGCGGGATCAGGATGCCGAGCGAAGAGCCGGCCTGGATCACGCCGGTGACCATCACCTTGTCGTAGTTGCGCCGCAGCAGTTCCGGCAGCGCGATGGTGGCGCCGATCGCCATGCCCGCCACCGACAGACCGTTCATCGCCGAGATCAGCACCATCAGCGCGATGGTGCCGATGGCCAGTCCGCCGTTCACGGGCCCCATCCAGACGTGGAACATGCGATAGAGATCGTCCGCGATGCGGCTTTCGCTCATCACGTAACCCATGAAGACGAACATGGGCAGCGTGACGAGCGGGTACCAGTTCATCAGCTTGATGCCGGCCGAGAACGGGATGTCGGAACCACCCGCCCCCCACAGGAAGAAGGCGGATATCGCGGCGACAAAGCCGATCGCCGCGAAGACGCGCTGCCCGGTGAACAGCAGCATCATCATCGACGTGAACATGAAGATCGCGATCAGGTCCTGACTCATTACACCGTGCTCCGGGTGCCGGGTGCCGTGCCGAACGGATCGGCATCGCCCGTCCGCCAGCGTTCGATGTCCTTGAAGAGTTCGGCGACAGCCTGAAGCAGCATCAGGACGACACCGGTCACGAAGATCAGCTTGATCGGCCACTGGACCGGTCGCCACACGGAGCGCGACCGCTCCAGGACGCCCAGGTTCGAGGCTGCGGCATCCGGACCGCCGGTCACGAAGGACCCGACTAGAGCGGCGAGATAAGACCACGCCTCGCCGCCGAAATGGCCAAGGCTGTAGGCCAGGGAATTGACGCCGCCGGACAGAAGGAAGCCCAGGTAGACCACCATGAAGACGACGGTTATGATGTCCGTCATGGCCTTCCGGCGGAAGCTGAAGGTGCTGTAGAGGAGATCCATCCGGACGTTTGCGTCCAGCTGGATCGAGTAGGGTCCGCCCAACACGTAGTAGGCCACGAGCAGGAACTGTGCGGCTTCCAGTGTCCAGAGGGAGGGGTTGAGGAACGGCATCGCCTTGGTGAATGACGACCACAAGAGGACCGCCATCATCACCAGCAGCAGATACATTGCGAAGCGGCCAACCCGATAGTTGAAGGCTTCGACCGCACGCACGTAGTGCCGCATGAAGCTGCGCATTCTCGCTCCGATCATGAAGTTGAGCCCGTGCCGGGTCTCTCGACTGGCACGGGCTGCGCGTGACAGGAAACCAGGTCAGGTGCGGCTGTACGGATACCCGGCCTTGTCGATCACCGCATGGTAGTCGCGGAAGATCTGGATGATCTTGGCTTCGAACTCGCCCTGTTGGGCCACCTCGGCCCAGAAGTCCGACGCGGCGGTCTCGACCTGCTTCCATTCCTCGGCCGGGATCGAGGTCAGTTCGAGCTTGTCGCCCGTCGCCCGCAGCCGCGCTTCGCCGCCCCAGTACCACTGGTTGCGATACTGGTGGCTCGCCTCGATGGAGGTGCGGACGATCGCCTTCAGATGGTCGGGCAGGTCGGCCCAGCGCTTCTGATTGACGAAGAACGAGCCGATCCAGGCTCCGGAGATGTTGTTCGTCACGAAGTAGTCCGTCACCGCGGCCCAGCCGACGGTGTAGACTTCGGTGATCCCCGACCAGGACATGCCGTCAAGCTCGCCCGTCTGCACGGCCATCTCGGCATCCGCATAGGGGAGGTTGACCGGCACGACGCCGAACTTCTGCAGGAAGATGCCGGCGGTCGGGAAGGTGTAGAGCTTCAGGCCGTTCAGGTCGGCCAGCGACCGGATCGGCTTCTTGGTGTTGAAGTTGCAGGGATCCTGGCCGGAGGCCGAGAGCCAGGTCACGCCGACCTTCTCGTATTCCGAACGCCAGATATCGGCGAGCCCGTACTGGTTGAACAGCACCGGCACGTCGAGCGCGTGGCGCGTCGCCAGCGGGAAGTAGCCGCCGAACTGGCGCACCGGCGTGGGCGACGCCATGCTGTCGTCATCGGAATGAACCGCGTCGATCGTGCCGCGCTGCAGCGCCTGGAACAGTTCGCCCGTCGGGACGATCTGGTCCGCGTAGTAGAGCTCGATCTCCAGTTCGCCCTGCGCGGCGGCGTTGATCGCGTCGATCACGGGCTTCGTGACATGCTCGCCGAGGGTCGGCCCGGCATAGGTCTGGAAGCGCCACTTGATGGGCTCCTTGGCGATGGCCGGGGGCGCCGCAAGCCCGAGAGCGGCGGCACCGCCGCCGAGCCCGGCGTTACGAAGGAACTGGCGCCTGGAAGTGGTCGAGTTCGTCATCCTGTCGGTTCCCTTCTGTTGATGAGTTATTCTTTCCTGAATTCAGCCTGACGGACCTGCCCGTTCACGTTCCGACAAGCATCGCGTTGTCGGCGAACACTGTCTCCCCGTTGACGAAGCTCGACGCGTCGGACGCGAGAAAGAGGGCGACGTTCGCTATTTCCTCAGGCTCGCAGATCCGACCCTGCAGTCGCACGATGTCCTCTTCGCTGACTGCGACGCCTTGCGCGCGCAACGCGTCGAGTTCGCGAAGACCGTGCGGCGTGCGGATGAAACCCGGGCAGACCGCATTGCAGCGCAATCCACGCGACCTGTATTCGATGGCGATCGCGCGCGTGAACATGTGGCAGGCGCCCTTTGTCGTGCAGTAGAGCACCTCCTTCTCGGTGCCCGCCACGGCGGAGATCGACGAGGTATTGACGATCGTCCCTCGTCCGGCGGACAGCATTGCCGGAACAAAAGCCTTGGTCACCAGGAACATCGACTTGACGTTGATCGACATCAGCCGATCCCAGTCGGCTTCGGTCGTGTCGAGGAAGTCCTTCACGACGACCGTACCGGCGTGATTCCAGAGGGTGTCGACGCGCCCGCCGAACCTGTCCAGGATGGCCCCGGCCGCGGCCTCGACATCGGCCGCCACGGACACGTCGGCGCCGACCGCGAATGCCCGGCCTCCTGCGGCCTCGATCTCGCGGACCCTCTCCTCGGCAGCCGAAAGGTTGATGTCGATGATCGCCACGTGCGCGCCAGCGGCCGCATAGGCAATCGAACCCGCGCCGCCCGCACCAGTCGCGCCGCCGGAAATCACGGCGTTCTTCCCCCGCAAGTCCATGGACCCTTGCCCCGCCAACTGTTACATCTGCCTAATCCTAGTGGCGTTATGAACACCGCGGAATCGGCCCGCGGGACTAGATTGGACCTGTCCGAAAGGACTATAAAGGGGCGATGACAGCGTTCGGCGTAAATGCAACGGTCCACGAACATGGATGGCGGCGCGCCTGGAATTCCGCCGCTGCCCGGCTTGTCGATTCCGATCAGCCGGAGAACTTCGGCGCCGATCTTCTGACGTCGCTCCAAGATGTCTCCGCTTTTACTCATGCGGTCTTCTTTGGCTATCCCCGCGAGCGCAGACCCGTCCTGCTCCATCATTCGTTCGCAAGGCCCGAAAGAAGTGCCTCTCTGGTGGCCTATGTGCGCGGGACGTTTCTTGTTGATCCCTTTTACGATGCCTGTCTGAAGGGCATCGCGGAAGGCGTCCATCGCATGCAGGACGTCGCTCCGGACGACTTCTATTCGTCGATCGGCCGTCACCCCGGTTACATCTCGCCCTGCGTGTCACCGGAACCGGGCGTTCTCTCCGAGGAGATCGGCTTCTTCGCGCGCACAAGGGGCGGCGCCTACATCGTGCTGTCGCTGATGCGTGACGGGGTGGAACCGCCCTTCTCGGAAGACGAGATGGACCGCTTCCGCGAGGTTGCTCCGCTCGTCTGCGCGGCCATGCGGCTGCAGTATCGCGATAAGGTGGAGGTGTCGTCGAAGGACGGCAACGAGGCGGGATGGTCGTTCGGCGAGGGAGACTTGAACCGGGTCATCGCGGCCTGCGCCAATGGGCACGTCACCCCGCGGGAGGCTGAGGTCGCGGCATTGATGCTGCGCGGCCATTCATCGGGATCGGTCGCGCGGGAACTCGGCATATCTGTGTCGACCGTGAAGATCCACCGTCGCAATCTCTACGACAAGTTCGGGGTGTCGACGCAGGCGGCCTTCTTTGCCCTCATCCTGTCTCGGATCCTCGAGCCTCCCAAGGAACGGACGACCTAGAATTCTCCGATCGAGTTGCACGACTTGATCGCCGAGAGAATGCTCCAGCGTATTCAATCCGGAGCGATGTCCTGTCGACCTGACGAGTCCGTCCGTTCGGAAAGCGTTCCAGCGAAGAGAAACCCACGGAAATCCGTCGAACGGTCGGGGTTTGACTGAACTGGACGGCCGCGCGCTGCGCGCCGGAAACGGAATCCTGAAACACGCGGGTGACGAAGTCGAGCGTTCGCATTTCCGGGGTAGGGAAACGGATCAGCGCGATCTTCCGGGCCCCCTCCGTCGGCGCCCGGACCGAGTCCCACCTCAGCCGGTCGGCAACCCCGAGGTGGATCGGCCGGTATCCGCCGAGTCGTCGTCGACCGAGCCCGCGCGTCGTCGCGCGGTCGGGTCGGCAGCCGACCACATCGGACGCATGGATCAGATGGGCTGGGTTTCCCCCGGCTGGATGTAGACGCTCTGGCGCTCCAGCTCCTTCACGGGATCGAACGCGACCGTGTCGCTGGTCTGCGTGGTCTGGAGGAGGCCGCCCTGGTTGAGATAGGCCTCGAACCCGTCCTTCACCTCGGAAGCTTTCGCGGCCCCGGCGTCGAGAACCTCGTCGAGGGTCTGGGATGTGCCGATCGTGGCCGGGTCGCGTTGCCGGCCGGTGGTCTGCGGCTCCAGCGTGATGGTGCGGGTGAAGGCGGCAGGCGAAGCGGCGCCGGTCGGATCGATGGCCATGGGATGGTCCTCCGGTTCGGGTGCGCGGATCGATGCGGGCAGGTTAGCGCCGCGGTCGGCGAGCCCCTGTGCCGTTCGTGACAGGACGGCGGTCATGTGGCGCCGATCTGGGCGGTCAGGCGAATGCGGTCGAGCGGCTGGATGTTCGCGGCGGGGCTCAGCTCCTGGTAGGAAAGCACCACGATGTCCGGGAAATCGCGTTCGATGATCTTGCGCATGAAGCGGCGGATATCCATCGGCGCCAGCACCACCGGCATCAGGCCGTGGCGGTTGGGCTCGCCGATCGCGGTCTTCATGGCCGCCAGGAGCTGGCGGTGGACGTCCGGCGCGAGGGCCAGATAGGACGCGCCGCTCGTCTGGCGCACGGCGCCGCGCACGGCGTCCTCGATCTCCTTGGCGAGGAGATAGGCCGGGATCACGTTCTGGCCGCCGGAGAACTTGTGGGTGATGTAGCGGGAGAGGGCCCCGCGCACGTGCTCGGTGAGGACGATCGGGTCCTTCTCGCGCTGGCCCCACTCGACCAGCGCCTCCAGCACCGTGCGCATGTCGCGGATGGAGATCTCCTCGGCGACGAGCCGCTGCAGGACGTCCGTGATGGTGATGACCGGCAGGATGCGGGTCGCCTCGCGGACGAGCTCGCTGAAGTTCTTCTGCATCTGGTTCATCAGGTACATGGTCTCCTGGATGCCGATGAACTCTGACGCGTGGCTCTTCAGCACATGGGCGAGGTGGTAGGTGAGCATGGTCGAGAGGGTCATCACCTGGATGCCCGCCCGCTCCACCAGCGGCAGATGCTTCATCGACACCCAGCAGCTCGGCACGTTGGGAAGGAAGTCGTCGCCGCGCTCGAACGGGATGTTGAACATCCTGAGGTTCGCCTCCGTCTCGCGGACGATGAACCAGCCGGGCCGCGCGGCCCCGGTCGCCACCGGGATCTCGTTGACGAGGATGCGGTACTCGCCGGGCTTCAGGGTGTCGTTGAGCCGCAGGTGCACGCCCGGAAAGGGGACGCCGAGGTCGAAGTAGAGCGCCCGGCGCACCCGCGCGACCTCCCGGTCGAGCTTTTCCGGGCGGATCGAATTGCGCACCTCGGAGGCGATGTCCACGATCAGCGGCACGGTCAGCGCGAAGGTGACCGGCTCCACCGGGGCGGCGTCCACCCCGTCGTCCTCGAAGCTCGGGAAGGAGGGGGCCGCGCTCGGACCGGCGAGGGCGCCGGAGAGAGCCGGCATCTCCTTGGAGCGCTGCGTCGTCGCGGCGGTGCGCCGGGTCCGGCCGATCATGACCGCGCCACCGATGGTGAGCGCCGCGAGAGCCATGAAGACGACCGCCGGGAATCCGGGCACGACGGCGAAGATCAGCATCACGCCGCCGGTGATGTAGAGCGCCTTCGGCTCGGCCACGAGCTGGCTGGCGATATCGGATCCGAGGTCGCCGTTCTCCTCGGAGGCGACGCGCGTGACGATGAATCCCGCCGTGATGGAGACGAAGAGGGCAGGGATCTGCGACACCAGCCCGTCGCCGATGGTCAGGAGGGCGTAGAGCCCGAGCGCCTCGCCCGCCGGCAGGCCGCGCTGCAACGTGCCGATGGCGACGCCGCCGATCAGGTTGACCGCCACGATGATGAGGCCCGCGATGGCGTCGCCCTTCACGAACTTCATCGCGCCGTCCATGGCGCCATAGAGCTGGCTCTCCTTCTCCAGCTTGTTGCGCCGCCGCTTGGCCTCGTCGAGTTCGATCACGCCGGCGCGCATGTCGCTATCGATGGACATCTGCTTGCCGGGCATGGCGTCGAGCGAGAAGCGGGCCGATACCTCGGCAACGCGCTCCGAACCCTTCGTGATCACGATGAAGTTCACGATCGTCAGGATGAGGAAGACCACCATGCCGACGATCAGGTTCCCGCCGACGACGAAGGCGCCGAAGGTGGCGACGATCTCGCCGGCGTCGCCGTTGAGCAGGATGAGCCGGGTGGTCGTGATCGACAGCGCGAGGCGGAAGAGCGTCGTCAGCAGGAGGATGGACGGGAAGGCCGAGAGCTGGGTGACGTCCTTGAGGTAGATGGCCGCCATGAGCAGGATGGCGGCAAGCGCCAGATTGACGCCGATCAGCGTGTCCACCAGCGCCGTCGGCAGCGGCAGGATCATCATGAACACGATGCAGACGAGGAGAACCGCCAGCAGCAGGTCGTTGCGCTTGGAGACGACGGTGAGGAAGCGGGTCAGAGCTTGCATGGCCGGGCCGATCGGTGGGGCGGACGTCCGGCCAAGCGCCGGAATTTGGAAAGGAGAACGGGCGGCCGGTCTGGTCAGACATCCAGTCTCAGGCGCCGGCCACGGTCGTCGTCCACGTCGTCCTCAAGATCGGCCACCGCCTTCAGGGCGTCGAGGACGACCATGAACCCGGCCGCGAGAGATAGGGCCGGCAGCACGATCCGCCGGGCGTCGGCGACCTCCCGGTCCTTGTCCAGGCGAATGTCGGCCGCGAGCGCCGCATCTGCCAGAATGCGGTCGATCTCGATCGCGATCTCGCCGTTGATCTCGAATCGGCCATCCGCCTGCACATCCTGCCGGCCGTTGCGGATGGCAGTTTCGGCTTGCTGCTGGTCGCCGACGGCGAGCACGGACACGAGCGACAGGATGGCGTTCAACAGGCTGACGACGAGGAAGGATCGGGTGGCTTCGTTCAAAGCGATGCGGGTCGTCAGCGTGTCGATCCGGGCCGAAAGCTCGGCGATCTCCGCCTCGAGCGCGCGTATTTCGGTCTGGAGCGCATCGATCCGTGAAACGACGCCCGGACGCGCGCTCTGGAGGGCGGTCCGTTCCGCCGCCAATGACTGCCGCTGCTGCTCCAGGGCAGATCGCTCGGCGGGCGTCGTGGCCGCGGCGATCTGACGATCGAGGCCGGCGATGCTCTGGTCAAGTATGGCGACGCGCGAGTCGAGGCGCTGAAGCTCCGCCGTCTGGCTGCCGAGGTCGCCGGCTTTCCCGCTGAGCGTCTGCTGCTTGCTGTCCCGCAGACCAGCGGTTTCGGCCTTCTCGGCCTGATCGGCCCGGATCGCCGCCTCCAGGGCGGCCATTCGGGCCGCGTGGTCAGCGATCGTGCCGAAGGCGGCCCGGCGTGCGCCGCCTTGCTGGCCGATGTCGTTGGCGCGAGCCCGGTCCGACGTCTGTTCCAGGGCGAACAGGGTCTCGGCGATGATGGCGGACGTGTCGCCGGCGTTCGCCGGTCCGGACAGGCCGAGAAGGCGGGTCGTGAGCGACAGCGGCGCGAAGCCGAGATAGGCGGGATCGGCATCCGGCAGCACAGTCGCCTCGGCGGATCGAGAGGCGGCGATCGGCCCGCCAGGCGGCTGGACGGCGCTGGGCGCGGCGGTCGGCGTACCGGAGATGGAGCTCATGCGGTCCTCCAGTTGAGAACCGCAGTCTAGGCCTCGCCATGGAGCGCGCTGTGCCAAACGGCACTCCGCGGTTATCTGCGTCCGACTGTCATGAACGGCACAATCCACGCGTCGGGGGCAGGGGAGAGTGCGAGGGACGGCCCGAGCGGCGGGCAGCCCTTTCCCTTGCGAGGTCGGCATGTCGGCGATCGGTTCAAACCCAGTTTCCGTGGGTGTCCTCAAGCCCTTGGCGAATGCCCAGTCGGGAGATGCGGCGCCTGCACCGTCGCAGACCTGGACGAACGGCCGGACGGCCACGCTGAAGGCCGTCACGGCCGAAGCCATGGGGCAGGGGGTGAAGTCGCTCCCGGCGACGACCGCGCCGGTGCGCGCGACCGGGCTGGCGGGGAGCGACGCCGCGTCCAGCGCGGCCGCGGTCCCGCACAAGGCCTGGCAGGCCGCGACGCCGAACGCCCTGACGTCGCCACCGTCCGCCACGGCCAAGCCCGGCGGCGCCGTGGACCTTCAGATGACGCCGCCGGAGATCCGCGAGCTCAGCTTCGCCGGCGGCGGCGGCAAGGGCGCCGCGCTCGCCGGCGCCATCAAGGCGCTGGAGGAGGGCAAGGTCCTCAACGAGGTGAAGACGGTCTACGGCACCTCCGTCGGCTCGCTGGCCGCTGCCTGCGTGGCGGCAGGAATGACCGCCGACCGGTTTCAGAAGCTCCTCGACGAAACCGACATGACGGCCGTGGTCGGGCTCAAGTTCGGGAGTCTGACCGGGCACTCGGGCGTTAGACTCGAGGCGCTTGTCGCCCGCGAGGTCAAGCAGAGCGTTGCGGATCGCATTCTGAGCCTGGAGGCGAAGGTGGCGTCGGGCGGCGCGAGCCTCTCTGCCGAGAATGCCGCCGCCCTCAAGGCAATCAAGGACCGGCTCCTGGGCCCGAGCGAGGGCGTGACGTTCCGCGATCTGTCGACGCTCTCCAAATTCGTGCCCGGGATCAAGGAGCTTCAGGTGACCGGCACCATGGTCGAAAAGCCGGGCGACCCCAAGATGAAGCCCGAGCTCTTCATGTTCAATGCCCAGACCACGCCCGATCTCGACGTCGCGTCGGCCGTTCACGCCTCGGCGGCGCTTCCCCCGGTGTTCAAGCCGGTCACGTTGTCGATCCCCGGCACGGGGGATGCGGTGTTCAGGGACGGCGGCATCCGCAACAACCTGCCGACCTCCAGTACTGTCGGGACCAAACCAACGGTGGACCCGTTGCCGACGGAGGGGCGGATCGCGATCGATTTCCAGAACGACGCCATGGAAAAGGTGAAGCAGGGAACGTTCAAGCGCCCGGAGAACGGCATTGCCAACAAGGTGATGAACCTGTTCGCAGGCGCAAAGGAGAACATCGGGCAATACCTTAAGAACATCAGGATCCAGAAGAGCCCGGACGACCTGTTCGTCGTACAGCTCAAAGTCGAGAAGAACGGCAAGAAGAAAGACTTCAGCGGGTTCTACGGGGGGACGGTCAATTTCAACATCAGCGAAAAGTGGAAGGCGACCCTGAACGATACCTCATACAACCAGATGAAGGCGTTCATCGAAAACCGGCGCGCACCGTCGACGGTCTCCTTTGCCAGTCGCGACCAGATGTTGAACCGGGTGGATGCCCGGACCCTGGACGCGCTCGCCATGAAGGGCGAGCCGGGCGCCGCGGACGCGGTCAAGTTCCGCGAGGCGGTGGGCAAGCAGCTTTCGTCGCTGGAAGCCACGCTGCGCGCGGTGACGGGCACGCCGTCCGGCAAGATCGACTGGGACGCGTCCTCCATCGAGCTCCGACAAGCGCTGAAGCCGGGCGGCGCCCTGGCAAAGGAACTAAAGGCGCTGGACGACCTGGCGGGCGGGAGTTCCGAGCGTCTCGCGCTGATCGGCCGCGAGGCCCACCGGGCCGGCGGCCTCCTGGCCGAGTTCTCGGCGCGCCCCGCGCCTGTCGGAAGTGAGGACACCCGGTCACTCGCCCGGATGGCCGAGACCTCCAGGGACCTGAAGGCGCAATCGCTGGCGCTGCAGATGATCGAGGATCCGATCGCCCGCAAGCTCTTGAAGCAGGGCAAGGGAACCGGCGGCACCATCCTGGAGATGACGGTGGACCGGCTCCTCAACGCGACGACGTTCACGGAGGTGAAAGCCGCCCTGACCGACGCGATCAAGCACTTCGACGAGAAGCCGGACCATCGCGGGCGAAACGGCCACAAGCCTTTCGCCATGACGCTGCAGGGCGCTCTCAACGCCATCAGTTGAGCCACGCGCGCGATTGCCCAGCGGTGCGCGCCGGAAGATCAGACCCAAGGATAAGCAAGATGACAACGCGCGTTGAAGCCCTGATGGCGGATCTCTGGCGACAACTGGGGCTGACCGGCCCGGATCCGGAAGGCGGGGCCTGGCGGCTCACGCTCGGAGAGGACCTGATGGTGCAGTTCATCGACGAAGGGGATGGCCTCCTCTATTGCGCCGCCGAGATCGGACCGTTGCCGCAGAACCCCAGCTACGCCCTGGCGCTGACGCTCCTGCGGTCCAACAACATCGATTCCCCGGACGTGCCCTTCGCGATCGGCGCCGACAAGGACGGCGACCTTTTCCTTTGGGCGCACCTGCCGGTGGAGGCGACGTCCGGCGAAGAGCTCGCCGACATGCTCGATCGGATCGGCGACCGGGTGCCTGTCCTGCGCCAGATGCTCACGGGCGAGGAGGAGGAGGTCGACATCGACGACGGCGACGCTCCGGAACCGCCGGGCGGCGACGAGCGGTTCTCGATGATCCGGATCTGACCGGGTTTCGCCGGCCGCCCGGAACCGGTGCGCGCCGGGCGACGACCGGGGAGGCGGCTTGGGCCCGACGCGCTTACGCCGCGGGCCGGTCAGGAGCCGGTGGGGCGTTCGGCAGTGCTCTGGTCGAGGGCCGTCGCGTAGCGGGCCGCCTGCAGGACGATCGGCTGCGGGGTCGTGTCGTCCCGCAGCATCCGGAAAGCCTCGAGGGCGCGGGCCGCGTCCGTGCGGCGGCCCTGGCGCATGTAGAGCTCGGCCGCATGGAACTGCGGGATGGCCCAACCGGGCCGGAGCCGGGCGGCGGCGCTGAAGCTGGTCTCCGCGCCCGCGAGGTCGCCGCGCAGGCGCATGCAGATGCCGAGCCCCAGCCAATGGTCGGCCTCCCCGACGGCGAGAACGCAAAGCGCCCGGAACAGGGGTTCGGCCCGGTCCGCCCGACCGACGGTGAACCACTGATGGGCGCGGGCATAGACCACGTCGATGATGCCGGCCGGCAGGCCGAGGGCTTCGCGGGGCGTATGGCCGCGGGCGAGGGCGTCCAGAATGTCGCCGCCGTCGAGGCCGCTCGGCGCCAGGGTGGCGGTGAAGAGGCGCTCGAAGAGGACGAAGTCCCGGTCCGTCAGGCCGTAGGCCGCGAGCAAGGCGTTCGGGCGCTCGCCGTCATCGTCCACGTGATCCTCCCGCCATCTGCCGTCAGTCGAAGCGGGCCGAAAGGCGTCTCGCCTCCGCCAGGATGTCGGCGCGTCCGGCGGCAGAGGCGAAGCGGACGGCGTCGGCCAGATCCTCCCGCGCTTCCTCCAGAGCGTCGAGGCCGAGGCAGGCTCGGCCGGACAAAAGGTAGCCGCGCGGATCCGAGGGCGCGACGGCCACCACCACGGACGCGGCCTGAAGGGCGATCTCGTACGCCTCCACCATCAGGGCGCATTCGGCGAGTCCGATCTGAAGCTCGACGTCCGTCGGGGCCGCGAGAACCAGGGTGGCGTGCATGCGCAGCGCTTCGGCCAGGGCGCCGCGCATGCGAAGGCCGATGGCGATTTCGAGGCCGATCATCAGATGGGCGTGTTCGAGGCCGAGCATCTTGCCGAAACCGCCATCGACGATCGCGTCCAGGCTCCCCGGTTCGGACGGAGGAGCAGCGGTGTCCGTGGGCGTCGTGGTGGCGTGCGTGTCTGTCGGCATGGGCGGTTCCTGGCGGGTCATGGCCTCAGGGCCTGAAAATGACGGGTTCGAGGTCGGACTCGAGGCTGGCGCGGACCGCACGCGGCACCGGCGGTGCGCTTGATTGTGCAGGCTGGAGATCGCCGGCGAAGGCGCCCGCGCAGGCGACCACGTCCTCGACCAGAGCCACCATCGCCTTCGGCTCGGCCCTGGCGAGGGGAATGATCGCCTCCACGACCACCTCCGGGCGCGCGTCGTCCCGCCGGGCGAGGCGCAGGCCGCAGCGGGAAAGCGGCAGCAGGCCGAGCGCGCGGCGGAGCAGACGCCGCACCTCCTCGCCGCGAGCGTGGTCGTCGGCGGTCAGGCGTCCGATGGTGGCCGAGATGACCACCGCTCCACCGTTAGGGCGTTCGGCAAGCTCCACGCGCTGCCCATCGATCTCCAGGAACGGGACGGTGTCCCGGCCGACCTGGTTCGCGCCCAGGCCGAGCTCGGCCCAGAGCGCTCCGACGCGGTCCGAGAACGTGGGGGTTGGTCGCGTCATCCTGGCCTGCTCTCCTCGCGCGGGCGGTGGCATGCACTGTCTGAAAGGCCCCGACCAGCCGGGGCCTTCGGAGGGTGTGCCCCCGGCGTCCGTTCCGGTGCGGATCAGACCCGCGTCATCGCCTGCATGGCGTTGACCTCCGCTTCCTGGAGCTCCTTGAGGAAGGCGATGATCGCCTTCAGGAGATCCTCCGCCGCCTGCTGGAGTTCCTTGGCGCGGTCGGCGTCCGCCTGCAGGTCCTGGGCCTCAGCCGACAGGCGCATGCCCTTGGCTTCCAACTCTTTCCCGCGGGCGTCGGACTCTGCCTTCAAGAAGTTGCCCGCGGCGGAAAACACGCCGCCGGCCGGGTTTGCGATCTTGTCGGTGACAAAGAGCGCCTTCTCGAGCCCGGAAAGGTTTCTCCAGCCGGACGAAGCCTTCGCGGTCTCCTTGGCGGCATCGCCGACCGCGTCCATCGTTCCGGCGGCCTTGCTGACGGCCTCCGAACCGGGTTTGCCCAGATCCTTGGCGGCGTCGCCGACCGAATCCGCTGTTCCGGCGGCCTTGCCGGCACCGGCGGCGCCGTCCGTGTTCATCTTGCCGGCCACGTTCTTGAGCGATCCGCCGATGGAGGCGACCGCTCCGATGATGCTGATCGCCGATGCCGTCACGGCGAGCGCGAGCGACAGCACCGCGCCGCGCATCATCTCCTTGGCGGCGTTCTCCATCTCCCCCGCCTGGCCCAGGAGCGCGCTCTTGGCCTCCTGCCGGGACAGGGTCCGCTCGTTCAGCGCCGCCTGGCGCTGGGACGTCGCCTGCTCCACGGCCAGACGCCCGAGGAGCGAGCGAATGACGTCGGAGGAGGTGGACGACGCCCAGAGATCCTCCAGCGACCGGCCGGCCATCGCGTCTTCAAGCGCCTTCAGGACCGAATCCACGTCCTTGAGGTCAGATCCGTCGGACTTGGCGAGTGTTTGGGCGCCGGTGGCCGAGAGTGTTGATTCCGCGGATGGGATATGGGTCTGACCAGGCTGTTCGGACTTCTTCGTCCTGGTCTCCTCGTCCGCCAGGGTCGGGCCGACGCCGGTGAGTGGAGTCGGGTTGCTCGATGTGATCTTCATCTGACCGTGCCTCAAGCCGTGAACTTCGCCTTGGTGAGTGACTGACCTTCGTCCTGCATGGCCTCCGTCAGGGCGTCGAGCATCTGATTGAAGCGATCGCCGGAGGCGGCCAAGCGCTGGATGGCCTGGTCGATCAGGTCGTCGAGCATCTGGATCTCCGCTTCGGACTGCTTGGCTGACGCGCGCGACAGGGACGCATCGGCCATGTCCTTCGTGGCCGTGTAGCGGACCGCGCCGGCGGCGGTGTCTCCGACCGCGGTGACGATCGTCGCCCCTGCCTGGGCGATGTTGATCGCCTTGTAGGCGAGTTCGCCGATCTTGGCGGCAGCCGCAGCGACGTCCGCGACGCCCTTGAAGGCGACCACCGCCGTCGCGATGCCGACCACCGCCCCCGCGACCGCCAGCGCTATGCCGAAGCCCATGTCGGCCTTGGCGACGGCGTCCTCGTTATGGCCGGCCGCCTTGGCGGCATGCCCGGCGATCCCGAGGCCGGTGGCCATTTTCGTCGCCGTGTCTATGCCGCTGACGATACCGATCACGCCACCGATGATCATCAACGCGCCCAATGCCGGTGCAACGGGGGCGACGATAGCGCCGACGATGATCGAGATCGCAGACAGGAGAAACTGGAAGGCGAGCTTGATCTTGTCCCAGATCGATGCGCCCTTCTGCTTATCCTCGGCCTGCTTCTGCTTCTTCTCGGCTTCGTCCAGCTTGCTTCGCTGTTCGTCGATCGCCGCTTGCTTCTGGCCCCGCTCGGCCTTGATGCCTTCCCTGTCGTTGGCGTCCTGCATCTCCTTCAGCTTGGTGATGACCTCCGCCAGCGCCACCTCCTGATCGCCCTCGGGCATCCGCGGCAGGAAGGCGGCGAGACTGGCCAGGATGGCGGCGGTCTGGTCGGGGGTGGGGGGCTTTCCGGCCTCGCCGGGGGGTGGAACGGGCCCGGTTTCACCCACCGCGCCCTTGCCGATACCATCGCTCGGGGCGGTGTCCCGCGACTTGAGCCTGTCCAGGTCCGTCGTCGTCGTGACGCCGCCGATCGGGCTCGTCGGTGCTCTCGAGATGCTGCTCATGGGTGTGGCTCCCGTGCGGCCGGCGTCAATGGGAAGCGAGGCGTTCGCGGGCGATGGTCGCCATGCGCGTGCCGTAGTCGATCTGGGCGGCGGTGCCGTGGCCCGCGCCGGCGAGCGCCAGGGCGGTGTCGAAGGTGTCCGCCGCGTGCTGGACTTCGCCGTTGGCCAGGAAGCACTCGGCGAGGCGCAGGTAGCCGTCCACGTTGGTGGCGTCGAGGCCGAGGAAGTGGATGTAGAGGCGTCCCGCGGTCTCCGGGTCGCCCTCCACCTGCGCGCAAAGACCGAGGGCGTAGAGCGTGCGCGCGGTCAGCGGGTCCAGCTGGAACAGGCGGACCAGGATGTCGCGGGCGCTGCCCGTCTTGCCGGCCTGGAGAAGGCGCGACGCCTCGATGAAGAGGGCGTCGAGCTGGCGCCGGGTGATGCCGTGAATCTGGGCGAGCGACATGCCTTCGCCCATCAGGTCGATGATGCTCTTCACCCGGGGGCTGATGTCCCCGCCTTCGCTCCACTCCGTGAAGAGGGGGGACATGGCGGTGTGAGCCGCCATCGTGTCGTTCTGGCTGCCCGGCAGCCCGTCCATGATCGCCAAAGCCGGCCTCCTTCGTGCATCGTCTCAAGCACTGTGAAGGAGTTCCGGTCGGCGCCCTGTCGTGAAGATGACAGGATGTCGGAAAAGTTCGCCGGTCAGCCGGTACGCCCGGCGACATCTCCGTGGCGCAGGTAGCTGTCCACGGCCTCGCGCGCGCCCGCCGCGTCGCCGAGGGCGTCGAGGCAGCGGGCCTTCAGGTAGCGGCGCACCCTCTGCCGGTCGGTCAACCGGTACGCGCCGAAGCGCTCCACCGGGTCGCGCCTGTCGAGATCGTCCAGAAGACGAAGGGTGCCGGGGTGGTCGCCGTCGAGGAAGCGGATGACCGCGCGGACGAAGAGGCCGTCGACGCCGTCGTCACCCGCCGCGTGGAGGGCCTCCGCCAGGACGCGCGCGCGCGCGATCTGGCCCTGCTGGGCCAGCACGTAGACGGTGAGCAGCAGGAAGCCGCGCTGTCGCGGATCGAGCGCCGCCATCCGTCAGCCGCGCAGGAGGAGGGCGAGGGCGTCGCGGACATCGCGATCGAGAGCGGCGTCGGCTTCGAGTTGCCGTGCCGCTTCCAGGAGCACTGCCGAGGCGGCACCGTCGGCCCGCAGGGCCGCCTCGGCGAAGGCGGCGCCGGTGGCGAGGCGCACGGCCGACAGGACGGCGGGGGAGAGGAGGTCCGGGTCCAGAGCGCCGGGTTCCAGCAGCATGGGGAGGCGCTCGTCGAGGGTCGGCCGCGACAGGATGTCGGCGAGCGGTCGCGGGTCGGGCAGGAAGCCTTGGCGCGGCGCCGACTGGCCCGGCAGATGAACCTCGTCCGCCGCCTGCCAGCGGGTGATGGCCTCCAGGCCCGTGTCGAGCGGCCGAATGCGCATGGATCGTCTCCAGGTGACGAGCGGGTCAGGCCACGTTGCGGGTGATGGACTGAAGCAGTTCCGACATCTTCGACAAGGCGTTGTTGGCGAGCTCGAAATGCCGGTTCTTCTGCTTGTCGAGAGAATTCACCTCGTTCATCTTCACCTGGGCCTCCTGGTTGATGGTGGAAACCATGCTGCCGAGCCGAGAATTGTAGCTGTTCCAGAAGGACTGGGGCTGGCCTACCAGAGAAAAGTCCGAGCCATTGGTGTTCGTCGTCAAGACATCCCGTTCGCGGCGGCCCGACAACTTGTGCCTTTCGGCAGGATGAAGGAAGCTGCCAGCCGGCCAACCGTGAGTCGTGTCGCCGCCGATCCATTGGTCGAACAGGGAGATGGCGCGCCAATCGAGGTCCGATGCAGGGGCGAGTGCCACGTTCGCCTTTCCGTCCGTCCCGAAGTTCATCCCGAGAGTCTTGTTCACCAGGCTCTGCATGACAGTGTAGGCTTTGAGAAGATCATTGATCTGGTTGAGCTCGACGGTCTCGGCGGCGACGCGCAGCTCGACCTTTCGGTTGTAGCTCTGCTGCAGTTCGAAGATGAGGGTCGCGAGGTCGGCGGTCCGACCGTCGGACCGGCGGCTCCGGGCCGCGTCCAGGCGCTTCTCCTCGTTCTCCAGGATACGTCGCTCGGAATCGACCAGCGATTTGCAGGCTGCGTGAAGCCCCTCCGGGCCGCCGAGGCTCTGCAGTCGAACATAGGCCGACCCCCGCTTGTCGTAGCCGTTGTGGACCGGCCAGTAGGTTGACCAGCGATCGGCGCGTTCGGTGACCAGTTTGATGCTGTCGGCAAGGTCGGAACTGGAGAATACCGTTTGCCGGTCGAGCGCCTTCTCCAGAAGATCCAGCTGTTTCACGAAATAGGCCCGCTCCGTCTGAAACTCCTCCAGCGGGGGGCCCATATGGCTCACGTATGGCCCGTTCCAGCCGCCCTCCACCGCCGGGTTTCGGGCGCCGCCGTTCTCCGGCGGCAGGCGCGCCCGGGCATCATCGACCAGCTTCTTGGCGTCGTTGCGGCTGGTGCTCAGGCCCTGCGCGGCCGCGGCGGCCCTGAAGATCGCGTTGCCGGCGAGCGCGGTCTGGTCGGCCGGCGCGAGCCCGGCGATCGTCCGCTTGTCGAGCGTCTCGATGGCAAGGAGGCGGGACCGGTCGTTCGTCCGCATGAAGGTGAGGAAGTCGTCGCCGGCTCGCTTACCCTGGCCGGTCTGGCCGATGGTCACGGCTCCGTCGCGGGCGAACTTCGCCACATAGGCCTTCTGGTAGGCGCTGTCCCAGCTTTGGAACAGGCTGAGCGACAGGTCTCGCGGCTGGATGCTGAGCGAGAACCCGCGCGGCACCGAGGAGTCGGGCGTCACCAGGCTGTTCGTCTCGCGCAGAACCGCGACGCGGCTCGCCCTCAACTCCACGGTCAGTCGCCCCACGGCGTCGCCGATCTCCACCGTGCTCCTGAACCCGGTGACCGGGTCGGTGCTCCAGTGGCGGACCATGATGGCCTGCTGGACCGCGTTCAGCGCCTTGAACTCGGCCGGCGTCACGTTCCACGGGTCGTAGGGCAGGATGCTCCTGGCCTGGCCCGCCCATCTGTCCAGGTAGGCGAGGCGGTCGGCCTCCGTCCAATTCGGCCCGTAGAAGATTTCGGGATCCAGCGTGCCCGGACTGGTGCCGGAACCGGACGGCTGCTTGCTGGCCGTGTACTCGCCAGCCGCGGACCTCGACAGCGTGTAGGTTGCGCTCGCGGTTCCCGAGCCGATCTCGACGGTTCGCCGCTCTCCGGGTGATGGTTCGATGGTGAACTGCTTGCGCAGGTAGTCGATCCGCTGCTTCTCCGGCCACGTGTCGAACACGGCGGGGGACAGCAGCGACGGCGCGCCCATCCAGCCCTCCGGCCGCAGCGCGAACACTGTCTGGTTGTTGGCATTCCGGTCCATGTAGACCGCCCGCCACTGGCCGACCCTGTTGCCGAGGTAGAGAGTCAAAGGTCCGCCGGGAACATCGCGGAAGCTGGCGTTGCTGGCGAAATAGTCGGCCTGGTCGACCGGAGACCAGGACAGGAAGGTATCCGGTCGCAGGGTGTACGTCGGAAGTCCGTAGCCATCCGGCCTTTGCCCGAGCACCCCGTCGCGAACGTAGACAAAGACGTCCCGCCCATCCGCCTTCGTCAGGGCGAGTTCCCGTGTTCCTGTCGCCAGCACCGTTCCGTGCGCCATGATGTAGTCGCGCCGGTCGGCGTCGGTCCAGGCGTCCTCGGAGGGGAAGTGGGACATGAACTGTTCATGGCTGATCGGGACCTGGAAGTAGGTCGACGGACGCTGTTCCACCCGCGCGTCCGGCGGCGTCCCGATCATGAAGAAATAGCGGCTCTGGTTGGTGCCCGGACCGATGAGGACGGACCGGGGGTCGCTTCCGGCAGGGTCCTGGCTCCAATTTTCGATGTAGGCCTGCTTGGTCGCCAGCGGCCAGCTGTCGAACTCTTCGACCGAGATGTCTTGAGGGGACCTGTCGAGGGGGGACGGAGCCGCCATGGCAGGCGCCAGGGCGCGGGCGGAGATGGGGTCCATGGGGATCCTCGGATCAGACGGGTTGAGACGGACGAGGTTCGGGCCGCAGGCGGAACGGGCGTGCGTTCAGAGGCGGAGGATGAGACGCGCCTGTGGGGCGGACGCCGGGCGCGAGGACGGCGCCGTGCTCACGGACGGCTCCGGGACAAGCCCGAGAGCCGGAGCGGGGGATGACCCCGCGTCGGCGGCGCGGCGCGGGCGCGCTTCGGGCTGCAGCCGGTTGGCGATGCGGGGCTCGCGGCCGGCGGCGCGCGCCGCGTCGACCACGGTCCTGACCCGGACGTCCAGTCGGTCGATGTCGGCGGCCAGCGTCTCCATGTCGGGGGCATCCACCATATCCGACAGGATGTCGCGGCAGCCCTCGTCCTCGGCGACGACGTCGATCGCCATCAGCTCGGAAATCCGCTGGACGATCGCGGCCAGGACGGCGTCGAACGCCGGCTCCGGCCCGGCGGCGCGGGCTGCCATAAAGCCTTCGATGCGGGCGGCCGCGGCGGCCGCGTCCCGGTCCTGGTCGTGCTCGGCGTCGAACATAGGGGCAGGCGTCCACATCCTCGCACTCCCGGTCGGCATCGGTTTCATCATAGAGACCGACGCCACGACCCTTGTGCCGCACGTGACAGCCGCCGCCGGGTTCCGGCGGTAAGCTTTCCGGGATTTGAAGCGGTCAAGGGACGGGGACGGTGGAGACCGGGAGCGGGCGGCATTGGCCGTCAGACGACGAACAGGGTGCCGGATCCCGCGTGCCGGACCCGGCTCAGCGCACGGCCGACCCGCCGGAGGCGCTCCCGGACTGGCTCGATGCCGCGCTGGCCGATCCGGCGGCGGACATCGCGGATCCGGCGTTCCTGACCGCGCTCCTCGACCGAGGGGTCGGCGCCGCGGGCGACCCGACGACCCGACCGGCCCGTGGGTCGTCGGCCGTCGGGCGGGCCGAAGCGGCCCGAACGGTCGCCCGGCGCGTCCTCGCCACGTCGCCGGTCACGCCGCGCGCGCTTTTCATCGCAGCGCTCTGCGAGGCGGAAGGCGGCAGCATGAGGGCGGCGTGCTCGCACCTCGCGCAGGCGGCGCGGCTGGCCCGGTCGCAGCCCTCCTGGCGAGGCGACCTGCACGCGGTGCAGCGCCTGCTCATCAGCCTCCATTTTGGTAAGTCATGATGCCATCTGGATCTCGCGCCCTCACTGATCTCCTCGACGGCGAGGATCTGCGGCTGCTCGCGGATATCGGCTTCATCGCGGCCACCCGTGGGCTCCACGGCCAAGCCGGCGCGATCTTCGCCGCGCTTCAGGCGCTGCGGCCGGACACGGAGGCGCCGTCCATCGGTCTCGCCCTCACCGACCTCGCCGCGGGACGGCCGCAGGACGCGCTGGACCGGTTGGCGCGCGGCCCGCGAACCCCCGCGGTGCTGGTTTTCCAGGGGATCGCAGCCGTCCGGTGCGGTCGCCGCCGCGATGCCGTCGCCCTGTTCGGCCGGTTGATCGCGGACCACCCCGACCAACCGGCCGCCGATCTTGCCCGTGCCGTGCTGGCCGAACTCGACGGCAGCCAGGCGACCGGTCTCTCCAGCCTCTTTGCCGATCCGCGGGCGGTGACGCGGTGACAGGCAGGCAGCGCGGAGACACTCATGGCTGACGCGGCCGACGACAACACCGTCCTGAAGATCCTGACCGGGCAGCAGTCGGGCGCCGAGGTCCAGCTCGGGGCGGGCGACTACACGCTCGGCTCGGGCCTCGACGACGACATCCAACTCGTCGACGTCAGCCTGATGGCGGGACACGTGCGGCTTCGCCTCGGCGGCGGTCGCATACAGGTGGCCGGTGGGGCTGGAACCGCCCGGACGGCCACGGGCGCCGTGATCGAGGCCGGCGCCGACTATCAGGACATCGAGCCGCTCGACATCGTCACCGCCGGCGCGATCCGGTTCGCACTCGGGCGGCCGTCGGCGCGCTGGTCGACCATCGCGGACGACGACCCGGCGAGCCGGGAAACCGTCCGGGCGGGCAACGGCGACCGCGGATCCGCTCCGGCGCCCGCAAAAGGGGCAGGCGGGCGCGTGATGTTCGCCGCCGGCGCCATGTCCGCCGCCATCGTGGCCCTCGGCGCCTACGGGGTCTTCGCCGGGACGTCGGTCCTGGAGCCGCCGGCGATCGAGCGCTCGGATTTCGAGGCGGTGCGGGCTGCCGTCGGGGCGCTGCCCTTCGCCGAGCGGATCCGGGTCACGGCGGAGGCGGACGGGCGCGTCTTCGTGTCGGGTTACGTGGACGAGGCGGCCGAGCGTCGCGCCGTCATCCAGGCAATCACCGCGACGGGGGCGCCCGTACGGCCGCAGGTCTGGATCGTCGCCAGCCTGGATGCCGAGATCCGCAGTTTCATCGAAGCGGCGCGGTTGCCGGTCGCGTTCGAGCTCGATAGGGCGGGGCTGGTGACGCTCACCGGGACCGTGCTGGACAAGCGCAGGGTCGACAGCCTCATGGATCGGCTGCGCGAGAACGTGGTCGGCCTTTCGGGCGTCGCGTCGCGCGTGAAGACGGCCGAAGACTTCCTCGTGGAGGTGAAGGATCTCGCCGCAAGGGCCCAGGTGGCCGGCGCGGTCCTGTTCCGTCTTGATGGGCAGCTCATCGAGGCGACCGGCGCCATTCCGGCCGAGCGCGTGGATGCCTGGGTCGGCTTCCTGCAATCCTATTCGCGGCGGTTCTCGGACGAGATCGCCCTGCGGTCCTTCGTGACGCTGCAGAGCGTCGAGGCCGCCGCTCCGGGGCAACCTCAGCTCCGCCCCGTCCTGGTCGGATCCCCCGAGATGACGCGGAGCGGAGACATCCCCCTCGATCCGGCAAAGCTCGATCAGGGCGGCATGGCCGCCGAGGATGTGTTCGCCGCGCCGGCGGGCGGGCGGGATGCGCCCGGGGCAGGACCGGATGCCGGATCTCCCAAGTCTGCAGCCGCCGATCCGCTATCGCCAGATGGCGGAGAGGCGGCCGACGCCAAGGAGACCGTCCTGGCGCCAGGACAGGTCGTCGCGGCCCCGCTCGACCGCGCAGCCGATGCGGCCAACGAGCCGGTGAGTATTGCGGAAGCGCCAGGCGAGCCTGCCCCGCCCACCGCCGCCCCGTTGCCCGATGTCACCGGCGGGACGAGCAGCTCGCTGGAGACGTCCGCACGGTTCACACTGGAGCAGTGGCGCGCCGGGCGGCTCGGCGGCGCAATGGCCGAAGCCATCGACAGCATGGCGCGTGCGCGTTCGGTCGGGCCGGACGAACTCGCCCGCACCTATCTCGGCCTGTTCCTCGATCCCAGGCGCCCCGGCACCACGTCGGAGAGCTGTCGACCGGCAGGGTTGCTGACGCTGTCCAACCTGCCGGCCGTCCTGTTCTGGCTCGACCTCATCAGCCTGAGCACGAGCGTTTCGCTCGCGTCCTTCGACCTCGCCCAGCAGCAGATCATCCTGGAAGCGGCGCTCAGTCCGGTCTCGACGAGGGCCTGCGAGCGTCGCCTGACGGGCGAAGCCGGGCCGTCGAGGTCGGCGTACCTGGAGGAGGCAGCGCGCAACCCGGCCTTCGTCAGCTACGTCACCCGGCGCCTGCCGGCCTACCCGCTGCCGGTCTCGGGCGCTCACCTGGCCGGTGTCCGCTACGTCCAGACGCCGGTCGGCCGCCGGTACGCCGAAGGAGCGGCGCCGAGCGTCGACTCGCGGGTGTCGGTCATCGGCGAACTCGGCATGGCTATTCAGAAGCCGAGCGGTTTCGAAGCGGTCATTTTCGACGAGACCCTCGCGTGGCGAGCCGGCCCGTGACCGACCGGTCATGGCGGACTGACCTGCGATGCCTGGCCGGCCACGGCTTCAGGGTTCTTGGGTCGACCGCGTCAAGCTACCGGCCGCGCGCGACGATGCATGGACTAGTCCATCACGGACCATGGACGCAGAGACGTTTCCATAAGATATTCGTAGCGGCAAAAGTAAACACAAGCCTTGTTCATGTATACATCATGAGAATGGTCCAGTGACTCTACACAGCGCACAGTATCACTTCGAAAGAAGATTGTACTCAGTCCGGAGGCCAATCGATGGCGCTTCATCCGGCGACCCGCTGCTTTTCGACCTGGGGCCTGATCTCTCCGCGCAGCTTCTGACATTTTCGAACCGCCGCTCGTTTTCCAACAACCAGATCATCTATTTCCAGGACGATCCGGCGGAGCATATCTACTTTGTGCAGTCCGGCCATGTCAGGCTGTCCTACCTGATGGAGGATGGGTCCGCAGTCCTTCTGGCGATCCTTGCGGAAGGGTCCAGCTTCGGCGAAGTCGCGATCTTCGAGGATGGCCCGCATTGCGATATGGCGACGGCAAGCGGATGCACGGAGGTGTGCGCCCTACCGTTGCGGGCATGTCGGACACTTGCCGACAGGCATCCCGAGCTGCACCGGGCCCTCGCGCGACTGGTGTCACGCCGCTACCGGTCCTACGTGGAGATGACGCGGACGCTCAGTTTGCGGTCTCTTCAGGCGCGCCTCGCCTGTGCGCTCCTTCGCCTCGCAGAGTCCCTGGGCACCAATGTCGCACACGAAGGCCGGGTCGTGCCGGCGATCGGCAGCTTCGTGACCCAGGCCGATCTCGGCCTGATGTCGCGCGGCGCGCGCGGCAACATCAACCGCATATTGAAGTCATGGCGCGAGGCCGGTTGGATCGCGGCGACCGACCGCCAGATCCTGGTGCTCCATCCTGCTCGGCTGGAGGCGCTCGCCCTGGAGGACCGGCCGTGACCGGGCTTCAGCCGGATCTCGTCGACCTGGTCGGCATCACCGATCTCGAGGATCGGCTCCGGGCGGGCGGCGGTGCGGCAATCCGCGAGCAGGTCGCCGCGCGCCTGGCGGCGCTTCGGTCCGAGGTCGTGGATCTCCGCCGGGCGGGGCTGCCGACGGCGGATTTCCAGAGATCCGAGCCGATACTCGCCGGCCTCGATGCGGCACTCGAGATCATCCACGCATTTCCCGCTTTCCGCGGCACATCCGAACCAAGGGATTGACCATGACGACCACCACGCCTCCCGCCGGCACGACGAATCCGTTCAGGGACACGGAGGCCAACCTCTACGGTGCGACAGGCCTCGATCTCGTCATGCGGCAGAAGTATCTGCGAACGGAGATGGAGAAGATCGAGCAGAAAATCGCCGATATCGAGCAGAATTCGAATCTGAGCGATACTGAAAAGATGTTCAGCATGCAGATGGCCATGAACTCCTGGTCGGCGATCAGCAATCTGCGGACGAACATGCTCAAGACTGTGGCCGACACGATCAAGTCCATCGCCCGAAACGTGTCCTGATCGGTCGGCGGCGCGTCACCGTGCAAGCCGGTCCGGACAATCAGGGCGATAACCTCCTCGCAGTTGGGCGGGAGCGGCTTGCTTTGCTGGCGAGGCAGATGCGTCTCGTGCTCGGGGCCAACCTCCTGATGGCACCCGCCGTGGCCGTGGTGGTGTCTCCCGCGCTCGGCGTCTGGCTTTCGGTGACCTGGGCGCTGGCGCTCTCCACCACGGCATGCCTGCGATGGTGGTGGATCTCGCGTCTCCAAGCGCCGCGATCCCGATCGGGTGTTCGCTCCCAGGAGATCGGATATGCGGCCGGCAGCTTCGCGTCCGGCGTGGTCTGGGGTGTTCTTGGCATTGCGGCGAGTCGAATCGAGGTGGGTTTCGAGCCCGTGCTCATCACCATGTTCATCGCCGGTATGGTGGCGGGAGCCATAGGCTCGTTGTCGACGATCCCGACCGTCTACTGGAGTTTTTCCATCCCGGCGCTCCTGCCGATCTCGCTCCTGTACGCAATTCAGGATACGTCCGGCGAAGTCGTCTATGGGTTCGCGTCTCTGCTTTTCCTGGCCGTGAACCTTGGATACTCGCTGAACATCGGCCGCACGATCCTCCGGTCGATCGAGCTGCGCTTCGAGAATGAGGACTTGATCCAAAGCCTTACCGCCGCGCGCAAGACGGCCGAGCAGGAGAACGAACTCAAGTCGCGCTTCCTTCAGTCGGCCGGCCACGACCTCAAGCAGCCGCTCCATGCGGTCACGCTGCTCTTGGCGGACCTGGATCGGCATCTGTCGGATGATGGGCGTCGGACCCTGGCGCGGGCGCAGCAATCGGTCCTCTCTCTCGGCAGCTTGCTGGAGCGGCTGCTGGAGGCCTCGAGCCCTGCGGAGGGGCGTCTTGCGCCGAAGCGGGCTGACGTGCCGCTTGCGGATCTCCTGTCGGCGCTTGCATTCGAGTTTGGCGCCCAAGCCGAGACGGCCGGTATCTCGGTCCGGTTCCGACCTACGGCGTTGACGGTCGAGACCGACGAGCTGCTGCTGACGCAGGTCCTCCGCAACTACGTCAGCAATGCGCTCCGCCACGGGCGACGGCGCGTCCTCGTGGCTGCCCGGCGGCGCGGGACGTCGGCGCGGATCGAGGTGTGGGACGACGGGGCCGGCATTCCTGCCGGGCAGTTGACCGCCATCTACGAGCCTTTCCTGCAGCTCCGGAACAAGGCGCGAGACGCGCGTCTCGGCTACGGGCTCGGGTTGGCGATCGTGGCGACGATCGCCAAGCACCTCGGCGCCCGGCACGGCGTCGCGTCGCGTGAGGGCCGAGGCTCGGTGTTCTGGGTCGAGGTTGCGCTGGCCCGGGACGGGCCGCCCGTCGTCTCGCGAGGTCCGGAGACGGCGCCCGCCCGCGCGAGCGCGGCCGGACGTCGCGTTCTCGTCGTCGAAGACGATCCGGTTCTCCTTCAGGCCACGGCGGATCTCATATCCAACTGGGGGTTCGAGGTGCGTGGCGCCCTCGATGGGGAAGCCGCGCTGAACCAGCTGGATGAAGGCTTTGAGCCGACTGTCCTCGTCACCGACTTTCGGCTACCCGGCGACTTCGACGGCCTCATGGTGTCCGCTCGACTTGCGGACCGTTTGGGCAGGCCCTTGCCGACGATCGTGGTGACCGGCGAGCGGATCGATCGCGACGTCGCCTCGCGGGACGGCATCATCGTTCTGGGGAAACCGGTCATTCCAGGCCGTCTGCTGGCGTCTCTCACGAGCCTAGCCGGCGGGGGTACGTCTCCGTGAGCCCATCCGTTCTCTCCACTGCGGCACCGTCCACGCCGGTCAGAAGACGGCCGAGGTCCGAGCGCCGCTTGAGGGAGAAGCGTCGGAACAAAAGAGCCAGATGGGCTCTGACGGTGTTGTCGCTGATCCCGAGGGCGCGACCGATCTCCTTGTTGCTGAGGCCTTTTGCGCAGAGCGTCACGATGGAGCGCTGCCGGTCGGTCAGGTCGAGGTCCGCAGCCTCGTCGACCTCGTCGACCTGGACGTCAAAGGCGGAGGGCTCCTGGCGGGCTCCGGAAAGGACGGCTTCGATCGCGCGGGGCAATTCGTCGGCGGCGCCACTCTTCGGCACGAAGGCCTGCGCGCCGGCTCTCAGGGCGTCATCCACAAAACGCGGGTCGCTTCGCCCGGAGAAGATGATGACCGGAACCGACGGAGCCGCGGTGCGGAGCCAGGTCAAGCTGTCCAGTCCGGCTGCATCCGGAAGTCCGGGGTCGAGCACGACCAGATCCGCATCGAACGCACCGCGCAGAACGGCCATCGCGTCCCTCAACGTGCCGGCCTCCTCGATGGCGACGGCATGGAATCGGCGCTCCAGGAGCGCGCGAGCTCCGGACCGCAAGATCGAATGATCATCGACGATAAGCAGCCTGTTCATGATCCATTCCAGGGCGCGGGCGACTTTCTCCGCCGGGTCCGATCGCATCGCAGGGGCGACCATAGTATGCTGGTACTGAATTGTAGCATAAAAATTGATAAATCTGCAAAGAAGCCAAATTCGTGTACCAGGACTGCTTGCGGGAGCGTCCAGGGGCCGTGAAGTCGGGATCGGAACAGCCGTGAGTAGTGTAACGCATAGCCGATACCACGCTGAAACGAGCCTTCCGACTCCGAGCCACGGAGCGGCTCGCAACGGCGGGCACGCGATCGGTGGCCGTTCGGTATGGCGTCGCGGCGCTCAGCTCAAGGCGCTTGCCGGGGTGCTCGTCGCGCTACTGGCCCTGTCCGGATGCAGCGCGCTGACGGACGAGAGTTGCGAACCGGCAACCGCGTCGGCAGCAAGCCTGAAAGGCGCGCCGGCGGCCGGGCTCTGCGACGGCCACCTGAGTTCCCTGGGTGCCACGGAGCGGGTTCCGCGGCTTGCGAGTGTCGAAGCCGAACGGGTAGCGCCCACTATCGACGTGAGTGCGATCAACCGGTCTGCTTCAGCACGGGCCGCCTTCGTGGGCTATGTTGGAAAACTGCGGGTCGACTACCCTCCGGAGCCCGGTCAGATCGCGAACGACGCGGCGGAACTCGGGATCGCTCGAACCCCGCCATTCGACCCGGACGAGACGATCACGGTCAATTTCAACGACGCGACGTTCGACTTCTTCCTCACGCAGATGCTTGGCGGCGCGCTCGGTGTTCCGTTCGTCGCTCCGGACACGATGGAGGGCCGCGTGACCTTCCGGACCGAGGCGCCCCTGCCGAAGGCGCAGGTGATCCGGGTGGTGCGCGACGTGCTGGGCCGCGCGGGTTATGCCATGCGGCTCTCCAACGGCGTGTTCCAGATCGCCAGCGCCGAAATGCTCGCGTCGATGGACGCGGCGGTGCTCGCCGGCAAGGCGGGCGAGACGGTCACCCGCGAGATCAGGGTGCCCGGGCGGGCGGCCGACCGGGTCCTGAGGACGATCCAGCCGCTCGTCCCGCCGACGGTACGGGTTGTTCGGGGCGAGCGAGGCGACCGTCTCATCCTTCGCGGCGCCGCGTCCGACCTTGAGGACGTCGCCGATCTGGTCACGACGCTGACGGACGGCGGCATCGCCGACGACCTGGTGGCGCTCGTCCCGGTGCGGCGGAGCGCCCCCAACCTCATCGCCGAAAAGCTGCTCGGCTTCTATCAGGCCATGCTGGCGGAGGATGCGGAGTCGCTCACGATCGTGCCGCTGGAACAGCAGCAGGCCGTCCTGATCGGCACCCGCGACGCGGCTCTGATGCAAAGCGTGCGAAAGCTCATCGATCGTATCGACGTGGAACTCGGCGACACCGCGTCGGTGCGCATCATCCCGCTGACGCATCTTGCAGCCGCGGAGGTGGCGCCGCAGCTGCAACAGGCCTACGCCAGCGGTGCCGCGACGGTCCCCGCCGACCAGGACGCAGCCGCCCGGACGGGGCGTGCCGCCGGGCCGGATTCCAACGTACCCGCGGGGCTCCGCGTGCCGACGTCACCGCCCGCCGGTGGTGAGGAGGATGGCTTTGCGCACCCGGGCTTCTCCGCTCCCGGACTGGGGGCCGCCAGCTCTCAGCCCAGTCCCGTCAGCGAGCGGTTCCCCGTATCGTCCGAGCCGGAGCTGGCGACGACTTCGGCGCCGTCGGCGCCCGCGAGTGGCGAGATGCGGATCATTCCGGACACTCGCAACAACGCCCTGATGATCTATTCGTCGTTCGACGCCTTCCAACGCCTCCGCGAGGTCGTGCGGGCCCTCGACGTGCCGGATTCCCAGGTGGTCGTGGAAGCGACCATCCTGGAGGTGCGGATCAACGACGCGCTCCGCTACGGCGTGCAATGGTACCTCAGCGGCGGGGGCGCGACCTTCCGGTCCGGGTCCGGGCGCACGCTCGTGCCGCCGGCCGGCGCAGGGATCGGGGCGGACGGGCTGTTCGGACTTGGCGACATCACTGTCGGCGCGGCCCTCGGGGCGCTCCAGGAGGTCACCGACGTCAAGGTCCTGTCCACGCCTTATCTCACCGTCATCAATGGCCGGGCGGCCCGGCTCGTGGTGGGCGACCAGATCCCGTACGCGACGCGCACCCAGTCCTCCAGCAGTGGGGGCAACGTCTCGGTGACCCAGCAGATCGAGGTGGTGGATACCGGCATCGTCCTCGACGTGACCCCGCAGATCAAGGCCAACAACTCCGTCAGCCTCGTCATCAAGCAAACGGTCAGCCAGGCCCAGGCGAGCGCGCTCGAGGGCAATGTCACGCCCGTCATTTCCACCCGGACGGTGGAGTCGGAGATCCTCGTCCAGTCGGGTCGGACCGTGCTTCTCGGCGGTCTGATCCAGGACCGTCGGGAAAAGACGGACGAGGGCGTGCCGGGCCTCAAGGACGTCCCTGTCCTCGGAGGCCTGTTCCGGTCGAAGAACGAGAACGCGGCGACCCGAACGGAGCTCGTGGTCCTGATCACGCCGCGCGTCGCGCGGCACTCGTCCCAGCTGGAGGGCATCACGAACGTCATCCGGAACAGCCTCGCGCGACGCTGAACGGCGAGCGCTACCTGTCATCTATGGCACAGCGCCCGGCGGAGCCTCGGACTAGCCTCGCTTGGTCAGGTCGATCAGAACGGCCCGGCTCGCACCCCGCGAAAGAGTTCCGCCATGCCGATCGGTTCGCCGACCGAAATGATCCGACAGACCGTCGCCACCCACTCGGTGATCTCGCCGGTGGGGGTCGAAATCATGAGCGCGTTGCAAGGCACCTATCGCGGCGAAACCGTCAGGACCTCCGACGAGTCTTCGAAGGCGAGCGAAATGGCCGAGGAGATCGGCAACGCCCTGACCACGAACCGGCCGGCGGCCCTGAAGGACCGGATCGCCAAATCCGGGCAGGCGACGAACCTGGAGGCGCTGACCCGCATCAGGGACTACCTGGACAAGCTGCCCGACATGCCGCGCGGCGCCAAGCTGCAGCAGCTTGCCGACACGATGCGGACGTTTCAGGAAAGGCTGGGGGAGGGCGGTGGTGGCGGCGGCGTGACCGTCGACGACATCCTGGCGGCCCTCGGCGACTACGATGGCGACGTGACGCACCAGTTCGCGGCTTTGGAGGGACTGCGCGAGCACTTCGCCACCAGCGGTGCCCTGTCCGGTCTCCTCGACGAGGCCCGCGTGCTGTTCGAGCGCGCGGACACCCGCCGCGACGTGCGGGCCGGGTCCGCCATGGCGCAGCCGGCGAACGCGCTCGCGCCCACCCTGGAGACGAGCCCGGCGGCGCTTCGCGACAGCTACCGGGCCATGCTGCGGCAAAACCCGAACCTCGGTCAGGTCTTCGCCGAACTGTCCAGGTACGATCTGTCCAAGAGCTTCATCGAGACCGTGAACGGCTTCATGGAGGCCGCCGGCCTCGATCTCGCCACCGCGCATCCGTCCGTTGACGCGCGTCAGCTCGGTGGGCTTGTCACCGAACTCGGCAAGCTGAAGCAGATCCGGACGGTGTTCGACACCGCGCGCGACACCATCCGCCTCGTGGAACGCCTGATGCAGCCTTCCGAGCGAGGGCTCTTGTCGGCATCCGATCTCACCGGCGGTCTTCTCGACTATGCGGCGCGCCAGACCGTCGGCCCCGCAGACGCCCAGCGGCTGCTCGGCAAGGCGTCCACCGCCTCGCCGGCGGCGCAGATCGCGCTCGGCAATGCGGTGCGCGGCATGCACGGCCAGTTGCCGGATTCGGTGGTGCCCTCCACGGCTGCGCGGCTTCGCCAGCTCGAGGTGATCGACCTGATGCTGGACGGGCTCGTCGCCGCGGAGGAGGCCTCCTTTGCGGCAAACGGGGAGGTGGCGTCCTGATGGCCCGGTCCTTCTCGCCCCAGGCGGTGTCCACCCTCTCCACCTTTGCGGCGCAGCTGGGGCTCGACCTGCGGCTCGCCGCCGACGGCAGTGCGAGCTTCGCGTTCGAGCGGTCCGGACTGGTGACGTTCACGCCGGCCGTGGACGAGCGGGTGGTGATGAGCCTCGCGGCGCTACCAGGTCGAGCGGGCCAGGCGGCGGACGAGGCGCTGCTCGCCTCGGCCGGCCCCGACCTGGAGCTCGATCGCTTCGTGCATGCCGGACTCGACCGGGAGGGCCGCCATTATCAGGCGGTTTCGTTCGAGCCGGACGATTTCGACGCCCAGGCCATCAATCGCTGCCTGGATCGCCTCATCGATTTGCGACGGCGTCTCGAGTGACCCCGAAGCGCCGAACACGGAAGGATTGCGCCCGATGAAGACCCTCGATCTCGCCGCCCTCGTCGAGGCGGCGCCTGCCGGCATGGGCGGCGGTGTGGACCGGATCGCCGCGGGCGACCGGGTGGAGCGCTTCGAACTGGCCATGCAGCAGGTCGCCGCCGCCGATGGCGGTCTCGCGCCGCCGCCGCCGGCGGTCGTCACGCCCCCGTCGTCCGTCGCGGTCGCCGACGGCGCGCCCGACCCGATCCGCGACTCCGGCGACCTGATCCTGGACGGGCTCAGCCGCCTGCGCGGCGTGTTCGACCGGGGCAACGACCGGCTCGCCGAACTGAGCGGCTCGCCGGTGACGGACATCCAGACGCTCTACGACATGCAGGTCGAGATGACCAACTTCACCCTCCTGGTGGATGTGACGTCCAAGCTCACGGGCAAATCCACCCAGGCGTTCGACACGCTCATGAAGGGGCAGTGACGGGCCGATGCGCGCGGGCTTCAGGGCATCACCCGGACCGAGCACCGTCCCGACGCGGCTGCCTTTCGCCAGGGCCGCCGCGGCACCCTTGAAGGCCGTGGCGGCCGTCGTCTTCGCGCTTGCGCTCGCGGGCTGTCAGGTGGAACTGCACACCAAACTGACGGAGAACGACGCCAACCAGATCCTGGCGGTCCTGATGTCGAACGGCGTCGACGCCGCCAAGGTTGCGAGCGGCGAGGATGGCTTCACGATCACGGTGCCGAAGGACGACACTCTTCGGGCGATCGCCCTCCTGCAGGACGTCGGCCTGCCGCGCGAGACCATGGTGTCCATCGGCAAGGTCTTCGAGAAGTCGGGGATCATGTCGTCCCCCTTCGAGGAGCGGGTTCGCTACATCTACGCGCTCGGGGAGGAGGTGGCCCACACGCTCCAGCAGATCGACGGCGTGGTGACCGCGCGGGTGCACATCGTGCTGCCCGAGGCGCCCCAGCTCGGCCAACCGGTGCGGCCGTCCTCGGCGGCCGTCTTCGTGAAGCACCACCCGAGCGTCGACCTGGACTTCTTCGTGCCGCAGATCCGCCGGCTGGTGTCGAGCTCCATCGAGGGACTGAGCTACGAGGCGGTGACGGTCGTGCTGACCGCATCGGCGACGCTCCGGCCCGTCAATGGCCAGTCGGAGACGGTGCTGACCGAAGCGCTGCCGGGCGTGCTCGTGCGGGCCGAGGACGCCGGACGCCTGCGGGTGTACGCCGCGAGCGCGGGCGCCGCCCTCCTGCTCCTGCTGGTAGCCGGCGCGGCGGGCGCCGTGCGCCTCCTCAGGAACCAACCGCGCAAGCCTGTCGGCGCCGGCGAGGCCGCCCCGACGGTGGAGCCCTGATCATGACGAGCGCCCCGGCCCGCACCGACGGTGACCTGCCGCAGTCGCGCGAAAGCCGCGCCGGCGATCTGCAGAAGCTCGCCCGGCTGGCCGCGTGCCTCGCCGATCCGTTGACCTTCCTGGCGCCGGATCGGGTGACGCTCGGGCCGCTCGACGCCGCGGACCTCGGCGCAATCGGCCGTGATCCGGCCTTCCGCGGGCCGCTGTCGAAGGCGCTCGCGCGTGCCGCCGGTCTGGATGAGGTGCCGCTCGGGCCCTTGCTTCTCGCCCGCTTCGGCGAATTGCCGGGGGAACGGCTGGCGTTCGCCTTTGTCACCGCCCGGCCCGCCGATCTGGACGCGGCGGCGCGTCTTCTGGCCGCCGCCGTGCTGCACCGGCGCGTGCTCGCGATGGTCCTGAAGGCGGACCGGCTCGCCGTCGCCGCGGCGCTCGGGCCGGACGCCTTCACCGTGGCGGTCCGCGAGGCGCCGCTTCTCTATGCGCCGCTGGCTGCGCTCGACAGAGGTCCGTCGCCGGGCGGGGCCGATGGTCTCGCGCCGGCGGTCGTCGGTCTCGCCGCCGCTGCCCGTGTCGTCGCGGCCGCGGCGCCGGACCTGACCGCCCTGTTCCGCCTGCGCTTGCCGGAGGCGGCCGTGTCCGGCGCGGCCGGGCAGGCGGTCGGCGACGCCGAACCTCTTCATGTGGAGCTTGCCGCCAAGCTGATGGCCCGGAGGATGCCGTCATGGCAGGCTATTTTCGCGTGAGCCACCTGGGCTTCAGCCTCCCTGCCGGATCCGCCGTCCTGAAGGCCGCGGAGGTCGAGGCGGTCGAAGCGGCCGACACCATCCTGGCGACCGCGGAAGCGCGGGCCGCGGCCATCGTCGCCGAGGCGGAGGCCGCTTTCGCCCGAGAAGTGGAGCGCGGCTACCGGAAAGGCCTCGCTGACGCGGATGTGGCGGCGGTGGACCGGCTGATAGCCGAGAGCGCGGCCTTGAACCAGACCCTCAGAGCCGTCGAGCACGATCTCGCCCGTGTGGTGGTCGCCTGCGTGCGCAGTCTGGTGGAGGACTTCGACGACGCCGCCAAGGCCGAGGCGCTGCTCCGGTCGGCGCTGAAGCAGCTTCGGCGCGAGAAGCGGGTGCAGCTGCGCGTATCGCCGCGGCAGGTGGCGCACCTGCGAGCCGCGCTGGAGAGGATCCAGCCGGAGTTTCCCGAGATCGAGTTGGTGGACGTGGTGGAGGACCACGCCCTCGTCGCGCCGCGCCTCATCGTGGAGGCGCCCGTCGGCCGCGTGGACGCCGACATCGGCGACCGGCTGGACGAACTGGAACGCCTGATCCTCAACCGCTTTCGTGCCGAGCCGGCGGTGAGACCGGAGGGGGCGCCATGACCCGCCCGGCCGGAACGTCGACGCTGGAGACCGTCATCCGAGAGCGGATCGCCCGGATCGAGGGGCGTGTGCCCCGCTTCGGCTCCACCGTCATGGACCACATCGGCGGCTTCGAGCCCTACCGGCTCACCGGTCGGGTGCGGAAGGTGGTCGGCACCATCATCCACGCGGCCGTTCCGGAGGTGCAGGTGGGCGAGATCGTGGAGCTCTACACGCGCTCGTCAGGCGCGCGCCTTTTGGCCGAATGCGTCGGCTTTCTCGACGAGGAGGCGCTGCTTTCCCCGATCGGCGAGACCCAGGGCGTCTCGCCGCGCACGGAAGTCCGGCGCACCGGGCGGGTCCAGATGGTGCCGGTGGGATCGGGCCTGAAGGGGCGCGTGCTCGACGGCCTCGGCCAGTTCGTGGACGGCAAGGCGGCGCCCTTCGAGCCGGAGGGCTTCTATCCGATCTACAAGGACCCGCCGGACCCGATGACCCGGCGCGTGATCGACACGCCCCTGCCGCTCGGCGTGCGGGCGCTCGACGGCCTCCTCACCTGCGGGGAGGGACAGCGCATGGGCATCTTCGCGGCCGCGGGCGGCGGCAAGTCCACGCTCCTGTCGATGCTGGTGAAGGGAGCCGCCGTGGACGTGACGGTGCTCGCGCTGATCGGCGAGCGCGGCCGCGAGGTCCGCGAGTTCATCGAGCACGACCTCGGCCCGGAGGGTATGGCGAAGTCGGTGATCGTGGTGGCGACATCCGACAAGAGCTCCATGGAGCGCGCCAAGGCGGCCTTCGTGGCGACCGCCATCGCCGAATACTTCCGCGACCAGGGCCAGAAGGTTCTGTTCCTGATGGACTCGGTCACTCGCTTCGCCCGCGCCCAGCGCGAGATCGGTCTCGCGGCCGGCGAGCCGCCGACGCGGCGCGGCTTTCCCCCTTCGGTGTTCGCCACCTTGCCGAAGCTGATGGAGCGCGTCGGCATGAACGACAAGGGCTCGATCACGGCCCTCTACACGGTGCTGGTCGAAGGCGACGACATGAACGAGCCGGTCGCCGACGAGACCCGGTCCATTCTCGACGGCCACATCGTGTTGTCGCGCAAGCTCGCGGCGGCGAACCACTATCCGGCCATCGACGTGCTCGTCTCCAAGAGCCGCGTGATGGATGCGGTGACATCCCGCGAGCACGTGCAGATGGCCCGGCGCATCAACCGCTGGCTCGCCACCTATGCCGACGTGGAGCTCCTGGTGAAGGTGGGCGAGTACAAGAAGGGCAGCGACCCCGACGCGGACCTGGCGATCGCCAAGTACAAGCCGATCAACGACTTCCTGCAGCAGGCGACCGACGAGTTCGACGGTTTCGACATGATGCTCGCCAAGCTTGGAGCGCTTGCCCGATGATCGGCCAGATCAGGACGCTCCTGCGCGTGAAGACCCTCAAGGAGGAGCAGGCGTTCCGGGCCGTGCGCCGCAAGCGCGCCGAACTGGCGCAAGCGGAGGCCGCCGTCGCCGAAGCGGAACGGCGCGTGCGCGAGAGCGCGGCTGCGCTGCCCGCCCGGGAGACCGCTGTGTACGCGCCGATCCTCGGCAGCGTGGTCCCGCAGGGGGCTCTGCAGGACGCCCGCGACGCCGTCGTGGCGCTCAGACAGGCTCACCTTTCGCTCGTGGACGGGGTGGACGCCAGCAGGGCCGCGGCCCGCCGCATCGCGGAGGAACTGGAGGCGGCGCGAAATCGGCACCGCGAGATCCAGAAGCAGCGCGACAAGTACGTGATCCTCTCCGACTCCCTCGCCGGCGAGGCCGCCGCCACGGCGGCCTACGGCGAGGAGGTGGAGATCGAGGACCTGGTCTCCGCCCGCCGCAGGAGGATCGCATGAACGAGGTGCGTCGCAGCGGCGCCGACGGAGCCGGGCGGTCCGGCGATCCCGCTGCCGACATGGACTTCCGCGACCGCACGGGACGCGGGCCGGGCGGCAAGGACATGCAGGCGCGCCGCGAACCGGCGGCCGGCGACGCGGCGCCGGGCTCCGCCGATCGGCTCCTCTCGGAACGGTCGATGGTGTTCGCCCGCGCCCTTCAACGGGAACACGACGACGGCGAGCGCCGCGACGACCGTCCGCCGGAGCCGTTGGTGGTGATCGAACGCCCGCCGGGTCCCTTCGGTCTGTTCGCCTCTCCGGTGACGGAACCAGCCCGGACTGCGGCGGGCGACACGACCGTCGCAGAACGGGCCTTCGCGCTGATCGAGAACGCGTTGGCGGCGGAGGGGCGGCTCGCCGCGTCCGCCCCCGTCCGCATCGCCATTCCGCTTCCCGCCGAAGGCCTCACCGGGATCCTTCTGACGCTCACGCCCGACGGTGTCGACGTGGTGCTGGAGCGCGAACCGGGAGACCTGCCGTCCGGGCTGGTGGAAGCGGCCCGGGAACTCGCCGGCCGGCTGCAGGCGCGCCTTGGCAGGCGGCAGGTTCGGATCTTCGACGCGGTCGCGGCCGGCGAGGGGCCTCGCCCCACGCCGCGCCGGCCGGACGGGGAGCTTGAAACGTGAGCCTCGCGCCGGCTTTTCCCCGGCTCGACGGGACGATCACGGCCGCGCGCGCCTGGAACGCGGCGCTGACCCATGCGGGCGAGCCGATCCCACTCCGGGGTGGCGCCACCCTCCGGTTCGTGCTCGCGCCGCCGCCACCGGACGGCGCCGGAGCGGTCCGGGTCGCCACGGCGGCGGGCATTCCGGTCGCGGTGGTCCCGCGCGCTTTCCCGTTCCGGAGCCTCTTCGGCGTGGATCTCGAGGTCGACAATTTCATCGGGCTGCCGGAGCCGTTGCGGCACGCCCTCCTGGAGGGGATCGTGGCCCGCCTCGCCGCCCTTGCGCCTCCGGAGATGCTGATTTCCGGGCCGGTCGGTCCCGTCGCGACAGTGGGCGGTCTGGCCGCCGCCGGCGTCTCCATGACGGACTGGATCGAATGCAGCGTGGACGGGCTGGCGGACGAGCCCGCCGTCGTGCTCGTCGGCGGCCGCTTCATGGCGCTCTCCGAGGCTCTGCTCACCCATGGACTCGCCCCTCGGGCGGTATCGAACGGCCTCGCCCGCGCGGTTGCGGTGCCGGTGACGGTGACGCTCGGAGGCGTCGACCTGCCGCTGTCGGCGGTGCGCGATCTCGCGGTCGGAGACGTCGTCCTCCTCGACGCCAGGGTGGTCGCGGCGCCGCTCGCCCTCCGCGCAGCCGGGCGTGTGCTTCGGCTCGCCCCGGCGGCCGGCGGAATGGCGGTGGCGGCGGTCGAGATCATCCGGCGCACCGGGACGGGCGCCTTTTCGGGAGGGACGGCGGTGGACGACGCGGAGCGGGGCAGAGTTGCGGCAGGCTCCCTGGAGAGTCTCACGGTCATCGTCGACGTGGATGTCGGGTCCGTCGAGGTGTCGCTTGCGGATCTGGAGAGCTGGCGGGTCGGCGCCCTGGTGCCGCTGCCGCTGCCGGTGGTCGAGAGCGGCCTGCCCGTGACGCTCAGCGTCAACGGGCTCCAGGTGGCCGCCGGCGATCTGGTGCGGATCGACGACCGGCTGGCGGTGCGGCTATCGCGCCTCGCGGGGGGCTGACCGATGGGCGTGCCGATCCACAGGACGATGCGCGGCCAGAGGCCGGACAGCGGCGGCGCAACCGCGACGGGGAGGGCCGCGTGACCGACCCGTTCAACCTGATCCTCGTCTTCGGCGCGGCTGCCCTCTTCCCGTTCCTGGCCGTGGTGGCGACCTCGTTCATCAAGATCTCGGTCGTGCTCCTCCTGGTGCGCAATGCGCTCGGCGTCCAGCAGGTGCCGCCCAACATGGCGCTGAACGCCCTGGCGCTGATCCTGTCGGCCTACATCATGGCGCCGGTGGTGGTGCAGACGGTCGACATCCTGACCGCCACGCCGCACACGCTGAACACCGTGGAGGGGCTTCGCGCCGCCTACGAGGCCGGGAGCGGGCCGCTGATCCGCTTTCTGGATACCCATGCGGCGCCGCGCGAGAAGGCCTTCTTCATCGAGGCGGCGCGCAGCCTTTGGCCTCCGGACCTCGCCGCCCAGCTGACCATGGACAGCATCGCGGTGGTGTTGCCGGCCTTCACGGTGAGCCAGCTGCGCGAAGCCTTCGAGATCGGCTTCCTCCTCTACCTGCCGTTCATCGCCATCGACCTCATCGTGTCCAACATCCTGCTCGCCATGGGCATGATGATGGTGAGCCCGCTGACCATCTCGCTGCCGTTCAAGCTGTTCCTGTTCGTCATGGTGGACGGCTGGTCCCGGCTCATCCTCGGCCTCGTGAAGACCTACGTGCCGGCCTGAACGGCCGAGCCGGACCGGCGAAGGAGGGCGACATGCAACCGGAAGACGCAATGAGGCTCCTGACCGAGTCGATGATGCTGGTCATGATCCTCTCCATGCCGCCGATCATCGTGGCGTCCGTGGTCGGCATCGTCGTCAGCCTGCTCCAGGCGCTGACGCAGATCCAGGAACAGACCCTCTCCTTCGCCATCAAGCTGATCGCCGTCGCTGCCACCATCGCCGCCATGGCGAGCTTTCTCGGGTCGCAGGTGCTGCTCTACACGCTGAAGCTGTTCAACGACTTCCCGACCTTGACGTGACCGACGATGACCGAGGCCCTGCGGCTCTTCTTCAACCTTTTCGATGACGAGCTGATCGCGCTTCTCCTGACGCTGCCCCGCATCTACGCCTTCCTGGCCACCTCCCAGCTGCTGAACCCCGGGGCGGTTCCGCGGCTCGCCCGGACCGCGGCCGTTCTGGTTCTCGCCATGCCGGTGGTGCCGCTGAACCTTGCCTACGCGGACGACTTCGAGCGCACCGCCGGCGCCTTCGCGTTCCATGTCGCCAAGGAGTTCGTCATCGGCTTCCTGCTCGGCTACCTGATCGGCTGGGCCTTCTGGTCGATTCAGGCGGCCGGCGCCCTGATCGACAACCAGCGTGGCGCCGCGATCGCGTCGTCCATCGACCCGCTCCAGGGGCATGAATCGTCGCCGCTCGGCCTTCTCTTCTCGCAGGCCTTCCTGACCTATCTGTTCACCACGGGCGCGGTGCTGCCGATCGTCGGCATCCTCTACCAGTCCTTCGCGCTCTGGCCGGCGACGAGCGGTCTGCCGGTGCTGACCGACGACTTCCCGGCCCTGATCCTGCGCATGTTCGACCACGCCCTGGAGACGGCGATCATCATGAGCGCGCCGATCATCGCCGCCATGTTCGTGGCGGAATTCGCGCTCGCCCTCGTCAGCCGCTTCGCGCCTCAGCTGCAGGTCTTCGTGGTCGCCATGCCGATCAAGAGCGGCCTGGCGATCTTCATGCTGATCTTCTACTTCCAGGTCCTGCTGCCCTACGGCGCCAAGAGCCTGACCGACGCGGGCGGCTATGTCCGGGCGGTCCAGGAGCAGCTCGCGCCCGAGGCGCCGGAGGCGGCCCCGTGAGCGGATCGTCCGGCGACAAGACCGAACAGCCGACGCCGAAGAAGCTTCGCGACGCCCGCGCCAAGGGCCAGGTCGCGCGCAGCCAGGACGTGGTGACGGCGGCGTCCCTCATCGCGGTGATCGGCGTGCTGGCGGCCACGTTCCCGGGCATGCTGGAGCGGATGATCGCCATGATGGACCATGTGGCCGCCACGCCGGACGGCGACTACCGGGCCGTCGTGTGGGCGGCGATCCTCTTCGTCTCGCGCGAGACGATCATCATCATGGCGCCGGTCCTCCTCGTCTGCATCGTGGCGGCGATCGCCGCCAATTACTTCCAGGTGGGGCCGCTGTTCGCCTTCGAGGGGGCCAAGCCGTCCCTGGAGAAAATCAGCCCCTCGGCGGGTTTCAAGCGCATCTTCTCCATGAAGCAGCTGGTGGAGACGCTGAAGTCGATCCTCAAGATCGTCTTCCTGACGGTGCTCCTCACCATCGTGCTGGAGAAGGCGATCGGGCCCTACATTACCGCCATGCCGTGCGGCATGCCCTGCATCCTCGCCATCACGTCGAGCGTCCTCTCCGACGTGCTCGTCTACACGGCGCTCGCCTTCATCGTCGTGGCTCTCGCGGACTTCGCCTACCAGAAGCGCTCGCACACCAAGAGCCTTATGATGACGAAGGAGGACGTGAAGCGGGAGTACAAGGAAAGCGAGGGCGACCCGCACGTGAAGGGCATGCGCAAGCAGCTTGCCCACGAACTGGTGATGAGCGACGCCGGGGCCGCCACCCGGAAGTCCACGGCGCTCGTGGTCAACCCGACCCACTTCGCCGTCGCGATCCGCTACGTGCCGGACGAGACCCCGCTGCCGATGGTGGTCGCCAAGGGGCGGAACCTCACCGCCTACTATCTCCGGGCGCAGGCGGAGGAGGCGGGCGTGCCCGTGTTCCGCAACGCGCCGCTCGCCCGCGCCCTCCACGCCGAGGCGGAGCTCGGCGGCTATGTGCCGGACGACCTGTTCGACGCCGTCGCCGAGGTGCTGGCATGGGTGGATCGGCACCGGGACCGGCTCTACGACGGCCGCCTCACCCATGGCGACATCGACATGGAGGCTGGCGACCACAGGCATGCTCCGTCCTGGACCGGCTCTCGATGAAGCCGTGGTCGGTCGGCTTCCCCGGGCAGGCGGTCGGGACGGCTCCGTCTTTGTCGACCAAACACGGAGCGGTTCACGGAGCTGCCTGAGTTGGCGATGCCTGATCAGAACCGGAAGGTCGCCAGGGAGGTGAAACGGTCTTCGTCGTCGGAGCCGGACCTGTACTGCCGGGCCCATTCGAACGAGACGTCGAACCGGCGCGGATCGGTGGCGGCGGCGGTGCCAAGACGCAGGCCGGCGCCGACGGAGCCGAGCCGGGTGGATGCGCGCTCGGCGGCCGTGGGCTCGTCCAGCCAGACTTGGCCGATCCCCCCGAAGGTGTAGGGCTCCAGCGTCACGTCCAGCCCATGGCCGGTGGCGAAGGACCACGGCGAGGCAATCTCGCCGCGGAGCCAGTAACCGGCGTCACCTTGGATGGACCCCGTGTCGAAGCCTAACGACGAGGAGGACAGGGCAGGGCTGAACATTTCCGAGCCCGGCAAAGGGTCGCCGAAGGACCATTGCGCCGCGGTGGTCGCGCCGACCGCCAGATGGTTCGCGACCTGCCGGCTCCACGACAGCACGGCCTCGACCTTGCGGAAGTCGCTGTCGGCGCCCTCGCGCGAAAGGGGCAGGGCGGCCGTGGCGTCGCCGGCCGAGCGTGCGCCGAAGGGGCCCCCGATCGTCGATCGTGGTGGCGGCTCGAGCCCCGACATCGGCCCGGTCATGTCCCTCCCGTCCCGGAACCCGGGCGGAGGGCGACGCACCGCTTTGGGCGGCAGAGCCGGCGGTCCGGCCGCTTGGTTCGGGTCCGCTTCCGGACCCTGGGCGACGCCGGAGCCGCCACCGTGGCAAGGAACCTGCGCGAACGCAGTCGTCGACGTCTGCTCGCCGGTCCGACTCATGTCGACGGAACACCGTGCGGTCAGTTTCCTTCGGTCACGAGACATGGCCAGACGCGGTCCATGCCGCACTTGGCCATCGGGGTCTTCAGGAAGAGGCCATTCGGAGCGGGGGCGTCGCCGCCGTCCGGCTCCAGAGCGACGGGCGGCCAGCGACTGTCGATGATCCATGCCGCCAGGTCGGGTGTGAGCTGGGATGGGTCTGTCGGCGCGATCACGGTCAGGGTGCCTGGGAGGTAGGTCAGATCGTAGTTGTCGCCGGCCGTCAGCGAACCGCGTTGGATCCGATAGGTTCCGACCGGTGACCCGGCGTCCGCCATGCTGGCGAGCGCACCGGTGAAGCCGTCGCCGTTCACAAGGCTGCCGGCGACCACCCGGAAGCGCAGCGGTGGATTGGGCGTTCCGTGTCGCCGAACCGCCGGACCGGCCGACACCGTGATGGGGCGCGGCGTCACCGTCAGGGTGCCGGAGGCGTAGCGGGTCGTGTAGTTGCCGAGGCCGGTGCCCTGGGCGTCCGCCGCCGCGATGGCATAGGGGCCGCCGCGGACCGTCGCTGTCGCCGCGGCGCCGGCGCTCGACAGGGTGACGCCGGTGATGATGTCGCCGTTGACGAGGCCGTCCGCCGTGAACGCCTTGCCGCCGAAGGCCAATCTCTCGCCATAGATTTTGGTGGCGTTCCGGGCCGTCACGAGGAGATCGCGTGGCGTCAGCGTCAGGGTGCCGGAGGCGTAGCGGGTCGTGTAGTTGCCGAGGCCGGTGCCCTGGGCGTCCGCCGCCGCGATGCCATAGCCGCCGGCGCGGACCGTCGCTGTCGCCGCGGCGCCCGCGCTCGACAGGGTGACGCCGGTGATCGTGTCGCCGTTGACGAGGCCGTCCGCCGTGAACTCCGTGCCGCCGAAGGCCAGTGTCTCGCCATAGATCTTCGTGGCGTTCCGGGCCGTCACGAGGAGATCGCGTGGCGTCACCGTCAGGGTGCCGGAGGCGTAGCGGGTCGTGTAGTTGCCGAGGCCGGTGCCCTGGGCGTCCGCCGCCGCGATCCCATAGCCGCCGGCGCGGACCGTCGCTGTCGCCGCGGCGCCGGCGCTCGACAGGGTGACGCCGGTGATCGTGTCGCCGTTGATGAGGCCGTCCGCCGTGAACTCCGTGCCGTCGAAGGCCAGTGTCTCGCCATAGATCTTGGTGGCGTTCCGGGCCGTCACGAGGAGATCGCGCGGCGTCACTGTCAGGGTGCCGGTTCCGTAGTCGGTGTAGACGCTGCGCCCGGACGCCTCCGCCACGGACAGGACGTTCGGGTCCGCATAGGCGTAGGTGCCGACCCGCGAGGCGCCGGTGATCGCGCTGCCCCAGCCGACGGTCACGGTGCCCGCGCCGACGCGGTCGATGCCGAGTCCCGACAGGCTCGGGTTCGGGTCGCCATAGATCCGAGACGTGTTGCCGGACAGCCGGACATAGTCGTCGAACAGGCCAGTCGAGACGCCGCGCAGCATCATGGAGCCGTCGTTCGCGCCCGTCGTCGACTTGCCCCACTCGTTGATGAAATCCCAGCCCGCATCGATGAACGTGAAGGGGTCGCGCATTTGAGCCGTGTTGAGGCCCGTGCCGCCGTCGCTGGTCGTCCGGCCGGAGGTCAAGGTGTTCCAGAAGCTCGACGAGACCGTGCCGTCGTTCGCCCCGACCAGCCCGCCGACATAATGGGTGCCATTCACCGCGCCCGTGGCGTAGCTCGACGAGACCGTGCCAACGTTCAACCCGACCAGCCCGCCGAGGCCAGTGGCCCCCCCGACCGCGCCCGTGGCGTAGCTCGACGAGACCGTGCCGAGGTTCGCCCCAACCAGCCCTCCGACTTCAGCGGTCCCACCGACCGCGCCCGTGGCGTAGCTCGACGAGACCGTGCCGAGGTTCGCCCCAACCAGCCCTCCGACTTCAGTGGTCGCACCGACCCCGCCCGTGGCGTAGCTCGACGAGACCGTGCCGAGGTTCAACCCGACCAGCCCGCCGACACCATCGGACCCTGTCACCGCGCCCGTGGCGTAGCTATTCGAGACCGTGCCGCCGTCGTTCAACCCGACCAGCCCGCCGAGGTAAGTGGCCCCCCCGACCGCGCCCGTGGCGTAGCTATTCGAGACCGTGCCGCCGTCGTTCGTCCCGACCAGCCCGCCGACTTCAGTGGTCGCCGTGACAGCGCCCGTGGCGTAGCTATTCGAGACCGTGCCGCGGTCGTTCGCCCCAACCAGCCCGCCGACACCCGCTGACCCCGTCACCGCGCCCGTGGCGTAGCTATTCGAGACCGTGCCGCCGTCGTTCAACCCGACCAGCCCGCCGAGGTCGGTGGTCCCCCCGACCGCGCCCGTGGCGTGACTCGACGAGACCGTGCCGCGGTTCGCCCCGACCAGCCCGCCGACACCCTCGGACCCTGTGACCGCGTCCGTGGCGTAGCTATTCGAGACCGTGCCGTCGTTCAACCCGACCAGCCCGCCGACAAAGATTTCTCCTCTTGCCATTCCGCCGACGAGGCCGACGGTGCGGATCGCCGAGCCCACCCCGGTCGCGCCGAACAGGCCGACGTTCGACTGGCCCGGCCGGTTGATCGTGAGGCCCCTGATCGTGTGGCCGAGGCCGTCGAACGAGCCATTAAACCTGTTCGTGAAATTCCCCACCGGGTTGAACCCGGCGCCGCCGTTCCAGGCGGCCGTGGCGCTCGCGTCGATGTCGGCGCCGAGGGCGTAGTGTCGGGCGAGGTTGCCCCGCATGCCCTGCAGGTCCTCGCCGGTCGTGCTGCCCGCGGCACCGAGGCTGGTGATGACCTGATAGGTCGTCACCGCGCCGTCATGCCCGAGCCTGGTCGAGAAGGTCTGCCCCGCCGTGAGGGTGACCGGCGCGGACACCGTGTAGCGCGCCGTGTTGCCGGCGCTGACGGCGCCCTGGCCGTAGTGAAGCGCCAGGCGGCCGCCGCCCGACGCGGTGATCGGCGCGTCGATGGCGATGTTGCGGAAGGCCGACAGCGTCAGCGTCGTCGCGGCCGTCCACGCCACCGGCGCCGCGACCGTGATGTCGCCCGCCTGCGGTCCGGGCGACCCGGCGCCGCCCGTGGTGACCGTGACATTGGCCGATTGAAGCTGGGTCCCCAGCGTGGCGGCGTTGATGACGCTGTCGGTGCCGGTCGCCGCAAAGCCGCCGCCCGTGGTCTGGGCGCCGTTCGAGATGACGACGTTGTAGGGATCCAGCAACAGCGTGCCGAAGCGGCCGGCCGGGGCCGAAAAGTCGGCGAGCCCGGTGTAGCCGAGCAGAGCCTTGCCGGAGACCTCCGCGAAGCCGCCGTCGCCCGACCGTGCGCCGCCCCGGGCGCGGATCGCGCCGGCGAACTCGGTCCGCACGTCGGACCAGACGATGACCCGGCCGCCGGAACCGGCTTCAAGGGCGCTTGCGTCGATGACGCTGGCCTTGTCGATGGCGACCGTTCTGGCGCGCTGAAGCTCGCCCCGACCCTGGTAGTCGCCGCCGATCCGCACCGAGCCGCCGCCGGACGGGCCGGAAACGTCGATCTGGGCGCCGGTCAGGGCTATGTCGTCGCCCGTGATGATGACCGAGCCGGCGGCCGGCCGGGGTCTCGGCAACGGCGTCGCGGCGGCCACCGGTCCGGCGCTGGCGCGGATCGCCCCGGACACCGCCACCGTTCCGCCGTCGCCGCCGAGCACGACCTTGCCGGACCGGCCCGAGACGGTTCTCGCCTCGATGATGCCCGACATGTTGACGACGGTGCGGGCGGCGTCCCGGGCGGCCGAGGCCTTCATCTCCACCGATCCGCCGTCGGCGGACAGGCGCCCGGAGTTGGAGACCGCGCCGTCCTCGACCGGAGCCTCGACCTGCAGAAAGCCGTCGCCCGCGAGGTCGAGCGTCACCCGTTTGCCGGACCCCAGCCCGACGCGGCCTAGCGGCACCGTGATGGTCCCGGCGTTGTCCACCTCGCCGCCGATCAGCGCCGCGTAGCCGCCCCGGCCGACGGTGATCGCGCCCCGGTTCACCACCCGGCCGCCCTTGCCCGAGAAGCTCCGCCGGCCGGCCATGAAGTCGCCGTCGGCGATGTCGAGCGAGGAGGCGACGAAGCCGCCGCCGGCCGACACCGTGCCGGTGGGCGTGAGGGTGATGCCGTTCGGGTTGATCAGGTAGACCCGGCCGTTCGCGGCGAGCCGGCCCGCGATCGTGCTGGTGGCGCCGCCGGTCACGCGGTTGACGAGGGCGGACGACGAGGAGGGCTGCGCGACTGTCACGCTCGCCCCCTGGCCGATCGAGAAGCTTTGCCAGTTCAGCACCGCGTTCGACGAGGTCTGGGTGATCGTCATGGCGTTTTCGGCCGACGAGGCGATCGACGCGCTGCCGGCCGCTAGACTGCCGCCCTGCGGAACCTGCTGCGCGAAGGCCGGCGTCGACCCCGAGCCAACGAGCGCGGTCGACAGCAGCAGCCGCAGCCCCAGGCGAGGGAGCATGGACCAGCGAGGCGTCGAGGCTTTCAAGCGGGCCGGTTCGATCGTCGCCCGGTCGATCTCGGCAGGACCACGCGATCGGTCGAGCCGGTCTCGTCCGGCCCGGTACATCCAAGCGGGCCACACACAGGTGAGATCAATCATGACTGACCTAGTCATCCGGCGTCCTCAAACCAAGAGATCCAAGGGCCGGCATCGGGATGCGATCTGAAATCGAAGACTGTCATGGCATCGGCAATGCGCTCGTCGAACGTCATCGCCGGCACGGCCGATGCGGCGGCGACTCGGCCATGGGACCCGATTCAACCGGCGAATGCTAAGTCGGTCATCGGCATAAATGTCAATGACGCTTCTTATCGAATAGCGTATCCGCTGGCGAGGTCGGCACGGCAGCGCTCCAAGCTTCGGGGTTGGCCTGTTCAGATGGCCCTTGGCTCGCCAACACGGCCGAAATTCTCCTCCGCATCGTCAGGACCGCGTCGTCCTCTGTCAGTCGAGACCTCGCGCGGCCGGTCAACGGCGTAGACCCCGACCGGACCTGCCGAACATCTATCTGCGCCAGCGGCATGGTGGAGCCGCCGACCGGGGCTGAGAGATCGAGCGTCAGCTGCGGCAGACCGTAGCGGGCTGTTCGCCACCGAGCTGTTCGCCTGCTCCGTGCTGGCGCTGGTTTCGCCGCAGGCGGAGATGGACACAGAAGGTGATCAGCGAGACGCTATGTGGCCACGTCTTTTCGACCTCTTCCATCTACGACATCAAAGCCCGGACGGAGCTGCCTGAGTTGGCGACGCCTGATCAGAACCGGAACGTCGCCAGGGAGGTGAAGCGGTCTTCTTCGTCCTCGGAGCCGGACCGGTACTGCCGGGCCCATTCGAACGAGACGTCGAACCGGCGCGGATCGGTGGCGGCGGCGGTGCCAAGGCGCAGGCCGGCGCCGATGGAGCCGAGCCGGGTGGATGCGCGCTCGGCGGCCGTGGGCTCTTCCAGCCAGACTTGGCCGATCCCCCCGAAGGTGTAGGGCTCCAGCGTCAAGTCCAGCCCATGGCCGGTCGCGAAGGACCACGGCGACGCAATCTCGCCGCGGAGCCAGTAACCGGCGTCACCTTGGATGGACCCCATGTCGAAGCCTAACGACGAGGAGGACAGGGCAGGGCTGAACATTTCCGAGCCCGGCAAAGGGTCGCCGAAGGACCATTGCGCGGCGGTGGTCGCGCCGACCGCCAGATGGTCCGCGACCTGCCGGCTCCACGACAGCACGGCCTCGACCTTGCGGAAGTCGCTGTCGGCGCCCTCGCGCGAAAGGGGCAGGACGGCCGTGGCGTCGCTGGCCGCGCGTGCGCCGAAGGCGTCGAGCCCGTGCGCGAAGGCGATCCTCGCGGAGACCGCATCGTCCCACGGCGAGGCGATGGAGAGGTTCACGGAGGCACGCAAGACGCGCAACTCGTCGAGCGACAACGAAGTCGCCGTCGGGGCGATCGTGTCGACCCGGTCCTGTATCACGTCGAAGGCGACTTCGGTCGAGAGGGCGAACGCGCGGGACTTGAGGAAGGGATAGCGTAGCCGCGCCGAATAGCGCTCGAAGGAGGATGAGAAGGTTGGTGCCGCCGGGTCGGGTCTTGGCGAGGCGTCGGTGCGGATCGCCTCCAGATTGACCAACAGTCCGTCCGATCCGATGGGCAGCGTGGCGCCGCCCCCGATGGAGCGGTTGCGGGGATCGGAGGCGAAAAACCCGATCGTGTCGCTGAGGGTGGGGTGGCCTGCAAATCCCAGGTAGAGCTGCTCGCCGCGCCCGGCGACCGAATTGAGCTCGAAGCTGCTCGTCATCCGCCAGTTGCCAAGGGCGTCCGACATGCCGTTGTCGAACCCGACGCTGCCGGAGACCGGGCGATGGTCGGTTTCGAGCACAAGGACGGCGCCGCCCTTCTCGGCGCCGCGTTTCAGGATCGAGCGGAGGGCGGTGCCGGGGGTCTCGCCCGCAATCAGCAGCCGCCGCTCGATGTCGTCACGCCGGATCGACCTCCGGCCGACGAGCGACCCGGTCACGGCCGCGATCCGTGCGCGCACCCGCGCCGGCAAGGCACTGTCGTCGATCCGCTCGATGAAGCCGTCCAGAACGACGAGGCTCATGCGTCCCCCGTCCTCCAGCGTCTGCGCGGGAACGATCACGCGCGCCAGAAGGTAGCCTTTGCTGGCGTAGGCTCTTTCCAGCGCGCCCGCGGCCGCGAACAGGGCGGCCACGCTGACGTCACGCCCGGCCAGCGGCTCCAGCAGGGCGGCGGTCGTCTGCTCGAAGCCCGCCAGCGTGCCCGTCACGTCGACACCGGCGAGCCGCACCGTCAATCCGCCGGCGCCCACGGGCGCCTCGCCCGGGCCCGACTCGGGCAGCGCCACAACAGGCCGCGCGGTCGGCGGTGCCGGCTGGAGCGTCGACGGCGTGATCTGACCGGCCGTCTGGGCGGAGGCCGGCTCTCCCGCAATCGGCGTCAGGATGCACACGGCGGCCAGACAGCCAACGAGCGCGCGCACCGCCGTGATCGTTCCAAGCAAAGGCCCGACACGTCGGTCAGGCCAGCCGGCGTGGCCGGATCGGCTTGCATGGTCGCGACGGAGAAGAATGCTGCTCGCCACCGGGCACCCCGCAGAATCAGACATAGTTAATTTCTACAATCATTCTCAGTGAAGTCAAACCGACCAGCAGATTCTGCATCTGTGCTGCCTCCGCCCCGATCGTCGGTCGCGATGGCGGCACCAGTCCCGTCATTGGCCGGGTCATGGCCGGCCCGCCCCGGAACCCGCCCGAATGGCGACGCACCGCCTGACCGCTCGGGCCGGCGGAGCCGGCAGTCCGGCCGCTCGGTTCGGGTCCGCACTCGAACCCTCGGCGTTACTCGAGCCGTGGCAGGTCCAAGACCCGGCGAGAGCGTTGCCGTCGACGTCTGCTCGGCGGTCCAGCTCAGGTCGACGGGACAGGGGGGTGGTCAGTCTGCGGACCGTCGCTGTCGCCGCGGCGCCGGTGCTCGACAGGGTGACGCCGGTGATCGTGTCGCCGTTGACGAGGCCGTCCGGCCATCGGTCAAGGTGGTACGTCGCTGCTCAACGAGGAACGGTGCCGCTTGGCGGCTCAAGCTTACTTCCCGCCGCCTCGGATGGCAGGGCAGGGGCGCTCACTTCCCGGCGGAATAGCCGAAGTCGATGGACAGAAGCGCGCCGGTGATCGGCGCGGCCTCGGGCTGGGCGAGGTAGTGGATGAGGCCGGCGACCTCCTCGGCACGGATCAGGCGGGCGCGGCCCTCGCCCTGCGGATAGCCGGCGAGAATGCGGCGGACATAGCCCGCCTCGTCGCCGCCGCCGTAGCGGCGCGCCTGATAGGCCATCATCGGCGTGTCCACGTCGCCCGGGCAGACCGCGTTGACGCGCACGCCGTGCGGCGCGAGCTCCAGCGCGAGGGCCTTGGTATAGAGCGAGACCGCGCCCTTCGACGCGCAATAGACCGCCGCGCCCGCGTTGCCCTGGATGCCGGCGTCGCTGGACAGGTTGACGATCAGGCCCTCGGTCTCCTTCAGGTGCGGGATCGCGGCGGCCGAGAGAAGGCAGACCGCGCGCACGTTGACGCCGAGGATCGCGTCGACGTCCTCCTCGGTGGTGTCCTCCGCCGGGCCTTCGCGCCAGATCCCGGCCGCGTTGACGAGGGCGTCGAGCCGACCTGCGGTGGCGGCGGCCCAGGCGACGATCGCCCGGCACGCCGCGCCGTCGGTGACGTCTGCGGCGTGGACGGCCGAGCCGGGGAGTTCCGCGGCAACGGCCTCCAGCCGATCCCGGTCGCGATCGGTCAGGAGCACCCGCCAGCCGGACGCCGCGAACCGGCGCGCCGTGGCGGCGCCGATGCCGCCTGCGGCGCCGGTGACCAGGATGGCGCGCGTCGTCATCGCTTGTCCTCGATCATGCTGTTGCCGCCGTCCACCACGACGAGCTGCCCGGTCACATAGGACGCGCCCTCGGAGGCGAGCCAGTCGATGCAGCTCGCCACCTCGTCGGGGCGGCCGGATCGTCCGATGGGCGTCGCCCGTCCGGCGGCCGCCTCTTCGTCGGTCTGCGAGCCCGTGGCGATCCAGCCCGGGGCGACGCAGTTCGCCGTCACGCCCGACCGCGCCACCTCCAGGCAGAGCGATCGGGTGAGGCCGACCATTCCGGCCTTGGCGGCCGCGTAGGCGCTGTCGCCGGCGACGCCCGCCACCGCTCCGGTTGTGGAGGACACGTTGACGATGCGCCCCCAGCCGCGCGCCTTCATGCCCGGCAGGACGGCCCGGATCATCGCGAAGGCGGTGGTGAGGTTCCGATCGATGACGCGGTGCCAGAGGTCGTCCGGGATGGTCTCCAGCTCGCCCGTGGCGTCGAGCGCGCCAAGGCTCGCCATGCCGGCGTTGTTGACGAGAATGTCGACCGGACCAATGGCGGCGGCCAGTCGCGCCACGGCCGCCGGATCGGTGAGATCCGCCACGTGGCCGTGGACGTCGAGCCCCTCGGCGCGAAGCTCCGCCGCGCGCTCCTCGATGCGCAGGGTGGTCGACGCGATGGCGACGGTGTGGCCGCGCCGCGCCAGGAGACGGGCGGCCGCGAAGCCGATCCCGGTCGGGCTGCCCGCCCCGGTCACCAGGACGGAGCGGTGGGGAGCGGAAGCGGTGGCGGGGTCGGGATCAGGGCTCATCGGCGTCGATCGGTGGGGTCCGCGGGATGGGAGAGCGGCGAGGGGCGGTCAGGACGGGGGATCATGACGTCGCGGCGGACGGCCGGCCAATCGGCGAGGTCGGCACGCCAGCGTTCCAAGCTTTGGGGTCCGCATAGCCGAACGACCTTGGAGATCGCCGAGACAACCGAGACCCTCCTCAGCATCGTCAGGACCGCGTCCTTCCCGGATCTCATGCAGATACACGTCCCGGCGGGCGTTGTCGCCCCGGTCGCGTCGGCGAGCAGGCGGGAGGCTTTGCGATGGCCGGCGGCATGGATGCGCACGCCTACGAGCGGGCATGCTTCCCGCCGGACCGGCCATGCGGACGCCGGACTTACGAAGGTCCGGGGGCGAAGTTGGCGATCCTGGTGACCAGGGTGTAATCGGCCTCGACGGCCATGATCGCCACGAAGGCCAGGACCGCCACGACCGGTGCCAGGATGGCGAGGATCAGGGTCGGCCGCTCCCAGGCCATGTGCATGAACACGGCGACGATCAGCCCGGCCTTGAGGATCATGAAGAGCAGAATGAGTCCGTAGCGGGCGGCGCCAGCGAAATCGAGATAGTCCACCATGTACGACAGGGCGCTGAGCACGAACAGCCAGGTCCAGACCACGAAGTAGAGCTTCAGGGGATGCTGCTGCGCGTGGGCGGCGGAAGGGGATGCCATGGCGGACCTCACCACAGATAGAAGAACGCGAAGATGAAGACCCAGACCAGGTCGACGAAGTGCCAGTAGAGGCCGAGGATTTCGACGGCCTCATAGTGGCCGCGGCGGCTGGTGAAGAAGCCCCGCCGGCCCTCCTCGTAGTCGCCGCGCCAGACCTTTCGGGCGATGATCAGCAGGAAGATCACGCCTATGGTCACGTGGGTTCCGTGGAAGCCCGTGATCATGAAGAAGGTCGAGCCGAACTGGGCGGCACCGAACGGATTGCCCCAGGGCCTCACGCCTTCGTGGATCAGCTTGGACCACTCGAACGCCTGCATGCCGACGAAGGTGGCGCCGAGCGCGGCGGTGGCCAGCATCAGGGCCGTGGTCGTCCGGCGGTCGCGCCGGAAGGCGTAGTTGACCGCCAGCGCCATGGTGCCGCTGCTGCTGATCAGCACGAAGGTCATGATGGCGATGAGGAGCAGCGGAAAGGCCGTTCCGGCGACCTCGAGCGAGAAGACCTGGCTGGCGTTGGGCCAGGGTTCCGGAGTCGAGATCCGCGCCGTCATGTAGGCGATCAGGAAGCAGCCGAAGACGAAGGTGTCGCTGAGGAGAAAGATCCACATCATCGCCTTGCCCCAGGACGCGGTCCTGAATGCGCGCCTGTCGGAGGCGAGATCGGAGGCGACGCTGCGCAGGCCGGCCCTGGTCGGCGAGCCGGCCGCTGTGCGGGGAAGGGCGGACTCAGTCATGTCGGGCGCTCCTCATCGGACGAGGCTCAGACAGGTGGCGGCGAACGCGCCGGCCCAGCCGGTGAGAACCGCCGCCAGGATCAGCCAGATGGCCAGGAGCACGTGCCAGTAGACGGCGCAGAGTTCGATGCCCTCGCGGACAGCTTCAGGCCGTCGCGTGCGCGCCCACCGCGCCCAGCACCGCCCGAGGGCCGCCAGCCCGCCGACGATGTGGAGGCCGTGCAGGCCGGTCAGGAGGTAGAAGAAGGACGCGGCCGGGTTTCCCGAAAGCCCGACGCCCGCGGACGCCAACTGTCGCCACGTCAGGACCTGCGTGACGAGGAAGGCCGCGGCCGTCACCGTCGCGGCGGCGATGGCGTGGGCGAAGCCGTCCGGGTCGCGGCGGCGGGCCGAGAGCACGGCCCCGTGAAGCGTGGCGCTGCTGAGGGCGAGGAAAGCCGTGGCGACCCAGACGAGCGGCAGGTTCGGCAGCACCCGCCAGTCGGTGGCCTCCATGCGCATGAGGTTGGCGCTGAGAAGCACCGCGAAGAGCGCGCCCACGACGGTCAGGAAGACGCGGAGGCCTATCCTCCCCGGAGAGCCCGCCGGACGGGCGCGCCCGTGGCCGGGCGTCGGGCTCGCGGGGCTGACGTGCAGCCACGGCTTTTCCATGATGCCGTGCCGCGCGAGCCAGACGCCCGCGATGCCGGCGACGACGATCAGGAAGGCGAGCACGACCGTCATGCCATGCCTCCGGCCGCTGCCGGCGGCTGGTTCTGCGGGATGAAGTCCTCGGCGGCGCCGGGCACGTTGTAGTCGTAGGCCCAGCGGTAGACGACCGGAACGGTCCTGCCCCAGTTGCCGTGCGGGGGAGGGGTCTCCGGCGTTTGCCATTCCAGGGATGTGGCGCGCCAGGGATTGCCGCCCGCGGGCTCGCCGCGCCTCAGGCTCCAGATCAGGTTGAAGAGGAAGACGAACTGGAAGGCCCCGACCACGAGGGCCATCACGGTGATCGCCGCGTTCAGCGACTGCGCGGACTCGGGGAAGAAGGTGGCGTCGCCCATCTCGTGGTAGCGCCTCGGCACGCCGATGAGGCCGAGATAGTGCATGGGAAAGAAGATCGCGTAGGCGCCGAGAAAGGTGATCCAGAAGTGCAGCTTGCCGAGCCCCTCGTGGAGCATGCGGCCCGTGACCTTCGGATACCAATGGTAGATCGCCCCGAAGATGACCAGGATCGGCGCCACCCCCATGACCATGTGGAAGTGCGCGACCACGAACATCGTGTCGGAGAGCGGAACGTCGACGACCACGTTGCCGAGGAAGAGGCCGGTCAGCCCGCCGTTCACGAAAGTGATGATGAAGCCGAGCGAGAAGAGCATCGGCGTCGTCAGGTGGATGTCGCCGCGCCAGAGCGTCAGGATCCAGTTGTAGACCTTGATCGCCGTCGGGATGGCGATGATCAGCGTGGTCGTGGCGAAGAAGAAGCCGAAATACGGGTTCATCCCGCTGACGTACATGTGGTGCGCCCAGACGACGAAGCTGAGCGCCCCGATCGCGATGATCGCCCAGACCATCATCCGGTAGCCGAATATGTTACGCCGGGCGTGGGTGGAGATGAGGTCCGACACGATGCCGAAGGCCGGCAGCGCGACGATGTAGACCTCCGGGTGGCCGAAGAACCAGAAGAGGTGCTGGAAGAGCACCGGGCTGCCGCCGCCGTATTTCAGGTGCTCGCCCATCTCGATCAGCGCCGGCATGAAGAAGCTGGTGCCGAGCAGCTTGTCGAACAGCATCATCACCGCGCCGACGAAGAGGGCCGGGAAGGCGAGAAGCGCCATCACGCTCGCGGTGAAGATGCCCCAGACGGTCAGCGGCATGCGCATCAGCGTCATGCCCTCGGTCCGTCCCTGCAGCACGGTGACCACGTAGTTGAGGCCGCCCATGGTGAAGCCGATGACGAAGACGATGAGCGACAGGAGCATCAGGATGATGCCCCACTCCTGGCCCGGCGTTCCCGACAGGATGGCCTGGGGCGGGTAGAGGGTCCAGCCGGCGCCCGTCGGTCCGCCCGGAAGGAAGAAGGTGGAGAGGAGGAGGACGACCGCGACCAGATAGAGCCAGAAGCTCAGCATGTTGGCGTAGGGAAAGACCATGTCCCGGGCGCCGACCATGAGCGGGATCAGGTAGTTGCCGAAGCCGCCGAGGAAGAGAGCCGTCAGGACGTAGACCACCATCATCATGCCGTGCATGGTGATGAGCTGGTAGTAGGCATCGGCGTCGATGAAGGTCACGAGATCCGGAAAGCCCAGTTGGAGCCGCATCAGCCAGGACAGCGCCAGGGCGACGAACCCGAGGAACAGGGCGGTCGCCGAGTACTGGATCGCGATGACCTTGGCGTCCTGGCTGAACACGTACTTCGTCAGCCAGGACCTGGGGTGATAGAGGTCGTCGTCATGAAACGGTTCTGTTTCGACTGCCGGGCCGAGCGGAATTTCGGTCATTGCTCTCAACCCTCCTTGTGGCTGCCGCCGCCGGGCTGCCCGCCTCCTCCGGGCGGCGCCAAGCGCGGTCCTCATTCCGAAGGCGTGGCCAGACGGGCGACCATCCGGCCTTTCTGATCCTCCAGCCATGACCGGTAGGCGACGGCGTCCTCCACGACGACGCTGCCGCGCATGAAGGCGTGACCGACCCCGCAGAGCTCGGCGCACAGGATGTCGAACGTGCCCGACCGCGTCGGGGTGAGCCAGAAGTAGGTGACCATCCCGGGGATGAGGTCCATTTTCGCCCTGAACTCGGGGACGTAGAAATCGTGCAGGACGTCGGTGGACCGGAGCAGCACGCGGATCGGCTGGCCGGTCGGCAGGTGCAGTTCGCCGCCGTCGACGACGATGTCGTCGGAGCCGGCGGGATCGGCGGGATCGATGCCGAGCGGGTTGTCGGGGCCGACAAGCCGGATGGCCGTCCGGCCGAGCCGGCCGTCGTCGCCGGGCAGGCGGAAGGTCCATTGCCACTGCTGCCCGACCGCTTCCACATCGGCCGCCTCGGGCGGCACGGTGATGAAGTGCTTCCAGACGAGCAGCCCCGGCGCCAGCATGGCGGCGACGCCGACGGCGGTGAGGCCGGTCAGCCAGCCCTCCAGCTTGCGGTTCTCCGGCTCGTAGATCGGCCGCTCGCCGCCCGGCCGATGCCGGAATCGGAAGACGCAGTAGGCGACGAAGAGACCGACGGCCGTGAAGACCAGGCCGGTGATCCAGAAGGTGATGGTGATGGTCGTGTCGATCGTCCCCCAGTTGGACGCGACCGGCGTCCACCACCAGGGGCTCAGGAGGTGGAACAGGACGGATCCGACCACGACAAGAAGGATCGCGAAGGCGACGAGCATCGGCCTTCCTTTCTTGCGGAAAGTGGCACCGGTTCCCCGGCGGCTTTGGCCGGAGGGCGGCAACACGAGGTCTCAACCCGGGGAAGGCCGCCGCGGCCGTCGGCGGCCGCGGCGGCGCGAGCCTACTCGACCACTCGGCGGTAGAGGTGCCAGGTGGCGTGGCCGAGGACGGGCATCACGATGATGAGGCCGCAGAGGAGAGGGATGGCGCCGAGGACGAGGCTGCCGGCCACGATGCCGCCCCAGGCGAGCATCGGAACCGGGTTGACCATCATGGCGCGGACCGATGTGCCGATGGCCGTCGACAAGCTGACCCGCCGGTCCAGGAGCAGCGGGAAGGAGACCGCGCTGATCGCCAGGACGAGGAGGGCGAACAGGAAGCCGATACCGACGCCGAGCACGATCATCGCCCAGCCTGCGCCCGTGGTGAACACGTCCTGGAAGAAGCTTCCGATGGAGGCCGGAGGTTCGGGACCGAGGGTGAGATTGTAGATCGCCATGGCGGTCGCCAGCCAGAACAGGAAGATGCCGGCGAGGATGAGGCCGAGTTCCAGGATCGCCCCGATCGACGGGTTCCGGAAGATGCTGAAGGCGTGCGTCCAGGAGACGGGCAGTCCCTGCTCGCGGCGGCGGCTCAGTTCGTAGAGGCCGGATGCCGCGAAGGGGCCGATCAGCGCGAAGCCGGACGCGAGGGGAAAGACGAGCGGAAGCAGGTCACGTCCGAGCGCCGCCCGGGCGAGCACGAGGCCGGCCAACGGATAGACGATGCTGATGAAGATGACGTCCATCCGATAGGCGCCGAAGTCTTGAAGGCCCTTGCGCAGCACGTCCTTCAGGTCGGAGACTTCGATGGACCTGATCGTCGGCCTGGTCGCATCCAGCTCGGCCTTCGGCCTGTAGAGGGGCGGATGTTTCGTGCGCAGGGCCGCAGTCGTCGCGCGAATGTGGTCGCTGCTCCATTCGGCAGGGTTTCTGATCGTCATGGGCCTTCTCCTCTCGAACAGTGTTCGAGAAGTCGCGGCAGTCATGTCGGTCGCCAGAGACAAGCAAGTCACGGGCGAAGCCGCGACACCACCTAGACCATACGCCTGAAACAGCCGCCGTACCAGAAAGAAAACGTCTTTGAACTACGGCGCGGCAAGATCGGTCGTCCCGACGAGCCGGGGCCTCCAGATCCGGAACCTTCGTCGCGTTTCGGCTCGCCGCGCCGGACTTCGGACGCGGCTGGCCCGATCCGGTCCGAGGTGCCGTCATGCGCCGACCGACAAAGAGCGCTTACTCGGCCGGCGCTTGCCGTCGTGTGATGTCCCTGGTTGAGCGATCGTCGCGCTGGTCGTCGGAGCCGCGCTTTGGCGGCGCGCTGGTGGTTCACTTGCATCTTGTCGTACTCTGGCCCTTCTTGGAAAGGAGTGCCGGCCATGGACAGCTCCGCTGGAAGGATCGATGTCGACTTCTCGCTCGCGATCCATAACCGGACAGGAAAATACTTCATTGGCCGGGACATCATCGAAGACAACGCGGACCTCGTAGGCGCCGTCCTCTATGGACGGCTGAGCAGCCGGCGCGTTCCGTCCTATCTCGTGGGCCGGCTCGCGGGCCGGCTGATGTCCGCCGAGCTGATGCGCCGGATGACAGGCGCGCCCGGCCTGCCGCCGGTCCGGCGGAAAGCGCCGGTTCTGCACCTCGATCCGTTGACCGCGCTCAACTACCAGCTAGGCCCGTGGGACATCGTGCTGGTCCACGACGTCGGGCCGCTGACGCACCCGGACCTCTTCGAGCCCACGGTGTGCGACCTCTACAAGGCTGCGTACCGGCACATCGCGGCGTCCGGACCGCGCCTGGTGTTCGTCAGCGAGACGTCACGCGCCGCGTACTTGAGCCTTTTCGACTGCTCTGCTTCGACCACGGTGATCTACCCGCACATCCGGACGGATGTGAAATCCGCCGACCAGGCGGTCGCCGGCGTCGAGCGGCCGTTTCTGCTGACCGTCGGATCGGTCGGGGCCCGAAAGGGGCAACTCGCCAGCATCGCCGGCTACGCGAGGTCCGGCCTGTACGAGCGTGGGATCGACTACGTCCTCTGCGGCGGACCGGAGGAGCCGGGACACGCGGCCGTCGTCGCGCAGGCCCGACGGACGCCAGGGGTGTTGCTCCTGCCCTATGTTCGCGACACGGAACTGACGTGGCTCTACAGGCACGCGGCCGGGTTCGTGCTGGCGAGCCGCCTGGAGGGGTTCGGCATGCCGGTGGCCGAGGCGATCGCGAGCGGTCTCGTTCCGGCGGTCAGCCGGAACACGGTCCTGGAGGAGGTGGCGGGGGAGGCGGCGCTCACCTTCGATCCATTCGACGTAGACGACATCGCCAGAACGATGGCGGTGCTGTGCGCCCTTCGGGACGACGAGAAGGCCGAACGACTGACGCGGATGTCGGCGAGGCTCGCCCAATACTCGCGCGATCGGTTTTCCCGGGAGTGGCGCGTCCTGCTCCAGGCCGCCGTTCGAGAGGCCTGACGCCCCCGCCGCCTGCCGGTGTGCGGCAGCGAAGGGCGGGAGGGGCGCGGTGGAATGAGGATCCTGACGATCAACAGCTTCTACGCGCCGCACATCCGGGGCGGTGCCGAGATCACGCAGAAACTGCTCTGGAGCGGCATGGCGGCCCGCGGCCATTCGGTCGTCAGTCTCTCGCTGAGCCCGGACCGGGAGTGGCGCCGGGACACCGTGGAGGGCGTGGACGCCGTCCGGGTTCCCGTCATGAACGCGGCCCTCCCGTACGGTCCGGAGCGGCTGGGACGGCTGGACCGAGCCCTTTGGAAAATCAGGGATGTCTACAATCGACCGGCACGACGGCAGGTCGAGCGCGTGATCGACGACACGTCGCCCGATGTCGTGGTCACCCACAACCTGATGGGCTTCTCCGCCTCGGCGTGGCAGGCGGCCTTCGCCCGACGGAAGAAGGTCGTGCATGTCCTTCACGACTATTATCTAATCTGCCCCAACATCAACATGATGGCGCGTTCGGAGCGGTGCGCCCGCCGGTGCGTGAAATGTGGCCTGATGAGGCTCCCACACGGGCGTTTGTCGTCGGGCGTGTCGGCTGTCGTCGGAGTCAGCAACGCGATCCTGGCGAGCCATCTCGCAGCGCCCTTGTTCGCGGGCGTGCCGATCCGAACGGTGATCAACGACGCCCGCGACATCGACCGGCACCCGGCTCGCCGGTCGCACCACCCGTTCAGCTTCGGCTATATCGGCGGCCTCTCCCCGGTGAAGGGCGTGGACCTTCTGCTGTCCGCGTTCTGCGACGTCGCGAAGGCCTCGGACCGGCCGCTAAGGCTCGTCGTCGCCGGTACGGGCGACGCCGGGTACATGGACGCCCTCGCGGCGCGCCACCGTGCAACGGGCATCGACTTCGTCGGGTTCGTGGATCCGTCATCCTTCTTCGATCGGGTCGACGTCACCATCGTCCCATCCCTGTGGGACGAACCGTTCGCCGGCGTGATCTACGAGTCGCTCGGCCACGGCGTGCCGGTGATCGGCAGTCGGCGGGGCGGCATACCGGAGGTCGTGCGTGACGGCGTGAACGGACTGCTGTTCGATCCGGGCCGCCCCGAGGACCTGCGCGATGCCATGCTGAAGCTGGCGAGCGACGCATCGCTTCTCGACCGGCTGCGCGGGTCTGCGCGCTCCTCGGTGGAGGAGCTGCTCTCGGTGGGCCGGATGGTCGACGAGTACGAGGCCCTGGTCCGGCGTGTCGCGGACGGTCCTCTGCCTGATGCCTGAAGCGGGCCAGATCGCGGGAGCGGAGGCTGCCGATCAGGGCGCCCAGCGGCAGATGACGAAGCCCTGCGACATTTTGTCTCTCCACCTCGAACCGCGATCCCGATCGGACCGCACGCCTTCGGCAGGGCGAGCGCAGTCCGTAGAGCAGGATGGTGAGTCCATATCTGCCGCGCCGAGACCGCAAGAAACATCATTAACACTGCATGCTTTCCTGGCGTTTTCCCGCCGATCGCGTGCTACTCGACAGACCTCTCGTCGCTGGTGTTCACCAGCAAACACAGTGATGCTTCTGCCCAAGTCGCGCAACCTACACGTTAGATCTGGTAATAGGCTTGGTGACACCTTCCTTGCACTGCACATTCATTGCGGTGACAAGAGCACGTAATTCCCATGCTCGATCGGTCAGCTATGCTGACCGATACCTTCGGCACGGATCGTCCGAAAGAGTTAATTTTTCGTTAAATTCGATGTATACAGATCCATCGGGACCACACTGCCCGTCGCCTTATGTAGTGGCGAGTATCCGGCGATCGGCTCTTATTGCCGGAGTTTATTGGCTTCCAAGCATATGTGATTTCCTGAACATCTCGTAGATATGCGGTATGCTCCAACTAAAACTGGAGGCAGATATGTCTTTCCACGAGTCTGAGTCTGCGACGAAGATTTCAAAGATAATTCAGGGTACGACCGCCAATCTGACAACCGCCGATCATAAGCGTCATGAATTGAGGATTGCCATTATCGACGGCCGGAGCCTTATGCGGGAATGCTTCGCGCGGGCGCTTCAGATGATGGAAGGCGCTTTGTCGATCCGCCAGTATGCGTCCTTTGAAGATTACATGGCTGCGGCGCGAGATCCCGCGTCGTTGGCTGAGGTCCTCGCGGTCTGCCTGGAGTGGAGGAAGGCCAGGGCCACAGAAACCCTGAAGATGATTTCCGCAGCCGCCGGTATCTGTCCCGACACCGCGGTGGTCGTTGTTTCCGACGTAGATGATGTGGAGAGCGTCTCCGCGATCATCCGGAGCGGCGCCCGTGGCTATATTCCAGACAGCGATCACATCATCGTGGCATTGCAGGCCATGTATCTGGTCAATGCAGGCGGGATCTACATACCGGCCGACGTGCTGCTCTGGTCTTCGCAGCGCATCAAGGAAATGTCGGGCGCGTCCCAGCGCGACGCCGAGCGGAGCTTCACGCCCAGGCAGGAACTGGTGGCCGATCTTCTGAGGCGCGGCAAGGCCAACAAGACGATCGCGTACGAGTTGAACATGTGCGAAAGCACCGTGAAGGTGCACATCCGAACCATCATGAAGAAGTTGAAGGCGCGGAACCGCACAGAGGCCGCCTACATGATCAATGAACTGATCGAGCATGAGGGCTGGTCGAGAGTATCCGGCACCACGGCGGCCGCCGGCTAGAGCGCTTTCCGATCTGACGGAAAAATCGCAACACGCTCAATGCATTGGAGCGCTTTCTCGACGATCAGGCCGTGCAACCTGATCGGAGAAAGGTCTGGGCGGGCGTCGCCCAATCAGGTTCGAGAGGTCGACCGTCGGGTCAGGAGGGACCGGCGGCCGGCTGACGGCGACCCTGGATGCCCACCGCTGCGCAGCTGCGGACCGCAGGCCCAGAGCCGGCGAGGTCGAACCATCTCCGCCACCAGAGCCACCGCGCGCGCGTCTTCGCCCCATCGTGTCGAAGGCGTCGACGAACTCGGCCTTTCGGCCGGCGCCCGGCCGCCGGAAGAGCATTGCCGGTCGTCCGTTTGGGGGTAGCGCTCCTACGTCCTTTGGCTGCGACACCGCGATGAACCGCACCGCTATCGTTGGCGCATCGCCCCTCATCGATCGGCTGGCTGATTTGACGGAGGTGCCAACGCCTATCGGATCGGCCGTTTCCGCACATCAGGCAGAAGGGCGATCACTCCGGTATAGGCCAGGAGCGAGCGGCACATGGACACCGTGACTGAATGGCGCCCCGGCACCGCATCCAAGATCCGACCTGAAGGGGATGTCCTCAGCTTCGCCGATATACTGAACGTTTTCAGAGTATACCTTCTGTCGGTCCTCGCATGCGTCGGGTTCTCCCTTCTGGCGGCCTGGATCTATCTGGCCACGAGCGACCCGGCCTATGTGGCGCGAACGCAGATCCTCATCGAGCCGGAACTCCCGTCCTTCCTGAAGGCCACGACGGCTTCGGACGTCAATCTCTCCATCGACACGGCGCAGATCGAGAGCCAAATCGTGGTTCTGGGCTCGGAGAAGATCGCCCAGATGGTGATCGATCGTCTCGGTCTCCGCGAGAATACCGCGTTCATCGAATCTGGCGCTCCATCATGGGCCGAGCGATTCTGGCGGCTGCGCGGGATCGTTTCCGACAGCCTCGCCGAATACGGTCTTGTCGGCGACGAAACGCGGCGCATGCTTGCGGGCGACGGCGCGGACACGCAGGCGACCGCTCCTCGGGGCCGTCCGCTCACGGAGTTTCAACTCAACCGCCGCGCGATGGCCATCTTCCAATCCGGTCTTGCGGTTCGGCGGCTCGGCGTGTCCTACGCCATCGAGATCACCTTCCAATCCGTCGATTCGGACTTGGCGGCAAGCATTGCCAATGCACTCGCCGACGCCTACGTGCGCGAGCAGGTGGAGATCAAGGCCGCGGCGGCGAACGAGGGCCGCGCCTCCATGGAACGGCGTCTCGATCAGCTTCGGAACCAGATGAACCGGGCCGTGGCCATCGCACAAGCGTTCCGGTCACGGCACGACTATCGAATCGGAGTGCCGGACGCCTCGGTCGATACCGCGCAGTTCGGCACCGCGGGACCGCCCACGCTGGAGGAACTCGAGGTCACCGCCGAGACCTATCGGAAGATGTACGAGAGCTTCCTCGGCGCCTACACGGACCAGATCAGCCAGCAGTCTCTTCCGGCCGTCGGCGTCAGGGTGATCACGCCGGCCACACCGGCGCTCGAGCCGAACAGCCCCAAGCCGAAGCTGGTGCTGTCATTCAGCCTGCTGGCGGGGCTTCTCGTCGGCGGCGGCCTCGCGTTCCTGCGTCATTCCCTCGACAAGACCGTGCGTTTCCCGCGCCAGATCCGCGAGGAGTTCGGCCTCGACTGCATCGGGGAACTCCCGCGCGTGTTCGGGACGCGGGGCGGATACGGCCGGTTCGACGAAGTCATCCGGCAGCCGGATTCCCGCTTCACCCAGACCATCTTCAACGTGAAGGGCATGCTCGCCCTCGCCAGGGTGCGCCGTCCGGCACGGCGGATCGCCGTCGTGTCCGCCCTGCCGTCCGACGGCAAGAGCACCTGCGCCAGCAATCTCGCCTATGCCCACGCCGTCTCCGGCCTCAAGACCCTGCTCATCGACGCCGACATCTACCATGCGGCCCTGAGCCGGCGACTGGCGCGCAAGGTCAAGGCCGGCTCCGAAGCGCCCGGGCCCGAGGCCCTGCGCGGGGCCATCACGACCTTGCGGGACGAGTGCCTCTGGCTTCTGCCGAGCCATGCCCTCGGTCCGGAACACCTTCTGGATGCGGGCGTGATGGACGCGCTCCTCAAGGAGATGACGATGTTCGACGTCGTCATCGTCGACCTGCCGCCCCTCACGGCCGGCGTGGACCGGCTGGCGGCAAGCGCGCTCTGCGACGGCGTGATCGTGGTGGCCGAGTGGGGGAGAACTCCCGTGGACATGGTCGCCAGCCTCATCCAGATCCTGCACGCGAGCGACACGACCAGCTTCGGCGTGCTTCTGACAAAGGCGCGGACGCATCACGGTTCCCATGGCCAGAAACGGTGGGGGACCTTTGCCCAATAGCCGCTCCGGACCGAGCGTGTCCGGCTCGCCCGAGGGCCGGCCGGGCCCGATGCGGATGGGGTGCGCCGAGAACAGCTTTGGAGGCCGGTCGACCCGGCCGGATCGGAACACAGCAAGGACCGACGCTCCGATGATCCGCATCGCGCTTCAGACGTCCTACCGCCGGAAACTCCGGAGGCTCGCGCCCATCGATCCGGCCGGCGGCCGGCGGGACGGGCCGACCGTCGTCGTCGCACCGCATCCGGACGACGAGACCCTGGGCTGCGGCGGCACCATTCTCCGCAAGCGCGGCGCGGGATGCGCCGTGACGGTGGTGTTCATCACGGACGGCCGAAGCTCCCATGCCCACCTGATGCCGCCGGACCGGCTGGCGGAGATCCGGAAGGCCGAGGCGCTCGCGGCGTGCCGGGCGCTTCGCGTGCCGGACCGGGCGGTTCATTTTCTCGGCTATCCGGACGGCCGGCTGAGCGACCACCAGGACGAAGCGGCCGCCGACCTCCTCGACCTCTTCAGGACGGTGCGGCCCGCGGAGGTCTTCTACCCACACCGGCTCGATCCGCCGGCGGATCATCGGGCGGCCAACCACATCGTTCGCCGGGCGATGGCGGAATGGGGAGGGCGGGCCGACGCCTTCGAATACCCGGTCTGGGCCTGGCACCACTGGCCCTTCGTCCGCCTTGCGCCGACGAGCGGCGGCGGCGCGCGGGCCGTGGTGCGAAATACGATCGGTACGTTGTCGGGTGTCCGCCTCCTCAGAGCTTTGAACGTGGCGGTCGATGTCCGGTCCGTGCTGGACGGCAAGCGGGCCGCGTTGGCGGAACACCGCTCCCAGATGGAGCGCCAGGGGGCGGACCCGGACTGGCCGACGCTTCGGGACGTCGCGGGAGGGGATCTCCTCGCGTGCCTCCTGCAGCCGGTCGAAGTCTTCCTGTGGACGCCCGGCCGGGTTTTGGCGGAGGCGCCGCGGCTCGCGGCGGCGGCGCCATGACCCGGCCGGGCATCAGGTTGCTGCTGGCGATCGGGCTCGGTCTGCCGGTGGTCGCGATGGCGTTCGCCTATCCGTCGCTGCGAGATGGTCTGCGAGGGGCAGGGGGCGGCGCCGGCGCCGGCACCGTGGAGGCCGTTCCGTTCGAGCGCGTCGTGGTCGACGACGGCATGGCGGGCGATGTGAAACTCGTCGGCGACATCGACGGCGACGGCCACAAGGATCTCGTCGTCGGCGGAGGGAGTGCCGAGAAGCTGGCGTGGTATCGCCATCCCGACTGGTCGAGGACGACGGTCGCGACCCCGACCGTGGAATTCACCACGGACGGCAGCATTGCGGACGTGGATGCCGACGGCGACCTGGACATCGTCGTTCCCGACGGCGACGGCCCGGACAATCTCCTGTGGTTCGAGAACCCGCGCCCGGGCGGCGATCCGGCGGATGGGGCGTCTTGGCGCCGCTGGGTGATCGGGTCGGTCGGCGGATGGGGCAAGGACGTGCACCCCGCCGACTACGACGGAGACGGTCGTCTCGACATCGCGACGCGGAGCCACCACGCGCTGATGATCTTCTTCCAAACCGCGCCGGGCGATTGGGAGAGAGTCGAGTTCCCACATGGGGATCTCGGCAACGAAGGTCTGGCGCATGGGGACGTGGATGGGGACGGTCTGGTGGACCTCGTGGTCCGTGGCGCGTGGATCCGCAATCCGGGCGCTGCCGCGGCCCGCGATGGCGGCGCCTGGGTCCGATATCCGATCGGAGAGGCGGACGCGGACTTCAAGGCGCTCGTCGCCGATGTGGACGGGGACGGGCGGGCCGAGGTGATCTTCGCCAGCTCGGAGAACACGGCCGACGTCGACCGCTGGACGGTCGGGGACGAGGGGCCGGCGGGACCTTGGGTGAAGCATACGGTGATGGCAGGCCTGGAGCGCGGCCATACGCTCCAGGCGGGCGACATGGACCTGGACGGCGACACGGACCTCGTCGTCGCGCAGATGCACACGGCAGCCACGCCGCGCATCCTGGTCCTCCTCAACGCGGATGGCAGGGCCGGGCGCTGGCTCGTCCAGGTGGTCGGTGCGGAGGGGCTGCACAACGGCGTCGTCGCCGACATGGACGAGGATGGGGACCTCGACATCTTCGGCGCCAACTGGACCGGCCATCCGCCGGTCCGCCTCTGGATCAACCGGCTGGACGAGCGAACGTGACCGAGCACCGCAGGATCGCCGCCGCGATCGAGCCGTTGCTCGACCGCTTCGAGGGGACCGTGCCGCCCGGCCGGCTCGGCGGCGGCCGACCGGACGACGTGTGGGGCCGGCATGTGGTGGATGTGGAGGGCGTGATCGGCATCGATCACGGCGCTCTGCGCATCCAGCCGCTGGCGACGCCCGGCTGGGGGCGGGCGGGCGCGTCCTACGGGCCGTTCGAGGCGGGCGACGGGCTCGTCCTTGCGGCGCTCGTGCTCAACGGCCACAACACCTCGCAGGCCGGCGATCTCCACCAGCACCTCGCGCGCCGCCTTTGGCAGTGGGCGAAGGGGAACGGGTCGGAGCCTCTGGCCGGACGGCTCGCGAGTTGGCTGCGCCATCCGCGCAAGCGGCTGCTGCTCGATCACCTGCGCCGCTGGGTGCCCTTGCATCGTCGGCGCCGACACGGCGCTCCCGCGCTCGACGAGAATTTCGCCATCGGCTGGTATCGCACGCCGGCTCCGGCGGATCCGACGACCGAAGGCTTCGGTCTGGTGATGCACGCCACGGGCTATGAGAACGGCCAGCTCCGGGCGTCGAGCGGCGGCCGGATGCCGCCGGTGCTCCACGGGGTGCAGAACGTTCCGATCCACTACGCGGTGCTCGTCCGCCGGTGGGGCGTCGTTCACCTGGCGGCGGCCGGACTGGACCGGGTGCCGGGCCTTCCGACCTATCCGCGGTTCAGACCCCTCCTGGTGGATCCTCGCCCGGCAGCCGGGCCGTTCCACGCCGGCCTTCATCAGAGCGTGCTCGGCCAGATCGGCTTCAGGGTGGACACGCGCGTCCACGGCGTCGAGATCCGGACGGTCGGGGCGTGGGACCGGTGGTACGGCACCGCTTCGGTCGCCGACCTGTTCGCCGGCGAAGGTCCACTGCGCGGCACAGCGGCGGAAATCGGGGGCGCCTGGGCCACGGTGACCGACGGGCTTCAGAGGTCGCCGGAGGGGCTGCGGGCGACGGGAGCGGGCGAAGCCACTCTGCGGGCGGGCCAGCCGCCGGGGCTCCTGCTGGTGGTCGTCGCCGGGGAACCCGGACGCGTGGAGCTTCGGTTCCGGGTGGCCGGCGACGGGGACGGCTGGTCCGTGAGCCTGGACGAGGCGCGATGCGCCCTGTCGGTCCGGTCGGCTGGCCGGGTCGAGGAGATCGCCGCCGAGGATGTCGGACCGGGCGACGGCGATCGGGCGCTGCAGGTGAGCGACGACGGCGCCGAGATCGCCGTGTTCCTCGACGGGCGGCGCCTGTTCGGCCGGTGCATCCGGGACGGCCGGTTGTCGGCGGAGGCGGGGCTGGGACTCGCGCTCGCCGGGGCCGTGACGGTCCGGCGACTGGAGGCCCATCCGCGCGCGATCGACGCGACCGGTCTCCTGCATCTGCCGCGCCTGCCAACGCCGACGGCGGAGCGCGAGATTCTACGCGACGATTTCGACGGCCCCGCCGGCGACCTCGACGGGCGGACGACCGCCAACGGCGCGACCCGCTGGCGGCGGGCCGCCGGGCGCGGCGTGATCGCCGCCACGGGCGATGGGGCGGCCAGGGTGGACGCGGACCGCGCGAGGCCGAACCCGGGCCGGACCATCTACACGGTCGATTGGGAGAGCCCGAATCTCGCCGACCTGGAGGTCGACATCACGCCCCCGGGCTCGCGCCGCGGCGACGGCCACGGCGGCCGCGCGGGCCTCGTCTTCTGGCAGGACGCGGGCAACCACCTGACCATCAACAACTGGCTCAGCGACGGCTACGGCGGCGCGTCCATATCGTCCTTCCTGACGCTGGACGGGTTCGAGGACCTCTACGACGCGGTCTGGACCAATGTGGGCGCGCGCATCCACTGGGGCCGGCGGCATCGCCTCCGGGCCGCGTTCGACGGCATGGTCTACACCGTCCACGTGGACGGCGAACCGGTTCTCTACCGCTCGCTCCGGGACATCCACCGCGATGCCCGGCGGCTCGCGATCCGCCGGGTGGGGCTCGTCGCCAACTGGGAGTGGGGCGACGACACCGGCAGCCGATTTCATCGCTTCATCGCCAGATCCGGAGGAGGAGCATGACGGACCGATTTCCGGGACGCCTCGTGCGCCGCGTCGAGAAGCTGCCCGGGGTCTCGCGCGCGGTCGGCTGGTGGGCCACGGACAGGAACCGGCGGATCCTGTGCGGCCCGGCCGCCGGCCTCGTCATCAACGCGGGCCGGTCCAATCCGGGCTACGCGCTCGGCACCGTCGAGTGGCCGGTTCAGCGGGCGATCGCGGATCGGTTGGGGCGCGGCAGCGTGTTCTTCGACGTGGGCGCGAACGTGGGCTTCTTCACCATCCTGGCCGCCCGCGCTGTCGGCCCCGCCGGCAGGGTGGTGGCGTTCGAGCCTTCGCCCGCGAACGTTCACCTGCTCCGGCGGAACATATCGGCCAACGGTTTTCCCAACGTGACGGTCATCGAGGCGGCGGCGTCGGACCACAGCGGCAGCGGCGAGCTGCTGCTCGCGCGGCTATCCGGCGGGTCGGCCCTCTCGACCGCCGACCGCCCGCCGGACACGACCGGCAGCCTGTCGGTGCGTCTGGTCTCTCTCGACGATCTGGTGGCGGGTGGCGGAGTGAGGCTTCCCGACGTGGTGAAGATCGATGTCGAGGGCGCGGAGGAGGCGGTGCTCAAAGGCATGACCGGGCTGCTGCGCCGGGCGGCTCCGGTGATCGTCTTCGAGGTGGACGACGCCGACCGGGCCCGTCTCGACGCCAAGGCGGAGGCCTGCCAGGCCGTGCTGCGGCCTTTCGGCTATCGGTTCACGCCCCTGGCGGACAGCTATCCGGGGGCGGGCTGGCACGTGGCGAACATCCTGGCGGAACCGGAAGCGGTCCGCTGACCGGGCGTGTCAGCCTACAATGGCCCCAAACGTCGGCCGCAGGCCCATCCGGGCCACCATGCCGGAGATCTCGCCGCGATAGAGCGCGTTGGACATCAGCACCAACGCGGGACCGATCGCCGGCAGCGCGGCCGGTTCGACGACCGGGAGCCCGACTCCCGGCGCGAAGCGGCCGTGCTTGCGCGGGTTGAGGTCAACATAGGCGGCGACGCGCTCCGCCGCCTCGCCGCCGAGAGCGTTGGCGAACGTGATTCCCTTGGACCCGGCGCCCCAGATCACAGCCTTGCCGTCCGCCGCGGAAAGCCGGCCGCGCCAACCAGCAATCTGCGCCGCGGCCGCCGCCCCGAAGGCCCGGGCGGCTGCGAGCGGCACGGCATCGGCATCGGGCAACCAGTCCGGACGGGGCGTGTCGGGAACCGCCTCGACCATCAGGAACTGGTCGCCGTAGACGCCGCCGATGGCGAGCGGGCGGAAGCCGGCGCGCCGCATCAGCGTCTCCAGCGCCGGGGCGGTCCAGTAGGTGACGTGCTCGTAGATGACGTCCCACAGCGAGACCGCGCTCAGGATCCAGTCGGCGTTCGGCACTTCGAAATAGATCGGGACCGTCCGATCCCCGGTCGCGGCGCGGATGTCGGCCAGGAAGCCCGCCGGATCGTCCAGGTGCTCCAGGACGTGCCGGCACAGGATGGCGTCAAAGGGCCGGTCGATCCGGTCGGCCTTGAAGTACTCCGGCACGACGGAAACCCCGGGGCGCTCCAGATAGGGGCTGGTCCGGCCGGCCATGGACGGGTCGTAGCCCGTGGCGGACCGGGCGCCGTGTTCCATCATGAGCGCCAGCATGTGGCCGTCGCCGCAGCCGATCTCCAGGACGTCGCGGCCCTTCAGGTCGTGGCGGCCGACCAGCCCGCGGGCGAGATCGTCCGCGAAGGCCCGGAACGCCGGGCTGTGGTGGAGCGCGTTCTCGTACCCGGCCGCATAGGCCATCCGGTCCGGGTCGAACGACCGGTTCCAAAGGAGGCCCGAACGGCGGTCGAGCACCAGGTCCACATCGCCCGCCGGCGCGCCGCGCGCGGACGCTGCGTCCGGCCAGAGCTGGTTGCAGAGGACGGGGACTCCCGGAAGGAGGAGCACTGGGTCCGGATCGCCGGCCCCGGTGACAGGGGAAAGGGGAAGGGTCATCACAAGGCCACCAGGTCCGGCGAGAGGCCGAGAGCGGCGAGACGCGCCGCGACCTCGGGCAGGTAGACCGGGTTCATCACGATCACCGTGTCGGGCCGGGTGCGGACGAGGTCGTCGGGCGGCGAGACCCGGTGCCCGGTGCCGGGCAGGTACTTGCCCTGCTTGAAGGGATTGATGTCGATCACCTGCTCGACGGCGTCGGCCAGATCGTTGCTGGTGATGAAGGATACGCATTTGGAGCCGCCGCCCCAGATGGCGATCCGTCCGCCGGCCCCGTGCCGGTCCCGGACGAAATCGGTCCAATGCGCCCGGACGGCGGCGACCTTGGCCGGGAAGGCGGCGGCGAGCGCGCGCACGCGATCGAGGTCGTTCTCCTCCGGCAGCGGCGTGCCGGCGCCGGGCTCGGCATACTGGACGATGTACTGGTCGCCGTACGCCAGATAGGTGCGGGTCACGTGGAGGCCCGCGCGCCGGAACAGGCGGGCGTGGGAGCCGAGCGTGAAGTAGGAACAGTGCTCGTGGTAGATGTCCCAGAAGGCGCCCTCCGCGAGCACACGCGCCATGTCCGGCGTCTCGAACAGGATGCCGACGTCGCGCCGGCCGGACAGAACGGTCGCGATGTCCGCGAGGAAGCGGCCGACGTCCGGAATGTGCTCCAGCGTGTGCCGGCAGACCACGAAGCCCGGCGGCGTCTCGATGGCGGCGGGGTCGAAATACTCGCGGCGAAAGGTGATGTCGCGCCCGTGCGCTCCCGGCAGGCGGTCCGGGATGAAGCCGGGATCGACGCCGAGTCCGATTGTCCCGGTTTGCGCGACCAGTTCCTGCAGGAAATCCCCCTTGCCGCAGCCGATCTCGAGCGTCAGCCGGCCCGCAAGATCGTAGCGGCGAGCGATCTCCTCCACGAGCGTTCGCGCGAAGGCGTTGAACGTGCCGGAGAAGTGCTGGCTCTCCTCCGTGGTCGAGGCATAGTCCACGCCCGCAGCGTCGAAGGCGCTGTTGAAGACGAACCCGCAGTCGTCGCAGAAACGCAGGTCGAGTTGGCCACGGGGCATGTCGCGCGCCGCCTCGGGCGTGTCGAACAGGATCACGCTCTGCGCCGGGATGGACGCGAGCCGGTAGATGGGCGCGAGGGCAAGGCCACCGCAGCTGGGGCAGACGGCGCCGACCCCGGCGGGGTCCGTCGCGGCGAAGGGGCCGGGTTCCGGTCGGTTCCGGCAGATCGCCGGTGCGCCAGGGGTTCGCATCATCCACCGACGATTTCAAGGTCGGGCGTCGGCACCAGGAAGCGGCCGCCCGCGGCCAGGAAGTCCTGCTGCTGCCGGATGATCTCCTCGCGGAAGTTCCACGGCAGGATGACCACGTAGTCGGGCCGGTCGGCGATCAGCTTCTCCGGCGGATCGATCCGCAGGCGCACGCCGGGGACGTACTTGCCCTGCTTGTGGACGTTCCGGTCCACGACATACTCGATCGCGCGGTCATCCACGTCCAGGTAGTTGAGCATGATCGTGCCCTTGGCGGCGGCGCCATAGGCGGCTATCCGCTTGCCCTGCGCCCGGATGTCGCCGAGCAGCCGGCGCGCCCGTTCGCGGAACTCCCGGACGCGGACGCCGAAGCTCTCGTAGTAGGCGTAGCGATCGACGCCCAGGCGCCGCTCCTCCTCCAGAATGGCCGCGACCGCCTGCGTCGGCTTCGGGTCGCGCCCGAAGAACAGCCGCAGGGACCCGCCGTGAATGGGGATCCGCCGCACGTCGTTGAGGTGGAGGCCGTGGCGGGCGAACAGGGTGGCGGCCGAGCCGACGGAGAAGTAGCAGAGATGCTCGTGGTAGATCGTGTCGAACTCCACGTGTTCGATCAGGTCGCGGACGTAGGGGAACTCCACCACCGCGGTTCCGTCGGCGGCGAGGAGGCGGGCCATGCCGGCGACGAAATCGTTCTGGTCCGCCACGTGGGCCACGACGTTGTTGGCGATGATGAGGTTCGCCCGCCGGCCATCGGCCACGAGCCGGTCGGCGACGCGGACGCCGAAGAAGTCCACGACCGTGTCGATCCCCTTCGCGATCGCCGCGGCGGCCGGATGGCGGGCCGGATCCACGCCGAGCACCGGAACGCCGGCGGTCTTGAACGTCTGGAGCATGTAGCCGTCGTTGGAGGCGATCTCCACCACCAGGCTCGATGGGCCGAGCCCGAGCCGCTCGATGAGCTCCGCCGCGTTCTCGCGGCTGTGGCGCAGCAGGTCGTCCGAATAGGACGAGAAGTAGACGTAGTCGTCGCCGAACATCTCCTCCGGCGGGCGGGTCTCCAGGAGCTGGACGAGGCTGCATTCCGGGCAGAACCCGAGCCGCAGCGGCACCCGCGTCTCCCTCTCGGCGGTGCGGGCCGGATCCACGAAGCCGTCCGAGCGCGGCATGGGCCCGAGGTCGAGGATCGGCCTCAGCCCGTGGTGCCTGCAGGAGATGCAGCGGACCTCGGCGGCGTCGGCGACGAAGGCCGGGTCGTGGACGACGGCGGACGCTGCGGTGCGAGCCGCCGGACGGCGGGTCAGGGTCTCGTCGAGGACGCCGTCGGCGACGAGCATGCGGATGTGGCCGATCCGCTGGAAGCGGGGACCCTCGAACTCCTCCAGCGTCAGCTTCTGGGCCTTGCAGGCCGCCAGAAGAGTCTCGGCGCCTCGGCGCGGATCCCACTGCGGCGCGAAGGTCGGGAGCACGCGGCGGATCTTGTCGCAGTTCACCCGGTACGACCGGGTGTCGGAGATGGCGTCGGGGGCGAATGTCACCTCGCAGCCCGGCACCACGTCGGCGACGATGCGGGCGATGTCGCGCACTTGGTAGGTGTGGTCCGTCACGCCCACGTTGAACGCCTCGCCGCGGACGGCGTCGAGGGGCGCATCGAGGACGGCCACGAACGCGCGCGCGATGTCCTCGATGTGGACGATCGGTCGCCAGGACTCGCCCGTCGACTTCATCCGGATCTGGCCGGTGGTCACCGCCCAGGCGACTAGGTTGTTGAGCACGAGGTCGAAGCGCAGGCGCGGGCTCACCCCGTAGGCGGTGGCCGAGCGCAGGAGGACGGGGGCGAACCGGTCGTCCATCATCTCCAGGAGGCCGAGTTCCGCCCGAACCTTGCTGATGCCATAGGGCGTCACCGGATGGAACGGGCTCGTCTCGTCGATGACGTCGACGCCGCTGGCGCCGTAGTTGGAGCAGGACGACGAGAAGACGAACCGCTCCACGCCCGCCGCCTTGGCCGCCGACGCGAGCCGCAGTGTGGCCTCGGTGTTGATGGCGAATGTCGTCTCGGGTCGAAAGTCGCCGAGCGGGTCGTTGGACAGCGCGGCGAGATGGAGGACCGCGTCGAAGCCGAGGAGATCCCCGGTCTCGACGGCGCGGATGTCCTTCAGGATCGTCGGAACGACCGGCATCGCGCCGCCCGCCTGGAAGGTGCAGCGCTCGTAGAGGTCGCTGTCGAGGCCGACCACGTCATGGCCGGCCGCCTCCAGGAGCGGCGTGAGGACCGTGCCGATGTAGCCGCGATGGCCGGTGACGAGGACGCGCATCAGTGTCTCTCCCAAATGGCCCAGGTCCGTTCGCCGCTGTCCCAGATCTTCTCCAGGGTGTGCTTGTCCCGGAGCGTGTCCATGGCGCTCCAGAAGCCCTCGTGGCGGTAGGCCATGAGCTGGCCGTCGCGGGCGAGGTTCTCCAGCGGCGCGTGTTCGAACATCGTCATGTCGCCGTCGATGTAGTCGAGGACTTCCGGCTCCAGGACGAAGAAGGCCCCGTTGATCCAGCCCTCGGCGGTCTGCGGCTTCTCCTCGAAGGCCACCACCGCGTCGCCCTCGAAGCGCATGTGGCCGTAGCGCGCCGGCGGGCGAACCGCCGTGATCGTGGCGAGCTTGCCGTGGGACCGGTGGAAGGCGAGCAGACGGTCGATGTCGATGTTGGCGACGCCGTCGCCCCAGGTCAGCATGAAGGTTCCGCGCCCGAGATAGGGCTTCAGCCGGCGCAGCCGGCCGCCGGTCAGGGTCTCGTCGCCGGTCTCGATCAGGTCGATGGTCCAGGGCGTCTCGTTGTGATCGTGGCGGATCACCGGGTCGGGACGACCGAGCTGGATGGTCAGGTTGCCCGACAGCGTTCCATATTGGGCGAAGTAGTTCTTGATGTACTCCCCCTTGTAACCCATGGCGACGACGAAGTCGTTGTAGCCGTAGTGGGAGTATATCTTCATGATGTGCCACAGGATCGGCTTGCCGCCGATCTCCACCATCGGCTTGGGCCGGACCGACGTCTCCTCGGCAAGGCGGGTGCCTTTGCCCCCGGCAAGGATTGCAACTTTCACGTCAAGCTCCTGCGAAAGGTGGGTTGAGGCCGGATGGACCGCTCATCCGGTGCATCCCCCGGCGACGCCGGCCCGAACGCCCGGCGGTTTCGGGTGACGAGCCGGCTGCTTGCCGGCTGGCGAGAGGATGACCGGATGAGCGGGAGCGAATGCGCATGGATCGAACCGGAATTCGTGATGAAATCTGAACTGCTGTTTGAAATGTCAGGCGATAAGCGGATCTGGCGCGGAAAAATGCTGAGTACGACCGTTCGATCATCCTCGTCTGTTCTGGAGGCGGTGGACGGCGGACCAGCCGACGTTGCGCAGATGCGTTCGGGCGGCGGGCGCCACGAGGCCGATCGCCTCCAGCGCATAGCGGGAGACCTGGATGGGCGACGCCGCGAAGGCGAGGAGCGGCCACGCGGTCGCGGAGAGCGGCGCCACGGCGCGCTGACGGACCAGGATCCGGGCGAGATGTCCGAGGAGCAGCGTGTGCTCCAGCGAGTGCCGGGCCTTGGACGTGTGCCACCGCGCCCGGTCCCGCTTGTCGGCGATGTTGATCGACCGTTCGGGATGCTCGCGGCTGTAGAGGACCGCGTCCGGCACGAGACGGAACTTGCCGAGCAGAGACAGTTCCAGGAGGAGCGCGCGGTCGGAGCCGTAGTAGGGGCGGTGAAGGGTCGTCGCCGCCAGGGCGTCGCGGCGGATGAGGCCGAACACCTCGTAGCAGGTGCCGATCTCGCGCAGCACCTGCCGGAAGCGTCGGGCCGGTCGCTCGTCCAGCACGGCCGGCATGTTGGATCCGACGAGCGGCACGATGTGGGCCGTGTCGTCGATCGACTCCGTTCTGCCGAAGGCCAGGACGGTATCCGGGTTCTCGTCGAGGGCGCGCACGGTCTCGGCTAGGAAGGTCGGGCCGAGGAGGTCGTCGCAGGCGCACCATTTGAAATACGTGCCGACGGCCTGGTGGAAGACGTGGTTGAAGTTGGGCCCGGCGCCAAGGTTGTGCGGGTTGCGCAGGTACTTCACGCGAGGGTCGCGGGCGGCGAACGACCGGCAGATTGCGCCGGTGCGGTCGGTCGACGCGTTGTCGGAGATGATGAGTTCGAAGTCCTGGAACGTCTGTCCCAGCAGGCATTCGAGCGCACCGCCCACGTACTTCTCACCGTTGTAGACCGGCAGGCCAAGCGACACGCGAGGGGACATCCATTCCTCCGGGTCCGATATGCCGGGCGATCATCCGGCCGATGGGCGGGCGGGCCCGGCTCGCCGGCGGGCCTCGACCGCCGTTCTTCGCTGCATGCGAGCGCCGCGACAGTCTTAGCCCGGCATCGGCGAGGGTCCCGCTCTCTCTAGGGAGAGGTCGGGTATCGGCCGAAAGCGGTAAGCCCACCCGGCGGACGCGGACGACGACCCGCCGGAGCGGGCCGGGACGCCAAGGGTGTTCGCCTACGTCCATCGGGTGAAACGGGCACCTCCGTTCGGATGAACCCGGCCCGCCCTCTCGTCGGGCTAGCATGTCCGTCCGACCCGTCCGTTCGGCGGCGATCCGGCTCCGTCCAGGTGCGGCGGCCGGCCTGCCATTGGCGTCCGCCCATGAGTCTTTCCGTCGTCGGTCTTCTCGTCTGCGTCGTCATCGCCCTGGCCGCGCGCGCCTTCGGTGGCGGCCTCGTCGCCGGGCTCATGATCTCGCTCGCCTTCGGCTCCACGGCGCTGTTGCTCTTCGGCTCGCTCGGCGGGTCGTCGCCGCTCGTCTTCACCGTCTTCGCCGCCGCCCTCGTGCTCGCCGTCGCCGGCCGCCGGAAGATCTGGAGGGAGCTCGGCGCGCTGTTCGCGAGCGCGCCGGTGATGTGGCTGCTGCTGTTCCTGATGGCCTACGCGGTCGCCGGCGCGGTGCTGTTTCCGCGCCTCTTCGCCGGCAAGGTGATCGTGTTCGTGCGCCAGACCGGCGGGAACGGGATCGTGGAGAGCGGCCTCGCGCCGGTGTCGGGCAACATCACCCAGGCCGGCTATTTCCTGCTCGGCGGTTCGGTCGCGCTCGCGATCGCGGTTCTCGTTTTCCACGCGGACCGCGTGGATCAGGTGCGACGGGCCTTCCTGGCCTGGTGCGCGGTCCATACCGGCATGGGCGTCCTTGATCTCGCGGGCAAGCTCGCCGGCTTCGGCGACGTCCTCCTGCCGATCCGGACGGCCAACTACGCGCTTCTGACCGACATTTCCGAGGCGAGTTTCGCCCGTATCGTCGGCGGGTATCCGGAGGCGTCCGGCTTCGCGGGCATGTCCCTGGCGGCCGTCGCCTTCCTGTTTGCCGACTGGCGCCGGACCGGCAGCCGCTTCGCCCTCGTGCTGATGCTGACGCTGCTCGCGCTCCTGCTCATGTCGACCTCGTCCACGGCCTACGTGGGTCTCGCCATCCTGGGAGTGCCCATCCTGATGTCGGCGACCGGCGCTCTCCTGTCCGGCCGCGGCGCGCGCAGCGACGTGGCGGTCCTCGCCTCGGTGATGGTGATGGGGGCCGTCCTCCTGTCGAGCGTGATCGCGGACAGCCGCTATCTCGCGTCGTTCCTGAACCTTCTGGACGCCACCGTGGTGAACAAGTCGCAGAGCATCTCGGGCCAGGAGCGCCTCTACTGGAACATCAAGAGCTTCGAGGCTTTCGTCGACACGAGCTTCCTCGGCATCGGCATCGGCAGCTCCCGCGCGTCCAGCTGGCCCGTCGCGGTGCTGTCGCAGCTCGGGCTGGTGGGCGCGATCTTCATGGCGCTTCTCACGGCCGCCATCGTCGGCTCCGGCGGCAGGCGGTCGCCACCGCTGGACCGGGACGCCGCGGCGCTGACGTCCAGCATCCGCGCGGCGGTGGTGGCGGCGCTCGTGAGCGCGTCCCTGACCGGCGGCAGCGCCGATCCGGGGATGCTGTTCTTCGTTTCGCTGGGGATCGTCGTGGCCCTGCGGGCCAGGGCGTCGGTCCGGGCGCCGTCGCCGATCGGACGGCGCGAAGCGGCTGTGGCGGCCGGCGCCTGATCCAGGACGGTTCAGGCGGCGGCCTGGGCCCTTCGGTCGGAGCGGGAGACCACGTCGGCGATGTCCATCGCCCTCAGGTATTGGGCGGCGCACGCCTCCCACCGGTACCGGGCGGCACGGATCCGGCCGCGCTCCACGAGGCTCGCCCGCAACGCCGGGCTGTCTCTCAATCGAAGGAATGCGTCGAGCCAGGGCTCCGGATCATCCGGAGAGGCATAGAGGGCCGCGCCGCCGCAGACCTCGGGCAGACTGGCCCTATCGCTGACCACCACCGGGCAGCCGAGCGCCATCGCCTCGAGCGGCGGCAGCCCGAACCCCTCCTCGCGGGACGGCATGGCGAGACAGAGGCTGTCCTTCAGGAGCGCCGCGATCTCGCCGTCGGTGATGCGGCCGAGCCAGGCGACGTTGGGCGCGTCCTCCACGCCCGCATGAGCGCTGAAGACGCGCGGGTCGCTCGCGCCGACCATGGCGAGCCCGAGGCCGAACTCGGCGAGGCGGTCGGCCATGCGGACGATCAGGTCGGTGTTCTTGTGCGGCGCCCAACTCGCCAGGACCACGATCGTGCTCCGGCCGGCGGCCGCCCGCGTCACCGGCGAATGCCGGGGCTCCCAACCGAGCACATGCTCGTGGCCGTTCGGCGCCTGGATGATCGCGCCCGCCCGGCAGATCCCATGCCAGACGAGCTGGTCGGCGGAGTAGTTCGACACCGTGGCGACCGCCTCCGCGGTGTGCCCGAGCGCAGGCAGGAGCGTGCGGTAAAGGGCCCGAAAGCCGAGCGAATAGCTTTCCGGGCAGTTGAACGTGTTGGCGTCGTGGATGCAGACGATCTGCTTGCGGACCGCGATCGGCCCGGTGTTGCAGAGGCTGAGAAGACCGCCGGGCACGTGGCGGGGGAGGTCGATCTGCTCCCAGGCGTGGCCGGACAGGCGGCCTACCGTGCGGTGCCGCACGGCCGTCAATGGAAACGGCACCGTGGCGCCCGGTGGCGCCAGGAGCTCCACGTCGAGGTCCGTCGCGGTCGCCGTGCCGGCGGCTACGAGCTTGTCGAGGGCGCGGACGACCTCGCGGGCGTAGCGCTGCACCCCGGTCATCGGCTGGGACAGGAAGCGGCCGTTGATCGCCCACAGGCGGCCCATCGCGAGCCCTCCCTGATCAATGCTCGTCGTCCGCCATCGTGTGAACGTCCGGCGCCCCGGTCACCGCAACCGATCGGCGGATGGGAGTCGGCCCCGGGCACCGGCCGACCTATTCGGCGGATCCCGCCTACCACCTATGTTCATGACGTCTGCATCCTCGAGCGCAGTACCGTTGGCCGGTGACCGGGACCACTCCGCACCGGCTGCGGCCGCGCCGATGTGACCCGGCCCACCCGTCAGCGGTCGGTGAGAGGACGCGGACGTGACTGGACTGTCGGACCCCGTCGTCTCCTCCGGCGTTCGCATGGAGCCACCGACCGCTTCGCCCGGCGGGCGCGCCCGCTGGACCATCAATGGCGATTTCCTCGCTCTCGCACCCTACGGGGTCGCCCGCTACGCGCTGGAGCTGACCTCGGCCCTGGATGCACTCGTGACCGCGGGCCATCCGCTCGCGCGTCGTGTCGATCTCGACCTCGTCGCGCCTCGCCCGGCGCCGGACTGGCTGGATCTGAAGGGCATTCCGGTGCGCGTCGTCCCGGAGTTCGGCAGGCCGCGGCTGCCGCAGGTCTGGGTGCAGGTCCAGCTGCCCCGCCATGTGCCGGGCGGGCTCGTCAGCTTCTGCAACCTGGCGCCGGTCGCGGTCCGCCGGCAGATCGTCTGCATCCACGACCTGCAGACCCGCACCATGCCGGACAGCTACGGCGCCGGATTCCGCTTGGCGCACCGTTTGATCCTGCCACTGCTCGGCCGGCGCGTCCGCCGGGTCACCACGGTGTCTAGGGAGTCCCTCGAGCATCTCGTCGGCTATGGCGTCGCGCCACGGGAGAAGATCTCCGTCACGCACAACGGCAGCGATCACGTCCGACGCTGGGACGGCGCGCGCTCGTCACTGCCGCTGCCGGAGGACGGGCCTTACGTGTTCGCGCTCGGCCGTCGCCAGCCGCACAAGAACCTGGACCTGATCCTGGATCTCGCGCCGCTCCTGGACGCGGTCGGGATCGCGGTCCTGATCGCCGGGGAGGTGGACGCGGCCTTCATCGCCCGGCACGGCCGGCCGGTGCCGCCGAACGTCCATCTCGTCGGGCGCATCGGCGACGACGACGTCCGGAGGGCGCTTGAGCACGCGCTCGCCTTCCTGCTTCCGTCACGGAGCGAAGGCTTCGGCATTCCGGCCGTGGAAGCGATGGCGTGCGGCTGCCCGGTCGTCGCGTCCACGTCGCCGTGCCTTCCGGAGATCTGCGGCGAGGCGGCGGTCTACGCCGACCCGGACGATCCGGCCGCCTGGCGGGATGCGGTGGTGTGGCTGCGTGCGTCGGAGCGCGAGCGCCATCGCCTCGTCCAGGCCGGCCACCAGGCGGCCGCGTCCTATTCCTGGAGCCGCATCGCCGAGCAGTACCTCGCCCTCATGACGGCGGTCGACGACGAGGAGACGGTCGGATGCTAGGTCGGCTTGGGCTCGGCGGCGCGTCGCTCCTGATCGGCGTCCTCCAGGCGGCGGCGGGGACCCTGACCTGGGGCGCGAACGGCCATCCGTTCACGGCCTATCCGGGCATCGACTACGGCCGCCAGCTCGACTATCTGGCCGACCTCGGCATGACGTCCTACCGGGTCAACGTGAGCGAGACGGCCCAGATCCCGGCGTTGCGTCAGCTCGCGGAGGAGGGCCGGCGCCGCGGCATCGACATCCTGCCGGTGCTCACCCCGAAGGACGCCGACCTCGACGGGGACGGACCGGAGACGCTCTACGCCACGGCCCGCCAGTTCGTCGTGGATGTGGCGACCCCGCTGAAGGACGCCATCCGGGTCTGGGAGCTCGGGAACGAGCTGGAGATCTACGCCATCCTTCAGCCGTGCGAGACGCGCGACGACGGCTCCCGCTACCCGTGCGAATGGGGCCCTGCGGGCGGGGTGGGCCGCGACGAGTACTACACGCCGCGCTGGCGCAAGGTGAGCGCCGTCCTGAAAGGCCTGTCCGATGGGCTTGCGTCCGTGGACCCCGACCTCAAGGCCGCCATGGGAACCGCCGGATGGGGGCACCTCGGCGCATTCGAGCGCATGAAGGAGGATGGCATCGATTGGGACATCACGGTCTGGCACATGTACGGCGCCGATCCCGAATGGGCGTTCCAGGCGCTGAAGGCCTATGGCCGGCCGATCTGGGTGACCGAGTTCAATCATCCGGCGGGCAGCCAGAACGGCGAGGCGGAGCAGGCCGAAGGGCTCACGCGATGGATGAAGCGCCTGGCGGATCTCGCTGATCTGTATGACGTGGAGGCCGCGCACGTCTACCAGCTCCTGGACGAACCGTACTGGGAGCCGAGCCATGAGGCGCACATGGGCCTCGTCCGTGTCGCCCGGGCCGGGTCCGGGTGGGCGCTGCGGGCGCCGAAGCCCGCCTACGAGGCGGTGCGGGAGGCGATCCGTGGGCCCCGGCCATCGGCCGTGGCGCGGCGATCGTGCGATCTGGCGCGTGCCGCCACAGCCGACCGGACACCCCAAGCCACGGTGGAGAGCGCCTATTGCGTCGTGCTCGGCCGGACGCCGGATCCCGCAGGAGCGAAGGGATGGGTGGACCGCTTGCGGTCGGGGGAGATCGACATCCCGACCCTGGTGCTCGCCATGATGGCCTCAAGGGAATTCCACGACGTCCACTTCCCGGACGGCATGTCCGACGACGCCTATGTGCGATTCATGTTCAGGCTGCTGCTCGGCCGCGACGTGGACGGGCATGGCCTCGCGAGCTACGTGGCCGAGCTGAAGAGCGACAGGATCAATCGCGACCATCTGGTGCAGGGCATCGTCCTCTCCGACGAGTTCCGGAAGCGCTTCCCGGCCCTGACCGACTGAGCCTTTCTCGGGTGGCCGGGAGGCGGAGCGGCGCCTTCGTCAGGCCGCGGTCTCCGGGTGCGGGACGGCGGCGCCGGTCAGCGGCTCGCGTCCTTTACGGCGTGCGGCCATCGTGCGCTCGTGCAGGGCGGCCGTCAGGTCGGCGATCCGGTCCCAGGCATAGAGGTCCCGGGCGCGGCCGGCCCCTTCGGCGGCGAGCGCGCGGGCGAGGCCGCGGTCGGTGAGCAGCCGGACGAGGGCGGCGGCCAGGGCGGCTGGGTCGTTCTTCTCAACCAGGAGACCGCCGCCAGTCGCCTCCAGGATGTCCGGCATTCCGCCGGCACGGGTGGCGACCACGGGAGTGCCGGCGGACAGGGCCTCGACCAGGCTCATGCCGAAGGACTCGCTCAGCGACGGGTTCACCAGGACGGCGGCGCCGGCGAGCCGTTCGGCGACCTGATCGTACGGGATCGGCCCGGCGAACGTGACCGTGTGGGCGAGTTGCGGCGGGATCGAGGCCTTCACGGCATCCATGTAGGACCTGCCGCCGGGGCGGGCGCCGTAGAAGCGCGCCAGGGCCCGGACGTCCGGGTCGTCGGCGAGGTCGACGAGAAGGTCGCGCGGCAGCGCCTGTTGCGGCCCGACGATCTCCAGCCGCGCCTCCGGCACGGCCGCGACCACGCGCGGCCAGGCGTCGGCCAGGGTGTGGAGGCCCTTCTCGGGCGACACCCGGCCGACGAAGACGACCTTGGGGGCAGGGCGCTCCAAGGTCGGTGCGGCGGGCGGACTCGTGGTGCCGTTCGGCACGACCTCAAAAGGGATCCCGGCGCCGGCGTGGCGGCCGGCGGCCGCCTCGATCACGTGGCGCGAACAGCCGATCACCAGGTCGGCGGCGTCGATCCCGCGCCGCATGGTCGCGCGATCGAGCTGGACCAGCCAGTCGCAATGCATGTGGAGGACGATCGCCGCGTTCGGCGCCGCGCGCCGCACCGCCGGCACGTGCTGGGGGAAGTTCTGGACGTGGATGAGGTCCGGTCCGATCCGCCGGATCCGGCGGAGGGATCGGAGCAGGAAGTCGGCGGCATAGAAGGGCTGCGCGAACAGGGGCCGGGCGCCAGGCGCCGCGAGCGCCCAGAGCCGGGACGCCTTCGTCCAGGCTCCGACGGGGAGGCCGGCGACGAACTCCAGCCCGAGGCCGTCCACGACCTGTCGCGATGGCGCGGAGGGCGGCTGGCGGGCGATGACCGTCACGTCGTGCCGGTGCGCCAATCGCCGAGCCACCTCGTAGGTCCAGATCCCGACCGAGTTCTGATCCGGCGGCCGTACGCCGTCGAAGTGCTGGGACAGGAAGACCGTTCTCATCGGGCGTGTTCCTCGCCGCCAGCGCGCACGCGGCGCGCGGTCCGGATCAGGAGGTCGCCGGCATCGAGAAGATCGGGGCGGATGAGGAGCACGATCATCACCCCGTAGACCGCGGCGCCGGCCGCGATCGCGCTCGCGAGCGACAGCCAGGGCGCATCGGAGACGGGCATCATCCGGAGCCATCCGGTGACCGCCGCGAACATGACCGACACGGCGAGGGCGAGCCGGGGAAAGATGACGAGCGGCCGGGTGACGTCGATCCCGGCGATGCGCCGGACGAGGAAGAGGAAGACCGGCAGCAACAGGAGGTTCGACAGAACGAGCGCGGCCAGCGCCGCTTCGAGGCCGAAGCGCACCGCCACCGCGAGAAGCCCGACCGTGACGACGGAGTAGACGACGTTGAGCTTGAGAATCAGCGCGGAATGGCCGAGCGCGAGGAGGCAGAACGAGCAGATCGCGTCCACGGTGCGTTGGAGGCCGAGCAGCATCAGGATCTGCACGGCCGGCACCGCCATGGTCCATTCGGATCCGAAGACGAGCGGCACCGCCAGGGGCGCGACAGCGGCGAATCCCACGTAGGCCGGGAAGCCCGCGATGCCGGCCACCCGCACGACCGTGTTGAAGAAGACGTCGATCTTTCCCGGCTCGGACTGCACGCGCGCGACCGCCGGCATCGTGACGGCCATGAGCGGCCCGACGACCGCTTCCGTGATGAGATCGAGCGGGCGGCGGGCGAGGGCATAGGTGCCGACCGCGACGGGTCCGAGACCGCCGCCGATGACGACCTTTGGAATCTCGTCGTTGATCTGGTGCCAGAAGGCCTGGACGACCAGCGGCCCGGAGAACGGGACGAGCTGGCCGAGATGGAAGGCCGAGAAGCGCAGCCGGGGTCGCCAGGCGCTGGCGCCGAGGATCACGACCGTCTCGGCCGAGGCCTTCGCGATCTGCATGAGAACGACGCTCCAGACCCCGTAGCCGGCGATCGCCAGCCCGATGCCGACCACGCCGCCCACGGCCGTCCCGCAGAGGGTGCGGACGGCGAAGACCCGAAAGTGGAGTTCCCGCTTCAGGACGGCGGCCGGCACCGCGGACAAGGCATTCAGGGTGACCGTCACGCCGGCCCAGCCGATGAACGGCGTCAGACCGGGTTCGTCGAACCCGAGGGCGATGCGCTCGGCGAAAATGAGGATCAGCGCGCTCATGGCCGCCCCGAGGCCGACGAGGCACCAGAAGGCGCTGTCGAGGTGAAGCGGATCAAGGCCCTTCCGCTGGATGAGCGCGTCGGGGAGGCCGCGCGAGACGGGGACGGCGAGCACCAGCGGCGCCACCATGGCGAGCGCCGCGAGCCCGAACGTTTCCGGACCGAGGTGGCGGGCGAGGATGATGAACACGACGAGGAGCGCCGCGTGCCGCCCCCAGGTCTCGACGGCCACCCAGGTCACGCCCGTCAAGAGGCGGGTCCGCATCGGGCTCATCGGCGACGCCTCCGTGCGGCGGCTGCAACGCGGCGCTGACGGACCGCGCCCGCGTGCCGGTCCAGCGGGCGCATCAGTTGGTCCCGGCCGGCGTCGGACCGGCCGCGACGGTCGGTTCCTCGCCTGGATCGACGGGAAGCAGCGCCGCTGAACCCGCCTGTCCCCGTCCGAGCCGGTCCGACAGGTAGTCGACCTTGACCGTGTCGCCGGGCTCCAGCGGCGTTCCGTCCTCCGCCGGGAGCTCGGCCATGCCTTCGGCCGTCGGGCGCACGATCGAGAAGGCTGGGCGCGCCTCCGCGGTCGGGTCGCGCAGCGCGCGCAGGCGCGGCATGCTGGCGCCGGACTCCATGAGAAGCCGGGCCGCGGTACTCGTCTTGAGATCGGTCTCGTCCAGTTGGGTCTGCGTTTCGCGAAGGGCGACGGTCACCTCGTTCCGGAACCGGTTCTTCAGTTCCAGAATGGCGATTTCGGTCCGGCTCTGCTCCTGGCGGGCCCGCAGAAGGCCCGTCTCGGCGCTGAGGCGCTCGCTCTGCATCTCCGCGATGGCGCGCTCCAGCTCCATGCCGCGCGGCGCGGCGGCAAGGCCCTTGTTGACCAGGGTGGAGACGCCCTCGAGTTCCTTGCGGATCAGCGCGATCCGCTTGTCGTAGAGCGACAATTGCTCGTCGAGGGAGACCAGTTCCTGCGCGAAGAAGTCCCGGAGGTTCTCCAGCGCTTGGGTCTGGTTCTTCAGCCCGTCGCGTCGCGCCTCGAAGATCAGCCGTTCCTGCTCCATCAGGGCCGCCTCGGACGGATCCGACGACGCGACCGCCTCCTCCGGAAAGCGGATCGCGTCGGCCCCGGCGAGTTCGGCCTCCAGCCTCGCCTTTCGGAGGAGCAGGCTGGTTCGCGTCCAGTCGAGAAGGCCGATATCACCCCGCCCGCCGATGATCTCGCGGGCGAACCGGAACGACGCCTCGTTCCCCGTCCGCAGGCCGCCGGCGATGCTGACCGCCTGGAGTACGGTCAGACCCGGGCGGTACGGGTAGGCCCCCGGGGTCGTCACGTCGCCGGACACGAACACCGGCCGATATTCGGCGATCTCCACGGACACGTCCGGCTGGCGGCCGAGGCCCATGCGGCTCATCAGCCGGTCGCCGATGGCGCGCGCCAGTTCGCCGGTCGTGAGCCCGCCGGCATCGACCTCGCCGACGAAAGGCAGGAACACGGCGCCGTCGGCACCGACGGTGAACTGGTCGTTGAGGGCGGTCCATTCGAAGATCTGGTCGCGCGATGCCCGCCACTCGTAGACCTTCAGCCGGAGTTGGTCCTGCGGCCCCAGGCGGTAGTCCCCGGCGCTGGCGGCGTCAGCGGCGGCATACGCCGCGACGGCGAAAGCGGCGGCGAGGAGCATGCGAGGGACCCCGGCCGTGCGCTTCTCCGGTGAGCCGGCGCGGCCGGCGCGACGGGTGTCGGGCTGTGACGGCATCGGGCGGCGATTCCTCTCAGATCTTCAGGATGTACTCGGGCTCGACCCGGCCCGTGACGACGTGGAGCATGGCGAGCGCATTGCCCCGGAGCCGGCCGCGGCGATCCACGTAGGGCTCCGGCCGCAGGCTGCGGACCAGGTTGGCGGCGACGTTGCGGCTCATCAGCCGGAGCGCGAAACCGAGCGGCACCGTGCCCTTCCGGACGAGGTAGACGGGGTTGGCGATCTGCGAGTATCCGAACTGCTCGCCGCGAACCTTGCCGCTCTTCAGGCCGAGGTGGACGCCGGAGATGGTGTTGATCGACACGATCCGACCGGAGGGCCGAAGCTGGCTGGTGAAGTCGATGTCCTCCTGCCAACCGTAGAGAACGAGGCGTTCGTCGAAGCGGACGCTCCCCACCGCCCGCGCCCGGACCGACATGTTGCACCCGTAGGCGCCCACATGCTCGACGACCTTCAGGGCAGGGGGCGGCTCCGATGCCGCATCGGCGAGGGCCGCCATCGCGTCCGCCCAGGAGAGGCCTTCGCCGGTGGCGCCATCCAGGAGGACGCGTCCCATCACCACGGCCCAGTCGTCGTGCTCCGAGAATGCGGCTTCGAGGCCTTGGAGATAGTCGGCGGACGGGATGAAATCGTCGTCCAGGAACGCCAGCACATCGAAGCGTCCGGCGGCATGATCGAGCGCCGTGTTCCGCTGGGCCGACGAACCCTTCGGGCCGTTCAGGACGGTGACCGGATAGGACAGGTGCTCCGGAGCGGCGATGTCGGTTCCGGACGGCAAGGACACGATGACCTCGTCCGGGCGTCGGACCTGGCGTTCCAGGTGGGCCAGCAGCCGGATGAGCTGCTGGCTGCGGGCGAGGCTTGGGATGATGACGCCGATCTTCATGACGGTCCCGGACCCTGGTCGCACGGGCGGCCACCGCCAGAGGTTAGTCGGGGATCTTTCGGACTGAGGACACAGGAATGGGGAGGGTGAAGGCGCCGCGCGGTGTGCCCGCGTGCGCTTTGGTCGTAGGTCGGAATCCCGGCGGTGGGGGGGCATCGACCGTTCGGCGTAGTCCGGGACTCACCGGCGTTTCCTGCAGCCCAAGATGGCAGATTGCCGGAAACGGCCGGTGCGCGATGCTTGTCCGCTCATGATTGGACCAGCCTCATCCCAGGAAAGGCAGGGCTATGCGTCGTTCAGGGTCAGCGGATGCGCTTCTCGCAAACAGCAGCGGTGCAGTCGCCTATGTTCGACTGGCGGAGAGCACACCGGATCTATCCGCGCCGGTTGCCGTCGACCGGTCCTTCCGCATAGCGGTCGTGCACGACTGGTGTCCGGATTTCCGGGGCGGCGAACGAGTGCTGTCCCGCATCTGCAAGCAGTTTCCGAACGCCGACGTGTTCACGCTGTTCGATTTTCTCCCGGAGGAGATCAAGGAGCAGTATTTCCACGACGTGCACTTCACCACGTCGCCGCTGAACAGCATGCCGATGATCCAGCGGTACTACCGGCACCTGTTCTTCCTGTGTCCCTTCCTGATCGAGCAGTTCGACGTCACCGGCTACGACGCCGTCATCTCGTCGTCGGCGGCGTTCGCGCGCGGGGTCATCACCCGGCCGGACCAGCCGCACCTCTGCTACGTGCACAGCCCGGTCCGCTACGCGTGGGACGAACAGTTCTCCTACCTGGAGCAAGGGCATCTCGGGTTCGGACCCAAGGGCGCGATCTACCGCTATCTGTTGCACCGGCTGCGCGCCTGGGACACCCGGACCGCCCATGGTCCGGACCTGATGTTGGCCAACTCGACCTATGTGCGCTCGCGCATCCGGCACATCTACGGCCGGGACTCGGAGGTGCTTCACCCGCCGGTCGCCCTCGACGAGATGCAGTTCAGCGCAGAGAAGGACGACTACTACATTTCGGCGTCCTTCCTGGCGCCCTACAAGCGCACGGACCTGGTGATCCGCGCCTTCAAGGAGATGCCGAACCGGCGCCTCCTGGTGGTGGGCGACGGGCAGCAGTCGAAGGACCTGCGCATGCTGGCGGGACCGAACATCGAGTTCCTCGGCTATCTCGACCGCGCCGATTACGTCCGGACCGTCGCGGGCGCTCGCGCGATGGTGTTCGCCGGCTGCGAGGATTTCGGGATCGCCCTCGCCGAGGCGCAGGCCTGCGGCACTCCGGTGATCGCGTTCGGACGCGGCGGCGCGGCCGACATCGTCCGCGCGCCGGGAGGCCCGGATCTCCCCACAGGAGTCCTGTTCCCGCGCCAGACGGTGGAGGGGATCAAGGAGGCGGTGGAGGCTTTCGAGACCCGGATCGACAGGATCCGGCCGCAGGCCTGCCGCGACAACGCCCAGCGCTTTTCCGAGGACCGGTTCGACAGTTCGATCGCGGACGCGCTCGCCCGCGTGCAATCCGGCCAGATCGCCCGGGCGTGAGCCCGGGCGGCCGTCACGGGCGTCCGGGAACGGCGGAGCTCGGGTGAGGGGAGGCGGCGCGGCGCGGTTCGGCCGCGAAGGGGCTCGCGCCCAGCCAGCGCTCCATGGAGCGCACGAGGCGCGGGTCGCCGGAAAGCTCCAGCCGACCGGCGTCGGTTTCGCGGCGGATCGTGGCGAGGCCCATCCAGATGGCCGTCATGGTGCGCAGGCTGGTGCGCACCAGGAGATCCACCTCGTAGCCCGGATCGACGCCGCAGAGGTCGACCTCGCCGCCGTCCACCACGAGCCACCAGGCGCGCTCCTCGGGAGCACGGTCCGGATAGACGAACTGGATGGTGCAGCGGCGCGGCGGCAACGGCTCCGGCCTGAGATGGCGGCGCATGTCCCACATCAGCAGGGAGGGGTCGAGCTTCTGGAGCGACAGCTCCGACTCCACCCAGCGCTGGCCCCAGAAGCCCAGACCCATGATGACGGGGCGAAGATCCTCGCCCGCTTCGGACAGGTGGTACTCGACGACGCCGCGCGCGTTCGGCCGAGCCTCCACGATGCCGGCCCGCTCCAGGTCCTTCAGGCGCTTGGAGAGGAGGGCGGGCGACATCCGGGGCACGCCGCGACGCAGGTCGTTGAAGTGGGTGGTGCCGCAGAGAAGCTCGCGGACGACGAGCGTTGTCCAGCGGGTGCACAGGATTTCCGACGCCATCGCGACCGGGCAGAACTGGCCGTAGCCACCGGTGTCCTTCATGGCGATCACCTCCAGCATGCGGGGCGGCGGCCAGGGCCGCGCGCCCGAGCGGACCCGGCGCTCGCGGCGGTACAGTTCGTGAACTAGCGCACCCGCGCCGGCGAGCGGATCCTCCTATGACCCTATCAGGGGTCATGGGAGGTTACGTCATGAATACTGCTGAAACCGCCGCCATCGCGGACGTTTCCAGCCATAGGCCGGACGACGTGGTGGAGATCGCCCGGGCGCTCGCGCCCCGTTTCGCCGACCGGGCAGCCGCCGTGGACGAGGGTGACACCTTCGTGGCGGAGAACCTGGCGCTTCTGAAGGAGGCGGGCCTCCTGGAGGCCGGGGTGCCGGTGGAACTGGGCGGCCGCGGAGCGGACGTCGCGACGCTCTGCGACATGCTGCGGGTGCTGGCCGGCGCGTGCGGATCCACCGCCCTCGCGTTCGCGATGCACACCCACCAGGTCGCGATTCCGGCCTGGCGCTGGCGCCACCAGGGCGTGGCGGCCGTGGAACCTTTGCTCCGGCGCGTGGCGGCCGAGCGCCTGATGCTTCTGTCGAGCGGCGGCTCGGACTGGATCGGCGGCTCCGGCCGTGCGGTCAAGGTGGAGAACGGCTGGCGGATCGACGCCCGCAAGGTGTTCACCTCCGGGTCTCCGGCGGGCGACCTGCTGATGACCGGCGCGGTGGCAGAGGGCGAGGACGGCCGCGGAACCGTGATCCACTTCGCCGCGCCAATGAAATCGCCGGCGGTGCGGGTGGAGGACACCTGGAAGGCGCACGGCATGCGCGGCACCGGCTCCAACGACGTGGTCATCGACGGGCTGTTCGTGCCGGACACGGCGGTGTCGGTGACCCGCGAGGCGGGACGGTGGCATCCGCTGTTCCACGTCATCGCCACCGTGGCGCTGCCGCTGATCTACGCGGTCTACCTCGGCGTCGCCGAAAGCGCGCGCGACCTGGCGGTGGATCTCGCCCGGCGCAAGCCGGTCGGCGAGGACGCGCTTCAGCTCGCGGGCCGGATGGACACGACGCTCCGCGCGACGCGGCTCGCGCACCGGCACATGGTGGAGGTCGCCGGGCGCGGTGTCGCCTCGGCCGAGAGCGTCAACGAGGTGATGATCGGCCGCACGCTGGTCGGAGCGGACGCGATCCGGACCGTGGAGCTCGCCATGGAACTCGCCGGCGGCGCGGCCTTCTACCGGCGGAACGGGCTGGAGCGGCGAATGAGGGACGTGCAGGGCGCCCGCTTCCACCCGCTGCAGGCTGGGCCGCAGGCGCGCTTCGCCGGCGCGGTCGCGCTCGGCCAGCCCACCGCGGAGATCTTCTGACGCGCCCGTCCGGCCATGAACGTCGGCCGGAGGAATGGCTGCCCCCGATCGCCGGATCCGCGCGGCGATCGGGGGCGTCGGACCGGGGAAATGGACGACTGACGGAATTGACTATGACACTGCAAGGATGTTTGTAGTGTCTGATGTTGAACGATCTCCAGGCCGTTCCGGCCTTCGTCGCCCTCGGGCATCAGGTCCGCCTCGACGCTTTCCGGCTGCTGATCCGGACGGGTCCGGACGGAATGCCGTCCGGCGAGATCGCGGCCGAACTCGCGGTGCCGCCGACGGCCATGTCGTTCCATCTCGCCAACCTGGAGCGGGCGGGCCTCGTCGCGTCGCGTCGCGATGGGCGGACCATCCGCTACGCGGTGAACATCGACCGGGTGCGGGACCTGATCACCTTTCTCACCGCGGACTGCTGCGGTGGTCACCCCGAGATCTGCGCGGGGCTCGTCCCGCCCGGTCCGTCCGGCTGCGGTTGCTGAAGGAGCGCCCGATGTCCATTGCCCGTCCCGATCTGCCCCGCCGCCTCGCCGCCGAGGCGCTCGGCACCGCCGTGCTGGTCGCGACGGTGGTCGGCTCCGGCATCATGGCCGACAGGCTGACGGAGGACGTCGCCCTCGCGCTCCTCGGCAACACGATCCCGACCGGCGCGATCCTCGTGGTCCTGATCATGGTGCTGGGGCCGATCTCCGGGGCGCATTTCAATCCGGCCGTGACAGCGGTCTTCGTCGCCCGGCGCGAACTCGCGGCAGCGGACGGCCTCGCCTATGCGGCGGCGCAGGTTCTCGGCGGCCTCGCCGGGACACTCGTGGCGCACCTCATGTTCGAGCACGCGCCCTTCGCGCTGTCCCCGACGGTGCGGACGGGCGCGGCCCAGTGGCTGGCGGAGGCGGTCGCGACCTTCACGCTGGTCGCGGTGATCCTCGGCGGGCTCCGGTTCCGGCCTGAAGCGGTCCCGATGCTCGTCGGCCTCACGATCACGGCCGCCTACTGGTTCACGGCCTCGACGTCCTTCGCCAATCCCGCCGTGGCGATCGCCCGAAGCGTGACCGACACCTTCTCGGGGATCCGGCCCGTGGATCTGCCGGGCTTCATCGTCGCCGAACTCGTCGGCGCCTTCCTGGCTCTCGGCCTCATGGGATGGCTCCTGGCGCCTCGGAAACCCACGACCGTTCCGGTCGCCACCCCTGCGGAGTGAGAGACTTGCCCGTCACGATCTACCACAACCCCGCCTGCGGGACCTCGCGCAACACGCTGGCCATGATCCACGCGGCGGGGGAGGAGCCGGCCGTCATCGAATACCTGAAGACGCCGCCCTCGCGGGAGACGCTGGTGGACCTCATCGCCCGCATGGGCATCCGGCCGCGCGACCTCCTGCGCGAGAAGGGCACGCCCTACGCGGACCTCGGCCTCGGCGACCCGAAGTGGACCGACGACGAGCTGATCGACGCCATGATGGCGCATCCGATCCTGATCAACCGTCCGATCGTGGTGACGGAGAAGGGCGTCCGGCTCTGCCGCCCGTCGGAGATGGTTCTGGAGCTCCTGGACAACCCGCCGGAGACGTTCACGAAGGAGGACGGCGAAGTGGTCGCCGTCCCGAGATCCTGACCCAAAGCGCTTTCCGACCTGACGGACTCGTCAGGTCGGAAAGAAATCGCCCCGAGATCAACACGCTGGAGCAGTCTCTCGTCGACCAAGTGTTTCCACTCGGTCGGATAAGGCTCTAGCCGGTCGCGCCGGAGCGCCGCGCCACGTCGGCGCCCGCGCTCTCCGCCTTCAGGCCGGCCTCCCGCCGCTCGCTGTAGCGGCTGGTCAGGTAGTCCGAGCGGTCCCGGGTGAGATAGGTGAACTTGACGAGTTCCTCCATCACGTCGACCACGCGCTCGTAGAGCGGGCCGGGTTTCATCCGGCCGGCCTCGTCGAACTCCTGGAACGCCTTCGGGACCGACGACTGGTTCGGGATGGTCACCATCCGCATCCAGCGGCCGAGAAGCCGCATGGTGTTCACGGCGTTGAAGGACTGCGAGCCGCCGGAAACCTGGCAGACGGCGAGCGTCCGCCCCTGGGTGGGCCGGATCGCGCCGATCGAAAGCGGGATCCAGTCGATCTGCGCCTTCATGATGCCGGTGATGGCGCCGTGCCGCTCCGGGCTGACCCAGACCTGCCCCTCGGACCACTCGGAGAGGGAGCGCAACTCCTGCACCTTGGGGTGGTCGGCGGGGGCGCCGTCCGGGAGCGGCAGGCCCGTGGGGTCGTAGATCCGCGTCTCGCAACCGAAGCGCTCCAGGAGGCGCGCGCATTCATAGGCCAGGAAGCGGCTGAACGATCGGTCGCGGAGCGACCCATAGAGAAGGAGGATCCTCGGCTTGTGCGTGGATCCGCCGGGCGGGACGAGCGCCGCCAGGTCGACCGGCTCCAGGAAGCGCTCGTCGAGAGCGGGGAAGACCGCGTGGTCGGGAAGTTCGTTGCCGCGCATCATGTTTCTCAATCCGTGTGCCTGGCGACCGCCGCCGCCGTCCAGAAGCCTGCGACGAGGACGCAGGATCCGATGATGGACGCCGCCAGGACGGCGTCGTAGGAACCGCTCATCTGCCAGAGGACCGCCGCCGCGCCGGGGGCGAGCGCCTTGGCGATGGTGCCCGGGGCGGCCAGCGCGCCGTTGAGCGCCCCATAGGCCTCCCTGGTCAGCATTTCCGGGATGGCCATGCCGCGCACGATGGTCATGATGCCGTTCGCAAGACCGTAGAGGCCCGCGACGCCGACCGCCACGGCGAGCGTGGTCGGCGCCAGCCAGAGGACCAGGAGCGCGACCGGGAAGGCGAGAACCACCGTCGCGCCGATCACCCGCACGGGTGACCGCGGGGCCAGCCGCCAGATCAGGATCCGGCCGAGCACCTGCGCCGGCCCGATCACCATCATGGCGGCGACGACGTCCGAGGTCGCGAGGCCCCGTTCGACCAGCAGGGGATAAAGGTGGAAGGTGAAGGCCGAGAAGGTCGCCGCGTAGGCGGTGAAGGCTACGCACAGGAACCAGAAGGCCGGGATCTCCATGGCGAGGCGGAGCGGCCCCTTGCGCGACGGCAGAGCATCCGGCCGGCGGGGCGGCAAGGGCGCGTCTGCGGCCGGGTCGATGACGAGCGCATAGGCGGCCGCGCAGACGGCGAGGTTCACGCCCGCGAGCGCCATCAGGGCACCGCGCCAGCCGAGGTGGTCGAGCAGGAGCTGCGTCACCGGGACGAACACCGTGCTGGCGAACCCGCCCCAGAGCGTGAGAGAGGTGATGCCGGCCCGGGCGTTCAGGGGACCGACCCGTCGCGCCACCACCGCGAACGCGGGTTCGTAGAGCACGGCCGACTGGAGTGCCCCGAGCAGCGCGACGATGACGTAGAAGGCGACGAGATCCGTCACCTGGGACCAGGCGGCGAAGAGAGCCGCGGCGGCCACGGACGAGCCGGCCATCACGACGCGGCCGTGGCCGCGATCGATGGCGACGCCGACCGGATAGGCCGCGACCGCCGCCAGCAGCAGGCCGATGGTCGCCGCGCCGAACACCTCCGATTTCGACCAGCCGAGATCCCGCCCCATGGCTTCGCCGATCAACGGGTAGGCGTAGTAGAGCGTCCCCCAGGACGCGATCTGGCCGATGCCGAGCCCGGTGACGAAATGACGGCGGGCGAAGGCTCGCCCGGTTTGAACGGTCGCCGTGCCGCTCATGCGACCGCATCCGCCGCGCACGCCGATGCGCCGTTTTCCGTTCCGGACATGTGAAGCCTCGGTGATCGATGTCTGGTGTGGACGTCCGGCACGCGCTCAGCCGCAGCAGGCGCTCTCCGGCCTCGGGTCCGGCCGCGGGATGACCTTGTCGGCCGCCACGAGCGCGTCGGTGATCTCCATCCAGGCGTCCACCGCCACCCGGAGCGCGTCGCGACCCTTCTCCGTGAGCGTGTAGACCTTGCGCTCCCGGCCGGACACGACCTCCGCTTCATGGGTCACGAGGCCGGTCTCCTCGAAGTCGCGCAGTACCGGGTAGATGGTCCCCTCGGACGGGGAGCAGCAGCCGTTCGTCGTCTGCTCCACCGTGCGGGCTATGTCGTAGCCGTGCATCGGCCGGTCGCACAGCACCCTCAGGATGAAGAGCTTGGAAAGGCTCATCTTGATGGTGCCGTTCCAGTAGGCCCGGCTGGTGAGGTCGGGGGATGGCTTCGGGACAGGATGCATCGATGGTCTAGGCATGACGGGACCGTATCCATCGATGATCGAGGTGTCAACCGCTCCCGAATGCCGTTGTTGTCGTGTTCATTCTGGCCCTTGATCCACGTCAAGACGGCTGGTTCGGCGCGAGCGTAAGCTTCAGCCGTCCAAAAGGAGTTGCGAATATGCTGAAACTCGCGGCGCTCATCTGGATCATGCTCGGCGTCACGCTGGCGGGGTCTTTCGTCACGGTCATCGTCACGGTGCCGTCCCTCTATGCCCAAGGCATGACGCTCATCCCGGTGGTCGCCGGTATGGGGTTCGCGCTGGCGGTTCCCCTGGCGGTCGTGGTCGCGAAGAGGATCTACGGACCGACCTCTCCGGGGCGCTGAGGGGGGTGGCACGCCGGGTCTCAGTCCAAAGCCGTACGAGACACCATTCCTTTCTGTTTGTATATTCGTAAACGCGTATGTACCGTTGTAAAGAGGCCGCAGGCAGGATCGCCGCGCGGTTCGCAGATCGGCTCGGGAGTCCACGGGGCCGGCTTTCTGGGAGGATGGGCGATGGCACGGATAGCGGTTCTGGGCGCCGGCCTTGGCGGCGTCATCATGGCGTACGAGCTTCGGGACGTGCTGGGGAAGGGGCACGAGGTCGTGGTGGTCAACAAGGGCACGACCTATTCCTTCGTGCCGTCCAATCCCTGGGTGGCGGTCGGCTGGCGGGACAAGGAGGCGATCGAGGTGGATCTCGCGCCGGTGTTCGGCAAGCGCGATATCCGGCTGCACCCGCAGGGCGCGGCTCGCGTCCACCCGGAGGAGAACCGCATCGAACTGTCGGACGGCGCCTCGGTCTCCTACGACTTCCTCGTGATCGCGACCGGGCCGGATCTCGCCTTCGACGAGATCGAGGGCTTCGGGCCGGAGCACCACACCCAGTCCATCTGCCACGTGGACCATGCGCTGCAGGCCAAGGCGGCATTCGATCGGCTGGTGAAGAACCCGGGTCCGGTGATCATCGGCGCGGCGCAGGGCGCGTCCTGCTACGGTCCGGCCTACGAGTTCACGTTCGTGCTCGACAAGGCCCTGCGCGACGCCAAGGTGCGCGACCGCGTGCCGATGACCTTCGTGACGGCCGAGCCCTACATCGGCCATCTGGGCCTCGACGGGGTGGGGGACACCAAGACCCTGCTCGAAAGCGAGATGCGCCAGCACCACGTGAAGTGGATCACCAACGCCAAGGTCGACGCAGTGGAAGCCGGCCGGATGCTCGTCTCCGAGCTCGCAGAGGACGGCGCGCTGAAGGCCTCCCACGCGTTGCCGTTCTCCTACGCGATGATGCTGCCGGCGTTCCGGGGCGTCCCGGCGGTCCGGGGCATCGAGGGCCTGACCAACCCGCGCGGCTTCATCCTGGCCGACAGGCACCAGCGCAACCCGACGTTCAGGAACGTGTTCTCGGTCGGCGTCTGCGTCGCCATCCCGCCGGTCGGGAAGACGCCGGTCCCGGTCGGCGTGCCGAAGACCGGCTTCATGATCGAATCCATGGTCACGGCCACGGCCCACAACATCGCCCGGCTTGTGGACGGTCTGGAACCGGAGGCCGAGGCGACGTGGAACGCCGTTTGCTTGGCGGATTTCGGTGACGGCGGCGTCGCCTTCGTCGCCCAGCCTCAGATTCCGCCGCGCAACGTCAACTGGTCGTCGTCCGGCAAGTGGGTGCACGCGGCCAAGATCGGGTTCGAGAAGTATTTCCTGCGCAAGATCCGGATCGGGAAGTCCGAGCCCTTCTACGAGCGGCTCGCCCTTCAGGCGCTCGGCATCGACAAGCTGAAGGCGGTCAAGATCGACGAACAGGCCTGAGACACGCGATCCGGCTGCCGGCGCCGACCGGCCGCGCCGGGCGGAACGGGACGGCGGCGTGACGGGTTCGCCTCCATGGGACAACCATGGAGATGCAGCATGACCCGATCGAAGACGCTCCTCGCCGCCGTCGCCAGCGTCGCGCTCGTCACGGGCGCGTCGGCCCAGACCGGCGGTCTGACCGAGGTGAGCGAAGGCGACGCGTCCAAGTACACCTTCCCGGCCGGCTGGACCTATGACGAGCTGGAGGAGGCCGACGTGATCGGCGCCGACGACGACGAACTGGGCGAGGTGGAGGCCATCCTGGCCGACGGCTCCAACCAGGTCACGGCCGTGGTCGTCGACGTGGAGGACGACGACAAGGAAGTGGTGCTCCAGCTGTCGGACGTCCAGGCGTCGGGGGAGGGCGACGAGAAGGACATCAAGGTTTCCATGACCGCCGAGCAACTCGCCGGGCTTCCCGAGCACGAGTGACGCCGGCCCGGGCGCGGTCCTCGATCGCGCCCTCGCCCCTCGAGCGGATCGGCCCGGCGGGAGCACCGCCGGGCCGATCCTGTTTCGAGGTCAGACGCTCGGGCCCGGGTTGATCGCCGGAGGGTCGCTCGCCGGGAAGGACTCGTCGGACGCCTCGTCGACCTTGTCCCAGGCGGGGGGAGGGTCGCGCATGTTGTCGGCGCCGGCCGGGCGGGACCCGCCGACGCCCGGGATCGGCTCCACGCCCTCCGGTGTGGTCGGGCTGCTCCGCCCCGGTTCGTCGTGTTTCGTCATGATGGGCTCCAAGGCTCCTCGGCTCAGACCGTCACATCCGGCCCGCGACCGGGCGGCTGGAGGCCAGCATGTTCACGTGCTCGGCGTGCCGCTGGAGGGTCGGCAGCGTATCGGACGCGAAGGCCTGCAGGCGCGGGTTGTCGCCGTTCGCCGCATAGCCGGAGAAGAGCGTGATCGCCTCCTGGTGCGCCAGGCCCTGGGCCTCGATGTAGGCGCTGTCGAACGTGCCGACCGGCTCGTCCTCCAGGTCGTCGTACATGCGCTCGTGGGCGGCGTCGAGCATCGGCGACACCGGCGGCACGCCGGCGTTGCTGGCCACCCGCTGCAGGCGCGCCGACGCGGCCGTGTGGTCGCGGATCATCTGGCGGGCGAAGCGACGGACCTCGCGGTCGCGGGAGCGCTGCAGGGCGAGCCGGCTCGTCTCGATCTCGAAGGTGTTCGACACGGTCGCCATGCTGACGAACTCGTCGGCGCTGGTGACCGCGGCCGTCGGCATGCCGGCGCCTCCGGCGACGCATCCGCCGACGGAGAGAGTGATGGCGGCGACGGTGAAGAAGGTTCTGACGTTCATGGGAGTTCGGCCCTCATGGTCCGAGGATTGGGATGGCGCGGCGCGGGTCTCCAACCGGCCGCTCGGCCGGATGTTCCGCGCGGGTTGCATTCCGGACCGTCATTGTTCCGATGCCGCGCGAGCGTTCCGGGTCCCGGGGCGCGATCCGGCGCGCAGCGGCAGGCTGGCGCGGAACCATCGCGCCGCCGCGGCGCTTCGAGGGCGGGGGCCGAGGAGACGACCATGGCCAATCAACCGGCCGGAGGCCCAGGTAGTCTTGGCGAAGAGCGGCGTCATCCCTGTCCCCATGCTGGCCGGCCCGCGACCGGAGAGGGGACATACAAACCTTGACCGTTCCGATCAAGTTTTCTGCGCGATGCGCTGTGGAGCACACGCTTCGTTAGCCATCAGGCGATGTCACGCGGATCACCGGATCCGGAATTGTTCCCATCCACTATGCGGTAATTATCATGGACGATACTGGCCCGGTCGATTGGGTGAGGCGCGGGCCATGTATGGCAAAGGCATAAACAGTATCCGAATCCGGTTCGCGATCCTGATCGCGGGCTTCTCGGCGCTGGCCGCGGCGACCGTCCTGCTGATCGGTTCCGCCATCGACATGGAGAGCAGCTCGCTTCTGACGCGCTCCGCGCTCGTCCTCATGACGGCGCTGGTGCCCGCATGGGCCACCTACATGATCGCGGGACGGCTCACCGGATCCATCGAGGCGCTCCGCCGCAGCACCGAGGCGCTCGCCGCCGGCGGCGAGGACATCCCGGTGGACGTCAACTGCGCCTGCGAGGTGGGCGGGCTCGCCGACGCGTTCCGCAAGATGGTGGATCGGTTCAATTCCAACATCCTCCGCATGAACGTGCTCGCCTATTCGGACGCCGTCACCCAATTGCCGAACCGGGCCGCTCTCAACCACATCCTGCGTCACACCCTCGGCGAGCCGGACAAGCGGCCTGGGGGTCGCCCGTTCGAGGGCTCGCTCTTCTTCATCGACCTTGACGGCTTCAAGCGCGTGAACGACACGCTCGGCCACGAGGCCGGCGACGAACTCCTGCGTCGGTGCTCGGACCGCATGCTGCGGGTCGCCTTCGGCAAGACCGTGGAGACGCTCGCCACCTGCATGACGCCGACCGGCGCCATCTGCAACGAGCCCGTCGCGGACGTGAGCTTCCACCGGTTCGCCGGCGACGAGTTCGTGGCCCTGGTTCCGGGCGTCACGGATCTCGACGAGGTCGGGCGGATCGCCGGGCTGCTCCAGGACGCGATCGCGCAGCCCTTCTGCATCCAGGGCACGCAGGTCCGGATCGGCGTCAGCATCGGTGTGGTGCGGACGCCGGCGGACACGCGCGACCCGATGGAACTCGTCAGCTTCGCGGATCTCGCCATGTACGCCGCCAAGCGCGACGAGACCCGCAGCCACGTGGTGTTCGACGCGGACCTGCGCGACGAGGCCCGCGCCCGCCTGGAGGTGGAGGCCGAGCTGCGGTCCGCCTTGGAGACGGACCGTCTCTACCTCGAATACCAGCCGAAGGTGTCCGTGGCGGACTACAGCCTCGTCGGCGTGGAGGCGCTGGTGCGCCTGCGCCGCCGGGACGGCGGCGTCATATCGCCGGCCGTCTTCGTGCCGATCGCGGAGAGCTGTGGCCTGATCGAGCGGATCGGCGACATCGTGCTCCAGAAGGCCGTCGCGCAGGCGGCCGCATGGATGGCGAGCGGACGGCGCATCCCCGTCTCGGTCAACGCGTCACCCATACAGTTCTGCCGCCCGGGCTTTCCCGAACGGGTGATCGAGGCGATCACCGCGGCGGGCCTGCCGCCGTCGCTTCTCAGCGTGGAGATCACCGAGAGCACGGCCATGCAGGACCTCGTGGCCACGCGCGATCGGCTCCAGGCGCTCAGCGCCGCGGGCGTCCGCCTCGCCATGGACGATTTCGGCAGCGGCTTCTCCAATCTGGCGCAACTTGTCCGCCTGCCGTTCGACGAGCTCAAGATCGACCGGTCCCTCATTTCGCTGATCGGCAGCGACGATCGCAGCGAGGCGCTCCTCGCCTCGGTGTTCGCCATGGCGAATGCCCTCGGCCAGACCTGCGTGGCGGAAGGGGTGGAGACCACCCGCCAGTTCGCCTTCGTGGAGCACCACGGCTGCGCCGTCGTCCAGGGCTATCTGTTCGCCCGGCCCATGTCGGCGCGGGCCGTCGCCGCCTGGCAGGACAGCCGGGCCAGCCTTCGCGACGCCAGCCGGCGCCGCGCCCTGAAGAGCGCCACATCCGACACCGCCGCGACCGCGTGACGCCGCGCTGCGGGAGGCATGGCACGGCGGCGCTGGTCACCGCCCGCCATGGCTGCGGGCGATGATCCCGCCGCCGTCGACGCGGCGGGGCGGGGGAGGGCTCCGCCGCGGCCTACGGCCTCACCGCGCCCGACGATCGGCAACTCGCCGGTCTCGTCATGTGGATCCCCGCCGGCCTCGTCTACGCGGCGGCGGCGCTTGCGCTCGCCGGCCTGTGGATCCTGCGATCCAGCCGGCCGGGAAGGGGGCACTCGCCCGGCCCGGCGGCCCGCTGACCGGTCTCGCGCGGAACAACCGTCGCTCCGGATGCTTCCTCCCTGCGGCGGGCCTCGCCCGCGCCCCTCGTCCCCCGCATGCCTGAACCTTGACCACGGAGGCAACAGCTCATGGTTTCAGATCCGAGACCCCCGGCCCACGGTCCGTCGCGCGGCGGCGTGATGCGCACCACCATCATCGTGGCGGTGCTCGCCATCCTGGGCACGGCCGCCCTGGCGTTCTGGTCCAGCACCGACAGCACCGACGACGCGACGGTCCAGACGGCCGTCCCGGAGGATCCCACCGTCCAGCCGAACCGGGAGGCGCCGACCGCCTCGACCGAAACGCCGCCGACCGGCGAGCCGGTGGTGCCGCGCTGACGGCGATTCACCTCCGGCCGGCTTGGAATCGCTTTGGAAACGTTCAGGAATCGCCTCTTCGATTCTGAGCCGGCTGGGTGCGCGGCGCCCGCAAGGACGGATGCGCCGCGAAAGGCTTCGCGCCTAAACCGCTGTTTTCCGGGCTCGGCGGGCGGCTCGCGGACCGATCGAAAAAGGCCGCTTGACTTCCCCCCGAGCATCCCCTACTTCAGCGCCACCGACGACGAACACGGCGCCGCGCTGAACGGGCCGGGTTCGAAGGAAGCCCAAGCGGGGGTGTAGCTCAGTCGGTTAGAGTGTCGGCCTGTCACGCCGAAGGTCGCGGGTTCGAGCCCCGTCACTCCCGCCACTTCCTCTCGTAGGATTGCAAGAAGCCCGGCCATCGCGCCGGGCTTTCTGCATTTGAGGGCCCCGGGCCGTCGGGTGAGTCCGCCGCCTCGTCCGCCGTCCAACTCTGCTCCCTGGCCGGCGCCCTTGTTGGCCGGCGCCCTTGTTGACCGGCGCCCTTGTCGGCAGCCGAGCCGGAAAAGCAAGGGCCGCTCCGGCGTCTCCTCCCGCCGGAACGGCCCTTCGGTGTCAGACGACCATACTCACCATCAACGCGGCTGCCGCCGCCAGGCCCGCTGAGCCGATCACGAAGGTCACGGCTGCGACTGTCATGGACGGGTCGCGTGGGTATCCGTTCATGGGTCCGTCCTGATATGGCTCGCGAATCGACGCTCCACCCTCCTCCGCAGAGCCGCTTCGTCGTGCGCGGGTCGTTCGGGCGACCCGTGCGGCGAGTGCTCAGGTTAGGGCGGGAATGTGGCAGAAATCTTATCAAAATCTTACTTGACTGATTCATCCCAGCAACAGTGCCGAGTCGCGTCCGCTGGAGCGCCGGGGTAGGTCCGCCCCGGTGCGCCCGGTGCATGCAGGGAGGAAAAAAGGCGCGATACGGCGGTTTCCCGTAGTGAGTCCCACCGAGACATGTGTGTGGAACCTACCACAGCGCGGACCGAATCCCGGCTGTCCGCGGTCCGACGCTTTTGATTTCCTGAATAGATGAATACCTTAATATCAGTTTCGTGTTGTCCCGCGCCGACGGGATAAGCTTCATTGTAGGACGGGTTCGGGCTCGCGTTTGGCGGGCCCGGTCCGGGCCCGGGGCCATGCGGCGCTGGGCGGAGGCCTCGGAACGGCTCTCCGCCAGGCTGCCGGGTGTCGACGTCCGGTAGGGCGGGATCGGCCTCGGGGCGAAACGTTTTTCTTAAGTCTTGTCTGTTGTTCGCTGTATTCGTTCGGGGAAGTTGAGCATGAAAGTCGCGTTCGACGCCGAGAAGTTCACGGAACGGGGCACGACCGTGGCGAACTTCGACTATGCGGCCGGATGCGCGCGGATGGGCATCGAACCGGTCATCCTCTACGAGCGGGACGGGGAGCACATCGACGCCGCGCGCAGGCGGTTCGAGGGCCTGTTCGACCTGATCCCCTACGCGAGCCGGGCCGAGCTCGCCCGCATCGTCCGCGAGAACCGCTGCGATGTCTATTACAAGCTGAAGTTCGACTACAACGACCTGCACGTGGTCGAAGGCGTGCCGAACATGGTGCACTGCGCCTTCGACTTCGACCACCCGCACGGGGACGTGTACGCCTACGTGTCCGAGTGGCTCAGCGACCACGTCTCCAACGGCCGCCGCCCGTTCGTGCCGCACATCGTGGAACTGCCCGAGCCGCAGCGCGACCACCGCGCCGAGTGGGGGATCCCGGAGGACGCGCTCGTGGTCGGCCGTTACGGCGGCTACCGCCAGTTCGACGTCGACTTCGCCCACCAGTCCGTCGCCCGGGCCCTGGAGGGCCGGCCGGACATCTGGTTCGTGTTCGTCAACACCGAGCCCTTCATCCGCCACGAGCGCGTCCTCTTCAAGGGCGCCGTCGTGGATCCGCAGGCCAAGTCCGACTACATCGCCACATGCGACGTGATGCTCCACGCCCGCAGCATCGGCGAGACGTTCGGCCTGTCCATCGCCGAGTTCGCCTACCATAACCGCCCGTTCCTGTGCTGGATCGGCGGGCGCGACCGCAACCACCTGCGCATGCAGTCGGACAAGAGCTTCATCTACCGCGACGGCGCCGACCTCACGCGGAAGCTCCTGAAGCTGCGCCGCGAGGACTGCCGCCGCCAGGGTGGCCCGCTGCGCTCCTTTCGGTCGGAGGCGGTGATGCCGCAGTTCCGCGACGTCTTCCTCTCCGGCAGCAAGCCCTGGTCCACGGAACCGTCCGGCCGGGTGCTCCAGCTTCGCCGCAAGGTGAAGAACTACTACCACGACCATGTGGACACGGTCGGCCTGATCCAGCGCATCGCCGTCATCTGACGGAGCGGACGCTCACCGGTCGGCGGACCGCCACCGGGCGTCGCCGCTGTCGGCGGCCGGGCGCGAGACGCCGAGCAGTCCGTCCGGCCGGAACACCAGGAGGAGGACGAGGCCGGTCATCACCGCGACCTCCCGATGCGCCATCGGCAACAGCGAGGCCCAGGCGGTCTCGGCGAATCCGAGCAGCACGCCGCCGAGGATGGCGCCCCGCACCGAACCGAGGCCGCCCAGCACAGCCGCCATCAGCGCCTTCAAGCTCAGCGTCAGCCACGCGGCCGCGCTCGCGTGGCCGTAGTGGAGCGTGTCCGCGGCGCCGGCGATCCCGGCGAGGAGGCCGGACAGCGCGAAGGCGAGGGCGGCTGTCCGCTCCCGGTCGATGCCGACGAGCGAAGCCATCAGCGGGTCGTCCGCCATAGCCCGCCAGTCGCGGCCGAAGCGCGAGCGGGCCATCGCCCTCGCGAGCCCGGTCAGCACCGCCGCCGCCAGTACGGTCTGCAGCACCTGGAGTGTCGTCACCGTCACGCGGTAGTCGCCGCCCGCCACCAGGATGGGCGTGGCGAGCACCGGCTGGATCCACCGCTCGCCCGACCCGGCGACCAGACGCAGCCCTTCGCTCAGCACCAGCGCAAGCCCGATGGTGGCGATCAGGAACGCCGTCCCGCCCGCCCGGGCGAGGGGCCGGAACACGGCCGAACCGGTCAGGGTCCCGATCAGGGCGCCTTGCGCCCCGGCCACCGTCACGGCGGCGGCGAGCGCCATGGTGGCGACCACCGGGTCGCCCATGGTCCAGGCGCGGTCGTAGCTCGTCACCACGCCCGCAGCCGCGAACCCGCCGGCGACCGCGAAGCACCCGAAGGCGAGGTTGATCCGACCGAGCAGGCCGTAGACGAGCGCGTAGGCGGCGGCGAGAAAGCCGTAGACCGCCGCGACCGGAAGGGCGTTCAACACCTGCTGCAGCGCATAGCCCGTGGTGACGGACACCGGCGCGGGCAGGATCGGCGTCTCCACCGAGGTCAGGTCCAGGCGACGCTCGCCCTCGGCGAGGGCGTCCGGATCGCCTAGCCAGAAGCGGTTCAGCATCAGCAGGCGGGCGCCCGTCAGGCGGCCCTCGGCGCTCTCCACGGCGACGAGCGTCAGGCGGTCCCGATCCAGGAAGCCGCCGCCGAAGGCGCAGCGCACGAACCCCGGCCGCCGCTCGCCGCCGTCGGCCTCGACCGTGTACGCGACGCGCACGACCGTCGCCCGCTCCGGGTCCGGCGCCACCGCGTCGACGCGGATGCGCCCGGTCTCCTCGAGCGCGGGCACAACGGCCGTGCAGAGCCGCGCCTGCCCGTCGTCCAGGCGATCGCAGCCGGCGGCCAGGAGGAGCGCGGCCGAAAGAGCGAGGAGGGGACCGGACCGCCGCACCGTCGTCAACGCATGCGGGTCAGCCCCTGGTCTTCATCTGGCGCGCGATGAAGGGCGCGAAATAGGTCAGCACCCCGTCCGCGCCGGCGCGCTTGAAGGCCATGAGGCTTTCCCACATGGCGCGGTCGCCGTCGATCCAGCCGTTCTGCGCCGCCGCCTTGATCATCGCGTACTCGCCGGACACCTGATACGCGAAGGTCGGCACCGAGAAGGCGTCCTTCAGGCGGCGGATGATGTCGAGATAGGGCATGCCCGGCTTGACCATGATGCTGTCGGCGCCCTCGGCGATGTCGAGTTCGGCCTCGTGAAGGGCCTCGTCGCTGTTGCCGGGGTCCATCTGGTAGGTGCGCTTGTCGCCGCGCAGCGTCTTGTTGGTGCCGACCGCGTCCCGGAACGGGCCGTAGAAGGCGGACGCGTACTTGGCCGTGTAGGCCATGATCTGCACATGGTGGAAGCCCGCGCCGTCCAGCGCCTGCCGGATCGCGCCGACGCGACCGTCCATCATGTCCGACGGGGCGATCACGTCCGATCCGGACGCCGCCTGCACCAGCGCGGCGCGGCAGAGCTGGTCCACCGTCTCGTCGTTGAGGATCTCGTCGCCCCGCAGAAAGCCGTCGTGGCCATGGCTGGTGAACGGATCGAGCGCCACGTCGGTGACGATCCCAACCTCCGGCGCCGCGGCCTTCATGGCGCGGGTCGCCCGGCAGACGAGGTTCTGCTCGTTCAGCGCTTCGCTGCCGGTCTCGTCGCGAAGGTCCGGATCGGTGTAGGGAAAGAGCGCGATCGCCGGGATGCCGAGCTCCGCGGCCTCCTCCGCCTGGCGCGCGGCGATGTCGATGGAGATCCGCTGCACGCCGGGCATGGACGGCACGTCCACGCGCACGTTCTCGCCCTCGACCACGAACATCGGCCAGATCAGGTCGTCGACGCTCACCGTCGTCTCCCGCACCAGGCGGCGCGACCAGTCGGTCCGCCGCAGCCGGCGCAGCCGGCGTCCGTTCAGGATCTCGTCGACGCTGGAGGTGCGGAGCTTGCCGTCGTCTCCACGATGGAACGTCATTGCTCGTGTCCTTTCACCAGCTCGTCTTCTGTCGGTGCGATGATGTGCCTTGGCGAGCTTCGGGAGACACCCTTAACACGGCCGGCGGATGTTTCTCCACCGGGCGGGTTGGAAGCGCTCGCCGTCGGGGGCATAAGGGCGGAGAGACGGGCGCATCGCCCGCGTCGCCCGTGCCTTGAGGGAGTCCGCCCATGGACATCAGGACCGAAGACGCCGCCCCGGCAGCCTCCGCCATCGACGCGCGGCTTCTGCTCGTCGTCTACGTCCGGGCGCTATCCTTCATCTTCATCCTGTCCGGCCTGCAGCGTTGGGGCACCATTCTCGGGCCGCTCTCCCCGTCCGGCGACTTCCTGTCGCTTGCGCCGGAGGTGATGGTGGCGACGATCTTCTTCTCGGTGGCCGATCTGGTGGCCGCCGTCGGCCTCTGGCTTCTCGCCTCCTGGGGCACGGTGGTCTGGTTGATCGCGGCGCTCACCGAAGTCGTGCTGCACACCGTCTTCAAGGACATCTTCGGCCTCGACATCACGCTCATAGCCTTTCACGTGGCGACCGTGATCGTCTATGCAGGACTTACTGCACTTTACGAACGCCTGAAACCAGATGTTTAGACCCGACGCGATAGCACTCGAATACGGATTTCGTGCGGTTGCGCGCTGCTTTACCTAATCCGTTGACGTCTTGTTTTCCTTTCCGAAGCCATAGACCCCCCGTCCCGGGGATTGTGTGGCTTTTAATGGAATTTTCATCCTGCGATTTAAGCCGATTTTCAAAGCTGTGCGGTAGTTTTGTTTTCAATGTGGGCCCAGATCCACGGCAGGAAGCAAACACGACAGCGAGGCATGATGAATATGGCCAACGCCAAGCGCGCTTACGATGTCTACCCGCCGACCGAGGAGGAGCAGGACCTTCAGCCGCTGTACCTTGAGGCGCTTCGGCTTGTGGAGCGTTTGCATCGCCGGTTGCTCGACGTGATCAAGGACGAGTTCGACCGCGCCGGGCGGACGGACGTCAACGCCGTGCAGGCGCTGCTCCTGTTCAACATCGGCGACAGCGAACTGACCGCCGGCGAGCTCCGGACCCGTGGCTACTACCTCGGGTCCAACGTCTCCTACAATCTGAAGAAGCTCGTGGAGATGGGCTACATCCACCACCAGCGGTCCCGCATGGACCGCCGCTCGGTTCGGGTCCGCCTGACCGAGAAGGGGCAGGAAGTGGCCGACATCGTCTCCAAGCTCTACGGTCGTCACATCAACTCGATCGAGACGGTCGGCGGCATCAATCGCGACGACTTCAAGCTCCTGAACAAGTCGCTGCAGCGGCTGGAGCGGTTCTGGACCGACCAGATCCTCTATCGGCTCTAAGCCGCGACACCCCACGATCCCCGCCGGGCACGACCTCCCAGCCCGGCTTCCTGGAAGCCCCGCGCGATCCGTCGCGCGGGGTTCTTTCGTCGGCCGCCCGGCGCACTCCTCGAAGGGCAGGGCGGGTCAGGCCTTGCGGGCGGCGAGGTCGCCTGTGCGCGGCGGACGCGGCACGAAGGCGGGGGTGCGCGCGGCCCATTCCGCATAGCCCGGCTTCGTGGCCCGCAGGTGCGCGTCGAGCAACGACACGCCCGACACGCGGGTGAGCAGCACCGTGATCAGCGCCGGCCCGACCAGCGCCCACCAGGCGCCGGATTCGGCGAAGGCCACGAGCCCGAGCCCCCACCAGAGCACCGTCTCGCCGAAATAGTTCGGATGCCGCGACCAGGAGAACAGGCCCGCGGTCATCAGGCGGCCCGCGTTCGCCGGGTTCGCCTTGAACGACCAGAGCTGCCGGTCCGCCACCGCCTCGATTCCGAAGCCCGCGAGGAACAGGACGACGCCGAGGGTCACCAGCGGCATCATGGGATCGGCGGTGCCGTAGAGAAGGGCGGCGTGCACCGGCAGCGCCAGCACCCACTGGATCGCCGCCTGCAGCCAGTAGAGCGTGAACAGCGACCGCCACCACCAGTGTGGACCGCCCTTCGTCCGCATGGCTCTGTACCGCGCGTCCTCCCCGCCCATGTGCCGGTGCCGCCAGACCATGTGGGCGGTCAGCCGCGCCGCCCACAGCGTGACCAGCAGGGCGAAGAGAAGCCCGACCGGGGTCGTGGCGCCCGTCAGGGCGACGCTCAACCAGGCGACGAGCGCGAAACCCACCCCCCAGAAGAAGTCGACGATGCCGGCGTCCTCTTTTTTGACATGAAGTGCCCATACGACCGAAAAGAGCGCGATCGTGGCGATGAAGGTCGCCGCCAGGACGGAGGACGGCTGCCAGGCGAGGGTTGTGACCGGTATCATTTCGTTAGCCATTTTCGTGTCCACTCCCGCCAGAATGGGACACCGGCTAAGGCGAGACCGTCTCACCCGACATGGCGGCTGACCGATCCGGATGGCGGATGGCCGACCGCTGCAGTCGCCCTATCTCAGGGTATGCCGGCCCAGCCGGACCAATCGTCTGAACCTCGGTGCTGCCGACCCGGTTTAACCGTCGGCGCGGGGTGCAATTCGCGGGAGCAACACCACAGTGGCAATACGTCGACAGGGGCAGGCCGGATCAGGCGCGGACATCGTGGCGAGCCGGCGCGACGTTCTGAGGGCCGGCGTGTTCGCGGGCGTATCGCTCGGCGCCTTCGCGGCCCAGGCGCAGACCTTGAAGCCGACACTGGTCAACCAGCTGGAGTGGACCGAAGGCTTCGACTCTTCCGCGCCGTCGCAGGCGCAGGTGCACTCGGCCCGCCCGACGCTGTCGGCCGAGACCGCCTATCACACCGAGCAGGCGCTCGCGCGCTATTCCGAGGTCGCCATGCAGGGCGGCTGGCCCCAGGTGCCGGCCACCCGATCGCTGAAGATCGGCGTCCGCGATCCGGCCGTGGCGGCGCTCCGCCAGCGGCTCGCCATCAGCGGCGACCTGCCGGACGTCGGCGGCATGTCCGACTCGTTCGACAGCTTCGTCGACTCGGCCGTGCGCCGCTTCCAGCTGCGCCATGGCCTCCTGGCCGACGGCGTGGTCGCCAAGGAGACGCTGAAGCAGCTCAACATCCCGGTCGATTTCCGCCTCCGTCAGCTGGAGACGAACCTCGTCCGCGTCCGCTCCATGTCGGGCTTCCTCGGCGACCGCTACGTGATGGTCAACATCCCGGGCGCCGAGATCGAGACGGTCGAGGCCGACATCGTCCACTCGCGCCATCAGGCCGTGGTGGGCAAGATCGACCGGCAGACGCCGCTCCTCACGTCCAAGATCAACCTGATCAAGTTCAACCCGTTCTGGACCGTGCCGCGCAGCATCATCATCAAGGATCTGATCCCGAAGATGCAGCAGGATTCCGGCTATCTGGACCGCCAGAAGATCCGGATCTACGACCAGCGCGGCAACCCGCTCGATTGGCGCACGATCAATTGGAACAGCCAGGAGGCGGCCGACTATCTGTTCCGTCAGGATCCGGGCGACATCAACTCCATGGGCTCGGTGAAGATCGAGTTCCCGTCGCCCGACGGCGTCTACATGCACGACACGCCCTCCAAGGGCCTGTTCGGCGAGAACGCGCGCTTCCATTCCTCCGGCTGCGTGCGCGTCCAGAACGTGCGCGAGTACGTCTACTGGATCCTGAAGAACACGCCCGACTGGCCGCAGGATCGCATCGCCCAGGCGATGACCTCCGGCGAGCGCATCGACGCGCCGGTGACCGACCCGGTGCCGCTCTATTTCCAGTACGTGACGGCATGGGCGAACTCGGACGGCATCGTCCAGTTCCGCGACGACATCTATCAGCGCGACGGCCTGGACGTGGCCTACCAGTAAGCGCTCGCGGTCCGCGTCGACCCGACCAAGCCCGCCCGGCGCCGCCGCGGCGGGCTTCCTTTTCGGGCCGGCCGCAGCCCGTCGGATCGGAGCCCCGCGCGGTGTCGCGGGGCCTGCACGTCCGTCGCTCTTACGGCCATTTGGCTGTATGTCTGTCCGGCAGACCTCGACAGCCGCAGGACCGTGATCCGTCATGTCTCCAGCCCCGCGCCGCATCCTCTTCGAGATCTCCGTCGTGGGCGCCTACGCGAAGGTTGCCGCGATCGACGAGGCGACCGGCGTGGAGGTCTCGATCGTCGGCCCGGCGTCCGCGCCGAGGCTCGACCTCCAGCGGCTCGCCGAGCGCAAGCTCCTCGCCCGTCTCGGCGAGGGCACAAGTTCTGCTACGAGCCGCGCAAGAAAACCTGAAACGACACCGCCCGGCGGTGGTGGTAGTCGTCTGGCGTGACGTTTCGCGCCGGCCGGTGCGTCGCCTCGACCCGTTGAGGCCCGTCCGGCGCGCGTGATATCTGCCGAAGACCAAGACGAGTTGCTGCGCGCGAGAAGACCACCTCACTGGCGCAGCCGGCCGGGCCCCCTGACGAACGGAAACAACAAATGTCGAGCACGACCAGCGCTGAACCGACCGCCTTCACCTCCGGTTTCTTCTCCCGTTCGCTCGCCGAGAGCGATCCGGAGATCTTCGCGTCGGTGTCCAAGGAGCTCGGTCGCCAGCAGCACGAGATCGAGCTGATCGCCTCCGAGAACATCGTGTCGCGCGCGGTGCTCGAGGCGCAGGGCTCCGTCCTCACCAACAAGTACGCCGAAGGCTACCCGGGCAAGCGCTACTACGGCGGCTGCCAGTTCGTGGACATCGCCGAGAACCTCGCCATCGAGCGCGCCTGCAAGCTGTTCGACTGCAAGTTCGCAAACGTGCAGCCGAACTCCGGCAGCCAGGCCAACCAGGCGGTCTTCCTGGCGCTCATCAAGCCGGGCGACACCATCCTCGGCCTCGACCTCGCCTCCGGCGGCCACCTGACCCACGGCGCTAAGCCGAATCTCTCCGGCAAGTGGTTCCAGGCCGTCGCCTACGGCGTGCGCCCGCAGGACCACCGGATCGACATGGACCAGGTCCGCGCGCTCGCCCACGAGCACAAGCCGAAGATCATCATCGCCGGCGGCTCGGCCTACAGCCGCGTGTGGGACTTCGCCGAGTTCCGCGCCATCGCCGATGAAGTCGGCGCCTACCTGATGGTCGACATGGCCCACTTCGCCGGCCTCGTCGCCGCGGGCCAGCACCCGTCGCCGTTCCCGCACGCCCACGTGGCCACCTCGACCACCCACAAGACGCTCCGCGGTCCGCGCGGCGGTCTCGTCGTGACGAATGACGAAGACATCGCCAAGAAGATCAACTCGGCCGTGTTCCCGGGCCTGCAGGGCGGCCCGCTCATGCACGTGATCGCCGGCAAGGCGGTGGCCTTCGGCGAGGCGCTGAAGCCGGAGTTCAAGCTCTACATTAAGAACGTGGTGGAGAACGCCCGCGCGCTGGCCGAAACGCTCCGTCGCGGCGGCGTGGACATCGTGTCCGGCGGCACCGACAATCACCTCATGCTGGTCGACCTTCGCCCGAAGGGCCTGACCGGCAAGGCGGTCGAGGCCGCGCTCGGCCGCGCCGACATCACCTGCAACAAGAACGGCGTGCCGTTCGACCCGGAGAAGCCGACCATCACGTCCGGCATCCGCCTCGGCACCCCGGCCGCCACCTCGCGCGGCTTCGGCGTCGCGGAGTTCCAGGAGGTCGGCGCCATGATCCTCGCCATCCTCGACGGCCTGAAGGCCAACGGCGAAGAGGGCAACGGCGCGGTGGAAGCCGAGGTCAAGAAGCAGGTCCGCGCGCTGACCGACCGCTTCCCGATCTACGGCTGATCCGATCCCGCTCGCAGTTCGGAAGGAGGGCGCCGCGCCGGTCGCGGCGCCCTTCGTCGTTCCCGGGCCACCTCGGACGTCCCGGCGCTCAACCTTCAGGGACCGCCCCGCCCGCCGCAGCCTGCTGCCCTGTGTCGGCGGTCGCCTTCACGGTGATCGTCCGCTCCGCGAACTGGCCGTCGGGGTTGGTGATGCGGAGCACCAGCGGTCGCGCGCCCGCCTTGGCGATCAGCCCCGCGACGTCGCCCGCCTCGCGGAAGTCCAGCACCACCTTCGACACCTGCGCCGTCGACCCGTCGCCCACCGGCTCGGCCCGGATCGCCGACCGGCCCGAGGCCGGCGGCACGCGCGGATCGATGCGCAGCCGGACCGCGCCCGGCAGGTTCGGCTCCCCGGACGGCCGCAGATCGTAGATCGCCTCCGCGTGGATGCCGGCGCCCGCGACGGTGACGATCGGGGCCGCGGGATCGAGCTCCGTCGTGATGGTCGTCGCCACCGGGCCGCCCGGCCGGATCGCCTTGCCGCCGAGGTAGCCGAGCGCGCTGAGCCCCGTCAGCTGCCACAGCGAATCCGGAACGTCCGGCAAGCCCCTGATCATGGCCGGCTCGTACGAGAATGTGAGCAGCACGAACCCGATCACGCCGATCAGCGTGAAGGCCACGAACTGCACCCGCTCCATGGCGACCACGCCGCCGTGCATGATCAGGTCGGACGGTCGCGGTCCGTCGCCCTCCGCGCCTTGCGACCCGCGCAGGCTGACGAGGCCGGCGGTCGCGAGGCTCGTTCCTGTGGCGAGGCCGAACAGGACCCGCAGGTTCTCCGGCACGTCCGGGAAAATCACAGACCCTTGCACCAGCGTCTTGCAAAGGACGAGGTAGAGGTAGCTCACCGTCGCCGCCGCCGACCAGGCCAGCAGCTGCACCTTGGAAAGGCTGTAGGAACCCGTCACCTCGTCCGTGAGCAGGCTCATCCAGCCGATCGGCGCCAGCCCGGTCGGCTTCCGGCCCTTCCGCGCCCGGCGCAATCCGGCGGGCAGGGCGACGAGCAGCAGCACCGCCCCGGCGACCAGCCCCATCGTGATCACCCGGGGCGTCGACGGCCCCACCTTGGACAGGACGAACTCCTTCGGCGGGCTTTCCGTGAAGCCCTCCACCCAGAGCTTGATCCGCCGCGCGCCGCCATAGTCGGCCGGAATGCCCCGCACCGTGACCTCTCCGAACACCGGATCGAGCGTCACGCTCACGCATCTCGATTCGACCACCCCCTCCATGCCGCACGCCGGCAGCGCGGCGGCCGCCTCGATCGCCACCATCACCCGGCCCGTCCGGTCGCGCAGCTGCTTGCTGCGCAGCGTGACGTCGTAACGGCCCTCCGCGTCCGGGAACGCCACGGGCGGCACCACCTCGTCGATGACGAGCACCGGGGCGTCCGCCGCCGCCCCCCGATCCGCCGCCAGCCCGACACCGACGGCCGCGAGGGCGAGGACGAGAAGCCCCGACAAGAAGCGTGAGCGCGGCGCAATCCTGAACTTCGTCATCCGCATCCGATCCCCCCAGATCAGCTCGTGATCGGATGATCATCTCTGGGTTGCGTACATCCGTCAAATGTCCCGGTGCAGCACAATCGCCAGTCGGCATGCGCACGGCGCGAGGCGGATCCCGCCGCGCGGTTCCGGTGCGCAGTTCGTCGGACTATCCAGCTTCACGGCCGTGCCCCCATATTCATGGAAAGGCAATTGCAGGTCCGAGGGGGAGGGCACCCGGTGCGTACCGCGTTCATCACCGACATCCACGCCAACAGGGAGGCGCTGGAGGCCGTTCTCGACGACATCGACACCGAGGGCGTCGATCGCATCGTCTGCCTCGGCGACATCGTCGGCTACGGTCCGGATCCGGTTGCCGCGGTGGACATCGTCGCGGGCCTGGCCGACCGGGGCGCCATCATCATCAAGGGCAACCACGACCACGCCGTGGACGCGGGCTGGCATTCCATGTCCGAGAACGCGGCCCGCGCCATGAAGTGGACCGCCGCGCGCCTCGGCCCGGCGGAGAAGACCTTCCTGGCCGACCTGCCGCTCGGCCACCGGGAGGGCGACGCGCTCTTCGTCCATGCGAGCGCCCACAATCCGGAAAGCTGGCCCTACGTGCTGGAGGCCCACGACGCCGCCCAGAGCTTCGCCGCCACCGACGCCCGCCTCATCTTCTCCGGCCACACCCACGTGCCGGCGCTCTTCCACACGCTGATCGGCACCCTCGCGACGGGCAAGATGCTCACCTTCCGGCCGGTGGCCGACAAGCCGGTGCCGCTCTCCGGGATCCGCCGCTACCACGCGGTGATCGGCGCCGTCGGCCAGCCGCGCGATCGCGACAGCCGCGCCTGCTGGGGGCTCTGGGACGACGGCGCCGGCGAGCTCACCTGGCGGCGGGTGCCCTACGACGTGGAGGCGACGGTCGCCAAGGTTCAGGCGGCCGGCTTGCCGGACCGACTTTGGATGCGCCTCCTCACCGGCGACTGAAGCGCCTTCGCCCGCATTTCCTTCCACTAGGCACGTCCATTCCAGGAGACTTCACATGCTGCCGCGGGATCTCGCGCCCGGCGCCGCCGTCGACGGCTTCGTCCTGAAGGAGCGCATCGCGGTCGGCGGCATGGGTGCGATCTGGAGCGTCGAGCACCCGGATCATTCGGGTCCGCTCGTCATGAAGCTGCCCTTCCTCGGGGCGGGGGCGGACGTCTCCACCATCATCGGCTACGAGACCGAGGCGATGATCCTGCGCCGCCTGTCCGGCCGGCACGTGCCCGCCTTCGTGGCGGCCGGCGACCTCGCGGTCCTGCCCTACATCGTCATGGAGCGCGTCTCCGGCACGCCGCTGGACGAGCGACTGAGGCTGGGCCCCATGGCGGTGGAGGAGGTGGCGCGGGTCGGCGCGCGCATCGCCGCCGCCGTGGAGGACATCCACCGCCAGCACGTCGTCCACCTGGATCTGAAGACCGGCAACGTCATCCTGTTGGAGCGCGGCGCCGTCCTCATCGATTTCGGCCTCGCCCGCCACGACGAGCTGCCGGACCTTTTCGCCGAGGAGAGCGACCTCCCCATGGGCTCCCCGGCCACCATCTCGCCGGAACAGCTCGTCGGCGACCGCACCCAGCCGGCGAGCGACATCTTCGCCCTCGGCTGCGTCCTCTACGAGATGGCAACCGGCGAGCCGCCGTTCGGCGAGCCGGTCTCTCTCGCCGGTCAGAAGCGCCGCCTGTTCGCGCCGCCGCGGCCGCCCCGGTCGCTGGACCGGAAGGTGCCGCGCTGGATGCAGGAGATCATCCTGAAGTGCCTGGAGGTGGAGGCGGGCCGCCGCTACGCCAGCGCCGGCCAGCTCCTGTTCGACCTCCGCCACCCGGACCAGGTGCCCCTCACCGAACGGGCCGATCGCGCCGGGCAGGAGGGTTTCACCGGCCGGATCCGCGGCTGGCTCGGCGGCCGCCGCGCCGAACAGATGCCGCCCCAGCGCAAGGTGCCGATCGCGCGGCGGATCTCCACCGCGCCCGTCGTGATGGCGGCGGTGGATCTCGCCCGCGGCGCCGACCCGCTCGCCAACGAGGTGCGCCTTCACGTGCGCCGCGTCCTCGACGCGGAGGAGGGGGCTCGCCTGGCTTGCGTCACCGTCCTGAAGACGAAGCTCGTCGGCGACGACGACACGCCCGACGAGGCCGGCCGCTCCGCCTACCTGGCCCGCCTGATCGCCTTGAAGGATTGGGCCCGCACCCTGGACGTGCCGGAGGAGCGGGTGAGCTTCCACGTGCTGGAGGCCGTGAACCCGGGCGACGCCATACTGGACTATGCCAGCCACAACCGCGTCGACCACATCGTCATGGGCGCCCGCGCCGCCTCCGCCCTCCGCCGCCATCTGGGCAGCGTCTCCTCCCACGTGGTCGCCGAAGCCCTCTGCAGCGTCACCGTGGTCCGGCTGAAGGAGAGCGACGCCAGCGAGTAGGATGGGCGACCGGCGCACGACTCCATTTCGTCCCGGCTCGCGGAGGCGAAGTCCTGCTCCAGGTCTCACATGCGGCGGGTCAGGAACTCCACCACGGCCTTCTTGAACACCAGGTCGCCCACCGCCACCATGTGGTCCCGGTTGGGAATGTCCACCACGCTCGCGTTCGGGAATAGTTTGGCGAGCTCGTGGGGGGCGGTCGCGATCTTGTCGCGCGTGCCGACGGCGATCAGGACGGGCTGGAAAACCCGTCCCAGGTCCTCGGCGGCGATGGTCTGCCGGAACCCGCGCATGCACGCGGCCAGCGCCTTGCGGTCGCTCTTCGTCTGCTCGGCGAACTGCCGGAACGCGCGCCCCGTGGGGTCGGACACTTCGGCGAGGGTGGGGGCCTCCAGCGCCGCCGCGATCGTCTCCGGCGAACCACCGCCCGTGACGAGGTTCTGCCCCACGCCGCCGAGCACCAGCGAGCGCACCCGGTCCGGATGCCGGATGGCGAGCACGGTCGAAATGCGCGCGCCCATAGAATAGCCCATCACGTCCGCCCGTTCGACGGACAGGTGGTCGAGGAGGGCGCGGGCGTCCTCCGCCATCGAGGAGAGCCTGTATTCCTCCGGATCATAGAACTTGGCGCTCTCGCCGTGGCCTCGGTTGTCGAAGGCGATCACCCGCCGGCCGGCCTTCACCAGGGTCTCCACCCAGCCGGGGTAGACCCAGTTGATGGTCCGATTGGAGGCGAATCCATGGATGAGCAAGATGGGATCGCCGGACCCCTCATCCTGGTAGGCGAGCTCGTGGCCGTCGGAGAAGAAATGCGGCATGGGCTCCTCGGGACTTGGGTACGCGCAACGCCCGCGACCATAAGGCCTGCGTCCGGGCAAGAAAACCCGTCTCGTGGACCATGCGGGTCCGACCGCCGACCGCCCGGTGCGCACCTCCGCAGCCGTCGACCTGGCCGGCATCGGGTCCTGGCCGAGCGCGCCGATCGTCCGTCGGGGGAGGGCGGATGGTCAAGCCGGCCGGCAGGGGTCGTCGTGATTCCGCGTCCCCCGGCGGCGATCCCCTCGTCCCATGCGCCGGCCTCTTTGCTTCGCACCCGCGAGAGCGTATGGTCCCGCCGAAATCGCCTGTTTCAGCCGTTCAAGGGAGCCGTCATGGCCGACGCCGTCGTTCCGCACTTCACCAATGATGCCGGCGTGGAGACGATCCGCGTGGGCGCGCACGAGTTCATGTGCATCGGTGCGCGGCCGCCGTTCGATCACCCGCATTCCTTCCTGGACATGGGCGACGAGAACGAGAAGATCTGCCCCTACTGCTCCACCCACTACGTCTACGATCCGAGCCTGAAGCCGACCGAGTCGATCCCGGCCGAGGCCGCCTACACGCCCAAGGCGGCCTGAGGATCCCGGGCCCCACGCGGTCCATGAGCGCCTCGTCCGATCCGCCGCCGGTCGTGATCGCCGGGGCCGGCATCGCCGGCCTGACGGCCGCCCTGGCGCTCGCCCGCGCCGGGCGGCCCTCGATCGTCCTGGAACGGGCCGTGCACCTGGAGGAGATCGGCGCCGGCATCCAGCTGTCGCCGAACGCCAGCCGCATCCTCGTCGAGCTCGGCCTGCGCGACGCCCTCGCGGCCACCGCCGTCGAGCCCGCCGCGATCCGGATCCGCGACGCCCGGACCGGCGCCGACCTCGTCCGCCTGCCGCTCGCCGAAGTCGCCGCCCGCCACGGCGCGCCCTACTGGGTCATCCACCGGGGCGACCTGCAGGCCGCGCTCCTCGACGCCGTCCGCGCCGAACCACGGATCGACCTGCGCCTCGGCGCCTACATCGAGGGCGCCGTCGACGCGGGCGACCGGGTGGAGGTGGACGTCTTCTTCGGCGAACGCCGCGGCATGGTCCGCGGAGCCGCCCTCGTCGGGGCAGACGGCGTGTGGTCCAAGACACGCGTCGCCGTCCTCGGCGGCGAGCCCGCGCGCTATTCCGGCCGGACCGCCTGGCGCGCCGTTCTGCCCGTAGAGGCGGTCGAAGGGTTGCGCATCGAGGACCTCACCGGTGCGACCAGCCTGTGGCTCGGCCGGCGAGCGCACCTCGTGACCTATCCGATCCGGGGCGGCCGCCTCCTCAACATCATCGCCGCCGTGGATGGCGACTGGGTGGAACAGCGCTGGGACACGGTCGGCGATCCGTCGGATCTGAAGGCCGCCTTCGCGGACTGGCCCGGCGTGATCCGCGATCTCCTGGCGAAACCGCAGTCGTGGCGGAAATGGGCGCTCTTCGCCGTGGCCGGGGCGCCGTTCGCGCGCGGTCGCGTGGCCCTGATCGGCGACGCGGCCCACGCCATGCTGCCCTTCGTGGCCCAGGGCGGCGCCATGGCGGTGGAGGACGCGGCCGTGATCGCCCGGCACCTCGCGGACCCGTCCCGCCCCGTCCCCGACCGCCTTGCCGCCTATGCGTCCGAACGCCGGGGTCGCACGGCCAAGGTCGCCGGCGCGGCGGCCACCAACGCCCGCGTCTATCACCTGGACGGCCTGGCCGCCGGGGCACGGAACGCGGCCATGCGCCTCATGGGGCCGAGCCGCATGCTCGCCCGCATGGACTGGATCTGGGGCTGGCGGGACCGCTGAGGGCAGGGGGCGACGAGGTCCCACCCGCCCCACGGTCGATCGGCTCACCCGATGCCGAGCGCCGCCCGGATCTTCGCCGCGTGGTCGGCGAGCACGGCATGATCCGCCATCTGGCCGGTGTGCCCCTTCAGCGGCACGCCCGCGAATCGCGGAATGACGTGGAAATGCAGGTGGAACACCGTCTGCCCGGCGGGAGCCTCGTTGAACTGCTGGACGAACACGCCGTCCGCGTCGAAGGCGGCCTTCACGCCCTTGGCGATCCGCTGCACCGTCCCGATCACGGACGCCAGCACCTCCGGCTGGGCGTCGAGCAGATTGCGCGACGGCGCCTTCGGCAGCACCAGCGTATGGCCGTCGCCCTGGGGCATGATGTCCATGAAGGAGAGCGTGTCCGCGTCCTCGAACACCTTGTGGCACGGGATCTCGCCGCGAAGGATCTTGGCGAAGATGTTGTTGGGATCATAGGCCTCGGCCATGGCGGTCTCCTCGCTCGCATCAGGTGGAGGAGTTGTCGCCGCCCGGACGCGGAGGGTCAAGGAGGCGCGGTCCGTTCACTCCTGCTCCTCGACCTCCACCTTGCGGAACGGCCCTTGCTCGGTCAGCCGCTCCGCCTCGTCGCTCACCGCCGCCCGCTCCCGCCGCAGGAAGTCGGCGACGGCCCTGCGAAAGCTCGGGTCTCCGATGTGGTGGGCCGAGCGGGTCGTCACCGGGAGGTATCCGCGCGCCAGCTTGTGCGCGCCCTGGGCGCCCGCTTCCACGCGCTTCAGCCCTTCGGCGATCGCGAAGTCGATCGCCTGATGGTAGCAGACCTCGAAGTGGAGATAGGGGTGGTCCTCGATGCAGCCCCAGTTGCGTCCATAGAGGGCGTCCGAGCCGATGAAGTTCAAGGCGCCGGCGATATGGCGGCCGTTCCGCTTGGCCATGACCAGCAGCGTGCGGTCGGCCATGCGCTCCCCGATCAGCGAGAAGAACGTGCGGTTCAGGTAGGGCCGCCCCCATTTGCGGGCGCCCGTGTCCATGTAGAAGGCATAAAAGGCGTCCCAGTGGGCTTCGGTGATGTCGCGGCCGGTCAGCTGCTCCACCGTGATGCCGTTCTCCAGCGCTTCGCGACGTTCCTTCTTCAGGGCCTTGCGCTTGCGCGACGCGAGCTCGGCGAGGAAGTCGTCGTAGCTGCCGTATCCAGGGTTGGCGAAGTGGAACTGCTGGTCGATACGGGTCAGAAAGCCAGCCGCCTCCAGGTCCGCCGCCTCCTCCTCCTCGGCGAAGGTCACGTGCACCGAGGAGACGCCCAGCTGCCGGGCCACCTGCTTCAACGATCGGGCGAGCAGCGGTCGCACGCTCGCCTTCAGATCCGGCCGGAGCAGAAGCCGCGGGCCGGTCACCGGCGTGAAGGGCACGCTCACCTGCAGCTTCGGATAGTAGCGTCCGCCGGCCCGCTCGTAGGCGTCGGCCCAGCCGTGGTCGAACACGTACTCGCCCATGGAGTGCGACTTGGCGTAGGCCGGGATGGCCCCGACCAGGTCGCCCGCCGCATCCTCCGCAAGCAGGTGGCACCCGCCCCAGCCGGTGCGTCCGACGGCGCAACCGGCCTCCTCCAGCGTCATCAGGAAGTCGTGGGAGACAAACGGATTGTAGGCCGCCGCCGGCGCTTGGGCTGTCAGCGCGCCGGTCGGTCCCACCACCCATCCAGGATTGGCGACCGCGTCCCAGCGGTCGCGGTCCACGTCGGCCAAGGAATGGAGGGTGCGCAGAGTGAGGTCGCCGGGCATCGCCCCAAAGGTAGCCGACGGCGCGGCGATTTCCAGATGCCGCGTCGCGGAAGATCGCTCGTCCACGGGTGTCCTGGCCGCCGCGTCGCGAACCGCTTGCGAGGCTGACCCGTGATCGGCCCACCGACCAGCGTCGCCGGACCGCCGGGCCTCAGACCAGCGGCCGGGGCACGAACGCCCGGTCCGCGCCGTCGTCGGCCGGATCGCCGCCTTCCGGGCTGTCCTTGCCGAACACGTCCTGGCCGCCGAGGGCCTGGTCGATCTCGGCCTCGTGCTTGCGCGCCGCGTCGCGCAGCGACTCGTCGCTCTTCAGCCTGTCGCGCGTCGCCTCGATGTCGTCGTGGTTGGTGCTCGGCTTCGGCACGGGGCCGGTGTCGTCGGGTCGGGACATGGAATTCCTCCTTGCTGTCCGCCCGTCAACCGGCCCCTGGCCGTCACAGTTCCGACACGCTCTCAGCGCGGGTCGAATCCCTCGAAGATCATCTGGTCCGCATGCGCCGCGGCGGCGGCCCGGTCCGTCGACGTGCGAACCGTCCACGTGAGGAGCGGCAGCCGCCAGTCCTCCCGCACGCGGCGCGACACCGAGTTCGGCAGCAGCTTCACCCAGTAGGCGACGAAGTGCGGATCTGTCTCGTCCCGGTGCGCCAGCGTGGCGAGCGCCGTTCGCTCCTCCGGCCGAAGAGCGCCATACTCCTTGTCCTCCGCGTCGTCCGCCACGATGCCGCGCGGCAGGTCCGGCGCGGTCGCCCGCAGTCCCGCGACGATGCGCGGGTCGAACGACATCGCGGCGACCGGCCCCTCGTGGGCCGACAGCGCCCGCGCCACCGCATCCGTCAGCGGCCCGTGCCGGCCGTCGAAGTGGCTCTTCACCTCCACGATCAGCGGCACCCGCCCCGCGACGCGGTCGAGCACGTCCTCCAGTGACGGAATCCGGTCCGGCGTGGCGCGGAAGGGCACCGCCTGCAGGGCGTCCAGCGTCATCCCGCCCACCGGCCCGGTGCCGGTCGTCAGCCGGTCCAGGGTGTCGTCGTGGAAGACGAACACCCGCCCGTCGGCGGACAGATGCACGTCGATCTCGATCGCGAACCCGGCGTCCACCGCCGCTCCGATCGCCGAGAGCGTGTTCTCCAGCCGGCCCGCGCTCGCGTCGTGGAATCCCCGGTGGGCGACGGGGCGGGCGGTCAGCCAATCGAGGGTCGGCATGGGATGTCCTCTGGATGATGACGTGAAAACGGGGCCGCCAGGGCCCCGCTTCGAATAGCTGCGCTTCGTGACGGTCAGGCGACCTCCACCACCGCGTCGATCTCCACGGCCACGCCGAACGGCAGGCCGGCGACGCCGAGGGCGCAGCGCGAATGCTTGCCCTTCTCGCCCAGCACCTGGCCGAGCAGGTCCGACGCGCCGTTGATCACCTTCGGATGGTCGACGAAGTCCGGCGCGGCATTCACGAAACCGTTGATGCGGACAACCCGGACGATCCGGTCGAGGTCGCCCACGGTCGCCTTCACCTGGGCGAGGATGTTGAGAGCGCAGATCCGCGCCGCTTCCTGGCCTTCCTCGATCGACAGGCCTTCGCCCAGCTTTCCGGCGATCTGGCTGCCGTCCGGCGCCCGCGAGATCTGGCCGGACACGAAGAGCAGATTGCCGGTCTGCACCACCGGTACATAGTTCGCCGCCGGCGCCGGGGCGGTCGGCAGTGCCAGACCGAGTTCGGCCATGAGAGATTCGACGACTCCAGCCATTTGCCGTTCCTCCTTGAAATGGTCCCGTTCCCGCGCTTTATGGGCCGCCGAGAACGTGTTCGCAACGGTGAGGCCGACGGACGCGAGCCCGGCGCAAGGTCGTCGCGGCAGAAAGCCGATCGGACAAGGAGTTGCCATGCGGGCGCTTGTGTGGACTGCCGTGACAGTGGCCGCCGTGGCCGGGCTCGTGCCCGCCGCCTCCGCCGCGCCGGTGAGCCTTCTCCCCCATCGCGCCGTGTACGACCTCCGGCTTGCCGAGAGCCCGGCCGGCGGGGGCGAGAGCATGGCGTCGGTCAGCGGCCGCATGGTGTTCGAGTTCACCGGCACACCGTGCGAGGGCTATACGGTCAACTTCCGCTTCGTCATCGAGATGACGGACGGGGAGGGGCAGGCCACCGTCACCGACCTGCGCACCTCCACGTTCGAGGACGGCCCGGGCACCGCTTTCGAGTTCCTGTCGCAGACCTACACGAACCAGGTGCTCACCGAGGAGGTGAAGGGCTCGGCCGCGCGCACCGACAAGGAGCTCACCGTCCAGCTCACCACGCCCGCGGAGGCCAAGGTCAGCTTCGCGCCGGACGTGATCTTCCCGACCGCCCATCTGGTCCGCATCATCGAGGCGGCGAAGGCCGGCACGTCCGTGGTCTCGACCGAGATTTTCGACGGGTCGGAGACCGGCGACAAGGTCTATGCCACCTCCACGATCATCGGCCAGGAGGAGACCGGGCCGGTGACCGGACCGGAGGCGACCCTGCAGACCCGGCGCCGCTGGCCGGTCACGGTCGCCTACTTCGATGCGGCCGCCACGGGCGACCTCACGCCGGAATACTCGATCGGCTTCGATCTCTACGAGAACGGCGTGTCCAGCGACCTTCGCATGGACTACGGCGACTTCGCCCTCGATGGCGATCTGAAGCATTTCGAAGCGCTCCCCGCCGCGCCCTGCGAGTGACGCCGAGCGGTCCCATCCGCGAAAAAACATGTGGTACTATAGTACCGCTTCGCTAAGTCGTTGTTTTTGCTTGCTAGGCTCGCAGCCGTCCGCTTGACGGCCATCACCGCCACGCGTATACACCACGCCGACGACGGCTGCCGGTTCGGCTGCCGTTTCCCCGAGCCCGCCTCGCCTCCGGCGTCGGGCCGGTCGAAGCCAAGAACAACGGATGGTTCAATCCATGACGACCTACTCGGCGAAGGCGTCCGAGATCCAGAAGAAGTGGATCCTCATCGACGCCGAAGGCCTCGTTGTCGGTCGCCTCGCGACGTTGATCGCGATGCGCCTCAGGGGCAAGCACAAGGCCTCCTACACGCCGCACGTCGACGATGGCGACAACGTCATCGTGATCAACGCGGACAAGGTGGTGTTCACCGGCCGGAAGTACCAGAACAAGAAGTACTACTGGCACACCGGCTACATCGGCGGCATCAAGGAGCGGACCGCCCGCGCCATTCTCGAGGGTCGCTTTCCGGAGCGTGTCGTCGAGAAGGCCGTGGAGCGCATGATCCCGGAGGGTCCGCTCGGCCGCCAGCAGCTCAAGAACCTGCGCGTCTACGCCGGGACTGAGCATCCGCATGCCGCCCAGCAGCCCGAGCTGCTGGACGTCAAGTCCCTGAACAAGAAGAACGCGAGGGCCTGAGCATGGCCGAGCTGTCCTCCCTTTCCGAACTCGCCGGCACCGCTCCCGCGGCGCAGCCCGAGGCTCCGGTCCACGTCCAGAAGCTCGACAAGTTCGGCCGCGCCTACGCGACCGGCAAGCGCAAGGACGCCGTCGCCCGCGTGTGGGTCAAGCCGGGCACCGGCAAGATCACCGTGAACGACAAGGACTTCACGGCCTACTTCGGCCGTCCGGTCCTCCAGATGATCGTCCAGCAGCCGATCTACGCCACGAGCCGCGACGGCCAGTTCGACATCATCGCCACGGTGTCCGGCGGCGGCCTCTCCGGCCAGGCCGGCGCTCTGCGTCACGGCGTCTCCAAGGCGCTGACCTACTACGAACCAGGCCTGCGCGGCGTCCTGAAGAAGCTCGGCTTCCTCACCCGCGACGCCCGCGTGGTCGAGCGCAAGAAGTACGGCCGCCGGAAGGCCCGCCGGAGCTTCCAGTTCTCCAAGCGCTGATCTCTCGGCGCCTGTCGACACGATCAAGGGCGGTGCACCAGCACCGCCCTTTTTCTGTTTCGGCTCATCTGTTTAGCGGAAGACGGGCGCGCCGGATCGACGGACGTACGGTGAGCGCATCCCTCGTCGTGATCCGGAGTAGGAGCCCGGAAAAGCCGGGCGGCAGGCGAACTGGCCTGCCACCCGGCGTTGGGCTTCCCGTCAGGTCGTCGGGACGTTCCACACGTCCTTGGCGTAGCCGCGGATCGTGCGGTCGGAGGAGAACCAGCCGACGTTCGCGGTGTTGAGGATCGCGCGCTCGGTCCAGCGGGCGGTGTCGCGGAAGTCGTGGTCCACGTCGCGCTGGCGCTGGAAGTAGGCCTGGAAGTCGGCCGTCACCAGGAACCAGTCGGTGTTCCAGAGCCGGTCGGCGATCTGGTGGAAGCGGCCGTGGTCGTCCGGCGAGAACTCGCCGGCCACGATGGCGTCGATGACGCCCTTCAGCACCGGATCGCCCTCGATGGTGGCGCGGGAATCGTAGCCGCGCGTGCGCATCTCGGCCACGTTGTCCGCCGTCAGGCCGAAGATGTAGATGTTGTCGGGCCCGACCTGCTGGCCGATTTCCACGTTGGCGCCGTCGAGCGTCCCGATGGTGAGCGCGCCGTTGAGCGCCAGCTTCATGTTGCCGGTGCCCGAGGCTTCCATGCCGGCGGTGGAGATCTGCTCGGACAGGTCCGCCGCCGGGATGATCACCTCGGCGAGCGAGACGTTGTAGTTCGGCAGGAAGGCCACCTTCAGCCGGTCGCCGACGATCGGGTCGGAGTTGATGGTCCGGGCGATGTCGTTGCCGAGCTTGATGATCAGCTTGGCCATGTGATAGCCGGGCGCCGCCTTGCCGCCGAAGATCTTGACGCGCGGAGTCCACTCGGCGCCCGGCGTGCGCCGGATCGCCTGATAAAGCGCGATCGTCTCAAGAAGATTGAGCAGCTGGCGCTTGTATTCGTGGATGCGCTTGATCTGGACGTCGAAGAGGGCGGTCGGATCGACCTTCAGGCCGATGCGCCGTTCGATCTCGGCGGCGAGCCGAACCTTGTTGGCGAGCTTGGCGGCGGCGAACTTTTCCCGGAACGAGGCGTCCGTCGCGTAGGGCGTGACTTCCGACAGCCGCTCCAGGTCGTCCACCCAGGCGTCGCCGATGGTGTCGAGGAGGAGCTTGCGCAGGCCGGGGTTGCACTCGTAGAGCCAGCGGCGCGGCGTTATGCCGTTGGTCTGGTTGACGATCCGGTCCGGGTAGAGGGTGTGGAAGTCGCGGAACACCGTCTGCTTCATCAGCTCGGTGTGGAGGGCGGACACGCCGTTCACCCGCCGGGAGCCGATGAAGGCGAGGTTGCCCATCTTGATTTCATTGCCATTTTCGATGATTCGCACCGCGTCGAGGGACACCGAGACGCCGCGACCTTGCACTTCGGCGAGGTGGTGGTAGTCGATCCACTCGATGATTTGCATATGCCGTGGCAGGACCCGGCGGAACAGGCTGGTGCTCCAGCGCTCCAGCGCCTCGGGCATCAGCGTGTGGTTCGTGTAGGAGAGCGCTTTGCGAGTGATTTCAAAGGCTTCCGGGAACGTGAGACCATGCTCGTCGGCGAGGAGGCGCATCAGTTCGGCGACGGCGATGGCCGGATGGGTGTCGTTCATCTGAATCGCGACGTGTTCCGGCAGTTTCCGGATGTCGTCGAACTCGGACGTGTAACGACGGATCAGGTCCTGCAACGACGCGGAGGTGAAGAAGTATTCCTGCTTGAGGCGGAGCTCCTTACCTTCGGGGGTCGTGTCGTCGGGATAGAGGACGCGGCTGATCGTCTCGGCGCGGATGCCCTTCTCGGCGGCGGATACGTAGTCGCCGTGGTTGAAGCGGCGAAGGTCGAGCACTTCGACTGGTTTCGACGCCCAGAGCCGCAAAGTATTGACGTGGCGGCCCTTCCATCCGGCGATGGGCGTGTCGTAGGCGACGGCGAGCACCGTCTCCTCCGCGTGCCAGTAGGTTTTTCCCCGGCTGTCGAACGAGATGTGCCCGCCGAACTTCACCGGATAGGCGACCTCGAGGCGCTCGAACTCCCAGACATGGCCGGAGACGAGCCAGTCCTCCGGCTCCTCGACCTGCCAACCGTCATGAAAACGCTGGCGAAACAGGCCGTGCTCGTAGCGGATGCCATAGCCGAAGGCTGGAATGCCGACCGTGGACATGGAATCCAGGAAGCAGGCGGCGAGGCGCCCGAGGCCGCCGTTTCCGAGCGCCGCGTCGCTCTCCTGCTTGACGAGCGTGTCGTAGTCGAGGCCGAGATCCGTCATGGCGGACCGGACGGCCTCTTCGAGCTGCAGATTGGCCACCGCGTCGTTCAAAAGGCGGCCGATCAGGAATTCCATCGACAGATAGTAGACCCGCTTCTTGTGGGTCGTGTAGCCGCGACGTGTGGCCTCGAACCAGGAGTCGACCACGTGGTCGCGGACAGCCATGGAGAGAGCGGTCGACCAGTCGCGCACGGTCGCGTGCGCCGGGTCCTTGCCGACCACATAGGCCAGCTTCTCCACGATGGCCCGCTTCAGCACGTCGGCGTCGAGCGGCCGGGGTTCGGCGCCGGTCGCAACCGCCGCCTGGGTGTCAGGCTTCACATTCATCAATCATCCCCTTAGGTGGGGGGGCGAGGTCGAGCTCACGCTCCTCCCGTGCCGGGCAATCCCCCGGACCCGCACGGGACCGAACGAGACGCGTCCTGAGACCCGATACCCGCCCGGCGCAGGAAACCGCGACCGCGAGAGTGACCTCGGCATGGACCCGTCCGCGTCCAAACCGAACCCCATCGGGCGCAGGCCTCCAGCCACGCCTCACCATCATGCTGGTTATGTGGGTATAATTCGTAAAAACCAACCCGAGACGTATGCAATCGAAAGATGGCTGAATTCGATCGATTGCTCCACACGCAGAACAAGCGTTGAAGCGCCCGATCGGTCAGAGGATCCCAAGGGCAGTCGTCAGCGGATCCCGAAGGCGTCCGCGTCGAGCCAGAACACTTCGCCTTCGCTTTCTTCCGTATCGAGCCAGAGGAAGGGAAGGTCGGGGAACTCCTCGTCGAGGATTTCTCGCCCTGTGCCGATCTCGCAGAGAATGCCTCCGCCGGGGAGAAGGTGATCCGGCGCGGCGGCGAGGATGCGGCGGACGATGTCGAGCCCGTCGGGTCCCCCGGCGAGCGCCATCTCGGGCTCGTGCCTGTATTCCGGCGGCAGGGAGTCCATGACGGCCGCCTCCACGTAGGGCGGATTGGTGATGATGAGATCGTAGCGGGCGTCTCCCAGCGGGGCGAACAGGTCGCCCTGGTGGAGAGCGACCCGGTCCTCCAGATCGTGGTCGGACACGTTGAGGCGCGCGACCGCGAGGGCGTCGGGCGACAGATCGACCGCGTCCACCTCGGCGTTCTCGAACACCCGTGCGGCCAGGATGGCGAGGCAGCCCGACCCGGTGCAGAGGTCGAGCACCCGGCCGACCGCCGCCGGCTCGTCCACCAGGGTGAAGCCGGCGCCGCCGATCACGTCGGAGAAGAGGATTTCGCCGATGAAGGAGCGCGGGATGAGGACGCGCTCGTCCACCCGGAAGGGGATGCCGTGGATATAGGCCCGGCCGACCAGATACGGCGTCGGCTTGCGGGTGGTCACGCGGGTCTCGATCAGGTCCACGAGCCGTCGCCGCTCGTCGCGGGTGAGGCGGCAGTCCGCCCACGGGTTCACGTCCTCGATCGGCAGCCGAAGGGTCTCCAGCACCAGGAAGACCGCATCATCGAGGGCGCCGGTGACCCCGTGGCCGGTGACCACGCCGCTTTCGCGAAACCGGGTTACCGCGTGGCGCACGAGGTCGCGCACGGTGAGGAGATCGTCGGCGGGATCGGAAGTGGGCATGCTCAGTCCGAAGAAAGGGCGCGGCCGTCAGGCCGAGAGGCTGGTAAGGCGGGCGGGCACGACCGCGAGGGCGGCCTCGTCCACGTTGGCGAAGGCGAAGCGCAGGTGGCGGTCCTGATCCGGGTCGTCCTTCGGGCCGAAGAAGGAGCCGGGGAGGGCAAGGACGCCCGACTCGCGGGCGAGCCGTTCGGCCACGCGCTCGCCGGGCATGTCGAACGGGTGCCCGAGGTAGGCGAAATAGGCCCCGATGGCCGAGATCGACCAGCCGGGCGCCTCGGCGACGAGGGCGCGGAAGCGCTCCGCGCGGGCCGCGATGCGGGCGCGAGTCTCCTGCCGCCAGGCGGCGGTCTCGGGCACGGCCCACGCCACCGCCGCCTGGGCGGCGCGCGGCGGGCAGATCTGGACGCAGTCGAGCACCTTGCCGATCTCGGCGATCGCGTCCGGCGCGGCGATCACGGACCCGAGCCGGTGGCCGGGGATCGCGTAGCTCTTGGAGAAGGAATAGAGCTGGATGAAATGGGACCGGCGCCTTTCGGCGAACAGCGCGTGCGGCCGGCCGGCCCCGGGGGCGAGGAAGTCGCGGTAGGTCTCGTCCACCACCAGGGCGATGCCGGCCGCTTCCGCCAGATCCGCGAAGCTGGCGATGACGGCGGGCGGATAGGTGGCGCCGGTCGGGTTGTTGGGGCTCACGAGCAGGATCGCCCGGGTGCGCGGCCCGACGAGGGCGCGGGCCGCCTCCACGTCCGGCACGAAGCCGTCCGCGGCCCGGCAGGGCAGGGGGACCGAGCGGATGCCGAGCATGTCGAGCGTCATCTTGTGATTGAAATACCAGGGCGTCGGCAGGATCACCTCGTCGCCGGCGGCCGCGAGCGCCAGCATGGTGACGAAGAAGGCCTGGTTGCAGCCCGCCGTGATGGCGATCTCCCCGGGGGCGACCGGGCCGCCGTAGACCGCCTCCACGTCTGCGCCGAGCGCCTCGCGGAGGGCCAGATCGCCGAAGATGGAGCCGTAGGTGGCGGCCGCGGGGGTCGCCGCGGCGGCCGCGAGACGGTCGAGCAGCGCCTGGGGCGGCGGGTCGCCCGGCACCGCCTGGGCGAGGTTCACCAGCGGACCGAGCCGCCCGTCATAAGCCGCGGCCCAACCCTGGGCGGCCGGAATGGGCGGCACGTCGGTCGCCACGAGCAACGGGTTGAGGGCGAGCGGGCGGATCGGGGACGACGCGGAAGCCAAGGCGGAACGCTCCGTCGGAACGCGGGGTGCGCCGGCTCGCTCGCCGGCGCGGACGCCGCGAGAGGCAGGCGAAGGCGGGTTCGGCCCATCCGTAAAGGAAGCGCCCCGCCAAGTCGAGGTGGCGATCCGGCGGCGATTTCGAATGCGTGGAAGGCGGGGGAGGGTGCCGGCCTGGCGGCTCCGGTCATTGGTCGCGGCCCGCCCGGTCCCGGCCGGTCAGGCCGTCAGCACTGGCCGGCGACGGCGATCACGCCGCCGATGCGGGTGCAGGTCGGCTCAGGCTGCGCCGTCTTCTGCAAAGGGTGCTCGAACACGCGGGTCGCCTGGGCGTCATCGTGATAGTACGCGAGGGCGAGTGCGCCAAGAACGGCCAGGATGAGAGCGGGACGCCTGTACATGCGATGGTCTCGTTGAGGACAGTCCCTCGACGGTCGAGCTCGCAAGGCTCAGAAGCGCCCAAGGATATTTGTCCGGTCAATAGCAGAAGCGGAAGCGGAGCGCTACCATGCGATGCGCTGACCTGCGAGCACAATCACCATATCGAGGCCGGCGAGTCTGTGCGTTTCATCACGTAGGGTGAAGATTCGTAAGCGATGGCGATCCGTGGTCGAGGACGACATCGGAGGCACCGTGCGCACCGTCGGCCGGGGCGAGCAGGCCGACGCCGGCGTCCGGCTGCAGGACGGACGTCGAGCCGAACGGAGGACGGACGTCGAGCCGAACGACGAACGGCCGAGCGCGTCAGCCATCGGGTAGCAAAGAGGAAGGAAACATAGGGGAAGAAGGGGGTGGTACGGCCTACGGGAATCGAACCCGTCTCTCCAGCGTGAAAGGCTAGTGTCCTAACCGATAGACGAAGGCCGCCCAACGGAGGCGGTTTATAGTGGGCTTCTCCGGTGGTGGCAAGCCCTTTCGGAGGTTTTCCCGGAGCTTGTGAATGGGCCGGGAAAGCCTTGGCCGCAAATGAAAATCCGCCGCGGGCGGCGGCCGGCGGCGGATCTCGTGGATCAGGTGCGGGGCTGCGACGGGCTCAGCCTCGGGCGCGGCGGCACGGCCAGCGCCACTGGCGACGCTTGCCCACGTCCACATGGATGGAGCGGGTATGGCAGTAGAGGCCGATGCCGCCCCGATCCGACTGGGCGAAGAAGAAGCGGGCGAGCTCGTCGCGGGCGATGCCGGGCATGTAGAGGTCGAGCGCCGCGCAGGCCATGTGCTGGGAATGCCTGGCGCCACGGACCCGGCGGTTGTGCGACGGGGAGCGGTAGCCCGAGGTCACGATGACCTTCTTGCCGAAGTGGGACTCGGCGCGGCGGACCAGGGACAGGAGCTGCGGCTTGATGCAGGTGACGTTGATCGCCGAATGGGCGAGCAGAAGGCCGTTGGCGGCCTGAACCGTCTGGCGCGGCACGCCCGGCACGGTGCGGGCGAACGGGTGCAGCGGGCCGTCGAAGAAGTTGGACGGATCGTCGTCCGGCGTGCGCGAGACGAGCACCATGCCGTCGGGCCATGTCACGCCCGGAAGGCCCTCGACCGTCTCGACGGGCTTGTCGGGCCTGGAGGTGTAGACGTTGACGAAGTCGTGCACCTCGCCGTCGTCGAGCGGCTCGTCGATGGGGGCGACCTCGGTCGGATCGGATTCCTCCTCGCCGGTGAGGTCGGCCTCGGAAATCTCCTCCTCGACCTCGGAGTTGGGCTCGATCGGCGCGTTGGCGACGGCGGCCACCTTCTGGGCGAGGGGAGTAGCACCCTGGGCGGCGGTGCGGGTGACGGCCGCGGCCTCGGGCGTGGCGGTCGTGGGGTCCTCGCTGCGGAAGAAGGCGAGGAGGCCGCGCGGCTGCGCCGTGGCGTCGGCGGCCGCGACCGCCGGGGCCTCGGCCGGCTTCGCCGGCTCGGCCGGCTTTGCCGGATCGGCCGCGGCGGTCGCCGAGGGGTTGGCGGGCTTGGCCGGATCGGTGGCCGTCGCGGCGTCCCCGGTGTCGGCAGTCGAGGGCTGGTCCGCTGTCGACGCGGGGGTCTGGGCTTGCCTCTGACGGGCCGTCATGAAGTCGGTGGTGTCGTAGAGACCTCCGCCCGAACAGGACGCCATGAGAACAGCCGCGGCCGCTGCGGCGAGAATGCGAACCTTCATGCAGCCAGTCCCCCGTGACGAGAACGGGAGCCGGCGATGCGACGCGCGCAAAGGGACCCGTCCTGCACCGGCCTAAGGGCGGCACGGTGCAAAGCGCGCCAAAACAATACCGGGGACAGGTCGCATGCAAGCAAAAAAGTAGTTTCGACCGGCAAACAACCGATTCGGGCACGGGCCCGAGGGGGCGGGGAGCGCCGCCGCGCGCTCCCCGGACCGGCCTGGCGGCGTCACCACTTGCCGGTGTTCGGCATGGACGCCCAGGGCTCCTGCGGGGCCTTGGCCGCGCCCTTCTGGAGGAGTTCGATCGAGATGTTCTCCGGCGACCGGACGAAGGCCATCCGGCCGTCGCGCGGCGGGCGGTTGATGGTGACGCCGGCGTCGGAGAGGGCCTGGCAGGTGGCGTAGATGTCGTCCACCTCGTAGGCGAGATGGCCGAAGTTGCGGCCCTCGCCATAGGTCTCCGGATCCCAGTTGTAGGTGAGCTCCACGAGCGGGGCCGCCGTCGCGCGGCCGGTCTCCAGGTCCTCCGGGGCGGCGAGGAAGACAAGGGTGAAGCGGCCCTGCTGGCTCTCCGTGCGGCGGACCTCGACGAGCCCGAGGCGCTTCGTCCAGAAGTCGAGGCTGTCGTCCAGGTCATGGACGCGGACCATGGTGTGCAGGTAGCGCATATTGAACCTCGAAGAAATGGCGTGAGGGAATGGGCGGCCGAAAACGCCAGTGATCGCAGCGTCAGTTAGGGCCTCGGGGACACGGGGAAAAGACCGGCGCGCGGTCCGAGGCCGGATCGGATCACGCGCGCGGCGGCGGGGGTCGCGGTTTTCCGCGGTCAGCCTGAGGAAAGCCGCATCCTGATATAAATCGGGACGAAGGCGGCCACGGCGAGACTTCGGTCTTGCGGTCAGGGCATCGATCGATGCTAGTCTTGGTTAACGGGAATGCAATGGGATCTGAATCGGGGCTGATTCGATCCACGGGCACCCAGGTGCGGCGCGTATGCGGGGGCTGTCTATGGCCAAAATGAACATGGACCACTCGATTTCCGTGGGTGGCGAGGAGGAAGCCGCTCTCGACATCATCGAAGTGGCCGGGACCATCAAGTGGTTCGATGTGGCCAAGGGATTCGGCTTCATCGTGCCGGACGAGCCCGGCTTGTCGGACGTGATGCTCCACGTCACCTGCCTGCGGCGCGATGGCTTCCAGACGGCCTACGAGGGCGCCCGCGTGGTGTGCGAGGTGCTGAACCGGTCGAAGGGGCTGCAGGCCCTGCGCATCCTGTCCATGGACGAATCGACGGCGGTGCATCCTTCGCAGCTGCCTCCGTCGCGCACCCACGTGCAGGTGGTGCCGACCAGCGGGCTGGAGCAGGCCGAGGTGAAGTGGTTCAACCGCATCCGCGGCTTCGGATTCCTGACCCGCGGGGAGGGGACGGAGGACATCTTCGTCCACATGGAGACGCTCCGCCGCTACGGCATGGCGGAACTGCGGCCCGGGCAGGCGGTGCTGGTCCGCTTCGGCGACGGGCCGAAGGGCCTGATGGCCGCCGAGATCCGGCCGGTGACGTCGGGCGGGGCGCCGTCGTCGCACTGAGCCGGGGTGGATCGGGGCGCGGGCGCGGGCGCGGTCGGCTGACCGGCTCGCGCGCAGGCGACGGTCGCGCGTGTCCGCGCCGGCCGATCGTCGGTCGAGGGTCGTTCCGCGAGGTGAGCCGTGGTATGGACACGGCGTGGTGGTGGGTCGCTCCCGATCCCCGACGCGCGGAATGGCATGCATGACGGCGCAGATCTCGTCCCGATTCCTTCTCGCCCTTCACCTGTCCCTGGCGCCGGCGCTCGGGGCCGTCACCCTCCTCGGCTGGCCGGCGTCGGTGATGGCGGAGGCGGAGACGAGCCCGCTCGTGGTGGAGACGGCCGGCGGGCGGCACTCCTATTCGGTGGAGCTGGCGCGGACGACCGTGGAGCGCGCCCGCGGGCTCATGTACCGCAAGAGCCTGCCCGAGGACCGGGGCATGCTGTTCGACATGGAACGCGCGGGGCCGACGTCCTTCTGGATGCGGAACACGTTCGTGTCGCTCGACATCATCTTCATCGGGGCGGACGGGCGCGTGCTCAACGTGGCGCGGGCGACGACGCCGCTGTCGGACGACAGCGTGACGTCGGAGGGCGATGCGCGCTTCGTGCTGGAGCTCGTGGCCGGACAGGCGGACTCCATCGGCCTGAAGCCCGGCGACCGGGTGCGTCACCCGCTGATCGACGCGGTCGCGGGCGGCTGACCGACCGGAACCCGCGAGCCTTCTCGTCGCTTCTCCTGCCGTCACATCACACGACCTGAGACGGATCAGGAGAGCCTCCATGCAGAACGAACTCGATCCGAACCGGCGCGGCAGCGGCCGCAACCGGACGATCATCACCCTCGTCCTCGGCGCCTTCGCGGTGGCCGTGCTGGCCATCGGCCTGTGGGGCGGCGCCGAAACCTCGAGCATCGAATCCGTGCCGGACGAGGCGAACATGAGCGTGCCGGGCGAAGGCTCGATCGAGAACAATCCGACCGGCGCCACGGCCCGTCCGGAGAATGCGGTGACCGACGAGGTCGCCCCGTCGAACAACCCTGTCGCGACGGAATAAGGACCGGGCGAGACGATCCGGACCCGCCCGTCGGCGACAGGCCGTGCCGCCGGGCGGGCGAGGACGTCCGGGAACACGGACGTCCGGCCGCCCCGTTCGCCGGATCGGGCCGGAGGCGGGCCTCAGGGAGAGGCCGGGAGAGGGATGTCGCTTTCTCTTTCGGGGCGCGTCCGGTATTAACCATGTCCCGCCCAGGACAGGCGAACGCAGCCAATCACCGCCCGACGGTCGCCGGACCTGCCGACGCCAGGACCGCACCGGGCACGGCTCGCTGGGGCGCCACGCCCGCCCGGAGCCGACAACAGGAGACCGCGCCTGCCGATGAGGACCCTCTCCGTCGCGATGGCCACCTACAACGGGGCCAGACACCTCCGCGAGCAGCTGGACAGCCTGGCCGCCCAAACCCGCCGTCCGGACGAACTGGTGATCACCGACGACCAGTCGAGCGACGACACGGCCACCGTGGTGCGGGCGTTCGCCGAGACGGCGCCCTTCCCGGTGCGGTTCGTGGCGAACGAGGACCGGCTCGGCTGGCGCGGCAACTTCCTGAAGGCCGCCGGGCTGTGCCGATCTGACCTGATCGCCTTCTGCGACCAGGACGACATCTGGTACCCGCAGAAGCTGGCGGTCATGGAGGCGGCGTTCGACGCCGACGACGTGCTCCTCGCCCATCACAACGCCGACCTGGTGGACGGCTCCGGCAAGGCCTACGGCACGCTCCTGCCGGTCGAGGAGGCGGTCCAGGTGATCCCGGCCCTGTCGCGGCCGACGCCCTGGAGCAACCCGCTCGGCCTGACGATCGTGTTCCGCCGCGCTCTGCTGGACTTCAACGACCTCTGGCCGGAGACGGTGGACCTTTCGGCGCCCCAGCATCCGGCCGCCCACGACCAGTGGTTCTACCAGCTCGCGACCAACCTCGGCACCGTGGTGTCGATCCCGGACCGGCTGCTCGGCTATCGCCAGCACGGCAACAACGCTGTCGGCTGGGCGCCGCCGCCGCGCACGCTGCAGACAATGATCCAGGAGGTCGGCGAGACGCCGGACAGCCTCGCCCGGATCGAACTGATGCTGGACCGCTTCTGCCGGGTGCTGGCCAAGGCGGCGGCGCGGAGCGACGGTGGGCGGAAGGACGCGCTGGCGCGCGCGCTGGAGCGGAACCGCCAGCTTCTCGCCCGCCTGCAGGGACGGCGCGCGGTCTACGGGGAGGCGAGCTTCGGCCGGCGGCTGGGCGTCCTCTCCCGCATGGTCCGCAAGGGCGACTACGGCCGTCGCCTGGGCTGGACCCTCGGCTACCGGGCGCTCGTCGCGGACATGACGGTGGGGTTGTTGTACGGTCCGGCCGTGAGCCGCAGGTTCGGCCCGCAGAGCTGACCATCGGCGGCGCGAGGGCGCAAGCCGGCCAGCGCAGGCGGTTCTCAAGCCGGGCGATGGATGTCGTGAGGTGGCCCGGGAGCGATCCCGGGCCTTTCGTCGTTCAGCCGCGTCGTCCGAAAGGGTGAGCGCGGACGGGTCAGCGCTGCGTGAGGCGCTTGCGGACGCCCGCGAGCGCGCGGGGGATGGTGATGCCGACGAGCTGGCGGACCGTCATGTGGTCGGCGGTCTGGGTGTTCACATAGCCCCGGGAGAGATAGTCCACCACCTGCTCCGGATAGGTGTCCTTGAACACGCCGAGCGTGCCCTGGCGCTTGAAGACGTCGTGGAGGTAGGAGCCGACCGGCGGGGCCAGATCCTTCCAGTAGCCGGACTTCTCCACGATGTTGTTCCACAGGTGCAGGGTGTGCGCCCGGGCGCAGAGCTCTTCGGTCGCTTCCCGCATGGTCGGATGGAACGGCTTCCACCAGTCGTCCCAGTGCACCGGATAGTAGACGTGGGCCGGGCAGGCGCCGTCGAAGACGCCCGATCCGAACTGGCGCGACAGCAGCGTCGGCCCGGTCGCGCCCCAGGCAAAGGACCGTCCGAAGGCATAACGCTCGGTCTCCTCGATGAGACCGGGCAGACCGGGCTCTTCGGGGTCGATCCGCATGATCGCGCCGTTGACCTTGATGTCGGTCTCGTAGGCGAACAGATTGCCGGCCCGCGGCAGCGCGAAGTCCTTCAGGCAGACGAGGTCGGTGTCGATCCAGGTGGACCCGGTCAGCTGGAAGAGCCGGTAGCGGAACAGATCGCTGAAGTGGGAGAGGCTCGGCCGGCCGAGCACCACGAAGCCCTCCAGGAAACGCGGATCCACGATCTCGGCGGCGTCCGCCACCCGGATCGCCTCCGGCAGGCCCGGCATGGGCGCGTAGCTGTAGAGCGTGACGTCGAAGCCGTGGTGGACGAAGGAGAGCAGGCAGGCGACGTCCAGGCCGGAGAGTGACGACCCGTGCCAGAAGGTGGACACGGACTTGGTCGTGGCGCCGGCCATGACGGGCTCCTTGGGGGCGGCCGCGCGGGCCGTGTCGATCGACGAGGGCAGGGGCGCGCCAGCGGGCTGCGGCTGTAGAATGCGGTTCATGGGGTCTGCCTCCCGGCGGCGGGCGCGTCACTGGTGCCGTAGCGCTCGGCGCGGGCGCCGAACAGGCCGATGATCCGGCCCGCCGAGCAGGACAGCCGGTGCAGCGCGAGGCCGGCGGCGAAGCGCCAGTCCCGGTCGCGCGCGAGGGCGCGGCCCGTGACCACCGGCGTTCCCGCCGCTTCGCGGGCGATCTTGACCAGAACGGGGGCAAGGCCGTGGTGCGCCCGGTCGGCCCGGCTCTGGGAGGCGGCGGTTGAGAAGGACCGCCAGGCGAGGCCCCGGAGCGTGAGGCGCGACGGCGGGATCTCCTCCCGGACGATGGCGCGCGGCGCCCAGACCAGGCGGGCGCCGCGGCCGATGGCGTGGAGGAAGAACTCGTAGTCCTCGCCGCCCGTGCGGGCGAACTCCATGTCGAACGGTTCGCGGCCGAGCCGGCGCAGGAATGCCGTGGCGAGAAGAAGGTTGCCGCATTCGTTGAGCATGGGCACGACGCCCTCCGCCTTCGGCAGATAGGACTTGTCCACCGCCGCGCGGGCCCAGACCGTCTCGACCGAGGCCGACATCTCCACGGGGCCGCCGGCAATGTCGGCCCGGTGGCGCTCCCCGGCGGCGACCAGTTCGGCCAGCCAATCGGGCTCGGGCACCTGGTCGTCGTCCAGGAAGGCGAGGAAGGGCGTGTCCGGGTACCGCTCCAACGCCCTGGCGACGAGGCGGTTGCGCACGGCGGAGACGCCCGGCGTGTCCACGGTCAGGATGTCATGGGCGGGGATGCCCGGCCCGGAGAGCACGGGATAGGTCGCAAGGTCACGCGCGTCGTTGTTGCCGACCAGGATCGCGAACGGAAAGGCGGCGGTCTGCCGGGCGAGGCCCTGCAGAAGGGCGGCCAGTTTTTCCGGACGGCGATAGGTCGGCACGCAGACGACAACATGGACCGGGCTCGGCACGCCCCCCATCGGCAGCATCCTCGTTATGCTTCGGCGAACCGCGCAAGGCAGCTCGCACCTTTGAGCCTACAATTGCAATAAATTTAAATCGAGGGCGGTCGCGAGCCGTCCCCAACCCTCGATCGACGAGTCCTTCCCGCGGATCGGGCGGCACGTACGTAGAATCCCATGCAAGGAAAAGTGGGTGACACTGAGGCAGCCTTTCGGCCCACCCCATGACGGGGTCTGAACACCCCGTGACGGGGCTCGAACGCCCGGCGGCGTCAAAGGTTCACCGCCCCACCGACCCAGCGCGCACCGCGTAAACCAACCCGCATCGATTCGGGATGCTTCCCCGTGTTTTCCCTTGGCTTTGTGCAGCAAGGGAATAAATTGACAATCTCTTATGTGTTTCGCGCCCCGGTCTGCGCCGGGACGCGACCGGTATGGGCTTTGCCGCCGTTCGATGGTGGATTGCCATGAAGCGGCTGCTGAAGCGGTGCGGGCGGCCATCCCGTTTTGGGAGAGACGTATTTCCTGATGTGAATTTTCGGAGCCAGCGCATGTCCAAGAAAGTCATCCTCCTCGAGTTCAATGAACTGACGCCCGAACTGATGGATCGGTTCATCGCGGACGGGAGCCTTCCGGCTTTCGAGCGGCTGCGCCGGGAATCGATCGTGGCGCTCACCGACGCGGAGGAGCCGCCGCCGGCGCTGGAGCCCTGGATCCAGTGGGTGACTGTCCACACCGGGCTCGCCTACGGGGAGCACAAGGTATTCGACCTCGGCGACGGCGCCAAGCTGCGGGCGCGGCGGCTGTGGGACGTGGTGGCGGACGAGGGCAAGCGCGCCTGGGTATGCGGCAGCATGAACGTGGCCGTGACGACGGCGAACCGCGACCGGGTGCGGCTGCTGCCGGACCCGTGGTCGAAGGGCGTCGATCCGCTTCCGGTCGGCTACTTCGAGCCGTTCTACAATTTCGTGCGCTCCTACGTGCAGGAATACACCCGCGACAAGCCGCCGATCGGCAGCGCGGAATACATGGCGTTCTCCAAGTTCATGATCACCCACGGCCTGTCGCCGAGGACGGTCTGGAACGCGGTGAGCCAGCTTGCCGTGGAGCGGTTCAACAAGTCGAAGTGGAAGCGGGCGGCCATCCTCGACCGGCTGCAGTGGGACGTGTTCAAGGCCGAGTGGAAGCGGTTCCAGCCGCACTTCTCCACCTTCTTCCTGAACTCCACGGCGCACTACCAGCACTACTACTGGCGCAACATGGAGCCGTCGAAGTTCGCCCTGAAGGACACGGCGGAGCGCCAGGAGATGTATGCCGGCGCGATCCAGTTCGGCTATCGGAAGATGGACGAGATCGTGCGCGAGGTGCTGGACCTCGCCGACGACGACACGACGATCGTGCTCGCCACGGCGCTCGGCCAGCAGGCGATGACCAAGTATGACGACGACGGCGGCAAGCAGATCTACAAGCCGCGCGACATCAAGCTGCTGGCGCGGTACGCCGGCATCACCACGCCGTTCGACTTCAAGCCCGTGATGGCCGAGCAGTTCCACCTGGACTTCGCCTCGGAGGCGGAGGCGGCCGACGCGCTCGCCAAGTTCCAGGCGCTGAAGAGCGACGGGCACGAGGAGGTGATGCTGATGCGCCAGGAAGGCGCGAGCCTCTTCGGCGGCTGCGGCATCTTCACGGCGATCGAGGACACCGCGACGATCCGCACGCCCCACTCCAACCAGACGCTCACCTTCGAGGAGCTGTTCTATCCGGTGGACGGCGTGAAGAGCGGCATGCACCACCCGGACGGCATCCTGTGGATCCGCCTGCCGTCGCGCCTGAGCCGCACGATCGACCGGAAGATCCCGCTGACCGAGGTGGGCTCCACGCTTCTCGAACTCGCCGGCATCGACCACACCCGCGCCTTCAAGAGCCCGGCGACGCCTGAGATCATGGCGATCCTCAAGGACCGCGAGGCGGCGCCGAGTCGCGCGGCGTGAGGCAGGGCACCAGGGAAGTTCGGACGAACCGCGCGTCCGGCATCCTGGCCGTGACGCGCGGTTCCGTTCGCCCGGGGTGCCCGATGCGCATCGGACTTGGGAACCCGCTTGCCCTCCAGCGCGTAAATCGCTACGAAATCGGCGCGTTCCGGAGTGTCGGGGCATAGCTCAGCCTGGTAGAGCACCTGCTTTGGGAGCAGGGGGCCGCAAGTTCGAATCTTGCTGCCCCGACCAGTCCGGATCGCAGGGGCGGCGGGTCGGCCCGCCGCCGGCGGACAGAGGAAGGGGCGAGGCGTCACATGACCGCGCGCATCTACAAGCCGAGCCGGACGGCCATGCAGTCCGGCCAGGCGAGGACCAAGGCCTGGGTGCTGGAGTACGAGCCGGAGCGGCCGCGCATCGTGGAGCCGCTGATGGGCTACACCACCACGTCCGACATGCTCCAGCAGGTGCGGCTGTCCTTCGACACCAAGGAGGAGGCGATCGCCTACTGCACCCGGCACGGCATCGCCTACCGGGTCTCCGAGCCGAAGGAGAAGCGCCCGAAGCGCATGTCCTACTCGGACAACTTCAAGTTCAACCGGGCGGAAACCTGGACCCACTGACCGGACGCCCGGTTCACGGACGGGCAGGGTGCCCGGAGCGCCCCGCCCCAATCCTTCAAGAGCGCCCAGAGGCCCCATAGCTCAGCTGGATAGAGCAGCCGCCTTCTAAGCGGCAGGTCGGAGGTTCGAGCCCTCCTGGGGTCGCCAACGCGGGCGGGTACGACGCGAACACGCCTGCGCCTCGCGACGCGGGGCGTCGCGGGCGTGAGGTTGCGGGCGCGTGTCGCCGGCGCGATCGGGTGGTTCGGTCAACCGAACCCGGGGCGCGTGGGCAGGCCCATTCTCTTCAGCATCATCGTGACCGGGCAGAAGCCGGTGAGCGACGCCTGGACGAGGTGGGCGCCGAGGATGCCGGTCACCCAGAGCCAGCGGATATCGTGGTAGACGGCCAGGAGAACGCTGGCGATCACGACGGAACCGACGATCAGCAGAATGCTACGTTCGACGGACATGAGAGCCTCCCCGGTAGAGTGGCTTGCGCGAATATTGTAGCACGAATGGGCCGTGAAAGCTGCCGCTCGTGAAGGTGGATTCGCATGCGTGGGGCGCGGGGCTGGCCGTTGATGCTCCGCGCATGCGCGTCGGGTCGGGCGGTGGACGGGGGAAAGGTCGCGGTGGCGGGGACCGGAGGGATCCATTGCTGATGCTGAAGGTTCGGGCGGACGGAACTTTGGCGTCTCCCGGCGCATATGGCCGTGGAACCACTTCGGGTCGCATCGTGACGTCGACCGTACTCGCATCAGGACCTTGAATGACCGAAGCCGACGACGATCGCCGCCTCCTCGCTCTGGACGAGGCTTTTCATGCCGCGCCTTCGGGCATGGCGATCATCGACCGGGATGGCCGCTACCTGCAGGTCAACCAGGCGCTCGCGCGGATGAACGGGCTGTCGATCGACGCACACATGGGGCTGCGGGCGCGGGACGTGGTGCCGGAGATCGCCGCCGTCATGGAGTCGGTGTTCGCCGAGGTGCTGCGGACGGGCGAGGCGGTGGCGGACGTCGAGGTGTCGGGGCCGCGACCCGGCGCGACGGCGATCCGACACTATCTGGAGAGCGTCACGCCGCTGCGCGACGCACGCGGCGCCGTGACCCGGCTTCTGGTGTCGGTGCAGGACGTGACGCGGATCCGTGAGGCGGAGACCGGCCTGCGCCAGGCGCTGGCGAAGTCGGCGGCGGACGCGGCGGAACGGGAGGCGATCCTCGGCCAGCTGGAGGAGGGCGTCGTGGTGGCGGATCCGGCGGGCCTCATCGTCTACATGAACGAGGCGGCGGTCCGCATCCACGGCACCGGAACGCTCGGCACGCCGCCGGAACGGTATGTTTCGGAGTACGGACTGCTGCGCGAAGACGGCACCGTCGCGGACCTGAGCGACCTGCCGCTCTACCGCGCCCTCCGGTACGGCGAGGCGGTGGTCGACGCCCGCTGGCGGATCCGTCGGCCGAACGGCGCCGAGGTGATGGCGATCGGCAGCGCCCGCCCCGTGACGGCGCCCGACGGCCGCCCCATGGGCGCCGTGCTGACGCTGCGGGACGACACCGCCCGGCATCGGGCGGAGCTCGCCCTCGCGGAAAGCGAGCGACGCCTGACCGCGGTGCTGGACAACACCACGATGGCGATCTTCCTGATGGATGAACGCCAGCACTGCGCCTACATGAACGCGGCCGCCGAGACGCTGACCGGCTTCACCTTCGCGGACACGCTGGGGCGGCACCTGCACGACGTGGTGCACCACACCTATCCGGACGGGCGCCACTTTCCGATCGAGGACTGCGCCATCGACCGGGCCTTCCCGGAGAACATGCAGACCCAGGGCGAAGAGGTTTTCGTCCATCGCGACGGCAGCTTCTATCCGGTCGCGTTCACGGCGAGCCCGATCCGGGACGAGACGTCCAGGACCATCGGCACGGTCGTGGAGGTCCGGGGCATCCGGGAGGAGAAGGAAGCCCAGGCGCGGATGGAGATGCTCGTCGCGGAGCTGAACCACCGGGTGAAGAACACGCTGGCGACGGCCCAGGCGATCGTCTGGCAGGGGTTGAAGGACTCCACCGTGCCGCCGCGGGTGCGGGAGCGGATCGAGTCACGCCTCGGCGCGCTGGCCCGGTCGCATGACATCCTGACCAAGGAGGCCTGGCTCGGCGCCGACATGGACGAGGTGGTCGACGCGGCCCTGGCGCCGTTCGGGCTCCACCAGACGCCGGGCCGGTTCTCGATCGGCGGGCCGATGACGCGGCTGGCGCCGCGCGCGGCGCTCATGATCGGGATGGCGCTTCATGAACTGGCGACGAACGCGGCGAAGTACGGCGCCCTGAAGGAGGGCGGGCATGTCCGGCTGACCTGGCGGCGCGACGGGCAGCGGCTGGAGATCGAGTGGCGCGAAAGCGGCGGCCCGGCGATCACGCCGCCCGCATCGCGCGGCTTCGGGACCCGCGTGCTGGAACGGGCGGCCGCCCATGAGCTGGACGCGGAGGTGTCGCTGGATTTTCCGCCGACGGGCGTCGTCTGGCGCGCGGCCTTCCCGCTGGCGCTACCCGCCGAGACGACCTGACGGCCGGCCACCGTCAGGGCAGGGGCGCGTCCACTTCGCAGACGACGCCGCTCGGATCGAAGGCGATTGTTACGGTGCCGTCGAGGTCGTAGGCGAGGGATCGTTCCAGGAGGCGGGTGCCGAAGCCCTTGCTGGCCGGGACCGTGACGGCGGGGCCGCCGCTTTCCCGCCAGACGAGCCGCATGCGCCTAGCATCGCCGTCGCCCGAAACGCTCCACGTGAGATCGATCGTCCCGTCGGGCGTGGAGAGCGCGCCGTATTTCGTGGCGTTGGTGCCGAGCTCCTGCAGCGCCATGGCGATCGAGAGGGCCTTGTTGGGCGGCAGCCGCAACGTGGGCCCGGACGCGCGAACGAGGGTGGAGCCGGCGGCGGTGAAGGGCCGCATGGCTTCGACCACCACCTCGCCGAGGTCGGCGCCTTCCCAGCGCTCGCGGATCAGGATGTCGTGAGCGCGGCCCAGGGCGATGAGGCGTTCCTCGATCGCCGCCCTGGTCTCGCCGAGCGGCAGGCCGGACTTCAAGGATTGCGAGACGATGGACTGGACGGTCGCGAGCGTGTTCTTGACCCGGTGGTTGAGTTCGTGGAGGAGCAGCCGCTGCTGGTCCTCGGCGCGCTTGCGCTCGGAAATGTCCACCGCGATGAGGACGGCGCCGATCATCCGGCCTTCGCGCACGACCGGGGCGTTCGAGCATGCGACGTGCACCATGGCGCCGCTTCGGTGGAAGAAGACGTCCTCGTGCTTCTCCAGCCGCGTGTGCGAGCGGAACACCTGGCCGAGCGGACAGTCGCTCATCGGAAAGGGGCGACCGTCCGGGTGATGGTGGTGCACCATGTCGTGGAGGCTTCGACCAGCGAGATCCTCCCGCGACCAGCCGAACGTGCGCTCGGCCGCCGCATTGGCGAACACGGTCCGGCCTTCCGTGTCCATCACGAAGATGGCGTCGGCCGCATTCTCGATGACAAGGTCGCCAAAATCCGAAACGTCCAGGTCGGCCACGGCAGGACGGAGCGCGTGGGCAGACTCGTTGTTCGTCATGGCGTCCCGGCCCCCGAATGCCGCCGACCGGATGGCCGAACGGCCCGCCGCGTCATCTGCGCCTGTACCAGTAGCCGGTGCACGCGCGCTCATCCTAATCAGCTCTATGCCAAGATCATATGGCGTGTTTCGCAAGACGCCAGAGGAGTCGGGCTTTTTATCAGGCTCGATGGGGTGAGGTCCGTCACAGACGGCGCGGCGGGCATGCGGTTTCATTCGGGGACGGTGGGACCAATTCCAGGAGAGACACCATGGACCGCATCGTCACAGAAGACCTGATCGAGGAAACCGCCCTCTATCCGGCGACCAACCTGACCCTGGTTCGGGTCGTGCACCGGGCGACCGGCGCCGTCCGGGAAGGCAGGGTGCCCGGCATGGACCATCGCGCTCTTCTCGCCGCGCGCGCCGAAGCGCTGACGAAGCTCCACGCCGCTCTGGCGGCCTGATGCCGGCAACCGGCCAGGCAGGAAAAGGAGAGGCGCGCCGGGATGCGGCCGCGCGCGGCTTCGGATCGCGTCAGGACGCACCGGCTAACGACGACACGTCATATCCGGTCGAACGCCTTGATGGCGCCGGCATGGTCCGCATGGTCGCGGACCACTTGAGCTGGGTCCGTCGCCCGGCTGCGCAGGGAGCCCCGCGGCGAGCCGGGATCAGTGACGGAAGCCGGACCGGTTCGGACGCCCCGTGGCCAGGATGAACTGGATGGTCTCGATCCGGGCCCGGGCGGCCTGGACGGCAGCCCGGTACTGCGCCGGCTTTTCGCCCCGAAGGCGGACGTCGCCCTCCAGGGCTCGCAGCTCCGCCTGGGCCAGCTCCAGGTCTGCCTCGGTGGGGGTTTCACGATAGATTCGGGATGCGGAACGGTCGGACGGCGCCACGGATCTGCCTCATCGATGGATAAACAGCGGCTGCAATACACATACAATTATACTGGCAGAAGCAATCACCCGAATCGGTGATCGCCGTCCCGTTTTCTGCTGCGCCAAGCGCAGGAAACTGCTCGTATCTGCAATCAGGCATCGGTTCGGCGAATGTTTCTCGGGAAAGAATGAACCTGACACATGCGCCATTCAGGTGGCGAGATCGAGCGCTCCTCACATTTCGCAGATCGCGTTGAGGCATCCTTCACCGTGATTCGGCCGAGCCTGGCGGGCGGGTGTTTTGACCAAATGTGTTCGGAAGAAGGAAACCATCGGCGTGCCATCGTGCCGTCATGATGGAGGCCGGTTCGATGTCCCGCAGCACCACCTTTGGAAGTAGCCGCCCTGTCGCGGCGCCGTCCGCTCGCAAGCCGCGCGGCTGGTACATGCTCGCGGCCTTCGGCGTCTCGGCCGTCATGTGGGCGGGGATCGTGCGGGCCACCGGGACGCTCCTCTGAAGCGGCCCGGCGCCGTTCGGCCGGATCAGGCGCCGGACTTGCGCTCGTCGGGCTTCCCGCTGGACCGGTCGGTCTGGTCGGAGCCCTTGGCCGGGGCGGGCTTACCGTCCTGGCGAGCGAGTTCCCGCTCGATGGTCTCCCGGTCGCCTTCCGCCGGGTCGGGCTGGAGCGTGTGGGGCTCTGGCTTCTTCATGATCACCTCCGTCGACACCCGATCGGAACCGGTCATCGGACCGGAGGTTCCGCTCTGCGACGGCCTCCGACAGGAAACTGTGGCCGATCGCCGCGCGGGCGTGTAAGGCTCGTCGCGAAGTCTAAGGTGCGGACCGCGCCCCGCCGCAACGGGCAGGCGTGTCCATGGCCCCGAGATCACCCGCTCGGGAGAGGCGACGCATGACCATCGATATCGCCAAGCGCGTCTGGGATCACAGCTGGAAGCTCGATCCGATCGTGCGCAGTCTGCTCGACACGGACTTCTACAAGCTGCTGATGCTGCAGCTGATCTGGCGCCGGTACGCGGACGTGGACGTGACGTTCTCGCTGATCAACCGGAATCGGAAGGTCCGCCTGGCCGACGAGATCGACGAGGGGGAACTCAGGGCCCAGCTCGACCACGCGCGGACGCTCCGGCTCGGCAAGAAGGAGTGGATCTGGCTGGCGGGCAACAGCTTCTATGGCCACCGGCAGATCTTCGAGCCGCGCTTCCTGGAGTGGCTGCGGGGCTTCGAGCTGCCGGAGTACGACCTCAGACGCGAGGACGGCCAGTATGTCCTGGAGTTCCACGGCCCGTGGACCCATACCACCATGTGGGAGATCCCGGCCCTCGCCATCATCAACGAACTGCGCTCCCGGGCCGTTCTGAAGTCCATGGGCCGGTTCGAGCTCGACGTGCTCTATGCGCGCGCGAAGGCGAAGCTCTGGTCGAAGGTGGAGCGTCTGCGCAAGCTGGAAGGGCTGCGCATCGCCGACTTCGGAACGCGCCGCCGGCATTCCTATCTGTGGCAGGACTGGTGCGTGAACGCCCTGAAGGAGGGACTGGGCGAGGCCTTCATCGGCACGTCCAGCGTCACGCTCGCCATGAAGAGCGACCTGGAGGCGATCGGCACCAACGCCCACGAACTGCCGATGGTCTACGCGGCCCTGGCCAAGAGCGACGCCGACCTGCGGGAAGCACCGTTCCGGGTGCTGCGCGACTGGCGGGACATGTACGACGGCAACCTGCGCGTGGTGCTGCCGGACGCGTTCGGCACCACGGCCTTTCTGCGCGACGCGCCGGACTGGGTGGCCAACTGGAAGGGCTTCCGGCCGGACTCCGCCCCGCCGATCGAGGGGGGCGAGCAGATCATCGCGTGGTGGAACGCCAAGGGGCAGGACCCGCGCGACAAGCTGCTGGTCTTCTCCGACGGGCTCGACATCGAGACCATCGAGACGGTGTTCCAGCACTTCAATGGCCGGGTGAACATGAGCTTCGGCTGGGGCACGAACCTCACCAACGACTTCCGGGGCTGCTCGCCGCAGCCGCGCTCGGACCTCGATCCGATCTCGGTGGTGTGCAAGGTCACCAAGGTGAACGGCCGGCCGGCGGTGAAACTGTCGGACAATCCGTCCAAGGCGACGGGCGACCGCGAGGAGATCGACCGCTACCTGCGCGTCTTCGGGACTGCGGGCCGGGTGGAGCGGGAGGTGGTCGTCTGACGCCCCCGTCAGGGAACCGGACGACGACGGCGGCGTTTCCTCCTGTCGTACGATGATCGTGCGACGACCAGGGAGACCGCCATGACGAGCTATATGCAAATCTGGATGGGCTGGAAGGCCGGGAAGATCTCCGACGACGAGGTCATCGCCCGCATGCACGCGGACCCGTTCTTCCGCCGCTGGTTCGAAGCCCGCCGCGCCGAGTGGATGCATCAGCGGCGGAGCGGCGCGAAAGCGAGAGCCTGAGATCCGGCGCCGATCGATGGCCGGACCCAGGGGGTCCGGAACGGGAAACGGCCGCCCAGGGGCGGCCGTTCGATTCTCAGACAACGGTCGAGCCGGCGGCGCCCGTCAGCGGGCGACCATCACGGCGCATTCCGTGGAGCCGGCGTCGATGGACGTGGCCGTGGAGCCGGACGCCGCGACGGCGGTGCACGGCGCGAGCGCCTGCGTTTCGGGTTCGGCGGAAACCTGGGTGTAGGACGCAAAGGCCACGGCGAAATATGCGGCGGTCAGTGCGATCATGATGGCGCTACGCATGTTGAATTCCTGCTGAAACTTCGAAGCCGGACCAAGAGCCCCGAAGGCCGCTCTCGATACGACGTCGCCGGTTAACAAGGCACCAAGACTTTTGCCGCGCTGATCGATCCTGAGTGGCTGTTGCCGATACGCATCACTGGTCGTCTGAAGACGAAAGATGCGTGCGGCAACGCATATGGAATGCGCGCGAAGCAACGTCCAAGTGCTTCCAAAGACGTCTGCCGGAGCGGTCGATCTCGGGCGAGACCATTCGCTCCGGCAGACAAGAAACGACTTGGGGGACTTTTCAGTTCCTCGCATCGCGCGAGTGAATGAATGAAGTGATGTTTTCGTATACGCAATCGGGTGTTCGGCGCGAAGCTGCACGCAGGCCGGCAGCCGGCGCCGGCGTTAACCTTTGCCGGGGCGGCTATCCTTGCCGCCAAGACACGTGACAAACGCACATCAGGTGGCGGGACGACGCTCCTGGAGAGCCTTCCGTTCCTCGGCCTCGCCAAGCGGGGCGGCGGCGCCGCTCGCCTCGAGGTAGGCGTCCACCACCGCGTCCGTGCCGGCGGGCTGGTAGCCGTCGCCTGATTCGGCGAGCGCGAAGGCGACCCGCCACGGGCCCTCCTGCCGGCAGGCCACCGCGCGGGTGCGCGCGCTGTCGCCGCTGACGAGGAACTCGCGGCAGAGGCCGGCCGAACCGGTCGTGAACGTGGACACCGCCCGGAAGCGGGCGGCGGCGAGATCCGTCTCACCGCCGGACGCCACGGTGTCGAGGGCCTCGCCGATCTTCGGATCGGCCAGCTCCGCCGCGACGGACACGCCGCCGTCGGCGACCCGGCCGGTGTTGAGGGCGTAGCCGACGGCGCCCGCGGCGACGAGCGCCAGGCAGGCCGCCATGGCGGAGAGCGCGCGCGGCACCGTCCGGCGACGGAGCGGCACCACGGCGGCGGACGCCGGAGCGGCCCGGCCGGACGCGGCCACCGCTTCGGCGATCGAGCGGGACAGCGCCTCCGGCACCGGCGGCAGGCCTTCCGACAGGTAGGCCGTCCGGACTAGGCGGCGGCTCCGCACGAAGCCGGCGACGCGCCGCACGAGCGCGGGGTCGCGGTCGAGCTCCACGTCGACGGCTTCGGCGAGCTGCGGGTCAATCTCGCCGTCGGCGTAGGCCATCAGGATTTCGTTGGTGATGTGAAGGCGTGTCATGGAACGTCCGAAGCAGGAAGGCCGTGCGGTGTGGTCGGAGGGCGCCGCGTCAGGCGGCGCTGGTGAGGTCCTGGATCCGTTTTCGGGCCCGGGACAGGCGGCTCATCACCGTGCCGATCGGCACGCCGAGCACCTCGGCGGCCTCCTGGTAGGCCATGTCCTCCACGCAGACGAGGATCAGGACGTCCCGCTGCTCCGGCGGAAGCGCGTCGATGGCCCGCCGAACGTCCATGAGGACCAGCTTCTCCATGACCCGCGTCTCCCCATTTTCCCCCACAAGCGTCTGGTGCTCGTCGACATCTTCGGTGTGTCCCTCGGTCCGGACGCGGCGAAGGCCGTCGATCCAATGATTGCGCATGATGCGGAAGATCCATGCGTCGAAGCGCGTGCCGGGCTGCCAGGACCCGGCGCTCGCAAGGGCCCTCACGCAGGCCGCCTGCACCAGGTCGTCGGCCTGGACGGACGACCTGCAGAGTGCCAGGGCGTAGCGCCTGAGGCGCGGCAGCATCGCCACGATCTCCTGTCCTACGTTCAGCGACATCTCGAACCCGTCTTGCCGTGATCTGGGGGAGGAACGCGCGGCCGGGCGTTTCATTCCACCTGTCAGGGGCGATCGGCGACATTGTTGCCGAAATGTCACCAGCCTGCCGACCAATCGCGAGGGTGACCCGAACAATTCCGCCGGACGGGCGTTACACGGTCGACGTGTGCCTCGTGCGGGGACGAGCGCGCATGTGAACGGGGTAGGGATCATGATCGGACGCCGCACCTGGATAGCCGCAGTGGCCGCCGCGATCGCGGTGCCGGCCGCGCCGGATCTTTCCGTCGCGCCGGACGGCATCACGGTGGAGCCGGCCAAGGCCGAAGCGCGGCAGGGCGACGGTCCGGGCGGCGGGCGCGGCAGCGACGGTCCCGGCAACGCCGGCGGGAACGGGCCGGGCGGTGGGAACGGGCCGGGCGGCGGGAAGGGCAACGGGCCGGGTAACGGGAACGGGCCGGGCGGCAGCGCGAACGCGGGAGACGGCGGGCAAGGCGCCTCCGGCGGCAACGGAAACGGCGGCCCCGGCAACTCGGGCGGCGGCGGCCCCGGCAACTCGGGCGGCGTTGGCGCCGGCGGCGGCCCGGGCAATTCGGGCGGCAAGGGAGCCGGAGCGGACGGGCAGGGGGCGTCCGGCTCGGGCGGCGGGAGCGGCTCCGCCGGTGGCCGCGGATCCGGAAGCCAGAACAGCGCATCCAGCGGCAACCAGGGCGGCGCATCCAGCGGCAACCAGGGCGGCGGAGCCAAGGGCGACCGGGGCGGCGAGGCCAAGGGCGGTCAGTCGGCGGGCGCCGGGTCCGGCCGTTCCAATAACCCGGGCGGCGGCAAGCCCGACTCCAACCCCGGCCGTGGAGACACCCGGTCGGAGGAAGCCCGCGCCAAGGTGGACCGGGAGACCGGCGCCGTCGCCGCCTCAAAGGAGGCGGAGAAGGCAAAGGCGGCCGTGGCGTCGACCAAGGCCAAGGCGCAGAAGGCCGTACGGACGACCGTTCGCAAGAAAGTGTCGCCTCGCGTCGCGCCGGTGCGCGCCACGCGCCCGACACCCCGACCGTCCGCTCCGCCGGCCGCGAACCCGATCGCCCGCGTGGAAGCGCCTCGGCCGACCGAGGGACGGAGCCAGGCGGCCCACGCGCCGCGCACGCTGGTGGCCACCGGGCTTTCGACCGTTCAGATCGACGCCCTCGGGCGGCTCGGCTTCCGCCTGGAGCGACGCTCCGCCGGGCGGCTCGCTCCACCGGTCGCCACGCTCGCCCTGCCGGACGACCTGCCGGTGGAGGATGCGCGCCGGATCGTGACGGCGCTGAACACCACGGCGGCGGTCGACCTCGACCACTACTACTACACGGAAGGCCACGGGCCCGTTCTCTGCGGCGTGGCCGGCTGCGGGCGAGACCCCGCGCCGCTCTGGGTGTCGGCGCAACCGGCCCAATGCGGCGGCCCGCCCTTGATCGGCCTGATCGACACCGCCATCGACCGGCGGCACGCGGCCTTGAGGGACCAGCGCATCGAGGTGCTGGACCCGATGCCCGGCAAGCCGGCATCGGCCACGCGCCACGGGACGGCGGTCGCCTCGCTTCTCGTCGGCAGCCCGCACAGCAGCACGCCCGGCCTTCTGCCCGACGCGGACCTGATCGCCGTGGACGCCTTCTCGCCCGACGAGAATGGCCGCGACCGGGCCGACGTGACGGCTCTGGTGGACGCCATCGAGCGGCTTGCCGAGCGCGGCGTGCGGGTGATGAACCTGTCGCTCTCGGGCCCGCCGAACGCCGTCCTGGAGCAGACGCTGGCGGCGGCGGCCGCCCAGGGCATCCTGATCGTCGCGGCGGCCGGCAACGCCGGACCCGGCGGCGAGCCGGCCTATCCGGCCGCCTATCCGGGCGTTCTGGCCGTGACGGCCGTGGACCGCGGCCTCGGCGTCTACCGGCGCGCCACGCGCGGCGCCTACGTGGACTTCGCCGCGCCCGGCGTGGAGGTCTGGACCGCATCCGCCACCGCGGACGGCGCGCCCGTCTCCGGCACGTCCTACGCCGCACCGTTCGTGACCGCCGCGGCGGCGGCCTATCTGGCCGCGCGGCCGGACGCCGAGCCGGAGATGGTGTCGGCTCATCTGGCCGAGGAGGCCTTCGACCTCGGCGAGACCGGTCGCGACACAACCTACGGATGGGGTCTCGTGAAGGCCGATTTCTGCCCCGAGCCGGCGGGCACGCTCATCGAGCAGGCGGGCTCGCCGAAGCCGGTCGCCGCAACCGAATCCAGGCTGAACGCGCTGAAGTAGCACGGCGGGACGCTTCATCCCCTGATTATTGAGACCTGTCATCTTTGCAAAGGTCTGAATGTTCGCATAATGGGGTCGGACCAACGAGGATTCGCGTCTGGGTGGGTGTGTGACGTGTGGACCGACCTGACTTCCGTTCGCCTGGACTGGCGCTTCATCGGCAGCGTCAAGCCGCTTGGGGGAATACCGCGGGCCTGGTGGCTTCTTGCAGCCCTCCTGGTCTCCCTGGCCATGTGGGCCGGCCTGATCTGGCTCGTGGTGGCGCTGGTCTTCTGACGCGGAGCGGCGGGCAGCCCCGGCTCCGTTCCCCTTCCGGCCCTTGCAATTGCGCCCGCCAGACGACATGGTCGGCACCGCTTCAGACGCGGGATGGGTGGCCGAGCGGTTTAAGGCACCGGTCTTGAAAACCGGCGTGGGTGCAAGCCCACCGTGGGTTCGAATCCCACCCCATCCGCCAGTCGGCTTGGCCTAAGTCTTCAGATAACTTGAGCTTTTCGGATCGAGCACCCGCTCGGAGCCCAACGGCTGACCCAACGACGCGTTTGTAGTGTAGTGCGCGAATTCATATGGTACGGCGCGGAACTTCAGATGGCGCAGGTTTGCCGCGGCCTTCCCGGCCGACCGGCAGCTGCATCGCCAACGCCTCCGTCACCTCCGCCGCGCCCTCACCCAGCGCCGTCGCGTGGGTGGAGATCAGCGCCGGATCGGCGGCCGCAATGGACGGCGAGCGCCGCCCGATCGCCGGACGGGGTGGTGGAGCGGAGAGGGGCGGAGGTCGTCGGGGCCTTGCCGTCGATCGCGCCGTTAAAGCGGTTTCAAACGGGATTGGACGGCCGATCCGCCCCTCGACGCTACCACCCTGGCGGCGAGCCGGTCGAGAGGCTCCTGGAGGCGGCTGTTTGCGCCGGTGCTTCTCATTCCGTATGATGAGCACGGTCGCCGTGACGACCGGGAAGCCGCAGGGCCGGTCCGAACGTCCGTAGCCGGACGCTTGCACGGGGAGAGTGGCGCACCCCCTCGGCGACCACTCATCCTCGCGACTCCTCAGTCAAGCGCCCCAGCTATGAGGTGGGACCAGCCCTCCGAAACGCCCTACCTCAGACCGCGCCACCTCGGTTTTCCGCCCCTCCGCCCGATCGCCCCCGCCGCGGCGCTGCCAGGCGGCGGGGTGGAAACAGCCGCAAGGGCGTGCGGGTCATGGGCGCCGCGGTCTTGGACGGACCCCGGCCGTCGATCGCGCCGTTAAAGCGGTTTCAGACGGGGATGGACGGCCGATCCGCCCCTCGGCCGCACCACTCTGGCGGCGAGCCGGTCGAGAGGCTCCTGGAGGCGGCTGTTTGCGGGCTTTCCAGCCGGCGGGCTACAATGTGTTTGGTCGCCGTGACTGACCGGGCAAATCGTCCGACCGGTCCGAGGTTCGGTTGCGCAGCCGACGCTCGTTACGGGGAAAGTGACGTCCCCCCTCGGCGACCACTCATCCTCGCGCCTCCTCAGACAAGCGCCCAGCTATGAGGTGGGACCAGCCCTCCGAAACGTCCCACCTCAGACCCGCGCCAACTCGGTTTTCCGCCCCTCCGCCCGATCGCCCCCGCCGCGGCGCTGCCAGGCGGCGGGTGGAAACAGCCGCACGGACGTGCGGGTCATGAGCGTTGCGGTCTTGGACGGACCCCGGCCGTCGATCGCGCCGTTAAAGCGGTTTCAAACGGGGTTGGAGGGCCGATCCGCCCCTCGGCCGTACCACTCTGGCGGCGAGCCGGTCGAGAGGCTTCTGGAGGCGGCTGTTGCGGGGGGCGGTCGGGCGCAATAGTGTGGAAAAGACACGTGCGACGCGGTGCAACTCTCCCGGCCGTAGGACGCTCTTTCGAGCGGATCGCCATGTGGGGTTCCTGGGAGGCCCCACCACGTGTCAACCGCAATCCTCGGCCCCTCGTTCGAACAGGACCGCGCCGCGTGCCTTGATGCGACTGACGTCATCAAGGGAGGGTTGGACGGCCGATCCGCCCCTCGACGCTACCACACCGGCGGGCCAGCCGAGAGGCTCCTGGAGGCGGCTGTTGTGTGTCTAATATCCCATTGGTATTTTGCACCTCGAGGCGGCCTGAGACCGGGCAAAAATGACGCGCTGGCAGAGTGTGGCTCTTCGGGGCTGTACGACAAACGGGGAGAATTGCGTTCCCCCTGGCCGCCTCACCCCGCCTGTTTGAACGGCGGATCCGCCCCTCAACGCTGCCACCGGGGCGGCGAGCCGGTCGAGAGGCTCCTTGAGGCGGCTCTTGCTCATCAAAACTGACAATAATAATTTGAGAATAGAGGCGGCCTGAGACCGGGCAAAAATGACGCGCTGGCAGAGTCTGGCCCTTCGGGGCCTTACGACAAACGGGGAGGGTCGCGTTCCCCCTGGCCGCCTCACCCTCCACCCTGAACATACGCCTTCCCTGATGAGCAAGAAGGTACGTCTGTTCCGGTATGTTTGTGCGCCAACCGGCCCTGCCGAAACGAACTCCGTTGAACACCATATGGCGCCGGCCCCAGCTGTTACGGTTCGGATGCGCGCGGTTCGGGGGACGAGGTCTATCGCGGTCGCAGCGGCGGCCCACCGGGTCGCGCTCCGATGCGCGTGTTTCACGACCGATCGGACGGTTCGCTTATAAACGGACCACCGGATTGCATCGCGGCTTCGAGCGAACTGAAATCGATCGGAAGACGTCGAGCGGCCGCATGACGCGCGCGTGCGGCGGCGACCAGCGCCTCCTGACGCTTACTGAGCTGGAAGCTCCGAGCCGACTGCGAACTCCGCCGCACTGGGGGGATCTCTTCCATAGCGATACACACCTTGTCACGTTGCCGGCTCACCAACAGGACTAAAGTGCGGCTGTTTGCGGGGAAGAAAACCTCGTTCTCCCGCCGGTGGCGGCTGACCGGCATGATCTAACGGCCCGTGCCCGGGACGATAGCATAGGTAACCTTGCCGATGAACACAGCAACCACGTTTCTCGAGGAGGACGTGAAGGCCGGAGCGCCAGTACCCTACCACGCCGTTTGGAATTCAAAATTGCCGACGCAACGCTTCCGCCGCCCCTGCAGGCGCCGCTACCGCCATCTCCCGCCGAACAAGCCAAGACGGCGTTCCGCAACTTGTCCAATGATCCGGTGATATCCGGACAATCTTCGCTTCGCTCAAAAGCGCCGTTCGGAGGTGTACCGGTTGGCGGACCCCGTGTTTTTCAAGCACGTGAAGGTCGGCGACGAGGTCAAGTTCGAGGCCGACCGCGTGAACGGTGCCATCACGGTGATGTCGATCATCAAGTAAGGTTCGTCGAATTGAACCCGGCAGCTTGAAACTCTAGCGCCTCATCCCGGACCAGGCGCGGCGGACCCGCTGGCGGAGGCGCAGGGGGAGGAATTCCTTCAGCGGGGGGCGGTCTTCCTTCGGGATCCTTGCCCAGGTCGCGATCTGGAGGCGGACGGGTAGGAATCGGAAGTGCTGCACCTCGGGCGCGACGCCGCGGCGCGATCCGGCCTGAAACTCCAGGAGGTCCTGGTCGACGTCGGACGGCCCCTGGTCCGGCGCGCTCGGCGCGGGGCGATCGGCGGCGTTCAGCGCGGCCGCCTCGTAGGTCCGTTCCAGACTGTCGGTCCAGGCCGGGCCCCAATGGAGCGTCGCGATGGCGTTCGCCTGCGCGCGGCCGAGCGCTTCCGCGGCCGATCGATCGGCGAGGAGGGCGCGCACCTGGGAGAGGTACGCCGCCGCGTCGTGGAAGATCACCGGCTGGTCATCGAGGGCCACGTCGTCGCTCGCCAGGACGGCGGACAGGCTTTCGGCCGGATAAGGCCGCCAGCTGACGGCCGGAAGGCCGTCCAGCACCGCTTCCAGGAGGGCGGTCTGCGACGCGAAGGGGGTGGAGTCGAGGTAGACGTCCGCGGCGGCGGTGAAGAGGTCGAGCTCGCTGCGCATGCCCATCGGATGGACGCGCCCGCCGGTTTCCGCCGCCCGCTCCATCCAATAGGCGGACGTGGCGGACGGGCCGACCAGGACCATCCGGAACTCCGGGTCGGCGTCGAAGAGCGGCCGGTGGAGGGCGAAGAAGTCCGCGCGACGGTTCGGGACCAGCTTGTATTCGGACGCGATCGTCAGGCTGATCGGGGCGTCAGCCGGAAGGCCAAGGATCCGGCGCGCCTCGGTCTTTCCCGGGGCGTCCGGTCGCGAACTCGGCAGGAGCGGCAGCGGCAGGAGCGCGCTCCGCTCCGGGCCGAGACCGCGCCGGGCGGCGGCGAGGCGCGCGCCGGAGCGGCGGAAGTTCACCAGGCAGTCGCAGATCGACTCTCCGAGCCAGAACACGTGGTCCGCGTGGTTGAACACCAGCGTCGGCGGTCGTTCCTGGTCCGCCCCGAAGGCGAGGAGCGGCACCACGTCGTAGGGATGCACGTGGAGCACGATGAAGTCGGCGCCGTCCGCCATCCGGCGAAGGTCGCGCGCGACGGCGATGAGGTTCTCCACTCCGTCGAGCAGCCTGATTCGGCCGCCGGCGGCCGCGACCGCGTCGACCAGGGCCGGCGGCAACGGCTCCACCTGCTGGGTGATGGCCACGTCGTGGGTCGAGGCACTGTCGGCGCCGATCCAGCGGTAGAGGGCCTTGGTGTGCCCGCCGATGGAATAGGCTTCCGTGAGGACGTGAAGGACCCGCCGACGAGGCGATCCGCCAGGGCGCCGCCGGCGCACCGGCGCGGACGGCAGCACGAAGCGAGCGCCGAGATCCGACAGGAGGGCTTCCAGGTCGGCCGACCGGAAGAAGCCCGGATGGCGACCCGCAGCCGAATGGGCCGCGACCTGCGCGAACACGCTGGCCGCCGAGGCGGCCCCGGCGGTCGCCTTCCGCTCGGCCTCGGCGAGAAGCGCGTCATAGCCGGCTTTGGCGTCCTTCAAGTCCACGAAATCCCCACTCCTTCTGGACGGGTTCGCCGATCCGCATCCGGCGGATCGGTTCGGCGGGGCCGCGCCTGTCGTCCAGCCACCAAAGAGCAGGACGCGCGGATCGACTCCTCGTTCCCCGACGCGGTGTCAACCCATCGCGACCGGCCTGGCCGGATTGCCGCCGACGCGTTGCCCCGCGGGCACGTCGCGGGTAACGACCGAACCGGGCGCGACGAAGGCATGGTCCCCGACGCTGACGCCCGGTATGAGCACGGCGCCCGCGCCGATCCATGCGCCGCGCCCTATTCGCGTGACCGGATACGCCTCCGGCCACTGCCTGGATCGGGGGTAGCGGTCGGTGGTGAAGGTGACGTTGGCGTCGATGCGGACGTCGTCCTCCACCCGGAGGGCGTCCCACAGGTAGACGCCGAACCCGACCGTGACACGGTCGCCGACCACCACGTCGTTCTCGACGAAGCAGAAGGCCGACAGGGTGACGTCGCGGCCGATCCGCGCCTTCGGCAGCACGACGCAGAACGGGCCGACGCGGGTGCCGTCGCCCACCTCGGCGAGGCAGTCGGCGCGGGCGTGGATGTCAACCGGCATGGCGATCCTCCTGCTCGCGCGGCTCTTGGCCGAGGCCAAGACGCACGGCGAGAGACTCCGCCACATGGGGCGCGATGCTGTGGATCCGGCGCACGTTCTCCACGTGCCACATGCGGATCTGGCTGGTGAACACGCCCCCGAGCAGGGGGCCGACGACGAAGATTCCCTCCGAGGCGGCGAGCGTCTCGTCGACCGCGATGCCGCGCCGGGTCGGGTTCGGTTCGATAAGGCCGCTCCGGACGAGGCTGCGGATGAGGGGCGAGGAGGATGCGGCGTCGACCTCCTCGAATCCGGAGCAGTTGACGACCGCGGCGAACGACCGATCCGCTGTCCGGCTCGAGCCGTCCGACGAGCGGTAGTGCAGCGTCCAGCCCGAGTTTGACGCGGGCTCCAGGCGATCGAGAGCGCCCGCCACGTGAAGGAGGGCGCCGGACTGCCGCATCCGATCCGCGGCGTCGCGATACTCGCGGCCCGCGCGACGGATCAGCCGGGAGAAGTGCATGCCGTGCTGCTCGTGAAAGGCGCGCGTCTCGTCGGTGCCGAGCATCTCGAAAAGGGCGCCGAGCTTCGCGCCGACGGAACCGAAGCCGTCGCCGACCGTCAAGCCGGCCTGGAGCGCGGCGTCGACGTCCCGCTCGGCGGCCGTCATCACGTCGAGGGCGGTGCCGCCTCCGGCGGCGAGAAGCGCGTCCATGGCAGGCGTCGGCAGGTCGATCTCCGGCCCGCCGGAGATGCGGTGGGGAAATTGGCCGCCGGGCGAGAGAACCACGACGGATCGGGCCGCATCCGACAGGCGCCGATCGTGGGCGAGCACGTAGACGAGTTCGAGGGCGCTCGCGTTGGCGCCGACGATCAGGAGGTTGCGCCCGTCCGGCGACGCGGACAGCAGCCGCTCGCGTACGGCCGAAAGGGTGGCGTCGAAGGAGGGCGCATAGGCGTCGTCGATCAGACCGGACCCGGGTCCCGGCGACACGCCGGGCGGAAGGATCGACCGGCCGGGCGGGCTGCCGACGGCGAGGACGACCGACCCGGCCGCCAGATCCGCGACCGGGCTATCGGACCGCGCGACGGAGACCACGAAGCCCTGGCCGGCCCGACGCAGGTCGGTCGCCTCGCCGTGAAGGACGGTCACGGTGGCCAGACCGTCGCGGCGCGCGGCCTCGATCGCGTCGGCCATCTCGGCCTGGAGGAAGGCTCCGAACAGCCGGCGCGGGATGTAGGCCTCCGCGAACCGGCCGGACGCGATGGCGTCGGCGTTGCGGTCCTGCCACGCGCGGGCGCATTCGCCGCCCGCCTCGGCGAGGTCCGCCGTCCAGCGCGGCCGTTCGCGCACGAACCAGGCCGCGAACCGATCGGCGAGTTCGGCGGGCAGGAATTCAGCGGCCGTCGTGATGATCAGCGCGTTCGGCGACGAACGTCGGCCGTAGGGGAGTCCCGTCCAGGCCTGGTCGTCGCGCTCCACGACGACGACATCGACCGGGCGGTCCCACCTCGGAGATCGGCGCAGACGATCGAAAAGCGAAAGCACGGTGCAGCAGCCCGCCACGCCGCTCCCGATGACAGCCACGTCCGCTTCGGTCCGGTCCAAACCACGTGTGTTCAACCTGTTCTCCTATGGCGAGCCCTGCCGCCCCATCCGGCACGCTGTGGTCTTGCCGGAAGACATATGTCGGATTAAGGATGTATTTTGTTTAGGTTTTTATCACAATTGAAAGCAGCAGCCCGGGACTTCAAGGTCAGATCTCTATAGTCGATTTTCTTGAGCCGGCGCTACGCTCCGGCGCGTTGGATAGAAATCACGACGCGAGGCGAATAGAAAGGCGTCGTTCGTCTGCCCTACATTCGTCGACGTACAGCGGTCGAGCGCACTTCATGACAGCGATGGTTCATCCACTGGCGGAATGCCGGAGTACAAGTCTTGGCTCTGGAACAAAGATTTGGCAATTTTCGATCATCGAGACAGGCGCGATAATCGGCGCGGAGTGCAACATCTGCTCCCATTGTCTCGTTCACGGCGGCGTCGTCGTCGGTGACCGAGTCACCATCAAGAACGGCGTGGAGCTGCCGCCCGGGACCGAGATCGGCGACGACGCCTTCATCGGCCCGAACGCGAGCTTCGCGGCGACGAACGGCCGGGGCGCCGCGGCGCGCGACGCGCGCATCCGTGTGCTGAAGGGCGCCTCCATCGGCGGCGGCGCGGTGATCGCCGCCGGGGTGACGATCGGGGAGAACGCCATGATCGGCGCCGGCGCGGTGGTGACGCTTTCGGTGCCGCGCAACGCCATCGTGGTCGGCAACCCGGCGCGGATCATCGGCTACAGCGACGCGCCGGCGGCCGCGGCGCCGGTGCTCGCACCGGAGCGGATGCCGATCGGAGCGACCCCGTCCAACGTCAAGGGCGTGAGCCTCCACAGGATGCCCCTGATCGAGGACATCCGGGGCAATCTCACCGTCGGCGAGTTCGAACGGTCGGTGCCGTTCGCCGCCAGACGGTACTTCATGGTCGTGGGCGTGCCGAGCCTGGAGACCCGGGGCGAGCATGCGCACCGGGAATGCGAGGAATTCCTGATCTGCGTGACCGGCAGTTGCCGGGTGGTGGCGGACGACGGCGAGCGGCGCCAGGAGTTCAGGCTCGACAGCCTCGACCAGGGACTCTATCTGCCCCCGCGCGTCTGGCGGACGCACTTCGGCTATTCGAGCGACGCCATCCTGCTGGTGTTCGCATCGCACCACTACGATCCGGACGACTACATCCGGGACTACGACCAGTTCCGGCGCGAGGTTCTGCAGTCTCCATGATTCCTTTTCTCGATCTGGCGCCCGCCACCCGCGAGGTGCGCGGCGAACTCGACGCGGCGATCGCGCGCGTGCTGGACTCCGGCATCTACATCCTCGGCCCCGAGGTGGCGGCCTTCGAGGAGCGTTACGCCGACTACTGCGGCGTGTCGGCCTGCATCGGCGTCGCCAACGGGCTCGACGCCCTCGTCCTTGCCCTCCGGGCGGTCGGAGTCGGCCCGGGCGACGAGGTGATCGTGCCGTCGCACACGTTCGTGGCCACCTGGCTGGCGGTCGTCCACGCCGGCGCGACCCCGGTGCCGGTGGAACCGCTGGAGACGACCTTCAACATGGACCCCGCCCGGATCGAGGCGGCGATCACGCCGCGCACCAGGGCGATCGTGCCGGTCCATCTCTACGGCCAGCCCGCGGACCTCGACCCGATCCTGGCGATCGCCCGGCGCTTCGGCCTGAAGGTGGTGGAGGATGCCGCGCAGGCGCAGGGCGCCCGCTACAAGGGCCGCCGGATCGGCGGGCATGGCGACGCGGCCGCCTGGAGTTTCTATCCGGCGAAGAACCTCGGCGCGCTCGGCGATGCCGGCGCGGTGACGACCAACGATCCGGAGATTGCCCGGCAAGTCCGGCTGCTGCGGAACTACGGCTCGGAGGTGCGCTACTACAACGAGGCGGTCGGCCACAACAGCCGCCTGGATCCAATCCAGGCGGCGGTCCTGTCGGTCAAGCTCGCGCACCTGGACGCCTGGAACGAGCGTCGGCGCGCCGTCGCGGCGGCCTATCTGGACGGACTTCGCGATGTCCTGCCGCTGCCGGCGGTGCCGGCCGGCATGGAGCCGGTCTGGCATCTCTTCGTGGTGCGGCACCCGCGGCGCGACCTTCTGAAAGCCCGGCTGGAGGAGGCGGGCGTCGGCACGCACATCCACTATCCGGTCGCCTGCCACCAGCAGAAGGCCTTCGCGGCGATGCCGGTGGCCGGGGCCGACCTGCCGATCGCCAGCCGGCTGGCAGACGACGTGCTGAGCCTGCCCATGGGGCCGCACCTGTCGCTCGATGAGGCGGCGCGGGTGATCGCGGCCGTCCGGCATGTGCTCCGCTCGCCGGATCTTGCCGACGGGGCCGCCGGACGCGATGGCTGAGCCGTCGAGCCATCGGCACATTCTCCGGGCGGTCGCGCTCCTCGGCAGCTCCTCCGCCGTCCAGGTCGTCATCGGCATTCTTCGGGTCAAGCTGATCGCGGTCCTGATCGGGCCGGCGGGCGCCGGACTCGTCGGCCTCTACAGCGCGGTGCTCGCCATGACGAGCACGTTCGCGGGCTTCGGCCTGTCGCACGGGGGCGTCCGCGAACTCGCGGCCGAGAAGGAGAACCGGCCGGCGGCCGACGAGATCCGGCGGACGCTGTTCTGGGGCGGCGTCGTGCTCGGCGTCCTTGGGGCGCTCGCGGTCGTGCTGCTGCGCCATCCGATCGCCGAGCACATGGTGGGCGACCCGTCGCGCGCCGATGACGTGGCCTGGCTCGGCGTCGGCACTGTCCTGACGGTCATCGCGGCCGGGCAGACGGCCCTCCTCAGCGTCCTCGGCCCGGTCCGCGATCTTGCGGTGATCGGCGTCGTGTCCACCGTCATCGCATCCGTGGTCGGGATCGGCATGATCCTGCTCGCCGGCCTGGACGGGGCCGTGTGGGTCGTGATCGCGCTTCCGCTCGCCAGCGTCCTCGTCGGCGCCGTCTACGGCGCGCGGCTGCCGCGTCCGGCCTGGCCGCCGGTGCGGGTGGCCGGCGCGCCGGCGCGGTTCGGCGGCATGATCCGGCTCGGCATCGCGGTCACCATCGCGGGCGTGGTCGGCAGCCTCGCGCAGGTCCTGGTGAGAACCGCCGTGACGGACGAGCTCGGCCTGGACGCGGTCGGCCACTTCCAGGCGGCCTGGGCGATCTCGATGCAGTACCTGGGCTTCGTACTCGCCACCATGGCGGTCGACTACTATCCGCGCCTGTCCGCCGTGGTGGCGGACCGGGAGAAGGCCTCCGCCCTCGTCAACGACCAGACCGAGGTGGCGCTTCTCCTGGCGGGACCGTTCCTGGTCGGCGGCGTGGCTCTCGCGCCCGTCGTCATCCCGATCCTCTATTCGGCGGCGTTCGCGGAGGCGGTGCCGGTGCTCCGCTGGCAGATCGTCGGGGACGTGTTCAAGCTGGCCGCCTGGCCGATCGGCTTCCTGCTCCTGTCGCAGCGGTCGAGCCGGTGGTTCGTGATCACCGACGCCCTCTGGGGCGTGCTCTACGTGGCCTTCGTCGTGGTGGCGCTGCCCCGCCTCGGGCTGCTCTCGACGGGGGTCGGGTTCGCGGCCGCCTACCTGGTCTATTTCCTTGCGGTGCTTGCCGCGGCGGCGCGGATCGCCGGCCATCGGCCGACCCGGCGGAACGTGGGGTTGATCGGCCTTAATCTCGTGCTGATCGGGGCCGTCTACGGCCTATGCGCGGCGTCGCCGCTCGCCGGCGCGATCGTCGGCTGCGCCGTCGCGGCGCTCTATGCCGGCATGTCGGCGGTCCTCATCTCGAACCGGGTCGATCCGTCGTCGCGGCTCGGACGGGTGTACGGCCGGATCAGGCACTTCGCCCGGCGGCGTGCTGCCTGACCGGAATCGCCGGGCCGTGCGGATGCGGGTGCGCGCGCAGGGCAAATCGGTTTATGAAATCGAGATCCATCAGCTGAGGCCCAGACGACGGGTGGGGGGAATGGCATGCTGGCTCCGATCGACACGCGCCTGATGGCTCTGCTTTCGCTGCCCCGGAACGCCGTCGGGGCGGAGATCGGGGTGCACGAGGGGGCCTTCTCCCGGGAGATCGTCCGGATCGCCCAGCCGAAGCGCCTCTACCTGATCGATCCCTGGCTCCTGTTTCCCGGCGAGACCTACGCGGACAGCTGGTACGGGACCCGGCGCGCCACGCAGGACATCATGGACGCGCGCCATGCCCATGTGGCGGCCACCTTCCAGCGTCAGATCGAGGCCGGGTCGGTCCGCATCCTCCGGGCGCTCAGCGTGGACGCGGCCCTGATGATCGCCGACGACGAGCTGGATTTCGTCTATGTGGACGGAGACCACAGCTACGAGGGCGTCACCGCCGATCTCTCCGCATACGGTCCGAAACTGAAGGTCGGCGGGCTTCTGGTCGCCGACGACTACATGCTCGGCTCGTGGTGGAAGGACGGCGTCGTGCGCGCCGTGAACGACCTCATCGGCCGGGGGCAATACGCCATCGAGTTCAAGATGGGCTCGCAGATCGCGCTCCGGAAACTCACCGGGTGACGACCGGCCAAGCCGCCCGCGAGGACCGCCCAGTCCTCTCGGCCCGCCGCTCGGCGTCCGTTGCCCGCCACACCCCCCTCGGTCATGGTCCTCGACCGCGCACCGCCCTGGTCGTCCCGCCTGAGTCCATGGATCGTCGGCCGAAAGGCGACCATGTCGGGCGAGGGGAGACGGGTCGCGGGCCGGCCGGCGCGGATCGCCTTCGGGTTTGTGACGATTTTCTATTTTGATATGGAGTGATATCGGGGCCCTGCGGGTGGGGGAGCAAGCGGCCGACGAGGACCAGGACCCCGGATGAGAGTGAAGTTTATTGCCTATTACCTTCTGGCGCTGGGGTGCGTGCTTGCTCTCATGTCAGTCGTCTACAGCTACAGACCGGACCATGCGGGCGTCCTGGAGGGTTTGATCTATTCGATCCTATTGGCGTCTGTGGCCGTCATCGTCCTCTATCTTCTTCGCAGGCTGTTCTATTCTCGGTCCCGAGACACTCATCACTAGCATACCGTTGGGGGAAACGCGGCATCGGTTCCGCGTGCGGACGGACCGAAAGCCGGATCGTCGACCTTGCCGTTGACCGCGGCCTATTTTTGTACGCAAATCACAATGTTTCTATTTTGATATTGGGGCGAGTGGCTCTGGCTGGTCCGATTTTTCATGGAGATCGCCCGCGGGACGGCGATCTCGCTGCCATGCGTGGGTGGATCGGATACAGGCGGTCGGGGCTGGCGCGCGTCATCTGTTTCGGGGATGGGTGATGAGGCGGTCATCGATCGAACACATCAGAAGCAAGTTGCCGGACCGGGGGGCGCACCTGGAATGCCCGGTCTGCCACGGCCAGGATCTCAGATCGTCCATCAAGCAGGAGGACGTGCCGCTGGCGCTTCTCTACGAGGGGCAGGCGACCTCCTTCTTCGGCCCGCCCGGATATCTGCGCGTCTATTCCCTGACCTGCGCGTCCTGCGGCCACGTGATGCTGTTCGATGCGGACGTGATCGATCGGAAGTGACGCGCCGATACCCGGAGCGGCCCCGGCGTCGATGGCGGCCGCGGGCGTTCGAGGCGTCATCGGGGGAGGGCAGGAAGGCCCGACACCGCCTATGGTCAATGCATCGTTTCCGCCCACGGTGGCGGCGCGGTAAAAGGGAGGCGAGTCGGTTCTCCGGGCGCTGAGCCCGGCCTTGTACTGGGTGCCCGATGCATTTCTATGTTGCCCGAGTGACGCTCGCCTCAGGCGATGTGCTGCCGCCCATCACCCTCTACGCGGACACGGCCGTGGAGGCCGAGCTTGCGGTCAGCCGGATCCCGGGCCTTCGGGACAGGGACAAGGTCGCCGTGACGGTCGTCGACAATCCCGCCGTGGAGAAGTGGCTGGGCAGAAGCCGCTCGGACGGCCGCGGCATCGTCCGCCACACGGTCGCCTGGACGGACGAGGTGCCGGGCACCTGACTTGAGAGACGACCCTCCGGCGCCGGCCACGCGGCCGGGCGGCGAGGGCGTATCCGCCCGTCTTCCCGGCGCATACGGGCGCGCGGAGAGGGCCGGCGGCGCCCGTCCATCCATGAGATCGCCGCAGTTGGCGGTTTGAACGGGGCCGGCCCCCAGGTGGATTTTCCCGGTGCGGCCTGCCCTTTCTTGTGCGATGCATCAGCCGAACGGCATAGATTGGCCGTTCGCGTCCATCGCCCCGAGCCGCAGCGAGTTCATGGCCACGAATCGCAAGATCTTCATCAACACGGTCGCGGGAGGCGCCACGCGGATCCTGGGGCTGGCGATCGCCTTCGTCACCACGCCGGTGATGATCGTGACCCTCGGCGACCAGGGATTCGGCCTCTTCACCCTGATCGGGGCGCTGACGGCCTACGCCGGCCTTCTGGATTTCGGCATCGGGCCGGGGCTCGTGCGCCACTATTCGGAATACACCGAACGGGGCGAGCCGCTGGCCGTCCGGCAGGTGACCACGTTCAGCATCGTGTTCTACGCCGTGCTGTTCCTCGTGGTGGCCGGTCCGCTCTACGCCGTGGCGCCGGCGCTCTGCGACCTCCTCGGACTGCCGGCCGAGATGCGCGACACGGCGGTCGCGTCGATCATGCTGATGTTCGGCTGGTTCATCCTGTCGTCGCTCGGCGGCGTGTTCGGATCGCGGCTCGTGTCGCTGCACCGGATGGACGTCGTCTCGGTGATCGCGCTGGTCGGACAGATCCTTTACGCGGCGCTCGTCATCCTGGTGCTGCCGATCTACCCGACCGTCACGGCGGCCATCCTGTTCAACGTGGGGCAGGTGCTGTTCACCGCGCTCGTAATGCTGGCGCTGGTGATCCGCGCGGACGGCAACCCGGTCTCCAACCCGTTCCGCATTCCCGGGGCGCTTGTGAAGAAGCTGCTTAGCTTCGGCGGGTGGATGCAGATCAACCAGTTCGCCGCCATCGTGTCTCTGGAGCTCGACAAGCTCATCATCGGCCGCTACCTCGGCGTGGCGGCGGTGACGCCCTACCAGATCGGCAACCGGCTGGCGACGCTGAACCGCCTGATCCCGCTCCAGTTCCTGTCGGCGATCGTGCCGGCGGCCACCAGCATCGCGATCCGCGCCCGCGGGCCGGAGCTGGAGGCCTTCTACGTGCGGATGAACCGCTACCTGATGGTGATGACGCTCGCCATCACGGGCTTCGTGGTGGCCGACGCCAACCGGCTGGTGCTCGCCTGGATCGGGCGGGAGTATGCGGAGGCGGTGTTCGTCATCATCGCGCTGTCGATCTCGTTCGCGGTCAACAACCTGACGGGCGGCGGGACGACGATCGTCCGGTCGGCCGGAATGCCGCGCTACGAGACCTACTACGCGCTGGTCTCCACCGGCCTCAACGTGGTGCTCACCCTGGCGGCGGCGCCGTATTTCGGGCTCGTCGGCATCATCGGGGCGACGATTGTGGCGAACGTGATCGGCTCGGTCTACTTCCTCGTCCTGTTCGGGCGGCTGTTCGACTTCCCGCTCTGGCGCTCGCTCCTCAGCTGGCTCATCCCGCTCGTCGCGGTCACGGTGGCGTCCATCCTGGCGGTCAAGGGCGTGCACGCGGTGTTCCCGCCGCAGGCGGACGCGGGACGCTGGGTGCATCTCGGCTGGCTGATCATCGAAGGGTCTCTGTTCATGCTCGTCTTCGTGCCCGGACTGTTCGTCGCGAGATTCTGCACGGAGGAGGAGACCGCGCTCGCCTCCCGCTTCCTGGCAGGCTTCCGCCGCACGATCCGGATCTGAGCGCGATGACCAGGCCCCTTTCGATCACCTTCGTGCTGCCGTCGTTCGTCACCTTTCCGATCGGCGGCTTCCGGGTCGTCTATGAATATGCCGACCGGCTGGCCGCCTACGGCCACCGGGTGACGATCGTCTTTCCGCGGAAGATCCTGCCCGGGGATCGGCCGGACAGCGCGCTGGATCCGGTCAAGGAACTCCTCTGGCCGGTGAAGACGCGGCTGAGGCACCGGCCGCTGGTGCCCTGGCACAGCTTCCATCCGGGCGTGAAGCTGCACCTGGCGCCGCGCGTGGTCGACCGCTTCATCCGGGACGCCGACGTGGTGGTGGCGACCGGCTGGCAGACGGCCGAGCCGGTGGCGCGGCTGTCGCCCTCCAAGGGCCGGAAGCACTACCTGATCCAGCACTACGAGACCTGGTCCGGCCCGAAGGAGGCGGTGGACGCCACCTGGCGGCTGCCGCTGAAGAAGATCGTCATCTCCAAGTGGCTGCGCGAACTCGGCCGGGAGCTCGATCCGGGCGGGGAGGTGGCCTACATCCCGAACGGGCTCGACTTCGACCGGTTCAGGATCATCGTGCCGCCGGAGAGCCGGCCGCTCAGCGTGCTCAGCCTCTACCACAACTTCGAATTCAAGGGCGTCGCCTACGCCCTTAAGGCGCTTGCGCGTTTCCACGAGCGCCATCCCGACGTGCCGGTCACCCTGTTCGGCGCCGAGGCCAAGGGGCCGGAGGTGCCGGACTGGATCCGCTACGTGGAGGGCGCGGACCAGGAGGCCCTGGTCAAGGACGTCTACAACCGCCACGCCATCTATCTCGGCGCCAGCATCACCGAGGGCTGGGGGCTTCCGCCGGCCGAGGCCATGGCGTGCGGCTGCGCCTTCGTGGGCACCGACATCGACGGCTTCCGGGAGTTCGCCGTTCACGAGGAGACGGCGCTGCTCTGCCCGCCGCGCGACGCGGACGGCCTCTATCGCAACCTGTGCCGCATGGCCGACGACCCGGCGCTTCTGAGGCGGATCCAGGAGACCGGCACGGCCCACATCCGCACCTTCACGTGGGAGCGGGCCGCGCGCGTCTTCGAGGCCTACGTCCAGGGCTGACCGCCGGGGCAGGGCGGGTCCGCCCGCTCCGCGTTCCGTGATCGCGGCGGGAAAACCGGCGCGACCGCTTCACCGTAAGAGACGGAAGCGGCGGCTTGGCTCTTCCCTCGGGGGGCCGGAGCCGTCCCCACGATACGGGAGGCCCTGCCATGATCCATCTCGCAACCGCTGCATTCAAACGGCCTGGATGCGCCCGCCGGATCGGCGCGGCCGCGCTCGCCGCGGCGATTCTCGCCCTTTCGGCCGGGCAGGCTGCGGCGGAGCGGCCGCCCATGACGTCCGCCGAGATCAAGAGGACGGTCAACGGCAAACGGATCTATCTGCAGACCCCGTTCGGGGGCGAGTTCCCCCTCTACTACCGGGCCGACGGGGTGGTGGACGGCAGCGGCGAGGCGCTGGGTCTCGGCCGCTTCATGGCGCCGAAGGACAGCGGAAAGTGGTGGGTGAAGGACGATCGCCTCTGTCAACAATGGCAGGAATGGTACGACGCCAAGCAACAGTGCTTCATTCTGGAGCGGACCGGCGACACCACTCTTTACTGGAAACGGGATGACGGGTTAGAAGGTGAAGCGCGGGTGGGGCAGTGAGAACTGGCCGACCTCTGGGTTCACGATGATGCGCTCGACGGACCGGCCGGTCGGACACGCTGATCCATTCAGGAAGCGTTAACGATTTACCGGAACAATGACCGGAGATCCCGTGGGGACGGGAACTACGGTTTCGTGGCTTGTTGGTGAAGCGTCACGAAGCGCTTCGCCGCGGTCACGCTTGTGCCCGGCGTTCGCATCTTCAGGTCAGGGTTGACGACATGATCGAACGGCGGAAGCAACCGCGAACGGACAAGGCCACCGCGTCCGTATCCCGTCTCCTCGCCGCGGTCGCCACGACCGTCCTCATCTCCGCCGGGCTCGCCGGGTGCGGCACGGTGGCGAAGGCTCCTGCCCCTAAACTCGCCAAATCCGAGATCGATCCCAAGTACGGCGTCGCGCCCAGCCCGCGGCTCTATCAGCCGGGCCAGTCGGTGCCGAAGGGCGGCGGCCGCGAGATGGTCGGCAAGCCCTACACGGTCGCCGGCAAGCGCTACGTGCCGCGCATCGACCCCGACTACAAGAAGGTGGGCCTCGCCAGCTGGTATGGCGACGCCTTCCATGGCCGCTACACGGCCAACGGCGAGATCTATGACGCCAACCACCTGTCGGCCGCCCATCCGACGATGCCGCTGCCGTCCTACGCCCGGGTCACCAGCCTGACCACCGGCCGAAGCGTGATGGTGCGCGTCAACGACCGCGGGCCCTATCACGGCAACCGGGTGTTGGACGTGTCGCGCCGCACGGCCGAGATGCTCGGCATCCGCCGGGCCGGCGTCGCCAAGGTTCAGGTTGAATATGTCGGGCCGGCGCCGAAGGAAGGCGACGACACCCGCATGCTGCTGGCCTCCTACAAGGGGCCGAAGGACATCGGCCCGATCGGCATGCCGGAGACGATGGTCGCCTCCGCCGACACGGGCATCGGCACGCTGCCGGGGCTCGCGTCCCGGGTCGCGGCCCGCCTGACCGGCTCCTCCGCGCCGGCCTCCGGCAAGGCGGCGCCGGCCGCCACACCGGCTGCGCCAGCCCCGAGCTTCGCGATGGTGGCCGCCGTGGCCCCGAAGCCGCGCCCGGCGCTGGTGGAAGAGGCCTACGTGGTCGTCGCCTCCGTCGACCCGGCCGACGCCTACCTGTCGGCGAGCCCGGTGCAGCTCGCCTCGCTCCAGGCGCCCGCCTCGAACGCGGTCCAGGACCAGGGCGGCCTCGCCGCCGCGGCGTCCGTCGGCTTCACGGAAGCGTCCTTCCAGGTCGGCCCGCAGCCGGCCGCCTACCAGCCGACGCCCGCCACCTATTCGGTCACCGACACGCTGATCGCCCCCATCCCGGAGGCGCCGCCAGCCCGGTCGTCCTACGCGTCCGACCGGATCGACCAGGCCTACGCGGCCGTGGACGACATCGGCTCGGGCGTGGCGCTGAACGAACTCGCGAGCGGTCTCGCCCGGCTGTCCGCGCCCGCCGCCTCGACCTCGGCGAGCGAGCCGGTGACGGCTCCGTCCGCCGCGGTCGTGGAGATCGGCGTATTCTCGAATCCGGCCAACGCGGAACGGATCGCCTCGGCGCTTCGCGGCGTCGGCAAGGTCACGATCGAGGACGTGGTCGTCGGCGGCAAGCCCATGAAGCGCGTTCGCATGGCCAGCCTGTCCGACGGTCTCAGCGCCGTCGAGGCGGTCGAGGCCGCCGAGCGGGCAGGGGCCCGGGGAGCGCGCGCGCTGGTTCGGTGAGCGCGCGTCGGGATTTGCGTGCATCGGGCCGCGGTCGGCCCGGAGGGTCGTCACGATGCGGTTCGTCGCCCTCCTTTGTTTCTACCTGTTCGCCGTGATCGGCTCGGCGGCGATGGCCGGCGCGGTCGAATCGGCCGCTCCGCGCGCGCTCGTCGTGGAGGTGGACACCGGCTCCGTGCTCTACGAGAAGCGCGCCGACCGGACCTTCGCGCCCGCCAACTTCGCCAAGCTGATGACCGCCGCGGTGGTTTTCGACGCCCTCGCGGCGGGTGAGATCACGGAGGAGACGGTCTACACGGTCAGCGAACAGGCGTGGCGGACGGGCGGCGCTCCCGCCCGCGTTACCACCATGTTCGCGGCGGTGAAATCCTCCGTCCCGGTGGGCGCTCTGATCCGGGGGCTGATCGTCTCCTACGCGAACGACGCCGCGCTCGTTCTGGCGGAAGGTCTGGCGGGATCTCCCGACGCCTTCACCAAACGGATGAACGACCTCGCCCGGCGGATCGGCATGTCCGACAGCCGGTTCATGAACCCGACCGGCTACCCGGACCCGGAGGCGCGCACGTCGCTCGGCGACGTCGTCAAGCTCGTCACCTATCTGCGGACCCGGCACCCGGGATACTCGGCGCTCTACACGCTGCCGGAGTTCGAGTGGAACAAGATCCGCCAGACCAACAAGACGCCCTTCCTGCGCGACCTCGCCGGCACGGAGGGACTCGTCGTCGCCTATGACGAGGCGGACGGATTCGGGGCGGTCGTTCTCGTCCGCCGGGACGGGCGGAGCATGCTGGTGGCCGCGAGCGGCTACACCAGCCTGACCCAGCGCGACGCCGACGTCCGCCAGCTCGCCGAGAGCGCCTTCAAGGACTTCGCCCGCGTGACCCTGTTCGAAGCCGACACGGTGATCACCACCGTGCGGGTGTTCGGCGGGACGGTGACGCGGGTACCCGTCATGGGCCAGACGCCCGTGCAGGCGACGCTGCCGGTAGGCGACCGGGAGGCGTTTCGCGCGCGGGTGATCTACGAGGGCCCGGTGCGTGCGCCGGTGAAGCAGGGCGATACGGTGGCGGCCCTGGAGATCCGGGTGGAGGATCGCGTCTACCAGACCGTGCCGCTCATCGCCGCCGCCGACGTGCCGGTCGGGGACCTGACCGACCGGGCGCGGGACGGGCTCGGCGAACTTCTGCTCGGCTGGTGGTGACGACTTCGCGGCGTGTGCTAGAGAAAGCGCGACGGACCGGGGGCGGGACAGACCGGGGCAGGGACGGGCACGTGCGCGGACGCTTCATCACATTCGAAGGCGGGGAGGGGGCCGGCAAGTCCACCCAGGTGCGGCTTCTCGCCCAGGCGCTCCAGGCCGTCGGCCGCGAGGTGGTGACGACCCGCGAGCCGGGCGGCTCGGCGACCGCCGAGGCGATCCGGGGCCTGCTCCTCTCCGGGCGCGCCCGCCCGCTCGGCACCCTTGGCGAGGCCTATCTGTTCGCGGCCGCCCGGATCGACCATCTCGCAGAGACCATCCGCCCGGCGCTGGAGCGCGGCCGGACGGTGCTCTGCGACCGGTTCATGGATTCCACGCGCGTCTACCAGGGCACCGCCGGCGCCCTCGACGCCGCCACCATCGACGCCCTGGAACAGGCGGCGGTCGGCGACACCCGGCCCGACCTCACCATCATCATCGACGTTCCGGTGGCGATCGGCCTCGGGCGGATCCGCGCCCGGTCCGGCGCGGCGGCGGACCGGTTCGAGGCGGACGACGTGGCGGTCCACGAGGCGCGGCGGGCGGGCTTCCTGGCGCTCGCCAGGGCCGAACCGCAGCGGTGCGTGGTCGTGGACGGGTCGGGCGACCCGGAGGCGGTCGCCGCGGCGGTCCGGGCGGCCGTGCAGGACCGGCTCGCCATCGCGCTGCCGGCCGGATCCTGATCGTGGCCGACGGACAGGACCATAGCCAGGACGCCGACTGGATCGAGGGCCTGCCGCTACCGCGCGAGCAGACGGCGCTCGTCGGCCACGACGCGGCGGCGCGGACCCTGCACGAGGCCTATGCGGGCGGGCGCATGCACCACGCATGGCTGATCGCCGGGCCGAAGGGCATCGGCAAGGCGACGCTCGCCTTCCGGTTCGCGCGCTTCGCCCTGTCCCACCCGGACCGCGACCGGGCGCCGCCGCCGGAGGCGGGGCTTCTGCCGGCCGATCCGGGCGTGGTCGCCAAGGTGGCGACCGGCGCGCATCCGAACGTGCTCCATCTTCGCCGGCCGTGGGACGAGCAGGCCAAGAAGCTGAAGACCGTGCTGACCGTGGACGAGGTGCGGCGGACCGTGAGCTTCCTCGGGAATTCGGCGGGCAGCCGGGGCGACCGCATCGTCGTCGTGGACGCGGCGGACGACATGAATCCCAATGCCGCCAACGCGTTGCTGAAGCTTCTGGAGGAGCCGCCGAACCGGGCCATGTTCCTGGTGATCAGCCACGCCCCCGGGGCGCTGCTGCCGACCATCCGCAGCCGGTGCCGGCGGCTTGCCTTGTCGCCGCTCGGCGAGGAGGATCTCTCGGCGGCGCTGGAGACGCTGGGATTGGAGGTCGATCCCGCCTCGCGGGCGCAGCTTGCCGCCATCGCCGAGGGCAGCGTCCGCCGTGCGGTGGAGTGCCTGGAAAGCGACGGGCTGGCGCTGTTCGGCGCCTTCGCGAGCCTCGCCGAGGGCTTTCCGGCCCTGCCGCGCAAGAGCCTGCACCGGTTCGCCGAACTCGCCACGGGCCGGCGCGGCAGCGACCATTTCGGGCTCGTGGCGGATTTCGCCCGGTCGTGGCTGCGGGCGCGCATGCATGCGGGCCTGTCCCAGCCCGGCGCGGATGTTCGCCGCTGCGCCGAAATCTGGGATACGGTGAACCGCATCGAGGCGGAAACCGAGACCTTGAACCTCGACCGCAAGCAGGCCGTGATGACGATCATCCAGAGCCTTGCGGAATGCGCACGACATTGAGTATCCGGGGTGCGCGGCCGCAGCTCGGCCGGACCGCGACCAGAAACGGGCTTCCATGAAACCGACGTTCTTCATCACCACGGCGATCAGCTATCCGAACGGGGCTCCCCACATCGGTCACGCCTACGAGGCGATGGCCACGGACGCGATCGCCCGGTTCATGCGGCTCGACGGCTTCGACGTCCGTTTCCTGACGGGCACGGACGAGCACGGCATCAAGATGCTGCAGACGGCGCGGCGCGAAGGCATCGGCGCCCGCGAGCTCGCGGACCGGAACAGCGCGCTTTTCCGCGACATGGCGGCCCTCCTGGGGCTCTCCAACGACGACTTCATCCGCACCACCGAGGAGCGGCACAAGCGGGCGAGCCAGGCGATCTGGGAGGCCATGAAGGCGAACGGCGACATCTACCTGGACAGCTACGCCGGCTGGTACTCGGTCCGGGACGAGGCCTTCTACCAGGAGAGCGAGACCGAGGTCCGGGCGGACGGGGTCCGGTACGGACCCCAGGGGACTCCGGTGGATTGGGTGGAGGAGGAGAGCTATTTCTTCCGCTTGTCCGCCTATGGAGACAAGCTGCTGGCGCTCTATCAAAGTAATCCGGACTTCATCGGGCCGGACGAGCGGCGCAATGAAGTCGTTAGCTTCGTCAAGGGCGGTCTGAAGGATCTTTCGATCTCGCGCACCACGTTCGACTGGGGCATTCCGGTGCCGGGCGACGAGCGGCACGTGATGTACGTCTGGGTGGACGCGCTCACCAACTACATCACCGCGCTCGGATACCCGGACGTGGAGGGCGATCTCTTCTCCCGTTACTGGCCCGCGACGCACGTGATCGGGAAGGACATCGTCCGCTTCCACACCGTCTACTGGCCGGCCTTCCTGATGTCGGCGGGCCTGCCGGTGCCGAAGCGCGTCTATGCCCACGGCTTCCTGTTCAACCGCGGGGAGAAGATGTCGAAATCCGTCGGCAATGTCGTGGGACCCAAGGACCTCGTCGACACCTACGGCCTCGACCCGGTGCGCTACTTCTTCCTGCGCGAGGTGCCGTTCGGCCAGGACGGCAACTACAGCCACGAGGCCATCGTGGCGCGCATGAACGCGGACCTGGCGAACGACCTCGGCAACCTGGCGCAGCGCTCGCTGTCCATGATCGCCAAGAACCTCGGCGGCGTGCTGCCCATGCCGGCGGACCTCAGCGACGCCGACCGGGCGATCCTCGGCGCGGCCGACGCCCTGCTGCCGATCTGCCGCGAAGCCATGGAAAAGCAGCAGATCCATCAGGCGCTGAACGCCATCTGGGCCGTGGTGGCGGACGCGAACCGCTACTTCGCCGCCGAGGCGCCCTGGGCCGTGCGCAAGACCGACGAGGTCCGGTTCGGCACCATCCTGTGGGTGACCGCGGAGGTGCTGCGGCAGGTGGCGATCCTCGCCCAGCCGGTGATGCCGGGAAGCATGGCGAAGCTCCTGGATCTTCTGGCCGTGCCGGAGGACGCCCGGACGTTCGCGGTCCTCGGCGAAGCGGGGCGGCTCGCGGGCGGCTCCACGCTGCCGGCGCCGGCCGGCATCTTCCCCCGACATGTGGACGACAAACCGGCCACCTGAGCGCCCTTGTCGCCCACATCGGGACGATCGATGCCGCGCCGGTCCACCGGCGCGGCATTTCGCTTCCATAGGGATGCGTACATATGTTGCCCGCCATATCGCCCATGCCGCAATGCGGCATCGGGCGGGCGTGAACCCTCGACAGGGGATGCCCCGGGGGCTATGTCGGGAGGGGCGCCGTCTTCACGGGATTCTATTCTTCGATGCTCGTCGACAGCCACTGCCACCTGGATTTCCCCGACTTCGCCGACGACCTGCCGGGCCTCCTCGCCCGGGCCGGGGAGTCGGGGGTCGGCCTGATGGTGACGATCAGCACCCGGGTCCGCCGCTTCGACCAGATCCGCGCGCTCGCGGAGGCGCACAAGCAGATCTATTGCTCGGTCGGCACCCATCCGCACAACGCCGGCGAGGAGCTGGACGTGACCGTGGACGAGCTCGTCGGCCTGTCCGCCCATCCGAAGTGCGTGGCGATCGGCGAGGCGGGGCTCGACTACTTCTACGACAGCGCGCCGAGGGACGCCCAGGCGACCGGGCTCCGCCGGCACATCGCGGCGGCGCGCATCACCGGCCTGCCGCTGGTCATCCACGCCCGGGACGCAGACGACGACATGATCGCCATCCTGAAGGACGAGGCGGCGGACGGCGCGTTTCCGGGGCTCCTCCACTGCTTCTCGTCCGGGCGGCGGCTGATGGAGGCGGGCGTGGACCTGGGGCTCTTCGTGTCCTTCTCGGGCATCCTGACGTTCAAGCGCTCCGAGGAGCTCCGCGCCATCGCGGCGGACGTGCCGCTGGACCGGCTGCTGGTGGAGACCGACGCGCCATACCTCGCGCCGCAGCCGTGGCGCGGCAAGCGGAACGAACCGGCCTATGTGGCGCATACCGCCAAGGTGCTGGGGGAGACGAAAGGGCTCGACCCCGACGCCATCGCCCGGGTGACCACGGACAACTTCTTCCGGCTGTTCACCAAGGTGCCCCGGGTTTCCGCCGCATGACCGGCGCGGTGCTCCGGTTCACGGTCCTCGGCTGCGGCTCCTCGCCGGGCGTGCCGCGCATCGGCAACGACTGGGGCTCCTGCGACCCGCGCGAGCCGAGAAACCGGCGCCGGCGGGCGTCGCTGCTCGTGGAGCGGATCGCGCCGGGCGGCGAGAAGACCGTGGTGGTGATCGACACCGGGCCGGACTTCCGCGAGCAGATGCTGGACAGCGGCACGGGCTGGGCGGACGGGGTGGTCTACACCCATCCGCACGCGGACCACATCCACGGGATCGACGACCTGCGCGCCTTCGTGCTCAACCGCCGCCGGCGGGTGGACGTCTACATGGACGCCGCCACCGCCGAGCGGATGCGCGAGGGCTTCGACTACTGCTTCCGGACGCCGCCCGGGTCCAGCTACCCGCCGATCTGCGTGGAGCACATCATCCGGCCGTGGCACTCGTTCTCGGTCGACGGCCCGGGCGGCCCGATCGACCTGCTGCCCTACGACCAGCAGCACGGGGACATCCGCAGCCTCGGCTTCCGGATCGGCACGCTCGCCTATTCGTCGGATGTGAGCGCCATGCCGGACGAGTCGCTGCCGCTCCTGCGCGACCTCGACGTCTTCATCGTCGACGCCCTCCGCTACACGCCGCACCCGAGCCACTACTCGCTGGACGAGGCGCTGGTGCTATCGAAGGTGCTGGCGCCGAAGCGGACGATCCTCACCCACATGCACATCGACCTGGACTACCAGGCGGTCCGCGCCCGCCTGCCGGCGGACGTGGAGCCGGCGTACGACGGGATGGTGATCGAGCTGCCGGTGGGGTGAGGGGACGGGGGGCGCTGAATATCCCTCCCCTTAGGGGAGGGTCCGGCGGAGCCGGGGGAGGGGTCGTGTTTGTGGGAGGTGCCGGGGCGCGTTTTCCGTCAGTGGAAGCGCTCTACTGTTGCCGAAGACGACCCCTTCCGGCGCTTCGCGCCACCTTCCCCTAAGGGGAAGGATGGTGTGGCGCATTTCCCTCGGGGGAAGCGCTCTACTGCTGCCGAAGACGACCCCTTCCGGCGCTTCGCGCCACCTTCCCCTAAGGGGAAGGATGGTGTGGCGCGTTTCCCTCGGCGGAAGCGCTTCACTGCGGGCGAAGACGACCCCTTCCGGCGCTTCGCGCCAACTTTCCCTGAGGGGAAGGATAGGCGGCGTTTTCTGTCCGAGGGGGCGCCTCGGCTGTGCGAGGACGACCCCGTCACCCGTTTCGTGCTACTCGCCTACACGGGAAGAGAGCGGGCGGCGGGCGCGGGGGCGGCCGCCGCCTTGTGCTTTCTCAGGAGCCCTTGCTGAGCTCGGTCCAGTAGGTGCCGGCGGCGAAGGTGGCGGACTTGCCGACGAGGTCGGGGCCGCCGAGGTCGGCGAGGACCTTGAAGAGGGTTTCGGCGTCGGCGACTTCCTCGGCGACCGGCCGGCTCGGGATGCCTTGGCGGAAGCGGTCGCGGAGGGCGTGGAGGGTCGGGTCGTCGTCGGCGCGGACGAGGGGGCGGATGCGCTCCCATTCGGCGTCGGACGACTTCAGGATCTGCTTGGCCTCGCGGGAGGCGGCGACGAAGCCCTTGGCGGCCTCCAGGTTCTCGGTCGCCCACTTCTCGCTGAAGACATAGCCGACCGCCGAGATCGCGCCCTTGGCGCCCATCGCGATGGCGGCGTCCTCGCCGGAGATGAGGGTGCGGAAGCCCTTGGCCTCCAGACGGGCGGCGAAGTTCCAGAAGGTGAGGGCGGCGTCGAGCTCGCCCGATTCCAGCTTCTCCGAGAGGAGCGGCGGCGCGCCGAACTGCGGGGACGTCTCGGCGGCGAGGTCGAAGTTGAAGTCGCGCTTGGCGAGGCCCTGGAGCAGCAGCCAGTTCTTGTCGAGCGGCCCGCCGGCGACGCCGACGCGCTTGCCCTTGAGGTCGGCGAGGGTCTTGATCGGGCTATCGCCCGGAACCATGACCGAGCCGACCGACGAGGAGAAGGGCACGAAGGTGAGGTCGGACCCCTCGCCGCGCTCGCGGGCGACGAGCAGCCAGTCGGACGTGATCACGTCCACGTCGCCGGCCTGGAGGGCGATGCGGGTCGCCTCGTTGTTGGCGACCTCGACCACATCGAGCGTGAAGCCGTGCTTCTTGTCGAGGCCGTTCTCGCGGATGACGTTGAGCTCCCAGTTCACGGTGCCGGTCTTCAGCACGGCGATCCGGATCGTTCCGCCGGCCGCGAAGGCCGGCCGCGCCGCGAGCGCAAGGCCGGTGCCGGCCATGACGCCCAGGAACTGGCGCTTGCTGAGAATGAAGGTCATCGATGAGTCCTCCCGTGAGGCGGCGCGTCGAGCGCGCCCGTCCCTTGTTCTTCGAACGCATTCCGGTTCGCGGGGACGGCGGCGCGTCGCGCGCGCGATCGCCCGTCGGTCGCCCGCGGTCGACGCCGACGGTAGGGACGGCGGTCGCCCGCCGCAATGCGGCCCTTCGGCTCGCCGAGGTTAAATTTTTGTAATCCCCACGCCGCTTTAGCGCCGCCCGCACGGGTCCGGCGCGGCATCGGCAGGGCTTCACGCGTGAAGCACGCGGAGTTCTGGCAACTGCTAATTTGCATGACAATAAAGACACCGTCCGGAATGACTTGACAATGAGAAGCGAACGGGACTTAAATAGCGCATGTCAACGTTGTCACTTGAGCTTGGCCGTAAGGCCGGGCTTTGGACACGGTGTCACCTGACTGTCGAATGCTCGTCCGACCCGAAGCGGTCTAGACTGGCGTTCCAACGAGAACAGCAGGGGGAGGAATGCGGTCGTGGTAACCTTGCGAGATGTGGCCCGCATGGCGGGTGTGTCCGCGAAAACCGTGTCGCGCGTGGTCAACGACGACCCCGCCGTGCACTCGGAGACGCGCGACGCCATCCTGGCCGTAATCCGGCAGCTCGACTACGTGCCCGACCACGCCGCCCGCATGATGCGGGCGGGAACGTCCAGCGTCGTCGGCCTGATGACCGACGTCGTGGCGACCACCCCCTACTCGGTCGACATCGTCCGCGGAGCGCAGGATGCCTTGCGCCGGGACGGCCGCACGCTCCTGATCGCCAACACGGAGGGCGACCGGGTGCTGGAGCGGGAATACTGGCGGATGTTCCGGGCCCACAAGGTCTCCGGCGTCATCTACGCCACCATGTACCACCGGCCGCTGGACCTCGGGGAGCCGGAGTTCGCCAGGACGATCGTGCTCGCCAACTGCTTCTCGCCGAAGGGCGACTGCCCGGCGATCGTGCCGGACGACGAACTCGGCGGCTACGCGCAGGCCGCCCATCTGCTGCGGCTCGGCCATCGGCGGATCGGCATCGTGTCGCTGAACCCGGTGCTCCGGGCGTCGGTGCTGCGCGGCGCCGGCTTCCGGACGGCATTCGCGGAATTCGACGTGCCGTTCGAGCCGGACCTGGAGCGGCCCGGGTTCACCGGTCCGATCGGCGAGGAGATGATCGTCGCCTACGAGGCGGCGCTCGACCTTCTCCGCCGGCCGAACCGGCCGACGGCGATCATCTGCGGCAACGACAAGATCGCCATGCAGGTCTACGGGGCGGCGGCGAGCCTGGGGCTCTCCATCCCGCAGGACCTGTCGGTGATGGGCTTCGACGACATGACCGTGATCGCCGAAACCCTGAGGCCGGCCCTCACCACCGTGGGCCTGCCCTATTTCGAGATCGGGCGGCGGTCCGTGGAGATCATGGCCGGGTTGCCGGCCGCTCCGCAGGCCGAACGCCACCAACCGATCCTGGTGCCGTGCCCGCTGGTGGAGCGGGACTCGTGCCGGGCCATCGCCTGAGGCGCCCGCGCCTCCAGGCTCAGCATCGACGTGCAGTTCATTCTTGAAAGGACGGCCGGGACGGGAGCCTGGCCGCGTAGGGAGGAGATTGGATATGACAACGATGTCAAAGGGCATTCTGGGCGGCGTCGTCGCGCGCGGCGCGGGTCTCGCAGCGCTTCTGGCGCTGTCGCTGACGTCCGTGTCGGCGGCGACCCTGAAGGTCTGGCACCACGGCGGCCGCGGCGACGGGGAGAGCGCCAACGTGGCCGCGCAGATCGAGGCCTGGAACAAGGCCAACCCGGACATGACGGCCGAACTCGTGCAGCTACCGGAAGGCGCCTACAACGAGCAGGTGCAGGCCGCGGCGCTGGCGGGCAGCCTGCCTGACCTCCTGGACTTCGACGGCCCGAACTACGCGAACTACGTGTGGTCCGGCTACCTGGCGCCGCTCGACGGGCTCATCGACCCGGCCGTGACGGCGAACCTCCTGCCGTCGATCGTCTCGCAGGGGACCTACGCGCCGGACGGCAAGCTCTACGCGGTGGGGCAGTTCGACAGCGGGCTGGCGCTCTGGGCGTCGAAGTCGCTGCTGGAGAAGGCGGGCGTCCGGATCCCGACCGGCCTCGCCGACGCCTGGACGCTGGCGGAGTTCGAAGACGCGCTCGCCAAGCTGAAGGCGGCGGGTGTGGAGTATCCGCTGGACCTGAAGCTCAACTACGGCAAGGGCGAGTGGTACACCTACGGGTTCTCGCCGATCGTTCAGTCGTTCGGCGGCGACCTGATCGACCGGACGACCTGGAAGGCCGAGGGCACGCTGAACTCCGAAGGCTCGGTGAAGGCGCTGACGGCGCTCCAGGGCTGGGTTAAGGCGGGCTACGTTGTGCCGGCCTCGGCGGGCGACGACGCCTTCTACGGCAAGAAGTCGGCCGCGATCTCGCTCGTCGGCCACTGGCAGTACGGCGCCCACACGGCGGCGCTCGGCGACGACCTCCTGCTGCTGCCGATGCCGAAGTTCGGCGACAAGGCGGTGACGGGGCAGGGCTCCTGGGCCTGGGGCATCCCGGCGGCGGGCGCCAACAAGGAGGCGGCGGGCAAGCTGCTGTCCTTCCTGATGAACGACGAGAACGTGCTCTCGATCACCAAACAGAACGGCGCGGTGCCGGGCACCAAGTCGGCGGCGGCTGCGGCCGACCTGTTCAAGCCGGGCGGCGCGCTCGCCCTCTACGTGGAGCAGCTGAACGCCATCGCGGTGCCCCGGCCGGCCCATCCGGGCTATCCGGTGATCACGGCGGCCTTCGCGCAGGCGGTGGACGACGTGGTCAACGGCGCCGACCCGAAGGCGGCGCTCGACACGGCGGCGGCGGCCATCGACGAGGACATCGCGGCGAACAGCGGCTACCCGCCCTTCGCCAAGGAGTGAGCCGCCGGGCGGCTCCGCGCCCCGCGAGGCCGCGGGGCCGCCCGTCTCCCCGATCCACCCGGCACGATCCGGACGACCGCCCCGACCGGGCGGGCCGGCCGGTCGCGCCCGTCCGCCGCCGCACCCTCACGAGTGGACCGCGCCGGCGAGGTCACCGCCATGTCCAGACCGAGATCCCGGCTTCACGACCAGTCCCGGCCCGCGCTCGCCCTGATGGCGCCCGCCGGCGTGCTGATCGTCGTCTTCATCATCGCGCCCTTCCTCCTCTCGCTGGTGCTCTCCTTCACCAACCAGCGGCTGGTGCCGAACCCGAACCTGCCGACGGCGTCGGTGGGCGTCGCGAATTACGTGCGCCTGCTCGGCAGCGGGGAGTTCTGGCAGGCGTTCCGCAACACCTTCACGTTCGCGCTCCTGACGGTGCCGCTGCAGTCGGCGCTGGCGCTGGGGGCGGCGATGCTGGTGAACTCGCGGCTGCCGGCCCGCAACGTGTTCCGCGGGATCTTCTTCCTGCCGACCGTGCTGACCATGGTGGTGGTCGTGGTGATCTGGTCGAACCTCTACCAGATCAACGGCTTCTTCAACGCGGTGGTGCGGACGATGACGTTCGGCGCGCATCCGGGGTTCGACTGGCTGGCGAACCCGTATCTGGCGATGCCGTCCATCGTGCTCGTGTCCATGTGGCAGGGCTTCGGCTTCCAGATGGTGATCTACCTGGCCGGCCTGCAGAGCATCAACCCGGAGCTCTACGAGGCGGCCCGGGTGGACGGGGCGACGCGGTGGCAGGAATTCTGGGCCGTCACCATGCCGGGCCTCCGGAACACCCACATCTTCGTGCTCGTGACCACGACCATCCTGGCGCTGAAGCTGTTCGCCCAGGTGGATCTTCTCACCAAGGGCGGGCCGCTCGGCTCCACCCAGACGGTGGTGCGGCTGATCTACGAGACCGGGTTCCGCAAGGGGCAGGTCGGCATGGCGGCGGCGCTGTCGGTGATCTTCTTCCTGGTCGTCCTCGCCATCTCGGTCGGCCAGCGGGTGTTCCTCAAGGAAGACAGGGAGGTCGCATGACCACGCGCTCCGAACGCCTGCTCCAGCTCGCCCTCGCGCTCCTCGTGGTGCTGATCGTGCTGGCGCCGCTCGCCCTGATGGTGGCGACGTCGCTGAAGGGCGACGAGGGCCGCATCCTCCTCGACATCGGGTCGCTCGCGGCCTTCTGGGTGAGCCCCGGGGAGGCGAGCCTGACCAACTACGTCCAGGTGCTGTCGTCGGCGACGCAGCCCTTCCTGCGCTTCCTGTTCAACTCGGTCTTCGTGGTCGGCTGGATCGTGGGCGTCGGGATCTTCGTGAACTCGGCGGCCGCCTTCGCGCTGTCGCGGATGCGGTTCCGGGGCCGGAACCTGATCCTGGCTGTGGTGGTGGCGCTCATCATCATCCCGATGGAGGCGCTCGCCATCCCGCTGCTCCTGATGGTGAACCGGGTGGGCTGGCTGGACAGCTACCAGGCGCAGATCGTGCCCTTCATCGCGCACCCGTTCTCGATCTTCCTGTTCTACCAGTTCTTCGCCAAGCTGCCGAAGGACATCGACGAGGCGGCCTACGTGGAGGGGGCCTCGCCGTTTCAGGTCTACTGGAAGATCGCGCTGCCTCTCTCCGGCCCGGTGATCGCCACCGTCGCCATCCTGCAGAGCCTGGAATACTGGAACGCCTATCTCTGGCCGCTGATGGTGACGCGCGGACCGGAGGTGCGGCCGGTGTCGCTGGCGCTCGCCCAGTTCTTCGGCACCCCGCCGCCGACCTGGGGCGACCTGATGGCCTTCTCGGTGATGATGAGCCTGCCGATCCTCATCCTCTATCTCGCGTTCCAGCGCTGGTTCATCCAGTCGGTCGTGGCGAGCGCGGTGAAGTGACCCCATGGGCGGGGCGGCCGCCGGCGGCGCGGCCGTTCCGCCCCCCTTCTGCCTCTCCAAGGAGACACCCGATGGCCTTTCGTCCGGAAGACCGCTTCGTCTGGGACTACTGGATCGTCCGCAACGGCGCGGACTACCACATGTTCTTCCTGAACGCGCCGCGGTCCATCGGCGACCCGGAGCTGAGGCACTGGAACGTCTCGATCGGGCATGCGGTGTCGCGCGACCTCACCACCTGGACCGAGCTGCCGCCCGCGCTGACGCCTGCCGACGGGCCGGCGTGGGACGACTACACCACGTGGACCGGATCGATGATCCGGCGGCCGGACGGGCGGTGGATGCTGTTCTACACCGGCACCTGCCGGGCGGAGAACGGTCTGAAGCAGCGGATCGGCGCGGCGGTTTCGGACGACCTCGTCCGCTTCGAGCGGCTGCCGGAAAACCCGCTGCTTCAGGTGGACACGCGCTGGTACGAGGTGCTGGAGGCGAACCTCTGGCACGACCAGGCCTGGCGCGACCCGTGGATCTTCCGGGTGCCGGGCGACGAGCGCTGGCACATGGCGTTCACCGCCCGCGGCCTGGAGGGGCCGGCGTTCGGGCGCGGCGTCGTCGGGCATGCGACCTCGCCGGACCTCGTCGCCTGGACGGTGGAGCCGCCGCTCGCCGCGCCCGGCCTCTACGGCCAGATGGAGGTGCCGCAGATCTTCGAGCGGGGAGGGCGCTGGTACATGCTGTTCTGCCTCGCCCACGAGCATTTCGAACCGGCCTACGTGGCGACCGGCCGGCCGGGGGTGGTGACCGGCACGCACTACCTGATGGCGGATCATCCGCTGGGGCCCTGGCGCCTGCCGGAAGACCGGTTCCTGGTGGGCGACCCGGTGGGGCGGCTCTATGCGGGCCGGATCACCGAGGCGCCGGACGGCGGCCTGGTGTTCATGGGATTTGAGAACCTCGACGGGGACCGGCGCTTCGTCGGCGGCATCTCCGACCCGCTGCCGGTGACCGTGCTCACCGACGGGCGGCTCCAGGTGGACGCCAGCCGCTACGGGATCGAACCGGCGGCGCGTTCCGGCGAATGATGTGCCGAATGATGTACAGTGACAACAAGCACGAGCGGGCAGGGGGCGCGAGCCCCCCTCACCTGCCGGCATGAAGGGAGGAGACCGATGGCGAGCCTTTCGATCGAGCGACTGAAAAAGAGCTACGGCGCGGTGGAGATCATCAAGGGCGTGGACCTGTCGATCGCGGACGGGGAGTTCGTGGTCTTCGTCGGCCCGTCGGGCTGCGGCAAGTCCACCCTTCTCAGGATGATCGCCGGGCTGGAGGAGATCACGAGCGGCGAGCTGAAGATCGACGGCGCCGTCGTGAACGATCTCGCCCCGAAGGAGCGGGGCATCGCCATGGTGTTCCAGTCCTATGCGCTCTATCCGCACAAGACGGTCTACGACAACATGGCCTTCGGCCTGCAGATCGCCGGGACGGACAAGGCGGAGATCGACGCCAAGGTGCGCAACGCCGCCCGCATCCTGAAAATGGAACACCTGCTGGACCGGCGACCGAACCAGCTGTCGGGCGGCCAGCGCCAGCGGGTCGCCATCGGGCGGGCGATCGTCCGCAACCCGAAGGTCTTCCTGTTCGACGAGCCGCTGTCGAACCTCGACGCGGCGCTGCGGGTGACCATGCGGGCGGAGCTCGCCAAGCTGCACCGGGACCTCGCCGCCACCATGATCTACGTGACCCACGACCAGGTGGAGGCGATGACGCTTGCCGACACGATCGTGGTGCTGGAGGGCGGCAACGTGCGTCAGGCCGGTTCGCCGCTGGAGCTCTACCACCTGCCGCGGAACCTGTTCGTGGCCGGCTTCATCGGCTCGCCGAAGATGAACATGCTGCCGGCGACGGTGTCCGCCGTCGCGCCCGCCGGTCTCACCGTGTCGGCGCCGTGGCTGGCGCCGACGGTGATCCCGGTGAATCCGGGCGGGGTCGCCGTCGGGGCGACGGTGACCGTCGGCATCCGGCCCGAGCACATCCAGGCCGGCGAGGGCGCCGTGTCGGTGACCGGCACCGTGGGCCTCGTGGAGCGCCTGGGCCACCAGACGATCGTGGAGATCGCCGTCTCCGGCGGCGGGCTGACGGCGCTCATCGACGGCGAGACGATGACGTCCCCGGGCGAAACCCTGACCGTCGGCTTCCACCCGAAGGACGCCCACGTGTTCGACGCCGCCGGCGAGGCGCTGACGCGCCTGGTGGTGCCGGAGATCGCGAAGGTGCGCAAGCAGAGGCCGGCGGCCTGAGCGGGGCGGCGCGCCGGACGGTTCCGAGGGGACCCGGCGCGCTCAGCCGGGTCCGTTCAGCCGGACATGTTCCTCCACCCGGCGACGCACCTCGTCCTGCTGGCCCGGCTTCAGGCGCGCCATCGCCTTGTCGAGCTTGGCCTTCGCCTCCTCGACGAACTGGTCCATGACCGGGTGCTCGAACGACTGCAGGTCCGTGAGCGCATAGTTGAAGGCGGCCTCGATGGGATCCTTCCGGGTTCCGACCCCCTTGTCGTACATGTCGCCGAGCCGCAAGCGCGCCTCGCCGAACCCGCGCTCGGCGGACAGCGTGACGAGCGCGAAGGCGCGGGCGGCGTCCTTCTTCACGCCGACGCCTTCGCGGTAGAGCTGGCCGAGGAAGAGCGGCGCGAAGGCGTTGCCGGCGGCGACCGCCTTCTCGAACCAGTAGCGCGCCCGCGCCGTGTCCTTCGGGGCTCCGCGCCCGTCGAGGTGGCGGTGCCCGAGACTCGTCATGGCGTTGGTGTTGCCCACGAAGGCCGCGGCCTGGAACAGCTCGAACGCGGCCGCCTCGTCCTTCTCCACGCCCCAGCCGCTGAGGTGCATGTTGGCGAGGAGGTCCATGGAGTTCGGCCAGCCTCCGGAGCTGGCGAGCCGCAGCCAGAGCACGCCCTCCGCCGGCGACGCGGCGACGCCGAGCCCCTGAAGGTAGGCGAAGCCGAGGTCGGTGCGGCAGCGCGGGTTGCCGAGTTCGGCCCCTTTCCTCAGGAAAGGCAGGGCGGCCGCCATGTCGACCGGCCGACCACGCCCGGTCATGGACATGTAGGCGAGGTTGGCGAAGGCGGCGGAATAGCCCCGAGCCGCCGCTTCCCGGTAGAAGGCCTCCGCCCACTCGTACCGCTTGCCCATGTCGAGAAGCCGGCCGACCTGGAAGAGCAGGCGCGGATTGTCCGGCGCCTTCGCGAGGTCGCCGATGCAGACGCGCGACGCGACGCGAAGGTTGACGAGGCCCCAGCGGATGCCGGGCGACAGGCGCTGCGGATCGTCCGGATCGCCGGCGACCAGATCGCACGGGGTCGCGAGCGTGCCGAGGCCGTCCGGGGTGGCGGGCAGCACGGTCGGCCACAGCCGCACCTGCGGGGGCGGACTGCGGTCGCCCGCGACACCGAACGCGAGGCTCTGAAGGTCGGGGGCCGCATCGGGGTCGGATGCCGCGCCGGCGCCGGCACGGGTGAGCCGGCCGACGCCCGCAGCCTCGCCCCTGGCGAGGGAGATCGTCCGGGCGGCCGCCCGCTCGGCGAGCGCACTTCCGGGGAAGGTCTGCTGGAAGAGCCCGAAATCAGACGGTTCGGCGCTGTCCTTGATGTAGGACCAGAGAACCAGGTCGAGGTCCGGGCGGGTTTCCGGCGCCGCCGCCACCACCTCCGCCTCCGGGCGAAGCACCACGTCGAAGGCGGCGTCGCCCTCGGACATCGGCACCTGCGCGCCGCGGGTGGCTTCTCGCACGGTGCGGCGGACTTCCCGCAGGGCCGACTGGAGGCCCTTGCCGGGCTCGCCGAGCGTATTGGCGACGACCGTCGCGAAGATGCTGTTGCCGCCCGGGTTGCCCTCCGCGTCCGGCAGGGCGGTCGCGCCCGAGTACGAGACGAGCAGCCTCGCCCGTCCGGCGGTGATGGACGGCTGGCGGGCGAACGGCCGCACCGACCGAGTGCCGGGATCCTTCGCGAGGGCGGGCGCCGGAATGCCGTCCAGCATCACGACGGTGGCTTCGGCGCCGGCGTCGAGCGCGTCCACCATGCGGGCGAGGGACCAGCCGGGAGGCGACCTGTCCGCCCCGCCGGCGGGGGCATCGACGGCCGTCAGGATGACGTCACCCTCCGCGCCGCTGCCGACGCCGGTGTAGTAGAAGACCGCCAGGTCGCTTCCCGCCACATGACGCGAGACCGTGTCGGCCACCGCGTCGAGTTCGGCGGCACGCAGGTTCTGGACGAGCAGAACGTCGAAGGCCGCCTCCCGAAGGGTGGTGGCCATGAGTTCGCCGTCCGCCCGGGCGGTGGCGAGGCGCCGGTCGCCGAAAGCCTCGTTGGAGACCACGACCGCGGCGCGTCGCCCGGCGGCGTCCGCAGCGCCGCCGAGGCCGACGACGAGGGCCGCGCCGGCGAGGGCCAGCGCGACGAGGCGCCGAGAGAGGGTTCGGCCGGCGGTTTCCGCCGAGAGCGCGGTCATGGATGGCTATCCTCCGTCAGGGGAGCTGGCGCACGAGCCGGAACCCGAAATTGGTGTCCCGCTCGACCGGATCGCTGCGCATGCGCGCGCTGGAGCGGGCAGCCGACGGCTGGCTGAGCCAGGAGCCGCCGCGAAGGACCCGCTCCTGACACTCCGGATCGGACGCCGGCTCGGCGGTGCCCGACGCGGCCGAGTAGTCGTCGCGCCAGCAATCGCCGACCCATTGCCAGACGTTGCCGATCATGTCGGAGAGGCCGAACGGGTTCGGCCTGAAGCTGCCGACCGGGGCGGTGCCGGCGTAGCCGTCGGAACAGCCGTGCGGCGTGCCGGCCCAGGCCGAGGCGTCGCCGGCCGTCCGTCCCGGCGCGAGGGCGGCGGTGTCGTAGACGTTGGCGAAGCCGCAGGCGGCGGCCGGGTCGTCGCCCCAGAAGCGGGTGGTGTCGGTTCCGGCGCGGGCGGCGTACTCCCACTCGGTCTCGGACGGCAGGCGCCAGACGGCGCCGGTCCGTGCCGAGAGCCATGCCGCGTAGGCGTTGGCGTCCGTCCAGCTGACGTTGACGACCGGCCGCTGCCCCCGGCCCCAGCCGCCGTCGTCGGGCACCGGCGGGCAGCCGCCGTCGGCCACGCAGGCGTCCCACTCGGCGAAGGTGATCGGAAAGCGCGTCATCGCGAAGGCGCCGACCACGGCCCGGTGGGCGGGCCGCTCGTTGTCGGTGGCGGACCGGTCCTCGGCGGACGCGCCCATCAGGAAGGAGCCCGCCGGCAGGCGGACGACCTCCGGGCAGGTCGGGCAATCGCGCGCGGATGGAGGGGCCGGGGACTCGGTCGCCGGAAGGGCGGATCCGGCCGCCGGAAGGGCGGATCCGGCCGCCGGAAGGGCGGGCGAGGGCAGGGCGGCGACGAGGACCCGGCGTTTCTCCGCCGCGGCGGCGGCATGGGGGCTGTCCGGGAAGCGGCGCAGGAAGAGGTCGTAGGCGGCCGGATCGTCGCTGCCCTCGATGGCCCGCCAGAGCACGACGTCCGCCGTCTCGCCAGCGGTCTGGGCCGGCGGCCCCGCGAGGTAGACGTCGGCGACCAGCGAGGAGTTCTCCCACGGGGTCTGCCGGCCTTCCGTGGCGGCGATCACGGCCTGGCGGGCGCGCGTCAGCATCTGGCGGATCTCCAGGCCGGGCGTGCGGATGTGCGCCAGAAGGGCGGTGGTGAACGGGCTGTTGGAGGCGCCGCCGCCGCCATCGGACGCGACCGCCTCCGGGCTGGTGGCGAAGGCGATCAGGGTGCCGGTGTCCTGCACGTTCAGGCGCGCCAGGCCGCGCCCCACAGACCGCCCCGCCGCGGTTGCCATGAAGCCCTCCTTGAACGGATTGTCGCGGCAGGCGTCCAGGAGGAGGATGCGGCCGCGGGCGCCGGACATGGCGCGGAGCAGCGCCTCGGCGCCGATCGCCTCGAACTCGAGGTCCAGTCGGCTCTCCAGGCGCACGTCGGTGGGCAGCAGCCAGTTCTCGTTGTCCACCTGGACGCCGTGGCCGGCATAGAAGACGAGCGCCAACTCGGCCCCGTCGGCGATGCGGGCGAAGTCGCGCAAGGCGCGGGTGAAGGCGGCGCGGTCGAGGTCGATGCCGTCGACCACCTCGAAGCCGAGGTCGCGGAGGGCGCCGGCCATGGCGCGCGCGTCGTTCGGCGGGTTGACGAGCGGCGTGACGGTGGCGTAGCGGCCGATGCCGATCACGAGCGCGGCCCGCCGCTCCGCCGACGCCGCGGTGGCGATATCGGCGAAAATGACGCAGGCGATCACCAGCCCGGCCATCGCCGCCGCGACCCCGCGCCACCAGCCCGCCCGCACGCCAGACCGCCCAGCCATCCGTCCCACTCCCGCCGCGGCAAAACAGCCGGCCGCGCCCCGGCAGTCCTCGCGCAGCGGCGCCGGATCGTCGGCCGTGAAGACGAGTGTATCGCCGCCCCGATGATCCGTCGACGCCGGGATCCGGCCTGTAGAGGGCAAGATACATTACCGTTTTCGATTGTGGCGCCGACACCGGATCCAATGGTAGCGGCCGGATGTCAAGATACGTAAAGAGGCGCGCGCTGAAGACGCGTCATCAAATTAGATGATGCGTAAAGCGCGACTTGTGGGAGACTGCATCATCCAATGATAGAGTCACCCGATTGCCTGCGAGTCTGATGTGACATGACCGCATGGTACGTTTCCGCCTGCCCGCCGTTTATGCAGACAATTCTATCCTAGTTCAGGATCTTCCCGTGATGGGCAAAGTGATCTTTGCATCCATAGGTATCGTCTTGCCTGTGGTGCTGTCTTACTTGGCGGCGGGTCATCTGCCCGGGACGACGTTTCCGGTGATCGCGCTCGGCGCGACGGCCTTCAGCCTGATGGCGCTGAACCTCCTGTTGGCCACCCGGGCCCCAGGGCTGGACCGCCTGTTCGGCGGTCTCGACCAGATCTACTTCACCCACAAGTGGCTGGGCATCCTGGCGCTCGTCTGCGCTTTCCTGCACCAGCAGATCAAGATCAGCACCGACGGCAAGGAGGTGATGCAGACCCTCAGCCTGCTGGCTGTCGACGTGGCCGAGGTCGCCTTCCCGATCCTCGTCGTTCTGGTGCTGATCAGCTTTTTCAAGCGGCTGCCGAAGGTGCCGTTCGAGATCCCCTACGGCATCTGGCGCTGGTCGCACCGGCTGCTCGGCGTGGTATTCGCCGCGCTCGCGTTCCACCAGTTCTTCGTGAAGGCGCCGTTCGACAACAACGTGCTGCTGGCCACGCATCTCAACGCGATGGCGGTGATCGGCCTCGCCAGCTTCGGATGGACGATCGGGGCGCCGCTGATGCGGCGCAGGACCTATCGGGTCGCCGCGGTGACCAAGCACCCGGCCGCGACCATCGTCGACCTGGAACCGGTCGGCCGCGGCATCGACGTGCGGCCGGGCTCGTTCGCCTTCGTGTCCTTCTCGGCCAAGGGCCTCGGCGAGCCGCATCCGTTCACGGTGTCGGAGGTGCGGCCGAACGGCGGCATCCAGTTCTCGATCCGCGGGCTCGGCGACTTCACCCGCCGCCTGCGCGACGCGCTTCTCGTGGGCGACACGGCCCGCGTGGAAGGCTGCTACGGCCGGTTCGACTACCGGCGCGGCGGCGCGCGGCAGGTCTGGACCGCCGCCGGCATCGGCATCACGCCCTTCCTGGCCTGGGCCGACTCGCTGCCGGACAGCGGCTCGCCGGAGATCTGCCTCGCCTATTGCGTGCGCACGGAGGCCGAAGCCGTGGGCCTGGAGCGCCTTCGCCGGGCGGCCGAACGGGTGCCGGGCTTCACCTTCCGGCTGCACCAGAGCGAGACCGAGGGCCGGTTCGACGCCGCGCGGCTCGCCGCCCTGGTGCCGTTCGACATCACGACGGCGAGCTTCTGGTTCTGCGGCCCGGCTCCGCTGCGGGAGGCGCTCCGGAAGGGACTGAAAGGCCTCGGGAAGACGCCGAGGTCCATCCACTTCGAACGGTTCGAATTCAGGTGATCGCCGGCGATCGGGAGGCCGACATGAGGGGTAGCATGGCTGGACGTGCAGGCATCATCGCGGGCGGCCTGGTTCTCGCCCTGGCGGGGTCGGCGGCGGCGCAGGAGCCGTTCGCGGACGGCGCGTTCTCGTCGCACACGCCGGACGCCGCGCGCGGCGCGGTGATCTACAACGCGTCCGGCTGCGCGACCTGCCATTCGGTCGAGGGCAACCTGGACCTCCTGGCCGGCGGACGCGCGTTCGAGAATCGGCTCGGCAAAGTCTACGCGCCGAACATCACCCACGATCCGGTCGCCGGCATCGGACAGTGGACGGACGCCGAGTTCCTGAACGCGCTCCTGCGCGGTGTCGCGCCGGACGGCCACAGCTACTACGGCGCCTTCTTCCCCTATCTGGCCTATGCGCGGATGAAGCCGGAGGATGCGCTCGACCTGAGGGCCTACCTGAAGACCCTGCCGCAGAGCGACGCGCCGTCGAAGGAGCACGAGGTCAACTTCTTCGGCCGCAACGCGCTCCTGCTCATGGACAGCCAGCGGCCCGCCCTGACGCCGCCCGCCGATCCGCAGATCGCCCGCGGGCAGTATCTGGTGGAGGCGCTCGGCCATTGCGGCGAATGCCACACGCCCCGCAGCGGCCTCGGCCTCGACGAGGACGCCGCCTTCACCGGGTTCCTGGGCTACTTCGGCGACTTCGCGCCCGACATCTCCAAGGAGCGGCTGGAAACGTACGGGCCGGCCGCGTTCGTGACGGGCACGCTGGCGAACGGGCTGAAGCTGAACGGCAAGCCGATCGGCGCGGCCTCCATGCTGCGCATCGCCGCCGCGACGGCCAAGCTCAGCATGGACGACCGGGCGGCCATGTACGCCTACCTGACCAACGCGCCGGTGGACGTGTCGAAGCTGCCGGCCGAGACGATCGTCGCCAAGGCCGGCGACCAGGGTGGCGTCGCGCCGAAGCCGGCCACGCCGGTCGCGTTCGATCCGGTCGCCGCGGGCAGGTCGACCGGATCGGAAGGGCTGATGCAGATCGTCGCCGCGGCCTGCGAGGAAACGGCCCCGGCGCCGGCCGCCTCGTTGGCCGTCGCCCCGCCGGTCGCGGCCGGAGTGCCGCCGGAGGTGGAGCGCGCGGCGGACCGGGTGATGGACCAGAGCTGCCGCACCTGTCACGGCCCCGGACAGCGCAACGACCGGACCTTTCCGATGCACGACATCGCCGACCTGGCGGCGGACCGGTCGGCCGTCATCCCCGGCAACCCCGACAAGTCGCCGCTCTACCAGTCGATCGCGCTCAACCGCATGCCGCTCGGCACCAAGCTGAAAGCCGAGGAGCTGGACGCCATCCGGACCTGGATCATGGCGCTCGGGGCCGCGCCGGCGACGGCGACGCCCGCCGCGACCGACGCGAAGGCGGCCGCGACCGGCAAGCAGACGCTGCCGCGCTACGTGGGCGGCGACCTGACGGCGCTGACCATGGCGGCGGTGGCGGACCTTCGCTCCCTGGAAGAGACGGACCGCCCGTTCATCCGCTACATGAGCTTCGCGAACACGCCGCTGCCGCAGATCGACTGCAAGGCCGAAGGCGTGCTGCGAAACCCGATGCACTACCTCCATGCGGGGTTGAACAAGTTCATCAACTCGGTGAGCCGGGGAACGCGGCTCGCGACGGTGAAGCCGGTCGCCGGAACGGAAGGGACGCTGGTCCGCATCGACCTGCGCGACTACGGCTGGAGCAGCGACGACTGGCTGTCCCTCACCACCGGCGCCTATACCCACGGCGCCACCGAGGCGGGCTTCTCGCCGGACAGCTGGGCGGATCTCGCGACGATCTACCCTTATTCGATCGACCCCATGTCGGACGACCTGACGGCCGTGCTGGCGAACGGCACCGGCGCGGCCGTGCCGATCCTCAACGCCAGCTGGTTTGTGCACTTCGCCTCGCAATCGCCCTTCTACGACCTGCTCCTGCGCCTGCCGGCGGACATCGCCGAACTGGAGACGCGGATGGGCCTCGACGTGACGCGGCTGATCCAGCAGGGCGAGGTGGTGCGCGCCGGCTTCGTGGAGGGCAGCTCCGGCGTGTCCGATCACAACCGCATGCTGGAGCGGTTCGACCTGACCCGGAACGGCTACTACTGGAAGTCCTACGACTTCGCCGGCAGCGACAATCGCCAGTCGCTGCTGCAGCATCCGGACGGCCCGGTCGCGGCCATGCCGCTCATCTCCGGGACCGAGCCTTTCGAGCATGACGGCGGCGAGATGATCTTCAGCCTGCCGAACGGCATGCAGGGCTATTATCTCTCCACCGCCGCGGGCGAGCGGCTGCTGGTCGGTCCAAGCTCCATCGTGTCGTTCAGGAACAAGCCGATCGGCAAAGGCGTGGAGATCGTCAACGCACGCTCCTGCTTCGACTGCCACGAGAACGGCATCATCCGGAAATCGGATGAGATCCGCAGCTTCATCGAGAGCTCGAACCGCTACACGAGGGAACAGCGCGACGCCCTCCTGGAGATGTATGTCTCGCCCGAGGACCTGGAGGAGCACTATACCCGCGACATCGCGGCCTTCGTGTCGTCGCTGGAGACGATCGGCGCCGTGCAGCCGTCGGCGGCCGGCATTCCGGTCAGCCTGCAGGCGCCGACCCCCGCCGGCGGTCAGGAGATCGTGACCTTCCTGGCCGACCTGCAGTTCGAGAACCTGGATCTCCAGGACATCGCCCGAGCCTTCTTCCTGACCGAGGACGAGTTCCGCGAGCGGGTGAAGACCATGGGCGATCCGCACCTGATGCAGACGGTGGACGTCTGGATCCGGCGGATCGACGACGGGCTGTTCGTGACACGATCGGAGATCGAGGAAGTCTGGTCGGCCCTGCTGCCGCGCCTGACCGATTTCCGGCCGCTCGGCGGGACGAACGTGGCCTTCCAGCCCCAGAGTCTCGCAGGGAACCTGGAACAGGCAGCGGCCTTGGCGCTGGCCGCGGAGCTGAAGGCGAAGGCGGTGCCGTTCACGCCGCCGAGCACGACGGAACTCGCCCCGTTCAATCCTGTGGTGAAGCCCGCCGACGCCCTGCAGCTGCAGCTGTCGGTGCCGCGCGTGAACGTGAAGGTGAACGACCTCCTGCAATTCGACGTCAAGGCGACCAAGCGCTGCGAACTCCAGGTGCTCTACGTGGAGGAAACCCGGGTCGTGGAAGACCTGCCGACGGAGGTGATCGGCCCGGCCTTCCTGGAGGCCGGGGAGACGCGTCGCATCCCGTTCCCCGGATCAGGCTTCCAGTTGCGCTTCGACACGCCGGGCCGGGGCGAAACCATGGTGGCCTTCTGCCGGGAGGGTGGCCTCGGCACCAAGCGGATCACCGGCGCGGCCGCCATGGCCTTCGCCAAGGAGCGCTTCCAGCCGCTGTCGCGAGGCATCGTGATCGAGCGGACCCAGCAGGTGGCTGCCGACAACGGCCTGAGCGCCACCAACGTCATCACCTTCGACGTCGCGCCATGAGCGGGGAGGGCAGAATGGGCATCCTACGGACATGCATCCTTGCCGCCGGGATCGCGGTCGCGACGGCCGCGCCGCCCGCGCGGGCGGAGACCGGGTGCGCGGCGACGCTGGCCTCGCTGCAGTCGTCCTACGGGGGCGGCGACGTCGCCGCGGTGATCGCCGGGTGGAAGGCCGTCGAGGCGGACGCATCCTGCTCGGCCGCCCAAGTGACGGGCGCGCGCTCGCAGGTGTCGGCGGCGATCGCCAAGATGGCCCAGGAGAAGCTCTCCGCCGGCGACGCCACGGCGGCGGACGCGATCGTCCGGCAGGCGCCGGGCGTCCACTGGGCGGTCCAGGCCGTGCGCGGCGACATCGCGGCCCGCAAGGGCGACCGACCCGAGGCGGCGAAGCTCTACAACGCCGCCCTCGACAGCCTCGGCGACCCGGCGCTGACCGCGCAGACCGAGGCGCTGGTGCCCATCGCCGGGCGGCTCGCGCTGCTGGCGCAGGAGAACATGATGCTGGCCGGCAGCATGGAGGCGACCGTGACGCGCGGCGGCGAAGCCACCGGCGTGATGGCGGTCATCGCGCGCGGGCTGGCGGTGGAACGGGCCAACCCGGCCGTGGCGACGGCCACCCAGTCGCCGGCGCCACCGCAGCCCCCGGCGCCGGCGCAGACCCTGGCGCCGACCCCATCGCAGCCGGCGGCGCCGCAACAGACGGCGCTGGTGACGGTGCAGGAGGCAGGCGCGCAGGCCTCGGCGCCCGCGCCGGCCGAACCGCCGGCGCAGAGCCCGGGTCAGGTCGCCGCGAAGGCGTCCGACGCGGCCGCGGGCGTTCAGTTCGACGGCGTGCAGATCCAGAGCGGCAACACGTTCAACGTCATCTCGGCCGCCGCGCTGCAGGTGCAGTCCGTTTTCCTGCCGATCCGGTTCGGCTTCGACAGCGACCAGCTGGACGGCGACGGCACACGGGAGGCGCAGCGTCTGGCGGCCTTCCTGAAGGCGAACCGCGTGGCCGGCGTCGTCATCGCGGGGCACACCGACGACGTGGGCGACCCGACCTACAATCTCGACCTTTCGCTCCGGCGCGCCCGTGCGCTCGCCGATTTCCTGGTCAAGGACGGCGTGCCGTCGCGGATCCAGATCGTTGGAAAGGGCGAGGCCGAGCCGCCCGCGGTGGTGGACGCCCAGATCTATTCGACGGACGAGCTGCGAACCATAGCGCGGCGAGTGGAGGTGGCTTTTGGATCGTGAAGGCCTTGGCGGGTTGGCCCTTGCCGTGTTCCTCGCGGCCACCGCTCCCGCCGCAGCGAAGGACTGGGGACTGGTGGTCGGCATCAACGACTACCGGCACCTGGTCGCGGCCGAAGAGACGGTGCCCGGCCAGCTGAGCGACCTGCAAGGCGCGGTGAACGACGCCATGGTGATCGCGGAGTCGCTTCGCGCGGCCCGGGTGGACCTGCCGGACGACCGGGTGCTGCTCGACGCGTCCGCGACGCTGGACGCCTTCCTCGGCGCGTTCGAGAGCATCAAGACGCAGGCGACCGCGGGCGACACCATCATCGTGACCTTCGCCGGCCACGGCGGCCAGGAGCATGAAGTCTCGGCCCCGGTGGACGAGACCGACGGTCTCGACGAGACGATCATGTTCCATGATTTCGACCCCGCGAACGCGCGGGAGGGCCGACTGAACGACGACCAGCTGCGGACGCTTCTGGAAGGCGCGGCCGCGTTCCAGGTTCTGTTCGTGATGGACAGCTGCCATTCCGCGGGCCTGGAGCGCAAGGTCGCCCGCGGCACCGGGTTGCGGCGCACCGGCGGCGTCTGGGACATCCCGCTCGACCCGATCCCGGGTGAAGCGCCGAGCGGCCAGGGAGACTCCGGCCTGCCGCCTCTGCCGAACGTGACGCAGATCCTGGCCACCGCCACGGAGGATCGGCTGGTGCAGGAGACCGTGTTCGAAGGGAAGCGTCACGGCGCGCTGTCCTGGTTCTTCGCCAAGGCGGTCGCCGGCGAGGCGGACCAGAACGGAGACGGCGCGCTGACCCGCCTGGAGATGGCCGCCTATATCGGCGACCGGGTGTTCACCCACATGGAGCAGAACCAGCAGCCCCGGTTCCTGCCGCGCGGCGATCCGTCGGTGATGCTGCAGTTCCGCGAACCGGCCAGTCCGGTCGCCGAGGTGATCGACCCCAAGGCGATCCTTGTCCAGCTGATCGGCGAGCCGCCCCCGTCGCTCGACCTCGCCACCTGCGGCTGCCGGCTGGTGCCGAGCGGCGGTGCGGTCACCATCGAGCGGAGCGGCGCCGGGTGGACCGTCTACAACGGCGTCGGCGACAAGGTGACCGAGTTCACGGGCGACGTGGGGCCGCACCTCGCGCGCGCGAAGTTTCTCCTCGACCTCAACGCCGCGAAGGTGACGCACCTGCCGCCGATCGAGATCGTGCCGCAGCAGTCCGCCGCCCGGCAGCCGCTGGACGCGCTCGTGGGGTTCGACTTCCGGCCGCCGACGCCGGATCTGGTGTTCATCACGCTCTTCAACGTGGCGAGCGACGGGCGGCTCCAGTACGGCCTCTATCCGCCGGGGGTGCGGGAGGACGTGCCGGCGCCCGACGGCCTGTCGCTGCGCTTCACCGTGGTGCCGCCGACCGGCGAGGACCAGCTGGTGGTGGCCTGGTGCGCCCGCCCGCCGCTGGCGCTGCACGCGCTGCTGGCGCAGCACAACGACCGTCTGGTGCCGCCGATGGCCGATGTGGTCGCGGCGGCGTCGGACACGACCTGCCAGTTCGGCCGCATCGGGCTCTTCACCGAAGGCGGCTGACGCGGAGCGCCGGTCCGGCGCGGGAGCGTCCGGACGGTTCTCCGGGCGGATGAGGGCCGGGGCACGGGAGAGGGGACGACCCGCGATCGGGGAGGGGCGTCCGTTGGATCTGCATGAGGCCGCCGGGGCGGCCGGAATCGAGCGAGGGTGAAATGAGCGTCTTCAGCATGCTGCGCCGGGTGCGGGGACTGATCGGCCGAAGCGCGTCGGTCGCCGTGACGACGGCGGTCCTGGCCGGATGCGCGACGGCCAACCAGGTTCCCGAACTCTGCGCCACACCCCAGGCGGCCCAGCGCGACCCGAAGTGCGCCGAGCCCGTTAAGGCGCAGAAGCCGGTGGCGTCCGCCCGGACGTCCGCCGCATTCGCGGTGGGCAGCGGACGGGACAGCGGCTCGGACTACTGAGCCGGCGGACGCCAGGACCGGAATGCCGGCTCGAGGAGCATGGTTGCGGCCGGCTGCGGGCCTTGAACGCGGGTTGGCAAGGCGGGGGCGCGAACGCGGCCGGACCGGCGGCCCGGTTCGGCGCGGTCAGATGCGGATGGCGGGGCTGCGGTCCGCCCGGACGGTGCGGGCGGCGTCCTCCACGAACCGCGCGATTTGGTCGGCGCCGTTCGCTCCGTCCGAATGGGACCGGCAGGCCTCGGCCATGCGCGCCCGCTCGGCCGGATCGAGGAGGGTGCCGACCAGGTCGCGCGCCACGGGGGTGTGGAGATCGCGGCGGCAGACGAGCCCGCAGCCGCTCAGCTCCGCCCAGATCGCGCGGTTCACCTGCAGGTCCATCTCGGGCGCCTCGTTGGGCACGAACAGGGTCGGGATCGCGCCGAGGATCGCCTCGTGGAAGGCGTTGTAGCCGGCGGCCAGGATGGCGGCGTCGAACGCGGCGGAATGCCGGAAGGCCGGAAAGAGGCGGACGGCCCGATGCCGCGGATGGTCCGGGCCGGGTTCCTCAGGGCCGACCTGGACCGGCGAGCGGATGTCCAGAAGGATCGTGTCGGGCCGGGAGAGAACCGCCTCGACGAGGACCGTCCGAAGCGCCGCGAGGGGATAGTTGTTGCCGCCGCCGAGCTGCAGGGCGACGACGGTCGCGTCGTCCGGGAGGCCGAGGTCCCGGCGGGCGGCGGCCCTCGGCAACCGGTCGGCCGGCGACAGGTGCAGGACCGGCGGCACCTTCATGACAAGGTCGCTCTCATCCGTCGTGGGGCCGAGGTCGAACGCGGCGGCGAGTTCGCCGGGCTCGATCACCGCGTCGAAGCGGCGGGCGGCGTCGAGGAAGGGGCGGTGGCTCTCCTGCCACATGGGCCGGCGGACCCAGATGGTGAAGGCGTCGCGATAGACCTCCAGAGCCCGCAGGATGCCCCCGAAGGCGGCCGTCGCGTCGTAGAGCACCACGCGCGGACGAAGACGGATGAGGAGCTCGAGCACCACCTCCGCCATGTGGTCGTTCCAGAGCGGGACCGGCAGACCGCCGTTGCGGTGGTGCGGCAGGAATTCGGTCGGATAGCCGGCCTGCCGGACGACGGAGGCCGCGTAGGACATGGTGGCGAAGACCGGCCGCAGCTGGGGGGACAACCGGTCGGCGATCGCCATCTGCTGGACGAGATGGCCGACGCCGATCCCGTTCGACGACAGGAAGAGCACCGGCCGCTCGGGAAGAACCGGCGGGGAGGTGAGGGGTGAACCGGTCGGGAGCGACGATGGGGACGATCGGAGGGACCCGCTCCAGCGGCCCTCGGGCGACTGGGCGGATGCGAGGCGGGACCGGCCGTCCGCGAGGATCGGCTCGACGCGCCGGGCGAACCGATCCGCCCCGAACGTCTCCTCCACGAAGGCGCGCACCGCGTCGGACCGACTCTGCCACGCCCCCGGGGTCGCCAGGAGGGCGCGGACCGTCGCCTCCACGTCGGCGGGAACGCAATAGAGGGCCGCATCGCCGAAAAGCGGCCGAAAGTGCGGCGGCAGGATCACCGGCACGCCCGTCGCCATGGCCTCCAGGGTGGTCCGGCCGAACGCTTCCGACCATGCGTCCGAGTGGAAATAGACCCACACGTCGAGACCGGCGAGAAAATCGGCGACCGGTTCGCTGTTGAACGCGACGAGATCCCAATCCGGCGGCCGCTCCGGATAGAGGTCGAACAGGAAGTCGCCGGCGCCGAGCACGCGCACGGTCCAGCCGGGGGGCGTCGGGTAGGCCGCGCGCGCGTCCTCGATGGTGTCCGGCCACTTCTTGGGATCCGGGCGGGCGTGACGGCCGATGATCACCCGGTCCGCGCCCGCCTGTGGATCTCGTGGCGGCCGACGCGGCCAGGCCTCGAGCTCGATGAGGTTCAGCCAGTCGGCCGGCATCACGACCGACCCGGCCGGCGGGCGCGCCGGCAAGCCCTGGCGGACGACCGACGACACCGGCGCGATTTCCACTGTCCGCCCGAACGCCATGCGGCCATTGGCCACCACGGCGTCCAGGTCGTACTGGAGGCGACCAGCGGCATCGCGCCTCGGGTGGTGGAGAACGACGACCAGGCGACCGGCGCGAACCTTCGGACGCGGCACGAAGGCATGAGTCAGGATGGACGGGTGGTGGACAAGAACCACGGCCGCTTCGACGGCCTCCTCCGGGTCGACTCGCTGGACGAGGCCTTCATCGACGGCGGCGGCGATCTCGGGGTGGCTGGCGAGCGTCCGGCGGATCACCGGGCCCTTCACCATGAGGAGACCGCAGCGAAGCCCGAGGCGGGCCGCCGCCCGCATCTCGACGGCCACCGCCGTGCTGACGCCGCCTTCGAAGCGCGGATCGGTGACGAAGAGAAGGTCGACCGTCCGCATCAGGCCGCCGACGCTCCGCGGGCGGCACGCGCGGCTTCAAGGAAGCGGTCGACGTTCATCCCATAGGCGACGACGCTGACGGGCTTCCACTTGAGGAGAAGGAGCGTCCACTTCTCGGCCAGATAGTCGGGCCAGTCCATGAGGTGCCGGAACCGAACCTGGTCTTCGACGGGCGCGAAGTATTCCAGCGCCGCCTGACGGGCCAGGAAGGGACCGAACACATCGGTGCTGACCAGGAAGACGAGCTTGTGGCTGGCGTTGAAGGTGTCAAACACCTTCTCGACGATTTCGACGTGCTCGGCCGGATCCACCTCGAGAAGCGTGACGAGGAGAACGGGAGGCGTCGCTGTCGGCACGGGAGGCGTCGCTGTCGGCGGGGCGATATCCTCGGGGTCCGCCGGCGACGGATCCGGCGCCGCGACGGGCCGGTCGGAGAACAACCGCTTCAGGAACGCTCGCATGAAGGTCAAAACCGACGGGGCGGGGAGGGCCATTTGCGGCCGATGACCAGGACGATAGCCGCCGCCGCCGCCTCGTTCAACCCGCCGCCCTGGCGCGGAGCCGGCGGGGAGGGCGGGTGGAGGGGAGGGACGGGCGCCCTCCCCTCGGGCGGTCAGCGGGGGATGGTGCAGGCCTTGGCGCCGCGCACCTTGGTGGCGTAGCGGACGGCCGGATAGCCGTCGAAGAAATCGGCCACCACGAAGGTGCCGGACTTGTCCGGCGCGATGATGCTGGTGGCGACGAGCGAGACGGTGGAGAGGTTCATGTCCTGGGTCTGGACCTCGATCTCGGTGAGGATCTTGTCCTTGAACCGGTTCGTCACGTCCCAGGTGAAGGTGTTGAACTGGGCCTGCCAGGAGGGGTTCTCGGCGCGCAGGTCGCGGAACTCCTCCTTGGAGAGCGGCTCCGGGGTGCAGCTCGCGTAGGCCTCGTAGAGGCCGGATTTGCGCAGGTCGTCGAGGGCGGCGGCGTCGCACCGGTCGCGGCACTGTTTCACGGTGTCGGCGAACTGGAAATAGTCGTCGGTCTTCGGCGGACGCTCCGCCATGCAGCCGGCGAAGCAGCCGCGGGCCGGGGCGGCCGACGCGGCGGCGAGGGGGGTGAGGCCGGCCGCGAGGGCGGCGCCGAGCAGGATGAGGCAGCGCGAGGCGCGCGGGGCCGAAGCCGTCATTGGGTCGTCTCCTCGGCGGCCCGCCCGGATCGATGCGCCCGGGTTGCAAAACGGCCGCCCGGTGCTGCTACGCCCGGGCGGCCGTTTTGGTTCAAAGGCCGGAACGCCGCAACGGGCGGTCCGGCCGGACAAGGAGTCTCGCGTCCGGCCCCCGGAGACCGTTACTTCAGGAAGCCCTTGCTCTTCAGGTAGTCCTCCGCGACCGCCTTGGCGGGCTCGCCGCCCACCTGGATGCGGGCGTTGAGGTCCTGGAGCGTGACGAGATCGAGGCTCTCGAACACCGGCTTCAGGGCGGCCTCGATGCCGGGGTTCTCCTTCAGGGTCTCCTCGCGCACGATCGGGGCGGGCGCGTAGACCGGCTGGACCGACTTGTCGTCCTCCAGAACCACGAGGCCCGACGGCCCGATGGCGCCGTCGGTGCCATAGACCATGGCGGCGTTGGCGCCGTTGGTCTGGTCGGCGGCCGCCTTGATGGTGGCGGCGGTGTCGCCGCCGGAGAGCACGATCAGCTGGTTCTCCTTCAGGGTGAAGCCGTAGGTGGACTGGAAGGACGGCAGGGCGGCCGGCGAGTTCACGAACTCGGCGGAGCCGGCCAGAACGACTGTGCCGCCCTTGGCCACCCAGGCGCCGAAATCGGTGAGCGTCTTCAGATCGTTCTCTTCGGCAACTTCCTTACGGACGGCGATCGCCCAGGTGTTGTTCGCCGGCGCGGGCGTGAGCCAGACCACCTTGTTGGCCTCGTAGTCGAGCGTCTTGGCGGTCTCGTAGCCCTTGGCGGCGTCCTTCCAGACGGGATCCTCGGCCCGGTTGAAGAAGTAGGCCGCGTTCCCGGTGTATTCCGGATAGATGTCGATCTCGCCGCCCGTGATGGCCTTGCGCACCACCGGTGTCGGGCCGAGCGACACCCGGTCCTCCGTCTCGATGCCATTCGCCTGAAGGACGAGCAGGATCATGTTGCCGAGAAGCGTGCCCTCGGTGTCGATCTTGGACCCGACCACCACGTCGGCCGCCGCCATGGACGGGGATGCCAGCAGAAGCGCGATCGCAAGAGACAGGGACCCGGTCTTGTTCGCCATGGCTTGAAGCCTCGCTTGATGAAGGAGAAGAGAACGCCGCAACGCCAACGCAGGGCGACGGCAAAGGTTCAGTTTGAAGCGCTTACGCAAAATCGGCGGAATGGATCGTGCGACTGGAGAATTCTCGCGGGCCAAGCGTCAACGGGTGTCAGGATCGGCGGTAGGCCCGGTAATGCCTCCAGTGTCACGCGAGGGGCGGGGGCACGGGTTTCGGTGAGGAGTGAGAGGAGGGTTTTTGCGCTTGCCGGGCAGGCATTTGGCCGAGCATCCGGACGTGAAGATGTGTTCACCCGGAGATATCCGATTCGCATAAGGGATATTATGGAACGCACGATGGAGCCCCAGGTGGCTGGAATTCCGGGCGGATACGCCTGGACGGACGCAGCATAGCACCGGTGGATCCTGCCGATCACATCCCGTCTGCGTCCGGATCGTCGGCCAGCCTCGCCTCGGCTTCCTCCAGCGTCATGGACACGACGGCGCGCGCGACGCCGTAGCCGTGGCCGGCGCGGCAGAGCGCAGCGATGTCCTTGGCGGCGCGGTCGTCGCCGGACCGGCCGGGCGAGCGCCACGGGCCGAGCCGCCGCCGGCGGGCGAAGGCCAGCGCGGCGGACCGCTCGCTCGGCGCCTCGCGGGCCACCACGGCTTCGGCAAGGTCGCGGTCCACGCCCTTTGCGGCGAGCACGGCCATCATCTTGCGACGGGACAGGCCCTTGCGGGCGCCGGACGCCACCTTGGTCTCCACGAAGGCCTCGTCGTCGAGAAGGCCCAGGCGGCGGCAGGCGCCGATGGCTTCGGAGATCAGCGCATCCGGATCGGCGATGTCGCGGCCGGTCACCGTGGCGCGGCGGCGGATCTTGCGGCGGAGAACCCGGACGAGATTGGCCTCGGACGAGGCGTAGCGCTCCAGGTAGGCGAGGGCGGCGCGGCGCAGCCAGTCCCGGTCGGCCGTCGATGCGCCCTCCCCGGCCGCGCCCGCTGTGTGCTCGCCGTCGCTCATGAGGCGAGGATAGCGGGTCGGGCGAGCGGACCGCAAGGCGGCCCACGACGCGTTTTCCATCAAAGACTTGGCGGGGTCGCCTGAGGGGGCGGTCGCAGGTCCGGCCGCCGGCCGCGCGGCAAGGTGGGAAAGCGGCGCGGAGGCTTGAACCGGCCGGCCGTCGCCGGCCGGCGGACGGGCGGGCTCGCGCGGTTTCATGTATGCGGCGGAAGCGATGCGATTGAGCGGCCGGACTGCCGATCTGCCCTTGACTCGCGCCGGGGCGGCTCTACATTGAATTGCGAATAGTTTGCAATTGCAGTCCAGCCCCTTTTCAGACGGACCCCATGACCTCCATCGACCGACGTGCTTTCCTGCAGGTTTCGGCGGGCGCCTGGTTCGCCGCCGGTCTGCGTCCGGCCGCGGCGGCGCCGGTGCTCTCCGTGGTCGGCACGACGGGGATGATCGCCGACGCGCTCCGCTCCGTGGGTGGCGACCGGGTCGCCGTCCAGGGTCTGATGGGCGAAGGCGTGGACCCGCACACCTATCGACAGACCCGATCGGACATAGCCGCCATGGTGAAGGCGGATGCCGTGTTCCGGCACGGGCTCTATCTGGAGGCCCAGCTGGAGGACTTCTTCGCCGACTTCGCGCAGCACCGGCGCCTGTTCACGCTCGCCGAGGCCGCCGTGCCGGCGGAGCGGCTGCTGGCGCACGACGAGTACAAGGACCGGTTCGACCCGCACGTCTGGATGGATCCGCGGATGTGGTCGCTGGTGGTGCGCGCGGCCGGTGACGCGCTGACCGAGCTCGACCCCGCGGGACGGGAGGTCCATGCCGCCAACCTCGCCCGCACGGAGCAGGCCATAGAGGCGGTCGCCGCCTATGCGGACGAGGTGCTGGCGAGCGTGCCGGCGGAGACGCGGGTGCTGGTGACCGCCCACGACGCGTTCAACTATTTCGGCCGCGCCTACGGTTACGAGGTGCTCGGCATCCAGGGCATCTCCACCGAGAGCGAGGCCGGGCTGGCGACCGTGGAGTCGTTCGTGGACGTGCTGGTGAACCGGGGCATCCGGGCGATCTTCGTGGAAAGCTCCGTCTCGGACCGGAACGTGAAGGCGCTGATCGAAGGCGCGGCGGCGCGCGGGCACACGGTGACCATCGGCGGCCAGATCTATTCCGACGCCATGGGTCGGCCCGGCACCTACGAGGGCACCTACGTGGGCATGATCGACCACAACGCGACGGTCATCGCCCGGGCGCTCGGCGGCACAGCGCCCGCCGCCGGCCTGAACGGGCGCCTCGGCGCGGTGAACTGACGGAGGAGCGGCCATGCTGAAGCGAGCGTCCGTCCTTCCCGAACCGACCTCCCCGTTGGACGTCTCGGCGCCGCTGTCGGTGCGCAACCTCACGGTGGCCTACCAGGACATGCCGGCGGTGTCGGCGGCGAGCGTGGACGTGCAGGCCGGCTCGCTGACGGCCATCGTGGGGCCGAACGGGGCGGGCAAGTCGACGCTCTTGAAGGCCGCGCTCGACCTCATCCCGCGGCGGGAGGGGCGCGTCGCCTTCTGGGGCCGGCCGTTCAAGGCCGCCCGGCGGCGGGTCGCCTACGTGCCGCAGCGGGCGGCGGTGGACTGGGACTTCCCGGCGACTGCGCTCGACGTGGTGCTGATGGGTCTCTACGCGGAGATGGGCCTCGTGCGGTTCGCGCGCCGGCGGCACAAGGAGAAGGCGCGCGCGGCGCTCGCCCGCGTCGGCATGGGGGACCTCGCCGACCGGCAGATCGGACGGCTTTCCGGCGGCCAGCAGCAGCGGGTGTTCCTGGCGCGCGCCCTCGCCCAGGACGCGGACCTGACGCTCCTCGACGAGCCGTTCGCGGGCGTCGACGCCGCCACCGAGGCGGCGATCGTGGACGTGCTGCGCGACCTCAACGCGGCCGGCCGCACCATCGTGGCCGTGCACCACGACCTCGGCAGCGTGACTAGCATCTTCGACCGGGTGATCCTGATGGCCGGCCGCGTGGTGGCGGCCGGGCCGACCGCGGAGGTGTTCACCCCCGACCTCCTGGAGGCGACCTACGGCGGCCGGCTGGCGGTGGAGACCTTCCCCGAGGAGGGCCGCCGGCCATGACCTCGCCGGCCGTCGACGCCGCGGACGCCCTCCTCCAGGCCCTCACCTTCCAGGCCGGATACAACACCACGCTCGTGTCGATCGGAGCCGCGCTCCTCGGCGCGAACGCCGGCGCGATCGGGACGTTCGTGACGCTGCGGCGGCGGGCGCTCGTGTCGGACGCCATGAGCCACGCCACCCTCCCCGGCCTCGCCATCGCGTTCATCGTGATGGCGCTCGCCACCGGCGACGGCCGCTTCCTGCCCGGGCTGATGCTGGGCGCGGTGGCGACGGCGGTGCTGGGGCTGCTGGCCATCGACGCCATCACGCGGCACACGCGGCTGGACGAGGACGTGGCGATCGGCGCGGTGCTCTCCACCTTCTTCGGCGCCGGCGTGGTGCTGATGACCGTGATCCAGTCCATGGACGTGGGCGGCCAGGCTGGCATCAGCGGGTTCCTGCTGGGCGCGACGGCGGGCATGCGGCTGATCGAGGCGCAGACCATCGCGCTGTCGGCGGCGGTCGCCGGGTTGCTGGTGATGGCGCTGCGGCGGGCCTTCACGCTCGTCTGCTTCGACCCGACGTTCGCGGCGGCGACCGGGGTGGACGTGCGCCGGACCGACCTGATGATGATCGGCCTCCTCCTCGTCGTCATCGTGATCGGCCTCCAGGTGGCGGGGCTGGTGCTGGTGGTGGCGCTCGCCATCGTGCCGCCGGTGGCGGCCCGGTTCTGGACCGACCGGGTGGGCACCATGACGCTGGTCGCCGCCGGGATGGGGGCGGTCTCCGGCCACGTGGGCGCGGCGCTGTCGGCGGCCGGGCCAGGCCTGCCGACCGGGCCGCTGATCGTGCTGACCGGCACGGCGATCTTCATCGTCTCCATGCTGGTGGGGCCGGCGCGGGGCGTCTTCCCGGGCCTCCTCGGTGGGCGGAGCGGGGAGGCGGCGCGATGAGCGACTTCGTGATGCTCTCCCTGATGCCGATGGTGGTGGGCACCGCGGCCGCCCTCGCCTGCGCGCTCGTCGGCAACTTCCTGGTGCTCCGGCGCCAGAGCCTGATCGGCGACGCGGTGAGCCACGTGGTGCTGCCCGGCATCGTGGCGGCCTTCCTGCTGACCGGCGTGGTGGCGCCCATCCCGATGCTGGCGGGGGCGACCGTGGCTGCCATCGTGGCGGCGGGCCTGATCGCCCTCGTGCGCCGGGCCGGCGGCGTGGAGCCGGGCGCCGCCATGGGGGTGGTGTTCACCAGCCTGTTCGCGGCGGGCGTCCTCCTCCTGGAGACGTCCGGCGCCCGGTCGGTCCACCTCGACGTGGAGCATGCGCTGCTCGGCAACCTGGAGAGCCTGATCTGGTTCGAGGGGCTCGGCTGGTCGGCGCTTCTCGACCCGAGCGCCCTCGCCGCCGTGCCCCCGCAGGTCTGGCGGCTGATCGTGGTGCTGGCGATCGTCTCGGCCTTCGTGGTGCTGTTCTGGAAGGAGCTGGTGCTCGGCTCGTTCGATCCGGTGTTCGCCGCCACGGTGGGCGCGCGGCCGGCTCTGTTCGACGCCGCGCTCATGCTGCTGACGGCGGTGGTGGCGGTGTTCGCGTTCGAGGCGGTGGGCTCGATCCTGGTGGTCGCCATGTTCGTCTGCCCGCCCGCGGCGGCCCGGCTGATGACCGACAGGCTGGTGCCGCAGGTGATGTGGAGCCTCGCCTTCGCGGTGCTCTCCGCCGTCGGCGGCTACGTGCTGGCGGGCTATGGGCCGCTCTGGCTCGGCTACCAGTCGAGCGTCAGCGCGGCCGGCATGATCGCCGTCGTCTCCGGCCTGATCCTCGCCGCCGCCTGCGTGGCCGGGCCGCGGCGGAAGGGCACCCGGTCGATCGGCGCGCCGGCCTGAGCGGCGGACGGCCAGTGGCCTCCCGGCGGCGGCGGTGATAGGGAGGAGCCCCGTTCCATCCGACGAGGAGCCGCCCGTGCAGCCCGGCCGCGACATCACGATCCTGCTCGACATCATGGCCCGCCTCCGCGACCCGGAGACCGGTTGCGCCTGGGACGTGGAGCAGACCTTCCGGACGATCGCGCCCTATACGATCGAAGAAGCCTACGAGGTGGCGGACGCCATCGAGCGGGGTGACCGGCCGGACCTCTGCGACGAGTTGGGCGACCTGCTGCTCCAGGTGGTCTATCACGCCCGCATGGCGGAGGAGGAAGGCAGCTTCGCCTTCCCGGACGTCGTTCAGGCGATCACCACCAAGATGATCCGCCGGCACCCGCACGTGTTCGGCCCGGAGGAGACCCGCTCGGCCGTCATGGCCAAGGGGCTCTGGTCCAAGATCAAGGCTGAGGAGAAGGCGGAGAAGCGGGCGCGCCGGGAGGCCGCCGGGCTCGGCGAGGAGGACGGGCTGCTCGCGGAGGTGCCGGCCGGCATGCCGTCGCTGTTCGCGGCGGTGAAGCTGCAGGACAAGGCGGGAACCGTCGGGTTCGACTGGAACGACCCGAAGGCGGTGATCGCCAAGATCCGCGAGGAGCTGGACGAGATGGAGGCGGAGATCGAGGCCGGGTCGGGCGCCTCGGCCGTCGAGGGCGAGCTTGGCGACGTGCTGTTCGCGCTCGCCAACCTCGCGCGCCACCTGAAAGTGGACCCGGACGCCGCGCTGCGCTCCACCAACCAGAAATTCCGCAAGCGGTTCGGCTACATAGAGCGAAGCCTCAAGGCGCGCGGCCAAACCTTCGCCGAGGCCGGGCTGGAGGCGATGGAGGCGCTCTGGCAGGAGGCGAAGACGGCGGACTGAGGCGGCCGGGCGCGCCCGCAGGGGGTGGCGACGGGGATGGTCGGACGTCCCTCCCCGCCTCGCCGCCGCCTCCCTCCCCTGCCGCCCGATTGATCATCCCGGCGTCCGGATAGGCAGCGCATGCCACCGGATCGACGCCGGAACCGTTTTTGGCATTCTCGATATTTTTGCCGCCCGCCTGAGGGGTAGGCTTTCCCCATGGGTCGACCCGACCGCGGTCGGCCGTTCACGTGGGGCAGACATACGATGACGGTAAGAACTCAATTCGGCATGCGTCTGGTGCGCGCCGCGGCCGCCGGCCTCGCGCTCGGCTCCCTCGTCGCCGCCGGGGCCACCGGCGCGCGGGCCGAGGTGCTGAAGATCGGCAACGAGGGCACCTATCCGCCCTTCTCGATCGTGGACTCGTCTGGCCAGGTGGTGGGCGTGGAGCCGGACCTCGCCCGCGAGGTGTGCAAGCGCATGAACGTGGAATGCGAGATCGTCGCCATCGACTTCAAGGCGCTGATCCCGTCCATGCTGCAGGGCAAGTTCGACCTGATCGCCACCCAGCTGGCCCCGACGGCCGAGCGCGCCGAAAAGGGCCTGTTCAGCCGCCCCATCGTGTACAACCCGACCACCTTCGTGGTGCCGGCCTCGTCCGACTGGACGTTCACGGCTGAGGGCCTCGCCGGCAAGAAGATCGGCCTGCAGCGCGGCGCCGCGACGATCAAGTACATCGAGACGCACTTCGGCAAGACCATGGAATTCGTGCTCTACGACAACCCGGACCAGATCAAGCTGGACCTGCTGGCCGGCCGCATCGACATGACGTTCGACAGCAAGATCAACTGGACCATGGAGCTGATCAAGAAGCCGGAAGGCAAGGACTGGAAGCTCGTGGGCGATCACTGGATCGGCGACCCGTCCGTGCCCGAGGACAAGCGCGGCTTCTCGTGGTTCGTCCGCAAGGACAGCCAGGAGCTGCTCGACAAGGTGAACGTGGCGCTCGACGCGATCATCGCGGACTGCACCTACACCAAGATCCGCGCCAAGTACCTGGACGTGCCGACGCTCCAGGGCGACGCGGACTGCGTGGCGAAGATGAACTGACCGGCAAAGAGCTGGTGGAGCGAGAGGCCGCCGGGTGGCAACGCCCGGCGGTTTTCGCGTTTCCCGGCGAAATGGGAAGAAATGCGTGGGTGGTCCGCCTGCGCGGACCATGACGGTGGAGGGTGGGGCGGACGGGGAGCTAGGCGGGCTGGAGCGGGCGTTGCCGCAAGGCGATGTCTCGGTGCGCCCTCCCCTTCCTGTTCGTCATGGTCGGCTTCGGGCCGACCATCCACGCATCTGCGGGGGGAATGCCTGGTTCGCGGGCGAGGACCATGACGGTGGAGGGTGGGGCGGACGGGGGTGCGCCCTCCCCTGCGTGTTCGTCATAGTCGGCTTCGGGCCGACCATCCACGCATTGCGGCGGGGGAATGCTTGGTTCGCGGGCGCGGACCATGCCGGTGGTGGGTGGGGCGGTGTGGTCTAGGGCGCCGTCCAGTCCTCGACCTGGAGGCCGGACACGCGCGCGAACTCCCGGACGTTGTTGGTGACGAGCGGCAGGTCGGAGGCGATGGCCTGGGCGGCGATCCAGAGATCGTTGTTGCCGATCATGGCGCCGCGACGGGCAAGGTCCGCCCGGATCACCGCGTAGGCTCGGGCCGCCTCCGAGGTGACCGGCAGGATCGTGAAGTAGGCGAACACGGAGTCGAGGAGCGCGCGAGACCGCGCCGGGTCCGGGCTCTTCTCCACACCGAAGAGGAGTTCGCCCTCGGTCACGACCGAAAGGGCGAGGTCGCCGACCGCGTGTTCGGCGATGCGGGTCCGGAGGCGGCTCGTCGGCGCGCTCTTCTTCAGGTGAACGAGGACGTTCGTGTCGACGAGATAGCGGATCGCCATCAGGGCTCGTCCCGCTCCTGGGGCGCGGCGTCGTCCGGCACCTCGAGAAGATCATCCGGAAGGGCGTCGATCAGGTCGAAAAGGCCGGCCATGGAGCGGGGCTTCTCCCGCAGCACGATCTCGTCGCCCCGACGGAAGATCTCCACCTCGGTCGAGGTGAAGCGGAACTCGCGGGGGAGACGGACGGCCTGGCTGTTGCCGGACATGAAGATCTTGGCGGTGGGCATGGGCGCTCGCGTATATATGGGACGGATATACGGTAGCGGAGGGATGGGTCGGGGGCAAGCGGCGCGGGAAAATGCGTGGGTGGTTCGCATGCGCGGACCATGGCGGTGGAGGGAGGATGGGAGGGGTGTCGCCCCTCCCCTCAGCGTCGTCCGAAGCCGCTGCCGCCTTTGGTGCCTCGGCCCTTGGCCTTGAAGCTGGCGACGCTGGGGTAGCTGCCCTTGCGGACGGGTTCGGGGGGTGGGGGTGGCGGGGTGACCGGCATGGTGAGCTTGGTGGGCGCGCCGGATTTGGCCTCGTCGACCATCTTGGCGAGACGGACCAGGATGGCGGCGGTGCCCTTGAGGCGCTGCTCGGGGTCGGGCCAGTCGCGGACGAGGACGATCTTCTGGTCCGGGCGGATCTTGGCCATGATGCCCTGCTCGCCGATGTACTTGACGAGGGCCGGCGGGTTGTCGAAGCGGCCCTCGCGGAAGGAGATGACGACGCCCTTCGGGCCGGCGTCGATCTTGTCCACGTTGGTCTTCCGGCAGAGCGCCTTGATGGTCACGATCTTGAGGAGGTGTTCCACCTCGGTCGGCAGCGGGCCGAAGCGGTCGATGAGCTCGGCGCCGAAGGCGTCGATGCTGGAGGCGTCCTCCAGGTCGGCGAGGCGGCGGTAGAGGCCGAGGCGGAGGGTGAGGTCGTTGACGTAGTGGTCCGGGATCATCACCGGCGTGCCGACGGTGATCTGCGGGCTCCACTGGTCTTCCGACAGGCTCTCGTCGCCGGTCTTCAGGGCGGCGACGGCTTCCTCCAGCATCTGCTGGTAGAGCTCGTAGCCGACCTCCTTGATGTGACCCGACTGTTCCTCGCCGAGGAGGTTGCCGGCGCCGCGGATGTCGAGGTCGTGGGACGCGAGCTGGAAACCGGCGCCGAGGGTGTCGAGGCTCTGCAGCACCTTGAGGCGACGCTCCGCCTGGGCGGTGAGCTTCTTCTCCGCCGGCGTGGTGAAGAGCGCGTAGGCGCGGGTCTTGGAGCGGCCGACGCGGCCCTTCAGCTGGTAGAGCTGGGCGAGGCCGAACATGTCGGCGCGGTGGACGACCAGGGTGTTGGCGGTCGGGATGTCGAGGCCGGACTCCACGATGGTGGTGGAGAGGAGGACGTCGTACTGGCCTTCGTAGAAGGCGTTCATGATGTCTTCCAGGTCGGTCGCGGCCATCTGGCCGTGGGCGACCGCGACCTTCACCTCCGGCACGTGCTTCTCCAGGAATTCGCGCTGGGAGGCGAGGTCGGAGAGGCGCGGGCAGACGTAGAAGGCCTGGCCGCCGCGGTACTTCTCGCGCAGGAGCGCCTCGCGGATGACGAGCGGATCGAACGGCGTGATGAAGGTGCGGACGGCGAGGCGATCCACCGGCGGCGTGGCGATCAGCGACAGTTCGCGCACGCCGGTGAGGGCGAGCTGGAGCGTGCGCGGGATCGGCGTCGCCGACAGGGTGAGGACGTGCACGTCGGCCTTCAGCTCCTTCAGGCGCTCCTTGTGCTTGACGCCGAAGTGCTGCTCCTCGTCGATGATGAGGAGGCCGAGGTCCTTGAAGGTGATGCCCTTGGCGAGAAGCGCGTGGGTGCCGACGACGATGTCCACGGTGCCGTCGGCGATCCCTGCGCGGGTGGCGGCGAGCTCCTTGGCGGGGACGAGGCGGGACGCCTGGCGGACCTCGATGGGCAGGCCGCGGAAGCGGGCCTCGAAGGTGCGGAAATGCTGGCGCGACAGCAGTGTGGTCGGCACCACCACGGCCACCTGCTTGCCCGACATGGCGGCCAGGAAGGCGGCGCGGAGCGCCACCTCGGTCTTGCCGAAGCCGACGTCGCCGCAGACGAGGCGGTCCATGGGGCGGCCGGAGCCGAGATCGCCCATGACGCTGTCGATGGCGTTCAGCTGGTCGTCGGTCTCGTCATAGGGGAAGCGGGCGGCGAACTCGTCATAGACGCCTTCGGGCGGGATCAGCGACGGGGCGGTGCGGAGCATGCGGGCGGCGGCGGTCTTGATCAGCTCGTCCGCCATCTCGCGGATCCGCTTCTTCATCTTGGCCTTGCGGGCCTGCCAGGCGCCGCCGCCGAGCTTGTCGAGCTGGGCCTCGGTGTCCTCCGAGCCGTAGCGGCTCAGGAGCTCGATGTTCTCCACCGGCAGGAAGAGGCGGTCGCCGCCGGCGTACTGGATCTCCAGGCAGTCGTGCGGGGCGCCGGCGGCCTCGATGGTCTTCAGGCCCATGAAGCGGCCGATGCCGTGGTCCACGTGGACGACGAGATCGCCCTCGGCGAGGGCCGCCACCTCCTTCAGGAAGTTGTCCGCCCGCTTGCGCCGGTTGGCGCCGCGGATGAGCCGGTCGCCGAGCACGTCCTGCTCGGCGACGACCACCACCTCGGGGAGTTCGAAGCCGGTCTCCACGCCGAGGATGGCGAGGGGCAGCACGTGCGCGGGCGACTTCAGGGCGGCCGCGAGGTGCGGCACGGTGTCGGTCTGCTGGACGCCGTGGTCGGCGATCACCTGGGCGAGGCGATCGCGGGAGCCCTCCGACCAGCAGGCGAGGACGACGCGCCGGTTCTCCGCCTTGAGGGCGCGGATGTGCTGGACGAGGACGTCGAACACGTTGGCGTCCGGGCTGGCGCGCTCGGCCGCGAAGGACCGGCCGGTCTTGCCGCCGAGATCGACGATCTTGGCGGACGACTGTTCGGGCCGATGGAAGGGCGTGAGGCGGGCGACGTCGCGGCTGTCGAGGGCGGCCTTGACCTCGCGCTCCAGGAGGTAGAGCGCGCCCGGCGGGAGCGGCTTGTAGGGCGCGCCGGCGCCGCCGTCCTTCAGGGCCTGGATGCGGGCGTCGAAGTGATCGGCGACCGTGACGAGGCGCTCGGTGACGGCTTCGTCGGCGAGCGGGTCGAGCACGTACGGGGCGTCGGGGACGTAGTCGAACAGGGTGGCGACGCTCTCGTGGAAGAGCGGCATCCAGTGCTCGACGCCGGCGTAGCGACGGCCCTCGGAGACCGCCTCGTAGAGCGGGTCGCCGGACGTGGCGGCGCCGAAGGCGGCCACGTAGCCCTGGCGGAAGCGCTTGATGGAGGCGGGCGTGAGCTGGACCTCGGACATGGGCACGAGGTCGAGCCGGATCAGCTGGCCGACGGTGCGCTGGGATTCCGGATCGAAGGTGCGGATGGATTCCAGCGTGTCGCCGAAGAAGTCGAGCCGGACCGGGTATTCGGCCCCGGGGGCGAAGAGATCGAGGATGCCGCCGCGGACGGCGTATTCGCCGGTGTCGCGGACGGTGGAGGTGCGGGAAAAGCCGTTGTCCTCCAGCCAGGCGGTGAGCGTGCCCATGTCGATGCGGTTGCCGGGCGCGGCGGCGAGCACCGCGCCGGAGACGAGCGACGGCGGCACCACCTTCTGGACGAGGGCGTTGACCGTGGTGAGGAGCACGAAGGGCCTGGCTTCGTCGCGGCTCGCCACGAGGGCGGCGAGCGTCGTCATTCGGCGCGCCACGATGGCGGGCGTCGGCGAGACGCGGTCGTAGGGAAGGCAGTCCCAGGCCGGGAATTCCAGGATGCCGATCTCGGGCGCGAAGAAGGCGAGCGCGCGCTGGAGCTGGGCGAGGCGCTGGCCGTCGCGGGCGACATAGACGGCGCGCACACCCTTGGCGGGGCCGGACCGGGCGATCTCGGCGAGCGCGTAGGCCTCCGCCCCGTCCGGCACGCCCGCCACGGTGACGGCGCGGTATTCGTCGAACAGGTGGGCGTCGAGGGGCTTCTGGTCGGAACGGGGCATCTCGGCTCGTGGAAGCAGCCTCGACGCCGCGAAGGGTCGGCCGAGGGGACAACGGCAGGTCTCCGCCGAGCCCCCGAGGGGCCCGTCGGCATCGGGCTTCTATGTAGCGCCGGGCGGCGGGAATGTCAGGGGGAAAGCGTGCGACACGCGAGGACCGCCGCCCTGCCTGGTCAACCGGTCAATCGGTCAGCCGGTCAGCGGATTGGCGAGCGCGAAGGCGAGGACCTTGTCGGTCACGGGGCCCTTGTAGTTGTCCGGCGTCGGCTCGCGGCCCAGGATCCAGCCGAACAGGTCGCGGTCGGGCACTTCCATGAGGCGCTCGAACGCCCCGAGTTCGTCGTCGGTAAGGTCGGCGATGTGGGCGTCGGCGAAGCGGCCGAGGAGAAGGTCCATCTCCCGCGTGCCCCGGTGCCAGGCGTGGTAGAGCGCCTTGCGCCGGCGGGTGTCGAGGTCGTCCGAGGTGCGGGTGAGACCGTAGGACTTCACGGACATGGGCGGGCTCCGGGCATCGGCGGTGTGTGTCGGCGGATATGTAGCGCGGCCGGAGGCGGCTGTCAGGCGCGCCGGGCCGTCGCGGGACGGAACTTTCGCATCATGTCGGACCGTTCGGGCGGGGGTGGCGGGAGCGGCACGCCCGCGGCGGCTCGGGGATCGGCTAGGCTGCCTGCGGCGCGAGTCGGCCGGCCACCGGCCGCCGAGGGCGCGAGCGGCTGCTGACGCGTGCGGGCGGCGGATGCGCGCAGCATGGCGCCGGGGCATCCCGGCGGAACGGAGCATCATGGGCGGAGCGGATCGGCGGCTGTACGGCATGGCCCTGGTGGCGGTGGGAACGGTGCTCTGGAGCACGGCGGGCCTCTTCATGCGCTCGTTGGATCTCGATGTCTGGACGGTGCTCGGCTGGCGCGCGCTGTTCGGGGCGCTGGCGCTGTGGCTGATCGTGCTGGCGCGGCACGGCCGGAAGTCTGGCGAGGCGGTGCGCTCCATCGGTCTTGCCGGGCTGGTGGCGGTGCCGATCACGGCGGCGTCCATGGTGAGCTACGTGGCGGCGCTGAAGCTGACCACGGTGGCGAACGTGCTGGCGGTCTACGCGACGGTGCCCTTCCTGGCGGCGCTGATCGCCTGGGTCTGGCTCGGCGAGCGCGCGACGCCGCGGGTGCTGCAGGCGAGCGGGATCGCGCTCGTCGGCATCCTGGTGGTGACGGGCTTCTCGGCGCGGCCGGAGGATGTGGCGGGCAGCGCCCTCGCCTTCGTGATGACCGCGAGCTTCGCCGTGGTGCTGGTGATGGCGCGGCGATATCCGGGGATGGAGATGGCGTCGCTGAACGCGCTCGGGGCGGGGCTCGCGGCGCTTCTCGCCTGGCCGATGATGGGCGAGGCGATCCCGCCGGCGCGGGACCTTCTGATCCTGGCGGGGTTCGGCGTCACCACGTCGGGGCTCGCGTATCTGCTGTTTCTCGTGGGCGGCCGGCACATCCGCTCCAGCGAGGCCGGGCTGATCGGCATGACGGACGTGGTGCTCGGCCCGCTGTGGGTCTGGCTCGCGTTCGGCGAGAACCCGGGCGTGGCGGCCGTGGTGGGATGCGCCATCGTGATGGCGGCGGTGGGCTGGTACCTCATGGACGCGCTGCGCGCGGAGCCGGCCGGGGCGGGAGGCGGGTGAAATCCTGCACCCCGAAGGCAGGTGGCCCGAAGGGTCGGATAGGGCTGTCGTCCTTGTGGGCGGGGCTTGGTCGCAGGGTCGGGAACGATGGCGTTGGTCAGGGTTGCTGGAGCGGGATGGTTCCAAGACGATCCCTTCCGGCCGGCTTTTCCGGCCACCTTCCCCTGAGGGGAAGAATATCGGCGGCGATCTGGGTGCCGGCTCCGTTGTAGCTCCTCGCCTGCGCTTGGGGTAAAGCCGGGCGACGCGGTGTTTCCCTTTAACCTGAACCGACTCGCCTGATGCGCCCTGCCCTTCTCAACCCGCTGTTCGCGCCGCTCTCCGCCCTGCCGGGCGTGGGGCCGAAGCTGGCGCCGAAGATGGGGCGGCTGGTGGGGCCGACCGGCGAGACGGCGCGGGAGGCGGTGATCGCCGATCTGCTGCTGCATCTGCCGCGCGAGGTCGTCGACCGGTCGCGGGAGGCGCTGATCGCGACGGCGCCGGAGGGGGCGATCGTGACGCTGAGGGTGCGGGTGGACCGGCATCGGGCGGCGCCGCCGAACAACCCGCGCATGCCCTATCGGGTGATGGTGCACGACGAGAGCGGCGAGCTGGCGCTGACCTATTTCCACGCGGAGAAGGCCTGGCTGGAGAAGCTGTTCCCGGTGGGGGAGATGCGGCTCGTGTCGGGCCGGATCGAGTGGTTCAACGGCTCGCCCCAGATGGTGCATCCGGACCACGTGGTGAGCCTCGACGAGGCGGAGAAACTTCCGCGCATGGAGCCGGTCTATCCGCTGACCGAGGGCGTCACGGCGCGGGTGTTCCGCAAGGCCGTGGAGGGCGCGCTGGAGCGCCTGCCCGCGCTGCCGGAATGGCAGGACGCCTCGGTGCTCGGCCAGGAGCGGTGGGTGGGGTTCGGCGAGGCGCTGCGCCGGCAGCATCGACCGTTGGAGCCGTCGGACCTGTCGGAGGAGAACCCCTTTCTCGCCCGACTCGCCTATGACGAACTGCTGGCGGACCAGTTGGCGCTCGCCCTTGTCCGCCGATCCTTGCGCACGGTGACCGGACGGGTGCGCCGGCCGACCGGAGCCTTGCAGGCGAAGATCCGGGCCGCCCTGCCCTTCGCGCTCACCGGATCCCAGGAAGGCGCGATCCGGGACGTGCTCGCCGACATGGCGGCGCCGACGCGGATGATCCGGCTCGTGCAGGGCGACGTGGGCTCGGGCAAGACCATGGTGGCGCTGTTCGCGGCGGCGGCGGCCGTGGAGGCCGGCGGCCAGGCGGCCTTCATGGCGCCGACGGAGCTCCTGGCGCGCCAGCACGCCCGGTCCATCGAGCGGCTTTGCGAGGCGGCGGGCATCCGGCTCGCCGTGATGACGGGCGCGGACCGGCCGAAGCAGCGCAAGGAGACGCTGGAGGCGGTGGCGATCGGCGAGGTGGACATCCTGGTCGGCACCCACGCGCTGTTCCAGCAGGGCGTGCAGTTTCGCGACCTGGCGCTCGCCGTGGTGGACGAGCAGCACCGGTTCGGCGTGCACCAGCGGCTGGCGCTGTCGGCCAAGGGGGACCGCACCGACCTCCTCGTCATGACGGCGACCCCGATCCCGCGCACGTTGCAGCTCTCCTATTTCGGCGACATGGACGTGTCGCAGCTGACCGAGAAGCCGGCCGGTCGCAAGCCGATCGTAACGCGGACCGTGTCGCTCGACCGGCTGGACGAGGTGGTGGACCGGATCGAGGCGGCGGTGCGGAGCGAGAGCGCCAAGGCCTACTGGGTCTGCCCGCTGGTGGAGGAGAGCGAGGTGAGCGACCTCGCCGCCGCCACCGAGCGGTTCGAGATGCTGAAGACGGTGTTCGGCGACGCTGTGGCGCTGGTCCACGGCAAGATGAAGCCGGCCGAGAAGGACGCCGCCATGAGGCGCTTCGCCTTCGGCGAGGCGCGGGTGCTGGTGGCGACCACGGTGATCGAGGTGGGCGTGGACGTGCCCGACGCCACCATCATGGTGATCGAGCACGCGGAACGCTTCGGCCTCGCCCAGCTTCACCAGTTGCGCGGGCGCGTGGGCCGCGGCAAGGCGGCGTCCACCTGCCTCCTCCTGTTCAAGGGGCCGCTCGGGGAGACCGCCAAGGCGCGCCTGTCGGTGATGCGCGACAGCGAGGACGGCTTCCGCATCGCCGAGGAGGACCTGCGGTTGCGCGGCGGCGGCGAACTGCTCGGCACCCGCCAGAGCGGCGCGCCCGGTTTCCGGCTGATGCGGCCGGAGATCCACGGGCGGCTGGTGGAGATGGCGCGCGACGACGCGGCGCTGGTGCTGGCGCGCGATCCGGATCTGGCGGGAGAGCGAGGTCAGGCGCTCAGGGTGCTGATGTACCTGTTCGGGCGGGACGAGGCGGTGCGGCTGATCCGGGCGGGGTGATAAGGAGATTGTCAGAAAGCGCAAAAAGCTTGTAAACTAGATGCGCCTGGACGGTGGAGGTGAGGACCATGGGCAGGACGCGACCTGCGCGCTCGGAGCTGATGCCGCCCGGTACGCCGTCGACAGACGGTACGCCCGTCGACAGTGGAAACCGACATAGCCGGACCGCGACACGGCAAACTGAGCCGGTCGAGGCACCGTTCGACGCAGCCCGATGGGCGGAGGAGAATGGCGACGCGATCAAGCTCTGGAAAGAGTGGGCAGAGCGAAACGGACCGTTTCTGAAGCCGATCTGGGACCGGTGAATGGCCCGGTTCGACGTCTACCCCATGCGGGGGTCCGACGATTGCTTTCTGGTCGCCGTCTCCAGCCCTCTGATCGATGGCCTCGGCGTGCGGGTCGTTGTCCCGCTTGTGCCGCCCGACCGAGTACCGCCGGCCACACCAAGGCTCCACCCGCAGATCAGCTTGAACGGACAGCGTCTCGTGCTCGTGACGCACATGATCGCCGCGGTCCCGATCAGCGACGTGCCGGTCGCCATAGGCAGTGCCTCTCAGGAGGAGTACGCCATCGGCCGCGCGCTCGACCTTATATTCTATGGCTTCTGAACAAGGTTGCCGGATCCGCGACGGTAGGGTGCTCAATACCGAGACAGCGGGCAGAACGAACAGACATGCGCCGCCCCATAATCCTTCGGTTCTTCGGACAGATGCCGTCATCCCGGCGGACGCCGGGATCAAACTGCCGCATAGATCGATCAAGCCGGGGCGGCGTTGGCCCAGGTCGGTTGGACCCCGGCGTTCGCCGGGGTGACGACCTGCATGGACCTAGGCCCCCGCCCCTTCAGTCCGCCTCCCCTCAGGTGATCACGTCCGGGGCCTCGCGGCCGGTGCGGGTCTTGATCTGGGCGAGGGTTTCGGCGGCTTCGATGACGGGCTTCAGCGCCTCCTGGGCGTCGAGGCCGTGGCGGGCGGGGTCCTTCTCGTAGTTCTCCAGGTAGACGCGGAGGGTGGCGCCCTCGGTGCCGGTGCCGGAGAGGCGGAAGACGAGGCGTTCGCCGCCTTCGAAGAGGATGCGGATGCCCTGCTTCGTGGTGGTCGAGCCGTCGACCGGATCGAGATAGGAGAAGTCGTCGGCGGCGGTGACCTTGAGGCCGGCGACCGTCTGGCCGGGGAGGTCCGGCAGCATGGCGCGCAGGTGGTCCATCAGGCCCTCGGCCGAGGGGGCGTCCACCGCCTCGTAGTCGTGCCGGGTGTAGAAGGTGCGGCCGAACTCGGCCCAATGCTTCACCTGGATGTCCTTCAGGCTCTCCTTGCGGACGGCGAGGATGTTGAGCCAGAGGAGCACCGCCCAGAGGCCGTCCTTCTCGCGCACGTGGTCGGAGCCGGTGCCGGCGCTCTCCTCGCCGCAGAGGGTGCAGAGCCCGGCGTCGAGGAGGTTGCCGAAGAACTTCCAGCCGGTCGGCGTCTCGTAGGCCTTGATGCCGAGCTTGGCGGCGACGCGGTCCACGGCACGGCTCGTAGGCATGGAGCGGGCGACGCCGGAAAGGCCGCGCTTGTAGCCCTTGGCGAGGTGGGCGTTGGCGGCCAGCATGGCGAGGCTGTCGGACGGGGTGACCACGGCGCCGCGGCCGAGCACGATGTTGCGGTCGCCGTCGCCGTCGGAGGCGGCGCCGAAGTCGGGGGCGTCGGGGCCCGCCATCAGGTCGTAGAGCTCCTTGGCGTAGATCGGGTTCGGGTCCGGATGGCCGCCGCCGAAGTCGGGCAGCGGGACCGCGTTGACCACCGTGCCGGCGGGGGCGCCGAGCACCTCCTCCAGGATGCGCTTCGCGTAGGGGCCGGTGGCGGCGTGCATGGCGTCGAAGCGCATGGTGAAGCCCGACTTGAACAGGCCCGCGATGGCGTCGAAGTCGAACAGGCCCTCCATGAGGGTGACGTAGTCCTCCACCGGATCGACGATGTCGACCACGCTGTCGCCAAGCGCGGCGGTGCCGAGGGTGTCGAGGCCGAGGTCCGCGCCCTCGGCGATGTGGTATTCGGAAATGGTCTTCGTCCGGGCGAAGATCTCGGCGGTGACGCTCTCGGGCGCGGGGCCGCCGTTGGCGCCGTTGAACTTGATGCCGAAGTCGCCGTCCTCGCCGCCGGGGTTGTGGCTCGCCGACAGGATGATGCCGCCGAAGGCGCCGAGCTTGCGGATCATGTTGGACGCGGCCGGCGTGGAGAAGAGGCCGTTGCGGCCCACGACGAGGCGCTTGGCGCCGTTCGCGACCGCCATCCTGATGATGGTCTGGATGGCGCGGTCGTTGAAGAAGCGGCCGTCGCCGCCGACCACGAGGGTCTCGCCCTTGACGCCGCCGACACCGTCGAAGATGGCCTGGACGTAGTTCTCCAGGTAGCCGGGCTCCATGAAGACGCGGGTCTTCTTGCGCAGGCCGGAGGTGCCGGGCTTCTGGCCCTCGATGGGGGTGGTCTGGATCGTCTTGATGGTCATGCCCCGTTCTCCGCGGTTGCTTTGGGCGGGCGTTTGCGCGTGTCGGCGGCGACTTCGGCAAAGGCCAGGATGGACCGTCCCTGCATCTCGATGAGGCGGCCGGGTGGAAGGGTGGCCCGTGAGGCCGGACTGCCGGTCGGCGCGTCGGTGGTCAGGATGGGTTCCCATCCGTGGCCGGCCTTGCCGCGCGGCAGGGTGATCGGAAGCTTGTCGCTGCCGGCGTGGACGAAAATGAGGACGGCCGGGCCGTCGGCCTCCAGGTGCGGCAGCGCGGCGCCGCGGAGCACGACGCCGAAGGAGCGCATGCCGCGCTGGCGCCAGTCGTCGGCGCTCGCCGGCTGGCCGCGCGTGTTGAACCACTGGACGTCGAGCATGTCGTCGGACGCCCGCTCCTCGGCATGGAGGAACCGGCCCTGGCGCAGCACCGGGTGGGCGCGGCGAAGCCGCGCCACATGGGCCGTGAAGGCGACGAGATCCGGGTCCTGGGCCGCGCCGGGCCAGTCCACCCAGCCGGTCGGGTTGTCCTGGCAGTAGGCGTTGTTGTTGCCGCCCTGGCTGTTCCCCAGTTCGTCCCCCGCCGTCAGCATGGGGACGCCCTGGCTGAGGAAGAGCGTGGCGATGAAGTTGCGCACCTGTCGCCGGCGGGTGGCGAGGATGCCGGGCAGGCCGGTCGGACCCTCGACGCCGTAGTTGGCGGAATGGTTGTCCGAGTGGCCGTCGCGGTTGTCCTCCAGGTTCGCCTCGTTGTGCTTGTGGGCGTAGGAGACGAGGTCGTGGAGGGTGAAACCGTCGTGGGCGGTGACGAAGTTGATCGACGCCCAGGGCCGGCGGCCGCGCCGGTCGAACAGATCGGCGGAGCCGAGGAGGCGGGCGGCGAACTCCGGCGCCACCGCCTCGTCGCCGCGCCAGAAGCGGCGGACGGTGTCGCGGTAGCGGTCGTTCCATTCCGAATGGCCGGGCGGGAAATTGCCCACCTGATAGCCGCCGGGGCCGATGTCCCAGGGCTCGGCGATGAGCTTGACGTCGGCGAGCACCGGATCCTGGCGGAGGGCGCCGAGGAAGCGGCCGTTCGGGTCGAAGCCGGTCGGCTCGCGGCCGAGGGTGGCGGCGAGATCGAAGCGGAAGCCGTCGATCCCGAGGGCGGTGACCCAGTAGCGCAGGCTGTCCATGACCAGCTGCGTGACGCGCGGGTGGCCGACGTTGAGCGTGTTGCCGGTGCCGGTGTCGTTCACGTACCAGCGGGGGCGGTTGGGATTCAGCCGATAGTAGCTGGCGTTGTCGAAGCCGCGGAAGGACAGCGTGGGGCCGTGCTGGTCCACCTCGCCGGTGTGATTGTAGACCACGTCGAGGATGACCTCGATGCCGGCGGCGTGGAAGCGATCCACCATGGCGCGGACCCGCTCCAGGGTGCCGACGCCGCGGGTGGTCTGGTCGTAGCGGGGCTCCGGGGCGAAATAGGCGATCGGCGAGTAGCCCCAGTAGTTGGTGAGGCCCTTGCGCACCAGGAAGCCTTCGTCGGCGAAGGCCTGGATCGGCAGGAGTTCGACGGCGGTGACGCCGAGGCGCACGAGGTGGTCGAGGATCGCCGGATGGGTCAAGGCCTCGTAGCGGCCGTGCAGCTCCTCCGGGACGGCCGGATGGCGCATGGTGAGGCCGCGGGCGTGCGCCTCGTAGATGACCGTCTCGGCCATGGACCGGTTCGGCCGCCCGGTCACCGGCGGCAGGAGGCCGGGGTCGGTGACGAGGGCCTTCGGGACGACGGGCGCGCTGTCGCGGTTGTCGAAGGTGAGGTCGTCGAGGGTGAGCGCCTGGTAGCCGGCCATCACGTCGGCGGAGCGGATGCGGCCGGTGAGCACCCTGGCGTAGGGGTCGATCAGGAGCTTGTGGGGATTGAAGCGGTGGCCCGCCTCCGGGTCGTAGGGCCCGTGGACGCGGAAGCCGTAGGCTGTGCCGGGCCGCAGGCCGGGCACGTAGCCATGCCAGACCTCGTCGGTCAGTTCCGGCAGGCGCAGCCGGGCGTATTCGTGGCCGGTGAGCGGCGCGAACAGGCAGAGGTCCACCGCCGTCGCGTGGGCGGAGAAGACCGCGAAGTTCACGCCGTCGCCGTCGAAGGTGGCACCGAGCGGATACGGGCGCCCGGCCATGACCGCGTGCCCGCCGGCGCCGGGCGATCCGTCAGACGGGGCGCCGGCCGAGGAGATCATCGTAGAGCGCCTTGTATTCGGCGGCCGAGGCCTCCCACCCGACCGGGTGGGCCATGGCCTTGGCCTGGATCTTCTTCCACGTCCGGCGATCGTGCCAGAGAGCGAACGCCCGTTCGAGCGCGAAACCGAGACCGGCCGCGGTGACGGGCGAGAACTGGAGCCCGGTGGCGCAGCCGGTGCGGAGCGCCGCCTCGTTGGCGTCGATCACCGTGTCGGCGAGGCCGCCCGTGCGGGACACGATGGGCAGCGTGCCGTAGCGCAGGCCGTAGAGCTGGGTGAGGCCGCAGGGCTCGAAGCGGGACGGAATCAGGATGGCGTCGGCGCCGGCCTGGAGACCGTGGGCGAGCGTCTCGTCATACCCGATATGGGCGGCGACCTTGCCGGGATAGCGGCCGACCGCCTCGGAAAAGCGGCGCTCCAGCCCCGGTTCGCCGGTGCCGAGGACAGCGAGCTGGCCGCCGCGGGCCACGATGGCGTCGAGGTGCGGCAGCACAAGGTCGAGGCCCTTCTGGCCGGTGAGCCGGCTGATCACGGCGAAAAGCAGGGCCTCCGGGTCGTCGGAGAGGCCGAGGCGTCGCTGCAGGTCGGACTTGCAGCGCGCCTTGCCCTGGAGCTTGCGGACCGAATAGACGGCCGGGAGCAGCGGGTCGGTCTCCGGGTCCCACTCGCCGTCGTCGATGCCGTTGACGATGCCGCTGAGGACGTCCGCCCGCTCGTTGAGAATGCCCTCCATGCCGAGGCCGTATTCCGGCGTGCGGAGTTCGCGCGCATAGGTGGGGCTGACGGTGGTGAGCCGGTCGGCGAAGACGAGGCCCGCCTTCATGAAGGAGGCGTTGCCGTAGAACTCGACGCCGGCGGGCGAGAAGAACCAGCCCGGCAGGCCGAGGCCGGCGAATTCGCTGGCCGAGCAGAGGCCCTGGAAGGCGATGTTGTGGATGGTGAAGACCGTGCGCGGGTGCGGGTCCTCCGATGTGGCGAAATAGGCCGGCACCAGGCCCGCCTGCCAGTCGTGGGCGTGGATCACCTCAGGATGCCAGCCGCTGGCGCCGAAGCGGCCGACCGCGGCGCCGATCGCCCCGAGGGCGGCGAACCGGCGCGGATTGTCGGACCAGTCGCGGCCGTCGACCCCGGCGTAGATTCCGCCGGGACGGTCGTAGAGGTGTCCGGCCTCGAGCGCCATGACGGGGAGCCCGTCGCGGGTGGAGCCGAGGAGCAGGCGTCCGGGGCCGCCGAACACGTCCGGATAGGCGGCGACTTCGTGCACGCCCTCCAGCTTGTCGAGAACGCCCCGATAGGCCGGGATCATGACACGGACGTCGGCGCCGAGGCGCGCCAGGGCCAGCGGCAGGGCGCCGACCACGTCGGCGAGGCCGCCCGTCTTGACGAGCGGGTAGCATTCGGAGGCGACGAAGAGGATGCGCACGGAAGGACGCTCCTGTCAGAGGCTGGCCGGTCGCGCGCCGGCGGAGGCCGGCCGGGAACCGATGAGGGCCGATCGCGGACCGGCGGAGGCCGGCCCCGAACCGTTCGGGGTGAGCCGCGGACCGGCCGGTGCCGGTCGCGGACGCGCGGCATCCGTGGCTGGTGGTGTCTCCCAGTGTGTCAGTGTCCGCCCCGCCCTCTGGTGGCCGGGCGCCGTGACGCGCCCGTCCCATCCCCGATCCCGTGTCGCCGCGAGCGGGCGTTTCCGCGCGCCGCAGCCTTCTGGTGAACGAGGCGGCTCCCGTCCGGAGCCGCACCGCTCAAGCTATGCACGGAGAATGCGACAGAACGGTTGCCATTCCGTCGCCATCAGCTCCGCGATTGTCCGGTCTCGTCGCCGGACCCGTCCGCCGGCGGGGCGCCCCTGCCCCGCCTCGCCGTCGGCGATCCGCCGACCTGCGTCTCAGACGGCGATCTTGTCGATCATCTGCTGGGTAACCAGGCAGATGCCGCCTTCGCTGCGGCGGAACCGGCGGGCATCTTCCTCCGGGTTCTCGCCGATCACAAGCCCCGGCGGGATGACGACGCCACGGTCGATGACGCAGCGCTTCAGGCGCGCGCCCCGGTTGACGGTGACGTACGGCATCACCACGCAGTGCTCCAGGTCCGAGAAGGAGTGGGCGTGGACGCCGGTGAAGAGCAGCGACTTGTCGATGCGCGAGCCGGAGATGATGCAGGCCCCCGACACCAGCGACGACGTGGCCATGCCGCGACGGCCGTCCTCGTCGTGGACGAACTTGGCCGGCGGCACGATCTCCGCATAGGTCCAGATCGGCCAGTCGCGGTCGTAGAGGTCGAGCGCCGGGACGAAGTCGGTGAGGTCGATGTTGGCTTCCCAGAAGGCGTCGATGGTGCCGACGTCGCGCCAGTAGGGCTCCTCCTCGGTGGTGGAGCGCACGCAGCTTTCGGAGAACTGGTGGGCGACCGCCTTCCCGTTCTTGACGATGTGCGGGATGATGTCCTTGCCGAAGTCGTGGCTGGAGTTGGGATCGCCCTCGTCCTGGCGCAGAAGATCGAGCAGGAAGTCCGTCTTGAAGACGTAGATGCCCATGGAGGCGAGGGCCACGTCCGGCTTGCCGGGCATGGGCGGCGGGTCGGCCGGCTTTTCCACGAAGGCGAGGATGCGGCCGGTCTCGTCGATGTGCATGACGCCGAAGCCGGTGGCCTCCATGCGCGGGACCTCGATGCAGCCCACGGTCACGTCCGCATCGGACGTGCAGTGCTGCTCCAGCATGATCTCGTAGTCCTGCTTGTAGATGTGGTCGCCGGCCAGGATGATGATGTATTCGGGCGCGTAGCTCTCGATGATGTCGATGTTCTGGGTCACCGCGTCGGCGGTGCCGAGATACCACTTGTCCTCGGCGACGCGCTGCGACGCCGGCAGGATGTCGAAGCTCTCGTTGCGCTCGGGCCGGAAGAAGTTCCAGCCGTTCTGGAGGTGCCGGATCAGGCTGTGCGCCTTGTACTGGGTGGCGACGGAGATGCGCCGGATGCCCGAGTTGAGCGCGTTCGAGAGGGCGAAGTCGATGATGCGGCTCTTGCCGCCGAAATAGACGGCCGGCTTGGCGCGCCGGTCGGTGAGTTCCTTCAGCCGGCTCCCCCGTCCGCCGGCGAGCACGAAGGCCATGGCGGAGCGCGCCAGACGTCGCTGGCCCCGATGTTCGTCCCTCATCCCTTCCTCCCGTCGATTGCGGTTCGTGGACGGCCGTCCAGGACGATCGCCCATGCCGCGATTCGCTTCGGCGATGGTCGCATGCTTCGCCGAGTCCACTATGGCGGTTCGCCAGCGGTTTGTCTTCCCTCGGGAAACCGATCAAGACGCGCGCATATGACCCGGAAAAGGATTAAGAAACAAAGCGGTGCCCCGCCCGCCGGATGGTGCCGGACGGTCGGGGCGGGACAGCTGCGGCAGAGCCGGAGCCGAAGCTCAGGAGAAGTAGGGGTTGCCTTCCAGGACCACCACCTCGGTGCCGGTCGGCACGCGGCGGTAGAGGTCGATGGCGTCCTGGTTGATCATCCGGATGCAGCCGGACGACACGTTGGAGCCGATCGTCCAGGGCTCGTTCGTGCCGTGGATGCGGTAGAGCGTGTCGCGGCCACCTTGGTAGAGGTAGAGGGCGCGGGCGCCGAGCGGGTTCTGCAGGCCGCCGGGCATGCCGTCGGCCCAGAGCTTGGCCTTCTCGTCGCGGGCCTGCATCTCCACCGGCGGATGCCAGCTCGGCCATTCGGCCTTGCGGCGGATCACCGCCCTACCCGACCAGCCGAAGCCCTCGCGCCCGACGCCGATGCCGTAGCGCATGGCGCGCCCGTCCGGCTGGACGAGGTAGAGGTACTTGTCGTGCGGCTCGATGACGATCGTGCCGGGCGCCTCTTCGGAGTCGTAGCCGACCTCGCGGCGGAAGTAGCGCGGGTCGATCTGGCGCAGGTCGATGGCCGGAATCGGGAACTGCTCGTCCGGCATCGCGCCGTACATGGACAGGTATTGCGGGTCGCGGCGGGGATCGGTGACGACCGGCACCATGGGCACGCCGCCACCGGCGCAGGCGGACAGGGCAAGCGGAAGACCGGCGAGAAAAACGCGACGCGAAACCGCCGACCGGCGGGACTGTTCGACGATCGGCAGGGACTTGTTGGTCATTGTGAACCTTCTGAGGCGCAAGCGTGACGGACGTGCGTTCATCCGCTGAACGTTGCCACATTGCAGGCGGTTCAATTGTTAGAGCGTCACATGGACGTGAGGTAAACAGCCGCCGTCCACGTGCCCGACGAGTGTTGCTGCGCCGCAACGATCATCGACCGCGGTCCGCGCAGGGCGCTTCAGGCCTCGGCGGCGGCGGCGTCGTCGCCCTCGGTCCAGCCGGAGAGGTCGAGCTCGGCCGTCGTGATCGCGAACACCGGCGGGGCGAAGGTCGGGATGACCGCCTCCTGCGGAGAGGATACACGAACGGACCGATAGCCGTCCGGCGCGGGGTCGCGATGCACGTGCACTTCCATGCGGACGGCGCCGGCGCGAACGGGTTTCACGGCCGGCGGCGACCGGTCAGTCCTTGCTGTCGTAGGGGTTGTCGCCGGTGGAGCGCATCTGGATGCGGATCGGCACGCCGGGCATGTCGAAGGTTTCGCGCAGGCCGTTGACCAGATAGCGCATGTAGCTCTCCGGCATGGCCTCCGGGCGGGTGCCGAACAGGACGAAGAAGGGCGGACGCGTCTTCGCCTGGGTCATGTAGCGGATCTTCAAGCGGCGGCCGGACACGGCCGGGGGCGGATGATGCTCGATCAGCGCCGACAGCCAGCGGTTCAGGCGGCCGGTGGAGATGCGGGTGTTCCAGAGGTCGTAGGCCTTGACGCAGGCGTCCATCAGGCGGTCGAGGCCCTGGCCGGCGAGGCCGGAGACGGGGACGAGCTGCAGCCCGCGAGCCTGCGGGAGCAGCCGGTCGGCCTCCTCGCGCAGTTCCTTCATCTTGGCGCTGCGGTCCTCGATGAGGTCCCACTTGTTGAGGCCGATAATGATCGCCCTGCCCTCGCGGATGACGAGGTCGGCGATCTGGAGGTCCTGCTTCTCGAACGGGATGGTGGCGTCGAGGAGGACGACAACCACTTCGGCGAACTTGATGGCGCGGAGCGCGTCGGCGACGGAGAGCTTCTCCAGCTTGGCGGAGACGCGCGACTTGCGGCGCAGGCCCGCGGTGTCGAAGAGCTTCACCTCGCGGCCCTTCCAGGACCAGTCCACGGCGATGGAGTCGCGGGTGATGCCGGCCTCGGGGCCGGTGAGGAGCCGGTCCTCGCCGACGAGGCGGTTGATGAGCGTGGACTTGCCGGCGTTCGGGCGGCCGACCACGGCGATGCGGAGGGGGCGCACCGGATCGTCCACGATCGCGTTGCCCTCCTCGTCGAGGTCGATGCCGGTGACCGCCTCGTCGGAGAAGTCGGGCGGGGCGTCCGGCTGGGCGTCGATGATCGGGCGGAGCGCGTCGTAGAGGTCGGCGAGGCCCTCGCCGTGCTCTGCGGAGAGGGCGATGGGCTCGCCGAGGCCGAGCTCGAACGCCTCCATGATGCCGGGCTCGGCCTGCCGGCCCTCCGCCTTGTTGGCGACCAGGATGACCGGCCGGTCGATGCGGCGGACCACTTCGGAGAAGTGCTTGTCGAGGGGCGTCAGGCCGGACCGCGCGTCGATGACGAACAGGATGGCCGAGGCTTCCTTGATGGCGGTCTCCGTCTGGGCACGCATGCGGCCCTCCAGGCTCTCCGGATCCGCCTCCTCCAGGCCGGCGGTGTCGATCACCTGGAAGCGCAGGTCGCCGAGCTTGGCGTCGCCGATGCGCCGGTCGCGGGTGACGCCGGGCGTGTCGTCCACGAGCGCGAGCTTCTTGCCGACGAGGCGGTTGAAGAGCGTGGACTTGCCGACGTTCGGCCGGCCGATGATGGCGACGGTCGGGGTCATGGGCATGTCGGGAACTCCTCCTGGAGGCGGTGCGGCGCCGTTCGCGGCCGCAGCCTCAACAAACAAACGAGAACGGCACCCGGTCGCCCGGCGGGGCGTCCTTGCGGGTGCCGTGGATCATCCGGGTCGGAGACAACGGCGAAACCCGCCGGTCGATCCCCGCCGCGGTTCAGTTCAGCGCCACCAGCGACCCGTCGCCACCGAGGACGACGACGGTGCCGCCGGCCGCGACGGGCGCGATGACGCCCTCGACGCCGATCGCCGCCGTGGTGCCGGCGACGCCGGACACCGCGTCGACCGTGATGAGCTTGCCATCCACCGAGACGAGCCAGAGGCGGCCGCTGCCGAGGAGCGGGCCGGCCCAGCTGGTGCGGGTCTTCTTGTCGCGGACGACGGGGAGCTGGGTGGCCCAGAGCACGTCGCCGGACGACCGGTCGAGCGCCACGAGGCGATCGTCGAGGTCGACCAGGAAGACCGCGCCGCCGGAGACCACCGGCATGTGGGCGCTGCCGATGTCCTTGGCCCAGATCTCCTCGCCGGTGGCGAGGCGCACCGCGATGACGCGGCCGCTGATGCCGGTGGCATAGACGACGCCGTCGTTGATCACCGGGCTGGCGGACGCGTCCTGGATGCCGGTGACGGCGGCCGTGCGGGCTCCGCCGCCGACGGACGCGCCCCACTTCTGCTCGCCGGTGGCGACGTCGAAGGCGAGGATTTCGCCGCTGGACGACGGCACGATCACCAGCCCGCCGCCGACGGCGGGGCTGGCCGCGCCGACGAGGCTGGCGCCGGAGCCGCTGGTGGTGCCGGTCCACAGGATCTTGCCGGTGGCGGCGTCGACCGCGTGGACGCTGTTGGAGCGGGTGACGACGAACACCTTGCCGCCGCTCGCCGTGGGAGCGCCCCGGGCCGGGCCGGTGAGACGCGAGCGCCAGACCTCGGCGCCGGAGGCGGCGTCGAGAGCGACGAGCTCGCCGTAGCCGGTGGCGGCGAAGACGCGGCCGGCCTCGCTGGCGACGCCGCCGCCGGACACCGCGGCGTCCTCCCCGTCCGGACTGACGTCCGCCGACCAGGCGCGGCCGCCGTTGGCGAGGCCGTGGGCGCTGACGACGCCGGTTGGGCTGTAGGCGTAGATGCGGCCGCCCGCGATCACGGGCCGGGCGGCGACGCGGATGCCGGCGGACGAGCCCAGCCCGAAGCCGAAACCGCTGCCGGACCCGGAGCTGCCGGCCTTGACGGCGAACGCGCGGGCGCCGGTGCCGTTGACGGCCACGTTGCCGGGATTGTTGCCGGCCGTGCCGCCGGGCTGGGACCAATCGGCGAGCGCGGTGGCCTGGCCGATGACCGCCGGGCGGCCGGTGCTGGCGGCGACCGGGTCGGAGCCGGGGAGCACGGCGCGGCGGGCGCCGGGCAGAACCTGCTCCTCCTGCTTGAACGGATTGAGGCCGGACAGGGTCTCGCCCGGGCCGTCCGCGCAGGAGGCGAGACCGACCGCGGCGGCGAGGAGCACGAGCGCGCCCGCGCGATGCGGCCGGATGGTCATGACGCGGTCTCCGGCGCCTTGGTCTCGGCGGGGCCCTTCTCGGCGTCGATGATGGCGCGCAGGATCTCCGCCCGGGAGCGGATGTCCTGGGAGAGCGCCGGGTCGGCGAGGACGGCCTCCACGCGGGTGCGCGCCTCGGCCCAGTCGCCGGCCTTGATGGCAGCGAGCGCGATCAGTTCGCCGGCGGCGTTGCGCCAGGAGTTGGTGGGCGCGGCGAGCGGTTCCAGGCGGGCCTTCACGGCCGCGAGGTCCTCCACGTCGAGCGCCAGCATGGCGGCGCGGATGCGGGCGAGGTCGCGCAGGTCGGTCGGGACGGCGGCGGCGTCGGCGAGCGCCTGGAACGCCTCGATGGCGCCCGGCACCTCGCCGGCCTTCGCCTTCTCGGAGGCGGCGCGGAAGCGGGCGAGCACCCTGTAGCCGTCGGGGGCGTCGGACGCGAAGGCGAGCAGGCGCTCGGCCGCGGCGGCGGGATCCGCCTCGGCGTCCTTCAGGGCCGTCATGTAGGCGCTGCCTGCCTCGGCGGCGCGCGTGGCGGCGTAGTGCTCCCAGATCCGCCAGCCGGCGACGCCGACGACGATCAGCACCGCGATGGCGATGATGACCACGCCGTAGCGCTGCCAGATCTTCTTCATTTGCTCGCGCCGAAGGTCTTCGCCGACCTCGTCGAAGATGTCCGCCATCTTGGAACCCGTGTCCTTCCCCTGTGGGCGCGCGCTTTCCGCCGGCGCGGGCCTCGGTTCCACGCGTTTACAGGGTTTCTTCAGCCGCGCCAACCTGAGCGCGGCGGTGCCGACGCGAAAACGTCACGCGAGCGGCGCGACGCCGAACAGGGCCTCGTGGGCCCAGAGCACGAACAGCCCGTAGAGCGCGAGGCCGCCGAGTACCGCGATGCCGTCGTTGAGCGGCCCTCCGGGCGCGCCGACCGACGCCTGCCGGGGGTGCCGCTTGATCGAGATGCGGTCGACCACCGCCCAGGCGAGGAAGCCGCCGAAGAGGACGAGGTCGGCCAGCGTGCCGTTGGCGAGGAGATGGGCGAGCGCCCAGAGCTTCACGGCCACCAGCATGGGGTGCTTCAGCGTCGTCTTGATGCGCCCGGGCAGATAGGCGGCGAGGAGCAGCGGGAAGACCGGCAGCATCAGGAGGAGCGCCAAGTGCCGGGTGGCGGTGGGCGGATCGAAGAGGACGATCGGCGCCTCGCGGGCCGCGCCGTAGCCGATCACCACCAGGACGAGGCCGACGGCCGCGACCACCGAATAGAGAAGCTTCCAGGCCCCCTCGCCCCAGCGGGCGATCGCCGCCTCGCGGGGGGCCGGCGCGACGATGCGGACGGAATGCACGCCGAGGAAGACGAGGAGGCCAAGAAGGAGGAGTGCCATTGTGGTCGGGTCCGTTCACCGTGCCTAAACCGGGATGGTCCGCACATTATACGGTGCGTCAACCGTAAGCTTTAGCGGCGTTTCAATGCATGGCTGCGACCATTTGCAGACCCCCGGTTCCTCAGATGGGTCCGACCATGGTCCGCGCCGCAGCCCTCGTCCTCGCAGCCTCCCTGCCCTGCCTCGGCCTGACCGTCGCCCCGTCCATGGCGGACGTGCGGGCCACGAGCGCCGACCCGGTGCCGACGGCGGACCTGCGCCCGGCCGTGGACCCGGTCGTGGTCGCGAACCTCAGGCCCTCGGTGGACCCGCTGGCGGAGATGGCGCCGCTGGCCGAGGAGCCGCGCCCCCAGCCGGCCCTGGCCGACCGGATCGCCATGCGGCCGAAGCTCGTCGCCAAGGTCAGCCTGTCCCGGCAGACCATGACGGTGCTGGTGGACGGCGAGGTGGCGCACACCTGGGAGGTTTCCACCGCCGGCAAGGGCTACCGGACGCCGAAGGGCGTTTGGACCCCCTATCGCATGCACACGATGTGGTACTCGCGCACATACGACAACGCGCCGATGCCGCACTCCATCTTCTTCACCGGCGGCTACGCGATCCACGCGACGCCGCACCTGAAGCGGCTGGGCACGCCGGCCTCGCACGGTTGCGTGCGGCTTCACCCGGACAATGCCAGGATCCTGTTCAAGCTGGCCAAGACCTTCGGCCGCGACCGGATGCGGGTGGTGGTGGAAAACTGAGCCGGACGATGGCACGCGCTGGCGCGGCCGGCGCGAGCGACGGGCGCGGGACACGGGCCCGCGCCTGCCCGAACGGTTGCGGCGCGCCGGGCAGGCCTGTCTCCTAGAGCGCTTTCCGACCTGACGGAATCGTCAGGTCGACAAGAAAACGCTCCGGATTCAATAAGCTGGAGCATTCTCTCGGCGATTAAGTCGTGCAACTTGATCGGAGAATGCTCTAGCCTTGTGCGCCTGGCCGGGACGTCTGATCGCGGATGCGGTCTTCAAGCTCGGCCATCTCCGGCGTGTAGGCCTCGCCGAAGTCGGCGGCTTCGAAGATGGGGCGGATCTCGATCTCGCTGCGACCCGGCATGGGGTTCGGGCAGCGCTTCAGCCAGTCCACGGCTTCGGCCATGTCCTTCACCTGCCAGATCCAGAAGCCGGCCACGAGGTCGCCGGTCGCGCCGAACGGCCCGTCCACCACGGCGCGATCCGGCCCGTCGAACACGACCCGCTTGCCCTTGGAGGACGGGTGCAGGCCCTCCCCGGCGAGCATGACGCCGGCGTTCGCGAGCTCGACGTTGTAGCGGCCCATCGCTTCAAGAAGCTCGCTCGACGGCACGACGCCAGCCTCGCTCTCGGCCGTCGCCTTCACCAGAACCATCACACGCATGTGTCTCTCCCCGGATGACCGGAGCCCTGATCGGCCCCTGTGACCCGAGGACGGCGGAGGCGGCGCCGATCCGACACGCGTCGGCGACTTTCTTCCGGACCCGGCGGCCCTGACGGCGAGCGGGCGTCGACGCCGGGGTCAGGAGCGCTCGGCGTAGTAGGCGGAGCGGCCGGAATAGAGGTAGCCGTCGCCCCGGAATTGCTCGTACTTCCGCTGGACCTGCATATCGACCTTGTTCAGGACCACGCCGAGGCACTTGCGGCGGAGGCGTTCGTCCTGGACGAAGATGTCGCGAACGGCCTGACGGGGTGTCCGGCCCCATTCGACGACGACCAGGAAGGCGTCGATCCGGTCGGTGATGGCCCGCACGTCGATCACCGGGGCGACGGGCGGCAGATCGACGATGATGTATTCGGACCGTTCGCCGGCGGACGCGAGCAGCGCCTGCATGGCCGGAGAGGCGAGGAGCTCGCCGGTGTGCGAGACGCGCTCGCGGACGACGGCGGGCAGCACGGCAAGTCCCGTTTCCCGCTCGACCAGGAGGCAGGCTTCCAGCGGCTTGCCGTCGACGAGCATGTCCAGGAGGCCGGTCTCCGCGTCCGCCGCGACGGAACGGGTCAGCCCGGGGTTGCGGAGGTCGCAGTCGATCAGCAGGGTCCGGGCGCCGAGATTGGCGAGGAGCGACGCCAGGTTCTTCGAGACCGTGGACTTGCCCTCGCCGGGAAAGGTGGAGATGACGCCGATGACCTTCACCGGCTTTTCCACGAGCATGAGGTCGGCGGCGATCTTGGCGGCCCGAAGGGTCTCGGCGAAGGCCGACAGGGGCGCGTCGAGGGTCTGGCGCATGACGGCGCTGGACGTGCGGATGAACCGGTCGGCGCCGCCGTTCGGCGCAGTCTCCACGGACCGGCGGGGCTGGAGCGGCAGGAGGCCGAGGAATTCCAGCCCGAGCACGCCGCGCACCTGATCGCCGGTGCGCAGGCCCCGATCGCCGAGTTCGCGGATGGCGCCGGCGACCACCCCGGCCATGCCGCCGAGAACCAGGGACAAGGCCAGGATGAGCGGCTTCCTCGGAAAGCTCGGCTCGCTCGGCGGCATCGCCACCGTGATGACACGCGCCTCGCCGACCGGGAAGGACTGTTGCTGCACCGTCTGCTGATGACGCTGCAGGAGGCTTTCGTACAAGGTGCGGTAGCTTTCCGCTTCCCGCTCCAGCTCGCGCAGCGTGACGAGGGTCTCGTTGGTGCCCGCGTTCGCGCCCACCATGGAGGCGAAGCTGGCCTCCACGCTGGCCTGGCGCGTCTTCGCGATCTCGTACTCGCTCCGATAGCTCTGGGCGATGCGGCCGAGCTCGTCGAAAATCACCGTCTGGAACCCGGCCATGTCGCTCTTCAGCTTCACGGCCTGGACGTGCTCCGGCCCGAGAGTCCGGCTGATGTCGGCGTAACGCTTGGCGGCGTCCAGGTACTTGGAGCGGAGATCCGCGATGACGGGGTTGCTGAGCGCCTCGCTGACGGCGGCGTCCAACTGGCCGCTGCTGACGATCTCCTCGATCCGCCGGACCTTCGCCTCGGCCTTGGCGGTGTCCGCGCGGGCGGCCGCCACCTGGGCGTTCATGTCGGTGAGCTGCTGGTCGCCGAGGAGCGTGCCCTTGGAGGCGATCAGGTCGTGCTCCGCCCGGAAGCGCTGGACGGCCAGGTCCGAGTCGAGCGACTTCTGCCGCAGGTCCTGCAGGCGCGACTGCATCCAGTCGCCGGCGCGGCGAGCGGCGTCGAACCGGGCGTCCAGCTGATCGAGCAGATAGGCGTCGCCGAAGCCGTTGCTGATACGCGCCGCCTGTCGAGGATCGGACGACGTGTAGCTGATGTTGATGACGTAGGTCGCGCCGGACCGGGACACCTGGAGATTGGTCTCGATGATCTTCAAGGCCGCGCGCCGCTTCTCCATCTCCACGTCCGAGACGGAGGGCGGTTCGATCCCGAGCGAGCCCTTCAGGTCGATCCAGTCGAACAGCGGCTCGATCGCGCGGTCGATGATGGACTCCTCGATGCCGAGGAATCTCGGATCGTTTGCGAGATCGAGCCGGTCGATCACCGACAGGGCGATCCGTTCGGCCTTCAGAAGCTCGACCTGGCTGTCGATCTTCGCCGTGTCGTAGCGCATGTCGACGCCGGTCTCGCTTTCGGCAAAGCGGATCTGCTGGTCGTCGACGAGAAGCTGGGTGGTGGCGGTGTAGAGCGGCTGACTGCCGAAGATGAAGACGAGGCCGAGAAGAAGGCCTGCGATGCCGCCCGCCACGATGACCGGCATCTGACGCCCGGCGGCCGCGACGAACTGGTCGAGATCGACGGTGAGTTCGTCGAGGGGCTCGGCCGAATGGCCGTAGGCCCGGGAGGTTCCGGACGGCCCAGACGACCCATGGGTTTGCGACGGCATGGAACCCTGATCAGGAGCGGGCTTGCTGGACATGAACACCAAAACGACGATGAGGACTGGAGATGGCGAGGCGGATGCCGGCCATCCGGCCCCGCCGCGCGCCCGGCGAAAGCCGGATATCGTGAGGAGCCGCCGATCGAGCCGACCGCCTGCCCGCGGGTCGGCCGGGGAACGCGGTGGTCGGCATGACGCGCGCATAGGGCGCAAGACCGCCGCCCAAGGACTGTACACCTGTGTCATTTGTTACTAGTTGCCGTCGCGCCGTGCAAGTCGGCGCCCCGCCCCGTGGGCGTCTCGACGGGGTCATGGCGAGTGCGTCTCGACGGCGCGTTCGGCTCGCGCCGGCGACATGCGGTGGGGACGGAGAACGCCCGAGGCGCGGCCGGACGATCGGGCGAGGACCTGGTCGTAGACCTCGGCGGTCCGCTGCGCCATGCGGGCGACGGAGAAGCGCTCCTCGGTGAGACGCCGGCCCGTCCTGCCGAAGGACAAGCGAAGGGCGCGGTCCGCGAGCCGTCGGACCGCATCGGCGCCGGCCGCCCCGTCCTGGCTGGGGAAGAGGAACCCGTTGACCCCGTGGGCGACCACGTCGCGGTTTCCCACCACGTCGGTCGCCACGACCGGAAGCCCTTCCGACATGGCCTCGAGCACCGCGAGCGGCATGCCCTCCCAGCGCGAGGTTGACAGAAAGGCGTGCGCCGTGCGGAACACCGCTCTCGGGGCGGCGCACGGGCCCGCGAAATGGACGCAATCGGCGAGGCCGCGGGCCATGGCCGCCTCCCGGCAGGCGGCCAGACGCTCGCCGGTGCCGAGGACGGTGATCCTGAACGCCGGAGACGCCGGATCGGCCCGGAGCCAGCCCGCGATGTCCAGGATGAGGTCCGGGTTCTTCTGGACGTCGAAGCGGTTGACGGCGACGATATGGAGCCTGTCGTCGGCCGGTTCGGCGGCCCGGAGCGGCGGCGTCGCCACGCCGTTCTCGATGACGCGGAGCTTGGAGGGCGCGACCACGCCCGTGCCGGCGATCTGGCGGCGCTCCCCCTCGGACACGCAGATCGCGGCCGCCGTTCTGAGGCCGAGCAGCGCTTCGACGCCGAGATAGGCGAGCGTCGCCGCGCGACCGTAGCCGCCGACATGCAAGCCGTGGAAGGTGTGCACCGCGGGTTTCCCGGTGAGCGCCGACAGGAGGCGGCCGTAGACGCCGGCTCCCTTGCCGTGGGAGTGGATGAGCGCGACGTCGCGGGCGCGGACCTCGCGCGCGAGGTCCAGGAGGGCGGTCCGGGAGAAGGCCCGGTGCGGGACGTCGACCAGCCGCCCGGCGCCGACGACGCTTGCGAAGCGCTGGCGGTAGGGCTGCTCGTCCGGACAGGCCACGTGAGCCTCGTAGCGGTCCGGCAAGTGCGCGAGCAACTGATGGAGGTGCTCGGGGCCGCCGCCGATGTCGGCTCTGACGGTGATCTGGAGAAGCGCGGCGGGGGTCATGCGAATGAACTCCCGGTGCTTGCGACCCGCACCGGATGGCGGGACCTATCCAAGCGCGCGACAAGGCCGAGGCTGAAGCCGATCAGGTAGGGCGTCGGCGTCAGCCAGAAGCCGCCGCTACCGAAACTGGTGACGAGATAGGCGACCAAGCCGACCTTGTACAACCGAAGTTTCCAGGGTCCCAGGGCGGCGATGATGAAGGCGTAGAACCCGACAAGAACGAATATCCCGTAGTATTGAGCGATGCTGAACGGAAGTACTTCGTACACGGGCATGATCGAGCGGTTCGACATCTCACCTATGAATACGATCGCTATGTTGTCGGACATGCGGCTCAGCCACATGTCGGTCTTCAGCCAGCGCATGTTGTCGGTCAGGTCGCGCTCGAACAGTTTGGCCGAAAGCAGGTCGACGACACCGCATTCACCGCTGTCGCACGCCAGACTGAGCGCAAGCACAAGGCTGAAGAGGACAAGCGCGACGATGATCACGGCAACCAGATATCGACGCGCAAAAAACAGCACGAAGAGCAGATCGATGATCAGGAGCGAGATGTAGCTCGTCGTGCTTGCGCTGTAGAGGACGACGATATGAAGGAATATAAAGCTGACGTACCTCAGGTATATGTTCTTCTCCAGGCTGAAGACGATCGGGAATAGGATGATCAATGCGATCGAGAATAGATTGCCATTCTGATAGGTGCTGAACAATTTGTACGTCTCGCCGCCGAGACGATGGATCACGTTCGACCGAGTGATGATCTCGTCGAACTCGTCGACGTAGTTCGCCGTGACGTACTGGATTGCGACCTGGTCGGCACCGAAGAGCAATTGCAGGAGGGAATATGCGATCAGAAAGTAGAATGCGAAGAGGATGCTGCGGTGCAGGAACTCGTCGTCAATCCTGATCCACTTCATGAAGTAGTAGACGCCGAGTCCCGTGAGTGGAAGAAACAGGAAAAACAGTCGGGCCGCGCGCCGCGCCTGCACTCCGCCGGAGGCTTCCGAAAGGACATGGCCCAGCCATATGACGGACGCCACCAGGATCAAGGCGAGGCCGATCTTCTCGACGCTCCAACCGAAGTGCCTTACCGCCAGCAGCCATCCGACGGCCGACACGATCTGTCCAACTATGACGGATGCATAGATCGGCACATCGCCGCCGACCAGAACGCCGGCTTTCGGAAGCGCCACAACGGAAATCGCGAACAGAACGACGAGTGGCGCGGCGACGTCGACAGTCGGGCCGGCGGGAGACTGGAAGCTGCGCGCGCGTGCGATCATGCCCACTGCCCGAAACGGCCGGAGCCTCGATATGACGGCGCGCCACTCCCGGCAGCCGCATCCGGAAGGGGGCGGAGCGTCGAAGAGGTGGCGGTCGTCATCCTGGCCGCACCCAGTGGGTCAGGTCCCGGCCGAGTTCGTTGGAGAGCAACTCCACGTCCGCCCGGAAGTAGGCCATCATCTCGGCTTTCAGACCGGGCGAGATCGGTTCGCGGTCCTTTCGCTGGTTGAGCCGCTTCTTGATCCATTCGACGGGCGGATAGCGGTTCTCCCAGAGATGGCGGCGGAGACGCAGGACGGGGCGCTCCAGGATCGCCGGCGGCGTCAGGACGGCCTTCGCAAGCCACTCGTAGCGGTGGCCATGCGCCGAGTTGACCGTCTCGAACCTGGTCCGGCCATCGTCCGGCAGGCCGAGGAAGGCGAGCGTCTCCCGGTAGACGCGGCCGGGGTCGCTCTTGAAGTCGTCGAAGACGATGATCCTCACCTGGTCGGCCGGCGCGAGCCGTCTGAGCCGCGCCACCTGGGCGCCGAGGGACGCCACCTCGCCATATTGGAGAAAGGCGGGTTCGCGGCACGCTTTGGGGATGCGATCACCGCGGGCTCTTGCCTCCTGGGCGCGCCAGGCGTCCTCGAAGGAGACGATGTCCTCGTGAAGGGAGTAGCGCTGCTCCATGTGGTAGGCCGGCGCCAGGTCCACCGGATTGCGCAGCATGGCGATGAACTTCGCCGCCGGGTTGAAGGCCAGGATGTTGGCGACGGCGACGGTGGAGCGCAGATACCGGGTGCTGCCCTCGGCAACCACGGTGTGGCGGGCCGGGTCCGCCTTCCGGAACAGGGCGAGGTAGTCGTCGAGATCGCGGAGCGACATCTCGTGCTTCAGGCGCGGAAAATCCGAGCACCAGTAGAAGGGCTCCTTCGGAACGCAGAAGAAGACGTTCTCGTGCGCGGCAAGGTAATGCGCGAGCGCCGAGGTGCCGGTCTTCGGGGCGCCGATAATGAACGTGTCAGGTTTCATCGATCCAGTGCCTCAGGCTTCGTCCGGTCAGCTGTTCGGTGAGAGCGACGTCGGCCGCGAAGGCCCGGCGCAGGTCGAGCGCGAACGACCGCGGGATCGCGGCGCGCGGCCTGTGCTCGGCGATCGCCGCCGTCATGCGGGATTTCAGGGCGGCCGACAGGTGCGCGCGGAGCAGGCGCTTCGCCGACCGGACCAGCGGCTTCAGGATGGCGGGCGGCGCCTGATAGAGGCGCGACAGGCGCCGGAACCGGTTGAAGTGAGCGCCGCCGACCACCGGAAAATCCGTGCGGCCGTCATCGGGCAAGCCGAGGAAGCCGAGCGCGGCGAGGTAGACGGCGCGGGGGTCGCGCGCCATGTCCTCCGTGAAGAGCACGAGCAGCTGCTCCGACCGCACGAGGCTCGTCACCCGCTCCAGCTGCCGACCGAGGCTGGCGACCGCGAGGTACTGGAGTTCCGCCGGCTCCACGCAGGTGGGCGGGACGCGGCGCCCTGCCCGGCGCTCCTGCTGCAGAGACCAGGCGGTCTCGAAGTCCTCGACGTCCTCCTGGTGATTGAAGACCTTCTCCATGTGATAGGCGTGCGCGACCTCCGCCGGGTTGCGCAGGATCACGATGAACCGCGCGTCGGGCGCGAACGCCAGGATGCGGGCCACCGCGACCTCGGAGAGCAGGTAGCTGGTGGATGCGTCGAGGACGATCTTGGCGGATCCCGCGCGCCGGTAGAGGGCGAGGTAGTCGTCGAGCCCGCGCAGACGCACCACGGCTTCGCTGCGCTTCAGGTCCACACTCCAGAACGACGGCTCCTTCGGGTAGCCGAGGAAGACGTCCGGGTGCTCGGACAGGTAGTGGGCGAGCGAGGTGGTGCCGCACTTCGGCCCGCCGATCAGGAAGGTGTTGGGGCGCGGTCCTGCCATGGATCAGGTCCCGCTCTCGAGCCAGCTGGAGAAGGACTTGCCAAACGTCTCGTCCAGCCATGCGAGGTGCGGGGCCGCCAGCGCGCGGATGTCGCGGCGCAGCGCCTCGTCCACCTCGGGCTTGTCCCGCAGGCGGCGATAAAGGACGGCCTGGACCAACGGGTTGAACTTCACCGCCGAGATCAGCCGCTGGCCTCCGTGGCGCTTGAGGCGCTTGGAGGCGATGCTCGCGAGTTTGGCGAGCCAGCGGACCCGCGCGCTCCGGGCCACGTTCACGGGCTGGAGGACCTCCGGAGGAAGCGTGAAGGCCGGGACGCCGAGGAAGCCGGAGAGATCGTCCACCATCGCCTGCGGGCGGCGGGCGAGGTCGTCGAACCGATAGATGTGGATGTTCTCGGGCCCGAACCGCTCCACGTAGGGCTCGATCATGTCGCGGTAGCGAAGCGCGCCGTGGCTGCGCCCCTCCCTGTGCCAGTCCGCGAAGGTGCCGTCGAACTGCCCGCTGCGCCGTGTGAACAGGTAGTCCGAGACGCAGTAGTCGACCGGCTCCCGAAGCCCGATGACGATCTTCACCGGGCCGAGGTCGCGGAGGATCCGGTCCGCGGTCCGCCCGTCGCGCAGATAGCGGTGCGCGATCTCCCCGACCACGCTGTCCGCCGGGGCATCCGCAAAGAAGGAGGCGTACCAGCCGAGGCCCTTGTCGTGGTTGAGGTCGAAAAAGTTGGTCTCCTTCACCGGCGTCACGTAGATGTTCGGATGGGCGTTCAGGGCCTTGAGGAGCCATGTGGTACCGGCCTTGCCGGTTCCGACGTAGATGAAGTCCGGCAGCCGCATGGGAGTTGTTCCGCTCATTTGGGCCTCGCGGCGAGGCTGAGGATGGACGGATCGACCTTGAGCCGAGCCTTCGCCCGGACGACGCAGGCGACGTTCCAGGCGGATTGGCTGAAGGTCAGCGCGAGGGCGGCGCCGATCGGCCCGAGGGCGAGGCCGAGAGGCGCGAGAGCGGCGATCGAGACGCCGTTCACGATGGTGACGATCCGCAGGAAGTGGCGTTCGTCGCCGGTCATCTGCAGGAGCTGGGACGAAGAACCGGACAGGGCGTTGACGAGATAGCCCGCCGACAGGAGGACCAGCGGCCAGTAGGCGCTGCCGTAGCCCTCCCCGAACAGGGCCAGGACGTGGTCGCCCGCCAGGAGGATGAGCGCGAAGAGCACGCCGGTGGGCAGAGCCAGCCCGATCACGATCCGGGTGCACAGCCGCTGAAGTTCGCCCTCGCCGCCCCGATGGTGGCTACGGGAGATCATCGGCGCGGCGATCATGTTGGAGGCGATCAGGAACAGGTTGAGGAGCATCGAGACGCGCAGCGCCGCGAAGAAGGGACCGGTCTGCTCCGGGCTGAGGATCAGGCCGAGCACCACGACCGCCAGATTGGGCGCCGCCATGGTGACGACGCCGCTGGCCCAGAGACCCCACATGGCCTGGCGCCACGACGGGCGATCGCTCATGTCGGCCGGGCGCGTCAGGAGCGTCGTGGGACGGGTCACCGGGTGGGCGAAGGCCTGTCCGACAAGGATGGCGGCCAGGATGCCGCCGATCAGGAACAGGCCGCCGGCGGCGTCGAGCATGGGCATCACGCCGGCGGCGGACCCGAGCGCCGCCACCACGACGCTCGCCCGCCAGAGGATGTCGTTCGGCGCGAGGGCGAGAACCATGCCGCCCACGGCGCGGAGCACGTGCGCCTGATATTCGGCGAAGCCGAGCATGAGCGCGAAAAGGCCGGCGGCGACCAGGTAGCCGCGCGGCTCCAGCCCCGGAAGGATGAGAGCGACCAGAACCGTCGCGGTGGCGCAGAGGCCGCAGCCGAGCGCCACGAGACGGTAGCCGTCGCGGACCACGCCGGTGAGCTTGGCGGTCGCGCCGTCGTGATCGTAGACCGGCGCGAACCGCAGCACCAGGGTGCGCTGGCCGAGGCTGCCGACGGCGGCCAGCAGGGTGGCGAGCGAGAAGCCGAAGCCGAACCGTCCGAAGTCGTCCGCGCTCATGGCGCGGGCGAGGACCAGGAGCATCAGGAAGGACAGGCCGGCCGACCCCACCTTGATGACGAGCGCGGCGAGACCGCCCTTCATCAACCGGCGCGACAGCTCGTCGCCGACCAGCCGGTCGGCCAAGCGCCGGGCTCGTGCGACGGCGCCGCCGATCACGGCAGCGCCTGCAGGGCCGGGGCGAGGCCGAGCCGGGGCGCGACCGTCGTGGCGGCCAGGGCCTTGAGGAAGCCGCGCCGGAACTCCGCCTCGTCGAACTTGCGGGCGTGCGCCACCAGGGCGGCGGGATCGAAGCAGCGGCCGTCCGCCCCTTCCAGCCGTTCGACGGCGGCGATCAGGGACTCCACGGTCTGGTCGCCGAAGAGGAAGCCGCTCACGCCGTCCTCGACCGTCTCGACCGCACCGCCGCGTCCGTAGGCGATCACGGGACGGCCGGACGCCATGACCTCGACCGGGACGATGCCGAAGTCCTCCTCGCCGGGGAAGATCAGCGCCCGGCACCGGGCCATGTAGTGCTTGAGGGTTTCGAACGGCACACGGCCGAGGAAGGTGATGTTGTCGCGCGCGGTCTTCTTCAGCGCCCGCACGGCGGTGTCCGGGCCGCCGATGACGACCAGTTTGCGGCCGAGGCGGTTGAACGCCTCGACGGCGAGATCGACGCGCTTGTAGGGCACCAGTTCGCCGGCGCAGAGATAGTGGTCGCCGATCTCGCGGGCGGGCACCGGCGCGAACTCGTTCACCGCGACCGGCGGGTGGACGACTGTCGCGTCGCGCCGCCAGTATTTCTCGATCCGGCTCGCGACGTGGGACGAGTTCGCCAGGAAACGATCGACCCGGGCCGCCGATATGACGTCCCACTGGCGCAGGCGGTGGGTGAGCATGGGCGCCGCCAGCCGCGCCAGCGGACCCGCCTCGCCCCGATAGGCGTGGTAGTGGTCCCACAGGTAGCGCATGGGCGAGTGGCAGTAGCAGAGGTGCGGCACGCCGGGCGGCGCGATCACACCCTTGGCGGGGCCTGCCTCGCTGGAGATGACGAGGTCGTAGCCCGTCAGGTCGAGCTCCTCCAGGGCCATGGGCATCAGCGGCAGGTAGCTCTTGTAGAGCCGCGCCGCGCGCGGCAGCCGGGCGATGAAGGTGGTCCGGATCTCGTGACGCGCGAGGGTGGAGCTGATCCTGTCCCGGTCCACCACGTGGGTGTAGATGTCGGCGGTCGGGAACAGGCGGGAGAGGGCCTCCAGAACCCGTTCGCCGCCGCGCATGCCGACCAGCCAGTAATGGATGATCGCCACGCGCATCCGTTCGTGACCCGGGAGCGGTCCGGGTTGCATGGCGTCAGGGGCGACGAATAGTCGCTGAGGAACCGTCACCGGCCGAATTCCATGCCGCGGATCGGCCCGGGGATCGTGCACGAGGTGCGACCCGACGGCACGCGCGCGGCGGGAGCGACGGCACGAGACATCAATGCATGATCGTTAAATGCATATGCTCGCGTCATAGCGCGCTCCGGACAAATGGATCAAAACGGGACTGGTCGGGAAAAGAGCCGACAGGAAACAACATCATTCAGGACAATGTTATTTCTATCACACGTTTCTCAATGAATTGCTAGCGGAACGGCGACTCAGCACGCGGATCGGCGATTCCGAACGCGGCCGTTCGTCCGCCCACCTCTCGACGCGGTTGAGCGGGTCGTCGGACGGCTCATAGATCGTGGGTTGCGAATCCGAAGCCGATCAGAGGCGAACGAGATCGTCGATCGGCGGGACGCCGGCGCTGTCCGGGAAGATCGCATCGACGAGGCGTTCCTGGTCGACGCCGAGGTGGTCCCGCAGCAGGCCCTTGAAGAGCGAGCGGATGTCGAGGGTCGGCAACAGGTCGCGGCCCTCGTAGAGCGCGGACGCGCCGAGTCCCGGCCAGTCGGCCAGCACGCGGCCGCCCCGGACGGCGCCGCCGGCGAGGATGGCGACGGTGCCGACGCCGTGGTCGGTCCCCGACCCGTTGAGCCGCACCGTTCGGCCGAACTCGGTGACGGCGCAGACGATGGTCTGGCGCCAGACCGGCGCAAGGCTCTCGGCGAGGTCGTGAAGCACCGCGTCCAGCCGCTCAAGCTGACCGACGAAGCGGGCGTCGAAGGGCTCGCCGTCCACGTGGGTGTCCCAGCCGGAGAGATCCATGGCGCCGACCCGGGGTCCGGCAGGATCCAGGAGCAGCCGGCCGACGGCGGCGGCGGTCATGCGAGCCGTGTCCAGCGCACCCGGCCGGGACGGCGCCGCCCGGCCCATGGCCGCCTGGGCCGCGGTCTCGCCGGAGAGGTCGTCGAGCCGGAGAGCGGCCTTGAACACGCGCAGGAGCTCGGGGTCCGTATGGCGGTAGAGATCGGCCAGCCTGCCGCGGATGTCCTCGCCCGCGGCCGCGTAGCCCGGCGGCATCCAGGACAGCACCTCCGCTTCGCCGCGCAGGAGCAGCGGCACCGTGGCGCCCACGACCAGACCGCTCGCCGGACCGAGCCGGTCGCCCCGCGGCAGGGCGCCGAGCGCCCGGTTCAGCCAGCCGGAGCGCGAGCGCCCGACGCCCGGCAGGCCGGATTCGAGCACGTCCTGCGCGTCGAAGTGGGACCGCTGCCGATAGGGCGTCGACACCGCGTGAGCGATCAGCGCATCGCCGGACCGGTACAGGCGGCCGAGCGTCGGGAGCGCCGGATGGAGAACGAAGAAGCCGTCGAGCGGCAGGCCGCGCGCCGGATCGTCCGGCGAGAGGACGGCTTCGCCCCGCAGCCGGTGGTAGTCCGGGTCGCCGACGGGGGCGACCGCGCCGACGCCGTCCAGCCCGCCGCGCAGGTTGATCACCAGAAGGCGCGGGTCGCGGCCCGGAACGGCGCCCGCGATCCGCGTCTGGTACGCCCAGGTGATCAGCGCGCCGGTGCCGGCGAGAATCTGGCGCCGCGAGACATGACCGATGTTCATGGCGACTATCTCCTTTGGAAGCCGGGGCTCATGACCATGATGGCAAAGGCCTGCTCGCGGCTCTCCGCGCGCTGGACGACCAGCCGCGTGTCGGGATCGTAGGCCGCGCCGAGAATGCCGGCCGCGAACGCGTCGATGTCGTCGGGCAGGTCCGCCCGGGCGGCGACGGTCTCGGCCCAGTTCAGGCGCTCCAGCAGGGTGTCCGGCGCGAGCCAGGCATCCGGCGCATCCGGCCAGCCGGCTGGCGACGGCGGCGTCCAGAGCGGCTGCCCGAAGACGTCGAGGACGCGGATGATCTCCTGCGGCCGGGGCCGGACGCCGGACGCGCGCAAGGCCGCGACCACATGGTCGTAAGGGGCGAGGAACACGGGGCGCTCGGCCCGCCACATCTCCGGGTCCGTCACCAGGGCTCGGGTCATGGCGGCGAGATCGCCGTCGGTTCCCGCGTAGACGGCGGCGAGCCGGTCGGCCAGCGCGGCATGGGGAGCGCCCAGAAAATGGCGCACCAGCTTCATCGCCAGAAACCGGGCGGTCGACGGGTGATGCGCGAGGTCGCGGAGCACCGCGAGCCCCCTGCCCTCGCCGTCCCCGTTATAGCTCCGGCCGAGAACGGTCGCCGGACCGGGCTCGCGCCGGGCGGCCTGGAACCGGAAGTCGCCCAGTCCGTCGCCGTGGCCGGCGCGATCGAAGGTCCAGCCGGTGAGGATCTTGGCGAACTCGGTCACGTCCGACTGGTCGTAGCCGCCGTCCACTCCGAGCGTGTGAAGCTCCAGGATCTCGCGGGCGAGATTCTCGTTGAGCGCCTTGCCGGTACGCTGCCCGGCCCTGGACCTGGGCCCGACGGACTTGGTGCTGTCGAGGTAGCTCAGCATCGCCGGATGGCGGATGGCCGCGACCAGCATGTCCTCGAACCGCCCGAGCACGTGCGGACGGATCGCCTCGCGCTCGAAGAGACCGGCGAACAGGCGCACCAGCGGGCCGCGGTTCGCCGCGACGCAGAGGTGATTGGACCAGAAGGCGACGAGGCGCTCCAGGACCGGCGTCCCGGTCTCGACCGCCCGCAGGCAGCGCGCGTGCGCCTCGTCCCGGTAGATCGTACGGGCCGGGTTCGGGCCGGGCCGTTCCGGCTCGCCGGCTTCCTCGTCGACCATGGGCGAGTCCGCGGGGCGGGCCTTTCGGGCCTCCCGATGCGCCCGGTGCAGAGCGAGAGCGCCCTGCCGGTCGGGGAGACGCGCATCGGCCAGAAGCGCGTCGGCCGGCCGGTCGAGTTCCGCCAGAACGCTTCCGACCGGGTCGTGGAGCCGCTCGGCGATCTCGCCCGGGACTGCTCCGCAGCCGAACCGCTTCGTGGCCAGAAATGCTTGCAGATCCCTCGCCATCAGACCGTCCCGCCGTTATTCGGGAGAGGGTGGCCCTGTCAATTCAGGAAGGCAAGCGGGCAGGTTTATCGAAGTGTATCAACGCGACGCACCAGCACCGGCCGGGAACCGATTTGCCTTTAGGCGGATCATCCTCACTCCCACTCGATTGTCCGAACCCCAGCTAGGCAATTGATCCAGATGGGTTTTTCCTTGCTTGAGGCTTGCAGAGCCGACACTCGGGCCGTCGGAAAGCTACGGTATTGATATCGAAGGAAAAAACAGCACGAGAATACTTCTGGCGTTTCGCCAACTGTCGGGGACGATCGGACGATATTCGCACCTCGGGCCGCTCTGTGGCCGACGCAACCGGCCGCGAAAAGTACCGTCACCAACACGTATCACAATCTCGCCGCTAAGGCCGCCTGGGGCATCAGGAATGCTCCGATGTCTCGAACGACGGTCCCGAAATCACCCGGGTCATGGGCGACATCCCCAACAAAGGCACGCCACTGTCGCTGCTTCTGTGCATCCTCGGCAAATGCCGGTTTCAGCGCATCCGGCAGGTCGTGAGGTATCGCCGTCGCGCGCCGTGTGAAGGTGGCGGAAATCGCTCGCGGCAACCTGTCATCGTCGAAGGTGAAGGACCGGCTGAGTATCCAGATGTCGTAGTAGTCCTTCATTCGACTGTTGACCCGCCCCAGTGCCACCATCGCCTGGAATTTCTCGGCAATGACGGTCTCTCGCGCATAACCCCGCAGCCGGGGCATGGGAAAGTCCAACATGGATGGATAGTCCAGTTCTTCGGCGCCAGGTTCCAGCGCATCGCCAAAGCCGATGTCTATGGTCAGGCTGATCCGCGCGCCGCTGATGGAGGCCGTCGTCCGAAGCCTGAGCCCGCCATAGTCCAGTTCCTCACGGATGCGGTCGACGCGAAGTTCGTCAGCGTCGAACGCGACGCCATCGTCGGCGTCCTGCGCCAGGATCTCCCGAAACGTTGCCAGCATCGGCTCCGGGCTCGGATCGCCAAATCCCAGCAGGTCAAGGTCGCGGGTGCCGCGGTGCGGATCATCGAACCAACTCATCATCAGCATCGCACCCTTCAGCACGAAACGGTCGGCGTGGGATGATTTGCTGAGGCGGAAGAGCAGCCGCTCGAGGGCGAAGCGGGTCAGAACCAGGTCGAAGCTCTGGCCACTTGCCTTGGCGAGTTGCAGCAAGCGTGCGCGCACCGAGGCGCCGATGTTCTTGATCTCCTTAGCCATTGGCAATGAGCGCCTCGAGATACGGTCGGATCACCGTGGCGACGCCGCCGCGCTCGGCCTTTCTGGCAATATCGCCGGGAGTGGCCTTGCGCTGACGCAGCGCTTCCTGGAGGCCCTCGATCGCCACCGACAGGCCGATCTTGTTGCGATATCTGAAGCAGTCCGCGATCGTCTTGGCGACGCCGAAGACCTTGACGGGCACGCCCTCGACGGGGTGGGTTTCGACGTCCTCCGTCAGGAGGCGATCTGTAAAGCGCACCAGCCGTATAGGGGTGCCTTCGGGTTTCGGAGCCCAGTCTTTCTGGCCAATGGCGAGCCAAACCTGTCTCGGGAGTTGATCGGTCAGACCGTGGAACGTGAGGGCGGAAACGAGGCAAACCACGCCCTTCGGGACTCGTTTTGCGGCTTCTGCGAGACTGTGGTGAGCGTCGAGCGTTGCATCGGAGAGTTGGTAAAGCCCTCGTGCGAGCCGAAGCACCTCTCCATCCCGTTCCATGCGGCTCATGGTGGCGGCTGTCACACCCGCATCGCGCAGTTCCCCAAGGCGTGCGATTCCGCGCGCGGTGAGGAGAGCATGGGCAATCTGACGCTGGGAGGCGGGTTCAGCCACGATATGAAAGCTCGGATTTTCAAGTCTATTCTCCGAGACATTGTATCAGTATTCCCGCCCCTTGCGAAGCTATCCATACTCCGCGAAAGCTTCTTTCGACCGTCCTAACCCGAGCCCGATATCTGTCCTCTCTCCCAATCAGAAGTGACAGACATGACTTCGAAGAAACCAGGACGGGTGCGCGTTTTGATGATGCACTATCAAAATGATGCTGTGGGCTAATCTGGTCCCGTAACAGTACTGAAGCGTGCCGGCCCCAGATGATCGGCGCTCAAGACCCCCGACTCCACTTGTTGGCAGTGACGTCGTTCCCATCAGCCGGCTTCAGCAGCAAGTGCCTTGGAACGCTCAGAAACCAAGGCAATCACTTTGTCCAGCGCTGTTCGGGCCGCCTCCGTCTCAGCCGCAAAGGCGGGTAGCCGAAGCCCCTTCGCCCGATCGGCGACCCGCGCGGTCAGGTCCGCGATCGCAATTTCGGCATCGCCGACGGACACGCCGATCGTTCGCGCCAGCGCAAGGAAGTCCCGGCGCGTCAGACGACCGCCCGCGCGAAGACGCCCACCCGCGACAGCGCGACACAGTGCGTGCGTGCAGGCAGCTCAGCTACCGACCGACGGCACCATCATAGCAGTGATGCCCACTGCAGAGGCGATCGGGCTATTGAGCCGGGCCAATGCCGCCTATTGGCAGCGACCGGGTTCACGCCAGCCACCCCGACGTTGAAACTCCTTCGAGATGAGGGAGTCGACGTCAATGCTCATGCACCGCCTTCTGGAGGCCAGCGCCCTCCGCGTCCCGGATCGCGTCGCCTTTCGTTGGGTCGACCGCGACCGGACGCTGACCTACGCCGAAGCCGTCGCCGCCATGGAGCGGATGGCCGGTGCGCTCGCCCATCTCGGCGTCGCTCCCGGCGACCGGGTGCTGATCTTCGCCCACAACGGGCTCGACGTGCTCACGGCCATGCTCGGCGCCTGGCGGATCGGGGCGATCGCCGCGCTGGTCAACGTCCGCTACGCCGACGAGCTGGCCTACTACGTCGGCGACCACCGGCCGAAGGTGATCGTCTACACCCACGACATGGGCGCCCCGGTCCGGGAAGCGGCGCAGTCGGTCGGCGGGGTCGCGCACCTCGTCTGCATGGACGGGCCGCAGGAGGGCGCCGTCGCCCTTGGCGACCTGATGGCCGCCGCCTTCGCACCGCCGGCCGATCCGGGCAGGGCGGACGCGATCGCCCACCTCTCCTACACCTCCGGCACCACCGGCCGGCCGAAGGGCGCCTGTCTCGCCCACGAGCCGACCGTCACCGCCGCGCGCTGCATCGGGGAGCGGCTCCGGATCCGCGGCGACGACCGATCCTTCGGGCCGACCGCCCTCTCCTCCTCCTATCAGCTCGTCGCCAACCTGCTGCCGCAGATGGCGGTCAGCGCGACCATCAACGTCATGGGCCGCTGGACGGCGGCGACCGGCTACGACGCGCTCGCCGCCACACAGGCGACGATCTTCGTCGGCAACCCGGTCGTCCTCACCGACCTCCTGGAGGAGAGCGAGGCACGCGGCCGGCTGCCCTCCCTGCTCCGCTTCGGCCTCTCCGGCGGCGGACCGGTGCCACCGGCTCTGAAGATCGCGTTCCGCGACCGGCTTGCCCTGCCCCTCGTCGAGTCCTACGGCCAGAGCGAACTTGGCGGCTTCTTCGCCCTCGGCTTTCCGGAGTTGGAGCCGGACGACGGCAAACTGCTCCGCGTCGGGCCCGGCCTGCCCGACAAGGAGGTCGCGATCCTCACCTCGTCGGGCGAGGTCGCCGACCTCGGCCGGATCGGCGAGATCAGCCTCCGCGGCGGCTTCATGGCCGGCTACTGGGGCCGAACGGAACAGACCGAGGCCGCGACGCGCGGCGGCTGGCTGCGCTCGGGCGACCTCGGGGTGATGGACGCCGAGGGCTACGTCACCATGCGCGGCCGGCGGTCCGAACTCGTCACCGTCGACGGCGTCGACTGGTACCCACGCGACGTCGAGGAGGCGCTGGCGGCCGAGCCCGGCGTGTCGCTGGCGGCGCTGGTCGGGGTGACGGTCGCCGGCCGCACCCGACCGGTGGCCTTCGTCACCGCGAAACCCGGAACCCCGCCGGAACTCGCCGGGCTGAAGGCCGCGATCGCCCCCCGCCTCCCATACGACCTCGCGCCGCTGGAGATCCGGCTCGCGCCTTCGCTCCCGACCACGCCAACCGGCAAGATCGCCAGGGCGACGCTCGCCGAAACCGCCTTTGCGGAGGCCGCGGCATGACGGGCTCGCACGTCTGGTGGGACCACTCGACCGCGGATTTCGCCGCCCGCGACCTCTCGAACACCGTCGTGGTGTTCCCCGTGGCCGCGGTGGAGCAGCACGGCCCGCACCTCCCCGTCCAGGTCGACGCGGCCTGCCTGACGGCGAGGACCCGCTTCCCGCCATGACGCTTCCCGTCCGCGACCCCGAGACGATCGAGACGCGGATGGCGGACGGGGCGCGGCTCGTCGCCGACGTCTGGCGCCCAGCCGGCCCCGGGCGCCATCCGGTCCTGCTGATGCGCCAGCCCTACGGGCGTCGGATCGCCTCCACCGTGGTCCTCGCCCATCCCGCCTGGTACGCCGCACAGGGCTTCGTGGTAATGGTGCAGGACGTCCGCGGTCGCGGCGACAGCGAGGGCCGCTTCCGCATCCTCGCCGACGACGTCCAGGACGGCGCCGCGACCCTTGCCGCCGCGGCCGACCTCTCCGGGGGGGACGGCCGGGTCGCGACCTACGGCTTCAGCTACCAGGGCATGACGCAGTTCATGGGGCTCGCCGGCGCGCTCGCGGCCGGGACGGTGAAGCCGGCGGCGATGGCGGTCGCGATGGCGCCCTGGAACGTCCGCGATCACTGGGCCTTTCGCGGCGGTGCCTTCCAACTCCACGGCAACCAGCTCTGGGCCGTGCAGATGGCGGCAGAGAATGCGCGGATCGCCGGCGATGCCGCCGCCTACCACGCCTTCCGGTCGGCCGCCAGTCGCCTCTGCAGCGGACCGGTGCCGGCCCGGCTCGACGTGTTCGACGCCCATCCGCACCTCACGCACTATCTCGACTGGCTCGCCGACGACCCGGCCTATTGGTCATCCGCCTCGCCGCATGCGGTGCTCGCCGGCCGGCGACTCGACGTGCCGAGCCTGCATGTCGGCGGCTGGCTCGACGTGATGATCGACGGCACCTTCGCCGCGTACGACGCCTTCGCGGCGGGCGGCGCCGAGACGCGGCTGACGGTGGGCCCCTGGGCGCACATCCCCTGGGGACGCCACGTCGGCGCGCTCGACTGCGGCGAGGAGGCCGGGGCCGGCGGCGACGCGGCGTTCGCCGGCTTCCTGCGGCACGTGCTCCACGGCGACGATCTCCTTGAGGCGCCAGTCCGGCTGTTCGATCTCGGCCGGCGCTGCTTCGCCGGATTCGGATCGCTGCCGCGCGGACGGCGGACGACGCTGCACCTCGCTTCGACCGGGCGCGCTGCTCCGACGGTGACCGACGGACGGCTGACGCCGGAGGCGGTCACGTCCGGGGTAGACCGACTGGTTCACGACCCCTGGCGCCCCGCGCCCTCCGGCGGCGCCGGCTACCACGACAGATCGGCGATCGATGACCGCGGCGACGTTGCGGTCTACACGTCCGAGCCCCTGACGGCGGAAACCGTGCTCTGCGGCGCCGCCGTCGCGGAGATCGTGGTCGAGGCCGATCGCCCGAGTTTCGACCTCCATGCCACCCTGTCGGTGCTGCTTCCGGACGGCCCTGCCCTCGTGATCGCCTCGGGGACGCGGCGCTGCTTTGCCGGCGAAGAAACTGCCCCCGCGCCTGTCCAGCTTCATCCGACGATGATGACGCTGCCGGTCGGGAGCCGAGTCCGTCTGTCGCTTGCGGCCGCCGCCTACCCGGCCTTCATGGTCAATCCCGGGACCGGACGCCGGCCGGAGTACGCCGCTCTCAGCGATTGCCTTGTCACCACCCTCGCGATCGGCCACGACGGCTCGCGGCTGGTCCTCACCCTCCTCGACTGACGCTTACCACCCGCCGGTCTCGAGCCAGCGTTCCATCATCGCCATGCGGTCCCAGCCCCAGAAGGGCTCGCCGTCCGCAAAGAAGAAGGGCGATCCGAAGACGCCGCGCGCGACGGCCTCCTCGGACGTGGCGCGCACCGCGTCCTTCAAGGCCGGATCGGCGATGCCCGCTTTCAGGTCCAAAGGGTCGGCGTCGACGGTAACCGCCGCGTGGGCCGCGATCGCCTCGGTCGAGGAGGTATCGAGGGCGCCCGCGTAATAGGCGTGGAATATCGATGCGGCGAAAGTCGCCGCCCGGGCCCGGTCCTGCGCCTCGATCCAGTAGAAAGCGCGGGTCGCGGCGAGCGCGACCTTCGGGTGCTCGTCGGGCGGTGCGAAGGGCACGCCTTTCTCCCGCGCGATGCGCTCCCAGTCGCGGCGGGCGTAGTCGCTCTTCATCGGCGTCGAGGATAGCCCGCGCGCGCCGGTCACCTTGAAGGCGGTGCCAAGCATGAAGGGGCGCCAACGGATCCGCCGGCCGACCCGGCGCCCGAGCGCCTCAACGTCCAGCGCCGCGAAGTAGGCGTAGCCGGAGGAGAAGTCGAACCAGAACTCGATGTCGGTGGATGTCATGGGCGGGCGGAGTGCGCTGGAACGGCGGATCCGCAGGTTCGCCGTCGCCGCCCGGGCCGTCAACTTGCCTCAAAGGGGCTTGCCCATTCCTCAGACCAACTTCAGCGCCACGCCGTAGCGGGCGGTGAGCTTGCAGGTGTGGTGGTCCACCACGTTGGTGTCCGCGAGTTCCAGGTTGAAGAAGCTACGCTCGCCCTCCTCGAACAGCGGACCGGCGTGCCAGGTGCCGGTGTAGAGCATCACCGCCGTGTCGCCCGGGATTCGGAAGGCACGGATGTCATCAAGCTTCGGTTCGGCGCCGTCGACGTCGCGATCAAAGGGCGGCGCCACGGCCAGCCACCAGTCGTGGCCGCCGGCGGAGGCCAGCGTCTGCGTCACGCTGCGGTGACGGGTGATCTGCTTCACGACGAGGCCCCGCCCCGGAATGCGCATGCAGTAGAAGCGCGGCGTGCCCTGGGTCAGGTCGAGCTTGGCGTCGTGGTCGCCGAACTCCACGCCGTCCTCCATCGGCGGCACGACGGTGCCGAAGGGCGCGAAGCTCTCCGGGGTCAGCTCCTCGATCGCAAGGTCGCGGAGCGCGAAGTCGGCGGTGGTCGGCGTTTCCATGGGTGTCTCCTCCTCTGAAGGGATCTTGTCCTGAAAGGCCGGTGCGGTCAGCGCCAGCGGTCCTCGAAATCGTCGGGCACCGGCAGGTCCTCGCTGGTCCAGGCGAAGAGCTCCGGCAACACGTCGTCCAGTTTCTCCGCCAACAGCCGGCGCGTCACCCCGCGAACGAGCCGCGGCATGGCGTGGCGGTGGCCGCTGATCGATGTCGAGTGCGGGCCCTGGCTGACGTAGCTGAGCGCGTTGAAGGCGAAGACGCGGCGGACCCAGCTGTCGGCCTCGGCCCGCGGCTCGAAGCCGTAGCCCTCCGACAGATAGGGCAGCGCCGCGAGGCGGCCGTCCTCTTCGTCCGCCGGCGGGGCGAAGCGGTCGCCCCAGCGGGCGACGCGGTCCTTCAGCGTCGCAAGTTCGGGCCGAGCCGCGAGATCGACCACCGCACCGGTCGCCAGGATCAGGTGATCGTAGACGAGCGGCCCCGCGGGCGTCTCGATCCGCACCGCCCCGTCCGCCATCGACGCGCCAAGCCAGGGCGTGCCGGGTCGCAGCCGGCAACGCGGATCCTCCAGGGCTTCCGTGAAGCTGCGCATCGGCGGCGGCTGGTCGTGACGGCGGAAGAAGCGCGCGATCCGCCAGCGGGTCTCGTCCGGCAGCATCGGGAAGTGGGTCATCAGCCCGGCGGTCTCGAGCTGGCGGTGCGGGTTGGTGCGCGGCAGCCGCTCCCGGCGGAAGCAGATCTCGACGCTCGACGCGCCGGCCTTCAGCACCGCGATGGCGTTGTCGAAGGCGGACGCGCCGTGTCCGAGGATGCCGACGCGCCGGCCCGCGAGCCGGCGGACGTCGACCGGACCGTTGGAATGGTCGTAGACCGCGCGCGGCAGCGCCTCCGCGATGAAATCCGGGACGCGCCAGGCGCCCGCGCCGTCAAAGCCGGTCGTCAGCACCACGGTCCGGGCGTAGCGGGTGCGCGGCCGGCCGGCGACCAGCGTCTCCACCCGCACGAGAGGGCCAGCGTCGGCGATGTCGGTCACCACCGTCCGGTTCTCGATCTCGATCCCCACGACCGATGCGTACCAGTCGAGATAGGCCTTCCAGGCTGTGCGGGGGATCTTGTCCAGCGCCTCCCAGGCGGCCGTGCCGTAACGGGTCTCGTACCAGCGGCGCACCGAGAGATTCACGATGCCGAACTCGTTGCCGACCGTGACCTTCGGGGTCCGGAGTTCCGCCATGCGGGCGAAGGTGAGCCAGGGGCCCTCCTCGCCCGGCGCGCCCTTGTCGAGCACGGCCACGCGGGCGACGCCCTCGCGCTTCAGGTGGGCGGCGATGATCACGCCCGACTGGCCGCCGCCGACGCAGATCACGTCCTCGGCCGGCTGGCCGTCGGGACCGTCGACCGGTTCCAGCCAGGTCCGGTCCGGATAGCTCAGCGCCGCGAGGTCGGCGCGGGCGGCGTCCGCGAGCGCCTCGACGGGATCGGGAGCCTGGTCCAGCACGGCGCTCATTCGGCGGCCTCGTGTTCGACGGCGCGGTGCTTGGCGATCTTGGTCATCAGATGCGCGCCGGATGTGACGGGAACGAAGCCGCTCGGATCGGCGCCCTCGATGGGCAGCACCTCGATGACGGCGTCGTGGTTGGGCTGGTGGAAGAAGGCGATCGACATCCGGTCGCCCATGCCGAGGTCCGGCGGCAGCACGACCCGGTGGAGAGTCGACTTCCACGCCCCGCCGGTCCAGTCCTGCATCAGGTCGCCGAGGTTGACCACGAAAGCGCCGGGGATGTCCGGCACAGGGGTCCAGCGGCCCTCGGACAGCACCTCGAGCCCGCCCGGGGTCTCGTCGCGCTGGAGGATGGTGAGGCTGCCGTAGTCGGAATGCACGCCGGCCCGCAGTTGTCCGGGCTTCGCCGGGCGATTCAGCGGCGGGTAGTGCAGCACGGAGAGATTGGTGATGTGCCGGTCGATCCTGCCGTCGAAGAAGGTCTCCGGCAGCTTCAGGCCGAGCGCGAACAACCGCATCAGCTCGCGGGCGAGATCGGTCATCGCCCGGTAGTAGGCCTCGTAGGCCTCGCGCATGCCCGGTACCGCGTCCGGAAAGACGTTCTCGGCGAAATAGGCCAAGCCCACCAAATCGGCGCGGTCCTCGGGCGACACGTCGACCGGGCCGATGTTGTAGACCTCCTTGAGATCGGCCGGCGCCGGCTCGTCGAGCGACAGCGACAGGCTCTCGCTCTCGATCGGGATGAAGCCGCGGTAGGTCGTCGGCGTCACCGCGATCTTCGCCTTCTCCGCCTCGGGCAGCCGGAAGAAGGCCGCCGACGTCTCGCGGATCGCAGCGACCAGCGCGTCGGGCACCCCGTGTCCCGAGATCACCAGGAAGCCGAGGCTGCGGCAGGCGGCGTCGATCGCGGCCGCGGTCTCCAGCCGGGCGGCCGGATCGCCGGCGAGGGCACGGGAGAGATCGATGACGGGTATGCTCATGAGGATGCCTCCGGCTGTCCGGTGAGGGCGGCGGACGGGCGACGGGCGGCGCGCCGACGCCCTCTCCGGCGGTAGAGTTCGCTGAGGACGACGATCACGGCCGTCAGCGCGAGCACGGTGACCTGCATGGCGTTGAGGTCCGGCCGCAGTTCGCGGCGGAATTCCGAGGCGACCATCAGCGAGAGCGGCTGGGTCCGCCCCGCCAGGAACATCGCGATGGTGAGGTCGGCGAGCGAGAGGATGACGCCGACGGAGAAGGCGCCGGCGAGCGCGCTCTTGATCTGCGGCAGCAGGACGAGGCGGAAGCTCTGGAGCGGGGTCGCGCCGAGATCGCGCGCCGCCTCATCGAGCCGCGGATCGAGCCGGATCAGCACCGCGGACAGCATGGCCGTCGTGAAGGGCACCACCACCAGCGACTGGGCGAGGATCAGCGCGGTCGCGCCGCGCTCCAGCCCGATCCGGCTCATGATCATGGCCTGGGCGATGGAGAGCACGCTCTTCGGCACCACGAAAGGCAGCAGCACCAGCGCCAGGAAGGCGAAGCGCCACTTGAGGTTCGACGACGTCAGCGCCAGGGCCGCGGCGAGCCCGACCGTCATCCCGATCAGCCCGACTGGCTGGGCGACCAGGAAACTCGTCAGGAAGCCCGCATGGAAAGCGTCGTTGGCCGCGAGTTCGCCATACCATTTCAACGTGAAGCCGGAGAGCGGGAAGGCCATCAGGTCGCTGTCGTTGAAGGAGAAGATCGCCAGCACCACGATCGGCAGGTAGAGGAAGACGGTCGCAAGACCGAGGACGGTCCAGCCGGTGCGGCTCATGTCCGCCCCCGCTGCAGGACCGCCCGCGCGCCGCGGGTCTGGAGCAGGAGCGAAGCCAGACCGACGGCCGCGACGAACAGCGCGACCAGAAGGGCGAGCGCCAGCGCCGAGGCGAGCGGCCAGTCGAAGGCGGTGCCGAACAGGTTGTCGATTATCGCCATCGCCGTCGCGCCATAGGTGCCGCCCAGGAGGCTCGGCGTCAGCATCTCGCCGGCGGCGAGCGCGAAGACCGCGAAGACGCCGGCCGCGAGACCCGGCAGGGTCAGGGGAAAGGTCACGCGGGCGAAGGCGGAGATCGGCCGCGCCCCGAGGTCGCGGGCGGCCTCGATCAGGCGCCGGTCCACCATCTCGGCCGACACCCAGATCGCCAGCACCATGAAGGGCAGGTTGTTGTAGAGAAGCACGAGACCGATGGTCAGCGGCGAGAACAGCAGCACCTTCAGCGGATCGTCGATGAGCCCGACGGCCTCCAGCACCGCGTTCACCAGGCCCTCAGCGCCGAGCACGATCCGCCAGGCGTAGATCCGCACGATTTCGCCGGTGTAGAGCGGCGTCAGCAGCACGACAACCGCCACGCCCTTCCAGGCGGCGGGCAGCCGCGCGAGCGCGAGCGCGACCGGATAGCCGGCGAGGCCGGTGAGCAGGGCCGTCATGGCGCCATAGAACAGCGCCCGACCGATCAGCACCCAGTAGCTCGGGGTCGTGAAGAGTTCGGCCCAGGCGCGACCGGAAAAGGCCGGCACCAGTTCGAAATCCTCGACCTCGAAGACGCTGAAGATCACAAGAACGGCGAGCGGCGCGAGGCAGCCGAGCCCGACGAGCAGGGCCACGGGCAAGGCGAGATGGGCCCGGCCGAGCGCCGGCAGGCGCGCCGTCACGCCGCGATCCTCGTCACGAAGCAGCGCTCGCGGTCGAGCGAAAGGCCGATGGTCTCGCCGACTTCTGGCGGAGCGTGATCGGCGAAGCGGAGCGCGACGCCCTGCGCCACCGCCTCCACCATGGTCCGCTCGCCCTGGTAGACCGCATGGACCACGCTCGCGGGCAGGCCCGTACCGGTCGGCACCAGCGACAGGGCCTCGGGCCGGATCACCAGAACGGCCCGCTCACCGGCGGCGAGGCCTTCCACCGCGGGCGCGTCGACCGGACCGATCGCGGTCGCGATCGAAGCCCGGCCGTTGCCGGCGGCCGACACGGTGCCGTCGACCAGTGTCGCACCGCCGATGAAGTCGGCGACGAAGCTGTCGGCCGGCCGGGAGTAGATGGTACGCGGGTCGGCCGTCTGGGCGATCCGCCCCTTGTTCATGACCACCACGACGTCCGAGAGCGCGAAGGCCTCCTCCTGGTCGTGGGTGACGTAGACGAAGGCGATGCCGAGCCGGCGCTGCAGGTCCTTCAGCTCGACCTGGAGATGGGCGCGCATCCTGCGGTCGAGCGCCGACAGCGGCTCGTCGAGAAGCAGGAGCCGCGGCTCGGCGACGATCGCGCGGGCGACCGCGACCCGCTGTTGCTGGCCGCCGGACAGCTGGTGCGGATAGCGCTCGCCGAAGTCGGCCATGTGGACGGCGTCGAGCGCCCGCTTCACCCGGCCTTCCAAATTCGTCACCGCCGAGAGCAGGCGGAGCGAGAAGGCGACGTTCTCGAAGACGGTGAGGTGCGGAAAGAGCGCGTAGGACTGGAACACCGTGTTGACGGGCCGGCGCTCCGGCGGGACACCTTTCAGCGGAACGCCGTCGAGGCTGATCGTCCCGGCGTCCGCCGTCTCGAAGCCGGCGATCATCCTGAGGATCGTGGTCTTGCCGCAGCCGGAGGGGCCGAGGAGGGTCGTGAACATGCGCTCGCCGATGTCGAGGTCGACGCCCGCGACCGCCGGCGCCGCACCCCGGCCGTAGGTCTTCACCAATCCGCGGGCGGACAGGAGGAGGGGGGGCGCGGTGTCGGCGATCAGGGTGGACATGCGGTTCTCCCGGACTTCATTCCTCCCGCGGGGGTCGCCGCGCGGTCGGCCGGTGGCCGGAAACGCCCGGCGAGAGGGTTGGCCGACTGCCGTGGCCGGCCCGCCAGCTCTCGCCTGTTCTGCGGCTCGGCTCGGCCGATGCTCGTCAGGCGGCCTTCACCTCGTTCCAGACCTTCAGCCAGTCCGAGTAGTTGTCGGGGGCGACCGGCCACATGAAGCTCGACATCACGTCGAGGTCGTCGATGAAGATCGCCGCCTGCTTCTCGGGCGTGAGCGTGTCGCGGATGATCCCCGAGGAGGTCGCGTAGTTGCCGATCTCGGCGATGATCGCGGCATAGTCGGCCCCGAGCAGGTAGTCGCCGAAGGCGTAGGCGAGTTCCATCTTCTCCTCAGGCAGGCTCGCCGGGATGGCGAAGCAGTCGCACCAGCCCATGATGCCGGCCTTCGGCTTGGCCATCGCGACCGGCATCTTGTCCTTCAGCGCGTCGTAGGGGACGCGCCAGGAGAAGGCCGCCGTCACCTCGCCGGTAGCGAACAGGTTGGTAAGGTCGCCGATGGTCTGCCAGTAGGTCCGGAGCAGCGGCTTCTGGGCGATCAGCACCTTCTTGGCTTCGGCCAGCTCCGTCTCGTCGAGCAGGAAGGCCTTCTCCTTCGGAATGCCGAGGTGCAGGGCGGCGATGGCGATCGACTCCAGGGCGTAGTCGCGCATGGCGAGCTGGCCCTTGTACTTCTCGTCGAAGAGCGTCGAGTAGGTCGGCTCCTCGGCGTAGACATCCGTGCGGTAGACGATCGGGTTGAGGCCCCAGAGGTAGGGGATGGCGTAGGTCGCGCCGTCCTCGCCCTTGACCCGGTCGGTGGTCTTGAAGACGTCGTACATGCCGGCGACGCCCGGCATCCTGGAGAGGTCGAGCGGCTTCAGCACGCCCGCCTTGATGTAGCGCCAGGCGCCGTTGATCGACGGGTTGACGATGTCCCAGTCGGAAGCCGAGCCCGTCTTCAGCGCCGCGAACTGCGCGTCGTCCGAGGTGAGGTAGGAAAGTTTCACCTTGGAGCCGGTCTTGGCTTCGAAGGCGGTCACGTACTCCGGGTGGCCGTTGGAGTCCCAGGTGGCCCAGACGATGTCAGAGGCGGCGAGCGCGCGGCCCATCGGTCCGAGCACCGTCAGGCCCGCGCCGGCGGCGAGGCTGGCCAGAACCTCGCGGCGGTTCATCGAAAACACGGTCATCCTGATACTCCCCTCACCTGTCTGGTCGATCGGGCAAGTCTAGGTTCGGGTTTTCGCGGATGCCTATTCGGGCGCGGCTATACTGGATATAGGCCGGAATGATGCAGTGCAGAAAAGCGGCAGAACCTGCGGCGGGAGCCCAGAAAGAGGGCGCTTAGCCGACTTGACGCGCAGGCTCGAGGCCGGGATCGTGGGCCGTCCTGCCGCATCGTACCGGAGGCCGTCCTTGGCCCTGCCCGACATCGATTTCACCCCCTATCTCCGCCGGGCCTTCGCGCTCGCCGAGGAGACCGCCGCCGGCGGCAGCCATCCTTTCGCCTGCGTCCTGGTCGACGGAGCCGGCGCCATCGTCATGGAGCAAGGCAACGCCTACCATCCCCACCACGACATGACCGGGCATGCGGAGCGGGTGCTCGCCACCCGCGCGTCGCAGACCTGGCGGCCGGAGGCGTTGGCCGACATGACGATGGTGACCTCGGCCGAACCCTGCGCCATGTGCGCGGGGGCCGCCTACTGGGCCGGCATCGGCCGGGTGGTCTACGGGCTGTCGGAGGCGCGGCTGAAGGAGATCACCGGCGACCATCCGGAAAACCCGACACTGGACCTGCCCTGCCGGGACGTCTTCGCCGCCGGCCAACGGCCGACCGTCGTGGTCGGTCCGCTGATGGAGGACGAGGCGGCCGGTATCCACGAGCGCTTCTGGGCCGCGCGATGACTGACGATCCGTTCGCGACCGCCGGGTCCGCCGTTGTTCTCAATCCGCGGGCGGGCGGGTCCTACACGCCGGCCATGCAGGCGATCCTCTCCGATGCCGGGCTCGCGGCCGCGCGCGCGACGATCACCGGCTGGCCGGGCTATGCGCCGACGCCGCTCGTCGCGCTGCCGGGGCTCGCCTCCCGTCTCGGCGTCGGATCGATCGCCTACAAGGACGAGGGCGGCCGCTTCGGCCTCGGCAGCTTCAAGGCGCTCGGCGGCGCCTATGCGGTGTCGCGGCTGCTCGCGGCGGAAGTGGAGCGGCGCAGCGGCGTCCGGCCGACCGTCGCCGCCCTCCTCTCCGGTGCCCATGCGGACGCGGTCGGTTCGGTCACCGTCGCTTGCGCGACCGACGGCAACCACGGTCGGTCCGTCGCCTGGGGCGCCCGCCTGTTCGGATGCCGCTGCGTGATCTTCATCCACGCCACCGTCAGCGACGGACGGCGAGCGGCCATCGCCGCCTTTGGCGCGGAGGTCCGGCGAACCGCTGGCAACTACGACGACAGCGTCCGCACCGCGCAGGAGACCGCGACCGCCGAGGGCTGGTTCGTCGTCTCCGACACGTCCTACCCCGGCTATCGCGACGTCCCGAAGGACGTCATGCAGGGCTACGAGCTGATGGCGCTGGAGGCCTTCGAAGCGCTCGAGGCGCCGCCGACCCATATCTTCCTGCAGACCGGCGTCGGCGGCATGGCCGCGGCGGTCGCGGCGCTCGCCTGGCGCCGTTTCGGTGCGGACCGGCCGAAGATCGTCCTCGCCGATCCGGAGAAGGCAGCCTGCTTCGTGGAGAGCCTCGCCGCCGGCCGGCCGGTCGCCGTCCATGGCGACCTCGACACCATGATGGCGGGGCTCGCCTGCGGGGAGGTGTCGGAGCTCGCCTGGGAGATCCTGGCGACCGGGGCCGACGCGGTGGTCCGGCTACCGGACGCGGCGGCGATCGCCGCCATGCGCCTGTTGGCCGACGCGCCCTTCGGCGATCGGCCGGTCGTGGCCGGTGAGAGCGCCGTCGCGGGTCTCGCCGCACTCGCCGCGAGCCTCAAGGACCCTGCCGCCGCCGCGGCGCTCGGGCTAGGCCCGACCGCGCGCGTCCTGGTGTTCGGCACCGAAGGCGACACCGATCCCGATCTCTACCAATCCCTCGTCGGGCAGCCAGCGGCCGCCGTGCGCGCCCGTGCCACCGCCTGGAGCCCGACATGAGCCGTCGTTTCGTCGCCGCCGCCGCCCAGCTCGGGCCAATCCAGCGCGAGGACAGCCGGGCCTCCGTCGTCGCCCGCATGCTGGCCCTCGTCGAGCAGGCGCGCCGGCGCGACGTGCGGTTCCTTGTCTTTCCCGAACTCGCGCTCACCACCTTCTTCCCGCGCTGGTACTTCGAGCGGGAGGAGGAGCTCGACGCCTTCTACGAGCGCGCGATACCGAATGCGGACGTGGCGCCACTGTTCGAGGCCGCGAAGGCGGCCGGCATCGGCTTCCACCTCGGGTATGCCGAGCTGAGCGAGACCGGCGCCGGCGTCGTCCGCCACAACACCGCGATCCTGGTCTCGCCGGACGGCGAGATCGCCCTCAAGTACCGGAAGGTCCATCTTCCCGGGCATCGCGAGCACGAGCCGCAGTTCCCCTTCCAGCACCTGGAGAAGCGCTACTTCACGCGCGGCGACCTGGGCTTTCCGGTCGCAGACTTCCTCGGTGGCAAGGCGGGCATCCTGATCTGCAACGACCGGCGCTGGCCGGAGGCCTTCCGCTGCCTCGGCCTGCAGGGGGTCGAACTGGTCGCCATCGGCTACAACACGCCGCAGCACTATCCGCGCGCCCCGGAACACGACCGGCTGCAGGACTTCCACAATCATCTCAGCCTGCAGGCCGGTGCCTATCAGAACGGCACCTATGTGATCGGCGCGGCCAAGGCGGGGCTGGAGGGTGGCTGCGAGCTGATCGGGGGCAGCTGCGTCGTCGCGCCGACCGGCGAGCTTCTGGCGGTCGCGGCGACAAGGGGCGACGAGCTCGTCGCCGCCGAGATCGACCTCGACCGCTGCGCCGAGATCAAGGCGAACATCTTCAACTTCAAGCTCCATCGCCAGCCGCAGGAATACGGGCGCCTCGTCGAGGGCACCGGACAGTAGGAGCGGTGCCGGCCGCCTATTCCGCCGCCGCCGGCAGGCCGACGGTCCGGCCGGCGAGTTCGCCGGCGCGCAGCTCCGCCGCGACGCCCTTGAGGAGCTGGCGCAGCCAGGCGTGTGCCGGCGAATGGTGCTTGGCCTCGTGCCAGAGCAGATAGAAGTCCATCCGCCCGAGCTCCGGCGGCGCGTCGAGCAGGGTGAAGCGGCCGTCGCGCGCGATCTGCTCGGCAAAGGGCGCCCCGGTGGTGAAGACCAGGTGCGAGCCGGCAAGCACATGCGGCACGATCGCGTATTCGGGCACAGAAGCCGTGATCCGGCGCTTGCGGCCGAGGGGGAGCAGGCGGCCATCAATGGGGCTCAAGGCCGTCACCTCGGCGGATGTCGGCGACAGGTGATCCTCCTGCAGCCACCTGTCCAGCGTCAGCGGTTCGGTCAGGTCGGTCAATGCATGGCCCTCGCAAACCACGCATTTGATCTTGGTGGAGAGTAGCGGCGCGATGCGCAACTGCTCTGGAGGGTTCGGCCAGTTGCCGACGACGAGGTCGATCGCGCCTTCGGCGAGTTGGGCCATCAAGTCGTCGTAAGCGGGCATGGGCACCACGTCGACGCGGACGTGCGGCGCCTCGCGGGCGACCGCGCGGAAGATGCGCGGCAGGAACACAGCCCCGAGGCAGTTGGCGGCGACGATACGGAACCGCCTGTCGCTGCGCGCCGGGTCGAAGTTCGGCAGCGGCGAGAGAAGCGCGTCCATGTCGGCGAGCAGTCGGCGAACGCTGTCGCGCAATTCAAGGCCCCGCTCGGTAGGCACCAGCGTCCCGCCCGACCGGACGAGGATCGGGTCGCCCAGGAGGTCCCTCAGCCGCTTGAGCGCGAGGCTTACGGTTGGCTGCGTGTGGCCCAGCATCTCGGCTGTCCGGGAGACACTGCATTCGGTCAGAAGGATGAGGAGCGTTCGAAGAAGACGGACGTCGAGCGCTCCGTTAACAGCGAGCATGGTCTGACCTCCGCGTGTCGGAAACTGTGGGTCGATCGCAGATATGCAGATTCCGCGCCAGCAGGCGCGCGTTCGGCCTGAACTTCAGTTGCCGTCGAAATGCCGTCGCGTTTCGAAACCGGAGAACCCCCGCCCCTCCGGCCCTGACGGCCGGCGTCGGCGAGCTCGTTCTCCATGACGTGGACGCGGTGCCCGCGAAAGTGTCAACCTGACGGGCTGCCGCAGTTTCGATTCCGATCCGCTCAAGACCTTGCTAGGTCTAGAGGCATAGAACAAAGAAGCCCCGCCATTGCGCACGGTCTTCTCTGCCTGGTCCGAACCCCAACGTTGGAGCGCCGGAGGTTAGAGTTTCCAGGGCTCAAACCACTCAGACCAATGTCGAGGCCGCCCCGACAAGTCCGACACGAGGGTGACGCAGGCATCGACCAGGAGACCGGAGCGGTTCTCCATCAGCGCCTGGCCGAGGAAGGCGGGCTTCGCCTCCATACCGGGACCCCTGCGGAAGAGCCGAAGGCCGGGATTGGTCATCAAGGCATGAGTCTCGTGGGAACGCGTCTCGCCGCGGAAGTCGGCGTCGGCACTACCGCATACCATGCCGGCCCGTGCCCTGAAGGGACAGCTGCGGACATTCGGTGACTATCGAAATACCTGCGTCGACAAGTTCCCGATGCAGTATCCATCGGTATCCGGCCCTACGCTCCCCTCACTCCCACTCGATTGTTCGAAACCAAGCTAGTTCTTTGATCTAGAGGGGTTTTTCTTGCTCGACGGCCGAAGAGCCGACCCACGGGCTGTCAAAAGCTTACGGTTCTGATTTTAAAGGACAGATCGCACCAGGAATATTCTGCGCAGTTTCGGTATCTATCGGGGTCCATCGCCTCTCGGCACTGATTTTCGGCTGCTTGGTGTCGCTCCAGAGCCCACCTAAAAGTACCGTCATGTCTCTAGAGCAGAGTTCACACGCCCGTTCCTGCCTGCGGTTCTAGGTGGCCTCAGGCGCCGCTAGAGCGTTCTCCGTCCAAGTTGAATGACTTGGTCGATAAGAGAACGCTCCAGCTTATTGAATCTGGAGCGATTTCTTGTCGACCTGACGATTCAGTCAGATCGGGAAGCGCTCTAGCGCGCATCAGCGCGGTGCCTTGCTGGGGGGTGGACCCGGGGCGCTCGACCGCCCCTACGCTTCACCGCTAGCTTTCTGCGGAACCGGGCAGTTCCCGCAGCCGGTAAACACCGGGATCGACTCCAGTCGAGGCTAGAGAAAGTGTAATCTTCGTGCTACATATTCCGCCGATCTGCAGCGCGAAGGTGGCAAATGCCTACTCCACATACCCCTCCAGCAGCCGTGCGCCGCGCCTTGCGGAAGCTCGGCGCGGATATCCACGACGCCCGCCGTCGTCGCAAGCTGCCTATGGCGGTCGTGGCGGAGCGTGCCTTCACGTCCCGCTCGACCCTGCAGAGGGTCGAGGCTGGCGACACCAATGTGAGCATCGGCATCTATGCCGGCGTCCTTCAGGCCTTGGGCCTGCTCGAAGGTCTGGGCCAAATTGCCGACATCAGCAACGACAGCGTCGGACAGGCGCTGGCCAGTGCCGACCTGCCCAAGCGCGTCCACCTCAAGCGGCCAGCCGGACCGTCCCGCGATGGCTGACTTCGAGGTGCATATCGATCTCAACGGCCGCACGCGCCCAATTGGATTGGCGAGGAGCAATCGCGTCCGCGGCACGGAAACAATTCTGTTCGAGTACGATGGCGCGTGGCTTGAAGATCCGGACCGCTTCTCGATGGAACCAGCGCTCGCATTGACGCGTGGCGCCTTCGCTCCTCCTGGTGGCCTCGCGACCTTCGGCTCAATCGGCGACTCCGCGCCAGATACGTGGGGCCGCCGCCTTATGCAGCGCGCCGAGCGCCGCTTCGCCGACCGCGAGGGCCGCGCAGTCCGCACTCTCGCGGAAAGTGACTACCTGCTCGGGGTCGCGGATGAGACGCGGCTCGGCGCGCTACGGTTTCGCCGGGTCGGCGAAGAGACTTTTCGAGCGCCGATCAGGGTCGGCGTGCCCGCCCTGATCGAGCTTGGCCGCCTGCTTCAGATTACCGAGCGGATTCTCCGGGATGAGGAAACGGACGAAGACCTTCAACTCATCTTTGCGCCCGGCTCCTCCCTCGGCGGTGCGCGGCCGAAGGCCTCGGTCATCGACCAGCATGGCCATCTCTCCATCGCCAAGTTCCCGAAGGAGATCGACGACTACAGCATGGAAACCTGGGAGGAGATCGCGCTGCGGCTGGCCGGCCAAGCCGGCATCGCCACCCCACAACACGAACTTGTCGAAGTGGCCGGCAAGGCGGTGATGCTATCGCGACGCTTCGATCGCGATGGCGCGATCCGCATCCCGTTCCTGTCCGCCATGGCGATGATGGGCGCCAAAGACGGCGAGCGTGGCAGCTATCCCGAGATCGTCGACGCCCTGGCCCGGTACGGCGCGCAAGGAAAAACAGATGCTCATGCGCTCTATCGGCGCGTCGTCTTCAACGTGATGATCTCCAATGTCGACGATCATCTGCGCAATCACGGTTTCCTCTGGCACGGCAAAGCCGGGTGGTCGCTGTCGCCCGCCTACGACCTCAATCCAGTGCCGACCGACCTCAAGGCGCGCGTGCTGACGACGAACATCGACCTCGACGAGGGCACCTGCTCGCTCGATCTGCTCGAACAGGCGTCGGACTATTTCGCACTCACGCTCGCGCAGGCCCGCGCGATCATCAAAGAGGTCGCGACCGTGACCGCGACATGGCGCGAGACCGCGAAGGCCGCCGGTGCCCGGGCGGCCGAGATCACCCGAATGGCCAGCGCCTTCGAGCATGACGATCTCAAGCGGGCGCTGGCGCTATGATCACGACCTACGTTCATGGCTTCGATCCGCCAGCCGGCAGCCATGTCACACGCAGCGACAAAAGCCGCCAAGTCTTCGCGCTCGCCGCCGTTAGTATCCGTCACTCCCGCTAGATTTTTCAAAGTCGAAATTGATGCCTAGAAACATCCAACCCATCGGCCCATTCTGACGATCACTCGCCGAACAAAAAGGACCGTCGACGCTGCCGAAACCATTGTTGGCCCGGTGCTTGCCTCACTGTCATTTCCTGCAAAGATACTGAAGCGGAGAGCGGAGGAGCGATGATGCTGTCAGAAGCCAGCCGATGGCGGGGAGGATCGCTTGCCGTTGCCTCCGTGATCGTCCTCGTCGCCGTCACCGTCTTCGCCGCGATCGCGGCGCGAACGATCCTGCTGCCCACGCTCGAGCGCACCGCGGACGGCCGGCTCTCCTCGGCCGACGCGGCGCTCGACGCCCGGATCGCGCGCTACGCCTACCTGCCGGATCTCCTCGCCCGTTCGGCCGAGATCCAGGCGGTGATTGCCGATCCGTCGGGTGCCGACGCCGCGAACCGATCGCTGGAGCTCACCGCCGCGACCGCAGGAGCCGGCGCGCTCTTCGTCCTCGACCGGGACGGCACCACACTTGCTGCCAGCAACTGGCGCGAGGAGAGCAGCTTCGTCGGCCGGAACTACGGCTTCAGGCCCTACTACCGCGATGCCGTCGCCGGTCGACCTGCGCGCTACTATGCCGTCGGGGTCACCACAGGTGTCGCGGGCTACTTTCTGTCCGCTCCGATCTGGCACGGCGACGCGGTCGTCGGCGTCGTGGTCGTGAAGATCGACCTTGCCCCGTTGGAGGAGGAATGGGCCCGGTTCGGAGAACGGATCGCGGTCGTCGCCGAGGACGACGTGGTACTGCTGTCCTCCGCCCTCGCCGATGGCGCGCGGCAGGCGATCCCGGTGGGGCTCGCCTGCGCGGTCGTCGGGCTCGTGATCGGCACCATGACGCTGACCGGCCTCGGCACCGTGATCGGCGAAGCCTTGATCGCGATCGGGAAGGACAATCTCCTCCTCACTCTCGTGCTCACCATGCTGTTCAGCCTGCTTCTCGGCATGGGCATCCCGACGATCCCGAACTACATCATCACCTCGTCGCTCGCCGCGCCGATCCTGCTGGAGATCGGCGTGCCGCTGATCGTCAGCCACATGTTCGTCTTCTACTTCGGGATCATGGCGGACCTGACGCCCCCGGTCGCCCTGGCGGCTTTCGCGGCGGCACCGATGGCCAGGGAATCCGGCATGAAGGTTGCAATCCAGGCGGTCCGGATCGCCCTGCCCGGCTTCATCCTGCCGTTCATGGCCGTCTACAACCCGCAGCTCATGCTGCAGCCGGTCGCCGGGCTAGAAGGCGCCGCCTACTGGTCCTCCGCCGCGTTCGTGCTTATGAAGGCCGTCAGCGCTGTCCTGCTCTGGGGCATCGCAGCCTTCGGCTGGCTGGTCGGTCGTGCGTCCATCGCCGAGCGGATCCTGGCGGTGATCGCAGCGGTGCTGCTTGTGACCCCGATGCTTGCCACCGATCTCCTCGGCTTTGCTATCGGTGGTGTGGTCGCCGGGCTCCATCTCATCCGGACGCGGCGACCGGTGCGAGAAGCCACTGCGGTCGGTTAGGGACTGACCTGAGGGTACCGTCTCGCAAAACCGGCGGGCCCAGTTCCCCGCGCCGGTGACGCCGCGACGGCACTTCGGCGGATCCAAGGCCGGCGGTGGGCGCGCCGCCGGCCCTCGCGGCCTTCGCGGCCGCTCCGATGACCAGGGACTCCGGCATGAAGGTCGCCGGACCAGGTTGTAGTCGGCTGCAGCGGTCTCTCAAGCGCGCCAAACGCCCAAGCGCGCGAGACCCCGACTCGTCCTCGGATCACGTAAGCGCTACAAGAATGCGGCGGCGCTTGCGCTTCTGCCTCATGCCAAGCCGGCCGGTCCCTGAAGGGACTATTGCGGACGTTCGGTGACTATCGGAACGCCTGCTTCTACACATCCCCGACGCCGTATCCATCGGTATCCGGCCCTACGATCCCCTCACTCCCACTCGATCGTGCCGGGCGGCTTCGAGGTCACGTCGTAGACCACGCGGTTGACGCCCCTCACCTCGTTGATGATGCGGGTGGCGGTGCGGCCGAGGAAGCTCATGTCGAAGGGGTAAAAGTCGGCGGTCATGCCGTCGACGGACGTGACGGCGCGGAGGGCGAGCACGGATTCGTAGGTGCGCCCGTCGCCCATGACGCCGACGGTCTGGACCGGCAGGAGCACCGCGAAGGCCTGCCAGATGGCGTCGTAGAGGCCGGCCTTGCGGATCTCGTCGAGATAGATGGCGTCGGCCTGGCGCAGGATGTCGAGCTTCTCGCGGCTGATGCCGCCCGGGCAGCGGATGGCGAGGCCGGGTCCCGGGAAGGGGTGGCGGCCGACGAAGGCGTCGGGCAGACCGAGCTCCCGGCCGAGGGCGCGCACCTCGTCCTTGAAGAGCTCGCGCAGCGGCTCCACGAGCTTCATGTTCATGCGCTCGGGCAACCCGCCCACGTTGTGGTGGCTCTTGATGGTGACGGACGGGCCGCCCGTGAAGGAGACGCTCTCGATCACGTCCGGGTAGAGCGTGCCCTGGGCGAGGAAGGACGCGCCGCCGATCTTCTTGGCCTCGGCCTCGAACACCTCGATGAAGAGCCGGCCGATGATCTTGCGCTTGGTCTCCGGGTCCGTCTGGCCCTCCAGGGCGGAGATGAAGGTGTCGGACGCGTCCACGTGGACGAGCGGGATGTTGTAGTGCTCGCGGAAAAGCGTGACGACCTGCTCGGCCTCGTTGAGCCGCATCAGGCCGTGGTCGACGAAGATGCAGGTGAGCTGGTCGCCGATGGCCTCGTGGATGAGGACGGCGGCGACGGCGGAATCGACGCCGCCGGAAAGGCCGCAGATCACCTTTTCGGTACCGACCTCGGCGCGGATCTTCTCGATCGCCTCGTCCTTGTAGGCGGCCATGCTCCAGTCGCCGGAGAAGCCGGCCACGTGCCGCACGAAGCGCTCGATGAGGCGGGCGCCGTCGGGCGTGTGCACCACCTCCGGGTGGAACTGGACGCCGTAGAACCGGCGGTCGTCGTCCGCGATGGCGGCGAAGGGCGCGCCCGGCGAGGTGGCGACGACGCGGAAGCCCGGCGGAATGGCGGTGACGCGGTCGCCGTGGCTCATCCAGACGGTGTGGCTGGTACCCTGGTCCCAGAGCCCCTCGAACAGCTGGCAGGGCTCCTGGACGTCGATGAGGGCGCGGCCGAATTCGCGGTGATGGCCGGCCTCCACCTGCCCGCCGAGCTGGGCGCACATGGTCTGCTCGCCGTAGCAGATGCCGAGCACCGGGATGCCTGCGTCGAACACCGCCTGCGGCGCGCGGGGGGAGCCGGTCTCCGTGGTGGACGCCGGGCTGCCGGAGAGGATGACCGCCTTCGGCTGCATGCGCCGGAACGCGGCTTCGGCGTTCTGGAACGGCACGATCTCGGAATAGACCCCAGCCTCCCGGACGCGGCGGGCGATCAGCTGCGTCACCTGGCTGCCGAAATCGATGATGAGAAGGGAATCGTGGGTCATCGGCACCCCTGGCGCGGTCGGGTGCGGCCTCGGCCGCAGACGGTAAGGAATGCCCGCATGCGATAAGGCGTCAGGGTGCGGGGGGCAAGGGGAAAGTGACACGCAGGAGACGCGGGACCGAACCGGAAGACCGCTTGAGCGACGACGCGCCGCGCGGCCCTCAGGCCGCGCGCTCCAGGATGGCGGAGAAGAAGCCGTCGGTGCCGGTGGTGGCGGGGGTGAGGCGGACGGCGGAGCCGCCCTGCCCTTCCAGGGTCACGACGGTGCCGGGGACGGCCGGCTCGCCGGTGACCTTGGTCCAGGCGGCAGCGGTGTCGCCGAGCCGGAAGTCCGGCTGGGCGTTCAGGAAGGCGGCGACCTGGTCCTCGTTCTCCTCCGGCAGGATGGAGCAGGTGACGTAGAGGAGCCGCCCGCCGGGGCGGACGAGGCGCGCGGCCTCGGCGAGCACGTGCGCCTGCTCCTGCCGGCGGGTGTCCAGGGCGCCCGGCGCAAGACGCCACTTGGCGTCCGGCCGGCGGCGCCAGGTGCCGGAGCCGGTGCAGGGCGCGTCCACCAGGACGAGGTCCATGCGGTCGGCGAGATCGCCGAGCACGTCGGTCTTGCGCGGCTCGCGGATCTGGATGTTGTGGGCGCCGGACCGGGAGATGCGATCCAGGATGTCGCCGAAGCGACGCTTGTCGCTGTCGTAAGCGTAGATCTGGCCGCGGTTCTCCATGGCGGCCGCGAGGGCGAGCGCCTTGCCGCCCGCGCCGGCGCAGAGGTCCACGGCCTGCTCGCCCGCGTGGGCGAGCGACAGGAGCGCGGCGATCTGGCTGCCCTCGTCCTGGATCTCGAACCAGCCCTTCTTGTAGGAGAGTTCCGAGGCCACGTGGGGCGGCTTGTCGTCGGCGGCGCCGGCGGCGATGCGCACGCCGACGGGCGACCAGCGGCAGGGCTCCGCCCCGAGCGGCTCCAGCGCCTTCAGGACGGTGGCGCGGTCGCTCTTCAGGGTGTTGACGCGCAGGTCGATGTCCGGCCGGCCGGCGAGGCCGTCGCCCTCCGCCTCGAGCCGGTCGCCGAAGGCGCGCGCGAGCGACCCTTCCAGCCAGTCCGGCACGTCCGCCCGCATCCAGCGGGGCGCGTCGGCCGGGATGTCGCCGTCCTGCAGGCGCGCGCGTTCGTCGTCGGTGAGCGGGGCGGGGGCGTGGCGGTCGTCGGCGAGCGCCGCGTCGAGACCGGATACGCCGCGCCCCCAGAGGCGCACGTAGCAGGCGAGCGTCAGCGCGCGCGGCGAATCGGACCCCATGAGGGCCGCGAGCGATCCGCGCCGGCGGAGCGTGTCGAACACCAGGTTGCCGACCGCGCTTCGATCGCGGGACCCGGCGAACCGGTGGGCGAGGCCCCAGTCCTTCAGAGCGTCCTGGACCGGGCGGCGCGTGCGCTCCACGTCCTCCAGCACTTCGATGGCCGCAGCCAGCCGTCCGCCGTCCTTCATGATCCCATCCTCGGTTGACCCGTACGGGGATCTGCATAGGGGAGATGCGGATGGGGGTAAAGGGGCGCGACGCGGCGGCGGTCGGAGCCTGGCGATGCCGCCGGCAGGTCGGACCGATCCGGACGGGGCCTTATCCCGCCACGAGCCGCACCGACACCCAGGCCGTCATCAGCATCAGGCACCCTACCCCGACCAGAAACACCTGGAAGCGCTGGACGATCCGGTTGGAGCCGGTGTGGATGGCCGTATGCACGACGCGGCTCGCCACGTAGGCGAACGCCAGCACGACGAGGACCCAGTCGGCGAGGCCGAGCACCAGGGCGAGAAGCACGAGCGCGTAGAAGAGCGTCGGCGTCTCGAACTGGTTGTTCATGTTGTTGGAGACCTTGAGGACATCGTCCGGCCAGGCCCGGTGGTCGAGGGCGATGTTGCCGGTGACGCGCTTGGCCCGGGCGGCGGCGAAACGCACCCGGGCGGTCCAGACCATCACGGCGAAGGTCCAGGCGAGCTGCAGCAGCATCGCCAGGACGAGCGCGGTCGCGGCTGCCGTCATCAGACGGCGCCGGGGTAGTTCGGGCTTTCCCGGGTGATGGTCACGTCGTGGGCGTGGCTCTCGCGCATGCCGGCGGGCGAGATGCGCACGAACCGGGCCTTGTCCTGGAGCTCCTCGATGGTGTGGGCGCCCACGTACCCCATGGCGGCGCGAATGCCGCCGACAAGCTGGTGGAGGACCGACGAGAGCGGGCCCTTGTAGGGCACCTGGCCCTCGATTCCCTCCGGCACGAGCTTGAGGGCGTCGCGCACCTCCGCCTGGAAGTAGCGATCCGCCGAGCCGCGCGCCATGGCGCCGACCGAGCCCATGCCGCGGTAGGCCTTGTAGCTGCGGCCCTGGTGCAGGTAGACCTCGCCGGGGCTTTCCTCGGTGCCGGCGAACAGCGAGCCGATCATGACGGCCGACGCCCCGGCGGCGAGCGCCTTGGCGACGTCGCCGGAAAAGCGGATGCCGCCGTCGGCGATGACCGGGACGCCCGCGTCGCGCGCGGCCGCGACCGCCTCCATGATGGCGGTGAGCTGAGGCACGCCGACGCCGGCCACGATGCGGGTGGTGCAGATGGAGCCCGGGCCGATGCCGACCTTCACGGCGTCCGCGCCCGCGTCGATGAGCGCCTTGGTGCCGGCCCCGGTCGCCACGTTGCCGGCGATGACCTGCACGTGGTTGGACAGCTTCTTCACCTTGGTGACGGCCTGGAGCACGCGCTCGGAATGGCCGTGGGCGGTGTCGACGACCAGGAGATCGACTCCCGCGTCGATCAGCATCTGGGAGCGCTCGTGCCCCTGGTCGCCGACCGTGGTGGCGGCGGCGACGCGCAGGCGGCCCTGGTCGTCCTTGGCGGCGTTCGGGTGCAGGCGGGCCTTCTCGATGTCCTTCACCGTGATGAGGCCGGTGCAGTGGAACTGGTCGTCGACGACGAGCAGCTTCTCGATCCGGTGCTTGTGGAGGAGCCGCTTGGCCTCGTCGTGGGTGACGCCCTCCTTGACCGTGATGAGGCCTTCCCGCGTCATCAGCTCGTAGACCCGCTGGTTCGGGTCCGACGCGAAGCGCACGTCGCGGTTGGTCAGGATGCCGACGAGGCGGCCGGTGACCCGGCCGCCCTCCCCGGCGTTCTGCACCACCGGGATGCCGGAGATGTTGTGGGCCTTCATCAGGTCGAGCGCGTCGCGCAGGGTCGCCTCGGGGCCGATGACCACGGGGTTCACCACCATGCCGCTCTCGAACTTCTTCACCTGGCGGACCTGCTCGGCCTGAACGTCCGGGTCGAGGTTGCGGTGGATGACGCCGATACCGCCGGCCTGGGCCATGGCGATCGCCAGGCGGGCCTCGGTCACCGTGTCCATGGCGGAGGAGAGAATCGGGATGTTGAGCTCGATGCCGCGGGTGAGACGCGTCTTCACGTCCGTCTCGGACGGCATCACCTCGGAATGGCCGGGAGTGAGGAGCACGTCGTCGAAGGTGAGCGCGAGCTGCCCGCCGTGGACGGGATCGAGGAAGACGGTCATGGCCAACTCCGGTGTGCGGGCGGTATCGCGGGAAAACGATGAGCCGATCCGGACCGATCGTGGAGGGTTCCACGGGCGGCCTGACCGGTTCGATACCTTTTCAAGTTGGCGGCGGTCTTTAACACGGGTGTGGCGGAAGGGGAAGCGCGGGGAACGCGGACCTCCCCGGCCTGTTTCGCCGCCCGGCAACCGCCAGCCGCTCAGAAGTGCTCCGCGCGCATCACCATGACGTCGGAGACGGTCACGATGCCGATCTGCCGCGTGACCAGGCTGAACACGGGCTGGAGGATGGCGTCGAGCCGCTCCTCGCCGGTGACGACGACGACCATGACCATGCGGCCGGCGTCGGTGGCGAGGCCCTCGCGCGTCCAGGAGCCGCCGCGCCCGCGACCGCCGAGGACCGGCACCACCGTGTAGCCGGTGGCGTCGAGCCGGTCCAGGAGGTCGGTCAGGCGGTGGAGGACGGGGGCCTCGACGATGATCTCAATGCGCTTCTTCGGGTGCATCTGCATGGGAGGTCAGCCCGCGACGGCCCCGGCGATCCAGACGTAGAGCGGGATGCCGAGAGTGAGGTTGAACGGGAATGTCACGCCGAGGGAGAGCGTGAGGTAAAGTGCCGGATTGGCCTCGGGGAGCGCAAGGCGCATCGCCGCCGGCACGGCGATGTAGGACGCCGATGCCGCAAGCGTGATGAGGAGCGCCGCGCCGCCGACCGACAGGTCGAGCATCAGGCAGAAGAGCGCCGCGAGGCTGGCCGAGATGAGCGGGAAATAGATGCCGAACGCGAGCGCCGGCGGGGTCAGCACCTTGCCGCTCTGGCGAAGCCCCCGCCCCGCGACGAGGCCCATGTCGAGGAGGAAGAGGCAAAGGATGCCGCGGAACGGGTCGATCACGAAGGGCGCGATCATCGCCATGCCGCGCTCGCCGCTGATCCAGCCGATCAGGAAGGACCCCACCAGCATCACCACCGAGCCGTTGAAGGCGACCTCGCGCAGGAGCGCCGGAAGGCTCTCGCCGCTCTCGGCCTTCACGCCGTCGGCCTTCGATCCGCGCCGGGCGAGAAGGAGCGCCGACACGATGGCCGGGGTCTCCATCACGGCCGCGATGGCGATGAGATAGCCCTCGAACGTGAGACCGAGACCGCGCACCACCTCGGTGGCCGCCACGAAGGTGACGATGGAGATCGAGCCGTAGTGCGCCGAGACGGCCGCCGCATCCACGGCGGACAGGCGCGTGGTGGCGCGCAGGAGCGCGTAGCCGATCACCGGGATGGCGAAGGAGAGCACGATGGACGCCGCGATGGTGAGCAGCATGGTGGCGTCGATGCCGGATTTCGCCACCTCCACCCCGCCCTTGAAGCCGATGGAGAGCATCAGGTAGAGCGCCAGCGTCTTGGCGACCGCTTCCGGGATGGTGAGGTCGGATCGCATCAGCGCCGCGAACGCGCCGAGCGCGAAGAACAGCACCATGGGCGAGGTGAGATTCTGAAGCGCGAGTTCTGCCCCCGACATGACCTGTCGTTCCCCCCGTGTCGAATGCCGCACGCGAGCATCGCTTTGGCGCCCGGCACATGCCGGCAAGATGTCGGCTTCGGCAAGGGTGCGGCGCCACAGAAAAAGTGACGCAGTGCAAAACAGGATTTCAGGAGACGGCGTGATCCGGGGTGGCCGGGAGTCGCCCGGATGCGCGGGACACGTGCCGGGCCAGGGGGACCGGTCGGTGACGACGCGGTCCCGGCCGTCCGAGGGGCAGATGAAAGGCGGGGCGGCGGCTTCTCTGCCGCGCGCCCCTCGTGATCGTCGAATGCCCGATCGAGCGGGCCGGGCGGAGGGTCCGTTATTCCGCGGCGATCATCCGCGCGCCGTCGCGGCCGTCCTCGACCTCCACGGCGGTGTCGGCGCCGCCGCCGATGACGACCGTGCGATTCGGGATGGCCTCGAACACCGACTCACCCACGCCGTACATGTTGGCGAGCGTGGCGTTCGGTACGCCGGACAGCATTTCGGAGAGTTCGATGGTCTGCGGCTCCTCGTGGGACAGCACGACCAGGAAGCACAGCTTCTCCGGGCCCGTGTTCTCGATCCAATGGAGAAAGCCCTGCGGGACGAAGGAGATGTCGCCGGGAGAGAGGTCCAGGTAATGCGTCTCGCCATCCGGCCCGACGATGCCGACGCGGCCCTGGCCGCTGATGCAGTAGTCCAGCTGGTGGGCGTTCGGATGGGTGTGCGGCTCGCGCACGGCGCCCGGAGCGAGATCCAGCCCCTGGACCGCAAGGCCCTTCAGAACCGGGAAATTCTTGGCATTGGCCCGAAAGAAATCGCCGGCCGCGAACTTCTTGAACACGTTTTCCCGGAAGTGATGCATGTTAGACACGACAAAACCCTCCACGAACCTTAGTTTTTGGAGCTGGGTACGTTTGCGATCAATCTATCTGGGGAAAAACCGGCGCCGGAAGTTCTTCAGTCTAACCGCATAAAACCAGACGGCGAGAGGTCGGATGCCGTCCTCTACATCGTCTGGCTAGATGTACTAAAAAACACATCCTATTCGCGATCAAATGAATTCAGTTGAACTCAAAGGTAAACGTCGCTTAAGTATTGCCATGAGCCGACCGCCGGATTTCCTCGACACGCAGCTCCTCGCGACCCTGGTCGCCATCGCCGACACCGGCTCGTTCGCCGGAGCGGCGCGACGCATCGGGCGGACGGAATCGGCCGTCAGCATGCAGATGAAGCGGCTGGAGGACCTGGTGGGCGGTCCGCCGCTCTTCCTCAGCGACGGCCGCCGCCGGATCCTGACGGAGCGCGGCGAGGTGCTGCTGGCCCAGGCGCGCAAGCTGATGGACGTGCACGAGGAGACGCTGCTCGTGATGCAGCTCGCCGCGATGACCGGCACGGTCCGTCTCGGCGCCCCGGAGGACTACGTGGGCACGCTGCTGCCGCGGGCCCTCGACCGCTTCGCGCGGCTGCACCCGAACGTGGAGGTTGCCGTCACCTGCGAGCCGAGCGGATCGCTCGCCCGCATGATCCAGGATCGCAAGATCGACCTCGCCCTGGTGACGCGCGGGCCGGGGATGGACGACGCGGAATATCTCTGCAGCGAGCCGACGGTGTGGGCGGCCTCCCCGCTCCACGACGTCCACCGGGAGCCGACGGTGCCGCTCGCGCTGTTCCAGCCCGGCTGCAGCGGCCGCGCGGCCGTCCTGGAGGCGTGGGCCAGCTGCAAGCGGCCGTATCGCATCGCCTATTCCAGCCCGAGCGTCGCCGGACTGGTGACGGTGGTGCGCACGGGGCTGGCGATCGCCGCCCTCGCCCGCTGCTCCGTGCCGCCGGACCTGCGCATCCTCGGCAGCGAATCGGGCCTGCCGGCGCTGCCGGAGCTGCCGATCGCTCTCCTGCGGTCGACCGCGAGCCGCGACTCGCGATCGGTGAACGCGCTCGCCCGGGAGATCCGGGCCTCGCTCTCCACCGGCCTGGAGGTGGTCCGCCGGAAGGCGAAGACCGCGTGACGGCAGCCTGACGGCATGCCGCGAACCGGGGTCGGCCGAGGCCGGGCCCGGACCCTTCCCCTTTGCGCCCCCGGCCGGGATCCTGTATCGAACCGCCGCGTGCAGAAGGGGAGCCCGCGATGAACCGGCTGATCACCCTGGCTTATGGAAGCCTCGTCGTCGGCATCGTGGTGCTCGGCCTCAAGTATGCCGCCTATGCGGTGACCGGCAGCATCGCGCTCTATTCCGACGCCCTGGAGAGCATCATCAACGTGGCGGCGGCCGTGGCGGCGCTCGTCGCCGTTCGTCTCAGCGCGATTCCGCCCGACGCGAACCACCCCTATGGCCACCACAAGGTGGAATACCTGTCGGCGGTGCTGGAGGGCGTGCTGATCGTGGTGGCGGCGCTCGCCATCGTGCGGGAGGCCTATCTCGGCTACCTGTCGCCGCGCACCCTGGAGGATCCGGGCCTCGGTCTGGCGATCAACGGTGTGGCGAGCGTCATCAACGCGGCGTGGAGCACCGTGCTGATCCGCCAGGGCCGGCGTTTCCGGTCACCGGCGCTCGTGGCGGACGGCCGGCATCTTGCGACGGACGTCATGTCCTCCGTGGGCGTGCTGGCGGGCGTCGGCATCGCGACCGTGACCGGGTGGGCGATCCTCGACCCGATCCTGGCTGTTCTGGTGGCCGTGAACATCCTCTGGTCCGGCTGGGTGCTGGTCAGCCACTCCATCGGCGGCCTGATGGACGCCGCCGCGCCGCCCGAGGAGCTGGAGAAGATCCGCGTGGTCATCTCCAAGAACGCGGACGGGGCGATCGAGGCCCACGACGTGCGCACCCGCCATGCCGGGCCGGTGACGTTCGTGGACTTCCACCTGGTGGTGGACGGGTCGAAGACGGTCTCCGAGGCCCACGACATCTGCGACCGGATCGAGAACGCCCTTCGCGACAGCATCAAGGGCGCCGTGGTGACCATTCACGTGGAGCCGGAGGCGAAGGCCAAGCACACGGGCATCGTGGTGCTCTGACCGTCGCCCCGCCCTCGCCTGCCGGCAGCCCGGTCAGCCGGCGTCGGGCTCGAAGTTCATCGCGACGCCGTTGATGCAGTAGCGCAGGCCCGTCGGCGGCGGACCGTCCGGGAAGACGTGGCCGAGGTGGCTGCCGCAGCGGGCGCAGTGCACCTCCGTGCGGACCATGCCGTGGCTGCGGTCCGTGGACGTTTCCACCGAGCCGGGGACCGGCGTGTCGAAGCTCGGCCAGCCGGTGCCGCTTTCGAACTTGCGGCCGGCGACGAACAGCGGCTGGTCGCAGCCCGCGCAGGTGAAGGTGCCGGGACGCTTCTCGTGGAGGAGCGCGCAGCTGCCCGGGCGCTCGGTGCCGTGCTGGCGCATGATCCGGTACTGCTCGGGCGTCAGGAGCGCCCGCCACTGGGCGTCCGTGCGGGTGACCGGGTAGGTCTTGGCGTCCATGGGCGTGCTCCTTGCCTCGTTCGTCGTCGGCCTGTGTCGTCGTCGGCCTGTGTCGTAGGGCGCCGCCCGACCTCAACGGCGACGGGCGGACAGCCTGGCCGTCCGCCCGTCAGATAGCGTCTGGAACCCGGTTGCGGAAGGGTCAGGAGGACCCGACCGCCTTGACGCCCCATTCGTCCTGCGCCTGGGCGCGTGTGCGGTTGAGGATCACCTTGTCGCCCTCCACGCGGTCGACCACGTCGAGGTGGAGGTAGTGGTGCTCGCCGCCGGCGTCCGGGTCGGTGCGGGTCAGCTTTATGCGCTGGCCGTCGAGGGAATCGACCGTGCCCACGTGCCCGCCATCGGAGCCGACCACTTCCAGGTGCTCGCGGATGACCGAAGGATCGCTGATCGCCATGGGTGCCTGTCCTCTCGTGCTGCGGCGGTCCGTGGCCGGACCGCCGGTATCGGTTGGACAAGCAACGCGACGCGCCCGCCGGTGTTCCGGGCGCCGATCAGGGCTCCAGCGTGACCTTGATGGACGACTTGCCGGACGCGACCATGTCGATGCCCTTCTGGAAGTCGGCGAGCGGCAGGCGATGGGTGACGATGTCGTCGATCGGCAGCAGCCCCTGGTCGAGCATCCGAATGGCGACCGGATAGGTGTGCGGGCTGAGGTGGGCGCCGTGGATGTTGAGCTCCTTGGTGTCGCCGATGATGGTCCAATCCACCGTCACCGGCTCGCGCATGACGGAGAACTCCACGAAGGTGCCGAGCTTGCGGATCATGGCGAGCCCGTCGATCACGGCCTGCGGGTGGCCGGTCGCCTCGATGTAGACGTCGCAGCCATATCCGTCGGTCAGGCGGCGGACCTCGTCCACGACGTTCACCTTGGTGGGGTTGAGGCCGATGTCGGCGCCGCAGCGCTTGGCCATCTCCAGGCGATCGTCGTTGAGATCAACCGCGATGAGGAGAGCCGGGCCCTTCATCCTGGCGGCCGCGAACATGCCGAGGCCGAGCGGTCCGGCGCCGGCGATCACCACCACGTCCTGGAACTCGATGTTGCCGCGCTGGACCGCGTGGATCGAGCAGGCGAGCGGCTCGATGAAGACCGCGTGATGGGCCGGCAGGCTCTTCGGGACCTTGTGGTTGAGGGCGCCGGCCGGGAAGCACATGAACTCGGCCATGGCGCCCGGAGTGCGCTGGCGGAAGCCGTAGATGTCGTGCTGCTGGCACATCCAGTACTTGCCGGTGCGGCAGAAGCGGCAGTGCCAGCACGGCACGATCTGCTCGGACGCGGCGAGGTCGCCGATCTCCAGGCCGTACTTCTCCGCCGCGCCCTCGCCGAGGGCCACCACCTCGCCGACGAACTCGTGGCCCGGCGTGATCGGAGGCTCGCAATAGCCCTTGCGGGTGGCGTCGCCCCAGAAGAGCGGCGCGCCGAGGTAGCACTTCAGGTCGCTGGCGCAGATGCCGGCGGACTTCACCTTGACGAGCACCTCGCCGGGGCCGACCGCGGGCACCGGCAGCTCCTCGAGCCGGTAGTCCTCCGGGCCGTGGCAGACGACCGAAGCCATGGTCTTCGGCAGCTCGATGGCATTCTTCAGCATGTGGGCAGTCTCCCTCTCCGGGGTCCTGGAGCGTGGACGCCGGCCGGCCCTCAGCGGGCCGACGCGACGACCACCGTGACCCCTTCGTCTTCCAGCATCCGGGCGTCCTGGTCGGAGAGCCCGTCGTCGGTGATGAGCGTGCCGATCCGGCCGAGGCCGAACACCACGTGGCGCGGCCGGATCGAGAACTTGCGGCTGTCGGCGAGGACGACGACCTTGTCGGTGCGCGGGATCAGCATTTCGACGCTGCGAACCAGCAGCGGGTGCGATTCCATCACGCCGTCCGGGCCGATGCCCTGGGCGCCGACGAAGAACTTGGACGCGTAGACCGTCAGAAGGTCCTCGTCGCGCATCTGCAGGATGCCGGGCTCCCGGTGCAGTTCGCCGCCGGCGACCGTGAGGTGGCAGGTGCCGGTCTCCGCGAGAGCGGCGGCGAGCGGCATGGAGTTGGTGAAGATCTTCACCGCCCGGCGCGCCAGGAGCACGCCGAACAGGTAGCAGGTGGTGCCGCCGTGGACGATGAGGCTGTCTCCGTCGCGGCAGAGGCGCTCCGCCTCGGCGGCGATCGCCTTCTTGGCGTCGACCGCCAGCATGCGGTTCTCGTCGAAGGGGCGAGCGGACAGGCGCTCGCGGGCAGCCGCCGGCTCGACGGACGCGATGCCGCCGAACACCTTCCGCACCTCGCCGGCCTCGTTGAGCTTGTCGATGTCGCGCCGGACCGTGGCCGGGGACGCGTTGGTGAGCGAGACGAGATCCCGCACGGTGACGAAGGGCTGCGCCTTCAGCACCTTGCGGATCAGGTCCTGCCTTTCGGTCTCGCCGACGACGCTCGCCATGGCCACTGCCCCGTTCTCCTCGCCGACGAGGCTAGCAGCGCCATGAGGACGCGCAATCATACATGCGTGCCGATTTCCATACTTTCTCGTCCCTTACGGCCAAGAAAGTACAGGTCTGTACAAGATTGATCGTAGTCACTCACGCCGGAGCCCCCTACCCTTGCGGCATAACAACTCGCCTCGAAGCGGGACCATCCGGGACGGAAAGCTCATGTCGCAGACCGCGAGGGACTACGACTTCGTCATCGCCGGGGGCGGCTCCTCGGCCTGCGTGGCGGCCATGCGCCTGGTGCGCGATTTCGGCGCGCGGGTGCTGATGATCGAGCGCGGCCCGGCGCGGACGGCCCCGGTGATGCGCATGCCAGCCGGCTATCTGCGCTATCTCGCCCGCGAGGACTTCCTGGAGATGCACAGGACCGTGCCGCAGGAGCGGCTCTGCGGCCGGGCGCCGATCGTGCCCCAGGCGAAGGTGCTGGGCGGCGGCAGCGCCGTGAACGCCATGGTCTACATGCGCGGCCAGAAGGAGGATTACGACGGCTGGGACGCCATGCTCGGCGGCGGCTCCGGCTGGTCCTACGCGGACGTGCTCCCGCACTTCCGTGCGGTGGAGCGGAACTCCAAGTTCAACAACGCCTACCACGGGATCGACGGCCAGCTGCTCGTGTCCGACCCCGGCCGGCTCTGCGACACGACCGAGGACTACATCCTGACGGCGCAGGGCCTCGGCCACCCCTACAATCCGGACTTCAACGGCGCGTCCCAGGCTGGCGTCGGCGTGATGCAGCACACCATGGGCCGGGTGAAGAACCGGATGGTGCGCAGCGACGCGGTCACGGCCTTCCTGCGCGAGGTCTGGAAGAACCCGCTCCTCACCGTCGTGACCGACGCGCTGGTCACGAAGGTGCTGATCGAGCGTGGCCGCGCGGTCGGCGTGGAATACCGCAGCGCCGGCCAGCTGATCACGGCGCGCGCCACCCGCGAGGTGCTGGTCGCGACCGGCACCTACAACACGGCGAAGCTGCTGATGCTCTCCGGCCTCGGCCCGGCCGACCACCTGAAGCATCACGGCGTGCCTGTGGTGGCGGACCTGCCGGGCGTCGGCGAGAACCTGATGGACCACCACGAGGTGCCGACCATCGCGACGACGCGCGGCCGGAGCGGCTATTTCGGCGAGGATCGCGGCTGGCCGATGATCCGCAACGGGCTGCAGTACATCCTGTTCGGCACCGGGCCGGTGACGACCACCGGCATCGAGAGCTGCCTGTTCTACGATCCCGATGGCGGCGAGCGGCCGACGATCCAGCTCTACTGCGCGCCGATCGTCTACCTGGACCGGGACGTGTCGTCGGCCGAGCCGACGTGGGGCGTGACGCTGACCTCGTGCCTGTTGCGCCCGAAGGCGCGCGGCAGCGTGCGTCTCCGGTCCGCCGACCCGGCGGACAAGCCGGTGGTGGACAGCAACTTCTTCGGCCATCCGGACGACCTGCGCCTGACGATCGCGTCCATCCGCCACGCGCGGCGCCTGCTGGCGACCCGACCGATGTCGGACAAGATCGCGACCGAACTCCTGCCCGGCCCGGACATGACCGACGACGAGGCCCTGGCGGCCTATTGCGGAAAGACCGTGAAGACCAACTATCACCCGAGCGGAACGGCGCGCATGGGCCGCGACGACGACCCGACGGCGGTGCTGGACGCGCGCCTCAAGGTGCGCGGCGTGGACGGTCTCCGGGTGATCGACTGCGCCGCCATCCCGGCCATTCCGTCCGCCAACACAAACGCGGCGGCGATCATGCTGGGCCACCGGGCGGCGGAGTTCGCAGCGGCCGGGCGGGTGAGCGAACCCGGCCGGGCGGCGCAGCGGCTGAGCGCCTGAGAGAAATGCGAAAAGGGTCCAGACCTGGGATTTCAATCGATTGAGTTCCGGTGGAGGTCGGGCAAGATCCCACCAGGGACCGGACAAGCCGGCAAAGATCGGCTCGAACGGATGGGAGGTCCACATGGGTATCGTCCGCAGGCTCGTGCCGCATCACGAGGTGATCGTCTGCCGGCCATCGGAATCGTTCCGATGGAATGTCCACGACTATCCGCACCACCTGGCGAAATGGCACCACCACCCCGAATATGAGCTGCACCTGATCCAGTCCTCCAGCGGCACCATGATGGTGGGCGACCACGTTGGCCCGTTTTCGGCCGGCTGCCTGGTGCTGACCGGCCCGGACGTGCCGCACAACTGGGTCAGCGACATCCCGCCCGGGACCGTGGTGCCCGAACGGGACATGCTGGTGCAGTTCTCCGCCGACTTCGCCGACCGGATCCTCGGCGACTTCGCCGAACTGGAGGACGTGCGCACCCTCCTGGCCGAGGCCGCCTACGGGCTCGTGTTCACCGGTCAGACGGCCCGGCGCGGCGCGCGCCTGCTGCAGGAGATCGGCCAGGCTCGCGGCCCGAGCCGCATGGTGCTCTTCCTCGACCTCCTGGCGACGCTGGCGGCGGACCCGACCGAGCGCTCCACCCTGTCGCGGCGGACGCCGGCCTTCCCGGCGAGCCAGGTGGAGGAGCGGATCGAGATCGCCCTCGCCTACATCGCCAAGAACTACGCGAGCGAGATCCGTCTCGGCACGGTCGCGGACCTCTGCGGCATGGAGCCGAGCGCCTTCTCGCGCTGGTTCAAGAAGCAGACGGGGCACACGTTCGCCAAGTTCATCAACCGTACGCGGGTCTACTCGGCCTGCACACGGCTGACCCAGACCGATCAGCCGATCACCGACATCTGCTTCGAGGTCGGGTTCAACAACATCGCGAACTTCAACCGCCAGTTCGTGAAATTCTGCGATCAGACCCCCTCGGCCTACCGCCGCAGCGCCCGCCGGATCGCGTCGAGCGCGATCGCTCCGTCGGGCGCGGTCCACGGCCCGGCATGACGGCCGGAGCGCGGCCAAAAAGGTATAGAACGCGCACCGCCCAGGCGTGGTGACGAATTCTCACGGAGAGTAACGTCGCTCACAGATCTCGCGGTGACAGCCGCGGACGCGGAAGCAGCAGCGGACGCGGAACCGGGCGCCCGAAGAGGTGGGCCCGGGACGCCGCGTCGGAGGGGACGCGGACACGACCGCTGACGCGGCGGGATCCACGATCCGGGCCCACGGGCCCGGCAGAACCATCGGACGACAGACCTGCCCGCCCGACCCGATCGGGAACGACCCGGCTCGCCTGAAAGAGCCGGGACGGGGATGGCGTGTGACGTCGCTCCGACAAAGCCGATCCTTGGGAGGAGAGAAGACCATGATGCACTGCAAGAGGCTCGTCGCTTCGGCCTTCGTGGCGACGCTGATGGCCAGCACCGCTCCGGCGTTCGCCGACTTCTGGTCGGACGCCGCGAAGGGGCTGGAAGGAGCCACCATCCGCGGCGTCTCGGAAAGCACGCCGCCGTCCAACTACGTGAAGGACGTGCTGGCGCCCGCCTTCACCGAGGCGACCGGCATCACCGTCGAGTTCGAGGCGACGTCCTGGGACCAGATGTACGACAAGGCGATCAAGGACATGGAGGCCAACACCGGCATCTATGACTTCGTCTACATCGAGCAGGACATCATCTACAGCTATCTGGCCCGCGACTTCCTGGTGAACCTCTCCGACATGATGGAGCAGAACGCCAACCTGAAGTCGCCCGACTTCGACATCTCGAAGTTCACCACCTTCATCGACAACTTCAAGAACGCCGACGGCGACGTGTTCGGCGTGCCGATGGAAGCGTTCGTGAAGGTCTACCTCTACCGCAAGGATCTGTTCGAGGATCCGAAGGTGCAGGAGGCCTACAAGGCCAAGTACAACGCCGACCTGAAGCCGGCCACCAACCACGCCGAATATCGCCAGATCGCGGAATTCTTCACGGAATACGCGAAGGAGAACGGCATGGAGATGTGGGGCACCACGGTGCAGGCGTCGTCCGGCCATCCGGCCTCGGTCTACGAGTTCGTCGAAAGCGTGCTGCCGACCTACGGCATCTACAACTGGGGCATCGACACCCAGACCTTCGCCGCCTCGGTGGAGAACGGCGGCCAGATGAACAGCGACAAGGCCAAGGAAGCGCTGACCTGGTGGATCGGCAACCTCGCCTACGCGCCGCCGGAATCCACGTCGTCCACGTGGGACGAGGTCGCGGCGACCTTCGCCGCCGGCCGCGCCGCCCAGGGTCTCGTCTATGGCGAGAACGCCGCCTGGATCGCCACCAACGCGGACAAGTCCACGGTGGTCGGCAAGGTCGGCGTGGCGCTGCCGCCCGTCGAGGCCGGCGTGATGGAGCAGGCCAAGTCGGGTGAAGGCTACATCGGCTACTACGACGGCGGCGCCTTCGGCATCCCGCACTCTTCGAAGAACAAGGAAGCCGCCCTCCTCTTCCTGCAGTACATCGGCCAGGAGAGCGTGCAGGCCGACTGGGCCCTCGCCGGCAGCCGCATCGTGCACCAGGCCACCTACGACGACCCGAAGATCGTCGAGCAGGACAAGAAGGTGGACGGCTACTACACGCTGATGAAGGAGCAGGGACCGCTGTTCCGCGGCGCCCCGCCGTTCCCCTTCCACAACCAGGCCCGCGAGGCCATGGCGCCCTTCATCTACCAGGCGATCACCGGCGAACTGCAGCCGGCCGAAGCCCTGGACAAGGCCGCCGCCGCCGTGGACGCCGAGCTGAAGAACCTCGGCTACAGGAAGTGATCCGCCCAAGACCCTCCTGACCGACCTTGGCCGCCGGGCTTCCACTCTAGGCCCGGCGGCTCCTTTCTCCCGACGTCCGTCTCCCCGCGCCGCAAGGCCGGAGACGACGCCCCCGAGGTTCCGACCCGCCGCCCGGCCCTTCGCCGCCCGGGCGCCCGATGGAGCTCTTCCATGCGTTCATCCACGGTCGGCTGGTTGTTCCTGGCCCCGACACTCGTCATCCTCTTCATCTTCGGCGTGCTGCCCTTCCTCTATGTGCTCGTGATCGGGTTCACGCAGTGGAACAGCTTCGCGGCCGACCCGACGATGCAGTACAACGGCGTTGAGAACTTCCGCCGGCTCATGTTCGACGACCAGTTCCTCTATTCGCTCTGGCTGACGCTGAAATTCGGCTTCTTCGCCGTCGCGAGCCAGATCCTGCTCGGCTACCTCCTGGCGCAGCTCTTCATGCGCGACTTCCCGGGCAAGGGCTTCTTCCGCACCGTCCACACCCTTCCGCTGGTGATCGCGCCGATCGCGGTGGGCGCCACGTGGCGGCTCCTGCTGGTGCCGGGTCTCGGGCCGGTGCCCTACTACCTGAACCAGTGGTTCGGCTACGAGCTCAACATCAGCCGCTACATCGACCAGGCCTTCGTGGCGACCGTGGTGATGGACATCTGGCACTGGACGCCGCTCGTCACCCTCACGCTGCTCGCCGCCCTCGCGTCCCTGCCCAAGGAGCCGTTCGAGCAGGCGCAGATCGACGGCGCCAACCGGTTCCAGATCTTCTGGCACGTGACGCTGCCACTCCTGAAGCCGGCGATCCTCGCCACCGTCTTCATCCGCCTCATGGACGCCCTGCGCACCGTGGACGAGGTCTGGATGCTGACCGGCGGCGGCCCGGGCGCGGCCACCCGCTACATCGGCCTGCACATCTGGCGCGTGGTGTTTCCAAAGACGGACTATGGATACGGAGCGGCGATGTCGCTGATCACACTCTACCTCACCATCGTGATGTGCTGGCTGCTCTACGCCGGTCTCGTCGCCCGCCGCGATCTGAAGAGGGCCGAGTGATGCGTCGCAACCGCCCCATCGTTTCGATCCTCTTCTGGACCGTCTCCAGCCTGATCACCCTGCTGCCGATCTACTGGATGTTCATCGTCTCGGCGAAGAGCCGCGTGCAGCTCTTCGGCAGCCCGAGCTTCCTGCTCACGAGCTTCTTCACCGAGAACTACATCAACACGCTGCGGGACCCGGCCTTCCAGCGCTACATGATCAACTCGATCGTGATCGCCACGTCGAACGCGGTGCTGGTGACGACACTCGCGCTGTTCGCCACCTACGCCCTGTCGCGCTACAAGCTGGGCGGCAAGGAGAACGTCTTCTTCTGGACGATCACAAACCGCATGGCGCCGCCGGCCGTGTTCCTGCTGCCGCTGTTCCTGCTCTACACCCAGGTGTTCGTCCTCAACGACGCCAAGCTGTTCGACACGCGGATCGGCCTCATCCTGCTCTATTGCGTGTTCAACCTCCCCTTCGCGATCTGGACGCTCCGCAGCGTGATCGACGGCATCCCAAAGGAGTTGGACGAGGCGGCCTATGTGGACGGGGCCACCACCTGGCAGGTGCTGACCAAGGTGGTCCTGCCGCTCGCCAAGCCGGGCCTCGCGGTCACCGGCATCCTGACGTGGGTGTTCGCCTGGAACGAATACCTGTTCGCCGCCACGCTGACCTCCGTCCACGCCCGGACGGTGACGACCGGCCTCGCCGAGTTCGTGACCGTGACCGGCACCAACTGGGGCCAGATGGCAGCCACCGCCATGCTGACCCTGGTGCCGGCCCTCCTGGTGCTCGGCCTCGTGCAGCGGCACATTGTGGCCGGCCTCACCTTCGGCGCCGTGAAGGAGTGACCCGCATGGCCGACCTCTCGGAGCTTCCGCCGGAACCGCGCCGCGGCTTCCTGCCCATCCACACCAACGGGTTCGACCGGGTCTTCATCGCGGTCGTCCTCTTCGTCGCCATCCACCTGTTCTGGATGCGTTTTCTCGAGGCGAGCGTGCCGCTGTCGGTCGGGACCGTGCTGTCCGTGATCGTCGGCGCCGTCGTGATCGCCCGCGGTTAGGAGTGTCGCCCCATGAAGGCGCTGGTTCTTGAAGAAAAAGGCAGGCTCAGCCTGCGGGACTACGAGGTGGAGGAGACGCTCGGCCCCCGGGACGTGCGCATCCAGCTGAAGGTGGTGGGGGTCTGCGGCAGCGACGTGCACTACTACACCCACGGGGCGATCGGCCCCTTCGTGGTGCGCGATCCGATGATTCTCGGCCACGAGGCGGCCGGCGTCGTCACCGAGGTCGGCTCCGAGGTGACAGAGTTCAAGCCCGGCGACCGGGTCTGCATGGAACCCGGCATCCCCGACCCGGCCGGCCGGGCCACCCGGCTCGGCTCCTACAACCTCGATCCGGCGGTGCGCTTCTGGGCGACGCCGCCGATCCACGGCGTGCTCCGGCCGTCGGTTGTCCATCCGGCCGACTTCACCTTCAAGCTGCCGGACACCGTGTCCTTCGAGGCGGCCGCCATGGTGGAACCGCTCGCGGTCGGCGTCTACGCCGCCATGAAGGCGCGCGTGAAGCCCGGCGACCTGGGCGTGGTGATCGGCGCCGGCCCGATCGGCCTCGTCACCGTGCTCGCCGCGCTGGCGGCCGGCTGCGCCAGGGTGATCGTCTCCGACGTGGACGACGTGAAGCTGGAGATCGCCCGCAAGCTCGGCCCGGTCACGCCCGTAAACGTGAAGACTCGGTCGCTCGCCGAGGCGGTGCTCGCCGAGACGGAAGGCTGGGGCGCCGACGTGGTGTTCGAGTGCTCCGGCAACGAGCGCGCCGCTGCCGACGTGTTCGATCCGCTCGCCCCGGGCGGGGTGGTGGTCTACGTGGGCATCCCGCTGTCGCCGATCGCCTACGACGTCGCCAAGGCCCAGATCAAGGAAGCCCGGGTGGAGCATGTGTTCCGCTACGCCCACGTCTTCCCGCGCTGCGTGGCCATGCTGGCCTCCGGCGCGATCGACGTCTCCCCGCTGATCACCCGCACCTTCCCGTTCGAGGAGAGCGTCGAAGCCTTCGACTTCGCCGCCTCCGCGCCGAGCGGACAGGTGAAGGTGCAGATCAAGATGCCCGACTGAGAGGACGAGAATGGCTCCGGTCACCCTGAGGGACGTGAAGAAGCGCTACGGCAGCGTCCAGGTCATCCATGGCGTCTCGGTCGACATCCGGGACGGCGAGTTCGTGGTGCTCGTCGGCCCGTCCGGCTGCGGCAAGTCCACGCTCCTGCGCATGATCGCCGGCCTGGAGGAGATCTCCGGCGGCGAGGTGAGCATCGGCGGACGGGTCGTAAACGACAAGCCGCCGAAGGACCGGGACATCGCGATGGTGTTCCAGAACTACGCGCTCTATCCGCACATGAATGTCGCGGACAACATGAGCTTTTCGCTGCGCCTGAAAGGCGTTCCGAAAGCCGAGATCGACCAGAAGGTGAAGCGCGCGGCGTCCATCCTGGCGCTCGACCACCTGCTCGACCGGCTGCCGAAGCAGCTCTCGGGCGGCCAGCGGCAGCGCGTCGCCATGGGGCGCGCCATCGTCCGCGACCCGCAGGTCTTTCTGTTCGACGAGCCGCTCTCAAACCTGGACGCCAAGCTGCGCGTGCAGATGCGCGTGGAGATCAAGGAACTGCACCAGCGGCTGAAGACCACGACGATCTACGTCACCCACGACCAGATCGAGGCCATGACCATGGCGGACAAGATCGTGGTCATGCACGACGGGATCGTCGAGCAGATCGGCGCGCCGCTGGACCTCTACGACCGGCCGGCCAACCTGTTCGTCGCGGGCTTCATCGGGTCGCCGTCCATGAACTTCGTGGACGGGACGCTCCGGCTGAGCGGCTCCGACGCGGCGGTGGTGACCGCGGACGGGGTGGCGCTGCCCCTCGCCCGAGCGCCGGCCGGCGGCGCGAACGGCCAGTCGGTCGTCTACGGCATCCGGCCGGAGCACATCGCTCTCGGCGACGGCGGACAGCGGGCGACCGTGTCGGTGATCGAGCCGACAGGATCGGAGACGCAGGTGTTCATGCGCCTCGGCTCCAGCCCCGTTGTCGGCGTGTTCCGCGAGCGGATCACGGCCCGGCCGGACGAGGCGCTCGCCATCCGGCCGGACCCGGCGCTCGCCCACGTGTTCGACAAGGTCTCCGGCCGGCGGCTCTGAAGCCCGGGCCGTCAAAGTTCAGAAAACGGGAGGATGCCCATGTATTGGGACAGACTGAAGCTCGACGGCCGGGTGGCGGTCGTGACCGGCGGCGGCCGAGGCATCGGGCTCGCCTGCTGCGAGGCGCTGGCCGAGACGGGCGCCCGGGTGGTGATCGCCGACGTGGACGCCGCCGTCGCCGAGGAAGGCCGCGCCTACCTGACCGAGAAGGGCTACGCGGCCGACGTGATCGGCCTCGACGTGACGGACCCGACGGCCGTGACCGAGGCGGCGGACGCGCTGGTGGGGCGGCTCGGCAGGGTCGACGTCCTGGTCGCCAACGCCGGCATCGCGCGCTCCGGAACGCCCGCCGAGGAGCTGACGGACGAGCATTGGCTGAACGTCAACGACGTGAACTACAACGGCGTCTTCTGGTGCAACCGCGCTTTCGGGCGGCACATGCTGAAGGCCGGCAAGGGCTCGATCGTCAACATCGGGTCGATGTCGGGCTTCATCGTGAACCGGCCGCAGAAGCAGGCCTACTACAATGCCTCGAAGGCGGCGGTGCACCACCTGACCCGCTCGCTGGCGGCCGAGTGGGCGGACCGGGGCGTGCGGGTGAACGCGGTCGCGCCGACCTACATCGAGACGCCGCTCACCACGTTCGCCTACGACAAGCCGGGCATGGTGGAGGCCTGGCTGCGCGACACGCCGATGAACCGCCTTGGCCAACCCCTTGAGATCGCTTCGGTCGTCCAGTTCCTGGCGTCCGACGCGGCGAGCCTGATGACCGGTTCGATCGTGCTCGCGGACGGTGGCTTCACCTGCTGGTGAGGGGAGACATGCAGATGGAATTCCAAGGCAAGACCGTGCTCGTCACCGGCGCCGGCAAGGGCATCGGCCGGGCGACGGCGACCATGCTGGCGGCCCGCGGGGCCGAGGTGGTGGCGCTCACCCGCTCGCCGTCGGACCTCGACAGCCTCAAGGCCGAGATCGGCTGCCGGACGATCGCGGTGGATCTCGCCGACCCGGCCGCGACCCGGGCGGCGGCCCGGGAGGCCGGCCCGGTGGACTATCTGGTCAACAACGCCGGCACGACCGCGCTCGACAGCTTCCTGGACCTCACCGTCGAGACGATGAACCACCTCCTGGCGGTGAACACGGTGGCGCCCATGATCGTCGCCCAGGAATACGCCCGCGATCGCATCGCGCGGGGCCTGAAAGGGTCGATCGTCAACGTGTCGTCGGTGTCGTCGTTCATCGGCTTCGCCGACCACGCCGCCTATTGCGCCTCCAAGGGCGCTCTCGACGCGATGACGCGGGTGATGGCGAACGAGCTCGGACGCCAGGGCATCCGCGTCAACGCGGTGAACCCGACCGTGACGCTGACCCCGATGGCGGTCAAGGCGTGGAGCGATCCGGCGAAGTCGGCCGGCATGATGAACCGCATCCCGGTCGGCCGTTTCGCCGATCCGGACGACGTTGCCGAAGTGATCCTCTACCTGCTGTCGGACCGGGCGGCCATGGTGAATGGTATCGCGATGCCGGTGGACGGCGGGTTCATGATCAACTGAGGCTGGCTGATCTTGGCAGACCTGTCGCGGCCGTCCCGTCATCCGACGAGGCGGTCGCGAAGTTCCAGGGGGTCGCAGTCCACATACTCGATGTAGCGCGGCCAGACCTGGTTGCGCCCGTTCCGCTTGGCCTCGTAGAGCGCGGCGTCGGCCTGGGCGATCAGCGCCTCGGCTGCCGCCGCGCTGACGATCGGACCGGCGGCGACGCCGACGCTGACCGTGACCGGCGCGGTCGGATGGAAGGCCGGATGGGCGATGTCGGCGTTCTCGATCGCCCGCCGGACGCGGTCTCCTACCACGACGGCGGTGTCGCGGTCCGTGTCGTGCAGGAGGATCAGGAATTCCTCGCCGCCATAACGGAATGCCATGTCGGACCGTGTGCGGATGTCGTCGGCGATGACGGATGCGATCCGGCGCAGGCACTCGTCCCCGGCCTGGTGACCGGCGGCGTCGTTGAACGACTTGAAGTGATCGATGTCGAGGAGGAGGATCGCGCCGGTCGGCGGCGGATCCATGGAGGCGTAGTGCGCGATGGCCTGCTCGAGCGCCCGGCGGTTGAAGAGCCCGGTGAGCGCGTCGCGGCGGCTGAGGCCTTCCAACTCGCGGCTGCGCATGCGCTCGCGGACGGTGTGGAGATAGCCGAGGCGCTGCTCGCGCTCCAGGTTGTAGGACCCGACCAGCGAGAAGGCGACGGCGGCGCCGAACACGAGGTTCGCCGAAAGCATCTGCACCATGTCGAGCTCCGGCAGGGACGCGACGCCGATGCTGTAGCAGAGCTGGCTGCCGAGGCAGGCCACGACCGCGTACCAGAAGCGGACACGCTGCACGACCGTGGCGAACAGGATGCAGAGCACGATGCCGTAGTGGAGGTCGAACCGATACGGGCTCTCGCTCATCAGCATGACGGCCAGGATGGTGGCGGACGCCACGACGGTGATGAAGGCCTGCAGGCCCTCCCGGACCAGGGGCGGCGGGTTGGACCGCAGGAGGAGCACGATGGCGAGGCCGATCGGCGTGACGATGCCGATCCGCAGCGCGACCGCCTCGGCGAACACGTCCGGCGCCAGGAAGAAGTCGGAGACGAGGAAGAGATTGTAGAGGACGATGGCGAGGACCCCCCGCCAGATCATCTGGCGGCACCGTTCAGGGCCGAGTTCGCGCTCGAAGGCCGCCTCCAGGGCGCTTGAGAAGCGCAGAAGGCGAGCACCACCTGCGATCGCCGTCTCGGTCATCGCCAACGTGATGGGCTCGGGAGGTGTCTTCTGCAGCATGGGTGATCGTCATTCGCAGCATTCCAGGTGATAATGACGGCGACACATGAAAAATCTGTTATGTGCTGCTCATTTTTGACGACCAGCACTGGTTGGCATCGGACGCTCGCTCGCGCGGAGCGCGCTTTCCCTCCACAGTGTGCATGTAAAGTCACAGGGTCGGACCCAAGACGCTGGGCTTCGGCGATGCCCGCACGAGAACGGGCCTCCGCCGGTGGCGGAAGCCCGTTTCAGGAGTGGACCGCAGACCGGTCAGATGCGGTTGACGTCAAGGATCTCGCCGGTGCGGCGGCTCACGTCCACTTCGATGTCCCGGCCGCGACGGTCGATGCCGACCACGCGGTAGGAGTTGCGGCGGGTCTGGATCTCGTCGACCTCGTCGATGCCGGCGCCGCGAGCGATCCGGGCGGCCTCGCGCGCGGTGACTTCCTCGTCCTCCCGGATCACCCGGTCGATGCGCTCTTCCTGGGGCGGCACGACGCGGACGCCGTTCGGGCCGAGCTCGATCGCCTGCGACAGGACAGCGGAAGACGATCCGACAAGAATGGCGGCCGCGGTCATGATGGAAGCAGTCTTCTTCATCATCCTCAAGTCTCCTTGATCCTGACGTCGCTCATCACGCGGGACGTCATTCGATATGCCCATTCAACTCGTCATGTGCCGTCCCGTTCCACTGCGGATGCAGCTTGCCGCGGGCGATCACATGTATTCGAAGTCTGATTGATCAACCTGAAGGATTGTCCAACGGCGTGGCTATACGTTTGGCTTGGCCTTGGCCGTAAAGCTGTTCGAACCCTAAATGGACCATTCATCCAGGGTTCAGCCGCCACCCGTTAAACCGGCACCATCGAGTTCGACGCGGCCAATGGCCGGCTCCCTCAGGAGCGGCCCCGCATCAAATGGAGACGGCGATGAAGACCTTCGGTGTCCTGATGTCGGTCGCGGCCATCACGGCGGCCACGACCCTGAGCCCCACCCCCGTCGAGGCGCGCGACCGGACGCGCGACGTGGTGGCGGGCGCCGCGCTCGGCGTTCTCGGCGGCGTGCTGATCGGCCAGGCTCTGGCCCCGCAGCCGCTCTACGCGGCCCCTCCCCCGCCGCCGCCGGTCTACTACGAACCGCAGCCCGTCTACGTGGCTCCTCCGCCGGTCTACCGGCAGCCGCAGGTGATCTACGAAGAGCCCCGGCCGTCGCGTCACTATCGGCGGGTGAGCGCCCGGGCCGCGCACCGGGACTGGTGCGAGGACCGCTACCGGTCGTACGACGCCTATGACAACACCTGGGTGGACCGGTACGGCCGCGTGCGCGAGTGCGTGTCGCCCTACGGAAACTGATCGTCCGCACTCAGCGGCGGCCGCCAGACTGACGAAAGGCCGGCGGGGCGACCCGCCGGCCTTTTTTGGTATCCGATGCGTGTTCACAAAAACCGTCGCCCGCCGGGCGTATCCGCGAGTCGTCCGCGCGGATGACGGATCAGTTCAGGCCCCAGCCGTCGTCCGCGTAGGGGTCGGACTCGGGCGGCGGCATCCAGCACGGTTCGGCCGGTCCGGCGATGGCGCAGGGCCGCAGCTCCCGGCCGAACTGGCGCGCGCCCGGCTCCGGCGGCGGCTCCGTATCCACGTAGTCGCGGAGGTCGCGCGGGCCACCCTGGGGCGAATAGGCGTCCATGGGCGGCTCCGGCGGACCGAAGCGCTCGTCCGGGCTGACGAAGCCGTTCTCCAGGTACCGGTAGGGATCTTCGCGCGGCGCTTGGCGGGCGGGTTCCGCCACCTGCCGGCGCGGCCGGTTCACCAGGCGATCCCGGGTCTCCGTCGCGGGGGCGGCGATGGCGGGCGGCGGCGCGGACCGGGCCGGCTCGATCCTCGGCCGAGCGACGGGAAGCGGGCCGCCCATGATGATCGGATCGGGACCGGCCGCGGCCTCGGGCGCGGCGGCCGGATCCGTGGACGCGGTCTCGGCCGGCTGCGCGGGCTCGGGCTCGGGCTCGCCCGGACGACGGCCGGCGAGACCGATGCGCTCGGTCCATGGGCGCGGGCCCGTGCGGGTGTCCGGCGTCGTGGCGGGTTCGGCGGTTTCCGCCGCCGACTCGCCGGGCGCCTCTGTGGCGCCGGGCTGCGCGGCGGGGTCCCCGGTGCCGGTGGGCGGCGTGAGGGCGGCCACGTCGCCGTCCGACGAGGGCTCCGGGCGCGCCGGAGCTCCGGCCGGGGACTCAGGGGCGAGCGCGGGCTTCAGGCCGCCGATGCGATCGCCGCCAACGGGCAGATCGGCCGAGTCGTCCGGCACGCCGGCGTTCTGGTCGAGCGCGCCGGTCGCGCCTTCGGCGGCTTCATCCGGGTCCTGGAGGGCCGCAGTCTCGGCCTCCGGCGAGGCGACGGGCGGACGGTCGGTGGTGACGACGCGGACCGGCGGGGCATCGCCCGCGGACGCCGGCTCGTCGGTGGCGGGCTGCCGGTCGGCGTCGCCCGACTGGTCGGCATTGTCGGCCACCGCGACCGGTTCGGACGGCGGCATGCCGAGGAAGGAGCCGACCCGGTCGAGGTCGAGGCCCGCGTAGCCGGCCGCGACGGCGCCGCCGACCAGAAGCACGACGGCGGCGACGCCGGTGAGGAGCGCCGACGCGCGGCCACGGCCGGCGGGCGGCGCGGCGATCTCCGGCGGCATGGCCGGGCGCGGGACCGCGCCGTAGCCATCGGCCCCGAGAGCGCCGCCGAGCACGGGCTCGACCCGCCGATCACGGTCGATACGACCCGGCTGGGGAGTGCGGGCGGCGCGGGCCGTCGCGGCCGTCGCGACCGGACGGGCGGAAGGCTTCGCAGGCGAGGCCGCCGGGCGCGTGCGGGGCGGCGTGTTCGCCCATTCGGCGACCGACAGGGGCCAATCGGCCCCAAGGGCCGGATCGGGCTCGCTGACCGGCACGCGCGGCGTGGGCGCCACGAAGGCCGCGCGGCCGGGTTCCTCGGTCGGCGGCGGACGCGGCGGCTGGGCCGGACGGGCGGAGGCGACCGCCGGTTCCCGAGCGGGCGGCACGACCGGAGTTTCGACGACGGGATTGTGGGGCGCGGGCTCGGCGGGCCGTACCGACACCGCTTCGCGGTCCATCGGGGCGGCACGGTCCATCGGTGCGGCGCGATCGGCCGAGGCGGCGCGGTCCGCCGGGGCAGCGCCGGCGCGGACGCGCTCGAGACGCTCGAGGGCGGCCTGCAGGGTTTCCACCGAAACGCCCTGGCGCCCGCTCGGCGAAACGGCCGCAGCCGCAGCCGCAGCGGCGGCCGGAGCGATGTCCGGCGCCGCCGGCGGCGCGGCCAATGGCTCGACGAAGAGGTCGTGATCGGCCGGAATGGGCGCCGGAACGACCGGTGCGACGGCTGGCGTTTCCGCGACGGCTGGCGCTTCCACCGGGGGAGCGAGAGGCATCTCGGCGGTGTCCTTGCCGGTGGTCGCGACCGGGCGCACGGGAGCGGCGACGATCCGCCAGCGCCGGTAGCGGGTCGGCACCGGGCGAACGAGCGCGCCGTCGGAATCGGGTTCGGCGGACGGCGCATCCGACCGGGCGGTCGGAACCGGAGCGGCGTCCGCGACGGCGGCCGCGTCCGGCCCCAGCAGAGGCGAGGTCGACGCCGGTTCGGCGGCGCGCGGGGCTTCGGTCGGCGGACTGGCGGTCGACGAGGCTTCAGCGACGGGCGGCATGGGCTCGGCGACCTGATCCTCCGCGACGAGGCCGGCCGGGCGGACCGGCTGGGGCGGTTCGACCGGCGCGGGTTCGGGCACGCGCTGGGGCGGCGGGGCGGCGGGGCGCGCGTTGGCGAACGGGATGACCTCGGCCACGCCGGCCGGGCGCGGGTCCGCCGCCGCGCGGGTGCGCGAGGAACGCGTCCTGGCGCCGGGAAGCTCGGCCGCCGGCACGTCCGGGCGACGGATCGGGCCGTTGCGATCGACGCTGAGGAAGGCCGTGTCGCCCTTGAAGAGGCGGACGGCCGACAGCTTGCCGGTGCCGTAGGCGCCGGTGTCCACCGCGATGCGGTTCCGCGTCTTCATGGGAGAGGCCACGGGCGTGTGGCCGTGCACGACGGTGATCCCGAGGTCGCCATCGAAATTGAGGAACTCCGACCCGATCAGCATCAGGTCCATCGGCGCCTGGGCTTCGAGCGGCACGCCCGGCCGGATGCCGGCGTGGACGAACACGTGGTTGCCGAGCATGGCCATGTGCGGCAGCTCGGACATGAAATCCACGTGCGCCTTCGGCAGCATGACGGAGAAGTTGGACGCGAGCGCCTGCCGGGCCGCCGGCGTGGTGAGGCGCGGCGGGACCATCACGCCATAGGAGGTGAGCGTCTCCAGGCCGCCCACGCCGAGCCAGAGGTCGGCATCACGCGGGTTGCGCAGGAAGGCGAGGAGATGGGCCTCGTGGTTGCCGCTGAGGCAGACGCGCTTGAAGCCGGCGGGCGGCGGCGACAGCAGGTGGTCGATCACGCTCGCCGAATGGGGGCCGCGGTCCACGTAGTCGCCGAGATAGACCAGGATGCGCTGGCCGGCGTGGCCCTCCGCGTCCTCGACGATCAGGGCCTCCAGTTGCTGCAGTTCGGACAGGCAGCCGTGCACGTCCCCGATCGCGTAGACCAGCGCGTCAAAGGGAAGAACCCGATGGCGGGGCGGCTGAGCCACGGCGGGCCGCCCGCTGGCAAAGAAGCGATCGAAGAGTCCAGCCATAAAGAGTCACCGTTGCGAGGGCGGCAACACCGCCACGGGCAGGCCCAAAATGAGACAGGCCACACCCTATAAAACCGCATGCATAAGGCAAGGGAAATGGGGTCGTTTTATGAATTCGTTAACGATCTCGCGCGCGGGGCGGCGCGCCGCTTCGACGCCCTCCCAAACGGAAGCGTCGGCCGTGCCGTTTCGGAACAGATCCCCGGCGACTGATCCGAACTGAGAAACAAGGGGCTGGGCGAAGGTCTTCAGATGTCGCGCGAGGTGGAAGCCCAGCCGTCAGGTTTGCCGGAGCGAAGTGGACGTTCCCCATGTGTCGGACACCACATAGCCTTCCGGATAGGGGTCGGTCGGGTCCAGGAGATAGGTGTGGCTGCCCGTAATCCAGGCGCGACCGGTGATTTCCGGCACGATGGCGGGCCGTCCGCCGCACGTGGTCTCGGCGAGGATTCGGCCGTCGAACCGCGACCCGATGATGGACGTGTGCGAAAACCGGTCGCCGACCGCGAGGAGGCCGCGGGCGTGGAGCACCGCCAGCCGGGCCGACAGACCGGTTCCGGTGGGGCTGCGGTCGGAGCGGCCGGGCGACACGATGCAGGTGTTGCGGGCGGCTTCGTCGGGGCCGGTGAACGGGGTGTTGAACTGGACGATGGAGACGCCGCCGATCTCCGGATTCTCCGGATGGACCGCCTCGATCTGGGCGCGGGCGGCGGCACGGACCTTCTCGCCGAGGACGGCGAGGTCGCGGGCCTCGTGCGGGGCGATCTCGACGCCGAGCCGGGTGGCGTCGACGAGGGCGTAGATCATGCCGCCGTAGGCGACGTCGACCGGAATGGTGCCGACGCCCTCCACCTCCAGCGGCGCGTCGAGGTGAAGGGCGAAGGACGGCACGTTGGCGAGCGTGACGGACAGGACCTTGCCGCGCTCGCACCGCGCGGTGACGTCCACCGGGCCGGCCGGCATGTCGAGCCGGAGGCGGGTGACCGGCTCGGTCATGGGGACGAGCCCGGTCTCCAGGAGCACGGTGGTGACGCAGATGGTGTTGGAGCCCGACATGGGCGGGTATTCCGTCGGCTCCATGATGATGGCGCCGGCGACGCAGTCGGGCCGCCTGGGCGGGACGATCAGGTTCACGTGCCGGGCGACGCTGCCGCGCGGCTCGCAGATGAGGAAGCGGCGGATGTGGTCGAAGTCGCGCTCGAACGCCTTCATCTGGGCGAAGACCGTGTCGCCGGGCGGCGGCAGGACGCCGCCGACGATCACGTCGCCGATCTCGCCCTCGGCGTGACAGCCGATCACCTGGATCGCGCGGGAACTCTGCATGGCGTCGGGCCTTTCATGATCGTGATCCGGCGGCCGGTGTGCGGGCGGGGCCGGACCCGGCGGCGGGCCTCGCGGGACGGGGCGAGTCGCAGGCTTGAATGGACAGGATACGAAATCTGCCACAAACAGGAGAGACGCTTCGGAGACGGGGCGCGCCAGAGACCGAGGTCGACGTACGTGGCCGACAAGAAGACGCCTTCCGGACCAATCGACAGGGTCAAGACGGGACCCGGCGCGGGACCGGCCAAGAGCGCCGGCACGACGGATCTCGCCAGGAGCGCCGGCCCGGCGGACCCGGCCGCCGCGGAGCGCGAAGCCGCCGAGCGCAAGCGCGGACGGGCGGGCTTCATCACCTCCATCGCGGTCACGGCGCTCGCCATCGGGGCGCTCATCTGGCGGCTGGGCAGCTGACGGACACCCGTATTCGCCGGCGCGCGAACATCGCGGGGGATCGCGGGTTCGGTCGGGGACGCCGCGAGCCGTGACCTCGGCCGCGGCCATGCCGGAGGCCGCCATGTCGACCATACCCGAAGATCGCACGCTCGACGCCACGCTGGCCCTGATGCGGGAGGGATATCGGTTCATTCCGGAGCGGTGCCGGCGGCTGAAGTCCGACATCTTCCGCACCCGCCTGATGCTGCGCCCGGTGATCTGCATGCAGGGGGCCGAGGCGGCCGAGATGTTCTATGGCGGCGGCCACTTCACCAGGAAGGGCGCCATGCCGCAGACGACCCTCCGCCTTCTCCAGGACAAGGGCAGCGTCCAGACCCTGGACGGCGCGGCGCACCGGGTGCGCAAGGCCATGTTCCTGTCGATGCTGTCGCCGGACCGGGTCGAGGATCTCGCCGAGCTCATGGAGTCGGAGTGGCGCGCCCGCCTGCCGGACTGGGAGCTGGCCGACCGGGTGGTGCTGCTCGACGCGGTGCGGCCGGTGCTGACGGCGGCCGTCTGCCGGTGGGCGGGCGTGCCGCTCGGGCTCGGCGAGATCGAGCGGCGGACGCGCGACATCGTGGACATGATCTCCAAGGCCGGGTCGGTGGGGCCTCAGGTGGTGCCGGCGCTCCTGCGCCGACGGCGGACGGAGCGCTGGGCGCGCGAGCGGGTCCAGGAGCTGCGCGACGGCACTGCGGCGGCGCCGGAGCACGCGGCGGCGCGGATCATCGCGGACCACCGGGAGGATGGGCGGCCGCTGGACTTGGAGGTGGCGGCGGTGGAGCTGATCAACATCCTCCGCCCGACCGTGGCGGTGGACAGGTACATCGTCTTCGCCGCCCTCGCGCTGCACCACCATCCGGAGATCCGCACGGCGCTCGGCGACGGGGACGACGCGGCGCTCACCGCCTTCGTCCAGGAGGTGCGGCGGACGGCGCCCTTCTTCCCCTTCATCGGCGGACGGGCGCTCGAGGCCTTCACCTGGCGGGGACACGCCTTCAAGCCGGGCGACTGGGTGCTTCTCGACCTCTACGGCACCGACCACGACCCGCGCCTCTGGCCCGACCCGGAGCGGTTCCGGGCCGACCGTTTCCTCGCCCGCAGGCCCAGCCCCTACGACCTGATCCCGCAGGGCGCCGGCGCCCACGGGACGGATCACCGCTGCCCCGGCGAGTGGATCACCATCGCGCTGATGAAGCGGGCGGTGCGGCTTCTCCTGGGGGCGATGACCTACGACGTGCCGGCCCAGGACCTTTCCGTGGACCTGAAGACCATTCCCGCCCAGCCGGCGAGCGGCTTCGTGCTCTCCACCGTGCGGGCGCGGCGTTGACGCGAGGGTTTCGGACCCGGCCGGGGAACAGCGCCGAGTCGCGGCCGTTGGGTTGACTGTCGGCGTTCCGGACGCCGGCGCGTCCCACCTTTTCGGACCCAGCAGGATGACCGCCATGACACAGTCCCCCCGCCCGCTCGCTCTCGTCACGGGCGCCTCAACGGGCATCGGCCTGGAGCTCGCCCGACACTCGGCGAGCCAAGGCTTCGACCTGGTGATCGTCGCCGACGAACCGGCCATCCGGACCGCCGCGAACAGCCTTCGCGCGGACGGCGGCATGGTGGAGGCCGTTGAGGCCGACCTCTCGACCACCGAGGGCGTCGACCGGTTGCTCGACAAGGTCCGTGAGATCGGCCGGCCCGTGGACGTGCTGATGGCGAACGCCGGCCGGGGTCTCGGCGGCGACTTCCTCGACCAGTCGTTCGAGGACATCATGAAGGTGGTCAACACCAACATCACCGGCACGCTCTACCTCATCCAGGAGGTGGCCCGGACCATGCGGGTGCGCGGCGAGGGCCGCATCCTGATCACCGGGTCGGTCGCGGGCTTCCTGCCGGGGACCTATCAGGCGGTCTACAACGGCACCAAGGCCTTCCTGGACAATTTCGCCTTCGCGCTCCGGCACGAACTGGACGACGAGGGCGTGACCGTCACCTGCCTGATGCCGGGGCCGACGGAGACGGAGTTCTTCGCCCGCGCCGACATGCTGGACACCCGGGTCGGCCAGTCTAAGAAGGACGATCCGGCCATGGTGGCGCGGGTCGGCTTCGACGCCATGATGCGCGGCGACGGCGACGTGGTGAGCGGCTGGTCGAACAAGATCCAGACGACGCTCGCCAACGTGGTGCCGGCCGGCATGATGGCGAAGGTGCACGAGCGCATGGCCGAGCCGGGCTCCGGCAAGGCCTGACCGGCAATCGCGGACGGGGGCGGCGAACCCGCCCCCTCCCCTTCGTCAGCGCTCGCGCCGGTAGAGCATCATGGTCACCGGGCCGAAGACGGCGGTGACGACCACGGGCGCGATCAGCGCCGCCATGACGGGGCCGGCGGCGGGCGCGCCGTCCAGGATGGCGCGCGCGGCGGTGACGAGCAGCGCCACCGGGTTGTAGGCCACGATGGTCTGGAGCCAGGGCGGCATCGTCGCCGGATCCACGAACACGTTCGACGCGAAGGTGAGCGGCATCAGGACCATCCAGCCGAGGGTCATCACGGTGGACGGCGTCCGCACCAGAAGCGCAAGGGTGGTGAACACCCAGCTGAGGCCGGCGGCGAAGAGGTCGAGCAGCAGGATGACCGCCACGATGCCGACGATGCCGGCCTCGGCCCGGTAGCCCATCGCGAAGCCGATCAGGAACACGATGACCGAGGACACCGTGTAGCGGATGACGTCGCCCGCCATGGTGCCGAGCACAGGCGACAACGACCAGACAGGCAGGGAGCGGAAGCGGTCGTAGATGCCCTTGCTGATGTCGGTGTTGAGGGTGAGGCCGCTGTAGACCGAAGTGAACACCACGGACTGGACCAGGATGCCCGGCAGCAGGAACTGCAGGTAGGCGTCCGTCGATCCGGCGAGCGCGCCGCCGAAGAGGTAGGTGAACAGCACCGTGAACATGATGGGCGTCACCACCACGTCGAACAGCTGCTCCGGCATGTGCTTGATCTTGAGGAGCGCGCGCCACGCGAAGGTGAGCACGGCCGTGACGACGCCGGCCGGCTTCGGTTGCGGCCGGGGGGACAGCGCCTCCCGGATGGCGGCGTCCACGTCGCGAACGGGCGGGGTGTCTGCGCTCATCCACGACCCTCCCCATTGTCGGCTGCGGTCTCGGCCGGGTGCCCGGTGAGGGCGAAGAAGACCTCGTCGAGGCTCGGCTGCCCGAGCGAGAAATCCGACAGCCGGAAACCCGACGACGCGAGCGCCGCCACGGCCGAGGCGGCCCGGGCCGGATCGGACAGCTGGGCGGTGAGCCCGGCCGGATCGTCGGCCGCGTGCACCGGCTCGCCGAGGTGGCCGGCGAGGAAGCGGAGCGCCGCCGGCCGGACCAGCGGGTCGGCGAGGCGGACATGGAGGACACCCCGGCCCACGGAGGCCTTCAGCTCGGCGCTGGTGCCCTCGGCGATGACGCGGCCGTGGTCGATCACCGCGATCCGCTCGCACAGCTGGTCCGCCTCCTCCAGGTATTGGGTGGTGAGGAGGACGGTGGCGCCGCCGTCGACGAGGAGGCGGACGATGTCCCACACCCGGCCCCGGCTCCTCGGATCGAGGCCGGTGGTCGGCTCGTCGAGGAACAGAAGGTCGGGCGTGGAGATGAGGCTGGCGGCGATGTCGAGCCGCCGGCGCATGCCGCCCGAATAAGTGCGCACCTGCCGGCCCGCCGCGTCGGCGAGGTCGAAGGCGGCGAGGAGTTCGTCGGCCCGGGCGCGGGCGGCGCGACCGGCGAAGCCGAGAAGCCGGGCGAGAAGGACGAGGTTCTCCCGGCCGGTCAGGTCCTCGTCCACCGAGGCGAACTGCCCGGTCAGGCTGACGCGCCGCCGCACCAGATGGGGCTCGGCCGTCACGTCGTGGCCGAGCACGCGCGCGGTGCCGGCCGACGGCCTCAGGAGGGTGGCGAGCAGGCGCACGGTCGTGGTCTTGCCCGCCCCGTTCGGGCCGAGCAGGCCGAAGATGCTGCCGCGGCGGATGTGCAGGTCGACGCCGTCGACCGCGCGCTTGTCGCCGAACGTCTTGGTGAGGCCGTGCGTCTCCACGGCCGGACTGGATGGTGTCGTCATGACGGGCGCCTCCGGTCGGGGGCGCACGATGGCCGATGGGCGGCGCCGGGGCAAGGGGGCGCGGGCTCGCCGGCGGGGACCTCGCCGGCTCCCTATGGAGTGCCGGCGAGGTCGTCCTCGGGACCGGGCCGAAGCGCCCGGCATGGCAGGAACGAATGATCGAAAGGGCTTGAGCGAAAAGGGCTACGTGCTGCGGGCGGGCTTGGCCGCCGGACGGGACCGGCGGCGTGTCCGTCTCAGGCGTTATTGTACCGTGACATGCACCATCTGGCTGAGAAGCGCCGGATGGTGGTCGAACCGCTGGTCACCCACGATGACGAGCGGGTTGGGCCGCTCGTTGTGGATGAGGCTCTGCACGATGGGCAGGCCGGAGCGGCGTTGCTCGGGGCTGTAGAGGTCGTCATAGGTGAAGACGTCCACCACGGGCGCGATGCGCTTCACCTCGGCGAGCGACGCGGCGCTCGCCCCGAAGACGATGACGGCGGCCGCGAGCGGGCGGCGCTTGGTGGCGGTGTCGAGAGCACCCAGGATGGCGTGCTGCGTTGACGAAGACAGACGGGACGTCGGCATATGCGCTTCCCTGCATTCCAGGCCCGCGTTCTGACGCAAGACGACGACGGGTTTGTGACGACTCGAACACGAATGCGTGCCGAGGAGAGGACGATTTCGTGATCCGGTTAACGGCTGTGGCGTCAGCGGTTCGGGACGCCGACGGGCCAGACGGGTGTCGGGGTCGGATCGGGATCGTCCTTCGGCCAGCGCCAGCAGATGGGGCGTCCGGCCAGGTCGCCCTGGACGAGGGTGAGGGCCGCGGCGCCGGGGCGGCGACGGGCTATGGCTCGGTAGGCGAGTGCGTCGCGGACCTCCACGTCGGCTCCGGCCGGCATGGTGGCCATGTCCATCCACAAATGGGGTGCAGCGGTCATTCCATTCCTCCCAGCGCGGCACCGGTTCGTCCGGTGCTCGTCCAGACGGCGAACCGCCCGCGGGCGATCCGCCAAGAGCAAAGGCGAGCCGCCGTCCGGGATCAGCCGGGCGCGGCCGCGAGGCCGTCCGGGCCCGTCGGGGCCGGATCGGCGTCCATTTCGATGTCGGTGGGATCGGTGTCCGTTCCGAGCGCGACGTGCACGGCGGCCAGAAGCAGAACGACTGTTACGGACGCCGCAGTGGCGACGCCAAGCGACGTCGTCAGTTGCAGGCCCGCTCCGACCGCGGTGGCCACGCAACTGCCGAGGAGAATTTTCAGTTCGAACTGCATGTGGCCCCCGCCGTTAAGGTTTCCTTAACTGCTGTTTAGATTACGCGAATCAGCGGGAAGCTTCACTAACCTGCATTTATTTCGGCCGGCGTTTTTATCGGACAAAAACCAAGGCCGCGTAGGGGTTTAGGCCTAGCTTCGGGTCCGGCCATGTCGGTGCTGCATCAGTCCGCGATCGGCGCCGGACGGCAGGCGACGACGGTGAGAAGGGCCGGATTGGGCGGCAACGGGCGAGCCGGAATGGTGGCGACCGACTTGCCGTCGGCATAGCCGGCGTCGATGCAGAATTGCCGCGCGCACTCGTTCGGCGTGTTGCCGCTGCAGTTGACGTTGAGGCCGGACACGATGACCGGCCGGTTGGCCATCTCGGTCAGGATCCGCTCCAGGCGGTCCATGCGGCCGGACTCGGCCGGTTCGCCGGCAGGCGCGGGCGGAGGCGGCGCGTCGGCCGGCTGCTGCTGGGCCAGGGCGGGCGAGAGAGCCAGCACGGCGGTGACGGCGAGAGGGGCGAAAAGGCGCAACAGCATGGACATCGATCTCCTGCGAGCCGGTCCGGCCGCAGCGTCAGACCCGGTGCCGGCGCGAACCCGTCGGCATTCTGCGTGTGCGGCGCGGGAAGATGCAACGGTTCCTATCGGTCCTTGCCGCCTTCCGACGGCGTGCCCTTGAGCAACTGCTCGGCGATCCGGCGTTCCTCCTCCGGGTCGATCTCCAGCGGCGGACCGCTGTCGTCGGGAATCCCCTCCCCGCTCTGGGCGATGGTCTCGTCGCGCGGACGATCGTTGGGGCCGGTGGTGATCTTCTCCGGCCGGCCGTCCTGGCGGTCGGAGCCGGTATCGGGTGAGCGGGCCATGGTCGCCTCCTCGCGGGTCACGGTCGGGGACAAACCGCGCGACACGAGTGCCTGTTCCAGGCGCGAGGACATGACCGGACGTCGCCAAACCGGGCATAGTGTCGGTCAAGGCCGCGCCGAAGCGGCGAAACGGCGGCGACGCGGACCGCGCGCCGCTCACCCGGGAGAACCGCATGAGGCTCATCGACACGCATCTCCACCTGGTGGACCGACGGCGGCTCGCCTATCCGTGGCTCGCCTCCACGCCGGCGCTCGACCGGGACTATGCCTACGCGACCTATGCGGCCGAGGCGCTGGCGGGCGGCATCACCGACGCGCTCCACATGGAGGTGGACGTGGCGCCGGAGGACATGGAGCGCGAGACGGCCGTGGTGGCGGAGATCGCCGAGCGGCCCGGCAACCTTGTGCGCGGCGCGATCGCGGCCTGCCGGCCGGAGGACCCGGGCTTCCCGGCCTATCTGGAGCGCCAGCGCGTCCAGCCGCTGGTGAAGGGTTTCCGCCGGGTGCTGCACGTGGTGCCGGACGACGTATCGGAAGGCGCGCTGTTCCGGGAGAACATCGCGCGCCTCTCCGGTACCGGCTACAACTTCGACATCTGCGTGGACGCGCGGCAGATCCCGAAGGCGATCGCGCTCGTGGACAGCGCGCCGGGCGACATTCCGTTCGTGCTCGACCATTGCGGCGTGCCGGCGGTGAAGGACAGGGCGGAGCATCCCTGGGCCGCGCGCATGAGCGAGATGGCGAAGCGGCCGAACGTGGCGGTGAAGATCTCCGGCGTGGTCGCCTACGCGGGATCCGACTGGACGGTGGAGGATCTCCGCCCGTTCGTGGAGCACGCCATCGAGGCGTTCGGCTGGGACCGGGTCGTGTGGGGCAGCGACTGGCCGGTGTGCACCCTGACGGCGGACCTCACCCGCTGGATCGAGGCCACGATGGCGCTGACCGCCGGCTGCTCCGAGGAGCAGCGGGCGGCTCTCTTCCACCTGAACGCCGAGCGCATCTACCGGGTGGCCTGACCGGGCGGTCAGCCGCCGCTGATGGCGGTGAGGATGTAGACGTCGGCGCCGGGGGCGAGCGGGGCGTCGAGCCCCACCCGCTCGCCGTCGACGAAGACGTTCATGTGCCGCCGGATCGCCGGGGTCGAATCGCAGATGCGGTCGCGCATGCCCGGCCAGCGGGCGTCGAGCGCGTCGACGAGTTCGTCCACCGTGGCGGCGTGCACCTCCAGCCGCCGCGGCGCGTCCGGGAAGAGCGGCGCGAGAGCGGCCGGGAGACGGACGAGGACGGGCGCCGCGAGCGGCGCGGGTTCGGCTCGGGACATGGCACGCCTCCTCGGGCTCGGGCGTCAGGGGCGGATGACGACGGTCTCGACCGACGTGATCACCGGCAGATGGTGCGCCACGGCCGACCAGCTGTCACCCTCGTCGGGGCTGGCGTAGAGGGAGCCGGACGAGGTGCCGAAGTAGACGCCCGCCGGCTCCAGCGCGTCGGTCGCCATCGCCTGCCGGAGCACGTTCAGGAAGGCGTTCTCCTGGGGCAGGCCTTGGCGCCGATCCTCCCAGGACGAGCCGCGCGTGCGGGTGCGCCAGACGGCGGCCTTGGCATCCGGCATGAAGCGCCCCTGGATGTCGCCGTTGAGCGGCACCAGGAAGAGCTGGTCCGGATCGCGCGGGTGGGCGGCGGCCGGGAAGCCGAAGGACGACGGCAGGCCCTCCTCGATGCTCTCCCAGGTGAGGCCGCCGTCGTCGCTGCGATACATGCCGCAGTGGTTCTGCTGGTAGAGGCGGTCCGGATTGCCGGGCGCCATGACGATGCAATGGACGCACTGGCCGACCTCCGGATAGCGCTGGTCCTCGGGCATGTAGTCGGCGCGGGTGCCGCGGTTGCGCGGGCTCCAGGTCTCGCCGCCGTCGAAGGTGTGGAAGACGCCGGCCGACGAGATGCCGACCCAGATCTGGTTCGGGTCGCGCGGGTGGAGCACGATCGAATGGAGGATCAGGCCGCCGCCGCCGGGCTGCCACTGCGGCCGGGACGGATGATCGCGGAGGCCCTTCACGTGGCTCCATGTCTCGCCGCCGTCGGTGCTGCGGAAGAGGCCGGCGGGCTCCACGCCCGCGTAGAGCACGCCGTCGCGGATCGCGAGGCTCCAGACCGACTTGATGGGCGTCTCGCCCGGCGGATAGGCGAGGCCGGCGCTCGAATGGGTCCAGGTCTCGCCCCGGTCGGTGGACTTCCACACCGCCGGGCCGAACCACTCGTTGCCGCCGGCGGCGTAGACGGCGCCGGTGGCCGGGTCGGCGATCACATGGTTGATGGGCCAGGTCTCGCAGAACGGCCCCTTCAGCGACCATTCGCTCCGCCCCGTGTCGGTGGCGGCGATGAAGGCGCCCTTGCGGGTGCCGACGAGCACGAGCAGCGTCTCGGTCATGTGCGGGTCTCCCTCCCCTGTCTTCAGGCCCCGCCTCCCGCAGGGCCGGCGAAATGGTCAACGCGGCGCGATCAGGATCCAGGCGACGCCGAACCTGTCGGTGAGCATGCCGAAGCGGCGGGCGAAGAAGGTCTCGCCGAGGGGCATGGTGATCTGGCCGCCATCGGCGAGTCGATCGGCGACGCGGTCGACCGCCGCCGGATCCGGCAGCGTGATCGTGAGCGAGAAGCCCTGGAACGCCGCGTTGCCGCCGCAGTGGCCGTCCGAAACCATGACGAGGCTGTCGCCGATCTTCAGCGTCATGTGCATGACCTTGCCTTCCGAGCCGGGCGGCAGCATGCCGGGCGGCGGGGGCTCCGGCGCGTCGCCGAAGGTCAGGCGCTCGACGATCTCGGCGCCGAGGGCGGTCTGGTAGAAGCGGGCGGCCTCGTCGGTCCGGCCGTCGAAGAAGAGATAGGGCTGCACCATCATGGGATCGGTCCTCCCGGACAGGCGATGCGAGGGGCGGGCATCGGGCCCGCTGCGTGCCGGCGTTCGCCTGGAGGCCGGCGGCTGACCCGAGGACGGCGGCGGTGCTGGCGATCCGACAGGACCCGCCAACTTTTTTCAGGACGACGCGGCGGCGCTCGCGACGGCGGCGTCGGCCTGCAGCCGGTCCAGATGCTGGCGGATGTGCGCCGCCTCCGCCGCGCTGCCGGCGAGCGCGATCGCCCGGCCGAACGCCTCGCGGGCCTCCGCGCGCCGGCCGAGCTGCATCAGGAAGGCGCCGCGGACACCGTGGAAATGGAAGTAGCCGTCGAGCCGCTCCCCGAGCGGCTCGACGAGCGCCAGGGCGTCCGCCGGCCCGCGATGCTTGGCGACGGCGACGGCGCGGTTGAGGGTGACGACCGGCGAGGGCTGCAGCCGCTCCAGGGTGGCGTAGAGAAGGTCGATCTGCCGCCAGTCGGTGTCCTCCGGCCGATCGGCCCGGGCCTGGAGCGCCGCGATCGCCGCCTGGACCTGATAGGGGCCCGGCCGGGCGTGCCGGAGCGCCTTGTCGAGAAGCGCGAGCCCCTCGGCGATCAGCTTGCCGTCCCAACGAGTCCGGTCCTGATCCTCCAGCAGGATGATGGCGCCGTCGGCGTCGAAGCGGGCCGGCGTGCGGGCGTGCTGGAGGAGAAGGAGAGCGGCAAGGCCCATCACTTCCGGCTCCGCCGGGAACAGGCGCAGCAGCAGGCGGGCGAGCCGGATCGCCTCGTCGGCGAGGCCCGCGCGCTCGTCGACGGCCTCGCCCGTGGCCGAGTAGCCCTCGTTGAAGACGAGGTAGATCATGGCGGCGACGGCCGCGAGCCGTTCGGCCCGCTCCGCCGGCCCGGGCGCCTCGAACGGCACGTCGGCCCTGGCGATGCGCGCCTTGGCGCGGGTGATGCGCTGCTCCATGGCCGCCTCCCCCACCAGGAAGGCGGACGCGATCCGCCGGACGGGGATGCCGGAGACGATGCGGAGCGCGAGCGCGATCTGCTGCGTCGGAGGCAGGTCCGGATGACAGCAGATGAAGAGAAGGCGCAGGACGTCGTCGCGATAGTGGCTGCCGTCCAGCCGGTCGGCGAGCGAGGTCTCCGCGTCGTCGAGGTCGGACAGCGCCTCCTCCGGCGGCAGCGGGTCCTGGCGCGCGCGGCGACGCACCTGGTCCAGGGCGGCGTTGCGGCCGACCATGATGAGCCACGCGGTCGGGTCGCGCGGCGGGCCGTTCACCGGCCAGGCCTTGAGCGCCCGAAGGCAGGCGTCCTGGAAGGCCTCCTCGGCAGTGTCGAGGTCGCGGAAGTAGCGCAGGAGCGCGGCGACCGCCTGCGGCCGGGCGGCGGCGAGCGCGCCGTCGATCCAGGCGAGGTCCGTCATGGCGCCCTCCCCTCCGGCGCGGCGTAGAAGCCGATCGGGCGGAGTTCGTAGGAGCCGTTGGAGCTCGATGCCTTGGCGAGGTCCTTGGCGACGGTGACGGCGTCGTCGAGGGTTTCGCATTCCACGATGTAGAAGCCGAGGAGCTGTTCCTTGGTCTCCGCGAACGGGCCGTCCAGGATGAGCGGTTCGGCGCCTTTGCGCACCGTCGTGGCAGCCGTGGTGGGCAGGAGCCGCGCGACCGGGCCGAGGCGGCCCTCCTTGCGCAGCTTATCCTGCACCACCGCGAGCTTCGCCATCACGGCGGCGTCCTCGTCCTTGGTCCAGGAGCAGACCACGTCCTCGTTGTCGTAGCAGAGAATGGCGTAGAGCATGGGGCGCGTCCTTCGCATGAGCCGAGGACGACGGAGTATGCCCGGATCCGACACGGGTGGGAGAGATTTTGTGGGAGGAATGGGCGGGGGCGGCCGGGGCGCCGGTTCGGCGCGGCGCTTCGTGTGGTGGTGGGCGGATGCGCGGCACCCGCCCCCTTCCCTGCCCTACACCGCCCCTCAGTGCGCGCCGGCCGATGCCTTCGTGCCGCGCACGGCGTGCCAGAGCGGGGCGATGACGTGTTCCGTCAGGGGGATGATGATCGCGCCGATCAGGAGGCCGACGATGCCGGAGAGGGCGGCGGAGACGAGCCATTCGACGAAGCCGTGGGCCACGTGAACCATGTCGGCGACCGCGACGGCGGCGTCGTGGATGCCGTGGCCGATGGTGTCGAAGCCGTATTCCTCCAGGCCGTGGACGATGATGCCGCCGCCGACCCAGATCATGGCGGCGGTACCGACGATCGCGAGGATCTTGAGGAAGACCGGCATGCCGATCACCAGGGCGCGGCCGAGGCCGCGGCCGACGCCGGTGGAGCTCTTGGCGAGGGCGACGCCCGCGTCGTCGGCCTTCACGATCAGCGCCACGGCGCCGTAGACCGCGACCGTGATGCCGAGCGCCACCGCGGCGAGCACCACGGCCTTCATGACGAGGCTGTCCTCGGCCGGGATGGCCGCGAGGGTGATGGCCATGATCTCGGCGGAGAGGATGAAGTCGGTCTTGATGGCGCCGGCCACCTTGGCGTTCTCGAACGCCTGCGGGTCCTGCGGTGCCGAGCCGATGTGCGCCTCGTGCTCGTGGGCGGCGTGGGGGAAGAAGGCCTCGTAGACCTTCTCGGTGCCCTCATAGCAGAGATAGGCCCCGCCGAGCATGAGCAGCGGCGTGATCGCCCACGGGGCGAAGTAGCTGAGGATGAGCGCCGCCGGCAGCAGGAAAATGAGCTTGTTCTTCAGCGAACCGGCCGCGATCCTGCCGACGATCGGGATCTCCCGCTCCGCCGCGAAGCCGACCACGTAGCGGGGCGTCACCGCCGCGTCGTCGATCACGACGCCGGCGGCCTTGGTGCCCGCCTTGGCGGCATGGGCGGCGACGTCGTCCAGAGAGGCGGCGGCGACCTTGGCGAGCCCCGCCACGTCGTCCAGGAGTGCGATCAGGCCAATGCTCACGGGGTTTCTCTCCTGGTCGGTGGCGCCTGCCTGGGCAAACGCGCGAACAGCCGTTCTGCTCCATCCATCGCATAGGCGAGAAGCGGGACGATGAACAAGGGGCTGGATGAGGGGCCACTCGTCGCGGACGTCCCCATTCTCCCGTGATGCCGTCATCCCGCCGAAAGCCGGGATCCAACCGAATGCGCCGCAACCCGCACCGGCGCAATTGACGGTGCCGGCGGTTGGGCCCCGGCTTCCGCCGGGGTGACGCTTGGGATGAAGGGACGGAGGACATCGACCACGTCTCCCATCCTCCACTTTGTCACAGTCCGCGAAGGCGGACGACTCACGCATTCTCCTCGAAACGCGTAGCTTGTCCGGCGGAGCCGGCCGACAACGAGGTTGAAATCCCCCCTCAGTCCCGGCTCTTCATCAGCCGCGCCTTCTCCCGGTTCCAGTCGCGTTCCTTGCTGGCCTGGCGCTTGTCGTGGGTCTTCTTGCCCTGGGCGAGCGCGATCTCCAGCTTGGCCCGGCCGCGATCGTTGAAGTAGAGACGGAGCGGCACGATGGTCATGCCCTCGCGTTGGACGGCGGCGAGGAGACGGGAGATCTGGCGGCGGTGCAGGAGGAGTTTGCGCGGCCGGCGAGTCTCGTGGTTGAAGCGATTCGCCTGCAGGTATTCGGGGATGTAGGCGTTGTAGAGATAGATCTCGTCGCCCCGCGCGCCCGCATAGGCATCGCCGAGGTTCGTCCGCCCCTGGCGGAGCGACTTCACCTCGGTGCCGGTCAGCATGATGCCGGCCTCGATCTTGTCGCCGATGGCGAAATTGTAGCGCGCCTGGCGGTTGTCGGCGACGATCTTCTTCGGCGGCTCGGTGGCCTTCTTGGCATTCATCTGCGGTCTGCCGGCCTCAATGGAGGAGGCCGGCGTGCTCCAGAGCGGACTTGAGCGCCGCCTCCGTGGACGAGGTCACGGAAACGAGCGGCAGGCGAAGCTCGTTCCCCATCTTGCCCATGAGCGAGAGCGCGTACTTGGCGCCCTGCGGGTTGGGCTCGATGAAGAGCGCCTGGTGCAGCGGAAACAGCCGGTCCTGGATCTTCAGGGCGGCGGCGTAGTCGCCCTTCAGGCAGGCTTCCTGGAAGGCCGCGCAGAGGCGCGGCGCCACGTTGGCCGTGACCGAGATGCAACCGTGGCCGCCGTGGGCCATGAAGGCGAGCGCGGTGCCGTCCTCGCCGGAGAGCTGGAGGAAGTCCGGCCCCATGGCGTGGCGCTGGGCGCTGACGCGCTCCAGCTTGGCGGTGGCGTCCTTCACGCCGACGATGTTCTTCAGCTCGAACAGCCGCGCCATCGTCTCCACCGACATGTCGATCACCGACCGCGGGGGGATGTTGTAGATGATGATCGGGATGCCGACGGCGTCGTTGATCGCCTTGAAGTGCCGGTAGAGGCCTTCCTGGTTCGGCTTGTTGTAGTAGGGCGTGACCACGAGCAGGCCGTTCGCCCCCGCCTTCTCGGCGTGGCGGGCGAGGTCGATCGCCTCCAGGGTGTTGTTGGAGCCGGCGCCGGCGATCACCGGCACCCGGCCGTTCGCCACGCGGATGGCGGTCTCGACCACCTTTTTGTGCTCGTCGTGGCTGAGAGTCGGGCTTTCGCCCGTGGTGCCAACCGGCACCAGGCCATGGCTGCCCTCCGTGATCTGCCAATCGACGAACGCCTCGAAGGCGGCCCAGTCGACGGCTTCGTCGCGGAACGGCGTGACGAGCGCGGTGATCGACCCCTTGAACATGACGGCTTTCTTTTTCATCTCCCGCCGGACGGATGCCACTCCGGCGTCGTGGTCGGCGGACAATAGTGTGCGGGCGGGGCAAGAACAACAGCCAAGGTGGCCGTTCGCGCGCGTCGCGGTCGCAGCCCCCGGTCCGCCGGGATCGGGGCGGGCCGGCGGCATTTTTACGGCCGGCCCGGGCCAGATGGCGCCACCCGTCAAGGGTTCATAAACCAAGGCGGATCATATTAAGGTATCGTCAAGTTCTGGCGGCGGGCGGAGGACCAGGCCCGTCGCCGCCGAAGGTCCGGAGTCTGACGCATGGCCCTCCCCCCGCGCCTCACCCGCTTCGCCGCGCTCTTCATGGCCGGCACGATGGCGGCGTCGACCGTCGCCGAGACGGCCGCCATCGCCGCCCCGCCGGTCGCGCCGCTGACGCCGCCCGTACTGGCGGCTCCGGCGGTCGGCACGGCGGCCGATCTCGCCGCGCCGGTGATCGAGGTGGCGGCGGACGGTCTGAGGCAGGCGCTGAAGGCGGTCGGCTTGAACAAGTACCAGGAGGCCAAGCGGATCGCCGCCGGGCTGTCGCCGCTCGACCGGGACATCGTGACCTGGATGGCGATCCGGCGCGACGTGTCCGGCCTGACGCCCAGCATGATCACCGAGTTCGCGGCCCGCAATCCGCACTGGCCGTCGGTCGCGATGATGCGCCGCCGGGCCGAGGTGGCGCTGGCGCGCCAGAAGATGCCGCCGCGCGACGTGGTGGCGGCGTTCGGGGCCTCCGAGCCGATCACCGAGCAAGGCATCCGGGCGCTCGCCCGCGCGCACCTGGCGCTCGGCGACACCAAGCGGGCGGCCGCGGCCATCCACACGCTGTGGACCACCGAGACCCTGTCGCCGGAGGAGGACGCGGCCATCCTGAAGGAGTTCGGGTCCGCGCTGTCCAAGAGCCAGATCAAGGGCCGTTTCGACTACCTGATGTACAACGACCGGGTGGTGCAGGCGTCGAACATCGGCAAGCGCCTCGGCGCCGGCTACGTGGCGCTCGCGGACGCCCGCGCGGCGGTGCTGCGCGATCAGAAGGACGCGGCGCGCAAGCTCGATTCGGTGCCGGCGGACCTGCGCAAGCAGCCGTCCTACCTGTTCACCCTGGCGGAATTCCGCCGCCGGGCCGACCGTCCGGAAGCGGCGGCCGAAGCCCTGCTGGCCGCCGGCTCCGACCCGGCGGTGCTGATCGACCCGGACCACTGGTGGATCGAGCGGCGCATCGTCTCGCGCGATCTCGCCGAGAAGGGCAACGCCAAGCTCGCCTACAAGGTGGCGGCGGCCCATCGGGGCGGCAACGCCGAGACGCTGGCGGAGGCGCATTTCCACGCCGGCTGGTACGCCCTGCGGTTCCTGAACGACCACGCCACGGCGGCCAAGCACTTCCAGGCGCTCGCGGGCGTCGGCCAGAAGCCGATCACCCGGTCGCGCGCCCACTACTGGCTCGGCCGCAGCGCCGAGGCGGCCGGGCGCATCGACGAGGCGCGCGGCTGGTACACCAAGGCGGCCGGCGACCCGGTGGCCTTTTACGGCCAGCTCGCCAGGGTGAAGCTCGGCGCCGAGAAACTCGGCCTGCCGCAGATCCCCAAGCCCAGCGACGCCGACCGGACCGCCTTCGGGCGCAACGACCTCGTCCGCGTCATGGCGCGGCTGATCGAGGCCGGCTTCGAGGGCGACGCGGCCTTCCTCTATCCCGAGCTGGCGCGCCAGCTGCCGACCGCCGGCCAGCTGGCGCTGCTGACCTCCTACCTGGAGGCTCGCGGCGACCACCGCGGGGCCCTGCAGGTGGGCAAGGTGGCGGTGGAGCGCGGCATGGGCGTGGAACGCCTCGCCTATCCGCTGAACGCCATTCCGGAATCGGCGCGGAACCAGAAGGCGGTGGAGACCGCCATGGTCTACGCCATAGCCCGCCAGGAGAGCGCCTTCGACCCGGCCGCCGTGAGCAGCGCCGGCGCGCTCGGCCTGCTGCAGCTGATGCCGGGCACCGCCCAGGCGACCGCGCGGGCGCTCGGCGTCTCCTATTCCAAGGGCAAGCTGACGACAGACCCGGGCTACAACGCCACCCTCGGGGCGGCGCACCTGCGCGAGCTCGTGGACGCCTACGGCGGGTCGTACATCCTCACCTTCGCGGCCTACAACGCGGGCTCGCGCCGGGTGAACGAGTGGATCCAGCGCTTCGGCGACCCGCGCGACGGCCGTATCGACCCGGTGGACTGGATCGAGATGATCCCCTACGGCGAGACCCGCAACTACGTGCAGCGGGTGACCGAGAACCTGCAGGTCTACCGGGAGCGGCTGGACGGCGGCCGGCTGAGGATCATCGACGACCTCCGTCGCGGCAGCGGCACCTGACATGATCGCCCGGCCGTTCGACTTCATGGCGGCGGACGGGACCCGGCTCGGCGGCACCGTCCGCGAGCCGGCGGGGGCGACCGGCCTGCCGGTGCTCTGTCTGCCGGGCCTGACCCGCAACGGCCGGGACTTCGACGTGCTGGCCGACGCGCTCGCGTCCGGGACGTGGCCGCGGACGGTGGTGACCATGGACTTCCGGGGTCGCGGCCGGTCCGCCTTCGCGGATCCGGCCACCTACCGGCCCGACGTTGAGGCGGCGGACGTGATCGCCGGGCTCGACCACCTGGGGATCGGGACCACGGCCCTCGTCGGCACGTCGCGCGGCGGCATCGTGGGCATGATCCTCGCCGCGACGGCGCCCGCGCGGCTCGGGCCGGTGGTGCTCAACGACATCGGGCCGGTGATCGAACTCTCAGGGCTGCGGGCCATCGCCGACCGGATGACGCTGACGCTCGGCCACGTGATCGACAGCTGGGACGCGGCGGTCGCCGACCTGAAGGCCACCATGGGGCGGACCTTCACGGCGCTCGGCGACGACGACTGGCTGGCGGTGGCGCGGGCCATGTACCGGGAGGACGAGGCGGGCCGGCCAGTGCTGGACTACGACCCCAAGCTCCTCCAGGCCTTCGCGAGCTTCGATCCGGCGGTCGGCCTGCCGCCGTTCTGGCCGCTCTACGAGGCGCTGAAGGACCGGCCGGTGCTGGTGATCCGGGGCGAACGCTCCGACCTCCTCTCCGAGGCGACCGTGGCGGAGATGGCCGCGCGCCTGCCCCGCGTCACCGTGCACCGGGTTCCGGACCAGGGACACGCGCCGCTTCTGACCGACGCGGCGACCATCGGGGTGATCCGGAGCTTCCTGGACGGGGCGGACGCAGGCGCCGGACGCTGATCGCTTTCCCGGCTGGGCGAAATCGGATAACCCGGAAAAGCATTCCCTCCTTTCCGAGCCCCGCGAGGCAGCCGTCGCTCATGGCCCACACGCCCGAAGACCCGACCACCGATACCCGCCCGATGACCCAGGAAACCCTGCTCGCCCATGGCGGCCGGCACCCGCGGGAGCACCATGGCTTCGTGAACCCGCCGGTCTACCATGGCTCGACGGTGACCTTTCCGGACACGGCGACGCTCCTGTCGGGCCAGCAGCGCTACACCTACGGCCGGCACGGCAGCCCGACCATGGACGGGCTGAAGGAACTCCTGGCCGCGCTGGAGGGCGCCGAGACGGTGGTGCTCTGCCCTTCGGGCCTTTCGGCCGTGACGACCGCCATCCTGGCGGTGGTGGGCGCGGGCGGGCACATCCTCGTGACGGACAGCGCCTATGCGCCGGCCCGCCAGTTCTGCAACACGCTGGCGAAATCCTTCGGGATCGAGACCACCTACTACGACCCGACGATCGGCGCCGGTGTGGAGGCGCTGATCCAGCCGAACACCAAGGCGATCTACACCGAAACGCCGGGCTCGCTGACGTTCGAGATGCAGGATCTCGACGCGATCGCGGCGGTCGCCCGCCGGCGCGACCTGATGGTGGTGACCGACAACACCTGGGCGACGCCGCTCTACTACAAGCCGCTCGCCCACGGGGCCGACCTGTCGCTGATGGCCGGGACGAAGTACGTGGTCGGGCACTCGGACGCGCTGCTCGGCACCGTGGCGGCGGGCCCGCGCGCGGCGGCCGCGCTGAAGCGGGTGTACACCAACCTCGGACTCTGCGTCGGACCGGACGACGCCAACCTGGGCCTGCGCGGCCTGCGCACCCTGGGCGTGCGGCTCGCGCGGCACCACGAAAGCGGGCTGACGGTGGCGCGCTGGCTTCAGGGGCGGCCGGAGGTGGCGAAGGTGCTGCACCCCGCGCTGCCGGATTTCCCCGGCCACGACCTCTTCGCCCGCGACTTTAAGGGCGCGACCGGACTCTTCAGCTTCGTGACACGGGAAGCGCCGCTCGACGCCGTGAAGGCCATGCTGGACGGTCTCGGCCTGTTCGGGCTCGGCTATTCGTGGGGCGGCTTCGAGAGCCTCGCCATCGTGAGCGATCCGCGCAAGATCCGCACGGCCACCACCTGGGACGAGCCCGGCCACCTGATCCGGCTGCACATCGGCCTGGAGGATCCGGCGGACCTGATCGCCGACCTGGAAGCCGGGTTCGACCGGTTCAACGCCGCGCTCCGCTGAGGCGCGGGCGAAAGCCGGGTCAGCCTTGCGACCGGTCTCCGTCCGGCAGGACGGAGGCCTTCTTCTCCTTGTAGATCAGGCGGAGATTGCGCAGGTAGATGATGAGCCCGAGGCCCTGGCCGGCGATGAAGACGGGATCCTGCCGCTGGATGGCGTAGATCAGGAGGGCCGTGCCGCCGCCGAGGGAGAAGAACCAGAAGGCCACCGGCACCACGGACCGGCGCGCCTTCTCGCTCGCCATCCACTGCACCACGAAGCGCATGGTGAAGAAGGCCTGACCGACGAAGCCGAACAGGATCCAGAAATCCCACTGGGCGACGAACACGTCGTGCAGCCAGTCGGCCACATGGGCGAACACGTCAGGCATGGGGGTGACCGATTTCCGAAACGATGGGGATCTTGCGGCGTCGCTTGCGCAGCCACCACACCCCGAAAAGATCCAGCGCGCCACGCAGGCCGCGATCGAAGATGCCGTAGTTGGAGCGGCCGAACCGGCGCGGCCGATCGACCACGTCCACGTGCACGACGCCGTAGCCCTCGCGGATAACGAGCGCCGGCAGGAAGCGGTGCCAGCCGTCGAAGAAGGGCAGGAGCAGGAAAACGGGCCGCCGGACGGCCTTCAGGCCGCAGCCGCTGTCGCGGGTGCCGTCGGCCAGGATGGCGCCGCGGAGCGCGTTGGCGAAGCGGGAGGCGTATTTCTTGTAGACGCCGTCGGTCCGCTTCAGCCGCTGGCCGGCCGCGAGCGCCACGGACGGCCCGGCCGCCTGGAGCGCGGCCAGGAGTGCCGGAATGTAGGCCGGATCGTTCTGGCCGTCGCCATCGATGGTGACGACCACCTGACCGCGCGCCGCCAGTACGCCGGAGCGGACGGCCGAACTCTGCCCGCAGGGTACCTCGTGGCGGATGTGCCGCACCGGCTTGCCCTCCTGGCGCAGGCGCGCGAGGAGCGCGCCGGTGCTGTCGGTCGAGCCGTCGTCCACCACCACCACCTCCAGCGGGCGGGCGGCGAGCGCGGTGAGGATTTCCTCGATGAGAATGGCCAGATTGTCCGCCTCGTCCTTGGCCGGGATCACCACCGAGACGAGATCGCCGGACGCGGCGGCGGAAGAGAGCGTTGACGACATCGACGGTTCCGGTGTGCGCGCCGCTGAGACTGAGGCGCCGCTCATCGGGCGCCGGTATCGTCCGTCCGCCGGAAGGATGCAAGGAAAAAGCCGAGGTGGGCGCCGATTTCGCGGCGAACCCACCGGGTCGGGAACCGCCGGCGGGCCGGAAGACCCTTGCCGCCGCGCCGCAGCGCGAGCCGTCGGTCGGCGAACCAGCCGGCGATGACGAGCGCCGACGCCGCGCCGAGAAGGAGCCCGGCTGCGATATCGGAAAGGAAGTGCGCGCCGACGACGGACCGCGACAGGGCCACGGTCAGGGCGAACGGGGCGACGAGGAGCGCCAGCCGCGGCCAAAGGAAGGCGAGGCCGACGGCCAACGCCGCCATGGTGGTCGCGTGGCCGGACGGGAAGCTCGCCCGGTCCGGGTCGAGGGTCGGGCCGGTGAGAGCGGCGAGCCCCTCCACCGCCGGCTGGAGGTGCGGGCGCGGGTGGCCGAGCCCGAACTTCAGCACGATGGCCGCCACGCCGCTGATCGCGATGACCGCGAAGCCGTAGAGCGCGATCCGCTGGACGTGGCGCGCGAACGCCGCGCAGCGGGGCGCGAGAAGCCGTCGACGAAGGGCGACCTCGGCGGCGAGGAGCCCGACGAGGAGCGGGACGAGGATCCAGTCCGACTTGCCCCACCGCGTGACGGCGCGCATGTCGGAGCGGACCTCCGGCGGCAGCCCCTCCACGAAGGCCCGCGCCTCGTCGTTGAGGGCGAAGCCGGCCACGGTCAGCCCGGCGCCGACGGCAAGGATCACGAGGAGAAGCCGGGTCTGCGGGTCGGCCGCGAACCTCTCCGCGCGCCCTGCCCTCACCCGCCGGCGGTCGAGTGCGGCGGACAGGCGCGCGAGCAGGCCGGACGCGCGACCGAACGGTCCGGCTAGAGTAGCGCGGGCGAGACCGAGAGCCGCGCCGGCGAGGAGTCGGAAGGCCTGAAGGAGGGCGATCACCGCCGCCAGGGCGAACCGCGTCGATCCCGCGCCGAGGATGAGCGCGAGCGCCGCGTCGCGGCCGGCGCTGGAAAGGGCTTCCCGCGCCGCCGTCGTGCGGGCATCGGCCGCCCGGCGGGCGGCCTCCAAGGCGTGACGGGTGACAAGGTCGGCGTCGAGCGGCCCGTCAGGGCGCGGGGGCGGCGTCCGGAGCGGGTCCGACGCCGGGCGCGGGCTGGTCGGCAGCGACTCCAGTGGAAGATCCGTCACCCGCCGCCTCTTCGCTTCGGGTGTAGATCCGGATCGTCCGGAGTTCCATCCCGTCGATGTTGCGCCCCGTCACCTCGGCCGCCGGCACCGCCGTCACGCCCCGTGCCGCGAGACCGGACCGGAAGGCGTCGTCCTGGGTGCTGTCGATGGCCGCGATGGCGCACGACCCTTCCGTGAAGGCCGCCGCCGCCTGCTCGACAGGGACGAGCCGCGTTTCCGTTCCGAGACGGACGACGAGACTGGGCTCCCTGTAGCCGGACGAGATCTTGTTTGCGCACTCTGGCAGTTTTATGACAGTTTCTGCAATACGATCCGACAGCCAGAGGTTCTTTGCCGCAGGCAGCAGATGCACCCACGCGAGCGCCACGACGCAGCCCGACGCGAGCACCGCGGCCATCACGCCGAGCCGGAGGAAGCCACGGCGCGCGAGCTGCCACGCTAGGATGGCCGCAGCTCCCGCCACGACGGCGCCGGCGAGGCCGATCGGATCCGCCCGGCCCTCCAGCCAGAGGAACGCGCCGTTGAGGCCGACCGCCAGCACGATGCCGCCAAGGGCGATCCACGCGAGGGACGCGCGGCGCCAGCGGCTGCCGGCGCCGAGCGCGTCGGCGACGAGCGCTCCGCCCACCATCAGCGCCAGGGCCGGCAGCATCGGCAGCACGTAGTGGGGCAGCTTGGTGGGCACCAGTTCCAGCACCGCCCAGGCCGGTAGCGCCCAGGCGATCAGGAAGCGGGTCGCCGGTTCGCGCCTCGTGGCGATCGCCCAGGCGATGCCGAGCGGAATGAAGCCCGACGCGGGCCAGAAGGTGCCGAAGGAGGCGAGCAGATAGGTGCCGGGCGGCGCGCCGTGGCTCTCCTGCGCGGCGGCGATCTTGGCGGCGAAGTCGTCGCCGAGGGCGTCGGCGAAGAACTGGCCGCCGGAGATGTAGGCGATCGTGGCGAACCACGGCAGCACCAGGAGCGCCAGCCAGAGGAGGCCGAAGAGCGGCTTCAGCCCGCGCACCACGGACAACGACCAGCGGTCGAAGGCGACCAGCGTGAAGAGCGTCAACCCGATCACGAACAGCGGGACCGGCCCCTTGATGAGGATGCCGGCGCCGAGCGCGGTCCAGAACAGGGCGTTGCGGCCGAATCGGGCGCGGCGGGCAGGATCCATCCAGAGCGACGCCAGCGCCCACTGGGCCGCCACGATGGTGGCGAGCAGCATGCCGTCGGTCTTGGCGAGGCGCGCCTCCACGCCGGCGAGCACGGTGGCGGCGACGAGGAGCGCGCCGAAGAAGCCGGCGGTCGCGCCGAAGAGCGCCACGCCCGCCCCGTAGGCGAACAGGACCGCGAGCGTGACGCCGACGATGGACGGCAGGCGGAAGGCCCAGATCGGCGCGTCGGCGCCCTGCCCCGTCGCCTCGGCGGACAGCGCCTGCAGCCAGTAGATGCCGATGGGCTTCTTGTAGCGGGCGTCGTCCTGGAAGCGGATGTCCAGCCAGTTTCCGCTCTCCAGCATCTGCCGGCTGGCCTGGATGAAGCGCGCCTCGTCGCGGTCGGTGACCGGCAGCGTGTCGATGCCGGGGGCGAACAGGCCGACCGAGACGACGAGCAGCACCAGCACGTGGACGAGCACGACGAGCGCCGACGCGGCGCGCCGGACGGGCGAGGCGGCGGCCGACTTCGCCGCGGCGGCGGGAGCCGCCTCCGGCTGCGCAGGCGCGGCCGGCGCCGGTTCGCCCGCGCGTGCCGTGTCCGCCGCCGGCGCGGACTTCTGATCCTCGACCACGTCCTGCATGAAGCGCCCCACTTGCCTCGATCGGGTCGGCCGGAGCCCCGGCCGTCACGGCACGACGTGTAACGCGAAATCTGGCGAGGGTAAGCCCCGCCGGCGGACAAAATCGACGTTGAAGCGGATTGCCGCGGGACGAATCCATTCCGCGCCGTCATGCTTCGGTCCAGAATCACAGGCAGAGGTGATGGTCCGCAGCGGGATTTCTCCCGCCGGTCCGTTTCAATCCCAGTCCATGGCGCGATGGCGGGACGAGCCTCGGCGGGTTGCCGCCGGACCGGCCGTGCCCGTTCCGCGCCGAAACGCCGACCAGACCCGGAGGAGGATACCGGACGCATGGCCGAAATCGCGAGCGCGAACCTGTTCCTGGCCCTCGGAGCGTTGCTGGTGCTTGCCGGCATTCTGTCGAGCCTGCTCGCCTCGCGGTTCGGAACGCCCCTCCTCCTCGTCTTCCTCGTCATCGGCATGCTGGCCGGGGAGGACGGCCCGGGCGGGATCGAGTTCGACAACTATCAGGCCACCTACCTGATCGGCTCGTGCGCGCTCGCCATCATCCTGTTCGACGGCGGCCTCAGGACGCGGCTCTCCACGGTGCGCGACGCGCTGGCGCCGTCCGTCGTCCTCGCCACGATCGGCGTCGCGATCACGGCCAGCATCGTCGGCGTGTTCGCCACCTACCTGTTCCAGATGACCTGGATCCAGGGCCTTCTCCTCGGGGCGATCGTGGCGTCCACCGACGCGGCGGCGGTGTTCTTCCTGCTGAAGATCGGCGGGCTGCAGCTGAAGCCGCGCATCGGCGCGATGCTGGAGATCGAGTCGGGCTCCAACGACCCAGTCGCGGTGTTCCTCACGCTCGTGCTGACCGAGCTCGCGCTCGCGGCGGGCGCGACGCCGGGATGGGAGGTGGCGGAGAGCCTGCTGAGGCAGGCGGTGCTGGGCGGCGGCCTCGGGCTCGCGACCGGCCTCCTCACGGTCTTCATGCTCAACCGGCTCAACCTTCTCAGCGGGCTCCACCCGCTCTTCGTGATCGCGATGGCGATCTCGCTGTTCGGGTTCACGGCGCTTCTCGACGGGTCCGGCTTCCTGGCGGTCTACGTGGCGGGGCTCGTGGTGGGGAACCGGCAGGTGCGGGCCTTCCCGTCGATCGTCAACTTCCACGACACGGCCACCTGGCTCTGCCAGATCGTTATGTTCCTGGTCCTCGGCCTCCTGGTGACGCCGTCGACGCTGATCGACTACATGGTGCCGGGTCTCATCCTGGCGGTCTTCCTGATCCTGGTCGGCCGTCCGGTGGCGGTCTACCTCTGCCTGCGGCTGTTCGGCTTCACCGGCAAGGAGATGCTGTTCGTCTCCTGGGTCGGCCTGCGCGGCGCCGTCTCGATCTTCCTCGCCGCCATCCCGACGCTCGCGGGCGTCGATGGCGCCGCGATCTACTTCAACCTCGCCTTCTTCGTGGTCATGGTTTCGCTCATCGTCCAGGGCTGGACGATCGCGCCGGCGGCGCGCCTGCTCGGCATGGCGCTGAAGCGTCCGGCTCCGGCCGCAAGCCGGGTGGAGATCGACCTGCCTGGACAGAGCGCGAAGGAGCTGGTCGGCTACCCGATCGCCAACGACAGCTTCGTGGCGCTCCGGCCGAGCGCGCTTCCGACCTGGCTGAAGCCGGTGCTGGTGGTCCGCGAGGGCGACGTGAAGAACGCCGCCGAGATGACCGGCGGCCTGAAGGTGGGCGACTACGCCTACTTCCTGGTGCCGACCGAGCGGGTCCACCGGCTCGACCGGGTGTTCGCGCCGCTTCCTCCGGACGCCGCCAACGCGGCCAAGCGTCTGGTGTTCGGCGAGTTTCCGATCGCGGCGGACGCGCTTCTCGACGACATCGCGGCCTTCTACGACCTCGACCTGCCGGGAGCCTACACGGGCATGACCGTCGCCGACGCCTTCACGGCGCGGTTCGGCGACAAGGCCCGCCCGGGCAGCCGGATCGACCTCGGCAGCTACACGTCGATCACCGCGCGCGACGTGGCGGACGGCGTGGTCACGCGCGCGCGCCTGCGGTTCGACGAGGTGGTGGACGTGGCCCAGATGCGCGCGACCGCGCCGTCGAAGAGCGCGCGCGGCGGCCGACTCGGCCGACGGGTGCAGCGGCTGCTCGGACGAGAAACCGCCTGACGGCGGAGCGTCAACGCCGCTCGACCAGGCTTCGGCTTGTGCTTGGCCATAATGCTGCAACGCACGAGTCGGCGACGTTCTGTTAACCGCAGGACTGAGACCAAGGGCGGTTGTGGCCTCGCTGGAACAATAACAGACCTCACCGGTTTTCACTCAAGCCGCGACTGATCTGGCTTTGCGACCCGCAAGACGGACGCAATACGTGGATGCGGCCAACTTGTCTTACGGAGTGAACACTGATGACTTCCCAGACGCTCAAGATTTCGGCGCTCCTCGCGTCGATCGCGATCGGCTTCGCGAATCCCGTCTTTGCTCAGTCCGACGGCGGCAGCGGCGGCAGCGACGGCGGCTCCTCATCGGGCGACTCGTCCGGCCAGGGCAGCTCGGGCGGCACGGGCGGCTCCACCGATCCGGGTACCGGCACCACCAATCCGGGCGCGGGCGTGACGGGCGACACCACGACCCCGGGCACCAATGAATCCGGCACCGGCAGCGGCACCGGCACCGGCGCGGCGTCCGGCACCGCCGATCCGAGCGCGACCGTGTCGCCGAACCCGAGCGAGGAGTCGGGCGAACTGAAGCCCTGCCCGTCGGGCCAGGTGCGCGCCACGCCGACCGGCGACTGCATGTAATCAGCGACGGTCGGCCCCACGGCCGACCAGCGACGACCGGCCGGCGTTCCTTGAGGGAGCGCCGGCCGTTTCCGTTCGGGCAGTCGGGTTCGGGAGCAGCGGATGCGTCCGGGCCGGTGGAGGAGAGGTCTCGGCGGCGGGCTTTGCCGGGTTCGGGTCGTCACGCACGGAGCCCGAACGACAACGGGCGACCCGAAGGCCGCCCGTGGCACGTCGCCCGATCGGGAAACGGTCAGTCCGGCTTGAAGCGGGCGAGGACCTGCTGAACGGCCGCCACCGTGCCGAGATAGAGCGTGGAGGCAAGAAGGCCGACCTTGACGAGGTCCGGCGGCGCGAGCGACATGGCGAGCGCGATGGCCGCGCAGATGAACCACACGAAGGACACGGCCAGCGTCAGCGGACGCCACTTCTCCACCCGCACCGGATGGATGAACGCGACCGGCATGAAGGTGAGCACCGCGAGGGCGAGGGTGATCCCGATCACCACGGTGTCTTCCGGCCGGAACACGAAGAACACGAAGGCGACACCGTTCCACACCACGGGGAAGCCCCGGAAGGCGTTGTTCTTCATCTTCATGCGGGTGTCAGCATAGTACATGGCCGACGTGAAGACGATGATGCCCGCGATGGTGATCGCCACCCAGGTGCTGGCGACGAAGCCGCCGAAGGCGATCGCGAACGCGGGCAGGAAGACGTAGGTGACGTAGTCGACCACCGTGTCGAGCGCAGCGCCGGAGAAGGTCGGCAGGCGCCGCTCCACCTCGAACCGGCGGGCGATCGGGCCGTCCACCCCGTCGACGATCAGCGCCAGGCCGAGCCAGGCGAAGAATTCGCTCCACTGGAGTCGGTAGGCCGCGAAGGCGGCCAGCATGGCGAGGACGATGCCACTGGCCGTAAAGGCGTGAACCGCCAGGGCGATGAGGGCGTTCTGATGCTTGGACACGATGGTCAAATTGGCCACGGCCGCTCTCCGAAGACGAGGTCTGCGCAGGTCGCACCGAGACCGGCCGCCCCTCGCGGATCACTGGCGACCCCTGGTGTTGTGGCGGATTGGATCGCCAAACCGCGCGTCCTCCTACCCGGTATATGCTCTCAAGGAAAGAACGATCCACCTTAGCCGAGGAAGGATCCAGCCGCCAGCGTCAGTCCAGCCACGAGAAGAAGGCTTCCAATGGCATACGTTAGCCACAAGCCTTTTGCCAGCTTTTCAGTTCCCATGAGCGCCCCGAGAAACGCCATGGCGACGAGATTCATCAGGCCGGCGGCGAACATCACCGCCATCAAGGCCCAGCAGCAGCCGAGACAGGCGACGCCTTCGTCGATGCCGAGCCGGAACGCCCGGGCAGCCGGGAGCGGCCGTTCGTCGAGAAGGGCGGGGCGGCGGCAGCGGGCGAGGCAGGCGAGCTTCAACGGGGTGAACTGGTAGAGGCCCGCGGCGATCAGGATGCTGACCGAAAGGGCGAATCCGGCCGGAGCCATGTGCGGCGCGAGAGCCCCGGCGGTGGTGAGGGCCGTCTGGGCGAGCGTCGCGACGACCGCGACGGCGAGCCAGACGGCCGTGTACCCGGCCATCACCCAACCGGCCGTGGCGCCGCCCGCGCGGGCATAGGCCCGGAAGGTGGGCGCGGCGGTCGGCACCATCATGGCGAACACCATGGCGGCCCACATGACGAACACGAGCGCGACGTCGCCGGCACCCCAGGCCGCCATGGCGGGCATGAGCGGGCCGTGCCCGCCGCCCGCGCGGGCGAGCGCCGGGACCGTGCCGGCCAGCCGGTCGAGGAGCGGCTGGAGGGCCGCTATGCCGAACCCCATGTCGGCGACGCGTCCGCCGAACGCCACGGCGGCGGCGAGATAGGCCCAGCCGACAAGCGCGAGCAGCGCGATCGCCGAAACCGTGAGGCCGCGCCAGTGGCGGGCGAGACGGTCGGCGACGGGCCGGGAAACGTCCGTCGGGCACGCGGTGTCGGGAGTGATGTCGGCCATGGCACGGTCCGGAGGCGCCCGCGCGAAGACCCGCGCCGGTGCGACGCCCCTTGACTGCAGATGCGCATGGACCGCCCCCGCCGGCAATGCGGGCAAACCCGCAGCCGGCCCCGCATGAACCTCTCCGTGACCGCTTCGGCCTGCGCCATCGGGCCCGTGGCGACTTGCCGAACCGCCGTCGCCGCGCCAGAACGTGCCTATGGCCGCCGAGGCGGCCGGACGAACCGAGGACCGCGCGGGCGGTCCGGATGGGAGACGTCATGAGCGAGCGGACGCTGGAAACGGACGTGGTGATCGTGGGCGCGGGGCCGGCCGGGCTGATCGGTGCCCTGGCGCTCGCCGACGCGGGTCTGACCGTGGCCCTGGTGGCGCCCCCTGCCCCGCCCGCCGACCATCGCACCACGGCGCTGCTGTCCGGCTCCGTGGAGGCGATCGACAGGCTCGGCGCGTGGACGGGCATCGAGAAGGACGCCGCACCGCTCCGGACCATGCGCCTCGTGGACGGAACGCGCCGGCTGGTGCGGGCTCCGGAGATCGCCTTCCACGCGTCCGAGCTCGGCCTGGAGGCGTTCGGCTACAACGTGGCCAACGGCGTGCTGACGGAACGGCTCGGGGCGGCGGTGGCGACCCGGGCCGACCGGATCGCCCGGATCGAGACCGCCGCGACCGACGTGGCGCTGACGGAGAGCCGCGCCACGGTCACCGCGGAGGACGGCACGGTCGTGACGGCGCGGCTCGCGGTCGGGGCCGACGGTCGGCAGTCGATGGTGCGCGAGGCCGCCGGCATCTCCGTGAAGACCTGGCGCTATCCGCAGACGGCGCTCGTCACCAACCTCCAGCACAGCCAACCGCATTTCGACACGTCCACGGAATTCCACACGGAGACCGGCCCGTTCACCCTGGTGCCGCTCGGCCGCGGCCGGTCGAGCCTCGTCTGCGTGGAGCGCCCGGCCGAGGCGGAGCGGCTGTCGGCCCTTGACGACGGGGCGCTCGGGGCCGAGCTGGAGCGGCGCTCGCGGTCCATCCTCGGCGCCCTGACGCCGACCGGGCCGCGCCAGACCTGGCCGATGACGGGGCTGCGGGCCGACACGCTGGCGCGCCGCCGGGCCGCGCTCGTCGGCGAGGCGGGGCACGCGTTCCCGCCGATCGGCGCGCAGGGTCTCAACCTCGGCATCCGGGACGTGGTGGCGCTCGCCGAGCTGGTTCGGCGCGCCCGCCTGCGGGGCGACGACGTCGGCGGCGAGGCCCTGACGGCGCGCTACCAGTCGGCCCGGCGCGCGGACGTGGCGACCCGCACCTTCGGGGTGGATCTCCTCAACCGCTCGCTCCTGACCGACTTCCTGCCGGTGCAGATCGGCCGCACCGTGATGCTGCAGCTCGCCCGCGACGTCGGGCCGATCCGCAAGCTCCTGATGCGGGAGGGCCTGCGGCCGCGCCTGTTCCAGAGCGTGTGAGGCGGTCTCAGAGCGGGATGAGATCGTGGGTGACGAGGTAGAGCGCGGTGGTGACCGTGAGCACGGAAACGGCCGTGCCGATCAGGATCGCCGTCGCCGCCCGCGCCACGTAGATGTTGTACTGCTGGGCGGCCACGAAGATGGTCGCCGCCGGCGGCAGGGCGGCCATCAGGACCGCGGTCTTGACCCACACGGGCTCGAAGCCCCCGATGGTGGTGACGAGCGCCCAGGCGATGATCGGGTGGACGATCAGCTTCACGGCGACCAGAGCCGGGATCTCCCGCGCGCCCCGGCCCACCGGCTGCAGCGCCACGGTGACGCCGAGGGCGAACAGGGCCGCCGGCGCCGCGGAATTGCGCAGGAAGGTGACGATGCCCTGCACGGGCGCCGGCGTCTGGAAATCGACGAGGGCCGCGGCCGCGCCGACGAGGGTCGCCAGGATGAAGGGGTGGAGGAGGACGCGGCGCACGACCAGGAGCGCCGTCGCGACCGCGCCCCGCTTCTCGCCGCCGAACAGCGACATCATCACCGGCACGAGCGTGAACACGAGGGCGACGTCGAAGCAGAAGATGAGCGCGGTCGGCGCAGCCGCCGCCGGGCCGAGGGTCGCGAGCGTGAGGCCCGGCCCCATGTAGCCCACGTTGGCATAGGAGCCGACCAGCGCCCGGATGGTGCCGACGCGGGCGTCGCGCTCGCCGAGCAGCATGCCGAGGCCATAGGCGATCAGGAAGGCCAGAAAGGTGGAGAGCGTGGTCGCCAGAATGAAGCTGCCGCGCGCGAGCTCCTCCACCGGCGTGCGGGAGATGAGGTCGTAGAACAGCGCCGGCAGGGCGACGTAGATGAGATAGAAGTCGAGCCAGGCGAGGCCCGACCGTTCGATCCGGGCGATCTTGCCGGACACGAACCCGATCAGGATCACCCCGAAGAACGGGAAGGCGAGCGTGATGACCTGAAGCATGCGGGGAGGATCCGGGCGCCGGACGAGGGAGCGACGGACATGCCGTCGCCGGGCTGGCCTTTCCCCGCCTAGACGGTTATCGAGGGCCGGTCAATCCGAACCCCGCCCCGTCCTCGCGATCGCCGAACGTCCGCCGTGTCCGACAGGCCCACAGACACCGACCCCGACAGCCGCCGCGCGGCCATGCAGGACGCGGTCCGCCGCAATCCGACGCGTCGCCGGACGTCGCGGGAGACCGTCCGGGCCACGGACTGGGTCGAGCTCGCCGCCCTGCGGCTGGTGGCGTGGATCCTCGGCGCCCTGCCGGTCGACCGCGGGTCGGCGCTGATGGGTTGGGTCTGGCGCAAGGTGGCGCCGTTCAACGCCCGCCACGCCCGCGCCGACCGGCATCTGGCGGCCGTCATGCCGGAGCTTTCGCCGGCGGAGCGGCGCGCGCTCCTCGACCGCATGTGGGACAACCTCGGCCGGGTGGCGGCGGAGAGCTTCCGGCTGGCGGACATCATGGCCGATCCGGATCGCTTCGAGCACGCCTTCACCGCCCTGGAGGCGCACCGGGCCGACCTCGCGCGCGGCGCGGTGTTCGCCTCCCTGCACCAGGGCAACTGGGAACTTGCCGGCTGGGGCATCCGCCTCGCCGGCTTCCAGGTGGCGGCGGTCTACAACCCGCTGAAGAATCCCCTCGCCGAAGCCTTCCTCCTCGACCGGCGGACGCCGGTCTACGACCAGGGCCTGTTCACCCGCGACCGGGTGTCGGCGCTGAAGCTGCGCTCGCTCGCCCGCCAGGGAGTCGCGATCGGCATGCTGGCGGATCTCCACGACTATACCGGCGTGGAGGCGGACTTCCTGGGCCACCGGGCGCGGCTCGCCACCTATCCGGCGGTGCTCGCCCGCCGTCTCGGGGTGCCGCTGGTGGTCGGGCGGGTGCTGCGCACGACGGGCGTGCACTTTCGGGTGGAGGCCGAGGTGATCGACGTGCCGGTGACCGACGACGTGGACGCGGACATCCGCGCCGGAGCGCTCGCCATGCACAGGCGGTTCGAGACCTACATCCGCGAAGCGCCGGACCAGTGGATGTGGGCGCACCGGAAGTGGCTGACGCTGCGCTGACGCTCCGGCTCGGCCGCCGGCCCCTGCGACCGATCGCCGTGCGCCCTTGGTCCGATTGTGCGGCGCGACGGCCGTGCGCTACCCCTTCGCCCCGAGACTTGCGAGGGAGGAGAGCCCGATGACCGTAAAGACGCCGCGCGCCTACTGGAAGCCGCTCGCCATCGGGGCGCCGGAGCCTCTGAGGGACATCCCCGTCAAGGTGGAGCGCATGATCCACTTCGTGCCGCCGCACATCGAGAAGGTGCGCGCCAAGGTGCCGGAGCTCGCCCGCCAGGTGGACGTGGTGCTCGGCAACCTGGAGGACGCCATCCCGGCGGACGCCAAGGAGGCGGCGCGCGCCGGCTTCGTCGAGATGGTCAAGGCCACCGACTTCGGCGACACCGGCGTCTGGACCCGCATCAACTGCCTGAACAGCCCGTGGGTGCTCGACGACCTGTTCACCCTCGTCGGCGAGATCGGCGACAAGCTGGACGTGGTGATGCTGCCGAAGGTGGAGGGTCCGTGGGACATCCACTACCTGGACCAGCTGCTCGCCCAATTGGAGGCCCGGCATCAGGTGAGGAAGCCGATCCTGATCCACGCCATCCTGGAGACCGCCGAGGGCGTGAAGAACGTGGAGGCGATCGCCACCGCCTCGCCGCGCATGCACGGCATGAGCCTCGGCCCGGCCGACCTCGCGGCCTCGCGCGGCATGAAGACGACCCGCGTCGGCGGCGGCCATCCGGACTACGCGGTGCTGGCCGATGCGAACGGCGACGCCCCGCGCACCGGGTTCCAGCAGGACCTCTGGCACTACACGGTCGCCAAGATGGTGGACGCCTGCCTTGCCGCCGGCATCAAGCCCTTCTACGGCCCGTTCGGCGACTTCGCCGACCTCGCCGCCTGCGAGGCCCAGTTCCGCAACGCCTTCCTGATGGGCTGCGTCGGCGCGTGGTCGCTGCACCCGACGCAGATCGACATCGCCAAGAAGGTGTTCTCCCCCGACGCTCGCGAGGTCGCCTTCGCCAAGCGCATCCTTGACGCCATGCCGGACGGCACCGGCGCCGTGATGATCGACGGCAAGATGCAGGACGACGCCACCTGGAAGCAGGCCAAGGTCATCTGGGACCTCGCATGCCAGGTGGCGGGCCGCGATCCGGAAAAGGCGAAGGAATACGGGATCGGGTGACGCGGGAGAGAGTGAAAACGGCTGGTTCGGGCAGCGGTATGCGCCACCCGGCTACCGAAGCCAATCCGTGCCGTTCGCCGCTCGTGAAGGTTTGCCCAAGCGTGGCGAACAGGCCGTCGCCATCAGGCGGCGGCCACTTCGGCCAGGAAAGTCTCGATCTTCCGCTTCAACGCTTCGGACCGATCGGTGACGGCGCCCGCGACCCGGTTCACGTCGTCGATCGCCTCCCGCGCGCCGAGCACGCCGTCGAGGACCCGCCGCACATCGGAGGCCACGTTCTTCGTGCCATCGGCAGCCATCGCGGTGTTCCGGCTGATGGCGCCGGTTGATGCGGCCTGCTGCTCGACGGCGGCGCTGATGGCTCCAGACGTCATTTGGACGGTGTCCATGCTTTCGGAGATCCGGTTGATGGCCATGACCGCCCGTTCGGTGGTCGACTGGATCTCCGCCACATGGTCCGCGATGTTGGTCGTCGCGTGGGCAGTCTGGTTGGCCAAATCCTTGACCTCCGCGGCGACGACCGAGAACCCGCGCCCGTGTTCTCCCGCCCGAGCCGCCTCGATCGTCGCGTTCAGGGCGAGCAGGTTCGTCTGGTCGGCCACCTTGCGGATCATCGAGATAACTTCTCCGATCTGCTGGGCGGCGTATGCCAGGCCGGCCACCTCTTCCTTGGCCGACCGGCTGAGCGTGGCAACTTGATGAACCGTCGTGGACGACGTGACGATCTTCTGGGCGACCTCATCGACGCTATCAGCCAGCTCGCTTGCCGATGCGGATAATTGCTCCACGCTGTCCGACACGCGGCGGGACGCGCCCGTGGCGGACTCGGCTTTGGAAGCCCCCTCCTCCATGAGCCTGACCACCTTACCGGAAGCGACACTCAGCTGACTCACATCCCCCACCACGTCCAAGAGCAGGCCATTGGTGGTGCTTTTGAATTCGTCGATCAGGCTGGAGACCAGCTCGTGCCTCACCCGGTCGCGTCGATTGCGAGCCTCGTCGGCCGCCTGGAGCTCCAACCGGCGGATCTCGTTCAGGCGAAACTGCTCGACGCTGCGGGCCATCTGGCCGATTTCGTCCGGCCTGTTCAGGTCCTGGACCACACTGCCGAGGCTGCCGGCGTTGATGGCGACCATGGCGCTTTGCAGGTCGAAGATCGGCCGCGTGATGCGGCGTGCGAGGAAAAAGGCCAGCAACAGGCCGACAATAGGGATCAACACGGCTGCGAGCGTCAGACCGGAGCGGAGCATCCAGCCGGCTTCTTCGGCGCGGGCGCTGGCAGCCTCGAAATCGGCCAACGCACGGGCCCGAGCGACATCACCGATCTCGTCGAGAGCCTTGTAGGCCGCGTCCAGGCGAGAGGCCGCATCGTGGGATGCCCTCTGCGCGGCGTCGAGCTTGGGCATATGGTCGGTCACGAGCGCGGACAGCTCGGCCATCTTGGCGGCCATTTTGCCGACACGTGGCGGTGCGCCAGGCAGCCTGGACATGATCTTGGCCGCTTCGTCGAGGCGAGCCAATTCCTGCAGGATCCGTTCCCGGTCAAGAGCCTGAAAGGTCGCCACGTAATTCGTGGTCGCGGTGGACAGCCGACCCGACGCATCGGTCATCGTGAATCCGGCGTTGATCATATCGACGCTGCCGCTCCGGCTCGCGATGCCTGCCAGCGCGCCCGCCGGATTGCCCACCTGCACGGCGGAATCAACCAAGCGTGTCATGGCAACAGAGAGCGTGTGGATCGATCCAGCGGTCTCCCCATAAGCGGCCTGAATACTCGCGACGGCGTTCGCAACGGTCGCGTCGGCAGGATGCAAGCGGCTGTAGGTCTCCAGCGCGACCAGATTCTCCTCGGCGCGCTTGGCGTCGTTTCCGGTCCGAGACTGCACGAACACGAAGGCCGAGCGTCGCGCTTCGGAGGCCAAAGCGATCAGCTCGGCAGCTTGTTGGACGATCGCGAAAGCGTCGTTCCGCTCCAGGTCCGCGACGCGGGCACGGTTGGCCGCAAAGGTCGCTACGACCGCCAGCACGGCCGACAGGACGGCGATGGTAGAGAAGTTCCAGATGATACGACCGGATAGGGATCCAATGAACACGGCGCTCTCCAATGGGCAGAGATTGAAGGTGGCTTGATCGACGGAGCCCGAACTCCGTCGCTCTTTGCTTGCGGGCGCTCTTGGGGAATGTTGTCACCGGGGATCGTCTGCAGGTCCGATCCGCGGTGCGTCGGTCGATCCGGTCGGCCAGAAAGCGCCGGCGCGGAGAGCGGTCGGCGCGCCGGCTGGGATTCAGGCCGCCAGCGACTTGATTTCCGCCAGCACGTCGGCGCCGACGATCTCGGCGCAGGCGGCATGGACGGTGCCGGCGGCCTTCATGAAGGACGCGACATCCACATCGTCGACGATCGTCCAGCCGTTGTCCTTCAGAAAGCCGAGGCCGCTCGCATCGGCCTGGTTGGACTCTGCATGGCTCGCCTTCATGCCCGCGACGGCCGCCTCACGGAACATGGCGAGTTCGGCAGCGGTCAGCTCGGCCGCCACGTCTTCGGACAGGCCAAACATGCCCGGGGAGTAGGTGTGGCCGGTGAGTGAGACGTGGGTCTGCATGCCCTCCAGCTTGGCCGCGATGATGTTGGTGATTGGGTTCTCCTGCGCGTCCACCTCGCCGGCCTTCATCTTCGGCACGAGCTCAGCGAAGGGAATCGGGATCGGATTGGCGCCGAGCGCCTTGAAGGTCGCCACCGAAACCGGCGATTCCGGCACGCGGATCTTCAGGCCGGCAAGGTCGGCCGGGGTTCGGACGGGCATGCGCGCGGTCACGTGGCGAAGACCGTTCTCGTACATGCCTATGCCCACGATACCCGTGCCGGAAAGCGACCGGAGGCCGAACTCGCCGAGCTTGCCGGCGAAGGCCGCGCGGGCGGCGTCGCGGCTCGGGAACAGGAAGGGCGTGACGAGACCCTTGGTCGTGTTCGGGACGTCGGTCAGCACGTCGACAGCCAGGCTGAACATGTCGATGGAGCTGTCCTTCACGCCGGCGACCAAGTCGACGGCCTTGCCGATGGCTGACGCGTGGAAAACCTCGACCTGAAGCGTGCCGCCCGACTTCTCGGCCAGTGCTTTGGCGAAGCTGTCGGAGGCAATGCCGATGGCGCTGTTGGTGGCGGAAACCGTTCCGAGCCGGAACCTCCGAACGGCGGCACGGGCGATGTGCGGCATGGCCAGTGCGGCCACGCCGGCGACGGACGAGATCAGAAGGTGACGGCGAGAAAACATCGGGCGCTCCCATGGCAGCGAATACTTCCCGACGTTAATGGAAAGGCCTGAATATTCGGTTAAGAACCTTGCAATTTATAACAATGACTCCGGAAGCTCGGGATGTCCGATGGCTTAGGGTTCACGCTCCCTTCGCTTCAGGTCGGAAATGTCCCGGGCCGCGCTGAACCACGCCGGTGGTGGACCGTTCTCACCGCGTCGAGCGGATCACCTGCACGTCGAGGTCCCGGATCTTCTTTCTCAGCGTGTTCCGGTTCACACCCAGAAGCTCCGCCGCCTTGATCTGGTTGCCCCGGGTGGCGGCAAGCGCCGCGCCGATCAGCGGGTATTCGACTTCCTTCAGGATGCGGTGATAGAGGCCCGGGGGCGGGAGGCCGTCGCCGTAGCCGGTGAAGTATTTCGTCAGGAAGCGCTCCACCGCGTTGGAGAGGTTGTCGTCCGGCGGCGGCTCGTCCTCGGTGGCGGTCATGGACGGCGTCGCCAGCTCCTGCTCGATCAGGTTCACCGTGATGGTGTCCTGCGGATAGAGGGCGGCGAGGCGGCGGACGAGGTTCTCCAGTTCGCGGATGTTGCCGGGCCAGCGGTAGCGCTTCAGGCGCTCGATGGCTGCCGTCTCGATCTGCTTCGACGGCAGGCCCTCCTTCTCGGCGAGGGCGAAGAAATGGCGCACGAGGTCCGGCACGTCCTCGGTGCGCTCGCGCAGCGGCGGCAGGCGGATCGGCACCACGTTGAGGCGGAAGAACAGGTCCTCGCGGAAGAGACCCTGGTTGATCAGCTGGCGCAGGTCCTTGTTGGTGGCGGCGACGATGCGCACGTCCGTCTTGATGGCGGTGCGGCCGCCGACGGTGGTGTACTCGCCCTGCTGGAGGACGCGCAGGAGCCGGGTCTGGGCGTCCATCGGCATGTCGCCGATCTCGTCGAGGAAGAGCGTGCCGCCCTCCGCCTGCTCGAAGCGGCCGGCGGAGCGGGACTGGGCGCCGGTGAACGCGCCCTTCTCGTGGCCGAACAGCTCGCTTTCGATCAGGTCGCGCGGGATCGCCGCCATGTTGATGGCGACGAACGGCCCGGCGCGGCGCTTGCCGTAGTCGTGGAGCGCGCGAGCGACCAGTTCCTTGCCGGTGCCGCTCTCGCCGGAGATCATGACCGTGAGGTCGGTCTGCATCAGGCGGGCGAGGACGCGGTAGATCTCCTGCATGGCGGGCGAGCGGCCAACCAGCGGGATGGCATCGCCGCCGTCGTCCGCCGCGTCGAGCCGCTGCCGGTTCTTCGGCTCGGCGAGGGCCCGGCCCACGATGGAGATCAGCTCCTTCAGGTCGAAGGGCTTGGGAAGGTACTCGTAGGCGCCCTTCTCCGACGCGCGGATCGCGGTCATGAAGGTGTTCTGCGCGCTCATGACGATGACCGGCAGCTCCGGCCGCACCTTCTTGATCCGCGGCAGGAGATCGAACGCGTTCTCGTCGGGCATGATCACGTCTGTGATGACGAGATCGCCGTCTCCCTGCGCCACCCACCGCCAGAGGGTCGCCGCGTTGGAGGTGAGACGCACTTCGTAGCCCGCGCGCGACAGGGCCTGGTTGAGCACCGTGCGGATCGCGGAGTCGTCGTCGGCGACAAGGATGCTGCCGGTCGGCATGAAGGCTTCCTCAAGGGTGAGAGCTCAGTCGGCCATCTTTTCGGTGAAGGCCGGGAGAAGGACGCGGAATGCGGTGCGACGGGGCTGGCTGTCGCACTCGATGACGCCGCCGTGGTCGCCGATGATCTTGGCGACGAGCGCGAGACCGAGCCCGGTGCCGTTGGTCTTCGTCGTCACGAACGGGTCGAACATGTGGGCCTGGATCTCCTCCGGAACGCCGGGTCCGTTGTCGCGAACCGTGAACTCCAGCGGCAGCGTCACTCGCTCGCGGGTGCCCGGCACGGACAGGCGCACGCCCGGCCGGAACGCGGTCGCGAGCGCGATCTCCGCGTCCGGCGTGTCGGTGAGGGCCTCGGCGGCGTTCTTGACGAGGTTGAGGAAGACCTGGATGAGCTGGTCGCGGTTGGCCCACACCGGCGGCAGCGACGGGTCGTATTCCTCGATGATGCGGATGTCCCGGGCGAAGCCCGACTGGGCGAGGCGCTTCACGTGCTCCAGCACCGCGTGGATGTTGACCGCCTCGCGCTCGATCGGCCGCTCGTCGGAAAAGACCTCCATGCGGTCCACGAGCTTGACGATGCGGTCCGCCTCGTCGGTGATCAGGCGGGTGAGCGCCCGGTCGGGGTCGTCCACGGACTGTTCCAGAAGCTGTGCGGCACCGCGGATGCCGGACAGCGGGTTCTTGATCTCGTGCGCCAGCATGGCGGCAAGGCCGGTGACCGAGCGGGCCGCGCCCCGGTGGGTGAGCTGGCGGTCCATCTTGTCCGCCATGGTGCGCTCCTGGAGCATCACCACGGTGTCCTGGGCGCCCTCGTTGGCGGGCGCGGCGTAGATGTCCACGATGCGCTCCCCGCCGATGCGGGGCGTGCCGATGTCGACGCGGTACTCGTTGACGCTGGATCCCCGGTCGCGCACCTGGTCGATGAGGGTGAGGAGCGGGCTGCCGAAGGGCACGAAATGCTTCAGCGGATGACGGGCGAGCACGGCCGCGCTCGCCTGGAAGAAGCTCTGGGCGGCGTCGTTGGCGGAGCGGATATGGCCCCGGGCGTCGACCAGGATCACGGGATGCGGAAGGGCGTTGAGAATGGCGGCCTCCGAACCGAAACGGATGGGCGTGTCTGCGGGCGTGGCGGAGCCGGCGGCCGGGTCCTTGGGGCGGACACGGTCGCTCATGCGGCTTCCCTCCGGGTTGCTGAACGGGGCGCCGCGTCGGCGAACCAGCGGCGGAGATCGGCGAGGACGGCTCCGGGCTCCTCGGCGGCGAAGATCCGCGTCTTGAGCGCCGGCGCGGCCGGATGCGGATTGGCGACGGCCTCGAAGGTCCAGCCGATATGCTTGCGGGCGATCCTGACGCCGAGAGCGGAACCATAGAGCGAGAGGATCGCCTCATAATGCTCCACCAGCGTGTCGCGGATCTCCTCGACCGGCGGGTCGACCGCCTCGCCGCCGGTGCGCAGCGCCTCGGCGATGCGCCCCGGCGCCCACGGGCGGCCGTAGGCGCCGCGTCCGATCATGACGGCGTCGGCGCCGGAAAGGGCCAGCGCCCGGCGGGCGGTCTCGGCGGAGACGATGTCGCCGTTGACCACGAGCGGGATGCCGATCGCGTCGCGCACCGCGCGTACCTTCGACCAGTCGGCGGCGCCCTTGTAGAACTGGCAGCGCGTGCGGCCGTGGACCGTCACCATCCGGACGCCGATCGCCTCGGCGCGGGCGGCGAGCTCCGGCGCGTTCAGCGAGCGGTCGTCCCAGCCGAGGCGCATCTTCAGCGTGACCGGAAGGTCCACGGCGCCGACGACCGCCTCGATCAGGCGGGAGGCGTGGTCGAGGTCGCGCATCAGGGCGGAGCCGGAGTAGCCGGTCGTCACGCGCTTCGCCGGGCAGCCCATGTTGATGTCGATGACGGACGCCCCTGCTGCGGCGGCCCGGATCGCGCCCTCGCGCATCCAGTGGGCCTCCCGGCCGGCGAGCTGGACCACATGGACGTCGATGCCCTCCCCTTCGGCGCGGGTGAGGGTCTCCGGATCGCCCTCCGCGAGCGTCTCGCAGGCCACCATCTCGGACACGACGAGACCTGCGCCATATCGTTGGGCGATCCGGCGGAAGGCCAGATCGCTGACGCCCGACATGGGGGCGAGGAAGACGCGATTCGGCGCGGTGACGCCGCCGATCCCAAGGGACAGGCTCGCCGAATTCCCTTGTTCCGCCGACGGATCGACTACGCGTCCGTTTGAATTGCTCATAAACGGGGCATCCCGGTTTGCTGCTCACATTTTACGCATTGGAAGCGACGGCACAAGCGGTCTTGCACGCCTTCTTGCCGTTTCCTTCAAGCATCGCTAATCCACGACGATGATTTCCGATCGGCTCCGGTCGCTCGGCCTCGGTTCTTGGCCCAGAGCAGGACGATGTCCGACAGCAATTCCCTCGCACCCGCAGCAATGAACGTCAACGTGGCCGTCCTGCTGGTGGCGGCGGGGCGCGGAAGCCGGGCCGGCGGTCCGGACGCCGGAGGGCCGAAGCAGTACCGCGCCCTCGCCGGCAAGCCGGTGCTGCGGCACACGGTCGAGGCTTTTCTCCACCACCCGGTGGTGACCCGGATCGTGACGGTGATCCATCCGGACGACGCGGATCTCGCCGCCGCCTGCCTTGCCGACGTCGCCGCCGGGCGCGCCCTGCCCCCTGTCACCGGCGGCAGGACACGACAGGAGAGCGTGCGGCGCGGCCTGGAGGCGCTGGCCGGCGACCCGCCGGACCTGGTGCTCGTGCACGACGGGGTGCGGCCATTCGTGACGGGCGGAACGATCGACGCCTGCGTCGATGCGCTCGGACGCCACGAGGCGGTGGTCGTCGGCGTTCCGGTCGTCGACACGGTGAAGCGCACCGGTCCGGACGGCCGCATCCTGGAGACGGTGCCGCGCGAGGGGCTGTGGCGCGCCGCGACGCCGCAGGGCTTTCGTTTCGCCACCATCCTGGACGCCCATCGCCGCGCGGCCGCGGCCGGCGTCTCCGACCTCACCGACGACGGGGCCGTGGCCGAGTGGGCCGGCCACGCGGTGCACATGGTCGCCTGCGACGAGGGGAACACCAAGTTGACCACCCAGTCCGACTTCGCCGCCGCCGAGGCGCGGCTGACCGCCGAAACCTTCCTGCGCCTGCCGGACGTGCGCGTCGGCGTCGGCTACGACGTGCACCGGTTCGAGGAGGGCGACGCGGTCGTGCTCGGCGGCGTCACCATCCCGCACAGCCACAAGCTCAACGGCCACTCGGACGCGGACGTGGCGCTGCACGCGCTGGTCGATGCCATCCTGGGCGCGATCGGCGACGGGGACATCGGGCAGCATTTTCCGCCTTCCGATCCGCGCTGGCGCGGCGCGGCGTCCACGCTCTTCCTGGAGGACGCGGTGCGGCGCGTGCGCGAGCGCGGCGGCATCGTCGCCCATTGCGACATCGCCATCCTGGCGGAGGCGCCCAAGGTGGGGCCGCACCGGGACGCCATGCGGGCCATCATCGCCGGCGTCTGCGGCATCCCGGTCGAGCGAGTGGGCGTGAAGGCGACCACGAACGAGAAGATGGGCTTCGTCGGCCGGCGCGAGGGCATCGCCGCCATGGCGACGGCGACGGTGCGCCTGCCGGTGGCTCCATGAGCGACCTGACGCCCCTGCTGCCCCGCGCGGCGGCTCTCCTCGACGCGGCCCGGGCCGGCGGCCACCGGATCGCCACGGCGGAGTCCTGCACCGGCGGGCTGATCGCGGCGCTGCTGACGGAGATTCCGGGCTCGAGCGCCGTGGTGGACCGGGGCTTCGTGACCTATTCGAACGGGGCGAAGACCGATCTCCTGGGCGTGCCGGCGGACCTGATCGCGCGGCATGGCGCGGTCAGCGAACCGGTGGCGCGGGCCATGGCCGAAGGCGCCCTCGCCCGCTCCGACGCGACCGTCGCGGTCTCGGTCACGGGCATCGCGGGACCGGGCGGCGGGTCGACCGCCAAGCCGATCGGTCTCGTGCACTTCGGGCTTTCCGTTCGCGGCGGCGCGACGCGACACCTGGAGCGGCGCTTCGGCGATCTCGGCCGCGGCGCCGTGCGCCTCGTCTCCGTGGAGACCGCGCTCGGTCTCCTGGAGGAGGCGATTGGCCGTGCCGGCGGTCAGCCGTAGACCGTGTCGGCGCGGCTTTCGAAGGCTTCGGCGAACTTCCGGAACGCCTTGTCGAACATGGCGCCCATCAGCGCCCCGAGGGTTCGGCTCTTGAACTCGTAGGTGATGAAGAAGTGCACCTCGGAGGTGGTCTCGCCGGTCGGCCTGAACCGCCAGACGTTCTCCAGGTGCTTGAACGGCCCGTCCAGGTATTCCACCGTGATGGTCAGCGCCGCGCGGTCGAGCGTCACCTTCGAGGTGAACGTCTCCCGGAACATGGCGTAGGCGACCGTCATGTCGGCCACCATCACCTCGCGGCCGTCCGGCATGGGACGCCGGGCGCGGACGACGAGGCTTTCACACAGCGGAACGAAGCGCGGGTAGGTCTCCACGTCGGCGACGAGGTCGAACATCTTCTCGGCGGAGTGGCGCACGCGGCGGGTGGTTTCGAAGGACGGCATGACGAGCGAACGTTGAACCCGAACGATGGTTGCGGCGGCCGGCCGGTTCCTGCGCGGCCGCGGCGGCGGGCGCCCGGCCGGGCGCTCCGTCGTGTCACACTATACCGGCGCTGTGTTGATCAGGCCTTTCCGCCCTGGCGCGCCTCGCGGGCGGCCTTCAGGCGGGCGAAGTCCTCGCCGGCGTGGTGGGACGAGCGGGTCAGCGGGCTCGACGACACCATCAGGAAGCCCTTGGTGTAGGCGATCGTCTCCAGCGACTTGAACTCGTCCGGCGTCAGGAAGCGGACGATGGGGTGATGCTTCCGGGTCGGCTGCAGGTACTGGCCGACGGTCAGGAAATCCACCTCGGCGGTGCGCAGGTCGTCCATGAGCTGGAGGATCTCGTTCCGCTCCTCGCCGAGCCCGACCATGATGCCGGACTTGGTGAACATGGTCGGATCGAGCTCCTTCACCCGCTGCAGCAGGCGGATGGAGTGGAAGTAGCGCGCGCCGGGCCGAACCGTCAGGTACTTGGACGGCACGGTCTCCAGGTTATGGTTGAACACGTCTGGCTTCGCCTCGACGACGATCTCCAGGGCGCCGTCCTTGCGCAGGAAGTCCGGCGTCAGCACCTCGATGGTGGTCTGCGGCGAGCGGGCCCGGATGGCGCGGATCACCTCGGCGAAATGGCGGGCGCCGCCGTCGGCGAGGTCGTCCCGGTCCACGGAGGTGATCACCACGTGGGAGAGGCCGAGCTTCTCCACGGCGATCGCCACGTTCTCCGGCTCGTGCGGATCGAGGGCGCCGGGCATGCCGGTCTTCACGTTGCAGAAGGCGCAGGCGCGGGTGCACGTGTCGCCCATGATCATCATGGTGGCGTGCTTCTTCGACCAGCACTCGCCGATGTTCGGGCAGCCGGCCTCCTCGCACACGGTGACGAGGCCGTTCTCCTTCACGATGCCCTGGGTCTCCCGATAGATCGGGGAGCCGGGCGCCTTGACGCGGATCCACTCGGGCTTGCGCAGGACCGGATTGTCCGGCCGGTGGGCTTTCTCCGGATGGCGCGCCTTCGGCGGGTTCTTCACCGTATCGAGCAGGGTGACCATGTCGTCCTCAGCCTCTGTTCCCGGAGGGAGGCGCGCGCCGCCGCCCTACCGTTCAATTGCCCCATGGATCGCGGTTTCTCAAGGGGCGGCCGAGCATTACCGGGTTGCAGCCGACGAATGGCGGAGACACTTCCGGACCCCGGTTCAGCGGCGACGGGGGGCGGCGGCTCAGGACCGCTTCAGCCACTGATAGATGGTGATGAGGCCGAAAGCCCCCACGATGGCGCCGACGAGGTTCTCCGCGAACCCGTCGATGGTGAAGCCGAGCCTCCGGGCCAGCCAGCCCATCACCACGGCGCCGAGCACGCCGAGGAAGATGTTCGTCAGGAAACCATGATCCGAGCGGGTGATCCGCTCCGCCACATAGCCCGCGATCAGCCCGATGATGATCGAGCCCAGGAATCCCACGCCTTCCATGCCCATGGCCGCTTCCTCGCCGGCCTGGCCGCGCCCTCGGGCGGCGCCTCCATCCAGACCGGTCCCAAAAGGCAACTGGTGTGGAGGTTACGTTCCGTCAAGCTCCGCGTCACGCTTCACGGACGTGCCTTCATCTCGATGACGCCGGCCCAGCCGAGGCCTCGGTAGGTTTCGTACCCGGGGGTCCGATGAAAGGCGAGGATGGAGCCGTCGGCAGCCATCGTCCAGCCGCTCAGGTCCGCGCTCTCCAGACGAATGCGCTCGGAGAGGATCCCCTTTCCGTCCGAGGCGGCGATCACGCGCCCGCCGGCGTCGACGATCATGGCGCGCGCCGTCGCCTTCTCCTCGTCGGTGAACCGGATGCCCTCCACGATCGTCCGCGCCTGGGGCTCCCAGTCGAAGTGGATGGCCAGGATCCCGATCGGGGCACCATGGGTCGCCGCGCCGGCCCGGACGGGCGTCGCGTAGGTGGCGACCGCGCGGTTGTCCAGCAGCGGTTCCGTGGTGACGTCCTCCGCGTGGAAGTCGTCGCCGGTCCTGAGTCTCGAGGCGGCCCGGAACCATGGCCGGTCGCCGGCGGACCGGCCGCGCACCTGGAACCGGTCGTCACCGGCGGACGCCAGGATGCGGCCGTCCGTGTCGCAGAGCCAGAGGTCCAGGTAGACGGTGTAGGCCTTGATGATGACGCCCAGGCGCTCGCAGGCGAAATCCGCCGCCTGCGGGGTCTTCTCGGCGGCGGCGGCCACGAAGGCCGAGTCGGTGGCCCACCAGCGCACGTCGCAGGTGCGTTCGTAGAGGTTGCGGTCGACGATCTCGATGGCGTTGAGGGCGAGATCGACCAGCCTCTGCCCCTTGGCGGTGCGGGCCATGTCGTCGGCCATCCGCGCGAGGGCGTCTATCTCTCCGGCGAGTTCCGCCTCAAGCGAAACGGACAGGTCCTCCACCTCGTCGGAGATGCCCCGCACCTCCTGCGAGACGACCGCGAAGCCGCGCCCGAGTTCACCGGCGCGCGCCGCCTCGATGAGGGCGTTCAACGCAAGGATGCGCATCCGCCGGTTGATCGCCCGGATCTGCCCCACCTTCGTGACGGCCAGATCGCGCGTGGATTGCGAGCGAACCGAAATGTCGTGCGCGGTGACGGCCCGCAGCGCCATGGTGCCCTCCGATGATCGTCATGGTCGAACCCATGATTGTGCACCGCGACTTAAAACGTGGTTTATAAATCAAGATGATAGAAGCTGATATATTAGTAATACAGAATGTGACGAGTCCGAATACCACAGCCGGACGGCGATCGGATTCTCCTGGATCCCGCTGTGACTGTAGGGGCTTGGCGTGCATAGCGTGAACTGCTCGGCTTGCTTGTCGCAGCCGGCAGGCAACGTTGCGCAGCGCAATTTTTTCTTTGCTGCCTGGACCGACGGCCACACGGCGCTCTCTCATCAAGGTCGAATCAGGAGTGCGAGCCCGCCCGGAGCGGGCCCGCCCTCCCCCGCCGTCAGATGTGGATGGCCCGGCCGTAAGCCGAGAGCACGCTCTCGTGCATCATCTCGGAGAGCGTCGGGTGCGGGAAGACCGTGTGCATCAGGTCCTCCTCGGTGGTTTCCAGCTGCATGGCCACCACGAAGCCCTGGATCAGCTCGGTCACCTCGGCGCCGATCATGTGGGCCCCAAGGAGCTGGCCCGTCTTGGCGTCGAAGATGGTCTTCACGAGGCCTTCCGGCTCGCCGAGCGCGATCGCCTTGCCGTTGCCGATGAAGGGGAAGCGGCCGACCTTGACCTCGTAGCCGGCCTCCTTGGCGCGGTTCTCCGTGAGACCGACGGACGCCACCTGCGGATGGCAGTAGGTGCAGCCCGGGATCTTCGCCTTGTCCATCGCATGCACGTGCTTGCCGGCGATGGCCTCGATGGTGAGCACGCCCTCGTGTTCGGCCTTGTGGGCGAGCATCGGCGGGCCGGCCACGTCGCCGATGGCGTAGATGCCGGGCACGCTGGTGCGGCCGAGGCCGTCGGTGACGACGCAGCCCCTGTCGGTCTTCACGCCGAGGGCTTCGAGGCCGAGGTTCTCGATGTTGCCGACCACGCCGACGGCCGAGATCACCCGATCGACCTTGATCTGCTGCTTGGATCCGTCCTTCAGCTCCACCGTGGCGGTGACGTCGTCGGCGCCCTTGGCGAGCGCCGTCACCTTGGCCTCGGTGAGGATCTTGAAGCCCTGCTTCTCGAATCTCTTCTTGGCGTGCTCGGCGATCTCGTGGTCCTCGACGGGCAGGATCTGCGGCATCACCTCCACCACGGTCACCTCGGCGCCCATGGTGCGGTAGAAGCTGGCGAACTCGATGCCAATGGCGCCGGAGCCGACCACCAGCAGAGACTTCGGCATGACGTCCGGCACCATGGCCTCGAAATAGGTCCAGACCAGCTTGCCGTCCGGCTCCAGGCCCGGCAGCACGCGCGGACGGGCGCCGGTGGCCACGATCACGTGCTTGGCCTGGTACTCGCCGGCGCCGAGCGCGCCGCGCGGGGCCGGGTTGGGCTTGCCGTACTCGGTCTCGCGAGCGGCTTCCACCTTGACGGTACCGACCTTCGGGATCGAGGCCCGGCCCCAGATCACGTCCACCTTGTTCTTCTTCAACAGCCCGCCGACGCCACCGTTCAGCTGGGCCGAGACACCCCGCGACCGCTTCACGATGGCCGCGGGATCGAACCCGACGCCCTGGACGGTCAGCCCGTAGGCCTCCGCGTGGGTGGCGTAGTGGTAGACCTCCGCGGACCTGAGGAGCGCCTTGGTCGGAATGCAGCCCCAGTTCAGGCAGATGCCGCCAAGATGCTTGTTCTCCACCACCGCGGTCTTGAACCCGAGCTGCGCCGCCCGGATGGCGGTGACATATCCGCCGGGACCGGCGCCGATGATGATCACGTCGTATTGGGACATGGGGGATGCTTCCTTATCCTCTGGCGTGTCGTGTTCGCTCGCGTCGCGCCATGCTTGCGGCGTTCAGGTGTGACGCGGTCGGTTGGATCCCGGCTTTCGCCGGGATGACGGGCGTTGGGATGTCCGGATTTGCCCATCGTCATCCCGGCGAAAGCCGGGATCCAACCGACGGCTCAATCACCCTCGCAGTCAGAAAAGTGTGTCGTACAGATCAAGCCAATCGGGGTTGGTCGCCTCGATCAGCTGAACTTTCCAGTGCCGTCGCCATTCCTTGATCTGCTTCTCGCGCCGAATAGCCGTTTCCATGATGTCGTGGGCTTCGAACCAGACGAGCCGGTCGACGTGATACTTCGTCGTGAAGCCTTTCCGGATCTTTTCCCGGTGCTCCCAGACCCGGCTCGGCAGGTTGCTGGTGACACCGGTATAGAGCGTACCGCGTCGACCGCTTGCGAGAATGTAGACCGCGGGTTCCTTCACGTTGCGCTCCGACCGGCAGGGGCATGCACGTCATGCGAACCTGTCGGCCGGATTACCGGCCTTTAGTCGATTGGATCCCGGCTTTCGCCGGGATGACGGGGCGGGACTCCCCCCCTCACACCAGCATGGAGAACGGCTTCTCCACATACCCCTTGAACGCCTGGATCAGCTCCGCCCCGAGCGCGCCGTCCACGGCCCGGTGATCCGTGGACAGCGTCACGCTCATGATCGTCGCGACCGCGAGCTCGCCCTTCTTCACCACGGCGCGCTGCTCGCCGGCGCCGACCGCCAGGATGGTGGCGTGGGGCGGGTTGATGACGGCGGCGAAGTCTTTCACGCCGAACATGCCGAGGTTGGAGACCGCCGTGGTGCCGCCCTGGTATTCCTCCGGCTTCAGCTTGCGGTCGCGGGCGCGCTTGGCGAGGTCCTTCATTTCGTTGGAGATGATGGAGAGCGGCTTGGTTTCCGCCTTGCGGATGATCGGCGTGATCAGGCCGCCGGGGATGGACACGGCGACGCCCACGTCGGCGTGCTTGTGGCGGAGCATGCCGCCGTCGGTCCACGACACGTTGGCGTCCGGCACCGCCTTGAGGGCGAGCGCCATGGCCTTGATGACCATGTCGTTGACCGACAGCTTGTACGCCGGCTTGCCGTCCGTGACCGCGGCCGCCTCGTTGAGCTGGGCGCGCAGGGCGAGCAGCGCGTCGAGTTCGCAGTCGACCGTCACGTAGAAGTGCGGCACGGTCTGCTTGGACTCGGTGAGCCGCCGGGCGATCGTCTTGCGCATGCCGTCGTGAGGCACGAGCTCGAAGGAGCCCGGCTCGAACAGCTTCAGCACCGCGTCGTCGGAGAGGCCCGACGGAGCGGCGGGCTTCGGACCCTCCGGGGCCTTGGCGGCCGGAGCCGGCGCGCCGGCCGGGGCGGCGGCCGGCTTCGCGCCGGGCTTGGCGTTCTCAACGTCGCGCAGGATGATGCGGCCGTGCGGACCGGAGCCGAGGATGTCGGAGAGGCTGACGCCCTTCTCCTTGGCGACGCGGCGGGCGAGCGGCGAGGCGAACATCCGGCCCTCGCCGGACGACGCCGGAGCCCCCTGGGGCGCGGCGGACGCGGACTGGGCCGAAGCGGATTGGGCCGACGGGGGCGCGGACTGCGCAACGGGGGCCGGCGCGGCGGCGCCGTAGCCGCCGCCGGGCGGGCTCGACGGCGGCGGGTTGGCGACCGGGGCGGCGCCGGACGCGGGCGCCTCGGCGGCCTTCGGAGCCTCGCTCGACGCGGCCTTGGCGGCACCGTTGCCGGAGGCGGCCGCCGCGACGTCCTCGCCCTCGCCGGCCAGCAGCGCGATGACGGCGTTGACCGCCACGTCCTGGGTGCCTTCCGGCACCACGATCTTGGCGACGGTGCCCTCGTCGACGGCCTCCACCTCCATGGTGGCCTTGTCGGTCTCGATTTCGGCGATCACGTCGCCGGACTTCACCGTGTCGCCTTCCTTCACCGTCCACTTGGCGAGATTGCCCTTCTCCATGGTGGGAGAGAGAGCCGGCATCAGAATCTCGATCGGCATTCCGTGTCCTCCCCGGTCAGGCCGGTTCCCGTCGCGAGCGGCCCGTCGGCGCTCGGCAGAGAGTGTTCAGGTGGACCGACCAGCCGCAGCGGCGGTCCGCGATGAGTGTGAGGCGCCGGGCGGAGTGGCGGTCCGCCCGGCGAAGATCGGCCTTCAGGGCGCCGGTGCGGCCGCGCCGTCGGCCAGGGCGGCGCGGGCGCGGCGGTGGCCGGCGCGGCGGTCTCAGGCCGTGTAGGTGACCGCCCGGGCGGCGTCGATGACTTCCTGGATCGACGGCAGCGCCAGCTTCTCCAGGTTCGCCGCGTAGGGCATCGGCACGTCCTTGCCGGTGATGCGGGCGACCGGGGCGTCCAGGTAGTCGAAGGCGTTCGCCATGATCTGGTAGGCGATCTCCGAGCCGACGCCCGACTGCGGGAAGCCTTCCTCCACGGTCACGCAGCGGCCGGTCTTTTTCACCGATTCCACCACGGTGGCGACATCCATCGGCCGGATGGTCCTGAGGTCGATGACCTCAGCGTCGAGGCCCATGCCGGCAAGCTCCTCGGCCGCCTTGGTGGCGTAGGTCATGCCGATGCCGAAGGACACGATGGTGAGGTCCTTGCCCTTGCGGTGGATGCGCGCCTTGCCGATCGGCAGGACGAGGTCGTCCACCTTGGGCACCTGGAAGGACTGGCCGTAGAGGATCTCGTTCTCCAGGAAGACCACCGGGTTCGGATCCCGGATGGCGGCCTTCAGGAGGCCCTTGGCGTCGGCGGCCGAATAGGGCTGCACCACCTTGAGGCCGGGGATCTGGCTGTACCAGGCGGCGTAGTCCTGGCTGTGCTGGGCGGCCACGCGGGCGGCGGCGCCGTTCGGCCCGCGGAACACGATCGGGCAGCCGAGCTGGCCGCCGGACATGTAGAGCGTCTTGGCGGCGGAGTTGATGATGTGGTCGATCGCCTGCATGGCGAAGTTGAACGTCATGAACTCCACGATCGGCCGGAGGCCCGCGAAGGCCGCGCCGACGCCGAGGCCGGCGAAGCCGTGCTCGGTGATGGGCGTGTCGACCACCCGGCGGGCGCCGAACTCCTGCAGGAGGCCCTGGGTGATCTTGTAGGCGCCCTGGTATTCGGCGACCTCCTCGCCCATCACGAAGACGCTGTCGTCGCGGCGCATCTCCTCCGCCATGGCGTCGCGGAGCGCCTCGCGCACGGTCATCGAAACGTACTCGACGTTGGCCGGCAGGTCCGGGTCGGCGAGCGTCTGGCTCACCGGCGCGGCCGGCACGCCGGACACGGTCTTCAGCGAGTTCTCCGGCGTCACGGGCTTTTCGCCCTGCTCGGGCGCGGCCTGCGACTTCGGCGTGGACGCGGTGGCGGCGCTGTCCGGCTGCGGGCCGCCCACGGCGGCTTCGCCGTCGGCGGCGATCTTGGCGATGGGCGTGTTCACCTTCACGCCCTCGGTGCCTTCCTCAACGAGGATCTCGCTCAGCGTCCCCTCGTCCACGGCCTCCACCTCCATGGTGGCCTTGTCGGTCTCGATCTCGGCGATGACGTCGCCGGACTTCACGGTGTCGCCTACCTTCTTCACCCACTTGGAGAGCTTGCCCTCCTCCATGGTCGGCGAGAGGGCCGGCATCAGAATGTCGATCGGCATTGTGCGGAAACCCTTTGCGCGGACGATCAGAGGAGGATGTCGGTCCAGAGCTCGGACGGATCCGGCTCGGGATCATAGGTCGCGAAGTCGGCCGCCTCGGCGACGACCGCGCGCACCTGCTTGTCGATGTCCTTCAGCTCGTCCTCGGTCGCCCAGCCGCGCTCCAGGACGCGGTTGCGGACCTGCTCGATCGGGTCGTGCTCGGTGCGCATCCGGGACACCTCGTCCTTGGTCCGGTACTTCGCCGGATCGGACATGGAGTGGCCGCGGTACCGGTAGGTCTGCATTTCCAGGATGTACGGCCCGTTGCCCTCGCGGCAGTGGCGCACGGCCCGCTCGCCGGCGGCCTTCACGGCCCGCACGTCCATGCCGTCCACCTGCTCGCCGGGGATGCCGAACGAGACGCCGCGCTTGGAGAAGTCGGTCTGCGCGGAGGCGCGAGAGACCGAGGTGCCCATGGCGTAGCGGTTGTTCTCGATGATGTAGACCACGGGCAGCTTCCAGAGCTGCGCCATGTTGAAGCTCTCGTAGACCTGACCCTGGTTGGCCGCGCCGTCGCCGAAATAGGTGAGCGACACCCGGTCGGTGCCCCGGTACTTGTCGGCGAACGCGAGGCCGGTGCCGAGCGACACCTGGGCGCCGACGATGCCATGGCCGCCGAAGAACTGCTTCTCGCGGCTGAACATGTGCATGGAGCCGCCCTTGCCCCTGGAATAGCCGCCGCGCCGGCCGGTGAGTTCGGCCATCACGCCCTTGGCGTCCATTCCGCAGGCCAGCATGTGGCCGTGATCCCGGTAGCCGGTGATCACCTGATCCTGGCCCTCGTCGATGCACATCTGCATGCCGACGACCACGGCCTCCTGGCCGATGTAGAGATGGCAGAAGCCGCCGATCAGGCCCATGCCGTACATCTGACCCGCCTTCTCCTCGAAGCGGCGGATCAGCAGCATGTCCGAATAGGCCTTGAGTTCCTCGTCCTTGGTGAAGTCGGCGATCTTGGGGTCGTCGGTGGTGCGGGCCTTCTCGGTCGCTGCCGAGGCGCCTTGGCGCTTCTCGGACGTGGGTCTCACGGCCATGGAGGGTCCTCCCTGCGGGTTCGCTACCGGGGAGGACGGAAACCCATCCCCGGGTTCCCGTCAATGACAGTTTGTCGCATCTCTCATGCACTCAGCGCAGATCGGTGTTGCGCGTGAACTAAAACCCGGTTCATCCAGGTGAATGAACCTGATTGTGGTTTATATGCAGTGCCGAAGAGCATCCCGAAACACTTCGCACACGCGGAAAAAACGCCGGCGAGGATCTAGGCGGGCGTCGATCGTCGAGAGGACAGCGAGTCGGCAGATCCGAGCCGATCGGTTTCGCACCTCGGCGAGACTGTGTTCACTGTCCGGGCGGGAGGGCTTGCCCGATCGCCATCGCAGCCGCCGGATCGGTTCCATCCAGGGCCTGCCCGGCGTCCGGATAAGGCGGCGTTGCCGCCGAGGTGGGCCGGGCTCCGCGCATGATGACCACGTCGTTCGGGTGCACCATGGCGAGGGAATCGCGGGCGCGCTCGTCCACCATGTCCTGGTCGAGGCTGCCGGGCCGCAGGAGACCGACTTCCGTCTCCAGGGTGGCGCGCTGGGCCTTCAGGCGCGCGAGCTCGCCCGACAGCTGCTCCGCCCGGCTTTCCAGGCGGGCACGGCCCACGAGGCCGTATTCGCCGTGGAAGGCGTGGTAGGCGAAGTAGCCGAGGAAGAGCGCCGTAACCGACGGCAGCACGAGACGGCGGAGTTTGGACGGGCGATACTGCCGGGTGGCCATGAACGCGGGACGCTTCCGAGATGCACGGCGGGAGGGGCGCCGCTCATCTGAAGTGTGCAACCGGCAAGGTAAAGAGCTGGTGAACGCCGCGCCCATCTTGATCCGTTCCGGAAAAGAGCAAGGCATCCCTATAAGCGGTTGTGTCATCAGGACCGCCAAGGCGCGGCCGGCGGCGGCCACACGAGACGAGCCGGAAACGACGACGGCGGCCGAAGCGTGTGCTCCGGCCGCCGATCGGTCCCGACCAACGAGGCGGTTGCTTATTCCTCGCCGAGATCCTCGTCCTCGACCCCGAGATCGGCGATGTGCTCCACGCTCACCACCTTCTCGCCGTCCGCAGTGTTGAAGATGCGCACGCCCTTGGAGGCGCGGCTCACCATGCGGATCTGGTCCACTGGCACGCGGATCACCTGGCCGCCGTTGGAGACGAGCATGATCTGGTCGGTCGCCTCCACCGGGAAGGCGGCGACCAGGTGGCCGATCTCCTTCAGCTTGCCCTGGTCGGTCGCCTTGATGCCCTTGCCGCCGCGCCCGGAGGTGCGGAACTCGAAGGACGACGACCGCTTGCCGAAGCCGCGCTCCGTGGCGGTCAGGATGAACTGCTCGGAGGCGCTCATCTCGGCGTAGCGCTCCGACGAGAGCGCGGCCTCGCCATTGGCCTCCTCGGCATCGTCCGCCTCCACGGCGATCTCCTCGCCCTCCCCGTCCACGTCCTCGCCGGTCGCGCGCCGGAAGGCGGCGGCCTGCTTCAGATAGGCGGCGCGTTCGGCCGGGGCGGCCTCGAAGTGGCGCAGGATGGTGAGCGAGATGATCTCGTCGCCGTCGGCGAGCGCAATGCCGCGCACGCCGGTGGAATCACGGCCCTTGAACACGCGCACGTCCGGCACCGGGAAGCGGATGCACTGGCCGAGCGCGGTGACGAGCAGGAAGTCGTCGTTCTCGGTGCAGGTCTCCACGCCCACGATGCCGTCCGCGTCGTCGTCGAACTTCATGGCGATCTTGCCGTTGCGGTTCACGTTCGTGAAGTCGCTCAGCTTGTTGCGCCGGACCGACCCCTGGCGGGTGGCGAACACCACGTCGAGGTCCGCCCAGGTCGCCTCGTCCTCCGGCAGCGCCAGGATGGACGTGATGCGCTCGTCCTCCTGCAGAGGCAGGAGGTTCTTGATGTACTTGCCGCGCGACTGCGGGTTGGCGAGCGGCAGCCGCCAGACCTTCATCTTGTAGACGATGCCGCGCGAGGAGAAGAACAGCACCGGCGTGTGGGTGTTGGCGATGAACAGACGGGTGACGAAATCCTCGTCCTTCGTCGTCATGCCCGAGCGGCCCTTGCCGCCGCGCCGCTGCGCCCGGTAGGTGGAGAGCGGCACGCGCTTGATGTAGCCGGCGTGGCTGACCGTGACGACCATGTCCTCGCGGGCGATGAGATCCTCGTCCTCCATGTCGGCGTCGCTGTCCAGGATCTCGGTCCGGCGCGGCGTCGCGAAGGCGGTTTTGATCTCGGTGAGCTCGTCGCGGATGATCTGCATGATCCGCTCGCGCGAGCCGAGGATGTCCAGGAGGTCCTTGATCTCCTCGGCGAGCGTGTTCAGCTCGTCGGCGATCTCGTCGCGGCCGAGCGCGGTGAGCCGCTGCAGGCGCAGGTCCAGGATGGCGCGAGCCTGTTCCTCGGAGAGGTTGTAGGTGCCGTCCTCGTTCACCGTGTGGCGCGGGTCGTCGATCAGCCGGATCAGCGACGCCACGTCGTGCGCGGGCCAGCGGCGCGTCATCAGCTGCTCGCGGGCGGTCGCCGGGTCGGGCGCGTTGCGGATGAGGGCGATGACCTCGTCGATGTTGGCGACCGCGATGGCGAGGCCCACCAACACGTGGGCGCGGTCGCGAGCCTTGGCGAGCAGGAACTTCGTCCGCCGGCTCACCACCACCTCGCGGAAGCTCACGAAGGCGGCGAGCACGTCCTTGAGGTTCATCAGCTGCGGGCGGCCGCCGTTGAGGGCCACCATGTTGACGCCGAACGACGTCTGCAGCGGCGAGAAGCGGTAGAGCTGGTTCAGCACCACGTCCGCCACGGCGTCGCGCTTCAGTTCGATCACCACGCGCATGCCGTCGCGGTCGGACTCGTCGCGCAGATCCGAGATGCCCTCCACGCGCTTGTCGCGCACCAGTTCGGCGATCTTCTCCACCATGGTGGCCTTGTTCACCTGGTAGGGGATCTCGTGGATGATGATCGCCTCGCGCTCCTTGCGGATGGTCTCCACCGTGGCGCGGCCGCGCATCACGATCGAGCCGCGGCCGGTGAGATAGGCCTGGCGGATGCCGGAGCGGCCGAGGATGGTGGCGCCGGTCGGGAAGTCCGGACCGGGGATCACCTCCATCAGGTCCTCGATCTCGGTCTCGGGCTGGTCGATCAGCCGGATCGTGGCGTCGATCACCTCGCCGAGGTTGTGCGGCGGGATATTGGTCGCCATGCCGACCGCGATGCCGCCCGCGCCGTTCACGAGCAGGTTCGGGAAGCGCGCCGGCAGGACCGAGGGTTCGCGCTCCGAATTGTCGTAGTTCGGCGTGAAGTCGACCGTGTCCTTGTCGAGATCGTCCGTGAGCGCGTTCGTGACCTTCTGGAGACGCACCTCGGTGTAACGCATCGCCGCGGCCGGATCGCCGTCCACCGAGCCGAAGTTGCCCTGCCCGTCGATCAGCGGCAGGCGCATGGAAAAGGTCTGCGCCATGCGGACCAGGGCGTCGTAGATCGACTGGTCGCCGTGCGGGTGATACTTACCGATGACGTCGCCGACCACGCGGGCCGACTTGCGGTACGGCTTGTTCCACTCGTACCCGTTCTCGTACATCGAATAGAGGATGCGCCGGTGCACGGGCTTCAGCCCGTCGCGCACGTCCGGCAGCGCGCGGCTCACGATCACGCTCATGGCGTAGTCGAGATAGCTGCGCTTCATCTCGTCGATGATGGAGATCGGGCGGATATCGGCGGGGGGCTCGCTGCCGCCGGTCGGGCGTTCGGTCTCGTCGGCCAAATCGAGGCTCTTTATGTTTGTTTCGCGTGTGGATCGTCATAGCCGATTCCGCATGGCGAAAGCCACCGCGCGACCCGACGATAAGCGGGGAAAATGCCACGGAATTCAGGCTTTTCGGCGGCGCGGGACGGCGTGGCGGCGTGTCCGGGCGAGGCGATCGCGCGGGGGGGGGGGTCGCGGGCGGGAGGCCGCAGGCGCGTAGGTTCGCGGGCGAGCCACGACGGTCGCTCCGCTCGCCATCCGATCCAGGGCGTCACCCCGGCGAAAGGCGGGGCCCAACCGACGGAGGTCGGACCTGCGCCGTGGAGAGGCTGGCAGGACGGGCAGGCCAGGGCGTCACCCCGGCGAAAGCCGGGGCCCAACCGACGGAGGTCGGACCTGCGCCGTGGAGATGGAGAGGCTGGCAGGACGGTTGGATCCCGGCCTTCGCCGGGATGACGGATCAAAATTGAATTGCGGTAGGCCTTCGCCGGGATGACGGACCAAAAATGAGTTGCACCCGGCCTTCGCCGGGATGACGGAGCACCTTGGTGCCGCCCCCCTCCCTACTGCGCGGCGATCCACGCCCCCAGCGCGCGGCGCTCGTCCGCCGTCATCCCGGTTTCGTTGCCGAGCGGCATGGCGTCGGACTTCACCGCCTGCTGGTCGATCAGAGCGGCGTACTGGCGGAGCTTGGCGACGTCGGTCAGCACCACGCCCTTCGGCGGCTCGGCGAAGCCCTCGTGGGTAGGCTTGGCGGCGTGGCAGGCCGTGCAGTGCCGGGCCGAGATGGCGAGCACGTCCGCGTCTGTCACCTGCACGCCGTCCACGGTCGCCTCCCGGGGCGCGGGCGCGGTCATCACCAGGGCGACGGCGAGGCCGGCGGTGGCCACGGGCAGCGTCCACCAGATCTTCTGGAACGGGTCTCCCGCCTCGTGGCGGTTGAGGAAGTGGCGCGCCATGGCGCCGACCACCAGGATCAGCGCCACCAGGATCCAGCTGTGCGGATGGTTGGTGAGGATCGGATAGTGGTTCGACACCATCATCAGAAGCACGGGCAGCGTCAGATAGTTGTTGTGCACGCTGCGCTGCTTGCCCGTGGCGCCGAGCGACGGGTCGGGGTCCTCGCCCTTGAGGAGGCTGGCGGTGATCTTCTTCTGGTTCGGGATGATCACCGCGAAGACGTTGGCCGCCATGATCGTGCCGACGAGCGCGCCCACGTGGATGAAGGCGCCGCGGCCCGAGTAGATGTGCGTGAAGAGATAGGAGAAGGCCATGATGAGCGCGAACACCGAGACCGCCAGCAGCGTGGTGTTGCGCCCGATGAAGGAGCGGCAGAGGAGCCGGTCGTAGACGAACCAGCCTGCCGCCAGCGACAGGATGGACACCAGGATGGCGTCGCCCGGCCGCGCGTTCCAGAGGTCCGGCTCGATCAGATAGGCCCGGGCGTTGAAGTAGTACTGGACGGTGAGGAGCGCGAACCCGGTCAGGAAGGTGAGATAGGCCTCCCATTTGTACCAGATCAGGTCCTCCGGCAGCTCCTTCGGCGCCACCATGTACTTTTCCACATGGTAGAAGCCGCCGCCGTGCACCTCCCAGGCGGTGCCGTAGACGCCCGGATTCATGCGCGCGCGCTTCTTCAGCGAGAGATCGAGCGCGATGAAATAGAAGGACGTTCCGATCCAGCCGATCCCCGCCACGAGGTGCGCCCAGCGCAGGAGGATGTTGGCCCACTCGGCAAGGAAGGTCGTCATGAAGGGTCCATGTGGCGAAAGGCGACCGGGCTGGGATGCGGGGATGCGGTGCGGCACGCTACAGCCTGAGACCGAGGCAAGCAATCGCCATGCCGAGCGGGGCTGCCGCGTGTGGTCGCGATCCCGCCCCTGAGGGGCGGGTCCGGCCGGAGGCCGGGGATGGGGTCGTGCTTGTCAGCCCGGCCGCGCGTTTTTCGGTCTTCGTCGAGCACCGAACAGGCCAGTACAAACAAAAGACAACCCTTCCGGCCCTTCGGGCCACCTTCCCCTAAGGGGAAGGATTGCGTCGATTCCGAGCCTGTCGCCAGGACCGACCCGACACTCGCCATCGCGTCACTGCAGCGGGCCGATCACCTCCACGTCGCCGGCGTCGGTCCGGGCGTTGCGCTCGGGACGGTACATGTCCGTCACGGTCGCCGCCGGATGGGTGAACGCGCCGGGCGCGACGGCGCGGGCCATGTAGGCGAGGGCGAACTCGGTGGCGCCGCCCGCCGGCTGGTCGAGGGCCGCCACGAAGCGGTCTGCCCGGAATTCGGTCCGCGCTGCCTGCGAGACGAGCGGAACCCAGCCGAGCGCCGCCACGTCGCCGCCGGCGAGGAGGCTCGGGTTGTCGATGGCGAGGCCCGCCGGCAGCGGATCGTCCACCACCAGCCGCGCGGCGACCGACTCGGTCGTCGTCACCGTCAGCACCACCACCACCCGCGCGCCGAGCTCCAGCGCCGAGATGTCGATCTCGTTGCCGTCGAGGTCGTACGCCTTGCGGGTGATCGCGTAGCCGGTGCCGCCCGCCGGCTCCGGCGTGACCGGCACGCCGGTGACGGTGACCCGCGCGTCGACGGGAGCCTCCGCCACGTTCCGGATCGCCACCGGACCGGTGGCCAGATCCTCGGCCGTGTAGTGGGCGGTGAGCACCCCCTCGCGGCGCGTGCCGTTCACCTCCACGACGGGCTTCACCCCGTCGTTGAGGAGCGCGTTGGCGGCGAGCAGCATCCAAGCCTGCTCCTGCGTGCTCCGGGCGGTGCTCGCCCTGGCGAGCGCGCCCACCTCGCGGCCGAGGGTGGCGAGATCCACCGAAGGCACGCGGGTCTCGGAGGCGAGCGTCAGGATGGCGGCGCCGTCGCGGAGGTCGGATCCGTAGTCCTTGCGCCAGCCCTTGTGGTCGAGGCGCTGGGCGAGATCCCCGGTCGCCGCCTGGAACACGGCCCCTGCCCGCTCCGTGTCGCCGTAGAGCGCCAGGGCCGCCCCGAGCTGCGCCTTGGCGAGCGGGGTCGCGAAGGCCTGCAGCTTCGTCTCCGCGTAGTAGCGCAGGTCGCCGATGGTCGCCCGGCCGTTGCGCGCGAGCACGTAGAGCGCATAGGCGAGATCCTCGCCGCCCTCGGTCACCTCGCTCGTGTAGGAGACCCGGTTCTTCAGGTTCGTGACCGCGAGATCGAACGGGATCGCCGGTACCGGGATGCCCTTCTCCTTGGCGCGGGTCAGGAAGTCGGTCACGTAGGCGTCGAGCCATAGATCGTCGGCGGACGGCCCCCAGAGGCCGAACGAGCCGTTGGACGCCTGGTTCACCAGCACCTGCTCGACCGCCTTCGCGACCCGGTCCCGCACCGGCGTCTCGCCGGCAAGCCCCGCCGCCAGCACCACGTCGTCGAGGTAGACGAGCGGCAGCGCCCGGCTGGTGATCTGCTCGGAGCAGCCGTAGGGGTACTTGTCGAGCGACGAGACCAGCCCCGGCAGGTCGATCCCCGACACGCCGCCGACGGTGACGGTGGCCTGGGCGGTGCCGGGCACGAGGTCGGCGAACAGATCGGGCGCGATGTCGAGCCGCCCGGACCCGGCCGGCAGCGTCAGGTCGGACACCCGGACCACCGGCGGCTCGTTCGCCCGGACCGGCACGGTGAGCGTCTTCGTCAGCACCTCTCCGGCGGGCGTGGTCAGCGCGACGGAGACGGTCTCGTCGCCGACGGCGACCGCCTCGATCGGGATCAGCACCTCCGCCCTGCCCTTGTCGGCGAGGGTCAGTGTGCGGCTGCCGAGCGCCGGGTCGAGCGTGACGAGATCGCCCGCGACGGCAACCGACAGGTCGAAGGCACCCGACGGGCCCTCCAGGTGGGTGAAGTCGAGCTTCAGGCGGGAGCGGTCGCCGGGCGCCAGGAAGTTCGGCAGGGCCGCCTGCACGACCACCGGATCGCGGACGACCACGTCCTTGAAGCCGTGCCCGACCGCGTCGCCGGACCACGCGATCGCCATCACGCGGACGGTGCCGTTGAAGTCCGGCAGCGGGAAGGACGCGCGCGCCTTGCCGTCGGCGTCCACCTGCGTGACGCCCTGGAAGAAGGACACGAGCTGCTCCGTCGGCGGCGGGCCCTCCAGGCGGGCAAGGCCGGTGCCGTCGCCGCCCGAGCGCACCTCGCCGCGCACGCCGGCCATGCGGTCGATCAGCTGGCCATAGAGATCGCGCATCTCGATGCCGAGCGCCCGCTGGCCGTAGTACCAGTCCTCCGGGGCCGGCGGTGCGAACCTGGTGAGGTTCAGGATGCCGAGGTCCACCGCCGCGATCGTCACGTAGGCGGGCTCGCCCGGCTTGGCGTTCGCGAGCGTCACCTCCACGGGCAGCGCGGTGCGCGGCTTCTGCTCCTCGGGAAGCGAGACGTCCACGGACAGGAGCCGGTCGCCCGGATCGACGCCCGCCCAGGCGAGGCCGAGCGCGCGGGCCGGCATGCGCCGGGCCTCGATATCCATCGGGCGGAGCAGGGTGGCGGTCACGTAGGCGCCCGGCCCCCAGTCGGAGGTGACCGGCAGGTCCACCGTCGCGCCGCCTTCCGGCACGTCCACGGTCTTCATGGCGATCAGCCGGTCGTCCACGACGGTGACGACCGCGACGCCGGGGAAGCGCGGCTCCAGCCGCGCCTTCACGGTTTCGCCGATGGCATAGCGCGGCTTGTCGAGAGACACCTTCAGGATGTCCGGCGTCTCCTCGCTGGTCGGCGCCACATACCAGCCGGCCTCGAACGTCATCGAGACCGGTACGGCGTCGCCGGACGGATCCTCCACGGTCAGCTCGTATTCGCCCCAGGTCACCCGCTCCTCGATCCGGGCGTGCGTGTCCGCCGTCACGTCGAGCGTGCCGTTGGCGACGCGGGTACGCGACTTGACCGTGTTGTAGCCCCAGCTTCCGCCGGTGTTGTACCACTGGAACGAGGTCTCGACCTTGTTCAGCACCCATGCGAGCCCCGTCGCCGAGACGCGGTTGCCGTCCGCGTCCAGCACGATGGCGTTGAAGGCGGCGGACCCGCCCTCCTCCACCTGATCCTCGAACTGCGGGTCGAGGCCGATCCGGGCGAGCCCGTCGGAGACCGGCAGGGTGAGCTTGCGCTCCACCGGACGGCCGTTGGTGTCGAGCACGCGTACGTGCACCGCCGCCTGCAGCGGCACGGTGGTGTCGGCGAGTTCCGGCGTGACGAGGGCCACGGTGGCGCTGCCGTCCTCCGCCGTCGCTTCCGCCTGCACCGGTTCCGCCACCGGCTCGAACGTGTCGGACGCGAGCCCGAAGCGATAGCCGGGCGCCGACGGCAGGCCCGCCGCCTTGGTGACGTAGACCTCGCCCTCGATGCCGAGGCCGGCGGCCGGCGCGCCGTAGAGCCATTCGGCCGTCAGCGTCGCCTCGGCGTCGACGCCGGGCTCCAGCACCGTGGCGTCCGTGGCGAGCTCGAACCCGATGCGTTCGGGCTGGAAATCCTCCACCAGGAAGGTGGCCTCGGCCAGCGAAGCCGCCTTCGGGTCGGTGAAGGCCGCGACGCGCCAGGTGCCCCGCATGGCGCCCGCCGGCAGCGGGAACAGGCTGTCGCGCCCGCCGGCGCCCTCGTCGGCCGCGACCGTGCGGGAGAACTCCACGCCGTCCGGCCGGGTCACGATCAGCGTCAGCGGCACGTCGGGCGCGGCGAGCGCCTGGGCCGTGCGGGCGAGCGTCGTCACGTGCACCGTCTCGCCGGGCCGGTAGACGCCGCGCTCGGCGGTCATGAACACGTCCACCGGCTTCGGCGGCGCGCGGCCTTCCACGCCCCGGTCGGTCAGGTCGAAAGCCGATTTCGTGAGGTCCAGGAAGGCGTAGTCCCCCTCCCCGGTCTCGGCGACCAGCAGCGCCGGCGCGTTGCCGCCAGTGCCGCGCGCAAGGCCCGGGTCGAACCGGGCGTAGCCGGCGACGTCCGTGGTGGCGGTGCCGAGGATCTCGTCGTTGAGGGCCACCAGCCGGAGCGTCGCGCCGGCCACCGGCCCGGCGGACGACAGGGAGCGCACGACCGCGTGCACGCCGTCGTTGCCGGAAAGGCTGGACAGGCCGAGATCGGTGACGATGAACCACTGGGTGGCCTGCTCGCCCCAGGTGTCGGTCTGGTTTTTGGCCGTCGCCACCATGGCGTAGACGCCGGGCTCCAGGGCCTTCACCACCTCGCTCACCGGGATCGCCGTGGTGACCTCCCGGTTCAGCTCGCGCTTCACCAGGATGGAGCCGGACCACACCTGCTCGCCGCGACGGGCGGCGATGTCCGACGCTTCCCAGGTGCCGATCTGGCGAAGGAACGTGTCCTCCCCGATCGCCTGGACCAAGGCCCGGTCACCGATCCGAACCACCTCGGCGACGATCTCGTCCACGTTCACGGACGCGACCGGGATGGTGGCGTCGCCGCCCTTCGGCAGCACGTAGGCCTTGCCGAGGAAGCGCACCCGCGGGTCGCGGTCGCGCACATAGGCCTCGATCTCGACGGTGCGGGCCAGAGTTTCGTCCGCGTCCTTGGCCGGCAAGCCCTCGCGGACGGCGATCCGGTAGCGCTTGCCGTAGTCGACGCCCGTGACGCAGACCTGCGTGTCCTCCGCCTCCACGGCCGTCGTGTCGCCACCCTCCACGCTCACGAAGTCGGCGAGGTTGGGGGCGTTCTTGTCGATCTCCTCGGAAAAGGCGATGCATAGGCGCGGGTCGGCGGACCGGCTGTCCACCGTGTTCTCCACCACCCGGAAACCGTGGTTCGCCACCAGCTCGTCGAGCCGCGCTACGAGCTCGTCGTCGCCGCCGATGGAGACGCCCAGCCGGGCGGCCTTGATGGCCGGCTTCCAGATCTCGCGCGCGGCGAGCGCCTCGGTCATCAGCGAGAGCGCGCGCACCCGCTGGCCGTCGTCCACGGACCGCAGGTAGGCGTTGACCGAGGCCGCGAGGGAGGTTTCGAGCGCGGATTGCCGGACCTGCCAATCGCCGTTGGTCAGGGTCTGCGCCGTCACCGACAGGGCGTCCCAGAGGTCGAACCGCTCCGGAGCGAGTTTCAGGGCCGCGCCGTAGGCGACGAGCGCGTCCTGCGCGTTGCCGTTGACCACGGAATTCTCGGCGCGCGCGATCAGGAAGTCGACCGAGCCCTCCTGGTCGCTCTCGTTGATCTGGCCCAGCTGCCGGCGGGCCTCGTCGACCAGCGACTGGTCGAGGAAGGACAGGTCCGCGAGCCGCTCCGCCTCCAGTTCGGGAGACGGCACGGCGCCCGCCACGATCCGGCCGGCGACGGCGCCCGGCGTCTGCTTCAGGTCGCCGAATTCGGCTTTCAGGAAGCACCAGCGGGCCTTCACGTTGTAGGTGAAGGCGCGGCACTGGTCGTCGGCGACGCAGGAGGCCTCGCAGGCGGACTGGTCGATGCCCTTCAGGGTCTGGTAGTCGCGGCCGAAATAATCGGCATTCTCGGTCACGATGGCGCGGCGCTCCTGCGCGGCTGCCGCCGAGGCGAATAGCGGAAGCCCGACGAGAAGCGCCTGCGCGACCCGCGCGGCGAACCGAATGCTCGACATCATGCCAACCCCCGTGCCGGCGTGAGACCGCCGCCGGGAGGAGAGTAAGCACCAGTCCGACCGCCGGACAAGCGGCCTAAACGACGGAACAAGCCGGCGCCCCCGACGTCCCTCTCAGCCCCTCGGACGCCCGATGAGCGCGTGGAGCGCGGCTTCCAGGCTCGCCGGAATGGGCAGGCCTTCGTCTTCAGCCCGCCGGCGCGACGCGCGCCGGCGAGACCCCGGCAGGCGCGCGCCGGGCTGGCCCTCTATGGATTCCGCGAGGGCCGCGATCCGGTCGCCGAACCCGGGGCCGAAGGCGGACGGGTCGAACGCGACGATCAGGTGGCCGATCTCCGGCGGCGGGCCGTCGCCGGTGAAGAGGCTCGACTGCTCCGTCGCCAGCCGCCCGCCCGCCATGGCGCAGAGGATCTCGACCAGAAACGCCAGGGCGGTGCCCTTGGCGTCGCCGGCCGGCAGCATGGTGCCGGCGAGCGCCGCCTTGGCGTCGGTGGTCGGCCGGCCGTCGCGATCCACGGCCCAGCCCTCCGGGATCGGCTCGCCGCGCTGGGCGGCCGCCAGGATGTTGCCGCGAGCCACCTTGGCGACCGAGAGGTCCACCACGATGGGATCTGCGCCCGGGCGCGGGCAGCCGATGGCGATCGGATTGGTTCCGAACACGGCGGCCGTTCCGCCCCACGGGGCGATCGAGGCCGGCGCGTTGGCCACCATGAGGGCGACGAGACCGGTCTCGGCGAGCGTCTCCACATGAAGGCCGATGGCGCCGGCGTGATGGGCCCGGTGGATGCCCGCGGCCGCCACGCCGTTCGACCGCGCAAGGGCCGGAAGCGCCTCGACGGCGGTGTCGATGGCCGGATAGGAGAAGCCGGTGCCGGCGTCGATGGAGATCACCGCCGGCGCCATGGCGCGCACGGACGGAACCGCCCGGCCGTCCACCTTTCCGGTCAGGACCTGGGCCGCATAGCTCTCCAGCCGGACGAGGCCGTGGCTCTTCAGGTCCGACATCTCGGCCAGCACCAGCGCGTTCGCGACGCTCCTGGCGACGTCCGGATCGGTCCCGGCCGCCACCAGCGCGTCGACCGCGAACGCGCGGGCGGCCGCGACGGTGACCGTGCGGCCGGTCGGGGCGTCGGCGGCGGTCATGGGCGGGCGCGGGCCGGGTCGGCGGCGTCGAGCACGCGCATCTGGACGCGCGGCTCCCCATGCCAGTAGTCCAGGCCGAGCACGCCCGCCACGTGGATCGGCCGGTCGCGCGCGGAGGTCAGGAAGTCGCCGAGCGGCTGGCCGGCGGCGCGGAACGCCATTCCCTTCAGCTTGGTGCCGTCCGCCGAGCAGAGCGTCATCCGCACGTGGCCGTTGCCGATCGTCTCGGCATAGGCCACCCGGTGGGCGGGCAGCACGAACACCGGGTCCGGCTGGCCGGCGCCGAAGGGGCCGGCCCGATCGATCGTCTCGACCAGTTGCACCGTGGCGCCGCCCGCCGTGATCGCGCCGTCGACGGCGAGCTCGTGCACCGACCGGGCGGACGCGACGCCGGTCTTCAGGCAGTCGTCCGCGAAGGCGGTGAAATCCGGGATCTTCGCTTCCTCGATGGTGAGGCCGGCCGCCATCGGGTGCCCGCCGCCCTTCAGGAGCAGCTTGGCGTCCACGGCGGCGCGCACCACCGAGCCGACGTCGACGCCCGGAATGGAGCGGCCCGAGCCGGTGCCGGTGCCGTCGCCCTTGAGGGCGATCGCGAAGGCGGGGCGATTGTGCCGCTCCTTCAGCCGCGCCGCCACGAGGCCGACGATGCCGGGGTGCCACTCCGCCGAGGCGGCCACCAGCACCGCCGGATCGGATTGCACCAGGGACGCCGTCACCATGGCCTCGGCGGCGTCGAGCGCCTCCGCCTCCAGCTGCTGGCGCTCGCGGTTGAGGCGGTCGAGCTCCACCGCCATGCGGCCCGCTTCAACCATGTCGGCGCACATGAGAAGCCGGGCGCCGAGCCCGCTGTCGCCGATGCGCCCGCCGGCGTTGATGCGCGGCCCGATCAGGAAGCCGAGGTGATAGCAGGTCGGCGGACCGGAGAGCTTCACCACGTCGGCGAGAGCCGCGAGCCCCCGGTTGGCGCGGGCGCGCATCACCTGCAGGCCCTTGACGACGAACGCCCGGTTGAGCCCGACGAGCGGGACCACGTCGCACACGGTGCCGAGCGCCACCAGGTCCAGGAGGCCGAGGAGATCCGGCTCCGCGAGCCCGCGCCGCTGGTACCAGCCCCGGCGGCGGAGCTCGCGGTTCACCGCCACGACCCCGAGGAAGCTGACGCCTGCGGCGCAGAGGTGGCCGAGCCCGGACAGGTCGTCCTGCCGGTTCGGGTTCACGAGCGCCCGCACCTCCGGCAGGTCGACGCCGCTCTGGTGGTGGTCGAAGGTCACCACGTCGAGCCCGATCCGCCGGGCCGCCTCGAAGGCCTCGAAGCTCTGGGTGCCGCAGTCGAGGGTGACGAGAAGGGTCGCGCCGCCGTCGGCGAGGTCCTGAATGGCGCGCGGGTTCGGCCCGTAGCCGTCCACCAGCCGGTCGGGGATGTAGACCGCCGGGTCGAGGCCCTGGTGCTGGAGAAAGCGCCCGAACAGGGCCGACGAGGTGGCGCCGTCCACGTCGTAGTCGCCGAAGAGGGCGATTCGCTCGCCGCGCTCCACGGCGTCCGCCACCCGTTCGGCGGCGGCGTCCATGTCGCGCAGGACGGACGGGTCCGGCATCAGGCTGCGGATGCTCGGCTCCAGGTAGGCGGCCGCGTCCTCGACCGACACCTGTCGGCCGACGAGCACGCGCGCTACCACGTCCGGCAGCCCGTGCCGCTGGGCGATCGCCCGCACCAGCGGCGCGCGGGCCTCGCCCACGCGGTCGGTCCAGATGCGGGAGCAGGCGGACGTGGAGACGCCGAGAACGGGTCGTGCGGTGACGGTGTCGAAGGACACGGAGTCGGACGCGATTCGGATAGTCATGCGGAATCATAGCGGGACGCGCCCACCCGCGCGAGCGGAAAGCCCACTCACCCGCGCGAGCGGAAAGCCTGCAAAGTGGCGCGAGCGGAAAGCCTGTCGAACCGCCGGAGCGGATCGCGCCGACGGGGACACGGGGGCCGAAGCGCCCGCCCCGGCCGTCGGGCGACGGCCGGACAGGTAGCCGGGCCGCCGCGCGCGCTCAGCGATTGTCGAACTTCGACATGTCCGTGTGGGAGGCCTTGATCCAGCGGACGGTGCCAGTGGAGGAGCGCATCACCACCGTGTGGGTCTCCACCCGGTCGCCGCGGGCGAACTTCACGCCGGTCAGCATGTTGCCGTCCGTCACGCCGGTGGCGGCGAAGAGCACGTCGCCCTTGGCGATCTCGTCCATGGTGTACTTCTTGCGCACGTCCGCGATGCCCATCCGGTTCGCCCGCTGGATCTGTTCGTCGCGGTTGATCACCAGCCGTCCCTGCATCTGGCCGCCGATGCAGCGCAGCGCCGCCGCCGCGAGCACGCCCTCGGGCGCGCCGCCGATCCCGAGATAGATGTCGATGCCGGTCTCGTCCGGCTCGGTGGTGTGGATGACGCCCGCCACGTCGCCGTCGCCGATCAGCCGGATGGAGGCGCCGGTGGCGCGCACCTCCTCGATCAGCCGAGCATGGCGCGGCCGGTCGAGGATGCAGGCGGTCACCTCGCCCACGGGCACGCCCTTGGCGGCGGCCAGCGCCCGGATGTTCTCCGCCGGGGTGGCGTCGAGATCCACGATGCCGGAGGGGTAGCCCGGCCCGATGGCGATCTTCTCCATGTAGACGTCGGGCGCGTTGAGAAGGCCGCCGTGCTCGGAAATGGCGATCACCGCCAGGGAGTTGGGCAGGTTCTTGGCGCAGATGGTGGTGCCTTCCAGCGGGTCGAGGGCGATGTCCACCTTGGGCCCCTTCCCCGTGCCCACCTCCTCGCCGATGTAGAGCATCGGCGCCTCGTCGCGCTCGCCCTCGCCGATCACAACGGTGCCGTGGATCGGCAGCCGGTTGAGCTCGCGCCGCATGGCGTCCACGGCCGCCTGGTCGGCGGCCTTCTCGTCGCCGCGACCCCTCAGGCGCGCGGCGGCCACGGCCGCCCGTTCGGTCACCCGGACCAGTTCCAGCGTCAGAATTCGATCCAGCGTGCTCGCCGGGTTCGTCGACATGAACATCCCCCCTGCCTGCACGACATTCGATCCGGACGTCCCGCCGGCGGTGGGGCGCGTCCCCGCGCTTGCCGATATGGACGGGTGGATGACCTTGGACATGCCGAACACCTCATGCAGCTTCCAGACCGTGTGTAACCCGGTTCAGAGGTGTCCGGCGATGCATAAAAAGGCTGATTAAAGATCAGCCTAAATTCGGATTACGAATAAAATGCAAGTAAAAGCGCACCGCAGCGACGCTTATGACTTGCTGCGTCGCCGCATGACCGCTCAGAGCTCTTCGATCCGGATCAGCCGCGGCGTCGCCGCGATGTGCCCGTCCGACTCGATCTCCTCCAGCGCGCTTCGGATCGCCGCTTCCGTGGTGGCGTAGGTGATCAGGATCACCGGCTGCGGCTCCACCGACGCGGTGTGCGGACCGTCGGCGCGCGGCGCTTCCGTGCGCGGCGCCCGGCGGCGCTGGACGATGGATTCCAGCGAGATGCCCTTCTCGGCCATGCGCGCCGCGATGGCGGCGAACGCGCCCGGACGGTCGTTGACGGAGAGCCGCACGTAGTAGCCGCCCTCGTGCGCCTGGATCGCGGCGCGCTCATAGGGCGCGAGGTCGCGCACCGGCCGGCCGAACGTCGGCACGGCGTGGCCGCGGGCCACGTCCACCACGTCGCCGATCACCGACGAGGCGGTCGGGCCGCCGCCGGCGCCCGGGCCGACGAGCACGATCTCGCCCACCGCGTCGCCGTCGATCGCCACCGCGTTGAGGACGCCGTCGACCCGCGCGATGGCGCAGGACTTCGGCACCATGGTCGGATGCACCCGCGCCTCGATGCCGCCGTCGCCCCGGCGGGCGACGCCGAGGAGCTTGATCCGGTAGCCGAGTTCGTCCGCCGCCTCGATGTCGGCGGGCGTGATGGCCGAGATGCCTTCCACGTAGATGGCGTCCGCGTCCACCTCCACGCCGAAGGCGAGGCTGGTCAGGAGGGCGAGCTTGTGGGCGGTGTCGAAGCCCTCCACGTCGAACGTGGGATCCGCCTCGGCGTAGCCCAGGCGCTGCGCCTCGGCGAGGCAGACGTCGTAGGAGAGGTTTTCCTTCTCCATCCGCGTCAGCATGTAGTTGCAGGTGCCGTTGAGGATACCGTAGACGCGCGTCACCTGGTTGGCCGAGAGGCTTTCCTTCAGGGTCTTGATGACCGGAATGCCGCCGGCCACCGCCGCCTCGAAGGCGAGCGGCACGCCCTTCTCCTCCGCGAGCCGGGCGAGGTCCACCCCGTGCCGGGCGAGGAGCGCCTTGTTGGCGGTCACCACCGGCTTGCCGGCCGCCAGCGCCGCCCGCACCAGCGCCTCGGCCGGGCCGCTCGCGCCGCCGATCAGCTCCAGCACCACGTCCACGCCCGGGTCGGTCGCCAGCGCCACCGGATCGTCGTGCCAGGCGATGCCGTCAAGGTCGAGCCCGCGGTCGCGAGCGCGGTCCCGCGCGGAGACGGCGGTGACCACCACCGGCCGGCCGGCTCGCGCCGCGAGGGCGGCGGCATTGGACCGCACGATCTTCAGAACGGACGCACCGACGGTGCCGAGCCCGGCGACGCCGAGCCTGAGCGGTTTGGACATGGGAAGCCTGATCGCCCTTCCAGATGGTTCACGGGACCGGTGCGGGGGATATCAGGTCGCCGCCCCGGAGGCAAAGGGGAAGGTCGGTGCGTCCTGTCGCGACAGCCGCACGCGTGAGGAGACACGGGCGGAGCCGCGCACCGACAGATCGTCCGGGCCGTCGCCTTGGCGCCCGCATGCCGCAACAGCCCGATGCGGCTGAAGCCCGTGGTCGGAGCCATGCACCGACCGCCTCCGCTGGCCGTCACCCCGGCGAAGGCCGGGGCCCAACCGTCCCGGACATGGGGCTCTCGGGTGCGGATGGAGCCGCCGACGGTCGGATCGGACGTCCGCCGGGATGACGGTGGCCGCCTGAAGCCGGCCACCCGCGACAGTCGTCAGGGTCCGGTTCATCCGGACCATCCAGGCGTCTCCCGACGCGATCGGCCGGTCTACGGACGTCGTCCGCCCGCCCGGCCCGACCCTCACGCCCGCTTCAGCGAGATCACGTTGTGGAGCGTCTCGTCCGCCCCGTCCATGAACTTGCGGATGTTGCGGGCCGCCTGACGAATGCGCTGCTCGTTCTCCACGAGCGCGATGCGCACGTAGTCGTCGCCGTGCTCGCCGAAGCCGATGCCCGGCGCCACCGCCACGTCCGCCTTCTCGATCAGGAGCTTGGCGAACTCCAGGCTGCCCAGCGCCTTGAACTTGTCCGGCAGGGGCGCCCAGGCGAACATCGAGGCTTTCGGCGACGGGATCGTCCAGCCGGCGCGGCCGAAGCTCTCCACCATCACGTCGCGGCGGCGCTTGTAGGTGGCGCGCACCTCCTCGATGTGCTTGTCGGCGTCCGGCGCGTTCAGGGCGGCGGCGGCGGCCACCTGGATCGGCGTGAAGGCGCCGTAGTCCAGATAGCTCTTCACCCGCGACAGCGCCGCGATCAGCCGCTCGTTGCCGACGGCGAAGCCCATGCGCCAGCCGGCCATGGAGAAGGTCTTGGACATGGAGGTGAACTCGACCGCAACCTCCAGGGCGCCCGGCACCTGCAGGATGGAGGGCGGCGGCACGCCGTCGAAATAGATCTCCGAATAGGCGAGGTCCGACAGGACGAACACGCCGTGCTTGCGGGCGAAGGCCACCACGTCGCGGTAGAAGTCGAGTTCGACCACCTCTGCGGTCGGGTTCGACGGATAGCAGAGCACCATGGCGATCGGCTTCGGGATCGAATGGATCACCGCCCGCTCGAGCGCATGGAAGAACTCCGGCCCCGGCGTCACCGGGATGGAGCGGATCACGCCGCCGACCATCAGGAAGCCGAAGGCGTGGATCGGGTAGCTGGGGTTCGGGCACAGCACCACGTCGCCCGGCGCGGTGATCGCCTGGGCCATGTTGGCGAAGCCCTCCTTCGACCCGAGGGTGGCGACCACCTGGGTGTTCGGGTCGAGCTTCACGCCGAACCGGCGGTCGTAGTAGGCCGCCTGCGCCCTCCGAAGCCCGGCGATGCCGCGCGACGCCGAATAGCCGTGGGTGTCCGGGCGCTGCACCGTCTCGATCATCTTGTCGACGATGTGCTTGGGCGTCGGCAGGTCCGGGTTGCCCATGCCGAGGTCCACGATGTCTGCGCCTGCTGCCCGCGCGCTCGCCTTCAGCCGGTTCACCTGCTCGAAGACGTAGGGGGGAAGGCGCTTGATCTTGTGGAACTCGTCGTTGCTCATGGTCGTCTGTCCTGGTGGGCCGATCCGGCGGCCGGACTGCCGGTTTCCATCGAACCGGGGGTTAAGCTTCTAGCACCGTTCCGGACATCGCAGAAACGGGAAACCGGGGTACGCTCGCGTCAAAACGTCGGGGGCCGGCGACGCCGTCCGGTCAGGGCGCCGGCTTGTCCGGGCAGACCACCAGCTTCGGGTCGCAGGGCTGCGCGCCGGCCGGCGGCACGGTGCCGGCCGCGTCGAGGAGCTTGCGGGCCTCCTCGTTCTGCTGCTGGCGGATGATGGCGAGCGCCATGGCGGAGGGCAGCTTGTCGTCGGCCCGCCGGCCGGCGGAGGCCTGGGCGGAGCCGAGCCGCTTCAGGTCGCGCTCCAGGGCCGCCTGCTGGGTCTCGCTGCGCAGGGGCACGGCCGAGGCGGCGGGGTCGGCGACCGGCAGGGTCGTCTGGACATAGTCCGACGGCCCTCCCCCGCAGGCCGCAAGCGCCAGCACCAGGCCGGCGACCGCGAACCGGCTTTTGCCACGAAGGAGCGGGACCGAAACCGTCCTCAAGAGAGTTCCCATGGCATGCCGTCCTTCATTGCGTCGGTCGCGGCACGATCGGCCACGCTTGGTAAGGGTCGGGTTAACGCGCCTTGGATCGTGTCGGCTTTCATCTTAGGCGGGCTTTCACGGATTGTCCCGTCGTCGCGCAGCCGTCATGTCACAAGGTGTAATGCGCATGGAGCCGGTTCCCCCTGTCAAACCGGGCGAACGGTCTCTAACATGAACGGCGAACCGAGAGCCCGGGGAACGAGCCGATGAGCGAGAAAGAGAAGACCTCGGGAGGAGGGCCCCTTCTCAACTACATCATCAACAATCCGGAGGCGTTCGCCCACAACATGGCGAACATCGTGGAGCAGTTCGGAAAGGCCGCCGCCGCCTATGTGGAGCCGCGCGAGAAGGGCGCCGTCAAGCCGACCCTCGCGGACGAACTGACCGAGGTCACCAAGACCCTCGCCAAGGTGGGCGACTGGTGGACCCGCGATCCCCAGCGCTATCTGGAGGCGCAGACCCGGCTCGCCACCGGCTACATGGACCTGTGGTCCCAGGCGATGCGCAAGGCCATGGGCGAGGAGGCCCGCCCGGTCGCCGAGCCGGAGCCCGGCGACAAGCGCTTCACCGATCCGGAATGGCGCGAGAACCAGTTCTACGATGTCCTGAAGCAGGCCTACCTGATCTCCACCCGCTGGGCGCAGGGCCTGGTGGACGAGGCGCACGGGCTCGACGAGCACACCCGCCACAAGGCCGACTTCTACGTCCGCCAGATCGCGGCGGCCATGAGCCCGTCCAACTACGTGCTGACCAATCCGGAGCTCATGCGCGAGACCATCTCGTCCAACGCGGAGAACCTCGCCCGGGGCATGCGGATGCTGGCCGAGGACATCAAGGCCGGCGGCGGCGACCTGAAGATCCGCCAGTCCGACACCACGAAGTTCAAGGTCGGCGTCAACCTCGCGCTCACGCCGGGCAAGGTGGTGCACGAGAACGAGGTCTGCCAGATCATCCAGTACGAGCCCACCACCGAGAAGGTGCTGAAGCGGCCGCTCCTGATCGTGCCCCCCTGGATCAACAAGTACTACATCCTGGATCTCACGCCGGAAAAGTCGTTCATCAAGTGGGCCGTCGACCAGGGCCACACCGTCTTCGTGATCTCGTGGGTGAACCCGGACGAGCGCCACGCCGGCAAGAGCTTCGAGCACTACATGCGCGAGGGCATCTTCGAGGCCCTGGACGTGGTCCACAAGGTCACCCGGGTGAAGGAGGTGAACGCCATCGGCTACTGCGTCGGCGGCACGCTGCTCGCCGTCACCCTCGCCTACATGGCGGCCGTGGGCGACGACCGCATCCGCAGCGCGACCCTCTTCACCACCCAGGTGGACTTCCAGAACGCCGGCGATCTCAAGGTGTTCGTTGACGAGGAGCAGATCCGCATCCTGGAGGAGCGCATGAAGGAGCGCGGCTTCCTGGAGGGCTCCAAGATGGCGGCGGCGTTCAATTCGCTGCGCGAGAACGACCTGATCTGGCCGTACTTCGTGAACAACTACATGCGCGGCAAGGAGCCCTTCCCGTTCGACCTCCTGTTCTGGAACTCCGATTCCACCCGGATGCCGGCCGCGAACCACAGCTTCTATCTGCGCAACTGCTATCTGGACAACACGCTCGCCAAGGGCGCCATGGAGGTGGCGGGAGTGAAGCTGGACCTGAAGAAGGTCACCATCCCGATCTACAATCTCGCCACCAAGGAGGACCACATCGCCCCGGCGAAGTCGGTCTTCCACGGCTCGTCCCTGTTCGGCGGCCCGGTGAAGTTCGTGATGTCCGGCTCCGGGCATATCGCGGGCGTCATCAACCACCCGACGCGCAACAAGTACCAGTACTGGACCGGCGGCCCCGCCGAGGGGGCGCTGGAGGAATGGACCAGGACAGCCACGGAAACCGCCGGCTCCTGGTGGCCGGACTGGCACGCCTGGATCGTCGAGCAGGATCCCACGATGGTGAAGGCCCGGCGCATCGGCGGCGGTCGCCTGAACCCCATCGAGGACGCGCCGGGCCGTTACGTGAGGACGCCGGCCTGAGGGCCGGCTCCGGCCGAAAGGGTCAGTTGCGCCGCCCGCCCAGGCAGGCCAGCGCGGCGATCAGCCATCCGGCCATCATGAGGAGCCCGCCGAGCGGCGCCGCCAAGGGAAAGAGCGCGCCGCCCAGCACCGCCCTCGCCGTCAGGTCGCCGGAGAAGAGCGCCACGCCGATGAGCATCACCAGCGACGCGATGTGCCGGATCCGGTTGGAGCCGACCGCCGGCACCGACAGGGCGATGAGCGCCGCCGCGTGGATCAGCAGCATCTTGCCCGCCGTGTCCAGCGACGTGCCCGCATACGCATGGGAACCGGCGGCGGACGCCGCCACGCCGGCGGCTCCGCCGAGACCCGCCGCCACCCGAATGACCCTGTCCATGACCGCCATGCACGCCCCCACCCGACCCATCCGTCCGATGGCCGGCGCGATGCTCCGGCCCGTTCGCGGTCAAGCCAAGTCCAAGTATTGGACGAACATGTGGCCGGCGTGCGAGTCGGACAATATGAGGATGTCCGAACTCTTGTGGCGAACCAGGGCGGCCCGATGATCGCACCCGTCTTCATCGACGATCCCGCGGATCCGCGCGTCTCAGCCTACATGAACGTCCGGGACCGGGATCTCGCCGGCGCCCACGGAGGGCTCTTCGTGGCCGAGGGCGAGACGGTGCTCTCGGTGCTCCTCGACTCGCCGCTGTTCGCGGCCGAGTCGGTGCTGGTCGCGGAGAACCGGATCAATGGCTTGGCGGGGCGGCTTGAAGCCGCGCTCGAAGTCCCGGTGTTCGTGGCGAGCCAGGCGGTGATGGACCGGATCGTGGGATTTCCGATCCACCGGGGCGTCCTCGCCGTCGGCCGGCGCGGTCCGGACCGCGACGCCTCGTCCCTCCTGGCCGATCGCCCGGACCTGGTGGTCGGGGCCGTCGGGATCGCCAACCACGACAACATGGGCGGCCTCTTCCGCAACGCCGCCGCCTTCGGGGCGGGCGCGGTCCTCCTCGACGACACCGCCTGCGACCCGCTCTATCGCAAGGCGATCCGCGTGTCGGTCGGCGGCGTCCTGAAGGTGCCGTTCGCCCGCGCGGGTGATGGAGCTGACCTGATCAAGCTGTTGCGGGAGCACGGCTATTTGCCGATCGGCCTGTCGCCGCGTGGCCGGCTGCGGCTGGACGAGGTGGATCCGGCGACCCGGCCCGCGCTCATCCTCGGCACCGAGGGGCCGGGGCTTCCGGACGACCTGCTCGACCGGACCGAGACCGTGCGGATCGACATGGCCGGCGGATTCGACAGCCTCAACGTGGCGACCACCGCGGGAATCGCGCTCTACGAGCTGAGCCGCCGCCGCCTCAGCCGCTGACGGGCTGGAGAGCCTCCGGGGGCAGGTGGACGGCGACCGGGTCGCCCACCCCATGGCCCGCCGCCGCTTCCGCCGGAACGGCGACAACGAGCATGTCGGTCGCGGCCGCGACGGTGGCGACCACGTGGGTGCCGCGATACTCCAAGCTCTTGATGCTGCACGCGAATGTGTTGACGCCAGAGGTGCCGCTGCCGGCGGACAGGCGGATCCGCTCGGGGCGGATCACGACGGCCGTGGCCTCCGGAGGCGGCGGGGCGGCGAGGGTCAGCGTGCCGATCGAGGTGGTGACGGAGCGACCGTCGAAGCGACCGTCGAGCACGTTGGTGGCGCCCATGAACAGGGCGACGGCGCGGGTCAGCGGCCGTTCGAAGACGTCGGCGGGCCGGCCGTGGCGGGCGAGTTCGCCGGCGAGCATGACGGCCGTCCGATCCGCCACCGCGACCGCCTCCTCACGGTCGTGTGTAACGAAAAGCGTCGTGATTCCAGTCTGATGCTGGGCGCGGCGGATGAGGTCCCGCATGTCGAGCCGGAGCTCCGGGTCGAGGTCCGACAGCGGCTCGTCGAGGAGAAGCACAGCGGGTTCGACCACCAGCGCGCGGGCGAGCGCGACCCGCTGGGCCTGGCCGCCGGAGAGTTCGGACGGGCGGCGGGATTCCAGGCCGGGGAGCTGCACCAGATCGAGCATGTCGGCCACCTTCGACCGGATCACGGCCGGGTCGACGCCGCGCATCCTCAGGCCGAAACCCACGTTTTCCGCCACGGACATATGCGGAAAGAGGCGATGGTCCTGTCCCATCAGGACGGCGCCGCGCCGCTCAGGCGGGATGCCAGCCATCGGCTGGCCGCCGATGAGGATGCGGCCGGCGTCGGGTTCGGCGAGGCCGGCGATCAGGCGCAGGACCGTGGATTTCCCGCAGCCGGACGGACCCACCAGGGTGGTGAGCGTGCCGGCGGGGAGGTCCAGGTCGAAGCCGCGGACGGCGGGACGGGGGGCGCCGGGATAGGTTTTCGTGAGGGATTCCAGGACGATGCGGCTCACGACGTGGTCCGCTCCCGGGCGGCGGCGGCGGCGAGGATGCGGGCGGACAGGACGAGGGCGAGAACCCCCGGCAGCACCGTCAGGACGGCGATGGCGCCGGCGACGTCCTGCCGGCCCGCCGTGACGAACTGCATGAGAATCAACGGCATGGTCGGAACCCGGCCGGATCCGACGAGGAGCGTCAGCCCGTACTGGCTCCAGGATACCAGGAAGGCGAAGAGGGCCGCGACCGCGAGACCGGGGGCAAGGAGCGGAACGGTGACGTGGCGGAGGACCTGGGACGGCGTCGCGCCGAGGCTGCGGGCCTGATCCTCCAGGCCGGTGTCGAAGGCGGAGAAGACGCTGGCGGACACCAGAATGACGTACGGCAATGTGGGGATGATGTGGGCGAGGACGACGCCCGGGACGGTGCCGGCGAGGCCGATTTTCAGGAACACGGCGTGCAGGCCCATGGCGACCGCGAGCGGCGGCACGACCAGCGGGGCGAGCACCAGGACCTCCACGAGCCGCCGGCCGGGAAACCGGTGGAGCGCCAGTGCCCGGCCGGCGGGGACGCCGAACAGCATGGCGAGCCCGGTCGCCGAAAGCGCGATCAGGACCGACCGGCCGAGCGCGGCGGGCACACCCGAGGTGGCCGAGAAGACGGACGTCCAGGCAGACAGATCAAGGGTTTGCGGCACGATGGCCGGGTAGAACCAGGCGCGCGTCACCGACCAGACCACAACCGGCAGGAAGGGCGCGACCAGGAGGACGAGGAGAAGCGCCAGCGCCGACCGGGCGGCAAACCCCTGAGGGCGGGCGGCCGCGCGACGGACGAGCGCGCCGGCGCGGCGCGGCAGGGCGGCCCCGAACGCCGTCATCGGACCACCTCCAGGCCGGAGATGCCCCGCATCAGGCGGCGCACGGCGACGAGGCAGACGACCCCGACGGCGGCCATCAGGAGCGACACCACGATGGCGGCCGGCCTGTCGGCGATGTCGTTGGACGTGAACATCTGGTAGGCGAGCACCGGAAGGGCCTTCGGGTGGCTCGGCCCGAGCACCGCCGGCACCTCGTAGGTGCCGAGCACGAAGGCGAACACGACCGTGGCGGCGGCCAGAATGCCCGGTCTTATCAAGGGCCAGGTCACGTGCCGGAAGGCCTGGAGGGGCGTCGCGCCGAGGCAGCGCGCGGTGATGGCCGGCGCGCTTCCGACCGCTGCCAGCATGGCGAGCGCCACGACGGCGACAAAGGGCACCTCCTTGGCCACATAGGCCACGATGTCGGCGACAAACCACGGATCGTTGACGAGGGCGGGGAAATCCCCCGGCCGGTCGATGGCACCCGCCCCATGGGCGAGCCGGGCGAGCACGCCGGACTGTCCGAGCAGCCACGCCATCCCCACCGCCGTCACAACGTGGGGCACGGTCAGGTTGAACTGGACGAGCAGGGTGACGAGCCGCCCTCCCCCCGCCCGGTGGAGGAGAAGCGCGGCGCCGACCCCGAGGGCGGTGGCGATCAGGGTGGAGGCGGCGGCGACCCAGAGGGTGACCAGGATGGAGAGGAGGAGATCGGGCTCCTGGAGGGCGCGGGTCCAGGGTTCGAGCGTCGGGTCGAAGCGTCCGGCGAAGGGGACGATGCCGACGGTGCGGATGATAGCCAGCACCAGCCCGCCGAGGAAGAGGCCGCCGAGGACGACCACGGCGGGGAGAAGCATCAGGGCGAGGCGGATCGAGGCTGGCATGGCGTCCGGCCGTCAGCGGCCGACCCGCTCGATCCAGCCCTTCTCGATGGCCTCCAGCCAGTCGGCGGAGAGCTCGGCCATGGCGCGGTCGGCGAGGTCCTCGTCGGCGATCACCGCCGGGTGGCGGGGCAGCGCCCGGAAGGCCTCGGCCTCGGCCGGCGTCAGCCGGTCGAGGTCGAGGGCGGTCGCCATGCCCCAGACGGCGGGGTCGGCCTTGCGCAGCTGCTCGGCCGGGGACAGGAGGTGGTTGGCGAGGACGAGGGCGGCCGCCTTGTTGGCGGCGTTGAACGGCACGGCCACGTAGCTGGTGTTGGCGAGGGTGCCGTCATCGAAGGCGAACGAGCGGGTCGTCTCCGGGAAGCGACCGTCGGCGACGCCGGCGCCGAAGACGGTGGGCTCGTAGTTGAAGGTGAAGTCCACCTCGCTGTTGGCGAACAGCTGGTTCAGCTGGGCGATGTCGGTCGGATAGGTCCGCCCCTCGCGCCAGAGGAAGGGCTCCAGGTCGTCGAGGAGGCCATAGGCCTTCTCGGCGGCGGCGTCGAACCGGGCCTGGTCGAACGGACCGGACAGCGCCTCCGCGCCGCCGGCCGCGTGCATGAACACGTGGCGGACGAAGGCGCTGCCGTTGAAGTCCGGCGGCGCCGCGTAGGTGAAGCGGCCCGGGTTGGCGCGCACCCAGTCGAGGAAGGCCGCCATGGTCTTCGGCGGCTCGGCCGTGCGGGCGCTGTCGTAGGCGAGCGCGAACCGGGCCTTGCTCCACGGCACCTCGCAGCCGTCCACCGGCGTGCCGAAGTCGTTGGCGATCGACGGGTCCGACCAGTCGACGAAGCGGGCGTTGGGCAGGCGCTCGGCATAGCCGCAGAGGAGGAGACCGCCGGTCTTCAGGGTCCGGAAGTTCTCCCCGTTGATCCAGACGAGGTCGACCGCCCCGCCGTCGGTAACGCCGGCCTCCTGTTCGGAGAGGATCTGGTTCACCACCTCGGCGGTGTCGGCGACGCCGACCCGGTTGAGGGTGATGCCGTACTCGGCCTTGAGGGCCTCGGCGAGCGGGCCGGACACATAGGCGTTGATGCGGTCGTCCCCGCCCCAGAGGAAGAAATTCACCGTGCCGCCGCGCGCCGCCTCGACGATGGTCTCAAACGGAGCGGTGCGAAGCGCGTCTTCCGAGAGGGGCGCCGCCCGTGCCGCGACAGGAAGCGCAAGGGCGCCCGCGAGGAGACCGAGGACGATGCGGCGAGGGATGGGCATGGGCAGGCTCCGGACGAGTCGCGCACTGTGATCGGCGCTTGCGCCGAACGATGCACGAGCCAACGCGCCGGCGGGAGAGGGTGTTCGGTCAATTGCGGATGAGATGGCCGTGATGGACGGCCGCAGAGGACCGCCCTGCCCCGCCCGGGTCCGGCTTGCCCCGGTCCGCCCCGCTCCGCTCATGTCTCGGCCCGGCCTGTCCAGCGCGGCCGGCGATCGGTCGGCGGCCGCCCGGATGGGGCCGGCCGACGAGGCGATCGCATTTTTGCCGCCGGGCCGGACGCGGGCCCGACGCGCCAGCGGTCAGGCGATCCCGAGGCTCTTCAGCTTGCGGTGAAGCGCGGAGCGCTCCATGCCGACGAATTCCGCCGTCCGGGAGATGTTGCCGCCGAAGCGGTTGATCTGGGCCTTCAGGTATTCGCGCTCGAAGATCTCGCGGGCGTCGCGCAGCGGCATGGCCATCAGGTGTTCGCCGCCGGTGGAGGTCGGCAGGGACGGCAGCATGGTGCCCACCTCGGACGGCAGCAGGTCGGCGGTGATCACCGCCTCCTCGTCGCCGCGGGTGAGGATCATCAGCCGTTCCACATTGTTGCGCAGCTGGCGCAGGTTGCCCGGCCAGTCGTGAGCCTGGAGCACCGCCATAGCGTCCTCGCCGATCCGGCGGATCGGCAGGCCGGTCGCCCGGGCGATCTGGTGCATCATGTGGTCGATGAGGAGCGGGATGTCCTCCCGCCGCTCGGACAGGCCCGGCACCCGCAGCGGCACCACGGACAGGCGGTGGAACAGGTCCTCGCGGAAGCGACCCTCGGCGATCTCCCGCTCCAGGTCGCGCGCGGTGGACGAGACGATGCGCACGTCCACCTGGACGCGCTGGGTGCCGCCCACCCGCTCGAACGACTGGTCGACCAGAACGCGAAGGATGCGGTTCTGGGTCTCGCGCGGCATGTCGCCGATCTCGTCGAGATAGAGCGTGCCGCCGTGGGCCTCCTCCAGGGCGCCCACCTTGCGCCGGCCGTCGTCGCCGGCCTCGGTGCCGAACAGCTCGATCTCCATGCGCTCCGGCGTGATCGCGGCCGCGTTCATGGCGACGAACGGCCCCTTGGAGCGAGCCGAATGGGCGTGGATAGCCCGGGCCACCACCTCCTTGCCCGAGCCGGACGGGCCGGAGATCAGGATGCGGCTGTTGGTCGGGGCGATCCGGTCGATGGTGTTGCGCAGCTGGTTGATGAGCGACGACTGGCCGACCACGCCGTCCTGGCGGTCGGAGCGCATGGTCAGCTCCTTGACCTCCCGCTTCAGCTTGGAGGCCTCCAGGGCGCGCTCGGCGACGAGGAGAAGGCGGTCGGCCTTGAACGGCTTCTCGATATAGTCGTAGGCGCCGCGCTTGATGGCGGACACCGCCGTCTCCACGTTGCCGTGGCCGGAGATCATGACCACCGGCAGGTCCGGATGGTCGGCCTTGATCTCGTCGAGCAGGGCGAGGCCGTCCAGGCGGCTGCCCTGGAGCCAGATGTCCAGGAAGACGAGATTGGGGCGGCGCGCCGTGATCGCCGAGAGCGCGCCGTCCGCGTCGCCGGCCTTGCGGGTGCCGAAGCCTTCGTCCTCCAGAATGCCCGCCACGAGCTCCCGGATGTCCGCCTCGTCGTCGACGATGAGAATGTCTGAAGCCATGGTGTCCTTCGGTCTTCTTCTTGGGCCGGTGTCCGGCGGGGTTCCGTTCCAGGTCTCAGGTGTGTCAGGCGGCGGGCAGCGGCTCGGACCGCCGCTCCGCAGCCGCAGGGTTCGGCGGCAGGGTCACGCGGACCATGGCGCCCCGCCCGCCGGTCGCCACCGCCGGGCTGTCCAGGAGATCGATCCGCCCGTCGTGCTCCTCGATGATCTTGCGCACGATCGCAAGGCCGAGGCCGGTGCCCTTCTCGCGGGTGGTCATGTAGGGCTCCAGGAGCTTGTGCCGATCGGTGGCGGGCAGGCCGACGCCTGTGTCGATGACGTCCACCACGAAGAGGCCGTTCTCGATCCGGGCGTTCACGGTGACGCGGGCGCCCTCGCGCTCCTCCGCCGGGAGGGCGGTGATCGCCTCGACGGCGTTCTTGACGAGGTTGGTGATCGCCTGGCTCATGAGCCGGTGGTCGAAGCGGCCCACCATCGGGGCGTTCGGCAGGTGCGTCTCGAAGCCGATGTCGGGGTGGGCGACGCTCATCAGGAACACCGCCTCGCGGATCGCGTCGCCGAAGTCGCGCTCCTCCATCGTGGGCTTCGGCATGCGGGCGAAGGCGGAGAACTCGTCCACCATGCGGCCGATGTCGCCCACCTGCCGGACGATGGTGTCCACGCACTGGTCGAACACCACCCGGTCGTCGTTGGCGATGGCCTTGCCGTAGCGGCGGCGGATGCGTTCGGCGGAGAGCTGGATGGGCGTGAGCGGGTTCTTGATCTCGTGGGCGATGCGCCTCGCCACGTCCGCCCAGGCGGACGTGCGCTGCGCGGTCATCAGGTCGGTGATGTCGTCGAGCGTCACCACGTAGCCGTGCTCGCGGTCGGGCGAGCGGTCGGAGGCGACGCGCACGGAGACGGTGCGCTCCTGGCCCCGACGCGCCAGGGTGATGGTGGCCTGGTGGACCCGGGCGTCGTCGCGCATGGCGGCGGCGAGCAGCGGCTTCAGCTCGGGCACCTCGTCGACGAGGCGCTTGCCGATGAAGTCGAACTCCTCCAGGCCGAGAAGCACGGTGGCCGAGCGGTTGGCGATGGACACGTGCCCGTCGTTGGAGACGCCGACGACGGCGGCCGTGACGCCGGTCAGCACCGCCTCGGTGAAGCGGCGGCGGCGGTCGACCTGGTCGTTGGCGGCGAGGAGTTCGTCCCGCTGGGTGCGCAACTCGGTCGTCATCTTGTTGAAGGTGGCGCCGAGGCTGGACAGGTCGTCGTGATTGTCCTCCACCGGCACGGCGGCGGTGAGGTTGCCCTTGGCCACCTCGTCGGCGGCGCCGATCAGGCGGCGGATGGGGGCGACCAGCCGGTTGGCGAAGGACAGGCCGAGCCAGACCGCGCCGAGGAGGAAGACGAGGGCGAGCGCCGCGAACACCATGGCGGAACGCCACTGGAGCGTCTTGCGGCTCGCCTCCAGCTGGCGGTACTCCACCGCGCTCTCGCGGGCGAGGCGGAGGTTGTCGAGCACCGTCGCGTCGAGCATGCGGACCACGTAGAGATAGGTCTCGTCATAGCTCTTGAGCTTCAGGATGCCGCCGACCTGGTTGGAGCTGCCCGGCGAGATCAGCACGGCCCCGCCCTTCTGGGCGTCGGTCATGGCCCGCTCCGGCGGCATGATGGTGCGGGCGAGCGGGTCGCGCTCGGTGCGCAGGAGGACCGTGCCCTCCTTGTCGAGGAGATAGGCGCTCTGCAGGCCGCGGAGCGTCGCCTGCGCCTCGAAGAAGGCGTCGAACCGGCGCGGCTCGAAGTCGTAGAGCGGCTTGGCGCTGTCGAGGGCGGTGGCGATGCCGATGAGATCGGCCCGGAGCACGCGGGTGTGCTCCTGCATGTAGGCGCTCGCCACCGTGAGGACGTTCTCCACGATGGTGCGCGTGCGCGTCTCGAACCAGCGGTCGAGGCCCTGGTCGAGGGTGATCACGAAGGCGGCGGAGACGAGGAGCGCCGGCAGCGCGGAGATGAGCGAGAAGAGCGCGACGATGCGCAGGTGCAGCCGCGCCGCCGCCCTGCCCTGGTACCAGCCGAGCCAGACCCTCCAGGCCTCGTAGCCGACGAGGATCAGGAGGCCGACCACCGGGACACTGTTCACCCAACGGGCGATGGTCAGCATCTCCGGCGAGGGCTCGATGGGCGTGAGGTTGGTGAGAAGGGCGAAGTGGCCGAGGGACGCCGCCACCGAGATGAAGACCAGGAAGAGGCCCACGGTGCGACGGATCCGGCCCTCGCCGGCGCCCCGCGGTCCGCTGTCGGGCTGGGGGCCGCCAGCGGGCGCGGCGGCCGGGGCCGGGGCGTCCGCCCCGCCATGCGGCGCGGCGAAGCCCTCGGGCGCGCCCTGCGACGCCGCAAGGCCTGATGTGTCCACCCCGATCGTCAACCGCCGCACTCCTGCCCCACGCCGGCTCCGTCCGGCGGTCGCCGCCTGGCTTCGGCACCCGATTTCTCCCGACTCGGCGCGCCGAAAGCCCCCCGAGAATCCAGAGGCAGAGGGAGTACCATGATTGTTGCAAAATTGCGACACAGGATCCGGGCGATCACGAAAACGCGCCTTTCCGCGTCAGAGGCCGCGCTTGACAGGACCGGCTCCTGTCTGGCCATTAACGGATGGACGACAGGACCCACCGGCCGGAAACACGAATTTCCGAACCCCGAACGGCTAGACGAATGCAGCAAAAGGTCAGAACGGCCCGCTTCCAGATCGGCGACGTGGTGAAGCACCGCCACTTCGCGTTCCGCGGCGTCATCTTCGACGTGGACCCCATCTTCTCCAACACGGAGGAGTGGTACCAGTCGATCCCCGAGGCCGTGCGCCCCTCCAAGGACCAGCCTTTCTACCACCTGTACGCGGAGAACGCGGAAAGCGAATACGTCGCCTACGTGTCGGAACAGAACCTGGAGCCGGACGACAGCGGCATGCCGATCCGCCATCCGGAGGTGGAAGAGACGCTGGTCGCCACGGACGACGGCGGCTACCGGCTGCCGTCGGCGCAGTTCCACTGAGGGCGGTCCGCCGAGGACGAGCGACCCGGACGGACCTGTCCCGGGCCGCAGCGAGACTTGAAAAAACCCGCGCGATTTCGTCGCGCGGGTTTTTTCGTATTCGCCGGGGCTAGTCCTGCCGCCGCCCCATGGGATGGGGCGCCGCTGCCGGGACGGGGCGCGGCTGGCGGAATGGGGCGCGGCTGGCGGAATGGGGCGCGGCTGGCGGGATGGGCGCGGCTGGCGGGATGGGGCGCCCGAACGAAAACGGGCGCGCGATCCGATCGCGCGCCCGTTCAACGATTGGTCCGGCGCTCAGGCCGGCGCGGTCACTGGCTCTGCTGGCCGGCGGCCTTCTGGGCGTCGATGAGCTTCTGCTGCGCTTCCTTGGCCTTGCGCTGGAGCTCGGACTGGAGCTCCTGCTGCTGGCGCTGCAGGGCGGCGGTGTCGAGGGCCGGGCCGTCGAACGCGGACGTGAAGCCGGACAGCGACAGCTTGAAGTTCACGCCCTTCGCCTGCTGGTTCAGCGTGGTGAGGATCAGCTCGTTGCCCTTCTTCATCTGCCCGATGAACTCGTCGGTGATGGGCAGCTCGGCGAAGCAGGCGTTCGGGAAGCAGATGGTGTACTTGGCGGCTTCCTGCTTGTTCTTGTCGATCTGCACGCGCATGCCCGGCTGGATCAGCATGCCGACGGGGGTCTGCACGAGAAGGATCTTGCGGGCCTCGCCGGCCACCTGACGCACGCCGGCCGAGGCCAGGAACTGGCCGCTGTCGGTGCGCAGCTCGCGCTGGACGAAGCAGATCTCCTTCTTGGCCGCCTTGTCGTTGCCGCACAGCTTGACCCAGGCGTTCTCGTTCGCCGGGGCGGGCGTCGCCGCGGGAGCGGGCGCTGCCGGAGCCGGGGCGGTCTGGGCCAGAGCCATGGAGGAGAAGCTGGACGCGACGAGGCCGGCCGCCACGATCCCGGCGATGCGCGCCGCCCGCTTCTTCAAAGTCGTCGCCATCAGAATAGATCCTCGGTCAGTGAAGGTCGCGATCTCCGCCCGAACGCACACCGGTCCGGGATCGGGCGCACGCGCGGCGAAGACGCGGGAAGCGTCTCATCCAGCCCGCCCGTGCGGCGTTGCCCGTCTCCTGAACCGGAATTAGGGCGACACGGTGACTGGCGTTCTCGCTGTCTTAAACGAGCGGATGCGGGTTTTGAAGCCGAGGTGAGCCCCTATCGCCGAACGTGGTATCTTCGCAACAGATTCGTTCGTGCCTCGGGAGGTGAGCTTCGTGGTCCTAGGTCTTCGGCATTGGGTTCCCGCATTGACTGTACTGGCGTTCGCAGCGGGCCTGACCGCCGCGCGCGCCGAGCCTGCCCACGGCATCGCCATGCACGGCGAGCCGGCCCTGCCCGCGACCTTCACCCACCTGCCCTACGCGAACCCGGACGCCCCGAAGGGCGGCCGTCTGGCGCTCGGCTTCACGGGCACGTTCGACAGCCTCAACCCCTTCATCGTGAAAGGCAACGCGCCGCGCGGCCTGACCGACGCGCTCTACGGCAACAACGTGTGGGACACGCTCCTGATGCGGTCCGCCGACGAGCCGTTCACGCTCTACGGCCTCGTGGCCGAGACGGTGGACGTGCCGGACGACCGGTCCTACGTGGAGTTCCACCTCCGGCCGAACGCCCGCTTCTCCGACGGCAAGCCGCTGACGGTGGAGGACGTCATCTTCACGGTCGACCTGCTGAAGACCAAGGGCCGGCCGATCTACCGGAACCGGTTCGGCAAGGTGGCGTCGATCGAGCGCGTGGGCGAGACCGGCATCCGCTTCGTGTTCGGCGACGGCGCGGACCGGGAGCTGCCGCTCCTCATCGGCCTCACGCCCATCCTGCCGGCGCACGCGACGGATCCGGCCACCTTCGACCAGTCCACCCAGACGCCGCTGGTCGGCTCCGGACCCTACGTGATCGAGTCGGTGACGCCTGGCGCCCGGGTCCTCCTCAAGCGGAACCCGGACTACTGGGCGAAGGACCTGCCGATCAAGCGCGGGCTCGACAACTTCGACGAGATCTCGATCGAGTACTTCCGCGACGGCAACGCCTGGTTCGAGGCGTTCAAGACCGGCGCCTTCGACGTGGTGATGGAGACCGACCCGCAGCGCTGGGCGACCGGCTACGCCTTCCCGGCGGCCGCGTCGGGCAAGATCGTGATGGAGGAGGTGCCGAACGGCACGCCGAAGGGCATGTCGGCCTTCGTGATGAACACCCGCAAGCCCCTGTTCCAGGACCCGCGGGTGCGCGAGGCGATGACCTACCTGTTCGATTTCGAGTGGATCAACCGCAACCTCTACAACGGCGCCTACGCCCGCACGGGCAGCTATTTCCAGGGCTCCGCCCTGTCGGCGCTCGGGTTGCCGGCGAGCGACGCCGAGACGGCGCTGCTGGCGCCCTTCCCCGACGCGGTGATCCCGCCGGTCCTCGACGGTACCTATGCGCCGCCGAAGACGGACGGCTCGGGCCGCGACCGGGCGATGCTGAAGAAGGCGCTCGGCCTCTTCGGCGAGGCCGGCTGGACGCTGAAGGACGGCGTCCTCACCGACGCGGCGGGCGCGCCGTTCCGGTTCGAGTTCATGGCGAAAAGCCGCGAGGAGGAGCGGCTCGCGCTGGCGTGGCAACCTTCGCTCAAGCTTGTCGGCATAGACATGGTCATCCGCACCGTCGACAGCTCGCAATACTACGACCGCCAGAAGACCTACGACTTCGACATGATCCAGATGCTCTGGACCGCCTCGCTTTCGCCGGGTAACGAACAGAACAACCGCTGGTCGTCGGCCGCCGCGACGACCGAGGGCACGTTCAACTACGCCGGGGTGGCGGACCCGGCCGCCGACGCGATGATCGACGCCATGCTGGCGGCGCGGGAGAGGCCGGACTTCGAAGCGGCGGTGCGGGCGCTCGACCGGGTGCTCATGTCGGGCCGCTACGTGGTGCCGCTGTTCCACCTGCCCAAGGACCATGTGGCCCGGTGGGCGCGGATCGCCCGGCCCGAGACCGTGCCGCTGACCGGCCTGCAACCCGTGACATGGTGGGCCGCCGTGCCATGATCCCTTCCCTCGCACCGCATCCGACCGGAGACCGGTGATGATCCTGACGTCCGAAGACCGCATCGCCGAGCGTGTAAAGTCCGGAGCCTGGGCCCGCCTGACGGTGGACGATCTTCTGCGCATGGCAGCGGTCGAGGCGCCGGACCGGGTCGCCTTCCGCGACTGCGGCGAGGCGCCGGTTCCGGGCGTCTCCAGCACCTACACCTATGCGGAGGCCGAGCGCCGCGTGGCCGCGCTCGCCGGCTTCCTGACCAGCATCGGCCTCAGGCCCGATACGGTGATGGGCATTCACCTGCCGCCCTGCGCGGACGCGGCCATCGTGATCCTGGCGGCCATGCGGGCGGGGCTGATCGTGGCCCAGCTGCCGCTCCACTGGAGCAACCGGGAGATCGAGACCGCCATCGGGGTCGCCGGCATCAAGGCTATCGTGACCGCGTCGACCATCGAGGGCGAGGCGACCGGCGAACGGGTGCGCGACGTGGCCGGCGAGGTGTTCGCCATCCGGTTCGTGTTCGCCATGGGAGAAGGCCTGCCGGACGGCCTGATCGACCTCGCGTCGATCATGGCCGAGATGGAGGCCCACCCGGCCATTCCGGCGGTCGCCCGGCGCGGCGCGGCGGCCGACCACATCGCGCTCCTGTCCTTCACGCGGACCGCCGAAGACCGGCTCGCCGCGGTGCCGTTCAGCCACAACCATCTGGTCGGCCTCGCCGCCGCCCACACGGTGGAGGCCGGCATGGCCCGGGGCGAGGCGGTTCTCGTGCCCATGCACCCGGCCGGACTGTGCGGCTTCGCCGGCGGGATCCTGTCCGTCCTCGCCATCGCCGGCACGGTCGCTTTCCACTACGGCACCACCCTGCGGACGATCGCGGCCGCCACCGCCGCCGCCCGCGCCGACCGGGTGCTCGCCCCCGCGACGCTGGGGCCCTCGCTCGCGATCGTGCTGTCGCCGACCGTGGCCTTCTCGCTCTACGACCGCCGCGTGGACGGAATCGACCCGCCGCCCCTGCCGGTCGACCGCCGGGTCGTCGACCTCACCTCCTTCGGCGACCTGACGCTGCTGCCGTCCGTCCGGCAGGCGGACGGCACGACGCCGGCGCCGCGGCTCGGGGCCCTATCGCTCGCCAGCGTCCGGCCGCCGCCGGGCCTCGCGGACCTTTCCATCAAGATGCGCTCGCGCGCCGTGGACCCGCGCCGGTCCGTGCACGAGCTGACCCTCACCGGCGCTCTGGTACCGGACGCGCCCTGGCCGGAGCCGGTCTCGGGCAGCACCGGCGGGGTGATCGCCTTCACCAGCGACGGCGCGCTGCGGACCGGCATCGGCGTCCAGGTCGGCGCGGACGGCAAGCAGCTGGGGCTACACGGGCTGATGGGCGAGACGCTCACCGTCGCCGGCCAGGCGATGTCCATGCCGCGGCTCGACGAGCTGTTCCGGCGCCATCCGTCGGTCGCGGACGCGGCGGTCTTCGCGGTGCCGGACGAACTCGTGGGCTGCCGGATCGGCGTCGCGGTGGTCAACCGGCCGGGCGAGCGCCTGACCCATGCGGACCTGCTCGACTGGCTGAGCCGGCAGGGCGCCGGCAGCCTGGAGCGCCCGGCGGTCGTGATCTCGGTGCCGGAGATCAGCCGCGCGTCGGACGGCAGCGTGATGCGGCAAGCCCTCCTGCTCGGCAAGGTGGCCTGAGCCGCCAGGCTGACGAGCTGCCAAGCGGACGCGGACAGGCGGTCGCGGGCCCGACTACACGGATGAGAGGCGCGCAGCCTCTTTTCAGCCGCCCGCCATTTCCCGGCGTCGCTGTATCCTGCGGCAGGTCGTCAAGGCGATCCGGATTAAGCGGCCTTCGCGACGGCCGGCCTATTTGATCGCGACCGTGTAGGAAAACGACGCCAGCGGGGTGAAATCCCGCCTGCGTAACGCAGACGTCACCTTGGCATGAACAGTCCTGATGCCAGGAAACATCTTGTAGTAGCCGTGGCCATAGAAGGGGACCTGAAGAACCTCCCTGAAGCCTTGGGCCTTCAAGTTGGCGCGGACTTTCTCGCTGATGACGCAGTGGTCGTAAAGCGCCGGAAACTTCGGGTTCCGTTCCCGCGTCCTGTCCTTCCTCATCATGTAGAGCAGCGGATCCGACAGGGTTTCAGGCATCAGCCGGTTGATGATGAACGGAACCGCATAGAGCACCGGATGGAAGTTGAGGGCCAAACCGCCCGGCTTCAGCATCCTCGACAGGTTGCGGTAATACCGGGGCGTGTTCCTGATGTGCTCCTGGACCATCTTGGAGAAGATGAAGTCGAAGCGCCCCACGCATTCGTCCGGAACGTCCGCGCTGGCGTCGAACGCGTATTTCGGGACCTCGACCGGCATGGCATCGAGCTCGACCTGGCTGATGTCGTTCGCCACGTAATCGATGTCGTACTGCCGAAGCTCATCGGGCTTGAACAAGGGCTGACGTCCGGCTCCCACCTCCAGGACCGTCTTGCGAGCCGATTTTTCAAGCACAATCCGCTTGTACTCTCCAAACGCGGCTTGGGACGTGCGCTCAAGATCAAGGAAAGCGCCGAATTGTGAGTTCTCGTCCATAGTAGCCCCCGCTTGTCCGGACATCAGGGAAACAATTCAACTTTACCATGTCAAGGTGCGCGACCCTGGGTCGACCGGGATCGTTTTCTGGCTACGATCCATCGACGACCGCCACCTCGAAGTGTCAAGGGGAGATCCGGCGACGGCTGGACCGTTGCTTATCGCCGACTGTCGGACCGCTCCAGGCGGGGCGGTTCACCGTCCGCATCAGACCGGTTTGACGCAGCCTCGCGGTGCATCCAGGCGCTCCGGGCGGAGCCGCGGGGTCGCTGCCGACAGGGGCGAACGATCGGGGTCGGCGGTCGTTGATGTGATTGGAGCGCGCCGGGCCGTCGGGCTAGGGTGCCGCCCGAGTTCGCGCGGCGGTTTCGCCGCCCCTGCCGTTCCCCTGGAGCCTGCCCATGTCCCGCCAAGCCGTTTCGCTCGATGTCGTGATCGACGTCGTCTGCCCGTGGTGCTTCATCGGCAAGCGCCGGCTCGACCAGGCGATCGACCTCCTGGAGGACGACCTCGACATCTCGGTCACCTACCGGCCGTTCCAGTTGGATGCGAGCCTGCCGCCGGAGGGCATTCCGCGGCGCAAGTACATGCTGGACAAGTTCGGCGACCCGGGCCGAGTGGCGGAGGTGCACGCCCGGATCGAGGCGGTCGGCACCGAGCTCGGCATCCCGTTCGCGTTCGAGCGGATCGAGACCGCGCCGAACACCATCGACGCCCATCGGATCGTGCGCTGGGCGCAGGCGGAGGGCCTCGGGGACGAGGCGGTCGAGCGCCTGTTCTCGCTTTATTTCTTGGAAGGGGCCGACCTCACCAGCCGCGACGTGCTCGTGGCCGCGGCCGTCGAGATCGGCCTCGACCGTGACGAGGTGGACGTGAAGTTCGACGAGGGGACGGACGTGGAGAGCATCCGCGCCGAGATCGCCTATGCGTCGAGCCTCGGCATCACCGGCGTGCCGTGCACCATCATCGCGGGCCGCTACGCGGTGTCGGGAGCGCAGACGCCGGACGTGCTCTCCGACGCGATCCGGCAGGTGATGGCTGAGATCGACCGCGCGGAAGGCGGCGGCGACGCCTGACGGCCGGGGCGCCCGCGGTCAGGCCTGTTCCAGGACCCGCTTGGCGGCCGTTTCGACCCGCTCCTTGGCGACCTCGCCGGTTTCCGCCGACACGAGGCCGAAGGAGATGACGAGCTTGGCGGCGTCCTCCACCGTCATGTCGAGCGCGATCGTCTCCCGACGCGGCAGGAACAGCAGGAAGCCGCCGGTCGGGTTCGGCGTCGTCGGCACGAAGACCGTGACGGCCTCCTCGTCCACGGGAAGCCGGCCGCGCACCTCGCCCCGGGTCGGGCCGGCGACGAAGCCGATCGTCCAGAGGCCGCGGCGCGGGTATTCGAGGAGGACCGCGGTCTGGAAGGACGAGCCGCGCTCGGCGAGCACGGTCTCGAAGATCTGCTTGAGGCCGCGGTAGAGATTGCGCACCACCGGCATCCGATGGAGCATGTGCTCGCTGTAGCCGAAGAGGGTGCGCCCGACGATGTTGGCGGTCAGGAAGCCGATCGTCATGATCAGGACGACGCCGACGACCAGTCCGAAGCCCGGCACGGGGAACGGCAGGTAGGTGTCGGGATTGTAGCTGGCCGGCAGGTAGGGCTTGACCCAGCTGTCCACCCACGAGACCAGGGCCCAGGTGAGATAGAGGGTGATGCCGGCCGGACCGGCCACAACCAAACCGGTCAGGAAATAGTTGCGCAGCCTCGTCACCATGGTGGGCCCTCGGGAGACGCCGGCTCGGCACGGTCGCCGAGTCGCATGACGGTAGAAATGCTTCGGGTGTGGGCGAAATGAGGCGCGAGCGTTGCCCGCGCCACCAGAGCATAAGCATATTGCCGCCGAACGACAGTCCGTCGGATCAAGAATCGCACCAGACCGGGCCGCGGCCCGGAGCGGAGCAAGCTGGAGCCCTGATGCGCCTCCTGTACCTCGCCGCCGGCTACGTGTTCCTCGGCCTCGGCATCCTCGGGGCCTTCCTGCCGCTCCTGCCGACGACGATCTTCCTCATCCTGGCGGCGGCGGCCTTCGCCCGGTCGTCGCCGAAGCTGGAGGCGCGCCTCCTCGCCGACAAGCGCTTCGGCCCGCCGCTCCGGCGCTGGCGGGAGCGCGGCGCGATCGCCCCGACGGCCAAGCTGATGGCCCTTGGCGGCATGGCGGCGGGCTACCTGCTGTTCGCCCTGACCACGCGGCCGGCCCTGCCGATGGCGGGCGTTGTGGCCATCGTCATGCTGGGCTGCGCCGTCTACGTGGTGAGCCGGCCGAACGCCTGACCGGGTTTCCGGTGAAAAAAGCGGCTGGGGCATGGCGGGTCCGCACCTTATTCTTGCCGCAAGAGCCCTCTTCCCGTCTGATGTGGTGCAGAACGACGCGAGATTCGGCGGCGGCTAATGAGGCGTGCGGCGTGAGGGGCGGAGCCAACGACCCGTTCGATCCACTCGACCCCGAACGGGGGGAGCCGAGCGGATTCGTCGTGCTCGCCTGGTCCGGCCTGGCGGCCTTCGCGCTGCTGATGGCCATGGTGGCCTGGCAGTATGGCGCGCCGGACCGCAACGTGGTGGCCCGCACCATCGCGGACGACGCCGAGATCACCGGCAGCCTGTCCTCCGGCGTCGAACGGATCGGCGTCGCGTCCGACCGGTCCGACCTGCCGGACGCGCTCGCCGCCGCGAGCGGCGACCTCGACGCCGTGCGGGTGGAGAACGCGGGCCTGCGCCACACGGTCGAGGTGATGCGCGGCCAGATCGACGCCCTCTCGGAGCGGCTGAAGAGCCTGGAGGACCGGTTCGGCGACCTCACCGGCAGCGTGTCGGCGCCGCCCGGCTCGGACAAGAAGGTGGTGCGCACGACCGCGGTCACGGCCACGCCGTCGGTGCCGGTGACGAATCGCGACCGGGCGGCGCTCAACCCGGAGGCGCCGCCGGTGACGCGCACGCAGTTCGGCGTGGAGCTCGGCGTCTACCGGGATCTGGCATCGGTCCAGACGAGCTGGCGCACCCTGCTGGCGGGCCGGCCGGAGCTCTTCGACGGCCTCAGCCCGCTCGCCACGGTGCGCGACCGGGGCGGCCGGACGGAGCTGCTGCTGGTGGCGGGACCGTTCCCGAACGCCGCGGCGGCGGCGGATCTCTGCGCGAAGGCGACGGCGACCGGGATCGGGTGCCTGCCGGCCTTCTACCTCGGCCAGCCGCTGGCGCTGCGCTGACCGGGCCGCCTCAGCCGAGGGTCGCCAGGGTCGGGAAGGTTTCCAGAAGCCAGAACGAGATGGTCTGCATCTGGCCGGTCAGGAACATGACGCCGGTCACCACGAGCACGGCCCCCATCACCTTCTCCACCCGGTCGAAGTGGGCGCGGAAGCGCTTCAGGAAGGCCATGAAGGGTCCGGCGAAGAAGGCCGACAGGATGAAGGGAACGCCGAGGCCGGCCGAATAGACGCCGAGCAGGAAGGCGCCCTCCCCGACCGTCTCGCGCGAGCCGGCGACGGTGAGGATGGTGGCGAGGATCGGCCCGATGCAGGGCGTCCAGCCGAACGCGAAGGCGAGCCCCATCACGTAGGCGCCCATGGGGCCGGCCTTGGCGCCGTGCGCCTGGAAGCGGGCCTCCCGGTACAGGAAGGCGAGGCGGAAGACGCCGAGGAAGTGCAGGCCCATCAGGATGATGACGACGCCCGCGATGGTGGCGAGCGTCATGGAGTGGCGGGCGATCAGCTGGCCCATGACGGAGGCCGTCGCCCCGAGGGTGATGAACACGGTCGCGAAGCCGAGCACGAAGGCGGCCGCCACGGCCACCACGCGCAGGCGCGCCACCCGGCGGCTCTCGGTCGGGTCGGTCAGTTCCTCGATGGTGGCGCCGGCCAGGAAGCCCAGATAGGGCGGCACGAGCGGCAGCACGCACGGGCTGACGAAGGAGATCAGGCCGGCGCCGAAGGCGGCGAGAAGGGTCACGTCCGAGGTCATGGAATGGGTCGAGTGTCCTTGTCCGTCCGCGACTTCTACCGAAGACGGACCGCCGCCGTCGAGGCGGCGCCGCCGCTGAGGGCATCACGTCTGCGTCACCCGCCGGCCGGTCAGGCGACCGGCGCCGTCGCGGCCTTGTCGCTGACGATCATGCCGTCCACCAGATGAATGCGGCGTTGCATCCGCCCGGCGAGGTCCAGGTCGTGGGTCACCGCCACCACGGTGCGGCCTTCCCGGCGCACGATGCCGTCCAGGATGTCGAACACCTGGCCGGTGGACTTGGTGTCGAGCGAGCCGGTCGGCTCGTCGGCGAGGATCAGCGGCGGATCGTTGGCGAGCGCCCGCGCCACCGCCACCCGCTGCCGCTGGCCGCCGGAGAGCTGGTCGGGCCGCTTGTGGCCGTGGTCGGCGAGCCCGAGCGAGGCGAGGATCTCCTCGGCGCGCGTGCGCATCTCCCGGTCGGAGCGGACGCCGAGCCGGCGCATGGGGATCATCACGTTGGCGAGCGCGCTGAACTCGGGCAGCAGGAAGTGGAACTGGAACACGAAGCCGATGGTGGCGAGCCGGAGCGAAGCCCGTTCGTCGTCGTCCATGCCGGCGGTCGCCTCGCCCCGGATCCGCACCTCGCCCGAGGTCGGGTGATCGAGGAGGCCGAGGAGATAGAGGAGCGACGACTTGCCGGAGCCGGACGGGCCGGTGATGGCCACGAACTCGCCCTTGCCGATGGTGAGGGTGGCGTCCTTGACGAGCGTCACCGGCACCGTGCCGCCGAGCACCCGGCCGGCGTGGAGGGCCTCGATTAGCGGCGGATCGCCGGGCGCGGCGGCGGGCGCGGTCATGTGGCCCCCCGGATGATGTCGACCGGGTTGAGCGAGGCGGCGCGCCGGGCCGGCAGGTAGCCGGCGATGGCGGCGGACGCCATGGCGAAGACGGCCGCGAGCGCGTAGTGCGTCCAGTCCACCGTCACCGGCAGGTGGGTCATCTCCACCTCGGCCTTCACCTCGAAGCGGATCGAGCCGAGCACCATGGTGAGCGCGAAGCCGAGCGCCCAGCCGAGGACCGAGCCGACCGTGCCCATGGCGAGCCCTTCCAGGAGGAACAGCCGGCGCATGTCCGCCGCCCGGAACCCGAGCGACTTCAGGATGGCGATGTCGCGGGCCTTCTCGTGGGTAATGGTGGACACGATGTTGAAGATGCCGAAGCCGGCGACGAGCAGGATGGCGCCGACCACGGTGTACATGATCACGTTGCGCACGAAGATGGCCTCCAGGAGCGACTGGTTGGCCTCCTGCCAGGATTTGGCGTCGAGGGCCACCGTGCGCTCGATCCGGTCCGCCACCGCGTCGGCCTGATAGGGATCGTCGAGGGAGACCCGGATGTCCGAGATGGCGGACGATTGCTCGGCGAGCGTCTGGGCGTTCTTCAGGAAGACGTAGACCATCACGTCGTCCTCGGCGGACACGCCGGAGTTGAAGATGCCGACGACCTTGAAGCGGCGGGCGATGCCCTGCGACGAGCTGAGCGTGACCGTGGAGCCGACGCTGGCGCCGAGCTTCTCGGCGACGCCGTCGCCCATGATGATGCGCGAGGCGGTCGCCTTGAGGTCGGCGACACGGCCCTGGACCATGTTGTCGGCGAGCGGCGCCACGGTGACGTAGCGGTCCGGGTCGATGCCGATCACCTGCACGCCCACGTCGCTGCCGCCGTAGCGGGCGGTCGCCTGGAGGGCGAGCGTGCCGGAGACGCGCCCCGGCACCCACGAGCGGAGCGCCGATTCCACCGCCGCCGGGTTGAGGATGCCGCGCCGGTCGTCGCGGGGGCGCAGGCCCGAATAGGCGGCGGCGTCGAACACGTCGCTGGCCGGCTGGGGTCGGGGCTTGCGCGTGTCGACCGACACGGTGACGTGCGGATATTCGGTCACCAGGGTGTCGATGAGATCGTTCTGGCTGCCCTGCATCAGCGCCGCCATGGCGATGGAGAAGCCGACGCCGAGCGCCACGCCGAGCACGGACACCGCCGTCTGGCGGCCGCGTCCGGCGATGTGGGTGAGCGCGAGGTCGAGAAGGAGCCGGATCATGAGGCCGCCTCCACGCCGACCCGGTCGCCGGGCTTCAGGCCGTCCGGCACGGGCATGACGATCCTCTCGCCGCCGGAGAGGCCATCGGTGACCTGCACGGTCTCCAGGCCCCGGATGCCCACCGTCACCGGCCGCCGCTCGACCACGTCGCCCGGGCCGACAACGAAGACCGCCCCGTCGACGACGGCGGTGGTCGGCACGACGACGGCGTTCTCCACGTCGCGGACGACGATGTTGGCGTCCACCGACATGCCGATGAAGAGCGGCGTGTCGTCCGGAAGGGAGAGCCGGACCCGGTAGGTCTTCAGCACCGGGTCGCCCTTCGGGGTCAGCGAGGCGACGGTCGCCGACAGGGGCTGGCCCGGAAAGGCGTCGGCGCGCAAAAGGACCGCCTGTCCCGGCCGCACGCGGGGAATGTCCTCCTCGTTCACCTCGGCCACCACTTCCAGGGGCCGCGGGTTGCCGACCCAGGCGAGCGCCTCCCCCTCCCCGGCGATCTCGCCCACGGAGGCGTCGAGCCGCAGCACCTGGCCGGCGATGGGCGCGGTGATCAGGTGGTCGTTCGCCTGTTCCTTCAGGGCGGCGAGCGAGGCCTCGATCTGGGCGAGCTCGGCGGCCGAGCGCTCCCACGCCTGCTCGCTGCCGACCCGCCGTTCGAACAGGTCCGCCGCCCGCTGCAGCTCCTTGGAGGCGAGGACGCGCCGGGCCTCCAGCTCCTGGAGCTTCGCCCGGATCTCGCTGTCGTCGAGCCGGGCGAGCAGGTGGCCGGCCTCGACGGCCTCGCCCTCGCAGTCGCAGATCTCCACGATCCGCTCCCGCACGAGGCTGGTGACCTTTGCCCAGCGCCGGGGCTCCACCACGCCGGAGGCGTAGACGATCTCCGCCGCCGTGCCGCGGGTCGCCTCCACGGTCGCGACGGTCGGCGGCCGGGCGGTGGCGTACCAGACGCCGGCGCCGCCGAGAGCGGCGACGAGGACAAGGGCGATGAGAGACGTCCGACGCATGAGGCTCGTCCGTGCAGGTGGTCCGTGCGGGTCGTCCGGTCCGGGTGGTTTCGGGTCGGCGATCGCGCCTGTCTACCGCGCCGGCCCGGCGGCCGATATGATCTCGATCATGGGCACGCGGCGGGGGGCGGGCGCAACGCCGGCGTGCGGCCGACCGGCTGCCGGTCGGCGCGCCGGGGCTCATGGACACGCGCGCCGCCTTGCCCCCGGGCGTCGAACAGCCTATCACGCTGGCTTCATGACCACGACCGCATACGGCTTCGACCGCCGCCACCTGCTCGGGATCGACGGGCTCACCCGCCTGGAGATCCTGGACCTCCTCGACCGCGCGGAAGCCAACGTCGAGATCGGCCGCCAGGCCAACAAGAAGCGCGACTCGCTGCGCGGGCGCACCCAGATCAACCTCTTCTTCGAAGCCTCGACGAGGACGCAGGCCTCGTTCGAGCTCGCCGGCAAGCGCCTGGGCGCCGACGTCATGAACATGGCCGTGGCGTCGTCGTCGGTGAAGAAGGGCGAAACCCTGATCGACACGGCGGCGACCCTGAACGCCATGAACCCGGACGTGATCGTCGTCCGGCACCATGCCTCGGGCGCCGTCGCCCTCCTCGCCCAGAAGGTGGACTGTTCCGTGGTGAACGCCGGCGACGGCGCCCACGAGCACCCGACCCAGGCGCTCCTCGACGCGCTCACGATCCGCCGGCACAAGGGGCGGATCGAGCGGCTGACGGTCGCGATCTGCGGCGACATCCTGCACAGCCGGGTCGCCCGGTCGAACATCCTCCTCCTGACGGCGCTCGACGCGCGCGTGCGCCTCGTCGGGCCGTCGACGCTGATCCCGTCCGCCTTCCGGGACATGGGGCTGGAGGTCACCACCTCCATGCGGGAGGGCCTCAAGGACGCCGACATCGTCATGATGCTGCGCCTGCAGCGCGAGCGCATGCAGGGCTCGCTGGTGCCGTCCGTGCGGGAGTATTTCCGCTACTACGGGCTCGACCAGGAGAAGCTCGCCTTCGCCAAGCCCGACGCGCTGGTCATGCACCCGGGGCCGATGAACCGGGGCGTGGAGATCGACCCGCTGGTGGCCGACGGCCCCCAGAGCCTGATCCGGGAGCAGGTGGAGATGGGCGTCGCGGTCCGGATGGCGGTGCTGGAGGCCGTCGTCAACGGGCGCGGCGACAGCCAGGAGGGCACGGCGTGACCGATCTCATGAAGCGCGCCGGCGACGTGCCGCCCCTCGTCATCGAGAACGCCCGGGTGGTCGACCCGTCGCGGGGGATCGACGCGGCCGGCGCGGTGGTCGCCATCGGCGGCGTCATCGCCGCCGCGGGGCCGGACGCGCTCAACCAGGGCCGGCCGGACGGGGCGGTGGTCGTCGACGCCGCGGGCGCCGTGGCGGCGCCCGGGCTCGTGGACATGCGCGTGTTCGTGGGCGAGCCCGGCTTCGACCACCGGGAGACGTTCGCGTCCGCCTCCCGGGCGGCGCTGGCCGGCGGCATCACCACCATCGTGACCATGCCGGACACCCAGCCGGTGATCGACGACCCGGCGCTCGTCGACTACGTGTTCCGCCGGGCGCGGGACACCGCGCAGGTGCGCGTGCGCCCGATGGCGGCGCTGACCAAGGGCCACGGCGGCCAGGAGATGACCGAGTTCGGCCTCCTGAAGGAGGCGGGCGCGGTGGGCTTCACCTCCGGCCGCCACATGGTGGCCAACGCCCAGGTGCTGCGGCGCGCCCTCACCTACGCCCGCGACTTCGACGCCCTCGTCTGCCACGTGCCGGAGGATCCGGACCTGAAGGGCTCCGGCGTGATGAACGCCGGCGACACGGCGGTGCGCCTCGGCCTCAGCGGCATCCCGGCGGAGGCGGAGAGCGTGGTGCTCGCCCGCGACCTGCGGCTCGCGCGCCTCGCCAAGGGCCGCTACCACGCCTCGCTGGTCTCCACCGCCGAGGCGGTGGACCTCCTGCGCTGGGCCAAGGGCCAGGGCATCCAGGCGACCGCCGGGGTGGCGATCACCAACCTGACGCTGAACGAGATCGACGTCGGCGGCTACCGGACGTTCTTCAAGACGCAGCCGCCGCTGCGCTCCGAGGACGACCGTCTGGCGCTGGTCCGGGCGGTGGCGGACGGCATCATCGACGTGGTCGTGTCAAACCACGATCCGCAGGACGTGGAGACCAAGCGCCAGCCGTTCGCCGAGGCGGCGGACGGGGCGGTCGGCCTGGAGACGCTGCTCGCCGCCGGCCTCAGGCTGGTGCACGCGGGCGACGTGCCGCTCGCCCGGCTGATCGAGGCGACGTCCACCCGGCCGGCCGCGCTCCTCGGCCTCGACGCCGGCACCCTGCGGCCGGGCGCGCCGGCGGACCTGGTGCTGTTCGACCCGGACGAGCCGTGGGTGCTGTCGGAGGAGATGCTGCTGTCCCGGTCCAAGAACACGCCCTTCGAGGGCGCGCGCTTCACGGGCCGGGTTCGCCGGACCGTGGTGGGCGGGAAGGTGGTGTTCGACCGGGCGTGACCGCCGGCCGGCGGAAGGCCGGCCGACGCGACGTCGCGCGCCCGCCTCGGACCGGTGACGGCGCGGCGGGCGTTTGCTACACCATGAGGCGAGAACTTTGGGGGACACCGCGCCTTGCCGGATCCGATCAGCTGGTCCTTCGTCTGGCCGTACTATCTGGCGGCGCTCGCCGTCGGCTATCTCCTCGGCTCGATCCCGTTCGGCCTGATCCTGACCCGGGCGGCCGGGCTCGGTGACGTGCGGTCGATCGGCTCCGGCAACATCGGCGCCACCAACGTGCTGCGCACCGGCCGCAAGGGCCTTGCGGCCGCGACCCTGCTCCTCGACGGCCTGAAGGGCACCGCGGCGGTCCTGCTCGCCGGGCTCTACGGGCCGGAGACCGCCGTGGTCGCCGGCTTCGGCGCCTTCCTCGGCCACTGCTTCCCGGTGTGGCTGAAATTCAAGGGCGGCAAGGGGGTGGCAACCTACATCGGCGTCCTGCTCGGCCTGTTCTGGCCGGCGATCTTCATCTTCGCGGCGGTGTGGCTGGCGATGGCCTATTTCGCGCGCTACTCGTCGCTGGCGGCGCTGACCGCCACCGTCGTGGTGCCGATCGCCCTCTGGTGGTTCGACCGGCCGCAGCTGGCGCAGCTGTTCGCGCTGCTCAGCGTGCTGGTCTGGATCAAGCACCACGGCAACATCCGCAAGCTCCTCGCCGGCACCGAGCACAAGATCGGCCACAAGACGTGAGCGAGCCCTCGGCATCCGGCGGAGTGCGGTTGTCGAGATCCCAGAAGGTGGACTGGCTCCGGCTCATCCGCGCGGAGAACGTGGGGCCGACCACGTTCCGCAGCCTCCTCAACCATTACGGGTCCGCCTCGGCGGCCCTGCAGGCCCTGCCCGAGATGGCGCGCCGGGGCGGCGGCCAGCGGGCGCTGCGCATCCCGACCCAGGCGGAGGCGGAGGCGGAGTACGACCGGACGCTGGCGGCGGGCGCCCGGATCGTGGCGCTCGGCGAGGAGGACTTTCCGCCGCGCCTGCGCGACATCCCGACCGCGCCGCCGATCGTGGCGGTCCGCGGCGGCGCGGACGTGCTGCGGCGGCCGGCCGTGGCGATCGTCGGGTCGCGGAACGCGTCGATCCCGGGCCTGAAGATGGCGGAGCGGATCGCCCGGGGGCTCGGCGACCGCGGCTACGTGGCGGTGTCCGGCCTCGCCCGCGGGATCGACGCCGCCGCCCACCGGGCGTCGCTCGACACCGGGACGGTGGCGGTGGTGGCGGGCGGCATCGACCATCTCTATCCGGAGGAGCACGCGACCCTGCGCGACGAGATCCTGGAGAAGGGCGGCGCGATCGTCAGCGAGATGCCGTTCGGCTGGGTGCCGCGGGCGCAGGACTTCCCCCGGCGCAACCGCATCGTCTCGGGCATGAGCCTCGGGGTCGTCGTCGTGGAGGCGACCGCCAAGTCTGGGACGCTGCACACCGTGCGGTTCGCCCTGGAACAGGGGCGCGACGTGTTCGCCGTGCCGGGCAGCCCGCTCGACCCGCGGGCGGAGGGGACGAACCGGCTGATCCGCGACGGCGCCCGCCTCGTGACGTCGGCGGCGGACGTTGCGGAAGAGCTGGAGCCGCTCCGCGCCCGCGTGCCGGACGCCTTCTCGTGGAGCGACGGCCTGAGCGACCCCGACGAGGACGGAGCCGATCCGGACCAGGTGGACGACGCCGTCCGCGCCCTGGTGCTGTCGGCGCTCGGGCCCGTGCCGACGGCGGTGGACGACATCGTGCTCCACACCGGGCTGAAATCGAGAGTGGTGTCGATCGCGCTCGTGGAACTCACCCTCGCCGGACGGCTGGAACGCCACAGCAACCAGCTGGTGTCGCTATTGCGCTGACGCGGGCGGGCTGAGGCACGATCTTCAGGACGTGGTCGAGGCCAGAGCGGTGTTCGATCTCCGAGGGGGATCAATCCTCCATCGGCGGAGGAATGCGCGGCCGCACCTTGACCGTCGGGGCCTTCGGCACGACCTGTAGGGCTGGCCGGTCGCCGATCGCGGCGGCCGCCTCCTCCCTTGCCATCTCCAGGAGATAGGCCAGGACCTTGAGACCGGCGCCGTCAGCCATCCGGCTGAGCTCCTGGCTCATACGCTCGATGTATTCGACGCGCTCGCGCTGTCCAGTCGTCAAGCCGCCCGTGCCTCGTTCCATGTGGAAGGTCCGTGAAGGTGTCCGTGGATGCGATGCATATGACGAAACTTGCGATTCAGCTACTACATTGACGCAACCGCCGGTAGGGTTTACTGCTCATAAGTGCCAATTGTCAAGTCCACACGCCTGGGGCGCATTGTGAATGTCGCAGCCCGGTGTGGCCGCCCGCACCTTGACCCCGACGCCAGTTGTCTTCCATTGAGTGACCAAGGGGCGAATGCCGCCGCACGCTTGCCGACCGGGCGCGTGCGGCGACGCCATCCATTCCCCGACCAACGCGAGTGACGAGAGCCGATGAACGTCGTGATCGTGGAATCGCCTGCGAAGGCGAAGACCATCAACAAATATCTCGGCCGGGATTACACGGTACTCGCGTCCTATGGTCACGTGCGCGATCTGCCGGCCAAGGACGGTTCGGTCGACCCGGACGCCGACTTCGCGATGCAGTGGGAGGTGGACGGCAAGTCGTCCAAGCGCCTGTCCGACATCGCCGCCGCGGTGAAGACCGCCGACCGCCTGATCCTTGCAACCGACCCGGACCGCGAGGGCGAGGCGATCTCCTGGCACGTGCTGGAGGTCCTCAACGCCAAGAAGGTGCTGAAGGGCAAGCCGGTGCAGCGGGTGGTGTTCAACGCCATCACCAAGCAGGCCGTGCTCGACGCCATGGCCAAGCCGCGCGACATCGACACGCCGCTGGTGGAGGCCTACCTGGCCCGCCGGGCGCTGGACTATCTCGTGGGCTTCACCCTGTCGCCGGTGCTCTGGCGCAAGCTGCCGGGCGCACGGTCGGCGGGGCGGGTGCAGTCGGTGGCGCTGCGCCTCGTCTGCGACCGCGAGAACGAGATCGAGACCTTCGTCCCGCAGGAATACTGGACCATCCTCGCCCGGCTGGCGACGCCGGCCGGCGAGGAGTTCGAGGCCCGCATCTCCGAGTGGGCCGGCAAGAAGACCGGCCGCCTGGACGTGAAGGACGAGGCGAGCGCCACGGCGATTCGCGCCTTCCTGGAGCGCGCCACGTACAAGGTGGGCTCGGTCGAGGCCCGGCCGCAGAAGCGCAACCCCTACCCGCCCTTCACCACCTCGACCCTCCAGATGGAGGCTTCGCGCAAGCTCGGCTTCTCGGCCCAGCGCACCATGCAGGTGGCGCAGCGGCTCTATGAAGGCGTCGACGTGGGCGGCGAGACGGTCGGCCTCATCACCTACATGCGGACCGACGGCGTGCAGATCGCCCCGGAGGCGATCGCCGCCACCCGCAAGGTGATCGCGGCCGAGTATGGCGAACGCTATCTGCCGGAGAAGCCGCGCCTCTATTCCACCAAGGCGAAGAACGCCCAGGAGGCCCACGAGGCCATCCGGCCGACCGACCTGTCGCGCCTGCCGAAGGCGGTGGCGCGCTTCATGGAGGACGAGCAGGCCAGGCTCTACGAGCTGATCTGGAAGCGCACGGTCGCCAGCCAGATGGAGAGCGCCGACTTCGAGCGCACCACGGCCGACATCGTCGCCAGCGCGGGCGGCGAGACGGCAGGCCTGCGGGCCACCGGCCAGGTGCTGAAGTTCGACGGCTTCCTGAAGCTCTACACCGAGAGCAAAGACGACGAGGACGACGAGGAGGGCGGCCGCCTGCCGAAGATGGCCGCCGGCGACGCCCTGGCGCGGCGCGGCATTACGGCGACCCAGCACTTCACCGAGCCGCCGCCGCGCTTCACCGAAGCGACGCTGGTGAAGAAGATGGAGGAGCTTGGCATCGGCCGGCCGTCCACCTACGCGGCGACGCTGGCGACCTTGCGCGACCGGGAATACGTGACGGTCGACAAGAAGCGCCTCGTGCCGTCGGACAAGGGCCGGCTGGTGACGGCCTTCCTGGAAAGCTTCTTCGAACGCTGGGTGGAGTACGACTTCACCGCCAACCTGGAGGAGGAGCTGGACAAGATCTCCTCCGGCGACCTGGACTGGCGCGAGGTTCTGCGGCGGTTCTGGCAGACCTTCTCCGCCCATGTGGCGGAGGTGAAGGACCTGCGCGTCAGCCAGGTGCTCGACGCGCTCAACGAGGAACTGGCGGCCCACGTCTTCCCGGCGCGCGCGGACGGCTCCGACCCGCGCACCTGCCAGGTGTGCGGCACCGGCCGGCTGTCGCTGAAGCTCGGCAAGTTCGGCGCCTTCATCGGCTGCTCCAACTATCCGGAATGCCGCTACACGCGCCAGCTCGGCACGGGCGAGGACCAGACCGAGGGCCTGGGCGGCGACGGCACGAAGCTGCTCGGCACCGATCCGAAGACGGGTCTCGACGTGACGCTCCGCGCCGGCCGGTTCGGGCCCTACGTGCAGCTCGGCGAAGGGGACAAGCCCAAGCGGGCCTCCCTGCCGCGCGGCTGGTCGGCGGACGCGATGGACCTGGAGAAGGCGCTGCGCCTGCTGGAGCTGCCCCGGCAGGTGGGCGAGCATCCGGAAACGGGCAAGGCCATCGAGGCGAACATCGGCCGCTACGGACCCTACATCGCCCATGACGGCGTCTACGCGAACCTCGACTCGGTGGACGAGGTGTTCACGGTCGGCCTCAACCGGGCCGTCGCCGTGCTGGCGGAAAAGAAGGAGAAGGGCGCGCGCGCCCGGGCGACGCCGGCGGCCCTGAAGTCGCTCGGCGACCACCCGGAGGGCGGCGAAATCACCGTGCGGGACGGCCGCTACGGGCCGTACGTCGCCTGGGGCAAGGTCTACGCCACACTGCCGAAGGGCAAGGACCCGCAATCGGTGACCGTCGAGGAGGCGCTGCCGCTGTTGGCCGAGAAGGCCGGCAAGTCGCCGGGCAAGAAGCCCGCCAAGGCGAAGGCGGCGACCGGCGCGAAGGCGTCCACGGGCGGCGCGAAGTCGGCGACCGGCGTGACGTCCACGGGCGCGAAGGCGGCGGCCAAGGCGGGCGCAGCGGGCAAGGCGGGCGCGGCCGCGAAGGCGGGCGCGGCGGCGAAGCGTCCGGCCGGCACGAAGGCCGCGGCCGCGCCGAAGGCCGACGCCCCGGTCCGCGCCAGGAAGGCGGCGGCCGACTGACGCCCGGCCGGACCGCGCGAAAAGCGGCCGGGCGCCCATGCGGCTTCCGAACGAAGGCGACGCGCCAGAGTTCTTCTGGAACCACGGGGCCGGAGCGGGCGGCCCGGAGCGCAGCGCGATAGCGACCGCGACAGCCCCTACCGGGTCCGCTAATCTCTGCATCCGACCAGAAGGGACGCGGAATTGGCCAGACGAATCGGACACGACGACGCTTCGCACAGGTTCGCCCCGGACCGGGAGACGGTCCTGCGCTTCATCACCGACAACCCGTCCAGGGCCACCAAGCGCGACATCGCCAAGGCCTTCGACGTGAAGGGCGAGGCCCGCGTCGAGCTGAAGCGGCTTCTCAAGGAGCTGGAGGGCGAAGGGCTGATCGAGCGGCGCTCCAAGCGCCTGTCGAAGCCCGGCGCGCTGCCGACCGTGCTGGTGTGCGAGGTCGTCTCCCGCGACGACGACGGCGACATCTACGCCGAGCCCGCCACCTGGGACGAGGACAACGGCCCGCCGCCGAAGCTGCTGGTGCTCGGCAAGGCGGGCCGGCGCCAGGAGGGCGGTGTCAACCCGGGCATCGGCGACCGCATCCTCGCCCGCGTCTCGGACATGCCGCGCGGCTACGAGGCGCTCGCGCGGGCGGCCGTCCGGCCGATCAAGCTCCTGGAGCGGAAGGCGGACAGCGTGATGGGCGTCGTTCGCCGCACCGCCGGCGGCGCGCGCGTGACGCCGATCTCCAAGAAGCAGCAACACGAGTTCATCATCGACGAAGCGCACCTGAACGGCGCCGAGGACGGCGACCTCGTCACCCTCGACGTGCACCGCGCCGGCCGCTACGGCCTGCCGCAGGCGAAGGTGCGCGAGCGGGTGGGATCGATGAAGTCGGAGAAGGCGGTCTCCATGATCGCCATCCTGGCGAACGAGATTCCTTACGTCTTCCCCGACGCGGTGGTCGCCGAGGCGGAGGCGGCGGAGCCCGCCACCATGGCCGGCCGGGAGGACTGGCGCGAACTCGCGCTCGTCACCATCGACCCGCCGGACGCCAAGGACCACGACGACGCGGTCCACGCGGAGCCGGACCCGGACCCGGCCAACCCGGGCGGCGTGATCGTCACCGTGGCGATCGCGGACGTGGCGGCCTACGTCCGGCCGAACAGCGCGCTCGACAAGGAGGCGCTGAAGCGCGGCAACTCGGTCTACTTCCCGGACCGGGTCATCCCGATGCTGCCTGAGAGGATCTCCAACGATCTCTGCTCGCTGAAGGAGGGCGTCGACCGCCCTGCCCTCGCGGTCCGGATGATCTTCAGCGCCGACGGCTACAAGCGCCGCCACAGCTTCCACCGCATCATGATGCGGTCGGCCGCGAAACTCTCCTACCAGCAGGCGCAGGCGGCCATCGACGGGCGGCCGGACGACAAGACCGGGCCGCTGCTGGACCCGATCCTCCGACCGCTCTGGGACGGATACGCCATCCTCCACAAGGGGCGCACCGAACGCGAGCCGCTCGACCTGGACCTGCCCGAGCGCAAGATCCTCCTGAAGCCCGACGGGACCGTCGACCGGGTGATGGTTCCGGAGCGCCTGGACGCCCACAAGCTGATCGAAGAGTTCATGATCCAGGCGAACGTGGCGGCGGCGGAGACGCTGGAGGCGAAGAAGTCGCCGCTCGTCTACCGGATCCACGACCAACCGTCGCCGACCAAGCTGGACGCCCTGTCGGAATTCCTGTCGTCGCTCGACCTGAAGATCGCCAAACAGGGCAACCTGACGCCGAGCCTGTTCAACCGGCTGCTGACGCGGGTGGAGACCCACCCGAACGCCCAGCTGATCAACGAGGTCGTGCTGCGCTCCCAGAGCCAGGCGGAATACTCGCCGCTGAACATCGGCCACTTCGGCCTGAACCTCCGGCGCTACGCCCACTTCACCTCGCCGATCCGGCGATACGCGGACCTGATCGTCCACCGGGCTCTCGTGCGGGCGCTCGGGCTTGGCGACGACGGCCTGCCGGACGGCATCGAGGACCGGCTGGACCGGATCGCGGCGGACATCTCGGCGGCCGAGCGGCGGGCCATGCAGGCGGAGCGGGAGACGATCGACCGGCTGATCGCCGAATGGCTGTCCGACCGGATCGGCTCCACGTTCAAGGGCCGGATCGCCGGCGTCACCAAGGCCGGGCTGTTCGTGAAGCTGGTGGACACGGGCGCGGACGGCTTCGTGCCCGCCTCCACGATCGGGTCGGACTACTACGCCTATGACGAGATCCGCCACGCCCTGGTCGGCTCGCGGACGGGCGAAACCTATCAGCTCGGCGACACGGTGGAGGTGAAGCTGGTGGAGGTGGCGCCGCTCGCCGGGGCGATGCGGTTCGAGGTCCTGTCGGACGGCCGGCAGGGCCGCCCGCTCGCCCGGTCGCGGCTGAGGGCCGGCAACCGTTCCGAGCGGCCCGAGACGAAGCGCAAGACCTACGGCCCGCGCCGCGGGCGGTGACCGGCCGGTGGATGCGAGCCGGGCGGGATCCGACCCGGCTCGGTCCAGGATCGTCCGGTCAGGTCTCGGGTCTCGGCGTCGGCAGGACCGGCGTCCCCGGATCGCGCTTCGGCGCACCCTCCAGAAGATCGAGCGGGTCGCCTTCAGCCTCCTCGACGGCGGCCTCGGTGGGCGCGGTCGCATCCGGCTCGCGCTGGTCCACCGCGCCGGTGGCGGCGCGCTGGCGTTCGATGGCGCGCCAGGCGGCCACGTTCCGGTTGTGCTCGGCGAGGCTGCCGGCGAAGACGTGCCCGCCCGTGCCGTCGGCGACGAAGTAGAGATCCTTGGTGGTCGAGGGGGTCGCGACCGCCTCCAGGGCCGCGCGGCCCGGGTTGGCGATCGGTCCGGGCGGGAGGCCGTTGATCTGGTAGGTGTTGTACGCCGTCCGGGCGTCGATGTCGGACCGCCGGATCGGCCGGCCGAGCGTGCCCTCCCCGCCGACGATGCCGTAGATGATCGTCGGGTCGGACTGCAGGCGCATGTTGGAGCGCAGCCGGTTGATGAACACGGAAGCGACGCGCGGCCGCTCGTCGGCGCGGCCGGTCTCCTTCTCGACGATGGACGCCAGCGTGACGAGCTGCTGGGGCGTCTCGATCGGGATGTCCTTGTTGCGATTCGCCCAGATGTCGCGCACGGCGCGCTCGTGGGCGGCCTGCATCTGGGCGAGGATCTGCTTGCGGGTGGTGCCGCGCGAGAACTTGTAGGTCTCCGGCAGGAGCGTGCCCTCGGCCGGGATCTCGTCCACCTCGCCGGTCAGCATGGGATGCTCGCGCAGGCGGTTCACGATCTGCCGGGAGGTGAGACCTTCCGGGACGGTGACGGTGTGCAGAATGGCCTTGCCGGAGACGAGGAGGTCCATGACCTCCCGCATGCTGACGCCGGGCGCGAAGGCGTACTCGCCCGCCTTCAGCCGGGCGGTCTGCCGGTAGGCGGTGATGCCGCCCATGAACACGTAGCGGTCGGCGATCACGCCCTCCCGCTCCAGCGTGTCGGCGATCGCCTGCAGGCCCGAGCCGCTCGGCACCAGCACGGCCTTCTCGGTGGTCAGCGGTCCCTTGGCGTCGAACTCGGACTTGCCCCAGTAGAGCACGCCGCCGATGCCGAGGGCGGCCAGCACCAGGATGGTGAGGAGCGCGTTGAGCGCCACGACCAGCGGGTTGCGCACCCGCTCGGAGCGGAGCGGCGGCGCTGGCGCGAGTTCCGGCGTGATCGCCTCGCGGGGGCTCTTCGGATTGATGCGGCTCGGCGACTGCGGCGGCTCGGGGCGGTCGCCGACCGGGGCGTTGTGCGAAGTGTCGTCCATGGCCGTGTCCGGTTCCGATCTGTGCTCCGGGAGGCCCGCCGGGGGCAGGCCTCCGCGATCGTCAGCTCAGGTCGAGGCTATCGACCATTATGGCGAAACGGCGAAACCGCCCATTTCGCGTGCACACAGCATATTTCGCGCGCCCTCAGCCTTCAAACGCGCGGAGCACGAGGGAGGCGTTGGTGCCGCCGAACCCGAAGGAGTTCGACAGCGCGACCTTGACCTTCTTCTCCTTGGCGACGTTCGGCACCAGGTCGATGGCCGTCTCCACCGACGGGTTCTCCAGGTTGATCGTCGGCGGGAGCACGCCGTCGCGGATGGCCAGGGTGGAGAAGATCGCCTCGATCGCGCCGGCGGCGCCGAGCAGGTGGCCGGTCATCGACTTGGTGGACGACATGGAGATGCTGGCCGCCGCATCGCCGACGATGCGGGTGACCGCGCCGAGCTCGATCTCGTCGCCGAGCGGCGTGGAGGTGCCGTGGGCGTTCACGTAGTCGATGTCGGAGGGCGACACGCCCGCCCGCTTCAGCGCCATCTGCATGCAGCGATAGGCGCCGTCGCCGTCCATGGCCGGCGCGGTGATGTGGTAGGCGTCGCCGGACAGGCCGTAGCCGATCACCTCGGCGTAGATCTTCGCGCCGCGCTTCTTGGCGTGCTCGAGTTCCTCAAGCACCACCACGCCGGCGCCCTCGCCCATGACGAAGCCGTCGCGGTCGCGGTCGTAGGGGCGCGAGCCGGCGGTCGGATTGTCGTTGAAGCCGGTGGAGAGCGCCTTGCAGGCGGCGAAGCCCGCGACGGAGATGCGGCAGACGGGGCTCTCGGTGCCGCCGGCCACCATCACGTCCGCGTCGTCGAGGGCGATCAGGCGAGCCGCGTCGCCGATGGCGTGGGCGCCGGTCGAGCAGGCGGTGACCACCGCGTGGTTCGGGCCCTTGAAGCCGTACTTGATGGAGACGTGGCCGGAGGCGAGGTTGATCAGCCGGCCCGGGATGAAGAAGGGCGACACGCGGCGCGGACCCTTGTCGCGCAGGGTATAGCCGGCCTCCACGATGCCCTCGATGCCGCCGATGCCGGAGCCGATCAGGACGCCGGAGCGGATCTGGTCCTCGTGTTCGGTCGGCTTCCAGCCGCTGTCCTCGACGGCCTGGGAGGCGGCGGCGACGGCGAAGACGATGAAGTCGTCGACCTTGCGCTGCTCCTTGGGCTCCATCCACTCGTCGGCGTTGAAGGTGCCGTTGGTGCCGTCGCCGCGCGGGATCGTGCAGGCGATCTGGCACGGCAGGTCGTCGACCTCGAACGTTTCGATGCGCCGCGCACCGCTTTCGCCGGCGATCAGCCTCTTCCAGGTGGCCTCGACGCCGCTCGCGAGCGGGGTCACCATACCGAGACCTGTGATGACGACGCGTCTCATACGCGGAACGCCTCCATGCGAGAATCAGAACCGGAGCGGCGTCAGGCGCCTGCCCGGGCCATATGGGGATGCACGGCGGGAACCTCAAACGTCAACGGGGGCGGACGCCGGTGAACGGAGACCCGTTCGCCATTCGCCACCCCCGGGGACAGTCCGGATCGATGGAACCGCCGGGATCCGGAAGGATCAGCCGGTGGCCTTCTCGAGGAACTTGACCGCGTCGCCGACCGTCAGGATGGTCTCGGCGGCATCGTCCGGGATCTCGACGCCGAACTCTTCCTCGAAGGCCATCACGAGCTCGACCGTGTCGAGCGAGTCGGCGCCCAGGTCCTCGATGAAGGAGGCTTCCAGGGTGACCTTCTCGGCATCCACGCCGAGATGCTCGACCACGATCTTCTTCACGCGCTCAGCGACATCGCTCATCTTAGGAGATCCTCATGTTGCTAAAGGATATTGAGAACGGGATTTGAATTCGGATCGGGACGTGGACGTCGGCCGCCACTCAGGTCGTTGCCGATCCGAGCGCGGATCGAGCGGCCGTCCCGATCACCGGAGCGATGGGTCCGGAGAGGTAGGTTCCCATTGTATCGCTGGCGTCTCCCGAACGGATCGGCGGCTTGGTATCACACTTCCGCCGCGTTGACCAGTGTGGGAGGCGCCCTGCCCCGGCCCGCGCGCGCACCCCGGCCGCGCGCGGAAAAACGGTGTCAGATCATCGCCATGCCGCCGTTGACGTGCAGCGTCTGGCCGGTCACGTAGGCGGCCTCGCGGCTGGCCAGGTAGACGCACGCGGCGGCGATCTCCTCGCCGGTGCCGAGCCGGCCGGCCGGCACCTGGGCGAGAGCGGCCTCGCGCTGCTTCTCGTTGAGGGCGTCGGTCATCGCGGTCTCGATGAAGCCGGGCGCCACGCAGTTGGCGGTGATGTTGCGGGTGGCGACTTCCTGGGCGAGCGCCTTGGTCATGCCGATCATGCCGGCCTTGGCGGCGGCGTAGTTGCCCTGGCCGGCGTTGCCGGTGACGCCCACCACGGAGGTGATGCCGATGATGCGGCCGAAGCGGCGCTTCATCATGCCCTTCAGGGCGGCGCGGGACAGGCGGAAGCCGGACGTGAGGTTGACCTCGATCACCTGGTCCCAGTCCTCGTCCTTCATGCGCATGAACAGGCCGTCGCGGGTGATGCCCGCGTTGTTGACCAGGATGTCGATGCCGCCGGTCTGCTGCTCGGCGGTCTGCATCAGGGCGTCGACGGCGGCGCGGTCGGACAGGTTGGCGGTCGCGATGTGCACCCGGTCGCCAAGCGCCGCGGCCAACTCCTCCAGGGGAGCGGTGCGGGTGCCGGAGATCACGACGGTGGCGCCGTGGGCGTGCAGCGCCTTGGCGATCGCGCCGCCGATGCCGCCCGAGGCGCCGGTGACGAGGGCCGACAGGCCGGTGAGATCGAACATGCGACGGCTTTCCCTGGATGACTGGTGGTGCGTCGGGGGATCCCGGCAGCGGTCAGCCGCCTGTCACCATGCCCCGCGCCGTCTGTCAAGCGCGGACAAGGACGACAGGCGGCGTCCCGCGGGCCGGGGTGGTCAGGCGCCGAGGAGGGCGCGGGCGGCGGCGATGTCGTCGGGGGCGCCGACGGAGACGGCGGCGGCGTCCTTGGCGATGCGCTTGACGAGGCCGGCCAGCACCTTGCCGGCGCCCACCTCGACGAACCGGGTCACGCCACCGTCGGCGGCGAGCCACTCCACCGATTCGCGCCAGCGCACCGTGCCGGTCACCTGCTCGACGAGGCGGGCGCGGATCTCGGCCGGATCGGTGATGGGCCGGGCGAGCACGTTGGAGACGACCGGGACGATCGGCGCGGACACGGTCGCGGCGGCGAGGGCCTCGGCCATGACGGCGGCGGCCGGCTGCATCAGGGCGCAGTGGAAGGGCGCGGACACGGGCAGAAGGACGGCGCGCTTGGCGCCCTTGCGCTTGGCGATCTCCAGCGCCCGCTCCACGGCGGTGCGGTGGCCGGAGACGACCACCTGCCCGGGCGCGTTGTCGTTCGCCGCCTCGCAGACCTCGCCGGCGGACGCCTCCTCGGCGACCTCCACGGCGGCGGCGTAGTCGAGGCCGAGGAGCGCCGCCATGGCGCCGGCGCCGACGGCGACCGCCTTCTGCATGGCGTCGCCGCGGGTGCGCAGGAGCCGGGCGGCGTCGGAGACCGACAGGCTGCCGGCGGCGGCGAGCGCGGAGTATTCGCCGAGCGAGTGGCCGGCGACGAAGGCGGCGTGGTCCTTGAGGGCGATGCCCTCCGCCTCCAGGGCCCGCATGGCGGCGACCGACACGGCCATCAGGGCCGGCTGGGCGTTCGCCGTCAGGGTGAGGGCATCCTCCGGGCCGGTCCAGATGACGTCGGACAGGGTCTCGCCGAGCGCGTCGTCCACCTCCTCGAAGACGGCCCGGGCGGCCGGATAGGCGTCGGCGAGAGCCTTGCCCATGCCGACCACCTGACTGCCCTGCCCCGGAAACACGAACGCGTTCGCCATGACGACACCTCCCGGCTCTGATCCTTCTCCGGGCGGGTGTCACCACGGGCGAACGCGGGTGTCAAGGCGGCGCTCGACGGAGTCGCGCGCCCGCCGCGCGGGCCGTCAGGCCGAGCGGCAGGTCCTGATGCCGAACGGGACATAGAGCGGGCACCAGCCGATCGCCGCGGTGGCGAGCGGGACGACGCCGATCCAGCCGATCCAGTTGAAGCCGGTCTCCGGCACGCCGGTGAACGCGAAGGCGAGGAGGAGCACGCCGAGGACAGCGCGGAAGAGGCGGTCGGCCGAGCCCATGTTGGTGGCGAACATGACGTGGATTCCCTGACGAGAGCGCGGCAGCCGGCGGCTGCCCGGACACCACCAGACACCATCGCGCCCGCCCGGTCGGTGACGAGGTCACACAGCGCCAAGTCCTCGCAGGGCGGACCGGTCGCAGAGCGTGATCCGGCCGCGGGACAGGGTGACGAGACCACGGCGCTCCAGGATCTTCAGGGTCCGGCTCACCACCTCGCGGGCGGAGCCGAGCTCCACGGCGAGCTGGTGATGGGTCATGGCGACGGCGCCGTCCTCGCCGGCCTCGCGCAGGAGCACCGCGGCCAAGCGTTCGGTGATGTGGCGCGAGGCGGCGCCGTCCATTGTCATCAGGATGTCGCCGATGCGCCGGGCGTAGTCGCCGAGGACGAGATCGCGGAACGGCTCGGAGACGGCCAGGAGATCCCGGAAGGCGGCGACCGGGATCGCGAGCGCCGCCACGTCGGTCTCGCAGATGCCCTCGGCCGCGTAGGGCTCGTGGGCGAAGAGGCCGGACGTGGTGAGCACGCAGCTCTCCCCGGGCGCCACCCGGTAGAGGACGATCTCGCGTCCGCTCTCGGCCACGAGCTGCACCCGCACCCGGCCCTCGCGGACCCACAGATAGGCGGAGCAGGGATCTCCCGCGTGGAAGGCGTGGGCGCCGGCCGGCAGGCGGACCCGGCTCGCCTGGCGGCGGAGCACGGCGAGCGCGTCGGGACCCAGCCGATCGAGCGGGGATCCGAGGTCCGTCTCGTCCAACATGGCGCCCTCCCCTTGCGGCAACCGTGCGGCGGGGGCACGGTCGGCGCGGGCATGATAGGACCGGATCGGCCCGGTCGTCTTGCGTTTCGGCGTCGTTTCCTGTATTGGCCGCGCCATCGCATCAAGGGCGATGCCCGGCTGGGGGCTGAACGGAAGGCCGACGGATCCGCCATAGCGGTTCGTCGGCGTGGATCAGACGATCGATCCCGCTTCCCGTGTCTCCGCTCTCGATCCTTCGTCTGTCGAGCCTTTCCAACGGGTTCGCAGAGGCTTGGCGCCGGGCGAACGTATGACAAGGAAAGGCTGTCCCAGCATGGCGCTCTACGAGCACGTGTTCCTGGCCCGACAGGACGTTTCGGCCCAGCAGGTCGAGACCATGGTCGACCAGTACAAGGCCGTCATCGAAGGTCTCGGTGGTCAGGTCAAGAAGGTGGAGAACTGGGGTCTGAAGGCCCTGGCCTACCGCATCCGGAAGAACCGCAAGGCGCACTACGTCCTCCTCAACCTCGACGCCCCGCACGCGGCGGTGGCCGAGCTGGAGCGGCAGCAGAGCATCTCCGAGGACATTCTCCGCTCCATGACGATCCGCGTCGAGGAGCTGGAGGAAGGCCCGTCGGCCATGCTCCAGAAGCGCGACCGCGACGACCGCGACGGCCGTGACGGCCCGCGCGGCGACCGTGGCCCGCGTGGCGACCGCGGTCCGCGCCGCGACCGTTTCGAGCGCGGTCCGCGCCGTGACGCCGAGTTCGGAGGGAACGAGTAATGGTCGACATCAACCAGCTTCCGACCCGCCGGCCGTTCTTCCGTCGCCGGAAGACCTGCCCGTTCTCCGGCGCGAACGCCCCGAAGATCGACTACAAGGACGTCCGTCTCCTGCAGCGCTACATCTCCGAGCGCGGCAAGATCGTCCCGTCCCGCATCACCGCCGTGTCGGCCAAGAAGCAGCGCGAGCTCGCCAAGGCGATCAAGCGCGCCCGCATCCTCGGCCTGATCCCGTTCGTGATCAAGTGATCGAGCCGGGCGGAGGCTCCGGCCTCCGCCTGCCGGTCATGGGCCTTCGGCCCGCCAGTCACGGGCCTTCGGCCCGCCAGAACCATCCGCCGCGGAGCACCGCCCCGCGGCTTTTCCGCAAGCTGGGTTGCGGCCTGACAAGGCCCGGCAGCCCTAACCGCCCTCACGCGGGACAGCGCCGAAGATGCCGATCACAGTGTCGCAAGCCTTGATGGGACTGGCAGGCGGAGTCGTTTCCGCGCTGCTGTTCGCCGCCATATTGGGCGGCGGCGCCCTCGGCGCGCCGCTTCTTCTCCTTTCGCCGCTCCCGATCGTCATCGTCAGTCTCGGCTGGGGCAGCCTTTCGGGCGTGATCGCGGCCGTCGCCGCCGCCGCGATCGTCGGCGGGATGACGGCGCCGCAGCTCGGCTTCGGCTTTCTCCTCCTCAGCGCCGGCCCCGCGGCGTGGTACGGCCACCTGCTCGGGCTCGCCCGTCCGCGCGAGGACGGCGGCGCGCTGGAATGGTATCCGCTCTCCCGCGTCCTCGCCTCGATGGTGGCGATCACGGCAGCGACCCTCGTAATCGCCGGCTGGCTGATCGGCCTCGACGTGGACGAGATGTCCGCCTCCATCGTGGACACGATCCGCGCCATGGCGCCGGGCGAGACCGACCCGCTGCCCGAGCGGGAGCTGATGATCGAGACCACGCGCGTCTACGTGCGCATCATGCCGGTGACGACGGCCATGCTGTGGCTCAGCGTCATGGGGTTCAACATCTGGCTCGCCGCCAAGGTGGTGAAGGTGTCCGGCCGGCTGCAGCGCCCGTGGGAGGACATCGCCAACGCCGTCGCGCTGCCGGCCTCCTTCGTGCCGGTGTTCGCGGCGGCGGCCCTCGCGGCCTTTTCCGACAGCCCGCTCGGCCTCGCGGCCGGCTCCGTCACCGGCGCCATCGGCATGGGCTTTGCGCTCCAGGGCCTCGCGGTCGTGCACGTGCTGACCCGCCCGATGGCGATCCGGCCGATGCTGCTCGGCCTCCTCTACGCCTTCACCTTCGCCTTTTCCCTGCCGCTCCTGGTCCTGGCGCTCGCCGGCATGATCGACGCCGTCAAGGACTTCCGGCAGGGAAGCCGCCCTCGCGCCGCCGGCGGCTGAACCCGCCGGCACCAGCGCGTACACCCGTCCATCGAGAGACGAAACAAGAAGACCAACAGGAGACTACTGATGCATGTGATCCTGCTCGAGCGCGTCGCCAAGCTCGGCAACCTCGGCGAGACCGTCCGCGTCCGCGACGGCTTCGCCCGCAACTACCTGCTGCCGCAGGGCAAGGCGCTGCGCGCCACCAAGGAGAACCAGGCCCGCTTCGAGCGCGAGCGCGCGTCCCTGGAGGAGCGCAACGCCGAGCGTCGCCGCGAGGCCGACCAGGTCAAGGTGAGCCTCGACCAGCGGTCGTTCATCGTCGTCCGCCAGGCGGCCGAGACCGGCCAGCTCTACGGCTCCGTGTCCAGCCGCGACATCGCCGACATCCTGGGCGAGGCGGGCTACACCGTGGGCCGCAGCCAGGTGGCGCTGAACCTGCCGTTGAAGGAGATCGGACTGCACCAGGTCGAGATCCTGCTGCACCCGGAAGTGTCGGCCAGCATCACGCTGAACATCGCCCGCTCCGAGGACGAGGCCAACCGTCAGGCCCGCGGCGAGGACCTGACCGCCGGCGCCCGCGAGGAGACCTTCGTGCGCGAAGTCGGCTCGGTGCTCGACGAAGAGGGCGGCGACGAGGAGGCGTGAGCCTCCCGCCCGCCGGACGCTGCGGCATCCCGCGAAAGGCGCCCTCCGGGGCGCCTTTTTGCGTCGCCGGGCGGGACGGCCCGCCACTGACATCCCCTGACGCGAATCGTCGTAGACTGATGTCAACCGGGCGCCGGTGATTTAGACGGCTCTGTTGCCGCCGGGCGGCGGAGAGCTGTGGATAGGACTCATAGTCGTTAACGAACAGCCCGGGACGGGCCGGATCGGGGTATGACGATTGCCCGCCAGGATCCTGGCCGCCGTCTCCAGAAGGACCCTTGCCGCAGATGGTCGCGCAGGCACGCAAGATCGAAGACGCCACCCAGATGACGCGCTCCGCGCCCCACAACGTGGAGGCGGAACGCCAGCTTCTGGGCACGATGCTGATGAACAACGAGACCTTCTTCCGGGTCTCGGACTTCCTGGAGGCGCAGCACTTCTTCGTCGAACAGCACCGCGGCATCTACGAGAAGGTCGGCCAGCTGATCCGCGCCGGCAAGGTGGCGTCGCCGATCTCGCTGAAGACCTTCTACCCGGCCGACATGCAGATCGCCGACATGCCGGTGACGCAGTACCTGCTGCGCCTAGTGCAGGAATCGACGAGCATCATCAATGCCGAGGACTACGGGCGCATCATCCACGACCTCGCGGTGCGGCGGAACCTGATCCGCATCGGCGAGGACATGGTCAACATCGCGTTCGACGCGCCGATCGACATGCCGCCGCGCGCCCAGATCGAGGACGCGGAACGCCGGCTGTTCGAGCTCGCCGAGACGGGCCGCTACGAGGGCGGCTTCCACACCTTCTCGGACGCGCTGCGCGACGCCATCGACATGGCGGCGGCGGCCTACCAGCGCGACGGCCATCTTTCCGGCATCTCCACCGGCCTCAGCGACCTGGACCGGCAGATGGGAGGCCTGCAGCGGTCGGACCTCGTGATCCTGGCGGCCCGCCCGGCCATGGGCAAGACCTCGCTCGTCACCAACATCGCCTACAACGTGGCGGCCGCCTACGAGGCGGTGGAGCAGCCGGACGGCTCGCTGAAGACGGTGAACGGCGGCATCGTGGGCTTCTTCTCGCTCGAAATGTCGTCCGAGCAGCTCGCCACCCGTATCCTCGCCGAGCAGGCGGAGATCTCGTCGTCCGACATCCGCCGCGGCGCCATCGACGAGAACCAGTTCGCCAAGCTGGCGGCCGTCGCGCAGCAGATGCAGACGCTGCCGCTCTATATCGACCACACCGGCGGTATCTCGATCGCGCAGCTGGCCGCCCGCGCCCGGCGGCTGAAGCGCCAGCGGGGGCTGGACCTGCTGATCGTCGACTACCTCCAGCTCCTCTCCGGCTCCGCCCGGTCCCAGTCGAACGGGCGCGTCCAGGAGATCACCGAGATCACCACGGGCCTGAAGGCGCTCGCCAAGGAACTGGCGGTTCCGGTGGTCGCGCTGTCGCAGCTCTCCCGTCAGGTGGAGAACCGCGAAGACAAGCGCCCGCAGCTGGCCGACCTGCGCGAATCCGGCTCGATCGAGCAGGACGCCGACGTGGTGATGTTCATCTACCGCGACGAGTACTACCTGCAGTCGAAGAAGCCGAAGGAAGGCACCGAGGACTTCTTCAAGTGGGCGGCGGAGATGGAATCGGTCACCGGCAAGGCCGAGGTGATCGTCGCCAAGCAGCGCCACGGACCCACCGGCACGGTGCAGCTGGCTTTCGAGGCGCAGTTCACCCGGTTCGGCAACCTCGCCCGCGAGGATTATCTGCCCGAGCGGATGGAGTAGCGGCGGACAGGGCGGCGGCGCGACCCCACCGGGGAGCGCCGCGCGACGGGGCCGAAGGAAGCGTTACGCGCGATCGGGCGGGCGGCGCCGGTCGCGGTGGACGGGCCGCCGAGGTCGGACCCGCCGGATCCGGCGGGTCTCGCCCGCCGGTTACTTGCGGGGGTATTCCAGGCCCATCTCGCGGTAGCGCTCCGGGTCGTCGGACCAGTTCTCGCGGACCTTCACGAACAGGAACAGGTGCACGGGGCGCTCCATGATGCCCTGCAGTTCCTCGCGGGAGGCCATGGAGATGGCCCGGATGGTCTGGCCGCCCTTGCCGAGGACGATCTTCCGCTGGCTTTCGCGCTCCACGAAGATCACCTGCTCTATGCGGACGGCGCCGTCCTTCAGCTCCTTCCACTGCTCCGTCTCCACGGTGGAGGCGTAGGGCAGTTCGTCGTGGAGGCGGAGGAAGACCTTCTCGCGGGTGATCTCGGCCGCCAGCATGCGCATGGGCAGGTCGGAGATCTGGTCCTCCGGATAGAGCCAGGGCCCTTCCGGCAGGGTCTTGGAGAAGTGGCGGAGGAGGTCCTTCACGCCCGAGCCGTTGAGGGCGGAGACCATGAAGGTGGCGTCGAAGTCGACGCGGGCGTTGAGGTCGGCCGAGAGGGCGAGCAGGGACTCGCGCTTCACGGTGTCGATCTTGTTGAGGATCAGGATCTTGCGCCGCTTCAGATCGCGCAGCCGTTCGACGATCGGGGCGATGTCCTCGTCGATGCCCTTTTTCACGTCGATGAGGAGCGCGACCATGTCGGCGTCGGCGGCGCCGCCCCAGGCGGTGTCCACCATGGCGCGGTCGAGCCGGCGCTTGGGCTGGAAGATGCCGGGCGTGTCGACGAAGATGACCTGGGCGCGGCCTGCCATGGCGATGCCGCGCATGATGGCGCGCGTGGTCTGCACCTTGTGGCTGACGATGGAGACCTTGGCGCCGACCAGCTGGTTGAGGAGCGTGGACTTGCCGGCGTTCGGCGCGCCGATCAGCGCCACGAAGCCCGCGCGCGTCGGGGCGTTCGGGTCGGCGTCGATGTCGTCGCCGATATCGTCGTCGGGGCCGGCCTCGCCGTCCTGAAGCTCGTCGTCGAGATCGTCCCCGTCGAGGTCTTCGTCCTCGAGCGCGTCGTCGTCCAGGTCGTCGTCCGCCTGGGCGGTGGCGAGGGCGTCGTCGCCGTCCGGATCCGAGGCGGCGTCCCGGTCGCCGGCGGCGAGGGCCGGGGCGTCCGGGCCGGCTTCGTCCGCCGAGGGGCTCCGAGGGGCGGCGGTCTCGTCGGGTGCGGGGTCGTCCCCGCGCTTGCGGTCGTCATCCATGGTCGGCACTCCAGATCCCTTCACGGACCAGAACGCCCGTGGCGGCGGCCATTTCCGCCTCGCGTTTCGATTTCCCCCTGCCCTCGCCCGTCGGCCCGTTCGGGATCGAGACCCGGACGGTGAACTGGGGCGCGTGGTCCGGGCCGGACCGGTCGATGGCCTCGTAGGACGGGGTCGGCAGGCCCTTGCCCTGGGCCCATTCCTGAAGGGTGGTCTTGGCGTCGCGCAGCGGCCCGGACAGCCCGTCCATGCGCGGGCGCCAGTTGCGCTCCACGAAGTCGCGGGCGGGCTCGTAGCCGCCGTCGAGGTATATGGCGGCGATCACCGCCTCGGCCACGTCGGCGAGGATCGCCTCCTTGCGCCGGCCGCCGGACTGGCGCTCGCCCGGCCCGAGCCGGATGGCGACGCCGAGGTCGAGGGCGACGGCCACCTCGGCGCAGGTCTCCTTGCGGACGAGCTGGTTCAGGCGGCGGGCGAGATCGCCCTCCTCGGCCTTCGGATGGGCGCGGAAGAGCATTTCGGCGATGACGAGGGCGAGGACGCGGTCGCCGAGGAATTCATGGCGCTGGTAGCTCTCGTGGGCGACCCGGTCGCCCGGAACGGCGCTGCGGTGGGTGAGCGCCCGGACCGCGTGGGAGCGGTCGCGAAAGGCGTAGCCGATCCGCGTCTCAAGCGCCTCGACCGCTTTCTCGAAGGTCGGCGACATCACCCGAGCGTGTCAAGCATACGGTCCCAGCGGACCGACCAGGGCCATGTCCAGATCATCCACGGTTTCGCGCTCTCGTCCATGGAGAAGAAGATCACGTCGGCGCGACCGATCAGGTTCTCGAACGGCACGTAGCCGACGCCCGAACCGGGGACGCGGCTGTCGGCCGAGTTGTCCCGGTTGTCGCCCATCATGAAATAGTGCCCGGCGGGCACTTCGAAGACGGGCGTGTTGTCGGCCGTGGAATCGGGCACCAGGTCGAGCGTGTAGTAGCTGACGCCGTTCGGCAGGGTCTCGCGGTAGCGCGGCACGCTGACGGTGCGGCCGAGCGGATCGGTCTCGACGAAGTCGGACACCTTCTCGCGCTGGACGGGCTGGTCGTTGATGAAGAGTGCGCCGTCGCGCATCTGGACGCGGTCGCCCGGCAGGCCGACGACGCGTTTGATGTAGTCGGTGCTGTTGTCGGCCGGCAGCTTGAACACCGCCACGTCGCCGCGCTCCGGAGCGGCGGACCAGACGCGCCCGTCGATGGGCGCGAGGCCGAACGGGAAGGAATAGCGGCTGTAGCCGTAGGCGAACTTGGAGACGAACAGATAATCGCCGACGAGGAGGGTGGACTTCATCGACCCGGAGGGAATCGAGAAGGGCTGATAGAGGAAGGTCCGCACCACCAGGGCCAGCAGGAGGGCCTGGAAGATGACCTTCACGGTCTCGCCGATCCCGCCCTTGGCGGCGTCCTTGTCGCTCGTCACGCTCATCTCAGATCCTATCGAGGGGTCCGCTGACCCGTCCCTGCGCCTTGTACCGGGTCGCTTCCGGGCGTGCAACGCGTGATGGCCAAAACGAGCGGAATTGCGGCGGGGACCGGTCGTGGGACCGTCGCGGGAACGGCGGTCGCGGGGTGCCGCCGGTCATGACGGACGGCCGCCGCCACCCCCTGATGCAACGCGCACGTATACGCTTCCTTCAGCGGGTCCGTGGCAGGAGAGGGCGAGCCCGCCCGGGAGACCGGCGGCAGCGGACGCCGCGCGCCCACCCGACGTGGAGGAGACACCGGATGACCACGGCCAGCACCGCCCGAACCGCGCCTGTCGACGACGCCTCGTCCGGCCACAGTTTCCGGTACCTCCCCCGCTCGTCCGTGCGGCCGCTGCTGCGGCTCGCCCCGGCGGGCACGCGCGCCGCCCCGGCGGTGCTGGTGGAGGCGGCGGCCGCGCGGGCGGACATCCTGGCCGAGCTCGTCGACGCGCTGGACGATCCGCACAAGGGCGTGCGGATGCGCGCCGCTGAGGCGGTGGAGCGGGTCGCGCGGGCGCGTCACCGGGCGCTGGAGCCGCTGGCCGGACGGCTGCGGGCGCTGTTCATGCGCCACGAGGATCCGGCCGTGCAGGCGGCGCTGGCCGCGGTGGTGTCGCTCCGGCGCTGGCCGGACGGGGAGATCGAGGCGATCGCCGAGCGGCTGCTGGCGCTGCGGCAGGTGCGCGGCACGGCGGTGCGCAACGCGGCGCTGGAAGCGCTGTGGCGGCTGTCGCGCCGGTCGGCGGCGGTGGCGGCGGTCTACGCCGCGGAATGGGACAAGGCGAGCCGGGGCACCGCGGGCGAGAAGGCGAAGGCCCGGGCGCTCGCCAGGGCCGCGATGGCGCCGCCGGTCGGTCGGCGCGCCACCGACCCGGTGGTTCAGGTGAGCCGGGGCCAGCCTTCCGGCCAGGCGGAGATCACCACAAAGGCCTGAGCCAGCGGATGGTCGTCCGTGATGGTGAGGTCGATCCGGGCGACGAGGCCCGGCGGCGTGAGGCTGGTCAGCCGTTCGAGGGCCGAGCCCGTGAGGGTCAGCGTCGGCTGGCCGGACGGCAGGTTGACGACGCCCATCTCGCGCCAGTTCACACCCATGCGGATGCCGGTGCCGAGGGCCTTGGAGCAGGCCTCCTTGGCGGCGAAGCGCTTGGCGTAGGAGGCGGCGCGCTCCTTGCGCCGATCCGAGCGCTGGCGCTCGATCTCGGTGAAGACGCGCTGGGTGAAGCGGTCGCCGAAGCGCTCCAGGGTCTTCTCCACGCGGCGGATGTCGATCAGGTCGCTGCCGATGCCGATGATCATGACGGGGCTCCCTCGTGCCCGGTGACGGGTCGCAGAGCAACGCGGTGACGGCTGAGGCGATCCCGCCGGCGGGCCTGGAAGCCTCTCACGGCCGGATAGACGGCCGCGTAGGTGACGACGGCGGCGAGGACGCCGAGCGGCACGCTGCCGACCAGCATGGGCTTCAGCACCGGCCAGAGGCGCTCGATCCCGGCCTGGAACAGGCCTTCGGCGAGGACGCCGGTGCCGGCGGGCGTCATGGCGTCGGCCGGATGGGCGATGTGGTCGGCGCCGCCGGAGAGGATCCAGCGGCCGACCTCGTAGGTGCTCGCCCAGATGAGCGGGAAGGTCAGCGGGTTGCCGATCGCGGTGCCGAGGGCGGCGGCGAGCATGTTGGCGCGGATCAGGAAGGCGATCAGGAAAGCCAGCAGGAAGTGAAGGCCGATGAAGGGCGTGAAGGAGGCGAGCGCCCCCGCGGCCACGCCGGCCGCCACCGCGTGGGGCGAGGCGGACAGGCGCACGATGCGCTTCCAGATGTAGGCCAGCGTCCGACGCCAGCCCCGTCGCGGCCAGATCGCGTGGCGCGCGCTCTGCCGCCAGTCCCGCCTGTGTCGTCGTGCGAACACCCCTGCCCGTCTCCCTCGCGCGCCCTGCCGACGTGAACCCTCCATGTAAAGGGTGGGAGGTGGGAAATCCAGGTACGAGGGGCGAGGCGGCGGAGGGAAAGCGGCTGCCGCCCGCGCGGGCGTCAGCCGTTGACGCGCTCGACGCGGCTGACGTTCTGGACGGTGCGCAGCTGGTTGATGATGCGGTTCAGGTGCTTCAGGTCGTAGACCTCCAGGTCGATGACGACCTCGTGGAAGTCGGAGGTGCGGCGGGCCATGCGGATGTTGTCGATGTTGCCGTCGTTGTCCGAGATGGTCTGGGCGATGCGGGCGAGGGAGCCGGGCTCGTTGAACGAGTGGATGGCGATCTGCGCCGGGAAGCGGACCGGGTCGTCGGCGTCGATGTCCCAGCGCACGTCGAGCCAGACGTCCGGCTGCTCGTCGTAGGCTTTGAGGGCGGGCGACTGGATCGGGTAGATGGTGATCCCCTCCCCCGGCGTGATGATGCCGACGATGCGGTCGCCCGGCACGGCGCCGCCGTTGGGGGCGAAGCGGACCGGCATATCGGCCGCGATGGAGCGCACCGGCAGGCCGCGTCCGCCGACCTCGTCGGAGTTCATGTGGCGGAACTTCATGCCGGTCTGGCCGGCGAAGGAGAACCAGCCCTCCTCGGCCCGGTTGAGCTCGCCGCGCACGGCGACGGAGGCGGCCCGCTCGTCCTTGTAGTCCGGGAAGGCGGCCTTGAGGACGTCGGTGGACGGGATCTCGGCGCGGCCGACCGCGGCGAGCAGGTCGGCGACCGTGGGCTGGCCGAGGCGCGGCAGGGCGAGCTCCAGCAGGCTGTCGCTGAGGTCGCGCTTGGCGCGGGAGAAGGCCGCCTGCAGCACCTGCCGGCCGAGGCTGGCGAACTGCTTGCGGGTGGCGTCGCGGGTCGCCCGGCGGATTGCGGCGCGGGCCTTGCCGGTGATGGCGATCGTCTCCCAGGTGGGCGGCGGAACCTGCGCCTTGGAGCGGATGATCTCCACCTCGTCGCCGTTCTGGAGCTGGGTGACCAGCGGCATGATGCGGCCGTTCACCTTGCAGCCGACGCAGGTGTTGCCGACGTCCGTGTGGACCGCGTAGGCGAAGTCGATCGGCGTCGCGCCGCGCGGCAGGTTGATCAGCCGGCCCTTGGGGGTGAAGCAGAAGACCTGGTCCTGGAACAGCTCGAGCTTGGTGTTCTCCAGGAATTCCTCCGGGCTCGACCCGTCGGAGAGCGATTCGATGGTGCGCCGGAGCCAGGCGTAGGCGCGGCTCTCGTCGGTGAGCTGCGGCAGGCTGGCGCCCACGGGCCGGTGCGCCGCGCCATCCTTGTAGAGCGCGTGGGCCGCGATGCCGTATTCGGCGATGCGGTTCATGTCGTGGGTGCGGATCTGCAGCTCGACGCGCTGTCGGTGCGGGCCGACCACGGTGGTGTGGAGCGAACGGTAGTCGTTCTGCTTCGGCGTCGAGATGTAGTCCTTGAACCGGCCCGGCACGGACGCCCAGATGGTGTGGACCACGCCGAGCGTGCGGTAGCAGGTGTCCACCTCGTCGACGAGCACACGGAAGCCGTAGATGTCGGACAGCTGCTCGAAGCCGAGCTGCTTGGTGATCATCTTGCGGAAGATCGAATAGGGCCGCTTCTGCCGCCCCTTCACGACCGCCTTGATGCCGCGCTGGGCGAGATGGTCGGAGAGCTCGCGCTCGATGTCGCCGATCAGCGACAGGTTCTTGGAGCGGATCTCTTCCAGGCGCTGGGAGATGGTCTGGTAGGCGTCCGGATTGAGCGTCTTGAAGGCGAGGTGCTCCAGCTCCTCGCGCATGTCCTGCATGCCCATGCGGCCGGCGAGCGGCGCATAGATCTCCATCGTCTCCTCGGCGATGCGGGCCCGCTTCTGCTCCGGCACGTAGTGGAGCGTGCGCATGTTGTGGAGCCGGTCGGCGAGCTTGACGAGAAGCACGCGCACGTCCTCGGCGATGGCGAGGAGGAGCTTCCTGAGGTTCTCCGCCTGCTCGGTGCGCTTGGAGACGAGGTCCAGCTTCTTCAGCTTGGTGAGGCCCTCCACGAGGTTGCCGATCTCCTCGCCGAACAGGGTGTCGATCTCCTGCCGGGTGGCGTCGGTGTCCTCGATGGTGTCGTGGAGGAGCGCGATCACGATGGTCGCCTCGTCCACGTGCAGGCCGGTGAGGATGGCGGCGACCTCCAACGGATGGGAGAAGTAGGGGTCGCCGGACGCGCGCTTCTGCAGGCCGTGCTTCTGCATGGCGTACACGTAGGCGCGGTTCAGGATGCCTTCGTCACAGTCGGGATTGTAGGTCTGAACCCGCTCCACGAGTTCGTACTGCCGCATCATGGAAGACTGACCCCTCCCCCTCTCGCGGGTCCATCAGGCGGCTCCGTGGCCTTCGGAGCTGCCGGCTCCACAGTGCCCGCGTCCGGGCCGGTGTCCAGGCGCAGGGACGACGAAGGCCCCGCACCGGGGGCGGTGCGCCGCCCGGGTACGAGGCCGTCGATCGAAGTCCGTTGGTCGGGAAAAGGACCGCGGACCGGTCAGATCTCTTCCACCTTCTCCGGCGGGACGAGACCTTCGAGCCCCTTGAGGAGCTCCTCCTCGGACATCTGGTCGAAGGCGATCTCGTCGTCCGCGATCTCCTCGCCGGGGGCCCCGATGAGGCCGGCGACGGGCTCCTGCTCGGGCTCGTCCACTTCCACATACTTCTGCAGGGAGTGGATGAGATCCTCCTTGAGGTCGTCGGTCGCCACCGTGACCTCCGCGATCTCGCGCAGGGCGACGACCGGGTTCTTGTCGTTGTCGCGGTCGATCGTCAGCGGCGAGCCGGACGAGATCATGCGGGCGCGGTGGCTGGCCAGAAGAACCAGCTCGAACCGGTTCTCGACCTTGTCGATGCAATCTTCGACGGTGACGCGAGCCATCGTATCAATACTCCTCGGCGCTCGGACCTTTGCGACGCGGCGGCGGGCGGCGGGGTGAGCCGACCCTGCGACGAGCGACGCGGTCCGAAGAGTGCGGTGGTCGATGGGAGGCCGCGACGGGGGCGGCATCCGGGACTTTTCCACCCGTGTGCTAGTCTCGTGACATAAAACGCGCTCGACAGGATTGCAAGCCTCGCCTATCCTTTCGGCGATTGCGAACTAGAGACAACGATATCAAGTCCCACCTCAGGAATTCGAAATTCCTCGCCGGGCATGCGATTCCAGCAGGCCGCGGCGGCGTCGTCTGAACTCGCTCTCTGAAATCAAATACGATCGTGAGATCACATACGATCGTGTCGGTCCGATCATGTCAGCCGCCAGCCGCCTGGACCTGGATCCGGCGGGGGATGCTGGTGGGAAATCGACCGCACGAACGATAGAATATGGCCAGCCCCGCGCCATTCGATCCATGCGCCGGATCGTCAGGAAAAATTAGGGTTGGGGGTTTAACGAAGAAAAAGCCTTGAGCTTTGGAAGAGGTGAGAAGTTCCCCTAATGTTCGACGAACGCGAAAAGATCGCCCTGTTCATCGACGGCGCAAACCTCTATGCGACGGCGAAGGCCCTGGGCTTCGATATCGACTACCGTCGGCTCCTGAAGGAGTTCAGCGCGAAGGGGTACCTCCTTCGGGCTCTGTATTATACCGCCTTGGCCGAGGACCAGGAGTATTCGTCGATCCGCCCCCTCATCGACTGGCTGGACTACAACGGGTACAAGGTCGTCACCAAGCCCACCAAGGAGTTCTTCGACAGCACCGGGCGCCGCAAGATCAAGGGTTCGATGGACATCGAGCTCGCGGTGGACGCCATGGAGCTGGCCGAATACATCGACCACATCGTGCTGTTCTCCGGCGACGGCGACTTCCGCTCGCTCGTTGAGGCGATCCAGCGCAAGGGCCGCAAGGTGAGCGTGGTCTCCACGCTGCAGACCCAGCCCGCCATGGTGGCCGACGAACTGCGCCGGCAGGCGGACCACTTCATCGACCTCGCCACCCTCGCCGGGCGAATCGGCCGCGATCCCGCGGAACGGGCCGCCCGAGCCGCCGAGCGCGCCTCGCAGGCGCAGGTGGACGAAGACCGGGAGTGATTCGCTCCCCCGCCGAGCCGCCTGCGGGCGGCCGGACCGCTGGCCGCCCGCGGGCGGTTCGCCCCCCGCTCCGGCATCACCGGCCCGCCTGCCACACGTCGGGCGAACGGCGCCCGGACGAGCACAGCCTTGTCGGGTGATGGCGGGCAGACGGGCGCCAGGATGCTGGTAAAGCGGGCGCCCGAGATCTTGACGACCGACGCGCCCCAGGTGATGGACCCCCACGGCCGTCCCGTCCGCCTCGCGGCGCGGGCCCTGGTTCCGGGGCCTCGCGAATCGGGCTCGGCCGCCGCACCATGGCGTCGACGCCTCCCTCCCCCCGCGCCCGCCGCAACGCCGGAACCGCCATGCCGCCACGTGCCGATCTCGCCGCCGCCCTCGGGCCGGAGCCGCCGCGCGACTGCCCGCGCTGCCCGCGACTGGTGGCTTTCCGCGAAAAGCATCGGGCGCTGGAGCCAGGCTGGCACAACGCGCCGGTGCCGAGCTTCGTGCCGGTGGGCGGACCCGCTTCGAGCCGGCTGATGATCGTCGGCCTCGCGCCGGGGCTGCGCGGCGCGAACCGCACCGGGCGGCCGTTCACGGGCGACTACGCGGGCGACCTCCTCTACGAGACGCTGACCGACTTCGGCTTCGCCGAGGGCGTGTTCCGGGCCGACCCGAACGACGGCCTCGCGCTCGTCGGCGCGACGATCACCAACGCGGTGCGTTGCGTGCCGCCGGAAAACAAGCCGACCGGGGACGAGATCGCCACCTGCCGGCCGTTCTTCGAAGCGACCCTCGCCGAGGCCACCGGCGTGCGCGCCATCGTGGCGCTCGGGCGAATCGCCCACGACCAGGTGCTCCGCGCGCTGAAGCGCCCGATCGCCTCCGCGCCGTTCGCCCACGGGGCCGTGCACCCGCTGGACGCGCGGCGGCTCTACGACAGCTATCACTGCTCGCGCTACAACACGAACACGGGCCGGCTGACGCGGGACATGTTCCGGGCGGTGTTCGAGCGCGTGCGGGCGGATCTGGAGGGGTGAGGCGGGAGGCAACCACCGTGATTCGTCCGGACCGCCGACAGGCCCCCTCTCCCCTTGAGGGAGAGGGTTGGGGTGAGGGGTGTCGGCGCGGAGGGGTGGGGGATTCGATGTGAGGGTGCGAGGCGGGCGGGCCACGGTGGTTCACCCCTCTCCCCGGCCCCCTCCCTCAGGGGGAGAGGGGGGTGGGGTGCGTCGATGGGGAGCGTCGAGGTTCACCCCTCTCCCCGGCCCTCTCCCTCAAGGGGAGAGGGGGTGGGGTGCGTCGATGGGAGGCGTGGTGGTTCACCCCTCTCCCCGGCCCTCTCCCTCAAGGGGAGAGGGGGTGGGGTGCGTCGATGGGAGGCGTGGTGGTTCACACCTCTCCCCGGCCCTCTCCCTCAAGGGGAGAGGGGGTGGGGTGCGTCGATGGG
>NZ_JACDIS010000003.1 GCF_013839525.1 Chthonobacter rhizosphaerae
GCCCATGCAGCCCGGCGACGTGCCGCGCACCTTCGCGAGCGCCGACCTCCTGCAGGCCCTCACCGGCTTCACGCCGAAGACGCCGCTCGCCGACGGCGTGCGCGCCTTCGTGGCCTGGTACCGGGACCAGGGCGCGCGCTGAGGCACCGACGTCAGATCGACAGGAGCACGATCGGCCGTTCGACCTTCGCCGCGGTGCGGCCGGGCGGCAGCACGGGTCCTGGCAGCGTGCCGGTCGGGTGATCGGGCACGCAGGTGCGCCCGGCGCCGTCCTGCGGCATCGGAACGCGAGGCTTGCCGAGACCGGCGACCACCGACTTCGGGACGTTCATGTTGAACGCGAGGGCGTCCCCCAGAGGGGCGGGGGCCATGAGGGCGAAGGCAACCAGGGCGATGGGCATGCGCTTGGCCAACGTCGTCTCCATGATCCTGACCGTGACGAACCATGATGTAGCAGGTCCGCCCTAACGGACCGGCTCAAGCGCGGGGCAGATTTCAAATCGAAATGAGGCGGCGCCGGCAACGGCTCGGAAACCATGGGCCGGCGACGCCGTCAGGCGGTGGCGGAGAGCGCCACGACGACGAGGTCCGGATCGCCGACGGCCAGGAAATAGGGGTTGGCGAAATCCACGTCGCCGGCCTGCCGGCGCTTGCCGTAGGCGAGCGGCCGGCCGTCGAACGTCACGACGGCCCCGCCCGCGGCGCGCAGGACCGCGTCGCCGGCTGCGGTGTCCCACTCCATGGTGCGGCCGTGGCGCGGATAAAGGTCCGCCTTGCCCTCGGCCACGAGGCAGAACTTCAGCGACGAGCCGGTGGACACGAACTCGGCCACCGGCAGGGGCGCGAGGAAGGTCGCGGTCTCGGGCGAGCCGTGGGACCGGCTGCCGATGGCCGTGAGGCCGGCCGCCGGGCGCGGCCGGACGGCGATCGGCTCGAACGAGGACCGCACCCCGCCCGTCACCGTGGCGGCGAACGCCCCCTCGCCTTTCGCGCCGACGTAGAGGCGGCCGAGCGCGGGGGCGTAGACGACGCCGGCCACCGGCGCGCCGCCCTCCACGAGGGCGATGTTGACGGTGAACTCGCCATTGCGGGACACGAACTCGCGCGTGCCGTCGAGCGGATCGACCAGGATGAAGCGATCGGCGATCTCGGCCTGGCGGCCGGCGGCGCTCTCCTCCTCGGCGATCACCGGGATGCCCGGGGCGATCCGGCGAAGACCTTCCAGAATCACCGCCTCGGCCCGCTGGTCGGCTTCCGTCACCGGCGAGGCGTCCGCCTTGGTGGCGACCGCGAAGTCGCCGGAATAGATGTCGAGGATGACGGCGCCGGCCTTGATGGCGAGGTCGGCGAGAGCTTCCAGTTGGATCATCGAAAGGGCTCTGCGGTGGTGGGGTCCGGCGGCTGCGGCCGCCACGACCTTGCAGTAAACGACTCTTGCCCGGACGGGAAGGGTGGCTTAGAACAGCAGCAAAGATTTCGACGTATTGATCCGCCGGACCGGCCGGCACGGCCCTGGTCATCACGCCGACGCACAGTATCGTTTATTATAAGATGGTTTATGGGTCGCCCAATCACGGCCCGACCACAGATGACCGGATCGGCCGGACGCCGAATAGTTCGGTTTCTCTGACAGCCAAACGCCGCACAAGGACTTCCCATGTTTCCGAAGCCACGGCCGGACGTAGTGCCGAACAGTCTCGCGTTCGAAACAAGCCCTCTCGTCAAGCCAACGGGCTTCCGTGAATACGACGCGCGGTGGTGGTTCGGGCATCCGGGCTCGACGAAGCCGCCCGAGTTGAACCTCATGGGCGTGCAGGCGCTGGGCCTCGGCCTCGGCACCCTGCTCCACGAGCTCGGAAAGCCGCTCGAGGTGGTGACCGGGCACGATTTCCGCGGCTACTCCATGGGGATCAAGATCGCCCTGGCGCAGGGCCTGATGGCGGCCGGGTGCACGGTGCACGACATCGGGCTCGCCCTGTCGCCGATGGCGTATTTCGCGCAGTTCGCGCTGGACGTGCCGGCGGTCGCCATGGTGACGGCCTCCCACAACGACAACGGCTGGACCGGCGTGAAGATGGGCTGCGACCGGCCGGTGACGTTCGGGCCGGAGGAGATGGGCCGGCTGCGGGACATCGTGCTGTCTGGCGCCTTCCGCACCGCGCCCGGCGGCCAGTACCGGTTCGTGGAGAATTTCGCCGACCGGTACCTGGACGATCTGGCGGAAGGCCGGCGGATCAAGCGGCCGCTGAAGGCGGTGGTCGCCTGCGGCAACGGCACGGCGGGCGCCTTCGCGCCGGCGCTCCTGGAGCGGATCGGCGTGGAGGTGATCCCGCTCGACTGCGACCTCGACCACACCTTCCCGAACTACAACCCCAACCCGGAGGACATGGAGATGCTCCACGCCCTTTCGGCCAAGGTGAAGGAGACGGGCGCGGACGTGGGGCTCGGGTTCGACGGCGACGGCGACCGGTGCGGCGTGGTGGATGACGAGGGCAACGAGATCTTCGCCGACAAGATCGGCGTGATGCTGGCGCGCGACCTCTCGTCGGTCCATCCGCAGGCGAACTTCGTGGTGGACGTGAAGTCCACCGGCCTCTTCCACGCGGACCCGGTGCTGAAGGAACGGGGCATCGCGACGGACTATTGGAAGACCGGGCACAGCTACATCAAGCGGCGCGTCCGCGACCTCAACGCCCTCGCGGGGTTCGAGAAGTCCGGCCACTTCTTCTTCAACGCCCCGGTCGGCCGCGGCTATGACGACGGCCTGGTGACGGCGATCGCCGTGCTGGAGATGATGGACCGCAACCCCGCCTCCACCATGGCGGACCTCTACCGCGCCCTGCCGAAGACCTGGGGCTCGCCGACCATGTCGCCGCACTGCGCCGACGAGGTGAAGTACGACGTGGTGGACCGGGTGGTGAAGCGCTTCACGGCCCTGAAGGACGCGGGCGAGCGCCTCGCCGGCCACGAGATCGTGGATCTGGTGACGGTGAACGGCATCCGGGTGACGACCGGCGACGGCACCTGGGGCCTGGTGCGCGCCTCCTCCAACAAGCCGGAACTGGTGGTGGTGGTGGAGAGCCCCGTCTCGGAGGCCCGGCTGCACGAGATGTTCCGCGCCGTGGACGGCGTGCTGCGCGAGAACCCGGAAGTGGGCGCCTACAACCAGACCATCTGACGGGGGATCGAGGCGCCGGGCCGGGCAGGCCCCGCGCCCGTCCGCGCCGAAGAAGGCGCGGGCCGCCGCCTTCGAAAACCGAGACGAGTGCAGACGATGTCAAACGCGAAGATCGTGCCGGTGATCCTGGCGGGCGGGTCCGGGACCCGGCTCTGGCCGGTGTCGCGCGACAGCTTCCCGAAGCAGTTCCAGCCGCTGGTGGGCAAGCTCAGCACCTACCAGCAGACGCTGAAGCGGGTGTCGGAGCCGAGCCTGTTCGCCGACCCGGTGGTGGTGACGGGCGACGCGTTCCGCTTCTTCACGCAGCGGCAGGCGCGCGACGTGGGGTCCAGCGCCACGGTGGTGCTGGAGCCCGCGCGACGGGATTCGGCGGCCGCGATGGCGGCGGCGGCGGTGTTCGTGGAGCGGCGGTCGCCGGGCTCGCTGGTGCTGGCGCTTGCCGCCGACCACGTGATCCTCGACGACGGCGTGTTCCAGGACGCCATCCGGCTCGGCGCCAAGGCGGCTTCGGCCGGCAAGATCGTGGTGTTCGGGCTGGTGCCGAACGAGCCGAAGACGAGCTACGGCTACATCCGCCCGGGCGCGCCGATCGACGGCGAGGCGGACCTGCGGCTGGTGGACGCCTTCGTGGAGAAGCCGAACGCTTCCACGGCCCTGGAGTACCTGGAGGCGGGCTATCTCTGGAATTCGGGCAACTTCCTGTTCCGGTCGGACGTGATGATCCGCGAGTTCCGGGCGTTCGCGCCGGACATCCTGGAGGCGGCGGAAGCCTCGGTCGCGTCGGCCGAGCAGGACCTCGGCTTCGTGCGCCTCGGCGTGGAGGCGTTCCAGACGGCGCGCAAGACCTCGATCGACTATGCGGTGATCGAGAAGACCCGCGACATCGCGGTCGTCTACGGTCGGTTCCGCTGGTCCGACGTGGGCGCCTGGGACGCGATCTGGCAGGTGTCGGAGCAGGACGCGGACGGGAACGCCATCCACGGCAACGGCTACGCCCGGGGCTCGCGCAACTGCCTGATCCATTCGGACGGGATCCTGACCACCGTGGTCGGGGCCGAGGACCTGCTGGTCATCGCCACCGCGGACGCCGTGATGGTGGCGCCGAAGGACCGGGCGCAGGACGTGAAGACGCTGGTGGATTCGCTGAAGGCCGAGGGCGTCGACCAGGTGAGTTCGCACCGGCGCGACTACCGGCCCTGGGGCTATGTGGAGGCGATCGACGAGGGCTCGCGCTTCGCGGTGAAGCGCATCGTGGTGGACCCGGACGGGACCCTGTCGCTGCAGCGGCATCACCACCGGGCGGAGCACTGGGTGGTGGTGCGCGGCACCGCGACCGTGACCATCGACGGCGAGGAACGGCTGCTGACGGAGAACCAGAGCCTCTACCTGCCGGTCGGCTCGGTCCACCGGCTGTCCAACAAGGGGCGGATCCCCCTGGAGCTGATCGAGGTGCAGACCGGGTCGTATCTCAACGACGACGACATCGAGCGGTTCGACGACGTCTATCGCCGGGTCTGACCGGCGGTCGGCCCGTCCGCCCGGACGACCAGCACCGAACCATCGGCGCCGGCGTCAGCAGCGGGGCGAGTTCTGCACCACGTTCCGGTCGCGGATGTTCGGCTGGGAGCCGCAGGGCTGCTGCTGCTGCTGCTGGGTGCCGCCGGTATAGCGGCCGATCTCGGCGTCACGGTGCACGTTGCCGGGCCGCAGACCCTCGCGGCGGTCCTTGCGGATGGTGGTCCGCTCGTCCGGACAGGGACGGGACTTGTCGCGGCACTCGGTGGCCGCCGCCGGCGACCAGACGGCCAGGACGACCGGGACCGCGAAGGCGACGAACAGGCAGAACAGAAGAAAACGCATGATGCTCTCCGACGGGACGGCACGCTCGAAGGCGCCGCCGTGCCCGCCCCTCAGATGGCCGTTCCGGCCGTCGATGGCAAGTCGAGGATCGGCGCCACGCCCGAGGACATGGCCTCAGGCGGCAAGCCGGGCCTTTGCGGGTCAACGGGCGGTGACCGGAATGGTTGCGGAGACGACGATCGGGTGCGACGGACGACATCGGATGCGGACGGGGGGCTTGGGTCCGGAGCTTGCATAACTATTTATTAAAAACGCATATGTCTGCTCATTGCTCGTTCACCGGTTTCAGCGAATGGCCTCGGGCCATGCGGCCGGATGATGCCGCGTTTCATCAGGAATTCGGCATCTAACGGTTAGATCGACGAGGTTTCTTCGTTTCGTGATTGTTTTCAAGGTTCAGCGTTCGCGATGCTCACGACCCTGATGCGCCGCCTGTCCAGCCCGCCCGCCGCGCCGCCGCGCCGGCGTCGCCGGCTGTCGATCAATGCGCCCTACCCCGTGATCTACGCGATCGGGGACGTGCACGGCTGCCTTCGGGAACTGCGCGCCCTGGAAGAGCGCATCATGGCGGACGCGGCCGGACGGCCGGGCCCGAAGCTCGTCGTCATGCTGGGCGACTACGTGGACCGGGGTCCCCAGTCGGCGCAGGTGATCGAGCACCTGCTGGCCCCCATGCGGCCGCCGTTCACGCGGGTGTGCCTCTGCGGCAACCACGACGAGTTCATGCTCCGCTTCCTGGACGATCCCCAGCGCAACATGGGCTGGCTCGGCATCGGCGGGAAGGAGACCCTGCTCTCCTACGGGATCGACCCGGACATGATGCTGGACCCGTCCGCGGCGCCGGATCTCGCCGCGCTGGTGCGCTCGCGGGTGCCGGAGGACCACGTGGCCTTCCTGCGCTCCCTGCCCGTGCTCCTGGAAGGCCCGGGCATCCTGTTCGTGCATGCGGGCGTGCGCCCGGAGGTGCCGCTGGCCGAGCAGACCGACGACGACCTGATGCTGATCCGGGAGCCCTTCCTGACCCACGGCCCCGGCCTGCCCTATCTGGTGGTGCACGGCCATTCGCCGGAGGTGGAGCCGACGGTCGGGCGGCTGCGGGTCGGCATCGACACCGGGGCCTTCCGGACCGGGCGCCTCTCGGCCGTGCGCTGGGACGGGCAGGTGACCATCCTGCGCTGAGCGTTTCGGGGCCGCCGCACGGCCCCCTGAGAGGTGGCCGGTGCCGACGCGGAAGGCCGGATCCCGCGCTGTTTATCTTAAAAGCGTGTTATTTCCGGCCCGACTTTCTCGCCTACCGAGTTTCATGTAGGGATTACGATGGAAGCGGACGAAAGGATCGGACGGGTCGCCAGCCGCGTTCAGGGTTCATCTTTCGGGACCGCCACATCAGCCGCCGTCAGTCTGAGACAGTTCGGAGAGCGAGGAACCATGGAAGAACGTAACCCACGTCTCGACAGCCGCATGGAGCCGGTCGACGCGAGGCTGGAAAAGCTGATCGACGAGGTCCATGCCCTGCGGGTCGATGTGGCGCAGATCCGTGGTGCGGTGGGCAAGTACGCGACGGCGGAATCCGTCGGCTATCTGAAGGGACGGGTGGACCGCCTGCCGACGCTGGGCGGCGTCGCCATGCTGGCCGTGGGCTTCCTCGTGCTGCTGGTGGCCGCCATGCACTATGACGACATCATCGCCCTCATCCAGCCGGCGAGCGCCGTCACGCCCTGACACCGGACCGAAGGCTCCGCCGACCTCGGGCGGCGGGCCGGGCGGGTCGTTTCGCGCCGAACCGGACGGGGCGCCGCGCCACCGGGCGGGTGCGGCTTTTTCTCGCTATTGCGAAACATTTTGCTGCAGTGCACATTCGGATCCTCGAGAGGGGTCCAGCCATGCGCTTCAGTCGTGACATGCTCACCGTGGAGGAGCAGCGGGCGCTCAGTCTGGTGGCGGACGGAGCCCAGCTGGCGGCGACCGCCCCGGAGGCATTGCGCCTCGTTGGGCTCGGCCTGATCGCCCCGGACGGGCGGCGGCTCCGGCTGACGCCGCTCGGGCTCGCGCTCGCGACCGAACGGACCGCCCCGGACGTGCCGCGCCGGCCGACGGCCTGAGCCTTAACCACGGTTCCAGGATCCGGTGGACGCCCGACAGGGCGGCGGAGCGCCGTCGCGCGCCCATGCCTACCCCGACCGCACCAGGGGCGGCAGCCCGGAAAGGCCGGATTTCCGAGCCTTTTCGGCAAGCTCAGGCGTGGGCCGGGCGATAGTTTACGAAAACCGAACTTAGTCCGCGAGGCTGATTGACGCTTCGATGCCTAACTCTGAATATGTGAGTTGTAGATGGTGTCGACGAGACCGGCCGCCCGCCCCACCTGTGGCTCGGAGCGCATGAGGCGCCTCGCTGAAGCCGACGGCTCGGGTCTTTCGACAAATATTTTCATCCGCCTGGACCGGTTCGGCCCGGCGGGCGTTCGGTTCAACGTTAAACAGCTCGAGTTTCAGCAATGAAAATTGTGATCACCGGCAATATGGGCTACGTCGGACCCGTTCTCGTCCGGCACCTGCGTTCGAAATTCCCGACCGCCACGCTCGTGGGCATCGATTCCGGCCTGTTCGGCCACTGCCTCACCGGCACGGGCCTGCCCGAGGTGCTGCTGGACCAGCAGATCTACGCCGACGTCCGCGACGTCACCCCGGACATGCTGGCCGGCGCCGACGCGGTGGTGCTTCTCGCCGCCGTCTCCAACGACCCGATCGGGAACCGTTTCGAGACGGTGACCGAGGCGATCAACGAGCAGGCGAGCGCCAATATCGCCGCCATGGCCCAAGCGGCCGGCGTGAAGCGCCTTGTGTTCGCGTCCAGCTGCTCGATCTACGGCGCCACCGAGGGCGGCGCCCGGACCGAGAGCGATCCGCTCAACCCGCTGACCGCCTACGCCCGCTCCAAGGTGGCCACCGAGAAGGCGCTCGAGGCGCTGCCGCGCACCGGCATGGTGTCGACCGCGCTCCGGTTCGCGACCGCCTGCGGCTTCTCCGACCGCATCCGCCTGGATCTGGTGCTGAACGACTTCGTGGCGGCGGCGCTCGTCTCCAAGCGCATCTCCGTGCTGAGCGACGGCACGCCCTGGCGGCCGCTGATCCACGTGAAGGACATGGCCCGCGCCATCGAGTGGGCGATCACCCGCGACCCGTCGGTCGGCGGCGAGTACCTGGCGGTCAATGTCGGGTCGGAGCCGTGGAACTACCAGATCCGCGATCTCGCCCTGGCGGTGGCCGAGGCGGTGCCGGGCACGGACGTGAGCTTCAACCCGAACGCCCAGCCGGACAAGCGCTCCTACCGGGTGGACTTCTCGCTCTATCGCCAGCTCGCCCCGGCGCACCAGCCGCAGGTGACCCTGCCGATGGCCGTGAAGGAGATCTACGACGGCCTGCAGGCCTATGGCCTCGACGATCCGGACTTCCGCAACTCCCGCCTGATCCGCCTGAAGGTGATCGAGAAGGGCATGGAAGCCGGCCGACTGGGCGAGGACCTGCGCTGGAGCCACCAGCAGGCGGCCCCGGTGGACGCCGCGGCCTGACGGCCGCCCTCCCCCGACGCGTTTCGGACGGCCGGTTGCCAGCAACCGGCCGTTTCCGTTTTCTCCGCCGCGCGGGTCAGCGGGCGGCGCCGGTCCGGCTGGCGGACAGGAGGTCGTCGAAGTAGGCGATCGTGCGCGCCAGCCCCTCGCGGAGCGGCACCTGGGGCTCCCAGCCGAGGCGCGAGCGGGCCTCGGCGATGTCCGGGCGGCGCTGCTTCGGGTCGTCCTGCGGCAGCGGCCGGTATGTGATGGCCGAGCGGGAGCCGGTGAGCTCGACCACCAGGCCGGCGAGCTCGCGAATGGTGAACTCCACCGGGTTGCCGAGATTGATCGGGCCGGTGACGGACGCGTCGGTGCGGATCATGGCCATCAGGCCGTCGACGAGGTCGTCCACGAAGCAGAAGGACCGGGTCTGGCTGCCGTCGCCATAGAGGGTGATCTCCTGGCCGAGCAGCGCCTGGACGATGAAGTTGGACACCACGCGCCCGTCCTCCGGGTGCATGCGCGGCCCGTAGGTGTTGAAGATCCGGACGACCTTGATGCCGACCGCGTGCTGGCGGTGGTAGTCGAAGAACAGCGTCTCGGCGCAGCGCTTGCCCTCGTCGTAGCAGGAGCGCGGCCCGATGGGGTTCACGTTGCCCCAGTAGCTCTCGGTCTGGGGGTGGACGGCGGGGTCGCCGTAGACCTCCGACGTGGAAGCCTGAAGCACCGGAACACGCAGGCGCTTGGCGAGGCCCAGCATGTTGATGGCGCCGATGACGCTGGTCTTCGTGGTCTGGACCGGATCGAACTGGTAATGGATGGGCGAGGCCGGACAGGCCATGTTGAAGATGGCGTCGCATTCCACATAGAGCGGGAAGGTGACGTCGTGGCGGAGCAGCTCGAATCGGCGCTCGCCGAGCAGGTGCTCGATGTTGCGCCGGGTGCCCGTGTAGAAATTGTCCACGCAGAGCACCTCGTGCCCCTCGGCAAGCAGCCTGTCGCAGAGGTGCGAGCCGATGAAGCCGGCGCCGCCGGTCACGAGATAGCGCTTCGGCAAGAAGCCGCTGGTGTTGATGAATGGCATCCGGTCGCCCCCTCCCCGACGCGGGCGTCTTCAGCGCCCCGCGGCGCCCCCGGCCGGTGAGTCGCCCGGCGCGCATGGCGTTGTTTGCATCTTTATCGGGGGCGAGCGGGTTGTCGAGGCCGCCGGCCGTGATCTCGGCACGGGCAGCGCGGCTGTGGCGTCCGCGCCGCGCCGGGGCCGGACGCTTGGGAGTGTCAGCGCAGGATAATCGGCCAAATCTGCAGATCGACTGCCAACAAGCCCAGGCCGCCTACGTGGTAGACGAGCAGTCTTGAAGAGGTTCGCGGCCGACAACACTCACCCGTGAGCAGACGGGCGCGTCAACCTTAACAAGAGACGGCTTTAATAGAAGATATATTCACAATTGACAATTTGGCTATGTAAGAGCCATCTGGATGTACATTGCATTGTGGTACTTCAGCGAGTTCCGTGAATGATCTTCCATGAAACGCCCCTCGCCGACGCACGCGTGATCGAACTGGAGAAGCGTGGCGACAATCGAGGGTTCTTCGCGCGGTTCTTCTGCGAGAACGAGTTCGCGGAAGCCGGCCTGGAGACCAGGTTCAAGCAGATCAACAATTCCCTCAGCGCCCGGACGGGCACCCTGCGGGGCATGCACTACCAGCTGACGCCGTCGGCCGAGGTGAAGGTGGTGCGCTGCATCCGGGGCGCGCTCTGGGACTGCATCATCGACCTGAGGGAAGGCTCGCCGACGTTCGGCAAGTGGCACGGGGTGGAACTGACGGCGGAGAACCGCCTGGCCTTCTACGTGCCGCGCGGCTTCGCCCACGGGTTCGTGACCCTGACCGAGGACACCGAGGCGCTCTACCTCGTGAGCGACCTCTACGCGCCCGACCGGGAGCGGGGCGTGCGCTGGAACGACCCGGCGTTCGGGATCGAATGGCCGGTGGAGCCGACGGAAATCTCTCCGAAGGACGCCGCCTGGCGCGATTTCGATCCGGAGTGGCACGGCTCGGCCGTTCTGGCCGGCCAGAAGTAGACCTCCGCGCACGGTCCGCGGCGCCGCGCGGATCCTGCGCCGTCCATTGCGACCCAAGTTTTTTCCGAAGAGGCCAACATGATCATCGTGGATACAGCGATCGCCAAGCGGATGGCGACCGGCAAGCCCATTCTCGTCGGCGTCTATGGCATCGGCTTCATGGGCCGCGGCATGGTGGTCCACTCCGAGCGCCACCTGCCGGTGCTGCGCTTCGTGGCCATCTGCAACCGCAACGTCCAGCGCGCGATCGACGCGCTGGTGGCGGCGGGAGTGGACCGGGACGACATCGTGGAGGTGGACACCGACGCCGCGATGGCGGACGCCATCGCCAGCGGCAAGCGCGCGGTGACCGCCAATCCGGACCTGATCGCCCGCTCTGAGGGCATCGAGATAGTGGTGGAGACCACCGGCGCGGTGGAGTACGGCGCCCACGTGACGCTCGCGTGCATCAACCACGGCAAGGACGTGGTGTCGTTCAACGTGGAGCTCGACGCCACCGTCGGCCCGCTTCTGAAGAAGAAGGCGGACGACGCGGGCGTGATCCTCACCGGCGTCGACGGCGACCAGCCGGGCGTGACCATGAACCTCGTCCGCTACGCCCGGACCATGGGGCTGCGGCCGCTGATCTGCGGCAACATCAAGGGCCTGCAGGACCGCAAGCGCAACCCGACCACCCAGGCCGAGTTCGCCAGGAAGTGGAACCAGACCCCGGCGATGGTGACGAGCTTCGCCGATGGCACCAAGATGATGGCCGAGCAGGCCATCGTCGCCAACGCGGTGGGCCTCAGGGTGCCCCAGCGCGGGCTGATCGGCCGCGACCACCAGGGCCACGTGGACGAGCTCGTCGACTTCTACGACTACGAGCAGGTGAAGTCGCTCGGCGGCATCGTGGACTATGTGGTGGGCGCCAAGCCGAGCCCCGGCGTCTACGTGATCTGCGACGCCCCGGACGACCACGCCCGCTTCTTCCTGGACCTCGGCAAGCTGGGCAAGGGGCCGCTCTACAGCCTCTACACCCCGTGGCACCTGATCACCCTGGAGTTCGGCATCTCGGTCTGCCGCGTGGCGCTCCTGCGCGACGTGGTGATCGCCCCGAAGGGCGCCCCGATGGTGGACGTGGTGACCAACGCCAAGATCGACCTGAAGGCTGGCGACACCCTCGACGGCATCGGCTGGTACATGACCTACGGCGTGGCGGAGAACTACGACACGGGCCGGCGCGAACGCCTGCTGCCGATCGGCCTCGCCGAGGGGTGCCGCCTGAAGCGCGACATCCCGGCCGACCAGACGATCACCTATGACGACGTGGAGCTGCCGACCGGCACGCTCGTGCACCGTCTGCGCGCGGAACAGGACGCCCTGTTCCCGGTGACCTGATCCTTTTCAAGACCCTCGACGAGAGGACGCATATCCATGAAGGCAGTCATTTTCGCCGGCGGCTTCGGCTCGCGACTCAGCGAGGAAACGACGCTCCGCCCCAAGCCCATGGTCGAGGTCGGCGGACGGCCGATCATCTGGCACATCATGAAGATCTACGAGCACTACGGCATCAACGAGTTCGTGGTGCTGGGCGGCTACAAGGTCGATTTCATCAAGAACTATTTCCTGAACTATCACGACCAGTCGAGCGACTTCACCATCGATCTCGCCTCCGGCAAGATCCGCTGGCAGTACAGCCGGACTGAGAACTGGTCGGTGACGGTTCTCGACACGGGCCTCGAGACGATGACCGCCGGGCGCCTGAAGCGCGCCCGCAGGGTGATCGGCGACGAGCGCTTCCTGCTCACCTACGGCGACGGCGTCTCGGACGTGAACATCCGCGAGGCGATCGCCCAGCACGAGCGCTCGGGCAACTGGGTGACGCTGACGGCCGTCAGCCAGCCGGGCCGCTACGGCGCCCTCGGGCTGACCGAAGACATGACCCAGGTGCGCGCGTTCCGCGAGAAGGCGGCCGGCGACGGCGGCCTGATCAACGGCGGCTTCTTTGTGGTGGAGCCGCAGGTGTTCGACCTGATCGACGGCGACGAGAGCGTGTGGGAAGAGGAGCCCATGGAGCGGGTGATCGAGCGCGGCAAGCTCGGCGCCTACTGGCACCGGGGCTACTGGCAGAGCATGGACTCCGTGCGCGACAAGATGGTGCTGGAGAAGCAGTGGGAGAGCGGCAACGCCCCCTGGAAGCTCTGGGACTGACCCGGACGCGCGGTGGACGATGAAACGAGGCCCGGGGCGATGCTCCGGGCCTTTTTCGTTGGGGCGGGTGCTGGAGGTCCGGTGACGGGGTTCGCGGGGCATGGAGCCGCGGGGCGGTTGGCCCCGCGGCGTCAGCGACCTGCGATCACTCGAAGTCTTCGCCCTTGGAGGTGTCCTTCCAGCGGGCGAGAGAGCCTTCCAGGGTGTAGCGGTAGGGAAACCCGTGCTTCTTCAGCTCGTTCGGAAGCACGTTGGTGCTCTGGTAGAGCTTCATCACCCGCGCGCGGTTGATCGACGACTTCTTGAGGCCGAGCGCGTTCAGCACCTCCATGCCGAAGCCGGCGAGGAGCATGACGGAGATCGGCACCGTGGTGGTCACCGGCTTGTAGCCGGCCACCTTGGAGAAGGCGCGGCAGATGTCCTCGGACGTGAAGCGCTCCTGGTGGGCGAAGTTGTAGGTGATCTCCGGCAGGCCCCGGTCGCGCATGTAGGCCATGGAGGCGACGAGATCCTCCACGTAGCCGCACGACTTGATGGTGTCGCGGCGCCCCGGATAGACGAACCGGCCGGCGCGCATGAGCCGGGCGAGGCGGGTGAAGTTGCCCCGCTCGGTGCGGCCGTAGATGACGGCCGGGCGCACCACCACGAGCCGGCGCTCCGCCGGGCGCTCGGCGCGCCAGAGCCGGTGGACGCCCTCGGCCAGCAGCTTGGAGCGGCCGTAGGCGGATTCCGGCTTCAGTTCGGAGGCTTCGTCCTTCGGCTCCTCGGACGGGCCGTAGACGGAGATGGAACTGGTGAACACGATCGTGCCGGTGCCCTTCTCGGAGGCGAACCGGCAGACGTTCGTGGCGCCGTGCAGGTTGGTCCAGTAGTACTCCCAGTCCTCGTGCCCGGGCGTCGTGTGCACGGCGGCGAAGTTGTAGATCTCGGTGGGGGCGAAATCGACCAGATCGGCCGGGATCGGCTTGCGCACGTCGCAGGTGACGTACTCGACGCCGTCCACCCCGAAGCGCGGGGCCGTGATGTCGGCCGAGACGAGCCGCGAATAGGAGCCGCTCGCCGCAAGAGCCGCCAAGAGATGGGAGCCGATAAAGCCGGCGCCACCGAACACTATGGCTGTCGTCATCCAAAAACCCTTCGTGCGCGGCCTGACCGCAGGCCTTGACCTGCCGTGACCGCCTGTCCTGGTCCGCCGCGCAATATAGCGCCGAGGCGCGGACAATGAGATTAACGCATGAGCGGTGCGTCAGGAGGAAGCGAGGCTTATCCTTATGATTTCATGTTCGACCTGTACGTATCCAGTCATCTCGGCAACCGGCTTCTGTTTAGGTTAACGGGCGGGTCGCCCGGATCGGCGGAAACAATGCTTGCCGGACCCATCACGTTCTTCATAGCACTCCCTGTCCCGACGGCACGGCGCGAGTCGGGCCCGCCGGCATGGCGGCCGAGTCCGGCGTCGGTGGCGAAAGGCCGGGTTCTTCGATGTAAACGACCATGGAGCAGGAAAAAATCCAGGGCCGGTCACGCCTTCGAGAGCGGCGCGCCCATGCCGGGGCGGCGCTCGCGTCGTCGATGGGCGGAGCCGGTCTGGTGCGGAGCGGACCGGAGCGACGTGCCGGGGGCTGGTTAACCAATTCGAAAGATAGAATTCCTGCAGCCGTCGAAGTCATCGACCGCATGGACTACCTTTCAGGGTGTAATGGCCCGCTCCCGGTCGGAGCGCCGAAGACCTGAGGACCGTCAACGCAGTCGCGTCGTGGCTGTGCGTACCCGTTGTTTTGCGTGGGTCTGAGGTACAAGCGATGCGTAAGCTTCTCAGCTGGCTGAGCCGCTGGTCGGATCAGGGCCCGGAACCTGTGCAGCCGGTGGAGCGCTACCACACGACGATCGAGGCGGAGGACGCGCTGGTCTATGCCGTCGGCGACGTGCACGGCTGTCTGGCCGAGCTGATGCGTCTGGAGACCCTCATCGCCGAGGACGCCAAGAGCCACGCCGGCCCCAAGTACATCGTTATGACCGGGGACTATGTGGATCGCGGGCCGAACTCGGCCGGCGTGATCGAATATCTGCTCGGCCCGCCGCCGGCGGGCTTCCAGCGGATCTGCCTCGCCGGCAATCACGACGCCAGCATGCTGAACTTCCTGACGGACCGGCGCGGGGACCCGACCTGGATCCGGATCGGCGGGGCCGAGACCCTGCGCTCCTACGGCCTTGAGTCGCCGCGGACGGCGGGGGGCCGCTTCTACCTGCGCACCCTGGCCGAACTGGCGGCCGCCAAGGTGCCGCCGGAACACCGGCAGTTCCTGGAGGACCTGCGCTGGACCGCCCGGTTCGGCCGCTACCTGATCGTCCACGCGGGGATCCGGCCGGGTATCGGCCTCGCGGACCAGCGGCCCGTCGACCTCCTGTGGATCCGGGACGAGTTCATCCACTCGTCCGACCCGCTCGACTTCGTGGTGGTGCACGGGCATACGCCGGTGGACCAGCCGCTGCGGACGGATCGGCGGATCGCCATCGACACCGCCGCCTATGCGACCGGCCGGCTGACGGCCGTGAAGCTGCAGCCGGATCAGGTGTCCTTCCTGACCGCCACCGCCGGGATGTCGCCGTTTCCGAGCCTGCTCGCCGCCGGCCGCTGAGCGGACGGACCGCGCCCGCCGGACGACCGTGACCGCCCGAGGCACGCGCCTGGCCGCCGGCGAGCCCGGTTGTCAGCGCGGCCGGACATGATGTATCTGGAATTAACTCACTTTTCAGCCGCAGTCGCCGCACCGGATCCCGGTCCAGGTCGGAGCGTGGTGCTGGTGCCACGCACGGCCGGAATCGGCCGTTTCACGCCCCCGGTCGCGGGGCGAGCCCACAAAAGATCGGTATTTCCGTATAGATCTTCCATGGGGTGAACAGCGGCAGGCGGGTCCGGAGGCTTGGTGGATGGTCATTGGGGACGGCACTTACCCGCTTGTTGCAGTGGTCACTCCGGTCCGCAACGGCGCGCCGCATCTGGCCGAGACACTGGAGTCCGTTCAGGCGCAGGACTATCCGTCCCTCCTCCACGTGCTGCTGGACAACGCCAGCACGGACGAGACGGCGGGCATCCTGAAGGCCTTCGGCAAGCGGGCGGTGCCCTTGGCGGTGTGGCGCAACCGCGAACCGCTGAGCCGCCCGGCCAACTGGGAGACGGCCATCCACCAGATCCCGCCGGAGACGGCCTATTTCCGGCTCCTCGCCGCCGGCGACCGGATGCGGCCTGACGCCATCAGCCGCATGGTGGCGGTGGCCGAGGCGAGCCCCAACGTGGGGGCCGTGGGGGCGCTGGCGGCCGGTTCGGGCGGGTCGGTGCCGGACTACCGGCTGCTGCCGACGGACCGGGCCGTGTTCTCCGGCCACGACATCGCCGCGGGCCTCTTCCGCGACGAGGTCTATCCGGTATGGGTCCGGCACGTGCTGGTGCGCGCCACCCTCCTCCACCACCGCGCGCCCTATTACGCCCAGCACCTGGAGCACCTGGACCTCGACAGCTTCTTCTCGCTGATGTGCGTGAGCGACTTCGGCTTCGTGCACGAGGTGCTGGGCTGGGACCGGGCGCTTCTCACGAAGCCGCGCCCGGACGTCTACGATCCGGACCTGGCGCCCGAATGGATGCAGGCGCTGAACCGCTACGGCCCGGTGTGCTTCACGCCGGACGAGTTCGACGCCGTCCTGCAACGCTTCTACCGGCGCTACACGGATGCTCTCCTCACCTGGCGCTACACGGGCCGGATCGACGCGGAGGTCTTCCGCATGCACGTGGAGGGCCTCGCCGAACGCGGTCACGCGCCGACCTTCGGCCGCACGGTGGCGGCGATGCTGAAGGCGGTGCCCCGGTCGCTGCGGCTGAGGCGGTCGCGGACCGGCGGCAAGAAGCGGCTGAGGATCGACCGGACGCCGCATACGGCCCAGACCGATCCGGCCGGCGCCTGACCGGGCGCGGAAGGGTTCGTGCGATCGGCCGGGCGCGTTCCGGAACATGTCGGGTGACGGAGCGCGCTCCGCCGGGCGAGTCGCGTCGGCAGGTCAGGACTTGTTCAGAGGCGGTTTCTATACTGAAAGCTGATTGCATGCCGGCGCGCGAACCGCCCGCCGGCCCTTCCATTCCGCATGCAGGTGCCACCGATGGCCGAAGTTGAGTGCATTGTCGTGGGCGCGGGGATCGTCGGCCTGGCGGTCGCCCGCACGTTGGCGATCAAGGGCCACGAGGTCGTGGTCCTGGAGGCCGAGAGCGCGATCGGGACCCACACGTCGTCCCGCAATTCCGAGGTGATCCACGCCGGCATCTACTATCCGGCGGGATCGCTGAAGGCGGAGCTGTGCGTGAAGGGCCGGGACATGCTCTACGCCTACGCGGAGGCGCACGGCATCAAGCACAAGCGCTGCGGCAAGCTGATCGTGGCGACCACCGAGGAGCAGGAACCAGGGCTTCAAGGGATTCTCCAGGCGGGCCTCACCAACGGGGTTTCGGACCTGGCGCCGATTCCGCTGGCGCTCGCCCGGGAGATGGAGCCGGAGGTGCGCTGCGTGGCCGCGCTCCACTCGCCGTCGACGGGCATCATCGACAGCCACGGGCTGATGCTCGCCTACCAGGGCGACGCGGAGGACCACGGCGCCATGGTGGCCTTCCACACCCCGATCGTCCGCGCGGAGGTGACCGCGGACGGATTTCGGGTCACCACCGGCGGCGAGACGCCGACCACCTTCTCGTGCCGCATGCTGATCAACGCGGCGGGCCTGACGGCGCCGGACGTCGCCCGGATGATCGACGGCTACGACCATGACCTCGCGCCCCGCGCCTACTACGCCCGCGGGGTCTACTTCACGCTGATCGGCGCGACGCCGTTCCGCCGGCTGGTCTACCCGATCCCGGAGCGGGCCGGCCTCGGCATCCACGTGACGCTGGACCTCGGCGGCCGGGCGCGGTTCGGGCCGGACGTGGAGTGGATCGACAGCATCGACTACCGCTTCGACGAGAGCCGCGCAGCCCGCTTCTACGAGGCGATCCGCAGCTACTGGCCGGGCCTGAAGGACGGCCAGCTGTCGCCCGGATACACGGGCATCCGGCCGAAGATCAGCGGTCCGGCCGATCCGGCGGCGGACTTCCTGATCCAGGGGCCGGACCGGCACGGCGTGCCGGGGCTGGTGCACCTGTTCGGCATCGAATCGCCGGGGCTCACGTCCTCGCTGGCGCTCGCCGAATCGGTGGCGGGGAGCCTCGACGGGGCGTGACGGGCCGGAACGCCCTCCCCTTTCGGACCTGAGCCTGACAGGACGGCGCCGGAAACGGCGCCGTTTCCCGTTCGGCCGCGGGCTCTCCAAGGGCTGCCGGGTCGTCCGCGCCGGCGCAAAGAAAAACCGCCCCCGGGTCGGACCCGGAGGCGGCTCGCATGGGCTGGTCGGATGTCGGACGATCAGTCGCCGATGGCGCGGATCGCGTTCCGGGCGTCGTTGATGTCCTGCGGCACGCCGGAGGCGGTCGTGGACACGTTGTTGACGATGGTGAGGAACTTCGTCAGTTCCACCGACTCCGCGTTCGACACGTAGATCAGGTCGCTGTCCTGCATCGGGAAGCGCTGGACCGCGAAGAAGGCCGAAGGGTCGCGCAGGTTGGCGCGGAAGACCACCGGGATCTGGTCGTCGTGGAACTTCGTCACGTCGCCGCCGTACTGGGCGACCTCGCGGCGCGGCACCAGGCGATAGAGGAGAACCTCGGCCGGATCGGCCTGGTTGTCCAGGAGACCGCCGGCCTTGCCGAGCGCCTCGCCGAGGGTGAGGTCGGACTCCTCGAAGTCGAAGCGGCCGGACACGCCGGTGGCGCCGAAGGCGAGGTAGGTGCGGCGCTCACGGTCGACGTAGATGGTGTCGCCCGGCAGAACGTAGATGTTCTCGTTGGCGTTGTTGACCACGTCGTCGAACAGCACGGTGGCGGTGCGGCCGCGGCGCTCGAGGGTGATGTAGGTCTCGATGCCCGGGGTCGACAGACCGCCGGCGCGCGAGATGACGTCGAGGAGACGCTCGCCCGCCGGGTTCAGCTCCAGCTTCGCCGGGGAGTTCACGTCGCCGAGCACGGCCACTTCGGCCGAGCGGCTCTGCTCCACGGTGATGAGCACCTGCGGCTCGATCGCGCGGTTGGCGAGGGTGTTCTCGATGTCGGTCTGGACGGTCGCGACGGTGCGCCCGGCGGCCGGGACGCGGCCCGCGTACGGAACCGTGATGGTGCCGGTGCTGTCGACGCGCTGGCTGGGCAGGGTGATGAAGTTGCCCGGACGGCTGCCGGCGTCGGCCGGAATGAAGAGACCGCCGGACCCGGCTTCGAAGATCGACACCTGGACGATGTCGCCCACGCCGAGCGGCAGCGCCGGGGCGCTTCCGCGACCCATGCCGAAGCCGTCGGCGAGCGACGACTTGGTGGCGGCGGTCACATAGGGAAGAACCGACTTGTTGATGTCGACGAGAACGTAATCGATCCCGACCTTGTTGCCCGGCGTGGTGACACGCTGGGAGGCGCCTTTTTCGACGGCCTGATGGGCCGGACCGGACCGGGGGAGCGTCGAACACCCACCGATAGCCAGAGCGAGCGCCACACCGGACACCCGGACGAGATCTTTCCTGAACCGCATACCCCACCCATCCTCTGGATCGACTGCGTTGATTTATACAGCATAGGCTAACCTACGCCATTTGTTCGGGCACCCATCGATAGGTGACAGAACATTTAAGTCTCATGTGTTGCCGATCGGCAACGTCCGACCCGGAACTTTGTGGACAACGAACCTTATCCGCGCCTCCGGCGCCACTGATCTGTCGCGGCGCAAAGTAAACCAAGATCAGCCTTCGATGACCACTGAATCGACTGGTCGTTAACTCCTTTGCATCATTAGCCTATACGAGACTAAAAATGTGTTTATCGCCGTTTACGACGATGCCGCCCCGTGGCGCAAGCCGATTCATTCCGGCCATCCACCCCCACGGTCGGTGTGATGCACGCAAGTCACGCACTTTGCAGAAGTTTTGACGTTTTGGCTCCAGACTTCCCGCAGTTCTCTGCAGCCTTGAATCGGCGCGGCCGTGCACTATCGGCGTGCAGAACGCTCTCGGCGAACAGGCGGCGGCCGGAGCTTTCGTGACGCGGGCGACGTTTTCCGGACGAGTGTTGCGGCGACGACACGGGGTGCGTAGGTGGGAGCGTCGCCCGGCCCATGGCAGGCGACGCTTCGCGCCCGGTCATCCGTCCTGCCGGTCGGCGGCCGCGGTGGCGCGCTGGTCGATGGCGAGGGCCGTGCTGGTGCCGAGGACCACCGCGAGGAGAAGGATCACGGCCGGCGTGTCCAGCGGAAAGCGCAGGAGCGACTGCGCCCCTGCAAGGCCGAGGCAGCCGAGCCCGAGCATGGACGCCCAGTTGTGGCGATGGCGGCGGCGGCAAGCAGCGATGAAGTTGCCCGCGAGCGCCAGGCCGCCGAGGGTGAGGAGGATCGGGAACACGACGCCGACGGCCAGGAAGCCTGCCACGACGGTGCCATCCGCTCGCGCCCAGGCGTCGTTCTCGACGCAGGCCGGATCCCGGTAGGGGATGGAGCCCTCGGCCAGCCCGTCGATGCCGAGACCGAACACCCAGTGGTCGCGGAGGGCCTGGATGACCCCGCCCACGTTGCAGAGACCGCTCTCCCCGGTAAGGGCCGCGAGGTCCGCCGAGGTCGCCGCCAGGTAGCCGCCCACCAGGATGGCGGCGGACAGGACGACGTAGACCGCGACGAGGGCCGCGCGGGGCGTCCGCGACGGGGTCACCTCCCCGGGCCGGCGGCTGGCGATGACGCCGACGATCACGAAGACCGTCAGGCCGACCGCGGTGGCGATCCAGCCGTTCAGGGAGCCGGTCATCAGGAGGGCGATCAGCGTCAGCCCCAGCATGCCGAGATAGATGAAGGCCCGCCGTTCCCGCTTGCGCAGGGGGCGCCAGGGGTCGAAGGCGCGGGCGATGGTGTCGAGCCACTCGAAGCCGTACATGGACCGGGCGATCTGGCCGGCCTGCGCCAGCATGGTGAGCCCGAGGAAGGTGGCGGCCGCGTCGGCGTCGCCGAACAGCTCCGGCAGGGTGCGGAACTGGAGCGCCCAGTCTCCGGCGCCGATGGCCGGCGGCAGGAAGCGGCGCTGCAGGAGCGCGTAGACGGCCAGCGCCGCGCCGAGGAGAGCCAGGAAGACGGCGACCTTCTTGGCCGTCTCGTCGTTGCGGCCGACGGAGACGGCGGCGATGAAGAGGAGGAAAGGCGCGGTGAGCAGGCACACGAGGGCGATGGCGTCCCCCGTCGGCCGGACCGGCCACGTGGGCGCCGGCGCCAAGCCGCCGGTGAGACCACGCACAAGGCCGTTGTCCAGGAGGTCCGCCGGGATCAGGCGGGTCTGCCACAGGATGTAGAGGGCGAAGACGGCTGCGAGCGTCACCGCCAGCCGGCTGATGGCCCGGGCGCCCGGGTGCTCCCGAAGGAGCACCATCACGCCCGCCGCGAAGACGATGATGGCGGCGGCGAGGGCCTCGATGCCCCACGGATGGACCGCGCCGAGCGGCAGGATGCCCGCCGCGACGAAACCCACGAGAGCGGCGGCCAGGGCGGTCTGGCCGACGTCCGAACGGGACGGCTCCGACCGGTCGGCCGAGGGGAGTTTGATCATCGTGCGGTCGCTCACGGTTGACGGAAATCCCTGACTTGCGTGGCCGCGGCCGGCAAGAGCCGGGCACGAAGCCGCCCCCGGCCGGTACACTGGTCGGCCACACTTAATAAGCGCTTGATAAACGCCGGAGCGTGCCCCACCGGTCCCGCCGGCTTCCCCAGAAATCTTATGGTGGGCGCCAAATCTATAAACGGGCGGACACCCTCTTTCGACCCTCCCCGGCCATCGCCTCCAGGCGGGTGCACTGCGGCAGAACGGACTTATACAGGAACACGTAACTATATGTGAGACAAGTCTGTCTTGCCTCTTCGGCTGAAGTCTCGCCGGTCGCGCGGCGTTGTTTCTGCCCCACCGACGCCTCAATCATAATGCAGAGGGGTGGCTTCAGAAGTCATGGGCACGCTGTTCCGCTCACTGCATTTTCGGAAATAGTATGCTATTGGATGGGCGCTTGGGTTCGCTGCGGCCCGTCGCCGAGACTTGTGCGTCACTCCGATTGCGCGAATTGACAATATCTATGACTCTATTTGCAATCCCGGCTTCAGCCAGGACCGAGATGCGGGTGAGGGTCGAGCAGCACGCCGGTCCGATGGGGGTCCCATGTTGAAAGAAGTCGACCAGGCTGCGGTCTACGACATCATCCCGAACACCGACGCGGGTGGGACCACGCTGGACATCGACTGGATCCTGGCGGCGGCCCGCCGGCAGATGAAGGTGGTCGGGCTCGCGGCGCTGAGCGGCCTCCTGCTCGGCACCGTGTTCGCACTGACGTCGACCCCCGTGTACACGGCCCGGACCACGGTGCTGATCGACGGCCTGAAGTCCAACACCCTCGGCGAGGCGGAGCCGGGCAGCAACTTCCTGTTCGAGTCGAGCGGCGTGGACAGCCAGGTCCTGGTGGTGAAGTCGGAGAAGGTCGCCAACGCGGTCATCAACGAGCTCAACCTCCTGGAGGACCCGGAGTTCAACGCGGACACCTCCAGCCTCCTCGACAAGATCAAGGGCACGGTGATCGGGACCATCACCAACCTCCTGACCTTCGGCGGCGGGGGCGGCCAGCTGCCGGACGAGGCGCAGAACTTCGTGAACCGGCGGATCGCCGTTGAGCGGCTGATCGGCAACACCAGCGTGGAGCGGGTCGGCAACAGCTTCGTCATAGACATCACCTACACGTCGCCCTTCCCCTACAAGGCCGCCCAGATCGCCAACGCGGTGGCGGACGCCTACATCGACGACCAGCTCGGCTCGAAGTACGACGCCACCCGGCGCGCCAGCGAGTGGCTGGAGACGCGTATCCAGGAGCTGCGCCAGCAGTCCCTGACGTCCGACCTCGCCGTGCAGAAGTTCCGCGCGGAGAACAACCTGACGTCGTCCGAAGGGCGGCTCCTCAGCGACCAGCAGCTGTCGGAGGTGAACAACCAGCTCATCCTCGCCCAGGCCGCCACCAAGCAGGCGGAGGCGCGCTACATGCGCCTGAAGAGTATCCTGGACAAGGGCGAGATGGAGGCGGCGGTGGCGGAATCCCTCGCCAACCCGGTCATCACCGACCTGCGGACCCGCTACCTGGAAACCTCCAAGCTGGAGGCGGACATCACCAACCGGCTCGGCCCGGAGCATCTCCAGGCGGTGAATCTCCGCAAGGAGATGGAGGAGTACAACCGGCTGATGTTCGAGGAATTCGGCCGCATCGCCGAAAGCCTTCGGAGCGAGCTGGAGATCGCCCGCACGCGCGAGAACTCCATCCGCGAGGGCCTGAACAACCTCGTTGGCCAGTCGTCCGAGACCAACCAGATGCTGGTGACGCTGCGCGAGCTGGAGCGCGAGTCGCAGACCTACAACCGCCTCTACCAGGACTTCCTCGCCCGCTATCAGGAGGCGCTGCAGAAGCAGTCCTTCCCGGTCAGCGAGGCGCGCATCATCACGCCCGCCACCCAGCCGCTCGGCCCGTCGGCGCCCAAGAAGGGCCTGATGGTGTTCGGCTCGCTCTTCTTCGGCCTGATGATGGGCGTCGGCATCGGCGCGCTGCGCGAGTTCCGCGACCGGGGCTTCCGGACCGGCCAGCAGGTGGAGCAGCTCGGCCTGGAGTTCCTGGGCGTCCTGCCGCGGTCCGGCCCGCCCACGCCGACCGATCTGTCGGCCAAGGGCAAGCTCGCGTCGCGCCTCACGGGGGGCGGCAAGCCCGCCAAGACGGCGCGGCCGCTGGCCGACCTGTCGACGAACGTCGTCCACATGGAATATGCCCGCAACCGGGCGCGCAGCCCCAATCCGGTGCCGGCGATCATGCGCCGCGCCACCCTGGCGCCGCTGTCGCGCTTCTCCGAGACGCTCCGGGCCACCAAGGTGGCGATCGACATCGCGACCGTGGACCACCGGCCGAAGGTGATCGGCATCGTGTCGCTGCTGCCCGGCGAGGGCAAGACGACCGTCTCCAAGAACCTCGCCAGCATGATCGCCCACCAGGGCGGCCGCACCCTGCTGATCGACGGCGACCTGCGCAACCCGGGACTCAGCCGCGCCATCGGGGCGACGGTGGACGTGGGCCTCGCGGAGGTCCTGCTCGACCAGGTGCCCTACGAAGACGCGCTCCTCATCGAGCCGGACACCCAGCTGTCGGTGCTGCCGGTCTCCGGCCGCCAGCGGATCACCCACTCCAGCGACCTCCTCGCGTCGGGGGGCATGCGGTCGCTGATCAAGGAGGCGGGCCAGTCCTACGACTACGTGCTGGTCGACCTGCCGCCGATCGGCCCGGTGGTGGACGCCCGCGCGGCGGCCGGCACCTTCGACGGCTTCATCTACGTGATCGAGTGGGGCGCCACGAGCCGCAGCTCGGTGCGCCGCGCGCTCCAGGCCGAGGCGGCGATCGCCCGCAAGTGCATCGGCGTGGTGCTGAACAAGGTCGATGCCGAGACCATCAACCTCTACGAGACGACGGAATCCGCCTACCACGACCACGCCCGCTACAGCGCCTACTACCGCGACCCGCACTGACGCGGGACGCGGAGGGCGACCAAGGGCGAGGCATGCGGGGGCGCGGCCGTCAGGCCGCGTCGCGCACGAGGGCGGTGTCGCGGAAGGCGGCCGGATCGACCAGCCGGGCGACCACGTCCGGCCAGGTCAGCGGGATCACCGGCTCGAAAGCGGCGTCGGGCGCCAGCGCGCGCCGGAAGGCGTCGATGATGGAGGCCGGATCGCCCGGCCCGTAGCCGAAGCGTCCGCGATAGTCTCCGACCGCGAAGTCCGGGCAGACCGCCGGAAGCCCCAGATACCCATACTGCATCAGCTTCATGCTGGAGTCCGACAGGTAGCCGGACTCGTGGTCCTTCCGGTAAGGCGCGACGCCCACGTCCGCGTGCTTCAGGTAAGGGATCGTGTCCTCGAAGGGCATCCGGCCGTGCTCGCGGACGTTCGGCGCCGTCTCGCCGAGGGGCGGCGTGCCGATCAGGTGGAAGTCCACGTCCGGAAAGGCCCTGGCGGCGGTGGTGAACACCAGCGGGTCGAACAGCATGGATCCGACGGTGACCACGTTCCGTCCCCGAGCGTAGGGGCTCGGCGCCTCCGTCGCGAAGGCCGCCACGTCGACGCCATGGGGCACGAAGTGGACCGGCCGGCCGAAGCCGCGGAAGTGATCCGCCATGGCGCGCGCGACGACCACGACGGCGTCGATCGCGGCACGGTCGCGGAAGAGCATGCGATCGATGTGCGGGTGGGCGTTGACGGTCTCGTTGAGATCCGACGCCAGATAGACGATCCGGGCGTTCGGGGCGGCCCGGCGCATGCGCCCGACGAAGGCGGCGCTGAGGCCGGACTCCACCACGATCACGTCGGACTGGGCCGCCGCCTCGTCGACGGTCTTCGACGGCCAGTTCACCCAGGCGTCGAACATCCGGTTCATCACCGGCTCCAGGGGACCGAGACCCCGGCCGAACGGATGGACGGCGGTCTTCCAGAGATAGGTGTCGATGCCGTTCACCGCCTCCCAGCGGTTGGACCGGCCGTTGAGGTCGGCCCGGCGGTCGCCGACGATCAGCGAGAGCGCGCTGAAGCCGACAGAGAGGAAGCGGGTGGTCCAGCCCGCGTCGCGGAAGCTGTCCGCGATGAAGTGCATGTTGGCGCGCCAGCCCGTCCGGTAGTCGTGTCGGGTCAGGATGAGGACCGTACGCGCCATGACATGTCTCCACTGCGAAGCCGCTCGCGGCCCGCGTCCCCCGCCCGTCCGCCCGGGTCTTTAGCAGCCCCCGCCGCCGTTCTCCGGTCAAGTCGAATGGCTCGATCGACCAGAGGATGCTCCAGCCTGGTCGGTCTGGAGCGGTTTCTCGTCGACCTGACGTCCGTGAGGTCCGAAAGCGCTCTAGAGGCCGGCTGCGGCCAAACTGGGGCCGCCCCGCCGACGCCGGGCGGACCGCCCGGGCTCACCTGAACTCGACGAGGAGCGGGGTCTGGGGCTTGTCGCCCCGGTTGTCCGGCTCCACGCTGAAGTGGTAGTCGCCCCACCAGGCTCCGGCCGCCCAGTAGGCCCAGCCGATCCAGACGTCCTTGTTGTCCGCCATGTGCTGGAGCAACGCCCTCCCCTCCACGAGCCCCTCGGGCGAGCGCGGAAAGCCGAACTCGCCGAGGAAGCCCTTCACTCTCTTGGACCGGGCCCAGTCGGTGAAAGCCTTCAGCCGGGTGGCGCCCGCGCCGGCGACCACGCTGTTGGTGGTGCCCGAGCTGTCGCTGTCCAGATACTGGTGCACCTCGAAGACGAAGTTGTTCGCCGGATCCCTCACCTTGAGCATCACGGTGTCGTTGTCGCTGCTCACCCAGGAATGGGCGCCCGACCAGTAGGACCCGGGCACCATGATGAGCTGGCGGGCGCCGGCCTTGCGGATCGCCGCGATGGCGGCGTTGGCGCCGACGAGCCATTCGCTGGCGCTCTGCCGGTTGGGCTCGTTCATCAGGCCGAAGATGACGTTCCGCCGGTCCTTCAAGCGTTTGGCCACCTCCGTCCAGGCGGCCACGAAGGCCTTGGTGGCCTTGGCGTCGCGGCCGATCAGACCGCCGCCGTCCATGCCGCCATACTGGTGGAAGTCGATGAGGATGTAGGTGCCCGTCTTGTTGGCGTGCGAGATGATGTTGACGAGTTCGGTCCAGTCGGCCGTCCGCTTTCGGAAGTCCGAGCCGAGAATGCGCGAGGTGAGGACCGGCACGCGGATCACCTTGAAGCCCTTGCCGGCCCAGTAGGTGATCTGGGAAGCGCTCGGGTACACGTAGTCGAAGTTCATCCGGGTCGCGCCGGGATTGAACTCGGCTCCGGCGATGTTCACGCCGGTGATCCAGAGGTTCGGCGCGGCCCGCGCGGGCGACGCTCCGGCGACCGCGAGACCGAGGGCGACGAGCGACGCCAGGAGCGCGCCGGCCCGCGGCCGGGCGACGGCGGAAAGGCGCTCAGCGGACCGCGGACGGCCGGGGGCGCGTGGACGGCCGAGGGCCCGCGACAGGGCGCCGGCGAGGCTGCCGGAACGGAACGCATGCATGCTGAAACCTCATCCGTGTACGCGAGGAGGCGACGAGAACGACCGGTTCGCGAATCCCAGCCGATGGACCGGCCTCGCCGCCCTCGCCGCAAGGCGGGCGCCGGCCGGGAGGGCGACGTCCCGGGCGAGCGCTCCATAGGTGAACCAGAGAAGACCGGCCGTCTTGACCGAGAAAAGGGAATTGGAGACCAACAGATTGAGCGCGATATAGGCGCAGACCCCGTGCAGATAAATAACGGAGGACTTGTTCTGGTACTTGATCCCGAAGGCGATCATGCACCAGATCAGGAGAACGCCGAAGATGGACTGGCTGTAGAGGAGATAGGCGAGGCCGCTGTCCATGACGTTGTAGGCGAGGTTCGGCGCCAGCCCCATCAGGTCGACGAACCGGAAGTTCATGATCGCCTCGTAGCTGAACACGAGGCGGCCCTGGAAGGTGTCGCCGTCATAGCGCCAGCCGAGGATCAGGATGGCGGAGATGACCGCCACGAGCACGCCCGGCAGATAGAGCGCGTTCACGTAGCGGGGCATCATCAGCGACAGCCAGCGGAGCGCGATCACGAGCAGGATGGTCACCGTCGCGAACCGGCCGTCGCAGCCGACCAGGATCATGAAGGTGCTGACCGCGAGGAAGATCCGCTGCCGCGTGTTCAGGTAGCTCCAGACGGCGACGATGATCATCGACACGATGACGCAATAGTTGCCGAGGGAGACCGGCTCCAGGAAGACCGACGACAGGCGGTGGATGTCGAGGAAGCCCATCAGGAAGCGCTCGCCCGGGCGGGTGGCGCTGGCGAACAGGGTGGAGCCCTCGTTCCAGAACTGCTCCTCGGAGAAGCCGCGCGTGTCGATGTAGTAGCGGACGATGTTGAAGAGGTTGCCGTAGCTTTCCGGCAGGATCGCCTCGTAGAGCATGACGAGGAGAACGACCCACTGGAGCCGGATCACCACGCGGATCACGTCCTTGCGGGTCGCCGACAAGCCGAGCACCACAAAGATCGGGATCACGAGGACGTCGCGGGCGAACTTGGGGTCGATGACCCCGCTCATGACGCCGAGCATGAGATTGAGGCCGAGCAGCGCCGCCCCGGCCAGGAGCCACGCCTCCTTGGCCTTGGTGATGTGACGGCAGCCGATCGCGACCGCGTAGGCGTAGAGAAGCGCCTCGCAGACGATCACGATGCTCGAGCTGATCCGCATGCCGTGGGCGTTCAGGAAGGCGAGCCCGGCGTTGAAGACGGCCGCGCCGAGGATGATCGCCGTGAAGTGGTCGATGCGGATCTGAGGCAGCCTGACAGACCGGCTCGCTTTCAGGGGCGGCAGTCTGGCGTGCATGAAGCTCCCTTCTCGGCTGCGGTGCCGGCCGGCACGAAACACTCTGGCCGGACGTCCGGCCGCGCGCCTGGCGGCGCTGGACATATAAATCCTACCGCATACCTCGTCCGCATGCCACCCGCGGGGTGCGGGAAGCGTGCCAGTTTGGTCCATCCGCATCCTTGCCGACATGACGGGGTCACGGCTCGGCCGATAGAGTCGCCCCGGCGCCCGGCCCCTCCGGCGCGCCCGACGCGCGAGGGTCCATGGAAACGATCGTGACGCTGACGCTCAATCCGGCGGTGGACGGCTCCGCCGACGCGGAGGTGGTGCGGCCCACCCACAAGATCCGGACCACGAACGAGCGCTACGATCCGGGCGGCGGCGGCATCAATGTGTCCCGGGTGATCCAGTCGCTGGGCGGCGACGCCCTGGCGGTCTACCTCGCCGGCGGCGCGACCGGGTCGGTGCTGGACGAGTTGCTGGACGCGCGCGGCCTCCGGCGCCTGCGGCTGCCGATCCGGGATCATACCCGCGTCAGCCATGCGGTGCACGAGCGGTCCACCGGGCTGGAATACCGGTTCGTGCCTGAGGGTCCGCTGGTCGCGGAGGCGGAATGGACGGCGTGCCTGTCGACCGTGGCGGACCTCGACTGGCACGTGCTGGTGGCGAGCGGCAGCCTCGCCCGCGGCGTGCCGGAGGACGTCTACGTCCGGCTGCAGCGTCTCGCCGCCGGCCGGGGCGGCAAGCTGGTGCTGGACACGTCGGGGCCGGCCCTCAAGGCGGCGCTGCAGCACGGCGGACTTTATCTGGTGAAGCCGTCGATCGGCGAGTTCGAGAGCCTCGTCGGCCGCACGCTCGGCACGAAGGCCGAGGTGGGCACCGCCGCGGCGGACCTGGTGACGGCGGGACGCGCCGAGATCGTGGCCGTCACCCTCGGGCACGAAGGCGCCGTCCTGGCGACGGCCGGCGAGACGCTCTACCTGCCGGCGCCGGACGTGGAGGCGCGCAGCGCCGTCGGGGCCGGCGACAGCTTCGTGGCGGCCATGACCTACGCGCTCTCGCTGGGCCGGCCGGCGGCCGAGGCTTTAGCACTCGGTGTCGCGGCCGGATCCGCCGCCGTGCTCTCGCCCGGCAACGACCTCTGCGCCAAGCCCGACGTGGACCGGCTGTTCGAGGTCGTGAACGGGACGGCGGTGCGGCTCTGAGCGCCGGGACGCCCTCCCCTTCGGCGAATCCGGGGATTCCCAGGGCGCGGGCGCCCGTCGTCCAGTTCGGCGAAAACGAATCCCACGGGAGGCGCCGTGGACGCGACGCCATTGCGGATCGTGGCGAGACTATGGAATTGACTTAGTCGACTGAGGTAGTCGACAATAAGGACATGTTAACGGATCTCCGGAGGCCGCCCATGTCCAGCATCGAGACGCCGATCGGACCGGTTCCCCTGAACCGGGAAGCCCGCCCCGCGGCGCGCCGCGCCCGGTCCGGGTCTTTCCTCGACCTGGCGCTGGTGGTGCTGGCTTTCGGCTTCGTGGTGGCCCTCACCCTCGCGCCGGTGCTGACGCCGGCCGTGCAGCCGGCCTCCTCCGTCGTTCACGCGGAGTAACGGCTCGGACCCGGCGCGGGGCGGGTCAGATCTCCAGAAGGGCGTAGGGGCGACCGGTCGGCTTCTCGATATGGCTCGCCACGTTGTAGACCGCGTGCCCGCGGGGCGTGCGGCCCTCGAAGCGCCCCCGATGGGCGTGGCCGTGCACGATGGCGTCGACCTTGAAGCGGTCGATGGTCTCGGCGAGCCGGGAGGAGCCCAGGAAGGGGAAGATCTCCGGCGGCTCGCCCTCCACGGTCTCCTGGATCGGCGCGTAGTGGAGCACCACCAGCGAGCGCTCGGCCCGCACGCCGCGCATGGCGATCTCCAGCTGCATCGCCTCATGCATGGCCTCGGCGACGAAGTTCTTGATCGCCGCTTCGCCGAAGCTGCCGAGCATGCGCGTGCCGAACCCGCCGGCGAAGCCCTTGGTGCCGACGAAGCCCACCCCGTCGATCTCCGTGCTGGAGCCCTCCAGGAGCTTCAGTCCGGCATGGCAGAGAATGGTGCGCACCTCCTCCACCTTGCCGGCCTCGTGGTCGTGGTTGCCGAGCACGCCCACCATCGGGATGGAGCAGGCGCGGAACTGCTCCGCCAGCCGGTCCGCCTCCTTGGGCGAGCCTGTGTCGGTCAGGTCGCCGCAGAGGACGAGCACGTCCGCCTCCTTGGACACCTCGGCGAAGAGGTCGCGGACCGGACCGAGATCGCTGGTCTCCTTGACGTGTATGTCGCCGATGGCCGCGATCTTCAGTTTGCGCTTCGGAGCGAGGTCACCATCGACAGCCGCCAGTTCAACCATTGCGCCATTCTCCTTCACCACCAACGTCCGCGAAGCCCCACTCGTCCACGGCGATCGCATAGTCCACGCGGGACAGCATCCGCCCGCGGCAGACCTTCATGTCCGGCGGCGGCAGCGACATCTGGTGGCGGAGGCGGTCGAGCAGTTCGTCCATCAACCAGCGCGGAACGCGGTCGCGCTCGGTCGGATAGATCCAGCGGAAGTTGAGGAGATGGGTGAGCAGCACTTCCCAGTGCAGCTCCATGTAGTTCAGCAGCCGGTGCCAGTCGATCGCGTCGTGCTGCTTCAGGATCACGTGGACGATGTCCGCCCCGTCGTAGCGGTGCCGGAGCTGGATGAAGGCCTTGGACCAGATCAACTCGGTCGGCCCGACGATCCGGACCGTGCTGCCGAACAGTTCGATCTGGCGCGCGTCCTCGAACCAGGCGTCGTTGACCGGCATGGTGCCGTTCGACGAGGCGAAGATGACGTCGAAGAAGAGTTCGCCCTTGTGCACCTTGCCGAGCCAGCGCTCGTCCTCGATCGTCACCGCGTAGCCGAGATCCTGGAAATTCGACAGGATGCGCGGGTAGTCGCCGGCCTTGCAGAACACGTCGAGGTCCTTGGTGGACCGCGTGATGCCGGTGTAGGCGCTGACCGCATAAGTGCCGGCAAGCAGGAAGGGCAGCCCCATGTCGGTGAGCTGCTTCAGGGCCGTCACATAGAAGGCCTCGGCCTCCGGATTGATCAGCTGAGGCGCCGCTGCGGCTTGGATCAGTTGAATGGGAGCCTCCTCAAGGCCGGAACGGGAGCGTCGACGCCCCAGGTGTCCCAGACAAGTCCGACAAAAGCGGTCCGGTTCCCGATGGCGTCGGACCGGCGGCCCGACGCCGAGGCGGCCATCAGATGCGCTGGCCGCTCATGTACTGGTTGAACACCCGGAACAGGAACGCCACTCCGTCGATGAGATAGCGCCGGCAGAGACGCCGGGGTTCCAGGGTCATCCGGAACAGCCACTCCAGACGGTTCCGGCGCAGCCATTCGGGCGCGCGGGGCTTGTTCTCGGAGGCGAAGTCCAGGAAGGCGCCGACCGCGAAGGCGACCGCGCAGCCGGTGGCGTCCGCGTTCTGCGACAGCCAGTCCTCCTGCTTCAGGTTGCCCATGCCGCAGAGCAAGGTGTCGGCCCCGGAGCGGCGGATGTCATCGACCACGGCGGCGTTCTCCGCCGGGTTGAAGAAGCCGTCCCGGACGCCGACGATCTCGTGACGCGGGAAGCGCTTCTTGAGCGTCTCCGCCGCCAGGGCGGCGACGCCCGGCTTGCCGCCGAGGAGGAAGATCCGCAGGCGCCGCGGCGTCGCCTGGAGATAGGTCGGGCAGAAGTCGGTGCCGTTCAGATTGTCCGGGAAGGGCGACCCGAACAGGAGCTTGCTGGCGATGTCGACGCCGAGGCCGTCGTTCAGCACCAGGCTGTTGGCGAGGAGGGCCTCGCGATCGTCGCGGCCTCGGATGAGGTTCAGGAAATTGGCGTTTGCGAAGTAGACCTTCAGCGTACCGCCGGACTGGCGGGACCGGTCGATGTAGCTCACCGCCTCGTTCGACGACAAGGCGGCGATCTTCACGCCAAGAAGGGTTCGGGTCTCGATCCCGAGCACGTCCTTGTAGACCGTCTCGACCTGCTTGACTGCAGCGCTCATCTCAAACAATCGGGCACTTGCCTCCAGTTCTGACCGGGTGGTCGTGAAGTCGTCGATCGAGTCCCAGGTGGACAGGATCTGGCGAGCGGCGGCGTCCGGCGACGCGAAGTCGACGATGCTGCCGTAGTTCGTCTTGCCGACGAGCGTCCGGTAGGGCGCGATGTCGTTGAGAAAGGGGTAGAGGCCAGCCGCCATGGCCTCCACGGCGGCGATGCCGAAGCCCTCGTATTCGGACGCGCTGAGGAAGACCGAGCAGCGCGCCATCAGGGTGCGGATCTCCTCGTTGGAGTATCCGACCGCGAGCACGACCCGGTCGCGCAAGCCGGCCCCGTCGACGAGCGACTGCACGTAGGCGCCGTCCAGATCGTCGTTGCGGCCGACGATCACGAGCCGCCATTCCGGGTCGAGGTCGACCATGCGCCGGAACGTCTCGACGATCCGGTCCATCCGCTTGTTGCGCGAGAACCGGCTGATCGCGATGGCGGTCTTGGTCTTGGAGACGGCGCCGGCGTCCACGAACTTGTCGATGTTCACCCCGTTCGGGATGGTGATGATGCCGTGGGTCCGGATCGCGTCGAACGTGGCCCGGTCCTGCTCGCTGACGCAGATCACCGCGTTGTAGGAGCAGATCATCAGGCGCGTGACGGTCTGGAAGTAGACCTTCTTGAGCAGGCCGAACTTTTCGGTGTGGAAGAACCCGCCGTGGGTGGTGACCACAAGCGGCAGCCGCCGGAAGAAGCCGATCAGGCCGAAGAAATCGAACGCGAAGTCGATGGCGTGCACATGAAGCACATCCGGCTCGCCGATGTGACGCACCATGGCGGGCGCGATCGGATAGCGACGAGACCCGACAAATGGAACGCGAACGACTTCGACACCGTCGATGGTGTCGGTGCGGCTCAGTGTTCGATCAGGGTCCGCAAAGCTTCTATCAAGGGTAACGACTCGGACACGATGACCCGCCCTCACCTGCGCAGCAGCAAGGTCATGCACAGCAAATTCAAGCCCCCCGGCCTGAGGCAGATACTGCCGCACCACGTGAGTTATCTTCATCAATGCACGCTCAATCCGCTGTATGCCTACTCCAAGTACAAGCTTTCTATTATGCGCTATTAAGAAAATACCGTTCGCAATTCGCGTCTATACACACCGGAGCAAAGCAAAAGCGACGATGGATGGCGTCAGACCGAGCCCCGAAATCTGCGGTCATGAATAGGCTCCCATCCGTCTAACTTCAAGCAAATATGCTGATACATTGATGTGTCATCCGTAAGGCACTGGTCGGGCCGAAACGGGATTGGGGCGTGCGCGGGAGCCTGAGGGTGCGGAAAGTGGCAGGGAACCGGCGCGCCTTCGGCTGGTTCAGTCCTCCGCGACGAGACGCGGAGGCAGACATGGACGAGCAGACGATGCTGTTGCGGATGACGCTCGCGGCGCTGGGCGGCATGGCCCTTGGCATCGACCGGGAGATTCGCGGCATCTCCGCCGGCCTCAGGACTCACGCGCTGGTGAGCACCAGTTCGGCCATGATCGTCGTCTCGGCGCTCATCATGGCGGAGGAGTTTCATGACACGAGCGGCATGAACACCGACCCGCTCCGCGTGGTGCAGGGCCTCGCCCAGGCGATCGGCTTCATCGCGGCGGGCGCGATCTTCGTCGCCAATGGCAGTGTTCGGAACCTCACGTCCGCCGCCAACGTGTGGCTCGCGGCGGCGGTGGGGATCGCCGCCGGCGCCGGTCAGTACAGCCTCGCGGCGTTCGGCGTCGGGTTCGGGCTCGTCCTGCTCGTGGTGGTGCGCAGCTTCGAGCACTTCCTGCCCGGCCGCGCCAGCCACGCGGACGAAGCGATGGACACGGATCCGCCGCCGTCCGACGCGGACCCGGCCACCCACGGCAGCCGCATCCGCGCCTCCCAGCGGCGCTGGGACACCTCCGGCCGGTGAGCCCGGACACCAGGAAAGGAATGGCCATGGACCCGAATCAACTGAGCCGCGAACTCCGCCTCGGCACCGGGCAGGACCTCGCCAACCGGCGCCGCATGATCGGCCTCTCGATCCTGGGCGCGGCCATCGGCGGCCTGGTGGGCGCCTATCAGACCGGCATGGTGCGCACGCTGCCGGACCCGCCCGTCGGCCCGTTCGACAGCGCGCGGGTGGACGCCTCGGCCTACGGCTACCGCCGGCTGGACACGCCCGACGGCTTCCTGATGATGATCACCTACGCGGTCACGGCGGCGCTCGCGGCCGCCGGCGGTCGGCGCCGGGCCGAGGCGCAGCCTTTCCTGCCGCTGATGACGGCCGGAAAGGCGCTCTACGACGTGGTCACCTGCGCCCGGCTCGCGCGGGAGGAGTGGGCCGAGAACAAGGCGCTCTGCGCCTACTGCCAGCTCGCCACCGTGGCGTCGGTCGTCACCTTCGCGCTGTCCCTGCCGGAGGCGGCGCGCGCCGCCCGGGCGCTCGGACAGCGGAGCCGGTGACCAGGCGGCCGCCCTGGCCCGCTCGGCGTTTCACGCGATCGTCAGCCGCCCGGCTGCCTGTTTCCGCCCGGAGTGTGACCGGGCGGCCATAGGTTCGGGCAAGCGGTAAGGATCGCAACAGCTTGGCCGCAGCCACGCTCCAGCTTGCCGGCGGGCCAAAGGCACGCGGCCGACGCTTCGGCGCGCCCATCCCTGACAGTTTTCGGATCGTCGGAACAGGAGCCCTTCGCAATAGGACGGATTTCGCCTCAGACACCGATTTGACACGGTTCGGCCCGGCCGGGATGCCAAACGCGCATCGAGGCCGAAGGTTCCAACCAATTTTTTTCAAGACGGTGACGATGCGGCATCTCCTGCTCTCCATTGCTCTCCTTGTCGCCGGGACGTCGGCCGCGTCCGCCGGCGTGGTCGAGTTCAAGGCCTTCGACAGCCCGGCCCTCGGCCGTACCCTCCCGACGGCCGTCTACGTGCCCGAGGGCGCGCCGCCGGTGGGCGGCTGGCCGGTGGTCTATCTCCTGCACGGGCACAACGGCAACGAACGGTCGTGGGTGGACCTCGGCGCCATCGAGGAGACGCTCGACCGGCTGATGGCCAAGGGCGGCGACCTCGACCCCGCGCTCGTGGTCATGCCGGACGCGGAGAACAGCTGGTACGTGGACAGCGAGGCGGCCGGCGGCCCCGGCGACTACGAGACGGCCCTGACGCGGGACCTGCGCAAGGCCGTGGAAGCCGCCTACCCGGTGCGCACGGACCGGACCGGCCGGGCCGTGGTGGGCCTGTCCATGGGCGGCTTCGGGGCGCTGCGGCTGGGGCTCACCCATCCGGACCTCTACGCGGTCTCGGCCAGCCTTTCCGGGGCGATCTGGCAGAACATCCCGCAGGCGTTGGCGGGCCGGTCCCTGGACGACCTGAAGGCGGTGCAGAACGAGACCTATCTCAACCGGCTCGACGAGGCGACCATGACGGCCGGGGTCATTCTGCCGTCCGTGGGCGACCACTACGAGGGAGCGTTCGGGACGCCGTTCGACGCAGGGCGGTTCAACGCGCTCAACGTGTTCACCCTTCTGGCGAAGCAGGTGGCGGCGAGCGCCCGGCTGCCGGCCTTCTACATCGCGTGCGGAGACGACGACGGCCATGGCCTATGGCGCGGCGCGGTGGCGTTCTACACCGCCCTGAAGGCGAACGGCGAGCAGGCGGAGCTGCGGATCGCCGACGGGGATCACATCTGGCCGGTCTGGGCGCGGGACGTGGTGGGCGCCCTCGCCTATGTGGAGGAGCAGCGCGAGGCGGGCGACGCCGTCGTGACGGCTCCGGTCCCGGCGGACGACCGGCCGGCCGCGACGCCCGCGGCGGCCGTGCTGGCGCTGGACGAGAAAGCGCCGGTGGTGGCCCGCTGACGGCGGATGGGCGAGCGGTCTTAACCGGCCGTTCACCCTGGTTCCGCTAGACCGTTCTCCGATCAAGTCGCACGACTTGAACGCCGAGAGAATGCTCCAGCGTACTGAATCCGCAGCGGTTTCTTGTGACGCGGCGATTCCGTCAGGTCGGAAAGCACTCGAGGCGAGAGAGGATCCGGCCGCGCGGGAACACCCGCCTGCCCGGGTGTTTCGACCGGCGAAGCCTCCTTCCACGCGGAGCCCCGATGCCGACGCCCTCGCCCATCGACGAGCCCTCCTCGGCCGATCCGGACGCGCGCCCCACGCCGCGGAGCCTCGGCGGGCGTCTTCTCGACGCTTGCCTCGGCGCGGTTCTCCATGGGGCACTGGCGCTCGCCGGCGCGGTGATCGACCGGGCCGAGAAAGCCGACCGGTCCCGCCGCCGCTGAGCGCGCGGAAGGGATACGTCAGGTCGGGGCCGAGTGGTAGTAGCCCTGGTACTTGCCCCGGTAGCCGGTGGCACCGCCCTCGGTCTGGTTCAGGACGGCGCCGATGACGAGCTGGTCCCCCCCGGCCGCCCTCAGGTCCGACACGGCGGCCCGCACCTCCCGCTGGGACGTGCTGGCGTAGCGGACCACGAGCACGGCCAGATCGGCGTAGCTCGCCAGATATTGGGAATCGACGACCGGAAGCACGGGCGGCGTATCGAGGACGACCACGTCGAAGCGATCGCGCACGAGGTTGATCAGGCGCTTGAACCGGCCGGACTCGATGAGGCTGTCTGTCGGCACCCGGTTCGGCCGAGAGCCGAGGATCATCTGCATGCCGGTGGCCTCGTCGACGGTGACGAAGTCCCGGAAGTTTAAGGTGTCGACGGCCTGGGACAGGAAGTCGATCAGGCTGGTGGACGGCTCCACGCCCACGGCCGCGGCGACGGCCGGGCGGCGGAGGTCGCAGTCGATGAGCGCGGTCCGCCGGCCGGTGATCGCGAAGGCGCGGGCGAGCGCGACGGCCGTGGTAGTCTTTCCTTCCGCCGGAACCGCGGAGACCACCATCACCAGGATGGCCTTGCCCCGTCCGCTCGGATCCGCGTCGCCGGCGCGCGTCATCAGCTCCACCGCGAGCCGGGTCCGCCGGATGGATTCGCTGTAGGCCGACAGCGGCCTTCGGACGAGTTCGAAGGCGATCTCCGGGCGGGTCTCGTCGCCCTTGGCGCCGACGTTGAGGAGAGGCACGGTCGAGATTGCCGGGACGCCGGACACGGCCTCCAGCTGGTCCTCGCTGGTGAAGCCGCCGACGAAGTTCTCGTACACGAAGGCGAGGCCGACGCCGAGCCCGAGCGCCGCCAGGAAGGCGCCCGACAGGATGAGCTGAATCTTGGGGGCGCTCGGCCGCGTGGGCGCGGTCGCCACCGAGACGATGCGGCTGTCCGGGAGCTGCAGGTCGGCCTGGGCCTCCGCGTCGCGCATGCGCTGGAGCAGATCCTGGTAGAGGCCGCGGGTGACGTCCGCCTCCTTCTGGAGCCGGTACAGGTCCGACACCATTTCGGTCGGCAGATTGTTCGCGAGCACGGTTTCGCGAAGCTGATCGCGAAGCTTGTTCTCCTGCTCCTGGGCCACCTGGGACTGCAGGCGCAGCTTCTCGATCTCCTCGGACACCTGCTTTCCGAGGTCGGTCTCGATCCTGGCGAGCTGTCCCTGAAGGTCGAAGGCCTGCGGCGTGTCCGTGCCGGCGGCCTGGAGGCTGCGGACCAGAGCGGACCGCTGCTGCTCCAGGGATTTCACCGCTTCGGAGCTGAGCTCGCGGGCGATCGCCTCCCAGTCCTTCTGCTCCTGGTAGCGGCCGAGCACGGAACTGAGGCTGCCTGCGCGGATGCCCTGGCTCTTCGCGGCCTCCAGCTGCATGCGGAGGGCGACGAGATCGGCCCGGTTGCTCTCGCTGGCGATCGCTTCCAGGTTGGTGGTGACGAAGCCGTCGATCTTCTCCTCGATGGCGTCGATCTCCCCGGAGGCCCGGCTGAGACGCCGGTTGAGGGCGTCCCGGGCGCCGAGCGCGTTCGCCACCTTGGCGTCGATCTGCTGTTGTATGTAGACCCGGGCGGCGGTGTTGGCGAGTTGGGCCGCCTTCGCGGGGCTGATGGAACTCGCCTGGACGGAGATCAGGTAGGTGCGGCCCAACCGGCTGACCACGAAACTCTCCCGCAGACTGTCGAGGACCTTCTGAACGGCGCGCTCGCCATCCTGGAGGCTGGCTCGGTCCGACAGGCCGAGGACCACGAGAACCTGGTCCCGCAGGCCGAGCTTCGGGGCGAATTCCGGATCGGTCATCAGCGTGAGGTCCGACAGGACCGCCAGCAGCGTGCTGTCGGACCTCAGGATCTCCACTTCGCTCTCCACCCGCCCGACATCCGCCGACATGTTGGTCTGGAGTTCCGGGTCGAGGATGTTCTTCACCCGCGGGTCCACGAAGACGAGAGCGGTGGACGTGTACACGGGCACCTGGGTGAACACGAAGAGCGCGGCGAGCGCCATCACCAGTGCGAGGGTCGCGAGGATCAGCCGGGACTGCCTCCGGACGGTGCCGAGGAGCAGGCGGATGTCCACCTCGTTCCCCGCCGGTTCGGCCTGGAGGTCGACATCCGGGCGGGAAAGGTTGGAGGCCCGGTCTGTCGGCACCTGACGCATGCGACCCCGCTGCAACGCCTGGACGTCAATGGGAACGTTGGTGGAGGTCGGCGGCGCTGGACGCCGGCGCCCGCCGGGAGACGCCCAGGATTGCGGGCGGTTCGTCGCCGACGAGCCGGACCGCGCAGAGCCGGCCCGTCGCGAAAGCGCCCGTGTCGATGCCGATGCGATGGCGCAGGACCGTGGGTTCGGGCGTCGGCGTGTGTCCGTGCACCACCGGGAGGTCGAGGCCGTGGTTTCGGCTCAGGAACGGCTCCCGGATCCAGAGGAGGTCGCTTTCGGTCTGCGCCGCCAGCGGAACGCCGGGGCGGACGCCCGCATGGACGAACAGGTGGCGGCTGGTGCGGACGGTCAGCGGCAGCGCCTCCAGGAAGTCCACGTGCGCCCTCGGCAGATGGGCGGCGACGATGTCGGCGCGACGCCGGGCCGACGCCGCCTGGAGGAAGGCGACCGGCACCCCGTACGACCGCAGCGTCTCGCCGCCGCCGTGCTCCAGCCATCCGTCGTCCGCCGGATCGCTCAGCCAATCGAGCAGCATGGCCTCATGGTTGCCGAGGAGGCACAGGCGTTCGACGCCGTCGTCGGGCTGGTCGCTCAGGTGATCGAGCACGGCGGCGCTGTCCGGCCCGCGGTCGATCAGGTCGCCGAGGTAGAGGATGAGAGCGCGCGTCCGGCGGGCGCGCGCGTCCTGCAGGATGCGGGCCTCCAGGGCATGGAGGAGATCGGCGCAGCCATGGACGTCGCCGACCGCGTAGATCGAGGCGTCGTCGGGCGCGACGACATGGCGATCCGGGTCCGGAACTGCGTCGCGGGCGGCGGCGCGGGCGGACCCCAGCAGGCGATCCAACAGGCGGAACAAGAGACGGCACCTCGGGATTGCTGCGGCTCGGACGTGGATCCGGACCGAGTGGCGGTCGAGACCATCGGTCCCGATCAGCTGCACCTTACGGATGGAAACGTTACATTGCAACTAATTACAATAGCATCCGCCGGCCGGGCCCGGGTGCGACCGCCCGCTCACCTTCCGCCGGCGTCGTCCGTCCGCCATCCCGGTCCGCGCGTGTGCCGCTCGAACGCGGCGCGGGCGGAGCCGATGACCTGGTGCATGTCGTAGTAGCGGTATTCGGCGAGCCGCCCCCCGAAAAGGACGCCGGGCTCGTCGCGCCCGCGCTCCTGGTAGAGCTTGAAGCGACGGGTGTTCTCCGCGTCGTTCACCGGATAGTAGGGCACCGCGGACCGCGACCAGGGCTCGGGATACTCATAGGTCACCACCGTCGCCGGCTGCTGACCGAAGGCGAAATGCTTGTGCTCGATGATTCGGGTGTAAGGCACGTCGGCGTCGCAGTAGTTGATCACCGCGTTACCCTGGAAGTTGGGCGTCTGGAGGACCTGGGTGTCGAACCGCAGGGTCCGGTACTCCAGTTCCCCGTGCTCGAAGCCGAAATATTCGTCGATCCGCCCGGTGAACACGAGCGTCCGCCCGAGCGAGCGGAGGTCGGCGCGATGGGCGAGGAAGTCGACGCCGAGGCGGACCTCCACGCCGTCCAAAAGAGCGTCGAAGAGGCTGGTGTAGCCGGTCTCGGGGATTCCCTGATAGCGGTCGGCGAAATAGTTGTTGTTGTAGGTGAAGCGGAGCGGCAGCCGCTTGATGATCCAGGCCGGCAGGTCGCGCGGCTCGCGCATCCACTGCTTGCGCGTATAGCCCTGGATCAGCAGGCGGTAGATGTCGGTCCCGACGAGGCTCAGCGCCTGCTCCTCCAGGTTGGCGGGATCCCGGTCGAGGCGCAGCCGCTGGCCGTCGATGATGGCCGCCGCCTCGTCCGGACGGGTGACGCCCCAGAGCTGGTTGAAGGTGTGCATGCTGAAGGGCAGCGAGTAGAGCCGCCCGTCCGCGTAGGCCATCGGCGCGTTGACGAAATTGTTGAAGCGCACGAAGCGGTTCACGAACGACCAGATCCAGTCGTCGCTGGTGTGGAAGATGTGCGCCCCGTAGCGGTGGACGGTGATGCCCTCCACCTCCTCCGTGTAGCAGTTGCCGCCGATGTGCGGTCGACGGTCCACCACGAGGCAACGCCGGCCGGCGTCGGTCGCCAGCCGGGCGAAGGTCGCGCCGAACATGCCGGCACCGACGATGACGTAGTCGTAGGCCCAGTCCGATCCCATCGCCGTCCCCCCACCCTGTCCGGCGCCGAACCCCGTCCTGCAGGGCGAATCGCGCGGAGCGGCATCGTCAATTTTGCACAAGGCTCCGGGCCGGTGCGAGCCCCGCGCCCATCGGGCGCAGGGCCTCCTTCGGCGGGTGGGAACGGCAGCGCTGGCGAGCGCGTTTTCCGCGGGAGGCTGCCGCCCTTCCGGCGCGGCCGAACGAGGAGAGTATCCATGCGTAGGAGCATTCTCGCCGCAGCCGCGACGGCGCTTCTCATGGCAGCCCCGGCGGGCGCGCAGACGGTGGAGTTCGGTCGGGACGGCGTGCGCGTGCTTCCGCCCGGCTATTCCGAGCGCTACGACCGCCGCGACCGCTACGAGCGTCGCCGGGAGATCAGCTCGCGGCAGGCCGCCCGGATCGCGCGCGAAGCCGGCATGCGCGAAATCGACGAGATCCGCGGACGCCGCAACTCCTACCGGGTGATCGGCGTCGATCGCCGGGGCCGCGACCTCGCCGTGGACGTGGACCGCTGGTCCGGCGAGATCCTGCGGGTGCGTCGCGGCTGACGGACGAAGCAGACCGGCCGGGCGGGAGGGCGGCGACATCGCCCTGGCGCCCGGCGCGGACGGGCTCAGTCGAGCATCTGCACCGGGCCAAGCTTCGGCCGGAACCGCAGGCCCGCGAAGCGACCATCGCGCCAGACCACGTCGGCGATCACGGCCTCGCGCAGGCGCGGGAAGTGGAGCCGCACCACGTCGTCGAGCGATCGATGCTCCGGGATCCGGATACGACATCCGGTGGGGCTGAGATCCACCACGTCGCACGGAAAGGCCCACTGTCCGGACAGGACGGAGACCTTGATCATGCACGGTCTTCGGTTGATCCGACGGTTGTCGCTCGATGCGGTCACGCCAAGGCCCCCCTTTGGCGCACGCCGTCCGGGCATCACGGCGCACGTCGGCAGTGTGCCCGACGAGAGGGCGAACCGTCGATTGTCTGATCTGCGACCGATATCGCGGTGCGCGCCGGTGGCTCGGCAGTATGCCCGATCGTGAACGTCCGTACGGGTGTGCGATCCACAGGTTCGATAGGCATCAAGGCCGTCAATCCCTGCCGCGACCGCCGCCACCCTTGGAGTCGCCGCCACCGCCGCCTTTGGACTCGCCGCCGCCCTTCGAGTCGCCGCCTTTGGACTCGCCGCCCTTCGAGTCGCCGCCACGACCGCCTTTGCCGTCGCTCTTGCCACGGCCGCGGCCTCCGCCGCCGAGGGCATCGCCGAGACCGCCCGCAAGGCCGCCCACCGCCGAGCCGACCCCGCCCACGGCCGAACCGAGGCCGCCGCCAGGGCCGGATCCGCCGCCGGGAGACGCGGTCGAGCCGCTGCCGGACGGCGACGATCCGCCCGAGCCGGACCCGCCGGGAGAGCCGGCGTTCCCGCCCGCGGTGGCGCCTCCTCCGGAAGGCCCGCCGCCTCCGCCGGAAGGCGCGCCGCCCCCACCGGAGGGCGCGGATCCACCGCCGGAAGGCGCCGATCCACCGCCGGACGACTCGGACCCGCCGCCGGACGATCCGCCCCGCCCGGGCCCGCTCCGGCCGGACGTGGCGGCCGCCACCTCGCGGCCCGTGTCGGCGCCTCCGCCGATGACCGGGAACCAGAGCGTCGACGAACGGCGTCGGGACGGCTGGACGGGAACGCGTCGATCCTTCTCCACCGCGAAGTCGACCGCCGGCGGCTGCCAGCGCCGCACCCGGTTCGTGCGCGGGCGCTTGGCGCGCTTGGCCTTCTTGGCCGACCGGGCCGGCGCGGCCTTGGCGGTCTCGGTCTTCTTCTCGAACGCGCCGTCGCTGTCGCAGCACGGCCCGAGCGCATGGTCGAACGCCTGGAGGCGCGGCGGCGCGGGCGCGAGCGGGCCGGTGGCGGCGAGACCCGCCACGGCCGCGGCCGTGCCGAGCTCGACGCCGGCCGCCGCGAGGCACGCCGCCGGGTCGGCGCTCGAAGCGCAGCCATCGGCCGCGAACCCGGCGCCCTCGGCGGCGGCGGGCTCCGCCTCGCCTGTCGGCGGCAAGTGGATCGCCTCCTCCTCGCCGGTCGGTTCGGCGGCTGGCGCGAAGCCCGCCTCCGGCTCCGGAGCGGCCGGGCGGGGCACAGGGCGCGGCGGCGCCGCCAGGTCGGGAGCGATCGCCGCGACCTCCGTACCGCCGGGCGCCGGATCGACCGGTTCCCGGGTCGGCCGAAGCGTGCCGAGGCTCGGCGCGCGCGCGTCCATGCCCGGCGCGGGCTGCGGCGCGTCGGCCGCCGGCGCCGGGTCGGGCGCGCGGGCCGGATGAGGAAGGATGACCCTCGGCGGCCTCGGTTCGGCGCGTCGCACGTCTCCCGTCGCGGCAGGTGGGGCGGCGAGCGGGACGCGCTCGTCCAGGTCCGGGAGCGGAGGGACGCGCGGGGGAGCGGACGAGGTCGTCCGGTCAGGAGACAGGGCGCCGAGGCCCACGTCCGCCATCGAAACGGCCCCGGTCGGCGTGTCCGCGGAGGCGGGCGGCGGCTCGATCCTCGGGCGGAGCTCCGGCGGAGCGGCGTCCGCCGACGGCCTTGCGGAGGCGAACCGGTCGCCGGCGGCGGCCTCCGCCGCCGGGGGCGTGCGGCTGGCGCCGGTCTGGAACGGCGACCAGTCGGCGGCCCAGAGCGCGCCGGTGGCGCCGAGGATGAGCGCGGCCGCGGCGGCGGCCGCCAGGTGCCGCTGGCGCGGCGGCGGCTGCGAGGCCGCGGCGGCGACCCCGAACGTCGGGCCGGCGTGCGCGCCATCGTAGACCGAGGCGGGAAGCACCGGGCTCGGCGGCGACGCACCCGGTCCGGGCGCGCCGGCGGCCGGCCAGGATCGACCGCCGGCGAGGGCGGAGACGGGGGTGACGGCGGCGGTGCCGGCGGCGAGGCCGGCGGACGGGCCACCCATGCCCGGGCGCGCGCCTCCAGCGAGGACCCGCAGGGACGGGCGGGCGCCCGCATTGGCGGCGGCGATCCGGCCGGTGTTGTCCAGGAAGGCGACCTCGCCGTCGCGGAACCGCGCGGCGGTGAGCCGACCGGTGCGCCAGACGCCGGTGTCGAGGCAGATGTGTCGCTCGTCGATCAGCGGCGTGAACCGCACCGTATGACCGTGGACGATCCGGAACGGCGCCTCCACGTGCCGGGCGAGGTGCCAGTCCTTGAAGAGGAGCAGATCCACCTTGGACTGGGCGGAGAGATCCACCCCCGGCCGAAGGCCGGCGTGGACGAAGACGTAGCCCTCCGTCCGGGCGATGAACGGCAGCCCGGACAGGAAGGCGACGTGCTCCGGCGGGATCATCTGGAGAGCCTCCGCGCGGACCGACTGGGCCACCCTGCCGTTGACGCGCCTCGGCACCTCCACCCCGTAGGAGGCGAGCGTGAGGCGGCCGTCCACGTCCAGCCAGCCGGCATTCGCGCCGGGCTCGGACAGGAAGCCGAGGAGGTATTCCTCGTGGTTGCCGCGCAGGCAGATGCGAGTGATGCCGGGCGGCGACGGCTGGATGAGGTGGTTGACGACGCCGGAGCTCAGCGGGCCGCGATCCACGTAGTCGCCGAGATAGACCACGGTGGCCGGCGCGCCGGCCGCGTCCGCCAGGATGACGGCCTCCAGGTCCAGCAGTTCCCGAAGGCAGCCGTGAACGTCGCCGACGGCGTAGACCAGGGCGTCGGGCGGTATGTCGATGATCCCGGTGGCCGACAGGTCCGTCCCGCCGACGCCGAGGTTCGCCGCCGTCTCGTCGATCCGCTGCCTCATGCCGAACTCCTGCACGCTGGCCCTCCCGAACGGCTTGACGGCTCGGGTGTCGGCTTATTCCGGGCGACTGGTTAACAACCCGAAAGGTTTTCGTACCCCAGACGCGTTCCGCTGAAGGAGGGTGCAATTAATGACATCATCTATCGTCGATGCTTGCTATGTATATTACATCCAGCAATAATCCTCGTTCTCTGCCCAAGTTCACCGAGCGGGACGTAAAGCCTTTCTCGTGCCACCAGGACGGGTCATGGATCTCAACGCGTTCGTCGACAGCATCTATGAGGCTGCTCTCGTGCCGGAGCTTTGGCCGGACCTCCTCGACGGCCTGACCCGCGAGGCGGACGCGCTCGGCTCCATGTGCTTCACGGCTTCGCCGACCCGGACCAACTGGGTCTCCTCCCGCGAGGTGGAGCCGCTTCTCGCGCGCTTCCTGGCCGACGGGTGGATGGCCCGGAACACGCGCGTGGAGCGCGCCCTGAAGCTCGACCTGCCGGGCTTCGTGTCCGACCAGGACATGTTCACGCCCGAGGAGATGGACCGCGACCCGATGATCGCCTACCTCCGCCAGAACGGGGGCGGCTGGTGCACCGGCACGCTGATCACCATGCCGTCCGGCGACCTCCTCGTGTTCAACATCGAGCGCAGCCACCGGCGCGGCCCGTTCGAGCCGGAGGTGATCGCCCGGCTGGAGACGCTGCGGCCGGACCTCCACCGGGCCGCCCTCCTGTCGGCCCGCCTCGGGTTCGAGAAGGCGCGCGCCGCGGCGGCCGCCCTGGCGGCCGTGGGGCTTCCCGCCGGCGTGCTGTCCCATTCCGGCCGGCTGATCGCCGCCAACGACCTGCTGACGGCCATGATGCCGTCCGTTGTTCTCGACCGGCGCGATCGGGTCCAGCTGGCGGGGTCGGCTCCGGACGCGCTTCTGAAGGATGCGCTCGACCGGCTCGCCTCGCAGCTGATGCCCCAGGTGGCGTCCATCGCGCTTCCGGCCACGCACGCCCATCCGGCGATGGTGGCCCACCTCGTGCCCGTCCGGCGCAATGCCCGCGACGTGTTCGCCTCGGCCAACGCCTTCCTGATGGTGACGCCCGTGTCGGCCGCGGCCGTGCCCGGCTCGTCCCTCCTCCAGGCGCTGTTCGATCTCACACGGGCGGAAGCGCGCGTCGCCAAGGGCATCATGGAGGGCAAGACGCCGGCCGACCTCGCCCGCACGCTCGGCGTCTCGGTCGACACGGTGCGCACGCAGCTGAAGAGCGTGTTCGCCAAGGTGGGCGTCTCGCGCCAGGCCGATCTCGTCCGCCTGCTGGGCGGCCTGACCATCACCCGGTGACGTGCGCTCCGGTGTCATCGACGTCGCTCTCAGTCGTCCGTGTGGATGCCCTTGCGGAGGCGTTCCGCGTCGGGGTTCGAGCCGGGTCCCTTCGGCAGGCCGTCCTCGTCGAGGTCCGGGTCGTTGTTCGGCGGCGCCGGATCGAGCCGCGTCTTCGCGGGATCGTCCGGAAAGGTGCGTTCGGCGGGCGAGACGGCGGCGCGGTGCGGTCCTGTCATGTCTCTTCTCCGGGCTCGTCGCACGCGGCCGTCCGGGCGCCGGCGAAAGCCCCCGACGGACCGGCTTGGGAACGTCAACGCCCGGGAACGCGAAAGGTGCCGCACCGACGACGCGGAAAGTTGAAAACGTCTCGGAAACGGATGGTTAACCGTATCGGCCGCACAAGGCAGTCCCATCCGTTCCAGCCTGGTGAGTCGATGCAAGCCCAACAGTCCGCCGTCCGCAGCGCGAACCCGCGCGCCGTCCCGCTTCTCGACGCCGGCGCGTTCCGGTGCCGCAACCCGCTCTTCGACGTGGTCCAGGGCGTGGCGCCGTCCCAGCTCATGGTGTGCGGCAACGACGTGATCCCGGGGCGCTGGTTCTGCGCCACCTGCAAGCCGCGGCTGGTCTCCTCGGTTCGTCCCTCGCCGGTGAAGGCGCCGCGCTGAGCGCCCGAGCCGACCGAGGATCGCGCCGCGGGCTCATGCCGGCGGCCGCTCCCGCGCGGTCAGGCGATTGTGGATGTCCGTCGCCGCTATGGCCGCATGGCCGGCGGCGACGGCGATCTGGTTGAGCTCGTTCACCACGTCCCCGACCGCGTAGACGCCGTCCACGCTCGTGCGCTGGTGCGGGTCGGTCAGGACGCAGCCGACCGGGTTGCACGCGACCCCGAGCGCGGCGGCGAGCGTGTTGCGGGGCAGGTTGCCCATCGCCGGATAGAGCGTGTCGAAGGTCTCGCGGACGCCGCCCTCGTAGACGGCCACCATGCCGCAGAGGTCGTGGACGAGATCGACCACCGGTTCCGTCACCACGCGCAGCCCCAGCCGCTCGGCGCTCCCCATCGTGTCCGCGTCGAACGGGGCATGCTCGGCAAGGCGCATCAGCGCCACCCGGTCGGTGAACGACCGCAGGAAGCGCCCTTCCCTCAAGGCCCGGTCCGGCGGGCCGACGATCCCGACCCGCTGTTCGGTCGCCTCGAAGCCGTCGCAGACCGGGCAGAAGCGCAGCCGACCCGCCTCGATGGCGCGCTCGTAGTCGGCGAAGCCCGGCATGATGTCGACGATGCCGGTGGCGAGAACCACCATGGGCGCCGTCACCGCGATCCCCTCCCCCACCGCCTTGAAGTCGCCCGCCCTGCCGGTGATGGCGTCGATGCGGCCGTCGACCAGGTAGGCGCCGTAGCGCTCCGCCTGGACACGCAGGCGGGCGAGGAGATCCGGCCCGGTCACGCCCTCGGGGAAGCCGGGCGTGTTGTGGCTGACCGGGATCCAGCGCGCGCGGCTCTCGCCCGCGTCCACCACCACCACGGTCCGGTGATAGCGGGCGAGATAGGTGGCCGCGATGAGGCCGCCCGGCCCGCCACCGACGACGATGCAGTCGGCCTCCGACCCGGTTCGGGAGATGCTGGACGCTGGCATGGCGAGGGCCTCGAGGACGGTTCGGACGGGGCGGCGCAGCCGCCGGAACCGGTCTAATCCCCGGGGCGGGACGATGTTTCATCGAGCCTTGACGCGGAAGCCTCGCCGGGCTCGCCCTCGGCCGGGATCAAACCGGCGGGTCGGCGCGTTCAAGCCGTCACGCCCACGCCGGCGACAGACGAGGATTGCGACAGCCATGGCCGAAACGCCCGTCCCACCCGCGCCGACGAGCCAGGGCTTCTCCATGCTGACGGCCGGCGGGCTGGTGCTCGCCATCGGCGGGCTCTACTTCGGCCGCGACATCTTCGTGCCGTTCGCGCTCGCGATCCTCCTGGCGTTCGCCTTGTCGCCGCTGGTCACCGGCCTTCGCAAGCTCCGCATCCCGCGGGTGGCCGCGGTGATCGCGGTGGTGGCCTTCGCCCTGGTGGTGATCGCCGGCATCGGCCTGCTGGTCGGCACTCAGCTCGTGAGCCTCGCCGACAACCTGCCGCGATACCAGTACACCATCGAACGCAAGCTCGACTCCCTGCAGTCGGACGCGCCGGGCGGCGGCGTGCTGGAACGGTTGACGAGCACCGTCCGGGACCTTGGCGAGGGGCTGGAGCGCGCCGACGAGAAGACCGAGAAGGCGGCCGAGCAGGCGAGCGGCGAGGAGCCCGAACGGGAGCCGATCCCGGTCCGGGTGGAGCCGCCGGCCGCCAGCCCGATCCAGGTGATCCAGACGGTGGTCGGCCCGATGCTGGCGCCGCTCGCGACCGCCGGCATGGTGGTGGTATTCCTCATCTTCGTGCTCCTGGAACGGGAGGACCTGCGCGACCGGTTCATCCGGCTGATCGGCGCCGGCGACCTGCACAAGAGCACCCAGGCGCTGAACGACGCCGGCGGGCGGGTCAGCCGCTACCTGCTGATGCAGCTGATCGTGAACATCACCTATGGCATTCCGATCGGCATCGGCCTCTACTTCATCGGCGTGCCGAACGCGGTCCTGTGGGGCCTGATGGCGGCCGTGCTGCGCTTCATCCCCTACCTCGGGCCGTTCCTCGCGGCCCTGTTTCCGCTCGCCCTCGCCTTCGCGGTGGACCCCGGCTGGTGGATGCTGGTCTGGGTGATCGCCCTCTTCCTGGTGGTGGAGCTCATCAGCAACAACGCCGTGGAGCCCTGGCTCTACGGGTCCAGCACCGGCCTGTCGTCGCTCGCCATCATCATGGCGGCGGTGTTCTGGACGACGCTCTGGGGGCCGGTCGGCCTGTTCCTGGCGACGCCGCTGACCGTGTGCCTGGTGGCGATCGGCCGCTACGTGCCGCAGCTGGAGTTTCTCGGAGTCCTCCTCGGCAACGACCCGGTGCTCGCGCCCGAGCAGCGGCTCTACCAGCGCCTGCTCGCGGGCAACCTGGAGGAGGCCGTGGAGCTGGCCGAGGCCTATGTGGCGGAAACCTCCACGCGCGAGTTCTACGACCAGGTGGCGATCCCGGCGCTCCGGATGGCCGAGAACGACGGCCAGAGGAGCACGTCCGAAAGCGGCTACCGGCGTACGGTCGCGGACACCGCGATCTGCGTGGTGCGCGACCTGGACGACCTGGCGGAGGAGCGGCGCGGCGAGGAGGAGACCGAGGCCGCATCGAGAGCCGGGCCGAACGGTCGCACCGGCGAGGACATGCCCGTGCTCTGCATCGCCGGGCGGAGCGAACTCGACCGGGCCGCCGCCGAGATGGTGGCGAGCGTGCTGAGGGAGGACCGGATCGGCGTCCGCGCGCTGCCGCCCATCATGGTCACCCAGGACGCGCTCGGCCAGCTCGACCTCACCGGCGTGGAGGTCGTCTGCCTCGCCTACATGCACCCGCATCCGGAGGTCTACGCCCGCTACGTCTGCCGCAAGCTGAAGCGCCGGGCGCCGAGCCTGCGGGTGATCGTCTGCCCGTTCAACGCCAGCGAGGACGCGGACGCGACGCGGCGGCGCAGCGCGGCCACGGGGGCGGACGCGGTCGCCACGTCGCTCGGCGTCGCCCGCGACCAGATCTGCGCCTGGGTACGCCGCGATCCGCCTGCTGGGGCCGTGCCGCCGGCGGAATCCGATCCGGATCGGGCCAACGTCCTCAAGGAGATGGGCCTCGACGCCCGCCGGACCGAGCGCTTCAGCGACGCGACCCGCGACGTGGCGGCCGCGTTCGGGACGCCGATCGCGCTCGTCGCCCTCGCCGAGCAGTTCCCCGACCCGGCCCAGGCGGACGCATCCGCCGCGGCCACGGATGCGGCGCCAGCCCCGACCGCCGCGGGCGGGCCGGCGGGCGTCTCCCACGAGCTCGCCTCCCTCGGCCACCTGGTGGGCCAGGAGTCGGTGCTCGTGATCCCGGACATCCAGAAGGACCCGCGTTTCGCCGACGACCCCACCCTGCGCAACAACGGGATCCGCTTCTATGCGGGCGCGCCCATGCGGCTCTCCACCGGCGTGGTGATCGGCACGCTGTGCGTGATCGACACCCGGACCCGCACCTTCGAGGCGGAGGACGTGGCGCGGCTGGAGCGGTTCGCGGCGGAGATCGTCGCCAACGTGGAGGCCACCCACGCCATCGGCCATGGAGGATCGTCGATCCGGCCCGCCCGCCGCATCCGGGAGGTGGGCGGCGTGCGGGTCGCGGCCTTGCCGGCGGGCGCCGACGTCAAGTCATGAGGCGTGGCGCCGGCGCGGATGGTGGACCACCTCCGACAGGCGGTCCACCAGGGCGGCGCAGTCGGCCGGCATGGTGACCCAGTTGGACCGCGGCACCGCCGCCGCCCTGGCTCGGAGCTCCAGGTAGCGCTCCGGCGTGAGGCTGGAGAAGATGTTGACCAGGGTCGTCTCCAGGTCGTTCTCGACGATCACGCCGGTGCCGAGGCGCTGCAGCATCCGGCCCGTCTCCACGCTGCCGAGGGCGATCGGCACGGCGTTGTTGAGGCCGCCCTCGTAGATGCGGTTGGGCAGGAGCCAGTTGGAGTTCAGCCCCTCCTCGAAGAAGTCCACCGCCCAGGTGAAGTGCACGTCCGAATAGATGTCCGTGATGTCGTCCGGATAGACGTAGCGGCCCCGATATTCGATGTGCGGCGGCATCACGTCCGGCCCGAGGCCGTTCGGGAACTCCGCCTCGGTCGGGATGCCGCGCATCACCACCTTCAGCTTTCCGTCCAGCTTCTCGGTCACCCGGGTGAGAAGGTCGAAGCTCTTGGAATCGCGCAGGGCGCCGAACCAGCCAATCCGCCAGGGCGGCCCCAACGGGGCGGGCGCGGGCAGTTCAGGCAGATCCGCCGTTTCGAGCAGCAGCTTATTCTCCAGGAGGAGGACGGGCAGCGACTTCAAGCCGTCCCGATGGGCGAAGTAGTTGCGCACGAAGCCCGGCGACGAGGTGATCAGAAGGGCGCTGCGCTTGGCGAGCGCCGTCTCCAACGTCCTCAGCACCGTGCCGACGGGGCCCTTGGAGAGGAGCAGCCGGTGGATGTCGAGGGACTCGTAGACGATCGGAACCGGCTTGCGGGCGAGGCGCGCCTGCGAGGCCGCATAGGCGAGGAGTTCCAGGCTGCGGGCGACCACGATGTCCGCCCGCGCCACCATCTCGGTCACGCTGTCGCGACGCAGGCCCGCCCGGCCGATGGCGGCGCTGCGGTGGACGAAGCCGTAGTCGCGCGTCCGACCGAGATCGACGGGCCGTACCCCGCCGAGCGGCTTCGGCGGCGCGTCGGAGCGGCGGAAGCCGGCGACCTCGACCGTGGCTCCGCCGAGCTGGAACATGCGGACGCGCCTCAGGACGGCGGCGTCGTGGGTGTTGTGGACGAGGTAGGCGATACGCAGCGCAGACGCCATCATGCTCTCTTCAGCATTGGCGGGCGCGCCATCCGGCGCCCCGCCGTCGTTCACCGTCGCCGAGATCGGCGAGCGACCGCCGGACTGGACCGGACCGGCTCAAGACGCAAGCCCATGGTCCATGGTTCCGACCATGCACAGGCGTCAACGCGCGCCACGACGGTTTATGCCCAGGAAGAGCAGAAACTGGTTAAAACGATCCGCATGTTTTGACACGTCTCGGCCGACGACCGGAAGGGCCGGGCGACCGGAGCGGTCCGGGCGACGGATCGCGGGCCCGGACGCGGTGGGAGAGGTCTGGAGGTCGTGCAGACCCGAAGGAGCCGGCAGGTCGAAACGGCGCTCCCGGTTGACCGAGCCGGGCCATTCTCTCCCGGGCCAGAGTCTTCGACCTCGTCGAATGAAATTCTAGGAGGACACCGGACGCGGCACCGCGGCGCTCATCACCCGGTCGGCCAGGGCGGCCACCTGCCGGCGCACCAGCGCGGCGTAGAGCGGCATGGTGTTGGTCTCCACGGCCCGCCGGCGTCCGGCCTCGCCCATCCGGGCGGCCTCCGCCGGGTTCTCCAGAAGGCGCACGATGGCCGCGCGCATGGCGTCCGGATCGCGGCAGGGCACGTAGAGGCCGGTCTCGCCGTGGACGATCAGGTCGCTGTGGCCAGGGTTGTAGGTGGCGATCACCGCCTTTCCCATGGCCATGGCCTCGGCGATCACCGAATAGCCGCACGCGAACGGGGCGGGTTGGGTGGGCACGACCACGAAGCGGGACCGGGCGTAGAGGTCCCGGAGCCCCGTGTACATGGGCAGTTCGCCGGCCTTCACGTTGGAGGGCAGCGGAGCGTCGAACCTGACCGACGCGATCCAAGCGCTGTTGGTGGCGAGTTCCACGGGAGCGGGCAGACCCTCCACGGCCTTGAACAGCGTGTCGTAGTCGCGGAAGGCGACACCGGCGCTGGCGATCACCCCCTCCCCCCGGAGCGGCGCGGGCGCGAAGAAGGCCGTGTCGACTCCGGCGGTGATCACGCCCGTGCGCTCGGCCGGCATGCCGAACTCCGTCACCAGATGATCCGTCACCGCCCGGGACAGACCGAGGAAGTGGATGTGCCGCATGGCCCGGATGACCGGCATCAGCGCCCTGAAGCGGGGGCTCTCGAAGTAGGTGCCGTGGAGGATGCACACCATCGGGATCCGGACCCCATAGGCCGTCAGGCCGAGGAAGGTCGGCAGGCCGACGTCCTCGCCGGCCGCCACAAGCGCGCCGAGATCCTTGACGGCCCGGCGCACCGGCCAGATCCGCCGCGGGCTGGAGAAGAAGCCGAGCCAGCTTTCCTCGACGCCCTTGGGCGGGCTGATGTCCACCATCCGAAACCCGCCGAACTGCTGCAGGGCGTGGAACTCGGACGTGGGCCGCGCTCCCCCGCGGATCTCAGCGTCAATGGCCGGAGTGTCGTAGAACCCCCTCGCCAGCAGGCCGAACGTTCCGAGCATGACGGATCACTCCTGTCCACCCCCGTTGTCTCGTCCGGCTCCGGATCCCGGCACGCCGCCGCCAGCGAACCGTGATCCACCCCGAATGGCCTGGACGATGATTTCGTCGAGAAACGCCTGTCACAAAAGTTTCACTAAATATTAACCCTATGACAAGGCCTGTTCGGGTGGCGTCTTCATCTTTTCGAATCGCGCGGCATTCACGCCAAAGACGCCGGCTCAGCTCTGGAGGTCCGAGAATTTGATCGGAAAACAGGGCGAACCAGCGCCGGATCTGCAACCAGGGGCGGTTGAATACGCACTTGTGCCCGACCGGATCGGTGATCGAATGCCTGGACCGACCTGAACCGGCGATCACCCGCGGGCTCGACGAGGGCGCGTCCGCCGGACGGGGAGTCTGGCGGCCGCCGACCCGCGCACGCGCGCCATGGTCGGCGTGCCAGGCGCACCGGGCTCGGGACCGAGGCCGTCTGATCGCAACGAGAGCGCGTCGCCGTGTCTATGGTTGTGCTCGGGGCGTGCAGGACGAAGCGGAGCCGAAAGCAGAATGACAGCCGGAGCGGCAGCCTGAACCTGAACAGTATGAAGAGCCCTCAACGGTTTCAACTGAGTGTTCAGCGCCATCGCTCTCAACTTTTTGGCATCCGGTAACCTATTCATACTTTTCATCTGCTAATTGACACTCGCCAAGCACAGAATTTTTCGATGCTATGTCAATACATATCTCGAGCACAGACCCTGACAGCCCTCCTTCGTCTTGCGATTGCGCGCGAAGGTGAGCAGCTGAACGCGAAGACCGACGACGAATTCTGTCGGCCCCGGAACAAAACGACCGCGCGCCCGTTTATCGCACAAGGGCCGGGGTTGGATGCTCCGGCGGCCGGGGCAGATGGACCGCACCGGCCAGGGACGAGCAGACCGGCCGGCGATCTTGGAAGCCGGACAGGCTGCAGTGTTAACGCTGTGTTGAGATCTGAGGGGATGACCAAAGGCGGCGCTGGCAAACCATAGATTATGCTATATTTTTGATGTGAGGCTTGGGGTACGTCCTGTATGTCGAAGCTTCAAGAGAGCGCCCCGCTCTCCGTCGAAAATGATTTTAGTACTTTTTCAGTTTGATGCGGAACACCAAGGTTCATGCCAAAGCCCCGAAGATGACCGACCGGTGCCGGCACTATAGCTCAGAGCTTGATAAGACTTGACGCGTTGGACTTTCGCATTCGCATACTATGTATTTAGAGGGATGAGTTCTCGTGACCCTACAAGCCATTCCGTCCAGCCACGACTGGCTGAAATCTCTGCCGGAAAACTCGGTCATCGAGAGTGACACCAGGCTTCATTCGGTGAACGTCAAGCTGTCCGTCGACAGCGCGCTCTACGAGCCCTCCCTGATCGTCGTGCCTTGCTTCAACGAGGAGAAGACCCTGGAGGGCGTCGTCGCCGACCTCCTTCGCCAAGTCGGCTTCGAAAAGCTGGTGATCGCCATCGTGGATGGCGCCAGCACCGACCGCACGGCCGAGATCGCCCGCAATCTCGCCGCCCGGCACAGCAACGTTGTCCTGATCGACAATCCCCACCGCCTCCAGAGCGCCGCCGTCAACATGGCCGTGCAGGCGCTCGGCAAGGATTTCGATTACCTTATCCGCGTGGACGCCCATTCGTCCTACCCGCCGGACTTCTGCCGGGTGCTGGTCTCCGAGGCGATGCGCACCGGCGCGGATTCGGTGGTCGTCAGCATGAAGACCGAGGGCAAGAAGTTCTTCCAGCGCGCCGCCGCGGCCGCCCAGAACTCGCCGCTCGGCAACGGAGGCTCGGCCCATCGCAGCCTGCAGAGCGGCGGCAAGTGGGTGGACCATGGCCACCACGCGCTGATCCGCGTGAAGGCGTTCGAGGCGGTGGGCGGCTACGACCCGACCTTCTCGCACAACGAGGACGCCGAGCTCGACATGCGCCTCGCCAAGGCCGGCTTCAAGTGCTGGCTGACCAATGCGACGGCGATCAACTACTATTCCCGCGAGACCCCGTGGAAGCTGTTCATGCAGTACTTCCGCTACGGCCGCGGCCGGGCGCGCACCATCGCCAAGCACGGCTCGATCAAGATCCGCCAGATCGTGCCGCTCCTGATCCTGCCGATGGTGCTCCTGGCGCTGGCGGCACCGGTCTCCTGGCTCGCCGCCGTGCCGGCCGCCGCCTGGGCGGGCCTCTGCCTGATCTGGGGCGTGGTGATCGGCATCAACGAGCGCAGCCTGCCGGGCATGATGTCGGGCGTGGCGGCGATCATCATCCAGCTCGGCTGGTCCGCCGGCTTCTGGTGGCAGGCGCTGCGCCATCCGTTCGCCCGCCAGGATCGGTGACGGCGCGATGATCGGGACCGATCGCCAGATCGACGTCTGCGTCTGTACCTTCCGCCGGCCCTCGCTCGCCGACACCCTCGCGTCGCTGATCCGGTGCGCGGTGCCGGACGGGTGGACCGTCCGGATCGTCGTGATCGACAACGACGACGAGCCGAGCGCCAAGGCCCTGGTGGCCGCGAGCGCCGCCGCGTCGCCCGTCCCGATCGACTATGTGCACGCGCCGGGCCGCAACATCTCCATCGCGCGGAACGCCGCGCTCGACGCCGCGACGGGCCGCCTGATGGCCTTCATCGACGACGACGAGGTGGCGACGGCCGGCTGGCTCGACTGCATCGTGGCGGTCTGGGCGGAAACCGGCGCGGACGTGGTGCTCGGCCCGGTGGACGCCACCTACGCGGCCGACGCCCCGCGCTGGATGCGCCGCGGCCGGTTTCACGCCACCCGGCCCGTCTGGGTGGGCGGGGAGATCCGCACCGGCTACAGCTGCAACGTCCTCATCGACCGGGCGTCGCCGGCCCTCGTCGGCCGCCGCTTCCGCCTGGAACTCGGCCGCTCGGGCGGCGAGGACACGGAGTTCTTCCACCGCATGCATGCGGCGGGCGCGCGGATCGCCTATGCGCCGGACGCCCTCCTGACCGAGCCGGTGCCGCGCTCGCGCCAGAGCTTCGGCTGGCTGATGCGGCGGCGCTTCCGGTCGGGCCAGACCCATTCGCTCATCGTCCGCGACCGGCGGGGCGGCTCTGGCGGCCGCACGCTGCTTCTGGTGAAGGCCGCCTCCAAGGTGGCCGTCTGCGGCCTCGCCGCGGCGGGCCTGATGTTCAACCCGGTGCGCGCCCGCGCCTGGGCTCTCCGCGGCGCCCTCCACGCCGGCGTGATGGCGAGCCTCCTCGGTGCGCGCGACCTGCAGCAATATGGACGCGTCGATGACCCCGGCTACGCGCCCTGACGTTTCGATCGTCGTCCCAGCCTGGAACGCCGCCGGCTTCATCGCGCCGGCGCTCGCCAGCGCGCTCGCCCAGACCGGGCCGTCGATCGAGGTGATCGTGGTGGACGACGCCTCCACCGACGCCACGGGAGACGTGGTGCGCGCCGTCGGCGACCCACGGATCCGCTACGTCCGGATGGAGCGGAACGGCGGGCCGAGCGTCGCCCGCAACCATGGCTTCGCCCTCGCCAGGGGCGAGTGGATCGCGGTGCTCGACGCCGACGACCTGATCGAGCCGGGGCGGATCGGCCGGATGGTCGCCCGCGCGCGGGCCGCAAAGGCCGACGTGGTGGTGGACAACCTCCGCGTGGTTCGCCCGGGTGGCGGCGCGCCGCAGCCCATGTTTCCCTCCGCCGCCTTCGCCCGCATGGAGCGGCTGACCCTGCCGGACTTCATCCGGTCGAACATGCTGTTCCGCAAGGAATTCAACTACGGCTACCTGAAGCCCCTGTTCCGGACCGCCTTCCTGCGCGAGGCGGGCATCCGCTACGACGCGGGGATCCGGATCGGCGAGGACTACCGCTTCATGGCGGAATGCCTCGCGGCCGGCGCCCACTGCGCGGTGGAGCCGACGGACGGCTATCTCTACTTCATCCGCCCGGGGTCGATCTCGCGGGTGCTGACCGCGCCCGACGTGGAGGACATCCGGCGGGCTGACGAGGCCTTCCTGTCCCGCTACGCGCTCGACGCGCCGAGCCGGAAGGCCCAGGCGGCGCGGGACGCCAATCTGCGGGACGCCCATGCCATGCTGGTGCTGATCGAGCACCTGAAGGCGCGGCGGTTCGCGGCGGCGCTCCGCCAGTTCGCGGCGCGGCCGACGGCGGCGCGGCTCTTCTCCAGCCCGATCGGTGGACGCCTGAAGCGGCTGCGGGCCGCGTTCGGCCGAGCCGCCCCGGCGCCCTCCCCGGCCGGCGCGAACGAGGCGCCGGGCAAGGGCGCGGAACCCGCGCCCGCCGAGATGGCGCCGTCGCGCTGACCCGAGGCGACCCCGGAAGGGGCCGCTCGCCATGAAAGCGGGCCTTTGGGCCTTAGTGGTTTTTGCCTTCAACGCCTGGATCGTGCCATGTCGCCCTCATCCGAACCGCTCGTCGTCTTCGTCACCCCGGTCTACAACGGCGCCGACTTCATCGAGGAGACGCTCGCCTGCGTCCAGGCGCAGACCTATCGCAACATCGTCCACGTGGTGATCGACAACGGGTCCACCGACGGAACGCGGGCCATCATCGAGCGCTACGTCGGCCGCGAGATCCCGGTCATCGCGCACTACCATGACGAGACCATCCCGCAGATCGACAACTTCATTCGCGGTGTCGACGCGGTGCCGGAGGGGGCGGACTTCTTCCGCATTCTCTGCGCGGACGACACGGTGCACCCGACCTACACGGAGCGCTGCATCGCGCTCGCCCGACAAGACCCGGAGATCGTCCTGGTGGGCACCGGCGCGACGGTCGAGGGCATGGTCGATGGCCGCCAGGTGAAGGAAATCCATCCCACCCACTGGCCGAAGGACCGCTCGATCTTCACCGGCCCCGAAGCGACGCGGATGGTGCTGCGCGGCGACGGCGTGATCATCGGCCCGCACCTCCTGGTCAGGACATCGGTGCTGAAGACGATGCCCGGCTACTACCGCCGCTTCGCCCACGGCTTCGACACCGACGCGGCCTTCCGGGTGCTGACCCTCGGCAAGTTCGGCTTCCTGCAGGATGAGCTCTGCCTCGTCCGCGTCCAGGAATCGTCCGTGTCGCACCTGGAGATGCACCCGCGCCGGACGCACTTCATCGACTGGATGCTGTTCCTGAAGACGTTCGGCGAGGCGGTGTTCGAGCCGGCCGAATACAAGGCGCTGCTGAAGGCCTACCGGCGCTACTATCTGCGGCGGCTGGTGCTCTGGACCATGGAGTCGCGCAAGGCCACGGTGCTCAAGCTGCACCTGTCGGAGCTCGCGCGCTTCAACGCGGCCCCGCGCGTCCTCGACTGGGTGGACGCCGCCCTCGATCTGCCGCTGCGCCGGCTGTCCCTGCGCCGCAAGGTGCGGTCCGGCCACCCGCTCGGCTGACGGCGCCGGCCCGGCCGTCCGGGCGGCGGGTGAAAGCAGAACGGCCCGCTCCGGGCGGGCCGTCTCCAGTCGCGATCCGGGACTTCGCCTCCGAACTCAGGCGTCGGGCACCACCTCGTCGTAGAGCGCGTCCCAGAAGCGATCGCCGGTCTCGGCCGAAAAGAGGCGCTCGGCCGTGCCCCGGGCGCCGGCGCGAAGGGCCGGATAGGCGGACGGATCGGCGGCCACGCCCTCCAGATAGGCGATCACCTGGTCGGCGAGATCGGCGACGGCGAGCCGGTGGAGAGCCAGGAACTCGGGCGTCCCCCGGTCGGCGGTCTTGATGTGGAGCCATTCGCCCTGGGGCGTCAGCGGAATGCTGAGGCTCTTGCCGTTGACCCCGGTCTCGATGAACTCGCGCAGCGCCCCTTGCGCGGTGGCGATCACCGGCGTGCCGTAGGCCATGGACTCGATCGCCGTGTAGCCGAACGTATCGCTGAACGTGGGCAGCAGGCTGAAGTGCGCCGCGCGGGTAAGCTCCAGCACCTTGTCGTTCGGCAGCACGCCGTGAAACACCACGTTGGGCAGCGACAGGAGCGGCCGGTATTCCTCGAAGAAGGCCGGGTCGGTGGGATCGACCCACGACGACGGCCCCACCTCCAGGCGGGAGACCACGTGCATCTCCACGGCGAGCCCGCGCTCCCTGGCCATCCGGGCGGCGACGAGCGCCACGCAGCCGCCCTTGCGGGCGAAGTGGTTGCCGACGAAGAGAAGCTTCAGCGGTTCGCCCGGCGCGGGCGGATCCAGGGGCGCCACCTCGGGCATGACCATGGTGGGATAGTGCATGGTCAGCTTGGCCCGCAGGGCGGCCAGATGCGGGCTGTCGCGGTGCTGGTCGAGGAAGGTGTTCTCCGCGAATTTCGAGATGGCCACGATGCGCCGGCACCGGGGGCCGGCGAGCACCTCGGTGAGCTTGCGGAAGTAGACCGAATGCTCCAGCCCGAAGGCCCGGGGCAGATGGGACTCGAACCCGATCACGAAGGGCGTGGTGCCGATCGGGATCCGGTTGAACGCATGGATCAGGTCGAACCGGGGTCCGAGGCTCGGCAGGAAGGCCGTCACGCCCTCGATCTTCGGCGAGATGTAGTTGAGCGGGAGGAAGTTCCGGTTGACGATCGCGTGCCGGGAGGCCCGTGGCGAGTTGAACCGCCAGGGGTAGCGGGTGGGGGCGAGGACGTTCAGTCGCGACCGCCTCACCTCGTCCAGTGACTTCGCGGCCGATGACATGGCGCGCCTCACTTCTGCTTCAGCTCGCACACGATGGAATCCGGGAACTGGCAGAAGTCCCCGGCGGCGGTGAAGGCCACCCAGTCGACGCTCATCTCGTAGGGGCCCTCGTAGGCGAAGCGTCCCATCCAGTCGATCAACGTGTCCGTCGCCCAGACGCTGAAATAGATTTTCTGCGGCAGGGACGGCAGCGGAGGCGACTTCTCCTCGCGGACGAGCGTGTGGCCGATGTACCAGGCGATGCGGTCCGGCTCCCACACGAAGGCGTAGCGCTCGTAGCCGGTGTGGGCTCCGGGCGCCGGGTCGATCGACTCGTGCTTGCCGACCCCGTCCACATAGTAGTTGAGCTGGACCGTCTCCGGCAGGCGGCCGAGGAACTCGAAGTCGATCTCGTGGTGCGGCTGCTTCTGCGGCGCGCCGATGTGGCTGAAGAAGTTGCTGTTGATGCCGCTCCCGACCGGGATGCGCATCCGCGCCTCGTAGGTGCCGTAGCCGAACGCCTCGTTGGACTGGATTTCGCCGCAGCTGAACTTGCGGTCGTTCCGCGCCCGGTCGGTCAGGGTGATGTTCAGGAAGCCGCCCTGCAGCTTCACATGGTCCCGCGACCAGACGCAGTTCTGATGGTCGCCGTTGGTCCAGCCGTCGGAAATGAACCAGCGGGTCTGCGACAGCGAATTGAAATGATCCACAAAGGACTCGGCGGACCAGGCAGGGCCCGTCAGAACCGACAACACGGCGGCCGACCCGAGGACGGCGCGTTTCAGTATCGCGTTGATCATCGATGCTCGCTTCTCGTCAATCAAACAAAGACGGCCCGTGAAGATCGGCCTTGAAATCGGCCAGGGCTGAAGGCCCCCAGAAAACGGGAACCGGCACGACGTCGTATTTACACTTAGACTATCACCTAAGTTTGACGCCCGCCAAGCGGACGGCCGCATCTGGGCGGGCTTCAGAGGCGGTTTCAAGCGGTCCCGCCTCAGACACGGGAAGAGAAACGGACGGAGACCGGCCCTGTTCCCGTCCGGCGGCAAAAGTTAACGAGGACGGTCGCGCGCCGGCCGTCGGGGTGAAGCGGCGTCCGGTCGGCGCGGCGCCCGCCCGGCGGCCGGCGCGGGTTCGACCGGAAACGGAATGGTGCCGGGCGGCGGCGATGGCGCCGGCCTCGGCGGCACGGGCCGGGGACGGCGGATCATCATGGGCATGTGGACCGACGCCTTCACGGAGTTCAGCTGGTGGGCCGTCTGCACCGCGATCAGGTACATGATGAAGGTGCCGATGCCGAACTGGCCGTAGAAGTCGATCTCGGCGGTCGTGCGCGTCAGGAAGAAGACGGTGAAGATCATATAGACCAGCACCCGCCGCGCCACGAAGGAGGCGAACAACGCGAGGCTCAGCCGGAACAGGATGCCGACGATCATCAGCGTGTAGGCGATCAAGCCCACGACCCCGAGTTCCACCTGGACCTGGATGAACGCGTTGTGGAAGTGGAAGCCCGACTTCTCGGCGATGCCGAAGGCGGCCCAGATGCGTTCGGCGCCCGGGTTTCCCTCCACCCAGAAGCTCTGGTACCCGCCGCCGAGCACCGGAAACTTCTGCGATTCCTCATAGCCGACGTCCCAGATGTCGGTCCGGCCGGTGAGGGTCGGGTCCTTGCCGACGGCCTGGAACACGTCGGCGGTGGACACGAAGGAGGTGAGAAGGACGAGCCCCAGACCCGCGCCGACCAGCGTCCACGGCACCACGATCGTGCGCATGCCCGGGGACAGGCGGCCGAGCATGAAGATGCAGAGGGTGACGAAGATGGCGGCCCCCATCGTGATGAGCGCCGTCACCGAATGGGCGAGGTAGAGGATGTAGCCGCAGACCGCCCCGGCGCCGAGGATGGCGAGGCGCATCAGCCGGCCGTGCTCGTAGGCGAGGAGCAGGGCCACCATGGAGAGAACACCGAGGGCGGCCACAAGGCCGAGCTGGTTCTTCGACCCGAACAGGCCGGCGAGCGGCGCGTCCGGGTCGGTCATGTCGGCGGTCCCGACCGCATAGGAGTGGAGGGCCGTGATCGTGCAGCCGATCAGCAGCCCCCGCACCAGACTGTAGGGCGACACCACGAAGGCCGCGATCGCCGCGCAGGCGATCGTCGTGATGAGCTGGATGCTGCCGCGGAGCGTGAGATCCGGATAGACCGACCAGAAGGTCGAGATCAGCGCGATCAGCGACAGCCCGTAGATGAAGACGTCCGAGACCTGGAAGCGGAAGAGGCTCGGCCTGAGGAGCAGGGGCAGGAACCACAGACCGTACACGGCCAGGAGCAGCACGGATCCGAACACGGTCGCATAGGAGTAGATGTAGACCGTCGCGGCGACCGCCAGGATGGCGTAGGGCGCGTTGTGATCCGGGTGCGAGATCGAGGCCGTGTAGATCTGCATCGCTCATCTATCCCTGTCGCCGCGGTCCCGCCCAGGATCCCACGCCCATCCTCAGGTGTTCGAGGTCGGACTCGTCGAGCCCGTCCCCCTCCTCCTGGAACGTCACCCAGTCCGCGCTGAAGATCGGCCGCTTCTGCGGAAACTCGAACGGGCCGAGCCAGTCGATCATGGACTCGGCGCCGGACCATGTGGTCATGAACAGGATGCCGGGAAGCTGCGGAACGGCGGCTCCGGCCGGCGTCTCGTGCACGACCTTGCCGTCCACATACCAGACGATATTGTCTTTCGTCCATGTGAAGCCGTAGGTGTGGAACTCCTCCGCGGCGTCGAATCCAAGGTCGATCACCGTCTCGTGACCGCCCTGCCCGCCCACGTAGTAGTTGAGCTGAAGCTTGGTCGTGTCCCGGCCCAGGAAGGCGATCTCGATCCCGTCGTGGTGCGGGGCGCCGTGGGTGGTGCCGATGTAGGTGTAGAGCGCGCTGAGGACGCCGCTTCCACGGGCCGCCTTCAGCCGGGCCTCATAGGTGCCGAACCCGAGCCGGCCGGCCGACTGGACCTCCGCGCAGGTATAGGGCGTGCCGTTCCGCGGGCGCTTGCGGATGGTCAGCTCCAGGGCTCCGACCATGGTGGCGGCCTCGGCCCGCGACCAGGTGCAGGACTGGTGTTCGCCGTTGCGCCAGCCTTCCGACCGCACCCACTTCGCGTCGGACAGGAACTCGAACGACTCGACGAAGGAACCGGACTTCTCCTGCGCGGGCTCGGCGGCGGATTGAGCCGCGGCCGGGCTCGCCGGCAGGGCGAAGGCGACGATCAAGGCGGCGATTGCGGTCGACAGTTTCATGGCAGCACCTCGCGACCAGTCCCGTCGCAGACAGCGGCGGCGATCTGGGGACTTTCTCGGTCGAAGCGGCGGCCGGGCTGCGCGTTCCACTCGAACTTGCGAAGATCGTTAACGAGATCCCGGGGCCTCTTCCTTGTACCGAGGCCCGAACACTCCCATTTCGTTTAGAAATATGCAAATGTATGCTATGTTTTTGGTTTACGGTGACGGCAAACGTCGAACGACGTCTATCCACACCTCGCGCGGGCGTTAAGGTTTATGAGCGATGCCCCGTTGCGATTCAGGAACGATGAGCCGATCCGGTTATTGTCGGTCTTGAGAGGTCCGTCCGCTCCCGACACCGCGGCGTCCTTTTTTTCGACGCGTTGGATGGACATATCTAGATCAGACGTTTTGAGCTTCAGAACGCCACGGGACTGCCACGCATGGAAGAGCCAGAAGGGTCGCGCACGGTTGCCGTCCTCATCGCCGCCTACAACAGCGCGGCGACGGTCGGTCGCGCGGTTCGCTCCGCGCTCGCCCAGCCGGAAGCCCTGAATGTGCTGGTGGTGGACGACGCCTCGTCCGACGACACGGCCGACGCGGCGCGCGCGATGGACGACGGTTCCGGCCGGCTGGTCGTGATCCGGCAGGCCCGGAACGGCGGCCCCTCGGCGGCGCGCAACCGCGCGCTCCGGCACGTGACGGCCGACTGGATCACCGTGCTGGACGCGGACGACTACATGCTGGACGGCCGGCTCGGCCGTCTCCTCGACCACGCGGCGGGCGCCGACCTCATCGCCGACGACATGTACCAGGTCGCCAGCCCGGACGCGCCCGTGGGCGCCACGCTCCTCGACGGCACCCTGCCGCTGCCGACCGACGTGAGCCTTTCCGATTTCATCCTCTCCAACGTGACCCGCAAGCGCGTGGTCCGGAAGGAGCTCGGCTTCATCAAGCCGCTGATCCGCGCGTCGCGGTTCACCGGCGCAGGCCTGCGCTATGACGAATCCCTGAGGCTCGGCGAGGACTTCGACCTGTACTGCCGGCTCATGGCGGCCGGGGCGCGGCTGCGCCTCGTCCCCGCCTGCGGCTACGTGGCGGTGACTCGTCCGGATAGCCTGAGCGCCCGCCATTCGATCCACGACCTCGAACAGTTCCGCCGGGCGAACCGGTCGATCCGCTCGATCCCGGGGCTTCCCCCCGATGTGGTGGCGGCTCTCGACGCCCACTACACGAGCGTCGACTGTCGGTTGCAGTGGCGGAATATGATCGAGGCCGTGAAGTCGCGCGACCTGCGGGCCGCGGCGCGGACGTTCACGTCCGTGCCGGTCGGGCTCCATCTCGCGGGACAGCTTCTCAACGAGGCCGCGTTCCGGTCGTCCGCCCGCTTCCGCCGGCCTCCGGTCCGGACGGGAACGGCGGCGGGCGGCGGGCGTTGACTTGTGTTGTCGGACGAGCGGCCCATCGCGGCCGCGCCGGTCGGCGGACGACCGGCAGTCGAGAAGAATGGGGCAACCGCTTGAAATGAACTGGAATGTCGGCGCGTCTGGCCAAGCTCTGCGGACCGCTTTCACTGGATCAGGTGAAATTAACGCCATCGGCAGAGAGCCCGAATGGCATTGGACCGGGCGTTGAAACCAAACACAGTGACATATTATAATGGATCTGAATAAACGGTTTACCGATTGCCTTCCCCGACGGGCGGGACTGATTTTTTTGATGGAAGGATGAGTTGCTTTGGATATCTCACCCGTCCCCATTTCCAGGAAAATGACCGTGCAGGCTGATCGAGGCCCGGCTTCCGCCTATGGCGGACAATCCTACGGCGGGCAGCCTTACGGCGGCCGTGGCTATGGCGCCGACATGGGGCGCCCCGGCGGTTCCTACGACGACCAGCCCTTCCTGCAGGACCCCTACGGCGGCCGTGCGCCGGGGCATGCCATCGACCTCGACAAGCTGCTCGCAGCCGGACGGCGCCAGCTGGTCGTGATCGGGCTCTGCGTGGCGCTCTGCGTGGCCGCCGGCATCGGCTTCCTGGCCGTCGCCGAGAAGCAGTACACCTCCTCGGCCCAGGTCCTGATCGACGCCAAGCTCCTGGAGGTGGTGAACCAGTCCGCCGGGACCGAGTCGGCCGCGAGCGACGAGGCGGGCCTCCTCAGCCTCATCGAGACGGCGCAGTCGCGCCAGGTGATCGACAAGGTCACCTCGACCCTGGCGACGGACGAGAACTACGCCAAGATTTCCGACATGTCGCCCCTGAAGCCGACCCTCGCGGCGCTCCGCGAGAACCGGCTGACCGAGGACGGCATGGACCCGGCCGAGGTGTCCGGCGGCATCCTCAGCGGCGGCTTCATGGCCCACCGGCTCGGCCGGTCGGCGGCGATCGAGTTCACCTTCACGGCCAACAACCCGGCGGATTCCGCGCTGATCTCCAACACGATCGCCGAGGTGTTCATCGCCTCGCAGCTGGACACCCGCTACGAGGCGCGCCAGCGCGCCGGCGACTGGCTGAAGGGTCGCCTCGAGGAACTGCGCGACGAGGCCCAGACCGCCCAGGCGGCCGTGGAGGAATTCCGCGCGGCCAACAACCTGGCGCAGACCGACGGCAAGCTCCTGAGCGACCAGCAGCTCGCCATGCTCAGCGACCAGTACATCCAGGCCCAGAACGACACGGCCACCGCCCAGGCGCGCTACAACCAGATCAAGGCCATCATCGACAGCAAGAACACGGTCGCCGTGGTGGAGGACGCCCTCGGCAGCGGCGTGATCAGCGACCTGCGCAAGCAGTATCTGGAAGCCGCCAAGCGGGCGACGGACCTGGAGGCGCGGCTCGGGCCCCGTCACCAGCAGGTGCGCCGGCTCGAGGACGAGAAGCGCGAGTTCGAGCGCCTGATCTTCGCCGAACTCGGCCGCATTGCGGAATCCTACGCCAGCGACTACGAGGTCGCGAGCAAGCGCCAGGCCTCCCTGGAGGAGCGCTTCCGCACCATGCTCGGCAACAACGTGGACATCAGCGCGACGCTGGTCGGCCTGCGGGAGCTGGAGCAGAAGGCCGAGGTCTACCAGAGCCTCTACCAGGACTTCCTGAAGCGCTACGAGGAAGCCGCCCGCGACCAGACCTTCCCGGTCTCGGAAATCCGGGTGATGTCCGAGGCGCGCGCGCCGCTCGGGCCGAGCTTCCCGAAACCGTCGCTGGTCATGGCCCTTTCCACCATTCTCGGGCTCGGCATCGGCGTCGGCCTCGGCGCGCTGCGGGAATACCGGGACCGCACCATCCGGTCGGGCGACCACGTGCGCCAGTACCTCGGCCTCGACTTCCTCGGTGAAGTGCCGCTGGTCTCCATGCGCCCGTCCGACACGGTGGAGCCGGACCCGTCCAACCGGGACCTTCTGGAAGGCGAGCCGGTGGTCCAGGTCACCCAGCCGATCCTGAAGTTCGCCGCCACCCACCCGATGTCGGCCTTCGCGGAGGCGCTTCGCGCCGTCCGCCACGTGGCCAACCGCCAGCGCTACGGCCGCACCGGCGCCCGCATCATCGGCTTCGGCTCGCTGGTTCCGGGCGAAGGCAAGACCACCATGGCGCTGAACTTCGCCACCCTGGTGGCGTCCACCGGGCAGCGGGTTCTGCTGATCGACACGGACTTCCGCAACCCGGCGACCTCGCGGGCGGTGGCGCCGCACTGCGACCTCGGGCTCGCGGAAGCCATCCTATCGAACCTCGACTACCGCGAGGTGATCTACAAGGACCCGGCGACCGGCCTCAGCGTGCTGCCGATCAACATCCGCAATCCGCAGGTGCACTCGAGCGAGCTCCTGAGCATGCCGTTCCTGGAGAACAGCCTGGAGCGCCTGGCCGAGGAGTACGACTACATCGTCCTCGACCTGCCGCCGATCGGCCCGATCGTCGACGTGCGCATCGTCATGCCCATGCTCGACATCATGGTGCTGGTGGTGGAGTGGGGCAAGCTGCCGATCGCCGTGATCCAGTCGGCCGTGCAGTCCGAGCCGGAGATCTTCGACCGCTGCGCGGGCGTGATCCTCAACAAGGTGGACAGCAAGAAGAACCGCCTCTACGCCGCCGACAGCACCAGAACCTATCTCTCGGCGCAGTACCAGAAGTACTACAAGACCAACTGAAGCGCGGCCGAACCGGGCTATCCCGGTCCGGTCAGACGAGATCAACGGCCCCCGCTCCTCCGGCGCGGGGGTCGTGTCGTTTCCGGCGAGCCCCGAAGCCCGGTGAGGGCGGCCCGACAGGGTGGCTCGTCGTCGGGTCCGAATGAAAAATTCCGAGCATGAGAAGGATGACCCGTCGCCCGGCCTGTTGCGGTTTCAATACATCATAGTAATGTCATGCCGATCGCTCAGTTATATATCGGCTAATCTATATGCTTTTCCGGCGAACGCTCCTCTACCTGCCGGCGCAAATCCTGGCGCCGACGCTTCAGTTCGTCCTCGTCCTTGCTTGGGCTCATCTTCTTCCAAGCGCGCTGGTCGGCACGATCGCCCTCGCCACGGCGATCCAGGAGATCGCGTTCGCCTTTTTTTATACTTGGTGGTCCCAATATCTTCTCCGCCACCTCGCCGGCTTCCGGCTCGCGGGCGGCATGGCCCGGTTCCTCCAGGCCGAGGCGGCGGCCATCCTCGGCTCCAGCGCCGCGATGCTCGCTTGCGCCACCCCGGTGGCGGCGCTCTACTTCGCCGACCACATCGACCGGACGACCCTGGCGCTGATGGCGGCTTTCCTGCTGACGCGGTCCCTGGCGACCTATCTGGCGGAGCGCGCCCGGGCGGACTCCCAGATCGGGCTCTACACCATCGTCCAAGTCGGCATCCCCGCCGGCGCGCTCGCCCTGACGGTCCCGGCGGTCGACCACTGGGGTCCGACGGCGGGCGCCGCCTTCGGGCCGCTGATCGCCTGCCAGGGAGCGGCGATCATCGCGTGCCTCCTGCGCATGGACATGCTCCGCGCCGGCCTCAGGGTTCACCTCGACATCGGATGGCAGGCGGCGCGGTTCGGCGGACCGGTCATGGCCGGGGCCCTCCTGTCGGCCCTCACGCTCAACGCGCCCCGCTTCATCGTCGATGGGCTCTATGGGCTCGAAGTGGCAGGCGCCTTCGCGGTGCCCTACGGGATGGGGCTCCGGATCGCCTCGGTGGCCGTCATGCTGGTGACCGCCGGCGCCTATCCGCTGGCCGTCTCCATCTACGAGCGTGACGGGGCGGACGCGGCCTATCGTCAGCTCGCGTCCAATTTCCGCATGGTGCTGCTGGTCGTGCTGCCGGTCGGCATCGGGGCCATCAGCGTCAGCCCGGCCCTGATTGAGGTGCTGATCCCGCCCGGGATGCGCGACACCGCCCACCTCGCACTACCGCTGGCGGTGGCGTTCGGCACGCTCCGGTACCTGCGCTCGCATACCGTCGATCAGGTCTTCCTTCTGAACCGGCGCACCCGCGCGGTGACGGCCGTGACGCTCCTGGAGCTGGCGCTCGGGTCCGTCCTCGGTCTCGCAGGCGCCGCCGACCTCGGCGCTCCGGGTGCCGTCCTCGGGCCCGTCGCGGCGTCCGCCGCGGCCCTGATCGTCAGTTGGGTCCTGGCGAGTAGGATAAGGGCCTTCACTTCCTCGGCGAAGGACGCGGCTGCCATCCTGGCGGCCGCCGCTCCCATACCGCTCATCGTCTTGGCGAACCCGGCGACCGGCGGCCTCGGCTCGCTCGTGTTGGCGACGGCCGTGGGCGCGATCACCTACGGGGCGGGCATCCTGGTCCTCTCCCGGATGAACGTGCTGTGTTTTCGCTGACCGTGTTCCGTCCGGGAAGCTCCGGCCTTGGAGGCGCGCTTGAAGGTCCTGATCTTTTCGAGTGAATTCCCGCCCTTCCAGGGTGGGATCGGCACCTATGCCCACGAGATGGCGACGGCGGCGGCCGATCTCGGCCTGGACGTCACGGTCGTCGCCCCGGACTACGGCCGCGCGCCTGACATCCGCGCCGTCGATGGCGAACCGGAAGAGCCCCGCCCCTACCGGCTGATCCGGTTCGAAGGCGGGCAGCACGCGGGCCGCGATCTCGTCGCCAAGATCCGGCTCGTCCGCCGCATCGCCTCCGAGGTGAGCGCGCCGACCATCGTCCACGCGGCCGACTGGCCGTTCTTCATTCCGCTCGCCCTGTCGCCCTTCCGCGGCCGGAGCCGGTGCCTGGTGACGGTCCACGGCACCGAGGTGCGGTTCATGCAGCATCCCAAGCGGGCGATACCGCTCCGGCTTCTCCGGTTCTGGAACGGCTGGGCCGAGTATGTCGCCAATTCCGAGTATACCGCCGATGCGCTTCGCCAGGCCTTCTCGCCGCCGCCGGACAAGGTTCACCCGATCGGTCTCGGTGTCGGCGACGCGTGGCTCGCCCACCCGGTCGACCGGCCGGCTGCCCGGCGGCGGCATCATGTTGCGGCGGACCGGTTCGTGATCGTCACGCTCGGCCGGCTCGTTCCCCGGAAAGGTCACCTCGTCCTCGCCGAGGCTCTCGGCAGGCTTCCCGCCGCGTCGGCGCGCGCCATCGTCTGGCGCATCGTCGGTCCGCCCATCGACCGCGCCTATGTGGACGAACTCCAGAGACGCGTCGCCGGCCTCGAGGCGGATGTCCGCATTCTCGGCCCCCTTCCCCGGCCGGATGTCATGGATCTTGTCGCGGCGGCCGATCTCTTCTGTCTGCCCGCCTACCGGAGCGCCGACGGCGCGGTGGAGGGCTTCGGCCTCGCCTTTCTGGAAGCCGCGGCCCTGGGCGTTCCCGCCCTGGCCACCACCTCGGGCGGCATTCCGGACGCCGTCGTCTCTGGCGTAACGGGCCTGCTGGTGCCGCCGGAAGACCCCGCGGCGCTCGCGGAGGCTCTGCAACGCTTGCAGGCCGACCCGGCGCTCCGGCACGCCCTCGGCAAGAACGCTCGGGAGCATGCGGCGTCGCGCTCCTGGCGCTCCGTCGCGGCGCTGACGTATCTGCCCGGATCCGACGTCGAGGCAGGTCACGATCTCGCACGCGAGCCGGCCGAAACCCACAGCTGACGGAGCGACCAGACATGAGCCCCGTGTTCTTCTTGATCAACTCGTTGGCGGGCGGCGGGGCGGAACGGGTGCTCACCACGCTTCTGCGCCACTCGGGAGATTGGTGCAGAAGGGTCGAGGTCCACCTCGTCCTCATCGACGACGAACCGGATGCCTACCCGGTTCCGGACGGCCTCGTCGTCCATCGGCTGGCGGCGGGTCCGTCGCTCCTTTCGTCCCAACGCGCGTTCGCGCGCCTCGCCCGCAGGCACCGCCCGGCCGCCGTCCTCAGCTTCCTGACCCGGGCGAACCTGGTCAACGTCATGACATCCGAACTGCTGGGCTATCGCTGCGTCATCAGCGAACGGACGTTCACGAGCCGTCATCTGGGACAGGGATTCTCGAACCGGATCGCAAGAGGGCTGGTCCGTCTCCTCTATCCGCGCGCCGACGCGGTCATCGCGGTCGCCGACGGCGTCCGGACGGATCTTGTCGAAACTTTCAGGGTCGATCCGGCCAAGGTCACGACCATTCCGAACCCGGTGGACATGGCGGCGCTTCGGCGGCTGTCCGAGGAACCGCCCGGCGACCTGCCTCCAGGTCCTTATCTGGTCGGCATGGGACGGCTCCAACCGACCAAGAATTTCGCCTGCCTGATCCGGGCATTCGCGGCCTCCCGCTTCCGCGGACGTCTCGTGATCGTCGGAACCGGGCCCGACGACGAGGCCCTGAAAGCGCTGTCAGCGGATCTCGGGTTGCGGGACAGGGTGGTCTTCACGGGCTTCCTGAACAATCCCTTTCCGCTGCTCGCCCGGTCGGCGGGATACGTCCTCTGCTCCAACACGGAGGGGTTTCCCAACGCGCTTGTCGAGGCGATGGCGCTCGGGGTGCCCGTTCTGTCGACGGACTGTCCGTCCGGCCCGTCGGAAATCCTCAACGATCAGCCGCACTCCACCGTGACGGACCTGACGGAGGGCAAGTACGGCCTGCTCGTCCCCGTCGGCGATCCGGACCGCATGGCGCGAGGCCTGGACCTTCTCACCACTCCCGTCAGGGAGGCGGAGTTCCGGGCGAAAGTCGTTGCCGGCGCGTCCCGCTACAGCATGGAGCCGACGGTTGAGCGCTACTGGAGCGTGATCGCGGCCGGCCTGCCCCCGACGCACTGATCAGCGCGGCCTTATCCTTAACCGATCGCGCGCGCCGGGAAGCGCTCGGTCGCGAACGCCCCCGACCATCGGGCGCCATACGGTCAATGCTCCTCGGCAGCGACTCCGACGCCGAGGTTCGGCCGCCGTCCGGCCCTCCTCCGCCGATTGGCCGCGGCGAGGTAGACGTCGTGGGTCGCCCGGGCGACCGCCTCGACGTCGAACGGCGCCAGATGCGCGGTCCAGTCCACACCGCCGCCGCCATCCGGATGGGTGTCGACGAACTTCTGCAGCGCCGTCGACAGGCGTTCCGTGTCACCGACAGGCAGGTAGCAGTTGTCGGGCAGCGACAGCGCCTTGAGGTTGGGTATGTCGCTGACGATCACCGGGAGGCCCATGCCCATCGCCTCGAGAAGCGCGATCGGCAGGCCTTCGTGCGACGACGGGAGGACGAACAGGCCGGCTTGCGCCAGATGGTCCGCCACCGCCCGCTTGTCGATGGCCCCGGTCATCACCACCTCCGGCCGCTTCGACGCTGCCGCCGATACGGAACGGGCGTAGTCGCTCTGGTGGTCGGCGCCGCCGACGAGGACCAGGCGCCACCCCGGCGCGTCGATCCGGCTGAAGGCCTCGATGAGGTCGAGCTGCCGCTTCTCCGGCACGATCCGGCCGACGCTGATGATCAGCCTACGCGACGCGGCCGCGCGCGGCGAGCTTGCGGCCGCCGATTCGCGGCCGAGACGGACGGCCGCGTTGGGAATGTAGCACAGGCCCGTGTCGTAGCGCCGCTCCAGACGCTGCCGAACAACCGGGTTGACGACGATGCACGTATGGGCGAACCGCACCGCGCATTGTTCGCCGAGGCGAAGCACGGCCCTCGCCAGCCAGCCCCATTTCTCGCGCAGATAGTCCTCCCCGTGATGGGTGACCACCACGGTCAGCCCCAGCAGCCTGGCGAGTGGGGCCATGAGCCCCGGGCCGATCCCGTGAATGTGCAGGACATCCGGCCGCCTGACGCCGGCATAGAGGACACCGAGAAGAGTGTGGACGAGAGCCTCGAACGGAGCGGACGTGGGGCTCCAGATCGGGCGGCGACGGACGCCGATGGGAAGAGCGGCTTCCTCGGCTGGAGGTCGCTGGACGTAGGGCTGCCGCTCCACCACCTCCAGGGACAATGTGCTCCCGTTGAGGGCGGCAAGTTCACGAGCAATCGTCTCAACGTGCGCTTCCACGCCGCCCTGAGGTCCGCAGATGCCACGAAACCCGAGCAGCAAAACGCGCACGTCGACCCTCCCGCCCGCGCGCGATCGCAATCAGCAACACACGGCGTCATTTACCCCTACAGCCACACTTTCCACAGTCGTTAAACCGTTGCAAATACATTCATTTCTTTGATTTAATCTCAGAGGTCTATGCTAAATACATAGCAACTTATAGTCACTGGTCAGCGCGCTTCTTATGTTTACGCTTATTTATTTGAAAAATACCCGTCCCGCTGGAATACTGTTACGGCCGTGGTGGATGTCCGGACCGGGCGGCAGGGCGGCTCGAACGCCTCGACGCCGTTCGGCGCCGTCGGGCGGAGCGGACACCGTGAACCGGGATGACGAATGCAGTTGCTGTTGCTCGCCAGCGTCGTCCTCCTTTTCGGTGGCTCGGCCAATGCGCTGACGCTGTTCGGCATCGGCTACTTCTCGCCGACGTCCGGACTGCTGGAGAAAATCCACCCGACGTTCTATCTCGCCGTCGTGGCGGCCGGCGCCGCGCTTCTGAACCGCTCGCCGGCGGATATCACGCCGGGCCCGATGCCCCTCGCGGCGGGGCGACAGCTGGCCGTGGTGGCTGGAGCGCTCGGCCTTTCGCTCGTCGCTGGCTTCGAAGCGGGCGGCGGCGAACTCTCCATTCTCGTCGTCACCTTCGCGCTGCCGGCCGTGCTGGCGATCGCCCTCCGAAGTGCCGCGCCGGACACGACGGAGGCCATGGACCGCTTTCTCCAGCTCTTCTTCGCCGCCAACTCGCTTCTCGCCCTGTTCGAGGCGGCCACCGGCCAAAGGCTGCTGCCGTTCGTGGCCGGCACGCATCTGATCGATTTCGACAACCGGCCCACGGCCCTTCTCGGCCACCCCCTCAACAACGGCCTGATGACCGGCGTCTTCATCCTGGCGATCATGATGCGGGACCGTCGGGCGCGGCCATCGGTCCTACCCGTCCTGATGCTCGTTCTCCATGCGGCGGCCATGCTGTCGTTTGGCGCCCGAGCGGCGGTCGGGGGCCTCCTCGCCTTGCTCGCTCTCCGCCTCCTGGTCGCGACCGGCACGGCGCTCGTGAAAGGCCAGGGCCGCCGGGATTTCCTGCGGTTCGGCGCGTTCGCGATCGCGCTGCTCGTGGCCTCGCCCGTTCTCCTGCACCTCGGCGTCGCCGACGTCCTGATCGAGCGCATCAGCGACGCGGGCGGCAGCAACGAGACGCGCTACGCCGCGTTCCAGATGATCGCGTCCGTCAGCCTGTCCGAGCTGATGCTCGGCACGTCCTTCTTCGTCCGGGAAGACATGATGCTCTTCTTCGATTCGCCCTACGGGATCGAGTTGTCCTGGATCGGGCTGGCGCTGACGTTCGGCGTCCCGGCGGCCTTCGCGCTGATCGTCAGCACGCACGCCCTGCTGCTGTCGGCCGGTCGTTCATCCGCGACCTCGTCCGCCTTCATCGTGCTCTACTTCGCGCTCGTCACGTTCACCAGCGTCTCGATCTCGTCGAAGAGCCTGCTGACCAGCCAGTGCCTGGTCGTGCTCGCGGTCCTGATGGAGAAGCAAGCGGCCCCCGTCGCCCGCCGTCCGGCGCAACGCGGGGACGCGCTCCCGCGCCGCTGGCCGAGGCCGAGTAGCCGTCTGCCCGTATAGGCCGCTGGACCCTGATGATCGCGCGCCCGCCGATCGCAGTGCGGAATTTCAAGGAAGGCGTTGGCTGGGGCGCCAGGATTCGAACCTGGGAATGGCGGAATCAAAATCCGCTGCCTTACCACTTGGCGACGCCCCACCGACGGAGCGCGCCGGCTCCGCGACGAGCGGTATAGCGGGGGAGCGGACGGCTCGCAACTGCCGGTGCGGCCGGACGCGGCGGACCCCGCGGCCGTCCGCGACCGGAGAACATTTCGCCGCCGCGCCCCTTGCGGCCTTCGAAATGCGTCGCTATAAGCTCGCCCACGGCAGACGGAGTGTAGCGCAGCCTGGTAGCGCACCTCGTTCGGGACGAGGGGGTCGCAGGTTCAAATCCTGCCACTCCGACCACCTTACGACTTGGGACGAAAGGGTTTTCCCGAAACCCTCCCAGCCTTCTCCCCAATCGGTTCGGTTTGCTGTGGACGCCTCTCGCGGGTCGTCGCCGCGCGACGCGTGGCGATGGGCGCCTTCGGGCCTTCGCCGCCGCTCCCGCCCGCTGTCGCGCCCGGCGGTCCGCCATCATCGGTCCCGTCGCGCGCGCCCGCTATGGCGTGAGCGCCTCGATTTCGCTTCAGCCCGCTCTCGATCCCTGCTTGTCTTCGTCGACCACCACGGCGACCGCATGAGGGAGGGGCGCATGATCATCAATGTCCGGGGCATCAGCGGGTCGGGCAAGACGGTCGTCGTGCGGCGCCTCCTTGCTGCCTACGGTCCGGCGGCCGAGGTGCTGCGGAGCGCCGACGGGCGGCGGCTTCTCGGGGTCCACCCGCGCCGGGACCCGGGGCCGCCGCTCGCGGTGATCGGCTGCTACGACCGTCCAAGCGGCGGCTGCGACGCCATTCGGCAGACGGACGGCGGGCTCGCCCTGGCGTTCGATCTGGCGCTGCGGGAATCGGCGCGGGGCCACGACGTGATCCTGGAGGGCAACCGCCTCGCCGTGGACGTGGAGCTCACGCGGCGGCTGGCGCTGCGCGCGCCCCTCGTCGTGCTTCTGCTCGACACGCCGGTGGAGGTGTGCGTCCGCTCGCTGATGGCCCGCCGGCGGCTGTCGCGGTCGGCGGCGCCGGCCCTCGAGGCGCGGCTGCGGCTGGAAGCGGACCGGCTCGCGGAGGCGAGCCGGCGGCTGGAGCCCGCCGTCGACGTTCTCGCCACATCCCGCGACGAGGCCGTCGCCCGCGCGCTCGATCTCCTCGGCGGCAACATCCGGCCGCCGGCCCTTGCGGCCCGGACCGGAGATCCGGCGCCCCTCCCCTGCGCGCCGCCTCAGTCCTTGCGCCAGACCCCCGTGCCGATGCGCGCCGGCAGGTGGGCGTTCTCCCGCGAGTTGAACACCGGCTCGCCGGGCAGCGAGCCCTCGTAGTCCTTGAGCGCCGCGAAGGCCCACTTGCCGAGAAGCAGGATGGCGACGAGGTTGACCGTCGCCATCAAGCCCATGGACACGTCGGCCATGGCCCAGACCGTCGGCAGGGTGCCGAGCGAGCCGCCGACCACCGCGAGAAGCGCGATCAGGCGGAAGGCCATGAAGGCCGGTCCGGGCGCCCGCAGGTAGGTGAGGTTGCCGTCGGCGTAGGCGTAGTTGCCGAGAATGGACGAGAAGGCGAACAGGAAGATGACCACGGTCATCAGGACCGTGCCCGCCACGCCGAGACTTTCGGCGACGGCCGCCTGGGTCAGCGACGCGCCGGCGACCTGGGTGGCCGTGGCCGGGTCGTAGAGGCCGGAGACCAGCACGATGAAGGCGGTCGCCGAGCAGATCACGATCGTGTCGACGAAGACGCCGAGCGCCTGGATGAAGCCCTGGGACGCCGGATGGCCGACGGTCGCGGTCGCCGCCGCGTTGGGGGCGCTGCCCATGCCGGCCTCGTTGGAGAACAGGCCCCGCTTGACCCCGTTGAGGACCGCGGCCCCGATGCCGCCGACCGTGCCGGCCACCGCCTCGTCGAGGCCGAAGGCGGACCGCACGATGAGCGAGACCACCTCCGGCACCCGGTCCACGTGCAGCGCCACGATGACGAGCGCAAGGCCGATGTACAGGATGGCCATCACCGGCAGCAGCCATTCCGCCACCCTGGCGATCGTCCGCATGCCGCCGAACACCACGGGCGCGGCGAGCAGGACCAGAACGGCGGCCGTCGCCCAGGTCGGCACGGCGTGGGCCGACTGCAGGGTGTCCGCGATGGTGTTCGCCTGCACGGCGTTGAAGGCGAGACCGAAGGTCACGATCAGCAGCACCGCGAAGATGCTGCCCCAGAGGCGCGAGCCGAGGCCGCGCTCGATGTAGTAGGCGGGGCCGCCCCGGTAGGTGCCGTCGCCCTGGCGCAGCTTGAACATCTGCGCGAGCGTCGCCTCCACGAACGCGGTCGCCATGCCGACCAGCGCCACCACCCACATCCAGAACACCGCGCCCGGTCCGCCGAGCGTGATCGCCACCGCCACGCCGGCGATATTGCCGGTGCCGACCCGGGAGGCGAGACCGATGCAGAAGGCCTGGAAGGCCGAGATGCCACCCTCCGCATGGGACCGGGACCGGCGCAGCGCCGACAGCGAATGGCCGAACATCCTGAACTGGACGAACCGCGTGCGCACGGTGAACCAGACGCCGACCCCGATCAGCAGGTAGATCAGGAGGTGGTTCCAGATCAGCCCGTTGATCTGGTCGAGGGCGGCGTCGAGCATGAAGGATCTCCCGCGAGGTTTCGCGGTGAGGAACAAGGCTCCGGTCCAGCTTGTTCCCGGCGGCAAGTATTCGCGGCCCCTTCGCGGGCGGAAATCCGTCCGTGGCAGGGCCGCTCGGTCTCGCCAAGATGCCGTCGGGCCGATACAAGCGGCCGTTGGGAGCATCGGGGAGGATCAACCCATGTCGAAGCACAAGCTGGCCATCGTGGGGGTCGGCAAGATCGCGATCGATCAGCACATTCCGTCGATCGAGGAGACCGGACTGTTCAGGCTCGCGGCCCTCGTCAGCCAACGGGGCGTGGAGCACGACGGCCTGCCGAGCTTCCGCACGCAGGCGGACATGCTGTCGGCCATGCCGGACGTCACCGCGGTCGCCATCTGCACGCCGCCGGACGTGCGGCACGGGCTCGTCCGCGAAGCGCTGCGGGCCGGCAGGCACGTGCTGATGGAGAAGCCTCCGACCGCCAGCCTCATGGAACTGGAGGACCTTCGCGCCGAGGCCGAGCGCGCCGGCCGCACCCTGTTCGCAACTTGGCACTCCCAGTTCAACGCCGCCGTGGACGCCGCTCGCGAGCGGCTCGCGGGCGCGCGGATCCGGTCGGTCCGCGTGGACTGGAAGGAGGACGTTCGCAAGTGGCACCCGGGCCAGGAGTGGATCTGGCAGGCGGGCGGGTTCGGGGTGTTCGACCCCGGCATCAACGCCGTCTCGATCCTCACCCGCGTGCTGCCCTTCCCGCCCTTCGTGGCGTCGGCCGACCTCACCTTTCCGGCGAACCGCGACACCCCCATCGCGGCGTCTGTCGTGTTCCGGCGGCCGCCGGACGTGCCCGGAGCGCGCTTCACCGCCGACCTGGACTGGCGCCAGACCGGCGGCGAGATCTGGACCATCACGATCGAGGTGGACGGCGGGCCGACGCTGACGCTGAGCCGCGGCGGCACCTGCCTGGCGGTCGACGGCACCACCGTGGTGGACGAGGCCGACCGGGAGTATCGCCGCATCTACCGCCGCTTCCACGCCCTGGTGGAGGCCGGCGAAAGCGACGTGGACGCCGCGCCGCTGCGGGTGGTGGCGGACGCCTTCCTGGTGGGCCGCCGGCTCGTGACGGACGCGTTCGACTGGTGACCGATCGCGTCCGGCGATCGCCGCCGGGCCTGTACGGACGTCGCTGTCAGGCCCGGACCGGATCGTCCGGCGCGGGCGCGTCGGCCATGGCGGCGCCCGGCTCCACCGGCGTGCCGGTCGCCGCGGCCGGGTCGAGCGTCGCCACGGCGGGCTCCGAGGTCTCGCCGACCGGCCCCGGCGCGACCGGCGCCGCTTCGGGCGGCGCGCCGTCCGGCGTCACCGGACCTGTGGTGGCCGGATCGGCGGCGTCCGGCGCCTTCTCCTCCAGGTGCCGGAACAGGGCCTTCACGAACCGCGTCGGGTCGTCGGTCGGCCGGAGGGCCGCGTAGCCCGGCGCGTTGAAGTCCCAGTCATAGTCCGCGAGCGGCCGGTAGTCGGCGATGGCCGGATCGGTGGTCCAGGCTTTTCTCAGCGCCGCCGCCCGCACGGCCTTTGGGACATCGCGCCGGAGGAAGGCCTTGTAGTCGCTGCCGGCGTCCAGTTCCTCCACGGGCGGAAGATCGTCGGTCGGCCCGCACGGCCGGGACGTGTCGTCAGGATCGCGGCCGGTCTCGACAGCCACAGCCTCCGCCGGCTCAACCGGCGGATCCTCGGCGGGCGCCTCGGTCACGGCGGGCGCCGCGGCCGCGGGTCCGGCGGTCGTCCGGCTCGCCTGCTTGCGCAGGGACCAGCGTGCGAGAAAGCCGTCGCTCATTCGTCGTCCTTGCCGGTCCAGCCGTCCACCGGGCGGCGTCGCGGACCGTCCTTCTCGGACCGGTCCCGCTGGCGCTTGTAGACCGTCCGCTCCACGTGATGGGTCGCCACGAAGCGCGCGATCCAGACGCGGATCGGCTCCGCCATCGGCAGGGCCTCCACCAGGTCGCTGCCGCTGTCGCTGTGGGAATGCGCCTCGGCCGGGTCGACGGTGGCGAGCAGCAGCCGCCAGCCGATCGGCCCGTCGTCGGGCCTCAGCACCACGTAGACGCTCGGCGTCGGCGCTTCCAGATTGTCCTTGAGGGCGGCCGTCTCGGCCGGGTGGACCATCAGGTCGGTGGAGCCGGCCAGATAGCGCGTCACGCCGTCGGCCTCGGCGAGAACGTGCCACGCGGGCGCCTCCACCCGGCCCGGCACCACGGCCACGACGCGCCAGACGTGGTCGATCCAGCGGCTCACCGCGGGCCGCCGTTCGACGATCACGTGGACCGGGAAGCGCTCCAGCATCATGCCCTCGGGCGGATCATTCCACGTAGTTCTCCGGGAACAGGTGGTCCGGGTTGCCTCGCGGGTCCGGCTCCATCTCCTTGGCGGGCTCGCTCGCCAGCGGGTTCGGGCGCGGCTGCGGCCGGCCGTCGATCGCCGGCGGGGCGGCGCGGACCCGGGCCAGCAGCGGATAGAGTTCGCCGCCGGTGTTGGCGCTGGTCTCCGCGCGCGGCGCGCGGGTGCCCTGCGGCGCGGGCTGGTTCGGGGCGTCGGCCTGGACGTCACCGCCGGTGATGCCGGCCCCTTCGGCCGCGCCGGGCTCTCCGGGCGGCGAAGCCGGGGCGCCGCCGGGCGCCACCTCCTGCGGCATCGGCGTCACCTGGGCGGGCGGCGGCGGCATGCCCTCCTGCCCCGGCGGCGGCGCGCCTTCCTGGGCCGGAGGCGGCGGCAGGACGCCCTGCTGGGCCGGCGCGACGGACGCGGCGGTGGCGGCCAGCATCAGGACGGCGGTCGCGATGGCGGCACGGGCGAAGGAGGTCGGGCGACGGCGCATGGAGCCCCCGTGAGTGCAAGGCAGAGTTCGGACAACACGTGAGATGCCGTGTTGTTTCCCTTTTCGAAACAAAAACCGCTGTCGCGCGTTGGGCGTCTGAGGACGGTTGCGGCGGCGCGTCGCGGCCGGAGGGAGTTGGGAGGCGAAGCATGAGCGAGGGGGTCGTGGCGCTGACGGAAGCCGACGCCAACCGGGCGCGCGTCTACATGCTGCTCGCCGCCGTGCTCGCACAGCCGCCCAACAAGGATCTTCTTTCCAGGATCGGACGCCTCAACGGCGGCGACGGGGATCTCGGCGCGGCCATCGGGGCCGTCGGCCGGACCGCCGCGGAGGCCGACGCGGACCAGGTGCGCCGACAGTTCGACCGGCTCTTCATCGGCCTCAGCCGGGGCGAGCTCGTTCCCTATGCGTCCTACTACCGGACCGGCTTCCTGCAGGACCGCCCGCTGATCGCGGTCCGGGCCGACCTGAAGCGCCTCGGCCTTGCCCGGGTCCGGTCGGTTCCCGAGCCGGAGGACCACATCGCCGCCCTCCTGGAGACCATGGCGGTGCTGATCGACGGTCGTTTCGGCACCAGGGCCGACGAGCTGGAACAGCTCCGCTTCTTCGACACCCACCTCGCCCCCTGGGCGCCCCGCTTCTTCACGGATCTCTCGGCGGTCAGCGGATCGCCCTTCTACGCCGCCGTCGGCGCGCTCGGCTCGCTCCTCCTGGAGATCGAGGCCGAAGCGTTCGCGCTGCTCTGACGGGATCGCCCTCAAGGGCCGGACGGCCCTCCCCGCCCTCGAAGTCAAGGACCGAGCCATGAGCCAGGACGAGACGCCCCGCCGGGACACCCCGGACGATCTGAAGGACCCCGGCCGCCGGGCGTTCCTGACCGGCGCCGGCCTCGCCGGCGCCGCTGCGGCGGCCGGCGGCGTGGTGCTGGCCGAAGCCCGCGAGGCGCCGGAGGAGCAGGTGAAGACCCGCTATTCGGAGACGCCGCACGTCAAGCGCTTCTACGACTTGAACCGGATCTGAGGGGAGAGGCCATGCTCACCAAGCGCAAGCCCGCCCGCGCCGCGGCCCCTGTGCCCGTTCCGGCTCCCGCCGCCTCCGGCGAAGTCTCCCGGCGCGCCTTCCTGGAAGGCGTCGGTCTCGCGGGCGCCAGCCTCGCCGCCCTCGGCGCGCTGCCCGGCGCGATGGTCACGGAGGCGAAGGCCGATGCCCTCGTGGCCACCGAGGAGAAGCAGCTGAAAAAGGGCATCTGCACCCACTGCTCGGTCGGCTGCACCGTGGTGGGCGAGATCCAGAACGGGGTCTGGGTGCAGCAGGAGCCGGGCTGGGACAGCCCCATCAGCCAGGGCACCCACTGCGCCAAGGGCGCGTCGGTGCGCGAACTCACCAAGGGCGAGCGGCGGGTGAAGTATCCGCTGAAGCTCGTCGACGGCGAGTGGCAGCGCATCTCCTGGGACCAGGCCATCGAGGAGGTCGGCGACCGGCTGCTCCGGATCCGCAGCGAACTCGGGCCGGACAGCGTGTTCTGGCTCGGCTCGGCCAAGTTCTCCAACGAGACCGCCTATCTCCTCCGCAAGTTCGCGGCCTTCTGGGGCACCAACAACGTCGATCACCAGGCCCGCATCTGTCACTCCACCACCGTCGCCGGCGTCGCCAACACCTGGGGCTACGGCGCGATGACGAACAGCTACAACGACATCCAGAACTCCAAGTGCCTGGTCATCATCGGCGGCAACCCAGCCGAGGCGCATCCCGTCGCCATGCAGCACATGTTGCGCGGCAAGGAGCGCAACCGGGCGCCCTTCATCGTCATCGACCCGCGCTTCACCCGCACCGCCGCCCACGCGACGGAATATGTGCGCATCCGCCCCGGCACCGACATTCCGGTGGTCTGGGGCATCCTGTGGCACATCTTTGAGAACGGCTGGGAGGACAAGCAGTACATCGCCCAGCGCGTCTTCGGCATGGACGAGGTCCGCGCCGAGGTGGCCAAGTGGACGCCGGACGTGGTCGAGGAGGTCTCCGGCGCGCCGGCTGAACAGCTTCGCCTCGTGGCGGAGCAGATGGCCAAGAACCGGCCGTCCACGCTCATCTGGTGCATGGGCGCGACCCAGAAGACCGTCGGCACCGCCAACGTGCGGGCCTTCTCCATCCTGCAGCTCGCGCTCGGCAACATCGGCGTCCAGGGCGGCGGGGCCAACATCTACCGCGGCCACTGCAACGTGCAAGGCGCGACCGACATGGGCCTCGACGTCACGTCCCTGCCGTCCTACTACGGCCTCACCGAAGGCGCCTGGAAGCATTGGAGCCGCGTCTGGGACGTGTCCTACGACGCCATGATGGACCGCTTCGGCCTCGCGGACATGCCGCGCGAGGAGAAGAAGAAGCTCATGGAGCTGAAGGGCATTCCGACCACGCGCTGGTTCGACGGCGTGCTGGCGGAGGACGACGAGCTCGATCAGCCGAACCAGATCCGCGGCATGGTGGTGCTCGGCCATGGCGGCAACACGGTCACCCGCATGCCCGACATGCTGAAGGGCATGGAGAAGCTCGACACGCTGGTGGTCATCGACCCGCACCCGACCACCTTCGCGGCGGTGCGCCAGCGCCGGAACGGCACCTACATCCTGCCGAGCTGCACCCAGTTCGAGACCGATGGCAGCCGCGTCTGCTCCAACCGGTCGATCCAGTGGAGCCAGAAGTTCGTCGAGCCGATCTTCGAGTCGAAGGACGACTACACGATCCTCTACAAGCTCGCCGTGAAGCTCGGCTTCGCGGAGGATCTGTTCAAGCACATCAAGGTGGAAGGCGAGCGCCCGCTGCCCGAGGACATCACCCGCGAGATCAACCGCGGCGCCCTCTCCACCGGCTACACCGGCTCGTCGCCGGAGCGGCTGAAGCTCCACATGGTGTACCAGCACACCTTCGACCGCATCACCATGCAGGCCACCTCCGGCCCGCTGAAGGGCGAATACTACGGCCTGCCGTGGCCCTGCTGGGGCTATCCGGAGTGGCGGCACCCGGGCAGCCCGGTGCTCTACGACACGTCGAAGCACGTGATGGAGGGCGGCGGCACGTTCCGGGCCCGCTTCGGCGTGGAGCGCGACGGCCAGACGCTGCTCGCCGAGGGCAGCTTCTCCCGCGGCTCGGAGATCGAGGACGGCTATCCGGAATTCACCATGGCGGTCCTGAAGAAGCTCGGCTGGGACCGGGACCTGACGCCGGGCGAACTCGCCGTCATCCAGCAGATCGGCGGGCCCGACATCGACAAGGTGTCGTGGGACACCGACCTGTCGCTCGGCATCATGCGCGTCGCCATCAAGCACGGCTGCCTGCCCTACGGCAACGCCAAGGCCCGCGCCGTGGCCTGGAACCTGCCGGACCCGGTGCCGATCCACCGCGAGCCGATCTACACCTCCCGGCCCGATCTGGTGTCCAAGTACCCGGCGATCGAGAACCGGCGCGACTTCCGCCTGCCGCACCTCAACCGCGGCGTCCAGGAGGCCGCCGTCCAGGCGGACGTGCGGACCAAGTTCCCGTTCGTCTACACCTCCGGCCGGCTCGTGGAATACGAGGGCGGCGGCGAGGAGACCCGGTCGAACCGGTGGCTGGCGGAACTGCAGCAGACCATGTTCGTGGAGCTCAACAACCGCGACGCGGACGAACTTGGCGTCGCCGACGGCGACTGGGTCTGGGTGAGCGGACCCGAGGAGGGCCGCGCCAAGGTGAAGGCGCTCGTGACCGAGCGCGTCGGCCGCGGCGTGATCTTCATGCCGTTCCACTTCTCCGGCTTCTGGCAGGGCGAGGACCTGCGGTCCGCCTATCCGGCGGGCACCGACCCGCACGTGCTCGGAGAACCGGCGAACGGCATCACGACCTACGGCTACGACCCGGTGACGTTCATGCAGGAAACCAAGGTCACGCTCTGCCGCGTCGAGCGGGCCTGAGGGAGGAACACACGTCCATGGCCAGAATGAAGTTCCTCTGCGACAGCGAGCGCTGCATCGAGTGCAACGCCTGCGTGACCGCGTGCAAGAACGAGCACGAGGTGCCCTGGGGCATGAACCGCCGCCGGGTGATCACCCTGGAGGACGGGCAGCCCGGCGAGCGGTCCGTCTCCATGGCCTGCATGCACTGCACCGAGCCGCCCTGCGCGGCCGTCTGCCCGGTCGACTGCTTCTACCAGACCGACGACGGCATCGTGCTCCACTCCAAGGACCTGTGCATCGGCTGCGGCTACTGCTTCTACGCCTGCCCGTTCGGCGCCCCGCAATACCCGCAGGCGTCCAACTTCGGCGGCCGCGGCAAGATGGACAAGTGCACCTACTGCGCCGGCGGTCCGGAGGAGGACAACAGCGAGGTGGAGTACCAGAAGTACGGCACCAACCGCATCGCCGAGGGCAAGCTGCCGCTCTGCGCGGAGATGTGCTCCACCCGTTCGCTGATGGCCGGCGACGGCGACGTGCTCGCCGAGATCTACAAGGAGCGCGTGGTGCGCCGGGGCTACGGCTCGGGCGCCTGGGGCTGGTCGGTCGCCTACCGGACGGACCAGCGCGACACCTTCGAGCCCGGCCGCGCGATCGGCACCACCTGACGCCCATCTGACGAGGAGGAGACGCGCGATGACGCCAACCACGAGGCGCCCCCGGTGGGCGGGTTTTCCCATCGCGGCCTTCGTCGCCGTCCTGATGAGCGTCGCGGTGGGGCTCGGCGCCCCCGACGCGCGGGCGCAGGTGGGCGACGGGTCGCCGGAAGCCGGCCCGGTGGAGACCGAGCCCGGCGGGCTGACGCTGAAGAGCCGCACGCCGGACCCGAACCTCACCTCGCCCGACCAGGTGGAGCTCTACGTCCCCCATGACGACCAGGTGGTCGGGCGCGTCTCCATCCCCGACCAGAAGCTCGCCACCCTCGTCCAGCCGGAAGGCCGCACCTGGCGCGCCTTCCGCATGGAGGGGCTGTTCTGGACGGCGATCGGCGTCATCGGCGTGACGGTCCTCGGCCTCGCGGCCTTCTTCCTCTACCGCGGCCGCATCCGCATCTCCGCCGGCCGCTCCGGCACCTGGATCCCGCGCTTCAGCTTCTGGGAACGGCTGGCGCACTGGACGGCGGCGCTCAGCTTCATCAGCCTCGCGATCACCGGCCTGATCGTCACGTTCGGCCGCTACGCGCTCATCCCGCTGATCGGCCACGACGCCTTCACGGCCACCTCGGAAGTCGCGAAGTACGTGCACAACTTCTCCGGCACGCCCTTCGTTTTCGCGATCCTCTTCATGCTGGTGGTCTGGATCAAGGACAATATCCCGAGCCGGGCCGACTGGGACTGGCTCCGGCACGCCGGCGGCGTTCTCAAGGGCGCCAGCTACCATCCGGAGACGGAGCGCTTCAACGCCGGCCAGAAGGGCATCTTCTGGGCCGTGGTGCTCGGCGGCCTGGCGATGTCCGTCACCGGCTACCTGATGTTGGCGCCGTTCGCCGTCACGGGCGTCGGCGGCATGCAGATCTTCCACGTGGTGCACGGGCTTCTGGCCGTGCTCCTCACCGCCATCATCATCGCCCACATCTACATCGGCACCCTCGGCATGGAGGGCGCGTTCGACGCCATGGGGCGCGGCGAGGTGGACGAGAACTGGGCGAAGGAGCATCACCGCGGCTGGTACGAGACCAAGCGCCCGCCGCGGGTCTACCAGCCGCCGCGCACCCCACCCGGCGAGGTCAGCCCGGCCGAGTGAGGCCGGCGGCGACACGGAGCGACAGACAAGAGGCGGGCTCCAGCCCGCCTCTCTTCGTCCCGGCCCCGACGATCACCAGCCCCGGTGCGTGGGCGTGCCGTCCTCGCCCACCCGGGCGCCGACGGTGGAATAGGCCTCGTCCGAGGTCAGCCCCAGCTCGCGTTGGGCGAAGATGCCGGTCACGGCGACCAGCCCGACGAAGACGACGACGGCGGCGGCGAAGGCTTTCATGACGGGTCTCCTGGCTCTGGTTGTGCGGTAACGATCGGCGCGGCCTCGCGGTTTCGGCCCTCGCTCAGGACGAGGGCCGGTCCTTCAGCGGCAGCCCGGCTATGAGGTTCTGCGGCTTGACGCGAACCACCCGGTCCGCCCCCGCCGCCAGGATGAGCACCACCGGCTCGCCGGCCACCCGGTCCTCCACGCGCTCCCGGTCGAGAATGTCCATCCGGAACAGCGCGACCACCCGGCCCGCTTCCGCCTCCCCGAGCGGGCGGCCCGACCAGGCGGCGTCGCCGATCAGCGTCGCCTCGGCGTCGAGGCCGACGTACCAGGCGAGCGTTCCCTCGATGCGGGGCACGGGCTCGATGCGCACCGGCAGCGCCAGCATGTGCCCGATCCAGATCTCCATGACGCGGGCGAAGCCGGCGCGGGCCTCGCCGCCGAGGCGGAAGTCGATCACCGTGTCGAAGGCGTCGGACCGGGCCTTGTAGCCGTCCACGGTTTCGGGACCGAGCACGTCGAGCGACCGGGCGCTCGCGTCCTCGAACAGGGCCGTCAGGGGCGAGCCGTGGGCGGCCGGGCGCGGATCGCCCACCCGCTCCTCGTCGGCCAGGAGCAGCCGGCCCTCGTGGATGGTCATCCGCTGGGGCCGGAAGAACAGCTCCGCCGCCCGGATCACGAACGGGTCGTGTTCCCGGTCGAGCGCGTTGCGCAGGATCACGTGGACGAGCTGCTGCAGGAAGATGGGCGGCGTCGCGCCGGCCGCGGCGCCGCGCACCAGATCGAGATAGACTGCCTCCAGGGTCGGATGGGCGAGGAGCCGCGCCCGGAAGGCCAGCAGATGGCGCCAGTTCTCCCGGGCGTCCGGATCGGCGATCGCCTCCACCCAGTCGGGGTCCACCGCGAGGCGCGGCTCCGCCATCAGGCGGGCGTGCAGCGTCCGCTCCGCCGCGCAGGCGTCCTCCGGCGGCACGACCTCGGGCCTCGCCAGATAGAGCTTCAGGAAGTCGTCGGTCACCATCAGGCCGCCGCCGGCGGACCGCTCCAGCAGGTGATGGCCCGACGAGACCCAGAAATCGCCGCTCATGGGTCGCTCCGCCTCATGGGTCGCTCCGCCCGCGCGGTCCGTTCGGCGTCCGCGCGAGCGCCGCGAGGTCCACGTCGTCCTCCGTCTCGTCGTCCGGCACCGCCACGATGGCGTTGAACAGGCCGCGGGAGAAATCCTGCTTCGGTTCGGCCCGGTGCAGCGTGCGGAAGCGCTCGGCGATCGCGCCGTCCTCAACCGTGCGGGCGAGCGCCACGACGGTGCCCTCGGGCAGGTCCGCGAGGTTTTCGGAGAAGGCGATCTCCTCCTCGGCGGCGCGGCGGGCCGTCGGCAGGTCCGGCGCGCCGCACCGGTCCACCAGATGGATGGCCAGCCGCTCCACCGCCGCCGCCCGCTCCGCGTCCGTCACGCCGGACGCGACGGCGAGGGTCGCCCGGCCGAAGGACGTGAGCCCGAGGAAGCCGGTGCGGAACGCCTGCCGGCGCTTGCCGGCGAGCGTGCCCGGGTCGTCGCCCCAGAAGTGGAAGGCTCCGGACACGGCGATCTCGCCCTTGGCGGCGGGCCGTTCGAACACGAAGTCGTCGGAGGTGTCCAGACGTTCCACCTTGAGCAGCTTCAAAGCCATGGAGCCTCCGTCACCGGGTCGAGCCACGCCGGCCGGTGGGGCGCCGGCGGAAAGGCCGAGAGGATCCGCCCGTCAGGCCCGACGAGGTCGCCGTCCGGACCGATCCGCGCGCCGGAGGCCGGGGATGGATCGAGGCGCCCGATCAGTCCGGCCCCGATGCGCTCGAAGCCTTCGGCGAGCCAGAGGTCGGTCCGGGACAGGATGTGGGCGGCGAGGAGATCGCAGAAGGCGGCGGGATCGAGGTCGTCGAGCCCCTCCTCGGCGAGCGCCGTCCCGCGGACCCACTCGCCGGGCTCCCGCCCGGGTCCGGCCGCCAGCCGCACGGTCAGCCCCAGCACCACGGCCGCCGGCACGTCGCGCCCCGTGACCGGCGCGGACGGCGCCAGCCGCACGCCGCCGGCGGTCGCGCCATGGATCAGCACCGTGTCCGGCCAGCGGAGCGTGACCGCCATCGCGGGCGGCGCGGCCGCCACGAGCGCGTCGGCGAGGGCGTCGAGGCCGAGGAGAAGGATGCGGCGGGCGCCCGACCATGGCTCCTCCGGTTCGAACACCACCGCCACGTCCAGGCGGTCCGGTCGGAGAGCATGGACGAAGGCCCCGGCCCCGAGCGTCTCGGCCTGGCCGAGGGCATGGCGGAAGGCGGACTTGCCCTCGTCCGCCGGCACGGGCGTGAAGACGGGTGGCAGAACCAGCCGATCCTCCGGCGACGAGCGGTCGAGCACGTGCGTCCATCCTCGCGGAAGCGACCTGCGCGCGGCAGAACGCTTTTTCGCCCAAGACTTTCCCCCCGCCCTATATATAAACACGTAGCTATGTATCTCGGCCAACGCAAGGCCCGCGGCCCAGCCAGGACGATCATGACCGAAACCCCGACGACGGTTCTTCTCTGCTCCTGCGAAGACACCATGCGCCTTCACCCGTCGGCCGTTCGGGCGGCGGTTCCGGGCGCGGAGGTGAGGACGGTGCGCCACGCCTGCGGCGCCGACCTGGAGGCCTTCCGCGCGACCGGCGGCGACGGCGCCACCGTCGTCGCCTGCACGGCCATGTCGTCCCTGTTCGAGGCGGTCGCAGCCTCCGACGGCCGGCCCGGCGACCTGCGGTTCGTGAACGTGCGCGAGACCGCCGGCTGGTCCGCCGAGGGCGACAGGGCCGGGCCGAAGACAGCCGCCCTCGTGGCGGCGGCGCTTCAGGAGACCGCGGCCGTTCCGACCGTGACGTTCGAGAGCGAGGGCCGCGCCCTCGTGGTCGGCGCCGGCCAGGGTGCGGCCGACGCGGCCCGCGCGCTCCAGGACCGGCTGGAGGTGACCCTCCTGGTGCCGGACGTCGGCGCCATCCTGCCGTCCCGGCGGGACCGGTTCGCGCTCGTCGAAGGCAGGGCCCGCGCCGTGCGCGGCCACCTCGGCGCCTTCCAGGTGACCGTGGACGGCCACGCGCCGGCCGCGCCCTCGTCGCGCCAGGCGATCCGGACCGGCGCGCGCCAGGACGGCGTGGTCGTGCCGGCGGACATCCTGGTGGATCTCACCGGCGGCCCCGCCTTCGTCACCGCCGCCGACCTTCGGCCCGGCTACGTGCGCGCCGATCCGCGCGACCGGGCCGCGGTCGCCGAGGCCCTGCTCGCCGCCACCGACCTGGTCGGCACCTTCGACAAGCCGCGCTTCATCGACTTCTCCGAAAGCCTCTGCGCGCATTCGCGCTCGCGCAAGTCCGGTTGCCGCCGGTGCCTCGACGTCTGCCCCACCGGCGCGATCAGTCCGGCCGCCGACCACGTGGTGATCGACCCGTTCGTGTGCGCCGGCTGCGGCTCCTGCGCGTCCGTCTGCCCCACCGGCGCCGCCTCCTACGCCCTTCCGGCCGCCGATGGCCTGATGCGACGCCTGCGCGCCCTCATGCTCGGCTACCGGGCGGCCGGAGGCGAGTCGCCGGTGGTGCTCTTCCACGACGACGGCCACGGCGCGGACCTCATCGAGGCGCTCGCCCGGTTCGGCGACGGGCTGCCCGCCCGCGTGCTGCCGGTCGCCGTCAATGAGATCACCCGGGTGGGCCCGGAGCAGATCGCCGCCCTATTCGCCTACGGCGCCTCCGCGGTGCGCTTCCTCGGGCGCGCCCGCCCGCGGCACGATCTCGGCGCGCTCGCCGGCGCCATGACGCTGATGGAGCCCGTTCTCTCCGCGCTCGGTTACGGCGACGGCCTCGTCGGCCTCATCGAGACCGACGACCCGGACGCGCTCTTTGCGGCGCTCGCGACCGTGGGCGGGACGGCCGGAGCCCTTCGGCCCGCGACTTTCCTGCCGACCGGCCCGAAGCGGGCCGTGTTCGACCTTGCCCTCGCCCAGCTCCACGCGGTGGCGCCGACGCCGGTGGACGCCGTGGCGCTTCCCGCCGGCGCCCCGTTCGGCCGGGTGGTCGTCGACACGGACGGCTGCACCCTCTGCCTCGCCTGCACGTCCGCCTGCCCGACCGCGGCGCTCGGCGACAATCCGGACCGGCCGATGCTCACCTTCGACGAGAGCCTCTGCGTCCAGTGCGGGCTGTGCGCCTCCACCTGCCCGGAGCGGGTGATCACCCTGGAGCCGAGGCTCGCCTTCGTGCGGCCGGGCGCCCAGCGTCAGGTGATCAAGGAGGAGGAGCCGTTCTGCTGCATCAGCTGCGGCAAGCCGTTCGGCACCCGCTCCACCATCGAGCGCGTGGCCGCCAAGCTCGCCGGGGCGCATTGGATGTTCTCCGGCGACGGCGGCCGGGCGGACCTGGTGCGCATGTGCGACACCTGCCGGGTGACGGCCGTCACCCGCCGCGCGCTCGATCCCTACGCCGGTCCGGACCGGCCGAAGCCGCGCACGTCCGACGACCATGTCCGAGCGCGGGCTTCCATGGGGCAGTCCGAGGACAGCGCGTGACCGCGTTCGCCGCCGGCCGGACGGGCCGGCGGCGTTAACAGGTCATTATCCTTGAATGTAAAAACTCGGGGCGTCCGGCTGCTCGAATCACCGGCAGCGCCCCGGTCGGCCTTCATTCGGCGACCTGACGATGATGTCTTGAGGCCCCGATGATCGAAGCCGCCCTCGCCACCCGTCCGGCCACCCTGGTGACGGCGCCGCCCTTCTTCATCACGGGGTCGGGCCGCTGCGGCACGACGCTCGTGCGCCGCCTGATCCTGGAGCGGACCGACACGGTGATCCCGCCGGAGAACTACGTCCTCTCCATCACCCGGACCTGTTTCGGCACCGCCGGCGGCGACTGGTCGCTCGCCTCCTCCCACATCCTGTCGCTGTTGACCCGGGACCAGCGCCACTGGGCGACCTATCGCCTCGACGCCGCGGCCGTCCGGCGCGCCTTCGCCGAGGCGCGCCCGGAGGAGCGCCGACCGGAGATGGTCTGGCACCTGTTCGCGCGCGAGTATGCCGCCGCGGTCGGCCGGAGCACCTATGTGCGCTGGGGTGACAAGACCCCGCTCAACGCGGACCACCTGCCGGCGATCGGACAGCTCTATCCGGACGCCCAGTTCATCTTCCTGGTCCGCGATCCGCTCGACGTCGCCCTGTCCTACGGCCGCATGGACGGGCGGGAGGGCCGGTTCCTGGAGGGCATGGAGCGGTGGATGCGCACCAATTCCGCCATCCTGGACTTCGTCCGCTCGGCTCCCGGCCGGTGCGCCCTGTTCCGCTACGAGGATCTGGTGGCCGATCCGGCCGGCGTCGTCGGCGAGGCGGTCCGCTTCCTCGGGCTGCCCCTCGGCGCGCCCGCGCCCGCTGCCGACATGCTCGCCGACGTGGACGCCTTCCGGCACCTCAACAACGTCCTGAACCCGGTCACGACGGACTCCGTCGGCAAGGGCCGGTCGGAGCTCGCGTCGGACGTCCGGTCGGCCATCCTGGAGACGACGGCGCCTTTGCGGGCCGTGTTCGGCTACTGACCGTCACGTCGCCACCCGGTCGCCGACCTCCAGGCCGTCCAGGAAGGTCTCCGCGTCCCGCCGGATCTCCGCCCGCCGCTCGGCGGAAAAGCGTGCGAGCGTGCGATAGGGCATGGCCATGCGGGGGTTGCGGGACAGTATTCGCTCGTTCTCGATCAGGAAGTTCCAGTAGAGATAGTTGAACGGGCAGGCCCCCTCCCCGGTCTTCACGTCCGGCCGGTAGGCGCAGCCGGCGCAATAGTCCGACATGCGGTCGATATAGGCTCCGGAGGCCGCGTATGGCTTGGAGGCGAGAAGGCCGCCGTCGGCGAACAACACCATGCCGTGCACGTTCGGCAGTTCCACCCATTCGTAGGCGTCCACGTAGACGGCGAGATACCAGGCCTCGATCTCGGCCGGCTCGATGCCGGCGAGAAGAGCGAAATTCCCTGTCACCATAAGGCGTTGGATGTGGTGGCCGTAGCCGGTGCGGCGGATGTCGCCGATCACCTGGCTAAGGCAGTTCATCTCCGTCTCGCCGCTCCAGTAGAACCAGGGCAGCGGCCGGTGGGCGGAGAGGATGTTGCTGTCCGCATAGTCGGGCATACGCAACCAGTAGATGCCGCGCACGTATTCGCGCCAGCCGAGGATCTGGCGGATGAAGCCTTCCACGGCATTCAGCGGCGCCCGGCCCTCCCGCCAGGCGGCCTCGGCGGCGGCGCACACCTCGCGGGGGGTGAGGAGGCCGACGTTGAGGTAGGGGGAGAGGAGCGAGTGGAACAGGAAGGGCTCGCCCTCCGCCATGGCGTCCTGGTAGGCGCCGAACCGGGCGAGGCAGTGCCGGACGAAATGATCGAGCGCTTTCAAGGCGTTGTCGCGGGTCACCGCCCACCCGAAGGGCTCCAGGTCGCCGAAATGGTGGGGGAAGCGGCGGCGGACGAGGTCGAGCACCTCGGCGGTGACCGGATCCGGCGGGAAGCGCTCCCGGGCGGGTATCCCGAGGCCGGCGGGCAGGCTCTTGCGGTTGTCGTGGTCATAGTTCCACTGGCCGCCGGCGGGCTCGTCGCCGTCCATCAGAAGCCCGGTTTCCCGCCGCATCTCGCGGTAGAAGAACTCCATCCGGTAGGTTCCGCGATGGCCGGCCCAGCGGCGGAACCGGGCCCGGGACGCGAAGAACCGGTCGTCGTCGCGGATCTCCACCGGCACGCCGACGAGATCCTCCCACCCGCGCATCGCCTCCAGCACCCGCCACTCGCCCGGCTCGGTGACGACGATTCGTGTCGGACGATGTCGAGAAACAGCCCGGGCGATCTCCGCGGAAAACGACCCGGCGTTGTCGGGCGTGTCGAGGCGGACGTAGTCGACCCGGATCCCCTCCTCCCGCAGCCGATTCGCGAAGTGCCTCATGGCGCTGAGCACGAAGGCGATCTTCTGCTTGTGGTGGCCGACATAGGTGGTCTCGTCGGCGACTTCGGCCATCAGCACCACGTCGGTCGCGGGGTCGAGGTCGGAGAGGCTGGAGATCTCCCGGGTCAGCTGGTCGCCGAGGATGAAGCGGAGCGTCGTCATGGCCGGCGCGCCCCCTCGCCCGCCGCCCCGGCGGACGCCGCGCGGGCGGACCGCTTGAGGTCCCCCCGGCACCGGTCCGAGCAGGTGCGAACCTCGTCCCAGACCCGCTCCCACTTCTTGCGCCAGGCGAACGGGCGCCCGCAGGCGGCGCAGGTCTTGACGGGGAGATCGGCCTTGCGGCGCATCTTGGGCATGGCGGGCAACGGCGTCCGGGCTACGTGTGCTCACCGCATACGCCCGCGGACCCATCATGGATCTGGCAACGATCCAACCTGCCGTCAGCCGCGCGGGGCCACCCGCATCGGCATGCCGTCGCGCGGGCGGAGCGTGATCCGCTGGACCGGCGTCGGCGGCCCGTCGCCGGCGTAGGTGAAGCGGAGCGCGCCGACCAGGGTGGAGAGCACCAGCACCGCCTCCACCATGGCGAACTGGGCGCCGATGCAGACGCGCGGCCCGGCGCCGAACGGCAGGAAGGCGAACCGGTCGACGGCCTCCCGCGCGGAGCCGAGGAAGCGTTCCGGCAGGAAGCGACCGGGGTCGTCCCAGAGCAGCCGGTGGCGATGGAGCACGTAGGGGGCGATCACCACCGTGGCGCCCTTCGGGATCGGCACCCCGGCGACCGCATCGTCCTCGATGGCGGCCCGGGACAGGGAGGCGACCGGCGGGTAGAGTCGCATCGCCTCTTCCACCACCGCGCGGGTCATGGCGAGATCGTCGCCGGACAGCGCCGCGTCCACCCGCCGGCCTGCGGTGGCGTCGGCCTCCGCCTCCACGGCCGCGCGCACGTCCGGCGCCTGGCTTAGAAGGTAGAGCGACCAGGTCAGCACGTTCGCGGTGGTCTCGTGGCCGGCGCCGATGAAGGTGACGATGTTGGCGCCCACCTCCCGCTCCGTGAGGCCGACCCCGGTCTCCGGGTCGGAGGCCTTCAGGAGCGCGGTCAGGAGATCCGCCTCGTCCGGCGTGTCGCCCCGGGCGATCTCCTCCCGGCGGGCCTTGATGATGCGGATCACCTCGCCCTCGAAGAAGTCGATGGCGGGCCGCGCCAGGATCCGGCCGATCCGCGGCACGAAGGCGGGCGCGCGCAGGACGTCGAGCGGGTCGATCCGGCCTTGCGTCTCGAAATAGGCGGTGAGCGCCTTGGAGAAGGCCGAAGCGCCGCCCGCGATGGTGTCGGAGAAGAGCGTCTCGGCGAGAATGTCGTAGGTCACGCGCGTCATGTCTTGGGTGACGTCTACCACCCGGCCGGCACGGCGGCGGGCCATCCGCTCGGCGGTCGCGACCGCCGGCGCCTCCATGCGCCGGGCGAGCGCCGCCACGGCGCGGGGCGTGAAGAGGGGCGCGACGGTGCGGCGGGTGCGCTTCCACACGTCGCCCTCGGCGGTGAGCAGCCCGTCCCCGAGACCGGGCGCGAGCACGGACCGCTGGAGGTCGTCCTTGCGGTAGTTGGCGGCGTTCTCCACCATGACGTGTCGGATGGCCGCCGGGTCGGAGATCACGACCGCGTGGCCGAGCAGGCTCTTGCCGGAGACGATCGGCCGCTCGAAATGGATCCGCCGCCAGATGGTGAGCGGGTTGGAGCGCAGCCGCAGGAGGAGTTCGGCATAGCCGAGCTCCCGCGTCCCCGGCTCCGGCGCGGGCGGCACCGGCCGGGGCGTGCGAACCGCGTCCGCGACGGCGATCGTATCGGCCATGCTGTGCCCTCTCGTGCGGGAGTCGAGATGGTGTTCACTTATGGTGCGGGCGGGGGATTGCCAGGGCGGGACGACGCGACCCGAACCGCGGGCGCATGGCCGGCTCGGGGCGGGGGTGGGCTGCTCGGGGCGCGGGGGTGGGTTGCCGAGGGCGGGGGGTGGGTTGCCGAGGGCGGGGGGTGGGTTGCCGAGGGCGAGGGGTGAGGTCTCCTGTGGCGCAGTTTGCGGACTTCTCGCGGCTTGAAGTCATCACCGTCATCCCGGCGAAGGCCGGGATCCAACCGTCGGCGGGAGTATATGCGCGGTCGCGGGTGATGGCACCGGCGGTTGGGCCCCGGCCTTCGCCGGGGTGACGCCCTGGACAAAGGGTGGCGGCACCGCCGGTCGCCGGGTGATGCCCTTGGCGGAGGGTGGCGGCACCGCCGATCGCCGGGTGATGCCCTTGGCGGAATGTGGGAGCACCGGTGTTCACCGGGTGATGCCCTTGGCGGAGGGGGATGCGGAAGCGCACGAGTGTTGTGCGGGACACCGCAGGGACACGCGCTCCACCCCGTCATGGTCCGCGAAAGCGGAGCAACCATGCTTTTTGCGGTGGAGGGCGGAAGGCGGAGCAACCATGCTTTTTGCGGTGGAGGGGGAAAGCGTGGGTGGGCCGCCTTCGCGGGCCATGACGGGTGCGGAGTCTGACTCACATCAAGGAGTGCGGGCTGGGGCGGGCATAGGGTTGCCCGGATGAGGACGCGCCGCGCGCGGGAAGGCGCCGTCCTCGCGAAATCTATCTCGCGACGTTCCGACGGACGCACCGCGCGCGCGGGAGGGCGACGGCTCTCCGTTCCTGAGGTCCGCCCGCGCAGCCGAGGAGACGACCCATGCTGGACCGGAGGTCGACCGCCGCCAACGCCGCGTCGTCGCCGCTTCCGCCGGCCCCGGCCGGCGGGGGGCCGCTCGGCTATGCCGGGTTTGACGCCATCGACCGGACGCTGGCGGCCGGGGTGGCGCAGCTTACCGGCGGGCTCTCGCCCATGGCGCTGACCCTCGCCACCGTGGACTGGGCGGGCCATCTGGCGGGCTCGCCGGGCAAGCGCGCCGAACTGGTGCTGAAGGCCTGGACGAAGACGATGCGGTTCGCCGCCCATGCGGTCCAGTCGAGCATCGACCCTCGGACGCCGCCGTGCATCGAACCGCTGCCGGGCGACGAGCGCTTTTCCGGCGAGGCCTGGCGGAGCCACCCGTTTCAGCTGCTCGCCCAGGGCTTCCTGCTGACCCAGCAGTGGTGGCACAACGCCACCCGCGAGGTGCCGGGCGTGTCGCCCCACCATGAGGAGGTGGTGTCCTTCGCGGCGCGGCAGATCCTCGACATGATGTCGCCGTCCAACCTGCCGTTCGCCAACCCGGAGGTGATGGCCGAGACCATGGCCACCGGCGGCCTGAACCTTCTGGAGGGGTTCGAAAACTGGCTCGAGGACGCGTCCCGCGTCGCCCGCCGGGAGCCTCCGGTCGGGGCCGAGGCCTTCAAGGTGGGCCGCGACGTGGCGGTGACGCCCGGCAAGGTGGTGCTCCGCAACGCGCTGATGGAGCTGATCCAGTACGCGCCGGCGACGGACGCGGTGGCGGCGGAGCCGGTGCTGATCGTGCCGGCCTGGATCATGAAATACTACGTGCTCGACCTTTCGCCCGCGAACTCGCTGATCCGGAACCTGGTGGCGGCGGGCCACACGGTTTTCTGCATCTCGTGGAAGAACGTCACGGCCGAGCATCGCGATCAGGGCATGGAGGCCTACCGCCGGCTCGGCATCGCGGCGGCGCTCGACGCCATCGGGGTGATCGCGCCGGGGCGGAGGGTGCACGCGGCGGGCTATTGTCTGGGCGGGACGCTGCTGGCCATCGCGGCCGCCGCCATGGCCCGCGCGGGCGACGACCGGCTGGCGAGCGTGACCCTGCTCGCCGCCCAGACCGACTTCACCGAACCGGGCGAGCTGGCGCTCTTCATCGACCCGAGCGAGGTGCACTTCCTCGACAGCGTGATGTGGCACAAAGGCTATCTGGACGCCGGGCAGATGGCCGGCGCCTTCCAGCTCCTCAGGTCGCGCGACCTGATCTGGTCTCGCCTGGTGCACGACTACCTGATGGGCGAGCGCACGCCTATGACCGACCTGATGGCCTGGAACGCGGACGCGACCCGCCTGCCCTACCGCATGCACGCGGAATACCTGTCGCAGCTGTTCCTCGACAACGACCTCGCCAGCGGCCGCTACGAGGCGGACGGCTATCCGGTCAACATCCAGAACATCCGGGCGCCGATCTTCGCGGTGGGCACCGAGCGGGACCATGTGGCGCCCTGGCGCTCGGTCTACAAGATCCACAACCTCGCCGACACGGAGGTGACCTTCGTGCTGACGAGCGGCGGCCACAACGCCGGGATCGTGAGCGAGCCGGGCCACCCGAACCGGCGCTACCGCCTGCGCCATCACCCGGCCGACGCGCCGCTGGTGAGCCCCGACGAATGGGTGGGCGGCACGCGGCCGGTGGAGGGCTCCTGGTGGGAGGCCTGGACGGCGTGGCTCGACGGGCACTCGACGCCCGGCCGGGTCGCGCCGCCCGCCATGGGCGCGCCCGAGGAGGGCCTGCCCGTGCTCGGCGACGCGCCGGGCGTCTACGTGCTGGAGCGGTGACGGGACGGGAGCCCCGCCCCGGCGATCCAGCCGGCGATCTCCGGCCAGGTGTCCTCCAGCGTGCGCAGCCCCATGAAGAGGCCGAGGTGCGGCCCGTCCGCCAGGAGTGTGCGGACGGACTTCGCCGGGGAGCCGAGGCCGCCGGCGGCGGCGAACACCTGCCGCGGCGAGACGAGTTCGTCGCTGGTGGCGGCGAGGAGGAGGACCGGGCAGCGGACCTGGCCGAGGCCGACGGACCGGCCAAGGGCCGGGAAGCTGTCGGCGACGAGCCGGTTCTCCTTGAACATCCAGGTCACGGTCTGGAGGAAGAAGGGGCCGGGCAGGTCCACGGTGCGCCTCACCCAGGCGTCGAAGCGCTGGCGGAGCGCCGCCGCCTCGGCCGAAGCGTCGGCCGGGTCGAGCCCCAGGGCGCCGTCGGCGGGGGTGGCGCCGGCCGCGTGCACGAAGGCCTGGGTCAGGGCGTCGCCCAGCACCCGCCCGCCGCCCGCCTCCACCATGGTCTCGAACAGGGCGGACGGGGTGGCGCGGGCGCTGACGGTGAGGAGGGACGACCCGGCGGCCGTGTCGAGCGGCGCCCCGGCGGCGACCACGCTCTCCACCTTGTCGGGGAAGCGGGCCGCGAACAGGAGCGCCATCCAGCCGCCCTGGCAGAGGCCGATCAGGCGGACCCGGCCGCCGATGTCGTCGACCGCGACGTTGAGGTCGGCGAGCAGGCTGTCCACGGTGAGGAAGCGCATGGCCGGCGTGGCGCTCCGCCACTCGGCGAGGAACAAGTTCGTCAGCCCGGCGGACCGGAGCGTCTGCATGAGGCTGTGGCCGGGGGCGAAGTCGGCGAGCGTGGCGTGGTGGAGCGCATAAGGCGCGACCACGAGGGTGGGCGGTCCGGCCGGCTCGGCGGAATAATCGCGCAGGCGCAGGGACGGCAGCGCGAGCCGGACGGCGTGGGGCGTCGCCCAGGCGGAGGCAGGCTCCTCGGCCCCATGGCCCTGGCCGGCCAAGTCGGCCATCATGTCGGCGGCGACGCGCCCGGCCTCGGCGGCGAGGCGCGCGGGCCAGAAGAACAGGTCGGCGGCGGCCATTCGCGGCACTCCCGGCGTTTCGGATCTCCTCCACGGCAGACTTAGGCGAGGCCGGTCCGCGGCGCGATGATCCATATCAGATGATGCATGCTTTTGCGGCGTCGGCGCGGCTCATCTGATTCAGCGCAAGGATGGGGGCCGACCGATTGCTAGAATGGCCGCCGACCGGGCGATCGCCCGTGGCACGAGGAGCCGATCCGATGACGACCGGGACACTGGCACGCGTTTCCGATCCCGCCACCGGAAATGGCGCCGCGCGCGCCCATGTGGTGGCCGACCAGGGCGAGGTGATCGCCTTCCTGACCGACCCCGCCACCTTCGGGCTGGATGGGCCGGTGACCCGGATCGACACCCACGGGGCCGTCGTGGTGCTGGCGGGCCGGGACGCCTACAAGCTGAAGCGGGCGGTGCTGTTTCCGTTCATGGACTTCTCCACCCTGGAGAAGCGCCGCGAGGCCTGCTTCAGGGAAGTGGCGATCAGCGGGCCCGGGGCGCCCGGCGTCTATCTCGGGGCGGTGCCGGTGACGCGGCTGGCGAGCGGCGGGCTCGCTCTCGGCGGCGACGGCGAGCCGGTGGACTGGCTGGTGCACATGCGCCGGTTCGACGAGCGCATGACGCTCGACAAGGTGGCCGAGCGCGGCGAGCTGACGGCCGGCGTGCTGACGGCGCTGGTGGCGGCGATCGTGGACGCGCACCGGCGGGCGCCGCTCCGGGACGGGGTGGCGGCGACGGAGGCGCTCGCCGGCTATCTCCGGCACAACCGGGTGGCCTTCGCCGAATGTGCGGACCTGTTTCCGCCGGACCGGGCGGGCGCGCTGACCGACCGGATGGAGGCGATGCTAGAGGCGGTGCGGCCGCTCCTCCACAGGCGCGGCGCCGCCGGCTTCGCGCGGCGCTGCCACGGCGACCTGCATCTGCGCAACGTGGTGCTGATCGACGGGCGGCCGACGCTGTTCGACGCCATCGAGTTCGACGACGGCATCGCCACCTGCGACGTGCTCTACGACCTCGCCTTCCTGCTGATGGACCTGATCGACCGGGGGCGGACGGCGGACGCCAACCTGGTGATGAACCGCTATCTCGCGGCGACCGGGTCGGACCATCTGGACGGGCTCGAGGCGCTGCCGCTCTTCCTCGCCATCCGGGCGACGATCCGCGCCAAGGTGACGGCGGCGGCGCTGCCGAGCCTGCCGCCGGCGGCCCGGGAGGCGGCGGCGCGGGAGGCGCGGGCCTACTTCGAGGTGGCGGAGGCGATGCTGCGGCCGGCGCCGCGGGTGCTGGTGGCCGTCGGGGGGCTGTCCGGGGCGGGCAAGTCCACCGTCTCGGCGGCGCTCGCCCCGCTGGTCGGACGGGCGCCGGGGGCGGTGCACCTGCGCAGCGACGTGATCCGCAAGCAGCTGGCGGGCGTCGGCGAGACGGAGCCGCTGCCGGCGGAAAGCTACACCCAGGCGGCGTCGGACGCGGTCTACGCGGCGCTGCGCGACCAGGCGGCGCGGGCGCTCGGCGCCGGCATGCCGGTGGTGGTGGACGCGGTGCACGCCCGCCGGCCGGAGCGGGCGGCGATCGCCGCGGTGGCGCAGGCGGCCGGCGCGGCCTTCCGGGGCGTCTGGCTGGACGCGCCGGTGGAGACGCGCGTGGCGCGCGTGGGCGGACGGGTCGGCGACGCCTCGGACGCGACCGCCGACGTGGCGCGGCGGCAGACGGCCTACGAGACCGGGCCGATGGACTGGCTCCAGGTCGACGCCCGCCAGCCGCCGCCGGCGATCGCGGAGGCGATCGCGGCGGGGCTGGAGGGGTGACGGGGCGCCGCCGTCCTCGCCCGAGCGGCGGATGGCGGGGCTGGAGGAGTGACGGGGCGGCGGCCGTCCTCGCCCGAACGGCGGGACCCGTGAGGTGACGGGGCGGCCGTCCTCTCCTGCGTCACGGGTGAGGAGGCTGGAGGGGTGGCGGGGCGCCGCGCCACTCGCGTGGCGGAGAGCGGGCCGCCGGCCGTCAGGCGGCCTTCTCGGCTTCCATCCGGGTGATGCGGACCGGCACGGATTTCGCGGCCGGCACCTTGCTCTCCTCGGCGTGGTGCCAGAGCGGGATCAGCGGGTTGCACTCCGGGTAGTAGGCGGCGGCGCAGCCCATGGGCACGTCGTAGCGCACCACCCGGAAGCCGGAGACCGAGCGCTCCACCCCGTCGTCCACCGCGGTGGCGAGCGTGACCATGTCGCCGTCGGCGAGGCCGAGGCGGGCCATCTCGAAGCCGCCGATCAGGATCACCATGCGGGTGCCGCTGATGCCGCGGAAGCGGTCGTGGTAGCCGTAGATGGTAGTGTTGAACTGGTCGTTGGACCGCACCGTGATCAGCTGGATCACGTCGGGCGCGTCGGCCGGGGCGTCCGGGTTCTCGTCGAGGCTCTTCGGCGTGATGAAGGTGGCCTTGCCGGTTTCCGTCTTCCACACCCGGTCGCGGGCGGCGAGCGGCCGGTGGAAGCCGCCGGGCTGGGGCGCGCGCGTGTTGAAGTCGCGGAAGATGTCCGGATAGGTCGCCTCGATTGCGTCGCGGATCTTGGAGTAGTCCGCGACCCATTCGTCCCACGGGATGGTGGTCCGTCCACCAACGGTGGCCTTGGCGAGGCCGGCCACGATGGCGGGCTCGGACCGCAGGGTGTCGGCGATCGGCTCGGCGAGGCCGTGGGAGGCGTGGATGTGCGCGGTGGAGCTTTCCACCGACACCCATTGCCGGCCGGTCCGCTGCATGTCGATCTCGATCCGGCCGCGGCAGGGCAGCAGGTAGGCGACGCGGCCGTTGAACAGGTGGTTGCGGTTGAGCTTGGTGGCGACCTGGACGGTCAGCTCCATGCGCTCCCACGCGGCTTCCATGAGCCCCGTCTCCGGGACGGCGCGGAGGAAATTGCCGCCGAGGCCGAGGAAGGCCTTCACCGAACCGTCGATGATGCCCTCGCAGGCCTCCACCGTGTTGCGGCCCTTCTCGCGCGGCGGCTCGAACCCGTGCTGCTCGGCGATGCGGTCGAGCGGCACGAGGTCCGGCTTCTCGGAGACGCCGACGGTGCGTTGGCCCTGGACGTTGGAATGGCCGCGCACCGGGCAGATGCCGGCGCCGGGCCGGCCGATGTTGCCCTTGAGGAGCAGGAGGTTGCAGGCCATCTGGACGTTCTCGACGCCCGTGCGGTGCTGGGTCAGGCCCATGCCGTAGACGAGGATGGTCGCCTTCGACCGGCCATAGACCGCCGCCGCCCGCTCGATCGCGGACCGCGAAAGGCCCGACACCGCCTCGATCCGCTCCCACGATACCGATCGGGCCTTGGCGGCGAGGTCGTCGAAGCCGACGGTGTGCTCCGCCATGAAGGCGTGGTCGAGCACCGGCATCAGCTTGTCGGCCTTGGCCGCCTCGTCGGCGGCGAGAAGCGCCTTGATCATGCCGAGGATGGCCGCGATGTCGCCGCCCGCCTTCAGCTGGTGGTACTGGGACGAGATCCGCGTGTCGTGGCCGGTGACCATCTCGGCCGGCGACTGCGGGTTGGTGAAGCGCTCGAGCCCCCGCTCCTTCAGCGGGTTGAAGGTGATGATCGGCACCTTCCGGCGGGCGGCCTCCTGCAGCTGGTGCAGCATGCGCGGGCTGTTCACGCCCACGTTCTGGCCGAAGAACAGGATGCAGTCGGTCTTGCCGAAGTCGTCGAGCGTCACCGTGCCGACCGGAATGCCGATGGTCTGCGGCAGGGCGACCGACGTGCTCTCGTGGCACATGTTGGAACTGTCCGGCAGGTTGTTGCTGCCGAAGGCGCGGGCGAACAGGGACCACATGTAGGAGGTCTCCAGCGACGCACGGCCCGACACGTAGAAGACGGCCGCCTTCGGGTCGACGGTCGCGAGCGTCCGGCCGATGTCCGCGAAGGCGTCGTCCCAGGAGACCGGCACGTAGCGGTCGCTCGCCCGGTCGTAGCGCATGGGCTCGGTGAGCCGTCCGGCGTCCTCCAGATCGTGGTCGGCCCAGGTGCGTAGCTCCGAGACGGTGTGCGTCTCGAAGAAGGCGGGCGTCACCGTGCGGGTGGTCAGCTCCCAGGCGGTCGCCTTGGCGCCGTTCTCGCAGAATTCGGCCGGCAGCGGATCGGCGGGCTTCGCCCAGGCGCAGGACACGCAGGCGTAGCCGTCCGGCTTATTCTGCTTCAGGAGCGCGGCTCCGGCGCGGGCGATGTCGCCCTCCTCCACCAGGATGTTGGTGACGGATTTCAGCGATCCCCATCCGCCGGCCGGCCCTTCGTAGGGCGTGAAGTCGGTGTCGTCGGTCTGGCTCATGGCTGGCGTCCTTCTCGTCGGAACGGGGAGGCCGACCGTCCTGAAGCGGCGCGGCCCCGCTGCGGTCCGGAGCGGCCGTGGGCCGGCGCTCCGGGGCGGTTCGGGCCGGGATCCTCCCGGCCCGCCGTCCATCAGCCGGTCCGCTGATGCACGATGGCGTGGATGAAGCCGAGCTTCTCCACGACCGGGGCCGAGAGCACGAACGGGTAGAGGTCCGGCTGGCCCATGGACCGGTTGACGCCGTTGATGGCCACCGTGAGCGGCACCCAGGCGTCGATCAGGTCCTCCACTGAGGTAGCCGCGTAGGGCTGGAAGTCCACCTCTCCCTCCAGGTCGGCGCTGTTGCGGATGCGCGGGCGGATCTTGATGCCGAAGGCGCGCGCCGTCTCCAGGGCGTCGACGATGTGGAGATAGTGCGCCCAGGTCTCGGCGAAGTCCTCCCACGGGTGGGCGGTCGCGTAGGTGCTGATGAAGCTCGTCTGCCAGTCCGCCGGCGGGCCGTTGGTGTAGTGGGCCTGGAGCGCCTCGCCATAGTCGCGCGTCTCGTCGCCGAAGAGCGCGCGGCAACGGTCCAGGTTGCCCCGGTCGCGCACCAGGCGGTCCCAGTAGTAGTGGCCCACCTCGTGGCGGAAGTGCCCGAGGAGGGTGCGGTAGGGCTCCTTCATGGAGGTCCGCCGCGCCTCGCGCTCGGCGTCGTCCGCCTCGACGATGTTGATGGTGATGAGGCCGGAGTCGTGCCCGGTCAGCACCCGCTCCACGTCGCCGTCGGGCTTCACCGTATCGGCCAGGAAGTCGAAGGCGAGCCCCGCCTCAGGGTCCTCCTCGCGGGTCGGCATGGGCAGGTTCCAGCGCGTGAGCGAATAGAAGAGGTGGTGCTTGGCGGCCTCCATCTTGCGCCAGTTGACGAGGTTCTCCGGGATGGAGAGATCCGGGACCGTGCGGTTGTGCTGGCACGCCAGGCAGAGCGACGGGCCCTCCCCGGCCGGCACGAGCCAGTTGCAGGCGTCATGCTCGGCGTTGTCGCAGAAGAGATAGGGCCGGGTCGGGTCGCCAAGGGCCCGGAAGGCCCCGCCGTCAGGCTCGACGGCCGTGATCAGGAACCGGTCGGCAAGATAGCCGAGCCGATAGCCGCAGTTGACGCAGGCCGTGTTGTCGAAATGGACCGGGTTCCGGCAGTTCTGGCATTCGAACAGCTTCATCGACGGGATCGTCCGTGGTTGGCGCGGCGGGCGGGCTATCGGGACGGGTCCGCGGCGCCCCCTTCATGCCCCGGCCGACCTGGCGCCGCCACCGACTTTCGCCGGGTGCCGGTCGAGGGCCGCGGCCCGGCGCCGGTTTCGGTCGGTGAACGGACGGAGGCTTGAAAGGTTGCGCAGCCGGTTTCCTGTTTTTCGCGAGCACCGGACCGGCCTCACCGGACGCTTGCGCGTCGCAGCGGGGAACCTCGACCTCGGCCGTGTGTTTCACTGATATGGCCACGCTTGCCATGCGTGTGCGCGTCGCCTCGAGCGGAGCCGGCCCGCGGGAGACCGATCGGAAAGCGCGAATCCTGCCTCCGGACGAACACAGTAGTGTGCATGATTGCACATCCGGAGATCAAGGAAAATTCACGCTAACGGGAACGGACCTGAAGCTGAGGCGTTGACTGGTCATCATTCATTCAGATTGCGGATGTCAGTCTCATGTCGAACAACGACGGGCTCAAGTCCGATATCCTGAAGCTCGTGCCGCCTTTGCGGGCTTTCGCCAGATCTTTGACTCAGAATTCTTCCGATGCCGACGATCTGGTTCAGGAGACCTTGCTGAAGGCATACGGCAATCTGGACAAGTTCACGCCGGGCACGGCCTTGCGCCAGTGGCTCTTCACCATCATGCGCAACACCTTCTACAGCGGCTTCCGCAAGTGGGGCCGCGAGGTGACCATCTCGCCGGACGGCGTGGTGGACACCGGCTCGGCCCCGGCCGAGCAGGAATGGTCGGTCTACGGCAGCGAGATCGCGGTGGCGCTGGCGTCGCTGCAGCCGGACCAGCGGCAGGCCATCCTCCTCGTCGGCGCCATGGGCGTCTCCTACGAGGAAGCGGCGGAGATCTGCGGCGTCGCGGTCGGCACGGTGAAGTCGCGCGTCAACCGGGCCCGTGCCCGGCTCGCCGAACTCCTCCACCTGGAGGCGTCCGCGGCCCTTCCGGCCAATTCGCGCCAGGACGCCCGCACCCCCACCATGAAGCAGTACGGGGCTCTCGCCGCGAGCCTCTGACACCAAGGGCCCGGCCGTCAGGAGACAGGCCAGGGTCCGCGCGTCTTCGCCCTTCTCAGACCTTCGTCGGGGGTGAGGGGCATCCGCCTCGTGGCCGGTCGACAGGATCGGACAAGACACGAGACGCTGACACAAAACCGGCATAAAGAGGGAGGAGGACCCCGGTTCGCGGACCACCGGGCGGCGGAGGACGGGTGTTGAAGGCGAAAGACTATGTGTGGCCTCTGATCGGGATCGCGGCAGCCGTGTTTTCCGGCTGGTTGCTCTACAAGGAGGTCCGCACCCTTTCGCTCGACGACCTGATCGACAGCATCCTGGCCATCCGGCCCCACCAGTGGGCCCTGTCCGCCCTCGGGGCGGTGATCGCCTACGCGGCGCTCGCCTGCTACGACCAGATCGCGCTCCGGCACCTGGGACGCCGCCTGCCGTGGCGTTTCGTGGCGCTCACGTCCTTCACCACCTATGCGCTCTCCCACAACATCGGCGCCTCGGTGCTTTCGGGCGCCGTGGTGCGCTACCGGGCCTACACCTCGCGCGGGCTGACCGGCGGCGAGGTGGGCCTCCTGGTCGCGCTCTGCTCCATGACGTTCGCGATCGGGGCGGCGGTGCTGATCGCCATCCTGCTCCTCACCGAGCCGGAGGTGATCACGCGCTTCTTCGAGGACGCGCCGCTCGGGCTCGCCCGCGGCGCCGGCTTCCTGATCGTGGTGCTGATCGCCCTCTACGTGTGGGGCAGCGTCAAGCGCCTGAGGCCGGTGCACCGCTGGGGCGTGACCATCCAGTACCCGCGGCCGGAGATCGTGGGCTGGCAGCTGATCGTGGCGCCGATCGAGATCATCGGGGCGGCGATGATCATCTACTTCGTGCTGCCGGAGGCCGGGAACCCGGGCTATTTCGTCGTGCTCGGCATCTTCGTGGCGTCCTTCTGCGTCGCCCTCCTCAGCCATGCGCCGGGCGGCCTCGGCGTTCTGGAACTCCTGTTCCTGACCGGCCTGAAGGAGATGAACGAGGCGGACGTGCTGGCGGCGCTGCTGGTCTTCCGCCTCATGTACCTGCTGATCCCGTTCGCCATCTCGATCGTGGTGGTGCTGGCGTTCGAGCGCATGCAGTTCACCGCCGTGCGCGGGCGCATGAGCCCGGCCGAACGGGGCGAGTGACGCCCGTTCAGAACTCCACGTCCAGTTCGTCGATCTCGTCCTCCTCCGCCATGGCGGCGGCGGTCCAGTCCTTCATGTGCGACCAGGCGAGGACGGTGTCGCGGTAGGCGGCGCACGGATCGTCGAGGGCGACGTCGTAGGTGTGGAAGCGGGTGGCGACCGGGGCGAACATGGCGTCGGCCAGGGTGGGCGAGGCGCCGAACAGCCACGGGCCGCCGTGGCGGGCGAGGCAGTCGCGCCAGATGGCGGTGACGCGCTCGATGTCCGGCCGGGCGCCGGCCCAGATCCGGAAGCCCGGGTAGCGGGCCTTCAGGTTCATGGGCAGCGCCGAGCGCAGGTTCTGGAACCCGGAGTGCATCTCGCCCGACACCGCCCGGCAATGGGCGCGCGCCGCCTGATCGGCCGGCAGCAGGCCCGCCTCGGGGGCGATCTCGGCCAGGTATTCCGCGATGGCGAGCGTGTCCCACACCTTCACCCGGCCGTGGGTGAGGCAGGGCACCAGGAAGGACGGCGACAGGAGCAGCAGCTCCGCCCGGGTGCCCGGGTCGTCGTGGGCCTGCATCTCCTCGCGGACGGCGAGGCCCGCCATGCGACACAACAGCCAGCCCCGGAGCGACCAGGACGAATAGGTCTTGCTGGAAATGGTGAGAACGGCCGCCATCCTGTCGCCTCCGCCGCCGAACGGGCGCTCGCCCCCCGAGACCCTCCGCCGTTCGCGCATTGTCGAAATTATCTCGCAGCGCGGGACGGATTGCACTAGCCTTCCAGCGTGATCATGACCGATGCCGCGCGATACGGGCGGGCGGCCATGGCGGGGGGACGGTCGACGGCATGCTCTATCGGCGCTACCAGGCTCACGCCGACCTCGGCGACATGGTGAAGGCGACGGCGCGGCTCACCTCGGCGCTGCTCGCGCCCTTCGCGGCCATGAACCCGCGGCCGCCGCTCGGCCACGTGATGGCCGCGCAGGCGATGCTCGCCCGCCTGGGCATCACCCACGACCGGCCGTCCTACCGGATCGACACGGTGAGGGTCGGCAACCGGGAGGTTCCGGTGACCGAGGAGGTGGCGGCGCGGACTCCCTTCGGCACCCTGCTGCGCTTCGCCAAGGACGTGGACGTGCCGCAGCCGAAGGTGCTGGTGGTGGCGCCGCTCTCCGGCCATTTCGCGACGCTCCTGCGCAACACGGTGCACACCCTTCTCGCCGACCACGACGTCTACATCACCGACTGGCACAACGCCCGCGACGTGCCGCTCGCCGAGGGGAGTTTCGGGTTCGACGATTATGTGGAGCACGTGATCCGCTTCCTGGAGACGATCGGCCCCGGCGCCCACGTGCTCGCCGTCTGCCAGCCGTGCGTGCAGGTGCTGGCGGCGACCGCCGTGATGGCTGCAACAGACAATCCGGCCCAGCCGCGCTCCATGACGCTGATGGCGGGTCCGGTGGACACGCGCGTGAACCCGACGGCGGTCAACCGGCTCGCGCTGTCGAAGCCGATGGACTGGTTCGAGGAGACGCTGATCGCCACGGTGCCGGCGCGGCACGCGGGCGCCGGACGGCGCGTCTATCCGGGCTTCGTGCAGCTCTCCGCCTTCATGGCCATGAACCCGGAGCGCCACGCCAAAGCGCACAACGACCTCTACGGGCACATCCTGAAGGGCGAGACCGAGAAGGCCGAGACCATCAAGACCTTCTACGACGAGTATTTCGCCGTCCTGGATCTCACGGCGGAATTCTACCTGGAGACGATCCGGATCGTGTTCCAGGACAGCCTGCTGCCGAAGGGCGAGCTCACCTACCGCGGCGAGCGGGTGGACCCGTCGCGCATCCGGCGGACGGCGCTCCTCACCGTGGAGGGCGAGCGCGACGACATCTGCGCCCTCGGCCAGACGGCCGCCGCCCACGACCTCTGCACGGGCATCCGGCCCTATCGCAAACGCCACCACATGCAGGCGGGCGTCGGCCACTACGGCGTGTTCAGCGGGCGGCGCTGGGAGGGGCAGATCTACCCGATCGTGCGCAACATGATCCTCGCCAGCGAGTGACCGATCCGCGGGCAGCCGCTGCCGCAAGGACGTGCTTGACCGGTGCGGCCCGGTCGGCTCCCATGACGGCCGGATGATGGAGCATGCGGGCATGGCGGGCGAGACGGCGGGGCGTGTCCGCCAGAGTTCGGAGAGCGGGACGGTGGACTGCGCTCGCCGGGGCGAGAGCGGGGCGGACCACGCTCGCCGGGGCGCGAGCGGGGCGGACTGTGTCCGCCGGGACGAACCCATGTCGGCGGACTGCGTGCGCCTGAGGTTTTCCGGGCGGGGGCTCGGACCGAATTTCCTGGAGTTCGTGGCGGACCGCGCCGGCCGTTTCAGCCTGGATGGCTGGGCGGCCGCGGGGAGCGACGACAGCGCGACGGTGGTGGTGGCCGGCCCTCCCGCGCTGATCGACATGCTGGAGGTGGCCTGTCTGCTCGGCCCGGTGGACTGCGTGGTCGACGACGTGGCGACCGGACCGGCCGACCGGGCCGACGCCGGCCGCGGCTTCCGCGTGCTCGCGCCCGATGGCGCGGCGCGGCCGGCGACCGACCGGACACGGGAGCGGGCCGCGTGAGCGCAGGGAGCGAACCGGCCGGGCCGGCGACCTGGACCGCCGTGGCGCTGTCGGCGGACGTTCCGCCCGGAACGCCGGTGCCGGTGATCCTCGACGGCCGCGAACTGGTGGTCTGGCGGGGAGCGAGCGGCGAGGCGCGCGTGTGGGAGGACCGGTGCCCGCACCGGGGCATGCGCCTCTCGTTCGGCTTCGTGCGCGGCGACGCCCTGGCGTGCCTCTACCACGGCTGGCGCTTTGGCCTCGACGCCGGCTGCACCACGATTCCCGCCCATCCGGACCTCACCCCGCCGAAGACGCTGTGCGCGAAGGCGTTCGCCGTCGCCGAGGCGGGCGGGCTTGTGTTCACCAGCGGGTCGGCCGAGACGCCGGCCGGCGGGCCGCCGGAGATGGGCGACGCGACGCCGGTCCGCAGCCTGGACGTGGCCGCGCCGGCCGACCGGGTGCGGGCCGCCCTCGCGGCCGCCGGCGCGCGGTTCGACGGGCCGGTCGCGCGGATCGAAGCGCCGGGCGGGCTGGCGCTCGTCGTGGCGCTGCACGGGGCGGAGGCGGGGCGGACCATGGTCCACGTGCTCGCCGACGGCCCGGCCGACCGGGCGGCGCTCCTGGCCGCCGCCGACTGGGCGATGGGGCTACGGCACTCCGTGGAGGCCGCCGAGGCTTCGACCACACCCAATCTCGCCATGACGGCCCGAGACGCGGAGACCCAATGAGCCGGACAACCGACCCCGTGGCGCTCGACGACTGGTACGTGGTGGGCCTGCCGGGCGACGTGCAGGCCGGCCGGCCGGTGACGCGGCGTCTGCTCGGCGCCGACCTGACGCTAGAGCGGACCGCCGACGACGTGCGCGTCACCGAGGCGGCGTCCGGCCGCGCGCTGCCGGTGCAGACCGCCTACGGCCACCTCTGGACCACGCTCGGCGCGCCGAAGCGGCCGCTGTTCGCCATTGAGGAGTTCGCCGAGGCCGACCGCCGGCTGGCCCCGTGCGGGGCCGTGCGGGTGCGGGCGTCGGGGCTGAGGCTGGTGGAGAACTTCCTCGACATGGCCCACTTCCCGTTCGTCCACACGGACATCCTGGGCGCGGAGGACAAGCCGGCGGTGGAGCCCTACGACTGCGAGATCCGCCGCGACGTGGACGAGGTCTGGGCCACCAACTGCCGCTTCTGGCAGCCCCAGGCCGCCGCCCATGCGGACGGCGGCCAGATGAGCGACTACATCTACCGCGTGGCGAGCCCGTTCAACGTGCTCCTCTACAAGACCTGCCCGAGCGACGCCGGCCGGCAGGACGTGATCGGCCTCTTCATCCAGCCGGAGGAGGAGGACGTGTCCGTCGCCCACGCCTTCGTGCACGTGGTGGACGCGGTCAGCTCGCACACGGCCATCGTGCACTTCCAGCAGACCGTGTTCCTGCAGGACCGCTTCATCCTGGAGAACCAGCGCCCGCGCCTCCTGCCGCTGTCGCCCCGGGCCGAGACGCCGACCCGCGCAGACATGTCGTCGATCGCCTACCGGCGCTGGCTGAAGGAGAAGGGTCTGCGTTTCGGCATCGACCGGCGGGACGCCGCATGAGACCGGACGGCAGCGCCCTCCCGGTGCTTCACGACTGGGAACTCTCCGCCGGCTGCTACGCGGTGCGGCTGATGGCGAGCCTCCTCGGCGTCGCCTACCACAAGGCGCTGGTGGACGTGCACCCCGGCGGCGAGACGGAGGGCGCGGCCTTCCGGGCGCTGAACCCGCGCGGCACGGTGCCGGTGTGGGTGGAGGGTCCGCTCGTGATCGGCGACACGGTCGCCATTCTCGGCCACCTCGCCGCCACCCGCGATCCCTCGGGCGCCTGGCTGCCGCGCGAGGGCGCCGCCTTCGCGCGCACGCTCGACTGGCTCGCCTTCGCGGCGCGCCGGCTGCCGGCGGCGGACACGGCCCGCCTCCACGCGATGGCAGGGCTCGCCACCGGCATGACCGACGCGGCGGGCGCGGCGCGGGAGGCGTTCCGGGCGCTCGACGACCACCTGGCCCGGCAGGCGGTGGACGGCCACGGCTTCCTCGCCGGCCCGACGCCCACGGTGGCCGACATCGCGTGCTTCCCGTCCGTGGCGCTCGGCGTCGATTTCGGCGAGGCGCTGGAGCGCTCGCCGAAACTCCGCGCCTGGACACGGCGGATCCGGGCGCTGCCCGGCTTCGTCACCACGCCGGGCGTGCCGGAATTCCTCTGATGGCGCAGCCGACGGTTCTCCTGCCCCTGATCGCCATCATCCTGGCGACCATTCTCGGCGCGGCCGTCCAGGGCGGCGCGCTGGGCCCGCTGATGGTGGTGGCGCTCGACGAGCGCGGGGTGCAGGCGACCATGGCGGGCGTGGTGGTCGCCGCGCCCTTTGTCACCATCGCGCTGGTGGCGACTTTGGTGGCCCGGCTGCCGGCGCGCTACGGGCCGGGGATGACCCTGGCGGTCGCCTCGCTGGCCGGGGCTGCCGGCTTCCTGCTCTACTTGGTATCGCCGTCCCCGATCGCCTGGCTTCTCGTCAGCGCCCTCATGGGGGTGAGCATGGCGGTGCGCTGGGTGATCGGCGAGGCGTGGCTGCTGGCCGCGACGCCAGCGCACCTCAGGGGCCGCGTCATCGGCCTGCAGGAGACGCTGATCGGTTTCGCCACGAGCTCCGGTCCGCTGATCCTGATCCTGACCGGCACGTCCGGCGCCACGCCCTTCGTGGTCTGCGCGGCCATCCTGGTGGCGGTCAGCCCGGTGGCCCTGGTCGCCGGCGTGCTCGACCGCCGCAGCGGCAGCGGGCGGGTGGACACGATCGACGGGCGGGTGCCGGTGGTCGACCCCACGGGATCGACGCTGCGGACCGCCGTTCTCCTGTCGGCGGTGGGCGGCGGGGTGGACCATGGCGCCTTCGCGTTCATCCCGGCCGCCTTCACCGAGGCGGAGCTTCTCGGCGTCGCGCCGCTTCTCGCGGCGAGCTTCTACAGCCTCGGCGGCACCCTCTTCCAGATCCCCCTCGGCATGCTGATCGACCGGCGTGGCGGCGTGCACGGGCTCGCGTCGGTGGGCGCCATGGGTGTCATCATCACGGGGCTGGCGGTCGCCGTCGATCCGGGTCCGGCGCTGACGCTGGCTCTGCTGTTCGCCTCGGGCGTCCTCAGCGGCACCTTCTACACGGTCGCCACCATCTCGGTGGCGGCGAACCCGCCGCCCGGCGGCCTCGCACGCGGCATCGCGGCCATCGCCGTCGGGGCGACTGTGGGCTCGGCGATCGGACCGGTGCTGATCGGCGCGCTGATGGACCTCCTCGGCGGACGCCTGGGGATCGGGTTCGCGGTCGCAGGGTCCGGCGTCGCCGTCCTCGCCGGGCAGGCGGCGCTCGACCGGATCCGCCCGGCGCGCGCCGTGTCCTGACGGCGCGCGCGGGCGTCGGGCTCGGGCGTCAGCCGGTCCAGCCCAGGCCGCCCGCGATGCAGTTCATGCTGAGAAGGAGCGGCGCGAGGATCTTCTGCTTTTCCTCGGGCGTGCGCTCCTCGCGGCGGAACTCGGCGAGGAGATCCACCTGCCAGCGGTTGGTGCGGCCGATGAGCGGGCGGACGTGCTCGGTGCGGCGGTGGAGGGCCGGGAAGCGGCGGGCGATGTGGTCGGATTCGGTGATGAGGCGCACCGCCCCGAGGGTGCGGGCGTATTCGGCCTGCACCATGCCGAGGATGCGCTCGCGCACCTCCCGGTCGGGCACCAGGGCGGCGTAGTCGGCGGCGATGTCCATGTCGGCGAGGAGGAGCGTCTTCTCCACCTCGTCGAGCATCAGGCGGAAGAAACGGTTCTCGGCGAACATCTTGCGCAGGAGCACGAGGCCCTCGTCGCCGCGGATCTTCAGGTAGCTCTCCACCGCCGTGCCGATGCCGTACCAGCCGGTGATGAGGTGCCGGTTCTGGCTCCAGGCGAACACCCACGGGATGGCGCGCAGATCGCCGAGCGCCTTGGCGCCGAACCGGCGCGCCGGGCGGGAGCCGAGCTTCAGGAGCGCCAGCTCCTCCACCGGGGCGGCGGCGTTGAAATAGTCGATGAGGCCCGGCTGCTCGATCAGCTTGCGATAGCTGGCGAGCGACAGGCCGGCGAGCGCCTCGGTGGTCTCGTCCTGCTCGGCGTTCGGCCGAAGCTGCGGCTCGCGGGTGGACTTCAGCGTGTGGGCGATCACCGAGGCGGCCAGCAGTTCCAGCTGGTAGAAGGTGGTGCCGCGGTTGGCGAACTTGGACGACACCACCTCGCCCTGCTCGGTGATGCGCAGTCGGCCGTTCACGGTGCCGGCCGGCTGGGCCGCGATGGCGCGGCCGGTGGGCGCGCCGCCCCGGCTGACGGAGCCGCCGCGGCCGTGGAAGAAGGAGATCTTCACGCCCTTCTTGCGGCCGATCTCCACGAGGCGCTTCTGGGCCTTCACGAGCTCCCAGGACGAGCACAGGAAGCCGCCGTCCTTGTTGCTGTCCGAGTAGCCGAGCATGATCTCCTGGATGTGGTCGCGGGCGCGAAGGGCCCGGCGCACCACCGGCTGCTCGAACAGCTCGGCCACGATGCCCTCGGCCCGCTGCAGGTCCTCGATGGTCTCGAACAGCGGCACAACCGTGAAGGGCGACGGATCCGGCCCGTCCTCGTCCGGGATGAGGCCCTGGTACTTGGCCAGCAGGTAGAAGGCGAGCACGTCGGCGGTGGACGTGGTCATGGAGAGGATGACGGCTCCGATCGCCTTCGGGTCCGGCCCCTGGCGGGTGTCGCGGATCACGTCGAGCACGGCCAGCATCTCCGCCTCGTCCGCCGGCAGGTCGGCGAAGGCCGGCAGGCGCTCGGTCGGCTTGGCGAGCTCGCTGGTGATCCTGGCGAGCCACGCGGGCGTGTTCGGCTCCGGCACCGGCTCGGACGGGTGGAGACGCTGCCACACGGCCTGGACCGTGCGGTTCACCACGGTGGAGTTCTGGCGCACGTCGAGGGCGGCGGTGCGGAAGCCGAAGATCTCGCATTCCCAGCGCAGCGGCCGCACGCGCAGAAGCGCGAGGTCGGCCGCGTTCATGGCGGTCAGCGCCCGCTCGGCGGCGAGGATATGACGCGTCAGCTCCGACGCCGACGCATAGGGCCTCGCGGCGTTGCGGCCGGGGAAGCCGGTGGCGATCAGGCGGTCGCGGACGGCGGTGAAGAAGTGGCGGAAGATCTCGCCCGGATTGCGGGCCACGATCTCGTCGCCCCGGCCGGTGGCGGCGAGCACGTCGGCGAGCACCCGGTTGAACTCCTCCGGCACCGGGATGGTGTTGGCGCTGATGGACAGGGTGCGGGCCAGCCCCTCCACCCGCTTCAGCAGGTGCTCGATCGCCGCGCGTCGGTATTCGTCGAGCGCCGTGCGGGTGACCGAGGCGGTGACGAAGGGGTTGCCGTCCCGGTCGCCGCCGATCCAGGTGGAGAACTTCAAGACCGGCTGGACGGTGATCGGCTCCTCCGGATAGTGGCGGCGGAGCGCGGCGGCCAGGTGTTCCACCACCAGCGGGGTCTGGGCGTAGAGGTTCTCCTGGAAGAAGTGGAGGCCCCAGGCGATCTCCTGCTCGACGGTGGGCTTCTCCAGGCGCAGCTCGCCGGTCATCCAGAGAAGGTCGATCTCGGCGCGGAGATTGCGCATCAGCACCTCGCGCTCGCGCGGGGTCCAGCGGGTGGACTCCAGGTCCACGAGGCCGCGGTAGATGCGCCGGTGGATCTCCAGCACGGTGACGCGCTTGGCCTCGGTGGGGTGGGCGGTGATCGTGGGGCAGACCTCCGTCTCCACCAGCGCCGCCCGCACGTCCTCGGCGGTGACGCCCATGGCGGCCACCTCGGCGATCACGTTGGAGAAGGAGCCGGCCACGTTGTCCGGACCGCCCGTGCTCTCCAGCTTGCGCCGGGCCCGCATCGCCACGTTCTCCTCGGCGATGGAGAGGAGCTGGAACCAGATGCCGGTCATCTGCAGGGCCGGGACGCGCAGCTCCTCCGGGATTGAGGCGGCGCCGTTGTCCTTGAAGAGGATGCCCGTGAGGGCCGGCTGGCGGGTGCGGATGACGTCGACGAGAAGGCCGAACAGGAGTTCGAACACCTCGGTGAAATCGTCCTTCAGGTCCTCGACCCGGGCGGACGGAACGGTCTTCTCGACCGGCAGAGCAAAAGCGGACGTCATCCCCAAGACCTTTCGGCAGGCGGACGGTCGCCCTCTTCTGACCCGGGGGGACGCGTCCTGTTCACCGTGCCGATGATACCAAAGTCCGTCTTGCGGCGGATCGACGGATGGTCGCGGGGGATGCGCACGGACCGGCCGGGCGGTCCCGCCGGCGATCGGGAGCGGCCGCCGGAATATCTTTATCTGCGAGGGACTTGAACGGAAACGGCCGGCCCCGGGAAGGGCCGGCCGTCGGAATTTCTGAAGCCGGTCTCAGAAGAAATGAGACCGGCGAAGGCGCCGCTCCGCCTCAGGTCTGGATGGCGGAGAGCTTCCAGGCGCCGCCGCGGGGCCGCACGAACGTCCACAGTTCGGTGGCCTCGGTCGGGTGGTCCGCGTCGCCCTCCACGATTCGGCCGGTCGCCCGGTCGCGGGTCACGTCGCGGCTCTCGTAGCGCATGGCGACGGTGGCGTATTCGGTGTCGCCCTCGCGCCAGGCCTCCGACAGGTCGCCCTGGAGGAGGCGGACGTCGCTCACCTCGTTCTTGACGCCCTTGGCGCCGTTCTCGCCGAGTTCCTCGGCCAGGTAGGACATCACCTCCGGCGTCGTGACGGCCCTGAGCGCCGCGAAGTCCTCGCGGCCGTAGGCGGTCTGCACCTCCGTCAGCAGGCGCTCGAACGTGTCGAGGTCGGTCTGGCGGATGCCGATCTCGTCGCTCGGGCCCTTGGGGGCGGCGCCCACCGGGGGCACGGAGCCGCCGCCGACCGGGCGCTTGATGTCGAACATCCGGCGCGCGCCCGACCGGTCGTGCCGGTCGTAGTTGGAGACGGTCGCGCCGGTCATGCCGGGGCGGGAGACGTCCGGCCCGGTCCGGCCATAGGGCGCGCCAGCGCCGGCAAGGCCCGGCTGGGACGACGAGCGGCCGCGGAAGAAGCGCATCACCAGCATCACCACGAGCGCGATCAGCGCCACCTGGACGATGAGGCCGAGGATGCCGGCGAGACCGCCGAAGCCGCCGCCGAACAGCATGCCGAGCAGGCCGCCGAACAGGAGGCCGCCGAGGATGCCGCGACCGAAGCCGCCGAACAGGCCGCCGGGGCGCGACTGGGTGGCGCCGGGCTGGCGCGTGGCCGCGGTCGGCTGGTTCGCCTGCGGCGCCGGCGTCATGGACCGCTCCACGGGGGCGGTCTGCCGCGGCATTGTCGGCGTCGGAGCCGGCGTGGAGAAGGTGCGCGCGCCACGGCTGCCGAAGCTGCCGCCGCGCCGGGCCTCGGCGAAATCAACCGTCACGAGGCTGACCGCCAGTCCGATGGCCAGCATGGCGAGCCATTGGCGGGAGCGGTGAAGACGAGACATCCACATATCCTTGGGCCGTTTCCTGTTTCTGGTCCAACGCACGAGCCTCATATAGGTGCCCGGCGGGGTTCGTTTTAGAGGCTTGTCCTGAAAGGGTTACGAATGGATCGACCGGTGCCGGAGGCGCTTTCGGCCTTCGAAGGCGACGTGGTGGCGGCCGCCCGCCGCCTTGTCGGGGCCGTCCTGACGGTGGACGGCGTGGGGGGCGTCGTCGTCGAGACCGAGGCCTACGACCGGGAGGACCCGGCCTCCCACAGTTTCTCCGGTCCGACGCCCCGCAACGCCGCCATGTTCGGACCGGCCGGGCGGGCCTATGTCTACCGGTCCTACGGCATCCACTGGTGCCTCAACGTCACCTGCGGGCCGGTCGGCCACGGGGCGGCGGTGCTGATCCGGGCGATCGAGCCGACGACCGGCCTCGACCGGATGGCGGAGCGGCGGCGCGTGTCGGATCCGCGGCTCCTCGCGTCCGGGCCGGGCCGGCTCTGCCAGGCGCTCGGCATCACCCGCGCCCACGACGGCCTCTCCATCGTGGAGCCGCCGTTCGACCTCAGGCTGCCGGACTCGGATGGGGAGCAGGACCTCGTGACGGGTCCGCGCATCGGCATCACCAAGGGCGTCGACGCGCCGTGGCGCTTCGGCCTGAGGGGGTCGCGCTTCCTCAGCCGGCCGTTCCCGCGCGGATCGTGACGCCGGCGCCGGACGCGACGACGCCGGCGCGGCTTGCGGAGCCACGCCGGCGCGCTGGCCGGTCGGATGAGGGGCGCCCCGCTCTTCAGGGCGCCGCGCAAGGGCGCGCGTCAGGCGGCCTTCTGGTTGACCTTCGCCTCGGCGATGGCGGTCAGCTTCTTGTCCGCCGCCTTCTCCTGGTCGAGGATGGCGGTCAGGTGCTGGATCGCGTCGCGGTGGCCGAGGATCTGGCTCCACGACACCAGCGTGCCGTAGCGGGTGATCTCGTAATGCTCCACGGCCTGGGCCGCGGCCACGATGGCGGCGTCACGGGTGTCCGGGTCCTGGATCTCGCCCATCAGATCCTCGGCTTCCTCGATGATGCCCTCGATGGCCGGGCATTCCTCGCCGGAGGCCTGTTCGCCGAGCATCTTGAACACGGCCTCCAGGTGCTGGACCTGGCCGCGGGTCTCGTCGAGGTGCATGGTCAGCAGCTGCTTCACGTCCTGGGCGGACGACTTCTCGATCATCGCCGGCAGCGCCTTGAGGATCGCGTTCTCGGCGAAATAGATGTCCTTGAGGGTGTGCAGGTAGAGGTCCTGAAGCGACTGGATCGCCATGGTCGTGTCCTCATGGAATGGGTCAGCCCCCGTCCGCCGACAAGGCAACGGCGCGCCGGAAGCGAAGTTCCGACGCGCCGCCGATAACTCTTTCGTGCGCCGAGGGCCGGATTACTCGGCCGGCGGGTTGACCTTGACGGTCGGAACCTCGACTTCGCGCGTCTCCGTCTCGACGTCGACCGAGCCGGTCTTGACGTCGAACTCCGGCGCCTGGCCGCCCTCCACGCTCACGTCCGGCAGCTGCGCCTCCTGGGTCTGGTCCACGTCGACCATCGTGTAGAGGCCAACCGCGACAGCAACGACAAGTATCAGGGCGACAATGAGGCCAAGTCCACGCATATGATCTTACTCCCGTCGTATCGGATGCAAGATCAACTCGGACCCTCCGCGCCCGGTTCCGCTTTCGATTGAGGTTCTTTGGCCGGAAACTTTGTCGCGGACGAAGTATGCTGAATCAGAACGGGGAGGCCGCGTTAACGACCTCCCCGCCCGCGGGTGAACCCCGCCACGCAGCACATTGAAAAGGGATACTTAAAATCGAAACAAGAACGTTTTCGTCATGAAAGTCGGTGTTCGGTCGTGAAGGTCATCCTCTGGTCGTCCGACGAAGCGCGAAGGCCGCAACCGGCCCTCGTTCGACGCTGCCGCGCCGTGCGCTCGCACAGAAGAACCCGTCTGTCCGGTTTGCGTTCGGGGGTGCGTCTCCCTTTGAATCAAAGTTGGTTTACGCCTTCACGCGGCGGTTCGCCGGATCGACGAACGGCTCGGTCGAAAGCGTCGCCGGATGGACGCGCGTGGCGATCTCCAGCTCCCACGTACCGGTTCGAAGCAACCGATCCGTGACGCCGCCAGGGTCCCGCACATAGCCGTAGCCGAGCGCCGCACCCGCCGTATAGCCCCAGCCGCCGCTCGTCAGGTAGCCGACCGGAACCCCATCCCGCAGGATCGTCTCTCGCCCGACCAGGGTGACGTCCGGATCATCGACCCGGAAGCCGACGAGCCGCTTGCCGAGCGGCGCCGCCGCGATCGCCTCGGACGCGCGACGGCCGAGGAAGTCGATGCCCGACTTCAGCTTCACCGCCCAGCCGAGCCCCGCCTCGAACGGGCTGTCGCCGGCCGTGATGTCGGCGCCCCACGCCCGGTAGCCCTTCTCCAGGCGCAGGCTCTCGATGGCCCGGTAGCCGGCCGGCTTCAGGCCGTGCGGGGCGCCCGCCTCCTGGAGCGCGTCGTAGACGGCGCCGAGCGAGGCGATCGGCACGTGCAGTTCCCAGCCGAGCTCGCCCACGTAGGTCACCCGGAGCGCCAGCACCGGGACGCCGGCGACGTCGATCACCCTCGCCGCGCCGAACGGGAAGGCCGCGTCGGAGACGTCCGCCGCCGTCAGCGCGGCGAGGATGTCGCGCGCCCGCGGCCCCATCAGGGACAGGGTGCCGAACGCCTCGGTCACGTCCTCGAGGACGGCGTCGGCGCCGGACAGGTGCTCGCGGATCCAGGCGCCGTCGTGGGTGCGGAAGCCGGTGCCGGTGACCACGTAGAAGCGGTCGTCCTCGATCCGCGCGATGGTGAGGTCCGCCTCGATGCCGCCCCGGTCGTTGAGGAGCTGGGTGTAGGCGAGCCGGCCGACCTCGCGGGCGACCCGATTGGCGGCGATCCACTCCAGCCGCTCGGCCGCCCCGGGGCCGCGCACCTCGAACTTGGCGAACGAGGTCTGGTCGAACACCACGGCCGCCTCGCGGCAGGTCCGGTGTTCCTCGCCCACCGCGTCGAACCAGTTGGCGCGCCCCTGGGACGGCGCGTCCGCCGGTTCCGTCCCGGCGGGCGCGAACCAGTTGGGCCGCTCCCAGCCGAGCTTGGAGCCGAACACCGCGCCGGCCGCCGTCAGCCGGTCGTAGAGCGGCGAGACGAGGCGCGGGCGGGCGCTCTTGTACTCGTCGTGCGGCCAGGCGATCGAATAGTGCTTGCCGTAGGCCTCCAGCGTCCGCTCGCGGGTATAGCTGTCGTCCGCGTGGACGCCGCCGAACCGGCGGATGTCCACCACCCAGAGGTCCATGGGCGGATGGCCGTTCATCACCCAGGCGGCGAGCGCCCAGCCGGCCCCGCCGCCGGACGCGATGCCGAACGCGTTGAAGCCGCAGCCGACGAAGACGCCCTTCACCTCCGGCGCCTCGCCAAGGATGAAGTTGCCGTCGGGCGTGAAGCTCTCCGGCCCGTTGATCATCTGCTTGATGCCGGCCGACTGGAGCGCCGGCACCCGCTCCATGGCCTGGACCATGTGGGGCTCGAAATGGTCCCAGTTCTCGTCGAGGAGGCGGAACTCGAAGTTCGGCGGAATGCCGTCGTCCGCCCAGGCGATCGGGTTCGGCTCGTAGCCGCCGAACGAGAGGCCGCCGACTTCCTCCTTGAAGTAGATCAGCCGGTCCGGGTCGCGCAGGGTCGGCAGGGTCGGGCCGACGCCCAGGATCGCCTCGGTCAGCACATACTGGTGCTGCACCGGCTGCAGCGGCACGCAGACGCCGGCGAGTCGGCCGACCTCCTTCGACCACATGCCGGCGGCGATCACCACCTTGTCGCAGCCGATCCGCCCCTCGCTGGTGAGCACGGCCCGGACGCGGCCGTCCGCCACCTCGAACCCGATCACCGCGACGCCCTCGCGGATCCGGGCGCCGTGCTGGCGGGCGCCCTTGGCGAGGGACTGGGTGATGTCGGACGGGCTCGCCTGGCCGTCGGTCGGCAGGAAGGCGGCGCCGACGAGGTCGGAGACGTCCATCAGCGGCCAGAGGTCCTGCGCCTCCTTCGGCGTCAGGAGGTGCATGTCGAGGCCGAAGCTGCGCGCCGTGGTCGCCTGCCGCTTGATCTCGATCCACCGGTCCGCGTTGGCGGCGAGCCGCAGGCCGCCGTTCTGCTTCCAGCCGGTGGCGAGGCCCGTCTCGGCCTCCAGGGTGGCGTAGATCTCCACCGACTGCTTCAGCAGCCGCGTGATCGAGGCCGACGTGCGCAGCTGCCCGACGAGGCCGGCCGCGTGCCACGTGCTGCCGTTGGTGAGCGCGCCGCGCTCCAGGAGCAGCACGTCGGCCTTGTGGTCGCGGGCGAGGTGGTAGGCCGTCGAACAGCCCACGATGCCGCCGCCGATGACGATCACCTCGGCGTGGGAGGGAAGCGCGGGTGTCGTCATGCTCGGCTCGCGTCGTGGGCGGCGAGGGCTTGGGCGAAGCGGGCGAGGTTCTCGTCCGCATAGGCCACGAAGTCCACGCCGGGCGTGGTGAGATGAAGCTCGGAGATCATGCTCCAGAGCGCCTCGCGCAGGAGCGAGGCCGCCTTCATGGCCGAGAAGGCGCGCGCCAGGCCGGGCTCCGGCGTCGCGCCGAAGTAGTCCGAAAGGAGCGCCGCCTCCTCGTCCGGGCGGAAGCCCGCGTTGCCGGCGAGGTTGGCGAGGTCGAACAGCGGCGTGCCATAGCCGCCATACTCCCAGTCCACCAGCCACAGCCGGGACCCGTCGTCGAGGATGTTCGCCGGCAGAAGGTCGTGGTGGCCGAACACGATCGGGAGCGGCACCTGCTCGGCCTCCAGGCGGTCGGCGGTCGCGAGCCAGCCGTCCAGGCGGTCGGCCTCCCGGTGGCGGGCGGCGCGCAACTGGCGGGCGTAGTCCCGGATCACGTGGAAGACCGAGAAGAAGGGCGCCGGCCCGGCCACGTGCCGGCCGACGGAGCCGTGGGCCGCCTTGAGGAGCGCCACGATCCGGGCCAGGTCGGCGCGCACCGCGTCGGCGTCGAAGGTGCGCGCGGCGATGTGTTGGAACACCATCGCGCCCGGTTCGGCATGGACGAGCGCGGGCGACACGCCGGCCGCGTGCGCCGCCCGGGACACGGCCGCCTCCCGGTCGCGGAAGACGTGGTGGAAGGGAAGGTCCTCTCCGAGGCGGACGACGAACCGGCAATCGCCGTCCGTGACCGTGAAGTTGGCGTTCGACAGCCCGCCCGACAGCGGCGCGATCCCGACCGGTCCGGTCCAGATCGGCAAAGCCTCGATGCGGGTGACGACCTCGGCCATTCTGGCTGACGCCCTTTCATGCAGGGCGCGGCGAGGCGCCCGTCGGACGGCGGAACCTTGCAACGGGCCGGTGCCCTGTCAACGTCGCGACCCGCGAACGGCGGCCATTCGCGCCGCCCCGTCGCAGATCGGCAACAGGTCGGCGCCCGCTCCGCAAAGACCGGTGAAGCCGTCCGCCGCCGTCCGGGCGGTCCGGCTTCCGGGTCAGTGTCCCATCAGGGCGCCCACGTGGGCGGCGACCGAGCGCGACAGGCCGATCAGGTCGTAGCCGCCCTCCATCAGCGAGACGACGCGGCCCTTGCAGGAGCGGTCGGCCGCCTCCATCAGCTGCCTGGTCGCCCAGGCGAAGTCGGCCTCCGTGAGGTTGACCTCGGCGAGCGGGTCGCGGTGATGGGCGTCGAAGCCGGCGGAGATGATCACGAGGTCCGGCCGGAACGCCTCGAGGGCCGGAATGACCTTGTCGGACATGGCCTCGCGGAAGGAGACGCCGTCCGCCCCGGCGAAGAGCGGGGCGTTGCAGATGTTGCCGCAGCCGGTCTCCGAGATGGCGCCGGTGCCCGGATAGAGTGGCATCTGGTGGGTGGAGGCGTAGAAGACGGTCGGGTCCGACCAGAAGATGTCCTGGGTGCCGTTGCCGTGATGGACGTCGAAATCCATGATCGCGACGCGCTCGGCCCCGTGCGCCGCCTGGGCGTGCCGGGCCGCCACGGCCGCGTGGTTGAACAGGCAGAAGCCCATGGCGGTCATGTGCTCGGCGTGGTGGCCGGGCGGGCGGTGGGCCGAGAAGGCGTTGTCCACCTTGCCGGTCATTACCTCGTCCACCGCCGCGCACGCCGCGCCGGACGCGCGCAGCGCCGCCTCGAAGCTGCCCGGCGACACCACCGTGTCGCTGTCGAGCCGCACCATGCCCTCCGACGGGACCGCCCGCTGGATCAGCTCCACGAAGGAGCGCGGATGGGCGCGGGCGATCTGGTCGAGGGTGGCGAGCGGCGCCTCCTCGCGGATGAGATCCTGGAAACCTTCCTGCTCCAGCACCTGCTCGACGACCCGGATGCGGTCGGGCCGCTCCGGATGGCCGAGCGGCGTCGCATGCTCCACGTAGGCGGCATGGCAGAAATAGAGCGTTCGCACCGATATCGTCTCCCTCTCCGATGGCGAGTTGAGGCCCACGGCCGCGCGGTGTCAATCAGCCGGACGACGATGAGAGGAATTGCGGAGCCGGCTCAGCGTGGCGCGGCGGCGCGGCCGAGCCGGTCCAGGATGGCCTCGCCGAGGCCGGTCGCCGGAATGGGCGCCACGGCGATCACCGGCGCGCCGGTGGCGTCGAGCTCGCGGAGCAATCGGAACAGGTTGGCGGCCGCCTCGGCGAGGTCGCCCGAGGGGCTGAGGGTGCGCGTGAGCCGCGGGTCGGCGCCCTCCGGCACGGGACCGAACGCCAGGAAGGCGGCGCCCGGCGGCGGGGCCGGCTGGTCCAGGAGGACGCGGGCGGACGGGGCGTAGTGGGAGAGGAGCATGCCCGGCGCCACCGGCCGGTCCGGGTCCGCGTCCGGTTCGGCGGCGGCGATCACCGGCACGCCGGAGAGGCGGTCGACCAGGTCCTCGCGGGTGACGCCGCCCGGGCGGAGGAGATGGACGACGCCGTCCTTCACCTGCACGATGGTGGACTCGACGCCCACCCGGGTCGGACCGCCGTCAACCACGGCGACGTCCCGGCCGGCGAACTCGGCGATCACGTGGGCCGCCTCGGTGGGGCTCACCCGGCCGGAGCGGTTGGCGCTCGGCGCCGCGATCGGCCGGCCGGCGGCGGCGAGAAGCGCGCGGGCGACCGGATGGTCCGGCACCCGGACCGCGAGCGTGTCGAGCCCGGCGGTGACGAGGTCGCTCACCGGGCAGTCGGGCCGGCGCTCGAGCACCAGCGTCAGCGGCCCCGGCCAGAACGCCTCCGCCAGGCTGCGCGACAGCGGATCCACCTTCGCCAGCCGCTCGGCGGCGTCGAGGTCCGCCACGTGGGCGATCAGCGGGTTGAAGCTCGGCCGCCCCTTGGTCTCGTAGATGCGCGCCACCGCCGCGCCGTCCGTCGCGTCCGCCCCGAGGCCGTAGACCGTTTCGGTCGGAAAGGCCACCAGCCGCCCGGACACGAGCCGCGCGGCCGCCTCCCTGAGGCCGGCGGGATCGGGCATGAGGCGGACGACCGCGGATTCGGGGGAGGACACGGGGGAGGACAAGCGGGCGAGCTCGGTTCGAGAAGGCGGACGGCGCACCTGTCAGGACAACGCAGCGGCAATCATCGCGGTGACGGCGAAGGTCCCTCCGACCGGGAAGGCGCGACCCGCCAGCAGCTGTAAGCGATCTTGACGTTTACGTAAGCTGAACCTAACGTCGCCATCCGAGTGGGATGACCGTTCGGATGTGCGCCGAACGGGCGGCGGGGTCAAGGATTTGTCGAGGAGACCTGTCTCATGAGCTACACGGCCCCCGTCGCGGACATCGCCTTCTGGCTGCGCTCCGTCGCCGGCCTGGACGCCGCCATGGCGGCCGGGCTCCATCCGGACCTGACGCCCGACCTGGTGGATGCGGTGCTGACCGAGGCGGGCCGCTTCGCCGGCGAGGAGATCGCGCCGCTCGACCGCGTCGGCGACACGGTGGGCGCGCGTCTGGTGGACGGCGCCGTCCGCATGCCGGACGGCTGGGCGGACGTCTACCGCCGCTGGACCGAGGGCGGCTGGAACGCGCTCTCCGGCCCTCCGGGCCATGGCGGCCAGGGCCTGCCGATCAGCCTCTACGCGGCCGTGCTGGAGATGTGGAACGGCGCCAACGTGTCCTTCGCCACCGGGCCGATGCTGACCCACGGGGCCTGCGTGGCGCTGGAGGCCTACGGCACGGACGAGCAGAAGGCGCTCTACCTTGAGAAGCTCGTCTCCGGCGCGTGGACCGGCACCATGAACCTGACCGAGCCGCAGGCGGGCTCCGACCTCGGCGCGCTGCGCACCCGCGCGGAACCGGCGGGCGACGGCACCTACCGGATCACCGGCCAGAAGATCTACATCACCTACGGCGACCACGACCTCACCGACAACATCATCCACATGGTGCTGGCGCGCCTGCCCGACGCGCCGCCCGGCACCCGGGGCATCTCGCTCTTCCTGGTGCCGAAGCGGCTTCTGGACGAGACCGGCGCGCCGGGCGCGATGAACGACATCACCGTCGCCGGCGTCGAGCACAAGATGGGCCTCCACGGCTCGCCCACATGCACCCTCTCCTACGGCGACAGGGGCGGCGCGGTCGGCTGGCTCGTCGGCGAGCCGAACCGGGGCCTCGCGGCCATGTTCACCATGATGAACAGCGCCCGCCTTTCCGTCGCCGTCCAGGGCGTCGGCGTCGCCGAACGGGCGACCCAGCGCGCCGTCGCCTACGCGCTCGACCGGCGGCAGGGCCGCGCGCCCGGCTGGACCGACGAGGGCATGAGCCCCATCGTCCACCACCCGGACGTCAAGCGCATGCTCCTCACCATGCGGGCGATGACCGACGCCGCGCGCGCCATCTGCCTGGCGCTCGCCCACGCCATCGACCGGTCCGCCGCCGGGGCGGAGACCGACCGCGCGCTCGCCGCCGACCGGGCCGCCCTCCTCACCCCCGTCGCCAAGGCGTTCGCGACGGACGTCGGCGTGGAGGTCGCCTCGCTCGGCATCCAGGTGCACGGCGGCATGGGCTTCATCGAGGAGACCGGCGCCGCCCAGCACCTGCGCGACGCCCGCGTGCTGCCGATCTACGAGGGCACCAACGGCATCCAGGCGATCGACCTCGTCACCCGCAAGCTGCCGCTTTCGGGCGGCGACGCCCTGCGGGCCTACCTGGCGGAGCTCCGCGCCGTGGTGGAGGACGCCCGCGCGCTCGGCGACCCGGAGGTGACCGGCATCGCCGAGCGGGTCGGGCCCGCGCTCGACGACCTCTTCTTCGCCGCCAACTGGCTCGGCCGCGCCCTCGCGGACGGCCGGCAGACCGACGCCCTCGCGGGCGCGACCGCCTTCCTGCGCCTGTTCGCCCTCGCGGCCGGCGGGGCCTACCACCTGAAGGCCGTGGTGGCCGACGCGTCCGCCCGCACGGACAGCCCCGCCGCCCGTCGCCGTCGCCTGACCGCGCGCTTCTTCGCCACCGACATCCTGCCGGCCACCGGCGCGCTCCGGGGCGCCGTCACGGCCGGGGCCGCGGTGGTGGACGCGCTCTCCCCCGACCTCCTGACCGCCTGAGGACCCTGCCATGACCGACCATGTGCGCGTGGAGACCCGCGAAGGCGTTCGGGTGATCACCATCGACCGGCCGGAAAAGAAGAACGCCCTCACCGGCGCCATGTACCGGGCGCTCGCGGACGCGCTCGGCGATACGGCGGACGATCCGGCCGTCGGCGCCGTGCTGATCCGGGGCGCTCCGGGCGCCTTCACGGCCGGCAACGATCTCGCGGACTTCGCCGCCGCCGCGGCCGGCGGCGACGTGGCCGGCCCGATCCTGACGTTTCTGAGGGCGCTCGCCACCGTGGAGACGCCGCTCGTCGCCGCCGTGGACGGGCTCGCCATCGGGGTCGGCACCACGCTCCTCCTCCACTGCGACCTGGTGTTCGCGTCGGACCGCTCGGTGTTCCGCACGCCCTTCACCGACCTCGGGCTGACGCCCGAAGCCGCCTCCAGCCTGCTCGGCCCGCGTCTCATGGGCCATCAGCGCGCGTTCGAACTGCTGGTCGCCGGCCTCGCCTTCGACGCCGCCAAGGCCGAGGCGGCGGGCCTCGTCAACCGCGTGCTGCCGCAGGACCGCCTGGAGGGCGAGGCCTTCGCCGCCGCCGCCGCGCTCGCCGCCAAGCCCCGGCGCGCCGTCGCGATCGCGCGCCGGCTGCTCAAGGGCGACCCGATGGAGGTGCTGCAGCGGATCGACGAAGAGGCGGCCCTCTTCACAGAACGCCTCCAGTCCGCGGAGGCGCAGGCGGCGTTCCGGGCCTTCCTGACCAGGGCCTGACCGGACCCGATCAGGCCCCGAGCAAACCGACGCATGCCGCGCGCGAGCCGGAGGCGCCTCGCCTCCGGCCGGATGCCCGGCGCACACCCGAGGGAGGACTGACACCATGGCGAGCCTCGCCAACAAGACGCTGTTCATCACCGGCGCCAGCCGCGGCATCGGCCTCGCCATCGCGCTCCGCGCCGCCCGAGACGGCGCCAACGTGGTGATCGCGGCGAAGACCACGGAGCCCCATCCGAAGCTGCCCGGCACCATCCATTCGGCCGCGGAGGCCGTGGAGGCGGCCGGCGGCCGGGCGCTTCCCGTCGTCATGGACGTGCGCGAGGAAGCCCAGGTGACCGCGGCGTTCGAGGCGGCTGCCGCCACCTTCGGCGGCGTCGACATCGTGGTGAACAACGCCAGCGCGATCCAGCTGACCCGCACGCCCGAGACGGACATGCGCCGGTTCGACCTGATGCACCAGGTCAACGCGCGCGGCACCTTCCTCGTCTCCAGGACGGCCCTGCCCTACCTGGAGAAAGCCGAAAACCCCCACATCCTGATGCTCTCGCCGCCGCTCGACATCAAGGAGACGTGGTTCGCCCCCCACGTGGCCTACAGCCTCGCCAAATACGGCATGAGCCTCGTCGCGCTCGGACTTGCCGGGGAGCTCCGCCCGAAGGGCATCGCCGTCAACGCCCTCTGGCCGCGCACCACCATCGCGACCAGCGCCATCGAGTTCGTGGTCGGCGAGGCGCTGATGAAGCGCTCCCGCACCCCGGAGATCATCGCCGACGCCGCCCACCTGATCTTCACCAAGGACGCCCGCGCCTTCACCGGCAACTTCCTGATCGACGACACCTTCCTGGCCGCCCACGGCGTCACCGACTTCGACCGCTACCGCGTGGACCCGACGAGCGCGCTGCAGGAGGACTTCTTCGTCCCAGCCGACAGCCCCGCCCCGGCGAGCCTCGGCCCGAAGGAGTGAGACGGGCGGGAGCGGTGCCGAGCGGGAGCGAAAGGTGGAATGCGTGGGTGGTCCGCCTACGCGGACCATGACGGCCGGGGGTGCGGGGTGGCGGGAGGACGGCCGGTGCGGTCGCTCGCCGACGGCCCGTCCTTACGGTCGCCCCTCCCCTCTCCGTTTGTACGCGAGCCGCACCACGCCCGGCATCGCCTCGTCCGTCCCGACCAGCCGCAAGCTCTTCGTCAGGCCGCCCGGGAAGGCCCGGATGCCGTCGCCGACCACTTCCGGAACGACGAACAGCTCCAACAGGTCGATGGCGTCGCGGTCCAGGAAGGCCTGCTGGAGGAGGCCGCCGCCGAGGATCCAGATGTCGCCGGCGGGGAGGTCCTCCGCCGCGCGCAAGTGGCTGACAAGGGCGTCGACGCCGTCGCCCCAGAGGCCGAAGCCATCCGGCAGCGGCAGGCCGGCGCCGTCGGGGCGGCTCGTCACCAGGAAGCCGCGCCGGCCGGCGTAGACGCCGTGGTGGTTCAGGCGCACCACCGTCTCCCAGGTGAGCCGCCCGGTGACGACCGTGCCGATGGACGACCAGAAGGCGTCCCAGTCCGCCCCCTCCGGCGGGTAGGCGTCCAGAAAGCGGACGCCGCCGTCCGGCTCCGCGATGAAACCGTCGATGCTCATGGCCATGTAGCCGCGGATCCGGCGCATGGAACGTCTCCTCTTCGACCGTGACGATCCGGCGAGACTGCCCCCGCCCCGCGACAGCGCCCGGCAGGAGCGGCCGGACGTTCGCTCATGCGGCGGGAGCGGCGGGTGTTCACCCATGCGGCGGGAGCCTGGGTTCAGCCGCCGCGGAGCGCCTCGTGCCGCCGCAGCCGCTTTTCCAACGCCCGCACGGCGAGCGACAGGGACACGGTCATCAGGAGATAGATGTAGGCCACCACCGTGTAGGTCTCGAAAAACAGGAAGGTGCCCGACGAGTAGATCTTGCCGAGTTGCGTCACGTCCTGGACGCCGAGCACGGAGACGAGCGAGGAGTCCTTGATCATCGCGACGAAGTCGTTGCCGAGCGGCGGCAGCACGGTGCGGATGGCCTGCGGGAAGACGACGAGGCGGAACACCTGCACCCGCGTGAGGCCGAGCGCCTTGGCGGCCTCCACCTGCCCCCGGTCCACCGCCTGGATGCCGGCCCGGAAGATCTCGGCGAGGAAGGCCGAGTAGCTGATCACCAGGGCGACGACCGCGCGCCACAGAAGGTCGAAGTCGCGCACCCCGGCGGGCGCCAGGAGACCGGCGGCCTGGAGCGGCTGGGTGACGACGTTCCAGGCGGCGACGAGAGCGGGCGCGGCCACGAAGGCCATGTAGAAGAGGAGGACCAGGACGGGGATGCCGCGCACGATCTCCACGTAGAAGGTGGCCGCCTCGCGCACGATCCGCCGCCCGGACAGCATCGCGCCGGCGACCGCGAGGCCGAGGAGCGCCGCCATCAGGAAGGCGACGACGGTCACGAACAGCGTGGTCCCGATCCCTGCCGAGAGGGCGTTGAAGATGGCCGCGTAACCCTCGTCGGCCGCGATCGCCAGGCCGAAGGCGACCGCGAGCAGGACCGCCGCCACCAGCCACCAGGGCACGGCGGAGAGCGCGGCCAGCGCCGGGCGGGCGGTCACCGGCGCCGGCATGCGGCGGTCGTCCGTCGACGCAAGGGCGCGGCCGGGGTCAGTGCTGGCTCTTGTAGTCGTAGAACCACTTCTTGTTCAGGGCCTCCAGGGTGCCGTCGGCCTTCATGGCGGCGAGCGCCGCGTTCACCGGGGCCACGAGGTCGGAGCCCTTCTTGAAGATGAAGCCGAAGTCCTCGGTGCCGAGCGGACCGCCGATCACCTTGAAGGCCCCGGGCGAGGCGCCGATGTAGCCCTCGGCCGAGACCTTGTCCATCAGCACCGTATCCACGTCGCCGGACTTCAGGGCCTGGACGGACGCGCCGAACGTCTCGAACAGCTTGATGCGGGGGTTCGCCTCGTTCCCGTCGAGCACATTGTAGACCGCGACGTAGAAGTTGGTGGTGCCCGGCTGGGCGCCCACGAGCCCGTCGGCCATGCCGGCGAAGCTCTCGGCGTCGGAGAAGCGGGTCTCGTCCGCCCGCACCAGCATGAACTGTTCCGACGTCAGGTACGGATCGGAGAAGTCCACCTGCTGCCTGCGCTCGTCGTTGATGGTGATGCCGTCCATGCCGACGTCGAACTCGCCGTCGCGGACCGCCTGGATCATGGCGTCCCAGGAGGTGAGCTTCCACTCGACCTTGGCGTTCAGTCGCTTGGCGATCTCGTTGAAGGCGTCGTACTCCCAGCCGATGCCCTGGCCGGTCTTCGGGTCCGCGAAGTTGAGCGGCACATAGGCGTTCTCGGTCACGGCCACGATGGTGCGGCCCTGAAGGTCCGGCAGGCCCGCGGCCGAGGCCGGCGCCGACAGGCCGGCGACGGCGAGGACGGTCAGCAGCGCGCGACCGAGGCGGGATGCGACGGCGGTGATCATGAGGATGCCCCCTCAAGCGTGACGTGGTGGAATTGTCGAGGCGGCACTATGGTGGCCCCCGGGCGCCGGGCGCAAGGGCCAGCGTGGCCGTTCAGAGCCAGCGTCGCCAGCGGAACACCAGGAAGGTCACCACCGCCGCCGCCACCATCAGGGCGAGGGCGTAAGGGTAGCCCCAGGTCCAGTGCAGTTCGGGCATCACGTCGAAGTTCATGCCGTAGATGGACGCCACCAGCGTCGGCGGCATGAAGATGACCGCGAGCACCGAGAAGATCTTGATGATGTCGTTCTGCTGGATGCTGACGAGGCCGAGGGTGGCGTCGAGCAGGAAGGTGTTGCGCTCGTCGAGGCCGTGGACATGGTCGGAGAGGGCCTGGATGTCCCGCTGCATGGTCAGCATGCGGGCGCGGTCGTCCTTGCCGAAGCCGGTCGCCTCCGCCTTCTCGTCGAGGAAGAGCAGGAGGCGCGACAGGCCGAGGAGGCTTTCCTGCACATGCCCGAGGCGAAGGCCCTCGCGGCCGATCGCCCGGAGCGTCAGGTTGTAGTCCGGCCGCTGGCCGGGCGCGTGATTCTCGAAGATGGTCGTGCCGATGCCGCCGATCCGCGCCGTCGCCCGCTCCAGGATGTCGGCCAGACGGTCGATCGCGGTCTCTAGGAGCGTCACCAGCACGGCCCGGGCGGTGCACACGTCCGACACTGGCCGCAGCATGCGGTTGACCGCCACCGGAAAGGTGCCGGGCTCGTCGTAGCGCAGGGTGACGAGGCGGTTGCGGGCGAAGATGAAGCTGACCGCCGTCGTGCCGGGCTCGGAGCTTTCCGAGCGGCAGAGCAGCACGGCGGTGAGATAGAGGGTGCCGTTCTCCATGGAGAGACGGCTCGACGGCTCGATCTCCTCCATCTCCTCGCGGGTCAGGAGTTCGGCGCCGATGAAGGCCTCGGCGGCCCGGTCCTCCTCCCGCGTCGGGCGGAAGAGGTCGACCCAGACCGCGTCCGGATGGATGACGGGCACCCCGTCGGGGCCGAGCGGCGCTGGTTCACGCTTCAGGTCGGTGTGAAGCGGACGATAGACGTCGATCAAGCAGGCTTCCTCCGGGACCGGATCGGCGCCGTCTTTAGCACCGGCCGGGGCGCGCGTGGAAGCCTCGCGCCATTCGGGTCCGCGGCCCTCCAGTCCGGCTCCCCAGTCCGGCTCCCGCCCCGGGCGATCATGCCCGACGACCCTGAGGCCGGAGCGCGACGCGGCTGGAAGACCCTGGCGGCCGAACCGCCCCCCGCGACGGATGCCGCGGCGCGGGCGGTGAGGGCGGACCGATCAGTCCTCGTAGTCGAGCGGCGCGGCGACCACGTGCTCGGACTTCACCTTCGCGGGCTTGAACATGGTGGCCGCCGAAAGGGCCGGAATGCCGATGGTGCGGTACTGCTCAGCGAGATCCGGCTTGGTGCTCTGCTGTTGCTGCGCCTGTCCTTCACGGGCGCTGTACTCGGTCTTCATCTTGTTCCCCGCGCAAAACGGCTGTGGATCGACACGACCAACGGCCGAAACATTGTTGATATGCTTTATTCAACCCGGACCGGCCGCTCCGATTTGCGCTCCGTCCCGATGAAGAAGATTACGCCGGCAAAATGGGGCGGGACAAGGGCACTATACATAAGACTAAATAAGCATGGCAGCACATGTGCGCCGTTGTTGCGGCGGTGCAACAAGTCGAACCGGGATGGTAAACGAGCGGTAAACGTGAGCTGGAGCCCTTCGGCAGGAGATTTCCTGTCACATCCGTGAAAAACACTAGACTTAGACCTGCCAAGCCCGCGCTTGCGGCGGATCCCGCGTCGCCGCCGGCGCCGGACCCGCTGATATCACCGGTCGGACTGTGCGAATGCAGGTCGCCGGCCGCCGCTATGCAAGCGAAGCGGGCCGCTGATCCGCCGCCCGGGGGGACGGTGGATCGACGGCCCGCGCGAGGTCCGCTCGTCGTGCCGCTCAGGCGGTCCGCAGGGTCTCCGCCGAGACCCACGCCTCGGCGTCGTCGAGGGTGCGCTCGATGCGGTCGAACAGTTCGTTGAGCTCGTCCTCGGTGATGATCATCGGCGGGCAGACCGCGATGGTGTCGCCGATCGCGCGCACGATCACCCGGTTCGCCTCGCCGAATCGGGCGGTGCGCGGGCCGACGCCCTGGGTCGGCAGGAAGGCGCGCTTCGTGGCCTTGTCGGCGACGAGCTCGATGCCGCCCATCAGGCCCTTGTACCGGGTCTCGCCCACCAGCGGGTGGTCCCTGAGGCGCTCCAGCCGGGCGGCGAAGAGGGGCGCGAGGCCCTGCACGCGGCCGACGATGTTGCGCCTCTCGTAGATCTCCAGCGTCTTCACGCCGACGGCGCAGCCGAGCGGATGGCCGCCGTAGGTGTAGCCGTGGCCGAAGGTGCCGATCTTGGCGGACTGGGCCTCGATCGCCTCGTAGATCCAGCCCGGCAGCATGACGGCGGACAGCGGCACGTAGGCGGCGGTCAGCTGCTTGGCGATCGACATGGTGGTCGGCCGCATGCCCATGGTGGTGGCGCCGAACCAGTTGCCCGTCCGGCCGAAGCCGCAGATCACCTCGTCGTCGATGAGCATGATCTCGTGCTCGTCGAGGATGGGCTGGATCGCCTCGAAATAGCCCTCCGGCGGCACGATCACGCCGCCGGCGCCCATCACCGGCTCGGCGATCATGGCCGCGATGGTGTGGCCGCCCTCCCGCTCGATCAGGTCGCGGAGGTTCTGGGCGAGGCGCGCGACGAAGTCGGCCTCCGACTCGCCCGGCTCGCCGAACCGGTAGTGGTGCGGGCAGTCGGTGTGGAGGATGCGGTCCACCGGCAGGTCGAAGTCGCGGTGGTTGTTGGGCAGGCCGGTCAGCGAGGCCGACACGATGGTGACGCCGTGGTAGCCCTTCACCCGGCTGATGATCTTCTTCTTCTCCGGCCGCCCGAGGGCGTTGTTGAGGTACCAGGCGAGCTTGATCTGGGTGTCGTTCGCCTCCGAGCCGGACGAGGAGAACAGAACCTTGTCCACCGGCATCGGCGCGATCGACTTCAGCTTCTCGGCGAGCTCGATGGCCGGCTCGAAGCCCTTGCCGCCGAAGAGGTGGTAGTAGGGCAGCTTGCGCAGCTGCTCGGTGGCGGCGTCCACCAGTTCCTCGTCGCCGAAGCCCAGCCCGGCGCACCAGAGGCCGGCCATGCCCTCGATGTATTCCTTGCCGTGGGTGTCGTAGACATAGACGCCCTTGCCGGACTCCAGCACCAGCGGGCCGATCTGGCGCAGCGTGTGGAGCGGCGTATAGGGGTGCAGCACCGCGTCCACGTCGCGGGTCTGGACATTGGTGAGGGGCATGACGGCGACTCTCCCGAAAGCGGACCGTGTGAACCGGCGACACTAGAGCATTCTCCGATCAAGTTGCACGACTTGATCGCCGAGAGAATGCTCCAGCTTATTGAATCTGGAGCGATTTCTTGTCGACCTGACGATTCCGTCAGGTCGGAAAGCGCTCTAGGGTGATCCGGCCGGGTTGGAAACGGGGAAGGCGCCAATCGCGCGGGAATGCGTCGGACGCCGCGCACAACCCGTCCGGCGGCCCGCCGGGCGCTTCTTCCCTATCTCCCGCCCCAACATAAGAGGGGCGTGCCACCATCCTTCCCCTCAGGGGAAGGTGCTGAGCGAAGCGAAGCGGAAGGGGTCGTCTTTTCCCGCGCCGCGCCGCCCATGACAACCGCCTCCGTTTTCCTTCTCATCGAAAACCCACTTGCCAAACGTTTACGTAAGCGGAAGGATGCCCGCCGAAAGCGCCGGGAACAGGCGCCGCTCGATCGGCAGGGAGGACGCCCATGCAAGGGCTTATGCAGGACTGGCCGTTGATCGCCAGCAAGATCATCGACCACGCCGCCGCCAACCACGGCGCGCGGGAGATCGTGACCCGGTCCGTGGAGGGCCCCATTCACCGGACCACCTACGCGGAGGTCCGGGAGCGCTCGCTCATGGTGGCGAAGCGCCTGGAGCGGCACGGCATCCGGCTCGGTGACCGGGTGGCGACGCTCGCCTGGAACACGTGGCGGCACCTGGAGCTCTGGTACGGCATCCAGGGCCTCGGGGCGGTCTGCCATACGGTGAACCCGCGGCTCTTCCCGGAGCAGATCGCCTGGATCATGAACCACGCGGAATCCCGCCTGCTCTTCACCGACCTCACCTTCCTGCCGCTGATCGAGAAGCTGAAGCCGCTGATGCCCCATGTGGAGCAGGTGATCGTCCTCACCGACGAGGCCCACCTGCCGGCGACGGGCTTCGAGGCCGTCGCCTACGAGAGCTGGATCGCCGAGGCGGACGCCGACTTCCGCTGGCCGACGTTCGACGAGAACACCGCCGCCGGGCTCTGCTACACCTCCGGCACCACCGGCGACCCGAAGGGCGTGCTCTACTCCCACCGGTCGAACGCGCTCCACGCGCTCCTCGCCTGCCTGCCGGACAGCTTCTCCCTCTCGTGCCGCGACACGGCGCTGCCCGTCGTGCCCATGTTCCACGCCAACTGCTGGGGCCTTGCCCATGCCGGCCCGATGGTCGGCGCGCGCCTCGTCCTGCCGGGCGCCAAGATGGACGGCGCGTCCATCTTCGAACTGCTGCGCGACGAGAAGGTGACCCGCACCGCCGCCGTCCCGACCGTCTGGCTCATGCTGCTCCAGCACCTGGACAAGACCGGCGAACGGCTGGAGGGCCTGGAGCGCGTGGTGATCGGCGGCTCGGCGGCGCCGCGCGCCATGATCCAGGCGTTCCGCGATCGCCATGGCATCGAGGTGGTGCACGCCTGGGGCATGACGGAGACGAGCCCGCTCGGCACGCTCTCGACCCTGAAGCCGGAGAACGCCGGCCTGTCCGGCGACGCCTGGCTGGACGTGCGGGAGAAGCAGGGCTTCACCCCCTTCGGCGTCGAGATCGAGATCACCGACGACGAGGGCCGTCCGCGCCCGCACGACGGCGAGACCTTCGGTCGCCTGAAGGTGCGCGGCCCGGCGGTCGCCCGCGGCTACTACAAGGTCGGCGACGTGATCGACGCGGACGGCTGGTTCGACACCGGCGACGTCGCCACCATCGACCCGCTCTCCTACATGCACATCACCGACCGGTCGAAGGACGTCATCAAGTCGGGCGGCGAGTGGATCTCGTCCATCGACCTGGAGAACATCGCCGTCGGCCACCCGGACGTGGCCGAGGCGGCCGTCATCGGCATCCGCCACCCGAAGTGGGACGAACGCCCCCTGCTGGTCGTGGTGGCGAAGGAAGGCCGGACGCCGACCCGCGACAGCCTGCTCGCCTTCTTCGAGAGCAAGGTCGCCAGGTGGTGGCTGCCGGACGACGTGGTGGTGGTGGACGAGATCCCGCACACCGCCACCGGCAAGATCAAGAAGGTCACGCTCCGGGAGCGCTTCCGCGACTACCAGCTTCCGACCGGCTCGCCGAGGGACGCCGGCTAGAGCATTCTCCGATCAAGTTGCATGACTTGATCGCCGAGAGACTGCTCCAACTTATCGAACCTGGAGCGAATTCCTGTCGGCCTGACGAGTCCGTCAGGTCGGAAGGCGCTCTAGCCGCGCGTCCGCAGCACCGCTTCCACATTGTGCTGGTGTACCGGCTCGTAGGCGTCGAACCAGCGCAGCGTCCCGCTCGCAAGATCCGGCTCCAGCACGGATCGGAGCGGGCGCTCGGCAAGCGCCGGGTCGTCCTTCAGGGCGATCAGGAAGGCCACGTAGCGGGCCGTCGCGCCGATCAGGTCGGGCGGATAGCCGCCCGCCGCGATCACCGCCGGGTCGCCGTGGTTGGGCAGGATGCGGTCGACCGGCCAGCCGCCGATCCGCCGCAGGTCGTCCAGGTGCCGGGCCAGCCGATCCGGCTCGTCCACATAGGTGATCGGGTCCTCCAGGGCGTCGCCCGCGAGGAGAAGCCCGGTCTCGGGCAGAAGCAGCAGAAGGCCGTCCTCGCTGTGGATGTCCACCGGCCGGAGCTCCACCCGGATCGATCCGACGTGGAGGACGTCCGGCCCGTCGATCAGCCGGGTCGGCATCACCAGCGGGTCGATCGGCGGACGGTCGCTGGCGAATCGCTGCCGATTCGCCTCCATCAGCTCCGCCGTCAGCCGCCGCGCCACGATCTCGCAATCGGCGAAGCGCGCGTTGCCGGCCACGTGGTCCGTGTGCCAATGGCTGAGCACGACCGTGATGCGGCGGACGCCGCGCTCCGACAGCGTCCGGCGGATGATGGCGGCATGCGCGAGCGAGATGTGGGTGTCGTAGACCAGGGCCTCCTCGCCGTCGACGATCGCGTAGGTGCAGACCCCGAGCGAAAAGGCGCCGTCGTCCAACCAGTTGGCCGCGTCTCCATGGATCCGGACGCCGGGCACGCGGCCGTCGTAGAAGGCGAGAACGCCCGCCGCCGGCTCCAGGATCGTCAAGGTCGAGCCCAGGTGGACCATCGCGCGCCTCCCTCCGTGAAGCCCCGACCCTCGCAGACCGACCCGCCGACGTCCACCGGAACGCGACGCGGGCGCGGTCCCGGCGACGGCGTGTCCGGGCGGCCATCCACGGAAAACCAGCCTTTCGCCATTGCGAAGGTTGACGAGACCGGCCCGCCTCTGCCACCCTCGTCATAATCACCAAGTCGTAAATGGCTTCCGACCCGCTGCGATGCTTTCTGGATCTGCTTCGCCTTTGGACCTCCATCGGCTGATATTTGTATGGCGCATGCCTATCGGTGGCTTCGACGGGACGTGACGCGCCGGGCGGGTACCCTGACGCGCAGCGGACCCGCCCGCCGCCCATCCGAAGAGTGTTCGATGGTCACCCTGACGCCGGCGAACAATCGTGGACTGGGCCGTCTTCCCTCTGCAGGTCGCGCGGGCGACTTGCCGGGCGATCTGACCACGTCCTCCGTGACGGATGACGGTGCGGGCAGCGCCGATCGCGACGTCCAGGCCGGCAACCCGGGGGTCGGGGCCGATCGCGGCGGCCAGGATGGCAAGGGTGGCGGCGCCCGGCCGGACCCTGCGGCGGCCATCGACTTCAAGACGGTCCTGCTCGGTTTCGTGCCGGACCGATCCTTCGGCGCAGACCCGGGCCAATCGGAACCGGGCCACTTCGAACGGGGCCACTTCGAACAGGGCCGCATCGACAAGGACGGGGACAAGCGCGGCCAGGCCCCGCCTGGCGATCCGCCCGGTGCGGACGACACCGACGCGGGCCGGGACGACCCCGCCCCACGCGCCCCGCCGCCCCTCGTTCCGCCCGCTGTCGAGATCGTCAGCCCGGCCCTCACGCGCGCGGCGGTCGCGATCCGCACCGCCTGGCGCGACCATCTGACCCCGCTCATCGACCTCATCGACGCGAATGCGGCCTCTCCCGCCCCATCGGCCGAAGACGACGACGCCATCCGACCGTCCGACGCCGAGCCCGGCGAATGGGGACAGTTGGAGGACAACCCCATCGAGCGCCTGGTGGACGAGATCCGCGACCGCTATGCGGTGGCCGGCGAGATGGTGCTGACCGACGGCGGGCACACGCGGCTCGGCGCCTTCACCCTCGGCCTGCAGGGTCCGGGCTTTCGGGCCGAGATCACCCACGCCGAGCATGTCTACGACCGGCTCTTCCGCGCGACGGTGACCGAGGGCGCCGGACCGGTGAAGCCGATCACCCTCTCCCGCGCGATCCGGATCGCCGATCAGGCGGACGGCGAAACGGGCTTCTGACGCGGCCGCCTTGGGAATCTTTCCCGCCGCAATTGTCATAGATAACGATTGATTTACCAATTTTCCCGCAGAATGACAGTCACGCTGGCTCGACGAACTCGAGTTGATGGCCGCCGCATGACGCGGCCGGCTTCGGACGGTGGCGCCCGGAATGGACCCGGGCCGGACCGTCGGAGCATGTGTCGCCGTGTCGTCCTTCTCGTCCCATCTGGCGGCCTTCGCGCCGCCGCGAATCACGCCGCTCGACGTCCGCACCGCGGACCCGGCCAGGTCCGCCGCCGGTCTCACCCCCCGCACCTGGGACGCCATCCTGGACGCGCCGCCATCGCGCGCGCCGGTGCGGACCGCCGGCGCAGGCCGGCGCGCCACCCTGGTCGCCGCCGGCCCGACGCTCCCGCTTCCCTCGCCGGTCAGTCTCAGCCGCACCTACCGCACCGGCGTCGAGGCGATCGCCCACGCGGTCGAACACCACGTCGGCCCGCTTCTCGCCATGGTGACGCGCATCCGCTGGGCCGAGGGCGTGCTCCACGGCGGCTCTGCGCCATGCGCCGCCGGCCCGGTCGCCAGCCGGGCGACCGCCTCTAGCCTCCTGGCGATCGACACCGAGCTCGCGGCCAACGCCGCCGCCGAGGTCGGCCGGCTGTTCCAGGTGGAGGGCCGGCTCCTCGGCCGCGACCCGGAGGGGCGCACCACCGCGGGTCCGTTCGAGCTCGTCTACAAGGGCGCCCTCTTCGACGCCCACCTCACGTACGGGGACGGCGGGCTGACCGCGCGCGTGGTGGACGCGGCGAGCGGCTTCTCGCGCCCCATCGATCCGGCCGAGGCCGCGCGGGCGTGGTTCGGGACGTCGACCGGCGGCCCGGCGCCGAACAAGGAAAACCCCGCCGGCGACGCCGACGGGGTCTAGAGATCAGGTCGCCGGGGCGGGACGACGGAGACCGCCACCGTCAACCGGACGCGACCTTGCGCAGCTCGGTCCGGTTCGGGATCTCGATGTCGACCTCCAGCATGGAGACCTGGTCACCCCTGTCGAGCTTGACCATCACCTTGTCCTGGTCGACGGTGACGTGCCGGGAGATGACCTCCAGGATCTCCTCGCGCAGCTTGGCGAGGAGATCGGGCTGGCCGCCCGTGGACGCCCGCTCGTGGGAGAGCAGGATCTGCAGCCGTTCCCGCGCCTGCGGGGCCGACGTGCGGCGGGTGAACATATTCAGCAGATTCATGCGACCCTCCGGCCGAAGAGCGCGCCGAACAAGCTGCGCTTGTCGGTCGGCACCGTGATCGGAACATCGATCCCCATCAGGCGCAGGGCGGCGTCCAGGTAGGCGCGCGCCGGAGCGCTGTCCGGGTTGGCGATGGTGACGGGTGAGCCGAGGTTGGAGGCGCTCAGCACCGCCTGGCTCTCCGGCACGATGCCGAGGAGCGGAATGGACAGGATTTCAAGCACGTCGTCGACCTTCAGCATCTCGCCCTTCTCGGCGCGGCTGGGGTCGTAGCGGGTGAGGAGCAGGAACTTGTCCATGCGCTCGCCCCGCTCGGCGCGGATCGTCTTGGAGTCCAGGAGGCCGATGATCCGGTCGCTGTCGCGGACCGACGAGACTTCCGGGTTGGTGACGACGACGGCCATGTCGGCATGGCGCATGGCGAGGGTCGCGCCGCGCTCGATGCCGGCCGGGCTGTCGCAGATGATCCAGTCGAAGCGCTCGCGCAGCTCCTCGATCACGCGGGCCACGCCCTCGGTCGAAAGCGCGTCCTTGTCGCGGGTCTGCGAGGCGGCGAGCAGGGACAGGTGCTCGCACCGCTTGTCGCGGATCAGCGCCTGGCTGAGCTTGGCGTCGCCCTGGACCACGTTGATCAGGTCGAACACCACGCGGCGCTCGGCGCCCATCACCAGGTCCAGGTTGCGCAGGCCGACATCGAAATCCACCACGCACACGGTCTGTCCGCTGAGCGCCAGCGCGGCGCCCAGGGCTGCCGTGGAGGTGGTCTTGCCGACCCCGCCCTTGCCCGATGTCACTACTAGTACTTTCGCCATCGTCGTCTATCCTCGGCTGAGCCTTCGACCCGGACACCCTTTGGGGGTTTCTCCGGCCCCGTCCGCCCCCGAGCCAGGGCGGCGAGGCCGAAGGCCTCAGTCGAGCGCGGCAAACATGAGAGTGTCGTCCTTCAGCCAGACCTGCACGGGGCGGCCGAGCAGGCCGGGCTGCATCTCGTCGGCGGTCTGGTACAGCCCGTCGATGGAGAGAAGTTCGGCTTCCAGCTTGTGGCAGAAGATGCGGGCGGACGGGTTGCCGGTGGTTCCCGCCAGCACGCGCCCCCGGAGCGGGCCGTAGACGTGGACCGAGCCGCCGGCCACGATCTCGGCGCCGGACGCCACCGACCCGATCACCGTCACGTCGCCTTCCGGGAAGACGATCGACTGGCCGGACCGGACCGCGTGGTCGACCACGAGCGAGGGCGACGTCGCCGGCACCAGTTGCGGCGGCGGCGCGGACTTGGGCTTCTCGTCCTCCTCGGACGTGGAGGCCTCCTCGTCCACCGGGTCGGGCACGTCCACCACACGCCCGCCGCTCATGGCGGGCGGCATGCCGAGGCCGAGGGAGGACGCCTTGGCGCCCTCCACGCCCATCACCCGCACCTTGCGGTCGAACAACTTGGCAATGAGATCCGCGAGCGCGGCCTTGTCCAGGTTGAGCGACGTCACGTCGAGAACGACGGCGCGGCCGATGAAGAAGCTGGGGGATCGGCGGAGCAGATCGTCGAACTCGACGAACCAGTCCTGAAGCGGGAGCTCGGGCGCGAGCACCAGCGCCAGGAAGGACCTGCCGCGAAACCTGATCGAATTGCGGGTTTTGGTTACCGTCGCCATCGCTGCACGTGGAATTCGTCTGGGGCCTTGATTTGGCCACGGGATGGTTAACGAGGAGTTAACTTAAGAGTTTGCTCACCAATCAAGATCAGCTGCGGCAAGACGGCAACACAGTTCTTCTCACGCAGCCTCATGTAATTCTTTTCACCATTATGGGTTTCGAACGAGTTATCGATCGTTCTAATTCAGTCTCAGGTTCTATGCAGGATGCATTACGTCTTTTTGAGACGGTTCTGTCATGATCGGATGCGCGTCGCCCCTTGCGATGTAGCGACGCCCAGCCGCTTTGATCGGTCGATATCTCAGGATTCACCGGATGATTCACACTCATCTGGGCGTTTCTATCCATTAATAAGCTATGAACAACTCGGCATATTTTGCCGGGAGGAAAGGCTCGTGCAAGTTTGGGACAGCCACGATCGACGGCTTCGCCCGCCGGCGGGAGGCGATGCCGGGGCGGCGAGGCGAGTCGGGTTGTGGGCGGGCGCACGCCGACGCCGTCGCGACGGCGGACGTCGGCCGCCGCGTCGCGGCCGGGAGGACGTTCGTCGGGACGGATTTCGTCGACCGCGTCGGGTAAGCGGCGCGGTGCCACCTGCCGCGCCACGCGGGTCGCCACACGGACCGATTGCGCGGCCCCCGGGGAACCGGCGCCGCGCGGCGACCGTCCGCGGCGGTGACGTCAGGCGGCCCGCGTCGTCGGGGATGCCGTCAGGCGGCGTCGCCGAGGCGGACCCTGTCGTCCTCGTCCGCCTTGGCCGGACCCACTAGGCCGGACGGGGTCTGCATCTGCGGATGCTCCTCGGCGACCGGATTCGGGGTGATCGGGCCACCCACCGGAGCGGTGGAGTAGACGTCGAAGCCTTCCTTCTCCGCGCCGGCGGCGGGGCTGCGCACCGCGAGGCGCAGAACGATGAAGGCGATCAGCGAAGCCTGGGCCGCCCCCATGAACAGGAAGAGATATTCCGGCCCGGCCCGGTCCATCAGCGCGGCCGCGATGATCGGCCCGAACACCGAGCCGACGCCGTTCGCCAGGAGCACGCCCGCCGCCATCTCCACGTAGGACGACCGGTCGGCGCGGTCGTAGGCGTGGGCGGCGGCGATCGAATAGCCGGTGAGGGTCGTCATGCCGAAGGCGAGGCTCATGGCCATCAGGCCCGTGGTGCCGAGCGGCAGGAACGCCAGGAGAGCGCACACGGCCGCCGCCGCCGCCATCACGCCCGCCAGCACCTTGCGCCGGTCGGCGAGGTCGGACAGGCGGCCGATCGGCCACTGCATCACCGCGCCGCCGATCACCGCGATGCTCATGAAGATGGCCGCCTCGTCCACCGAAAGCCCGCGCGCGGTGGCGAACACGGTGCCGAGCGACCAGAAGGCGCCGTTTGCCATGCCGATGAGGAGCGCGCCCATCAGGCCGACCGGCGCCATGCGGTAGAGGCGCATCGGCCGGAACTGCACGAGCGCGATCGGCGCCGGCTGGGCCGAGCGCGTCATCGACACCGGCACGACGGCGGTGGACACGAGGATGGACGCGATGGCGAACAGCGTGAACGCCCCGATCGGCGCCGTCGTCACCAGCATCTGGCCGGCCGTGATCGTGACGAAGTTCACGATGATGTAGGCGCTCATGATGAAGCCGCGGTTCTCGTTCGTGGCGCGGTCGTTCAGCCAGCTCTCCACGATGAGATAGATGCCCGCCAGCGCGAAGCCGGTGACGCCGCGCAACACGATCCACAGCACCGGGTCGACGATCAGCGGATGGAACAGCACCACCGCGGACGCCGCCGCCACCAGCGCCGTGAACGCCCGGATGTGGCCGGCGCGCAGGATCAGGTAGGGGCCGACCAGGCAGCCGAGCACGAAGCCGGCATAGTAGCCCGACCCCATCAGGCCGATCTCCAGCGCGGTGAAGCCCTCCAAGCCGGCGCGAAGCGGCGCGAGCGTGGTCAGCAGGCCGTTGCCGGCCAACAGGAAGGCGATGCCGAAAAGGAGGGACGCGACGGGCGCGAGGGTTTTGGCCACGATGAACAGTCCGGGGACGGGTGCTTGGAGGTCATCCCCCCTTCCCGCTTAAAGGAGACTGAATTGTGGCGCATGCTGATGACACGATCGGAACGACGCGCGCGTGTCGCATCGTTCCGGCCGGTGTGGCGGGAATGACTCGCCCGCCCGATCGCAGCGCCGTTCAGGGCCGGGTGCGCTCCGTGGTGCGGGCTCCCGGACGGCCGGCGCGCTTGGTGCGGCTGCCGGTCCGGCTGCGCGCCTCGTAGACCGCGCTGCCGGACAGCACGACGCCGGTCTCGGCCGGCGGCGGAGGCGGCGCCAGCCGGGGCGCGGCGAGCGCGGTCTCGGCCGCAATGGCGGTGGCGATCAGAAACCCGGTCACGATCTTCATGGGTCTGCCCTCTGCAGCGACGTCCCGCGCGTCGGCCCAAGCCGGCGCGTTGACGTCATCCTATGTCGGATACCGCAAACGAAGCGTGAGTTGAATCGGGAAAAGACCGCCGACCGCCAGGATGCGCTACAGAGCGTTCCGAATGTCCGTCAAGGACCGTTTCTGCAACCCGTCCTCGTCGAAATTGTCCGGCGACAGCCAAGCCTCGAAGGCCGCCTTCGCCCGTGGCCACTCGTGGTCCAGGATCGAGTACCAGGCGGTGTCGCGGTTGCGGCCCTTCACCACCACGGCCTGCCGGAACAGGCCCTCGAAGGTGAAGCCCAGCCGCTCGGCCGCCCGCTTGGAGGCGGCGTTGAGGTCGTTGCACTTCCACTCGTAGCGCCGGTAGCCGAGGTCGTCGAAGACGCGCGCCATCATCAGGTACATGGCCTCGGTCGCCGCCGGCGTCTGCTGGAGGAGCGGCGACCAGGCGATCCAGCCCACCTCGACCACGCCGTTGGCCGGATCGATCCTCAGATAGCTGCAGGTCCCGACCGGCTTGCCGGTCACGCTCTCGACCACGGCGAAGAACTGCGGATCCTCGCTCGCCTCCGCCGCCTCCGCCCAGGCGGCATACTCCGCCTCCGACGCCCATGGCCCGTTCGGCATCCACGTCCACATCCGCCCGTCCCCGTCGAGCGCCTGCGCCGCATAGAGGTCCGCCGCGTGCTCGCGGGCCGAGAGCGGCACCACCGCGCAGAACCGCCCCGTCATGGCGGTCCGCGGCGGCCTTGCCCGCGGCGTCCAGTTGCGCACGATGGGTCCGATGGGATCGCCGAGCGGTGTGAGGTCGTGGGTCATGGGGCCTTGGGGATGGGTTGGCGGGTGCCGATCTATACCACGGGGCCGACAGGGCCCGAGGAGCCGAAACGGAAAAGGTCCTTCGCATCCACCGCGTTCAAAGCCGCCGCGCCCGCTCCCGCCGCCCCGCGCACGCGGACCCGCGCACTCGCCTGCCAGACCGCACGGTGCCACTCGCCGGCCCTACGGCGAACCGCCACCGATATACCCCGCCGGAACCGTCACCCCGGCGAAAGCCGGGGCCCAACCAACGGCGCGATCGGTCGCGCCGGAGCCACGCCCGGACCGGTCGGCTGGGTCCCGGCTTTCGCCGGGATGACGTGCGCTGCAGACGCGCCGCCCCGTCGCCCACCCCGCTCACGCCAGGCCGGCCGCTTCCACCTCGCCCCGGCCGAGCGCCTGGAAGACCGTCGTGACGATGCCCTTGGCGTCGAGACCCGCCCGGGCGTAGAGCAGGTCCGGCTTGTCGTGGTCCAGGTAGACGTCCGGGAACACCATCGGGCGCACTTTCAGGCCGCGGTCGAGCAGGCCGTCCTCGGCGAGGGCGTGGAGCACGTAGGAGCCGAAGCCGCCCACGGAGCCCTCCTCGATCGTCACCAGCACCTCGTGCTCGCGGGCCAGCCGGCGGACGAGGTCGCGGTCGAGCGGCTTGGCGAAGCGCGCGTCGGCGACCGTGGTCGAGAGGCCGAAGCTGTCCAGTTCCTCGGCGGCCTTCAGGGCCTCGCCCAGACGGGCGCCGAACGACAGGATGGCCACTTTCGTGCCTTCCTTCAGCACCCGGCCGCGGCCGATCTCCAGCACCTGCCCGCGTTCCGGCATCTCCACCCCGCGGCCGTCGCCGCGCGGATAGCGGAAGGCGATCGGTCCGGCGTCGTGGGCGGCGGCGGTCGCCACCATGTGCTTCAGCTCCGCCTCGTCGCCGGCCGCCATGATCACCATGCCGGGCAGGCAGCCGAGGAAAGCGACGTCGAACGAGCCGGCGTGGGTCGGCCCGTCGGCGCCCACGAAGCCGGCCCGGTCGATCGGGAAGCGCACCGGCAGGCCCTGCAGGGCCACGTCGTGCACCACCTGGTCGTAGGCGCGCTGCAGGAAGGTGGAGTAGATGGCGCAGAAGGGCTTCAGCCCCTCGCAGGCCAGCCCCGCCGCGAAGGTCACCGCGTGCTGCTCGGCGATGCCCACGTCGAAGGTGCGCTTCGGGAAGGCCTCGCCGAAGAGGTCGAGCCCGGTGCCGGACGGCATCGCGGCGGTGATGGCCACCACCCGGTCGTCCTCCCTGGCCTCCTGGATCAGGCTTTCGGCGAACACGCGGGTGTAGCTCGGCGCGTTCGACTTCGGCTTCACCTGGGTGCCGGTCACCACGTCGAACTTGTTGACGCCGTGGTACTTGTCGGCCGCCGCCTCGGCCGGGGCGTAGCCCTTGCCCTTCTGGGTGACCACGTGGAGGAGGATCGGCCCGCGCTCCGCGTTCGCCACGTTGCGCAGCACCGGCAGCAGGTGGTCGAGGTTGTGTCCGTCGATCGGCCCCACGTAGTAGAAGCCCAGTTCCTCGAACAGGGTGCCGCCGGCCAGGAAGCCGCGGGCGTATTCCTCGGCGAGCTTGGCCTTCTCGCGCAGCGGCCGCGGCAGGGCGCCGGCCAGCTGCTTCATGGCCTCGCGCAGGGACCGGTAGGTCCGCCCCGAGACGAGCCGCGCCAGATAGGCGCTCATGGCCCCGGTCGGCGGGGCGATCGACATGTCGTTGTCGTTGAGGATGACGACGAGCCGCGAGCGCAGATGCCCGGCGTTGTTCATGGCCTCGTAGGCCATGCCGGCCGACATGGCGCCGTCGCCGATCACCGCCACCACCCGGTTGTCGCCGCCCTTGATGTCGCGGGCGGCCGCCATGCCGAGAGCCGCCGAGATCGAGGTCGACGAGTGGGCCGTGCCGAACGGGTCGTACTCGCTCTCCACCCGGCGGGTGAAGCCCGAAAGGCCGCCGCCCTGGCGAAGGGTGCGGATGCGGTCGCGCCGTTCGGTGAGGATCTTGTGCGGATAGGCCTGGTGGCCCACGTCCCAGATCAGCCGGTCGTGCGGCGTGTCGAACACCGCGTGCAGCGCCACGGTGAGTTCCACCACGCCGAGGCCGGCGCCGAGGTGGCCGCCCGTGATCGACACCGCGTCGATCATCTCGGCCCGCACCTCGTCGGCCAGCTGCCTCAGCTCGGCGGGGGTGAGGCGCTTCAGGTCCGCCGGCGACGAGACGGTGTCGAGAAGGGGGGTCGAGGGCCTGGTCAAAGGATGTGTCCTGACGGCGGATGGCTCAGGGGTGGTGAAGGCATTAGCAGTCCACCGCCCCTGGAGCAAACGGCGCGCCGCCGCATGGAAACGGTCGCGGCGCGGATTGGATCCGAAACGTCCGGCGAACCCGGCCTCGGGCCGGCGGGTGCCGGGCGCGGACGTCAGCCGACGTCGAGGGGCTCGGTGCCGGCCGCCCGGCCGTCGCCGCCCACGCGGATCTTCTCCACCTTGGCCTCGGCGGCCTTCAGGAGCGCGTCGCAATGGGCCCTGAGCGCGTCACCGCGCTCGTAGATGGAGATGGACTCCTCCAGCGGCACCTGGCCCTGCTCGAGCCGGGCCACGATGCCCTCCAGTTCCTTCAGGGCCTGCTCGAACGTGAGCGTGCCGACGGGCGGGGCGGACTGGGTCATGGAAAGCCTTTCAGTCATCAAGGGTAGAGCCGCGCCTTCGACCACGAGCCGTCGTCGGCCCGGGTGAACACGACGCGGTCATGCAGGCGGAAGGCGCCGTCCTGCCAGAATTCGATCGAGACCGGCTTCAGCCGGAAGCCGGACCAGTGCGGCGGCCGCGGGATCTCGCCGAACGGATGGCGGGCGGCCACCTCGGCCACCGCCCTCTCCAGGGCGAACCGGCTTTCCAGCGGCCTCGATTGCTTCGAAGCCCACGCGCCGATCCGGCTCTGCCGGGGACGGGACGCGTAGTATTCGTCCGCCTCCGCGTCGGACACGATCTCCACGGGTCCGCGGATGCGGATCTGGCGTCGGCGGCTCTTCCAGTGGAACAGCAGCGCCGCCTTGCGCGAGGCGAGGAGTTCCGTGCCCTTGCGGCTCTCGAAATTCGTGTAGAAGACGAACCCGGCGGGATCATGGCCCTTCAGGAGCACCATCCGGACGTTCGGCAGGCCGGTCTCGTCCACGGTGGCGAGCGCCATCGCGTTCGGGTCGTTGGGCTCGGTCTCGGCCGCTTCGGCGAACCACCGCTCGAACAGCGCATAGGGCTCCTCGGCGAGGGTGAAGTCGGGCGCGGCCTCGGTCTGGCTCATGAGGTTCCCTTGAAGACGCGGGATGAAACCGGAACTCCGTGATATAGTCGCTGCGGGCGCGCGTGGAAACACCCGCCGGCCGAGCGTAAGCTGAAGCGCTCGATTCGTCGCTGCGCGCCGTTGCCCGACCGGCCCCGCCGCCGGCCATTCGGACTTCTGCGGAGGTGGCGGGATCTTTATCGCGCCGCCGTTCGACACCACATTGATGGACAACTGTCTCACGGTGGACAACTGTCCCAGGGTGGACAACTGTCCAAGGACATGGGCCGAGGGCGTCGGGGGGACGCGCCGGCTCTCCGTTTCCAAGAGGTTTTCTGTCACCATGCGCGACCCGTACACCGTCCTCGGCGTGCCGAAGTCCGCGTCCGAGGCCGATGTGAAGAAGGCCTTCCGCAAGCTGGCCAAGCAGTATCATCCGGACGCCAACGCCAACGACCCGGCGCTGAAGGAGAAGTTCAACGAGGTGAACTCGGCCTACGAGATCCTGGGCGACAGCGAGAAGCGCGCCCAGTTCGACCGTGGCGAGATCGGCCCGGACGGCAAGCCCCGGTTCCAGGGGTTCGAAGGCTTCGGCGGCGGCGGGTTCCGCGGTCGCGGGGCCGACCCGAGGGCGACCGACGACATCCTCAACGAGATCTTCGGCGACGCCTTCGCGGGTTTCGCGCGCTCCGGCGCGGCCGGCGGCCAGGCCCGCGGCCGTCGCCGGGCGGGTCCGGATCCGTTCGAGTTCGCGTCCGCCGGCGGGGCGGCGGGCGGTGCCCGCCCGGGCCTCGGCAAGGGCACGGACGTGATGGTCACCGCCAGGGTCCGCCTGGAGGACATGGTGGAGACCGGCAAGGTGCGCGTCACCCTGCCCTCCGGCAAGGCGCTGGACGTGAAGGTGCCGGCCGGGTTCGAGCCCGGCGCGCAGATGCGCCTGAAGGGCCAGGGCGGCGACGGCGATCCGGCGGGCGACGCCATCGTGATCCTCACCTTCGAGCCGCATCCCCTGTTCCGGCCGGAAGGCGTGAACCTGCGCCTCGACCTGCCGGTCAGCCTGGACGAGGCCGTTCTCGGCGGCCGCATCCGGGTGCCCACCCTGGAAGGCACTGTGGAGATGACGCTGCCGGCCGGGACCACCGGCGCGAAGGCGCTCCGGCTGAGGGGCAAGGGCCTGCCCGACAAGGCCGGCGGCCGCGGCGACCTCTACGTGACCCCGCGCATCGTGCTGCCCGACGGCGCGGACGCGGGCCTCGAACAGCTGATGCGGCGCTGGCGCGAGATGAAGCCCTACAATCCGCGCGACACGCTCTGACCGTGGGGACGGCCGCATGCTGAAACCGCTGCCGCCGAAGCCCGCCCGCGCGGCGGGCGCCGCCCGGGAGTTCTCCGTCTTCGCCCTCGTGGTGCTCGTGGAGGCGGTGCTGGCGCGCCGGTTCGACCTCATCGACACGCCGACCCTCTTCGCCACCCTGGCGGGCGTGCTGGTGCTGGCGCTCGGCGGCCTCGTCGCCTCGGCCATCGCGTTCGGCGACATCTGGCGGCGCGGCGCCCCGGGCTTCGGCCGCGCGGCTGTCGCCTTCGTGGCGGCCGTGCTGGCGCTCACGCCCTTCGCCGGGGTCGCCCTCGCGGTCGGCGTCTATCCGGAGCTGACCGAGGTCTCCACCGACCGCACCAGCCCGCCGCCCTTCCTCACCGACCCGAGCCGGAAGGCGGCCGGCGCCCTCGACCCGGCCGAGGCGGCGCGCCTGCAGGCGGACGCCTACCCGGACCTGGTCGGCCGGCGGCTGCCCCTCTCCACCGTGGAAGCGCAGGGCCTTGTCCACCTCACGGCGACGGAGCTCGGCTGGGTGATCGTGGCCGAGCAGGAACCCGCCACCGAGGCCGACGCCGGCTTCCTGGAGGCCGAGGCCCGCTCGCTGACCCTCGGCATCCCGGACGACGTGGCGATCCGCGTCTGGCCCGACGCCGGCGGCTCGCGCATCGACATCCGCTCCGCCTCCCGCATGGCCGTCCACGACCTCGGCGAAAACGCCCGCCACGTCCGAACCTTCCTCGCCACCATAGACGAGATCCTCACCCGCCCGGCGGATTGAAAGGCAGGGCGGGAGAGCGGAGGCCGGAAGGGTTTGCGTTCGCCCTGGACAAGCGCGTTGTAAGGAGCCGATATGCTTCCCCTTAGGGGAAGGTGGCCCGAAGGGCCGGAAGGGGTTGTCTTCTGCCTGGACAAGCGCCTTGTCCAGGACAAGAAACGCGCCCCTTCCCCACCCCACAAACACAACCCCTCCCCCGGCTCCGCCGGACCCTCCCCTGAGGGGAGGGATTACACTTTCCCCTCAATCGGTTCGGCAATGCCGACGCCGAGGAGACCCGCGTCTCCGGGCCGGTGGTGGCCCGAAGAGCCGGAAGAGATCATCTTCGGCCTGGCCAAGCGCCTTGTAGGGAGCAGATATCCTTCCCCTTAGGGGAAGGTGGCCCGAAGGGCCGGAAGGGGTTGTCTTCTGCCTGGACAAGCGCCTTGTCCAGGACAAGAAACGCGCCCTTCCCCACCCACAAACACAACCCCTCCCCCGGCTCCGCCGGACCCTCCCCTGAGGGGAGGGATAACACTTTCCCTCAATCGGTGCGGCAAGCGAACGTCGAGGAGACCCGCGTCTCCGAGGCCGCCGCCACCCGGAGGAGCGCATGGCTCCCCTTCAGCCCGCCCGATACGCCCCGTGCAGCCGCGCCGGGCCGTCCGTCGTCACCATCCCCTTTTCCACCAGCCACTCCAGTTGCGCGAACACGGACAGCCCCGCCGCGCCCCAGAGCTTCGGGTCCGTGTCCCGGTAGACCGTCTCGACGATCGCCCGCACGGTCCCGGCCCCGGCCGCCACGGCCGCGAGCACCGCCGCCTCGCGGGCGAGACGGTGGGCGCGCAGGCCCGCCACGAACCCCGGCCCGTCCTCCACCGCGCCGCCATGGCCCGGCAGGTAGCGCGTCTCGGGCGCGGCGGCGATCCGGTCGAGGGAGGCCATGTAGTCGGCCATCGCGCCGTCCGGCGGCGCCACGATGGAGGTGGACCAGCCCATCACGTGGTCGCCGGAGAACAGGTGGCCGCTGTCCTCCAGCGCGAAGGCCAGATGGTTGACCGTGTGCCCCGGCGTCGCGATGGCGCGGAAACGGCCCGCGGGCGTCTCGGCCACGTCTCCGTCCGCGAGCTCCCGGTCGGCGGCGAACAGGAAGTCGGCTGAGGCGTCCAGGGCGCCCGCCTCACCGTCCAGCATGGCGCGCGCCGGCCGGTGCGGCCCGGCGCCGAGCACCAGGGCGCCCGTCCGGTCCTTGAGGAGCCGCGTCGCCGGCGAGTGGTCCCGGTGGGTGTGGGTGACGAGCACGTGGGTGATCGGCGCGCCGCCCGCCGCCTTCAGGATGTCCGCCACATGGGCCTCGTCCTCCGGGCCGGGGTCGATCACCGTCAGGGCGTTCGTGCCGACCAGGTAGGTGTTGGTCCCGTGGAAGGTGTAGCCGCCCGGGTTGCGGGCCGTCAGCCGGCGGAGGCCGGGCACGATCTCCACGGCCGTCCCGTAGGCCGGATCGAAGCTGCGGTCGAACACGAGCGGTCTGGACATCACACTCTCCGGCACTCTCCGGCCCCGGCCCTCGGCAACCTGCCGTCGCGCCCCGCGCCAGCCTGCCGGAAGCGGCCCGGGCCTGTCGATAGGGGCGCGCCCGAGCGGCCGCCATGCGGCGAAGCGACCGCCGACACCACTCAGCCGCAGATCTCCCGGACCGCCGTCCAGTCCGCGTCGGACACGAGCGGTCCGTCACCCATGGTCTCCTCGCCGGCCGCGCGCTCGATGGCGGCGACCCGCTCCCGCGACACCGGATGGGTGGCGAGGAGCTTCAAGGGGCCGCTCGCCGGACCGCCGCCCGCCTGCTCCAGGTCAGTCAGGAACGGCCCGAGCGCCTTCGGGTCGCCGCCCGCCGCCGCCACGGCCGACACCGCGAAGGCGTCCGCCTCCCGCTCCGCTTCCCGCGAATAGGCCGCTCCGGCGAGGAGCCGGCCGGCGCTCGCGGCGATGCCCGCCGGGTCGCCGGTCACGAGCGCGATCGCCACCGTCAAGCCGCCCTCGTGCAGGATCCGGGCGAGCCCGTGCCGGTGGTGCACGTGGCCGATCTCGTGGGCGAGCACGCCCGCGAAGGCGTCCGGCGTGCGCACCCGGCGGATGAGCGCGCTCGTCACGATCACCGTGCCGCCCGGCAGCGCGAGGGCGTTCGGCACGTCCGACCGGTAGACCGCCACGTCGAGGGTGAGCGGCCGCGCCTCGCCGGTGAGGGCGAGCCGGTCGGCCAGACGGCCGAGCGCGATGCCGCCGTCCACGCCCGTGCAGCGCAGGCCCTCGGTGGTGTCGAGCCCCCGAAGCACCGGCTCGCGCGCCTGGGCGTCCAGGATTTCCGCCACCTCGCTCGGGATCATGGGGGCCAGCCGTTCGGCCACCGCCGAGATCAGCCAGAGCACCGCCGCCACCATCAGCGCGAGGCTCGCGATCACGGCCGCGCTCGCCACCACGAAGGAGCGGGGCACCGTGCCCTCCTCGGCGCGCGGAATGGCCCGGAGCGCCGCCTCGAACGCCGCGCGCGTGGCCGGGTCGGCGATCTCCACCCGCGCATCCGGCGCCGCGTCCGCCTTGCGCCGGCCGATGGCGAGCGGATCGCCGCGCAGGCGGACGAGGGACGCGAACGGCCAGTGGCCGATGTCGTCGCCCGAAAGCCCGCGAATGGTCAGGCCGCGCAGGTCCAGCGAGACCGTGACGCTCCTCGGCGCCGCGCCTCGGCCCTCCCGATAGAGCGCCCGCCCCTCGATCCACATGCCGAATCCTCGCCCCTTGATCTGGCGGATGATGGCCGCGCCGGTCCGCTTTGTCACCGCCGGCCGCTCGCCTCGCGCTTTTCCGGCCGGCAGGCGTCCGCCGCTCTTGCCAACGTGCGCCCGCTCGCGCACACCGGCGCCATGACGAAGACCCGCCTCGACCAGCTGCTCGTGTCCCGCGGCCTCGCGGAAAGCCGCGCCCGCGCCCGCGACGCCATCCTGCGCGGCACCGTGACCGTGGACGGGCGGCGCGCCGAAAAGCCCGGCGAGACGGTGCCGGACGCCGCAGCCGTCGCGATCGACGACCCGGCGGCCGCCTACGTGTCCCGCGCCGCCCTGAAGCTCATCGCCGGCCTGGAGGCCACCGGCTTCGACCCGGCCGGCCGGCGCTGCCTGGACGTCGGCGCGTCCACCGGCGGCTTCACCCAGGTGCTCCTGGAGCGCGGCGCCGCCCATGTGACGGCCGTGGACGTCGGCCACGGCCAGCTCCACTCCCGCCTCGCCGCGGACCCGCGCGTCGCCAGCCTGGAAGGGCTGAACGCCCGCGTGCTCACGGCCGAGCACGTGGACGGACCCGTGGAGGCGATCGTCTGCGACGTGTCCTTCATCTCGCTCACGCTCGCCCTGCCGCCCGCCCTCTCGCTCGCCGTCCCGGGCGCCTTCGGGATCTTCCTCATCAAGCCGCAGTTCGAGGCCGGGCGGGAGGCGATCGGCAAGGGCGGCCTCGTCGATCCGGCGGTCGGGCGCGCGGCGGCGGAGCGGATCGCCGCCTGGCTCGGCGCGCAGCCCGGCTGGACCGCCGGCCCCATGATCCCCTCGCCCATCGAGGGCGGCGACGGCAACCTGGAATACCTGATCGGAGCGACCCGTGACCGAGCTTGAGATCGACCGCCTGGGCCACCGGGGCGACGGCGTCGCCACCCTGGACGGGCGCAGCGTGTTCGTGCCCTACACGCTCCCCGGCGAACGGGTGCGGGCGACCTTTGCCGGCGACCGCGCCGACAGCGTGGAGATCCTGACCCCGTCGCCGGACCGGGCGGACCCGCCCTGCCCTCATTTCGGCGTCTGCGGCGGCTGCCTGCTGCAGCATCTCTCCGCCGACCTCTACGCCGAGTTCAAGCGCACCCTCGTGGTCGACGCCCTCGCCGACCGGGGCCTCTCGCCCCCGGTGAGCGGCACCATCACCGTCCCGCCGAACGCCCGCCGCCGGGCCACCTTCGCGGGCATCATGGCGGGCAAACGGCCGGTGGTCGGCTTCCACCAGCGCGGCAGCCACGCGGTGGTGGACATCGGCGTCTGCTTCGTGGTCACGCCCCGGCTGCTCGAAGCCAAGCCGGCGCTGGAGGCGATCACAACGCTCGTCCAACCCCGCAAGGACGCCCTCGACCTCACCGTCACGGACTCCACCGCAGGTCTCGACGTGGCCGTCGGGCGCCTTCCGGCCAAGGAGGTGGAGCGCCTCCGCCTGAAGCTCATCGACCTCGCCAGCCGCTTCGACCTCGCCCGCCTCGCCGTCGGCGGCGAGGTGATCGTGGAACGCCGCCCGCCCGTGGTCCGCATCGACGGGATCCCGGTGGTGCCGCCGCCGGGCGGCTTCCTGCAGGCCTCCGCCGAGGCCGAGGAGGCCATGGCGCGGATCGTCATGGAGACGACCGCCGGGGCCAAGCGCGTCGCGGATCTCTATGCCGGCGTCGGCACCTTCGCGCTCCGACTCGCCCGCCATGCCACCGTCTATGCCGCCGAGGGCGACGCCGGCGCCGTCGCGGCGCTCGACCGCGCCGCCCGCACCATGACGGGCCGTGGTCGCATCACGGCCGAACGGCGGGATCTCGGCCGCCGCCCTCTCGTGGAAAAGGAACTGGAGCCCTTCGACGCGGTCGTGTTCGATCCGCCCCGCACGGGGGCGCCGGAGCAGAGCACATGGCTCGCGAAGTCGAAGGTCAAGACCGTGGCGGCGGTGAGCTGCAACCCCGCGACGCTCGCCCGCGACCTGCGCACGCTGGTGGACGGCGGCTTCCGGATCGAGAGCGTCACGCCGATCAACCAGTTCCGCTGGGCAAGTCACGTGGAAGTGGTGGCGGTGCTGCGGCGATAGAGGCCGTCCCGGCCGGCGCCGACAGCCTCACGCGGGCGGTCGGCGGGGGTCATCCGGCTGGCCGCTCGCCAAAGTGCGAGAAGAAGAACAGCAGGTGTCGGTCCGGGTCCGATACGATGAACTGCCGGTTGCGTTCATCCGCGAACCGACCCGGTACCGCTTGTCCTCGAGCGCGAGGAACAGCGGAAGGCGACGGCGCTCCAGCAACGCCAGAGCCCCCCAAATACGGTCGCCTGCAATGACCGGCATTTGTATTTATAACAAGGAATATTCAGAGTACGACGGTTGAAGGGCGAAAGCAGACCGGCGGTGAGCCAGCGCCGCCATCGGGGAGGATGGGCCACCCTGACGAGGCAATCGGCCTCGCCCTTCAACCGGAGTGACTGCAATGCGGATGAAACCGTGGAGCATCACACTGCAGGTCAAGAGAACGCAGAGCGGCTGGCTGCTTTGTCTCCGCGTTACTCTGGCTTCGTAGTGAAACGTCGGACGGGCGACAGCCCGTCCGACACTCCGACGATAGACCCGATCGTTGTTTTTTCCAAGGGCCACTTCAGGCGGCGAGCGCCTTTGCGGTCTCCAGGTAGTCGAAGCCGAGCGCCTCGGCCACCGCCCTGTAGGTGATCCGCCCGCCGTGGACGTTGAGCCCGTTGGCGAGGTGCGGGTCGTCCTGCAGCGCCTTGCGCCATCCCTTGTCGGCCAGCGCCAGGGTGAACGGCAGCGTGGCGTTGTTGAGCGCGAAGGTGGACGTGCGGGCGACGCCGCCCGGCATGTTGGCCACGCAGTAGTGCACCACGCCGTCCACCACATAGGTCGGATCCGAATGGGTGGTGGCCTTCGACGTCTCCGCCGCGCCGCCCTGGTCGATGGCCACGTCCACCAGCACCGAGCCGGTCTTCATCGCGGCGACATGCTCGCGGGTCACGAGCTTCGGCGCCGCCGCGCCCGGGATCAGCACCGTGGAGATGACGAGGTCCGCCCGCGTCACCAGCTGGCCGATGGTGTCGGCGTTGGAATGGGCGGTCTTCACCCGCGCCCCGAAGGTGGCGACCAGACGGCGCAGCACGTCGAGGGAGCGGTCCACCACGGTCACGTCGGCGCCGAGGCCGAGCGCCACCTGGGCGGCGTTGGTGCCCGCCACGCCGCCGCCGAGGATGACCACCTCCGCCGGCAGCACGCCCGGCACGCCGCCGAGGAGCACGCCCATGCCGCCGCCCGCGTTCTCCAGCGCGTGGGCGCCCACCTGGGGCGCCATCCGGCCGGCCACCTCCGACATGGGCGCGAGGAGCGGCAGCGCGCCGGTCGGCGAGGTCACCGTCTCGTAGGCGATGCAGGTGGCGCCGGACGCCATCAAGTCGCGCGACTGGTCCGGATCGGGAGCGAGATGCAGGTAGGTGAATAGGATCTGGCCGTCGCGAAGCTTCTTGCGCTCGCCCGCCTGGGGCTCCTTCACCTTCACGATCATGTCGGCCGAGGCGAAGATCTCGTCCGCCGTGTCGGCGATCATGGCGCCGGCGGCCGTGTAGGCGGCGTCGTCCATGCCGATGCCCTGCCCTGCGCGGGTCTCCACCACCACCTGGTGGCCGTGCGCGACCAGTTCGCGAACCGACGACGGCACCAGGCCGACACGGTCCTCGTGGTCCTTGATCTCCTTGGGAACGCCGACGCGCATGACTGTCCTCCTCCGGCCCGCCGTCAGGGGACGCATGCCGGCGGACCGTTCCGGTCCTTGTCCGGCCATCGGTCGCGCGCCGACGGGCGGGCGCGCGGCCGAACGGCGACACGACAGCCGCCATCGAGGAAGCCGATGGTGGCATCGGCGCGGCGCAACTTCCTGCGAGAGTGGAGGAGACTTAAGCCGTTCCGTCGCATAGGATGCGGCGGAACGGCTCTTCGGCCGCAGGATCTGCGAAGAATGAAGCTCGATGCGGTGGATCGCGCCATCCTGACGGCGCTCCAGGAGAATGCCCGGCTTACCAACGCCGAGCTCGCCGACCGGGTGCACCTGTCCGCGTCCGCCTGCCTCAGGCGGACGAAACTCCTGGAGGAGAGCGGCCTCATCGCCCGGACCGTGGCGCTTCTCGATCCGCGCCTCGCCGGCCTGCCGGGCACCGCCTACGTGTCGGTCACGCTGGACAGCCAGGGCCGCGCCGCGCTCGACCGGTTCGAGGCGGCGGTGCGCGCCGTGCCGGAGATCACGGAGTGCTACCTCCTCGCCGGCCAGCACGATTACCTGCTCCGCGTCGTCTACCGCGACTCCGCCGACCTGGAGCGCCTCCACACGGAGATCCTGACACCGCTGCCGGGGGTTGTGCGCGTGCAGTCGACGCTGACGCTGCGGACGGTGAAGCGGACGACCCGGCTGCCGATCTGAGGGTCAGGTAGTCGGTGGCCATTCGAAGGCGCGGTTTCGGATGACGTCCTCATCGTAGGGACATTCGTTAGGGAATGTATCCGTCGGCAAATCGGTCTCCGATGACGCGCGATCCACCGCATCGTCGTATGCGTCGGTCACCAGGATGTCCCACTCCGACTTCAGACTTGGATTCTTCCGAAGAAGACGAGAGATCCGCCGACGCTGTTCCCGGATGGTGTTGACCCAGCTTCTGCTCCGTCGGTTCGGCTGATGATCCCACTTCAACATGTGCTGCATCAGCACTGTCAGCGCACTCTCGAGCTTGTCGTATACTCCATTGCCCACCTCGTCGATCTCCTCCGCGAGGCGCAGGAGATCGAGCGCGCCGACATTGCCCGCACGGAGATGAGCGGATTGAAGCTTTGTCCAGGCGTAAAAGTCAGCGCCGTGCAGAGTTTCCGTCGGTCGGCCGTTGCCGGGCCGATCGGCAGGAGATTTGCGGCGATCCTTGGCGACGAGGGCGGACTTGGCCATTTGGTTCTCCGGGCATCCGGAAGGATAGCACGGGTCCGCACAATTGCCATCACCGCAAGGGAAACGCCACGCCCCCGTCCCGCCCGGTCTGGGCCCGATGGCGCAGGAAATGGTCGGCGAGCACGATCGCCATCATGGCCTCGCCTACCGGCACCGCCCGGATGCCGACGCACGGGTCGTGGCGCCCCTTGGTGAGCACGTCGGTCTCCGCTCCGGCATTGGTGATGGAGCGCCGCTCGGTCAGGATCGACGACGTCGGCTTCACGGCGAAGCGGGCCACCACCGGCTGGCCGGACGAGATGCCGCCGAGGACGCCGCCCGCGTGGTTGGCCGAGAACAGGATGGCGCCGTCGTTGCCCATGCGGAGCTCGTCCGCGTTCTCCTCGCCGGTGAGTTCGGCCGCCGCCATGCCGGCGCCGATCTCGACGCCCTTCACGGCGTTGATCGACATGAAGGCGGAGGCGATGTCCTGGTCGAGCTTGCCGTAGATGGGCGCGCCCCAGCCGGCCGGCACGCCCTCCGCCACCACCTCGATCACAGCCCCGACCGACGACCCGGCCTTCCGGATCCGGTCCAGGTAGGCCTCGAAGCGCGGCACGGCCGCCGGGTCCGGGCAGAAGAACGGGTTGTCGTCGACGCTCGCCCAGTCCCAGTTCGCCCGGTCGATCCTTTCCGTGCCGATCTGCACCAGCGCGCCGCGCACGGTGACGCCCGGGATCACCTTGCGGGCGATCGCCCCGGCCGCCACCCGGGCCGCCGTCTCGCGCGCCGACGACCGGCCGCCGCCACGATAGTCGCGCACGCCGTACTTCAGGTCGTAGGCGAGGTCGGCGTGGCCCGGCCGGTAGGTGTCGCGGATGTCGCCATAGTCCTTGGAGCGCTGGTCCACGTTGCGGATCATCAGCGAGATCGGCGTGCCCGTGGTCACCGGACCGCCCGTGCGGTCGTCCTCGAACACGCCGGAGAGGATCTCCACCTCGTCCGGCTCGCGCCGCTGGGTTACGAAGCGCGACTGGCCGGGCTTGCGCTTGTCCAGAAAGGACTGGATGTCGGCGACCGTCAGGGGAAGGCCCGGCGGACAGCCGTCCACCACGCAGCCGAGGGCCGGCCCATGGCTCTCGCCCCAGGTGGTGACGCGGAAGAGATGGCCGAAGGTGTTGTGTGACATGGAAGGAGCCGCCCCGACGATGTGGCCGGGGTTTTAGGCGTCCGGGCCTCCGACGTCAAACGCCGCCCGGCCGGCTCGCCCGCGCGCGCCGACGGACCATCGCACCGCGTCCACGTTAGCGTTGGACCCGCCTCGCCGGCCGGCGCGCGGAATGCCCGGTCAGATCCACTCCACCTCGCCGGCGGACCAGGCGTAGAACCGGTCCTGCGGCGTGTGGAAGGTCGGCGCGTCGGCCTCTGTCATGGCGCCGAGGATCACCTTAAGCACCCGGTTGACGCCGCCGTGGAGCACCAGCACCGCCGGCCGGTCCAGCTCCGCCAGCACGGCGGCGAGCCGGCCCACCACCATGGCGTGGCTCTCGCCGCCCGGCGGCGGGTGGTTCCACGGGTCCGCCTGGCGGGCGGCCCAGCCGCCCGGGTCGGCCTGCGCGATCTCCGGCACCCGGAGGCCGGACCAGCGGCCGAAATCCAGCTCCATCAGCCGCTCGTCGGTCCGGAAGGCGAGCGGGTCGAGGCCCGCCGCCTCGCGCACCAGCCGCATGGTCTCGGCCGCCCGCTTCAGGGGCGAGGCCACCCAGGCGTAGCTCTCCGGATCCCGCCCGGTCTCGGCGAGGCGCGCCTTCAGGGCCTCGCCGTTGCGCCGGGCCTGCCGGCGGCCATGGTCGTTGAGCGGGATGTCCTCCCGGCCCTGGTAGCGGCCGGAGGCGTTCCAGTCCGTCTGGCCATGGCGGATCACGATCAGGTCGTGGGGAAAGGCGTGCGTCACAGTCGTCAGATCCATTCCACGGTGCCGCCGGACCAGACGTAGAACCGGTCCTGAGGCGTCTGGAAGCCGATCGACTCCTCCGCCGTCAGGGCGCCGATCAGCACCTTCAGCAACCGGTTCAGCCCGCCGTGGATGACGAGCACCGTCGGTCGGGAAAGCGCCTCGATCACCGGCGCGAGCCGCGCCAGCGCGGCCTCGCTCGTCTCCCCGCCGGTCGGCGGCCGGTTCCAGCGGTCGGCCCGGCGGGCGGCGTAGCCGTCCGGGTCGCGCTCCAGGATCTCGGTCAGGGTCAGCCCCGACCACGTGCCGAAATCGAGTTCGACGAGACGCTCGTCGGTCCGGAAGGCGAGCGGGTCGAGCCCCGCCTCCTCGCGCGCCAGCCGCATCGTCTCGGTCGCCCGCACCAGCGGCGAGGCGATCCAGTCGTAGCCGTCCGGATCGTGGCCGAGCGCCGCGAACCGGGCCTTCAGCATCCGCCCGTGCCGGCGGGCCTGCTCCCGGCCCATGTCGTCGAGCGGAACGTCCTCGCGCCCCTGCAGACGGCCGGTGGCGTTCCAGGCGGTCTGGCCATGGCGGATGACGATCAGGTCGTGCGGAACGGCAAGCGGGATCATGGCTCCCCTGTAAGGGCCCGCGCGCCCCTGGACAAGGAAAAGCGCACGGTGGACGATGGAACCAGGGCGGGAGGCGACGGATGGAGCCTGTGAAGCGCATGCGCATGACGCCGGAGGAATTCCTCCTCTGGGACCTCGACCAGCCGGACGGCCGCCACGAACTGGTGGACGGCGTGCCGCGCCCGCAGCACCCGCCGGAGGACGACGCCCCGCGCGGCATGACCGGGGCGCGCCGCCGGCATGACCGCATCGTCGTCAATCTGGTGGCCGAGCTGCGCAACCGGCTGCGCGGCAGCGGTTGCGTCACCTCGACCGCCGACACGGGCGTTCGGATCCCGAACGGCAATCTCCGTCGGCCGGACGTTGCCGTGGACTGCGGTCGGTTCCGGCCGGACGACCTCGAACTCGACGCGCCGAGCCTGATCGTGGAGGTGCTGTCCAGGTCCACCCGCACCGCGGACCAGCAGGAGAAACGGGGCGACTACCGGCTCCTGCCAAGCCTTGAGGTCTATGTGCTGGTGCACCAGGAGTCGCCGAGGCTGACCGTTTATCGCCGACTGTCCGGCGGGTCCTGGGTCGAGGAGGAGATCATTGGCCTCGACAGCGTGCTCGGCCTGCCCGGCCTCGCGGTCGTCATTCCGCTGGCGGACATCTACGAGGGCGTCGCCCTGGAGACCTGAGTCCGGCAGTTCTCGCCGCTCGTCAGGCTGAACGACCGCTCGACCGCCGTCAGTCCTTCACCACGCTGATGTCCGGCGCGTCCACCGCCTTCATGCCGACCACGTGGTAGCCGCTGTCCACGTGGTGGACCTCGCCCGTCACGGCGCGGCTGAGGTCGGACAGGAAGTAGAGCCCGCTGTCGCCCACCTCCTCGATCAACACGGTGCGGCGGAGCGGGGCGTTGTACTCGTTCCACTTCAGGATGTAGCGGAAGTCGCCGATGCCCGAGGCGGCCAGGGTCTTGATCGGGCCGGCCGAGATGGCGTTCACGCGGATCTGCTTCGGGCCGAGGTCGACGGCCAGATACTGCACGCTCGCCTCCAGGGCCGCCTTGGCGACGCCCATGACGTTGTAGTGCGGCATCACCTTCTCGGCGCCGTAGTAGGTCAGCGTCAGGATGGAGCCGCCGTTCGGCATCAGCTTCTCGGCCCGCTGGGCGACCGCCGTCAGCGAGTAGCACGAGATCAGCATCGTCTTCTGGAAGTTGTCGGCCGACGTGTCCACGTAGCGGCCGGTCAGTTCGTCCTTGTCGGAGAAGGCGATGGCGTGCACGACGAAGTCGATGGTGCCCCAGCGCCGCTCCAGGTCGGCGAACACCGCGTCCATGGAGGCCGGGTCCGTCACGTCGCAGTGGCCGGCCACCACGCCGCCCAGCTCCTGCGCCAGCGGCTCCACGCGCTTGCGCAGCGCGTCGCCCTGGTAGGTGAAGGCCAGGTCCGCACCGGCGGCGCGGGCCGCCTTGGAGATGCCCCAGGCGATCGAACGGTTGTTGGCGACACCCATGACCAGGCCGCGCTTGCCCGCCATCAACCCATTCGACTCGGCCATCGTTGTCTCCATGCCCCTTGGCGCTTCTTGAAGGCCGGCACCGTATGGCACAGCCGTGACGATCATGGCAAGCCGCGTCCGCGTCAGGCTGCCGCAGGCGGACGGCCCTGCGACCGCCTGTCCCGGCCCGTCCGGCTCCGGTCGGGAGCCGTCCGCCCCGCTCATCTTACCTGTCGACGGCGACAGTCCGGCCAAGGAAGGCCGCCGCAAGACCTTGCCTCATTAGGCGTATAAAGAATTCCGCATAAATATATGTCGGCGTGCGGCTTCCACGTCTCTCTCCGCCCGGTCACGACCAGGGGCCGCCTCGACGCCCTTCACACGCCGGTTTAACGTCGCGCCCATGCGTCACGCCCCCACCGCCGATCTGATCGCCCGCTTCGCCGCCCTGGTCGGACCGGGCCATGCGCTCACCGACCCTGCCGACCAGGCCCGCTACCTCGTGGAGTGGCGCGACCTCTACCGCGGCGAGACGCCCGTGGTGCTCCGCCCCGGCTCGACGGCGGAGGTCGCCGCCATCCTGCGGCTCGCCCAGCGCACCGGCACGGCCATCGTGCCGCAGGGCGGCAACACGGGCCTCGTCGGCGGCCAGACCCCCGTCCCAGGCGCCGGCGAGGTGGTCCTGTCCCTGGAACGGCTGAACCGGATCCGGTCCGTGGACGCGCCGGGCAACGCCATCGTGGTGGAGGCCGGCGTCACCCTGCAGGCCGTGCACGAGGCCGCGGAGGCGGCCGGTCGCCTGTTCCCGCTGACCCTCGGCTCCCAGGGCTCCTGCCGCATCGGCGGCAACGTGGCGACGAACGCCGGCGGCACGGCGGTCCTCGCCTACGGCACCATGCGCGACCTGGTGCTCGGCCTGGAAGTGGTGCTGGCCGATGGCCGCGTCCTCCACGGCCTGAAGCGCCTGCGCAAGGACAACGCCGGCTACGACCTGAAGCAGCTCTTCATCGGCTCGGAAGGCACCCTCGGGGTGGTGACGGCCGCCGCCCTGAAGCTCTTCCCCCGTCCCGCCGAAACGGCCGTCGCCTTCGCGGGCATGCCCTCCCCCCGCTCCGCCCTCGCGCTTCTCGGCCGGGCCCAGGCGGCCGCGGGCTTCGGCCTCACCGGGTTCGAGCTGATGATCGGCCGCGGCCTCGACTTCGCGGTCCGCCACCTGCCGGGCGCCCGCCGGCCGCTCACCTGCGCCCACGCCTGGTACGCGCTCGTGGAAGTGTCGGGCAATCTCGCCGACGGCGGCGCCCGCCGGGCCATGGAGGCCTGCCTCGCCGAGGCGCTCGACGCCGGCGAGATCGAGGACGCCGTCATCGCCCAGTCGGCGGCCCAGGCGGCGGACTTCTGGCGGCTCCGCCACGGCATGTCGGAGGTGCAGAAGCACGAGGGCGCGTCGATCAAGCACGACGTCTCGGTGGCCGTCACCGACGTGCCGGACTTCCTGGACGAGGCCATCGCCGCCGTGGAGGCCGCCTTCCCGGGCTGCCGCCCGGTGCCGTTCGGCCACATGGGCGACGGCAACATCCACTTCAACGTCAGCCAGCCGGTCGGGGGCGACAAGGCCGCCTTCCTGGCCGAATGGGACCGCATGAACGCCATGGTCCACGCGGTGGTCGCCCGCTACGAGGGCTCGGTCGCCGCCGAGCACGGCGTCGGCCGCCTGAAGCGCGATCTCCTGGAAAACGTGAAGGACGACGTGGACCTCGACGTCATGCGGGCCCTCAAGGCCGCGCTGGATCCCAGGGGCATCCTCTCCCCCGGCCGCGTCATCGCCGACGGCCGCACCGGCGGCTGACGCCATTCCGCTTCCGGGGCAGCTTCGTTGGGCAGCTCGGCCCGGCCGGCTCGCGACGCGCGAACCGCCGCTATTCGCCGGCCAGGAAGGCCAGCCAGCGCCCGTCCGCGTCGATCTCCACGCGATAGAACACGTAGGTGCCGGCGTTCTTCATCTCGTCGAAGTCGCCGGCCGTGATGATGCGGAACAGTTCCACCATCTGGGGCGGGGTCAGCCGGTCCGCCGGCATGCGGGCGAAATAGGGCCAGACGAACTTCTTCCGACCCGGCACGTCCTCCACCTCCACGAAACCGGCGTCGAGCACGTCGAGCAGGATGGCGAGGATCTCCCGGCCCTCCGGGTCGCCCGACTGGGCGACGAGGAGATCCAGCGGCTCGCCCCCGTCGATGGACGACAGGGCCGGCGGCTCGGGCGCGGCGCGCGCCATCTCGGCCAACCGGTCCGGGTCGCCGGTCCGGGCGGCGTCGATCAGGGCCTGCCGCGTGCGGGCCACGGGCTCCGGAAGGTCGCCGACGCCATAGCGGATGTCGGGCAGGGGTCCGTCCGGAGGCGACGCAGGCGGCTCGGTGGCGGTCTCGGGCTCCACGTCCGGCTCCGGCGGCACGTCGCCGCCCTCCTGGACGTCCGCGGGCTCCTCGGCGGTCGGCCAGCCCTCGCGCGGGATCTGGAAGGCCGGCGGCGCCGTCCGGTCGTTTCCCATGGGGGCGGCCGCCAGCCCGAAGGCCGGCGTGGCCGCCTTGGGCGGGACCGTCCCGGCCAGCGCCGGAATCGCGAGGGAAAGCACCGTCACAGGCACGAGGGCCGCGAGCGAGATCGTCGTCATTGAGGTTCCCGGCGAGGTTGCCGGCCGCATTCGGATCCACGGCCGCGGGTCGCGGCTCGTCCCGCGCAGCATGCCACGATGGCCTGCCGCAGCGCGATATCCTTCATCCGCGGGTCGCTGATGGACGCCCGGTGTCGCCTTCCGGCAACGTGCCCCCGGATGGCGACGCCCCGCCGCGGCCTACTGCAGCGTGCGCAGGAGCGTGTAGCCGCCGGAATGGATCCGCTCGGGAAGCTCGGAGATCATGGACGCTACGCAGTCCTCGCCGAAGCAGTCCACCAGGGTGGTGATGGCCGCGAACAGCGCCGCATGGGCGACGGCGTCCACCGGCACGCCCTCGGCCTCGGCGTCGTCGAACGCCCTCTCCAGATAGCCCATGGCCTTTCGCTTGGCCGTGTCGGTCTGCGCGACCTCCACCGGCTCCAAAACCTCATCCCGCATGGGGCTACCACCTTCGACTGCGTATCTGTCGGCGTCGCCCGCATCTTGTCGATCGCGCGAGTCGGCCGCCATCCCGCGACCAACGTATCAGGCTGACTCCCAACGGCAATCCGGTTCGTTAATCACCGTTAACGCGGCGGCGCTTAAGGTGTTGATAAATCGTTAACCACGCATCTCAGCCCGCGCCCCGGCCGTACTTCTCCTCCAGCCGTTCCGCGATCGCGGCGCCGTCCTCCAGGTAGTGGGCGAGCACCGCCCGGGTCTCGTCCGTGCAGACCCGGTGGACCGACGCGAAGGTGCGTTGGCCGCGGTTGTAGACGTCCACATAGCGCCGCCGGTCCTCCGGGCTCATCTTCTGGGCGTCCACGAGCGCCTTCATCCGCGCGCGCCAGACGCCCGATTCGGCGTTGCCGCAGAGCGAGTCGAGATAGGAGACCGCGCCGAGGATGCCCGCGAGGGCGAGGAGGTCCGCCTCGTAGGCCGGCCGGTCCTGGCTTCGGGCCGGCGCGGATCCGCCCGCCGCGCCGGCGAGCGCGACGGCAAGGGCGAGGACGGGAACGAAAGACCGCTTCAAGGCCATGCGGGATCTCAGGCTTCAGGACCGCCGGCCCGCCATCAAGCGCGCGCCGGTCTCGGCGATGAAGTAGTCGAGGCGCGGCGTCGACGCCAGTCCGGCGGCCGCCTCCGGCGTGAAGAAGTCCGCCGCCGCCGCGTCGCTCGCCGCCACCGGATCCCCGGTGGCGGCGTGGGCCGCGTAGACCAGCAGCACGTGGTGGGAAAGAATCGCGCCGGCCGTGTCGCGGGTGACGATCTCGTGCACCAGCGGCGCGCCCGTGATGGTCACGTGGAGGCCGGTCTCCTCCAGCACCTCGCGCCGGGCGGCGTCCTCGACCGCCTCGCCCAGCTCCACGTGCCCGCCCGGGAAGGTCCAGAGCCCGGCGAGCGGCGGCCGCTTTCGATGCACCAGCAGCACGCGCCCGTCCCGCCACGCGCCGACGCTCACCGCCAGGCGAGGGCCGGGCGGGCGGCTCACGTGAACAGCGCGTCGATCGCCGACTGGGTGTCGGCGGATTCGTCCGCGAAAGCGAACACCGGCGGACCGCCGTTGATCAGCCCCATGGCGTGGGCGAGCAGCGGCTTGACCCGCATCTCGGTCAGGTCCGCGATGGCCTCGTGCGGCAGGCCGTCGAGCGGCGCCTCCACGATCATGGTCTGGACGGCGCCGAGCGCCTTCTCGGTCTCCCGGATCGTCGCCTCGAACGCGGCGCGGCGGACCGGGTTCACGGCCTCGTAGGCCTGGATGGCGAGATCGCGGGCCTTGAAGCGCGAATTGCGGAAGTGCTCCACGTAGGAGCGCGGCTCCCAGGCCACCACCTCGGGGGCGAAGTCCGGCATGGTCGGCAGCATGTCGATCAGCATCACCACCTCGTTGAAGTGGTTCAGGTAATCGGTCGCGAGGCGCGTGTCCGGATGGATGTTGGCCTCGGCGAGGCGCTGAGGCGAAAGATCCGCCTCCTCCATCTCGATGACCAGCCCACCGCCCACTGAGTGCCCCCATTCCCCTCGGCTCCGCACGACGGACGCTATCGCGGGTTCAGTTGCCAAAGTGCTTACAGTAATATCATGGAAAGCGGATTCCTGCGGCGAGGCTCCCCGGATGTGCGGTCGGTACACTCTCACGATGACGCCGGAGGAGCTGAAGAAGCTCTTCCGCTACGTGGAGACGCCCAACTTCCCGCCGCGCTACAACATCGCGCCCACCCAGCCGATCGCCATCGTGCGCGCCGACCACGGCGAGCGGCACTTTCACCTGGTGCGCTGGGGCCTGATCCCGTCGTGGGTGAAGGACCCGGGCAGCTTCACGCTCCTCCTCAACGCCCGGTCCGAGACGGTGGCGGAGAAGCCCGCCTTCCGGGCCGCCATGCGCCACCGCCGCTGCCTGGTGCCGGCGAGCGGCTTCTACGAGTGGCGCCGCGTCGGCACCGTCAAGCAGCCCTTCTTCATCCGCCCGCGCGACGGCGGCGCCGTCGGTTTCGCCGGCCTCTGGGAGGCCTGGATGGGCGCCGACGGCAGCGAGATCGACACCGCCGCCATCCTGACCACCGGCGCCAACCGCCTGATGGCCGACATCCACGACCGCATGCCCGTGGTCATCCCCGAGGCCGACTGGGACCGCTGGCTCGACACCGGCGCCAACGAGCCGCGCCACGTGGCCGACCTCCTGAAGCCCGCGCCGGACGACCTCTTCGAGGCCATCCCGGTCAGCCAGAAGGTCAACGCCGTCCGCAACGACGACCCGAGCGTGCAGGACCCCGTCAGCGAGCCCGTCACGGTCGACGCCGGGCCCGAACCGACCGACGAGGCCGAGGAGCCGCCCCGCCAGGGCAGCCTGTTCTGACGGGGGGCGGGTGACGGCGCCCCGGAACCGGACGACCGCGCGGTCGTTGCCCGGACGGGGGCCGACAGGATGGAGAGAGCCATGAGCCGTCAGCAGGGAACCGGGTTGCCCGGCAGCCAGCAGGGCATGGGTGGCGCCGGCCGGAACGCCGACAAGAACCAGATCGACCAGAAGCTCACGGACGAGTGGCGCAGCGAGCACGAGCAGGGCGGTGCCGGCGAGCCCCGCCTCCAGAAGGAAGGCGAGATCGACCGCGACCGCAAGGGCGGCGGCTGACGCCGAACAAAGGCCGGCGCCGGCCTTTCCGGTCGGTGCCGGCGTCAGGCCGGCTTCCCCGCCGGCGCGCAAGGGCCGCCGCGTCCCCGCCCGTCAACCCCGCCCCAGCGTCTCGCCGAACCGCACCGGCCGGCCGGCGCTCGGCCCGGTGAGGTCGCCCTCCCACATCACGCGGTTGCCGCGCACGATGGTGCCCACCGGCCAGCCGGTCACCGTCACGCCGTCGTAGGGCGTCCAGGCGGAGCGCGAGGCGATCCAGCCGTTGGTGATCGTCTGCCGCCGCTTCAGGTCCACCACCGTCAGGTCCGCGTCGTAGCCGACCGCGATCCGCCCCTTGCCGGCGATGCCGAACAGGCGCGCCGGGCCGGCGCTCGTCATGTCGACGAAGCGCTCGATCGTCAGCCGCCCGGCGTTCACGTGGTCCAGCATCACCGGCACCAGGGTCTGCACGCCGGTCATGCCCGACGGGCTGTCCGGATAGGGCTTGGCCTTCTCCTCCAGCGTATGCGGCGCGTGGTCGGAGCCGAGGATGTCGGCGACGCCCTGCGACACGCCCCACCAGATCCGCTCCCGGTGCGCGGCCGAGCGCACGGGCGGGTTCATCTGCACCAGGGTGCCGAGCCGGCCATAGGCCTCGTCGGTCAGCGTCAGGTGGTGCGGCGTCACCTCGCAGGAGGCCACGTCCTTGTGGTCCTTCAGGAAGTCCATCTCGTCGCCGGTGGAGATGTGGAGCACGTGGATGCGCGCCCCCGTCTCCCGGGCGATCCGCACCAGCCGCTCGGTGCACCGGAGCGCCGCCACCGCGTCGCGCCAAACCGGATGGGACGACGGATCGCCCGGCACCCTCAGGTCCTTGCGCTCGCGCAGGCGGAACTCGTCCTCCGAGTGGAAGGCCGCGCGCCGGCGCGTCGCCGACAGGATGGCGGCGACGCCCGCGTCGTCCTCCACCAGGAGGTCGCCCGTGGACGAGCCCATGAACACCTTGATGCCCGCCGCCCCCGGCAGCCGCTCCAGCTCCGGGATGTCCGCCACGGTCTGCCGGGTGCCGCCCACCCAGAAGGCGAAGTCGCAGTGCATCCGGTCGGTGCCGGCGGCCACCTTCTCGGCCAGCCGCTCGGCCGTGGTGGTCAGCGGGTTGGTGTTCGGCATCTCGAACACGGCCGTCACGCCGCCCATCACGGCGGCGCGGGAGCCGGTCTCCAGGTCCTCCTTGTGGGTGGCGCCCGGCTCGCGGAAGTGCACCTGGGTGTCGATCACCCCCGGCAGCACGTGCAGCCCGGTGGCGTCGATCACCTCGCCCGCGGCCGCCGCGTCCAGGCTGCCGAGCGCAGCGATCCGTCCGCCCCGGATGCCGACGTCGCGCACGCCGACGCCGTCCTGGTTCACCACGGTGCCATTCTTCAGGATGAGATCGAAGGTGTCCGACATGGAAAGCTCCCGGCCGCCTCAAGGCATCGCCGCCTTATAGCGACAGGGCCGCCGCCGTGCGACAGCAAACGGCCGGGACCGGATCTGCGACATCCTTCCCCTTAGGGGAAGGTGGCCGGCGCAGCCGGCCGGAAGGGGTCGTCTCCCTTTTCCGATCGAATTGTGCGCCCCACGAACCTCCGCCCGCCCCCCGTCGCCGCTCTCCGACGCCGTCGCCCTCCGGCCTCCCGCTTGCCCGGCCGCTCCCGGGCGGCTACTTCAAGGGAACCCTCCTGTTCCGAAGCCCGCTTGCCAGAGGAGCCGCCGACATGACCGGCGCTTTCGTCGCGGACCTGTCCTCCCGGTCGGTCCTCAGCATCACCGGCGCCGACGCCGCCGCCCTCCTCGACCGGCTCGTCACCACCGACACGGACGGCGCGACCGACGAGGCCGCCGCCTACGCCGCCCTGCTGACGCCCCAGGGCAAGGTCCTCGCCGACTTCCTGATGGTGCGGATCGACGGCGGCTTTCTCCTCGACGTGCCGAAGGCCGCCGCGGCGGACCTCGTCAAGCGCTTCACCCTCTACAAGCTCCGCGCCGCCGTCACGGTCGCCGACGTCACCGCCGACATCGCGGTGCGCGCCGTCTGGAGCGACGGCGCGCCGCCGGCCGGTCCGGGCCGGATCGTCCGCGACCCGCGGGTGGACGGCCTCGGCTGGCGCGCCTACGGCCCCCGCGCCGCCCCGCCCGACCTTGCCGCCACCCTCGCCGACGAGGCCGCCTGGCAGGCCCACCGCACCCGTCTCGCGGTGCCGGAGGCCGGGATCGACTTCGCCCTCGGCGACCCCTTCCCGCACGACATCGCCCTCGACCAGCTTCACGGCGTGGACTTCAGGAAGGGCTGCTACGTGGGCCAGGAGGTGGTCAGCCGCATGCAGCACCGCTCCACCGCCCGCCGCCGGCCGGTCGTGGTGACGGCCGACGCTCCCCTGCCCACCACCGGCGGCGAGATCACCGCCGCCGGCCGCCCCGTCGGCGGCCTCGGCTCGGTGGACGGCGCGGCGGGCCTCGCCATCGTGCGGCTCGACCGGGTGAAGGACGCCATGGACGCGGGCGCTCCCGTCCTCGTCGGCGACGTGCCGGTCCGCATCGCCCTGCCCGCCTGGGCGGGCTACGGCTGGCCGGCGGGCGGCGAGGCGGAATGAGCCGGGCCGCCGAGCGGGATGCCGCGCGCGCCTGGCAGCGCATGTTGTCCGGCCGCCGGCTCGACCTCCTCGATCCCTCGCCCCTCGATGTGGAGATCGGCGACATCGCCCACGGCCTCGCCAGGGTGGCCCGCTGGAACGGCCAGACCGTGGGCGACCACGCCTTCTCGGTCGCCCAGCATTCCCTGCTGGTGGAGGACGTCGCCGGCCTGATAGCCCCCGCCCTCTCCCCGCGCGAGCGGCTGACGGTCCTTCTCCACGATGCCCCCGAATATGTGATCGGCGACATGATTTCGCCCTTCAAGGCGGTCATGGGCGGCGCCTACAAGACCGTGGAGGCCCGGCTCGCCGGCGCCATCCACCAGCGCTTCGGCCTGCCGGCCGAGACGCCGGAGAAGCTGAGGCTCCTCACCAAGAAGGCCGACCGAATCGCCGCCTATTTCGAGGCGGTGGAGCTCGCCGGCTTCTCCGACCAGGAGGCGCGCAAGGTCTTCGGCGTGCCGCGCGGCATCGGCCGTCAGACCCCGGAAGGCCCGCGCCTCGGCCTTTCGCCCTGGCCGACGCCGGAGGCGCAGGACCGCTTCCTGGAGCGGTTCGCCGCCATCGAACGCTTCTGCGGATGACGGCTTCGCCTATTGAGGCTAGTGCAAGCGTCCCGCTGTCGGTGGTATCCAAGTCGCGCGGCCGCCTCGTTCGGCCCCATCCGGAGCATGTGTCATGATTCACGTCTGTTCACTCGCAAGGCTGGAAGAGACCGTGACCCGGACCGGCGCCCGCAAGGTGGTGTCGCTCGTCAACTTCGGCACGCCCATGCGGCTGCCGGCCTCCATCGCCCATGACGACCACCTGTTCCTGGCCATGAACGACATCGTCGAGGTGGCGCCCGGCCTCATCACGCCCGGCCACCAGCACGTCGCCGCCCTGTTCGAGTGGGTGGCCGCATGGGATCGGTCCGCGCCGCTCGTCATCCACTGCTACGCCGGCATCTCGCGCTCCACCGCCGCGGCCTATTCCACGGTCTGCGCCCTCAACCCGGACATGGACGAGGAGCAGCTGGCGCTCGATCTGCGCCGCCTCGCGCCCTCCGCCACCCCGAACGCCCGCATCGTCGCCATCGCGGACGAGATCCTCGGCCGCGGCGGCCGGATGGTCCGGGCCGTGGAGGCGATCGGCCGCGGGGCGGACGCGTTCGAGGGCACGCCCTTCGAACTGCCGCTCGCCCGGGTGGCCGCGGCGGTCCAGGCGACATCGTGAACGAGCATCCGAAGTCCATGGCCGAGCATCGCCGAACGGCAATCGAAATCGGGCTGAACGCGGCCATCGTGGCGGTGGAGAGCGGCATTCCGCGCGTCTACACCGTCCCCGGCGAGGCGCCCGCCCTCCCCTTCGGACCGTTCGACCCGGTCGTCCACCGCACCCTGGAGATCGGCCTCAGGGCCTGGGTGGAGGAGCAGACGGGCCTCGAGCTCGACTATGTGGAACAGCTCTACACCTTCGGCGACCGGGGCCGCCTCGCCCCGCCCGGCGGCGCGGAGCCCCACGTCGTCTCCGTCGGCTACCTGGCGCTGACCCGCCTCCTGGAGCGCGGCGCGGCCGAGAACTGGCTGGCGTGGTACGATTTCTTCCCCTGGGAGGACTGGCGCGACGGCCGCCCGGACATCCTCGACCGGGAGATCCTGCCGGCGCTCGACGCCTTCGTGGCCGAGCCGCCGCCGCCCGACGCCCCCATCCGCCCGCTCGACCGGGTCGAGCGGGTCCGGCTCGCCTTCGGCACCGGCGGCTCGCCCTGGGACGAGGAGAAAGCGCTGGAGCGCTATGAGCTCCTCTACGAGGCCGGCCTCGTCGCCGAGGCCGTCGCCGACGGCCGGCCGGTCCGCCCGTGGGCGGCGCGCTTCGTGGGCCGCGCCATGCGCCACGACCACCGCCGCATCCTGGCGACCGCGATCTCGCGCCTCCGGGCCAAGATCAAGTACCGCCCGGTGGTGTTCGAGCTGATGCCGCCCAACTTCACGCTGACGGCCCTCCAGGGCACCGTGGAAGCCATCTCCGGCCGCCACCTCCACAAGCAGAACTTCCGCCGTCTCGTGGAGACCGGCGCCCTCGTGGAGCCCACCGGCGCCAGCACCGACCGCACCGGCGGCCGCCCCGCCCAACTCTTCCGCTTCCGCCGCGAAGTCCTCCGCGAACGCCCCGCCCCCGGCGTCCGGGTCGGCGCAAGGTAGCACCCGGCGCCGCGCGATCCCGACACCGTCACCCCGCAAACGCCGGGCTACAACCGACCGTCGAAAACCCGCCACCCCCGTCAACGTCACCCCGGCGAACGCCGGGGCCCAACCGACCGTCGCAAACCCGCCAACGCTCCACATGCCCCCGCCGTCGGCTGGATCCCGGCTTTCGCCGGGATGACGGATGAGGACGGCCGGGTGCCCCTCCGATACCGACTGCCGACCCCCGACTGCCGAACCCCGACTGCCGCCCCTACTCCCTACTGCCTACTCCCTACTCCCTCCCCCCTCCCCCCCTGCCCCAATCCCCATCGTCTTTCCGACCTATCGACAAGCCCGCCTCCAATCGTCACGGTGGCGCGGCTGGACACGGATCCAGCGGGTCAGAAGACGGGCAGCGGCATGAAGTGGGTCTACACCTTCGGTGACGGTCGGGCGGAAGGCTCGGCGGCCATGCGCGAGCTCCTGGGCGGCAAGGGGGCGAATCTCGCCGAGATGGCGAATCTCGGCCTGCCGGTGCCTCCGGGCTTCACCATCCCGACCGAGGTGTGCACCTGGTACTACGCCAACGGCCAGAGCTATCCGGCGGAACTCGCCGGCCAGGTCGAGGCCGCGCTCGACTTCCTCGCCGAGAAGACCGGCCGCCGGTTCGGCGACGCGACGCGCCCGCTCCTGGTGTCGGTGCGTTCGGGCGCCCGCGCCTCCATGCCGGGCATGATGGACACGGTCCTCAATCTCGGCCTCAACGACCTCACTGTGGAGGCGCTCGCCCGCGAGGCGGACGACGAGCGCTTCGCCTGGGACAGCTATCGCCGCTTCATCCAGATGTACGGCGACGTCGTGCTCGGCGTCGACCACCACGCCTTCGAGGAGATCCTGGACGACCACAAGGAGCGCGAGGGCTTCATCCTCGACACCGACCTCGGCGCCGCCGACTGGCGCAAGGTCGTGGAGGGCTACAAGGCCCTGGTGCACGAGGAGACCGGCTCGCCCTTCCCGCAGGACCCCACCGTCCAGCTCTGGGGCGCCATCGGGGCCGTGTTCGGCAGCTGGATGAACGCCCGGGCGATCACCTACCGCAAGCTCCACGACATCCCGGCCTCCTGGGGCACGGCGGTGAACGTGCAGGCCATGGTGTTCGGCAACATGGGCGACACATCCGCCACCGGCGTCGCCTTCACGCGCAACCCGTCCACCGGCGAGAAGGCGCTCTACGGCGAGTTCCTGGTCAACGCCCAGGGCGAGGACGTGGTCGCCGGCATCCGCACCCCGCAGGACCTGACCGAGGCGGCCCGCATCGCCGCCAATTCCGACCGCCCGTCCCTGGAGGCGGTGCTGCCCGAGGCCTTCCGCGAGTTCGTGCGCATCTGCGGCGTGCTGGAGCGGCACTACCGCGACATGCAGGACCTCGAATTCACCATCGAACGCGGCAAGCTCTGGATGCTTCAGGCGCGCAGCGGCAAGCGCACCGCCGAGGCGGCGCTTCGGATCGCCGTGGAGATGGCCGAGGAGGGTCTCATCACCCGCGAGGAGGCGGTCCGCCGGATCGAGCCCTCGTCCCTCGACCAGCTCCTCCACCCGACCATCGACCCCGCCGCCCGGCGCGACGTCATCGGCTCCGGCCTGCCGGCCTCGCCGGGGGCGGCGTCCGGCGAGATCGTGTTCACCTCCGACGAGGCGGAGGCCGCCCGCCAGCGCGGCGTGGCGTGCATCCTCGTCCGGGTGGAGACGAGCCCGGAGGACATCCACGGCATGCATGCCGCGGAAGGCATCCTGACCACCCGCGGCGGCATGACCAGCCACGCCGCCGTGGTGGCGCGCGGCATGGGCAAGCCCTGCGTCTCCGGCGCCGGCGCCATCAAGGTGGACGCCGCCCGCCGCACGCTCACCGCCGCCGGGCGGGTGTTCAAGGAGGGCGACACCATCACCATCGACGGCGGCACCGGCCAGGTGATGGCCGGCGTGGTGCCCATGCGCCAGCCGGAGCTGTCCGGCGCGTTCGCGGCCCTGATGGGCTGGGCCGACGAGTTCCGCCGCATGCGCGTGCGCACCAACGCGGAGACGCCCGCCGACGCCCGGGCGGCGCGCGCCTTCGGGGCGGAGGGCATCGGCCTCTGCCGCACCGAGCACATGTTCTTCGAGGACGGCCGCGTCACCGCCGTCCGCGAGATGATCCTCGCCGACCAGCCCGAGGGCCGGCGGGCGGCGCTCGCCAAGATCCTGCCCATGCAGCGGCAGGACTTCGTCGACCTGTTCGAGATCATGCACGGCCTGCCGGTCACCATCCGGCTGCTCGATCCGCCGCTGCACGAGTTCCTGCCCCACGGCCCGGACGAGATCGCGGCCGTCGCCGCCGCCCTCGGGGTCTCGCCCGAGCGACTGAAGGAGCGGGTCGACCAGCTCGCCGAGTTCAACCCCATGCTCGGCCATCGGGGCTGCCGGCTCGCGGTCTCCTATCCGGAGATCGCCGAGATGCAGGCCCGCGCCATCTTCGAGGCCGCCATCGTGGCGGCCCGCACCACCGGCGCGCCGGTGATGCCGGAGATCATGGTGCCGCTCGTCGCCAGCCGCGCCGAACTCGACTTCGTCAAGCGCATCATCGACGAGACCGCCGAGGCGGTGAGCCGGGAATCCGGCAAGCGGCTCGGCTACCAGGTCGGCACCATGATCGAGCTGCCGCGCGCCGCGCTCCGGGCGGCCGAGATCGCCGAGTGCGCCCACTTCTTCTCGTTCGGCACCAACGACCTGACCCAGACCACGTTCGGCATCAGCCGCGACGACGCCGCGTCCTTCCTCGGCACCTACGTGGCCAAGGGCCTCCTGCCGGCCGACCCCTTCGTGTCCATCGACCTGGAGGGCGTCGGCGAGCTCGTCCGGATCGCCGTCGAACGGGGCCGGTCGGTGCGGGGCGACATCAAGCTCGGCATCTGCGGCGAACACGGCGGCGACCCTGCGTCGATCCGCTTCTGTGAAAGCGTGGGGCTCGACTATGTATCCTGCTCCCCGTTCCGGGTGCCCATCGCCCGGCTCGCCGCCGCCCAGGCGGCGCTGAAGCAGACGTGACGGACACGCGGGATCGCACCATGGACAGGCCGGCGCCGCTCGACCTCACCGCCATCCGGGCCGGCGGCAAGCCCGCCGTCGCCCGCGCCCTCGCGGCCGTGGAGACGACCGGCGGCACGCTTCGCCACGCCGCGCTTCTCGACGCCTGCGTGGCCGGGCCGGGCGGCCACGTGCTCGGCCTCACCGGCCCGCCGGGCGTCGGCAAGTCCACGCTCACCAACGCCCTCGTCCGGCGCATCCGCGAGCGCGGCGAGAGCCTCGGCGTCGTCGCGGTGGACCCGTCGTCGCGGGTCACCCGCGGCGCCCTCCTCGGCGACCGCACCCGCCTGAAGACCGACCCGGACGACCGCCGGATCTTCGTGCGCTCCATGGCGGCCCGCGACCGGCTCGGCGGCCTCTCCGACCACGCGGTCGGCGCCGTCGCCCTCATGCAGGCGGTCTACGACCGGGTGATCGTGGAAAGCGTCGGCATCGGCCAGTCCGAGGCCGACGTCGCCACCGTGGCCGACACGGTGGTGCTCTGCATCCAGCCCGGCTCCGGCGACAGCCTCCAGTTCATGAAGGCCGGCGTCATGGAAATCCCCGACATCGTGGTGGTCACCAAGGCCGACATGGGCGCCGCCGCCCGCCGGGCGGTCGCCGACGTCCAGGGCGCGCTGTCCCTCTCCGTTCGGCCCGCAGACGCCTGGATGCCCCCGGTGCTCGCCCTCTCGTCCGCCACCGGCGAGGGCATGGACTCGCTCCTCGACGCCGTGGAGGCCCATCGGGCCTGGTCCGGCGCGCCCGGCCGCGCCGCCGCGTCCCGCTCCGCCCGTCACCGGCACTGGGTCGCCGACGCCGTCAAGGTCGCGTTCGGAACGCGCGGCCTCGCGGCGGTGGATCCGGACGCGGCGCTCGCGGCGGAAGGCGGACCGTTCGCCGCCATCGCGCGCCTGACCGCATCGTTATCAGAAAGATTACCATGACCTCACGCGTCATGGTCCCGGTGGAAAGTGGTTTACCTCCGATGCCTTACTGTCCCTCCAGCGGTTGCTGGGGGTCGGTCGTGCTGGACATCGAGTTTCGGGATCTGCATTGGCGCGTTCTCATCGCGGATGACAGCCGGGCTGCGACCCGGGCCATCCGGAGCGCCATCGAGGCGTTCCAGATCAAGACCGAGATCGTCGAGGTGGAGACCGGCGCGGCCTGCATGGCGGCGCTCGCCTCCAACAGCTTCGACATCGCCTTCGTGGACGTCATCTTCCCGGACATCAGCGGCATCGAGGCGCTCACCGTCGCCCGCGAGGGCGGCATCAGGACCTTCGTGGCCCTCGTCAGCGCCTATTCGACCCCGGAGAACATCCGCATCGCCCGGGCTCTGAACGCCTACGACTTCCTGCCGAAGCCCTTCGCCGAGGGAGACGTGCTCCGGGTGCTCGACACCTTCGCGCTCATCTCGCAGAAGCGGCGCCTGCTCCTCGTCGACGACAGCGGCACCGCGCGCCGCCTGATCAGCCGAATCCTCGGCCGAAGCCTCTTCAACTTCGACGTCCTGGAGGCGGAGGACGCGGTGTCCGGGTTCGAGCTCTTCGTCCGCGAGCGGCCGGACATCTGCATGCTCGACCTCAACCTCGGCGCCCTCGACGGCGTCGGCGCCTACCGGATCTACCGGGCGCACCGCCCGGGCGCGCGCCTCGTGCTCATCTCCGGCGACGGCGAGAGCCTCGCCCGCTCGGGCGCCACCCACATCCTGAAGAAGCCGTTCGGCGAGGCCGCGGTGGACGACCTCATGCACCGCATCCTCGGCCTGCCGCTGCCCTATTCGTTCGAGCGCGCCGAGGGCCTCGACGTCATTCCGCCGGTGCGAGCCTAGCCACCGGCCGCTCCACGATCGGCAGGTGCACGATCCCGGCGAAGACGCCGAGGAAGACGCCGAGCAGCCAGACCCCGTCGTAGCTGCCCGTGGTGTCGTAGAGCCTGCCGCCCAGCCAGACGCCCAGGAACGCGCCCACCTGGTGGGAGAAGAACACGAAGCCGGACAGCATGGCGATGTAGCGGGTGCCGAACATCACGCCCACGAGGCCCTGGGTCGGCGGCACGGTGGAGAGCCACAGGAGGCCCGCCGCCGCCGCGAACAGCACCACCGTGGTGGACGAGGTCGGCAGGATCCAGAACAGCCCGTAGGCGACCGCCCGGCCGAAGTAGATCACCGACAGCACCCAGCGCTTGGGATAGATGCCCGACAGCCGCCCCGCCGCCAGCGAGCCCACCACGTTGAACGCCCCGATCAGCCCGATCGCCCAGGCGCCCCACGAGGGATCCAGCCCCTGGTCCACGATGTAGGGCGGCAGGTGGGTGGTCACGAAGGCCACGTGGAAGCCGCACACGAAGAAGCCGGCCACCAGCAGCCAGTAGGACCGGTGGCCGAACGCCTCGCCCAGCGCCTCCCGGATCGTCTGGTCGCGCCCGCCGACCCCGCCCGTCGGCGCCGGCTTGCCCTTCAGCGGAATGGCGAGCAGCGGCACCACGACCAGGCTGGCCGCCAGCATCAGGAGGGCGTTCTGATAGCCGTAGGCGTCGATGAAACCGAGCCCGAGCGGCGCGAACAGCAGCTGGCCCATGGACCCCGCCGCCGTGCCGAGCCCGTAGGCGAGGCTGCGCATGCTCTCCGGCAGGAGCCGGGCGAAGGCGGCCAGCACCATGAAGAAGGCCGAGCCGGCGATGCCGAGCCCCAGGAGCACGCCGGCGGTGAACTGCAGCGTCACCGGATCGGTGGTCTGCGCCATCAGGACGAGCGAGAGCGCGTAGAGCGCGGCTCCGGAGGAGAGCACCCGCCAGGTGCCGAACCGGTCCGCGATCATCCCTGCGAACGGCTGTCCCATGCCCCAGAGCAGGTTCTGCAACGCGATCGCGAGCGCGAACGTCTCCCGGCTCCATCCGTTCTCGCTCGTCATGGGCGTCAGGAAGAAGCCCATGGTGGACCGCGGCCCGAAGGTCAGGATGGCGATGAGGCAGCCGCAGACGAGCACGACCGACGCGGGCACCGCCGCCCGGGCGCCCGGTGAACCGGCACTGGTGGAAGACATGAACACACGTTCCGAACTGGCCGCGTCCCGATGCGCGGCGGTCCGCACCACTCTAGCGGTTCCATTCGCCGGACCAAAATGAAGAGTGGTGATGGATGCAATCACCTATCTTCATGTCCAAGGAAAACCCGCCCCGCTCTCCCTGATCGTTCCGTCCCCGCCACCCTTTCTCGTCATCCCGGCGGACGCCGTGATCCATCCCCACGACCAGCAAGCCGCGCCCGATCCCGTCCCCAAGTCCCCCCTCTGTCGTCATCCCGGTGAAAACCGGCATCCATCCCCACGTCCAGCAAGCCGCGCCCGATCCCATTCCCACGTCCCCCCTCTGTCGTCATCCCGGTGAAAACCGGGATCCAACCTCACGTCCAGCAAGCCGCGCCCGATCCCGTCCCCACGTCCCCCCTCTGTCGTCATCCCGGTGAAAACCGGGATCCAACCTCACGTCCAGCAAGCCGCGCCCGATCCCATTCCCACGTCCCCCCTCTGTCGCCATCCCGGTGAAAACCGGGATCCAACCTCACGTCCAGCAAGCCGCGCCCGATCCCGTCCCCCTCCACCGTCGTGCAAACCGCCCCGTCGATTGGATCCCGGCGTCCGCCGGGATGACGGCCCTCCGCCGTCCGCCGGGATGATGCCCCCCGCCGCCCCACCCTCCATCGTCATGGTCCGCGAACGCGGACCACCCACGCATTCCCCCCGCCCACCGCACCTCACCGCCCGCGAACGCAGCCCGCCCGCGCCTCCCCTATCCGTCGCCCCGTCCGCCTCCCCTCCCCGTCATCCCGGTGAAAACCGGGATCCAACCTCACGTCCAGCAAGCCGCGCCCGATCCCGTCCCCCTCCACCGTCGTGCAAACCGCCCCGTCGATTGGATCCCGGCGTCCGCCGGGATGACGGCCCTCCTGTCAGCGTCCGCCGGGATGACGGCCCTGCCGCCGTCCGCCGGGATGACGCCCCCCGCCGCCCCACCCTCCATCGTCATGGTCCGCGAACGCGGACCACCCACGCATTCCTTTCCCCCCGCCCGCCCTCCGTCATGGTCCGCAAACGCGGCGGCCCGCGCTATTCCTCCTCGGATGCGCACCTCGCGACATTTCCCTCTTCCATCCCGCCCCGATCCGGCCTATATGCTCATTCCGAGGATAACTTTCGTTCTCCTCCCAGAACCGGCGCCCCCAACGGCGCTTTTTTCGGAGCCGGCTTATGCTCATTTTGAGCAAATAGCCGTCGAAAGCAGGCGGCGCCCCGGGGTGGCCGCTCGTCGGTGAGGCCTCATGAACAGCGTCGTCCGTCCCCCCCTGTCGCCGTCGTCCGCCACCGTGACGCTCTCCACCGGCCAGATGTTCGAGCGCCTGCCGCGCCCGGATCTCGCCTGGACGCCGGAGATCGCGGCGGAGACCGCGCCCGTCTACGAGAAGGTGCGCACCGTCATCCCGGCGATCGAATGGCCCGTCTACGCGCCGCTCGTCAGCGCCATCAACCGGCTGAAGCGGCAGCGCGGCGCCGTCATCCTCGCGCACAACTACCAGACCCCGGAAATCTTCCACGGCGTCGCCGACATCGTCGGCGACAGCCTGCAGCTCGCCCGCGAGGCGACCCGCGCCAAGGGCGACGTCATCATCCAGTGCGGCGTCCACTTCATGGCCGAGACGTCCAAGATCCTGAACATGGACAAGGCCGTGCTCATTCCGGACGGCGAGGCCGGCTGCTCGCTCGCCGCCTCGATCACCGCCGCGGACGTCCGCCGCCTGAAGGCTCTGCACCCCGGCGCGCCGGTCGTCGCCTACGTGAACACGTCGGCGGACGTGAAGGCGGAGGTGGATATCTGCTGCACCTCGTCGAACGCCGTGAAGGTGGTCGAAAGCCTCGGCGTGCCGAAGGTCATCATGGTGCCGGACGAATATCTCGCCCGGAACGTGGCGGCGAAGACCCGCGTGGAGATCGTCACCTTCGCGGGCCGCTGCGAGGTCCACGAGCGGTTCACCGCCGAGGACGTCGCCGCCTGGAAGGCGGATGATCCGGACGTCACCATCATCGCCCATCCGGAATGCTCCCCGGAGGTCGTGGCCGCGTCCGACTTCGCCGGCTCCACCGCCCACATGATCGACTTCGTGAAACGCCGGAAACCCCGCAAGGCGCTCCTCGTCACCGAATGCTCCATGGCGGACAACGTCACCGCCGAGGCGCCGGAGACCACCTTCGTGAAGCCGTGCAATCTCTGCCCGCACATGAAGCGGATCACCCTGGAGAAGATCCTGGCGACGCTCCTCGACATGTCCGGCGAGGTGACCGTCGATCCCGCCGTCGCCGACCGGGCCCGGCGGAGCGTGGAGCGGATGATCGCGGTCGGCTGATCCGCCGGCCCGCTCCCGTCCGCCTCCCGGAGGCGGCCGTCATGGCCGCCTCGCCCAACCCGGTCCTCTCTCCCGTCCCCCGGGGAGGTCTCATGCCATGTCCCGCATCCTGATCGTCGGCGGCGGTCTCGCCGGCCTGTTCACCGCCCTGAAGCTCGCGCCCCGTCCGGTCACCGTGCTCAGCCCCGCGCCGCTCGGCGAGGGCGCCTCCTCCGCCTGGGCCCAGGGCGGCATCGCCGCCGCCGTCAGCGAGGGCGACAGTCCGGAGGCGCACACCGCCGACACGGTCGCGGCCGGCGCCGGCCTCGTGGACGAAGCCGTCATGCTGGCGGTCGCCCGCGAGGCGCCCGCCCGCATCGACGACCTTCTCGCCTTCGGCGTGCCGTTCGACCGCGACCTGGAAGGCCGGCTCGCCGTCTCCCGCGAGGCCGCCCATTCGGCCCGCCGCATCGTCCGGGTCGATGGCGACCGGGCCGGCGCGGCCGTCATGGCGGCGCTCGTCGCCGCGGTCCGGCGCACGCCCTCCATCACCGTCGTGGAAGGCGCGACGGTGGACCGCCTCGCCGTGGAGGACGGCCGGGTGACCGGCGTCTCCGCCCGGATGGCGAGCGGCGCGCGCCTCGTCATTCCGGCCGGCGCCGTGGTGCTCGCCACCGGCGGCATCGGCCACTGCTACGCGGTCACCACCAACCCGGCGGAGGCGTCCGGCCTCGGGCTCGCGGTGGCGGCGGAGGCGGGCGCGCTCGTGGCCGACCCGGAGTTCGTCCAGTTCCATCCGACCGCGCTCGCGGTCGGCCGCGACCCGGCGCCGCTCGCCACCGAGGCGCTCCGGGGCGAGGGCGCGATCCTGGTCGACCGGTTCGGCCGGCGGTTCCTCGAGGGCGTCCACCCGGACGCGGAACTCGCTCCGCGCGACGTGGTCGCCCGGGCGGTGCACCAGGCGGTCGCGAGCGGCCGGGGCGCCTTCCTGGACACCCGGGCGGCGATCGGGGACAGGGTCGAGAGCCGCTTCCCGACGGTGTTCGCGGCCGCGATGGCCGCCGGCGTCGACCCGCGGCTCGCCCCCATCCCGGTCGCCCCCGCCGCTCACTACCACATGGGCGGCATTGCAACCTGCGCGCGTGGCCGCACGAACGTCCCGGGGCTCTGGGCGGTCGGCGAGGTCGCGTCCACGGGGGTCCACGGGGCGAACCGGCTGGCGTCCAACTCGCTCCTGGAGGCGGTCGTGTTCGGCGCCCGCGTGGCGGAGGACCTCTTCGGCGTCGATCTCCCCGATGTCGGCGACATGGTGGCCACAGTGGGCCATGTGGAGGCCGACGAACGCCCGATTTCCGACGACATACGGCAGGTGAGGCGCGTGTTGTCGGCCCATGTGGGCGTGGTCCGCACCGGGGACGACCTCGCCGAGGCGGTGGTCGCGCTCGACCGGATCGCCACCTCCGGAACGACCCGCCGGGCCCGGCTGATGGCGACCGTCGGCCTCCTGGTGGCGACCGCCGCCCTCGCCCGCACCGAGACCCGCGGCGGCCATTGCCGCGCCGATCACCCGGCCGCGGACCCGGCGCAGGCCCGCCGGACCGTCACCACGCTCGCCGCCGCCAAGGCCGCCGCGGCGGCGCTCGCCGATGCCAAGAGGTTGACAGCATGATGGTTTCGCTTCCGCCCGCGCTGCCGCGCCCGCTCGTTGACGACGCCGTCAAGGCCGCCCTCCTGGAGGATCTCGGCCGGGCCGGCGACATCACCACCCAGGCGACGATCCCGCCCGGCACGGCCGCCCGGCTGGTCATCCGCGGCCGCAAGCCGGGCGTGATCGCCGGCCTGCCGCTCGCCGTCTCCGCCTTCCGGCAGATCGATCCGGACGTCCGCTTCCACGCGCACGTCCAGGATGGCGCCCGGATCGACGCCGGCACCATCGTGGCGACGGTGGAAGGTGAAGCAAGATCAATGCTTTCCGCCGAACGGGTGGCGCTCAACTTCCTCGGCCGACTGTCCGGCGTCGCCACCGCGACCCGCCGCTTCGCCGACGCCATCGCCCATACGCCGGCGCGGATCACCTGCACCCGCAAGACCACGCCGGGGCTCCGGGCGTTCGAGAAATACGCGGTCAAGCTCGGCGGCGGCTCCAACCACCGCTTCGGTCTCGACGACGCCATCCTGATCAAGGACAACCACGTGGCCGTCGCCGGCGGCGTCAAACCCGCCATCGAGCGGGCCCGCGCCTTCTCCGGCCATCTGGTCCGGGTCGAGGTGGAGGTGGACACGCTCGACCAGCTCCGTGAGGCGCTGGAGGCGGGGCCGGACGTGGTGCTCCTCGACAACATGGCGCCCGGAACGCTCCGCGAGGCGGTCGCCATCACGGCCCGGCGGGCGATCACCGAGGCGTCCGGCACCATCGCGCTTGACACGATCGCGGCCGTCGCGGAGACCGGAGTCGATTATATTTCAAGCGGTTGGATCACCCACTCGTCGCCGGTCCTGGACCTCGGGCTCGACGTGGACATGGGCTGAGCCGGGCCGCCCCGGCTCCCTCGCGCCATGGCGGGCCGACCTTTCCACCCGGAGCGGGCGGCCGCCCGGGCGATCAGGCTCCGCCGGCCTCGGTCTGCAGCCAGGCCTCGCCGCAGGCCTTGGCGAGCTCGCGGACGCGCAGGATGTAGCTCTGGCGCTCGGTCACCGAGATGACGCCGCGGGCGTCCAGGAGATTGAACCGGTGGCTCGCCTTGATGCACTGGTCGTAGGCCGGCAGCACGCACTTGTGGCGGCGGACGATCTGGTCGGCCGTCGCGGCGCCCTTCTCCAAGAGCGACCGGCACTCGGCTTCCGCGTCCTTGAAGTGCTGCATCAGCATGGCCGGATCGGCGTATTCGAAGTTATGGCGGGAGTATTCCTCTTCGGCCTGCTTGAACACGTCGCCGTAGGTGACCTTCTCGTCGCCCTCGCGGCCGTTGAAGTTCAACTCGAAACCGTTGTCGACGCCCTGGAGATACATGGCGAGACGTTCCAGGCCGTAGGTGAGTTCGCCGGAAACCGGTGAACACTCGATGCCGGCGACCTGCTGGAAGTAGGTGAACTGCGACACCTCCATGCCGTCGCACCAGCATTCCCAGCCGAGGCCCCAGGCGCCAAGGGTGGGGCTCTCCCAGTCGTCCTCCACGAAGCGCAGGTCGTGCACAGCCGGGTCGATGCCGATGGCGTAGAGGCTCTTGAGGTAGAGGTCCTGGATGTTCTTCGGCGACGGCTTCAGGATCACCTGGAACTGGTAATAGTGCTGGAACCGGTTGGGGTTCTCGCCATAGCGGCCGTCCGTCGGCCGGCGGGACGGCTGGACGTAGGCGGCGTTCCAGCGCTTCGGCCCGAGCGAGCGGAGCGTGGTGGCCGGATGGAAGGTGCCGGCGCCCACCTCCATGTCGTAGGGCTGGAGGATGACGCAGCCCTGCTCGGCCCAGAAGCGCTGCAACGTGAGGATCAGGCCCTGGAACGACCGCCGCGGGTCGTTCGGATCGACGGCTGGGGACGATATCGCGGGGGACGAGATCATGGTCGGGCGGTCCGGCGGGCTGAAGACGGGAACGAAGCCGCCAGCGGCGCCGGCGAACGTCGCCCGTCTTTAGGAGCGCGGGACGGTGCGGTCAAGCGAGCTGGACGGTTCGCCGGGCGCGGCGCCAACCGGCACGATCGGCCGGTCAGCCCTCGTCGTGGCGACGGAGCTGGTAGACGCCGGTGCGCGGGTCCTTCTCCAGCGGAATCACGACGGGATCCGGCGTGCGCTGGGCATCCTCGATCACCTTGGCGACGCGCCGCATCTCCTGCTTCACAACGCGGCCGACGACATAGAGACCGGCGCCCGCCAGGGCGACGACGACGAGTGGGGGCATGTCCAACTCCTCTCATCCGAGCGGACATCTCACCACCCTCGCCGATGCGATGCAAGCCGCATCCCCGGTCGGACTCGCCGATGGGATACGGCCGGCCGGACGCCGAGGCGGGGCCGGTCGCCTCAGAGACCGAAGCGCGCATAGAGCGCGCGCAGTTCGATCGCCGTGAGCGCCTCGTCCACGCAGATCGCCGGACCGCCCATGCCGGACGCGAGAAAACCGCCGAGACCCGGCGGCCGCCGGCGGAAAAGGCTGCGTTCCTGGGCGACGAGCCGCGGAACCGCGTGCTCGCCGAAGCGAGTCTTCAGGTCGGTGCGCATGTCCCCGGTGCGGTCCACGAGGCCGAGGGCGCGCGCCGCCTCGCCGGCCCAGAACAGGCCGGAGAAGAGATCCTCGCTGGTGCTGAGGGACGCGCCGCGACGTTCGGTCACGAGCTCGATGAACATCTGGTGCACGTCGCGCTGCAGCGCCTTCAGGTGCTCCACGTCGTCCGGGTTCTCCGGCTGGAACGGGTCGAGCGTCACCTTGCGGGTGCCGGAGGTGTAGACGCGCCGCTCGATGCCGTAGCGCTCGATGAAGCGGTCGAGGCCGAAGCTCGCCGAGACCACGCCGATGGAGCCCACGATGGACGACGGGTCGGCCACGATCTCGTCGGCCGCGCAGGCGATCATGTAGCCGCCGGACGCCGCCACGTCCTCCACGTAGGCGATCACCGTCTTGTTCTTCTCCGCCGCCAGCTGGCGGATGCGCTTGTGGATGAGGTGGGACTGCACCGGCGAGCCGCCGGGCGAGTTGATCAGGATCGCGACGGCCGGGGCGCGCTTCACCGCGAACGCGCGCTCCAGCCCCTGGGCCACCGCCGCGAGCGAGAGACCCGGCCGGAAGGGCGTGCCGATGCCGATGGCGCCGGCGAGCCGAACCACGGGGATGACCGGCCCCTTGTGGCGGAACTTAGCGGGCAGGACGGACGACAGGGCTTGTAGCAAGGGCGGGCTCCGCTTGGGGGACGGGTCGGAAAGGACGGCTCGGCTTCTGGCCGACCTTGATATGGCGAGCTCACGGCGGTTCGGCAATCGCGCCGGCCCCGCTCATCCCCACCAGGGCACGGCGAGATCCGCCCCGCGGAGCACCGCGTCGGCCCGGGTGGTCCAGCCGCCGTCCGGCCCGTGGAGCACGAGGGGCGGCAGAAGCCGGAGCGGCGCGCGGCCCTGGGGCCTGCCTCGGACGATCACCCGCGTGGCCGCCCCGTCGGCCCGCGGATGGACCGGCAGGACCGCCAGGGAGCCGAAGCGCGTGCCGATCGCGTCCAGGAGACGCGGCAGTTCGTCGGCCCGGAAGATGACCGTGACGGTGCCGCGCGGGTCGAGAAGACGCGCGGCCGTGCGGAGCCAGAGCGGCAGGTCGTCGGGCGCGAGCGCGTGGGCGCCCTCGCGGGCGCCGGCCGGCGAGGGCCGCATCCGGTCGCGCGGGTGAAAGGGCGGGTTCATGATCACATGGTGAGCGCCGTGCCGCTCCAGGCCGGCGGCGTCGTGGTCGGACGCGGGCGCCGTCACGTCGGCCTCGATCACGCTCGCCCGGCCGGCGAGGCCCGCCGCGTTGGCGGCGATGTTCTGCCGGGCGAGCGCGGCCGCGACCGGGTCCCGCTCCACCAGCACCACGTCGGCGGCCGGGCAGCGGGCGGCGACGCAGAGGCCCGCGACGCCGACGCCGGCCCCGAGGTCCACCACGCGGCCCGCGACGTCGGCGTCGAGCGCGGCGGACAGGAGAACCGCGTCGAGGCCCGAGCGATGGGCGCCGGCGGCGGGCTGGGCCATGGTGAGGCGCCGATCGAGAAAGCCGTCGCGGGTGACGGCTTCGCCCCGGCCGGCCCCGGCGCCCAAGGAGTCGACGCTCATGGGCGGCCTTTCGGCGGGGGGCGCAGTTCGGCGCCGAGGCCCGCGTCCACCATCAACCGGCGGGCGGCGTCGGCCCGATCGCTGTCCACGAGGATGCGCCTCGGGAAGATGCCGATGGAGCCGTCGACCGAGCTGACCGCCTGGTCGGCGACGAGGTGGTCGATGTGCGCGTCCCGGAGCAGCGCCTCGACGAAGGAGATGAGCACGAGATCGTTGGTGCGGATCAGTTCTTCCATGAATGCTCTCGCCGATCCGCGGCAGGCGGATCTCCCCTCAAGAGGTCGGACAGCGAAAGGCGGTTGGCAAGAGGGCCAGGGCAGTGCAAAGGAAGGGGGCGTCGAAGCTTGCCGGGGGGACCCCGCCTCCCTATGCTTCCGCGCGAACGGACTGGTACGGGAGACGAGGGCGTGAGCGTGGTCGCATCCATGGGCCGGAAGGAGAAGGCGCAGGGCGCGGAACCGTCCATCGCGCCCCTCATCGAGCTTGCCGGGCCGGATATGGAACGGGTCAACGCGCTCATCCTGGACATGGCCGGCTCCAACGCGGACATGATACCCGAGATCGCCCGGCACCTGATCGATTCGGGCGGCAAGCGGCTGCGGCCCCTGCTCACACTCGCGGCCGCCAAGGCGTTCGGCTACGAGGGCGACAACCATGTGAAGCTCGCCGCCTCCGTGGAATTCATGCACACCGCCACCCTCCTCCACGACGACGTGGTGGACGAGAGCGAGATGCGCCGCGGCAAGCTGTCGGCGCGCATGCTGTGGGGCAACCAGGCGAGCGTGCTCGTCGGCGACTACCTGCTCGGGCAGGCGTTCCGCATGATGGTGGAGGTCGGCTCCCTCGACGCGCTGCGCGTCCTGTCGGACGCCGCCGCGGTGATCGCCGAGGGCGAGGTGATGCAGCTCGCCGCCGCAAAGAACATCGAGACCGAGGAGGCGGCCTACCTGCGCGTGATCAACGCCAAGACCGCCGCCCTGTTCGCCGCCGCCTGCGAGGTGGGACCGATCATCGCGGGCTCCGCGCCGGAGATGCGCGCGGCCTATTCGGCCTACGGCACGAATCTCGGCCTCGCCTTCCAGCTCGTGGACGACGCGCTCGACTACGGCGGCTCGTCCATGACGCTCGGCAAGCGGGTGGGCGACGACTTCCGGGAAGGCAAGGTGACCCTGCCGGTGGTGCTCGCCATCCGGGCCGGGGACGCCCGCGAGCGGGCGTTCTGGAAGCGCACCATCGAGGACGGCGCGATCGAGGACGGCGATCTCGACCGGGCGATCGGGCTGCTCCGGGCCCATGGCGCCATCGCCGAAACCGTGAGCCGGGCGAAGGCCTATGGCGAGGCGGCCGTGGCGGCGCTTTCCGCGACGCCGGCCGGCCCCTATCGCGACGCCCTCGTCGGCGTGGTCGCGTTCTGCGTCAGCCGCGTGAGCTGACCGTCCCGCCGAAGTGAACCCACCGCCGACGCCCCCTGCTCAGGCGGGCGGCGAGCCGCCGTCTCCGCCGAGAGCCGCGGAACGCGCCCACCATGACGGGTGCGCGGCGGCCACAGCCGTGGCAGCCGCGCGCGCCGCGCCTTCGTGGTCGAAGAGGGCGAAACAGGTGGCGCCGGAGCCGGACATCCGGGCGAGCCGCGCGCCGGCACAGTCGCGAAGGGCGGCAAGGACGTCCGCGACGACAGGCGCCACCCGGATGGCCGGGGCCTCCAGGTCGTTGCGGGCTTCGGCCAGCATGGCGAGCAGCGCGTCGGCGTCGGACGGGATCGTCTCCGGCAGGGGCGGGTTGTCGCGCCGGTCGAGCGCCCGGAACACGGCCGGGGTCGGCACCGCCACGCCCGGATTGACGAGCAGGATGCCGAGGGCCGGCAGGCTCGCGATCGGGGTCACCACCTCGCCGACACCGGCGGCCCGGAGCGGCCGCGACGCGAGGCACATGGGCACATCGGCCCCGAGCCGTCCGGCGAGATCCCGGACCGCCGCATCGGCGGGATCCATCGACCAGAGCCGGCAGAGAAGCCGGAGGGTCGCGGCGGCATCCGCGGAGCCGCCGCCGAGACCGGCGGCGACCGGCAGGTGCTTTTCCAGGGTGATCGCGACGGGAACGTCGGCGCGGCCCGCGAGGGCGGCGAGACCGACCGCCGCGCGGGTGACCAGGTTGTCCGCCGGCGCGGTGTCGCCGAGGGCGGCGGCGCCCGGCCCGGTGACGGCGAGGGCGTAGGCATTGGCCGGCGCCACGCCGACCCGGTCGCCGATCGGCGGGAAGGCCACCAGCGTGTCCAGCAGATGGTAGCCGTCGGCCCGGCGGCCGACGACGTGCAGCGCGAGGTTGACCTTCGCGCGCGCCAGCTCCGTCAGGATCATCGCGTCGGCCGGGCGATCAGTTCTTCACCGGCGGAGCGGCGCCGGCGGTGGCCGGACCGGCGGTCGGCGTCTTGGCGGCCGGGCCGGCGTCCGCGGCGGCCGGATGGTCCGGCGGCGGCATGCCCTGCTCCAGCTTCTTCAGGATCTTGGCGAGATCCGCCGGCTCCGGCTTGCGGTCGCGCGCGTGGCTCCACTGGTAGCGGGCCTCCAGCTTGCGGCCGACCTGCCAGTAGGCGTCGCCCAGGTGGTCGTTGATCACCGGATCCTCCGGCTTCAGGTCCACCGCGCGCTCCAGCTGGACGACGGCTTCGTCGAACCGGCCGAGCTTGAAGTAGACCCAGCCCAGGCTGTCGACGATGTAGCCGTCGGTCGGCTCCAGCTCGACCGCCTTCTCGATCATCCGGAGCGCCTCGTCATAGTTCATGCCCCGGTCGACCCAGGAATAGCCGAGGTAGTTGAGGACGAGCGGCTGGTCCGGCGACAGGTCGAGCGCCTTCTTGAAGTCCGCCTCGGCCTGCGGCCACTTGTCGGTCCGCTCGTAGGCGATGCCGCGATAGTAGAAGAGCGACCAGTGCTGCGGCTGGGGCGCGGGCAGAGTCCCGATGCCCTTGGAATAGGTCTCGGCCGCCTCGGCGAACATCTTGCGCACGCGGAGCACGTTGCCGAGCGCCGTGACCGCTTCCAGGTCGCTCGGGTCCTGCTCCACGAGCTTGGCGAGATGGGCGCGCGCCTCGTCGACCTTGTCGAGGGCGTTGTAATCGAAGCCGACCTGGATCTCCGCGTTGCGCTTCAGCGGCGACTTGTCCGAGATTTCGGACAGCACCGCGATGGCGCGCTCGAACTGCTTGGAGCGTTCGAAGATCTCCGCGAGCGAGATGCGGGCGAGGTCCGCGGTCGGATCGAGGAAGAGGGCGAGCTGCAGGTAGACGGACGCGAGCTCGCCGGTGTCGTCGCGCGCGATGGCGGCGCCGAGGCCGGCCAGGATTTCGGCGGCGCCCGCGAGCGGGGTGGAAATCAGCGCCTTCGGGGTGGCCTTGGCGGAGAGTTCCGCGCCGGTGGCGAGGAGAAGCGGATGGTTCGGGGCGCGGCCGAGCGCCTCGGCGAGCACCGCCTTGGCCTCCTCGGCCTTGCCGGCGCGGGCGAGCGCCCGGACGAAGGCCTCGGTGACCCGGACGGCGCCGGGATCGATCTCGTAGGCCTTGGCGAGGCGCTTGATGGCCTCGTCCTTGCGGCCGGCCATGTCGGCGATGAGGCCGCCGTGGTAGGCCTTGAAGAACGAGTACCACTCCTCGCCGGACAGCTTGTCGAGACGGGCGAGCGCCTTGTCGGGGTTCTTGGCCGCGGCCTCCGACCAGGCGGACAGGATCTCGACCGTCAACCCGGCGAGCGGCCCCACGTTGGCCCGCTTGAGGGTCTGGATCGCCACGCTCCACTGCTTCTCGTGCATGGCCTCCACGCCGAGGGCGAGCCCGGCGAGGCGGTTGCCCCGGTCCACCTGCTCCAGGCGGCGGCCGAGTTCCATGGCCGTGTCGATGTCGCCGCTCGCCAGGGAGAGGGCGAAGGTGCGCTCCAGGAGGAAGGGATCCTCCGGGTCGTTGGCGAGCGCCTCGGCGAAGAAGCGGGCGGAGGAGTCGAGATCCTGCTGCTGGCCGGCGAAGCGGGCGGCCAGATAGTTGCCGGAGAGCGTCTCGGCCGTGGGGGCGAGCGGAACGTCCTCCACGTTCGCGGCGCCGGTCGCCAGCATGAGGGCCACGACGGCCGTCGCGACGGCGCCGATCCGGACGCGGCGGCGCCGCTGGCTCGGGGCGGAATTGGTCGGCGTCATGGGTCGCTCCAGTCTAGGCGGCGCTGTCATCTTGGAAAGGCGCAAATCAAGCGGGAGAATGAGGGCAAAGCCATGGCACGGCAAGGCCGGGTGAACGCGTGCCCGCGCGGGCCGGGCGTACACGTCCCGTTCCGCCGTGCCCGGCGCCGGCCCGGTCGCAGGCTTTTCTTGAGACTGTTCGCATAAGATGGCCATGATGCGTTCGGCGGCGCCGACAGCCGTTCCCTCGTGAACGGTGCGCCGTCTCGGCCAGGGTGGAACTTCTCATGGATGGTCTGATCGCGATCCTGGTGATCGTCGTGCTGGCGCTCGTCGGCGGCAGTCTGGCCGGGTGGGCGGCCCTGTCGCGCACGGGCGACCTTCGCCGCCGGCTGGCCGCCGCCGAGGCCGCGCTCGCCGCCCTGCAGGCGGCTGCGGCAAGCCCGCACGCCGCGCCGGCACCGGTCGAGAACCCGGCGCCGGAGCCGATCCCCGACGTCGGGACGTCGCCGGAACCCGCGCCGGATGCCGCGCCCGCGTCAGCCGAGTCGGCCGACCTCGGTCCCGCCAGCGATGCCGACGCCGCCTCGGCCGCCGGCGACGCCGCGCCGCCGCCGATCATCCGGCCACCCCGCCGCCGGGACCTGGAGGAGGCGCTCGGCACGCGCTGGGCGGTCTGGGTGGGCGGCATCGCGCTCGCCCTCGGCGGCGTGTTCCTGGTGCGCTATTCCATCGAGGCCGGGCTGATCGGCCCTGGCCTGCGCATCCTGCTCGGCCTTCTGTTCGCGGGCGTGCTGCTCGCGGCCGGCGAAATGCTCCGACGGCGCGACGGCGCGGAGCCCCCGGCGGCGCTGCGGGCCGCCTACGTGCCGGGCGTTCTCACCGCCGCCGGCACGGTCTCGGCCTTCGCGGCGATCTACGCCGCCTATGCGCTCTACGGCTTCCTCGGCGACGCGGCCGCCTTCCTGGCGCTCGGCGCGGTGGCGCTCGCCACCCTCGCCCTCTCGCTCCTCCACGGGCCGGGCCTCGCCGGCCTCGGTCTCGCGGCCGGCTATCTGGCGCCCGTCCTGGTCTCCTCCGAAGCGCCGGCCTTCGGGTCGCTCGTCCTCTACCTGCTCGTCCTCACCGTGGCGACGCTCGCCGTCGCAAGGCTTCGGGGCTGGCGCTGGCTCGCCATCTCGGCGGTGGTGGGCCAGATCGGCTGGGCGGCGGTGATGACGGCCGCGTCCACCCGCCCGGGCTACGACTCGGTCGTGGTGGCCGTGCACGTCCTCCTCTCCTACGGCCTGACCGCCGCCACCTTCGCGGCCTCCATCCATCCCCGCGCGCCGGGCCGCGAAACGCCGCACGACCGGGCGGGAGCCGTCATGCTGGCGCTCTTCTGCATCCCGGTCATCCTTCATGTGGCCGGCTTCGGCGACACGGCGGCGGGCGTGGGGCTCGTGTTCGGCGTCGGCGCCGCGCTCACCGTGACGGCCTACGAGTGGCCGGCGGTCCGCCTCGCCGCCCTCGCCGCCATCCCGACCGTGGTGATCGGCCTCGCCGGCCTCGCGACCCCGGTGATCCGGCCCGGCCTGGAGACGGCCATGATCGACGGCCTTCCGGCGGTGGACGCGGGGCGCCTGATCGGCTCCTCCCTGGCCGCCGGCCTTCTCTTTGGCGGGCTCGGTCTCTTCGGCGTGGCCGGATCGGCGTCCCGGGTGGTGCAGGCGGTGGTCGGCACGGCGGTGCCGCTCGGCGTCGGCGTCATGGCCTATCTGCGGCTGACCGAGTTCACCCAGAGCCTGCCGTTCGCCACTCTGGCGCTGGTGCTGGCGGCCTATTTCGGCGTGGTCACGGAGACACTCAGCCGGCGGCTGCCCCGGACCTGGTTCGGCGCGGACGGCGCGACCGCCACCTACGCCATCGCGGCCGTCGCGGCCATCGGCTGCGGCCTGACGGCGGCGCTGGAGAAGGGCTTCCTCACGGTCGCGCTCGCCCTCCTCGTCCCGGCCATCGCCTGGGTGGAGGCGGCGCGCCCGGTGCCGGGCCTCCGCGCCGTGGCCCTCGCCGTCGCGGCGGTGGTGGTCGCCCGGTTCGTGACCGGTCCGGCTGTGGTCGGGGCCGACGTCGGGACGACGCCGGTGTTCAACTGGCTGCTCTACGGCTACGGCGCGCCGGCGCTCGCGTTCGCCTACGGGGCATGGCGGTTCGGCCATACGCGCATGGACCCGGCGGTGCCGGTGTTCGAGGCGCTCGCGGTCACGTTCACGGCCCTCACCCTGGTGATGGTGATCCACCACGGCATGACCGGCGGCGACCTGACCGCGCCGATCTCCGGCCTCGCGGAGCAGAGCCTCCTGACGCTTTCGCTCCTGTCGGTCTCGCTCGGCATGCAATGGCTGGCGGTGCGACGTCCCGGGCTGGTGTTCGGCCGGGGCACGCTTGTCGTCGGAGGCCTGGGACTCCTGTTCGGCGGGCTCGGTCTCCTCGTCGCCCAGAATCCGCTGGTCACGGGCGAGCCGGTCACCGGCGGCGCCTTTTCGGGCGTGCTCGCGCTCGGCTACCTGCTCCCGTCGCTGATGGCCTTCGCGGTCGCCATTGTGGCGCGGCGACGGCCGGACCGCCCCCGCTGGTATGTGGCGTCCGCCGGCTGGCTCGGCGGCGTCCTCGCCGTCGCCTGGGTGACGCTCGCCGTCCGCGCCGGATTCCACAGCGGCGACCTCACCGTCGGCCCGGTGGAGGAGAGCGAGCTCTACGCCTATTCGGTGGTGTGGCTGCTCGCCGGCCTCCTGGTGCTGGCGACCGGCGTCGCCATCGGGGCCCGGAGCGTGCGGGCGGTGGCGGCGGCGCTGATCGCCGCCGTCGTCGTCAAGGTCTTCCTGGTGGACACGTCCGGCCTCAGCGGGGTGTGGCGCGCGGCCTCCTTCATGGGCACCGGCGCGGTGCTGATCCTGATCGGCTTCGCCTACCAGCGGCTCGCCCGCCGGCTCGGGCCGGCCACCTGACCGGCCCGATCACGCCCGGGCGCCGACGATCAGGCGACCGTAACGACCACCCGCCCGCGCACCTTGCCGTCCGCGATTGCGCGAGCGGTGTCGATCGCCCGGTCGAGCGGAACGGTCGTCGTCATGGCGGCGAGCTTGCCGCGGTCGATCTCCCGGTCGAGGCGCGCCCACGCCACCTCGCGCTTGCCCCTCGGCACGGCGACCGAGTTGATGCCGAGCAGCGACACGCCGCGCAGGATGAACGGCGCCACGCTGGTGGGCAGGTCCATGCCGCCCGCGTTGCCGCAGGCCGCGATGGCGCCCTCCCCCTTCGTCATGGAGAGCACGTTCGCCAGCGTGGTGGACCCGACGGAATCGACGCCCGCCGCCCAGCGTTCCTTGGCGAGCGGCTTGGCCGGGCCGAAGAGCTCCGCCCGCTCCAGGATCTCGGCGGCGCCGAGGCCCTTCAGGTAGTCGGTCTCCTCAGGCCGGCCCGTGGTGGCGATCACGTGCCAGCCGGCCCGGGCGAGCAACATGACGGCGACGGACCCGACGCCCCCGGCCGCGCCGGTCACCACCGCCGGGCCGTGGTCCGGCGTCAGCCCATGGGCTTCCAGGGCCATCAGCGACAGCATGGCCGTGTAGCCGGCGGTGCCGATGGCCATGCAGTCGGCCGGCGACAGGCCGTCCGGCCGGTGGATCAGCCAGTCGCCCTTGACGCGGGCGACCTCGGCCCAGCCGCCGAGGTGAACCTCGCCGACGCCCCAGCCGTTGAGGATCACGCTGTCGCCGGGCGCGAAGGCCGGGTCGGCGGAGGCGACCACCTCGCCGACGAAGTCGATGCCGGGAATCATGGGCCAGCGGCGGACGACCGGCAGCTTGCCGGTGACCGCCAGCCCGTCCTTGTAGTTGACCGTCGAATGGCTGACCCGGACGGTGACGTCGCCGTCCATCAGGTCGGCGTCGGTCAGGGAGGTCAGCGCCACGCTCTGCCGCTTCTCCTCGTCGCGGCTCACCACGATCGCCCGGAACTCGGTCATTCCCCTCTCCTCTCGTCGATGCCCGCCCGTCCGGGTCCCGTTTAGCACGGCCGCGGCGCGCGGCCGCAGCCCGACTTATGGCCGGCCGGATCCGCAAGCTCCCCACTAGCTGGGTTAACCCACCGGTAAGGTTAATCCCCGATAACCATCGCGAGCTTGGAACTTGAGGCGCGACGGGCAAAGGCCGTCCGCGCCCGGGTGCGATCGGAGGACGGGGTCTGGTCATGCGTCGTCGTCATCGGATCGGGGGCAACCTCCCCGCGCCCGCCCTCTCCGCCGCGTTCTGGCGGGTGGGCCGTCCGGCCTCCGGGCTTCTCGCCGGCCTGGTGCTGGTCGCGGCCTTTCCCACCACCGTCGCCCAGCAGGACGCCGCGAGCCTTCTCCTGAAGTCGCTGGACCCGGCCACCCGCTGGACCATGGCGATCGCGCCGGGTCCCGGCGGCATCACCGAGATCGCCACGCCCGCGCTTCAGGAGGTCGGCGGATCGGCCATGATCTCCGCCGGACCGAACGGCGAGCGCATCGTCCTCGAAGGCGTCAGCCCGGCCGGCCACGGCGCGGCGGATCCGGCGACCTGGCTGCCGGACGAGGACCGCATCGACCGGAGCTGGAAGGGCGACCTGCCCGGCACGTTCACGACGCCGTCCACCCGGCGGGGCTTTTCGGCGGGCTCCATCTATGAGGAGCACAGCCGGCTCCAGCCGCCCGGCCCGGACACCCTGCCGACGGTCGCCTTCTCGGCGGCGAGCGCGCCGCTGTCGGCGCTCGCGGTCGCCCGCTTCATTCAGCCACGGGACGTGCGCGCCACGGCGGTGGCGGATCTGTCGCCCGCGCCGGTGCCGCTCTCCCGTCCGGACCAGACCCGCCTCGTCGCCGCGCATTATCCGCCCCGGCCGCTCGCGCCCGCCGCCAACGTCACCGCCGAGGCGGTGCTCGCCGCCTATGCGCCGGACACGTCGGTGGTGGCGCAGGACATGTTCGACGCCCTCTTCGCGCGCCCGCGCGAGAAGCCGCCCGTGCCGCCGCGCGCCCTCGCGCCCGGCGACCACTGGTGGGGCGCCCTGCCGCTGCCAGCAACCGCATTCGACCCGGCGGAGGAGAAGTGCCTCGCCGAGGCGGTCTATTTCGAGGCGCGCGGCGAGCCGGTGAAGGGCCAGACGGCGGTCGCCCAGGTGGTGCTCAACCGGGTGCGCAATCCGGCCTACCCGGACCGCATCTGCGACGTGGTCTATCAGAACGAGGGCCGCAAGGACGCCTGCCAGTTCTCGTTCGCCTGCGACGGCATCAAGGACGTGGTGCGTCCCGGCCGTGCCTGGACCGTGGCGAAGACCGTGGCTCACGACGTGCTCTTCGGCGGCGTCTGGCTCGATGAGGTGGGCACCTCCACCCACTATCACGCCACCTATGTGCGGCCGAACTGGGCGGACGTGTTCCGCAAGCAGTCGAAGATCGGCCGGCACGTCTTCTACCAGACCATCCACGGCGGCTGGAGCTGAGGCGCGGCGAGCCCTCCGTGCCTCGTGACATTCGCGCCCGAACCGGCTAGTCACGGCTCCGGTTTTCCGCGAAGGCTCACGTCCCCCATGCCCGACCTCCTCCTCGAATTGTTTTCCGAAGAGATACCCGCCCGCATGCAGGCGAAGGCGGCCGACGACCTGAAGGCGCTGGTCACGAACGGCCTGGTGGACGCGGGTCTCACCTACGAGGGCGCCGCCGCCTTCGCGACGCCGCGTCGGCTGGCGCTCACCGTGCACGGACTGACGACCCGCTCGCCGGACCTGCGCGAGGAGAAGAAGGGCCCGCGGGTGGACGCGCCGGAGGGCGCCATCCAGGGCTTCCTGAAGAGCGCCGGCCTTGCCTCCGTCGCCGAGGCCCGGATCGTCGACGATCCGAAGAAGGGCCGGTTCTACGTCGCCGAGACGCTGAAGCCCGGCCGCGCCGCCGAGGACATCATCCGCGACCTCGTCCCGGCCGTGGTGCGGACCTTCCCCTGGCCGAAGAGCATGAAGTGGGGCTCCGGAACCCTGCGCTGGGTGCGGCCCCTCCATTCCATCCTGTGCACCTTCGGTCCGGAGACCGAGGATCCGACGGTGATCGAGGTGGAGGTGGAGGGCGTCGCGTCCGGCAACATCACCCATGGCCACCGCTTCCTGGCGCCGGACCCGATCCGGGTCCGCCGGTTCGAGGACTACGTCGCCTCGCTGGAACGGGCCAAGGTGGTGCTCGACCCGGCGCGCCGGCGCGACATCATCCTCCACGACGCCAAGGACCTCGCCTTCGCGGCGGGCCTGGAGCTCGTCGAGGACGAGGGCCTCCTCAACGAGGTGGCCGGCCTGGTGGAATGGCCGGTGGTGCTGATGGGCGCGTTCGAGGAGCGCTTCCTGGACGTGCCGGACGAGGTGATCCGCGCCACCATCCGGGCCAACCAGAAGTGCTTCGTGCTGAAGGACCCGGCGACCGGCAAGCTCGCCAACCGCTTCCTTCTCACCGCCAACACCGTGGCGGAGGATGGCGGGCGGACCATCATCGCCGGCAACGAGCGCGTCATCCGCGCCCGTCTGTCGGACGCCAAGTTCTTCTGGGAGCAGGACCTCGCCGTTCCGCTGGAGGACCGGCTGCCCAAGCTCGACGTCATCACCTTCCACGAGAAGCTCGGCAGCCAGGGCGAGCGGGTGATGCGCCTCGTGGCGCTCGCCGGCGCGATCGCGCCCCTCGTCGGCGCCGGCAAGGCGCTCGCCGAGCGGGCGGCGCTCCTCGCCAAGGCGGACCTCGTCACCGGCATGGTGGGCGAGTTTCCCGAGCTCCAGGGCCTGATGGGCCGCTACTACGCCACCCGGCACGGCGAGGATCCGTCTGTCGCCGCCGCCATCGAGGAGCACTACAAGCCGCAGGGCCCGAGCGACCGGGTGCCGACCGACCCGGTGTCGATCGCCGTCGCGCTCGCCGACAAGCTGGACGTGCTGACCGGCTTCTGGGCCATCGACGAGAAGCCGACCGGCTCCAAGGATCCGTTCGCCCTCCGCCGCGCCGCCCTCGGCGTGATCCGGATCGTGCTGGAGAACGGGCTTCGGCTGCGGCTGACGAGCCTCGGCGCGACGCCCGACCTCCTCGCCTTCTTCGCCGACCGGCTGAAGGTGCAGCTGCGGGAACAGGGCGCGCGGCACGATCTCGTGGACGCTGTGTTCGGCCTCGGCAACCAGGACGACCTGCTGCTGATCGTCCGCCGGGTGGAGGCGCTCGGCGCGCTCCTCTCGTCGGAGGACGGACGCAACCTGCTCGCCGGCTACCGGCGCGCGGCCAACATCCTGAAGGCGGAGGAGAAGAAGGGCACGGCGGTGGCGTCGTCCGTCGACGAGGCCCTTCTGACCGAGGCGGAGGAGAAGGCCCTGTGGGCCGCCGTCCGGACCGCCACCGCACAGGTGGCCGACGCCCTCGCGCGGGAGGATTTCGAGGCCGCGATGACCGCCCTCGCGGCGCTTCGGCCGCCGGTGGACGCCTTCTTCGACGCGGTGCTGGTCAATGCCGAGAATACCGCCATCCGGGCGAACCGGCTGGCGCTTCTCACCGCGATCCGGGACGCCTGCCACGGCGTGGCGGATTTCTCACGCATCGAGGGCGCGTGAGCACAGTCCGGCCCCGGACCGCGATCCGCACTTGATATAAATGACGACGACGCTCTAGACTGGCCCTCGTCGGCGGATCGGAAGCGAACCCGCGGGACCGTCAGGACGGCGCCGGACGATCGGCTGCCGGCCCGTCGGTCCCGCATTCGTTTCGGCCGGAATTTGGTTCGCGGAGGTCGGTCCCATGCAGACCCGTATCGGTCCGGGGGCGGAGCCCGCCACGGCCGCCTTGGGACGGTCCGCGAAGGCTCCGGCCATGAACTCCGCCGGTGTGGCGGGGCTGTCGACGGGCGCGCCGGCGACGGAGGCCGTCTTGGGTGCGGCCACGGACGAAGGCGACCGCTTTCGGACCACGAACGCCCGCCGGTGGCCTTGGGCCGTGCGCATGATCGCGGCCGTCCTCGTCTCGCTGCCGATGGCCCTGGTGCTTGTGGTCGCGCTGGCGGTGGAGCGGCTCGTCCGGTTCGGTCCACGGGCCGGCAGGATCAGCGGGGCTCAAGACCCGGCGAGCCCTCGCCTCACGGGTCCAGCCACATCCGCCGCTGCTTCTCGCCGACTTCGCAGTCGTAGTCGGAATCGGGCACCGGAGAGGCCTGAACGTGCTCGAAGCCGCCGCTGAGATCCGCGATCTCCAGAACGAGCTTGCGGCGGATCGCCTCCACCAGCTGCGCCCGGTCGTTCACCGCCACGATGAAGGCGCCGGGCCCGCCGATGACGCAGTTCTCGTAATAGCTGTCCAGGTTCTCGATGGAGCCGTAGCCCCGGTTTCCCGGCTTCAGGGTGATCGGCAGGCCGTTGATCACGATGCCGAGGCGGACCACCATGTCGCGGACCGGAAGGATCGGCTCGCCCATGTTGTTGGGACCGTCGCCGGAAACGTCGATCACCCGCCGCATGCCCTCGTACCCGTTGCCCTCGAACAGCGACGCCGCGATCGTGAGGCCGCTGGAGATGGAGGTGCCCCGAAGGGTGCCGCGCGGCGCGTCGGACAGTTGGGCCGCGAAGGCCTCGGCCGACGCGGTGTCCGTGAGGGTGCGCCACGGTATGACGACCCGGTGGTTGCCGGGGCCCGCCCACTCCAGGTAGGTGACCGCGATCCGCCCATGAAGTCCGCTGCGGATCGCCGCCAGGACGTCCGGGTGTCGGATCGCCTCCACATAGCCCGTCCGCTGGAGGGCCTGCTCGTCCGGATCCATGGAGCCGGACACATCGACCGCGAGGACCAACTCCAGGTCGACCTGTTCGTTCGCCGACGCGGGGTCCGCCCCCGCGAGCGCCAGAGAAATCAGTCCGCCGATCAGGGTTCCGAAAAGCCGCCACGGAATGGTTCGCATCACCGCCTCCGGTCCGGCGCGGTTCCGCCAAAGGAGACGCGCGCCTGCAGGTCGATCGCTCGCAGAGAGCCGGGGCGTCGAACGCTGGCCTCGGCCCGAGGTGCCGCAATATGGAGCAAAGCCCTGGCGAGGGCTCCGGGACGCGCTCCGGACGCCGGTCTCCTGCCGGTCCGCCCTTGGGCGAACGCCGGCGCGGCGCTGTCCAGAGTGTCGGTTTGATGACAGGGGGTCGTCAACCGTTCGGGATCGCGATGGTCCTCACCATTCCTTGATCGATTCATATGGCGCCAACTCGTAAAGTCCGCGCCGGCCTTGCGTTCGGCGTATTTTGCAACGCACCATGCATTCTGGTTTTTGCCGTCACCTTTGGATTTTTCGGAATGAAGCTCGGTCCCTGGTTAGACCTCAACAGCCTGCTGCTCGTGGTCTGCGGGCTCGCGGCGCTCTACGGCGCCGCGGTCTGGTTCCGGACGGCGGATCTCGTCCTCTTCTTTCTTCCCTACGTGCTGGTGGCGACCACGGTCGCCGCCGTGCTCTTCCTCACGTGGCGGCGCCGGCATCTGATCCTGTTGACCCTCTTGGCGATCGCGAGCGTGGCCGTCATCCCGGTCTGGGCCGAGCGGACTGCGGACGGGACAGGCACGCCCATTGCGGTCGCGACGGTGAACACGCTCGCGGACAAGAACGGCGACAAGCAGGGCTTCGCGGCCTGGCTGCGGTCCACCCCGGCGGACATCGTGCTGCTGCAGGAGGTGTCGAGCTGGAGCGCCGGACTGATGCGCGAGGCGCGGGCCTATCCGGTGCGGGTTGGGCCCGTCGACGGCCACGTGGGCATCCTGTCCCGGTACCCGCTGGTCGGCGAACCGCGACTGTTCTCGGACGGGGCATTCAGCCCCAGGCACCGGCTGATCCGGGCCGAGTTCGACGTCACCGATCCCGCGAAGCCGGGCGCGGCTCGCCGTACGATGGTGGTCTACGCGCTTCACGCCCAGACGCCGCGCTCCAAGCTGCGCTGGCTGGAACGCAACCGCCTGCTCGCGGTGTTGGCCGAGCAGGTGTCAAAGGAAGCGCCGGGCACGGCGATCGTGGTGGGCGGCGACTTCAACACGCCGCCCTGGTCGCCCTGGCTGCACAAGCTGCTGGCGACGACGCCGCTGACGCTTGCGGACAAGAGCCTCTGGCCCGCGGCGACGCGCTATTTTCGCGAGTTCGGCTGGCCGGAGTTCTTCGGCTCGACCGTGGACCACATCCTGGTCAGCCCCGAGGTCCGCATCCTCGGCCACCGGGTCGGTCCGAACGTCGGCTCGGACCATCTGCCGGTGACCGCCTCCATCCTCCTGAATTGAGGACCCGGAGGGGCGCGAAGCGGCGGCGCATGCCCGCCGTCGCGACCGTCACATGTTGGGGTAGTTCGGCCCGCCGGCGCCTTCCGGCACCGTCCACTCGATGTTCTGGTTCGGGTCCTTGATGTCGCAGGTCTTGCAGTGCACGCAGTTCTGCGCGTTGATCACGAACTTCGGCGGAGCGGCCGGTTCCTCGACCCATTCGTAGACGCCGGCCGGGCAGTAGCGGGACGACGGGCCGGCGAAGGTGCCAAGCTCCGACACGCGCTGCAGGCCCATGTCCTTCACCTTCAGGTGGACCGGCTGATCCTCCTCGTGATTGGTGTTCGACAGGAACACCGAGGAGAGGCGATCGAAGGTGAGCTTGCCGTCGGGCTTGGGATAGACGATCGGCTTGTGGGTCTTGGCCGGGTGGGTAGCGGCGTGGTCCGGCTTGCCGTGCTTCAGCGTGCCGAACGGCGAGACGCCGAGCGTCTCGTTCAGCCACATGTCGATGCCGCCGAGCGGAACGCCGACGAGCGTGCCGAACTTGGACCAGAGCGGCTTGACGTTGCGCACCTTCCAAAGGTCGCGACCGATCTCCGATGAGCGCCAGCCGGCCTCGTAGTCGAGAAGTTCGTCGTGCGAGCGGTCCGCGGCGAGGGCCGACGCGGCGGACTCCGCCGCCTGGATGCCGGACAGCATGGCGTTGTGGCTGCCCTTGATGCGCGGCACGTTGACGAAGCCGGCGGAGCAGCCGATCAGCGCGCCGCCCGGGAAGGTGAGCTTCGGCACCGACTGCCAGCCGCCCTCCGTGATGGCCCGGGCGCCGTAGGACAGGCGCTTGCCGCCCTCCAGCGTGTCGCGGATCAGATGGTGGGTCTTGAAGCGCTGGAATTCCTCGAACGGCGACAGGTACGGGTTCTCGTAGTTGAGATGGACCACGAAGCCGACCGCCACCTGGTTGTCCTCCAGGTGGTAGAGGAAGGAGCCGCCGCCGGTGCCCCACTGCAGCGGCCAGCCGAAGCTGTGCTGCACGAGGCCGGGCTGGTGCTTGGAATCCGGCACCTGCCAGAGTTCCTTCAGGCCGATGCCGAACTTGGCGGGCTGCGCCCGGTCGGCCAGATGGAAGCGGTTGATCACCTGCTTGGCGAGCGAGCCGCGCACGCCCTCGCCGAGCAGCGTGTACTTGGCGTAGAGCGCCATGCCGCGCTGGAAGTTCGGGCCCGGCGTGCCGTCCTTGTGGACGCCCATGTCGCCGGTGGCGACGCCGGCGACCCGACCCGCCTCGTCGTAGAGCACTTCGGCGGCGGCGAAGCCCGGATAGATCTCCACGCCGAGCGCCTCGGCCTTCTGGGCGAGCCAGCGGCAGACGTTGCCGAGGGACACGACGTAGTTGCCGTGGTTGTTCATGAGCTTGGGCATGGCCCAGTTCGGCAGGCGCACGGCGGCGGCCGGGCCGAGCAGGTAGAAGCGATCGTCCGTGACCGCCGTCTTGAAGGGCGTGTCGGCCTCTTCGCGCCAGCCGGGCAGCAGCTTGTCGACGCCGATCGGGTCGACCACCGCGCCGGACAGGATGTGTGCGCCGACCTCGGACCCCTTCTCCAGCACCACGACGGAGATGTCGCGCCCGGTTTCGGCGGCGATCTGCTTCAGACGGATCGCGGCCGACAGGCCCGCCGGGCCCGCCCCGACGATCACCACGTCGAATTCCATCGCGTCGCGTTCAGGCAGTTCAACCGCGGTCATGCCATCTCCTCATCGGTTCCGTCCCGGCGCCCCGGAAAGCGCGCGTACTCTATCCATCGGGTGCGCTAGCGAAAAGCCGACGAACGGTCCATCTTTTCTCATGGGGCTGTTCTGTCGCAGCATGATGTCCATATCTCTCGCTTACGTCAACGGAAGCCGCTCGTCTTGTTCTGTGACGTGAGCGGATCGGCGCCATGGCGCGGCCTGCGCGAGGCCGCTATAAGGCTCCTCATGTCCGATCTCCCGCCCAGCTCCAGCGTTCAGCACGCGCTTCTCGCGCTGCTCGACTGGTATGCCGCCATGGGCGTGGACGCGGTGCTGGACGAAGCGCCGGTCGACCGGTTCGCCGAAAGCGCCGCCGAGCGGGAACGCGCCGCCAACGCCAGGCGGGCGCCTGCGGGAACGCCCGGACAGGCCTCGATCGTGCCGGGCGCCCGAACGGAACTGGGCCAGCCGGTGAGGCCCCATCCGGGCCAGGCCGGCCGGCCGCAGCCCATGGCTCCGCCGCTGGCCGCGACCGTGCCCGGCACGGACGCCGTGATGGCCGCCCGTACGGCGGCGGCGGCGGCGCGCAGCCTGGACGAGTTGCACCGTCTCCTCCTCGGCTTCGACGGGTGCAACCTCAAGCTCACGGCCAAATCGCTGGTCTTCGGCGACGGCAATCCGGCGGCGCGGGTGATGTTCGTCGGTGAGGCACCGGGCCGGGACGAGGACCTGGAGGGCCGCCCCTTCGTCGGACGGTCCGGCCAGTTGCTCGACCGGATGCTGAAGGCCGTCGACCTGTCGCGGGAGACGGACGCCTACATCGCCAACGTCATCTACTGGCGCCCGCCGGGCAACCGGGATCCGAGCGACCAGGAGGTGGCCATCTGCCGACCGTTCATCTGCCGGCAGATAGAGCTGGTGAACCCCGACTTCCTGGTGTTCCTGGGCGCCCAACCGGCGAAAGCCCTGGTCGGCGGCGAAGCGGCCCGGACCGGCATCCGCAAGCTCCGCGGTCGCTGGCTCGACTACGACACCGGCACGCGAGTGATCAAGGCGCTGCCGACCTTCCACCCGGCCTATCTGCTGCGCAACCCGGTGGAGAAGAGGATGGTCTGGCGCGACCTCCTGGCCTTGCGCGCCGCCATGACCGCCGCCGCCAACGAGAGCGCCGGCTGACGAATCGACGGGCGGAGCGAGGCCGCGGAGCGGAGAGATGACCCCGCGCGGACGGGCGAGGTCCAAGTCAGCCGGCGCGACTTCCAAGGACAACGGGGCCGGTCACCGGATCATCGGCGACCAGCCCTTTGCTTCCGCAGACCAGGACCCCGGCCCGACTATTCGGCGCCGGTGCGCATGGCGTAGTCGTCCGATCGGCTGATCCGGGCCTCCTGCTCCTCCAGAAGCATGCGGACCTTGACCGACAAGGCCCGTTTCTCTTCGCGCAGCGCCCGGACCTGTTCCTCCAGGAAGTTCGACTTGGAGATCAGGCCGCCGATGGCGATGTCCTTCTGGTGAAGCTCGTCCTTCGCCTTCTCCCGATAAGTGTCGAAGCTCGCCGACAAGGCCGAGATCTGCTGCTGGTGAACCTCCAGGGAGCGGCTGGCCGCCGAGAGGGCCTCCAGGGCCTGCGCCCTGTCGTGCTCGGCGTTGGTCTGGGCGCCCCGGGCCGCGTGGCACTCGGAGGTCAGCCGGTCGATCCGCTCCTGGAGAGAGACGGACGCGGCCGAGTGAATCCGCAGTTCCGCCTTGGTGTCTTCCAGGAGAGCGCGACGGTGGCTGTTCTCCGCGCGTTCGGCCGTGAGATGGTCGGCCAGCTCCTTGGCCTTCGCCTCCGTCGCCATCCGCAGGTTCGCCTCGCGCCGGAGAGCATCCTGCTTGCGGGACACTTCCAGGTAGGACTTCTGCACCTCTTCGTTAAGGACGGTGATCCTGTCCGCGTAGGCGTCCCTCGCCTTCTGGACGTCCTCGTAGCGGGCCTGGAGATCGCGGAGCCGCCGGAGCAGGTCCGTGTTTTCCGTCTCCAGCTTGGCGGCCCGGGACGTGGTGTCCCGGAGGCTGAGCGACGCCAGCTCGTGGCGGGACTGCAGGTCCGCGTGGGCGGACGAGAGATCCTCCTGGATCTCCAGCTGGCGGAACACGCCCCGCACGTCGGCCATCAGGTCCTCGGTGAGGGACGCGATGGTGCGGATCCGGGACTCCACCTCGGCCGGAGGCGACAGGCCCTTCACCACCCTTGAGCGGCGGATTTCGGCCGTGTCGTACCGATCCGACCCCTCGGACGGCTGCGGTCGCGGCCGGACCATGTCGGCCGACGCGACCGGGTCGGGCTGCGGCAACGGGTCTGGCCGCCGCGGCGGCTCGGCCCTTGCAGCCTCCTGGTAGCCTCGGTAATCCTCGACGGTCACCCGGGTGTCCACGGGTGCACGGCTTTCCGCGGCGGCGTCGTTGATGCGCCCCAGCTTGATGTCCATGAGGTCCGCTTCCTCCGGCATGACCTTGCCGCCGCCCGGCAGGTCGTACACCTCGCCCGGCTGGGTTCGCTTGCGACCAAGAAAATTCATCCTGCCTCCGCCCCTCGCAGGTCGATACGCTTGCCGGGCAGCTGTCGCGCGGAGCCCGGCGAGACGACCGACCGACGCGCGGCAGCCCGTACGCCGAGAACGACCTCCGGTCCTCAACGCGTCACGCATGCCGATGATGATGTACGACGCGAAGTCCGACCCGCGCGCCCCACCGGGCCCGACCACGGAAGCCGGCGACCAGCAGGCGAGTCGATCGCTCGCGTGACTAACATCCTTCAAAACATCGTAAATTTTGTCAATGGCCGCCGTTAACGGCGGTAAAGAAAGATGGGGACAACTCCACCCGTCAGTCCTTCCGCACGCACACCGCCGCGAAGGCCGTCATGTTGACCACGCCGCGCGAGGTGACCGAGGGCGTCAGCACGTGGGCGGGGCTGGCGGGGCCGAGGAGGATGGGGCCGACGTGAAGCGCGTCGGCCGCCACCTTCATGAGGTCGAGGGCGATGTTGGCCGCGTCCAGGGTGGGAAACACCAGAAGGTTGGCCTCGCCCTTCAGGGTGGACGTCGGCATTACGCGCTGGCGAACCTGGGGCGAGAGGGCAGCGTCGCCATGCATCTCGCCGTCCACCTCCAGGTCGGGCGCGGTCCGTCGCAGGATGGCGAGGGCCACCTGCATCTTGCGGGCGGAGGCGCTGTCGGCGGAGCCGAAGTTGGAGTGGGACAGGAGCGCCGCCCGGGGCGTCAGGCCGAAGCGGCGGATCTCGTCGGCGGCGAGCCGGGTCATCTCGGCGATCTCGGCCGGGGACGGGTCGTCCGACACGTAGGTGTCGGTGAGGAAGAGCGGCCCCCGGTTGGAGATCAGGAGCGACAGGGCGGAGAACTCGTGGATGCCGGTAGCAAGGCCGATGATGTTCCGGATGTCGCGCAAATGTTTCATGAACCGGCCCTCCAGCCCGGTCAGCAGCGCGTCCGCGTCGCCGCGCTTCACGGCGAGCGCGCCGATCACGGTGGTGTTGGTGCGCACGATGGTTCGGGCCGCGTCCGGGGTCACGCCGCGCCGGCCCACCAGCTCGAAGTAGAGGTCCACGTAGTCGCGATAGCGCGGGTCGTCCTCCGGGTTCACGACGGCGAAGTCCTGGCCGGGGCGGATCCTGAGGCCGTAGCGCTCGCAGCGGGCGGTGATCACCTGCGGGCGGCCGATCAGGATCGGCTCGGCGAGCTCGTCCTCGATCACCACCTGGGCGGCGCGCAGAACCCGCTCGTCCTCCCCGTCGGAATAGATCACCCGCCGTTTGCCGCCCTTGGCCGCCGCGATGATCGGCTTCATGACGAGGCCGGAGCGGAACACGAAGCGGTGCAGGCGGTCCAGATAGGCGGGGAAGTCGGCGATCGGCCGGGTGGCGACGCCGCTCTCCATGGCGGCCTTGGCGACAGCGGGCGCGATCCGCAGAATCAGGCGGTTGTCGAACGGCGACGGGATCAGGTAGCGCGGGCCGAACAGTTCGGAGACGCCGCCATAGGCGCGGGCGGCCACGTCCGAGGGCTCCTCCTTGGCGAGCCCCGCGATCGCCCGCACGGCCGCGTGCTTCATCTCCTCGTTGATCGTGGTGGCGCCCACGTCGAGCGCGCCACGGAAGATGTAGGGGAAGCAGAGCACGTTGTTGACCTGGTTCGGATAGTCCGACCGGCCGGTGCACATCATGGCGTCGGGGCGGGCGGCGAGCGCCTCCTCCGGGGTGATCTCCGGGTTGGGGTTGGCCAGCGCCAGGATCAGGGGTCTGTCGCCCATGCGGGCCACCATGTCCGGCTTGAGGACGCCGGCGGCCGAGAGGCCGAGGAAGACGTCCGCGCCCTCGATGATGTCGCCGAGATGCCGGGCGTTGGTCCGCTTGGCGTAGACCGCCTTCCAGCGGTCCATCAGCGCCTCCCGCCCTTCGTAGACGACGCCTTCGAGATCGGAGATCCAGATGTTGTCCCGGTTGACCCCGAGGGAGACGAGGAGGTTCAGGCAGGCGAGCGCCGCCGCGCCCGCCCCGGACGCCACCACCTTGATGGCGCCGAGGTCCTTCCCGGCGAGTTCCATGGCGTTCATCACCGCCGCCGCCACGATGATGGCCGTGCCGTGCTGGTCGTCGTGGAAGACCGGGATCCTCATCCGCTCGCGCAGGGCCGCCTCGATCTCGAAGCACTCCGGCGCCTTGATGTCCTCCAGGTTGATGCCGCCGAAGGTGGGCTCCAGGGCCGACACCACGTCCACCACGCGCTCCACCGTGGACGCGTCGATCTCGATGTCGAACACGTCGATGCCGGCGAACTTCTTGAACAGCACCGCCTTGCCCTCCATCACGGGCTTGGAGGCGAGCGGGCCTATGTTGCCGAGCCCGAGCACGGCGGTGCCGTTGGAGACGACCGCCACCAGATTCTGCCGGGAGGTGTAGTCGGCCGCCCGGGCCGGATCCGCCGCGATGGCGAGACAGGGGGCGGCGACGCCGGGCGAGTAGGCGAGCGCCAGGTCGCGCTGGTTGCCGAGCGGCTTGGTGGCCGTGATCTCCAGCTTCCCCGGCCTCGGCTCCTTGTGGAAGAAGAGCGCCGCTTCCTCGAGTTCCGGACCGACGAGACGATTCTCAGACATGGGGGCGCTCTCCCTGCGTTGATTTGTCTCGTTCTAGCACGAGGGCGCCGGGACCCAAGTCGTTGAAAGCCTCAGCTAGATCGATTGACCCGCATCTCCTTTCCGGCGTTCCAGGTGCACACCGAACGGATGACGAGGGCGAGCACCACCCCGTTCAGAACATGCCAGCCCACGTGGGTGCCCTGGGGCAGGGTCTGGCAGAACGGCAGGTCCGCCATGCGGAACAGAAGCGACACCGCGAACACGCCCCCGGCGACGAGCACGAAGCGGCCGTTCGGCACGCCCCGGGCGCTGAGCCAGCCGCCGATGAGGAGGAGCGCCAGGAGCGCCGGCGCATAGCCGGCCGACGATCCGACCAGCGGCTCGAACGCCGCTCCGATCGGCCCGGAGGCCGCCATGAAGACGGCGGTGGCGGCGACGGAGATCCAGGGCCCGAGACCGACGAGGCGGCGAAGGACGAGCCCGAAGCCGAGCGCGATGAAGACCGCGATGGGGATGACGTCGGCGAGCGCCGCCCAGCGGGTCGCGACCGTGTGGAACAGGAAGGAGCCGACGCCGACGACCGCAGCGGTGAGCGAGAGCGCCGCCAGTCCGAAGTCCCGCTCCCTGCATCGGCCGAGGAGATGCACGCCGTAGAGCGCGGCGAGCAGGAAGGACAGGTTGGACACGGCGTTGAGCGGTTCGGCCCAGAAGGACGGGTCGGTCCGCTCGCAATAGGCATCCACCGACGCGGTCCAGTCCATGCATCCTCCCCTTGGCCACAGGCCGGCTGCGGCCTTAAGTAGAGGCTAGTCCGCTTCCAAGGAGCCTCCATGACACTTTCCCGCATCGACGAAAGCCGGCCCTTCATCCCGGTCCGGATCGCGGTCGTCACCGTGTCGGACACCCGGACCCTCGAGGACGACAAGTCCGGCCGCACGCTGGTGGAGCGCATCGCCGAGGCCGGGCACGTGCTCGCCGGGCGCGAGATCGTGCCCGACGACGTGGATGCGATCCGGGCCGTGGTGACGCGCTTCACCAGCGCCCCCGACGTGGACGTGGTGATCACCACCGGCGGCACCGGCTTCACCGGCCGGGACGTGACGCCGGAAGCCCTGGAGCCCCTGTTCGAGAAGGTGATGGACGGTTTCTCGGCCGTGTTCCACCGCATCTCCTACGACAAGATCGGCACCTCGACGATCCAGTCGCGGGCCACGGGCGGCGTGCTGAACGCCACCTACGTGTTCGTGCTGCCGGGGTCGCCCGGGGCCTGCAAGGATGCCTGGGACGGCATCCTGAAGGCGCAGCTCGACTACCGCCACATGCCGTGCAACTTCGTGGAGATCATGCCGCGGCTGGACGAGCACATGCGGCGCGGCGCCGGAGCTGCTGGACCGTCCACCGCCGTGTGACGCCCGCCGGGCGTCCGGCCCGACCGGCGGGGCTCAGCCGTGCAGCCGCACCAGGTAGCGCGGCGGAACGGCGAGGGCCGCGAGCGCGAGGCTGACCGCCCGTCGCAGGCGACGGAACGAGGAGACCGCCGGCGGCGGCCCTTCCGACGGGGAGTATTGGGCGGCGGCGCTCCTGAGCCTGGCGAGCCGGAAGCGGCCGATCCGGCGGAGAAGGTCCACGTCCTCCAGGGCCGGCAGCGCGCCGTAGCCGCCGAGACGGCGGTAGAAGGTGCGCGAGATCAGGAGGCCCTGGCCGGGATGCGGGATCCGGGTCACCGACGAAAGCCCCCGGACGGCCGCCTCCCGCACGCGCGCGCCGAAGCCGACCTCGTCGAGGGAGAAGCGGAACACCGCGGCGACCGTATCCGCCCGGCCCGACCGGGCGGCGCGCTCCACGAACGTCGCCACCTCGGCCTCCCAGCGGTTTTCCAGAACCGCGCCGGGGCGCAGGAACAGCAGCCACTCGCCCCGGTGGGCGGCCTCGCCGCCGCGACGAAGAAGGGTTCCGACAGGCCCGGACGCCTCCACCAGGACGCAGCCGGTGGCGTCGGCGACGCGCCGCGTGCCGTCGGTCGACCCGCCGTCGACGATCACCACCTCCCGGACGACACCTTCCGCCGCGGCCGGGATGAGGGCCGACAGCGTGAGCGCGAGCCGCTCCTCGTCGTTCAGGGTCGGGATCACAACGGTCAACATGAGCAAGCTTTACCGGTTTTGCGCTGCGAGATCGAGAGGCGATCACGCCGCGGCCGGGGCCGCGGAGGGGCTTGCGCCAGAGCCGCGGAGCGCCATCTACGTTCTTGTCTTGTTCCAGGATTGCGCTAAGATCAAACCATGAACAGCCGAGCCGCCCCTCTCTCCTTCGAACGGATTCCCGACGTGGAAGCGTTGCACGCCGATGGGCTCGCGGAGCGGGCCGTCCATGCCGACCGAAGGCGCGGCCGGGGCGCGGCGGTGAACCCGGCCGCCCGGTTCGAGCCGCAGACGGTGATCTCCTACGACGACGGCTGGGGCTCGGCCGACGACCTGCCGCCCCTGAAGACCACCGTCCAGGTGGAGCGGGCGCGCTCCATCATCACCCGGAACGACAGCCCGGACATTTCCTTCGACCGGTCGATCAACCCGTACCGGGGTTGCGAGCACGGCTGCGTCTACTGTTTCGCGCGGCCGAGCCACGCCTACATGGGCCTCTCGCCGGGGCTCGACTTCGAGACCCGGCTGTTCGTGAAGCCCAATGCGGCCGAGCTTCTGGAGCGGGAGCTCGGGGCGCCGTCCTACACGCCGAAGACCATCGCGATCGGCACCAACACGGACCCGTACCAGCCGCTGGAGAAGGAACACCGGATCACGCGGGCGATCCTGGAGGTGCTGGCGAAGACCAACCACCCGGTCGGCATCGTCACCAAGTCGTCGCTGGTCACCCGCGACATCGACATACTGGCGCCCATGGCTGAAAAGGGTCTCGCCAAGGTGGCCATCTCGGTGACCACGCTCGACAAGAAGATCGCCCGGGCCATGGAGCCGCGCGCCTCGGCCCCGCACCGCCGGCTGGAGACCATCCGGCAGCTGAACGAGGCGGGCATTCCGACCGGCGTCATGGTGGCGCCGATCGTGCCCTGCGTGACGGACAGCGAGATCGAGCGCATCCTGGACGCCGCCGCCGCCTTCGGGGCGCGCGAGGCGGGCTACGTGCTGCTGCGCCTGCCTCTGGAGGTATCCGAGATCTTCCGCGACTTCCTGCTCCGCGAGTTCCCGGATCGCTATCGCCACGTGATGAACGTGCTGCGGTCCATGCGGGGCGGCAAGGACTATGACGCCGAATGGGGCAAGCGCATGCGAGGCTCCGGGCCCTACGCCTGGCAGATCGGCCGGCGCTTCGAGCTCGCCGCCAAGCGGCTCGGCCTCAACAAAAACCGGGTGAAGCTGACGACCGAACTCTTCCAGAAGCCCACCAACGGCGGCGTCCAGCTCAGCCTGTTCTGAAGGCGGCGGGCCGGACGCGATCGCGGCCGGACACGCTGCGGCCGGGGCGGCGTTGGCGCGGACGACCCTGGTGGGGCGGGTCTGGCGGGGCGGGTCTGGCGGGGGCGGTCTTTTCGGAGCGGCCCGTTTTCAGCGTGAGGCGCGCCGCAGCCGGTCTTGGCGCGCGTCGCTCGTGGTCGGCCTTGGCGACGGGCCGAGGCACCCTTCCCCGGCGGCGCGCTTTCCGGCACCCTCCGCCCCATGAGCGCGCTCGAATCACCCGTATCGGACCTCTTCGCCGATCTCCTCCCCGGCGTCTGCGACCGCAGGGTGGAGGACTCCTACCGGCGCCGCTGGCGCGGCACGGTGGCGGGCGTGGACGAGGCGGGCCGCGGCCCGTGGGCGGGTCCCGTGGTGACCGCCGCCGTGGTCCTGACCGACGCCGATCTGCCCGATTGCCTGACCGATTCCAAGCAGTTGACCGCCGAGGAGCGGGAGGCCTGCTTCGAGGCCATCTGCCGCGACCACCATGTGGCGGTCGCGTCCGCATCGGCCGCCCTGATCGACCGGGTCAACATCCGGGCCGCGACGCTCGAAGCCATGGGCCGGGCGCTCGCGTCCCTGCCGGTGCCGCTCGTCGGCGTCCTCGTCGACGGGCGGGACGTGCCGCCGGCGGTGGCCGAACGCGGGCTCAAGGGCGCCGCCATCGTGAAGGGGGACGCCCACGTGGCCGCCATCGCGGCCGCGTCGGTCATCGCCAAGGTGACGCGCGACCGCATGATGCGCGCCTACGCCGGCCATTATCCGCTCTACGGGTTCGAGCGCCACATGGGCTACGGCACGCCCGGGCACCGGACGGCCCTCCTCGCCCACGGCCCCTGCCCCATCCACCGGATGAGCTTCCGCCCCCTGAGGAGCGATGGCGAGGGCGAGGAGGCCGACTGAACCGGGCCCGCTCCGCTTTCAGTGATATCCCTCGCCCGGCCCGATCCGGCCCCGGAAGGTGTAGTAGACGAACACGGTGTAGCCGAGCACGACCGGCAGCAGGATGACCACCGCGACGAGCAGGAACATCTGCGACGCAGGCGCGGCGGCGGCGTCCCAGATGGTGATGTCCGGCGGCACCAGGTAAGGGAAGTTGGAGATCGCCAGCCCGGCGAAGGACAGGATGAACAGGCCCACCGACCCGAGGAAGGGCGCGGCGGCGTTCCGCCTGTCGAGGCCGACCCAGATGACGGCGGCGAGCACCACCGTCAGCACGGGCACCGGCGACAGGTAGAGCAGGTTCGGCCAGGAGAACCAGCGCTCGGCGATGCGGTCGTACTGGAGCGGGGTCCAGACGCTGACCACCAGGATGAAGGCCAGCATGGCGAGAAGCAGCGGGCGCGCCCAATCGGCGGAGCGCCGCTCGAGCGGCCCGGACACGCGCATGTGGAGCCAGGTGGCGCCGAGCAGCGCATAGCCGGCCACCACCCCGAGCCCGCACATGATCGCGAACGGCGACAGCCAGTCGAAGGCTCCCCCCGCGAAGGCGTTGTCCTCGGTCCGTATGCCGTGGAGCATGCCGCCGAGGATCACGCCCTGGGCGAAGGCCGCCACGGTGGAGCCGAGCCAGAAGGCGAGGTCCCACGCCTGGTGGTTGGGCTTCGCCACCCAGCGGAATTCGAACGCCACGCCCCGGAAGATGAGGGCCAGCAGCATCACGATCACCGGCACGTAGAGCGCCGGCATGATGATCGCGTAGGCGGCCGGAAAGGCGACCCACAGGCCGCCGCCGCCGAGAATGAGCCAGGTTTCGTTGCCGTCCCAGAAGGGCGCCACGGAATTCATCATCTGGTCGCGATCCCGCTCCTCCTTGGCGAACGGGAAGAGGATGCCGCAGCCGAGGTCGAAGCCGTCGAGGACCACGTAGAGGATGACCGCAAGGCCGATGATGCCGGCCCAGATCAGCGGAAGATCGAGTTCCATGGCTCACTCCCCCGCCGAGAGGGCGATGCGGCCGGCGTCCTTGGCCGCCGCCATGGGCCGCGTCGGGCGCAGGTCCTCCTTCGGGATGTGCCGGACCGGCCCCTTTTCCAGGAGGCGATTGATGTAGTAGCCGCCGGACACGAAGATCACCGCGTAGACGAGCACGAACAGGACGAGCGAGACGAGCACCGCCACGCCGCCGACGGGGGAAAGCGCGTCCTCCGTCCGCATCAGGCCGGTGGCGACCCACGGCTGGCGGCCGATCTCGGTGGTGATCCAGCCCGCCAGCACGGCGATGAAGCCGAGCGGCCACGTCCACGCGAAGATCTGCATCAGCCATCCGGGCCGGAACAGGTGACCGCGCCACCACTTGAAGGCGCCGATCACGGACAGCGCGATCATCACCAGCCCGATGCCCACCATGACGCGGAACGAGATGAAGATGGGCAGCACCGGCGGCCGGTCCTCGGGGGCGAACTGCTTCAGGCCCGGGAAGGTGGCGTTGAGGTCGTGCTTCAGGATGAGGCTGCCGAGCTTCGGGATGGCCAGCTCGAACCGGTTCATCTCCGCCTCCTCGTCCGGGATGGCGAAGAGCACCAGCGGCGCCGGGTGGTTGCCGTCCCAGTGCGCCTCCATGCCGGCGATCTTGGCGGGCTGATGCTCCAGGGTGTTGAGACCGTGGAAGTCGCCGACCACCGCCTGAACGGGGGTCAGCACCACCAGGATGCCGAGCGCCATCTTCATCATGGTCTCGGCTTCGATCAGATGCTTGCCCTTCAGCCAGAAGCGCGCCCCAACCGCCAGCACCACGAAGCCGGTGGTGATGTAGGCGGCGATCAGCATGTGGACGAAGCGCCAGTGGAAGGTCGGCGAGAAGATGATCTGCCACCAGTCGACCGGATAGGCGATGCCGTCGCGGACCTCGTGGCCGGCGGGATACTGCATCCAGGAATTGGCCGACAGGATCCAGAAGGCCGAGATCGCGGTGCCGATGGCGACGAGCACCGCGGAGGCGAAATGGAGCTGCGGCGAGACCCGGTCGCGCCCGAACAGCATGATGCCGAGGAAGGACGCCTCCAGGAAGAAGGCGGTGAGCACCTCCAGGCCGATCAGCGGGCCGATCACGTTGCCGGCCGCCAGGCTGAAGGCGCTCCAGTTGGTGCCGAACTGGTAGGTGAGCACGATGCCGGACACCACCCCCATGGCGAAGGAGACGGCGAAGATCTTCGTCCAGAACTGCGCGAGATCGCGGTAGTGCGGGTCGCCCGTCCACAGGCTGATCCCGAGCAGGGTGGCGATCCAGGCCGAAAGGCCGATCGTGAAGGCCGGGAAGATGATGTGGAAGGAGATGGTGAAGGCGAACTGCACGCGCGCCAGGATCAGCGGATCGAGTTCCAATTGGGCCTCCATGAGGAGCGGCGCGACCGTCCCGCAGCCGGACCCACCCCGCGCGTCCAGCCATGGTTCAGTCCCCGCTTGCTCCTCATGTAGCCGGTGGCAGGTCCGGAAGAAGGCGTCTTGCTGTCGCAGGTCTATGGCAATATCGGCACTGCCGATCAAACATCCTTGTCGCTGAAGGGCTTACCTTCGCGCTTCATTGTTGCCGGAGTGCAGCTTTTGCCGCCGCTCCCGTGGCCGGGCGAGCGGGTGCGAGGCGGAGCGGCGCAAAAACGAAAAAGCCCGGCGCGATGGCCGGGCTTTTCATGTGTGGCGAAGGGATCGACCTCAGTTGAGGCGGGCCTTCACGTCGGCGATGCTGCGGGTCAGGAGGTCGGCGGCGACCGGCCCCTTCACCTTCGTGGACAGGATCTGCGTGGCGGCACGGACGGCCACATCGGCCGCCAAGGCGCGCACCTCGGCGAGAGCCTGGGTCTCGGCCTGGGCGATCTTGGTCTCGGTCGCCTTGGTGCGGCGGTCGACCAGATCCTTCAGGGAGACCTCCGCGTCGGCGGCGAGGCGGGCGGCCTCGGCCTTGGCGTTCTCCACGATCTCGGCGGCCTCGGCTTCCGCCGCGGCGCGCTTGCCCTGGTACTCCACCAGGAGAGCCTGTGCCTGCTCGCGCAGGCGGCGGGCTTCATCGAGCTCGTTGGCGATCATGATGCCGCGCTTGTCGAGCATGGTGCCGATGGTGCGGAACACGCCGAGGGCGCCGATCAGCACGAAGAAGAGGATGAGACCGACGAAGGCCCAGATGGTTGCGTCGAACATGTGTCTCTCCTCAGCCCTTGCGGACGGTGGCGACGGCGGCGGCGGCCTCCGCCGGCGAGCTCTGGCCGATCAGCGTGGCGACGATCGCGTCGGTGGTCTCCGTCGCGATGGCGTCCACCTCGTTGAGCGCCTGGGCCTTGATGGCCGAGATGCGGGTCTCGGCGTCGGCGACGCGGGCGGTCAGGTCCGCCTCGATCGCCTTGCGGCGGGCATCGAGGTCGGCGTTCAGCCGCTCGCGCGTCTCGGTGGCGATGACGCCGGCCTTCTGGCGGGCCTCGGCGAGCGCCTGCTCGTAGGCCGCGATGGCGGCGTCGGTCTCGGCGCGGCTGCGCTCGGCCTCGGCCAGATCGGCGCCGATCCGGTCCTGACGCACTTCCAGGATGCCGCCCAGCCGCGGCAGCAGCTTCTTGGACAGAACCCAGTAGAAGAAGCCGAAGGTGATCGCCAGCCACAGGAGCTGCGACCCGAAATAGGTGGGATCGAACGGCGGAAACGCTCCGCCATGGTCCTCCACGCCCTCGTGGCCGATCTCGGTGTGGGCGCCTTCCGGCGGCGCGCCATGGCCGAGTTCGGGCGATTCCGGTGCCACCGGCGGGACGTTGACGCCGGCTTCCGGAGCACCCGGAGGCTGCGTCTGGGCGAAGGCGGGGGTGATGAACAGGGTCATCGACTGCTCCGGCTCCTCGATCGCCGTCGGCGGCGACGGGCGAGCGTGATCAACTGTCAACCGGACGGCTCATCCCCTCCGACAGTCCGACACCCCGCTTCGGGCGGGGTGTCGAAACGACGGTCGCCATACTCTCGAAGGAGCATCGCGACGGGCCTGCAATCCGGAACTGCATGCCATCCGGGCCGGCGGGCGGCCCGGACGACGGCCGTCTGAGATCAGACGGCGAAGAGCAGCAGCAGCGCGATCAGCAGCGAGAAGATGCCGAGCGCTTCCGTCACGGCGAAGCCGAGGATGAGGCGGCCGAACTGGCCATCGGCAGCCGACGGGTTGCGCAGCGCGCCCGACAGGAAGTTGCCGAAGATGTTGCCGAGGCCAAGGGCGGCACCGGCCATGCCGAGGGTGGCGATACCAGCGCCGAGGTACTTCGCAGCTTCAGCTTCCATCGTGATGCTCCTTTGGAAATGTCGTATCGGGACTTGGGTCAGTCTTGCCGATGAGCTTCGTCGATCCCGATCTCAGTGGCCCGGGTGCAGGGCGTCGTTGAGATACATGCAGGTGAGGATCGTGAAGACGTAGGCCTGGAGGAAAGCCACCAGGAATTCGAGAGCCGTCAGGGCGACGGTCATGGCCAGCGGCAGCAGGGCGCCGGCGAAGCCGAGTGCGCCGAGGCCGGTCAGCGTCGCCACGAAGCCGGCGAACACCTTCAGGGTGATGTGACCGGCCAGCATGTTGGCGAAGAGACGGACGGAGAGGCTGATCGGCCGGGACAGGAAGGAGATGACCTCGATCGCCGAGACGAGAGGCACCACCGCGGCCGGAACGCCGTGCGGCACGAACAGCCCCAGGAAGTGGAAGCCGTGGCGCATGAAGCCGTAGATCGTCACCGTCAGGATGACGAGCATGGCGAGGGCGAAGGTGACGATGATGTGGCTGGTGACCGTGAAGAAGAAGGGCACCATGCCGAAGAGATTCGCGACGAGCACGAACATGAAGAGCGAGAAGACGAGAGGGAAGAACCGCATGCCTTCCGTGCCGGCCGACGAGCGCAGCGTGTTGGCGACGAACTCGTAGGAGAGTTCGGCCACGGTCTGGGCGCGGTTCGGGATCAGCGAGCGGCTGGAGGTCGCCCAGGCCAGGAAGCCCGTGGCGGCCGCGACGGTCGCGACCATGAAGAGAGACGAGTTGGTGAAGGAGAAATCGACGCCGCCGATGCTGATGTCGAGGATCTTCGAGATCTGGAACTGATGGATCGGATCGTTCGCCACTCGGGGTCCCCTCCGCTTCGAAGCCGCGCTTCAAACTCGCCGTCGGATGTCGCCGGCCGGGCGTGTCTCGCCCATGCGCCGACGATTCTCAAGTCTCGTTGTCGTCTCTGCGACGCTTGAACCGGTGCGGATCGGGTTCCGCCACCATGCCCGCAGCGCGCATGACGTTGAGGACGCCCGCCGCGAAGCCGAGGAGGAGGAAGACGATCATGCCCCACGGGGACGTGCCCGCGTAGTAATCGATCGCGTATCCGATACCCGTGCCGACGAGAACGCCGGCGACGAATTCCGACCCCAGTTTCAGCGCCTGCCCCAGGCCGGAGTTGTTCGCCCCCTGCCTGCCGCCGCGCCGTTCCGCGTCCCGAAGCTTCTCCGCGTCGAGCCTCTGGCGAAGCTCGTGCAGTCTCGCGTCGATCCGTTCGCCCTTGGGTGCCTTGTCCTCAGCCATGACCGTGCGTCCTCGCTCGTCGTCAGCGTCCTAGAGGAGAAATGGCTCCCGACAGACGTCTTGGCGAACTCGAAACGCCCTGAAATCCTGGGATTGGGGGGCACCCCGAAAGTCGCGCGCACCATAGTCATGGGCCATTTTCCTGTCAAGAACGCCCCAGCGGACAGTAAGTTGTTGCTTTCGCATGATAAATCGACGTCGCGCCGGGCCGGTGCACCGTTTGACGCAGCGCGTCCCCAGTCTTATCGATTTAGGTGCCACGGGTCTTCCTCGAAGGTCGATGCCGCGGAAAACCGCCTCGGGCGGCGCGCGCGGTCCGTCGTCGTGTGAGGGCCGGTTCAGACCGCTTCCCGGATGGCTTCCGCCGTCTCCAGGTCCACGGAGACGAGCTGGGACACGCCGCGCTCCACCATCGTCACGCCGAACAGCCGGTTCATCCGCGCCATGGTGATCGGATTGTGGGTGATCACGATGAAGCGGGTGTCGGTGGAGCGCGCCATCTCGTCGAGGAGGTCGCAGTAGCGCTCCACGTTGGCGTCGTCGAGCGGCGCGTCCACTTCGTCGAGCACGCAGATCGGCGCCGGGTTGGTGAGGAAGACGGCGAAGATGAGGGCCGTCGCCGTCAGCGCCTGCTCGCCGCCGGAGAGGAGCGTCATGGTGCTCGGCTTCTTGCCCGGCGGACGGGCGAAGATTTCCAGGCCGGCGTCCAGCGGGTCGTCGCTGTCCACCAGCTTCAGGCTGGCGTCGCCGCCGCCGAAAAGGTGGCTGAAGAGCCGCTGGAAGTGGCCGTTCACCAGGTCGAACGCGGCGAGCAGCCGCTCCCGCGCTTCCCTGTTGAGGCTCTGGATGCCCTGGCGCAGGCGGCGGATGGCCTCGATCAGGTCCTCGCGCTCGTGGATGATGGTGTCCAGGCGGGCCTCCACCTCGGCGACCTCGGTCTCGGCCTGCAGGTTCACGCCGCCGAGACGTTCACGCTCCTGGCGAAGCCGCTCCAGGCGCGCGTCGATGCCGGTCACGTCCGGCGCGGGGGCGCCGTCCTTGATCTCGGCGAGGGTCTTGAGGGCGAAGGGCGGGCATTCGAACCGGTCCCGGATCTCGGCGGCAAGTTCCAGGCGCCGCGCCTTCAGGCCCTCGAACCGCTCCTCCGCGCGTGCCCTGCCCTCCCGGCTTTCCGACAGCGCCTTCAGGGCCTCCGCGGCCCGGCGGGACGCCTCCGCCTCCTCGGCCTCGCCGGCGGCCAGCCGGTCGGCCGCGGCCTTGGCGGCGGTCTCGGCTTCCGCGATGGCGCGCAGCAGCTGGTGACGACCGGCGACGATCTCGTCCGGCCGGTCCATCAGCTCGGCGCGCTCCGTCTCCACCTCGTCGAGGCGTGCGGCGAGTTCGTCGAGCTGGCTGCGGGCGTTCGCCACGCGGGTGGACCATCCGTCCCGCTCGGCCGCGATGGCCTGCTGGCGACGGGCGCGAATCTCGCGCTCCCGGGCCAGCGCTTCCGCCGCCGACCGCGCTTCGGCCAGCACGGCGCGGGCCTCCGCCGCCTCCAGCCGGGCCGCCTGCACGGCGGCCGCGAGAGCGTCCGGGTCGTCGAGCTCCGCCTCCGCGGCGGCGGCCTCCTCGGCGCGGCCCCGGGCCTCGTCGAGATCGGCGACGAGGCGCTGGCGCTGGCCCTCCAGGGCGCTCCGCCGCGCCACCACGTCCGACAAGGCGCGCTCCGCCCGGGCGAGCCGGTCCCGCGCATCGGCGAGCGCCCGGTTCGCGGCGCGGACGGCCTCCCGGGCGGCGCGGGCGGTGTCGGCCGCGGCGCGGGCGGCGCCTTGCGCGTCGGCGAGGGTCTTCCGGTGCTCGGCCACCACGGCGGCGGCCGCGGCCCGCTGGGCGTCCAGTTCGGCTAAGCGGTTGCGCGAGGCGAGGCGCTGGGCGGCAGGCGTCGGCGCGCCGGCGACGGCCACGTAGCCGTCCCAGCGCCAAAGGTCGCCCTCCTGGCTGATCAGCCGCTGGCCGGGCGCGAGCAGGAGGCGCAGGCGCGGTCCGTCCCGCCGGTCGACCACGCCGATCTGGGCGAGGCGACGCTGGACCAGCGCCGGCCCCTTCACGAACCGGGACAGCGGCGCCGCGCCGTCCGGCAGCGGCGGGTCCCCGTCCGCCGGGCCGGGATCGGCCCAGTGGGCCGGCGCCGCCGTGTCGATGGAGGCTTCGATGTCGTCGCCGAGAGCGGCGCCGAGGGCGAGCTCGTAGCCCGCCGCCGCGGTCAGCTGGTCGACGAGCGGCGGGAAGAGGGCGCCGATCTCCAGGTTGAGCACCTTGGCAAGCGTCCTCGCCTCGGTGTCCAGCCGGTTCTGGTGCTTCTCCGCGTCGGCGAGCGGCGCGCGTGCGGCCCGCTCGGCGGCCTCCGCCTCCGCGGCGGCGGCGTCGGCCGTCTCGGCCATGACCTCCGCCTCGACGAGCTGCTCGGCGGCGATCTCCGCCTCGTCCCGCGCCTCGGCGATCTCGCTCTCGCCGTCGAGGCGGGCGCGGATGGCGGCGAGGTCGCCGTCGAGGGCGGCGAGATCCCGCTGCAGCCGGGCCATGCGGTCGACCGCGTCCCGGCGCTCGCGGGCGAGCGCGTCGCGCCGGGCGACGGCTTCGGCGTGGGCGCGGGTCGCCTCGGAGAGACGCGCCTCGAGGCCGGCGGCCGCGTCCTCCGCCTCGGCGCGGCGAGCGGCGGCTTCCTCCTGCAGGGCGCCGTCCTCCTCGGCGGCGGCGGCCAGATCCTCGGCTTCCGCGACGAGCGCGGCGAGCCGGGCGTCGTTGTCGGCCACGAGCGCGGCCTCGCGGTCGCGGTCGCGCAGGATTTCACCTGCGCGGCGGGTGAGGTCGGCGATGCGCGCCCGCACGCGCCTCTCCTCCGCCTCGGAATCCGCGAGCGCCTGGGAGAGCCGCTGCCGGGCCGCCGCCGCGCGCACCGACTCGTCGCGAAGGGCCGGCAGCCGGTGCGCGGCGATCGCCTGCAGGCGCGCCGTCTCGGCCTGGGCCGCCTGCCGCTCGGCCGCGTGGGAGAGGCCGTCGGTCACCGCGCGCTCGGCGTCCATGGCGGCGGTGTCGGTCTCGGACCAGCGCAGCCACGCCGAGGTGGCCTCGGCCTTGCGGATCTCGGCGGAGAGAGCGCGGTAGCGGGCCGCCTGCCGGGCCTGCTTGCGCAGGGTCTCCAGCCGCGCCTCGATCTCGGTCACCACGTCGTCCAGGCGGGTCAGGTTGGTCTCGGCGGCCTTCAGGCGCATCTCCGCCTCGTGGCGGCGGGAATGGAGGCCTGAGATGCCGGCCGCCTCCTCCAGGATGGCGCGGCGCGCCGTGGGCTTGGCGGCGATCAGCTCGCCGATCTGGCCCTGGCGCACCATGGCGGGCGAACGGGCGCCGGTGGAGGCGTCGGCGAACAGGAGCTGCACGTCGCGCGCCCGCACGTCCTTGCCGTTGATCCGGTAGTTCGACCCGCTCTCCCGCTCGATGCGGCGGGAGATCTCCAGCACCTCCGCGTCGTTGAAAGCGGCCGGCGCGGTGCGGTCGGTGTTGCGCAGGACGAGCGTCACGTCGGCGGTGTTGCGGGCCGGCCGCTTGCCGGAGCCGGAGAAGATCACGTCGTCCATGCCGGACGCGCGCATGTTCTTGTAGGAATTCTCCCCCATCACCCAGCGCATGGCTTCGACGAGGTTCGACTTGCCGCAGCCGTTCGGCCCGATCACGCCGGTGAGGCCCGGCTCGATCAGGAACTCGGTCGGCTCCACGAAGGTCTTGAACCCTCGGATGCGCAGCTTCTCGAACTTCATCCCCACCGTCGTGTCGCGTCGGCCAGCGAATCGCCCCCTGGCCCGGGCGGTGCTCCCCCGAAAGAGAACGGCCGGCGGATGCGCCCAACAAGGTCGCGTTCGCCGGCCGCAGCCTCTATCAACGGATTTTTAACGATCTCAGCCCGCCAGCATCGGGTCGACGACCTTCGCGAGCTCCTCCAGCGACATGGCGCCCCGGTGACGCTGGCCGTTGATGAAGAAGGTCGGCGTGGAGTTGACGCCGAACTCGTCGGAGCCGCGCGCCCGCACCTGGTTGATCTTGTCCAGCAGCGCCTGGTCGGAGAGCGTCTGCTCGAAGGTGGCGTCGGTGTAGCCGAACTGCTTGGCGAGCGTGCGGAGCGCCGTCACCGGGTCGTCCGAATAGGCCCAGTCGCGCTGCTTCTCGAACAGGAGGTCCACCACGTCGAAATACTTGTCGCCCATGGCGTTGCGGGCGAGCATGAAGCCGGCCGCCGCCAGCGGGTCGAGCGGGAACTCGCGCAGGACGAAATAGACCTTGCCGGTGTCGATATAGTCGGCCTTCAGCTGCGGATAGGTCTTCTCGTGGAAGGCGGCGCAGTGGCCGCAGGTCATGGACGCGTATTCCACGATGGTGACCTTGGCGTTCGGATCGCCGAGCGCCTTCTCCGGCAGCGGGCCGGGGGCCATCAGCTCCCCGACGTCCACGGTCGCGTCCTGGGCGAAGGCCGCGAAGGGGAAGGACGGCACCAGGGCGAGCGCCAGTGCGGTGGTGCCGGCGGTCACCAGAAAGCGGCGGCGGGTCATCATCGTCCTCGTCATCCTCCGTTCGGCCGCGCCTCGGCGGCCGGTCGACCTTCATTGAGGGTCGACCTTGGTGTTCCATGGGGTCGAAACTATGGCATCCGCCCGGTGATTTCAAAGGCATGGCCGGTGCGAAGCGATGTCGCCGGTCAGCTTTTCGTGAACGCCCGCGCCGATCCGAGAGCCGTCAGCGGGCCTTCACCGGTCGCGCCGCCCGGCCGGCGACGGCGAGCCCGAGACGCTCGATCGCGGCGCGGAGCGCCTCGTCCTCAAAGCCCTCGGCCGCCGCGCGGACCGACGCCTCCGCCTCCCGGGAAATGGGGCCGAGGGTCGGGCGCCTCGGCTTCTCCACCCGGGCGACGGGGAGCTGCAGGATCTTGATGCGGCCGACGCAGCGGTAGCCGAAGAACATGTTGATGCGCTCCACCACCTGCGGCAGCTCGTGGGTGAAGCGCAGCGCCGCGGCGCCGGAGCAGCGGACCGTGAGCACCGCCGGCTCGTGCTCGTCCTCCGTGATCAGGCCCTTCGGCCGCTTGGCCCAGGAGAGCCGGTCCGGCGAGGTGCACTGGGCATAGGCCGGCCCGACGATGTCCGGCCAATGGGCCACGATGTCGACCGTCGCGAACCCGCGCCGGCGGCACGCGACCGTAAGCGCGCCGCCCACGATGTCGGCGAGCGGCCGGGCGCCCTTGAAGGCGTATTTCGGAGCGGGATCGGCGGCGACGGTCGGCCCGTCCTGGCGCTTGGTCATGATCCATGATGAGCCCGCCGGCGACCCCGTTTGTCAACACCGCAATCGCGGACGGCTGAGCCCGCCGGGACGCCGAGACCCGGTTGCCCTTGCAATCCACACCGGGGCGCGCCATCCCTGCCGCGATGGCCCTGCCCGCTCCCGATTCCGCCGCGCTTCTCGCCTGGTACGACCGGCACGCCCGCCGCCTGCCCTGGCGCGTGCCGCCGGAGGACCGGGCCGTGGGCGTGCTGCCGGACCCCTACCGGATCTGGCTGTCGGAGGTGATGCTGCAGCAGACCACCGTGGCGGCGGTGAAGAGCTATTTCGAGGCGTTCACCGCCCGCTGGCCAAGGCTCGAGGACTTGGCGGCCGCGTCGCGCGACGACGTCATGAAGGCCTGGGCCGGCCTCGGCTATTATTCCCGCGCCCGCAACCTGAAGGCCTGCGCCGAGGCGGTCGCCGCCCTCCCCGGCGGCCGGTTTCCAGACACGGAGGAGGGTCTGCGCGCCCTGCCCGGCATCGGCGCCTACACGGCGGCGGCCGTGGCGGCGATCGCGTTCGACCGCCGGGCCGTGGTGGTGGACGGCAACGTGGAGCGGGTGATCAGCCGCCTCCATGCGGTGGAGACGCCCCTGCCGGCCGCCAAGCCCGAGATCCGGGCGCTTGCCGACGCGCTGACCCCGGACGAGCGGCCGGGCGACTTCGCCCAGGCCGTGATGGACCTCGGCGCCACGATCTGCACGCCGAAGCGTCCGGCCTGCGGCCTGTGCCCGGTGCAGGCGTCCTGCGCCGCCCGGGCCATGGGCCTTCAGGAGACGTTTCCGCGCAAGGCTCCGAAGAAGGACCGGCCGACCCGCTTCGGCACCGTGTTCGCCGCGGTCCGCCCGGACGGCGCGCTGCTCCTGCGCCGGCGCGGCGACAAGGGCCTTCTCGGCGGAATGACGGAGCTACCCGGCACCGACTGGACCGAGGCGCCGGCGGCCGATCCGCTCGCCGCCGCGCCCCTCGCGGCCGCCTGGACGCCGGTGTCCGGACTGGTGGAGCACACGTTCACCCACTTCCACCTGAAGCTCAGCGTCGTGCGGGCCACGTCGGACGCGCCCGCGCCGGACGGCTGCTGGTGGTCGGCGCCCGGCGACATCGCCGGGGAGGCCCTGCCGACAGTGATGAAGAAGGCGGTGGAGGCGGCGATTCCGGGATCGACTCGGCGCCGCTGACGTCCGGGGCGTTCCGGAGGCGGGCAGGAATAGCCGCACCAGTCTTGCTTTTCACAATCGCCCTTCGGCGGATCAGCATTGCTGATGACGCGCGCCGTCGGCGCGTCGCCTCGCTTCACGTTTCTTCACGACCCGTTCACCCGGGACGTGTACAAGAGAGGTGTTGCCGCGGTGATCCTGCGTTGTGCAGATCGAGGCCAGAGTATTACTCTTATTTATTCTTAGGCCCTCCCCAACGGGAGGGCCTCTTTATTTCGGGAACAAGGCCGACGCTTCAGGCGCCCATCGTGCCGATCCGGCGGCGGATCTCACCGCGCAGGACGTCGATGGGCTGCAGCGCGCCGCCGACTTCCATGTGCCAGAACGTCCAGCCGTTGCAGGCGTCCAGTCCCTGCACCCGCGCACCCATGCGGTGGATGGAGCCCACCTCGCCGGACACCGCCAGCGATCCGTCGGCGCGCACCTCCGCCACATAGCGGCGGCGGGCGTCGGTGAGGCGTTCACCCGGCGCGATCAGGCCGCTCTCCAGCAGGGTGCCGAACGGGATCCGGGGCTCGGCCCGCTTCGGCGTCACCGGATGCACCACGTGGTCCGGCGCCGGCTCGACCGCGTCCACACGTTCGCGGGCATGGGCCGCGTAGGTGCGGTCCCGCTCGATGCCGACGAAGTGCCGGCCGAGCCGCTTGGCGACGGCCGCCGTGGTGCCGGTGCCGAGGAATGGGTCCAGCACCACGTCGCCGGCGTTGGTGGACGACAGGAGCACCCGATAGAGCAGCGCCTCCGGCTTCTGGGTCGGGTGCAGCTTGGCGCCGCGCTCGTCCTTCAGCCGCTCGTGGCCGGTGCAGATCGGCAGCATCCAGTCGGAGCGCATCTGAAGATCGTCGTTGAACGCCTTCATGGCCTCGTAGTTGAACGTATAGCTCTTCGCGTCCTTGGACTTCGACGCCCAGATCATGGTCTCGTGGGCGTTGGTGAAGCGCTTGCCGCGGAAGTTCGGCATCGGGTTGGCCTTGCGCCAGACGATGTCGTTCAGCATCCAGAAGCCGAGGTCCTGCATGACGGACCCGACGCGGAAGATGTTGTGGTAGGAGCCGATCACCCAGATGGTTCCGTTCGGCTTCAGCACCCGCCGGCAGGCGAGCAGCCAGGCGCGGGTGAAGGCGTCATAGGCCTCGAAGCTTTCGAACTGGTCCCACTCGTCGTCGACCGCGTCCACCTTGGACTGGTCGGGCCGGGTGAGATCGCCGCCGAGCTGCAGGTTGTACGGCGGATCCGCGAAGATCACGTCCACCGATTGCTTCGGCAGCTTCTCCAGCGCCGCGACGCAGTCGCCGACGAAGATCTGGTCCAGCCACTCGGCCTTGACGCCGACAGCGGGTTCGAGACGGGACCCAGACGCGAAGACGCTCGTCTGACGACGCGGAACAGCCATGGCCACTACCCACCCTTGACGCGGAACCGGAAACGGGGCGGGGTCTCGAACCCCTGCCATGCACAGGAGAATGCGTCGTCAGGGTAAACGCGGAGTTAAGCGACCGGACGGGAAAAATGGTTACCGATCAACGGTTTGTTAGGTCTTGAAGAAAACGCGCGCGTCGGCCGTCACACTGTGATATCGCACTCGGGGTACAAGTGACCATTCTTGTACCGAGAGATGCGATGACCGACAGGATCAGGCAGCAGCCGCCGGTGACCCGGCCGGACCCCCTCCCTTTCGAGACGTTCGATGACCCCCGCGCAGCCGTCGACAGGCTTGTCGAACTCTATGACCGGAGCACTTTGTTTCTCCGCGACGCGTTCGAGCGCGTGACCCGCGGGCAGGTGCCGGACGGCCGGTCGCGGGCCTTCTACCCGGCCATCCGAATCACCACCGACACCTACGACCTGGCCGACTCGCGCCTGTCCTACGGCCACGTGTCGGGCCCGGGCGTCTATACGACCACCGTGTCCCGGCCGGCGCTGTTCCGCGACTATCTGGTGGACCAGCTCACCCAGATCATCCGCAACCACGCGGTTCCGGTGGAGATCGGCGAAAGCGAGGTGCCGATCCCGCTGCATTTCGCCTTCTTCGAGGGCGCCCACGTGGAGGGCACCCTGGTCGAGGCCCTGCCCCGGCCGCTGCGCGACCTTTTCGACGTGCCGGACCTCGCCATCACGGACGACGCGATCGTGAACGGCACGCTGGACCCGCGGCCCGGCGAGCCGCTGCCGCTGGCGCCCTTCACCGCACCGCGGATCGACTACTCGCTCCACCGGCTGCAGCACTACACCGCCACGTCGCCGGCGCACTTCCAGAACTTCGTCCTCTTCACCAACTACCAGTTCTACGTGGACGAATTCGCCGCGAAGGCGCGCGAGATGATGGCCTCGGGCGCCGGCGACTACACGGCCCTGGTGGAGCCGGGGAATCTCGTCACCCGGCTCGGCGAACGCGCCCCCTCCTCCGGCGAGGCGCCGCCGCGCATGCCGCAGATGCCCACCTACCATCTGGTCCGGCCGGACCATTCGGGCATCACGCTCGTCAACATCGGCGTCGGGCCATCCAACGCCAAGACGATCACCGATCACATCGCGGTGCTGCGCCCTCATGCCTGGTTGATGCTCGGCCACTGCGCGGGCCTTCGGAACAGCCAGAAGCTGGGCGACTACGTGCTCGCCCACGGCTATGTGCGCGAGGACCATGTGCTGGACGCCGATCTGCCGGTGTGGATCCCGATCCCGGCGCTGGCCGAGATCCAGGTGGCCCTGGAGCAGGCCGTGGAGGAGGTGACCGGCCTGGAGGGCTGGGAGCTGAAGCGCATCATGCGCACCGGCACGGTCGCCACCATCGACAACCGGAACTGGGAGCTGCGGGACCACCGCGAGCCGGTGCAGCGTTTCAGCCAGTCGCGGGCGATCGCGCTCGATATGGAATCGGCCACCATCGCGGCCAACGGCTTCCGCTTCCGCGTGCCCTACGGCACGCTTCTGTGCGTCTCCGACAAGCCGCTCCACGGCGAACTGAAGTTGCCCGGCATGGCGAGCGCCTTCTATCGGCGGCAGGTGAGCCAGCACCTGGAGATCGGCATCCTGGCCATGGAGAAGCTGCGCAAGATGCCGCCGGAGCGCCTGCACAGCCGCAAGCTCCGCAGCTTCCTGGAAACCGCCTTCCAGTGACCGGGAGCGCTCTCCGACCTGACGGACTCGTCAGGTCGACAAGAAATCGCTCCGAATTAGTACCTTGGAGCATTCTCTCATCGACCAGGTCATCCAACTCGATCGGTGGGAGAATGCTCCGGCGCCTGCCCGGGCGGTGATCCGGACAAGTGCGGATCGGGCCCGCGCCGCCGTGCTTTCGTCGCGATCCGGGCGGATGATGCGGCCGTCTCTGGGAGGGCATCATGAAGCGCGTCGCCACACTTGTCGTTCTCGCATCGCTCGCCGCCGTCCAGCCGGCCCTTTCGGCCGAGCCCCGGGTGATCGCCACCATCAAGGTGGAGCGGCCGGTCGGCCGGATGATCGGCGAATCCCGCGTGGAGAACGGCGCCCACTACTTCGTGGTGGCCGGCGACGGGATGACCTGCGCGGGCGGGTTCGACCCGGCGGCGGAAGGCACCATCGCCAGCTACCGGTTCGCCTGCAGCGACGGCACCACCGGCCATGCGGAGGTGGAGTGGCGCGCCGACGGCAAGGTGGCGACCGGCGGCTTCGTGATCGACGGCAAGGGCGAGATCGGCACCGTCACGGTGGAGGTGCTGGACAGCGCGCCCGTGCCGGAGGATGCGGACCCGCCGCCGGTGCCGAAGAACCGCAAGACCTGAGCGGTCGCGGGCCGCGGTCCGCCGCAAGGCTGCCTTGCGCCTCGCCCATTCCAGGACGCGGCCCTATCTGCTAGTGACCTCGCCCAGACGCGGGATGGCGGCCGTTGCGCCGCCGTCGCGCCGACCAGGACGACACGCCCGGCCACTGGCGCCTCAAGGGCGACCACACGGACGGGACCGATGCTCATCATCTTCGATTGCGACGGCGTACTCATCGACTCGGAAATCATCGCCGCACAGGTGAACGCCGAGATTCTCACCGAATACGGCTTCGAGATCACGGCGGCCGAGATGAACAGCCGCTTCGTCGGCCTGACGGGACCGCAGATCGTGGCCATCATCGAGGAAGAGCTCGGCCGCAGCCTGCCGGACGAGTTCAAGGACCGTGCGGACGACGAGATCGACAGGCGGCTCGGCGCCGTGAAGGCGATCGTCGGCATCCACGAGCTTCTGGATACGCTCGACTGGCCGCGCTGCATCTGCTCCAACTCGTCGACCCGGCGGCTGAAGCTGTCGCTGGAGGCGGCCGGCCTCTATGACCGGTTCAAGCCGTACATCTTCTCCGCCCCCGAGGTCGGGACGAAACGCGGCAAGCCGGCGCCGGACGTTTTTCTCCATGCCGCCAAGGCCTTCGACGTGGATCCGCGCAGCGCGGTGGTGATCGAGGACAGCGTTCCGGGCGTCACCGGCGCGGTTGCGGCCGGCATGCGGGTGATCGGCTTCACCGGCGGGTTGCACACCTGGGCCGGCCATGGCGAGGCGCTGATGGACGCGGGCGCCGAGACCGTCGTCCGGCGCCTTCGCGAGGTCGGTCCGGTCGTGGAGGCCTTCCGGGCCTGGAACGGCCTCGAAGCCTGAGCGGGCTCAGGCGGTCCGGACCACGAAGTCGAAGCGGCCCCGGCGGACGGGGCCGGCGGTGGTGACGGCCATCTCCAGCGAGGGGTCGTAGAGGCCGTCGCGGCGATTGCCGCGCTCGTTCGGAAAGTAGAGCTGCGTCGTCAGCACCGGGCCGCCAGGGGCCTGAACCTTCAGGTGAAAATGCCGCGTGCGGCCCGGATAGAGGCCGGGCGTGACGGTCTCGAAGGCGAACTGGCCGCGCGCGTCGGTGTACTGATGACCCCGGCTGCGGAAGCCGGAATTGTCGTAAGTGCCTGTTTCGTCTGCATGCCAGAGGTCCACGAGGGCGCCTTCGACGGGCCGGCAGCGGGTGTCGAGAACGAAGCCGACGAGCTGGAAGGTCTCGCCGGAAAAGCCCGCCGGGACGAGATTGCGCTGGTTGGGGGACTTCGGCTTGAAGTAGGGCCCCTCGGTCTGCCGCTCGGTGGCGGCGCCGCACTCCAGGGTGGGCTGGAGCTCCTGGCCGACGGCGGGCCGCAGGAGGCTGAGACCGGCCGGAAACGCCAGAGTTCCGGCCAAAAACGATCGCCGCGTGATGTAGCCCATGGTCCTGCCTCCCCCTCGCCGGGTCCGGTCCCGGACACGGTCTCGTTTCCGTCGAGGTGGGATGTCCTCAGCCCCGGGCCAAGGCCGCGGTCGCGCGGATATCCCCTTCCCGCCTTCAAAGTCGCGTGATGGCGCCTCAGGCCTTCTCCGCCGCCCGGAGCACGAAGCCGATGACTTCCGCGACCGCGCGGTACAAATCCGTGGGTATCTCGTCGCCGATGTCGAGAGAGGCGAGCGCGTCCGCGAGGAGCGGATTTTCGTCGATCGGCACGCCCGCCTCGGCCGCCTTGGCCAGGATGGCGGCGGCCAAGTGCCCGCGCCCGCTGGCGATCACGGTCGGGGCGCCCGGCGCGTCGTAGCGGAGCGCCACGGCGACCCGTCCGGCGACGGGCTTTTCCGACATGTCGGGGGTGTGGTCGCCGCCGCTCACAGGGACACGTCCACGCGGTGATGCACGGGCGCGGCCATGCCCGCCCGGGCGTCCGGCGGCCGCCCGAGGTGGATCGCGACATCCGCCACCTGGAGCCCGGCGGCTTGCAGCCCCTGCCGGAGCGACGGCGCATGGGCCTCGAGCACACGGGCGGCGGCGGCGCGCTCGCACCAGAGCCCCACGATCACGTGAGAATCGGCCAGAAGTCCGAGCCGCGCCCGCATCGGCCCGAGCGGTTCCAGGTCGAGGGCGATCTCCACCCGATGGGCGCGACCGCCCGGTTCCTCCCTTTCGTTCTCCGGCGGCTCGCGCTCGATCCGGACCTCGGCCACCGACACGCCGCCCGGTCCGGCGAGCGGAACCGGGAAGACCAGCATGTCGGCCGTGTCGTTTGCCCGTGTGGCAAGGCGGCCGTCGTCGGGCAGCGCGGCCGACTGGTGGAGGAGAAGTCGTTCGAGCGCCCGGTCCGTTTCGCCGAGGAGACGGGCGGCTATCGCCCTCGGCTCCTCGGCGGCCGGATCGGGGAGCGCCGGCACGGGTTCGGTGACCGGCGGGGCGGACCGGCGCGGCGGGTCCGGGCGGAGGCCAGCCGGGCGGGAGGGTCCATCGCTCCGGGACCGTCCGGTCCACGCCTCCAGAGCCGCCCTCAGGGACCAAAGGACGGCGGCGATATCGCCGGGCCGGCCCGCGCCGGGCAGGCCGCCGGCGGCGAGGCGGCGGAGGAGATCGGCGAGCCCGGCGGTTCCCCTGACCGCGAGGCCGTCGAGATCGGAAAGAGCTGCGAGGACGGCGGGCGGGAGGACGCCCGGCGGCAGGGCGAGGAGGGTCTTCGCGTCGGCGAACACGGGCGCGAGCCCGTCCTGGCGGACGAGCGCGCGGCTGATCAGGGCGTCAAGGGCGGCCTGGAGAGGGTTGGCCGGTTCGGGGGCCTTGGGAGTGGCGGTCGGAGCGGGGTGAGGACCACCGCCAGCCGGCGCGGCCGGCGACGGCCCGTGGGCGCCGACGCCGACGGGAGCATCGCCGATGATGGGACTGACCGGACCGATCGCCATGGCTCGCTCCGAGGTGTTCGGAGGGGAGCCTAGCGCCGACGGGCCGGGGGTGAAAGGGAGAGGGATGGGAGATCGATCATCCTTCCCCTCAGGGGAAGGTGGCCTCGGAGGGGCCGGAAGGGGTCGTGCTTGTTTGAGACGGCTGTCCTGGGCCCGACCGGAAGAAAAAGACGACCCCTTCCGGCCGGCTTCGCCGGCCACCTTCCCCTGAGGGGAAGGATGGGCGTGGTGGCTTCGGGTGAGGGGGAGGAGAAAGACGCCCCCTTCCGGCCGGCTTCGCCGGCCACCTTCCCCTGAGGGGAAGGATGGGGTGCGGTCGCTTCGGGTGAGTGGGAAGAGAAAGACAACCCCTTCCGGCCGGCTTTGCCGGCCACCTTCCCCTGAGGGGAAGGATGGGCGTGGTCGCTTCGGGTGAGCGGGGAAGAGAAAGACGACCCCTTCCGGCCGGCTTTGCCGGCCACCTTCCCCTGAGGGGAAGGATGGGGTGCGCTCTTCGTTGGCGAGGTGCGACGGGCCGCTGTTTTTGGCGGCCCGTCGCGAGGGAGGGTTATTCGGCGGCTTCGGCCCTGCCCTCGTCGGCCGGGTCGGACCAGACGAGCTTGGGCTGGCGGGCGGCGCGGGTTTCGTCGAGGCGGCGGCGGGGGGCGAGGCGGGGGGCGGACTTGAAGTCGTCCACGGCGCCGGCCTTGGCCTTCCCGGCGAGGTGCCGGAGGGTGCCGATGAACTGGTCGAGGCTCGCCTTCGATTCCGACTCGGTCGGCTCGATCAGCATGGCCCCGTGCACCACCAGCGGGAAGTACATGGTCATCGGGTGATAGCCCTCGTCGATCATCGCCTTGGCGAAGTCGAGCGTGGTGACGCCGGTGCCGTCGAGGAAGCGGTCGTCGAACAGCACCTCGTGCATGGCCGGCCTATCCTCGAAGGCCACGGTCATGACGTCGGACAGGCGCGCCTTCACGTAGTTGGCCGAGAGGACCGCGTCCTCCGACGCCTGGCGCAGGCCGTCGGCCCCGTGGCTCATCATGTGGGTGAGCGCGCGGACGAACATGCCCATCTGGCCGTGGAAGGCGGTGATGCGGCCGAAGGGGGTCGCGGTGTCGCCCGCCTGCTTGCGCGTCTCCACGAACTCGCCGGAGCCGTCCGGATTGAAGCGCACGAAGGGCACGGGCGCGAACGGGGCGAGCTTTTCCGACAGCACCACCGGACCTGCGCCCGGACCGCCGCCGCCGTGGGGCGTGGAGAAGGTCTTGTGCAGGTTGATGTGCATGGCGTCGACGCCGAGATCGCCCGGCCGCACCTTGCCGACGATGGCGTTGAAGTTGGCGCCATCCGCGTAGAAGTAGGCGCCCGCCTCGTGGACGGCGTCCGCGATGGCGACCACGTCGCGCTCGAACAGGCCGCAGGTGTTCGGGTTGGTCAGCATGATGGCGGCGACGTCCGACGACAGGCGCGCCTTCACGGCCTCCGGATCCACGGTGCCGGCCTCGCGGGCGGGCACCGGCACCACCTTGAAGCCGAGGGCGGCGGCGGTGGCCGGGTTGGTGCCGTGAGCCGATTCCGGCACGAGCACGATGGACCGCGTCTCGCCCCGCGCCGCGATCGCCGCCTTGATGGCCGCCATGCCGCAGTATTCGCCATGGGCGCCCGCCTTCGGGCTCATGGCGACGCTCGCCATGCCGGTGAGCTCCAGGAGCCAGCGGCCGAGCTCGGCGATGAGGTCGACGGCGCCCGGCACGGTGGAGAGCGGCTGCAGCGGGTGCACGTCGCCGAAGCCGGGCAGCCGGGCGAGCTTCTCGTTCAGCCGCGGGTTGTGCTTCATGGTGCACGAACCGAGCGGATAGAGGCCGAGGTCGATGGCGTAGTTCTGGCGGGAGAGGCGCACGTAGTGGCGCATGGTCTCCGGCTCCGTCAGGCCGGGCAGGCCGATCGGGGCCTTGCGGGCGTGGGCGCCGAGCCGGGACTGGAATTCGCCCGGATCCTCCACGTCGACGCCGGTCGCCTCCAGGCGGCCGGTCTCGAAGATCAGCTTCTCCTCCACGTCGAGCCCGCGGTTGCCGGTGAAGGTCTTCGGCGCGGCGGTCTCCGGGCCGCCAGCCGGGCCGGCGGTGGGGGCGGTCGGGCGTCCTTGCGTGTTCATGGCCATCACAGCACCTCCTTCAGCGCCGTCACGAAGGCGGCCCGGTCCTCGTCCGTGTTCACTTCGGTCGACGCGACGACCAGGAGGTCGTCGAGATCGGTTCGCTTGGGCTCCAGCCGCGAAGCCGGGACGCCGCCGAGCACGCCCTTGCGGGCGAGCTTTTCCACCACCTCCGCGGCGTTCGCCGGCAGGCGCACGGTGAACTCGTTGAAGAAGGTGTCGTTGAGCACCGTCACGCCGGGGACGGCCTTGAGGGCGTCGGCGAGCTTCACCGCGTTGGCGTGGTTGAGCCGGGCGAGGCGGGTGAGGCCGGTCTCGCCGAGGAGCGTCATGTGGATGGTGAAGGCGAGCGCGCAGAGGCCCGAGTTGGTGCAGATGTTGGACGTCGCCTTGTCGCGGCGGATGTGCTGTTCGCGGGTGGAGAGCGTGAGCACGAAGCCGCGCTTGCCGTCCGCGTCCACGGTCTCGCCGCAGAGCCGGCCGGGCATCTGGCGGATGAATTTCTCGCGCGTGGCGAAGAGGCCCACGTAGGGGCCGCCGAAGGTGAGCGGATTGCCGAGGGACTGGCCCTCGCCGACCACGATGTCGGCGCCCTGGGTTCCCGGCGGCTCGACGGCGCCGAGGGAGACCACTTCGGTGAAGACCGCGATGAGGAGCGCGCCGACGGCGTGGGCCTTCTCGGCGATCGGCTTCAGGTCGATCAGGTGGCCGTAGAAGGACGGCGACTGGACGACCACGCAGGAGGTCTCCCCGTCGATGCGGGCGAGCAGGTCCTCCGTGCCGGTCGGGTCCGGATCGAGGGTGTCGATCCGGTCCTCGGCCATGCGCGAGACGGTGCGCATGACGCCCCGATAGTGCGGATGGACGCCGCCGGACACCACCGCCTTGTTGCGGCGGGTGATGCGGTGGGCCATGGCCACCGCCTCGGCGGCGCCGGTGGAGCCGTCGTACATGGAGGCGTTGGCCACCTCCATGGCGGTGAGCCGGCTCACCTGGGACTGGAACTCGAACAGGACTTGCAACGTCCCTTGAGACACTTCCGGCTGATAGGGCGTGTAGGAGGTGAGGAACTCCGAACGCTGGATGAGATGGTCCACGGTCGCCGGCACATGGTGCCTGTAGGCGCCCGCGCCGACGAAGAACGGGACGGAGCCCGCCGGCACGTTCCTGGCCGCGAGCGCCGCGAGCTTGCGCTCCACGGCGATCTCGGACTGGTGCAGCGGCAGCGCCGGAAGGCCGGTGAGCCGCTTGTCGGCGGGCACGTCGGCGAACAGGTCGTCGATGGAGCCGACGCCCACGGCGCCGAGCATCTCGGCCCTGTCGGCATCGGTGAGGGGAAGGTAGCGCATGGGGGACGGGTCCTTGGAGGGTCGCGGGACGGTCGCGCGGCGGCTGGTCAGAGGCTCGCCGTGTAGGCGGCGTAGGCGTCGGCATCCATGAGATCGCCGAGGTCGGCCTCGTCGGCGATCTCCACCTTGAAGAACCAGCCGTCGCCCTCCGGGGCCTCGTTGACGAGGGCGGGCGTGTCGGCGAGGGCCTGGTTGGCCTCCGCGATGGTGCCGGTGACGGGCGAGAAGACGTCGCTCGCCACCTTCACGCTTTCCACCACGGCGGCATCCCCGCCCTTGGTGACGGCCCGCCCGGGGTCGGGCAGGTCGACGAACACCACGTCGCCAAGCTGGGCCTGGGCGTAGTCGGTGATGCCGACCGTCGCGACCTTGCCCGCAACGTCGATCCACTCGTGGTCCTTGGTGTAGAGACGCGCCATGGGGGAGTTCATCCTCTGCTGCAGAGTCAGGTTCTGGTTGCAGTATGCTGAATTCATTATTTGTTTACGGTCCCGTTCACGCGCCGCGCGGCCCGTGATGCGGGCCGGACTTCACGTGCCGCGATAGAAGCGGGCCGGCACGAAGGGGAGCGGCACGACCTCCGCCGGCAGCACCTTGCCGCGCACGAGAAGGCCGATCCGGGTGCCGGGCGCCGCGTGGGCGGCGGCCACGTAGCCCATGGCGACGGGGCCGTTCACCGTGGGGCCGAAGCCGCCGGACGTGACCGTGCCGATGGGCAGGCCGTCTTCGGAGAGGATCTCCGCGCCTTCCCGGGCGGGCGCCCTGCCCTCCGGCCGGATGCCGACGCGCCGGCGCGGCGCGCCGTTGGCGATCTGCTCGGCGATGACGTGGAAGCCCGGGAAGCCCCCCTCCTGCCGCCGGCGCTTCTGGATGGACCAGGTGAGGCCGGCTTCGACGGGCGTGGTGGTGGTGTCGATGTCGTGGCCGTAGAGGCAGAGGCCGGCCTCCAGGCGGAGCGAATCGCGCGCGCCGAGGCCGATGGGCTTCACGTCCGGGTCGGCGACGAGGGCGGCCCAGAGATCGGCGACGCGATCGTCGGCGACGGAGAGTTCGAACCCGTCCTCGCCGGTGTAGCCGGACCGGCTGGCGTGGACCGCGATGCCGGCGACGGTGGCGGGGCCGGCCGTCATGAAAGGCCAGGCGGCCACGTCGGCGCCGAGGCGGGCGAGCACGTCCACGGCCTTCGGACCCTGGAGCGCGAGGAGCGCCCGGTCCTTGACGGGCACGAGAGTGACGCCCGCCGGCAGGTGGTTTTCGATGTGGGCCATGTCGGCGGCCTTGGTGGCGGCGTTCACCACCAGCATCAGGGTGCCGTCCTGGCCGTCACCGGTTTCCTCGCCAGCGTGGGGGCGGTGGACCATCAGGTCGTCCAGGATGCCGCCGTGAGCGTCGAGGAGCTGGGTGTAGCGCTGGGCGCCGGGCTTGAGGCCGAGGATGTCGGCCGGGACCAGGGCCTCCAGGGCGGCGGCGGTCGTCGCGTGGTCGGGGCCGGCGAGGATCGCCTGGCCCATGTGGGACACGTCGAACAGGCCGGCGCCGGCGCGGGTGTGCAGGTGTTCCGCCAGGATGCCCTCGTACTGCACCGGCATCAGATAGCCGGCGAACGGCACCATCTTGGCGCCGAGCGCCCGGTGGGCGGCCGCGAGCGGCGTCGTCAGGAGGGGCGTCTCGGAGGTGGTGACGGTCGGCAGGGGGGCGGCCGAGGAAGTCATCGGGTCGGGCTCCACGGGTCGGGCTCCACGTCAGGTTGGCGTCGAGGGGACAACCCCCGACACGCCCCCTCTGTCGCACGACCTGAGAGATTTCCCGTTCCGCGCCGGATCGTCCGCTGCGGCCGGTTACTCCGTCGGTGAGCCGGCCCGCGGTTTCCCGCCCGCCGTCTGCTTTCCAGAGCGTCACACGCCGCAGCGGTCCTTTTGCCTGAGAGTTTCCGGGGCGGTTGCTCCTTCGGCGCCGGGTCGGACCCGGTCTCTCCCGCGCGGCGACACGAGACCCTTCTGAGATACTGCGAGATCACCTATTGGGCAATAGGATCAGGCGATGATTTGTGGGCGGGAGGGCGAAGAGGCGGGGATAAGGGGTGAAGATGAGCGCGGAGGCGGAGGGATCGGGTGTGAGGGCGTCGAGCTTCGCCGCTCGGAGAGGAAGGCGCCCAATCCTCCGCCGCCATGGTCCGCGCAGGCGGAACACCCCCGCATGGGGCGGTCCGAAGCGGGCGACGTCCGGTTGACGGGTCGGCGGGCGGGGAATGCGTGGGTGGTCCGCCTACGCGGACCATGACGGGCGGCGGCGGTCGACGGGCGGCGGTGGTAGGGCGGGCGCGGTCGTGATTTCGCGCCGGCCGCGCTCCCGATCAGCTCTTCGCGCCGGTCTCGTCGAAGCCGACGTAGATGACGTAGCGGGACTGGCCGGCGTCGGGCGGGACGACGACGTTCTCGACGATCTTGGACCAGTTGGTGGCGGCGGTGCCCGGGGCGATCTCGGCGGGGATGACGTGGAGCTCCGAATAGAGCACCTCGTCGCCGTTGCGCACCAGGACGACGCGGACCGGCAGGTTCACCTGGCCGGTGGCGCCGGAGGGGCCGGCGAGGAGGCGGCCGGCGACGCCGACGCGCACGGCGGTGCCGACCTCGCTGGTGCGGCAGTCGCGGGAGAACTTGGAGACGGTCGCCTGGAAGCGCAGGGCGGACGGGTCGTCCTGCTTGCCGCGCTCGTAGACGGGCATGACCTGGGTGCCGTCGCGGACCTGCACCTGCGGGCAGACCTCGACCGGCCGGAACAGCTCGGCGGATTCCTGCTCCTTGGCGAGGTCGCGCCCGCCGCTCATCACCGCGCCCGGGCTCATGTCGCCCACGGTGGAGCATCCCGCCAGCACCGAAACCACCGCGGCCAGCGCCGCGCCCCGAGAAAGCACGCCGATCGTCATCATGCGTCCGTCACCTCCGTCGGCGCCTCCCATAGCATGCGTTTTCCGCGAAGGCGACTCGCCGCGCCCGGCGAAAAAACCGGCGCGGGACCGTCGCTTGACAGGCCCGGCGTCACCACCTCTATTCCGACCAGACGCCGCCCACCCGTCGATGACCAAGCCCGAGGCCGTGCCTTGACCAAACCGCCGCTCTCCATCCTCCTCTGCGCCCCGCGCGGCTTCTGCGCCGGCGTGGACCGGGCGATCCAGATCGTCGACCTGGCGCTGGAGCGCTTCGGCGCGCCGGTCTACGTGCGGCACGAGATCGTGCACAACAAGTACGTGGTGGAGGAGCTGCGCCGGAAGGGCGCGGTGTTCGTCGAAGAGCTGGACGAGATCCCGGACACCGGGCAGCCGGTCGTGTTCTCCGCGCACGGCGTCGCCAAGGCGGTGCCGGAGGCGGCGCGCCTGCGCGGCTTCTTCCAGCTGGACGCCACCTGCCCGCTCGTCACCAAGGTGCACCGGGAGGCGGAGATCCACCACAAGCGCGGCCGGCACGTGATCCTGATCGGCCACGCGGGCCACCCGGAGGTGATCGGCACCATGGGCCAGCTGCCGGACGGCGCCGTGACCCTGGTGGAGACCCTGGACGACGTGGCCACGCTGGAGGCGCCGGACGGCGCGGCGCTGGCCTACACGACGCAGACGACCCTCTCGGTGGACGACACCAGGGCGATCGTGGAGGCGCTGACGGAGCGGTTCCCGACCATCACGGCGCCCCACAAGGAGGACATCTGCTACGCCACCACGAACCGGCAGGCCTCCGTGAAGGCGGTGGCCCCGAGGGTGGACGCCCTCTTCGTGGTCGGCGCGCCGAACTCGTCCAACTCCCAGCGCCTGCGCGAAGTGGCCGCGCGGGAGGGCTGCACCCGCGCCTACCTGATCCAGCGGGCGGCGGAGATCGACTGGGAGGCGGTGGGCGAGATCCGGACCGTCGGCATCACGGCGGGCGCGTCCGCGCCGGAGGTGCTGGTCGAGGAGGTGATCGACGCCCTCGCGGAGCGCTACGACGTGACGGTGGAGACCGTGCGCACCGCCGACGAGACGATCGCCTTCAACCTGCCGCGCGAGCTGCGCGCCGGCGCCGCCTGACCGGCCCGCCTCCCCCAAGCCCTTCCCGCCGCCCTTCTTCAGGAGCCAAGCCGCCATGGCGGTCTACACCGAGGTCTCGGACGACGAGCTCGCGGCCTTCCTCACCCGCTACGACCTCGGCGGCCTCGTGTCGTTGAAGGGGATCGCCGAGGGGGTGGAGAACTCCAACTTTCTCCTGCGCACGGAGACCGGCACCTACATCCTCACCCTCTACGAGAAGCGGGTGAACCCGAACGACCTGCCGTTCTTCATCGGCCTGATGGAGCACCTGGCGGCGGCGGGCATCACCTGCCCGCAGCCGGTGAAGGCGCGGAACGGCGAGGCGCTCGGCGACCTCGCCGGGCGCAAGGCGTGCATCGTGACCTTCCTCGACGGGGTGTGGGTGAAGCGGCCGACGGTCACCCACTGCCGGCAGTTGGGCGAGGTGCTGGCGAAGCTCCACCTCGCCGGGCGGGACTTCAAGATGGCGCGGCCGAACGCCCTGTCGGTCGGAAGCTGGCGGCCGCTGTTCGACCAGAGCCGCGACCGGGCCGACGAGGTGGTGCCGGGGCTGGTGGCCGAGATCGACGCGGACCTCGACGCTCTGGAGGACGGCTGGCCGGCGGACCTGCCGGCCGGCGTGATCCACGCGGACCTCTTCACGGACAACGTGTTCTTCCTGAAGGACCGGCTCTCCGGCCTGATCGACTTCTATTTCGCCTGCACCGACTCGTTCGCCTACGACGTGGCGATCTGCCTGAACGCCTGGTGCTTCGAGCCGACCCATGAGTTGAACGTCACCAAGTCGCGGGCGTTTCTGACAGCCTATGCGGAGATCCGCCCGTTCACCGACGCGGAGATCGCCGCCCTGCCGATGCTCGCCCGCGGCGCCGCCATGCGCTTCTTCCTGACCCGCCTCTACGACTGGCTGACCACGCCGGCGGGGGCGCTCGTGAAGAAGAAGGATCCTCTCGAGTATCTCCGGAAAATGCGCTTTCATCGCAGTGTCGCATCCGCCGCCGACTATGGCCTTCAGGTCGAGGGAATCGGCCGATGAGCGACGAGACCACGCTCCCGCGCGTGACCGTCTGGACGGACGGCGCCTGTTCGGGAAATCCGGGACCTGGTGGGTGGGGAGCGATCCTGCAGTGGGGCGATCGGGAGAGAGAACTCTCAGGCGGCGAGCCGGACACCACCAACAATCGCATGGAGCTGATCGCGGCCTGCTCGGCCCTGGAGGCGCTGAAGAAGCGCTGCCAGGTGGACCTGTGGACCGACAGCCAGTACGTGAAGGGCGGCATCACCGGCTGGATCCACGGCTGGAAGCGCAACGGCTGGAAGACCGCCGACAAGAAGCCGGTGAAGAACGCCGACCTCTGGCAGCGGCTGGAGACGGCGCGGCTGAACCACGAGGTCACCTGGCACTGGGTGAAGGGCCACGCCGGCCACGACATGAACGAACGCGCCGACGCCCTCGCCCGTGCCGGGATGGCGCCCTTCCTGCAGCGGCGGCGCTCGGGCACCTGAGCGCGGCACTCGCCGGGTCCGCCGCGGTGGCCGCGACGGGAGCGGCGCCATGAACGACCACGTGACGCCGCCGGGCGGCGACCTCGATCCGCTCGCCGCCGTGGCGCCGGTCACCCGCCGGGTGCTGGTGGTCGCCAATCCGATCGCGGGCGGCTTCCGCTACAAGGCCCTGGAGCGCTACGCGGCGCGGCTCGACACGCTCGGCGTCCGCGTCACGGTGTGGCTGACGCGCTATGCGGGCAACCTGACCGAGATTGCGGAGGAGCTGGACCCGGGCGTGGACACGCTGGTGGTGGGCGGCGGCGACGGGTCGATCAACGAGGCGGTGACCGGCCTGTTGCGCCGCCCGCACCCGGCGCCGGCCCTCGGCGTGCTTCCGTTCGGCACGGCGAACGTGCTCGCCCACGAACTCGCCCTGCCCTTCCGGCCGGAAGCCATGGCGGACGCCACCGTGGCGCGCCGGCTGGCGCCGCTCCACCTCGGCCGGATCGGCGACCGGCCGTTCATCCTGATGGTGTCCGCCGGCTTCGACGGCGACGTGGTGCACGCGGTGGAACCGGCGGTGAAGCGGCGCTGGGGCAAGCTCGCCTACGCGTCTGCCGCGGTGCGGCTGGCGCTGGCGGCCCAAGGGCGAGACGTGATCGTGGAGGCGGACGGCGTCACCCGCGTGTGCCGGCTGGCGGTGGTGACCACGGCGGGCTTCTACGGCGGGCCGCTCGCCATCACGCGCAACACCCACGTGACCCGGGCGGGCCTGCGCCTGGTGACCCTGTCGGACGACAGGCCGGGCACCCTGGCGGGGGCCGCCCTGGCGCTCGCCCGCGGGCGGCTCGATCGGCATCCGGCGGTGACGGACGTGGAGGTGTCGGCGGTGCGCCTCGGCGGGGCGGGCGTGAAGCTGCAGATCGATGGCGACAAGCTGGCCGCCACCGACGCCCTCATCACGGCCGAGCCCCGGGTGCTGGCGGTGGTGACGCGCCCCTGAGGGACGCGGGGCGGCCGGCAGGAGACCGGAACACCGAAGGCCGCGGGCGGTTGCGGTGACGGGCGGGGCGGTCGTGGAAAGACCGCCCGACGGAGCCGGCAAGGAGGCGCGGCATGGATTCTCTCTCGGGTGGCTGCCTGTGCGGCGACGTGCGGTTCGTGGCGGTGGGCCGCCCCTATCGCGTCGGCCTCTGCCACTGCCTCGACTGCCGCAAGCACCATGGGGCGGTGTTTCACGCCTCGGCGATCTACCCGGAGGACGCCGTGACGGTGACGGGCGAGACGCGCGACTACGCCGGGCGCTTCTTCTGTCCGCGCTGCGGTTCGTCCGTCTTCGCCCGCACCGGGGACGAAATCGAAGTGAGCCTCGGGAGCCTCGATGCCCCCGACCAGCTGACGCCGACCTACGAGAGCTGGACCATCCGGCGGGACTCCTGGCTGCCGCCCTTCCCGCTCGCCCGGCGATACGAGCGCGACCGCGACCCCGTGAGCCGGTTCGAGGACTAGAGCGCTTGCCGACCTGACGGACTCGTCCGGTCGGAAAGACATCACTCCAGGATCAATAAACAGGAGCATTCTTTCGGAGCAGGAGCATTCTCTCGGCGATCAAGTCGTGCAACCTGATCGGATAATGCTCCAGGTGGGCGGGGGCAGCGGCCCGAGGGGGCGCTGCCCGCCGCACGATCACAGCCTCTCGATGACGGCGGCGGCGCCGGAGACGGTGGCCTGGCCGGGCTTCTCCTCCACGTCGAGGGCGGTGACCTTGCCGTCCTCCACGATGGCGGCGTAGCGCTTGGAGCGGATGCCGAGCCCGCCGCCGGTGAGGTCGATGTCGAGGCCGGCCGCCTTGGTGAAGACCGCGGAGCCGTCGGCCGCGAAGGTGACCTTCTCCAGGCCGCCCGAGTGCTGGGCCCAGGCCTTCATCACATAGGGGTCGTTGACCGACAGGCAGATGATGTCGTCCACACCCTTGGCCTTGATGGCCTCGGCGTTCTCGATGAAGCCCGGCAGGTGGTTCATCGAGCAGGTGGGCGTGAAGGCGCCCGGCACCGCGAACAGCACGACCTTCTTGCCGGCGAACAGATCCGCCGTGGATTTCTCGACGGCGGCGTCCGCCGTCACGACCTTCAACGTCACTTCCGGCAGCTTGTCGCCGACACCGATCGTCATCCTGGCACCCCTTGGCTCTCTCGGATTGTCCTGCGCCCAAGCTCGCGGTTCTGCTGCGGCGCATCAGGGAAATAGCGTAGAGCGGGCCGTCAGGGAAGCGGGCGCGTCGCCTCGACGCCCCCGTCCGGGGTGGTGACGGTGAAACGCATGGGCGTGCCGGTCGTCCGCGCCGTCTTGGGCCTGCCGCCGAGGGAGAGGCTGAACACCGCGAGGTCGCCGTCCCGGCGCACGGGTTCGGGCTGGCCGATGTACCAGTCGGCCGGCGGCTCGACGAAGAGGTCGACCGTCGGGGCGGCGCCCTCCCCGGTCCGCACCCTCACCTCCACGGTCTCGGGATCGATCGCCGTGACGGCCTCGACGGCCGGCAGGAGGCCGGGCTGCTCCGGTGCGGGAACCCGGGCGAGGGCCGCGTCGACGAGGGCGGCGGCGGCCGGGTCGGCGGGAGCGGCGGGATCGAGGGTCGCCTCCAGCACGGCGGCGCCGGGCACGCAGACCTCGCGGCAGAAGCCGAATCGGAAATCGATCCGCAGGGACACGGGCCGCGCCGGATCGGCGGGCGCGACCAGGATCGGCAGCACGAGCCGGCCGTGATAGACGATGGACGTGCCGAAGCCGTCGAAGTAGCGCTCCGGCGCGGGATAGCGCACCTCGACGCCCGCCAGATTACCGCTTCCCGCCGTGTCGAGAACCGGCGGCAGCCCCGCGTCGCCCGGGTGGCGCCAGTAGGTGTGCCAGCCGTCGGCGAGGTCCATCCGCACCGCGGCGCGGTAGCGGCCGTCCGGGCCGGGGCCGCCGCCGGCGACGAGGAGGCTCACCTCCGGGTGCGGGATGCTCGGCGCGCCGGCACCCGCAACCCCCGGCAGGACGGCCAGCAGACCGGCGGCGAGAAGGCGGAACAAGACCTTAGACACGGCGGCGACGGGCCTCCCTGTTTGGCTCCGAGGGTCTATATGCTTGAAACGCACTTCCCGCGCGTCATAATGTCGTGACGATCGGCGAAGATTCATTGGTACACGGCAGCCTGTTGGCGACGGCAGCATGGTCCGTCACCCACACAAGGAGCGGGTTCTGCCCCATGGGCCAGCAGCAGACCTATCTCGACGGGCAGTTCCTGATCGCCATGCCGGGTGTGGAAGAGAGCTCGTTCGCCCGGACGGTGGTCTACGTGTGCGCCCATTCGGCCGAGGGCGCCATGGGGCTGATCATCAACAAGCCGATGGCGCACCTGTCCTTCCGGGATCTTCTGGTGCAGCTGGAGATCATCCCGGAGAGCGAGGCGATCCGCCTGCCCTCGACCGCGTCGGCCATGCGGGTGCACCGCGGCGGACCGGTGGAGACCGGGCGCGGATTCGTGCTGCACACCTCCGACTACCACCTGGAGAATTCCACGCTGCCGATCAACGAGCACGTCTCGCTGACCGCCACCCTGGAGATCCTGAAGGCGATCGCCGACGGGCGCGGTCCGGACCAGGCGCTGCTCGCGCTCGGCTACGCGGGCTGGGCGCCGGGCCAGCTGGAAACGGAGATCCAGAACAACGGCTGGCTGACCTGCGATGCCGACCCGGCGATCATCTTCGAGGCCGACCTCGACAACCGCTACGGCCTCGCGCTGGCGAGCCTCGGCATCGACCCGGCGCTCCTCTCCACCGAACTCGGCCACGCCTGACCGCACCGACCCTCAGTAGGGCCGGCCGTCCTTGCGGGTGAACACCCAGCGGCCGTCGACGAGGTCGGCGACGAGGTCGTCCCTCGGGTAGGTGCCGGTGTCGCCGGGGGTGCGGTCGCCGATCTCCAGGTAGACCACGTCCCGGTCGGTCCGGTTCACCAGCTGGTGCGCGACGCCGTTCGCCGGGAAGCCGGCGCACATGCCGGGCGACAGCACCACCTCGCGATCCTCGGTGACGAGCACCGCTTCGCCTTCCAGGATGTAGACGAACTCGTCCTGCCGGCTGTGCCGGTGGAGGAGCGCTGACTCGCCGCCGGGAAAGAGCCGGGTGAGGTTCACGCCGAAGTTGGAAAGGCCGAACACGTCGCCGAGCTGGCGCTTCTCGCGCCGGTTCATGCGGCTGGCGAAGGGCTCGGGGTAGTTGGACGGCCTGATGCGCGGCGCCACCTCGGCGGCGCGGACGGCGAGCGGCTTGTCCTCGTCTGCTGGCATGATCGTCTCCGGGGCCGGACGGGCCGGATGGTTATGGGATCTGCGATCCTTCCAGAGCGGCGAGCCGTCGTCAAAGGCGGCCCGGCGGCGGCGGACCGGGCGCGGGGCGGCGGGATCCGCCGGCCCCGTGTCGCGTCCCGCGCCTTGCGGCGAGGGCGGCGGACGTCTAGGGTCGGCCGAATGGGAGGACCCGTTCGCCGGCGTGAGAGGACGCCGGCGGGCCCGTCATCACTCGATCCTGGGACCAGCGCTTCCCGTGAAGTATGTGAGCACCCGCGGCACCGCGCCCGCGCTATCGTTTTCCGAAGTCGTCCTCGCCGGTCTCGCCCGTGACGGCGGCCTCTACGTGCCGGAGCGGTGGCCGACCCTCGACGCCGGCACGATCGCCGGGTTCGCCGGCAGGCCCTACGAGGACGTCGCCTTCGCGGTGATCTCGCCGTTCGTGGACGGCGACATCGCGGACGCCGACCTGAAGCGGATGATCGCCGAGTCCTACGCGCCGTCGGTGTTCCGCCACCCGGCGGTGACGCCGATCGTGCAGCTCGCCCCGGGGCACTTCCTGCTGGAGCTGTTCCACGGACCGACGCTCGCCTTCAAGGACGTGGCGATGCAGCTGCTCGCCCGGCTGATGGACCACGTGCTCGGCGAACGCGGCCAGCGCGCCACCATCGTGGGCGCCACCTCGGGCGACACGGGCGGCGCGGCCATCGAGGCGTTCCGCGGGCGCGAGAACACGGACATCTTCATCCTCTTCCCGCACGGCCGGGTCTCGGCGGTGCAGCGGCGGCAGATGACGACCGTGCCGGACGACAACGTGCACGCCATCGCGCTGGAGGGAACCTTCGACGACGCGCAGGCGATCGTGAAGGGCATGTTCAACCACTTCGCCTTCCGCGACCGGGTGCACCTGTCGGGCGTGAACTCGATCAACTGGGGCCGCATCGTCGCCCAGGTGGTCTACTACTTCGTGGCGGCGGCCGCGCTCGGCGCACCGCACCGGGCGGTGTCGTTCACGGTGCCGACGGGCAATTTCGGCGACATCTTCGCCGGCTACGTGGCCAAGAAGATGGGCCTGCCCATCGACAAGCTGGTGATCGCCACCAATTCCAACGACATCCTCGCCCGCACGGTGGAGACCGGGCGCTACGAGGTGAAGGGCGTGCACCCGACCATCTCGCCGTCCATGGACATCCAGGTCTCGTCCAACTTCGAGCGCCTGCTGTTCGAGGCGACCGGGCGCGACGGCCACACCGTGAAGCGCATGATGGACCAGCTGCAGCAGTCCGGCGCGTTCGGGGTGCCGGAGCCGGCGCTCAAGGCCATCCGGGCCGAGTTCGCGGCGGACCGGGCCGACGAGGCGACGACGGCGGCGGTGATCCGGCGGTTCAAGAAGGAGGCCGGCATCCTGCTCGACCCGCACACGGCGACGGGCGTCGCGGTGGCGGAGGGGCTGATGACGGCGGGCGTGCCCATGGTGACGCTCGCCACGGCCCACCCGGCCAAGTTCCCGGACGCGGTGGTGGCGGCGAGCGACATCTTCCCCGCCCTGCCGGCCTGGCTGGGCGATCTGATGGGCCGCCCGGAGCGGCAGAGCGTGGTCTCGAACAGCCTGGAGGCGGTGGAGGCCTTCGTGCTCGATCGGGCGAGAGCGGTGAACGCGGAGGCGTGAAGGCGTATGGCGGTCGAGGTTACGGAGCTTCCGAACGGGATCAAGGTCGTCACCCACGACATGCCTCATCTGGCCTCCACGGCGCTCGGCGTCTGGGTGGGGGCGGGGTCCCGGTCCGAAGAGGCGTCCGAGAACGGCATCTCGCACCTTCTGGAACACATGGCCTTCAAGGGCACGTCGACCCGGACGGCCGTTGAGATCGCCGAGGAGATCGAGAATGTGGGCGGCGAGGTGAACGCCGCCACGTCGATCGAGAACACCAGCTACTACGCCCGGGTGCTGGCCGGGGACGTGCCGCTGGCGCTCGACATCCTGGCGGACATCCTGCAGGACTCCCTGTTCGACGCGGAGGAGCTGACGCGCGAGAAGCACGTGATCAGCCAGGAGATCGGCGCGGCGCTGGACACGCCCGAGGACCTGGTGTTCGACCACTTCCAGGAGGCGGCCTTCCCGGGCCAGCCGATCGGCCGGCCGATCCTCGGTTCGGTGGAGACGGTGTCGAGCTTTTCCGACGGCGACCTGCGCGGCTATCTCGCCAAGCACTATACCGGCGGCAACACGGTGATCGCCGCCGCCGGCAAGCTGGACCACGACGCGCTGGTGGAGCTCGCCACCGAGCGGTTCGCGGGCTTCGCGCCCACCACCGGCGCGGCCGAGGCGCCCGCCAGCTATCTCGGCGGCGAGCGGCGCGAGGAGCGCGACCTGATGGAGGCCCAGCTCGTGCTCGGCTTCCCGGGCTCGTCCTACTACACGGACGACTACACCACGGCCCAGATCGCCGCCTCCGTGCTCGGCGGCGGGATGTCGTCGCGGCTCTTCCAGGAGGTGCGCGAGAAGCGCGGCCTCTGCTATTCGATCTACGCCTTCCACTGGGGCTTCCGGGACAGCGGCGTGTTCGGCATCTCCGCCGCCACCGGCGAAACCGACGCCCACGACCTGGTGGAGACCACCCTCGACGAGGTGGGCAAGGCGATCGGCGGCATCACCGAGGCGGAGGTGTCGCGCGCCAAGGCCCAGCTGCGGGCCGGCCTGCTGATGACGCTGGAGAGCCCGGCCGCCCGAGCCGGCCAGCTGGCCCGGCAGATGATGGTCCACGGCCGGCCGATGCCGCTGGACGAACTGGTGGCCAAGATCAACGCCGTGACGCCCGCCATGGTGGGCGACTTCCTGGCCCGCACGGTGGGCACCGGGTCGCCGACGCTGGCGGCCATCGGCCCGGTGTCGGGGGTGCCGTCCCTGTCCGCCATCGCGGCCCGGTTCGGCACCAGACCGGCGAGCGCCGCATGAGTCTCCTGCACGTCGTCGGCGAGGCAGGACCGGTTCTTCGGAGCGACCGCGTCCTTCTTCGTCCGCCCGTGCTTGCCGATCACGCCGCCTGGGCGACGCTTCGCGAGGAGAGCCGCCTGTTCCTGCAACCGTGGGAACCCATCTGGCCCGCCGACGATCTCACCCGGTCCGCCTTCAAGCGCCGGGTGAAGCTCTACCAGCGGGCGGCACGGGAGGACCTCGGCTACGCCTTCTTCCTGTTCGGCGCCACCGGCGACCATCCGCTCCTCGGCGGCATCACGCTCTCCAACGTGCGGCGCGGCGTGATCCAGTCGTGCTCGCTCGGCTACTGGATGGGCGAGCGCCACGCCGGCCGGGGCTACATGGCCGAGGCGGTGCAGGCGGTGATCGCCCACGTGTTCGACGACCTGAAGCTGCACCGGCTGGAGGCCGCCTCCATCCCGCACAACGTCCGCTCCATCCATCTCCTTGAAGCCGCCGGATTTCGGCGCGAAGGTTTCGCGCGCAGCTATCTGCTGATCGACGGTCGCTGGCAGGACCACATCCTGTTCGCGCTGCTTTCCGACGACCCGAGGCCGGCCTACCGTCGCGCGACCGCGGACGTGGCCTCGGCCCGACCCATACCGGCCTGAACCGGCCGGCTCTCCACCGGTCTCTTCGGGCCGAGGTTTGATCGCCGCCTGCGGATTAACTATCGTGCCAACGCCGAAGCGGCGGCCAGTCGCGCGTCTTGAGACGGAGTTGTGATTCCTTGGCTATCGTCCGCCGACTGATGGTGGTGTGCGCCCTCGTCCTCGCGGCGGCGGGCATCGCGCCCGCCCACGCGCTGGAGCCGGTCTCGGTGCCGGTGGAGACGCTCGCCCTCGACCTCTCCAACGCCATCGAATACCGGCGCGAGTCGACCGAGACGATCCAGGTGTCCACGGCTCCCGGCCCGGACGGCATCGTCCGGCGCATCGAGGTGCGCTCGCGCGGCACGGAGGCCAATCCCACCTGGGTGGTGTTCCACCTCGCCAACAACACGGACCAGCAGCTCGACCGGCTGATCGTGGCGCCGCACTTCCGGCTGGCCGGATCGGGCCTGCTGTGGCCGGACCTCGGCGCTTCGCGCATCGCCGCCATCACGCCGAGCCAGGGCTTCGCCCCGGAGCGGCAGCCCAGCCAGGACGCGGACGTGTTCCTGGTGACGCTGGACCCCGGATCGGTGGTGACCTTCGTGGCGGAGCTGCGGACGCGCGACCTGCCGCAGGTGACGCTCTGGCAGCCGAACGCCTACAAGGACAGCGTCAACGCCTACACGCTCTACCGGGGCATCGTGCTCGGCATCGCGGGCCTGCTGGCGCTGTTCCTGACCATCCTGTTCGTCGTCAAGGGATCGATGATGTTCCCGGCGACCGCGGCGCTGGCCTGGGCGGTGCTGGCATATCTGTGCATCGACTTCGGCTTCTGGAACAAGGTGTTCCATGTGGAGGCCGGGGCCGACCAGCTCTATCGCGCCGGGTCGGAGGTGATGATCGCGGTCACGCTCGTGATCTTCCTCTACGCCTATCTGAACCTCAACCGCTGGCATGTGCGCTACAGCCACGTGGTGCTGATGACGCTGCTCGCGCTGTCGGCCCTGTTCGGCGTGGCGGTCTACGACCCGTCGATCGCCGCCGGCATCGCCCGCATGGTTCTGGCGGGCCTCGGCGTGCTGGGCTTCGTCCTGATCATCGCCATGTCGCTGCGCGGCTACGACCGCGCCATCATGCTGATCCCCACGTGGCTGCTGTTCATCGCCTGGCTCGCCGGGACGGGGCTCACCCTCTCGGGCGAGCTTGTCAACGACCTGGTGCAGCCGGCGCTCGCGGGCGGGCTGGTGCTCCTGGTGCTCCTCCTCGGCTTCACGGTGATGCAGCACGCCTTCGCGGGCGGCTCGATCGCCGACGGGCTGATCAACGACGCGGAGCGCCGGGCGCTGGCGCTGACCGGCGCCGGCGACATCATCTGGGACTGGGACGTGACCCGCGACCGGATCTACACCTCGGCGGAGGCGGAGGAGAGCCTGGGCTTCAAGCGCGGCGCCCTGGAAGGCCCCGCCCGCGACTGGCTGGAAGTGCTGCACCCGCAGGACCGGGACCGGTTCAAGGCGACGCTGGACGCGGTGGTGGAGGTGCGGCGCGGGCGGCTGGCGCAGACCTTCCGGCTGCGCGCCAAGGACGGCCACTACCAGTGGTTCCGCCTGCGCGCCCGCCCGATCCTCGGCAACGACGGCGAGGTGATCCGCTGCGTCGGCACCCTCCTCGATGTAACCGACGCCAAGACGGCGCAGGAGCGGCTGCTGCACGACGCCGTGCACGACAACCTGACCGGCCTACCGAACCGGGAGCTCTTCCTCGACCGTCTGTCCGCCGCCATGACGCGCGCGCAGGCGGACGCGGCGGCCCGGCCGGCGGTGTTCCTGATCGACATCGACCGGTTCCGGCAGGTGAACGAGTCGCTGGGCCTTTCGGTGGGCGACAGCATCCTCCTCACGGTCGCGCGCCGGCTGGGGCGCCTCCTGAAGCCGCTCGACAGCCTGGCCCGGCTGGAGGGCGACCACTTCGCCATCATCCTCGTTTCGGAACAGACGCCGGAACGGGTGGCGGCCTTCGCGGACGCTGTGCGCCGGGCGATCCGGGCCGCGATCGCCTTCGGCGAACGGGAGATCTTCCTCACCGCCTCCATCGGCATCGCCATGTACGACCGCGAGCAGCGGGAGCCGGACGACATCGTGAAGAACGCCGAGGTGGCGGTGGCCTTCGCCAAGCGGCTTGGCGGCGACCGGATCGAGACGTTCCGGCCGTCGCTCCGCATCGCGGCGGGCGACGCCCTGACGCTGGAGGCGGACCTGCGCAAGGCGCTGGAACGCGACGAGATGAAGGTCTACTACCAGCCGATCGTCCGGATCGAGGACCGCTCGGTGGCGGGCTTCGAGGCGCTGCTGCGCTGGGATCACCCCAAGCGCGGCCGGATTCCGCCCACGGACTTCATTCCGGCGGCCGAGCGCAGCGGCCTGATCGTGCAGCTCGGCCTGTTCGTGCTGGAGCGGGCGGCCAAGCAGCTGGACGCGTGGCACCAGTCGCTGCCGGGCGGCGACAAGCTGTTCATGAGCGTGAACGTGTCGAGCCGGCAGCTGCTGCGGCACGACCTGATCAACGACGTGAAGGCGGTGCTGGCCCGCGCATCGCTGCCCAAGGGGGCGCTGAAGCTGGAGCTGACCGAAAGCCTGGTGATGGAGAACCCCGAGTTCGCCACCCAGGTGCTGGCCCGGCTGAAGGAACTGGGCGCCGGGCTGGCGCTCGACGACTTCGGCACGGGCTTCTCGTCCCTCGCCTATCTGCAGCGCCTGCCGGTGGACACCCTGAAGATCGACCAGAGCTTCCTGAAAGGGAACGGCCGCAACCGGCTGGTGATCCTGAAATCCATCATCACGCTCGCCCATGACCTGGGGATGGACGTGGTGGCCGAGGGCGCGGAGACGGACGCGGAAGCGGCCGAACTGGCGGGCTTCGGGGCGGACTACGCGCAGGGCTATCTCTACGGCCAGGCGATGACCGCCGACGACGTGAAGAAGATGATGGAGAAGGCCCAGAAGGCGCGGGCGTGAGGACGCGCGTGGGTTGGGCGTCGAGTTGGGCGTCGGGTGATCACCGCGGGCCGCGGCCGGTCTGGGACGGGCGTGTCGGCGCAGGTTGACTGACGACACATTCGAGCGGGTGCCTGGAGAGATGCGTGGGTGGTCTGCCTTCGCAGACCATGACGGAGGTGGTCTGCCTTCGCAGACCAATACGGAGGTGGTCTGCCTTCGCGGACCATGACGGACCGGGGCGCGGGGTGGCTTGGGATCACCTGTCGCGTCGGGATCGGTCCCGAGCCGCGCGCCCTCAGCCCCGCCGCAGCAGCTTGCGGGCGAGCGCCACGTAGACGACGGCGAGGGCGGCGGCGAGGCCGTACCAGGTGACCACGTACTGCAGGTGGTTGTTGGAGAAGGTGATCACCGTCTCCCCGCCCTGGGGCAGCCCGCCCGGCAGGTCCGCCGCGAAGGCGTCGACCGTGAACGGGGCGACGCGCGCCGGATCGAGGCCCGCCGCGACGGCCATGCGGGCGGGATCGCGCACGAACCAGACATTGCGGCTCACGTCCGGCTTCGGGCTCAGCCAGGAGGGCTCCTCGGCGGGCCGCATCAGGCCGGCGATGGTCACATCGCCGGGGATCTGGCTCTCCGGCCGGGTGCTGGCGTCCTTGCGGTCGAGCGGCACGAATCCCCTGTTGACGAACACCCAGCGACCATCGGCCAGCATGGCGGGCGTCATCACGAAATAGCCCTGGCCGCGAAGAGGCCCTTTCGGCTGGGTGAGGGCGATGAAGACGTGGATCTCGCGGCTGTGGTCGTAGCGGCCGGTGAAGGACACGGGGCGGTACTCGACCTCCTCCGCCGTCAGGTCGGCCCAGGTTTCGGGGGCCGGCAGCGGCTGCGGGGGCGAGGCGAGGCGCTCCTCCACGCGGGCGATCAGCGCCTGTTTCCAGTGGAGGCGCTCCACTTGCCAGGTGCCGAGGGCGATCAGTACGGCGAGGGCGGCGGCGGTGGCGACGGTGAGCCAGACGAGGCTGCGGCGCGGGGCGGCGGCGCCGGGGGCGTGCGGATGGGTGCTCATGCGCCGGCCTCCCCGGAGCCGCCATGGCGGCTTTCGGCGGCCCTGTTGCGGTACTGGAGCGCCACCATCAGCCCCTTCAGGGGCCTGAGGCCGCCGATGCAGAGGACGAGCGTCAAGGGCAGCCAGAGCAGCGCGTGGATCCAGAGCGCCGGCTGCCAGGTGACCTCCACATAGAGCGCCAGGGCCACGATGACGAAGCCGGCGATGAGGATGACGAAGACCGCCGGACCGTCGCCGGCGTCGATGAAGCCGTAGTCGAGGCCGCAGGCGGTGCAGGACGGGGCTGTGTCGAGGAAGCCGGAGAAGAGCGGGCCCTTGCCGCAGCGGGGGCAGCGACCGCCGAGACCGGCGGAGACGGGCGACACGGCCGGAAAAGGGACGGTCTCGGACATCGGCTTGCCTCCGGTTGTCGGCGCGCGGGCGGGCGCACGCGGGCGGGTGGGCTGAAACGCGGACGGCGCGGAGGGAGGCCCTCCGCGCCGCTCGAGGTCATGCCGGCGCGCCGATCACGGGCGCACCGATCTCATGAACGATCACTCGTGGAAGGTGGCGCCCCAGGAGCCCCACACGTAGATGGCGGCGAACAGGAAGAGCCAGACCACGTCGACGAAGTGCCAGTACCAGGCGGCGGCTTCGAAGCCGAAGTGCTTCTGCGGCGTGAAGTGGCCCTTCATGGCGCGGATCAGGCAGACGATCAGGAAGATCGTGCCGACCACCACGTGGAAGCCGTGGAAGCCGGTCGCCATGAAGAAGGTGGCGCCGTAGATGTTGCCCGAGAAGCCGAAGGCGGCGTGGCTGTACTCGATCATCTGAACGTAGGAGAACAGGACGCCGAGCGCTACGGTGGCGGCGAGGCCCCAGATCAGGCCACGGCGGTCGTTGTGCAGGAGCGCGTGGTGCGCCCAGGTGACCGTGGTGCCGGACAGGAGCAGGATCAGGGTGTTGAACAGCGGCAGGTGCCACGGGTCGAACACCTCGACGCCCTGCGGAGGCCAGGTGCCGCCGGTGTGCTCCAGGCGCAGGACCTGGTGCGGCTCGGCCGGGAACAGGCTGGCGTCGAAATAGGCCCAGAACCACGCCACGAAGAACATCACCTCGGAGGCGATGAACAGGATCATGCCGTAGCGCAGGTGCAGGCTGACCACGCGGGTGTGGTAGCCGGCGTGGCTCTCCTTCACGGTGTCGCGCCACCAGCCGAACATGGTGTAGAGGACGATCGCCAGACCGACCAGGAACAGCCACGGCTGGGCGATGTTCGCGCCGGCGAACATCAGTTCGCCGCCCGAGTTCCAGCGCATCAGGGCGATGCTGCCGACCGCCATGAGGAAGGCACCCACCGAGGCGATGAACGGCCACGGGCTGGGGTCTACAAGGTGATAGTCGTGGTTGTTGCTTCCAGCCATTTTCCTCTCCCGGTGCCCGGGCCGCGGATGTCAGGGTCGGCGGCTCGGCAGGTCGGTCCTCTTGACGGTGGTCAAAGACGCTTGTTGTCGGCCGGGACCGCGATCCCGGCAACGGGCTTCTCCGCCGCCTTCGCGGGGAAGAAGGTGTAGGACAGGGTGATCGTCTTCACCGACGCGGTGTCGGCGTCGTCGACGATCGCCGGGTCGACGTAGAAAGTGACGCCCATCTCGATCTCCTCGCCCGGCTCCAACCGCTGCTCGGTGAAGCAGAAGCAGGCGATCTTGGAGAAGTAGGCGCCCGAGGCGTCCGGCGTCACGTTGAAGGTGGCGGTACCGACGGACGGCTCGTCGGAGATGTTCTTGGCCCGGTAGTTGATCGTGCGCATCTCGCCGATCTTCAGCGTGACGGCGCGCTGGTCGGGCGTGAACGACCACTTGAGGCCGGGAGCGACGTTGGCGTCGAACCGGACGGTGATGTCGCGATCGAGGACCTGGACCCCGTCGGCGCCGGATACGATCTGCGGCGTGCCGCCGTAGCCGGTGACGCGGCAGAAGAGATCGTAGAGAGGCGCCGACGCGTAGGCGGCGCCTACCATGAAGCAGGCGAAGCTCGCGCAGGCGATGGCGACGGTCCGGTTGCGCCGGCCGGTCGGATCATGGCTGTCAGGAGCGGTCATCCGAGGTCTCCGTCAGATCGCCCGGCTGGCGATATTGCCACCCAGCTTCACGATGGTCACCAGATAGAAGAGCACGACGAGGCCGACGAGGAAGAGCGCGATCGCGATCGACCGCGTCCGGCGCTTGCGCTTCTGTTCCGGCGTGAGTTCGATCAGGTCGCGGTCGTCCATGGGTCACGCTCCCGCCAGGTGGAGCACGGCGAGATGTTCCACGAGGAGCACGGCGAAGAGCGCGAAGAGATAGAGGATCGAGAAGAAGAAGAGCCGCATGGCGGCGGTCCGGGCCGCCGGCCCCTCGGTGATGCGCGCCACCTGGACGGCGAGGGCGAGGAAGACCACGCCGAGCACGGCCGCGACGGCGCCGTAGGCGAGACCCGCGAAGCCGAGCAGGGTGGGCAGCACGCCGATGGGCGCGAGGAGCACCGAGTAGAGGACGATCTGGCGGCGGGTGGACCCCGGCCCGGCCACGACTGGCATCATGGGCACGCCCGCGCGGGCGTAGTCGTCGGACTTGACGAGCGCCAGCGCCCAGAAGTGCGGCGGCGTCCACATGAAGATGATGAGGAAGAGGACGATGCTCTCCACCGACACGGCGCCGGTGACCGCGGCCCAACCGATCATGGGCGGGAAGGCGCCCGCGGCGCCGCCGATCACGATGTTCTGCGGCGTGCGCCGCTTCAGGCCCATGGTGTAGACGACGACGTAGAAGAAGATCGTGAAGGCGAGGAGCGAACCGGCCACCCAGTTCACCGCCACGCCCAGCACCATGACGGACAGGACCGACAGGACCACGCCGAACTGCAGCGCCGCGGAGGCCGAGATCCGGCCGTCCGGCACGGGCCTGCGGGCGGTTCGGCTCATGACCCGGTCGATGTCGGCGTCGTACCACATGTTGAGGGCGCCGGACGCCCCGGCACCGACCGCGATGGCGAGGAGACCCACGAAGCCGATCAGCGGATGGACGCCGCCGGGCGCCAGCACCATGCCGGTGAGCGCCGTGAAGATGACGAGCGACATCACCCGCGGCTTCAGAAGTTCGAAGTAGTCGCCGACCGACGCGGAACCGCCGGTCCATTCGACCCGGCCCGTCGTCATCGATCGATCGTCAACCAAAGCCATCTGCTCGCCTCTAGCTCGCGGACGTCCCGGCGGGCGGTTCGGCCGCCCCAGAAGGGACTGTCAGGTCAGGTACCGTCGTCGGAGGCCGGCCCGATCGGCCGGCTCGGCCCGGCCGGCCGCCCGAAGGACGGCGCCCGGCCCGGTTTCGTCAGGACGGGGGACGCCGAGCGTCCCCCGTCCCGTGCTCGTCTCAGTGAGCGTCGCCCTTGATGACGGGCAGCTTCTCGAACTGGTGGAACGGCGGCGGGGAGGACAGGGTCCACTCCAGGGTCGTCGCACCGGCGCCCCACGGGTTGTCGCCCGCGATGCGCTTCTTCTGGAAGGCCTCGAACACCAGGTAGAGGAACAGGATCACCGACAGGCCCGAGATGTAGGAGCCGATCGAGGACACGAGGTTCCAGCCCGCGTAGGCGTCCGGATAGTCGGCGTAGCGGCGCGGCATGCCCTGCAGCCCGAGGAAGTGCTGCGGGAAGAAGATGAGGTTCACGCCGATGAACATCATCCAGAAGTGGGCGTTGGCCAGCCGCTCGCTGTACATGTAGCCGAACATCTTCGGGAACCAGTAGTACCAGCCCGCGAAGATGGCGAACACGGCGCCCAGCGACAGCACGTAGTGGAAGTGCGCCACCACGTAGTAGGTGTCGTGCAGCACCCGGTCGAAGCCGGCGTTGGCGAGCTGCACGCCCGTGACGCCGCCGACCGTGAACAGGAAGATGAAGCCGATCGCCCAGATCATCGGGGGCCGGAACTCGATGGAGCCGCCCCACATGGTGGCGATCCACGAGAAGATCTTCACGCCCGTCGGCACCGCGATCACCATGGTGGCGGCGACGAAGTAGGCCTGGGTGTCGACGTCGAGACCGACCGTGTACATGTGGTGGGCCCACACGACGAAGCCGACGGCGCCGATGGCCACCATGGCGTAGGCCATGCCGAGATAGCCGAACACCGGCTTCTTGGAGAAGGTGGCCACGATGTGGCTGATGATGCCGAAGCCCGGCAGAATCAGGATGTACACTTCCGGGTGACCGAAGAACCAGAACAGGTGCTGGTAGAGGATCGGGTCACCACCGCCCTCCGGCGCGAAGAAGGTCGTGCCGAAGTTGCGGTCCGTCAGCAGCATGGTGATGCCGCCGGCGAGAACCGGGAGCGACAGCAGCAGCAGGAAGGCGGTCACGAGCACCGACCAGGCGAACAGCGGCATCTTGTGCAGCGTCATGCCCGGGGCGCGCATGTTGAAGATGGTGGTGATGAAGTTGATCGCGCCGAGGATCGACGAGGCGCCCGAGACGTGCAGCGACAGGATCGCGAAATCCATCGCCGGGCCGGGGGTGCCGCTGGTGGAGTACGGCGGGTAGATGGTCCAGCCGCCGGTGACGCCCGGAGAGCCGTCCGCGCCTTCCACGAACATGGACATGATCAGGAGGAGGAAGGACGGCGGCAGCAGCCAGAACGAGATGTTGTTCATGCGCGGGAACGCCATGTCCGGCGCGCCGATCATGATCGGCACGAAGAAGTTGGCGAAGCCGCCGATCAGCGCCGGCATGACCATGAAGAAGATCATGATCAGGCCGTGGGCCGTCGTGAACATGTTGTAGACGTTCGGGTCGCCGAAGATCTGCATGCCGGGCTCCTGGAGCTCCATGCGCATGCCGACCGAGAGCGCTCCACCGATGATGCCCGCGATGACCGCGAAGATCAGGTAGAGGATGCCGATATCCTTGTGGTTGGTCGAATAGACCCACCGTGTCCACCCCGTCGGGTGGTCATGGGATCCGTGGGCCCCATAGGCAGAGGTGGCCATTGTGGCGCTTCTCCATTCAGACTGGGACGGCGCGGCACCATAGCCGTCGCCGTTCGGACGCGATGTGACGTCGGGGGATGGCGGGCGCGCCTCAGCGCGCCGCGACCTTGGTCGTGTCGGTCTCAAAGGACGCCAGCAGCTGGGTGGCGGCGTCCATGTCCTCGGCCGCCGCGGCGAGCCACTGGGCGTACTGCTCGTCGCTCACGACGTTGAGCTGGATCGGCATGTAGGCGTGCCGCAGGCCGCAGAGCTCCGAGCACTGGCCGTAGTAGACGCCCGGCTGGTCCGCGCGGAACCAGGCCTCGTTCAGGCGGCCCGGAATGGCGTCGATCTTCACGCCCATCGCCGGCATGGCGAAGGAGTGCAGCACGTCGGCGGCGGTGACCTGGATGCGGACGACCTTCCCGACCGGAACCACCATCGGATAGTCCACCGCCAGGAGGCGCGGCTGCTTCACCGGGTCGGTGATCTGGTCTTCCTCGATCAGGGTGCTGTCGAAGCTCACCGCCTCGGCGTCCGGGTACTCGTAGGACCAGTACCACTTGTTGCCGGTGATCTTCACGGTCACGTCAGCGTTCGGGATGGTCTGCTGCTCGTAGAGCAGGCGGAAGGACGGCACCGCCAGCATGAGCAGGATCAGCACCGGCGCCACCGTCCAGATCACCTCGATCAAGGTGTTGTGCGACGTGCGGGACGGCACCGGGTTGGCCTTGGCGTTGAACTTCACGATCACGATGACCAGGAGCGCCAGCACCAGGAGGGTGACCGGCACGATGATCCAGAAGGTGAAGCTGCCGAAGCTGTGCACGTCGGCCATGACCGGACTCGCGGCCGGCTGCAGATACAAACCCCAGTCCACGGGCTGCGCCGCCTGAGCCGCGCCATGTCCCAGCGCGCCGAAAGTGGTGGCCAAGGCCAGCAGGCGCTTCATCGATTTCGTCACGTTTGGCTCCCTCACGACGCTGGACGATCGCACTCGGCGGCAAGCCGGGCGGACCGTCGCGGCGAACGACCATCGATCCTATCCGTTGACCCGGTGCCGCGTCGGCGGAATTCGGGCCGCTCCAGGCTGACCGGATCGTGGCGGCGGACCCTCCCTCGGCTCCGCGCCCGATCGCTGGCGGTCGGCATACATGGGCTCGAAACGGCTTGTCGAGCCACGATATTGACCTGGATCAAACTGATCGAGAAAAACCATATGGCGCGCCCGGCCGCAATGCCCCCAGGTGCCGCACGATGCGGCAAAGTTGCGCGTTCCGGCGGCGACTTCCGCCGCGATCCCTTCGCGCGTGACCGCGTTTCCATATAGTGTGATCAGCATCCCGCCGCAGAATCGCGCGATTCGCGAGGTTCATGACGCGGCGCGGAATGGCGACTATGGATGAAGCCGACCGTGATCGCTGCTCAATCCCCTGGCGGGTCCTGATACTAATGAAGAATACGAGACTGGTCCTCACCGCCGCGCTCGCCGGCCTTCTCGCAGCCGCGGCGGCGGCGTCTCCGAATCGTGCCCTCGCGCAGGGCGTGGTGAAGTCGTCCCACGGCGACTGGCAGATCCGCTGCGACCAGCCTCCCGGCGCGCGGGAGGAGCAGTGCGCGCTGATCCAGAACGTGACGGCCGAGGACAGGGACAATGTGGGCCTGTCGGTGATCGTGCTCAAGACCGCCGACAAGCAGGCGCGCATCCTGAGGGTGCTGGCGCCGCTCGGCGTGCTGATCCCCTCCGGCCTCGGCCTGCGGATCGACGACAAGGACATCGGCCGGGCGGGCTTCGTGCGTTGCCTCGCCAACGGCTGCTTCGCCGAGGTGATCCTGGAGCCGGACCTGATCCGGCAGCTGGAGACCGGCAAGACCGCCACCTTCATCATCTTCCAGACGCCCGAGGAAGGCATCGGCATCCCGATCTCGCTCGCGGGCTTCAAGCCGGGCTTCGACGCCCTCCCCTGATCCGGCCTCCCCCGATCCGGCCTTTTCGGCCCCGTCCGCGCCTCTCCTCCGGAGCCACCCCATGAAGATCGAAACGAGGGACGCCCTGCGGGCGCTCTACGGCCCGGCCGGCGCGCGGTCGGCGATGAAGCAGCTGCCCGCGCTCGACGCCCACTGCCGGCGGTTCGTGTCGCTGTCGCCCTTCGTGCTTCTGGCCACCAGCGGCGCCGACGGGCTCTGCGACGTGACACCGCGCGGGGACGCCCCGGGCTTCGTGGCGGTGGCCGACGACCGGACGCTGCTGCTGCCCGACCGGCCGGGCAACAACCGGCTCGACAGCCTGATGAACATCGTGGACCGGCCGGGGGTCGGGCTCCTGTTCGTCATCCCGGGGGTGGACGAGACCCTGCGCGTCAACGGCACGGCGGAGATCCGCACGGACGCCGACCTCCTCGCCCGGTTCGAGGTGGACGGGCGGGCGCCGCGGACCGTGCTGAGGGTGCAGGTTCTGGAGGCCTATCTCCACTGCGCCAAGGCCTTCATGCGCTCGCGCCTGTGGGATCCGGCCGCCCAGGTGGACCGGGCGGCGCTGCCCTCCATGGGCGAGATGCTGCGCGACCAGCTGCAGCTGAGCCACGCGGAGACCCAGGCGGAGATGCTGGAGCGCTACAGGGCGACGCTCTACTGACGCGGGGAGCCGGCGGCGCACGCGCCGCGTGCTGGCGGCGCGGGCGCCGACCGAGCGGCGCCTTGGTGCAAAGCGGCGCAAGGGTGCAAAGCGGCGCAAGGGTGCAAAGCGGCGGGCGAGACCCTATGTTGGGGCGAGTGCCGCCAACCACCCGCGGGAAGGCTTCAGGACCATCATGACCGCCGACAGCACCGATCTCTTCGCCCTCACAGGTCTCGACCCGGAGCGCGCCCGTCACATCGTGGCCGACGCGGTCGCGGACGCCGACGACGGCGAACTCTACCTGGAACGGACCCAGAGCGAGGTCCTGGCCTTCGACAACGGACGCCTGAAGACGGCCACCTACGAGGTGTCGCAAGGGTTCGGGCTGCGCTCCGTGGCCGGCGAGGCGGTGGGCTACGCCCACGCGGACGACATCTCCGAGACCGCGCTCCTGCGCGCAGCCTCGGCCGTCAGGGCGGTCTCGTCCGGCTATTCCGGGACGGCGGCCGAGCCGCCGCGGCCGACCAACCGCCGCCTCTACGGCGACGACAACCCGCTGGTGGCGCCGGTCTTCTCCGCCAAGGTGGATCTTCTCTCGGCGATCGACGCCTATGCGCGCGCCCGGGACCCGCGCGTGCGCCAGGTGACCGCCTCGGTGGCGGGGTCGTACAAGATCGTCGAGATCCTGCGGGCGGACGGCACCCGGGTGAAGGACATCCGGCCGCTGGTGCGGATCAACGTGTCGGTGGTGGTCGGCGACGGCGACCGGCAGGAGAGCGGCTCGTTCGGCGAGGGCGGGCGGACCGGCTACGACGCCTTCATCACGCCCGAGCGCTGGCAGGCGACGGTGGACGAGGCGCTGCGGATGGCGCTCGTGAACCTGGAGGCGCGGCCGGCCCCGGCGGGCACCTTCGACGTGGTGCTCGGCCCCGGCTGGCCCGGCATCCTGCTCCACGAGGCGGTCGGCCACGGCCTGGAGGGCGATTTCAACCGCAAGAAGACATCCGCCTTCTCCGGCCTCCTCGGCCAGATGGTGGCCGCCAAGGGCGTCACCATCGTGGACGACGGCACCGTGCCGGACGCGCGCGGGTCGATCTCGGTGGACGACGAGGGCACGCCGTCCCAGTGCACGACGCTGATCGAGGACGGCCGGCTCGTCGGCTACATGCAGGATCGGCAGAACGCCCGCCTGATGGGCGTGCCGGCGACCGGCAACGGCCGGCGGCAGTCCTACGCCCACGTGCCCATGCCGCGCATGACCAACACCTACATGCTGGGCGGCCAGCACGCGCCGGACGAGATCCTGGCGAGCGTGAAGGACGGCATCTTCTCCAAGTCCTTCTCCGGCGGCCAGGTGGACATCGTCTCCGGCAAGTTCGTGTTCGACTGCACGGAAGCCTACCGGGTGCGGAACGGCCGGATCGAGGAGCCGCTGAAGGGCGCCATGCTGATCGGCAACGGGCCGGACGCCATGCACCGCGTGAGCATGGTGGGCGACGACATGGCGCTCGACCGGGGCATCGGCACCTGCGGCAAGAACGGCCAGGGCGTGCCGGTCGGCGTCGGCCAGCCGTCGCTCCGGATCGACGCGATGACGGTGGGCGGCACCGAGACCTGACGGGCCGGGCGCGACCATCGTCATTTTCATCAACGGCGAATCGGATAGAGTGTGACGGGTCGCCGGATCCGCGCGCCGGTCGGGCGCGCGGCGGCGACCGGCCGCACGTGTCCGAGGACGACGGACCACGGGCGGGGCCGCGCCCTTCGTCCGGAATGCTCCCCGATGCTGGCCGGCCCCGGACCTCGCGCCTTCCCCGCCCGCCTCCCGCCGGTGCGCCCCCTGCTGGTCCGCCTCCTCGTCGCCTGCCTTCTCCTGGCCTGCCTGATCGCGACCGGGTCCGGTATCGGCGCGGCCCGGGCGGGCGCGACGAACCAGTCGACGATCGACGGCCCGGGGATCGGGACCCTTCTGGCGACCCACGGGGCCTGGGAGGTGCGCTGCGAGCCGGGCGCGCACCCGCTGGACATGAGATGCGCCCTCGTCCAGAGGGTCACGTCGGAGATGGATCCGGACGTCGGCCTGTTCGTGATCGCCCTGAAGAGCGCCGACGGCGCGACCATGCTGCGCGTGATGGCGCCGCTCGGCGTGCTCCTGGGCTCGGAGGTGTCGGACGAGGCCTGCGGCGTCCGGCGGCCGCGCGGCGGGCTAGGGCTGTTCGTCCGGCTGCCGATCTCGCCGCCGGTGGTCGCGCGCGTGGGCGCGGGCGGCGTCATCACGGCCGCGCTGCCGGACCGGATCCGGGCCGTGTCGGACGTGAAGCCCTGCGACACGGTGACGGTGCGGGGCGGCGGCGAGCCGCCCGGCCCGGTCCCGGTGGCCTCGACGAAGGACGGCACGGTGCGGCTGGAGGGCTACCGGGGGAGCCTCGACACCGTGACCCTGACATCGGTGACGGAATATATCGGGACGGCGCCGTTCCTGCGCTGTCTCACCTCGGGCTGCATGACCGAGGAAGTGCTGACCGGCCGGCTGCAGGCCAAGCTGGAGGCGGCGTCCTTCGCCTTCTTCGTCCTCCACAGGTCCGTGGATTCGCCGGGCATCGGCATCCCGATCTCGTTGAACGGCTTCCGGGAGGGCCTGATGGCCCTGCCGTGAGAGGGCGGCGGGGGCGGCCGTGGACGGTCTTGCATCCCGCGGGCGAAAGACCGATGTTTGCGCCACCAAACGCGTGGCCGTCGAGCCGGGGCAGAGCCCTCCGCCCGGCCGTGATCCGCACGACCCCGACAAGGGGCGGCCGGCAGGGACGGCCGACCTGGAGTAGACTGAACATCATGAACCGGATGGAATTCCCCGGCGGCGGGGGCGAGGCGCAGATCCGCTATCTCGACGGCGACTTCAAGATCCTGCGGCCCGGCTCCTACGTGCGCTGCTCCATCACCAGCCGGCCGATCCTCGTCCAGGACCTGAAGTACTGGAGCGTGGAGCGCCAGGAAGCCTATGTGGACGCGGAAGCCGCCCTGGAAGCCTACCGGCGGCACACCAAGGTCTGACCGACCGCACGGGAGCGGCATGGGCCGGGCGGCGCTAAGGCAATCGCTTTGCGGCGTTCAGCAACCTGTTCCCTCAGGGGGTCGGGGAAGCCGACGTTGCGGAGAACCTTGCTAAGCCGGTGGAGGGCCGAAGAGCCGGAAAGGGTCGTCTGTCTTGCACCCTTTCGGCGCCGGCGGTGCTCGCCGGGAACCGGAAGCCGCGCTGTCGGACCGAAAAAGACAACCCCTCCCCCGGCCTTCGGCCGGACCCTCCCCTGATGGGAGGGATGGCATGGCGCTTCAAGCGACTGCCCTCGCCGGTCCTGACCCGGTGGGCGTCACCGGGTCCGGCGCCAGTCCTCCACGATGTCGCGGAGCATCTGGCGGATCCGGTTCGGGTCGTCGAACCGACATGCCACGCCGAACACCATGGTGCGGCTGGCGAGATCGGCCCGCGGCCCCACGGCCGCGTGGCGGAGGCGGACCGCGTCCTTCTCGGTGGTGACCGGGAGGAGGTCGCGGCTCTCGGCGCGCCTGAGGATCGCCCGGGCGTCGTCGGCGGTGAAGTCGTGATGGTCGGGAAAGGGCATGGCGTCGACCACGTCCGCGCCCGCCTCGCGGAGCGTGCGGAAGAACTTCTCCGGCCGGCCGATGCCGGCGAACGCCAGCACGCGCGTGCCCCGGAAGGCGCTGCCTTCCACGGGCGCGAGGCTGGCCCGGAGCACCGGCCGGGCCGCGCGGGCGGCGGCCCGCACCACCGGCTCCGACCGGCGGCCCCCGTCGCCGAGGAGAAGCACGGCGTCGGTCCGGCGCATCTGGTCGAGAAGCGGCGCCCGGAGCGGGCCGGCGGGCAGCACGGCCCCGTTGCCGACCCCGACGGCGCCGTCCACCACCACCAGCGAGAAGCTCTTCACCACGGACGGGTTCTGGAAGCCGTCGTCCATGATGCAGAGCTGGACGCCGAGGCTGCCGAGGAGCGGATAGGCCGCCGGGCGGTCGCGGCTGACGATGGTGGGCGCGGATCGGGCGAGGAGAAGCGCCTCGTCGCCCACGTCCGCGGCCGGATGGCGCTCGTCGTCCACCAGCACCGGGCCCTTGAGGCGGCCGCCGTAGCCGCGGGTGAGGAAGGCGACCGACAGGCCCATTCCAGCGGCCACGTCGGCGAGCGCGAGCGCGGTCGGGGTCTTGCCGGCGCCGCCGACCACGTAGTTGCCGACGCAGAGCACGGGCAGCGGAGGTCGCTCGCCGGGCCGGTCCATGCGGCGGCGGGTGACGCCGCCGTAGAGGGCGGCGGCGGGGGCGAGGAGCACCGGATAGAGCACCGCCCGCCAGCCGCTCTCGGCCCACCAGAAGGCGGGCGCCTTCACGCTCCGGCCTCCGACCGGGCGGCGCGGGCCTCGGCGGCGAGCGGCGCCAGCATGGGCTCCAGGGCGGTCCAGGTGCGCTCGAGCGCGCCGGCGTAGCGCTGGACGACGGCGGTGGCGGCGTCCACCTGGGCCTCGCGGGGGCCGTCGTGGCGGACGAGGTCCTCCACGATGGCGGCGAGGCTGTCCGGGCCGTCCGCGAGGGCGGCGGCGCCTTCCTTCAGCATGGCGGCGAAGATGTCCTCGAAATTGGCCACGTGCGGGCCGCTGACGATGGCGGCGCCGAGGCGGGCCGGCTCGATGGGATTGTGCCCGCCGTGGGGCACCAGCGAGCCGCCCACGAAGGCGACCGTGGCGAGCCGGTAGAGCGTGCCGAGTTCGCCGACCGTGTCGGCCACGTAGACGTCGGTGCCGCGCGCCGGGAGCGCGCCGGTGCCGCGCTGGCAGGCCGAAAGCCCCCGCGCGCCGGCCATGGCGGCGACCGCGCCGCCGCGTTCCGGATGGCGCGGGGCCAGGATGAGGAGAAGGTCCGGCAGCCGGTCCTTCAGGCGCTCGAAGGCCTCCAGGATCACCTCGTCCTCGCCTTCGTGGGTGCTGGCGGCGAGGAGGACCGGCCGGTCGCCGACCGCCTGGCGAAGGGCGGCGGCGGCGGTGCGCCCCGCCTCCGGCACGGGGGCGTCGAACTTGATGTTGCCGACGCTGACGGCCCGGCGGACGCCGAGGGTCTCGAACCGCGCCGCATCCGCCTCGCTCTGGGCGAGACAGAGCGGGATGCGGCCGAACACCGCCGAGGCGGCGGCCGGGAAGCGCCGCCAGCCGCGGAAGGACCGGGCGGACATGCGGCCGTTGGAGACGACGAGCGGGATGTCGCGGCGAGCCAGGGCGCGGACGGCCACGGGCCAGATCTCGCTTTCCACGAAGATGGCGAGCCGGGGCGTCCAGGCGTCCAGGAAGCTCTCCACATAGGGCGCCATGTCGAGGGGCATGTACTGGTGGACGACGGACGCGGGCAGCTGCCGGCGCGCCATGTCGGCGGACGTGGTGGTGATGGTGGTCAGGAGGACGGCCACGTCCGCCTCGGCGACGCGGCGGACGAGAGGCAGGACCGCCACCGTCTCGCCGACGCTCGCCGCGTGCACCCAGACGACAGGACCGGGCGGCCGGGGGGCGCCCGGGACGCCGAGGCGTTCGCGCCAGCGGGTGGCGTCCTCCTTGCCGGCCCGGCGGCGGGCCGCCACCACGGCGCGGCCGACCGGCCGGGCAAGGCCGGTCAGACGGGCATAGGCACCGAGCAGGTGGTCGCCGACATCACGCATGGTCGAATTTCGATCTGGCCCCGGCGAGAGCGTAGGCCCGCGAGGTCACCCGGTCGAGGCCCTCCCGCACCGTCTCCCGGTAGACCTCGACCGCGGCGTCGTCCGCGTCCGCCGGCACGTGGATTGGGTCGCCGAGGACGAGGCCGGCCCTGCTGAAGGGCAGGCTCACGGAGGCGCTGTCCCAGCTGTCGATGTCCACGTTGCGGCTGGTCGCGAAGGCGACGGGGACGATAGGCCGGCCGGAGTGCTTGGCGAGCAGCACGATGCCGCGCCCGGCCACCCGGGCGGGACCCTTGGGCACGTCGGCGGTGAGCGCCACGCAGGCGCCCTCCCCGATCGCCGCCATGGCCTCGCGGAACCCCGCCGCGCCGCGCTTGCGGGCGATCTCGCGCGCGGACGAGGCGCCGGACGCCCGGATGAGGCCGAGGCCGAGGCGCTTGGCGGCGAGGGCGTTGATCTCCGCGTCCGCGTGGCTGGAGATCATCACCCGGAAATCCATGCCGGCCGGGCGGGCGAAGGGAACCATGAAGTGCTGGCCGTGCCACATGGCGACGATGAAGGGCGCCAGCGCGCGGGCGCGCGCGTCGAAATCGGCGGGCTCCACGGCGAGCCGGCTCGTGCGGCGCACGACCGTGAGATAGCCGGCGAGGAGATCGCCGAGCAGCCGCTGGATGGCGGGCGTGCGCAGGAGCCGCTTGCCGACCCTCATGGCAGCGCCGCCGCCCGGCTTTCGGCCGGGGCCGCCACCTCGGCCTCCGCCGGCGCGGCCTCGCCGGCGAGCTGGGTGCGGTGGAGGTGGGCGTAGAGGCCGCCCGCGGCCACGAGCGTGTCGTGGGTGCCGGTCTCCACCACGCGGCCCTTGTCCATGACGACGATCAGGTCGGCCTTCTTCACGGTGGAGAGCCGGTGCGCGATCATCAGCACGGTGCGCCCCTCGAACAGGGTGTCGAGGGTGGCCTGGACGCGCGCCTCGGAATTGGCGTCGAGCGCGCTCGTGGGCTCGTCGAGGAGCAGGATGGGCGAGCCGCGCAGCATGGCGCGGGCGAAGGCGATGCGCTGCTTCTGCCCGCCGGAGAGCATGCCGCCGGCCTCGCCGACGCGGGTGCCGTAGCCCTTCGGCAGGGCCGTGATGAAGCCGTGGGCGTCCGCGCCGCGGGCGGCCGCCTCCACGTCGGCGTCGGAGGCGGCCGGGCTGCCATAGGCGATGTTGGCGCGCACGGTGTCGTCGAAGAGGACCGGGTCCTGGGTGAGGAGCGCGGAGGCGCGGCGCACGCTGGCGAGCGTCGCGGTCTTGAGGTCCTGGCCGTCGATGAGGACCCGGCCGGCGCTCGGGTCGTAGAAGCGCAGGACGAGGTTGAGGAGCGTGGACTTGCCGGCGCCCGACGGCCCGACGAGGGCCACCTTGCGGCCGGCGGGGATGTCGAGGGTGACGTCCTCGATGACCGGGATGCCGGGCGCGTAGGAGAAGGTGACGCCCTCGAACCGGATCGCCCCGCCGGAGAGGACCAGCGGCCGGGCGCCCGGTGCCTCCACCACCTTCGGCGTCTCGTCCAGGATGGCGAACACCCGGCGCGCCGCGATGATGCCCTCGGACAGGAGGTTCTGCAGGCCGGCGAGCGACTTCAGCGGCTGGTAGATGAGCATGGCGGCGGCCATGAAGCCCATGAAGTCGCCGAGGGTGAGGCGGCCCTCGATGCCCTGCCAGCCGCCGTAGAAGATGGCGGCCGCGAAGCCGATGCCCGAGAGCCCCTCGGTGAAGGGGCCGGTGAGCGCGCGGGTGCGCTGGGTCTGCAGGTTGGCGTTCCGCGTGCGGATGATGGACGCGGAGGCGCGCTCGGCCTCGGCGCGCTCCTGATCGTAGGCCTTCACGACGCGGATGCCCTGGAGCATCTGCGACACCAGGGTGGCGATGTCGCCGGAGCCGCTGAGCGCCCGGTGGACCGACCGGCGCAGACGCTTGCGCTGGCGGCCCATCAGATAGATCGCGAAGGGCAGCGACATGAGCACCAGGAGGCCGAGCACCCAGTCGAGCCACAGCATGGCGAAGATGAGCGCGACCGACTGGAGGGCGTTGCGGGCGATGGCCGTCAGGGTCTGGGACGCGGCGTTGTTGACGATCAGGGTGTCGGACGCGAACACGCTGATGAACTTCGCCGAATGGGTGCTCTGGAGGAAGCCGAGGTCGGCGCCGGCGAGGCGCTGGAACAGGCGCTGGCGCAGTTCCGCGACGATCTCGCCGGAGATGCGCGCCTCGGTGATGCGGCCGAAGTATTCGGCGAGCGAGCGCAGGGCCATGGTCACGATGATGATCGGCGGCAGCGCGTAGAGGACGGCGAGCTCCTTGCCGACGAACACCCGGTCGGCGGCCACCTGCATGAGGAAAGGCAGCGCCCCCGTGGTGGCGGCCACGAACACCATGGCCAGCATGGCGCGGATGACCAGACGACGGCGCGGGATGATGAACTCGCGCACGATGCGCAGGACCACGTCGCGGCCGGACCGGTCCTGATCGCCGTCGTACCAGGCCGTGGGGGAGGACGCGTCCGGCACGCCGGCGGGCCGGGACAGGGTCGGGTCGGTGGACATGGGCGGAGCATTTACATGACGGCGCGCCGTTCCGCCATGGGGGACGGCGCGGAGGGAATCTTGCGGGGCGGACCCGACGGCCGGCGCGGGCTTCTGACCGGGGTCGGAGGCCGGCGCGGGCGGCGGACCTGGTCGGAGGCCGGCGCGGGGGTCAGACCGGGCCGGCGGCGAGGCGGGCGAACTCCACCCGCGTCTCGCCATACTCGCGCCGGTCCACCGGCTCGAACCGGTCCGGCCAGGCGATCCCGGCCTTGGCGCTCTCCTCCACGACGGCGAGGGCGCCCGGCGCCAGCCAGCCGCCGGCGACGAGGCTCGCCAGCGCGCGCTCGGCGAGGCCCTTGCCGTAGGGCGGATCCAGGAAGGCGAGCGTGTAGGGTTCCGCCGGGCCGATCGAGCCCATGCCGGTGGCGTCGCGCCGGAAGATGCGCGTGGACCCCATCAGCCCGAGCGCCTCCTGGTTCTGCCGGATGATGCCGCGCGCCTCGGCCGCCTCCTCCACGAACAGGCACGTCTTCGCGCCCCGGCTCATGGCCTCGAAGCCGAGGGCGCCGGTGCCGGCGAAGAGGTCGATCACCCGCGCGTCGTCCAGCACCCGGTCATGGCCGTGCTCCAGGATGTTGAAGAGGCTTTCGCGCAGCCGGTCGGAGGTCGGCCGGATGGCGAGCGAGCCGGCCGGCGGGCCGGCGAGCGCCGTGCCCCGGAACCTACCGCCGACGATCCGCATCGCGCCCCCTCGGCTTGCCGCCGCCCGGTCCGTCTCGCGGCGGGCCACTCGAGCCACCGCGCGGCGGGCCACTCGAGCCACCGCGCGGCGGGCCGCCGGAGCCGCCTCGCGGCGGGCCGCCGTGGCCCTCGGGCCCGCGCTTGCCATGGCCTGCTCTGCCGCCCCGTTCGTCGTCGCGCCTCGCCTCGGGTCGAGCCCCGGCGGCGGGCCGGGGCCCGCGCGGCCGGGCGTCCTCGCCCCGATCGGGTCCGCGACCGCCCTTCGGCCGCTCGCCCCTGCCCGCGCCTGCGCCACGGCCGGCGGGGCCGCCGCGCTCGTCGCCGGCCGAATGCCGGCCGCCGTCGCCCCGGTCGAGACGGGTGTCGGGGCGCGGCTTGTCGGCGCGGGGCTTTTCGGGGTGCGGCCTGTCGGCCCGGGGTGGCCGCTCCGCCCTGGCCTGGCCCGGCATGGGCGATCCGGCGCGCTTTTCCCGCGCGAGGCGGATCTTCTGCGCCCGCCGGGACTCCGGCTCCTCCGCCGGCGGCTGGCTCCGGGCGTTCGTCCGGCCGGTGGGCCGGCCCTGCGGCCCGGCGCTTCGGCCCGGCGGCCGGGCGCTCCGGTCGAAGCCGTCCGCGCCGCGATCCGGCCGGCCGCGCGGCGCGGCGTCGTCGAGGTCCCGCTCCCGCCGGGGCCGGACCTCGGCGGTGAAGCCCGCCTCGGCGCGGCGGCGGCCCCGGAGGTCGCCGCGGGTCGCCTGGCGCACCTCGGTTACTTCGCGCTCGCGCCGCTCCGCCCCGGCCTTGGCCGAGAGGGTGACGCGCGAGCGTCCGCGCCGGCCCGGGGCAGCGTCCTCGGCGTGCTCGATGTCCGCCTCGTGGCGGCGGCGCGCCGCCCGGGCGTCCGGCTGGCGCCCGCTCTCGGCCCGCGCGCGGCCCGGCCGCCCCTCGGAACGCGCCTCCCCGGCGCGCGGGTCGGGGCGGGCCTGTTCCGGCCGTGCCCGCTCGTCGCGCCCCCGCGCCGGGCGGCCCCGGTCGGCGTCGTCCCGCCGCCCGCGCTCGTCCCGGACGGCGGGCGCCGCGTCCTGGCGGACGCGCCGGCCCGGCGAGCTGCGGGTCGGCATCGGCTCCTCGTCCATCTCCGCCTCGCGCGAGCGGCGGACCGGCATCTGCGGCAGCCGGTCCTCCTCGCGGGCGCTGAAATCGGCGCCGGACTGGGCGACGAGCGTGGGGCCGAGCTGGTCCTTCAGCACCTTGCGGGGCACCTCCTCGACACTGCCGTCCGGCAGGTCGCCCAGTTGAAAGGGCCCGAACGACACCCGGATCAGGCGCGTCACGTCGAGCCCCAGATGACCGAGGATGTTCTTCACCTCCCGGTTCTTGCCTTCCCGCAGGCCCATGGTGAGCCAGGCGTTGTCGCCCTTGCGGCTGTCGAGCGTCGCCTCCACGGCGCCGTAGAGGATGCCGTCGATGGCGACGCCGTCGCGCAGCTTGTCGAGCTCCTCCTGCTTGATGTCGCCGTGGACGCGCACCCGGTAGCGCCGCAGCCAGCCGGTGGCGGGCAGTTCCAGCACGCGGGCGAGACCGCCGTCGTTGGTGAGGAGAAGGAGGCCCTCGGTGTTGATGTCGAGCCGGCCGACGGTCATCACCCGGGGCAGGTCCGGCGGCAGCAGGTCGAACACGGTCGGCCGCCCTTCCGGATCGCGGGTGGTGGTGACGCAGCCGCGCGGCTTGTGGAACAGCCACAGGCGCGTGCGGTCGGCGGAGGGCAGCGGCAGGCCGTCCACCAGCACCACGTCGTCGGGGCCGACGGTGACGGCGGGGGTCGCCAGCGTCTTGCCGTTGAGGCTGACGCGGCCGTCCTCGATCCAGGCTTCCGCCTCGCGGCGCGAGCAGAGACCGGCGCGGGCGATCACCTTGGCGATTCGCTCCGGTGCGCTCTTCGGCGCGGCGGGGGTTGAGGTCTTGGGTGTCTTCATGGCAGGCGTGAATAGCAGGGAAACCGCCGGCAAGGAACGAGGATCGTGAGTTCGGACCACCACCCGCCGGCGGCCGGCCCGGCCGCCTCCGCGACGGCCTCCACCGGCGGCCCGGCCGCCTCCTTCATGGACGTCGCCCTCGGCGAGGCCCGCGCCGCCGCCGCCCGGGGCGAGGTGCCGGTCGGCGCGGTGGTGGTGAGGGACGGCGCCGTGGTCGCCGCCGCCGGCAACCGCACCCTGGAGGACCGCGACCCGACCGCCCACGCGGAGGTGCTCGCCATCCGGGCCGCCGCGGCCCGGCTCGGCTCCGAGCGGCTGGTCGGCTGCGACCTCTACGTGACCCTGGAGCCGTGCCCCATGTGCGCGGGCGCGATCTCGTTCGCCCGCATCCGCCGGCTCTACTACGGGGCCGCCGACGAGAAGGGCGGCGCGGTGGACCACGGCGTGCGGCTCTTCGCGAGCCCCACGTGCCACCACGCGCCGGAGGTCTACGCCGGCCTCGCCGAGACCGACGCGGCCGCCCTCCTCAAGGATTTCTTCCGGCGGCGTCGATGACGCCGACCGCTCAGGGGCTTCTTCCGGCGGCGTCGATGACGCCGGCCGCGGCGCGCCCCTCCAGGAGCGCCGCGACCTTGCGCTTCACCTCGTCCTTCACGGCCTGGGTGGACTTCAGGATCGCCATGGCCTTCAGGAAGTCCATCACCCGGAAGAGGTCCACCGCCGGCTTGATCAGGATGTCCGGGGTGCGGGATTTCAGCTTCTCGGCGGTCACCGTCTGCATCAGGATCTGGCTCGCCCCGAAGATGCTCTCCGTCGCGTTCGGGATCGGCCGGTTGGCCGGACGCACCGGCATGCCCACCACGTCGACGGCGATCACCACGTCCACGTCCTCCGGCAGGCGGTCGAACGGCAGGGGATTCACCACGCCGCCGTCGATCAGCACGCGCCCGTCGATCTCGACGGGCCGGAACAGGATCGGGATGGCGATCGAGGCCGCGATGGCCGGCCGAAGCGGGCCGGAGGCGAGCGCCACCTCCTGGCAGCCGTAGAAATCGGCGGCCATGACGCAGAACCGGGTGGTCAGGGCGTCGAACCGGTCCGGCACGGCGGCGGGCAGGAAGAGCTCGATGGTCTTCTCCGCGTCGAACTGGACGAGGCCACCGCCGAAGAGGTCCGCGAAGGTCTTCGGCCGCAACTGCCACACCTTGCCCCACACGTCCGCCTGCTTGGCGAAGGTGGCCTGCACGACTTCGCGCACCTCCGCACCGGTCATGCCGGCCGCGTAGCCGGCGCCGACGATGGCGCCGATGGACGTGCCGGTGATCGCCGACGGCCTGAGGCCCATCTCGTCCAGGGCCTCCAGCACGTGCACATGCGCAAGCCCCCTGGCTCCGCCGCCGCCGAGAGCGAGGCCGATGCGTGGGGTGGCGGGACTATCGGGCATTGCGGGCATCCGGGGGCGAGGGGCGCCGATGGACTATAGCGGACTTGCGGCGGAGACGAGGCGGGGTGACGGGCCGGATTTGTGGTGGGCGACAGGCCTCAGGCTTGCGCGCCGCCTGTTCCCCAAGGCGTCACTCCGGCGGAAGCCGGAGCCCAACCGCAGGGCGGATCATCCGCGACGTCGCGGGTGGCGGGGGCGACGGTTGGATCCCGGCTTTCGCCGGGATGACGGCTGTGGCAATGGCCGAGGCTGGTGGCTGAGGGGCAATGGCCGAGGCCGATCGCGGAGGATCGGGCCGGATTTGTGGTGGGCGACAGGACTCTTGTCGTGGGCGCCTGGACTCAGGCTTGCGCGCTGGCTGTTCCCCAGGGCGTCGCTCTACCCCCCCCCCCGAACCGGCCTTCCGTTATCCCCGCGTCACCGCCCGCCAGCCGATGTCGCGGCGGCAGAAGCCGTCCGGCCAGCGGATCCGGTCCACCGCCGCGTAGGCCTTCGCCTGCGCCTCGGCGACGTCGGCGCCGGTGGCGGTGACGGCCAGCACGCGGCCGCCGTTCGCCACGACGCGGCCGTCCCTCATCGCCGTGCCGGCGTGGTAGACCGTGGCGCCCAGCGCCTCCGCGTCCGCGATGCCCTCGATGGTCGAGCCCTTGGCATAGGCTCCCGGATAGCCCTTCGCGGCCATCACCACGGTCAGGGCGGTCTCGTCGGAGAAGCCGACCGCCACGTCCTTCAGCCGCCCCTCGGTGGCCGCGAGGGCGAGTTCCAGGAGGTCGGTGGTCATGCGCGGCAGCATGACCTCCGTCTCCGGATCGCCGAAGCGCGTGTTGTACTCGATCAGTTTCGGTCCTTCGGCGGTGATCATCAGGCCGGCGAACAGGATGCCGGTGAAGGGCGTGCCGCGCCGGGCCATGGCGGCCACCGTGGGGCGCACGATCTCGGCCATGATGCGCTCGGCCATGGCGGCGTCCACGATCGGGGCGGGCGAATAGGCTCCCATGCCGCCGGTGTTCGGGCCGGTGTCGCCGTCGCCCACGCGCTTGTGGTCCTGGGCGGCGGTGAGCGGCTTCACGGTCTCGCCGTCCGCGACGGCGAAGAAGCTCGCCTCCTCGCCGACCAGCATCTCCTCCACGACCACTTCGGCGCCCGCGGCCCCGAACGCGCCCGTGAAGCAGGCGTCGACGGCGGCGAGCGCCTCCTCGACGGTCTCGGCGACGACCACGCCCTTGCCGGCGGCGAGCCCGTCCGCCTTCACGACGATCGGCGCGCCGTGCTCGATCACATAGGCGCGCGCGGCGGAGGCTTCGGTGAAGCGGCCGTAGGCGGCCGTCGGGATGAAGGCCTCGCGGCAGAGGTCCTTCGTGTAGCCCTTGGAGCCTTCCAGCTGCGCCGCCGCCCGGGACGGCCCGAACGCCTTGACGCCGGCGGCCTTGAGGTCGTCGACGAGGCCGGCGACGAGCGGCGCCTCCGGCCCGATGAAGACGAGGTCGACGGCCTCGCGCCGGCAGAAGTCGATCACCGCCGGGTGGTCGGCCGGATCGAGGGCCGCGATCTCGGCCAGCGACCCGATGCCGGCGTTGCCGGGCGCCGCGGTGAGCCGGGTGAGGAGCGGCGAGGCCTTCAGCTTGGCCGCGATCGCATGTTCGCGGCCGCCGGAGCCGATCAGGAGCACGTGCATCGCCAGGACCCTTCCACCCCAATTCCAGAGCCGCGCGCCTACCACGCCCCGGCCCGTCCGCCAAGGGGGACGGGCGGGTGTGGTGGGGGACGTCGCGCGCGCGGCGGTTGCTCCGGCGCTCGGCGCGGGAACGGGAACCGCTGACGTGTTCGCCCGTGCGCTGGAATGCGTGGGTGGTCGGCCTGCGCCGACCATGACGCGTGGGGGGAACCGGGGCCGGTGCAAATGGGGGACGTTGCGCGTTCCACGGTCGCTCCGGCCGTCGACGTGCGGTCGCGCTCCATGGTCGCTCCGGCGATCGGCGTCCGGTCGCGCTCCATGGTCGCTCCGGCGATCGGCGCGGGGACGGAGTTCGGGCCGGACGGCCCGGCCGGATCAGCCCCCCTCGCCTCCAGCGCCCGAACCGGCTACATCCTCCCCATGACCGAACGCCCCGACCTCGCCATTCCGGACGCCCGACGCGGCAATTGGGTGGAGACCATCGCGCCGGCCTGGTTCCGGCCCTATGCCCAGCTGGCGCGGCTCGACCGGCCGATCGGCTGGTGGCTGCTGCTGTGGCCGTGCTGGTGGTCGCTGGCGCTCGCCACGGGGGCGGCGGGGGAGCCGGTGCCGAACGTCTGGCACGGCGTCCTGTTCTTCGTGGGCGCGGTGGTGATGCGCGGCGCGGGGTGCACCTACAACGACATCGTGGACCGGGACATCGACGCCAAGGTCGCCCGCACCCGCGCCCGGCCGATTCCGGCCGGCCGGGTGAGCGCCAAGCAGGCGACGGCCTTCATGATCCTCCTGTCGCTGATCGGCTTCCTGGTGCTCGTGCAGTTCAACCTCTACTCCATCCTGCTCGGGATGGGGTCGCTCGCGGTGGTCGCCGTCTATCCGTTCATGAAGCGCGTCACCGGCTACCCGCAGATCGTGCTGGGGCTCGCCTTCTCGTGGGGGGCGCTCATGGGCTGGTCGGTCACGTTCGGCGGCCTCGCGGCGCCGGCGCTGCTGCTCTACGGGGCGGCGGTGATCTGGACGGTCGGCTACGACACCATCTATGCCCACCAGGACCGGGAGGACGACGCCCTCATCGGCCTCGGCTCCACGGCGCGCAGCTTCGGGGCGGCGACGCCGGCGTGGCTCACCGGCCTCTACGGGGCGACGGTTCTCCTGGTGCTGATGGCGCTGGCGACGGCGGGATCGGGCGTGTTCGCCTATGCGGGCGCGGCCGCCTTCGGGGCGCATCTCGCCTGGCAGGTCGCCCGCTTCGACATGGCCGACGGCGACCGCTGCCTCATGCTCTTCAAGAGCAACCGGGAGGCCGGGCTCCTGCTCTTCGTCGGCCTCGTGGCCGACGCCGCCATCCGGTCGCTCTGAGCGGCGGCGGATGTCGCTTTGCGGATCACTCCGGCGCGACGAACCCGCCGGCTTTCAATCGGGCGCGACGATCTCGCCGGCTTTCACTCGGGCGCGATGATCTCGCGGAGGCCGCGCAGGACCGGCAGCGGCCCCTTGGCGCCGGTCTTGCGGCGGACGAGGAAGCGTGGCCGCCGGTTGCGGAACTGGTTGATGCGCCGGCGCGGCAGCGGCCGGTCCATCGGGATGGCGTCCGCGGTGGCGACCGCCGTCGCCAGCCCGTCGAGGCCGACCACCAGCATCGGCATCTTCAGGGCCTTCGCCCAGGCCTGCCAGTCCTCGGCGGCGGCCTCCATGTCGCGAGTGACGAGAAGCGGCAGGGAGAGCGCCGGGTCGCGGTGCATCAGCTCCACGCTCGCCGTCACGCCGAGCGCCCCCTCCGGCACCACCCGGACGGCGACGCCCTCGTAGGCCTCCAGCGGAAGGCTGAGCGTCAGCGGCAGGCCGGACAGGCTGCGCTTCACCACCACGCCGCGGTCGTCCAGATAGACGGACGCGTCCTGGAGCGACGACGCGCCGGCTTCGGTCGGCACCTTGAACCGGGCAGGCAGGGCCTGCGGGTCGATCCTGAGGGTGCGTCCGATCCAAACCGGGCTGAGAGCTGTCATGAGGGTCGCGGCCTTGTTCGTCAGAAACCTGATCCGGGAACGGACCGGCGTCGCAGCCGGCCCGTCCGTTGTCGATCACCACCCTAGGCCGGCCCCACCCCCCTTCGGCTTAACCGACGTGCTTGACATTTCCTTGCAGGCAGAAAGGGTTAGCGAGGCGTGAACCGCCCCTTGCGGGGACGCGCCGTTAACGTCCGGGTCACGGCCGGCCCTTCCCAAACGGCCTTTCGCGTCCCACATCGCAAAACGGGGCCGCCCGTCCGCGGCTCTCCCGTCTTCCGCACCGCAGCGGACCCTTGCCGGGGTCGGCGCGAGGCCGTAAACAACCAACGCCGTCTGACAGGAACCCTCCGATGACCGATCTCGTGGACCTCTCTGCGCTGCAGGCCCAGGCGCAGCGTCTGGTGGAGGCCGCCCGCCGGGCGGGCGCCGATGCCGCCGACGCGGTGGCGATCCGGTCGGTCAACCAGGTGGTGTCCGTGCGGCTCGGCAAGACCGAGAAGGTGGAGCATTCCGAGAACGAGGACTTCGGCCTCAGGGTGTTCGTCGGCAGGCAGAACGCCACCATCTCGGCCACCATGGGGGCGGACGTGGCCGAACTCGCCGAGCGGGCGGTCGCGATGGCGCGCGTCGCCCCGCCGGACGCCTATGCGGGCTTGGCGGATGCGGACCGGCTGATCCATGCCTTCCCGGATCTCGATCTCCTCGACCGCTCGCTGCCCGCCACGGAGGCGCTGGTCGAGCGCGCCGTCGCCACCGAGGACGCCGCCCGCGCGGTCGCCGGCGTCACCAACTCCGGCGGCGCGAACGCCTACTGGAGCCGGGCCGGTGTCGCGCTCGTGACGTCCCACGGCTTCTCCGGGTCCTACGAGACCTCCGGCCACGGCCACAGCGTCTCGGTCATCGCCGGCGAGGGCACCGGCATGGAGCGCGACTGGGAGGCCTCCGGCAAGATCCACCTGGAGGACCTGAAGTCGCCCGAGGAGGTCGGCCGCGTCGCGGGCGAGCGGGCGGTGAAGCGCCTCGATCCGCGCAAGATCGACACCCGCACCGCCACGGTGGTCTACGACCCGCGGGTCTCCACCGGCATCCTCGGCGCCCTGACGGGCGGCATCAACGGCGGCGCCATCGCGCGGAAGACGTCGTTCCTGAAGGACAAGCTCGGCCAGCGCATCATGCCGGCCGGCATCCGCATCACCGACGATCCGACCCGCCGCCGCGGCCCGGGCTCGCGCCCGTTCGACGGCGAGGGCCTCGCGGCCGAGCCCATGGACCTCGTCACCGACGGCGTCCTGCAGACCTGGATCCTCGACAGCGCGTCCGCCCGCGAGCTCGGCCTCGCGTCCAACGGCCGCGCCGCCCGCGGCCTCGGCTCGCCGGGCGCGAGCGCCACCAACGTGCTTCTCCATCCGGGCGAGATGTCGCCGGAGGAACTGATCCGCGGCATCGGCGAGGGCCTCTACGTGACCGACTTCATCGGCCACGGCTCCAACCTCGTCACCGGCGACTATTCGCGCGGCGCCGCCGGCTTCTGGATCGAGAACGGCGAGCTCGCCTATCCGGTGGCGGAGATCACCGTGGCGGGCAATCTCCACGAGATGTTCATGCGCATCGTGCCGGCCAACGACATCGAATACCGCGGCTCGTTCGTCGCCCCCACCCTTGCGATCGAGGGCCTCACCATTGCCGGACGCTGACGCGGCGGCCCGGGCCGCCGACCTTGCCCTCCTGACCGAGGCCGCCGAGGCGGCGGCCGATCTGGCCCTCACCTTCTTCCGCCAGGACCCGCAGGTCTGGCACAAGGAGAACGCCTCGCCGGTGAGCGAGGCGGACTATGCGGTGGACAGCTACCTGAAGGCGACGCTTCGCGCCTCGCGCCCGGACTACGGCTGGCTGTCGGAGGAGACGGAGGACGACCCGGCGCGGCTCGAATGCCGGCGGGTGTTCGTGGTCGACCCGATCGACGGCACGCGCGGCTTCCTCGCCGGATCGGACGAGTGGACCATCTCGCTCGCGGTGGTGGAGGAGGGCCAGCCGGACACCGCCGTGCTGATCCAGCCGACCCGCGGCCGCATCTTCACGGCCACCCGCGACGGCGGCGCCTGGCTCGACGGCCGGCCGCTGGCGCTGGAGCGCCACGTGGGCCTGCACCGCGCCAAGGTGGCCGGCCCGGCGGCGCTCCTGACGCGCCTGCGCCATCAGCTCGGCCCCATGAAGGACGGCGGCTACGTGGCCTCGCTGGCGCTGCGCATCGCCATGGTGGCCGACGGCCGGCTGGACCTCGCGCTCGCCAAGGCGCAGGCGCACGACTGGGACATCGCGGCGGCCGATCTGGTGCTGAGGGAGGCCGGCGGCATTTTGCTCGATATGGGCGGCGGCCCGATCACCTATAACCGGCCGACCCCTCGCCACGGCATCCTGGCCGCGGGGCATCCGCTCCTCGCCGAGGAGGCGGCCGGCCTGATCCGGGACAAGGCGGCGGACGACGGCAGGGCCTGATCCGGGCGGGAGACATGAAACCGGCGCGGCGGGCTGGCACCCGCACGGGCCATGATCGCGGCGCTTCCGGCCGCGGGCCGCCGGATCGGTCGGGCGAAGCGACGGCACGCCGGGGTCGGCGCCGGAAGAGAACAGCTCCCCACGGGGGCGGCAAGGATGACGGCCCCGCCCATGACGGGGCCGATCGGTACAGGAGTGAACGGGGCGATGACGGGACAGAAGCAGCTTCTTCATCTGGTGTTCGGCGGCGAGCTGACCTCGCTCGACGGCGTGGAGTTCTCCAACCTCTCCGCCCTCGACATCGTCGGCATCTTCCCCGACTACGCGAGCGCCTACGCCGCCTGGAAGGAGAAGGCCCAGGCCACCGTCGACCAGGCGCAGGTGCGCTACTTCATCGTCCACCTGCACCGGCTGCTCGAGCCGACCACCTGAGGCGGTCGGGCGTCGTCGGGGACGGGCGTTCGAGGGCGGGTGCTCGGGGACGGGCGCGCCCTCCCCCGCTCAGCGGCGGCCGAACAGGCGCTCGATGTCGGCGAGCTTCAGCTCCACGAAGGCGGGGCGGCCGTGGTTGCACTGGCCGGCGGCGGGGGTGGCCTCCATCTCGCGCAGGAGCGCGTCCATCTCCTCCGGGCGCAAGCGCCGGCCGGCGCGGACGGAGCCGTGGCAGGCCATGGTGGCGGCCACGTGGTCGAGACGCTCCTTCAGGCGCGTCGCCTGATCCCACTCGGCGATCTCGTCGGCGATGTCGCGGACGAGGGCGGAGGCGTCCACGGTGCCGAGAAGGGCCGGCACCTCGCGCACCGCGACGGCCCCGGGGCCGAACCCTTCCACCACGAGGCCGAGCTCGGCGAGCTCGCCGGCGCGGGCGAGGAGCCGGTCGGCGTCCTCCTCGGGCATGTCGACGATGTCCGGGATGAGGAGCATCTGCGTCGTCACGCGGCCGGCGAGCTGGGCCTTGAGGCGCTCGTAGACGAGGCGCTCGTGGGCGGCATGCTGGTCCACGATGACGAGGCCGTCGGCGGTCTGGGCGACGATGTATGTCTCGTGGATCTGGGCCCGCGCGGCCCCGAGCGGCCGGGCGACCGCCTCCGGGGCGGGCTCGGCCAGGCCGGCGCGGGCGTCGGCGCCGACGCTTTCGCGGACGGCGTCGAAGGACGACTGGACCGGCGCCGTCTCCGCGGCGGGCGGCGCGTAGGGCGGCTGGGCGGGCACCTCGAAGCCGCCGGGCAGCACGTCGTCGAGCGGGCGGAGCGGCGCCGTGCGCCAGTCGAACGCCATGGGGCGCGCGCCGTAGGACGACGAGCCGCCGCCGGACGAGCGGCGCAGGGGCGCGTTCGCGCCGGCCGAGAGCGCCAGGGTCTGGAGCGTCGCGGCGCCATGGGTGGAGGCGGCGCGGGCGCCCGCGGCGGCGAGGGCGTGGCGGAGCGCGCCGACCACGAGGCCGCGCACGAGGCCGGGATCGCGGAACCGCACGTCCGCCTTGGTGGGATGGACGTTGACGTCCACCTCGTGCGGGTCAAGGTCCACGTAGAGGGCGACGGCCGGGAAGCGGTCGCGCGCCATCACGTCGGCGTAGCCCGCGCGGATCGCCCCCATGAGGAGCTTATCGCGCACCGGCCGGCCGTTGACGAAGAGGAACTGCGAGAGCGCGTTGGCCTTCTGATAGGTGCCGAGCCCGGCGAGGCCGGTGAGGCGCACGCCCTCCCGGTCGGCCACGATCGGGACGGCGTTGCCGACAAACTCGTCGCCCATCACCTGGGCGATGCGCGCCTCGGTCTCGCCCTCGCGCACGGCGGGCAGGTCCAGGGAGGACCGGTCGGACCCGGACAGCTGGAAGCGGACGGCCGGATGGGCGAGCGCCAGGCGCTTGACGATCTCGGTGACGGCGCCCGCCTCCGCCCGGTCGGTCTTCAGGAACTTCAGCCGCGCCGGGGTGGCGAAGAAGAGGTTGCGGACCTCGATCCGCGTGCCCCTGGTGAGGCCCACCGGGCGGGGCTCGGACTTCTCGCCGCCGGAGACGGTGAGCGACCAGCCGTGAGCCTCGCTCTCGTGCCGGGTCTCGATGGCGAGTTCGGCGACCGAGCCGATGGACGGCAGCGCCTCGCCCCGGAAGCCGAGGGTGCGGATGTCGAGAAGGTCGTCCTCCTGGAGCTTGGAGGTGCAGTGGCGTTCCACGGCGAGGGTGAGGTCGTCGCGGGTCATGCCGGCGCCGTCGTCGGTGACGCGCACGAGCGTCTTGCCGCCGCCGGCGGTGACCACCTCGACCCGGGATGCGCCGGCGTCGATGGCGTTCTCCACCAGTTCCTTGACGACGCTCGCCGGGCGCTCGACCACCTCGCCGGCGGCGATGCGGTTGACGGTGGTCTCGGACAACTGACGGACAGGCATGGGGATCGGGCCACGAGGGAACAGGGACAGACCATCGCGGATTCGGCGGCGGAGCGAAACCCCGTCGGCGTTCCGCGAGCTCGAACCTTCTCCGACCAGGTCGAACGACCCGGTCGCCGGGAGACTGCTCCGGGATTCCGATCCGGAGCGATCTCCTGTCTATCCGACGATTCCGTCAGGTCGGAAAGCGCTCGAGAGATCCCGTCCCGACCCGGTCCTGTCTTGACCTGGTCATGGTCCGTGTCTACTGCGTCGTGCCATGCAAACCGTCCCCTTCGTCCCCGGCCTGTCGGCCCTCGCCCCCCGCTTCGACGGGATCATCTGCGACGTGTGGGGCGTGCTCCACAACGGCGTGATCGGCTACACGGCCGCCGGCGAAGCGCTGCGGCGCTATCGGCAGGAGACCGGGAACCGGGTGGTTCTCCTCACCAACGCGCCCCGGCCGGCGGCGGAGATCGAGGTCATCCTCGACCGGTTCTCGATCCCGCGCGACGCCTATGACGCCATCGTCACCTCCGGCGACGTGTGCCGGACGCTGCTGGCGGAGGGCGACGCCCGGCGGGCCTATCACCTGGGCCCGGACCGGGACCTGCCGCTGTTCGCCGGCCTCGACCTCGCGCTGGTGCCGGAGGCGGACGCGGAGATCGTGGTCTGCACCGGCCTCTTCGACGACGACACGGAGACGCCGGAGGACTATCGCGCGTCGCTTTCCCGCATCCTCGCCCGCGGGCTGCCCTTCTACTGCGCCAACCCGGACATCGTGGTGGAGCGCGGCGACCGGCTGATCTATTGCGCCGGCGCCATCGCCCAGCTCTACGCTGAGATGGGCGGCAAGGTAATCATCGTCGGCAAGCCGCACGCGCCCGTCTACGACGTCGCGATCGGCACGCTGATCCGCCTGTCCGGGCGGCCGCTCCCGAAGGAGCGCATCCTCGCCATCGGGGACGCCCTGCCGACGGACGTGAAGGGCGCCTATGGCCAGGGCATCGGCGTGCTGATGGTGACCGCCGGCATCCACGCGGCCGACTTCGGCCCCGCGGACCAGCCGGACCCGGCGCTGGTGGCCAAGCGGCTCGCGATCGAAGGCGTGGCCGTGACCGCCGCGGTGCCGCGCCTCGTCTGGTGAGACCGCCGGGCGGCGACCCGGGATGGGCGGGTCCGGTTCGTCCGGACCAACTGTCCTGGAACGCGCTTCTCCATTGGGCGCGTGAAACCGCTAGCCGTCATGGTCCGGTTCATCCGGACCACCCACGCATGGGAACCGCTCCGGACGGGACAAGGCATGGGTGGTCCGCCTGCGCGGACCATGACGGTGGAGGGCGCGGGTGGTGGGGGAGCGTCATGGCTGGCCGAGCGTCGTGGCCGGCGAGCGCCCGAAGCAACTTGCCGTGGAGCAGATCTGGCCTGGAACGCGCGTCTACATCGGGCGCACGAAACCGCTAGCCGTCATGGTCCGGTTCATCCGGACCACCCACGCGTTGGAACCGCTCCGGCCGGGACAAGGCATGGGTGGTCCGCCTGCGCGGACCATGACGGTGGAGGGCGCGGGTAGTGGGGGAGCGTCATGGCTGGCCGAGCGCCGCGGCCGGCGAGCGTCGCGGTCGGCCGAGCTTCGTGGCCGGCCGAGCTTCGTGGCCGGCCGAGCTTCGTGGCCGGCCGAGCGTCGTGGCCGGCCTAGCGTCGCCGCGGTCAGAAGTAGGCGTCGATGTCGGTCTGGGTGACGCCTTCGCCGGAGAGTTGGGGGCCGTGGAGGATGAGTTCGCGCTGGCGGCGCTCCTCCGGCGTCTCCTCGCGGGGCGCGTCGGTGATCTGCATGATCTTGAGGCGCTCCACCAGCGTGGTGATGCGGCTTTCCAGATGGCCGAGGGTGCGGACCACCTTGGAGATGCGCTGGCCGGTGATGTCCTGGAAGGAGCAGGCCTCGAAGATCTCGACGATCCGGTCGTTCACGGTCTGCTGGTAGCCGTCCGCGTCGGCCGGGACCGCCGACATGATCGCCTCGGCGGCGGTCATGATGGTGTTGGTGGCGGCCTCGGTCGCCTCCACGATGGCGTCGAGTTCGAGCCCGGCCTCCGGAATGCGCTGGTGGCGCATGTCCGCGAGCTGGAGTTCGGACAGCTCGCGCTTCATCGCCGAGATCTCCTCGGCCATGGCGCCGAGCTCCCGGTAGATGGCCACGTCGAAGGTCTTGAAATAGGACTGGAGGGACTGAGCCATCAGTTCCGCCAAGCCCATCACGTCTTCGAGCGACACGTCGTCGGCCTTGCGGCCGTTGCGCAGGAAGTCGATGACCTTGCCGACGTGCTGGGTATCAAATGATTGCATGCGGGTATGCTTTCGATGCGCCGGTCGGCCGCGCCGACCGGTTGCTGTCGCCCTCTCGTCTCGGACGGGCAATGCGGCCGACGCACCGTCCGCCTTGAAGACGGTGCTTCAATCGCCGAACACGGCCTCGATCTTGCCCTTCAGCGTCTGCGCGTTGAACGGCTTCACGATGTAGTTGTTGACGCCCGCCTTCTTGGCGGCGATCACGTTTTCCGTCTTGGATTCGGCCGTGACCATGATGAAGGGCGTCTTGGCAAGGCCGGTGTCGGCGCGCACCTGCTTCAAGAGCTCGTAGCCGGTCATCGGCTCCATGTTCCAGTCGGAGATCACAAGACCGTACTTGCGTTCGCGCATCTTGCCGAGCGCCTCGGTGCCGTCGGCGGCCTCGTCCACATCCTCGAAGCCGAGCTGCTTCAGGAGGTTGCGGATGATGCGGATCATGGTCTTGTAATCGTCGACCACGAGTACCGGGATCGAAGTGTCCAGAGCCATCGTCTACTCCAAAAACGCCCTGTCGCTCTGAGACGCGACCAAGCCTCTTGAGACGGTTGTCATTTCAGCGGGGGCGACCAGCCGCATGGGGCCTCCCCGCGCTAGAAACGACCTTAGCGGACGGACCTGAAAAGTGAGTTAATCGCCATTCTTCACGATCGAGAAGCGATCTGCGGTTCGACGCCATGCTCCGTCACCGTGTCACATGGACGAAAGGCCTGTTGTCCCGCACAAGGACCTCGGCTTTCTTCTCAGGCGCCAGCCACGAAGAATTTGAGCACGGGAACCTTGCGCATGGCATTCCACGAGATCACCGCCTATTGCTTCGAAGATCTCAAGGTCGGCATGCGGGAGACCTATCTGAAAACAGTCATGGATTCGGATGTGATCGGCTTCGCCCAGATCTCCGGCGACCACAATCCGATCCACCTGTCGGAGCATTTCGCCGCCCAGACCCGGTTCGGCGGGCGCATCGCCCACGGCCTCTACACGGCGAGCCTGATCTCGGCCATCCTCGGCATGCGCCTGCCCGGCCCGGGCGCCGTCTACCTGTCGCAGACGCTGAAGTTCAAGGCGCCCGTGCGCATCGGCGACGTGATCGAGGTGGCGGTGGAAGTGGCCGAGCTGATCGAGAAGGGCGGGCGCTGCAGGCTGACCTGCGAGGCGCGGGTGGACGCCACGCTGGTGTTGGAGGGCGAGGCGATCGTCATGGTGCCGCGACGGTCGGACCTGCCGGCGGGCGCGCTTTTGCCGGGCTGAGGTCTGCGGCGGACGCATGGCTCGGGATCAGGTCGACCCTCGGCGCTTGACCTGACTGGCCTCACCATGCACGGTCCGGCCATGCCTTCGAGCATCCAAGGGTAAGATGACAGGCCCCGCCCGATCCTTTCGCGCCACGTCCTTCGCCGAGCTCGATTCGTCCTTCACCGACGCCCACCTGGCGATCGGGAACTTCGACGGCATGCACCGCGGCCACCAGGCCGTTCTCGACCGGGTGCGCGCCGCCGCCGAGGCGGACGGACGGCCGGCGCTGGTGCTGACCTTCGAGCCGCACCCGCGCGACGTGTTCCGCCCCGACCAGCCGGTGTTCCGCCTGACGAGCCCGTTCGCCAAGGCGCGAATCGCCGAGGCCCTGGGGCTCGACGGACTGGTGACGATCGCCTTCGACCGGGTGTTCGCGTCCACGCCGGCGGACGCCTTCGTGCGCCGGGTGGTGGTGGACGGCGCGCGCGCCCGCAGCGTGGCGGTGGGCTGGAACTTCCACTTCGGCGCCGGCCGCTCCGGCTCGCCGACGCTTCTCGCCGAATCGGGCCTGAAGAACGGGTTCGGCGTGACCGTCGTGGAGCCGTTCCAGGACGAGGGCGGCAAGGTGATCTCGTCGAGCCGGATCCGGGAGGAACTGGAGGCGGGGCGCATCGCCGACGCCGCGGGGCTTCTGGGCTACCGCTGGTTCTTCGAGGCGGAGGTGGTGCACGGGGACAAGCGCGGCCGGACGATCGGCTATCCGACCGCCAACGTGCGCCTGCCCGCGACGGCGAAATTCGCCCACGGCATCTACGCGGTGATGATCGAGATCGACGGGGTGGCGCGCCCGGGCGTGGCGAGTTTCGGCCGGCGGCCGACGTTCGACAACGGCGCCGCGGTGTTCGAGACCCACGTGTTCGACTTCGCGGGCGACCTCTACGGCAAGACCGTGGTGGTGACGCCGGTGAGCTACCTGCGGCCGGAGATGCGCTTCGACAGCGTGGCCGCGCTCGTCGCCCAGATGGACCAGGACAGCGCGGAGGCGCGGGCGGCGCTTTCGGCCCTGACGCCGCTGACCCCGCTGGACCGGGTGCTCCTGACGGAGAGGATGACGGGCTGAGCGGCCGCGCGCGCGCCGCGCCTTTATTTTGGCTCGCAATCCCGGTAGAACTCCGCGTCATGTGGACAGGACGGCCGATCCAGATCGTGATTTCCGCGCCCGGGCGAATTATCCGCCCGGCCCCGACGCGTGCGGCCTGACCGGCCGGCCCGCGGGGTCCGGGTTCGAACCGGCCGGCGCCCGCGGACCGCGGGTCGCCCGTTCGGGCGCCACGGCGCCTCAGGCCTCGTCCGAGTTCGGGCGCCATGCGCCCAAGACGTTTCTCCCGTTCGGGCGCTACGGCGCCCCAGGCTTTCTCCCATTCGGGCGCTATGCGCCCCAGGCGTTTCTCCAAGAGAAGACCAGCCATGACCGACCGCCCCGCTGCCGAAGGCCGCGACTACGCCGACACCCTCTTCCTGCCGAAGACCGACTTCCCGATGCGCGCGGGCCTGCCGCAGAAGGAGCCGCAGCTGATCGCCCGGTGGGACGGGCTCGACCTCTACCGGCGCCTGCGCGAGACCGCGAAGGGCCGCGAAAAGTTCGTGCTGCACGACGGCCCTCCCTATGCCAACGGCAACCTCCACATCGGCCACGCCCTCAACAAGATCCTGAAGGACGTGATCACCCGGTCCATGCAGATGATGGGCAAGGACGCCAACTACGTGCCCGGCTGGGATTGCCACGGCCTGCCGATCGAGTGGAAGGTGGAGGAGCAGTATCGCGCCAAGGGCACCAACGCCCCGAAGGACGAGATCCCCATCAACGACTTCCGCCGCGAGTGCCGGGAGTATGCCGAGCACTGGATCGGCGTGCAGGCGGCCGAGTTCCGCCGGCTCGGCGTCGAGGGCGACTTCAAGAACCCCTACACCACCATGGCATTCGCCTCCGAGGCGGTGATCGCGGCGGAACTCTTGAAGTTCGCCGTGACCGGCCAGCTCTATCGCGGGTCCAAGCCCGTGATGTGGTCGGTGGTGGAGAAGACCGCCCTCGCCGAGGCGGAGGTGGAGTACCAGGACTACCAGTCGGACACGATCTTCGTGCGCTTCCCGGTCACCAAGGTCCGCGGCGTGCCGAAGCTCTATGACGACGCGACGCCCGCCGAGAAGGCGCGCTTCGCCTGGGCCGGCTCGCTCATGGACGCCAGCGTGGTGATCTGGACCACCACGCCCTGGACGATCCCGGGGAACCGGGCGATCAGCTACAGCCACAAGATCGCCTACGGGCTCTACGCGGTGACGGAGGCGCCGGAGGGCAACTGGGCGAAGACGGGCGACGTCTACATCCTGGCCGACGCGCTCGCCGAGGGCGTCATGAAGGCCGCGAAGGTGACCGCCTTCGAGCGCCGGCAGGACGTGACCGCCGAGCACCTGCGCTCCATCGTATGCGCCCATCCGCTGCGCGGGCTCGAGGGCGGTTACACGTTCGACGTGCCGATGCTGGACGGCGAGCACGTGACGGACGACGCCGGCACCGGCTTCGTCCACACGGCGCCGGGGCACGGCCGCGAGGACTTCGAGATCTGGATGGACGAGGCGCGCAACCTCGCCGCCCGGGCGATCGACACGTCCATCCCGTTCACGGTCGACGACGACGGCTTCTTCACCAAGGACGCCCCCGGCCTCACCGGGCGGCGTGTGATCACCGACAAGGGCGAGAAGGGCGACGCCAACCAGGCGGTCATCGAGGCGCTGGCGGGCGCCGGCGCCATGGTGGCGCGCGGCCGGCTGAAGCACCAGTATCCGCACTCGTGGCGGTCCAAGAAGCCGGTGATCTTCCGCAACACGCCCCAGTGGTTCATCCACATGGACCGGGACATCGCCGGCGAGGGCGACACCCTGCGCGACCGGTCGCTGAAGGCGATCGACGTGACGCGCTTCGTGCCGGCGGCGGGGCAGAACCGCCTGCGCTCCATGATCGAGAACCGGCCGGACTGGGTGATGAGCCGCCAGCGCGCCTGGGGCGTGCCGATCGCGGTGTTCCGCAACACCGAGACGGGCGCGCTGATCCCCGGGCCGGACTTCGACCGGAACGACGACTATGTGGCCCGCCTGAAGGCCGCCTTCGAGGCGGAGGGCGCGGACGCCTGGTTCGCCGACGGCGCCAAGGAGCGCTTCCTCGCCGGCTTCGTGGACGACGTCGCCGCGTGGGAACAGGTGCGCGACATCCTGGACGTGTGGTTCGACAGCGGATCCACCCACGCCTTCTGCCTGGAGCAGCGGCCGGACCTGAAGTGGCCGGCGGACCTCTACCTGGAAGGCTCGGACCAGCATCGCGGCTGGTTCCACTCCTCGCTCCTGGAAAGCTGCGGGACGCGCGGGCGCGCGCCCTACGACGCCGTGCTGACCCACGGCTTCGTGCTGGACGAGGAAGGGCGGAAGATGTCCAAGTCGCTCGGCAACACGACCACCCCGCAGGAGGTGATCGAGAAGTCGGGCGCGGACATCCTGCGGCTCTGGGTGGTGTCGACCGACTATTCGGACGACCTCAGGATCGGCAAGAAGATCCTGGACACCAACACGGACGCCTATCGGAAGATCCGCAACACCATCCGCTGGATGCTGGGCACGCTCGCCCACTTCGACGGGACCGAGCCGGCGCTCGCCGACATGCCGGAGCTGGAGCGGCTGATGCTGCACCGGCTGACCGAGCTGGACCGGCTGGTGCGGCAGGCTTATCTCGACTTCGACTTCAAGCGCATCCACGCCCAGCTGATGCACTTCATGACGGTGGAGCTGTCGGCCTTCTACTTCGACGTCCGCAAGGACGCGCTCTACTGCGACCCGGCCTCGAGCGTGCGCCGCAAGGCCTCGCTCTACGTGGTGCACCGGCTGTTCGACAGCCTCGTGAAGTGGCTCGCCCCCATGATGCCCTTCACCATGGAGGAAGCCTGGCTGGACCGGCATCCGTCCGAGACGGCCTCGGTCCACCTGGAGCTCTTCCCCGACATCCCGGCGGCCTGGGCCGACGAGGCGCTGGCGGAGAAGTGGGCCAGGGTGCGCCGGGTGCGCCGGGTGGTGACCGGTGCCCTGGAGGTGGAGCGCGCGGCCAAGCGGATCGGCTCGTCGCTGGAAGCCGCGCCGGTGGTGCACATCACCGACCCCGCCCTGATGGCCGCCCTCGCCGGGCTCGACCTCGCCGAGATCTCGATCACGTCGCAGATCGTGGTGACGGACGCGCCGGCGCCGGACGGGGCGTTCCGGCTCGACGACGTGGCCGACGTGGCGGTGGTGCCGGCCAAGGCGGAGGGCCGCAAGTGCGCCCGCTCGTGGAAGGTGCTGCCGGAGGTGGGCTCGGACCCGGACTATCCGGACCTGACGCCGCGCGACGCCGAGGCGATGCGCGAGTTCGACCGGGCGCGGGCGGCGGCCGAATGAGCGACACGGTGGTGACGGACGCGACCGCGCGGGCGGCCCGGACGGGTTTCGCCGTGGCCCTGGTCGGGCTTCTGCTCGACCAGGCGTCCAAGCTCTGGATCCTCCATGGTACGGACCTGCCGGACGGGGGCGAGATCGCGGTCACGCCATTCCTGGACTTCGTGCTCGTGTGGAACCGGGGCATCTCCTACGGGCTCTTCCAGCAGGAGAGCGTCATCGGCCGCTGGCTGCTCGTCGGCTTCACGGTGGCGGCGGTGATCGCCCTCTCGGTCTGGCTGAGGCGGGCGGACCGGACCTTCACGGCGGTGGCCCTGGGGCTGATCGTCGGCGGGGCGATCGGCAACCTGATCGACCGGGTGGCCTACGGGGCGGTGGTGGACTTCGTCTACATGCACGCCTTCGATTTCAGCTGGTACGTGTTCAATCTGGCGGACGCCTGGATCGTTGCGGGGGTGATCGGCCTCCTGTATGACTCCTTCCGTCCCGATCATGGCGGCGCCGCAAACGGCAGCTAGCCGACGGGCGTGCGCCCGGCGCGGCGCGCGACCGGCGCGCGACCCGCAGGCTGCGGACCACGCGGGGCGGAAGACGACGGACATCCACGCCCGGCCCGGACAGGGCCGGCGGGCGGTCGAGGGCGAACGGAACGCATGATGATGATCGACTTGACGAAGCGTCTGGCCGCTGTGGCCGTCCTCGGCCTCAGCCTCGGCGCCTGCGCCGCCATGGGCACCACCGTCGCGGAGGACGACCCGGAGACGGAGCTGCCCACCCCGTCCATGGGCCGGTCGATCATGGAGAGCCTCGGCGCCGTGCCGTCGCGCCAGATGCCGATCAACTACAGCCCGCGCGCGCCGCTGGTGGTGCCGCCGTCGACCGCCGCCCTGGCGCCGCCGGAGGACCGCAACGCGGTCGCGGCCAACTGGCCGGTGGACCCGGAGGTGGAGACCGCCCGCCGCCTGCGCGAGGCCGACCGGCGCGCCGCCGCCCGCGCGGAGCGCAACGGCGAGGGCGAATCCGCCGCGATCCCGCCGTCGGAACTCCTGGCTACCCGCGTGACGCCGCGCACCGGTCCCGTGGACCCGCAGTTCTACGACGGCGAGCGCGACCCGGCCCAGCCCCTGCGGCCGAGCCAGCTGAAGGGCCCGCAGGTGTCGCTGTCGAGCGACGGCATCTACGACCAGTCCGGCACGCCGCGCCGGCGCGCCCTGGTGGAGCCGCCGGTGACCTACCTGCAGCCGGCCCCCAACGCGCCGATCTCGGAGCCGGAGCCGACCGGGCCGAAGAAGGGCATCTTCAACTGGTTCTCCGGGTCGTAAGCGTCGCCCGAGCCTGGAAAGTCCTGCGACGGCCCGCCCCGGTGGCGGGCCGTTTCGCGTTGCGGCGGGGTGGATGCGCGGGTGGTTCGCCTATGCGGACCATGACGATCGGGGCGTGGTGCGCCATCGCGCGTCTTGGCGACCGGGGCGTGCCGCGGGCACGGAACCGAGACCTGCGCGGGGCATCGGCGCGTGCGACGTCCGGGTCCCGGCGCGGCCGGCCGTCCCTCGATGACGAAATTGTAATCGCCGAAGCGGGGCGCGCCCCTATATTTCGCCACCATCGGCCCATCACCTGGGCGGAAAGCGCGGGCGTGCGGGGATCCGGCCCGGTCGTCCGCGCCGACAGGAGGATACTGATGGCGACTGCTCATGCTCTCCCGGCCGTGCCCGGCCCGGACCGTCGGTGGCGACCGCTCGCGGCGCTCGCCTTCGGGATCGGTCTCGCGCTGTCGGCGCCGGGACCGGCGCTGGCGGACGACCATGAGGCGCCGGTGATCGGCGCCGACGTGTCGAGCTTCACCCTCGACAACGGGTTGCAGGTCGTGGTGATCCCGGACCACCGGGCGCCGGTCGCCACCCACATGATCTGGTACAAGGTGGGCTCGGCGGACGAGCCGGCGGGCAAGTCGGGCATCGCCCACTTCCTGGAACACCTGATGTTCAAGGGCACCCGGACCCATCCGGAAGGCGAGTTCTCGCGGGTGATCGCCGAGATCGGCGGCGAGGAGAACGCCTTCACGAGCTACGACTACACCGCCTACTACCAGCGGGTCGCCAAGGAGAAGCTGCCGGTGATGATGGCCTACGAGGCCGACCGGATGCAGAACCTGGTGCTCAGCGACGAGAACGTCCGGCCGGAGCGGCAGGTGGTGCTGGAGGAGCGCTCCATGCGGCTCGACAGCGAGCCCGGCGCGATCCTGGCGTCCTCGCTCGACGCGGTGCTCTACCTGCAGCATCCCTACGGCATCCCGATCATCGGCTACGCGGACGAGATCTCCCGCCTGGAGAAGGAGGACGCGATCGCCTTCTACGACCGCTACTACACGCCCAACAACGCCATCCTGGTGGTGGCGGGCGACGTGGAGGCCGACGAGGTGCGCCGGCTGGCCGAGGACACCTACGGCAAGGTGCCGCGCCGCGCCGAGCCGCCGCCGCGGACGCGTCCGTTCGCGCCGGTGCTGGAGACGCCGCGGGAGGTGAGCCACGCGGACCCGAAGGTGAAGCAGGAGAGCGTGCAGGTGACCTGGCTCGTCCCGTCCTACCGGATCGCCAAGGACGGCGAGGCGGAGGCGCTGGACGTGCTGGCCGAGGCGGTCGGCGGCGGGTCGACGAGCCTCCTCTTCCGCGACCTGGTGATCGACAGGAAGCTCGCCACGGCCGCCGGCGTCGCCTACCAGGCGGACTTCCACGACCAGGCGCAGTTCACCCTCTACGCCGCCCCGCGCGACGGCGTTTCGCTGGAGACCATGCGGACGGAGCTCGTCGCCGCGTTCGAGCGGGCGATCGCAACGGGGCTGACGGACGAGGAGATCGCCCGGGCCAAGGCGCGGCTGGAGGCCGACACCATCTACGCCCAGGACAGCCAGCAGGCGCTCGCCCGGATCTTCGGCTCCACGCTGGCGACCGGCGGCACGGTGGAGGAGGTGAAGACCTGGCCGGCCGCCATCCGGGCCGTGGACCGGGCCGCCATCGAGGCGGCCGCCAAGGTGTTCGATCCGCGCCGGTCCGTGACCGGCTACCTGCGCCAGGCCGACCCCGAGCAGCGCTCCTGAGGCGCGCCCCGGTCCCCCGTCCCGACATGTCGAGGCAGCATCGCCGATGATCCCGTTTCCCTTCCGCTCCGCCCGGATCCGCACCGCCGTCGCGGGCGCCTTCCTTCTCGTCGCCTCCGCCCTCCCCTCCCCGGCCGCCGCCACCACGGTGACCGAGGTGGTGAGCCCGGGCGGCATCAAGGCCTGGCTCGTCTCCGACGACGCCGTGCCGCTCGTCGCCATGGGCTTCGCCTTCCGGGGCGGCGCCTCCCAGGATCCCGCCGGCAAGGGCGGGCTCGCCAACCTGATGTCGGGCCTTCTCGACGAGGGAGCGGGTGACCTCGATTCCGCCGCCTTCCAGCGCCGCCTGGAGGAGACCGCCGTCCGGATCGGGTTCGACGCGGACCGGGACAGCTTCTCCGGGTCGCTCGGCACGCTCTCCACCCGCAAGGACGAGGCGTTCGACCTCCTGGCGCTCGCCCTCACCCGGCCGCGCTTCGACGAGGAGCCGCTCGACCGCATCCGCACGCAGGTGACGGCCCGGATCCGCAGCCAGCAGACGGACCCGGAGACGATCGCCTCCAAGCTGTTCGCCGAGGCGACCTTCCCGGACCACCCCTATGGCCGGCCGCCGCAGGGGACCGAGGAGAGCGTGGCGTCGATCACCCGGGACGACCTCCTCGCCTGGCACAAGGCCCATATCGCCAAGGACAACCTGGTGATCGGCGTGGTCGGCGACATCACGGCGGAGGAGCTGAAGCCGCTGCTCGACCGCACCTTCGGCGGCCTGCCGGACACGGCGACCCAGGCGCCCGTGGCCGACGTGGTGCCCCGGACCGGCCAGCGGCTGACCGCGACGCTCGCCAACCCGCAGACGATCATCCGGTTCGGCGCGCAGGGCGTCACGCGCGACGACCCGGACTTCATGGCGGCCTATGTGGTGAACCACATCCTCGGCGGCGGCAGCTTCACGTCGCGGCTCTACGAGGAGGTTCGGGAGAAGCGGGGCCTCGCCTATTCGGTCTGGAGCGCCATCGCGACCTACGACCGGGCGGGCGTCTTCCTCGCCGGCACCTCCACCCGCGCCGACCAGGCGCCGGCGACCGTGGAGCTGATGACGGAGGAGATCCGCCGCATGGCCGAGGAAGGGCCGACCGAGAAGGAGCTGGCCGACGCCAAGACCTATCTGACGGGCAACTACGCGCTCCGGTTCGACAGCTCGGGCAAGATCTCGCAGCAGCTCGTGGGCCTGCAGCTCGACAACCTGCCGATCGACTACTTCACCAACCGCAACGCGCTCGTGGAGGCGGTGACGCTGGAGGACGTGAAGCGGGCGGCGAAGCGGATCCTCGGCTCGCCCCTGACGGTGATCACCGTGGGGCCGGCGGAAGGCTGAGCCGACCCGGCGAGGCGGGCGGCGCGCGGCCGCCCGCGCCTCGTCTCAGCGCCCGCCCGCCTTGGCGCCCGTCTTCGGGGCGCCGCCCTGGCCGGCGACCGGACCGGCCGGCTGGCCGAGGATTTCCGGCCGCACCTGCCGGGGAGCGGAGAACAGGTTGCCCTGGGCGAACCGGACGTCGAAGTCGAGAAGGTCGACCACCTGCGCCTCGGTCTCGATGCGGTCCACCACCAGCGTGTAGCCGGCGCGGCCCACGTGGCCGGCAAGGTCCGCCGGATGGATGTCGCCGGCGACGAAGGGCGCCCGGCCGAGGAGCCGGTCGGCGGAGACCTTGAGGCTGCGGAAGCCGATCTCGTGCAGGCGGGCGAGATCGAGGCGGGTGTCGGCGACGTTGTCGATGGAGAAGCGGTAGCCGTAGTCGGCAAGGCCGGCGAGGCTCTCCATCTCCAGGGGGCCGAGGTCGCGCACGGCCGCCTCGGTGAACTCGAATTGGACGAGATCCGCCATGGCGCGGTTCTGCACCAGGAAGGCCTGGAACTCGCGGAAGAAGGTCGGGTCCATGAGCGACTGGACCGACAGGTTGACGAAGATTCCGATGTCGCGGTTGCGCTGGGTCAGCCGCTTCAGGATCTGGAACGACCGGATCACCTGGAAGGTGTCGAGGCGGGAGACGACCCGCCGGGCCTCCGCGGCGGCCAGGAACTCGCCGGCCGGGATGAGGCGGCCGTCGTTGGCCCGAAGGCGGGTGAACACCTCGTAGTAGCGGACCTTGCGCTGGGGCAGCGTCACGATCGGCTGCAGGTGGACCTCGATCCGCTCGCCGCGGACGAGCGCCTCCACCTCCCGTTCGAACGGGCTCGGCATGCGGGCGGCCCCGGCTTCTGCGGCGCCGGGTGCGGCCTGGGGCGCGCCGTGGCCGGCGAGGAGCGAGCCGAGGCCGTGGGTGCGCGCCGGCTCGACGCGGGGCACCAGCGGTTCCGCCGGCATCACCGGCGGCGCCTCGTAGGCGCCGGCCGGCTGGTCGAACGGAGCGGAATAGGGCTCGTGAGCGGCGGCGTCCGGCGGGGCGGCGGGACGGGCCGCCGCGCACTGGGGCGGGAAGGCCTGCTGGGGCGGCTGGGCCTGCTGGGTCTCGGCGCGGGCGAGGCGGACGGCCTGGGCGGTCGCCTGGGGCGGCGCGAGGCGCGGCTGGTCGACCCGGGCGGAGACCTCGTCGAAGCGCCGCTCCATGCGGGTCTCCACGTCGGCGAGGGCGTCGGCCACCTGCTTCATCAGCCGGCCGATCACCTCCACCTCGGCGGCGAGCGGTTCGCTCTCCTCGCGGATGCGGTCGCCGAGACCGTTCTCCATGCGGGCGAGCCGGGACGCGACCGCGTCCACCTCGCTGTTCACGTCGCCGGCGACGGCGGAGATCTCCCGGATGCGGGTCTCCAGCCATTCCCGGTCCTGGCGGCGCTGCATCTGCACGTGGAGGAGCGCGAGGCCGAACAGCACGGCGAGCCCCAGCACGACCGCCTGGCCGAGGGAGAATCCGAACTGGACGTTCATGACGATGGTGAGTGAAACCGCTGTCACCACCATGGCAATGACGATGAGGATCGTCGACATACGGCTCATCGCCGCGCCACTCCGGGGTACGAGTCTTCGAATCAGCGGAAATGATGCGGGATTTTGAAAGTCTAAGCGACCGTTAACCGGGCCGAAACCCCGCTTGGACGCGGCCCGTGGCCGGCGAGCCGCATCCGCCGAAATACGGACCCGTCGGCCGCCGTTCCGGAAAGGGCTTGACCTTCCAGCCGCTGGAAGCCTCACAGTCCGCTCATTCCCATCCGGGCGTCGGACCCTGTCCGGCGCCCATCATCCGGAGACGTTCCCATGATCGAGCTGACAGTGACCGGCATGACCTGCGGCGGCTGCGTCAAATCCGTCGAGAAGGCGGTGAAGCGGACCGACGAGACGGCCGCCGTGACGGTGGACCTCGCCAGCGGGTCGGTGACCATCGACAGCAGCAAGCCGGCCGAAGCCTTCAAGTCGGCCATCGAGGCGGCGGGCTACGAAGTGGCCGCCTGACGACGCCCTCCGGTTGCCGGCACCCTCATGTGAATTGCACAGAGGCCCGCCGGCAACGGAATTTTTACCACGCGGCGGCAAGAGTGCGGGATGGACAGCGCGGAAGAAATCCGCGCTTCTCTCGCAAGGATTGCAATTCCATGGCTGCCGCACCGCGGTCTTCGCCGGCGCTACGCCTTCTTCTCGTCGATGCCGATCCCGCGGCACGCTCCGTTCTGAGGGCCGGCCTGGAAGCCCGCATCGCCCGCCCCCTGATGATCGTCGAGGCCGGTGAACCGGCGGCCGTCCGGGCCGTGGTGGGAGACCGCACGTTCGACGCCATGGCGGTGGACATCGGCACGCTGGGCGGCTTGCCGGCGTTCGAGGACCTGGTTCGCCGGTCGCCCAACGTGGCGGTGTACGCCATGGGCCCGGCGAGCGACGTGCGCGACGCGGTCGCCTCCGTGCAGGCCGGGGCGGCGGACTTCCTGGAGAAGCCCCTGGACGGCGCCGCCTTCGCGCGCCGGATCGAGCGGCTGTTCACGGCGGTGGAGCCGCCCGCGGCCGACGCCTTCGAGGGCCTCGTCGGCAAGAGCCAGGCCATGCACACGCTGGTGGACCAGATCGCCCGGATCGCGCCCTCCACGGCCCCCGTCTTCATCATCGGCGACAGCGGCACCGGCAAGGGCCTGGTGGCGCGCGCGGTGCACGCCCGGTCGCGTCGGCGCTCCGGGCCGTTCGTGCTCGTCGACTGCGCCGGGGACGACCGGGCCGACCTCGTCGGCGAACTGGCGGCGCCCGGCGGCGCCCTGGACAAGGCGGACGGCGGCACGCTGGTGCTGGACGAGATCGGCCGCCTGCCGGAGATGGTGCAGTCGCTGCTGCTGCGCGTGCTGGAATCCGGCGAGGTGGGCGGCGGCGCTGACCGGCGGAAGGTCGCCCCGCGCTTCGTCGCCACCACCAACCGGCGGCCGGACGACGTGTCCGGACCCGGCGGACTGCGGCCGGACCTCTATTTCCGCCTCGCGGTGCTGCCGATCCGAATGCCGCCGCTTTCGGAACGGCGGGACGACGTGCCGGCGCTCTGCGACGAGTTCCTGCGCCGGGCGGCGCGCGACCTGGGGGTGCGCCCGCCGAGGCTGGCGCCCGGGGCGGAGCGGCTGCTCCTGGACCGGCCCTGGCCGGGCAACGTGCGGGAACTGCGCAACTTCTGCGAACGGCTCGCCACGCTTCATGACGGCGCCCTCGTGACCGAGGACGCGGTGGCCGACCTGCTGGCGACCGTGCGGACGGCCCCGGTGGCGGCGGCGCCCGCCGCACCGGGCCGCATCGTGGTGCGGCCGCTCTGGATGGAGGAGGCGCGGATCATCGAGGAAGCCATCGAGGCCTTCGGCGGCAACGTGGCCCGGGCCGCGGCGGCGCTGGAGATCAGCCCGTCCACCATCTACCGCAAGCGGCGGGGCTGGGTGGACGATGAATCCGCGGCCGCCGAGGCGGCTGCCGACCCGGTCTGGCCGCGCGCCGGCTACGGCTGAAGCGCGGCATATCAACCTGACGACGGCGAGGGCTTGTGGTCGTTTTCGCAATGGGTAAGATGCGCAAGACCTGCTCGGGGTCCCCGGCCCCGTGAGCGTCGGCTCGTGCTGAGGCCGGACGATACGGTGCCTCAGCGTGCGGCCCTTCCCGCCCCCATGCCCCTTCCGCCGCGCCTCGTCCGCGCCGGCCCGCTCGTTGCGAGGACCCGTCGTCCCATGTCCGTTTCCGGCTTCGTCGGTCGTGCCGTTCTTGCCGTCGCCTTCGGTCTCTCCCTGTCTCCGATCGCGGTTTCGGCAGGCGAACTGGTGGACCGGGCAACCCGGGCCGAGGGGCTGCTCGCGGAAAAGAAGCCGGTCCAGGCCCTGGCCGAGGTGGAGGCCGCGTTTAACGCGGTCTGGGACCAGGCGCCGCTCAGCTTTTCCGAGGCCCTGTTCGTGACCGAGAAGCCGACCGGCTTCGGCATCTACACGGCGCGGCCGAACACGGTGTTCAGCCCGGGCGAAGACCTCTACGTCTACTCGGAGCCGTTCGGCTACGGCTACGGCCAGGACGGCGACATGTTCACGATCGGCTTCGACGCGGACTTCGAGCTGCGGACCGCCAAGGGCCAGATCCTGCATTCCCAGACCGGGTTCGCGGCGCCGGGCCTCACGACGCGCCGGCGGAACAAGGAATTCCAGGTGTTCATCACCTACAACTTCCAGGGCCTGCGACCGGGAGACTACGTGCTCGTCACACGGCTCCGGGACAAGAACTCCGACAAGGTCGGCAGCTTCGAACTGCCGTTCCAGGTCGCCGCCCCGGCGCCCTGACGCCTGATGCCCCGACGCGGCCCGTCCACAGGTCGGTCGATGGAGCCGCCCGCGCCCGGTGCATGGCACCTATGCGTTTCATGTATGAGAAACGGGCCATTAACGGCTTAAGCATCTGACGCGACTGGCGCTATGCTGCATCGCACGCGTTCCGTTCGCGATGCGGCGTGGTCCGGAGGTTAAGTTCCGTTAACACGGCGCGTGTTCGATCGAGGCGCGAGAGGCCGCGGGACCGCGTGGGGGTTCCGGGCATCGCCGACGGGGGACCGCCATGACCGTTCAACCGCAGCAGCGCGCCTTTCCCGATGACCTCGAGCCGATCGGCGCTCCGGTCCCGATGGATCTCTCGCCGGTTCCCGACGACGATCCGGAGGAGCGGGCGCGGCTCTACGCCGTGACGCGGCCGGCGAACCCGAAGCCCGGCTTCGAGACGCGGCCCGGCTTCTTGGCCACCCGCCGGTGGACGCTGTCGCTCGGCCGGTCGTTCCGGATCTGAAGTCGCCGGCTCGGCCGCAGCGGCGCGGCCAGGATTGGCGGAACGCCGGCGATCGGATAGATCTGCGGCGTCGCTGTCTCCGGCCTTCGGGTGCTTTCCCTTGTTCGCGTTTCCGATTCGTGACGCCGTCGACGGCGACGGCCCGCAGATCGCTGCCCTGATCGCGGCGGTGTTCTCCGAATATCCGGGTTGCCCGTTCGTGCCGGACGAGTTTCCGGAACTGCGGGCGCCGGCCAGCCACTACCGGCGGAAGGGCGGCGGGCTCTGGGTGATGACCGGACCCGAGGGCGAGGTGGTCGGCTCGGTCGCCCTGTCGCGGGTGGACGGCGGGCCGGCGTTCGAGATCAACAAGGTCTATCTGGCGTCCGGCCTGCGAGGCGGCGGCCACGCCCACCGGCTGATGGAGACGGCGGAGGCCGCGGCGCTGGCCGGCGGCGGGACCGAACTGCGCCTGTGGACCGACACGCGCTTCACCCGCGGACATGCCTTCTACGAGAAGCTCGGCTTCCGGCGACTGCCGGTCGTGCGCTATCTGGCCGACGCGACCAGGGCCTGGGAATTCGCCTACGTGCGGGCGATCGCCCGATGAAGACGCTCGCCTCGCCCATGCCGGTGATGGCGGCGGTGTTCGCCGTCGCGGTGCTCTCCACCATGGACGCGGCCATCAAGGCCGTCAGCGTGGCGCATCCGACCGGGCAGGTGGTGTTCCTGCGCTACCTCGCAGGCTTCGCGGCGCTCGCCTTGGTCAGCCTGCTGCCGCGGGCCGGCCGGCCGACCCTCGGCACCTTCCAGCGGGCGGCGGTGCGGGCGCTGTTCATCCTCGCCACGGCCTTCCTGTTCTTCAAGACGCTGACGCTGCTGCCGCTCGCCGAGGCCGTGGCGGTGAGCTTCACGGCGCCCTTCTTCATGGTGTTCGCGGCCCGCATCCTCCTGAAGGAGGCGGTGCCGCGCTCCGCCTGGGTGGCGATCTCGATCGGCTTCTCCGGCGTGCTCGTGATGCTGGCGGGCAGGCTCCAGGCCGGCGAGGCGCTCGGCGGCGATCCGGTCGGCTACGTGACCGGGATCGCGTGCTCGGTCACCTACGCGATCGCCATGGTGATGACCCGCAAGGACAGCGGGCACGACCCGGTGCTGGCCCTGGTGCTGGCGCAGAACGCCACCGCGGCGCTCTATTCGCTGCCGCTGGCGGTGTTCGTCTGGACGCCGCCGACCGAGGCGACCGTCCTCCTCTTCGTCGCCATCGGGGCGCTCGGCACGGCCGGCCACCTCGCCTTCGCGTGGGCCTATGCGCACGCGCCGACCGCGCGGCTGGCGCCGATCGAATACACCGGCTTCCTGTGGGCCGGCGTGTTCGGCGTCGTGTTCTTCGGCGAATTCCCGACGGTCTGGACCTTCCTCGGCGCCGCCCTGATCGTCGGCGCCTGCCTGATGGTGTTCCGCAAGACCGGCTGAAACGACCGCCGGACTCGCGATCATGCGCGCCGCCCCCATTGACAGCGGTTCCGGCTCAGCCTATCTCCGGCGTGCCTGGCACTCACCTCGGGTGAGTGCTAACACGGCACACCATTCCACCGGCGGCTCCGATCAGGCCGCCGAAGTGCTTGAGAGGAGCGACAGCCCATGACTTTCCGTCCGCTGCACGACCGCGTCGTCGTCCGCCGGCTCGAGTCCGAGGAGAAGACGGCCGGCGGCATCATCATCCCGGACACCGCCAAGGAGAAGCCGCAGCAGGGCGAAGTCGTCGCCGTCGGCCCGGGCGCCCGGGACGAGAGCGGCAAGGTGAACCCGCTCGACGTGAAGGCTGGTGACAAGGTTCTGTTCGGCAAGTGGTCGGGCACCGAAGTCAAGATCGATGGTCAGGACCTCCTGATCATGAAGGAATCCGACATCCTGGGCATCGTGGGCTGAACGCCGACCGACACCCGTTTCGGAAACAACTCTCATTCAGGATCAACGACATGGCTGCCAAGGAAGTAAAGTTCTCCTCCGACGCGCGCGACAAGATGCTGCGCGGCGTCGACATCCTCGCCAACGCGGTGAAGGTCACCCTCGGCCCGAAGGGCCGTAACGTCGTCATCGAGAAGTCCTTCGGCGCTCCGCGCATCACCAAGGACGGCGTCTCCGTCGCCAAGGAGATCGAGCTCGACGACAAGTTCGAGAACATGGGCGCCCAGATGGTGCGCGAAGTGGCCTCGAAGACCAACGACATCGCGGGCGACGGCACCACCACCGCCACCGTGCTGGCCCAGTCCATCGTCAAGGAAGGCGCCAAGGCCGTCGCGGCCGGCATGAACCCGATGGACCTGAAGCGCGGCATCGACCTCGCCGTTACGGCCGCCATCGCGGACCTCAAGTCCCGCTCCAAGAAGATCTCCACCTCGGCCGAAGTGGCCCAGGTCGGCACCATTTCGGCGAACGGCGAGGCCGAGATCGGCCAGCTCATCGCCGAGGCGATGCAGAAGGTCGGCAACGAGGGCGTCATCACGGTCGAGGAAGCCAAGACCGCCGAGACCGAGCTCGAGACCGTCGAGGGCATGCAGTTCGACCGCGGCTACCTGTCGCCGTACTTCGTGACCAACGCCGAGAAGATGGTCGCGGACCTGGACGACCCGTACATCCTCATCCACGAGAAGAAGCTCTCCAACCTGCAGGCCATGCTGCCGGTGCTGGAAGCCGTCGTGCAGTCGTCCCGTCCGCTGGTGATCGTCGCCGAGGACGTGGAGGGCGAGGCTCTGGCCACGCTCGTCGTCAACAAGCTCCGCGGCGGCCTCAAGGTCGCGGCCGTCAAGGCGCCGGGCTTCGGTGACCGCCGCAAGGCCATGCTGGAGGACATCGCGATCCTCACCGGCGGCCAGGTGATCTCGGAAGACCTCGGCATCAAGCTCGAGAACGTGACCCTGCAGATGCTGGGCCGCGCCAAGAAGGTCTCCATCACCAAGGAGAACACCACGATCGTCGACGGCGCCGGCGCGACCGCCGAGATCGAGGGCCGCGTGGCGCAGATCAAGGCGCAGATCGAGGAGACCACCTCGGACTACGACCGCGAGAAGCTGCAGGAGCGTCTGGCCAAGCTGGCGGGCGGCGTCGCCGTCATCCGCGTGGGCGGCTCCACCGAGGTCGAGGTGAAGGAGCGCAAGGACCGCGTCGACGACGCCCTGAACGCCACCCGCGCCGCGGTCGAGGAAGGCATCGTCCCGGGCGGCGGCACCGCTCTCCTGCGCGCCAAGAAGGCCGTGGAGCAGCTGACCTCCGACAACCCGGACATCAAGGCCGGCATCAAGATCGTGCTCCGCGCCCTTGAGTCCCCGATCCGCCAGATCGCCGAGAACTCCGGCGTGGAAGGCTCGATCGTGGTCGGCAAGGTGCAGGAGCTCGGCGACACGTTCGGCTTCGACGCCCAGAACGAGACCTACGTGGACATGATCGCCGCCGGCATCATCGACCCCACCAAGGTCGTCCGCACCGCGCTCCAGGACGCCGCTTCGGTGGCCGGCCTGCTCGTCACCACCGAGGCGATGATCGCCGAGCTGCCGAAGGACAAGCCCGCCATGCCCCCGATGGGCGGCGGCGGCATGGGCGGCATGGACTTCTGAGGACGTCCGGACGCCATCGTCCGATCCAGGGAAAGCCGGGCCTCGCGCCCGGCTTTTTCCGTTTGGGCGGGGCATGAGGCGGGGCACGACTTCGTCGTCCCGGCGAAGGCCGGGATGACGGTGAGGGGGTTGATGACGGTGGTGGAGTGTGGGGCGTTGGAGGGCGCGGGTTGTGCGCGCGGTGCGGCCACGGCGCGACCCCGTCATCCCGGCGAAGGCCGGGATCCAGCCGACGGGAGGTTCGTCCGCGTCCGTTGGCGGGGTTTCGGGGTCGGTTGGATCCCGGCTTTCGCCGGGATGACGGTGAAGGCGTGATGACGGTGGTGGGTGTGGGCCGTGGCGGGGGCGGTGCGAGGGTGGGGTGGGTGGTCGCGTGATTGTTCCGCCGGCGGTGAACGTCATGTGCAACACTGGCTGGCTAGTGCGGTGATCGGGAGACAGTTAAGTTTGGCTCAAGACCGGCGGCAATCGCCGGAGACCGAACCGGAGACCCCCTCATGACCCAGCTCACCGCCCCCGCCCTGCTCGCCGCCCGCGTGCTCCTCTCGCTCATCTTCATTCTGTCCGGCTTCCAGAAGATCACCGGCTACGCCGGGACGGTCGGCTACATGGAAGCCATGGGCGTGCCCGGCGCCCTGCTGCCGCTCGTCATCCTGACGGAGCTCGGCGGCGGTCTCGCCATCCTGGTCGGGTTCCAGACCCGCATCGCCGCCATCCTGCTCGCCGGCTTCACGGTGATCGCCGGCTACCTGTTCCACTACGTGGCGATCACCGGCGCCGACCCGATGGCCGACATGATGCAGCAGATCATGTTCATGAAGAACGTGACGATCGCCGGCGGCTTCCTGGCCCTCTTCGCCTCCGGCGCCGGCGCCTGGTCGCTGGACGCCCGCCGCGGCCGGGAACTCGTCACCGTCTGAGCCGGACCAACCGGCCGGTCATGCCACCGCTGACGAACGAGGCCGCTCCGGTTGATCCGGGGCGGCCTTTCTCGTCAGATCTACGGACCGTCGAAACGAAGTGTTGGGTAAGGCACAGAGGATCGTTTGTTGGTCCGACAAATTCGTGGAACCCTAGGCCGTCGAGAAAAACGACAAGACCAGCCGTCTCGACCTTTGGAGCCTGACCGGCCGATGACTCTCCTGCCTCGTGAAGACGTGAACGACTTCCCAACCATTCCCCACCTGGAGCGCGTGCTTTGGCCAGTGGTGGTGCGGCACAAGGGCGAGCGCATCGCCGCCAGCCTCAACGCCTGGCGCCTCCTGGAGAAGGGCAAGCCGCCCGTGGTGCTGGTGCCGCCGGAGGACGTGACCCGGTTCCTGGTCTCGCCGTCGAACCGGGTGGACGTGGGCGACGGGCTCGGTCTCCTGGTGTTCCACGACGTGATCGTGGGTCGCGAGATCGTCCAGAACGCCGCCTGCACGGTGACGTCGCCGCCGCCGGAGATGACGGACATCGCGAACCACTACGCCTTCTCGCCCGACCTCCTGGACCACTGCAGCGTGGCCGGCGTGGAGGCCCTGGGCGAAGGGGGCTGCACGGGCTCCTGGCGGATGCCGAACCTGACCGACGCCAAGGCGGCCTGACCGGCCCGGCCGATCGGGCTCGGACGGGGCGCCGGCGGGGCCCTCCGGCCCGCGCGCAACCTTGCTCCCGTCCCCTGTTTCGTCTACCAAGCCGGCGCACGCCCGCGCCGGCGGCCTGCCGGCCGCGGGGACCCGTTCGCCCACCGCGACCCAGAGCCTGAACCGATGTCGGACCTCCTCAACGCGCGCCTGCCGCGCGGCTTCGTCGACCGCACCCCCGCCGACCTGAAGGCGGCGCACCGGATGCTGGAGACGATCCGACACGTGTACGAGCTCTACGGCTTCGAGCCGGTGGAGACGCCGCTGATCGAATACACGGACGCGCTCGGCAAGTTCCTGCCGGACCAGGACCGGCCGAACGAGGGCGTGTTCTCGTTCCAGGACGACGACGAGCAGTGGCTGTCGCTGCGCTACGACCTGACGGCGCCGCTCGCCCGCTATTTCGCCGAGAACAACGAGCGGCTGCCGAAGCCCTACCGCAGCTATCGCGCCGGCTGGGTGTTCCGCAACGAGAAGCCCGGCCCCGGCCGCTTCCGCCAGTTCATGCAGTTCGACGCGGATACCGTGGGCGCCCCGTCGGTGGCGGCCGACGCGGAGATCTGCATGATGGCGGCCGACACCATGGAGGCGCTCGGCATCCAGCGCGGCGACTATGTGATCCGGGTGAACAACCGCAAGGTCCTCGACGGCGTGATGGAGGCGATCGGGCTCGCCGGCGACGCTCACGCGGGCACGCGGCTGACGGTGCTCCGGGCCATCGACAAGCTGGACAAGATCGGGGTGGAGGGCGTGCGCGACCTCCTCGGCAAGGGGCGGCTTGATCCGTCGGGGGATTTCACGAAGGGCGCCGGGCTCGGGGACGCGGAAGCCGCCCTGGTGCTCGGATTCGTGGACGCCGGCAAGACGACCCTGGGCGAGACGCTGGCGGCGCTTCGCGGCCTGATCGAGGCGAGCCCGAAGGGGCTGGAGGGCGTGGACGAACTCGCCCTCATCGGCGCGCTGGTCGACGCGGCCGGCTACGGCGACCGGGTGAAGATCGATCCGTCCGTGGTGCGCGGCCTGGAATACTACACCGGGCCCGTGTTCGAGGCCGAGCTGACCTTCGAGGTTCTGGACACCGACACCGGCCAGCCGGTGCGGTTCGGCTCGGTCGGCGGCGGCGGGCGGTATGACGGGCTGGTGGGCCGCTTCCTGAAGGAGCCGGTGCCGGCCACCGGCTTCTCCATCGGCGTGTCGCGCCTGATGGCGGCGCTCACCCGGCTCGGCAAGCTGGGCGCCGGCGAGGTGGCGGGCCCGGTGGTGGTGCTGGTGATGGACAAGACGCCGGAGGCGCTGGCGGACTACCAGGGCATGGTGGCGGAGCTGCGCCGGGCGGGCATCCCGGCCGAGATGTATCTCGGCGCGTCCGGCATGAAGGCGCAGATGAAGTATGCGGACCGGCGGAACGCCCCGGCGGCGGTGATCGTCGGCAGCAACGAACGGGCGGCCGGCAAGGTGCAGATCAAGGACCTGGCGCTCGGCAAGGCCCTGTCGGCCGGCATCACCGACAACGCCCAGTGGCGCGCCGAGCGGCCCGCCCAGCAGGAGGTGGACCGGGCGGACCTGGTAGCGGCGATCCGCGCCATCGTGGACGCCACGGCCGAGGGCGGCCTGCCATGAGCGAGCCGCTGGCCCCCGCGCTCGCGGTGTTCCGCGACGCCGGCTTCACCCCGGTGGACGTGCCGGTTCTCCTGCCCATGGAGGACTTCGTGCGCATCTCCGGCGAGGAGTTCCGCCGGCGCATCTTCGTGACCACGGACAACCGGGGCGCGGAATACTGCCTGAGGCCGGAGTTCACCATCCCGGTCTGCCGCCAGCGGCTCGCCGTCGACCCGGCCGGCGGGCGCTTCTCCTATTCGGGCCGGATCTTCCGCAACGGCAGGCCGGGCGAGGCGGACGAGGTGTGGCAGATCGGCGTGGAGGTGATCGGCGCCCATGACGCCGCCGCCGAGGACGCCGCCGCGCTCGCCCTGTCGCTGGACACGTGCCGGGCGCTCGGGCTCGGCCGCGCGACGGTGCAGGTGGGCGACGTGGGCCTGTTCACCGCGCTCCTCGACGCGCTCGCCGTGCCGGCCGCCTGGAAGCGGCGGCTGACCGCGCTCTTCGGCGATCCGGTGCGGGTGATCGAGACCCTGTCGCACATGGCGGACGCGCGGCCGGGCTTCGCCGACTTCACCGACCACGGCGCCATCATCACCGCCCTCTCCCGCTTCCCGGCGGAGCAGGTGGGGCAGCTCTTCGCCGACATCCTGTCCATCGCGGGGGTGAAGACCGTGGGCGGCCGCACCACCGGCGAGATCGCCGAACGGGTGCTGGAGCAGGCGCTGCTGGCGGCCGAGGACGTGATCCCCGAGACGCACGCGACCGCCATCCGCGACCTTCTCGCCATCGAGGCGGACCTTGCGACGGCGGCCGACGCCCTCGACGGCCTGTCGGCGCGGCTCGGCCGGCCGGCCCGGTTCGACGCGGCGGTCGCCCTGTTCCGGACCCGCGCCGGCCGGCTCGCCGACCGGCAGGGCGACACGGCGATCCGGTTCTCGGCCGCGTTCGGGCGCAAGCTCGGCTACTACGACGGGTTCGTGTTCGACGTGTTCGATCCGGCTCGGCCGGAGATCGGCCAGGTGGCGGGCGGCGGGCGCTACGACGGGCTGCTGGCCGGGTTCGGCGCCGCGCCCGGCTCCCGCGCCGTGGGGTTCGCCGTGTGGACGGAACGCCTGCCGGGAGGAAACCCATGAGCGCGCCGCTCGTCGTCGCCGTGCCGTCCAAGGGGCGGTTGCAGGAGCAGACGCTCGCCTTCTTCGACCGCTCGGGCCTGCCGGTGCGGCAGGCGCGCGGCGCGCGCGACTATTTCGCCAGCGTCGCCGGCCTGCCGGACGCCACCATCCAGTTCCGCTCCGCCTCGGAGATCGCCCGCGAGGTGGGCGCCGGCTCGGTGCACCTCGCCGTCACCGGCATGGACCTTCTGCACGAAACCCTCGGCGGCGCGCAGGACGAGATCCGCCCGGGCGACAGCCTCGACGACCAGGCCCCCTCCCCCGCCCACGTGGTGACGCGGCTCGGGTTCGGGCACGCCAACGTGGTGGTGGCCGTGCCGCAGGCCTGGCTCGACGTGGCCACGATGGCCGACCTCGCCGACGTGGCCGCCCGCTTCCGGCTGAAGCACCACCGGCCCATGCGGGTGGCGACCAAGTACGTCTCGCTCACCCGCCGCTTTCTCACCGGCCACGGGGTGCACGACTACCTGATCGTGGAAAGCCCGGGCGCCACGGAGGGCGCGCCGGCCGCGGGGAGCGCGGAGCTGATCGTGGACATCACCTCCACGGGCCAGACCCTGGTGGAGAACGGGCTGAAGGTGATCGACGACGGCGTGATCATGCGGTCCGAGGCGGCGCTGGTGGCGTCGCTGGCGGCGGACTGGTCGGACAAGGCCCGCGCGGCCGCCCGCACCATGCTGACGCGGATCGCCGCCGACGCCCGCGCCCGGTCGGTCAAGATGGTGGAGGCCTCGCTGGAGCCGACGGCGGAGCGCCTCGCGGCGGTCGCCGCCCGGTTCGGCGCGACGCCGCCGTTCGACGGCCTGCCGACGCCGCTCGTGCTCCTGTGCCCGGCGAAGGCGGTCCACCCGCTGTCGGCCTGGCTGCTGGAGGAAGGCGCCCGGACGGTGACCGTGCGCGGCGTGGACTATGTGTTCGAGGCGGAGAACGCGCTCTACGACGACCTCGCCCGCCGTCTCGACTGACGGGTGGCGCCAGAAACAAGGAAGGCCGCGGTTCCGGGGGGAAACCGACGGCCTTCGTGTGGACGCCGCGATCGGGGTAGCGGCGGCCGAAGAGACAGGATCGGGTTGGATGCGAGCGATCGGGGTAGCCCGGCATCCATCTTGTCTCGTGGATGTTACGGGGGCTTCATCGGGCCGGATCACCGGTGCGCGATTTTTTTGTCGGCCGCGAGGAGCCGTTCCGGCGAGGACGACGGCGCGGCTGATCCGCCCGGGTGACGGTCAGGGCGGCGCCGACGTCGGTTTGGAGCCGCCGCATCCGCGCACGATCCGCCGCCGCACGCCGGGACGGCGGCCGGCGATCGCGTCAGCGCACGGGTTTGTGGAAGCGCGCCCTCGCCTCGGCGCAGGCCGCGCGGCAGGGGCAGCCCTCCAGGTGATCGTTGACGAGGCCCATGGACTGCATGAAGGCGTAGACCGTGGTGGGGCCGACGAAGGTCCAGCCGCGTTCGCGGAGCGCCTTGGAGAGGGCCGCGGAGGCCGGCGTGGTGGGGTTGGCCGTGAGCGTCGGCTTGTCGAACACGGCCGGCCGATCGGCCGGGTCCGGCTCGAAGCGCCACAGGAAGGCGGCGAGGGACTCGCCGGTCTCGTCGCGCAGAGCGCGGGCGCGGCGGGCGTTGTTAATGGTGGAGACGATCTTGCCGCGATGGCGCACGATGCCGGCGTCGGCGACGAGGCGTTCCACGTCGGCGTCGCCGAACTCGGCCACGGCCTCGATCGAGAAGCCGGCGAAACCCTGACGGAAAGCGTCGCGCTTCTTCAGGATGGTGAGCCAGGACAGGCCGGACTGGAAGCCCTCCAGGCAGAGCTTCTCGTAGAGCCGGTCGTCGTCGCCGACCGGGCGGCCCCATTCCTCGTCGTGGTAGCGCTGGTAGATGGGCTCCGCGCCAGCCCACCAGCATCGCACGACGCCGTCCGCCCCGGTCACCAGTCCGTCGATCATCGCCCCCTCCCCCCGTCGGTCCGGCCACAGGTCATCAGGCGGCCCGGACAGGGTCTGTCATCAGCGTCCGCTGGAGCAAACTCCGATCACGTTGCCCCACCTGATCGCCGAGAGGATGCTCCAGCGTGTCGTACCTGGAGCGAAAAAGGGGGCCGGTCGCCCGCCCCCGGAGTCGGTTGCGGATCGATCAGGCGAACAGGGCGTCGATGTCGTCCTGGCTGGCGACGCCGGCGGCTTCCGGCAGGGCCGGGCCGTTGAGGAGGGCGGCGTCGCCGACGCGGCGGAGCGATTCGTCGGCCTCGATGGTGTCGAAGGTCTCCATGCCGCCCCAGATCTCCATCATCCGGTTGACCCGGTCCTCGATGAAGCGGAGCACATTGACGACCTTGGTGATGCGCTGGCCCGTGAGATCCTGGAAATTGCAGGCCTCGAAGACGGTGAGCACCTTCTCCTGGATGTCGGCGGCAAGCTGCTGGTCCTGGCCCTTCAGGCGGGCGGACAGGGTGTTGGCGGCGTCGTCGATCGATTCGGCCGCGGACAGGATCGCCTCGGTGGCGCTCTCCGTGCCGCCGACCACCGCGTCCAGCTCGTCGGTGACGCGGCTCATCTCCTGGCCCTTGAAGCCGGAGACGTGCAGGCTGGCGATCTCGCGCTTGGTCCGGCTGATGGCCTCCTGGATCTCGTCCAGCTCGGCCTTCATCTTCATGGCTTCGACGGTCTGCTGGCGGAAGTCCTCGATGATCTCGCGGCTCACTTCCTTCTGGGGCTGAACCAGCCTGCGCAGCTCGGCGATTTCGCGGAGTATCTCGTCGGCCTTTCCGTCCACCGCGCCTCCGGCGGCCCTGGCGGCAGATAGTCCCATCAGTTCTTCGACCCGGTATGCCTTTCGGCCCGCTGACATGACGTATTCCCCTCGGACACTGGACCGGGACACTAACCGTCCGAGGTTAACAACGGGTTTGGCAGCTTTTCCGTATGCTCTCTGCATACATCGTAGGTCGAAGGCTAAACCGATTGAACGACCGGACGCCTGCCGGTAAACTCCCCGTTACCAGGTCCGTGAAGACGCGATAACGCGCGGCGGGCGGCATGCGGCCGGAGGACGGTCGCCGGCGGGGGACCCTTTATGATCGGAATGATCGGACGGCTTTTCAGAGTCGGTCCGGCGGGCGGAAAGCACGTCGATCGTCCTATGCGTACCGGCGCTTCGGGCCGGATGCTTCTTCTTCTGGCGACGAGCCTCCTGGCCGCGATGACGGCCGTTCCGAGCGCCGCCTCGGCGTCTCCCCTCAAACCCTTCAGCGACCGGGACCTGGCGACCGGCTTTCTGGCAACCGTGTTCGGCCTGGAGCACGGCGCGGCCGGCGCCGGCATGGTGAAGAAGTTCAACGGGCCGGTCCGGTTCGAGATCGCCATCCATTCGGCCATCGACCGGGAGGCGGATGTCGCCCGCTTCGTGCGCCAGCTGCCCCGGATGGTGCGCGGGCTCGACGCCCGGCTCGCCCGGAGCGGCGAGGACGCCAACTTCAAGATCGTGGTCGTCGACCGGGATTCCTATGTGAAGCGGGCGAGGCTGGACGCCTTCTCCAGCGCGTTCGCCCGGGTGCCCGGCAACTGCATGGTCAAGGTGGACTTCAGCCCCTCGGGCATTCGCCGCGCCACGGCGGTGATCGTCTCCGACAACGGGGAGGCGCTGTTCCGCCGCTGCATGGTGGAGGAGATCCTGCAGGGTCTCGGCCCGATGAACGACGATCCGCGCCTCGGCTCGAGCGTCTTCAACGACCGGTCGCCGCACGCGCGCTTCATGCCGTTCGACCGGGCGATCATCTCCATGCTCTACGACGGGCGGGTGCGCCACGGCGCGTCCCGGACGGAGGTGCTGGCCCTGCTGCCGGACCTGATCCGCTCGGCCCGGGCCGCGGTGCGCTGACGGGGCGCTGACGGGGCGCTGACGGGGCGGCGGCCCGGGCGGGCCGCCGTTGACGCTTCATTCACCATGACGGCAGATCCGGACAAGTCTCCTCGTTCGGGACGGATTCGATTCACCATTTCGGCCCGGCCGCGGCCTTAGACTTCCAGGCAGTGTTCCGCCGCCCCCGCGGCGATGCGTCTGTCGAGGATGTCATGCGTCTTCCGAGCCTTCTTGCCTGTGCGGTCGCCACGGTCGCGGCCGTCTTCTGCGGCGAGGCCGCCGCGCAGAGCGGGCGCTACGCGACCCCGCCGCCGATCGTGCTGTCGCCGAACCTGACCGAGCCGTGGGTGACGCAGCTCCGCCCCGGCGATCGGCCGATCTACCGCAAGGAGCCGCGCTCCAGCGCCCGCGTGCGCCGCCTGCCGACGCCGGAGATCGAGATCACGCCGGCCGCCGCCCAGGCGGCGCCGAAGACGCTGCATCCGTCGCAGCGGCCGATCGCGGAGCAGTTCCTGCCGACGCTCGTGACCTACGACGGCCCGCACGCGCCCGGCACCGTGGTGATCGACACCAACAGCCGGCACCTCTACCTGGTGGAAGCCGGCGGCATGGCGCGCCGCTACGGCGTGGGCGTGGGGCGGCCGGGGTTCGAATGGGCCGGCACCCACCGGGTGACGCGCAAGGCGGAATGGCCCGCCTGGGTGCCGCCTCCGGAAATGCGCCAGCGCCAGCCCTACCTGCCGGCGCGCATGGAGGGCGGTCCGAAGAATCCGCTCGGCGCCCGCGCGCTCTATCTCGGTTCCACGCTCTACCGCATCCATGGCACGTCGGAGCCCTGGACGATCGGCTCGGCCGTGTCGTCCGGCTGCATCCGCATGCGCAACGAGGACGTGATCGACCTCTACGGCCGCGTGCCGGTGGGCGCCCGCGTGGTGGTGATGTGACGACGAGGCCCGGCGGGTGGCCGCCGGGCCGTTGCTTCCGCGCCGGAGGGGCAGCCAGCGGCGCGCCGCCTCAGATCTCGCCGAGGCGCTTGCGGTAGCTCTCCAGGGCGCAGGCCCGCATGTCCGCCTGGCGGCGGCACTCGTTGCGGGCCTTCATCCAGTTGCCCTGGGCGAGCTTGAGCTCCTGCACGTTGCCGGCCGGAGAACGGGCGAGAGCGGCGGCGAAGGCCTTGGCGAGCTCCACGTCGAGCGCGGCCAGTTCCTCGTCGGCGCAGATCAGCGTCTCCACTTCGCTTTTCGGGCGATCGCAGTCGAAGCTCGGATCGGCCGCCCGTCCCGACGCGGAGCTCATCGTGACGACGAGAAGTCCGAGCACGCCCCAGACCAAAGACCGACGGACCATCACGACACCCATTCTCATCGTTGAAGCGTCACCGGAAACGCGGCGCGCCCGGAACGGTTCTTGCGCCGCGAGCGCGGCGCTTTCGAGGCAACCTACACGGCTCTGGTGTACCGAGGGTTTCCGTGCTCCGGTTTCAGGCCCGGCCCGTCTGAAGGTCCGCCGGGCGCTCGCCGCCATAGGCCCAGTCGAGGAGTTCCACCGTGTGCACCACGGGCACCGGCGCGGCGGCGCCGAGCTGGGTGATGCAGCCGATGTTGCCGGTGGCGATCACGTCCGGTCCGGTGCGGGCGATGTTGGCGAGCTTGCGGTCGCGGAGCTGCGTGGCGATGTCCGGCTGCAGGATGTTGTAGGTGCCGGCGGAGCCGCAGCAGAGGTGGCCTTCCGGCACGTCGCGCACGGTGAAGCCCGCGCGGTGCAAGAGCGCCTTGGGCTCGGTGCGGATCTTCTGGCCGTGCTGCATGGAGCACGCGGAATGATAGGCGACGGTGAGCGGCGCCGGCGCCTCCGCCGGCGGCAGGTCGAGCCGGGCGAGAAGCTCGGTCACGTCCTTGGCGAGCGCCGACACCCGCGCGGCCTTCTCGGCATAAGCCGGGTCGGCGCGCAGCATGTGGCCGTAGTCCTTGATGGTGGTGCCGCAGCCGGACGCGGTGATCACGATGGCGTCGAGCCCCGGGCCCTCGATCTCCGCCGTCCAGGCGTCCACGTTGCGGCGGGCGGCGGCGAGCGCGTCATCCTCGCGGCCCATGTGGTGGACGAGCGCCCCGCAGCAGCCCTCCCCCTTCGGCAGCACGATCTCCACCCCGAGCCGGGTGAGGAGCCGGATGGTGGCGTCGTTGATGGACGGGCGGAGCACCGGCTGGGCGCAGCCGGAAAGGAGCGCCACCCGGGCGACCCGCTTGCCCGCCGCTGGGGCGATCACGTCGCCGGCCTTGTGGCTGGACGGCAGCGGCGCCCGGCCGGGCGCGAGACGCAGCATGGCGGCGAGGCGGCGGCCGGTGAGGCCCATGCGGGCGAGCACGGGCGCGAACGGCCGCCCGAAAAGGGCGGCCCCGAGGGCGAGTCGGAACCGGCCCCGATTCGGCAGCACGGCGGCGAGGACGTTTCTCACCATCCGGTCCGGCAGGGCGCGGACGTGGGTCTCCTCGATGTGGGCGCGGGCATGGTCCACCAGGTGCATGTAGTGCACGCCGGACGGACAGGTGGTCATGCACGACAGGCACGACAGGCAGCGGTCCACGTGGAGCACGGTTTCCGGGTCGGCCGGGCGGTCGTTCTCCAGCATCTCCTTGATCAGGTAGATGCGGCCGCGCGGGCTGTCGAGCTCGTCGCCGAGGAGCACAAAGGTCGGGCAGGTCGCCGTGCAGAAGCCGCAGTGCACGCAGGCGCGGAGGATCTTCTCCGATTCGGCCATGTGCGGGTCGGCGAGCTGGGCGAGGGAAAAATTGGTCTGCATGGTTTCACGCGTCTCCCGCCATGCGGGCCGGATTGAGGATGCCGAGCGGATCGAACTCGGCCTTGAGCCGCCGGCCGAGGGCGGCGAGCGCCGCCGGCTGGGGCTGGAACACGGGGACGGACTCGCGCAAGGCGGCCGGTCCGCGGATCAGGGTGGCGTGGCCGCCGCCGGTCGCCGCCACGGCGGAGCGGATCGCCGCCGCACCGCCGTCGCCGGCCGCCTCGGTGGCGATCCAGACGAGGCCGCCGCCCCAGTCGAAGAGCACGTCCGCCGGCCGGGAGGCGGTCACGGCCGCCGCCACGGACGGGCCGGCGGTGGGCGCGACGGAGACGCGCCAGATCGCCCGGTCGGCCGGCTCGGCGAGGGGCGCCACGTCGCGGATGGCGCGCCAGAGCGCGGCGGAGGCCTCGCCGTCCAGCCGGTCGGCGGGGGCGAAGGGCTTCAGGAGCGCGGCGAGCCGCTCGAAGCGGGCGGCGACGGACGGCTCGAAGCCCTCCAGCCGGATCAGCGTCGCCGCCGTCGGGAAGCCCGCGCGGGCTGCCGCCGCGGCCGGCAGGTGGGCGGCGCCCGACACGTCGGCCGGAGAGCCGAGGGCGGCTGAGAGGGCCTTCACGGCGGCCGCGGGCTCCAGGCCGGACAGGATCAGGGTGGCGGCAGTCTCGGCCTTCGGCAGCACCTTGACGGTGAGCTCGGTGGCGACCGCCAGCGTGCCCCAGGAGCCGCAGAGGCCCTTGGCGAGGTCGTAGCCGGTGACGTTCTTCACCACCCGGCCGCCCGCCTTGAAGAGCTCGCCCCGCCCGGACACCGCCTCCACGCCGAGGACGTGATCGCGGGCGGCGCCCATCTTGATGCGCCGGGGGCCGGACTGGTTGGCCATCACGGCGCCGCCGAGGGTACCCTGGCCGGTGCCGTGGAGGGCGGCGAAGGACATGGGCTCGAAGGCGAGCTCCTGGCCGCGGGCGTCGAGCAGCGCCTCGATCTCGGCGACGGGCGTGCCGGCGCGGGCGGAGAGCACCAGTTCCTCCGGCTCGTAGAGCGTCACGCCGGTGAGGCCGGCCAGGAAGAGCGGACGCTCGTTGCCGTCCGGCCGGCCGATGCCGGCCTTGGACGACAGGCCCCTCAGCACGAGCGGCGCGCGCGTCGCCACCGCCTCGGCGACGGCGGCCACCACGTCGGTGGCGGACGAGGGCGTCAGGGTCATCAGAACCTCGGGATGTCGGGAAACGGCACGCGGCCGCCGGAGACGTGCATGCGGCCGAGTTCGGCGCAGCGGTGGAGCTCCGGGAACACCTTGCCGGGATTGAGGAGATGCTTCTCGTCGAAGGCGCACTTCACCCGGATCTGGTGGGCGAGGTCGACCTCGGAGAACATGGTGGGCATGAGGTCGCGCTTCTCGATGCCGACCCCGTGCTCGCCGGTGAGGACGCCGCCCACCTCCACGCAGAGCCGGAGGATGTCGGCGCCGAAGGATTCGGCCCGGTCGAGCTCGCCGGGCACGTTGGCGTCGTAGAGGATGAGCGGGTGCAGATTGCCGTCGCCCGCGTGGAAGACATTGGCGACGCGCAGACCGTGGACCTTGGAGAGCTCGCGCATGCGGGCGAGCACGAGCGGCAGCTGGCGGCGCGGGATGGTGCCGTCCATGCAGTAGTAGTCGGGCGAGATGCGGCCGACCGCCGGGAAGGCGGCCTTCCGGCCGGCCCAGAAGGCCATGCGCTCGGCATCCGACGTGGAGACGCGGCATTCCATGGCACCGCGGGCGCGGGCGATCGCCTCGACCCGGGCCAGCAGGTGGTCGACCTCCACGTCGGGGCCGTCCAGCTCCACGATCAGCAGCGCCTCGGCGTCGCGCGGGTAGCCGACGTTGACGAAGTCCTCGGCGGCGTTGATGGCCGGGTTGTCCATCATCTCCATGCCGCCCGGGATGATGCCGGCGGCGATGATGTCGGCCACGCACTCTCCGGCCGCTTCCGACGACGCGAAGGCGACCAGCACCGCCCGGGCAGTCTCCGGTGCGCGGAGGATGCGGACGGTGACCTCGGTGACGACGCCGAGGAGGCCTTCGGAGCCGACGATGAGGGCGAGAAGGTCGACGCCCTCGCTGTCCAGGTGCTTGCCGCCGAGGCGCACCACCTCGCCGGTCATCAGCACGAGCTGGACGCCGAGCACGTTGTTGGTGGTGAGGCCGTACTTCAGACAGTGAACTCCGCCGGAATTCTCCGCCACGTTGCCGCCGATGGAGCAGGCGATCTGGGACGACGGATCGGGCGCGTAGTAGAAGCCGGCATGCTCCACCGCCCGGGTGATGCCGAGGTTGGTGACGCCCGGCTCCACCACGGCCACCCGGTTGTCGAAGTCGATCTCCTTCACCCGGTTGAACTTCATCATGGAGAGGAGCACGCCGTCGGCGAGCGGCAGCGCCCCGCCGGAGAGGGACGTGCCGGCGCCCCGCGGCACGACCTTCACGTCGTGGGCGTGGCACCAGGCGAGCAAGGCGGAGACCTGCGCGACGGTTTCCGGCAGAACCACCAGGAGCGGCGGCGTCCGGTAGGCGGTGAGGCCGTCGGACTCGTAGGGCTTCAGGGCAACGGCGCTGTCGATCACGCCGTTCGGCACGATCCGGCGCAACGCCGCGGCGATCTCCCCCCGCCGCGCGATCACGGCCTCGTCGACGGGCGGCATCTCGGGATGGCTCATGGGTGGGGCTCCGGGTGGGCGTGATCATGGTAGGGAGGGTGGCGGTTCACCCCCCTCCCCGACCCTCCCCCACGAGGGGAGAGGGGGTTCGTAGAGTATGGGGCGAGGGGTGAGCCTTCCCTGCCGGCGGAAGAGCCGCTTGCGCCTCTGCGCAAGGGGGCACTGCCCGTCCCGTCCCCGCCAACAAGCCCCCTCTCCCCTCGTGGGGGAGGGTCGGGGTGGGGGGGAACCACTGCGTTTCGCAGGACCGTCACCCTCACGCCCTCCGTCCAAACCATCCCTTCCCGTCCGCGCCCCGCCCCTCTACGATCCGGCCGGAAAGGACGCGCGCCGTGCAGGACATCCACGATCTTCAGATCTTCGCCCGCATCGTGGCGGCCGGCAGCATGTCGGCGGCTGGGCGGGATCTCGGGCTGTCGCCGGCGGTGGTGTCCAAGCGGGTGCGGCGGCTGGAGGATCGGCTGGGGACGCTGCTCTTCCAGCGGACCACGCGCCAGCTGGCGCTGACCGAGGCCGGCCAGGGCTTCCACGAGCGGGTGCTCGCCATCCTGTCGTCTATCGAGGAGGCGGAGGCCTTCGTGTCGCGGAAATCCGCGCAGGCGCGGGGCACGCTGAAGATCTCGGCGCCGACGACCTTCGGCCGGCTCCACATCGCGCCCCATCTCGGGGCCTTCCTGGAGAGGAACCGCGGCCTCGTGCTCGACCTGCAGCTTTCCGACGAGTTCGTGGACGTGATCGGCGAGGGCTTCGACCTCGCGGTGCGGATCGGCGCCCTTGCCGATTCCAGCCTGGTGGTGCGCAGGCTGGCGCCGAACCACCGATTGCTGTGCGCTTCGCCGACCTATCTCGAACGGCACGGCACGCCCCGGCGCCTCTCCGATCTCGACGCCCACGTGTGCCTCGCCGCCGGGCACCAGGACCCGTGGCGGCTCGACGGGCCGGACGGCGAGGTGGCCGTGCGGGCGAGCGGGGCGGTGCACACCAACTCGTCGGAGGTGGTGCGCGAACTCTGCCTCGCGGGCGTCGGCATCGCGCTCCGATCCACCTGGGACGTGGGGCCGGAGCTGTCGTCCGGCCGGCTGACGGTGGTACTGCCGCGGTACCGCGGCTCGCGCCACGTGGCCGTGCACGCCGTCTACCCGAGCCGGCGCTTCCTGCCGGCGAAAGTGCGGCTCTTCATCGACTTCCTGATCGGCCTCTACGGCCCGGAGCCCTACTGGGACGCGGGACTCGGCCCGCTGCTCGATCCGGCGCAGGCGGCCGAATAGGCTGACGGGCGACTGGGCGAGGCGCGGCCGGATCATCCGTGATCCTCCCCGGCGTGGCGCTTGCGGATGCGACGGACGGTCCACCAGACCGCCAGCAGGCACGGAATGACGGCCGCGGCCGTCACGTAGGCCGGGTCGACGTGGACGCCGAGGGGCGTGAGGGCCTTGGCGAGATAGGACACGAGCCCGATGACGTAGTAGCTGACCGCCGCCACGGAGAGGCCCTCCACAGTCTGCTGCAGCCGGAGCTGGAGGCGGGCGCGGCGGTTCATGCTGTCCAGGACGTCGCGGTTCTGCTGCTCCAGCTCCACGTCCACCCGGGTGCGGAGCAGATTGGCCGCCCGGCCGAGCTTGGTGGAAAGGTCCTGCTGCCGGTCCTGGATCGACTGGAGCGTGCGCATGGCCGGGGCGGTCCTGCGGGACAGGAAGGCGCCCCAGGTGGAGTAGCCCTCGAAGGGCTGCTCGCGAATCGCGTCCAGGCGCAGGCCGACGATCTCGTCATAGGCCCGGCTCGCGCCGAACCGGTAGGCGCTCGCGGCGGCGACGGCTTCCAGGTCGGCCGTCAGGCGGGTGAGATCGTCGAGGAGCTTGCGGTTCTGGTCGAGCCCGGCCGACTGGCGGATCTCGGACGCGATCTCGACCGTGCGGCGCTCGATGGCGGCGATCACCGGCCCCTGCGCCTGCGCCTCCGGCAGGCCCAGCATGGAGAAGGTGCGGTAGGTCTCGATCTCCAGGAGCCGCTGGACCAGCGCGCCCGCCTGGCGCGGATGGAGCCCCTTGTCGACGGCGAGGATGCGCGTGCGGCCGTCCCGGTCGACGCGGAAATCCGTCACGATCAGGGCCGTGCGGTCGATGACGAGCGAGGCCGACACCCAGACCTCCTCGAAGTGCGAGATGGGACCGCCCTTCTCCGGCGGCACCATGTCCTCGGTGACGAGGTCGAGCCGGGTCGCGACCAGAAGCTCGCCCGGCGCCCGGAAGCCCGCGCCGAACGGATCGTCGCGGATGGGGCCGAACGGGCCGGCGCCATGGATGGGGGCGGTGTCGAAGGTATAGGTGGTGAACTCGGAGAACTGCTCCCAGCGCAGCGTGCCGCCCGATACGGCGATCTGGTGCACCTTCTGGTCCGGCCCCGGACCCTCGACGCCGTGGCGGCGGCAGAAGTCGCGCAGGAAGGCCCTGTCCGCCGCGGCGGAGGCGGGCGGCGTCTGGAAGGCGTAGTGCAGGAAGACGCGCGGCGACCCGACCAGCCGAAACGGCCGGGCGTGCACCTCGCCGAGCACGCGGGCCCGGAGCGGATGAGTGGCCCATCCGGCATGGCTCGTCGTCGGCAGCGTCTCGTTCATGTCGTCCTCGCCCCTCCCGGCGGCCGTCGCACGTCGGGCCGCATGTATCCGCGCCCGTTCTAGCCCAACCGGCGGACGGACACACGCGGGTACGCCGTCGCGGCACGCCGACTGCCCGGACGGGATTGGTTCAAAGAATTGACCACTTCCTCGTTGCTGCGTAAAGTGCCGACAAATGCGCGACCGCGCAAGCCGCCGAAAGACGGACGGACATGATCTTCCGGGAAGTCAGCCACAGCCGGACCGCCGACGCGGTGATCGGCCAGATCGAGGGCCTGATCCTCGACGGCGTGCTGCGCGCCGGCGACCGGCTTCCGGCCGAGCGGGAACTGGCCAAAAGCCTGGACGTGTCGCGGCCGATCCTGAGGGACGCCCTGGCGGATCTGGAGGCGCGCGGCCTGCTCGTCACCCGGCACGGCGGCGGCACCTTCGTGGCGGACGTGACCGGCGAGGTGTTCCGCGAGCCGATCGTCGGCCTGGTGCGCGATCATCCGAAGGCCGCGGCCGACTTCCTGGAGTATCGCCGGGAGATCGACGCGGTGGCGGCGGGGCTCGCGGCCGAGCGGGCGACCACCGCCGACAAGGCGCTGCTCACCCGCATCATGGCGGCCCTGGAAGCCGCCCACCGGGAGCAGGACTTCCGCCTGGAGGCGGAACTCGACGTGGAATTCCACATGGCGGTGTCGGAGTCGGCCCACAACACCATCCTGCTGCATACGCTGCGGGCCTGCTACCGCCTGCTCGCCGACGGCGTCTTCTACAACCGCGGCCTTCTCTACACCCACGCAGACAGCCGGGACCTGCTGTTCGCCCAGCACAGGGCGATCTTCGACGCCGTGATGGCGGGCGACGCCGAGGCGGCCCGCGCCGCCGCGGCCGCCCACATGACCTTCGTGGCCGTCGCCGTCCGCGAGCGGGAGAGCGCCGGCCTTCGCGAGTCCATCGCCGAGATGCGCCTGGAGCTCGCGTCCGCCCGGCTCGACGGCCGCAACCGACGGAGCCGGCGCGGCTCGGAGATCGCCGTCGCCCAGCCCCCTTCTCCCGCACCTGAGGACAACCGATGACCCCGACCGGGACCGGCCCGCGCGTCGCCCTCTTCGTCACCTGCCTCGTGGACCTCTACCGACCGACCGTCGGATGGGCCGCCGTCAAGCTGCTGGAGGACGCCGGCTGCACCGTGGAGGTGCCTGCCGCCCAGACCTGCTGCGGCCAGCCCGCCTACAATTCCGGCGACAAGGCCGACGCGAAGGCGATCGCGGAGGGCGTGATCCGGGCCTTCGAGGGCTATGATTTCGTGGTGGCGCCGTCCGGCTCGTGCGCCGGCATGATCAAGGCCCACTACGGCGAACTCTTCCAGGACGACCCGAACTGGAGCCCGCGCGCCGACGCCCTGTCGGCGAAGACGTTCGAACTCGTCAGCTTCCTCACCGACGTGCTCGGCGTCTCGGCCGTGGACGCGCGCCATTCGGGCACGGTCACCTACCACGACAGCTGCTCGGGCCTGCGCGAGCTCGGCATCAAGGCGCAGCCGCGCGCGCTTCTCGCCACGGTGGACGGCCTGTCCCTGCGGGACCTTCCGGACGCGGAGGTCTGCTGCGGCTTCGGCGGCACCTTCTGCGTCAAGTACGGCGAGATCTCCGACAAGATCGTCTCCAAGAAGACCGCCAACGTGGCCCTTTCGGGCGCCGACACCCTGCTCGCCGGCGACCTTGGCTGCCTTCTCAACATGGCCGGCAAGCTGAAGCGCCAGGGCTCGGCCGTGGAGGTGCGCCACGTGGCCGAGGTGCTGGCCGGCATGGCTGACGGTCCCGCCATCGGCGAGGCGCGCAAGGGCGGGAAAACGGTGGCATGATGGACGCGGTCACCGAACAGGAGCGCCCGGAGGTCGCCATGGGACGCGCGAAGGAAACGCCTCTCTACCCAGAGCCGACCGACTACGAGGACGACGTCCATGCCTGGCTGTTGGAGCAGGCCGAACTGCTGCGCCAGCGGCGCTTCGACGAGGTGGACCTTCCGAACGTGATCGAGGAGCTGGAGAGCATGGGCAGCGAGATCCGGCATGCCCTGGGATCCTCCTACCGGCTCCTGATCGCCCACCTCCTGAAGTGGCAGGTCCAGCCCCAGCTCCGGTCGGCTTCGTGGGAGATCACGATCGGCCGCGAACGGGCGAACATCGATCAACGGGAGAGCCGGAACCCGTCTCTCAAGGCGAACGCCAGGACCATCGTGGCCGACGTCTACCGGCATGCGGTGAAGGAAGCCTCGATCGAGACGGGCCTTCCCCGGACCGCCTTCCCGCCCGAGTGCCCCTGGAGCGTCGACCCGCTCCGCGACGAGGATTACCTGCCCGAATGACCGCGCACGTCATCACCTCCCCGCGCTTCAAGGAGAACGCCCACGAGGCGATGCTCTCGCCGCCCCTCCAGAAGGCGATGGGCAACGTGGAGCGCAACTTCATCGAGCGGCGCGCCCAGGCGGCCGCCAACCTGCCCGAGTTCGAGGCCCTGCGCGACGCCGCGCGGGACATCAAGACCCACACGCTGAAGCATCTGGACCTCTACCTGGAGGCCTACGAGCGCAAGGTGACCGAGGCCGGCGGCCACGTGCACTGGGCCGCCGACGCGGATGCCGCCAACAAGATCGTGCTCGACATCTGCCGCAAGGCGGGCGCCCGCACGGTGACCAAGGGCAAGTCGATGATCTCCGAGGAGATCGGGCTGAACGGCTTCCTGGAGGCCAACGGCGTGACGCCGGTGGAGACCGATCTCGGCGAATACATCATCCAGCTGCGCGGCGAGGCGCCGAGCCACATCATCGCGCCCGCCGTGCACGTGAACAAGGAAGAGGTGGAGGCCGAGTTCCGCCGGGTGCACACCCACCTCGATCCCAAGCGCGACCTTTCGGAGCCGACGAGCCTGCTCGCGGAGGCCCGCGGCGAGCTGCGCCAGAAGTTCCTGGCGGCGGACGTCGGCATCACGGGGGCGAACTTCCTGATCGCCGAGACCGGCACCTCGGTGATCGTCACCAACGAGGGTAACGGCGACCTCACCCAGATCCTGCCGCGCGTCCACGTGGTGATCGCCTCGCTGGAGAAGATCACCCCGACCCTGGAGGACGCCTCGCAGATCCTGCGCGTGCTCGCCCGCTCGGCGACCGGGCAGGAGATGAGCGTCTACACCACCTTCTCCACCGGGCCGCGCCGGCCGGGCGATCCGGACGGGCCGGAGGAGTATCACGTGGTGCTCCTCGACAACGGGCGCTCGGCCATGCTGGGCACCGAGTTCGAGGACATGCTCCGCTGCATCCGCTGCGGCGCCTGCATGAACCACTGCCCGGTCTACCACGCCATCGGCGGCCATGCGTACGGCTGGGTCTATCCCGGCCCCATGGGGGCGGTGCTGACGCCGACGCTGATCGGGGTGGAGAAGGGCGGCCACTTGCCGAACGCCTCCACCTTCTGCGGCCGGTGCGAGAGCGTCTGCCCCATGCGCATTCCGCTGCCGAAGCTGATGCGCCACTGGCGGGAGCGGGAGTTCGAGCGCCACCTGACCCCGCCGACCGCCCGCTGGAGCCTGAAGACCTGGGCCTTCTTCGCCACCCGGCCGCGCCTCTACCGGCTGGCGACGCGCGTCGCCATGGGGACGCTCGGGATGCTCGGCCGCGGGTCCGGCCGGTTCAGGAGCCTGCCGCTCGCGAGCGGCTGGACGAAGTATCGCGACATGCCGGCTCCGCAGGGCTCCACCTTCCAGGCCGAATGGGCCAAACGCCGGAGGGCCGCATGACCGCCACGCGCGACGCCATCCTGAACCGGGTCCGCCGCAACCTCGGCGTCTCCGGCACGGACGTCACCCGCCGGGCGGCGGTGGCGGACCGGATCACCCGCGCGCCCGCCGGCGTCGTGCCGGCGCGCGGCCAGCTCGACCCGGCCGACCGGGTGGCGCTCTTCGTCGCCAAGGCGGAGGGCGTGCAAGCGACCACCGAGCGGGTGGCGTCCGCCGCGGACGTGCCGGCCGCCGTCGCCGACTTTCTCCGGCGCCACAACCTGCCCCAGCGGGTGCGAATCGGCGCCGACCCGCGACTCGCCGGGCTCGACTGGGCGGTGGGTGCCGGGGTGGAGGTGCTGTCGGGGCCGAGCGACGGGTCGGACCTCGTCTGCGTCAGCCATGCGGCTGCGGGCGTCGCCGAGACCGGCACGCTCGTGCTCACCTCCGGGCCGGACAACCCGACCACGCTGAACTTCCTGCCGGACGTGCACGTGGTCGTGGTGGACGCGGGGACGATCGGCGGCGACTACGAGACCGTCTGGCGGGATCTCCGCGCCCGCCTTGGCAAGGGCGTGATGCCCCGCACGGTGAATTTCGTGACCGGCCCGTCGAGAAGCGCCGACATCGAGCAGACGCTGCTCCTCGGCGCCCATGGGCCGCGCAGCCTGCACGTGATCGTGACGGGGTGAGGCAGGGCAGGCCCGGCCGGGGCCGTCGTCCAGGCGAACGTCGGCGTGACGGTTGACCTTGCGAACGGCTCTGCCGGCGCGGATGGGGCGGCCGTCCGTCGGGCCCCGGCTTTCGCCGGGGTGACGCCCAGCCGACATCCGTCTCCCCACCCCCGCCCCCTCCGTCCCGATCGTCTCGGCCCGCACGGGCGGACAAAACAGGAATGAAACAGCGGCGTGGAGGTCTGCACGGGCAGTCCGCGTGCGCGGACCATGACGGGCGGTGGAGCGGGCCGGCGACGGGGGGTTACGCTTCAGTGGCGTCGCTGATCGTGTCCGGCTTGCGGCCTTTGAAGCCGCGGGCGCAGACGTACATCTCGACGCTTTCCTGACGACTCGCCGGGGGCTTGATGTGGTTCACGACGCTGAAGTTCTGCTTCAGGAGCGTGAGGAGCTCGTTCTCGGTGCCGCCGCGGAAGACCTTGGCGAGGAAGGCGCCGCCGGGCTTCAGGACGTCGACCGCGAAGGCGGCGGCGACCTCGCAGAGGTGGGTGGTGCGCAGGTGATCGGTCTTGTGATGGCCGGTCGTGGGGGCCGCCATGTCGGAGAGGACCACGTCGGGCGCGTGGCCGCCGAGGGCGGCCATGAGGGCGTCCGGGGCGTCGGGGTCGAGGAAGTCCTTCTGGAGGAGGACGACGCCGGGGATGGAGTCCACCTCCAGGTAGTCGATGCCGACGACGAGCGGGTTCTCGGGCGTGGAGCCGGTGCGCTTGGCGGCCACCTGACACCAGCCGCCGGGGGCGGCGCCGAGGTCCACCACGCGCATGCCGCGCTTCAGAAGGCCGTACTTCTCGTCGATCTCGATCAGCTTGTAGGCGGCGCGCGATCGCCAGCCCTCCTTGCGGGCCTTGACCACGTAGGGGTCGTTCAGCTGCCGCTCCAGCCAGCGGGTGGAGGACGCGGTGCGGCCGCGGGCGGTCTTTACCCGGACCTTGAGGCCGGTATCGGCGCGGCCCTTGTGGCCGGCCTTCCCGGACGCGCCGGCCTTGCCGGAGGTCTTGTCGTTGCTCAAGGGACGTCGTCCTTCGAATGGGCCGGGCGGGCGAGGCCGGGCTGAACGGGATCAGGTCGCCGCGGGGGCCGGGGCGCGGGCGGGCGCGGGCGGCCGTCGACGCCAGACGCCGTCGCGGGCCATGAGTTCCACGAGGATGCCCTCGCGCAGGCCGCGGTCGGCCACGCGCAGCCGGTCGCACGGCCAGCGGCGGCGGATCGCCTCCAGGATGGCGCAGCCGGCGAGCACCAGGTCGGCCCGGTCGGCGCCGATGCACGGGTTCGACACCCGGTCGGCGAACTCCATGCTGATGAGGCGGTCGATCATGGCGTCGATGTCGCCGGCGGACAGCCAGACGCCGTCGACCCGACGGCGGTCGTAGCGCTTGAGGCCGAGATGCATGCCGGCGAGCGTGGTGACGGTGCCGGAGGTGCCGAGAAGATGGACGCGGCCGGCGGCGATGAGCGGGCCGATCTCGGCGGCGTCCGGGAAAGCCTCGGCCATCTCGGCCACCTCGGCGACCATGTCCTCGAACACGCCGGGCGTGACGCTGACGCCGCCGTGCCGCTCCGACAGGGTGACGACGCCGACGGGCAGCGACGTCCAGGCCTTGATGAAGCGGGTGAGCGCGAAGCCCTTGGCGTCGCCGCGGCGGCGCAGATCCAGCCAGACGAGTTCGGACGAGCCGCCGCCGATGTCGAACAGGAGGACGCCGTCGGCGCGCGGGTCGACGAGGGTGGCGCAGCCGGCGACGGCGAGGCGGGCCTCGGTCTCGCGGTTCACGATCTCCAGGCTGAGGCCGGTCTCGTGGCGCACGCGCTCCAGGAAGATGGGGCCGTTCTCGGCCGCGCGGCAGGCCTCGGTGGCGATGAGGCGCATGCGGCGGACGTTGAAGTCGCCCATCTTCTCGCGGCAGACGGCGAGCGCCTCCACGGCGCGGTCCATGGCGGCGTCGGACAGGCGGCCGGAGCGGCCGATGCCCTCGCCGAGGCGGACGATGCGCGAGAAGGCGTCCACCACCCGGAAGCCGCGCTCCTGCGGTTCGGCGATGAGAAGGCGGCAGTTGTTGGTGCCGAGGTCGAGGGCGGCGTAGACCGGGTTGCCCCGGGGCGCGCGCCGGGGCGGCCGGCGGTCCGCCTCGATGGCGGGCGGAGCGGCGCGGTCGGGCGGATGCCGCTCAGCGGCGTGGCGGCCGGCCGGGTGGCGGTCGGGCGCGTGGTCGTCGGGGCGGCGGTCGTCGGGGCGGCGGTCGCGCGGGGGCTGGGAGCGGCGGCGGTCGCCGTCGCGCCGGCGGGCGCCGTCGCCGTCGGAGCCGTGACTCGGCTGGCGCATGCCGCGCAACGCCTCGTCCGGACGCTTGGCTGACCGGCCGGCGCGCTTGCGCGGCTTAGGGCCGCGCGCCGGCTTGTCGGCGGCCGGCTTCGGCGCCCGGTCGGCCGGGGCCGGTCGATGGGTGGGTGCCCGATCGGAAGCCGCCCGATCGGTGTGGGACTGCGCAGAGGCTCTGTCCGCCCGGTCCGACTCCCCGGTCGCCGACGCCGGCCGTCTCTTGCGCCGGCGCCGTGCCGCACGCTTGGACAGGGCGCCCGGCTTCCCGTCCGGCTGATCGCCAGCCGAAGGCCTGGAAGGCACGGACTCTGCGCGGCCGCTCGATTCGCCCGCGTCGTTCACATCATGTCTCCGGCGGGCCGCGCGAACCCGTGTGGGCTCGAGCGCGATCCGCATCGTCGTGTTTGAACAGACGTTACCAGCCATGACGGCGGAAAGCAAAAGCCTCCGGGCGGGAGCGCGGACGCCGGGCGTGAGCTGCGGGGGGGCCCTGCGGGAGTGGTTCGCGTGCACGGACCGTGACGGTGGAGGGAGAGAGTGGGGGGCGGATCCGCGCCGGGAAAGGGGATTATGCGTGGATGGCCTGCCCGACGCGGCCAGAACGTCGGAGGTGGAGAACGCTCCGTCCGCCAACGTCCTCTCCCGGTCGTGAATATCGCCTGATTGATCCCGCATCGCCGCACGGCTAGTGTCCGCCGGCCCGCACTCCTGGAGACGCCCCTTCGATGGCGCGAGACACGTCCGACGATACGCCGATCACGTCGCGCCATGCGCTGATCGAACGCCTGGAGAGCGGCAGCAAGCCACCGCAGAATTGGCGGATCGGCACCGAGCACGAGAAGGTCGGCTTCCGCAAGGCCGACCGCCGTCCGGTGCCCTATGAAGGCCAGGGCGGGATTCGCCAGCTCCTGGAGGGCATGGAGGGGCTGCTCGGCTGGGAGCCGATCCTCGATGACGGCCGGCCGATCGGCCTCGTGGACCCGACCGGCGGCGGCGCCATCAGCCTGGAGCCGGGCGGGCAGTTCGAGCTGTCCGGCGCGCCGGTGGAGACGCTGCACCAGACCTGTTCGGAGACCCACGCCCACATGGCGCAGGTGCGCCAGATCGCCGACCCGCTCGGCATCGGCTTCCTGACGCTCGGCGCGAGCCCGGTCTGGTCGCTGGCGGAGACGCCGGTGATGCCGAAGTCGCGCTACCGGATCATGACCGACTACATGCCGAAGGTCGGCAGCCGCGGCCTCGACATGATGTACCGGACCGCCACCGTGCAGGTGAACCTGGACTTCGCCAGCGAAGCCGACATGGTGAAGAAGATGCGCGTGTCGGTGGCGCTGCAGCCGATCGCGACCGCGCTCTTCGCCAACTCGCCCTTCCTGGACGGCAGGCCCACGGGCCGCCTGTCCGAACGGTCGGAGATCTGGCGCGACACGGACAACGCCCGCGCCGGCATGATCCCGTTCGTGTTCGAGGACGGCTACGGCTTCGAGCGCTACGTGGACTGGGCGCTCGACGTGCCGATGTATTTCGTCAAGCGCGAGCGCTACCACCCGGCCACCCACGTGACCTTCCGCCAGTACCTGGACGGCGCGCTTCGCGACGAGTTGCCGGGCGTGGTGCCGACCCGGGGCGACTGGGACAACCACCTGTCCACCCTCTTCCCGGAGGTGCGCCTGAAGCGTTTCCTGGAGATGCGGGGCGCCGACACCGGGTCGCTCCGCCGCATTCTCGCGCTGCCGGCCTTCTGGGTCGGCCTCCTCTATGACGCAACGTCGCTCGACGCCGCCTACGACCTGGTCAAGGACTGGTCGACGGAGGAGCGCCAGACCTTGCGCGACCGGGTGCCGACGACGGCCCTCGCCACCCCGTTCCGAAGCGGCACCGTGCTCGACCTCGCCCGCCGGGCGGTGGCCCTGTCCCGCGAGGGGCTCGCCCGCCGCGCCCGGCTGAACAGCGCCGGCGCGGACGAGACGGTGTATCTGGCGCCCGTGGAGGAGACGCTGGCGCTTGGCAGGACCCAGGCGGAGATCCTGCTCGATCGCTATCGGACCAGCTGGGACGGATCGCTCGAACCGGTGTTCGCGGATCACGTTTACTGAATGGCCGTTTGACGGGACGTGCTCGTGCGGCCGATGATGGCTGCAGCGCGGCCGCGGCCGTTCGGAGGAATGCCGATGTTCACGTTCGCAGACTTGATGCGTCAGGCCCAGGGCGGGCAGGCGATCGACAACATCGCCGCGGCCTATGGGCTGAAGCGGACGGACGTCGAGAAGCTGATGATGACGCTCCTGCCGCTCTACTCGCTGGGCCTGAAGAAGAGCCTGACCGAGATGACGTCGCCGGCCACCGTGAGCGACCTGCTCGACCCGGACAAGTTTCGCGCCGCCTTCGAGGACGCCCGGGCGGCGGTCTCGCCCGCCGCCACCGAGGCCGGGCGGATCGCCCTGGAGCGGATGTTCGGGTCCGGAGAGGCCGCCTCGGTGATCGCCGAACAGGCGGCGGCCGCGACCGGCGTCGGCGCCGACGTGGTGTCGAAGGTGATGCCCACCATGGCGGCCACCGTGTTCGGCGGCGTGGTGAAGCAGATCGAGGAAAGCCCTTTCGCGCCCGTGATGAAGGCCTGGTCGGGCCCGACGGACGACGCGGCCAGCCCGTTCGACGTGCTGACCAACCCCTACAAGGACGCCATGAAGGCCTTCCTGAAGGGCTATGCGGAAGGCAAGCCGAAGAAGAAGTCCGCCACCGGCGTCGAGTGGCCGGAAGGCATGGAGACCTGGGGCAAGCTCTTCGACGCCGGGTTCGAGATGAACGAGGCGAGCCGGAAAGCCTTCGAGAAGGTCTACGGGATCAAGCTGGGCTGACGGTGGCGGCCGTCGGGCAGACGTCCGGCACGCCCAAGAAAAATGGGCGGCTCCCGGTGTGGGGAAGCCGCCCCAGGTGGACCGGCAGGGGGCCGGTATCCGTCAGGACCGCCCGTGCGGGGCGGCGGTCAGGGCGTCAGGCCGCGGCCTTGCAGGAGACCACCCGCGGCGGAGCCAGGATGGCGGTCTCGAAGGCCACGATGGCGGCCAGGAAGGCGTCGCGGCTGCGGCGGTCGGCGAAGCCGATCACCTTGCCCTTGTAGCGGGTGAGCGCGTCGGCCGAGACCGGCTTGCCCGTCCAGGGGCAGACGTCGTTCACGCAGTCCTCGATCTGCAGATGTGTCATTCGGATCTCCTCCGGTCGTCGGCGACGAGGCGCAGCAGCGGCTTGCCCGTGGCGGCGCAGCGCAGGCCCGGGCCGAGAGGCTCGGCCCTGTCGAGCAGGCGAATGCCGCGCGTGCGGCGTTCGGTCGACAGGTCGGCCAGGTACTCGGTCGGGTCGCGATGGACCGGCAAGGCGTAAGCGGTGCGCAGGTCGTCGCGTGTCAGGCCAATGTCGGCGAGCAGATAGTCGTCGAGCTCGGCGATGCCTTTCAGACGCCGGCGGTTCTGCATGACCGTCCAGGCGTCGGCAAAGCCGCGAAACACCACGCGAAGCACGGCCGCGATGGTCGCGGCGCCCGAAGGGACGGGCCGGCTGGTGGCTGTCTTGGACGTGATCATGGCAGTCTCCCCGAAAAACAGAAAAATGGTCGTGCGCCGCGTAACGTCGGGCGTCGGGACGGTTGGTGGGTTGAGGGGGGAAGTTGGAAACGTCGGCACCATGCAGACGCGTCGTCGATCAGTCCAACGAATGTTGTTGATGGCACCAATCGACGACGCTTATGTTTCCCTGGCCTGCCGCCGGCACCCGGCCCGGGACGTCGTCACGATGGTGGCGACGTCAGCGTGCGGCACGCGCTTCCCTCCTCATCTCCTCGATCTGGGCACGGCGGGCGCTGATCTGGGCGGCCCTCAAGTCCGCCAACCGCTGGCTGGGCTTCTCTCCGGCCTCGCTCGACAGCGCCTGATGAACATCGCCCCGGCTGATACCGAGATCTGTCAGCATGCGATCGTCCATCTCCAGAAGCGCAAACGTGCGCCGCCGGTCGATCTCCGCGCTGACGATCCGGACGAGCCAGAGCCCGGCCGACAGAAGGCCCCGGCCGATGGAGCCGAGGATGGAGCCGCGCCGGGCGCTGCTCCGGTGGTCTATGATGATGGTCATGGTCGTCTCCTCGAAGGTTTTCCGTCCGCGGGCAAAGCTTCCCCGTTCGGGCAGACGGGGCTGCCCGGCGGTCGTGAAGGTCGATGTCCGATGGGACCAGATTGCCGGACCTCTATTGATCGGTCCAACGAATGTTTGTAATCTAAGTCATCACAGGCGTTGATGGTTGGTCAGACCCGATCGGCCTGCCCGCCGTGGATCGCATGCCGATCGACGGCGGGTCTGTGACGAATATCACCCGCGGACGCGCTGTCCGCGACCCGAAAACCGAACGCCGTCCTCTCGCTCCGGGAGTTCCCATGAACGTCCTCGACCTCGACCAGCTCCGCACCTTCGTGGCCATCGCCGAGATGGGCTCCTTCACGGCCGCCGCCGACGTGGTGCACAAGACCCAGTCGGCGGTCAGCATGCAGATGCGGCGCCTGGAGGAGCGGGTCGGCCGTCCGATCTTCACCCGCGACGGACGGCAGAGCCGGCTGACGGAGGACGGGCGCCGGCTGCTGGAATACGCCCGGCGGATGATCCGCCTCAACGACGAGACCCTGTCGGCCTTCCTGGACCCGGGCCTTGCCGGCACCATCCGGCTCGGCATTCCGGACGACTACGCCGACCGGCTGCTGCCGATGGTGCTCGCCGGCTTCAGCCGCATCAATCCGGCGATTGACATCTACGTGGACTGCCAGCGCACATCGGTGATCCACGAGATGATCCGCAACAGCGAGCTGGACCTCGGCATCATCAGCTACGGCGGCAATTTCCCGTCGGCCGGCGAGGTGATCCGCCGCGAGCAGCTCTATTGGGTTTCCGCCCGCGACCACTGCACCCACGAGCTCGACCCGCTGCCGCTCGCCCTCGGCCCGGAGGACTGCTGCTGGCGGTCGGAGGCGGTGCGGGCGCTGGACCGCATCGGCCGGCGCTTCCGGGTGGTCTATACGAGCGGCGCGGCGCTCGCCCAGACCGGGGCGGTGCTGGCGGGGCTGGCGGTTTCGGTGCTGCCGGAAAGCGCGCTGCGCGCCAATATGCGCGTGCTCGGCGCCCGGGAGGGCTTCCCGGACCTGTCCTGGACGGAGATCGGCCTGATCCGGGCCGAACACGCCAAGCACCCGATCCACGACGCGCTCGCCAACCACATCACCACGTCGCTGGGCAACCTGTCGGTGGTGTCGTCGCCGGTGGTGGTGGCGGCCGAGTGACGGGAGGTCGGCCTCAGCGCTTGCCGCGGCTGAGGACCACGAGGTTGCCGACGATGACGGCCATGAGGCCGGCGATGGCGACGGGCGTCCACACATAGCCTTCGAACACGGTGGAGATGCCGAGGGCGAACACCGGGAAGATGACGGTGGCGTAGCCGGCCCGGGCCGCGCCGATGCGGCCGAGGAGCGTCAGGTAGGACGCGAAGGCGATCACCGACGAGACGATCGAGAGCCAGAACAGGCTGCCGATGTAGGCGGTCGTCCACTCGATCTCGAAGGTGCGGCCGTTGACGAGCGCGAGCGCCACCATGACGCCGGCGCCATAGACCATGCCCCACGCGTTGGTGGAGACCACCGGCAGGCCGCGCGCCTGGTTGGCGCCGGAGATCATGTTGCCGGTGCAGAAGCTGACCGTGCCGGCGATGCAGAAGCCGAGCCCGACGGCGGCCGCGTGGTCGAACTCCGCCCCGGCGATCTCCGGCCAGAACACCAGCCCGATGCCGACGAAGCCGATGAGCGCGCCGAGCGCGACCCGGGGCACGATGCCCTGGCGGAACACCACGGCCGCCATGACGAGGTTCACCACGGAGGCGAGCGAGAAGACCACCGACAAGAGGCCGGAGGCGAGGACCTGGCCGCCGAGATAGAAGAGGTAGAAGTTGGTGGAGAAGAGAAGCGCGCCCTGGATGGCGAAACGGGCGTGATCCTTCAGCGGAAACCGGAACTTCTGCCCGGCGGCGGCGACCCAGCCGATCATGATCATGGCGGACAGGATGAAGCGCCAGGCGACCGACACTTCCGGCGCCACGGTGCCGACCTGCATCTTGAGGGCGATCCAGCTCGTCGACCAGGCGAACACCGTAATGGCGTAGAGGGCGAAGTCGAACAGCGTGAAGGGCGCAAGCTGCGGCCTTGCGGCGGCAGCGTCGGTCGGGGCCATGGCGGTCATCGGGGGTCCAATCGAAGAGCCTCTGCCGCCGGGCCGGAAACGACGAACGCGGCGCTCTCCTATGTGCGCCGCGCCGCAGCAAAGGTCCAACCGCGTTTCGTGATCGAATTGATCACACGAATTGATGGATCGTTGCGATCGCACGCACGCCGCGTCAGCGCGCCACCACGGCGGCGGCCGCGCCCGCCATCATGACGCCGGCGGAGCGGTTGAGCCGGCGGAGCGCCCGCGGGCTACGGAAGAGGTCGCGCGCGCCGGACGCGGCGGCCGCGTAGGCGGAGCCGATCAGCGTGAGGAGGACCATGACGATGCCGGCGAGTTCGGCGAAGCCGAGCGCGGTCAACCGGTCGAGCGGCACCAGGGTGGGCAGGAGGGCGAGGTAGAAGACCATGGTCTTCGGATTGCCGAGCGTCAGCGACAGGCCCGCCGCGAAGGTGCGCCAGGGCCCCTGCTCCTTGGAGGCGGCCACGTCCGACGCGGTGGGGTTCGCCGTCCAGAGCTTCACCGCCAGATAGACCAGATAGGCGGCGCCGATGTACTTGATGACGAGGAACACCGTCCCGAAGCTCTGCGCCACGGCCGCGAGCCCGAACACCGCGAAGGACAGGTAGACGAGATCGCCGGCGACGAGCCCGAGCACCATCGGGAACGCGCCCCGGAAGCCGGCGCCGAGGCCGCGCGCCACGATCGCCGCCATGCCGGGTCCGGGCGAGGCGGCCGCGATCGCGAACGCCACCGCGAAGGCGATCAGGGTCATCGGGTCCATGGGCAGTCCTCCGGCACTGGCCGTCTGGCGCGGCCTCCTTCGGGCGATCGTGCCCCGAAGGCCGCGCCCGCTGTTCAGTTTTGCCCGACCCGGCAAAGCCGCGCCACCCGATTTTCGGAGGATCCGCCGCCGGCCCGTCCGGTTCGCCATGCCGCCGCCGCGCGTCTCATCCGCGCCGGATCGGGTTTCCATCGACCGGAGCGCCCTGTAGTGTGATCACAAATCGTCCCGAACCTTCCCGGACCCCTCATGCGCATTCTCGTGGTGGAAAACTATGCCGGCACCCATCTCGGCCTCGTCGCGCGGGCTCTCGCCGAGGCGGAGGCGGAGGTGGACCTGCGCCTCATGTACAAGGGCGATCCGCTGCCGGAGACGAGCGGCGGCTACGACGGGCTGGTTGTGCTCGGCGGCGGGCAGAACGCCCTTGCGGACGACGAGCACCCCTATCTGCCGGCGCTCGCCCGGCTGACCCGCGCGTTCGGGGCGGACGACAAGGCGGTGCTCGGCATCTGCCTCGGCAGCCAGGTGGTCGCGCGGGGCCACGGGGCCACCAACATCCTCGGCCGGCCGATCGAGATCGGTTGGAAGACGGTGACGCCCACGGACGAGGGCCGCCGCGACCCGGTGATTTCCGCCCTCGGCGACGGCGCGCCGCTGTTCCACTGGCACACGGACACGTTCACCCTGCCGCCCGACGCCATCCACCTCGCCTCCAGCGAGCAGACCGCCAACCAGGCGTTCCGGATCGGCCGGGCCGTTTACGGCATCCAGTTCCACTTCGAGGCCGACCGGACGTTGGTGTCGGAGTGGACGAACGGCTACCCGCACCTCCTCAAGGGTGACGCCGCCGAATGGCCGGCCCGCCACGAACGCGACCGCCACACGCTGGGCGCGACGGCGGACGCGACCGGCCTGGAGGTGGCGCGGGCCTGGGTGAAGCTGGCGCGGTGACGGGGGAGTGATCGGTCCCAGATGGGGCCGTTCGGTCCTGGAGGGGGCTTTCGGTCTCGAAAGGGACGGTCGTTCCGCGGCTTACGTGGAGCGTTCGTCCAGAGCACCCGCCCGACCGCGACCGTCATCCCGGCGAAAGCCGGGTTCATGCTGGCGGAGGGCTCAGGCGAGCGCTGGCGGGTTCGCGACGGTCGGTTGAGCCCCGGCCTTCGCCGGGGTGACGGCGTTCGGGTCGGCGGTCCGCAGGCACGGATGGCGGGAGGACGGCCCGCCGTGACGAACCCGGCAAGCAGCCGTCGACGCGTGGAAGCGTCGTGCGCGTCCTTACCAGTCCCCGACCGTCGCCTGGATCACCGCGAGGGCGGCCACGGCAGCGGTGTCGGCCCTAAGGATGCGGGGGCCGAGGGGGATCGGGGTGACGAAGGGCAGCGCGCGGAGGGTGCGCCGTTCCGCGTCGGAGAAGCCGCCTTCCGGGCCGATCAGCACGGCGAGCGGCCCCGGCCCCAGCGCCGCGAGCGTCGTCACGGGATTGGTCGTCTCCTCGCCCTCGTCGCAGAAGATCAGCCGCCGGCCGGGCTCGTCGACGGCGAAGCGGGCGAGCGCGCGGTCGAGCTTCTCCTCCGGCTCCACCGCGGGCACATGGAGGACGCCGCACTGCTCGGCCGCCTCGACGACATTCGCCTGCATGCGCTCCAGGTTAACCCGGCTTGCCTGGGTGTGCTGGGTCAGCACGGGACGCATGCGGCCGACGCCCATCTCCACCGCCTTCTGGACCATGTAGTCGAGCCGGGCGTGCTTCAGCGGCGCGAACAGATAAAGGAGATCCGGCGCGGGCGGCTGCGGCCGGCTGCGGGCCTCCACGGCGAGTTCGGCGGCCTTCCGGCCGGTCTGGACCACGCGGGCGCGGAACTCGCCGGACGCGCCGTCGAAAACGAGGACGGACGCGCCGTCGGCGAGCCGGAGCACGGCGAGGAGATAGTTGGCCTGCTCCCGCTCCAGCGGGACCGTGGCGCCCTCGGCGATCGGACCCGGGACGTGGAGACGAGGCGTGCGGAAGTCGGAATGGGCCATGGGCCGGTCCTAGCACGGCAGGGGCCCAGAGGGGAGACATCCGGGCCGGCGTTGCAGGCGGAGCGCCCGGATCGCCGTCATCCACCGTCGTGTCGGCCCGAACTCTTGACCTCGCGGCGGCCTTGTGCCCCTTTCGTTCTATGAGCGATACCCTTCCGAACGTCGCCGAGTATACCGTCTCCGAGATCTCCTTCGCGCTGAAGCGCACGGTGGAGGAGCAGTTCGGGCACGTGCGGGTGCGCGGGGAGATCTCCGGCTACCGCGGGCCGCACTCGTCCGGCCACGCCTATTTCGCCCTCAAGGACGACGCCGCCCGCCTGGAGGCGGTGGTCTGGCGCACGGCCTTCTCGCGGCTCCGGTTCAAGCCGGAAGAGGGCATGGAGGTGATCGCCACCGGCAAGCTCACCACCTTCCCGGGCTCGTCCAAATACCAGATCGTGATCGAGTCGCTGGAGCCGGCCGGCATCGGCGCCCTGATGGCGCTCCTCGACGAGCGCAAGCGCAAGCTGGCCGCGGAGGGTCTGTTCGACCCCGCCCGCAAGCGGCCGCTGCCCTTCCTGCCGAAGGTGGTGGGCGTCGTCACCTCGCCGACGGGCGCGGTCATCCGCGACATCCTCCACCGCATCGCCGACCGGTTTCCGGTGCACGTGCTCGTGTGGCCCGTGCGGGTGCAGGGCGAGACCTGCGGGGCGGAGGTGGCGGCCGGCATCCGGGGCTTCAACGCCCTGCCCGAGCACGGCGCCATTCCCCGGCCGGACGTGATCATCGTGGCGCGGGGCGGCGGATCGCTGGAGGATCTCTGGGGCTTCAACGACGAGGTGGTGGTGCGGGCCGCCGCCGAAAGCGGCATTCCGCTCGTCTCGGCCGTGGGCCACGAGACCGACTGGACGCTGATCGACCACGCCGCCGACGTGCGCGCGCCGACGCCGACCGGCGCGGCGGAAATGGCCGTGCCGGTCCGCCGCGACCTCCTCGACCGTACCGACGACCTCACCCGGCGGCTGCGCGGCGCCATGGACCGGTCTATCGAGGCCCGGCGCACGGCTCTCCTCGCCGCCGCCCGCGCCCTCCCCCGCCCGCGCGACGTTCTCGCCCTGCCGCGCCAGCGGTTCGACACGGCGGCGGCAGCCCTGGCATCGGCGCTGCGCGCCAACACGGCGCTTCACCACCGGCGGTTCGAGCGCGTGGCGGCCCGCCTGTCGGTGGGCGTCCTGGACCGGGGCGGCGCGCTCTGCCGCGAGCGGCTCGGCGTGGCGGCACGCCAGGTGGACCGCGCGTTCTGCGTGTCGGTGGAGGCGCACCGGGCCCGCTTCCGCAACACGGTCTCGGTGTTCGACGCGGTGAACCACCGCGCCACCCTGAAGCGCGGTTTCGCGCTGATCCGGGACGAGGACGACCGGCCGGTGTTCGAGACCGGAAAGGTGGCGCCCGGCGCGCGCCTTTCCATCGAGTTCTGCGACGGCCGCGTCGGCGTGACGGCGGACGGGGAGGCAGGCTCGACGCCCCCGGAGCCGACCCGCGCCCCGCCGCCCAGGAAGGCGCGCCAGAAGGCAGACCCGGAGCCCGTGGCGGCCAAGCAGGGCTCGCTGTTCTAGGGGACGGATTTTCCTCCTGGCTGGTCCGCCCGGGCGGACCATGCACGCGTTCCTCCGCGCGACCGGAAACCCATGGCCGGTCGGCCGGACGCCGACCATGACGGTCGAGATTCCGGGAAGGCTTTGCCCGACCGATTCCCCATTTTCTCCAGTCCGGAAACAATCCTTCTCTTTTTCGCTCAATGGACAATACCGACCATCGTCCGCTTCTATGCTGCGATAGACACGCGCCCGAAAACTTTCCCAGAACGCGTGCGGCGAGGTCCCCCATGGTCGAGCGGCTTCATCTCCACGGTCTTCAGGTCGATCCGGTCTTCCACGCCTTCATCGCCGATGAAGCCCTGCCCGGGACGGGCGTGAGCGCGGACGCCTTCTTCGCCGGTCTGGCGCGGCTCGTCGGCGAGCTTGGGCCGGAGAACCGCCGGCTGCTGGCCGTGCGCGACGAGATGCAGGCGCGGATCGACGACTGGCACCGGGCGAACCGGGGCATGCCGATCGACCTTGGCGCCTACCGGCGTTTCCTGTCCGAGATCGGCTATCTGATCGCGCCGCCTGCCCCGTTCCGGATCGCCACCGCCAACGTGGACCCGGAGATCGCCGCGGTCGCCGGGCCGCAGCTGGTCGTGCCGGTGATGAACGCGCGCTACGCCCTCAACGCCGCGAACGCCCGCTGGGGCAGCCTCTACGACGCCTTCTACGGCACCGACGCCCTCCCCGGCCGGCCCGCCGGTCCGGGCTATGATCCCGTCCGCGGGGCCGCCGTGGTGGCGCGCGCCAAGGCGGCGCTCGACGAAGCGGCCGCGCTCACCATCGGCCGGCATCAGGACGCGCGCCGCTACAGGGTGGCGGACGGGCGGCTCGACGTGGAACTCGCCGACGGCACGCTGACCGGCCTGCAGGATCCTGCCGCCTTCCGGGGCTGGCGCGGCGAGCCGGACGCGCCGTCGGCGCTCCTCTTCCGCCGCCACGGCCTGCACCTGGAGGTCGTGCTCGACCGCAGCCGTCCGGTGGGCGCGGACGATCCGGCGGGCGTCGCCGACATCCTGATCGAGAGCGCGCTGTCCACCATCATGGACTGCGAGGACAGCGTCGCGGCGGTCGACGCGGAGGACAAGGTGGTCGTCTACCGCAACTGGCTCGGCCTGATGCGCGGCGACCTGACCGACACGTTCGAGAAGAACGGCCGCACCGTCACCCGGCGGCTCGCCGGAGACCGGACCTATGCGACGCCGGACGGCGGCAGCCTGACGCTGAAGGGACGCAGCCTGATGCTGGTGCGCAATGTCGGCCACCTGATGACGACCGACGCCGTGCTGGACGCGGACGGCCGGGAGATCCCGGAGGGAATCCTGGACGGCCTCGTCACCGCCGCCATCGCAATCCACGACGTCGGACGACCGGGCGGCGAGGCCGGGCGGCGCGCCAACAGCGCGTTCGGATCGGTCTACATCGTGAAGCCGAAGATGCACGGGCCGGAGGAGGTCGCGTTCGCCGACCGGCTGTTCGCCGCCGTGGAGGACGTGCTCGGCCTGTCGCGGAACACCCTGAAGATGGGCATCATGGACGAGGAGCGGCGCACCTCCGCCAACCTCGCAGCCTGCATCCGGGCGGCGGCGAGCCGGGTGTTCTTCATCAACACCGGCTTCCTCGACCGCACCGGCGACGAGATCCACACCTCCATGGAAGCCGGTCCCATGGTCCGCAAGGCCGACATGAAGGGCAGCGCCTGGATCCGGGCCTACGAAGCGGGCAACGTGGACGCGGGCCTCGCCGCCGGCCTGCCCGGACGCGCGCAGATCGGCAAGGGCATGTGGGCGGCGCCGGACCGCATGGGCGCCATGCTTTCCGAGAAGATCGCCCACCCGCAGGCGGGCGCCAGCACCGCCTGGGTGCCCTCGCCCACCGCCGCGACGCTGCACGCGCTTCACTACCTGGCGGTGGACGTGGCCGGCCGGCAGCAGGCCTTGGCCGATCGGGAGCCCGCGTCGCTCGACGATCTCCTCACCATCCCGCTCGCCCGCGACACCAACTGGAGCCCGGACGACGTCCAGGCCGAGCTCGACAACAACGCCCAGGGCATCCTCGGCTACGTGGTGCGCTGGATCGACCAGGGCGTCGGCTGCTCCAAGGTGCCGGACATCGACGACGTGGCCCTGATGGAGGATCGCGCCACCCTGCGCATCTCCAGCCAGCACATCGCCAACTGGCTGCGCCACGGCATCGTGGACGAGGCGACCGTGGTCGCGACCCTGAAGAAGATGGCGGCGGTGGTCGACGCCCAGAACGCCGGCGACCCGCTCTACCGGCCGATGGCCACGGACTTCGACCGCTCCATCGCTTTCCAGGCCGCCCTCGACCTGGTGCTGAAGGGCCGCGAAGCGCCGAACGGCTACACCGAACCGGTTCTCCACGCCCGCCGGCGGGAGCGGAAGCGGGCAGGATAGACGCCCACTGCTCCGCTTGCGCCTTGATCGACCTCAATGCGTCCGTCATGGGGTCATCGCATGATCGCCGCATCATCCGGGCGGCGGCGAAGGCCCCGCCCCTATCGTGCAGCCCCGGACCGGTCCATTCTGGCCGCGGGGGCCGCATCATGAGGAGGACGGAACCATGGCGATCAAGGACATCTTCACGCTCGTCGATCTCTACGACGAGGCCATGCCCGGCCCGTCCGCCGCGATCGAACTGGCCCGCACCCTCGACGCCCATGTGACCGGCCTGTCGCTCGCCATGGAGCCGCTCGCGCCGGGCTTCCTCGCCTCGCCCATCCCGGCCGACTACATCGTCGGCGCGATCGAGGAGGCGCAGCGCCAGGCCGACGTGGCGGCCAGGCGTTTCCGCGACCGCGCGTCCGCCGCCGACGTCGCCGCCGAGGCGCGCACGCTGACCGTGCTCGCCGGCGCCGCCGCGCCCATTCTCGCCCAGGCGCACCTGTCGGATCTCGTGGTGATCGGCCAGGAGGACTACGACAAGCCCGAGCCCATGCGCGGCACGGTGATCGAGGCGGTGCTGTTCGAGGCCGGCGTGCCGCTTCTCCTCATACCCAAGGACGGCCCGCGTCGGATTGCGTTCAACCGGGCGGTCATCGCCTGGGACGCCTCGTCCACGGCGGCGCGGGCGGTGCACGCGGCGCTGCCGCTCCTGGAGCGGTTCGCGACGGTGGAGATCACCATCGTGGAGAGCAAGCGCGACTGGGCGGGCGAGCCCGGTGCGGACGTCGCCCGCTACCTCGCCCGGCACGGCCTCGACGTGACGATCAACCTGATCCACCGCGAGGCCAACGACGTGGCCGCCACGCTGAACCGCCATGTGCGATCGACCGGCGCCGACCTCCTGGTGATGGGCGCCTACGGCCACAGCCGACTGCGCGAATTCATCGTCGGCGGCGCCACCCGGGGCATCCTGGAGACGATGGTGGTCCCGACCCTCATGGCCCACTGAGGCGCGCCAGCGGACGACGGGACACGGCCGGAGCGGGAAGCTCGGCCGACAGGGGGAAGACGCGGGCACACGCGTCCCCTGGAGCGCCTTCCGACCTGACGAAATCGTCCGGTCGGAAAGAAATCGCTCCAGATTCAATAAGCTGGAGCGTTCTCCCGGCGATCAGGTCGTGCAACTTGATCGCCGGGAGAATGCTCTAGATGACGGGGCGGAACACCCAGATCCTCGAGCCGACACCAACCCGAGGCGTTCATGCCCAACACGTTCGAAGCCATCGCGGCCTTCTTCAACCCGGCCGCCGTCGCCGTCGTCGGCGCGAGCACGCGGGAGGGATCGGTCGGCGCCATCGTGGCGCGCAACCTGATCGACGGCGCGCGCGACAAGCTGATGCTCGTCAATCCGAAGGGCGGCGAGATCGATGGCCTGCCGCTGCTGCCGAGCGTGGACGACCTGCCCCGCACGCCCGACCTCGGCGTCGTCGTGGTGCCGGCCCCGGCCGTGCCCGGGGCCGTGGAGGCGCTCGGCCGCAAGGGAGCCAAGGCGGTGATCGTGATCTCCGCCGGCCTCGGCCGCGGGCCTGGATCCCTCGGCGACGAGGCGGTTCGGATCGCCTGCGCCCACGGCATGCGGCTGATCGGCCCCAACTGCATCGGCGTGCTGGCGCCGCCCGCCGGCCTCAACGCCAGCTTCGCCCAGCGCCAGGGCCGGAAGGGCGACCTCGCCCTCATCAGCCAGTCGGGCGCCATCCTGACCTCCGTGCTCGACTGGGCGGAGCGCAACGAGGTGGGCTTCTCCGGCCTCGCCTCCATCGGTGACGCCCTGGACGTGGGCTTCGCCGAACTCATCGACCACTTCGCCCTCGACCATTCCACCCGCGCCATCCTCCTCTATGTGGAGGCGGTCCGCGACGCCCGCGCCTTCATGTCGGCGGCCCGGGCGGCGGCACGCATGAAACCGGTGGTGGTGATCAAGTCCGGCCGGCACGCGGCGGGCGCCAAGGCCGCCGCCTCCCACACCGGCGCGCTCGCCGGCGTGGACGCGGTCTACGACGCGGCCTTCCGGCGCGCCGGTCTTCTGCGCGTCGACGACCTCGGCCAGCTGTTCGCGGCGGCGGAGACCCTCAGCCACGTGCCGCGCATCAACGGCCGGCGCATCGCCATCGTGACCAACGGCGGCGGCGCGGGCGTGCTGGCGGTGGATCGGCTGATCGACCTCGGCGGGTCGCTCGCCGCCCTCTCGCCGGAGACGCTGGCGGGGCTCGATGCCGTGCTGCCGGCCGGTTGGTCTGGCGGCAACCCGATCGACATCATCGGCGACGCGCCGCCGGAGCGCTATGCCGCCGCCCTGGCGGCCGTGCTGGAGGACCCGTCGAACGACGCGGTGCTGGTGATGAACTGCCCGACCGCGCTCGCGTCGTCGCGGGCGGCGGCGGTGGCGATCGTGGAGGCGGTGAAGGCCTACAAGCGCACCCACTTTCGCGGCAAGCCGGTGATCGCCGCCTGGCTCGGGGCGGACGACGGCTCCGAGGCGGTGTTCGCGGACGCCAAGATCCCGGTGTTGAACACCCCGAACCGGGCCGTCGAGGGCCTGATGCAGCTGGTTCGCCACGCCGACGCGCAAGCGGCGCTGACGGCCGCGCCGCCGGACCTCCTCGCCGGCTTCACGCCGGACCGGGCCCGCGCCCGCGCGGCCATCGACAAGGCGCTGGCGGACGGCCGCACCTGGCTGACCGCCACCGAGGTGGCCGACGTGCTGGCCGCCTACGAGATCCAGGCCGTGCCGGCGGTGGCCGCCCGCACGCCCGACGAGGCGGCGGAAAAGGCCGAGGCGCTTCTGGCCGACTACAACGCGGTGGTGGCCAAGATCGCCTCCCCGGACATCATCCACAAGTCGGACGTCGGCGGTGTGGAGCTGGAGCTGACCAGCGGCAGCGCGGTGAAGCGCGCCGTGGAACGCATCCTCGCTCGCGCCCGCGCGGCCCGGCCGGACGCCCGCATCGAGGGCGTGACGCTCCATCCCATGATCGTCGCCTCGAAGGCGGTGGAGCTCATCGCCGGCGTCGCCGACGACCCGGTGTTCGGGCCGGTGATCGTGTTCGGCCGGGGCGGCACGGCTGTGGAGGTGATCAACGACAAGGCGCTGGCCCTGCCGCCCCTCGACGTCAACCTCGCCCTCGACCTCATCGACCGCACGCGCGTCGCCCGCCAGATCGCCGGCTACCGGGACCGCAAGCCGGTGGACAAGGAGCGGCTCGCCCTCGGGCTGGTGAAGCTGTCGCTGCTCGTCTCGGAGGAGCCGCGGATCCGCGAGATCGACCTCAACCCGATCATCGCGGACGACCAGCGCGTGATCACCGTGGACGCCCGCATCTCCGTGAAGGCCGACACGGCGCCGGAGATCGCCCGGGTGGTGCCGTCCGTCGGCCACCCGCGCCTTGCGATCCGGCCCTATCCGGTGGAATGGGAACAGGTGATCACCCTGCGGGATGACGACCGGGTGGTCGTCCGGCCGATCCGGCCCGAGGACGAACGGCTCTACCCGCCCTTCTTCGCCCGGATGCACGACGAGGACATGCGCCTGCGCTTCTTCGCGAGGGTTCGGGAGCTCGGCCATGCCTTCATCGCCCGCCTGACCCAGATCGACTATGCGCGCGCCATGGCGTTCATCGCCATCGAGGAAGCGACCGGCGACATGCTGGGCGCGGTGCGCCTCCACGGCGACGCGGCGCACCAGCACGGCGAATACGCCATCGCGGTCCGCTCCGACCTGAAGGGCAAGGGGCTCGGCTGGGAGCTGATGCGGCTGATCATCCGCTTCGCCCACCAGGAGGGCTACGAGGAGATCCGGGGCGAGGTGCTGCGCGAGAACACCACCATGCTGGACATGTGCAACGCCCTCGGGTTCGACGCCCGGCCGGAGCGGGACAGCCCGGAGATCATGGCCGTGCGCCTGTCCGTGCCCGAGGCCGTCTCCCGAGACCCGGCGCTCGCCCGGCCGCCGGGGCGGTGACCGGCCCGCGCGGGCGAGGCGCCGGAGGCGGGAGCTTCAAGGGCGGGCGACCGTGACCAGGAACTCGGCGACGCCCCGGTTCAGCCGTTCGGCGCGGTCAGCGACCGAGACCGCGGCGGCGCGCATGTCGAGGACCGTCTGACACGCCGCGACCACCTGGTCGGCGGCGTCCGCCACCGCCCGCTTCGTCCTGTCGGTGCTGTAGGCGGCCGCCTCCACGGTGCTGTCGATGACCTCGGTGACGATGCCCTGCTGGTCCAGTGCGGCGCCGATCACCGAGACCCGCTCGCCGACGTCCTCGATCGTGTCCGCGATGGCGCGCACGCTCTCCAGGGTGGAGCCGGCAACACCCCGGATACCGCTCGCCTGGGCGGCGATCTCCTGGGTGGCCCGCGCGGTCTGGGCCGCGAGGGTCTTCACCTCCTCCGCCATGGCGGCGAAGCCGTCGGCCGACTCGCCGGCCTCGGCGACTTTCAGGGTGGCCTCCAGGGCAAGGACGTTGGTTCGCGCGGACAGGATCTGGACGAGGTCGACCACCTCGCCGATGCGCTCCGCCGCCCGAGCCAGCCCGGCGATGTGGTCGCCGGTCTCGCGGGTGTTCGCCGCCGCCGCGCCGATCACCGCGGCCGAATGCTCCACCTCTCCGGCGATCCCGGCGATGGAGGCGTTCAGCCGGTGCGTGGCGGCCGCCAGGACGGCGACCCGTTCGGCCGCGAGGTCGACCACGTCCGCGGAACCCACGACGATGAGGTCCGTCCGCTCCACCACGCGGTCGACGCCGTCCGCGAGTTCGGTGCAGCGGCTGAGGTCGTCCGTCATCTGGTCCATCAGGGTCGCCGAGGTCCGCCGGAAGTCCTCCAGAAGCGCGCCTACCCGTTCGTCGGCCCGAGCTTTCGCCTCGAACTCCTGGCGGGCCGCGATCTGCTGATCGAGTTCGCGGATCACCGCGGCGCAGAAGGCCGAGACCCGCTTGGCGAGATCGCCGAACTCGTCCTCCCGGTCGAGACAGGGAAGGTCGACCGGGCGTCCGCGGGCGAGCGCCTTCATGGCGGTGTTCAGCTGGCCGAGCGGCCGGGTCATCGACCGCATCACCAGGCCGCCGAGGACCATCGCGGCGAGCGTCACGACGGCTACGATCCCGACGGTCCGGGCCACGTTCCGCCTGTCCGCCGCCAGGATGTCGTCCACGTCGACGCCGGTGCCGACGATCCAGCCCCATCCGTCGAAGCGCTGCACGTAGGAGAGCTTCGGCACCGGCTGGTCGGTGCCGCTCCGGGGCCACAGGAAGCTCACGAAGCCGCCGCCCGCCTCGGCCACCGCCACCGTGTCCCGGAACACGGCCTTGCCGTTCAGATCCCGGATCCCCGACACGGGCCGGCCCTCCAGTTCCGGGCGCTCCGGATTCAGGATCATCCGGGGCTCGTGGTCGACGATCCAGACCGGCTCGTCGTCGCCGTACCGAAGGCCGCGGACGAAGGCGAGCGCGCGGTCCTGCGCTTCCGCCACCGTCAGCCGCTCCTCGTCGGCGTCGGCCTCGAAACGGGCGATGGTGGCGATCACGCTCTCGACGCGGGCGCGCAGCACGTCCTCCCGCGCCGCGGTGTGGTCCCGGCGCTCCTCCACGATCTGGAGCGTGGCGAACAGCGCCGCGACCGCGACCACGATCAGACCGAGGAGCACGAACCGCGCTCCGACTGTGACCGCCTCCATCGTGCCTCCGTGCGTGATGCGCGACCCGACGGGTGTCGGACCCGCGCGCTCTCACGACCACAATGGCATCGTACTTTTAACAATGGTTTTTAACGGTATGATGTTTTTGCGGATCACCGTGATTTGGAGATGTCGCGGACGGGGAGCGGCGCCCCCGCCGCCATCCTATTGGGCGAAACCGGAGCGGTGGGCCCAGCCGGTCATGCGCTTCTCCACCCAGGCCATCAGCGCGTAGGCGACGATGCCCTCCACCGCCAGGGTGACAAGGCCGGCGAAGACCAGTGGCACCTGGAAGTTGCTCTGGGCCGTCAGCATCATGTGCCCGACGCCGCTGTTGGCCGCCACCGTCTCGGCGATGACGGAGCCCACGAAGGCGAGCGTGATGGCGACCTTCAACGAACCGAAGAAGTAGGGCAGCGCGCGCGGGATGCCGACCTTCAGCATGATGTCCATCTTGGAGGCGCCGAGGGCCTTCAGCACGTCCTCGGTCTCCGGCTCGATGGTGGCGAGGCCGGTCGCCACGTTCACCACCACCGGGAAGAAGGAGATCAGGAAGGCCGTGATGATGGCAGGCACGGTGCCGATGCCGAACCAGAGCACCAGGATGGGCACCACCGCCACCTTCGGGATGGAGTTGAAGCCGATCATCAGCGGATAGAGGCCCGCGTAGACCGTCCGCGACCAGCCGACCAGGAGTCCGAGGGCGAGCCCGCCCACCACGGCGGCGGCGAAGCCGGCGAGCGTGGTGAAGAGCGTCTGCAGGCCGTTCTTCCAGATGGCCGGCCAGAATTCCACCATGGCGGCCACGATGGTGGTGGGTGCCGGCAGGATGAAGGGCGGCAGGCCGAGCACCAGCACGCAAGCCTCCCAGAGCACGAAGAGGCCGATGGTGTAGAGCCAGGGCGACAGCCGGATCCAGTCGATCCGGGAAACGGCGGTGGTCATGCGGCGGCCCTCGCCTCGCTGATGTGGGCGCGCAGCTCCTGCACCACGGCCATGAACTCGGGCGTGTAGGTGACGGAAAGGTCGCGCGGACGCGGGAAGCTCACGGTGCGCTCGGCGATGATGCGGCCGGGCCTTCCGCTCATCACGAAGATGCGGTCGGCGAGGAAGACCGCCTCGCGCAGATCGTGGGTGACGAGCACAACCGTGAATTTGCGCGCCTCCTGGAGGTCGCGGATCACGCACCAGAGCTCCTCGCGGGTGAAGGCGTCGAGGGCGCCGAACGGCTCGTCGAGCATCAGGAGCTCGGGCTCGTGGATCAGCGCCCGGCAGAGGCTGGCGCGCTGCTGCATGCCGCCGGACAGCTGCCAGGGAAACTTCTGGCCGAAGCCCTCGAGGCCGACGACCGACAGGAGGTCCTCCGCCTTGGCCTCGAAGATCGCCCGGTCGGCGCGGAAGCGCTGGCGGTGCGGCCGCACGATCTCCAGCGGCAGCAGCACGTTCCGAAGCGTCGTCCGCCAGGGCAGCATGGTGGGGTTCTGGAAGGCCATGCCCGCCATGGTGACGGGCTTCGTCACCCGCTCGCCGGCCACGGTGACCGTGCCCTTGAACGGGAACTGTAGGCCGGTGGCGAGCTTCATCAGCGTGGACTTGCCGCAACCGGACGGCCCCACCACGGCGGCGAACTCGCCGGGGCGGACCGTCAGCGAGCAGCCGTCGAGGGCGAGGGTTCCGGTCGCGCCGCCGTAGCGGTGCGAGACGTCCGACAGGGTGATCGGGACCGACATGGGCGGGGTGCGTCCGGCGCGTTCGAAAGGAGCGGACCGGTCCGGCGGGCGGACCGAGCGGGCCGGTCCGGTAGGCGGACCGAGCGGACCGGTCCGGCGGGCGGACCGGCAGGCGGGAGCGCTGGGGCCCGCCGATCAGGCGGGCCGCGGCGGCGAGAACAGGCGGGCGGGGCGGTCCGGACCCGCGGCGAGGCCGCGACGCGGGTCGCGCCCGGCCATCCTTCAGGGAAGCATCCGCTCTTCCTTCGGCGGCAGATAGCTGGCGTCGAACACGTCCTCCGCCTTCACGGCCGTCTTGAACTCGTAGGCGTAGCCGAGCTGCTCGATCGACTTGGCGAAGCGCGCCATGTCGACCCCGCCGAAGCCCTCGGCCATGACGGCGTCGGTCTTGATGTTGTCCGCGATGGCGAGCTTCAGGCGGGCGAGTTCCACCTCCTTCTTGGCCACGTCGTTGCGGGCGAGCACCGTCTCGACGGCCGTCTCCGGGTCCTTCACCGTGTCGATCACGCCCTTGATGGTGGCGCGCACGAAGCCCTTCACGAGCTCCGGGTTGGCCTTGGCGAACTCCGGGTTCACCAGCACGGCGTTGCCGTAGAGGTCGAGCCCGTTCTTGGACATGAGGATGACCGAGATGTCGTCCTCCGGCACCCCGGCGGCCTTCAGGTTGAGGACGACCGAGAAGGAGAAGCCGAACACCGCGTCCACGGCGCCCTGGGCCAGCATGGGCTCGCGCACCGGGAAGCCGATGCTCTCGATGGTGACGCTGGCCGGATCGATGCCGTTCACCTTGGTGAAGGCCGGCCACTGGGCGAACGCGCCGTCCGGCGGGGGAGCGCCCAGCTTCTTGCCGGCGAGATCCTTCCAGGTGCTGACGCCCTGGCTCTTGCGGCCCACGATGGCGAAGGGCGGCACGTCATACATCATCATCACGGCCTTCACGTCAAGGCCGGGGTTCTGGTCGCGGAACTTCATCAGCGAGTTGATGTCGCCGAAGCCGAACTGGTAGGCGCCGGTCGCGACGCGGGGCAGCGCCTCGGTGGACCCGGCGCCCGTGTCGATGGTCACGTCCAGGCCCTCGGCCGCGTAGTAGCCGTTCTTGAGCGCCACCAGGAAGGGAGCGGACGGCCCCTCGAACTTCCAGTCGAGGGTGAATTTCACCGGCGTGCCGGCCGCCGCCGCCGGCCAGCTCACAAGCACGGCCATCGCCGCGCCCGCCAGGCCGGCCCACATCCGCTTCACGACGCCCATCATCTGGTTTCTCTCCCGCATTCGTTCGTGCGGGGCGAAACTTACAAGTCTCGTGCCAGATGGGCCGGCGCGGAGGTTCGGCGGCGGCGGGGCGCGCATCGCGCGCCGCCCAACACCGATTGCCTGCGGTTCAGGCAACCTGCCTCAAACGACGACAGGTTCGACCGTCACGACCCGGAAGGTGTGCAACTCTCCATCCTCGTCTCGCACGGAGACATAATCCCCGATGGCGAAGCGATGGTCGCCCAATCGGTAGCCGGCCTCGTCGTCCTCGTCGCCGTCCACATCGTAGTGGAAGGCCCAGCTGCCGCCCGGACGGCGCACCAGATGGCCGATGTCCTGGTCGTCGGCGCCCCAGAAGCGGTGCACCCGGCAGCGCTCCCGCGCGGATTTCCAGGCGGCGGCGTCGAGCTTGCCGTCGGCGTCGAGCGGCGCCACGAACTCGTAGCCGTGAGCCGAGCTGCCGTCCGGGAAGCCCTTCTGTCGGGCAAGTTCCATGCGGATGCGGGTGAGGTGGCGGTGCGGGGCATTCATCGGGCCTGTCCTCCAGGATACGGCGCCTCGGCGCTCTTCTGCTCACCCCGTCCATAGGATACGCATGCGGCGATCGCCTTGATTTCAGTCAAGGGCCGCCGAATCACCTACCCTCGGGTCTTTGATGCGCAGACTGAGGACCGGTCCCATGCGCCTCCCCCTTGCAGCCCTTCTCCTTGCGGTTCCCCTCGCCGGCGGCCCGGCGTCCGCGCAGCCGCGGATCGAACTCGGCGAAGGCACGCCGTCCGGCCGGTTCCAGGTGGGGGCGGCCGAGGTCCGCATCGCCATGGAGTCCCGGCTGGTGGACGGGGTGCGCGAGTCCGTGCCCGTCCTCGCCATCACCGAGGGCGACGACAGGCTCGACATCGTGGGCCGGCCGTCCGGCTTCGGCATTCCCCAGGGCACGGCCGAGGCGGTGGACATGGACGCCTCGGCGCCCGGCCCGGAGGTGGTGTTCACCAGCTACACCGGCGGCGCCCACTGCTGCACGGCCGTGGAGGTGGCCCGCCGGGACCCGGAGGACGGCTGGAAGGCGGTCAGCCTCGGCCAGTGGGACGGCGGCGGCCCGGACCTGGTGGCGGACGCCGATGGCGACGGCTTCGGCGAACTGATGTCCGTGGACAATGCCTTCCTCTACGCCTTCGACTGCTATGCCTGCAGCGAGGCGCCCCTGAAGATCGTGGCGCTGCGGGACGGCCGCCCGGTCGACGTCACCGGCGAGCCGCGCTTCCTGCCGCTTCACCGCGAGTGGCTGGCCGACATGGAGGCGCGTCTCGCGGAGGCCGGCGGCGATCGCTCGCCCGGCTTCTGGGCCGGCTGGATCGCCACCAAGATCCGGCTCGGGGAAGGCGCCGAGGCCTGGGCCGCCTTCCGACAGGACTATGATCCCGCCGCCGACGAGGGCGTGGAGGTCTGCGCCGTGGAGGCGGAGGTCTGCCCAGACGCCGAGATCCGCACCCTGCCCTTCCCGGACGCGCTCAGGGACTTCCTGCACAAGGCCGGCTATCCGGACGCCTGAGCGCGATCAGATCCGCTTGTAGAGGATAGTGGTCGGGTCGAGCCTGTCCGTGATCGTGTCGCGGCAGAAATCCGGGATCCGGCCGGCGATCTCGTAACCGAGGCCGAGATAGAGCGGCTCCGCCCCGTCGCCCGTGCGGGTGTCGAGGGTGAGGAGCGTGCGGCCGAGCCCCTTGGCCCGCCGCTCGATCTCCGCCATCAGCCGGGTCGCGATGCCCCCGCGGCGGGCGTCCGGGTGGACCAGGAGTTTGCGCACCTCGGCCCGGTGGCGCTGGTTCGGCTTGGTGGCGTGGTCGAGCTGCACCGTCCCGACGGTCCGGCCGTCCCGTTCGGCCACGAGCAGAACCAGCCCGCCGGCGCGGAGCTCCGCCAGGATGCCGTCGCGCCAGAAGGCTTCCCCGTCCGCCGCCGTGAACGGCAGGATGAAGCCGACGCTGGCGCCGTCGTGGACGCAGGCGGTCAGGATCGCGCCTAGGTCGGCGATCCGGGCCGGAAGGTCGTCCGCCGTCAGCTCGCGGACGATGATGTTGTTGTCCCCCGTCATGACGCCTCACACGATGAAAAGATGGTAGCGGGCCCCGTCATCCGGGGGCGTTTCGAACCGGCTGGGGCCGGCGAGCTGGTAGCGCAGGCAGTCGCCCGGGCCGAGGTCGTAGGCGGCCCCGGCCACGGTGACCTGGAGCCGACCCTCCACGACGAGCAGGTGATGCTCCAGCCCTGGCCGGGGCGGCTGGTCGTAGTCGATGCGGGCGCCGGGGCCGAGAGCGCAGTCCAGCACCTCGCCGGCGAGAGTGGCGGCCGGCGGCGACACGGAGCGGCGCGTGAAGCCGACGCTCGGGTCGGTCCAGACGGTCTGCCGGTCGCGTGGCACCAGGGGGTCGAAGTCGTCCTCCACCATGCGGATCAGCCGCGACATGGGCAGGCCGTAGGCGGCGCAGAGCTTGCCGAGGGCACTCGCCGTGGGGCTCACCTCCGCATTCTCCAGCCGCGACAGGGTGGCCCGGCTGACGCCGCTGCGGCGCGCCAGGTCGTCCAGGGTCCAGCCGCGCTCGAACCGCAGCGCCTTCAGCCGCTCGGCGATCCGGCGGTCCAGATCGGCGCCGGGAGGTTCGGACGGGATGTCGAATGCGTTTCTCACATACGAGAGGTTATTTCGAATTAGAGACGTCGTCCAGTGCGGGACCGGACGGTCTGGAAGGATTCGATAGGACGTGCGCCGGATCACGCCAGAGGAGGCGCATCAACCCTGCCCGATTAACTGCAATTTCTTTCATTATACTGTTTTCTTGCATTTTGAAGGCCGCTGCCCTACCTCAGGACCGGGCCGGCCTGTCGCTGCGCCTGTCCGGCCGCGATTACGGGCCGGTTTCCTTGTCCCGAGGCCGCCCCCGGCGGCCGGCGATCTGGCGTTGAGGTGTCAGCCGATGAATGCCGCGAGCAAGCTCGACCAGTTGAAGTCGATCACCACCGTCGTCGCCGATACCGGCGACATCGAAGCGATCCGCAAGTTCCAGCCGGTGGACTGCACCACCAACCCGACGCTGGTGCTGAAGGCGGTGGCCCTGCCCGCCTACGAGGGCGTGGTGGCGGACGCCGTCCGCTGGGGTGGTTCGCTCTCCGGCAACCGGGACGGCGCCGTGAAGGCCGTGGCGGACCGGCTGGCGGTGGCCGTCGGCACCGAACTCGCCCGTCTCGTGCCGGGCCGGGTCTCCACCGAGGTGGACGCCGACCTGTCGTTCGACACTGCCGCCACCGTGGAGACGGCGCGCTCCATCATCGCGGCCTACAAGGCGAACGGCATCGACCGCGAGAAGATCCTGATCAAGATTGCCGGCACCTGGGAGGGCATCCGCGCGGCGGAAATCCTCCAGCGCGAGGGCATCGACACCAACATCACGCTGATCTTCGACAAGGCCCAGGCGATCGCCTGCGCGGACGCCAAGGCCTTCCTGATCTCGCCCTTCGTCGGCCGGATCCTGGACTGGCACGTGAAGACCGAGGGCCGCACCTTCGAGCCGGAGGAGGATCCGGGCGTCCTCTCGGTCCGCGAGATCTACCGCTACTACAAGAGCCACGGCATCGGGACCGTCGTGATGGCCGCCTCGTTCCGCTCCGTCGGCGAGGTGGAGGCGCTCGCGGGCTGCGACCGGCTGACGGTCTCGCCGGCGATCCTCGACCAGCTGGCCGCCGACACCGGTCCGCTCGCCCGCAAGCTCGACCCGGCCCATATCGGCGAAGCGCCGGCCCGCGTGGACCTGGACGAGAAGGCCTTCCGCTGGGCCATGAACCAGAACCCCATGGCGACCGAGAAGCTCGCCGAGGGCATCCGGCTGTTCGCCAAGGACCTGGAGGCGCTGCGCGCGCTCGTGGCCGGCCGCCTCGCCGGCTGACCGAAAGGACGACGAACAGGAGGGCGCCGCCCGGCGCGCGCCCTCCCCCACCGTCCCGCGGACGCGTCCAGGGCCGCGCCCGTGAACGCCCGCGAGTCACACCCGCCAAGGTCCGGACCATGCCGCGTCCCCGCCGCAGTGAAGACCTGATCGTCAGCGTCGCCCGGATGCGCTACGAGCAGCGCCTGCCGCAGACGGAGATCGCCCGCCAGCTCGATCTGTCCGAGGCGACGGTCAGCCGCTGCCTGAAGGCGGCCCTCGATCTCGGCTACGTGGAGATCCAGGTCGCCCCGAAGGCCTTCCGGGATGCCGAGGCCGAGCAGCGCCTGAAGAAGGCGTTCGGCCTCGCCCACGCGGTGGTGGTCGAAGATCGGCCCGGCCACGGCGCGGGCCTCGACGTGCTCGCCAAGGCCACCGCCCGTCTGTTGGAGGATCTTCTCGACACCGGCGACGTGCTCGGCGTTTCCGACGGCATCACCGTGGCGGCCATCGCCCAGGCCATGCGCCGGCCCGCCGCCCGCGACCTGGACGTGGTCTCCCTCGTGGGCGGCGTCGGCGCCCCGGAGGAGCCGAGCCATTCCAGCGAGGTGTGCCGGCGCGCCGCCGCCGGGCTCGGCGCCCGCGGCTGGCAGCTGCCCGTGCCGGCCATCGTGGACGACGTCGCCATCGCGACCGTCCTCCACGACACGGCAGCCGTGCGGGCGGTGTTCGACTTGATGCGCCGGGTGCGGGTGGCGCTCGTCGGCGTCGGCACCGTGTCGCGCGACGCCACCATCTTCCGCCACGGGCTGGTGGACGAATCCCTCGCCGAGACGATCCGGGCGAACGGGGCGGCGGGCACCATCTGCGCCCGCTTCTTCGGTCCCGGCGGGCAGCCGGTCGGCACCGGGTTCGACGACCGCACCCTGTCGATCTCGCTGACCGACCTCGCCCGGGTGGAGATCCGCCTCGGCGCGGCCCGCTCGCCCGGCAAGGCGCCCGCGATCCGCGCCGCCATCGAGGGCGGGCTTCTCAACGCGATCGCCACCGACGGCCCGACGGCCGAGGCGCTGCTCTCACTGGCCTGAGGGCCTCGGCGATCCGAGGCGGCGTCAGCCGCCGTGGCCCTGGTGCGCGCCGTGGTCCTCCGAGGGAGCCTTCGCGCCGATCGGGGCGACTGGCCACTCCACCGTCACCCGCCCGGCCTTCTCGAACACCAGCGTGGCCGTCACGGTCTTGCCCGCCACGAGCGGTTCCTTGAGGCCGACGAACATCACGTGGTAGCCGCCGGGCTCCAGGCGGACCTCTCCGCCGGCCGGGATCTCCAGGCCCTCGGCGAGCGGCCGCATCTTCATCACGCCCGCGTCCATGGCCATCTGGTGGATCTCGAACCGCTCAGAGAACGGCGCCTCGCCGCCGACCAGCCGGTCGGCTTCGCCGCCCGTGTTGCGGATCGTCAGGAAGCCGCCGCCGACGGACGCGCCGGCGGGCGTCGCCCGGGCCCAGGGCGTGTCGATCACGAGCGAACCGGCCCTCGTCTCGCCGGCGAGGACGGCATGGGCGAGCGCCACCACGAGCGCGAAGGCGAGGAGGAGCAGGCCGAGGCGTTCTTCCACGCCGGAGGGTTTCAGAAGACGGGACAGACGGGGGGACATGCAATCGATCCTGAACGGTAGAAACAAGAGGCCGACGGGTCGGATCATCACGCCAACGCGACGATCGGCCGGAGGAAGGCGGTCGCCCCAGGGGCGACCCTCTGAGTGTGGGATCAGGCGCCGAGCGGCGGAGCGCGCGGCAGTCCCGGCGCCCGGACCGGCGCGACGAGCGCCGCGCGCGTGGCGACGGCCGGTCGGGCCGTCCGGTCAGACAGCCAGCCAGGGCCCGTCAGCAACGGCACCGGCGGCAGGTCGGCGCAAGCCATCGCGCAGGCGACCGCGCAGGCGGCGTCGTGCCGCGGCCCGTCGCCCGGTTCCGCCGGGCCGCCCATGGAGCAGACCACAAGGCCGAGACCGCCCGGCGCCACCGGCGCGGCGAGCGCCGGCGCCAGCATCTGGACGAGGATCGCGTAGGCGAGCAGCACGACGAGCGGCCTTGCCGTCGCCTGTCTCCCCATCCGGTTGCCCATCGCTGATGCCCTTCGTTCCGCTCGGTTGGTCGCACAGGCCGAACGCCGATGACCGGCTTGCGCCGATATCATCATAGCCGCGTGCTATCAACAGAGTGCGCCGGACGGCGCTCGGGAAACATGCGGTCCGCCGCCGCAGGCCGGATCGTCGCAGCCACTTTGGGGGTTCTGGCAATCTTCTCCGCCGGGCGCATCTGGGTTCGTGCGGATGCGACGATCCGTGCGCCGCTCGCACGCGCGCCGAACCGGAGGCGTCAGCCCGGCCGATCTGAAACCAGACGGCCCTCGCCCGGGCGATCCTCGAGCGCGCCGCCGCGGTTCAGGCGAAGATGCCGGGCCGGGCCTTGGCGTGGTGCTCCTTCAGCACGGCTTCCGTGTTGTAGTCCACCTCGCGCAGGACCACGTCGTAGCTCCAGAGATCCGCCAGATGCTGCAGCACGCGGGCGGTGTCCTCCGGCTGCAGCAGCATGTTGCGCAGCACCCGGTGATGGACGACGAGCCGGCGCGTACCTTCCAGGTCCACGTCCACCACCTGGATGTCCGGCGACAGCCAGGCCGTGTCGTGCTGGCGGGCGAGCAGGCGCCGCAGTTTGCGGTAGCCACGGTCGTCGTGGATGGCGCTGACCGACAAGTGCGGCTCGTCGGGATCGTCCTCGATGTGGAACAGGCGCCACTTGCGGATCAGGGTCGGCGACAGGAACTGGGCGATGAAGCTCTCGTCGCGGTAGTTGCGCCAGATCTCCTTCAGGTTGCCCATCACGTCGCCGTTGCCGGCGAGGTCCGGGAACCAGGCCTTGTCCTCGTCGGTCGGGTCCGTGGCGATGCGCTCGATGTCGCTCATCATGTCGAAGCCGAGCGCGTAGGGGTTGATCCCGTTGTAGTAGGGATCCTCGAACACCGGCTGGCGCACCACGTTGGTGTGCGAGGTCAGGAACTCCAGGTAGCTGCCGTCGCTGATCTGCCCGCGCTCGTGCAGGATGTTCATGATGCGGTAGTGCGTATAGGTCGCGCACCCCTCGTTCATCACCTTGGTCTGCTGCTGCGGATAGAAATACTGGGCGATGTTGCGGACGATGCGCAGCACCTCGCGCTGCCACGGGGCGAGCCGCGGCGCGGTCTTCTCCAGGAAGTAGAGCAGGTTCTCCTGCGGCAGTTCCAGAAGCGCGCGGCGCTTGTCGTCGCGCATCTGCCGCGCCTTGTTGCCGTCCGACTTGCCCGGCACCGTGCGCCAGAGGTCGTCGTACATGCGCTCCTGGTTCTCCTGGCGCTCCCGCTCCCGCTTCTCCTCGCTCTTGAGGTTCATGGGCTTCTTGCGCGGGTAGCGGTGCACGCCCTGGGGCATCAGCGCGTGGGCGGCGTCCAGCACCCGCTCCACCGCGGCCTGACCGTAGCGCTCCTCGCACGACATCACGTAGGACTTGGCGAAGGTCAGATAGTCCAGGATCCCGTCCGGGTCGGTCCACTGGTTGAAGAGATAGTTGTTCTTGAAGAAGTGATTGTGCCCGAACGCCGCGTGCGCGATCACCAGCGTCTGCATCGTGGCGGTGTTCTCCTCCATGATGTAGCTGATGCACGGGTTGGAGTTGATGACGATCTCGTAGGCGAGACCCATCAGGCCCTTGCGGTAGACCGCCTCGTGCTGGGCGAAGTGCTTGCCGAAGCTCCAGTGCTTGTAGAACAGCGGCATGCCGGTGGACGCGTAGGCGTCCAGCATCTGCTCGGCCGTGATGATCTCGATCTGATTCGGGAAGGTGTCGAGCCCGAGGTCCTTGTCGGCGATCTCCGCGATGGCGTCGTGGACCCGCTGGATGGTGGAGAAGTCCCAGTCGTTGCCCTCGAACAGGAGCCGCCCGGTCTTGATCTGCACCGTCATGGCGAGGCCCCCTCCGCCGCGTCGCGCTTCTGGAACAGCTGCCGGAACACCGGATAGATGTCCTCCCGGCGCTGCACGCGGCGCATCTCGAACCGGGCGCCGGTCCGCTGGAGCGCCTCGTAGGTCCGCCACAGGGTGGTGTCGCCCTGGTGCTGCATGAATCCCATGTGGCCGCCGGGATCGCCCACCTGGAGATAGGCGAAATACTGACAGACCGGCAGGATGTCCTCGCGCAGGAGCCGCGTCGTCCGCTCCCCGTCCGACGACATGTTGTCGCCGTCCGACGCCTGGGCGGCGTAGATGTTCCAGCTCGCCGGATCGTAGCGCTCCTCGACCACCCGCTTCATCTCCACGAAGGCGGACGACACCATGGTGCCGCCGGTCTCGGTGCCGCGGAAGAAGGTCTCCTCGTCCACCTCCTTGGCCTTGTCCGTGTGGCGGATGAAGACCACGTCCACGTGCTTGTAGCGCCGCGTCAGGAACACGTGCAGCAGCATGAAGAAGCGCTTGGCGAGGTCCTTCATGTGCTCGCTCATGGAACCGGAGACGTCCATGAGGCAGAACATCACCGCCTGGGCGATGGGCTTGGGGAAGGGCTCGTAGCGCCGGTAGCGCAGGTCGAGCGGGTCGAGATACGGGATGGTGGCGCGCCGGCGGGTCTGGCTCTCCAGCTGCTTGCGCAGGGCCTCCACGGCGCCGGGCTCGGCGCCCTCCTCCTCCATGCGGCGGAGCGTCTCCTCCATCTCGGCGATCTCGTCGGCCTTCGGCCGCCGCATGGCGATGCGCCGCGACATGGAGACCTTGAGCGTGCGGGCAAGCGCCAGGTTCGCCGGCGAGCCGGACGTGGTGTAGCCGGCCCGGCGGATCCCCTCGGACTCCGTCAACGCGATGCGGCGCTTGGCGAGGTCCGGCAGTTCCAGGTCGTCGAGGAAGATGTTGAGGAACTCCTCCCGCGTCAGCACGAAGCGGAAGGCGTCCTCGCCGTCGCCCTGGCCGCCCTCGCGGCCGCTGCCCTTGCCGCCGCCGCCCTGGGGCCGCTCGATCAGGTCGCCTTCCACGTACTGCCGGTTGCCCGGCAGCACGATGTCGCGCTTGCCGCCGGACCCTGCGCGCCGCAGCGTCGGCTCGCGGATGTCGTCGACCGGGATCGAGACCTCCCCGGCCTGGTCCAGGTCTCCGATACCGCGGTCCTTCGTGCTCTCTCGCACGGCGCGCTGGACCAGTTCCTTGGCACGCCTCAGGAAGCGCTGCCGGTTCGCAAAGCTCTTCCCACCCGGGTTCAGCCGTCGATCGACGATGTGCATCCGTTGTCCCGTTCGCCGGCCACGATCAGCCGGCTTGTTTGACCCGCATGTACCATTCCACCAGCCGCCGCACCTGCCGCTCGGTATAGCCCCGCTCGACCATGCGCTCGACGAAGTCGGCGTGCTTCTTCTCGGTGTCGCTGTCCTTCTTCGATCCGAAGCTGATGACCGGCAGCAGTTCCTCCACCTGGCTGAACATGCGCCGCTCGATCACGTCCCGGATCTTCTCGTAGCTCGACCAGGACGGGTTGCGCCCCTTGTTGGCGGCCCGCCACCGGAGAGCGAACTTCACCACCTCGTTGCGGAAGTCCTTCGGGTTCGCGATGCCCGCGGGCTTCTCGATCTTGGTCAACTCCTGGTTCAGGAGCTCCCGGTCCAGCATCTGCCCGGTGTCAGGATCCTTGAAGTCCTGGTCCTCGATCCACGCATCCGCGTAGTCGATGTAGCGATCGAACAGATTCTGCCCGTAATCGTGGTAGGATTCCAGATAGGCCTTCTGGATTTCGTTGCCGATAAATTCGGCATAGCGCGGTCCGAGCTCGCCCTTGATGTATTCGAGGTAGAGCTTTTCAGTCTCCGGCGGCAGCTGTTCGCGGCGGAGCGCCTGCTCCAGCACGTACATCAGGTGCACCGGGTCGGCGGCCACCTCCACGGTGTCGTGGTTGAAGGTGGCGGCCAGCACCTTGAAGGCGAAGCGGGTGGAGATCCCGTCCATGCCCTCATCGACGCCGGCGGTGTCCTTGTATTCCATCAGGCTGCGGGCGCGGGGGTCCACCTCGCGCAGGCTCTCGCCGTCGTAGACCCGCATCTTGGAGAAGATGTTGGAGTTCTCGTGCGGCTTCAGGCGCGACAGCACCGCGAAACGGGCCAGCATCTCCAGCGTGCCCGGCGCGCAGGGCGCGGCGGCGAGCTCGGAGCCGCGGATCAGCTTCTCGTAGATGCGCTGCTCCTCCATCACCCGGAGGCAGTAGGGCACCTTGATGACGTAGATGCGGTCGATGAAGGCCTCGTTGTTCCGGTTCGTCTTGAACGACTGCCACTCCGCTTCGTTGGAGTGGGCCATGACGATGCCGGAGAACGGGATCGCGCCGATGTTCTCGGTGCCGATGTAGTTGCCTTCCTGGGTCGCCGTCAGCAGCGGATGCAGCATCTTGATCGGCGCCTTGAACATCTCGACGAACTCGAGAAGCCCCTGGTTGGCGCGGTTGAGGCCGCCGGAATAGCTGTAGGCGTCCGGGTCCGCCTGGGACAGGGTCTCCAGCTTGCGGATGTCCACCTTGCCGACGAGCGAGGAGATGTCCTGGTTGTTCTCGTCGCCCGGCTCGGTCTTGGCGATCGCCACCTGGCGCAGGCGCGACGGCGTGACCTTCACCACCTTGAAGCGCGAGATGTCGCCGTCGAACTCGTCCAGGCGCTTCAGGCACCACGGGCTCATCAGGCCGGTGAGGCGCCGGCGCGGGATGCCGTAGCGGTCCTCCAGCATGGGGCCGGCGGTCTCCGGGTCGAACAGCCCGAGCGGGCTCTCGAACACCGGGCTCACCTCGTTGCCGGCCTTCAGCACGTAGATGGGATTGGCCTCCATCAGGGCCTTCAGCCGCTCGGCGAGCGACGACTTGCCGCCGCCGACCGGGCCGAGCAGGTAGAGGATCTGCTTGCGCTCCTCCAGCCCCTGGGCGGCGTGCCGGAAGAAGGACACGATCCGCTCGATCGTCTCCTCCATGCCGTAGAACTCGGCGAAAGCCGGGTAGACCCGGATCGTCCGGTTCATGAAAATGCGGCCGAGCCGCGGGTCCCGGGAGGTGTCGACCAGCTCCGGTTCGCCGATCGCGTCCAGGATCCGTTCGGGCGCGCTGGCGTACGCTTTCGGATCGGCCTTACACAGGTCGAGGTATTCGGACAGCGTCATCTCCACGCTGCGCCGCGTCTGGTGAACCCGAGCCAAATCCGAAAACACGTCAGTCGCTGTCATGGCCGTCCCTACGTGCGGTTCATTTGAACGTATATGGAGGGTCAGCAACGGAACACGAGCGGCGAAGGTTTGGTTTCCGTCGACGCGTGAATGTTATTCCGCTCCGCCGTATCAGCATTCGAGAATGAGGTTAGGCTTCAGCCGTCGCGCCTGACAATCCCCAAAAGCGTGAACGACGCCCGCTGAACCCGGCCTGAGCGGTTCGAATTCGACCCCGCACAGGCCTGCAGGAACGATCTCAGGCCGCGTTCCCGCCGAAAAGATGGCGCGGCGGGCCGCGACGAAAAGACTATGCCGGCGAAATATGCGTGCATCATCGGAAACCTGCCGGCGCGGAACGGCCAGGAGAGCCCGGAGTGCCGCTCTGGTCAGGCCGGGCCCGCCGCCCTAAGGTTCCGCCCGTCAGCCGACCCGACCTGGAGGCGATCGCGTGCAGAATCCCGACGAGCGGCCCACCCTCGACGACGCCACCATCGCGTTCGCCGGACGCGTGTTCCAGCATGCGCGGGCCGGCGACACCGACGAGCTCGACACCCTGCTCGTCATGGGGCTGCCGCCGAATCTGCGCAACGACAAGGGCGACAGCCTCCTGATGCTGGCGAGCTACAACGGCCGGCTGGAGACCTCGGCCGCGCTTCTGCGCCACGGCGCGGACGCCAATCTGGCCAACGACCGCGGCCAGACGCCGCTGGCCGGCGCTGCCTTCAAGGGCGACGCCGCCATGGTGCGCCTCCTCCTGGAGAACGGGGCCGTGGTGGACGCCGCCGCCCCGGACGGACGCACGGCCCTGATGATCGCCGCCATGTTCAACCGCCTGGACATCGTCGAGATCCTGCTCGACGCCGGCGCCGATCCGGCGGCCGTGGACGCGGGCGGTCTGACCGCCGAGGCGGTGGCCCGCGCCATGGGGGCGACGGACACGCCGGACCGCCTCGCCGCGGCCGTGGCGTCCGGGGGCTGACGCCGGCGCCGCGTCCGGGAGCCGGGCGGCCGGGTTCGGGCGGCCGGATCTCGCCGAGGCGGGCCGGCACGGAACAGGCGCCTCCGCACCGGCGTTGACGAGGGAGCCTTCCCGGACCGGTCCTGACGGTCCCCCTCGCCCGGAGCGCGTTCATGAACAAGCTCGTCCTTTCCGGCGCCGTTGCGATCGGCGCCATTACCTCGACGCTCGCGCCGGCGTCGGCGGCCTGCATCCAGGACATCGCCCAGCTTGAATCCCGCATCATCGGACCGGCCGACGCCGCAGGCGCCAACACCGGCCCGGCCGCCGGCGCGCGCGCCGGCCAGGTCCGCGAGGGCGAGCCCGACTACGCGCGGGCGCTCGACGCCATCAACCGGGCCCGCGCCGCCAACGCGCAAGGCGACCAGTCGGGCTGCACCGACGCGCTCTCGGAAGCCCGGGCGGCCATCGGCGAGACCGAGGGCGAGGCCGGCGGCACAGGCACGGCCGGCGCCGGCGGCACCGGATCCGGCGGCACCGGGACCGAGGGAGCCGGCGGAACGGGCGCGGCCGGCACCGGCACGACCGGAACCGGCATCGGCACGACGGGCACGACCGGCGCCGGCACCTCCGGAACGGGGACGACCGGCACCGGGACGGAGACCGGCCTCGGCACCACCGGCACAGGCACGACCGGAACGGGAACGACCGGCACCAACACCGGGACGGAGACCGGCATCGGCACGACCGGCACCCCGGGCACGGGGACCACAGGCACCGGGATCGGCGCGGGCACAGGCGCTCCAGGTACGGGCACCTCCGGAACGGGCACCACGGGCACCTCCGGAACGGGCGCGAGCGGCACCACCACCGGGTCCGGCGCGACAGGGACCGGCACGGGCACGAGCCCCATGGGCACGGGTGACGCCGAGACCGGCACGGCCGGCACGGGGGCGGGCGGCACCGGCACGTCCGGCGCGGCCGGCGTCGACGCGAACACCCCGGGCACGGACACCATGGGCACCGGCAACAACGCGCCGGGCACCGATGCGATCGGGTCCGACACCAACTCGCCCGGCTCGGACACCATGGGCACCGGAACCACGTCGTCCGGCCCGGACCTGATGGCGCCGTCGGGCACGGGCACCACCGGGGCCGGCTCATCCGGCACCGGCAGCACGGGTTCGGGCTCGACCGGAAGCGGTTCGTCCGGCGCCGGGTCGTCCGGCGCGGGCTCCTCCGGGGCCGGATCGTCCGGCTCGTCGGGCGGCGGTGCGTCCGGCGGTGGCGGCGGCGGCGGTGGAGGCGGTGGCGGCGGCTGAGGTCCGCCGCGGCTCCGCCGAATGCCGGCGTGACCCCGCCCGCGCGCGGTCACGCCCGTCCTGTCGCGCGCCGCCTGGCGCGACCCTTTCGTCCGCGGCTCCAGGCTCGCCCCGACCCGGCCGACCGGCGACGTCGGGCGAGCGATCGCGCACCACCGCGGACGTGATGTCTCAGGCCGGCGGACGCGACAGCGCCGTCCACCTGGGTGACCTTAGCGACCGCTCCCGATCACCTATCCTTCAACGAAAACGTCGGTTCCCGGCCACGCTCCGGTGGTCCGCCGTCCCCCCCACCCGTCCGGGCTCGTCCTTCGGGGCGGTCCGGATCGCGCGGCCGTGCCCGGCGTGGGGCGGCCGGGGGCATGGCCTGAAAAACCTTTCTCGAGCAAAACGGGGCTCCGCCGCCTTGTCATCCCTTGTTCCTGAAAGGTACTGTTTGTCGCATGCATTCAGGCCACTCAGAGCGTCTCCGTTGAATTTCCAGCCCTTTCTTGCCGGCGGCGGCGACATGGGGGAGCGAATCCGGGCTTTCGACTGGAGCTCGACCTCGCTCGGCCACCCGTCCGGCTGGCCCGAAACCCTGAGAACGCTGATCCGTGTGATGCTGGCGTCGCGTCAGCCCATGTTCATCGCCTGGGGTCCGGAGCGCCGGATGCTCTACAACGACGGCTATGCGCCGCTTTGCGGGAACAAGCACCCCGGCGCGCTGGGACGACGGTTCGAGGAGGTCTGGGCCGACATCATCGACGACGTCGGGCCGATCATGGATGCCGCCTACGCGGGCGTTCCGACCTACATGGAGGACATCCAGTTCGTCATGCGGCGCTACGGCCGCGACGAGGAGACCCACTTCTCGTTCGGCTACACGCCCGTGCGCGACGAGGCCTCGGACACGGTCGTCGGCATGTTCTGCACCTGCCTGGAAATCACCTCGGAGGTGCTGCTCTCCCGCGAGCGCGAGCGGGAGGTGGCGCGCATGCGCGAACTGTTCGAACAGGCGCCCGCCGCCACGGCCGTCATGAGCGGGCGGGACCACGTGTTCGAGATCGCCAACGCCGCCTACATCCGCCTCGTCGGCAACCGCGACGTGATCGGCAGGCCGCTGCGCGAGGCGCTGCCGGAGATCGCCGAGCAGGGCTTCGAGACGCTGCTCGACCAGGTCTACGCCACGGGCCTCGCCTATGTGGGCAGCGACGTGCCGATCGAGTTCCGCCGCGGCGTCAACGCGCCGGTAGAGACCCGCATCCTCGACTTCGTGTTCCAGCCGATCCGGTCCGGCGGCGCGGACAAGGTCCGCGGCATCTTCGTCCAGGCGGCGGACGTGACGGAGAAGCGGGCAGCCGAGAAGATGCAGCGGCTGCTCAACCAGGAACTCAGCCACCGCATGAAGAACCAGCTCGCGGTGGTGCAGAGCATCGTCACCCAGTCGCTGCGCAACGCCTCCAGCCTGGACGAGGCGCGGGGCAAGGTCACCGGCCGGCTCGAGGTGCTCGCCCGCGCCCATGACATGCTGCTCACCGGCAAGACCGAGCGGGCCACCATCGCGGACATCGTGGCGAGCGCCATCGGCCATCACGAGGACGAGCCCGGCCTGCGGTTCGACATTGAGGGCCCGCCCATCGAGTTCGGCTCCCAGGCCGCCCTGTCGCTCGCCCTCGTGGTGCAGGAACTCTCCACCAACGCGGCCAAGTACGGCGCCCTGTCGGTGCCGGAAGGACGCGTGACGATCCGCTGGAACGAGGCCGAGCTGAACGGCGAGCGGGCGTTGGACTTCGCCTGGAAGGAAACCGGCGGCCCGCCGGTGTCGCCGCCGACCGGGCGCGGCTTCGGGTCCCGCCTGGTGCTCGGCGGCATCTCCGGGGCGGTCAGCCACCCGACGCTGGACTTCGAGCCGGACGGCCTGCGCTACCGGCTCCTGGTCTCGCTCGCGCGGGCCGCCCCGCGCTGACGGGGTTCAGGGCGTCCGCGTCAGGAAGGCCCGGACGGCCGGATCGTCCGCCAGGGCCGCCGCCCGGGCCCGCGCCTCCGCGGCGTCCAGGCCGCGGCCGAGGGCTTCCAAAAGATGGGCGCGGACGGCATGGAAGGGCTGATGGTCGGCGACCCGGCTCGCCGGCAGCCCGTCCGCGAGCGCCAACCCGTCCGACGGACGCCCCGCGGCGCCGAGCGCGGCCGCGAGCCCGAGCACGGACCCGATGGTCGGGGCGATGGCCGCCAGCTGTTCGTGCAGGTGGACGAGCGCCGCGGACAGGTCGCGCCCGGTCACACGGGCGGCCACATGGGCCGACTGGATCGCCGCCTCCAGCTGGAAGCGGCCCGGCGACCGGCTCCGCGCGGCGACCGACAACTGCTCCTCCGCCTCCACGATCATCGGCCGCGACCACCGGGCCGGGTCCTGGGCTGCCAGAGGCACGTAGGCGCCTTCCGGCGTCCGGCGCGCGCCGGATCGCGCCTCGCAGAAGAGCATGAGGGCCAGGAGCCCGCGCGCCTCCGCGTCGTCCGGCACGCCGTCCACCAGCACCCGCGCCAGCCAGATCGCCTCCTCGGTCAGCCCGTCCCGGTCGCCGCCGCCGGCGAGGACCGCCGCGTCCCAACCCGCGCCATAGGCCGCGAAGATGGCCTCGCGCACGCTGTCCGCCCGGGCGGGCCAGGCGCCCGCGTCGGGCAGGTCGAAGCGCAGGCCGGTGTCCCGGATCCGCGCCTTGGCGCGCACGAGGCGCTGGCTCATGGCGGCGGGGGCGACCAGGAAGGCCGCCGCGATGCGCCGGGCGTCGAACCCGAGCACGGTCTGGAGCATCAGGGGCGTGCGCGCCGCCGGGTCGATCGCCGGGTGCGCGCACACGAAGAGGAGGCCGAGACGGCGGTCGGCGAGCGGCGGCCCGTCGCCGTTCTCGCCGGCCCTCGCCATCAGGTCGAGCGTCGACGCAGCCTCCGCCCGCACGGCGCCGGACCGGGCGAGATCGATCAGCCGGTTGCGCGCCGCCGCCGTCAGCCAGCCGTCCGGGTTGGCCGGCACGCCCTGCCGGGGCCAGGACCGCAGGGCGGCCGCGAAGGCGTCGCCGAGGGCGTCCTCGGCGGCCGTCACGTCCCGGAACGCGCGGGCGAGGTGGGCGAGCAGGCGGCCGTAGGACAGGCGGGCCGCCCGTTCGGCCGCCCGCGCCGCCTCGTCCGCGAACGGCGCGCCATGAGCGTCCGGATGGGAGGTCATGGCGCGCTCCAACGGTCAGGCCGGCGCCGCCATGGGCGGCAGCACGGGGCGGATCTCGGTCGAGCCGTAGCGCGCCGACGGACTGCGGGCCGCCCAGGCGATGGCGGTGTCGAGGTCCGGAACGTCGACGATGAAATAGCCGCCGAGCTGTTCCTTGGTGGCCGCCACGGGCCCGTCCTGCACCAGGCGCTCGCCGTCCCTGAGGCGGACCGTCGTGGCGGCGTGGGGCGCCTGGAGGGCGTTGCCGGACACCACGACGCCGCTTTCGGCGAGCGCGCCGACGTAGGACGTCCAGGCGCCCCAGTAGTCCGTCGCCATCTCGGGCTTGGTCCGGTCCGTGAACACGGCTTCCGGCTCGTAGAAGAGGATCATGTAGTGCATCGCCAAGGGCTCCGCTTTCGCTGCGGGCGATCGTCTCACAGCCGGGCTTCCGCTCGAAGCCCCGACCTTCGACCGCCGGAACCGTCCGTCCGGTTCCGACCCATTGACGGCCGTGGGCGGGTCCTTTCGACAGGCCCCGCCGATTTTCGTCCGCCTCGGCCTCAGTTCGGCTCGAGCGCGACGTCGGTGACCGCCGCGACCGCGCCGCCGGGCTCCAGGGCGTCGCTGACCACGATGCGCAGCGAGCCGTTCTCGCTGGTGCGGATCGTCATGGCGGCTTCCGTGTCGCCGTTCACCGGCCGCGGCCAGCGCATGGCGAGCCGAACCGTGTCGCCCTCCCGCCGCCCGCTCAGCTTGGCGACGCCGGCCCTGGAGCCGGTATAGGTGCCGGTCACCTCGCCGGAGTCCGGATCGAACGTGAGGTCCGCGGCGATGGTGCGGCTGAACACCAGATAGGCGCGGCAGGTGCCCGCGATGGCCACCCGGTTGCCCGCGCGATTGCCCGTGAGGTCGCACGAGACGCGGTCCACCCCGCTCTTGGCGTTCCGCTGGACCTTGCCCTTGCCGGACCAGCTCTGATTGAACCGGTCGAGGAAGTCCGTCTCGGCGTCCGCCGCCCCGCCCAAGACCAGAGCGGCGATGATCGCCGCAGCCAACGTGCCGTATCGAGCCATGATGCGTCTCCGGGTTCCCCCGGGCCGGAAACTCCGCCCACCGGGACCGGGTTCAACCCGGATGCTCGCGGACCGGACGGCGTCCGTCAACCATCCGTGAGCGGACGCAGGATGACCGGCCCGCCGTCGGGGATCTCGGGCCCGGCCGGCACCGCCCCGCCGGGAGCTGCCTCGACCGACGGGTCGGACGGCGCCGGCCCGCGCAGCCGCTCGGCGTCGACGCCGAGCGCCGTCCGGGCCGCTGCCCGGTCCGCCGAAGGCAGCGTCACGAGGCCGGCGGCGGCGAGACGCCCGCCCTCGCCGGCCACGGCGTCCGACACCGCGTTCGTCACCAGCCGGTCGAGCCCCGCCGCCACCCCGAGGCGCGCCTTCTTGACGAGAAGCACCACCGGGTAGGCGAGCGGATAGGCCCCCGACGCGATCGAGGCCGGGTCCGCCGCGACGCCCGCGAGAGGCAGCGCCTTCAGGCGGCGGGTGGCTGCGGCGAGGTCCGCCCGGCTGAGCACGCCCACCGCGCCCGGCGTCCGGTCCATCGCCTGAAGGACGCCCTCGGTCGAGGCCGCCACGGTCGCCCGACCGTCCTCCCGGATCTCCAGGCAGGCCCGCTCCGCCCGCGGCGCGTCGTAGCCCGCCTGCACGTAGACGTCGAAGAAGCCGCTCGCCTTGCAGCCCGCCACCAGCACCGCCTGGTCGAACACGCCGCGCGCGCCATGGTCGGCCGGCGGCAGCGCCACGGCGATCTCCCGGTCCGGCAGGTCGGGGCGGACCTGCGACCAGCGGACGATCCGGTTCGGCAGCAGCTGGCCGTCGACGAGTGTGCGCGAGCCGACCGCCCGGAACCAGTCCTCCGGCGTCAGGTCCATCGTCGGCGAGGCCGCGTCCACCGCCCCGACCAGGGCGTCGCGGCCGATGCGCGCCTCGCCCACGTCGATCACGCCGGACGCCCTGCAGGCCACCTGCTCGTCGGGCGTCATGGTGCGCGTGGCGAGGGCCGCGTCGGCCGCCCCGTCGCCGGCGCCGGCGCAGAAGCGGCGGATCGCCTCCGGAGCGCCGGCGGTGTCGACCACCGGCTCGGGCGCCGGCGAACCGGGCGTCGACGGGTCCGCCGACACGCCCTCGGCGATCACGTCCGCATAGGCCCGCGCCTCGGGCACGCTGACGAGCCGCGCGCCGTCCGGGTCCTCGGCGGCGACCGCCGGGAACGAGCCGAGGAGGCCGGCGGCCAAGGCCGCGATCGTCCGGAGCCGCATCTGTCCGCTCCTCCAAGGTCCTGCCGAAGCCACGCCGCCCGGGCGAGCGCTTCGCCCGAATCGGCCCGCTGCCCGCGCCGCGCGGATGGTCGCGCCGCCGGGGCGCGCCCGCAACCCGCGCGCTCAAGCTCCGGCGAGAACGGCCCTGACCAGGAATCGGATCCGCGCGGCGATCACAGGCGCGTCCACCGCGCCGAGCTTGCCGTCGAGGCCGAGGGCCACGATGCCGTGCGCCCCGGCGAAGAGCGCGCGCGCCATCTCGATCCGCTCGGACGCGGGGCGATCGGGGAAGAGGGCCGCGAAGGGATCACGCAGGTGCCGGAAGATCGTGTCCAGCCGGTCGGTGTACCAGTCGGGCACCGCGTACCCCTCGGGCAGCCTGTGTTCGAACAGCGCGCGCCAGCGGCGGGTCTGCGCGGCGGCGAAACCCAGATAGGCCGCGCCGAGAGCCTGGAGGTGCCGCTCCGGATCGTCCGGGAAGCGGCCGCCGACCTCGGTCATCGCTTGGTCCAGAGCCTCCAGCGTGCGCACGTTGACGGCGAGGATCAGGCCGTCCAGGTCCGGGAAGACGTTGTAGATCGCCCCGACCGCGCAGCCGGCCGCCTCCGCGAGCGGGCGCGCCTTCACGGCCGCGAGGCCGCCCTCGGCGATGGCCGCCTCGGCAACCTCCACCAGCTTCTCCCGCAGGCGTTCCCGCCGGTCCGTCACGTCGCTCATGCCGCCTCGCCCGTCCTGTCCGGCCGCGTCCCGCGGCGCCCTCCCCTCCGAATTCCGGAGAAGAGACGGCGCCGCCTGAACAACGTTCAAATAGCCTCTTGAACGACGTTCAAGAGTGCGCTACACATAGCTTATGAACATCGTTCGCGGCGCGCCGTGCGCCGGTCGGTTCCGCCGCGATAGCGGAAAACGCGCGCCGTGGCGAGGGCCGACACACGACCGGTTCGAAAGGAGAGCCCACCATGACCGCCGCCACTGCCCGTGCCATCCGTCTTTATGTCGTCGCGCCTCTCGTCGCCACCGCCGGAACGGCCGCGGCCATCGCGCTGACGGTCGGGATGTGGGTTCGGCTCTACGAAGCCCTTGCGCTCGACGTGGTGCCGCACATGGCTTCCGTCGCCTACTGACCGCCAGCCATACGGCGCAGATCTGCAGGCCGCAGGCCCCGTCGTCCTCCGGCCGGTAGAAGTGGTTCGCGTCGGTGCGCGCCGACGGTTCAGCGGCCACCACGCGGCCGCGCGCCGCAGTCTCGTCGAGCCCGGTCGGGATCCTGAGCCGCGCCAGCATGCCGCCCGCCCGGAGCGCCGTCACGGACAGCACCTGGAAGCCTTCCGCCCTCAGCCGGGCGAGAGCCGCTTCGGACAGTCCGGTCGCCACCAGCTCGCCGGGCGCCGCCTCGGACGGCCGGCTGCCGGAGCCGGTGGCAGCGGCGGATCGTCTGTCCTGGCCGGCCAGGGCGTCGTCGAGCGGCCCGCCGCCGGGATCCACGGACCGGCCGACCGCTTCGCCGCCGCCGGACGCCCCTCCGCCGGACCCGGCCGCGCCGCCATTTCCGCCGCCATCACCGCCGCCTGATCCCGCCGCGCCGTCGCTACCGCCACCGGACCCGCTTCCCTTGCCCGATCCGCCGTCGCCGCCACCGGAGCCGCGCCCGCTGTTGCCGTCCTTGGCGAACGCGGCGGCCGGGGCGAGGACCCCATCGCCGAAAGACCCCACGCGCACGGGCACCGCGGCCAGCACCAGGGCGACGAGCAGCGACAGGACCAGCCTCGGACGAAACGATATCAACACGATACTCCCTTCAGCGCAGACAGGAGACGCGTCAGCGCGGCTTCTATTCCATAGGCCGTTGGACGACCCTGCATCGGCCCGACCCCCTGTCAACACCGGCGAAGCGATCCGGATGACTATCCGGCCCGTCGCGCCTGGACGGAGGGGCCGACGGCGGATGGTTCCCGGCCCGTCGGTTCGGCGTCCGGCCGTGGATGGCCGGTCCCGTCCGGGAGGCGCGTTCGACCGGGGCCGCCCGGCAGGACCGAACCAATCTCCTCCCGCCGCATGGCCGCTCCGTCGTGAACGGCGTGGCGCCGGGCCGCTTTCTCGGCTATAGGCTCGCACAACCCATGACGCGCGCCGCCGGACCCCGATCGAGAGACGGTCCCCCTTGGCCGTTCCCTTTTCCGATCCGCCCGAGAGCCCATGCCCTTTCCCGTTTCCAATCCGTCCATCGTCCGCGCCCTCGAGGACAAGGCCTACACCGAGCCGACGCCCGTGCAGGCTGCGGTGGCCGACCCGGCGCTCGCCGGGCGCGACCTTCTCGTCTCCGCCCGCACCGGGTCCGGCAAGACCGTCGCCTACGGGCTCGCCCTCGCGCCCGTGCTCCTCGGCGACGCCGAGCGGCTGCCCCCGCCGGGCGCCCCCATGGCGCTCGTGGTGGCGCCGACCCGCGAGCTCGCCCTGCAGGTCCACCGCGAGCTCACCTGGCTCTACGGCCATACGGGCGCCCGCGTGCTCTCCTCCGTCGGCGGCATGGATCCGGTGCGCGAGCGCAAGGCCCTCGCCGGCGGCGCCCACATCGTGGTCGGCACGCCCGGCCGCCTGCGCGACCACATGGAGCGCGGCGGGCTCGATGTCTCGGCCCTCAGGGCCGTCGTCCTCGACGAGGCGGACGAGATGCTGAACCTCGGCTTCCGGGAGGACCTGGAGTTCATCCTGGAGGCGACGCCGGCGGAGCGGCAGACGCTTCTCTTCTCCGCCACCCTGCCGGCCGACATCGTCCGCCTCGCCCGCCAGTTCCAGCGGAACGCGGAGCGCATCGACGTCACCGCCGGGGCGGACAGCCACGCCGACATCGAACACCGGGCCGTGCGGATCGCGCCGAACGAGATCGAGCGGGCGGTCGTCAACGTGCTGCGCTGGTTCGAGGCGCGCGGCGCCATCGTGTTCTGCACCACGCGCGAGTCGGTCCGCCGCCTGCACGGGGCGCTGCAGGAGCGCGGCTTCCAGGTGGTGGCCCTTTCCGGCGAGATGGCCCAGGGCGAGCGCAACCAGGCGCTCACCGCCATGCGGGACGGCCGGGCGCGGGTGTGCGTCGCCACCGACGTGGCGGCCCGCGGCATCGACCTGCCGGACCTCGGCCTCGTGATCCACGCCGAACTGCCCCACGACCCGGAGGTGCTCACCCACCGGTCCGGCCGCACCGGGCGCGCCGGCCGCAAGGGCACGTCGGTCATGCTGGTGCCCCACACCCGCCGGCGCAAGGCGGAAGGCCTCCTCGCCGCGGCGGGGGTGACCGCCCAGTGGTCCGGCCCGCCGTCCGCGGAGGAGATCCGCCGGCTCGATCAGGAGCGGCTCCTGTCCGACCCGATCCTCACGGAGGAGCCGACCGACGAGGACCTCGCCCTCGCGCGCCAGCTCGTCGGCGAGAAGAGCGCCGAGGAGATCGCCGCCGCCCTCATCCGCCTGCACCGGTCGCAGCTCCCCGCTCCCGAGGAGTTGATCGACGGCGGCCGCAAGCCCGAGCGCCAGCCCTATGTGGGCGACACGCCCGGCCGACCCACGGACACCGTCTGGTTCCGCCTCGGCCTCGGCTGGAAGGAGAACGCGGATGTGCGCTGGGTGCTGCCGCTGATCTGTCGGGTCGCCAAGATCCCCAAGCGCGAGGTGGGGGCGATCCGCATCGGCGAGCGCGAGACGCTGTTCGAGGTCACCCAGGCGGCCGCCGGCCAGGTGGCCTTCGCGGCCGCGAACCCGGGCGAGGAGGAGGTCCGCATCAGCCTCGCCGAACCGGGCACGGCCATGCCGGAACGCCGCCGCTTCGTCCACGGGTCGCCCCGGCCGAAGGCCAAGGGCAAGCCCGGCGCCAAGCCGTTCAAGAAACCCCACCGCGGCAAGAAGGCCTGAGGCGGGCGGCGCTCGCCCTACCGTCGTCAAGGCCGGCCAGGCCGGCGACCGCCGGCCGTCCGGGCCGGCCGCGTCCGCGCGGGCGCGCCCGCTTCGCGCGGCCGCCCTTTTCCGGACACATCCCCTATCCTACATCTCCGCCTCGATCCTTTCGCCTTTTCGATCCGAGGTATCCGTTCATGACGATTATCGTCGCCGTGCTGCGCTGGCTCGCCGTCGGGTTCGTCATCCTCTATCTCCTTCCCATCGCGGTCTCGGCGGCGCTCTACTACGCGGGCGAACGCCCGGCCGACTGGCGGTCCGCCGACCGGTCGAGCGCCGGCCTCCTGCCGACGCCGCCGCCGGACGCGGCGGTGGTGCGCATCTTCTCCGCCCGCACGGTCCGCTGGCGCGGCATCTTCGCCACCCATGCGTGGATCGTCGTGAAGGACAGGGGCGAGGCCACCTACGAGCGTTGGGACTATACGGCCTGGGGCGATCCCATCCGGCGCAACGGCTTCGTGGCCGACGGGCGCTGGTTCGGCAGCGTGCCGGACCTGGTGTTCTCCATGGACGGCGAGGCGGCGGAGAGAATGATCCCGAAGATCCGCGCCGCCATCGAGAGCTACCGCCACGCGGAGCGCGGCAGCTATCGCGCCTGGCCGGGCCCGAACTCGAACACCTTCGTGGCGGCCGTCATGGAGGCGGTGCCGGAGATCCGCGCCACCCTGCCGCCCACCGCCGTCGGCAAGGATTATCCTCACGACGATCGCTGGGTCGGGCTCAGCCCGTCCGGCACCGGCATCCGGTTCACCCTTGGCGGCTATGCGGGCGTCACGCTCGGCTGGGTGGAGGGCCTGGAGCTCAACATCCTGGGCGCCATCGCGGGCATCGACCTGGCCCGCCCCGGCCTGAAGATCCCGGGCCTCGGCCGGATCGGCTTCTGACGGCGAACGCGGGACCGGCAGGCGCCGGCCTCCATGGTCGGCCGAGGCGGCGAGCGTTCGCCTCGCCGGCTTTCGGGGCGGTCGGAGGCACGGCGCGGTTCCGCGCGCATCATCCATCTTGGGCATGCCGGCATCTTATGAGCGGCGCACACTTCCTCCGCACCAAGCTCAACTTGGGGAGGAAAAAAATGAAGCGGACTGTCCTCATGGCGGCGCTCTCGGCCGCTCTCCTGGCGTTTCCCATCGAGGCCTTCGCCCAGTCGGACGAAGCCGTGAAGCAGGCCTATGCGGCCTGGGACGAGGCGTTCAACCGGCAGGACGCGCAAGGCATCGCGGCCACCTACGACGCCGAGGCGGTCCTGCTGCCGCCGAGCCACGAGGTGATCGAAGGCTCCGACAAGGTCCAGACCTTCTTCGAAGGCGTCCTGAAGGCGGGCACCACGGACCACAAGCTGGAACTCGTGGAGGTGATGGACCGGGGCGACACCGTGGTGGCGGCCGCCCGCTGGTCGGCCAAGGGCAAGAACGCCGAAGGCAAGGCCGAGGATTGGGGCGGCCTCGCCACCCACGTCTTCAAGAAGGACGGCGACGACCTGAAGCTGATCCTGCACTCGTTCAACTGATCCGCCGCGACCGCCGGGCGGGCCGTCGCACCCGAACGACCCGCCCGTCCGCCCTGGGGAACGACCGCCGCCCGTCAGGGGGTGAGGTAGGTCTTCAGGATGGAGGCGCCGATCGTATACTTCGGGTCCACCATGTTGCCGAGCCGCACGCGGCCGACCTGGGTCAGCAGCATGTAGGCCTCCAGTTCGTCGAAGCCGTAGTCCCGGGCCATCCAGCGGGTGAGCTCCCGGTAGGCGATGCGGGCGGCGTCCTCCAGGGGGCGTCCGGATCCGATCGTCATGATGAACCGGTCGTTCTCCAGGCGCGGCCACTTGAACGACCAGCCCTTGATGAGATCCAGATGCACCGTCGTGACGGTCGGATGCTCGATGGCGACGCCGCAGAGCTCGCCGTCGCCCTGGACCGCATGGCAGTCGCCCAGATAGACGTAGCCACCCGGCGTGTTGACCGGGAAGTACAGGATGGCTCCCGGCCCGACGTCCGGCAGGTCCATGTTGCCGCCGTAGTAGTCCGGCTGCAGCGACGTGATCGCCTCGATCTCCGGCGACACCCCGAGCGTGCCGATGAACGGCTCGTAGGGCAGCGTGATCCGGTCGCTCCACTTCACGCCCTTCACCGGGTCGACCTCGACCTTGCGCACCAGTTCCGGCAGGGGCGGATTGAGCATGGCCGTGACGTCCGTGCCGACGAGGCCGCCGAACTCCGGGATGAGGCAGGTGGTGCCGGACGGCTGCTCGCCGCGCGGGCGGATCTCCTTGATCCGGATCGCGATCACGTCGCCCTTCTCCGCCCCCTCCACGCGGATCGGACCGTTCTGCGGGTTGAGGTAGGGGAAGTTCAGCTTTTCCGACGGCTTGTCCGCCTCGGTCCGGATCTTGCCCTCGAAGGCGTCGTGGGTCTCCACGGAGATCACCGCGCCGGGCTCGACCGTGAGCACCGGCTTGGCGAACGGGCCGTACACGTAGTGATACGTGCCCTGGCTCGCCTCGGTGATCTCGTGGGTCGAGCGCTCCTCCCCCTTGGCGACACCGCGCCGGGCCATGATGGACGTCTCCAGCCAGTCCATGGATCAGGTCTCCTCTCCGTGCGCCGCGTCGCGCCGGCGATAGGATCGCGCGCCTATCGCGCGGGGGCAAGCTCGTGCCGCGTCGCGCCGGCGATAGGATCGCGCGGGGGCTAGCTCGCGCCGCGCGGGACGGCACGCGCGTTCGGCGGCGGACGGGCCCGAGGGCGCCGCCTTGCGGAAACCACCATGTCCACTACACTCGCCCCCTGTCGTCGGACGCGGAGGGCTCCGCCGATCCGGACCCGGACCTGCCCGTCCGGCGGGAGACCCCGTCCTTCATCCGAACGCGGTCGGTCCCCGCGCGCATTCGTCCCGACGCAATTCGTCCCACCGAACGGAGGCTGAACATGGATCTGGGCTTGAAGGGGCTGAACGCCGTGGTCACCGGCGGCACCAAGGGCATCGGGCGCGCGATCGCCGAGACGCTCGCCCGGGAGGGCGCCAACGTGGCCATCTGCGCGCGGAGCGCCGCCGACGTGGAGGCGACCGTGGCCGTGCTGTCCGGCCACGGCGTGACCGCGTCGGGCGCCGCGGTGGACGTCTCCGACGGTCCCGCGCTCGCCGCCTGGGTGGCCTCCTCCGCCGAAGCCCTCGGCGGCATCGACATCGCCGTCGCCAACGTCAGCGCGCTCGCCATCGGCCAGGACGAGGAGGCCTGGAAGAAGGAATTCGAGACCGACATGATGGGCACGGTCCGCCTCGTCAATGCCGCCATGCCTTGGCTGGAGAAGAGCCGCGCGCCGGCCATCGTGACGATCTCCAGCGTCTCCGGCCGCGAGATCGACTTCGCCGCCGGCCCCTACGGCACCTTCAAGGCGGCCATCATCCACTACACCCAGGGGCTCGCCTTCCAGCTGGCCGGCAGGGGCATCCGGGCCAACAGCGTCTCGCCGGGCAACACCTATTTCGAGGGCGGCGTGTGGCAGTCCATCGAGACCGGCAACCCGGAGCTGTTCAAGACCGCGCTCGCCCTCAACCCCACCGGCCGCATGGGCACGCCCCAGGAGATGGCGAACGCCGTCGCCTTTCTGGCGAGCCCGGCGGCGAGCTTCATCACCGGCACGAACCTCGTCGTGGACGGCGCCCTCACCCGCGGCGTCCAGTTCTGACACCGACGGCGTCCCGGCCTGTCCAGGCGCCGGAACCCCGGCGCCCGGGAGCCCGTTGATCGCGAGCTTTCCGCCCGTCCCGCGATCGAGGTGCCTCATGGCTGGATCCGCTCGGCCACGTCTTCCGGAACCGTCACGCCTGCCGGCCGCCGGGACGCCCGCGTGACGACGGGCGAAACGTTCCGGGCCGCGCTCTCCACCTTCGGCGACGGGCCGGTTCTCATCGTCAGCCACAACGACGCGGACGGCCTCTCCGCGGCGGCGGTCCTGTCGCGCGGGCTCGGCCGGGCCGGGCGGCCGGCGCAGATCCGCATTCTCGGCCGCGGCGAGACGCCCTGGTCGGACCCGATCCGCGCCGAACTCATGGGCCGGACCATCGGCGGGCTCGTAGTGGCCGACCTCGGCGTCCGGTCCGGACCGATCCGACCGGGCGTACCGACCGTCGTGATCGACCACCACGTGCCGCGCGGCATGCCGGACGATGCGGTGGTGATCTCGGGCCACGGCGTCGTCCCGGAGCCCACGTCGAGCACGCTCGCCCACCGGGCGGTCGCGGCGCTCGCCCCGGCGGAGGATCTGGTCTGGCTGGCGGGCCTCGGCATCGCCGGCGACATGGCCGACAAGGCGGGCCTGCCGGAGTGGGACGACGCCCGCAAGCGCTTCGGCGCGACCGCCCTGCGCGCCGCCGCCACCCTGGTCAACCAGCCGCGCCGGTCGAGCCGGGGCGACGTCACGCCGGCGCTCGACCTCCTGCTCACCGCCGACGGCCCGAAGGAGATCGTCTCCGGAGACCGGCCGGAGACCCGGGCGCTGATCGCCGCGCGCGACGAGGTCCGGGCGGAGCTGGAGCGCGCCCGCCGGGTCGCGCCGAAGCTGGCGGGCGACGTGGCGCTGATCCTGTTCTCCTCGGGCTGCCAGGTGCACCCGCTGGTCGCGCAGGCCTGGGCCGGGCGGCTGAAGGACCGCATCGTTCTCGCCGCCAACGCGGGCTTCCGGCCCGGCTGGGTGCACTTCGCCGCCCGCACGGCGCTCGACGTGGACCTGGTGGCCTTCCTGGCGGAGCGGGCGCCGCCCGGAGCGGACGAGTCCTACGGCAGCGGCCACCGCAAGGCGACCGGCGGCGCCCTGCGGATCGCCGACTGGAACCACTTCGTCGCCGCCCTCGGGTTCGGGGCCGCCATGACCATCGGCGAGTGACCCGCGCCGGGCGCGGCCGGCAACAGGAGCACCGGTCGGCGCGGCGCGCGGTCCCGGGCGGGCGGTTTCTCGAACAAACGGCCCGTCCGGCCGTTCGACCGACGAACGGCAGCAGAGAGGTGACCAATGGCCAGACGTTCTTCGTCCTACACGCTCATCGGCCTGGCGGTGATCGCCATCGTGGTGATCGGCTTCGTCCTGATGATGGTGGGCGCCCAGAACACCGAGTCCCTCGACGAAGGGAACCGGCGGCCCGACGGACCGGCGGTCCAGGAGCAGGCGCCGGACCTTCCGAACACGGGCGTGCCCGCGACCACGGGCGAGGGCGGCGCCGGCGGCGAAGGCGGCGGCGTGCCTCCGGTGACCGGACCGGGTGGCGCCGCCACCGACGGCGGCTGATCGAACGAGCCGGGCGGAGTCCGGGCGCCAGAGCGCTTGCCGACCTGACGGTCTCGTCAGGTCGGCAAGACATCGCTCCAGATCATTACCTTGGAGAGCGCCCGGGCGCCTCCCGGCTGCTTGATGGTCGAAGTCGGTCGACGTCGTCGGAGAGCGGCGGAAGGCCGCCCTCCCGTCAGCCGGCGAGGCCGGCTCCGGATGCCGCGGGCTTCTCCGCGCGCGGGATGAACCGGCCGACCTTGGCGGCGCTGCCGGCGCGGCTGACGATCACCGCCAACGACCCGTCGTCCTCGGTCACGACCGTGCAGAGACCGGACCGGAGCACCGCCTGACCGGCATGGACGGCCGCCTTGATGGCGCCCTCGCGCGTGGCGGACTCGCCGGCATGGCAGGGGCCGAGGAAATAGGCCCACCCGCGGCCGTGCGGGCGGATGGTGTAGCGCAGCCCCGCCATCACTGCGTCTTCCGGTGTTCGGTCGGAGCGGGGATCGCCTTGCGCTCGGCGGCGATCAGGGTCTCGGCGCGAGCGGCCTCCCGGTTCGTCGGGAGCGAAGTTTTGTTTTTCTCCTCCGGACGACACGAGACGACGAATTCCTTGTTGTCGGAGTAGTAGAATACGCGTTGCATTCTGCACCTCGATGTCGTTTCACCCGGACGAGAAGCTTCGCGTTCCACGTCCTGGAAGACAATGGGAAGCTTCATCGTAGTCGTGACCGATTCGTTGCCGGCCACTGCTCCACAGGGGAACGTCGGGCCGTGGCCATCCAACTGTCCTTGAGGCAAATATGTTCCACTTTTCAATCAGCTAACCTATGTTAGCCAGCCTTCGGGCGCGGCTTTTACTCCGCAGGACCGCCGATCGGACGGGCTCGACCGGGCGGTCGCCGGGCCTCTCGGCGTTCGCCGCGCCTGCAGTTCCGCCAGCTCTGGAACATACGCCGGAGGACATGGTTAACGCGCGGTCTGCCACGCCCGGGGTTCAGCATGGACGCACTATCGCGAACGGAGGCTCGCCCTCCGGCGACACCCGCCACTGCGGCGCACCGCCTCGTGGCCACGCGGGTGGCTTTCCTGATGTTCCTCGCCTGCCTGCCCGTGGCGCTCACGGCCTATCCGCCCATCTTCGACTATCCGAACCACGTGTCCCGGGCCCACGTGCTCGCCACCATGGACGGCGGCTCGGTGTTCGCGGACTGGTTCGAACGGGCGAGCTACCTGATCCCGAACGTCAGCACGGATCTCGCCCTGGTCGGCCTCACTCACCTCGTCGGCGCGGAGGCGGCCGGGCGCGTGGTCCTCCTCGTCATCGTCAGCGCCACCCTTTCGGGCGCGCTCGCCCTCGGCCGCACTGTCACGGGGCGGCTGGAGCCCTGGCCCGCCTTCGTGGCCATCTTCCTCTACAACGAGATGCTCCACTGGGGCTTTCTCAACTACCTGCTCGGGCTCGCCGGCCTTCTCTGGGGCGTCACGGCGTGGGTCTGGCTCGGTCGCCGGTCGCGCGCCCTTCAGCTCCTGACGGCCGCGGTGCTGGCCATGCTGCTGCTGTTCTGCCACCTAGTGGCGTTCGGCCTGTTCGCCGTCGCCGTCGCCGCCTACGAGATCACCGACATCGCGCTCGACCCGGCGATGAAGCCGCTCGAGGCGGCGCGGCGCCGGGTGGCGAAGCGGCTCGCCCTGTCGGCGTCCGTGTTCCTGCCGGCGCTCGCGCATCATGTGGCGCTGAACGCGGGCGGCCTGCCGGCGGCGCCGCTCTTCAACTACCATCCGTTCGAGAAGATCTCGCCCTTCACGCGGCTCCTGTCGTCGGGCGCCCCGGTGACCGACGCCGCCGTGCTGATCGCCACCCTCGCCGTGCTCGGCGTCCTGTGGCGGCGCGGGACCATCCGCGTCGAGCCCCGGCTCGGCGCCATCGCGGCGGCCTTCGCGGCGTGCCTCCTGGTGCTGCCCTATTCGCTGATGCATTCCTTCTTCGTCGATAACCGGATCGCGACGGCGGTGGCCTTCCTGGCGCTCGCCGGCATCCAGACCCGGGGCGGCCCGGCGGCCGACCGTGTCGGCTGGGCGGCCGTGTTCGTCCTCGCCAGCGCGCGGACCGCGCTCGTGGTCCTGACCTGGACGGCGGCGGATCGCGAGATCAAGGACATGATCGCCGGCCTCGACCAGCTGCCGACCGGCGGCCTGGTGATCTCGGCGACGGCCGCCCCGTTCGAGTACGGGACCGGGTGGTTCTACACCCGAACGATCAATCCTCCCCACGAACACACCGCGTCCTGGGCCACCGTCCGCCGCGACGCGATCGTGCCGGCCATGTTCGCCAAGGCCGGCCAGAACCCGGTGGTGTTCTCGCCGCCTTCGGCGATGCTGAAGGCCATCTCGCTCGGGCCGATCCACCGGACGTCCTCGTCCGCCGGCCAACGGGCGCTGCTGTTCCGGGCCGCGAAGGTCAGGGCCGAGCTGGACCAGGCCGGCCTGCCGGGGCAGTCGCTGTACGTCGCCGCGTTCGGGACGACGTGCAAGGAGTGGCCGTCGGGCCTGCCGCTTCGTCCGGCAGTCTGCGGCGGCGCGTATTCGATCGTCGAGGTGACGCGGCCCCGCCAGGGGCGGTCGCCGGTCCAGCCCTGACCCAGCCCCGGTCGGCGGACCAACAGCCCCCAAGAGCCATGCGATCCAAAGTCCTCACCAGCGCCCTCCTGTGCGTCGTCGCCACCGCGCTCCCGGCTCCGTCGGCCGCCGACACCGTCCTGCTCGACCAGCGGTCGGTGGGCAAGGTCTGCCAGGTTGTCGGCGAGTTCGACCGGGAACGGGCGGCGCCCACCCTCAACCAGACCGAGACGCGCGCCCGCTTCTGGGGCACCGACCTCGGCGCCTCGTTCGAACACGAGGGCCGGCTCGTCGTGGCGTTCGGCGACACCCACCCGAGCCACGGCATGATCAGGCCGCGAGACGCGGACTCCATCGCGTTCAGCGACACCCGGCACGGGGAGGACTGTCTCCAGCTGGAGTTCGTCAGAGATCAGGACGGCGGCTTCCGGCCGATCACCATCCCGGGCATCTACGCGGGCGCGTTCGCCGTGCCGAGCGGCGGGTTCAGCCTGAACGGGCGCATGTACCTGCTGGCGACCAGCGACGTGCCCGGGCGCGGGCCGTCCAACCGGTCGGTGTTCGCCCGGTCCGACGACGACGGCTGGACCTTCCGCCGCCTGTTCGACCTGTCGCAGGAGCGCTTCGTCCACGTCTCGCCGGTGCTGGTGAAGGGGGGCGCCGTCAAGGACGCGCCGGACCCGGCGGCGCCCGGCGTCTTCTATTTCGGCACGTCGGAGTTCCGCCGCAGCAGCCCCTTCCTCGCCTGGACGCCGCAGGCGGCCGTGGAGGATCCGCAGGCTCTGCGCTACTTCGCCGGGGTCGACCCGGCCACGGGTGCGCCGCGCTGGTCGGAGAACGAGGCCGACAGCGCGCCTCTGTTCGAACAGCCGTGCATGGGCGAGTTCTCGGCCGGCTGGAACGCGCATCTTTCCAAGTGGCTGCTGCTCTACACCTGCGGCGGCCCGCGCGCCCGGACGGAGATCCGCACCGCCGAAAGCCCTTGGGGCCCCTGGTCGAGCCCGCAGGCGCTGTTCGACCCCAACCTCGACCGGGAGGGCTGCGGCTTCGTCAACCGGCCCACTCCGCCGATCATCGCGGCCGGCATCGGCCCGGCCTGCCCCATCGTGTCGGACCCGCACACGCCGGGCGTCCTCGGCGAGTCCTACGGCCCCTACCTGATTGACCGGCTCACCCGCTCCGACTACCCGTTCACGTCGACGATCTACTTCCTGATGTCCACCTGGAATCCATACACGGTGGTGCTGATGCGCGCGACGCTCGTTCAGGTTGACGAGACGCCCACCGGCGCCCTGCCGGCCGCCGGCGGCTCGCAGGCGAGGTAAATCAGCCATGAACAAAACAGCGGTGCCGGCGGTTCATGCCTTCGATCTTCTCGAGCGAGTGGGCAACGGGTGAGCGCCAGCGACGTCATCATCGGAACCCGCGTCACCCGACACCGTCCCTTCCGATCCGGGCTCAGCGACCGGTCGGTGGTTCTGTCGGCGGCGGCGGCAGCCCTTCTCGTGGCCCTCCTCCCCCTGGCGGCGGCCGACATGCTGCCGCTGTTCGACTATCCGAACCATCTGGCGCGCATCGACGCCATGAACCGGTTCGCCGAAACCCAGCGGCTGCAGGACCACTACCGGTTCGACAGCCTGCTGATCCCGAACGTCCTGTCCGACATCATCCTGATGGTGCTCGCCAAGGCGATCGGCGCGGAGGCGGCCGGCCGCATCCTGGTGTCGGCGATCTTCGGCCTCACCTTCGGCGGCATCGTGGTGCTGAACCGGGTCGCCTTCGGGCGGCTCGGCCCCTTCGGCCTGCTGGCCGCCATCTTCCTCACCAACGAGATGATGTTCTGGGGCTTTCTGAACTACATGCTCGGCCTGGCGATCCTGCCCTGGGGCCTCGCCGCCTGGCTGGCGCTCGACCGGCGGCCGGCGTGGCAGCGGCTGGCGGCCGGGGCGGCCTTCAGCCTCGTCATCTTCTTCGCCCACCTCGTCGCCTTCGGGCTGTTCGCCATCGCGATCGCGGTGGTGGAACTGGTACGGGCCTGGCGGCACCGCTTCGACACCTTCGCCGCGGTGGTGGGGCGGCTTATCGCGTCGGCGCTCCAATTCGCCCCGACCATCGCGCTCTATCTGGCGATCAGCCCGTCGAGCGGGCTGCCGCTCGACCCGCGGTTCGACTTCAGCACTTGGGGCAAGTTCTCGCCGTTCAGCCGGGTGTTGTCGTCCGGCAACCCGGAGATGGACACGCCCGTCCTCCTCTGCGTGCTCGGCCTCGTGGCCGTCGGCCTCCTGTCCCGGCGGCTGCGGATCGATCTCGGGCTCGGCCTCGTGGCGCTCGTCTTCGCCGGCCTCGTGCTGGTCCTGCCCTATTCGGCGCTCGGGTCCTTCTTCCTGGACGCCCGGGTGGTGATCGCGGCCGCCTTCATGGCCATCGCGTCCCTCGGGCCGACCTGGCGCCTGGGCCGCACCGGCAGCCTGCTGGCAAGCGCCGCCATCCTGGTCCTCCTCGGCGCCCGCACCGTCGTGTTGGTGGACGACTGGGCCCAGCAGGGCGAGCGGCTGCGCGAGATCCGCGAGGCCTTCGAGGCCGTGCCGGACAACGCCCTGGTGGTGGGCGCGACCGGCCACCATTTCGAACTCGGCGACTGGACCGCGACCCGCCGCGCGAAGCCCGCGCACGAACACACGGCGGGCTACGCCGCGCTCGATCGGGGCGCCCTGGTGCCGAACCTGTTCGCCCGGGCGGGCCAGAACCCGCTGGTGTTCGCGCCCACCGAGCCGGGGCTCCGCTCGCTCGACCGCAATCCCATCCCGCGCCTGTTCCGGCCCGAGGACTACGACTGGGTGGCCGGCACGGCGCGGGCCGCGGCGGAGGAGGCGGCGGCGGCCGGCAGGCCCTTCTCGGGCGCCTACGTGATCGCCTTCTACCGCACCTGCGCGGAGTGGCCGACCGGGCTTCAGGTCCGGCCCGTCGAATGCGGCAGCGACTATTCCCTCGTCGAAGTGACCTCGCCGGACGCCGCGGTCCGGAAGGCGGCCCGGTGATGCGCGCGCTGCCGGTCCTGCTTCGCGCCGCCGCGACCGGCGGCGTCGCCCTCGTCTTCCTCGGCGTGATCGCCTGGAGCCTCGGCCATGCGCTGCCGACGCCCACCCTGTGGGACTTCGGCTCCTTCGTGGCGTCCGGACGGGCGGCGGCCGAGGGGCTCGACCCCTACGGCCTCTATCCGCTCACGTTCCGGGTGGTGATGGACGGGTTCGAGATCTGGAACCCGAACCTCAACCCGCCGGCGGCGCTGCCGCTCTTCCACCTTCTCTCCTTCCTCGACCCGCACGAGGCCTTTCGCATCTGGTGGAGCCTGTCGGCGGTCAGCTACGCGATCACCGTGGCGCTCCTCGCCCACCGCTTCTCGAACCGCCGCTGGGTCGTGCCGGTGCTCTTCGCGGCGGCGCTCGCGGGCTTCTGGGACACCCTCGTGCTCGGGCAGATCTACACGCCGCTGGTGCTCGCCGGCGTCGCCGGCTGGCTGCTCCTCGACAGGAACCGGCCGATCGCCGCCGGCATCGCCATCGGCATCGTCGTCGCCGTGAAGCCGAACTTCCTGGTCTGGCCGGTGCTCCTCTTCCTCGCCGGACACACGCGGGCGCCGATTGCGGCCGCCGCCACGGCGGCCGTGCTGGCCGTCATCCCGGTGGCGCTCTACGGGCCCGAGGTCTATCTGCAGTGGGCCAACCTGGTGGCCGGCGACGGGGCGCGCGCGGCCTTCCTGTCGAACGCCTCCATGGCGGGCATCCTCCACCGCATCGGGGCCGGCCCCTTCGCCCTCGTGCCGGGAGTGGTGCTGCTGGGAATGCTGGCCTTCTGGGTGCTCCGACAGCGGCCGACGGTGTTCCAGGCGTCCGCCGTCGGGCTCGCCGCGTCGATCGCGGCCTCGCCGCTCGCCTGGGTCCACTACACGCTCTTCCTGCTGCCGGTCTTCTTCGCCGGCCCGGCCTCCGCCCCCATGATCGTCGCCGGGCTGCTCCTCGTCATCCCCGTGCCGCTGATCCTGGAGCTTTCCACCACGCCGCCGATCGTCCAGGCGACGGTCGGATCGGTCTATGGCTGGGCCACGCTCCTGGTATTGTGGACGAGTCTCGGCGCGATCCGGGCGGAGAGCCCGGTCCACGCCGGCCGGACCGCGTCGAGCGTCGCGGCCGAATAGACGCGCCCACCGGTCCGCCGCGACGGCGATTCCTGAACGAGGACGAAATGCGACCACCCCAACCGAGCGAGCGCCATCCCGCATGAGCAGTCTGCACCAGGCGGAGCGCATACCGCCCGCCCCGAAGGTCATCTTCCTGCGCTACGTGGCGTTCGCCGTCGTCGCCGGCCTCGCCAACCTCGGCACCCAGGAGCTCGCCTTCCAGGCGCTTGGCCGATCCCAGCTGATCATCCCCATCCTGGCGGGCACGGCCGTGGGCTTCATCGTCAAGTACGCCCTCGACAAGCGCTGGATCTTCGAGGACCAGTTCGAGGGCCACTCCGCCGAGGCGCGCAAGATCTTCGTCTACGGCCTCTTCAGCGTCGCCACCACGGCGCTCTTCTGGGGCACCGAGCTGGCCGCCTGGACGATCTGGCGAACGCCCGAGGCCAAGTATGCAGGAGCCGTCATAGGACTCGCCCTCGGCAACTGGATCAAGTATCGCCTGGACAAGCACTTCGTGTTCAAGCGAGGACGCGCGTGACCCGGCTGACCGGATGGGGCCGCTACCCCGACCTGGAGACCGAACTCGTCGAGCCGCGGCGGCTCGGGGAGGTGCGCGGCGCGTTCGCCGAGGCCGACGGCGTGATCGCCCGTGGCAACGGCCGCGCCTATGGGGACGCGGCCATCGGCGTGCGCCGGACCGTGTCGATCCGCCAGCTGGACCGGATGCGGTCGTTCGATCCCGAGACCGGGCGGATCACCGTGGAAGCCGGAACCCTCCTCGGCGACGTCATCGCGGCGGTTCTGCCGCGCGGCCATTTCCCGATGGTGGTGCCGGGCACCCGCCACGTCAGCGTCGGCGGCGCCATCGCGGCGGACATCCACGGCAAGAACCATCACCGCGACGGCGGCTTCGGCGCCAGCGTCGAGCGGATGACGCTCCTCCTGCCGGACGGGTCCACCGTGGAGACCTCGCCCACCCTGGAGCCGGGGCTCTTCCGGGCGACCGTCGGCGGCATGGGGCTGACCGGCGCCATCCTGGAGGCGACCATCCGCCTCAAGCCGGTCGAGAGCGGCTGGATCCGCCAGCGCACCCTCCCGGCCGCGGACCTTTCCTCCGTCATGCGGGCGCTCGACGCGGGCGACGAGGCCACCTATTCGGTCGCCTGGATCGACACCCTCGCCAGCGGCCGGAACCTCGGCCGCTCGCTCGTCTTCCTGGGCGAGCACGCCCGCGCGGACGAGCTCGGCCCGAAGGAGGCCGAGCGCTACCCGGCCCTGGCCGGCCCGCGTCTCAGCGTGCCGCTCGACTTTCCGTCCTTCACCCTCAACCGGCTGAGCGTCGGCGTCTTCAACCGGATCTACCACCGGGTCAACGCCCGGCGGGAAGGCGCTCCCTTCACGGTGCCGGCGGGACCCTACTTTTTCCCGCTCGACGGCGTCGGCGCCTGGAACCGGATCTACGGCCGGCGCGGCTTCGTCCAGCACCAGTGCGTCCTGCCGCCGGAGACCGCCGAGAGCGCCCTCGGGGAGATCCTGGAAAGGGTCGCCCGGCGGGGCAGCTCCTCCTTCCTGGCCGTCCTGAAGAAGCTCGGGCCCTCCTGGGGCATGCTGTCCTTCCCGAAGCCCGGCTTCACGCTCGCCCTCGACTTCCCGGTCACCGACGACCTCGCCTCCTTCCTGGCCGGCCTGGACGAGATCGTCGTCGAGGCCGGCGGCAGGCTCTATCTCGCCAAGGACAGCCAGCAGTCGCGGGCGACCTTCGAGGCCGGCTATCCGGACCTCGACGGCTTCCGGTCGATCCGCCGACGGCTCGATCCCGACCGGCGGCTCCGCTCCCATCTCGCCGACCGACTCGGCCTTTGAGGACTCCACCCATGCCAGACCAGCGCAGCGTTCTCATCCTCGGCGGCGGTTCCGACATCGGCCGCGCCGCCGGTCTCGCCTTCGCCGCCAAGGGCTGGACCGTGCGCCTCGCCGGGCGCGACCTGCAGGGCCTGACCCGCGAGGCCGACGACATCCGCACCCGCACGGGCGCCACGGTCTCCGTCCACCGGTTCGACGCCCTCGACACCCCGTCCTTCGACGGCTTCCTGGACGGCCTTCCGGCCCTGCCGGACGCGGTGGTGTCCGCCGTCGGCGTGCTCGGCGACCAGGGGGCTGCCGAGCGCGACGTCGCGGAGGCGACGCGGATCATGCGCTCCAACTTCGAGGGACCGGCGCTGATTCTCGGCCTCGTCGCCAACCGGTTCGAGGCGCGCGGCAGCGGCACCATCGTGGGCATCTCGTCCGTGGCCGGCGACCGGGGCCGGGCGACGAACTACATCTACGGCTCCGCCAAGGCGGCGTTCACGGCCTTCCTGTCGGGTCTGCGCAACCGCCTCGCCCGCAAGGGCGTCCACGTGGTCACCGTCAAGCCGGGCTTCGTGCGCACCCGCATGACCGCCGGCATGGCCCTCCCCGGCCTCCTCACCGTCGATCCGGACGTGGTCGGGAACGCCATCTACGCGGCCGTGGAGAAGCGGACCGACGTGGTCTACGTGGCGCGGGCCTGGCAGCCGGTGATGTTCGCCATCCGGTCGATCCCGGAGCGCCTGTTCAAGACCATGAAGATCTGACCCGGCACCAGCCGACCGGGATCATCAGCCGACCGGGGTCGTCCGAACGCCACGAACGGATCCGGACAGGTCCGTGCGGCTCCAGCCGTCTCGGCGCATTGCCTTCTTCCGCCCTGCCCCGCTCCCGCCTCCGGTCCGAACGGCGGCGGGGCGGGAGCGGCGCGTGTCCGCGCGCCGGTCCCGCCCCGCGGGGAGCGCCGTCCGTCGCGCCCTCAGAAGTAGATGAGATAGGTGAAGACGAAGAACCAGCAGGCCATGCAGCCGATCAGGAAGGTGTCGCTCAGCACCACCACCGTGGGCGCGCCGGAGCGTTCCTCCACCAGCGAGATCTGCAGGTAGCGCAGGATGCCCGCCACCACGAACGGCATGGTGAGGTAGAGCTGGTCGGTCTGAAGCCGCTCGGCGACTTCCGTGTCGGTCGCGTACATCATGTAGGCGACCAGGAGCGCCCCGAGCACGAGCGACGTGACCGCGTCCAGGAACGGCTTGGTATAGCCGTTCAGCGCCGGGCGATGGGCCGAGCCGAGCGACTTGGTGAGGTCGTCGCGCCGCTTGGCGAGCGCCAGGAACAGCGCGATCAGGCCCGTGCACATCAGGATCCAGACGCTGACGTCGACCCCGATCAGCGTCGCGCCGGCGCCCACCCGGAGCACGAAGCCGAAGGTGATCGTCAGGACGTCGATGATGGAGATGTTCTTCAGCGCGAAGCAGTAGGCCACGTTGACCAGGAAATAGAGGCCGACCAGCGCGCCGAACGACGGGTCCAGCGTGAAGGCGAGCGCAAGGCCGAGTGCCAGCACCACCACGAAGGCGGTCAAACCCGCCACCGGCGTCACCTGCCCGCTCGCGAGGGGCCGGAAGCGCTTCTTCGGATGCAGGCGGTCGGACTCGCGGTCGACGAGGTCGTTGAGCACGTAGACCGCGCTCGCCACGAAGCAGAAGCTGAGGATGCCGAGGGCCACGAGCCCGACGGCCTCCAGCGACATGACATGGGGATTGAAGAAGAGCGGAGCGGCCACGAACGCGTTCTTCACCCACTGGTGCGGCCGCAGCAGCCTGATCAGCGGAAGCCCCGCCTCCAGCCAGCCGAGGCGGCCGGCGCGTGCGCCGGCCGCGTAAGTGTAACGCTCGTCGGACTGGCTGGTCATCGTCGAGAACTCCAGGTGCCTGGGACTTCGGGGAAGTGAACCTCGTCGCCCAATGGCGCCTTCGGCCGTTAATCGATGGCGTTAACCGTAGGTGCGGGAGCATTGTTCCCGTCAATCGCACCAACTAGTCGGCCGATTTTGCGCCGAGCTTCCGCTCCAGATCGCGGATAAGCTGCTCCGCCTCGCGGATCGACAGCGCGCATGCCTGCGCGCGGCCGGTGGCCGCGGCCATGCGCGCCCGCACGAATGCGGCGTCGATGTCGGACAGGGTCTGCTCGTCGGCGCTCGACAGCGGCTGACCGCTCTTGCCGATGGTGTCGTGCAGCATCCGGTAGGCGGCGGCGAACTCGTCGAGCGTGTCCGGACAGGCGCTCGCCGCCTGCGGCCAGCCCAGGACGAGCGCGAGCAGGACGACCGCTACAGGTCTCTTCATCGGGCGCCGCCTCCGTCTTGTCGCCGTGGCCGCCTGCAAGAACGGCCCGGTTTGGACGGCGCGATCCTTCGGCCGTCCCCTACCGAACGGCCGCACGGGCCCGGTTGGTTCCCGCATCTCTTTGACGGTTGGTGGTTTTCAAGCCGGCGTGCGCAGCGGACCGCCCCGGGGCGACCGGGACGGATCGCTTCCTCTCGGCAAAAAAAGCGAAGGCCGGCGCCCCCTTCGGAGCGCCGGCCGGTTCGAGCCCGATCAAGCCCTTGGGCCGGTCGTGCGGCCGGTCAGGCCGCGTCGTCCACCTCCACCCGGTCCGACCGCCGGCGCACCGCCAGGGCGACGAGACCCTGGATCAGCGTGGTGGCGATCGGGTCGGCGCCCGGGGCGTCCCGGAACAGCCGGAAGGTGGAGGCCACGAAGTGGCCGTTGCCGTAGCCGCGCTCGATGGTGAGCGCGACCGGCTTGTGCACCCAGCCGACCACCAGCCCGGCGTGGACGCGGGCCTGGAAGTCGATGAGATTGCAGCCGGAGATCACGTGGGTCGGGATCACCCGGTCGAAGCTCTCGTCGATGAGCGGGCCGCCCGGCAACGCCTCGAACGGGCCGGTGCGCCGCTGCCAGGCGAAGGACGACGCCCAGTCGCCACCCCAGTGGGTGCCGTCGCGGTTCTGCACGCGCACGTTCTGCCAGTGCGGGAACAGCGGCTCCAGCGCCATGTCGGCTTCCGGCAGCAGCAGCATGGAGCCGCCGGACCGCACGTGCCGGCGGATCGCCTCGTCGTGGCTGCGCGCCACCACGAGGTCCGCATCCTCCAGCCGGTCCGCCATGCTGAAGCCGAGGGCCGACAGGTGCGCGGCGATGTCCGCGTCCGGGGACCAGAGCCGCGCCGACACGGTCGCCTTGGCGCGCGCCGGGTGCAGGGACAGGTCCACGCTGTTGGAGGCGAGCTCCCGCCCGTCGGCCGCCACGAGACGGAGCGTGAGCGGGCGCATCTCGGCCGTGGCGACGCGCGGGGCGATCACCTCGATGGCGCCGAGGTCCGCCACGCTGCCCGGCGCCACCGCCGGCACCTCGATTCGGTGGACGTCGGACACGCCGAACTCCAGGCGCGCGCCCTCCAGGGTGCCGCTTCCGCCGTGGGCGATGGCGCAGGCGATCCGGACGGTCTCGCCGCCCCAGTAGGACGTGCGCTCCCACTTGGGCACGATCACCGTGTCCGCGTTGATGGTGCGGAACAGGTCGTGGAACACGCGCCGGTTCCGGCGCATGTCCAGGAGGCCGTTCGATTCCCAGTGGCAGTCGGTCAGCTCGGTGATGACGTAGCCGGCGAGTTCGGGCCGCCGGCGCATCGCCTCGATCTCATACTTCATGGCGCGGAACTGCTGCCACTGCGCCGCCTCGATGAACGAGCGGAGCGAGCCGAAGAAGCGGTCGAGGCTCCAGTCGGAGAAGCGGTTCTCCACCCCGTGCGGGTACATGATGCCGTCGCCCCAGTCGTGGCCGGTCTCGAACCACCAGGGTTCGCGCCCGTCCGCGTCGACGAGGTCCTTCGGGTCGGGCAGGCCCCAGTTGCCGAACTCCGAGCAGATCACCGGCTCCTCGCCGGTGATCTCCGCGTCGCCCTCCGGGCTGAAGAGGAAGGCCTCCCGGTTGGCGAGCCGGTCCACGAAGGCGTCCCAGTTGGCCCGGTGGTCGGGGATGTTGGCGTAGTAGTGGTAGTCGGCGATGTCCGTCTTCACGTGGAAGCTCGGCGCCAGCGGCGAGTTGTCCACCACCAGTCGGGTCGGGTCGTAGGACTTGAGCCACGCGAAGGTGCGCTTCAGCCAGGCGCGATGGTCCGCGTCATGGACGAGGTCCACGCCCCAGTTCTCGTTGATGATCGTCCAGATGACGATCGACGGATGGTTGCCGTCCCGGTCCACGATGCCCTTGAGGAGGGCCTCCTTGCGGGCGCGGGAGCGCTCGGTGGAGAGCCCCCCGTTGGGAAGCTCCGTCCACACCAGCATGCCCAGCCGGTCCGCCACCTCGTAGTAGCGCGGATCGGCCGCCTTGATGTGGATGCGCAGGCAGTTGAGGCCGAGTTCCTTGGCCTTGCGGAACTGGTCCTCCAGGAACTCCACCGACGGCACCGTGCAGATGGTGTCCGGATAGTAGTCCTGGTCGAGCGCGGCGCGCAGATAGAGCGGCTCGCCGTTGAGGAAGAAGCGCCCGCCCCGGGTCTCGATGGTGCGGAAGCCGAAGCTCTCCGCCGCGCCGTCCACCTTGGCGCCGTCGCGCAGCACCGTCAGCACCAGCCGGTAGAGGTCCGGCCGGTCGGGCGACCAGGGCTTCACGGCGTCCACCGTGAAGGCGAGGTCCGCCTCATCGCTGTCCGCCCGCACCGTCACCACGGTGGCGGCCACCGGCGCCCCGTCCGGGCCCAGCACCACGGCGTCGATCTCCGTGTCCGCCGAGAGCGGCGCGGCGAAGAAGACGCGCGCCGAGACCGCGCCGGTCGCAAGGTCCGGGCGGATGCGCAGACGCGTCACGTGGTCGGCGGGGCGGCACTCCAGGTGCACGGACTGCCAGATGCCGGAGAGCGGCCCGTACCAGCTCTGCTTGCCGAACGGGATCTCGGCGAGCGGCGTGTCGGGGAATTCCAGCGGGTTGTCGGTCGGGCTCTCCACCCGCACCTTGATCTCGTTCTCGCCCTCGAACACGTGCTCGGTCACGTCGAAGGCGAAGGGCAGGAAGCCGCCCTGGTTGGAGCCGACCGGCGTGCCGTTCACCCACACCTTGGTGTTGTGGAACACCGCCCCGAACACCAGGCGCACACGGTCGTGCTTCCAGCCGGCCGGCAGGGTGATCATGCGCCGGTAGATGCCGACGCCCGCCCGCATCCGCAGATCGGCGAACTGCGCCTGCCAGGGCGACGGCACCGTGATGGAGCGGACCTCCATCGGCCCCGGAACGCGGTCGTCAGAAACGTGGAGGAACTCCCAGGTACCGTCGAGGGAGATACGCGAATGTGTCATGTCGGCCCGTGCGGGATCGCCCCGCCCCCTTGGACACCCTCTTCCGCGGAGTCCCTGGTCGCGCCGCGCGGACGGTTCTGGTCCGTCGACGGTCGGGAAGGCAGCGGAAGCTTAGGCTTTAGGATCTAAACGGCGTCACTGATGATCCCGATTCGCGGCTGAACGGTGACGCGCTGCGTTCATGGCTCCCTGAAGTACAGAGGAGCCTGAAGAAGATCCATATGAGATCTATGGCCAAGCTTCAGACCCAGCTTAATTTCGGCTGGTTTTGCTTGGCCGTGGTGCGCCGCTACAACACCAGCCGGTGCTTCGCCAGATAGCGCCCGAGCGCGCTCTCCCGGGCGGGCATCACCCGCGCCCGCTCGGACCGGAGCACCACGCGGCCGTCGGCCAGGCGCGACGCTCCGTCGTCGTCCAGCGTCACTCCGACGCGGCCCATGGTGCGCCGGACCACGTCGTCCCAGTCGTCCTCGTCGTCGTTCACCAGATGCCAGAGGCCGTCGGCGCCATCGACCAGGAGGTCGAGCGCCGCGTGCACGAGATCGGGCAGGTAGCTGAAGCAGCCGGTCGTCAAAGGGATGAGCGCCGGCGCGGAGGCGCCGTGGAGGGCCGCGTCGAGCACCGGGGCTCCGTCCAGGTGTCCGGGCGCCGTCGTGCCGGCGTCGGTCAGCACCGGCCCCGTCCGCACCACCAGCCCTTCCGGATGGGCCGAGAGGGCGCGCCGCTCCAGGTCGGCCAGCTGGTGTCCCGTCTCGCAGCCGGGCGCCACCGGATCGGATTCCACGTAGGGCCGCCCGAGCGAGCCGTCGAACACCTTCTCGGAGGAGAACAGCAGGTAGGGGATGCGCCGCGTCCGGCAGAGGTCCGCCAGGCGCTCGCCGCTGACGCCCTGCCGGGCGGCGAGCGGCGGTCGGATGTCCACCACCGCCCACGCCCGACCCGCCTCGATCTCGCCCGCGAGGTCGTCGCGGCCGACGCTCCAGGCATGGTCGAGGCCGCGGATCTCGCAGATCTCCGCGATGCCCCGCCCGACCGCCGACCGGCCGCTGCCGACCAGCAGCAGCCGCCTCGTCTCCGCCGCCCGCGGCGCCGGCGTTCCGTCCGGGCGGACATGGGCGTAGAAGCGGCTCGCCCGCCGCCACCAGCCCTCCCCGGTCAGGGTGGCGTGGTCTTCCCGTTCGCGACCGGTCAGCCGTCGCACGTGGCGGGCGATGGCGGTCGGCCTCGGCGGGTCGTGGCGCACGTCGAAGGCGCCGGGTTCGTAGTGGCCGTTGCGCCGCGTCAGGAGCGAACTCCAGTCCACGACGCCGAACAGGGCCCAGACCGTGATCGCCCGCACGTCCGCGCCCTCGGCCTTCAGCGCCACGGCGCCCGCGTGGCAGTCCCTCAGCCAGCGGATCTGCTCCTCCCGGCTGCAGCCGTGATGGGCCTCGGTGATCGCCACCGGTCCGCGGTAGCGCTCCCAGAGATCGCGGAGGCGGGCCTTCGGGCCGACGTCGTCGTCCGGCAGACCCGCCCGCACGGCCTCCACGTCCGCATAGGCCGTCCGGCCGTTGCCGCCGTGGAAATGCGCCGGGTAGAGGTCCAGCCGGTCGTCCAGGAAGCGCTCGCTGGTGAGATAGTGGTTCATGCCGAACACGTCCGGGCGGCCGTCGCCGTCCCGGAACACCGCGAGATCCCGCTCGGTGACGCCGGCCGCCCCGAGATCGCGGAAGAGCGGATGGCCGGGGCCGACCCGCCCGCACAGGAGATCGAACGAGAGGAACCGGCGCTCGTTCTCGAACTCGGCCTGGAACGCCAGGTCCGGCACGCCCGGACGGGCGAACACCTTGCCGAGGTCCTCCGTCTGGACCAGCCGCGCCGCCGGGTTCACGGCCCGGATCGCCCGCATGGACAGGATCACCGCCCGGCACTGGTTGAACACCGCCTTCAGGAACAGGCCGTGGTCCCGCCCATGGGGATACCAGTGGCCGTAGAGGGCGCTGAAGCGCGCGGTCGTCAGAGGCTCGTTGACGGGCGTGTAGTCGGTGATGTCGGGATACCGCCGCGCCACCGCGTCCGCATGCCGGGCGAGCTTGTCGCCGAACGCCGGATCGAGAAGATCGGTGCCGGCCGGCCCGCTGCCGTGGTGCACCAGTCCGAGGATTGGCCGCACCCCGAGCGCCTGGAGCCGGTCGATCCGGGCGTCGTGCCAGTCCCAGCCGCGGTGGTGCGGGTGGCGGGGGTCGAGGCTTTCCCACAGCACCGGATAGCGGACGGCGGTGATGCCCAAGTCCGCGATCCGGTCCAGGTCGTCCGGACGGTCCTGGTGCCCGGTCTCGAACACCTGGTCGCGCCAGTCGTCGCCGATCCGGGCGATGGTGGCCTCCACCCCGCCCCAGATCTCGATACCCCCGTCGGTGGGGCGCCCGTCCTGGGCGCCGCCTCCCGCCACCACGTCACTCCGCCGCCGTGCGGACGGGCCTGGGAATGGCCTCGTCGATCCGCCGGAAGGTGGCGAGCGCCTGCCCGACCACCTGGTCCATGTTGTAGTAACGGTAGGTGGCGAGCCGGCCCACGAACCAGACGTTCTCCTCCGCGTCCGCGAGCGCCTCGTAGCGCTTGTAGAGCGCGGCGTTCTCCGGGCGCGGCACCGGATAGTAGGGGTCGCCCGTGTCGCTCGGGAACTCGTAGGTGAGCGACGTCTTCGGGTGGGTCTGGCCGGTCAGGTGCTTGTATTCGGTCACCCGGGTGTAGGCTTCGGTCTGCGGATAGTTCACCACCGCCACCGGCTGGTGCCACTCCTCGTCCCGGGTCACGTGCTCGAACTGGAGAGACCGGTACGGCAGCTTGCCGTACCGGAAGTCGAAATACTCGTCGACCGGGCCGGTGAAGACCAGCCGGCGGAAGTCGATGGTGTCGCGCACCTCACGGAAGTCCACGCCGAGGCGGATCTCGATGTTCGGGTGGTCCAGCATGCGCTGGAACATGGCCGTGAAGCCGTCGCGCGGCATCGCCTGGAACGTGTCCGCGAAGTAGCGGTCGTCCTCGTTGGCCCGCGTCGGCACGCGGGCGGTGACCGACTTGTCGAGCTCGGACGGATCGACGCCCCACTGCTTGCGCGTATAGCCGCGGAAGAACTTCTCGTAGAGGTCCCGTCCCACCCGGGCGAGCACCACGTCCGCGGAGGTGCGGATCTCCTCCACCGGCTCGGCCCGCGCCTGGAGGAAGGCCTCGACCTCCTCCTCGGTGGAAAGCGACAGGCCGTAGAGCTTGTTGATGGTGGTGCGGTTGATCGGGATCGGCAGCAGCTGGCCGTCCACCATCGCCAGCACCCGGTGCTCGTAGGGGCGCCAGGCGGTGAATTCGGAGAGATAGTCGAAGATCATCTCCGAGTTGGTGTGGAAGATGTGCGGGCCGTACTGGTGGATCAGGATGCCCGCGGCGTCCGGCGTGTCGAACGCGTTGCCCGCCACGTGCGGGCGGCGGTCGATGACGAGCACGCGGTCTCCGCGCACCCGCGCCAGGCGCTCCGCCATGACGCTGCCGGCGAAGCCGGCTCCGACGACGAGCCAGTCATACACCGAGGGGCACTCCCGTCTTCAGGTCCGCGGGCGCTTCCGTGCCGTCGAGCGGCAGGGCGCCGGTGGAGAGCATGATGCGGTTCATGTCGGCGAAGGTCCGGTCCCAGGACATGTCCGCCAGGAAGGCGTCCACCCGGGCCCGCCAGTCCGGCTTCGGCCCGGCGAGCAGGCGCTCGATGGAGGCCACCACCTCGTCGGCCGTCCCGGCGATCTCGACGAGGCCCCGGTCGCCGTAGGGCGTGACCACGTCGCGGATCGGGGTGGACACCACCGGCAGGCCGGCCGCCAGGAATTCGGGGGTCTTCGTGGGGCTGATGAACCGGGTCGCCTCGTTCATCGCGAAGGGCATGAAGCCCACGTCCCAATGGGCGAGATAGGACGGCAGGTCGTCGTATCGCTTGCCGCCCAGCCAGTGGATGTTCTCCGCCCGGGGCAGGTCCGCCGGGTCGATCTTCACCACGGGGCCGAGGAAGACGAACTGCCAGTCGGGCCGGGCGGCGGCGGTCGCCGCCACGAGATCCACGTCCATGCGCTCGTCGACCACGCCGAAGAATCCCATGCGCGGCCGGGCGATGCCCGCCTGGTCGGCCGGGTCGGGCGCGCCGGTCCTGCGGGCGACGGCGAAGTGCTTCGCGTCGATGCTGCTCGGAAAGGCGTGCACGTTGGCGTGCTTGTTCTTCTTGGCCTCGAACAGGCTGCGCCCGCCGGTGAACACCACGTCCGCCCGGGTCATCAGCAGCTTCTCCAGCCGCTGCAACTCCGTCGGGGCGCCTCGGAAGGCGGCAAGCTCGTCCATGCAGTCGTAGACGCAGAGGTCGCAATCCGCGTCCGCGCTGAAGAGAAGCGCCATCGGAGTGTAGTACCAGAAGATCGAGGGCGCGCCGCGATGGGCCGCCTGCACCTTCTTGAGGGCTTGGCGCTGGGTCTCCAGCGCCAGCCGCTCCGGACAGTTCGGCGGCAGCACCGGCACCACGACGGTGACGCCGCTCGCGTCCACCTTGAAGTTCACCCGGGGAGCCCGGATCGAGGCGTCATATTGAGGCTCCTCGATAAAGTACACTGCGTACTTCTTCGCGGCCCGGGTCAATAGATGCTGTGGTCGTTGGAAGACGAAATCCCATCTTAGATGCGAAAAACAAACAAGTACGGCTTGTCTCAGACGGGACGACCGCTGCATTGCTGCCTCCGGTGGGGCAATAGGGTGATGCTCCAACCGGCAAAACCGCCGTGTGTTCCCGACTTTGTGAAGAAGCTTGCAAAACCGCGCCGCAAGCGGCCGCCACAGAGACCCCAGCCAGCCCGTCGGACAGGCGGCCGCCGGGCCGCCCACCCCGACGGCCCGGCCCGCGTCCGGAGCGTCTCTCGCCCTCAGTCGCCGACCTTCAGGATCACCTTGCCTCGGCCGTGGCCGGAGTCCAGGCGCTCGTGCGCCTTGCCCACGTCCTCAAGCGGCAGCACCTCGTCCACGATCACCCTCGCCTGGCCGCGCTCGAACAGCGGCGCCATCTCGCGCAGCCGCGCGCCTTCGCGGGTCAGGAAGGTGCCGTGGAGGGTCTGGTTCTTCGTGTAGAGGGCGCTGAGGTCACCGGTCGGCGGCAGGATGGTGGCGATCCGCCCGAACGGCCGGGTCACGACGGTGCTCAGGCCCACGTTGCCGCCGGCCGTGTCGAAGGCTGCGTCCACGCCCGGCCCGCCGGCCTCCGTCAGGATGCGGTCGGCGACGTCGCCGTCGCGATAGTCCAGTGCCACGTCGGCGCCGAGGTCGCGCAGGACCTGGTGGTTGCCGGCGCTCGCCGTCGCGATCACCCGGGCGCCCGCGGCCTTGGCGAACTGGATCGCGAAGGAGCCGACGCCCCCCGCCCCGCCGTGGATCAGCACCGTCTCGCCCGGCCGCACGGCCAGCCGGCGCACGATCGCCTCCCAGGCCGTCCCGCCCGCGAGCGGGATGCCGGCCGCCTCCTCGTGACTGAGCGACTTGGGCTTGCGGGCCACGATCGCGGCGGACGCGACCGTGTATTCGGCATAGCTGCCGAGCCGGTTGCCGAAGATCTCCGGCGTGTAGAACACCTCGTCGCCGGAGCGGAACCCGGAGACCCCCGGCCCCACCGCCTCGACGACGCCGGAGACGTCGTAGCCGAGCACCGCCGGCAGCGGGATCTGCGCCCACGTGCCCGCCTGCCGGATCTTGGCGTCGACCGGATTGGTCCCGGACGCGACGACCCGGACGAGCACCTCGCCCGGCCCGGGGACGGGACGATCCATCTCCTGCCGCTCGAAGACGTCCGGCCCGCCGAACCGTGTGATCACCATAGCGCGCATGCTGTCTGGTCTCCGTTCATGGTGCGGTCTAAGTGGGACGGGGCCGGACGCCGATCAAGCGACACCGACCTTCACACCCGCCGGCGTCCGCGGCACTGTCGCCGTCCGCCGGCCCGCCCGGCGCGGCGACGCCGGGCCGATCCGCCCCGAATGCCGGGGCGGACGGACGGAACACGTTTTCAGGAGCAAGCAGTATGGCGAAGGCGATCCACACCATGGTCCGGGTGCTCGACGAGGCGCGCTCGGTCGATTTCTACGGCCGCGCCTTCGGGCTGGCGGTCTCGGACCGGCTGGACTTCCCCGACTTCACGCTCGTCTACATGCGCAGCCCGGAGGCGGACTTCGAGGTCGAGCTCACCATCAACAAGGGCCGCACGGACGCCTACGACCTCGGCAACGGCTACGGCCATCTCGCCTTCGTGGTGAACGACCTCGACGCCGAGCACGCCCGCTTCACGGAAGCCGGCTTCAGGATCCGCCCCATCGTGGAGTTCAAGACCGATGCCGGCCTGATCGCGCGCTTCTTCTTCGTGGAGGACCCGGACGGCTACAAGATCGAGGTCCTGCAGAAGCTCGGCCGCTTCCGCTGATCCCGTCAGGGCTCCCGGTCCGGCCGCCTGCTCGCCCGAGCCGTTCAAAAAACGCGCAGCCGCGCGTGAAAACCGAGAGGCGCGTCCGGTCTTGCCGACGGTAGACTTCCCCGGCGGACGGCGGGGCGCCTGCCTCTGGAGGACGACATGGATCTCGGGTTGAACGGCAAGGTCGCGGTCATCACCGGCGGCAGCGTGGGGATCGGCCTCGCCGTGGCCGAGGGCCTGGCAGCCGAGGGCGCCCACCTGGTGCTCGCCGCCCGGCAGGAGGACCGGCTCGCCGCCGAGGCGAGCCGGATCGCCGACCGGTACGGCGTCCGGGCGGTGCCGGTCGCCTGCGACGTCGCGACGGCGGACGGGACGGCGGCCATCGTGACCGCCGCGGAGGACGCCTTCGGCGGCGCCGACATCCTGATCAACAACGCCGGCACGGGCTCCAACGAGACGATCATGGAAGCCCCCGACGAGAAGTGGCAGCACTATTTCGACCTGCACGTGATGGCGGCCGTCCGGCTCGCCCGCGGTCTCGTGCCCGGCATGCGCCGGCGCGGCGGCGGCGTGATCCTTCACAACGCGTCGATCTGCGCCGTCCAGCCGCTCTGGTACGAGCCGATCTACAACGTCACCAAGGCGGCCCTGATGATGTTCTCCAAGACGCTCTCCACCGAGGTGGTGAAGGACAACATCCGGGTGAACTGCATCAACCCGGGCCTGATCCTGACGCCGGACTGGATCAAGACCGCCCGCCAGCTGACCGCAGACACCGGCGGGGACTGGCAGGGCTACCTCCAGTCGGTCGCCGACGAGCACGCCCCGATCCGGCGCTTCGCCACGCCGGAGGAACTGGCCCACATGGTGGTCTTCCTCTGCTCCGACAAGGCGACCTACTGCGTCGGCTCCACCTACCACGTGGACGGCGGCATGCTGAAGACCGTGTGACGGCGGCGCCGTCACGCCGTCGCCGCCTCCTCCGCCAGCCAGATCCGGAAGGCCGCCATCGCGCCGGTCTCCGGGCGCGATTTCAGCCGCGTCAGCCAGTAGCTGCCGACGGCGGTGCCGACGAGGAACGGCTGGACGACCAGTCCCGCCCGGAGGTGGCGCTGGAACATGAGCGGCGGCGACAACGCCACGCCGAGGCCCTGGAGCGCCGCCTCCATCATGGCCAGCGAGCTGTCGAACACGTAGCCCTTGGCGTGCGGCGCCGGGGCGTCGATCCCCGCCGCCTCGAACCAGCAGGTCCATTCGTCGGCCCGGTAGGAGCGCAGCAGCGTCTCGCCGAGGAGATCCCGCGGCTCCCTCAGGCGCTCGGCGATCTCCGGCGTGGCGAGCGGCGACAGGGGCGCCTCGAACAGGTGGCCGGCCTCGGTGCCGTGCCACGCCCCGTCGCCGAACCGGACCGCGAGGTCCAGCCCCTCGGCCGCCATGTCCACCCGGTTGTTGTTGGTGGAAAGCCTCAGGTCCACGTACGGGTGACGTTCCTGGAACCGGGGCAGGCGCGGCACGAGCCAGCCGACCGCGAACGTGCCGACCGCGCCCACCGACAGCACCTCGCGCACATGACCGCCCTCGAACCGCTCCAGCATGTCGGCCATCCTGTCGAAGGAGTCGCGCAGCACCGGCAGCAGCGCCTCGCCCTCGGCGGTGATCATCAGCCCCCGGGGCAGGCGGCGGAACAGCACAACGTTGAGGCGCGCCTCCAGTTGCTTCACCTGCTGGCTGACGGCCGCCTGGGTGACGCAGAGCTCGATCGCCGCCCGGGTGAAGCTGAGGTGGCGGGCCGACGCCTCGAAGGCGCGGAGCGCGTTGAGCGGCAGGTGGCGGCGGACCATGATTGCCCCAGTTTCTCTAATGGCTCCCGCTAGGTATCACGGTTTGTGAGGACGTGTCCCACAGGTCTATCCCGGTGATGCGGCCGGTGGCCGCTCGCCCCCCCTGTCCCAGTCCCGAGACCGGAGATCCAGCATGACCCAGCGTCCGACCCGACGGTGCTTCACCCTCATCACGGCAGGCCTCGCCGCCATCGCCGCCTTCGGCCCGGCCGTTCGCGCCGAGGCCGCGTCCACCGGCCGGAAAAGCCCGGAAACCCGGATCGCGGACCTGGAGAAGCGGCTCGGCGGCCGGATCGGCGTGGCGGTCGTGGGTGTCCGGTCCGGCCCCCGCTGGACGCACCGGCAGGACGAACGCTTCCCGATGGCGAGCACGTTCAAGGTGCTGGCCGCCGCCGCCCTCCTCAACCGTGTGGATGCGGGCGCGGAAAGCCTCGACCGGCTCGTCCGCTACCGCAGCCGCGATCTGGTCACCTACTCGCCGGAGACCGAACGGCACGTGAAGACCGGCATGACCCTGGCGGATCTTTGCCATGCGGCCGTGACCCGGAGCGACAACACCGCCGGCAATCTCATCCTCCAGGCGCTCGGCGGCCCGGAGGCCATCACCGCCTTCGCCCGCTCGCTCGGCGACCGCGACACCCGCCTCGACCGCTGGGAGACGGCGCTGAACGAGGCGCGTCCGGGCGACCCGCGCGACACCACCACGCCCGCCGCCATGGCGGCGGACCTGCGGGAACTCCTGTTCGGCGGGTCCCTCTCGGACGCGTCCAGGGAACGTCTCGCCGGCTGGATGATCGCCAACACCACCGGCGATGCGCGCCTGCGCGCCGGCCTGCCTGACGACTGGCGCGTCGGCGACAAGACCGGCACGGGCGAGAACGGCGCGACCGCCGACGTCGCCGTCATCTGGCCGGGCGACGGCGAGCCGGTTCTGGCCGCCGTCTACATGGCTGACACCGCCGCGTCGTTCGACGACCGCAACCGCGCGTTCGCCGAGATCGGCCGCATCCTCGCCGCCGACCTCGACGCCTGACGACGGTGCCAGGGGCGCTCCCCCGCGCCCCTCGCCTGCCCACGCCGAACATCGCCATTTCGACCGCTCGCCATTTTGGCGAGTGACCGATCGCCGCACACGGCCCGGACGACGGCGCGCGTAGCCTTCCCTCAACGATCGCCGAACGGGCGACGCAACAAGGGGTAGGACATGTCCAAGTTCTTCGGAGAGACCCACCGGCGGTTCCAGGACGAGAACGGCACGCGCCGGCTCGCCGACCGCCTGGAGGCGCTGGCCCAGCCGACGTTCGACGAGCGCGCCATCGCGTTCGTCCAGTCCGTGCCCATGTTCTTCCTCAGCACCGTGGACGAGAACGGCCGCCCGACGGTCTCCTACAAGGGCGGCGCGCCCGGTTTCGTCCGCGTCACGGGCCCGAGCGAGCTCGTCTTCCCGATCTACGACGGGAACGGCATGTACCTCTCCCTCGGCAACATGGCCGCCAATCCGGAGGTCGGCTTGCTCCTCATCGATTTCGAGCAGCCGAACCGCCTCCGCATCCAGGGCACCGCGGACATATCCGACGATGCCGCCCTCCTCGCCCACTATCCGGGCGCCGACTACGCGGTGCGGGTGACGACCACCCAGATCTACGTGAACTGCGGCCGCTACATCCACCGCGCCGCCGGCACGACCCTGTCGCCGCACGTGCCCGACACCGAGGGCCGTCAGCCCTTCCCCGCCTGGAAGACGCTGGACCTCTTCGCCGGGACGCTCCCGGCCGACGACGCCGCCAAGGTGGACCGGCTCGGCGGTCCGATCCCGATGGAGGACTACCGCGGCGAGGCCGATCCCGCCCCCGTGTCGGAAACCAACCAGGCCTGACGCTTGCCCGCTCGCGGGCCCGGCGGACCGACGCCGCCGCGTCTTGAAACCGCCCGCGGGGCCTCCCATATCACGGCTATCCCAGCGGATACTGGTGGACTTCGGCGCGGCGTGCATCAACGCCGCCGCCGTCGCGACCCGGTCAGGACGGATGTACTCCGACCCGGTCTGTTCCCGCGCTCGCCTGATGCTGCGAGCGCCCGTCTGGTACACCATCAGCCCCCGCCCGTAGCAGGCGCGGCAAGCGGCGCGCAGGCGCCCTTGCCCGTTCGCCCCGGAGCGGGGGCTTTTCGTTGCCGAGACCTCGGCCGAACCCGGGCCTCGCGCCGCGTTCCGGTCGTGCCATGGTTCAGCAGTCGGACGACCGGACGATCGTCAGCGACGGACGTCATCGCCTCCGGACCGGCGATCGGTATGTCAGGACCTGTCTCGAGAGCCCCCGTCCGCCAAGGAAGCGCCGGGCTGCCGGTTCGGCGACAGATCTGGAGGCGGAGCCTTGGGGACCTTGCCCCAGCCCATCACCCGCAGCGCCGGACCCGCGCCCGAAATGAGCGTGGACGGAATTCGCCGGCGCGGCCGGGCCGCGACTCTCCACGGGGCGCGACCGGGCATCACGACCGCGCTTTCCCGACCACCAGATGCATGAAGAGAATGGGCTTCAAGAGAAATGGTACAGCTGCCCCGGCTCGAACGGGGGACCTTCGGAGCCACAATCCGACGCTCTAACCAACTGAGCTACAGCTGCCTGCGTGAAGCGAGGCGGAACCTAATTTGATCCGAAGGGCATTGCAAGAGCAAAGACGCCATCACCCCGAAGCCGTTGGCGGCGAAGCCCGTTTGGGCCCGGGCGGGGGTCCCGCCCGTCTGGCTCGCGAGCGAAAAGAGACGCCGGGCGGTTGCCTCGCCCGCCACACTTCCCAGCAAAAGGAGGCGCCGGGCGGGCGTCGCGCCCGCGGGCCTGATCCCCGAACGGAAAAACGCCCGGCGCGGCGGCACCGGGCGTTTTTCGATGGATCGCCGGTCGCCGGCTTCGGGCCGGCGGCCGGAGAGGGACCCGGCGGGTTGCCGGGCGCGCCGGTCAGGCCGCGCGCACGTCCTTGAAGATCTTGGTGAAGGCTTCCTTCACCGGCTGCTGGGTCTCGGTCGTGTACTTGGTCAGGAGATCCTGCATCTCCTTGGCCTGCGCCGACACGAGATCGAACTGCTGGCGCGCGAAGGCGGTCTGCAGCTCGATGATCTCGGCGACGGACTTGACCGCCAGCACGTCCTTGGCGAAGCGGAAGGTCGCGTCGGCGTTGGCCTTGGCCGCCTCGATCGCCTTCGCGTTCAGCTCGACGAAGCCGTTGCGGGCCGTCTCGAACTGGTCTTCCAGCATGTCGGTCGCCTCTTCGGCGGCCGCGCGCATCTTCTCATAGTGTTCCTTGGCCTGCTTGACCGACTTCTCGGCCATGTCCCGGAACACCTCCGGCATTTCGGCCGGAGCCATCGTGAAGGCCTCCACCGTCTCCGGCTTCGGGGCGGCGGCCAGCTTGGCGGTCCGCACGGTCTTCTCGGCAGCGTCCTTGACCGGCTTCGCCGGGGTGATCTTCTCGACCTCATCCACCATGGCGTTCTCCTTCCGCGTCATGATCATCAGATCGGAGGCTGACACCACTCCGTACACGTCCAGTCCCGATCGCTTCCGCAAATATAGGCCAAGTCATGCTGCAATGCAACATGACCCCGCAGCGCAAAAAGTCTAAGGCCCCGCGTCCGGGCCTTTTCGGGGTGTTCGCACGGCCCGCCGGGTCACCGCTCGAACGGTTTGGTCAGGTCCTGCGCGGTCCGGATCGCGTTGTCCCCGAACACCCGCGCCTGACGGCCGAGCCGCTGCATCTGGGCTTCCAGGAAGGCCTTCTGGATGGCGGCGATCTCGGCCGGATCCTTGGCCTTGGAGAGCTGTTCCACGAGGGTGAAGGCCGCTTCGGCCGAGGCGCCGGCGAAATCCAGCGTCTCGCGGGTCATCTCCTGGAGGTTCGACTGCAGGGAGGCGGCGTTGGTCTCCATCCCGCCGATCGCCTTCTGGGCGAGGCCGAGGGCGTCGTCGAAAGCCTTGCGGGCCTGGTCGACGGTCTGTTCCGCGGCAGCCCGGAAGCTGCCCGTCGGATCGAGTCCGTCCGGCCCGCCACCCATCCCGGTGCGCTCGTTGCTCGCCATGATCGTCTCCTCTCGTCCCGGGGCCGACAAAGGGCCAGGTCGGCCGCATGCCAAGTTCACCACGTTCGATCTCCACAGGCAAACGGGAACGAAAGCCCGTATCGCCGGGCCCATTAACGGTGATGCCATCCGGCGGCGACGGCGACCGGTCGGAGAGTGGCCTTCCGCGACACGGCGGGGTATTAACGAAGGCTTAACGACGCCCGCCTCGGCGCGGCGGCGGAGCCCTGACGCGAAGGCGGCGGGTCTGTATGAGGGGGCGGCCACGCATCCGGCGGGCCGCGAACGGGAGGGACGGCATGGCCGACCTGGATGACGTCTTCCTTGCCGCCGCAGCCGATCCGTCGGTTGCGGCCCTGATCGAGGACGTGCGCCCGGTCTTCCTGTTCGACCGCCGGGGCACCCGGCTCCTGTTCGTCAACGCCGCCGGCGCAGAGCACCTCGGCGTTCGCTCGCTTCACGACCTGGCGGCGCTCGGCTTCTCCGCCGGCCACCCCACCGCGCGGCGCGTCGCCGCCATCGACGGCCAGCTCGGCCCCGGCGAGGCGCGCACCGACCGGGTGCCCTTGTCGCGCACCCTGGTGCCGCTGACAGTCGTCTGCCGGGCGAGCCGCTTCCGGTTCGCCGGCACGCGCGGCCTTCTCCTGGTGGTGCTCGACCGGTCGTCGCGCTTCGCCACCGCCGAAGACGCCCGGGCGGCCTTCGTCGCCCTCTTCGGCTCTCCCGGCGACGCCGGCGCCGCACCGTCAGACGCGGCCGCCGAACCGGACCCGGCCGCCGAACCGGATACGGTCCCGACCGCCGGAACGGGCGTGGCCGCCGTCCTCGGCGACGGACCCGACGAGAGCGAACCCCGAACCGCCCCCGACCAGCCCGCGCCGGATCCGGAGGACGACCTCTCCGAAGCCGAGGCGCCCGCCGTTGTCGCCGAAGCCGAGCCGGCCGTCGTCCTGTCGGACCCGCCGGACGGTCCGCCAGCCTTGCCCCCCGAAGCCGTCTCAGCCGAAGACGCGCTCTCGGAGCCTGCCGGCGACTATGGCGCCGACTACGGGGTCGAAGACCCGTTCGCCGGAGCGTCGGACCCGGACGTTGCCGGCTACGGAGCCCGTCCGGACGCGGCGGACGAGGACGCGCCCGACGCGGTCGCCCCGGACGCGGTCGACGACCTCGCGGCGGAGCCGGCCGGCGCCGAACCGCCCGCCTCGGACGTCCTGACGGTCCTGCCGCCCCGGCTCGCCGCCGCCCTGGAGGATGTGGAGGCCGCCTCGGACCCGGACACCGGCCCGGAGGCGACCACGGCCGGCGCATATCCCGCACCGGACGACGCATCGTCCCTGCTCGACGCGCCCCCGACCGCCGAGTCCGTCGCGACGGATCCGTCGGCGACCGCCCCCGCCGATACCCGTGACACTCGTCTGGCCGACGATCCCCTGGCCAACGATTCCCGAGCCGACGCCCCGCTGGCCGAGACGGCCACCCCGGACCTCATCCCCGCCCCGGAACCCGTAGAGCCGTCCCCGCCCCACACAGCCGCCGTGACGGACGCGCGGTCCGCCGACCCCGGCTTCGTCTTTCCGGACCACGGCCGCTCGGTGCGCTTCGTGTTCGAGCTCGATCCGGCGCTCGCCTTCAGCTTCGTGTCGGAGGAGTTCGGCGCCGTGGTCGGGCCCGCCGCCGCGCCCCGGAGCGGCGAGACATGGGCGGACGTGGCCGCCCGCCTCGGCCTCGATCCGCGCGGCCGGATCCAGGCCGCCCTCGCCCGCCACGACACCTTCACCGGCCTCACCGTGGACTGGCCCGTGGAGGGCGCGCCGCTGCGTCTGCCCGTGGACCTCGCCGGCATGCCGGTGTTCGGCCGGGACCGGGCCTTCAAGGGCTACCGGGGCTTCGGCATCGCCAAGAGCGGCGCCGCCTTCCCGGCCGCCGATCGCGTGGTCCCCTTCCCCCTGGCCTCCGCCGCGCCGGCACCAGCCCGGTCCCCCGGTCTGGCCGACGCGCCGGACGCGCCCCTTCCGGAGGTCGCGCCCCCGGCCGAAATCGACTCCCCGGACACGCCGGAGGCTGTCTCGAACCCGGCCCATCCGGCGCCCGCCGACGACGACCTCCCGCCGTCCGCCGCGCACACGCCCGATCCCACCGTGATCGACGAGCCCGCCGCCGTCGACGCAGCGCTGTCCGAGCCCTCTCCGGCCGAGCCGCTGCCGTCCGAGCCGGCAGTGTCCGAGCCCTCTCCGGCCGAGCCCGCGCGCGCGCCGGACCCGCTCTCGGCCGCCCTGGTGGCGGTCGCCGCCGCCGCGTCCGTGGTCGGCCGCCTGTTCGCTCCGGCTCGGGCCGAGCCGAGCACCGTCGAGCCGCTGCCCTCGCCGGAGGTCACCGGCGAGGCCGATCTCGCCGCCGCCGAGGCGCCCGCCATCGTGGTGGACGAGCCGGTGATCGTGCTGCCCACCGCCATCGAGGAGCCCGAAAGCGCCGTCATCGGGCTCGATCCGGACCGCATCTACGCGGCGGAGTCCCTGCTCTACGGCGCCGGCCCGGACCGCCGGGACGCCGACGAGGCCGAAGTCGCGGAACCGGACGTGGAGGACACGGTCCACCACGCCGGCGAGGACCGCTCCGAACCGGCCGCCGGGCCGCATGCCGAGACCGGCTTCGCCCTCGATGCTCCCGACGCCGCCCCGCACACCGTGACCGAGGCGGACCCCGCCGCCGGGTCGGAGACCTCCGGCGACGCGCCGGATCCCGCTCTGGCCGACGCCATCGTGGCCATCCTGCCGGACGAGCCCGCAGCCGACCTTGCCGAGGCCGACGTGGTGCTCCAGCCGGAAGAGCCCGCGCAGCCGGACGGCGAGCAGGCCGAGGAAGCCGCCGCACCGGCGGATTTCGTCACCGAGGCAGCCTCCGCCGAACCCGACGAAGTCCCGTTCGAGCCCGGGCCGCCCCAGCCGGACGACGCCGCCCTCGGCCTCGTCGAGGAGCCGGACCCGTCGGAGGACGACGTCGCCTGGAGCGAGCCGCCCCTCGGCGAGGTCGTCCCCGCTTCCATGTCGGCGCGGCCCCTGCCGCCGGAGCCGCTCTACCGGGACACCGACGCTGCCATGCGCCAGCTGTCCCGTCCGGAGCGGGAAGCGTTCCAGAAGATCGCCGAGGCCCTCGGCGCCCGGCTGGACGACGGTCACCACGACAGTCGCCAGGACAGTCGCCCGGATAGTCGCCAAGACAGTCGCCAGGACCGGCAGGCCCCGGCTCCGGCCGTCGATCCGGGGCCGCGGATCCTTGACGACGAGACGGCCCCGGACGGCGAACCGGCGGCCCCCGACGAACCCGTTTCCGCCCCCGCGCCCGTCCCGACCATCGAGCTTTCCATCCTGGACCGGCTGCCGCTCGCCGTCGCCATCCTGCGCCAGGGCGAGGCGGTGGCCGTCAACCGCGCCTTCCTGGAGCTGTCCGGCTACCCGGACTTCGCCGCGCTCGACGACGCCGGCGGCTTCGCCGAAGCCTTCGTCGGCAGCCCGCTCATGCGCGATCACCGTCTGCCGGCGATCCGCCGGCGCGACGGCGTGGAGGTGCCGGTGCACGTCCGGCTCCACAGCATCGGCTTCCAGGGCTCCATCGCGTCCATGCTGGTGGTCCAGGAGACCGCCAAGGCCACCGGGCAGATGCGCGCCGAGGCCGCCGAGGCCCGCGTCGGCGAGCTGGAGGCCATCCTGGACACCGCCACCGACGGCGTGCTCGTCATCGACGATCGCGGCGCCATCTTGGGTGCCAACCGGTCGGCGGAGGCCCTGTTCGGGGCCGAGCGGGAGGCGATGGTGGGCGCCCCGCTGATCGACTATCTGGCGCCGGAAAGCCACCGCGACGCGCTCGACTACCTGGACGGCCTCGCCCGCAACGGCGTCGCCAGCGTCCTCAACGACGGCCGCGAGGTGATCGGCCGGGTCCGGCGCGGCGGCCTCGTGCCCCTCTTCATGACGGTCGGCCGGGTGTCGCCGGGCCGGTTCTGCGCGGTCCTGCGCGACATCACCCAGTGGAAGCGCGCCGAGGAGGAGCTCACCACCGCCAAGCGGTCGGCCGAGACCGCCTCGTCGCAGAAGTCCGACTTCCTCGCCAAGATCAGCCACGAGATCCGCACGCCGCTCAACGCCATCATCGGCTTCTCCGAGGTGATGATGGAAGAGCGGTTCGGCCCTGTCGGCAGCGAGCGCTACAAGGAATACCTGCGCGACATCCACATTTCCGGCACGCTCATCATGAGCCTCGTCAACGACCTCCTGGATCTCTCCAAGATCGAGGCGGGCAAGCTGGACCTTTCCTTCGAGGCGGTGCCGGTCAACGAGGTGGTGCGCGAGTGCGTCGCCCTCATGCAGCCGCAGGCGAACCGCGAGCGGATCATCATCCGCACGTCCCTCTCCTCCAGCCTGCCGAGCGTGGTGGCGGACCACCGGAGCCTGCGCCAGATCGTGCTCAACCTCCTATCCAACGCCATCAAGTTCAACCAGCCGGGCGGCCAGGTGATCGTCTCCACCCTCTACGAGGACAGCGGCGAGGTGGCGCTCCGCGTCCGCGACACCGGCCCCGGCATGAGCCCGGAGGACGTCGAGAAGGCGCTCGAACCCTTCCGCCAGCTCCACACCACCCGGCCGGGGCGCGGCACCGGCCTCGGCCTGCCGCTGACCAAGGCGCTGGTGGAGGCGAACCGGGCGGCCTTCCGCATCGACAGCGCGCTCGGCCAGGGCACCCTCGTGCAGGTGACCTTCCCGTCCACCCGCGTCCTCGCCGAGTGACGGGCCGGGACCTCGGCGCGGCGCCCGCCGCGCCCTCGTCCGCCCCCTCCCGGCAAGCTGGAGCGTGGCCGGCCGCCGCGCGCTCAGTCCGTGCGACCTCCGGCCACGCGTCAGACGCTCCCTGAAAACCTGCTCCGGAGGCTCAACATTCCGCGAATAACTGGAGCAACTTAGCCAAGTTTTTGGAATCGTTCCAAGGAGGCGTGACCCAAGTTGTTGATATTGAACGGCAAATTCGATTGACAGCGCCGCCCGCTCCGGCCTAGATCCTCCCGCACCACGGTCGCCACGCGACCGTCCCGATGACAGGGCCTTGCCCCCTGCCGATTGGAGTCGATCGATGTCGAAGTCCAGCAGCCTTCTCGCCGCCCTCGCCGCCACCGTCCTGACGGCCCTTCCGGCGGTCGCCGCCGAGGTGAACGTCTACACCACGCGCGAGCCGGGCCTCGCCCAGCCGCTGTTCGACGCCTTCACCAAGGAGACCGGCATCACGGTCAACACCATCTTCATGAAGGAAGGCCTCGCCGAACGCGTCGCCGCCGAGGGCGCCAATTCGCCCGCCGACCTGATGATGATGGTGGACTTCGGCAACCTCGCCGACCTCGCCGACCGCGGCCTCACCCAGCCGATCGAGTCCGAGGCGCTGAACCAGGCGGTGCCGGAGAGCCTGCGCGACCCGGCCGGCAGCTGGTACGCCCTCTCGGCCCGCGCCCGCGTGCTCTACGTGTCCAAGGACCGGGTGACCGACGACAAGATCACCTACGAGGATCTCGCCGATCCCAAGTGGAAGGGCAAGGTCTGCCTGCGCTCCGGCCAGCATCCCTACAACACCGCCCTCATCGCCACGGTCATCACCAAGGACGGCCGCGAGGCCGCCAAGACCTGGCTGGAAGGCGTCAAGGCCAACCTCGCCCGCAAGCCGGGCGGCGGCGACCGCGATGTCGCCAAGGACATCCTGGCCGGCCTCTGCGACATCGGCGTCGGCAACTCCTACTATGTCGGCCTGATGCGCTCCGGCAGCGGCGGCGACGAGCAGAAGACCTGGGCCGACGCCATCGAGGTCGTCCTGCCCACCTTCAAGGACGGCAAGGGCACCCACGTGAACGTGTCCGGCGCGGCGCTCGCCAAGAATGCCCCGAACAAGGACAATGCGGTCAAGCTCATGGAATTCCTGGTCTCCGAGGAGGCCCAGGAGATCTACGCCAAGGCCAACTTCGAGTATCCGGTGCGCGCGGGCGTCTCCCCGGACCCGATCATCGCCGAACTCGGCCAGCTCACCGTGGACCCGACCCCGGTGACAGACATCGTCAAGAACCGCAAGGACGCCAGCCTCCTCGTCGACGAGGTCGGCTTCGACAACTGATCCGGCGGGGCGCCCCCGCCCTGCTCCACCCGCCCGGCGACCGCCCGGGCGACCGACCCGATCCGCCCGGCCTTCGGTGTTCCCGAACGGCCGGGCGTCGCCATGAGGACCCGATGACCGGCAAGGCAACGCGCGGACCACGGCCGGACGGCCGTTCCTTCCGGATTGGAACCGGGGCCGGCGGTCCGGGCCCGCGCGCGCGCGACACGTCCGGCCACCTCTGGATGCTGGCGAGCGGCGTCATCGTGGCGGGCGTCCTCGCCCCCGTCGGCGGCCTCGTCTACTACGCCGCCAAGGGCTCGGGCGACCTCTGGCCCCATCTCGCCGGCACCATCCTGCCGGCGGCGCTGCAGACGACCCTCCTCCTCCTCGCCGGCGTCGGCCTCATCGTGTCGGCGGTCGGCGTCGGCACCGCCTGGCTCGTCGCCATGTACCGCTTCCCCGGGCGGCGCCTGTTCGAATGGGCGCTGTTGCTGCCGCTCGCGGTGCCCACCTACATCGTCGCCTACGCCTATCTGGACGTCCTCCACCCGGTCGGCCCGGTTCAGACGGCGATCCGCGGCGTCCTCGGCCTCGCCAGCCCGCGCGACCTCTGGTTCCCGGAGATCCGCTCGCTCCCGGGCGCCATCGTGCTCCTCGGCTTCGTTCTCTACCCCTATGTCTACCTGCCCGCCCGGGCGCTCTTCATGATGCAGTCGCCCGCCCTGGTGGAAGTGGCCCGCACCCTCGGGTCGTCGCGCCGGCGCGTGTTCTGGCGGGTGGCGCTCCCCCTCGCCCGCCCCGCCGTGGCGGTCGGCGCCAGCCTCGCCCTCATGGAGGCGCTCAACGACATCGGCGCGTCCGAATTCCTCGGCGTGCGCACCCTCACGGTCGCCATCTACAGCACCTGGGTCACCCGCTCGTCCATCGAGGGCGCGGCCCAGATCGCCCTCGTCATGCTGGCCTTCGTGGTGCTCCTGGTCACCCTGGAGCGCGCCGCCCGCCGCCGCCAGCGCTTCGTCAGCCGCTCGTCGAAGACCCGCACGGCCGTGCCGGAAACCCTTTCCGGCCTCGGCGGCCTCGCCGCCACCGCCGCCTGCGCGCTGCCGATCGCCGTCGGCTTCCTCGTCCCGGCGAGCTATCTCGTCCACCACGCCGCCCGGCGCCTCCTGGAGCACGGCCTGCCGAACGCCTTCCCCGGCTGGGTGGCGAACACCCTCGGCGTCTCCGCCGGCGCCACGGTGGCGACCATTCTGGCCGGCCTCGTCATCGCCTACACGGGCCGGTTCGCCCGCCACCGGGCGGCGCGCTCGCTCGTCCGCCTGTCCAGCCTCGGCTACGCCGTCCCCGGCACCGTTCTCGCCGCCGGCATGCTGATGCCCTTCGCCGGCCTCGACAACCTGATCGCCGATACGTGGCGCGGCCTCACCGGCGAGCGGGTCGGCCTCATCCTCTCCTCCACGGGCATCGTGCTGGTGCTCGGCTACGCCATCCGGTTCCTCGCCGTGTCGTCCGGCGGCATCGAGGCCGGCCTCACCAAGATCCCGCCCAGCCTCGACATGGCGGCCCGCACCCTCGGCGCCCGGCCGCTGCGCACGGTGGCGCGCATCCACGTGCCGCTTCTCAGGCCGGCGATCGCGGCCGCCGGCCTTCTCGTCTTCGTCGACTGCATGAAGGAGCTGCCGCTCACCCTGATGCTGCGGCCGTTCAACTTCGAGACCCTCGCCACCACCGTCTATGGGGAGGCGGCCCGGGGCACCTACGAGGACGGCTCCATCGCGGCGCTCACCATCGTGATCGCCGGCCTCGCGCCCGTCATCTTCCTCGCCCGCTCCTCCTTCCGCGACGCCCCGAAGGCGAGCCGCCGCAGCCCGGCGTCCGACGACGCCGTCGTCGAGGCCACCGCCGCGCCGGCGGTCTGAGGCGCCTTCAAGTCCAGCACGGCCCGCCTTCCAATGGCCCTGCGCACGCCCGCCGCACGCCCGGCCCTGTGGCGGCCGCGCAACAGAACGGCGCAAGCCCCGTCCGGCCGGGAACATTCCCTGGCGGCAGCGGTTAAGAACCGTTCGAGGCTTTCGGGGAAGCCATGTGTTCTCAGGATCGGATCCACGTGTCGCTTGACGGCAATCGCTATCGCCTGCTCGTCGACGCCATCACTGACTATGCCATCTACATGCTCGATCCGAACGGGATCATCGCGAGCTGGAATCCCGGCGCCCGCCGGTTCAAGGGCTACGAGGAGGCCGACGTGGTCGGCACCCACTTCTCCCGCTTCTACACGGAGGAGGATCGAAAGGCCGGATTGCCCGCCACCGCGCTTCGCGTGGCGGACCGCGAGGGACGCTTCGAGGCGGAGGGTTGGCGCGTCCGCAAGGACGGCACCCGCTTCTGGGCCTATGTGGTCATCGACCCGATCCGGAGCCCGAGCGGCGACCTGATCGGCTTTGCCAAGGTCACCCGCGACCTTTCCGAGCGGCGCGAGGCCGAGCTGGCGCTCCGCCGCAGCGAGGAACAGTTCCGCCTCCTCGTCCAGAGCGTCACCGACTACGCCATCTTCATGCTCGACCTGCAGGGCAACGTGTCGAGCTGGAATGCCGGGGCGGAGCGGATCAAGGGCTATTCGGCGGCGGACATCCTCGGGCGGCACTTCTCCGCCTTCTACACGGACGAGGACCGCGCCGCGGGCCTGCCCCGGCGCGCGCTGGAGATCGCCACCCGGGAGGGCCGCTTCGAGCAGGAAGGCCTGCGCGTGCGCAAGGACGGCAGTCGCTTCATGGCGCACGTCATCATCGATCCCGTCCGCTCCGAGAGCGGCGCCCTCGTGGGGTTCGCCAAGGTCACGCGCGACATCAGCGAGCGGGTGGAGAACCAGCGCAAGCTGGAGGAGGCGCGCGAAATCCTGTTCCAGTCGCAGAAGATGGAGGCCGTCGGCCAGCTCAGCGCCGGCATCGCGCACGACTTCAACAACCTGCTGGCGGCCATCCTGGGCGGCCTGGAGATCCTGAAGAAGCGTCCGCCCGCCGACCCGCGCGCCGCCGCCATCCTGGACAATCTCGTCCACGCGGCCGAGCGCGGCACCGGGCTGATCCGGCGCATGCTGGCCTTCGCGCGGCGCCAGGATCTCCTGGTCCAGCCGGTCGCGGTGCCGGACCTCGTCCGCAGCATGTCCGACCTCCTGGCCCGCACCATCGGACCGCAGATCTCGATCGAGGAGGACTTCCCCCCGGACCTGCCGATGGCGCTGACGGATACCAACCACCTGGAGACCGCCATCCTGAACCTCCTGGTCAATGCGCGCGACGCGATGCCGGACGGCGGGACGGTGCGGATCCGGGCGGCCGCCGAGCGGCTCGCCTCCACCCCGGAAGGGCCGGCGGGCGACTACGTGCGCATCACCGTGGCGGACACCGGCGAGGGCATGGACGCGGCCACGCTGGCGCGCGCCATCGAACCCTTCTTCACCACCAAGGAGGTCGGCAAGGGCACCGGGCTCGGGCTCTCGATGGTCCACGGCCTCGTCACCCAGTCGGGCGGGCGCATGAAGGTCGCCAGCACGCCGGGCGTCGGCACCGAGGTTACCTTGTGGCTCCCCGTCGCGGACGTCGCCGTGGCGCCCGCCCCCGCCGGGCCCGAGGCCCGGACCACCGCCGGATCCGGCGCTCCGCTGCAGGTGCTGGCGGTCGACGACGACAAATTGGTCCTCTCCAGCACGGCGACGATGCTGGAGGAGCTCGGCCACCGGGTCACGGGCGTGACGTCCGCCTCCGAGGCCCTCGAGGCACTGAGGGCCGGCCCGGCCTTCGACCTCGTGGTGACCGACCACGTCATGCCGCGGATGACCGGCCGGGAGCTCATGGACGAGGTCCGGCGGCTCCGCCCGGGTCTCGCGGTCCTGCTCCTCACCGGGCACGCGGACCTCGACGCGGACGACGTCGACGTCCCGATGCTGCAGAAGCCGTTCACGGTGGCGCAGCTCGCCTCGGCCGTCGCAGGGGTCGCGCCGCGCGCCTGAGCCTCCGTCCGGCCCCGTTCCGTCGGGGCCGGTCCTGCCTTACGTCTTCAGCTCCGGACGGTCCCGGAAGAGGTCCAGCGCCTCAGGGTTGGCCAGCGCCTCCTTGTTCTTCACGGCCCGGCCGTGCACCACGTCGCGCACGGCGAGCTCGGTGATCTTGCCGGACTTGGTGCGCGGAATGTCCGCAACCCTCAGGATCTTGGCCGGCACGTGCCGGGGGCTGGCGCCGGTCCGGATCTCGGTGCGGATGCGCTTCTCCAGGTCCGCGTCCAGCTCCGCGCCGTCCTTCAGGCGCACGAACAGGATCACCCGCACGTCGCCGTAGAAGTCCTGGCCGATGGCGAGCGCCTCCACCACGTCCGGGATGCGCTCCACCTGGGCGTAGATCTCCGCGGTCCCGATCCGCACCCCGCCGGGGTTCAAGGTCGCGTCCGACCGGCCATGGATGACGAGGCCGCCGTGGGCCGTCACCTCGGCGAAGTCGCCATGGCACCAGACGTTGTCGAACCGCTCGAAATAGGCGGCGCGATACTTGGCGCCGTCCGGGTCGTTCCAGAACATCAGCGGCATCACCGGGAAGGGCTTCACGCACACGAGCTCGCCCTTCTCGCCCACCGCCGCCGGCCTGCCGTCATCGCCCCACACCTCCACCGCCATGCCGAGGCCCGGGCCCTGGATCTCGCCCTTGAACACCGGCCGCGTCGGATCCCCCAGCACGAAGCAGGAGACGATGTCCGTGCCGCCCGAGATGGAGGCGAGGTGCACGTCCGCCTTGATGCCCTCGTAGACGAAGTCGAAGCTCTCCGGCGCAAGCGGCGATCCGGTCGAGCAGATCGTCCGCACCGTGGAGAGGTCGTGCGTCTCACGGGGCACGAGGCCGGCCTTCTTCACCGCGTCGATGTATTTCGCCGAGGTGCCGAACAGCGTCATGCCCTCCTGGTCGGCGAAGTCGAAGAGCACGGCGCCGGAGGGATGGAACGGCGAGCCGTCGTAGAGGAGCAGCGTAGCCCCCGCCGCGAGCCCGCCCACCAGCCAGTTCCACATCATCCAGCCGAGCGTCGTGAAGTAGAACACCCGGTCGCCGGGCCGCGTGTCCGCGTGGAGGCCGTGCTCCTTCAGGTGCTGCAGCAGCACGCCGCCCGCCCGGTGGACGATGCACTTCGGCACGCCCGTGGTGCCGGACGAGAACAGGATGTAGAGCGGATGGTCGAAGGGCATGCGCTCGAACGTCGGCGCCGCCGGCTCGAACGGCGCCACGAAGGCGTCCAGCGTCACCGCCGTCTCCAGCCGCGCCGCCACCTCCGGCGCGTGGCCGAGGTAGGGCACGATCACCACGGCCGAGACGGTCGGCAGCTCCGGCACCACCTCGGCCAGCTTGTCGGCGATGTCGATCCGCTTGCCGGCGTACCAGTAGCCGTCGCAGGCGAGGAAGACCTTCGGCTCGATCTGGCCGAACCGGTCGAGCACGCCGCGCGGCCCGAAGTCCGGCGAGGCGGACGACCAGACCGCGCCGAGCGAGGCCGTCGCCAGCATGGCGGCCACCGCTTCGGGCATGTTCGGCAGCAGCCCCGCCACCCGGTCGCCCGGCCCGACGCCGGCGGCCCTCAGCGCCTGCTGGAGCCGAGAGACGGCCGCCCGGAGATCGTCGAACGACCAGCGGGACGACGCCTTGTCCTCGCCGCGAAACACCAGCGCGTCCTCCGGGCCGGACCGGCGCAGGAGGTTTTCGGCGATGTTCAGCGTCGCGTCCGGAAAGAAGCGCGCCCCCGGCATCCGGTCGCCGTCCACCAGCCGCCGCTCGCCCTTCTCGCCGATCACCTCGAAGAAGTCCCAGACCGCGTCCCAGAAGGCGGCCGACTCGGCCACCGACCAGGCGTGCAGCGCCGCCGTATCGTCGAAAGCGCGCCCCGCCCGCTCCTCCGCGAACGTCTTGAACCGCGTCATGGCGGCCTCGGCGACCCGGGCCGGCGAAGGGGTCCAGAGCGGAGCGTCGGTCATCGGGGTCTCCTCCAGAGGGCGTTCGGCACGATCCCGAGTCGCCCCGCGTCGCACCGCACCATATCCCGCCGCCCGGCAGGGCAAAATGCCCGGAAGGGCGATGGCGCCCGGATCCGCGCCCGGTCCCGGTCGCCCGAACGTCCGGTCTTCGGTGGGCACGGCGCGTTTCCGGCCCAGGTCGGCGCGAGGCGCGCGTCCAGCCCCGGTCGGCACGGCGCGCCGCCCGGACGCGAAGACAACCCCTTCCGGCCCTTCGGGCCACCTTCCCCTGAGGGGAAGGATCAGCGCGGCGACACGGACGTTATCCTTCCCCTCAGGGGAAGGTGGCCGGCGAAGCCGCCCGGAAGGGGTCGTCTTTGTCTTCTTACCAAGGCCACCAACCGTGAAGCTGTTGCAAGAACGGATGCGGGGAACCGCCCTCAGTTCCCTCCCGTCACCCCGCCTGCAGCACCGCCGCGCGCTCCGCCTTCTCCTTCTCCACCTGCGCCCGCTTGGTGTAGAGCGAGGCCGCGATCACCCCGACCGCCACCACGGCGATCATCACTGTGCAGACCGCGTTGATCTCCGGCGTCACGCCGAGCCGCACCTGGCTGTAGATCTTGATCGGCAGCGTGGTGGCGCCCGGGCCGGTGTTGAAGCTCGCGATCACCAGGTCGTCGAGCGACAGGGTGAAGGCCAGCATCCAGCCGGCCACCACCGCCGGCAGGATCAGCGGCAGCGTGATGGCGAAGAAGGTCTTGGCCGGCGGGCAGCCGAGGTCCTGCGCCGCCTCCTCCAGGCTCTCGTCGAAGGTCACCAGCCGCGACTGCACCACGACCGCCACGAAGCACATGGTCAGCGTCACGTGGGCGATCGTCACCGTCCAGAAGCCGCGGCTGAAGTCCATGGCGACGAACAGGAGCAGCAGGGACAGGCCGGTGATCACCTCCGGCATCACCAGCGGCGCGTAGATCATGCCGGAAAACAGCATTCGCCCGGGAAAGCGCACGTAGCGCGTCATGGTGATGGCCGCCAGGGTGCCGAGCACCGTCGCGATGGTGGCCGACAGAACCGCGACCCGGATGGTCACCCAGGCGGCGTCCATCAGGGCCTGGTTGCGGATCATCTCGCCGTACCATTTCGTCGAGAAGCCGCCCCACACGGTGACGAGCCGCGACTCGTTGAACGAGAAGATCACCAGAAGCAGGATCGGAATGTAGAGGAACGCGAAGCCCAGCGTCAGGGACGTGACGTTGAACCAGGAGAGCCGGCGGTTCATCGGTGCGCTCCGGTCAGATTTTCTTCTGGTAGTTCTGGAAGACCATGATCGGCACCACCAGGATGACGAGGAGCACCACCGCCACGGCCGACGACACCGGCCAGTCGCGGTTGGAGAAGAACTCGTTCCAGAGCGTCCGGCCGATCATCAGCGTCTCCGATCCGCCGAGGAGGTCCGGGATCACGAACTCGCCCATGATCGGGATGAAGCACAGGAAGCAGCCGGCGATCACGCCGGGCAGCGACAGCGGCCAGGTGATCACCCAGAAGGCTTCCACGGGCGGGCAGCCGAGGTCGGAAGCGGCCTCCAGCAGCGTCCCGTCCAGCTTTTCGAGCGCCGAGTAGAGCGGCAGGATCATGAACGGCAGGTAGGAGTAGACGATGCCGATGAAGACGGCCGTCTCCGTGTTCATGATCCGCACCTGCTCGTCCGGGCCGAGCACGCCCAGCCCCTGGAGCGCCACGGTCAGCAGCCCCTCCGGCTTCAGGATGCCGATCCAGGCGTAGACGCGGATCAGGAACGACGTCCAGAACGGCAGGATCACCAGCATCAGCAGCGTCGGCCGGATCGACTTCGGCGCCCGCGCCATGGCGTAGGCGATCGGGTAGCCGATCAGGAGCAGCATCAGCGTGGACAGGCTGGCGATCCGCAGGCTGGACAGGTAGGAGCGCCAGTAGAGCGGGTCGTCCGTCAGCCAGACGTAGTTCTCCAGCGACAGCTCGCGCACATTGTCCCAGAAGGTCGCCAGGCCGTCGAACACCGGCGCGTAGGGCGGCATGGCGATCGCCGTCTGCGACAGCGAGATCTTCACGATGATCACGAAGGGCGCCAGGAAGAAGACCAGCAGCCACAGGTAGGGTACCGCGACGACGAGCCACTTGGTCCAGGTCGGCCCGCGGGCGGCGGATTGGTCGGCCATCACCGCCTCCGGTCAGGACGTCAGAACCAGGCCGGCGTCGCGCGGCCAGGAGAGATAGGCCTTGTCGTCCCAGCCGATCGGCCGCTCCACGAGGCGCGTCACGTTGGCGAGGGTGGACTTCACCACCGTGCCGTTCGGCAGCTTCACCCGGTAGACCGAGACGTCGCCGAGGTAGCCGATGTCCCACACCTCGCCCGCCACCACGTTCAGCGACGGGTCCGTCGGGGCCTCCAGGCCGATGCGCACCTTCTCCGGCCGGATCGCGAACCACACGGTGTCGCCGGCCTTGGCGCTCCCGGCGTGCTCGGTCACGATCGGCCGGTCGAGCCCCGCCGCCGCGATGGTGGCGTGCTGGCCCTCCACGGCGGCCACCCTGCCCTCCAGCAGGTTGATGTCGCCGATGAAGTCGGCCACGTAGCGGCTGTTCGGCTGCTCGTAGATCTCCGCCGGCGTCGCCACCTGCACCATCCGGCCGAGGTCCATCACGGCGATCCGGTCCGACATGGTCATCGCCTCCTCCTGGTCGTGGGTCACGATCAGGAAGGTCAGGCCGAGCTCGTACTGGATGTCCATCAGCTCGAACTGGGTCTCCTCGCGCAGCTTCTTGTCGAGGGCGCCGAGCGGCTCGTCGAGGAGCAGAACCTTCGGCCGCTTGGCGAGCGCGCGGGCGAGCGCCACGCGCTGGCGCTGGCCGCCGGACAGCTGGTGCGGCCGGCGGCCGGCGAACTTCTCCAGCTTCACGAGCTTCAGCATCTCGGCGACCCGGGCCTCGATGTCCGGCTTCGGCATCCGGTCCTGCTTCAGCCCGAAGGCGATGTTCTCCGCCACGCTCATGTGCGGGAACAGCGCGTAGGACTGGAACATCATGTTCACCGGCCGCCGGTGCGGCGGCACGCCGGCGAGATCGTTGCCGTCGAGGAGGATGCGTCCCTCGGTCGGCTCCTCGAAGCCGGCGAGCATGCGCATCAGGGTGGTCTTGCCGCACCCGGACGGGCCGAGCAGGGAGAAGAACTCCCGCTCGTAGATGTCGATGGAGAGGTTGTCGACGGCCGTGAAGTCGCCGAACCGCTTCGTGACGGCCTCGAAGCGGATGTAGGGCTTCGCGTTCGGGTCGAGCCACGGCGCGAACTTGCGCTTCACCGGTCCCACGGATTTCGACATCAGCCTCGCCCCTCGCCTTGGTCCGCGCCGGTGCGCGTCGGGTCGCGCGCGGCCGGGCGGTCCGTGCCGCCGGCCGCCGCCCGGCCGCCACGCAGAAAGACGCCCGGTGGTGAACCGGGCGCCGTGGTCTTCGTCTGTCTCAGGTCCCGGTCTTCACCGAGGTCCACACCCGGGTCAAGACCCGCTGCGCCTTCGGGTCGTAGGGCGAGATGGTGAAGAGCCGCTCCACCACCTCCGCCGGCGGATAGATGGCCGGGTTCTCGAGCACTTCCTTGTCCAGGAACTGCTGCGAGGCGAGATTGCCGTTGGCATAGGCCACGTAGTTGCTCGCCTTGGCGATCACCTCGGGACGCAGGAGGTAGTTGATGAACTCGTGCGCCTCCTCGACGTTCTTGGCGTCCGCCGGAACGGCCAGGTTGTCGAACCACATGTAGGTCCCCTCGGTGGGGATGTGGTACTCGATCTTCACGCCGTTGCCGGCCTCCTCGGCGCGGGCCTGGGCCTGCAGCACGTCGCCGGACCAGCCGAGCGCGAGGCAGATGTCGCCGTTCGCCAGCGCGTTGATGTATTCCGACGAGTGGAACTTGCGGATGTTCTTGGCGGCCTCCTTCCAGAGTTCGCCCGCGGCCTCCAGGTCGGCCGGATCCTTGCTGTCCGGGTCCTTGCCCAGGTAGCGCAGCGCGATCGCGAAGGTCTCGTCCGGCGCGTCGAGCGCGTAGATGCCGCACTCCTTGAACTTCGACGCCCATTCCGGGTCGAAGATCATCTTCAGGCTGTCCACCGGCGCGTCCGGCGCGATGGCCTTGATCTTGTCCACGTTGAGGCCGATGCCCGTGGTGCCCCACATGTAGTTGACCGCGTACTCGTTGCCCGGGTCGTACTTCGACAGGCGCTCGGCGATCTGCGGCCACACGTTGTTGATGTTCGTCAGCTTGGACTTGTCCAGCTTCTGGAACACGCCGGCCTGGATCTGGCGGGCGAGGAACGGGCCGGTCGGCACCACCACGTCGTAGCCCGAGCCGCCGGCGAGCAGCTTGGTCTCCAGGATCTCGTTCGAATCGAAGACGTCGTAGACGACCTTGATGCCCGTCTCCTTGGTGAAGTCGGCCAGGATCGAATCGTCAATATAGTCCGACCAGTTGTAGACGTTGACGACGCGCTCCTGCGCGAGCGCCTGTCCGGCAACGGCCGTGAGCGCGACGGCCGCGATTGCGCCGATGACCGGGAGTGTCCTGGACTTGTTCATCACCTGCGATCCTCTGTTCCGCCGGGACTGCCGGCGCGATGGCGTCTGTCGGGAGTGGGGCCCCGCCGCCGTCCGAGATGCCCCATGTTTTCCACTCCGACTGGATTATGCAAGTTGCTTCATCATGCCAATGACATCATCAGGAGACGCCATCGGGAGCGCCCGGCCCGGTGCTCCGGCCTCGGCGCGCCGCCTCAGAGATAAGTGGACCGCTCCAGCGGCGTGATCTCCTCGGCGAAGGCCTTCAGTTCGGCCCGCTTCAGGGCCGCGAACAGCTTGCGGTACTCCACCCCGAACGCGCGGCGGACGAAGTCGGAGCGCTCGAACAACCGGATCGCCTCGTCCATGGTGGAGGGAAGCTGCGGGTCGCTTGCCGCGTAGCCGTTGCGGTCGCACGGAGGCGGCGCCGCCGCCTCCCGCTCCAGGCCGTCCGCCATGCCGTTCAGCACCGCCGCCAGCACCAGGTAGGGGTTGGCGTCCGCTCCGGCCACCCGGTGCTCGATCCGCCGGGCCGCCGGCTCCGACATGGGCACGCGCAGCGCCACCGACCGGTTGTTGTGGCCCCAGGTGGCGCGGGTCGGCGCGTAGGAGCCGGGCTGCAGCCGGCGGAAGCCGTTGAAGGTCGGCACGAACATCAGCGTCGAGGGCGCCATGCCGTCGATCAGGCCGCCGACCGCGTGGGTCAGCCGCGCCTCGCCGACGCCCGGCGCCGAAAAGGCGTTGGCGCCGTCGCCGTCGATCAGGCTCACGTGCACGTGCATGCCGTTGCCGGCCCGGTCGATGAAGGGCTTGGCCATGAAGCTCGCCCTCAGGCCATGCTTGCGGGCGACCTCCTGGATCAGCCGTTTCAGCATCACCGCGTCGTCCGCCACCGCCAGCGGGTCCGGCCGGTGCTTCAGGTTCACCTCGAACTGGCCGGGCGAAGCCTCCGACACGATGGTGTCGAGCGGCAGGCCCTGGGCGAGGCCGGCGGTGCGGATCTCGTGGAACAGGTCGGAGAAGGCCGAAAGGTCGGAGAGCGCGTAGATGTTCTGCCGCTCCGGCCCCGGCTCGCCGGTCAGCACCGTGCGCGGCGCCGCGTCGGCGCGCTCGGTCTGGCGCGGGTCGATCAGGTAGAACTCCAACTCGAACGCCGCCACCGCCCTGAAGCCCGCCTTGGCGAGCCGGTCGACCGCGAAGGCCAGCTGCTGGCGCGGGTCGGCCAGGAAGGGGATGCCCGTCTCCGTCCACATGGTCAGCATGGCCTGGGCCGTCGGCCGCGCCGCCCACGGGATGACGCGCAGGCTGTCGGGCACCAGGCGGCACACGCCGTCCCGGTCGCCGGTCTCCACGTGGAGGCCGGTCTCGGTCACCTCCCGGCCCCAGACATCCAGGCCGAACAGGCCGAGCGGGAAGTTGACGCCCGTGCCGGCCGCCTTGGCGAGCGACTGCGGCGGGGCCCACTTGCCCCTCAGGACGCCGTTGGTGTCGGAGATCAGGTATTCGACGCCCTCGACATCCGGATATGTCTTCAGGAACCGGGAGACTTCGTCCTTGGCCGGGTGATCGGTCAGCGCACGTCCCACGATATCCTCATCGATCGAACGCGCCGCGACCGGCCGATGGGCGCCGGACGGCACGCCGGAAGTCCGCACCCGGCCGCCCGTGCGGACCACGCCGCCGGCCGGGGACTTTCCTGTTGCACTCCGACGACATTGTGATCACAACTAAGTCGAGGCGGTCAAGAGCCGACGGAGACGCGGGCTTCACCTCTCGCGGTCAGGCGCCCGGCGCGGGACCGCCCGCAGGCAAGAACCGGGACCGGGCGCACGCCCGCCACCCCGGCTTCAAGCCCGTCGGCGTTCCGCTTTTTCGTCCTCTCCGCCGCGCAGGAAGGGGCTCGCGCATGGAAGGCATCCGGGCATGACCACCAACGGCGCGGCTCCGACTCCTCTCCGCCGTCCGCGCCGGCAGGCGCCGGCTCTCCCGGCCCTGGAGGCGCACCCCGAGGGCGCCGTCCGGACGGGGGTGCGCGACCGGGTCACGGAGGCGCTGCGGGAGGCGCTCATCATCGGCCGGATCCAGCCGGGCCGGCCGGTCACCCTGCGCGGCCTCGCCGAACAGCTCGGCACCAGCCCGATGCCGGTGCGCGAGGCGATCCGAGGGCTCGCCGCCGAGCGGGCCCTCGACGTGCGCGAGAACGGCCGCATCGCGGTGCCGCGCATGACCGAGCAGCGGCTTTCCGAGATCCTGAAGGCGCGCGCCCTCCTGGAGCCCGTCGCCGCCGCCCTCGCCCTCCCCCGCCTCGACCGCAAGGCCGCCGCCAGGCGGCTGCAGGTCATCGACGACGCGGTCGACGCGAGCCTGAAGGACGGCGACGTGGAGGCCTACATGCGCCACAACCACGCCTTCCACTTCGCCATCTACGAGGCGTCCGGCTCGGACGTCTTCCTGCCGCTGATCGAGAGCGTCTGGCTCCGCTTCGGCCCGTTCATGCGCATGGTCTACGGCCGCGTCGGCACCGCGGGCCTCGTCGACCACCACAAGGCGGCCGTCGCCGCCATCGCGGACGGAAACGCCGACGCCCTCTCCGAGGCCATCCGCCTGGACATCGCCGAGGGCATGGACCTCATCCGCGACGCCCTCGTCGCCGGCGCCGCCGACTTCGCCGACCCGGGATGAGTCCGGGCGCCGCCGGCCGGAGCGCGCCCGTCCCACGCTCCCTCCCGTCCTGGTTCGCGTCACGCCAACCCGCCACGCCGTCCCTCGTCCCGTGATCGCACGACGTCCGTCCGCCGTCTCCCGCGCCGCCTCGCCCCGGCAAGGCCGGCGCTCGAGCCCGAATTGACTTCCGCCGAATTTGTGATCACAAATAGCCGCGACACGACCACCGGCCGCAGCCGGGGTGGAGCCCGAGGCTGCAAGGGTGTAAGCCCGTCCCACGGTGAAACGACACTCGAGACGGATGCCATGACGACCAACGCCGACGACGCGAAGACCACCCACAGGGGCGTGGCGACGATCGAGGAGGCCCGGGCCTGGCTGTCGGAGCGCGGCATCGAGGACATCGAGTGCATGACCCCGGACCAGGCCGGGGTCGCGCGCGGCAAGCTGATGCCGGCCGACAAGTTCTTCACCGGCCCGGTCATGTCGATGCCGTCGTCCATCTTCACCCAGACCATCACGGGCGAGTATCCGGAGGAGGACGAGAGCTTCAAGCACGACCCGAACGACGGCGACATCCAGCTGAAGCCGGATTTCTCCACGCTCGCGGTGGTGCCCTGGGCGTCCGACCCGACCGCCCAGATCATCCACGACGCCTACACCCGCGACGGCCGCCCGGTGGACATCGCGCCGCGCCAGCTGCTCCGGCGGATCCTCAACCTCTACGACCGCCAGGGCTGGAAGCCCGTGGTGGCGCCGGAGATGGAGTTCTACCTCGTCCGCCCCAACACCGACCCGGACTATCCGCTGGAGCCGCCGGTCGGCCGGTCGGGCCGGTCGGAGAGCGGGCGCCAGTCCTACTCGATCCAGGCGGTCAACGAGTTCGACGACCTCTTCGACGACATCTACGACTATTCGGAAGCGCAGGGCCTGGAGATCGACACCCTCATCCACGAGGAGGGCGCCGCCCAGATGGAGATCAACCTGCGCCACGGCGACCCGCTGCAGCTCTGCGACCAGGTGTTCCTGTTCAAGCGCACCATCCGCGAGGCCGCGCTCCGGCACGACATGTACGCGACATTCATGGCCAAGCCGATGAGCCGCGAGCCCGGCTCGGCCATGCACATCCACCAGTCGGTGCTGGACCTGGAGACGGGGAAGAACATCTTCTCCGACGCGGACGGCAACCCGACGCCGGAATTCTTCCAGTTCATCGCCGGCCAGCAGCGCTACCTGCCGTCGGTCATGTGCATGCTGGCGCCCTACGTGAACTCCTACCGCCGCCTCGCCCGCCACACGGCGGCGCCCATCAACGTCCACTGGGGCTACGACAACCGCACGGTCGGCCTGCGCGTGCCCAACTCCAGCCCCCAGGCCCGCCGGGTGGAGAACCGCGTCCCCTCCTCCGACGCCAACCCCTATCTCGCCGTCGCGGCGTCGCTCGCCTGCGGCTACCTCGGCATCCAGGAAGGCCTCGACCCCGAGGCGCCGGTGGACGGCTCCGCCCGCGAGCTGCCCTTCGGCCTGCCCCGCGGCCTCCTCGAAGCCGTCGCCCTCTTCGAGGAGACCGAGGAGCTCGGCGAAATCTTCGGCAGCCGCTTCGTCTCCACCTACCGCGCCATCAAGCAGCAGGAGTTCGAGACCTTCATGAAGGTGATCTCGAGCTGGGAGCGGGAGTATCTGCTGTTGAGTGTGTAGGGGGAGGCAGTAGGCAGTAGGGAGTAGGCAGTAGGGAGGTTGAGCGAGGGGACGGACCTTCGCCCTTACTCCTTGTCTTCAATTCAAACGCCGGAACCTCCGCTTCCTACTGCCTACTGCCTATTGCCTACTGCCTCACCTGCTCAGGAACCCCCACCATGACCGTCTCAAACAAATACCCCACCGCCCACTACCGCGCTCTCGACGCGGCGCATCACCTGCATCCGTTCTCGGATACGCGCGCCCTGAATGCCGAGGGCACGCGGGTGATCGTCAAGGGCGAGGGCGTTTGGCTGACGGATTCGGAGGGCAACCGGATCCTCGACGGCATGGCGGGGCTCTGGTGCGTGAACATCGGCCATGGGCGGCCGGAGATCGCCGAGGCGGTCAATCGCCAGATGGCCGAGATCTCCTACTACAACACCTTCTTCAAGACGACGCACCCGCCGGCGGTGGACCTCGCCGCCCTCCTGCAGTCGGTCGCGCCGGCGCAGTTCAACCGGGTGTTCTTCACCGGGTCGGGCTCGGAGAGCAACGACACCGTCGTCCGCATGGTGCGCACCTACTGGGCCACCCTCGGCAAGCCGGACAAGCAGATCATCATCGCCCGGCGGAACGCCTACCACGGCTCCACCATGGCGGGCGCGTCGCTCGGCGGCATGAAGCCCATGCACGCCCAAGGCGGCCTGCCGATCCCCGGCATCCACCACATCGCCCAGCCCTACTGGTTCGACGAGGGCGGCGAGATGAGCCCGGACGACTTCGGCGTCTGGGCCGCGGAGGAACTCGGCCGCGCCATCGACGCCCTCGGCGAGGACAAGGTCGCGGCCTTCATCGCCGAGCCGATCCAGGGCGCCGGCGGCGTCATCATCCCGCCCCGCACCTACTGGCCGACGGTCGCCCGCATCCTGAAGGAGCGCGACATCCTGTTCGTCTCCGACGAGGTGATCTGCGGTTTCGGCCGGCTCGGCCGGTGGTTCGGGTCGGAGCATTTCGGCACCGAGCCGGACCTGATGCCGATCGCCAAGGGCCTCTCGTCCGGCTACCTGCCCATCGGCGGCGTCATGGTGTCGGACAAGGTCGCCCACGTGCTGGAGGAGACCGGCGACTTCAACCACGGCTTCACCTACTCCGGCCACCCGGTCGCCTGCGCGGCCGCCATCGCCAACCTGACGATCATCAGGGACGAGAAGCTGGTGGAGCGCGTCGCCGACGACATTGGCCCCTACCTGCAGGCGAAGTGGCGGGCGCTCGCCGATCATCCGCTCGTCGGGGAGGCCCGCATGGAGGGCCTGATGGGCGCGCTCGAACTCGTGCCCGACAAGCGCTCCCGCCGCCGCTTCGAGGGCGACGGCAAGGTCGGCCTCCTCTGCCGCGACATCTCCTTCCGCAACAATCTCGTCATGCGGGCGACGCGCGACTCCATGATCATCTCCCCGCCCCTCGTCCTCAGCCACGACGAGGCCGACGAACTCATCCGCCTCGCCACCCTGACGCTCGACCAGACGCACGCGGAGCTGAAGCGCCAGGGGTTGATGGGGTGACCCGGCGCGGCCGGGGGGCGTTGTCACGGGCCCGTGTCGAGCCCCGCCTCCAGGTCGGTCGGGCTCGGCAGAACACGCGCGATGTCGGACGGAAGGACCGTGTAGGCGGAGACGGCGATCGGCTTGCTGACATGACGAAGCGCATACTCCACGACAAGCCCGGTCTTGCTCCGGCAGAGGATCAATCCGATGCTCGGGCGGTCGCCTTCGGTCATCAAGTGGTCGTCCACGGCGGCGAGATAGAATCCCATCTTGCCGATGAATTCCGGCTCGAACTCGCCGATCTTAAGGTCCACGACCACGTGGCAGTGCAACTTCGTGTGGTAGAAGAGAAGATCGAGATAGTAGTCGCGTCCCGCCACGGTCAGTCGGTACTGGCTCCCCAGGAAGGCAAATCCCGTCCCAAGCTCCAGGAGCAGGTTGCGGATGCGGTTCACCAGGGCCGCTTCCAGGTCCCGCTCCCGGCCTTCCGCGGCGAGGTCGACGAAATCGAGAATGTAGGGATCCTTGAACAGTCCGGCCGCGGCGATCGCCTGCCCCGGCTCCAAGGTGGAGACGAAATTTTCCGTCGCCCTGCCCTGCCGCTCGTGGAGCCGGGTCTCGATTTGATGGACGAGCACGTCACGGGTCCAACCATGGGCGTTGGCGGCCTGCGCATACCAAAGCCGCGCGTCCGGCGCCTCCAGCTTGTCCAGAAGGGCGATGTTCACGGACCAGGGCAGTCGTGCAAGGATGCCTTGCACGATTGTCCGATCCGGCCAGACCTCGGCAAACCGGCGCATGTATTTCAGATTCCGGGGCGAGAAGCCCTTTGCGTCTGGAAAGGCTTCCTTCAGGTCCACCGAAAGTCGATCGATGACTCGGGCGCCCCAGCCGAGATCGCGCTGGCGGTCCAGGATGTCGCGTCCGATCCGCCAGTAGATGAAGCTCATTTCCGCGTTGATGGCCAGAACGGCGCGGGTCCGTGCCTGCCGGATGGCGTCCTTCAGGTCGCTGAGCCAGTCTCCGTACTCCGGCGGGACAGGGTTCGACGGCATGAAGGCTCCTCTGCGGTCGTTTATCTTCGCCAGTGTAGACCGTCGGTCCATGCCGTCCAGGTGACAAGCGGCTACCACACGCACCATCGGGTTGTGCCATGACCCCCACCGCCTTCATGCCCCCGCTCGGCCGCGCGCCGCACGCGCCGTCCTGGTATGCGGCGACCGCCGGCGCGCTGCCCTCCCATGCGCCGCTGAAGGGCGCGCGGCGGGCGGACGTGTGCGTCATCGGCGGCGGCTACACGGGGCTTTCGGCGGCGCTCACCCTGGCGAAGGCCGGCTACGACGTGGTGGTCCTGGAGGCCAACAAGGTCGGCTGGGGCGCGTCCGGCCGCAACGGCGGCCAGATCCACACCGGCCAGCGGCGCGATCCGGACTGGCTCGCCGGCCGCCTCGGCGAGCCCGCCGCCCGCCGGCTCCTCGCCCTCGCGGACGAGGCCTGGCACTTCCAGCGCGCGCTCATCCGCGATCACGCCATGGAGGTCGACCTCGCCGACGGCCTCATTCACGGCATCCACAAGCCGCGTTGGGTGGAGGACGCCCGGCGCGAGGCGGACCATCTGACGACGAAGTGGGGGCTCGGCCCGATCCGCTTCCTCGACAAGGCCGAGACCGCCGAGAAACTCGGCACCGAGGTCTATCACGCCGGCACGCTCGACCCGAAGAGCGGGCACCTGCATCCGCTGAAGTTCGCCCTCGGCATCGCCCGGGCCGCTGCGGCCGCCGGCGCCACGATCTTCGAGGACAGCCGCGCCCTTTCCGTGCGCCATGGCGCCAAGGTGGAGGTGACGACCCCGGACGGCGTCGTGACCGCCGACACCCTGGTCCTCGCCGGCAACGGCTATCTCGGCGGTCTCGATCCGGAAACCGACGCCCGGGTGATGCCGCTCAACAACTTCATCCTCGCCACCGCGCCGCTGCCGGAGGACCTGATCCCCGGCAACGAGGCGGCGAGCGACACCCGGTTCGTGGTCTACTACTGGCGGCAGACCCCGGACCGGCGGCTCCTGTTCGGCGGCGGCGAGACCTTCACGCCGAAATTCCCGAAGGACATCAGGCGTTTCGTCACCCGGCACATGACCGCCATCTATCCGCGGCTGAAGGCGGTGCCGATCGACTACGGCTGGGGCGGCACGCTCGGCCTCACGGTGAACCGGCTGCCCTATGTGCGCCGGCCGAAGCCGAACGTCTGGGTGGCGGCGGGCTATTCCGGCCAGGGCGTCATGCTGGCGCCCTTCGCCGGGCACATCCTCGCCGAGGCCATCCGCGGCCAGACCGAGCGGTTCGACGCGTTCGCCGACATTCCCTGCCCGCCCTTTCCGGGCGGCACGCTGATGCGCTGGCCCACCCTGGTCGCCGCCATGAGCTGGTTCGCGCTCCGCGACCGGATCTGACCGGCGGGCGGCGCGCGCCGTCAGCGCGCCACGGTCTCCAGCGGCTTGCGCGGCTCCTGGGAGCCGCCGGCGAACACGGTCGTGACCTTGATGACCTCGCCATGCTCCGTCGCGCTCGTCGGGTGCCGGGCGAGTTGCCCGGCTTCCAGCCTGGACAGGGCATCCAGGAGGGCGAACAGGCTGTCCGCCGACATGCGGCCCGGATCGAGCCCCTGGGTGAGGCCGAAGCGCAGGTAGAGCCGATCGACCGTTTCCGAATGGCCGGCGTAGACCGACGTCCAGTCGTCGAACCGGCGTTCATCGATTTCGCCCGCCGAGAGCACGGTCAGGTTGGCGGCGCGCTTGTCCCGGGCGATCCGCATCAGGAGGGATGAGAGCCGGCGCCGGTCGCCCTCGATCACGCCGACGAAATACTGGTCGTTGAAGGCCAGCACGCCGGTGATGCCGGCCGCCGGGTTGTTCTTCTGTCCGGACAGGACGATCGCCTTCAGCTCCTTGGCGAGCGGCAGCCCGAGGTCGCGGATCTTGTTCTCCGAGTAGTAGACCAGCCGGTGAAGGTACATGACCGTCTTCCTCGCAGTCTTTAGTCAGATGCTAGGCGACCGCGGTGAACCGCGCCTGAAATCTTTCGATCGATTTGGAACGATCGGGCGATTTTGTTGCCGACGGCATCGACCGGACCCACCCGAGGGCCGTCCCGGGCCGTCGGGCGCCGGTTTATTCTTTTGCCCGGCTCGGGCGGGGCGAAAAGCGTTTTCGTCGGCTTCGCGAGATTTAGAATGTGCGACGCCGCAATTTTTTGCCGCATCGCTTATCTGTCCTTCTCACGCCATGACAGGCGCGCCATCAGGACGGACAAAGCCGAACGCCATGCCGCAGATCGTGACCGCCAATTCGCTCATCGAGGGAGACGTGGTCTTCCGCACGGCCGACGGCGGCTGGGTCCGGGACATCGACGCCGCCGGCGTGCTCGCCGACAAGGCGGCGGCCGAGGCCGCCCACGCGGCCGCCCTCCAGGACGTGAAGGCCGCCAAGGTTGTCGACGTCGCCCTGATCGACGTGACCGCCGAGGCCGGCAAGGTGGTGCCGGTGAAGCTGCGCGAACGCATCCGCGCCTTCGGCCCCACGGTCAAGTCCGATCACCGGGCGGACCTGAAGCCCTTCACCGCCTGAAGCTTTTCGCCGCCTGAAGCCCTCTGCCGCCTGAAGCTCTTCGCCATCTGAACGTCGCATCCTCCGCAGGCCCGCTCCGCACGACCGCGTTTCTTTCCGGGATCCACCATGTATCGCTACGACGAGTTCGACGCCGCCTTCGTGCATGAGCGCGTGGCCCAGTTCTCCGACCAGGTGGTCCGCCGCGTCGCCGGGGACATGACCGAGGAGGAGTTCCGGCCGCACCGGCTGATGAACGGCCTCTACCTGCAGCTCCACGCCTACATGCTGCGCGTCGCGATCCCCTACGGCACGCTCTCGTCCCGGCAGCTGCGCAAGCTCGGCCGCATCGCGCGCGTCTACGACAAGGGCTTCGGCCATTTCACCACGCGCCAGAACATCCAGTACAACTGGCCCGCCCTGAAGGACATCCCGGCCATCCTCGGCGAGCTCGCCGAGGTCGAGATGCACGCCATCCAGACCTCGGGCAACTGCATCCGCAACGTCACCGCCGACCACTTCGCCGGCGCCGCCCGCGACGAGGTGGCGGACCCGCGCCCCTACGCGGAGATCCTGCGCCAGTGGTCGAGCATCCACCCGGAATTCTCCTTCCTGCCGCGCAAGTTCAAGATCGCCGTCACCGGCGCCGCCCACGACCGGGCGGCCATCCGGGTGCATGACATCGGCCTGGAGGTGCGCCGGAACGAGGCGGGCGAGATCGGCTTCCGGGTGCTCGTCGGCGGCGGCCAGGGCCGCACGCCCATGCTGGCGCGCGAGGTCAACGCCTTCGTGCCGGAGAAGGACCTCCTCGCCTACATTGACGCGATCATGCGCGTCTACAACCTCTACGGGCGACGCGACAACAAGTACAAGGCGCGCATCAAGATCCTCGTCCACGAGACCGGGCTCGACGAGCTGAAGCGCCAGATCGAGGCCGAGTTCGAGGCCATCAAGGACGGCGTGCTCACCCTGCCGGCCGACGAGGTCGAGCGGATCGAGGCCTATTTCGCCCCGCCGGTCTTCCCCGAGCGGCCGGCCGCGAGCGCGTCCTTCGAGGCGGCCCGCGCCGCCGACCGGGAGTTCGACCGCTTCGCCCGGGTGAACCTCCACCCGCACAAGACGCCCGGCTACACCTCGCTCACCATCTCGCTGAAGCCCATCGGCGGCATTCCGGGCGACGCCTCGGCCGACCAGATGGACGTGGTGGCCGACCTCGCCGAGCGCTACGCCTTCGACGAGATCCGCGTCAGCCACGAGCAGAACCTCGTCTTCCCGCACGTCGCCCTCGACGACGTTCACGCGGTCTGGTCCGTCCTCAAGGAGCACGGGCTCGCCACCGCCAACGCGGGCCTCGTGACCGACATCATCGCCTGCCCGGGCCTCGACTACTGCGCCCTCGCCAACGCCCGCTCCATCCCGGTGGCGAGCCGCATCTCCGAACGCCTCGGCGACCCGGACCGGCAGGAGGCGATCGGCCCCCTGTCGATCAAGATCTCCGGCTGCATCAACGCCTGCGGCCATCACCACGTGGGCCACATCGGCATCCTCGGCGTCGACAAGAAGGGGGTGGAGGTCTACCAGCTCACCCTCGGCGGCAGCCCGGACGAGACCGCCGCCATCGGCGAGATCGTCGGCCCGGGCTTCGACAGCGACCAGATCGTGGACGCCGTCGAGACGGTCGTGGACACCTATCTCAAGCTGCGCTCCTCCCCGGACGAGACCTTCCTCGCCGCCTATCGCCGCGTGGGCGAGGCACCCTTCAAGGAGGCGCTCTATGGCGCTTGACGCACTCGACATCGGCGCGGGACACGCGTCGGACGCCCTCAAGGCGGAGGCCCGCTCGCTGGCGGCCCGCGCCGAGGGCATGACCGCGGAGGAGATCCTCCGGCTCGCCCGCGACCACTTCGGCGGCGGCCTCGCGCTCGTCTCCAGCTTCGGCGCCGACAGCGCCGTGCTCCTCCACATGGTCTCGGAGATCGACAAGGCGACGCCGGTGATCTTCATCGACACCGGCAAGCTCTTCGGCGAGACGCTCCGCCACCGCGACGCCCTCGTGGCCCGGCTCGGCCTCACGGACGTGCGCTCGGTGAAGCCCCAGCCGGCCCGCCTCCAGGAGGTGGACCCGGAGGGCACGCTCTGGTACCGCGACACGGACGCCTGCTGCGCGGTCCGCAAGGTGGAGCCGCTCGCCCTTTCGCTCACCGGCTTCGACTGCTGGATCACCGGCCGCAAGCGCCACCAGGCCGAGACGCGCGCGAACCTCGCCATCTTCGAGGCCGACGGCGACAAGCTGAAGGTGAACCCGCTCGCCGGCTGGACCTCCAAGGACGTGGAGGCCTACCGGGTCGCCCACGACCTGCCGGCCCATCCGCTGGTGGCGGACGGCTACAAGTCGATCGGCTGCATGCCCTGCACCGACCGGGTCGCCGAGGGCGAGGACGAGCGCGCCGGCCGCTGGCGCGGCAAGGCCAAGACGGAATGCGGCATCCATCTCGGCCTCGCCGGCCGTGAAGCCTTCGGCAGCGGGATCTGACGGACATGACCATCCAGGCCACCACCATCGACACCACGCCCGCCGACGTGTTCCGCGCCGGCCATTTCGTGCCGGACGACTGGCGCCGCCTCGCCGACGACGAGATCGTCCCGGCGGACGGCCGGGTGTTCCTGTCCGTCGGCCGCTTCCTGAAGGAGGCCGAGGCCGGCACCCTCGGCAACAAGACCGTCGGCGTCCTGGTGGAGCCCGCCGACCGGGTCTCGTCCCTGGTGCCGCACCTCGACCGCCTGTCGGCGATCGCGATCGACTTCCCGAAGTTCGCCGACGGCCGCGGCTTCAGCCATGCGGCGCTCCTGAAGCGCCACGGCTTCGCGGGCGAGATCCGGGCGGTCGGCAACATCCTGATCGATCAGATCACGCACCTGAAGCGCGTCGGCTTCACCGCCTTCGAGGTCACCCACGCGGTCACGCGCCGCTATCTGGTGGAAGGCCGCGACCCCGCGCCGAAGCACTACTACCAGCCCGGCGCCGGCGACGAGATCCCCGCCGGCACCCGCCCCTGGGCCCGCAAGCCCGCCTGAGGGCCGGTCGGCCTTTCCGAAGCGTGCCGCTCATCCGAATCCTTCCCCTCAGGGGAAGGTGGCGCGAAGCGCCGGAAGGGGTCGTCCTTGTTCGGTATCGCCTGATGTGCCGGCGCGTCTTCTGATTGAAAACGCGCGATCGAACGGGAAAAGCGACCCCTCCCCAGGCCCGACCCTCCCGTCACGGGAGGGCTATGGGGCGCTCGCGGCAATCGGCCTTTGGTGAAAGCCGGCGCCGCCCACCCCTCCCCTCACGTCCCGTCCCCGCGCACGAACTTGAAGAACCGGCTGGTCGAGCCGTCCTTGGTCTTCTCCTGGTAGAGGAACTGCAGGCCGGACTCGTCGAACTTCTCGAAGAACTCGTCCCAGGAGATCTCGTCCAGCTTGCTGTCGTCGCCCCGGCCCGGGAAGTCGATCCTGAGGATGCCGGCGTCGTCCTTCTCGTGCGTCGCCTTGACGGACGCCGGCCGGCCGCCGCGCTCCTCGGTCCACTTGCGGATCGTGTCGTGGTCGGTGGTGGTCTTGGCTTCGGACATGGGTACGCCTCCGGTGAACGAGCCCCCGCCGCCCTCGCGGTGAAGAACAGCCCACCCCCAGGGATGGTTCGCCGCCGCCCATGGCCAGCGCCCTCCCGGTTCGATCGCGCTGCCCCCGCCGCCCAGGCGACCCGCCCTCCTCAAGCCCCGCCCTGCCACGCCCGGATCGCCTCCACGGGCCAGAGCAGCATGATGACGTTGAGGGTCAGGTTGTCCCGGATCATCCAGCCCACGAAGAGCTCGGCCGCCACGGCCAGCGCCACGGTCGCCCACACCGGCAGGCGGGAGGCGAGCCAGAAGCCCACCGCCATCGCGCCGATGTCCGCCACCGAGTTGAGGATGCTGTCGCCCACATAGTCGAGCGCGATGGTCTGGCTCCTGTAGCGCTCGATGATGGCGGGCGAGTTCTCCACCAGTTCCCACGCCGCCTCGATCGCCACCGCGATGGCGAGCCGCGCGCCCATCGGCAGCCGCCGGGCCGCCAGCCACGTCAGGCCGTAGAACAGGAAGCCGTGGATCACGTGGCTCGGCGTGTACCAGTCGCCGAGGTGCTGCGAGGTGTCCGAGCTCATCACCTCGCCCACCCAGAGCTTCACCGTGCCGCAGGTGCAGATCGGCTCCCGACCCATGGCGAACAGGATGGCGGCGGTCAGCGCCGTGAGTCCGATCGCCACCGCGGCCCAGAAACCCGGCCGTCCTCCGCCCTTTGCCGTCCTGTCCGCCGCCGTCATCGCCGCCCCCTTTGCGGATCTAATACATAAGCAATCATCTATGTCTCACGTCGATTTGAACCGCTCCAGCGGCCGTTCGCCGCCGGTGATACAGTCCCTTACACTTTCCGAGGTTTTCGATCGGGCAAGCGATACAATATCCAGGGACCAATCGTGCGCTGCCGTCGATCCGGCGGCCCCCGCCCGCGCGTAGACACGCGACGCGTACCCTGGTGCGTAACCCGCGACCCGCAAGTTGAGGACGTTCTCTCCATGGCAGCCTGGAAACAGGGTCTCATCGTCATCGCCCTCGCCGTCGCGGCACTCGCCGGCTGGGCCTGGTTCGACCCGTCCGCCCGCGACAGGCTCGCCGCCTACGGCGTCCCCGAGGCTCTCCTGCCCGCCCCGGCCGAGACCGCCGGCGCCGCGCCCGGCGAGGCGCCTGCCGGCCAGGCCGCCCCCGGCCGCCAGGCCGGCGGCGGCGGCGGACGGCCCGCAGCGGGCGGACCCGGAGCCGGGGGGCCCGGCGGCCGCGGTCCCGGCGGTCCGTCCCCGGTCACCACCGGGGCCGCCACGCAGGCCGTCACCAACGACCGGGTGTCGGCCATCGGCACCGCCGAGGCGGACCGCACCGTCACGGTCTTCCCCCGCACCGCCGGCATGGTGGACGAGATCCTGTTCCGCCCGGGCGAACGGGTCGCCGCCGGCGCGGTCCTCGTCCGCCTCGACGACGACGCCGAGCGCATCGCCATGGAGCGCGCGCAGGTCACCCTCGCCGACGCCCGCGCCAAGGCGGAGCGCTACGAGCGGCTCGCCGCCAACAACTCCATCTCGTCCGTGGAGCGCGACGCCGCCCGGTCGGAGCTCGCGTCCGCCGAGCTCGCGATCCGGGAGGCGCGGCTTGCGCTGGAACGGCGCGAGGTGAAGGCGCCCTTCGCCGGCGTCGTCGGCCTCACGGACGTGGAGGTGGGCGACATGGTCTCGGGCACCACCGCCATCGCGACCGTGGACGACCGCTCCGTCCTCAAGGTCGAGTTCCGCATCCCGGAGGCCTACGCCGCCCGGGTCGCCCTCGGCGACACCGCGAGCGCCGTCACCCCGTCCCGGCCCGGCAAGACCTTCGAGGGCACCGTGTCGGCCCTCGGCAGCCGGGTGGAGGCGGACAGCCGCACGCTCGTGGTGCAGGCCCGGCTCGACAACGCGGACGACGAGCTCCGCCCCGGCATGTCCTTCCTGGTCACCCTGCAGTTCAGTGGCGACACCCGCGTGGCGGTGCCCGCCCTCGCGGTCCAATGGGACCGGGACGGCTCCTACGTGTGGCGGGTCGCCGAGAGCAAGGTCAGCCGGGTCGGCGTCACCATCCTGGAGCGCACCGCCGACATGGTGCTGATCGACGGCGAGCTCGTGGTCGGCGACACGGTGGTGGTGGAGGGCGTCCAGCGCCTGCGCCCCGGCGCCACTGTGGCCGACGCGGGCGCCGCCCCGGCCGGCATCGAGGCCGTTCCGGCCGGCGTCCCCACCTCCGGCACGGGCGCGACCGCCGCGCCCGCCCGCCGCTCCTGACGGAAAGACCCGCGCATGTCCGCCCACGGCACCGACACGCCGGCCCCGAGCCGGGCCTCCGCCTTCACGGCGCTCTTCGTCCAGCGTCCGGTGCTGGCGCTCGTCATCAACCTGCTGGTGATCGTGGCCGGCCTCGCGGCGCTCAACGGCATCGAGATCCGCGAACTGCCGGACGTGGATCGCCCGGTCGTCACCGTCACGGTCGACTATTCCGGCGCCTCGCCCGAGACGGTGGACAGCGAGATCACCGCCGAGGTGGAGAGCGCCGCCTCCCGGGTGTCCGGGGTCGCGTCCATCTCCGGCCAGTCCCAGTTCGGCCGCAGCCGCGTCACCGTGGAATTCCTTGACAGCGTGGACCTCAACGTCGCCGCCAACGACCTGCGCGACGCGGTCTCGCGCATCCGCAACAGTCTTCCGGACGATGTTGACGAGCCGCAGATCGTCAAGGCGGACGCGGACGGCGACGCCATCATGCGCGTCTCGGTCATGTCCGACACCATGACCATCGAGCAGCTCACCACGCTCGTGACCGAGCGCATCGAGGACCGGATCGCCTCCGTCAACGGCGTCGCCGACGTGCAGATCTTCGGCGACCGGGAGGCCATCTTCCGCATCGACGTGGACCAGGCCGCCCTGGCGGCCCGCGGCCTCACCATCGGCGACCTGTCCGAGGCGCTCGGAACGGTCACGTTCGACGCTCCCGCCGGCTCGCTGCAGAACCAGAACCAGAGCCTCGTGGTCCGGGCCGACGCCCGGCTGGTGAAGCCGGAGGAGATCGGCAACCTCCTGCTCAACCCCACCACCCGCGTGCGGGACGTGGCCGAGGTCACCCTCGGGCCGGACCTGCGCACCTCGCAATTGCGCGTCAACGGCCGGGTCGGCGTCGGCCTCGGCATCGTCCGGGCCGCCCAGTCCAACACCATCGAGATCTCCACCGGCGTGCGCGCCGCCGTGGAGGAGCTCCGCCCCACCCTGCCGGAGGGCGTGGACCTGCGCGTCACGTCCGACGACGCGCTCTTCATCCAGGGCGCGCTTCACGAGGTGGAGATCGCCCTCGGCCTCGGCGTCGCCATCGTGGTGGCGGTTATCTGGCTCTTCCTCGCCGACTGGCGCGCCACCCTCATCCCCACGCTCACCATCCCGGTGTCGCTCATCGGCACGCTGGCGGCCATGTGGCTCGTGGGCTTCTCCATCAACATCCTCACCCTGCTCGCGCTGGTGCTCGCCACCGGCCTCGTGGTGGACGACGCCATCGTGGTGCTGGAGAACATCGTGCGCCGCCGCGCCATGGGCATGAAGCCCCGCGCCGCCGCCGTCCTCGGCACCACCGAGGTGTTCTTCGCCGTGCTCGCCACCACGGCGACGCTGGCCGCCGTGTTCGTGCCCATCTCCTTCCTGCCCGGCACCGCCGGCGGCCTCTTCCGCGAGTTCGGCTTCGTGCTCGCCATCTCGGTCGGCATCTCGTCCGTCACGGCGCTCACCTTCGGCCCCATGCTGGCGGCCAAGCTCCTGCCGGACATCAGCGAGCGGCCGGAGCGCCGGTCGCTCGCCGGCCGCGTCCTCGACGCCGTCGGCGGCGTGCTGGCGCGCCTCTACATGGGAATCCTCAGGGCCTGCCTTGCGGCCCCCATGGTGGTGGTGGCGGTCTCGCTCGCCTTCGGCTTCGCCGCCTGGGTGGCCTTCCAGGCCCTGCCGCAGGAGCTCACCCCCCGCGAGGACCGGGGCGTCGTCCTGATGAGCGTGTCCGCCCCCCAGGGCGTCTCCATCGACTACACCGGCCGGCAGATGGACCGCATCAACGCCATCCTGCAGACCTACCTGGAGAACGGCGAGGGCGCGGCCGTCTTCTCCATCGCCGGGCGAGGCGGCAACGTGAACTCGGGCTTCGTCGTCCTCACGCTCACCGACTGGGCCGAGCGCGAGCGCAGCCAGCAGGAGATCGCGAACGAGATCAACGGCCGCGTCGGCCGCATCCCCGGCGTGCGCGCCTTCGCGATCAACCCGAACAGCCTCGGCATCCGCGGCGGCGGCCAGGGCCTGCGCTTCGCCGTGCTCGGTCCCGACTACGGCGGCCTCGCCGAAGCGTCCGACAGGCTGATCGCCGCCATGGAGGAGCGGCCGGAGTTCCGCGGCGTGCGCCTCGACTACCAGACCACCCAGCCGCAGCTGTCCGTCGAGATCGACCGCGACCGCGCCCAGGATCTCGGCGTTTCGATCGAGGGCCTCGGCGTGGCCCTCCAGGCGGTGCTGGACGGGCGCGAGATCGCCGAGGTCACCGCCGGCGACCGGTCCATCCCGGTCAAGCTGCTCGCCACCCGCTCGCCGCTCAACGACCCGAAGGACCTGGAGAACGTCTTCGTGCGCACCGGCGACGGCCGCATGGTGCCGATCTCGGCCATCGCCTCCATCCGCGAGGAGGCGGTGGCGCCGTCGCTCGCCCGCGAGGGCCAGCAGCGCGCGGTGCCGATCACCAGCGAGCTCGGCGAGGGCACAGCCCTCCAGGGCGCCCTGGAAACCGTGCGGGAGATCGCCGCCGAGGTGCTGCCCGAGGGCTACCGGATCGAGCCGCTCGGCGAAGCCGCCACCCTGGAGGAAACGTCCGGCGGCCTCGCGCTCACCTTCGGCTTCGCCATCGTGGTCATCCTCCTGGTGCTCGCCGCCCAGTTCGAGAGCTTCGTCGCGGCGCTCATCATCATCGCCACCGTGCCGTTCGGCCTCGCGGCCGCCGTGTTCGCCATTCTGCTCACCGGCGGCACGCTCAACCTCTACAGCCAGATCGGTCTCGTCATGCTGGTCGGCATCATGGCCAAGAACGGCATCCTGATCGTGGAGTTCGCCAACCAGCTGCGCGACGAGGGCTATGCGGTTCGCCGGGCCATCGAGGAGGCCTGCCGCATCCGCCTCCGGCCCGTCATGATGACCATGATCGCCACCATCGTGGGCGCCGTTCCGCTGGTGCTGGCCTTCGGGGCGGGCGCGGAGGCGCGCGTCGCCCTCGGCTGGGTGCTGGTCGGCGGCCTCGGCTTCGCCACCGTGTTCACCCTCTTCCTCACCCCCGTCGTCTACCTCCTCCTCGCCGGCTTCACCAAGCCCCGCACCGCCGAGGAAGCCCGCCTCGCCCGCGAGCTCCGCGAGGCCGAAGCGATCCGCCTCATCGAGGAGGACGACACCCCCCGCCACGACTCCCCCACCCCGTCCCCAGCCGAATGAGTGGCGACGCCGTGGCGAGGGGACCTTTCGCTGAGCGGATCGGAACTCCGCGCCGGAGCCGACCCGGACTGCCCCTGAAGGGGACGTGTTTTCCGTGCCGGAAAGCCTCCCCGCACCTGCTCGGGCGGCCGCTGACCCTCCCCCTCTTTCCACCCGTCCAACCGTCATGGTCGGCTTCAGGCCGACCACCCACGCATTCCCCGGCAACCTCCGCCGGCGCACCACCGGCACCCGCCGAAACACTCCACCCCCCACCTCCGTCCGCCCCGGGAACATTCGGCCGCGCCCACGCTTTTTCCTTTACCAGCTAAGCAATAATCGGCCGCTTCCGCGCGGCGCGCACGAGCGTTCCCATGTCCGGCCCTTCGGTTCTCCTCGATCTTCTCGGCGGCGTCGCCCTCCTGGTGTTCGCGACGCGCATGGTGAAGGCCGGCATCCTCGGGGCGTTCGAGCCGGCGCTTCGGGGTCTCCTGCGGCGCGCCGGCGGCAACCGGATCAGCGCCCTTCTCGGCGGCGTCGGGGCGGCCGCGGCCCTGCAGAGCTCCACCGCCGCGGCGCTCCTCACCGTGTCCTTCGCCGAGCGCGGCCTGCTCACCGTGGCGGCGGGCCTTGCGGTCATGCTCGGGGCCGACATCGGCTCAACGCTCGTCGTCCAGGCGCTCTCGGTCGATCTCACCGCCCTTGTGCCCGTCCTCCTCCTCGCCGGCGTGCTCCTCCTCGGCGGCCGGGCGGAAAAGACCCGGCAGGTCGGCCGGATCGCGGTCGGGCTCGGCCTCCTCATCCTGGCGCTCCGCCTGGTGATCGGGGCGTCCCTGCCGCTGCGCGAAAGCCCGGCGCTCGACGCCGTCCTCGCCGCCGTCGCCGGCGAGCCGCTGGTCGGGCTCCTCCTCGCGGCCGGCCTCACCTGGCTCGTCCATTCCAGCGTGGCGGTGATCCTGCTCGTCATGTCGCTAGCCGCCACGGGCGTCCTCGGCGTCGAGCCGGCGCTCGCGCTCGTGCTCGGGGCCAACGTCGGGTCCGGCTTCATCCCGCTCATGCTGTCGCTGAAGGCCGCCCCGCAGGTCCGCCGCATCCTCGTCGGCAACCTCGCCTTCCGGGCGCTCGGGGCGGCGCTCGCCCTTGCGGCCCTGCCGCTCGCGACGCCTCACCTCGGCCATCTCGGCGCCGATCCCGCCCGCGTGGTCGCCAACGCCCACACGGGCTTCAACCTGGCGCTCGCGCTTCTCTTCCTGCCGTTCACCGGCGTCGCGGCCCGGCTGCTCGCCCTCGCGCTGCCGGCCCCGGCCGCGCCGCCCTCGCCCGCCCGTCCGGTGCACCTCGCCGACGACGCGCTCGACCGTCCCGGCCGCGCGCTCGGCGCCGCCACCCGCGAGGTGATGCGGCTCGCCGACCTGGTGGAGGCCATGCTGCGCGACGCCATCCTGGCGTTCGAGGCCGAGCCGCGCCTCTCCACCGCCGACATCGCCCGGCGCGACAACGACGTGGACGCCCTCCAGGAGGAGATCAAGCTCTACCTCGCCCGGCTCATGCGTCAGCCGCTCGACGAGGCGGACGCGCGCCGGTGCTTCGACCTCATCGTGTTCACCACCAACCTGGAGCACGTGGGCGACATCATCGACAAGGGCCTGATGCTGCTCGCCGAGAAGAAGAGCCGCCAGCACCTCGCCTTCTCGGAGACCGGCTGGCGCGAGATCCAGGCGCTGCACCGGCTGGTGCTCGACCAGCTGCGGCTCGCCGTGACGGTCTTCGTCACCCAGGACGAGGCCATGGCCCGCGACCTCGTCGCCCACAAGGACGAGATCCGCACCCTGGAGCGCCAGGCGATCCAGAGCCACCTCACCCGCCTGCGCGATGGCACGCCCGCGTCGATCGAATCGAGCTCGGTCCACCTGGACGTCATCCGCGACCTGAAGCGCATCAACGGCCACGTGGCGACGGTCGCCTATCCGATCCTGGAGCGCGCCGGCGTTCTCGCCGGCTCGCGCCTTCGCAGCGTCTGAGCGCCGCCGCCCGTCCGGGGACGCGCCCCCGGCGTCATCCTTCCGCCCGGAAGCGCCGGGCGTTGGACGGGTTGGAGAACACGTCCCGGTCGAGCCGCGCCAGCGCGTCGGCGATGAGGCCGGTGATGATCATGTCCTTCTCGTCCGGAAGGGTCTCGAACACCGTGAACCGCCGCAGGTCCTCCACCAGGGCGTCGTCGATCGCGCGGTTCATGGCCGGCTCGATCAGCGGGAAGGCGCGGGTGGATCCGCCGGTGAAGACGATCCGGCTCGGGTTGACCAGCGCCATCAGCCGGGCGAGCCCGTAGCCGAGCGCCTCGCCGGCCTGCTCGTAGATGGCCCGGATCCGGGCGTCGCCCGCGGCCGCCGCCGCCTCCAGGGCCTTCAGGTCGTCGCGCGACGGGCTGGCGTCGCGCGGGTCTGTGTCCGGCGGCATGCCCTGGGCCTCGCGCCAGATCGCGTAGTCCGCCACGTAGGCCTCGATGCAGCCGTGCCGGCCGCAGCGGCAGAGCGGCCCGTGCGGGATGTGGTTCATGTGGCCGAACTCGGCCGCCGAGCCGTTCGCCCCCGCGTGCAGGTGGCCGCCCACGAAGAGGCCCATGCCGACGCCGTAGTCCACGAAGATCACCGCGAACGTGTCGCCGTAGATCTCCGGGTCCTGGGCGTGCAGCGCCTCGGCGATCATGTTGGCGTCGTTGGAGATCACGCAGGGCACCTCGAACGCGTCCTCCAGCGGCCCCACGAGGCGCACGTCCCGGTCCCGGAAGGCGGGCGACCACATGACGGAGCCGGACACCGCGTCCACGAACCCTTGCGCGGCGATCGACACCTCGGCGATCCGGGCGAGCGGGATCCGGTGGGTGGCCAGGAAGTCGCGGACGAGGCCGATCAGCGTTCTCGGGAAGCTGTCCCGGGTCTCCGCCAGTGTGCGCGGCGTCAGGTTGGCCCGCGCCACGATCACGCCGGTGAAGTCGGCGAGGATGAGCGTCACCTGGTTGATGGCAATCTTGATGCCGAGCACGAGGGCGGCGCGGGAATCGAGCTGCAGGAGGATGCGCGGCCGGCCCCGGCGCACCGGCGTCTCCACGTCCGCCGCCTCGGGGCACTCGGCCGGATCCACCGTCACGGTCTCGATCAGGCCCTCGCCGATCAGGTCGGCCGTGATGGCGGTGATCGTCGCCGGCGACAGGGCCGTCGCGGCGCCGAGATCCACCCGGGCGAGCGGGGTGCGCCGCCGGAGCGCGGAGAGCACGAGGGAGCGATTCTGCCGGCGGACGAGGTCGCTGTCCGCCTTCACCGGGCCGTTCCGATGGCGCTGGGTGGCGGGTTCGCTCATGGCGCCCTCCGCGCCGGGCTCCACGGGCCGTGGGCGGCGCCGCCCGTTCGGCCACGGCCTTGGCGCGCCGCGCACGGGCGCTGCCGGTTGTCCTGCATCGACGTCTACTCCTCCCACGGTGCCGACGCTCGGCTTCCTCGGCCGATCAGGGTATCCTCACACAAACCGCTGCGTCACGGTTCAACGTCGAAACATCCCCGTGTTCGTTCAGCTCCGAACAAATCCATGTTGACACCGGACCCGCTTGTGGTCCACACTTTTTTCGAGCTTCGAATTATAAGCACCGCACAAATTCGAGGTTTACCGTCCGGCTCCCGGGGAGGCGAACCGGATGGGCAACAAGCCGTTCAGTGGGGCTGCCCGCCGTCGTGCGACGGGCCGCCTCGGGAGGAGCAAGAGATGACGCGGATCCTTACCGCGCTCGCCGTCACGTTCGTGTCGGCCACGGCGCTCATTTCGTCTGCGAATGCTCAGGACAAGATCAAGGTCGGCGTGAGCTGGTCCAACTTCCAGGAAGAGCGCTGGAAGACCGACGAGGCCGCCATCAAGAAGGCCCTCGAGGCCGCCGGCGCCGAGTACATCTCGGCCGACGCCCAGTCGTCCGCCGCCAAGCAGCTGACCGACGTGGAAAGCCTGATCAGCCAGGGCGCCACCGCGCTCATCATCCTGGCCCAGGACAGCGACGCCATCGTGCCGGCCGTCGAGAAGGCCCAGAACGAGGGCATCCCGGTCGTCGGCTACGACCGCCTCATCGAGGTGCCGTCGGCCTACTACATCACCTTCGACAACAAGGAAGTGGGCCGCATCCAGGCTCGCGAGATCTTCAAGGTGAAGCCGGAAGGCAACTACGTCTTCATCAAGGGCTCGGCGTCCGACCCGAACGCCGACTTCCTGTTCTCCGGCCAGATGGAAGTCCTCAAGGAGGCGATCGACGCCGGCAAGATCAAGAACGTCGGCGAGGCCTACACCGACGGCTGGCTGCCGGCGAACGCCCAGAAGAACATGGAGCAGTTCCTGACCGCCAACAACAACGCGGTCGACGCGGTCGTCGCCTCGAACGACGGCACCGCCGGCGGCGCCATCGCGGCGCTCGCGGCCCAGGGCCTCGCCGGCTCCGTGCCGGTGTCCGGCCAGGACGCCGACTTCGCGGCCCTCAACCGCGTCGCCCTCGGCACCCAGACCGTGTCGGTCTGGAAGGACAGCCGCGAACTCGGCCAGAAGGCGGCCGAGATCGCCCTCGAGCTCGCCAAGGGCACGGCCATGGACGCCATCCCGGGCGCGGTGAAGTTCTCCGGCGGCCCGAAGGGCGCCGAGATGACCTCCACCTTCCTCACTCCGCAGGCCATCACCAAGGACAACCTCAACGTCGTCATCGACGCCGGCTGGGTGACCAAGGACGTGGTCTGCCAGGGCGTGACGGCCGGCTCGGTCGCGGCCTGCAACTGATCAGGATCGACGGGGCGCGCCTTGTCGGGCGCGCTCCGTCCCTCCCGGCCCGTTCGGGCCACCCTGGCGGCTCGAGCCGGATCGATCGCCTGTCCTGAAGGTCCGTCGCAGCGACGGCCGACCCGATACCTACAAACCCGTCGTCGAGCCGCTTCCGGCAAGCCCGTGTCTGTCGCATGATGCGACGGACCGCCTTCGCGCATCGTCGTGCGGGGCGCGGGTGGCGGTCGAGACGAGAAACGGCCGACAAGAGGCCGACGAGCCCTGGGAGCAGCCCATGAGCGACCAAGCCACGGCGCGCGCCACCGCGCCGAGCGGTTCTCCGCCGCAAGCCAAGACCACCTCCTTCCTGTCCGCCATGGAGGTGGACGTCCGCTTCCTCGGGATGCTCGGCGCCCTCGCCGTCATCTGGATCGGGTTCGATCTCCTCTCGGGCGGCACGTTCCTGACGCCGCGCAACCTCTGGAACCTGTCGGTCCAGACCGCCTCGGTCGCCGTCATGGCCACCGGCATGGTGCTCGTCATCGTCACCCGCAACATCGACCTGTCGGTCGGCTCGGTCCTCGGCGTCACCGGCATGATCATGGCGGTGGTCCAGTCGAGCTATCTCACGCCCATGCTGGGCTTCGACCATCCGCTGGTCTGGATCCTGACGCTGGTGATCGGCATCATGGCCGGCGCCATCATCGGCGGCGCCCAGGGCTATGTGATCGCCTATCTCGGCGTCCCGGCCTTCATCGTCACCCTCGGCGGCCTCCTGGTCTGGCGCGGCGCGGCCTGGTGGGTGGCGAGCGGCAAGACCATTCCGCTCACCGACAACAACTTCAAGCTCATCGGCGGCGGCGCCGAGGGCGCCATCGGGGCCACGTGGAGCTGGGCCATCGCGGCCGTCGCGTGCGTGCTCATCGCCCTCGCGGCCTTCCACGCCCGCCGCCAGCGCCAGCGCTTCCGCTTTCCGCTGAAGCCGGTGTGGGCCGAGGTCTCCACCGTGGCGGTCGGCATCACGGCCGTGGTGGCCGCCACCATGGTGGTGAACAGCTACACCCTGCCGCCGGTGCTCGCCCGCCGCTACGCCGAGGCCAACGCCATCCCGCTGCCGGCGGACGGGTCGGCCCTGTCGATCCCGTTCGGCTACGCGGTCCCGGTGCTCCTCGCCATCGGCATCGGCATCGCGATGACGTTCGTCGCAACCCGCACCCGGTTCGGCCGCTACGTGTTCGCCATCGGCGGCAACCCGGAGGCGGCCGAGCTCGCCGGCATCAACACCCGGCGCGTTACCATGATGATCTTCGCCCTCATGGGCGCGCTCGCGGCCATCGGGGCGGCCATCTCGACCGCCCGCCTCACCTCGGCAACCAACGCCCAGGGCACGCTCGACGAGCTCTACACCATCGCGGCGGCGGTCATCGGCGGCACCTCGCTCGCCGGCGGCGCCGGCACCATCGCGGGCGCCATGCTCGGCGCCCTCGTGATGCAGAGCCTGCAGTCGGGCATGGTGCTCCTCGGCCTCGACACGCCGCTGCAGAACATCGTGGTCGGCATCGTGCTCGTCATCGCGGTCTGGCTCGATACCATGTACCGCAAGCGCATCCGCTGAAGACGGGAGGACAGAACCCATGGCACAGAACACCGGGACGCCCCTCGTCGAGATGCGCGACATCTCGATCTCCTTCGGCGGCATCAAGGCGGTCGACCACGTGACGGTCGACCTCTATCCGGGCGAGGTCGTCGGCCTCCTCGGCCACAACGGCGCCGGCAAGTCGACGCTGATCAAGATCCTGTCCGGCGCCTACAAGGCGGACGCCGGCTCCATCTTCGTCAACGGCCAGAAGGCCGAGATCGCCACGCCGCGCGACGCCAAGTCCTACGGCATCGAGACCATCTACCAGACGCTGGCGCTCGCCGACAACGTGGACGCGGCCGCCAACCTCTTCCTCGGCCGCGAGCTGCTCAGCCCCTGGGGCACGCTCGACGACGTCGCCATGGAGGCGGCGACGCGCCAGGTGATGGGCCGCCTGAACCCGAACTTCCGCAAGTTCAAGGAGCCCGTGAAGGCGCTCTCCGGCGGCCAGCGGCAGTCGGTGGCGATCGCCCGCGCCATCCACTTCAACGCCAAGATCCTGATCATGGACGAGCCGACCGCCGCGCTCGGCCCGCAGGAGACCGCCCAGGTGGGCGAGCTGATCAAGCAGCTGAAGGCCGAGGGCATCGGCATCTTCCTGATCAGCCACGACCTCCACGACGTGTTCGACCTCGCCGACCGGGTGTCGGTGATGAAGAACGGCAAGCTCGTCGGCTCGGCCCGCACCACCGACGTCAGCCAGGACGACGTCCTCGGCATGATCATCCTGGGCAAGTGCCCGCCCGGCGCCACCCGCGGCCCGGGCGCCATCTCCGAGAAGGAGCTCGCCGCCGTCGGCGCGCACCTCTGAGCCGTCCGGGCGTCCGCCCCGAAGGCTCGGCGGACGCCACGAGGGTCGATATCAGACCGGCCGGAGCCCGCTCCGGCCGGTTTTTCATGTCGAAGCCCGCGATCCGACCTTTCCGTCCGACCGAGACGACCGGCGGAGTTGCTTCGGTCCGCGGCGCGAACGACAGGATCGCTCCACCAGCCTCGCTCAATTGGTCGGCGCGGCCCGGTCGTTGAGCCCCGCCATCAGCCGTTCGAACAGCTCGGTCCCGCGCCGCGCGTCCGCCACGATCCGGCCGCCGTCCACCCGCACCAGCCGGTCCGCGAACGCCGCCTCGTCGCCGAGGTGGCTCGCCAGCACCACCGTGCGTCCCTCAGTCGCCGCCGCGAGCCCAGCCATCACCCGCGCCGCCGTGCCGGCGTCGAGCCCGTCCGTCGGCTCGTCGAGAAGGAGAAGCGCCGGCTCCGCCACCAGCAGCCGCGCCAGCGCCAGCCGCCGCCGCTCGCCGCCGGAAAGGCCCGCGCCGCCTTCGCCGAGCGCCATGTGGAGCCCGCCGCGCGCCTCCACCACCGGCCAGAGCGCGACCGTCTCCAGCGCCCGCCGGAACACCGCGTCCGACCCGTCCGGCCGGCCGAGCGCCAGCGCGTCCCGCACCGTGCCGCGGAAGAGCTCCGTCCGCTGCGTCAGCAGTCCCACGTCCGGCCGCCCGGCCTCGGGCGCGAACCCGTCCACCGCCATGCGCCCGCCCGCCGGCTCCACCAGACCGGCCAGCAGCGCCAGGAGCGTCGACTTCCCCGCCCCGCTCGGCCCGACCAGCGCCACCCGCTCGCCCGGCTCGATCCGGAGCGACACGCCCCTCAGCGGCGCCACGCGCCCGCCGGTCGCCGCCACCCCCGCCGCCTCCAGCACCACCGCCGCGCCCGACCCGGCCGGGACCCGCCCGCTTCCGCCGAACCGGGAGCCCGAACCGGCCACAGGCCGACCGGCCGCCTCCACGCCACCCGCCTCCCCGGCGGACCGGGCGCGCGAACCGGCCACAGGCCGACCGGCCGCCTCCCCGGCCCGCATCAGCGGCGCGACCCGCCGCGCCGCGAGCAGCATGCGGCCGAGGTCGAGCGCCAGGGTGCGCAAGGGCTGCACCAGTTCGGCGATCGCGAAGGCCGCCACCACCACCAGCGCGAACACCGGCCCGGAGACGGCCCCGGCCCCGACCAGCCCCGCCCCGGCAACCAGCGCCCCGGCGATGGCCGCTTGCGTCGCCAGCACGCCCGCGGCCCGGGCGATCATGTCCCGCCGGTGCTGCCGCTCCTCCACCGCCGCGACCCGGTCCGCCGCCGCGCCCACCGCCGCCACCGCCTCGCCCAGGCGGCCCGCGACGGCGAGCTCCGTCCGGCCCCGGTCGAGATCCACCAGCCGCCGGCGCACCGCGTCCACCGCGTGGTGGCGCCGCCGGGCGTCGCGCTCCCCTTTGACCGCCAACAGCACCGGACCCACGATCCCGAGCAGCACCGCCGGCCCCGCCGCCGCGAGGGCGAGGCCGGTCCCGAGCGTCGCGAACGCCGCCGCCAGCGCCGCAAGGGTCACCGCCGCCGCCGCGAGCGGGGCGGCGAAGCGCAGGTGCACCGCGTCGAGGGCGTCGAGGTCGCCGGACAGCCGCGCCAGCAGGTCCGCGCTCCGGCCCGCCGCTTCCCTGCCCCGCGCGATCCCGCGGAACACGTCCACCCGGAGCGCCGCCAGCACGCGGAACGTCGCGTCATGGCTCACCAGCCGCTCCAGGTAGCGCGCGCCGGTCCGCGTCAGGGCGAAGAAGCGGATCGCCGCGCTCGGCCGGAAGGTGTCGAACACGATCAGGCCGAGGCCCGCCAGGGCCGCCCCGGCGATCATGTAGCCGGACACCGCCAGGAGCCCCAGCCCCGACGCGAGCGTCGCCACCGCGAGCAGGATCCCGCCCGCGAGCCGCGCCGGCGCCGTCCGGGCGAAGCGCCCCATGATGGCGAGAAGCGCCCTCATGCCCGCCCCTCCCCGGCCGCCACCGAACCCGCGACGACCGCCGCGTCTCCGCTCCGCGACGGCGCGCCGGCGTCCGCCGCCCTCATCACCTCGGCCGCCCCGTCCGCCCCCGCCTTTTCCGCTGTCCGATGGTCCTCGCCCGCCGGCGCGATCCCGTTCCCCGCCGCCCGCGGCTCCAGCCGGATCACCCGGTCCATCCGCCGGGCGAGCGCCGGATCGTGGGTCGCGACGATCAGCGTCCGCCCCTCGGCCGCCGCCGCAAGCGCGCCCCGCACCGCCTCGGCGGTCTCCGCGTCCAGGTCCGCCGTCGGCTCGTCGGCGAGGATCAGCGGCCGGTCGGCGAGCAGCGCGCGCGCCACCGCCAGCCGGCGCAACTCGCCGCCCGAAAGCCCTGCGCCCGTCTCGCCCAGCGGGGTGCGCAACCCGCGCGGCAGCCGCGCCACCAGCCCGTCCAGCCGCGCCGCCGCCAGCGCCCGGTCCATGGCGGCGCGGTCGCCGGGCGCGATCAGCGTCAGGTTGCGCTCCAGGCTGCCGGCGAGCGCCAGCGGCGCCTGCCCTACCCAGGCGATCCGGCCGCGCGCCGCGTCCGCCGTCGCGGCGTCCACCGCCGCGCCGCCCAGCCGCACCGTCCCGGCGGACGGCGCCACGAGCCCCGCGATCGCGGCGAGCACGGTGGACTTGCCCGACCCGCTCGGCCCGAACAGCGCCACCCGCTCGCCCGCCGCCACGTCGAGGCTCACGCCCTCCACCAGCACGGCCCCGTCCGGCGCCGCCACCGTCAGCCCCTCCACGGTCACCGCCGGCGGCGGTCCCGCGTCGCCCGTCGGCGCCCGGCCGCCCGTCCCGACGATCCCGGCGCGCGCGGGCCGCACCAGCGCCTCCAGCCGGTCGTCGAGGGCGTCGGCGGCTGCCTTGTCGTGATAGGCGGCGGAAAAATCCCGCAGCGGCTGGAAGAAGTCCGGCGCCAGGAACAGCACGAACAGGCCGGTCGCCAGATCCACCGGCGCCAGCGTCGCCCCGAAGCCGATCCAGCCGAGGAGCGTGAACCCCACCCACACGGCCACCAGCGCCACCGCGATGGAAGAGAAGAGCTCGATCACCGCCGACGACAGGAAGGCGAGCGCCAGCACGCTCATGGTCCGGCGCCGGATCCGGTCGCCCGCGTCCGCGATCGCCTCCGCCGTCCGGTCCACCGCCCCGAACAGCCGGATGGTGGTGAGGCCCGACAGCCGGTCGAGGAGCACGCCGGTGAACGTCCCCACCTCTGCGAGCTGCGCCCGGCTGCGGTCGCGCGCCTCCGCGCCGATCAGCGAGGTGAACAGCGGGATGAACGGAAAGGCGAGCAGGAGGATCAGCGCCGACGCCCAGGACACCGCCGCCACCACCAGCGCGATCGCGAGCGGCACCACCATCAGCCGCGTCCGCGCCGGTCCGTAGCGGGTGAGATAGGGGTCGAGGCTCTCCACCTGGTCGCTCGCCAGAAGCGCGATCTCGCCCGGCGCCGGCCGCGTCGCGTCCACCGGCGACCACGCGGCCGCCGTCTCGGCGATCATCCGGCGCAGCCGCCGCTTTTCCCGCGTGGCGAACCCGGCCGCGATCCGGGCCGACCAGGCGTCGAGGCCCGCCCGGAGAACGGCGAGGAGCAGGAACAGCCCCGCGGCCGACGCCACGTCCGCCATTCCGGCGAGCCGCCCTTCCACCACGCCCGCCACCGCGCCGGCCAGCACGAAGGCCTGCGGAATCCACACGAGGCTCGCCGCCACCGAAAGGGCGCGGGCGCTCGCGGGCGCGGTCGGGATCGTCCGGTCGGGCGGTCTCATGCCGCCGGACATAGGGAGCGGAACCGGCCCGGCGAAGTGCGGGCTATCGCCGCGCCATTGAGGCGGCCGGCGCGTTCCGATACGGTTCGGCCAACCCGGACCCCGGTCTTGAAAGCAGAGTGCATGAATTCCCCGCTCCTTCCGCATGCCGTCAGCACGCATGATTCAGCGCCCGATCCGCGCAACGAGTCCATCCTCATCTACGTGAACGGCGACCTCTTCCCCCGCGACGAGGCGAAGGTCTCCGTCTACGACAGCGGCTTCATGATGGGCGACGGCGTCTGGGAGGGTCTGCGCCTCTACGACGGCCGGATCGCCTTCCTGGACGACCACCTGGACCGTCTCTTCGAGGCCGCCAAGGCCATCGACCTCGACATCGGCATGACGCCGGCCGAGATGGCGAAGACGCTCTACGACGTGCTCGACGCCAACCGCATGACCGACGGCGCCCACATCCGCCTCATGGTCACCCGCGGCCGCAAGAAGAACCCGTTCCAGGATCCGCGCCTGTCGGTCTACGGCCCGACCATCGTGATCATCCCGGAATACAAGGTCGCCTCCGAGGAGACCTTCCGGAAGGGCCTGAAGCTCTTCACCGTCCACGTCCACCGGCAGACGCCGGACAGCCAGGACCCGAAGCTCAACTCCCATTCCAAGCTCAATTGCATCCTCGCCCTCATCCAGGCCCTGAAGGCCGGCGGCGACGAGGCGCTGATGCTGGACCCGCACGGCTTCGTCAACACCTGCAACTCGACCAACTTCTTCATCGTCCGCAAGGGCGCGGTCTGGACCTCCACCGGCGACTACGCCATGAATGGCATCACCCGCGCCAAGGTGATCGAGGTCTGCCGCGAGGCCGGCATCCCGGTGTTCGAGCGCAATTTCTCGCTGGTCGACACCTACGGGGCCGACGAGGCCTTCGTGACCGGCACCTTCGGCGGCCAGACGCCCGTGGTGGAGATCGACGGCCGGCCGATCGGCACGGGCCGCCCGGGCCCGATGGTGGAGCGCGTCCGCGCCCTCTACAAGGACCTGGTCCGGCGGACCGCGTCCGCCAGCGCGGAAGGGATCGGCCGGTGAGCGAAGGCCTTCCCGAAACCCGGCTGCCGCCGGTCACCATCGTGGACCGGCGCACGGTCTACGACGCCTGGGTGACGCTGGAGGTGGTGGTGCTCGACACCACCGTTCGCGGCGAGCCCGTCCGCATCAAGCGCGAGGTCCACGACCACGGCAACGGCTCCGCCGTCCTCGTCTACGACCCGGACGCCCGCACCGCCATCCTGGTCCGCCAGATCCGCCCCGCCGCCCTCGTCAGCGACGGCTCGGGCCTGATGCTTGAGGCCATGGCCGGCATCGTGGACCCGGGCGAGGACCCGGCCGACACCGCCCGCCGCGAGGCGGAGGAGGAGGCCGGCGTCATCGTCGGGGACCTGGAGTTCGTCGGCGCGCCCTACTCCACCCCGGGCTCCGTCACCGAACGGGTCTGGATCTACCTCGCGCCCCTGAAGTCCCGCCTCCCCCGCGACACCGGCGGCGTCGCCGAGGAGCACGAGGAGATGGAGATCCTGGAAGTCCCCCTGCGAACCCTCGCCGCCCTCGCCGACGCCGGCGAGATCATCGACATGAAGACCTTCATCCTCATCGAAACCCTCCGCCGCCGCCGCCCGGAGCTTTTCGCGTAATCGACCAAGGCCCCGCCCCGCCGAAGCGCCGACCAGGGCCAACACCGCAGCCACCCCTCCCCACCCAGCCGTCATCCCGGCGTCCGCCGGGATCCAGCCGACGGCTCACCCCGCACGACGCTTCAGGCTTCCCGCCACCGCCGCGGATGGCGGACCGTCCGAATGGATCCCGGCCTTCGCCGGGATGACGCCGTTTCCTGTCGGCAGCGCAACGCATCGCCGGCTTCCGCCGGGATGACACCGCTCAGGATGGCAGCGCAACGGCG
>NZ_JACDIS010000004.1 GCF_013839525.1 Chthonobacter rhizosphaerae
CAGCCGCATCAGGCTCGTCTTGCCCGACAGCGTCGGTCCGAGGAGGACGTTGATCGACCCCTTCGACAGCGTCATCGAGACGCTGTCGATATGGGTCTCCGCGCCCACCACCTTGGTGACGTCACTCAACTGAAGCATCGAATGCTCCTCAGTTTTGGGCAAAGCTCCGCCGACCCCGTCGAAGGACGCGTGGCACCAGAGCTCCGCTCCGACAAGTTCAGGCGGTGAATCGATTTAGACGCTTAGTTGTGGACGAATTTCCCCAGGCGTCTGCGAGCGCATGCGTCGTCGCGGTGTACCGGGCGAACTTCTCCGCATGGTATTCGCGCGTAGCTTCCCGAGGCTCGAAGTGGCTGCCGACGTGCGACATGGCTTTCACAGCGTCGATCAGGCTCGGATACGCGCCAACTCCGGTCGCTGCCAGCATAGCGACCCCGAGCGCGCCCAGCTCGCCGCCGGCCGGGACTTCGACGGGCAGACCGATCGCGTCGGCGAAGAATTGTGCCCAGATCGGGCTTCGCGAGGCGCCACCGGCAAGGCGAATGACGGTTGGACGGGCGGCGTCCGGTCCGGACAGCAGCCGATCCACATCCTCCCGGTGCGCGTAAACAATGCCTTCGTAGATCGCACGCAGCACATCGCCGAGTTCGTGCGTCGCCCGCAGCCCGAGCAGGCCCGCGGGTGCAGACCTTGGCCCGCCGAACAGGAAGGGGAAGAAAAGTATCCCATTCTCTCGGTCGACCCCACGCCCGACGAGTTCGTTGCAGACGTCATAGATGGTGCGGCCGTCCAGGGCAGCGCGCGCACCCTCTCCGTCGAGGACTTTCCGCAGGAACCACTCGAGGTTGCTGGCGGACGTAGCGGCGCCTTCCGTGGCAATGAATCCGCCAAGTGGATAAGGGCTCTGTATGAAGGGGAGTGTGCTAAGTCGCGGCGAGACGTGGAGCGTCGAATTGATACTGAAGGTCCCGGCCACGATGCTGAGCTGGCTCTGGTCAACGACGCCGGACGCCATAGCAGCCGCGCTCACGTCCACACAGCCACGGACGACAGGCGTGCCCTCCAGGAGCCCAGTGGCTGCCGCCGCCCCGGCGGTGACCCCGCCCACGACCGCCTCGGACGGCCCGATCGACGGCATCTTGTCGAGCCAGGGTAGGATGCCCGCCAAGTCGAAGAACGGGCGCGACCAGTCCTGCTTTTCCACGTCGATGAGCCCGGCAATTCCAGCATCTGACGGGTCGGTCGAATAATCACCGGTCAGGCGGCCTCGCAGAAAGTCCTTGCAGAACGTCACCGACGCACTCTTGCCGAGGAGACCCGGCTCGAAGCGGTGAAGCCAGCCGAGGAGGACGCCCGAATGACCGTTGAAAAGCCGTTGCTGGATTTCGGCGGCCGCGCGGTCGTGAATGCCCGACCGCCGCCACTCGTCCACGAGTTGGGCCGCGCGGCTGTCGGTGGAGACGATGCCATTGCGGACCGGGCGGCCATCACGGTCGACGACGTATAGGCCGCTACCATATCCGGCGACGCTGATCGCGGCGATGCGAGACGGTAGAATCCCGGAAATTTCCAGGACCTCACGGACCGCCTCCGCTGCGGACCGCCACATGCGGTCCGGATCCCGTTCCGTGAACCCCGGCCCCGGGAAAAGCATCTCATTCGGCCGCCTGGCGCAGGCGAGCTCGTTGCCTGCCAGATCAAAAAGAGCAGCCTTGGTCATCGTGCCACCGGCATCGATGCCGATCACGCAGTCCCTCATGGATGTATCCTCCCGGACCCCGCCCGCTCCGCCCCGGAGCTCTTCGGCTCCTTTGTGTGCCGCCTTCGCATCATCGACTCGGATGGCGGGCCGCGTTGGGTGCAGGTCCAACTTATAATAACAAGTTTAGGCTACGCGATCTTCGGCGCCTGTCAATCAGGGAAACGACGTTTCTGCACAAATCGACATTGCAACGCAGCAAGCGGTCATACTCACATTTAATGAGAAGGAGCCTCACAGGATCACTTGTCATTACATGTTGCCGAGCGTTACTGTAGATTGGCAGCCCGCGCTTCGGCGAAGAAGAGCTGCCAAGGAGGAGCGACCATGCGGGATCGTAGGCAACTTCTGGATCGGCTTAGGACTGGAATCGAGCCGATGGTGCTGATTGTCGGCGGAGGCATCAATGGTGCTGGTGTCTATCGAGATCTAGCCGCCCAGTCCGTTCCGGCACTTCTTGTCGAGCGGGGAGACTTTGCGTCGGGCACAAGCGCTGCCCCGTCCCGGCTCATCCACGGCGGATTGCGTTACCTGGAAACGGGCGAGGTCGCGCTCGTCCGCGAGTCGGTCGAGGAGCGCAACCTTTTGCTACTCAACGCTCCTCATGTGGTTCGCCCGATCCCGTGCTGGATCCCGCTTCAGAGTTGGTTCGGAGGTGCGGGTGGCGCAATCCTGCGCTTCCTGAAGCTCACCAAGGACCCCGGTCGCAAGGGCGCCATTCCGGTCAAGCTCGGGCTGGCTCTCTATGATCTGTTCGGCAATCAGAACCGCACCATGCCGCGACATCGGTTGTTCTCCAGGCAGGCCGCCCGTGCGACAATTCCCGGGCTGTCACCGGCGACCCGCGCTGTAGCGGAATACTTCGATGCGCGGATTACCCACCCGGAGCGGTTGACCATGGAGGTGATCGCGGACGCGGAGGCGGACTGCGCGGCATCCATGGCCCTGCCGTACGTTTCCGTTGCCGGCAGGGATGGTGCCGTCGTGGTACTCGAAGACCAGATCTCTGGGGAGCGGTTCACGATACGGCCCAAGCTCCTCGTCAATACCTCCGGGGCTTGGCTGGATCAGGTGCAGGATCGGCTCGGGGTGGGCGAACGCCTTGTGGGGGGTACCAAAGGCTCGCATCTCGTCCTGCGCAATTCCGCGCTCGCCGGTGAGCTCGGCGACCGCATGCTGTACTTTGAAACCGCGGACCACCGAGCCTGCCTAGCCTATGCACTCGGCGACGACCGGGTCTTGCTCGGAACGACGGACCTGAGGACCGACGATCCGGACGAGAAGACCTGCTCTGACGCCGAAATTGACTATCTCTTCACCGTGCTCACCGCCGTGATGCCGACGACCGAGCTCGACCGCAACCAAATCCTGTTCGCATTTGCCGGGGTCCGGCCGCTGCCAAGGACGCAGGCCGGTGCGGCAGGGGCAATCAGTCGAGACCATACGGTCAAGAGCTACGGACCGACCCTTGACCGTCCGTTCCCCATCCTCGCCCTGGTCGGCGGTAAGTGGACGACCTATCGGGCCTGCGCTGAGCAAATTACGGACGCTGCTCTGGGCCGGCTCGGACTGCCTCGGACGCGGTCCACGAAATCTTTAAAAATTGGCGGCGGCGTAGGTTTTCCGGCCAATCCGGACGATCAGACTGCCTGGATTGAGGCAGCTGCGCGCGACACCAAATGCGCCGTGGCCCGGATGCAGGTCCTGGCGTATCGCTATGGGGTCCGGGCCAGGGCCATCGCGGAGATCGAAGTACGACCGGGCCAGCAAACGTCATGGCTCGCTCCGAACTATTCGGAGGCGGAGGTACGCTGGGTAGCACGCGAGGAGCGCGTCAGTCGCCTTGAGGACGTGGTGCTCCGCCGAACCTTGATGGCCTTTGAGGGGGCGACCGACCGCCACACCCTTGAGCGAGTCGCGTCGGCTGTTGGAGCGGAATTGGGCTGGGCTACTGAACGGCAGCAGGCCGAGGTCGAGGCCCTAGCGACCTTGCTTCGGGACCGTCACCGCGTAAAGGTGGGTCCGACTCCGTCCGGCCACGCGCGGCCCGGCATCGAGCCCGCCAATGCCGTGGGAAATGGTTAAGCCAGAATGACTGACGCAGCTGAGGCAAGGCACGTGGACGCGACGAACACCCTAATACGAGGGTCCCAGGACAACGCCGTGCCGTTGTGGTCTCAGTTGAAGGCCGCCCTGGTGGACCAGATTATTGGGCAGAACCTTCCAGAACATACCCGTTTGCCATCGGAGTCCGAATTGTGCGGGCGATATGGCGTTTCCCGGACGGTTGTGCGGGAAGCGCTCAACCAGCTCGTCCATGAAAGGCTGATCTATAAGCTCCAGGGCAAGGGTGCCTTTGTGGCCGGGCGGCGGGACGACCAGGACTTTGTGGGCACGCGTGTGGGCTTCAGCGGCGAACTAGCCGACAAGCACAGGATCATTGGCCGCGAAATTCTTCGCCAGGACGTCGAGCCGGCGACCGACCGGGTGCAGAAAATGCTGCGCCTTGAACCGGGTACACCCATCGTCGCCATCGACAGGGTTCTGTCCGTGGACGGAATACCGCGGCTCTTGGTCCGATGGCGGATGCCGGAGCATCTTGTCCCGGGACTCGACCAAGTGCCCCTCCATTCTCGCTCACTCTACGACACGCTGAGCCGCCGATACGGGATCGCCTTCGAGCGAGCCGAACGATGGATTGAAGCCGTCTGTCCTGATTCCGACGAGGCGAAACGGCTCGACGTCACGACGGCGACGCCCCTGCTCGGCCTGGAATCGGTGGCTTACTCGAGCCAAGGACTGCCGATTGAGTATTATGCGGCTCTCTACCGGACTGATCGGGCACGCCTCCACCTCCAAATCGGCAATACCCGGTAGAACCGGATGAGCACCGGGTTGCATTCCATGGGGGGCTAACCCGGGAGCACGCGAAGTTTCCAGTGAGATTTGCCCCAGAGACCCAGCCCCGATCGCGGCGAGCGAGGGTTAACCAAGTGTTCCACATGGGACTTTCAAACGTCGCGGAACACGATCAGGAAATATTCTGAGGGCTGATATCATTGAGCCGAAGTTCGCGGTCCCGGAGCGACCGAGCAAGCTCGACCCGTTTGAAGACAAGCTCGCGGCGTGGCTGCGTTTTGAGACGGCGAAGTCGCGCAAGCAGCGGCGGTCGGTAAAGCAGTTGCACGCCGACCTGGATGCGCTGGACAGAAAGCGGCGGCCCATCTGTCTTAAAGACGGAGCGCCGTAATTTTTGGTCCGCGTCTCTAACTCCGAAAGCTCCAGTTTTGTGGGTCCAGGCCAATCTGCTACCGGTGCTTGACCTCCTCCTTGCGACACTCCCGCGAAATGCTACACTGAGGCTACATCGCCGTCCGGAAAAGCCGAATTAAAACAACGCCTGTAGGGTTCTGTCGCCGTTTCCTTTCGGGCGCGCCATTTCTCCGAGCGAAATTAGGTGCTTAGCGATTCACTACGGCCGGGGCCGGCGTGGTCAGGCCCGACGCGCTCGGGCCACAGGCTCCACCCCTGCTGTTGCCGGACGGCCGCCGCCCTCTCTCCGCAGGCGAGATCGGAGGCGCGAGACCGACACTTTCGTCCTGCCTGCCTATGGCGGCCAGCAGAACGCGCGCCTCCCGAGCTAGCGGAGAGCCGTTCGCTCGCTTCGGCTCGTCACTGGGCTTCCTCGTGCTCCAGCGCGTATTGCTGCAGCGACTTCCGACGATCTTCCCTTGCAGTCAACAAAGCCAGTTCGAGTTTTCCCGCGGTATTGCGGCCTGTGCGCCAAGCTCGTCTGGTCCAGTAGGTTCCCGCGGCATGGCGATAGTCGTCCGCCATCAATTCCAAATCAGCGGCACCGAAATGGACCTCCTCATCCGTTATCGCAAAGTTTGGCGTCACTGCCGGTAAACGTAGGAGAGGTGTATACGCCCGTTGTGCTGCTCCCTCCAAGGCTTCGCTGCGATCGAAAAGGATTCACCGGTAGTGGAGCTCAGACTCGCCTGAACTCGTAGTTTGAACAGCGAGTTGGTGAACCTCACGGCTATTGCGTCTCGCTGTTCGGGAAGGTCATAGAGCTCCTGCTCCGTGGTCCCTCCATTGGATTTCGCCGCTTCGGCGAGCTTCTTGATGGTGGGCCTGCCGCTGGGCGTCCTACTGGTTCTTGGGTGCCTTCTTCGGGCCGACAGGGTACTGGGCCCCCTGGCACGCCCTTTGGCGTTGGATCCCGTATCTGAACAACTGGTTCCCAGATCTGAACGGCGCGTGGGTCGGATCCACGAACTCCAACTGGGGTCTCCAGGGGGAAGGGCCAGGATGCAGCCTTCGCCGCGTCTTTATGTTTTCTTCTGATAGAGCCGCAGCGCCTTGGCGGCCGCGTCGGCTCGGATCGTCGTGGCAATGTCGAGCGCGGTTCGGCCGTCCGGCGTCGCGATCGAAAGATCGGCACCCGCTTCGGCGAGAAAGCCGACCATGGCCGCGTTGTTGTGCCCCGCGGCGATCATCGCCGCCGTCACCCCGTGCGCCGATCGGACGTCGAGGCCGGCTCCCGCCGCCCGCAGCGCCTCGGCCAGTTCGATGATCGAGGGCCCCTGCGCGATCTGCACGTCCCGGTTGTTCGCCTCGTACTGGGTCGCCGCGACCATGAGGGCCGTCAGCCGTTCGGCGCCGAAGGTTTCGTCGACGGGAGCGCCCGCCTGGATCAACGCTTCGGCCGCCCAGTACTTGCCTTCGCTGATCGCGAGCGCCAGCGGCGTCACGTCGCCGGGTGTGCGGGCCGAGAGATCGGCCCCTCGGGCGGCGAGCAGCCGGACGGTCGGTTGGTGGTTCCGCAGGATCGCATGGTGCAGGAGAGTCCATCCGGCGAGGTCGGTGGCCTCCAGGTCGGCACCCCGATCCAGCAGGAAGCCCACCAGGTCGGTGTCGCGGCTCTGCGCCGCGGTGATCACGGGCGGCGTGCCCTGTTTGGACCGGCGGCCGATCGAGCCGCCTCTGGCGAGCAGGGCCTCGATCCGCGCCTCGTCGGAGGCGATCACCGCGCGCTGCAGCAGGTCGTCCACGTCCGCGCCTCCGGCGAGGTCCGCCTCCACCTCCTCAAGGGTGACGACCTGGCCCGGATCGGCCAGCGCGACGTCGATCCGCCGTCCCTCCTCCGCCGCGACCGTCGTGAAACGCTTGTCGGCCTCGTCGACGATGCGGTCGAAATAGGTGCCGTGCGCCGGCAGGTCCCCGTCCACCACGCAGGTCGAGCACTGGACGAGCGGGACGCCGAACTCGACGAGGATCGCCCTGATCTCCTCCCGGCTCGCCTCCAGGGCGAAGTCCAGGGCGTATTTGAGGATGGGATCGTTGGTCCGGACGCCGAAGGCGAGATCGAACTCCAGCACCACCTGGTCCTCGAGGAGGTTGACCGGCTGGAGCGTCAGCGGCGCGCCGTTCTTCTTCACCCAGCCCGCGAAGGGGCCCCAGACGCCGGCGGCGTCGATCTCGCCGTCCACCACCTTCTGCACCTGTCGCCATGGCTGGCGCCAGGGTTCGAGATCGGCGTTCTGGCTGATGACGTGGATGTCGAGGCCTTCTAATCGAGCTCGGGCAGTAGAACTGCCCGAGCCTTTACTTTCACTTTGGTGGTGTCGTTACTCGTAGACGCGGAAGGTGTAGAGCTCGCCGCCCTGCGGGATCTTGTCGAGACCGGTGGCCTTGGCCATGGCGGTCGCGCCGATCGCGCCGAACTTGTCTTCGAGATCCAGGCCCGCGGTGATCGGCAGGCCGATCCAGCCACCGATGCCGGCGAAGACCGAGATGTACTGCTTGCCGTCGATCTTGTAGACGATCGGATTGCCGATGATGCCGGAGCCCAGCTTCTTCGACCAGACGACCTTGCCGGTGGCACGGTCGACCGCGCGGAAGTCGCCGCCGAGCGAGCCGTAGAAGACCAGGCCGCCGGCCGTCGTCAGGGTGCCCGACCAGTTCGGGAACGGATCGGGGATCTCCCACACCGTTTCGCCGGTCAGCACGTTGAACTTCTTCAGCTTGCCGGTCACGCCCGGCACTTCCGGGTACATGTAGACGTTGGCGAAGACGTAGACGGTGCCCTGCTGGGTGTGCGTGCGCTGCTGGGGCTCGTCTTCCATGCACCAGTTTTTGGTGGGCACGTAGAACATCCACGGCTCGTTCGGATCGACCGACGCCGGCTGCTGGTCCTTGCCGCCCATGGCCGAGGGGCAGGCCTGCACGTTCTTGCCGACCTCGAAGGGCGAGTGCTCCTTGACCTTGACCGGACGGCCGGTCTTCAGGTCCACGCTCTCGGCCCAGTTCACGGTGACGAACTTGTGGGCGCGCAGCAGCGTCCCGTCGGTCCGATCGAGCACGTAGGCGAAGCCGTTGCGGTCGAAGTTGACGAGCGCCTTGCGCATCGTCCCGTCGATTTCCATGTCGACCAGGATTTTCTCGTTGACGCCGTCATAGTCCCACTGGTCGAACGGCGTCTTCTGGTAGGCCCAGACGACTTCGCCGGTGTCCACCTTGCGGGCGAAGATGGTCATCGACCACTTGTTGTCCCACTCGCCGGTGTTGCACTCCTCGTGGGTGTCGGCGCCGCAACGGTAGGACGGCGACCAGTGGCCGGGGTTGCCGGTTCCCGCATAGACCAGCTTGAGCTCCGGATCGTAGGTGAACCAGGCCCAGGGGGCGCCGCCGCCGATCAGGTGCTCGCCCTCGGGATAGGTGGTGAGGCCGAGATCCTTGCCGGAGATGCCGTAGTGCGGGTTGGCCTTGTTGGTCTCCGGTGTCAGGCAGACGTCGGCGTCCGAGCCTGTGGAGTGGCACTTCCACACTTCCTTGCCGGTCTCCAGGTCGTAGGCGACCATGCGGCCGCGGGCGGCGAACTCGTCGCCGCCGAAGCCGGCGATCACCAGGTTCTCGGCGACCAGCGCCGGTCCGGTGTGGGTCTCGCCATTCTCCGGATAGGCGTGCTTGACGACCCAGATCTCCTTGCCGGTGCGGGCGTCGAGCGCGATGATGAAGCCGTCGAGCGTGTGGATGACCACCTTGCCGGCGGCGTAGTTGACGCCGCGGTGCACGACGTCGCAGCAGGCGCGCGGCACGGCGGATTCATCGCGATCGGTCTTCTTGACGTAGTTCCAGACCTGCTTCGGATTGTCCGGGTCGGACAGGTCGAGGGCCTGGATGATGTTCGGCCAGGCCGACGAGAAGAACATCATCGGCTTGCCGTCGATCTCCACGACCACCGGCTGACCTTCGTGACCACGCAGGGCGCCGGTCGACTGGGACCAGGCCAACTGCAGCTTGGCCACGTTGTCCGTGTTGATGTCGCCCAGCTCGGAATAGCGGGTCATCGCCATGTCCTTGCCAGGCGCTGCCCAGAGGTTGGGGTTCTTCGACCTTGAGATGATCTCGTCGTTGGCATAGGCGGTACCGCTCAAACCGGACAGTCCGAGTGCGATGCACAGGGTGCCGGCCAGTCATTGGGCTCGACGTGCCATATTGGTTTCTCTCCCGTCTCGTGTTGCTTCCCGACTCTGGCACCCCCCGTCCGGATCCCTCGGGCCCTGTTGGTTCCGGAGAACCCGGCTCGCGGTCGCGCCGCTCAAAGGACAGGGGGACGGCCATCCGAGGGAAGATGGCCGCCGGTTTAGTCCTGTCAGGCAGAGCTCTCTGTAGTTCGCCTCGCAGATTCCCGACATCGGATACGCTAGGGACGTTCCGAACCCAGATCGACTTGGCTTCTCATGTATAGGCTGTCGGGTAATACATATGAATGGGATCGTTTCCCGATTTTTCCCGGGACAGGTCCCAGTCAGCGAACGTGGACAGAAATTAGTACTGCGCCAGACGGCCTCATCTAGCGCGCTTTCCGACCTGACGGAATCGTCAGGTCGCCGCTCCAGATTCAATGAGCTGGAGCATTCTCCCGGCGATCACGTCGTGCAACTTGGTCGGAGAATGCTCCAGCGCGCCCTACGAGTTGACGGAATCGCCAGGTCTCCAAGACATCGCTCCAGACCGGAAAGCGGGTTCACGGACGCGTCGCGAAGCCGGCATTCGGCGGGTGAGGACCGTCGGGCTTCGTGTGGCCATCGGTGACTTGCCATTCGCGCCATGTGACGGCAAGGTCGGCGCGGCGAGGACGCTCGGCGTGTTCGCGCCGGAGCCGTTCCGGGTGGATCTCGATGAAGAGGACTGTTGCAGATCATGGTCATGGACGGTGCGGGCGGCAACGCCGACGAGAGGGGCCACGCGGGTCTGCCGGGGCTTCAGGCTGAACGTCTCACCCGCCGATCCTTTCTGATCGGATCCGCCGCCAGTGTGGGCGCGCTGGGGCTTTCCGGCTGCATGTCGACCGACGCCAGGCTGCGCCGGGAGGCGGCGGCGTTCTACGGGCCGGTGCCGGACGACAAGTTCCCGATCCCGGCGATGGACATCAGCAAGGTCAATCCGAAATACTTCCGTCAGACCGTGCGCTACGACAGCGACGAGCCGCCCGGCACGATCATCATCGATCCCTCGAATTATTACGTCTATCGCATCGAAGGCGGCGGAAAGGCCACCCGCTACGGCGCCAACGTGGGCCGTCAGGGCTTCCTGTGGAGCGGGAACGCCTATGTGGGCCGCAAGGCGGAATGGCCGACCTGGACCCCGCCGAAGGAGATGATCCAGCGCGAGCCGCGGGCGGCCAAATATGCCGGCGGCATGCCGGGAGGTCCGGACAACCCGCTCGGCGCCCGCACGCTCTATCTCTATCAGGACGGCGTCTACACCCTCTATACGATCTACGCTTCCCGCTACCCCGAAACGATCGGCACCAACCTGACGAGCGGCTGCACCGGCCTCCTCACGCAGGACATGATCCACCTCTACGACCGGACGACGGTCGACACCAAGGTGATCGTCCTGCCGGCCTAAGGCGGCGTTCCGTGCCGGCCTCATGGCCGGGGTGGCCATCAGAAAAGGTGGTCAGGGTTGCCCGCGCCGGCGCGGGAAAGAGGAAGACCGCGACCATGCCGTCCATCGACATCCTGCTGACCTTCCTCCTGACCGCCGCGCTGTTCGCCCTCGTCCCCGGGCCCGCCATGCTCTACGCGGCGGCCCGCACGATGGCCGGCGGCCGCCGCTCCGGTCTGATGGCGGTCCTCGGCATCCACCTGGGATGCTACGTGCACATCGCGGCCGCCGCGGCGGGCCTGTCGGTGCTCTTCCACGCCGTTCCGACGCTCTATCTGGCGGTGAAGCTCGCGGGGGCCGCCTACCTGGTCTGGCTCGGCGTCTCCCTCATCCGGACGCGGTCCTTCACGGAGACGGACCTGCCCGCGGCGCGACCGAAGTCGGGGGGCCGCGCCTTTGCGGAGAGCGTCACGGTCGAGGTGCTGAACCCGAAGACGGCGATCTTCTTCCTGGCCTTCCTGCCCCAGTTCGTCGACGCGTCGGCCGCCTTTCCCCTGTGGCTGCAGCTGACCATCCTGGGCGTCGTCGTCAACCTGATGTTCTCCCTGGCCGACATCGTCTCCGTCGCGCTCGCCAGCCTCGTGCTCGACCGGTTCAAGCGGTCGAGCCGGGCGCAGCGGTGGATCCAGAGGGCGGGCGGCACCATCCTCGTCGGGCTGGGCGGCCATCTGGCGCTCCAGAGGGGCTGAAGGCCGCCATGGCCCCGCCGCGCCGTTCCCGCCGGCGGCGGCGCAGGCACCACGCCGGGCGAGGCGGCGACCCACCGAACGCGGCGCGACGCCGCTACGGGCGCGGCGTCGCGGCGATCGTCACTGCATGCGGGGCGTGATCGTGCCGGACGCCTGGCGGCAGGCCTCCTCGCAGCGGCGGCACGCCTCGGCGCAGATGCGGCAGTGCTCGTGCATCTGGGCGTGACGGGCGCATTCCTCGCCGCAGAGACGGCAGGCCTCGGCGCAGGCCTCGATCATCATCTTGATGACGGACTCGTTCGAACCGGTCCGGCGGGAAGCCACCGCGCCCGTCGCCGCGCACACGTCGGCGCAGTCGAGGTTCAGGCGGATGCACTGGGTGAGGTCCTTCACCATGTCCTCGCCGAGGCAGGCGTCGGCGCAGGAGGTGCAGGTCTGGGCGCAGTCGTAGCATTCCTCGATGCAGCGGATGAGCGCGTCGTTGGTGTTGCCCTTCACGTGCGGGTGGGTGCTGATCATGGATTGGACGTGCATCGGATCGGCTCCTTCGTGCTGGAAACTCCTCCACCGGGTCGCGGCGGTCCCGGATGTGCGATCCGCCCGTCTCTTCGGGCGAACCGGGCAGGCGGTACGCCCCTCGGGGCGCCGGCGCCGGCATGCTCGGGCCGCGGACGTGCGCGGGTCCGGCGAGACCGGGCCGGAACGGGCCGCGGCGGATCGCGCCGGCCTTCCGGCCGGGGCGCTGCAGGTCGAACCGGAGCGGCCCGCGATGGTTCCGCTTCGCGACGCCGCAATCCAGAGCGGGATGCCGGAGCCGTGTGTCCGGGCCGGCCACCTCAGCCGGATGGCGCGTCCGCCGCGGGTGTGGACGGGACGCCGACAGCGGACGGAGGCGGTTCTTAAGTTTTATGTGGCATGCATTCCGGGTGGAGTGACACCCGATGCCGACCAGCCCAGCCGACCTCAATCCCAAGCTTCAGCGCCGTATCCTGCTGCCCGTCCTCGGCGTGCTGGCGGTCTCCTTCTGCCTCGCGGTGGCGCTCCTCCTGCGGATCGCCAGCGAGCAGGACCGGCGCGAACTGTCGCGCGGCACCGATCTCGCGCGCGCTGCGCTGGCCGAACGCGACGAGCAGCTGCAGAAGACGCTCGCCGACTATTCCGCCTGGGGCGCGGCCTACCAGCACCTTCACCTGACGTTCGACTTCGACTGGGCCTACATCCAGGAGAACGTGGGGCCGACCCTGTTCCCGAGCTACGGGGTCGACTACGTGATCCTCTACGGCCCGCACGGCCGCGAGATCTACGGCGTGAAAGAGGGTGAACTCTCCGACCGACTCCTTTCCGGCGAGATCGGCGGCGGGCTCGCCGCCGTGGTGGCGGAGGCCCGCGCCGCACCGGAGAACGAGAGCCCGGTGGCGACCGGCCTCGGCGTGGTGGACGGCGATCCGGTTCTGGTGGTCGCGACGGCGATCTCGACCGGCGGCGACCAGTCGGTGACCTATGTGCCCGGCCCGCCGACGGTGCTGGTGTTCGCGGACCGGCTGACGCCGGGGGACCTCGCCGACATGGGCCGGCAGCTCCATGTGGCGGGGCTCGGCGTGCGCCCGGCCGGCGTGGAGGCCGGCGGCGGACCGACCGAGACCCTGGTGACCAAGGACGGCGCGACGCGCCTCGCCCTCACCTGGCGGCCGGAGCAGCCAGGCCGGGAGATGGTCGGCGCCGTGCTGCCAGGCCTCGCGGTCGCGGCGATCGCCCTCACGGTGGCGCTGCTCGGCCTCCTGCGGCACGGGCTCGCAGCGGCCGCGGCCGTGACGCGGGCGAGCGCGGACCTGCACCAGGCGCACAGGATGGCCGAGCACCAGGCGCTGCACGACGCCACGACCGGCCTGCCGAACCGGCTGAAGCTGATGGCGCACCTGGAGACGCGGCTCGCCGCCGGCGAGCCGACGGCCGTGTTCTTCCTGGACCTCGACCGGTTCAAGCCCATCAACGACACGCTCGGCCACGCGGCCGGCGACGAGGTGCTGCGGACGGTGGCGCTGCGGCTGGAACAGGCGGCGCGCGGGGGGCTGGTCGCCCGTGTGGGCGGCGACGAGTTCGTGCTCGTGCTGCCCTCCCGCGGCCAGCCGGGGTTGGAGACCACCTGCGCGGAGCTGATCGCCGCCGTCGCCGCCCCGATCCGCCTGGAGGCGGGCGAGGTGGACGTGGGCGTGTCGGTGGGCGTCGCGCTCGCGCCGGACGACGCGGGCGGCGCCTCCGAACTGCTGCGCATGGCCGACATTGCCCTCTACGAGGCCAAGAACGGCGGACGCGGCACCTTCCGCTTCTTCTCCGCCGAGATGAACGACCGGATCCTGGAGCGGCGCACCCTGGAGGCGGAGCTGCGGCAGGCGCTGCGCAACGGGGAGTTCGTGCTCCACTACCAGCCCCGGCTCGACACGCAGACCCTGGAGGTCCGGTCCGTCGAGGCGCTGATCCGGTGGAACCACCCGCGGGACGGCCTGGTGCCGCCGAGCCGCTTCGTCGGTCTCGCCGAGGAGACCGGCCTGATCGTGCCGATCGGCGCGTGGGTGCTGACGACCGCCTGCCGGACCGCGGCGCGGCTGTCGGTGGCCGTGTCGGTGAACGTGTCGCCGGTCCAGTTCCGGGCGGAAGGCCTGATCGACATGGTCAAGGAGGCGCTGCGGTCCGCCGGGCTGCCGCCCGGCATGCTGGAGCTGGAGATCACCGAGGGCGTGCTCCTGGAGGACGCCGATCGGGCCACGGCCACGCTGAACGCCCTGAAGGACCTCGGCGTGCGGCTTTCCATGGACGACTTCGGCACGGGCTATTCGTCGCTCGGCTACCTGCGCACCTTCCCGTTCGACGCCATCAAGATCGACCGGCAGTTCGTCTCCGACCTGAAGGGCAGCGGCGACGCCCGGGCGATCGTGCAGGCGGTGGTCGGACTCGGCCGGGCGCTGGGCATGAGCGTGACGGCGGAAGGCGTGGAGACGCCGGAGCAGCTGATGCTGCTCCGGGCCGATCGGTGCGAGGAGGTGCAGGGCTTCCACACGGGCCGCCCCTGCCCGGTGGAAGACCTGGCCGCGATGCTGTCGCGACCGGCCGACGGCGCGGCGAACGCGGCCGCTTCCCGCGTGTCGGCGGCAAGCTGACCGGGCGCCGGAGGCGAGGCCGCGCCGGACCGGCCCGCGCGGTCACGCTGCCACGGGCGTCCGCGGCCGGGTGAGGAGGTAGAGGAGCGGGCCGAACGAGCCGACCGCCAGGGTGACGACCACGAAGGGCCAGACGGTGCGGCCGGTCGCGCGCGCGTCGTGGACCATCCAGACGATCGCGAGCCCGAGGGCGATGACGATGTCGGCGAGCACTTGGGCTCCGGCGGACGAGCGGAACAGGGGCTCGAAGATGCCCCAGTAGCCGTGCTGCCAGAGCGCCACCGCGCTGAGCGCGGAAAAGACGGCGAGGACGGAGAGGAGAAGAGCGCGTTCCATGGCTTGGACCTTTCTGAGGGCTTGCGTCCCCTGGCGGGACGTCCGGCAGGGTTCCGCCGCCGCGCCGTCGCGGCAACTACCTCGGAGGTAATTGCGGGGCCGCGCCGGCTGCGGCAGGCTCGCCTCATGGACGACGCCACCCACACGCTCCCGATCACCCTGCAGCGGGCCCGCAAGGCGCGCCGGATCAGCCAGTTGGAGCTGGCGCTCCGGCTCGGCGTGTCGCAACGACACGTGAGCTTCGTGGAAAGCGGGCGATCCCGGCCGAGCCGGGCGCTGTTGATGGCGTGGCTCGACGAGGTGGAGACGCCGCTCGCCTTACGGAACGCCGCCATGCTGCAGGCGGGATACGCGCCCGCCTACGGGGACGGCGGCGCCGACGATCCGGCGCTCGGCCATGCCCGGGCGGCGCTGACGCAGCTTCTGGAGGCGCACGACCCCATGCCGGCGCTGGTGCTCGACGCGGACTGGACGGTGGTGCACGCCAACCGCGGCGGCCTGTGGCTCGCCGCCACGCTGATGCCCTGGCTGGCGGACATGCCGGCGGGGGCGCGGCTGAACATGGTCGACGCGCTCGTCCGGCCCGACGGACCGATCCGGTTCATGACCAACCTCGCCGAGGTCGGGCCGGCGCTCCTCTCGCACTTGAGGCACGAGGCCGCCACCCACCCGGCGCTCACCCCGAGGGTGGAAGCCTTCGCGGGCGCCCTGAAAGCCCGGCTCGGCCGGCAGCGCCGCCCGGACCCGCCCGGCGGCTGCCGACCGCTCTCCCCCGTGCTGACGACCCGGTTCGCCACGGCCCATGGCGACCTCGCCTTCTTCAGCATGTTCACCACCTTCGGGACGCCCCAGGACATCGGGCTCGCGTCGCTGAGGGTGGAGCACATCTTTCCGGCGGACGAGGCCACCGCCCGGATCGTGCGGGCGGCTGTGGCCGGCGTCACGGCCGGTGCGCAAAGGGAGTGACCGGAAAGGGCCTGGCCGGCTTCGGGCGGCGTGAGGGCAACCGGTGGTCGCCCGACGGTTCACCGCCGGAGGGAGCCGCTCGTCGGATCCATCGTGCGGCAAGGTTGAAACCGGCGATGAACCTTCACTTCAGATCGAATTTCCTTTATCCTTCCTGATGTTTTCAAGCTCTGGAGGGCGAAATGCTTTCCGAGGAGAAGTTGCTTGCGCTCGTAGACGATTTCTACACTGTCTCCCTCGACCCGCGGCACTGGATCCAGGCGCTGCACAATTTCAGCCGGTATTTCGACGGCGCGGGCGCCGTCATGCACGTGTACGGAAACGGGCGACCCGACGTCTTCGTGTCGCCGGATCTTCAGGACGCCGCGACCGCCTACACGCAGTATTGGTGGCAGGAGGACCCGCTGGTCTCCTATGCGCAGCGCGTGAATCTTCAGGAACGGGTGTGGGTGGACCGGCAGATCCTGTCCGAAGACACGATCCGGACCAGCGCCTTCTACAACGACTTCCTCGCCAAACAGGGTCTCGGGTCGATCGCGGGCGTGCTGACGAAGCCGTTCAGCGATACGTTCGTGAACATCTCCCTGCAAAGCGCGCCCGGTTTCGAGCTGGAGCCGGACATGCAGCGGATCTTCGGCCTTCTCATCACCCACGTGCGCCGGGCTGCCGCCTTGAGCGCGCAGATCCGGGCTCTCAGGGCGGAACGCGACACGCTGGTGGCGGCCTTCGACCGATACCGGTGCGCGGTGGCGCTGGTGCGGCCGGACGGCAGCGTGCTGTCGTCGAACGATCAGGCGCGCGCCCTGGCGGGGCGCGGCCTTTCGCTGGCGCGCGGGCGGCTCGTGGTGGAGGGGCCGGCCCAGCAGCGCGCCCTGGAGGCGATGATCGCCGGAATCGCCAATCCGGCGGTCCGGGCCGGCACCGGCGACGTGCTGTTCCTGAAGCGGCAGGCGAGCCCGCTGCCCCTGATGGTGCGGGGCGTGCCGGTGGGGCCGCGGCAGGTGGAGCGCCACCTCGCCGGCGTGGAGGCGACCCACGCGGTCCTGCTGCTGATCGTGGACGGGGAGCTTGCGGGCGACGGCCGGCAGCACCAGGCGCTGCGCGGCCTTGGGCTGACGCCGGCCCAGGCCCGGATGGCGAGCCTGATCGGCCAGGGCCTCTCGCCGGCGGAGATCGCCGCCAGCCTGGGGGTGTCGGAGAACACCGTGCGGACGACCCTCAAGGCCATCTACGCGAAGCTCGGCGTCAAGCGGCAGGCCGAACTGGTGCGGCTGGTTGACGCCTACCTGCCGCTCGGCTGATACCCTTCCGCCGGAGCGGCGGGCCGGAAGGCCGCCCCGACCGGGGCGGCCTCCGGAGCGCGCCGGCGGCCGGTGCGGCCGCCCGGGATCCGGTCAGGGCCGGCAGACGGTGGACGGGGACGACAGCCCGCGCATGGGCGCCGTGGCCATGTCGAGGCCGAGCTCCGTGCAGTCGCGCATGGTCTCCTGGACGAGGCGCTGCTGCAGCGCGACCATGTCCATGGGGGTGCGGCAGCGCGCGGCCTCGGCGAAGCCTTCCATGGTGCGGGTCATTTGGCGCCGGGCGAAGTCGCCCCAGAGGCGCGACACCTCGCCGAAGACGCGCGGCGCGCCGGCCATGGTGTCCAGCCCGAACGAGAACGCGTCCGAGGACGCCGCGTCGCCGGCGGCCTGATCGGCTGCCCGACCTGCCGCGTCCCGGGCGGCCGACGCGGCCGCGCCCATGGCGTCGGACGCGGCGTGGGCGGCTTCGCCGAGGCCCGCGGCCATTGGGTTCGGGCCGGCGGACGCCTGGTTGAGGAGGGTCACCACGGAGCCGGCGGCGTCGCCGGCCGCGCCCTCGGCATCGCCGGCGGACGGCGGCGCGCCGGCTTCGGATCCGAACAGAATCTTGGGAGGCTTGGACGTCGGCATGATCGATCTCCGGTTGGGTCGCCGTCCAGGACGGGCGGCGGGATCGGCGTGCTGCTCTGCAGCATGACGGAAACCGCGCCGGGCCGCGACCGGTTCCGGCGGGGACCCTGGGGCCGCCTCCCCTGCCCCCACCCGACGTCGGAACCGGAACGCCGCCCCGGCGATTCGCCCGGTGCGGCACGGTGGACCGACCGGCCGCGATGCCCCATCTGTAAGGCTTCCGCTCGAGCCTTGCCGGAGACCTCGACCCGCCATGTGCGCCTGCAACCGTCCCCATTCCGCCCTGACCCCGTGCCTCGCTTCGCGCGGCCCCTCGCGCCGGGCCGTGCTCGGCTTTCTCGCGGCCGGCGCGGCCTCGCCCATGCTGGCGGGCTGCGAACAGGTCGCCTCGCTGGTGGTGTCGGACGAGGCGGTGGCCGAACTCGGCGCCGAGACCTGGGCGCGGCTGAAGGCCGCCAAGCCGCCGACCCGCAGCGCCGCCGCCCAGCGGACCGCCGAGGAGGTGGCGCTCCGCCTCCTGAGGGCCACCGGCGAGGATCCGCGCGGCTGGGAGGTGCAGGTGTTCGCCGAGCCGACGGTGAACGCCTTCGCGCTGCCGGGCCGCAAGATCGGAATCTTCGAGGGCATGTTGGAGGTGTCCGGCGGCGGCGGCGGCCTCGCGGCCGTGGTGGGGCACGAGATCGGGCACGTGGTGGCGGCCCATCCGGCGGAGCGGATCACCGCCGAGATGGCCCGCCAGTGGGGGCTGCAGCTGATCGCCTTCCTGCTGGAGATCAACGACGTGGCCTTCGCCCGGGAGATCGCCGGCCTGCTCGGCGTGGGGGCGGAGTTCGGGTTCGTGCGGCCCTACGGGCGCCGGCAGGAGCGGGAGGCGGACCGGCTTGGCGTGTTCATGATGGCGCGGGCCGGCTATGACCCGCGCGAGGCCGTGGCCCTGTGGCGCCGGATGGACGCCATGGGCGGAGCCGGCCTGCCTGCCTTCCTGTCCACCCACCCGGCGCCCGCGGCCCGGGCCGAGGAGATCGAGGGCCTGATCCCGGAGGCGATCGAGGCCGCGCGCGGCTGATCGTCGTCGCGTCGGACTTGAGCGGCCCGTGCGACCTCGGCCCGCTTGCGGCGGAACCTGGAGCCCGGCAGGGTCATTTCCCCGCGAGCGGCGAGTCGGCCGCACGGGACGACAGCCCGCATGCCGAAGGATTGACTATGGACGGATGGATGGAACTCGCCTCGGACCCGACGGTCTGGGCGGCTCTCGCGACGCTGATCGCCATGGAGGTGGTGCTCGGCATCGACAACCTCGTCTTCATCTCCATCCTGACCAACAAGCTGCCGGCGGAGAACAGGACCAAGGCGCGGCGGATCGGCATCAGCCTCGCCCTCATCATGCGCCTGGGGCTTCTCAGCACGATCGCATTCATCGTGCAGTTGACGGAGCCGATCTTCACCGCCTTCGACCACGATTTCTCGTGGAAGGACATGATCCTGATCGCCGGCGGCCTGTTCCTGGTCTGGAAGGCGACACGGGAGATCCACCACAACGTGGACCCGGAGACGGGCGAGGACGAAGCGCCGGTGGGGGGCGTCGCCAGCATCAGCTATGGCGCCGCCATCTTCCAGATCCTGCTCCTCGACCTCGTCTTCTCGGTGGACAGCATCATCACGGCCGTCGGCATGACCGAACACCTGCCCGTGATGGTGATCGCCGTGGTCGTGGCGGTGACGGTGATGCTGGTGGCGGCCGATCCGCTGGCCCGTTTCATCGAGAAGAATCCGACGATCGTGATGCTCGCCCTCGGTTTCCTGCTGATGATCGGCATGACGCTGATCGCCGACGGCTTCGGCTTCCATGTGCCGAAGGGCTACATCTACAGCGCCATGGCGTTCTCGGCCCTGGTGGAATTCCTCAACATGCTGTCGCGCCGGCGGAAGGCGCGGCTGAAGGCGAAGGCGCACTGACGGCGCATTCCCGAAGGGCCGGTCGCCGATCGGCCCTTCGGGGGCTCACGAGCGCTTACGATTGCGCGCCGGGATCCTCCATGCCGGCCACGTCCGGCAGGGTGGCGTCAAAGCCCCTGGCGGCGCGGAGCCGGTCGTCGGTGAAGATGTTGCGCGCCGCGTCCACGGCGTCCGGGTCGTCCAGGGTGCCGAGGGAGACGGCGCTCTCGCCGGCATCCTCGTAGGTCATCGCGAGGGTGGAGCCGCAGGCGGGGCAGAAGGCGCGGGTGACGGTCTCGCTCGACCGGTGGACGGCCGGTTCGGCCGTGAAGGCGAGATCCTCCGTCCTCAGGCAGACCCACGTGAGGAAGAGCGCGCCGGAGACCCGCCGGCACATGCCGCAGTGGCAATGGACCGCGTGGGTCCAGGACGCGGCCCGATAGCGGATCCGGCCGCAGAGGCAGCCGCCGGTGAGCGCGGGCTTCGCCATGGTCCGCTCCGGCTCAGACGCGGGCCTGGAGGACGGCGAGGCCGGCGGGCGTCGCCCGCCACTCCCCATCCACCTGCTCGACGAGGCCGCTCCGGACGAGACTGTCGAGGACCGCGCCGTCGTGGACGAGCTCGGCCTCGGACGCAATGGCGGTCAGGGTGGTCCATTCCGCGTCGGTCAAGGTGTCGTCGGACATGGGGTGCGGTCTCCGGTTCGAACCGGAAAGACCGCACGCCCGTCCGTTGTTCCCGGCGCGGGCGGCCGTCAGCCGGCCGGATCGTCCAGGAAGGGCCGCAGCAGCGCCAGATCCGCCGGGCCCAGCCGGTCGGCGGCGGTGTTGCGCTGGTGCCAGTAGGGATAGAGGAGCGGTGGCCGGCTGACGTCGTCGAGCCGCTTGCGCTCCTCTTCGGTGAGCTTCAGGTCGGCGGCGGCCAGATTGTCGGCGAACTGCTGCTCGGTGCGCCCGCCGATGACGAGGGACGTCACTCCTGGCCGCCCGAGCAGCCAGGCGAGCGCCACCTGGGCGGCGGAGACGCCGCGCCCGTCGGCGATGGACACCAGCACGTCGACGATGTCCCAGAGCCGCGCCTCGTCGCGGATCGGCGGCTCGGTCCAGCCGGCGAGCTGGCGGGTGCCGGCCGGCCCTTCCTGGTCGCGGCGGTGCTTGCCGGACAGGAGGCCGCCGGCGAGCGGGCTCCAGACCAGGATGCCGAGTCCCTGGTCGAGGCTGATGGGGACGAGCTCGTACTCCGCCTCGCGGGCCTGGAGCGTGTAGTGGATCTGCTGGGACACGAACGGCACGCGGCCGTCCCGCCGGGCGATCTCCATCGCCTTCATGACGTGCCAGCCGGAATAGTTGGAACAGCCGACGTAGCGGATCTTGCCCTGGCGGACGAGGGTGTCGAGCGCCTCCATGGTCTCGTCGAGCGGCGTCTGGCCGTCCCACTCGTGGACCTGGTAGAGATCGATCACGTCGGTGCGCAGGCGTTTCAGGCTGGCCTCGCAGGCGCGGACGAGGTGATGGCGCGACAGGCCGCGGTCGTTCGGCCCCTCCCCCATCGGGAAGCGGGCCTTGGAGGCGATCAGCACGCCCTTCGGGCGCTTGCCGCCGAGCACCTCGCCGATGATCTCCTCCGACGCGCCGGTGGAGTAGATGTCGGCGGTGTCGAGGAGGTTGACGCCGGCGTCGAGCACCTGGTCGATCTGGCGGCGCGCCTCGTCCACGCCCACGTTGCCGACCTTGGCGAACGGGCCCTTCCCGCCCATGGTCATGGTGCCCATGGTGAGCACCGACACCTTCAGGCCGGACCGGCCGAGCAAGCGATACTCCATCTGACGAACCTCCATCTTCCAATGCGCGCCGCGCCCGTCGCCCGGCCCGGGAGACTCTAGGCCGCGCGGCGACGGAGGTCAGCGATGGCAGTTCTGTCAGACAACCCGGCAGATCCGAGGGGCTCCCGTGCGGTGCGCATCTTTTGTGCCGGCGCGACCTCAAGCGCCGCGTTGACTCGAGGCACGGATCGATGGACGTTGTCTGACGTCATATGTTGTGAGGACGCCATGCCGAGCCAAACCCACCCGATCGACCCCGTCCGCTACGGGACCGAGCCCGCCGCTCCCGCCCGTCCGATCGCCGCCGCGCCGTCCGCCGTCCTCTCGGCGGTGGACGCCCACGCGGAGGCGGCGATCGCGCTCCTGTCCGACCTCGTCGCCATCAACAGCATCAACCCGCTCTTTCCGGGCATCGACCGGGCGGCGGTGATCGGCGGCGAGACCCGGTGCACGGACCTGCTCGGCGAGCGGCTGGCGGCGCTCGGGGCGGAGATCCACCGGGTGGCGCCGGACCCGGAGCGCACCAACGTGGTGGCGGTCCTCAAGGGCGCGGGCGGCGGCCGGTCGCTCATCCTCAACGGGCATCTGGACACGGTGGCGCCGTTCACCCCGGAGCGCTGGATCTCCGGCGATCCGTGGAAGCCGACCCTGAAGGACGGCAGGCTCTACGGCCTCGGCTCCACGGACATGAAGGGCGGGCTGGTCTCCGTCGTTCTCGCCCTCCAGGCGATCCGGGCCGCCGGCGTCCGCCTGAAGGGCGACGTGCAGGTGCACGCGGTGGTCGGCGAGGAGACCATGAGCCACGAACTCGGCACCTCCGCGGTGCTGGAGGCGGGCTTTACGGCGGACGCCGCGATCGTGGTGGAGCCGTCCTCGCAGCCCTTCCCGCTGTCGGTGGCGCCGGTGTCGGCGGGCAACTTCAACCTGGAGATCACCGTGAGGGGCCGAGCGACCCACGCGGGCAACCGCGGCGCGGCGATCCGGCCGGGCGGCGAAGGGGCGAGCGCCGGCGTCAACGCGGTCGAGAAGGCCATCCTGGTGGTGCAGGCGCTGCAGACGCTGGAAGAGGAATGGGGCCAGACCAAGAGCCACCCGGCCTTCCCGACCGGCTTCTTCTCCCTGGTGCCGGGCGTCTTCCACGGCGACGCGGGCGTGCCGAGCGTCGGCTACATGGCCGACAAGGCGACCGTCGGCTACCTGGTCTGGTACCCGCCGGGCGACACGGCGGACGCCGTGAAGGCGGAGATCGAGCGGCACGTGGGACATGCGGCGGCGCTCGATCCGTGGCTGCGCGAAAACCCGCCGATGTTCGACTGGAAGAGCAACTGGCCCGTCGCCGACACGGCCGAGGACCACCCGCTGGTGCGCACGCTGGTGGACGCCCGCGCCGCGGTGCTCGGGCCGATCCCGCGCGGCCGACGGGAGACCTGGTCGCTGAACGCGGTGACCGACGCCTCCTTCCTGGAAGCCAAGGGCATCCCGACCACCGTGTTCGGGCCCGGCAACCTGCGCTTCGCCCACGCGGTGGACGAGCACATCGAGATCCAGGACCTCGTCAACGGCGCCAAGGTGCTGGCCCTCGCCATCCTGGGCTGGTGCGGCGTGGCGGACTGACCGCGACGGCCGTCCGGCGGGTCCGGACGGCTATCCTCAAGCGCCCGCCGAAGCGGGCTTGACAGGGATCCGAGCTTCTTGTCAGATGTCTGACAACGGCTGGTTCAACGGCCGACGGACGGCCGCAAAGGCCGTCCCGGGAACCCACAGACCGCGAGAGGGAGACGAACCTTGATCGCATCGACCACCGTCCCGCAGGCCGAGGCCGGCAACGGCCGGCCGTCCGGTCCGCGGCGGACCGCACGCCGCGCCGGCGCCTCGGGAGCGCGCCCATGACGGCGCCCATCCTGGAGGCCCGCGGCATCACCAAGAGCTACGGCCACGTGCGCTCCCTGCAGGGCGCGGACATCAGCGTGGACAGGGGCGAGGTGGTGGCCCTCATCGGCGACAACGGCGCCGGCAAGTCCACGCTGACGAAGATCCTCTCCGGCGCGCTGAAGCCGGACGGCGGCGAGATCCGGGTCGATGGCGTGCCGGTGACGTTCGACAGCCCGGTGGCGGCGCGCCGGCACGGCATCGAGACGGTCTACCAGGATCTCTCCCTGGCGCTCGACCTCAACCCGATCCAGAACCTCTTCCTCGGCCGCGAACTGCCGGCGAAGGGCCTTCTCGGCCGGCTCGGCTTCCTGGACCGGGCGGCCATGCGGCAGGCGGGCGAGGAGGCGTTCCGGTCCCTGAGCGTCCGCATCCCGGACATGCGCGGGGCCGTCGCCAACTTCTCCGGCGGCCAGCGCCAGGGCGTCGCCGTCGCCCGCGCGCTGATGTGGGCCAAGCGCCTCGTCTTCATGGACGAGCCGACCGCCGCCCTCGGCGTCGCCCAGACCCGCAACGTGCTCGACCTCATCCGCCGGGTCCGCGACAGCGGCGTCTCCGTCGTGCTGATCAGCCATTCCATGCCGGACGTCCTCGCCGTTTCCGACCGCATCGTGGTGCTCCGCCACGGCCGCCGGGTCGCGACCTTCGACGCCAAGCGCGTCACGTCCGACGAACTCGTCGGCGCCATGACCGGCACGCTCGAACTGTCCGGAGCCGCCTGATGACCGAAGCCACTTCAGCCGCCAAGGCGCCCATCGCCCCCGAGACCAGCGCCCCCGGGACCGCCGGCCCGTCCGGCCCGCCGCCGGGGCTCGGCGCCCGCATCCTGGCGCGGCCGGAACTGATGATCTTCGGCTCGCTGGTGATCATCGTGGCGATCTTCATCGCCATGAACCCCACCGCCTTCCTCAGCCCGATCAACCTGCGCAACATCGCGGTGGAAGCCTCGATGATGATCATCCTGGCGGTCGGCATGACCTACGTGATCATCACCGGCGGCATCGACCTCTCGGTCGGCGCCATCCTGGTCTTCTCCAGCGTCTGCTCGCTCCTCGCCATGCGCTGGGTGGGATCGGACACGGCGATCGCGCCGGTCGTGGGCCTCGCGGTGTCGCTCGGCAGCGCGGCGGTCTGGGGCGTCGTCAACGGCCTCTTCATCGCCCGCACCAAGCTCAACCCGCTGATCGTGACCCTCGCCACCATGGGCATCGCCATGGGGGCCGCCCGCCTCCTCTCCGGCGGCGTGGACCTCACGGGTGTGCCCAAGGTGCTGATCGACGAGGTGGGCATCGGCCGCGTCCACGGCGTGCCCGTGCTGGTGATCATCGCGGCCGTGTTCGCGATCGTCGCCGGCGTCGTGCTCCACCGCACCCGGTTCGGCCTCTACACCTATGCGATCGGCTCCAACGAGCAGGGCGCGCGCCGGGCGGGCCTTTCGGTCGACCGGCACCTGGTGATGGTCTACGTGATCTCGGCGGTCTGCGCCGGCCTTGCGGGCTATTTCTCCCTGTCGCGCTTCGCCTCCACCACCATCGCCGGCCACGGCACGGACAACCTGAAGGCCATCACGGCCGTGGTGCTGGGCGGAACCAGCCTGTTCGGCGGCTCCGGCACCCTCTTCGGCACCACCGCCGGGGTGTTCATCCCGGTCGTCCTCGCCGCCGGCCTCGTCATCATCGGCCTGCCCTCCTTCTGGCAGGAGGTCGCCGTCGGAATCGTGCTCCTGATCGCCATTCTGCTCGACCAGATGCGCCGGAAATCAGGGTCGCGGTGACTGGAAGAAGACTGATCCCAAGAAGACGTCAAACCAGAGGTGATTTCATGAAGACGACGACCCTCCTCCTCGGCACGGCCCTTCTCGGCGCCGCCTTCGCGGCCCCGGCCACGGCCGAGGAGCCGACCATCGCGCTCGTGCTCGGCCAGCGCAACAGCGGCTTCCACGAGGCCATCGCCTGCGGCGCCCGCGCCGCCGCCGAGGAACTTAAGGTGACGGTGAACATCCAGGCCGCGCCCCAGTACAACCCGGCCGACCAGATCCCGCTCCTCAACTCGGTGATGGCGAGCGCCCCGGCGGCGGTGGTGCTCGACCCGACCAATACCACCTCCCTGGTGGCGCCCATCCGCGAGGCCGCCTCCACGGGCGCGAAGATCGTCGCGGTGGACACCACCATCGACGATCCGTCGCTCCTCTCCGCCGTGGTCGGCACCGACAACGAGGCGGTCGGCCGCGAGACCGCCCGGGCGCTCGCCAAGCTCCTGGAGGGCAAGTCCGGCAAGGTGGCCCAGATCAACAGCATCCCGGGCATCTCCACCGTGGACGCGCGGATCGCCGGCTTCGAGGACGAGATCAAGAAGTTCCCGAACCTCACCTACATCGGCAACCAGTTCGCCAGCGAGGACATCCCGGCCGCCCAGTCGGCCTTCGCGTCGCTGATGAGCGCCAACCCGGACCTGATCGGCGTGGTGGCCCAGTCGAACAACCCGGCCATCGGCATCGCCGGCGGGATCCGGGCGACCGGCGTGGCGGACGACGTGGTGGCCGTTGCGGTGGACGCGGACGACGCCGAGATCCAGGCGCTGAAGGACAACCTCCTCGACGCCCTCGTCATCCAGCAGCCCTACGAGATGGGCTACCTCGGCCTGAAGCAGGCGGTGGCGGCCATCAAGGGCGAGCCGGTGGAGACCCCGATCGGCACCGGCACCGTGACGGCGACCCGCGAGACGCTCGAGACCCCGGAGATCCAGAAGTACCTCTACGTCGGCAACTGCATCTGACCGACGCCCCCTCCCCTGCCGCGCGCGCCCGATACGAACCGGCGCGCGGCGGGCTCCCTTCCGAACTCCCCGCGGCGGCGCCGATGGAAGCCTCGCCGCGGGACGGACATCGGGCCGCCGAGGCGCGGCCGACCCGCAAGGCACGAAGAGACACGATCATGTTCAATTTCGACGAAGACCGCTTCCTCCGCATCCAGTCCGGCGCGGTCGGCCTCTCGGACCGCATCGACCAGGCGATCGGCGCCTGCATCGAGAAGGGCGCCGAGAACCTGTTCCTGCTCGGCACTGGCGGCGCCGCCATCCTGATGCAGCCGGCCGCCCAGCACCTGCGGCTGAACTCCACCTTCCCGGTCTTCACCGACCTCTCGGCCGAACTGATCGTGGCCGGCTCGCCGAGCCTCGGGCCGAAGTCGATCGTCGTCATCCCGTCGCTCTCCGGCACCACCAAGGAGAGCGTGGAGACGCTCGCCTTCGTGAAGGCGAAGGGCGCGACCGTGATCTCGCTCACCGGCCATGCCGGCACGCCGCTCGCCCAAGGGGCGGACTACGGCTTCGTGAACTTCGCCGAGGACGACACGTCCTGCGAGTCGTTCTACCTCCAGTCCATGCTGATCGTGCTGTCGATCCTGAAGCACCGGGGCGAGTTCGCCGGCTTCGAGCGGGTCGCGGGCGAGTTCGCGCTGCTGCCGAAGCTGCTGATCGAGGTGAAGCGCAGCTTCGAGGAGCGCGCCGAGCGCTTCGCCGAACAGATCAAGGCGGAGCCCTATCACATCATCACCGGCGCCGGCTCCACCTGGCCGGAGGCCTTCTACTACGGCATGTGCATCCTGGAAGAGATGCAGTGGATCCGCACCCGCCCGGTGCACGCCTCGGACTTCTTCCACGGCACCCTGGAACTGGTGCAGAAGGACGTCAGCGTCATCCTGTTCAAGGGCGAGGACGCGTTCCGGCCGCTGGTCGACCGGGTGCAGAATTTCGCGCAGAACTACACCGACAAGCTCTCGGTGTTCGACACCGCCGAGTTCGCCCTGCCGGGCATCTCCAAGGACGTGCGCGCGATGGTCTCGCCGGTCCTCCTCGCCACCATCCTCGAGCGCGTCAGCGCTCACCTGGAGGCCAAGCGCAACCATCCGCTGACCACGCGCCGCTACTACAAGCGCGTCGCCTACTGATCGGCGGCAGACGGAAAACCGGACGGCCGGGGCCGAACGCCCCGGCCGTCTCATGCATTTCGGCCTTCTGGATGCGGTTCGTGCCGTGCGGGCGCACGGGCCCGGCGGCCGCAAGGGATCACCACACGCGATGGCACACGAGACGTCCGGCTTCGATTTCGCCACCGTCGGCGACAACTGCGTCGACCGCTATCTCGCCACCGGCCTGTCGGCGATCGGCGGCAATGCGCTCAACGTGGCGGTTCAGCTCGCCCGCCTGGGGCGGCGGGTCGCCTATTTCGGCGCGGTCGGCGACGACGCGGCGGGCCGGCGCACCGTTCGGGTGCTCGCCGAGAACGGCGTCATCGTGGACCACGTGCGCGTGCTCGACGGCGTGACCGCCTATACGGAGATCGGCCAGACGCCGGACGGCGACCGCATCATCGGCTTCGAGGAGTTCGGCGTCTGCCGCGGCTACCGGCCGACGAACGCGCAGGTGGCCCTCCTCGAGGCGGCGCGGCACGTGCACATCGGCTGGTTCGACGACGGCGGCGCGCTCCGGCGGACGCTCGCGGCGGCCGGCACGTCGGTCTCCCAGGACCTCGCGGTCAACAAGGGCGCGGACGGGCTCGCGGTCGCGTTCGACAGCGCCGGCGAGGATGCGGACCGGGCCGAGGCGCTGATCCGTGCGGCGCTCGGCGAGGGCGCGCGCATCGCCGTGGTGACGCGCGGGGCCGACGGCAGCCTAGCGAGCGACGGCCGGACGCGGGCCGCGACCGGCATCAAGCCCGTCGAGGTGGTGGACACCACCGGGGCGGGCGACACGTTCGTGGCCGGCTTCCTGGCGGCGCACGTGGACGGGCTGCCGCTGCAGGCCTGCCTGGAGGCCGGACGGGACGCGGCGGCCGGCACCTGCACCCACTTCGGCGGCTTCCCGCAGGTGCAGGAGCCGTTCTGACGGACCATCCGGCCGGGAGCGACGCCGTTTCCCTTGACCGGATGGCCGAAACCACGTTTCGTCCGGTGAGGACACCTGTCTGACAACCTCGAAGCTTGGTGGGGCTGATGGCGCGGGCGCAGAGAGACACGCGGACGCTGGTCGAGCAGCTGCGGGATGACATCATCGCGCTCATCAGCGACGAGCAGCTGAAACCGGGCGACCAGCTGCCGACCGAGCAGACGCTGACCGAGACCTTCGGCGTGTCGCGGCCGGCGCTCCGCGAGGCGCTGAAGCTCCTGGAGCAGGACGCCGTCATCCGGGTGGAGCGCGGCAAGGGCCGCTTCATCACGGCCGGCGCCACCGTGCGGGTGGAGCGGCCGATCACCGTGTTCGAGAGCGTCACCCAGATGGTGCGGCGCTACGGCTACGAGCCGAGCACGCGCGTGCTCTCCACCGCCGAGGTGCCGGCGGACGAGGAGGTGGCCGAAGCCCTGCGCTGCCCCGTGGGCGAGCCGCTGGTTCGGCTGGAGCGCCTGCGGCTGAACCGCGACGTCGCCATCCTCTACTGCGTGGACTTCGTGCGCCGGTCCCTGGTGCCGGGCCGGCTCTACGACACGGACTGGAGCGGGTCGCTCGTGGAGCTGATGGGAAGCCGGGGCGCCCGGCCGGTGATGTCCACCGCCCACGCCTCCGCCGTGCTGCTGCCGGAGGACGTGGCGGCGCGCAACGACCTGCGCGACTTCGGCCCCGCGCTCCTCATCACAGAGACCTGCTTCTCGGCGGACGGCGAGCCGGTGATCTACGCCCTCGACTACCACCGCGGCGACGCCTTCTCGTTCTCCTTCGTCCGGAAGTGACCGGCCGCCGAACGGATGAAGACCCGGCGTCTCTTCGCGAGGCGCCGGGCCATTCGTCGTGCGCAGACCGACCGTTCAGCGCTTCAGCGAGCGGGAGAAGTGCTTCTCGATCCGCGCCTGCACGTATTCCAGGCCCATGGACAGGATCCAGTAGATCATCGAGGCGGTGATCAGCATCTCCACATGGCGGAATTCGGTCTGGCCCTGGGTGCGGGCCAGGTACATGAGTTCCCAGACGCCGACCACGGACACCAGCGAGGAGTCCTTCAGCATGGCGATGAACTGGTTGCCGGTGGGCGGGATCACCAGCCGCATGGCCTGCGGGATGATGACGAGCCGGAAGGTGCGCGCCCGGCTGAGGCCGAGGGCGGTGGCGGCCTCCCACTGGCCCTTCGGGATGCTCTCGATGCCGGCGCGGAAGATTTCCGTCATGTAGGCGCCGTAGCAGAGCGACAGGGCCGCGATGCCGGCCGGCACCGGCCCGACGATGTAGCCGAGCTGCGGCAGGCCGAGATAGATGATGTAGATCTGCATCAGGAGCGGCAGGCCGCGGAAGAGCGAAGTGTAGAAGCTCGCGAGCCCGTAGGCGATGCCGCTCTCCGACAGCTTGGCCACCGCTCCCGCCATGGCGAGCACCGAGGCGATCAGGATGGAGACCGCCGAGATGTAGAGCGTCATCGCCACGCCCTGGGTGATCAGGAAGCCGATCTTGCGGGCGATGAAGGGCAGGCTGAGGTCGAACGACCAGAAGAACAGGAGTAGCAGGACGGCGAGCTCGACCCAGATCACCTGGATCTGAACGGAGCGGGTCAGCTTCGTGATGACGATGCCGTTGGCGACCAGCAGCAGGGCGTAGAAGGCCGAGACCGCCAGGCTGGAAAGCTTGGGCGCGGCCTCCTGGAGGCCGGCGAGGGACGGGACCATGGCCTCCACCCAGTCGCTGCCGGCGCCGGCGGCGTAGAAGAGGGCCGCCAAGGCGAGGAAGCTCGCCGCCGCGATGGCGGGGGCACCGCGAAGGTGCGGGTTGGCGCGCAGTGCTGCGATCATGGGTTCGCCCTCCTCAAGCGGCCGCGCCGCGTTCGCGCCACCAGTCCTGGGCCTGGAGGCGCCAGTAGGTGAGCTGCACGGCCGCCATGCCGAACGGCCCGCCGGTCCAGTCGAGCGCGAACGGCGCGAACAGGCGCACCCGGTCGCTGGTGCCGGCGATCGCCTCGGCCACCGTGATGCCGCCGATGGTGGTGGTGTTCATGCCGTGGCCGCCGAAGGCGGTGGCGTACCAGACGCCCGGCTTCAGCCGGCCGATCTGGGGCATCAGGTGGCGGGCGTAGGACATGAGGCCCGACCAGGCGACCTCCACCTTCAGCGGGGCCAGCTGCGGGTAGGTGGACACCATGGTGCGGCGGAGCCGTTCGGCGAGATCGCGCGGCTCGGCGGTGCGGGTGGTGATCTTGCCGCCCCACAGGATGCGCTCGCCGCCGTCGACGAGGCGGTAGTAGTCGCCCGCCCGGCGGTTGTCCCCGATGGCGTCGGTGGTGGCGATGGCGGTGCGGATCAGGTCCGGCGCACGCTCCGTGACGAGCACGTAGGTGGCGATCGGCAGCATGGCCTTGCGCAGCGACGGCACCAGCCGGTCGGTGTAGCCGCCGCCGGCGAAGAGCACGTCGCGCGCGCTCACCGAGCCGGCCGCGGTGACGATCCGCCTGGCCGGCCCGTCGAGCTCGGCCGAGACCGCCTCGCTCGCCTCGAAGATGCGGCCGCCGAGGCGCTCGATCTCCGCCGCCAGGGCGCGGGCGTAGTTGAGGGGGTGGAAGTGGAAGCCGGTGGGGTCGCGCAGCGCCTGGAAGTAGCGCGGCGACTTCAGGACCGCCTGGACGGCGTCCCGGTCCATGTAGGTGAGCGCATAGCCGAACTGCCGCTCCATCCGGTCCCGGTGGGCCTTCAGCTCGTCGGCGCCGTCGTAGCGCAGCGTGCTCATGATGCCGTGCACAGGCCGGGCATCGGCGACGCCGAGCTCGTCGATGGTGCGCCGGACGAAGCGCATGCCTTCGACGGAAAGGCGGTGGAGGTCCGCCGCGTGGTCCGGGCCGACGCGCCGGGCGATGGCGTCGAGGCCGGTGGAGTAGCCGGGGCTGACGAAGCCGCCGTTGCGCCCGGAGGCGCCCCAGCCGACGCGCCGCGCCTCGAGAACGACCACGGACCGGCCGGCCCGGGCGAGCGTGAGCGCGGCGGTGAGGCCGGCGAGGCCGCCGCCGACGATGCAGACGTCAGCGGTCTCGGCGCCGGACAGGGGCGCGCGGCGGCGCTCGTCGGCGACAGTGCGCGCGTAATAGGTGTCGATATAGGTCATGACGGTCCCGGTCGGACTGGAAGCCCCCGGCGGGGGCGCGGCGAGCCGGCCGGCGCCGGACCCGTCGGGCCCCGCGCCGGCGGCGTCTCTCGGTCCCCGTGCCGTCAGCTCGGGCTGTAGTCCTTGCCGTACCACTTGGTGGTGAGCGCGGAGAGCGTGCCGTCGGCCTTCATGGCCTCCACGATCTCCTTGATCTTGGCGTTCCACTCCGCGTCGCCCTTGTCGGTGACGACCACCAGCGGCTCGCGGAAAGCGTAGTCGCCCTCGATCACCTTCAGCGGATAGCCGTTCTTGATGGCGCCGAGCGCGGTCTGCTCGGGGGCGATCACCGCGTCCACGCGCACGCCGTCGCCGAGGCGCAGGTCGTCGAACGGCAGCATGCTGTCCGCGTAGGTGCGGATGTCGCCCGGCTCCAGGGTGTATTCCACCGGCGGCACGTCCGGCGCGTCGATGGCGAGCTGGCGGCGGATGTAGTCCTCCGACGTGGTGCCGGTCTCGACGCCGATCACCTTGCCGTTGAGGTCCTCGCGGCTCGTCGCCTTGCTGTCCTTGTGGACCACGAAGACGTAGGGGCTGGAATAGTAGACGGCCGGGAAGTCGATCACCTGGGCGCGCGCCTTGGTGGGCGTGACCGAGCCGACCGCGAGGTCGAAGCGGCCGTGCCAGCGGCCGCCGGTCAGCACCGCCCACTCGGGCGTCTCGAACGTCACCGACACGCCGAGCCGCTTGGCGATCTCCTTGGCGACGTCGATGTCGAAGCCGACCATCTCGTTGTTCTCGTCGAGATAGCTCTGGGGAGGCCACCCGCTGTTGGTGGCGACCGTCATCGACCCCGCCTTGGTGACGCGGTCGAGCGTCTCTCCAGCCTCGGCCGACACGAGGCCGGCGGCCAGCGCCAGGGCAGCGATGGCGGAACTCCTGAACCCGATCATTGTAGTCTCCCTCCGGTTGTCCCGGACGTCGCTCTTTCGGGAACGGACATTGCCGTTCCCCGTGGCGGTGGGCCTCGCCGCGCCCTTCAGGGCGGAACGGGCCACGTTGTAAGACGTCCGACAGGCGGACCGTCGCACCTTCCGCAGCCTCCGTCAACGGGCTGACATATGCAAGCGGTTCGCATTCCACTCGGGTGTCGGCCGAGGACGGCGAGGCCGGGGACGGCGGAAGGGAACCGAGGAGCGGACGCGCCGGGCGCGCTCAGGCCGGCGCTTCGTCCTTCAGGGCGTCGAGCGGGCCGCGGAGCGCCGTGCGCGGCGGCACCAGTTCGGGCGTCACCAGATGGATCCGGGCCGCCGGCCGCCCCTCGTCCAGGAGCGCGAAGGCCCGGGCGATCATGGTCTCCACGTCCTGGCGGATCATGATGACCGGGAAGGGCAGGAAGGATCCGAACGGGTCGTAGTCGTAGCAGCCGACCACCAGGTCGGTGAACGTGTCGTTCGGGTGGTGGGCCATGAAACGGATCAGGCCCTCCAGGTTGATGGACGAGTTCACGAACAGGCCGCGCGGCAGCCGCCCGTTCCGCTCGAAATAGTCCTCGAAGGCGAGGCGGCTGGTGGTCGGCGAATAGCCGGTGGGGGTGATGCAGCCGTCCGGGTCGGCGCCGAGGACGTCCCGCTTGGCGTCGCGGAAGCCGCGGATGCGCTCACGGCTCGCGTGGTCGTCGCGCCCGCCGAACAGGTGGAGGTCGGTCGCGTCGAGCGGCCGGTCGGCGCCGCAGCGGCGGACGATCGCCTCGGTCAGGAGGCGCGCGCCGGCGTAGTTGTCGCTTATCACCGAGGCGGCTTTGGTGCCCGGCAGGTCGATGTTGACATGCCTGAGGCCCGCCGCCTCGCAGACCGCGTGGACCCCGTCCGGATCGGTGGCGCCGGCGACGATCAGCGCCTCGATCGAATAGGAGATCAGGGTCTCGACGATCTGCCGCTCCTCCTGCGGGTCGCGGCAGGCGCTGACCACGACCGGGCACTGGCCACGGCTGCGCACGCAGGCTTCGAAGGTCTGCGCCATGGACGAGAAGTAGCGGGTGTCGTGGACCGGCAGCAGCAGGCCGACGAGGCCGGAGCGGGAGCGCCGGAGGCCGCGGGCCTGCAGGTTGGCGGTGTACTGGTGCTTGGCGGCGAGCCCCTGGATCAGCTCGGCCGTGCTCTCCTTGATACGCCGCTGGCGCCAGGAGCCGTTGAGGACGGCGCTGACGGTGGACGGCGAGCAGCCGGACAGCACCGACAGATCGTAGATCGTCGCTTTCTTCTTGGCGGTTCGGTCCATGGCCCCTCCTGCCGCTTCCATACCGCCGCGATACCCTTGACGACAGCGGCGGCCTGCAGGATAGTAGCTGCACCATCGATTGTGCAATGCGAACTGCGATGGTTCGCTGCACCCGTCGACGGAGCCGCTCGAGGAAGCGGCGGGAGAGGACGATTCGCATCGATGCCCTGTCGCACAGGGCGCGCCGACGGATCCCGAACGGGACCATCTGGGAGGATCAACACATGAGGAAGCTGCTTGTCGCGGCGCTGGCCGCATCGTTGTCGCTTGGCGCCTCGTTCGCCGCCTTCGCGCAGGACGCCGCGAAGGTGGGCGTCGTCGTGAAGATCGGCGGCATTCCGTGGTTCAACGCCATGGAGGCCGGCATCAAGGAGCGCGGCCAGGAGCTCGGGCTCGACGCCTTCATGGTCGGCCCGACCAGCGCCGACCCGGCCCTCCAGGTGCGCGCCATCGAGGACCTTATCGCCCAGGGCGTGAAGGTGATCGGCGTGGTGCCGAACGACGCGAAGGTGCTGGAGCCGGTGCTCACCAAGGCCCGCGACGCCGGCATCATCGTGATCACCCACGAGAGCCCCGGCCAGAAGGGCGCCGACTGGAACTTCGAGCTCGCCTCCGCCACCGGCTTCGGCGAGGCCCACGGCAAGCTGCTCGCCGAGAAGATGGGCGGCAAGGGCGAATACGCCGTGTTCGTCGGCTCGCTGACGGTGCCGCTGCACAACGCCTGGGCCGACGCGGCGATCGAATACATCAAGGCCAACCATCCGGACATGAAGCTCGTCGGCGACCGCTACGGCGTGGCCGAGGACGTGGACAAGAGCCGCTCCACCGCGCTCGACCTGATGTCCGCCAACCCGAACCTCAAGGGCTTCCTCGCCTTCGGCAGCCAGGGCCCGATCGGCGCCGGCCGCGCCGTGGAAGAGCGCCGCAAGGTGGGCGAGGTGTTCGTGCTCGGCCCCTTCTCGCCCGGCCAGGGCCAGAAGCTGGTGACCTCCGACGCCATCTCGGGCGGCTTCATGTGGAACCCCAAGCAGGCCGGCGAGGTGTTCGTCACCATGGCGGACCGTCTCCTCAAGGGCGGCGAGCTGAAGGCCGGCGAGGAGATCGAAGGCCTCGGCAAGATCGAGCCGGACTTCGAGGCCCGCAACATCATCGTCGACCAGATCGTCCCGATCAACAAGGACACGGTGGCCGACCTCGCCGCCATGGGCCTCTGAGGACGTGACACGACACACGCACCGGGCCGGAGACGGCCGGCCCGGTGCCCCTTGTTCCCGCGCACCATCGACGAGCCTTTCGCCATGACCGAAGCCCTCGACCGGGGCGCGGCCCAACGGCCGCTCTTGTCCCTTCGCGACATCAACGTGACCTTCGGCGGCGTCCGCGCCCTGAAGAACGTCAGCTTCGAGGTGCTGCCCGGAGAGGTCCACTGCCTCGCCGGCGAGAACGGCTCCGGCAAGAGCACGCTGATCAAGGTCATCACCGGCGTCTACAGGCCGGAGCCCGGCGCCGTGATCGAGTATGGCGGCGAGACCTACACGCACATGTCGCCGGTGACCGCGCAGGCGGCCGGCATCCAGGTGATCTGGCAGGATCTCGCGCTCTTCCCCGAAATGTCCGTGGCGGAGAACATCGCCTTCCAGACGGTGGTCGGTCGTCGGCCGCGCCTCGTCGACTACGGCCGCATGCGGGAGGCCGCCACGGCCGCCCTGAAGCGCCTCGGCGTAACCCTCGACGTGGACCGGCCGTTGAAGGACTTCCCGATCGCCCAGCGGCAGATCGTGGCGATCGCCCGCGCCCTGGTGGGCGAGGCCAGGATCGTCTTCATGGACGAGCCGACCGCCTCGCTGACCCAGTCGGAGACGGACTGCCTCCTCGACATCGTCCGCACTCTCTCCGCTTCCGGCGTCGCCGTGGTGTTCGTCAGCCACCGGCTCGCCGAGGTGCTGGAGATCTCCAGCCGCCTGACGGTGCTGCGCGACGGCGCGCTCGTCGGCGTCTACCCGACCGAGGGCATGACCCAGTCGCGCATCACCGAGCTGATGACCGGCAAGATGTTCGACCAGACCGTCCGGGCCCGCCCCATGGAAGGCCGGCCGGTGGTGCTGGAGGTGGACCGGCTCACCCGCGCGGGCCTCTTCGAGGACATTTCCTTCACGGTCCGCCAGGGCGAGACGCTCGCCATCACGGGCCTCCTCGGCGCGGGCCGCACCGAGCTCGCCCTCGCGCTCTTCGGCATGCTCCGGCCGACGTCCGGGTCGATCCGCCTGGAGGGCCGGCCGGTGCGCTTCTCCTCCAACCGCGACGCGATCCGGGCCGGCATCGCCTACCTGTCGGAGGACCGGCTGTCGCTCGGGCTGATCCAGCCCCAGTCGATCGCCGACAACCTGGTGATGGCCTCCTACGACCGGCTCCTCACCGGCGGCCTCCTGTCGGAGCGGCGCAAGCGCGACCTGGTGGCCGACTGGATCCGCCGGCTCGCTGTGAAGATCGGCCGCCAGGAGGACGCCATCTCGACGCTCTCCGGCGGCAACCAGCAGCGCGTCGCCATCGCCAAGTGGCTCGCCACCAACCCCAAGCTCCTCATCCTGGACAGCCCCACGGTGGGCGTCGACGTGGGGGCGCGGGCCGGCATCTTCGACATCGTCGCCAAGCTGGCGGCGGAGGGCCTCGCCATCATCCTCATCACCGACGAGGTGCCGGAGGCCTATTTCAACGCGGACAGGGTGCTCCACATGGCGAACGGCCGCATGGCGAACTGGTTCGACCCGCGAGCAACCGCGCTCGCCGACATCGAGGCCGCCGTCTATGCCTAAAGCGCTTCATTCCCACGGGACGGAGATCGTCCTCCTCGCGGTGATCGTGGTGCTGTCGCTGGGGCTCGGGCTCTCCACCGAGCGCTTCCTCACCCTCGGCAACGCCTTCGACCTCCTCAACATCAGCGCCGTGAACATCATCTTCGCGGTGGGCCTGCTGGTCGTGCTGATCGCCGGCGGCATCGACATCTCCTTCGCGGTCGCCGCCTCGGTGGTCCAGTACGTGACCGCCGTCATCCTCGGGTCGATCGGCGGCGGCGAGTGGATCTCCGGCTTCCTGATCGCCGCCTCGATCGGGATCCTGCTCGGCGTCTTCAACGCCTTCCTGATCCACACCTTCAAGATCATCTCGATCGTCGCCACCATCGCGACCTTCAACATCTACTTCGGCCTCCTGATGTTCTTCACCAGGGGCGTGTCGATCTACAACCTGCCCGACTGGCTGACGACCCGCGTGATCCTCTTCGAGCACCAGACCGCCGACGGCTCCTGGATCGAGATCACCTTGCCGGTGCTCGTGATGGTGGTCTGCGTGATCGCCACCTCCTTCCTGATCGGCCGCACCACCATCGGCCGCCAGCTCTACGCCTTCGGCGACAACCCGGAGGGCGCCCGCCGCTTCGGCATCGACATCGGCGCCATGCAGTACATCGCCTTCGGCTGGCTCGGCCTGATGGCCGGCATCGGCGGCCTCGTGCAGGCGCACTATGCCCAGGAGGTGGTGCCGAACGCCCTCTACGGCCGGGAGCTCGACGTGCTCGCCGCCGTGGTGCTCGGCGGCGCCCGCCTCGGCGGCGGCAAGGGCACGGTGATCGGCTGCGTGCTCGGCGTGCTCCTGATCTCGATCACCCAGAACGGCCTCAACCTCCTCGGCGTGTCGCCCTACGCCTTCAAGATGATCGTCGGCGCCATCATCCTCGTCGCCATCGCCCTTTCCAACAGCCGGCTCGAGCGCCTGTTCGGCACGGCCCGCAGCCAGGGAGCGCGGTCATGAACGCCGCCGTCACCCCCGCGCGCGCCACCCTCGGGGCGCGCCTGAAAGCCCTCGTCGGCCCGGAGATGGCCGGCCCGGTCCTCGCCTTCGTGGCCGTCGTGGTGGTGTTCAGCCTCGTCTCGCCGCAGTTCCTCAGCCGCGCCACCTTCGGGGCGGTCGGCTTCCAGCTGCCGGAACTCGGGCTCCTCACCCTCGCCATGCTGCTGCCGGTGCTGACCGGCGGGCTCAATCTCGCCATCACGTTCACGGCCAACATCTCCGGCCTCACGGTCGCCTGGATCCTCCACGCCAACGGCGGCCTGGAGGCGCCGATGCCGGTGTTCGCCCTCGCGTGCCTCGCGGCGATCGCGGTCGGCGCGTCCACCGGCGTCGTCATGGGGCTCGTCATCGCCTACACGCGGGCGCACCCGATCCTCGTCTCCCTGTCGATGATGATCTTCCTGCGCGGCCTCGGCGAATTCCTCACCCGCGGCGGCGACGTGTCGGGCTTTCCGTCCTACGTGCAGCCGATCGGCCACGGCACCCTCGTCGGCCTGCCGGTGCCGCTCCTCATCTTCATCGGCTGCGTCCTCGCCTGGCACGTGCTGCTGACGCGCACCAAGCTCGGCTTCAACACCTTCATGATCGGCTCCAACATCGAGGCGGCGCGCTATTCGGGCGTGAACACCCGCAAGGTGCTGGTGCTCGTCTACACGCTCTCCGGCGCCATGTGCGCGATCGCGGGCATCATCATGCTGGCGCGGTTCAACTCGGTGCGCGTCGGCCACGGCGAATCCTACCTGCTCATCACCGTGCTCGCCTGCTTTCTCGGCGGCGTGAACCCGTTCGGCGGCTTCGGCCGGGTGATCCCGGTGTTCGTCGCGCTCGTCGTGCTGCAGCTCCTTTCGTCCGGCCTCAACCTCGTCGGCGCCAACCAGCATCTGGCGACGGCGGTGTGGGGCATCCTCCTCATCACCGTGATGGTGCTGCGCTGGGTCGCCGGGCGGATCGGACCCTTCAAGCCTGGAAAAGGATAGGACAATGCAAGGCTTCGGCGTTCATACGAGCATGTGGACCATGAACTGGGACCGGGCGGGCGCCGAGAAGGCGATCGCGGCGGCCGTCCACTACAAGATGGATTTCATCGAGATCGCGCTCCTCAACGCGCCGGCGGTGGACGCCGCGCACACCCGCGCGCTCCTGGAGAAGAACAACCTCCGGGCCATCTGCTCCCTCGGCCTGCCGGAGCGCGCCTGGGCGTCGGTGCGGCCCGACGCGGCGGTGGAGTATCTGAAGGTCGCCATCGACAAGACCGCCGAGATGGGCTGCGAGGCCCTGTCGGGCGTCATCTTCGGCGGCATCGGCGAGCGCACCGGCGTGCCGCCGACGGAAGGCGAATACGACAACATCGCCCGCGCCCTGACGGCCGCCGCCAGGCACGCCAAGGACAAGGGCATCCTCCTCGGCGTGGAGGCGGTGAACCGCTACGAGAACCACCTGATCAACACCGGCAAGCAGGCTGTGGCGATGGTGGAGCGCGTGGGCATGGACAACGTGTTCGTGCACCTCGACACCTACCACATGAACATCGAGGAGAAGGGCGCCGCCAACGGCATCCTCGATGCACGCGAGCATCTGCGCTACATCCACCTTTCCGAGAGCGACCGGGGCGCGCCGGGCGCCGGCAACGTGCCGTGGGACGAGATCTACGCCACGCTCGCCGCCATCGGCTTCAAGGGGGGCCTCGCCATGGAGAGCTTCATCAACATGCCGCCGGAGGTGGCCTACGGCCTCGCCGTGTGGCGCCCGGTCGCCAAGGACGAGGCCGAGGTGATGGGCAACGGCCTGCCGTTCCTGCGCAACAAGGCCCGCCAGTACGGCCTGATCTGACCGCTCGATCCGGCCGCCGTCCGTCGGCCGGACGACGCACCTGCCGTTCCGCCGGGTGGACCCGGGCGGAACGGCCCTCGGCCGCGACGATGCCGTCCGGCTTCCCGATCATGACGTGACCCCGATGCCCACCCTCGACGAGACCGCCGCCCACCTCGCCGACCTTCTCCGCGCCCGCCACGACGGCCGGCGGCTGATGGTCGGCATCGCCGGCCCGCCCGGCTCCGGCAAGTCCACCCTGGCGGACGCCCTCGTGGAGCGGCTGAACCGGGACCGGCCCGGCCTTGCGGCCGTTCTCCCCATGGACGGCTTCCACTATGACGACGCGGTGCTGTCCGAGCTCGGCCTCCTGCCGCGCAAGGGCGCCATCGAGACCTTCGACGTCCTCGGCCTCATCCATCTCCTGAAGCGCCTGAAGGCCAACGAGGACCCGACCGTGGCGGTGCCGGTGTTCGACCGCTCCATCGAGATCGCCCGCGCCGGCGGCCGGCTGATCCCGCGCGAGACCGGCATCATCGTGGCCGAGGGCAACTATCTCCTGATGCGGCAGCCGCCCTGGGACCGGATCAAGCCCATCTTCGACGTCACCGTCCTGGTGGCGACCGGCGAGGACACGCTGCGCCGCCGCCTGACCGAGCGCTGGGAGGGCTTCAACCTTCCGGCGGAGGAGATCCGCCGCAAGGTGGAGACCAACGACCTGCCGAACGGCCTCGCGGTGCTCGCCGGCAGCGCCGAGCCCGACCACCGGATCGAGACCTGACACCGCCCTCGGAGGTTGCCATGGCCGCGCATGAAAGCCGGGACGCGCCGGCCACCGTCGCCGTCCTCGACGTGGGGAAGACCAACGTCAAGCTGAACGCCGCCACCGACGCCGGCCGGGTGGTGGAGGCCTTCTCGGTGCCGAACGCCGTCCGGCCCGGCCCGCCCTGGCGCCACCACGACCTCGCCGGCCTCGGCGACTGGGCGTTCGAGAGCCTCGCCACCCTCTGCCGCCGCCATCCGATCACGACGGTCGTCGCCGCCGGCCACGGCTCCGGCGGCATGCTGACCGGCGACGACCCGGACGCGGGCGACGGCCTCGTGCTGCCGATGATAGACTACGAGCAGGCCCCGCCGGAGGCGGTCGACGCCGCCTACGGGCCGCTCGCCGGCTCCTTCTTCGACCGGGGCAGCGCCATCATGATGGCGGCGACCCACCAGGCCCGCCAGATGCTCTGGATGGAGATGGCCGAGCCGGAGGCGTTCGCCAGGGCCCGCTGGTCGCTCGGCATCCCGCAATACTGGGCCTGGCGGCTGACCGGCGAGGCCGTGTCGGAGGCCACCTGCCTCGGCGCGCAGTCGCATCTCTGGAACGTGCCGGAGCGGCGCTTCGCCCCGATCGTGCGCGCCCGCGGCTGGGAGCGCCTGCTGCCGCCGGTCGCGCCCGCCTGGGCGGAGGTTGGACGGATCCGCCCGGCGCTCGCCGCGCGGCACGGCCTGCCGAAAGGCCTGCGGGTGCTCGCCGGCATCCACGATTCCAGCGCCAACTTCTACCGCTACCAGTCCGCCGGCCTATCCGGCTTCACGGTGCTCTCCACCGGCACCTGGATCGTCGGCCTCAGCGGCGAGACGCCGCTGGAGAGGCTCGCCGAGACGCCTGGCATGACCCTGAACAGCGACGTCCACGGCCGGCCCGTCGGCGGCGCGCTCACCATGGGCGGGCGGGAATTCTCCCACGTGGCCGGACCGGACCCTTCCCCCCGCCCGGCCGAGGCGGCGACGATCGCGCGCCTCGTCGACCAGGGCACGATGGCGCTGCCGTCCTTCCACACGGACGACGGCCTTTTCCCGGGCAGCGCCGGCCGGGGCCGGATCGCCGGCCCGCCTCCGCTCGACGCCGAGGAGCGGCGGGCGCTCGCCGTGCTCTACACCGCCCTCCTGGCGGACGAGTGCCTGACGGCCCTCGCCAGCCGGGGACAGGTGGTGCTCGACGGCAGCTCCCTGCGCGACCCGGCCTTCGCGGCGCTCCTCGCCGGCCTGCGCCCGGACCAGGAGGTGGTCTACACCCTGGAGACCGACGGCGTGGCGGCCGGCGCCGCCCTCCTCGCCACTCACGAGAGCCGGACCGAACCGGCGCCGCTCTCCCTCGCCGCGCCGCAGTCCCTGGCGCTTCCAAGAACCGCCCTCGCCGCCTACGCGGCCCGCTGGCGCGCCGCGGCGCGCGCGTCCGCGGCCGCTCCGGCGCCCGAACCGATGTGAAGAAGGATGTCCCCGTGACCGAGACCAGCACCGACATGGCGGCGCTCCGCCGCGAGATGGTGGAAACCTGCCGCCGGATGAATTCCAGCGGCATCAACCAGGGCACCGCCGGCAACCTGTCCGTCCGCACGGCGACCGGCTTCCTGATCACGCCGTCGTCCCTGCCCTACGACGTCATGACGCCGGACGACCTGGTCGAGATGGACTTCGACGGCACCTACGTGGGCCGGCGGCCGTCGTCCGAATGGCGCTTCCACCGCGACATCCTGAAGAACCGCCAGGACATCGACGTGGTGCTCCACTGCCATTCGATGTACGCGACCACGCTCGCCTGCCACCACAGGACGATCCCGAGCTTCCACTACATGACCGGCATCGCCGGCGGCACCACCATCCGCTGCGCCGAATACGCCACCTTCGGCACCCAGGCGCTGTCCGACAACGCCATCAAAGCCCTGGAGGGCCGGATGGCGTGCCTCCTCGGCCAGCACGGCCAGATCTCGCTCGGCAAGACGCTGGAGAGCGCCCTCTGGCTCGCCATCGAGGTGGAGACGCTGTCGCGCATGTACGTCCAGGCGCTCACCCTCGGCGAGCCGCCGGTGCTGCCGGACGACGAGATGGAGCGGGTCATCGCCCAGATGAAGCGCATGAGCTACGGCCTCGCGCCCGACCCCGACGGCACCAACGACGTGGCCCGGCCGCGCGCGGCGGACTGACCGGGGCGGGCGGCGGCGCCCGCCGGCGCCGCGCCTACTTCGGCAGCGCGTAGGCGATCACGCTGTCGCCGGCCTTGGTGCCGAGGGAGCCGTGGCCGCCGGCGACCACCAGCAGCACCTGCCGGCCGTCGGACGCGGTGTAGGTCATGGGCGTCGCCTGGCCCCCCGCCGGCAGCCGGCTCTTCCAGAGCTCCTCGCCGGTGCGCACGTCATAGCCGCGCACATAATAGTCGATCGTGCCGGACAGGAAGGCGACGCCGCCGGCGGTGACGATCGGGCCGCCGAGGTTGGGCACGCCCATCGGAAGCGGCAGCGGGATGGGCGAGGCGTCCCGGGTGGTGCCGTTCTTGTGCATCCACAGGATCTCGCCGGTGGTGAGGTCCGCCGCCGCCACGTAGCCCCACGGCGGCGCCTGGCACGGCAGGCCGAGCGGCGACAGGAGCGGTCCCATCTTCACCGCGTAGGGAGCGCCGAAGTTCTCGTTCAGCGCCGGCAGCGCGCCCTGCGGCTGCTCGCCCTGGACGACGAGGCTCTCGTCGTCCGGCCGGGGCACCAGCTGCGACGTGAAGGCGAGGTAGGTGGGCGTGATGAAGGCGATCTGCCGCTCCGGGTCGACCGCGATGGAGCCCCAGTTGAAGACGCCGAAGTTGCCCGGATAGACGATCGAGCCTTCCAGCGACGGCGGCGTGTAGCGGCCCTCGTAGCGGTGGCGGTGGAACTGGATGCGGCAGGCCAGCTGGTCGAACAGGGTCGCGCCCCACATGCTGGCGCCGGAGAGCGGCTCCGGGTCGAGGGAGAGGGCCGAGACCGGCTGGGTCGGGGCCGTGAAGTCGCCCTCCACGGCGCCTTGCGGCGCGGGCGTCTCGGTGACCGGCAGGACCGGTTCGCCGGTCCGCCGGTCGAGCACGTAGATCTCGCCCTGCTTGGTCGGCTGCACGAGGGCGGGCACGGTCTCGCCGTTCACCGTCAGGTCCACCAGCGTCGGCTGGGACGGCACGTCATAGTCCCAGAGGTCGTGGTGGACCGTCTGGAACACCCAGCGCACCTGGCCGCTGGCAAGGTCGAGCGCGACCACCGAGGAGGAGAAGCGCTCCACCTCCGGGCTGCGGTTGCCGCCCCACTGGTCCGGCGGCTGGTTGCCGAGCGGCACGTAGACCATGCCGAGCGCCTCGTCGACGCTCATGATGGACCAGCTGTTCGGCGAATTCGGCGTGTAGGTCTCGCCCGGCTGCAGCGGTCGGGTCACGTCCGGGCGGCCGCTGTCGAAGTTCCAGAGGAGCGCGCCGGTCTCAAGGTCGAAGGCCCGGATGACGCCGGAGGGCTCCGACGTGGACACGTTGTCGAGCACGGTGCCGCCCACGATGATGCGGTCGCGCGTCACCACCACCGGCGAGGTGGAATAGTAGCCGCCGGGCTTCTTGAACGGCATGTTCATCCAGAGATTGATCTGGCCGCCGTCGCCGAAGTCGGTGCAGACGGCGCCCGTCTGCGGATCGAGCGCGATCAGCCGTCCGTCCGCGGTCGGCATGAACAGCTTGGCCGGGCACCGGGCGGTCGTGTTCGGCGCCGCCGAGGCCTGCGGCAGGCCGAGTTCGGCGGTCAGCGGCGCGGCCGCGGAGGCCGGCACCGGGCCGCCCGGGGGCGCGACGGCTCCGGTGGGCGGCGGCGTTGCGGGCGTGGCGGGAGCGGGCGCCGACGGGGCGGCGGCCGTCTCGGGCGGCGCGCCCTCGGGCCGGCCCGGGTAATAGGAGAGCCCCCGGCAGGTGAGATGCTGGAGCGCGAGCTCGCCGCGGATCTCCGGATCGAAGCGCCAGATCTCCTCGCCGGTGTCGGCGTCGAGCGCGATCACCGACTGGTGCGGCGTGCAGAGGTAGAGCCGGTTCCCGATCTTCAGCGGCGTGACCTGGAAGGTGGTTTCCTGCGGATCGTCGGGCCCGCGCACGTCGCCGGTGTGGTAGTGCCAGATCTCCTGGAGCGACGAGACGGTCTCGGGCGTGATCTGGTCGAGGGGCGACCAGCGCTGGCCGTGCGCGGTGCGCCCGTAGGCGTGCCATTCGCCGGGCGGCACGCCGAGCGCGTCCGCCGGCACGTCGGCCCGGGCGTCCGGGACGGTCCCGTCGATCCGGTGCGGGTCCGTGAAGAGGGCGGCGCCGGCGACGAGGACGGAGACGGCGAGCGACGCGGTGAGCACGAGGCCCGAGCCCCTGAAGGCGGACGGCGGGCGAATCTCGCCGATGCGGTGTTCCGACGTGCGGGCGCGCACGAGCCCGCGCGTGACGTAGGGCGTCAAGAGGAGGAGGCCGAGGATGACCGGCACGTCGCCCCGCGCGGCGAGCGGCCACCAGTCGAGCCCCACCTCCCAGAGCGCCCAGACGAGCGTGCAGAGGACGACGCCGGCGTAGACCGGCAGGGCCGCCGCCCGCCGGGTGAGAAGCAGGCCGGCCGTGACCAGAAGGCCGAGCCCGGCGGCGGCGTAGTACCAGGATCCCCCGAGGGCGATCAGCCAGCCGCCTCCGCCGAGAAGCGCGAGGCCCGTGAGGGCGACGACGACGCCGAGAACCACCGGTCCCTTGCTCAGCCGTGTGCCGGCCATGGGCTGCCTCCCTGAAGGGTTTGGAAACGCTCGTCGGGGCGGCGCGCCGCGTCGCATCATGCTTTGCGATGGGAACGGCCCCTGCGGCCGGAACGGGGTATGACCGGTTATGTTCCGGACGAAATCGCGCGCACCGGGCGGCCGCTCACCGCTCCGGCCGGAGCGCCAGCCCGAGCCGTGCCATGACGTGGCCGATGACGCGCGCCGGATCCGGCGCGGCCGGGTCGAGGCCGCAAAGGGCGTCGGACTGCAGGATGCCGGCGAGGCCGTGGAGGCAAGACCAGATGAACAGGGCGTCGTCGAACGGGGGCGCGGTTCCGTCGTGGACCGGCCGCAGATCCATGCTGGCGAGCCGGTCGCGGAGAAGATCGAAGGCGTGGCGCGCCTTCTCCATCATGGCCGGATGGCGTGACGGGTCCGGCAGCGGCGTGCCGAACATGAGCCGGTAGTGGAGCGGGTGGCGGACCGCATAGTCCATGTAGGCCCGGCCCATGGCCTCCAGGTCGGCGAACGGCTCCGTCGCCGGCGGGCGGGCCTCCAGGTGCCGGGCGAAGTCGTCGTAGGCGCGGGCGATCACCTCGGCGAGGATGTGGTCGCGGCTCTCGAAATGCTTGTAGGGCGCCTGGTGGGAGACGCCGAGCCGCCGGGAGACCTCCCTGAGGCTGAGCTTCTCCACCCCCTCCTCGGCGATGATGGCGAGGGCCTCGGCGACGCAGGCCTCCCGGAGGTCAGGCGGCCTCTCGGGTCGCGTCTCGGTCTGTCTGCTCGCCATCGGCTTCGGCCGTCATGCCTTTCATGATTCGCCCCATGATGGTGGACCGGAGCGGGCGGGGCAACGTGGCGAGACCCCAGCCGAGGACTTTGGACAGCCGGCCCGGGCGCACGGTGCGACGCCGGCCGAGGGCCGCCAGGATCGCGCGCGCCACCGCGTCCGGGCTGTCGGCGGCCGCCATCGTCATGCCGGCGCGGGCGCCGAAGCCGGTGCGGACCGGGCCGGGCGCCGCCGCGAGGACGCTGACGCCGCGCCCGGCGAGTTCGGGCGCGATGCCTTCCGCGAACGCCTGGACCCAGGCTTTGCTCGCCGCGTAGGTGGCCGCGTGGGGCACGCCCTGGAAGGCGACCAGGGAGCTGAGGAGCACGATGCCGCCCCGCCCCCGGGCGGCCATCCGGCCGGCGAACACGTGGGTGCACTCCAGCACCGCGCGGCAGTTCACCGCCAGCATGTCGGTCTCGCCGTCGCGATCCGCCGACAGGAACGGGCCGGACCGGCCGTAGCCCGCCGCCGTCACCAGGAGGCCGATGTCGAGGGTCTCCGTGGCGGCTGCCAGCGTCCAGATCGCGTCCGGCGCCGCGAGGTCGAGGGCCAGCACCCGGACGTCGATCCCCCGCGTTCCGCGAAGGTCCGCCGCCAGGGCGTCCAGCACCGGGCCGCGCCGGGCCACCAGCACCAGGTTCTGCCCGCGCCCGGCAAGGTCGACGGCGAGCGCGCGGCCGATGCCGTCGCTGGCGCCGGTGACGAGCGCATAGGCGCCGAAGCGGGCGGCCCACGACGAATCTCTCGGTTCGGACCCTGCCATCGGAACTCTCTCCGGATTGTCGCATCTGAAGCACGGCGAGGCTTCACGAGCGAGTTGACAGCGTCAACCAGATCATGGATGGTTGACGCTGTCAACCTTCCGGCGGACCCGTGCGAGGGCTACCGACCAGCCAGGCAGGCTGTGGTTTCAATGAGGCCCGGGGAGAAGGATATGCTCTACGTGTCTATTACCGGCATGCGAGTGCGCTCCGCCTTCGCCATGCCGCGGTTCGTGTGGCATGCGGTCCGCTCGATGGCCCAGGCGCGGTCGGCCGACGGCATCCTGTTCGCCGAGGCGCGCCGGATCGGCGGCGTTCACCACACGCTTACCGTCTGGCGCTCCCGAGAGCACATGCTGGCTTATCTGTCGTCGGGCGCCCACCGGCAGGCCATGCGGGCCTTCGCCGACCTCGGCACAGGGACGACGTTTGGCTACACGGCGCCGGCATTCCCCTCTTGGGACGACGCGCTCGCCGAATGGGCCGCGAACGGCCGGCCGGCGGGACGTCCGCACCGCCCGGACGCGGAGCGTTCCGCCGTGGCGGAGTGACGGCCGCCGGCCCTCGTTGCGCCCGGCCGGGTGGCTCGCCCGTCAGGCGATGAAATCCTCGTCGTCGCCGAGGGCGCGGTCCTCCGCCTGCTGGCGGATGGTCTCCTCCAGGTCGCTGAGGCCGTCCTCGGTCTCCTCGTAGCCGGAGGTTTCGCTGATGGCGGTCGTTTCGCTCGCCGGGTGGGCGCTCACGTCCATGTAGAGCGCGTCGTCGTCGGTCAGGCTGCCCTCCTCCCGGTCCTCCGGGTCGCGGCCGCTGTCCTCGGCGATCTCCTCCACGAGCGCGATGTCGGACGCGTCGAGCTCGGTCTCGTTGGCGTAGATGCTCTGTTCGTCGGGGCTGAGAGTCTGGCGTCCGGCCATGTCGAAGGTCCTCGTGCTGGCGCGCCGGAGGCCGGTCACCCGGCCGGCGCGGCGCGCGTCTTCGCAAGGGACAACGACCGGGAGGGACGGAGGTTTCGCCGGCGGGCGCTCAGTCCTCGCCGGTCTCAAGCCGCCAGCGGCCGACCACCTCCAGGAAGGTCTCGCCATAGCGGCGCAGCTTCTCGGCGCCGACACCGCTCACCGCCGCCATCTCGTCGAGGTCGCGGGGCTTGGCGGCCACCATGGCCCAGAGGGCCGCGTCGCCGAACACGATGTAGGACGGCACCTGCTGCTCGCGGGCGAGCGCCGTCCGGCAGGCGCGCAGCCGGTCGAACAGGTCCTGGTCCGGCGTCGCCACCGCCTCCGGTCGCGCCGGCGCGCCCTTGCCGGCCCTGCGGCGCGGCCCCGGCGCGGCGGCTTTCCTCAACGTGACGGCGGCCTCCCCCTTCAGGATGGCGCGGGCGGGCTCCAACAGGACGAGCGCCCCGAAGGCGTCGTGATCGACGCCGACGACGCCGGACGACACGAGCTGCCGCAGCACCGACTGCCAGGCCTTGGCGTCGAGGTCCGCCCCGACCCCGAACGTCCTGATCTCGTCATGGCGCAGCTGCGTCACCTTGTCGGTCCGCTTGCCCCTGAGCACGTCGATCACGTGGCCCGCGCCGAACCGCTGGCCGGTGCGCACGATGGCGGACAGGAGCTTCTGGGCCGCCTCGGTGCCGTCCCACTGGGCGACCGGCTGCAGGCAGGTGTCGCAGTTCATGCACGGGGCCGGATAGGTCTCGCCGAAATGGCGCAGGATGGCCTGCCGGCGGCAGTCGCAGGTCTCGCAAACGGCGATCAGGGCGTCGAGCTTGCCGCGCTCGATCCGCTTCACCGCGTCCGGGGCGTTCCCCTCGTCGATCATGCGGCGGCGGGTGACCACGTCGCCCATGCCGAACACCATGAAGGCGTCGGACGGCAGGCCGTCTCGGCCGGCGCGGCCGGTCTCCTGGTAGTAGGCCTCGATGCTCGACGGCAGGTCCAGATGGGCGACGTAGCGCACGTCCGGCTTGTCGATGCCCATGCCGAAGGCGACGGTCGCCACGAGGCAGAGCCCCTCCTCCTTCAGGAAGGCGTCCTGGTTGGCCGCCCGTACGGTCCGGTCGAGGCCCGCGTGGTAGGGCAGTGCCCGGATCCCCTTGCCGTTCAGCCAGTCGGCGGTCTCCTCCACGGACTTCCGGGACAGGCGGTAGACGATGCCGCTCGCGCCCCGGTGGCGGGCGAGGAAGTCGAAGAGCTGACGGCGCGGCTCGTCCCGCTCCGCGATGGTGTAGCGGATGTTCGGCCGGTCGAAGGACGACAGGAAGATGCGCGCGCCTTCCAGCCGCAGCGAGCGGACGATGTCCTCCTGGGTGCGCGGGTCGGCGGTGGCCGTGAGGGCGATGCGCGGCACTCCCGGGAACCGGTCGGCGAGGAGGCCGAGGCCGGCGTATTCCGGGCGGAAGTCGTGGCCCCACTGGCTCACGCAGTGGGCCTCGTCGATGGCGAAGAGGGCGATCGGCCCCCCGTCCAGGAAATCGAGGAAGTTGGGATTGAGAAGCCGCTCCGGCGTCACGTAGAGGAGATCCAGCCGGCCGGCGCGCGCCTCGTCGCGCACCGCCCGTGCCTCCTCCGGGTCGAGGGCGGAGTGGAGCGCGGCGGCCTTGACGCCCGCCTGCCGAAGCGCCGCCACCTGGTCGTGCATGAGCGCCACGAGCGGCGACACCACGATGCCGACGCCGGTGCGGGCGATGGCCGGGATCTGGAAGCAGAGCGACTTGCCCTTGCCGGTCGGGAAGAGCACGAGCGCGTCGCCGCCGGCCGTCACATGGTCGACCACGTCCTCCTGCTGGGGCCGGAAAGACGAGAAGCCGAACACCTCCTTCAGCACCGCTCTCGGGTCCCGCGCGCCGCCCCGGTCCACGGCGGCGGCAGGCGGGCGGGCGGCGTCGACAGCGGTCATCGGGAAGCCTTCGGGTTCCGGGGAAGCGGGCGATTGGTAGGGCGGGACGGGGGATCGATGCAAGCGGAAGCGCGGGCGGGGTGGCGCGCCGACCGCGAGGGCGCGGCGACCGCCGCCAAGGCGCGGGTGGTCCCCCTGCCCGTCCATGACGGCCGATGGAAGCATGCAGCGGGGCCGAGCCGTCTTCCCCGTCAGATCCCCGGGTCGTCCTCGCCGCCGTCGTCGCTGTAGCGCTGCTCGGCCCACGGGTCGCCGCGGTTGTGGTAGCCGCGCACCTCCCAGAAGCCCGGGTGGTCGTCGCCGACGAATTCGATGCGGCTGATCCACTTGGCGCTCTTCCAGAAGTAGAGGTGCGGGATCACCAGCCGCACCGGTCCGCCGTGCGCCTTCGTCAGCGGCTGGCCGTCGAAGCTGTGGGCGAGGAGGGCGTCCGGGGCGGCGAAGTCCTGGAGCGTCACGTTGGTGGTGTAGCCGTCGTAGGCGTGCAGGATCACGTGCCGCGCCTCCGCGGTCGGCCGCACCGCCTCCAGGAGGTCGGCGGTGAGCACGCCCTCGAACCGGTTGTCGTAGCGCGACCAGGTGGTGACGCAGTGGATGTCCGTCGTCACGGTGGACTGGGGGAGCGCGGTGAAGCCGTCGAAGGTCCAGTGGGCGCGGCTCTCCACGGCGCCGTCCACGTCCAGCATCCAGCGATGGAGCGGAATGTCAGGCTGCAGGCCGAGGTCGAGCACGGGCCAGTCGCGGACGAGGTGCTGGCCGGGCGGCAGCCGGTCCGCGCCAGGCCGGGCGGGGCGGCCGGTGATGAACTTCCGGGTCTCCGCCCACTGGCGCTTGGTGGTGGTGAGCTTGCTGTCGGGCGGCAAGCCGCGATCGGGGTCATCCGGAGCGGACATGAAGGCATCCCTCGTATGCGGGGGCGAGAGGAAACGGCCGAGCCTCAGCATCGGCCCGCGCGCGGCCGGCGGTCAAGCGGCTCCCGAGGATCGCGAGGCGCCGGCCGGCGCGGGCGGACCATGCCGCGCAGACCGGAGACCGGCGCTCAGGCGGCGGACCGGGCCGGACGGAGATCCGCCGCCACCTCGGCGAGGATGCCGTAGGAGGCGACCCGCGCGCCGTGATCGTGGATCGCGGAGGCGACCATCACCTCGTCCACGCCGGTCTCGTCCAGGAAGGCCTGCAGGCCGCGCCGGACCGTCTCGCGCGAGCCGACGACGCTGTAGCGGAGCATGCCTTCGGCGTGGGCCTTCTCGCGCGGCGTCCAGTAGGCCTCGATGTCGTCGATGGGCGGCTGCAGGCGGCCCCTCGTGCCGCGCACGAGATTGGCGAAGCTCTGCTGCACGGAGGTGAACAGCCGGCGCGCCTCCTCGTCGGTCTCCGCCGCCACCACGTTCACGCCCGCCATGGCGTAGGGCCGGTCGGCCTGGTCGGACGGCTGGAAGCGGGCCCGGTAGACGGCGAGCGCCTGCAGCAGCGCCTCCGGGGCGAAGTGCGACGCGAACGCGTAGGGCAGGCCGAGAAGCGCCGCGAGCTGCGCGCCGAAGAGGCTCGACCCCAGGATCCAGAGCGGCACGCGGGTGCCGGCGCCCGGCACGGCGATCAGCGCCTGGTCCGGCTCCGGGTCGGCGAGGAGGGCCTTCAGCTCCAGCACGTCCTGCGGGAAGGTGTCGGCGGCGGACGGGTCGCGCCGAAGCGCCCGCACGGTGCGCTGGTCCGTGCCGGGCGCGCGGCCGAGGCCGAGGTCGATCCGGCCAGGAAAGAGTTCGGCGAGGGTCCCGAACTGCTCGGCGATGACGAGCGGGGAGTGGTTCGGCAGCATGATGCCGCCGGCGCCCACCCGGATGGTGGACGTGCCGGCCGCCACGTGGCCGATCACCACCGACGTGGCGGCGCTGGCGATCCCCACCATGCCGTGGTGCTCGGCGAGCCAGAACCGGCGGTAGCCCCAGGCTTCCGCGTGGCGGGCGAGATCCAGGCTGTTGGCGAGGGCGACGCCCGGCGTCGCGCCCTCCGGCACGGGCGCGAGATCGAGAACGGAGAGGACGGCCATGACGGGGCTCCGGTCGTGAACAATCGGTTCCGAGAGGTCGTCCCTTCCGGCCGCCGACGCAAGCCCCAACACGCGCTTGTGACCCTTCGCCGTCCGGAGCCGACCGGGCTTGCGCTCGGCCCCCGACTGGTGAAACAAACGGCCGTTCGTCCGGATACGGACGCGGGGCAACGGGAGCGGCGGACGTGGCGCGGACGAGCGGGTCCAACGGGGAGCGGACGGCGGCCCACATCCGGGACGCGGGTGTGCGGCTGATCCATCGCCACGGCTTCGAGGCCATGAGCCTGCGCCAGCTGGCGACGGAGGTCGGCCTGCAGCCGGGCTCGCTCTACAATCATTTCGAGAACAAGCAGGCGCTGCTGTTCGAGATCGTCCGCACCCACATGGAGGAGCTTCTGGCCGAGCTCGGCGCGGCCCTCGAGGGCCGGACCGACCCGGTGGACCGGCTGACCGCCTTCTCGGCCTTCCACCTTCGCTACCACATGACCCGGCGCATGCTGGTCTACATCGCCAACAGCGAGCTCCGCAGCCTGGAGCCGGGCAACCGCGAGGCGATCGTGGCGCTCCGGGGCCGGTACGAGGCGACGGTGGTGGCGATCCTGGCGGACGGCGTCGCGAGCGGCGCGTTCAAGGTGGCGGACGTGCGGGTGGCGGCCTATGCGGTGATCGCCATGCTGACCGGCGTCTGCGACTGGTACCGGCCCGACGGCCGCCTCGGCCAGGAGGAGATCGCCCGCCTCTACACGGACCTGGTGCTGAAGGGCGTGACCGGCTGATCCGCGGCCGAGGATCGTGCCCCCGCGTCCCATGCCCCGGCTGACCCGGCCGCCGGGCTCGGCTAGAGCATTCGTCTATCAGTTGCACGACCTGATCGCCGGGAGAATGCTCCAGCTTGTTGAATCTGGAGCGGTTTCTTGTCGACCTGACGATTCCGTCAGGTCGGAAAGCGCTCAAGAGCATTCTCCGATCAAGTTGCACGACCTGATCGCCGGGAGAGTGCTCCAGCTTGTTGAATCTGGAGCGGTTTCTTGTCGACCTGACGATTCCGTCAGGTCGGAAAGCGCTCTAGGATCGGCCGACGCGCCACGGCAGGACCCGAGCCGACGGGCGGACGTCCGGTTTCAGGAGACCCAGCATGATCGACTTCACCGGCAAGGTGGCCCTCGTCACCGGCACCACCGGCATCGGCCGCGCCGTGGCGCTGCGGCTCGCCGGGCTCGGCGCGAAGGTGCTGGCGGCCGGCATCGACCAGGCCGGCAACGCCGCCCTCGCGGCGGACGGCGCTCCGACCGGCCTCGTCGTCCGGCGCGCCGACGTCGCCGTGCCGGACGACGTGGAGGCGGCGGTCGTGGAGGCCGTGGGCACGTTCGGCGGCCTGGACGTCATCGTCAACGCCGCGGCGGTTCACCCCTATGGCGACGCGGTGACCACGTCGCCCGAAACCTTCGCCCGCTGCCTCGCCGTGAACGTGGGCTCGATCCACCTCACCGCCCATTTCGGCGTGCCGCACATGCGCACCCGTGGCGGCGGCGCGATCGTGAACCTTTCCAGCGTCCAGGGCCACGCCTGCCAGGCCGGCGTCGCCGCCTACGTGGCCTCCAAGGGCGCCATCCACGCGCTGACCCGCGCCATGGCGCTCGACTTCGCGGCCGACCGGATCCGCGTGGTGTCGGTCAGCCCCGGCTCGGTGCGCACGCCCATCCTGGCGCTCGCAGCCCGCACCTTCGACGGCGACGACGCGGACGTGGACGCCGTCTTCGCCCGCTTCGGCGCCGCCCACCCGATCGGCCGCATCGGCGAACCGGAGGAGATCGCCGACCTCGTCGCCTACCTCGCCTCCGACCGCGCAGGCTTCATCACCGGCTCCGACCACGTGATCGACGGCGGCCTGACGGCGGGCATCGGGGTCCGGTGAGCGCGCAAGGGACGGCGGCCCCGTAAGCGCCGTCGTCCCGGGACGCGCCGTCATGGTCCGCGAAGCGGACGACCCACGCCTTTTCGGCGCCCCGCGACCGGTCCGCCGGGCCGATCCGGTTTTCCGGCTTGCCCCGCTTTTCCCTTGCGCTTCCCGGCCTCGAGCGCGACCATCGTCCGGCACCCCGCCCGGCGGGCGACCATCCCGCCGTCCGTCCGGACGAGACGCAGAGAACAAAATGCGTACGGGAGAAACGCCATGGGAGACGACAGCGGCAGAGGTCCGAGGCCCCGCGCCGGGGCCCGTTCGATCGCGTTGGTGGGGCCGTTCGGCAGCGGCAAGACCACCCTTCTGGAAGCCATCCTGGCCCGCACCGGCGCGGTGACCCGCCAGGGCGGCGTCGCCGCCGGCACCACGGTGGGCGACGCCTCGCCGGAGGCCCGGGCCCACGCCATGAGCGTGGAGATCAACGTCGCCGAGACCCGCTTCATGGGCGACGACTACGTGTTCCTCGACTGTCCGGGCTCGGCGGAGTTCCAGGCCGAGATGGAGCCGGTGCTGCCGGCGGTGGACTGCGCCGTGGTGGTCTGCGAGGCGGATCCGCGCCGCATCCCGTCGGTCCAGCTGATCCTGAAGCGCCTCACCGACGCGCACGTGCCGCATGTGCTCTTCCTCAACAAGGTCGACCGCGCCGACGTGGGCGTGCACGACCTCCTGGGCCTCCTCCAGCAGGCCTCCCCCGTGCCCCTGGTGCTCCGCCAGATCCCGCTCCTGAAGGACGGCCGGCCCACGGGCTTCATCGACCTCGCGCTGGAGCGGGCGTTCGTGTGGCGCGAGCATGCCCGCAGCGAGGTGATCCCGCTCGACCCGGACGCGCGCGCCGCCGAGGTGGAGGCCCGCTTCACCATGCTGGAGCGGCTCGCCGACCATGACGACGTCCTGATGGAGAGCCTGATCGCCGACATGGAGCCGCCGCGCGACCAGGTGTTCGAGGACCTCGCGCGCGAGATGCGCGACGGCCTGATCTGCCCGGTCTTCCTCGGCTCCGCCGAGAAGGGCAACGGCATCCTGCGCCTCCTGAAGGCGCTCCGCCACGAGGCGCCCGGCCTCGACGCCCTTTCGGCCCGCACCGGCCTTTCGCCCGGCGCGGAGCCGGTGGTGCGCGTGATCAAGACGCTCCACGGCGGCCACGGCGGCAAGCTGTCGCTCGTCCGGGTGCTCGCCGGCACCGTGCAGGACGGCACGGTTCTGATCGGGCCGGACGGCGCGTCGGACCGGGTGTCCGGCGTGTTCCGCCTGACCGGCCGGGACGCCGCCAAGCGGGAGGCCGCCCGCGCGGGCGACACGGTCGCCCTCGGCAAGCTCGACCATGCCCGCATGGGCGACGTGCTCTCTGCCGGCAGGACGCCCATCGCCGCCGCGCCGCTGCCCCGGCCGGAGCCCGTGATGGCGCTCGCCGTCCGGGCCGCGGAGCGGCGGGACGAGGTGAAGCTCTCCGCCGCCCTCGCCAAGGCGGCCGAGGAGGATCCGGGCCTCCAGGTGGAGACCGACGCCGAGATGGGCGAGACCATCCTGCGCGGCCAGGGCGAGATGCACCTCAGGGTGACGCTGGAGCGGCTGCAGAACCGCTACGGCCTCGCCGTGACGGCGCAGCCGCCGAGCGTCGCCTACCGGGAGACGATCCGCGGCCGCGTCACCCAGGCCGGTCGGCACAAGAAGCAGTCCGGCGGCCACGGCCAGTTCGGCGACGTGGTGCTGGAGATCGCGCCGCTGCCGCGCGGAACCGGCAACCGCTTCTCCGAGCGGATCACCGGGGGCGCCGTGCCGCGCCAATATATCCCGGGCGTGGAGACCGGCGTCATGGACAGCCTGAAGCGCGGGCCGCTGGGCTTTCCGGTGGTGGACGTGGCGGTGGTGCTGACCGACGGCTCCTACCACACGGTCGACTCCTCCGACCAGGCCTTCCAGGCCGCCGCCCGCATCGCCATGCGGGAAGGCCTCGCGGCCTGCCGGCCGGTGCTCCTGGAGCCGATCGAGCGGGTGGAGATCCACTGCCCGTCCGACGCCACCGCCCGCGTCAACGCCATCGTGTCGGCCCGGCGCGGCCAGATCCTCGGCTTCGATTCCCGCGAGAGCTGGCCCGGATGGGACGTGGTGGAGGCGTTGATGCCGGCCTCGGAGACCGGCGACCTGATCGTGGAGCTTCGCTCCGCCACTCAAGGGGTCGCCGGCTTCAGCCGCCGCTTCGACCACCTGCAGGAACTGGACGGCCGCGTCGCCGACGACATCGTCAGCCGGCGGGCCGCCACGGCGTCGCGGGCGGCCTGAGCCGCTCGGCGTCATGCGCCCGACGACCGGGGCCGCGGCGAGGACCGCCGCGGCCTCCCTTCCGCCGGGCATGCCCCGTTCAGACGTCGGCCGTCTCGGTGCGGCGCAGGCGCGAGGCGATCAGCCAGCAGGCCATCGCCCAGAGCGCCCCGGCGCACCAGCCGGCGGCCACGTCGGTCGGATAGTGGACGCCGAGATAGACCCGGCTGACGCCGATGAGGAGCGTCAGCGCCACCGCGACGGAGAGGATGTAGCCGCGAAGCGCCAGCACCGTCTCCGTGCGGGCGAGAAGCGCCCCGAGAGTCAGGTAGGTGGCGGCGGACAGCATGGCGTGGCCGCTCGGAAAGCTGAGCGAGTGGACCTGGACGATGTGGTCGACGAGGTCGGGCCGCGGCCGCTGGAACATGTTCTTCAGGAGGCTGCTCAGCACCTGCCCGCCCGCCACGGACGCGAGCACCAGGATCGCCGAGGCCGTGTGCCGGGAGATCAGGAGGTAGCCCACCACGGCGAGCGTCATGATCGCGAGGGCCGTGGTGCTGCCAAGGCTCGTGATGTCGGCGAACATCACCTCCATCCACCACGGGCCGATCGGCTGCGACGGATCGCCCGGCACCCGCAGCGCCAGCATGATGGCCTCGTCGAAGCTGCGCGTCTCCCCCTCGGCCACCTCCTCGGCGAGCGCGAAGAAGGCGTAGAGACCGCCGGAGAGGACGATGAGGGCCAGAAGGAGCTTGAACTCGGGCAGTCTGCGGAAGGGCAGCCAGCCGAGCCGGCGGCGAACGGCGTGTTCGGACATGTGGGTTCCGTCTCCTTCGTCCGCCGGATTTGGCGTCCCGCCGGACGACGGTCAACCCCACGATGAGGTTCCGGCCGATCGCACCGACCGCCGGATATTCTTCCCCGGGAAAGACGCTGTCATCCTTTCCCCCACCCGCCGCCACTCCCCCTCCCCCCTCGCGGGGAAGGGCCGGGGTGGGGGTCCCCCGCCGCCACGCCACTCCCTCTCCCCTCTCGGGGGAGGGGGAGTGGGGGTCCCCCGCCGCCACGCTCCCGCCCACCTTGACCCACCCTTTAAACAAACGTACGTTCGTTAAATCGGAGGTGCGCGATGGCGGTGATCGAGGACACGGTCGAACGGAAGAGCGATGCGGTCCGGGCGAACCGGGACGCCATGGCCGAGCGGGTGGCGGACCTGAAGGTCCGCGTCGCCCGGGCGGCGGAGGGCGGCGGCGCGGCGGCCCAGGCGCGGCACGCGGCGCGCGGCAAGCTGCCGCCGCGCGAGCGGGTGCGCCTCCTCCTCGACCGGGGCACGCCCTTCCTGGAGCTCAGCCAGCTCGCCGCCAACGGCCTCTACGACGACCAGGTGCCGGCCGCCGGCCTCGTCACCGGCGTCGGCCGGATCGCCGGGCGCGAGTGCATGGTGGTGGCCAACGACGCCACCGTGAAGGGCGGCACCTACTATCCGATGACGGTGAAGAAGCATCTCCGCGCCCAGGAGATCGCCGCCAAGGCGGAACTCCCCTGCGTCTACCTGGTCGACAGCGGCGGCGCCAACCTGCCGAACCAGGACGAGGTCTTTCCGGACCGGGACCATTTCGGCCGCATCTTCTTCAACCAGGCCAACCTGTCGGCCCGCGGCATCCCCCAGGTGGCGGTGGTGATGGGCTCGTGCACCGCCGGCGGCGCCTACGTGCCCGCCATGGCCGACCAGTCCATCATGGTGCGCGAGCAGGCGACCATCTTCCTCGGCGGCCCTCCGCTCGTGAAGGCCGCGACCGGCGAGGTGGTGACGGCGGAGGATCTCGGCGGCGCCGACCTCCACACCCGCACGTCGGGCGTCGCCGACCTCCTCGCCGAGGACGACGCCCACGCGCTCGGCCTCGCCCGCCGGGTGATCGGCGGCCTCAACCGGGTGAAGCCGCATGGGCCCGAGGTGCGCGCGCCGCGCCCGCCCCGGCTCGACCCGGACGACCTCTACGGCCTCGTCCCGGTGGATCCGAAGAAGCCGATCGACATCCGCCAGATCATCGCCCGCATCGTGGACGGCTCGGAGTTCGACGCCTTCAAGCCGCTCTACGGCCAGACCCTCGTGTGCGGCTTCGCCCACATCTGGGGCTATCCGGTCGGCATCGTGGCGAACGACGGGATCCTGTTCTCCGAGAGCGCCCTCAAGGGCGCCCATTTCGTGGAGCTCTGCGCCCAGCGCGGCATCCCGCTCCTTTTCCTGCAGAACATCACCGGCTTCATGGTCGGGCGGAAGTACGAGGCGGGCGGCATCGCCAAGGACGGCGCCAAGCTGGTGACGGCGGTCGCCTGCGCGGCCGTGCCGAAGATCACCGTCATCGTGGGCAACTCCTTCGGGGCCGGCAACTACGGCATGTGCGGCCGGGCCTACGATCCGGACTTCCTGTTCCTGTGGCCGAACGCCCGCATCTCGGTCATGGGCGGCGACCAGGCCGCCAACGTGCTCGCCCAGGTGAAGCGCGAGCAGGTGGAGGCGCGCGGCGGCGTCTTCTCGGCCGAGGAGGAGGAGGCCCTGAAGGCCCCCATCCGGGCGAAGTTCGAGGCCGAGGGCCACGCCTATCATTCCACCGCCCGGCTCTGGGACGACGGCGTCATCGATCCGGCGGACACCCGCCTCGTCGTCGCCCTGTCGCTCTCCGCCGCCCTCAACGCCCCGCCGAGGGAGACGCGCTTCGGCGTGTTCCGCATGTGACCGTCCGAACCGACACCCACGGCCCCGTCGGCCATCTGGTCATCGACCGGCCGGAGGTCGCCAACGCCTTCGACGGTCCCACGGTGCGGGCCCTCCACGGCGGGCTCGACGCGCTCGTGGCCGATCCCGCCGTCAGGGTGATCGTGCTCCGGAGCGTGGGCAAGGCCTTCTCCGCCGGGGCCGACCTCGCCTGGATGCGCCGCATGGGCGAGGCCGGCTTCGACGAGAACCTCGCCGACGCGGCGGCGCTCGCCGCCCTCCTCGCGGCCGTGGACCGGTCGCCGAAGCCCGTGGTGGCGCGGGTGCAGGGCGCCTCCATGGCCGGGGCGACCGGCCTCGTCGCCGCCGCCGACGTGGCGATCGCCTCGGAGGCGGCGGTGTTCGCCGTCACGGAAGTGCGGCTCGGCCTCGTTCCGGCGGTGATCTCGCCCTACCTCGTCCGCGCCATGGGCCTGCGCCAGACCCGCCGCCTCGCCCTGACGGCCGAGCGATTCGACGCCGAAACGGCCGCCGTCCTCGGCCTCGTGCACGGGGCCGTGCCCGCCGAAGAGCTCGACGCCCGGGTGGACGCGGTCGTGGCCGATTTCCTCAAGGCCAGCCCCGCCGCCCTCGCCGCCGCCAAGGACCTCTTCCGGACGGTCGCCCCCCTGCCCGGCGACGACCTTATCGCCGACACCGCCCGGCGCATCGCCGAGCGGCGCATGAGCCTTGACGCCCGCGAGGGCCTCGCCGCCTTCTTCGCCAAGCGCCCTCCGGACTGGAGCCTCTGACCCATGCGGCCGATCCGCACCCTCCTCGTCGCCAACCGGGGCGAGATCGCCGTCCGCGTGATGGCGACCGCCCGGCGCATGGGCATCCGCACCGTGGCGGTCTTCTCCGACGCGGACGCGACCGCGCTCCATGTGCGCAGCGCCGACCTCGCCGTCCGCATCGGCCCCGCGCCGGCGCGGGAAAGCTATCTCGACGCGGCCGCCATCCTGGACGCGGCGCGTTGCACCGGCGCCGACGCCATCCACCCCGGCTACGGCTTCCTGTCGGAAAACGCCGACTTCGCCGAGGCCGTGGACGCTGCGGGCCTCGTCTTCGTCGGGCCGCCCGCCGCCGCCATCCGGGCGATGGGCTCCAAAAGCGCCGCCAAGGCCTTGATGGAGACGGCCGGCGTGCCGCTGGTGCCCGGCTACCACGGCGAGGACCAGGACGACCGCCGGCTCGCCGAGGCCGCCGACGCCGTCGGCTATCCGGTGCTGATCAAGGCGAGCGCGGGCGGCGGCGGCAAGGGCATGAAGGTGGTGACCGCCCCGGCGGACTTTCCCGCCGCCCTCGCCTCCGCCCGCCGCGAGGCCGCCGGCGCCTTCGGCGACGACCGGGTGCTGGTGGAGCGCTATCTCACCCGCCCCCGGCACATCGAGGTCCAGGTGTTCGCCGACCGGCACGGCGATGCGATCCACCTGTTCGAACGCGACTGCTCGGTCCAGCGCCGGCACCAGAAGGTGATCGAGGAGGCGCCCGCCCCGGGCCTTTCCGCCGACCGCCGGGCCGCCATGGGGGCGGCCGCCGTCGCCGCCGCCAAGGCGGTCGGCTACGTGGGCGCCGGCACGGTGGAGTTCATCGCCGAGGGCGACGGCTTCTGGTTCATGGAGATGAACACCCGCCTGCAGGTGGAGCATCCGGTGACGGAGGCGATCACCGGCCAGGATCTGGTCGAGTGGCAGATCCGGGTGGCGCGCGGCGAACCGCTGCCGCTCGGCCAGGACGACCTGACGATCCGAGGCCACGCCGTGGAGGCCCGCCTCTATGCGGAGGACCCGGCGAGGGGCTTCCTGCCCCAGACCGGCCGCCTGGACCTCCTCTCCTTCCCGGAGGGCGTGCGGGTGGACACGGGCGTCGCGGCCGGCGACGCGGTCTCGCACCACTACGACCCGATGATCGCCAAGCTGATCGCCCACGGTCCGACCCGCGCCGACGCCCTCGCGGCGTTGGCCCGGGCGCTCGACCGGACGGTCGTCGCCGGGCTGCCCACCAATCGGGCGCTCCTCGCCCGCATCCTGCGCCACCCGGCCTTCGCGGACGCCCGCCACGACACCGGCTTCATCGAGCGCGAGGCGGACGGCCTCCTCGCCCCCGAACCGCCGCCCTCGGCGGACGAGGCCGCGCTCGCGGCGCTCGCCCTCCTCGCCCACGCGGCGGCCCGCCAGCCGGCCGCCGCCGCCGACCCGTGGTCGCCGTTCGCGACCGCCGGCCCCTTCACGCCCAACCTGCCGGCCGTCGAGACCGTGACGCTCGCGGCCGGCGACGTCTCGCTCGCCGTCCGAGTCGAGACCGACGGCGGCCGCCGCACGGTCTCGGTGGACGGCGCCGAACCGCGGGCCGCCCATGCGCGCCTGGAAGGCGAGCGGCTGGACGCCCGCCTCGGCGACCTCCGCGTCTCGGCGCGGGCGATCGTCCAGGACGATGCGGTCCACCTGACGCTCGGCGACCGGCAGATCGCCTTCCGGGTCGCGGATCCGCACGCCGGTGCCCATGCGGGCGCGGAGGCGGACCATCGGCTCGTCGCCCCCATGCCGGGCGCGGTCATCGCCGTGTCGGTCTCGGCGGGCGAGCGCGTGGAGAAGGGCGCTGCCCTCGTCGTCGTGGAGGCCATGAAAATGGAGCACGTGGTCCGCGCGCCGCACGCCGGAGTCGTCGCCCGCATCGACGTGGCGGTCGGCGACGTGGTGGCCGAGGGCACGGAACTCGTCGTGCTGGACGAGGCCGCATGAGCCGCGCTTCCGCCGTCACCGTCGTGGAGGTCGGCCCGCGCGACGGGCTGCAGAACGAGCCGACGCCCGTCCCGGTGGACGACCGGGTGCGCCTCGTGGAGGACCTCGCCGCCGCCGGCCTCCGCCGCATCGAGGTGGGCAGCTTCGTGTCGCCGAAATGGGTGCCGCAGATGGCCGGCACGGACGCGGTGCTGGCCCGCGTGCCCGCTCGGGCGGGGCTCGTCCGCTCGGTCCTGGTGCCCAACGAGGTGGGCCTTCAGGCTGCCCTCGCGGCGGGCGCCGACGAGGTCGCGGTGTTCGCCGCCGCGTCCGAAACCTTCTCGCGCACGAACACCAACGGCTCCATCGCCGACGTGCTCGCCCGGTTTCAGCCGGTGGCCGACGCCGCCCGGGCGGCGGGGGTGCCGGTTCGCGGCTACGTCTCCTGCGCGCTCGGCTGCCCGTACGAGGGCGCCGTGCCGGTCTCCGCCGTGGTGGACGTGGCGGAGCGGCTGGTGGCGCTCGGCGTCCGCGAGGTCTCGCTCGGCGACACCATCGGGGTCGGCACGCCGGACGGGGCCAAGGCCATGACCGCCGCGGTGATCGGCGCGATCGGCGTGGAGCGGGTGGCCGTCCACTTCCACGACACCTACGGCCAGGCCCTCGCCAACGTCCTCGCCTGCCTGGACCTCGGCGTCCGGGTGATCGACAGCGCCGTCGCCGGCCTCGGCGGCTGCCCCTATGCCATAGGGGCGAGCGGCAATCTGGCGACGGAGGATCTCGTCTACATGCTGGAGGGCCTGGGGCTGGACACCGGCGTCGACCTCGACGCGGTCATCCGCGCCGGCGAGCGGATCAGCCAGGTCCTCGGCCGTCCGACCGGATCGAAGACGGCGCGGGCGCGGACAAGCCGATAGGCCGAAATGCCTCATCCAACGAAGGAGCGCCACTATCCTTCCCCTCAGGGGAAAGTGGACGGCGGAGCCGGCCGGAAGGGGTCGTTTTGGGCCGACAGCCTTAACACGGACCTCGTCGGGTCAGCCGCTCGATAGCCAAAAACAAGAATACAACCCCTTCCGGCCCCTGCGGGGCCACCTTCCCCTGAGGGGAAGGATTATCTGTGCCCATGCAATACCGCCTTCCCCCTCACCACACCCCTGCCCTGCCCAACGGCGCGTCCGGCCTTTTCCCTACTCCGCGGCCACTCTCTCCACCGGCACCGGTCCGCGCGACATCCGTCCCACCAGTTCCTCGTGCCGCTTCTTCGCCCGCTCGGCGTTCGCCTGCTTCACCGGGCCGAAGCCCCGGATCGACTGCGGCAGGGCGGCGAGGTCCACGGCCGTGTCCAGGGTGTCGGCCGACAGCCGCGCCTCGATCAGGTCGAGGTCCGCCTCGAAGTCGGCGATCATGGCGCGCTCGTGCCGGCGCTCGGCCGTCCAGCCGAACGGGTCGACCGGCGTGCCGCGGAGGACGCGGCCCTTGGCGAGCATGCGGAACACCGGCAGCATCCAGGGGCCGAAGGTCATCTTGCGCGGCCGGCCGGTGGCCGGGTCCGTGCGGGCGAGGAGCGGCGGGGCGAGGTGGAACTCGATCCGGCTGTCCTTGCCGCGCTCGAACGTGTGGTCCAGGGAGGCGAGGAAGGCCTCGTCGGCGAAGAGCCGCGCCACCTCGTACTCGTCCTTGTAGGCCATCAGCTTGAAGAGGCTCTTCGCCGCCTCCCGGGTCAGCCGCTCGCCGCCGGTGCGGTTGTCCTCCAGGGCACGCAGGCGCTCGATCCGCCGCCGGTAGCGCTCCGCCCAGGCGGCGTTCTGGTAGGCCGTCAGGAAGGCGGCGCGCTTGTCGATGAGGGCGTCCAGCGTTTCCGCCTCGCGCGGGTCGGCCTCCTCGGTCGCCGGCAACGGCAGCACGGAAGGGTCGTGGGCGATCAGCCGGCCCCAGCGGAAGGCCGCCACGTTGGCGGCCACCGCCTCGCCGTTCATGCCGATCGCCTGCTCGATGGCGGCCGGCGTCACCGGCAGCAGGCCCATCTGGGACGCGACGCCCAGCATCAGCACGTTGGTCTCGATGGAGTTGCCGAGGAGGCTCGTCGCCACCGCGGTCGCGTCGAGGAAGCGGGTGGAGAGCGCCGTCGCCTCGATCGCCCGCCGGATGCCGGCGATCGGCAGCGAGAAGTCCGGGTTGCGGGTGAAGTCGCCCGGCATCACCTCGTGGGTGTTGACGAGGAAGTGGGTGCGCGCCCCGTCGGCGGCGGCGAGGATCTTCTTCGAGCCGGCCACCACCATGTCGAAGCCGAGCACCAGGTCGGCGCTCCCCGCCGACACCCGGATCGCCTTGATGGCGTCCGGCGTCTCGGCGAAGCGCAGGTGGCTGATCACCGCGCCGCCCTTCTGGGCGAGGCCGGCCATGTCGATGATGCCGACGCCCTTGCCCTCGATGTGGGCCGCCATGCCGAGCACGGCGCCGGCGGTCACGATGCCGGTGCCGCCGATGCCGGTCATCACCACGTTCCAGGTCCCGGCGGGGCGCACCACCGCCGGCTCCGGCAGGGCCGCCGCGAGGGCGTCGAGGTCGCTGCCGGCGCCGCGTCCCGCGTGCTTCCGCGGCTCGGCGTTCTTCACCGTCACGAAGGACGGGCAGAAGCCCTTCAGGCAGGAATAGTCCTTGTTGCAGCTCGACTGGTCGATCTGCCGCTTGCGGCCGAACTCGGTCTCCTTCGGCTGGATCGACACGCAGTTGGACTGGACGCCGCAGTCGCCGCAGCCCTCGCAGACCCGCTCGTTGATGAACACCCGGGTCTTCGGGTCCGGATAGGTGCCGCGCTTGCGCCGGCGGCGCTTCTCGGCCGCGCAGGTCTGGTCGTAGAGGAGGATGCTGACGCCATCCACCTCGGCGAGCTCCTTCTGGACCGTCATCAGGTCCTCGCGCGGGCGGATCTCGGTGCCCTCCGGCCAGCGCATGCCGGGCGGATACTTGGCCGGGTCGTCCACCACCACGACCAGCCGGTTCACGGCGAGCGCCGCCACCTGGCGGGCGAGCGCGTCCACCGTCAGGCCGCCCTCGTGGGCTTGGCCGCCGGTCATCGCCACCGCGTCGTTGTAGAGGATCTTGAACGTGATCGTGGTCCCGGCCGCCACGGCCGCCCGCACCGCCTGCACGCCGGAGTGGTTGAACGTGCCGTCGCCGAGGTTCTGGAACACGTGCCGGCGCCTGGAGAACAGGCTCTCGCCGATCCAGCTCGCCCCTTCGCCGCCCATGGCGGTGATGCCCTCGGTCTCCCGGTCCATCCACTGGACCATGTAGTGGCAGCCGATGCCCGCGATGCCGCGGGCGCCGTCCGGCAGCACGGTGGAGGAATTGTGCGGGCAGCCGGAGCAGAAGTGCGGCACGCGCTTGCCGATGTCCGGGGTCGCCGCGGCCCGGGCCTCCACGGCCTTCAGCCGCTCCAGCCGGGCGGCGATCCGCTCGGTCGGACGCAGGCGCTGCAGCCGCTCGCCGAGGGCGATCGCGATGGCGTTCGGGTCGAGCGCGCCCTTCACCGGGAACAGCCACTCGCCCGCCTCGTCCTTCTTGCCGATGCAGACCGGCATGTCGGGCAGGCCGAACAGCTCCTCGCGGAACTGCACCTCGATCAGAGAGCGCTTCTCCTCCACCACCATCACGAGCGTCAGGCCTTCAGCGAAGCGGGCCAGCTCCTCGCGCGAGAGCGGCCACGGGCAGGCGACCTTCAGGATGCGGATGCCGAGCGCGTCCGCCGCTTCGAGATCGAGGCCCAGCTCCTCCAGCGCCTGCAGCGTGTCGAGGTAGGACTTGCCCACGGTGAGGATGCCGATCACCGGGTCGGACCCGCCGGCAGTGACGGTGCGGTTGAGCCCGTTCGCCTTCACGAAGGCCAGGATCGCGTCCCGCTTCAGGTCGTGGACGCGCGCCTCCTGGGCGAGCGGCGTGTCGCCGAGGCGGATGTTCAGCCCGCCCGGCGGCATCGGAAAGTCCGCGGGCGTCACGATCTCGAGGTCGGCGAACGAGCCGTCGATGGAGCCGGTCGACTCGATGTTGTCCTTCACGCACTTCATCGCCACCCAGGTGCCGGTGAAGCGGCTCATCGCCCAGCCGTAGAGGCCGTATTCGATCAGCTCGTGCACGCCGGCCGGGTGCAGGATCGGGATCATCAGGTCGACGAAGTGGAACTCCGACTGGTGCGCGGTCGACGAGCTCTCCGCGTTGTGGTCGTCGCCCATCAGGGCGAGCACGCCGCCGTGGCGCGAGGTGCCGGCGAAGTTGGCGTGGCGGAACACGTCGCCGCAGCGGTCGACGCCCGGACCCTTGCCGTACCAGAGCCCGAACACGCCGTCGAACCGGCCCTCCCCGCGCAGCTCCGCCTGCTGGGTGCCCCAGACGGCGGTGGCGGCCAGCTCCTCGTTGATGCCGAGCGAGAACACGATGTCGTTGGCCGCGAGGTGCTTCTTCGCCCGGCGGAACTGGCCGTCGATGCCGCCGAGCGGCGAGCCCGGGTAGCCGGTCACGTAGCCGGCCGTGTTGAGGCCGCGGCGGCGATCCATCTCCTTCTGGGCGAGGCACAGGCGCACGATCGCTTGGGCGCCGGAGACGAACACCCGGTCCTCCGTCAGGTCGTACTTGTCCTCGAGGGAAGGCCGCCTCGGGGCGGATCCGTCAGCCATGGGTCTTCCTCCGGAAAAACCCGTCCCGGCTCTCGATGCTGGCCGTTCTTGCGCGGCCGGCCGTGGGCGGTCTCGATCAGTCCTGACCCCCGTTCGTCCGGGAGCCGTCAGCCCGAACGGGCGAAGAGCTCCCGTCCGATCAACATGCGGCGGATCTCGCTCGTTCCGGCGCCGATCTCATAGAGCTTGGCGTCGCGCAGCAGCCGCCCGGTCGGGTAGTCGTTGATGTAGCCGTTGCCGCCGAGGAGCTGGATGGCGTCGAGCGCCATCCGGGTGCCCGCCTCGGCCGCGTAGAGGATGGCGCCGGCCGCGTCCTCGCGGGTCACGGCGCCCCGGTCGCAGGCCTTCGCCACGCTGTAGACGTAGGCGCGGGCCGCGTTGAGCGTCACGTACATGTCGGCCATCTTGGCCTGCACCAGCTGGAAGGTGCCGATCGGCTGGCCGAACTGCCGGCGCTCGTGCACATAGGGCAGCACCACGTCGAGCGCCGCCTGCATCAGGCCGAGCGGCCCGCCCGCCAGCACCGCGCGCTCGTAGTCGAGCCCGGACATCAGAACTTTCACGCCGCCGTCCACCGGCCCGAGCACGTTCTCGGCCGGCACCTCGCAGTCGGTGAAGACGAGTTCGCCCGTCTCCGAGCCGCGCATGCCGAGCTTGTCCAGCTTCTGGGCCACCGAGAAGCCCGGAAATCCCTTCTCCACCAGGAAGGCCGTGATGCCCTTGGGGCCGGCGGCCGGGTCGGTCTTGGCGTAGACGATCAGCACGTCGGCCGAGGGGCCGTTGGTGATCCACATCTTGGTGCCGTTGAGGATGAAGCGGTCGCCGCGCCGCTCCGCCTTCAGCGCCATGGAGACCACGTCCGAGCCGGCCCCCGGCTCCGACATGGCGAGCGCGCCCAGGTGCTCGCCGGAGATCAGCTTCGGCAGGTGGCGGCGCTTCTGGTCGTCGGTGCCCCAGCGGCGCAGCTGGTTCACGCAGAGATTGGAGTGGGCTCCGTAGGAGAGGCCGATCGAGCCGGACGCCCGGGAGATCTCCTCCATGGCGACCACGTGCTCCAGATAGCCGAGCCCGGCGCCGCCCCAGTCCTCCTCCACGGTGATGCCGTGAAGGCCGAGCGCCCCCATGGCGGGCCAGATCTCGCGCGGGAAGCGGTCCTCCCGGTCGGTCGCCTCGGCGATCGGCGCGATGGTCTCGGCCGAGAAGGCGCGCACGCTGTCGCGGATCATGTCGGCGGTCTCACCGAGACCGAAATCCAAGCCGGTCGTCACGGCCATCGGCGGTCCTCCCCGGAGCGCTCGAACCGCCTCTTCGCCGGGCGGTTTCGACCCACCTACTGTCCGGCCGTTGCCGCTCAGAATCAATCGATCGTTCGTTTTTATTTTGGACCCGTTCCCGACCGAAAATTACGTCAGCATGGCTGTCACGATCCGTACCGGACCAGGTGGAAGAAGATCGGGGCGGCGAACACCACGCTGTCCAGCCGGTCCAGCATGCCGCCGTGCCCCTCGATCATGCGGCCCCAGTCCTTCACGCCGCGGTCGCGCTTGATCGCCGACATGACGAGCCCGCCGAAGAAGCCCATCAGCGTGATGACGAGCGCCATGAAGGCGGCCTCGAGCGGCGAGAAGGGCGTGATCCACCAGAGCGCCGTCCCGATCGCGACCGCGCTCGCCACGCCGCCGACGAGGCCCTCCCAGGTCTTCGACGGCGAAAGGCTGGGCGCCACCTTGCGCCGCCCGAACAGCTTGCCCCACACGTACTGCAGCACGTCGCTGATCTGGACGACGATCACCAGGAAGGCGATCAGCAGCAGTTCGCGGCCGTCGTAGCCTGGAATGTCCAGCGTCAGCAGCGCCGGCACGTGGCTGAGGCAGAACACGCAGATCATCAGCCCCCACTGCATCTCGGCGACGCGCTCCATGAAGTCGCGCACGTCGCCGCGCACCGCCACCACGATGGGCAGCAGCAGGAAGACCCAGACCGGCACGAAGATGGAGTAGAGCCCGTACCACTCGATCCAGATCAGGTAGTACTGCACCGGCAGCACCACGAAGATCATCAGGCTGAGGGCGAGGTGATCGGCCCGCCTTGTGTCCGTCAGGGTCAGGAACTCCCTCAGCGCCGCGAAGGACGCGAAGGCGAACAGCAGGATCACCCCCGCCTTGCCGGCCAGGAAGGCGATGCCGATCGCCGCCACCATCACCCACCAGGCCTTGATGCGGGCGTTGAGGTTCTCGATCGCCGGGCTCGGCGTGTCGCCCGCCCGCCGGGCGAGGATCGCGCCGATCAGGGAGGCGACCATCAGGACGGCGCCGATGCCGGCGAAGAGCGGAAGGGTCGGGTCGGTCATCGGGTCTCGGCGGGCGTGGAGGGGGAGGCCGTCCGGGGCGCGCCGCGCGGGGCGAGCGCGAGGAGCGAGGCTTCCGCCCGGGCGAGGAAGGCGGGCTTCGGTTCGCCGGCCCGGAGCCGCATGGGGGCGCCGAAGGTCACCGTGCAGAGAAGCGGCACCGGCACCAGGGCGCCCTTCGGCATCACCCGGTTGAGGTTCTCGATGTAGACCGGCACCAGGTCCACCTCCGGCCGGGCGGCCGCCAGATGGTAGAGGCCGGACTTGAACGGCAGGAGCGGCGCCTCGGTCATGTTGCGCGTCCCCTCCGGAAAGAGGATCAGCGAGGAGCCCGCGTCGAGGGCGTCGGTCATGCGGCCGATCGGGTCGGCGGCGCGGGCGGCGCGGTCGCGCTCGATCAGCACCGCGTCGAACACGTCGATGCCGAGGAAGCGGCGCAGCCTGTCCTTCAGCCAGTAGTCCGCCCCGGCGACGGGCCGGGTGCGCCGGCGGATCGCCGGCGGCAGCACGGTCCAGATCAGCACGAAGTCGCCGTGGCTGGCGTGGTTGGCGAAATAGACCCGCGGCGCCGGGTCCGGCAACGCGCCGACCCAGTTGGGCCGCACCCCCGTCACGACGCGCGCGAAGGCCGTGACGGCGACGGTGGCCGCCGCGGCGGCGAGCCGGCGCGTCATGGCGCGCCCGCTTCGGCAAGGCCCGCCCGCACGCGCCGCACGATGGTGGCGACGAGGCCGAGGGCGAGGAGCGGCATCAGGTAGCCCGCCCCGTCCGGCACCGGCAGGCCGAGGCCGATCCAGAGGCCGAGCGCGCCGAGAAGGAGCGCGCGGTCGCTCTTGCCGACCGGCCCGTCGTAGCGGCGCGAGGCGCCCACCATGAGGCCGAGGACACCGGCGAGTTCGGAGACAATCGCCAGCACCGCCACCAGGGCGACGCCGGTGGGATCGAACGCCGGCACCACCGCGAAGGGCAGGATGAGGGCGGCGTCCGACACCACGTCGCCGAGTTCGTTGAGGTAGGCGCCGAGGCGGCTCTTCTGGCCGAACTCGCGCGCTAGCATGCCGTCCATGGCGTTGAGCGCCATGCGCGCGAACAGCCACACGGGCAGCGCCAGGAAGGCCGCCCAGGCGGGCGCGGCGTGCGTCACGGCCAGACCGGTGGCGACGGACCCGACCGCCGCCACCATGGTCACCTGATTGGCCGTGACGCCCCGCTCTGCGAGACGCTTCACGATCGGACGCAGCAGGTCCTGGAACCGCGGCTTCAGAGCGTAGAGCGTCATGGGGAAATGTCCTTGCGGCCGTATGCCGGCCAGAATGAATTAGAAGTCGTAAATAGATCACCAGAAAAGGCAGTCGTCATCGAAAGATGATCACCCGGCGGCCGCTTCCGCCGCGCGCCCGCCCCGCCGCCCCTACTCCGCCACGACGGCCACGAGGGCGGACGCCTCCTCGCCGACGCGGGTCTCCACCGTCACCCAGCGCACCGGCGCCACGCGACGGCCGTCGGCCCGGTGCAGGCACTCGGCCGGGCGATAGGGCCACTGCGAGGTCCGGCAGACGGACGCGGCTTCGGGCAGGTCTCCACGCGGCGCCTCCGTAAGCGGAGGCGGCGTCGCGGCAGCTTCGGCGGTCGCGGTCACGGCGTGGGTCGGCGGAACCATGCCGGCAAGACCGGTTCCGACGGCGACGATGAAGGACGCGATGGCGGCCTGGCGAAGAAAGGCGAAAGACATGGCTGAAATCCGGTCTGTCACGTTGAGATGAGGCGTTCTAGTCCCCGCCGGTTTCAGGAATTTGCCGCGAGCCCCCCGACTGTGTTTCAATTGTTTCAATGAATGGGTCAGACAGGCCGCCCGTGCGGCCGGTGGCCCGTTCTCGCATGCGGGGCCGGGGGATGGGGCTCGAGACCTTCCAGACGACGGAGCAGGCGGCGGCCGAGGCCGCGCCCGTGCACGTCCTCGTCGTCGACGACGAGACGGAGGTGCGCGAGCTCGTCCGGGATTATCTCGTCCGCCACGGGTTCGCCGTCACGGCGGCCGAGAGCGGCGCGGCCATGCGGGCGGTGCTGGCGGTCCGCCCCGTCCACGTGGTCATCCTCGACCTGAAGATGCCCGGCGAGGATGGGCTCAGCCTCGCCCGCTACCTGCGCCAGTCCGGCGCGATCGGCATCATCATGCTGACGGCGAGCGCCGAGACGGTCGACCGGATCGTGGGCCTGGAACTCGGCGCCGACGACTACATGGCCAAGCCCTTCGACCCGCGCGAGCTGCTGGCGCGGGTGCGCAGCCTCGTCCGCCGGCTCGCGCCCGCCGACGGCGCGACGCCCCAGGCGCGGCACGGCCACGAAGTCCGGTTCGGCCGCTTCACCCTCAACCTGGAGGCCCAGCGGCTCTACAGCCTCGCCGGCGAGGAGGTGCCGCTCACCGCCATGGAGTTCGACCTTCTCAAGGCCTTCGCCGAGCGGCCGAACCGGGTGCTCAGCCGCGACCAGCTGCTGACCCTCGCCCACAACCGCGACGCGGAGGCGTTCGACCGCAGCATCGACATCCGCATCATGCGCCTGCGCAAGAAGATCGAGGACAACCCGGACAAGCCGCGCGTGATCCGCACCGTGCGCGGCGCCGGCTACCTGTTCGATCCGTCCGCCGCGGGGACCGCATGACCTCCCCCGGCGGCCTCGCGGACCCGGTCCGCCCCGGCGCGGACGACGACGGCCTCGCAGCCGGCATCGCCGACGTGGTCCGGCTGCTGCGCTCCAGCCGCACCTGGACGGCGCACATGGACGAGATCCTGGCGGGTCTCGGCCGCCGGCTGAGGGTCAGCCGGGTCTACCTCTTCCAGATCCACGAACTGCCCGGCGCCGGCCTCGGCCAGACCTGCCTGTTCGACTGGGCGGCGCCCGGCCTCGCGCCGCTCGCCACCGACCCGCGCAACATCGACGAGGCGGTCTCGCCCGATCCGGTGTTCGCCGACTGGACCGAGCGCCGCCGTCGCGGCGAGGCCATCATGGGCCACACGCGGGACCTGACAGGCTATCTGCGGGCCGACTTCGAGCACCAGCGCATCCTGTCGTTCCTGTCCATCCCGATCATGGTCAACGACGCCTGGTGGGGGCATATCGGGTTCGACGATTGCGAGCGCGAGCGCGAGTGGACCGCGGGCGAACGATCGGTCCTGCAGTCGGTCGCCTACCTGATCGGCAGCGCCATCGAGCTGTCCGGCTCCAGCCTGATGATGAGCGAGGCGAGCCGGCTCGCCATGCTGCGCTCCGCCCTCGACGCCATCGTGGTGATCGACGAGGAGAGCTGCGTCCTGGAGTTCAACCCGGCCGCCGAGGTCCTGTTCGGCTACCGGCGCGACGACATCCTCGGCCGCCCGCTCGTCGACGCCATCGTGCCGCCGGAGATGCGCAAGGCCCACGCGACCGGCTTCCGGCGCTACCTGGCGGGCGGGGAGTCGCGCCTGCTCGGCCGCCGCGTCGAGATGGAGGCGGTCACCCGCGCGGGCGGCCGCATCCCCATCGAGCTCACCGTCACGGAGATCCGCCCCAACCAGCGCCGCCTCTTCGTCGCCTACGTGCGCGACCTCACCGAGCGCAAGGCCGCTGAGGCGGAGGCGGCGCGCCAGCGCAACGCTCTCCACCAGAGCGAGAAGATGTCCGCCCTCGGCTCGCTCCTCGCCGGCATCGCCCACGAGCTCAACAATCCCCTGTCGGTGGTGGTCGGCCGCGCCGTGATGCTGGAGGAGGACTGCGCCGACGACCGCCAGCGCGACCAGTTGCGCCGCCTGCGCGAGGCGGCCGAGCGCTGCAGCCGGATCGCCCAGACCTTTCTCAAGATGGCGCGGCACAACCCGGTCTCGCGGCGGGCCGTCGCCCTCGACGAGCCGATCCGCGCCGCCCTCGACATGGTCGCCTACGCGGCCCGGTCGAGCGGCGTCACCGTCGCCCTGGAGCTCGACCCCGGCCTGCCGGCGGTCGACGCCGACCCGGACCAGATCGTCCAGGTGGTCGTGAATCTGGCCGTCAACGCCGTCCAGGCCATGGGGTCCGGGCACGGGCCGCGCCTCCTCACCGTCCGGACCGCGTCGGGGCCGGAGCCGGGCGAGGCGAGCGTCCTGGTGCTCGACACCGGTCCCGGCATCCCGGACGAGGTGATGCCCCGCATCTTCGAGCCCTTCTTCACCACCAAGGCGGTCGGCGCCGGCACCGGCGTCGGCCTCGCGGTCAGCCACGCCATGGTGTCGGCCCACGGCGGCTCGCTCACGGCCGGCAACCGCCCGGAGGGCGGCGCCTGGTTCCGGATGACGCTGCCGGCCGCCGCCCCCGGGGCTCTCGCCGCCGGATCCGCCGCGCCGGCCCGGCCGGCCGCGCCCGGCGGCCGCGCCGTCCTCGTCGTCGACGACGAGCCGGCGGTGGCCGACCTTCTCCGCGACATCCTGGAGCGCGCCGGCCATCGGGTGACCCTCGCGGAGAACGGCGAGGCGGGCCTCGCCCGGACTTCCGAAACCGCCTTCGACGTGGTGTTCTGCGACCTGCGTATGCCCGTCATGGACGGCCGCCGGTTCCGCGAGACGCTCGCCGTCACCCAGCCGGCGCTCGCCCGCCGGGTGGTGTTCGTCACCGGCGACCACTTCGGCTCCGGGGCGGACGCCGCCGCCCTCGACGCGCCGGTGATCGAAAAGCCCTTCCGCGCGGCCGACGTCCTCGCCGCGCTCGCCTGAAGATCCTGACGGCGCCGGTCGCGCGGGCCCTCGCCGCCCGTGCGTCGGCACGGGATGCTGCCTTGCGGCCGCCGCGGCGATCGGGCCCTTTTCGTGTCCCGCGAGAGGAATGTATGTGTTATTCAAACTTAATCATCACCGATGGGGAGCATCGGCGTGAGACAGCTGGACCGGCTACAATGCGGCATCGGGGGATTCGATGAGATCCTGGAGGGCGGCCTCGTCGCGGGCGCGTCCTACATCGTCCAGGGCCGGCCCGGCTCCGGCAAGACGATCCTCGCCAACCAGATCGCGTTCCACCACGCCGCCGGCGGCGGGCGCGTGCTGGTGGCGACCCTCCTGTCGGAGAGCCATGAGCGGCTCCTTCAGTTCCTCTCCACCCTGGCCTTCTTCGACCCCGCGAGGGTGGGCGCGGAGATCAGCTACGTCAGCGCCTTCGAAACCCTGGAGGACGAGGGCCTCGACGGCGTCGTCACCCTGATCCGGCGCGAGATCTCCCGGCACGGGGCGACGGTGCTCATCGTCGACGGGCTCCTCAATGCCCGCTCCCGGGCGGAGACCCAGCTCGACACCAAGAAGTTCATCGCCGCCCTCCAGGGCCACGCGGCCTTCGCGGGCTGCACCGTGCTCTTCCTCACCAGCGCCCGTCTGGAGGACAGCTCGCCCGAGCACACCATGGTGGACGGCGTGATCGAACTCGCCGAGGAGATCGTCGGCGTCCGCTCGGTCCGTCGCATGCAGATGAAGAAGACGCGCGGCACCGGCGCGCTCGGCGGCCTGCACGAGTTCGAGATCACCGGCCACGGCATCCGGGTCCACCCGCGCCTGGAATCCCGCTCCATCGGCTCGCGCGCGCCCGACGACCCGGAGGACAGGCGCGTCTCGACCGGCATCGGCGACCTCGACCGCATGGTCGGCGGCGGCCTGCCGGTCGGCTCGTCCACGCTCGTGATCGGCGCCTCGGGAACCGGCAAGACCTCCATGGCCCTCGCCTTCGCGGCCGAGGCCACGCGCGCGGAGCCCGCCGTGGTGCTCGGCCTGTTCGAGACCCCGCCCCGCCTGGAGGCGAAGGGCGCCGCGCTCGGCCTCGACATCGCCGGCCTGCGCGCGGCGGGTGTCCTCCACCCGGTCTGGGTGCCGCCGACCGACCAGATCCTGGACGCCATCGCCTACCGCGTCCTCGACACGGTCCGGGAGACCGGCGCCAGACGCCTCGTCATCGACAGCATCGGCGCCCTGGCGCGCCGCGGCAGCACGGAAGGCCGGGACGTGCCCTTCTTCATGTCGCTCTTCAACGCCCTGCGCAGCCTCGGCGTCACCGTCTTCGCCACCTGGGAGACCGCCGACATCGTCGGCACGCCCTCGCGCGCGCCGGCCCCGAACATCGCCAGCATCACCGACAACCTTCTTCTCATGCGGTTCGTGGAGCGCGGGACGGAACTGAAGCGGGTTCTGTCCATTGTGAAGATCAGGCACAGCGCCTATGACGCATCGGTTCACGAGTTCGTCACGACACCCACCGGGCTCCACTTCCGGCCGACCGGCCCTGTCGCGGCGTTCTCGCCGGGCGCCGCGCCAACGGCGTGAGCGCGTCATCGTTCAGGCCGGAGCCGAGACATGACGACGATCCTGGTCGCGGATGACGAGTATCTGATCGCCGACATCCTGGCCTTCGCGCTGGAGGACCTGGGCTATACGGTCGTGTCCGCCGGAAACGGCCGCAAGGCGCTCGACCTCTTCCGGAGCTTCGCGCCGGCTCTCGTCATCACCGACTACATGATGCCCGTCATGAACGGGCTGGAACTCGCCGAAGCGATCCGCCGCACCCCCGGCGGCACCGTCCCGATTCTCCTGATGAGCGGCGCCCAGGCCGAGATCGCCCGGGCGCGGGGCGATCTCTTCACGCACGTGTTCGACAAGCCGTTCGTGGTGGAGCGCATGGTGTCCGTGGTGCGCGAACTGGTCGGTCCGCCGTCGAAGGCCGACTAGCAGCCGGACCGACCGGCGACCCTGTCGGAGCCGACGTTTACCGCCTCAAAACACATGATAATTAGTGTGTCTGCAGCGCACATGAATTCGGCGGCTGCATGAGGTCCATCGGCACCAAGACATCCATCCTGATCTCGCTGGTGCTGACGGCGAGCCTGATGGCCGTGATCGGCGCCGCCGCCTGGTACACCGAGAAGACCACGCGCGCCTTCCTGGACCGGGAGATGATCACCAACGCGGACCGCTACGCCGAGCGGGTCCGCGCGCAGATCAACCGCGGCCGCATGGTGGCGCGCGGGCTCGCCAGCGTGGCCGAGGCGCAGCTCCTCACCGGCCGGACCGACCGCTGGCAGGTGATGCAGGCGCTGCGCCTGTCGCTGGAGAAGGAGCCGGCGCTCTTCGGCACCTGGATGGTGTTCGAGCCGAACGCGTTCGACGGACGGGACCGGGTCTACGCCGGCCAGCCCGGCCACGACGTCAACGGCATGATCAACTACTACTACATCCGCCAAGACGGCGCGGTGCGCCTCAACGTCTACGACGGGTCCACGGACCAGACGGACCAGCTCCAGCGCGACTGGTTCCGGGTGCCGCGGGAGACCGGCAACGAGGCGGTGATCGAGCCCTACCTGGAGACCTTCGACGGCGCCCAGGGCGACGCCAGCGTCATGATGACCTCCACGGCGGTGCCCGTCCGGGCGCCGGGCGGCCGGGTGATCGGCGTCGCGGGCGTGGACCTGACGCTCGCCGACATCCAGCGCTTCGTGACCCCGCTGCACCTGGCCGGCGGCGGCGAAACCGCGGTCGTGTCGGCCGCCGGCCTGATCGTCGCCCACGTGAACCCGGACCTCGTCGGCCGGCCCGCCGCGGAGGCGGGCTATTCGCCGGCGCTGCTGCGCTCGGTCAAGGCGGGCCGCACCCACCACGAGATGGCGACGTCCGAGGGCGGCTCGGTGGTCCGGATCGCCTCGCCCATCGACTTCGACCTCAAGGGCCAGACCTGGAGCTTCGTCGCCAGCGTGCCCATGTCGGTGGTGGAGGCCAACAGCCGCGACCTCTGGCGCGGCCTCTCCATCCTGGGCGCCATCCTGCTGCTGGGCGCCGGCACGGTCGGCCTGATCGCCGGGAAGGCGGTTTCCGCGCCGATCCGCCAGATGACCGACGTCATGCGGGACATCGTCGACGGCGATCTCGACACCCGCGTGCCGAGCACCGGGCGGACCGACGAGATCGGCGACATGGCCCGCGCCCTCACGACCTTCCGCGACCAGGCGCGCGAGCGGGCCCGCCTGGAAGCCACCATGGTAGACCTGAAGACCCACAACCGGGCGATCGAGGCGGTCAACGCCGAATACCACCGCCAGAACACCCAGTTCGACGCCGCGCTCCGGAACATGTCGCAGGGCCTCCTGATGCTCGACGCGACCCTGACCGTCACCGTGTGTAACGCCAACCTCCTGAAGCTCTACGGCATGTCCGAGACCGTGGTGCGGCCGGGCATTCCCATGCGGGCGCTCCTCGACCACTACTGCGACGTGGCCGGCCTGTCGGACGCGGAGCGGGAGCGGCACATCGCCGGCAGCTTCGCCCGCCTGGCGTCGCGCCACGCCTCGCTGGTGCACCAGACCCTGCCGGACGGGCGGATCATCGCGGCCAGCTACCAGCCGATGACCGACGGCGGCTGGGTCAACACCTACGAGGACGTGACGGAGCGCCGGAAGGCGGAGGAGCGGATCGCCTACCTCGCCCGCCACGACCCGCTCACCGGCCTGCCCAACCGGTCGCTCTTCCGCGAGCGGGTGGAGGAGGCGCTTGCGGACGTGCGGTCCGCCGGCGAGGCGGCCGCCATCCTCTATCTCGACCTCGACCGCTTCAAGCCGATCAACGACACCCTCGGGCATCAGGCCGGCGACGCGGTGCTCTGCGGCGTCGCCGAGCGGCTGCTCGGTCTGGTCGGCAGCGACGACACGGTGGCGCGGCTCGGCGGCGACGAGTTCGTGATCCTGTCGCGGTCGCGCACGGACGAGCCGGCCGTGCTGGCTCTCGCCGAGCGCGTGATCGCCGCCGTGTGCGAGCCGTTCGCCATCGGGGGCTATCAGGCGCAGGTGGAGACCAGCGTCGGCATCGCCCTCGCGCCGCGCGACGGGGCGGACCCCGAGGTGCTGTTCAAGGCCGCCGATCTCGCCCTCTACAAGGCCAAGGCGGACGGCCGGGGCGTCGCGCGCTTCTTCGAGCCGGTCATGGACGCGGGCATCCGCCGCCGCCGGCTCCTGGAGGCGGAGCTCATGACCGCGATCGGCACCAGCCAGCTGGAGTTGCACTACCAGCCGATCATGAACCTCGCCACCGGTCGGATCACCGCCTACGAAGCCCTGCTGCGCTGGGTCCATCCGCGCCTCGGCGCCATCTCGCCGGCGGAATTCATCCCGGTCGCGGAGGAGAGCGGCCTCATCTACGAGCTCGGCCGCTGGGTGCTCGAACAGGCCTGCCGCGACGCGGTCGGCTGGCCGCGCGGCCTGCAGGTCGCCGTCAACCTGTCGCCGGCCCAGTTCCTCGGCGACGACATCGCCAGCACCGTGCGCCGGGCGCTCGCCCTTTCCGGCCTGCCGCCGGAGCGGCTGGAGCTGGAGATCACCGAAAGCGTGCTGCTCCGCGACAGCGAGGCCACCGTCAAGGTGCTGGACGCCTTCGACGCCCTCGGCATCTCGATCGCGATGGACGACTTCGGCACCGGCTATTCCAGCCTCGGCTACCTGCGGCGCTTCCCGTTCGACACCATCAAGATCGACCAGTCCTTCGTGCGCGACCTCGCGGTCAGCGCCGACTGCCGGGCCATCGTCACCGCCATCGTGGGCCTCGGCTTCAGCCTCGGCATCGCCACCACGGCGGAGGGCGTGGAGACGGAGGAGCAGCTGACGCTCCTGAAGGCGCTCGGCTGCACCATGGCGCAGGGCTATGCCATCGGCCGCCCGCGCGCCCTCGCGGCCGTCCTCGACGACCTGCGGGCGCCCCGGGCCGCCGCCGGCTGACTCGTCGCTCCCGTGCCGCTCGCTCAGGGCATCCGGCCGTCGAGCTCGGGCAGCAGCACCACGCTCTCCTGCTCGTTCGGGTCCGTGCGGGCGATCACCGCCACGCAGGGCTCCGTCTCAGAGGCGTTGTAGGGCAGGTGGGGCATGTCGGCGGGGATGTAGAGGAAATCCCCCGCCACCGCGGTCAGGTGTTCGGTCAGGCCTTCGCCGTACCACATGCCGGACTCCCCGCTCAGCACGTGGATGGCCGTCTCGTGGCTGGCGTGCTTGTGCGCCCTGGCGCGCGCCTTCGGCGGGATGGTGACGATCTGCATGTGGATGCCGCGCGCCCCCACGGTCTCGGCCGAGATGGCCGGCGTGTAGGTGAGCGCCTGCTTGCCCACGAAGGCGGCGCCGGCCCGGACGACCCGGCAGGTGGGATTGGAAACGGTGTCGCTCGCCATGGTGAGCCTCCGGTCGGCGGATGGTCGGACGCGCCGGCCCGCGAGCCGGCGCCCCGTCATCCTAGGGCATTCTCCGATCAAGTTTGCACGACCCGGTCGCCGAGAGAATGCTCCAGCTTGTCGACTCTGGAGCGCTTTTCCGGCGGCGGGACCAAACAGCCGTCACGTGCCGTCGGGCCAGCCGAGATGCCGGCGCAGCTCCGCCGCCAGGGCGCGGATCTCGTCCGCCGCCTTGCCGCCCCCCGGCAGCTCCGTCGCCGTGCTCCCCTGGCCCATGCTGGACGAGAAGACCACCCGGTTGCCGAGGTGCTGGACGGCCATGGGGGCGTCGAGCGCCCGGATGGCGTCGATCACCGCCCCGGAGGCGGTCGCCCGCGGCGGCACCCGGTTGACGACGAGAAGCGCCGGCGGGCCGCCGCGTTCGATCATCGCCAGGGTGGCGCCGGTGGCCCAGAGATCCACCGCCGTCGGTTGCACTGGCACCGCGACGAGGTCGGCGGATTCGATCGCATGGCGGGCCTCGATGTCGGACTTCGGCGGCGTGTCCACCACCACGAGGTCGTGGTCGCGGGCGAGGCTGCGGGCCTCGCGCTTGGCGCCCCAGCCGCTGGCGGTCCGGAACGACAGGCCCGTCTCCCCTTCGCCGAGGCGATCCTCCCGGCGCTCGAACCACTGGCCGAGGCTGCCCTGGGGGTCCACGTCGAGGAGCGCCACCCGCAGGCCCTCGCCGAGCGCGAGCGCAAGGTGAGCCGCCACGGTGGTCTTTCCGGATCCGCCCTTCTGCTGGGCGACCGCGATGATCTTTCCGGCCATGAGCCCTCGCTATCCAGTCTCCGGCCCCTGGATCCCGTGTCGTCCAGCGGCCCCGGCCCCGCTTATACTGCAGCGCATCATCCATGCGGAGCGGGAAATGCACCTGCTCGACCAATAGACGGCCCCGTCGGGCCGGTCGTCTTGTCGGCCGGCGCGGACGACTTTCTCTCGATGCCCGAATTAACGACCCGTTCACCCTGTCCGGACGCCCGGTGCAACCGGTCCGCTCATCCGGGCGTAATCCCCACCAATGAGGGAGCGGACGGGGCAAAGCGAGGCTACGCCATGGGACAGTCCACCCACGCGCCGGAACTCTTGATCGTCAGCCAGAACCCGGCCACACGGGCGGATCTCTTCTCGCTCAGCGGCCAGTCCGGCCTGCGCCTCGTGTCGCTGGAAAGCGCCCCGGCCTGCCTCGATCGCCTGGAACGGCAGGCCAGCGACGTGGCCGCCGCCCTCATCGCCCTGGAGCCGGACTGCGAGCCTTGCCCCAAGCTCGTCTGGACCATCAACTCCAACTGGCCGTGGATCCGCCTCGTCACCGTCTGCCCGGCGGACATGCTGGACCTTCTGCCGTTCGAGTCCTGGCGCATCCCCTATCCGTGCCTGCCGCTCGACCTCCTGACGGCGCTCACCGCCGCGCTGGAGGACCGCGCGAGGCCGGGGCCGTCCGCGCGGCGCACCGCCGCCCGGCCGCTCTTCGGCGATCTGGTGGCCGCCCGCCTGCCGCCGGACTAGCCGCCGGATTGGGCGATGCACTGGGCAGTGGACTGGGCGCCGCTCCCGGCGCGGGCGCGGGCCGGGCGGGTTCAGGCGAGCGCCCGCTCCAGGCGCGCCCAGGCGGCCGCGTCGCCCGGAAGCCCGAACCGCAGCCAGCGGGGTGCGTAGTCGAACGGCCTCGTCAGGATTCCGGCCCGGGCGAGCCGGTCGAACCAGGCGCCCGCGTCCGCCGTCTCGGCCAGCCGGAACAGCGGCGTGCCGCCGGCCGGCCGCAGGCCCGCCGCGGCGAGGAGGCCGTCGAGGCGGTCCGCGTCCCGCCGCAGCCGGGCCATCGCGGCGTCGAGCCACGCCCGGTCGGCCAGCGCCCGGACGCCGATCGCGAGCGCCGGTCCCGGCACCGCCCACGGGCCGAGCGCCGCCCGGATCCGCGCCGCCTCCGGCGCCGGGGCGAGCGCGAAGCCGAGCCGCACGCCGGCGAGGCCGTAGGTCTTGCCGAACGAGCGCAGCACCAGCGCCGCGCCGAGGGCGTCCAGGTCCGGCGCGAGGCTGACCCCGTCCAGCCCGTCCGCGAAGGCCTCGTCCACCACCAGGAGCCCGCCCGACCGGCCGAGGTCCGCCGCCGCGGCCCGCAGGTCCGCCGCCGCCAGGACCCGGCCGTCCGGGTTGTTCGGGTTCACCACCACGACCACGTCCGCGTCCGCGACCCCGTCCAGGCTCGCCACCGTCCGCACCTCCGCGCCCGCCGCCGCCCAGGCGAGCGCGTGCTCGCCGTAGGTCGGGCCGAGCACCGCCACCCGGCGCGCCGGCCGGAGCCGCGGCAGGAGCTGGATCAGGGCCTGCGTGCCCGGCGCCGCCGCCACCATGCCGGCCGACGAGACCCCGTAGGCCTTGGCAGCCGCCGCCGCGAGCGCCTCCTCCGCCGCGCGCGACGGCAGGCGCGTCCAGCAGTCCGCCGGCAGGTCGCCCACCGGATAGGGCACCGGGTTGATGCCGGTGGAGAGGTCGATCCACGGCCGCGGCGCATCGCCGTAGAGCGCCATGGCGCTTTCCAGGTTGCCGCCGTGGGTGAGGATGTGCGACCGCAGAGCGTCCGCCTTCTCCGCCCGGTGTGTCATGGATCTTCCTCCGCCTCCGCTCGTCCTGGTGCTCGCCCTCGCCATCGAGGCGGCTGTCGGCTATCCCGAGGCCGTCTACGCCCGGATCCGGCACCCGGTCGTGTGGATCGGCGCCCTCATCGCATGGCTCGACCGCCGGCTCAACCGGCCGGAGCTCGCCTTCGCGGTCCGGCGCCGGCGCGGCATCCTCGCCCTCCTCATCCTCCTCGCCGTCACGGGCGGGGCGGCGCTCGTCCTGGAGCGGCTGGCCGTCGGCCTCGGCCCGGCGGCAGCCCTTCTCGTCCTCGGCCTCCTCGCCTCCAGCCTTCTCGCCCAGCGCAGCCTGCACGACCACGTGGCGGCCGTGCGCGACGGCCTGAAACGCCGCGGGCTGCCGGGCGGCCGGAAGGCCGTCGCCATGATCGTCGGGCGCGACCCGGAGAGCCTGGACGAGGCGGGGGTCTGCCGGGCGGCGATCGAGAGCCTGTCGGAAAACCTCTCCGACGGCGTCACCGCCCCCGCCCTCTGGACCGGCCTTCTCGGCCTTACCGGCGGCGTCCTCTACAAGGCCATCAACACGGCCGACAGCATGATCGGCCACAAGTCGGAGCGACACCACGCCTTCGGCTGGGCCGCCGCCCGCCTGGACGACCTCGTCAACCTGCCCGCCTCGCGCCTCTCTGCCGTCCTCATCGTCATCGCCGCCGCCGCCAGCCGCGGCATGGACGGCGGCGGCGCGCTGCGCGCCGTGCTGCGCGACGCCGGCCGGCACACCTCGCCGAACGCCGGCTGGCCGGAGGCAGCCTTCGCGGGCGCCCTCGGGCTGAAGCTCGCCGGCCCGCGCACCTACCCGTCCGGCCGCGTCGAGGCCGCCTTCATGGGCGACGGCCGGGCCGACGCCACCCGCGACGACATCGACCGCGCGCTCCGCCTCTACCGCCGCGTGCTTCTCCTCCAGGGCTTCGTGGCCCTCCTGGCGGCGGTCGCGGTGGTGCCCCACTGAGGCCGGCCGATTTCCTCGTCAAACCTGCGCATCGGCGAGGACCGGACCGTGCATCGGCCATGGCCGATCCTTCCGCCCCGCGACGCATGTCACCATCCGGTTAACGGATCGGCGGACGTTCATGCCGGGCGTGCATGGCAGATCCGCGTGAACTCGGGCGTTTCGCCATGGTTCGGACAATCCGCCTTGAGACTGTCTACCGGCGTCGGCGATGATCGACGTCCCTCCTGAACTGGCCACCGTCCCATGAGCCCTCCGCCCCCGGCCGCCGCCCTGGCCGACGAGCCCGCCTATGCTCCCGCTCCTCCGCTTGCCGTGCCTGCCGCGATGAAGGACGGAACCCTCCTCGGGATCCTGTTCATCCTGGCCTCCACGCTCTTCTTCGCGAGCGGCGACATCGCCGCCAAGGCGCTCACTGCCAGCGTGCACCCGGTCCAGGTGGCCTGGTTCCGTTATCTCATGTTCCTGGTGGTCCTGATTCCGGCGGTCCTTCTCTGGCGCGGCCCGGCCGCCATCCGGACCCGCCGGCCGCTGCTCCAGATCGCCCGCGGTCTCTGCGTGTCCGTTGCGGCCACCCTCTTCATCCTCGGGCTGCGCTACCTGCCGGTGGCCGATAACACGGCCATCAACTACCTGTCGCCGCTCTTCATCACCGCCCTCTCCATCCCGCTCCTCGGCGAGAAGGTCGGCCCGCGCCGCTGGGCCGCGGCCTTCGTGGGCTTCCTCGGCGTGCTCCTGGTGGTCCGGCCCGGGTCGGACGCCTTCCAGGTCGGGGCGCTCTTTCCCATGGGCGCCGCCCTGGTGTGGGGCTTCGGCGCCATCTTCACCCGCATGCTCGCCGACGAGCGGCCGGAGACGACCCTCGTCTGGACCGGCCTCACCGGCTTCGTCTCCATGGGGCTGCTGGTGCCCCTCGTGTGGGAGCCGATGGACAGCCATCAGGTGCTCCTCGGCATGGGCAACGGGCTCGGGTCCGTGGTCGGCCACGTGTTCGTGGTGCTGGCCTTCCAGCGCGCGTCCGCGTCGCTGCTCGCGCCCTTCTCCTACGCCCAGCTCCTCACCGCCACGGGTCTCGCCTACCTGGCCTTCGGCGACGTTCCGGGCGTGTGGACCGCGGCCGGCAGCCTCCTCATCATCGGCAGCGGCATCTACACCGCCCACCGGGAGCGCATCCGCCGCGCCGAGGCGGCCCTGAAGCCGGTCCGCTGAGCGCGCCACATCCCGCGAAGCGGGCCGGCCTGTGCGCCGGCCCGCCCGCCGCCCTCACCACTCGATGCCCGCCTGCGCCTTCACGCCGGCGGCGAAATGGTGCTTCACCTGCGTCATCTCGGTCACGAGGTCGGCGGCCTCCACGAGCTCCGGCTTGGCGTTCCGCCCGGTGACGACCACGTGGAGATCCGCGCGCCGGCCCTTTAGCGCCGCCACCACCGCCGCAAGGTCCAGGTGCCCGTAGCGGAGTGCGATGTTGAGCTCGTCGAGCACGAGCAGCCGCACCATCGGGTCCGCCATCAGGGCCTCCGCCGCCGCCCAGGCCCGCTCGGCGGCCGCGACGTCGCGGGCGCGGTCCTGGGTCTCCCAGGTGAAACCCTCGCCGAGCGTGTGCCAGCGCACCTCGCCCAGCCGTTCCAGCACCCGCCGCTCCCCGGTCTCCCAGGCGCCCTTGCCGAACTGGACGACGCCCACGGTCCAGCCGTGCCCGAGCGCCCGCACCACGAGCCCGAAGGCGGCCGTGGACTTGCCCTTGCCCGGCCCGGTGTGGACCATCAGGAGGCCCTTCTCGGCGATGGTCTTGCCGGCCACCTCGGCGTCCTGCGCCGCCTTGCGGGCGGCCATCTTGCGCCGGTGGCGCTCGGCGTCGTCGCTCGGCCCTTCGCTCGTCACGGCATGGTCCTTTCCGGGTCCTCGAATGCCCCGGTCCGCCCTATGGCACGAAAGCCCGGCGCGCCGAAAGTGTCACGGCCAGCGCCGTTGACTTCGCCGGCCGTTGCCTCCAAACATCCTCGTCGCGACGGTCCTTCGCCCACGAAGGTGAAAAGGGAATGCGGCCGGTCCGGACGGGACGACCCGTCGGGTCCGGGAGATCCGCAGCTGCCCCCGCAACTGTGAACGGGAAGTCGGGTGCCATCAGCCACTGGTCATCGGGGACCGGGAAGGCGGCAGCCGGCGGCGATCCGTGAGCCAGGAGACCTGCCGTCGCCGTTCGGGAACCTGATGCCGCCGGTGGGGCGGCAAGGAGAGAGATGATGGCCAAGATGTTCGCCTCCGCCGGCGCCCCTGTTTCCGGCACCCCGATCTCCAGCGCCCAGGCTGCCGGTGCGTCCCGCGCCGAAGTGCTGCGCGTCGCCCTGGTGGCGGGTGTGTTCGGCGCCGCCCTGGTGTTCTTCACCGGATTCGCCGGCGCCGACGTGCTGCACGCCGTGGCGCACGACTGGCGCCACGCCATGGCGTTCCCCTGCCACTGACGGCCGCTCCGGCGTCCTCATGCTGAAGCGCGTGTTGTCGGCCGCCTGCGCGGCCGGACTTGCCGCCGGGCTTGCGACCGCAGCCCTGCAGCACGTCACCACCGTTCCGCTCATCCTCGAAGCCGAGCGCTACGAGACCGCCGTCCTCGACGGCTGGTCCGCCCCCGAGCCCGGCCTCATGACGGCCGTCGCCGCCCACGGCGACGCCGCTCCCGGCCATGCCCACGGCGAAGGCGTGCAGGCCCACGGCGGGGGCGACCATGCCCACGGGGGCTGGTCCCCGGCCGACGGCCTGGAGCGGACCCTCGCCACCACGGTCGCCACGGTCGTGTCCGGCATCGGCTTCGCGCTCGTGCTGATCGCGGTTCTGCTCCTCGCCGGCGAGCGCATCACCGCCCGCACCGCCCTCGCCTACGCGGTCGGCGGCTTCGCGGCCACCGGGCTCGCCACCGGCGTCTGCCTCGCGCCGGAACTCCCCGGCAGCGCCGCGGCGGGCGTGGAGGCGCGCCAGCTCTGGTGGATCGGCACGGCCGCCGCCACCGCGGCCGGCCTCTACCTGATCCTCAAGACGCGGCACGCCGCGGCTTTGCCGCTCGGCCTCGCCCTCCTCGTCGTCCCGCACCTCGTCGGCGCACCGCATCCGGACGGCTACACGAGCACGGTGCCGGCGGAGATCGCCGCCCGGTTCGCCGCCACGTCGCTCGCGGTCCACGCGGCCTTCTGGGCGGCTGTCGGCCTCGGCGTCGGCATCCTCTGGCAGCGCGGCGAACCCCGCGCGGCCGCGTGAGCGCGGAGGCCGCCATGCCGGCCCTCGCCACCGCCCCGCCCGTCGCGGACCAGCCGGTGACGGTGCACGTGTGCGTCACCTGCCGGCTTGCCGCCGACGCGCCGGACGGCCCGCGCGCCGGCGCCCGGCTCGCGGCGGCGCTCCAGGAGGCCGCCGGTCCCGGCGTCACCGTCGTGCCGGTGGAATGCCTCAGCGTCTGCAAGCGGCCGGTCACGGTCGGCTTCTCGGCGCCCGGCCGCTGGACCTACGTCTACGGCGACTTCCCGCCCGAAAGCGCCGACCTAATCCTCGCGGCGGCGGCCCAGTACGCCGCCGCCCCGCAGGGCCTCATCCCGTGGCGCGAGCGCCCGGAGGCGCTGAAGCGCGGCGTCGTCGCCCGCATCCCCCCACCCGCAGATCCCGAGGCCGCCTGATGTCCTCCGCCCAGAATACTCCCGGCGCCGGCCCGACCGCCGGCAAGGTGCCGGTCACCATCGTCACCGGCTTCCTCGGCGCCGGCAAGACGACCCTCATCCGCCACGTGCTGGAGGCCGCCAAGGGCCGCCGGCTCGCCCTCATCGTCAACGAGTTCGGCGACGTCGGCGTGGACGGCCAGATCCTCAAGGCCTGCGGCATCGAGAGCTGCCCGGAGGAGGCCATCGTGGAGCTCGCCAACGGCTGTCTCTGCTGCACCGTGGCGGACGACTTCGTACCCGCCATCGAGGCCCTGCTCGCCCACCCGCGCCGGCCGGAGCACATCATCGTGGAGACGAGCGGCCTCGCCCTGCCGAAGCCGCTCGTGAAGGCGTTCGACTGGCCGGAGGTGCGGGCCAAGCTCACCGTCGACGGCGTGATCGCCGTGGTGGACGGCGCCGCCGTCGCCGAGGGCCGGTTCGCCGACGACCCGGAGGCCGTGCTCGCCCAGCGCGAGGCCGACGCGGCGGTCGACCACGACAATCCGCTGGAGGAGGTCTACGAGGACCAGCTCCTCTGCGCCGACCTGATCGTGCTCAACAAGGCCGACCTCCTCGACGGCGACGCGGTGGCGCGGCTCTCCGCCGAGATCGCCGGCCAGGTGCCCCGGGCCGTCAAGGTGGTGACGACCGCCGAGGGCCGGATCGACCCGGCCGTCCTCCTCGGCCTCTCCGCCGCCGCCGAGGACGACCTCGCCAACCGGCCCTCGCACCACGACGCGGAGCCGGACCACGACCACGACGACTTCGACAGCTTCGTCGTGGAGATCGGCGCCACCCGCGACCCGGCCGCCCTGGTGGCCCGCCTCGCCGAGGTGGCGGCGAGCCACGACGTGCTGCGGATCAAGGGGTTCGTCGAGGTGGAGGGCAAGCCCATGCGCCTCCTCGTCCAGGGCGTCGGCAGCCGCTTCCGCCACCACTTCGACCGCCCCTGGACCCCCGGCGAACCCCGCCGCGGCGCCCTCGTGGTGATCGGCGAGAAGGGCCTCGATCGGGAGGCGATCGAGAGCGCGCTCGCGGCGTGAGGTGAAGACGCGCGCGGCGTGACGTGAACATGAAGGAGTAACCCGGCGCCCGCCCCCTCCTCCCCGTCATCCCGGCGAACGCCGGGATCCAGCCGACGGAAAGGCCTGGAAGCGGACGGCGAGACGTGCAGACCGACGCAGGTCGCGGCGGCATGGAGTGCCATTGGATCCCGGCTTTCGCCGGGATGACGGACAACGGGTGGCGGTCACCGCCTGGGAACGGACCCGGCGCCCGCCCCCTCTCCCCGTCATCCCGGCGAACGCCGGGATCCAGCCGACGGAGGGGCCCGCGCCGCGCTTCGTCGCCCGCCCGCGACGCCGGCCGCCCCCTCCCCCTCGCGGGGAGGGTGAGGGTGGGGTCCTCGGCCCCCGCCCGGCCGGCCGGGCGGACGCCCTCACGGACGCCCCGCGTCCCCCACGCCCGCCGTCCGGACCCGTCCGGCCGGCCCATGACAAGGAACCGCCGACCATGCACATCCTGGCCGAACAGATCCGCTCGCTGGACGAGACCGTCCAGGCGGTGGAGCTCGGCCAGACGCCGGCCGAGGCGGTGATCCTGTCCTTTTCCGACAGCGACCTCGGCCTCGCCGCCGCCACCCACGCGACCCTCGGGCCGGATGCGCCCACGCTTCGCCTCGCCTCGCTCGCCGCCCTCCGCCATCCCTATTCGGTCGATCGCTACGTCGAAACGGTCGCGCGCCACGCCCGCGTCGTCATCGTGCGCTGCCTTGGCGGCGCCGACTACTGGCGCTACGGCCTCGACGAGCTCGCCGTCGCGGCCCGGGCGCACGGCGTCGACCTCGCGGCCCTCCCCGGCGACGGCCGGCCGGACGCGCGCCTCAACGAGGCCTCCACCCTGCCGCCGGAGACGCTGCGGCGCCTCGCCGGCTGGTTCGACGCCGGCGGCCCGGCCAACATGCGCGCCCTGTTCGGCTGGATCTCCACCCGGCTCGGCCGCCCGGCGCCCCATCCGGATCCGGTTCCGCTCCCGGCCCTCGGCTGCTGGCCGGAGGCGTGCGGCTGCGGCGGCGCGTGCCGGGCCTTCCCGGCCGGCGAAGCGCCCGCGACGGCACGGCCGGCGGTTCCAGGCCGCCCCGTCGCGCTCGTCCTCTTCTACCGCTCGCATCTCTCCGCCGGCGACGCCGCCCCGGTCGCGGCCGTCGCCGCCGCCCTGTCCGACCGCGGCCTCCTTGCCGTCCCGGTCTTCGTCACCTCCCTGAAGGACCCGGCGGTCGTCGCCCCTCTCGAAGCCGCGCTCGACCGGCTGAAGCCCGCGGTCGTCCTCAACGCCACCGCCTTCTCGGCCACCCTCGGCGACGGCGGCTCCGTCATTGACCGGGCCGGCGTGCCCGTCATCCAGACGCCGGTCGCCGCCACCTTCCGGGAGGCCTGGGCGGCCGGCGGGCGGGGCCTCTCCGCCGCCGACCTCGCCATGAACGTGGTGCTGCCGGAGGTGGACGGCCGCATCGACGGGCCAGCCCTCTCCTTCAAGGCCGACAGCGGCCGGTCCGAGGCGCTCCAGTTCACCCGGGTCGTCCACCGGCCGGAGCCGGACGGCGTCGCCCGCGCGGCGGATCTGGCCGCCGCCTGGGTCCGCCTCGCCGGCACGCCCCGGTCGGAGCGGCGGGTCGCCCTCGTCCTCTCCGACTATCCGGTCAAGGGCGGGCGCGCCGGCTACGCGGTCGGCCTTGATGGCCCGGCGAGCCTCGCCGCCATCGCGGACGACCTCCGCGCCGCCGGCTACGGCGTCGACGCCCTGCCGCCGCCGGACCGGCTCATCCGCGACCTGGAGACCGGCGTGCACGCGGTCGGCCTGCCGCTTTCCGACTACGCCGCCCTCTTCGCCGCCCTCCCGGCCGCCTTCCGCGACGCCGTCACCGCCGTCTGGGGCGACCCCGCCGACGACCCGGCCGTCACGTCCGGCCAGGACGTCGCGCCCGGCCAGGACGGGGAGGCCGGCGCCTTCCGCTTCAAGGCGCTCGTCGCCGGCCGGCTCGCGGTCGCGGTCCAGCCGGACCGGGGGCTCCGGTCCGCCCGCGAGGGCGACTATCACGACGGCGCCCTGCCGCCCCGGCACGCCTACGTGGCCTTCCACCTCTGGCTCCGGCACCGGTTCCGCCTCGACGCCCTCGTCCACCTCGGCACCCACGGCACCCTGGAATGGCTGCCCGGCAAGGCGGTGGCGCTCACGCCCGCCTGCGGGCCGGCGGCGCTCCTGCCGGCGACGCCGGTCGTCTATCCGTTCATCGTCAACAACCCGGGCGAGGCCGCCCAGGCCAAGCGGCGCATCGGCGCCGTCACCGTCGGCCACCTGACGCCCCCGCTCGCCCGCGCGGGCGCCCACGGGGCCACGGCCGAGATCGAGGCGCTGCTCGACGAGTTCTCCGCCGCCCAGAGCCTCGACCCGCGCCGGGCGAAGCGGCTCGCCGAAGTGATCCTGGAGAAGGCCCGGGACTCCGGCCTCGCCGCCGAGACCGGCCTCGCGCCGGACCTCGACGAAGCAGCGGCCCTCGCCCGGCTCGACGCCTTCGTGTGCGACCTCAAGGACATGCGCATCGGCGACGGCCTCCACGTGTTCGGCCGCGCGCCGGATCCCGCCCGCGCCGCCGCCACCGCCGAGGCGATCGGCGCGGATCCGGACCGGCTCGCCGCTCTCCTCCGCCGGTCCGCCGAGGCGGAACGGGCTGGCCTCCTCGCCGCCCTCGACGGCCGCTTCGTGCCGCCCGGCCCGGCCGGCGCGCCCACCGGCGGGCGGCTCGACGTGCTGCCGACCGGCCGCAACCTCTTCTCGGTCGACCCGCGCACCGTGCCGACGCGCGTCGCCCACGAGATCGGCGCCCGCGTCGCCGAGGAGGTGATCGCCCGCTACCTCCAGGACCACGGCGACTGGCCGCGCCGGGTCGTGCTCGACCTTTGGGGCAGCGCCACCATGCGCACCGGCGGCGACGACCTCGCCCAGGCGTTCGCCCTCATCGGCGTGCGCCCCACTTGGGACGCCGCGTCGGCGCGCGTGTCCGGGTTCGAGATCCTCGCCTCCGCCCGCCTCGGCCGCCCCCGGGTGGATGTGACGCTGCGCATCTCCGGCCTCTTCCGCGACGTCTTCCCCACCCAGATCGCCCTCTTCGACGAGGCCGCCCGCGCCGTGGCGGCCCTCGACGAGGACGACGAGACCAACCCGCTGAAAGGCCGGGCCGACCCGCGCATCTTCGGCGCCGCGCCGGGCGCCTACGGGGTCGGCCTCTCGGCCCGCATCGCCGCCGACGACTGGACCGACCGGGCCGACCTCGGCGAGACCTATCTCGCCGCCACCGTCCACGCCTACGGCGGCGCGTCCGCCGAGGCCGCGCCGTCGGATGCCTTCCGCACCCATGTGGCGACCGCCGACGCTTACGTGCACGTGGCCGACCTCCAGGGCCGCGACCTCCTCGACGGCGACGCCTTCGCGGACCACGAGGGCGGCTTCGCGGCGGCGGCCCACGCCCTGAACGCCGCCCCGGCGCTCTACCACGTGGACGCCACTGGCCCGGCCACGGCCGTCCGCACCGTCCCGGAGGAGATCGCCCGCGTCGTCCGCGCGCGCGCCACCAACCCGCGCTGGATCGCCGGTCAGATGCGCCATGGCCACCGGGGCGCCGCCGAGATCGCCGAGACGGTCGGCAATCTCCTGGCCTTCTCGGCGACGGCGGACGCCGTGGCGGCCCACCAGTTCGAGATGGTGTTCGACGCCACCCTCGGCGACGACCGGGTGCGCGACTTCCTCGTCGCCGCCAACCCCTCGGCCGCCGCCGCCTGCGCCCGCGCCTTCGACCGGGCGATCCGCCGCGGCCTCTGGGTCACCCGCCGCAACTCCGTCGCCGGCCGCATCGCCGAAACCCTGGAGGCCGGCCCGTGAGCGCCCCTGCCTCCGCCCCCGCCGCACCGCCCACCGTCAAGGGCTGGTGCCCCGGCGCGCTCCGTCCCATGGCGACGGGCGACGGCCTGCTCGTGCGCCTGCGCGTCTCCGCCGGCGTCCTGACGGCCGACCGCCTGCGCGCCGTCGCTGCCCTCGCCCGCGCCCACGGCAACGGCCTCGTGGACCTCTCCCAGCGCGCCAACCTGCAACTTCGCGGCGTCACGGACGCGAGCCTGCCGGCGCTCCTCGCGGCGCTCGACGACCTCGGCCTCCTCGATCCCAACCCGGACGCGGAAGCGGTCCGCAACGTCATCGCGCCGCCTCTCGCCGGCATCGCCCCCGCCCCCGTGGACGGCGCCGCGCTGGTCCAGGCGCTGGAGATCGCCCTCGTCGGCCGAACAGCCCTGCATGCCTTGCCCGACAAGGTCGGCTTCCTCGTCGACGACGGCGGCCCGGTCTCCCTTGCCGACGTCCCCGCCGATATCCGGCTCGACACCCTTCCCGACGGCACCGTCCGCATCGCCCTCGGCGGCACCGCCTCCGCCGCCGCAACCGCCGCCGTCGTCCCGGCATCCGACGCCGTCGACACCGCCCTCGCCTACGCCCACGCCTTCCTGATGCTGCGCGACCGCTGCACCCCGTCTGCACGCCGCATGCATGATCTGGTGCGGCAACTGGCCATTCCGGCAATCCAATCCGCCGCCGCCTCTGCCGTCACGCCGTCCCGCACGGCGCCCGCCGATCCTTCCCCTCAGGGGAAGGTGGACCGCCGCGAAGCGGCGGGCCGGAAGGGGTCGTCTTCCTCACTGGACGACCACCGCCGCGAAGCGGCGGGCCGGAAGGGGTCGTCTTCACCGGCCACCTTCGAGACGCCCGACGAAATTCCCGCCGAAAACGACAAAGACGACCCCTTCCGGTCGCTGCGCGACCACCTTCCCCTGAGGGGAAGGATCATGGCGCACTCCCCCCTCGCCGGCCCCGCCCTCCTCGGCGCCCACCGGCGCTTCCTCGGCGTCGGCGCCCCGTTCGGCCGGCTGACGGCGGACCAGATCGACACGCTCGCGGCCCACGCCCCCGGCGGCCTGCGCCTCACGCCCTTCCGCCTCGTCCTCCTCCCCGGCGCCGATCGCCAAGCCCTCCCGGCCCTCGCCGCCGCCGGCCTGGTCGTCTCGCCGGACGACCCGCGCCTTGCCGTCGCCGCCTGCCCCGGCGCCCCCGCCTGCCCGTCCGGCCAGGCCGACACCCGCGGCCTTGCCGAAACCCTCGCCCCGCTCGCCCGGCGCATCGCGCCGTCCGGCGTCACGCTTCACGTGTCCGGCTGCCCGAAGGGTTGCGCCCGGCCCGCCGCCACGGCGGTGGTTCTGGTCGGCCGGGACGGGCGCTATGATGCGATCCTGGACGGTCGCGCCGACTCGCCCGCCGCCACGACCGGCCTCGACCCGGCCGGGGCCGCGGATCTCCTCGCCCGTCACATACCGAAGAAGGAGGGCCGGCCATGACGGCCTCACGCCCCGACGACACTCCGGCCCCGCCGGCCGACGCCGCCGCGCAGCCCGCCTACAGACCTCGCGGCCGCGCCGACTACATCAAGGACGGCGCCGAGATCTACCGCCATTCCTTCGCGATCATCCGGCGCGAGGCGGACCTCGCCCGCTTCGCCCCGGACGAGGAGAAGGTCGCCGTCCGCATCATACACGCCTGCGGCATGGTGGAGGCCGCCGCCGACATCGTGTTCGCGCCGGGCGCGGTCGCGGCCGCGGCGGCCGCCCTCAAGGCCGGGGCGCCCATCCTCTGCGACGCCAAGATGGTGGCGAACGGCGTCACCCGGTCGCGCCTGCCCGCCGACAACCTGGTGATCTGCACCCTGGACGACCCGCGCACGCCCGGCCTTGCCGCCGCGCTCGGCACCACCCGATCGGCCGCCGCCATGGAACTCTGGCGGCCGCACCTCGCCGGCTCGGTGGTGGCGATCGGCAACGCGCCCACCAGCCTGTTCCGGCTCCTGGAGATGTTCGACGAGGGCGCGCCGCTGCCGGCCGCGGTCGTCGGCATGCCGGTGGGCTTCGTCGGCGCGGCGGAGTCGAAAGACGTCTTGATGGCGGACGGCCGCGTCCCTTACCTCGTGGTCCGGGGACGGAAGGGCGGCAGCGCCATGACCGCCGCCACCCTCAACGCGCTTGCGAGCGAACGCGAATGAACATGATCGACCCCGCCGCCCCCGCGCTTCCCCAGGCGTCGGTCACCGTCGGCACCCTCCACGGCGTCGGCCTCGGGCCGGGCGACCCGGAACTCCTTACCGTCAAGGCGGTGCGCCTCATCCAGGCCTCGCCGGTGCTCGCCTACTTCGCCAAGAAGGGCCGTCGCGGCAACGCCCGCACCATCGTGGACCCGTGGATCGCCCCCGGCACGGAGGAACTGCCGCTCCTCTACCCGGTCACCACCGAGGTCCATTTCGCCGACGAGGGCTATGTGCGCGAGCTCTCCGGCTTCTACGAGGAAAGCGCCGAGCGCATCGCCCTGGAGCTCCTGGCCGGCCGCGACGTGGCCCTCGTGGCCGAGGGCGACCCGATGTTCTATGGCAGCTTCATGCATCTCTTCATCCGCCTGAAGGACCGGTTCCGCGTCACCGTCACGGCGGGCGTCACCGGCATGGCGGGATGCTGGACCGCCGCCGGCCTGCCGATCACCTGGGGCGACGACGTCCTCACCGTGCTGCCCGGCACGCTTCCGGCCGACGCGCTCACGCAGCGCCTTCGCGCCACCGACGCGGCCGTCATCATGAAGCTCGGCACCAACTTCCCGAAGGTGCGCGCGGCGATCGAGGCCGCCGGCCTCCTCGGCCGGGCGGTCTACGTGGAGCGCGGCACCATGGCGGGCGAGAAGGTGCTGCCGCTGAAGGACAAGACCGACGACGCGGCCCCCTATTTCTCGCTCATCCTGGTGCCCGGCGAGGGCCGGCGGCCGTGAGCGGGCGCGTCCTCGTCGTCGGTCTCGGTCCCGGCCCGGACCACTGGCGCACCCCGGAGGTGGCGGACGCGCTTGACGCCGCGACGGACCTCGTCGGCTATGGCCCCTATGTGGACCGCTGCCCGGAGCGCCCCGGCCAGGTCCGCCACGGCAGCGACAACCGGGTGGAGCTCGACCGGGCCCGCCTCGCCCTCGATCTCGCCCGCGCGGGCCGCACGGTGGCGGTGGTCTCCGGCGGCGATCCGGGCGTGTTCGCCATGGCGGCGGCGATCATGGAGGCGCTCGACGCCGACCCGTCCGCCCGCGACCTGGACGTCTCGGTCCTGCCCGGCATCTCGGCCATGCAGGCCGCGGCGGCGCGGCTCGGCGCGCCGCTCGGCCACGACTTCTGCGCCATCTCGCTGTCGGACAACCTGAAGCCCTGGCCGCTGGTGGTGCGCCGGCTGACGGCCGCCGCCGAAGGCGACTTCGTGATCGCGCTCTACAACCCCGCCTCCAAGGCCCGGCCGACCCGCATCTTCGAGGCCTTCGACCTTCTGCGGACCCTGAAGGCCGGCGACACGCCGGTCGCCTTCGCCCGCGCGGTCGGGCGGCCGGACGAGCGCATCCTGCTCGCCACCCTTCGGGACGCCGACCCCGCCGTGGTCGACATGGCCACCTGCGTGATCGTCGGCTCGTCGGAAAGCCGCTTCATCGCGCGGCCGGGCGGCGCGCGGCCCTGGCTTTACACGCCCCGCTCGGCGCCCTTCTCCCCGTCGTCCGGAGAGGCCGGATGAGCCGCGCCGCCCTCGTCCGCCGCGAGCGCCGGTCCGCCCGCGCGGGCCTTACCGGCGGCGTCGATGAAGCGCAGCGCGGCGGCCGGGTCGCGCACGGTCGGCACGTCGGCGCGCGCGGGCGGCCGCACGATCACCACCGGCAGGCCCAGCGCCCGCGCGGCTGCGAGCTTGCCGCTCGTCGCCTTGCCGCCGGAATTCTTCGTCACCAGCACCTCGATGCGCTCGGCCCGCATCAGCGCCTCCTCGGCGCCGGCGTCGAACGGCGGCCGGTCCAGGATCACCCGGGCGTTCGGCAGGGCGAGCCCCTCCGGGGGGTCGATGGAGCGGACGAGATAGTGATGCTGCGGGGCGGCCTCGAACGCCTTCAGGCCCAGCCGGCCGACTGTGAGGAGCACGCGCCGGGGCTTCGCCCCGATCGCCTCGGCGGCCGCCTCCAGGCTCTCCACCTCCGTCCACCGGTCGCCCGGAATGGGCGTCCAGGGCGCCCGAGTCAGGGCCACCAGCGGCACGCCGGTGCGGTCGGCCGCCTCGGCCGCGTGGCGCGACATCTGCTCGGCGAACGGATGGGTGGCGTCCACCAGCACGTCCACGGCGGTCTCGGCCAGATAGGCCGCCAGCCCATCCACCCCGCCGAAGCCGCCGACGCGGGTCGGGATGGGCTGGCGCTTCAGCTCCGCCGTCCGGCCCGCGTAGGAGAGCACGGCGTCGAGGTCCCGCCGCCGCGCCAACAGGGCCGCGAGCGCCGTCGCCTCGCTCGTGCCGCCCAGAACCAGGATCCGCATCGCATGTCTCCAGGGGCGCGCCCATGACGCCCGCGCCCATCACATCTGTGCCCATGACGCCCGCATCGACAACGCCCGCGCCTATCGCGTCCGCGCCCCGCTGGCTCACGCTCGTGGGTCTCGGCGAGGACGGCCTCGACGGGCTCATCCCTGCCGCACGGGCGGCGCTCATGCAAGCCGAACTCGTGGTCGGCGGCGCGCGCCACCTCGCCCTCGCGGCGCCGATGACGCTGCAGACCGGCGCCGAAACCCTCCCGTGGCCGTCCCCACTGGAGGGCGCCTTCCCGGCCATCCTGGCGCGCCGGGGCCGGCCGGTGGCGGTGCTCGCCACCGGCGACCCCTTCTTTCACGGCATCGGCTCCGTGCTCGCCGCCCATGTGGACCCGGCCGAGATGGCCGCCTTCCCGGCGCCCTCCGCCTACGCGCTCGCCTGCGCGCGCCTCGGCTGGGCCGGGCAGCACGTGGTGCGCGTGTCGCTCCACGGCCGGGCGCTCGCCCGCATCCGCCCGCACCTCCACGACGGCGCCCGCATCCTCGCCCTGTCGTGGGACGGGTCCACGCCGGAGACGCTCGCCCGCCTTCTCGCCGCCGAGGGCTTCGGCCGCACGCGCCTCACCGTGATGGAAGCCATGGGCGGCCCGCGCGAGCGGATCGCCGCCGCCACCGCCGCGGGCTTCGCCCTCGCCGACATCGACCCGCTCAACACCGTCGCCCTGGAGGTGGTCGCCGACCCGGGCGCGCGCGCCCTTCCGTTCACCCCCGGCCTGCCGGACGACTGGTTCGAGAGCGACGGCCAGATCACCAAGCGCGAGGTGCGCGCCGTCACCCTGTCGTCGCTCCGGCCCACGCGCGGCCAGCTGCTCTGGGATGTGGGCGCCGGCTCGGGCTCCGTCGGCATCGAGTGGATGCTCGCCGATCCCAGCTGCCGCGCCGTCGCGGTGGAGCCCCGCGCCGACCGCGCCGCCCGCGTCGCCCGCAACGTCGAGGCGTTCGGCGTGCCGGACCTTCGCGTGGTCGCCGGCGAGGCTCCCGCCGCCCTCGACGGTCTCCCGGCGCCGGACGCCGTCTTCATCGGCGGCGGCGCGGGCGATCCCGGCGTCATCGACGCCTGCCTCGCGGCCCTGAAGCCCGGCGGCCGGCTCGTCGTCAACGCCGTCACCCTGGAGACCCAGGCGCTCCTCGTCGACCGCCACGGCCGCCACGGCGGCGACCTCGTCCAGCTCTCCGTCGCCCGCGCGGACCGGATCGGCGGCGCCGCCGGCGCCTTCAGGGGCCTTCGCCCCGCCATGGCGGTGCTGCAGTGGGTGGCCGAGCGCCCCCACGGGCCGGACGCGCCCGACGGAGCGCACCGCCCGTGACCGACGAGACCCCGCCGCCCGCCGCCGCCCCGACCCGGCCGGACCTGCCGCCGCCGCTCCTCGCGGTCGGTCTCGGCTGCCGGTCGGGCGTGTCGGCGGACGCGGTCGTGCGCCTGGTGGAGGACGCCCTCTCCCGGGTCGCCGGCCCGCTCCTCGGCCTCTTCACCATGGCCGGCAAGGAGCAGGAGCCCGCCCTTTCCGAAGCCGCCGTCCGGCTCGGCCTGCCGCTCGTCTACCTGCCGCGCGCCACGCTCCAGGCCGTGGAGGGCGGCGAGACCCGCTCGGAGCGCGTCGTCGCCCTCTTCGGAGTGCCGTCGGTGGCGGAGGCGGCCGCTCTCGCGGGCGCGGGCGCGGGCGCCCGGCTCGTCGTACCCCGCATCACGGCCGAGGGCGTCACCTGCGCCGTCGCCGCCGCCGGCATCACGCTCGGGACCATTCTGTCATGACCGTCCACTTCATCGGCGCCGGCCCCGGCGCCGCCGACCTCATCACGCTCCGGGGGCGCGACCTCATCGCGGCCTCGCCGGTCTGCCTCTACGCCGGCTCGCTGGTGCCGCAGGCGCTGCTCGCCCACTGCCCGCCCGGCGCCCGCGTCGTCGACACCGCCCCGCTCTCGCTCGACGCCATCGAGGCGGAGTTCGTCGCCGCCCACGCGGCCGGCCACGACGTCGCCCGCCTCCACTCGGGCGACCTCTCGGTGTGGAGCGCCATGGGCGAGCAGATCCGCCGGCTGGAGAAGCGCGGCATCCCCTACACGGTCACGCCCGGCGTGCCGTCCTTCGCCGCCGCCGCCGCCGTGCTCCGCCGCGAGCTGACCGTGCCGGAGCTCGCCCAGTCGGTCGTCCTCACCCGCACCACGGGCCGGGCCTCCTCCATGCCCCCGCGCGAGACCCTGCCGGCCTTCGCGGCCACCGGCGCCACCCTCGCGGTCCACCTCTCCATCCACGTGATCGATCAGGTCGTCGCCGACCTCACCCCCTTCTACGGCCCCGCCTGCCCCGTCGCCGTCGTCTTCCGCGCCACCTGGCCTGACGAACGCGTCCTCACCGCCACGCTCGGAACGATCGCCGAGGCGGTGAAGGCCGAGGGCCTGGAGCGCACGGCGCTGATCCTCGTCGGCCCGGCGCTGGAGCCGGGGGAGGCCAGGGAGAGCGCGCTCTACGCGGAAGGCTACGACCGCCGGTTCCGGCCGGGGGGCGGGGTGTGAAAGGGGAAGGCGGCCGGCCTCAGCCAGACGAGGCCAGCCAACCACCTGATCGGGCGCCGGTTCAACACCTCAGCCAAAAGTCGGCCCAAGTTGTTGAAACGCGACGGGGACGGAAGAACCATGGGGTTCAAGCTCCTGTCGACCCCTTTCAGGGGCGTCAACAGCGTCGCCATCGACGGGCTCGCCTGGCTCGAAAGCGCCCCGGCCTTCGAAGCGGTGGCGACCGACGAGCGCGGCGCCCCGCTCCGCCTCGTCGCCCCCGCCCCCCGCGTCTTCGCCGCCCACAAGCTCTGGATCTCCACCCGCCCCGACCTCGACCCGACCAAGCACCGGCGGGATGAAGCGCAGGCGAGAGCCGTCGCGGGGATCGTGGCGCGGTATCTGACGCATCTGCCGTTCGAGGCGGAGGCGTTGCGGATGATCCCGCGTGCGGTGTTCGAGGCGGCGCGGCCGCTGTTCGAGGGGGAGGCGGCGGGGGATGGGTTCTCGTTCTGAAGTCGCCCGCCGGCCCCGAATCCCTCCCCTCAGGGGGTGAGGCGCAGCCGAACGCCGGAGCAGGCCAGTGCCTGCGAAGGCCGGTGGTGGCCCGAAGGGCCGGAAGGGGTTGTCTTTGTTGTCGTTTTCGCCCGCTCGCATCGCCTGACCGGACGAAAAAAGCACACTGCCCCACGGAAAAACACAACCCCACCCCTGGCCTCCGGCCGGACCCTCCCCTGAGGGGAGGGATGTTGGCCGTTTCGCGTGCTCAGCTTATGCGCAAGGATCGCACGCGATCCACTCAATGAGGAATACGCGAGAACTCGACCAGACATCTGGAGTGATCCGCCCGCACGAACACTGGGACCGCATGATGGCCTTCCGAAGGCGCTCCGCGACCGTCAGTAACACAAACCGATTTTTCAAATTACTTGATAACGATGTTCGATGGGTAGAGATCTGATTGGCGATCGGACAAATTGGCCTGATTTTCTAACCATCAAGACAGCCAGGACAGCGATCTCACAGGCTGTGTTGTCCAGGACCTGTACTGTCGGCACCGTGAACGCACCAATGTAATGATATCGGGCTTTAATGTAGTTGTCGTTCGTGTCGATCATCTCCAGCACGCGCATGTCGTGGAGCTCGTTGAGCCCAAAGCCGACCTTATTGCAGGCGTTCGCTAAACTCGTGAACTTATGCCCAAGAGCACGCATCTGCGGCTCTGTATAGCCGACCGAAATCAATGCAGCCTTCATGTATAGTTCGATGCTATGATAGTAAAGATACCGGATCGGATCGCCGGCCCAGCCCCCCCGCCCTTGAGTTCCGTCGCGAGCAGCTGAGCTCCGGCTCTATATGCCTCCCCCTTGCCGATAAATCCGATCGGAGTTGTCGCAGTAAAATTCTCCTTCATTTTGTGCGCCCCGCTTCTTCAACCACATCTATTGCGGCTTGATCCTCATAAACTGAACTGGACGCGACCCAAGCATCGAGGGGCGGAGCCAACCCTGTTTCGGCTACGGATAGCCCTTCACCTTCTCCCCACCACCCCACCCCCTCGATCAAACACCACCACCTCCACCCTTCCCGCCCCGTCCCCCACCGCCTCCACGGCCGTCCGCCACGCCCACTCCGCCACCACGTCCCCCACCTTCACCCCCCGCTTCTCCGCCTCCACCAGCACCTCGTTCGCCGCGTTCGCCCCCGGCACCCACGCGGCGAAACTCTCATCCCCCCCGGCTTCGCGCACACGGTCCGCCAGCCAGGCCAGGTCCACGGGGCCGGCGCGGGAGTGGAGGTCGAGCATGCCCTGGCCGAGCTTCACCATCTTGGCGAAGCCGCCCGCCACGGTGACGGTGGGCACCGGGTTGCGGCGCAGGTATTTCAGCATGCCGCCGGCGAAGTCGCCCATCTCGATGAGGGCGGTTTCGGGCAGGCCGTGCAGGCGCTGCACGGCCGCCTCGGAGGTGGTGCCGGTCGCGCCGGCGATGTGGGTGAGGCCGGAGGCGCGGGCGACGTCGATGCCCCGGTGGATGGAGTGGATCCAGGCGGCGCAGCTGAACGGGATCACGATGCCGGTGGTGCCGAGCACCGAGAGGCCGCCCACGATGCCGAGCCGGCCGTTGAGGGTGCGGGTGGCGATCTGTTCGCCGCCCGGAATGGAGACGGTCACGGTCACGTCCGCCGGGCCGCCCACGGCGGCGCGGGCCTCCGTCAGGGCCACGCGGATCATCTCGCGCGGCACCGGGTTGATGGCCGGCTCCCCGGGCGGGATCGGCAGGCCCGGCCGCGTCACGGTGCCGACGCCCGGTCCGGCGCGGAACCGGACGCCCGCGCCCGCGGGCGCGGCCGCGACCGTCACCCACAGCATCGCCCCGTGGGTGGCGTCCGGGTCGTCGCCCGCGTCCTTGATCACGCCGGCGGAGGCGCCGTCCGCGCCCCGCTCCGTGCGGGCGAGCGCGAAGGCCGGCGTCTGGCCGCCCGGCAGGGTCACGGTCACCGGGTCGGGGAAGTCGCCCGTCACCCAGCCCACGAAGGCCGCCTTGGCGGCGGCGGTCGCGCAGGTGCCGGTGGTCCAGCCGCGGCGAAGGGTCCTCGGGTCGGGCATCTCGTCCATGGCCGAGTGATAGCGCAGCCGCGCCGCGCCGTCATGCCGCCCCGCGCGGATGGCGCGCCGGCGAATGGCCACGCCCCGCGCGCCAGCGGGCGGCCGCCCGGAGGCGTTCCCGCCGAAGGCCCGCGCCTCGCGCCCACGCGGGCGCTTGCCAGCCGGCCCGCCGCCCGCCATGGTCGCGGCCCGCTCCGCCGCCCGTCCGCGCGCCACCCGTCCCGCAAGCCCGGCCCCCGACGATGACCGCACCCGCCCTCGCCCCCGGCCTTCTCGTCGCCGCGCCCAAGTCCGGCTCCGGGAAGACCACCGTCACGCTCGGCCTGCAGCGGGCGCTCGCCCGGCGCGGGCTCACGGTGCGTGGCCTGAAGTCCGGGCCGGACTACATCGACCCCGCCTTCCACGCCGCCGCCACGGGCGCGAGCGCCGCCAACCTGGACAGCTTCGCCATGCCGCCGGCCCTCCTCGACGGGCTCGCCGCCGAGGCCGCCGCCGGGGCGGACCTCGTGGTGGCGGAAGGCTCCATGGGTCTCTTCGACGGGGTCGGCCACACGCCCGGCCGCACCGGCGCCAGCGCCGATGTGGCGGCCCGGCTCGGCTGGCCGGTGGTGCTGGTGCTCGACGTGTCGGGCCAGGCCCAGTCCGCCGCCGCCGTGGCGCTCGGCTGCGCCCGGTTCGACGCGCGGATCACGGTCGCCGGCGTCATCCTCAACAAGGTGGCGAGCGAGCGTCACCGCCGCCTCGTCACGGAGGGCATGGAGCGGATCGGCCTGCCGGTGTTCGGCGCGCTGTCGAAGGCCGCGGGCCTCATCCTGCCGGAGCGCCACCTCGGCCTCGTGCAGGCGGGCGAGACCGCCGACCTTGCCGCCCGGCTCGATGCCCTCGCGGACGCGGTGGCGGACGCCGTGGACCTCGACGCCGTGGTGGCCGCCGCCCAGCCCACCCGGGCCGCGGCCCCGGCCCATCCCGTCCTGCCGCTGCCGCCGCCGGGCGGGCGCATCGCCATCGCGCGGGACGCCGCCTTCAGCTTCGTCTACCCGCACGTGGAGGCCGGCTGGCGGGCGGCGGGCGCGTCGCTCCACCCCTTCTCGCCCCTCGCCGACGAGGCGCCGGACGAGACCTGCGACGCGCTCTGGCTGCCCGGCGGCTATCCGGAGCTCCACGCCGGCCGCCTCGCCGCAGCCGTGCGCTTTCGCGCCGGCGTGCGCCGCTTCGCCGAGACCCGGCCGGTCCACGGCGAGTGCGGCGGCTACATGGTTCTGGGCGAGACGCTGGAGGACGAGGCCGGCGTCGTCCACCCCATGCTCGGCCTCCTGCCGGTCGCCACCAGCTATGCCAGGCGCAGGCTGCACCTCGGCTACCGGGTGGCGACGCTCCTCGCCGACACGCCGCTCGGCCCCGCCGGCGCGGTGCTCACCGGGCACGAATTCCACTACGCCAGCGTCACCAGCCCATCGCCGGAGCCCCGCGAGGCCTTCGCCACCGTCACCGACGCCACCGGGGCGGTCCTCGGCCCCACCGGCCACCGCCGGGGCTCCGTCACCGGCACCTTCTTCCACGCTATCGCGCGCGGATAGCAGGAAGGCGCGCGGAAGGGTCGTCTTCGCCAGGCCACCCTCTGACGCGAAGACCACCTTCTGACGCAAAGACAGAACCGGCCCGCCCCGCCGCCCTTCGATCCTATCCTGCGCTCCCGAACCGTCACCCCGGCGCAGGCCGGGGCCCAACCGACCGCGCCGTCACCCTCGAGCTTCCGGCCAACGCTGCCGACGGCCGTACCCCGGCCTCCGCCGGAACGACGGCTCGGCACGGTGACGCGCCCCTTCGCCCGCCCCATCCCATCCCTCCCGCTCCCGCTTGATCCCCGCATCCGCAGCCCCTATACGAAACCGCCTATCCGTTGGGCACCTTGCCCACCTCCTCGGCGCCGGCGATCCGTCGCCCGTCGCCGCCTCCGGACCGCGTCCCCGCATCATGACCGCCGCGCCGATCGAAACGCCGCCCTCCGCGCCCCCGCCGGCGCGTCCGCCCCGTGGCCGGGCGGCCGTCGCGCTCCTCGGCGTCAGCCTGGTGCTGGTGTCCTTCAATCTCCGGCCGATCTTCCCGTCGCTCTCCGCCGTCCTGCCGGACGCGACGCGGGACCTGCAGCTGTCGGCGGCCTTCACCAGCCTCATCACCACCTTGCCGGTGCTCTGCCTCGGCCTGTTCGCGCCCTTCGCGCCGGGCCTCGCCCGCCGGTTCGGGGCGGAGCGCACGGTCATGCTGGCGATGACGCTGCTCGCCGTCGGCACCGCGCTCCGCGGCCACGGCAGCGCGGCCGGCCTGATGGTCGGGTCGCTCGCCGCCGGCGCGTCGATCGCGATCGGCAACGTCCTGCTGCCGAGCCTCGTCAAGCGCGATTTCCCGGCCTCCGCCGCCCTGATGACCGGCCTCTACACCATGGCGCTCTGCGGCGGCGCGGCGCTCGCGGCCGGCGTCACCGTGCCGCTGGAGCAGGCGGCCGGCGGCAGCTGGCGGTTCGCGCTCGCGGTCTGGGCCCTGCCGGCGCTCCTGGTGGCCGGGCTCTGGATCGTCCAGCAGCCGCGCAACGCGCCGGCCCCCGCCGTCCGCGTGGCCGGCGCCGGGCCGCGTCGCCGGCTCTGGCGCGGCCTCGCCCACGACCGGCTCGCCTGGCAGGTGACGCTCTTCATGGGGCTCCAGTCGGCCCTCGCCTACATCGTGTTCGGCTGGCTCGCCCCCATGCTGCGCGACCGGGGCCTCTCCGCCGTCGACGCCGGGCTGGTGGTGTCGGTCTGCGTCCTCGCCCAGACGGTGTCGTGCCTCGCGGCGCCGGGCCTTGCGGTGCGCGGGCGCGACCAGCGGCTGATCGCCGTCACCATCGTGGCCTGCGCGGTGTTCGGCCTGTTCGGCTGCTTCTACGCGCCGCTCTGGACCGTGTGGGGCTGGGCCGTCCTCCAGGGCATCGGCCAGGGCAGCCTGATCGCGGTCGCCATGACGATCATCGTGCTCCGCTCGCCGGACAACCTGGTGGCCGCCGAGCTGTCCAGCATGGCCCAGTCCGTCGGCTACTGCCTCGCGGCCGCCGGGCCGCTCCTCGCCGGCCTCCTTAACGGCTGGACGGGCAGCTTCACCGGCACCGCCGTGCTGGTCGGCCTTCTCGGCCTCGGCGCCAGCGCCGCCGCCCTCGGGGCCGGGCGCGCCCGCCTCGTCAAGGCCGATCCGCCCGGCTGACCGCCTCCGCCGGCCCGCCTCGCCCGACGCCGAAGCGACCCGCCCGGGCCGCCGCCCGCCCGCGTCTGCTCGGCTCGCGCTTTCGATCAATTTGTTCGGCTGTGTATGCTAGCAGACATACGGCCGCCGTTTCGTCATGTTAGACAATGCGCGTAGCATGCCGACGTTGTAATATGTTCGGTGGCGGGGGCGGGTGATGCAAGTCGTTGCAAGGAATGACGTTTTTTCTCAGGCGCGGTATCGGAACCGTTTGCTCGACGCGTTGAGGCAGCCGGATGCGGAGCTTCTCGCCGGCGCGTCGGAGCGGGTGACGCTGGAGCGCGGCCAGGTCCTGTTCGAGCCGGGCGACGACGTCGGCGTCGTCCACTTCCCGTGCGGGCCGACGATCGCGGCGCTCATCGTCACCATGGAGAACGGCGCCGTGGTGGAGACCGCCACCATCGGCCGCGAAGGCGCGGTCGGCGGCATCGTCAGCCAGGGCAACCTGCCGGCCTTCGCGCGCGGCGTGGTGCAGGTTGCCGGCCCGGCGATCCGGATCGACGCGACCCGCCTCCAGGAGCTGAAGGCCCGCTCGGTCGCCATGCGCAACCTGTTCGCCCGCTACGCGGACTGCCTGCTGGCGCAGATCCTCCAGTCGGTCGCCTGCAACGCGCTCCATCCCATGGAGGGCCGGTGCGCGCGCTGGCTCCTGGCCCTGCAGGATCGGATCGGCGGCGAGGACCTGCCGGTCACCCAGCAGACCCTGGCGGACCTTCTCGGCGTCCAGCGCACCTACCTGTCGCGCGTGCTCGCGTCCCTGCAGCGGCGCGGCCTCGTCCGGTCGAACCGGGGCGTGATCCGCATCCACAGCCGCGACGAGCTGGAGAAGGCCTCGTGCGAGTGCTACGCCGCCGTGCGCAGCCATTACGACGCCGTCCTCAGCGGCATCTACCCGACCGCGCCGCTCGCCACCGGCACCGGCGGCCCGGCCGCCCCGGGGGTGCTGCCATGACCCGCCGCGCGGCCCCGCCCCGCATCCGGCCGTCCGGCCGTCCCGTCCAACGGAGGCGCCCGCGATGACCGCAGCTCCCAGTCCGGCGTGCGAGGACCCGGTCGAGTCCCGCCTGGAGCGGGACGCCGCCCGGATCCTGGCCGAGACCGGCGCCACGAGCCTCACGGTGCGGTTCGCCGACCGGCCGGACTGGCATGCCGGCGCGCGGCCGCAGGACGACCTGGAGATCCTGATCGACACCATCCCGCACATCGCCTGGCGGGCCGACCCGGAGGGCCGGCTCACCTATGTGAACGCCCGCTACGTCGACTACATCGCCGACGACAGGACCGGCTCCCTCGGCGACCGCTGGCTCGCCATCGTCCACCCGGACGACCGGGAACTCAGCGCCGTCTCCTGGGCCGCCGCCGTGGCCGCCGGGCGCGAGCATCACCTGGAACACCGGCTGAAGGTCCGCTCCGGCGCCTATCACTGGTTCGTGTCGCGCGGCATTCCGGTGCGCACCGCCGACGGCACCATCACGGGCTGGTTCGGCACCGCCACGGACATCGAGACGGAGAAGCGCACCGCCGAGGCGCTGTCGCTCCTCAGCCGCGAGCTCGTCCACCGCATCAAGAACATCTTCGCGGTCGTCTCCAGCCTCGTCCACCTCAGCTTCCGCGGCCCCCTCGCGGCGCGCGGCGAAGTGGCGACGCTCCAGGAGCGGATCGCCGCCCTCGCCAGCGCCCACGAGCACGTGCGGCCGCAGAGCCCCTCGGACCGGCGGGAGGCCAATCTCCTCGCCCTGGTGACGTCCCTGATGGCGCCCTACCGCCATGCCGCCGCCGAACGGATCCGGATCGCGGGCGACGACCTGCCGGTCGGTCCGCACGCCGCCGGCGCGCTCGCCCTCGTGCTTCACGAGCAGGCGACCAACGCGGTCAAGTACGGCGCCCTGGCCGATCTCGGCGGCGAGGTGTCGATCCGCGTCGACGCCTCGGCCGACCACGTGCTGATCCGATGGACCGAGACCGGCGGCCCCCCGGTGGCCGGTCCGCCCCGCCGGCGCGGCTTCGGCACCGATCTGGCGGCCCGCAGCGTCGCCGACCAGCTCCAGGGCCGGATGGACTACGACTGGCGGCCCGAGGGCCTCGCCATCGAGATCAGCGTCCCGGCGCTCTCCCTCCACCGCTGACGCCGCCGCGTCGGCCCCGGTCGGGCGCCGTCCGGCTCAGGCCGGAACCGGCGCGGAGGCGTCGCCGGTCGGCAGCGGCACGGTCAGGTTCACGAGCGCCCGCACCGGCAGGTGGTCGGAGGCGACGCGGGCGAGCGGGCTCTGGTGCACCACCGTGGTCTCCACGGTGCCGTGCGGCCAGCCGAGAATGCGGTCGAGCGCGAAGATCGGCCGGCGCGACGGGAAGCTCGGGTGGCTCTGGAGGGCCGGCCCGAACAGGGGCTCCAGCTCCGCCAGCGGGCTGTCCGGCCGGCCGGGCCGCCATTCGTTGAAGTCGCCCATCAGCACCGTCGGCATCGGGTCGCTTCGGTCGATCGCCTGCACGAGCGCCGCCGCCTGCTGGCGCCGCGACTGGCGCAGAAGGCCGAGGTGCGCCGCCACCACCCGAAGCCGCCCGCCCGGCAGGTCCAGTTCCGCCATCACGGCGCCGCGCGGCTCCGCGTAGGGCAGCGTCAGGCGCTTCACCCGCATGGCGGTTCCGGCCCGCACGAAGATGGCGTTGCCGTGCCAGCCGTGGCTCGCCGGCCGCACGGCCACGGGCACCAGCGTCAGCCCCGCCTCCTTCTCGATCCGCGTGAGGTCGAGGAGGCCCTGGCGGATGCCGAGCCGCCGGTCCGCCTCCTGGAGGGCGAGCACGTCCGCGTCGAGCTCCCGGATCACCTGGAGGATCCGGTCCGGGTCGAAGCGGCCGTCGGTGCCCACGCACTTGTGGATGTTGTAGGAGGCCGCCACCAGCCGTCCGGCCCGGGCCTCTCCGTCGGGAAACAGCGCGGCGGCTTCGGCCCTCGGCAGCACGCTGTCCAGAAGTTCGGCGATTCGTCGGCGGCGCCCTCGCTGGCGCAAGCCATCGAAGGCTGTCCGGAACCTCGAACGTCTTTCGGTCATCGGCACCATCTCGTCCGTCAGTGAGGCCAGGCCGGCTGCTCGCGCTTGGAGCATTCTCCGATCAAGTTGCACGGCTTGATCGCCGAGAGAACGCTCCAGCTTCTTGAATCTGGAGCGATTTCTTGTCGACCTGACGATTCCGTCAGGTCGGAAAGCGCTTAGCCAAGAACGGCGCGAAGGGCAACCGGTCAACGGCGAACGCCCGGAGTGGGCCGCCCGTTCACCGCGCGCGCCGCCCTCGTGCGTCCGGGCCCGGCCTGGACAATCGATGGTGCAGAAAAACGGCCGCTCCGTCGCGCGGAGCGGCCGTGGATCAGCGGCGGCCCGTCGTCCGGGACGGAGAGCCGGGATCGTGCAAGGTCAGCCGGTCCGCGGGCGCGAGCGTCGCACCGATGGTGCGTCGCGCCGATTCGGCCGGCTTTGCTGCGGTCGGAGGAGAGGAAGCGATGCCAGGGAGGACGGCACCGGTTCCACCGGATGCGGTGGAATGCCCCCCACCGCGTGGCCAAGAAGAGCACGCGGCCCGCGCCGCCGAAAGTCGGGGCGAACCCTATCGGCATTCCTTCGCCGAGAGGCGGCGTAAAAACCAAGGCGTGTGGGGCATCAGGCAGCCGCAACCGGCCGTACCAGCCGCGAGCCCGGTGCCGCTGTCCGCGTCCTTCGTCTCGGCCGCGTGGCCCGGGCCAGCGCCCGGCCGGTCGCCGCGCTGGCGGACGCCAGCGTCAGCGCCCAGCCGATGCCGGCCGCCACCCAGGCGATCAGCCCATCGAGCCCGCGGCCGATCACGAGGGCCGATCGGCCGAGGATCTTCAGGGTCGCCCGGGTGCCGTCCCCGAACCGGTCGGCGAGGCGCGCCGCGCGCGACAGGTCGGCCGCGTCGTCGGCGACCTTCAGGGCGTCGGCCACGGCCGCGGCGCCTGCCCGCCCGTTGAGACGGGCCACGTCGCGGGCGAGCGCCAGCATGGGCGCGACGCCGTCCGCGCGCGTCGCCGCCTTCAGGGCGGCCCGGTCGCCGCTGCGGAGCGCCCGGCCGAGCGTTGCCGGGTCCACCGCCCTGCGGGCGAGCCGGGCGAGATCCGCCGCCAGATTGGCCGACAGCCGCCCGGCCCGGGCGGCGGCCTTCAGCACGGTCAGGCCGGCCCGCGCGGGGGTCGCCGCCCCGAGGGACGACCACGTGGCCGCCGTGACGGCGAGCCCGGCCGCCGACAGGCCGGCCACGAGCACGTCCGGTTCCTGGCCGTCCAGAAGCTTCCAGCCCTCGCGGCCGAGGTCGCGCACGTCGCCGATGCCGACGAGGTCGCCGGCGAGCGCCCCGGCGAGGCTCGCGCCGTCGTCCACCGCGCCCGTCGCCGCTCCGACGGCGAACGACCGGGCCGTCCGCAGGACGCCGCCCGCGGAGGCGGCCAGCACGGCCGCGCGCCGGCCAGCGTCCACCGGCACGGCCCGGTCGTCGGCGAGCGCGAGAAGGCTTGCGGCGAGGTCGTCATCGCCGTCCGCGAGGGCGGCGTCGATCTCGGCCGCCACCCGGTCCGCCGTCAGGTCCTCCGAGAGGCGCAGGTCCGCCAGCCGCGCCGGATCGTCCGCAGCGGCGACGAGGCGCGCGGCCACGATGGCGGGCGGCAGCACCTGGGGCGCGGCCGCCAGGAGACCGACGAAGGTCACCAGCAGCGCGAGAGCGCGAAATCGACGTATGAGGGGGGCCGGCGGATGGATCACGCCGGCGATGCTCGCGCGCCATTGCGGCGCTTTGAGGGGCGCGTCGGGCCGCCCGCGCGCGGCCCGGCCGGTTCTCGCCCGCTCCGGATCCGTCGTTCGGTAACCGCGTTCACGGCTCCGCCGTCACGGCCCGGTGTTCACAGGCCCATGTCCATAGGCCCCACGTCCATAGGCCCCATGTCCATAGGCCCCGTGTCTGTGGGCCCGGTGTCTACAGACCCATGTCGGGGGCGTAGAGGCAGATGGTCTTGGTGTCGTCCAGGCCGCCCACGGAGCAGCGGTGGAAGTCCCCGTCGCGGGAATGGCGCACGAGCGCGTAGGGGATCACCTCGCCGGTCTGGCGGATGCGCCACCCGACCCGGGTGGCCTGCACCTCGGCCGCCGACACCGGTCGGCAGTCCTGGCTACTGCAGCAGACGACGTCATAGGTCCATCCGGTCGCCGCCTCGTGGGCATGGGTGGCGGATGGCGGGACAAGCGCCGTGCCGAGCACGGCAAGACCGACGGCCAATGGCTTCATGGGGATTTCCTCGGATCGCCCCGACCGGCATCAACCGTTTGCCATCGTGATTGATCCCACTTTGAAACCCGAAATAAAGCGGGCATCCGCCGCCGCAGATCCGGGAATAAAACGGAGCGGGCCGGCGGGCATGCGCGCCGGAAAGTCGGGCGCGCGGGTTTTCGCCCCATCCTCAACCGGGCGGGTGGAACGATCCGGCTGCTTGGGCGTACCCGTCAGCCGGGCCGCCCCTCCGTCACCGCGTCGGTCCTGATCCCTTGCCGGCAGAAGGCCTGAATCGATGCCCCCAACTCCCCCCGACGGCCGGGCTCGCGTCGTCTTCGCGGCCGTCTGCGCCGCCGCCATCGCGGCGGTCCTCGCGATCGTGTTCCTGTCCGACGCCGGCCCGACGCGCACCGGCGGGGAGCCGGATCCCCCGTCGACCGGCAGCCTGCCGTCTGGCGCGCCCTGACGCCGACCTCGCGACGCCGCGCGAGGTCGGACGGGGTCGGTCCTCAAAGGACGGTCGGCACGCCCGGGATGGCCGGCACGGGGTCAAGGTCCGGCGTGGGATTGGGCAGGTCGCTCTGGGGCTCCCCGTCGATCACCTTCTGGCGCTCGACGTCGGTCGGGTCCTCGGGCATCTTCTCCGTCCCCGGGTTCGTGGGCTTGGGTTTCGGCAGTTCGGTCGGCATGACGGTCTCCCTCGTGTCGATCCTCGGGTCCATGGGTCAACCGGTGGCGGCTGGCGTGGTTCCGCACCGGCCGCCGCCCACGCGGGGATCCGGTCGGCTGCGGTCGGCCGGCGCATGAGAATGGAGGACGGACGGCATTGACCGGACGGCGATGGATCGCGGCGGTGCTCGGGATGGCGGTCGGGGTCGCGGCGTTGGCCGCGGCCCGTCCGGCCCTCGCCCGCGACGAGACGGTGCACGAGGCCATCTGCCGGCTGATCGAGACCGCGGCGGCGGAGCACGAGCTGCCGGTGCGCTTCTTCACCCGGCTGATCTGGCGCGAGAGCAGCTTCCGGAAGAGCGTCACCAGCCGGGCGGGCGCCCAGGGCATCGCCCAGTTCATGCCGGGCACCGCGTCGGAGCGCGGCCTCGTCGATCCGTTCGACCCGGAACAGGCCATCCCGGCTTCGGCGTCCCTTCTCGCCGATCTGAAGGCCCGGTTCGGCAATCTCGGGCTCGCCGCCGCCGGCTACAACGCCGGGCCGCGCCGGGTGGAACGCTGGCGGTCGGGCGAGGCCGGGCTTCCGTTCGAAACCCGCGCCTACGTGCGCTTCGTCACCGGAGCCGAGGCGGACGATTGGCTGGAGGGCGAGCCCGCCGCGCCGCCCGCCACCGAGCCGGAGCGCTGCCTCACCGTCGTGGCGGCCATCCGCACCGAACTGCCGTCGTCCGAAGGCCTCTACGACGGCCCGATGGCGCCCTGGGGCGTGCAGCTCGCCGGCAACTATTCCAAAGCCCGCGCGCTCGCCAGCTTCGCCCGGCTGCAGACCCGTCACGCCCGGGTGCTGGCCGACCTGGAGCCCCTCGTCATCGGCACCCGCGTCGGCGGGCGCGGGCCGAGCCGCTTCTACCGGGTCCGCATCCCGCTCCAGACCCGCGGCGAGGCGAACGCCCTCTGCCGCCGCCTCCGGGCCGACGGCGGCAGCTGTCTCGTCCAGCGGAACTGACGCCACGGCCGTCGCGAATCAGCGACGAAACACGAATATATCGACCGGTCCATCACAACCTGCACGCGGAACATCAACGAAGCTCATCAAACTGATCGGCTTCCGTTATCCGCCGCAAGCATACCCCGGAATTGCCTATAGGCTTCCGCGCTATGAAATCCGTAGTTGACGTTGCGCTTTCAGAACTATTGCATAGGGCTTGCAGGTGCGTTTAATTCCCTTCCGCCATGGCTGCTTCAGTTCTGGTCTTGCCGCGGCGGCAAGCCGTATCCACGCCGCTGAGCCAGGGCCGGCCCGGCGCGGCGGGATGGAAACGGCCCGGCTGCGTGGGGGGAGTTGGCGCCATATGCGGATCAGGGACATCGAAATCATCGTCCGCATTTCCGAGACGGGGAGCTTCTCCAAGACGGCGGACCTGTTGAGCATCTCGCAGCCCGCGGTCTCGCTGGCGGTCAAGCGCGCCGAGGACGAACTGAAGGCCCGCATCTTCGACCGGTCCGGCTCCAGCGTCACCGTCACGCCGGCGGGCGGCCAGATCGTCAAGTCCTTCGCCAAGATGCTGGACATCTACACCGAGGTGCAGATCACCTCCAACTCCGCCACCAAGATCAAGATCGGCATCTCGCCCCTCCTCAGCGGCCGGGACGTCACCAAGTTCCTGCGCCACGCCCTCAGCGAGGAGCCGGCCACCTTCGACATCGAGTTCCTGGACAGCCGCGACATCGCGCTCCGGACCGACTTTGACATCAAGATCGTGATTCCGGCGCTGCGCCGCCGCTCCAACCTCTACATCGACTTCCCGGCCCGCTGGATCGGCACCGACAACGGCACCTTCATCTATTCCAAGCAGGAATCCGCCGTTTGGGAGCGGGCCAAGTACGTGCTGATCGAGCAGGGCTTCCGGGTCGACAACGTCATCGAGGTGAACGACTGCGGCTACGCCTACCACATGGCCACGTCCGGGGCCGGATTCACGCCCTGCGTTATCACCAACGACATCGCCTTCGCAGGCTGCACCCTGGAGCACTATCCCGTGCTGCCGGACTTCCGGCTCGACATCTTCTCCACGCCGGAGCTCGCCGTCCGCCTGCGCAACAGCCTCCTCGGCGTGGACACGCCCGCCTACGACGGCGCCGCCCGACCGGCTCAGGCCACCCGCACGTAGCCCATCATGCCGGTCTCCTGGTGCTCGATCAGGTGGCAGTGGATCATCCAGTCGCCGGGGTTGTCCGCCACGAAGGCCACCTCCACCCGCTCCTTGGGATAGAGCAGCACCGTGTCGGCGTGGTGCACCGGCAGCGGCCGCTCGTTGGACGACAGCACCTTCACCGTATGCCCGTGCATGTGGATCGGGTGGATGTGCCGGGTGGTGTTGGCGAGCTCGATCACGTAGGTCGCCCCCCGGCGCAGCACCGCCAGCGGCGGCGGCAGCGACCGGTGCCCGTCCGCCGGCCAGGCGGCCTTGTTGATCGCCCAGAAGGTCCGGTCCGACAGGCAGAGGTCGTCGATCCCCGGCAGGGCCGGCCCGTCGCCGAGGCTCGCCCCCACCGCCGCCCCGGTCGCCGTGGTCGAGACCGCGAACGGCAGCCGCTCCGCCGCGCCGAGGTCCGGCTCCGGAATGCGCGCCCGCCGCAGCGGCGCCGGGTCGAACGCCCCCGCGCGCACCGCCGGTCCCTCCGCCGACAGGGTCGCGAGCACCACCGGCTTCGCCGGCCGCAGGTCGTGCACGACGGCCCGGCCGCCCGCCGCCGGCGTGCGCACGACGACGTCGACCCGCATGGCCGGACCGAGCGTCCAGGCCGCGAGCGGAAACGGCGCCACCGCCACCCCGTCGACCGCCACCACCGCCGCCTCGGCGCCCTCGATCCCCACCGTCACCACGCGCGATGCGTCGATGTTGTAGAGCCTGAGGCGCACGTCCGCCAAGGCCGGCACGGTCGCGGCGGCGAACGGCGCCCCGTTGACGCTGCGGACCGTGCCGAAGCTGCCGGCGCCGCTCGCGCCCCTGTCGGTCAGGAAGGGCAGGAAGCCGCCGTCCTCGCCGATCCGCCAGTCCCGCATGGCGAGCACCACCTCTCCGTCGTAGGGCTCGGTCTCGTCGCCCTCCACGATCAGGAGGCCGGCGAGCCCGCGACCGAGCTGTTCGGCCGTGTTGCAGTGGGTGTGGAAGAAGAAGCTGCCGGTGTCCGGCGGTTCGAAGTCGTAGGTGTGGCTCGCCCCGACGGCCGTCGGCGGCTGGGTCAGGTAGGGCACGCCGTCCTCCGCGTTCGGCAGGCGGATGCCGTGCCAGTGGATGGACGTGTGCTCGCCCGCCCGCGGCAGGGCGTTGACGAGCCGGGTGCGCAGCCGGTCGCCCAGCCTCATGCGGACCACCGGCAGCACGTCCGTCTCCGAGAAGGTCCAGAGCGGCAGCGTCCGGCCGCCGAAGCAGGGCAGCGACCGCGGCCGTTCCGCGGCCACGAGGTCGAGCGCCACGGTCCGGCCGGGGGCCGGCTCCGCCATCGGGCCGAGCGGCGCGGCGGCCGGCCGGCGGACCGGCGCCGCGGCGGCGCCGGCGGCCGTCATGGCTCCGGCTGCGAGGAGAAGCGTCCGGCGGGTGAGCAAGCGATGGCCTCCCAGGCGAGCGTCGGCGAGGAGCGTCTTCGGCTTGCGGCAAGGCTGGCGTGACGGCGATCCGTCATCCCAGACACGGGCGTCACCGTCAATCCGGGTCGTCGCGAACGCGGACCGGACGGCGGCCATCCCGCCCGGGCGCCCGGGCCTTTTGCCGGCCTCGGAAGCCTCGCGCGGGAAACAACGCGACAACGCCTGCGGGCTTGGCTATGGGATCGGCGTCCCCCGTCCCCGGCCGCCGCGCCCCGCGAAGAGGTTGAACGCCGCCCATGTCCATCGCGCTGGAAGTCTGCGTCAGTGACGTCGCCGGCCTCGACGCCGCCGTCGCCGGCGGCGCGGACCGGATCGAGCTGACGTCCGCCCTGGAGCTCGGCGGCCTCACCCCGAGCGCCGGCCTCATGGACGTTGCCGCCGGGGCCGCCGTGCCGGTCCACGCCATCGTGCGGCCGCACCCGGGCGGCTTCGTCTACGACGACCGGGCGCTCGACGTGATGATCCGGGATATCGGGGCGGCGCGCCGGGCGGGCCTCGCCGGGGTCGTCGTCGGCGCCAGCCGTCCGGACGGGCGGCTCGACGAGACGGCGCTCCGCCGGCTCGTGGCGGCGGCGGACGGCCTTTTCGTCACGCTCCACCGGGCCTTCGACCTCGCGCCCGATCCCCTGGAGGCGCTGGAGCTCGCGGTCGGCCTCGGCATCGGGCGCATCCTCACGTCGGGCGGCGCGGTCGCCGCCCTCGACGGCGCCGACACGATCGCCGCCGTGGTGCAGGCGGCCGCGGGCCGCGTCGCCGTCATGGCCGGCGGCGGCGTTCGGGTCGAGACGGCCGACCTCCTCGTCGGCAGAACCGGCGTCCGCGACGTCCACGCCTCCTGCTCGGTGCCGACCACGCCGGGCGATCCCCGCGTCACGGCGCTCGGCTGGGGACCGCCCCTCATGCGGCGGACCGATCGGGCCACCGTGGAGGCCATGCGTCACAAGCTGAACGGCGTCTTCGCCCGCTAGGATATCCTCCGGACCGCCCGATCGAAGGCGCTCCCGTCACGATGCCGGCTTGGCGGACAGTCCCGCGTGCGCGCCGGTCTCCGGCTGGCGCGTGCCCAGCGAGCGCTCGGTGATGAAGCGCGACGGGTCGCTCGCCGGCGGCACGGTGCGCACCACCTCGCGCGGCCGCAGCGTCTCGTCCCCGCTGGCGGCGAGTTCCCGCCGCACCGCGTCCACCAGGTCCCGCTGCAGGTCGCCGTATCCGGCGTGGCTCGCCCACAGGCGCCAGGTCAGCACGACGGCGTCGGCGGTCACCTGGTCCAGGAAGGCGACCGGCGGCGGGTCCTGGCGGATCGCCGGTCTGGCCGCCGCCACCCGGTCGAGCGCGTCCCGCGCCCGGTCCGGGTCCGCCCCGGCGGGCAGGCTGATCTGCAGGCTGAGGAGCCGGCCGGCGTTCCGGCTGTGGTTCCTCAGCGGCATGTTCCAGATGGCGCTGTTCGGCACGAACACGTAGATGCCGTCGAAGGTCTTCAGCTCGCACACGAAGAGGCCCACGTCCTCCACGATGCCGGCCCACTGTCCGTTCGCCACCTCCACGTAGTCGCCGATCCGGAACGGCCGCAGCCACAGGAGCATGATGCCGGCCGCGATGTTGGTGAGCGTGCCCTGGAGGGCGAGGCCGATGGCGAGGCCCGCCGCGCCCAGCACCGCCAGCAGCGAGGCGGTCTGCACGCCCACCTGCCCGAGCGCCGCCACCACCACCAGGATGATCACCGCATAGCGCACCACCGCCGCCACCACCGGCCGGACGGTCGGGTCCATGTGGGTGCCGCCGAGGATGCGCTGGACGATGCGGCCGATCCAGGCGGCCAGCATCAGGCCGACCACAAGGATGATCAGCGCCAGGGCGAGGCGCGGCAGGAAGGCGACCGCCCAGGTCCAGACCATGGCGGTATAGGCGTCGAGTTGGCTCGGCGCGTCTGTCGGCATCGGGGTCTTCCGTCCTGATGGTGCGTGTCGGTGGAGGATAGCGCGAAACGGCGCGCGCGTTCAGCCCATGCGTCCGGGCCGTGCCGGCGCCGCGGCCGCCGTGCGGGGCGGACGCGGCGCGGGATCCGGGAAGGCGCCAGGGGCGGGTCAGTCCTGGGGCGCGCCCACCGTGTCGGCCATCAGGGCGCCCCGCCGGCCCGCCGGCGCCGGCGGGCCGGTGGTGCTGTCCTTCAGGGTCTGGTGCTCGATCTCGGCATTGAGCTCGGCCCCGACCAGGACCACGGTCGCGGACAGCCAGAGCCAGGTCATGAAGGCGATCACGGCGCCGAGCGAGCCGTAGGTCTCGTTGTAGGAGCCGAAGTTGGACGCGTAGTAGGAGAAGCCCACCGACACCGCGACGAAGAGCACCGTGGCGACGACCGAGCCCCAGGTCACCCAGCGCCACTTGGCCGTGGCCCGGCTCGGGCCGTAGCGGTAGAGGGTCGCGATCGCGAGGCTCACGATCACGAACAGGATCGGCCAGCGGCCGTAGCGCAGCAGAAGCTCGCCGACGACGCCGAGCCCGAGCGCGTCGAGGACGGCGGGCAGCACGACGAGCACGCCGATCGCCACGATCAGGAACACCACGGTCAGCAGCGTGAACATCAGCGTCAGGGCGTTGAGCTTGATGAAGCTGCGCTTCTCCGTCTCGCCGTAGGCCACGTTGAGGGCGTCGAACAGCGCCTTCATGCCGGCGTTGGCGCTCCAGAGGGCGACCGCGAGGCCGAACACGAAGCCGAAGCCGAGGGCGTTGCTGTCGTTGGCGGCCAGTCGCTGCATCTGCTCGCCGAGGATGCCCATGGCTTCCGCCGGCAGCACGCCGGACAGGGTCTCAAGGTGCCCGCCCACGGTGGCCGGGTCGGCTACCAGCCCGTAGAGCGACACGAAGGCGGCGAGGAAGGGAAAGATGGCGAGGAGGCCGTAGAAGGCGACGCCGGCGCCGACCGCGACCACCCGGTCCGTGCCGATCTGCGACCAGGTGCGCCAGAGCACGTCCTTCCAGCCTCGCGCCGGGATTTCCGAGGGCCGCGTGGCGTGCCGGCCCCGGGCGGCGTCGTCCGCCTGCGCCGGGCGACCGGCGGCGCTCTCCGTCGCCGGATCGGGCAGCGACCGCTCCGACGTTCCGGAAAAACGATAGCGCGGCCGCGGACGCCCGGACGTCGCCTGCCAGGCGAGCCCGACCGCCACGGCCAGCGCCAGCGCGTCGGCGACCCCCTTGCGGTTGGCGCCGCTTCCGCGGCCGCCCGTTCCCATCACACCCTGGTCGCTCATGCCCAGCTCCGTTGTCCAGCCTTCGGGGGTGAAATGCGGCGGCGCACCACTTTGTTTCCGCCGCGCCGCCCGGTTTCCGCCCCGGCGGCGGCGTCGGCTCCCCAGGCGAAGCCCGTCCCGCGGGCGCAGCCCGCCCCGGCGGCGGGCCGCGCCGCCCGGCCGGGGTCACGCGATGGCGCGGAACTGCTGGGTCGTGTCCGGGTCCACCTCCACGGCGTGGTCGAAGCCCGCGCCGGACCAGACCCTGGCGCGGATCACCGCCTTGCCGTCCTCCACGCAGATGCGCTGGTAGGCGTTCGGCTCGTCGCGGAGCCGCGTGGAGGTGGCGGACGCGGTCTGCACCACCACCATCGGGGCGGCGTCGCGCGGGCGCACGTCCGTGCGCCGCGGGTCCACGGCCGCCGGCTCCACCACGCGCAGGTAGCCCCGGTGCAGGTGGCCGGCGAGGGCCAGGCGCACGCCGTGGTCCTCGAACATGCGCAGCGCCTCGTCGGCCCGGCCCACCACGCGGGTGTCCGGCGCGTAGGGCGGCGGCAGGAAAGGATGGTGGCCGACCACGATCTTGAACTTGTGGTCCGGCGCCCGCTTCAGCCGGCGGGCGGTGCGCTCGATCTGGTCGCCGCTGATCCGCCCGTGCGACCAGTCGAGCTCGAAGGCGGCGCGCCGGGCGGTGTTGATGCCCACCACGAACAACTCGTCGTCCTCGTAGGTCGGCTCCACCTCCTTGTGGATGTAGCGCCGGTAGCGCCGCCAGGGATCGAAGAAGCGCTGGAACAGGTGGTGGAACGAGATGTCGTGGTTGCCCGGCACGGCGAACCACGGCGCCTCCAGCCGTCCCACGAAGGCCTTGGCGTCGCAATATTCGCGCCGCTTCGCCCTCTGGGTGAAGTCGCCGCTGATGATCACCAGGTCGGGCGTATAGGCGTTGATGTCGTCGACGAGGGCCTCCACCACGGCGTCGTCGACCCGCCCGAAGTGAAGGTCGGAGATGTGGGCGATCCTCTTCATCGGCGGTCCTTCCGGCTCGTTGGCCGCCGGCTCGGGCGGCCCGGCCGCCACGTCCGGCGGCCCGAGCGGTCAACCACCGATGCCGGGCCCGGTTCCCGGCCACCCGCCTACCGGCCGCAGCCGGCCTGCGGTCGGCCGTCCCGGTCGGCCCCCTCAGGCCCGGGACGCGCCCGCCTCACCCCGCCGGGGCGCCCGACCGGCGCAGCCGGATCTCGATCCGCCGGCGCTCCGCCACATTGGCGAAGGTCGCGCCCTCGATCACCCGGCCGTCGGTGCCGATCAGATGGGCGGCGGAGAGCGGCAGGATGTCGAGCCCCTGCAGCCGGGCGTCCCCGGCCAGCGCCTTCGACACCGCCACCGCCCGGGCGAGCCCCAGCCCGGCGTTGTCAGCAGGCACCAGCCGGTCCACCGGCTGCCCGCCGCGCACCACGTCGAGGAGCGCCCCGTCGAGGTTCGACACCCGCTCGCGGGCGACCGGCTGCTCGTCCGTGTGGCCGATCACCTCGATCACGTCCACGTCGTAGCGGTCGACGAGCTCCTTCAGCCGCGCGGCGGTGCGGTCGTGCAGGCGGGCGGCGAAGTCGGGGCCGAGCGCAGCGCTGCCGGTCTCGAAGTAGAAGCCCTCCCCTTCGCGCAGCGTCAGGATGGGCGGCAGGTCGGTCGGCCTGCCGTCCCGGCCGGGTTCCACGTCCGCGAGGTCGTCGACCCTCTCGCGGAGCGCCGCCATCTCGCGCTCCGCCTCCACCAGCTTGCGGTTGACCGCCTCCTCGCGGGTCCGGCTCTCGGTCACGAAGTCCGCCACCGCGTCCACGGTCAGCGGCGCGTCCGGGGCGACGCCGAGACGCTCGCGGAGCGCGTCGCCGAGCGCCACGTCGGCGACCACCCGCTCCACGCCCTTCTCCTCGGCGAGCGGCGCCAGCGCCTTGATCAGGTCGCTGTCCTCGACGAGCCTGGCCGGGTCGAGCCCCGCCGCCTTCAGCGTCTCCACCGTCCCGTCCGCCGCCACCAGCCGGTCCCAGGTGTCCGCCGGCGCCGGGGCGACCGCCACCGGCGAGGTCGCCCCGAGGCCGTCCGTCACCGCCGCGTCGACCACCGTCGCGTCCGGCGGCGGGGCGAGGCTGGCCAGCCGCGCCTCGTCGCGGAAGCCGTCGAGGAGGGCGCGGGTCTGCAGCGTCTCCACCTTCGCCTGCTGCAGCGCGTCCTCCAGGCCGGCGAGCTTCAGCTTGGCGTCGGCGAGGAGCGCCGCGAGCGCGATCAGCAGGCAGAAGACCAGGAGGAGCAGGAGCTCCGCCATGGTGAGGCCCAGGATGAGGCCCTGGCGGTAGGACCCGTTCTGGCGGTCGACCCCTGGCGTCATCGGGCGGTCTCCTCGATCTCGGCGGCCGCGAAGGCGGCCGGGCTGCGGGTCTCCGGGGCTGCCGCCCCGGGCGGCCCCGGCTCGGGCGGCCTCGGCTCGGGCGGCCTCGGTTCGGGCGGCCTCGGTTCGGTGGGACGGTCCTCGGCCGCGGGCGGCCTCCGCTCGGGCGGGTGGTCCACCGGCGCGTACGGGGCCGCCGGGTCGCCGTCCGGCGGCTGCTCCAGCGGCGCGGTCAGCTGCTCGGCGTGGCGGGCGAGCGCGGCGGCCAGCCGGTCCATGGCGGCGGCGTGGTCGGCGAGGAGCCCGGCCATCCGGTCCACCGCCCGGTCCAGCCCCTCCGACCGCCCGCCGGCGGTCTCCACGGGCCGCGACCCGGCGAGCGGCCAGCGCATTCCGCTCCGCGGCTCCGGCGCGTCGCCGGCGCCGATCCGCCGCGTCGCCCCCTCCAGCGCCTCCGCGAGGGCCGCCGCCTGCTCGCCGAGTCGGCGCAGGTCGTCCAAGCCCTCCTCGGCCGACTGGCGGGCGCTGCGGCGGAAGTGGTTCATCTCCACCACCGTCCCGTCCAGCTCCCGGCGCACCCGCCGGGCGGCATCGGCGAGCTCCAGCCGGGTCACCCGCTCCACCTCCGCCGGATCGCGGCGCATCTGGTTCATGAAGAGGCGCAGCGCGATGCCGGCGATCGTGGTGGCGATCGCGACGCCGAAGTTGCGCACGATCTCCTCCGCCGCCCCCGACACGGTGAACTGCCACAGCGACACGCCGAGCGACGTCAGCGTGAACAGGAAGCCCATGTAGTAGAGGTTGTCGCCGGTCTGGTCGTCGCGCAGCAGCAGCCCCTTGGCGAGGCGCACGGTCGCCGCGTAGGCGATCATGATGGCGACCGGCACGAAGGTCACCCAGCCGGCCGGGATGCCCGCCGTCTTGGCGATCAGGATGTAGAAGGCCCCGAGCGCCACGAAGGCGATGAAGACGAGGGCGTCGAGGAAGCCGGTGGCGTTTCCGCCGTCCGGCGCGTCGGATCGGCCGCGGGCCATCAGCCTGTCCCCTGCAGCTTCACGGCCTCGGTCAGGTGGCCGTTCATGTCCGTCACCCAGCGCTCCCAGAAGCGGATGTGCTCGCCGCTGTCGAACGGCCGCGCGCCCGCCCGCCGCTGCACGTAGAGCACCGTCACGCCGGCGCCGCCGAGGTCCGTGCGCACGTCCGGATAGGCCGGCGAGGCGCGGAACCGCTCGAAGCTGAGGTCGCCGGCGTAGTGCGAATAGTCCGGCGTGTTCTCCAGCATGTCGGAGACCACCACCAGGGTCTTGTCCCGGCCCGCCGCCGCCCGCCCCTCGAAATGGTCGATGGCGATCCGCTGCACCGCCTTCATGATCGGCGACGTGCCGGCCGGGTTCGCCGGCAGGCCGTTGGCGAGGAGGTCCCCGAGCGGCCGGCGGAAGCCCTCCTGGAAGGCCCGTTGCACCGCCTCCGGGTTGGCGGTCAGCTCCGACAGCCCCTCCCCCGTCCCGGGGTTGCAGCGGGAGAACAGCACCCGGCCGGTCGCCCGGTCCGGCTCCAGCACGCGCAGCTCCAGGAGCCCATGGGTCGGCAGCGCGTCCGCGATGTCGAGGACGCGCGTCTCCACCTGCCGCCGCGCCGGCTCCGGCAGGTCGTCCGACACGTCGAGGAGCACCACCGTCACGGCGCGCGGCCCGTCCACCGGGCAGAGCGTCTCGGCCACGAGGGCCGGCGCCGCCTCGATGGAGGCGTTCAGCCACAGGATGGCGCCGAAGCCGGCGGCCGCCAGCAGCGCCAGCGCCGCGCCCGCGGCGATCTTCCAGCCGTCGCCCGCGCCGCCGCGCCGCCTACGCCGTCCGCGCGCCATGGGGCTCCTCCCCGATCAGGTCGTCGATCTGATGATAGCCGCTCACGGCGTCGTCGAAAGCGGCGTGCACCGCCGCCACCTCCCGCTCCAGCAACCCTTGCGTGTCCACGATGGCCTGCCGGAGGTCCGTCCGCGCCGGCCCGGCGAGGTCCGCCGAAACCGGCAGCCGGCGCAGCGTCACCCGCTCGGCGAAGCGCGCCGGCGGCGGCGTCGCCCGCGCCTCCCGGTTGGCGGCGCGATAGAGCGCCAGAAGCGTGTTCGCCGTCGTCTCCAGGTGCGCCTCGTGCGCCTCGAACAGGCGGATCAGCCGGGCGCGCTGGTCCAGGATGGCGTCGTATTCGCCGCGCCGCACGGCGAGGTCCCGGTGCGCGTCCTCCATGGTCTCGATGTTGTCGTCCCGCACTTCGAGGAGCGTGTCGATCAGCTCCTGCTTGCGCCGGATGTAGGTGTCCCGGGCGGTCGTCAGCCGGCGCTCGATGTCGCCGAAGCCCGGATAGGGGTCGACGGTCGCGAAGCCGTCGAGGAGCGCCACCACCGAGAAGAAGAAGCCGATGCCGAAGAAGAGCCACGACTTCACGTCGGCGAGGTCCGCCGGCGCCGCCGTCAGCCGCTCCATCACCAGTCGCCCGGCGTCCGCCTGCAGGGTCGCGGCCACCTCGCGGTAGTGGGCGAGCGCCAGGTTGAGGCCGACCGCGAAGGCGAACCAGGCGGCGAGCCCGACGAGGCCCACGAGCTTGCGGAACAGGTTCCGGTGCACCAGCTCCGGCACGGCGAGCCGGCCGATCAGGAAGCTCGCCATCACGTTCAGCATGGCGAAGGCGAGCGCCTCGGTGGTGCCGCCGAGAAGGCCGGTCGCCGACCCGCGCGCCAGGAAGGCGCCGTTCACCACGGTCTCGATCAGGAGCAGGAAGGCCAGCAGGCCGAACTTCAGCGCCTGGGCGCCGGCGGAAGGCGGGCGCGGCGAGCGCTCCAGCCGGTGCCGGCGCTTGAACGCGTCCTTCTCGGTCTCCAGGTCCCGCAGCGTGCGGCGCAGCCCGTGCAGTTCGTCCCGCCCGGTCGCCGCCTCGGCGCGGAACTCGCTCACCGCCGCCGGGGCCGCATGGCGGATCGCCGCGAAGCGGCCCTCCAGGTCCAGGCCCGCCAGCCGCTCGCCATAGACCTGCAGCTGGTCCATCAGCACCCCGTGGGAGGCCTTCAGCTCCGCGTCCACCCGCTCGACGATCCGGCTCTCCACCTCGTCCAGGGTGGCGCTGTCGGTCGGCGGCTCCCCGGCCGCGCCGCGCTCGCGCCCGCGCTCCTTCAGGCCGAGGTCGGCGGCCACCCGGTCCGGGTCGAGGTCGGCGAAAAGCTCGATGCTCGGCTTCAGGTCGTGCGGCTCCCGCCTCAGGCCCTGCACCAGTCGCGACAACGCATTGGATTTCGCCACGGACACCCTCGATCAGGCCGCGGCCCCTCGCTTCAGGGCCGTCGACTGCTTTCCTTCAGAACGGGTCACCCGGTCTGACTGTTTCTGAACCGGCCCCGCCGTCCCGCACGCGCCGGCGGCGCCCGGAGGTCCCGCGACGGGCGGGCGCCTCCTCCTGCCCGCATGTGCGGTCTTTGTGGCCTTTCTGCAACCGGCGGACCACTCAGCTTCGTCCACCGGCCCACGGCGGGGCAAGGCCTCTTCTTAAGATTGCGTTAACTTCTCGGACAATCTTTAAGCGCATAGTTCCGTCATGATATATCCTGGGGTGATTCGGTGAGATCCGCCCCGGGAGGGTGCCATGACGTCCGAATTCCTCGTGCCGCTCGCCTGCGCGGCTTTTCTTGCCTGCCTCACGCCCTCCGGAGCGACGGAGGCCGTCCGGGTGGTGGACGGCGACACGATCCGGATCGGCCGCGCCACCGTGCGCCTCCACGGCATCGACGCGCCGGAAGCCGGGCAGTCCTGCGCGGCGGCGAACGGGGGGCGGTGGAGCTGCGGCAAGGCCGCCGTTCGCACGCTGGAAAGTCTCGTGAAGGGGCGCTCGGTCACGTGCGACGACCGGGGCAGCGACGCCTACGGACGCACCCTCGCGGTCTGCGTCGCCGGCGGCAAGGAGATCAACCGGCTGATGGTGGACTCCGGCGCCGCCTGGGCGTTCCGCCGCTATTCGGACGATTACGCGGCGGCGGAGGACAGGGCCAGGGCCGCCCGGCGGGGCATCTGGCAGGCGCCGACCGAGACGGCCTGGGACTATCGCGCCCACCGGTGGGACACGGCGGCCGGCGCCGCGCCGGCCAACTGTCCCATCAAGGGCAATGTGTCCGACAAGGGCCGCATCTACCACGCGCCCTGGAGCCCCTGGTACGAGAAGACCAAGGTCAGCGTCGACAAGGGCGAGCGCTGGTTCTGCTCCGAGGACGAGGCGATCGCCGCCGGCTGGCGCGCGCCGGACTGGGGCGGCTGAGCGCCGCCCGGTCGCGAACGGCGGAACCGGATCACACGATCAGCGACTCGCCGCCGTCGATCCAGATCGGCGTGCCGGTGATGTGGCGGGAACGGTCCGAGGCGAGGAAGAGCACCAGGTCGGCCACCTCCTCGGCGGCCCCCTTCTCGCCGCCGGTGAGCGGGATCTCGCCCTCCGGATAGTCCACCTTCACCTCCGCCTCCTCCAGGTTCCGCTGCGACGTGTTGTCGGAGATCTCGGTCCCGATCGCGCCCGGGCAGACCACGTTCACCCGGATCCGGTGCTTGGCGAGTTCCAGCGCCAGAATCTGCGCCATCGCCACCTGTCCGGCCTTGGTGGCCGCATAGGCGATGGTGCCCGGGTTGGAGAAGGTGCGGGTGCCGTTGATCGACGACGTGATGATGATCGAGCCGCCGTTCCGCTTCAGGTACGGCACGGCGCAATGGAGCGTCAGGTAGGTGCCGCGCAGGTTCACCGCGATGGTCCGGTCCCATTCCTGCGGCGTCAGGTCGTCGATCGGCGCCCAAACGCCGTTGATGCCGGCGTTGGCGAACACCACGTCGAGCCGCCCGGCCTGATCCACCAGCTGCTGCACCGCCGTCCGCATGGCGGCCTCGTCCGTCACGTCGGCGAGAAGCGCGACGGCCCGTCCGCCGTCCGCCTCGATCTCGGCCACCGCCTCGCGAAGCTGCTCCTCCCCATGGCCGAGCACGCCCACCACGGCACCCGCCGCGGCGAGCGCGCGGGCGCTCGCCCGTCCGATTCCGGACCCGCCGCCCGTGACGAGTGCGACCTTGCCGACGAGTTCCATGGGAGGCTCCTGATCCGTTGGGGGACCGCCGGGGAACCCGCTCGCCGGCTCCCTGTTCCCGGCCGCTCGCGAGGCGTGCGCCTGCAGCCGCCACACGCCAGGCTGAGCCTTTGGCCGGACCACGGAACCGGAACGGCCGCGCCTCGTTCGAGTCCGCATCCTGGAAGAGTCCCGGCCCGCTTAGGGTGGCGCCGGTTGTGTCGAGGGAAGGGTCCTGACGATGGCCGAGAAATTCCGCACCATGTGGAAAGGCTTCCTGCGCCTCTCCCTCGTCACCATCCCGGTCAAGATGGTCACCGCCACCCGCGCGGCGAACGAGATCCACTTCCACCAGATCGACCGGAAGACGAACCAGCGGATCCGCTACCAGAAGGTCGTTCCCGGCAAGGGCGAGGTGGCCAAGGAGGATATCGTCCGCGGCTACGAGGTGGAGCCCGGCCACTACGTGCTCCTGGAGGACGAGGAGCTGGATTCGGTGAAGATCGAGAGCCGGCACACCATCGAGCTCACCCAGTTCGTGGAAGCCTGCGAGATCGACCCCCTCTATTTCGAGAAGCCCTATTACCTCCTCCCGGACGGCGACGTCGCCGAGGAGGGCTACCGCACCATCCGGGACGCGCTCCGGGAGATGGGCAGGGTCGGCATCGGCCAGCAATCCGTGCGCGGCCGGGAGAACCTGGTCACCATCCACCCGGCCGGCGACGGCCTCCTCCTGGAGACCCTGCGCTACGACGAGGAGGTGAAGGAGGCCGACGAGGTGTTCGCCGACATCGGCCGCCAGAAGCTCCGGGGCGACCTCCTGGAGATGGCCAAGGACCTGATCGACCGGAAGTCCGAGCGGTTCGATCCGTCCGCCTTCGAGAACCACTACGCCCAGGCGCTGCGCGAACTGGTCGACCGCAAGATCAAGAGCGGAAAATCGGTCGCCGTCGGCGAGGAGGAGGCCGAGGGCCCGTCGACCGTGGTCGACTTCATGGAGGCGCTCCGCCGCTCGGTCGCCAAGGAGGGCTCCGGCGCCGGTCCGTCCACCGCCCGCAAGGAGGAGGAGCGAGCGCCCGCCGCGAAGGCTCCGGCGGCCCGCGCGCGCGGGACCGGCCGGAAGGCCGAGCCCGCTCCCGCCAAGGCGCCTGCTTCCAAGACCCCTGCCTCCAAGGCGGCGCAGACGGCGCCTGCCTCCAAGGCGCGCGCCAGGACGGCCGCCGCGGCGAACGACCAGCCGTCCCGCTCCGAGCCCGCCGAGCCGAAGACGGCCCGCCGCGCGAAGCCGGCTCCCGAGGCGTCTCCCAAGCCCGCCGCCAAGCCCGCGCGGTCCAAGGGAGCGGCGGCCGGCGCCGATGACGCGCCGGCGCCCAAGCGCCGGAGGGCCGGCTGATGGCGCCCTCCCCGCGCGTCGAGCCGGCGACCGCCAAGGGCGGCGACAGCCTTGCCGCCTACCGGGCCAAGCGGGACTTCTCCCGCACCGCCGAGCCGGCCGACGGCGGCACCGTCGGCAAGGGCCTCTTCGTCGTTCAGCACCACTGGGCGCGGCGGGAGCATTTCGACTTCCGCCTGGAGCTCGACGGCGTTCTCGTCTCCTTCGCGGTCGCCAAGGGTCCGAGCCTCGACCCGTCCGTGCGCCGGCTGGCGGTCCGCACCGAGGACCACCCGCTCTCCTACGCGGACTTCGAGGGGACCATCCCGAAAGGCGAATATGGCGGCGGCACCGTCATGGTGTGGGACCGGGGCGTCTGGGCGCCCATGGCCGACGACCCGGCCGCCGCCCTCCAGAAAGGGGAGTTGAAGTTCGTCCTTCTCGGCGAACGCATGCAGGGTGCATGGGTGCTTGTCCGCATGAACGTGGAGAAGGGCCGCGAGAACTGGCTGCTGATCAAGGAGAAGGACCCCTATGTGGACCGTGTCGGCGACGACCTGCCCACACGGCACCACACGTCGATCCTGACCGGGCGCACCCGGGAGGAGATCGAAGCCGAGGAAACGCCTCACTCTTTCGCCGCCGACCGGGCCGCCGAGGCGGCGAAGGCCGAAGCCCCGCCCCCGACGACACGCCCCCATCGGGCCAAGGCCGCCGGCCCGAAAACCGCAACGAAACCAGCGACTTCGAACAAAGCCCCGAGCGACGTCGGCGACGACGCGTTATCGGACGACGGCACGAGCGGCAGGACGACCGACAAGAAGAGCGCCAAAACGTCCAAGTCGAAGCCGGCACCGACCCGCCGCACGTCTTCGTCCGCCACGGCGGAAGCGCCGATCCTCGCCGCCCGGATCACCCATCCGGAACGGGTCGTCTTCCCGGAAGCCGGTTATACGAAGAAGGACGTCACCGAATACTATGTGGCGGTCGCGGACCGGATCATGCGGCACCTGGACGGCCGGCCGGTCAGTTTCCTGCGCGCGCCGGAGGGCCTCGCCGGCGAGACCTTCTTCCAGCGCCATCCCCTGCCCGGCATGAAGAAGGGCGTCGCCCGGACGCCCGACCCGCAGGGCCGGCACGACGACTACCTGGTCGTCGAATCCGCCGAAGGCCTTGTGACGGCGGCGCAATTCGGTGTCATCGAGTTCCACGGCTGGAACGCCAGGCTGCCGGATCTGAACGCCCCCGACCGGATGGTGTTCGACTTCGACCCCGACGAGGACCTGGGCTTTTCCGCCGTCAAGGAGGCCGCCTTCGCGATCCGGGAGGTGCTGAAGGCGGTCGACCTGAAGAGCTACGTGCTCGCCAGCGGCGGCAAGGGCCTGCATGTGGTGGTGCCTCTCGACCGGACCCAAACGCTTGACGACATTGGCGATTTCAGCGGCGGCGTCGCCAAGGGCCTCGCCAGGGCCGAGCCGAAGCGCTACGTGGCAGTCGCCAGCAAGGCGCGCCGGTCCGGCCGCATCTTCATCGACTGGCTGCGCAATCGGCCCTATTCGACCGCCATCGTGCCCTGGTCGCTCCGGGCCCGCGCCAACGCCTCCGCGGCGGTGCCGCTGGGCTGGGACGAGGTCGAAAAGCTCAAGGCTGCCAACCAGTTCGACCTCAAGGCCGCGATCGCCCGGCCCGACCCGTGGGACGACTTCTTCGCCGTCCGCCAGCGGATCGACGCCGAGGCGCTGAAGTTCCTGAAGAGTTTGTCAAGCCGCTGAAGAACAAAGGGCTTTCAGGCGAGGACGCCGATCCGCTCGGCGACCCGCTTCAGGTCGTCCACGAACCGCTGCCGCTCCCGGGCCTTCAGGTCCGGGTCCGGCAGGCGCAGGAGATAGGACGGGTGCACCGTCGGGAAGACGGTGGTGTCGTCCTGGAACTCCAGGAACTGGCCGCGCAGTTCGGTGATCTTCACCGGCCGGTCCAGCAGGGACTGGAGCGCCGTGCCGCCGAGGGCCACGATGAGCTTGGGCTTGATGATCTGCAGTTCCTGGGCGAGCCACCAGCGGCAGGCCTCGATCTCCGCGCCGTTCGGCTTCTTGTGGATGCGCCGCTTGCCCCTCGGCTCGTTCTTGAAGTGCTTGACCGCATTGGTGACGTAGTAGAGCGTCCGGTCGATGCCGGCCTCCGCCACCGCCTCGTCGAACACCTGACCGGCCGGGCCGACGAAGGGACGGCCGGCCAGGTCCTCCTTGTCGCCGGGCTGCTCGCCCACGAAGACGACCTGGGCGGTGTCCGGCCCTTCCCCGAACACGGTCTGGGTGGCTCCCGCCCAGAGCGGGCAGCGGCGGCAGCCGTCCGCCTCGGCCCGGAGGCGGGCGATGTCGGTCTCGGCGGCGGTCTCCATCAGGGTCTCTCCTCGCGCCCGAAGCCGGTGATGGTGCGCCGGGGCTTCGGTCGGCGGGGCAGCGATCATGGACTGCACCCGCGCCTCCGCGCCGGCGATCAGGTCCGGAATGAGCGCGGCCTCCGGGAGGTTCCGCCAGTATTTCCTGGGCATCTCGGCAGTCATGGCCTTCACCTTCAGCCTGGCCGGATTGAAGATGCTGGCGAAATAGGTGAGCCAAAGCGCCTCGGCGGCATCGTCCGCCGGCGCGTCCTCGCGGCGGGCGCCCGGCCCGAATGCGAGGCTTTCCAGGTCCCAGTGGATCGACCGGCGCGGCGTCAGGATGGACCAGCGCATGGGCGCGAAGCGGCGGGCGAAGAAGCCGGCGGCGCGTTCCTCGATGAAGTGTTCCGGCTCGAACCAGGCGATGAAGTGCGGCCCGTCCGGCGTGGCGAGTTCGCGGAACCGCACGAAGGCGTGCATCTTGTGCACGTCCCGCCCGACGCTCTTCTCCATCCGCCGGGCGATCGCCACGTCCGGGTCGGAGGCGATCTCCAGGAGCCGGGGCTCGGAGAGGAAGCGGTACAGTATTCGGTAGAGTAGCGACAGTCGTTCCGGCGCGGAATGGCAGATCACCGCCTCCGCGAGCGGCACGAAGGCGCGCGGAACCCGCACCTCTGTCTCCGCCACAGTCGGCGGCGGCAGGTCCTGACGGGCGGCGAAGAGGTCGTCCGTCCCGCCGCCGGTGCGCCAGACCACCGCATCCGGCTTCACTCCGTGGGCGACGAGCCGCCGGGCGGCGGTCCGGAAGCCGGCGAAGTCGGTCTCGTGGGCGAGGTCGACGGTGTACATCAGAAGAGCGACAGCTGCCGGGGCTCGGGCGCGAGCCGGGCCTTCAGGTCGAGCCGGTCCAGGCTGGTCCCAGGGTGCCAGTCGGCGGCGACCACGAAGGGCCTCACCGCGTCCAGCGACTTCACCAGCCGGCCGAGGTCGGCGAGCCGGAGGCGCGTGTGGCGGCGCGAGGAGAGGAGCCGGTCCACGGATTTCACGCCGAGGCCCGGCACCCGGAGCAGGCTTTCCCGGTCCGCCGTGTTGACGTCGACCGGAAAGCGCTCGCGGGCCCGCAGCGCCCAGGCGAGCTTGGGGTCGATGTCGAGGTCCAGCATGCCGTCGGTCCGTCCCTCGACGATCTCCCGGCGGTCGAAGCCGTAGAAGCGCATCAGCCAGTCGGCCTGGTAGAGCCGGTGCTCGCGCATCAGGGGCGGCTTCAGAAGCGGGAGGACGCTGGTGGCGTCCGGGATCGGGCTGAAGGCCGAATAGTAGACGCGCTTCAGGGCGTAGCTGCCGTAGAGCATGGCCGACCGGTCCAGGATGGCGGCATCGGTGGTGGCGTCGGCGCCGATGATCATCTGGGTCGACTGGCCGGCCGGGGCGAACTTGCGCACCCTGGCGCGCGTGCTTTCCAGGTCCTTGTTGGCCTCGATCCGCGTCCTGAGGCCGCCCATGGCGCGGCGGATGTCGGCGGGGCGCTTCTCCGGAGCGAGGCGCACGACGCTGTCGTCGCTCGGCAGTTCCACGTTGACCGATACCCGGTCGGCGTGGAGGCCGGCCCGCTCGATCAGGTCCTGGCTGGCGCCGGGGATCGCCTTCAGGTGGATGTAGCCGCGGAAGTCGTGGACCGTCCGCAGCGCCGCCGCCACCTCGACCATCTGCTCCATGGTGTAGTCCGTGTCCCGGATGATGCCGGAGGACAGGAACAGGCCCTCGATGTAGTTGCGCTTGTAGAAGTCGAGCGTGAGCTGGACCACCTCGTCCACGGAGAAGCGAGCGCGCTCCACATTGGAAGACGACCGGTTCACGCAGTAGGCGCAGTCGAAGACGCAGAAGTTCGTGAGAAGGATCTTCAGGAGAGAGATGCAGCGGCCGTCCGGCGCATAGGCGTGGCAGATGCCCATGCCCTCTGTCGAGCCGATGCCGGTCCCCTTGCCGGATTTGCGCTTCTCGCTGCCCGACGACGCGCAGGAGGCATCGTACTTGGCGGCATCGGCGAGGACGGCGAGCTTTTCCACGAGTGTCTTGGCGGGCATGCGGCAGCGCTTGAGCTTGTTCCTGTTTTGTACATATGTTCTAGGGTCCACCCGACCCGGCGACAAGGGCGCGGGCCAGCTTTCGTCGGCCCGCCTGCCGGGCGGATGACGCGCCGAGGAGCGGGCCGGACGGGCCGGGACCGGACGAGGCCGGTCAGGCGGCCTTGGCCCAGCGGGCGAGTCGATAGCCAAGCGCCGCGGACGTGCCGGTCACCAGGGTTCCCCAGGTCATGTCCACGACCGCGACCGTCGCGCTGTAGCCGGCGAGCGTCGCCAGGTTGGTGAGGTCGTAGGTGCCGTAGGCGGTGGCGCCGAGGAGCGCTCCGTAGCCGAAGGCCGTGCGCGAGCGGCCGGACGCGACGGCCGGCCTGACCGCGAAGACCACGACGGAAGCCGCGAAGAAGGCATAGAAGCCGACAGCCACCGGCAGGTTGAATGTTTCCTTGAGGAGCGGGCCGAGTTCCGCCCGGTAGAGCGGCTCCGCCGCCAGGGTGAGCCAGACCGCATCGAACGCCAGGAACACGACGAGGACAGACACATAGCGGATGAGAGCGGGGCGCACGGCGATCGAACCTTCTCCAGGATGGTCGCCCGCTCGGCGGGACCGGTACGACCAAGGGCGCTGCAACGCTTGGGTCGTCCAGGCGTTCACCTGTCCTACGGTCGAGACGGCGCATCCGGTTCACGCGCGGGCCGGCATCGAAGGAATTGGACATGAACACGAAGACCTACAGAGCCATGAGCCGGTCCGCCCACTCGTCCGCCACCGCCGCCTTCGACGTCGCCACGACTCTCTGGTTCCGCATGCCCATCCTGTTCGCGGCGCCGACCGCCTCCTCCATGAAGGAATGGGAGCGGGCCTGGTCGGAGAAGGTGGAGGCGGCGATGAACGGCACCATCGCGGCCGGCCTCGCGACGCAGCGCATGGGCATGATGATGGCGGCCGGCATGGTGGCCGCGGAGGCGCTGCCGATCGAGATGCTGCGCATCACCGAGGCCGCGACGGCGCCCGGCTACAAGGCCGTGGCGGCGAATGCCCGCAGGCTGTCCCGGGCGAAGAGCCGGCGCTGACGACGAGGACCGCGGCGCGTCCGCGCCCGTTCGCGGCCGACCAGGCGACCTGACTGTCCGGCGAGCCGGGCGCTCGTCGCTCCGCGCCAGCTTCGCACCCCCTTGCCTTCCGGACCAGCCTCGTGAATCTTCGTATGAAGATGTCATGCAACTGTTCACTCGTTCAGGACGGCGCTGCGGCGCGCCTCGTCGGCCGGTCGCGGTCGGCGCTAGGAGCCGCGGTGGTTCTCGGCGGTTCGCACCGTCGGCAAGGGGAGCGCGCGGCCGGTCCAGGCCGGTCGCCGCCCGGTTCGGGACGGCTCGGCACCCCGGCGACGATTCGGCGGCCGGGCGGCAGCGCCCTCCTCCGGACGGCGACGCGCGCCTTCGGAGCGGCCGTTGACGGGAACGTGACCTGCACGGTGCGCACTTTTTTCGGCGCCGGCTATTTGTCCCACCCGGAAGCAACGAAGGGAGACCGCCCGTGCCGGCCGACCCCCGCCCCGACCTGACCGCCTGCGACCGGGAGCCGATCCACGTGCCGGGATCGATCCAGCCGCACGGCGTGCTGTTCGCCCTGTCGGCGGACCGCGTCGTCGAGGCGGCGAGCGCCAACGCGGACCTTCTCCTCGGCGGCCCGGCGGAAACCGCCCTCGGCCGCCCGATCGAGGCCGTGGTGACCGGGCTCGACCCGGCGCACCTCGACGCGGTCGTCGGCCCGCAGCCGTTCGACCGGGCCGTCCGCCTCGGGCCGGTCAGCCTGAACGACCGGACGTTCGACGCTCTCGCCCACCGGAGCGGCGACGTCACCATCCTGGAGCTGGAGCTGCTGGACGGGCCGCCCGAGCCGGCCGGGCCGGATCTTCGCCACGAACCGGTGGCGGCCCTCGTCGGCCGCATGCAGCTCGCCCGGCGCACGGGCGAGCTCTTCGACGACGTGGCGCGGGTCATCCTCGATCTCTCCGGATTCGACCGGGTGCTGATCTACCGGTTCGACGAGACCTGGTCGGGCACGGTGCTGGCCGAGGCGCGCAACGAGGCGCTGCCGTCCTACATGGACCTTCGCTTTCCGGCCTCGGACATACCGGCCCAGGCGCGGGATCTCTACCGCCGCAACCGCGTGCGCCAGATCCCCGACGCGGGCTACCGGCCCGTACCGATCGTGAGCCGGCTCGACAAGCCGATCGACCTCTCCAGTTCGGTGCTGCGCAGCGTCTCGCCCGTCCACGTGGAATACATGCAGAACATGGGCACGGCAGCGTCCATGTCCGTGTCCATCCTCAGCGAAGGCCGACTGTGGGGGCTGATCTCCTGCCACAACCGCGAGCCCAAGCGGGTCTCGCCGGCGGTCCGGGCCCAGTGCGACCTGATCGCCCAGATCCTGGCCATGCGGATCGCCGTCGAGGATGTTCACGGCGACGCGGCCGACCGGGTGAGCGTGCAGGCGGCTCAGGCCCGGCTCCTCTCCGCCATGGCTGCGGCGACGGACTTCGTGACCGGGCTCCAGTCGCTGCCGGACGCGCTTCTCGGCGTCGCCCGCGCCGAGGGCGCCGCCATCGTGCACGAGGGCCGGGTGACCCTGGTGGGCGCCGCCCCGGAGCCCCGGCAGGTGCAGGCGATCATCGCTTGGCTGATGGCGGGCGAAGAGGACGAACTGTTCGAGACCGCGTCGCTCGGCCAGGTGATGCCGGGCGGCGAGGCCTTCGCGGATCTGGCGAGCGGCGTCCTCGCGGTGTCGCTGTCGCGGGTTCACGCCAGCCACATCCTCTGGTTCCGCAGCGAGGTGGTGCGCACCGTGACCTGGGGCGGCAATCCGCACAAGCAGTTCGAGCCGATGGGCCCTGACACGCGGATCAGCCCGCGCAAGTCCTTCGCGGCCTGGGCGGAGACCGTTCGCGGCACCGCGCGCCCGTGGACCCCGGCGGAGATCGACGCGGCGCGCGGTCTGCGCCAGGCCGTCGTGGAAATCGTGCTGAAGCGGGCGGAGGAACTCGCCTCGCTGACGGAGGACCTGCAGCGGTCCAACCGGGAGCTGGAAGCCTTCTCCTACTCCATCTCCCATGACCTCCGGGCGCCGTTCCGCCACATCGTCGGCTATGCCGAACTCCTGGCCGAGCGCTATGGCGCGGGCCTCGACGACCGGGGCCGGCACTATCTGGCCAGCATCACCGAATCCGCCCAGACCGCCGGCAAGCTGGTGGACGACCTCCTGCACTTCTCCCAGCTCGGCCGGGTGCAGCTCAATCCGGTGCGGATCGACATGGACCGGCTGGTCCTGGAGATCCAGCGCTCGCTCGCGTTCGAGACCGGGCAGCGGCCGATCGAGTGGCGCCTCTCGCCCCTGCCGCCGGCCCGGGGCGACGCGTCGCTCGTGCGGCAGGTGATGTTCAACCTGGTCGCCAACGCGGTGAAATACACCCGCGGCCGCGAGCCCGCCGTCATCGCCATCCGCGGGCGGCGCGAAATCGGCGAGGCGGGCGCCGAAACCATCTACGAGATCGAAGACAATGGAATCGGCTTCGACATGACCTATGTGGACAAGCTCTTCCAGGTGTTCCAGCGCCTGAACCGGGCCGAGGACTTCGAGGGCACCGGCATCGGGCTCGCCCTGGTGCGCCGGATCGTGGATCGCCACGGCGGCCGCACCATGGCGCGGGGCGAGGTGGGCAAGGGCGCCATCTTCGCGTTCTCGCTGCCGGCCGAACCGGCGTCGGGAGGAAGCGCCTGATGGCCTCCACGCTCCGTCCTATCCTCCTGGTGGAGGACAGCCCGAAGGACATCGAGCTCACGCTCGCCGCCCTCGCCAAATGCCAGCTCGCCAACGAGATCGACGTGGTGCGCGACGGCGTGGAGGCGCTCGACTATCTCCACAGCCGCGGAAGCTTCGCCGGACGGAACACAGGCGAGCCCGCGGTCGTTCTCCTCGATCTGAAGTTGCCGCGCATCGACGGCCTGGAGGTGCTGGAAGCCATCAAGAACGATCCGAACCTGCGGCAGATCCCGGTCGTGATGCTCACCTCGTCCCGGGAGGAGCGCGACCTGGTGACCAGCTACAAGCTCGGCGTGAACGCGTTCGTGGTGAAGCCGGTCGGCTTCCAGGCGTTCCTGGAAGCCATCCAGGACATCGGCGTGTTCTGGGCCATCCTGAACGAGCCGCCGCCGCACCGGCTGTCAGGTGCCCCCCGTGAGAGTTGAGGCGGGCGAGGGTCGAGAGTTCACGCGTATGACGGTCCGCATCCTCCTTCTGGAAGACAGCTCGTTCGACGCCGAACTGATCGGCGAGCATCTGACCAAGGCGCCCTTCGACTGCCTGATCGAGCGGGTGGTGACCCGCGACGAGTTCGCCGACGCCCTGAGGGGCGGCGAGCACGACCTGATCCTGTCGGACTACGCCCTGCCGGCCTTCGACGGCCTCACCGCCCTCGACATGGCGCGCGAGCGGGTGCCGGACACGCCCTTCATCTTCATCTCCGGCATGTTCGGCGAGGAGACCGCCACGGAGACCCTGAAACGTGGCGCCACCGACTACGTGCTGAAGCAGCGCATGCACCGGCTGCCGGCCGCCGTCGGCCGCGCCCTCCAGGAGGCGGCGACCCGGCGGGAGCGGCGCCTCGCGGAGGAACGCACGCGCCTGCTCGTCGCCGAGCTCAGCCACCGAGTGAAGAACACGCTCGCCACCGTGGTGGCCATCGCCCACCAGACCTTCGCCAAGTCCACCACCCTTGAGGAGTTCCGCCCCGCCTTCATGGGCCGGATCGAGACCCTGGCGGAGGCGCACGCGCTGCTCTTCAAGGCGGACTGGAACGCCGTCTCCATCCAGGAGATCCTCGGCGCGGCGCTCGCCCCCTTCTCCCAGACCCGGGACGCGGTGACCCTCGTCGGCGAGCCGGTCGCCATCCCGCCCGGCCAGGCGCTGACGCTGAACCTGATCGTCCACGAGCTCGCCACCAACGCGTGCAAGTTCGGCGCCCTCAGCGTGCCGGACGGGCGCGTGCTGGTGCGCTGGCACGAGGAGCGCGGGGAGGAGCGCACCTGCGTGATGTTCTCGTGGGAGGAGTTCGGCGGCCCGCCGGTGGCGCCCCCGCGGGAGCGCGGCTTCGGATCGGTGCTGATCCAGCGGGCGATCACCTACGAGTTCGACGGGGAGAGCACCCTGGAGTTCCGGCAGACGGGGGTCGTGTGCAAGCTCTGCATGCCGCTGAAGACGCCGCCGCGCCTGCACTGAGGCCGGCGGCGCGGGAGCGGCGCCCGCGCTCTCGTGGGTCGCCGGCCCGGACGCTCAGGCGGCGGCGCCGCCGGCGAACACGGTCGTCAGGGTGTCGCGAAGCGCGCTCGGATTGTAGGGCTTAGCGATCTGCGGAAGCTTGTCGTACGGCGGCGGAATGGCGGAGGTGAGGGCGTAGCCGGAGCAGAGCACGACCGGCACGCCGCGCGCGATCAGCGCCTCGGCGACCGGGTAGACCAGCGTTCCGCGCACGTTAATGTCGAGGAGGGCGCCGTCGAGCCGTTCGGCCGCGGCCATTTCCAGGGCTGCGGCCACCGTGGAGACCGGTCCGACCACCTCGCAGCCGAGATCAAGAAGGATGTCCTCGAGCGCCATCGCGATCAGCGCCTCGTCTTCAACGACGAGAATTCTTGAACCGGCAAGACCCTGCATCAATAACTCTTTCCGGCTGGCCGGCTCGTGATTGGCCGGCGCTTTGGCCCGAAGTCCTGGACTTGGAACATGAGCGGTGCGGGCCCGCAGGGCGTGCGGGCCCGTGCACTAACGTCCGACCGTGGCATTCGGTTTCGGCAGGTGCAAAGAATTTTTCACGCGATCCGCCGCCCGGCCGGACGGCAGCGGCTCGGGAACGGCAAGGCCCCGAGGTCGTTGACCCGTCCTGGAGGTCCGGCGTGGTCATCGACCGGACCTGGAGAGGTCCGGCATGACCGGACCCTGAGAGGTCCGGCATGGGTCAGAACGAGCGCGAACCGGAAGCCGTCGAGAAGGCGGGCACGCCGGAAGTCCTGGAGGCGATCGGCCTCACCTACGGCAGCGACGAGGAGCCCGGCATCGTGCGGCGGCGCTCCGGCAAGGGCTTCACCTTCAAGCTGCCGGATGGCGCCACGGTGCGGGACAAGGCGGTGCTGGAGCGGATCCGCAAGCTCGTGATCCCGCCGGCCTGGACGCACGTCTGGATCAGCCTGGACCCGAACAGCCACCTCCAGGCCACCGGACGCGACCAGAAGGGACGCAAGCAGTACCGCTACCATCCGACCTTCAGCCTGCAGCGGGAGGCGGTGAAGTTCGAGCACCTGATCGAGTTCGCGTCCGTGCTGCCTGAGATCCGCGCCCGCACGCTCGCCGACCTCAGCAAGCGCGGCCTCCCGCGCGAAAAGCTGCTCGCCACGGTGGTGCGGCTGCTGGAGACCACCCTCATCCGCATTGGCAACGAGGACTATGCCAAGGAAAACAAGAGCTTCGGCCTGACCACCCTGCGCTGCCGGCACGTGGCCGTGGAGGGCCAGGCGATCCGCTTCTGCTTCAAGGGCAAGAGCGGCAAGGAATGGCGCCTGAAGGTGAGCGACCGGCGCGTCGCCAAGATCCTGAGGACCTGCCAGGAACTGCCCGGGCAGAGGCTGTTCCAGTACGTGGACGACGACGGGACCCTGCAGGCGATCGACAGTTCCGACGTGAACGCCTACCTGAAGGAGATCACCGGCAAGGACGTGACCGCCAAGGACTTCCGCACCTGGGCCGGCACCGTGCAGGCGGCCCTGGCGCTCGCCGGGACGGAGATGCCCGAGACGAAGACGAGCGTCCGCAAGGCGCTGCGCGCCGCCATCGTGGACGTCTCGGCCAAGCTCGGCAACACGCCGTCGGTCTGCCGCAAGTCCTATGTGCACCCGGAGGTGCTGACCGCCTTCGAGGAGGGCGCGCTGGCGCTCGCCATCGAGGAGCAGGCCGCCTCCGAGGCGGATGCGGCGGGCGGCCTGGAGCCCTACGAGCGGGCGGTGCTCGATTTCCTGACCGCCCGCATGGCCCTCGCCCGGGAAGCGGTGGCCGCCGAGGCGAAGCCGCGCCGCAAGGCCCGCCGGTCGGCGGCCGGATCGGCCGAGGCGGCGGCCGGACCGGTCGAGGCGGCAACCGCACCGTGACGCGAACCGCCCGGACAGACGGCCGATCGGTCGCGCGATCAGCCAGTTTTGAAGGCCCCGCGACCGCGCGGCCGGAACCCGCCTCTCCCGTCACGCGTCGTCCTGGCATTCCAGCAACGGAACCGGGTGCGCGGATCGTGAGCGAAACGCTTGGAGGGATTTGGCGGGTGGAGACGGCGACGCGGGCGACCGTGATCCGCGACGCCGCGCCCTACTATGGCGCCCTCCGGGAAGCGATGCTGAAGGCCGAGCGCCAGATCGTCATCGTCGGCTGGGACATCGACAGCCGCACGCCCCTGGTGGGCCCGACCGGCGCGGCCCCGGACGGCTATCCGATCCAGCTCGGCGCCTTCCTGAGCGCCCTCGTGGAGGATCGGCCGGACCTGCGGGTCCACATCCTGCTCTGGGACTTCTCCATGCTGTTCGCGGCCGAGCGGGAGATGTTCTCCTCGCTCGTGCTCGGCTGGTCGACGCCGGACCAGATCGAGTTCTGCCTGGACGACTGCATTCCCTTCGGATCGTCGCACCACCAGAAGCTGGTGGTGATCGACGAGACCACGGCGTTCGCGGGCGGGATCGACCTGACGATCCGGCGCTGGGACACGCCCGAGCATCCGTTCGAATGCGCCCTCAGGGTCGACCCGGCCAACAAGCCCTACCGGCCGTTCCACGACGTTCAGATGCTGGTGGAGGGCGATGCCGCCCGGGCGGTGGCGGACGTGGTGCGCGCCCGCTGGCGGCGGGCCCGCTGCGCCGACCTGCCGGCCGCCACGGCTCGCCGGGGCACCGCGTGGCCGGACACGGTGACGCCCCATTTCCGCGCCGTGAAGGTGGCGTTCGCCCGCACCGAGCCGGCGCACGGCGGCGCCGAGGAGGTGCGCGAGGTCGCGGCCCTGTTTGAAAGCCAGCTCCGCACGGCGGAGCGCACGGTCTACATAGAGAACCAGTTCCTCACCTGCACCGCCGTCGCCGAAGTGCTGGCGGACCGTCTCCAGGCGCAGCCCGAGCTGGAGGTGCTGCTGATCGGGCCGAAGCGCTACCAGACCTGGCTGGAGTCCCGGACCATGGGCGGCGGGCGCCTCGCCTTCATGAAGGTGCTGGAGGACGCGGGCGTCGCCCGGAGGGTTCGGCTCGTCCACCCGGAGGTCAGCCTCGGGGGCGCCTGCACCGACGTGATGGTCCATTCCAAGGTGACCATCGTGGATGACCGCCTGCTCCGGGTCGGGTCGGCGAACCTCAACAACCGGTCGATGGGCTCCGACACCGAGCTCGACCTCATGATCCTGGCCGAAACGCCCGAAGAGAGAGCCACCGTGACCCGACTGCGCGACACCCTGATCGGCGAGCACTACGGCACGACGCCGGAGGCGGTGTCCGCCGCCATCGCGGCGGAGGGCTCCATGCTCGGCGCCATGAAGCGGCTGGAGACGCCCGAGCGCCGGCTCGCGCCCATCGACGACAGCGATGCCGCCGCCCAGGACGCGCCGGCCGCCGTGGTGGCAATCGCCGACCCGGACCGCCCGCTGGACGCGGACGCGATCGTCACCACCGTGGCGGAGCCGAAGCCGGTGCGGCGCACCCTTTCGGGCTATTCCCGCCTTCTGGCGCTCTGCGCCGTCACCGCCGCCCTGGTGCTGGTGTGGCGGGTGACGCCGCTGAAGGAATATACCGACGTGGCGACGCTGCGGGCGGCCGCTGAGGAGCTCAACGGGGATCCGCTGGCGCCGATCTACGTGATCCTCGCCTACATGGTGCTCGGGCTGTTCGCCTTCCCGATCAACGTGGCGATCATCGTGACCGCGATGACCTTCGGCACCGCCCTCGGGCTGCTCTACGCGGCCATCGGCACCCTGGCGAGCGCTCTCCTCACCTATGCGATCGGCGCCACGATCGGAAAGGGCACGATCGACCACATCCTCGGGCCCAAGTTCGCCCGGGTGGGGCGGAAGATCCGCGACAAGGGCATCTTCGCCGTGGCGGCGATCCGGATGATGCCGGTGGCCCCCTTCACGATCGTCAACCTGATGGCGGGGGCGAGCCACATCCGGCTGCGGGACTACGCCATCGGCACCCTGATCGGCCTTGCGCCCGGCTTCATCGTGATCGCGCCGCTCGGCGGCCAGATCGCCCGGGTGGCCACCAATCCGACGTCCACGGACATCGCCATCCTGGTCGGCCTGTCGCTGTTCTGGCTCGCCGTCTCGTGGGGCCTGCAAAAGCTCCTGTCCCGTTTCTCCAACCGGTGATACCGGTGGCGGCATGCGGGTGATGACCTGGAACCTCCACAGCTGCATCGGCTGCGACGGGCGCCGCGATCCGGACCGGATCGCCCGGTGCATCGGGGCGGTGCGGCCGGACATCCTGGCCGTGCAGGAGGTGGACATCCGGCCGCGCTGGAGCGACCCGGTGCACCTCCTCGACCTTATCGGCGAACAGGCGGGCGTGCACCGGTTCGAGACCTGGACCATGAGCAGCCCGGAGCGCGACTACGGCATCGCCATCCTGTCCCGCTGGCCGCTGTCGAGGAGCGCGGTCGTCGACCTCGCCTATCGCCGCCGGGAGCCGCGCCGGGCGATCGACGCCACCGTGGAAACGCCGGAGGGTCCGGTCCGGGTGGTCTCGACCCACTTCGGCCTGACCGCCGGCGAGCGCTCCGACCAGGTGCGGCGGCTTCTCAAGGCCATGGGGCCGGTCGAGGGGCCGACCATCGCGCTCGGCGACTTCAACGACTGGTTCTGGCCGGGGGCGGTCGGCCGCGCCATGGCGCCCCATTTCCCGTCCATGATCACGGGACGCACCTTCCCGGCGCGCTTCCCGGTGTTTCCGCTCGATCGCATCTTTCTTACCGGCGACCTCAGGGCCCGGCGGGTTCCGGTCGACATTCCGTGGGTGGCGTCCGATCATCTCGCCGTGGTGGCGGACGTGAGCCGCGTCTGATCGTTCACGATCCAGAGACAGTGCGGCGCCGGATCGGCGCATTGCCCCACCGCCGCCGCGCCCGATATGCAGGGGCGACGAAACCTCATGCGGGAAAGGCGATACGCCATGACCGACACGACCGCTGCCGACGCCCTGGCCCTCCAGGGCATCCACCACCTCACCGCCATCACGGCCGACGCGCCGGGCAACCTGCGCTTCTACACCGACGTGCTCGGCCTGCGCCTGGTGAAGAAGACCGTCAACCAGGACGACACCAGCGCCTACCATCTCTTCTACGGGGACGGCGCCGCGACGCCCGGGTCTGACATCACCTTCTTCGACTGGCCGGCCGCGCCCGCCCGCCGCGGCACCCATTCGGTGGTGCGCACGGCCTTCCGGGTGACGGCCGACGCCCTCCCCTTCTGGCGCGACCGCCTGCGCGGCAAGGGCCTTCAGACCAGCGACGTACTCACCCTGGACGGGCGCGCGACGCTGACCTTCGAGGATCCGGAAGGCCAGCGGCTCGCGCTCGTCGACGACGGCGGCACCGGCGCGGCGCATCCATGGGAGAAGAGCCCGGTGCCGGCGGAGCACCAGATCCGCGGCCTCGGCCCGATCACCATGAGCGTGCCGGACCTGAAGCCGACCGCCGCGGTGCTGATGCACGTGATGAACATGGAGCCGGTTCGCGACTACGCCCTGCCCGCCGATCCGTCCCGCACCGTGGTGGTGTTCCGGATGGGGCCGGGCGGCGCCGCCGCGGAGCTGCACGTGGCCGTGGAGCCCGATGCGCCGGTCGCGCGCGAAGGCGCCGGTGGCGTCCATCACGTGGCGTTCCGCACGCCGGACTACGACGGCCTGAGGGCCTGGACCGAGCGGGTCCAGAGCTTCCGCGTGCCGTCGAGCGGCGAGGTGGAGCGCTACTACTTCCGCTCGCTCTACTTCCGGGAGCCGAACGGGGTGCTGTTCGAGATCGCGACGGACATCCCCGGCTTCGCGGCGGACGAGCCGGCCGACAGGCTCGGCGAGCGGCTCGCCCTGCCGCCCTTCCTGGAGCCGCGCCGGGACGCCATCGAACGCAACCTGAAGCCGCTCTGAGGCGGGCGGGCGCGATGCCCGCCCGAGCCCCGCCAACCGACGAGGACGAGGCCCATGACCGACACCACCACTCCCGACCGGGGCCCCCACGCCGGGATCCGGATCTATGCCCGCGGCCCGCGGCCCGATGACGCCGCGGCGGCCGTGATCCTCCTGCACGGGCGCGGCGCCAACGCGCCGGACATCCTGTCGCTCGCCGATCCGCTCGGTGGCGAGGCGGTCGCCTACGTGGCGCCGGAGGCGAACGGGCAGGTCTGGTATCCTCAGCGCTTCCTCGCGCCCACCCGGGCGAACGAGCCCTTCCTGTCGTCGGCGATCGGCGTGGTGGACGACCTCGCCCGCGGGCTCCACGAGGCCGGGATCCCCTACGAGCGGATGGCGATCGCCGGCTTCAGCCAGGGCGCCTGCCTGGCGCTGGAGTTCGCTGCCCGCAATCCGCGCCGCTACGGGGCGGTGATCGGCTTCTCCGGCGGGCTGATCGGCACGGACGAGGAGATCGAGGGCCGAACCGGCAATCTCGACGGCACCCCGGTCTTCCTCGGCTGCAGCGACGTGGACTTCCACATCCCGGTGGAGCGGGTGCACGCCAGCGCGCGCATCCTGTCGGAGATCGGGGGCGCGGTGACCGAACGGATCTACCCGGGCATGGACCACACGATCAACGACGACGAGATCGGCTTCGCCGCCGGCCTGATCGCCGCCATGGAGCGGGCCGTTGCGACGAGATGACCCTTGGCGACCACACGCATGCGTGATCATCTGACGAAAACCGGTTGCCGTCCCGTGACGTAACAGGCGGCAGATGATCCGACGCGATGGCCAGTTCCCCGACAGGCCGTCGGATCACAGGTCGGCCATCCCGGTTTCCCTCAACCGGGAGCACCCGGCTCGGAACTCCCGGCGCCTCGGCGCCGGGAGTTCTGCGTTTCTAGAGCGCCGCCGACGGGTCGCCCGGGTGGGCGTCGCTCCGGGACGCGTGCCGCCGCAGGGCGATCCATCGGGGCGTGGTGGCGCGATAGTCGTCGTAGGCCGGTCCGAACTGGCGTTTGAGCGCCTCCTCCTCCAGGGCGACTTGGCGCAGGATGACGGTGACGCCCACGACGAGACAAAGAAGAGTGAACGCCGACGGCAGCACCAGGAAGAAGCCCGCCTGGCCGAGCAGGATGCCGGCGAAGATGGGGTTCCGGCTCGCCGCGTAGGGTCCGCCGGTGACGAGACGCCGGGGCGGGCCGCCCGCGAGCCCCGACCGCCAGTCCGGACCGAGATAGGCGTGGGCGAAATCCACCAGGCCGAGCCCGAAGATCATGATCGCGAACCCCAGCCACCGACCCACCGCCTCGCCCGGATAAGGAAACGGCAGGAGCGCCGCGTCGACCTGCGGAAAGGGGACGCGGATCACGCAGACGAGGAGGATGACGGCCCGGAACAGGCGGAAGATGCGCTGGTGGACCGCGTTTCGAGACCGGGGCTCGCCGAGCTGGGCCCGGGAACTGCCGGTGCGCATCCTGAGGGCGAGCAGCGTCGCGGTGTAGTGCACCGCCACGTACCCGAAATAGCAGGCGAGGAAGACCCTCAGAATGCCGTCGCCGGACATTTCCGACCCCGATCGTCAGACGCGCGCCACCCCGATCGCGGCGCCCTCCGACCAGGGTAGCTATACACCGTTAACGGCGCGCTTGCATCGCCCCGACACCCGGCGGCGCCGGTCGCCGGCCGTCACTTGCCCTTCATGGCGGCGGCGAGGGCCGCCGCGAGCGCGTTGTTCTGCGCGCCCTTGGCGCCGCGATCGTCCCGCCGTTCGCCCGGGCGGGCGCCTGCGGGCGCCGGCTTGCCCCGCTCGTCGCTCCGCGAAGCCGGCCGGGCGGCGCCGTCGTCCTTGCGCATGGAGAGGGCGATACGCTTGCGCTTGGCATCCACCTCCACCACCCGGACCTTGACCACGTCGCCGGCCTTCACCACCGCGTGGGGGTCCTTGACGAACCGGTCCGCCAGCTGGCTCACGTGCACGAGGCCGTCCTGGTGCACGCCGATGTCGACGAACGCCCCGAAGGCGGTCACGTTGGTGACGGTCCCCTCCAGCACCATGCCGGGCTTCAGGTCCGCGATCTCCTCCACGCCCTCGGCGAAGGTGGCCGTCTTGAATTCCGGGCGCGGGTCGCGGCCGGGCTTCTCCAGTTCGGCGAGGATGTCGCGCACGGTCGGCAGGCCGAATCGCTCGTCCACGAAGACGGCCGGGTTGAGGCCCTTCAGGGTCGCGCTGTCGCCCATCAGCGCGCGCACGTCGCGCCCGCAGGCGGCCACGATCTTCTTGGCGAGCCCATAGGCCTCCGGATGGACCGACGAGGCGTCGAGCGGCTCGTCGCCGTTCGGGATGCGCAGGAAGCCGGCGGCGAGCTCGAACGTGCGGGCGCCGAGGCGTGGCACCTCCAGGAGCGCCTTGCGGGTGCGGAACGGGCCGACGCCGTCACGATGGCGGACGATGGCCTCGGCCAGCGAAGCGCCGAGGCCCGACACCCGGGCGAGCAGCGGCGCGGACGCGGTGTTGAGGTCCACCCCGACGGCGTTCACGGCGTCCTCCACCACGGCGTCGAGGGCCTTGGCGAGATGGGACTGGTCCACGTCGTGCTGATACTGGCCGACGCCGATCGCCTTCGGGTCGATCTTGACCAGTTCGGCCAGCGGGTCCTGCAGCCGGCGGGCGATCGAGACCGCCCCGCGCAGGGACACGTCGAGACCGGGAAATTCCGTGGCCGCCGTCTCGGACGCCGAATAGACCGAGGCGCCGGCCTCGCTGACCACCACCTTGGTGGGCTTCGGCGCCGGCAGGTCCTGGATGAGCGCGGCCGCGAGCCGGTCGGTCTCGCGGCTCGCCGTGCCGTTGCCGATGGCGATCAGCTCCACCTTGTGCTTGCGCACGAGCCGCGCGAGTTCGGCGAGCGCGCCCGTCACGTCGTTGCGCGGCTGGAACGGGTAGACCGTCGCGGTGTCGAGAAGCTTGCCGGTGCCGTCCACCACCGCCACCTTCACGCCGGTGCGGATGCCGGGATCGAGCCCCATGGTGGCGCGCGAGCCGGCCGGAGCGGCGAGAAGCAGATCCTTGAGATTGCGGGCGAAGACCCGGATGGCCTCCTCCTCGGCCCGTTCGCGAAGCGTGTTCATGAGCTCCACGGAGAGATGGAGCGACAGCTTCACCCGCCAGCACCAGCGGGCCACGTCCGCCAGGAAGGCGTCCGCCGGGCGCTTCGCCGGGACGACGATCCCGTAGGCGTCCAGGATGCGCCGTTCCACCGGCTTCACCGGCGAGGGGTCGTCCGCGTCCATCTCCAGGTCGAGGGAGAGGATCTCCTCGTTCCGGCCGCGCAGCATGGCGAGCGCCCGGTGGCTCGGCACCGCGGACCAGCGCTCCCGGTGGTCGAAATAGTCGGAGAACTTGGCGCCGGCCTCCTCCTTGCCGGCCACGACCTTGGACCGCAGCATGGCCCGCGCCTGCATGTCGGCGCGCAGGGCGCCGACGAGGGCGGCGTTCTCGGCGAACTGTTCGGTGAGAATGTCCCGGGCGCCGTCGAGCGCGGCCTTCACGTCCGGCACGGCCTCGCCCACATAGGCGGCGGCGGCCTCTTGGGGAACCAGGCCGCGGTCGGCGAGGAGCGCCTCCGCGAGCGGGCCGAGCCCCTTCTCCCGCGCGATCTCGGCCTTCGTGCGGCGCTTCGGCTTGAACGGGAGGTAGAGGTCCTCCAGTTCGGCCTTGGTGGCCGCGGCCGCGATCCGGCCGGCGAGATCGTCGGTGAGCTTGCCCTGGGACTCGATCGAGGCGAGCACGCTCGCCCGCCGGGCCTCCAGGTCGCGCAGATAGGTCAGCCGCTCCTCCAGCTTGCGCAGCTGGGTGTCGTCGAGGCCGCCGGTCGCCTCCTTGCGATAGCGGGCCACGAACGGCACCGTGGCACCCTCGTCGAGGAGGGTCACGGCGGCATCCACCTGGGCCGGGCGGCAGCCGATTTCCGCGGCGATCAAGGCGGCGATCCGGGTCTTCACGGCGGCGGGGGCGATGGTCGTCATCAGCGTCTCTTCGGGCCGGTCGCCCCGGGAACTCCCGGGACCTTGGGGGCGGTCTCGTCATGATCCCGTCAGGCACGGGACTTGCGTCGGGCGGGACCATAGGCCCATGGACGCGTCGCCTCAACCGCATCGGCGCGACAGTCCACGGGCCGGAGCGCACGATGGTTGATCCGCAGCCCCGTCGGGCTGCTACAAAGGGCCACGCTGGCGGGCACGGGCCCGCCGGTCCGGGTGTCGAGGGAGTATGGGCGTGAAGATCGCGGTTCTGGGCGGCGGCGTCATCGGCGTGACGACCGCGTGGTACTTGATGAAGGCCGGCTGCGAGGTCACGGTGATCGAGCGCCAGCCGGGCGCCGGCCTGGAGACGTCCTACGCCAACGCGGGCGAGATCTCCCCCGGCTATTCGACGCCCTGGGCCGGCCCCGGCGTGCCCGCCAAGGCCGTGAAGTGGCTGATGATGGAGCACGGCCCCCTCGTCATCCGCCCGCAGGTCGACCCGGCCCAGTGGCGCTGGATGCTGCAGATGCTGCGCAACTGCACAACGGCCCGCTACCACGTGAACAAGACGCGCATGATGCGCGTCGCCAACTACAGCCGCGACATGCTGCAGGCGCTGCGGGCGGAGACCGGCATCGCCTACGACGAGCGCACGCTCGGCACCCTGCAGGTGTTCCGCACGCAGAAGCAGCTCGACGGCATCGGCGAGGACGTGCGCGTCCTGAAGGAGATGGGCGTTCCCTTCGAGGTGCTCGATCCCGCCGGCTGCGTCGGCGCCGAGCCGGCGCTCGCCCGCGTCAAGGATCTCCTGGTCGGCGGTCTGCGGCTGCCAGCCGACGAGACCGGCGACTGCCACATGTTCACCCAGCGGCTCGCCCACATGGCGGCGGACCGGGGCGTCTCGTTCCGCTATGGCACAGGCGTGAAGGCGCTTCTCACCGACGGCGACCGGGTAACCGGCGTGGAGACCACCGCGGGCCGCGTGACGGCGGACGCCTACGTGGCCGCGCTCGGAAGCTACAGCCCGCTTCTCCTGAAGACGCTCGGCATCCGGGTGCCGGTCTATCCGGTGAAGGGCTACTCGCTGACCATCCCGATCACGAACTCGCAGCTGTCGCCCATCTCCACCGTGATGGACGAGACCTACAAGGTGGCGATCACGCGACTCGGCGACCGCATCCGCGTCGGCGGCACGGCGGAGCTCTCCGGCTACAACGACCGGCTCGATCCGAAGCGGCGGGCGACGCTGGAGAAATCCGTCGGCGACCTCTTTCCGGAGGGCGGCGACCTGAAGGCCGCGAGCTTCTGGTCCGGGCTCCGGCCGATGACGCCGGACGGGACGCCGGTGATCGGCGGCACGCGCTATCGCAACCTCCACCTCAACACCGGGCACGGCACGCTCGGCTGGACCATGGCCTGCGGCTCCGGCCGGGTCATGGCCGACCTCGTCACGGGCCGGACGCCGGAGATCGCCACGGACGACCTCGCGGTCGCCCGGTACGCATGAAGTCCGTCGCTCCGACGCCGAACGCCCCGCCGACGGCTCCGTCGGCGGGGCGGTGATCTGTCGAAACCGTCGGCGCGGAAAAAACTCGCTCGCGCTGCGGCGGTCAGCGGCGACGCTTGCGGGCGAGCGGCGGCGCGGCGTCGTTCGCCGGCTGGGCCGTATCATCGGCCTTCACGGAAGTGATGGGCTGGACGATGGCGGGCGGATCGCTGGCCGGGAAGCTCTCGATGCTTCCTTCATCGACGGCGTCACTCTCGCTGGTGACGACGGCCGCGTCCTCCTCGTCCACGATCCGGGCCGCGATGCTCCAGTGCACCTCGGCGCGATCGTCCGGTCGTCCTTCGCTTTCCCAGATCCGGTGGGCCCGTTCGCGTATGCGAGCCTCCCGGTCGGTGGTGCTTGTCATGGGGCATCCTCGGTTGAAACGTCTGGGCAGGAGGAAAACAACGCGCTCCCGCCATCCGTTCCCGACAAGGCCCCGTTTTCGCCACAGGGGTGAACGGCGGCCGTCGGGGTCCGCCGAAGGGCCGTCAGTGGGTCACGTGGTCGCCCTTGCGGGCAGCCGTCGACCGGCTGCGCGGCTTGGTGAAGCCGGCTTCCTCGGTCCGGGTCTCGCTGTCGGTCCGCGCCGCGGCGGTGCGGCGGGTGTCCTCCTTGGGGCGGGCCGGGGCGGCGGCACCGGACCGGCCGGCGCCGTGCGAGGCCTGGCCGCCCTTGCGGCCCGCGGCGGCGGCCAGCGAGTGATCCCGCGCGAAGGAGCGCTTCTCGCCCGGCACGCTCTGGCCGCCCTTGCGGCCGGCGGCGGCGGCCAGCTCGCGGTCCTGCGAGAAGGAGCGCTTCTCGTTCGGAACGCTCTGGCCACCCTTGCGGCCGGCCTCAGCGGCGAGCGACCGGTCCTGCGAGAAGGACCGCTTCGCGTGCGGAACGCTTTCGCCGCCCTTGCGGGCGATCTCGCGCTGTTTGTCGTCATCCATGGCCGCAAAGCCACGATTGGACTTCCTGCGTTCGTCAGCCATCCTCAATCTCCACCGATCCAACTGCTCACGAGCCACATGGCGTCAGCTCGGACTTGGAACACCACGTAGACGGCTTTGTTCCCCGTAAAAGCAGCGTGGATCAGCGTAGAATCGGCCGGCAGCTTGAGCGTGGCCGTGCGGCTGTGAATATAGTGAAACACCAATACATCTCGTTACCGCCCTGACGACTTTTAGCCTCATGTTCCATTCGGTTCTTTTGACGAAGAAGAAGCTCAATCGGCAGAGTGACGACGGTTCGAGACCATGAGGGGCGAAAGATGACGAGACGGGAAGCCGGCGCCGGGCGGTCATCGCCGCTTCGGCGATTCCGGCGCTCCGGTTATCCCCTCGATTGCACGGCGATCCCGAAAACGACCGAAGCCGCCGCGGGGGCCGCGACGGCTTTCAAAACCAACGCCGATCCGTTGTGCGCCTCGGCTGGGGGCCTGGGTCAGGCGCCTGCCGAGGCGGCCTTGCGGCGACCTTTCGGCTTCTCCGGCGGCGCCTCCGTCGTGCCTTCCACGCCGACCGTGCGGGACCGTCGCTTGCGTTTGGGGGCATCCTCCACGACCAGCTGGTCGGTCCGGCCGGCGTCGGCGGCCGCCTCCGTGGACGGGCCGGCCGGCGCGTCGCCCTGGTCGCGGATCTCGGGGAACTCACCCTGGTTCTCGATGCTGATCAGAGGCTCGACCGGATCCTCCAGGGTTTCGTCGAGGGGAACGAGCGTGGTGTCGTTGGCGTCCTGGAGGGCGATGATCTCACGCGCCTCAGTCCAGTGCGCCTCCGAACGACCCTCGGGCCGACCTTCCGCCACCCAAAGCTCATAGGCCTTCTCGCGGACGCGGCGTTCGGTGTCGTCGACCATGGGGATGCCTCCTGGGGAATCGGTTGCAAGGGAACACGGTCGGACCGGCATTGTTCCGGCTTCCGGCCGGTCTGCCAAGCCCCTTGGTTGCATCGCAGCTGAACGCGGCGACGCCGGTGTTCACCAGCAGGCCCGAGTGAGCGGGGCGTCGCGCCGTTCGGCTCTCTGGGGGGAACAAAAGCTCGACCGCTGCCGTTGGAGAGCGCTGGCGCGCGGCGAGAACCCTCCACGGGTCCCCGCGGCCGCCAAGGTCCGCCGCCCCGGCGGGCCGGACGATTCATCCACCGGAGTCCAGTCCGATGACCCTGTCGACCATCCTGATCATCATCCTGATCCTGCTCCTGATCGGCGTGATCCCGAGCTGGGGCTACAGCCGCGGCTGGGGCTACGGCCCGGGCGGCGTCATCGGCGTCATCCTGATCATCGTCATCATCCTGGCGCTGATGGGCCGGCTCTGACGAAAGCGGCCCGGTCCGCCGGACCGGGCCCCTCCCCTGCCGGGCGGCAGGGCGATCATCGATCCGCTTAGGTCAGGCGATGCTGCTCGGGGCCTCGTTCGGCTGGCGGTCGGCGGCGGCGATGATGTCGCGCGCGGACCGCAGCAGGCGCTCCATCTCGGCGTCGGCCGCCCGGGCGACCGCGAAGGCCCGGTCGGGCTCGAAGCCGGGATCCTCCTGCTGGTCCTGGTAGCCGAGCCGGCGTTCGATCTCGCCGATCGGGTCGGCGCCGGCCGGCCGGCCACTCGCCAGCACGGCGATCAGGATCTCCAGAAGCTTGCGATGCGCAATCAGGGCACCCTCGATCTCGGGCGGCCAGCTGTCAGCGGTCGGTCCGCTCGTCATCGCGCTCCTCCGTCTCGCGGCGGAAGGTGGGGAGGTCCCTGCGAACCTCGGCGGGCGTCTGGTCGCCGGTGGTCCGGTAGGTTTCCGGCGTCGACAATCCGCCGACGAAGCCATGCGTCTCCCGGTCGGGCGCCTCGTAACGCTCCGGCGACGGATCGGACGGCGCGCGTTCGGACGGCGGCGCCTCGATCACCGACTTGGGCAGGATCTCGAAGTGCGGGGGGCGCGGCCCCTTCGGCTCGCCGTAGACGAACTCCTCCGGGGCGCCCTGATTGCCATAGGGGGCGCCGCGGACGCCGTCGTCTCCCGGCGCCGCGGAGGTCAACGGGGACGTGTCGCCCCTGTCCTTCAGGCCGTCGCGGCCCTTGCGGTCGTCGATGGGCATCGGTCCAACTCCTTCAAGCGAAGTGGCCCCGCCTCTCGCCGCCCGGCCGTCGGTCGGGCCGTTGCGATCGGCGCGGCGCGCCGGCTCCAGCGGAGCCGGGGAGGGAAGGCGACCCGGTCCCACGATCCAGGCGGGCCGCGCCGATCGCATCCGGAACGGCAGGCCGGACGGGAATGTTCCCGGGGTGCGGCGCAAATCTTTTTCCTTGCGAACGAGCCGGCGCTGGCGCGCTGTCCGACCTGACGGACCCGTCCCGTCAACAACAAATCGCTCCGGATCGATACCTCTGAGCAGTCTCTCGTCGATCAGGCCGTTCGACCTGGCCGGAGAATTCTCTAACGTCCGCCGGTGACGTCCGTGCCGGCGGACCCGTCGCGGCGCTGGTCCGCGTCCGTGGGGCTGTCCATCGCCGGGTTGTCGTAATTCTCCCGCTCGGTCGAATAGGGCTTCGGGACCGTCTCGGAGCGCACGCCGGCCTCGGCGGCCGCGTCGTGGTCGCGCAGCTTGTCGGGCTTCAGTCCGTCCACCGACGCCGGATCCCGGTGGAGCCGCTGGGGCTCCTCCGCCGGCGACACGGGCCCGGGATGGTCCGTTCCGTTGCTTCCGCTCATCGCATCTCGTCCCTGGCGGCCGCCGGCACGTCCGGCGCCCTCGTCAGGGATGCAACGGCCCATGAAGGGGGTTCGTTCCGGCTCAGCCGGTGCGCTCGCCGTCAGGGTCGTCCACAACCACACGGGCGTTCGGATGCCGGGAGACGAAGTCCAGGTCGGCCGCGAGCTGGCGCGGGTAGACGGGGGCGATCTCGATGGTCACGATCTCGTGATACTCGTTGGTCGCCAGGATGCAGAGCATCTTCTCCTCCGGACGATACTCCATCTCCTCGATCCTGACGCGCAGCTTCGGCATGCTCATCCCTTCGTTGCGAACGGCGGGGCCGCTCCTGGTCTCGCCCGGCATGCCGGGCGGGTGGACCGTCCCCGCGTGGGATACGTCCGGTTGCCGCGTTGGTTCCCGGCGGTGCCTGAGGAACCGGTTGCGATCCAGCGCCGTTGGACGGGCATCCGCAACCTCGGAAGGAGGCCATCATGGCGACCGAGAATACGAAAGTCCGTGACGCCTTTGTGGTGGGCCTGCGCAACGCGCACGGCCTGGAGAAGCAAGCGCTCCAGATCATGAACCGCCAGTTGGAGCGGATGACCGACTATCCCGAGATCATCGCGCGCCTGAACCAGCACACCGAAGAGACGAACCGTCAGGTCGAGCGTCTCGAGACGATCCTCGGCCGCTACGGCGAGTCCCATTCCGCCCTCAAGGACACCGTCATGTCCTTCATGGGCAACATGGCTGCGCTCGGTCACGCTCCGGCCGAGGACGAGGTCTTGAAGAACACCTTCGCGGACCTCGCCTTCGAGGCCTACGAGATCGCCGCCTACAAGTCGCTGATCACCATGGCCCAGAGCCTCGGCGACCAGGAGGCCATCCGGCTGCTCACCGAGAGCCTGAAGGAGGAGGAAGCCACGGCCGCCTTCTTCGACCAGAACGTCTCGACGATCACCAACCGCTACCTCCAGCAGAGCCACGCGGCCTGATCCGGCGCGCGGCCTTGGCGGGCCGCGCCGCAGTCCGGGGCCCGGGCGACGGTCGCAAGCCACATCGGCGCGGCGACCGCCGCCCGGGCCCTTTGCCGTCCGTCGTCCGTCCATCGGGCGCCACAGGAACGAAGCTGTGAATCGGGCGTTACCGGAGAGCGCCGTTCGCTCTGGAGGAGGAGGATCGGCCGTTTCATCGCCCGGCCCCACGGGCCTGGGCCACCAATCCCTTTTCGAGCGGCGGGTGGATCCGAACATGACCGAGCAGATGTGGGACGCCAAGAGCGAGATCGCCGCCCTCATCCCGGCCCTTCGCGCCTTCGCCCGCACGTTGGTCCGAAATCCGACGGACGCCGACGACCTGGTGCAGGAGACCCTGATGAAGGGGATCGCCAACTCCCACCGGTTCCAGCCGGGCACCTCGTTGAAGTCCTGGCTGTTCACCATCCTCCGGAACACCTTCTACACGAACATCAAGATCTCCAACCGGGAACACCCGGGCGCCGCCGGCTGCGTTTCGGAAGACTGCATGCTTCTGCCGAGCCAGGAATGGTCGGTGCGCGGCCTGGAACTGCGCGAGGCGCTCGACCGTCTGCCGGAGGATCAGCGCGAGGTCCTGGTGATGATCGGCGTGCTCGGCATCTCCTACGAGGAGGCGGCCGTCATCTGCGGCTGCGCCGTCGGCACCATCAAGAGCCGGCTCAACCGCGCCCGCAACCGCATGCTGTCCTATCTGGAGGCGGAGACCCCGACCGAGCTGCTGGAGGACAACGAGCCGGCGCGCGGCCTCGCCGCCTGATCACCACGGCCGACCGAGGCGCCCGACCCGGCCGCCGGGTCCGGCGCCGGCCATCCGACGCACGAAAAGGCCCGGCCGGTCGGTCGGGCTACGTCATGGCGAAGCCGGCGAGGCGCCTGGTCAGCGGGCCGCGCGCTTGCGGCCCCGGCTCGCCTTCGCCTTCTGCTCGGCAGCCACCTCCGGCGAGGCCGCGAACGTGGGCGAGGCGTCGAGACCGGCGCCCTCGGGCACGTCGTCCACCATGCGGCGGGCTTCGGACCAGTGGTGCTCGTGCCGCCCGTCGGGCTGGCCTTCCGCCAGCCAGAGCGCATAGGCCTGCTCGCGGATCTTGGCCTCAAGGTCAGTCATCGGATCATCCTCCCCTGCATTGAACCGAGGGACCCAACGGCACCGCGGTCGAAAGGTTCCACGAGCTCGAGCTCGGGCGCCTCAATCGTCCGAAGGGCGGCCGTCGCCGGGTGCGCGCGTCCCGCCGGACGCCTGCGGCGCACCGGAAGACGCGGCGCGTTCGCCGTCGTTGGCCCGACACCGATCGGCAGCGGCCAGCTTTGCTTCCAGCGTGTGCGACAGCGCCATGATCTCTTCGGGCACGCGTTCCTCGATCAGGGGACGGTACAGGCGACGCAGTCCCTCTCCCAGCTCCGCCTGACGGGGATCGAGAGGGATGATCTTGTCGTCGGGCTTGTCGTCGGCCGTTGCCATCGAGCCGGTCCTGGTTCGCGCCGAGCGAATACGATCCACGACGGACCATGGATCAGGCCGGGCATGACCTCTCCGCCTGCCCGCCGAACCTGCGCGACGGGCACATTGTTCGGCCGGCCGCCAAAAAGGGGCGGCTTGTCGGCCTAGAAGACCGCCGCCCTGGAGCGCCGGCAACAGAAAACGCCCCGACCGGCCGGCCGGGGCGCTCCCTGTTGCGTCGTCCTGCGCGCGGCCCGGTGGCCGCGGCGGATCACTCCTGCGTGGCCGGGGGCGTGGTCATGCCGCCGCCGGTGCCGGCGTCGCTCGTGCCGGTCGCGCCGGTGGACGGGGTGACGCCTTCGGACGTGCCGCTCGATGCCTGGGCTTCGGCGTCCTCCAGGGTGCGGAAGGCCGGCGCCTGCTCCAGCTCCTCCTTGGTGGTCTGCAGCACGATCTGGACGTCGTCCGACTCGCCTTCCTCGCGATTGACGGTCAGCCGCTCGAACGGCACGGCCACGTTCTTCTCGCCGATGCCGAGGAAACCGCCGACGCCGATCACCACGGCGCTCGGGGTGCCGTCCTGTCCGAGGACGACGTCCTTCACGTCACCGATCTCCTCGTCGTTCTGGCCGCGGATATCCGCGCCCATGAGGTTGGAGGCGAGCCACTGGCCTTCCTGCTGCATCTCGACGAACTGCTCCGAGCCCGCGCCGGCCATGCCGGCCGTCGTCTCGGTGTCGGAGGTGCCGACCGGCGGCTGCGTCGTGGTGGCGGCCGGCGGGGTGGTGGTGGCCGGCGGGGTCGTCATGTCGGTCTGGGCCGGCGGGGTCTGGCCGGTGGTGGTCGAGGTGTCCTGCGCCATGGCGCCGCCGACCGACAGGGCGGCCACAAGGGCAACGGCGGACATCGAGGTCATCATCTTCATGGTGTTCTCCTTTCCATCCCAGCGCTGCGGGGCGCTGGAAAAAGAAGCGGCCGGCCAGAGTGTTTGTTCCGAACTTTCGCCGAGGCGGATCCGGCGGCGGCGTCGCCGGCGGCCGATCTGCGCGGCGCCGCGGGACAGCTCAGACGAGCGGGACCGGAGCCGCCGCCTCGAAGAAGAGCGCCTGGGAGATCAAGGCCTTCAGGGCCTCCTCGTCATAGGGCTTGCCGACCACGTAGGTCGGCTCCGGGCCGTCCCCGGTGAGCAGCCGGTCGCTGTAGCCGGTGACGAACACCACCGGCACCGCGAACGCCTTCTGGATCTCGATGACCGCCTCGATGCCGCCCGCCTGGCGGTCCAACTGCACGTCGGAAAGGATGAGGCTCGGCCGCAGGATGCGCGCCTGGGCGATCGCGGTGTCGCGGCGCGTCGCCATGCCGACCACCACGTGGCCCATGGACTCCACGATCCGCTTCAGGTCCGACGCGATGAACCAGTCGTCCTCGATGATCAGTACCCGGGCGTCGAACTGGCGGTCGAGGGCGGCCTCCGCGTCCGCGACGGAGCGGCGGATGTCGTCGGCCCTCATGCCGGTGATGGCGGCCATGTCCGGGACGTCGAAGCCTTCCATGGTGGCGAGCAGGAAGACCAGGCGGTTGACGGGCACGAGCGCCTGGAGGCGACGGTCGATCACGTGGCCGCCGATGCCGGGGGCGGACGCGACCTCGCCGCTGATCACCGTCCAGACCTGGAAGAACGCGCTGTAGAGGGCGACCCGCGGATCCGCGGCCCGGTCCATCCGGGCGCGGCCGTCGATGAGCGCCTTCAGGGTCTCGCTGACGAAGGTATCACCGAGCGTCCGCGACCCGGTGAGGGCGCGGGCGAACCGGCGAAGATATGGCACATGCCTGGCGATGCTGCCCATGGGTAGGTCGCCGCTGCGATAGGGGGCGGGCGGCCGTCCGACGGCCGCCCTTCGGGTCATGCAACGCCCGACTTCAAGGCCGCGTTCCGATGTAGGCCAGGAAGAAGGCGACGATCACGAGGGCGATGCCGATGACGAGCACCCAGCGCACGCGGTTGGCCGGCGCGGCCCCCCGGGCTTCGGTGGGGTTCTTCTCCGGGCTGGCGTCATGGGTCGGAGGCGTCGAGTTGCGCAGAGGGTCGGCCATCAGGTCGGCTCCTGTTCGGGTATGGCGGTCTGGGGTTCGGGGGACGTCTTTTCGGCGTCGGCCGTTGCCGGAGTCGCGCCGGGCTTCGCCTCGGCGCCGGCGCCCGACGCCTTCTCGGGAGCGCTCGTCTCCGGCACGGCCATCTCGGCCTCGTAGATGCGCAGCGACCGTCCGGCGAGGACGACGCTGTCGCCGGCCCGCTTGGGATCCTCGTGGCAGGTGTCGGCGGTGTCGACGAGGCAGAGCCAGTTCTGGTTGCCTTTCGGGATCACGAACTCCACGCCGTCCGGCGCGCCGTTCAGCATCACGAGCAGCGACGGTTCGCGCGGACGGGACGGGGCGAGGCGCACGGAGAGGCACTTGACGTGCGGCTGGGACCATTCGTCGGAGGCCATCCTCGATCCGGTCGAGGAGAACCAGGCCACGTCCGGCACGCCGCGGCTGCCGCGGTCGCCGGTCAGGAACTCCGCCCGCGCGATGGCCGAGCGGCGCCGGCGCAGGTCCGCCAGGGTGCGGATGAAGTCGACCAGGTCCTCGTCGGTCTTGGACCAGTCCACCCAGCCGATCTCGTTGTCCTGGCAGTAGGCGTTGTTGTTGCCGCCCTGGCTGTTGCCCATCTCGTCGCCGGCGAGCAGCATCGGCACGCCCTGGCTGAGGAAGAGGGTGGCGAGGAGATTGCGCTTCTGCCGCCTGCGGATCGCGTTGATCTCCGGGTCGTCCGTCTCCCCCTCGACGCCGCAGTTCCAGCTGCGGTTGTCCGAATGACCGTCGTTGTTGCCCTCGCCGTTCGCCTCGTTGTGCTTCTCCTGGTAGGTGACGAGGTCGTGGAGGGTGTAGCCGTCATGGGCGGTGACGAAGTTCACGCTCGACCACGGGCGGCGGTGGCCTTCGCCGAACAGGTCCTGGCTCGCCGCGAACCGGGTCGCGAAGGCGCCCAGCATGCCGCTGGTGCCGGCCCAGAAGTCGCGCACCACGTCGCGGAAGTCGCCGTTCCACTCGGAGAAGCCGGCCGGGAAGTTGCCGAGCTGGTAGCCGCCCGGCCCCACGTCCCACGGTTCGGCGATGAGCTTGAGGTTGCCCAGGACCGGATCCTGCAGGATGGCCTGGAAGAAGGGGTGGCGCGGGTCGAACCCGTCCGGCCGGCGGCCCAGGGTGAGCGCCAGATCGAAGCGGAAGCCGTCCACGTGATAGGTGTCGACCCAGTGGCGCAGGCTGTCGAGCACCATCTGCAGGACGCGCGGATGGTTGGTGTCGAGGGCGTTGCCGGTGCCGGTGAGGTCGTCGCAGTAGCGTTTGTTGTCCGGCATCAGCCGGTAGTAGGACATGTTGTCGATGCCGCGCCACGACAGGGTCGGGCCAAGGTGATTGCCCTCGCAGGTGTGGTTGTAGACCACGTCGAGGATCACCTCGATGCCCGCGTCATGGAGCCGGTCGACCGTCTCGCGGATCTCGCTGCGGTTGCCGTTGGAGAGATAGCGGGCTTCCGGGGCGAAGAAGGACAGGGTGTTGTAGCCCCAGTAGTTCGTCAGGCCCCGTTCCAGCAGGTGGCGGTCCTGCGCGAAGGCGTGCACCGGCATCAGTTCGACGACGGTGACGCCGATCCGCTTCAGGTGGTCGATGACCGGATCGGTGCCGAGCCCCGCGAATGTCCCGCGCAGCTTCTCCGGCACGTTCGGGTGCTGCATGGTGAGGCCGCGCACGTGGGCCTCGTAGATGATCGACTTCGGCCAGGAGATGCCGGGCGCCACGCGGCGCGTCGGGTGGTCGGCGACCACGCGCGCCTTGGGGATGAAGGCGGCGCTGTCGCGCTCGTCCTTGACGAGGTCGGCGTCGTCGCCGGCGCCGATGGTGTAGCCGTAGAGGGCATCGTCCCAGGTGAGCTCGCCGACGAGCTCCTTGGCGTAGGGATCGATCAGAAGCTTGTTCGCGTTGAAACGGTGGCCGTATTCCGGTGCCCAGGGACCGTCCACCCGGTAGCCGTAGACCGCGCCTTCCAGGATGTCCGGCATATAGCCGTGCCAGACGCCGTTGGTGCACTCCTCCAGGTCTATGCGGTCGATCTCGTGGCGGCCCCGGTCGTCGTAGAGGCAGAGGGTGACGCGCTCGGCGTGGTCGGAGAAGATGGCGAAGTTGGTGCCGTCCTGGTCGGGCGTGGCGCCGAGGGGATAGGGACGTCCCGAGCGGATCGACCGGCCGCGCCGGTGAACCGCCGGCGTTGGTACGAGAGTCTGTACTGGGACGACGTCCGTCATGTCCGCTCCTCTGCCCTGGGTAGCGACGACGAATTCCCCTCGGGAAGGCCTCGCTCCCGCATCCCGCCCGGCAGCGCCGGCGGGCGGTCGCACGAGGGGTCAGCCGCATCGCCGGGGGGTAACGTCCCCGTGCTCTGGATCGTTCCGCCGACGGTCTGGGTTGCAGTCGCGGGTGGCAGAAGCGCTCGGCCGACCATCGGGACACCGCACCATGCCGCGCCGCGGCATGGCTGCCATTCGCCAAGTGCATGGCGCAGATATGCGGAGCTTTGCCAGCAGCTGCCAAGACCGCTCGTCCGCCGCCGCGAGACGAGACGAGCGTTCAGACCGAGAAAAACCGTCCCGGAGCGGGATTTCGTTGCTTCAAGAAGCCTTGGCGCAGCGTTTCGAACCGGGAATGCAGGCGCTTTTGCTCGTGTCCGACAACCCGCGATTCACGATGTTGCCTGGGGTTCCCTCGCCCACGGTAATCCTTAGGTCTCATTTCGCCTTCGCCGCGCTGCGGCTTAGCATCACGGCCATACATGTCCGCCGGCCCCGAACGCCCCGGGCCGGGTGTTTCGCAGCCCACCTTTAACCTTGGCGACAGGCGGCCGATGGCCGGAGCGGAACCGTGGGCCATGCTGGCACGTTGGTTGCTCCGATCCTTAGGTCACTGAATTTCTTTTCGAAACAGAGCTTCCGGATTTTCCAATTGGAGACGCAGATGGCGACCCCGAACGTGCTCATCGTGGAAGACGACCCGATCTTCGCCCTGGATCTGCAGGACATCGTCTGGGAGTCCGGATGCACGCCGATCGGCCCGGCCCGTTGCCTGCAGGGCGCCCTGGAGCTCAGCCACAGCTTCCCGATCGACATCGCGCTCGTGGACACCACCCTGTCCGATGGCGAGACCGGCCTCACCGTCGCCCGTCTTCTCAGCGAGCAGTTCGGTATCCGCACGGTCATCGTTTCCGGCAGCATCCCGCCGGCGGACGCCATGGGGGACACGGAATTCGTGTTCGTCCAGAAGCCGGTTCCGGCGGAGGTGCTCGGCAAGATCCTGGCGCCGCTCGCGCGCTCCGGCGCCAAGCGCGGCCGCGCCGGCTACCGCCAGGACGCGGCCGAGGCGTCCGTCGCGGCGCTCTGAGCCACCTGGGCCGAAACGACGGCGGTTTCCCGAAGCGGCCCATGAGGCCGCTTCTCGCATTCCGGACGGATGCGGCCGCGACTTCGATCGTGGACAGGCGGACGCGGGTCCCGGGGCTCAGGCCTGCGCGGCCACGGCCTCGCTCACCTCGTGTTCGTCTGGAAGCGGCATGCGCATCACCACTCGGGTACCCCGGTGCGCCGGGTCGATCGTGGCGGCGGACTTCAGCGTGTCCAGCATGGCGCGGACCACCCGCATGCCGAGCCCGGACCCGCTTCGCGCGCCCTCCCCGCCTCGGATGCCGACCCCGTCATCCTCGACGGCAAGCACCAGCGCGTCGTCGCCGCGGGTGAGCGAGACGCGGATCTCGCCCGTTCCGTCCGGGTAGGCGTACTTGTAGGCGTTGGTGACCAGTTCGGCCACCACCACGCCCACCGAGACGGCCTGGTCGGTCGGGATCCGGACCGGGTCGGCCAGAAGGGTCAGCCGGTGAGCCCGTCCGGACGCCGACATGGCGGCCTCCAGTTCGGCCACGAGGCCGTGCATGTAGCTGTCCATCTCCACCGCGCTCACGTCCTTGGACGTGTAGAGCCGCTTGTGGATCTGGGCGATCGCCGCGATGCGCCCCTGCGTTTCCGCCAGCGCCGCCCGGGCGGCCGGATCGTCCACGCCCCGCTGCTGCATGGCCACGAGCGAGGCCACCAGCTGCAGACTGTTGGCCACCCGGTGGTTGACCTCGCGCAGCAGCATCTCGGCGCGGGCGCGGGCGTCGCGCATCTCCGCCTCCGCGGCCTCCTTCAGCTGGCGCAGCCGCACGGCCTCGATCGCCTGTTCCACGGCGGTGCGCAGGAGGTCGAGGAACACGCCGCCCACGTCCTTTATCACGTAGTCGGCCGCGCCGGCCTTCAGCGCCGAAACGGCGATGCGGCCTTCGTTGGCGCCGGTCACGTAGATGACCGGCGGCGGGCTTTCGAGCGCCTGGATCTCGGCGAGGACGTCCAGGCCTTCCCTGTCGGGCATGAAGTGGTCGAGCGCGATGGCGTCGAAGCGCTCGGACGTCAGCCGGGCGAGGCCGAGGTCGCCGCTCTCCACCGGCACGACATGGTAGCCGTGGCGGCCGAGGGTCCGGCCGACCAGACGGCCGAGCGCCGGATCGTCATCGATGTAGAGGAGCCGGATCGGGGATGCGCCGTCGGCCGTCACGGTGCCTCCGGGATCTGCATCACGGAGAGGAAGAGGCCGAGCTGGCGGATCGCCTGGGCGAAGCTTTCGTAGGACACCGGCTTAGTGATGTAGACGTTGCAGCCGAGATCGTAGCAACGCTGGATCTCGCGCTGGTCGTCCGTGGTGGTCAGCACCACGACGGGCGCACGGCGCATGCGCGGGTCGGCCTTGATGCGGGCCAGGATGTCGGTGCCGCTCATGTCGGGCAGGTTCAGGTCGAGGAGCACCAGGATAGGCCTCTCCTCGATGGACTCGCCGTTGAAGAGGTGCTCCACGGCGGCCGTGCCGCTGGCGAAGTGGCGGATGTCGTTGCACACGCCGGCGCGCCGGATGTTCTTCTCGATCAGTCGGGCATGCCCGTCGTCGTCCTCGATCATCACGATCGTGACCGGCCGCTGTATCGTCATTCAGGAACTCTGGAACTGGTCTGCGATCCGCCGTGGCAGATCGAGGGTGAAGGTCGATCCCTCGCCGTGGATGGAGGCGACCGTGATCCGCCCGCCCAGTTTCCGCACGAGCGCGCGGACGTGGGCGAGGCCGATGCCCTCGCCGGGTTTGTCCTGAACGCCGGCGCGGCGAAAAAGTTCGAACACCCGTTCGAAGTCCTTCTCCTCGATGCCGCGGCCGTTGTCCTTGACCGTGTAGACCACCCGGTCGCCGTCGGGGCGGCCGGACAGGCGGATGCGGCCCGGCCGCTCGGGCGAGAGATACTTGACCGCGTTTTCCACCAGGTTGGCGAAGACCTGCTCCAGCGCGAGGCGGTCGGACACGATGTCCGGCACCGCGGGGTCGATATCGATCGTCGCCCCCACAGCCGCCGCCTGGTGGGCGACGCCCGCCTTCACCTGGGCGAGGAAGGCCGCCATGGCGACAGGCTCCGGCGTCAGCACCCGCCGCTCGGCCCGCGACAGGGTCAGGATGGCGTTGATCAGGCGATCCATCTTCTCGGTGGACGAGCGGATGAAGCCGATCGCCTCGTCGAACTCCTCCCGGAAGAGCGCGTCGAGGCTCGGCGACGCCAGGTCGGGCGCCGTCTCGCGCGCCTTGGCGTAGAAGCGGCCGAGTTCGTCGCGCGCCGTCTCCAGTTCGCTCGTGAACCCCATGATGTTGACGAGCGGGGCGCGCAGGTCGTGGCCGACGATGTAGGCGAAGCGCTTGATCTCCTCGTTCGCCTGCTGAAGGTCCGCGGTCCGGGCCCGCACCGCGCCCTCCAGGTCGCGGTTGGCCGCCTCCAGGGCGGTCCGGGCCCTGACAAGTTCCGTGGTGCGCCGCTCGACCTTGGTCTCCAGAGTCTCGTTGAGCCGCCGCAGCGACGCTTCCGCGTCCTTCAGGCCGGTCACGTCGGTGTGGATCCCGACCCATTCCTCCACCTCGCCGTCGGCGCCGACGAGGGGCGTGGCGCGGACCAGCATGGAGCGGTAGACGCCGTCGCGACGGCGCAGCCGGTGCTCCACCGCGTAGAGGCTGCGGGTGAGGAGCGCCTTCGACCAGATCTGGGCGGTGAGCGACCGGTCGTCGGGATGGACCGCCGCGAGCCATCCCCATCCTTTCAACGCCTCGAAGGGCTGGCCGGTGAACGCCGTCCAGCGTGGCTGCTCGGTGTCGAAGCCGCCATCCGGGCGGGCGGTCCAGACCACGGCGTCGGTGGCCTCCACGAGCGACCGGAAGCGCTTCTCGGACCGGTTGAGCCGCTGCTCCACCGCCTTGAGGTCGTCGATGTCCGTGCAGGTCCCGTACCAGCGCTCGATCCGGCCTTCCGCGTCGCGAACCGGCATCGCCCGACCGAGCACCCACCGGTACACGCCATCATGCCGACGGAGGCGGTACTCGATCTCGTAGAGCTCGCCGGTCGCCAGGGAATGGCGCCACCGCTCCCAGGCCAGGTCCTGCTCGTCCGGGTGGAAGATCCCGTTCCAGCCCGCCCCGTCCGTGGACCCCTGCGGAACCCCGGTGAATTCGTACCAGCGGCGGTTGAAATAGTCGTGGTGGCCGTCCGGCCGGGTCGACCAGACCATCTGGGGCATGGTGTCGAGCGCCCGGTGCAGGGCACTGCCGCGGGCGGGCGCGGGGTTGGTCACGGCGTCGTCGCGTCGGGCCAAATCGATCCATCCCCCATCTGTCGGTCTCCCATCGATCCAAACCCTGTGAGCCGGCACGGCGGCGACCGCCGGCCACGAAGCCGGTCGAGACGGCGTGCGTCCATGGATCTATTCATGCAAATTGCATGCATATTTCTATGCGACACGCCAGCCTCCGGACATCGCAGGTCCTCGTCCAGGGATGCGGCGGAAACGAGGCGAGGCGCGCGATGTGGCGGTTGGGACCCGCCCGATTGCGGCGGCCTCGGGTCAACTTGCGGACGCAGGTGCGGCATCGGCGGAACAATTCTTTGCATGGCCGGTTCCCGCTTGCGACCAGGACCCGCCCAGGAAGGGTGCCGGGACCCGACCCGGTCCGTGTCCGAGGCGTCCGCGGGGCTTGAGATGAACGTTCTCTTCGTGACAAGCGAGATGGCGGGCCTTGCCAAGGTGGGCGGGCTCGGCGAAGTGTCCGCATCGCTGCCGCGCGCCCTCCAGGTCCGGGGGCTCGGCGTCCGCGTCCTCATGCCGGCCTACCCGTCCGTGCTGGCGAGCCTCACGGCGCGCGTCGTGGTCCGCTGGCTGCCCGGCCTCAACGACGTCCCTCCCTGCCGCATCGAGAAGGCCGTCACGCGCGGCGGCGTTCCGGTCTACCTCGTGGTCTGCCCCGAGCTCTACGAGCGCTCCGGCGGCGCCTACACGGACCAACGGTCGGCCGAATGGGTCGACAACGACATCCGCTTCGCCCGGCTCGGCCTCGCGGCGGCCCAAGTGGCCATGGACGGCGCCGAACCCGGCTGGGTGCCGGACGTCATCCACGCCCACGACTGGCCGACCGCCCTGTCGCTCGGCTACCTGCGCTGGTTCGGCGCGCGGCTGCCGACCGTCTTCACCGTCCACAACCTGGCCCATCAGGGGCTGTTCTCGCCTGAACGGATGGGCTCCCTCGGTATTCCGCCCGAAGCCTTCGGCCTCAACGGGGTGGAGTTCCACGGTCGGCTGTCCTTCATCAAGAGCGGCCTCTTCTATGCCGACCATGTGACGACCGTATCGCCCACCTACGCGCGGGAGATCACCGGCGAGCGGCTCGGCTGCGGGCTCCACGGCCTCCTGTCCGGCCTGTCGGACGAAGGCCGGCTCACCGGGATCCTGAACGGGATCGAGGACGGCTTTCCGGCCAACGACAACGACCCGGACCGGCCCGCCCGTCGTCCGAACCGCCGGCACGAGGCCCGCAACGTGCGCACCGGCTTCTGCCTGGAGCCTTCCGACGGGCCGCTGTTCGGTTTCGTGGCGCGCATAGACCCGCAGAAGGGAGTGGACGCGCTCGGCGAGGTGAGCCGCACCGTGGTGGAGAACGGCGGCCAGCTCGCCATCCTGGGCGAAGGAAGGCCCGACTTCGAGCGCCGTCTCGTCGACCTCGCCAAGCGCTTCCGCGGCCGCGTCGGTGCCTTCATCGGCTATGCCGAACCGCTCGCCCACCGGGTGTTCGCCGGCAGCGACTTCTTCCTCATGCCGTCCCGGTTCGAGCCCTGCGGCCTTACCCAGATGTATGCCCAGCGCTACGGCAGCCTGCCGATCGCCTATGCGACCGGCGGCCTCGCAGACACCATCGAGGACGGCACCACCGGGTTTCTCTACCACGACTATTCGCCTCTCGCGCTCAAGCGGGCGGTGCTGCGCGCCTTCGCGGCCCATGGCGAGGAGACGCGGCTGAAACGCATGCGCCGGGAGGCCCAGAGCCGCGATTTCAGCTGGTCCGCCTCGGCCGCCGCCTATGTGGACATCTACCGCCGGGCCCTCGCCCGCGCGCGGTCCGGTGAATGACAGGAGTTGCGTTGCAGATGCATGCGTTGTTCGGACCATCGCCGCAGGGAGGCGGAGTGGAGTTTCGGCTCCACGCGCCCGACGCCGCGACGGTGGAGCTTCTGCTCGGGTCCGACTCCCAGCTTGAGGAGCGGGACGGGACCGGCTTTTCCAAGGTCGTGGTCGCGGGGGTGGCTCCCGGGACGGACCACGCCTTCCGGGTGGACGGGCGCGACGTGCGCGAGCCGGCGGCCGACCTCTTCGGCGAGCCGGCCGCCGACACCGGCCTGGTCACGCGCGGGGGCGCCGGTCTCGGCCTGGGGCCGTGGTCCGCGGCGGTATGGTCCGGCCTATGACGAAAATCCCGCTCACCGGCACCTATCGGGTGCAGTTCACCCGCGAGTTCACCTTCGCCGACGCCGAACGGCTGGTGCCCTACTGGAAGAACCTCGGCGTCAGCCACCTCTACGCCTCGCCCATCTTCCGGGCGCGGACCGGGTCCCAGCACGGCTATGACGTGGTGGACCACGACGCCGTCAATCCGGAGCTCGGCGGGATCGAGGGCCTCAGGCGCCTGTCGGCGGCCCTGAAGGGCGCCGGAATGGGCCTCATCGCCGACATCGTGCCGAACCACGCCGGCGTCGGCGGCACCGGCAACGCCCGTTGGCAGGACGTGCTGGAGTTCGGTCGGCGGTCCCGCAACGCCCGCTTCTTCGACATCGACTGGGGGAGCGGGCCGCTCATCCTGCCGATCCTGGACGGCACCCTGGAGGAGGTGGCCGAGGCCGGCCGGTTCGGCCTCCTGCCCGACCGCAAGTCCGGGCGCGTCTACCTGACGTTCGAGGACCACCGACTGCCGCTCCGGCCGGAGACCATCGGCCGGCTCATCCGCGACGCCGCTGCGGCGACCGGGCGCGACGACCTCGCCGTCATCGGCGACCAGTGGGCGGAGCTGGAATCCATCCGGGCGGCCACCTCGGGCCGGCGGGCCCGGCGCGAGGCCCTCTCGGAAGCACTCGCCGACGACACGGTCCTTCAGGCCGTCCGGGCGGCGGCCGAGCCGTCCCGCATGGCGCAGATCGCCGGCTCCCAGCACTACCTGCTGATGCACTGGCGCGAGGGCGCGGAGCGGATCAACTACCGCCGCTTCTTCGACGTGAACGAACTCGCGGGGCTCCGCGTGGAGGAGCCGGTGGTATTCGACGCCGTCCACCGGCTGCCGCTCGCGCTGATCCGCGAGGGCATCCTGGACGGGCTCCGGGTGGACCACATCGACGGCCTCGCCGATCCGGCGGCCTACTGTCGGCGCCTGCGAGAGGCGGTCGGCCCCGACGTCACCCTCCACGTGGAGAAGATCCTCGGCGAGGACGAGCCGCTGCCCGACTGGCCGGTGGAGGGGACGACCGGATACGAGACGCTGAACCTCGTCAACGGCCTCTTCGTGGACCCGGTCGGCTACGACCTCCTCGCCCGGGACGCGGCGGCGAACGGGATCGAGGGCAGCGTGGAGGAGCGGATCCGAAGCGCCAAGGCCGAGATCCTGGAGCGGTCGTTCTCGGCCGAGCTGGACGTCCTGTCCCGCCTCGGCGCAGACCTCTGCCGGCACCGCGGCCACCCGGTGCGGCTGCGCACCATGCGGGAAATCCTGACCGGGCTGATCGCCGCCCTGCCGGTCTACCGGACCTATGTGACGGACACCGCCGGCGACCGGGACCGGGCCTACCTGCAGGCGGCCGTGGAGGCCGCCCGCCCGGACCTGAGGCGGGGCGGCAAGCGGGCGCTGAGCTTCCTCGTGCAGGTGATCCTGGAGGGCGCGCGCGACGAGGAATCCCGGGGCTTCATCCGCCGGTTCCAGCAACTGTCCGGTCCGGCCATGGCCAAGGGCTACGAGGACACGGAACTCTACCGCAACGTGGCGCTCGCCTCCGTCAACGAGGTCGGCAGCCATCTGGCCCGGCCCTATCTGTCGCCGGAGGTCTTCCACAAGACCCTGCAGGCGACGGCGGCCAGGGGGCTCACCTCGCTGACGCCGCTCTCCACCCACGACACCAAACGCGGCGCCGACACGCGGGCTCGCCTCAACGTGCTGTCGGAGATCGCCGAGACCTGGCTGCAACTGGCTCATCGCTGGCGCGCCCGCCACGCGGACCTGCGCAGGCCGCTGCCGCGCGGCGGCATGGCACCGGACGCGGCCGACGAGTCGCTCGTCTACCAGACCCTGTTCGGGGTCTGGCCGGTGAGCGCGGACCGGGTGCGCGAATACCTCACGAAGGCCCTGCGGGAGGCAAAGCGGCACACCACCTGGATCGACCAGAACGAGGCCTACGAGGCCGCCACCCTCGACTTCGCGACAGCGCTCGTGGAGGGCGAGGCGGGCGCGCCATTCCGGCGCGAGCTCCAGGACCTCCTGGCGACGGCCGACGAGGCGGGGCGACGCAACAGCCTCGCCCAGACCGCGCTTCAGCTGACCATCCCGGGCGTTCCGGACGTCTATCGCGGCTCGGAGTTCTACGAGTACGTTCTCGTCGACCCGGACAACCGTCGCCCGGTGGATTTCGAGATCCGGCAGGCGGCGCTGGAGACCAAGGGGCCGGAGGACGATCCGCCCGGCCGAGCCAAGCAGCACCTGATCGCGACTCTTCTCGGCGTGCGACGGACCTATCCGGACGTCTTCCTCAAGGGCGACTACGCGCCCCTGCCGGTGATGGGCGCCGACGACGTGATCGCCTTCGCGCGCCGCTACGACGGCGAGAGCCTCGTTGTGGTGGTGCCGGTGCGCGGCGCTGGCCCGACAGCCGGCACCGTGGTGGTGGACGTGGGCTCCCTGCCCCAGGCCCGGTGGCGGCCGATCGTGGGCGCGCGGGAGATCCGGGCGGAGGGCCGGCTGCTGCGGATCGGCCGCAGCTCCCTGTCCGCCGTGGTGATCTCCATCGCCCACGACTGAGGCGACGCTCCGAGCGACGAAGTTCCGGGACCGGGCCTGGCGGGAATGGCGTGCCGCGAGCCTCCTGCCGTCCGCCGATCCTTATCGCAGGGCGGCGAGGAGCGCGTGGTCCGGCCAGCCGTCGGCCGGCAGGCCGAGCTGCAGCTGGACCTGCCGGGTCGCCGTGCGCGTCTTGCGGCCGAGCTTGCCGTCGATCGGGCCCGGATCGATCCCGCGCGCCGCGAGCGCCTGCTGCACCTGCTTCAATTCCGCCGCCGAGAGGGCGTCCACCGGCCCGTTGCCCTTGCCCACCGGTCCGGCGCCGGCGAGGCGCGTGGCGAAGTAGGCGGCCGTCGTCGCGTAGACGAGGGACTCGTTCCATTCCAGATAGACGTCGAAGTTGTGAAAGGACAGGAAGGCCGGTCCGTTCCGCCCCATGGGCAGGTAGAGCGACGCCGGAAGGTTGGGCAGCGGCTTGCCGTCGGCGGCGCGCACGCCCGCCGCCTCCCAGTCGGCCGTGGCATGCTTGATGGACAGGTCCGCCTGTTCCCACGGCATGGTGGTTGGAACGTCGACCTCCCGCAGCCACGGCTCGCCCCGGCGCCAGCCGAGCTGGGCGAGGTAGTTGGCCGTCGAGCCGAGCACGTCCGGCACGGAGCGGATCAGGTTGCTGCGGCCGTCGCCGTCGTAGTCGATGCCGTAGCGCAGGTAGTTGGTGGCCAGGAACTGGGTCTGGCCGAGTTCGCCCGCCCAGGCGCCCCGCATCTCCGACGCGGACAGGTCGCCGCGCTCGATGATCCTGAGGGCGTCGAGAAGTTCCTCGCGGAACATCTCCGGCCGTCGGCAGTCGTGGGCGAGCGTCGCCAGCGAACGCAGCGTGTTCATGTCGCCGGTGTTGGCGCCGAAGTCCGTCTCCAGGCCCCAGACCGCCACGATCACCGGGGCGGGCACGCCGAAGTCGCGCTCGATGCGCTCGAACAGGGCGCGCTGCTTCTTGATCTGCGCGGCGCCGGTCTGCAACCGGTAGGAGGCGACCATGCGGCCGGCGAACTCCAGAAAGGTCTGGGAGAAGACGCCCTGGCCGCGGTCCTTGGAGATGACCGACTTGTCGAAGGTGACGCCGGCGAGCGCCGTCTCCACGGTGCCGGGCGAGATGCCGGAAGCGACGGCCTCCTCCTTGAAGTCCCGCAGCCATGGCCCGAAGTCGCTGCCGTTGCCGCACCTCGCCAGGGCCGGCGCCGTCAAGACGCCGAAGGTCAGCGCGGCCGCCGCCGCTGAGCATCGCACCATCCGCTTCATCATCGTGTCCCGAATCCCGGCTGTTCCATAGCCCCGGCGGACCATAGACCGAGGCGGCCCGCCGTTCCAAGGCCGGCGGGCGCCTCGACCGGGGCTTCGCGGTCAGGCCGGCAGCGGGATGAACTCGCCGTCGCCCGGCACCTTCGGGAAGGCGCCGGCCTTCCAGGCGGCCTTGGCGGCCTCGATCCGGTCCGGGTCGGAGGAGACGAAGTTCCACCAGATGTGGCGCGGGCCGTCCATCGGCTCGCCGCCGAGCACGAGCACGCGAGCGTCCTCCGCCGCCGTCACCGTGATGGCGTCGCCCGGCCGGAACACCAGGAGCCGCCCCGGCCCGAACGCGTCGCCGGCGATGGTCACCGTGCCGGAGAGTGTGTAGATCGCCCGCTCCTCGTGGGTGGCCGGGATCGGCAGGCTCGCGCCGGCGGACAGGATGGCGTCCGCATAGATGGTCTCGTGCAGCGTCTCCACCGGCGAGGTGAGGCCCCAGAGCGAGCCGGCGATCATCCGCACCTTCTTGCCTTCCGCTTCCAGGGCCGGCAGGTCGGCCTTGCCCACGTGGGCGAAGGCGGGCGCCGTCTCCTCGTGGGCCTTCGGCAGCGCGACCCAGGACTGGATGCCGAACAGGGAGCTTCCCGACGCCTTCAGGGCGGGGCTCGTCCGCTCCGAATGGGTGATGCCGCGCCCGGCGGTCATCCAGTTCACGTCGCCCGGGCGGATCGGCAGCTCGGTGCCGAGGCTGTCCCTGTGCATGATCTCGCCCTGGTAGAGGTAGGTGACCGTGGCGAGGCCGATGTGCGGGTGCGGTCGCACGTCGATGCCCTGGCCGGTGATGAATTCCGCCGGCCCCATCTGGTCGAGGAAGACGAAGGGCCCGACCATGCGCCGGCCGGCGGCGGGCAGGGCTCGGCGCACCTCGAAGCCGCCGAGGTCGCGGGCCCGCGGGACGATCACCGTCTCGATGGCCGGGTTGGGCTGGGGCAGGCTGGACCGCTCGTCGGTCGGCGTCATGGCGGGCTCCTCGCTCGTTGCGGGTCTGACACCAAGATAGGTCGGTCCGCCGCCGTCGTCTGGAGCCCGATCCGGTGCACGTATTGTTCACGGCTCGTGGCCAATACCTGCTCGCCCCAAGGCCTGCGAAAGCCGCGCGGCGCAGAATGGGGTCGCGCGGTCGTCCGAAATACGTTTGCTTTAAGCAAATACACACTCCTGCATATTACACATCGTATGGTCGCCTGAATGACGTGGAGTGGCCGAACATGCGCTGGATCACCGGCTGGATTGCGGATCGCCGGACGACGACCAAGATCGTGTCGTCCTTCGTGCCGATCCTGGCGCTCGGCGCCGCCGTCGGAATGACCGGCCTCCACTTCGTCGACGGTCTCCAGACCCGCATGGAGCGGACCGCGCGCACCACCGACAGCGTGAGCGGGCTCCAGAAGCTGGCGACCGACGTGAACCGTTTCGCCATGGCGCCGGACGCCGCCCTGGCGCGCGGCATCGACCTCGCCATTCGGGAGCAGGCGGTGCGCCTCGACCAGCTTCGCGCCCTGATGCCGAACGCCGAGGAGATGCGCATGCTCGACCTGGCGGCGAGCTCCGTCAGCGCCCTGAAGGCGCGGACCGAGGAGGCGGGCACAGCCCGCGCCGACCTGATCCGCGCCACCAACGCAATGGAGGACGCCGCCGCGGCCGCCCAGCGGGCGAGCGTCGCCCTGTCCGACGCCGCGACCCGTTTCGACCGGGACGGCAGCCGCAAGGATCAGGTCGCCCGGGACGCGGTGAAGAGCGCGGCCCGCCTGGTCGCCGCGGCGACCGAGATCGAGACCGCCAGCCGATCCCTCGCGGTCCGTCTGGTCGGACCCGAGGATCCGGCGGATGCCGCCGCCCTGGAGGGCTACGGCCCCGCGGCCGGCAAGGCGGTCCGCAAGGCGCGCGCCGTCGCCGGTTCCGCGGCCGACGACCTGAAGGAGACCGAGGCGCTGATCGCATCGGCCAAGGACGCGCTCGGCCGCGCCGGCTCCGGCGATGTCCTCGCCCGTCTGGCCGCCGCCGGAACCCTCGCGCGGGTGGAGACGGCGGCCGCCGGCCTTCGCATCACCGCGACCGCCGCGCTCGTCGGCGCCCTCGACGGCGCGGCCACCGCCGACGGGCTCGCCGTCGCCCGAAAGGGGATCGTGGACGGCGCCAGCAAATATGCCGCCGCGAGCCAGAAGCTCGTGCTCGACGCCCTCCTGCACGCCACCACGCGCACTGCGGAGACCCGCGCCAGCCTCGGCGCCCAGGTGGACCAGGTGCGCCAGATCGCCGACGTCGTCTCCACCGACGCGGCCGCCGTGCCGGAGATCGCCGGCCTGTCGACCATGGTGCGGCCGCATCTCGACGCGGTGATCGCCGACGCCGACGCGCTTCTCGTCGCCGACAAGGCCGCAGAGGCGAGCCTGCAGGCGGTGAACAGCGACCTCGCCCGCGCGTCCGCCGTCCTCACCCAGCTCGCCGCCCTCGAAAAGGCCGCCGCCGCCGCCGATCGGACGGCGGCCGTCACGGGCATCGGCGCGGCGCTCGGCGCGGCCGTTGTGCTCAGCCTTCTGATCGGCACCGCCCTCGTGCTGATGATCCCCCGCCCGCTCCGCACCCTGACGGGCGCCATGGAACGTCTCGCCGCCGGCGACACCGACATCGCGCTCGCCGGCGAGCGGCGGCGTGACGAGATCGGCGACATGAGCCGCGCCGTGGCGGTGTTCCGCGACAACGCCCTGGAGCGCCAGCGGCTGGAGGCCGACGCCGCCCGGGACCGCGAGGCGCGCGAGGCCCGGCAGCAGACCGTCGAGGCCCTCGTCCGCCGGTTCGAGGAGCAGGCGGAGGACCTGCTCGGCTCCGTCGGGGCCAGCGGAGCGGCCTTGCAGGCGACCGCGGACCGGCTCGGCGGCATCGCGTCCGCCACGGCCGCCCGGGCCGTGTCGGCGCGGAACGCCTCCGAGGAGGCGTCCGTCAACGTCCAGACCGTGGCGAGCGCGTCGGAGGAACTGTCCGCCTCCATCGAGGCGATCTCGTCCGACGTCCAGCGGACCATGTCGATCGTGGAGGCGGCCCGGTCGCGGGCGGCCCGCACCAACGAGCAGGTGGAGGCCCTCTCGAACGCCGCGACGCGGATCGGCGACGTGGTAAAGCTCATCTCGTCCATCGCCGAACAGACGAACCTGCTCGCCCTCAACGCCACCATCGAGGCGGCCCGGGCCGGCGAGGCCGGGCGCGGCTTCTCGGTCGTCGCCGGCGAGGTGAAGAGCCTGGCGGGGCAGACCGCCAAGGCCACGGAGGAGATCGCCACCCAGGTGGCGGCCATCCAAACCTCCACGGCCGACGCGGTCGGCGCCATCGAGGCGATCGTCGAGACCATGCAGGAGATCGACCGGCGCACGGCGGAGATTTCCGCGGCCGTCGCCCAGCAGGGTTCGGCCACGGTGGAGATCTCCTCCAACGTCCACCACGCGGCCGCCGGCACCTCCCGCGTCGTGGCCGACATGGACGACCTCAACACCGCCGTCGAGGAGACGTCCGAAAGCGCGGAAGCGGTCCAGAAGGCCTCTGCCGGCATGCGGGCCACCGCCGACGAGCTGAAGGCCGCGATCGGCGGCTTCCTCAGGGGCGTCGCAGCCGCCTGACAGGCGATCCCGCCGGTGCTGGAGCATTCTCCGATCAAGTTGCACGACTTGATCGCCGAGAGAATGCTTCAGCTTATTCAAGCTGGAGCGATGTCTTATCAACCTGACATTGTCGTCAGGTCGGAAAGCGCTCCAGGCTGCCCCGGCGGGCCACCTGGACGGCGCGCCTAATGGCCAAGCCGAAGCTCCGGAACAATCCGCCGGCCTTTGTGTTCATCCCTGCGTCGCCACCGACGCAAAGAGGGATACGCACATGGCCAACACCGGCCCCATCAACCGCGGCACCGAATCGGCCGCCGTCACCGGTACCGGCACGAGCGCCGACGCCGACACCCGCCGCCTGCAGGATGAACTCGCCGAACTCCGCCGCGAGCTGACGCGCGTGTCGTCGCTGGTCGGCGACATCGCCACCAACCGTTACGAGGCCGCCAAGGAGCGCGCCGCCGGCTATGCCGAGGAGGCCGTCCGCCAGGGCGCCGTGCTGCGCGACGAGGCCTATGCCCGCGCCGGCGCGCTGGAGGCGGAAGCCGAGCGCACCATCCGCGAACGGCCGCTCGCCGCCGTCGCGATCGCGGCCGGCGTCGGCTACATCATCGGCCTCATCTCACGCTCGCGGTGACCTCATGCTGGGACCGCTCGTCTCCGCCCTTGCCCTCGCCCAGGCCAAGCAATCGGCCGAGCGGGCCGTCCGGTCCCTGGTGCTCGGCGTCGCCATGGCCGTGGTCGGCCTGGCGGCGGCGGGCTTCCTCGTCGCCGCCATCGTGATCGCCCTTTCCCGGGCGGTCGGACCCATCTGGGCCTGCCTGATCGTCGCCGTCGTGTTCGGCCTCATCGCGGGCGTCCTTCAGATGGTGCGCTCGTCCATCAGGCGCCAACGTTCGACCGGACCCGGGGCGCTCGCCATGCTGGGCGGCCTCGGGGCCGGCGCCGCGGCGGGCTCGCGGGCCGGCGAGGCCGCGGCGGACGACGCCCTGCCGTTCCGCCGCCGCACGGCCGGGCGCAGCCCCTTCCTCACCAGGAAGGCGCTGCTGGTGCCGGCAGCAGCCTTCCTGGCGGCGCTCTTCGTCGCCCGCCGCTGACCGGCGGGCCGGCGCAGGACCATGGTCGAGCGTCCAGGACGTCAGGGCATTCTGCGATCGAGTTGCACGACTGATCGCCGAGAGAATGCTCCAGCTTGCTGAATCTGGAGCGATTTCTCGTCGACCTGACGATACCGTCAGGTCGGAAAGCGCTCTAGACGATGTCCTGGACGCTCTCCTTGGCGACCGTCTTCTGCCGTTCGAAGATGAAGAGCCCGGCCGCTATGATGATGCCGGCGCCGATGAGCATGTTCGTCTTCGGCACGTCGCCGAAGATCAGATAGCCGAACACGATGGCCCAGAGCAGCAGCGTGTACTGCAGCGGCGCCACGACCGCCGCCGGGGCGAGCTTCAGCGACCGGTTGATCAGGATGTGGGCCGACATGGCCACGATGCCGAGGCCGGAGAGGAGCGCCATGTCGATCGCCGTCGGCGTCACCCAGCCGAACGGCGCCATGACGGCGCCGGCCACCAGGGCGCCGGCCGTCTGCCAGAACACGAGCGTGGTGTCGGGCGTCGCCCTCAGCTGACGGCTCTGCACCACCATCAGGGCGTAGCAGAGGCTGCCGACGATCGAGATGATCGACGGCCATGACAGCGTCTCCCCGGACGGCGCGAGCACGACCAGGACCCCGATGAAGCCGACCAGGATGGCGGTCCAGCGCCGCCAGCCCACGCGCTCGCCGAGCAGGAAGGGCGACATGGCGGCCACATAGATCGGACCGGCCAGATAGAAGCTCATCACGTCGGCGATCGGCAGATAGACCACCGCCCAGTAGAAGAGCGTCACCTCCACGGTGGAGCAGATCACGCGCACCACCTGGATCCCGGGACGCTCCACCTCCACGAGCCGGCGCACGCCGGTGCGCAGGATCATGGGCGTCATCACGACGAGGGCGGCGAGGCTGCGGATCAGAAGCACCTGCCCCACCGTGTAGGTGGCGACCAGCCACTTCCCCATCACGTCGTTGAGGGCGAACATGAAGTCGCCGAGGAGCATCAGCACCACGCCGAGCGCGATGGTGTTCTTCTGGCGGTCGAGGGAGGTGGCGATCTGGGCGAGCACGATGGACGGATCCCGCGAAACGGCGGTCCGCGCGGCGCGGCGGACGCCCCGCCGCACCTATCAGGTCTTAGTGCCTCGCGCGAGCGGTCAGTTTTGCTCAGGCCGGGTCAGGGTGCGGCGCACCGCGTCGGCCCAGCCGGCGAGCTTCAGCGAGCGCACCTCGTCGTCCATGACGGGCAGGAAGCGGCGGTCGAGCCGCCAGCTCTTCGAAAAGCCGTCCCGGTCCGGCCACACGCCGGCTTGCCGCCCGGCCAGCCACGCCGCCCCGAGGGCGGTCGTCTCCAGCACCGTCGGCCGGTCCACGCAGGCGTCGAGGAGATCGGCGAGGCGCTGCATGGTCCAGTCGCTCGCCACCATGCCGCCATCCACCCGCAGCACCGTGTCGGCGCCGCCGGACCAGTCGCGCCGCATGGCGTCGAGAAGGTCGCGGGTCTGGTAGCAGACCGCCTCCAGGGCCGCCCGGGCGATTTCGTTCGGGCCCGTCGCGCGGGTGAGGCCGTAGATCGCCCCGCGGGCGTCCGCGTCCCACCAGGGCGCGCCGAGGCCCGTGAAGGCCGGCACCAGGTAGACGTCCTGGCCCGGGTCGGCCGCGTCGGCCATGGGGCCGGTCTGGTCCGACCGCTCGATGATGCGCAGGCCGTCGCGCAGCCACTGGACGGCGGCGCCCGCCACGAAGATGGAGCCCTCCAGAGCGTAGGTCGTCCGCCCGTCGAGCCGATAGGCGATGGTGGTGAGGAGGCGGTTGCGGGAGGGCACGAAGTCCGGGCCCGTGTTCAGCACCGCGAAGCAGCCGGTGCCGTAGGTGGACTTCATCATGCCCGGCTCGAAGCACGCCTGGCCGACGGTCGCGGCCTGCTGGTCGCCCGCGATGCCGAGCACCGGCACGGCGGCGCCGAACAGCCCCGGATCGGTGGTCCCGAAGGCGGCGGCGCTGTCCATCACGTCCGGCAGCATGGCGCGGGGCACGCGCAGGAGCCTCAGAAGGTCGTCGTCCCAGTCGCCGCGACGGATGTCGTAGAGGAGCGTGCGCGAGGCGTTGGTGGCGTCGGTGGCGTGCACCTTGCCGCCGGTGAGCCGCCACAGGAGGAAGCTGTCGACGGTCCCGAAAGCCAGGCGCCCGGCCTCCGCCCGGGCGCGGGCGCCGGACACGTGGTCGAGGATCCAGGCCACCTTGGTGCCGGAGAAATACGGGTCGAGGATGAGGCCGGTCCGGTCCGAGACGGTCGGCTCCACGCCGTCGGCCTTCAGCCGGTGGCAGATCTCGGCGGTGCGGCGGTCCTGCCACACGATGGCGTTGTGGATCGCCTTGCCGCTGTCCCGATCCCACACGACGGTCGTTTCGCGCTGGTTGGTGATGCCGATGCCGGCGAGGTCCGCCGCCGACAGGCCCGCGTCCGCGAGGGCGAAGCGCACCGTCTCCACGGTCGTCCGCCACAGGTCCTCCGGATCGTGCTCCACCCAGCCGGACGCCGGGAAGTGCTGCGGGAACTCCTGCTGGCCGAGGCCGCGCACCCGATAGGCGTCGTCGAACACGATGGCGCGGGTCGACGTGGTGCCCTGGTCGATGGCGAGAATGAAGCCGCTCATGGTGATCCTCCCCGAGCCGGCGGGGGACTCCCCTCCCCTCGCCCGCCGCTGCTTTTGCTTCTTGAGTCGAACTGTCAGTCGGGCTGAAACGAAAGTCAATCGAAACTGAAGCGAAAGTCTGCCGGGCGGGGGAGCATCACCGGTCGATGCGGGTGGAGAGCAGGATCGATGAGGTGGTCCGATCCACGCCCTCCAGGGCGCCGATCCGATCGATGATGGCGTCGAGCTCGCTGACGGAGGGGGCGGACACCACGGCGATCATGTCGAACGGTCCGCTTACGGAATGAAGTTGCCGCACCTCCGGCAGCCGCCGCAGCGCCGCCTCCACGCCGGCCGACGCCTTGGGGTGGCACGCGATGGTGATGTGCGCCCGCACGGACCGGCTCTCCACCTCGCCGGCGAGCTTCACCGTGTAGCCGACGATGATCCGGCCGCTCTCCAGACGGGCGAGCCGGGCGGTCACCGTGGTGCGCGACAGGCCGAGCCGCCGGGCGATCTCCACCGTGGAGGCCCGGGCGTTCTCCCGCAGCAGCGCGAGCAGCGCCTTGTCGGTGTCGTCGATCTGCATAACGACAACTCTAGCTGGACAGACTGCACAGATCCAGCCGCGTCTTCGTCCATACGCGCCTTGCAATTCGACAGCACCCTCGCTGAGGCTCAAGGCTTCGACAGATCATTCGAGGAGGACGGGATGAAGAAGGACGTGGTGGTCATCGGTGGCGGCAAGATCGGGTCCACGATCGCCGGCATGCTCATCGGCAGCGGCGACTATGCGGCGACCGTGGTGGACCGGTCGCGCGAGGCTCTCTCCCGCATCGACGTGCCGGGCGACGTGGAGACCGTGGCGCTCGACATCGAGGACACGCTCGGCCTGACCCGCCTCCTCAACGGCCGCTTCGCGGTCCTGTCCGCCGCCCCGTGGCACCTCACCATCCGGGTGGCCGAAGCGGCCCGGGCGGCGGGCGTGCACTACCTCGATCTCACCGAGGATGTCGCCACCACCCGACGGGTGAAGCAGCTGGCGACGGACGCCTCGACGGCCTTCGTGCCCCAGTGCGGGCTCGCCCCCGGCTTCATCTCCATCGTAGCGTCGGACCTGATCAAGCGCTTCGACGCGGTCGACAGCGTGCGGATGCGCGTCGGCGCCCTGCCGCAATTTCCGTCCAACGCCCTCAACTACAATCTCACCTGGTCCACGGACGGGGTGATCAACGAGTATTGCGAACCCTGCGAGGCGGTGGTGAACGGGGTTCTCCGCGAAGTGCCTCCGCTGGAGGAGCGCGAGGAATTCTCCCTCGACGGCGTCGCCTACGAGGCCTTCAACACCTCCGGCGGGCTCGGCACCCTGGCCGAGACGCTGGCCGGCACGGTGCGGACCCTCAACTACAAGACCATCCGCTACCCGGGCCACGCCGCCATCATGAAGGCGCTTCTCAACGACCTCCGTCTGCGCGACCGACGCGACATCCTGAAGGACATCCTCGAGCAGGCTGTGCCGACGACGCTCCAGGACGTGGTGATCGTGTTCGTGACGGTCAGCGGCACCCGCAACGGCCGGCTGGTGCAGGACACCTACGCCCACAAGGTCTACGCCCGGCCGGTCAACGGCATTCTCCACTCGGCCATCCAGGTGACCACCGCCGCCGGCATCTGCGGCGTGCTCGACCTTCTGGCGGACGGCGCGATGCCGTCGCGCGGCCTCGTCCGCCAGGAGGACGTGCCTTTGAAGACCTTCCTCGCCAACCGCTTCGGCCAGGTCTACGCTGCCGAGGACGGTCTCGCCCACGCGGCTTGAGGCGCAACGGATTGGATCGCGAACGGGGCGGGTCAGGAGTTTTCCTGACCCGCCCCGTTTCTCGTTGTGAGGGACCGGAACCGTCGGCGCTGGGCGCGTCCGTCAGGAACGCTAGAGACAGCCAAGCCGTCGCGACGCTGCGGAGATCCCGCACGACATGTCGTTCGGATGCACATCGCAAGCACATTCCACCGTCAGGCTAAAGCTTCCGCCTGCTACTCTGGTGTTCTTTACTGGAACGGCAAATCACCTTAGGGTCCCGCCCGATCGAACTGCCGCCAGTATGAGCGTTAGACTATGCCGTGCATGCAACGAGCCTTGACCCGTGTCGTCATTTACGTCGGACTGTTGGGATTGGTGGCTGGTTGTTCCGGTGGCGGTGGCGGAGGAGGTGATGGCGACAGCACCGCGTCCACGCCCGCGCTCCAGGCCGTCCTCGATCGGTTCGTCAGCGCGGGCGCCGCGTCGGCGTCCTATCTGAGCGCCTTCAACGAGACCGCGGCCGACCAGGTCCGGTCGTCGGCGGAATTCGCCGCGCAGGATCGCAGCGTCCTCATTCAGAGCAGGCCGTACGACACCTTCTCCTACGACGCGATCAACGCCGAATATCCGCTGTCCGTCAGCCTGACCGGCGCCGGCCAGACCATTGCGGTCGTGGACAGCGGGTTCCGGCTGACGCATGACGAACTGGCGGGGAAGACCCTTTCCACCTTCGGCAGCTTCAACGCCGAGGACCATGGCACGGGCGTCGCGGCGGTCGCGGCGGGCAGTTGGGACGGTCGCGGCATGATGGGCGTCGCTCCAGGGGCGAGCCTTCATCTCTCCTCCTACCGGCTTGGCTTCGCCGGCCGCGCCGACGCCACCCTCGACGCTCTGAACAAGGGCGCGGTGGTGCAGAACAACTCCTGGGGCTTCGTGGACCAGAGCGGCCGGACGATACCCATCTCGTCCGTCCAGGCATACCTTGCGGCCAATCCGGGCGAGAGCGTCGCCGCCGCCATCAGTGCCACGGTCGGCGGCTCGGAAGCGGACATCACCAGGTATATCGACGCGCTCCGCGCCTTCACCGACCGGGGCGTCGTGGTCTTCGCGGCCCCGAACGAGACCGACACCGCCAGCCTCTCGGTGCTGGACGCGCTTCCGATCGTCGTGCCGGATCTTCAGAAGGGCTGGCTCGTCGCCACCAGCAGCGACGCGAGCCTCTCCGGCGACGAGGTGGTCTCGGCCCGCCGCCTGTCGGCCGCGTGCCTGGAGATGGCGCACAGCTGCCTGGCCGCGGAAGGCGTCGTCTACACGGCGGACGCCACCTCCGACACGGGCTACAGGCTGGCGTCCGGGACATCCTATGCGGCCCCGCAGATCTCGGCCGGCGTCGCGCTCCTGGCACAGGCCTTCCCGAACCTGCCGGCGAGCGATCTCCGCCGCCGGCTGCTGGCGAGCGCCAACAACCGGTTCTATGGCCACACGGGCGAGACCGACTTCGGCAACGGGGTCGTCCACGGCTTCAACGAGGAGTTCGGCCACGGCTTCATGGACCTGAAGGCCGCCCTCCTGCCGATCGGCGGCGTCGGCCTGCCGACCGGCAACAGCGCCTATGGCGGGATCGCACCACTCGGCTCGGCCCAGGTGTCGGCCGGGCCCGCCTCGGGCGACGCGCTGGAACGGGCTCTCGAAGGCCAGTCGATCACGGTGTTCGACCGGTTGGGCACGGACTTCGCGGTCTCCGCCATGGCGCTCTACGGCGGCACCACCGCCTCCACCCTCTCCGAGCGCCTGGACCGGTTCGCCGCGCCGGAGCGCCGGGTCGGCGGCACGGCGCTGGCCTCCTTCGCGCTGTCGGCGGGCGGGGACGACGCGGGCTGGGGCTGGAGCCTTCATGCGGGCGAGAGCACCGACCTCCTGCACCACCTCGGACTCGTGGCGTCCGAGACCGCCCTTCCGGTCGGCCCGGCGTCGCTCGCGGCCCTTGCGCCCGACGCATCGGCGGTCGGCATCAAGGCCGAGCTCGACGCCGACACCTCCGTGTCCGTGTTCAGCGTCTCCAGCGCGTTTACCGAGGAGAGCTGGTCGACGGAGGCCGACGGCGTCACCGCGTCGGGCGGCGGCGTTTCGCTGTCCCAGACCATCGGCGCGTCGACGCTGTCCTTCGGCGCCTCCTTCCTGACCGAGTCCGACGCCCTCCTGGGCTTCGCGGTGGACGACCCGTCCGGCGATCTCGACGCCCTGTCCGGCAGCCTCAGTCTGGGCTTCTCCACGCCGCTGCCCATGGAGGACACCTCGCTCATCCTGTCGGCGGAATTCGGCATGGGCGAAAGCAGCGGCGACGGCATGGTCCGGCAGACCGGGACGGCCGCGTTCAGCACCTTGGGGGCGGCGATCCGGACCAGGTCCGTGTTCGGCGTGAACGACGCCCTGACGCTGTTCGCCCGCCAGCCGCTGCGGATCGAGAGCGGCTCCGTGGACGTGATCGTGCCGAGCGGCCGGACCCTCGACGGCACGGTTACCGAACGGGCGCTTTCGGTGGACCTCACCCCGTCCGCGCGCCAGGTCGACCTCGGTTTCGAGTATTCCGCGGCTCTCGGCGACCGGACGCAGGTGCGCTTCGGCGCGGCCCTGTCCCACAACGAGGAGCACGTGGCGGGCGAGACGGGCCTCAGCATCATGGGGGCGCTCCGCCAGACGTTCTGACGACCGGGCGGTCGCTCCCGCACGCGCCAAGGCCCGGAGCGGACCATCTGTCGCGTTCGGGCCGGCTCGGCTATGGTCGCCCGCCCTGCCCCCGTTCGGATGCCAGCCGATGACCGCCTCGTCCCTCGACGCCCTTCTCGCCGACCTCCTCGACCAGGAGCGGCGGCTCGTCTTCCCGAGCTTCGACAACGACACGGCCATCGACCTCGGCCTCGCCATCGTGGCCGAGGCGCGCCGGCGGGGCCTCGCCGTCACCGTGGACGTGACCCGGGTCGGCCAGCAGATCTTCCACATGGCCCTCCCCGGCACCAGCGCCGACAACGACCAATGGGTCGCGCGCAAGACCGCCGTCGTGATGCGGTTCGGCCACTCCTCCTACTACATGGGCCGGAAGGCGGTGCAGAAGGGCGTTCCGTTCCACGAGGCCCACCTGGTGGACCCGCTCGCCTATGCGGCCCATGGCGGCTGCTTTCCGGTCACCGTGGCGGGCACCGGGCTCGTCGGAACGGTCACGGTGTCGGGCCTGCCCCAGGAGGAGGACCACGCGCTCGTTGTCGCCGTCCTGGAGCGCTTCCTCGTAGACCGGTTCGGCGGCTGACACCATTTCCCGGCGCCGGCGGGAATGACAGCTCCCGTCGGGCCGTTCTCTACCGGGGCGTCCGCCGGCGGTCTAACCGTCCGATTGGCGCGCCGGCATACGGCCGGAGTTGAAGCGGCGCGAGCCGCCCGACGCGTCGTGTCTTTTGCGGGGCACTGCCGCTCCTTCGGCGTGCATTCATCCAGTATTCATCTTCGTCATACTTGGCGCGCCTCGGCCTGCGTCTTGCCGCAATCGGCCTTTTTGCAGCGCCGATGGCGCCGTCGCGCGCGCTCTTTTTCCTCCGACGCTCGCTCTTCTCTGCACGGCTATCGATCCGTCAGGAACCAACCGACAGGTCTGCGGTTCTTTCCGCACTGTTCGTCCGAGTTGAGAAAGCGAAGACCATGGACAAGAAGAAGCAGCGCCTGCTCGCGGGCGTGTTCGCACCCGTGATGCTGTTCGGCGGCGTCGCCGCGGCCGGTCCGGCCGAGGGTCCCCTCCTGTTCGCCCAGGCCGAGGATCCGCTCCTGGTGCCGCCGCCGGGCGCCGACGAGCCGGAGGAGCAGAACCGCCGCCAGTCCGAGCCCGAACCGGAGGCCGAGGCACCGGCCGAAAGCGAGGCGCCGGCCGAGGAACCCGCCGCCGAGGAACCGGCTGCGGAAGAGCCGGCCGCCGAAGAGCCTGCAGCGGAAGAGCCTGCTGCCGAAGAGCCTGCTGCCGAAGAGCCAGCCGCTGAAGAGCCTGCTACGGAAGAGCCCGCTGCCGAGGAGCCTGCTGCCGAGGAGCCCACCGCGGAACAGCCGGCCGCCGAGGAGCCCGCTGCCGAACCGGAGGCGGAGGAGCCCGCCACGGAGGCGCCCGCGTCCGACGAGCCGCCCGCGCAGAACCGGACCGGCGAGCAGCCGGCCGAGGATGCCGGCGAGACCGAGGGCGACGCCCCCGCGACCGAGGAGGCGCCCGCCACCCAGTCCTCCCCGGAGGAGTCCGAAACCCGGTCCGAGGATCCCGCGGCCGATGCGCCCGAGGGCGAGACGAGCGGCGAATCCGACCGCGACGCCGGGACGACGAGCGAGCCGGAGGCCGGGACCGAGCGCACCGGCGAGGCCGATCCGTCCGAACCGGAAGCCCAGCAGCGCCGGAGCACCGTCCGCGAGGAGCTTCGCCGGCGCCAGCAGGAAGGCGAGCCGACCGATCAGGCCGAGGACACCGAACGGGCCAACGAGCCTGCCGCCGAGACCGATCGCGCCGCCGACCAGCCGGAAACGGACACGGAACGCACGGCCGACCAGCCGGAGACCGATACGGACCGGACCGACACCGAGCGCGCCGGCGACCAGCCGGCCGATGCGCCGTCCGCCGCCGCCGCGGACGAGGACCCCGCCCGCACCGAGGAACGGCGAGACCGGATCCAGGTTCTGGAAGACCGGCGCGAGCAGCGCCTGGAGGAATTGGAGCGCGACCTCGACGAGGATGAGCGCACAGCCCGAAGGGAGGAACGCCGGCGCGACCGCGAAGCCCGCATCCGCGACCGCGAGGAGCGCCTGCGCGCTTTCGAGCAGCGGGACGTGGAGCGCCTGGAGGACATCCGCCGCAGCCGCGAGGAGCGGCGCGACGCGGCCGGCCGGATCATCATCGAGGAGCCGGGCGACCGCCGGATCATCCGCACCGAGGATCGCACGATCATCCAGTACAACGAGATCGACCGGCTCGGCTTCGGCGCCGAGGACGTGACCACTGACCGCGACCGGGACGGTCGCACGGTGACCACCATCGTCCGGCCGGGCGGCGTGCGGGTCATCACCGTCACGGACGAGGAAGGCCGCGTGCTTCGCCGCGTCCGCCGCGCGCCGGACGGCGACGAGTACGTCCTCTTCGACAACACCCGCTTCTACGAGCGCGACCGTGATCGGGATCGGGACTACGAGGACTACTATGTGGTCGACGTGCCGCCGCCGGTGATCGACATCCCGGAAGACGAGTATATCGTGGAAGCGGACGAGGCCTCGCCCGACCTCATCTACGACGCCTTCGCGGCGCCGCCTGTCCAGCGCGTCGAGCGGCGCTACAGCCTGGAGCAGGTGGTGAACACGCCGGCGCTCCGCGAGCGGGTGCGCCGGGTGGACATCGACACCATCACGTTCGACACCGGGTCGGCGCGGGTGAACGAGGACCAGATCGGAGCCCTTGAGACGATCGCCGACGCCATCCTGAACGTCCTGAAGAAGAACCCCAACGAGGTCTTCCTCATCGAGGGCCACACGGACGCGGTCGGCGCCGACATCGACAACCTGTCGCTGTCGGACCGGCGGGCCGAGGAGGTGGCGTCGCTCCTGACCGAGTACTACGACGTTCCGGCCGAAAACCTGACCACCAAGGGCTACGGCGAGCAGTACCTTAAGGTGGACACGGAGGGCGCCGAGCGTGAGAACCGCCGCGTGACCATGCGCCGGATCACCGACCTTCTGCAGACCAGCCAGGCGCAGTAAAGCCGGCGCGCCGAAGCCGCACGGGAAGGCCGTCCGCTCCGGCGGGCGGCCTTTTTGGCGTTGTCCGGCGTTCTTGGGCGATCAGGCCGGTCGGGACTCGACAAGTTGTCGCGGCCGTCCCACAAAGACGCTTTGGAAGTGGGCGACGGCCGTCGCCCGGGAGGCCGATCTTGGAAATCAAGTGGCTGGAGGATTTCGTCAGCCTCGCCAACACGCGCAGCTTCTCCAAGTCGGCGGTGGAGCGCCACGTCACCCAGTCGGCGTTCAGCCGCAGGATCCAGCAGCTGGAGCAGTGGCTCGGCGTGCCGCTCGTGGACCGGTCCACCTACCCGACCACCCTCACCGCCGAGGGCCGCCGGTTCCGCGAGACCGCCGAGGAGGTGCTGCGGCTCCTCTACGTGGAGCGATCGCAGCTCCGCTCCGGCCGCCTGCCGACCCAGAACACCGTCACCCTCTCCACCCTGCACGCCCTCTCGATCAACTTCTTCCCCACCTGGCTGAAAGCCGTGGAGGAGGGCTTCGGGCCGATCAACGCCCGGCTCATCACCGACAATTTCCACGATTCCGTGCGGGTGTTCGCGGAGGGCGACTGCGACTTCCTGCTCACCTACGTGCACAACAGGGTGCCGGTGCTCCTCGACCCGGAGCGCTATCCGTCCCTGGAGCTCGGGGCCGACCGGCTGGTTCCCGTCTCCGCGCCCCTGGAGGACGGCCGGCCGCGCTACACCCTGCCGGGCACGCCGGACCGGCCGGTGCCGACGCTCAACTACCTGCCGGAGACCTTCCTCGGCAAGCTCGTCGGCATCCTGGTGGCGGAACGCGGCGAGACGCTGCATCTCGCCAGCATCTACGAGAACGCCATGGCCGAGGCGCTGAAGATGATGGCCATCACCGGCCGCGGCGTCGCCTGGCTTCCGGAGAGCAGCGTGCGCCAGGAGATCAAGGCTGGCGTCCTGGTGGCGGTGGACCCGAGCGTGTCCGTGGAGATGCGCATCCGCATCTACCGTTCCATGGACAAGGTCCGGCCCACGGTGGAGCGCCTCTGGCGCTTCCTGAAGGACCGCGCGGCGGTGCCGGCCGTCGCCTGACGGGAACGGTGAAGATTCTGCTTCCCATCCAGGCAGGCCTTATATTTAATCAAGCTTCACGCCGATGTGGACAAGCTGCGCTTGCACAGCGGCCGACTGGTTTCCCATGAAAATTCGGAATTGGAAATATCTAAATCGAATTGGATACGGAAACCGCTGGCGTACTATCCAACCTGGTCCCTTGAGGACCGAAGCAAGATCAAACCGGCAGGGAAACTTTCATGGTGTATCGTAAGTGGAAGACGGCAGCGCTCGGGGCGGCGATGATCCTCGGTACGGCCGCCGCGTCGTCAGCGGCGACCCTTGACGAGGTTAAGGCGAAGGGCTTCGTCCAGTGCGGCGTGAACGCGGCGGGCCTCCAGGGCTTCGCGGCGCCGAACGACAAGGGCGAGTGGAGCGGCTTCGACATCGACATCTGCCGCGCGGTCGCGGCCGCTGTGTTCGGCGACGCCACCAAGGTGAAGTTCACGCCGCTGACCGCCAAGGAGCGGTTCACCGCGCTCCAGTCCGGCGAGATCGACGTCCTGTCGCGCAATTCGACCTGGACCATGTCCCGCGACACCCAGCTCGGCATCGTGTTCACGGGCGTGAACTACTACGACGGCCAGGGCTTCATGGCCAAGAAGTCCCTCGGCGTCTCGTCCGCCAAGGACCTGAACGGCGCGTCCATCTGCGTCCAGTCCGGCACCACGACCGAACTGAACCTCGCCGACTGGTTCCGCGCCAACAATCTGCAGTTCAATCCGGTGGTGTTCGAGAAGCAGGAAGAAGCCGACGCCGCTTATGATTCCGGTCGCTGCGACGCCTACACCACCGACGCGTCCGGCCTCTACTCAATCCGTCTGAAGCTCGCCAATCCGGACGAGCACGTGGTGCTGCCGGAGATCATCTCCAAGGAGCCGCTCGGCCCGTCCGTCCGCCAGGGCGACGACCAGTGGGCGCTCATCGTCAAGTGGGCGCTGTTCGCCATGGTCAACGCCGAGGAACTCGGCGTCACCCAGGCCAACGTGGAGGAGCAGAAGACCGGCTCCGCCAATCCGGAGGTCAAGCGCCTGCTCGGGACCGATGGCGACTTCGGCAAGTCGCTCGGCCTCACGCCCGATTGGGCCGTGAACGTCATCAAGGCCGTCGGCAACTACGGTGAGAGCTTCGAGCGCAACGTCGGCCAGGGCTCGCCCCTGAAGATCGCGCGCGGCCTCAACGAGTTGTGGTCCAAGGGCGGCATCCAGTACGCGCCGCCGGTCCGCTGAGCAGGCCGGATCCTTCCGTACGACGTCCAGGCATCGTCGCGACCACCCTGCTGCGGGTGGTCGCGACGACACCGCCCGGGCATCCCTTGATCGTCGCCCGGTTCATCGCGCGCGGGCGGCCGCCGACGAGGTCGAGCCATGACGCTGCGTGACGCTGCCCCGTCCACTCCGTTGTCCGGCCAGAGGGGGTCCGGATCATCCTGGCTGTACGATCCGACGATTCGCGGCATCGTCTTCCAGGTGCTCCTGGTCGTCGGTCTGGCGCTGTTCGGCTGGTGGGTCGTCCACAACACGATCGTCAACCTGCGCGCCGCCAACATCGCGTCCGGCTTCGACTTCCTGAGCACGCGGGCGGGCTACGACATCGCCCAGAAGCCGATCGACTACACGATCGACGACACCCACGGCCGCGCCTTCCTGGTCGGCCTCCTCAACACCCTCGTCGTCGCGGCGATCGGCGTCGTCCTCGCCACCGTCCTGGGCTTCTTAGTCGGCATCGCCCGCCTGTCGCCCAATTGGCTCCTCGCCAAGGTGGCGTCGGTCTACGTGGAGACCTTCCGCAACATCCCGCTGCTCCTGCAACTGCTGTTCTGGTACAAGGCCGTGCTGTCGGTGCTGCCGGGACCGCGCCAGGGCCTCGCGCTGCCCATGGGCAGCAACCTCTCCAACCGCGGTCTGATCATCCCGCGTCCGGTCATTGGCGAGGGCTTCGAGTTGGTCGTCGGCGCCGTAGCGGTCGCCCTGGCGGCGGCCTTCGGCCTGTCGCGCTGGGCGCGGGCCCGTCAGATGGCCACGGGCCAGAGCTTTCCGTCCGGTCTCGCGGGTCTCGCCCTCGTCGTCCTGCTGCCGACCTTCGCCTACGTGCTCGCAGGCATGCCGATCACGCTCGAATATCCTGAACTGAAGGGCTTCAACTTCGCCGGCGGTCTGGTGCTGAAGCCGGAGTTCATGGCTCTGCTGCTCGGCCTCACGATCTACACGGCGTCCTTCATCGCCGAAGTGGTGCGCGCGGGCGTCCTCGCCGTTTCGCACGGCCAGACGGAAGCAGCCTACGCGCTCGGTCTGCGGCCCAGCCGGACGCTGCGCCTCGTGATCGTCCCGCAGGCCATGCGGGTGATCATTCCGCCGCTCACGAGCCAGTATCTGAACCTTACCAAGAATTCCTCGCTAGCGGTCGCGGTCGGTTATCCGGATCTCGTCGCGGTCTTCGCCGGGTCGACTCTGAACATCACCGGCCGCGCCGTGGAGGTGATCTTCATCACCATGTCGGTCTACCTGGTGATCAGCCTCCTGACAGCCGCTTTCATGAATTGGTTCAACGCGCGCGTCGCACTGATCGAACGCTGAGGCACCGATGACAGACGTAGCCTCTCCCGGCCCGGACGCCCGCTCCGCCATCTACGTGCGCGGCACCTTCGTTCCGCCCTCGCCGCCGCCGGGGTCCACCGTCGGCCCGTTCGGCTGGGCCCACAAGAACCTCTTCTCGTCGCCGTTCAACATCGCGGCGACGATCCTGACGGCGCTGTTCCTGGCCTGGGTGGTGCCGCCGCTCCTCGACTGGCTCATCTTCGACGCCGTCTGGACGGGTGAGAACCGGGAAGCCTGCCTGCCCGTGGACGGCCGGGAGGTCGGCGCCTGCTGGGCCTGGGTGCAGGCCAAGTTCGGCCAGATCCTCTACGGCCGCTATCCGCTGGACCAGCGCTGGCGGGTGGACCTCACCGCCCTCCTCTTCGTCGCCGGTCTCGTGCCCCTGGCAATACCGAAGGTGCCGTACAAGCGCGAGAACACCATCCTGATGCTGACGGCCTTTCCGGTCGCCGCCTTCATACTACTCTACGGCGGCTTCGGCCTGCCCGTGGTTGAAACCGCTCTCTGGGGCGGCCTTCTGGTGACCCTGGTGGTGGCTGTCACGGGCATCGTGGCGTCCCTGCCGCTCGGCATCCTGCTCGCGCTCGGCCGCCGGTCCAAGCTGCCGATCGTGAAGACCGTCTCGGTGATCTTCATCGAGTTCTGGCGCGGCGTGCCGCTCATCACCGTCCTCTTCATGGCGTCGGTGATGCTGCCCCTGTTCCTGCCGTCGGGCGTGAACTTCGATAAGCTGCTGCGGGCGCTGATCGGCGTCGCGCTGTTCTCGGCCGCCTACATGGCGGAAACGGTTCGCGGCGGCCTACAGGCCATTCCAAAGGGCCAATACGAGGCCGCGGCCGCCATGGGCCTCGGCTACTGGCAATCCATGCGGCTCGTCATCCTCCCGCAGGCCCTCAAGATCGTGATCCCGGGAATCGTGAACTCCTTCATCAGCCTCTTCAAGGACACCTCGCTGGTGCTGATCATCGGTCTCTTCGACGTGCTCGGGATCATCCAGCTGAACTTCAGCGATGCGAACTGGTCGGCGCCGACGGTTCCGGCGACCGGATTCGTGTTCGCCGCCATCGTTTTTTGGATCTTCTGTTTCGGCATGTCACGCTACTCTCAGTACATGGAGCGCCGACTCGAGACCGGCCACCGCCGCTGACGGACCCTAGCGGACCGCAAAAGGCGTGAATGACCAACAAGAACGCAGGGAACAGGACGTCATGACCAACATCGCCGCCGAAGACCTCTCCGCCGACCGCTCCAAGATGACCGTCGGATCACAGGTCGCCGTGGAAATGATCGGCGTCAACAAGTGGTACGGCGAGTTCCACGTGCTTCGGGACATCAACCTGACGGTCCGCAAGGGCGAGCGCATCGTCATCTGCGGTCCGTCGGGCTCCGGCAAGTCCACCATGATCCGCTGCATCAACCGACTGGAGGAACACCAGAAGGGCCAGATCATCGTGGACGGCACCGAACTCACCAACGATCTGAAGAAGATCGACGAGGTGCGCCGCGAGGTCGGCATGGTGTTCCAGCACTTCAACCTGTTCCCGCACCTCACCATCCTGGAGAACTGCACCCTGGCGCCGATCTGGGTGCGCAAGATGCCGAAGAGGCAGGCCGAAGAGGCCGCCATGGAGTATCTCGCCAAGGTGCGGATCCCCGAGCAGGCGCACAAGTATCCGGGCCAGCTGTCCGGCGGTCAGCAGCAGCGCGTGGCGATCGCCCGCTCGCTCTGCATGAATCCGAAGATCATGCTGTTCGACGAGCCCACTTCGGCGCTCGACCCGGAAATGGTCAAGGAAGTGCTGGATGTCATGATCTCGCTTGCCGAGAGCGGCATGACCATGCTGTGCGTCACCCACGAGATGGGCTTCGCCCGGCAAGTGGCGAACCGGGTCATCTTCATGGACCAGGGCCAGATCGTCGAGCAGAACGACCCGGAGGCCTTCTTCACCAACCCGCAGCACGAACGGACCCGGCTCTTCCTCAGCCAGATCCTGCACTGACCGCGGACCGCGCCGCAAGGACGAACGGAAAGGGCCGGAGCGATATCCCGCTCCGGCCATTTTCTCATCGGGGTCCGGCGCCTTCGGCTCACCCGTAGCGCTTCTCCAGGATGTCGAACAGGGCGCGGATCACCTGGGCCTCGCCGCCGTCCGGCTGGCCCGGCTTGGCGGACGGGGTCCAGGCGAAGATGTCGCCGTGGAGCCAGGTCTTCGCCTGCTCCACGAAGCGGCCGAGGAAGAGGGCGGCCGTGATCGAGCCCGCGAACCCACCGGCCGTGACGTTGTTCATGTCCGCCACCTTGGACGACAGCAGCTGGTCGTAGGCCGGCCAGAGCGGCATCCGCCAGAGCGGATCGTTGACCCGCAGCGACGCGGCCGCCAGATCCGCCGCGAAGGCGTCGTCGCGGGTGTAGACCGGCGGCAGGTCCGGCCCGAGGGCCACGCGGGCGGCCCCGGTCAGGGTGGCGAGATCGACGAGAAGGTCCGGCGCCTCCTCGTCGGCGAGCGCGAGCGCGTCGGCGAGGATCAGCCGCCCTTCCGCGTCCGTGTTGCCGATCTCCACGGTCAGGCCCTTGCGGCTGCGGTAGACGTCGCCCGGCCGGAAGGAGCGGCCCGAGATGGCGTTCTCCACGATCGGCGTGATCACCCGCAGGCGGACCCGCAGACCCGCCTCCATGATCATCTGGGCGAGGCCCAGCACGTTGGCGGCGCCGCCCATGTCCTTCTTCATCAGGAGCATGCCGCCGTCGGACTTGATGTTCAGCCCGCCGCTGTCGAACACCACGCCCTTGCCGACCAGGGTGACCTTCGGGTCGCGCTCGTCACCCCACACGGCGTCGACGATCCGCGGCGCCGAAGCGCTGCCGGATCCCACCGCGTGCACCAGCGGGAAGCCGTGGGCGAGGAGGTCGTCCCCGACGATCTCGTTCACCCGGGCTCCGTGCCGATCCGCCACGGCCCGCACGGCCGCCGCGAGATCCTCCGTGCCCAGGTCGTTCGCCGGCGTGTTGACGAGATCGCGGACCAGGTAAACAGCCCGGGCCGCCCGGTCGAGCGCGCGGGCGTCCACCGTGGAGGGCACGACGAGCCGCGGCGCGCCTTCCTTCGGCTTGACGTAGCGGTCGAACCGATAGCTGCCGAGCGCGAACGCGAGCACCGCCAGCGGGAGATCGCCCTCGAAGGTGGCGAGGCGATAGAGCCCCGGCGGCAGCGCGGTCGCAAGCTTGCCGACCAGGAAGGGCGAGCGTGCCTTGTCGCCGGCCTTGCCGAGGCCGAACAGCACCGCGGCGGGAGCGCCCGATCCGTCCGGCACCATCAGGTGACTGCCGGCCGCCGCCTTGAAGCCGTTCGCCGACACCCAGCCGGCAGCCCTCTCGCCAAGCGCCGCCACGGTCTCCGGCAGGGCCTCCTCGGTGATCACGTGGACGGACATGGCGGGTTCGACAGTATCGGCGGCGACAAGGGCTGGCAGCAAGATCGATCTCCTCACGGGGGGCGGGTCGCCAGGGCCGTGGGGCCGGCGGCCGGGCGGCGATCATGACGGTGCGGACGCCCGCCCGCAAGCCGCCGCGCTCCCCCGCCGCCAGCGCGACCATCGGCAGAAGCGACAGGTCGGGCGGCCGGGTTAACCAGTCATTAGGGTTAACGGATTATGCCTGAGAGCCACAGACCGCCGCTCCGGATCGACCGATGCCCATGCTCGCCCGCCGTCGCCTTCCCACTCTCGCCGCGCTCCTCCTGCCGGTCGCCGCGGCCCTCGCCGGCTGCCAGTCGGGATCGGCGGTCGGCAGCCACGGCGGCGTCACGGTCACCGGCTCGACCAACCTCTCCGACCAGCAGATCGCGGAAGCCACCCGGATCTGGGGCGGTCGCTACGACAAGGACCCGAAGGACAAGGCCACCCTCCTGAACTTCGCCGCCGCCCTTCGGCTGAACGGCCAGGCCGACCAGGCGGTCGCGGTCATGCGCCGGGGCGTGCTGGCGCACCCGAAGGACCAGGAGGTCGCCGCCGCCTATGGCAAGGCGCTCGCTGCCAATGGCGAATTCGAATCGGCCCTGCGGGTGATTCGGGACGCCCAGACGCCCGAGCGTCCGGACTGGAAGCTGCTGTCGGCCGAAGGCGCCATCCTGGACCAGATGGGCCAGACCATGGAGGCCCGCACCCTCTACGAAAAGGCGCGCGTGCTCGCACCGGAGGAGCCGAGCATCCTCAACAACCTGGCGCTCAGCCATCTTCTCGCCGGCGATCTCACCCCCGCCGAAACGCTGCTCCGGCAGGCGGCCGCCTCGCCGCGCGCGAACAGCCGGATCCGCCAGAACCTCGCCCTCGTGATCGGCCTCCAGGGGCGCTACGCGGAAGCCGAACAGGTTGCCGCCGCCGAGATGGACCCGACCCAGGCGGCGGCGAACGTCGCCTATCTGAAGAGCATGATGGCCCAGGCCAACACCTGGAACCAGATCAAGGCTGCGGACAAGAAGAAGACGTCCTGACCCTCGTCCCGGACGGAAGGCACCAAGGCTTCGCCGGGCCGCGCTCAAGCGTCTCGCTCAAGCGCTCCGGACCGGGGCGGCGCACCCCGCCGCAGCGGGCGGAGCTTGATCCGCCGGCCCGGCCTTGCGAAAAGGCCGCCATGCCGCCCGCCCTTCCCCGCCTGCCGATCGACGACGCGCTCCCGGAGCTTCTGCGCACCCTCGCGTCCCGCCCGCGCGCCGTGCTTGTGGCGCCGCCCGGCGCCGGCAAGACGACCCGCGTGCCGCTCGCCCTTCTCGGGGAGCCCTGGCGCGGCGACGGGCGCATCCTCCTCGTGGAGCCGCGCCGCATCGCCGCCCGGGCCGCCGCCGCCCGCATGGCCGACAGCCTGGGCCAGAGCGTGGGCGAGACGGTCGGCTACCGGGTGCGCCTCGACAGCCGGGTTTCCGCCCGCACTCGGATCGAGGTGGTCACCGAGGGCGTGTTCACCCGGATGATCGTGGACGATGCCGCCCTCGACGGGGTGGCGGCGGTTCTCTTCGACGAGTTCCACGAGCGAAGCCTCGACGGCGACCTCGGCCTCGCGCTCGCGCTCGACAGCGCGGAGGCCCTGCGCGACGACCTTCGCCTCCTCGTCATGTCGGCCACGCTCGACGGCGCCCGCGTCGCCGGCCTCCTCGGCGACGCGCCGGTGGTGGCGAGCGAGGGGCGCGCCTTTCCGGTGGAGACCCGCCATAGCCCCCGCGACCCGCTGGTCCGCTTCGAGGACCAGGTGGCGAGCCTCGTCCTGAAGGCGCTCGCCGAGGACGCCGGCTCCGCCCTCGTCTTCCTTCCCGGCCAGGGGGAGATCCAGCGCGTCGCCGAACGACTGAAACAGCGCCTGCCGGCGGATGCGGAGCTCGCCCCGCTTTACGGCGCCCTCACGCCCGCCGAGCAGGACCGGGCCATCCGCCCGGCGCCGCCGGGCCGGCGCAAGGTGGTGCTCGCCACCTCCATCGCCGAGACCTCGCTCACCATCGAGGGCGTCCGCATCGTGGTGGACGGCGGTCTCGCCCGGGTTCCCCGCTTTGAGCCGGGCACGGGCCTCACCCGGCTGGAGACGGTGCGGGTCTCGCGCGCCGCGGCGGACCAGCGCCGGGGACGCGCCGGGCGCACGGAGCCGGGCGTCTGCTGGCGGCTCTGGGCCGAGGGCCAGACCGCCGCCCTGGAGCCGTTCGACCGGCCGGAGATCCTGGAGGCCGACCTTGCCTCCCTCGTGCTGGATCTCGCCGCCTGGGGCGTCCACGATCCGGCCGCCCTCGCCTTCCTGGACCCGCCGCCCCGACCGGCCTGGGACGAAGCCGTGAAACTCCTGAAGGGCCTTGACGCCCTCGACGACGATGGCCGACCCACCGCCGCCGGTCGGGCGCTCGCCCGCCTGCCGCTTCATCCGCGGCTCGCCCACATGGTGGTGGAAGCGGCGCGGGAGGGCGAGGCGCGGCTCGCCGCCGACATCGCGGTCGTCCTCACCGAGCGCGGCCTCGGCGGCGACGGCACCGATCTCGCGGACCGGCTCCGGCGCTTCCGGTCGGACCGCTCCCCGCGCGCGGAGGACGCCCGCCGGCTGGCGGTCCGCTGGGTGGCGGCCGCCGGCGGCGGACGGGTCCAGGATGGAGGCCGTCTCGAGGACGCCGGCCGCCATCTCGCCAGGGCCTATCCGGACCGGGTGGCCCAGGCCCGCGGCGCGCGTGGCGGTTTCCGACTCGCCAACGGCCGGGGCGGGTCCCTGGAGGACCACGACCCTCTCGCCCGCGAGGCCTTCCTGGTGGTGGCGGATCTCACCGGCACCGCCGAGAAGGCGCGCATCCGGCTTGCCGCCGCCCTCGACCGGGCGGACGTGGAGGCGGTGTACGCCGGCCGCATCCGCGACGGCGTGGTGGTGGCGTGGGACCAGGCGGCCCGGGCCGTCCGGGCACGCCGTGTGCGCCGCGTGGAGGCGCTGGTGCTCGCCGAGGAGCCGGCCCCCGTGCCGGCCGGGGCCGGGACGGCGGAGGCGCTCGCCCTCGGGATCAAGGACATCGGGGTGGACCGGCTGCCCTGGTCGAAGGACCAGAAGGCGCTCCGCGGCCGCGCCACCTTCCTGCGCGAGACCGTCGGAGAGCCGTGGCCGGACCTTTCGGACGACGCGCTCCGGGAGGCCCTGCCGGGCTGGCTGGCGCCACACCTTTTCGGCCTGTCGCGCTTCGACGAGGTGGATGCGGGCGTCCTGGCGGCGGCGCTCGACGGCCTCCTGCCCTGGTCGCTCCGCCAGGAGATGGACCGCCTGCTGCCGAGCCATTTCGAGGCGCCCACGGGCAGCCGCGTGCCGATCGACTACGGGGCGGAAGGCGGCCCCGCCATCACGATCCGGGTGCAGGAACTGTTCGGCCTCGACCGGCACCCGAGCGTCGCCGGCGGGCGCGTGCCCCTCGCGGTGGTGCTGACATCCCCCGCCCATCGGCCGATCCAGACCACCAAGGACCTGCCGGGCTTCTGGCGCGGCTCCTGGCGCGACGTCGCCAAGGACCTCAAGGGCCGCTACCCCCGCCACCCCTGGCCCGACGACGCCCTCGCCGCGCCGGCGACGACGCGGGCAAAGCCAAGAGGCACGTGAGGCTGGCGATTTCCGGGGACGACGGGCCCGGAGACGTGCGCAGTCTTGAAGTCCGCTTCCGTCATCCCGGCGAACGCTGGGAGCCGATTGAGGCCGGCATCATCCGCGACGGCTCGCCCAATCCCGCCGCCAGCTGGATCCCGACCTTAGCCCGGATGGCGGTCACGCACGAGCGCCGTCCGGAGGAGCGCTTCCGCCGCTTAACAAGTCCCGCTCTCACACCGTGATCTTCGCCCGCACCGCGTCCTCGTCCATGGTGTCCTTGGTGCCGGACATGATCACCTCGCCCCGGTCCATCACGACGAAGCGGTCGGCGAGGTCCTTGGCGAAGTCGAAATACTGCTCCACCAGCACGATCGCCATGGTGCCCTGGTCGCGCAGGTAGCCGATGGCCCGGCCGATGTCCTTGATGATGGACGGCTGGATACCCTCCGTCGGTTCGTCCAAGACCAGGAGGCGCGGCCGGGTCACGAGGGCGCGGCCGATGGCAAGCTGCTGCTGCTGACCGCCCGAGAGGTCGCCGCCGCGCCGCTTCAGCATGTCCTTCAGCACCGGGAAGAGCTCGAACACCGTCTCCGGCACATGCCGATCCTTGCGGGCGATCGGCGCATAGCCGGTCTCCAGGTTTTCCTTCACGGTGAGAAGCGGGAAGATGTCGCGGCCCTGGGGCACGATGGCGATGCCTTTGCGGGCGCGGTCGTGCGGCGTGAGACGGGACACGTCGGCCCCTTCCCAGACGATCCTGCCGCCGGAAATGCCCTGCAGGCCGACGATGGCCCGCATCAGCGACGTCTTGCCGACGCCGTTGCGCCCCATCACGCAGGTGACCTTGCCGGGTTCGGCCACCAGCGACACGCCGCGCAGCGCCTGAGCGGCCCCATAGTGCAGGTTCACGGCTTCAACGTTCAGCATCGGGTCTCACCTGCGGTTCTCGTCGGTCTAACCGGATGGGCGGGAATCGAACGTCGCGCCCGCCCCACCCACCCCCACCCTGCCCTCCCCCGCAAGGGGGGAGGGGGGAGCCTCTTTCCCTATCGGTGCACGCAGCAGAAGGGGCGCCGCAATCGACCGAATGAGCGCCCGAACAGGCCCTCCACCCATCCACCCATCGTCCCCTCCCCCCTTGCGGGCGAGGGACAGGGTGGGGGTCGCCGGCCGCATCCGCACCCGGTCTCCGGCTGCACCGGCATCCGGTCGTCGACCGAACCCGCCGCCCCTCACCGTCCCAGATACACTTCCACCACTTTCGGATTGCTCGACACCACGTCGAGCGAGCCTTCCGCCAGCACGGACCCCTCGTGCAGCACCGTCACTTTCACGCCGAGATCCCGCACGAACGTCATGTCGTGCTCCACCACCACCACCGACTGGGTCTTGGCGATCTCCTTCAGCAGGAGGGCGGTCTCGGCGGTTTCCGCGTCGGTCATGCCGGCGGCCGGCTCGTCCACCAGCAGCAGGCGCGGCTCCTGGGCGAGCAGCATGCCGATCTCCAGCCACTGCTTCTGGCCGTGGCTGAGGCGGGCGGCCAGCATCGCGCGCTTGTCGGTCAGGCGGGTGGTGGCGAGGAGTTCGTCCACCCGGGCGGCCTCCGCCTTCGTGGTCTGGTGGAACAGGGTTGCGAAGGCGCCGCGCTTGGCCTTCAGGGCGAGGACGATGTTGTCCTCCACCGTGTGGCTCTCGAACACGGTGGGCTTCTGGAACTTCCGGCCGATGCCGAGATTGGCGATCTTGGCCTCGTCCAGCCGGGTCAGGTCCGTCGAGCCCTCGAACAGCACGTCGCCGGTGTCGGGCTTCGTCTTGCCGGTGATGATGTCCATCATGGTGGTCTTGCCGGCGCCGTTCGGGCCGATGATGGCCCGCATCTCGCCGGGCTCCAGCACCAGGGACAGGTTGTTGATCGCCTTAAACCCGTCGAACGCCTTGTTGACGCCGTCGAGATAGAGGAGCGTGCCGGCGGCTTTGTCGGTCATGGGTCGGGCTCCTTACTCGGCCGGTTCCGCCGCGAGGGCGGCGGGGGTGGCGGGCCGGCGTCGGTTCGCCCAGAAGGCCTGCACGGTCCCGACGATGCCCTTCGGCAGGAAGAGCGTGACCACGATGAAGAGGGCGCCGAGGGCGAACAGCCAGAGCTCCGGCAGGACGCCCGTGAACCAGGTCTTGCCGAAGTTCACCGCCACAGCGCCCACGATCGGGCCGATGAGGGTGCCGCGGCCGCCGACCGCCACCCAGATCACCGCCTCGATGGAGTTGGCGGGTGCGAACTCGGACGGGTTGATGATGCCGACCTGCGGCACGTAGAGCGCCCCGGCGACGCCGGCCATCATGGCCGAGAGCGTCCAGACGAAGAGCTTGTAGTTCTCCACACGGTAGCCGAGGAAGCGGGTGCGGCTTTCCGCGTCGCGCACGCCGACCAGCACCTTGCCGAGCTTGGACCGGGCGATCGCGGAGGCGATGAAGAAGGCGAGCGCCAGGAAGAGCACCGTCAGGGCGAACAGGGTGGCGCGCGTCGTGTCGGCCTGGACGTTGTAGCCGAGGATGTCCTTGAAGTCGGTGAGGCCGTTGTTGCCGCCGAAGCCCATGTCGTTGCGGAAGAAGGCGAGCAGCAGCGCGTAGGTGAGCGCCTGCGTGATGATGGAGAGGTAGACGCCCGTGACGCGGGAGCGGAAGGCGAACCAGCCGAACACGAAGGCGAGCGCCCCGGGCACCAGCAGCACCATCAGGGCGGCGAACCAGAACATGTCGAAGCCGTACCAGAACCAGGGCAGCTCCTTCCAGTTCAGGAAGACCATGAAGTCCGGCAGGATCGGGTCGGCGTAGACGCCCCGGGTGCCGATCTGGCGCATCAGGTACATGCCCATGGCGTAGCCGCCGAGGGCGAAGAAGGCGCCGTGGCCGAGGGAGAGGATGCCGCAATAGCCCCAGACGAGGTCGACCGCGAGGGCGAGCAGCGCATAGGCGAAATACTTGCCCATGAGCGTGACCGCGTAGGTGGGCACGTGCAGCGGATGGTCGGCCGGAAGATAGAGGTTGGCGGCCGGCACCAGGAGCGCGATGGCGACCAGGATGGCGACCACGATCCGCGCCCGGGTGTCGAAGCCGTTGAGGAGGAAGCCCGTGATCATGCCTCGATCGCCCTTCCCTTGAGCGCGAACAGGCCGCGCGGTCGCTTCTGGATGAAGAGGATGATGAAGACGAGGAGCAGGATCTTGCCGAGCACCGCCCCCGCGTAGGGCTCCAGGAGCTTGTTGGCGATGCCGAGCGTCATGGCGCCGACGAGCGTGCCCCAGAGATTGCCGACGCCGCCGAACACCACCACCATGAAGCTGTCGATGATGTAGCCCTGGCCGAGGTTGGGCGAGACGTTGTCGATCTGGCTGAGGGCGACGCCCGCGATGCCGGCGATGCCGGAGCCGAGGCCGAACGTGAAGGCGTCCACCCACGGCGTGCGGATGCCCATGGCGCTCGCCATCTGGCGGTTCTGGGTCACGGCCCGGGTCTGCAGGCCGAACGGCGTGCGCTTCAGGACGAGCATCAGGCCGGCGAACACCACGAGGGCGAACACGATGATCCAGAGCCGCGACCAGGTGACGGCGAGTTCTCCCACCGTGAAGGAGCCGGACATCCAGGACGGATTGCCGACCTCCCGGTTCTGGGCGCCGAAGATGGTGCGCACCGCCTGCTGCAGCATCAAGGAAACGCCCCAGGTGGCGAGCAGCGTCTCCAGCGGCCGGCCATAGAGCCAGCGGATCACCGAGCGCTCGATCAGGACGCCGACGCCGCCCGACACCAGGAAGGCGAGCGGCAGGGCGATCAGGAGCGAATAGTCGAACAGGTCCGGCGCGGAGGTGCGGATCACCTCCTGCACCACGAAGGTCACGTAGGCGCCGATCATCACCATCTCGCCGTGGGCCATGTTGATCACGCCCATCACGCCGAAGGTGATGGCGAGCCCGATGGCGGCGAGGAGGAGCACGGAGCCGAGCGAAAGGCCGTAGGTGATGTTCTGCGCCGCGTCCCAGAGGAGAAGGCTGCTCTCGATGGAGGTCGAGGCCTTGCGGGCGGCCTCGCCGACGGCGCCGTTGGCGCCCGTGTAGGACGCCAGCATGGCGAGGGCGTCGCGGCCGCCGAGATCGCCGATGGTCTCGATGGCGGCCAGCTTGTCGGCCTCGGGCAGGTCGGATTCCAGCACCGCCGCGGCGCGGGCGGCGACCATCACGACCTTGATCCGCTCGTCCGTCTCGGCCGCGATGGCGGCGTCGAGCGCCGGGATGGCGGCGGCGTCCTTCGACTTCATCACCGCCTCGGCGGCGGAGCGGCGGACAGCCGGGTCGTCGCTGCGAAGGGTCAGCGTGCCGACGGCCGCCGCGATGGTCCGGCGCAGGCGATTGTTGACCCTGATCTTCTCCACGGCCGCCTTCGGCGCCGTGCCGAGGTCGGCGCCGGTCACCGGGTCGGTCAGCTTGAATTCCCGCCCGGCGGCCTCTGCCTTCACGACCGCCTTGTCGGTCTTGCGCACGAAGAGGTCGCCCTCGCCAAGCGCGTCCAGGATGGCGGAAACGCGGCCGTCGCCGGTGGCGGCGAGGGACCCGATGGCCGCGTCGGCCTCGTCGAAGCCGCCGACGCCCAGCTGGTTGACGAGCCGGGTCAGGTCGGCGTCGGCGATCACGGTCGCGGCCGGCGCCGCGACGGCGGACAGCATCAGCCAGAGGGCGGTGATCAGGACCGAAAAGTAGCGCATGGGTTCACCCGCTCCTGCTTCCCCCGCCGCAGCCTCGGCGGACGGCGCGACACCGGGCGGGGCGTTCACCCCTCCCGGCGCCATGAGCCATGCAAGCGGCCCGCCACGAAGCGGGCCGTCGCTCGTTCAGGTCGGCCTCAGCCGCCGCACTTGCCGGTGACGACGTTGAAGTTGCCGCACGACATGGGCTTGCGCCAATCGGAGATCAGGTCCTTGGAGCCGTCCAGGTAGTCGGACCACTCGTCGCCGACCACGAGGCCGTCGGTCTGCGAGACGATGTCGAACTGGCCGTCCGCCTGGATCTCGCCGATCAGCACCGGCTTGGTGATGTGGTGGTTCGGCATCATGGCCGAGTAGCCGCCGGACAGGTTCGGCACGGAGACGCCGATCAGGTTGTCGATCACCGGGTCGGTGTCGGTGGTGCCGGCCGCCTCGACCGCCTTCACCCACATGTTGAAGCCGATGTAGTGGGCTTCCATCGGGTCGTTGGTGACGCGCTTGTCGTTCTTCACGTACGCCTGCCAGCCCTCGATGAACGTGGCGTTCACCTCGGCGTCGACCGACTGGAAGTAGTTCCAGGCGGCCAGATGGCCGACCAGCGGGCCGGTGTCGAGGCCGGCGAGCTCTTCCTCGCCCACCGAGAAGGCGACGACCGGGATGTCCTCGGCCTTGATGCCCTGGTTGCCGAGCTCCTTGTAGAAGGGCACGTTGGCGTCGCCGTTGATGGTCGAGACGACGGCGGTCTTCTTGCCGGCCGAGCCGAACTTCTTGATGTCGGCGACGATCGACTGCCAGTCGGAATGACCGAACGGCGTGTAGTTGATCATGATGTCCTCGGCGGCGACGCCCTTGGACTTCAGGTAGGCTTCCAGGATCTTGTTGGTGGTGCGCGGGTAGACGTAGTCGGTGCCGGCGAGCACCCAACGCTCCACGCCCTCTTCGGCGGCGAGATAGTCCACCGCCGGGATCGCCTGCTGGTTCGGGGCGGCGCCGGTGTAGAACACGTTGCGCTCGCTCTCCTCGCCCTCGTACTGGACCGGGTAGAAGAGGATCGAGTTCAGCTCCTTGAACACCGGCAGCACGGACTTGCGCGACACCGAGGTCCAGCAGCCGAACACGACGGAGACCTTCTCCTTCTCGATCAGCTCGCGCGCCTTCTCGGCGAAGAGCGGCCAGTTCGACGCCGGGTCGACCACCACCGCCTCGAGCTTCTTGCCGAGGACGCCGCCCTTCTTGTTCTGCTCCTCGATGAGATAGAGGATCGTGTCCTTGAGGGTGGTCTCGGAGATCGCCATGGTGCCGGACAGCGAGTGCAGCACGCCGACCTTGATGGTGTCCTCCTGGGCGGACGCGGCGGACAGCCCCGTCGCGGCCATGAGCGAGAAGGCAAGGGCGCCGACGAGGCCCTTGGACGGACGAATGCTCTTCATCTGATGTCCCCCTGTTGTGCGATCCTCATGGCAGGTCGGCTGGGCCGCGCTGCTCGAGGGGGGACTTTGGACAAGGGGACCGTCGCCGGGTATACGTCGATTGCCGCAAATCGTGACCTGCCCCAAAAGCAAGCAACTGCACAGATGCGCGCCAGCTCGTGCCCAAACCGCTCCCTTGCCGGGGCGGAAGGCCGGGGCGGCATCTTGCGCGGCTCTTGCATGGGGGAATGCCCCCGCGGGGCCTGCGGCGACGACCGGCGCGCCCGCCGGCGCCGCGGCGGGACACGGCGGACGTTCCCGCCGCGGACAGATCCGGGCGGCCGGTGGAGACCTTGGAAAGCGGCATGGCGGGACGGCAGCGCATCATCCCGGTGAGACGGCGGTACAACCAGTGGGTCGCGAACGAGACCCTGGAGGACTATGCCCTCCGGTTCACCGCCAAGCGGGCCCGGCGCTGGTCCGCGCCGCGGGTGGCGCAGACCGCCATCGGGGCCATCTCCTTCCTGGCGCTGGAGGCGATCGGCGGGGCCATCACGCTCTCCTACGGCTTCACCAACGCGGTCGCCGCCATCCTGATCGTCGGGGCGATCATCTTCGTCACCGGCCTGCCGATCGGCACCTATGCGGCGCGCTATGGCGTCGACATCGACCTCCTCACCCGCGGCGGCGGGTTCGGCTACATCGGCTCCACGGTCACGTCGCTGATCTACGCCACCTTCACGTTCATCCTGTTCGCCATCGAGGCGGCCATCATGGCGACGGCGCTGGAGCTCTGCTTCGGCGTGCCGCTCTGGCTCGGCTACATCCTCTCCTCGCTCGCCGTCATCCCGCTCGTCACCCACGGCATCGCGTGGATCAGCCGGTTCCAGCTCGCCACCCAGCCGCTCTGGATCGTCCTCAACCTGCTGCCGCTGCCTTTCATCCTGATGAAGGATTGGGGCACCGTGAGTCTCTGGACGAGCTTTCCGGGCCTTGCTCCGCCCACCGACGGTGGCGACGGCTTCGATCTCCTGCGCTTCGGCGGCGCGGCGTCCGTCATCCTCGCCCTCCTGCCGCAGATCGGCGAACAGGTGGACATCCTGCGCTTCATGCCGGCGCGCACCTCCGCCAACAGCCGGAAGACCCGGGCGACATGGCTGCTCGCCCTCGTCGCCGCCGGCCCGGGCTGGATCATCCTCGGCATCCCGAAGCTCCTGTTCGGGTCCTTCCTGGCGGTCGTGGTGCTCAACGCCGGCGTCGGCGCGGACCACGCGGCCGAGCCGGCCTACATGTACAAGGTGGCCTTCGACTACGTCTTCCCGACCGAATGGGTGGTGCTCGCCTGCACGGCCCTCCTGGTGATCGTGTCGCAGCTGAAGATCAACGTGATGAACGCCTACGCCGGGTCGCTCGCCTGGTCGAACTTCTTCTCCCGACTCACCCACAGCCATCCCGGCCGCGTGGTGTGGCTGATGTTCAACGTCGCGATCGCGCTCCTGCTAATGGAGCTCGGCATCTACCGGGCGCTGGAGCAGACGCTCGGGCTCTTCGCCATCGTGGCCGTCGCCTGGCTCGGCGCACTCGTCGCCGACCTCGGCATCAACAAGCCCCTCGGCCTCTCGCCGCCGGGCGTGGAGTTCAAGCGGGCCCACCTCTACGACGTGAACCCGGTCGGCGTCGGCGCCATGGTGGCGGCGATCGCGGCGGCGCTCGCGGCCCTCTCCGGCGTGTTCGGGCCGGAAGCGCAGGCGCTCGCTCCGTTCGTCGCCCTCGCGGTCTCGCTCGTCACCGCCCCCTTGATCGCCGCCGCCACCCGCGGCCGCTACGCCCTCGCCCGCAAGCCGCGTCGGGCCTGGGCCGGCCAGGGGCAGATCGAGTGCCGGGTCTGCGAGAATCCGTTCGAGCCGGAGGACATGGCCTTCTGCCCGGCCTACGCGGCGCCGATCTGCTCGCTCTGCTGCTCGCTCGACGCCCGCTGCCACGACCTCTGCAAGCCGAAGGCGCGGCTGCAGAACCAGGTGATCACCAGCCTGCAGGCCGTGCTCCCCCGGCGCGCCGCCGAGCGGCTCAGCCCCAGCCTCGTCCAGTACGCGGGCGGCATCCTGCTCTGGGTGGCGGTGATCAGCCTCGTGCTCGGCCTCATCCACGCCCAGGTGCCGCCGGGCGACCCGGCCCAGCTCGCCACCGTGGAGCGGGCGCTCTGGGGCGCCTTCTTCGTGCTCCTCATCGTGGCCGGCATCGTCACCTGGTTCTTCGTGCTCGCCCAGGAGAGCCGCCGGGTGGCCCAGGAGGAGTCGGCCCGGCAGACCACGCTCCTCCTCCAGGAGATCGAGGCGCACCGGCGCACGGACGCCGCACTCCAGCGGGCCAAGGAAGTGGCCGAGGCCGCCAATCTCGCCAAGAGCCGCTACGTGGTCGGCCTCAGCCACGAACTCCGCACCCCCCTCAACGCGGTGCTCGGCTACGCCCAGCTGATGGAGCGCGACCCCAGCCTGCCGGCCACCCCGCGCGGCAACGTCGGCATCATCCGCAAGAGCGCGGAACACCTGTCGCGCCTCATCGAGGGCCTCCTCGACATCTCCCGCATCGAGGCGGGCCGCCTGCAGATCCAGCGCGCGGAGGTGCGCATCGGCGACCTCATCGATCCGCTGGTGGAGATGTTCCGCATGCAGGCGACCGGAAAAGGCCTGGAGTTCCGCTACCTCAGGGCGGAGAACCTGCCCGAGGTGGTGCGCGCCGACGAGAAGCGGCTGCGCCAGGTGCTCATCAACCTCCTCTCCAACGCCATCAAGTTCACCGACGCCGGCCACGTGACGCTCCGGGTCGCCTACCGCAGCCAGATCGCCACGATCACGGTGGAGGACAGCGGCATCGGCATCCCGGAGGAGGACCTCGCCCGGGTGTTCGAGCCGTTCGAGCGCGGCGCCCAGGCGCGCGCCCAGGCGGCGCCGGGCCTCGGCCTCGGCCTCACCATCACCAAGATGCTGGTGGAGCTGATGGGCGGCGAGATCGCCCTGGAGAGCGGCCCGGCGGGCAGCGCCTTCAAGGTCCGCCTCATGCTGACCGCCGTCAGCGACCCCCGCCCGGCCCAGGCGCCGGCGGCCCGGGTGGTCGGCTACGTGGGCGACCGGCGGACCGTGCTCGTCGCCGACGACGACGCCACCCACCGGAGTCTCGTGCGCGACATCCTCACGCCGCTCGGCTTCGCCGTCCTGGAGGCCGCGGACGGGCCCGGCTGCCTGTCGCTCGTGGAGGCGATCCGGCCGGACCTCTTCCTTCTCGACGTGTCCATGCCGGGCATGAGCGGCTGGGATCTCGCCCGCGCGCTCCGGGCCGGCGGCCACGACGCCCCCATCCTGATGCTCTCCGCCAACCTCGGCGTCGGCACGGACGCGGCTGAGGCGGATGCCGCTTGGGACGGCACCATGTCGAAACCCTTCAGCCTCGCGGCGCTCCTGGAGCGGATCGGCGCGCTCACGGGGCTCACCTGGGTGGAGGAGACGGACGGCGCCGTCGGCACCCGGCCGGCGGTGGTGCCCCCTGGAGCCGTGGCCTCGCCGGGCTCCATGCACGTGCGGGAACTGGTCCAGCTCGGCCGGATTGGCTATGTGCGCGGCATCGAGGCCAAGCTCGCCGAGCTCGAGGCGGACGAGGCGGCGCGACCCCTGGTGGAAGACCTGCGCGACTACCTGAGGCGGTTCGATTTCCGCGGCTATCTCAAGCGGCTGGAGGCGCTCGATGACGGCGGGTGACCCGGTCTCCCGGCGCGACACGGTGCTGGTCGTGGACGACTCGCCCCAGACGCTCCGGCTCCTCACCGACGCCCTCGACGAGACGGGCGCCATGGTGCTGGTCGCCCTCGGCGGCGAGGAGGCGCTGGAACTCGTGCGCCAGATCACGCCCGACATCATCCTGATGGACGCGGTCATGCCCGGCCTCGACGGGTTCGAGACCTGCCGGCGCCTGAAGGCCGGCCCGCTCGCCCACGTGCCGGTGATCTTCATGACCGGCCTCAGCGAGACCGAGCACATCGTGAAGGGCCTGGAGGCGGGCGGCGTGGACTATGTCACCAAGCCGCTCGTCATCGACGCCCTGCTCGCCCGCATCCGGGTCCATCTCGCCAACGCCCGCGCGGCCCAGAGCGCCCGGGCCGCCCTTGACACCGCCGGCCGGCACCTGCTGGCGACCGACGGCGAGGGCCGCGTGCGCTGGTCCACGCCGCAGGCGGCGCGGCTCCTCGTCACGGCCCTTCCCGGCGAGGACGACCGCACCCTCCTTCCCGACGAGGCGATCGCCTGGCTGAAGGGCCTGGCCGGCGGCGAGGTCAGCACGTCCTTCGACATCCCGGTGCCGAGCGGGCCGCGGCTCACCCTCTCCTTCGTCGGCCGGGTCGGCGGCGACGAATACCTGTTCCGGCTCACCGGCGAGGACCTGGACGCCCGCACGCTCCTGCTGCGCGAACGCTTCCAGATCACCAACCGGGAGGCCGAGGTTCTCCTCTGGATCACCCACGGCAAATCCAACCGGGACATCGCCGAGATCCTAGGCCTGTCGCCCCGCACGGTGAACAAGCACCTGGAGCAGGTCTATGCCAAGCTCGGGGTGGAGAACCGCTCGTCGGCGGCGGTGGTGGCCCTCCGGGCCCTCGGCGACCGATGACGACGCGACTTGGGCCCGGCCGACGCCACGCGGCCGTTCCGCCGGACCACCATTCGGTATACACACGGGTTTCCCATAAGCGGGATCCATCAGGAGCCACTCCATGACGTCCACCACGCCGACACCGGACCGCCGCACCATCGTGCTGACCGGCGCCAGCCGCGGCATCGGCCATGCCACCGTGAAGCGGTTCTCCGCCGCCGGCTGGCGCGTCATCACCTGCTCGCGCCACCCCTTCTCCGACCGGTGCCCGTGGCCCATGGGACCGGAGGACCACATCCAGGTGGACCTGTCCGACCCGGAGAACCTCGGCAACGCCGTCGCCGAGATGCGTCAGCGCCTGGAAGCGGACGGGGGCCGGCTCGACGCGCTGGTCAACAACGCCGGCATCAGCCCGAAAGACGAGGGCGGCAAGCGCCTCGATTCCATCGCGACGCCCATGCACCAGTGGCGCACCGTCTTCCAGGTGAACTTCTTCGCTCCCATCCTGCTCGCCCGGGGCCTCTTCCACGAACTGAAGCGGGCCGGCGGCTCAGTGGTGAACGTCACGTCCATCGCGGGCGCTCGCGTCCACCCGTTCGCGGGCTCGGCCTATTCCACCTCCAAGGCCGCGCTCGCGGCGCTGACCCGCGAGATGGCGGCCGACTTCGGGCCCCACGGCATCCGGGTGAACGCCATCGCGCCCGGCGAGATCGACACCTCCATCCTCTCGCCCGGCACCGAGAAGATGATCGACGACATCCCGCTCCGCCGCCTCGGCCAGCCGGCCGAGGTCGCCGACACGATCTTCTATCTCTGCACCCAGGCGTCGTCCTATGTGACCGGCGCGGAGATCCACGTGAACGGCGGCCAGCACGTCTGAGCCGAGGCATGGTGATCCGGGCGCGCGCGCCCAGGGTTGTCGATAGAGGCCGGGCCCGACGGATCGGCTGGCCCGGCGTCTGCAAGGTCGAATGAAAAAAGGCCGGACGGGGCGCCCCCGTCCGGCCTTTCGTCTCATCCGTCCAGGCTCATCCTCGGCCGGGATCCACGCCGGGTCCCTCACCCGAGGCCCGGGATCCGGCCTCAGCCGAGCGCCGCGAGCGCGCGCTTGGCCATCACCTTCACGAGGTTCGCCCGGTAGGCGGCGTCGCCGTGAATGTCGGAGAGCATGCCCGACGGGTCCAAGGAGAGGCCATCGAGGGCCGACGGCGACAGATCGGAGGCGAGCGCGGCCTCCGCGTCCATCCAGCGGAACACGCCGTCCGAGCCGGCGCCCGTCACCGCCACGCGCACGCCGTCGCCGGTCACCGCCACGAACACGCCCGTCATCGCATAGCGCGAGGCCGGGTTGGCGAACTTGGCGTAGGCGGCCTTCCGGGGCACCGGGAACACGAAGCGGACGATGATCTCGTCCTCCTCGAGCGCCGTCGTGAACATGCCGGCGAAGAAGTCGTCCGCCGGGATCTCGCGCTTGGTGGTGACCACCGTTGCGCCGAGACCGAGCACGGCGGAGGGATAGTCCGCCGCCGGGTCGTTGTTGGCGACCGAGCCGCCGATGGTGCCCAAGTGGCGCACGTGCGGGTCGCCGATGCCGCCCGCCAGCTTGGCGAGCGCCGGGATCGCGGCCTTCACGTCCGCGGAGGTGTGGACCTCCGCGTGCGTGGTGCCGGCCCCGATCGTGACCGTGCCGCCGGAGACCGTGATCCCCTTCAGCTCGGCGATCCGGCCGAGGTCGATCAGGTTGGCCGGCGCGGCGAGCCGCTGCTTCATGGTCGGGATCAGGGTCTGACCGCCGGCGAGCAGCTTCACGTCCTCGGCCGAGGCGAGGAGCGACGCCGCCTCCTGGACGGTCGACGGCCGGTGATAGGTGGTCTGGTACATGAGGTCCGTCCTCCGTCAGGCCGCGTTGATCGCCGCCCACACCTTGGCCGGCGTGGCGGGCATGGAGAGGTTGTTGTTGCCGATGGCGTCCGTGATGGCGTTGATCACGGCCGGCGGCGAGCCGATGGCGCCCGCCTCGCCGCAGCCCTTCATGCCGAGCGGGTTGCCCGGGCAGAGGGTGGTGACGTGGTCCACCTTGAAGGACGGTACGTCGTCGGCGCGCGGCATGCAGTAGTCCATGTAGGAGCCGGTCAGCAGCTGGCCGCTCTCCGGATCGTAGGAGACGCCCTCCATCAGCGCCTGGCCGATGCCCTGGGCGAGACCGCCGTGAACCTGGCCTTCCACGATCATCGGGTTGATGATCCGGCCGAAGTCGTCGACCGCCACGAACTGGACGATCTCGGTCTTGCCGGTGTCCGGATCGACCTCGACCTCGCAGATGTAGGTGCCGGCCGGGTAGGTGAAGTTGGTCGGGTCGTAGAAGGCGCTCTCCTTCAGGCCCGGCTCCATGCCGGCGGGCAGGTTGTGGGCCGTGTAGGCGGCCAGCGCCACCTGGAAGAAGGGCAGCTTCTTGTCGGTTCCGGCCACCTTCAGTTCGCCGTCCTCGATCACGATGTCGGCCTCGGAGGCCTCCATCAGGTGGGCGGCGATCTTCTTGGCCTTGGCCTCGACCTTGTCGAGCGCCTTGACGATCGCCGACATGCCGACCGCGCCGGACCGCGAGCCGTAGGTGCCCATGCCGAACTGCACCTTGTCGGTGTCGCCATGGACGATCTGGACGTTGTTGAGGCCGATGCCGAGCCGCTCGTTGACGAGCTGGGCGAAGGTGGTCTCGTGGCCCTGGCCGTGGCTGTGGGAGCCGGTGAGGATCTCCACGGTGCCGACCGGGTTCACCCGCACCTCGGCGGATTCCCAGAGCCCGACGCCCGAGCCGAGCGAGCCGACCGCCTGGGACGGCGCGATGCCGCAGGCCTCGATGTAGCTGGAGAAGCCGATGCCGCGCAGCTTGCCGCGGGTCTTGGCCTCCGCCTTGCGCGCCGGGAAGCCGGCGTAGTCGACGGCCGCGAGGGCCTTGTCGAGGTTGGCCTCGAAGTCGCCGGCGTCATAGGTGAGGATGACGGGCGTCTGGTAGGGGAACTGGCGGATGAAGTTCTTCCGCCGGAGCTCCGCCGGGTCCATGCCGAGCTGGCGCGCCGCCGTCTCCACCAGCCGCTCCACGATATAGGTGGCCTCCGGCCGACCGGCGCCGCGATAGGCGTCCACCGGCGTGGTGTTGGTGTAGACCGCCTTCACGTTGGTGAAGATCGCCGGGATCACGTACTGGCCCGACAGGAGCGTGCCGTGCAGGTAGGTGGGCGTCGCCGACGAGAAGGTCGACATGTAGGCGCCGATGTTGGCGATCGTGTCGGATCGGAGCGCCAGGAAGGTGCCGTCCTCGGCGAGCGCGAGCTTCGCCTTGGTGACGTGGTCGCGGCCGTGGCAGTCGGTCAGGAAGGCTTCCGTGCGGTCGGAGGTCCACTTCACCGGCCGGCCGCCGATGCGCTTGGACGCCCACAGGCAGGCGGTCTCTTCCGGGTAGATGTAGATCTTGGCGCCGAAGCCGCCGCCGACGTCCGGGGCGACCACGCGCAGCTTGTGCTCCGGCGCGATGCCGACGAAGGCGGAGAGCACCAGGCGCGCCACGTGCGGGTTCTGGCTCGTGGTGTAGAGGTCGTAGTGCTCCTCGGCCTCGTCGTAGTAGCCGATGGCCGAGCGCGGCTCCATGGGGTTCGGCGACAGCCGGTTGTTGATGATGTCGAGCTCCACCACATGGGCGGCCTTGGCGAAGGCGGCCTCGGTGGCCTCCTCGTCGCCGAGCACCCAGTCGAAGATCAGGTTGCTGGGGGCCACGTCGTGGATCAGCGGCGCGTCCGCGTCCATGGCGCGGGCCGGGTCGACCACGGCCGGAAGGATCTCGTAGTCCACCTCGACCAGCTCCGCGGCGTCGCGGGCCTGGGCCTTGGTCTCGGCGATCACGAGGGCAACCTGGTCACCCACATGGCGCACCCGCTCGTGGGCGATCGCCGGATGGGCGCCCGCCTTCATGGGCGTGCCGTCGCGCGAATGAATCATCCAGCCGCAGATCAGGCCGCCGATGCGGTCGCCGGCGAGATCGGCTCCGGTCAGGATCTCGATCACGCCCGGTGCCGCCTTGGCGGCCGTGGTGTCGATCGACAGGATCTTGGCGTGGGCGTGGGGCGAGCGCACGAACACCCCGTAGGTGGTGTCCTTCAGGACGATGTCGTCCGTGTAGCGGCCCTTGCCGGTGATGAAGCGACGGTCTTCCTTGCGGGTGACGCGCGCGCCGATGCCTTCAACTCCCATGGGTTCCTCCCCTTGTGGCCTTCGAAGGTCCCCTCCCCCGCCCGTCGGCGGCCGGCCCCGTCGCGCTCCCTCCCTCGGAGCGGTGGACGGCTGCGGCGCCGCGGCGGGGCCTCCAGGGTCCCTTCCGGGTGACGTCTGGTTATTCGGCGGCCTGGCGCATGCCGGCCATCTCGGCGGACGCGGCCTGGATGGCCTTCACGATGTTGTGGTAGCCGGTGCAGCGGCAGATGTTGCCCTCCAGCTCGTGCCGGATGGTCTGCTCGTCGAGCGCGCCGCCGCGGCGGTTGATCATGTCCACCGCCGCCATGATCATGCCGGGCGTGCAGAAGCCGCACTGCAGGCCGTGATGCTCGCGGAAGGCCGCCTGCACAGGATGCAGCTGGTCGCCGGTGGCGAGGCCCTCGATGGTGGTCACCGTGGAGCCGTCCGCCTGGGCGGCCAGCATGGTGCAGGCCTTGACGGCCCGGCCGTCCACGAGGATCACGCAGGCGCCGCACTGCGACGTGTCGCAGCCCACGTGGGTGCCGGTCAGCCCCAGATTTTCGCGCAGGTACTGCACCAGCAGCGTCCGGTCCTCGACAGTGGCCGTGACGGCCTTGCCGTTCACGGTCAGGGAAATGGTGGCCATCTGCTTCCTCCCTTTTGAGCTTTTGCCTGGTCCGGCTGCGCGGCTCTCCGCTCCCGCCCGCAGCCCGACCTAAATCGATATGATGAGCGCCGCGTCCCAGTCCAAGGTGGGCCGGGCGATCCGCGTCAGAGCGCGCCGATGATCAGGATGACGGCGAGCACCGCGAGGGCGATCAACCCCCACAGCATGGGGCCGGACGGGCCGGACTTGATGGCGGCGGTCTCGACCCGTGTTTCCGCCTTGCGCTCGGCGGCCTCGGCCGCATGGACCACGCGGTCGAGCGCGTCCTCCTTCACGGCAACCTGGCCGCCGTCCCGCTCGGCGGGCGACATCGGGGCCGAGGCGGGCGCCGCGCCGGTGGTGGTCGCCGCCATCGTGGCCGGGGCTGGAGTGTCCGCCACCACGGCCACGGGGGTCGCGGCGGCCGCGGCCGCCCCGACCTTGGCCGAGAACGCCGAGAAGAACTGGTCCGCCATCATCTTGGCGGTGCCGTCGATGAGCCGGCTGCCGAGCTGGGCGAGCTTGCCGCCCACCTGCGCCTTGGCGGTGTAGCTGAGGACGGTGTCGGCGCCGTCGTCGGCGAGCGACACGTCCGCCCCGCCCTTGGCGAAGCCGGCGACGCCGCCGCTGCCTTCGCCGACGATCGAATAGCTGGTCGGCGGGTTGAGGTTCTCCAGGCGCACCTTGCCGGAGAACTTCGCCTTCACTGGGCCGATCTTCGCCACCACGGTGGCGACCATCTCGTCCCCGGTCTTCTCCAGGCTCTCACAACCGGGAATGCAGGCCTTCAGCATGTCCGGGTCGTTGAGGGCCTCCCACACCGCCTGTCGAGGCGCTGGAATGCGATATTCCCCGGTCATGTCCATGTGTGCACCTCCCACTGCGAGCCGTTCGGCTTCTTGTCGACGGCGCGAACGGTAGCCTCCGCTTCCCCTCCGCGACCATTGTACTTTCGGTCTCCGCCGGGCCGCCGCCCACGACCGACGGCAGCCTAAACCGCGTCGGCACGCCGCGTCTCCCCTGCCCTTGCGTAAAATCATGACGATCCGCATACTTTTCGGCACGAGAACAGCGGACGCGAACGTCCGGCCGGTGGGAGGACCATGGGCGTGCCGAGCCCGACCGAGGGACGGGATTTCTCGTCCGGCATCAAGACCCTGTCCGTTGCGGACGCGCCGCTCGACGCGGCCGTCGCCGCCGTGGGCGAGCGGCTCGACACGGCGTCCACCGGCTTCCTGATGGTCTTCTTCTCGGCCAGCTACGACGCCGTGGAACTCGGCGCCGCCTTCCGGCGCATCCTGCCCGGCGTGCCGGTGGTCGGCTGCTCCACCGCCGGGGAGATTTCCGCCGAGGGCCTCAGCGACGGCGGCCTGGTGGCGATCGCCTTCCCGCGCGCGGGCTTCGACATCGTGTCCGGCGTGATCCCGGACCTCAGCCGCCTCGGCATCGACCGGGGCTCGGAAGCCGTCACGTCCCTGAAGGCCGACCTCATGCGCCGCCGCCCGGACATGCAGCCGGGGCGGACCTTCGCGGTCAGCCTGATCGACGGCCTCTGCATGCGCGAGGAGGCGGTGGTCTCGGCCATCGACTGGGCGCTCGGCGAGATCCCGCTCGTGGGCGGCTCCGCCGGCGACGGCCTGTCGTTCCGGGCGACCAGCCTGCTCCACGACGGGCGCATCCACACGGACGCGGCGATCCTGATCCTCGTCCACACGGACCACCCGTTCAAGGTGTTCAAGACCGACAACTTCCGGCCGACCGGCCAGCGCCTGGTGGTCACCGCGTCCGACCCGGAGACCCGGACGGTGTTCGAACTGAACGCCGAGGTGGCCGCCGACGAATACGCCACCCATGTGGGCATGGAGGCGGACAGGCTGTCGCCCTTCGGCTTCGCGTCCCACCCCATGGTGGTGCGGGTCGGCGGCGAATACTTCTGCCGTTCGCTCCGCTGCACCAACCCGGACGGCTCGCTGTCCTTCTTCTGCGCCATCGACGACGGCGTGGTGCTCACCATGGCGGAGCCGGTCGACCTCGTCAGCAGCGTGGAGGCGGCGCTCCAGAAGCTCGACCGCGACCTCGGCGGCATCGACTGGATCCTCGGCTTCGACTGCGTGCTCCGGCGCCTCGACGCCCAGAACCGGCAGGTGGCGCACCGGATCTCGGAACTCTACAAGCAGCACAAGGTGTTCGGCTTCAACACCTACGGCGAGCAGTTCCGCACCATGCACCTGAACCAGACCTTCACGGGCGTCGCCATCGGCCGCGGCGGAACGGTCCGATGACCGACGGGCCGGCCCGCCCCCTCCGGTCCGGCCGCCCGGCGGCCCCGGTCGCGGTCACCGAGATCGACGACCGGGAAGCGGCCCTGCGCGAGCGGATCCGCCGGCTGGAGAAGATCAACGCCGCCCTCATGGACCGGGTGGAGCGGTCCACCGACGCCCACGGCAACGCCTACTCGCTGTTCCAGACCGCCATCAACCTGGATCTCCAGGTGCGGGCCCGGACGGAGGAACTGACCGCCGTCCTTCATCGCCTGGAATTGTCGAACGAGGAGCTGCGCCGCGCCAAGGAGGAGGCCGAGCAGGCCAACCTCTACAAGACGCGCTTCCTGGCCGCCGCCGGGCACGACCTCCTGCAGCCGCTGAACGCCGCCCGGCTCACCGTGTCGGCGCTCACCGAGGTGCAGACGACCGAGGAGGGCAGCCGCCTCGCCGGCCAGGTGGACCGGGCACTCTCCTCCATCGAGGATCTCCTAAAGACCCTCCTCGACATCTCCCAGCTCGACGCCGGTGTCCTGAAGGCGGAGACGAAGACGGTCCAGCTCCAGGAGATCCTGTCGGCGCTCGCCTCCGACTTCGGGCCGATCGTCGCCAAGAAGGGCCTCGCCTTCCGGGTGCGGCCCACCACGGCGGTGGTGCGCACCGATCCGCTCCTCCTCCGGCGCGTGCTCCAGAACCTCATCTCCAACGCGATCCGCTACACGCCCGCGGGCGGCGTCCTCGTGGGCGTCCGTCCGGGGCCGGGCGCGGCGGCGCGCATCACCGTGGCGGACACGGGAATCGGCATCCCGCCCGGCGAGCACGAGCTGATCTTCGAGGAGTTCCACCGGGGCCACCTGCCGAAGGGCGACGGCTCCGCCGGGCTCGGGCTCGGCCTCGCCATCGTGCGGCGCATGGTCCAGGCTCTCGGCCACCGGCTCTCCTTCCGGTCCAAGGAGGGGCGCGGTACCGCCTTCACGGTCACGGTGCCGCTCGCGGCGGCCGAGGACGTGCCCGTTCCGGCCCAGGAGACCCGCGCGGCCCTCAAGACCTTCGGCGTCGCCGACGCCAAGGTGCTGGTGGTGGAGAACGACGACGCGGTGCGCTCCGCCACGGAGGTGCTGCTCGCCCGCTGGAGCTGCCGGGTTTCGGCCACCCGCACGGTCGGCGAAGCGGCGGACCTGGTGGGTTCGGACGGTCCGCCCGACCTCGTCCTGGCGGACTATCACCTGGACAACGGCGAGACCGGCCTCGATGCCATCGAGCGGGTGCGCCAGCTCGCCGGCCGACCGGTCCCGGCGGTGGTGGTGACGGCCGACGGCGGCGCGGCGATCGCCCGGCGGGTGCGCGGGGCCGGCTGCGAGCTGATGCAGAAGCCGGTGAAACCGGCGGAACTCCGGGCCCTGATGGCCCATCTGCTCGGCTGAGGGTCGGCCAGCCGGGCCGGTGTGCCGGCAGGACCGCGCAAGCGGCGACCGCCGGACAGCGGGCGGATCAGGTCTCCTGATCGGCGAGCACCTGGTCGAAGTCGATCTTGGAGGCTTCGATCACCGCCTGGGTGCGGCTGTAGACGCCGAGCTTGCGCAGGATTTCCGACACGTGCGCCTTGACGGTGGTCTCGCCGACGTTGAGCTCGAAGGCGATCTGCTTGTTGAGAAGGCCCTGGCGCAGCATCTTCAGCACGCGCACCTGCTGGGGCGTCAGCGTCTTGAGGCGCTGGATGCGCTCGGCCCGGCTCGGGTCCTGGGTCTCGCCAGAGGGCTCCAGGCCGGCGGGCACGTAGACCGATCCGGTCATGACCTCGCCGATGGCGCGGCCGAGTTCGTCCCGGCGCACGGATTTCGGGATGAAGCCCGCCACTCCGTAGGAAAGCGCCTCGCGTACGATCCGGGCGTCCTCCAGGCCCGACACCACCACGATCGGCAGGCGCGGGTGCGCGGTCCTGAGGCGCAGGAGCCCGTCGAACCCGTGGACGTCCGGCATGGAGAGATCGAGAAGGGCGAGGTCCACCGAAAGGCCCGCGCCGAGCAGGTCCTCGGCGGCCTGGATGCTGTCGGCCTCGCGGATCTCAGCGCCGGGCCAGTCCCGGCTGATGACGCTCTGCAGCGCCTCCCGGAACAGCGGGTGATCGTCGACGATCAGGAATCGGGTCATCGCGGCCATGCCAGACGGAAACGGCCGCCGTCCAGTGACGGCGACCGCTTGAGCATAGGCCCCGACGAAGGCGAGGAACAGCCGCCCTTCGGAGGAGACGGGCGGCCTCGGCCGTCAGACGATCCTGGTGATCTCTTCCACGTCGAAGCGCGGATTGCGCGGGAAGAGCGAGCTCCTGTCGCCGTAGCCGACGTTGATGAGGAGGTTGGAGCGCCAGGTGGTGCCCTCGAGGAACGCCTTGTCCACGCCGTCCTTGTTGAAGCCGCCCATCGGGCCGGTGTCGAGGCCGAGGGCGCGGAGGGCGACGATCAGGTAGGCGGCCTGGAGCGTCGCGTTGTAGGCGGCGTAGTCGACGGCGGCCTGGCCCTGGAACCAGTCCTTGGCGCCCGGGGCGTGCGGGAAGGTGCGGATCAGCGTTTCGGTGAAGGCGATGTCCTGGGCGACGATGATGGTCGCCGGCGCCTTCAGGGTCTTGGCCCGGTTGCCCTCCGAGAGGTGCGGGGCGAGGCGGGCCTTGGCCTCCTCGGACTTGACGATGACGAAGCGGCCCGGAACGGCATTGACGCCCGTCGGCCCGAGTTCGGCGAGGCGGATCGCCTCCAGCAGCATCTCGTCCGCGACCGGCTGGTCGAGGAAGGCGTTGTAGGTGCGGGCTTCGCGGAAGATGAGGTCGAGACCGGCGGCGTCGAGCGGGACCAGCGACTTGGAGACGGAAGCGTCCATTGACGGAATCCTCGAAGGGAAAGAGATCGGGGCCGATCGACAGGCGACCGGCTTCGCTTCCCTATTTCGTTCCGCGGCGCGAAATGGACCAGTCCCGAACCGGTCAACTCATCGTTCACGCTTCGTGGACAGCCGACGGAGAAACGGCCGGATCGGGCTTCCGATCCGGCCGTCCATGTCCGTATTTGCGTTCGCAAGCCGGTCAGGAGACGGCGCGAACCTCCTGCACGTCGGGCAGGAAATGCTTGAGAAGGTTCTGGATTCCGTGCCGCAGCGTGGCCGTCGAGGACGGGCAGCCGGCGCAGGATCCGCGCATGTTGAGGTAGACGACGCCGTCGCGGAACGACCGGAACGTGATGTCGCCGCCGTCGGCCGCGACCGCCGGCCGCACCCGGGTCTCGAGCAGTTCCTTGATGGTCGCCACCGTCTCGCCGTCCGCCGGATCGAAATCCTCGTCGCCCGGCGCCTCCTCCTCGTCGCCGGCGTTCAGGATCGGCCGGCCGGAGACGAAGTGCTCCATGATGGCGCCCAGCACCGCCGGCTTCAGGCGCGGCCAGTCGGCGTCGGTCTTGGTGACGGTGATGAAATCGTAGCCGAAGAACACGCCCGTGACGCCCGGCACCTGGAACAGGGCCTCGGCGAGCGGCGATTCGGTCGCCTCCTCGGGAGAGCGGAACTCGCGCGGGCCGCCGTCCAGCACGACACGGCCGGGCAGGAACTTCAGCGTCGCGGGGTTGGGCGTCGCCTCGGTCTGGATGAACATGGGTCTGGTCTCCCTCAGGCGGGCTTTCAGCTCAGCCTGGAATAATTCCAAGGTGAATGTAGCGAGTCCGGCGCGCTGTTCAAGCGGCAAGCGCCTCGCGACCGATCCGGCGCGGGCGCTTGCCGGTCCGGCGACCGTTCCCGGGAGGAGCGCGGCGGGTCACGCGACGGCGGTGATGTCCTCGTCGGAAAGGCCCGCCGGCACGATGGTGACCGGGATGGAGAAGCCCGCTCCGCCCTTGGCGGCGATCGACGACACGAGCGGCCCCGGGCCGTCCGGCCCGGACGAGGCGGCGAGCACCAGGATGGCGATGTCCTGGTCCTCCTCGATGAGGGAATTGATGGCGTCGGCGGACTTGCCTTCGCGAATCACAAGCTCCGGGTCGATGGCGGCGAGCACGCGCACCTTCTCGGCATAGTCGGCGAGGCGGGCTTCCGCCTCGTCCATGGCCTCGGCGCGCATGATCGATTCCACCCCGCGCCAGTGCTGGAACTGCCCCGGCTGGATCACGTAGAGGAGAACCAGCACGCCGCCGGTGCGAGCCGCGCGCGAGGCCGCGTAGACGACCGCCCGCTCGCACTCGGGCGTCTCGTCCACGATGGCGAGGAACTTGCGGCGGTGCCCTTCTTCGCGGGCGAGACGTTTCGATACCATGGCCGCCAGTTTACCGGGCAGTCGGCGCCGGCGGCAAGGGCATGCCGCCGCCGGCCGCTCCCATGCTCCACACGTCCGCTCAGCGCAGGAAGCCCACGATGTCCTTCACCTGGTCCATCACCGGCCGGGCGATGGCGGAAGCGCGGGCGCCGCCTTCGGCGAGCACGCCGTCGATGTAGGCCGGGTCGGCCATCAGGTCGCGCATGCGGCCGGTGATGGGCGAGAGCGTCGCCACCGCGAGGTCGGCGAGCGCCGGCTTGAAGGTGGAGAACTGGGCCCCGCCATAGTCCCGCAGCACGTCCTCCCGGGTGCGGTCGGAGAGCGCCGCGAAGATCGTGACGAGGTTCTCCGCCTCGGCCCTGCCCTTCAGGCCCTCCACCTCGGACGGCAGCGCGTCCGGGTCGGTCCGCGCCTTGCGGATCTTCTGGGCGATGGCGTCCGCGTCGTCGGCGAGCGCGATGCGCGAATAGTCCGACGGATCCGACTTCGACATCTTCTTGGTGCCGTCGCGAAGGCTCATGACCCGCGGCGCCGGCCCCTGGGTCAGGGGCTCCGGCTGCGGGAAGAAGCCCGCCTCCGGGTCGTGGCCGTTCGCCGCGATCGAGGCCGCGAAGTCGTTGTTGAACTTGCCGGCGATGTCGCGGGCGAGTTCCAGGTGCTGCTTCTGGTCCTCGCCCACCGGCACGTGGGTCGCCCGGTAGACGAGGATGTCCGCCGCCATCAGGGTCGGATAGGCGAACAGGCCCACGGAGGCGTTCTCCCGGTCCTTGCCGGCCTTCTCCTTGAACTGGGTCATCCGGTTGAGCCAACCCATGCGGGCAATGCAGTTGAACACCCAGGCGAGCTCGGCGTGTTCGGCCACCCGCGACTGGTTGAACACGATGTGCGCCTTCGGGTCGATGCCCGACGCCAGGAAGGCCGCCGTGACCTCGCGGATCTGCTTCTTCAGCTCCACCGGGTCCTGCCAGACGGTGACCGCATGGAGATCGACGACGCAATAGATGCAGTCGTGGGTCGCCTGCATCTCCACGAAGCGCTTGATCGCCCCGAGGTAGTTGCCGAGGTGGAGATTGCCGGTGGGCTGGACGCCGGAAAAGACGAGAGGCTTGAACGCCATCGATGGACCCTGAAGGCCGGAGACACTGTCGAGCGCGCCCTTATGCGCGAGACCGCCGCCCAACTCAAGCCTCCGGCTCCGGCCGGGGCCGCTGCAAGGCGCCGAAAGCGCGGGCCGGCCGGGCGGCCCCGTCAGGCGTCGGCACCCGGCTTGGTCGGCGCCCCCTTGGCGGCCCGGCGCGCCAGGACGGCGCGGCCGTATCGCTTCACGTCCACGGCGCCGGTGAGCACGGTAGCGAGCCCGTAGACGCCCATGCCGCCCGCGCAGAGGGCGAGGAGCGCGAGCCCGGCGGTGAGCTCGGACGGACTATCGAGAAAGGGCGCGAGCGTCCGCTTGCCGGCGAGGAGCGCGCCGCCCATGGCCAGGCTCGCCCCGGTGAGGAGCAGGAGCCGCCGCGTCAGCAGCCTGTCGCCGACGAAGTGGCCGCGGCGCACCAGCGTGGCGAGCAGGAGGACGGCGTTCACCCAGGCGGCGAGGCTGGTGGCGATCGCGATCCCCACATGGCCGACGAACGGCACCAGGGCCAGCGAGCCGGCCACGTTCACCGCCACCGACCAGCCGCCCTGGATGGTCGGCGTGCGCGTGTCCTCGCGGGCGAAATAGCTCGGCTGGAACACCTTGATCGCCACGAAGGCGGGCAGGCCGGCGGCGAAGGCCGCGACCGCCAGAGCCGTCGCGGCCGTGTCCTCCGGCGTGAAGGCGCCGCGTTCGAACAACACCCGCATGATCGTGTCCGGGATGGCGATCAGCGCCACGGTCGCCGGCAGCGTCAGCGCCATGGCGAACTCCAGCGCCCGGTTCTGGGTCGGGAAGGCGCTCTCCGCGTCGCCGGAGCGCAGGCGCCGGGTCAGGTCCGGCAGCAGCACCACCCCGATGGCGACGCCGATGACGCCGAGCGGAAGCTGGTAGATGCGGTCCGCGTAGTTGAGCCACGACACCGCGTTCGGGATGAAGGACGCGATCGCCGTGCCGATCACGATGTTGATCTGGGTGATGCCGCCGGAGATCACGCCCGGAATGCCGAGCGTCACCAGCCGGCGCACGTTGGGCGTCACCCGGGGCCGCCGGAGCGAGACCGGGAAGCCGATGAACCACAGGCTGCCCGCCACCGCGAGGAGTTGGGCGAAGCCGGCCGCGAACACCGCCCAGGAGAGCGCGTAGGCGGCCGTCTGCGTGCCCGCCCAGCCCTGCCACCAGATCAGGCCGAGCACCGCCACCAGCACCACGTTGAGGAGCGACGGCGCGAAGGCCGCCACCGCGAACCGCCCGAAGGACTGCAGCATGCCCGCCGCCATGGCGGTCAGCGACATGCAGGCGAGATAGGGGAACATGATCCGCGTCATCAGTTCCGCGTCGGAGAACTTCTCCGGATCGGCGGCGAAGCCCGGGGCCAGCAGGTAGACGAGAAGCGGCGCGGCGAGCTCGGCGGCGGCCGTCACGACGACGAGGGCCAGGAGGAAGACCGCCAGGATCTCCTCCGCCAGCCGCCGCGCCCCCGGCTGGCCATCCTCCGCCAGGGCCCGGCTGAACAGCGGCACGAAGGCGGCCGAGAAGGCGCCCTCGGCGAACAGGCGCCGGAACAGGTTCGGGAGACGAAAGGCGACGAAGAAGGTGTCGGCGATCGGCCCGGCGCCGAGCATGGACGCCATGAACATGTCGCGGACGAAGCCGAGCACCCGGCTCGTCATCGTGGCCATCCCGACCGTCGCGAAATTCTTCAGAAGGGACATGCCTCGACCCCGCAATCCGGCGCGGCCGCACTCCTACCCCGATCCGCCGGCCCGGAAAAGCGCCCCGGCGCGGCGACCGCCGCGATTGGCCTTCTTCGCCGGGGCGGCGCTTCGACCACAAGGGCCTAGTACTTTCGTCTGAAAGCCGGGCCGGGACCGCTGCTGCTGCAGCGCAAAAGAGCAGACGAGCGCCTGTTTTCGCGTCAGATGACCGAAGATCAAGCGGATTCAGAGCATTCCCGACCTGGATCATGACGGAGTCGCATAACCGCCATGCATTATTGCTGCGTTGCAAAACGCACCCAAACGCGGCATATCTGAACTCGCGACGGTTCGCCGTCGCATGCCCTCCTTGGGCGTTTCCTCCCTAAGACTTCAGGCCGCGCAAGCGGCCTTTTTTTTGCGCGCCGTTCTTTGCACCGGCGGCGTGCCTGCTTGCGTGCGGGACGACGGGTCGTTCCTCGGCCGCCGTCGGTCGTTGCCGGGCCGAACGACCCGTCCGGGCGCAGATTTGTAAGACAGTCAAGCCCCGATTCGGAACAAGCTCCCGCGCTCCCCGTTGGCTACGCGATCCCGTGCAACAACCGAAGCCACGGTCGAGGAGCCAACACCCATGAGTACGCCAACGTCACCGAACCCGGGGTCCGGAACGTCCGCAACGACGGGCCGGCCCGAGGACGCGCACCTTTCGTCCGGGAACACCACGTCCGGGTCCTCCACGACCGGGTCTTCCACCTCCGGTTCGTCCGCGTCCGGATCCGCGGCCGGTCAGGCCGGCGAGACCTTGCGCCAGACCGCCGAGCAGGCCCGCGAGCAGGCGCGCCGCATGGCGGACAGCGCCAAGGAGCAGGTCCGCGACCAGGCCGAGCGCGGCAAGGCGGCCGGCGCCGACGCCATCCACAACGTGGCCGAGGCGGCCCGGTCGGCGGCCGAGAGCCTGGACCAGTCGTCGCCCCAGTTCGCCCATTACGCCCGCGAGGCGGCGTCCATGGTGGACAACGTTTCCGAGGCGATCCGCCAGCGCAGCACCGCCGACCTGATCCGCAGCGTGGACCAGTTCGCCCGCCGCGAGCCGGTGGCCTTCTTCGGCGCGGCGCTCGCCGTCGGCTTCGTGGCTGCCCGCTTCCTTGGCAGTTCCGCCCGCCACAGCCACCCGTCGGACCGCATGGGCTCCACGGGCTATGGTGCCGGCTCCACCGGCTACGGCTCGGAAGGCTACGGCCCGGAGAGCTATGGCTCCGCCGGTCGCGGTCCCATGGGCCGCGGCGCCATGGACCGCGACGATCCGACCGGCTATGGCGCAGGGCGCTCGGTCTATGGCACCGGCAGCGGCTACGACTCCGGCCGGTCCGGCTCGTTCGGCACCGGCTCCCCGGCCGGCAAGACCGGGTTCCCGACGGGTGCCGGCCCGGGTTCGGAAAGCGGCCGCTCGTCGCCGGGCTTCTCCTCGCCCGGGTCGTCCACCCCTTCGCCGGACCCGATCCGCTCGGCAGGCCTCCACACGGAGAGCCCTGGCCAGACGCCGAAGCCCGCCGGCTCCAGCACCCTCGGCTCGGGCAGCGCCTCGTCGGTCGGCGACGGCGGACCGTCCACGGCCAGCGGCGCGCCGGGCTCGACGCCCGACCGCAAGATCACCTGACGGAGGCCTGACATGGACACTCATCGGGACACCCATCGGGACACCCAGCGGGACATTCACCGCGACACCCACCGGGACGGTCAGCGGTCCGTCTTCGATCTCTTCGGCGACCTCGTCGAACAGACGTCCACCCTCTTCCGCAAGGAAGTGCAACTCGCCAAGGCGGAGGTCTCCGAGAAGGTCGGCCAGGTCGGCAGCGCCATCTCGCAGGTCGGCATCGGCGCCGTCTTCATGGTGGCGGCCCTCGTGCTGCTCCTGCAGGCGATCGTCTACTGGCTCGCCTACTTCGACGTGCCGGAGCGCGTCGGCGCCCTCATCGTCGGGATCGTGGTGGCCATCATCGGCGCCGTGCTCCTGAAGAAGGGCTCCAACGCCGTCAGCGCCGCCAACCTCGCCCCGGTTCGGACGACCGAGCAGCTCCAGCGGGATGCGGCCGTCGTCAAGGAGAAGACTCGATGAGCACCACCTACAGCAACGGCAACGGCCACGAGAACCGGGACCCGGACCGCATCGAGAACGAGGTCGAGGAGGCGCGCGCGCGTCTGTCCATGACGCTCGACCAGATCCGGGAGCGCATGTCGCCGGGCCAGATCCTCGACCAGGTGCTGGACTACAGCAAGGAATCCGGCGGCGGCATGTTCGCCAAGAACCTCGGCCGCTCGGTGCGGGACAACCCGCTGCCCGTGCTCCTGATCGGCGCCGGCATCAGCTGGCTCCTGACCGCCGACCGGTTCGGCCACCGGTCCACCTTCCCGATGGGCCACGCCGGCGGCACCGACCGTGACGGCGGCCTCGGCTCCGTCGCGCCCTACGGCGTCGACACGTCCGGCTCGTCGTCCCGCGAGGGCATCGGCAGCCGCGTCTCCGGCATGGCGAGCGGCGTCGGTCATGCGGCCTCCAGCGCCGGCGCGTCCGCGTCGCACGCCTATTCGTCGGCCACGGACCGGGTGTCGTCGGCCGCCAGCCGCACCGCTTCGGCGGTGTCCGGCGCGGCCGAGCGGGCCGCGTCCGCGGTCTCCAGCGTCGGCGAGCGGGCCTCGTCCGCCTTCTCCGGCGCCCGGGACGGCGTGTCGTCGGCCTATGGCGGCGTCTCCTCCGGCGCCTCGCACGTGGGTTCCGGCATCCGCGACGCGGCCTACGCGGCCGGCAACCGCGCGTCCGCCTTCGGCAGCCACGCCGCCGACCTCGGGTCCCATGCCCGCCAGTCGTTCGGCCGGGTGATCGACGACCAGCCGCTGATTCTCGGCGCCATCGGCCTCGCGGTCGGGGCGGCGCTCGGCGCCCTGCTGCCGTCGACCCGCACCGAAGACCGGATGATGGGCGACACCGCCGACCGGCTGAAGGACGAGGGCTATGCCGCCGCCCGCGATTACGGCGAGCAGGCCCGCGCCGTCGCGTCCGAGACCCTGTCGGAGGTCAACCAGACTCTCGACGAGCGCGGGCTCAACACCCAGAACCTGACCGAGGCCGCAGGCGCGGTCGCGGACCGGCTGAAGTCGAAGGCCGAGAGCGTCGCCGGCCAGGCGGGCGTCTCCACGTCGGGCTCGTCCGGCCGGTCGTCCGGCGCCGGCTCGTCCGCCGGCGGTTCGGGCGCGTCGACGGTGTCGTCGGGCGCCGCCGGCTCCTCGTCGGGCCTCGGCTCCACCGGCTCCTCGTCCATGGCGTCCGGCGTCGGCTCGTCCTCCACGGGCACCGGCCTCCACGGCGGCTCGTCCGGCATGCAGGCGGGCGGACGCCCGGATCCGACCAGCGGATCGAGCCCGGCCAGCGGGTCGGGCGTGACCCCGAAGCCGCAGGATGCGGCCGGCGGGGCGAAGAGCGACAAGGACAGCGCATACGTGAAGCCGGCCGTCGGCACCACCCCGCCGAACGCCACGACCGACACCAAGCGCGGCAACCCGACCGACCGCACCCCGTCCTGACCGGGCGGCCCGGCCCTTGACAACGACGGGCGGCGTCTCCTTCGAGGCGCCGCCCGTTCCATTGGGTGCTAACGGGATACGGTCGAGGCCGGACCCCGACGCGGGCCTGGACGGCCGCCGGTCGCCCGTCCGCACGCGGCGGCCCGGAGCCCGGCCCGCCGCGCAGATCCTTACGACCCGGCGTCGAGCCACCCGGTGGCGGCGCGGATCCGGTCCGGCTCGGCCTCCAGCGCCGCGCCGACCACCACCTTCTCCTCCTTCACGGTCACGTCGGGGACGGACAGGCCGGGACCGGTCAGGTCGGCCGCGAAACCGTCCGCCGTGCCAGCGTCTTCGAACGTGAAGGCGATCGCCTGGGGCCCGAGGTCGATCCGGGACACCTTGGCGGCCTTCGCCAGCACCCGGAGCCTCAGCACGTCCAGAAAGGCGGCCGCGGGCGGCGGCGGCGCGCCGAAGCGGTCGCCGATCTCCTCGGCGAAGCCGTCCACCGCCCCCGCGTCCGACAGGCCGTAGGCCTTGGCGTAGAGGTCGAGGCGCACGTCCGGCTCCGGCACCCAGTCGGGCGGGATGCGGCCGAGATCCACGCCGCGGATCTCCGGCGGCGGCCGTTCGTCGACCGCCTCGCCCTTGGCGCGGCGGAGCGCGACCTCCAGCATGCGCCGGTAGAGGCCGGCGCCGATCAGCTTCACGTGGCCGGCCTGGTCCTCGCCGAAGAGGTCGCCCGCCCCGCGCTGGTCCAGATCGGACGCGCTGATGGCGAAGCCGGCGCCCAGCTGGTCGAGCGCCACCAGGGTCTCCAGGCGCTTCAGGGTCGCGGGCGCCAGCTCGCCGTCCGGGTCGGTCGTCAGGAGCGCCATGCCGCGCCGGGTGCCGCGGCCCACCCGGCCGCGCAGCTGGTGAAGCTGGGCGAGGCCGAACCGGTCCGCGTGCCAGACCAGGATGGTGTTCACCCGCGGCATGTCGAGGCCGCTTTCCACGATCGACGTGGCGAGGAGCACGTCGCCCTCGCCCCGCCCGAATTCGATCAGGGTCCGGTCGATCTCGTCGGCCGGCAGTTTCGCGTGGAGCATCCGCACCGAGAGCTCCGGCGCGATGGCCGCCAGCCGGTCCGCCATGGGCTCCAGGTCCTCGATCCGGGGGCAGACCACGAAGCTCTGGCCGCGTCGCCGCGCCTCGGCGCGCAACGCCTCCGCCGCCACCGTGTCCGACCAGGACAGGACGCGGGTGGCGATCGGCCGGCGCAGGGCCGGCGGGGTCGCCACGAGGCTGAGGTCGGTGAGGCCGGCGAGCGCCGACTGAAGGGTCCGGGGGATCGGCGTCGCCGTCAGGGTCAGCACGTGGACGCCCTTGCCGAGGGCCCGCAGCGCCGCCTTCTGGGCCGCGCCGAAGCGCTGCTCCTCGTCGATCACCAGGAGGCCGAGGTCGGGGATCTCCACGCCTTTGCCGGCGACCGCGTGGGTGCCGACCACCACGCGGGTCGAGCCATCCTTCAGCCCCTCCTTCACGGCCTTGGCCTCCGCCGGCCTGGCGAACCGCGACAGGTGGCCGACGGTCACGCCAAGTCCTCTGAACCGGTCGCGCACGATCGAGTCGTGCTGGCGGGCGAGCACGGTGGTGGGCGCCACGATCGCCACCTGCCGGCCGCTGAACGCGACGGCGGCGGCCGCGCGGAGCGCCACCTCCGTCTTGCCGTAGCCGACATCGCCGCAGACGAGCCGGTTCATCGGCCGCCCGGAGGCGAGGTCGGCGAGCACGTCGTCGATCGCCCTCGCCTGGTCGGCGGTCTCCGTATAGCCGAAACGGGCGGCGAACCGGTCGTAGCGATCCTCCGGCGGGCGGATCACCGGGGCGGTCTCCCGGCTCCGCGCCTCGGCGGCCGCGGTCAGCCGCTCGGCCGCTTCGGCCAGCGCCGCCTCCACCTTGGCCCGCCGCTTGGGCCAGGCCTCGCCGCCGAGCCTGTCGAGGGTCACGGCGTCCGCGTCGGCGCCGTAGCGCCAGATCCGGTCCATGTCGGCGACCGGCACCATCAGCACCGCCCCGCCGGCATACTCCAGCCGCACCGTCTCGCCGGCATCGCCGGCCACCGCCTCCAGTCCCCGCAGGATGCCGAGCCCGTGGTCGATGTGGATCACCGCGTCGCCCACCGTGAAGCCGGCGTCGATCAGCACGGCCTCGGCGGCGGAGCGCTCGTCCCGGTGCCGCCGCGCCCGGCGGCCGAGCACGTCGGCCGCCGCGATCACCGTCACCGCCTCATCGTCGAGCCGCGCCCCGGCGCCAAGATCCACCGTCGCGGCGAGAAGCGACCCGGGCCCGGCAGCCAGCACCGCCGACGCGGTTTCCACCCGCTCCGGCGTGCGGCCGAGGCGGCGGGCGAGCGCCGCCACGTCGGCCTCCTCGCCGGCGATGAGCACCCGGTCGCCCGCCTCGAGGGCCGCGGCCACATGGTCCCGGAACGCCCGGATCCCGTCCCGGCGCGCCGCGAACCGGGGCACCGGCCCCGCCCGTCCGAGTGCAGCGAGAGGCTCGACCGCCGAAAGCGCCCGCTCCACCTCGTCGCGCGGCACGGTCAGCCGGGCGGTGCGCTCGTCCTCGTCGGCCTGGGCGAGAAGCGCGGCCGCGCGCCGTCGCACCGTCGGCTCCGTCCAGACCGTCGCGGCCGGCATCAGGCCGAACAGGCTGTCGAGCCGGTCGTAGAGCGCCCCGAGGCGGGCCTCCGGCACGCTGTCCTCGTCCGGTTCGGCGTCCTCGGGCAGCACGGCCTCGGAGGCGGGCGCCAGCGTCACCGTCTCGATGCCGTTGCTGGTCGTCCGCTGGGTGGCCGGGTCGAACCGGTGGATACCCGCCACCCGGCCGTCGTCGTGGTCGAGCCGGAACGGCTGGGCCTCGCCGGCCGGGTAGACGTCGATCACCTGGCCGCGGACCGCGACCTCGCCGGGCTCGTCCACCCGGTCGTCGAAGGCCCAGCCGGTGCGGGTCAGGAACCGCCTCAGGGCCGCCTCGTCGAACGGCTCGCCCACCGCGAGCGTGAAGGAGGCGGCCGCCATCACGTCGGCGGGCGGCAGCATCTGCACCGCCGCGTCGGCCGTCGTCACCACCATCCGGCCCGTGGTCGCCGGCCGGGCGAGCCGCCGGAGCGCCGCCACGCGCCGGCCCATCACGGCGCGGGACGGAGCCACGGCTTCGCCGGGCGGCACATCCCAACGCGGCAGGAGGATCACCTCCGCGCCGGGCGCAAGGGCGGCCACCGCCTGGGCCAGCGCCGTCGCGCGGGTCTCGTCCGCGGCCATCACCAGGTGCTCGCCGCCGGCGGAAAGGCGGGCCGCCAGCCGCAGGGCGAGCGCCGCGTGCGGGATCGGGCCGGTCGGCCGGGAGCGCGCATCGGGGGCGGCGGGGGCGATGGTCTCGGCCACCCGCGCGGCGGAACTCGGTTCGGATCCGTCTGCCATGAAGTCTCAGCCTTCCCGGGAGCGCTCCGCGGGCCGGCGGTCCCGCTGGCGGGCCCGTCCGGTCGACCGGGCCGCGCTCCGATCTCGTGACGTCCGGAGCTCATGCCGCCCGCGAGGGCCGAAGCCATCGCGGGCATGCGGCCCCGGAGCCCCGGTCAACGTGCGCCGGAACCGCCCGTTCCGTGCCGGCGGACCGGCCCCTCGCCGGCTCCCGCACGAACCGGGCGTCCGGAACCGCCCCCGGCCCGCCACGTTGAGAAGCAACCCCCGCCTCCCCGCGAACGCCAGGAGTCCCCCGTGCCGAACGACCCTCATGCGCTCACCGTGACCCTCAGGGTCAACGGCGAGGAGACGCGGTTCGACGTCGATCCCCGCACCACGCTGCTCGACGCCCTGCGCGACCGGCTCCATCTCACCGGCACCAAGAAGGGCTGCGGCCTCGGCCAGTGCGGCGCCTGCACGGTGCACCTCGACGGCCGCCGGATCGTCTCCTGCCTCACCCTCGCCGTGATGGCGGACGGGGCGAGCGTCACCACCATCGAGGGCCTCGGCACGCCCGATGCGCTCCACCCCATGCAGGAGGCCTTCGTCGCCTGCGACGCGTTCCAGTGCGGCTACTGCACCCCCGGCCAGATCATGTCGGCGGTGGCGCTCCTCCAGGAGGGGCATTGCGGCAGCGACGAGGAGATCCGCGAGCACATGAGCGGCAATCTCTGCCGCTGCGGCGCCTACGCGAACATCGTGGACGCCATCCGGACCGTCGCGGGGGCAACCGACCGAAGCGGCGCCGCCGTCCCCAGCCGCGAGGACGCCTGAGCCATGCGCGCCTTCACCTACGAGCGGCTTGACGCCGCCACCGGCGCCAGCCGCCGCGCCGACCACCCGGGCACCACCTACATCGCAGGCGGCACGGACCTTCTGCAGCTGATGCAGGAGGGGATCGCCCATCCGCGCGCCCTCCTCGACGTATCGCGCGTCGGCACCACCGGCGTCACGGCCCAGCTCGACGGGATCCGGATCGGCGCCGCCACCCGCCTCGCCGACGTGATCGAGGATCCGATCGTGGCCGAGCGGCTGCCCCTGGTCGCGGAGGCGCTCGCCGCCTCCGCGTCGCCCCAGGTGCGCAACATGGCGACGATCGGCGGCAACCTTCTGCAGAAGACCCGCTGCCTCTACTTCCGGGACGTCACGACGCCCTGCAACAAGCGCGAGCCCGGCTCCGGCTGCCCCGCCCAGGCGGGCCAGAACCGGCTGAACGCGGTGTTCGGCGGCAGTCCCCACTGCATCGCCACCCACGCGTCCGACCTCGCGGTCGCGCTCGTGGCGCTCGACGCCGAGGTGATCGTCGAACGGGCGGGCGGCGAGAAGTCGATCCGGCTGGACGACTTCTACCGCCTGCCCGGCGACACGCCCTATGTGGAGACAGCGCTGGAGCCCGGCGACCTGATCACGGCGGTCTTCGTTCCGATCCAGGCCACGAACCTGCCGGGCCGCTACCTGAAGGTCCGCGACCGGGCGAGCTTCGAATGGGCGCTCGTCTCCGCCGCCGTCGCCCTCGTGGTAGCGGACGGCGAGGTGGTGGCGGCCCGGGTCGCCGCCGGCGGCGTCGGCACCAAGCCCTGGCGGCTGCCCGCCGTGGAGGACCGGCTCGTCGGCCGGCCGATGGACGTCCAGACCCTGCAGCTCGCCGCCGAGGCGGCCGCCGACGGCGCCGATCCGCGCCCGGGCAACGCCTTCAAGGTCCCGCTTCTCGTCAACGCCGTCGCGCGCGCCCTTGCGGCCACCGCCGACCAGGAGGCCAACCGATGAACGCTCCAACGCCCGCCATCGGCCAGCCCGTCAGCCGGGTCGACGGTCCCGCCAAGGTGACCGGCACGGCCCGCTACGCCGGCGAGTTCGCGCCGGACGGCCTCGCCTATGCGGCCGTGGTCACGTCCACCATCCCGAAGGGCCGGATCCGCCGGATCGACACGACCGCCGCCGAAACCATCCCGGGCGTGCTCGCGGTCGTGTCGCACCTCAACGCGCCGAGCCTGCCCTACCACGAGATGGAGAAGCGCCCGCAGGTGGATCCGAAGTCGGGCGACCAGCTGCAGGTGTTCCAGGGTCCGGACATCCTCTTCAACGGCCAGCCGGTGGCGGCCGTGGTGGCGCAGACCCAGGAGATCGCCGACGCCGCCGCCAGCTGCATCGGCATCGCCTACGAGGAGGCGGAGGCCCGCACGGTGTTCGATCCGGGCCGCGGCCGGGAGCCGAGCGAGGAGACGGCCAAGGGCGGCCGTCCCGGCGCGTCCGGCCGGGGCGATGCGGACGGGGCGCTGGCGGGCGCCGCCGTCACGGTGGACGCCGCCTACGTGCAGGCGCGCGAGCATCACAACGCCATCGAGCCCCACGTCACCATCGCGTCCTGGGAGGGCGACAGGCTCACCCTCTACGACAAGACCCAGTGGGTTCAGAACGTGGTCGACGAGATCGCCCACGTGTTCGGCATGGACAAGGAGAAGATCCGGGTCATCTCGCCCTTCGTCGGCGGCGCGTTCGGGTCGGCGCTCCGCACCTGGCCGCACGTCACCATCGCGGCGATCGCCGCCCGGATGGCCGGCCGCCCGGTGCGGGTGGAGCTCAGCCGGCGGCAGCTCTACAACGCGGTCGGCTATCGTCCGCATACGGAACAGCGCGTGCGGCTCGGCGCCGACCGGGACGGCAAGCTCACCGCGATCGTCCAGGAGGCCGCCGCCCAGGTGGCCACCTACGAGGAATATGCCGAGACCACGCTCCAGCCGGCCGAGACCACATATTCCTGCCCGAACGTCCGCACAGCCTACCGGCTGGTCGAGATGGACGTGAACTCGCCCTGCCCCATGCGCGGCCCGGGCATCGTCACCGGCCTCTACGCCCTTGAGGCCGCCATGGACGAACTTGCCTTCGAGCTCGGCATGGACCCGGTGGAGCTGCGCCTGCGCAACCACGCGGACACGAACGAGAAGACCGGCCAGCCCTGGTCGTCGAAGGAGCTGCGGACCTGCTACGAGACCGGCGCCGAGCGGTTCGGCTGGGCGAACCGGATCCCCGAGCCCCGCTCCATGCGGGTCGGCACCGAGCTCGTCGGCTACGGCATGGCGACCGCCATCTACCACGCGGACCGGGGCGCGGCCGAGATGCAGGCGACGGTCTTCGCCAACGGCACCGCCGTGATCCGCTCGGCCGCCTCCGACATGGGCCCGGGCACCTACACGTCCATCACCCAGATCGCCGCCGACGCGCTCGGCCTGCCAGTGGACGCGGTCCGGTTCGAGCTCGGCGACAGCGACCTGCCGACCGCGCCGGTCCACGGCGGCTCCATCACGCTCGCGAGCGTCGGCACGGCCGCGTCCGCCGCCTGCGAGGCCCTGAGGGACAAGCTCGACCGGCTGCCGGCCAAGGGCGGCTCGATCGCCGAGACCCTGCGGGCGAACAGCCTCGACCGGCTCGACGCCAAGGGCAAGGCCGCGCCCGGCGAGGAGACCAAGACCCACGCGAGCTCCGCCTTCGGGGCGGTGTTCGTGGAGGTGCGGGTGGACGAGGGCCTCGGCGCCGTCCGGGTCAAGCGCATGGTCGGCGCCTATGACGTCGGCCGCGTGGTGAACCCGAAGATCGCCCGCAGCCAGTGCATCGGCGGCATGATGGGCGGCATCGGCATGGCGCTGATGGAACAGGCCGAGTGGGACGAGCGGTTCGGCAAGGTGATGAACGCCAATCTCGCCGAATACCTCGTGCCGGTCTGCGCCGACACGCCGGACCTCGACGTAGTCTTTGTCCCCGGCGAGGATACCATCTTCAACCCGCTCGGCGCCAAGGGCCTCGCCGAGATCGCCATCTGCGGCGTCGCCCCGGCGATCACCAGCGCGGTCTTCCACGCCACCGGCCGGCGGATCCGCCACATCCCGATCATGGCGGAGCGGGTGATCGGCTGAAGACCGTCGCGGTTGAGGCGATTGCCTCAGCCGTCACCTTTCGGTGAGGCGGACGCTTCGTCACGATCCGGTCCACCTGGATCCTGTATGGAAACGGGCCGGCCTCACCGTTGACCGAGTCCTTGCCCGGCCCGGCCGGCCCGCTCTTCCGATCCGAACGGCTTCGTCCGGGCGGCATCACCTGATCGTCCGCGCGCGGCCCCGGCCCTCCACGCGACCCCCGCATTCGCGGCGGGCCACCGCCCGCCGCCCACGGACCCGACATGGATACCCGACCCGAAACGAACCGACCGGCCGCCGCCGAGACGCTCTCCTTCGCCGAGTTCGTCGGCATCGTCGCCCTCATGATGGGCCTGACGGCGCTCTCGATCGACTTCCTGCTGCCGGCCTTTCCGCCCGTCGCGGACAGCTACGGCATCACCGACACCAACCAGCTCCAATGGCTGGTCTACAGCTACATGATCGGCTTCGCCGTCATGCAGCTTGTCTACGGGCCGCTTTCCGACATCGTCGGCCGCCGGCCGGCCGTCATCGGCGGCACGCTGGTGTTCGCGGCCGGCTGCGTGCTCGCCCTGTTCGCGCCCAGCTTCGCCGTCCTCATCGCCGGGCGCGTGGTGCAGGGCATGGGCGCCGCCGCCGCCCGGGTGCTCGCCGTCTCCATCGTGCGCGACCGGTTCGGCGGGCGGGACATGGCGCGGGTGATGTCGTTCGTGATGATGATCTTCATCATCGTGCCGATCTTCGCCCCGGCCCTCGGCGGGGTGGTGCTGGCCTTCGCCGACTGGCACATGATCTTCGCCGTCATGTTGGGCCTCGGGGCCGTCCTCCTGATCTGGTTCGGCCTGCGCATGCCGGAGACGCTGCACCCGGACTACCGGATGCCCTTCTCGGTCCGGCGGATCGGCGACGCAGCCGTCCGCACGATCACCAACCGCACGGCGTTCGGCTATTCCACCGGCATGGCGCTCATGTCCGGCTGCCTCATGGGATACATCGGCTCGGCCCAGCAGATCTTCGAGACGGAGGTCTACGCCCTCGGGTCCTGGTTCCCGCTCGCCTTCGCGCTGGTCGCCGGCGCCATGGGGGTCGCGTCCTTCCTCAACTCGCGCTTCGTGCCCCGCTTCGGCATGCGCCGGATCGCCCACGGGGCCCTCGTCGGCTACGTGGGCGTCGCGCTCCTGCAGGTCCTCAGCGCCGTCGCGACGGGCGGGCACCCGCCGCTCGTCCTCTTTCTCGTCCTGATGGCGGCGAACAACTTCCTGTTCAGCCTCATCCTGCCGAATTTCAACGCGCTCTCCATGGAGCCGCTCGGCGCCGTCGCCGGCACCGCGTCGTCGCTGATCGGCTTCTACACCACGCTCGGCGGCGCGCTTCTCGGCCTCGCCGTCGGCCAATCGTTCGACGGCACGGTCACGCCTCTCGTGACGGGCTTCCTGGTGCTCAGCATCGCCACCTTGGCCGTCACTCTCTGGACCGAGAAGGGCCGCCTGTTCCAGGCCCAGACGCCGCTCCCGCCCGGCCGCTGAGGCGAAACCGGACCGATCCGGCGGCGTCGGCGGGACGGTCAGGAGGGCGGGGGCGTCTGCTCCGCCGGCCGGCGCGCCCGGCCGGCACGGGCCGCCAGCATCTCGCCCAGCGTCACCGGCCGGTAGCCCCAGGCGTCCACGCCCACGTCGATCTGGCGCGGCACCGCCTTCAGCTTGCCGTGGCTGTGGCCGTGGAGGTCCACCCAGCCCTTGCCCATCTTGTTCCAGGTGCGGAACGGGTAGTGGCAGAGGACGAGCCGGACGCCGTCCAGCTCCATCTCGTGATAGTGCCGCGCGCTCGCCCAGCCGGCGGCCTCCACCGTCTCCGGCCCGTCGTTGTTGCCGATGATCAGGTGCTTGTCGCCATGAAGGACCGCGAGCAGCCGGTCGATCCGCCCAGGCGGGCGGCCGAGCACTACGTCGCCCAGGTGCCAGACCGTGTCGCCGGGCGCCACGCGCTCGTTCCAGGCCTCGATCAGGGCGGCGTCGTGGGTGGCGAGGTCCGGGTAGGGCCGCCGGTCGATCCGCAGCACCCGCGGGTCGGCGAAATGGGTGTCGCTGGTGAACCAGACGGTCATCGTGTCCCCATGTCCGCCCCCGTGTCCGCCCCCGCGGCCCGACCCTCGGCCCGCCTCGCGGGCGGGCTTCGCGCCTCCATTCCTCCGCGCAGCCCGCCTTGCGGGCGGGCTTCGCCCATCCGCCCTCCTGCTCAGCCGGCCTTGCGGGCGGGCTTGGCCTCCGGCGTCTCGTCGAAGGCCTGCTTGATCCGCCGGCGGATCGTGGACTGCCGGCCGGTCGCCTGGATCTTCAGGTTCGTCAGGTCGGTCACGTAGAAGACGTCCACCGCCCGCTCGCCGAAGGTCGCCACGTGGGCGGAGGCGATGTTGAGGTTGAGGTCCGACATGGCCCGGGTGAGGTCGTAGAGAAGCCCGGGCCGGTCGAGGCCCGACACCTCGATCACCGTGAACCGATCCGACAGCGTGTTGTCGAGCGTCACCTCGGTCGGCAGCTGGAAGGCCTTCGGGGCCTTGCGGGACGCCACCCGGCGGGCGACCGCCTCCGGCAGGCGCTCGCGGCCCTCCAGCGTCGCCTCGATCAGGGCGCAGATCCGCTGCGCCCTCCGCTGCTCGTCCGCGTCGTCGGCGAACTCGCGGCCGATCACCATGGTGTCGAGGGCGAGGCCGTCCGTCGTGGTGAAGATCTGGGCGTCCACGATGTTGGAGCCCGCCGCCGTGCAGGCGCCCGCCAGCGTGGAGAGAAGCCGCGGGTGGTCGGGCGCCACCACGGTGATCTCGGTCACCCCCTCGAACGGCTTCGTCTTGAAGGTGGTGGCGAGCCGCCGCCCGGCCTCGTCGGTCCGGCGCAGGAGCGCAGCGTGGTCCACCTTGTCGGCGAGGTCCACCCGCAGCCAGTAGGGCGGATAATGCCGCTCGAAATAGCGCTCGCGCTCGGCCTCGGGCCAGTCGGTGAGCCTCGCCGCCAGCTCGCGCTTGGCAGCCGCCACCCGCTGGCTGCGGGAGAGCTGCGAATGGCCGCCGAGGAGGTAGGGCTCGGTCTCGTAGTAGAGCGTGCGCAGGAGCTGGCCCTTCCAGCCGTTCCACACCCCCGGCCCCACCGCCCGGATGTCGGCGACGGTCAGGATCAGCAGCAGCTTCATCCGGTCGAGCGTCTGCACCACGGCGGCGAAGTCCCGGATGGTCTTGCGGTCGGCGAGGTCGCGCGATTGCGCCGTCATGGACATCACCAGGTGATGCTCCACCAGCCAGGCGGCGAGTTCGCTCTCGCTCGTCGAGAAGCCCATGCGGGCGCCGAGCTTGCGGGCGATGCGGGCGCCCGCGACCGAGTGGTCCTCTGGCCGGCCCTTGGCGATGTCGTGCAGGAAGAGCGCGAAGTAGAGCACCTTGCGGTGCTGCAGCGACTGCATCAGCTCGATGGAGAGCGGGTTCTTATCCGCCTGCTCGCCGCGCTCGATGGAGGCGAGGATGCCGATCGCCCTCAGGGTGTGCTCGTCCACCGTGTAGTGGTGGTACATGTTGAACTGCATCATCGCCACGACCTTGCCGAAGTCCGGGATGAAGCGGCCGAGGACGCCGGTCTCGTTCATCACACGGAGCACGGTCTCGGCGTGGTTCTTGGAGGTCAGGATCTCCAGGAACAGCCGGTTCGCCTCCTCGTTCTCGCGCAGGTCGGCGTCGATCAGGCGCAGCGACCGGGTGATCAGCTTCAGGGCGTCCGGGTGGAAGGCGAGGTCGTGCCGGTCCGCCACGTGGAAGATGCGGACGAGGTTCACCGGGTCGCGGACGAACACGCCCTCGTCCGCCACCATCAGCCGGTCGTGGTCGACGATGAACTGCGGGACGGCGGCGATCGACTTCTTCCGCCGGCGCCCCACCCGGCCGAACATGCGGTCGAGCACCGGGATCGGCTTGGCGTGGGTCTCCTCCAGCGCCGCGCAGAAGATGCGCGTCAGGTCGCCGATGTCCTTGGCGACCAGGAAGTAGTGCTTCATGAAACGCTCCACTGGCGACAGGCCGGGGTGCTCCTGGTACCCGAGGAGATGGGCGATCTCCCGTTGCAGCTCGAAGCCCAGGCGGTCGTCCGGCCGGCGGGTCAGGAAGTGCAGGTGGCAGCGCACCGCCCAGAGGAAGTCCTCGCATTTGTGGAAGCGGTTCATCTCCGCCCGCGAGAACACGCCGAGGCGCACGAGGTCGTCCGTGGTCGGCACCTCGTAGAAGTATTTGGAGATCCAGAACAGGGTGTGGAGGTCGCGAAGGCCGCCCTTGCCCTCCTTGACGTTCGGCTCCACCAGATAGCGCGAGGCGCCCTGGCGCTTGTGCCGCTCGTCCCGCTCGGCGAGCTTGGCCAGGATGAACTCCGGCCCGGTGTCCTTCACCACCTCGGCGGAGAAGCGCTTCACCATCTCGGCGAACAGCGCCTCGTCGCCCCAGATCCAGCGGCATTCCAGGATGGCGGTCCGGATGGTCATGTCGGAGCGGGCGAGCCGCACGCACTCGTCCACCCGCCGGGTGGCGTGGCCCACCTTGAAGCCGAGGTCCCACAGCATGTAGAGCACGTACTCCACCACGCTCTCGCCCCAGGGGGTCTGCTTGTAGGGCAGGAGGAACAGGAGATCGAGGTCGGAGCCGGGGCCGAGCGTGCCGCGCCCGTAGCCGCCCACGGCGGTCACCGTCATGCGCTCGGCCGACGACGGGTTGTCCACCTTGAACACCCGCTCGACCGCGTGGTCGTACACGATCCGGATCACCGTATCGACCATGTGGGACAGGCGGCGCGCGCAGAGGAGGCCCTTGCGGTCCTCCACCAGCAGGGCGCGGGCCTGGTCGCGCCCCTCCTGGGTCACCCGCTTCAGGACCGACAGGATCGCCGGCCTGGGATCGCTGGTGCGGTGGTCCCGGCGCGATCCGGTGAGATCGTCGCACAGGGACGCGATCTCCCGCCGGACGGCGGTCTCGTCGATCAGGACGTCGATGTCGTGGGTCTTGGCCATGGAAGGGTCGTCAGTCCGTCGTCCGTCAAACCGCCGGACCCTACAGTCAGTTGCGTCGCTTCGCCAGAAGGCGCGCCGCAGCCGGGTCACCAAGGCTCGTCCGGCCGGCCTGGCGGATCGCCGTCACCGGACACCCGCGTCAGGCGTCCCTCTCGTCGCCCGGCAGCGGCGCGTCGATGGTGCAGACGAGGCCCTCGCGCTCGAACAGGATCTTCACCGCGCCGCCGAGCTCGCGGGAGAGGCCCTGCTCGATCAGCCGCGACCCGAACCCGCGCCGCGTGGGCGGCGTCACCGGCGGGCCGCCGCTCTCGCGCCACCGGAAGATCAGGTAGCGCCCGTCCGCCCGGCCGTCCACCCGCCAGTCGATGGCGACGCGCCCCTCGGGCTCGCTGAGCGCCCCGTACTTCACCGCGTTGGTGGCGAGTTCGTGGAGCGCCATCGCGAAGGAGAGCGCCGTCTGCGGGCCGAGCCTCACCGAAACCCCCGTCACGTCGAACCGGTCAGCCCCGTGGGGCGCCAGCGCCCCGGCCACCACGGCGGTCAGGTCCGCCCCTTCCCAACGCTCGCGCGTCAGCACGTCGTGGGCCTGGGCGAGCGCCACGATGCGGCCGGTGAAAGCCTCGCGCGCGGTCTCCGTGTCGGTGGTGGATCTCAGGCTCTGGGCCGCGATGGAGTTGACGGTCGCCAGCGTGTTCTTCACACGGTGGTTCAACTCGTTGATCAGCAGCCGCTGGTGCTGCTCCACCTGGTGGCGCTTGGTGATGTCGTCGAACACGGCGAGCACGCCGTCCACCGCGCCGTCGTCCCGGACCGGAATGGCGTTGACGGACAGGATCCGCCGGCTGCCGTCCGCCTGGTCCACGATGGCGTGCTCGAAGCCCAGCACCGTCTCGCCCCGAAGCGCGCGGCTGACCGGGAGATCATCGTCGCGCAGCGGCGATCCGTCCAGGTGCGCGTTGCCCCAGGCGGGCCCGTCGAAGCGGCGGTTCTCGGTCTCGTGCGGGGTCAGCCGCAGCAGCCGGCACGCCGCCTCGTTGGCGAAGCCGATCCGCCCGTCCCGGTCCACCTCCAGAATGCCGACCGGCGAGTGGTCGAGCACCCTCTGGAGCCGCGCGTTGGCGGTCGCCAACGCCTCCTCGGCTCGGTTGCGCGCCTCGGCGCGCTTGGCGAGTTCGCGCGCCGCGCCCGAGATGGCCTTGCCGATCAGGTTGATCTCATGGTTGGTCGTCTCCACGGGCTGGCGCAGCGGCGCCGACTGGCCGAGCGCCACCGCCGAGGCGGCAAGCTCGGTCATCGCGTTGGCGAAGCGCTGGCCGAACCAGATCGCGGCGGCGAGCGCCACCGCCAGCCCGGCGACCGCCGCCGCGCCGAGCCACAGGAAGGTCCGCTTCAGCGGCGCTTCCACGGACGCCACCGACACGCCCACCGCCGAGCGCCAGCCCGTGATCGGCGACCGCACGTAGGCCGACAGCACCGGGATGCCGTCCTTGGTGACGCCCGTCCAGACGCCCTCGGTCCCGGTGGCGCGGAGCCGGAGATCCTCGGTGGCCTTGGTGCCGACGAAGCGTTCGGCCTGACGCGACCGGGCGATGATGGTGTCCTGGCGGTCGATCAGCGCGCCGATCCAGTCGGGCGGCAGGTTCTCCGCCGACAGCACCTCGGTCAGGCGCGTCGCCGGAATCCGCATCACCAGGTGCCGGCCGTTCGGCCGCGTCTCGTCGAGCGGCACCACGATGCCGACCACCGGCGTCGTCCCGTCGTCGTCGACGGCGAGGTCGAGGAAGCGATCGCGCGGCACGGACAAGACGTTGGCGCGCCGGTCCGAGGCCGATCCGGGCGGCCGGCTGTCGATGGCCACGCGGCCGTCCGCCTCCACGAGGATCACCCGCGCCTGGAGGACGGCCGCTGTCGCCGTCACGGCGTCCGTGAGGTCCACGCTGCCGCCCGGCTGGGCGGCGGTCGCCCGGATCAGCCGAAGCCCGTCCTCCAGCGATCGCATCTGCCGGTCGACGGTGGCCGACACCCGGCGCGCCACGTCGAGGGCGAGGCCCTGGTAGCGCTCACGCTCGCTGGTCGCGTAGCTCACGCCGAGGACCGCGGCCGCGGCGATCAGCGGCAGCAGGAGGAGCGCGGTCAGGATGATGAGATGGACGCGCGTGGAGAACGCATGCCGCGCGGGCTTCACCGTCATCACCGCGACCACCTCCGCTCGCGCCGTCACCATGGCGCGACCCCAATGGTGACGAAAGCAAGGTTGCTCGCAAGTAAAAGTTCACATCTGGCAGCAAGGCGCGGGAGACCCGCCCGTTCAGACGTCCCCGAACCCGGACAGCCGGTTCACGAGACCGGTCTCCCAGCCGAGAATCGCCTTCTTGCGGGTGATTCCCCAATGGTATCCGCAGAGGTCGCCCTGGCGGCCGAGCACCCGGTGGCAAGGCACCACGAAGGAGATCGGGTTTCGGCCGACCGCCGATCCCACCGCCCGGGCGGCCTTGGGGTTGCCGATGTGGCGCGCGATGTCCGAATAGGTGGTCGCCTTGCCGAGCGGGATGCGCAGGAGCGTCTCCCACACCCGGACCTCGAAGTCCGAGCCGATGAAGACGAGCCGCAGCGGCCGATCGTGGGACCAGTGGCCCGGGTCGAAGATCTGCCGCGCGAAGGGCGCCGTCACGGCCGGGTCCTGCACGAAGGCGGCGGCCGGCCAGCGCTCGGCCATGTCGGTGAAGGCCTTCGCCTCCTCGCCCGGATCCGCGAAGGCGAGGCCCGCGAGCCCCCGTTCGGTCGCCATCAGGAGCGCCGTGCCGAATGGCGAGGCGTGGTAGCCGTAGGCGATCGTCACGCCGCCGCCGCGCGCCTTGTAGGCGCCCGGGCTCATGGCCTCGTGGGTGACGAACAGGTCGTGCAGCCGCCCGGGGCCGGACAGGCCGACCTCGTAGGCGGTGTCCAGGATGGACGCGCTGTCGTCCAGCATGCGCCGGGCCTGGTCCAGCGTCAGCGCCTGCACGAAGGCCTTCGGCGTCAGCCCGGCCCAGCGGGTGAACACCCGGTGCAGGTGGTTGGGGTCGGTGCCCACCGCGTTCGCGATGGCGTCGAGGTCCGGCTGTTCGCGCCAGGACTCCGAGATCACCCGGATGGTCGCCCGCACCAGCGCGTAGTCGCCGCCGTCCAGCGCCACCGGCTCCGCCATCCGCATCTCCTTGAGCGGGTTCCGCCCTTCCTCCATGAAGGGTCCTGACGAACCCGAGACCGCAAGATCCATCGTCGCTCTCCTTGTCGGATGCAAGGAGGCTAGACCGCGCGCCGGGCTCGGGCCACCCGATTTCCACACGTCCGGCGCGCCGCCCGCCGGCCGGCGGCCATCGGACCGGTCAAGGCCGCTCAGGCCCCCGCCGGCAGCGCGTCCGGGCCGCCCCGCCGGGCGGTGGCGAGCGCCTTGGACAGTGCCTCCGCGAAGGTTTCCCGGTCGGGCGGATTGAGGAAGTCGCCGAGGCCGACGGCCTTGCCGTGGGAGACGAGCTCCATCGCGACGACGCCCTCGTCCTCCAGCCGCGTCACCTGCAGCCGCGCCCAGAGCGGGTTGAGGTGGTGCTCCTCGGTCCGGCCCTTTGGCGACACCCGGACCACGTGCACGTCCGTCACCGACACGTGGACCTCCTCGAAGGCGCGGGCGGCGTCGTAGTTGATGCGGAAGGCCACGTAGACGAGAAGGACGTCGAGGCCGAAGAACCAGAACACCGGCCATGCGCCGATGACCAGGAACATCACGCCCGACACGAAGCAGAGAGCGCCGACCACCAGCATGAGCACGAGGAAGCCCCGCGGTCCGAGCGACCGGTAGGGTGTCAGCCGCGCCGAGAAGAAAGGTGTGTCCGCCGCGGACGGATCCGGGGTGGTCGGATTGTCTGTCGTCATCGGGGACGATTATAGAGGAGGCATGCGCCGCGCAAAGTCCCCCCACGCCGAAGCTTCCGCCCCGTCCGCCGCCGACCGGGCCGATGCGGTCGTCCCACCGGAGGCCGCGCCGGCGGCAGGCCGCAAGCGCGGCCGGACGGCGCCCGCCGGAACGACCCCCGCGAAGACCGCGAAGGACGGCTCTCCCGGAAAGGCGCGCCCTGCGCGGGTGCGCAAGCCGAAGGCGGTCTATTCGCCGGAGGAGGTGGAGGCCATCTTCGCCCGCTTCCGCGCCGCGGAGCCGGAACCGAAGGGCGAGCTGGAGCATGTGAACGCCTTCACGCTCCTGGTCGCGGTGGTGCTCTCCGCCCAGGCCACCGACGCGGGCGTCAACAAGGCCACCCGGGCGCTCTTCGCCGTCGCCGACACGCCGGAGAAGATGCTCGCCCTCGGCGAGGAGAAGGTGCGCGACCACATCAAGACCATCGGCCTCTTCAACACCAAGGCCAAGAACGTGATCGCCCTTTCCGAAGCGCTCGTGCGCGACCACGGCGGCGCGGTGCCGGCGGACCGGGCGACGCTGGAGACGCTGCCCGGCGTCGGCCGCAAGACCGCCAACGTGGTGCTGAACATGGCCTTCGGCCAGCCCACCTTCGCGGTGGACACGCACATCTTCCGCCTCGGCAACCGCCTCCTGCTGGCGCCCGGCAAGACGCCGCTGGAGGTGGAGCTCGCCTTCGAGAGGATCGTCCCGGAGCCCTACAAGCTCCACGCCCACCACTGGCTCATCCTGCACGGGCGCTACGTCTGCAAGGCCCGCAAGCCGGAATGCGAGCGTTGCGTCATCTATGATCTTTGTAAAAGTCCGGACAAACGACTCGTCATACATGAACCGGACCCGCACTGAATAAACGATCGTGATCGGCTTAGGGTTCCTACGGACATGACATCAATTACGATGTCAATTCTGCATTAAGCTTCGACTTGCATGCTCCTCATGCGTCTTCGGAGCCACCGAGTTCCAGAGTATCCGGATGGTCGGGGTCCATCGGGACTTTGCGGTGCCGACGAGGAATTGTGAGCATCGGGGGATTCCATGACAGTCCTTGACATATCGCGCCAGGTAAGCGCCTTCAGCATCGGCCCGCAGGAGCGGGCTCTCCTCGACAGCCTCAAGCCCGTGATCTCCAGCAACCTGGAAAGCATGCTCCTCCGCAGCCGGGAGCGGTTCTCCGCCTGGCCGGAGATCGTCGCGGCCCTGTCCGAGCCGGACGTCCACCATGTCCGGCGCGAGCACTGGAACCGGGCGCTCAGCGGCGAATACGGCAGCGACTTCGTCCGCTCGGCGCTCACCTTCTCGGCGACCTTCCTGAAGAAGAACATCCCGTCCTACAGCATCATCCTCTGTCATCACGCCATGCTGGAAGTGGCCCGGCCGCTGATCCACGCCAGCCTCGACACCGGCCGGCGGCTGTTCGGCTCGCGCACCGTGGACGCCGACAGAGCCTTGGAGGTGATGGCGCGCGCCGCCTGGCTGGACGTCGAGGTGCTCCTGGAGGCCTATACGATCGCCGGCGTGGAAGCCCGAAGGGAGTTTCTCGGCCGGCTCGCCGACGATTTCTCCCAAAAGGTGCTGACGCTGGTGGACGGGGTCGCCGGGTCCGCCCGCGAGATGGAGCAAACGGCCCGCGCCATGACCGAAACGGCGGAGTCCACGTCCAAGGTCTCCACCGCCGTCGCGGCCGCGGCCCAGCAGGCGTCCGCCGGCGTGGAGATCGTCGCCGGCTCCACGGAGGAGCTCGGCAAGTCGGTCCGCGAGATCGCCGAGCAGGTCAGCCGCTCGGCGCACGTCGCCGCCGAGGCGGTCGCCCACGCCAACACCACCAGCGGCACCATCCTGACGCTCTCGCAGGCCGCGGACCGCATCGGCCAGATCGTCGGCCTCATCGCCGACATCGCGTCCCAGACCAACCTCCTCGCCCTCAACGCCACGATCGAGTCCGCCCGCGCCGGCGAGGCGGGCCGGGGCTTCGCCGTGGTGGCGGCGGAGGTGAAGGGCCTAGCCGGCCAGACCTCCGGGGCGACCGGCGAGATTTCCCGGCAGATCCAGGAGATGCAGTCGATCACCGCCACGGTGGTCAACTCGATCGAGACGATCCGGGGCGTGATCGAGAAGATGAACCAGGCGTCGATCACCATCTCCACCGCCGTGGAGGAGCAGGCGCAGGCGACCCGCGAAATCGCCGCCACCACCCAGCAGACCGCCAACGGCACCGCCGAGGTCACCGCGCGCATCGTCGCCGTTGAGGAGGCCGCCCGGGACACTGGCGCCGCCGCCTCCCAGGTGCTGAGCTCCGCCACCGCGCTCGGCAACGACGCCGCCACGCTGAAGGACGAGGTCGCCCGCTTCCTCGCTTCCATCCGCATGGCGGCCTGAGGGCCGTCGGCAGAGAAGCGGCCGGCCCGGCGTTCAACCGGCCGGCCGCCTGCCTTGGCGCTCAGCCGATGGCGTCGAAGGCCGCGAAGGCCGCCATGTTGACGATGTCGCTGTCCTGGCTGCCGAGCGGCATGATCTGCACCGGCTTGTCGAGGCCCACGAGGAGCGGCCCGATCACCGTGGCCGAACCCAGTTCCTGCAGCATCTTGGTGGCGATCGAGGCCGAGTGGAAGGCCGGCATCACCAGCACGTTCGCCGGCCCGGTCAGGCGGCAGAACGGGTAGAGCGCCATCTTGTCCGGGTTGAGGGCCACGTCGGCGGCCATCTCGCCGTCGTACTCGAAGTCCACCCGCTGCCCGTCCAGGATCTGCACCGCCTCGCGCACCCGGGCGGACCGCTCGCCCTCCGGATGCCCGAAGGTGGAGAAGGCCAGCATGGCGACGCGCGGCTCGTGGCCGAGCCGGCGGGCGAAGCGGGCCGCCTGCACGGCGATGGCGGCCAGTTCCTCCGCCGTCGGCATGTCGTGCACCGCCGTGTCGGCGATCAGCACGGTCCGGCCGCGGCAGAGCGCGATGGAGACGCCGATCACCCGCTGGCTGGGCTTGGCGTCGATCACCCGGCGCACCTCCTCGAGCACGACCGAATAGTTGCGCGTCACGCCCGACACCATGGCGTCCGCGTCGCCCATGGCCACCGCCACCGCGCCGAAGAAGTTGCGGTCGGTGTTGACGAGGCGCACGCAGTCGCGATGGAGGAAGCCCTTGCGCTGCAAGCGGGCGTAGAGGAAGTCCGCGTAGTCCTTGGTGCGGCTGGAGAGCCGGGCGTTGCGGATCTCCAGGCCCTCCCGGCCGACGTCGATGCCGGCCGCCGTCGCCGTGGCGCGGATCTGGTCCTCGCGGCCGACCAGGATGGCGGTGCCGAGCCCCTGGGCGGCGAAGCTCGCGGCGGCGCGCATCACCTGCTCCTCCTCGCCCTCGGCGAACACCACGCGCCGGGGCCGCTGCTTCACCTTGGCGAAGATGCGCTGCAGGGTGCCGGCCGCCGGGTCGCGCCGGGCGGAGAGCTGGTGCCGGTAGTGTTCCCAGTCGACGATCGGCCGCCGGGCCACCCCCGTGTCGATCGCCGCCCGGGCCACCGCCTCCGGCACGGTGGAGATGAGGCGCGGGTCGAACGGCACCGGGATGATGTAGTCGCGCCCGAAGCGCGGCCGGATGCCCCGGTAGGCGGCCGCCACCTCGTCGGGCACGTCCTCGCGGGCGAGAAGCGCCAGCGCCTCGGCGGCGGCGATCTTCATCCGGTCGTTGATGGTGGTCGCCCGCACGTCGAGGGCGCCGCGGAAGATGTACGGGAAGCCGAGGACGTTGTTCACCTGGTTCGGATAGTCCGACCGGCCGGTCGCCACGATGGCGTCCGCCCGGATGGCGCGCGCCTCTTCCGGGGTGATCTCCGGGTCCGGGTTCGCCATCGCGAAGATGATCGGGTCCGGCCCCATGGAGCGCAGCATGTCGGCGGTGAGCGCGCCCTTCACCGAAAGGCCGAAGAACACGTCCGCGCCGACCAGCGCCTCCTCCAGGGTCCGGGCGTCGGTCTCCACCGCGTGGGCGGACTTCCACTGGTTCATGCCCTCGGTGCGGTCCTTGTGGACCACGCCCTTGGTGTCGCAGAGGATGACGTTCTGGTGCGGCATGCCCATCGCCTTGACGAGCTCGATGCAGGCGATGCCCGCCGCGCCCGCGCCGTTGCAGACGAGGCGCGCGGTCCTGATGTCCCGCCCCGTCAGGTGCAGGGCGTTGATCAGGCCGGCGGTCGCGATGATGGCGGTGCCGTGCTGGTCGTCGTGGAAGACCGGAATGTCCATCAGCTCGCGCAGGCGGCTCTCGATGATGAAGCACTCCGGCGCCTTGATGTCCTCCAGGTTGATGCCGCCGAAGGAGGGGCCGAGGTAGCGCACCGCGTTGACGAACTCGTCCACGTCCTCGGTGTCGAGCTCCAGGTCGATGCTGTCCACGTCGGCGAAGCGCTTGAAGAGCACCGCCTTGCCCTCCATCACGGGCTTCGACGCCAGCGGCCCCAGGTTGCCGAGGCCCAGGATGGCGGTGCCGTTGGAGATCACCGCCACCATGTTGCCGCGCGCCGTGTAGTCGAAGGCGAGCGACGGGTCCTCGGCGATCTTGCGCACCGGCACGGCGACGCCCGGCGAATAGGCGAGCGACAGGTCGCGCTGGGTCGCCATGGGCTTGGTCGGCATGATCTCCAGCTTGCCGGGCCGCCCCTGCGCGTGGAAGAGCAGCGCCTCCTGCTCGGTGAAGCTCAAGGTCTTCTTGTCGTCCGCCATGCCCGCCCCAATGGTCTCCGGCCGCGCGCGGCCCAGGAAAAAGGTGGCGGACCATACGCGCCCGATCGACTTCCCTCAACGGGTCCGAAAGGACGGGGACGTTTCCCCGCAAGGACACATGGAGCGGCCGGCGGCAGGCGAGAACCACCCTCCCCCTCGCGGGGAGGGTCGCACGCGAAGCGTCCGGGGTGGGGCCGGCGGCCATCGAGCCCGACCGACCGTCACCTCCTACCGGTCGATCACCAGGTCGCTCGTGGGCTTGGAGCAGCAGGGCAGGAACAGGCCGGCGTCGATCTCGCGCTGGCGGATGCCGCCCTTGTGGGTCATCTCCACCGTGCCGGACACGAGCTTGGACTTGCAGGTGCCGCAAAGGCCGGCGGTGCAGGAGGCCGGCAGCCGGACGCCGGCTTCGCGGGCGGTGGCGAGCACGAACTGGTCGGCGCGCACCGGCACGGTCTGGCCGATCTTCTGGAAGGTGACGCTGTAGGTCGGCACCGCCGGGGCGGCCTCCTCCGCGGCGATCACCTCGGCGGCCACCGCCGGCTCGTCGGCCGTGAGGGTGGCGAAGTCGAAGCTTTCCTGGTGCCAGGCGGCGTCCGGCAGGCCGAGGCCGGAGAGGACGCCGCGGGCGGCCTTCATGAACGGATCCGGCCCGCAGCAGTAGACCTGCCGCTCGGCCGCGTCCGGCACCACCAGCCGCAGATAGTCGGCCGAGAGCCGGCCGAGCGGGCCGGACCAGCCCGGCTCGCCCTCCGCCCGCTCCGGCAGGTGGACCACCCGGAAGCCCGGCAGCCGGGCGGCGATCAGGTCCAGCTCGGCACGGAAGATGATGTCCTTCGGCGTCCGGGCGGCGTGGAAGAAGACGACGTCCACGGGCCGGCCCACGTCAGCGAAGGCGCGGCTCATGGACATCAGCGGCGTGATGCCGGAGCCGCCGGAGAGGAAGAGATACTTCTCCGCCGGGGCCGCATCCGCGCAGGTGAAGTCGCCCATGGGGCCGACGGCCCGCACGGTCATGCCGGGCTTCAATGTGTCGTGCAGGTGGTTGGACACAGGGCCACCCGGCACCCGCTTGACGGTGATCGACACCGTGTGCGGGCGGAGCGGAGAGGACGCGAGCGTGTAGCAGCGGTTCACCGTCTCGCCGCCCACGTCCACGTCGAAGGTCAGGAACTGGCCCGGCTTGTAGGCGAACCGGCGCGGCTCCGGCGCGGCGAAGACGAAGGTCTTCACATCGTGAGTCTCATCGACCACGGCGACGCAGACGAGGCGGTCATCGGCCTCCGCGTCCCAGACGGGGCCATCAGGGGCGAGATGCGGTGCGAGGTCGACGGGTGTGGCCATGCGGGGCGGGACTCGGGGACGTGTAAGGGTGAACGAGGGCGTCGGCGTTTGTGGCTGCCGGCCCCCTCTCCGGCTCTCTCTCGCAAGGGGGGAGAGGGGCGGTAGGCGGTTCCGGCGCTCCGGCGGCGAGGCGCTCGCCACCGGGCCATAACCAGCGGATGGAAGCGACCGAGGGCGCATCTCGGCCTGTCCGGGGACAGGCGCCGGGTCCGGCGGTCGTCGCTCAGCCGAGATAGGCGGAGAGGCGGCCGGTGTACCAGGCGACGAACTTCTCCACGAGCCCCTCGGTGTAGGGGCTGTAGGGGCCGGGCTCGTAGGCCGGGCTCTTCACGCCCGAATGCTGGATGCCGACGAGGTCGCCGTCCTGGGCGTTGGTGGCGATCCAGACTTCCGTGAGGCGCTTCAGGTCGTAGTCCACCCCTTCCACCGCGTCCTTGTGGACGAGCCACTTGGTGCGCAGCAGCGTGCGGTCCGGCGACAGCGGGATCACCGAGAAGGTGACGATGTGGTCGGCCATGAAGTGGTGCCAGCTGTTCGGCTGGGTCCAGAAGGACAGGCCGCCCATCCTCGGGTTGGTGAGGGTGCCGAGAAGCTTCGTCGACGCCGCCTTGGTGTCGAGGGTCTGGCTCTCGCCGGCCCGGTCGATCGGCAGGCGCTCGGTGCGGAAGCCGGTCACCCGGTCGGCGAGATGCTCGATCTCCCGCGACGGGAAGCCGGCGCCTTCCCACTCGCCGTGCAGGTCGGTGACCATGCAGGCGTAGCGGTTGGCCTCCTTGGCCTTCGCCTCGTCCATGCTCTCCGGCGAGAAGCCGAAGCCGTACTCGAACAGCGGCACGGTGAGTTCCGGATGATTGCCCGCGCAGTGGTAGCACTCGCGGTTGTTCTCCATGGTGATCTTCCAGTTGCCTTCCTCGATGAGGTCGGTCTGGTAGGCCACCTTGGCGTCGCGGATCGCGTGCGGGGCGAGGTAGGGGCCCATGGCGGCCGCCATCTCGTCGATGTCCGTCGGGGGCGTGTCGGCGAGGCAGATGAAGAGCAGGCCCTCCACCGACTTCAGGTGCACGGGCTTCAGCCCGTGGCAGGACGTGTCGAACTCCGGACCCATGTGCTCGGCGTGGAGGAGCGGGCCGTCCAGGTCGTAGGTCCAGGCGTGGTACTTGCAGACGAGCTTGCCGACGGAGGTCTTCTCGTCGTGGACGAGTCGCGCCCCGCGATGCCGGCAGACGTTGTGGAAGGCCCGGATCACCCCGTCGTCGCCGCGCACGATCAGGATGGACGCGCGGTCGATGTCGACCACCATCACGTCGCCCTCGAAGGGCACGTCCGGCTCGACGCCCACGTAGATCCAGTGGCGGAAGAAGATCGCCTCGATGTCGAGGTCGAAGATCTCCGGGCTCGTGTAGAACGGGGCCTCCAGGCTGTGGCCGGGACGGCGGCGGGCGAGGAGGACGCGAGGGGATTCGGGGCTGCGGTCGAGCATCGGGCGGATCTCCGGCCGGTCCGCTCAGGGGGCCGGCGCTGCCAGACATTTGGTCACGACGGCTGGGCGGCGACTTGTCGGAATGCGACATTTCTGTCGCGTCCGAACCGACATGTCGGGGGTCCGCCCCGCTATTCGAACAGGCGTGTGCCGGCGATCTCCATGCCGAACCGGCCGGATGCGACGGCGATGGCGGTTTCGTCCTCCCCGGCCATGGGCTTGCCCTTGTGGCGGATGTCGGACGGAGTGACACCGTGGAGCGCCTTGAAGTGGCGCGAGAAGTGGGCGCAGTCGGAGAAGCCGGCTTCGAGCGCGATGTCGGTGACGGACCGCTCCGTGTTGTCCAGGAGCCAGCGGGCGTACTTCAGCCGCAGCGACCGGTAGAAGGCGGCCGGCCGCATCCCGAGCACCGCCTGGAACAGGCGCTCCAGTTGGCGGGTGGACAGCTGGAGCCGTGTGGCGATGTCCGCGATGAGGAGCGGATCGGCCAGGTGCTGCTCCATCAGCAGAAGGGCCCGGCGCACGCGCTCGTCCGCGATGGTGTCGGCGAGCGGCGGGTGCGGCTGGGCGGCCGTGCCGGGACGGGCCTGCTCCAGCACCATGATCTGCCGGCTCTTCTGGGCGACCGCCCGGCCGAGGGAGCGCTCCACGATGAAGGACGCGAGGTCCGCCACCGAGCCGCCGCCCGGGCAGGTGATGCGGTCGCCGTCCACCACGAACAGCCGGTCCGCGACCGGGTGGTGGTGCGGGAACTCGTTGAGGAAGTCCTGGTAGTGGTACCAGTTCACGCAGACGCGCCGGCCGGTCATCAGGCCCGCGCGGGCGAGGATGAAGGACCCGGTGCAGAGGCCCACCAGGGTGACGCCGGCGCGGGCCGCCTGGCGAAGGTAATCCACCGTCGCCTCGTCCACCTGCTTGCCCGCGTGGAGGATGCCGCCGACGATGCAGATGTAGTCGAACCGCTTGGGGTCCACGAAGCCCGAGGTGCGCGAGACGCTGACGCCGCAGGAGGCGCGCACCGGCTCGGGCTTGGAGCCCATGATGGTCCACTGGCAGTTGATCGGCCGGGACAGGTCGCCCTCGTCCGCCGCCAGGCGAAGCTGGTCGACGAAGAGCGAGAAGGCCGACAGGGTGAAGTTGTCGGCCAGAATGAAACCGACACTCAGCCGCGGCCGTCCCTGCGACGCCGCCGGCGCGGCTGGGAGGCGCTGACGCCCCTCGCGCATCTGCATTTACACCTCCCCGATCCGGCTTGGCCTGGGCGCGCACCCCCGTTTTGTTATGATCGCGCGCACCGCGTGGCCGACGCCACCATCCTGATGATATCGAAGGTCCACTCCCAAGATAGTCTTTTTGTGGCAGCCGTTCCTCTTGGCCCGGAAAATAGTCGCCAAGAGGATCGGCCGCCGCTCAGTCGAACTCGCGCCGGGCCTCGTTCAGGAAGGCCACGACCCACTCGGCGAAGGTGCGCCAGCATTCCAGGCGGAAGCTGTCGGGCCCGGTCCGCCAGAGGACGACTTCCACCTTGCCGAGGATGGTGCGGGTCGCCATGCCCACCGGGAAGGCGGAAAGAGACAAGTCGAGCGGGCAGCCGTGATTGAGCACATAGGCGGCCGCCGGCCCCGAGACGGCGAGCGCCACGTTGCGGTGGCTGATGTCCACGACCGCATGGGGCACGCCGGCGAGCGCCGTCTCCAGGGCGGCCGGCAGGGTGGCCGCCTCGGCCTCCGGGGCGATCACCAGCCACTCGTCCGGGCCCAGCCAGAGCGCGGCGCGCCCGCCGGCCTCGGCCGCGCGGCAGACGTCCGTCGGCAGAGGAAAGCCCAGCGCGCCGGCCGCCGCCTCGGCGACGCCGGGCCGTCCGCGCACCGACAGGCGAGTCGCCGGCGGCAGCGGCTCCAAGGCGCAGGCCGCCGCGGCCCGGGAGGCGAGCGGCAGGCCTTCGAACACGGAGCGGCGGAGCGCCGGCTCCTTCAGGGCGACGTCAGCCATTGAGGCGCGCTCCTTCGTGGTCGTAGAAGACGGGCTCCACCACCTTGGCGGCGATCACCCGGTCGGGCATCGGGATGTGGATCGTCTCGCCGATGCGGGCGCGACCGCCCTTAACCATGGCGAGCGCGATGGAGCGGTCGAGCGTCGGGCTCTCGTAGGACGAGGTGACGTGGCCGATCATGCGGGCCGGGACGTGGTAGTCCGGCTCGGCGACGATCTGGGCGCCCTCCTCCAGCACGGTGGCCGGATCCTCGGTGAGCAGGCCCACGAGCTGCTTGCGGTCCGCCACCGCCATGGACGGACGGGCGAGCGCGCGCTTGCCGACGAAATCCGGCTTGGCCTTGCCGACCGCCCACGAGAGGCCGACGTCGTCCGGCGTGGCGGTCCCGTCCGTCTCCTGGCCGACGATGATGTAGCCCTTCTCGGCGCGGGCGACGTGCATGGCCTCGGTGCCGTAGGGCGTGATGCCGTAGGGCTGGCCGGCCTCGAAGACCGCCTGCCAGACGGCTGCGCCATAGTCGGCCGGCACGTTGATCTCGAAGCCGAGTTCGCCGGTGAAGGACACCCGGAACAGGCGGGCCGGCACGCCGCAGACGCGGCCCTCGGCGACGCTCATGTGCGGGAAGGCCTCCGGCGAGAGGTCGATCCCGTCGACGAGCGGCGCGATGACGTCGCGCGCCTTCGGGCCCTGGACGGCGATCACGGCCCACTGCTCGGTGACCGAGGTCAGCCAGACGTCGAGGTGCGGGAATTCGGTCTGGAGATAGTCCTCCATATGGTTGAGCACGCGCGGTGCGCCGCCGGTGGTCGTGGTCACGTGGAAGCGGTCGGCCGCGAGGCGGCCGATGACGCCGTCGTCCATCACGAAGCCGTCCTCGCGCAGCATCACGCCGTAGCGGCAGCGGCCGACGCCGAGCTTCGCCCAGGCGTTTGTGTAGAGAAGCTCCATGAACTTGGCCGCGTCCGGGCCGACCACCTCAATCTTGCCGAGGGTGGAGGCGTCGAACATGCCTACCGACGACCGCATGGCCTTCACCTCCCGGCGGACGGCGGCGTGCTGGTCCTCGCCCGCCCTCGGATACCACCAGGCGCGCTTCCACTGGCCGACGTTCTCGAACGGCGCGCCCCTCTCCACCGCGAAGGCGTGGCTCGGGGTCTTGCGCACCGGGTCGAACAGGTCGCCCCGCGAGGCGCCGGCGAACGACCCGAAGGTGACGGGCGTGTAGGGCGCCCGGAAGGTGGTGAGGCCGATCTGCGGGATGGGCGACTTGATGGCGTCCGACACGATGCCGAGGGCGTTCATGTTGGACGTCTTGCCCTGGTCGGTCGCCATGCCGGTGGTGGTGTAGCGCTTCACGTGCTCGATGGAGCGCAGGCCCTCGCGGGTGGCGAGCTTCAGGTCCTTGGCGGTCACGTCGTTCTGGAAGTCCACGAAGGCCTTCACGGCCGACGGGCTGCGGCTGTGCGGCACGGCGCCGAGATGGCCGCCGGCGGTGCTGTCGCTTCCCTCGACCGCGAAGGCGCGGGCGGCGGGCGCGCGGGTGCGGGACGCCTTGGCGGCGCTCTCGCCGGCGGCAAAGCCGTCCGCCAGCACGGCGGCGAGGTCGAACACGCCGTTGCACGCGCCGGCGGAGCGCTCCTTCTCCACGGACACCGACGGCACGTAGGCCTGGAGCGCGTCGTCGAAGCGCAGCTTGCCGCGCGACTGGGAGAAGAGGTGGACCGTGGGCGTCCAGCCGCCGCACATCAGCAGCGCGTCGCAGGCGACCGGCTCGGGCGCGTGGGCGCCGCCCCGGCCGTCCAGCCGGCCGAGGTGGGCGGCCTTCACCCGCAGGCGGCCGCGGGTGCCGGTCACGGCGGTGCCGGCCTCGATGCGGATGCCGGCGGCCCGGGCGGCCTGCACCAGGGCGCCGTCCGGATTGGGGCGCATGTCGGCCACGACGGCCACATCGATGCCGTGGGCCTTGAGGTCGAGGGCGGTGCGGTAGGCGCTGTCGCACGCGGTGGCGATGACCACGCGCTTGCCGACCGAGGCGGCCCAACGGTTGGCATAGGCGCGGGCGGCGTCGGCGAGGAGGATGCCCGGCCGGTCGTTCTCCGGGAAGACGAGCGGGCGCTCGATGGCGCCGGTGGCGAGCACCACCTCGCCGGCCCGCACCTGCCAGAGGCGCTCGCGCGGCAGCTTCGGGTCCGGGTTGGCGAGATGGTCGGTGACGCGCTCCAGGAGGCCCAGCATGTTGTGCGGGTAGTAGCCGAAGGCGGTGGTGCGGGTGAGCACCTGGACGCCCCTGGCCTTCAGGGCCGCGAGCGTCTCGGCCACCCAGGCGGCGGCGGGGCGCCCCTCAATGGTGGCGGTGACGTCGTGGAGGAGCGAGCCGCCGACCTCCGGCTGCTCGTCGGCGAGCATCACCCGCCGACCGCTCTCGGCGGCGGCAAGGGCGGCCGCGAGCCCGGCCGGGCCGGCGCCGACCACGAGCACGTCCACGTGGGCGTAGACCTGGGTGTAGCGGTCCGCATCCGGCGCGGTCGGGGCCTTGCCTAGGCCGGCCATGGCGCGGATCTTCGGCTCGTAGACCGTCTTCCAGAAGGACTTCGGCCACATGAAGGTCTTGTAGTAGAAGCCCGCCGGCAGGAAGCGCGAGAAGAGGTCGTTGACCGCGCCGGCGTCGAAGCGCAGCGACGGCCAGCGGTTCTGGCTCTCCGCCACCAGGCCGTCGTGGAGTTCCACGACGGGCGCGCGGAGGTTCGGCGTGTAGCGGTCCTGGGTCGCGCCGACCCCGACGAGGGCGTTCGGCTCGTCCGGGCCTGCAGTCAGGAAGCCGCGCGGCCGGTGGTACTTGAACGAGCGGCCCATCAGGTGGACGCCGCTCGCGATCAGCGCGGAGGCGAGCGTGTCGCCTTCGAAGCCCGGGTAGGCGACGCCGTCGAAGGTGAAGCGGACGGGCTTCTGCCGGTCGATCCGGCCGCCCTTGGGAAGGCGGAAGGGCGCGCTCATCGGACGGCTTCCTTCTTGAGGGCGTCGAGGTCCGGACGGGGCTCGCCGGCCTTGTAGGTGGTCACGAAGAAGTCCGAGACGGTGTCGCGGACCGCGTTGAAGAAGCGCCCGCAGCCGTGCACATGGCGCCAGCGCTCCACGGTGAGGCCCTTCGGGTTCGACCGCATGTAGAGCCGGTCGGCGACCTGCTGGTCGTCGAGCGCCTCGGTCGCGGCCGGCCGGGCCACATGGGCTTCGCCGCCGTAGCGGAACTCCAGCTCCGGGCGGTCCCCGCAGATGGGGCAGCGGATGATCAGCATGGGCGGGCTCCGGGGGACGGGGCAGTGGCGAGTGGTTCGGCGAAGGCGGCGGGGACAGCCCCCACCCCAACCCTCCCCCTCAAGGGGGGAGGGGGTGCGGCAGCGCGGTTCAGGAAGTCGGGGCACGCCCGCCCCAAGCGCGTCGGAGCCCCCTCCCCCCTCGAGGGGGAGGGTTGGGGTGGGGGGGCCAACGCTCGACGATTGGACACCATCTTCCCCCTCCTCAGTGCGCCACCGCCGCCGCGGCCGCCTCGTCGATGAGGTAGCCGTCGCGGAAGCGGTCGAGGGTGAAGGGGGCGTTGATGCGGTGGGGCTCGCCGGTCGCGATCGTGTGGGCGAAGACGTTGCCCGAGCCGGGCGTCGCCTTGAAGCCGCCGGTGCCCCAGCCGCAGTTCACGAAGAGGCCCGGGACCGAGGTCTTCGACAGGATGGGCGAGCGGTCCGGCGTCACGTCCACAATGCCGCCCCAGTTGCGCAGCATGCGCATGCGCCGGAACATGGGGAAGAGCTCGCAGATGGCGTCCAGCGTGTGCTCGGTGATGTGGAGCGCGCCGCGCTGGGAATAGCTGGTGTAGGCGTCCGTGCCGGCGCCGATGACGAGCTCGCCCTTGTCCGACTGGGAGATGTAGGCGTGGATGGTGTTGGACATCACCACGCAGGTGAAGGTAGGCTTCACCGGCTCCGACACCAGCGCCTGCAGCGGATAAGATTCCAGCGGCATGCGGACGCCGGCCATGTTCATGACGACGGACGTGTGCCCGGCGGCGACCACGCCGACCTTCTTCGTGCGCACCGTGCCCTTGGTGGTCTCCACCGCCTCGATGGCCCCGGTGGCGTCGCGCCGAATGGCGGTGACCTCGCAGTTCTGGATGATGTCGACGCCCATGGCGTCCGCCGCGCGGGCATAGCCCCAGGCGACGGCGTCGTGTCGGGCCGTGCCGCCGCGCCGCTGGAGGGCGCCGCCGAAGATCGGGTAGCGGATGTTGTCGGAAATGTTCAGCTCGGGACAGAAGGCCTTGCACTCTTCCGGCGTCAGCCACTCGTTGTCGACGCCGTTCAGCCGGTTGGCGTGGATGTGCCGCTTGGCCGACTGCACGTCGTGCACCGTGTGGGCGAGCATCATCACGCCGCGGGCGGAATACATGACGTTGTAGTTCAGCGCCTGGGAGAGGTCGTCCCAGAGCTTCACCGCGTGGTCGTAGAGGGCCGCGCTCTCGTCGAAGAGATAATTGGAGCGGATGATGGTGGTGTTGCGGCCCGTGTTGCCGCCGCCGATCCAGCCCTTCTCCAGCACCGCCACGTTGGTGATGCCGTGCTCCTTGGCGAGATAGTAGGCGGTCGCGAGGCCGTGCCCGCCGCCGCCGATGATGACGACGTCATAGGCGGGCTTCAGGGCCGGCTGGCGCCACAGGGGCTCCCAGCTCTGGTGTCCGCCGAAGGCTCTGCGCAGGAGCTGAAGGGCCGAATAGGTCTGCATGGCGGAACCACCGTCGCTGTCGGATACGTGCGGCGGATCATTTGCCGGAATGCCCGGAAACCGAAAGCAGGGAGACGGCGGGCGAGTTGAACAAAAGCGACATGGATGTCGCCTCTGGACGGAGACGCGCGGCTAAGGCCGGTCACGCCGCCGGCGGTGCCCGCTCCGTCCGCCGTTCGGCGCCCTCACACGCCCGTCGCGAGCATCTCCTCCAGGCGCTTCAGGACTGCGGCCCTCTCCTCGTCGGTGAGCGGATTGGTCTCGAAGAGGTCGGCGGTCTTCAGGCCTTCGATGGCCAGGAAGGCGATGAGGGAGAGGCAAGGGTCGCCGGCGGCGCGGAAGCGGTCGGCGAGCGCCTGGTTGCGGGCGCGCAACGGGTCGAGGAGGCCCGGATTTTCGGCGATGGCGGCGAGGAAGCCGGACGGCGGGCGGGCCCGGCAGACCGCGTCCGCGGCGGCGGCGGCCACGAACGCGCAGGCGGCCCGGTTGGGCGCCTCGCCCAGGGCGGCCTCCGCCTCGCTGCGGCGGATGTCCAGGTCGATGATGTGGCTGGCGACGAGCGCCTTCAGGAGGTCCGTCTTGGTCGGGAAGTTGTAGAGAAGCCCGCCCTTGGAGATGCCGGCGCGCTCGGCCACCGCTTCCAGCGACAGGTGTCCCGCGCCGACCTCGCCCACCAGTTCCACCGCCGCCGCCACGATCCGCTCGCGCGAGGACGGCCGACCGCGCTTCTTCGCGACCCCGGCCGAGCCCGAAGCAGCGGCCGTGGCGCTCTCCGTCGCCGCGCGTTCGGTCGCGACGTCCTTGATCGCGGCGCCTGTCGTCACCGCGTCTGCGTCGACGGACGGGTTGGAACTCGCGGCGGATTTCCGGCCGCGCGAGGGAGCTTGAGCGGAACCGGACGCGGCGCCGCGACGTTGTTCACTGGAAATTGAAGCCAACAGGGTGTCCCATACGGTTTTTGCATATGCAATCTGCAGCACAGCAGATTGACAGAACCGTCCGGACGGTACAGTTATTGCCCCGAGATCGCAAGCCCTGCCCCGGCCTCCGTGCCCGGAGCAGCGTTTCGGTGCTTTCGTTTCAACCGCCAGGTTTCCTCCGGCCGCGCGCCGTCATGGGCGCGAACGGGACATTCTCATGATCAAGAGATTCATCATCGCCATCGTGCTGCTGGTCATCGTGTGCGGCGGCATCGTGGGCTTCAACATGTTCCGCGCGAAGATGATCGGCGACTTCTTCGCCAACATGCCGCAGCAGACCATCACCGTCTCCACCATGGAGGTGAGGCCGGTGCGCTGGGAGCCCGGCATCGAGGCGGTCGGCACCGTCCTCGCGCGCAACGGCGTCGACGTGGCGAGCCAGACGAGCGGCGTCGTCAGCGAGATCCTGTTCAAGGCCAACGACCGGGTCGAGGCCGGCACCGTTCTGGTGCGCATCGAATCCGACGTGGAGCAGGCCGAGCTGATCGCCGCCCGCGCCGCCGTGAACCGCGACCAGCAGAGCCTCGATCGCGCCCGCCAGCTCGCCACGCGCGGCGTCAACTCCACCGCCACCCTGGAGGAGGCGCAGGCCCAGCTCGACACCTCGCGCTCGACCCTTGAACGGCTGCAGGCGGTGCTGGAGCAGAAGGAGATCAAGGCTCCCTTCGCCGGCACCCTCGGCATCCCGCGGATCGACATCGGCCAGTTCATCTCCGCCGGTTCGGTGATCGCCACCCTGCAGGACCTGGACACCATGAAGGTGGACTTCACGGTCCCCGAGCAGCAGCTGCCCTCCATCCGCATCGGCCAGCCCGCGGTGTTCGGCCTCACCCAGAACACCCTGACCTACGCGGGGCAGATCACCGGCATCGATCCGAAGATCGACCCGGCGTCGCGGCTCGTGTCGGTCCAGGCGGAGGTGGACAATTCGGACGGTCAGCTTCGGCCGGGCCAGTTCATCAACGTGCGCGTCAAGCTGCCGACCGAGGATAACGTGGTGGCCCTGCCCCAGTCGGCCGTGGTGACGTCGCTCTACGGGTCCTACGTCTACGTGCTGCAGGAGAAGCCCGCGGACGCCGCCGCGGCGCCCGCCCCCGCGGCGGCCCCGGCCGGCACGGCGAACGCCCAGGAGGGCGAGGCGCCCGCCGCCCCGTCGCTCGTCGCCCGGCAGGTGTTCGTCACGGTCGGCCGGCGGAACGCCGGCCAGATCGAGGTGACCGGCGGGCTCGAGCCCGGTGTCCAGGTGGTGACGGCCGGCCAGAACCGCCTCTCCAGCGGCAGCCCGGTCGTCGTCGACAACACCGTGGATCCGTCGAAGCCCGGCCAGACCCGGGTCCCGGCGAACGGCGCCGCCGCCCCGACGGGCCCCGAGGCGTCCGCCGCCGGCAGCGCCGCGGGCCCGGGCAGCGGCGCGCCCGGCACGGAGAACGGCGGCGCGGCCGGCGGCGTCTCCGGCACCACGGGCACCGGCGGCGCTTCGGCCGCCGGCACGGCCACGGGCGAGACCGGCTCCACCGGAACGGCCAGCGGGAGCTGAACGTCATGAACTTTTCCGAGATCTTCATCCGCCGGCCGGTGCTGTCCATCGTGGTCAGCCTTCTGATCCTGCTCGTCGGCGCGCAGGGCATCCTCAACATGTCCATCCGGCAGTATCCGGAGGTCGAGGAGACGGTCATCACCATCACGACCGTCTACCCGGGCGCTTCGCCGGACCTGATGCAGGGCTTCATCACCACGCCCGTCGCCAAGGCCGTGTCGTCGGCCGAGGGCGTGGACTACGTGACCTCGTCGAGCCGCCAGGGCCAGTCCCAGGTGTCGGTGCACATGCGCCTCAACACCGATCCGGACGCCGCCCTCACGGAGGTGACCGCCAAGGTGCAGCAGGTGCGCGGCACCCTGCCGACCGAGGCGGAGGACCCGGTGATCGTGAAGGGCACCGGGCAGCAGTTCGCGCTCATGTACCTGGCCATCCAGTCGGAGAACATGAACGCCCGCGAGATCACCGAATTCATCAACCGGGTGATCCAGCCGCGCCTCTCCACGGTGGAGGGCGTCGCGGACGCCCAGATCCTGGGCGGCCAGGAGTTCGCCATGCGGGTCTGGATCGACCCGGTGCGGCTCGCCTCCCGCCAGGTGACCGCCACGGAGGTGCTGGCCGCCATCCAGGCGTCCAACTTCCTGTCCGCGCCCGGCAAAACCAAGAACGAGTACGTCGCCTACCAGATCGAGACCGAGACGACCCTCCAGTCGCCGGAGGCGTTCGGCGCGCTGCCGATCCGCTCCAACGGCGACGAGGTGGTGCGCCTGCGCGACGTGGCGACCGTGGAGCTCGGCGCCGAGAACGCGGAGGTGTTCGTCCGCTTCAACGGCCTGCAGGGCGTCTTCATCGGCGTGTTCCCGACGCCGGCCGCCAACCCGCTGGACACGGCGGCGGCGGTGGCGGCGGAACTGCCGGCCATCCAGGAGACGCTGCCCCAGGGCACCAACATCTCGCTCGTCTACGACTCCACGGAGGCCATCTCGGCGTCCATCGAGGAGGTGTTCAAGACCATCGGCGAGGCGGTCCTCATCGTCATCGGCGTGATCCTGCTCTTCCTCGGGTCGTTCCGCTCGGTGGTGATTCCCATCGTCACCATCCCGCTCTCGCTCATCGGCGTCTGCTTCTTCCTCTACGGCCTCGATTACTCCCTGAACACGCTGACCCTGCTCGCCATGGTGCTGGCCATCGGCCTCGTGGTGGACGACGCCATCGTGGTGGTGGAGAACATCCACCGGCACATCGAGGAGGGCATGAAGCCCATGTCCGCGGCCATCACGGGCATGCGGGAGATCTTCGGGCCGGTGGTGGCGATGACCATCACGCTCGCGGCGGTCTACGCGCCGATCGGCTTCACCCAGGGCCTGACCGGCTCGCTGTTCCGCGAGTTCGCGTTCACGCTCGCCGGCGCGGTGATCATCTCCGGCTTCGTGGCCGTCACCCTGTCGCCCATGATGTCGGCCCGGCTCCTGAAGCACGGCGGCACCAGCCGGTTCCAGCGGGTCGTCGACCGGACCTTCGACCGGCTCGCCGGCTGGTACGGCCGGCGGCTGGAGGGCTCGCTCCTCTACCGGCCGGTCACCCTGCTGGTGGTCGTCGCCCTCCTCGGCACGTCCGTCTTCCTCTTCCTCAACACGTCGTCGGAACTGGCGCCGGAGGAGGATTCCGGCGCCGTGTTCAGCCTCGTCACCGGGCCGCAGTACGCGACCGCCGAATACACCGCCATGTACGCCCGCCAGATCGACGAGATGGCCAAGGCGGTGCCGGAGCTGGAGGCCCGCTTCCAGATCGTCGGCGGCGAGAGCGCCAATTCCGGCTTCGCGGGCTTCGTCATGAAGCCGTGGGGCGAGCGCGAGCGCACCCAGCAGGAGATCCAGCAGGAGCTGCAGGGCATCGTGAACAAGTCGGCCGGTCTCCAGGCCTTCGTGTTCGCGCTTCCTTCCCTGCCGGGCTCCGGCGGCGGCCTGCCGGTGCAGGTGGTGCTGCAGTCCACCAACGAGGCGGAGCGGGTGTTCGAGCTCGCCGAGGAGATCAAGAACCGCGCGATGGAGAGCGGTCTCTTCATCGTGGTGCAGAACTCCCTGTCGTTCGAGACCCCGACCGTGCGGCTCGTCATCGACCGCGACCGGGCGGCCGCCCTCGGCGTCACCGTCTCGGAGATCGGCAACACGCTGAACATCCTCGTCGGCGAGGGCTCCGTGTCGAAGTTCGACCGGGACGCCCGGGCCTACGACATCATCCCGCAGGTGCCGCAGCAATACCGGATGAACCCGGAGAACCTCGGCGACTTCTTCGTCCGCAGCCAGTCGGGCGCCATGGTGCCGCTGTCGGCCGTGGTGCGCATCTCCACGGAGGCGTCGGCCCCGGCGATCGAGCAGTTCAACCAGCTGAACTCCTCGACCCTGTCGGCGCTGCCGCGGCCGGGCGTCACCACCGGCGCGGCGCTGCAGGAGATCCAGCGGATCGCCTCAGAGCTGATGCCGGACGGCTACTTCCTGGAGTATGCTGGCCAGTCGCGCCTGGAGGTGGAGGCGGGCAACACCCTCCTCGTCGCCTTCGGCCTCGCCGTGCTGATCATCTACCTGGTGCTCGCCGCCCAGTTCGAGAGCTTCCGCGACCCGTTCATCATCCTGATGTCGGTGCCGCTGTCGGTGTTCGGCGCCATGGTGCCGCTCAATCTCGGGCTCGGGACGCTGAACATCTACACCCAGGTGGGGCTGATCACCCTCGTCGGGCTGATCACCAAGCACGGCATCCTGATGGTGGAGTTCGCCAACCAGCTTCGCGAGGAGCGCGGCTACTCCCGCCGCGACGCCATCGTGGAGGCCGCCAAGGTGCGTCTCAGGCCGATCCTGATGACCACCGCCGCCATGGTGCTCGGCGTGGTGCCGCTCATCATCGCGGACGGCGCCGGCGCGGCGGCGCGCTACTCCATCGGCCTCGTGATCGCCACGGGCATGTCGGTCGGAACGCTGTTCACTCTCTTCGTGGTGCCGATGTTCTACACCTTCATCTCCGAAAGCGACGAGCGCCATGCCGCGAAGGCGAACCGGGCGAAGACCCTGGAAGGTCACGGCGAGGCCCACGACGGCCACGGGCAGCACGGGCAGCCCGTGCCGGCGGAGTGATCCGGACAGGCGAGACGACAAACGGAAACGGCGCGGGAGCGATCCCGCGCCGTTCCTGTATGGACGAGCGATCGACCTGAAGAGGCCCGCCGGAACAGCGAACAGGCTCCGGCGTTCCGCCAAAAAAGCAAACAGGCTCCGGCGTTCCGCCGGACGGGCGGATGGGCCCTCAGAGCGCCGCCAGGTCACCCTTGGCGAGAACGAGTTCGGACAGATGGGCGCCGAACGGGCGCTCCTCGCCGATACCGGTGCCGCAGGCGACGGAATGGCCGGCGGAGACCTCCACGCTCTGGCTGGCGCCGAGGGTCACGTCGACGATGTCGGTGACGCCCTCGCGGCTCTCGCCGACCACCATCATGACGGCGCAGAGGCCGGCCGACGCGAACACCACGTCGGAGGCCCAGCCGGGCACCTCGGCGGCGGTCACGGTGGTCTCGGCCGGAGACAGGAAGGAGGCGCCGCCGATGGAGGCGATGCCGGCCGCTGTGGAGAAAATGAAGGTCCCCGCGGCCGCGAAGGCCGCAACGCGATACGGGATTTTCATGGGTCCGACCGGGGAGTGCCCGGCTCCGATCAATGAGCACTAATGACAATAGGCTACAAGACTTTACGCAACGTGATCATGATCGCACGAAACATACGCGATGCAATGGTCCAAAATGATGATTAGTTAATCTTTGGTCCGAAGTAAATTTACTTCAAATGTCCGACCCGACGTCGTCGGACCCTCGATAACGCGGCCTCTCGGAATCCGTTCCGCCGGACGCGGCAGCGGGTCGCCCATCGGCCTAAGCGACTGACGTGCAAGCCCGTTCAGATCCGGACGGTCGCGTCCGCCTCGTCGGTCGGCTGTGTCGTGAAGCCGCGCACGCTGGCGATCGGCTCGGCGTCGCGCGGGATCTCCACGGCGCTCGTCACATAGGCGGTCACCAGTTCGGCGACCGAGCGCAGCGCGTGCATGTGGGTGCGCTCCCACCCGTGGGAGGCGTCCACCCCGAAGGTGATGAGCGCCGTGCGCACGTCCGCGCCCGCCTCGATGGCCGAGGCGCTGTCGGAGCGGTAGTAGCGGAAGATGTCCGTCTGGTGCCGGATGTCCTCCTCGGCGCAGAGACGGATCAGCTTGCGCGTCAGGTGGTAGTCGAACGGCCCGGTCTGGTCGGCGACCGCGATGGTGACGCCGAACTCGTCCGAGGCCTGGCCCGGCGCGACCGTGCCGTTGTCGATCGCCACCATGGAGGCGATGTCGTGGGTCAGCACCGACGACGCGCCGACGCCGATCTCCTCTGCGATGGAGAACAGGAAGAAGGTGTCCACCGCCGGGCGGACGCCGGCCTCCCGCAGGGCCTTCATGGCCGCCAGCATGGCGGCGACGCCGGCCTTGTCGTCCAGGTGGCGGGACGCGATGAAGCCGTTGGCGAGGAATTCCGGCTGCGGGTCGATCGCGACGGTGTCGCCGACGCAGAAGCCGAGCCGCCTGAGATCCTGCTGGCCGCGGGCGAGCGCGTCCACGCGCAGTTCCACGTGCGGCCAGCCGACCGGGGCGGTGTCCACCTCCTCGTTGTAGGTGTGGCCGGAGGCCTTCAGCGGCAGGATGGTGCCCCGGTAGCCGCCCTTCTCGGTGAACACGGTGCACCGCGCGCCCTCGGCGAACCGGGCGGACCAGTGGCCGATGGGCACGACCTCCAGCCGGCCGTTCTCCTTCAGGCGCTTCACCTGGGCGCCGAGGGTGTCCACGTGGGCGATCACCGCCCGGGCGCCCTTCTCCATGTCACCCTTGAGGGTGGCCCGGATGGCGCCGCGCCGGGTCATGGCGACGGCGTAGCCGAGGGTCTCGATCTCGGCCGAGATCCAGCGGACCACCTGGTCGGTGTAGCCGCTGGGGCTCGGGATGGCGAGGAGGTCGGCGAGGCGGTCGCGCAAGTACCCGGTGTCGATGGCAAGTCTCGGCATCCGTGCGTCTCGGGTCTTTCCGTCACGAGGGGTGGAGCGGGATCAGGTCAGGCGTTGCCCTGGGCATTGTCCCGGGCCTTGCGCTGGACGGCGCGGACCGCGGCCGGCACGGACTGGGGGAACAGGAGGTCCACGAAGCGCTCCGCCGTCGGCTGGGGCTCATGGTTGGCGAGGCCCGGCCGCTCGTTCGCCTCGATGAACGCATAGGCCGGATCGTCGGGCGACTTCACCAGGAAATCGATGCCCGCGACCGGGATCGGGATGGCCTTGGCGGCCCGCACGGCCGCCTCCACGAGCGCCGGATGCACGATGTCGGTGACGTCGTGGATGGTGCCGCCGGTGTGCAGGTTGGCGGTGCGGCGCACGACCACCTCCAGGCCGTCCGGCAGAACGTCGTCGAGGCCGTAGCCGGCCTTCCGGACGCAGCGCTCCGTCTCGCCGTCGAGCGGAATGCGCGACTCGCCCCCGGTGGCGGCGGCGCGGCGGCGGCTCTGGCGCTCGACCAGGTCCCGTACGGTGGACTTGCCGTCGCCCACCACCCGGGGCGGCCGGCGGAGGGCCGCGGCGACGACCTTGTAGTTGATCACCACCAGGCGGAGGTCCTCGCCGGTGACGCATTCCTCGATGATCACCCGCTCGCAGACGGTGCGGGCCACCGCCACGGCCTCCTCCAACTGCTCGGGCGTCTCGATGCCGACGGCGATGCCCCGGCCCTGCTCGCCCCGGGCGGGCTTCACCACCACGCTGCCGACCTCCTTCAGGAAGGCGGCCCGGGCCTCCGGGTCCGTGGTCTCGATCTGGCGCGGCACGCTGAGGCCCGCGCGTTCCATGACCCGGCGGGTGACCGCCTTGTCGTCGCAGATGGAGACGGCGACCGCGGACGTCAGCTCCGACAGGCTTTCCCGGCAGTGGATCGACCGGCCGCCGTAGATCAGGCGGAAGAACCCGCCCTCCGCGTCCGTCACCTCCACGCCGATGCCGCGCCGGCGGGCCTCGTCGATGATGATGCGGGCGTAGGGGTTGAGCTCGGCCTCCGGCATGGGGCCGACATAGAGCCGTTCGTTCACGAAGTTCTTCCGCTTCAGGGTGAAGAGCGGCACCCGGCGGAAGCCGATCTTCTCGTAGAGGGCGATCGCCTCGGCGTTGGTGTGGAGGACGGAAAGGTCCATGTAGGCGGACCCGAGGGCCTTGAACCGCCCGGCCAGGTGATGGACGAGCGCCGCGCCGATGCCCGGCACGGCCGCCTGCGGGTCGACCGCGAGACACCAGAGCGACGACCCGCCCTCCCGGTCCGCGAAGGCCTGCACGTGGTCGACGCCCATCACGGTGCCGACGATGGCGCCGCTCATCGCGTCCTCGGCGACGAGCACGCGCACCACCCGGCTCTCCTTGTTGGCCTCGAACCATTCCGGCGGGATCTGCACCATGCCGCGGGCGGCGTAGATGCGGTTCACCTCCACGGCGTCCTCCCGGTTGGCCACGGGGCGGATGGCGAAGCCGCGCACGGACTTGCGGGAGCCGCGATAGGTCGGAAGGTCGAGCCGAAAGGTGTGCGACGGGTCGAGGAAGAGTTCCTGCGGGGCGGCGGCGAGCGCCACGTGGGGATCGCGGATGTAGAAGGCGATGTCGCGCCGGTCCGGCCCCTCTTCGCGCAGCGACGCGGCGAGCTCGGCCGGATCCTGGAAGGTCTGGCCGAACAGCAGCCGGCCCCAGCCGCAGTCCACCACCACGTTCTGCTCGCTCTCGCCGCCGTCCTCGCCGGGGAAGGGCGGGTGGAAGGACTGGGCGCGCAACCGGCGGAAACGGTGGGCGACGGCCCCGCGGCCGCGGGAAAGGATGCTGCTCATCGTCAAGTCTCCTGGTCGCTCGTCGACGCGGGGCGCGCTGGCCGTCCGCATCGGTCCTGTGTCGACGGCCCGGCGGCCGGCCGGCGGGCGCCGGTCGGGTGCCGCGGCGGCCGGGCCGTCCGCTCGTGTCCGGACGCCCTCAGGCGATCCCTTGCGTCTGCAGCCAGAGCTCCAGCGTCGCCACCTGCCAGAGCGACGAGCCGCCGAGCGGCGTGATGGCGCCCTTCGGGTCGGCGAGCAGCCGGTCGACGGCGCTCCGCCGGAACAGGCCGCGCTCGCGGGCGGCGCGGGATGAGAGCGCGTCGCGCACCATCTCCAGCACCGGGCCCTCGATGTATTTCAGCGCCGGAACCGGGAAGTAGCCCTTCGGCCGGTCGATCACCTCGCTCGGGATCACCTTGCGGCCGACCGCCTTCAGCACCTTCTTGCCGCCGTCGCCGAGCTTGGCGGAGGGCGGGATGCGGGCGGCGAGCTCCACCAGTTCGTGGTCGAGGAAGGGCACGCGGGCCTCCAGCGAGGCCGACATGGTCATGTTGTCGACCCGCTTCACCGGGTCGTCCACCAGCATGACGGTGCTGTCGATATGAAGCGTCTTGTCGACCGGATCGGGGCTGTCGACCGCCGCCATGTGGCGGGCGACGAAGTCGGCCGCCGCCGGATCGGCGAGCGCGCCCGGCTCCAGCATGGCCTCCAGCTCGGCGCGGCTGCGGTCGCCGAAGACGCCCATGTAGTCGGACGCCACGTCGTTGGAGCCGGCGAGCTTCGGATACCAGTGGTAGCCGGCGAACACCTCGTCCGCCCCCTGCCCGCTCTGCACCACGGTCACATGCTTGGCGACCTCCCGGGAGAGGAGGAAGAAGCCCACGTTGTCGTAGGACACCATGGGTTCCGACATGGCCCGGAACACGTCCGGCAGGGCCTGGATCAGGTCCGTGGACGGCACGAAGATCTTGGTGTGGTCGGTGCCGTAGTGGCGGGCTATCAGGTCCGACCACTTGAACTCGTCGCCCTCAAAGTCGTCCACGGTCTCGAAGCCGACCGAGAAGGTCTTCAGGCCCTGCTGGCCGGCCTCGGCGAGGAGGCCGACGATCAGGCTGGAATCGAGGCCGCCGGAGAGAAGCACGCCCACCGGCACGTCCGACACCATGCGCCGGTCTACGGCGCGCCGGAGGGCGGCGAGCACCGCCTCCTCCCACTCGGCCTCGGGCCGGCGGATGTCCGCCTCGGTGCGGGCGAAGGAGAGGCGCCAGTAGACGTGGTCCTGGTGGCGGCCGTCCCGCTCGTAGACGCGCACGGTCGCCGGCGGCAGCTTCCGCACGCCCTTCAGCATGGTGTGGGGCGGCGGCACCACCGCGTGGAACGTCATGTAGAATTCGAGCGCCACCGGATCGATCGACGTGTCCACCTCGCCCGCCGCCACCAGGGACGGCAGCGTGGAGGCGAAGCGCAGCCGGCCGGGCGTTTCGGCGAGATAGAGCGGCTTGATGCCGAACCGGTCGCGCACCAGGGCGACGCGGCCGGTGTCGCGCTCGTGGATCGCGAAGGCGAACATGCCGAGGAAGCGCTTCGGGGCATCGACGCCCCAGGCGGCCCAGGCCTTCAGGATCACCTCGGTGTCGCCGCCGGTAACGAAGCGATGGCCGAGGCCTTCCAGCTCCTGGCGGAGCTCCCGGTAGTTGTAGATGCAGCCGTTGAACGCGATCGTCAGCCCGAGCTCGGTGTCCTGCATCGGCTGGGCGGACCGCTCGCTGAGGTCGATGATGGCGAGGCGCCGGTGCCCGAAGGCGACCCGGCCGTGGGCCACCACGCCGACCCCGTCGGGCCCGCGCTCCACCATGCACGCGCCCATGCGCGACAGGGCCGCGACATCGGCGTCGCGACCGTCGAAGGTCACCTCTCCGGACAATCCACACATGGGGGCTCGTCGTCTCCTGCGCTCGTCGTCGATGAGGACGAAATGCCGGAGGGAGGGGATGGTTCCTGGGAAAAGCCGAAGCGGAGCAGCGGCGGACGGCGGGAATTCGGCGCTTACGCGACGTTCTGCTCGCCGGGCTTCACCTGCCAGATGTTCTGCCGGTTGCGAATCTCGCGGGGCGCCGGGCCGAAGTAGGTGGGCGTCTTCACGAAGTCGCGCGGGGACAGGATCACGCTCTGGATGCGCTGGTAGAGCGACTTGGCCGAAATCGGCTTGCAGAGGAGTTCGTGGATGCCGAGCCGGCGCGCCTCGATGATGCGGCTGCGCTCCGTGTGACCCGTCACCATGATGATCGGGATGTAGGCGAAGGGGTTGGACGGCGAGCGGATCATCCGCACCATGTCGGCGCCGTCGAGGATCGGCATCACCCAGTCGAGAATGAGGATGTCCGGGTTGGCGCGGTCCATGGCTTCGAGGCCTGACGCGCCATCCTCCGCCTCCACGATGCGGCGCGCCCCGAACCCCTGCAGCATGGTGCGCAGGATGGTCCGCATGTAGGCGCTATCTTCCACGACCAGGAAGGTCAGGGACGACAGATCGAGTTGCACGAAGGGGCTCCTTGACTGGCGTCCAGGATGGCAGTCAAACATGAACAACGGGTTAGGTCCCGCCCGTCGGGCGAGCGGAACCGGCCGCCGGGTGGCGCGTCGAGGAAAATGACCATCGGCGAAAGGAAACCTTTACCGTCCCGTCCGCATCGTGAGGTGATCGGGCCCGATCGCCGTTCGGTCCCGGCGTCGGCGCGGCTAGGCTCGTGCGGTTCCGGCCGAACGCGTGCGGCGGGTGGACGCGGATCGGTTGACGCCGATCAAGGACGGCGTAAGTAAAGCCTGGAATTCTGCGCTTCTCGTGTTTTGCCGGCCGGTGGGCCGTGAGCGGCAAAACGGCTTTCGATAGGCGGCTGGGGACTGTATAAGTTCGGTCGCGACCGGGGGTACGGATCGGATCATGGATTACACCACTTTCTTCGAAGACGCGGTTCGCGCCCTCAAGGACGAGAAGAGATACCGGGTCTTCGCCGACCTGGAGCGCATGGCGGGCCGCTTCCCGCACGCCAAGTGGCATCGCGGCGACGAGAGCCGCGAGATCGTGGTGTGGTGCTCCAACGACTACCTCGGCATGGGCCAGCATTCCGCCGTGATCGGCGCCATGACCGAGACCGCCGAGCGCATGGGCGCCGGCGCGGGCGGCACGCGCAACATCTCCGGCACCAACCATCCGCTCGTCCAGCTGGAAGCCGAACTCGCCGACCTCCACGGCAAGGAGGCGGCGCTCGTCTTCACCTCCGGCTACGTCTCCAACGAGGCGGCCATCTCGACGATCGCCCGGCTGCTGCCGGACTGCCTGATCCTCTCCGACCAGCTGAACCACGCCTCCATGATCCATGGCGTGCGCTCCTCCGGCGCCGCCAAGCAGGTCTGGCGCCACAACGACCTCGGCCACCTGGAGGACCTCCTCAAGGCCGCCGGCCGCGAGCGCGCCAAGCTGATCGTATTCGAGAGCGTCTATTCGATGGACGGCGACGTGGCGCCGATCGAGCGCATCGCCGACCTCGCCGACGAGTACAATGCCTACACCTACATCGACGAGGTGCACGCGGTCGGCATGTACGGGCCGCGCGGCGCCGGCATCTGCGAGCGCGACGGCGTGATGGACCGCATCGACGTGATCGAGGGCACCCTCGCCAAGGCCTACGGCACCATGGGCGGCTACATCACCGGCACGTCGGCCCTCGTCGACGCGGTGCGCTCCTACGCGCCGGGCTTCATCTTCACCACCGCCCTGCCGCCGGGCCTCTGCGCAGCGGCGGTCGCCTCCATCCGGCACCTGAAGGAGAGCCAGGCGGAGCGCGACGCGCACCAGCGCCAGGCGAACCTCACCAAGGCGGTGCTCGCCGCCGCCGGCTTGCCGGTGATGCCGAGCGAGACCCACATCGTGCCGGTGCTCGTGGGCAATCCGGACCTCTGCAAGCAGGCGTCCGACATCCTCCTTGAAAAGCACGGCATCTACATCCAGCCGATCAACTACCCCACCGTGCCGCGCGGCACGGAGCGGCTGCGCATCACGCCGACCCCGTACCACCACGACGGCCTCGTCGATCACCTCGCCGACGCCCTCGTCGACGTGTGGCAGACCCTCGGCCTGCCGCTGAACACGCCGCAGACCGTGGCCGACGAGGACGACGGCGTGGTCATCCGCCGCCAGATCTTCCGCGCGGCGGGCGGGTGAGCGCGATCGACAGCCTGGTCAGGTAATCAAGGCGGGCTCCGGCCCGCCTTTTGTCGTCGCGATCAGGCGAAATCGTCTGGTTTGACGTCGCGCGCTCGCAGGCAAACCGCCTCCTCCCTCACAGATCGTCGTCCTGGATGGCGCGCCAGGCGGCGCCGTCCAGGTCCTCGTACTGGTTGGTCCGGAGCGACCAGAGGAAGCCGGCAAGGCCGAGGAGGCCGAGGCTGAGGGCAATGGGGACGAGATAGACGAGGATGCTCATCGGGCGGTCTCCCGGATGGTGGCCGGCACGGGGCAGGCCTCGGCGGCGGGCGCCGGCCGCGCCGGGGCGGCGGGCCGGGCGACCCGGCGCAGGCGGAGGGCGTTCACGGTGACGATCAGCGACGAGCCCGACATGGCGAGCGCCGCCACGAGCGGCGTCACATGGCCGGCCACGGCGACCGGCACGGCGATCGCGTTGTAGACGACCGCGATCCAGAGGTTCTCGGTCATCAGCCGGCGAGCCGCCCGGGCGACCTCGAGGGCGACCCGCACGGGCGCCAGGCGCTCGCCGAGAAAGACCGCGTCGGCGGCGGACTGGGCGAGGTGGGCGCCGGAGACCGGCGACAGCGACACCGGCGCGGCGGCGAGCGACGGCGCGTCGTTGAGACCGTCGCCCACCATCAGAACCGTCCGCCCTGCGGCCTTGAGGGCGTTCAGCCGGGCGATCTTCGACGCCGGAGTCGCCTCGGCGATCCACTCATCCACATGGAGCACCCGGGCCACCTCCGCCACCGCCTCGGCGCGGTCGCCGGAGAGGATCTCGATGGCGCAGCCGAGCTTCCGCAGCGCCGCGACGGTCGCCTTCGCGTCCGCCTTCAGGGTCTGGGCGAGCGCGAACACCACCGGTTCCGCCGCCCCTTCCCGGTAGGCGATGAAGGAGGCGGTCGGATTGAGGCTCTGTTCCATCAACCGGCGCACCTGCGAGACGGCGCAGAAGTCGAGGCTGCCGAGGCGCGCGGTCCGCCCTTCCACCATCGCCTCGACGCCCTCGCCCGGATGCTCGGTCACCTGTTCGGCCGGCTTCACCGCGCCGCCGGCCTTGGCCAGCGCCCGGGCGAGCGGATGGCGGCTGGCGAGCGCCACGGCGGCGGCCCGGCGGAGCACGTCCGCGTCCACCGCGTCCGGGCCGACGAGGGTCGGCTCCGGTGTCGTCAGCGTGCCGGTCTTGTCGAACACGATCGTGTCCACGGCGGCGAGCCGCTCGATCGCGTCGCCGGCGTTGAGGAGGACGCCGTTGCGGAAGAGCCGCCCGGCGGCCACCACCTGCACGGCCGGGATGGCGAGGGCGAGGGCGCACGGGCAGGTGATGATCAGCACCGCGATGGCGATGACGAGGCTGTCGTTCCACGGCAGGCCCGCGATCATCCAGCCGACGAAGGTGAGCGCCGCCGCCGAATGGACCACCGGCGCATAGAGGCGCGCGGCCTTGTCGGCGAGCCGCAGATGGGCCGACTTGGCGCTCTCCGCCTCGCCGATCAGCCGTTCGATCTCGGCGACGAGCGTCCCGTCGGCGGCGGCGGTCACCGTCACGGTCAGGCTGCCGAAGCCGTTCACGGTGCCGGCGTGGACCATGTCGCCGGCACCGACGCGGGCCGGCACGGTCTCGCCGGTGACGAGGCTGGTGTCGAGTTCGGACGCGCCGGTCTCCACGCGCCCGTCCACCGGCACCTTCTCGCCGGGGCGGACCAGCACCCGGTCGCCCGGCCGGACGCGCGAGACGGGGACCTCCACGAGCCCGCCGTCGGGCTCCACCCGCACGGCGCTGTCGGCGCGCAGCACCGCCAGCGTCTCCGCCTCCACGGCGGTGCGCCGGCGCATGTTCTCGTCGAGAAAGCGGCCGAGGAGGAGGAAGAAGAGCAGCATCAGCGCCGAATCGAAGAAGGCCTCGTGGGCGTGGGTCAGGGTGTTGACGAGCGAGAGCCCCATGGCGAGCGTCACGCCGATCGTGATCGGCACGTCCATGTTGACGGCGCGCCGGCGGATGGCCGCGATGGCGCTCTCGTAGAAGGGCGCCGCCGCATAGGCGACGCACGGGATGGCCACGAGGGCCGACATCCAGTGGAAGAAGTCGCGGGTCTCGGGTGTGATGTCCGTGACGTTGCCGGACCAGACCGACACGGACAGAAGCATCACGTTCATCGCCCCGAACCCGGAGACGCCGAGGCAGCGCAGCAGCCGGCGCGAGGTCTCCGACGGCCGGGCGATGCCGGTCGGGTCGAACGGCCGGGCCGGATAGTGCAGCGCCTCCATGCGGGCGAGGATCGCGTCCGGGTCCACCGTGGCCGGGTCGTAGACCACCGCCACGCGCCGGTTGGCGAGGTTCACCCGGGCCGACGCGACGCCGTCCAGGCGGCCGAGGCCGCGCTCGATGTCGCCCATGCAGGCGGCGCAGGTGATGCCCTCCACCGCCAGCATCAGCCGCCGGCGGCCGTCGGCGTCCGCGGTCGTGAAGGCGTCCCAGTCGCGACGGGGCGGCGTCGCGGCGACGGCGGCAACCATGCCGGGTTCGGAGGCGAGCGTCGACATGTCAGCGTCTCTTCAGGGCTTCAGGAACAGGTGGTTCCGGCTGCGGAACAGGCGCTCGCCGTCCCGGCTCGCCTCCACCTCGAGGATCCACTGGCCGGGCGCCACGTCGGCGACGAGACCCGCATAGGTGCCGTCGGCGCCTTCGGTCAGGGTCACGGACCGGTCGCGGGAGGCGGCCGTCGGGTGCTTCAGGATCGCCTCCACGGTCAGGTCGCGTTCCGCGCGGCCGCCCGGCGCGTGGAAGGCGGCGGTCACGGCTGCGCCGCGCGCCGCGATGCGGGCGTCGAGGTCCACGGTCCAGTGCCGCGTCTCCTGGGCGCGGGCGGCGTCGCGCTCGGCCTCGAACTGCTGGCCGGCCTTGTAGGAGCTCGCCACCTCCAGCCCCGGGAAGGACGTGAGGGCGAAGTAGATCAGCGCGCCGTTGGCGGCGAAGATCACGAAGAAGAAGGCGAGCACCCAGGCGAGGACCCGGGTGCCGGTGACGGGACGGTCGGCGGGAAGTGCGGCGGCCATGGGCGATGGTCTCTCGGGCGACGGGGCGGCCGGCTCGGCCGCGGGTTGAAGCGGGCGGGCGGCGGCCCGTCGGGAGCCGCCGCCCGCCGGTCGGAGCGCCCTCAGGGCAGCTTGAAATAGTCGCGGGCGGTGGCGGTCTCGCCGCCGGCGATGTCCACGATGCGGAACGTCACCGGCGTGGAGGCCTCGGTGACGGCCCCGCGCGGCACGGCCACGTGGACGCGCAGCTCGCGGGTCGTGTCCGGCGGCACGATGACGAGCGGCACGCCGTTGATGGTCTGGTCGACGCCCACCGCGTCGATGGCGGCGCCCTCCGGCAGGCCCTCGACCGCCAGGGTGAAGGACCGCTCCTCCGTGCGCTTGTTGAGGAGGCGCACGGTGAAGCCGTTGCGCACCCCGCCGTCGGAAAGCTGCACCGCGATCGGGTTGCGGTCGTGGAGCACGCTCACGTCCTGGAAGCTCCGGGTGGCGAGGCCGTAGAGCATGACGCCGCCGACGATCGCCATGACGACCACGTAGAGCACGGTCCGCGGGCGCACGATCCGGTAGATCGGCGGCTTGCCGGCCTCCCGGCGGTCGATGTTCATGTCGGTGTCGTAGCCGATCAGCCCCGGCTCGCGGCCGACCTTGGCCATCATGGTGTCGCAGGCGTCGATGCAGAGGCCGCACTGGATGCAGCCGAGCTGGCTGCCGTCGCGGATGTCGACGCCGGTCGGGCAGACGAACACGCAGGCGTTGCAGTCGATGCAGTCGCCAGCCTTCTCGCCGGCGGCGCGCAGCTTCTCCGCCGTCTTGACGGAGGTGCGCGGCTCGCCCCGGTCGGCCCGGTAGGTGACGTTGAGGGCCCACTCGTCGGTCAGGGCGGCCTGGATGCGCGGCCACGGGCACATGTAGAGGCAGACCTGCTCGCGCATGTGGCCGGCGAGCGTGTAGGTGGTGAAGGTCAGGATGCCGATCCAGACGTAGACGGCGAGCGGCGCCTGGTGGGTGATCAGCTGGTGGACGAGGGTCGGCGCGTCCGCGAAGTAGAGCACCCAGGCGCCGCCGGTCCACCAGGCGATCATCAACCAGCCGAGGTGCTTCATGGTGCGGCGAGCGATCTTCTCGCCGGTCCACGGGCCCTTGTCGAGCAGCATGCGGTCGCGCCGATCGCCCTCGGTCAGGCGCTCCACCCACAGGAAGAGGTCGGTCCAGACGGTCTGCGGGCAGAGATAGCCGCACCAGACCCGGCCCGCGACCGCGTTCATCAGGAAGAGCGCGACGGCGGCCAGCACCAGCAGGCCGGTGATGTAGTAGACCTCCTGCGGCCAGATCTCGATGAAGAAGAAATAGGCGCGCCGGCCGGCGAGATCGATCAGCACCGCCTGGTCGGGCGCGTTCGGGCCGCGGTCCCAGCGCACGAACGGCAGGAAGTAGTAGATGCCGAGCGTGATGAACAGCACCGCCCACTTGATCGTGCGCAGGCGCCCGTGCACGGCCGCCGGGTAGATCTTCTTCGCCGACGCGTAGAGGACGTCTTCGCCCCCGGCCGTCTCGTCGTGATCGACGCGCATGTCCGTCCAACTCCTCGAAGCGACGGCCAGGGCTTCGCCGACGGCCTGTCGCGGGTGGACTATGGTCGAGGCCGGCGGGGGCGGCATTGACTTTGGTCAAATGACGGAAGGCTGCTGGACGGACCGGGCGGTCGGATCTCTCACGCTTCATTCCAGGCCTGCGCTCTGCCATCCTGCGCCGGTCCAGGCTCTCAGGGAGGACGTCATGGCGGACGAGATCGTGCTCTACACCAATCCCATGTCGCGCGGGCGGATCGCCCGCTGGATGCTGGAGGAGGTCGGCCGGCCCTACCGGACCGAGATCGTGCCGTTCGGGCCGACCATGAAGACGGCCGAGTACCGGGCCACGAACCCCCTCGGCAAGGTGCCGGCGGTCGTCCACGACGGAGCGGTCGTGACCGAGTGCGCCGCCATCTGCGCCTATCTGGCGGACGCCTTCCCGGACGCCGGCCTCGCGCCGACGGCCGCGGAGCGGGCCGACTACTATCGCTGGATGTTCTTCGCCGCCGGGCCGCTGGAGCAGGCGCTCGTCAACCGGGCGCTCGGCGTGGAGGTGCCGGCGGACAAGCGCGGCATGGTCGGCTACGGCGCCTACGACACCATGATGGACACCCTGGAGACGGCGGTCACGCGCCACGCCTTCGTGGCCGGCGACCGGTTCACCGCCGCGGACGTCTACGTGGGCTCGCACATCGGCTGGGGCCTTCGCTTCGGCTCGATCGAGGCCCGCCCGGCGTTCGAGGCCTATCTCGCCAAGATGACCGCGCGACCCGCCTGGCAGCGCGCGAACGCCCTCGACGACGCGGCGATGGCCGCCCTGCAGCCGCCTCCGGCCTGAGCAGGCCGCGCTCCTTCGCCTGGAACGGACAACGGCGGGGATCGCTCCCCGCCGCCCTACCGTCGTCCGCCAGGATGACGGTCGCGGTCAGCTGCCGCCGCCGAGCGCGTGGACGTAGACCGCCAGCGACTTGACCGTCACCGGGTCGAGACGGCCGTCCCAGGCGGGCATCACGCCGCGCCGGGCGTTGGTGATCGTCTCCACCACGGTCTTCTCGTCCGAGCCGTAGAGCCAGATCGCGTCCGCGAGGTTCGGGGCGCCCATCTCGGCCATCCCCTCGCCCTTCTCGCCGTGGCAGCTGGCGCAGTTCTCCGCGTAGACGGTGCCACCCGTCGCGAGGTCGGCGCCTTCGGGCACCGGCAGGCCGGAGAGGGAGCGCACGTAGCTGGCCACCGCCTTGATCTGGTCCCTCTCCAGGAGACCGTCGCGGCCGAAGGCCGGCATGTCGGAGATGCGGCTCTCCTCGTGGGTCGACCGGATGCCGACGGTGATGGTCTGGTGGATGGCGTCCAGCGAGCCGCCCCACAGCCAGTCGTCGTCCTGCAGGTTCGGATAGCCCTTGGAGCCGGTCGCGCCCGAGCCGTGGCACGGGGCGCAGTTGTCGCCGAAGGCCGCCTTGCCGTTGGCCATGGCGAACTCCAGGAGCTTCGGATCGCCCTGGATGGTCTCCAGCGTCGCGTCCGCCAGCCCCTGGCCGGCCTGGAGCCGGGCCGCGGCGCCTTCGGCCACCGCGGTCAGCGCCGCCTCGCGCTGCGAATAGCCGAGGAGGCCCTTGGTGTAGCCGGTCAGCGTCGGCCAGGACGGGTAGACCAGGAAGTAGCCGAAGGACCACACGATCGTGGCGTAGAAGACGTAGAGCCACCAGCGCGGCAGCGGATTGTTCAGTTCCTTGATGCCGTCCCACTCGTGACCGGTGGTGGTCACTCCGGAGACGTGATCGACTTCATGGTGAGCCATGGCTCAATCCTCCCGGAGCGGGATGTGCGCGGCCTGGTCGAAGCTGGCCTTGTTGCGGGGCCGGAGCGCGTAGACGAGGACGGCGAGGAAGAGAAGGACGAAGTAGACGAGCCCGCCCTGCTGGGCGACCGCGGCGATGGTTTCGTAGGGAATGGACATCGCGGGATCTCCTCAGCGCAGGTTGGCTTTGTCGTCGTAGACCTTGAAGTCCACGAACGTGCCGAGGTGCTGGAGATAGGCGACCAGCGCGTCCATCTCGGTGACCTTCGACGGGTCGCCGTCGAAGTCGCGCACGACCGCCTTCGGATAGCGGGCCAGGAAGGCCTCCACGTCGCCGTCCGGGTTCAGCTGGGCGTGCAGGTCCAGGCGGGCGTTCTCCACGTGCTCCGTCGTGTAGGGCACGCCCTCGATCTGCAGGACCTTCAGGTCGTCCGCGATGCGGTCGGCCTTCAGCTCGCTGGTCAGGAAGGGATAGCCCGGCATGATGGAGGCCGGCACCACCTGGCGCGGGTCGATGAGGTGCGCCACGTGCCACTCGTCGGAATACTTGCCGCCGACGCGGGCGAGGTCCGGACCGGTGCGCTTGGAGCCCCACTGGAACGGCTTGTCGTACTGGCTCTCCGCCGCCAGGGAGAAGTGGCCGTAGCGCTCGATCTCGTCGCGCATCGGGCGCACCATCTGGCTGTGGCAGAGGTAGCAGCCTTCGCGGACGTAGATGTTGCGGCCGGCCAGTTCCAGGGGGGTGTAGGGCCGGATGCCCTCCACCGTCTCGATGGTGCTCTTCAGGTAGAAGAGCGGGACGATCTCCACCAGGCCGCCGATGGCCACCACCACCAGGATGCCGACGGTGAGGAGGATCGAATTCTTCTCGAAGATCGCGTGCTTGTCGAAGAGGGACATGTCTCTCGCCTCCGTCACTCGGCCGGAGCCAGGGCCACACGGCCGGCGGCGGCTTCTTCAGCCTCGCCGAAGCGGATGGTCATGTAGATGTTGTAGGCCATGACCAGCGATCCCAAGAGGAACAGGACGCCGCCGAGAGCCCGGATGAGGTAGTAGGGATGCATCGCCTCCACGGTCTCGATGAACGAGTACTGGAGGAAGCCGAGCTCGGTGTAGGCGCGCCACATCAGGCCCTGCATGATGCCCGCCACCCACATCGCCGAGATGTAGAGGACGATGCCGAGGGTGGAGACCCAGAAGTGCCAGTCGACGAGCTTCAGGGAGTAGAGCTGCTTGCGGTTCCACAGCCACGGCACGAGGCAGTAGATGGCCCCGAAGGAGATGTAGGCGACCCAGCCGAGCGCGCCGGAATGCACGTGGCCGATGGTCCAGTCGGTGTAGTGGCTGAGGCTGTTCACCGCCTTCACGGACATCAGCGGGCCCTCGAAGGTGGACATGCCGTAGAAGGCGATGGACACCACCATCATGCGCAGCACCGGGTCGGTCCGGAGCTTGTCCCAGGCGCCCGAGAGCGTCATCAGGCCGTTGATCATGCCGCCCCAGGAGGGCATCCACAGGATGATCGAGAAGGTCATGCCGAGGGTGGAGGCCCACTCCGGCAAGGCCGTGTAGTGCAGGTGGTGCGGACCGGCCCAGATGTAGAGGAAGATCAGCGCCCAGAAGTGCACGATCGACAGCCGGTAGGAATAGACCGGCCGGCCGGCCTGCTTCGGCACGAAGTAGTACATGATGGCCAGGAAGCCGGCGGTCAGGAAGAAGCCTACCGCGTTGTGGCCGTACCACCACTGGACCATGGCGTCCTGGACGCCGGACCAGACGATGTAGGACTTGATGCCGAACACCGACACCGGGATGGTGGCGTTGTTGACGAGGTGGAGCATCGCGATCGTCACGATGAAGGCGAGGTAGAACCAGTTCGCCACGTAGATGTGCGGCTCCTTGCGCTTCCACAGCGTGGCCAGGAAGGCGAACAGGTAGACCACCCACACGATCGTGAGCCACAGGTCGGCATACCACTCCGGCTCGGCGTATTCCTTGCCCTGGGTCGCGCCGAACAGGTAGCCCGTACCGGCGATGACGATGAAGGCGTTGTAGCCGAGGATGATGAACCAGGGGGTGACCTTGCCCGGCATGCGCGCCCGGCAGGTGCGCTGCACCACGTAGAAGGACGTGGCGAGGAGCACGTTGCCGCCGAAGGCGAAGATCACCGCGGAGGTGTGCAGCGGGCGCAGCCGGCCGAAGGTGGTCCACGGCAGGTCGAGGTTCAGCGCCGGATAGGCGAGCTGGGTGGCGATGATGACGCCGACCAGGAAGCCCGCGATGCCCCAGACGAGCGCCGCGATGGTGCCGAACTTCACCGGGCCGAAGTTGTAGTTCGGCTTGCCGTCGATCTCCTGCGGGGCGACCTCGCCCTGATCGTCGAGATGGCTCTTGACGATGAGGAAGACGCCGCCGGCCGAGAAGACCGCGCCGAGGAAGGCGTGAAAGCCCATCACCGGGTCCACGGCCTTGCCGGCGATCAGCAGGCAGACGAAGGAAAGAAGCCCCAGGAAGGCGACGTAGGCGCCTTCCTCGAGCGACATGAGAGGCGTGGACCTCTGCGCTGTCATGATTGTCGCCCCTAGTTGACGGTCGAAACGAACGAGCACACCGGGAAAGGGACCCGGTTGATCAGGTGCGACCCTAGGGAGGGCGAACGGAAGCGGCCTTGACTCAGATCAACGCCGCGGCCGCGAGCGGTTGAAAGCGGGCGGCTTTGCCGGCCCGCCGCCGTCCGCTTCCGCATTCATGCGGATGGCACCGCTCGGTTTCTTCGGCCGGATGTCGGCTCGGGCGGGGGCCGGCCGTCCTCCGGCGGCAGGGCGGCCGAACCGACCGTCGTAAGGCCGGCCTTTCAGCCAGGCAGGAGGAGGATGAGATGACCACCGAGGACACACGCCGCGACGCCATGATTATGGAGCCCGTGGGCGAGCGCGAGCTCCACATCGCCCGGACCTTCCGGGCGTCGCCGGAGACCCTGTTCGACGCCTGCGCGCGGCCGGACATCCTGAAGCGGTGGCTGACCGGCCCTCCGGAGTGGACGCTCGCCGTCTGCGACGTGGATCTTCGGCCCGGCGGCCGGTTCCGCTATGTCTGGCGCGCGCCGGATGGCCGGGAGGTTGGAATGGGCGGCGCGTATCTGGAGATCGAGCGGCCCCGCCGGACCGTCCACACGGAACTCTTCGACGAGGACTGGACCGGCGGCGAGACGGAGGTGGTTACCACGTTTGACGACCACGGCGACGGCCGGACCACGCTCCGCTACGGGATCCGCTACTCGTCCGCCGCCGCCAGGGACGGCGCGGCGGCGACGCCCATGGCGGACGGCATGGCGGCGAGCTTCAACGCCCTCGAGCGCATCCTGCCGACCCTCTAGGCCCGCTGGCGCCGTGGCAACGGGCTCGAGGCTCCGGTCCGCCGGCGATCACGTCCGCCGACCGCCCACGCTCCGGGCGGTCGTCTGGTCCCAGTCGGGGCCGAGCACGAAGCGGGCGAACAGGGGCACCACGATGGTCATGCCGACGAACCGGGCGAGGTGGTGGGCGGCCACGAAGGCCGGGTCCACGCCGAGCACGAAGGCCAGGATGACCATCGCCTCCAGACCGCCGGGCGCGAAGGCGACCAGCACCTGGCCGAGCCCGATATCGGCGAGCTCGGCGACGATCACCGCCCCGGCGAGGGAGGCCGCGAAGGCCACCGCGAAGGCGCCGACGCCGGTCACGATGGTGCCGATCACGAGGCGGAGGGACGTGCCGGCGAAGCGCAGGCCCAGAAAGGCGCCAAGCGCCACGAAGGCCGGCAGCTGGATCGCGGCCGGCAGCTGTCCCTCCACGAGGCCGACCCCGTGCAGGAGGCTGCTCGCCACGAAGGCCCCGATCAGCACCCCGGCCGGCATCCGGGCCAGGGTCGCCAGAACGGAGCCCACCGCGCCCGCGACGGCGAGGAGGACGAGCGGCACCAGGCCAGTGACCACGGCGCCGGCCGACGACGCGCCGACCGGCGCCTCGAAGGAGGTGACGAGCCCGGGCAGGACCGCCACCAGCATGAAGAGCCGCATGGACTGGGACAGCGCCACCTTGCGCATGTCGGCCTTGCTCACCTCCGCGGTGGCGAGCGTCATGGAGAGCGCGCCCGGGATGGAGCCGAAATAGGCGGTGGCCGGGTCCCAGCCGGCGACCTTGCGCAGGAAGCCGTAGGTCGCCAGCGTCACCGCCGCGACCGTGCCGACGAGGCCGACGAGGCTGATCGGCCAGCTGCCCATCCGGTTCAGGATGTCGGGCGTGACGCCCGCCCCCATGGAGACGCCGAGCACCATGTAGACGAGGTCGCGCAGGCGGGCCGGCACCTTGGCGTCGAGCCCGAGGAGCGCCGCGACGCCGGTGGCCACCATGGCGCCCGAAAGCCAGGCGGCCGGCAGGCCGAGCGCCGCGAAGGCCGCGCCGCCGGCGGCCCCGATGGCGAACACCAGCGCGAGGGCGCCGAGGGCGCGAGGGGGCATGGGCGACCGCGCGGTCATCGGCGGCAGGATCCGTGGCGAGGTTCGGGGCGGGGTTCGGGGCTGGCCGATCGGATGAAGGGACCGGGGCCGCGTTCGCCACGGGTTTGACCTTCGTCAAGGCGCCCGGCGTCGAAACCGGCGACCTTCGTCCCCATGAACGCACCTGTCATCTCGTCCGTCTCGCTCTCCGAGCTCGCCCGCCGCACCGTGCCCCGGTACACCTCGTATCCGACGGCGCCCCACTTCTCAACGCGGGTGGACGCGGGAGTCCATGCCGCATGGCTGATGCGCGCCGGCCGCCGGGCCGATGCAGTCTCGCTCTACCTTCACGTGCCCTTCTGCCGCTCCATCTGCCACTATTGCGGCTGCACCACGAAGGCGTCGCTGAAGGACGGGCCGATCCTCGCCTATGCGGAGACGCTGCGCCGGGAGATCGCCCTCGTGGCGGAGCTCACCGGGCCGGTGGAGGTGTCGCACATCCACTGGGGCGGCGGCACGCCGAACCTCCTGCCGCCGGCCGCCTTCGAAGCGATCGTGGAGGATCTGCACCGCCGCTTCCGCATCCGCGACGACGTGGAGCACGCGATCGAGCTCGACCCGCGCCACGTGACCCGGATGGACGCGCGCCGCCTGATGGCGGCCGGCGTCACCCGGGCGAGCCTCGGCGTCCAGGACCTCGACCCCGGCGTCCAGGCGGCGATCGGCCGGATCCAGCCGCTGGAGGTGGTGGAGGCGGCGCTGGCGGCGCTCCGGATCGCCGGCATCCACGACGTGAACTTCGACCTCATGTACGGCCTGCCCGGCCAGACCCGCGAGACGATCCGCCATACGGCCATGAACGCCGCCGGCCTCGCGCCGAGCCGGATCGCGCTGTTCGGCTATGCGCACGTGCCCTGGTTCAAGCCGAACCAGAGCCTCATCGACGAGGCGAGCCTGCCGGACGCGGACGCCCGCATCGAACTCGCCCGCGTCGCTCGGGAGACCATCGACGCCTTCGGCTACGAGCCGATCGGCATCGACCACTTCGCCCGCCCGGACGACCCGCTGACGGCGGCGCGGGACGCCGGCACGCTCCGGCGCAATTTCCAGGGCTATACGACCGATGCGGCCGCCACGCTGATCGGCTTCGGCGCGTCCTCGATCGGGCGGACGCCCGAGGGCTTCGCCCAGAACGCCCCCGACACGGCCGGCTGGCGCCGGGCGATCGAGGCCGGCCAGCTCGCCACCGTGCGCGGCAAGGCGTTCGAAGGCGAGGACCTGATGCGCGGCGAGGTGATCGAGGCGCTGCTCTCCGTGTTCACGGTGGATCTGTCCGCCGCCGCCGCGCGCCACGGGGCCGATCCGGCGACCTTTTCCGAAGGGCTCGACCGGCTGGCGCCGCTCGTGGAGGCGGGCTGGGTGGCGGTGGACGGCTGGACGGTTCGGATCGAGCGGCAGCCGACGGAGATCGCCCGGCTCGTGGCGAGCGCCTTCGACGCCTACCTCGGCACGGGCGGGCGTCACTCCGTGGCGGTCTGAACGGACAGCCGATCAAAGCGCTCGGCCGGTCCGCACCGGATCCGCAGCCGGACGGTCGCGAGAACGGCCGCATTGAAAAGAAAGCGCTCCGGCCATGCCTTCGGGAAGGCAGGGCGGAGCGCCAGGGGGCCTCTCCGTGGAGGCGGCGGGTCGGCGCGGGAGGAGGACGCGGACCCGGGACACGCGGTCGATCGGCGGATGCCCGATCAGTGGATGCCGGTGAGCTTGCAGACCCGGCAGACGCTCGCCATGCGGATGCGGTCGTTCTTCTCGATCGAGATGACGCCGCGGCGCTTCATGTCGGAGAGGACGCGGCTGACCGTCTCGATCGTGAGGCCGAGATAATCCGCGATCTCCTGGCGGGTCATGCGCAGAACCACCGTCTGCTCGTCGCCGCCGACCGCCGGGCCGACGCAGCCGACCACGCCGCGCTTCGGCACGAAGCGCATCAGGAAGCTCGCCACCCGCTCCTGGGCGGACTTGCGGCCGAGGAGCACCGCATGGGAATGCAGCGACTCGATCCGCGTCATCAGGCAGCGGTTCACATGGGTCTGCAGGTCGCGGGACCGCTCCACGTCGCGGCGCTCCAGGACGCGCACGTCCGAGCCGGTCAGCGTCTCGGCGGAGCAGTCGTAGAGGCCGGTCATGGAGAGGCCGATCAGGTCGCCGGCGGAGACGATGTCCACCACCTGGCGGCGGCCGTCGGCGAGGAGCCGGTAGAGCATCACCTGGCCGGAGACGACCTCGTAGATGTGCTCGGCCGGGTCGTCCTCGTGGAAGAGGATGTCGTGGGCGTCCCGGGTCTCGACCCGGGTGCGGGCGCTCGCCAGGAACTCGGCCCAGGCGGTGTCGGCCGGCAGGGTGCGCCGACGGGTGCCCGCGTAGCGGCCGGTGCCGGGCTGGCGCGGCACGTCCGCGACCTCGGCCCGCGCGGCCTCGGCGTTCATCTTGACATCGAGAAACATGATCCCTCCTCGGGGCCGCGGAAGCGGCCCGCGTCGAGAGGAAAGCCGGACCGTCCGCCCCGTCCGTCCACGGGATATGCGGGCCGCCACCCGGGGCGGCTGACGCCGCCGCCGGATCCGGTGCGTCTTGGTCCGTCCGACCGCCTCGCACCGCAAGCTTCACTCTGGACCGGAGGTTAACCCGTGGATCGCCCGTAAAAAATTCGGTCGCATACGTAAGCCGCGCTACGTAAGCACTTGCCCGAAGGCCTCTTTTCACAACGGCCGAGGCAGCGCTTCCAGGAACGGCGGGGCAGGGTGCGGGCGGCGGGATCCAGGGCCGCGCCAGGTCGGGCGTGAACCGCCGACGGCCGCGGTCAGCCGGCGATCGCCTCGAACCAGTCGGCGGCGGGCGGCTTGCGCAGCACCTGCACGGGGCTGAGGCCGGCGATCTCCCGCTCGATCAGGCGGGACGACTTGCCCGAGATCACCACCACGCGGGGCGGATCGGCGAGCGCGCCCAGCCACTGGATCAGCGTGGCGCCGCTCACACCCGGCAGGCCGAGGTCGATCACCACCGTGTCGGCGCCCGACGGCGGGCCGGCGAGCAGGAAGGCCTCGCCGGACGAGAAGGCGCGCACCTCGAACCCCGCGGCCGAGAGCAGGCCTCTCAGGGCGTCGGCGACAGCCGCGTCATCTTCCACGATCAGAAAGGCCAAGGGTCCGCTCCGCAACGCCGCCCTCCGGCGGGAGGGCTCGCACGGGACACAATGCGCCTTTCGGGTCGCGATTATTATCCGTTTTCGCCCGTATTCGCAGTCAGCACGATGCGCACCAGGTCGGCGGCGTTGCGGGCGCCGAGCTTTTCCATGATGCGGGCGCGGTGCACCTCGATGGTGCGCGGCGAGATGCCGAGCCGGCGCCCGGCCTCCTTGTTGGAGGCGCCCGCGGTGATCTCCTTCAGGACGTCCTGCTCGCGCGGGGTGAGAAGGTCCGATCCGGGAAAGTGCGGATGGTTGGCGGGTTTCCCAGCCCGGGCGGCGGCGGCCGCGATGGCGTCGCGCACCCGCGTCACCACCGTGTCGGCGTCGAACGGCTTCTCGATGAAGTCGATGGCGCCGAGCTTGATGGCGCTCACCGCCATCGGGATGTCGCCCTGGCCGGAGATGACGAACACCGGCGCCGGGAAGGAATTCACGTCGAGCGCCTTCAGGACGTCGAGGCCCGACCGGCCGGGCATGTGCACGTCGAGGAGCACGCAGGCCGGCGTCTCGCCGCGCACCGCCTCCAGGAAGTCGTCGCCGTTCTCGAACGAGCGCGCCTGGAAGCCTTCCAGATCGAACACGACCGTGAGGGCGTCGCGGATCGACGCGTCGTCGTCCACGATGAAGATGGAATCCGTGGTCGTGTCGCCCATTGTCAGCCGTCCCCTTGTTCCGTCGTCCCGTCGTTGCGTTCGCCCATCGGCAGCGTCAGCGTGAACACCGCCCCCTTGCCCTCGCCGCCGGCGGCGACGCCGAGGTCGCCCCCGTGGTTCTGGGCGATCGAGCGGGAGATGGCGAGGCCGAGGCCCATGCCGCTCTTCTTGGTGGTCGAGAAGGTGCGGAACAGGGTCGCCGCCGCGTCCGGCGCGATGCCCGGGCCGCTGTCCTCCACCGAGACGAACGCTTCGGTCTCGGTGCGGCCGACGCGCACCTCCACCCACTTGTCGCGGCTGTCCCGGGCCACTTCCACGGCGTTGCGCAACAGGTTGAGCACGATCTGCTGGATCTGGATCGGGTCCGCGTCCACCGCCACCGGCTCGTGCGGGAACAGCCGCCGGATGGTGACCGTGGAGCCCTGGGCCACGAAGGCGGTCAGGTCCACCGCCTCGTCCACCACGTCCACGAGGTTGATGCGGCTGCGCTCCGGGTCGCGCTTCTCCACCATCTGGCGCATGCGCTGGATGATGCCGCCGGCCCGCTCGGCCTCCATCAGGGCCTTTTCCATGATGGCGCGGATCTGGTCGGGCTTCAGGGGCTTGCCGCTGTCGGCCCGGGTCTGGCGGATGATCGCCTGCAGGTAGAGCATCAGGGCGGTCAGCGGCTGGTTCAGCTCGTGCGCCATGGCGGCGCCCATCTCGTCCATGGCGGAGAGACGGGTCATGTGCATGATCTGCGCCTGCAGCTGGGACAGGCGCTGCTCGGTCTGCTTGCGCGACCGGAGGTCGCGCAGGATGCCGATGAACTGGCGGCCCTCGGTGGTCGGGGCCTCGCCGACGGAGAGTTCCACCGGGAAGATGGTGCCGTCCCGGTGCATGCCGGCCACTTCCCGGCCGATGCCGATGATCCGCCGCTCGCCCGTCCGGCGGTAGTGCGAGATGTAGCGGTCGTGCTCCACCGCGTAGCTCGGCGGCATGATGATCTTGACGTTCTGGCCGATCGCCTCCTCGGCCGTGTAGCCGAACAGCCGCTCGCAGCTTTTGTTGAAGGCCAGGATCACGCCCCGCTCGTCGATCACCACGATGCCGTCGGCCGCCGTGTCGAGCACGCTGGCGAACCGGGCCTCCGAGACGGGAGAACGGTCGGGCCGGGCATCGGTCTCGGTCTGGAAGGCGCCGGAATCGGTCAAGAGCGGTCGAACCTCGTCGCGTCAGGCATGCGGTCTTCGGCAGATCATATCATCTGTTTCGTGGTCTCCAACCAGTGCTTCAGGCGGTCCGACGCGGTGCGCAGACGCTCCTCGCCGCGGGCGACGCAGATCCGCATGAAGCCCGCGCCGGCGCCGCCGAAGGCGGTTCCGGGCGCGATCCCGACGTTCGCCTCGTCGACGAGGCGCAGCCCGAGCCGGCGGGTGTCCGGCTCGCCGTCGATGGCGAAGAAGATGTAGAAGGCCCCGTCCGGACGGGCGAAGCGCACGCGGCTAGTGGACGCGAGCGCGTCCGACACGATGCCGATTCCCTTGGCGACGCGCGCCACCTGGTGCGCGACGAAGCTCTCGCCGTGCTCGAGCGCCGCGATGCCGGCGCGCTGCATGAACACCGCCGTGCCGGAGGAGGAATACTGGATCAGGTTCACGAAGGTGCCGACCAGCGCCGGCGGCACCTCCAGCCAGCCGATCCGCCAGCCGGTCATGCCCCAGTTTTTGGAGAAGGTGTTGACGAACACCACCCGGTCGTCCTCCTCGATGATGTCGTGGAAGGACGGCGCCACGCCGCCGCCGTCCTTGAAGTGGAAGCGGCCGTAGATCTCGTCGGCGACGATCCAGAAGCCGTGCCGGCGGGAAAGGTCGAGGAGGGCCTTCAAGGTCTCCCGGTCGGCGGTCCAGCCGGTGGGGTTCGACGGGGAGTTGACGAACAGCACCTTCGTGCGCGGGGTCACCGCCGCCGCCAGCCGATCGACGTCGAGTACCCAGCCGGAGTTGCCGAGCGTCATCGGCACCTCCACCGGCGTTGCGCCGCGCACCCGGGTGGCGCCGTCGAAGTTCGGCCAGGCGGGCGTCGGGATCAGCACCTCGTCGCCCGGTCCCGCGAAGGCGGCGAGCGCCAGCTGGATGGCGTGCATGCCGCCGTTCGTCACGATGAAGCGCTCCGGCGAGAACGGCCTGCCGAAGAGGCCGCCGTGGACCCGGTCCGAATAGGCGGCGAGCGCCGCGCGCAGCTCCGGGATGCCGGTCTGCATGGTGTAGAAGGTCTCGCCGGCCGCCAGCGACCGGGTCGCCGCCTCGGATATGAAGGGCGGGGTCGGCAGGTCGCCCTCCCCGGCCCAGAGCGGCACGATGCCGGGCTTGTTGAACCCGTGCACCATCACCTCCACGATGCCGCTCGGCGGCGCGTCCAGCGCTTCGCGGGTCAGGGCATCGCGCCAGCGGGAATCGAGCGTCATGGTCGGGGGTGTCCTGGGGTTCGACGTCAAGGCCCCGCCTTGATAGCCGGGTCCGCCGACCGAGCAAAGGGCCAAACCCTTGTTTCCACGGGGTGGCCCGACGGTCAGGGCCGGCGCGCCAGGAGGTCCCGGATCTCCATCAGGAGCTGGACGTCCTGCGGCGTCTCCACCACCGCCGGCGCGGCTTCCTGCCGGCGCTTCAGCCGGTTCATCAGCTTCACGACCAGGAAGAGCACGAAGGCGATGATGACGAAGTTGATCAGGAGCGTGATGAAGTTGCCGTAGGCGATGGTGGCGCCGGCCTTGCGGGCGGCGGCGAGATCGCTGTCGACCTGCGCTCCGGCGAGCTGCACGTAGAGGTTCGTGAAGTCGATGCCGCCGGTGATGACGCCGATCACCGGCATCAGTAGGTCGGCTACGATCGAGTTGACGAGCCCACCGAAGGCGCCCCCGATGATCACGCCGATGGCGAGGTCCACCATGTTGCCCTTAAGGGCGAACTCGCGGAATTCCTTCAACATTCGTCATGCTCTCCACATGCCCGGCGCCGCCGGCCCGATGCCGGCGCGCGGTCCGCCCAGACTGCCGCACGCCGCGACGCGCGCAACGTTATTGATGTAAAGAGTCCTATGTTTTCTCCGCCCTGTGTTCCCGTCGCCATGGCGGCGCGGCCCCCTGGGACCCCACGGCAGGGCCGGCCGACGAACGGGCGCTGCATCCTGGCCGATGCGGAACGGCGTTGCGCCTCCCACGAGATGAACCACGCGCACAGCCGCCGCCGCGCGTGGCCGCACCTCGTCGGCCCGACCTGTCTCGACCGCATTCTCCCGATCCGTCTTGCTGCGCATGGACAGGGCCGCCCGGTCGTGCTCCGATCCTGCAAAACAAAGGGTTTCGCGCGCCCCCGCGGGACCTTGCGGGAGGATGGTGGGCGTCATGCTCCAGGGTTGGGTGATCATCGTCGTCGCGCTCGCCTACATCGGGCTCCTGTTCCTGGTGGCGAGCCTCGGCGACCGGCGGCAGCGGCGCCTGAAGTCCGGGCGCGGGCGGCCGACCATCTACGCCCTGTCGCTCGGGGTCTACTGCACGTCCTGGACCTTCTTCGGCGCGGTCGGCCTCGCGGCCCACCGGGGCTTCGACTTCCTCACCATCTACATCGGCCCCATCGTGGTCTTCGCCCTCGGCTATCCGCTCCTGCGGCGCGTGATCCAGCTCGCCAAGGCCGAGCGCATCACCTCCATCGCGGACTTCCTCGGCGCCCGCTACGGCAAGAGCCAGGCGGTGGCCGCCACGGTGGCGCTGATCGCGGTTGTCGCCACGGTGCCGTACATCGCCCTGCAGCTGAAGGCGGTGTCGAGTTCCGTGTCGGCGCTGATCATGCAGGAGAACGCCGCCAGTCTCGAAGCCCTGCCGGTGTTCGGCGACCTGTCGCTCCTGGTCGCGCTCTTCATGGCGGCCTTCGCGATCCTGTTCGGCACGAGGCACATCGACGCCACCGAGCACCAGGAGGGGCTGATGCTGGCGGTGGCGGCGGAGAGCGCCGTCAAGCTCGTCTGCATGATCCTGGTCGGCGCCTACGTGACCTATCACCTGCACGACGGGCCGGCGGACCTCTGGGCCGCCGCCGAGGCGGCCGGCGTCGCTGCGCCGTTCCGCTCCGACATGAACGGCGGCAGCCTGATCGCCCAGACGCTCCTGTCGCTCTGCGCCATCCTGCTCCTGCCGCGCATGTTCCACGTGACGGTGGTCGAGCACAACGCGCCGGCGGAGCTCCGGCGCGCCACGTGGATGTTTCCGCTCTACCTGGTGGTGATCAACCTCTTCGTGGTGCCGATCGCGCTCGCCGGCCTCATCGCCTTCGGGCCGTCGGTCAACGGCGACCTCTACGTGCTCTCCCTGCCGATGCACGCGGGCAACGGCTTCATCACCCTCGTGGCCTTCATCGGCGGCCTTTCGGCCGCGACCGCCATGGTGATCGTCGCCTGCGTGGCGCTCTCCATCATGATCTCCAACGACCTGGTGATCCCGTTCCTGCTCCGCCAGCGGCCCGAGGAGGCGCTGACGCGCGCCGACATGGGGCGGGTGCTGCTCCTCGTGCGCCGGGTCGCCATCCTGGCGGTCATGATGGCGGGCTACGCCTACTACCGGGTCGCCGGCAACACGGCCGCCCTCGCCTCCATCGGCTTTCTGTCCTTCGCCGCCATCGCGCAGCTCGCTCCGGCCTTCCTGTTCGGCCTCGTCTGGCGGCGGGCGAGCGCGCGCGGCGCCATCGCCGGCATGGCGGCCGGCTTCGCGCTCTGGGTCTACACCCTGCTCATCCCGGCGCTCGCCGACGCCGGCCTCGTCTCCCGCGACCTTCTCGCCACCGGCCTGTTCGGGCTGGAGGTCCTGCGCCCGCAGGCCCTCTTCAACATCGCCTTCGAGCCCTTCACCCACGGGGTGTTCTGGAGCCTCACCGTCAACATGCTGACGGTGGTGTTCGTGTCGCTGACCCGCGAACCGGCACCGATCGAGCGGCTGCAGGCGTCCATCTTCGTGCCGGCCCAGTTCTCGCCGGCGCCGTCCTACCGGCTCTGGCGCACCGCCGTCACGGTGGACGACCTGCGCACCACCGTCGCCCGCTACATCGGGGAGGAACGGGCGCAGCGGTCCTTCGCCCGCTACGCGCGGGAGACCATGACCACCCTAGAGCCCCTGAAGCCCGCCAGCATCGACCTCGTCCGCTTCGCCGAGCAGCTTCTGGCGAGCGCCATCGGGGCCGCCTCGGCGCGGCTGGTGCTCTCGCTCCTCCTGAAGCGCCGCGACCCGTCCACCAAGGCGGCCATGAAGCTGCTCGACGACGCCTCGGAAGCGATCCAGTATTCCCGCGACCTGATGCAGACCGCCCTCGACCAGGTGGCCCAGGGCATCGGCGTGTTCGACCAGGATCTCCGGCTCATCTGCTGGAACCGGCGTTTCCGCGACCTCCTGGACCTGCCGGCGGAGTTCGGCCAGGTGGGCACCGCCCTCGTGGACATCCTGCGCTACAACGCCGAGCGCGGCCTGTTCGGCCCCGGCGCGCCCCAGGCGATCGTGGACGACCGGCTGGACAAGTACGTGCGCCGCATGGCCACCGTGCAGGAGACGCTGCAGCCGTCCGGCACCGTGCTGGAGATCCGCTCGTCGTCCATGCCCGACGGCGGCATCGTGCTGACGGCGACCGACATCACCGACCGGGTGGAGGGCGAGCGGGCGCTCGCGCGCGCCAACGAGAGCCTGGAGCGGCGCGTGAAGGAGCGCACCGAGGCGCTCCTCGACGCCAACGACGCCCTCGCCCGGGCCAAGGCGGCCGCTGACGAGGCCAACATCGGCAAGACCCGCTTCCTCGCCGCGGCGAGCCACGACATCCTGCAGCCGCTGAACGCGGCGCGCCTCTACACGACCACGCTCGTCGAACGGTCCGCCGGCACGCCCTCGGCCGAGATGGTGGCGGCGGTGGACGCCTCCCTGGAGAGCGTGGAGGAGATCCTCGGCGCCGTCCTCGACATCTCCCGGCTCGACACCGGGGCCCTCAGGCCGGAGGTGGGCCTGTTCCGGATCGACGAGATCCTGAAGCCGCTGAAGATGGAGTTCGAGCCGCTCGCCCGCGACAAGGGCCTCGATTTCCGGGTCGTGATGTCCACCGCCACGGTCCGGTCGGACCGGCGGCTGCTGCGCCGGCTGCTGCAGAACCTCATCTCCAACGCCATCAAATATACCCAGACCGGCCGGGTGCTCGTCGGCTGCCGGCGGCGGGACGGGCGGCTGATGATCACCGTCCACGACACCGGCATCGGCATCCCGGCCGGCAAGCAGGCCACGATCTTCGAGGAGTTCCGCCGCCTGGAGCAGGGCGCCAAGGTGGCGCGCGGGCTCGGCCTCGGCCTCTCCATCGTGGAGCGCATCGGGAAGGTGCTCGACCATCCGGTGTCGGTGACGTCCGCGCCGGGGCTGGGCTCGCGCTTCGCCGTGGAGGTGCCCCAGGCGCCGGCCGTGGTGCCGGCGGTCCGCGCCGAGGAGCAGCCGCGCGCGCCGCTCGCCGACCTCGCGGACCTCCACGTGGTCTGCATCGACAACGAGCCGCGGATCCTCGACGGCATGCAGGCGCTCCTCACCGGCTGGGGCTGCCGGGTCACCTGCGCGCCCGGCCCGAAGGAGGCCGCCCAGGCGCTGAAGGACGAGAAGGCGCCGCCGGACATCCTTCTCGTCGACTACCATCTGGACGAGGGCACCGGCGTGGAGGCCGTGGTGCGCCTGCGCTGGCGCTTCGGGGAGGCCATCCCGGCCATCCTGATCACGGCCAACCGCTCGCCGGGCCTCAAGGCCGAGGCCGCCGGCAAGGACATCACGGTCCTCTTCAAGCCGCTGAAGCCCGCCGCCCTGCGCGCCCTCCTCGCCCAGCACCAGGCCAGCCGCGCCGCCGCCGCCGAGTGAGCCGCCCGCGCCGGCATGATCGACCGATGCGCGGACGCCCACCCCGCCGGCCGGCGCCTCTCACGCGGTCGCGGTCAGCGCCTGCCACTGGCCCTGCTCGATCCGCGAGGCGGCGATCACCGCCTGGGTGCGGCTTTCCACGCCGAGCTTCTGCAGGATGGCCGACACGTGGGCCTTCACGGTCGCTTCCGAGACCGAGAGCTCGTAGGCGATCTGCTTGTTGAGGAGGCCTTCCGACAGCATCATCAGCACGCGCACCTGCTGGGGCGTCAGCGACGCCAGCCGGGCGGTGAGGTCGGAGTTCTCGTCCCGGCTGCCGATGTCCACGTCGGGCGGGGTCCAGACGCCGCCCTCGATGACCCGGGCGATCGCGCCCCGGATCGTCTCGATCGGCAGCGATTTCGGGATGAAGCCGGAGGCGCCGATCTCCATGCAGCGGCGGATGGCGACCGGGTCCTCGTTGGCGGACACCACCATCACCGGCACGGCCGGGAACTGGGCCCTGAGGAACAGGAGGCCGGAAAAGCCCCGTACGCCCGGCATGTTGAGGTCGAGGAGAACCAGGTCCACGTCCTCGTCCTCGGCGAGCGCCGCGGACATCTCGTCCACGGAGCCGGATTCCAGGATGACCACGCCCTCGAACATGCCTTCGAGGGCTTGGCGCAGGGCGCCGCGGAACAGCGGATGATCGTCGGCGATCAGGAAGCGATAGCGAGCGTTCTCCATGAACGGGTCCCCCCTTGGCGTCGTCGCGCCGGAACCGGACCACTCGTATCGCTCTCAGGGCAGCTCTGCGCCGGACCCGTGGCTTCGGCGCTGCTCGCTCGTCTAGACGACCGGTGGCCTTCTGGTCGATGTCAACTGTAACGACTCCGTCATGTCCGCATCAAGCAGGACAGGCGCATATATTGGACGATTGCCTGGGGGAACATCCAGCAAATCCGGATCCGGAGCACTACGAAGCCCGGTCAGATGCGGTCCGTCCCCTCATACTCCCGCTTCAGTTCCTCCACGAGGCCGAAGAAGCGCCGCATCGCCTTGCCGGAGAACTCCATGAAGCGCTCCAGTTCGCGCTCCTCCTCCGGTCCGAGCCAGGGTTCGGTCGTTCGGGGCTCGGCGCCGGAGGCCTGCCGCTCCAGGTCGGCGACGCGCGCCTCCAGGCGGCGCTTGTCGGCTTCGAGCCGCGCGACCTCGTCCTCCAGGGCCTCCCTGTCGTCCGGCACCAGGGTGCAGGTCCAGGATCCGTTGCGCTGGCCGCAGACGGAGACGCGGCCGGTGCGCCGGTCGATCTTCAGGTGGTCGCCGTCGGCGGGCGCGAAGGTGAAGCCCTGCTCGGACGGGCCGACGGTCGTCTCCGGCGCCGCCGGCGCGGTCTGGGCGAGAGCGGGTCCGGCCGCCACGAGGAGGGCGATCGGAAGGGTGGCGAGGAAGCGGTACGACATGGGCATCTCCTCGGGGCGACCGCCGCGGCCCGATCTCCTCGGGGCGAGGCGCCCACCCGCAACCGGGCCATCCTCGGACGGCAGAAGGGCGGAAGCATGACGAACCGCCAAGCCCCCGCCCCACCTTTCGAATTCAGCCGGCGATCCGGCGCGCGCCGTTGTCCGACGGGGCGCGCCCGTCCGGTCAGGCGGCCGCCTTCTCGCCGCGCTCCGGCGCGAACCGGCCGTAGAAGGTCTCGCCCCGCTCGGCCATCTCGCGCAGCAGCGCCGGCGCCGCGAACCGCGGCCCGTGCTTCGCCGCGAGGCCGTCCACCAGCGCCACGAAGGCCTTGGCGCCCATGCCGTCGATCCAGGAGAGCGTGCCGCCGGTGAAGGGCGCGAAGCCGAAGCCCAGGATGGAGCCGACGTCCGCCTCGCGCACGTCCGTCACCACCCCCTCCTCCACGCAGCGCGCCGCCTCCAGCGCCTGCACGGCGAGCAGCCGGTGCTTCAACTCCTCCACGTCGAAGGCCTCGGCGGGCTTCGACGGCCCGACGATCTCGGCCATGCCCTTCCAGAGGGTCTTCCTGCCGCCTTCCGGATAGTCGTAGAAGCCCTTGCCGTTCTTGCGGCCGAGGCGACCGCGCTCCACCACCATGCCGTGGAGCAGCTTCTCCTGGGCCGGATGCACGGCGGCCTCGCCGAGGTCGGTCTTGGCCGCCTGGACGATCCTCCAGGCGAGGTCCACCGCCACCTCGTCGTTGAGCGACAGAGGGCCGACCGGCATGCCGGCGAGGCGCGCCACCGTCTCCACCATGGCCGGGGGCACGCCCTCGGTCAGCATCAGGTGGCTTTCCAGCATGTAGTTGGTGACGCAGCGGTTGGCGTAGAAGCCGCGCGAGTCGTTGACCACGATCGGCGTCTTCCTGATCGCCTTCACGAAGTCGAGCGCCAGCGCCACCGCCCGGTCGCCGGTGTTCCGGCCGCGGATCACCTCCACCAGCATCATCTTGTCGACCGGCGAGAAGAAGTGGATGCCGACGAAGTCCTCCTCCTTGTGCCAGGACGGCGCGAGCGACGTGATCGGCAGCGTGGACGTGTTGGAGGCGAACACGGCCCCCTCCGGCATCGCGGCCTTCGCCTTCGCCATGGCCTCCGTCTTCACGCCCCGGTCCTCGAACACCGCCTCGACCACGAGGTCGCAGCCGGCGAGGGCGGCGTAGTCGGCGCTCGCCGTGATGCGGGCGAGGAGCGTGTCCTTCTCCGCCGCCGTCGCGCGGCCCTTCCTGATCCGGTCGGAGATGAGCTTGTCGGAATGGGCCTTGCCCTTGTCGGCGCTCTCCTGGTCGCGGTCGATCAGCACCACGTCGAGGCCCGCCGCCGCCGACACGTAGGCGATGCCGGCGCCCATGAAGCCCGCCCCGATCACGCCGACGCGCTTCAGCTCCGATTTCAGCACGCCCGCCGGCCGGCGGGCGCCCTTGTTCAGCTCCTGCATGGAGACGAACAGGGAGCGGATCATGGCCGCCGCCTCCCGGGTGGTCAGCACGTGGGCGAAGTGCCGGGCCTCCACGCGGAGCGCCAGGTCCATGGGCAGCTGCAGGCCCTCGAAGCAGACGGTCAGGATGGCGCGGGCGGCCGGGTAGTTGTCGTGCGTCTCGCGCCGGTAGATGGCGTTGGCGGCCGGCCAGAACTGGAATCCCTGGGGCGAATAGGGCTTCTGCACCTTGAAGCCGTCCTTGTCCCACGGCTTCTTCGGATCGAGCCCGACGCGGATCGCCTCCTTGGCGGCTTCAAGGAGGCCGTCCGGCGGGACGACCTTGTCGACGAGCTTCATGGCCAGCGCCTTCTTCGGCGTCAGCGTCTGGCCCTGGAGCAGCATGGTCAGGCCCGCCTGCGCGTCGGCCATGCGCATCACCCGCTGGGTGCCGCCGGCTCCCGGGAAGATGCCCACCTTCACCTCCGGCAGGCCCATCTTCACATGGTCGCCCTCGGCGACGACGCGGGCGTGGCAGGCGAGCGCCAGCTCGAACGCGCCCCCCATGCAGGTGCCGTTGATCGCCGCCACCCACGGCTTGCCGCCGGTCTCCAGCCGCCGGTAGAGGCGCGACATCAGCGAGGCCTTGTCGAGCAGCTCAGCCGCCGCCGCCTCCGGGTCGCGGGCGCGCACCCCGTGGTAGGCGGCGAGCAACCCCTCCAGCATCTTCAGGTCGGCGCCGCCGGAGAAGCTGCCGGCCTTGCCCGAGGTCACCACCGCGCCCTTCACCGCCTCGTCGGCGATCACGCTCTCGATGATCCGCCCGAGTTCGTCCATCACCTCCAGGGTGAAGACGTTCATGGACTTCTCCGGGCTGTCCCAGGTGACCGTCAGGATGCCGTCGCCGTCGAGATCGGTGGTGAAATGGGTGTACGTCATGGTCGTTCTCTCCTCCCTGCGGCGCGGGAGCCGAAGGGCTCGACCGGCCGGAATTCCTGTTGTCGGCAAGGCTCACCCGATCAGCCCCGCCACCATCGTCATGGTCCGCGCAGGCGGACCACCCACGCATCGTTGGCGCGGTGGAATGCGTGGCTGGTCCGGCTGAACCGGATCATGACGAGGGGGGTGCGAGTGAGCAGCGCGTCACAACCACCGCCACCCACGACCACCCCACCCTCCATCGTCACGGTCCGCTTCCCACGGCCCCCGCGCCTTCTCCCCTCACACCCGCTCGATGATCGTCGCCGTGCCCATGCCCGCGCCGATGCAGAGCGTCACCAGCGCCGTGTTGAGGTCGCGCCGCTCCAGCTCGTCCAGCACCGTGCCGAGGATCATCGCGCCCGTCGCGCCGAGCGGGTGGCCGAGGGCGATCGCGCCGCCGGCCACGTTCACCTTGGCGTGGTCGAGGTCGAACGCCTGGAGATAGCGCAGCACCACGGCCGCGAAGGCCTCGTTCACCTCGAACAGGTCGATGTCGGCCACCGTCATGCCGGCGCGCTTCAGCACCTTCTCGGTCACGTCCACCGGGCCGGTCAGCATCAGCGCCGGGTCGGAGCCGATGTTCGCGAAGGCGCGGATGCGCGCGCGCGGCTTCAGCCCCGCCGACGTCCCGGCCGCCTCCGAGCCGACCAGCACGGCCGCCGCCCCGTCCACGATGCCGGAGGAGTTGCCGGCGTGGTGCACGTGCTCCACGCGCTCCACGTCCGGATGGGCCTGCACGGCCACCGCGTCGAAGCCGCCCATCTCGCCCATGATGGCGAAGGAGGGCTTCAGGGCACCGAGGCTCTGCATGTCGGTCGAAGGCCGCATGTGCTCGTCGCGGGCGAGGATCGTCAGCCCGTTCACGTCCTTGACCGGCACCACGGAGCGGGCGAACGCGCCCGCCTCCCAGCTCGCCGCCGCCCGGCGCTGGCTCTCCACCGCGTAGGCGTCCACGTCGTCGCGGGAGAAGCCGTACTTGGTGGCGATCAGGTCGGCCGAGATGCCCTGGGGCATGAAGTAGGCGGGCAGCGCCACCGCCGGGTCCACCGGCCAGGCGCCGCCGGCCGAGCCGATGCCGACCCGGCTCATGGATTCCACGCCGCCGGCCACCACCAGGTCGTGCTGGCCGGACATCACCTGGCCCGCGCCGAAGTTCACCGCGTCGAGCCCGGAGGCGCAGAAGCGGTTGATCTGGATGCCAGGAACGTGGGTGCCGTAGTCGGCCGCGAACACCGCCGCGCGGGCGACGTCCCCGCCCGCCTCCCCGACCGGGTCCACGCAGCCGAGCACCACGTCGTCCACGAGCCCGGTGTCGAGCCCGTTCCGGTCGCGCAGGGCCTGAAGCGCCGTCGCGGCGAGCCGGACGGTCGACACCTCGTGCAGCGACCCGTCCACCTTGCCGCGCCCGCGCGGCGTGCGGACGTGGTCGTAGATGTAGGCTTCGGGCATGGTCGTCCTCCACTGCGCCGCGCTTCGGGCGGCATCGTCTTGTTCGGTCGGGGCGGGGGAGCCAGGGTGGCTGGCGGCGGAGCCGACACCCCTCTCTCCCACTCTCTCCCTCAAGGGGAGAGAGGGCCCGTCGGTGGTTCAGGTCGGAACTGGCCGGCCGGGATATCCTCACCCTCTCCCCATGCTCCACGCGAACCCTCTCCCCTTGAGGGAGAGGGCAGGGTGAGGGGTGAACCTCCGCCGCCGGGCATGTGTACTCTCAACATCCCCTCAGAACGCCTCCGCCGGCAGCGCCATCACGGCCTCGCTGCCCGCCGAGATCCGGGCGAGGTGCGCGCCCGTCTCCGGCATCAGGCGTTCCATGAAGAAGCGCGCGGTCACCCGCTTGGCCTCAAGGTAGGCCGGGTCGCCCTCGCCGGCCGCCAGTTTGGCCTGCGCCGCCGCGGCCATCCGCAGCCACATGGCGCCCATCGCCACGAGCCCCATCAGGTGCATGTAGTCGGTGGAGCCGGCGCCCGCGTTGTCCGGGTTCTTCAGGCCGTTCATCATGAACCACATGGTGGCCTTCTGCAGGTCGTCCATGCCGGCCTTGAGGCCCTTGGCGATCGGTGCCAGCTCCGGGTCGGCCGAATGGGTCGCCACCAGTTCGGCGCACTCCTTGAAGAAGGCCGTGATCGCCCGGCCGCCGTCCTTCGGCAGCTTGCGGCCGACGAGGTCCAGCGCCTGGATGCCGTTGGCGCCCTCGTAGATCATGGCGATGCGGGCATCGCGGACGAACTGCTCCATGCCCCACTCGGCCACGTAGCCGTGGCCGCCGAACATCTGCTGGGCCATCACGGCGCTCTCGAAGCCCTTGTCGGTGAGCACGCCCTTCACCACCGGCGTCATCAGGCCGAGATAGTCGTCCGCCGCCTGGCGCTCCGCCGGGTCGGCGGACCGGTGGGCGAGGTCGGACATGAGCGCCGTGTGCAGCACCAGCGCCCGGCCCGCCTCGTTGATGGCCCGGATGGTGAGCAGCGTCCGGCGCACGTCCGGATGGACGATGATCGGGTCCGCCGCCCGCTCCGGCGCCTTCGCGCCAGTGAGGGAGCGGCCCTGGATCCGGTCCTTCGCATAGGCGACCGCGTTCTGGTAGGCCACCTCGCCCTGGCTGAGGCCCTGGATGCCGACGCCGAGCCGGGCCTCGTTCATCATGGTGAACATGGCCTTCAGGCCCTTGTGCGCCTCGCCCACCAGCCAGCCGGTCGCCCCGTCGTAGTTCATCACGCAGGTGGCGTTGCCGTGGATGCCCATCTTCTCTTCCAGCGACCCGCACAAGACCGCGTTCGCCGCGCCCGGCTCGCCGCTCGCGTCCGGGATGCGCTTCGGCACCACGAACAGCGAGATGCCCTTCACGCCCTCCGGCGCGCCCTCGATGCGGGCGAGCACCAGGTGGACGATGTTGTCGGTGAGGTCGTGGTCGCCGGCCGAGATGAAGATCTTCGTCCCGGTGATCGCATGGGAGCCGTCGCCGTTCGGCACCGCCTTCGTGCGCAGAAGCCCGAGGTCGGTGCCGCAGTGCGGCTCGGTCAGGTTCATGGTGCCGGTCCAGGTGCCGGCGATCATCTTCGGCAGGTAGACGCGCTTCTGCTCGTCCGTGCCATGCTGGCTGATGGCCGCGATGGCGCCCTGGGTGAGGCCCGGGTACATGCCGAACGCCATGTTGGCCGAGGAGACGAACTCGCTCACCGCCGCCGCCAGCGTGTAGGGCAGGCCCTGGCCGCCGAAGTCCGGATCGGCCGCGAGCCCCGTCCAGCCGGCGCCCGCGTAGGTGTCGTAGGCGGCCTTGAAGCCGGCGGGCGTCGTCACCCGGCCGTCGTCGTGGCGCCGGCAACCCTCCCGGTCGCCCACCCGGTTCAGCGGCTGCAGCACCTCCTCGGCGAACTTGCCCGCCTCCGTGAGGATCGCCTCCACCACGTCCGGGGTCGCGTCGGCGAAGCCCGGCAGGTTGGCGTGGCGCTCCATCCCGAACACGTCGTTGAGGAGGAAGAGCGTGTCGGCGACGGGGGCGCGGTAGCTCGGCATGTGGTGGTCTCCCTGGCGACGGCCGCGGGAGCCTGGGCCGCCCGCCGCCATCGGTCACGATCGATGCCGCTATATGAGCTTACGTTTGCGTAAAGGTCAACTCCCCTTCGCGCCAGCACCTCCGCCGGGGCCGAAACGGCCGCCCGGTCAGCGCTGGCCCGCGGACTCCTTCTCCTTCAGGAGGCCGGACACCACCGAGGTGGTGCGCCGAAGCTCGGCCAGCGCCTGCTCGATGTCCTTCTTCTGCTGCTCCAGCACGGCGATCTGCTCGTTGAAGCGGCCGAGGGCCACGCGAAGCTGGGTCACCTGCCCGTCGCGCAGGTCGTAGAGGTCCAGCATGTCCTTGATCTCGGTCAGCGAGAAGCCGACCCGCTTGCCCATCAGGACGAGCTTCAGGCGCGCCCGGTCACGGCGGGAATACAGGCGGTTGAGGCCGTCGCGCTTGGGGTTGAGGAGGTTCTTGTCCTCGTAGAAGCGCAGCGTGCGCAGCGTCACTCCGAATTCGCGGGCGAGATCGCCGATGGTGAACATGCTCGCCTTGGAGGCGTCCCCGTCATCCCCGTCGAAGTCGTCGGCGTGGATGGCGGTCGTGTTGGCATAGGCTGCGGCGGACTCGTCTGGCGCCATTCTGATATGTCCTGTCTGTCTCGTGTCGGGGCCGGAGGCGCCGCCGGGCGACCTCCACCTTCCGTGAACGTCATGTTCAGAATGACATCACGATACCGCTGCGGCAACTGCTTCGTGACGGACGCCCTGCGGCGGAGTGGACGCGAAGGCTTCGCGATGGCCGCCGAAACCCGCGGTTCCGCCGGTCCGCCGCCGCAGGCGTGAACGGAAAGAGCCGCGTCAGCAGGGCCCGTTAACCCGCTGTTTACCGTATCAGCAGAGATTTGCATCCATCTGCCCTGGAGGACGACACGCGGGTCACCACCCACTCCGGGGCGTACGGCCCGGCGGCAACCGGCGCCGGATCGGATGAACCCAGGAGAGGCAGCATGATGTCGCGATCCGCTTCGCGCCAGGCCCACGCTTACGGCGCCGAGGGGCCGGACGGCGAGCGGACGGGTCTCGCTTCCCGGGATCTCGACCGGACCGACGATGGCCGCGCCCCGCGGGCCGGCGATGCCGTGGAGTTGAGCCGTGCCGAACGCAGCGACGAACAGATCGGCCGCATCCTGCAATCGCTCGACAAGCTGGGCGCGCGCATCAAGTCCCTGTCCGCCGACGCGCCGCCGCCGCCGTCCCGCCCGGCCGCGCCCGCCGTGCCCGGCCCGGCCGACGCCATGACGGAGCGCCTGCCCCCCGCCCCGGAGCGGGACCGCCCGCAGCGGCCGAACCCGAGCCTGGAACTCCAGCGCGCGGTGGAGCAGATCGTCCGCAAGCGCGACGCCATCGAGCGCTCCGCCGCCAACGCCGATCCCGCCGCCGCGTCCCGTCCGGCGCGCGCGCCCGCCGAAGCCGCCCGTCCGGCCGAACCCACCCGTCCTTCGGACCCCTCGCGCGAGCGGACCGCCCGAGACGCCGAGCCTGCGGAGGACGCCGCCGTCGGCGCGCTTCGCGAGGAGGTCCGCGCGATCCGCCGGGCCATGTCCGGCCTTGCGACCGCCGCGCCGCTCGCCCGCCTGGAGACGCTCTACGACGGGATCGTCGGCCGGCTCGACGCCATGCGCGACCAGGTCGGCGATCCGCGCGTCCTCGCCGACCTGATCGAAAGCCTCGCCGACGTGAGGCGCAGCCTCGCGGACGCCCCGTCGGCCGCCCAGCTGAACGCCGTCACCGCCCAGGTGGACGCCCTCGGCGCCCGGGTGGAGGCCATCGCCCGTTCCGGGTTCGGCGACGCCGCCCTGGAGGAGCTGGAGCTCCATCTCGCCCGCCTCGCCACCGCCGTCGTGGACCTCGACGTCCGCGGCGTGGTGGCCGCCGTGGAGACGCGGCTCGCCGACGTGGCCGATCGCATCGAGGCCCTGGAGGCGCGCCTGCCGGACGGCGCCCTCGTGGCGGAGCTCGCCCGCAGCGTGGACCGCCAGGGCACCACCCTCGCGCAGGTCCAGCAGAAGGCGGACCAGATCCCCCGCGTGGCCTTCGCGGTCGAGCGCCAGTCGGCCGCCTTCGAGGAGATGGCCGAGACGCTCGCGCTCCTGCCGCGCCTTTCCGGCGACGTGGCCGACCTGAAGCGCGCCGTGGAGGACGGCGGCGCCCGCAGCGCCGGCGACACCACCGCCATCGTGGCCCGGGTGGACGAGATCGCCCGCCGCCTGGACGAGACCGGCCCGTCGCTGGAGCCCGCGCTCGTCGCCGGCCTTGCCGAGCGGCTGGACGAGATCGCCGCCCACCTCACGCGCCTCGACGGCGGCCCGGACGCCGCCGTGCTCGGCCAGGTGGAGCATCGGCTCGCCGACCTCGCCGACACCCTGGACCAGCGTCTCGCCGCCATCGGCAGCGACGTGGACGCCCGCCTCGCCCGGCACGTGGAGACGGCCGTCGGCCGCATCGAGCGGGAGATCGCCCGGGCCGGCGACGGCGACCGGCTCGCCGCCATCGAGGCCGCCATCGCCCGGCTGGCGGACGGCCTGGGCGCCGGCCCGATCGCCGACGTGGAGACGCTGTCGAGCGAGATCGCCCGCCTGCGCGACGAGCTCGCCACCCTGCCGACCCCGTCCCTGGTCGGCGTGGAGGCGGAGATCCGCGCCCTCGCCAACCGGGTGGACGCGCTCGCCCGGCCGAGCGCCGACGCCCGCGCCTTCGAACAGCTGGAGGCCCGCCTCGCCGAGGTGATCGGCCGCCTGGACGACCGTCCCGCCGGCTTCGCCGCCATGGCCGACGCCCTGGAGCGGATCGAGGCGTCCCTGGCGCGCTCCCTGGAGGCCCCTGCCGCAACGGCGGCCCGGTCGGCCGACGATCTCGACGCGGTCCGCCAGATGGCGGACGTGCTCGGCGACCTCAAGGCCGACCTCGGCGGCTTCCTGTCGGAAATCCACCAGGCCGGCCGGCGCGACCGCGACTTCCTGCTGTCCATGAACGCCACCCTGGAGCGGCTGGTCGCGACCGGCCGGCTGCAGGAGATGCCGGCCGCGGGCCGGGAGGCCGAGCCCGCCGTCTCTTCCCGCGGGTCCGAGATCCCGGTCTCCGGCCGCGGGTCCGACGTCCCGGTGTTCGCCACCCCCGTTCCGACCTTCGACGCGGCGCTCGGCGCCGTGGCGCGGGACCATGGGGCGGAGCCGGCCCAGGCGCCGCTCGCGGAGGCGCGCAGCTGGGACGAGATCGAGCGCACCCTGTCGGAAACCCTCGCCCGGCGCGGCCGCCGTCCGGACCCGGTGGACGAGACCCCCGCCCGCCCGCTCGCCGGCAGCCCGCGCGCGGCCGGGCCGACGCTCGACGCGGACACGGACGAGCCCCCCGCTCCGGGGATCGACGACGACCGCCCGCTGGAGCCCGGCTCCGGCAAGCCCTCGGCCCAGACCCGCGCCCCCGGCGCCGGCGAGGCCCCGAAGGCCGACGCGGCGAAATCCGAACCCACGAAGGCCGATTTCATCGCCGCCGCCCGGCGCGCCGCCCAGGCCGCCGCCACCGTGAAGCCCGACGCGCCCGTGGCGGCCGTCCGGCCGGGCGCGCGCCTTCGCGTCGGCACCGGCAGCGCGGCCGGGCTCTTCGGCGTGCTGAAGCGCCACCGGCGCACCCTCCTCATCGCCGCCGCCGGCGTGGCGATCGCGGCGCTCGGCGCCCGCTTCGCCCTCGGCGTCCTCGGCGGATCGCCAGAACCGGCGGCGGAGGTCTCCGGACTGTCCGCCCCGGCCGAGCCGGCCGACACCGCCTCCACGCTCGGCCCCGAGGCGCGGGCGGACCTGGAGGAGATCGCGGCCGGCGCCGCCGATCCGTCCACCGCCGATCCGACCGCCTCCGGGGCCGCCGCCCCGGCGCCCGTGCCGCCCGCCGCCATGCCGGATGCGGTCGCCGTGCAGCCGCAGCCGCTCGGCCCGGCGGGCAGCTTCGACAAGCCCGCCGCCGCGGCCGCCCCCGCCGCCGCGGCCCTGCCCGCCGCCGGATCCGACGCCGCCGTCCCCGCCTCGACCCCGGCCTCCACCACCGTCCCGATGCCGCCGGAAGCGGTGGGCTCGCTCCCGCTTCGCCAGGCCGCCGCGTCCGGCAACCCGGTGGCGCAGTTCGAGGTGGCGGCCCGCTACACGGAAGGGCGCGGCGTCGCCCAGGATCTGGCGGAGGCGGCCGTCTGGTACGAGCGCGCGGCCCTCGCGGGTCTCGCGCCCGCGCAATACCGGCTGGGCAGCCTCTACGAGAAGGGCCAGGGCGTCGCCCGCGACGTCAAGCTCGCCGAGGCGTGGTATCGGCGCGCGGCGGATGCCGGCAACGCCAAGGCCATGCACAACCTGGCGGTCCTCAACGCGGAGGGCGGCCTCGGCGCGGCCGACTACGAGGTGGCGGTCCGCTGGTTCGAGGCGGCGGCCGAGTTCGGCATCCGCGACAGCCAGTACAACCTCGGCATCCTCTACGCCCGTGGGCTCGGCGTGACGCGCGACCTCACCGCCTCCTACAAGTGGTTCGCGGTCGCGGCCGCCGCCGGAGACGCGGACGCCGCCAAGAAGCGCGACGACGTCGCCCAGGTGCTCGACAAGGACAGCCTCGCCCGCGCGCGCCTCGCCGTGGAGACGTGGGCGGCGAAGACGCCCGACCCGGCCGCCAACGAGATCCGCATCGAAGACGCCTCCTGGAGCGCGGTGCCGGAGAACACGGCCGCCCTGGCGCCGGCCGACGATCCGGTCGCCACCGCCCAGCGCCTGCTCGCGGCCCGCGGCTACAACGCCGGCCCGGCCGACGGCAAGATGGGCCAGCGCACCCGCGACGCGGTGGCGGCCTTCCAGGCCGCGCGCGGCCTGCCGGCGACCGGCGAGGTGGACACAGCGCTCCTGAAGGCGCTCGCCGAACAGGAGATCTGACGGCTTCGGTCCCGACCGGGGGCTTTTTTCGCCGCGGCGCTTCCAGGCGTCGCGGCGTTTTCGTCCGGGGCGGACCAGCGATTGCCGCAATCGGCCGCTACGTCGAAGCCTCGGGCCGAGTTTCGGCCCGATCGGCGCGCTTTTTCACCGCGTCGCAATACATGATGTCCATTGTTCGTGCGAGGGGCGGCGCCGACGCCGGTCCCTTCGCACACCCATCCCGCGAGTTGTTTGCGTGGAACTCTATCTGCCGATCGCCGAACTGCCGATGAACGTGTTCATGCTCCTCGGCATGGGCGCGGCGGTGGGGTTCCTGTCGGGCATGTTCGGCGTCGGCGGCGGGTTCCTGCTCACGCCGCTCCTCATCTTCTCCGGCATCCCGCCCGCGGTTGCGGTCGCCACCGTGTCGAGCCAGATCGTCGCCTCGTCCACTTCGGGGGCGCTGTCCTATTTCCGCAAGCGGGCCGTGGACGTGAAGCTCGGGGGCTTCCTGCTCGTCTCCGGCGTCATCGGCTCCTATCTCGGCGTCAAGGCGTTCACGCGCCTGCGCGAGCTCGGCCAGCTCGATCTCGTCATCGCCATCTGCTACGTCACCTTCCTCAGCACCATCGGCGGCCTGATGCTGACGGAGGCGCTGCGGGCCATCGCGGCCCAGCGCTCCGGCCGGCCGTTGCCGGTGAAGCGCCCGGGCGGCCGCACCTGGATGCAGCGGCTGCCGCTGAAGGTGCGCTTCAGCCGCTCCAAGCTCACCATCTCGGCGATCCCGGTGGTCCTCCTCGGCATCGCGATCGGCTTTCTCGGCGCCCTTCTCGGCATCGGCGGCGGCTTCATCATGGTGCCGGCGCTGATCTATCTCCTCAAGGTGCCGACCGGCATCGTGATCGGCACCACGCTGATGCAGACGCTCGGGTCCATGGCGTTCGCCACCGTCGCCCAGGCGGCCACCAACCAGACCGTGGACGTGGTGCTCGGCCTCTGCCTGATGATCGGCGGCGTGGTCGGCGCCCAGTTCGGCGCCGAGGTCGGCCAGAAGCTGCGCGGCGAGACCCTGCGCGCCCTCCTCGGCCTTCTGGTCCTCTCGGTCGGCATCCGCTTCGCCGTGGACCTCGTGCTCACACCGGCCGACGTCTATTCGATCAGCTTCATGTCCGGCGAGCAGCTCTGATGGCGGGGCTCGCGCGCGTCGTCGCCGTCGCCGCCGTTCTGATCGCGGCCCTCGCCCTCCCCGCCCGGGCGGACAAGCTGGTGACCGCGCTCTCCAACGACCGGGTCTCGATCACGTCCAACTTCACCGGCGGCCAGGTGGTGGTGTTCGGCACGGTGGAGCGGGACAGCCAGTCGGTGTCCCGCCCGGAGAACCACGAGGTGGTGGTCACCCTGGCGGGTCCGCTCACCAACATGGTCACCCGGCGCAAGGAGCGCACCTTCGGCATCTGGATCAACCGGGAGTCCGAACGCATCCGCATGGTGCCGTCCTTCCTGGCGATCCGCTCCGCCCGCCCGATCGAGGAGGTGGCGACCGAAGCGGTGCGCGCCCGCCTCGGCCTCGGGCTCGACATGTTCCCGATCAACGCACAGACCTCCCTGTCGCCGCCCGCCCGCACGGAGTTCGAGACCGCCTTCATCCGCCTGATGCAGGAGAACGGCCGCTACAGCCAGATGGACGGCGCGGTCGAATTCCTCGGCGCGGATCTCTTCCGCGCGCCGATCGCCCTGCCCGCCAACGTGCCGGTCGGCACCTACACGGCGCGGGTCTACCTGTTCCGCGCCGGCGTGCTCCTCTCGTCCACGGAGGACGAGCTCGTCATCGGCAAGGTCGGCTTCGAACAATACATGACCGTCTACGCCCACAACCACGGCGTCATCTACGGCTTCGCGACGGTCCTCGTCGCCTGCCTCACCGGCTGGCTCGCCGGCATCCTGTTCCGGCGGGATTGACCCCCGGGCCGCCGGCCGGCGGCCCCGTCAGACCTGGCTCCTGAACGTCGGGCTCGTCAGGCCGTCGCGAGCACGACGACCCGACCGGCCGGGATCGCCTTGCGTTCCGCAAGGCCCAGCACGTCGGGCCTTCGGCAGCTCGGCTTCAATCCGGCAGCAGGGTGGCGCCGCGCACCGGATACACCCTCTCCTCGCCGATCATCCAGGCGATCAGCCGCGTCCGGTCGAACAGGCCGTGGTAGGCGCGGTCGAGCACGTTGAGGCCGCCCGTGTAGGCCCCGAAGGCCGGCAGGATGCAGCGCGAGCCGTCCGCCGCGAAGGCGCGCCGGCGCAGCGACCGGCCGCGCACGCCCACCCGGGCGCACGGGTGCAGATGGCCGGCCACCTCGCCGTCGGTCCCGGCGGTCGGCTCATGGCGGAACACGAGCGGGCCGATCGAGACCAGGTCGCAGGCGGTGCCGCCGAGGCCCTTCGGCGGTTCCGGATCGTGGTTGCCGGTCACCCACAGCCAGTCGGCCGCGCGGGTGAGCGCGCGGATCCGGTCGAGGTCGCCGGCAAGGAGGCGCGTCTCGGCCCTGCGGTCGTGGAAGCTGTCGCCGAGCGCCACCACCCGGCGCGGCGCGAGGCGGCGGACCACCGCCTCCAGTGCCGTCAGGGTCGCGCGCGTGTCGTAGGGCGGCAGGAATCGCCCGCGGGTCGCCGCGGAGGAGCCCTTCTCCAGGTGCAGGTCCGCCACTACCAGCGTGGCCTCGGCCGGCCAGAACAGCGCGCCGGACGTATCGAGGCGAACGGCCGCGCCGGCAAGTCTCACCAGGCCGTCACGGGTCAGCACGGGCGGTTCCTCGGCAAGCACGGCGCTCAACGGTCGGCCTTTCAAAAACGCTATGCACGGCCATCCGGCGACCGGGCGGGCGATTGGCATCCTGCCGTCCGTTGAATCAGAGCCGCGCTGATTCGAAAACCACACAAACCGTCAGGTCGATCGAAGAAAAGTCGGACCTGGTGCACTCTCGGCAGTTCCCGTTAGGACGATGGTTACGGCTTGTATGTTTTATCACTGTGAGATTACTGCATTGGAGTTGTCTCCATGGTAAGGGCGCTAATTCGGAAGCTGTGCGGGAACCTTTCAGGCGGCGTCGCACCCATGTTCGCTTTCATACTCGTTCCGCTTCTCGGCGGCGTTGGCGCCGCCGTCGACTATGGTTCGGCGATCGGAATACGCGCAAAAATGCAGGATGCGCTGGACATCGCCGTGCTCGAAGGCGCGCGCCATGGCAAGGGGGGAGCAGACGCGCGCACGGTCCGCGAAAAGTCGGAAGCGTCCTTCGACGAGAACTTCGACAACGACGTGGTGACGAACGCGGTACGCACCTTCACGCCGGCCAGCGGCTTCGTCACCGGTATCGCCACGGCGCGGCAGGAGACGACGTTCATGGCGCTTCTCGGCGTCAGGACCATCGACATACACGTCACCGCCAAGGCGGCCTACTCGGGTTCCAGCCCGTGCATCTATGTCCTGGCGCCGAATACGTCCCAGGCGCTCCTCATGAACAGCGGCGCCCGCGTGACCGCCAGGGGCTGCGAGGTGCACGTCCATTCGACCGCCAACCCCGCGGCGATGTTCAACGCCAGCACGACGCTCGACGTCGCGAAGACCTGCATCAAGGGAACCCGCATAACAAGGAACGGAGGCACGCAGACCAGTCTCAGCACCGGCTGCGCCGCCGCCGCCGATCCATATGCGGGCGTCATACCCGTCCCCAATTCCAGCGCGTGCACCTTCAATGGCGCCAATTACAACGGCGGCGCCGTCACGCTCTCTCCGGGCGTCTACTGCGGCGGCATCAACTTCAACGGCATCAGCGACATCACCCTACAGCCGGGCACGTACGTCATCAAGAACGGAGACTGGAACGTCAACGGTGGCAATATGCGTGGGAACGGCGTCACGATCTACTACGTCGGCACGGCCAAGATCCAGTTCAACGGCGGTATGGACATCGACCTGAAAGCGCCGACCTCGGGCGTCTACAAGAATATCCTGTTCGCCGAGAACGAGGCAAACAGCCTGTCATCCCAGGTCTTCAATTCGTCCGTGCGCGAGCGTTTCGAAGGCGTCATCCACCTGCCGCGGCGAAACGTGACCTTCAACGCCCGGTCGGACGTGAACGGCGAGAAGTTGGTGCTCGTGGTCAACACTCTCATCCTCAACACCGTCACCTGGTCACTCTCCCCAATGGCGAGCGGCGGTGGCGGCGAGGGCGTCTATCTCGTGAATTGACATCGCGTCGTCTCACCCCATCGCGTCCGCGATCAGGTCGTCCGCCGCCTCGCGAAGCAGCGCCTCCTCGCCCTCGCCGCCGGCCACCCGCTCGCGGCCGATCTCCAGGAGCACCGGCACCGCGAGCGGCGAGATCACGTCGAGCCGCTTGTGCACGATCTGGCCCTTGATGCGGGCGAGCATCTGGGAGAGCCGCGCGATGTCGAGGAGGCCGCCCGCCGCATCCGCCCACGTGGCCCGGAGGAGGATGTGGTCCGGCTCGTGGGCACGCAGCACGTCGTAGATGAGGTCGGTGGAGACGGTCACCTGCCGGCCGGTCTTCTCCTCGCCGGGGTGCTTCTTCTCCACGAGGCCGGAGATCAGCGCGCAGGCCCGGAAGGTGCGCTTCAGGAGGTAGCTGTCCGCCATCCAGGCGTCCAGGTCGTCGCCCAGCATGTCCTCGTCGAAGAGGTCGCGCACGCTCGGCCGGCCGAGGGCGAACAGGTGCCCGAGGTCCTCAAGCCCCCACACCGCCACGCAATAGTCGGTCGCCACGAAGCCGAGCGGCTTCGCCCCCATGCGGTCGAGCCGGCGAGTCAGCAGCATGCCGAGGGTCTGGTGGGCGAGCCGGCCCTCGAACGGATAGGCCACCATGTAGTGGCGGGTCGCCCGCGGGAAGGTCTCCACCAGGAGTTCGTCGCGCTTCGGGATCGCCGACTTCAGCTGCTGGATCTGCAGCCACTCCGCCACCTGGGTCGGCAGTTCCTTCCAGGCGGCCGGGTCGGCAAGCATCCGCCGCACCCCGTCGGCGAGGAAGGTGGAGAGCGGGAACTTGCCGCCCGCGTAGACCGGGATTTTGGCGTCCTCCCGCTTGGAGCGCGAGACGATCACCTCGTTCTCGCGGATGCCCTCGAAGCGCAGCACCTCGCCGGCGAACAGGAAGGTGTCGCCGGGCGACATGGTCTCGCAGAAGAATTCCTCGATCTCGCCGAGGATGCGCCCGCCCATCACCGGCCCGGTGCCCCGCGCCTTGCCGCCGAGCCGCACCTTCAGGAGCGGCGCCTCGATGATGGTGCCGACGTTGAGCCGATACTGCTGGGCGTGGCGCGGGTGGGTCAGCCGCCAGGTGCCGTCCGCCGTCAGGCGGATCCGGGCGTAGCGCTCGTAGGCGCGGAGCGCGTAGCCGCCCGTCGCCACGAAGTCCACCACGCGCTCGAAGGTCTCCCAGTCGAGGTCTCGGTAGGGATAGGCCGACACGATCTCACGGTGGAAGTCCTCCGCCCGGAACGGGCCCGCCACGGCCCGGCCGAGCACGTGCTGGGCGAGCACGTCGAGCGCCCCGGCGCGGATCGGCGGCGTGTCCTGCGCGCCCAGGTAGTTGGCGTCGAGCGCCGCCTTGCACTCCATCACCTCGAACCGGTTGGCCGGCACCAGGATGGCGCGCGAGGGCTCGTCCATGCGGTGGTTGGCCCGGCCGATGCGCTGGGCGAGCCGGCTCGCCCCCTTGGGGGCGCCCACGTGGACGACGAGGTCCACGTCGCCCCAGTCGATGCCGAGGTCCAGGGTGGACGTGCACACGACGGCCCTGAGGCTTCCTTCCGCCATGGCCGCCTCCACCTTGCGCCGGCGCGAGGCGTCCAGCGAGCCGTGGTGGAGGGCGATCGGCAGGGCGTCGTCGTTGTGGGTCCAGAGTTCGGCGAACAGCATCTCCGCCTGGGACCGTGTGTTGACGAAGATCAGCGTCATCCGGTGGGCGGCGATCGCCCGCATCACCTCGCCGATGGCGTAGCGCGCCGAATGGCCGGCCCACGGCACCCGCTCGTCGGTCTCCAGGATGCGGATCTCCGGCTTCGCCCCGCCCGCCACGGTCACGATGTCGGAAAGCGCCGCCGGCTCGCCCGGCGCCTGCGGCACCAGCCAGGCGCGCAGGTCGTCCGGCTCGGCCACGGTCGCCGACAGGCCCACCGTCCGGATGCCCGGCGCGATGGCCCGCAGCCGCGCGAGCCCGAGCGCCAGGAGATCGCCCCGCTTGGAGGTGACGAGCGCGTGCAGCTCGTCGAACACCACGGCCCTCAGGTCCTCGAAGAAGGTCTCGTGGTCGGTGCCGGCGATCAGCAGCGCCAGCTGTTCCGGCGTCGTCAGCAGGATGTCCGGCGGCGCCAGCTTCTGGCGCTGGCGCTTGTGGGAGGGCGTGTCGCCGGTGCGCGTCTCCACCGTGATCGACAGGCCCATCTCGGCGATCGGCCGCTCCAGGTTGCGCTCGATGTCGACGGCGAGCGCCTTCAGGGGCGAGATGTAGAGCGTGTGGATGCCGCGCCGACGGGTGCCCGGCTTGTGCCTGCCCCGGGCGGCGATCTCGGTCAGCGACGGCAGGAAGCCCGCGAGCGTCTTGCCGGCGCCCGTCGGGGCGATCAGCAGCGTCGACCGCCCGGCGGCGGCATGCTCCAGCAGCGCCAGCTGGTGCGGGCGCGGGCTCCAGCCGCGGGCGGCGAACCAGTCGAGGAACCGGGGCGGCAACAGATCGGACGGCGACATCGCCGGCACCATAGGATGGCGACGCCCGCCGCTCCAGCGCCGATCGATCGGGACCGCTCGGGTCACTCGGCGCGGAGGTCTCCGGCGCCCTCGACCGGTATGTCGCCGGCCGCCGGCACGCGCCCGTCCCGCGCCGCCGGCCGGCCCAGCACCACGAGGAACCCCTCCACCGGCGCGCTCCGGTCCTCGCGCAGCGTCTCCCGGCGAAGGTCCAGGACCACGAATCCCGCCTCGTCGGCGAGCCGGCGGAGGTAACCCTCGCCGTGGGCGTAGCGCAGGCTGTCGCGCAGCACCACGTCGCCCGCGTCGGCCGCCTCCACCGAGAAGGCGAACAGGCCGTCCGGCGCGAGGCGGGCCGCGACGGCCGCGAACACCGTCTCCAGGGTGCCCACGTAGACGAACACGTCGGCCGCGGTGACGAGGTCGAGCGGCGTCTCCGAGGCCTCGAGATGGGCCGCCACGTCGCCGACCGCGAGCGCGTCGTAGACCTGCTTGCCGGCTGCCCGCTCCAGCATCTCGGGCGACAGGTCCACGCCCTCCAGGTGCACGCAGCGGGCGCGCAGCACCTCGCCCATCAGGCCGGTGCCGCAGCCGAGGTCCAGCACCCGGCCGAAGGCGGGCGCCGTCACGCCGGCGGGGCGCCGGTCGGCGAGCAGCGAACCCAGCCGCCAGGGCACCCGGTACTTCAGCGTCTCCACGAGCGCGGTCTCGAACCGGTCCGCGTAGTCGTCGAAGAGACCGCGCACATAGGCCTCGGGCGGCGTCTCCGGCACCGGCGCCCGGCCGAGGGCCGCGAGGCGGAGCGCCGCCCCGAACAGGTCGTCCGGATCGGCCGAGAGCGCCGCCTTCAGGGCCTCCGCCGCGCCCGGGCCGTCCCCCACGGCCGCGCGCGCGTCGGCGAGGCCGATCAGCGCCGGCAGCCAGCCGGGCACCCGCTCCAGGGTCTGGGCGAAGAGGTCCGCGGCGGCGGCATGGTCGCCCTCGCCGGCATAGAGGCGCGCATAGTCGTAGCGGCGGTCGGCCAGGAGGTCGCCGGAGGAGAGAGCCAGAGGGGACAAGCAGGGACTCGAAGCGGAAGGAACACGTGGGACGGCGAGGCTCATGCGCCCGGCCGCGCCCTTTTGCAAGAGGGTTAGACCACGAACCCGAACCCGCCGGCCGGTCCCGCGCCCCGCCCGTTCAGCCGAGACGGCGGTAGCGCACCCGCCGGCCGTTCCCGCGCGCCCACCCGTTCAGCCGAGACGGTGGATACGCAACCCGACGGCCGATCGCCACCCTCGCCCGTTCAGCCACGCCCACGGATGCGCCCTGGCCGGCCGTTGCCGCATCCTCGCCCATCCAGCCGAACCGGCGCGGGCGTGCCCGCCGGCCGGTCCCGCGCCCCGCCCGTTCAGCCGAGCCGGCGGTAGCGCACCCGGGCGGAATGCTCGATGGCGGCGACGGCGAGCTTGGGCAGCTCCAGCCGGTCCTCCAGCATCTGCAGGAACACGAGCTCCTCCTGGCGCACCAGGAGGTCCACCGCCGCCACCTCGACGGCGAGCGCGTAGGCCGTCTCGCGCAGGCGGGGCGGGATCGCCTCGTCGATGAGGTTCAGGATCTCGTCGAGCCCGCCCTCGTGTCCGAGGTTGCCGACGCAGAGCTCCACGGTCCGGGCGAGCGGCCCCTCATAGCCCTCGAACGCCGGCAGCGTGGAGACGAGCCGGCCGAGCTTCTCCATCTCGGCCTCGGTCATAGCGTGGTCGGCAGCCGACGTGGTCACCATCACCCAGATCAGCGCTTCCTCGGTGGTCAGCTTGGCGGCCATGGCCCGTCCCGTCCCCTCGTTGACTCGCGCCCCATGTGGGGCCACCGGGAGAAAAGCACAAGCGGAGCGGTGGGGAAATGCGGGCGGTCTCGGACCACCAGCCATCCCGACCGCCCCCGCTCCCACGCCGGGCCCCACCCGACCGCCCCCCCACCCGCGCCGGCCCCAACCGACCGCCCCCACCCGCGCCGGCTTCAATTCGGACCGCCGACCCTCTCTCAAGGGCGTCACCCCGGCGCACGCCGGGGCCCAACCGACCCCGCCCCACCCGCGCCCGCATCAGACCGCACCGCCGACGTCTGGATCCCGGCCTTCGCCGGGAAGACGGAGGAGGAAGGGGGCCTCAAGGGCGTCACCCCGGCGCACGCCGGGGCCCAACCGACCCCACCCCACCCGCGCCCCCATCAGACCGCACCGCCGACGGTTGGATCCCGGCCTTCGCCGGGATGACGGCGGAGTGAAGAGGGGCCTCAAGGGCGTCACCCCGGCGCACGCCGGGGCCCAACCGACCCCGCCCCACCCGCGCCGGCATCGGGTCGCACCGCCGACGGTTGGATCCCGGCCTTCGCCGGGATGACGGAGGAGAGGACCGGCGAACGCGCCTCTTCCGACTGCCGATCGCCGAATCCCTACTGCCGACACTCCCTACTGCCGACTGCCTACTGCCGACTGCCGACTCCCTACTGCCGACTGCCTACTGCCTACTGCCTACTGCCTACTGCCTACCCCCTCCCCCCTCCCCACCCGCCGCCCCGCATCGAACCGCAGGAAGAACTCGTCCAGTTGCGGCGGCGGCACGTCGGTGCCGGCGAGCATGGCGTGGATCTGGCCGCGGTGGTGGATCTGGTGCTGGAAGAGGTGGAGGAGCAGCGCGTCCACCCGCTCCATCACGCGCCCGTCCTCGCCCCGGTCGGTCGCCACCTCGCGCGAAAGACCCGCGTCGTCGAGCCCGTCGCAGAAGCCGACCAGCGCCGCGTCGGTGTCCGCCTGGGCGGCGGCGAGCGCCGCCGGGTCGGCGAACGGCCGGTAGGCCTCGAACACCGCCTGGCCCCGGCCGCCTTCGCGGAGCGCGTCCAGGTAGTAGAGGTCCACCTCCAGGATGTGGTTGGCCGTCTCCAGGATGGAGGGGAAGAAGCTCGTCCGCGCCGCCGCGAACGCCTCCGGCGTCAGCCGGGCGCAGGCGGCGAGGAGCCGGCGGTTGGAGAAGGCGTTGTTGCGGGCGAGCCCCCGCACAAGGTCGACGGCGCTCATGGCGGCTCCTATGGGGGGCGGGCGCGGCGGAGGCCCGATCCTCCGCCCGCCGCCCGCCGGGGTCTGTCGGCAGGAACGCGCCAGCCGCCGATGCGTCCCCCCGGCCCGCCGGTCCACCGCTAACCTCTTCGTCTCGTTTCGGCCCGTTCGGCCGGCTCGCGGCTTCCCTCCGCGCGCGTCCCCCTGCTATAGCCCGAACCGCAATGCCGCTGGAGACGCCGATGTCGGAGATGAAGCTCGTCGTGGTGGGGGCCGGGGGCCGCATGGGGCGGGCCCTGATCAAGGCCGTGAGCGAAACGCCGGGCGCCGTGGTCTCCGCCGCCATCGAGCGGGAAGGCTCGCCCGCCCTCGGGGCCGACGCCGGCGTCCTCGCCGGCCTGTCGCCGCTCGGCGTTTCCGTCACGGACGATCCGCTGCCGGCCTTCGCGGCCGCCCACGGCGTCCTCGACTTCACCTCCCCGGCCGCCACGGTGGCCTTCGCCGAACTCGCCGCCCAGGCGCGCATCGTCCACGTCGTCGGCACCACCGGCTGTTCGGCGGAGGACGAGGCGGCCATCGACGCCGCCGCCCGCCACGCGGTGGTGGTCAAGTCCGGCAACATGAGCCTCGGGGTCAACCTCCTCGCCGGCCTCGTCCGCAAGGCCGCCGCCGCCCTCGGGCCGTCGTTCGACATCGAGATCGTCGAGATGCACCACCGCCACAAGGTGGACGCGCCCTCCGGCACCGCCCTCCTCCTCGGCGAGGCGGCCGCCGCCGGCCGCGGCGTCTCCCTCCGGGAGGCGAGCGTGCGCGGCCGCGACGGCCACACCGGCCCGCGGCCGGACGGGGCGATCGGCTTCGCGTCCCTGCGCGGCGGCGCCGTCGTCGGCGACCACACGGTCACCTTCGCGGGCCCGGGCGAGCGCATCGAGCTGACCCACCGGGCCGACGACCGCGCCATCTTCGCCCTCGGAGCGGTGCGCGCCGCCCTCTGGGGCTTCGGGCGCAAGCCCGGCCGCTACGGCATGGACGACGTCCTCGGCCTCAACGACTGATCCGGCGCGAAGCCGATACCGAGCGGACGGCGCCGCCTCCAACAAGCGACCGCCGCTCCATCCCCCGAAGAAGGAGTCCCCCATGTCCCGCGTCCTGGTGCTGGTCCGACACGGTCAGAGCGAGTGGAACCTGAAGAATCTCTTCACCGGCTGGAAGGATCCGGACCTGACGCCCCTCGGCGTCGAGGAGGCGACCGCCGCCGGCCAGCGCCTGAAGGCCCTCGGCGTCCGCTTCGACGTGGCCTACACGTCCGTGCTCACGCGCGCCCAGCGCACCCTGTCGCTGATCCTGGACGAGATCGGCCAGACGGACCTGCCGACCGTCAGGGACCAGGCCCTCAACGAACGCGACTACGGCGAACTCACGGGCCTCAACAAGGACGACGCGCGCGCCAGGTGGGGCGAGGAGCAGGTGCATGTCTGGCGCCGCTCGTTCGACGTGCCCCCGCCGGGCGGCGAGAGCCTGAAGGACACCGCGGCCCGCGTCCTGCCCTATTTCGAGGCGGAGATCCTGCCGCGCGTCCTCAAGGGCGAGAACGTGCTCGTCGCCGCCCACGGCAACTCCCTGCGCGCCCTCATCATGCAGCTGGAGGGCCTGACCGGCGAGGAGATCGTTGCCCGCGAGCTCGCGACCGGCGTGCCCATCGTCTACCACCTGGACGAGACCGGCCGGATCGTCTCCAAGGATGTGCTTTCGGGCTGAGCCCCCGCCGAAAGCCCCGCGAGGACGGCGCACCCCCGGCGCCGCGCCCCGTAACCGGGCCGCGACGCCGCCCCACCGAACCGTGGCGCCGCCCCTCCGGGCGCCGACTCGCCTCACCGGGGCTGCGCCTTCGCGCGCGCGGCCTTCAGCCTGTAGAGCGCGTCCAGCGCCTCGCGGGGCGTCATCTCGTCCGGCGACAGGCCGTCGAGCACGGCGTGGAGTTCCGCCTCTGCCGGGTCGGGCATGCCGGCCTCCGCCGCCGGGGCGCGTCGGCGGGCGGCGGAGAACAGCGGCAGGTCGTCGAGCACCGCCGGGGCGCCGCCGCCGCCCGTCTTCTCCAGTTCGGCGAGCACGGCCCTCGCCCGCTCCACCACCGCCGCCGGCAGGCCGGCGAGCTTGGCCACCTGGATGCCGTAGGACCGGTCGGCCGCCCCGGGGACGATCTCGTGCAGGAAGACGACGTCGCCCTTCCATTCCTTCACCTTCACGGTGGCGTTGGTCACCCGGGCGAGCGTCTCGGTCAGCGCCGTCAGCTCGTGATAGTGGGTGGCGAAGAGCGCGCGCGAGCGGTTCACCTCGTGCAGGTGCTCCACGGTCGCCCACGCGATGGCGAGACCGTCGTATGTGGCGGTGCCGCGGCCGATCTCGTCGAGGATCACGAAGGCGCGCGGGCCCGCCTGGGTCAGGATGGCGGCGGTCTCGATCATCTCCACCATGAAGGTGGAGCGGCCGCGGGCGAGGTCGTCGGCCGCGCCCACCCGGCTGAACAGCCGGTCCACCACGCCGATATGGGCCGATCGCGCCGGCACGAAGGATCCCGCCTGGGCGAGCACCGCGATCAGGGCGTTCTGGCGCAGGAAGGTGGATTTGCCCGCCATGTTGGGGCCCGTCACCAGCCACAGCCGGCCGGCCGCGTGGCTCTCGTCCGGGGCGCCCACGTCGCAGTCGTTCGCCACGAAGGTGCCGCCGGTCTCCTTCAGCATGGCCTCCACCACCGGGTGCCGGCCGCCCTCGATCCGGAAGGCGTGGGAAAGGTCCACCTTCGGGCGTACCCAGCCGGCCTCGTCGGCGAGGTCGCCGAGGGCCGCCGCCACGTCGAGGGCCGCGAGCGCGTCCGCCGCCCGCTTGATCCCGTCGCCGGCCGCGATCACCGCGCCCGCCAGCCGGTCGAACACGGCGAGCTCGATCCCGAGCGCCCGCTCGCCCGCCGAGGCGATCTTGCCCTCCAGCTCGCCGAGCGCGGTCGTGGAGAAGCGGATGCAGTTGGCGAGGGTCTGGCGGTGGATGAAGGTGCGGTTGAGGGGCTCGCCCATCATGGCGGCCCCGTGCTGCGGCGGCACCTCCACGAAATATCCGAGCACGCCGTTGTGGCGCACCTTCAGGGCCTTGATGCCGGTCTCCTCCACGTAGGTGGCCTGGAGCGACGCGATGATCTGCCGGCTCTCGTCGCGAAGGCCGCGCGCCTCGTCGAGGTCCGCGTCGTGGCCCGCCCGCACGAAGCCGCCGTCCCGCTTCAGGAGCGGCAGCTCGTCGCCGAGCGCCGCCCGCACCGCCTCGCCCACCCCGTGGGGCGCGGCAAGCAGCGCGCCGAGCGCGTGGCCGATCTCCTCGCCGCCGACGACGCCGGCGAGCCTCGCCCGAAGCGCGGCCGCCGCCTCCAGCCCCGTCGCCACCGCCATCAGGTCGCGCGGCCCGCCCCGGCCGAGGGTGAGGCGCGTGAGCGCGCGCGCCATGTCCGGCGCGCGGGCGAGATCCGCCCGCACGGTGCGGCGAAGCGTCGGCTCGCCCGCGAAGAGATCCACCGCGTCCAGCCGGTGGCGGATCGCCTCCGGGTCGGTGAGCGGGCTCGCGATCCGGTCGGCCAGCAGCCGGGCGCCGGCGCCGGTGACGGTCCGGTCGACGCTGGCGAGCAGGCTGCCCCGCCGCTCGCCCGACAGGGTGCGGACGAGTTCCAGGTTGGCGCGGGTCGCCGCGTCCACCGCCATCACGCCGGTGGCGGCGTCCCGGCCGGGCGGGTCGAGCGGCGGGCGCTGGCCGACCTGCGTCTTGTCCACGTAGGCGACGATCGCCGCCGCCACGGAGAGCTCCAGCCTCGAGAAGCGGCCGAAGCTGTCCACCGACTTGATGCCGTAGAAGGCCGCCAGCCGGTCCGGCGCCGTCGCGCCGTCGAAGAAGGCGCGCGGCAGCGGCACCACGGCGGCGCCGGATCCCTTCCAGGTGCGGCGCAGCTCGTCCTCGTCGAAGAGCGCGTCGGAGACCAGGAGTTCCTTCGGCTCGATACGGGCGAGGAGCGCCGCGAGCCCGCCCGCCTCCGCCTCGGTCAGCCGGAAGGCGCCCGTGGACACGTCCACCCAGGCGACCGCGAACCGGTCGCCCCCGGCGTCCGAGCCGCGCTGGCGCGTCACCGCCGCCAGGAAGTTCGACCGGCGCGCGTCGAGCAGCGTCTCCTCGGTCAGGGTGCCGGGCGTCACCAGCCGCACCACGTCGCGCCGGACGATGGACTTCGAACCGCGCTTGCGCGCCTCCGCCGGGTCCTCCATCTGCTCGCACACCGCGACCCGGTGGCCGAGGGCGATCAGGCGCTGCAGGTAGTCGTCGGCCGTGTGGAGCGGCACCCCGCACATGGGGATGTCTTCGCCGAGATGCTTGCCGCGCTTCGTCAGGGTGATGCCGAGGGCCCGCGAGGCGATTTCCGCGTCGTGGAAGAAGAGCTCGTAGAAATCGCCCATGCGGAAGAAGAGCAGGCAATCCGGATTGGCGGCCTTGATCTCGATGAACTGGGCCATCACGGGCGTGACGTGGCCGGATGCGGCCTCTTCGTCGATGGGCGTGTGCTCGGTCATGGCGCGCACGCTAGCAGAACCCGCCCGGCGTTTCACCGGCGGCGCAAGGCCCCGCCGCCGTCATCCCCGACGAAGTTGCGGACGCGGCAAGTCCCAGCGGCCTTCGCGACCGCGCGGGCGACCGGCGGCCATGGGCGCCCCTACCCCGCCATCGCCCCCACGGCGCTCAGGATCCGGTCCACGTCCTCCGGCCGCGACAGCCTGTGGTCGCCGTCCTTGATCAGCGTCAGCACCACGTCGTCGTGCACGAGCCGGTCGACGAGCAGCATGGCGTGGGCGTGCGGCACGTCCGGGTCGCGCATGCCCTGGAGGATGTGGACGGGCGCGCCGATCCGGATGTCGGTGTCCAGGATCGCGTGCCGCCGCCCGTCCTCGATGAGGGCGGCGGTGATCACCGTCGGCTCGGGCGAATAGGCGCTCGGGATCTCGGTCCGGCCGTGCTCGGCGAGGTCGATCCGCATGGCGTCGGTGAACGAGGGCTCCATCAGCCGGCCGGTGAAGTCCGGCGCGGGGGCGATCAGCACCAGGCCCTTCAGCCGGTCGCCGCGGCCCGCCGCCTGCAGCCTCAGCGCCAGGAGAAGCGCGATCCAGCCGCCCATGGACGAGCCCACCAGCACCATGGGGCCATCGGCGAACCGGTCCACCACCGCCATCGCCTCGTCGGCCCAGCGCCCGATGGTGCCGTCGGCGAAGCGCCCGCCGGAGGCGCCGTGGCCGGAATAGTCGAAGCGCACCACGCGCCGGCCCGAGCGCCGGCCGAAGTCGGCGAGCGCCTCGGCCTTGGACCCGGCCATGTCGGACCGGAATCCGGACAGCCAGACCAGCGTCGGGACCGCGCCCTCATCGATCCGGACGGCGATCTCGACCCCGTCCACCGTGATGCTGTCGGACCGTGACGCCATGCCTTGAACCTCCCGCCGGTGGCGCCGTTTCTGCCACAGGCGAGCGCTTCTTGCCTGCAAAATCGTCTACGTCTGGGCATATCTGCCGTCGCGGCGGGCACCGGGGCGCGGAGAACCTTGACTTTCCGCCGGTTTCACACGACCTTCATGGCCAGTTGTCCCGCTTGGCGGGCAGCCGATCCCGTCTTTCGCCCGATCAGCCCGTCGAGCCGGTCGCCCGAGAGATGGCGTGTTCCGGGACCGGGCCGGTTTCGCCGCCGGCCGCGTTCCCAGAGGCGAGGGCCGACCCGAGGGGTCGTTCCGCTCCAGGCACATCGGACCGGCTGTCTTCCGGATCGGGCAATCGGCGCTCCGGACCCCTAGTTTTGTTTCTCGGGATCTGTCGTCGGTCGTCAACCGTTTCTGCAACGGTTGCGGTCGGCCGTCAGCCCGTCCGGTATCGGCGAGCGGGGCGCCCGCGGTAAGTTCAACGTCAGAGGAGACTCAAGCCATTCGTCGCCCGTTCAGAGCCACAGCGCCGACCAAGGAAGGTCCGCGCGTCAACCGAGAAATTCGCGTCCCGCAGGTGCAGTTGATCGACGATACCGGTGAGAACCGGGGCGTCGTGAACATCAACGACGCGCTGGCGGCTGCCGCGGAGGCGGGCCTCGACCTCGTCGAGATCTCGCCGAACTCGACGCCGCCCGTCTGCAAGATCCTGGACTTCGGCAAGTTCAAGTACCAGTCGCAGAAGAAGGCCGCTGAGGCACGCAAGAACCAGAAGACCGTCGAGATCAAAGAGATCAAGATGCGGCCCAACATCGACACCCACGACTACGAGGTGAAGATGAAGAGCATGCTCCGGTTCTTCGAGGAAGGCGACAAGGTCAAGGTGACGCTGCGGTTCCGGGGTCGCGAGATGGCGCACCAGGACCTCGGCGTTAAGCTTCTCCTGCAGGTCCGCGACGAGACCGCCCAGATCGCCAAGGTCGAGAGCGAGCCGCGCCTGGAAGGCCGCCAGATGGTCATGGTGCTGTCGCCGCGCTGATCGGCGGCACCTCAAGCCCGAGGGCTGGAAGGCCTATAGATTTGAAGGCGCCGGAGCGATCCGGCGCCTTTTGCTTTGCCGGAGACCCGGCCAGGCGAAATCCGTCCGGTTCAAGATTTCGGCGGACGTCACCCGTGAACTCGACGGCGGTTGGCGCCTCGCGTTGCCCAGGGTTCTGCGGCCCGCGAACCGCACCCTGCCTGGCGTTGAAGCCCTGTTACTTTCTGCTATAGTTCAGGAGTGGGACGGGATGGTGAGACACCCCGCCCCTTTCTTCAGATCACGAAGCTGATGCGGACCGTCATGATCCAGCGGTCCGCATCTTTCGCGAGACTGACCTCCAGCTTCCATCGCCTGAGCGACATCGGCTGAACTCCTCTCCAGGTGGCAAGGCCTTTGCCAACGGCCGGGGTGGCCCATCCTCCCCGGTCGCGCCGCTGGATCGGCGCGCCTGCTTCCGCCGCCTGGAGGCGCCACCTTGTGGCTCGATGCACAGATCGTCAAATCTGACAGTTCAGATCCACGACAACGTGGCCGCCTGTTCGACAGGCTCTCGACAGTGCCTCGCCGCGTTTCGGACCCGGCGTTGAAAGCTTGTCAATTCCTGCTATGGTCAGGGACTGGGACGGGATGCTTGAGACACCCCGTCTCTTTGGTCACCGAACGAAAGTGATGCGGACCGTTATTGTCCAGCGGTCCGCATCTTTCGCGAGACTGACCTCCAGCTTCCATCGCCTGAGCGATATCGGCTGAACTCCTCTCCAGGTGGCAAGGCCGTCGCCAACGGCCGGGGTGGCCCGTCCTCCCCGGTCGCGCCGCTGGATCGGCGCGTCTGCTTACGCCATCTGGAGGTGCCACCTTGCTGCTCGGTGGATAGATCGTCAAATCTGACAGTTCAGATCCACGACAACTTGGCGGCCTGTGCGACAGGCTCTCGACAGCGCCTCGCCGCGTTTCGGACCCGGCGTTGAAAGCTTGTCAATTGCTGCTATGCTTAGGGAGTGGAGCGGGATGCTTGGGGCACCCCGCGCCTTTGATCAGCTGCCGAAAACGATGCGGACCGTTATAATCCAGCGGTCCGCATCTTTCGCGAGACTGACCTCCAGCTTCCATCGCCTGAGCGACATCGGCTGAACTCCTCTCCAGGTGGCAAGGCCGTCGCCAACGGCCGGGGTGGCCCGTCCTCCCCGGTCGCGCCGCTGGATCGGCGCGCCTGCTTGCACCGCCTGAGGCGGCAACCGTGCGTCGCCGGCGCGAGCTCGTCAAATATGACGATTATCATGGGCGCGCTTGGCTGTCCCCGGCTGAAGCTGGCGGCACCCGGGTCGTGTCACGGCCAGCGCCACTGCCGCCTTGCATTGTTCCCGCCTTTCCGTTAGAACCCGCCCACTCTTCGGGTCGCCCGGCTACGAGGCCGGCTTGCCGTGTCCTCAAAGGGCATGCCGTGGCGGTCCAGAAGCTCAAACCCCGGACGACGCCCAGCCGATCGCGGGTGGACTTCCCTTCAGGGAAGCCCTCACGCCCGGCCGTATCGTTCGGAACGACAAGAAACGAGGATCTCCCGTCCGGCATCGGACGCGCGGGATCCGGCTCACTCGAGACGAGCAAATGCCCAAGCTGAAGACCAAGTCCGGCGCCAAGAAGCGCTTCAAGATCACCGCCTCGGGCCGCGTCAAGTCCGCCCAGGCCGGCAAGCGTCACGGGATGATCAAGCGGACGGCCAAGTTCGTCCGTCAGGCGCGCGGCACCACGGTCCTGTCGGACCCGGATGCGCGCATCATCAAGAAGAACTTCCTCCGGAACGGCTGAACCCCGTCCCGTAGCCTCACACTTTCCAGGAGTTCATCACCATGGCGCGTGTCAAGCGGGGCGTTACCGCCCATGCCAAGCACAAGAAGGTCCTCAAGCTCGCCAAGGGCTACCGGGGCCGCCGCAAGAACACGATCCGCACGGCCAAGGCCGCCGTCGATCGGGCGATGCAGTATGCGACGCGCGATCGTCGCGCCAAGAAGCGCAACTTCCGCGCTCTCTGGATCCAGCGCATCAACGCCGCCGTTCGCGACGTGACGGCCGGCGAGCTGACCTACGCCCGCTTCATCGACCTGCTCGCCAAGGCGGGCATCGAGGTCGATCGCAAGGTTCTGTCCGACATCGCGATCCGCGAGCCGGAGAGCTTTAAGGCCCTGGTCGAGAAGGCCCGGGCCGCGGCGTGATGCCGACGACAGGCGGGCCGGTCTGAACAGCCGGGCGCCGACGTCACGAACCACAGGCGGCGCACCGGACGGTGGGCCGCCTGTTTTCGTTTCGTCCATCGCGTACCGCCGGCTCTTCGCCCGAAATCCCGCCGACCGCCCCGCCCGGGCGGTTGGCAACCGCAGGCCCCCGCGCTATCACCCTCGCCGACCCGTACATCAGGCAACAGACGAGCCGTTCACCCATGTCGGACCTCACCTCCCTGGAAACCGAGATCCTCTCGGCCGTCGACGCCGCCGCCGACGAGGCGTCGCTCGAGGCCGTCCGGGTCGCCGCCCTCGGCAAGAAGGGCTCGGTTTCGGACCTCCTGAAGACCCTCGGCGCCATGTCGCCGGACGAGCGGCGCACCCGCGGCGCCGCCATCAACGAGACGAAGGACCGGGTTGCAGCCGCCATCCAGGCCCGGCGCGACGTGCTGAAGCGCGCGGCGCTGGAGGCGCGTCTTGCCCGCGAGACCCTGGACGTGACGCTGCCCGTCCGCCCGGGCCCGCTCGCCGAGGGGCGCATCCATCCGATCAGCCAGGTGATCGACGAGATCACGGCCATCTTCGCCGACATGGGCTTCGCGGTGGCCGAAGGTCCGGACATCGAGACGGACCACTACAATTTCACGGCCCTCAACTTCCCGGCGGACCACCCCGCCCGGGAGATGCACGACACCTTCTTCTTCAATCCGGGAGAGGACGGCTCGCGCCTCCTGTTGCGCACCCACACCTCGCCGGTGCAGATCCGCACCATGGAGAGCCAGCGGCCGCCGATCCGGGTGATCATCCCGGGGCGCACCTACCGCTGCGATTCGGACGCCACCCACACGCCCATGTTCCATCAGGTGGAAGGGCTGGTGATCGACCGCCACAGCCACTTCGGCCACCTGAAGTGGGTGCTGGAGGAGTTCCTGAAGGCCTTCTTCGAGGTGGAGAGCGTGAAGACCCGCTTCCGCCCCTCCTTCTTCCCCTTCACGGAGCCCTCCATGGAGGTGGACGTCGGCTGCCGACGCTCCGGCTCGGAGATCCGCATCGGCGAGGGCGACGACTGGCTGGAGATCCTCGGCTGCGGCATGGTCCACCCGAACGTGATCCGCAACTGCGGGCTCGATCCGGACGAGTACCAGGGCTTCGCCTGGGGCATGGGCATCGACCGCATCGCCATGCTCAAATACGGCATGCCGGACCTGCGCGCCTTCTTCGACGCGGACGTCCGCTGGCTGAAGCACTACGGCTTCCGCCCGCTGGACCTGCCGAGCCTCTTCGGCGGCCTGACGGGGTGACGTGACCGGCCCGGACCGCATGCCGCCGGATCCCCGGGGGAACGCCAGGCGGCTCCGGCAGACGATGACGGAGGCGGAGCGGAGGGTGTGGTACGCGGTCAGGAATCATCGCTTCCATGGCTTCGGCTTCCGGCGCCAGGTGCCGATCGGGCCCTACGTGGCCGACTTCGTCTGTCACGGTGCGAAGCTTGTGGTTGAGCTCGACGGCGGCCAGCACGGCGCCGAGGGGGAGATGGAGCGGGACCGGAGGCGGACGGCATTCTTGGAGCGGGCCGGTTACCGGGTGATCCGCTTCTGGAATACCGAGGTGTTCACGGAGTGGGACGGCGTTCAACATCGCTTGGCCGCCGCGCTCGGGGTACTCGACCCGGAGCGGCTGGACACCCCCCACCCCGACCCTCCCCCTCAAGGGGGGAGGGGGCGAAGACGACGTGACGACGTGCCGGGTTGAGCCGGTTTGCGAGGGGCACCGACCGCATTGCTCCGCCGGCAGCCCGGCCACGACCGACGAGACGACTGCAACGGTCCCCCTCCCCCCTTGAGGGGGAGGGCCGGGGTGGGGGGTGCCTCCGCCGACGCTGGAACCCGCCACGGCGGGGAGCGCCTCCGCTGACGGAACGAGAGACTGAGGAACGGACCAGACCCATGAAATTCACCCTGTCCTGGCTGAAGGACCATCTCGATACCGAAGCTTCGCTCGACGACGTCGTGGAGGCGCTCACCATGATCGGGCTCGAGGTGGAGGCCGTCACCGATCCCGGCGCGGCGCTGAAGGCGTTCCGGATCGCCAAGGTGCTCACCGCCGACAAGCACCCGAACGCCGACAAGCTGCGGCTCCTGTCCGTCGACGCCGGGCTCGGCGAGCCGGTCCAGGTCGTCTGCGGCGCGCCGAACGCCCGCGCGGGCCTCGTCGGCGTGTTCGCCTCGCCCGGCACGGTGATCCCGTCCTCCGGCGAGGCGCTCGCCGTCGGCACCATCCGGGGCGTCGAGTCCCGCGGCATGATGTGCTCGGAGCGCGAGCTCCTCCTCTCCGACGAGCACACCGGCATCATCGAGCTGCCCGAGGACGCGCCCGTCGGCGTGTCGTTCGCGGACTACCGGGGCGGCTCCGACCCGGTGATCGAGATCGCCATCACGCCGAACCGGCCGGACTGCCTCGGCGTGCGCGGCATCGCCCGCGACCTCGCGGCCCGCGGCCTCGGCCGCCTGAAGCCCGACCCGGTGGAGATGATCCCCGGCAGCTTCCCCAATCCGATCCCGGTGGAGCTGCGCTTCACCGAGGAGACCGCCTCCGCCTGCCCGGTCTTCGCCGCGCGCGTGGTGAAGGGCGTGCGCAACGGTCCCTCCCCGCAGTGGATGCAGGACCGGCTGAAGGCGATCGGCCTCAGGCCCATCTCGGCGCTCGTCGACATCACCAACTACGTGTCCTACGACCGGGGCCGGCCGCTCCACGTCTATGACGCGGCGAAGATCACCGGCACCCTCCACGCCCGCCTCGGCCGGGAGGGCGAGAGCTTCGTCGCCCTCGACGGCAGGACCTATGCGGTCGACGCGGAAGCCTGCGTGATCGCCGACGACGCCGGCGTGCTCGGCTTCGGCGGCATCATGGGCGGCGAGGCCTCCGGCTCCACGGAGGCGACCACGGATGTCCTCATCGAGAGCGCCTGGTTCGATCCGAACCGCACCGCCCGCACCGGCCGCCGCTTCGGCATCAACTCCGACGCCCGCTACCGCTTCGAGCGCGGCGTCGACCCGGCCTTCGTGCTCGCCGGCCTGGAACTCGCCACCCGCATGGTCATGGACCTCTGCGGCGGCGAGCCGTCCGAGGCCATCATGGCGGGCCAGCCGCCGATCAGCGTCAAGGTGATCGACTTCCCGCTCTCCGAGGTGAAGCGCCTCTCCGGCCTCGACCTGCCGGCGACCGAGATCACCGCCACCCTGGAGGCGCTCGGCTTCGAGGTGTCCGGCTTCGGCGACGCCCGCACCGTCACGGTTCCGTCCTGGCGGCCGGACGTGGAGGGCAAGGCCGACCTCGTCGAGGAGGTCGTCCGCATCGTCGGCCTCGACCGGGTGAAGACGACGCCCCTGCCGCGCCTGCAGTCCGTCGGCGCCAAGGTGCTGACGCCGATCCAGATCCGCACCCGGCGGGCCAAGCGCACGCTGGCGGCGCGCGGCCTCGTGGAGGCGGTCACCTGGTCGTTCGTCAAGAAGACCGAGGCCGAGCTCTTCGGCGGCGGCGCGCCCGCGCTCGCCCTCGCCAACCCGATCTCGGCGGACATGAGCGACATGCGGCCGAGCCTCATCCCGGGTCTCGCGGCCGCCGTCCGGCGCAACGTCGCGCGCGGCTTCGACGACGTCGCCCTGTTCGAGGTCGGCCAGGTGTTCGCCGGCACACGGCCGGAGGACCAGTTCACCGCCGCCACCGCGGTCCGGCGCGGCACGTCCGGACTCGTCGGCGCCGGCCGCCACTGGGCCGGCACGGCCGAGGCCGTCGGCGTCTACGACGCCAAGGCGGACGCCCTCGCGCTCCTCGACCAGCTCGGCTTCGACGTCGCCAGGGCCCAGGTGGCGCGCGGCGCCCCGTCCTGGTTCCACCCGGGCCGGTCCGGCACCATCCAGCTCGGCCCGCAGACGGTGCTCGGCTGGTTCGGCGAGCTGCACCCGGCGGTCCTCGACAGCCTCGACGTCGCCGGGCCGATCGTGGCGGCGGAGATCCTCCTGGAGCGGATCCCGCTCCCCAAGGACAAGGGCTCCCGCACCAAGCCGCCGCTCGCCGCCTCGGACCTGATGCCGGTCGTGCGCGACTTCGCCTTCGTGGTCGACGACGGGGTGGAGGCCGCCAGGATCGTCAAGGCCGCCCTGGGCGCGGCGAAGCCGCTCGTCACCGACGTGTCGGTGTTCGACGTCTATCGCGGCGAGCATGTCGGCGCGGGCCGCAAGTCCGTCGCCATCGCGGTCACCCTGACGCCGACCGACCGGACCCTCACCGAGGACGACATCGAGGCGGTGTCGAAGTCCGTGGTGGCGGCGGTCGCCAAGGCCACCGGGGCGACGCTCCGCGGCTGACCCGGCGACGACCACGCGAGGGCGGGATGGACCTTCACGGCTTCGATCTCGCCCGCGCGCCCCTCGACGTCCAGGCGGACGCCCTGAGGGCGATCGTCGGCGCGGATCCGGACCTGATGGGCCTTCTCGCCGTCGTCCGGGACCTCGGTCTTCCGGACGGCTGGCTCGTCTCCGGCGCCCTCTACCAGACCGTCTGGAACGTGCTCACCGGGCGGCCCCGCCGGACCGGCATCAAGGACTACGACGTCGTCTACTTCGACGGCTCGGACCTTTCCTACGAGGCCGAGGACGCGGTGATCCGCCGGGTGGAGGCCACCGCCCGGCCGCTCGGCCTGCCGGTCGAGGTGCGCAACCAGGCCCGCGTCCACCTGTGGTTCCCGGGCCGCTTCGGCTTCGAGGTGCCGCCGCTCGTCTCGTCGGCGGACAGTCTTCTGCGCTACGCCTCCACCACCCACGCCGTCGCCGCTAGGCTCGACGCCGGCGGCCGGATCCATCTTCTCGCCCCCTATGGCCTCGCCGACGTGTTCGCCCTCCACATGCGGCCGAACCGCCGTCTGCCCAATGGCCCGAGCCACGACGCCAAGGCGCGCCGCTGCCTGTCGGTCTGGCCGGAACTGACCGTCGAGTGGTGGTGACGGCGGACGCCGTCCCGCCGCGAACGAACCGGCGCGTCCGCGCCTTCCTTCCCCGGCCCGTCGGGCCGCCCTTGTCCGCCCTTGTCCGCCCTGGGCCGGGCGCGGCGACCGCCGGTCGCGGGTTTGCGCGCCCGCCCGGGGGAACGACGCCCGCCCCGGCCGGTTGTCCGTTCGACACGTCACTTGAAACGGAGATCGGACGATGGATATGGAAGGCTATTCGGTTCTCTGGCTGCTGATGACCGCCGGCGGCGCCCTCGTGCTCGGCATCGCCATCGCGTGGGGCATCTCCAAGAGCCGCCGCCGCAGCCGTGGCGAGGCCGCGATCACGGAAGCCGGCAGCCGGCGCATCTACGACAGCGAAAACCAGCGCACCCACGGCCGGTGACCGGCCGAACCGCCGCGCCGGACGGCCGCCGGGGCGCCATCGCCCCGGAGCGGCGCCCGGCGGCCTGACGGTTGCCGCGAACGGCCCCGACGAGGCCGCGAAACGCCTCGGAGTCGCTCCTAAGCGGCGTCAACGATCCGTTCAGCATGATGGTGGAAGAAGACCTCGTATAAGCCGCATGTAACAGACATATAGATGTTCATTAATACGTCCGGCGCACCATCGGCACCGTGGTTTTTCACCCTGGTGCATGCGACATGGTTCGTGGTCAGAGATTTCTCGCCCGCCGGGACGGCGCCATCGCTCCGGCCTTTGCCATTCTCCTCGTTCCGCTTCTGCTGGCGGCGGGGGCGGCCGTCGACTACGGCCGGGTCATCGACCGCCGGGCCGAGATGCAGGGCAGCCTGGACGCCGGCGTGCTCGCGGCCGCCTCCACCCGGGATGTGGATCCCGCCACGGCCAAGTCGATCATCAGGGCCATGGTGGATGCCAACCTGTCCGATCTGGACGACTGGGTGATCGACGAGCCCACCGTGACGGCGGACTATGTGCGCAGCCAGGCCGAGTTCACCGTGCCCACCACCTTCATGCGCCTCATGGGGATGGACAGCATGAGCATCGCCCTGGTGGCCGAGGCCCGGCGCCCGCGCGGCAAGACGGAGGTGGCGCTCGTCCTCGACAACACCGGCTCCATGGCGAGCGGCAACAAGATCGGCGCCCTGCGCACGGCCGCCGCCGACCTCGTGGACATCCTGGAGGCCAGCGTCTCCAATCCGGCCGATCTGAAGATCGCCGTGGTGCCCTTCGTGACGGCGGTCAACATCAAGTCGCCCGGCGCCTACAAGGACAGTTGGATCGACCGGACCGGTGCGGCGCTCTACAACGGCCAGAACATGCAGGGCACGATCCACATGCGCGACCACTGGTCGATCTTCGACGCCCTCGCCGGCGTCAAGGCTGAGTGGGCCTGGAAGGGCTGCGTGGAGGCGAGGCCCGAGCCGTTCGCGCTCGACGACACGCCGCCGACGGCGTCGAACCCCAACACCCTGTTCGTGCCCTATCTCTGGCCCGACGAGCCGGACGAGCCGACCACCATGGACAAGGGCAAGACCGTCAGCGCCTATGATAACAGCTATCTCGTCGACCAGGTGTCCGGCAACGTGGAGATCCGCCAGGCGCTGGTGGAGAAATACCGCTCGGGCCAGGTGCCGATCCCCCAGAAGCCCACACCGGCCGCCAAGCCCTACAACACCCATGGCCCCAACAAGAGCTGCGGCCAGCCGGTGCTGCCCCTGACCACCGACCTGGCGGCCGTGCGCGCCGCCATCGCGGCCATGCAGCCCTGGGACGACAGCGGCACCAACGTGGCCGAAGGCATCATGTGGGGCCTGCGCGTGCTGTCGCCGGAGGAACCGTTCTCCGAAGGGGCGAACTGGAGCGACCCCGTCACCCGCAAGTACCTCGTGGTGCTCACCGATGGCGCCAACGTCATCTTCGGTGGCGACACCGGCTATGCCGCCAAGAGCCACAACAAGTCCCAGTACACGTCCTGGGGCTATGTGGCGAACGGCCGGTTCGACGGCGCCTCCAGCATCGCGGCCGCCCGCGATCAGGTGGACGTCTACACGGCGAAGGCGTGCGAGGCGGCGAGGAAGAAGGGCATCACCATCCACGCCATCACCTTCCTGCTAAACGACGCCAAGACCAAGTCCCTGTTCCGCGCCTGCGCGGACGCGGGCAAGTATTACGACAGCCCGAAGACGTCCGACCTCGCCGGCATCTTCGCCAGCATCGCCCGCGACATCACCCCCATCCGCCTCGCCCGGTGAGGCGGCTCCGGATGAGGCCGGCGCGCCCGGGCGCCGGCGAGGCGCCGAGCGGTCAGTTGCTCACCAGCACCTCGCTGCACGCGGGAGGCAGGTCCTTCAGGGTCACCTCCGGGGCGGGCTTCCTCGGCTTCTGTGGCTTCGGCGCGGGCTTTTCCACGAACCAGGCGTCCAGGTCCGCCCCGCAGCCGTCGCCGGGCGGCGGGTCGTCCTGCGCCTTGCAGCCGGCGGAGCCGGACGGGCAGCCCAGGCGCACGTGGAAGTGATAGTCGTGGCCCCACCAGGGCCGCACCACCCGCAGCCACGATCGGTCGCCGGTCTCCATCTGGCAGAGCGCCTTCTTGATGCCCCGGTTGACGAAGATCCGGTCCACCGCGCGGTCCCGGGCCGCCGCCTTGATGATCCCGAAATGGGCGCGAGTGAAGATCTCCGGGTCCGCGAACTTGCCCTTGCCGCCGTTCGACAGCATGGAGGTGGCCGACAAAGTCTCCCGCTCGTCGGCGCTCAGGATGCGGCTCGGCATGGGCGTCAGCCAGATGTCCGCGTCGAGGCCGATCTGGTGGCTGGCGTGGCCGGTCAGCATGGGGCCGCCGCGCGGCTGGGCGAGGTCGCCGACGAGAAGCCCGTTCCAGCCCACCGACGGCGCCTTGGCGGCGAGCCGCTCCAGGAAGTCGATCAGGGCCGGGTGGCCGTAGTTCCGGTTCCGCGACAGGCGCATCACCTGCCAGCGCGGGCCGTTCACCGGCAGCGCCGTCGCGCCGGCGAGGCAGCCGCGCGAATAGGAGCCGATCGAGCGGGCGGCGAGCGGCGCCGGCTGGGTCACCGCGCCGAACAGCACCTTGGCGGGCGTCGGGCCTTCCACGGCCTCGGCCGCCCGGTGGCCGGCGGTCAGTCCGCAGGCGAGCACCAGCACGGCGGTGAGCAGGCGAAGGGTCATCGGCGGCCTCGTATTGTCTGACTTATTTCGTCCCGACCGCGACGGCGGAGGGCCGTCGGCCCCGCCGCGGTGGATGACGCCGTCCAGGGTCGGCGCAGCATGTTGACAAAGTGTTAACCCTGTCGGACCGTCCCGCCAGTCTTCTCGCCGGTCCGCCCGCCCCATGGCTTCCGTTTCCGTCCGCCGCCTTTTCCCAGCCGGCCTCCTCGCCGCCTGCGCCATGCTGCTCGCCGCCTGCGGCACCCTGTCGAAATCCGAGTGCCAGACCGGCGACTGGTATACCATCGGCCTCGTCGACGGGCAGGCCGGGGCCGACGGGTCGCGCCTCCAGGAGCATGCCAAGAGCTGCGCCCGCTACAGCCTTCCGGTCGATCCGGTCCGCTACGAGGAGGGCCGCGCGGAGGGCCTGAGGAGCTACTGCACCCCGCCGTCTGGCTTCGCCAACGGCATGTCCGGCGCGGTCTACCGGAACGTCTGCACCGGCCGGGCCGGCAGCGACTTCCTCGCCGCCTACGGGCTCGGCACGGACGTCTACCGGGCGCGTTCCATCGCCCGCGACGCCGCCGCGGAGGCCCGGGCCGTGCGCGGCGAGCGCGACCGCCTGGACGACCGCGTCGACGAGCTCCGCAGCCGGATGGCGAACGCCACCCCGGAGGAGCGCGAGCGCCTGCGCGACCGGATCGAGGACATCCGGTTCGACATGATGGGCACCTTCACCGACCAGTTCGCCGCCCAGCGCCGCGCCGACGCGGCGGCCCGCGACGCCGCCGCCGCCGAAGCGGCCGCCCGCGCCGCCTATTTTCAGCTGTTCGGCACGCCCGCGCCCTGAGGGCGACCCTCGCCGTGGCCGGGCAGCCGCTCGGCGGCCTGAAAATGCCCGGTCGCGGCACTCTTCAGGCCCGGCGCTCGGGCCCGCACGTCAGAGCGAGGGGCGCAGGTCGAGGGGCGGCAGCGAGCCGGTCACGTCCTGAACCCCGACCACCCGGAACACGAGCGCGTCCCCGGTCTCCGCCAAGGGCTCCAGGAAGGCCGGCCGCTCGCCCCGGTGGAGCGCGGCCGCAAGACCGTCCGGCGCGCGGGCCGCGAGGGACGCCATCTCGCCGTCGCGGCGGCAGAGCGCCACGTAGCCGACGCCGCGGGCGGCGATCTCGGCGGCCGCATGGGACGCCGGCGCGGCGAGCACAGCGTCCTCGGCGCTCGGGCCGATCCGGACGGTCGCGCGCGTGGACGGGGCGGCGAGCACCGACAGGCCCGTCCGCATCAGGATGAAGGGGCCGAGCGACGCAGGCGCCGCGACGACGCCCTCGCCGGCTCCGGCGAGCGCGGACCCGACCGCCGCCTGACAGGCGGTGCGGGCGGCGTCCGCGGTCTCGAGGGTGATCGGGCCCGACAGCGGCAGTGCGATCACGGCCCACACCGGCGGTGCGGCCAGCACCCAGCTTCCGCGAAGGGCCGCGCCCAGGATGCCCGGGCGGCGCGCGTCCGCCTGCCAGCTCCGCGCCGCCAGCACGCCGGCGAGAACCGCCGCGGCCGTCTGGGCGAGCGGCAGGCCGGACAGGTCGAGCGCGGCCGACGCCGAGAGCGCGGCGGTCAGCCCGGCGAGGGCGAGGAGGCCCCGCCGGTCGCTCTCCCGGGCGCTGCGGACCGCCGCCAGGCCGCCGACCACCGCGACCGCGAGCGGCGGCCAGTAGAGAAAGCCGAACCAGAGGTCGGTCGACGCCATCGCGGCGAGCGAAGATCCGCCCGCCATCGGATCCGCCGTCACCAGGGCGCCGGCCCCGTCGTCGCCGAAGCAGGCCGGCGACAGGAGGGCCGCGATGGTCACCATCAGCGACAGGAGACCCGCGAAGGCGGCACCGCGCATGAGGAGGCCCGGCGCGCCGTCGCCGCCGTCGCCGCGCAGGAGGACGCCGAGGGCCGCGAGCCCCAGACCGGCCGTGCCGAAGCCGAGCGCCGGCAGGGCGCCCGCCCCGCAGGTCGCCGGCCAGCCGGCGGGCGCCGCCGCGATCGCGGCGAGCGGAAAGCCGGTCGCCGCCGCCGCGACGCCGAAGCCGATCAGGCCCGCGCGGTAGCGCTCCGGGGCGACCGCCCAGCCGGCCGCGAGCCCCGCCATGCCGAGCGTCGCCGCCACGCCGCCGCCGCCGCCCATCGCCACCAGCGCCGATGCCGCGAGGCCCGCGGCGAGCCCGGCGAGGCGGGTCGCCCCGGCGTCGTCCGGAACCGCGTCCCGGCGGCCGGTGCGGCAGAGACCGCAGAGGAGAAGCGCCGACAGGGTGGCGGCAAGCGAGTGGCCGTCCACCTCGCCCGGCCGGAACAGCGCGGTCAGCGGCGGCGTCACCAGCACGAGGGCGAGCGACCAGGCCGCTCCCGCCCAGCCGGCGAACCGGTGGGCGGCGAGGCCCACGAGGGCCGCGAAGGGCAGGAAGAGGAGCGGCGGCAGCAGGTTGACAGCCAGGATCTCGGCTCGAGCGGGCCCGACGAGCGGATCGAGGACGCGGAGCATGAGGTAGAGCGGCACGTCCGCCACCCGGGACCAGGACACCAGCGCCCCGTCGGGAGGCGCGATGCGCGGCTGGGTCAGGTCGAACCAGGACCGCCCCTCCAGGAGGTCGCGCGCCTCGGCGAGCCGCAGCATGGCCTCCGGCGTGCCGAATCCCGCCGAGAGATCGGCCCGGAAGCTGGCGGCCAGGAAGGCGGCGGCCGCGAGCGCGACCGTCAGGCCGTAGACCAGCGCCGGACCCGCCGAGGGAACCCCGAGCGCGGCCGGAGCGGCTGCAGGCTGGCTTTTTCCGTTCATGTGCTCAAGGACCCGGCGAGCGTACTCGGACCAAATGCGCGTGGGTGAGCCACCCTGCCCGGACCTTGGTGCAAGAAGCGTTAAGCCTGACGGAGCGTTACCGCAATCCCGCCGCTGTCGCGCCAGCGCAACACCCGCTCGCCTGTCTCGGCCCGCCACTCCCGGCCCGCCGAACCCCCTACCCGCGAAGCCCCTCTCCCGCTCAGGCCGCGTGGCGGCCCGCGTCGGCGCCGTAGTAGTTCACGTAGCGGGCCGAGAGCGCCTGCACCGGCATCACGATCATCACGTCCGTGGTGCCGAACTGGTGGTCCACCACCGCGCCGTCGCCGACGGTCGCGCCGAGGCGCAGATAGCCCTTCACCAGCGGCGGCAGGGCGTGGAGCGCCGCGCGGGCGTCCACCGCCTCCTCCGGCAGCCGGTCCATCGCCACCCGGCGCTCCGGCAGGGCGTTCACCCGCCAGGGCTCGGGCGCGCGGGCATGGTGGTGCAGGAAGGAGAGCGGCAGCGCCAGCCGGTCCGGGTCGGTGCCCTCCAGAGAGGCGCAGCCGATCATCACGTCCATGCCGTGCTGGAGCACGTAGGACCAGATGCCGTGCCAGAGGAGTTCCACCGTCCGCTTGCTGCGGTAGGGCTTCAGCACGCACGAGCGGCCGAGCTCCAGGAAGCGCAGCGTCCGATGCCGGGCGATGAGCGGCGCGAGGTCGAATTCTCCGGCGCTGTAGAAGCCGTCGTGCCGGTCGGCCACCTCCTGGCGCAGCAGCCGGTAGGTGCCGACGATCGCCGGGGTTGCCTTGCGGAAGCGCTTGGTGCGCATCTGGTCGTGGTCGAGCACCAGGAGATGGTCGCAGATCCGGTCGAAGGCGTCCCGGTCGCGGCGCATCGCCAGGGTCTCGGCGTCCGCGATCGCCGCCATCTCCTCGTAGAACACGTGGTAGCGCAGGGCCTGGGCGGTGCGCACCTCCGAGGCCGAGCGGGCGAGGCGCACCTCCAGCGGCCCGATCCGGCCGAGCGGCTCCGCCGGCCGGCGGGCGATCGGGTTCGGCACCGAGAGGCCCGGCAGCAGGCGGATCGGGGTGGAGCCCATGCCGCGCGGCACGAAGTCCTCGAACGGCGCCCGGATCAGCGGCGCCACCTTGGCGGCGATCGCCTTCGGGGTCAGGGCGCGGATGCCCCTCGCCTCGTGGCCCGCCGTCCGCCCCCCGGCCGTCCGGCCCGGAGCCGTCCCGTTCGAACCCGTCCCGTTGGAAGTCCTGGTCACGTCGCGCGTCCCCCCGCACCTGGCGGCCCGGCGTCCTTCGGCGCCTCCGGACAGGGTCCGCGGGCTGCCTCGGGCGAACGGGCCCGGCCTGGAGCGTCTTCAATCACAGTATTCGAACAAAATGGTGACAGAACGCCCCGCACACCCCCGCTTACGACGAAAAAAGCCCGGCGCGGAAAGGGCTTCCACGCCGGGCAGCGGTTTCGGGGGCCATCGGCCGGGACGCCGGGCGGCGCCCCGCCCTCGTCAGTGCTGGTGCACCACCTCCACCTCGCGCGGACCCTGGCCCTTGGTCTTCCACAGCGAGGCGCCGATGCCGGCGGCCAGGATGGCGAAGGTCACGCCGAGCGAGATCTCCGGCGGGATCTTGGCGATGCCGAGCATGTCGGCCACCACGATCTTGGACCCGATGAAGATCAGCAGCGAGGCGAGCGCGTACTTCAGGTACACGAACCGGTGCATCAGCGCGGCGAGCGCGAAGTAGAGCGCGCGCAGGCCCAGGATGGCGAAGATGTTGGAGGTGTAGACGAGATACGGGTCGGTGGTGATGGCGAAGATCGCCGGCACCGAGTCGACCGCGAAGATCACGTCCGCGAACTCCACCATCAGGAGCGCCAGGAAGAGCGGCGTCACGAAGGTCTTCAGCTTGCCGGTGGTCGGGTCGGGCAGCTTCACGGTGAACCGGTCGCCGTGCAGCTGGTCGGTCACCGGCAGGTGGCGGCGCACGAACTTCAAGAGCGGGTTGTCGCCCACCGAGTGCTGCTTGTCCGCCATCATGATCATCTTGATGCCCGTGATGATCAGGAAGGCCGCGAAGATGTAGAGCACCCAGCTGAATTCCGACACGATGGCGGCGCCGGCCGCGATCATGATGCCGCGCAGCACGAGCACGCCGATGATGCCCCACACCAGCACCCGGTGCTGGTGGATGCGCGGGATGCCGAAGTAGGCGAAGATCATCGCGATGACGAAGATGTTGTCCATCGCCAGCGACTTCTCCACCACGAAGCCCGTGACGTAGGCGAGGCCCGCCTCCTGTCCGAGGGACCACCACACCCAGCCGCCGAAGGCGAGGCCGAGGGCGATGTAGAAGCCGGAGAGCAGGAAGCTCTCCTTGATGCCGATCTCATGAGGCTTGCGGTGCAGGACGCCGAGGTCGAAGACCAGGAGCACGACGACCACGCTCAGGAAGGCAGCCCACATCCAGCCGGGCTTGCCCAGAAAGTCCAGAAACAGAAAGTCCATGGATGGTCACGCGGATGTCGGCAGGTTCCGCTCGAAGTGACTCCGACATCGCGAGATGCCGACCGATCCCGCCAGAGGGGCCCGGAGCCAAGTTGAGCCCCGGATATGGGCGGCTGCCATCGCGCCGTCAAGGCGCAGCATCAGGTAAAATGCGCAGTCCGGCGCGCAGCCGGGCTTACGGTTTCGACAGTGTCAATTCTGCACCGGTCGGCGCGCCGTGAAGCCGTCGTCGAAATCGTCGGTCGGCCAAGAAGGCGGCGCGCACAATCGATGGACGCCGCCGCGAAGGGTCGCGATGCGCCGAAGCGACCGCGGCCCCCGTCTCAATCGTCCATCTTCAGGGCGGCGATGAAGGCCTCCTGGGGGATCTCCACCTGGCCGAACTGCCGCATGCGCTTCTTGCCGGCCTTCTGCTTCTCCAGAAGCTTGCGCTTGCGGGTCACGTCGCCGCCGTAGCACTTGGCGAGCACGTCCTTGCGGAGCGCCCGGATCGTCTCGCGGGCGATGATCTTGCCTCCGATCGCCGCCTGCACGGGGATCTGGAACATGTGCTGCGGGATGAGGTCCTTCAGCTTTTCGCACATGCCGCGGCCGCGCCGGTCCGCCTGGCTGCGGTGGACCAGGATGGAGAGCGCGTCCACGGGCTCGGCGTTGACGAGGATCTGCATCTTCACGAGGTCGCCCTCGCGGTAGTCCGTCAGCTGGTAGTCGAACGATGCGTAGCCCTTGGAGATGGACTTCAGCCGGTCGTAGAAGTCGAACACCACCTCGTTCAGCGGCAGGTCGTAGGTAACCATGGCGCGGCTGCCCACGTAGTTGAGGTCCACCTGCACGCCGCGCCGCTCCTGGCAGAGCTTCAGGATGGAGCCGAGATACTCGTCCGGCGTCATGATCGACGCCCGGATCCAGGGCTCGCGGATCTCCTCGATCTTCATCACGTCCGGCATGTCGGCCGGATTGTGCAGCTCGATCTCCGAGCCGTCGGTCAGCAGCATCTTGTAGACCACGCTCGGCGCGGTCGCGATCAGGTCCAGGTTGAACTCGCGCTCCAGCCGCTCCTGGATGATCTCCAGGTGCAGGAGGCCGAGGAAGCCGCAGCGGAAGCCGAAGCCGAGGGCGGCCGAGCTCTCCATCTCGTAGGAGAAGCTGGCGTCGTTGAGCCGGAGCTTGCCGACGGCGGCGCGCAGGTCCTCGAAGTCGGCCGCGTCCACCGGGAAGAGGCCGCAGAACACCACCGGCTGGGCCGGGCGGAAGCCCGGCAGCGGCTCGGCGGTCGGCTTGCGCTCGTCCGTGATGGTGTCGCCGACGGCGGTGTCGGCCACCTCCTTGATGGAGGCGGTGAGCACGCCCACCTCGCCGGTGGAGAGCTTGTCGGCCAGCACCAACTTCGGCGTCATGTAGCCCACCCGGTCCACCTCGTAGGTGGCGCCGGTGCGCATCATCCGCACCTTCTGGCCCTTCTGGAGCGTGCCGTCGATCACCCGTACGAGCACCACGACGCCGAGGTAGGCGTCGTACCAGCTGTCCACCAGCATGGCCTTCAGGGGCGCGCCCGGGTCGCCCTTGGGCGGCGGCAGGCGGGTGACGATCGCTTCCAGCACGCCCTCGATGTTGAGGCCGGTCTTGGCCGAGATCTCCACCGCGTCGGAGGCGTCGAGGCCGATCACCTCCTCGATCTGGGCCTTCACCCGCTCCGGTTCGGCGGCCGGCAGGTCCACCTTGTTGAGAATCGGCACGATCTCGTGGTTGTTGTTGATCGCCTGGTAGACGTTGGCGAGCGTCTGCGCCTCCACGCCCTGGGAGGCGTCCACGACGAGGAGCGAGCCCTCGCAGGCGGCGAGCGAGCGCGACACCTCGTAGGCGAAGTCCACGTGGCCGGGCGTGTCCATCAGGTTGAGGGTATATTCCACCCCGTCCTTGGCCTTGTAGATCAGCCGGACGGTCTGGGCCTTGATGGTGATGCCCCGCTCCCGCTCGATGTCCATCGAATCGAGGATCTGGTTCGTCATCTCGCGCTCGGTCAGCGTGCCGGTGGCCTGGATCAGCCGGTCCGCGAGCGTCGACTTGCCGTGGTCGATGTGCGCGATGATGGCGAAGTTTCGGATGTTGGAAAGCGGGGTCTGGCTCATGGGCGCTCACATAGCACTCGCCACCCCGTGCGCCAAGCGGCGGCGCGCGGTGGAAGCGGCGCCGGTTCGCGGCTTTCGTCGCCCGGCGGACGCCCCCAAGGCCTTTCCGGGCGACGCGGCCCCGGCGCCCCGCTAGGATCGGGCCCGAACCACGCAGAAGCCCGCCGCAGTCACGGACCCCCGTCTCATGGCCGATCAGCCCGCCTCCGTCACCATTCGCGACGCCGCCCCGGACGACCTTCCGGGCATCCTGGCGATCTACAACGACGCCGTCGCCCACACGACGGCCATCTGGAACGACACGCTCGTCGACCTGGACGACCGACGCCGCTGGTTCGACGCGCGAGTCGCGGCGGGCTATCCGGTGCTGGTGGCGGTCGCGGGCGAGGAGGTGGTCGGTTATGCCGCATGCGGTCCGTTCCGGCCGTTCGAGGGCTTCCGGCACACCGCCGAACTGTCGATCTATATGGCTTCCTCATGGAGAGGCCGTCGTATAGGCGATCGTCTGCTCGGCGCGCTCGTCGAACAGTCCAAGTTGCGAAGAATACACGCACTCGTTGCGGGTATAGAGGCGGAAAATTTACCTTCGTTAAAGCTGCACGCGCGACATGCCTTTGTGGAAACCGCACGCATGCCGGAAGTCGGTAACAAGTTCAACCGATGGCTTGATTTGGTGTTCATGCAAAGGTTACTGTAACAAGTGCTGAGAGCACGTGTGCGCTCCATATCGGTCGCGACTGTCGGCTGTTGACGTCCCGGGGTGGCGGGACTCGACTCTTTCCCCAAGCGGCTACAACCGCAGGGGAGTCGAGCGTTTCGATGTCGGGGAGCGGGCCGCTACGGGCACCGGTCGGGGCGGACCGGATCGTCCGTCACCAAGAAGGCAACGTCCCAGAGGCAGAACCAGGGGATGGAAACGCCGTTACAAAACAAAGTCGCCGCGCTCGCGCTCGCGATAACGGACGATACTCTCGCCAACACCGATGATCTGGCGCCGACCGCCGTGGCGGCGCTCATCTCGATCCGCGACCAGGAGCCGCTTTCGATCGGCGACATCGCGCGGGTCGTCGGCCTCACCCATTCGGCCGCGGTGCGGCTGGTGGACCGGCTGGAGAAGGACTGGCTGGTCCGGCGTCAGCGCCGGGTGGGCCGGGAGGTCATGGTGGAGATCACCGCGCGGGGCAGACGACGGGCCCAGCAGCTGCAGGAGACGCGGCTTGCCGCCGTGGACAGCTACCTCGGCGTGCTCAACCCGGATGAGCTCGGCCTTCTGGACGACCTCGTCACCCGGATGATCCAGCGGCGCACCTCAAGCGCCGACGACCTGGAGCATTTCTGTCGCATGTGCCGGCGCGGCGACTGCACCTGCGGCCTCCACCAGGACGCCGAGGCGGCCCCGATCAGGGTCGAAGCCTGACCGGCAAGCGACAATGTCCGGCCGGCGGGGCGATGCCTCCGCCGGCCGGGACCCTCCGGCAGCGTTTCCGGTCGGCCGCGTTTCAGGTCGGCAGCGTTTCAGGTCGGCCAGGCTTCAGGGTCGCCGCGCTTCAGGTCGGACCCGCCTGATCAGCGATGCGCTCGCGCCGGTCAGGACCGGCGGGCGCTCCGGTAGGTCCACACCCGCGCCGGCGGCAGGTTCATCATGATCCAGTCGCTCACGTCCAGCGACCACGCGCCCTGGCGCTCCGGCAGGGGCGGCACCAGCGCGTAGGAGAACTGGATGAACGGCCGGCCCTCCGGCATCAGCCGCATGGACTGCTCCATCAGCGACGTGCGCTGGACGAGCGGCCGCGTGAACAGCGGCAGGCTGGAGACCACCGCGGCCGCCTCCGTGATGCCGTGGCGGGCGAGCGTCGCCTCCATGGCGTAGGCGTCCCCCTCGATCACCCGGACGCCCGGGAAGCCAGCCCTCAGGTGGTCGGCGAACACGTCGTTGTACTCGATCGCGACGATCCGGTCCGGCGCGACGCCGCGGTCGAGGAGCGCCCGGGTGACGGCGCCCGTGCCGGGGCCGAGTTCCACCACGACGCCCGGCCAGGCCGGGTCGATCCGGCTCGCCATGGCCTTCGCCAGCATGCGGCCCGACGGACTGACGGCGCCGGTGGTCAGCGGCTTGCCCATCCACGACCGGAAGAAGCGGACCTCGTCGGCCATCAGGCTGCGGAAGCGCTTGAGGTCCGGTTTCGGGGGTCGTGGGGAACGCTGTGCCCGCATGCCGCTCGTCTCCATCACGCTCTCGGCGCCCGCCGATCGGCCGCCGCGCAAGGTGCCTCAACCGACCTTATCGACGCCGCCGCCGGCGTTGACAAGCCTCAGCCGCCGAAGAAGTCGCGCATCTTGGCGAAGAAGCCGGTCGACTCCGGATGGTTCTCGCCCGAGGATTCCCGCTCGAATTCCTCCAGCAGCTCGCGCTGCCGGCGGGTCAGGGCCTGCGGCGTTTCGACCACAACGGAAATGTACATGTCGCCGAAGTCGCGCGAGCGCATCACCGGCATGCCCTTGCCCTTCAGGCGGAACTGCTTGCCGGTCTGGCTGCCCTCCGGCACCCGCACGCGGGTCTTCTCGCCGTCGAGGGTCGGCACGTCGAAGCCGCCGCCGAGGGCCGCGGTCGTCATGGAGATGGGCACCCGGCAGTAGAGGTCCGCGCCGTCGCGCTGGAAGAACTCGTGCGGCCGGATGGAGAGGAAGATGTAGAGGTCGCCCGAGGGTCCGCCCCGCAGGCCCGCCTCGCCCTCGCCGGCGAGCCGGATCCGCGTGCCGTCCTCGATGCCGGCGGGGATGTTGACCGAGAGCGTCCGCTCCTGGGTGGTGCGGCCGGTGCCGGCGCACATGTCGCAGGGGTCCGCGATGGTCTCGCCGCGGCCGTGGCAGGTCGGGCAGGTCCGCTCGATGGTGAAGAAGCCCTGGCTCGCCCGCACCTTGCCGGCGCCGCCGCAGGTCCGGCAGGTGGTCGGCTGGGTGCCCGGCTTGGCGCCGGAGCCGGAACACTTCACGCAGGTGATCGACGTCGGCACGTCGATCTCCACGGTCTTGCCCGTGAAGGCCTCCTCCAGCGAGATCTCCAGATTGTAGCGCAGGTCCGCGCCGCGCTCGCGCCCGCCGGCGCTGCGCTGGCCGCGCCGGCCGCCGCCGCCCATGAACTCGCCGAAGATGTCGTCGAAGATGTCCGCCATGGAGGCGCCGAAGCCGTCGCCCGCCCCGGCGCCGAAGCCGCGCCCGCCCTCGAAGGCCGCGTGGCCGAAGCGGTCGTAGGCGGCCTTCTTCTGCGGGTCCTTCAGGACCTCGTAGGCCTCGTTGATCTCCTTGAACGAGGCCTCCGCCGCCGCGTCGCCCGGGTTGCGGTCGGGATGGTACTGCATGGCCAGCTTGCGAAAGGCGCTCTTCAGCTCCTTCTCGTCGGCGGTGCGGGCAACGCCGAGGACGTCGTAATAGTCGCGTTTGGCCATGTCAGGCTCGGGTCCCTCGATCGGTCGCGGCGCGGAACTGTATCACGCGGCGCGGAAACACCCACTGCGGAGGTCGAACGGGCGGCGTCATGGTCCGTGCAGGCGGACCCCCACGCATTTGTCGTGCTTTCGAACCGGAGAGCAAGAAGAAGCATGGATGGTCCTTCGCGGACCATGACGTCGAGGGGCGAAGGACCGGGCCTCCACCCCATCATGCGTTCACCCGGCGCGGAGGCCGCGCCGGGTGAACCTTCCGACACCAGAGCGTCAGGCGCTCTTCTTGTCGTCCTTCACTTCCTCGAAGTCGGCGTCGACCACGTCGTCGCCGGCGGTGCCCGGCTCCGCGTCGCCGCCCTGCTGGGAGGCGTACATGGCCTCGCCGAGCTTCATGGCCGCCTGGGCGAGGGTGGTGGTCTTGGCCTTGATGGCCTCCGCGTCACCGCCCTCCAGCGAGGACTTCAGGTCCTGGATGGCGCTCTCGATCGCCGACTTGTCGGCGGCCGAAACCTTGGAGCCGTATTCGGACAGCGACTTCTCGGTCGAGTGGATGAGACCCTCGGCCTGGTTCTTCGCCTCCACGGCCTCGCGGCGCTTCTTGTCCGCGGCCGAGTTGGCCTCCGCGTCCTTGACCATCTTCTCGATGTCGGCGTCGGAGAGACCGCCCGAAGCCTGGATGCGGATCTGCTGCTCCTTCCCGGTGCCCTTGTCCTTGGCCGACACGTTGACGATGCCGTTGGCGTCGATGTCGAACGTCACCTCGATCTGCGGCACGCCGCGCGGCGCGGGCGGCAGGCCCACCAGATCGAACTGGCCGAGCATCTTGTTGTCGGCCGCCATCTCGCGCTCGCCCTGGAAGACCCGGATCGTCACGGCCGTCTGGTTGTCCTCGGCGGTGGAGAAGACCTGGCTCTTCTTGGTCGGGATCGTGGTGTTGCGGTCGATCAGGCGGGTGAACACGCCGCCGAGCGTCTCGATGCCGAGCGACAGCGGGGTCACGTCGAGCAGCAGCACGTCCTTCACGTCGCCCTGCAGCACGCCGGCCTGGATGGCCGCGCCGATCGCCACCACCTCGTCCGGGTTCACGCCCTTGTGGGGCTCACGGCCGAAGAACTGCTTCACCACCTCCTGGATCTTCGGCATGCGGGTCATGCCGCCGACGAGGACCACCTCGTCGATCTGGCCGGCCGACAGGCCGGCGTCCTTGAGCGCCGCCTTGCAGGGCTCGATGGTCTTCTGGACGAAGTCGTCCACCAGCGCCTCGAACTTGGCCCGGGTCAGCTTGATGGCGAGATGCTTCGGCCCCGTGGCGTCCGCCGTGATGAACGGCAGGTTGATCTCGGTCTGGGACGAGGACGACAGCTCGATCTTGGCCTTCTCGGCGGCTTCCTTCAGGCGCTGCAGCGCCAGCTTGTCGCCGCGCAGGTCGATCGCCTGCTCCTTCTTGAACTCGTCCGCCAGATAGCCGACGAGGCGCATATCGAAGTCCTCGCCGCCGAGGAAGGTGTCGCCGTTCGTGGACTTCACCTCGAACACGCCGTCGCCGATCTCCAGGATGGAGATGTCGAAGGTGCCGCCGCCGAGGTCGTAGACCGCGATGGTCTTCGACTTGTCGGACTTGTCGAGGCCGTAGGCGAGCGCGGCCGCGGTCGGCTCGTTGATGATGCGCAGCACCTCAAGGCCGGCGATCTTGCCGGCGTCCTTGGTGGCCTGGCGCTGGGCGTCGTTGAAGTAGGCCGGAACGGTGATGACCGCCTGGGTGACCGGCTGGCCCAGATAGGCCTCGGCGGTCTCCTTCATCTTGGTCAGCACCATGGCGGAGATCTGCGAGGGCGAATACTTCTTGCCGTCGGCCTCGACCCAGGCGTCGCCGTTATCGCCGCGAACGATCGAGTAGGGGACGAGCTTCTTGTCCTTCTCGATGATCGGGTCGTCATAGCGCCGGCCGATGAGCCGCTTGACCGCGAAAAAGGTGTCTTCCGGATTGGTGACGGCCTGGCGCTTGGCCGGCTGGCCCACGAGGCGCTCGCCGTTGTCCGTGAAGGCCACGATGGACGGGGTCGTCCGCGCGCCTTCGGAATTCTCGATGACCTTGGCCGTCTTGCCGTCCATCACGGCCACGCACGAATTGGTGGTGCCGAGGTCGATACCGATCACTTTACCCATGTTCGTCTCCTTTCGGCAGACCGTCCGGACCCTTGTCGAAGGCGTCCGGCGACGCCGGTCCGCAGACCGGCCGGCCCCCATCTTAAAAAACCGCGGGATTCCCGGGTGGACCGCACCCGGTACGGGCTTCTGGCCGGTATATAAGGGGGGCGTTCCGGAGCCGCAAGAAGTCCGTCTCACGCGGGCGTGATGGCGGCGTGCCCCGGCGCCCGCGGCGCCGGGGTCGATGTCCGCCGCGATCGCTGCCGCCTCACCCCCGCGGGGCGGGCGTCACCCAGCCGGACACGGCGCCGGTGGCGTCCATCACGATGGCGATCCGGCCGACGCCGGGCACCTCGAACGGCGGGCGCACCACGGTGCCGCCGGCGTCCGCCGCCTTGGCGAGGGCCGCGTCCACATTGTCCACGGCGAAATAGGTGAACCAGATGTTGGTCGGGCTGCCCTCGGCGCCGGCCCAGGGCTTCATGCCGCCGGCGGGCGCGTCCATGCCGTCGCGGTGGATCAGGGTGTAGTCCCCGTCCGGCATCGGCATGGTCGAATAGGTCCAGCCCATGATGTCCGCGTAGAAGGCCTTCGCCGTCTCCACGTCCGCGGTCATCAGTTCGGTCCAGTACACGGTCCCATGCATGGCTCGCCCTCCCGTGCCGGCGGTCGTGATGCCGGCCTGCCGGCCCGATGCCGGCCCACCGGCCGGCCCGATGCCGTCCGGAGCGTCGGGAGGGTAGCAGTTCCGCTTGGCGGTTCGAAGACGGTCGCGGCGGCGGCGCGCCGGTCGGCCGCTCCGGCCTCGCGGCCGGCACGGCCCGTCACCGCCTCCCGCGCGTCACTTCAGTTCGTCGGCGCTCGTGGAAAGACCCGCGCCCGCCGGCGTGTCCGGCTCCTCGGCCGCGAGCGCGTTGATATCCGTCTCAACGAGACCCACGCGCACCTTCTCGCCGTCGAAATAGGACGGGTTGACGGGCAGCTGGACGGTGGAGGCGCCGAAACCCAGGAAGCCGCCGATCGAGGTGGTCACCGCCTGCGGGGCGCCGGCCGCGTCCGTCTCCACCGCGTCCACGGTGCCGATCTCCACGCCGTCGGCGCTCACGATGGGCTTGCCGATCCACAGATCCGGGTCGCTCTCCACGATCTCCTCGGCGCTGTCCGGCTCGCTCGGCGCCAGGGCTCCGGTGGCGGTCGGGCTGGTCGGCACGGGGGCGCCCTCGTCCATGGCCGGCGGCGCGTCGTCGGCGGCCGGCGCGGTCGCGCCGGACCCGGTTCCGGGCGTCAGGGTGTCCTGGGCGAGGGCCGGGGCCGCCCAGGCGGGTGCGCCGGCCCAGGCGGCGGTCAGGAGGGCGGCGGCGAGAAGGGGTGCGCGCATGATGGTCTCCTCGGGCGCGGTCGGTCCTAGAGCGGGCCTGTCGGCCCGCGCGGAAAAACGGGCCTGTTGGCCCGCTTTTGAAGCGGGCCCATGGAGGCTCGCGAACGGTCGGGTAGGGAATGACGGCGGCGGCGATCCGTTCCAGCGTCCGGGGGGCTCGCGGGCGAAATCCACCATGCCGCCACCCGGCCGTCTGAGGGCCGCCGTTCGGGTGAACGAATCCTTACCGGCCCGTCCCGGTCCGAGGCGGTGAAGGCGCCGGCCCATGAAGCCGTCCGCGTGCGCCGGTCAGCGGCGCGGGCCGCGGCGACGCTCCTCGGTCTCGGCCACCGGGCGGCCGGGCGGGTTGCGGTAGACCGGCAGGCTCCAGCCGTGGAGAAGCGCGCCGCCCCGGATCGCGAAAGCCGTGAGCCCGCCGGCGAGCGCCGACAGGGCGAGCGGCGCGCCCGCCTCCGCGGCGCCCACGAACACAGCCGCGCCCGCGATGGCGGCCGTGATGTAGATTTCGCGCCGGAGGAGGACCGACGGCTCGTTCGCCAGGATGTCGCGGATGACCCCGCCGAAGCAGGCGGTGAGCGCCCCGAGCATCACCGCCGGCACGGGCGGCGCGCCGGCCTCGGTGGCCTTGGCGGCGCCCATCACCGCGTAGGCGGACAGGCCCACCGCGTCCGCCCAGAGGAGCAGGCGGTAGCGCGACCAGGTCTCGTGGAAGACGTGGGCGGAGAAGAAGACCAGCGCCGCGGCGGCGACGGCCACCACCACATAGGTCTGGTCGATGATCCAGAACACCGGCAGGGCGCCGAGCAGGATGTCGCGCAGCGTGCCGCCGCCGACGCCGGTGGCGACGCCGAAGAAGCAGAAGGCCACCAGGTCGAGCTGCTTGCGCGAGGCGGCGAGCCCGCCGGAGACGGCGAACACCGCGACGCCCAGATAGTCCAGGAGCGGCAGAACCCACGCCGTCGCCATCCGCGCCCTCCCCCGCCGCCCGGGCCGTCACGACCGGAGCATAGCGCCGGCCGCCGCTCCGCGACAGCCGCCGAAAGAGGGCTCCGGCCGGGCCGGTCTCCCACCCCGGCGCCGGAGCATCCTCCGATCAAGTTGCACGACCTGATCGCCGAGAATGCTCCAGCGTCTTGAACCTTGAGCGATGTCCGGTCGACCGGACGGTTCCGTCGGGTCGGAAGGCGCTCCAGGCCGCCGTCCGTCAGACGGTCCTGTCCACCTTCGGCTCGGTCGCCTCGGCGGCCGGGGCCGCCTTCGGGCCGCCGCGACCGACGCCCACCATGGCGGGGCGCAGCACGCGCTCGCCGATCACGAAGCCGGACTGCACCACCTGCACCACCGTGCCGTTCGGCACCTCCGGGTTGGGCACCTCGAACATGGCCTGGTGGAAGTTGGGGTCGAACTTCTCGCCGACCGGGTCGATCTTGCGCACGCCGTGCTTCTCGAACGCCTTCAGAAGCTCGCGCTCGGTCATCTCCACGCCCTCCAGGAGGGCGATCACCGCCGGGCTCGCGCCGTCGCGGGCGTCCGCCGGCAGCACCTGGAGCGCGCGGGACAGGTTGTCGCCCACCTGCAGCATGTCGCGGGCGAAGCCGGCGACGGCGTAGGAGCGGGTGTCGGCCACCTCGCGCTCGGTCCGCCGGCGCAGGTTCTCCATCTCGGCGAGGGTGCGCAGGAGCTGGTCCTTGAGCCCCGCCACCTCGGCCTCGAGCGCCGCCACGCGATCGTCCGCCGCAGCCTCTGCGGCGGGCGCGTCCACGGTTTGCGGAGCGTCGGGTCGGATGTCGTCGGTCATCGTGAGGTCCTTTTGGGAAAGGCGTTCGGTTGGGACTTGGCGATCTGCCGGGGCGGCGGGCGCTGTGTCGCGCCGACAGCCGCGTCGGCTCGGGATTTGAGGGTTCCGGACGGGAAAATCAAGGCGAAGTGATCCGGCCGCGCGGCGCGCGGAGCCGATCCGGCCCGCGCGCCGCCGGGCAAGCGCCGGCCCGCACCGGTCGCCGCGGCCGCCGCCGGCCGGCCGCTCATCCCAGCAGCCGGCCCACCAGCTTGGCGGTGTAGTCCACCATCGGCACCACGCGGGCGTAGTTGAGCCGCGTCGGCCCGATCACCCCGACGACGCCGATCACCCGGGCGTCCTGGTCCCGGTAGGGCGAGACCACCAGCGACGAGCCCGACAGGGAGAAGAGCTTGTTCTCCGAGCCGATGAAGATCCGCACCCCGTCGCCCGCGTCCGCGAGGCCGAGGAGCTGGATCAGGTCCTTCGAGGTCTCCAGGTCGTCGAAGAGGAGCCGGATCCGCTCCAGGTCCTCCATCACCCGCAGGTCGTCGAGGAGGTTGGCGCGCCCGCGCACGATCAGCGTCTGGGGCCGCTCGCCCGGCACGTCCGCCCAGGAGGCGAGGCCCGCCTCCACCACCTTGCGGGTCAGGTCGTCGAGCGCCTGCCGCGCCTCCCTGGTCCGCCGCTCGATCTCGGCGCGCACCTCCGACAGGGTGCGGCCGCGCACGTGGGCGTTCAGGTAGTTGGAGGCCTCCACCAGCGTCGCCGTCGGCAGACCCGGCGAGACGTCGATCAGCCGGTTCTCCACCATGCCGTTCTCGCCGACCAGCACGACGAGCGCCCGCGCCGGCTCGATGCGGACGAACTCGATGTGCTTCAGCCGCATGTCCGACTTCGACGTCACGACGACGCCCGCCCCGCGCGACAGGCCGGAGAGCATCTGGCTCGCCTCGGTCAGCACGTTCTCCACCGTCTTGCCGGCGCCGGCGTCGCGCACCTTGGCCTCGATGGAGGTGCGCTCATCGCTCGTCAGGTCGCCGATCTCCAGGAGAGCGTCCACGAAGAAGCGCAGGCCCTGCTCGGTCGGCAGGCGTCCGGCGCTGGTGTGGGGGGCGTAGATCAGGCCGGCCCGCTCCAGGTCGGCCATGACGTTGCGCACGGAGGCCGGCGACAGCGGCGTCGTCAGCAGCCGCGCGATGTTGCGGCTGCCCGCCGGCTCGCCGGTCTCCAGGTAGCTGTCCACGATCCGCCGGAAGATCTCCCGCGACCGCTCGTCGAGGTCGCGAAGGCTTCCGGACCAGGTCTCCAAGGTCACGTGCGGTCCCACCTTCTCCTCACCCGTCGCACCCGTCCCGTCCGTGCGCCCGCCCGGGCCGAACCCGGACCCGGACCCGGACCCGAACCCGGCCCCGGTCCGGCCGGTCGTCCGCGCCCATCGGGCCGATCCTCGATTTTGCACGGAAGACCGTGCGCTTCACAAGACGGCCTTTACGCCCGAAGCCGCCCGGCGCTACAAGAGCCGCCACGTGCCCCGGGTTCCCGCGCGCGGACGCTCTCCGGCCCTCGTCCGGCCCCGTCCGCCCGCCGCCCGCCTGTTCAAGGATCCGCCCCATCATGCGTCCGTCCCGCCGCGCTCCGAACGAGCTGCGCCCCGTGTCCCTCCAGCGCGCCGTGTCGCGCCACGCGGAGGGCTCCTGCCTCGTCAAGTTCGGCGACACCCACGTCCTCGTCACCGCCTCGCTCGACGAGAAGGTGCCGCCGTGGCTGCGCGGCGGCGGCAAGGGCTGGGTCACGGCCGAATACGGCATGCTGCCCCGCGCCACCCACGACCGCACCCGCCGGGAGGCCACCTCCGGCAAGCAGTCCGGCCGCACGCTGGAGATCCAGCGCCTGATCGGCCGCTCCCTGCGCGCCGTCGTCGACCCGATCGCCCTCGGCGAGAAGCAGATCGTGATCGACTGCGACGTCCTCCAGGCCGACGGCGGCACCCGCACCGCCTCCATCACCGGCGCCTTCGTGGCCCTCCACGACTGCATCGAGTGGATGCGCGCCCGCAACATCATCCCGGCCGGCGCCAAGGTGCTGAAGGACCACGTGGCCGCCGTCTCCTGCGGCATCTACGAGGGCACGCCCGTGCTCGACCTCGACTACCCGGAGGACAGCGCCGCCGAGACCGACGCCAACTTCGTCCTCACGGGCGGCGGCGGCATCGTGGAGATCCAGGGCACCGCCGAGGGCGCGCCCTTCACCGAGGCGGAGTTCGCCGCCCTCCTCGCCCTCGCCAAGGCCGGCATCGCCGACCTCGTCGCGCTCCAGAAGCAGGCGCTCGCCTGAAGGATACCGCACCCATGACGACCCGCGTCCTCACCCGGCCCCGCCTGCTGGTCGCCAGCCACAACAAGGGCAAGATCCGCGAGCTGCAGTTCCTGTTCGACGGCTACGACCTCGACCTCGTCACCGCCGGCGAGCTCGGCCTGCCGGAGCCGGAGGAGACCGGCACCACCTTCGTGGAGAACGCCCGCATCAAGGCCCTCGCCGCCGCCACCGCGGCCGGCGAGGTGGCGCTCGCCGACGACAGCGGCCTCTGCGTCGACGCCCTCGGCGGCGCTCCCGGCGTCTACACCGCCGACTGGGCGGGCGTGCCGCGCGACTGGGACGTCGCCATGGGCCGCGTGGAGGACGAGCTCCGCAAGGCCGGCGCCCTCGATCCCGCCGCCCGCACCGGCCGCTTCGTGTCGCTCCTCTGCCTCGCCTGGCCGGACGGCCACACCCAGGAATATCTCGGCGAGGTGGAGGGCACGCTCGTCTGGCCGCCCCGCCGCGGCCCGATCGCCTACGGCTACGACCCGGTCTTCATGCCGAAAGGCTCGGCCCGCACCTTCGGCGAGATGGACGCGCAGGAGAAGCACGGCTCCGTCTGGGGCGAGGCGCGCTCCCACCGGGCCCGTTCGGCCAAGCTCTTCGCCGAGGCCGTGCTCGGCGCCATCCCGCTGAAGCCGCGCGCCGGAGCCGCGTCGTGACCCCGGCCGCCGACGCCGATCTCCTCGCCGGCATCGCGCCGGACGCCTCCGGCACCCCGGCGGAAGGTTTCGGCGTCTACCTGCACTGGCCCTTCTGCGCGGCCAAGTGTCCCTATTGCGACTTCAACAGCCACGTCCGCCACGGCGGCGTCGACCAGGAGCGGTTCACCCGGGCGCTCGTCCGCGAGATGGACGCCATGGCGACCCTCACGCCCGGCCGCACGGTCACCAGCGTCTTCCTCGGCGGCGGCACGCCCTCGCTCATGGACCCCGGCACGGTCGCGGCCGCGCTCGACGCGGTCGCCCGCCGCTGGACCGTCGCGGCCGACGCGGAGATCACCCTGGAGGCCAACCCGTCGAGCGTGGAGGCGTCGCGCTTCCGGGGCTATCGGGCGGCCGGGGTCAACCGGGTCTCCCTCGGCGTCCAGGCGCTGAACGACGCCGACCTGAAGACCCTCGGCCGGCTGCACGACGTTTCCCAGGCGCTCGCCGCCATCGAGATCGCCCGCGCCACCTTCCCGCGCCTCTCCTTCGACCTCATCTACGCCCGCCCGGGCCAGACGCCGGACGCCTGGGCGGCGGAGCTGACCCGCGCGATCGGCCTCGCGGCCGACCACCTGTCGCTCTACCAGCTCACCATCGAGCCCGGCACCCTGTTCGAGGCCATGCACCGGGCCGGCAAGCTCACCGTTCCGGACCCGGACCTCGCCGCCGAGCTCTACGAGGCGACCCAGGCCGTCACGGCCGCCGCCGGCCTGCCGGCCTACGAGATCTCCAACCACGCGGCGCCCGGGGCGGAGAGCCGCCACAACCTGGTCTACTGGCGCTATGGCGAATATGTCGGCATCGGCGCCGGCGCCCACGGCCGGATCGCCCTCCACGGCGGCCGCGCCCGGCTCGCCACCATGACCGAGCGCGCCCCGGAGGCCTGGGCGACGCTCGTAGAGGCGCGCGGCCACGGCGTCACCGCCACCGAGTTCATCGCCGGCGAGACGGCGGGCGACGAGATGCTCCTCATGGGCCTGCGCCTGAAGGAGGGCATCGACCCGGCCCGCTACGAGGCCCTCTCCGGCCGCGCCTTCGACCAGCGCCGCCTCGCCGACCTCCTCGCCCACCACATGATCGAACGCCTCCCCGACGGCCGCCTCCGCGCCAGCGACCAGGGCTGGTTCGTCCTCGACGCCGTCGTGGCCGACCTGGCGGCGTGACTTGGCGACGCGAGTTGGCGGCGTGACTTGGCGACGCGAGTTGGCGGCGCGACCGGGCGACTTGATTTGGCGGCGCGACCGGGCGGCGCGACCGGGCAACGTGACTTGGCGGCGTGACCGTGCGGCAGGCACCCGTCCGTCCGGCGATTGGCCCGTCATGGTCCGCGCAGGCGGACCACCCACGCCTTCCCCCAACCGGCCGACCGCGTGGACGGTCGGCCACAAGCCGACCATGACGGCTTTCGGTTCCGACCGAATTGGAGCACCTGGCCCTCCCCTGGGGAGCGCGCGCCTGCGCCACTCCACCCGGGAACCGTCATCCCGGCGAACGCCGGGATCCAACCGTCGCCCCCGCAACGCCACCGCAGCTCCCGTTCCCACCGTCGGCTGGGCCCCGGTTTTCACCGGGGTGACGTCACGGAACGCCCGATGGCGCTCTCACATGCTCTCGCGCGTCGCCCCACCCGGCCCGAATGCCAGGATGGTTGGCTGCTCGCCAATCATGACGGCTTTCGGTTCCGACCGAATTGGAGCACCTGTCCCTTCCCTGGGGAGCGCGCGTCTGCGCCACTCCACCCGGGAACCGTCATCCCGGCGAACGCCGGGATCCAACCGTCGCCTCCGCAACGCCACTGCCGCTCCAGTTCCCGCCGTCGGCCGGGCCCCGGTCTTCACCGGGGGAGCGCCCCGCGACGCACGACGTCGCGTAAGGCGCGACGACGGCCATAGCCCCGACGGCGCGCGCTCCGCCTGTCCCACCCTCGCCCGTCATGGTCCGCGCAGGCGGACCACCCGCGCCTTTTCCAGGCGCCCCTCGCGTCATTGGCCGGCCACGGCCCCACCGCGACGGCGGTCGTCTCCCCCGGCCCCGCCCGGCTCAGAACCCCGTGAACGCCCGCGGCGCCGGCTGCACCAGCCGGGGAGCGGCGCCGGTGACCTCGTAGACCGCGAGGCCGCGGTCGTTGGTGCCGTCGGCGTTGAACCGGAACAGGCCGTTGACGCCCGAGATGAAGCCCTCGGGGCTGGCGATCACCGAGCGCTGGAAGCGCTGGCTGCCGGCGGCGCGGACGAGGCCGGCGGCGAGCACCACCGCGTCGTAGGCGAGCGTGGCCGTCAGCGGCGGGGCCGCCCCGAAGGCGATCTGGTAGCGGCTGGCGAAGCTCTGGAAGCCGGAGATCTCAGGCGCCGGGAACCAGCCGCCCGCCAGCAGGGCGTTGCCGTAGACCGCCGGGTCGTTCCACTGGCCGGAGCCGATCATCCGCACCCGCCGGGTGTCCACGCCGGCGTTCACCAGCGCCTGGGCGATCTGCGGGGCGCTGCCCGGACCGTCCGGGATGAAGACCGCGTCGATCTGCGCCCGGTTGGCCGCCACCGCCGCCACCTTGGCGGCGAGGTCCGGCTGGGTGAAGCGTTCCACCTGGACGATGCGGATGCCGTAGCGGGCCGCCGACTGGCGGAGCGCCGCCTCGGCGAGCGTCCCGTAGGCGCCGTCGGAGATGATGGCCGCGATGGAGCGCAGGCCCGCGCTCGACGCCTGGGCCATCATCTGGCGCACCTGGTCGTCGACCAGGAAGCCCATCACGTAGACGCCCGACGAGGCGACGCTCGGGTCCGACGAGAAGGACAGCACCGGCACGTTGGCCTGGAGGGCGACCGGCCCGACGCCGCGCACCTCGGCGGCGAACACCGGGCCGAGGATGGCTTCGGCGCCCTCCGCGATGGCCGCCTGCGCGGCCGCCGCCGCCGTCTGCTGGGTGCCGCCGGAGTCCTTCACCAGCACGGTGAGATCCGCGCCGGTGAAGTCGCGGATGCCGAGGTCGGCCGCGTTGCGCATGGAGGAGGCGAGCGAGGCGGCGTTGCCCTGGGCCGTCCGCGGCAGGAGGAGCGCCACCCGCACCGACCCGGTGCCGATGGTCTCGCCGGTCGGGGCGGTCGGCTCCGGGGTGAGAAGGGTCTGGTCCGGGAACGGCCGCGAGGAGCTGGTCGGCGAGCAGCCGGCCGCCGCCAGCGCCGTGCCGCCGAGCAGCGCCAGCACGGTCCGCCGGGTCGCCGCTCCGCTCCGTCCCGCGGACGCGCCCGCCCCCGTCTCCCGTCCGTCCGCCTCGATGCGCTGCGTCTCGGTCTCGCTCGTCATCGTCACACCTGCCGTCGCCGCTCGGAATGAATGGGCCTCGTTCCGAGTGCATAGCAAAACGCGGGCGCTCTTGCAGACAAGAAATGGCTCGACAAACGGCCAGTCTGCGCCTCAAGTCGGCACCGTGTCCCCGATGCGTCGGTCCGGCCCGCGCGTCGGGCCGCCGCGGATCGTCAAGGCTCGGTCGGCCCCGCCGCCCGCGGCGGCCGGCGCTCCCGGTGGTCGCCGGCGGTCGCCGACGTACGGGGGCCGGCGGCGCGCCCGCGCGCCGTTCCCCGTCCGCCCCATCCTCTTCCGCCCATCCTCTTCCGCCCATCCTTTTCCGCCCATCCTTTTCCGCCCATCCTTTTCCGCAGTGTGTCCCCGCGAATGTCTCCCACCGACCAGCCCGCCCCGCCCACGTCCGGCTATTCCATCGACGGAACCGCCTTCCGGGCCCGCCCGATCGAGCCCGGCCTCTACGCGGTGGCGACGCCCATCGGCAATCTCGGCGACGTCACCCTCCGGGCGCTCGAGGTGCTGGCGGGCGCCGACCTGATCGTCTGCGAGGACACGCGGGTCACCCGCACGCTTCTCGACCGCTACGGCATCCGCAAGCCCATGGCGGCCTACCACGACCACAACGCCGCCCGGGAGCGGCCGAGGCTCCTCGCCATGCTCCTCGGCGGCAAGACCCTGGCGCTCGTCTCCGACGCCGGCACGCCGCTCGTCTCCGATCCCGGCTACAAGCTGGTGGACGAGGCGCTCGCGGCGGGCGTGAAGGTCATCCCCATCCCGGGCGCATCGGCGCTGCTCGCCGCGCTGGTCGCCGCCGGGCTGCCCACCGACGCCTTCACCTTCCTGGGCTTCCTGCCGCCGAAGTCGGCCGGCCGGCGCGGCCGCCTCGGCCAGTTCAGGACCGTGCCGGCGACGCTCGTCCTCTACGAGTCGCCCCACCGGGCCGCCGAGACCCTCGCCGACATGGCCGCCGTGCTCGGGCCCGATCGGCCGGGCGTCCTCGCCCGCGAGCTCACCAAGCGGTTCGAGGAGGTCCGCCGCGGCACCCTCGCCGAGCTTGCCGAAGGGGCGCTCGCCGATCCGCCCCGCGGGGAGATCGTTCTCCTCGCCGGCCCGCCGGTGGACGTCGAGGCGGCCGACGACGACCTCGACGCCCTGCTCCATGCGGCGCTCGCCACGCAGGGTCCGGGGCAGGCGGCGGCCGAGATCGCCAAGGCCACCGGACGTCCCCGCAAGGAGGTTTATGCCCGCGCGCTCGCGCTCCGGTCCGCGATCGAAAGCCCGGATTCCGATGTCGCCGACATCGGGGCCGATGTGGCCCGACAGTCGCCCGGCCCGGACGACGACACCCCCGACAGCGGCGACGGGACCGGCGGCGGCTCCGGGGACGGCTCCGGCGAGGAGGATCGGTGACCCGGCCGGACCGCGTGCGCGCCTATCGCCGCGGGCTTTTCGCCGAGGCGTTCGCCGCCTGGCTGCTGCGGCTGAAGGGCTATCGGATCATCGCCCGGCGGCATCGCACGCCCGTCGGCGAGATCGACCTGGTGGCGCTTCGCGGCCGGGTGGTGGTGTTCGTGGAGGTGAAGGCCCGCCACGACGAGACGGCCGCCGGCGAGGCCGTGACGGCGGAATCCCGGCGGCGGATCGTCCGGGCCGCGGGCGTGTTTCTCAATCGGAACAGGCGCCTTGCCGGGCGCGAGCGCCGGTTCGATGTGGTCGCCGTCCTGCCCGGCCGCTGGCCGCGCCATCACGTGGACGCGTTCCAGGATCGCGCCGACTGAGGGCCTCGGCCCATGGACATTCGGCGGCCGAGCCTTTCTGATGCCGGGACCACGTCGTCCTCGTCTCTTGTTCGGAAGCCTCGCCATGCCGCTCTCCGTCGCCGTCCAGATGGACCACATCGCCTCGATCCGGATCGCGGGCGACAGCACGTTCGCGCTCCTCCTGGAGGCCCAGCGCCGCGGGCACCACCTCTTCCACTACACGCCCGACAGGTTGGCGCTCCGGTCCGGCGCCGTGTCGGCGGCCCTGGAGCCGCTCACGGTGGCCGACGCGGCGGGCGCGCACTTCACCCTTGGCGAGGCGGAAAACGTCGATCTTTCAACAATGGACGTGGTGCTCCTGCGCCAGGACCCGCCGTTCGACATGGCCTATGTGACGACCACGCACCTCCTGGAGCGGATCCACCCGAAGACGCTCGTCGTCAACGACCCGGCACACGTGAGAAACGCGCCGGAAAAGCTGTTCGTGATGGATTTTCCACACCTCATGCCGGAGACCCTGATCACCCGCGACCCCGCGGCGATCCGGGCCTTCCGGAAGGAGTTCGGCGACATCGTCATGAAGCCGCTCTACGGCAACGGCGGCCAGGGCGTGTTCCGGGTGAAACCGGAGGACGAGAACTTCGGCTCGCTGATGGACCTCTTCACCAGCCAGTTCCGGGAATCCTGGGTGATCCAGCGCTATCTGCCGGCGGTGCGGGCTGGCGACAAGCGGATCATCCTCGTCGATGGAGAGTTCGCCGGCGCCGTCAATCGCGTCCCGGCGCCGGACGATCTGCGCTCCAACATGGTCCGCGGCGGCGCTGCCGAAACCACCCAGTTGACCGATCGGGAGCGCGAGATCTGCGAGACAATCGGGCCCGAATTGAAGCGCCGCGGCCTCCTGTTCGTCGGCATCGACGTGATCGGCGGATATCTGACCGAGATCAACGTCACCTCGCCGACCGGCCTGCGGGCCATCCGCCGCCTCGGCGGCCCGGACATCGCGGCCCTGATCTGGGATCGCATCGAGGCCCTGCGGGCCTGATCCATCCTTGCCAAATCGTCAAAAGAGGAACGGAAACCCCGCTTTCGTTCCTCTCCCGTTCTTGACGCGCCTCCGGATTAACGTCAATACTGCCTTAAATCGGGGGTTGCGGCGATGGTTGCGCGAGTCAGGACGGTGTGCTTCCAGGGCGTGGACGTCACGCCCGTGAACGTTCAGGTCCACATGGCGGCGGGCAATCCGACGTTCACGGTGGTGGGCCTCGGCGACAAGGCGGTGGCCGAAAGCCGCGAGCGGATCCGCGCCGCCCTGACCGCGTCGGGCCTCGCCTTGCCGGCCCGTCGCATCACGGTGAATCTCGCGCCCGCGGACCTTCCGAAGGAAGGATCTCACTACGACCTCCCGATCGCCCTCGCCCTCATGGCCGCCATGGGGGCGGTGCCCGCCGATGCGCTGGAAGACCTTGTTGTTCTTGGCGAATTGGCTCTCGACGGCACCCTGTCGGCGGTCTCCGGCGTGCTGCCGGCCGCGATCGCCGCCAACGGCGAGGGGCTCGGCATCCTCTGCCCCAAGGCCTCCGGCGGCGAGGCGGCCTGGGCGGACCCGGACATGACCGTGCTGGCGCCCTTCAGCCTCGTGGCGATCGTCAATCATTTCAGAGGCATACAGGTTCTGTCCCGGCCGGAGCCGCGCACCGCCGAACCCGGCGCGCCGCTGCCGGATCTCGCCGAGGTGCGCGGCCAGGAGAGCGCCAAGCGCGCCCTCGAAGTGGCGGCCGCCGGCGGCCATTCGGTGCTGATGAGCGGTCCGCCGGGGGCCGGCAAGTCCATGCTCGCCGCCCGCATGCCGTCGCTCCTGCCCCCGCTCACGCCTCGCGAACTCCTTGAAATCTCTATGATCGCGTCGGTCGCCGGCACGCTGGTGGACGGCCGCCTGTCGTCCCGGCGGCCCTATCGGGCGCCCCATCACTCCGCCTCCATGGCGGCTCTCGTCGGCGGCGGGCTGCGGGCCCGCCCCGGCGAGATCTCGCTCGCCCACAACGGCGTCCTGTTCCTGGACGAACTGCCGGAATTCCAGCCGCAGGTGCTCGACGCCCTCCGCCAGCCGCTCGAGACCGGCGACGTGGTGATCGCCCGGGCCAACGCCCGGGTCACCTATCCGGCCCGGTTCCAGCTGATCGCCGCCATGAACCCCTGTCGCTGCGGCCTCGCCGGCATGCCGGGCCACACTTGCAAGCGCGGCGCGCGCTGCGCCGCCGACTATCTGGCGCGCCTGTCCGGGCCGCTTCTCGACCGGTTCGACCTCCGGCTCGAGATCCCCGCCATGTCGGCGGCCGACATGATCGCCCCGACGCGGACGGGCGAACCCTCCGCTGTCGTGGCCGAGCGGGTCGCGGCCGCCCGCGCGATCCAGGTCGCGCGCTATGCCGCGCTCGGACGGCCGGACATCACCACCAATGCCGGCGCCAGCGCGCCCATGGTGGAGGCCGTCGCCACGCCGGACGCGGCCGGCATGCGGCTCCTGCGGGAGGCGGCCGACGTCCTCCGGCTCAGCGGCCGCGGCTTCCACCGGGTGCTGAAGGTCGCCCGCACCCTGGCGGATCTCGACGCCTGTCCGACCGTCGGCCGACTTCATGTGGCCGAGGCCCTCGCCTACCGGTCGCGGGAGGAGCTGAATGGCGCCGTCGCAGCCTGATCCCGTCTCCCGGCACCCCGTGTTTTCGCGGATCCCAACAAGGCTTTGGCAACCGTTGGGCGCTAGGCTCCGGTCGGGCCGGATGCCGTCTCCCCATCGGATCCGTCCTCGGCTGGCCCGCTCCGCGGCCGTCCGCCCGCCTGCGGTCGCGTCCGCGGTGCCGTGGCGGGCCGCGGTCCCGCCCAGGTCCGGCCGCCGTCCTTGGATCGAACGGAATGCCGCCTCGCCGATGACCGCCGCCCCTCCTTCCCGCCCCGGTCAGGTCCCGTACGACGGACCGCCGAGCGCGTCGACCGAATGGCCGGCGCCGGCCGCCGTGGCGGACGCGCCACGCGGTCCGGCAGGCTTGCTGGCCGGCCGGCTCGCCCCGGCCGCCGGCGCCGCGGCGGCCGTCGTGATGCTGGCCCTTGCGGTTCTTCTCGTCCGGGCCGGGGACATGGCCGTCGCCGCGCTCGCCGCGATCGCAGCCGCCGGTTCCCTGGCGGGTGCCACGTCGGGCGTGCTGCGGCGTGGCCGCCGAAGCTCCGTCCCGGTCGCCGCGGGGGTGCCCGAGCACGTGGAGGCGGCCGTCGACGAGGCCTGGAGCCTCCGCGACCGGCTCGACCAGCTCGACGAGATCCTGGACGGCACCGGTGACCTGGTGATCCGGACCGATGCGGACGACAGGGTGTCCTATGTGAGCCCGGCCGTCGCCGAGGTGATCGGCCGGCCCGTGGCCGACCTCGTCGGCATCCGCTTTTCCGCGCTCGCCGATCTCCTGCCGGTGCGCGGCCGCCCCGCCGCCGCCCCTGCCGTTCCTCGCCACGAGGCCGGGCCGGACGACCCCTGGCACGCCATCCGGTCGCGGCTCACCCTGACGTTCGGGGGGTTCGACGTCGCGTCGGCCGAGCCGCCGCCGCGCGATGGCCCGCCCGGGGACGAACGGCCGTCCTGGCTTGACGGCGATATCCCGTTCGAGACCCCGTCGGGCCCGCGCTGGTTCGCCTTCGCGGACCGCCCGATCCGGAAGAACGGCGCGGTCATCGGCATCCAGACCATCGGTCGGGAGATCACGGCCCGCAAGGCCATGGAGGACGCGCTCTCGGAAGCGAAGGACCAGGCCGAGGCTGCAAGTGCCGCCAAGTCCCGCTTCCTCGCCATGGTGAGCCACGAGATCCGCACGCCGCTCAACGGCGTGCTCGGGATGACCGGCCTCCTCCTGCAGACGCCGCTCACGTCCGAGCAGCGGACCTACGTGCGCGCGGTCGAGACCTCCGGCGAGGCGCTGCTTCTCCTGATCGAGGACCTTCTCGATTTCGCCAAGATCGAGGCCGGGCGGATCGACCTGCAGCCGCGACCGGTGCCCCTTGCCGAGACCATCGAGGAACTGGTTGAACTGCTGGCGCCCCGCGCCTCCGCCAAGGGCATCGAACTGGCCGCCTATGTGGACCCGTCGCTTCCGGCCGTGGTGTCGGCCGACCCGATGCGCCTGAAGCAGGTGCTGTTCAATCTCGCCGGCAACGGCATCAAGTTCACGGCGGAAGGCGGCGTCGCCATCGAGGTGACGCCGGCCGGCCCGGTACGGCCGGGGGCGCCGGTGTCCGTCCTCTTCCAGGTGCGCGACACCGGGATCGGCATCGCGCCGGACGACGCGGAGCGGATCTTCGGCGAGTTCGAGCAGGCGAACCCCGGACCGGCGCGCAGCCATGGCGGGACGGGCCTCGGTCTGGCGATCGCCCGACGCCTGGTGCGCCTGATGGACGGCGACATCCGCCTCGACACCGCCCCGGGCGCCGGAGCGTGCTTCTGGTTCGTGGTGTCGTTCGGGACGGACGCGGACGACGTGCCGGCGCCGGCGGTCCGGGATCCGGAGCCACCGCAGGCCGAAGAAAATGCGGACATGGGCGCGGCGATCGGCGCCCGCGCCGCCCAGGCCCTGCTCGCGGCGCGGTTCGGCGGCTCCCCCGGCGCCGCGGCGTTTTCCTCGCCAGGCGCGCAGCCGGCGGGCGCCGCCAACGGGTCGCTCGCGGGCCGTCGGCTCCTCCTCGTCTCGCACGCGCTGATCGAGGCGCCTCTCGTCGTCCGGCGGCTCTTCGACGAAGGGGCCGACGTGACGCTCCTGACCCAACGCGACCTGGAGCACGGCCTGTCCGGCACGTCTCCGGTCGACGCCGTCCTGCTGGACGCGGGCGCCGGCGACCCGTTCGACCTCCTCGACCGGATCCGGATGGTCTCCACGGCGCCCGTCGGGATCCTGATCGAGCCTCGTCAACGGCCGCTCCTGCCCGACCTCCAGGCTGCAGGCTTCGACGTCTATCTCGTCAAGCCCGTGCGGGCCCGCTCTCTACTTGCCGGCGTGCAGTCCCTGTTCGGCCAGCCGGTGTTCGCCGGACCGGATACCGAACCGGCTCCGGACGGCGACGGATCGGCCGCGACGCTCGCGAGGCCGCTGGAGGTTCTCCTCTGCGATGACAACGAGATCAATCTCCTGCTCGGCCGGGGCATCGTGGAGAAGCTCGGTCATCGCGTGACCAGCGCCGAAGACGGCCGGCGGGCGATCGCCGCCGTGGAACAGCGGCTGGCCGACCGGACGCGGCCGATGTTCGACGTCATCCTGATGGACCTCCACATGCCGGAGATCGACGGCGCGGAAGCAGCCAGGCGGATCCGATCGGCGCTCGCCGACGCGGACCAGGCGATGCCCGGGATCGTCGCCCTGACGGCCGATCTCAGCCCGGAGACCCGGGCCCGTTGCGACGGCCTGCTCTTCGACGGCTGGCTGACCAAGCCCCTGATGCCGGACGCGTTGCGCAAGGCGCTCCACCAGACCGCGGCGGACCCGTCGCCCTGACGGGCGCGGCACGGAACCTGGGCCCGAACATCGATGGGCCGGCATCCGGCGCACTCCCGGCTTTCGATGCGGTCGGCCTTGCCTTAGGGTCGCCGGGCAGAAAGGAGATCGCCCATGGGTTCCCCGACCCTCTTCGTCCCATTCGACCTCTCATCGATCGAACCGGAGGACGGCTCCCCCGATCCGGACCGGATCGTCAAGGGCGAGCCGCGCACCCGGACGTGGGTGGTGGAGGAGCATGACGACGGCGCCACCGTCACGGGCATCTGGGAATCGACCCCCGGGTCCTGGCGGGTCTCCTATGACGAATGGGAGTTCTGCTCGATCCTGTCCGGGGTGACGATCCTCCACGAGGACGGCGCCGTCACGCCCCATGTTCTGCGGGAGGGCGACACCTTCGTGATCCGTCCCGGCTTCAGCGGCATCTGGGAGGTGGTCGAGACCACGCGCAAGATGTTCGTGGTGCGCCTGCCCTGAACCGGCGGCCGTACCGATCGCGGCGTTGTACCGTCGGGCCGCTCGGGTCTAAAAGGGGTGTTCCGCCGTCGTCCGGCGGCGGAGGAGAAGGTTCGACATGCAATTGGACAGGATCGAAGACGCGGTGGCGGCCATCGCCGCCGGCGAGCTGGTGGTGGTGGTCGACGATACGGACCGGGAGAACGAGGGCGACCTGATCATGGCGGCCGCCCGCGCGACGCCCGAGAAGATGGCCTTCATGATCCGCCACACCAGCGGCATCATCTGCGTGCCGATGACCGGCGACCGGGCCGACCGCCTGAACCTGCCGCCCATGGTGGCGAACAATCTCGATCCGCTGCGGACGGCCTTCACGGTCAGCGTCGACTACCGGGTCGGCATGACGACGGGCATATCGGCAGACGAGCGCACCAACACGGTGCGGGCACTCGCCAACGACAACACCGCCGCGACGGATTTCCTGCGGCCGGGTCACATCTTCCCGCTGATCGCGCGCGCCGGCGGCGTGCTCACCCGCTCCGGGCATACGGAAGCCGGCGTGGACCTCGCCCAGATGGCCGGCCTGCCGCCCGTGGGCGTCCTCGCCGAGGTGGTGAACGACGACGGCACCGTGAAGCGCCTGCACGAGCTGGTGCCCTTCGCCCGCGAGCATGGCCTGAAGATCGTGTCGATCGAGGACCTCATCGCCTATCGGATCCGCACCGAGCGGTTCGCCGAGAAGGTGGTGTCCCGCGAGATGACGATCGGAGGCCTCAACGCCAAGGTCTGCGCCTATCGAACCCCCTTCGACCCGATGCAGCACGTGGTGGCGGTGTTCGGCGACGTGGCTGCCGGGGACGACGTGCCCTGCCGGATCCACCGGGAGCAGCCCGCCCTCGACCTCCTCGACCGGATGGAGGGGCAGCGGACCTGGGTGGACGCGGCGGTGGACGTGTTCAAGCGCGAAGGCGGCCGCGGGATTCTGATGTTCCTGCGCACGCCCGTGGTGGAGGACCTCCTGGACGACGCGGAACCCAAGAAGGACGGCGTGGACGGAGAGCGGCACGGCAGCGCCATCCGGCGCATGCAGCGCTGGCGTGAGATCGGGATCGGCGCCCAGATCCTGCGGGACCTCGGGATCCGCTCCATCGCCATCGTGTCCACCCGCGAGCGGAGCTATGTGGGTCTGGCGGGCTTCGGCATCGAGGTCAGCCGCACGATCATGGTGTCGGATTGAGCAAGGCGGTGGCTCGCGCCCGTCCGGGCGGCGCGCGCGGCGCCCGGACGTGAGGACGCCGCGCGGAGGGATCCCGCGCGACGTCGCCGCGTTCGCGGCGGTGGGTTCCGGCCCGGCGCTTCGAGGCGGCGCCGATAGCCTCAGGCGGCCAGCAGCTGCGCCACGAAGCGCTGGAGGCCGGCCTTGAGCTCGCCCGCCTCGCGGCCGAGGGACCGGGCCTGGTCCACCACGCGCGCGGCCGCCTCGTCGGTGGTGCCGACGGCGGAGCGCACGTCGGAGATGTTCACGCTCACGGTGGAGGTCCCCTGCGCGGCGTTCTGGGCCGACCGGGCGATCGCGCTCGTGGCGGCCGACTGCTGCTCGATCGCCATGGCGACCGAACTCACCGCCTCGCCGATCTCCCCGACCACGCCCCGGATCCGGGTGATCGCGTCCACGGCGGTGCCGGTGGCGCTGCGCATGGCGGCGATCTGGGCGCCGATCTCCTCGGTGGCCTTGGCGGTCTGGCCCGCGAGGCTCTTCACCTCGCCGGCCACCACGGCGAAGCCGCGGCCCGCATCGCCCGCCCGGGCGGCCTCGATGGTGGCGTTGAGGGCAAGGAGATTGGTCTGCTCGGCGATGGACTGGATGATGTCCACCACCGTGCCGATCCGCGTGGCGGTCGCCGAGAGGGACTTCACGATGTTGGTCGTCGACTGGGCGTGACGGTCGGCATCGCCGGCGATCTGCCCGGAGCGGCCGATCAGGTCCGACACCTCCCGGATGGACGCGAAGAGCTCGTCGGACGACGCCGCGACGGACCGGACGTCGCCGCTGGCCGCCGCCGACGCATCCGCCACCGTGCCGGAGCGTTCGCGGGCCTGCTGGGCGAGCTTCGCCATGTGGCCGGCAGACTGTTCAAGGTCGTCGGCCGCCTCGGCCACCTTGGCGACCACCGAGCCGACGCGCTCCTCGAATTCGCGGGCGAGCGACTCGGTCATGGCGCGCCGCTCGGCTTCCCGCTGGCGCCGCTCGACCTCGGCCACCTCGGCTCGCCGACGGGCCTGCTCATGGGTCATCTCGCGGATCTGCTCCACAGCCCGGGCGATCTCGCCGATCTCGTCCTTGCGATGACGCCCGGCGATCTCCTCGTCCACCGTGCCGCTGGCCATGCCGCGAAGCGCACCGGTGAGGGTGGCGATCGGGGCCGTGATGGACCGGGCCACCAGCCAGCCGAGCACCACGGTCGCGAGCGCGATCACCGCGGCGGCGAAGATGAGCGACCGCTTCATCTCGGCCGCCGCCGCGAAGGCCTCCTCGGTGGCCTGGATGGCGTAGACGGTCCAGGCCTGCCCGAGGAAGGTGACCGGCTTGCCGAGCGCCATGTGCGTCCGGCCATCCTGGGTGACCTCGACGAGGGCGCCGGCCGCGTCGCGCCCGACCTCCAGGCCGAGCTCGGAGGCGGGCGAACCGGCCTTGACCCGGCCGAGCGGCGGGTTGGACCGCAGCAGGCCGTCGGGACCGACCGCGAAGGTCTCCCCGGTCGCGCCGAGGCCGCTGCGGACGGACATGACCGTGTCCAGGATGGCGGGCGTCAGGCGGATCACCACGTAGCCGGCGCGCAGGGTCTCCTGCGCGGCGTTCATGGCGGCGTTGCTCCTGCGGAACACGGCGTGGCCGAAGAAGGCCGAGGTCTCGCCGCCGGCAGCCGCATAAGGGGCGAAATCGACGAAGCTTTCCGAGCCGTCGCCGGCTTTCAGGGCACTGAAGAGCGTCTCCAGGCCGCTGCCGGCCAGGGTGGGGGCGCTCAGGGGAGCGGCGAAGTCGGAGCGCTTGGCGACCGAGTAGATCACCCGGCCATTGGGGTCGAGCAGCAGGATGTCCGCATAGCCGCCACGCTCCATGGCGTCCACCATGGACGCGTGGACCTTGGCGTGGCGGAAGCCGTACATGGTCTTGGAGTCGCCGCCGTCGCGGGCCATGCGTTCGGCGTCGGTGCCGGAGGCGAAATAGGCCTTGGTGGCCTCGAACTCATTCGGGTTCAGTTCGAGGTTCTTCTCCAGCTCCGGCAGGCTGGAGGACACGACCGGCGTGGTCGCGAGGGTGTCGAGGTCGGCGCGGATCCGCTCCACGGTGAGCGCCAGGAGCCCGGCCCGGGCGTCGGCGGCCAGGGACAGCCGTTCGACGGCCGCCTCGTCCAAACCCTTCTGGGCGCCCATCCAGCCGATCGCCCCCATGACGGCCGCGCAACCGAGCGCGAGGCCCACCAGGGCCACGGGCAACCGCATCTTCAACGTCGACATCATGTCCCCACACCCGACGCTTGGAATTTCTATGTCGCGCCGAGTATGGGACCCGTTCCCTTGAGAAGGGCTTAATGGAATCGCGCTTTCCGATCCGTGCGCGATCTGTCGCGGCAGTCTTGTTGGTTGTAGGCGGGCTCTGGCCATGATCTCGTCGAGGATAGGCGCGCGCGACGCCTTGGATATGCCTGCCTCATACGTCAAAAAGCCGCAGCTGGCATTCACCGGCTGCGGCTTTCATCTTGATCTGTTCTTCAGCGACGATCAGTCGAGGACGCTGATCTGGACCGCTTCACGCCCCTTCGGGGTTTCGACGATCTTCATCGAGACGCGCTGGCCATCGGCGAGCGGGCCCATTCCGGCAGCCTGGAGCACCGAAATGTGCACGAACACGTCCTTGCCGCCGTCTTCGCCGGCGACGAAGCCGAAGCCCTTCTCCGGGTTGAACCACTTGACGACGCCGTCGAGCGGGATGGCGGAGGACATGTCCACGGACCGGCGCGGCGGGCGCGGGCTGCCGAAGCCGCCGCCACCACCACCGCCACCGCCGAAGCCGCCACGGTCGCCGTAGCCGCCGCCACCGCCGAAGCCGCCGGCGCGGGGCGCGGCCGGACGCGGACGGAACTGCTGCGGCTGAGCGGTGGTCTCGTCGACCTCGACGACCTTGACGACCTGCTTGCCCTTGGCGCCCTGGGCCACCTGGACCTTCAGGGTCGCGCCCGGGGGCACGCTGTCACGGCCAATGGCCTGGAGCTGGCCGATGTGGAGGAATGCGTCGCCCGACCCGTCGGACAACGACGTGAACCCGAAGCCCTTCTCCGGATTGAACCAGGACACCGTGGCGTCGACCACGGGACCTGCCGGCGGCGCACTGTCGAACGGCGACGGACCGCCGAACGAACGCGACGGACGCTCAGGCCGTATGTCGAAAGACGGCATCACGTCGTCATCAAATCCGCCGCGCCGCCGCGACGGGCGGAAGTCCTTACCCTTACCCATTCTGCTCTTCTCGTCTCCGCCAATGTAAAGCTCGGAAACGACGTCTGCGGAGCATACGTCGATCCAGTGTGTTTCCAGAGCCTTCTGCGCCGATTTCGTATTCTTTAAAGCCCGGCTTCAAACCTTGACGGGACTCAACGCCCGGGCTCGACCGCATTCCAGAACCGCTCCTACCCTATAGTCTTAGCACACTCCGGCCGCGAAGAGCCCACGGTTTTTTGAGGACTCGCCGCCACGGCGCGGTTTTTTTTGAGCTGCGCAGGCTGAAAGCGCACTCTGTGCGGCGCACCGCCTTGCATTCGCCACAGCGGACGCGATTCGGCCGGACGATTGTATGCACTTCCCGCGACATTCCTGACGCAATGATCGAACGATCGGCGGCCGCGGCGAACCTCCATGCGGCCGCCTCGCGAGAACCGGGCGGCCGGCGCCTCCGGCGGCCGGCGCCGGGGCGTTGCGCCTGACCGCTCGAGCCTCCCCGAGGCGGCGGGAGCGAGGGCCGGCGGCGTCTTTGACACCGCAGCCAAAGCCTATAGGCTGGCCGCTTCCCTTTCCGTGTCGCGAGGTTCCGTCATGTCCGTCGTCGCCATCAAACCCGGCATCAGTGACGCCGAATGGGCCGCGCGGGTGGAGTTGGCCGCCTGCTATCGCCTGCTTGCCCACTTCCGGATGACCGACCTCATCTACACCCACGCCACCGTGCGCGTGCCCGACGAGCCCGGGCGCTTCCTGATCAACCCCTATGGCTGGCGATGGGACGAGATCACGGCGTCGTCGCTCGTGAAGATCGACGTGGACGGCAACAAGGTGGAGGACCGCACGGAGCGGGTGAACCCGGCCGGCTTCACGATCCACAGCGCCGTCCACATGAGCCGCCACGACGCCGCCTGCGTGATTCATACGCACACGCGCGCCGGCATGGCGGTGTCGGCCCTCAAGGAGGGCCTGCTGCCGATCAGCCAGATCGCCATGCAGTACCACGGCCGGGTCGGCTACCACGCCTATGAGGGAATCGCGCTGGACCTCGACGAGCGCGAGCGGATCATCGCGGATCTCGGCGAGAAGCCGGTCCTCGTCCTGCGCAACCACGGCCTGCTGACGGTCGGCCGCACGGTCGCGGAGGCCTTCAGCCACATGTTCTACGTCAACCTCGCCTGCGAGGTGCAGATTTCTGCCCAGTCCACCGGCGCGGAACTGGACGTGCCGCCGCTCGCCGTGGCCGAACGGGTCGGCCGCCAGTTCGACCAGATGGCGTTCGACGACGGCGACCTGCTGCTGGAGTGGGCCGCCCACCTGCGGCTCCTGGACAAGCTGGATCCGAGCTACAGGACCTGACGCCGGCAGGGGGGCCGTCCCGGCGCTGACGGACGAAGACGGGGCGGCTCCGGATGGGGCCGCCCCTCTTCGTCGCCGACGCCGGAGTTGAGCGCGATCAGGCGGCCGCGACCTTGGCCTTCTGCCGCCGGCGCAGGATCTCATAGCCGACGGCGAACAGGATGGTGACGACGATCAGGATGAGGGCGAGGGCGTTGACCGCCGGCGTCAGGCCGGTGCGCACCTTGGAGGCGATGTAGACCGTGAGGGTCGTTTCGGTGCCGCGGGTGAAGAGCGTCGTGTTGTAGTTCTCGAACGACTGGAAGAAGGCCAGCACGGCGCCGGCCAGGATGGCCGGCCGGAGATAGGGGAACAGGATCTTGCGGAAGACCTGGGTGTGGCTCGCCCCGAGGTCGAGAGCGGCCTCCTCCAGGGTGCGGTCGAACCGCTGCAGGCGGGCGGACACCATCAGCATCACATAGGCGATGATGAAGCTCGACTGGCCGATGACGGCGAGGTGCAGACCTCCCTTCACGCCCAACCTGTCCCAGAAGACCAGAGTGGAGATACCGATGATGACGCCGGGCGTGAGCAGCGGCGAGACCATCACGGCATAGAGCAGGCTCCGGGCCCGCTTGTGCACGCCGTCGAGCAGCATGGCGGCGGCGACGCCGATCGGCACCGACACCGCGATCACGGCCGCGCCGACGATGAAGGACGAGCGCAGGCCCTGCCACATCTGGCGATCGTTCCAGAGCGCCACGAACCACTGCGTGGTGGTGCCGAGCCAGGGCGTGACGGTCGGGAAGCGGCTGGTGTTGAAGGTGGCGAACGCCATCACGGCGAGCGGCGCAAGGAGATAGAAGAAGAAGATCCCCAGATAGACGCGCATCAGCACGTCGGCGCCGGTGAGACGGTTCATGGGCGCCCTCCTCACTTGGCGATGTCGGCGAGGCCGACCCGGAACACGCGCATCACCAGCATGATGAAGCCGACGCACAGGGTGAGCAGGATGAAGGCGTAGGCGGAGCCGCGCGGCCAGTCCTGCCCCTCGAAGAACCAGACGTAGATGGTTTCGGTGAACCACCGGGTGCCGGGCGAGCCGAGAAGGGCCGGCACGATGTAGGAACTCGCCGCCAGAACGAACACCATGATGCAGCCGACCGCGATGCCGGGCTTGGCGTGGGGAATCACGATGCGCCGGTGGATCTGCCACGTGGGAGCGCCGAGGTCGCGCGCCGCCTCCACCTGGTTGGTGTCCAGGGTCTCGATGGCGTTGATGAGCGGGAACATCATGAAGAGCAGGAAGGCGTAGGTCATGCCGATGATGACGCCGCCGCTGCCGGACAGCCAGCGCACCGGCTTCTCCAGGATGCCGACGCCGAGGAGGACGGCGTTGAGCGGCCCCTGGTAGGCGAGGATGATGTACCAGGCGAAGGTGCGCAGGATCTCGTTGATCCAGAACGGGATGATCAGGAGCAGGATCATCAGGGCGGCGCGCCGGGGCGGCGCCACCTTGGCCACGTGCCAGGCGATCGGGTAGCAGACCACGAGCGAGACGAGCGTGACGAGCGACGCGCCCCAGATGGTGCGGACGAAGACCTTGAAGTCGTTCGGAAAGGTCCAGGTGGCGAGGTCGACCCCGCGGAAGAGGGCCGCGTAGTTGGCGATCGTGTAGTAGTCCTCCGGCCCGCCGCGCTTGGTGACGGGCAGGTTGGGATGGAAGGAATACTCCACCATCACGAGGGCCGGCAGGACGACCATGACCACCAGCCAGATGGCCGCGGTGCCGATCATGAAGAGGGTGATGGGCCAGCCGTAGCGGCGCAGGAGGTCGGACACCGGCCTACTCCTTCGCCATCTCGCCGGCGGCAAGGATCCGGGCGTGGGCCGGATCGAAGCTGACGGCGACCGCGGCGCCCCGGTCGAAGGCCGGGATGCGGCCGTCATTGGAAAGCTGGACCAGCATGGGCCGGCCGCCCTCCACGATCGGCTCGAGGGCCACGTTCACGAAGTTGCCCTCGAAATCCACGTGGCTGACGGGCCGCGTCACCGTGTTCGGCCCGTCCGCGCCGGCGCCGAGCCGCATGCGTTCGGGGCGCACGAAGAGGAGCACGGATGCGCCGGGAGCGAGGTCTCCCGCCACCCGTGCGCGGAGCGGGCCGGTCGGCGTCTCCACCGTGCCGACGCCGCCCGAGACGGCGGCGAGACGGCCGGCGAACACGTTGTTCTCGCCGACGAAGGTGGCGACGAACGGCGTCGCCGGCTCGTCGTAGATGGCGTGGGACAGGCCGACCTGGTCGATCCGCCCGCGGGACATGACGCCCACCCGGTCCGACATGGTGAGGGCTTCGCCCTGGTCGTGGGTGATGTAGATGAAGGTGAGGCCGGTGCGTCGCTGGATCGCCCGAAGCTCGGTGCGCATGTGCTGGCGGAGCTTCAGGTCGAGGGCGGAGAGCGGCTCGTCGAGGAGCATGACCTGCGGCTCCACCGCCAGAGCCCGCGCGATGGCGACGCGCTGCTTCTGACCGCCGGAGAGCTGCTCGATGCGCTTGTCGGCGCTGTCCGGCAGCGCGATGAGCTCGAGGAGCTCCATGGCGCGCTTGCGCCGGACGGAGCGGTCGACGCCGCGCATCTCCAGGCCGAAGGCGATGTTGTCCGCCACCGTCATCATGGGGAAGAGCGCGAGGTTCTGGAAGATGAGCGCGGTCGGCCGCCGGTTCGGGCCGATGCCGGCCATGTTCTCGCCGCCGATCAGGATCCGGCCGGCGCTCGGCTCCATGAAGCCGGAGATCATGCGCAGGATGGTGGTCTTGCCGCAGCCGGACGGACCGAGGAAGGAGAAGAACTCGCCCGCTCTTATGTCGAGGGATACGTCGTCCACCGCGGTGAAGTCGCCGAACCGCATGGTCACACGGTCGAGTTTTACATCACGGCTCATCAGTCCCCCGGCAGTCGATCGGACACACTGGACGCATCAGGTTACGCATCAGGTTACGCGGCGGGCCTGCGCGCCCAAAAAGCATGCAGTCGCCATATGGAAATCCGGCGCGCCGCCCCACGGAGAGGACCGGCGCGCCGGAGAGGAATCAGGCTCGGATCACCGCGACGACAAGGTGCGGTGAGAGATCCGCCAGCGCGGCCATGCGGGCCCGTTGCCGCTGGCGGATGTCGTCTAGCAAGGTTCAGGCCGAGACGAACTTCGTCGCATACTCGGTGCGCTTGGCGATGAACCAGGCCGGCTGCTCCGGCCACCACCACAGCTTGGAGAGCGCGTCGCCCGGATAGGCGGCTTCGAAGAAGGCCTTGGCCTCCGGCGAGAGCTTGTCCACCGCGCCCTTGGCCACCGGATTGGCGCCATAGGCGGTCGCCCACAGGGCGGCGCCTTCGGGGCTGTTGATCCAGTTCACCCAGGCGTTGGCCTGCTCGACGTTCTTGGCGCCCTTCATGAGCACGAAGTTCTGCGCCCACGCGATGGCGCCTTCCTTCGGGGCGAGGTAGCCGATCGGCAGGCCTTCCTTGGCGAGGGCGGCGGCGGACGTGTCCCAGTTGAAGCCGATCACGCAGCCGTTGGTGCGGAAGGCGCCCTGGGCCTCGTTCTCGTTGGACCAGAACTGGGCGATGTTCGGCCGCTTGGAGACGGCGAACTCCAGGACCTTGTCCCAGATGGCCACCATCTTGGTCTCGTCCGAATAGCCCTCGACGAACGGGTGCGGCAGCTGGCCCTGGGCTTCCAGGTAGCGGCCGGCGGCGGCGAGACCGGAGTGGCCGCGCAGCGTCAGGCGGCCGGCATACTTGTCGTCGAACAGGTCGCCGAGCGAGGCGGTGCCGTATTCGAGCGGCGCCTCGTCGCGGTTGAAGGTCAGCGCCTCGGTGCCCCAGATCGTGGGCGAGGCCATCAGCTTGCCGTCCTTCATGGCGGTGAGGAACGACGGCTCGATGTTGTCGGCGCCGATCTTGGCCGGGTCCCACGGCTGGATGAAGTCGTTGTCGATCCAGTTGGACAGGCGGTCGGAGGTCGGCTCGGAAATGTCGAAGTCGCCGTTGGTGGCGCCGCCGGTCTGCGCCTGGGCGAGGAACTCGTCCTGGCTGCCGAGGCCGGTGAAGTTCACCTTGATGCCGGTCGCGCCCTCGAAGGTGTCGAACACGCTCTGGAAGGTGTCGTAGCCGGCCCAGCCGAGGAAGTTCAGTTCGCCCGACGATGCGAGGGACGAGCGCACGATGGCCGGCGCCGCAAGCGCCAAGGCGCCGGTCGCGGCAGCGCCCTTCATCAGCGATCTGCGGGTCAGGCCAGTGGTGTGAGATTTCGCCATATTACGCTCCCCTTCGGCTAGGATCCGCCCGCCAGTTTCGGTTAGGCTTTTCAAAGTGGCGGGCCGACAGTGAATGCCATCCGGATATGAAAGAAAAGCGACAGAATTGACGATCCTAAACCCCGTCGTTTTCGTGCAACCGCGATGACGGGTTCGATCAACTCCGCTTGCGCTTGAAGTCTTTCAGGATTTCCCGCGCCGCGTTGTGGCCCGGGATGCCGGAGACGCCGCCGCCGGGGTGCATGGACGAGCCGCAGATGTAGAGACCGGCGATCGGCGTGCGATAGTCGGCGTAGCCGGACACCGGCCGCTGGAAGAACAGCTGGTCGGTCGAAAGCTCGCCGTGGAAGATGTGTCCTTGGGGCAGGCCGACGATCCGCTCGATATCCGGTGCGACGAGGAGCTGCGCCTCGATCACGTCGTTGGAGAAGCCCGGCGCGAACTGCTCGATGGTGTCGAACACCGTCTTCCTGAAATTCTCCTTCTCGGTCGCCCAGTCGCCGCCCTTCAGCTCGTACGGGGCATGGCCGCCGAAGAAGTTCACCACGTGCTTGCCGGGCGGCGCCAGGGTGTCGTCCACGATGGTGGGTACCACCGGCGTCAGGAACGGCCGCTGCGAGTACCAGCCGTACTTGGCGTCGTCATAGGCCCGCTCCAGGTAGTCGATGTCCGGGGCGATGTGCATGTAGGTCGGATAGGAAAAGCTCCCGATCGCGCCGTCGCGCTTCACCCGGTCGAGGATCTTGTACTGGGGCGGGCGTTCGCAGGCGACGTTCATCTTGAAGGCGGTGCCGAAGGTCCGGTAGCCCTTGATCTCGCGGATCACCTCCTCGGGCAGGTGCTTCTCGCCGACGAGGTCGAGATAGAGCGTGCGCGCGGAGGCGTTGGACGCGATCACCTTGGCCCGGTAGACGTCGCCGGCGGCGGTGGTCACCTCGGTGGCGCGGCCGTTGACGACGCGGATCTCCTTGATGTCGGCGTTCGTCACGATGGTGACGCCCTGCTCGGTGGCGGCCGAGGCGAGCGCCTTGGTGATCGAGCCCATGCCGCCCTTGATGAAGCCCCAGCCGCCCGCGCCTTCATGCTCGCCCATGATGTGATGCATGATCACGTAGGCGGAGCCCGGCGTCTTCGGGCCGGCGAAGGTGCCGATGGACGCGTAGTAGGCGAGCACCGCCATGACGCGCTCGTCCTCGAACCACTCGCGCAGGAAGTCGTAGGCCGACATGGTCATCATGTCGACGATCCGGTACATCTTCCGGCCGACCTTGCGGTACTTCCACAGGAATTCCGCCCCCTCCCGGAAGGTGCGCCAGTCGCGCCGGGCCGGATCGATCGGCGTGTCGAAGAGGATCTGCCGAACGATCCTGGTCGCCTCCTGCAGATAGGCGTCGAACGCCGGGTAGGCGGCGGCATCCTTGGCCGAGAACTTGGCGAAGGAGGCCTGGGTCTTCTTCATGTCGTCGGAGAAGACGATGTAGTCGTCGTCGGAGACCGGCGACACCATGTCGGAACAGGGAAGCACCTCCAGGCCGTGCCGCTTCAGGTCGAAGTCGCGGATGATCCGCGGGTGCAGAAGGCTCATCAGGTAGGAGAAGATGGAGGCCCGGAACCCGGGCGCGATCTCCTCCGTGACGGCGGCGCCGCCGACGATCGACCGGCGCTCCAGCACGGCCACCGTGAGGCCGGCCTTGGCAAGATAGTTGGCGCAGACGAGGCCGTTATGTCCGGCGCCGATGATGACGGCGTCGAAGGATCGGGTGGTGGGGCTCGGGACGGCGGACATGGTCAAGGCACTCCGGACGACGTGTCGGGCGATCGGATCGGGCAGGCCGCCGGGCGGCGGCCGGTGGTCGGCGTGACCGCCGGGCGGCGGCCGGTGGTCGGCGGGACCGCCGGGCGGCGGCCGGTGGTCGGCGGGACCGCCGGGCGGCGGCGGCCGGATCAGTAGGACGGGGGCGTCACGGCCCAGAGCACCACGGTCTCCTTGGACCCCGGGTTGCCGTAGCGGTGGGGCCGGGTGGACGCGAACCCGAAACTGTCGCCGGCGGCGAGCCGGTGGTGGACGCCGTCGACCACGAGGTCGAGCGTGCCGGCCAGCACGTAGCCCGCCTCCTCGCCCTCGTGGGCATAGGGCTCGTCGCCGCTGGTGGACCCGGGGGCCAGGCGGCAGAGGAGGAGTTCCAGGGCGCCGTCCAGGGAGGGCGACAGGAGTTCGTCGAAGATGCCGCCGCTGTAGTCGAGCCGCTTGCGGCCGTCCCGGCGCACCACGATCCCGTCCTCCGCCGCCGCGCCGTCGTCGCGGAAGAAGAAGCCGACGGTCACGCCGAGGGCCGTCGCGATGAGGTGCAAGGCCTTGACGCTCGGCTCCGACAGGCCGCGCTCCACCTGGCTGAGAAGGCCGATGGAGAGGCCGGTCTCCTCCGACAGGCGGGTCAGCGTCATGTCGCGGGCCTGGCGCAGCGCGCGGATCTCCGAGCCGAGACGCCGGCCGAGCGCCTCGGCGCTTTCCTGAACCTCGACCGAGCGGTCGGGGGCGGGACGAGGGACGGTCATGGTCCGGCTCCGGACCGGGACGCGGCGAACGGCACGCTCACTCGGCCGCCACCCGGCGCGGACCCGGACGCTCCAGCGCCTCCACGGCCATCCTGTCGAAGGCGATCACCGCGTGCTCCTGGGCCTTCGACAGCGCCCCGCGGGTGTAGACGCCCGCGTTCAGGTTCCGCTGCACGCCGGTGATGATGTCCAGGTCCTCGGTGATGATCTGGGCCGACCAATCCGCCGACTGCTGGTTGGCCTCGGCCTTCTCGGGGCTGACGTCTTCGAAGAAGTACCAGTTGATGTGCTTCAGCCGCCCCGGACCCATCGGCTCCACCGTCGCGATCGACGAGCCCCAGTCGTAGAGGTTCAGCATCAGGAAGGGGAAGCGGTAGAGATAGCAGCCCTGCGTCAGCCCCTCGGCCCGACCGGGCGCATGGAGGTGGAAGAGTTCGTGCTCCGGGTGGACGTCGATCGCGTAGCGGTCGATGTCGAGCGTGGCGCAGAGGCCGGGGTGCATGGCCCGGCAGTGATAGCATTCCAGGTAGTTCTCGCCGTAGGTCTTCCAGTCGACGTCGACCACCCGCTCCTTCTTGGTGAAGTAGTGCTGCTTCTCGATCGGGAAGGGCGCGGCGAAGTCGACCACCGGGCCGAGCCACTCGATCAGCGACGGGCCTTCCCGGCGGATGCGCACGAACACCAGGCCGCGCCATTCCTCGCAGTCGAGGGCGTAGAGGCCCCACTCGTCGGGGTCGAAGGTGGCGTCCTTGCCGAACTCGGCGGCCTTGTGGAGCGCGCCGTCGCGCTTGAAGCTCCAGGAGTGGTAGGGGCAGACGATCAGCTTGCCGCAGCGCCCCGCCTCTTCGCGAAGAAGCTCCGACGCGCGGTGGCGGCAGACATTGTGGAAGGCCCGCGCCTTGCCGTCGTCGCCGCGGATGACGAAGATGCTGTAGCCGGCGAGCTGGCCCGTCACATAGTCGCCCGGCTCGCGCAGACGCTCGGACCACGAGAAGAGAAGCCAGTTGGCCTCGAAGATCAGCTTGCGCTCGCGCGCGTAGCGCTCCTCGTCCCGATAGAAGGCCGCCGGCAGCGACCACTCCGCATCCCGTCCGATCCCTTCGATCATCTCACGTCCTCCCGCGCCGACCGGCGACCGTGGATTTCATGCTAATGAAAGACCGGATGGAGGCAAGCCTCTTTGTCGATCAATCGTTGCTGCACTCGCGAGCACGCTTCGGCTATGCAGCATGAACAATTGTCCGATATGGGCGACGGATGATGCCGGCCTCCACCGAACGGGGTTTCACCGTCGTGAAGGTCTCGGCGGTCACCGGTCCGCTGCCGCCTGGTCGACGAACCGCCGGATGCGCCGGCAGCCCTCCAGGAGGTCGTCGTCGTGGACCGCGAAGGAGAGCCGGACGTAGTCGACCAGGAGGTCGCTGAAGGCGGCGCCGTCTAGGACGGACACGCCCGTCGCCGCATAGAGCCGGGCCGCGAAGGCGGCCCCGGAGAGACCCGTGCGCGACACGTCCACCATCATGAACATGCCGGCGTCCGGGGTGGCGGCCCGAATCAGCGGCACCTCGGCGAGCGCCGCGGCGGCGAGATCGCGGCGGCGGCGGTAGATCGCCTTCATGTCCGCCTCGATGGCGCCGCCGCCGGCGAGCGCCGTGAGGGCCGCCTCCTGGATGAAGCCCGGCAGGCCGTAGAGCATGGCGACGGAGATGCGGGCGACGGCCTCGATCACGTCCGGCGGCGCCACCAGGAACCCGCAGCGCCAGCCGGTCATGGCGAACGCCTTGGAGAAGCTGCCGACCGACAGGAGGCGCGGCCGCAGGTCCGGCACGGAGGCGGCCGGCACGAAGGGCGCGTCGAAGGTGAGGTCGCCGTAGACCTCGTCAACCACGACCCAGAGATCGTGTTTCACCGCCACGGCGGCGATCGCCTCCAGGTCGGCCCGGGTGAACGAGACCCCCGTCGGATTGTTCGGGTTGGCGAAGGCGATCGCCTTGGTGTTCGGCCGCACGGCCGCCTCCAGCCGGCCGGCGTCGAGCCGGAACCCGGTTTCGGCCGGCTGGGTCACGTAGGTGACCGACGCTCCGGTCGCCTCGAAGGTGGCCGGATAGGTGACGTAGACCGGATCGAGCAGGAGCACGTGATCGCCCGGTTCCAGGAGCACCAGCGCCGACAGGAAGAGCGCGTTCTGGGCGCCGCTCGTCACCGCCACGTGGGCGGCGGTGACGCGGTCGCCGCTCATGCGGGCGTGGCGGGCGGCGAGCGCGTCCCGCAGCGAATCGCGGCCGAGGGTCTCGGTATAGTGGGTGTCGCCGGCCTTGAGGGCCGCCACGGCGGCGTCCACCACCGGGGCCGGCGTGTCCATGTCCGGGTCGCCCACGGACAGCACGATCACATCCTCGCCGCGGGCCTTGGCGGCCTTGGCGCGGGTATGCAGCACCCAGGCGTCGGCTCCCCGGCCGGAGGTGCGTTCGGTGATCTGCGACAAGCGGCGCGGCATGGAGGGTTCCGGGCGTGAGGATCGGCGGCGGACACGACGGTCGGCCGCGGCAAGGAGGCCGCACCGTCCCGACCCGCGGGCGTCTTGTCAACCGCCTCGCAGGCCGTTACGGCTCGCCCGGTGATCGTGCCGATGTCGGTTCTTTACGCCGCCGGCTGCGATGCGATGTTTCGCGTTCAATTTTAACGACCGCCTCGCCAGGACTTTAACCGGTCCCGGTCCAGGGTGAATGCCGTCAGTCATCCGCTCCGGAGCCGCCCGTTTCCATGTCCCGCCGCCCTCTCGTCATCACGACGGAACAGCTCACCGCCACACTCGTCCTCACCGGCCTCGGCCTGTTCGGCCTGCTGGCGGGCCTGTTGGGCACGCTCGGCGTCACGGAGCCGTTCGACAAGGTGATCCACGCGGCCTTCTTCCTGGCCATGGCCGCCACGCTCTTCTTCGTGGTGGGCCGGCGCGCGCTGCTGGCGTCGGTGCTCGCCTTCGTGGTCGGCGTCTTCGGCGAGATGGCCCAGTCGCTCACCAACGTGCACACCGTGTCGGTGCTGGACGTGGCGGCCAACGCGGCCGGCATCGCGGTCTTCCTGCTCGCGGCCTCGCCGACCACGCACGCGCGGCGCCACTGGCGCGCCCGCCGGGAGCGCCGGATCCTCGCCCACGTCTATCGCCGCGGCTCCCATCGGGGCGGCTACGCCCGCTGAAGCGCCCGCGCCGCCGGTGAGGCGACAGGATCGCCGGCCGGCGGGCGCAGGGACCGGATGACCGCTTCGGCCAGCCGCCGGTGGTCCGGCGCCGGGCCGGGCGGATCGGCATAGAGGTGCCGGTCGAGGGCCGGCAGGTCCGGGAGGGTCGCCGGGTCCAGGCGCCCCGCCCCGGCGAGGCTGGTGACCGCGGCGCGGAGCGCCACGCCGTCCCGTCGCCTCGCAGCCCGGCGCAGCAGCCGCCGCTCGCGCCGGACGACGAGGGATCGTCGCCGGCCGGCCACGAGGGCCCGCAGCGCGTCCGGCGCCACGAGCGCGAGCGCGAGGCCGAGCGTCGCCACGAAGGCCACGGCGCCGGCAAGGCCGGCGAGCATCATGGGCAAGCCGCGTCCGGCCCCCGGCGGCGCGTCCGTCGGCGCGACGATGCCGAGCGCCAGTTCGAGCGCCGCCACGTCCGGCGTCCGGTTCCCGGCGGCGAGCGCCACGGTGCGGGCCGGGATCTCCACCGTGCGCATCGCGCCTGCCGTCACGTCGTACCAGGGCATGGTCACCGCCGGCAGCGTCACGGGCCGGTCGGTGGTCGGCCGGATGTCCCAACTGTAGACGACCCGGGCGATCGGGCCTTCCGGCGCGTTCTTCACCTCCTTCAGTCGGCCCGGCCGGCGCAGCGACCGGTCGCGCAGCGCCAGTTCGCTCTCCGGTTGGACGGCCCCGAGGCCGATGCGGGTCTCCCGCTCCGGCACGCCCGGGAAAACGATGAGACCGTCCGCCTTGAGGGCCGGCGCGGGCGGGATCTGGTCGTCGAACACGCCCTCGGCCTCGATGGTGAGCGTGCGCCGGGTGGACTGGCCGACGGCGAGCCGCTCCGGCGGAACGGACCAGGCGTCCGTGACGGTGAACCGCCGTGCCGGGATCCACCACACGTCGGCCGGCGCCGGCGCCGGCACCACCTGGAGCGGCACCGGCTCGCTGAGGACGTCGATCTTCCGCGTCTTCATCTTCTCGTCGAGGATGGTCAGGTGGTGGACGAAGGGCGGGATGACGACCGTGCCGCTGCGCTGAGGGAAGACCGCGACGGTCCGCTCGAAGGCCCGGATGGTGAGCCCGTCCTCGAACACGTCGAACCAGAGGTCGCGCCCGACGCGCACCAGGCGGAAGCCGGCCTCCTTGGGATCCTCCATCTTCTCCAGCGTCACCGGCACCCTGAACCGGGCCCGCACCTTCAGGATCACCATCTCCTGGGGGCGGATCTCCGGCCCGGCGTTCTCCACGTCCACCCAGAGGCGGATGCCCGGATGGGTGGACGCGGCCGACGCCGGCCCGATCAGGCCCGTAAGGGCGAGCGCCAGGACGAGCGTGAGCGCCACGGCGGCCGATCGCGTCGTCATCACCAGTCCTCCCCGCCGGGCTGGACCGCCCGGCCCTCCTCCACGCGCCGCTTGCGTTCGGCCGCGATGCGCAGCCGCAGCCAGCGGCCCGGGTCGTCCGGGATGGCCGCGAGCCATTGCAGGGTCGCCTGGGACGCCTCGTGCCGGGCGGCCTCCTGGCGCCGCCGCCGGTCCGCCTCCTCGGCGGCGGCCGAATCGGTCGGCCCGCCGCCCTTCGCGGCCGTGCCGGCCGCATCCGTCGCCGAGCCGGACGAGGACCCCTCCCCGGCTTCCGTCTGGTCGGCCTTCGGGGTGCCGCGCCGCTCCACGTTGCCGCTGCCCGCCGCTTCGTTGGTGCTGGACCCTTCCCGGTCGCCCACCATGCCGTCGCCCATGGACGAGACCGCCGCCGCGTTCGGGTCGGACGTGTCCATCGCGCCGCTCTGGTGGTCGATCCGCGCGCCGCTGTTGGCGAGGCCGCCCGGCGGGGGCGGCCCCTTGGCGGTCGCTTCGCTCAGCATCCTCTCCACGACGGCCCGGTTGATCCGGGCGTCGCCGTCATCCGGGTTGCGGGCGAGCGCGAGGTCGTAGGCCTTGACCGCGAGGTCTAGGTCGCCCGCCCGCGCGAGGGCGTTGCCGAGATTGTAGGCGGCCTCGGGGCTTCGGGTGAGCCGGAGCTGTTCGGCCGCCTCGTCCGGGCGGCCGGCGCGCAGGAGCGCCACGCCCCGCCAGGCGGGATCGTCGAACACCCGGGCGGCGAGGTCCGGCTGGCCGGCCGCGAGGAGGAGACGGCCGAGGCGGGTCGGCCCGGCGGCGAGCGCGACGGCGCCGAGGAGGAGGAGGGTGAGGATCAGGATCGGGAGCGCGCGTCTCACGAGCGCCTCCGGAACAGGGTGAGGAGCGGCAGGAGCGCCAGGACGGCCAGCCAGCGGCCCATGTCGGCCCAGGCGAGGACGGCGAACTCGCTGCGTCCGAGCCGCCCGGCGGTGGACGCGGCGACGAGGCGCTCGATGGCGGCGGGATCGTCCGCGTCGACCAGCCGGCCGCCGCCGGCCCCGGCGAGCCGCGCCGCGGACGCCCGATCCGGGGCCGGGGCGGTCTCCGGCCGCCCGGGCGGCGCCAGGAAGACCACGTCGAGCCGATGGCCGGTGCCGGAGAGGCGCGCCGCCTCGGCGAGCGCGTCGTCCGCGATGCCGCCGCCGTCGGTGATCAGCACGAGCGAGCCGCCCGTGATGCCGGCCGCATGGAACCGGTCGGCCGCGAGCGCCACCGCGCGGGCCGGCGCGGTGCCGGCCTCCTCGATCATGTCGCCGCGGATGGTGGCGACGAGTTCGGCGAGCGCCGGTCGGTCGGCCGTGAAGGTCGCCGCCATGTAGGCGTCGCCGCCATAGACGAGAAGGCCGGTCTGCCGGGTTCCGGCCGCCTCGGCGACCTGGAGCGCCGCGAGGCGGGCCTCCGCCGGGTCGCCGCCCGCCGCCATGGAGCGGGACACGTCCATGCCGATCAGGACCGCGTCGAGGTTGCGGAAGGTGTCGTCCGTGTTCCGCTCCAGCGCCGGGCCGGCAAGCGCGACGGCCACCAGGATGGCGGCGACGAGCGCGGCGGGCGGCCGGCGGCTCTCCGTCGTCGGCACGTCGATCTGGCCGCGGATCTTCAGGGCGTCCAGGAGCGGGGCGTCGATCGCCCGCCGCCAGTCGCCGAGAACGCCGCGCGCCGTCACGAGGGCCCCGAGGGCGAGAAGGGCGAGCGGCACGACCAGCCAGAGCGGCCGCAGGAGCGCGAAGCCGTCGAAGAGCGCGATCACGGCCGCCTCCTGTCGAACACGAAGAGGGCCGCGAGGAGGAGGACGGCGGCGCCCGCCGGCCAGGGCCAGAGCGAGACCGCGACCGCCACGGACGGCGCCGCCGCCCGGCCGCCCTCCAGGGCGTCGATGGCGCTCGTCACCGCCTTCAGGTCGTCCGTGGACCGCACCCGGAAGAAGGATCCGCCGCTGACCGACGCGATCGCCTCCAGGGTGGCGGCGTCCACGAGGCTGCCGGCGCCCTCGCTCCCGGCCAGCGTCTCGGTGGTGCCGAGCGCGATGGTGTGGACCTTGATGCCGAGGCCGCGGGCGAGCTCCGCCGCCGTCTCGGCACGGACCGCGCCCGCCGTCGAGGTGCCGTCGGAGAGGAGGACCACCACCCGGCTCGGCGCCGTGCTGTCGCGCAGGCGCTTGATGGCGAGGCCGAGGCCGTCGCCGATGGCGGTCGAGCGGCCGAGGTCGCCGATGGCGGCTGTCTCCATGGCCTCGGCCACGGCGGCGACGTCGAAGGTCGGCACCGCCGCCACCTCCGCCTGCTCGGCGAAGAAGACGAGCCCGACCCGGTCGCCGGCCCGGCCGCGCAGGAAGTCGGCCGACACGGCCTTCACGGCGTCGATGCGCCGGACCGGCTGGCCGTTCAGCTGGAAGTCCTTGGCCTCCATGCTGCCGGAGAGGTCGAGCACGAGCACGATCTCGCGCCCGGTCGCCGGCAGCGCGGGCGAGGGCAGCACCCGCTGGGGACCGGCGATCGCCACCACCAGGGCGAGCCAGGCCGCCCAGGCGAGAAGCCGGTGGGTGCGGTCGCGCCTCGCCGCCGCCGCCTCGCCGGACCCGAGCGTGGCGGCGATCGCGTCCGGCACGACGACGGCGGCGGCCGCGGCCGGTCGCGGCGGCAGGAAACGCGCGGCGAGAAGCGGCAGGGGCGCCAGGAGAAGCGCCAGGGGGGACGCGAACCACTCCATCAGGGCGGCCTCCGCCAGGACCGCACGAAGCGGACGAGGGTGGGGCCGAGGGGCTCGGCCGGGCCGGCGCCGTAGAGGTCGTCCACCAGCCGGCGCCCGTGGCCCTTGGAGAAGAAGGAGGTGCGGAACAGCCGGTCGAGTTCGGCGAGCCAGGCGTCGCCGTCGAGGCGGGCCGCCGCCGGCCCGGCCACTGCCGCGACGAACCGGCGAAGAACCGCGGCCTCGGCCGCCAGCTGCTCCGGGGCCGGCAGGTCGGGCACGCGGGCGAGCGCCGCGAGCGCCTGCCGCCGGTCCGATCCGGCCCGGCCGCGCGACCGGCGGGCGAGCGCCCCGAGCGCCGTGACGAGAACCGCCAGGGCGGCGCCGAGGACGGCCGCGAAGACGAGGTCGCCGGAGGTCATGGCCTCAGGCGGCGCCGGCCAGCGGTCGGGGCGCAGCAGCGACAGCGGATCAGGCGCGCCGTCCATCGAGCCCCTCCAGCCGGAAGGCGAGATCGTCCGGCTCCGTCTCCGCCGGCACCAGGACCGCGCCGGCCCCGACCGCCCGCAGGCGGGACAGCCGGGCGTCGGCCGACAGCTTGGCGGTCTCAGCCCCGACGAGGCCGACGGCCCGCCGGCCGCTCCGATCCGCATAGGGGTAGACGCCGCGCGGCGGCTGGCGCTCGAAGGCGTCGCTGACGAGAAGGATCGTCAGGTCCACCCGGTGCAGGATTCGCGACAGCGCGTCCTCGAACCCGTCGCCCGGCGCATCGAGGCCGCTCGCCGCGACGAGGGTTCCGCCCGGCGGAAGCAGGCGCGCGGCCGTCTCCAGGGCCGGGCCGAGCGGATCGACGCCCTGACCGGCCGCGAGCGCCGTGCGGTGGGCGCGCGCCAGGGCGCCGACCACCGCCACCATGGCGCGCTCTCCCACCATCGGCTTGACGAAGACCGGCTCGCCCGGCGACAGGGCGAGCACGCCGATGCGGCCGCCGTCCGCCACGGCGGACCAGCCGACGAGCGCCAGCGCCTCCGCGGCCGCCACGGACAGGAGGGCCCGGCGGGTGCCGAACAGCATGGGCGGGCGGAAGTCCGCCACCAGCAGGGTGGTCCGCTCGCGTTCGTCGCGGAAGGTGCGCACGTGCGGCTCGCCGGTGCGCGCCGTCACGTTGCGGTCGATGTGGCGGACGTCGTCGCCATGGCTCCAGGTGCGGACGTCGTCGGTCTCGCTGCCGCGGCCGCGCCGGCGCGTGACGAACGGCCCGGGGCGCGACGACGTGCGCCGCGACGCCGCCCGGCGCGCCTCCGCCGCCAGGTGGCGCAGGCCGAGCAGCCGGTCCGGGTCCACCGCAACGCCGGGTTCCTCGAGCGCGCCCATCGCCGGCCCCTTCAGAGCGGGACGACGCGGTCGAACAGCCGCTCGATGACCTTGCGCGGCGTCTCGCCCTCGGCGGTCGCCCGCCAGGTGAGGACGAGCCGGTGCGACAGGCAGTCCACCGCGAGCGCCCGCACGTCGTCGGGCGTGCCGTGGTCGCGGCCGGCGAGCCAAGCGCGGGCCTTGACCGCGAGGGCGAGCGACAGGGTGCCGCGCGGCGACACCGGATGCTCCACCACCGGGGCGGTTCCCGTGTCGGCTGTGCCGTCGCGGGTCGCCATCACGAGACGGACGATGAAGTCCTTGAGGGCCGGCGCGAGGTGGGTGCGCATGGCGGCGTCGCGGGCGGCGTGGATCTCGTCCACCGACAGCCGGGCGACCGGCGCGGCCTGCGGCTCCACCGTTTCCCGTTCGACGAGGTCCAGGATGGCCCGCTCGGCCGCCCGGTCGGGAAAGTCCACGGTGACATGGAAGAAGAAGCGGTCGAGCTGGGCTTCGGGCAGCGGAAAGGTGCCCTCGTGCTCGATCGGGTTCTGGGTCGCCACCACCATGAAGGGATCGGGCAGCGGGTGGGTGACGCCGCCCGCGGTGACCTGCCGCTCCGCCATGGCCTCCAGGAGCGCCGACTGGACCTTGGGCGGGGCGCGGTTGATCTCGTCGACGAGGACGAGACCGTGGAAGAGCGGGCCGGCGACGAATTCGAACGAACCGGCGTCCGGCCGCCACACTGGGGTGCCGGTCAGGTCGGCGGGCATCAGGTCCGACGTGCACTGGATGCGCGCGAAGGAGGCGTCCAGGTGACTGGCGAGGGTCTTCACCGCGCGGGTCTTGGCAAGGCCCGGCGCGCCTTCGACGAGCACGTGACCGCCGGCCAGGAGCGCCACCAGGAGCCGCTCCAGGAGGGGCGTGCGGCCGACGAGCCCGCCCTCCAGGGACCGGAGCAGGGCGGCGATCCTGCCGTGAACATCCGCCTGCGCAGCCTTCGCCGTCGCACCGTCCATCGACTTCCTCCCTCGGCCGGCCCCCTCTTCGTCGCGGAGCTTCGGCGGCTGGCCCGGCCCGGACCGATCCAGGCTCAACACTAGGCCGGACGCGTGGCCAGTCACAACGGTCGAAACGGGAGCCGGGCCTGTGACAACCCGTCCCCCGTCAGATCAACGCACCAGGGTGCGCGATGGTCCCCTCGCAGCCGGCGACCGGCCGGCCGCGACTCCGGGAGCCGATTGCCAAGCGCCGCCGCGCGGCCCATGGTCCTTCCCCTATCGGGTCATCAGGAGGACGGCGGAATGGCCGACGTACGGTCCATGTGCGCGATCGGGCTCAGGGGTCAGCTCGGTCTCAACGGCTGGCTGCCCTGGGAGGGCGACCGGCGGCCGGAGTTCGTGGCCGACGTGGAGCGCTTCTTCGAGCTCACCCGCGGCCACGTGCTGATCGCGGGTCCCCGCACGGTGGCGTCGGTGCCGGACTGGGCGCGCGAGGAGCGCACCGTGGTGGAAATCCGCTCCCACATGGTGCCGGAGGAGGTGATCGCCCGGTTCAAGGGACGGCGCGTCTTCGTCGGCGGCGGGCCGTCCGTCTGGGCCGCCTACGCCCATCTGATCCAGGTGTGGGACATCACGCGCCTGCCCTACGACGGCCCGGCGGACCGGTGGTTCGATCCCGCCTGGCTGGTCGGCGGCTGACCGGCGGCCCGCGATCCGGCCGGCGAACGAAGCCCGGACCGAAAAGGCGGCAGCGGAACCGCCCGCGCCCCTCGTGACAGGACCGGCGCATCCCGGTAACGTCGCGCATCATCGATCGCGTCGAGGTGGTGCGTGACAGACAGGCCGGACGAGCGGAGCGGTTCCGACGTTCTCATCACGGGCTCGGGCGCGCCGCATGTGCCCCGCCATACCCTGGAGCAGGCGATCGGCGCGCAGATCCGCCAGCAGCGCAAGCGGCTGGAGATCACCGCCGCCGAGCTCGCCGCGGCGGCCGACATCTCGCCGGGCATGATGTCCAAGATCGAGAACGGCCAGATCTCGCCGTCGCTCTCCACCCTGAACGCGGTGGCGAACGCCCTCAATGTGCCGATCTCCGCCCTCTTCGCCACCTACGAGGAGCGGCGGGACTGTTCCTACGTGAAGGCGAACCAGGGCGTCGGGATCGAGCGCCGGGGCACCAAGGCGGGCCACCACTACCAGCTGATCGGCCATTCCCTCGGCGGGGACGTGGTGGTGGAGCCCTACCTCATCACCCTGTCGGAGGAGGCCCAGCCCTACACGGCCTTCCAGCACAGCGGCATCGAGCTGATCTACATGCTCACCGGCCGGGTGGTCTACCGACACGCGGACAAGTCCTATCTCCTGGAGCCCGGCGACACCCTCTTCTTCGACGCGGGCGCGCCGCACGGGCCGGAGGATCTCGTCGAACTGCCCATGAGCTACCTGTCGATCATCATCTACGGCAAGGACTGACCGCCCGGCGCCTGACGGTCGAGGCGCGAGGATCCGGGCGCGAGGCGAACGGAATAGGATCCGGCTGCGTTCGTTTGGACGGTGGGGGCGCTTGTCGTGGAGAACGTCATGCGTAACGCAACCATTCGAACGCTTGCTCTCGCCGCCGGCCTGGCCATGACCGCCGGCACCGCCATCGCGCAGGACAGCACGGTCACCGGCGCCGCCGGCGGGGCCGCCACCGGCGCGATCCTGGGCGGACCGGTGGGCGCGGCCGTCGGCGGGGTCGCCGGCGCGGCCCTCGGCTCGACCATCGATCCGCCGCCCGCGGAAGTCCGCCAGGTCGTCATCGACCAGCAGGCGACCTCCGTCGCCGTGGAAGGCGAAGTGGCCGTGGGCCAGCCTCTGCCGGAGACCGTCACCCTGCAGCCGGTGCCGGGTTACGACACCTACACCTATGCGATCGTGAACGAGCGTCGCGTGATCGTCGATCCGCAGACCCGCGTCGTCGTCGACGTGGTGAACTGAACCAGCCATCGATCGAAGCCGGCGGCCGGGTCCATCCTGGCCGCCGGTCGTCCTGCCCGCCGCGACGGGCGGCACGGAAAAGGCGCGGCACCGGAGTGCCGCGCCTTCGTCGTTCCTGCGGCCGGCGTCCGGCCCGCGCCGCGCGTCAGCGCTTGCGCAGTTCCTCGCCCGCGCCGCGCCTTAGCGCTTGCGCAGTTCCTCGATGGTGGAGTCGCCGCGCTGGGACTCGGTCGGGTTGACGGTGTTCTTCGGCGACACCGGCGAGACCGACATGCCGTAGCCGGCGCCGTAGCCCGACCCCATGGCGCTGTCGTTGGTGCCGACGGCGCTGGAGCCCGCGCCGTGCTGCAGCATCAGCTGCTCGGTCGCGTTACCGTTCTGCGTCGTCTCGCTCGGATTGGTGTTCTGCGCGCCGGCATTGCTCCAGGTCTGAGCAACGGAAGCAGAAGACATGCCGAGAGCAATAGCGGCGGCGAGAGTGGAAATCTTCAGAGCGGTCTTGGTCATGATTGTCTCCTTTTATATTACGAAACAACGGAGGCTCGAACCGGAGCCTCGATGTTGCAGGGACAATCAACGAGCGTGGACGATCGTTCCGGCGAACGAGATCGCGCACCGTTCACATCGAGGTCAGCCGGCCGTGAGGCGCCGGGAGCCCTCGGCGCCGGCGGACGGGCCGAACCTGCCGCGGCGCAGCGCGAGGCCCGATCAGCGATGCTCGTGGGTGCGGATCGAGGCCGGCTTCATGGCGATGGAGAAGCCGGGGTCGCGCGGGGCCCGATATCGGCCGTTCTCCACCACGCAGGGCGTCTCGAAATGCTCATGAAGGTGATCCACGTACTCGGCCACCCGGCCGTCCCAGGTGCCGGAAATCACCAGGTAGTCGATCATGGAAAGGTGCTGCACGTATTCGCAGAGGCCGACGCCGCCCGCGTGCGGGCAGACCGGCTTGCCGTACTTGGCGGCCATCAGCATGATGGCGAGGTTCTCGTTGAGGCCGCCGACCCGGGCGGCGTCGATCTGGACCACGTCGATGGCGTCGGCCTGGATGAACTGCTTGAACAGGATGCGGTTCTGGCACATCTCGCCGGTCGCCACCTTGACCGGCGCGACGCCCTCCTTGATCTGCCGGTGGCCGAGGATGTCGTCGGGCGACGTCGGCTCCTCGATGAACCAGGGCCGGAAGGGCGCGAGATCGCGCACCCAGTCGATCGCCTCGTCCACCTCCCAGACCTGGTTGGCGTCGATCATCAGCGTGCGGTCCTCGCCGATCGTCTCGCGAACGAGGCGCAGGCGGCGGATGTCGTCGGCCCGGTCGCGGCCGACCTTCAGCTTGAAATGGGTCCAGCCCATCGCCATGCCGTCCTCGCAGAGACGGCGGATCTTGTCGTCGTCATAGCCGAGCCAACCGGCCGACGTGGTGTAGGTCGGATAACCCTCCGCCAGGAGGCGCGCGCGGCGCTCCGCCTCGCCTTCCTTGGCGCGGCGGACGATGTCGAGCGCCTCGGCGCGGGTCAGCACGTTGGTGAGATAGCGGAAATCCACGAGGCCGACGATCGCCTCCGGGTCGAGATCGGCGACGAGCTGCCAGACCGGCTTGCCGGCCGCCTTGCCCCAGAGGTCCCAGACCGCGTTCACCACCGCCCCGGTGGCCAGATGCATGACCCCCTTGTCGGGGCCGAGCCAGCGCAGCTGGCTGTCGCCCGTGACGTGGCGCCAGAACGCGGCCATGTCGGCGGTAATGGTCGCCAGCGACTGGCCCACCACCCTGTCGGCCACGTGTCCGATCGCCGCGCGGGCAAGGTCGTTGCCCCGGCCGATGGTGAAGGTGAGCCCATGTCCGACCAGGCCCGGGTCGGACGTCTCCAGGATGACGTAGGCGGCGGAATAGTCCGGATCCGGGTTCATGGCGTCGGACCCGTCGAGGGCCCTGGAGGTGGGGAACCGGATGTCGTGCGTCCGGAAGCCGGTGATCGTCACGTCCTTGACCATGTCTGCCCACCTTCGTTTTTCGAGCCGGACGGCTTCCGCTTCTCAGGTAAAACGGGTATGCATCCTTGAAACAGGCCTGTCAATGAACGGCGCGGGACGGACGGCATGGATCGCAGGGAGACCGACAGCGCGGAACCGCCGGACGACGAACCGGACGGAACGGGCGACAGCCGGGATCGCCGGTACACCGCGCCCGCCCTGGAGAAGGGGCTCGACATCCTGGAACGGCTCTCCGAGGAGCGGCGCGGCCTCACCTTGAGCGAGCTCGCCGACGGGCTCGGCCGCACCAAGGGCGAGATCTTCCGCATGGTGGCCGTCCTGGAGGCGCGCGGCTTTCTCGCGCGCGGCGAGGACGACCGCCTCAGCATCACGGACAAGCTGTTCCGCATGGGCCTCAACCGCCCGGCGTACCGGTCGCTGCTCGGGGTCGCGCTGCCGCTGATGCATGCGTTCGCCGAACGGACGGGCTATTCCTGCCACCTCGCCGTGCCGTCGGAGACCCAGATGGTGGTGATCGCGCGGGTGGAGAGCGTGACGCACATCGGGTTTTCGGTCAGGATCGGCTATCGGCAGCCGCTGATGCTGACCGGTTCGGGCCATTGTCTCCTCGCCTTCATGGGCGAGCGGCGCCGGAACCGCATCCTCGACGCGGTCGAGGCCCGGGATCCGACCTTCGACCGGGCGGATTTCCTGGACACGCTCGCCCGCCTCCGGGCGGCCGGGCGCGTCCGGCGGCCGTCCGGGACGGCGGAGGGGGTGACCGACCTGTCGGCGCCGGTGTTCGACAGCGGGGAGCCGGTGGCGGCGCTGACCTCCCCCTACCTGAGGATGAAGAGCCTGCCGATCGAACCGGATGCCCTGCTCCAGGACCTGGTCGGCGTGGCGGACGAGATCACCGCCGCGATGGCGACGGACTGAGCGGGACTGGACCAGAACCAAGGCGCGCCGGCGCACGGACGCGGCCGCCGATCGAGGGAGGAGGACATCCATGGGCTTTCCGACGCGCCGCCTCGGCGGCAGCGACTGCATGGCGACGGTGCTCGGGTTCGGCGGCGCGCCGCTCGGCAACCTCTACGCGCCGATCCCGGAGGCGGTCGCGGCGGACCTCCTCGCCGGCACCTGGGACGCGGGCCTGCGCCTGTACGACACGGCGCCCTTCTACGGGTTCGGCCTGTCGGAGCGGCGCATCGGCGACTTTCTCCGCGAAAAGCCCCGGGCCGATTTCGTCGTCTCCACCAAGGTCGGCCGCATGCTGGTCCCCGATCCGGGCGACCATCCGGCCCGGCAGGCGTTCAAGTCGGCCCTGCCGTTCCGGCCGGTGTTCGACTATTCCTACGATGCGGTGATGCGGTCGTTCGAGGATTCGCTGCAGCGGCTCGGTCTCGACCGGATCGACGTCCTTCTCATGCACGACATCGGTCGGGTGACCCACGGGGACCGGCACGAGGAGCTGTTCCGGATCGCCATGGACGGCGGCGCGCGGGCCCTTACCGAGCTCCGCGACCAGGGGGTCGTCAAGGCGATCGGCCTCGGCGTGAACGAGTGGGAGGTGTGCGAGGCGGCCATGGACCACGCCCGCTGGGACACCTTCCTGCTCGCCGGCCGCTACACCCTCCTGGAGCAGGAGAGCCTCGCGTCCTTCCTGCCCCGCTGCGAGCGGGAGGGCGTGACCCTCATCGTCGGCGGCCCGTTCAACTCCGGCATCCTGGCGACCGGACCGGTGGCCGGCGCCCGCTACAACTACGAGCCCGCGCCGCCCGAAATCCTGGAGCGGGCCCGCGCCATCGAGGCGGTCTGCCGCGACCACGGCGTGCCCCTGGCCGCCGCCGCGCTCGCCTTCCCGCTCACCCACCCGGCGATCGCCAGCGTGATCCCGGGCATGGCGAACCGCGCCGAACTCGACGCCAATCTGGCGCTGATGCGCGCCACCATTCCGGCCGCGCTCTGGACGGACCTGAAGGCCGCGGGCCTCATCCGTCCGGACGCCCCGATTCCCGCCGCCGACCAGACCGCCGCGACGGCCTGAGCGAAGGAACAGACAGGATCCGACCGCACGAGACGGCCGGGCCCAGCATGAGGAGGATGACATCCATGACTGATCGACTGAAGGGCAAGACCGCCATCGTGACGGCGGCCGCCCAGGGCATGGGCCGCGCGAGCGCCCTCGCCTTCGCCCGCGAGGGCGCGCGGGTGATCGCCACCGACGTGAACGAGGCCAAGCTGAAGGAGCTCAACGGCACCGCCGGAATCGAGACGCATCTCCTCGACGTGCGCGACACCGGCGCGGTCACGGCGTTCGCCCGCGCCATCGGGGCTCCGCACGTGCTCTTCAACTGCGCCGGCTACGTGCACAACGGCACCATCCTGGACTGCGAGGAGGACGCCTTCGACTTCTCGTTCGACCTCAACGTGAAGTCCATGTACCGGACCATCCGGTCCTTCCTGCCGGCCATGATCGAGAACGGCGGCGGCTCCATCGTCAACATGGCGTCGGTGGCCTCGTCCATCATCGGCGCGCCGAACCGCTTCGTCTACGGCGCCTCCAAGGCGGCGGTGATCGGCCTCACCAAGGCGGTGGCGGCGGACTTCGTCACCAAGGGCATCCGGGTGAACGCCGTCTGTCCCGGCACGGTGGAGAGCCCCAGCCTTCACGACCGCATGCGGGCCCTCGGAGACTTCGAGACCGCCCGCCAGGCGTTCGTGTCGCGCCAGCCCATGGGACGCCTCGGCACCGCCGAGGAGGTGGCCGAGCTCGTCGTCTACCTGGCGAGCGACGAGAGCGCCTTCATGACCGGGCAGGCCATCGTGATCGACGGCGGCTGGTCCAACGTGTGATAGGGTCGCGACCCTTCGGTTCCGACGACATGCGAGGAAGAATAGAGAGATGAAGCTCCTGCGTTTTGGCGCCCCCGGCGCCGAGAAGCCCGGCCTCATGGGTCCCGACGGCCGCATCCGCGACCTCTCGGCCCACGTGACCGACATCGCCGGCGAATGGCTGACCCCGGACGGGCTTGCCCGGATCGCGGCGATCGATCCGGCGTCCCTGCCCGTGGTGGACGGGCCGGTGCGCTACGGCCCGTGCGTCGCCGGCACCGGCAAGTTCATCTGCGTCGGCCTCAACTATGCCGACCATGCGGCCGAGACGGGCGCCAAGATCCCGGAGGAGCCGATCCTGTTCATGAAGGCCACCAGCGCCATCACGGGCCCGAACGACCCGGTGATCATTCCGCGCGGCTCCGAGAAGACCGACTGGGAGGTCGAGCTCGGCGTCGTCATCGGCAAGGTGGCCCGCTACGTGACCGAGGACGCGGCCATGGACCACGTGGCCGGCTACTGCGTCATCAACGACGTGTCGGAGCGCGCCTTCCAGACCGAGCGCGGCGGCCAGTGGACCAAGGGCAAGTCGGCCGACAGCTTCGGCCCGATCGGCCCGTGGCTCGTCACCCGCGACGAGGTGGCGGACCCGCAGAACCTGAAGATGTGGCTGACCGTCGACGGCGTGTCGCGCCAGGACGGCTCGTCGAAGACCATGATCTTCGGCGTCCGCACCCTCGTCTCCTACATCTCGCAGTTCATGAGCCTGCACCCGGGCGACATCATCTCCACGGGCACGCCGCCGGGCGTCGGCATGGGCATCAAGCCGACCCCGGTCTACCTGCGCCCGGGCCAGGAGATCCGTCTCGGCATCGAAGGGCTCGGCGAACAGACCCAGACGACCGTCGCGGCCGAGTGACCGGCGGTTCGGTTCGGGCTTGAACGGGAAAGGTCGGGTTCGCGCCCGGCCTTTTTTCATGTGTCCGAGGGAGGCGCCGGGAGCCCGTCAGCGGGCCGCGGCGGATGCCCCCTGCGCCTGCCGGTCGAGGTCCACCAGCAGCATCCGGGCGCGTTCGTCGCCCGCATCGGCCGCCCTGGCGAACAGGGCGCGGGCGGCCTCCACGTCGGCCGGCGTGGTCCAGAAGGCGTAGAGTTCGCCGAGCGCCACCGCCGCCGACACCTCGCCCTCGTCGAGGGCGGAGCGGAGCCACCGCAGCGCCTCGTCCCGGTCGCGCGGCACGCCCACGCCGCGCATGTGGAAGCGGCCGAGGTTGACCTTGGCGATGGGGTGGCCGCCCTCCGCGGCGCGGCGAGACCAGGCGGCCGCCTTGGCGAAGTCCGCCTGCACGCCGTTGCCGGTCGCGTAGGCGACGCCGAGCTCGAACGCCGCCTTGGCGTCGCCCCGGTTGGCCGCCTCCTCGAGCGGCAGGAGCGGCGCGGGCGTCGACGCCCGGTCGCTCAGGGGCTCCGTCATGGTGGCGGTGTCCTGGGGCGCGCCGCGGCCGACCCGGGCCAGCTGGTCCAGGTTCCGGCGGGCCGCCTGATGGCCGTTCTCCGCCGCCTGACGGTACCAGCGGGCGGCGGCGGCCTCGTCGATCGGCCGGCCGATCCCACGCGAGTAGAGATCGCCGAGCCGCGCCATGGCCTCCGCGTCGCCCCGGGCCGCGGCGCCGCGCAGCAGCGTCTCGGCGCCGGACAGGTCCTTCTTGACCCCGAGCCCTTCCATGACGAGGACGCCCAGATGGCGCATGGCCTGGGGGTTCCCCTTCTCGGCCGCGCGCTTCAGGTAACCGGCGGCCGCCTCGTAGTCGATGCCGGTGCCGAGGCCGTACATGAGCTGCACGCCGATGGACATGAGCGCGGTGGCGTTGCCCGCCTCTGCCGCCCGGTCGAACCAGGCGCGCGCCTCCCCGTGGTCCGGCGTTCCGAGATGGCCGCCGGCGAGGAGGGTGCCGAGGCCGAGCGCCGCCTCCACATGGCCCCGGTCGGCGGCCTTGCGATACCAGAGCGCCGCTTCCGCGGGCTCGGCCGAACCACCGAGGCCGGCGGCGAGGATGTAGCCGTAGGTCGCCTCCGCGTCCCGGTCGCCGGCCCGGGCCGCCTCCTCCGCGTAGCGGCGGGCGGCCGCCGGGTCGCGCTCCAGGGTGACGCCGTTCGGGAAGAAGGCCGCGATGGCGCCGGCGCCCCCGGCGCGCCGCTGGGCCGGCGGACCGCCGGCGAGCAGCAGGACCGCCAGCTTGGATTTCGCTTCCACATGGCCGGCGTCGGCGGCGCGGCGGTACCAGTGGGCCGCGTCGGCGAGGTTGGTCACCACGCCGTGGCCGGTCTCGAACGCCTGCCCGAGCGCGAAGGCCGCGCCCATGTCGCCGCGCTCCGCGGCGATCAGATTGCGCCGCGCCTCCTCGACCGGGTCGAGCGGGCCCGCCGGCCGGCCCAGCCGAACGGCCCGAGCGATGCGCCCGCCGAGGGCTTTCAGGAAAGAGGTGCCGGTCATGGCTCGGACAGTCCCTCGTCGAGATTGGCAAGCGCGCCGTTGAGCAGGTAGGCCATGATGGTGTTGGAGCCGACCAGGATGTCGGCGGTGAGCGGCATGCCCGGCACGACCCGGAAGGTCTCCGGGGTCCGGCGCAGGCCGAGGTCGGTGATCTCGATGGTGGCCAGGTAGTAGGGCGCCGGATTGGCGCCGGCCTGGGGCGTGAAGGCGTCCGGGCTGATCGTCCGCACCCGCCCCTTGGCGGAGCCGTGCTCCACGAAGGGCCACGCGTCGAACTTCAGCTGCACCTCGTCGCCCACGGCCACGAACCCCTGGTCGCGAGCGGAAATCTCCGCCTCCACCTCATAGACCGTGTCGAGCGGCACCAGGGTTGCGAGCTTCTCGCCGGACTGGACCACCGAGCCCACCGACACGCTGCCGACCTGGAGCACGATGGCGTCCTCAACGGCCGCGAGTTCCACGAGCCCGAGCCGGCGGCTCGCCTTGGCGAGCTCCTCCCGGGCCTGGTCGAGGGCGACCTGCCGCTCGGACAGGTCCTGGGCGATCCGGGCGCGCCACTGCTTCTGGAACACGATGCGCTCGCTCTTCAGCGCCGCCAGCTCGTGGCCGGAGGCCTTGATGACGCCCTCGTTGGTGACGACGTTGCGCTCCATCTCGACGCGGCTGTCGGTGGCGACGAGCGCGTTCAGGCGGCTGCCGGCCTTCTTCTTCTCCAGCGTCTGCCGCATGCCCTCCACCTCGGCATAGATCTTCAGCCGCTCGGCGTAGAAGTCGCGGTCCCTCGTGGCGCGGGCGATGCTCGCCTCGATCGCGGCGATCTTCTCGTCGTAGCGGGAGAGCTGTGCCTGGTATTCGGCCTGCCGCGACGAGAAGAGGGCTCGCTGGGCGGCGACCTGCAGGCCGTCGCGGGTCGGCGCGTAGGCCTCGCCGTCGAGTTCGGCGGAAAGACGCGCGATCTCCTCGCCGAGGGCCGCCACTTGCTGGTCCAGGCGGGTCACGTCGGCGCTGGAGAAGGTGGGGTCGAGGGCCGCGATGAGCTCGCCCTTGCGGACCACCTGCCCCTCGCGGACCGCGATCCGGCGGACCACGGCCGTCTCCAGCGGCTGGACCACGATGGTGGGCGACTGGGCGACGACGCGCCCGCGGGCCTGCACCATGCGGTCGACCGGGAAAACCGAAGCCATCACGATCGCCGCGACCAGGGCGACCGCGATGGCGTGGAGCGTGATGCGCGCGCTGACCGGCGGCTTGCGGGCGAGGAGTTCCGCCGTGTCGGACTGGAACTCGCGGACGTCGGCGGCCGCGGTCCTCTCAAGAGCGGGTGGCAGCGCCGATGCGGTCGCCATGCTTGCCTCCCGGGCTCAGGTGTCGGTTCTGCTGGTACCAGAGGTGGCTGTAGACCTCACAGCGGTCGAGAAGATCCAGGTGGCGGCCGGCATCCAGCAGCCTGCCGCGCTCCAGGCAGAGGATCTGGTCGCAGTCGGTGAGCGACGCCAGCCGGTGCGAGATCACGATCACCGTCCGGCCCTTGGCCATGCGGCGCAGGTTCTCGTTGATCACCGCCTCGCTGTCCGGGTCGAGGGCGCTCGTCGCCTCGTCGAAGACGAGAAGCGGCGGGTCCATCACCAGGGCGCGCGCGATGGCGATCCGCTGGCGCTGGCCGCCGGACAGGTTGGACGCGTTCTCCTCGATCACCGTGTCGTAGGACCGCGGCAGCCGCTCGATGAACTCCTCGGCGCCGGCAAGCCGCGCCGCCTCGATCATCTTCTCCACGCCCGCCTCCGGGCAGCCGACCAGGATGTTCTCCCGGATGGTGCCCTGGAACAGGAAGCTGTCCTGCAGGACGACGCCCATGCGGGCGCGCAGGTGGTCGAGGTCGATCTCGCGCAGCTCCACCCCGTCGATCTTGATCAGGCCCTCGTAGGACTGGTGCAGGCCCTGGAGGAGCCGGGTCAGCGTGGTCTTGCCGGAGCCGGACCGGCCCATGACGCCGACCACCGTGCCGGGCTCCACCGAAAAGGAGATGCCGTCGAGGGCCGGCGCCTTGGCTTCCGGATAATAGAAGCGCACGTCCGAGAAGGTGATCGGCCCGCGCATCGCCGGCCGCACGCCGTTGGCCCGGCGCGGCTCCGGCGCCGTGTTCACCACCGACGCCACCTGGGCGATGGCACCCTTCACCTCCTGCACCTGCTGCAGGAGACCGGCGATTTGAACGATCGGCGCGGTGGCGCGGCCGGCGATCATCGTGAAGGCCACCAGCGTGCCGGCGAAGACCGTGTGGTCGCCCGAGATGGCCAGATAGCCGCCGAGGCAGAGCGACCCCGCGTAGATCAGCTTCTCCAGGGGGGCGAGCAGGGTCTGCGGCTGGTTGGCGAGATGCTGCATGTCCGTGGACGCGCGCACGGAGTCCGCGACGCGGCTGTCCCACTCCCGGCGCTTGCGGCCCTCGAGCGCCAGCGACTTCACGGTCCGGACGCCCTGGAGGGCCTCGATCATGAACTGGTTCTTGCGCTGCTCGGCGGCGATCACCTTGGAATAGCTGTCCGCCATCGGCCGCATGTAGACGAGCACCACGACGCCCATCAGGACCGCGATCGTCAGCACGAACCAGGTGAGCGACGCGTTCAGCATGAACATCGCCGGGATGAGGACGATCAGCGTGGTGGCGTCGAGAAGGGTTGAGAAGAGCTGGCCGGTCAGGAAGTTGCGGACCCGGCGCACCTCCCCGAGCTTGTAGGCCACGATGCCGGTGGGCGTGCGGTCGAAGAAGTCGATCGGCAGCGCGACCATGCGGTCGAAGATAATGGTGGAGACGCGCGCGTCCACCCGCGCGGTGGCGGTCGCCACCATGGACCGGCGCAGGTAGCCGAGCGTGGTCTCGAAGGCGAGGAGAACCGCGATGGCGCCCACCAGCGTGCCGAGGGTGGACATGCGGTGGTGCACCAGGATGCGGTCGATGATCACCATGTAGAGGAGTGGCGGCACCAGGGCGAGCAGGCTGAGCGCGATGGCCGCGATGCCGATGTCGCGGAAGAGCGTGCGCTCCTTCAGCACCATGCCGAGCATCCACAGGAAGCCGAACGGCCGGGTGGCCTCGTCGCCCTCCGCCCGGCGCTTGACCAGGATGGCCTCGCCGTCCCACTCGCGCTGCAGCCGCAGCCGGTCGATGGCGAGGGCCGGCGCGCCCGGCTCCAGCGGGTCGCGCACCATGATGCCGACGGACGTTTCGGTGCGGAACACGCCCTCGGCGACCACGCAGGCGCCGGACCTCAGCCGGAGGATGGCCGGGTAGGCGTTGCCGAGGGTCACCAGGTGGTCGAAGGTGAGGCGGGTTCGGCGCGCCCGGAAGCCGTTCTCGTCGGCGATCCGGATCAGCCGGCGCGGGCTCGCGGGCTCGCCGCCGTGGCGCGACCTGAGCGTGTCGAGGCCGATGTGGACGCCGAGCTTTTCGGCCACCAGCGCAAAGGCCGCCAGGGCCGTCGCGTCGCCGCCCGACCGGTACGCCTCCGGATCCCGCCCACCCATCGCCACTCTCTCGACCCTCGCCGCCGCCCTCTCGCGTCTCCCGGACTATGGTTTCCGTCTGGTTAATGGACGGTTACGGAACGGGAGCGCCGAGGCGCGCGGTAACCTGCCGTTAACGTTGAAAAATCATTGTCTTGCAATAGGTCCGAGCGGCGCCCCGGCCGGGTTCCCGCGCGGTCGCATCGGGTTTCGGGGAATGGCATGCGCCGGCGCGTGGTGATCCATTGGGGGGTGTCGAGCTTCTTCGGCTGGGGCGTCTACGGCCTCAACCTGGCGCTGCACTGGTCGAACGACCCTGCGGTGGAGCCGCTCTGCTCCTATCCGCTGAGGGACGACCAGATCGTCGTGGACCCGCTGAAAACCCGAGTTCTCGCCCGGTTCCGGGCCGAATCGGAGGGGCTGCAGGGCAGGCTCGCCGGCCTTTCCAACCGGACGGTGACGGCCGACGGGCCGGTGCTGTCGGCGCTCGGCAACGACTTCCGCACGGCGCCGCTCCGGGACGAGCTCCGGCTCGCCGGGACCCCGACGGTCGGGGTCGTGTTCTTCGAGGTGCCGCAGCTGGACGCGGAGACGGTCGAGCGGGCGAAGGCGCTGCCGTTCATCGTGGCCGGATCGACCTGGAACGAGCGGATCCTGCGGGAATACGGCGTCGCCTCGGTGCGGACCGTGATCCAGGGCATCGACCCGACCTTGTTCCACCCGGCCCCGAAGGCGGGGCTGATGCCGGGGCGATTCCTGGTGTTCAGCGGCGGAAAGCTGGAGCTTCGCAAGGGCCAGGACCTGGTGCTCGCCGCCTTCCGCCGGTTCGCGGAGCGGCATTCCGATGCGGTGCTGGTGACGGCCTGGCACAGCCCGTGGCCGCAGTTCGCCAGGACGGTGGATGTCTCCGGGCAGGCGGCGCCGGTGGTGTTCGGGCCGAACGGAAAGGTGGACGCGACCGCCTGGGCGGCGGCGAACGGCATTCCGGCGGACCAGTTCGTGGACCTCGGCGCGGTGCCGAATGCCTTGATCGCTCCGATCCTCAGGGAAATGGACGTGGCCCTTTTCCCGAACCGGAGCGAGGGCGGGACCAATCTGGTGGCGATGGAATGCATGGCGTGCGGGGTGCCGACCATCCTGTCGGCGAACACCGGCCACCTGGACCTCATCCAGCCGGACAGCTGCTATCCGCTCGCCCACCAGCGGCCGGTCTCCGGCCCCTACGCGGGGGTCGGGACGACGCCGGGCTGGGGCGAATCGAGCGTCGACGAGATCGTCGACCGGCTGGAGAAAGCCTATTCCGATCAGGAGGATGCCCGCCGCAAAGGGGCCGGCGGCGCAGCCCTGATGGCGGCCCGTCCGTGGGCCCGGACGGCGGCGGAGATGCGCGACGTGGTGCTTTCGCTCATCTGACCCGGCGGCGATTCAGCCGCCCCCGGAGGCCAAAAGGGCGGTGACATCCCGGACCGGATCGGCCCAATCGCCCTCCACAACCTGGCGGTGCAAGCGGGCTGTGGGGTACCAGGGGCTGGTCGGGCGCGCGCGCAGCCAGCGCCACTCGGCGACCGCCTGGAGGAGGATGTGGACCGGCCGGCCGAGGGCGCCGGCGAGGTGGGCGGCGGCGGTGTCGGTGGAGACGATCCGCTCCGCGATCGTCATGACGGCGGCCGTGTCCAGGAAGGCGTCCGGTCCGTCGTCGAGGTCGGGGCCGGCGTGTTCCAGGGTGAACGGCAGGCCGGCGACACGGTGGCCGGACCCATGCGCCTCGATCGCTTCGGGTGCGAGTTTCTGCAGCGAGATCAGCCGGATGCCGGTCAGCGCCGCGAGCCCGGCGAAGACCCCGAGGTCGTCGATGCTGCGGCCGCGGTCGACCGGCGAGGCCGGGTTGCCCTTGTGGACGAGGGCGACGATCCGGCGGCCGTCGTCGCCAAGACGGGCGCGCCAGCGGGCGACCCGGTCCGGCTCGGCGGCGAGATAGGGCACCCGCCGCGGCACCGACCCGAGAGTCAGTCCGAGCCGGTGCGGCAGGCTCATGAGCGGCACGACGGCATTGTGCGGGTCCGGGGCCACATCGTCGGGGATGACGTGATCGACGCCGGTGAAAGACCTGAACAGCCGGGCGAGGCGCGCCGGCACCTCCAGGGTGACCGATCCGGCCAGCGACCGGGCGAGCGGCGCGAGCCGGGCGAACTGGATGCAGTCGCCAAGCCCCTGTTCCGTATGGACAAGGAGCGAGCCCTTGAGCGGGGCGCCGTCCCAGGCGGCCATCTCGACGTGCCGGCGGCGGGACGGAAAGCCCGGCGTCTGCCATCGCCATTCGTAGTGACGCCATGCCGACGTGTCGTCGCCGAAGCGCAGGAGCAGGCGGGCCAGGTTGTAGTGCGCCTCCGGCAGGTCCGGATGGGCGGCGAGGACCCGGCGCAGGAGCGCGACCGCCTCCTCGTCCCGGCCGCGCTCGCCGTAAAGGTTTGCAAGATTGTGGGCGGCGGTGGCCGAGTCCGGATCGAGGGCGTGCGCCCGCTCGCAGGCCCGAAGCGCGCCGTCCCGGTCGCCGAGCGCCTTCAGGGCCGCCCCGTAGGCGCACCACACGTCCGCCGTGTCGTGGGCGATGTGGAGAGCCCTCCCGTAGGCCTCCGCCGCACCCGCGTCGTCCCCGGATCGGGCGAGCGCGTTGCCGAGGTTCGACCAGGCGGCCGCCATGCCGGGGGCGAGGTCCGTCGCCCGGCGCATGAGGGCGATCGCCTCGTCGAGGGCGCCCTTCGCCTTCAGGGTGACGCCGAGGAGATGGAGCGCGTCCGGGTTCTCCGGCTCGGCCTCCAGCACCTCGCAATAGGCGGCGGCCGCGGCGTCCAGCCGACCGGCCCGGTGGTCGTCGAGGGCGCGGGCGAGGCGGTCGGCGGCCGGGAACATCAGGCCGTCTCCGGACCGCCCTGGAGGAGAGCGTCGAGAGCCGGCCCGGCCGCCTCGGCGACGGCGGCCCAGTCGCCGGGCGCGGGTTGGCGAAGGAGGCGGACTGTGGGGTACCAGACGCTGTCCGGCCGGCCGGTCATCCAGCGCCAGTCCGGCGCGTGCTTCAGGAGGACGAGCGTCGGCCGCCCGAGGGCGCCGGCGAGGTGGGCGAGCGCGGTGTCGGACGTCACCACCGCGTCGGCGACGGTCAGGATGGCGGCGCTGTCCAGGAAGGCGTCCGGCCCGTCGTCGAAGCCCGGACCGGGGAGGCGCGGCCGGAGGTCCGCCGGCAGGCCGGCCAGATCGGACAGGCCGTGCTCCTTCTGGAGGCCGACGAAGCGGACCGGCGGACGGCGCGCCGCCCCGTGGCGGAGGAGCGGTTCCAGGGCGGCAAGACCCGGCGAGCGCCCCCGGTCGGCCCGCGCCTTCGGATTGCCCTGCCAGACGAGCGCCACCAGCGGCCCTTCGCCGGCGAGCCGGTCGCGCCAGCGGGCGACCCGGTCCGGGTCGGCGGAGAGATAGGGCACGTCGGCCGGCACCCGGTCGAGGGTGGTGCCGAGGAGAAGCGGCAGGCTGAGGAGCGGCGCCTGCACGTCGTGGGGCGGCACCGGCCCGCCCTGCTCGACGAAGCGGACCGGCAGGCCGCCGACGTCGAGCCCTGACAGGAGCGCCAGCAGCGGACGGCGCACCTCCACGACGAGGTCGCCGCCGCGGGCGGCCGCGAGGGCGAGATAGCGGGCGAACTGGATCTGGTCGCCGAGCCCCTGCTCGCCGTGGACGAGCAGCGTGCGGCCGTCGTAGCGGGCGCCGTCCCAGAGCGGGGCCGGAAGGGCGCGCGGCGTCATCTCGGCACCCTGCCAGCGGTATTCGTAGTCGGCGAAGCCGCCCTCAAGGTCGCCGGCGGCGAGCCGCGCATGGGCGCGGTCGATGCGGATGTCCGCGTCGCCGGGCGCAAGGTCCGCCGCCCGGTTGAAGGCGGCGAGCGCCTCGGCGAGCCGGCCGACGGCGCGAAGGGCGTTGCCGAGGTTGCGGTGGGCGACCGGCGCCTGCGGGCGGAGCGCGACGGCGGTCTCCAGCACCGGGACGGCCTCGGCCGGACGGTCGGTGTCGGTGAGGAGCGCGCCGAGGTTGATGAAGGCCTCGCCGGCTTCGGGCGCCTCGGCCACCACCTCCCGAAGCAGCGCCTCCGCGTCGCCCTCGCGGCCGAGGCGGCGGAGCGCGATGGCGGTGTTGGTGCGGAACTCCGGCGTGGCGAGGCCGCGCCGGCGGGCCGCCTGGAACAGGATGAGGGCGCGCGGATAGGCCCTTCGCTGGAGCGCGATGGCCCCCAGCATGTGGATGGCTTCGAGGGCGTCCGGATGGTCGAGGAGCACGGCCGCGTAGAGGGCGGCGGCGGCGTCCAGCCGTCCGGTCACGTGCTCGGCCACCGCGCGGCCGAACATCCGCTCGCCGCTCTCCCGCGGCGGAGCGGCCGGCGGGGCGATCCGGGGATCGTCGGTGCGCGGGACGAGGCGGCTGCGGTCGCCCTCGGCGAGGGCGGCCACCTCGGCGGCGAGGCGGCCGACGACGCCGGCCCAGGGCTCCGCCGTGCCCACCTCCGCCTCGCCCTGGCGGAACAGCCGCAGGGTCGGATACCAGGGGGAATCCGCCCTCCCCTTCAGCCAGCGCCATTCGGCATGGTGCTTCAAGACCGCGAACGCCGGGCGGCCGAGGGCGCCGGCAAGATGCAGGACGGCCGTGTCCGTGGAGACGACGACGTCGAGGTTCATCATCACGGCGGCGGTGTCCAGGAAGGCGTCCGGGCCGGCGTCCACGTCCGGCCCCAGGGTCTCCACCCGGAAGGCGCCGCCGAGCGCCTCGATCTGCTCCACGCCCGGTCCCTGCTGGAGGGCGATGAGCCGGACGCCCTCGATCGCGGCCAGCGGCGCGAACGCCTTCAGCGGCACGGATCGGCCGGCGTCGACGGCGGGGTCCGGATTGCCCTGCCAGACGAGGCCGATCCGCAGGCCGTCCGTCTCGGCGAGCCGTTCGGCGAAGCGGCGGACCCGGTCCGGATCCGGCGTCAGGTAGGGGACGGCGGCCGGAATGGTGTCGAGCCGGGTGCCGAGGAGGTGCGGCAGGCTCATGACCGGGATGGCGCCGTCGACCGGCGGCACGGGGCCGCCCTCCACGGCGACCGCGTCCACGCCCGTCGCGCCGGCGAGGAGCGCCGCGAGCCGCGGCCGGCAGCCGACCACCACACGGGCGGCGCCGCGTGCCTTCAACTCGCCGGCATAGCGGACGAACTGGATGGCGTCGCCGAAGCCCTGCTCGCAGAGGAGAAGCAGGGTCCGGCCGCGCACGTCCCGGCCGTGGAAGGCGGGCGGGCCGCCGTCGAGCCCCAGGCGCGGGCTGCGGCGACGTTCCTCGTAGGCCTTGAAGCCGGCGTCGAAGTCGCCCTCGATCAGGTGCGTCATGCCGAGCGCCATGGCGGCGTCCGCATGGCCGCGCCGGGCCGCCATGGCGGCCGTGAAGGCCGCGCGGGCGTCCGCCACCCGGTCGAGGTCGAAGAGGGCGGTGCCGAGGTTGGTGAGCGTGTCGGCGTTCGCGGGCGCGTGTTCCAGGGCCTGCCGGTAGAACCACACCGCCAGGGCCTTGTCGCCGCGCCGGCGCTCGGAGACGCCGAGGTTGGTGAGCGCGTCCACGTTGGCGGGGTCCGCGACGAGCGCCTCCTCCCAGGACCGCACCGCGCCCGCCGCGTCGCCCGCCTCGTCGAGGGCGTTGGCGAGGAGAACCTTCAGGCGGGCGTCCTCCGGCGCGAGCGCGGCGGCCGCGCGGAAGGCCTCGATCGCCTCGGCCAGACGGCCGGCGGCCTTCAGGGCCTGTGCCTCCGCCCGGCGGACGGTGGGGTCGTTCGGGCGCGCCCGGGCGGCGGCCCGGGTGAGACCCACCGCGTCGACGGTGGCGCCGCGCTGGCCGAGGAGGGTGACGAGGTTCTGGAGCGCGCCGCCGTGGGCGGGATCGAAGGCGAGCGCGGTGACGAGCGCCCGTTCGGCCTCGGCGAGGTCGCCGGCGTTCTTCAGGAGCACGCCGAGATTGGCGAAGCCGTTGGCGTCCGTGGGCGCGACCGCGACCGACCGCCAGGCGAGCGGCAGGGCCGCCGTCGCCGCCTCCCGGCTGCGGTCGGCGCTCTCGAACTGCGCGATGGCGAGGAGGTTGAGCGCCCGGGCGTCGTCCGGGTCGTGGGCCAGACGGGCGCGGTAGAGGCCGATCGCCTCGCCGTGGCGGCCGGCGGCGTGGGCCGCGATGGCGTCGTCGAGGCCCGGCGGGGCGGCCTGCAGCGCGCCGTCGTCGCGCTCCGTCTCCCGGGCGTCCACAAGGGCCGCCAGCTGGTGCTCCACGTGGGTGACGAGGCCGGCGACATCGCCGACGGCGGGCTGCCGGAACTGGCGCATGGACGGGTAGAAGGGCGAGATCTGGCCGTCGATGCCCCACCGGAAGTCGGGCACGTGCTTCAGGAGCACCCAGACCGGCCGGCCGAGGCCGCCGACCACGTGGGCCATGGACGTGTCGGTGGTGATGACGAGGTCGAGGCTTTCGGCGACCGCCGCCGTGTCCAGGAAGGCGCCGGGGCCGGCATCGAAGTCGTCGCCGAGGTCGATCAGCCGGAGCCCCGGCGGGGCGTCGGCCATCTGCTCCCGGCCGGGGCCCTTCTGGAGCGCGTAGAAGGCGATGCCGTCGACGCGGCCGAGGGGCGCGAGGGCGGCGAGCGGGAGGGAGCGGCCGGTCTCGGCCGGGGCGTTCGGGTTGCCCTGCCAGACGAGGCCGACGCGGAACGGCCGGCGCGCGCCGAAGCGCGGGGCCTCCAGGGCCTCCAGCCGGTCCCGCCAGCGGGCCACCCGGGCCGGATCGGCCGCCAGCACCGGCGGCGACGGGCGGAGCGTGTCGGGCGACAGGGCCAGCCGGTGCGGCAGCGACAGGAGCGGCACCCAGGCGTCCGCCGCCGGCAGGGGCTCGCCGTCGGCGAGGAGCGTGGGCGCGCCCTCGCCGGCAAAGAGCGGCGAGGCTTGAAGGAGCGGCTTCAGGGCCGGCTGAACCACCACCACCACGCGGGCGGCGCGCGGGCGGACCCGCTCCACCAGGCGGACGAACTGGAGCGTGTCGCCGAGGCCCTGCTCCCAGTGGACGACGAGGGTGCCGTCCGGCAGGGGCGCGCCGGTCCAGAGGGGCACGGCGGCAAGGCGCGGCGGCAGGGGGTGGCCGGGGAGTTCGAAGCGGCGCTCGTAGCCGGCCCAGCCCTCCGGCCATTCGCCGAGGAGGAGATGGGTGCAGCCGACGTTGTAGTGGAGCTCGGGACTCGAGGCCGGATCGGCGCCGCCCTGCCGCCAGAGCGCGAGGGCGGCGCGCGGGTCGCCGAGGGTGCGGACCGAGACGCCGAGGTTGAGGCGGGCGGCGGCGTTGCCGGGCTCGAGGGCGAGGAGCCGGCGGTAGACCGTGACGGCGTCCTCGTCGCGGCCGAGCTCGTGGAGGACGACGCCGAGATTGTGGAGCGCGTCCCGGTCGTCCGCGTCGACCAGGAGGGCGCGGCGAAGGACGTGCTCGGCCGCCTCGAACCGGCGCTGCAGGCTGAGCACGTGGCCGGCCTGGGCCCAGGCGGTGGCGCTCGCCGGATCGGCCGCGACGGCGCAGCTCGCCGCCGCGGCGGCCTCGTCCAGGCGTCCGGCGGCGACGAGGGCGTGGACCCGGTTGATCCAGGCGCCGACCGCCCCGGGGGCGAGCCGGGTCGCCTCGGCGGCGGCCTCCACGGCCTCCCCGGCGCGGCCGAGGGCGACCAGCGGCAGGACCAGGTTCTGCCAGAAGGCGGCGGTGCCGGGGGCGAGCGCGATCGCCCGGCGGATCAGCGGCACGGCGTCGGCGGAGCGGCCCTCCTGGTGGAGGGCGACGCCGAGGAGGTGGAGGGCGACCGGATCGTCCGGCGCGGCGGCCAGGATGGACCGGTAGACGGCGGCGGCGGCGGCGACGTCGCCGGCCGCGTGCAGGCGACGCGCCTCGGCGAGGTCGGGCCGTCCGCCCAATGCGACGGTGATCCCCATGGCGGCGCCCCCTCCCCCGATCCCGTCAGTAGGCCGCGTAGGACTTCTCTTCGACGATGGCCGAGCCGAGCGCCACGTTGATGTCCTTCTTCAGCGCGGCGCGCCGGTCATTGGTGCGGTAGACCGAGCGGGCGAGCTCCACGAAGCGGTCGCCGAAGTCGCCCGCGCGCTCGCAGTCGCGGATGTGGTCCTCGATGTCCCAAAGGGCGGTGTTGACGGCCTTCAGCTCCGCCCTCAGGCCGGTGACGGCCGGCGGCAGCGGCACGGTGGCCAGGCGTTCGGAGAGGAGCTGCAGCTCGCGGGCGACGTTGGCCCGCTTGACCGGGTCGCCGATGCGCTCGGCCTTGATCTCCAGGATGGTGATCTTGTCGATCAGTTCGCCCCAGGACACCGGGATGTCGATCATGGCTCAGCGCTCGCCTTCTGAGGCGCCGCCCGCCCGGGCGGCCTCGGCCGAACCACTCATTCAAACATGCGAAATCGGCACTGATTCGAACGCTGCACGAAGCGCCCGGCGCTTTCAAGCGAGACGGATCCGGCGGAACGCGGACGGGCCGGGGGATGATCCCCGGCCCGTCCCAGTCGCAGGGTCGATCGCGCAGGCGATCGATCAGGAGAAGGTGATGTCGCCCGCGGCGAGGGATGTGATGCCGACCAGCTTGATCTGCATGTCCGCGGTGCCGTCGCCGCCGTTGTCGATGAGGAGCGTGGTGTCGGTGCCGTCGGTGGTGAACTTCGCCTGGGCGTTCTTGCCGTCGGTCGCGAAGGTGCCGTCCTTGCCGAGGAAGCTGAACGTTCCCTTGCCGAGCGCGGTGGCGAGGTTGATCTTGTCGGTGCCGCTCGCAAAGCCCGTGATGACGTCCTCGGCGGCGGCGGTGGACTGGTCCGCCTTGGTGTAGCGGACGGTGTCCGTGCCCGAGCCGAGGGTGATGTCGTCCCCCTTGGCGGCGACGCTCTGGAAGGTGTTGGTGCCGTTGCCGAGATCGACCGTCACGGCGCCCGTGCCGGTGATCACCACCACGTCGTTGGAGGCGGAGCCGGTGATCGTCTCCACGTCCGCGAGGGTCACCGTGCCGCCGCCGTTGAGGACGACGAGGTCGGTGGTGGCGGCCGAGCCGGTGACGATCTCCACGCTGGACACCGTCATGGTGGCGGTGGAGCCGAGCGTCAGCTTGTCGACGCCGGTGCTGCCGGTGACCGTCTCGACGTTGTTCACCGTGAGCGTGGAGGCGACCGAAAGGGTGAGGCTGTCCGCGCCGGCGCCGAGATTGATGCTGGTGGCGGCCTTGTCCTTCAGGGTGACCACGTCCGCGCCGGTGCCGCCCGTGATCGTCTCCACGCCGGTGAGCGTGGCGGTCGCGCCGGCGTTGTTGAAGGTGACGCTGTCGAGACCGGCCGCGAGGTCGACGGTGACGCCCGCCGCGGCGCCGGTGAACACCACCGTGTCGGCCCCGCCGGCGCCGGTGATGGTCTCCACGTTGATGACGTTGAGGCTGTTGGTGAAAGCGCCGAGCTTGACGGTGTCGCTGCCGCCGGCGAGGTCGATCGAGATGCCGCCGGCCGCCGCCTTGAGGACGATGGCGTCCGCCCCGGCGTCGCCCACCACGGTCTCCACGTTGGAGACGGTGACGGTGTTGGCGAAGTTGCCGAGGGTGAGGGTGTCGCTCCCGGCCCCGAGGTCGATGGCGCCCCGGTAGACCGTCCCGAGGGTGACCGCGTCCGACTGGGACCCGCCGGTGATCTGCTCCACGTTGGAGATGGTGAGCGTGTTGCCGGTGGCCGCCAGGGTGAGCTTGTCGACGCCCGCGCCGAGGTCGAGGCTGCCCGCCGTGATGGACGTGGTGAGCACGACCGCGTCAGCGCCGGAGCTGCCCGCGAGGGTCTCCACGTTGGTGACCGTGTAGGTGCCCGCCGCCCCGAGGGTGAGGCTGTCGGAGCCGGCGCCGAGATCGATGGAAAGGCCCGAGCCCTTGCCGGACAGGGTGATCACGTCCGCGCCGGTGCCGCCCGCGATGGTCTCGACGTTGGCGATGGTGACCGTGTTGCCGGCGTCGGCGAGGGTCAGCTTGTCCTTGCCGGCGCCGAGATCCACGGTGCCGGAGAGCGACGAGGTGGCGGTGATCACGTCGGTGTTGGCGCCGCCGACCAGCGTCTCGACGTTGGCGATCGTCAGCGTGTTGACGAACTTGCCGAGCGTCAGCTTGTCGCTGCCGGCGCCGAGGTCGATGGTGCCGGCGGTGACGGCGCTCGCCAGGGTGACGACGTCCGAACCGGAGTTGCCGGTGAGGGTCTCCACGCCGGACACCACCAGGGTGTTGGCGACGTTGGAGAGGAGGATGGTGTCCGCGCCGGAGGAGCCGACGACGGTCTCCACGTTGACCACCGTCACGGTGGACCCGGCCGTCGTCAGGGTCAGCTGGTCCTTGCCGGCGCCGAGGTCCAGGCTGCCGCTGGTGATCTGGTTCGTCAGGGTGACGACGTCGTTGCCGGAGCCGCCGGTGACGGTCTCCACGTTGGTGAGCGTTACGGTGCCGCCCTTGGCCGCGAGCGTGATGCTGTCGGCGCCGTCGCCGAGGTTGACCGTGACGACGCCGGCCGCCCCGAGGGTGACCACGTCGGCGCCGGTGCCGCCCGTGATGGTCTCGGCGTTCGACACGGTGAGGGTGTTGGCGCCGTCCGCCAGGGTGAGCTTGTCCTTGCCGGCGGCGAGATCGATGGACCCGGAGGTGATCACCGAGCCGAGCGTGATGGCGTCGTCCTTGGCGCCGGCCACGATGGTCTCGACGTTGGTGATCGTCATCGTGTTGGCGAAGGCGCCGAGCTTCAGGCTGTCCGAGCCTCCGGCGAGGTCGATGGAGCCGCTCATGGCGGTGGTCAGGATGACCGTGTCGTTGGCCGAGGAGCCGACGATGGTCTCGATGTTGCCGACCGAGATGGTGGCGGCCTGGTTGGAGAGCACGATGGCGTCGCCGGCGCCGGAGGAGCCGATCACCGCCTCCACGTTGGCGACCGTGACCGAGGTGCCGGCCTTGCCGAACGTCAGGGTGTCCTTGCCGGCCTTGAGGTCGATGAGGCCGGCGGTGAGGACGCTGCCGAGGGTGACCGTGTCGGCGCCGGAGCCGCCCGTGACGGTCTCCACGTTGGTGACCGTCAAGATGCCGCCCTTGGAGCCGAGGGTGACGCCGTCGTCGCCGGCGCCGAGGTCGATCGACCAGTTGCCGGCGCTGCCGAGGGTGATGGCGTCGTCGCCGGTGCCGCCGACGAGGGTCTCGATGTTGGCGATGGTGACCGTGTTGCCGTCGTCGCTGAGGGTCAGCTTGTCCTTGCCGGCGCCGAGGTCGATCGAGCCGGCGGTGAGCGCGGTGGCGAGCACCACCACGTCGTTCTTGGCGCCGCCGACGAGGGTCTCCACGTTGGTGACCGTGACGGTGTTGTTGAACGCGCCGAGCTTCAGGCTGTCGGAGCCTCCGGCGAGGTCGATGGCGCCGGAGAGCGCCGCCCCGAGCGTGACCACGTCCGAGCCCGAGCCGCCGACGAGAGTCTCGACGTTCACGACCGTGACGGTGTTGCCGGCGTTGCCGAGGGTCAGCTCGTCGGACCCGCCGGCGAGATCGATGGAGCCCGTGAAGGCCGTGCCGAGGGTGACGGCGTCGCTGCCGGAGGAGCCGATTAAGGTCTCCACGTTGGAGACGGTGATGTCGGCGGCCGCGCCGAGAAGGGTGAGCTTGTCCTTGCCGGCGCCGAGGTCCACGGCTCCGGCGGTGTAGCTCGCCGCGAGCGTCACGATGTCGTTGCCGCTGCCGCTGCCGGCCAGGGTCTCGACGTTCGCGATGGTGACCGTGCCGCCCTTGGAGGAGAGCGTGAGCGTGTCGTTTCCGGCGCCGAGGTCGACGGTGCCGTTGGAGAGAGCGCTGCCGAGGGTGACCACGTCGGCGCCGGTGCCGCCAATGACGGTCTCCACGTTGGAGACCGTGAGGGTGTTATCGCCGTCCTTGAGGGTGATCCGGTCCTTGCCGGCGCCGAGGTCGATGGCGCCGCCGGTGACGACCGACCCGAGGGTGACGATGTCGTCCTTGCCGGCGCCGACCAGCGTCTCGACGTTGGTGACCGTCAGGGTGTTGTTGAAGGTCCCGAGGATCAGCCGGTCGCTGCCGCCGGCGAGGTCGATGGTGCCGGCCGTGACGGCGGTGCCGAGCGTGACCACGTCGCCGCCGGTGTCGCCGGTGAGGGTCTCCACGTTGGAGATCGTGAGCGTGTTGGCCGCCGCGAACAGGGTGAGGCTGTCGGCGCCGCCCATCAGGTCGATCTTGGTGCCGACCGCCGCCGCGCCGAGCGTGATGACGTCCGAACCGGACCCGCCGACGATCTGCTCGACGTTCTGCACCGTGGCGGTGTTGGCGAAGTTGCCGAAGGTGAGCTTGTCCGCGCCGCCGCCGAGATCGATGGTGCCGGCGGTGACCTGGGTCGAGAGGGTGATGACGTCCACGCCGGACCCGCCGGTGATCGTCTCCACGTTGCCGACGGTCGCGGTCGCGCCGGACTTGCCGATGACGAGCGCGTCGGCGCCCGCCCCGAGGTCGATGGACACGCCCTTGAAGGTGCCGTCCAGGGTGATCGCGTCATCGCCGGTTCCGCTGGTGATGACCGTGGCCAGCGGGATCGTCGCGGTGACCCCAGTGTTTCCGAAGCTGAACGTCGACACGAGCACGCCCTCCGAATGAACGGCGCGTGAAATCCGCCGGACGATCCTCCTGGACCGCCGTCGACCGAAACTCCGGTCGCGCCCCCGCCATTCCAGGGGAGAGATATAAAGATGTGCATTTAAAGACGGGTTAATGCAGGTGGGGCGCGCATCCCGCATCGTCAGTCCGCGCAGAGACCTGGAACAAGACGCAGCAAAGGTAGGATTATTGAAGCCGGCCAGCGCCTTGCGACGATGCTACCGGGGCGGCCGGAGCGCCCGGACCTCCTGCGGTCCGACGGATGTCGGTAACCGGTTGGTCACCCTGTCGGCGAAGACCCGCGGCACCGACGGAACCCGCGCGGTGCCCGGCGGGCGTGCCCGACCTTCGCCGCAGTCTGCCCCTAACAGCGGCGCGTGGCGCGTGAAAGGGACTTGCGATGATCTGGACGATCCTGATCGGGCTGGTGCTGGTGTTCTTCGTCCTCAGGGTGGTGAGGGCGGTGGTGTCGATCGTGATCGTGCTGGCGCTCGGCGCCGCGCTCCTCGCCTATGGCGGGGGCGTGCGGCTGGAGGACGTGCCCGGGCATCTCGCCGACTATGGCGTCGCGCTTCCGACGCCGGGCGAGGCGGTGCTGGCGGCGGAACGCTGGACCGCGTGCACGCTGTCGCGCGTGCAGGCGTTCAGCGGCGAGCCGGCCCGGCGGGACCCGTGGGATCCCGATCCGTGCGCGGATCCGGACGAGACGGATCCCTATGGGCAGGATGGTCCGTACCGTCCGCGGACCTGAACGGTCGCGGACGGACGGGTTCCGGACCGGCTGCGACGCACCGGTCCGGCCCGTTCATGATCAGGACCGCCGCAGACCGAAGATGCCGCGGATGAAGGCCCAAAGCGGTGCAGGATCGCTGAAGCGGGCCTTGCTGCGCAGCCGCTTGGCGACGCCCGCTCCGGTCATGGTGCCATGATAATGGCAGTCGCACAGGAGGTGATGGGCCTCGTGGGCGTTGAGCCCGAAATAGTCCATCACATCGCCGAGCCGATCGCTCTTCAGGCCGTCGGCCCTGAGCTCCGGGTCCGCGAAGGCCACAGCCAGGGGCGTATGGTCGCCGCGCGCCAGGAGCCTTTCCTCCGGCGTCAGATACTCGATCCGGTAGAGCGGGGCCATCGGCGCCTCCGCCTTCTCCAGAAGAGTGGCCCACCGCTCCAGGCGCTGGCGCTGGGTCAGCCGTACCGGCGGCGTGACCGCCGGCGTGACGTCGGCCTTGACGCGGATCTGGTCCAGGGATTCGTGCTTCATTGCAGCCTCCGAACGTGAGGCCCCCACCTGTTCCGAGACGGAGCGCGGCCACGGATCATCGCCGGGGTCGGAACTCCTGACCGTTCTCGCGGCGGGCCGGCGTGGGCGGTGCGGACACGGGCGGCGGGACGGTCTGGCCGTCTTCGGGGCCGTGCGTCGCAGGGCGGACGCGGCGGGTCGCGACGTCGGCGCGGGACACGAGAGCGGGCCGGACCCCGGCTTCGGGGGCGGGCGGGCGACTGGCACCGACACGAGGGAGTGTACAGAAACTTTCCGCGTCCGGAAACCCGGTCCACCCGCCACCTTCGGCGGCAAGGCCCGCCGAACCGGCATGGAACGGAACGCACGCGGCCCCACGGGGTTGAAGGGTCAAGTTGGACTAAAATCAAGAGTTCACGCGAAATGGCGTTGCGTTCCCTCCCCAACCGGCGTTTCGAGGCGCCCGACCGGGCGCCCATCCCGGCCTCCATGCGGGACTTCCGGCTGACCGGCGGCTTGAGGGTGCTGCTCGTCGAGGACGAAGCGCTCAACATCATCCACGTGGAAGACCTTCTGGCGGATCTCGGCCACACGGTGGTGGAGGTGGCCACCACCATGGCGGACGGCGTGGAGGCGGCGCGCCTGGTGGACGTGGACCTGGCGGTGCTCGACCTCAACCTCGCCGGCACCATGTCGTTTCCGGTCGCGCAGGCGCTGGAGCGCCGGGGCGTGCCCTTCTTCTTCCTGACCGCCTATGGCCGCTGGGGGCTGGAGGAGGCCTACGAGGGCGTGGCGGTGGTGACGAAACCGATGACCCGGACGGCCCTGCAGAACGCGATCCGCCAGACGCTGGGATCGTGATGGCCGAGACGTCGGCGCCGGCCGTCGTCGGGATGCCGGACCGGCCGGCCCCGAGGCCCCGGGCGGCCAAGTGCTTCGCGGCGCACGCTTTTTCGCTCCGATCACAACGCACATGCAGCATTGTATCATTTTGATACATAGCGTGATTTCCGTCCGCCGCGGGGCTGTGGTTCACTCTGGTCATGCTCGATTGATTTCAAGGACCTGACCAGTTAGAACCGAAAGCTGCGGCCAGTTCATTTCGTTGCGTATCGACCCTCACGAGTTTGCGGGTTTGATCACCAAGCCTCATTCCTTCCAAGTCTCCGCATTGTCTCCAGAGCGACCTCGGCCGAAGCCCTCCCGGGCTTCGGCCTTTTTCTTTGACGCCCGACGCCGTCTGGGGCCGTCCTCGCCCGACGGCCGCCTTCTTGTCGCCCGCTTGGTGAACGGAGGACGGCGCGCCGCCGGCCGCACGGGGCGGCCTTCAGGGCGGGAATCCGGGGCCGGGCCGGGCCGGGCCGGGCCGATCGGGGCCGGTGCGCGCCGATTGGGCAGCCATATTCATTCCTCAGGCAGACGTGTGGCGGTTAACGTCTCGTTAACCCTTTCGGCGCAACCTTGTCTCCTGAGCAGTGGAGGCTGTTCTCATGAGTATCGCCGACCTACCAAAACTGCCGACCGCCGTCCTTTCCTTGAAGACCTTGCCGCGAGGCTGGTATTTCCTCGCCTCGCTTCTGATTTCGGGCGCCATGTGGGGCGGCATCATCAGTTCGGTGCTGGCGATCATCTGAGTCTGCCGCAAGCCCCGGCGGAAGACGCGGCCACGCCTGGCCCCGACGAGCGAGGGCGGCATGGCCGGCGCCGGCGATCAGGTCCGGGCGTTCTGGCTGTAGAGGACCTGGACGCGCCGCTTGTAGTCGTCCGGGGTGAGGAGGCCCTGGTCCACCTTGCGGGCCTCGGCGATCGAGGCTTCCCAGAAGCGCACGTCGCCGCGGGTCATGGAATAGTTCTCCCGCTGGATCGCGTACTGCCGCCGCGCCGCCTCCTCGAAGCCGATGAGGCCGCGATCGCGGGCGATGGCGATGTCCTTCTTCTGGTCCTCCGGCGACAGCGGCCTCGCCGCCGTGGGGGCCGGCGCGCGGACGGTGGCCTGGGGGCTGGCGACGCAGGCGGACGCCAGGGCGGCGACGGCGACCGACGCGATGATTCGTGCAACGCTCATGGATATCCCTCGACTGACGCTCCGCCGTCAGGCTTCGGCGTAAGCTTCGGGAGGAAGTTCCGACGGGCCGAAACGTTCCCCCGCCCCGCGCGGCCGGTCGCGCGCGGCGCTCAGGCGGCCTGGACGGCGGGCAGGATCCGGCGGGCGAGGAGGGCGTGGAGGTCGCGCACGTAGCCGGTGCGGGCGGACGGGGAGCCGACGTCGGAGGTCATCACGGCGGTCACGCCGGCGTCCGGCACCACGTAGACCATCTGGCCGCCGTAGCCCCAGGCGTAGCGGACCGGGCGGCCGTCCACCTCGAAGGTGAACCAGCCGTAGCCGTAGCCGTGGCCGGTGTGGCGGGACGCGCCCTTCGGCTGGAACGAGGCGGCGATCCAGGCGGCGGGCACCACGCGGCGGCCGTCGATCTCGCCGCCGGTCTCGATCATGGCGGCGAAGCGGGCGAGGCCGCGCGGGGACAGTTCCATGTCGTTGCCGCCGAAATGGACGCCGGCCGGGTCGCGCGGCCAGGGCGGCACCGTGATGCCGAGCGGTTCGCCGAGCCAGTCGCGGGCGAGCGACAGGACGGACCGGTCGGTGACGCGGGTGAGCACGGTGGCGAGGATGTGCGAGTTGCCGGTGGAATAGATCATCCGGCCGCCGGGCTCGTCCTCGAACGGCCGGGACAGCGCGAAGGCCACCCAGTCGCGGCTGGCGGTCCAGCGGCCGTAGTTGGTGCCGGAGGTGGACGCGAGGCCGGAGCGCATGGAGAGGAGGTGGCCGACGGTGATCCGGCGCACGCGCGGGTCGGCGTCCGCCGGCACCCGCGAGCCGAGGAGCGGGGCGACCGGCTGGTCGACGCCCTCCAGGTGACCCCTGTCGATCGCGATGCCCACCAGGGTGGCCAGGATGGTCTTCGACACGGACTTGACGTTGACCGGCCGGTCGAGCGCCGGGCCGCGGAACACCGTCTCGGCGACGGTCCGGCCGTCCTTGGCGATGATCATGGCGCGGAGCGGCGCGAGGTCGCGGGCGGCGACGAGGACCGGCTCCAGTCGCGCCGGGTCGACCGGCGGCGGGGCGGCGGGGACCGCGGCGGCAGCCGGGGCGGCGACCGCGCGGGACGGCCCCAGGGACGGCAGGACCGACGGCAGGAGCGGCGCGGCCGCGGCGGCGGCCAGGAAGGATCGGCGGGACAGGGTCGGGCGGTCGCTCACGTGAAAGGCCTCCTCGGGTCGCCCCCAACCCGGGGATGCATGTAGGACGCCCGCACCGCCCGCGCCATGCCCCACGCCGCCGTCATGGCTTCGCCCCATCGTCCTGTCGGGCGCTGGAGCGCTGTCGGACCTGACGGAACCGTCAGGCCGACGAGACATCGCTCCGGATCGAGACCCCGGCGCCGGCCGCGGGCCCGAACGGCCAGGCGGTGCCGAAAGCCGGCTGTCCGGCGCGGGGGGCAAGGCGCGCGGCCGGCGGCTCAGCCGGTGTTGCGCAGGCCCGCCGCCACGCCGTTGATGGAGATGAGGATGCCGCGCTGGGCCTTCTCGTCCACCTGGCCGCCGCGGAACCGGCGCAGCAGTTCCACCTGCAGGTGGTTGAGCGGCGCGATGTAGGCGAAGCGGTGGGCGATGGAGCGGGCGAGCGTCGGGTTGTCGGCGAGCCGGACCGACGCGCCGGTGATGGCCTCCAGCGCCCCGGCGGTGCGGCTCCACTCCGCCTCGATGGCGGCGAACACCCGGGCGGCGAGCGCCCGGTCCGGCACCAGGTCGGCGTAGCGCCGCGCGACGCCGAGGTCCGCTTTGGCGAGCACCATGTCCATGTTGGAGAGGAGCGCCCGGAAGAAGGGCCACTCGGCGGTCATGCGCTTCAGGAGGGCGAGCCCGTCCGGCGCGTCGGCGAGGAAGCCCTCCACGGCCGAGCCGAAGCCGTACCAGCCGGGCAGCGCCACCCGGCTCTGGCCCCAGGAGAAGCTCCACGGAATGGCGCGGAGGTCCTCGATCGCCTGGGTGGCCTTCCGGGACGCCGGGCGCGAGCCGATGTTGAGGCGGGCGATCTCCGACAGGGGTGTCGCGGCGAAGAAGTAGTCGGCGAAGCCGGGGGTCTCGTAGACCAGCGCCCGGTAGGCCTTCATGCTGCGGGCGGAGAGATCGGCGGCGGCGTCGAGGAAGGCTTCCGTGGCGGTCTCCTGCCGCTTCAGGAGCGTGCCCTCCAGGGTGGCGGCCATCAGGATCTCCAGGTTGCGCCGGCCGATCTCCGGGTTGGCGTACTTGGCGTTGATCACCTCGCCCTGTTCGGTGAGGCGGATCTGGCCCTTCACGGTGTTGGGCGGCTGGGCCAGGATGGCCTGGAAGCTGGGCCCGCCGCCGCGCCCGACCGCCCCGCCGCGACCGTGGAACAGGCGCAGCGTGACGCCGGGCTTGGCCTCGAACAGGCGCGCGAGCGCGGTGGACGCCCGGTAGAGCTCCCAGTTGGAGGTGAGATAGCCGCCGTCCTTGTTGCTGTCGGAATAGCCGAGCATGATGTCCTGCTCGGCCCCGGAATTGCGGATCAGCGCCTCCACGCCCGGCAGGTCGTAGAAGGCCCGCATGATGGGCTCGGCGGCGCGCAGGTCCTCGATGGTCTCGAACAGCGGCACCACGATGAGGTCGACGACCGCATGAGGCGCCTCGACCGGATCGAGGGTGCCGCGCATGAGGCCGCACTCCTTCTGGAGGACGAGCACCTCCATCAGGTCGCTGACCGTCTCGGTGTGGCTGATGATGTAGTGCCGGATGGCGTTCGCCCCGAAGGCGGCGCGAAGCTCGCGCGCCGCCTCGAACACGGCGAGTTCGCCTTCCGCATGGTCGGAATAGCGGGCGCCGCGCACCTTGAGCGGGCGCGGATCCTGGAGCACCCGGAGGAGGAGCGCCTGCTTCTCCGCTTCCGACAGGGCCGCGTAGTCCTTCTCCACCCGCGCGGCGGCGAGGAGTTCGGCCACCACCGCCTCGTGCTTGTCGGACGACTGGCGGAGGTCCGTGGTGGCGAGATGGAAGCCGAACACCTCCACGGCGCGGATGAGCGGCTTCAGCCGCATGCCGGCGAGGGGCGCCCCGTGGTTGCGGGCAAGGGAGTCCTCCACCACGCGGAGATCGGCCAGAAGCTCGTCCGGCGCGCCGTAGGGGCGGCCCGGCGCGATGGCGTGGCGGAGGGCCTCGCCGCCGGTGAGGGCGTGGAGCGTGCCGGCGAGCCGGGCGTAGACGCCGATCAGCGCGCGGCGGTAGCGCTCGTCCTCGCGGCGGGCGCTGGTGTCGCCGGAGCGCTCGGCGAGGGCGGTCAGGTCCGGCGAGCAGCCGACCAGGATGTGGGAGACGGAGAGCTCCGCCCCGAGCTCGTGCACCTCGGTGAGATAGTGGCGCAGCACCGTCTCGCCCTGGCGCTTCAGGGCCATGCGCAAGGTGGCGGCGTTGACGTTGGGGTTGCCGTCCCGGTCGCCGCCGATCCAGTTGCCCATGCGGAAGAAGGGCGGCACCTTCGCGCCGACCTCCTCCTCCAGGGCCTCGTAGAGCTTCGGGATCTCGGTGAGGAAGGTGGTCCGGTAGTAGCTAAGGACGTTCTCGATCTCATCCTCCACGGTGAGCTTGACGAAGCGCAGGATGCGGGTCTGCCACATCTGGGCGATGCGGGCGCGCAGCATGGCCTCGTTCGCCCGCCGCTCGCGCGGGGTGGCGAGGTGTTCGCGCTCGGCGAGGAGGCCCGCGATGGCCCGTTCGGCGTCGAGCAGGCTCTTGCGCTGCACCTCGGTCGGGTGGGCGGTGAGCACCGGCGACACGGTGGCCCGGGCGAGCGCCCGCACCACCGCGTCCGGCTCCAGGCCGGCCGCCTCCAGGCGCTCGAAGGTGCGGGCGAGGCTGCCGTCCGGGTGCTCGCCCCGCGCCTCGTGGACCGCGCGCCGGCGCAGGTGATGGCGGTCCTCGGCGAGGTTGGCGAGATGGGAGAAGTAGGTGAAGGCGCGGATGACCGTGGTGGTCTCCGCCGGGCCGAGGCGGGTGAGCAGGCGGTCGAGGTCGCGGCCCGCCTCCTCGTCGGCCTTGCGCTGGTAGGCGACGCTCAGGCGCCGGATCGCCTCGATGAGTTCGAAGGCCGCCTCGCCCTCCTGCTCGCGGACGATGTCGCCGAGGATCTGGCCGAGGAGGCGCACGTCGTCGTAGAGCGGCCGGTCCTTGTCGTCTCCCGCCGGAAACCGATCGTCCTCGGTGACTGCCGCCATGCCCGTTCCTCCCGGTGTTCGCGCACCGGGCCGCCACGCAAGCGACGTGCCATGGCGGGTCAAGACCGTCCTTGGTCGCATTCGGGCGCCGGCTCGTGGGGCGTGTTGCCACAGGGGTGGGGTTCCTGCAACCGATTTGGGCGGGCGGACCTGTGAACGCGCAGTGGAGAGGCGGGCCTCTTCACCATGACCCGCGTTCATCCGCCGTTTGCGGCTTTTCGTCCGACCGCCGACCCGCTATGGAGGATCATCTGGTTTTTTGTCAGGGTGAACCCGAATGGCGCAGCAAGCGACCGTCGCGCAGTTGATCGATCTCTCCAACCGGCTGAAGTCGGCGCAACGGGCCATCATCGACACGGCGGCGCTGAGCGGCGCGATGCCGACCGAAACGTCGCTGCGCAAGATCTCCGATCTGGAAGGCGCCATCGCGGCGGTGGACGTGCTGATCCAGGAAGCCTCCGACGGGCGCTGACGCCCCGTTGCCTCCACAGCGTTACCGGACCGTGACGGCGCCGCCCTGGCGGAATAGGCGATCCGGGCCGGGCGTTTTATCTATTGCGTTCCGCATGTGTGTTGGCTTGGGACGGTCCGGTGGGACGGCGCCAGGATCTGGCGCGGCCGGCCGGCAGGTCCGGTTCACCTCGATCGGCCGGGGTTGTTGCAGCGCGTGCGCGTGACCATTAGATTAAGGTCGTATTGCCCACCCTTGGGTGATGTCGACGGGAGTGAGGCGCCTTGAAGACCGGAACTGCCAGTGCGCACATGACCGCCGAAGACGGCTCGGCCGCCTCGGCTCCATCGACCGAAGCCGACGCACCGACGTTTCCGCAGGCGATCATCGTAGCCGACGACCACCCGATCATCCGGGATTCCCTGGTGGCGCTGCTGGAAAAGCGGTTCCGCGGCATCTCCATGATGGTGGCCTGCGACTATACCGAGCTGTCCAGCCTGCTGCTGCGCAGCCCGAAGGACATCCTGGTGGTGACCGACCTGGTGATGCCCGGCATGAGCGGCCTCGACAGCCTGCGCAAGCTGTGCGACCTGGCGCCGACCGCCCGCGTGATCGTGCAGTCGTCGAACGCCGACCAGTCGATCGCCGACGCCTGCCTCAGGGTCGGCGCCCGCGCCTTCATCGGCAAGCGCGCCACCACGGGCGTGCTGGACGAGGTGATCCAGGTGGTGATGGACGGGCGCACCACCATCGTGCTCGGCGACAAGCCGTCGTCGGTGCCGAAGGCGCTCGTCGACCGCACCGCCCTCGTGGAACAGCTGACGCCCCAGCAGGTGCGCGTGTTCCAGATGCTGGGCGACGGCCTTCTCAACAAGCAGATCGCCTACAGCCTGGGAATTTCCGAGGCGACCGTGAAGGCGCACGTGAGCAAGATCCTCGACACCCTGCGCTGCAACTCCCGCAACCAGGCGGCCACGTGCGCGTCTTGGATGACGGAGCACGGGCTGATCTGAGGGAATGTGATCGACGGTGCGATCAGGGGCGGCTCGCGATGGCGGGCCGCCTTTTTTGTTGGCCGGCCTGGCGGTGGAGGGGGCCGGGGATGGTGATGCGATCGAGGGGCGGCGGGGCGTGACTGGGCTCGCCGGTCGCCGGGGTGTGCGGGGCGATGAAGGATCCCGGATCGCGCCGGAACCGCGACGGGCCCCCTCTCCCCTTGTGGTGAGGGTTGGGGTGGGGGGTGTCGGCGCGGCGGGTGGAGGCGTGGGGGTGGCGGGGTCGAGATGTGAAAGGGCGGCGGTTCACCCCCTCACCCCGGCCCTCTCCCTCAAGGGGAGAGGGGGAGTGGCGGCCGCGGCCATCGTCGTGGCGTCGTATCGGCTCCGGCTGCCGTCATCGGGGGCCGGCGCGGCCCATCGGATAGGGCATGTAGCCGACGAAGCCGGTGATCTTCCAGCGGCCGTCGCGCTTGCCGCAGAAGTAGAGCGTCTGCCAGTTGAGCGTGTCGACGCCGCCGTCGGCGCGCAGGACCTTGCCGTCGAACTTCTTGTGGGCGACGGCGACGGAGCCGTTCACGTCGATGTCGCGGAGATTGGTGGCGCGGAAGAGGGCCTCGCGGAGCGGCTCCGCGTAGGACGTGGCGGCGGTGGCCCTGGACTGGGACAGCCAGACCTCCCGGTAGGTGGCGACGTCCGGGAAATCCATGCGCCAGCTGTCCGGCAGTTCCGACCGGTGGGCGTGGAGCCCGAAGAAGCCGGCGTGGTCGAAGTCGCCGTCCACCATGGACCAGTCGCCGGCCAGGAAGGCGTCGATGTCGCGCTCGACGAGCATGGTCCAGATGGCGTGCCGGTCGGCGTCGCCGGGCGGGAAGGGATTGACGAGGGCGCTCAAGGTCAAGGCTCCTGGGCTGGTGCGGTGAGGGATGCGGGCGGCGGGGCTTGGCCGGTGCGTGTTGAACAGCGGGTCTTGAACCGCGACCGCGGCAGGCTGCGTCAGCCGACGCGGCCGCGGGCGGCCACGGGCAGCACGTCCACGACCCGGTCGCCGGAGACCAGGTGGACCACGTCGAAGAGATTGGAGACCACGCAGGCGTGGTTCGGCAGGATTCGGACCCGGTCGCCGACCGCAAGGCCGTTCGGGGCGGCGGAGAGATCGAGGAAGCCGTGCTCCTCGGAGAGCGCCGACACGGTGACGCCGGGAACCTCCACGACCGCGCCGAAGCCCGTCATGCCGAGAGTGTCGGAGGTGAGCGCCTTGGAGCCGGCGTCCACGATGGCGCGGGTGGAGGTCGGCCGGCTCACCACGGTGGTCAGAACCGTGAGGGCGCAGTCCGCCTCGGTGCCGACGCCGCGGGCGACCTGGTAGCGGTCGAGGTAGATGTAGGTGCCGGGCCGGTGCTCGGTGGCGGCGGTGACCTCGTGGGCGCGCCAGAGGTCCGGCGTGCCGCCGTTGGAGACGACGTTCGCCTCAAGGCCCGCGCGGGCGAGTTCGGCGAGGGTCTCGGCGAAGAAAGCCTGGGTCTCGTGGGGCTTGCCGACGGCCGGATAGGCCATGAGGCCGCCGAAGGCGAGGCCGTCGGCCGCGTCGATGGCTTCCGCGAGGGCGCGCGCCTCGTCCGGCGTCTGGACGCCGCAGCGGCCCATGCCGGTGTCGCATTCGACGAGCACCGAGAGCGGCCGGCCGGCGTCCGCGAAGGCGGCGGAGAGGCCGGCGACGGTGGCGGCGCCGTCGGCGGTGACCGACAGCGCCACCCGGTCGGCGAGGGCGCGGAGGCGCTTCAGCTTGTCGGCGCCGACGATGTTGTAGGGAAGGAAGATGTCGGTGAGGCCGGCGTCGGCCATCACCTCCGCCTCGCCGATCTTCTGCACCGTGATGCCGATGGCGCCGCGCTCCATCTGGGCGTGGGCGAAGAAGGGCAGCTTGTGGGTCTTGATGTGCGGGCGGAGCGGCAGCCCGTGGGCGTTGCCGTAGGCCTGCGCGCGGGCGATGTTGGCCATGGCGCGGTCGACGTCGATGACGACGGCGGGCGTGTCGATCTCGGCGAGGGTGCGGGGATGCATGGGATCAGGTCCGTCCGGATGGGGGCGTCAATCGCCGAGGGGCAGGCGCGGATCCTCCACCTTGAAGGTGTTGAGGCTCTGCTTGATGCGGCGGAGACCTTCCAGGACCTTGGGCCCGATGGTCTCGGCGGTGGCGGTCGCCAGCATGTCCACGATGGCGAGGAGAGCGTAGCGCGACGAGGTGGGCTTGTAGAGGTTGCCGTCCTCCAGGGTCTGGAAGCCGATCACCGTCTCGGCGGTGTCGGCGAGGCGGGAGTTGGGCGCCGTGACCGCCACGGTGGCGGCGCCATACTGGCGGGCGACCAGGGTGGCGTCGATCACCGACTGGGCGAAGCCGGACGTGGAGAAGCCGACCACCACCGTGCCGGGGCCGGCCATGGAGGCCCACATGCGCTGGAGCTGGCCGTCCGTGTGGGCGACGGTCGGGACGCCGAGGCGGAACAGGCGGTTCTGGAACTCCACCGCCATCATGGACGAGGTGCCGCCGGACCCGAAGGCGAGCACCTGGCCGGCGGACGCGAGCTGGCCGGCGACGGCCACGAGGGTGCTCATGTCCACCTGCGCGCGGGTGCGCTCGATGGCCGCGACGGCGGCGCCCGCCACGGTGGCGGCGATGCGCTCCTCCCGGGCGTCGCGCTCCAGGGGATCGGCGGAAAGATACTGGCCGCCGACCGCGAGCGCCTGGGCGAGGCGGAACTTGAAGTCGCGGATGCCCTCGCAGCCGAGCGAGCGGCAGAAGCGCGTGACCGTGGGCTCGCTGACGCCCGCCCGGGCGGCGAGCTCCGCGATGGCCGCCTTGGAGGCGTAGTCGACATCCTGCAGGATGAGACCGGCGAGCCGGCGGTCCGACTTGGAGCCGTCCTCGGCGCGGATGCGCAGCCGCATCAGGATGTCGATCACGTCCCGCAAGGCACCCTCCCCTTTTCCGGCGCCGCCTAGACGGGCAGGCCGGTCGCCTGGTCGAACACGTGGGTGCGGGTCGGGTCGGCGGCGACCGGCAGGATGGACCCCGGCCGGGCGGCGACCCGGTCGCGGAAGACGAGGCGGATCGGGGCGCCCTCCAGGCTGCCGTAGATGTGGGTCTCCGAGCCGGTCGGCTCGACCACGTCGACGGTCACCGGCAGGGCGGACGGCCCCTCCTCGATGCGGAAATGCTCCGGCCGGATCCCGACCTCCACCGGCCGGCCGGCGGACGACGGGTTGAGGGCGCGCGTCGGCAGGCTGAGGCCGCCGGCGGTGACGACGCCGGCGCCGTCCGGCCCTGCCGCCACGGTACCGGGCACGAAGCTCATGGACGGGGAGCCGAGGAAACTCGCCACGAACTTGGCGGCCGGGTGGTCGTAGAGCTCCAGCGGCGGGCCGGCCTGGACGATGCGGCCCTCGTTCATCACCACGATTCGGTCGGCCATGGTCATGGCCTCGATCTGGTCGTGGGTGACGTACACGATGGTGCTCTTCAGGCGCTGGTGCAGGGCCTTGATTTCGGTGCGCATCTGCACCCTGAGCTGGGCGTCCAGGTTTGAGAGCGGCTCGTCGAAGAGGAAGACGTCCGGGTCGCGCACGATCGCGCGCCCCATGGCGACGCGCTGGCGCTGGCCGCCGGACAGCTGGCGCGGATAGCGGTTGAGGTAGGCGTGGAGGTTCAGGATGCCGGCGGCCTTCTTCACCTGGCCGTCGATGCCGGCCGGCGGGTCGCGGCGGATCTTCGGCCCGAAGGAGATGTTGTCGGCGGCGGTCATGTGCGGGAAGAGCGCGTAGGACTGGAACACCATGGCGATGTTCCGCTTCTGCGGCGGCAGGTCGTTGGCGCGCCTGTCGCCGATGAGGAGGTCGCCCTCGGAGATGGTCTCCAGGCCGGCGATCATCCGCAGGAGCGTGGACTTGCCGCAGCCCGACGGCCCGACCAGCACGACGAACTCGCCGTCGGCGATCGCAAGGTCGATGTCGGTGAGGATCCGGTGGCTGCCGAAGCGCTTGCCGACGTGGCGGAGGGCGAGGTCGGTCATGGGCGTCACTCCCCGAGGATGTCGCGGATGAAGGGCACGTTGCCGGCGGTGAGGCCGGCGTCGACCGCGAGCGTCTGGCCGGTGATGCCGGAGGCGCGGGCGGAGGCGAGGAACATCACCGCCTCGGCCACCTCGGCGGGGGTGACGATGCGGCCGAGCGGATAGAGCCGCGCGAGCGCCGCCGGGATGGCGGGATCGCGGGCGATGCGGTGGTCCCAGGCGGGCGTGCGCACCGATCCGGGGCAGACCGCGTTGGCCCGGACGCCGTCGCGCCCGCCTTCGGTGGCGACGGCCCGCATGAGGCCGAGGATGCCGGCCTTGGCGGCCGAATAGGCCGGGTTGCCGTAGTGGGCGAGCGCATTGACCGAGGAGACGAACACGAAGGCGCCGGCGCGGCGCGCCCGCATGGGGCCGAGCAGGGCGTGGGTGAGCCGGGCGACGCCGGTGAGGTTGACGTCGATCTCGCGGCCGACCGCGTCCTCGTCCATGGAGGCGAAGCTTTCGCCCCGGGTCCAGCCGGCGTTCATCACCACCACGTCCGGCGCGCCGTGGGCCGCGAGGAGGTCGGCGGCGCCCGCCCGGATGGAGGCGGGATCGGCGAGGTCGAAGGTCGCGCGGCCGGCGAGCGGCAGGGGATCGAGCGACCGCCCATCCCTGTCGCAGCCGATCACCCGGGCGCCGGCCCGGCCGAACCCCTCCACGAGGGCCGCGCCGATGCCGCCGCCCGCCCCGGTGACGACCACGGAAAGGTCCTTGAAATCCATCGCGTGTCCCTGCCTCCGCGCCGCGGCGTCCGGGTGGTCCGACGGCCTGCGCCCTCGGCGGATCTTGTCTCGCGGCGCCTCATCATGGGCGCGGGAAATGTAATTTGGCAACATCAAAAAAGGACTTGTGCGGGTCCAAAACCCGCATAATGTAGGAAAGTAACAAACATCAGACCGTCCCTCCAGGGCGGCTGGAGCGCCGCGCCGACCACCGACGGGCGCTTCGACGGGGATCATCTCAAGGGACCGCCGCCGAGGAGCGGGGCCCTTTATCGTGGAGGCGACATGACCAGATCCGCTCTCTTCAAGCTCGGCCTCGCGGCCGGCCTCAGCCTCGCGGCGCTCACCGCCGCAAAGGCCGGCACCGTGCGCGTGACGGTGGCCGAATACAGCGCCAAGACCGGCCCCTACTTCGAGGAGGCCGCCAAGGAATTCGAGGCGGCGAACCCGGACACCAACATCGAGATCGAAGTGGTGCCGTGGGACGTGCTGCTGCAGAAGCTGACCACGGACATCGCCGGCGGCTCCAACGCGGACCTGTCCATCATCGGCACCCGCTGGCTCCTGGACTTCGTCAGCCAGGACGTGGCCGAACCGCTGGACTCCTACATCACCGACGAGTTCAAGGGCCGCTTCATCGAGACCTTCCTGTCGCCCTCGGTGATGGACGGCAAGATCTACGGCCTGCCGATCGCCGCCTCGGCGCGCGCCATGTACTACAACAAGGATCTCCTGGAGAAGGCCGGCGTTTCCGAGCCGCCGAAGACCTGGGACGAGCTGAAGACCGCGGCCGAGAAGATCTCCGGCCTTGGCGGCGAGGTCTACGGCTACGGCCTGCAGGGCAAGGAGATCGAGACGGACGTCTACTTCTACTATGCCATGTGGTCGTACGGCGCCGAGATCCTGGGCGAGGACGGCACCTCCGGCCTCGACGATCCGGGCGCCATCGAGGCGGCCAAGCTCTACAAGAGCCTGATCGACAGCAAGGCGACCCAGCCGGGCGTCACCTCCTACGCCCGCGAGGACGTGCAGAACCTGTTCAAGCAGGGCAAGGTGGGCATGATGATCACCGCCCCCTTCCTGTCGAACCAGATCAAGGAGGAGGCGCCGAACCTCAACTACGGCGTGACCGCCATCCCGGCCGGCCCGACCGGCGACCGGGGCACCTACGGCGTCACCGACAGCATCATCATGTTCAAGAACAGCCAGGTGAAGGACGAGGCCTGGAAGTTCATGGACTTCCTGTTCACCACCGAGCAGCGCGCCAAGTTCACGCAGAACGAGGGCTTCCTTCCGGTGAACCAGGAAGAGGCCAAGATGGACTACTACGTCAACAACGCGGACCTGAAGGAATTCACCGCGCTGCTGCCGGACGCCCGCTTCGCCCCGGTGATCACCGGCTGGGAGGAGATCGCGCAGATCACCTCCGACGCCCTGCAGAAGATCTACCTCGGCGAGGGCGACGTGGAGGCGACCCTGAAGGACGCCGCCGCCAAGGCCGACGCCATCCTGAAGCAGTAAGGCATGGAGGACGTCGGGGCCTTGCGAGGCCCCGGCGGCCGGTCGGGTGGGGTTGCTCTCCCTGGGGTCGGGCGCTTGCCGTGTTGAAGGGAAGCGCCCGGCGTCCGGGGAAGAAGACGACCCCTCCCCCGGCCTTCGGCCGGACCCTCCCCTGAGGGGAGAGATCGTTCGCCATCGGTGACCGGTCGAGGCGCTTGTCCTTGGGCCGGCGGCCGGCTGATGCGGAAGACGGTCGCTCCCGGCGGTTTTCGGCCACCTTCGCCTCAAGGGGAGGGATCGTTCGCATCGCGGCGTCACCAATCCTCGACCTCGTTTCCCCCTGACCGGACGCTCCTTCCCGTGCCGAGCCGCGCCCGCTTCCTCCCCTACGTTCTCCTCCTGCCGAGCCTCATCCTGGCGGCGGGCGTGATCTTCTGGCCGGTCGGCGACCTCCTGGAGATCGCCACCCACAACGTGAACCGGTTCGGCCAGCTGAGGGACTACAACGACTTCGCCAACTTCAAGGCGCTCATCGCCGACCCGAACTTCACGGCGGCGCTGATCCGCACGGTGGTGTGGACGGTGGCGGTCGTCGGCGGGACGATCCTGATCTCGGTGCCGGTGGCGATGATCCTCAACGAGGACTTCTACGGCCGCGACGTCGCCCGGGTGATCGTGATGCTGCCTTGGGCGGTGTCGCTGACCATGACGGCCATCGTCTGGCGCTGGGCGCTGAACGGGGAGAGCGGCATGCTGAACTCCGCGCTCCGGGGCCTCGGCATCATCGACGCCAACGTGCAGTGGCTGGCGACCGCGGGCCTCGCCTTCCCGATGCAGATCGGGATCGGCATCCTGGTCACCATCCCGTTCACCACCACCATCTTCCTCGGCGGCCTGTCGTCCATCCCGCAGGACCTCTACGAGGCGAGCGCCCTGGAAGGGGCGGGCCGCTGGCAGCAGTTCCGCCACATCACGCTGCCGCTCCTGAAGCCCTTCCTCAACATCGCGATGGTGCTGAACACCATCTACGTGTTCAACAGCTTCCCGATCATCTGGGTGATGACCCAGGGCGGGCCGGCGAACTCCACCGACATCCTGGTGACGCATCTCTACAAGCTGGGCTTCCGGATCGGAAAGCTCGGCGAGGCCTCCGCCGTGTCGGTGGTGATGCTCGCCATCCTGCTGGTCTTCACCATCCTCTACGTCCGGCTCGCCATGCGGGAGGAGGCCCGATGAGCAGGAAGTGGAAGCGCACCCTTCTCGCCTGGACGCTGCTGGCGCCGCTGGTCGTGCTGATCCTGTTTCCGTTCGCCGTGATGACCATCACGGCGCTGAAGCCCCAGGCGGAGGTGTTGAACCCGACCTGGTGGCCGAGCGAGCTGCGGCTGCGGAACTTCGCCGACATGTGGGTGGCGACGAACTTCGGCCAGGCGCTGATGAATTCGCTCTACGCGTCGGGCATCGCGACGGTCGGCGCCATCCTGGTGTCCATCCCGGCGGCCTATGCCATGTCGCGCTTCCGGTTCGCCGGGCGCGGGCTGGTGCGCCAGTTCCTGCTCGTCTCGCAGATGCTGTCGCCCATCGTGCTGGTGGTCGGCCTGTTCCGCCTGATGGCGTCGCTCGGGCTCGTGGAGAGCGTGAGCGCGGTCGGCCTCGTCTACATGGCCTTCAACATCGCCTTCACGGTCTGGATGCTGCAGAGCTATTTCGACACGGTGCCGAAGGACCTGGAGGAGGCGGCCTGGATGGAGGGGGCAGGCCGGGCCGAGACCCTGCGCCGGGTGTTCCTGCCGCTGGTGACGCCGGCCATCGCGGTGACGGCCATCTTCACCTTCATCAACGCCTGGAACGAGTTCGTCATCGCGCTGACGCTGCTGCGCCGGCAGGAGAGCTACACCCTGCCGATCCAGGTCTTCTCGCTGGTCGCCGGCCGCTACACGGTGGAATGGCACCACGTGATGGGGGCGACCCTGGTGGCGACCCTGCCGGTCGCCATCCTGTTCGCCTGGCTGCAGCGCTATCTCGTGCGCGGCCTCGCCCTCGGCGCCGTCAAGTGACGGCCGCCCTCCTCCCGCACGTATCCGGAAAAGAGAACGGACCCATGCCCAAGGAAACCTTCGGCACCTCCCACGTCCCGCTGTCGCCCGCCGTCCGGGCCGGCGACTTCGTCTACGTGTCCGGCCAGGTGCCGGTCGGACCGGACGGAACGGTGGTGGCCGGCGGCATCGTGCCCCAGACCCGGCAGGTGCTGGAGAACGTGAAGGCGGCGCTGGCGCTGGCCGGCGCCCGCCTGGAGGACGTGGTGAAGACCACCGTCTGGCTGGAGGACGCCCGCGACTTCGGCGCCTTCAACACGGTCTACGCCACCTATTTCCCGTCCGAGCCGCCGGCCCGCACCACGGTGGAGTCCAGGCTGATGATCGACATCAAGATCGAGATCGAGGCGGTCGCCTACGCTCCGAAGTCCTGATCCCGGCGCGGGCGGCCGGCCGCCCCGCCTCACCCCTCGCAGGTCTCATCCCATGCGCATCTTCACGGCGTCGCTCGCCACCGAGACCAACACCTTCTCGCCGGTGCCAACCGACCGGGCGTGTTTCGAGATGGCCTTCTACGCGCCGCCCGGACGCCATCCGGAAACGCCGACGCTCTGCTCCTCGCCGGTGCTGGCGCTGCGCCGCCGGGCCCGGGAGCGAACCGACCTGACGGTGATCGAGGGCACGTCCACCTGGGCGGAGCCGGGCGGGCTCGTCAACCGGGCCACCTACGAGGGCCTCCGGGACGAGATCCTGGACCAGTTGCGGGACGCCATGCCGGTGGACGGCGTGGTGCTCGGCCTCCACGGCGCCATGGTGGCGGACGGCTACGACGACTGCGAGGGCGACCTCCTGGCGCGGGTGCGCGCCATGGTGGGCGACGACGTGCTGATCGCCGCCGAGATCGACCCGCACAGCCACCTGACCCCCCAGCGGGTGGCGGCGTCGGACATCCTGGCGGCCTTCCAGGAGTTTCCGCACACGGACTTCTACGAGCGCGGCGAGCACGTGGTGGATCTGGCGCTTCGCGCGCTTGCCGGCGAGATCTCGCCGGTGATCGCCACCTTCGACTGCCGGATGATCGACGTCTACCCGACCAGCCGCCAGCCCATGCGGGGCTTCGTGGACCGCATGAAGGCGCTGGAGGGGCGGGACGGCATCCTGTCCGTGTCGCTGATCCACGGCTTCATGGCGGCCGACGTGCCGGAGATGGGCACCCGCATGCTGGTGGTGAGCGACGGCGACGCCGCCAAGGGGGCGGCGCTCGCGGAACGGCTGGGGCGCGAGATCATCGACCTCAGGGGAAAGACCGCCATGCCGATGCTCGGCATCGACGCCGGGATCGACGCGGCGCTCGACGCGGTCGCCGGCAAGGGCGGGCCGGTGGTGGTGGCGGACGTGTGGGACAATCCGGGCGGCGGCACGGCGGGCGACGGCACGCTGATCCTGCGCCGCATCCTGGAGCGCGGCCTGACGAACGTGGGCGTCGCCACCATCTGGGACCCGATCGCGGCGGCCTTCGCCCACGGGGCGGGCGTGGGCGCGGAGATCACCATGCGGTTCGGCGGCAAGACCTCGGCGCCCGCCGGCGACCCGATCGACGCGAGGGTGCGCATCCTCGCCGTCGCCGAGGAGGGCTGGCAGAGCTTCGGGGCGAGCCGGGTGACGCTCGGCCCGGCGACGGTGATCCGGATCGTCGGCACCGAGGTGGACGTGATCCTCAACACCAACCGGACCCAGACCTTCGAGCCGGACATCTTCTCCAACCTCGGCGTCGACCCGCTGGAGAAGGACCTGCTGCTGGTGAAGTCCACCAACCACTTCTACGCCGGCTTCTCCAGGATCGCCCGCGAGATCGTCTATGTCGACGCGGGCGCGCCCTACCCGTCGAACCCGCGCGCGACCGACTACCGCAAGCTGACGCGGGCGATCTGGCCCCGGGTGGAGGACCCCTGGTCCGACACGGGCTGATGGCGTCGGATGGGGCGCGTCTGGAATGACGTTCTCCGAATCACGGCCGTCTCACGCATTCGTGCCGGAGACGTGTACGGCTCATGCAAAACCGTTCTCAAGCCGGCCCCGTAAGCCGGGCATCGGTCAGCATCAAGCTGATCGGTTTGGGAGGTTTATGACATGTCCAAGACCCGTTCGTCGCTCGCGGTGCGCATCGCCGCCGTCGCGTTCCTCGGCTTCGCCGGCGCCGCCGTCGCGCAGGAGCCCCCGATGGTGGGCGGCGCCCCCATGCTGCCGACGATGACCATTCCGGAGAACGCCTCCAAGGCCGACAACCTGACCACGCTGGTGGCGGCGGTGACGGCCGCCGGCCTCGTGGACACGCTCGCGTCGGACGGTCCGTTCACGGTGTTCGCCCCGACCAACGACGCCTTCGCCAAGCTTCCGGCCGGCACCGTGGACAACCTGGTGAAGCCGGAGATGAAGGACACCCTGACCGGGATCCTGACCTACCACGTGGTGGCCGGGAACTACACGGCGAACGCCCTGGCGGCCGCCATCGACGCCGGCGGCGGCAAGGCGGAGCTGAAGACCGTAGCCGGCGGCACGCTGACCGCCATGATGAAGGACGGCGGGATCGCCCTGATGGACGCGGCCGGCAACACCGCCATGGTGACCCAGGCCAACGTGACCCAGAAGAACGGCGTCGTCCACGTGATCGACACCGTGCTGATGCCCAAGGCCTGACGCGCCGCCACGGCCGGCCGGGGCGGCGCCAGAGCCGCCCGGGCCGGCCGGGACCGGCGGGATCTCCGGCGCCGGTCGCGACCGTCAGGGGCAACGGGTCGTACGCCGGTCGGGCCGGCGGGTGGAGCGCCGGAGCGATGGCGCATACGGGATTCTACGGTCATCCCATAACTAAGAAGTCTTAATCGTTGACCTGCAGGATTCATGCATCTGCCGGACTCCTTGATCCGGCGATGGTTTCGGATCGTGCAGGGCCCGTAAAATGCAATTTCTGAAGAATATCGGCATCGTGACGAAGCTGGCGATTCCGGTCGCCATCCTGATCGCCGTCATGATCGCGCTCGTCGTCACCGCCGCGACCGGCATGGGCACCATGTCCGAGAGGGCAGAGCATGTGATCAACGTGTCGGCCACGCGCAAGGCGCTGCTCCTGGAGGCGATCGTCGCTGTGGACGAGGCCTCGATCCAGGAAAAGAACCTCATCATCGACGTCCGGCCGGACGCCATGGCCGGCTACAAGGCCGGCTACGACGCCGCCCGCAAACAGGCCCTCGCGGCTATGGACGCGCTCGTGGCCCTGGCGGATACGCCGGAGCGAAAGGCCTCGAACGAGCGGCTCCGCGCCGACGTGACCCGCTACCTGGAGACCGCCGACCGCAGCGTCGGCCTGTCTCTCGCCGGCCGCGCGAACGACGCGGAGACCCTGTCGCTCGGCGAGGGCCGTTCCGAGCGGAAGGCCGTGGGCGACGCGCTCGCCGCCCGCGTCGACATCCTGACGCAGGAGCTGGAGACGGCGCGCGTGGCGGCGGAGAGTTTCGCCGATTCCACCCGCAACACCCTGGTCATCAGCGCCGCCGTCGGCCTCACCGCCTGCATCGGTCTCCTCGGCTTCATCCTGATCGGGCTCGTGACGCGGCCGCTCGGCCAGATCACCGGGTCGCTGGCCCGGCTCGCATCCGGCGACCTCGACGCGGAGGTGATCGGCGCCGACCGGGGCGACGAGGTGGGCGCGCTCGCCCGCGCGCTCGCCACCTTCAAGGCGCGCGAGGCCGAGGCGCGGCGCCTCGCCGCCGCCCAGGAGGCGGAGAACGAGGCCAAGATGCGCCGGGCCAAGATGCTGGACGAGCTGACCGCCCGGTTCGAGCGCAGCGTGCGCGGCCTGACCACGAGCCTGGAATCCGCCTCCACCGAGCTGGAGGCGACCGCCGGATCCATGGCGAGCGTGGCGGACGAGACCAACCGCAACTCCACCCAGGTGGCGAGCGCCGCCCAGCAGACCTCCGCCAACGTGCAGACCGTGGCGGCGGCGACCGAGGAGCTCGCCGCCTCGGTGCAGGAGATCGCCACCCGCGTCGGCCAGTCGGGCGGCATCGCCGCCCAGGCGGTGGCGAGCGCCCGCGAGGCGGACGGGCAGGTGAAGGGCCTCGCCCAGGCGGCGGACCGGATCGTCGCCATCGTGGACCTGATCAGCACCATCGCGGACCAGACCAATCTTCTGGCCCTCAACGCCACCATCGAGGCGGCCCGGGCGGGCGAGGCCGGGCGCGGCTTCGCCGTGGTGGCGAGCGAGGTCAAGGCCCTCGCCACCCAGACATCCAAGGCGACCGGCGAGATTTCCGCCCAGATCGGCGAGATCCGCACGGCGACCGGCGACGTGGTGACGGCGATCCAGGCGATCGGCGCGGTGATCGGCCAGATGGCGGACATCTCCGGCATCATCGCGGCGGCCGTGGAGGAGCAGGGCTCGGCGACCAACGAGATCTCGCGCAACGTGCACCAGGCGGCGCGCGGCACCGAGGAGGTGACAGGCAGCATCCTGACCGTGCGGGCGAACGCCGGCGAGACGGGCGCGGCCGCAACCCAGGTGCTGTCGGCCGCCAAGGAGCTCGCCCGCCATTCCGCCGAGCTCGGCCGCGAGGTGGACAGCTTCCTCGGCGAGGTGAAGGCCGCCTGAGGGGCCACGACACGGCCGGCGGCGCCCGCACCGAACGGCGCCGCCGACGCTTCAGCATGACCGCCGGAACAAATCCGGCGGCTCCGGGTTCGACCTCCGGCACCGCTTTCCCTCCAGGTTGGCGGGCCGTTCGACAGTCGCTCCGGAGCCACCCCTTGAGCCCTAGATCCCTGCGCCTCGGCATCGTCGGTGTCGGCAACTGCGCCTCGTCCCTGGTCCAGGGGCTCGAATACTACAAGGACGCCCGCGGCAACGAGCCCATCCCCGGGCTGATGCACGTGGACCTCGGCGGCTATCACGTGGGCGACATCGAGGTGTCGGCCGCCTTCGACGTGGACGCCCGCAAGGTGGGCCGCGACGTCGCCGAGGCCATCTACGCCCGCCCCAACAACACCCACGTGTTCGCCAAGGCGCCGCCCACCGGTGTCACCGTCGCGCGCGGCAAGACGCTGGACGGGCTCGGCAAGTACGTGCGCGACGAGATCGAGGAATCCGAGGCGCCGGTCGCCGACGTGACGGCGATCCTGAAGGACACCCGCACGGACGTGCTCGTCTCCTACCTGCCGGTCGGTTCGCAGCAGGCCGCGGAATACTACGCCGAGCAGGCGCTGGAGGCCGGCTGCGCGTTCGTCAACTGCATGCCGGTGTTCATCGCGTCGAAGCCCGAGTGGGCGAAGCGCTTCGAGGACCGCGGCCTGCCGATCATCGGCGACGACATCAAGAGCCAGGTGGGCGCCACGATCGTGCACCGGATGCTCACCAACCTGTTCCGCGAGCGCGGCGTGCGGCTGGACCGCACCTACCAGCTCAACTTCGGCGGCAACACCGACTTCCAGAACATGCTGGAGCGGGAGCGGCTGGAATCCAAGAAGGTCTCCAAGACCCAGGCGGTCACCAGCCAGCTCGACATCCAGCTCGACCCGGAGAACGTGCACGTGGGGCCGAGCGACCACGTGCCGTGGCTGACCGACCGCAAGTGGGCCTACATCCGCATGGAGGGCACCACCTTCGGGGGCGTGCCGCTGAACGCGGAGCTGAAGCTGGAGGTCTGGGACAGCCCGAACTCCGCCGGCATCGTGATCGACGCGGTGCGCTGCGCCAAGCTGGCGCTCGACCGCGGCCTGAAGGGCCCGCTGATCGCGCCCTCCAGCTACTTCATGAAGTCGCCGCCCGTGCAGTTCACCGACGACGAGGCCCGGCGGCGCACGCTGGCCTTCATCGCCGGCAACGACGACGAGCCGGCCGGGGCGCGGCTTTGACGGTGGTCCATCTCGTCCGCCACGCCGCGCACGCCCACGTGGGCCGGATCCTGACCGGCCGGGCGCCCGGCGCCCACCTGGCGGAGACGGGACGAGCACAGGCCGCCGCGCTCGCCCGGCGGTTCGCCGGCGCGCGCCTCGCCGCGATCCACGCGAGCCCCCGGGAGCGGGCGCGGGAGACCGCGGAGGCAATCGCGGCGCCGCACGGCATTGCGGTGACCGTGGCGGAGGACCTGGACGAGATCGACTTCGGCCGCTGGACCGGCATGAGCTTCGACGCCCTCGAGGCGGACCCGGACTGGCGGCGCTGGAACGCCGCGCGGTCGCTCGCCCGGGCGCCGGACGGCGAGACCATGGCGGCGGCGCAGGGCCGCATGGTGCGGCACCTCCACCGTATGACGGCCGACGGGCCGGAGGGCGCGGTCGTGCTGGTCGGGCACGCGGACCCGATCAAGGCGGTGGTGGCGGCGGTGCTCGGCCTCGGGCTCGACGCGCTGCACCGGTTCGACGTGGACCCGGCCTCGGTGACGACGATCGACGTCGAGCCCCACGGGGCGAGGCTCGTGCGGCTCAACGACCGGGGTCCGGACAGCGACGGGGAGACCGGCCGGTGAAACTCGTCGTCTTCGGCCTCTCCATCTCGTCCTCCTGGGGCAACGGCCACGCGACCCTCTGGCGGGGCCTCGTGAAGGCCCTCGCCCGGCGGGGCTGGCAGGTGGTCTTCTTCGAGAAGGACGTCAGCTGGTACCGGGGCGCGCGGGACTATCACGCGGTGCCGAACGGCGAGCTCGTTCTCTACGAGCGGTTCGAGGACGTGCGGGCGCTCGCCCGGCGGCACCTCGCCGACGCGGACGTCGGCATGGTGACGTCCTTCTGCCCGGACGGCCTGGCGGCCGGCGAGATGGTGGCCGGGATGGGCCGCGGACGGCGGGTGTTCTACGACCTCGACACGCCGGTGACGCTCGCCAAACTGGACGCGGGCGAAAGCCTCGCCTGGATCGGCCCGGAGGGGCTCGCCGGCTACGACCTGGCGCTCAGCTACACCGGCGGGCCGGCGCTCGACGCCCTCACGGCGCGCCTGAAGGCGCCGGCGGCGGCGCCCCTCTACGGCCACGTGGACCCGGACGTGCACCGCCCGGCCGACCCGGACCCGGTGTTCGCGGGCGATCTTTCCTACATCGGCACCTATGCGGACGACCGGCAGGCGGCCCTGCAGGCGCTGTTCGTGGACGCCGCCCGGGCCCGGCCGGACGGGCGGTTCGTGATCGCGGGCGCCCAGTATCCGGACGACTTCCCGTGGGGGGACAACATCTTCTTCGTGCGGCACCTGCCGCCGGACGCCCACCCGGCCTTCTACGCGTCGTCGCGGCTGACGCTGAACATCACCCGCGAGGCCATGGCCCGGTCGGGCTGGTGCCCGTCCGGGCGCCTGTTCGAGGCGGCCGCCTGCGGGGCGGTGCTTCTGTCCGACACCTGGCCGGGGCTCGACCAGTTCTTCGAGCCGGGGCGGGAGATCCTGATCGCCCGGACGACGGACGACACCCTGGCGGCGCTCGACCTCTCCGCCGCCGAGCGGGCCCGGATCGCCGAGGCGGCGCGGGCGCGGGTGCTGGCCGAGCATACGTCGGACCACCGGGCCGCCACGCTGGAGAGCATCCTCGCCCGCATGGCGGATCGCCCCGCGCTGGCGGCGGGCGAACCGGTTTCTTGAGCGGCGCGTTGATCGCACGACGGTCGGAGCGGGGCGAGGACAACGGGAGGACAGGCCCATGTGGGGCATCGTACCGGCCGCAGGCCGTGGCACGCGGATCCAGCCGCTCGCCTTTTCCAAGGAACTCCTGCCCGTCGGCAGCCGGCTCGACCACGGGGTGGAGCGGCCCTGCGCGGTGAGCGAGTATCTCGTCGAGCGCATGATCGCCGGCGGGGCGGACAAGATCTGCTTCGTGATCGCGCCCGGCAAGTCGGACATCCTGGAGTATTACGGCGGCTCCTACGCGGACGCTTCCGTCGCCTACGTGGTGCAGCCCTCGCCGGCGGGCCTCTGCGACGCGCTGTTCCGCGCCGCGCCGCTGATCGGGCCGGACGAGCCGGTGCTGATCGGCCTGCCCGACACGGTGTGGATGCCGCTCGGCGGCTTTTCGGCCCTGCCGGACGATACGCTGGCCTTCCTGCTGTTCCCGGTGGAGCATCCGGAATATTTCGACGCCGTGGTGACGGACGAGGCCGGGCGCGTGGAGGAGATCCAGGTGAAGAGCCCGGACGCGCGCTCCTCCTGGATCTGGGGCGGATTCAAGATGCCCGGCCGCGTGCTCCATGCGCTGAAGGCCCTGTTCGACGAGCGGGACGGGCAGGACGAATACTTCGGCACCCTCGTGAACGCCTGGCTGCAGCGGGGCGGCGAGGCGGTGGGCGTGAAGGCGGGCGAGTCCTACGTGGACGTCGGCACCCTCAACGGCTACCGCGCCGCCCTCGGCCTCCTGGCGGAGGCGGCCCGAACCCCTTCCGGCGACGGAGCCACCGGCAGCCGCGTCGCCCTCGGCTGGCCGACCGGCCGGCCGTTCACCGGCCTCACCCACACTCCCAATCGTCCGGAATGACGCCCGTGCAGCACCTGAGCAAAGACGACATCCGCGCCCGCGTGGAGGCGCTCGGCCCCTGGTTCCACAACCTGGACCTCAACGGCGTGATGACCGCGCCCGACCACTTCCTCGGCGACTATCCGGCCGTGAAGTGGCGCCGGTTCGAGGCCGCGATCCCGGCGGACCTGACAGGCAGGACCGTGCTCGACATCGGCTGCAACGCCGGCTTCTACTCCATCGAGATGAAGAAGCGCGGGGCCGCCCGGGTGGTGGGCATCGACTTCGACGAGGACTATCTGGCGCAGGCCCGGTTCGCCGCCGAGGTGGCGGGCGCCGACATCGAGTTCCGCCAGCTCTCGATCTACGACGTGGCGGCGCTCGGCGAAACGTTCGACGTGGTGATCTTCATGGGGGTGCTCTACCACCTCCGCCACCCGCTGCTCGCCCTCGACCTGATCCACGAGCACGTGGCGGGCGACCTCCTGGTCTTCCAGTCCATGCAGCGCGGGTCCAACGAGGTGGAGCCGGTGGAGCGGGACTATCCGTTCACCGAGACGGCGCACTTCGACAAGCCCGGCTATCCGAAGATGCACTTCATCGAACACGACTATTCCAACGACCCGACCAACTGGTGGGCGCCGAACCGGGCCTGCTCGGAGGCCATGCTGCGGAGCGCCGGCTTCACCATCCTGGCCCATCCGGAGGAGGAGGTGTTCGTCTGCCGCCGCGCCGACGCCCCGACCCCGAACGCCGCCGTCTATCCCGCCCGGAGCCCGAAGGACGCCGCCCGATGATCGAAGCCGCCATGCTGTGGAACGAGCCGAACAACAAGTCGCACTGGGACCCGGAGGTGGACCCGGGCTGGGACCGGTTCGCCGACATGGTGGCGCGGGCCGGACACGCCGTGCGGCAGGCGAACGGCGACGTGACCCGGGTGCTCGGCGGCATGTCGCCGATCGACCCGCTGTTCGTCCAGAACCTCGCCGGCAAGGGCGTGATGGACGCGATCGACGCGGTGGCGGTGCACGGCTTCCCGCTCGACTGGAACCTCTGGTCGATCCACGACTGGCCGGCGAAGATCGACGAGATCCGCGCCGTCACCGACAAGCCGATCTGGGTGAGCGAGGTGGGCATCTCCACCTTCGGGGCCGACGAGGTGCAGGTGTTCGGCCTGAAGCGCACGGCGGAGCTTCTGACCGGCAAGGCGCCGCGCATCCACTGGTATTCGCTGTTCGACCTGCCGCAGGCCTGGGGCGCCACCACCCGCCACAAGGAGGCGGAGGGCTCGTCCTACTACCGGCACTTCTACATGGGCCTGATCCGGGAGGACGGCACGCCGAAGCCGTCGCTCGACCTGTTCGGCGACCTGACCCCGGAGATCGGCTTCTGCCAGTGGTTCCACTACCACGACCCGCGGCTGGACGAGGCGGTGACCTGGATGAAGCGCCTGGGCGTGACCTACCTGCGCACCGGCCTCTCCTGGGCGGACAGCTTCCGGCCGAACGCGCTCGACTGGTTCGACCGGCAGATGGACGCGCTCGGCGACTTCGACGTGACGGTGACCTTCTGCTTCACGCCGGAACATCGCGGGCTGATGCCGCACCACACCTCCGCCCCCATCGACCCGAACGAGTACGCGGACTTCTGCGCCTCCATGATCGACCGCTACGCAACCCGGCTGGGCGTGAAGCGCGCGCCCGCCACGCCGGCCGGGCCGGTGACCGTGGCGGCCGCGGTCTGACGCGGAAGGCGGGGCCGGGACGACGCGCCATGCCGCTGATCGAAGACCTCGCCAACCCGGACCGGCCGCCGATCGCGCGGCGGACGGCCCTCGTCGTCGCCCATCCGGACGACGAGGCGCTGATGCTCGGCGGCCAGATGGACCGGTTCGCCGACCTCCTGGTCGTCCACGTGACCGACGGGGCGCCGGCCGACCCGGCGGACGCCCGCGCGGCCGGCTTCGACGGGGCGGACGCCTACCGGGCCGCCCGGGCGGCGGAGCTCGACGCGGCCCTGACGCTCGCGGGCGTTCCGGCGACGAACCGGGTCGCGCTCGGCCTTCAGGACCAGACGGCCGTGCGCCACGTGGCCGAGACGGCCCTCCGGCTCGCGGGCCTCGTCGAGGCGAGGCGGATCGAGGCGGTGGTGACCCACGCCTACGAGGGCGGGCACCCGGACCATGACGCGACGGCGCTTTCGGTGGCGCTCGCGGCCCGGATCGCCGGGGCGGCGGCAAGGCCGATCGAGGTGCTGGAGGTGCCGCTCTACCGGGCGGGGCCGGACGGCGTCATGCTGGTCCGCTCGCCGGTGGAGGGGGGCGGCGCGCCCGCGACCGAGATCCGGCTCGCCGCCGCGGCGCGTTCCGCCAAGGACCGCCTGATCGCCTGCCACCGGAGCCAGGCCCGCGTGACGGCGCTCCTTGCGGGCGACACGGAGGTGGTGCGGCCGCTCGACCGGTCCGTGTTCCGCGCCGCCCCGAACGGCGGCCGCTTCCTCTACGACCAGTGGGGCCTCGGCCTCACGGGGCGGGATTTCCTCACGCTGGCCGCCCCCGCCCTCGACCGGCTGGCGGACGGCCCGGAGGACGGCTTGGAGGACGGGCCATGAGCCTCACCGTCCTCTCCGTCGCCTACCCGCTGGCGCCGGTCGGCCCCGACGCGGTGGGCGGCGCCGAACAGGTGCTCTCGCACCTGGACCGGGCGCTCACCCGCGCCGGCCACCGCTCGATCGTGATCGCCGACGGCCGGTCGGACGTGGCCGGCACCCTGGTGCCGATCCCGCCCGAGACCGGATCGCTCGACGACGCCGCCAAGGCCCGCGCCCAGGCGGCCGTCCGGGAGGCGATCGCGCGGGTGCGCGCCGGGACGGCGGTGGACCTCGTGCACCTGCACGGGATCGATTTCCCGGCCTACCTGCCGGACGACGGCCCGACGCTGGTGACCCTGCACCTGCCGCTCGACTGGTATCCGGCCGGCGCCTTCGCGCCCCGGCCGGACCTGATGCTCCACGGCGTCTCCGCGTCCCAGACCCTGACGGCCCCGCCGGAGGCGCGCCTGCTCGCCCCCATCCCGAACGGGGTGCCGGTGGACGACCTGGCCGCCCGCCACGCCAAGCGGGACTTCGCCCTCGTGCTCGGCCGGATCTGCCCGGAGAAGGGCATCCACCTCGCCCTCGACGCCGCCCGCGCGGGCGGCCACAGCCTCCTCGTCGGCGGCGAGGTCTATGCCTACGAGAGCCACCGCGCCTATTTCGACGAGGAGGTGCGGCCGCGGCTCGACCGCCGCCGCCGTTTCCTCGGCCCGCTCGGCTTCGCGCGCAAGCGCCGCCTTTTGACCGCCGCCCGCTGCCTGGTGGTGCCGAGCCTCTGCGCGGAGACCAGTTCCCTGGTCGCCATGGAGGCGCTCGCCTGCGGAACGCCCGTGGTGGCCTTTCCGAACGGCGCGCTGCCGGAGATCGTGGAGCACGGCCGCACCGGCTTCCTGGTGACCGGCGTGGAGGAGATGGCGGAGGCGATCGACGCCGCCCGATCGCTGTCGCCCGGGCACTGCCGGGCGGAGGCGCGCCGGCGCTTCTCGCTCAAGACCATGACCGCCCGCTATGTCGCCGCCTACGAAACCTTGCTGGCGCGCGACGCGGCCGGCCCGAGGGTCGCCTCATGAGCCGGCTCGCCACCGAGCGCGGCGACGTCCTCAGGACCCGCGTGCTGACGCGCCTTCAAGAGCTCGAGGCCCTGGAACCCGCCTGGTGGGCGCTCTGGCGCCGGATCGGCACCGCCTCGCCCTTCCAGTCGCCGGCCTGGCTGATCCCCTGGACGGCGGTGTTCCGGCCGGCCGAGGTGCGCGCCGTGGCGGTGTTCGACGGCGACGACCTGATCGGGCTTGCGCCGCTCTGGCGGGAGGACGGCCCCTATGGCCGGCGCCTGCTGCCGCTCGGGATCGGCATTTCGGACGACCTCGACATCCTCGTCCATCCCGCCCGGCCGGACGCCGGTCCGGCCATCCTGGACGCCCTCGACGCCATGGCGGACTGGGCGGTGCTGTCGCTGGAGGACTGTTTGCCGGACGCCGCCGCCCTCCGCCTGCGCGCCCCGCCCGGATGGACAGACGGGCGCGCCGACCAGGCGGTGCGGCCGACGCTCGCGATCGCCGGGCGCGGCCTGGAGGCGGTGCCCGCCCGCAAGCGGCGGAGCATCCGCCGCTGCCTGCGGCTGGCGGAGGCGCGCGGCCCGGTGCGGCGCACGCTGGTGGACGACGCGGGCCGCTTCCTCGACACCCTGTTCGCCCTGCACGGCGCCCGCTGGCAGGAGCGCGGGGAAGACGGCGTGCTGGCGGACGAGCGGGTGCGGGCTTTCCACCGGGCCGCCCTGCCGGGTCTTCTCGCCGCCGGCCTCGCCCGGCTGCACGAGGTGACCTTCGGCGCCACGCCGGCGGCCGTCATCTACGAGCTCCGCCACGGCGGCGTCGCGGCGCCCTACCTCGGCGGCTTCGACCCGGCGTTTTCGGCCGAGTCGGCCGGATCGCTCGCCATGGACCACCTGATCGAGACCGCCGTCGGGGACGGCTGCGCCCTGGTGGACTTCCTGCGCGGGGCGGAGCCCTACAAATACGCCTGGGGGGCCGTCGACCGGACGACGGTCCGCCGCACCCTCGGACGGGCCGGCCCGCCATGACCGACCCCGACCCGACCGCTCCCGATCTGGAAACCCGCGCGGCGGCCGTGGTGGACGCCTGCCGGGCCGGCTCGCTGGCGGGGCCGATGGCGCTGACGCGGCTGCTCATGCTGGCCGACGCGGAGGAGGACGCGCGCGGGCTCCTGTCGCGCCTTGCCGCCGACGAGCCGGACACGCCCTGCTGGCGCGATCTCCTGGCGCTCCTCGCCGCCCGCCCGACCGCCTTCGCGACCGTGAAGGGGCTTCTCTCGGCGGTGGTCCACGGCGCGCCGCGCGCGGGCGGCCCGGACGCCGCCATCGCGGCGACCGCCGCCATGTTCGACCGGGCGGTGGCGCTGTCGCCGGAGGGCGGCGTGGCGCTCTACAGCCTTGGCGACCCGACTCTTCTCGCCGCCGCGACGGACGAACTCGTCCGCTTCATGGAGGCGCAAGGGTTGCTCCGGCAGGATTACGACGTGCTGGAGATCGGCTGCGGCATCGGCCGGATCATGGCCGCGCTCGCCGGGCGGGTGCGGTCGGTCCACGGGCTCGACATCTCGCCCGCCATGGTGGCCGAGGCGAAGGCCCGGTGCGCCGGCCTCCCGAACGCGACGGTGGCGCTGACGGACGGGCGCGACCTCTCGACCCTCGACGAGGAGACCTTCGACCTGGTGCTGGCGATCGACGCCTTTCCCTATCTGGTCGATGCCGGCGGAGACGTGGTGGCGCGCCATGTGGCCGAGGCCGCGCGGGTGCTGCGGCCCGGCGGGCGCCTGCTCGTCGTCAACTACAGCTATCGCGACGATCCCGCGGCGGACCGCGCCGACTTCGAGGCTCTTGGCCGCGCGGCGGGCCTGCAGCCCCTGGCGGCGGACGATACGCCGTTCCGGCTCTGGGACGGCCGGGTTTACCTGGCCCGGCGCCCCTGACCGTCGCGGCGGCGTCTCCCGTGGGTCGCTCGCCCGGACCGCCGGACGCGGCCGGGCGCGGGGCTTGGCGTGATCCGACGCGGGCCGCCGGGCGGCCCTGGATCGCGGCCGGCGGCGGCGGCGTGTCCGGACGCCGATGGACCAGCGAGGCGCCTGTCCGGCCCAGCCCGGTCGAGGCGTTCGCGCGCCGTCAGACCGGCCGGCGCTTCCGGAGCGGCGGCTCGGGCGCGATCCGGCGGAAATCCGCGGCCTCGAGGGCCGTCCGCTTGGAACAGCGCGCGCGTCTGCCGGGTTGACGCAACCGGGCGACCCTCACTGGGAGGACATCATGGCTTCATCGAAGAAGACGGCGGACGCAGGCGAGACCAAGAAGGCCGCGGGCGACTCGAAAAAGGCCGGCGCGGGCGGGTCGAAGAAGACCGCGAGCGCGGGTGGATCCAAGGCGTCGGCGAGCGCGGACGGCTCCAAGAAGCCCGGCCGGAATGCCGGCGGGGCGATCGCGCAGCCGGTCAAGCCGTCGAAGGAACTGTCGGCCGTGATCGGCGACCAGGCGATGCCGCGCGGCGAGGTCGTCAGCAAGGTTTGGGACTACATCAAGTCCAACAAGCTGCAGAACCCGGACGACGGCCGGGAGATCATCGCGGACGCCAAGCTGGAACCGATCTTCGGCAAGAAGAAGGTCACCATGTTCGAGATGAACAAGCTGCTCTCCGCCCACCTGGAGTGACCGGAGACCCGCCAGGCGGCCCGGCCCGGAGCGGCGGGCCGCCGAAAGGCGCCCGATCGCCGGTCGGCCACGCCCCGGCCGCCCCCGCGCGGCGGCGCTCCGAACGGCGGCAACGGGCCCGGAGCATCGAGAGGCGAGGATCCGCGGCAGGTCCGGCGTTGCGGAGGCGTCGCGCCATGGACTGGCCGGGTGGATGCGCCCGGCGGGTCCGTGGACGGCACGGGCGCGAACTCGAGCGGCCCCCGGCTCGGGCGGCGGGGCCTCGTATGTTGAAAGAGGGTTCCGGCGGACGTAGGCTCGCGGGGCGAGGCCGCGTGAGTGACGCGGCCGAGAACCGGCAAGCCATTGGGGTCTGTTACAGGTCGGCGGAGATCTGTCGAGAGCTCCGATGGACTAGGGTTCGCGCGGTGGGTCGGCGTGAGTCACGCGTCCGAGAACCGGGAAGCCCTTGGGGTCTGTCACGGGTCGGCGGAGATCTGTCGAGAGCTCCGATGGACTAAGGTTCGCGCGGTGGGTCCGCGAGGTCATTTCCAGATATGGTCGAACATACACTCGCGCGATGAGCGCGGGGGCGCTATGCACGCCTGCCGGCCAATCTGAGGCAGCAACGGCCGGGTGACGTCGCGGGGGACCAGGACATGGCGGTGCTTCCGATCGTCCGGTATCCGGACAGCCGCCTGAAGACGCCTGCCGACCGGGTGGAGCGGTTCGACGCGGACCTCCGCCGTCTCGCGGATGACCTCCTCGACACGGTCCGGGCGGCGCCCGGCATCGGGATCACGGCGCCGCATGTGGGGATCGGCCTGCGTGTCGTCGTGCTCGACTTGCCGGGTGATCAGGTCCGGGCGCTCGCCAATCCGACCGTCACGTGGTCGTCCGAGGAGACGACACGTCAGGCGGAAGGAAGCGTTTCGCTGCCGGGCATCGTCGACGAGGTGGTGCGGCCGGAACGGGTGCGCGTGGCGTTCCAGGATCTAGACGGCCGCGACCATACCCTGTCGTCCGACGGTCTCCTGTCCGTCTGCCTGCAGCACGAGATCGACCAGCTCGACGGCGTCTTCTGGCTCCAGCGCCTGTCCCGCCTGCGCCGCGGCCGCATCCTGAAGCGGATCGCGAAGGGAGACGCGTGAGCGTACCCACGAAGGCGCTCTCCCCTCTCGCCGGACCGCGCCGCACCTTCCGGGCCCCAACCGTCCGGGTGCGCTTCAGGCGCACCCTCCACGCATTCGTCGGCCGCCCCCGGACAGGGTGCGCGTCCGGTCATCATGGCAGCCCCCTCCCCCGCGCCGTCATGGTGCGCGTCTGGCGCACCATCCACGCATTCGTCGGCCGCCGCACGACGCGCCGCCGCCTTCTGTTTGCCGGGCGGGTCCGTGCGTTCCGAGGCCCGAACGCACGAAAGC
>NZ_JACDIS010000005.1 GCF_013839525.1 Chthonobacter rhizosphaerae
GTCTATGGCGAGACCGGCGGCCTGGAATGGCACCAGGAGGAGCCGAACCATCTCTGGTACACGCCGCTCGGCGAGGGCAAGCGGCTGATCACCCGGGGCGGCCCGGGCGCGGGCCCGGCGGCCCAGCGGGTGACGCGCACGCCCTTCGGCCACCCGGAGGGCTACCTGGAGGGCTTCGCCAGCATCTACGCGGAAGCCGCCCGCGCCATCCGGGCCGCCCGCACCGGCGCCGCGCCGGACCCGGACGTGATCTATCCGACGGTCGACGACGGCGTGAAGGGCATGCGCTTTATCGACGCCGCCGTGCGCTCGTCCGCGGCCGGAGGCGCGTGGACCGACCTCGGGTGAGGACGGTCGAAGAGGCGGGACCCGTCTTTGTTGAGGGGAGGGCCCGGCGGGGCCGGGGGGGGGCGCGCCGGCTGACCACCACGCGGTTGGCCGAACAGGCGGGCCTTTCGGTTCCGGAGGATGGAGCCGCCCGGCTCAGGGGCTTTTCCCAGGTCGGCGCCTTTCCGGTCGATGGAAGGACCGGCGTCGGGGATGTCGGACCGGAGGGCAGGTGCTAGACAGCGTCGGGCAAGCGGGCGACGACCTTGATCTCGAAATCGAAGCCCGCCAGCCACGTGACGCCGACCGCGGTCCAGGTAGGATGGGGCGGCCTGTCGAAGATCCTGTTCTTGACCGCCATGATGGTGCCGAACTGGGCTTCGGGATCCGTGTGGAACGAGGTCACGTCGACGAGGTCGTGGAAGCCGCAACCCGCGGCGGCGAGCGTCGCTCTAAGGTTCTCGAAAGCGCGCTCGACCTGCCGCTCGAAGTCCGGTTCGGGGGATCCGTCCGGGCGGCTGCCCACCTGGCCCGAAACGAAGAGGAAGCCTCCTGAGCGGATCGCCGGCGAATAGCCATGGGCCTCGTAGAGGGCGTGCCGGTTCTCGGGGAAGACTGCGTCGCGCATGGAAGGATCCTGTCCTGTCGGGATTGGTTCGTTGCGCCGGGCGGTTCCTCTCGGGAAGCGCTTCCCATGACGCCGCGGTTCGAGATACGATGCGTACGTCAAATTACGACATACGCGCCGTATGTCAACTCACATACGTGACGTACGCGAAATTCAGCGGGCCCCCGAATGGCGAAGCGGCGTGTCGAGAGCATGGAGGAAAACCGCGCGAGGCTGCTGCACGCTGCGCGGCGAGCCTTCGCAGCCAAGGGTTACGGCGATGCCGTGATGGACGACTTCGCGGCCGAGGCGGGCCTGACGCGCGGCGCGCTCTATCACAGCTTCGGTGACAAGCGCGGGCTGTTCGCCGCCGTGGTGGGCCAGATCGACGGCGAGATGGCGGCGCGCGCGAAAGCCGTCGGTGCGCGGGCGGGCGACGGGTTCGCGGCGCTGGTCGCGGAGGGCGCGGCCTACATCGAGATGGCCCTCGACCCGGAGGTGCAGCGCATCGTCCTCCTTGACGGTCCCGCCGTTCTCGGCGACCCGTCCAAGTGGCCGAGCCAGAACGCCTGTCTCGAGGAGACACGACGCGCCGTCGAGCGGCTGATGGCCGACGGCGTGCTGAAGCCCGTCGATCTGGACGCCGCAGCCCGGCTCTTGACCGGCGCGGCGTTGACGGCCGCGCTCTGGGTTGCGGCCGGCGACGACCCCGGATCGCGGCTTCCGAAAGCCGTCGAGGCCTTTCGCTGCCTGTCCGAGGGGCTTCTGGCGCCGTCCCGGTGACGATGGGGCCTGGCGAGCGGGCCGTTCGCAGGACGACGGAGCAACCTCGGCCAGGGCCGCGTCCGGGCGCCGGGCCGTTTGAAACCTGCTCGACGCCGACCGGGATGGATGGCGAGTCCGCAGCCGTCGGCGTCAGAGGCGGTCCAGGAAGGTTCGCGCCAGCGGGACGACCTCGTCGAGGTTCGTCTCCAGCAGCCAGTGCCCTCCGTCCAGCAGATGAAGCTCGGCATCGGGCAGATCGCGGAGGTAAGCTCGCGCCGACTCCTCCGGCATGTAGTGATCCGCTCACCTAAAGTGATGCAGTTTCACTATCGGTTTGAATACATGAACTTTGCTGGACAAAATCTGGACAAGGTTGTCAACCGCCCCGACGATTGGCAATGAAGCAGTCGAGATCTGAAGGCGCGATCCGGATCTGCCGACCAATGCGCACAACTGGCAGTTCGCCCGCTTCGTAGAGTCGGCGCAGCGTTTTCACCGATACGCCGAGCAACCGGGCTGTCTCGCCAAGGCTCATGAGGCAAGTGGACGAGAACTCGCCCGAGGGGAGCGGGGCATAGGTGGCAAGTGCGCCCTGGGCAGGGAGGCTGAAGGATCGCGACGCCGTTGAGTGACCTTCTACCGGGGTCTTGTTGCGCTCACTACGCGGGAGCTTAGTAGCGGCTGCCAGTTGAAAGCCAGGCTCGCGAGCTTGCCCAGGCCCCGGCTTTGCGGGACGTCCTTGGTTCGTCATCGGGATTTCTCCGGCTGAAGGCGACGCAGGAGCGTTTCCAGTTCGGAGCGAGGAATAAGGACGCGGCGACCTATCCTGATTGGTCTGATCTCACCGGCACCAATCAGAGCGTACAGCTTAGTGCGGCCGACACCGAGCGCTCGGCAAGCCGAGTCAATTCGATATGAGAGGGGACGATCGGTTTGTCGGGTCATGGAGGCCTCCGTTATCGAGAGGCTCATCAAGACCAGCCACGGCCAATCCTGTCATCGTTGTAAATTGCCTGATCGCGCTTCCAATTATCCACGAGAGCTCGAGCGGGACCTCTGAAGCTTCTTTGCTTTTCGCAGCTGCTCGTATGACAGAGCAAAGAAAAGTTCGTTTCTCAAATACCCCTTTTGTATAAACAACTTCAGCAGCTCGGGAAGCGTTCCCGACGGAAGACCGCCATACTGGCTGATTGATGCGGTTCCTCCCGCGGTTTCTATCCAGTCAATAAGCAGTCCAATATAGTGATTTATGATTAATGTATTCTTGGACTGGGGCCGTCCCGGCGGTCTCATACTTTGACCTCTTCGATGGCCTCATAAGTTGCACCTACAAAAGGCCCTATATCATTTCGGAACTCCGTAATTTTTTTCCCAGCTTTTCTTCGATAAGACTTATAGCTACGAAAAAGTATAGATTAATCTTCATGGATGACGTCTGTCGTCATGGCCTGCTCGAAAGCAGAGGCTGTTTTATAGATTTGTTCAAGGTTTGTAATCGGGGTACCATACTCAAAAAAACCAGGGCTCCACTCCCTGTATTCTTCACCATTCACTCTTCGAAGCCAAAGTATAAGTAGATGTATTAGCATTTCCTCCTTGTCATCGTCAGGTTTGCACAGATCTATGATAGGCCCATTATCGTCGAATCGAGTTATCAAAGATTTTTTTCTCATATAAGCCCTCGAACTATCAAGCTTGGCCCCATTCGATCCGGCCGCTTCTAAAGTGGATCGCCCCTTGCAGTACGTTCTCTCACTCTGATTGCCGACCACATGTACAGTTGTCGGCGATTTTACGCCGGGTACGACGTGCACACGCTGGCGCAGTTCCAGAAGCTCGAGCGGAAGCCAATTGTCGTCACACCGGCCAAAGCCATCCGACCGAACAGTGCCTTAAGCGCTGTATTTATGTTACGGAAGATCATCGCTGTTTCCGACCTCCTCAAAGTCCCCGACTTCCCCGGGTTCGGCTGTCAACGGCACCACTGCTCGGGCGGTGAGCTCGTCGAGGGCGTCCACCACGAAGGCTGCATAGTGCCGCTCGACCATCGCCGCCGACGTGTCATGGATTCCGGCTACCAGTCGGATGGGCAGTCCGGCGCGAAGGCCGCGTACGATTGATGAGTGCCGCAGGGCATACGGAATTGTGTCGGCTGGAAGCCCGGCCTTCCTGATGATTGCAGCCCAAGGCCGCGTCATCTCGGCCGCAACAGCCTAGGGTGCGCGGCGGTCGCGAGTCCAGGCGCCGACCTCGGTTTGGCGGTGCCTCCAGCGCTCCAGGAGCGGCATCGGTCCCTTTCGGCCGGTAATCACTGGCCGAAGTGCCTTTAGCACGTCCTCACCGACGCGTACCCCGACTCGACCGCCCTTGGTGCCACGTCCCTTTCGGCTGGTCGGGATCATGAGCCGGCCTTCGGCTAGCTGCACGTCGGCGACGGTGATGCGGGCAACTTGAGAAAAGCGCGCTCCCGTCGCCGCGAGGACTAGTACCAGCCGTGCAAGGTCGCCATCCCATCCAGCCGTGGCGTCGAACTCTTGCGCAGCAAGTACAATTCGGCGCACGTCGGCATCGCTGAGGATTTGTCGTCGTGCTTCGCCACCATGGGCTTCGGGGGTGGTCAATCCGTTCCGAACGATCACAGGCAAAGAGGCAGGAAGGCGCGCCCGGTGCATCCGTGCCGCAAGGTTAATTGCAGCCTTCAGATCGTTAACCAGGCGTCGAACGCTCGCCGGCGCAAGCGTCTCAGCAAGTCCGGCGAGCCATACTACTAGATCGGGCTCGGCGAGCGAGTGCAAAGGCGTCGTTGCGAGAGGTGTACCGAGGACATGACGGGTAAGCCGAGACCGCGCGTCCCGTTTCATGCCTGTAGAGCGTTGGGTTTTCTCCCTAGCCTCGCGAACCGCAAGGTAAGTTTCGATTGCGGCCGAGACGGTCAGCACCGGGCCAGCAGCAGCGGCGAGTCGGTCGGCACGCACTTTTGCTACGTGGGCACGCGCCTTGCGTGCCGCTTGGTCGAACGAGAGTACTGTGTCGCCATCTGCGTCGAGCACGTCGTCGGCGGAAGCGAGTGTCGCCTGGACATAAGCGCCGCCGCCCTCGTAGGAGCGGACCAGCCATCGACCACCGCGTAAGCCCTTGCGATACCCAAGGTGGACGTCGGGATCGATTCCACGCCAGTGCAGCCCGACCTTCAGCTTCGCCCGGGCGCTCCGGCTGGTGATGCCGCTTTCGCTGAGAGTCTTCGCCATAGGCCTAGATCCGAACCGTCAAATATCCATCAAATATATAGCGACGAACTTTGGTGCATGCTAGCGAACATTATCCAGATAAGCCTTTGTTTCGAAAAGTACCGTCGCGGACGGTTGCGGACAAGGGGAGCGTGGAATTTCGCCCTCTCACGGCGAAAACAGGGGTTCGAGTCCCATAGGGAGCGCCATTTCCTTCCCGATAAGTGCCTGCAAACGTTCTGGAGATCGTCTCTCTGACGTTCGCGGCGTAGAACATGGCGTATAACAATCGGGTTCGCTTTTCCTTTTGAAGGAAGGGCAACTACTATATCGTCGGCGTGTGCCTGCCGAGATTGGCTGATTGCCAAAGGGCTTACCGGCAGCAGCGTCGGTCGGATGCTCTCGTGCATTAGCGCTGTCATCAAAGTGGCCGCGAGCGAAGAGAGTGTTGAGCCGTTACGAGCCTTTTCCAGCGTTCAACATGATCGCAAGGCTGGTGTCGTCCCACGCGCACCAATCCCACTTACTGCCCTTCGCTCTGTCAACCCTCATCGCATTCTGACAATGGATGAGCCCGGAGCCTAGCCTGATCTGGAGCGGATCGCAGGGGGCGCGGCAGTCAAAACGCACGCGGAAACATACCGTTGACATCCTGGTGCGGCCCCGCTCCACTCGAGGGGATGGTTGTAGTCATCTCCTCGATCGATCGGGACCTCCTCGACGGCGCCCTCGGGCCCGCCGCGGCATTCTGCATGCGCCTCCTCGTCCGCTTCGCCGAGGCGGTCGGCGCCACCCGCCTGGAGGACGCCGAAAGCGCCCACATCGACGGCTGCCTCTATCACGGCAAGGTCAGTCTGGACTTTGTGGAGCGCCTCGTGTCGCTCGGGGGGCGGGTGCGGATCCCGACCACACTCAATGTCGGTTCGGTCGACCTCATCCATCCCGACCTCTTCCGCGGCGACGACGATCTCCGCACCGCCGGCACCCGACTCATGCGTGCCCACGAGGATCTCGGTTGCCTGCCGACGTTCACCTGCGCGCCCTACCAGGCGCTTGCCAGGCCCCGTCGCGGCGCCCAGATCGCCTGGGCGGAATCCAATGCGATCGTCTTTGCCAACTCCGTGCTCGGCGCCCGCACGAACCGCTACGGCGACTTCATCGACCTCTGCTGCGCCATCACCGGCCGTCTCCCATGGTACGGGCTCCATCTGGCGGAGAACCGGCGCGCGACCGTCCTGGTGGCGATCGACGATCTCCCGGACGAATGGCGCGCCCCCGGCCTTGCTTGCGTCGCGGTGGGACACGTGATCGGCCGCCGCTGCGGCGACCGCATCCCTGTCGTCACCGGGCTCCCGCAGGACTCATCCGAGGACGACCTGAAGGCTCTCGGCGCCGTTGCGGCCTCCTCCGGCGGAGTCGCGCTCTTCCACGCGGTCGGGCTCACCCCGGAAGCCGAGACGCTGGACGACGCGCTGCAGGGCGGCCGTCCTGACGAGGTCATTCACCTCGGCGCCGACGACCTGCGCGACACCATCCGCCGGCTCTCCACCGTCCCGGACGGCACCCCGATCTCGGCGGTGAGCCTGGGCACGCCTCACTTCTCGCTTCAGGAGTTCGAGCGGCTGCTGCCGCTCGTGGAGGAATCGTGTCCCGTCATCGACCTCTACGTGAACACCAGCCGCGCGGTCCTTTCGCACCTGGTGGACCGCGGCTGGCAGGAACGGCTGGAGGCCGCCGGCGTCACGCTGGTCATCGACACCTGCACCTATGTCACGGCGGTCATCCGCGACCTGTCGGGCGCCGTCATGACCAACTCCGGCAAGTGGGCCTACTACGCTCCCGGCAATCTCGGCGTCGAGGTCGCCTTCGGCTCGCTGGAGGACTGCGTGGCCTCCGCCCGCGCCGGAAAGGTGGTGCGCCCATGACCGCGACCGCCCGTCCTGCCGACGCCATCACGCTCGTGCCGGGGGAGGCGGAGGGTCCGGTCCTTGTTCTGTCCGAGCCGCTCAGCTTCTGGGGCGGCTTCGACGCTGCCACGGGCCTCATCATCGACCGCTGGCACCCGCAGCACGGCGCATCCCTGGCCGGACAAGTCCTCGTCATGGATGCGGGCCGCGGGTCCAGCTCCGGGAGCTCGGTTCTCGCCGAGGCGCTGCGGCGCGGGACCGGCCCCGCGGCGATCGTGCTTGCCACCCGGGACGCCATCGTGACGGTCGGCGCCATGGTGGCGGTCGAGCTCTACGGCATCGCCTGTCCGGTGGTGCTCGCCGGTCCGGCGGACTGGCGCCGGGTCGCCGGCGCGATATGCCTGGCGGTGCGGGCCGCTCCGGCGGGCGCGACCCTCCACATCGCCTGAACCGGAGCCCGGCGGCATCCCCCGCTTCCGGCGGCGAGAGGCGTGCGGAGGCTCTCCGATCGCGCTATAGTCCGGCACACCCGGGAATAGAGAGGCTGAGGCAGTCGGCCCCGTCCCGGTGCGGGAGGATGAGGCATGAGTCCATCGCACGAGCCGTGGCTCGTCGCGCTGTCCCTGCTTGTGGCCTTTCAGGGCAGCTACGTCGGACTGAACTTCGCTCGAGGAATCGAGAACGCCGGCGGCATCCGCCGGCGGCATCTCATCACCATGGCCTCGCTTTCGCTCGCGCTCGGCATCTGGACGATGCACTTCGTGGGCATGCTCGCCGCCCATCTTCCGGTCGCGGTCGATTTCCTCGTCCTGCCGACGCTCGTCTCCTTCCTGGTCTGCGTGCTGGTGGTCGGCGTCGCGGTCGTCTTCGTCGGATCCGGCCGGCCGTCCGCCCGTCGGATCACGATCGCGGCGCTGTTCATGGGTGCCGGCATCGTCACCATGCACTACCTCGGCATGTCGGCCCTCCACACCGGTCTGCACATGGACCATGACCCGCTCTACGTCGCCGCGAGCGCGTTGATCGGGGTCGGCGCTTCGGGGGCGGCGCTCTGGTTCGCCTTCGGCGCCCACGATCGCGCGGCCGACATGGTGCCTGCGGCGATCATGGCGGCCGCGATCGCCGCCATGCACTACACCGCCATGGCCGGGACCGAGGTCCATGTCATGGTCGACGGCGTCCTGCCCGGGCAGCCGACCTTCTCGCACGGGATCCTGGCGGTCGTCGTGTCGGTGGTCGCGTTTCTGGTGTCGGGCCTCTTCCTGCTGACACTCGTGCCGGAACAGGTCGACGAACCCGGCGAGGCGATCGAGATCGCCCCGCCGCCGGCCGAGCAGACCGACGGGGACCGCGCGAGCGACCCCGCCCCGTCGGCGCTCCGGCTTCCCGTCGAGAAGGACGGCATCCACCGCACCCTCGAGATTGCCCGCCTGATGGCCGTGCAGGCCCAGGGACACTACACGCAGCTCTTCGACGGCGAAGCGGTGTGGTTCTGCCCGCTCGCCATATCGGACGTCGAGGCCCAGCTCGACCCGGCGGCCTTCGTCCGCATTCATCGCAGCCATATCGTGCGCCTGCACGCGATCGTCTCCATGCACCGCGCGGGCGATGCGGCGACGGTGCTTCTGTCGACCAAGGTCCCGTACCGGGTCCCCGTGGCACGGTCCCGCAAGGGCTGGCTGAAGGATCTGCTCCGTAGCCGGACCGTCGCCGCCTGAACGATCCTCCGACCCCGTCCGCTTCGGGTCTCCGGCTCGCGATGTCGCTCCGCTGAACGGCGAGGCGCGTGGCGCGGTGCGGCAAGGGCCTATCCCCGGCATCGCCGAACCCCGCCTGATGATCTTGCCCGACCGCGAACTGCGACAGCCATCTTGTCGCAGTTGGTGTCGGAAATCGGCAGATCATGCCTTTGTTCGGCCCTTCGAGCACGCCGCGTTGATGCTGCGCCGCACCTTCCTCGACCTTCTTTTCAATCGATTGAACAAGACCGGCGGCAGGCCGGCGCTGGCGCTTGAAGGAGGGAGCCACCGTGATCCCGGGACAGTTCGTCTACCATCGCCCGTCGAGCGTGGCGGAGGCCGTGGGCCTGCTCGCCTCGCTCGGCGAAGAGGCGCGGCCGCTCGCGGGCGGTCACAGCTTGATCCCCATGATGAAGCTCCGGATGGCGTCGCCGGAGCATCTCGTCGACCTCGGCGGGCTGGCCGATCTGAAGGGCGTTCGCGAGGAGGCCGGCTCGATCGTGATTGGCGCGACCACGACGCAGGCGGAACTGATCAAGTCCGATCTGCTGGCGAACCGTTTGCCGATCATTCGCGAGACGGCGCTGCTGATCGCCGATCCGCAGATCCGGACCAAGGGCACCATCGGCGGCAACGTCGCCAACGGCGATCCGGGCAACGACATGCCGGGTGTGATGCAGTGCCTCGCCGCGGACTATGTGTTGACGAGCCCCGCCGGTGAACGGGTCGTAGCCGCTCGCGACTTCTACCAGGGCGCCTATTTCACCGCGCTCGAGGCGGGCGAACTGCTCACGGCTCTGCGCGTCCCCGTGCCGCCGGCCGGGCACGGCTTCGCCTACGAGAAACTGAAGCGCAAGGTTGGTGACTACGCGACCGCCGCGGCGGCGGTGATCCTGACCATGAACGGCGGCACGGTCGCGACCTGCTCGATCGCGCTCACCAACGTTGCCCCGACGCCGCTGTTCGCCGAGGCCGCGAGCCGTCTCGTCGTGGGGACGAGCCTCGACGCAGCGACGGTGAAAGCCGCCGCGGAGGCCGCCAAGGCGATCGCCGACCCAGCCACCGACGGCCGCGGCACGGCCGAGTATCGCCGCGAGATGGCGGGCGTCATGGTCGCCCGCGCGCTGGCGAAGGCCGAGAGCCGGGCGAAGGGAACCTGATGGACATGAGCGAGATCGATACCATTCCCGTCACCGTCACGGTGAACGGCAGGAAGGTGCAACGCTTCGTCGAGCCCCGCACGCTTCTGATCCACTTCCTGCGCGAGGAGTTGAACCTCACGGGCGCCCACATCGGCTGCGAGACGAGCCACTGCGGCGCCTGCACCGTCGAGATCGACGGACAGTCGGTGAAGTCCTGCACGATGTTCGCGGTCCAGGCGGACGGGTCGGCGGTCACCACGGTCGAGGGCCTCGCCAACCCGGACGGCACCCTCCACGCCCTCCAGGAGGGCTTCCGCCAGATGCACGGCCTGCAGTGCGGCTACTGCACGCCGGGCATGCTGATGCGCGCCAAGGTGCTGCTCTCGGAAAATCCGGACCCGACGGAGGCGGAGATCCGCCACGGGATCGCCGGCAATCTCTGCCGCTGCACCGGCTACCAGAACATCGTCAAAGCGATCCAGTACGCCGCCGCCAAGCTGAATGGCCGCGAATTCCAGGAGGCCGCGGAATGAACGAGATGGTCATCACCCGCGAGCAGCGGGAAGCGCGCCTGGAAGGCATGGGCTGCAAGCGCAAGCGCGTGGAGGACATCCGCTTCACCCAGGGCAAGGGCCAGTATGTGGACGACATCAAGCTGCCGGGCATGCTGCACGGCGACTTCGTCCGCAGCCAGTACGCCCATGCGCGGATCAAGCGGATCGACGCATCCCGGGCGTTGGCGCTGCCGGGCGTGATCGCCGTCATCACGGCGGAGGAGCTGAAGCCGCTCGGCCTCCACTGGATGCCGACACTGGCGGGCGACGTGCAGGCGGTGCTCGCCGACGGAAAGGTCTGCTTCCAGAACCAGGAGATCGCCTTCGTCGTCGCCGAGAACCGCTATGTGGTGGACGACGCGCTCCAACTGGTCGAGGTGGAGTACGAGGAGTTGCCCGTCCTGGTGGATCCCTTCACGGCGATGGACCCGGACGCGCCGGTGCTTCGCCCGGATCTCGACGGCAAGACTGTGGGCGCGCACGGGCCGCGCAAGCACCACAACCATATCTTCGAGTGGACCATCGGCGACAAGGCCGCGACCGACGAGGCGTTCAACAGCGCCGAGGTGACGATCAAGGAGCTGATCTCCTACCACCGGACCCATCCGTCGCCGCTCGAAACCTGCCAGTGCCTGGCGAGCTTCGACAAGGTGAAGGGCGAGCTCACGCTCTACGGAACCTTCCAGGCGCCGCACGTGATCCGGACGGTGGCCTCGCTGCTCTCCAAGATCCCGGAGCACAAGATCCACGTGATCGCGCCGGACATCGGCGGCGGCTTCGGCAACAAGGTGGGCGCCTATTCCGGCTACATCTGCGCGATCGTCGCCTCGATCGTCACGGGCCTGCCGGTGAAGTGGGTGGAGGACCGGATGGAGAACCTCTCCACCACGTCGTTCGCCCGCGACTACCATATGACGACGGAGATCGCCGCCACCAAGGACGGCAAGGTCACGGGCCTCAGGGTGCACGTGCTCGCCGACCACGGGGCCTTCGACGCCTGCGCCGACCCGTCCAAGTGGCCGGCGGGCTTCATGAACATCGTCACCGGGTCGTACGACTTCCCGGTCGCCCATCTGGCGGTCGACGGCGTCTACACCAACAAGGCGCCGGGCGGCGTCGCCTATCGCTGCTCGTTCCGGGTCACCGAGGCGGCCTATTGCATCGAGCGGGCGATGGACGTCCTCGCCCAGAAGCTCGGCATGGACCCGGCGGACCTCAGGATGAAGAACTTCATCCGGCGCGAGCAATTCCCCTACCAGTCGGCTCTCGGCTGGGAATACGATTCCGGCGACTACCATCTCGCCATGCAGAAGGCCATGGACGCGATCGGCTATCGCGAGCTCCGGGCGGAGCAGAAGGCGCGGCAGGACGCCTTTCGACGGGGCGAGACGCGCGAGATCATGGGCATCGGCGTCACATTCTTCACCGAGATCGTCGGCGCCGGGCCGTCGAAGAACTGCGACATCCTGGGGGTCGCCATGTTCGACTCGGCCGAGATCCGCATCCATCCGACCGGCTCGATCATCGCCCGCATGGGCTCCAAGAGCCAGGGCCAGGGTCACGAGACCACGTGGGCGCAGATCATCGCCACGGAGCTCGGCATCCCGGCCGACGATATCATGATCGAGGAGGGCAACACCGACACCGCGCCCTACGGCCTCGGCACCTACGGCTCACGGTCGACGCCGGTCGCCGGCGCGGCCATCGCGATGGCCGCGCGCAAGATCAAGAACAAGGCGCAGATGATCGCCGCGCACCTCCTGGAGGTGTCCGAGTACGACCTGGAATGGGACATCGACGGCTTCCGGGTGAAGGGCAATCCGGAGCGGTCGAAGACCATGAAGGAGATCGCCTGGGCGGCCTACAACGCGCCGCCGCCCGGCCTGGAGCCGGGCCTGGAGGCGGTCAACTACTACGACCCGCCGAACATGACCTATCCGTTCGGCGCCTACTTCTGCGTGATGGACATCGACGTGGACACGGGCGTCGCCAGGATCCGGCGGTTCTACGCGCTCGACGACTGCGGCACCCGGATCAACCCGATGATCATCGAAGGTCAGGTGCACGGCGGGCTGACCGAGGCCTTCGCGATCGCGATGGGCCAGGAGATCAAGTACGACGAGATGGGCAACGTGCAGGGCGCGTCCTTCATGGACTTCTTCCTGCCGACGGCGGTCGAGACCCCGCACTGGGAGACGGACCACACCGTAACGCCCTCGCCGCACCATCCGATCGGCGCCAAGGGCGTCGGCGAGAGCCCGAACGTCGGCGGCGTGCCGTGCTTCTCCAACGCGGTCAACGACGCCTTCGGGTTCCTCGGCTCGACGCACATCCAGATGCCGCACGACGCCTGGAGGGTCTGGGAGGCGGCGAAGCGGCTCGGGCTGCACCAATAGGGCTCGCGGCGGCAGGCGGCGGGGCGCTTTGCCCGCCGCCAAGTCCGCCCGCCCCTGGTCCGCGCGGGCGGACCGGGACGACCCGGCGCTCCTGACATCGTATCGAAGTGACCCCACCATGCTCGACCGCCAGACCATCGCGGATCGTCTCGCCGCCGTCGGCTACGTGGCCGACGGGGCGCTCGCGACCGCGCTCGCTCTGATGGACATGCTGAGCCGGCCGCTGCTCCTGGAGGGCGAGGCCGGCGTCGGCAAGACGGAGGTCGCCAAGGCGCTGGCGGCGCTGCACGGCGCCGAGCTGATCCGCCTGCAGTGCCACGAGGGGCTGGACCGGTCGGACGCGCTCTACGAGTGGAACTACCAGCGCCAACTCCTCGCCATCAAGGCGCGCGAGGGGGCGGACGCTGCGGCGACGGAGGCGCATGTCTTCTCCGAGACCTATCTCCTGGAACGACCGCTCCTCGCCGCCATCCGGCGAACCGACCGGCCCGTGCTCCTCATCGACGAGATCGATCGGGCGGACGAGGAGTTCGAGGCCTTCCTGCTGGAGATCCTGTCGGACTTCCAGGTGACCATCCCGGAACTCGGCACGGTGCGGGCGACGTCGATCCCTCGCGTGATCCTGACCTCGAACGGCACGCGCGAACTCTCGGACGCGCTCCGGCGCCGGTGCCTCTACCACGCGCTCGACTTTCCCGATGTCGACCGGGAGGCGCGGATCATCCTCGCCCGCCTGCCGGACATCGACGTCGCGCTCGCGCTGCAGATCGCCAGGTTGATGGAGCGGATCCGCAAGGAGGACCTGTCCAAGGTGCCGGGCGTCGCCGAAACGCTCGATTGGGCGGCGGCGCTGGTCGGCCTCGGCGTCGCGCGGGTGGACGCCGACCGGGAGGTGCTGCACGCGACGCTCTCCTGCGTGCTGAAGACGCGCGAGGACCGGGCGCGGATGAGCCCGGAGGTCATCGCCCGCCTCGCCGCGAAGGTGGCCTGATGACCGCGCCCGCGCTCGAGGATCCCGCCGATATCGGCCCTGCGGCGCGCCGGCGGCTCTCCGGCTTCGTGCGGACGCTGCGCGACAACGGCTTCGCGATCGGGCTCGCGGAGACGCGGGACGGGCTCGCGGTCCTTGCGGCTGCGCCGTTCGGACGGCCGGCGACCGTGAAGCCGGCGTTGAAGGCGCTGTTCTGCGGCCGGCGGTCGGACTTCGACCGCTTCGACGACCTGTTCGACGCGTACTGGCAGGGGCGCGGCGTGAAGGCGAGCGTCGCCGTCTCCGGGACCAGCCCGAAGGCGAGCCAGCGCACGCTCCGGACCCTGCAGCAGGGGACCGGGAGCGGCGGGGAGCCTGGTCCGGCGATCGACGTGGACCGCCGCCCGGATGCGCCCGACGGCGACGCCTCCCCCGAGGGGCGCCGCGAAGGGGCGACGCGCCACGAGAGCCTCGCCCGGACGGACTTCCGCAAGATCGCCGATCCGGACGAACTGGCCCTGGCGCACGCGCTCGCCGAGCGTCTCGCCCGGCGCATGCGCGCCCGCCTCACCCGGCGGGACAAGGCGAGCGCGCGGGGAGGGGGCCTGGACCTTCGCGGCACGATCCGCCGCAGCCTGTCGACCGGCGGCACGCCGCTCCGGCTCGTGCGGCGCAAGCCCCGGCACAAGCCGCTTCGCCTCGTGCTGCTGGTGGACGCGTCCGGGTCGATGAGCCTCTACACGGGCGTGTTCCTGCGCTTCGTCCACGGGGTGCTCGACCAGTTCCGGGAGGCGGAGGCCTTCCTGTTCCACACCCGGCTCGTCCACGTGTCGGATGCCTTGCGGGAGAAGGATGCCGCCCGCGCGCTCGACCGGCTCGGCCTGATGGCCGAAGGCGTCGGCGGCGGCACGCGCATAGGCGACAGCCTCGCCACCTTCAACCGTTGGCACGCCGCCCGGGTGATCCACTCGCGGACCTGCGTGATGATCCTGTCGGACGGCTACGACACCGGCGAGCCCGAGCCCCTCGGCGCCGAGATGGCGGCGCTCGGTCGACGCTGCCGTCGGATCGTGTGGCTGAACCCGATGATCGGCTGGGCGGGATACGAGCCGGTGGCCCGCGGCATGGCCGCCGCGCTGCCGCATGTGGATCTGTTCGCCCCCGCGCACACGCTCGACAGTCTCGCCGCTCTCGAACCCTATCTCGCCCGGATCTGAGAGGCACAAGCCATGCGACAGAGCGCCGACGTGCTCGATCTCGTCACCGACCTCAAGGCCAGGGGGGAGGCCTTCTGCCTGGCGACCGTGGTGCGGACGGTTTCCGTGACGGCCGCCAAGGCGGGCGCCAAGGCGGTGATCCGGCTCGACGGGGCGATCTCGGAGGGCTGGATCGGCGGCGGCTGCGCCCGCGCGGCGGTGCTGAAGGCCGCCCGGGAGGCGCTCGCCGACGGAGAGCCGCGGCTCGTCTCGATCATGCCCAAGGACATCCTTGCCGAGCTCGGCCTGAAGCCGGGCGATGAGAAGGAAGGCGTGCGCTTCGCCCGCAACATGTGCCCGAGCCGGGGCACCATGGACGTCTTCATCGAGCCGATGCTGCCGAAGCCGGACCTCGTCGTGCTCGGCGCGAGCCCGGTGGCCATTGCCCTCGCTGACCTCGCGCCCCGCTTCGGCTACCGCGTGACGGTCGCGGCGCCCGCCGACGACCAGCGGCTGTTTCCCACGCCCGACCGGCGGATCGACGGTTATGCGCTCGACGAGGAGCCGGCCGGCCGGCGCTTCTGCGTCGTCTCCACTCAGGGCCGCGGCGACGAGGAGGCGCTGAAGGCCGCACTCCTTGGCGCCTGCGACCACGTCGCCTTCGTGGGCAGCCGGCGAAAGGTCGCCGCCCTTCGGGATAGCCTCATAGAGGACGGGGTTCCGGCGGAGCGCTTCGACCGGCTCAAGGGGCCCGCCGGGCTCGATCTCGGCGCCATTACGCCGGAGGAGATCGCGTTGTCGATCCTCGCCGAGATCCTGGCGCTCCGCCGCAAGGGTCAGCGCGAAATCCTCTCCGACTGAAGGGCCTCGCCCATGCAGATGAACGACGGCCAGCGCATCCCGGCCTCGCGCGAAACGGTCTGGGCGGCCCTCAACGATCCGGAGGTGCTGAAGGCCTGCATTTCCGGCTGCGACGGCCTGGTGTTGACGTCGCCCACCGAAGTAACGGCCAAGGTGACGCTCAGGATCGGCCGGTGAAGGAGACTTTCGGCGGCAAGGTCGCGGAGCGCTGGTCGTAGGGCTCTCGATCGGCGGCATGATCGCCCAGATGCTGGCGGCGACGCGGACGGACCTCGTCTCCGGCCTCCTGCTTCTCGACACCGCCCACCGGATCGGATCGACCGAAACCTGGATCCAATCTCGGCGTGACCAACCCGGACTGGGCGCTCGGCTACACCTTCGATATCGACGTGCGCGACCGCCGCGCCACGCCCTTCGAGGAGGCCCACCGGTGAACGACCTTCTGATCCCGACGCCGTCCCAGACGGTCGGACCCTAGTTCCTCCTGTCACCCCGCCGCTCGGCCCGACGCCGCAGCCGGATGACCGTCCCCATGTCGATTTCGGGCAACGGTTCTGGCGCGTCCCTTCAAAGTGTATGCTTGACACACATCAAGCCTGACTGAACACTCCGTTCAGCAGGAGTGAACCGGTGACCGACGCCGCCAGGACCGACACCACTGTAAGGGACGAGCAGGACGCGCTCCAACGCCTGGGGCAGCGGGTCCGGGATCTGCGGGCGGCGCGCCGGTTGTCGCTGCGGGATCTGGCGGAGCGCTGCGGCACGAGCGCAAGCTTCCTCAGCCAGCTTGAGCGGGGGCTGACCGGCGCGAGCACGTCCACCCTCAACCAGTTGGCGGCCGCCCTCGGGATCAGTGTCGCGGACCTGTTCGAGGGCCGTTCAGCTGCAGTGCACACAGTGCTGAAGCGGAGCCTCCGCCCGGCCCTGCCGTCCACCGAAGGTTGCCGGAAGACCCTCTTGTCCTCGCGACCCGTCCGCAATTTCGAAGTCTACATCGGTGAATTCGAGATCGGAGGGTCGACGGGCCCGGACCTCTACACGCACGGCAAGGCACAGGAGATGCTGACCGTGCTGCGGGGAGTCGTCGAGGTGAGCCTCGGCGAGGCGAGATACATCCTGGAGGAGGGGGACAGCATCGAATACGGGACGGACACGCCGCACCGGACGGTGAATGTCGGCAACGGCCGCGCCGAGGTGATGTGGATCATCGCTCCACCCACCTCCGCCCACTCGGACCTGGAGAAGTATATCGCCTGGAAGCCAGCTTAAAGACAGAAGAACAGTATCAGAGCGGGAGCAGATGCAATGACTATTCGTCGATCCATCTTGAGCGGCAGCGCGGTGGCGCTGGTCCTCGCGGCCCTGAGCGCGCCTGCGCTCGCCCAGGAGAAGGCCGTCGCCGGCGAGGTCAAGGAGGGCTCGCTCGCGGGCAAGACCCTCACCTTCGTGTCCTATGGCGGCATCTTCCAGGACGGGCAGATCGCCGCCCTTGAGGAGTTCGTCCAGAAGTCCGGCGTCCGGCTGCTGAGCGACGGCCCGACGGAGATCGCGAAGCTGCAGGCGCAGGTTGAATCCGGCAACGTCTCCTGGGACGTGGTGGACACCGCCGACTTCCCGCCGTTCGTGCACTGCGGGACGTTGTTCCAGAAGCTCGACTTCACCAAGATCGACGTTTCCAACATCCCGCCGGGACAGGTGGGGGAGTGCAGCGTGCCCGCCATGAACTATGGCGTGGTGCTCATGTACAAGAACGAGACCTACAAGGATAATCCGCCGAAGAGCTGGAAGGACTTCTTCGACACGGAGAACTTCCCGGGCGTCCGCGCCATCGACGGCAGCGGCGACCCGTCCGGCGGCTTCCTGGAGCAGGCGCTGATCGCCGCCGGCGGTTCGGTGGAGACTATGACCGCGGCCGACATCGACAAGGCGATCGACCAGGTGCGCCAGCTCGGACCCGACACGATCTACTGGAAGACCGGCGCCGAATCCCAGCAGATGGCCGAATCCGGCGAAGCCGACATGATCGTCATGTGGACGGGACGGGCCATGACCGCCGTGAAGAACGGAGCCGAGTTCACGCCCGTGTGGCAGGACTGGCTGGTGGTGATGGATCAGCTCACGATCCCGGTCGGCGTGAAGGATCCGGACGCCTCTCACGCCCTGATCAACGCCTATCTGGGCAAGCGCTCCCAGGAGGTCCTGGCGGAGAAGACCTCCTACACGCCCATCCACAAGGACGCGCAGCCCGAGGTGGAACCGGCCGTGGCGGCCTTCATGACCAACACGCCCGAGCGCCAGCAGCAGGGCTATCAGCAGAACGTCAAGTTCTGGGTAGAGAACTTCCCGGAGACGCAGGAGAAATGGACCGCCCTGATGTCGGGGAATTGAGTTGACCTCCTTGTCCGGATCCGACGCGTCGACGCCTGCCCGATCCGACGCCAACCCCGACCGCGGCTCGCCGCGGTCGGGCGGCAGCGCCGGGCGGGCGGCGCTCTTTCGCGAGGGCTGGCTTCTGGTGCTGCCGGCCCTGGTGGTGCTCTGCGCCGTGATGGCCTATCCGCTGGCCAGCATCGCCGTGCGCAGCATCTCCCAGCCGGAATGGGGCCTGCAGAACTACGCCTGGTTCTTCGGCACGCCGGTGAACCTGACGGTCCTGCAGCGCACGTTCACCATCTCGGCCTGGGTGACGGTCGTCTGCGTCCTCTGCGCCTATCCGTACGCCTACGTGATGACCGTCGTGGGGCCGACCCTGCGCGTGGTCCTGATCCTCTGCGTCATGGTGCCGTTCTGGGTCAGCGGAGTTGTCCGCACCCTGTCGTGGGTCCTGCTTCTCCAGGACTCCGGCGCCATCAATTCCGCGCTCCGCGGCCTGGGCCTGCCGCCGGTCCGGCTCATCCGCACCCAGACGGGCGTGGTGATCGGCATGGCGCAGGTCCTGCTGCCCTTCATGATTTTGCCGATGTATTCCGTCATGAAGGGCATCGACCTCCGGCTCGTGCAGGCGGCGCGCAGCCTCGGCGCCCGCCCATCCCGGGCCTTCTTCAGCGTCTACCTGCCCCTCTCGCTTCCGGGCGTCTACGCGGGGGCGATCATCGTCTTCATCCTGGCGCTCGGCTTCTACATCACGCCGGCCCTCCTCGGCGGACCGCGCAGCACCATGCTGTCCACGCTGGTCCAGACCCAGGTCCTCAGCCTGCTCCAGTGGGGCCGCGGCGGCGCGATGGGCGTCGTGCTCCTGGTCGCCACGCTCGTCCTCCTCGCCCTCGCGGCGCCGCTGATGCGGCAGCGGCACAAGAAGACGGGGGCCCGCTGATGACCATGTCGCCGTTCACGCGCGTGCTTCTCGGCCTCTGCTGCCTCCTGGTCGCGCTCTGGCTGGTGGCGCCCACCCTGGTGGTGGTGCCGATGTCGTTCAACGAGAACAAGTCGCTGGCCTTTCCGCCGAAGGGCTTCACGCTCGACTGGTACGCGAACTTCTTCTCGAACCCGGAATGGTCGTCCAGCCTCTTCAATTCGCTGAAGGTGGCGAGCCTGGTGGCCGTCGCGGCCACCGTCCTCGGCACCCTCGCGGCCTTCGGGCTCGACCGCATGAAGAGCGCCTCGGCCGGATGGCTGCGGATGATCCTCCTGACGCCGATGATCGTGCCCGGTGTCGTGCTCGGCATCGGGATCTATGCGGTCTACCTGGACACGCACCTCGTCGGCACCCTGTTCGGCTTCGTGGTGGCCCACACCATGCTGGCGATCCCCTTCGTGCTGATCGCCGTCTCGGCCAGCCTGGAGGTGTTCGACAAGCGCCTGGAGCTCGCGGCCGCGAGCCTCGGCGCCGGGCGCTGGACCACGTTCCGAACGGTGACCATGCCGCTGATCGCGCCCGGCATCCTGTCGGGCTTCCTGTTCGCCTTCGTGACGTCGTTCGACGAGATCATCGTGTCGCTGTTCATCACCAGCCCGTATCTGAAGACCCTCCCGGTTCAGATCTACTCGAGCATCACCCGGGACGCCGATCCCACGGTCGCCGCCGTCGGAACCATCCTGTTCCTGGCGACGACCCTCCTCATCGGGCTCGGCCTCGTCCTGTTCGGTCGTGAGCGGAGGACCTGATGGCGACCGCAGTTCCAACCCTCGGCCGCGGCGCGGCCATCGGTATCCGGTCGGTCAGCAAGCACTATGGCGGGTTCGCCGCGCTCTCCGACGTCTCGCTCCATATCGAGCCCGGCGAGTTCATGACCTTCCTGGGTCCGAGCGGATCGGGAAAGACCACCACGCTCAACCTGATCGCCGGCTTCACGGACATCAGCGGCGGGCACCTGGACGTGGGCGGGAAAAGCGTCGTCGGCGTGCCGGCGCACAAGCGCAACATCGGCGTCGTGTTCCAGCACTATGCGCTCTTCCCGCACATGACGGTCGGCGGGAACGTCGCCTATCCGCTCAGCCTGCGCCGGGTTCCGGCGGCGGAGCGGACCGAGCGGGTGAAACGGGCCCTGGAGATGGTCAAGATGACCGACTTCGCCCACCGCTATCCGAGCGAGCTTTCAGGCGGCCAGCAGCAGCGGGTCGCCCTGGCGCGCGCCATCGTGTTCGATCCGCCGCTCCTCCTCATGGACGAACCGCTCGGAGCGCTCGACAAGAAGCTGCGCGAGTGGCTGCAGCTGGAAATCAAGCGCATCCATCGGGAGCTCGGCACCACGTTCGTCTATGTGACGCACGACCAGGAGGAAGCGCTGGTGCTCTCCGACCGGATCGCGGTCTTCAATGGTGGGCGGGTGGAGCAGATCGGCACCGGCCGGCAGCTCTATGACGAGCCGGCGACGCTGTTCGTCGGCCGCTTCATCGGCGACAGCACCGTGCTGCGCGGCGCGGCCCGGAGCGACGGCACGGGCACGGCCCTCACCATCGCCGGCGAGACCGTCGTCACCGACAAGCGCCTCTCCGGCGGCGGCGTGCCCGTGATGCTGATCCGGCCGGAGAAGCTACGGCTGCAGCGTCGGTCCGCGACCGGCGCCGGCGACGGTCTGAACCGGCTCGCCGGCCGGATCTCGGAGGTCATCTATCTGGGCTCGGGCAGCAAGTACGAGGTGGAACTGGCCGACGGCTCCACCGCGATCGTCCGCTCGCCGCTCGGCGACGAGAGCTTCGCCATCGGCGACCCGGTGGATCTCCTCTTTTCGCCGGCGGACGCCAAGCTTCTGGCGGACGACCGGTCCGCGGACACGACCCTCACCTGAGCTCGATCGGGACGACCATGCAGCCGAAAGTCAATGGCGACGTATCCTTCTGGTACGCGGACATCGGGGGCCTGCCGAAGCCGAGGGCGCCCCTTTCGGGCGACCTCGACGTGGACGTGGCCATCGTCGGGGCTGGCTACACGGGCCTCTGGACCGCCTACTACCTCAAATCCGCGCAGCCCTCGATCCGGATCGCCATCGTCGAGAAGGAGTTCGCCGGCTTCGGGGCCTCCGGCCGCAACGGCGGCTGGCTGTCCGGCGGGTTCGGCTGGTCGCGGGAGAAATACCTGAAGACCTCCAGCCGCGACCGTGTCGTCGCCATGCAGAACGCCATGACCGGGACCGTTGACGAGGTGGTCTCCGTCGCCGAGCGGGAGGGGATCGACGCGGACATCCGCCGGGTCGACCAGCTGACCGTGGCCACCAACGCGCCCCAGCTGGAGCGCGTCCGGGCCATGTACGACGAGGCGCGGAGCTGGGACACGCCGGCCGACCGGATCGACCTGATCGGGGCCGAGGAGGCGCGGTCCCGCATCAACATCCACAACATCCTCGGCGCCATGGTGGTGCACGGCACCGCGCGGGTGCAGCCGGCCAAGCTGGTGCAGGGGCTCGCGTCGGTCGTCGAGCGCCTCGGCGTCGCGATCTACGAGCGGACCGCCGCCCTTCAGATCGAGACCGGCCGCGTGACGACGGACCGGGGCGTGGTCCGGGCGCCGGTCGTCATCCGGGCGACCGAGGGCTTCACCGCCGGCCTGCCCGGCCAGAAGCGCAACTGGCTGCCGCTCAACAGCGCCCAGATCATGACGGAACCGCTGCCGGACGCGCTCTGGCGGGAGATCGGCTGGAGCGGCCACGAACTCCTCGGCGACGCGGCGCACACCTATTGCTACGCCCAGCGCACCCGCGAGGGCCGCATCGCCATGGGCGGACGAGGCGTTCCCTATCGCTTCGGCTCCCGCACGGATGTCCGCGGCCAGACCCAGCAGGCGACGATCGACCAGCTCCACGCCATCCTGGTCCGGTTGCTGCCCCAGACCCGCCACCTCAGGATCGACCACGCCTGGTGCGGCGTCCTCGGCGTTCCGCGCGACTGGTGCACGACCGTGGGATTCGACCCGCGCACCGGCATGGGCTGGGCTGGCGGCTATGTGGGGCTCGGCGTCTCCAGCTCCAACCTCGCCGGCCGCACCTTGCGCGATCTGGTGCTCGGCCACGACACGGACCTGACCTCGCTGCCCTGGGTGAACCGGGCGGTCCGCCAGTGGGAGCCCGAACCGCTGCGCTGGTTCGGCGTGCATTCCATGTACCGGCTCTACGGCCTCGCGGACCGGCGCGAGGAAGCTGGCCTCAAGCGGAGTTCGCGGCTCGCCACCCTGGCGGACCGCATCACCGGACACTGACCCACGGACGGAGAGCGCACTTGATCGACCTTGACACCTTCAAGCATCTGGCCGGGATCGACCTCGGCGCGCCGGCCCCGAAGCCGACCTCCTTCGAGGGCGACCAGCGGGAGGCGGCCCGGACGCTCTGGACCTCGCCGGACGGGTCCGTCGAGATCGGCGTCTGGGAATGCACCCCCGGCCGCTTCACGGCCGACCGATCCACCACGTCCGAGATGTGCCACATCATCTCCGGCCGGGTCGAAATGACCACCCTCGACGGCGAGACCCGCGACCTCGGCGCGGGCGATCTTCTCGTCCTGCCGGTCGGTTGGCGCGGAACCTGGCGGATCGTGGAGACGACCCGCAAGCTCTACATCATGCACCAGGCGCCAGCCGCCTGACGGCGGCCGAGGCTCGACCGTCAGCCGGCCGGGTCCATCCGCCGCCCGTCGGCCTCGGCGAACACGTGGAGCCGGGCGGGATCGAAGGTCACGTCCACCGCGGCCCCGTCCCGGCCGAGCGAGCGGTCGAGGGAGAAGGCCTTGATAGGCTGGCCGAAGGGCGCGAGGTGGAGGATGGAGCCGAACCCGGTTGGCTCGACGAGATCCACGCCGGTGCGCAGTCCGCCGCTGCCCGGCGGCGAAACGGTGACGTGCTCCGGCCGGACGCCGATCACCACCGCGGTCCCGTCCGGCACCGGGAAGGATCCGGCGAGCGGAAGGCGGTGGCCGCCCGCGACCTCCGCGACACCAGTGCCATTCGCCAGCCGGTAGGTAGCGGGGATCATGTTCATGGCGGGCGACCCGATGAAGCCGGCGACGAAGAGATTGGCCGGCCGGTCGTAGAGGTCGAGCGGGCTGCCGACCTGCTGCACCACGCCGCCGTTCATGGCCACGATCCGGTCCGCGAGCGTCATCGCCTCGATCTGGTCGTGGGTCACGTAGATCGAGGTCGCCCCGAGATCCTTGTGCAGCCTCTTAATCTCCACGCGCATCTGTTCGCGCAGGCGCGCGTCCAGGTTGGAGAGCGGCTCGTCGAACAGGAAGGCCTTGGGGCTGCGCACGATCGCGCGGCCCATGGCGACGCGCTGGCGCTGACCGCCGGAGAGGGCCTTCGGGCGGCGCTCCGTCAGCTGGTCGAGGCCGAGCTTGCCGGCCGCCGCCGTGATGGCGGCGGCGATCCGCTCCTTCGGCGTGCGGCGGAGCTTCAAGCTGTAGCTCATGTTCTCCGCGACGGTCATGTGCGGGTAGAGCGCATAGGACTGGAACACCATGGCGATGTCCCGGTCCTTCGGTTGCAGGTCGTTCACCCGCCTGCCGCCGATCGCGATCTCGCCGGACGTGATCTCCTCCAGCCCGGCGATCATGCGCAGCAAGGTCGATTTTCCGCAGCCGGACGGGCCGACGAGCACGACGAACTCGCCGTCGCCGATCGCCAGATCGACGCCGTGGAGCACGTTCACGGCTCCGTAGGCCTTGCGGGCGGACTTGATGTCGATGGCGGCCATGCGGGGTCTCCTCAGCCCTTCACCGCGCCGGCCGTCAGGCCCTGCACGAGATAGCGCTGGATCAAGAGGAAGAAGAGGGCGGCGGGGATGAGCGCCAGGATGCCGGCGGCCATCATCTGCCCGAAGTCCACCGAGAACTTGGACACGAAGGAGAGGAGCCCCACCGGGAAGGTCGCCGCCGCGTTGCCGGAGATCAGCATCAGGGCGAACAGGAGTTCGCTCCAGGCGGCGGTGAACACGAAGCCGAGCGTCGCCGCGATGCCGGGCAGCGTCAGCGGCAAAATGATCTGCCGGAAGGCGACGAAGCGGGTTGCGCCGTCGATCATGGCGGCCTCCTCCAGGTCGCGCGGAATGCCGTCGAAGAAGGACTGCATCAGGAAGGTCGCGAACGGCACGTTGAAGGCCGTGTAGACGACGATCAGTCCGGTCAGGCTATTGGTGAGGCCGAGCGGCGACAGGATCTTGAACATCGGCGCGATCAACATCACAAGCGGAAACATTTGCGTCAAAAGCATCAGCGCCGTGATCCAATACTTGCCCCGGAAGGCGAAGCGCGACAGGGCGTAGCCGGCGACCGCGGCCACGATGGTGACGATCACGGCGGTGGACCCGGAGACGATGAAGCTGTTGAGGAAGAAGCGCGGGAACTCGCTGTTGGCGATCACGAAGGCGTAGTGCTCGAAGCTCGTGCGGGACGGCCACAGGCGCACGCCCTCCGAATAGAGGAGGTCGTTGGGCGTCACGCTCACCTTCAGCAACCAATAGAGCGGGAATAGCGCGAAGGCGATGTAGAGGCCGATCGCAAGGCGGTGGAGGACGGTGAGGACGGGATTGCGGCGCATGCGGGGATCAGCCTCGCTTCAGCAACGACTGCCGCAGCAGCACGATCAGCATGGAATAGGCGAGCAGCAGGACGAGGAGGACGAGGGCGATCGCCGAGGCGTAGCCGAAGTCGAGCCGCCGGAAGGCCGTCGTGAAGATGTAGCTCGCCACGATCTGGGTGCGGTCCGCCGGGCCGCCGTTGGTCATCACCACGATGAGATCGGCGAAGTTGGAGATCCATACGGTCCTGAGGAGGATCGTGATCGCGATGGTCGGGGCGAGGAAGGGCAGGGTGATCGAGCGGAAGCGCTCGATCGGCCCGGCGCCGTCGATGGCGGCGGCCTCGTAGAGGTCCTTGGGGATCGCCTGCAGGGCCGCGAGCAGCGTGATGGCGAAGAACGGGATGCCCCACCAGACGTTGGCGGCGATCGGGCCCCACATGGCGAGATCCGGGTCGGACAGGATGCTCTGCGGCGTCTCCATCAGCCCGAGGGCGACGAACCAGTGCGGCAGCGGGCCGATCACCGGGTTGAACAGCCAAGCCCAATCAAGGCCGGTGAGGAAGCTCGGCACCGCCCAGGGCAGGAAGCAGAGCGCCTGCGCGATCGCGCGGCCGCGGAACGGCTGGTTCAGGAGGAGAGCCAGGATGAGGCCGAAGACGAACTGAATCAGCACCGACGCGCCCGTCCACCACAAAGTATTCACGAGCGCGGTGCGGAACGCCTGGTCTGTCGCCAGGGCCTCGAAATGCTTCAGCCCGACGAACCCGCCGCCGAACGGGTTCAGGAGCTTGATGTCCCGGAAGGCGTAGGACACGCCGAGCACCAGCGGCACCAGCATGACCGCCACGATCAGGATCAGCGCGGGCGCCGTGTAGAGCCACGGCTCGCTGGCGTCGGCGAGGCGTTGCAGGAAGGGGCGTCGGCGCGAGGCCACGAAGGCGGTCATGAAATCGGTCCGTTTGCCAGTGACTTGATCGATCCTTCCCTCAAGGAAAGGTGCCGAGCGAAGCCAGGCGGAAGGGGTCGTGTTTCTTTTCGTCGGCCGGGGCCATGTTCACGCGGACCGATTTGGCAGGGAGAGGAAGACGACCCCTTCCGGCCCTTCGGGCCACCTTCCCCTGAGGGGAAGGATCGGCCGCGCGGCCATGAGCGCGGACGCGTCGTCCTTCCCCCTGCGAGCAGGGGGAAGGGTTGGCGCAAGCATCCGCTCACTTCTTGTTGGCGAGCCACTTCTGCTGGGCGGCGGTCATGTAGTCCGCCCACTGCCGGGCGAGATCTTCGGGCGTGATTTCGCCGAGAAGAGCCTGCTGGCTCGTCTTGATGACGAGGCTGTCCTTGAAGTAGGCGAACTCTTCCAAGTACGTCGGCATGGAGAGCGGCTTCGCGTCCGGGTCCGCCAGCTCCTTGAACCAGCCTTCGAACTGCGGCGTCGCGAAGTGCGGGTCCTTGGACGCGGAGGTCAGGGCCGGCAGGGCGCCGGTGCGCTTGTTCCAGGCGATGTTGCCTTCCGGACCCTCGAGGGTCGCGATCAGCTTCCAGGCGAGGTCCTTCTCGGCCGAGTTGGCGAGCATCGACCAGCCGGCGAAGCCTATGGTCGGAAACGTTTTTCCGTCCGGGCCCTTGGGCATCGTGGTGACGCCGTAGTCGTCCGGGTTCATCCGTTCGGCGATGGCGATCAGCGCGTCCGGGTCCTGGTCCAGGAAGGCGCAGGTGCCGGAATAGAAGCCGGCGACGATATCGTTGAAGCCCCAGTTGACGCTGTCCTTGGGGGCGTAGCCGTTCCTGTAAAGATCAACCAAGTATTTCAGGCCGTTTACCCAGCCCGGATCGGCGAAGGTGGAGGTTCCGTCCTCCTTGAACAGCTGGTCGCTGCCGGCCATCGAGGCGCCGAACATCATCCAGCCGTTGAGGCCGCCCGGTCCGCCACGAAGACAGTAGCCATACTTGCCCGGCAGCGCCGAAACCTTCTTGGACGCCTCCATGAACTCGTCGAGCGTCTTCGGCGGCTCGGCGACACCTGCCTCCTGGAGAAGCTTCTTGTTGTAGAACATGGCCCGGAGATAGAAGCCGTAGGGCAGCATGTAGGTCTTGCCACCCACCTGGCGGCCGAACTCCAGCGCCCGGTCGGACAGGTCCGCGGTGTGCTCCCAGTCCTTCAGGTAGGGCTCCAGGTCCTCCAGCGCGCCGTTGTTGCCGTAGAGGGCGAGCCAGGTGTCGGGCATCTCCATGACGTCGGGGATCTCCCCGGCCGAGTACATGGTGGCGAACTTCTCGAACGCCTCGTTCCAGGGCAGCGAGATGATCTCGACCGTGGTGCCCGGGTTGGCTTCCTCGAAGGTCTTCACGATGCCGCGAAGCGTCTCGGTGCGCTCCGGGCTGGTAATGACTTCGACGAGCTTCAGCGTGGTGTCCGCGAGCGCCGTGCCGGTCATCAGCACGGCCGCCACGGATGCGGCGATCAGCGACTTGATCATTGCGTGTCCCCTTCCGTCCCTTTGGATGCTTTTTGTGAGGGTCAGGTCCTGGAGCCGTCTTCGAGCGAAGGCTCCACACTGGTCGTTCCGGAGCGATGTCTCATCGCCCTGACGTCCCCGTCAGGTCGGAAGACGCTCCAGCCGAGGCGACCTCGATCGCCGCGGCGAGATCGGCGACGAGGGCGTCGGCGCCCTCCAGGCCGACGTGAAGGCGGACGACCCGGGCGTCGACGCCGAAGTCGATCGCCGAATTGGGGCCGGCCGCCTGCTTGCGCACGACCTCGGCCGGGACCACGAGGCTCTCGTGGCCACCCCAGCTGACGCCGAGCTTGAACAGGGCGAGCGCGTCCGCGAAGGCCGGAATGTCGACGCCGTCGCGGAACCGGAAGCTGAAAAGGCCCGACGTTCCAACGAGCCCCGGCGGGAGCCCGTTGGCGAGGCCGGGATGCAGGACCGCCTCCACCAGCGGCTGCTCGCGCAGCCAGCGGGCGACCGCGAGCGCGTCCGCCTCGTGCGCCTTCATGCGGATCGGCAGGGTCCTGAGGCCCCGGATCAGCAGCCAGGCGTCGAACGGCGAGAGCTTGCCGCCGAGATAGGGATAGGTCGTCTGGCGGATCCGCCGGATCAGGTCCGCCGACCCGGCGACGACGCCGGCGACCACGTCGGAATGGCCGCCGATGTACTTGGACGCGGAGTGCAGCACGATGTCGACGCCGAGCGACAGCGGGCGCTGGAAGACCGGCGTCGCCCAGGAATTGTCGATCACGGTGAGAACGCCGTGACGCCTGGCGAGCGCCGCGAGCGCGCCCACGTCATGGGCCTCCATGGTCCAGCTGGTCGGGCTCTCCAGGTAGAGGAGCTTCGCGCCGGACAGGGCGTCCGCGACCGCCGCCTCGTCGAGGCCGTCCACGTAGTCGACCTGGATGCCGAGCCCAGCGAGCAGCGTCTGGAACAGCCGATAGGCGTCCGGGTAGCAGTGCTTCACGCAGACCATGCGGTCGCCGGGCTTCAGGAAGGTCAGCACGGTGGACGAGATGCCGGCCATTCCGCTCGCAAAACCAATGGCATCCTCGGCGCCTTCCAGGCGCGCGATCATCTCCTCGAACAGGCGCACGGTCGGGTTCAGGCCGCGGGTGTAGGTCGGGCGGACCTTCAGGCCGCGATAGGTCTCCTCCATCTCGGCATAGGACGAGAAGGTGAACAGCGAGGTCTGCACGATCGGCGGCACCACCGCGTCGAAGGCGTGCGCCTCGTCATGGGCGACGGTCAGCCGGGCGAGGTCGAAGGGATCGTCCGGGGTCATCGAGACATGTCCTTGATGTCCTCTTCCACGATGTCGAGGATGGCGATGGTTGTGGCCCGCGCCGCCGCCTCGTCGCCGTCGCGGATGGCGTCGAACAGCTGGCGGTGGAACGGAAAGGACCGGCGGGCGAAGTCCGGCCGGTCGAAGGGCTTGTCCCAGAACCGCTCGAACGCTTCGCGCATCTGCTCGAGAAGCTGGCGGAACAACGGGTTGTGGGTGGCGTCGTAGATCGCAAGGTGGAAGGCGAGGTCCTCGCGGCCGGCGGTGCCCTTCTCCAGGTGCACCCGCTCCATCTCGTCGAGCTTCTCCTCGATGACCCGAAGATCCTCCGGCGTCCGTCGGCGGGCCGCGATGACGCTGGCTTCGGCCTCCACGCCGCGGCGGACGTCGAGGGTCTGGAGGAGGACGTCGCGCAGATGGGTGGTGTCGAAGGTGAGCGGCACGTGGACGGTGCCGGCCGACACCATGCGCAGGAGATAGGTGCCGCTGCCCTTGCGGGACTCCACGATTCCAAGGGCCTGGAGCTGGCGGATGACCTCGCGGACCGTCGACCGGCCGACGTCGAGGGCGGCGCAGAGCTCCCGCTCCGTGGGCAGCTTGTCGCCGGGCTTCAGCCCGGCCCGATGGACGAAATCGGCCACCGCCTTCATCACCGAAGCCGCCCGATCGGGCCGGGGCAGGGGCGCCAACGCGGCATGTCCATCGGCCATGATACCCCCCTCCCTCTGCCCGCCGACCCGGCCGGCGAGCTTGGCTGCCCGCTCTGATCGCCGCTGAAATTGGTCTGACATCTGCCAGCTTTTCAGTATGAGCCCTGCACGTCAAGGGGCTTCGGGGGCGGCGGCGGGCCTTTCCGGTGGACGGAGCGGAGCATCACGGGCGGGAGCGCGGCAGAGTATTCGTGCGCCCGGCGGAAGTCTCCGCCAGCGAGCGCCATGGTATTCTGAAGATCATGGCGAGGGCGCCGGGCCGGGCCGGATCGGCCACGCCCGGGGAACAACCCCATAAGAGACCCTAATCATCCCCGCTCCACACGTGGGTGTGTCGTGGCGGATGTCGGGATCGGCGGCGGCGGACAGCCGGCCGGACATGGCGGATTTCCGCCGATTGGCGGGAGCGTGTGGCGAACGGCGCATGTGGGATTGTCGTCGGGCGGGGGAGTCGGCGAGACCGCGGGCGTGCGCCGGCGCCCGGAGCGCCGTCCGGACCGGTCGGCGGGCCGGTCCAGGACGGGTGTTCACCGAGGACGGGGTGACCGCGCGAGGGACGGCGTGTCGTGGCTTTGTCGCGAAGCTCTTGCGGTCAATTTGTCCGACATAAACGGTTCTGCAGAAGGGGGCTTCTCCGGCGATCGGGAACCATGAGTCCGACGAGCGTTTTAATGGGGATGGCAAGCATGACGCGGAGGCCACATGACGACGCGGAACCACAACAATCGCAGCGAGAAGATGAAGGGTCACGTGCCGACCGGCCAGGCGACCGGCGAGCAGGACCACAATCCGTCCGCTCAGGGCCACCAGGGCGACACCGAAGGCGGCCAGATCGACCGGTCCGGCGCGGACCGGCGCAACAACAGCATCAGTTCGCACAACGGCGGCGGTGACGGCGCCGGCGGCGGCCCCAGGCAGCAGGGCCAGGAGCAAGCCAACAAGGGCGTCGAGAACGACCACCAGAACCGCGGCCACGGCGGACGCTGAGAAGGGACCAGATCATGTTCCAGGGCATCAAGAACTTCATCGCCAAGCATCGGGACAAGCCCATGGTCGCCAACATGGAGAAGGCCCTTAAGATGAAAGAGGCGGCCGGGCCGCAGACCACCACGCCGGAGCACACCGAGGCCCATGACAATGGCGTCCACGGGGCCCAGATGGGCTACACGGACACCCGGCTCGGCAAGGAGGGCACGTGGACCGAGAACGTCGGCCGCAGCCATGGCGCCCGGGTGGGCGACACCGGCAAGACCACGGGACCGGGCCGCGGCCACTGAGACGACCTTCGGCCACGACGCGAAGGCGAGAAGCCGGGCCTTGGAGCCCGGCTTCGTTTTCGGGGCGGGCGCCGGGCGGTCCGGCCCGGCAGGATGCCAAGCCAAACATATGTTAGTGGTGGATCGTAATCTTTGGTGTATAACTTGCCTATCATCGGCATGGCGAACGCGGCGCCGGTGGCTGAGAGACGCGCTCGATGTGCTCCCGCCGTAATTGGGAGCAGCGCTGTGGCCCCTTCCCATGTCTTCGACGCCCATCCGCTCGTCCAGAAGCTGGAGAGCATCTTCGCTCTGGCGGACGACGAAAAGGCCGCCATCCTGTCCATGCCCATGCAGGTGGCGACCCTGCGCGCCGACCAGGACGTGGTGCGGGTGGGCGACAGCCCGTCCCGGTCCTGCATCATCCTGGAAGGCATGACGGCCACGTACGTGTCCACGTCCAAGGGCCGGCGGCAGATCGTCTCGTTCGGCATCATGGGCGACACGCCCGACCTTCAGAGCCTGCTTCTGGAGGAGATGGACAACAGCCTCTCCACCCTGACGCCGTGCACGCTCGGCTTCGTCCAGCACGCCGTGCTCCGGGACGTCTGCACGCGCTTTCCGCGGATCGCGGCGGCGCTCTGGCGGAGCACCCTGGTGGACGCGGCCATCTTCCGGGCCTGGATGACGAGCATCGGGCAGCGGGAAGGCTACAGCCGCATGGCCCACCTGTTCTGCGAACTGGTGGCCCGCAAGCGGGCGGTGGGCCTGGTGGAGGAGGACCGCTGCGCGTTTCCGATCACCCAGACGGAACTGGCCGACGCGCTCGGCATGACCGCCGTTCACGTGAACCGCGTGCTGCAGGCGCTGCGCTCGGACGGGCACATCGTGCTGGACCAGGGCTGGCTCACCGTGCCCGACTGGGACCGGCTGGTCGCCGTGGCGGATTTCGACGCTACCTATCTGCACGTGAAGGAAAACCGGCCGGCGGCGTGATCCGCCCCGGCCCGACCAAGGTGTCCGCGCACCGTCACGCGGCGTCGTTCAAGGGGCGGGACCGACACGCCCCGCCGGAGACCCGGTGATGCGCTACTTCTTCGACATCGACGACGGCGACGGGGCCGTGACGGACGACGAGGGCGTCCATTTCCGGACGCTCGAGGAGGCGCAGGCGATCGGCGCCAAGACGCTGGCCTCGCTCGCCCTGGAAGCGCTGCCGAACGGCGGCCACCGCCGGCTCTCGCTCGACGTGCGGGACGAGTCCGGCCGCGTCGTCTACCGCGCCTTCCTGGAGTTCGGATCCGAACGGCCCGGCTGACCGGACCGCGCCGTTAACACATGTTGCGGCACGGGTGCGCCGGCCATGGCACGAACGGCGGAGTTGCGGTGGCTGGCCCGGCCTCGCCCCGCTTTCGAAGAAACGGACACGGCATGCATCACAGTCCCGACCATGGATGCTGGACGGCACGTCTCCCGCGTCGGACGACGGCCGTCGAGACCGGCCGGATCCGCCGCGCGGTCGTGGTGGAGGACAATCACGTCATCGCGCTCGATCTCCACGATCTCCTCGCGGCCGAGTTCGGCTGCGACGTGACCGTGGTGACGACGAACGGCATAGAGGCGGTGACGGCGATCGCGGACCTCCAGCCGGACCTGGTGGTGAGCGACCTGTCGATCCTGCTGCGCACGGACATCCGGCCCTCGGATGTGACGAGCACCCACCACGTGCTGGTGGTGATCACCGGCGATTCCGAGGCGGCGGCCCGTCACGGCCGGGACGGCGTCCGGATCCTCATGAAGCCCTACACGAACGCCCAGCTGGTCCGCACCATCGAGGCCGCCGTGGCGACGCCGACGCCGGAGCGTCAGGGCGGCCGCTACGCGGGGCTGCGGCCGTCGTCCGGCGGGCCGGACGGAGTGCCGCGATGACGACGCCGTCCATGTCGCGCCCCGCCCGGATCGCGCTCCTGGCGCTGAACTATCTGGGGCAGCTGAACAGCCGCAACCGCGCGCTGGTGGAGGAACTGACCGGCCTCGGCTACGCGGACTACGTGAGCAACAAGCTCCGGATCACGGCCTCCGGCCGCAGCCGCGCCGACGCGCTGGGCCTGAGCGCCGCCGACATCGACGAGCCGGGCGACCGATAGAGCGCTTCCCAACCTGACGGACTCGTCGGGCCGGCAACAAGCCGCTCCGTCTCGACCGCCTGGAGCGTTCGCTCATCGATCACGTCGTGCAGCCTGTTCGGACGATGCTCCAGGGGTCGCCGCGGGCCCGGCCGGGGTCACTCGGGGTCACTCGGGCGCGGTCGGCAGCGCGACGGGGACGCCGGGCGTGTTCGGGTGGTCGACGAGAAGCTGCAGGAGCGCCTTCTCGGCGGCCTTCTCCTCCGTGTCGTCGCCGATCGGCCGGCTGATCCTGGCGAGGCCAGTGGTCAGGTCGATCCGGTCGCCGACCCGGGTGTAGCTTGCGGAATACCGCAGTCCGCCGAGGACGATGGAAACGATCCGCGCCGTCATGATGGGCCGCCCCTCCGATCACCAGGAGGCGATCCTTGGCGAAACGCGGAGGGGACGGCACTCACATGCGTTAGGACCGGGACCGGCCGCAGGCCCCAGGGGGGCGTCAGCCGGTTCCGGCGCCCTCGCTCGCCGGGCGGGCGAGCCGTGCGAACTTGCCGAGGACGCCGCCGGTGTAGCGGGGCGCGGGCCGGGTCCAGGCGCTCCGCCGGCGGGCGAGCTCGGCGTCGTCCACGTGGAGGTGGAGGAGGAGCTGGTGGGCGTCGATGGTGATCGCGTCGCCCTCCTCGACGAGCGCGATCGTGCCGCCGTCGACCGCCTCCGGGGATACGTGGCCGACCACCATGCCCCAGGTGCCGCCGGAGAAGCGCCCGTCCGTGATGAGGCCGACGCTCTCGCCGAGGCCGCGGCCGATGATGGCGGAGGTGGGGCTCAGCATCTCCGGCATGCCTGGGCCGCCCCGCGGCCCCAGGTAGCGCAGGACGAGCACGTCGCCGGGGCGGATCCGGTCGGACAGGATGGCGTCCATGGCGGACTGCTCGTCGTCGAAGACGCGGGCGGGGCCGGTGATCACCGGGTTCTTCAGCCCGGAGATCTTGGCGACCGCGCCGTCCTCCGCCAGGTTGCCCTTCAGGATGGCGAGGTGGCCCTCCGCGTAGATCGGGCGGTCCACCGGGCGGATGACGTCCTGGCCGGGGTCAGGGGCGGCGGGGACGGCGGCGAGTTCCTCGCCGAGGGTGCGGCCGGTGACGGTGAGGCAGTCGCCGTGGAGGTGGCCGGCGTCGAGAAGGAGCCGCAGCACCTGCGGGATGCCGCCGGCCCGGTGGAGGTCCACCGCCATGTAGCGGCCGGACGGGCGGAGGTCGCAGAGCACCGGCACCTTGCGGCGCATGCGCTCGAAGTCGTCGAGCGTCCACTCCACCTCGGCGGCGCGCGCGATGGCGAGATAGTGGAGGACCGCGTTGGTGGAGCCGCCGGTCGCCATGATGAGGGCGACCGCGTTCTCGATCGACCGGCGGGTGATGATGTCGCGCGGGCGGATCTCGGCCCGGACCGCCGCGACGAGCACCTCGGCGGCCCGCGCGGCGCCGCCGCGGATGTCCGGATCCGGGTTCGCCATGGTGGACGAGCCGAGCAGCGAGAGGCCGAGCGCCTCGAAGGACGAGCTCATGGTGTTGGCGGTGTACATGCCGCCGCAGGAGCCGGTGGACGGGCAGGCGTTGCGCTCGATGCCCTCGAAATCCTCCCGGCTCATCCTGCCGGCCATGAAGGAGCCGACCGCCTCGAAGGCCGACACGATGGACAGGTCCTCGCCCTTCCAGCGACCCGGCAGGATGGTGCCGCCATAGACGTAGACCGCCGGGACGTTGCAGCGGGCGATGCCGATCATGCCGCCGGGCATGTTCTTGTCGCAGCCGCCGAGCACGAGCACGCCGTCCATCCACTGGCCCTGGACGCAGGTCTCGATGCAGTCGGCGATCACCTCGCGGGAGACGAGGGAGTATTTCATCCCCTCCGTCCCCATGGCCATGCCGTCGGAGATGGTGGGCGTGCCGAACACCTGCGGGTTGCCGCCGGCCGCCCGGACGGCCTCGACCGCCGCGTCGGCGAGCGGCTGGAGGCCGGCGTTGCAGGGCGTGATGGTGGAATGCCCGTTGGCGATGCCGATCATCGGCTTCTGGAAGTCGGCCTGCTGATAGCCGAGCGCGTAGTACATGGCCCGGTTGGGGGACCGCGCCACGCCTTCGACGATGTTGCTGGACCTGAGTTTCCCGGCCATGCCCGACCCTCCCTCGCTGGTGGGATCGAAGGTAGGGCATGTGGGGGTGGTGTGGAATGGACCTCGTGGGGGGAAGAGCCGCGATCGGGCGGGGCGGGACAGGCGCGTGGTGGTGTTGGGCGGTTCCGGTGCGTCGTGATGGGTCGCTTCAGGCGGACCAGTCACGCATTTCGGCCGGCGGAGGCGGGTGGTGGAATGCGTGGGTGGTCTGCGTGAAGCAGACCATGACGGATGGTGGTTCGGGCGGGATGGTGGTTGGCGCGTGGTGGTTCCGTCACGTCGTCATGGTCCGCTTCATGCAGACCGTGACGGACGGTGGTTCGGGCGGGAGTGCGATCGGTCTGGGGCGGGTCTGGTGCGTCGTGATGGGTCGCGGTCGCGGGGCCTGAGGGCCGTGCGCTCAGTAGGTGGTGCGGCCGCCGGAGAGGTCGAAGGTGGCGCCGGTGGTGAAGCTGTTCTCGTCGGAAGCCATGAAGGCGATCATGGCGGCCGCTTCGTCGACCTCGACGAAGCGGCCGCGCGGCACCTTGCCGAGCATGTAGGACACCTGTTCCGGGGTGAGCTGGTCGAGGATGCGGGTCTTCGCCGGGGAGGGCGTGAGGGCGTTGACGGCGATGTCGTAGGCGGCGAGTTCCTTGCCGAGGGACTTGGTGAGCGCGAGCACGCCGGCCTTGGCGGCCGAATAGGCGGCGGCGTTCGGGTTGCCCTCCTTGCCGGCGACGGACGACACGTTGACGATGCGGCCGTAGTTGCGGGCCACCATGCCGGGCACCACGGCGCGGCAGCAGTGGAACACGCCGTGAAGGTCGATGTCGATCACCTGCCGCCAGGCGGCGAGGTCGTAGGCGGCGAGGGGCGCGGCGGGGCCGGCGATGCCGGCGTTGTTGACCAGGATGTCGACGCGCCCGAAGGCCGCCTCGGTGGCCTTGGCGGCGGCCTCGACGTCCTCCCAGCGGGCCTGGTCGCAGCGGACCGCGAGGGTGTCGCCGCCGAGGGCGTCCCTGGCGCGCGCCATCTCGGGCTCGTCCAGATCCCATATGGCCACCCGGGCGCCGGAGCCGGCGAGACGGCGCGCGGCCGCGAGGCCGATGCCCTGGGCGCCGCCGGTGACCACCGCGACGCGGCCGGTGAAATCGTGCTGGGTGGTCTGTCTCGGCATGGCTTGCACTCTCGCGGGTTCGGCAGATGCGACGGCCGGGACGGGCACGGCCGGCGTGAAGGGGCGGCGGGTGTCGCCGGACGGGGCCGGTCAGGTCCGGCTCCCGGCGGGCGGGTGGCCGGCGCGTGGCGGACGGCCGGCGTCGGACGGCGGCGTCAGAGGGCGGCGATCACCTCGTCGGCCTTGGTGACGACGGCGACGTTCTGGAGGGCGTAGTCGATCGAGGCCCGGTGCCAGTCGGCGTTCATGGTGGAGCAGCAGTCCTCCGGCACCACGACGAAATAGCCCTTGTCGGCGCCGGTGCGGGCGGTGTGCTCCACCGACATGTTGGTCCAGGCGCCGGTGGAGATGAGGACGTCGCGGTTGCCGGCCTTGAGGATGGTCTCCAGGATGGTGCCCTCGAACGCCGACATGCGCATCTTCTCCACCACGAAATCGCCCGGTTGGGGCTCCAGCCCGGCGACGGGCGCGGCGCCCCAGGTGCCGCGGACGAGGGCGTTGGTGTCGATCACGCCCTCGAACAGGGGCGCGTTGAGGGTGAGGCCGGGGGCGCCCTGGTCGACCACGAACCAGACGTGGACGACCATGACTCCGGCCCGGCGGGCCGCGTCGGCGAGCCTGCGGATGTTGGCGACGGCGTTCTGCTGGCGGCAGTGGTCGGGCGAGCCGGAGGCCGCGAATGCGCCGCCCTCGATCACCACGTCGTTCTGCATGTCCTGGATGATCAGCGCCGTGCGGTGGGGATCGAGGCGCATGCCGCTCGACGCGTCGGCGGAGAGCGGGGCGGGGGGCGTGCTGGCTGCCATGAAAGGTTCCGTCCTTCCGCGGGTTCTGGTCGGGAGACGATAGACCGACGTGGAGGCGCAGAGATAGAGGATGGAGAAGTCCGGCCCGCCCCAATGGAGGTTGCCGACGACCTCCGGCACGCGGACCTTGCCGAGGAGGGCGCCGTCCGGCGCGAAGACCCAGACGCCGCCGGGCGCGGTGCACCAGACGTTGCCGTCCCGGTCGCACTTCATGCCGTCGGGCACGCCGCCCTCCGCGTCGGACCTGAGGCCGTCGGCGAAGATGCGGCCGGCGGAGAGCGTGCCGTCGGGGCGGACGTCGAACACGCGGATGAGCGCCTGCTCGGTGTCGTTGACGTAGAGGCGGCTCTCGTCGGGCGAGAAGCAGAGGCCGTTCGGCTGGCCGAAGAGGGCGCGGTCGACCAGGAGGTCCGGGCCGCGGCCGGGGGCCACCCGGTAGACGCCCTGGAAGCCGAGCGCGCGCGGGCGCTCCACCCCGAAGCCCGGCATGCGGCCGTACCACGGGTCGCTGAAGTAGATGGCGCCGGAGGAGTGGACGCAGACGTCGTTCGGGCTGTTCAGCTCCCGGCCCTCGAAGTGGGAGGCGAGGACCTCGCGCCGGCCGTCCCGGCGCTCGCGGACGAGGCGCGAGGTGGCGTGCTCGCAGACGATGAGGTCGAGTTCGGCGTCGTAGGTCATGCCGTTGCACTTGTTGGACGGGCGCATGACCTCGCGCGTGCCGCCCCGCTCGTCCCAGCGGCGGCGCACGTCGCCCGGCATGTCGGAGAAGAGGAGGAAATTCTCCACCGGGTGCCAGACCGGGCCCTCGGTGAACCGGCAGCCGGAGACGATCCGCTGCGCGTCCCGGGAAACGTCGAGTAGGTCTTCGAAGGCACGGCTCAACGCGATATGGACCATGGCTCCCTCCACCGGTGTTCTTGTCGCTCGTTTCGTGACGGTCGCTTCGTCTTGGTCGGTCTCTGCAGGTCGTCGGCCGCCCGGATGGTCACTCCAGGCGATAGAGGCGGGTCGCGGTGCCGGCGAAGATCATCGCGCGCGCCTCCTCCGGCAGGTGGGCGGTGGCGTCCTGATGGGCGCGGAGGAGCGTGCCGGCGTCGGTCCAGAGCCTCTCGATGGGGAAGTTGGTGCCGAACAGGCAGCGGTCCGGGCCGAACAGCGCGACGGTCTCGCGGGTGATGAAGGCGACGAGGTCCGGGTCGACCCGGTGCACGAAGGTGCCGAAGGCGGAGAGCTTGGCGGCGACGTTCGGCCGGGCGGCGAGGAGGGCCATGCCGCCCCGCCACGCGGCGCGGCCGGCCTCCGACAGGTCCTCCAGCATGCCGGCGTGCTGCAGGACGAAGGGCACGTCCGGGCAGGCGTCGGCGAGGTCGGCGGCGCCGGCCATCTGGGGGGCGAAGACCTGGAGATCGAAGCTCCAGCCGTAGTCGGCGAGGCGGGCGACGTTGGCCTGGACGACCGGGTCGCGGGCGAGATCCGGGCCGGCGGCGAAGCGGTATTGCGGGTTCTCGTGCCAGTGGAGCTGCATGCGCACGCCGCGGACGAGCGGATGGCGGGCGAGGCGGTCGAGCGCAGGCCGCGCGTCCGGGACGGTCATGTCCGCGTAGGCCACGATGGCGTGGGGCCAGCCGGTCTCGGCGGCGACGGAGGAGACCCAGGCGGCTTCGTCCTCGAACCGGTCCTTCGCCCAGTTGGCCTGGACGTAGACCGACTTGCCGATGCCGAGGCCGGCGATGTCGGCGAGATACTCGGCCATCGGGTAGTCGCGGCGGATCGGCTCGTAGGGGCCGAAGATGCGCGGCTGCATGGGGCCGAGGAGCCAGGGCAGGTCCGCCTGCCGCCAGACGTGGTGGTGGGCGTCGACGACGGTCATGCGGCGCTCCGGGCTAGCGAAAGGACGTGGGCGCAGAGCCGCTCGGTGGAGGAGCCGTCGGCGAGGGTGTCGACGAGCGGCAGGACGGCCTTGAGGGCGCGGGTCTCGGGCCGGTAGCCGGGATCGGCGGCCAGCGGCGTCAGCCAGGAGATGGACCAGGCCCGCCGCGACAGGCGCGTGACCGCGTCCACCATGGCGGCGGGATCGCCGCGCTCCAGGCCGTCGGAGAGCACGAGGGTGACGGCGCCCCGGGCGAAGCCGGCGAAGCGCGGGACGGCCAGGAAGGCCCGCAGGGCGTCGCCGATGCGCGTGCCGCCGTCCCAGTCGGACACGATGGCGGCGGCGGCGACCAGGGCCTGGTCGGCGTTCCGCAGGCGCATGGCCCGGGTGAGGCGGGTGAGGCGGGTGCCGAAGGTGAAGACCTCGATCCGGTCCACCGCGCGGGCGAGCGCGTGGGCGAAGCGCAGGTGCGCCTCCGTGCGGGCCTTCATGGAGCCGGACACGTCGATGAGGACGAGGACGGGCCGCTGGCGCTTGCGCCGGCGGCGGGCGAAGAGGCGCGGCGCCTCGCCGTCCGTGCGGGCCGCCTGGCGGAGGGTGCGGCGAAGGTCCGGCAGGCCGCCCCGGCGGGCGGCCCGGCGGCGGTAGCCGCGCCGGCGCGGCAGGGCGGCCGGGGCGGCGCGGGCGAGGCGGCGCAGGCTGTCCGCCTCGGTCTCGCCGGCGAAGCGGCGGCGGGACAGGACCTCGGCGGCGGTGGCGGCCTCGCCGGAGGGGTTCTCCTCGCCGCTGTCCGGGTGGAGGAGGCCGTCGTCCTCGTCGTCCTGGACGCGCAGCTCGTCGTCCGCCTCGGCGTCGGCCGGACGGTCGGCGGCCTCGCCGAGGAAGACGGCGTCGAAGAGGGCGTCGAAGGCGGCGCGGCGCTCCGGCGGCGGGGCGAGGAGCGCGTGGGCGGCGGCGCGCACGTCGGCGACGGAGCGGGGGCCGAGGAGATCGACGGCGGCGAGGAAGCCGGTGACCTGCTCGGGCGCGACCGGAAAGGCGTTGTCCCGGAGGACCCGCGGGAAGCGGAGGAAGGGGCGGAGCGGGCGGGGAAGGGCGGTCATCCGACCGCCTCCGCCAGGATCTGGTCGAGCCGCGGGGCGATGTAGGCGAGGTCCTCCTCGTCCTTGAGGGCGACCCCGATGGCGCGCCGGAAGGCGACGGGCCAGGGGGAGCCGCGCTCGGCGAGGAGCGTGGCGGCCTCGGCCCAGTCGACCGTCTCGGCGACGCCGGGCGGCTTGACCAGCGGCTCGCGGCGCAGGCGCGCCACGGCGGCGACCACGGCCCTGGCGGTCGCCTCGGCGATGCCGGGGGCGCGCAGCATGACGATCTCGGCCTCGCGGGCCGGATCCGGATAGTCGATCCAGTGGTAGACGCAGCGGCGGCGGAGCGCCTCGTGGAGCTCGCGCGTGCGGTTGGAGGTGAGGATGACCACCGGCCGCTCGTAGGCCTTGAGGGTGCCGCGCTCCGGGATGGAGATCGTGAAGTCGGAGAGGAATTCCAGAAGGAAGGCCTCGAACTCGTGGTCGGCACGGTCGATCTCGTCGATGAGGAGGACGAGGTGTTCGGGCGCCCGGAGGGCGGCCAGCATGGGGCGCTCGATCAGGAACTCGTCCTTCCAGACGTCGACCGGCTTGTCGCCGGCCTGGCGGATGGCGAGCATCTGGCGGGGATAGTTCCACTCGTAGAGGGCCGCCGACGCGTCGATGCCCTCGTAGCACTGGAGGCGGATGAGGCCGCGGCCGAGAATGCCGGAGATCGCCTTGGCGGCCTCCGTCTTGCCGACGCCGGGCGCGCCCTCCAGGAGCAGCGGCTTGCCGAGCGCGAGGGCGAGGTAGGCGGCGGTGGCGAGGCGGTCGTCGGCGACGTAGTAGGCGGCGCGGAGCGCGCGCTCCAGCGCCTCCGGCCCGTCGATCCCGACGATTTCCCGGCGCATCGCCATGGCGTCACCGGCCCGCGCGGTGCTGCGGCCGGGCGCCGCCCTGGGCCTTCAGGGCCCGGAGCACCTTCTCCGGCGTGATCGGCAGCGTGTCCATGCGGACGCCGACCGCGTCGAAGATGGCGTTGGCGACGGCCGGGATGACCGGGTTGGCGCACATCTCGCCGGGGCCCTTGCCGCCGTAGGGGCCGTCCGGCGCGGGGCGCTCCAGGACGGCGATGTCGTGGGGCGCGATGTCGCCGGGGCCGGGCATCAGGTATTCGACGAAGTCGCGGCCGCCGGCCTTCGGGTCCGGATAGTAGGGCTCCGGCGTCTCGTAAAGCGCGTGGCTGACGCCCATCCAGGCGCCGCCGACCAGCTGCTGCTCCACCATGCGCGGGTTGAGGGCGCGGCCGAGCTCGTAGGCGCTGTCGAGGCGGACGACGGTGACGACGCCGGTCTCGTCGTCGACCTCCACCTCCGCCACCATGGCGGCGTGGGCGTAGCAGGTGGCGGGCGACATCTCGCCGGTCTCCGGATCGACCGGCGACAGCGGCACCAGGAAGATGCCCCGGCCCGCGATGGTGCGGCCCTGCTTGAACTGGCCGGCCTGGGCGGCCTCCTTGACGGTGATGGACTTGCCCGGCGCGCCGCGGACCCGGATGGTGCCGCGGCCGTCGGTCTCCAGATCGCCCGGATCCACCTCCAACTCCTCGGCGGCGGCCTCCAGGAGCACGCCGCGTGCCTCCCTGGCGGCGGCGAGCACCGCGTTGCCGGCCCGGTGGGTGCCCCGGGAGGCGAACGAGCCCATGCAGTGCGGGCCGGTGTCGCTGTCGGCGGTGTCCACGAAGACGTCCTCGATCGGGATGCCGAGGGTTTCGGCGCAGATCTGGCGCGTCACCTGCTTCATGCCCTGGCCGAGGTCGATGGACGAGAGCGCGACGGTGAACTTGCCGGACGGGTTGGAGTGGACGAGCGCCTGGCTCGGGTCTCCGCCGAGGTTCATGCCGATGGGGTAGTTGATCGAGGCCATGCCTCGGCCGCGGTGCCTGGACATGTCAGCGCCTCCTGGTGCCGAAGACGGAGGAGAAGCGGGTGGTGCCGGGGCCCGGCGCGGCCGGCGGGGGCGGCTCGCGGCGGTCGGCCGGCTCGGGCGGCGGCGGCGCGGGCGGCTGGGACGAGGCCGGCCGGGGCATCGGCGCAGGGGGCGGGGGCGGCATGGCGAACCGCTCCTGGAAGGGCGTCGCCGGCGGGGACGCGGCCGGGCGGTCCCATGACGAGGCGGGCGGCGGGGCGACGGACGGCGTGTAGGTCGAGCCGCCGGCGGTGCGCTTCGGCGGGCTCGTGTCCTTCGGCGTCGGCGGGATGCGGGCGCGCTCGCCGCCGCCGCCGGTGCGGCTGGAGGCGCGCCGGAACTCCTCCCGGATCGGCCAACGGGCCTTCTCGGCGGCGACCTGGACGCATTCGACGAGGGCGGTGTTCTTGGCCTCGCGCCGGTGGGCCTTCATGTCGCCGTCCCGGTAGGCGTTGAGGATGCGGAACTCCATCGGGTCCATGCCGGCGAGGGCCGCGAGCTTGTCCATCTGGCATTCGAGCGCGAAATCGACGCCCGTGACGCCGAAGCCCCGCATGGCGGTGGCCGGCGTGCGGTTGGTGAAGACGCAGTAGAAGTCGCCGTGGACGGCCGGGATGGTGTAGGGGCCGGGCACGTGGGCGGCGCATTTCACCGCCCCGTAGCTGGTGAGCCGGGTGTAGGCGCCGCTGTCGAACCAGACCGTGACCTTGCGGGCGACGATGCGGCCGTCGCGCATCAGGCCGTCCTTGATGACGATGCGTTCGCCCGACCGGGGGCCGCCGAACTGCATCTCCTCCTCGCGGCCGAGCACGTAGCGCACGGGACGGCCGGTCAGCATGGCGCCCAGGATGGCGAGCGGCTCGGTGAGGCTGTCCACCTTGCCGCCGAAGCCGCCGCCGGCGGTGCCGCCGACGAAGTGGAGCGCGTTGGACTCCACGTCGAGGATCTTGGCGCAGGTGTCGAGCGAGAAGAAGAGGCCCTGGGTCGGCGTGTAGACGACGAAGCGGCCGTTGGTCTCCGGCGCGGCGATCGACCCGTTGGTCTCGGTCGGGGCCTGCTCGATGGGCGACATCTGGTAGCGCTGCTCCAGCACGTGGTCGGCGGAGCGGAAGCCGGCCTCCACGTCGCCGAAGCGGACGCGCTGGTGGTCGAAGCGGTCGTGGTACTCGAAGGCGTTGCCGGGGTAGACGTCGTTGACCGTCGGCGCGCCGGGCTTCAGGGCCTCCTCCACGTCGAACACGGCGGGAAGCGGGTCGTAGTCGACCCGGACCCTGGCGAGGGCCTCGTGGGCGAGGCGTTCGCTGTCCGCCACCACGGCGACGATCGGTTCGCCGCGATAGCGCACCTTGGTGGTGGCGAGCGACGGCTCGTCGTCCTTGCCGAAGCCGATCAGGCCGAGGAGCGTGTTGAGGTTGCGCGGCACGTCCGCGCCCCGGATCACCCGCCGCACGCCGGGCGACCGCTCGGCCTGGGACACGTCGATATGGCGGATGCGGGCGTGGTGGTGCGGGCTGCGCAGCACCTTCAGGTGGCCCATGCCGGCCATCTTGTGATCGTCGAAGAAGGTCGTGGTGCCGGTGACGTGGCCGAGCATGTCCTGGCGCTGCACGCCCTTGCCGATGACGTCGAGGTCGTCGCGGCGCTCGTCGGCGAAATAGTCCTTGCGGAATTCCAGCATGGTGCGCGCCCTCAGTAGCGCCGCGCCGAGGCGGCGGCGGCGAGGATGGCCTCGATGATCGGCTCGTAGCCGGTGCAGCGGCAGATGTTGCCGGCGATGGCCTCCACCACCTCCTCCCGGGACGGCCGGGGATTGCGGTCGAGAAGGGCCTTCGCGGCCATGATCATGCCCGGGGTGCAGAAGCCGCACTGGGCGGCGAAATGCTCCATGAAGGCGGACTGCAGCGGGTGGAGGTCCGGCCCGCGCCTCAGGCCGGCGAGCGTTTCCACCCGGGCGCCCTCGCAGGCCTCCGCGAGGGTGATGCAGGCGAGGCGCGGCTCGCCTTCCACGATCACCGTGCAGGCGCCGCAGGCGCCCTGGCCGCAGCCGAACTTCGGCGTCACGTCGCCGACGCCGTCGCGAAGGGCGGTGAGAAGGTTGTCGCCGCCGTCGACGAAGACGGCGACGGGCTGGTCGTTCAACCGGAACTGGACGGGTGTCTTCATGGGGCGGGATCCGGCTCAGTCCGGTTCGTTGAGGAGGAGGCGGCGGAGGTAGACGGGCGCCACCTCGCGCCGGTACCAGGCGCTCGCGATGGCGTCGTCGGCCGGGTCGGTCCCCTCCGCGGCGGCGGCGAGGGCGGCGGCGACGCCGTCCCGGTCGAGGCTGCGGCCTTCCAGGGCGCGTTCGACCGCGCGGGCGCGGATCGGCGTCGGCGCCATCGCCCCGTAGGCGACGCGGGCCTTGCCGATCCGCCCGCCGGAGGTGGGCAGGTGGGCCGCGATGGTGAGGACCGCCGCGCCCTTCGGCTTGACGCGCGACACCTTGCGGAAGCGGAAGGCGTCGGCGCTCTCCGGCCGGAGGATGCTGACCGACACGACCACGCCGCGAAGGTCGCGGCCGCGCTGGGCGAACAGGTCGCCGAGCGGCATCTCGCGCCGGCTGGCGCCCTGCTGGAGGGTGGCGACGCCGTCGAGGGCGAGCAGCGCGGTGGCGAGATCGCCGTAGGGCGACGGCGCGAAGAGGTTGCCGCCGACGGTGCCGGCGGCGCGCACGGCGGGGCCGCCGATGAGGCGGGCGGCGCCGTGCAGGAAGGCGAGGTCCCGCTCCGCCTGGATCTGCGCGATGGTGACGGCGGCGCCGATCTCGATGCGCGAGCCGGCGGTGCGGATGGCGCGCGCCGGCTCGGTGGTGCGCACGAGGGTCTCGAACGCGACGGAGCCCTCGTTGACGTCGCGCATCAGGAGCGTGCCGCCGCCGAGGAAGCGGGCGGCGCGGTTGCCGGCGACGAGGTCGGCCGCCTCCGCAAAGGTCGCCGTGGTCTTGACCGTGATCGGCATGGGGGCGTCGGAACCTCTAGGCCGGAGTGGACAGCGTGGTCTGGAGCGCCTGGAAACCGGCGCCGATGATGTCGTCGCCGACGAGGCGGATCATCGCCGCCTCCTCGCCCGGGCGCGTGTCGAAGCGCATCTCGAAGGACCAGAAGCTGCGGTCGCCGTCGGTGACGGGCAGGAGGCGGACGTGGGCGACGCAGTTGAAGAGCGGGATGGGGGTGTCGAGAAGGCACCAGGAGGCGGTCTGCTCCAGGTCCGAAAGGGCGATCAGCTGCTCGCGGAGCTCCGTCCCGTCGGCGAGACGCAGGCGGCGGACGGCGCCGACCCGGTCGGCCGGCTGGCCGCGCTCGATGACGCTCGCCGCCACCAGGGGCTGCCAGCGGTCGTGGCCGTTGAAATCGCGCAGCACCGCCCAGGCGCGGTCGACCGGCGCGGACAGGATGGTGGAGCGGGCGACCTTCGGCATGACGCGTCAGCCTCCGAAGTGCCGTTTCAGGCTGTCGAGGCCGCCCTGGAAGATGCCGCCGCCGAACGTCGCCATCAGGTCGGCCTCCCGCTCGGGCGCGCAGCCGAACTCGGCGGTCCACTCGATGAAGGTGCGGTCGCCGTCGGTGACGGGCGTGAGGCGGAGCGTCGCCACGTAGTCGGTGACCGGCAGGGCGGAGTCCAGGATCGAATAGGTGACGAAGAGCTCGAAGTCGGACAGGCCGAGGAGCTTCTCGCGCACCCGCTCGCCGTTGCGCAGGCGGAAGTCGCGCACGCAGCCGATGCGGTCGGCGGGCTCGCCGTCCTCGATGCGGGATTCCGCGATGGCCGGGTGCCAGGACGGCAGGCCGTTGAAGTCGCGGACACGGGCCCAGACCCGGGCGGGCGGCGCCGCGACGACGGTGGAGACGTAGACGCGCGGCATGGGATCAGGCCTTTTCCTGCTTCTCGATCCGGGGAGCGGCTTCCTTGGCGACGCGCTGGAGATCGCTCGCCTCGCGGATGAGGCCGCCCATCTTGGCGAGGCTGCCGCCCTCGATGCCGATCTCCTTCAGGATGCCGTCGATGAGGGGCGCCTGCATGCGGTAGCGCAGCGCGCTGTCGATGACGTCGTCCGTGGGCGTGCGCGCCGCCCCGGCGGCGGCGCCGCCGGTGAGCCCGTCCACCTGCAGGATGTTGATGCCGGAGATCTTCTCCATGGGCTTGACGCTCTCGCGGACGATGCCCTCGACCTTGTCGAGGAGCTTGCGCCGGAACATGCCGAGGCGGGCCTCCTGGGTGAGGCTGTTCTCCGTCTCGTAGAGGAGGCGCTGGGCCTCCGCCTCCACGGCGGCGCGGATGCGCTGGGCCTCGGCGGCGATGCGGGTCTCCTCGGCGGCCATCTCGGCGAGGAGGACCTCCACCTTCTTGCGCCGGGCGGCGGCTTCCGTGTCGCGCACGGTGGCGACGCGCTCCTCCGCCTCCGCCGCGCGGGCGCGGGCGATCTCGGCCGCCTCCTTGGCGGCGGATTCGCGCAAGGACGCCTCGTAGAGGACGATGGCCTTCTCCATGAAGGCGGCCTCGATCGCCTTCTCGCGCTCGATCTCCAGCCGCTTCAGGTCGCGGTCGCGGTGGACGCGGGCCTCGTCGAGGCCGCGCTCGGCGGCGAGGCGGGCGCGCTCCACATCCTCGCGGGCGGCGATCTGGGCCTCCTGGAGCGCCTGGTCGCGGGCGATCTCCAGCTGTTCCAGGCTGCGGCGGCGCTCCAGCCGGGCGGCCTCGACCGACTGGTCGCGGGCGACCTCCACCTTCTCGATGGCCTCGCGGGCGACGATCTCCGCCTCGCGGACCTGCCGGTCCGCCTCGGTCCGCTCGACGCGCTTGGCGGCGACGCGGATGACGCGGTCCTCCTCGGCGAGCTCCAGGCTGCGCTTCAGCCCGATGCCGAGCACCTCGCGGGCCTCCTCGGCGGCGACGCGCTCGCGCTCCACCGCGAGGTCGGCGGCGATGCGCTCGGCCGCGACGGTGCGCTCCTGGCCGATGCGGGCGGCCTCCACGGCGCCGCGGGCGGCGATCTCCGCCTCCTCGATGGCGCGGTTGCGGCCGATCTCCAGGTCGCGGGCGGTCCGGTCGGCGGCGATGCGTTCGGCCGTGAGGGCGGTCTCCTGGGCGATGCGCTGGCGCTCGGTGGTCTCGCGGGCGGCGATGTCGGCCTCCTCGACGGCGAGATTGCGGGCGATCTCGCGGCGGCGGATCTCCTCCTCGTTGGCGATGCGGGCGGCGGCGACCGCCTGCTCCTGGGCGATGCGGGCGCGCTCGGTCGCCTCGCGGGCGGCGATCTCGGCCGCCTCCACGGTGCGGGTGCGCTCGATCTCGCGCCGGCGGGTCTCCTCCTCGACGGCGATGCGGGCGGTGGTGACGGCCTGCTCCTGGGTGATGCGGGCCTTCTCGGTCGCCTCGCGGGCGGCGATCTCGGCCTCCTCCAGGGCGCGGGCGCGCTCGATCTCGCGCCGGCGGGTCTCCTCCTCGACGGCGATGCGGGCGGCGGTGAGCGCCTGCTCCTGGGCGATGCGGGCCTTCTCGGTGGCCTCGCGGGCGGCGATCTCGGCGGCGGCGACCGCCTGCTCGCGGTCGATCTCGCGGGCGCGGAGCTCCCGGTCGGCGGCGATGCGGGCCTGGGCGATCGCGTGCTCGTTGGCGATGCGGGTCTTCTCGATCTCCTCCCGGGCGGCGATCTGGGCGCGCTCCGCCTCGGTGTCGCGCAGCGCCCGCTCGCGGGCGAGGTCGGCGCGCTGCTGGGCGCGGCGGATCTCCACGTCCTGCTCCTGGTCGAGGCGCGCGGCCTCGCTCTCCCGCTCGATCTGGAGCGCCTGCTTCTCGGCCTCCAGGTTGCGGGTGCGGATGCGGATCATGGAGTCCTGCTCGATGTCGTTGCGCAGCTTGCGCCGCTCCTCGATCTCCTGAATCAGCCGGGTGAGGCCTTCCGCGTCGAACCGGTTGGACGGGTTGAAGTACTGGAGGTCGGTCTGGTCGAGGTCCGTGATGGCGACGGATTCCAGCTCCAGGCCGTTCTGCGCCAGGGCGGAGGCGGCCGCCTCCTTGACCCGGCGCACATAGTCGCCGCGCTGCTCGTGCATCTCCTCCATGGTCATCTCGGAGGCGACGGAGCGGAGCGCCGAGACGAACTTGCCGGACAGGAGCGCGTGCAGCCGCTCCGGCTCCAGGGTGCGGCGGCCGAGGGTGGAGGCGGCGATGGACACGGCCTCCCGGACGGCGGCGACGCGGACGTAGAAGTCGGCCTCGATGTCGACGCGCATGCGGTCCTTGGTGATGAGCGCGTCCTCCCGGGCCCGCACCACCGCCATCTGCAGCACGTTCATGTTCACCGGCGTGATCTCGTGCACGAAGGGCAGCACGAACGCGCCGCCGTCGATGACGACCCGCTCGCCGAAGAAGCCGGTGCGCACGAAGGCCACCTCCTTGGAGGAGCGGTGGTAGAGCCAGTTCACCAGCCAGACCACGATGGCGACGACCACCACGGCGATGATCAGCCAGAGGATCAGCGCTCCGATCATTTGACCCGTCATGGACCTCTCCCTGCCGGCGCCGCCTCCCCGCGGGCCGTTCTTGCGAGCGTTGGACGATCGGCGCGCGTCATGGCGGCGCCGCCCGGCGGGGCCGGCCGCGCCCGCCCTGAAGGCCGCGCACGGCCGTCGCGACGGCGGCGGCGAAGGCCGGGTCGTCGATGAAATGGGGCAGGCGCTGCAGGCGGCGGTTCGCGGTCTGGCGAAGGCCGGCCTCCAGAGCCTGAACGAGCGCCGCGTCGGCGGCCGGGTCGGCGAGCGGGCCGCCGGGACGGCCCTCCGGCGACAGGCCCGCCTCCGGCCAGAGGAGGCGCACCGGGCCGTCGCACCGGTTGAGGCGATCGGCGAGGGCCCGGCCGATCTCGGCGGCCTCGGCGGGGCCGAGGCGGACGAGGGTGACGGCGGGCCCGTGGGCCAGCGTCCGGCGGCCGGCGAGGTGGGCCGGCACGGTCTCGGGCGGGCCGAAGGCGAGGACGTCGAGGCCGCCGGGCGCGATCACGGCGGGGACGCGGGCGCGCACGAGGGCGCCGAGGCGGTCCTCCGCGCCGGCGGCGCCCGCGACGAGGTGCGCGGCGAGGTCGCCGAGGGCGAGGTCGACGACGCCGGCGAGCTGGCCGCCGTCGGCGAGCTTCTCCAGGGCGCGGGCCCCGGCCGGGGCCGGGAAGGCGAGGCAGTCGAACTCGGCGCGCAGGAGGCCCGTCACCGCCTCGGCGACGGCGGCGGTGGCGGGCGAGACCGTGATGCCGACCGCCGGCAGGTCCGGCCGGCCGGCGCGGCCCCGGCGCGCGGCCTTGAGGGCCTCCGCGCGCGCCGACACCATGCCGGCGACCGCCTCGGCGGCGTTGGCGAGCACCTGGCGGGAGACCGCGTTGAGGCCGGCGACGTCGGTGACGGAGGGCAGCATCATGATGTCGGCCGGGCCGACATAGGCGGCGACGTCGCCGGACGCCACCGTGGAGACGATGAGCTTGGGCACCCCGACCGGCAGGGTGCGGAGCGCCGGCGCCACCATGCGGGCGCCGCAGGCGCCGCCCGCCGCGAGGACGCCGGCGATGCCGGCCTGGCGCCGGATCCAGGCCTCGAAGGCGTCCGCCATGGCGGGGACGGCGGTGGCCCTGTCGCCGGTGAAGACGCCGGCGGCGCCCCGGCGGTGATAGGCGGCGACCTGGTGGGGCGGCACGTCCGCCGAGGACGGCCGTCCGCAGGTGGACAGGTCCACGAGGCGGGTGCGATGGCCGTGGCCGCGCAGGATGTCGACCAGGAAGCGCAGCTCCTCGGCCTTGGTGTCGAGGGTGCCGACGACGAGCACGACCGGCTCGCCGGCGGGCGACAGGGCGTGGAGCTCGACCCCGGCGGCCGGCACGCCCGGGCGCGCCTCCACGGGCGTGACCGTGCGGGCGGCGGCCTCGATGCGGGCGACCGGCACGGGCTGGGACCAGCGGGTGGGGATGGTGGGGTTGGAGACCCAGACGCGGACGGGGCCCTTCGGCCGGGACGTCGGCGCGGCGGCGGGCACGCCGGTGAAAACGGACGCGTCGTCCGCGGTCTCCGGCGCGGCGCCCGGGCGGCCGACGCCGAGGAGGCGCTGCTGCAGCTCCCGGTCTGCCGACAGGGCGGCGGACGGCATGGTGCGGTTGACCCGGCCGTTGATCATGATGGCGACGCTGTCGGCGACGGCGGTGGCGACGCCGATGTTCTGCTCGATGATGAGGACCGACAGGCCGCCCGTCTCGGCGAGCCCGGTGAGAAGGTCCTCCACGTGGGCGACGATCACCGGCGCGAGGCCTTCCGTCGGCTCGTCCATGACGAGGAGCTTGGGGTCGAGGAGGAGCGCGCGCGAGATGGCGAGCATCTGCTGCTCGCCGCCGGAGAGCTGGTTGCCCCGGTTGGACTTGCGCTCGCCGAGCCGGGGGAAGGTGTCGTAGACGCGCTCCACCGACCAGGCGCCGCGCCGGTTCGCCTGGGTGAGGCGCAGGTGCTCGTCGACGGTGAGCGACGGCCACAGGCGCCGGCCCTGGGGCACGTAGCCGATGCCGAGGCGCGCGATGGCGGCCGGGTCCATGCCGGCGATGTCGCGGCCGAGGAAGCGGATGGAGCCGGAGGCGGCGCGCTGGAGGCCCACGATGGTGCGGCAGAGGGTGGTCTTGCCCATGCCGTTGCGGCCGACGACCGAGAGGGTGCCGGCCGGAAGCGTCAGGTCGACGCCGTGGAGGGCCTGGGCGGCGCCGTAGAAGACGTTGAGGCCGCGGATCTCCAGGACGGGCGTGCCGGGGCGGGCTGCGTCAGCCATGGCCGCCTCCGAGGTAGAGGTCCTGGACCTCCGGGTCGTCCTCGATCTCCTGGGGCGCGCCCTCTTTGAAGATCCGGCCGTTGTGCATCATCGTGACGCTCTCCACCACGCGGAGCGCCACGTCCATGTCGTGCTCGATGATGACGTAGCCGATGTGCCTGGGGAGGGCGGTGAGGATCTCCACCAGTTCGGACCGCTCCGTCGGCGAGAGGCCGGCGGCCGGCTCGTCGAAGAGGACGAAGCGCGGCGCGCCGGCGAGCGCGAGGGCGATCTCCAGCTGGCGCTGCTGACCGTAGGCGAGCTCGCCGACGAGCCGGTCGCGGACGCCGGTGAGATGGACCGCCTCCACGAGGCTCTCGGCGGCGGCCCGGATCGCGTCGCCGCGCCGGGGGCGCAGGAGCGAGAAGCGGCCCCGCGAGACGCCCCGGCAGGCGAGGTAGACGTTGTCGACGACCGTGAGGCCCTTGAAAAGGAGCGAAATCTGGTAGGTGCGGCGCAGGCCCCGGCGGATCCGCTCGTGCGGCGGAAAGCTTGTGATGTCCTCGCCGAAGAACCGGATGGTGCCGGAGGTGGGCAGGAAGTCGCCGGTGATGCAGTTGAAGAGCGTGGTCTTGCCGGCGCCGTTCGACCCGAGCACCGCCCGCCGCTCGCCGGGGCGGACCGAGATGGTGACGTCCGTGAGGGCCGCGAGCGCGCCGAACAGGCGCGTGATGCCGCGCAGCTCCAGGGCGTTGGCGGTGCCGGTGGCGGACAGGCGTTCGGCGACGGACGACATCAGCGATGCCCTCCGGACGGCTTGGCGGCGGGCCGGCGCCGGTCGCGCCAGCGCCGCCAGAGACCGACGAGGCCGTCCGGCGAGGCGAGCACGACGACCAGGAAGGCGACGCCGACCAGGAGGTTGAACCGGGTGCTCTCGAACCCGAAAGCGGAGAAGACGTCGAGCGCGAAGGTGCGCAGGAGCGCGTAGAGGAGGGCGCCGAGGAAGGGGCCGATCGGGTGGCCGAGGCCGCCGACCACCGCGATCACCAGGATGTCGATGACGGCCGGAATGCCGGCGGTGCCGGGCGAGATCTGGCCGTTCTGCCAGGTAAGCAGGATGCCGGCGACGCCCGCGATGAAGCTCGCCACCGCGTAGGCGGCGATGCGGTGGGCGGTGACGTTGTAGCCGATCGCCGCCATGCGGCGGGCGTTGTCGCGGATGCCCTGGAGGGCGAGGCCGAAGGGCGCCCGGCCGACATAGACGACGAAGAGATAGCTCGCGGCCGCGAGGGCGAGGGTCAGGTAGTAGAAGGGGACGGGCGCGCGCCAGTCGACGCCGAAGGCGACCGGCGCCCGGATGCCGTTGAACCCCCGCTGGCCGTTGAAGATCTCGTAGTTCTGGAGCGCGAAGTAGAAGAAGGCCGCCGAGATCGCGAGCGTGATCATGATGGTGTAGATGCCGGCCGTGCGCACGGCGAGCGCCCCGACGACGACGCCGAAGAGGGTGGCGATCGACAGCGCGATGGGCACGGCGATCCACCACGGCAGGCCGAGGCTGATCTCGGCCACGGACGAGGTGCCGAACACGGCGGCCATGTAGCCGGCGAGCGCCGCGATGGTCATCTGGGCGAGCGAGACCATGCCGCCGTAGCCGCCGAGGAACATCAGGCTGAGCGCGATCATGCCGAGGATGAAGCTCCAGCCGAAGATCTGCACGAGCACGAAGTCGCCCGCCATGGCGGGCATGAACAGGAGGAGGAAGCCGAGGATCCACCAGGCCGGGTGGACGGCGGACAGCCACGCCGGCAGGCCGGAGGCGGAGGGCGCGGCGGCGGCGGCGGGCGCGGGGACGGGGATGTCGGTCATGCGCGCCCCATCAGGCCCTGCGGCCGGAAGGCCAGCACCGCCACCATGATCAGGAAGGTGAGCGCCACCGCGTAGGTGGGCGCGTAGACCGAGCCGAGCTGTTCGGCGAGGCCGATGATGAGCGCCCCGAGGGCCGCGCCGGGGATCGACCCCATGCCGCCGACGATGACCACGATGAGCGAGACGAGGAGGAAGCGGCTGTCCTCGCCGGGCGCGAGCGACTGGAAGGTGCCGCCGACGACGCCCGCCACGCCGGCGAGGCCGGCCCCGAAGGCGAACACCAGCATGAAGAGGATCGGCACCCGGACCGCGATGGCGGAGAGCATGTCGCGGTCGTCGACGCCGGCGCGCACCATCATGCCGAGCCGCGTGCGGTTGAGGACCAGCCACATGGCGACGCCGAGCACCACCGAGGCGGCGAAGATGACAAGGCGGACGATCGGATAGGTGAGCCAGACGGTGTCGCCGTTGGACTTCACCGAGGAGATCAGCGGCAGCTGGGTGGCGCCGCCGAGGGCGGCGGGCGCGGCGATCTGGTAGAAGCCGCCGCCCCAGAGCCAGAGCATCACGTCGGCGGCCACGATGGAGATGCCGATGGTCACCAGGGTCTGGCGGAGGTCCTGGCCCTCCATGCGGCGGAAGATGAACCACTGCAGGAGGAGGCCGAGGAAGGCCGTGACCAGGAAGGCGGCCACGAAGGAGAGGAGCCAGGAGCCGGTGGCCTCCACGGTCTCGTAGGCCACGTAGCCGCCGACGAGATAGAGGCTGCCGTGGGCGAGGTTGACGTTGCGCATCAGCCCGAAGATGAGCGTGAAGCCGCTCGCCACCAGGAAATAGAGGCCGCCGAGGGTGATGCCGTTGAGGACGGCGTTGAGGAAGACCTTCTTGCGGCCGAACACCGCCTCGAACCCCTGGGGCCAGGGCGCCAGCACCAGCCAGGCGAACAGCACCACGGCGAGCGCCACGAGGGCGATCCGCCAGCCGGCCAGGGATCGGCTCACGGACCACCTCCCGGCCGGAGAACGCCCCCGGGGCGTGTCTCAGTCTGCGGCCTCCCACGCGCCATGAACCGGTTTCCTCGGGTTCGTCCGACCGAACCGCCCGGAGGCGGCGACGGCTGTCGTCTGGTCGGAATGAGTGTAGTCGGGCGGCTCCCGCGTCCGCATACCCAGACGTCTCAATTCGTGGCTCCCGCGGATGCGGGGCCGAACCGCCGGAGCCGGCCGCGACGCCGGCCCGCCGGGCCGGCCTCAGTGGAGGATCTGGAGCGCGTTCCTGTAGTCGGACGGGGAGATGCCGGAGTTGAGCGCGAAGAAGCGCGAAAAGGACGATTGGGACGCGAAGCCGAGGTCGAGGCCGATCTCGGTGATCGGCTTGCCGGTGCCGCAGAGTTCCTGGAGCGCGCGCTCCATGCGCAGGATGTTGTAGTAGAGCTTCGGCGTCATGCCGGTCTGGTCGCGGAACAGGCGGTAGAAGTTCGGGCGCGACATGCCGGACGCGCGGGCGACGAACTCCAGGTCCATGTCGCTGCCCCGGTGCTCGGACAGGAGCTTGATCGCCTTGCGGACGCGGAAGTCGAACGCGACCGGGCGGCCGGCGGGGACGGCGCCGATGCGCGCGTTGGTCTGCTCGGCGACGAGGCCGACGAGCTCGAACACCAGGCCCTCGAAGAGGAGCGGCGACTTCGCGTCGGCCATGGAGGCGAGCAGCCGGTCGATGGCGCGCTCGATGGTGTTGGTCTGGACCACATGCCGGCGGCCGAAGTGGAGCGGGCCGACCGACGGGCCGCCGAACGCCTCCCACCAGGCGGTGTCGATATAGAGGGTGAGCGACCGCTGGCCCTCGAACCGCGCGGGCGGGGCGTAGTCGTGCGGTTCCCAGGCGTTGCAGGCGACGCCGTGGTCGGGGCACAGGGTGACGGGGGCCTTGGAGATGGTGAGCGGGGCCGGCTGGCCGCGGATGTGGAAGACGATCTGCGCTTCACGATGGGCGTGGGTGACGTATCCGCGATCGAGATCATAGAGATTGACGCGACCGAACCGCCCGTGCGTCACGGACAACGCCTTGTTCATGACCGAGCCTCCCGTTCCGGTCTTCAGCGCCGGTTTTCCCGATTACTTCATCTTCCGCAGGACTTTGCAAGGTTCATTGCACTGCAATAGAAGACGGCCGCGGTTGCGAAACCGCGGCCGTCTCTGCTTCGCCCCCCGTTGATCGTTTCGGCTCAATACTCCGTCTTGCACTCCGGCGTGTCGCGGGAGGGCATGCCGATCTCCTTCAGCTTGTCGATCGACATGCCGCCGCCCTGGCGCACGCCGTGGACGACGCTGACCATCTTGTTGATGAGGTTGCCCTCCGGCCCCTCCACCACCTCGGTGATGAAGGTGGAGCCGATCGCCTGGCGGTTCTCGTCGAGGGTGATCTTGCCGTTCGGGGCCGCGACCTCGACCTTGGCGAGGGCCTCGCGGAACTTGGCCTGGCCGTCCGAGAGATCGCCGCCGACGGCCTCCAGGGCCTGGTTCACCGCCATGACGTTGACGTAGTAGGCGGTGGCCGACAGGGACGGGGTCGGGAAGCGGGCCTCGGCGGGATAGCTGTCCTGATAGAGCTTCACCCATTCCTGCCACTTCGGGTCGTTCCAGTCGTCGGCCTGCGGGCCGCCGGTCGGGGTGCCGATGAGGGCCTGCTTGGCCTCGCCCTTGGAGGAGAGGACCGTCTGGTCGACCAGGATGGTGCCGCCGATCAGCTTGGCGTCGCCGCCGGCCTGCTGGTACTGGGTGAGGAAGTTGACCGCGTCGGCGCCGCCGAGGCCGACGAAGATGGCGTCCACGTCGTCCGGCAGGTTGGCGATGACGGAGGAGAAGTCCTTGGTGCCGAGCGGCACCCACTGGCGGTCCACCACCTCGCCGCCGGAGCGGCAGAAGCCCATGACGATGCCGTAGACCTGGGTGTAGGGGAAGGAATAGTCCTCCGCCAGGGTGGCGATCCGGCGGTAGCCCTTCTCCTTGTAGACATACTCGCCGACGCCGGCCATCCACTGGGCGGCGTCCTCGTTGAAGCGGAAGAAGTTGGGCGACGGGTCGACGACGGTCGCCTCCATGGCGCTGGCGACGCCGTTGACGAACGTCTTGTCCGGATGGGACTTGGAATATTCCTTGAGGGCGATGCCCTCGTCGCCGGAGAGGGGGCCGATCAGGATGTCGACGCCGTCCTGCTCGACGAGCTTGCGCGCGGCCCGGAGCGCGCTGTCCGGGGTGGCGTCGGACGAGGCGTAGACCACCTCCACGTCCTTGCCGGCCATCTTGTTGCCGAGCTGCTTCAGGGCGATGTCGAAGCCGCGCTTGCCGTCCTCGCCGAGGGCCGTGAGCGGCCCTTCCAGCGTGGCCAGGAAGCCGAGCTTGATCGTCTCGGCCATGGCCGAGCCCGACGCGAGCAGGCTGGCGAGCAGCACGGCAGCCGATACCGAAGTCCTCATCATCTGGTGTTCCTCCCTCACGGCCCTTGAGACCTCCGCCGGCCGGCCGTTCGCGGCGGATTTTCAGGGGACGGTCGCGGCGCCATGCCCCTCCCGGCGGCGCCCTCCGGCTGCGACCTCGCCCCTGAGGCCGAGTGTGTCCGACCTCGGCCGCGCGCTGTACTGCCGCGGGCGGGGTCGCCATGACCGGGAGTCTCAAATTCGAAAGGGAGAAGGTCCGCGAGGTCCGCTCCGGGCGGCCCTCGCGGACGGGCTCAGGGCCGCTGCGCCCCAGTGGCGGCCACGTAGACGGCGAAGAGGTTCTTGTTGGCGGTGACGAACAGCCGGTTGCGGGCCGGGCCGCCGAAGGTGACGTTGGCGACCGGGCCGGGCAGGCGGATCTTGCCGAGGAGCTCGCCCTCGGGCGAGAAGCAGTGGACGCCGTCGCCGGCGCTCGTCCAGAGATGGCCGGCCGTGTCGACCCGGAAGCCGTCCGGCACGCCGGCGTCGATCACGGCGTGGACCCGGCCGCCGGAGAGTGAGCCGTCCGGGCCGACGTCGAAGGCGCGGATGTGGCGGGGCGCGTCCGGGTCGTGGCTGGCGCCGCTGTCGGCGACGAAGAGGACGCTCTCGTCGGGCGAGAAGGCGAGGCCGTTCGGCTGCAGGAAGTCGGTCACGACGGCGCGGATGTCGCCGGTCGCCGGATCGACCCGGTAGACGTTGCGGGTCGGCTGCTCCGGTTCGGCCTTGAAGCCCTCGTAGTCGGACATGATCCCGTAGGTGGGATCGGTGAACCAGATGGTGCCGTCGGAGCGGACCACCACGTCGTTCGGCGCGTTCAGCCGCCGGCCCTCGAAGCGGTCGGCGATGACGGTGATCGAGCCGTCGTGCTCCGTGCGGGTGACGCGCCGGCCGCCGTGCTCGCAGGTGACGAGCCGCCCCTCCCGGTCGCGGGTGTTGCCGTTGGCGAAGTTGCTGTCGGCCCGGAACACCGAGACGCCGAGGTCCGGCACCCAGCGCAGGGTGCGCCGGTTCGGGATGTCGTTGAAGAGGAGGAACTGGCCGTCGGCGAACCACACCGGCCCCTCCGCCCAGCGGCAGCCGGAAAAGAGGAGGTCCGCCTCCGTGTGCGGCACGACGAGGTCGCGGAACCGCCTGTCCAGCACCTCGTAAAGCGTATCGGACCCCATGGACGTGCCCCCCTAGCGCCGGCCGGCCGTCTTGCCGCCGGCGAGCGTGATGACTGCGATGATGATGACGCCCGTCGCGATCAGCCGCACCCCGGCGCCGACGCCGAACGTGTTGAGCATGGTGACGAGCAGGTAGAGGAAGAGCGACGCGCCCCAGATGCCGGGCACGTTGCTGTCGCCGCCCGACACGGACGAGCCGCCGATCACCACCACGGCGATGGAGGCGAGGAGATATTCCTCGCCCATGTTGAGGGACGCCCCGCCGGAGAAGGCGGCGAGTAGCGCGCCGCAGAAGCCCGCGAGGGCGGCCGAGAGCACGTAGGTGGCGAAGCGCGTGCGGCCGACCGAGATGCCGGCGAGCTCCGCCGCCCGGGGGTTCTGGCCGACGGCGGTGACGGCGCGGCCGTAGAGCGTGCGGTGGAGCACGAAGCCGAGCACGACCGCCAGCGCCAGCACCACGAGGGCGAGGAGCGGCACGCCGAGGACGTGCGACTGGACGAGGCCGGAGAGGAGCGGCGGCGGCTTGATCTTCAGCCCGCGGCCGTACGCGATGGCGATCGACTGGATGATGAAGCTCGCCGACAGGGTGGCGATGATCGGTGGGATCTGGAGCGTGCGGATCAGGAGGTAGTTGAACGCCCCGATCAGCACGCCGCAGCCGACGGCGGCGAGGATGCCCGGCAGGATCATGGCGTCGGACCCGTCCATCAGGATCATGGCGAGCGCGCCGGAGAGGGCGATGTTGGCCGGGATCGACAGGTCCACGTTGCCGGGGCCGGTGGTGATGACGAACATCTGGCCGATGCCGACGATCACGAAGAAGGCCGAGAAGGTGAGCGCGACGGAGAGGATCTGTCCGGCGCCCTGGCCGCCGGTGAACGCGATGGTGGCGATCCAGACGGCGAACGCGCCGAGGAAGGACCAGATCCACGGCCGGGCGGCGACCCGGGACAGGGGAGAGCGGCGCGGGGCCGCGATCGTGTTCATGCGGCCCGCGCCTCCGCCCGGTTCACGAGGGCGCGGAGCGCCAGCACCACGATGAGGATGGCCCCTTGGGCGCCGATCTGCCAGTCGGGCGAGATCCTGAGGAAGGAGAGGAGCGAGCCGGCGAGCGCCAGGGTGAGCGCGCCGAGGACCGCCCCGATGGGCGACACGCGGCCGCCGACGAACTCGCCGCCGCCGAGGATGACGCCCGCGATGGAGAGGAGGGTGTAGCGGAGCGCGATGTTGGCGTCGGCCGAGGTGGTCATGCCCACGAGGGTGAGGCCGGCGAGGACGCCGAACAGGCCCGCGAGGGCGTAGAGCGCCACCTTGGCGGTGAGCTGCGACCAGCCGGCCCGCGCGATCGCCTGCGGGTTGCCGCCCGATCCGCGCAGGACCGCCCCGTAGGCCGAGCCCATCAGGGCCCCGTGGACCGCGAGGGCGAGGACCGCGCTCGCCAGGATGGCGAAGGGCACGACGGGCGTCTTCAGCTTGACGATCGACACCAGCCAGTCCGGCGCGGTGCCGCCGGGCGTCGGCAGGAGGAGGACCGAGCAGCCGAGCCAGACGAAGGACATGCCGAGGGTGACGACGATCGACGGCAGGTTGCGGAGATGGATGAGGGCGCCGACGGCCGCGTAGACCAGGATGCAGCCGAGGAGGACGAGGACGCCGAAGGCGGGGCTCTCGGCGAGCCAGGTGGCGCCGACGCAGGCGCAGAAGGACACGAACGAGCCGATCGAGAGATCGAGGTCGTTGACCGTGATGACGCAGAGCTGCGCCATGGTGGCGAAGGCGATGGGCAGCGCGAGGTTCAGCATGAGGTTGAGGCCGAAGTAGCTCATGGCGCGCGGCTGCACGATCGCGATGGCGATCAGAAGCGCGGCGAGCGACAGGGCCGGCAGGAGGGCGCGGAGGGTGCGGGGGCTCATGGGCATGCTCCGCGCCGTGCGGCGAGCGCTCGGGAATCGATGCGTGGGTGGTCGGCCTTCGCCGACCATGACGGTGTGGAGGTGGGGGGCGGGGCGGCGGTTTCCGTCACGCGGGAGGGCGGCGTGTCGAGCGGGCGCCGGACGCTCCCCGTCATGGTCGGCGCAGGCCGACCACCCACGCATTGGGGAAAGGCATCCGTCCGGGGGGTGTTCACTGGACGCGCCCGGGTGGCGGCGAGCGCTCGGGAGTCGATGCGTGGGTGGTCGGCCTTCGCCGACCATGACGGCGTGGGTGGGAAAGGCGCGGCGACGCTGACGACGACGGGGTGGTGCTTAGGTGCCGCGACGCTGACGACGACGGGGTGGTGCTGAGGTGCCGTGGTCATGCCGTCTCCTCCATCTCGAAGGACGACTGCAGCACCCGTTGCTCGGTCAGGTCGGACCGGGCGAGGTCGGCCACGATGGCGCCGGAGCGGAAGACGTAGACGTGGTCGCAGTGGCGCAGCTCGTCGAACTCGGTGGTGTACCAGACGAAGCTGCGGCCCTTCGCGGCCTCGGCCTTCACGATGGCGTAGACCTCCTGCTTGGTGCCGATGTCGACGCCGCGCATGGGATCGTCCATCAGCACGATGTCGGCCTCGGACGCGAGCGCGCGGGCGAACAGGACCTTCTGCTGGTTGCCGCCGGAAAGGGACAGGATGGGGTTGCGCATGTCCGGCGTGCGGATGCCGATCCGCTGGCGCCACTCGGCGGCGAGCCGCGCCTCGGCGGCCGGGTTGGTGACGCCGAACCGGGCGAGGCGGGGCGCGGAGGAGACGACGGCGTTCTCGGCGATGGACCAGAGCGGGAAGACGCCGTCGGTCTGCCGGTCGCCGGCCACGAAGGCGACGGTGCCGCGCACCGCCGGCGATCCGGCCCGGGCGGCCCGGAAGATCGCCCGCAAGGTGGCGGTCTGGCCGTGCCCGGCGAGGCCGGCTAGGCCGACGATCTCGCCCGGGTGGACGGAAAGGCGCCGGCCGTCGCGCTGCCTGTCCGGGCGGATGTCCACGGCGGGCGCGCCGGACGCCCGCCGGGAGGCGGCGGGACCCTCCTCGGCGGCCTCGCGGGCGACATTGCCCATGGCGCCGACGAGGCTGGCGTGGGTGTGGGCGGAGGCGGCCCGGACGTCCACCACCCGGCCGTCGCGCATGACGACGACCCGGTCGGCGGTGCCGAGGATCTCGCCGAGAAGATGCGAGATGAGAATGACGCCGCCGCCGCCCGCCACGAAACGGCGCACGAAGGCGAGAAGCTGGGCCGACACCATGCTGTCGAGGGAGGAGGTGGGCTCGTCGAGGATGACGAGGTCGAGCCGGCCCTCGCTGAGCGAGAGGGCGCGGGCGATCTCCACCATCTGACGGCGGCCGATCGGCAGGTCGCCGACCACGTCGCCCGGCCGGATGCCGTGACCGGGGAAGATCTCGTCGAGCGTGCGGCGGATGAGGGCGCCGGCCCGCCGCCGCCAGCCGAAGCCGCGGATCGACGGATGGAGGATGCGGGCGTTCTCCGCCACCGTGAGGTTCGGGCAGAGCGACAGCTCCTGGAACACGCAGCGGATGCCGTTCGCCTGGGCGACCGCCACCGACCAGGCGGACGCGAGGTCGCGCCCGTGAACGGCGAGCGCGCCGGCGCCGGCGGGAAGCGTGCCGGCGAGGATCTGCATCAGGGTGGACTTGCCGGCGCCGTTGTGGCCGACGAGCCCGAGGCATTCGCCGGCCCGGACGTCGAGGTCCACCCCGGCGAGGGCGCGCACGGCCCCGAAGCTGCGCTCGACGCCCTTGAGGCTGACGATGGCGGAGGACGACACGGGGAACACTCTCCGGGACTTGGGGGGCGCGGCTTGGGGGCCGGGCTCGTGCTGCCGGGATGATGGACCGGGGAGCCGGGCCGGGATCTGGGGCCGTCCCTCGGTCCGCCCTTGGACGCGTGCCGGACCGCCCAGGGACGGTCCGGCGGGCGCGCCGACGCGGGCGGCGCCGGAGCGGGAGAAGGGTGGGCCGCCGGGCGGGAGGAACCCGGCGGCCCGGCCGGCCGCGGTCACATGCCGGCGATCACCTTCTGGGCGTCCTCCAGGGTGTATTCCACGTTGGCGACGCCGCCCTTCTCGGTGGTCTCCAGATTAGCCTCCAGGGTGTCCTGGTCGATCCTCAGGAACGGCACCACCAGGTCCTTCGGCACGTCCTTGCCGTCGAGGATCTGCTGGGCGACCCAGAAGGCGAGGGTGGAGACGCCCGGCGCGATGGAGACCGACATGGTCTCGTAGCCGTTGGCGTCCTTCTGCTCCTTCCACCACTGCAGCTCGTCCTGGCGGTTGCCCATGATGATGAGCGGGATCGGACGGCCGGCGGCCCGGAAGGCCTCGGCGGCGCCGTAGCCGTCGCCGCCCTGGGTGACGACGGCGGCGATCTCCGGCAGGCTCGGCAGGATGCCGGCGACAGCCTTCTGGGCCACCTCCTGGGTCCAGTCGCCGTGGACGGAGCCGACGATCTTGAACTTGGAATGCTTGGCGACGCCCTGCTCGATGCCGGCGTGGATCTCGTCGTCGACGAACACGCCCGCGAGGCCGCGGATCTCCAGGAGATTGCCGCCGTCGGGCAGGCGCTCGGCCAGATAGTCGAGCTGAACCGCGCCCATCTGCTTGAAGTCCACCGCGATCCGCCAGGCGCAGGGCTCGTTCACCACGCCGTCGAAGGAGACGACGATGATGCCGGCGTCGCAGGCCTCCTTGACGGCGCCGTTGAGGGCGGTCGGCGAGGCGGCGTTGACGACGATCGCGTCATAGCCCTGCAGGATCAGGTTCTGGATCTGGGCGGCCTGCTCGGTCGCCTGGTTCTCGGCGGTGGTGAAGGCGTCCGCGGCGGCGACGGCGCCGTCGGAGACGGCCTGGCCGGTCACCTTGTCCCAGCTCTTCAGCATGGCCTGTCGCCAGCTGTTGCCCGCGTAGTTGTTGGAGAGGGCGATCCTCTTGTCCTTGGTGTCGGCGACGGCGAAACCGGACGAGAGGACGATGCCGACGGCGGTCGCCGCCAGCAGGGAGCTGATGCGTGTCATGGTTCCATCCCTGGTTCGCCGCGCTTGCCGGCGGCTTCTGGTGGATTGATCGGCCGCCGGCCGTCTCTGGAGAAGGGGGGCGGCGGATCGAGCCGCCGCCCCCCTTGTCAGAGACGGTCGGTATCAATCGATTTAGAGGGTAATGTGGATCCTGTGCTTCGTCGCCGCCTATCCGCGCGGCGCGTCGGCGGAGCCGCGCAGATCGCATGCGGGAACCCGCATCCGGAGGTGCGGCTCCCCGCCGCGATGGCGCATCGAACGCCGGGCAAAACGCGCGCGCCCGGCCCATAGTGGAGATTGCCTCGTGCCTGACCCGACCGCGCCTCCGAGGCTCGACGACGCCGCCATGCTCCAGCATCTCGTCCGCATCTCCCAGGCCCTCGCCGGCCAGCTCGATTTCCAGTCCGCCATCCTGGCGGTGTCGCGGGAGGTGCGCGCGATCCTTGCCTTCGACCACATGGACATCTGCCTCCTGTCCAAGAACGGCGAGAGCCTGCTCGCCTACGAGGTGGGGCTGCACACGAGCTGGGGCAGCCCGACCGCCAATCCGACGCGCAACAGCCCGATCCGCTCGCTGCTGCGGGGCGAGGTGGCCGACATCGTGACGCCGGACGCCCAGTCGGACCCGCGCTTCCATTTCGAGGGCGCCAACGACCAGCCGATCTTCGCGGCGCGCCTGAAGAGCCGGCTGCACGTGCCGCTGCGGGTGCACGGGGCGGTGATCGGCGCGCTCAGCGTCTCCAGCCACCAGATCGACGTCTACGGTCGAGCGGACGTGACGGCGGCCCAGCACGTGGCGGACCTCCTGGCGCCCTATTGCTTCGCCATCGGCAAGGCGGAGGAGGCCAAGGCCTCCGCCATCGTGGAGGCGGAGGCGCGGGCGCGCGAGGAGGGGCTGCGGCTCGGGGCGCTGCGGCTGACGGAGGCGCTGGAGCGCGAGCGCCAGCGGATCGGCATGGACCTGCACGACCAGGTGCTCGCCGACCTGACGCGCCTCCTCCACGCCATCGCGCGGCTGCGCGCGGAGCCGGCGGTGACGCCCGGGCAGCTGGACGGGATCGAGGCGGACATCCGGGCGGCCATGCGGGAGCTGCGGCGTATCATCGACGACGCCCGGCCGAACGTGCTGCAGCTGTTCGGCTTCGAGCACGCCGTGGAGGACCTCCTCGAGCGGGCGGCGCGGGGCAGCGCCGGGGCGCTCGTCGTGCGGCTGGAGAACACGGTCGGCGCCGCCATGGACGACGCGCCGGAGCCGCTGAAGGTGGCGCTCTACCGCATCGTCCAGGAGGCGCTGAACAACGCGGCCGCCCACGCGGGGGCGGGCGAGATCGTGGTGCGGCTCGCCGCCGACGGGGAGCGCACGGTCATCTCCATCGCGGACGACGGCGTCGGGCTCGGCGGGCGGCGACCGCGCCGGCTGAGCGGCATCGCCAACATGAGGACCCGCGCCCAGCTGGTGGGCGCGGACTTCGCCATCGAGACGCCGCCGGACGGGCGCGGCACGCGCGTGACCATCGGGATCGCGCTGCCGGCCCGGGTCGAGGCGGCGCAGTAGGGAAGACCGCGCCGAGGCGGCACAGTCAGGACGATCGCGTCGAAGCGGCGTAGTAAGGATAGTCGCGCCGAAGCGGCATGGTAGGGACGATCGCGCCGATATGGGCGCAGGGACGGGACAAGCGAAAATGCAGGTTCTGATCGTCGAGGACGACCCGGTGCACCGCGCCTTCCTGCGCGAGGCGGTGGAGCGCGCCCTGCCGGAATGCGACGGGGTGATCGAGGCGGAGGACGGCCAGTCGGGCGAGAAGGCCGCGCGCGAGTATGCCCTCTCCAACGTGATCATGGACCTGCAGATGCCGCACCGGACGGGGGTGGACGCCGCCCGGGCGATCTGGCGGGCGCGGCCGGACACCTCCATCCTGTTCTGGTCCAACTACGCGGACGAGGCCTATGTGCGCGGCGTCTCGCGCATCGTGCCGGAGGGCGCCGCCTACGGCTACCTGCTGAAGTCTGCCTCGGAGGACCGGCTGCGCCTGGCGCTGCGGTCGATCTTCCTGGAGAACCAGTGCGTCATCGACAAGGAGATCCGCGGCGTCCAGCAGAAGACGCAGGACCGCTCCTCCGGCATCACCGACGCGGAGTACGAGATCCTGCTCGACCTCGCCATCGGGCTCACGGACAAGCTGATCGCGGCGCGCCGGCACATGTCGCTGAGGAGCGTGCAGAACCGGCTGCAGGCGATCTACGGCAAGCTCGGCGTGACCCACGGCGAGGGGGCCGACGAGGCGGTGTTCAACCTGCGCACCCGCGCGGTGAGCGTCGCCATGCTGCGCCGGCTGATCAACCGCACCGCCCTGGAGGAGGCTGAGGCGGAGTTCAGGCGGTGGCAGGCGCGGGGGTGAGGCCTCACCAGCCGGCGAAGGGGGCGACGGCTTCGTCGGGGACCTGGCCGGCTTCCACGTCGGCGATGGCCTGGCCGAGGAGGGCGAGGCCTTCGCGGGCTTCGGCCTCGGTGAGGGTCAGCGGCGGGGTGAGTTCCAGGACGTTGGAGTGGACCCCCACATAGTAGAGGACGAGGCCGAGCTCGAAGGCGCGGTAGACGATCTTGGCGGTGGCGCGCTTGTCCGGGGCGCGGGAGGCGCGGTCGGACACGATCTCGACGCCGAGGGCGAGGCCGCGGCCGCGCACGTCGCCGACGGAGGACGAGCGCGCGGCGATCTCCCGGAGGCCCGCCGTCAGCACGTCGCCGATCCGGGCGGCGTGGGCCGGGAGGTCCTCCGCGTCGATGGTGTCGAGGACCGCGACGGCGGCGGCGGCGCAGACCGGGTTGCCGTGGACGGTCTGGAAGGCGAAGGCGGCGGCGTGGTTCATCAGGTCCGCCGGGCCGACCACGGCGGACAACGGCAGGCCGCCGCCGAGGCCCTTGCCGAAGACGACCACGTCCGGCTCGATGCCGAGGTGGTCGAAGGCGTTGAACCGGCCGCTGCGGCCGAGGCCGACCTTCACCTCGTCGCAGACGAGGAGGATGCCGTGCCGTCGGCAGAGGGCCTCGACGGCACGGAAGTAGTCCGGCGGCGGGACGAGCATGCCGCCGTCCGACTGGATCGGCTCGATCAGCAGGGCCGCGACCTCCGACGGCGGCACGGGGCCGGCGAGGCGGTCCTCCAGGTGGGCGAGCGCGGCGGCCGAGGCGGCCTCCGGGCCGCCGTCCCGGTAGGCGTCAGGGTAGGGCAGAAGATCGAGGCCCGGGGCGCGCGGGACCGTCTGGACCGGGTGGCCGGACACGGCCATGGAGCCCACGGTGCCGCCGTGATAGGCGCCCCGGAAGGCGAGGATGCGCGGACGGCCGGTGGCGGCCGTCACCATGCGGGCGACCGTCTCCATGGCGTCGGAGCCGGAATGGCCGAGCCAGACCCGGCCGCGGGCGCGGGGCGGCACCCGGGCGAGGAGCCGCTCGGCGAGCTCCACCGCCGGCAGGTTGGCGGACGACAGATAGCTCGCGCCGGCCTGGTCGGACAGGGCGCGGTCGACGGCGGCGCGCACGGCCGGATGGGCGTGGCCGAGGCTGGCCGCGCCCCAGGAGGCGGAGAAGTCGAGGAGATGGCGGCCGTCGTCCGCCGTCAGCCGGCTGCCCCGTCCGCCGACGACGGCCTGCGGGTGGAAGCGCAGGTGGGCCATGGTGGAGATGGCCGCGGCGTCCCGGTCGAACAGGGTCGCCATGGCGCTATTCCGCTGCTGCCGCCGTCTCGGCCGGGAAGAAGCCGAGAAGTTCGTCGGACTGGACCACGTGGCAGTAGATCATGTTGATGATCTCCAGCTCCCGGTGGTGGAGCTCCATGGTGGCGGCCGCGCAGCAGTCGTCGACCACGATGACGCCGAAGCTCTCGTCGACGAGGCTGCGCACGGTAGAGGACACGCACTGGTCGGTGAAGATGCCGGTGCAGATGACGTCCTTGATGTCCATGTTGCGCAGGAGGAGCCGGAGATTGGTGCCCGTGAGGGCGCTGTCGGTCGTCTTGGTGACGACGATGTCCTCCGGGCGCGGCGCGAGCTCCGGCACCACCTGGCCCTCCTCCAGGTCCTTCGGGATGAGGAGATAGTTGAAGCCGGGCTTCTTCTGGCTGAGCGAGCGGTCGCGGCCGTCCGGCTTCTGGCAGGCGATGCGGGCGTAGACGATCTCCACGCCGCGCCGGCGGCATTCCTCGATGAGGCGGGCGTTGTTGGGGATCACCGTCTCGCGCATGCGGGCGAAGAAGGGCGCCCAGCGGGCGGTCTCCTCCGGCGTCTCCTTCGGGGCGAGGTAGACGTTCTGGACGTCGATGACGAGGAGCGCCGTCGTCGCCGGGTCCAGGTGGATGTCGTCCGGCTCGTCGGCGTTGGCGTAGTAGAAGGAGCGGTAGGCGGTCTTCCAGCTCATGCGGCACCTTTCTTCTTGTTGGCGAAGGCCCTCGCCAGGACGGCCCCGATCTCGCGCGACGGAAACAGTCCGCCGGGCCGGAGGATCAGGACGGCGATCATGGCGAGCGCGAGGACGATTTCCGTGAGGCCGACGACCTGATCGTTGAACAGCTTCAGGTCGTTGAGCCGCGCCTCCACGGAGCGCAGGGATTCGAACGCGCCCGTCACCAGGAAGGCGCCGACCACCGCGCCGGTGACCGTGTTGGCGCCGCCGATGACCAGCATGCCGAGGATCACGAAGGTCTGGTGCAGATAGAAGGCGTTCGGCGAGAAGGACGTGACGAAGTGGCCCCAGAGCGCGCCGCCCACCCCGGCGAAGAAGGCCGCCACGATGAAGGCGCGCCAGCGCAGGTGCGGGATGTGCGCCCCGAGGGCGGCGGCGGCGACCTCGTCGTCGCGGCTCGCCCTGAGGAGAAGGCCGGTGCGGGATTCCTTGAACGCGACCGCCCCCACGATGGCCGCCACGGCGACGCCGGCGGCGAGGAGGAGGTCCGTCGCCTTCGGGACGCCGAAGAGGGTGCGCGGCCCGTTCGTGACGTTGCTCCAGTTGGTCATGACGGTGTGGAGCACGACGAGGAGCGCGAAGGAGGTGATGACCGCCGCCGCGTCGGAGAGGCGCATCAGCGGGTAGGACATGACCGCCGCCACGACCGCCGCCGCGACGCCGGCGAGCGCGATGGCCAGATAGGGCGAGACCTGGATGCCCTGGAGGATCGGATAGAGATCCGGCAGGGCCATGCCCTTCATCTGGGCCGGGATGGTGAGGAGCGCCGACACGTAGGCGCCGACGCCCATGAAGCCGATGTGGGCGAAGGACAGGATGCCGGAATTGCCCATGAAGATCTGGAGGCCGATGACGAGGACCAACGACACGCAGAGGTTCGTGGCGATGCGGTCGAACACGCGGACGCCGAGGGCCTCGGTGGCGACGACCAGGAGGACCACGAGGCCGGAAAGGAGGACGGCGGTGAGAAGATGGCGGTTCATCATGGTCCTCACGTGCGCTGTCCGGTGGCGGGACCCTTGAGGAGACCTTGCGGGCGCCAGAGCAGGATCAGGATGACGAGGCCGAAGGTGAAGGCGTCGCGGAACTTCAGGAGATCCTGGGCCAGCGTGTAGTTCAGCGTGGTGTCGATGAAGGCGAGGAGGAAGCCGCCGAGGACGGCGCCGGAGAGGCTGCGCATACCGCCGATCACCGTGGCGATGAAGGCGACGAGGAGCGGCTCCATGCCGATGCCCGGCACGACCGTGCCGATGCGGCCGATCCACAGGATGCCGACCACGCCGGCCAGGAGGCCGCTGATGGCGAAGGCCGACGTGATGACGAGGTTGGCGGGCACGCCCAGCATGCGCGCCATGGTGAAGTTGGACGCCGCCGCCCGCATGGCGACCCCGAGCACCGTGCGGCGCATCAGGAAGGCGAACACGGCGAGGAGGATGGCGGCCGCCGCGATGGTGAGGAGGTTGCGCATGGGCGTGACCACGCCGGCGATCTCCACCGTCTGGGAGAAGATCGGCGGCAGCGGCACGTTGCGCGGGCGCGGCGAGATGAAGAGGAGCGCGGCGTTCTGGAGGAGGGTGGAGAAGGCGAAGGACGTGATCAGGACGGCGGTGACCGACTTCGCCCGCACCGGCCGGAAGGCCACGTATTCGGTGAGAATGCCGGTGGCGACGGCGACCAGGATCGCCATGGCGGCCATGACGAGCCAGGGCAGGCCGGTGCCGCCGGCGAGGAAGAGCGCGTAGCCGGTGACCATGATGAGCTCGCCATAGGCGAAGTTCACCAGCCTGAGGATGCCGTAGACGATGACGAGGCCGAGGGCCATCAGGGCGTAGGCGCCGCCGAGGCTGAGGACGTCGATCAGGAACTGGAGCGCGAAGGTCAAGGGCTCAGCCTCCGAGATAGAGCGCGCCGAGGTCGGTCGTCGCCGCGATCTCGGCGGCGGTGCCGGCGGCGGCGATGCGGCCGAGCCGCATGACATAGGCGGTGTCGGCGAGCTGGAGCGCCTTGGAGACGTTCTGCTCCACGAGCACGATGGTGAGGCCGGAGGACTTGAGGACGCGGATCATCTCGAAGATCTGGTCGACGATGGCCGGCGCGAGGCCGAGGGAGGGCTCGTCGAGGAGGAGGAGCTTCGGCCGGGTCATCATGGCCCGGGCGATGACGAGCATCTGCTGCTCGCCGCCGGAGAGGGTGCCGGCCGCCTGGCCGGCGCGCTCGCCGAGGCGGGGGAAGAGCTGGAGCATGCGCTCCCGGTCGGCCGCGACGCCCGCCCGGTCGTGCCGGTGGACATAGCTGCCGAGGAGGAGGTTCTCCGAGACCGTGAGGTCCGGGAAGACGTCGCGGGTCTCGGTGACGGTGGCGACGCCCTTGCGGACCATGGCCTCCGGTCGGGCGCTGGTGACGTCCTCGCCCATCAGCCGGATCGAGCCGGCGGCGGCGCGAAGCGCGCCGGCGACGCACATGAGGGTGGACGACTTGCCGGCGCCGTTCGCCCCGAGAAGGGCGACGAGCTGGCCGGCCTCGGCCTTCATCGAGACGCCGCGGACGGCCCGGATGGCACCGTAGCGGACCTCCAGGTCCTTGACCTCAAGCATGGGCCGCCTCCGAGCCGAGGTAGGCCTCGATGACGGCCGGGTGGCGGCGGACCTCGTCGGCGCTGCCCGCCGCGATGGTCTTGCCGAAGGCGAGCACCTGGAGCCGGTGGCAGAGCCGCATCATGAGGCCCATGTCGTGGTCGATGATGAGAAGGCCGAGGCCGCGCTGGGCCGGCAGGGCCGCGAGCGTGTGGAGGAGGGCCTCCGTCTCGGCGTCGTTCATGCCGGCGGCCGGCTCGTCGAGGAGCAGGAAGGCCGGGTCGGCCGCAAGCGCCCGGGCGATCTCGACCCGGCGCTTGTCGCCGTAGGAGAGGCTGGCGCCGAGCTCGTCGGCCCGGGCGTCGAGACCGAGCTCGTGGAGAAGCCGCAGGGCGGTGGCGCGGGCGGCGCGGGTGCCGGCGCCATGGGCGAGGGCGGCCGCCTGGACGTTCTCCACGACGGTCATCTCGTTGAAGAGCCGGACGATCTGGAAGGAGCGGGCGAGGCCGAGGAGCGCGATGTCGCGCGGCTTCAGGCCCGAGATGGTGCGGTCGCCGAGGGTGATGGAGCCGCCCGCGAGGCGGACCTGGCCGGTGATGGCGTTGATGAGCGTGGTCTTGCCCGACCCGTTTGGGCCGATGAGGCCGACGATCTCCCCCGGGGCGAGCGCCAGGGAGACGCCGTCGAGGGCGCGCAGCCCGGTGAATTCCACGACGACGTCCGTCGCCCTGAGGATTGGCTTCGACATCAAGGGTTCCGCTGTGCTTGGGGCAACCAGGGCTTCGGGCGACGGGATGGACCGCGGATCGACGCGGCCGGAGGAGGCTCCGGCCGCGTCGGGAGGCGAGGGCCGATCAGGGCTTCGGCAGGGTCTCCGGCGTGCGCCATCCGACGAGGGTCGGCTTGCCGGCCTTCAGCTCCACGACGACCGCCGACTTGTTGGGCACGTGGCCTTCCTCGGCGGTGCCGTAGTCGAGCGTGCCGGTGAGGAGCTCGAACGTGCCGTCCTCCAGGGCCTTGGCGACATCGGCGCCGTCGGTGGAGCCGGCGGCCTTGACCGCTTCGGCGAGCATCATGACGCTGTCCCAGCCGGTGGCCACGAAGGACGTGTCGGGCTCGGCGTTGAACATCGCCTTGTAGAGATCGACGAACTGCTTCATCTGCGGGCTGGACTCGGCGCCCATCCAGGTGTGGGTGACGAAGAAGACGTCATTGCCCATCTGCTCGCCGAGAGCGGCGTGGAGCGCCGGGTCGTCATAGGCGTCGCCACCCATGACGGGGGCGTCGTAGCCGACCTCGCGGAGCGACCGGATGATGGCGCCGATGTCGGTGCCGTAGGACGACACGAAGATCACGTCCGGCTTCTTGTCCAGCGCCTTCAGGCGGGCGATCTGGGCGGAGAAGTTGTTGTCGCCGTTGGTGTAGGTGTCCTCCAGGAGGATCTCGCCGCCGTTCGCCTTGAACTGTTCGACGAAATACTTCGACAGCGACTTCGTGTAGGCGATGAACTGGTCGGTGACCACGTAGGCGGTCTTCCAGCCCTTCTCCTTGACGGCATAGTCGGCGGCGACCGCCCCCATGGTGGTGTTCCACATGGAGAGGGTGAACTGCTTGTCGCCGAGCGTCCAGGAGCTGTAGAGCGGGTCGGACGCGCAGAGCGACAGGCCGACGAGGTCCGCCGCCTGGGCCTCGCGGCTCGCCGGGCTGCCGAAGTCGAAGTCGCAGGGCGCCAGGACGAGCTCGGCGCCCTTCTCGATCACCTCGACGGCGGCGTTGCCGACGGTGACCGGGTCGGACTTGCCGTCGATGTTGATGAACTCGACCTGCTTGCCGAGCAGGCCGCCGTTGTCGTTGAGGTACTTGACCGCCACCTGGGCGCCCTTGAAGCCCGGGGTGTCGAGCGGGGCCTGGATGCCGGTGAGCGCGAGGGCGCCGCCGATGATGATCTTGTCCTCCTGGGCGCCGGCGGTCGCCAGCATGGCGGCGGTGCAGAGCGCGGATGCGAGAAGCAGCCTTTTCATTACGCGATATCCCCTCTTCTTCGTGGATCCTGGTGGCCGGCGCGGCCGGGATCTCAAGTCCCGTTCGTCGCCCCGGTGTTTCCGACGCCGACGCCCGGTGTCCGGACGTCGTGCCTTCCTGCCGCCGAACCTCGTCTTCGGCCGCGGTGTTTCATGCGGCGAGCACCTTCGGCCGCGTCCGCTCGAGCGCCAAGGCCAGCCGGTCGGCCCAGGCCTCGACGCCGGCCGGGTCGGCGATGAGGTCGTTGCGGACCTCGACCAGGATGGCGGGCAGGCCGAGGTCTGTGCCGTAGACCGGGATGGCGTAGTCGGTCTCGCGGTCGACCGTGTAGGGCTCGTTCGGCGCCACGGTCAGGCCCTCGGCGGCGAGCTCGTCGAGCACGTGGTGGGCGAAGGCGCCCGACCGGTCGAACAGGATGCCGGCGTGCCAGGGGCGGGCGACCCCGAGGAAGACCGGCGTGAAGCTGTGCACGGTGACGAGGAGCGTCGCCCGGCCGCGCTGCCGGCGCTGGCCGAGGAGGCCGGCCACCCGGGCGTGGAACGGATCGAAGATCCGCGAGCGGCGGCGGGCCAGCTCGCGGTCGTCGAGCCCCTTGTTGCCGGGGATCTCGGTCGCCTCCGACCGGGTCGGGATGGCGGTCGGCGCGCCGAAGGGCCGGTTCAGGTCGACGAGGAGGCGCGAATAGGCGCCGAGGACCGCGGGCGCGCCGAGCCTGGCGGACAGGCGGCGGGTGAGGTCCGCCGCGCCGATGTCCCAGGCGATGTGCCGGGTGAGCTCCGACGGCGGCAGGCCGAGGCCGGCGTATTCGGCCGGGATGTGGTTCGACGCGTGCTCGCAGACGAGCACGAAATCGGACGTGCCGGCCTCGGCGATCACCTCCACCGGGGCGGGCCAGTCGGCGGTGGGCCGGATGGGTTCGACGTGACCGCGCATCAGTAGAGAGCCTTGAACGTGGCGCAGAGCGCCTCGGGCGTCATGTCGGCGGTGGCGGCGATCTCGGCCCGCTTCACGGCGACGAAGCTGTCGACGAAGCGCTGCGGGAACCAGGACCGGGCTTCCGCGTCGGCGAGGAAGGTGTCGAGCGCCTCGCCGAGGGACTGGGGCAGGCGGACGAGACCCTTCTCGGCGCGCTCGGCGTCGGACATGACGGACGGGTCGCCGGTGACGATGGGCGGGGTCGGCAGGCCGTCGCGGATGCCGGCGAGGCCGGCGCGGACGATGGCGGCGAGCGCCACATAGGGGTTGGCGGTCGCGTCGGCGGCGCGGAATTCCAGATTGTACTGCTTCGCCGGATCCCGTCCGCCGAGGGTGACGGTCGGGCAGATGCGCACGCTCGCCTCGCGGTCGCGCTCGCCGAGCCAGGTGTAGGACGAGCTCCACATGTGCGGCTTGAGGCGGAGATAGGACGGCACGCTCGGGGCGGTGAGGGCCGTGATGGCGGGCAGGTGCCGGAGCACGCCGGCGACGAACGCCCCGGCGACGGCGGACAGGCCGCCCGGGCCGGCGGGGTCGTAGGTGGCGGTCTCGCCGGCGGGGCCGACGAAGCTGAAGTGGATGTGGACGCCGTTGCCGACGCCGTTCGGGTCCGCCTTCGGGGTGAAGCTCGCGCGCGTCCCGAGGTTGCGGGCGACCTCGCGGATGATCTCGCGGATGGCGACCGCGCGGTCAGCCGCCGACAGGGCGTCCGTCGGCGCGTGGGTGACCTCGAACTGGTGGGCGCCATATTCGGCCAGCACCATCTCCGGCTCGATCCCGGCGTCTTCCAGCGCGGAATACACCATGGGGGCGAACGGGTCGGCCTGGCGGAACGCCTCGTAGGAGAAGGCGTGGGCGGGCGCCCGGTCGCTGGCGAGCTGGAATTCCTGCTCGAAGGTGGCGACGAGCGCGAGGCCTGTCGCGCGCTTCAGGGCGTCCAGCGCCTCGGCAAGGCGGACGCGGGCGCAGCCGTCCCAGGGCGCGCCATCGAGCTCGACGATGTTGCCCATCACGATGTCGAACGGGGTGCCGCTGCCGGTTCGGTCGGTGCGGTAGCGGGCCTTGAGGTCCGGCAGGAGGCGCAGGTCGCCCGATGTGCCCCACGGGTTCGGGTCCGCGATGGTGTTGAAGGCGGTGAGGCAGACGTTCGCCGGCGTCCAGCCCACCCCGGCGACCTTGGCCTTCTCGAGGTCGTCCGCCGGCACTGGGCGGCCGCGGGTGACGGCGACGAGATCCGTGGTCACGATGGCGGTGAGGGCCTTGGCCGACGCGGCGTCCATGGGTCAGGCCTCCGCCTTCAGGCTGGCGAACCGGTCGGCGACGGTGGCGGTGTCGGCGACCCAGCAGTAGCCGCCGAACGCCTTGAGGGCGCCCGCGTGACGCTCCGGGGTCGGCGCCGCGCAGGCGTCGGCCACGCAGGTGACCAGATAGCCGCGGTCGGCGCCGTCGCGCACGGTCATGTCCACGCACTGGTCCGTCAGGATGCCGGCGACCACCAGGTAGGTGACGCCGAGGTTCTTCAGGAGGTAGTCGATGTTGGTGGAGTTGAAGACGCCCGACGACGTCTTCGGCAGCAGGATCTCGTCGCCCTTCGGGCCGACCTCCGGCGGCGGCAGGCCTTCAGGCAGGCTCGGCGGGATGTGGATGGGCGTGAGCTTGTGGTCGAGCGAGCGGTCGCGGCCGTCCTCGGTGAGGCTCTGGATGATGGTGTGCAGGACCTCCACGCCCGACGCCCGGGCGGCCTGGAGCAGGCGCACCTGGTTCGGGATCACGGTCTCGCGGCAGGTCCGGTAGAAGTAGTGGTCCGCCGTCCAGTCGGCGTGCGCCGGGTCGAGCCCCGGCTCCAGCCAGATGCGCTGCATGTCGACGAGGAGGAGGGCGGTCTTGCCGCGTTCGAACGGCGCGTCGCGGCTGAGGGTCATGGCGTTCATGAGGTGCCTTCGGGGTTGGGCGTCAGCTTCGGCCGGCGGGAGACCCCGTCGGGGCCGCGCCGTGGCGGGGCGTTGCGGCCGGGTTCGTCGTCGAGCGTGACCTTCTGGGCCGCGCGGATCTGCTCGATGCGCTCGATGCGGTCGCGGGCGGCGAAGTCGGTCTCCGCGACGGCGTGGGCGATGACCGCCTCCATCTGGGCGACCGCCGGGGCGAGCGTGTCGTAGGGGGAGTCCACCTCGATGCGGGCGGAGAGCGTCACCTCGGCGAACTCCGCCACCGGCGAGAGCCACACGTCGGTGAAGAGGAGGATCCGGGCGCCCCGGTCCGCCGCCTGCCGGGCGAAGGCGACCACGTCGCTCTGGTAGCGCCGGTAGTCGAACACGACGAGGAGGTCGCGGCGGCCGATGTCCACGAGGGCGTCGAACCTGTCGGCGGAGAGGATGCCGAGGTCGACGACGCCGGGCCGGAACTGCTGCAGGTAGCCGGCCAGCATGGCGGCGATGCCCCGGCTGAACCGGCCGCCGACCAGATAGACCTGCCCTTTGGTCTCCAGGAGGAGGCGCACGGCCTGGCCGTAGGCCTGCTCGGGCACGGCCTGGCGGGTGGCGTCCAGACTGTGGCCGACGGACGCGAGATAGGCCTGGGCGGCCCCGTCGCCATCGCCGGCCGGGCGCTTGGCCTCCATCATCAGGAGCGGCGAATGGAGCCGGGCCTCGACCTCCGCGAGAAGGCGGGCCTGGAAGGCCGGATAGCCGTCGAAGCCGAGCTTGATGACGAGCCGCCCGACGGTGGGGTCGCTGACGCCCGCCCGGCGGGCGAGGGTGGTCGCGGTGCCGAGGCCGGACATGGGGTAGTCGGACAAGAGGACCTGCACGATCCTGGCCTCCGACGGGGTCAGCGCAAGCCCGGGGGCGGTCAGCATGTCTTTGACTTTGCTGTTCATTCGGCCGCCCTCGACATATGTAGAGAGGTTTTCAGATTTAGAATTCGGTGTCAATTCTGAAAAGAGATCGACAGGAATTTTTCAGCCCGCTACATCTTGGGGGAAGGGCGGCTCGGTCGCGTTGTCGTCACCCGCGAGCGACCGGGCCCCCGCCCGCCTTGGCCAGCATCGGAAGGACCCGCCCCATGTCGATCGACATCGCCGGCATCAACGCTCTCGACCGGGCCAGCGTGCTGCACCCGTTCACCCATTTGAAGGACTTCGCGACGGGCAAGCTCGGCGATCCGACGATCGTCACGACGGGCAAGGGGATCCGGATCGAGGACGCGACCGGGCGGCAGTATATCGACGGCTTCGCGGGCCTCTACTGCGTGAACATCGGCTACGGGCGGACCGAGGTGGCGGAGGCGATCAGCCGGCAGGCGTACCGGCTGGCCTACTATCACACCTACGCGGCCCACACGACGGACGAGCTCGCCATCCTGTCGGACCGGCTCGTCCGGATGGCGCCGGGGCGGATGAGCAAGGTGTTCTACGGCATGTCCGGGTCGGACGCCAACGAGACCCAGGCCAAGCTCGTCTGGTACTACAACAACCTGCGCGGCAAGCCGCGGAAGAAGAAGATCATCGCGCGCGAGCGCGGCTACCACGGCTGCAGCGTGGTCTCCGGCTCCATGACCGGGATGAGCTTCTACCACGACAACATGGACCTGCCGCTGGACCGGGTGCTGCACACGGGCGTGCCGCACCACTACTGGGGCGGGCAGCCGGGCGAGACGGAGCTGGAGTTCTCCCGCCGGCGGGCGGCGGAGCTGGAGGCGCTGATCCTCCGCGAGGATCCGGACACGATCGGCGCCTTCATCGCCGAGCCGGTGCTCGGGACCGGCGGCATCACGCCGCCGCCGGAGGGCTACTGGCCGGCGATCCAGGAGGTGCTGCGCAAATACGACGTGCTTCTGATCGCCGACGAGGTGATCACCGGCTTCGGCCGGACCGGGTCGCTGTTCGGCTGCTTCCACTACGGCATCGAGCCGGACCTGATCACCATCGCCAAAGGCCTGACCTCGGCCTATTTCCCGCTCTCAGGCGCGATCGTGGGCGAGAAGATCTATGAGGTGATGGAGGCGGAGGCGGACCGGATCGGCGCCTTCTCGCACGGCTACACCTATTCGGGCCACCCGATCGGGGCGGCGGCGGCCAACGCGGTGCTGGACATCGTGGAGACGGAGGATCTCGCCGGCAACGCCCGGGACGTGGGCGGCTACTTCCAGCGCCGGCTGGCGGAGACGTTCGCGCAGCTGCCGATCGTCGGCGAGGTGCGCGGCGTCGGGCTGATGGGCGCCATCGAGTTCGTGGCCGACCGGGAGCGGAAGACCCGGTTCGACCCTCACCTGAAGGTGGGCGCGCGCGTCTCCAAGGCGGCCCGCGACCGGGGCCTCATCGCCCGCGCCATGCCGCACGGCGACATCCTCGGCTTCGCGCCGCCGCTGGTGCTGACCCGCGACGAGGCGGACATGATCGTGGAGATCGCCGAGGCGGCCGTCCGGCAGGTGCAGGACGAGCTGACCCGGGACGGCTGAGGGCGCCCTTTCGACGGGCGCGCCCGACCGACCCGGGTTGCGGGGTTCGCCTCAGATCGCCGAGACCGGCTTCGGCTGGAACAGGCGGCGACGCAGTTCCTGGCGGAGCGGGCCGTCGACGAGGTTGAGGACGAGGCCGCTGAGGAGCACGAGCACGATCAGGAAGAGGGCGCCGCTGACCGAGCCGGCGTCGTCCGGCGGGGCGGAGGCGGCCTTGTTCCAGCCGCTCACGAAGGCGGCGAGCACGGGGATGTGCAACACGTAGAGCGGATAGGACAGCTCTCCGAGCACGAAGCAGTAGCGCGACACCCGCGGGCCGTCCGACGCCATGGAGCCGATCAGGATGATGGCCGGGAAGGCGAGGACGATCGCCAGCACGTCGTAGACGGGCCGCAGGCTGTAGGGCACCGGCACGGACAGCACGACCGCGACCATCGCCATCGCGACGAGCGCGCCATGCCGGACCCGGAACGACATGAAGTGTCTGGACCGGTAGAGGGCGACGCCGAGGAAGAACGAGAAGGCGACCCTCGGGATGCCGCCGAGCGCGTTGTGCCAGCCATAGCCGGTGTCGAGCCCGTGGAACCACCAGGACGCGACGGCCAGCGTGGCGGCGGACCCGGCGAGGACGGCGGCGATCCGCCGGAGGGTGAGCCAGCGGGAGACGGCGCCGTAGACCGCGTTCACCAGCAGTTCCAGGTAGAGCGACCAAGCGGGCGGACAGAGGGGGAAGAGGTGGTTGACGCCCGCCAGCCCCGGCGGCACGGGCAGGAGCGCGAACGCGAACCACGCCGTGAGGACGGCGGCGTCCGCGGCAAGCTCGGACCGGAACAAGAGCGTGTCGACGATCAGCTGGGCGACCGCGATCGATACCGCGATCGAATAGAGCGGATAGAGGCGCACCAGGCGGATGGCCATGAAGTGGCCGACCTGAAGATCTCCGTTCAGCTTCGCCTCGTACGACTTGCAGATCACGAAGCCGCTGAGGCAGAAGAAGAGATCGACGGCAAGATAGGCGCTGTGAAAGTCCAGATCCAGCATGGGATCCGGGATGTGCCAGCAAACGACCGCAAAAGCCGCCAAACCACGAATGCCGTCAAGCGCGTGAAAATTGCGATAAGTATCGATCTGGTGCATCCCGATCAGATTGGCGTCCGCAGCACCGTCCCGGGCGACAACCGCGTGCGCGGTCGGCCTGAGGCCTCACCGTCGGCTGCTCGTCGAAGGGCGGGGGACGTGACGTCCCGTCGCGCACCTTCCAGCAACGGTGCCATGCTGGTTGTCCGGCGGATCGGCGGCCGGAAGAGCCACCCGGATAGGGTTCCGGGATCCCGGTGAAGGGATACGGTCCCACAGGCCGGCCTGGAATGCAAACGGAAGCTGGGGCTTGGCCGTTGATCGGACGGGCGATTCCGGCTTCGGCCATGCGGCCGGCGGGCGCATCGCCGCAGCGGTCGCGGTCCTTGACGGTCCGGCCGAATGGTTCCCCGTCTCGTCTTCGATCCGCACATCTTTTTAGTTGAATTGCCCAGATCCCGTAAGCCGGTTGATGATTTGCTCGGCACAACCGGACGCTTGAGACGGCCGGTTGACGGGGAGGCGTCGAAGGCCGGTCGGAGGCGTCGATGGGAATGGGCAGGGGCCGCAGCGGTTCACGTCTGTCGTGCTTTGGGTGCGGAGTGGCGGCGGTGGCCTTCTATGGCGCCTACGCGGTGCGGACCACGCCGGAGCCGGACGCGCTCGCGGTCGCGACGGGCCTCCCGGTCGCCGCCGCGGTCGGGCTGGCCGTCGCCGTCCTGACCCGGTCTGTGGTGACGGCGGTCCGGGCCTGGCGGAACGACAGCCACCACTGAGGGCGGCCCGACGGCCCCGGGCGCATGCTGGCGGCGCCGACTGGACGCGCGCAGGCGTCCGGCGTCGCGGGACCGGACCGGATCAGGCGGCGGCGAGGCGGGCGGCCTGGCGGCGACGGACGGCGAGATGCACGAGGCCGCGCTGGAAAATGATGAAGCCGAACAGCAGCGCGCCGATCACGATCTTCGTCCACCAGCTCGACAGGGTGCCGTCGAAGATCACGTAGGTCTGGATGAGGCCCTGGATCATCACGCCGAGGAAGGTGCCCGCCACCGTGCCGACGCCCCCGGTGAGGAGCGTGCCGCCGATGACCACGGCCGCGATGGTGTCGAGCTCCACGCCCGTCGCGGCGAGCGAATAGCCGGCCGAGGTGTAGAGCGAGAACACGATGCCGGCGAGCCCGGCGAGGCCGCTGGAGAGGGCGTAGATCAGGATGGTGGTGCGGGCGATCGGCACGCCCATCAGCTCCGCCGAGGCGCGGTTGCCGCCGAGACCATAGACGGCCGTGCCGAACCTCGTGCGGTGGGCGAGGACGATGCCGGCGACGAACACCAGCAGCATGACGACCGCGATCAGCGACAGGCGCCCGCCGCTCGGGATGCGCCAGGTGAGGCCGGAGAGAGTGTCGTAGACCGGGTGGTCGATGGGGATGGAGTCGGTCGTCATCAGGAAGCAGACGCCGCGCGCCAGGAACATGCCGGCGAGCGTGACGATGAAGGGCGGCGTTTCCAGATAGTGGATCATGGCCCCCATGACGGCGCCGAACGCCGTGGAGAGGACGAGGACGAGGGCGAAGCCCACGATCGGGTCGAGGCCGGCCCGGATCGTCACGGCCAGGAAGACGCCCGCGAAGGCGATGACGCTGCCGACCGAGAGGTCGATGCCGCCCGACAGGATCACGAACGTCATGCCGACCGCCACGATGCCGAGGAAGGCGTTGTCGGTGAGGAGGTTCGCCGCCACGCGGGTGGACAGCATGGCGGGAAACTGCAGGGCGCAGAGCGCATAGGCGAGGATGAACACGCCGAGGGTGGCGAGGAGCGGCAGGGTGCGCGGGTTGATCTGTCCGAGACGCCTCATGGGCGGCCTCCCTTCGGTCCGAAGAAGCCCTTGAGCCGGGTCGCCGCCGGCGACTGGACCACCAGGATCAGCACGATGGCCGTCGCCTTGACGATGAGGTTCATCTCCGGCGGATAGCCGGAGAGGAGGATGCCGGTGTTCATGGCCTGGATCACGAAGGCGCCGACCAGCGACAGGAGGATGGAGAAGCGCCCGCCGAAGAGCGACGTGCCGCCGATGACCACCGCCAGGATGGCGTCGAGCTCCAGCCAGAGGCCGGCGTTGTTGGCGTCGGCGCCCCGGATGTCGGAGGCCGCGATGAGGCCGGCGAGCGCCGCGCAAAGGCCGGAGACGCCGTAGGCGGCGAGAAGGACGCTGCGGCTGTCCACACCCGCGTAGGTGGAGGCGGTCCGGTTCACGCCGATGGACTCTATGAGGAGGCCGAGCGCGGTGAACCGGACGAGCGCCGCCACGGCGCCGGCGAGCGCGAGGGCGATGACGACCGGCATGGGCAGGCCGAGAAGCGCGCTGCCGGCGACGGCGATCAGGCCCTCGTGGGTGAAGGTGACGATCTGGCCCTCGGTGACGAGCTGGGCGATGCCGCGCCCGGTGACCATCAGGATCAGCGTCGCGATGATCGGCTGGATGTCGAGGATCGCCACCAGGAGGCCGTTCCAGAGGCCGCAGAGGAGGCCGACCGAGAGGGCGGCGGCGAGGATGACCGGCAGGGGCTGGCCGTCTGCCGCCAGCGTCGCCGCCACGGCGCCGGCGATCGCCATCACGGCGCCGACGGACAGGTCGACGCCCTTGGTGGCGATGACGAGTGTCATGCCGACCGCCAGGATGGCCACCGGCGCGCCCCGGTTGAGGACGTCGATGAGGCTGCCGAACAGGCGGCCATCCTGCAGGCGGAGATCGAAGAAATCCGGGAAGACGGCCCAGTTGGCGAGGAGCACCAGCACGAAGGTGAGGATCTGCGGCGTGGCGGCGGGCAGCGCGCGGAACGGGCGGGCGAGGGTCACGAGGCGGCCTCCCGGTGTTCCGAGGCGATCGCCCGGACGATGCCGTCCACGGTGACGCCGTCGCCCTCGATGACGCCGGTGAGGCGGCGGTCGCGCATCACGGCCACGCGGTCCGCATAGGCGACGATCTCCTCGATCTCGGACGAGACCACGAGGAGCGCGAGGCCGTCGTCGCAGAGCCGCTCGATCAGCCGGATGATCTCCGCGTGGGCGCCGACGTCGATACCGCGGGTGGGCTCGTCGAGGATCAGGAAGCGCGGCTCGGTGGCGAGCCAGCGGGCGAGCAGGGCCTTCTGCTGGTTGCCGCCGGAGAGGAGGCGGATCGGCTTCTCGATGTCGGAGGTCCGGATGTCGAGGAGCTTGACGAACCGGTCCGCGATGGCGCGGCTCTCCTGGCCTGACAGGGGCTTCAGCCAGCCGCGCCGGGCCTGGAGCGCGAGGACGATGTTCTCGCGGACGGAGAGGTCGCCGACGATGCCCTCGGTCTTGCGGTCCTCCGGGCAGAAGCCGAAGCCGAGGGCGGCGGCGACGCGCGGCGAGGCGATGCGGACGGGGCGACCGTCCACCACCGCCCGGCCGCTGTCGGCCTCCTTGATGCCGAAGAGGAGCTTCGCCGTCTCGGTGCGGCCGGAGCCGAGGAGGCCGGCGACGCCCACCACCTCGCCGGGGCGGATCGCGAGATCGAGCGGCTGGACCCAGGCGCGCCGGCCGTAGCCCTCGAAGCGGGCGAAGGGCTCGGCGGCGACGCGGCCGGTGCGGTGGCGCTTCAGGGTCTCGGCGCTGAGTTCGCGGCCGAGCATCATGGCGACCAGGGAGAGGCGGTCGAGATCGCCGATGGCGCGGGTGCCGACGAGCCGGCCGTTGCGCAGGACCGTGACCCGGTCGGCGAGGGCGAACACCTGGTCGAGGAAGTGGGTGACGAAGACGACGCCGATGCCGCGCCGGGCGAGGCCGCGCACCACGTCGAACAGCACGACCACCTCGCCGGCGTCCAGGCTGGCGGTCGGCTCGTCGAGGATCAGCACCCGGCCGGAGAGGTCCACCGCGCGGGCAATGGCGACGATCTGCTGCACGGCGACCGAGTGGTCGCCGAGGGTGGAGTCCGGATCGACCGACAGGCCGTAGTCCTTCAGGAGGGCGGCGGCGGCGCGGCGGAGCGAGCGCCGGTCGGTGAAGCCGAAGCGGGTGGGCTCGCGGCCCATGAAGAGGTTTTCCGCCACGGTGAGGTTCGGCAGGAGGTTGACCTCCTGGTAGACGGTGCCGATGCCGAGCCGCTGGGCGTCGGCGGCGTCACGGGCCTCGATGGGCGCGCCGGCGAGGCGGATCTCGCCGCCGTCGCGGCCGTGGACGCCGGTGAGCACCTTGATGAGGGTGGACTTGCCGGCCCCGTTCTCGCCGAGGAGGGCGTGGACCTCGCCGGCCCGGAGCGTGAAGTCGACGCCGTCGAGGGCCTTCACGCCCGGGAAGATCTTGGTGAGGCCGCGGATGTCGAGGAGAGGATCGGAGGAGGCCTGCATCGCGAAGCTCCGCTCGGGATCGGGGGCGCGCGCGACCGGACGGGCGCGCTGCGGCCGCCGCGGGGAGCGGCGGCCGGTGCTGGGGAGGAAACGGGCGAGGGGGAGGCGCCCCGCTCAGTAGCCGAGGTTCTTGCGGCGCTCGTACTCTTCCTTGGCGGTGTCCGGCAGGTAGAGGGCGGACTCGGTCTGGATCCACTTCGGCGGGACGGTGCCGTCCTTCTTGTACGCCATGACGGCGTCGAAGGCCGGGCCGGCCATGTTCGGCGTCAGCTCCACGGTGGCGTTCGCCTCGCCGTCGGCCATGGCCTTGAAGATGTCCGGCACGGCGTCGATGGAGACCATCAGGATGTCGGTGCCGGGCTTCAGGCCGGCTTCCTTGATGGCCTGGATGGCGCCGATCTGCATGTCGTCGTTGTGGGCGTAGACCGCGCAGATGGTCTTGCCGCCACCCTCGGCCTTGATGAAGCTCTCCATGACTTCCTTGCCCTTGGTGCGGGTGAAGTCGCCGGTCTGGGAGCGGATGATCTTCAGGTTGGAGTGGGCGGCGATCGCCTCGTCGAAGCCCTTCTTGCGGTTGATGGCGGGCGAGGAGCCGACGGTGCCCTGGAGCTCGACGATGTTGCACTGCTTGTCGCCGACGGTCTTGGCCAGCCATTCGCCGGCGACCTTGCCCTCGTAGACGGTGTCCGAGGTGACGGCGGTCAGGTAGAGGCTCTCGTCCTTGGTGTCGATGGTGCGGTCGAGGAGGACGACCGGAATGTCGGCGTCCTTGGCTTCCTCCAGCACCGAATCCCAGCCGGTGGCGACCACCGGGGCGAGGAAGATGGCGTCCACGCCCTGGGCGATGAAGGACCGGATGGCCTTGATCTGGTTCTCCTGCTTCTGCTGGGCGTCGGCGATCTTGAGGTCGATGCCGCGCTTCTCCGCCTCCATCTTGGAGACGGTCGTCTCGGCGGCGCGCCAGCCGGACTCCGAGCCGATCTGGGAGAAGCCGACGGTGAGCTCGGCCGCGGACGCGAGGGTGGCGGCGAAGAGGCCGGCCGCGAGCGCGACGCCTGCGAAGAGGGATGATCTGGTCATGGGTGTCCTCCCGATCGACCGGCCATGGGGCATCGTTCGCGGACGGACGTCCGCGGCGCGACAGGCCGGTGCGTGTTGTGGTTGCCGGTCCGCCATTGGCAGGGCCGACGAGCGTTTCCCGATGTGCGACCGGATCTGGCGGAGCCGTCCGGTTCTTGTTTATGTGTGGAGAATAGGCGGACGAAGATATAACCGTCTAATGACGAATCTGCCTCAAGGCATGTCAATTACGGAATAATGGGCCGTCCCCAGGCGCCTCGGACCGACGGGCGTCGGCGCGCTGCGGACCAGTCTCGGCCGCCTCCAGACGGGGGGCGTGCAACGGCAGGTCGCGGGCAGCGGAGGGCGTGTTCGGCCGCCGGTCGTCACAGGCGGCGGACCGACTGGGCACGGATCACGATGGCGTCCTGGCGAAAGAGGCGTTCCAGGTTCCGGCGCCGTTCGCGCCACCAGGCCTCGTCGAGATCCTCACACATGACCTCGAAGATGACGATCTCGTCCCGGTCGACGCTGTCGCCACCGTCCCAGAAGCCCTCGGCCGGGCTGCGGGCGAACACGGTCACACCGCCGAAGCGGTCGACCAGCTCCTGCCTGAGGGCGGTGAAGTGCGACCGGGGAAAGGGATTGCCCTCGTTGTCGGCGGTCGGCAGGAGGATTTCGACGAGATGCATGGGGTGTTCCGGTTCGGCGAGCGCGGGAAGGCGCCGCTCGCCGGCCGGCGCAGCGTCGCCACTGGGGGAACGCGTCCGATCGGCTGGGCGATCCCGGACTCGGGATCAGGCGCCGAGTGGCGCGCGGATGGCCCTCGCCGCGCCATCCGCTGCCAGGAGGCCAAGGACGTCGGACTGCGGACGCGGCCGACTGAAGTGGTAGCCCTGACCCTCGTGGCAGCCGCTTTCGCTCAGAATGGCGGCGGCGGACGGGTCCTCGATGCCCTCGGCGGTGACCTTCATGCCGAGACTGGAGCCGAGGTGGATGATGGCGCGCACGATCGCGACCGCCTCCTTATCCAGCGCGAGGTCCCGGATGAAGGACTGGTCGATCTTGATCTTGTCGAACGGAAAGCTGCGCAGATAGCTGAGGCTGGAGTAGCCCGTGCCGAAGTCGTCCATGGCGATCCGCACGCCGAGGGCCCGGAGCGCATGGAGGGTGGAGAGCACCTGCTCGGTGCGCTCCAGGAGAAGGGCTTCGGTGATTTCCAGCTCCAGGCGGGCGGGGTGGAGTCCCGTCTCGGCAAGAATCCGGTCGACGGTGGCGAACAGCGTGCCGGAGCGGAACTGGAGCGGCGACAGGTTCACGGCCACGCGGATGTGACCCGGCCAGGCGACGGCGTCGCGGCACGCTTGTCGGAGGACGTGCTCGCCGACACGGCCGATCAGGTTGGTCTCCTCGGCGAGCGGGATGAAGTCCGACGGCGGAATAGCGCCGCGCTCCGGGTGGTGCCAGCGGACGAGGGCCTCCAAGCTCGTCACCGTGCCGGAGGCGAGATCGACGAGCGGCTGGTAGTGGACCGTGAGATCGCCAGTCTCGAGGGCGGCGCGGAGCTCCAGCTCGAGCGCCCGGCGTCGGCGAAGCGTGTCGTCCATCTCCGCCTCGAAGAAGCGGTAGGTGCCCCGTCCCTCCGCCTTGGCGCGGTAGAGCGCCAGGTCGGCGTTGCGCAGCAGGAGATCCGGCTCGGCTCCGTCGGCCGGACCGATGGCGATCCCGACGCTCGCCTGCGGACATACGTCGGAGCCATCCAGAAAGAGGGGCTCGTGCAGCCTGTCGAGGAGGGCGTCGATGGTGGCCCTGAGGGCGCGCAGGTGATCGAACCGGGTGACGATGACGAACTCGTCGCCGCCAAGCCGGGCGGCGAAGTCGCCCGGTCCGAGGGCGGACACGAGGCGGCGGGCGACCTCCTGGAGGAGATGATCGCCCGCATGGTGGCCGAGGGTGTCGTTGACGGCCTTGAAATGGTCGAGGTCCACGAGAAGGACGGCCGTGGGCTCGCACTGGTCCCGGCCGAGCCGTTCGCGCAGGCGCAGGTGCAGGTAGGCGCGGTTTGCGAGCCCCGTGAGCGGGTCGTGGTGGGCGAGGTAGGCGGCCTCCGCCTTGGCGCGGTTGCGCTCGGTCACGTCGAACAGGGCGACCAGGATCGCATCCTCGCCCTCGAAGACGTGGGGCCGGGCGTAGACCTGCATCTCCAGGACGGTGCCGGCCCTGTCGCGGAACCGGTGCTCGACCACGGCGCCGTCCGGCGCGATGAGTTCGGTATCGGCGTCGTCCGCCGACAGGTCGGCGAGCGAGACGCCGATCAGGTGACCGGCCGGATCGCCGAAGACGTCGATCGCCATCCGGTTCGCGGCGAGCACCGCGTCGGTTTCGCTCTTCAGGACGACCATGGGCACGGGGTTGTCGTCGAAGAGGATCCGGAACGACGTTTCCCGCTTCTTGCGCTCGGTGATGTCGACGCGGATGCCGACGTAGCCGCCGTCGCGGGTCTGCCGTTCGTCGATCAGGATCCAGCGGCCGTCGGCGAGCTGTTGCTCGGTCTGGCCGGCCGGGTTCCGGATCGCCGCCATGCGACCGGCCAGCCATTCCCCCTCCCGGCCGATCGCCTCCGGATAGTGGCCGCGCGCCACGCCGGCGCGCAGCGTGTCCTCCAGCCGCCGACCCACGGCGAAGAGGTCCGCGCTGCCCTTGTAGATCTCCGCGTACCGCGGGTTCCAGTGAACATACCGGCCGTCGCGGTCGAGGAGGACGATGCCTTGCGGCAGGCAGTCGAGGGCCGCGCGCAGGGCCGAACGTCGCGCGAGCCACGATCGCGTCCGGGAGGTCGCCATCTTCAGTCGCTCGCGGAAACCTGGTGTCAGGGATAAGTCGAATGAGTTCGGCATCGCTGTCTTCCTGTTTAGACAGAGTATTCCGCACTCCACTGAATCTTTTCTTTATTTTTCAGACAAGCTGTGCCTGTTCATTAGGCTCGCAATGATTAAACGATATTCAATCCTGCGATATACGGTATAATTTCGGAATGTTGCTGTGTCGTTTCTGAATATGCAGTTGAAAGCACCGGTCGACCTGCCGTCCGACGGAGCAAACCCACGGTCGCCCAGATCCAGGCGCGGATCGAGGAGACCACCTCCGGCGAGCTCGGCGAGAAGCTGCATCGTGCGAGCACAGAGGCGCGGCCCGGTCACCGGTCCGGGAGTCCAAATATAGAATAAAAAATTTTTTATTCTGGACACGCGTCGGGCAGCTGTTAAGGTCGCGGCGCTTCGGGAGGAGGCACCACGCCCATGATGGCGATCGTTCGGCCGACGCTTGCCCGGCAGGCGTACGAGGAAATCCAGAAGAAGATCCTGACCGGGGAACTGCCGGCCGGGAAGCGCATCTTCGCCGACGAGCTGGCGAGCGAGCTCTCGATCAGCCCGACCCCGGTGAAGGAGGCGCTCGCGCTCCTGGAGCGCGACGGACTGGTGGAGGGTACGGAGCGGCGCGCGTCCGTGGTGCGGCGCTTCACGCCCGCCGACATCCGCGAGATCTACGAGGCGCGCGTGCTCCTGGAGCTCAACGCGGTGCGCGCCGGGATCGCGGCGGGCCGCCTGGACGACGCCTTCCTTCACCGGATGGAGGCGATCTACGCCGCCCATGTGGGGTTGCTCGACCGGGCCGCCGGGGCCGCGCCGGTGCTGGCCGAGGTGATCGGCCTCGACCGGGACTTCCACGAGACGATCATGACGCTCGGCGGCAACGGCCTCCTGTCGTCGTGGCACCAGACGATCCTCTGGCAGACCCAGAGCATCCGGACCTATTCGCCGGAGACCTACGACTTCGAGCGGTCGCGCGCGGAGCACGAAGCGATCCTCGGCGCGATGCGCGGGCGCGATCCTGCCCGCATCGTGGCGGCCCTGACCGATCACCTGGAGAAGAGCCGCGACCACCTCCTCATCCACGCGCCGGGCGCCGCGCCTTCGCGCTGACGCGCACCGGGCGGGCACTCGACCGAGCAAGACCGAGACGGAATTCCGATGAAAGCCCTGGTGATCCAAGACATCAACGCCACCCGCCTCGTGGAGGTGCCGGACGTGCAGCCCGCCGCCGGGGAGGTGCTGATCGGCGTGCGCCACGTGGGGCTCTGCGGCAGCGACCTCAACACGTTCAAGGGCCTCAACCCGCTCGTCCAGCTGCCGCGCATCCCGGGGCACGAGATCGGCGGCGAGATCCTGGCTCTCGGGGCCGGCGTGCCGGAGGGCTTGCGCGTCGGCCAGCGCGCCACGGTGATGCCCTACACCAACTGCGGCCGGTGCTCGTCGTGCCGCAAGGGCCGGCTGAACGCCTGCCGGTACAACAAGACCCTCGGCGTCCAGCAGGACGGCGGCCTGAAGGACTGCATCGCGGTGCCCCACGAGAAGGTGATCGTGGTGGAGACCCTGGCGCCCCGGCACCTGGCGCTGATCGAGCCCCTGTCGGTGGGCTTCCACGCCGTGGAGCGCGGCCGGGTGGCGGCGGGCGACAAGGTGCTGGTGCTCGGCTGCGGGATGATCGGCGTCGGCGCGCTCCTCGGCGCGCTCGCCAAGGGGGCCGAGGTGACCGTGCTCGACGTGTCGGCGGAGAAGCTGGCGCTGGCGAAGGATCTCGGCGCCGCCCACGGCATCGACCCGACCCGCGAGGACGCGGCGGAGCGGGTGAAGGCGTTGACCGGCGACGACGGCTACGACGTGGTGATCGAGGCGGTCGGCGTGCCTCAGACCTTCACCCAGGCGGTGGACTTCGCCTGCTTCGCCGGCCGGGTCGTCTACATCGGCTACTGCAAGCAGCCGGTCAGCTACCAGACCCAGCTGTTCAACCTGAAGGAACTCGACATCCATGGGTCGCGGAACGCGACCCTGGCCGATTTCCAGGCGGTGATCCGCTGCCTGGAAGGGATGGGGGACCGGGCGGACGCCCTGATCACCCGCATGATCCCGTTCGACGAGGCCGACACGGCGCTGCCCTTCTGGGACGCGAACCGGGCGACCTCCCTCAAGATCATGATCGAGAGGACCTGACGCGGCCGCCCCGCCCGGCGGGCGGGGCGCGCGACCGTTGGCGTCCCGGGTTCGCCCGGGAGCGCCGGCCCACGACGACGGCCCCGCCGGGGCGTCCCAGCCGAACACCGCCCGTCGGAGGATGGCCGGCGCCCTGGCGCCGACCTGAGGGGCGTCTGTCGACCATTTGGAGGAATGCAGGATGTATACATTGAATAAGCGCACCGGCCTGAAGGCCCTGGTGGTCGGCGTCGCCACGGCCTGTCTGGTCGCCGGCAGCGCCGTCGTCGCCATGGCCCAGGACGTCACCCTGAAGATGGCCTACGAGAACAATCCGGGCGAGCCGTTCGACCAGGCCATGCACTACTGGGCCGACCTCCTGAAGGAGCGCTCGAACGGCGAGATCGTGATGGAGCTCTATCCGTCCTCGCAGCTCGGCTCCAAGAAGGACGTGACCGAGCAGGCCATGATGGGCATGAACGTCATGACCCTGACGGACGTGGGCTTCCTGGCCGACTACGACCCGGACCTCGGCGCGCTGTTCGGGCCCTTCCTGACCGACGACCCGCAGAAGCTGTTCAAGCTCTACGAGGGCCCGTGGTTCAAGGAGAAGGCCGAGGCGCTGCGCGAGAAGGGCGTGCGCATCGTGATGAGCAACTACCTCTACGGCGTGCGGCACCTGATCAGCAAGAAGCCGGTGCGGACCCCCGAGGACCTCGCCGGCATGAAGATCCGCGTGCCGAACAACGTCATGCAGATCAAGACCTTCGAGGCGATGGGCGCGACCGCGACGCCGCTGCCGCTGGGCGAGACCTTCCCGGCGCTGTCCCAGGGCGTGATCGACGGCGTGGAGAACCCGCTCTCGGTGCTCTACGGCCAGCGCTTCCAGGAGGAGGCCAAGTACCTGAGCCTCATCGGCTATCTCACCAACGTGTCGCTCATCGTCGGCGGCGAGGCCTTCTTCTCCACCCTGACGCCGGAGCAGATGGCGATCGTCGAGGAGACCGCCCGCGAGACCGGCCTCTACAGCCAGAAGATGGCCGCCGAGAACGACGCCGAGTTCATCGAGAAGATGAAGGAGGCCGGGGTCGAGGTGATCGAGGTCGACAAGGCGCCGTTCCGCGAGAAGACCAAGTCGGTCTACGGCGAATTCCCGGAGTGGTCGGAAGGCCTCTACGAGAAGATCCAGGCCGAACTGAAGTGATCCGGCGCCCGCCCCGACGCCCTCGGGCGCCGGGGCGGGATCCGGCCTCCCCGGCCGGAGCCGATCGCCGACCCGCGCCCCGGGCCATGAGCGGCCCGGGGGCGAGCCCCGCCCGGCCCGGCGGGCGTCCGGGATCGCCGGCGTCGCCGCGGGCTTCCATGAAAGCGGTGTCCTGATGAACCGTCTCGTCTCGTGGACGGGGTGGCTGGCGGTGATCCCGCTCGTCGCCCTCATCGTCCTCTTCAACGCGGCCGTGGTGATGCGCTACGCGGTCGGGCAGCCGATCCACTGGACCGAGGAGATGTCCGGTCTCCTGATGATCTGGATCGTGATGATCGGCGCCATCGCGGCCGAGCGCGACAACCAGCACCTCTCCATCACGGTGTTCACCGACCTTCTGGCGCGCCGTCCGCGCCTCGTGCTCGACGTGGTGTTCGACCTCGCCTCGGTGGCGCTCCTCCTCACGGTGGCCTGGCTCGGCTGGCAGCTCAGCCAGAGCGTCAGCTTCAAGCTCACCGACATCCTGCGCATCTCGTGGTTCTGGATCGACGTGGCCGTGCCGATCGGCTTCCTCGGCGTCGCCCTGGTGATGGTCGCCCGCTCGGTCGGCGCCATCCGGCGGCTCGGGTCCGGCGCTCCCGGCGCCGACGACCGGCCCCACGGACCCGTCACCACCGGAGAGAGTTCATGAGTCTTCTCGTCATCTCCGGCATCATGCTGGTGCTGTTCGCCTTCGGCGTGCGGCTCTACATCGGCATGCTGGCGGCCGTTCTCGCCTATTTCCTGGTCTTCGCCAACGTGCCGCTCGGCATCGCCATCCAGCGGGTGATCGGGCCGACCCAGAACACCTCGCTCCTGGCGATTCCCTTCTTCATCATGCTCGGTACGGTGATGGCCCACACGGGCATCGCCGAACGCATGCTGAAGGTGGCCGACCTCCTGGTGGGGCGGCTGCGGGGCGGCATGGGCCTCGCCAACATCATGCTGTCCACCCTGATGGGCGGCATCAGCGCCTCCAACCTCGCCGACGCCGCCATGCTGACCCGCATGATGGTGCCGGAGATGGAGCGGCGCGGCTACGACCGGGCGTTCGCCAGCGCCGTGACGGCCGCCGGCTCCCTGGTGACGCCGATCATCCCGCCGGGCATCGCGCTCATCATCTACGCGCTGATCGCCGACGTGTCCGTGGGGCGCATGTTCATGGCCGGCATCCTGCCGGGCCTCCTCTGCTCGGCGCTGCTGATGCTGGCGGTCTACGTCACCGCCGTGCGGCGCGGGTACAAGCCGAGCCGGGAAGCCTGGCCGACGGCGGGCGAGGCGGGGCGGACCCTGCTTGGCGCCTGGCCGGCGGTGCTGCTCGTCGCCGCCATCATCGGCGGCATCCGGATGAACGTGTTCACGCCCACCGAGGCCGGCGCCGTCGCCATCACGCTGACGCTGATCATCGGCTTCTTCGTGTTCCGCGAGATGCGACTGCGCCATGTGGGCGAGGCGCTTCTGGAGACGGCGAAGTCCACCTCGTCGGTGCTGCTCGTCATCATGGCGAGCTCGGCACTGGCGTGGATCTTCTCGCTGGAGCAGGCGGGCGTGTCGCTGTCGCGGCTGATCACCGGCTTCACCACCGACCCGACCAGCTTCCTGATGGTGGTGAACGTGGTGCTGCTGTTCGCCGGCATGCTGATGGAAGGCACGGCGCTGATGATCGTGCTGGTGCCGCTGCTCATGCCGACCGTGAAGGCGCTCGGCATCGATCCGATCCACTTCGGCATCGTGCTGATCTTCAACCTTTCCATCGGCACGCTGACGCCGCCGGTGGGCACCGTGATGCTGCTGGTGTGCAACATCGCCAAGGTGGGGGTCGCCTCGTTCACGCGCCAGGCGGTGGGGCTCTATGCGGCCCTGTTCGCGGTGCTGATCCTTCTCACCTACGTGCCGGAGCTTTCGCTCTACCTCACCCGCTGAGGCGGGAGCGCGGCCCGGATGCGGCCGGCCGGCGCCGAGCCGGCCGGCCGTGGTCCTGCGCAGTGACAACGGGAACGCCATCGCCTGTCGACACGCGGGCCAGATGCGCTAAAGTGACAGAACCTCAAGCAACACGACGAGGCATCGAAGAGGTCTCGCGGCTGGCCGGGTGGAGGAGCACCGGCCCGTTCCGGGCATGGCCCGGCGGAGACGCCGCCTTGAAGAGACCAGACCACATCACAAGGGGAGAGCGGACGATGGACACGCAACGCCTGATCGAATCCGAAGCCCGACGAGTAGCCGCGTTGAACATCGCCCGAACGCTGCAGCCCGGGGAAAGCCTGGAGGACCTGGTGGAACGCCTGTGGCCGATCTACGCCGCCGACCTCGCCGCCGGCGTGATCGACCGGGAGGGCCTCCGGGTCGCTTATGCCGAGACGGTCCTTCGCAGCTGAGGTCGAGAACCCTTGCCATCGGGCGTCCGGACAGTCGGGCGCCCGTTTCGATTCCGGGCCGCCGCGGGAAAGAGGACGCGAACGGCGGAAGGCCTCGGAGGCGGGAAAGGCGCGCGGGACCGGCGCCACGAGGCGACGTCCCCCGCGACGGAAAGGCCCGTCAGTAGGGGCAGCGGCGGCGGACCCCGTCGAAGCCGACGTAGGTGTCGGTCCGTTCGTCATAGGATTTGAAGCTTGCGCGGCAGCGCGCCAGGCGGTCCGGCTGGCCGCCGGACGCGACGCCGGCGGGCGGCGCCAAGGCGTTCGGCGGCGCGAGGGCGGGGGCCGGAGCGGAGAGGGGCGGGCTGGAGAGAGGCGCCGCCGCGCCGGGCGTGATCGCGGCCGGGGGCACCGGTAGGCCGAACAGGGCGGCGGTGGTCGGGTCCCGGTCGAGGCGGCGCTGGCGCAGCCAGGCGGCATAGCGCTCGTCGGTCCAGAAGCCCCGGTTGCTCATCCAGTCGCCGCAGTCGCGGTCCATGGGATAGCGTTCGCAGAAGCGCGCGATGTAGCGGTCCCGCTCGGTCATCGGCGGGGGCGACGAGGCGGGCGGCGGCGTGACCGAGGGCAGCGGCACGGCGGGCATGGGCACGCACCCGGCTCCGGTCAGGAGAACCGCCAGGCCAACGCTCATCCACTTCGACATACGGGTCTCCACGCTCTCCGGACGGAGCATCCGCTCCGGTTGCCCTCCTCTTGGCCGCATGCCCCGCAGTCTGCCTGAGACCACCGCGAACGCAACCCCGACCTCTGCAGCAAGCTGCATAGGACAGGTCTGCGAACCGGAGATGACGGGCGCCTGCGCCGACGGCCGGCCGGCGGCGAGCGCAGGCGATCGCCGGCCGCACCCAAGCGTCAGCCGGGCCGGAGGGCGGGTTCAAGCCGGCGGAACCAAGCGCGCCAGGGCTCGTTCCCTCGCCAGTTCAGACGAGGAGACGACCAAAATGGCACGCGGACTTCCTTCCATGACGGCCCTCCTGGGGCTTCTCGCCGTCGCGGGCTACCAGAACCGGGACAAGATCGCCGAGATGCTCGGCCAGCGTCCCCAGGGCGACGGAACCTCGGACGGCCGGATCGGCGGACCGGGCGCCTACGACCGTTCCGCGCAGCAGTCGGGCGGCGGGCTTGGTGGCTTGGGCGGATTGGGCGGGCTCGGCCAGGCGGGCGGCGGCGGGCTGGGGTCCATCCTCGGCGGGCTGGCCGGTTCGGCCGGCGGCGCCGGCGCGGGCGGCATGCTGAGCGGCGGTCTCGGCGACCTGGTGGACAGCTTCCGCCGGGCCGGCCATGGCGAGACCGCGGACAGCTGGGTGGGCCGCGGCCCGAACCGGGAGGTGTCGCCGTCGCAGCTGGAACAGGCCATCGACCCGGAGGTGATCGACACGCTGACCCAGCAGACCGGCCTTTCCCGCGACGAGCTGCTGGCGCGCCTGTCGCGCACGCTGCCGGACGCGGTGGACCGCTACACGCCGGAAGGCCGGCTGCCGAGCGAGAACGACCGCTTCTGACCGGCGGCGACCGGACAGTCTCGTCGGCGGTCCCGAGGGGGCGTCCGGTCCGGCCCTTGTCGCGGCAGGTCCATGGCGCCGACAGGCCGTCAGCGGTCGAACCGCACGGGCAGGCTCATGGTCAGGCTCGGCCGCCCGACGGCGGCCGGGATGGCCGGCAGCGGGCTCGCCCGGCCGACCATGGCGACGGCGGCCTCGTCGAGGCGCTGGTCGCCCGAACTCCGGGCGACCGAGATGCCGGTCACGCTGCCGTCCGCCGCCACCGTGAACCGGACCGTCACCCGCGCGCCCCTAGAGGCGCGGGTGTCCACGGTCCGGCGCTGGCGCATGATGCGGGCGCGCACGGTGGCGCTGTAGGTCTCCAACGCGTCCGGGTCCGGGTTGCCGGCACCCGAAGCCCGCTCGCCGGCGACCGCCGCGCGGGACGGGGCGGGCGCGGCGCGCTCCACCCGGCGGACGGTCTCGGCCACTTTGGCCTCCGGTCGCGGCCGGACCCGGCGGACCGGCTTCGGCGTCGGGGCGACGGGAGGGGCGGGCGCGACGGTTTCGGCTTCGACCACCTCCGAGGGCGGCGCTTCCGCCACCTCGGACGGCGGCGCCTCGACGGCGTCGGCCGGCGCGGCTTCGGCGACCTCCGACGGGGCGGCCTCGGCGGCGTCTTCCACGGGGGTCTCGGCGGGGGCGTCGGCGACGGCTTCGGCCGCGACGGTCGTCTCCACCTCGGCGGTCTCGACCGTCTCGGGAAGGGGCTCGGCCACCGCCTCGACGGGGGCGGCGGTCTCGACTGGCGGCTCCACGGCCTCGGTCGGGACCTCGGTGGGCGTCTCGGCGTCGACGCCTTCGGAGGCGAGGCTCTCCACCGTTTCGGCCGGCGGCAGGGCGAGTTCGGGCGGCAGATCGATCATGACCGCGGCCTCGGGCGCCTGGATGGCGGGCTCGGACGCCGTCCGGGGCAGGATCAGCGCCGCGCCGCCGCCATGGAGGGCGGTCGCCACCAGGAAGGCGGCGGTCCAGCGGCCCCAACCGGCCCCCTCGCGGTCCGCCGGCCGTCCGCCGATGGCCGTCACGGCGCCGCTCCGACGGCGGAGCCCGGCATGGTCTCCAGGCCGACGAGGGCGACCTTCAGATAGCCGGCGGCCCTGAGGACGTTCATCACCTCGGTGAGGTCGCCGTAGGAGACGGCCTTGTCGGCCCGCAGGAACACCCGCTCGGCCTTGTCGCCGCCGGTGCGGGCGTCGAGCGCCGCCCCGAGGGCCTCGCGGGCGACCGGGTCGTTGCCGAGGGCGAGGCCGAGGTCGGCCCCGATCGTCAGGGTGACGGGCGCCTCGGGGCGCCGGGCCGGGGCGGCGGTGGAGCCGGGCAGGTCCACGGGCACGTCCACGGTGGCGAGCGGGGCCGCCACCATGAAGATGATCAGGAGCACGAGAATCACGTCGATGAAGGGCGTGACGTTGATCTCGTGGGTTTCGGCGAGGTCGTCGCCGTCGTCGAGCCGGGCCGCCATGGGGTCACTCCGCGGCGACGCGCCGGCGACCGTCGGCCCGGTCGAGGTCGCGGGAGACGAGGCGGGTCACCTCGGCGGCGACATCGGCGACGGCGGCCTTGTAGCCGGCGATGGAGCGGGCGAAGGCGTTGTAGAGGACGACCGCCGGGATGGCGGCGACGAGGCCGATGGCGGTGGCGAGGAGAGCCTCGGCGATGCCGGGCGCCACCACGGCGAGATTGGTGGTCTGGGCCTTCGAGATGCCGACGAAGGAATTCATGATGCCCCAGACCGTGCCGAACAGGCCGACGAACGGCGCGGTGGACCCGATGGTGGCGAGGACGCCGGTGCCCTTCGCCATGCCGCGGCCGGCGGCGGCCTGGATGCGCTCCAGGCGGAGGGCGACGCGCTCCTTCAGCCCGGCGCGGGGCAGGCCCTCGGACGCGCGCAGTTCCGCGGCGGCGGCGCGCAGCATCTCGGTCGCCGGCCCGCGGCCGAACCCCGCCGCGCCGGCGGACTCCGCAAGGCCGCCGGCGTCGCGGAGCCGGGCGGCCGCGGCGCGGATCCGCCGGTTGGCGCCGGCGAGCTCCAGCGCCTTGGCGAGCCCGACCGTCCAGGTGATCACCGAGGCGAGCGCCAGCCCGATCATGACGGACTTCACCACCCAGTCGGCGGCCATGAACATGCCGTAGGGCGACAGATCGTGCGGCAGGGCGGCCGACGACAGGCTGGCCTGCGGCGCGGGCAAGTCCTGCGACGGCGGGGGCGAGACGTCGGCCGCCGTCGGGGTCGAGGCCGGCGCGGGGGAGGCCGGCGCGATGGGCGCTGACGAGGCCTCCGGGGCGGGGACGTTCACGGAAGGACTGGCGGCGGCCGGGACGGCCTCCTGGGCCGAGGCGGCAAAGGGCAGGGCGGCGACGGACGGGGCGGCGAGGATCGCCACGGCGAGGGCAACGGAGCGCAGATCCGGCATGGGCGGCATCCTTCTCGGTCCTGGCGTCACTTGAGGAAGCGGGCGGTGGACCGGGACGTGGGCTCGACCCGATCGACGCAGCCGGCAAGGGCGCCGGCCGGCGTCGCGCAGGCGACCACGTCGTTCACCAGCACCCGGTCGATGGCCTCGCAGGCGAGGCCGGTGATCGGGAAGGCCTTCACCACGGTCTTGCGCGCCGACAGGGGGCCGAGCTCGGCGGCGAGCCGCTTGGCCACCACGCCGTCGCGGTCGAACACCACGAGGTCGAGCTTCAGGCTGTCGAGGCGCTCTGCGGCGGTGTTCTCGGTGACCACGGTGGCCCTGCAGTCCGCGCCGACGGGCTCCAGGCGGTTGAGCTCGACCCGGAAGGGCTCGGCGGTTCCTTGCGCGGCGGCGGGAACCGACGGCGCGAGGGCGGCGAGGCAGGCGAGAAGGGTGGCCGATCGGCCGGCAAACGCATACACGGTCATGGCACCCGCGCTTCGACAAGAGTTCGACGTGGAAACCTGAGTTTCATAGTCAACTATAAGCGCAGGTGCAACCGCCGGGTTCCGGGCCGGCTTGGGGATGCGGTCAAACGGGCGCGGAAGAGCGCTCCAAGGACTTGATCCGGCGCGATGTCTCTTCGACCTGACGTTTCCGTCAGGTCGAAAAGCGCTTCAGGCGGGCCGTCCGGTCGTCGGCGCTTCGGCGCGGACAGGTGTCGCAGGCCTCGAAGGCCGGGTGCTCGTGCAGGCGGCAGCAGGCGGCGCGGTCCACGAACCACTGTTCGGCAGGCTCGCCGTCCGGTCGCTCGGCCCGGACCGCCACGAAGCCGGTGCGGGGGCTCGCGATCGGGGACCGATGGACGCGCAGGCGCCTGAGCGCGTCGTCGCGGGCGGCCGCTTCGGCGCGAAAGGCTCGCCCGGCCGCCAGGTGCGCGATGGCGACCGCGTCGCCGACGATCCGCTGGAGGTTGCCGCGGCGGAGCGGGCCGGTGGCGGCGACCGCGTCCATCAGCGGATCGAGCACCCGTTCCAGGGATCGCAGGGCCGGATCGCCGGTGTCGGCGCCACGCCCGCCGACGTCCGGGCGGATCCGGACGGCGAACCGCGTTCCGGTTCGGCCGCTGTCGCCGAGGGGAAACCGGAGCCGCAGAAGCGTCACTTCGTCCGGGCCGAACGGATGGGGCGCCCCCGCGAGGTGCAGCGCCACGAGGGTGAGGCCGATCGGATAGGCGGCCTGCCCGGCGAGGAGGACGGCGGCGGTGCGCCGGTCGAGGCCCGGCCAGAGGGCGAGATCCTCGTCGATCCAGCGGGGCAGGGCGGACGGGAGGCCGGATACCGGGACGGCGTCCGGTTCGCCGGTCGAGACGGCGAGGTCGAGGTCCGGCAGGGTCGCGGCCACGCGGGCGAGCGCGGCGGCGAGCGCCGGGTCGGTCGTCGGGGAGGGGTGGACGTCGGGATCCGGCATCGACGCTTGAAAGTTGGAGGGCGCGGCCGCGCCGGCCTCGCGATCGGGCGGGCGACCCTCGTCCGGCCGGTCAGACCGGCCAGACGAGGGTGATGAGCGGCACCCCGACCACGAGGACGAGGAGCGACAGCGGCAGGCCGAGGCGCCAATAGTCGCCGAACCGGTAGCCGCCGGGGCCGAGCACCAGCATGTTGCACTGATGGCCGATGGGCGTGAGGAAGTCGCAGGCGGCGCCGACCGCCACCGCCATCAGGAAGGGATCCGGATTGTAGCCGAGCTGGGTGGCGAGGCCGGCCGCGATGGGGCCGGCGACCAGCACGGTGGCGGCGTTGTTGAGGAAGGGCGTCACCGCCATGGCGACCGCCATGATGAGCGCGATGGAGCCGATCGGCGGCAGCACGCCGGCGGCGGACGAGAGGCCGGAGGCGAGAATGTCCGTGACGCCGGTGGTTCTCAGGGCGTCCGACACCGGAATGAGGCAGGCGAGGGTGATGAGGACCGGGCCGTCCAGGGACCCGTAGGCGTCCTTCAGGCTGATGCAGCGCAGGGCGATGATGAGGACGGCCGCGCCGAAGAAGGCCGTCGTCACCGACAGGATCTGCATGGCCATGAGGAGCATGGCGACGAAGAGGATGGCGAGGGGCAGCAGGCCCTTGCGGTTCCGCCCGATGTTGATGGTGCGTTCGGCGAGCGGCAGGCAGCCGAGGTCCGCCATGATGTCGGGCAGGAGCTTCAGGTTGCCCTGGAGCACCACCACGTCGCCGGGGCGGAAGCGCAGCGTCTTCAGGCGCTGGTTGACCCGCGCGCCGCTGCGGCTGACGGCGAGCACGTTGACCTTGAAGCGGTCGTAGAGGCGCAGCTTCTCCGACGACCGGTCGACGAGGACGCTCGACGCGGTGACGACGGCCTCCATGACGCCGATCTCGTCGTCCGGCGCCGTCTTTTCCGGCTGCTTCTGCGCCCTGGACAGCATCAGGCCCGTGGCCGCGACCGCCTGTTCCAGGTCGTCCGGCTCACCCTCCAGGAGAAGGTGGTCGCCGGGCCGGACGATCTGGGTGGTCGGGTTCTGAAAGCGCTTGTGGGTGTCGCGGATCAGCGCCGTGACCCGGACCCCGCCCCCGGCGGCCTTGACCACGTCGTCGACCGACTGGCCGGCGAGGGTGAAGTCGTCGGGCACCACCGCCTCGGTGGTGTATTCGGAGATGTTGAAGGTCGTCTCCGTCGTGGCGCTGCGCCGGTCCTGGGGCAGGAGGCGCCAGCCGAACAGCAGGAAGGCGAGGCCGAGGAGGGCGATCGGCAGGCCCACCGGCGTGAAGTCGAACATGCGGAACGGCTCGCCGGAGATGTCCTCCCTCAGCCGCGACACGATGACGTTCGGCGAGGTGCCGACGAGGGTGACGAGGCCGCCGAGCAGGGACGCGAAGGACATCGGCATCAGGAGCGCGGACGCGGACGTGGACGTCTTGCGGGCGATCTGGAACGCCGGCGGGATCAGCATGGAGAGGGCGCCGATGTTCTTCACCACCGCCGACAGGACCATGACGGTGCCGGCGAGCGCCGCGATCTGGGTGGGCACCGTCCGGATGAAGGGCGCCACCTTGCCCATCAGGATCTCGGTGACGCCGGAGCGGGAAACCGCGCCGCTGATGACGAGCGCGCTCGCCACGATCACGACGATGTCGTCGCCGAACCCCGCGAAGGCCTCGTCGACGGACACGATGCCGGTGAGGATCGCCGCAAGGAGCCCCAGGAGGGCGACGACGTCGTGGCGGATGCGCCCCCACACGAACAGCACCATCATCACGGCGATGATGGAGAGGGCAGTCGCCTGCATGAGCGTCAGAATCGGAATCACTCCATCGAGCCGGTCCAGGAAAGTGCCTTCGAGCCGTCGGAGTTCCCGACGCGCCCGGCGGTCTTCCTTAACCGATGTCGGCACGCACCTGAAGCGCGCCGGCCTTGATGGAGCTCGTTCGGGACGTGAGGGGCGGCCGGGACCGTCCGCCGGCCCGGGGCGGGAGCGTCGATCGGTCCCGGGGCTGGGGCTTCGGCCGGCCCCGGGACGCGATGCGGCGGCCGGTCAGATCCAGCCGGCGAGCTCGCGGCGGACCACGGTCTCGATCACGTCCATCCCGGGCTCGCTGTCGTTGAGGCAGGGGATGTGGCTGAACTTCTCGCCGCCGTTGTGGAGGAAGATCTCGCCGTTCTCCACGGCCAGTTCCTCCAGCGTCTCCAGGCAGTCGGACACGAAGCCCGGCGCCACGATGGCGAGGCGCTTCACGCCCGACTTGGCGAGGGCCTCCACGGTCTTGTCCGTGTAGGGCTGCAGCCACTCCTCCGGCCCGAAGCGGGACTGGAAGGTGACGCGCAGCTTCTCCTTGGACCAGCCGAGCCGCTCGCGCAGCAGCCGCGCCGTCTTCATGCAGTGGCAGTGGTAGGGGTCGCCCTTCTCGAAATAGCTCTTCGGAATGCCGTGGAAGGACGCGAGCACCACCTCCGGTTCGAAGTCGAGGGTCTTCAGGTGGCTTTCGATGGAGCGGGCGAGCGCGTCGATGTAGACCGGGTCGTCATGATAGGGCGGCACGGTGCGGACGGCCGCCTGCCAGCGCTCCTTCAGCAGGAACTCGAACGCCTTGTCGTTCACCGTCGCCGTGGTGGAGGCGGAATACTGCGGGTAGAGCGGGAAGACGAGCACCCGGTCGCAGCCCTGGTCCTTGAGGGCGCGCATGCGCTCGGCGATGGACGGGTTGCCGTAGCGCATTCCCCAGTCGACCACCAGGTTCGGCAGGGCGCCGAGCCGCGCGGCCAGCTTGTCGGCCTGGCTGCGCGTGAAGGTGCGCAAGGGGCTCTCGTCGCGCTCCCGGTTCCAGATGGTCTCGTAGTCCTTGCCCTTCTTGCCGGGCCGGGTGTTGAGCACGATGCCGAACAGGATCGGGTACCAGATCGCCTTCGGCCACTCGATCACGCGCTTGTCGGTGAGGAATTCCCTCAGGTACCGCCGCATGGGCCCGTAGCTGGTGCCGTCCGGGGTGCCGAGATTGACGAGGAGCACGCCGACCTTGCCGGTGGCGACGGCCGGGTGCCCGGCGGGCAACTGCACCGGAGTCGGAACGGTCGGCGCGGTCCCGACACTGATCATGTCCATCTTGATTGTCTCCGAAAGCGCGGCGCCGGCACCCTCGAAGGGCCACGCCGTCGTGTCGTGCCGCATACGAACCATTCCGCGGTCGGGATCACAAGTCCCGACCGCTCCGGCCCCAACGCCCCGGCCGCGGCCGACCGAGGTCGGGGCGTCCGGGCCGGGACGGCCGCGGGGGCGGATCCGTGCAGCGCACATGTGGCGACGAATCCGTCGGCGTCAACGGCGGCGGGGCGAGCCGAGGCGCGCGGGCGGGGCGAAGGAGGCTGGCGGTTGAGGGCCGGTCGTTCGCGTCGGGGTGTTCGGGGCGGGCCGGCGGTGGTCCGGGCTCCGGGCCGGACGATCCGGCCTCAATCGATGTAGTAGCGGTGGGCGATCCTGAACCAGAAGTCCACGGTGGTGTTCACGATCTGGCTCATGCCGTCCAGGCTGTCGGCCTTGTTGACGACGGCGTTGGCGCCGAAGTCGTAGGCCCGGCGAATGGTGTCCGGGTCGGTGGAGGTGGTCAGCGTCACCACCGGAAGCGAGCGGAACACCGGGTTCCGCCGCAGTTCGGAGAGGAACAGCATGCCGTCCATGACGGGCATGTTGATGTCGAGGATGACGAGGTCCGGCGCCGCCGGATCGTCCAGGGAGCCGACGCCGGCGAGCCAGTCCAGGGCCTCGCGGCCGTTCTCGGCGGTGGTGATGCGGAACGAGATCGGCGCCTGGTCGAGGAGCCGGGTGATGACGCGTACGTCGTCCTCGTCATCCTCGATGAGGAGGATGTGCGCATCCGCCGTGTCTCTTGCCGGCGAGCCCGGCCGCTCGTTCCCGCCCACGGTCGCCTCCGCCAAGACGCATACAGAATGCGATATGATCACACTCTGCATAAGAGATCAGCGTGGTTGACCTGCTATCGTTAATCCTTGGCAGGGCGAGCGCGCTCTGCGCAGCCGGCGCGGGCGCACGATGCGCGGACCTTTCGCTGCGGAACCCTGAGAAAACCGGCGGATCGGACCGGAAAGCGGGCTTTCCCTCGCTTGGCGGAGCCGCTGAAACCTGTTATCGCCACTGCACGGGAGCGACCACCGGTCGCATCCACAGAAACGAGACGCCTGCCGGTGCGGCCGCACCCGGCAGTGGGGAGGGGCAGGCGGCCACGCTCGCATTCGGTCAACCGGTCTATGGCCCCGTCGTCGCGACGCCGAGCCGTGACCGGTGCCGCGCGGTCGTGGGAGCGCTCGTCCCGGTTCAGCAATCCTGGAGGCGATCCAACCCATGCACGGACTTCTCGCGCTCAGCCGTGGCATCGATCGAGTATCCGAGATCGTCCACAAGACGGTGATGTGGTTGTCGCTCGTGGCCATCCTGGTCAGCGCCGGCAACGCCTTCAGCCGGAAGTTCCTGAACATGAGTTCGAACGCCTGGCTGGAATCCCAGTGGTACCTGTTCTCGGCGGTGTTCCTTCTGTCCGCCGCCTATACGCTGCTGAAGGCCGAGCACGTGAAGATCGACATCATCTACGGGCGCCTGTCGCGGCGCACGCAGGTGTGGATCGACATCCTCGGCACCATCCTGTTCCTGTTCCCGTTCTGCATCATCACCGTATGGCTGGTCTGGCCGGTCGTGGTCGACAAGATCGCCACCGGCGAGATGTCGTCCAACGCCGGCGGCCTCGCGCTCTGGCCGGTGTGGATCCTGATCCCGATCGGCTTCTTCCTGCTCGGCCTGCAGGGCTTTTCCGAACTCATCAAGCGGGTCGCCTTCCTGACCGGCCACGGGCCGGACCCGGCGCTCGATCAGACCCAGTCGCACCACTGATCCTCGGGACGGAGACCTCCCATCCATGACCGCTCTCCTCGCCGAGAACCTCGCGCCGATCATGTTCGCCGCCCTGGTGGTGGTGATGCTGTTCGGCTATCCGGTCGCCTTCGCGCTGGCGGCCAACGGCTTCGTCTTCGGCCTCGTCGGCATCGAACTCGGCCTTCTGTCGCCGAATCTCTTCGGGGCCATCCCGGACCGGATCTTCGGCACCATGGCGAACGAGACGCTGCTGGCGATCCCGTTCTTCACCTTCATGGGCCTGATCCTGGAACGGTCGGGCATGGCGGAGGACCTGCTCGACACCATCGGGCAGCTGTTCGGCCCGATCCGCGGCGGCCTCGCCTATGCGGTGATCCTGGTCGGCGCGCTCCTTGCCGCCACCACGGGCGTGGTGGCCGCGTCGGTGATCTCCATGGGCCTGATCTCGCTGCCGATCATGCTGCGCTACGGCTACGACCGGCGCGTGGCGGCCGGCACCATCGCGGCGTCCGGCACCCTGGCGCAGATCATCCCGCCGAGCCTGGTGCTGATCGTGCTGGCCGACCAGCTGAAGACGGGATCGAGCCAGGTGGTGTCGGTCGGCGACATGTACGCCGGCGCGCTGATCCCAGGCCTGATCCTGACCGGCCTCTACGCGTCCTACATCCTGCTCGTGTCGATCTTCAAGCCGCAGTTCGTGCCGGCCCTGCCGCCGGAGGCGCGGACCCTTAGAGGCGCCAAGCTCGCCATCAAGGTGGTCACGACCTTGGTGCCGCCTCTGGTGCTGATCTTCCTGGTCCTCGGCACCATCTTCATCGGCCTCGCGACCCCCACCGAAGGCGGGGCCATGGGCGCCGTCGGCGCGCTCATCCTCGCCGCCATCAACAGGCGCCTCAATGTCCGGATGATCTATCAGGCGCTCGACACCACGGCGAAGCTCTCCTCCTTCGTCATCTTCATCCTCCTCGGCGCCCGCGTCTTCTCGCTGACCTTCTACGGCGTGGACGGGCACCTGTGGGTGGAGCACCTGCTCACCGCCATCCCGGGCGGTGAACTGGGCTTCCTGATCGTCGTCAACATCCTGGTCTTCCTGCTCGCCTTCTTCCTCGACTTCTTCGAGCTGGCCTTCATCATCGTGCCGCTCCTGGTGCCGGTGGCGGAAAAGCTCGGGATCGATCTCGTCTGGTTTGGCATCATCCTCGGCGTCAACATGCAGACGTCGTTCATGCACCCGCCGTTCGGCTTCGCGCTCTTCTACTTGCGCTCGGTCGCCCCGGCGAGGGCCTATGTCGACAAGATCACGGGCAAGACCATGGCGCCGGTCACGTCCGGCCAGATCTACATGGGCTCCATCCCCTATGTGATCATCCAGATCGTCATGGTGGGCCTCGTGATCGCCTTCCCGTACATGGTCACCCACTACAAGACGACCACGGAGGCGGTGGACCCGTCGACCATCAACATCGACATCCCGATGCCGGGCCTCGGCGGCCCGGGCGCGGGCGACAACCCGTTCGGCGGTCCGGGCGCCGGGGACAATCCGTTCGGCGGTCCGGCGCCCGGCGACAATCCGTTCGCCACGCCGCCGGCGGATGGAGCCGCCCCGGCTAGCCCGCCGCCGCCGGACTTCGGCGCGCCCGCGGCCCCATCGGCGCCGCCGAGCCCGGGCGGGCTGCCGCCGCCGGATTTCGGCGCGCCCGCGACGCCGGCGCCGGCCCAGTGACAGGACGCCAGAGCCGCCGCCCGGTCCTTCCGGGCGGCGGTTTCGCTTGCGGCCGGCCGATCCGGCCGACATGGCCGGGTCGATGAGACCTGGCCGGGCCAGTAGGGCCGGACCTCCAAAACCCTGACCTCCAAAACCCTGACGTCCGTGGCCCTGACCTCCAGGCCCGCCCCCTCGCGGCCCTGCCCGCCGCGACCCGGCTCCGGAACGGAAAAGGGCCCGCGTCGCCGCGGGCCCCTCGTTTCGGTATAGGCTGTCGGGGCGGCTTACTTGCCGGCCGCCTGCTGGCCGTAGACGTAGCTGTCGTAGGTGTACTCGGCCACCCGGAACCACTGGTAGGCTTCGGTGCGGAACTTGGCCCACGGCTCGTAGACCTTCTTGAAGGTCGGCGTGGACTCGGCGATCTCGCCATAGACCTCGAAAGCCGACTTGTAGGCGGCGTCGAGCACGTCGCGCGGCAGCGGCCGCAGCTGCACGCCCTTGCCGACGAGGCTGCGGATGGCCGTGATGTTCTTCACGTCATACTGGTTCATCATGTTTTGGTTGGCGATGCGCGTCGCCGATTCCAGAGCCGCCCGGTAGGAGGGCGGAAGGCTTTCGTACTTCGCCTTGTTGAAGAAGAAGTGGACCGTCGGGCCACCCTCCCAGAACGCCGGATAGTAGTAGAACTTGGCCACCTGGTAGAAGCCGAGCTTCTCGTCGTCGTAGGGGCCGACCCACTCGGTCGCGTCGATGGTGCCCTTCTCCAGGGCCGGATAGATGTCCGCGCCGGCGATCTGCTGCGGCACCACGCCGATCCGCTCGACGACCTTGCCGGCGAGGCCGGCGATGCGCATCTTGAGGCCCTGCATGTCGGCGAGGGACTTCACCTCTCGGCGGAACCAGCCGCCCATCTGGACGCCGGTGTTGCCGCCAGGGAAGCCGACCACGTTGTAGTTGGCGTAGAACTCGTTGAGGAGCTCGTTGCCGCCGCCCTGGTAGAGCCAGGCGTTCTGCTGGCGGGCGTTCAGGCCGAACGGCAGCGCGGATGCGATCGCGAACGTCGGGTCCTTGCCCCAGAAGTAGTAGGACACGGTGTGGCAGGCTTCCACGGTGTCCTGCGAGGCCGCGTCGAGCGCCTGCAGGGCGGGCACGATCTCGCCGCCCGGGAAGACCTGGATCTGGAACTTGCCGTCGGTGATGTCCGACAGCGTCTTCGCCATCATCTCGGCGCCGCCGTAGATGGTGTCCAGCGATTTGGGGAAGCTGGAGGTGAGACGCCACTTGATGGTGGGCTGCTCCTGGGCGATGGCCGGAGCGGCGAGGGGGGTCGCGGCGACGGCGGCGCCGCCCGAGACGAGACCTGCCTTCTTGATGAATGAACGACGATCCATGGATCCTCCCGATAAGCTCTTGTCGCGATGCCGGCCGCCCGAGTTCGGTCGGACCGGGATCAGCACCTCACACGCATGCGGATGATGCCCGGTTCGTGCGACCGGATCCGGGCCAGTCAGACAGAGATGAGGGTCCTTGCCGGCTCTCCTCCCGGATCGCGTCCGTCCGTCGGCCGATTGCTGCCGAACCCTTGCTCCGAGGACGGACTAAAGCGCATGTGACTGGTCAGAACAAGCGGTGAAAGCTGTTTTAGACCAAGGATCTGTAGAGACACGAAGAATGTCTCCGGGACAGCCGGATTCCGCCTCTTGAAGTGCCTGCGGATTGACCAGCGACGCCGCCGTCTTGACGCCGCCCGCTTTCTCATCAGTATCCGTGCGGTCGCCATCTTCAGGAACCATCATGCCTGCCCCGGTCATCCTCGTTTCCGCCGACGTCCGCCCCATGCAGGGCTACGATTGGCACGCCGCGCCGCACACCTACCTCCAGGCGGTGATCGAACGGGCGGACGGGGTGCCGCTGATCCTGCCGGCCTTCGGGAGCCGGATGAACCTCGACGCCGCGCTCGACCGGGTGGACGGCGTGCTGGTGACGGGATCGCGCAGCAACGTCCACCCGTCGCTCTACGGGGCGGAGGCAAGCGAGAAGCACGAGCCGTTCGATCCGGACCGGGACGCCACCACCCTGCCGCTGATCCGCCGGGCGCTGGAGCGGGGCATCCCGCTCCTGTGCATCTGCCGCGGCCTGCAGGAACTGAACGTCGCCCTCGGCGGCACCCTCGCCGGAGAGATCCAGGAGGAGGAGGGGCGGATGGACCACCGGGCGCCGGAGACCGAGCTCCAGGAGATCCGATTCGCCATCCGGCACCCTGTCCTGGTGCGCGAGGGCGGCTGCCTGGGGCGGATCGTGGACGCCGGGAGCATCGACGTTAACTCCTTGCACCGGCAGGCGATCGGCCGCCTGGCGGACCGGCTGCAGGTGGAAGCCTCGGCCGAGGACGGCACCATCGAGGCGGTGTCCGTGCGCGACGCGCCGGGCTTCACGCTGGGGGTGCAGTGGCATCCGGAATACTGGGCGCGCACGGACGGGCCTTCGGCGAGGATCTTCGGCGCGTTCGGGGACGCGGCCCGGGCCTACGGAGCCGCCCGGTCGGCCGCGGCGGGCCGGGAAGCCGCCGAATAGGGCCCGCGCGCGAGGCCGGCGCCGGCGTCAGCCGCTGAGACTGGCGCCGAGCATCAGAAGGCCGAAGCCGAGGACGAGAAGGGCGCCGAGCGCCTCCACGGCCATGTGAACCCGGTGCCCGGTGGCGGAGCCGTCCCCGGCGAGCCGCACCGCGAGGCCGCGCGCCGACACGGCGAGCAGCGTCAGCGCCGCCACCGTCAGCCCGGTGCCGAGCGCCATGGCGACCGTCGCGGCGATGCCGGCCGCGAAGAGGCCCTGGGAAAGGGCGAACACCAGCACGATGAGGGCGCCCGTGCAGGGCCGCATGCCGACCGCCAGGATGGTGCTCCACGCCTTGGCGAGGTTCAGCCGGCCGCCGGCCTGCTCCAGGGATGGCACGTGGGCGTGACCGCACCCGCAGCCGGCGTGATGGTGATGGTGGTCGTGCCCGTGAGCATGCCCATGCCCGTGCCCGTGTTGGTGGCCGTGCGCCGGCCCATGATTGTGGGCGTGGGCATGGTCGTGGGCGTGAGCATGGTGGGACCCGCCGATCTCCGCGGAGCCCGCGAAGGCGAACGGGCCGCCGGACGGCAGCACGACCGGCGCGTAGCGGGCCGCGAACGCGGCCGACAGGGGGCTGACGATCTTGCGCTGGACGAGCCAGAGGCCGAGGACGGTGATGAGCGCGAACGAGCCGATCTCGAAATACTCCGCCGTCCGCGTCATCGCCATGGCGGTGGCGCCGATCGCGAGCGCCGCGACGGACACGAGGACCACCGCCGTCACCGCCTGGGCGAGGGCGGAGAGGAGGGAGAGCACGGCGGCGTTCCGGGCCGTCTCGCGGTTGGCGAGGACGTAGGCCGAGACCACCGCCTTGCCGTGGCCGGGGCCGGCCGCGTGGAGGACCCCGTAGGCGAAGGAGAGGCCCATCAGCCATAGGACGGCGGAGCCGTCGGACTTCACCGCCGACACGGTGGCGGTGAGCGAGCGGTAGAAGCGGCTCTGCTCCGCGGCGATCCAGCCGAACAGGCCGGGCAGGAAGCCGCCGGCCGACGGGGCGGGCTCCGGCACGCCGACGCCGAACGGACCGGCGGCGAGAGCCGGGGCGACGAAGGCGACGAGCGCGAGGGCGACGAAGGCGAGGAGAGCGGGAGAGAGCGGGGCGGGGCGCCGGGTCGTCGTCACGGGCATCGGACGCTGGCTCCGTTGGTGAGGTCCTGGGTCACGATCGCGAGCTCGTCGGGAATCTCGCGCTGGTCGGGCGGGATCTCGGCCAGGGTGGCGGCGGTGGCGGCGTCCAGCTCCTGGGGGCGGATCACCTCCAGGGTGCAGCCTTTCGGGGCGTTGTCGAGCGCCACGGGCTCGGTCTCCACGAAGTTGAAGGCCACGTAGTAGGTGGGATCGTAGACCTCCAGCTTGGCCGGGAGGCCGCGGATCTCCACGGCGCCCTTGGTGGGCAGCGTGAAGTAGAGCGTCAGGAAGCCCTCGTCCCACTGGATCCAGTATTCGGTGGGAGCGTCGAAATCGATGTCCCGGTCGCCGGCGGCCAGGAAGGTGAAATAGGCGAAGTCCTTCAGGGACTCCACGTTCACGTCCGCGAGCGGCTTCAGCTCCTCCACGGAGAGCTTGCCGTCGCCGTCGGCGTCGAGGCCCTGGCTGGCGAAGGCCGAGTAGGCGTCGTCGAAGCGCCAGACGTTGCGGATGGCGGTGACCTTGCCGGAGGCGTCGAACACCATCTCGGCCTTGGCGTCGACGAACACGTGGGGGTGCGCGCCGGCCGGGGACGCGACCGCGATGATCGAACAGGCGGCGAGGAGAACGGCCGGCGAAGAGCGCCGGGTCCAACCCCGAACCCGGTCCGACATGAAGCGCATCGACAATCCCCCGAACAGCCCCGGTTCCATCGGGCAAGATGCATCGCGCCGAATTCCGGCGCAACGATGACCGCCCGTCAGGCGCTGCGGCTGGCCGGGCCGTCGAACGTGTCGCCCCGGCAGTTCTGGCCGTCGAAGCGGGAGAACCAGTCGGCCATGAAGTCCACGAACGCCCGGACCTTGGCGGAGAGGTGCCGGCGGTGGGGATAGACCACGTAGACGCCGGGGTTGGCGGTCTCGTATTCCTCCAGCACCACGTCGATCAGGCCGGCCTCGATGTCCTCGCGGACCATGATGAAGGGCACCGAGCCGTAGCCGAGGCCCGCCAGGACGGCGAGGCGGACCGCCATGGGCGAGTTCACCTCCACCCGGCCGGAAACCTGGACGGTGGTGCGCGCGCCGTCCACCTGGAACCGCCAGGAGAAGCGGCTGCGCAGGTTGCTGTCGATCACGCAGGGCAGGTCGGCGAGGTCGTCCGGGTGCTGGGGCCGGCCGTGGCTGGCGACCACGTCCCGGCGGGCCGCGATCACGAACCGGTAGTCGGCGAGCTTTCGGGCGATCAGGCTGGAGTCCTGGAGCTCGGTGATCCGGATGGCGCAGTCGAAGCCCTCGTCCACGAGGTCCACGAACCGGTCGTCGAGTCGGAGGTCCACCTTGATGGACGGGTTGGCGACCACGAAGTCCATCACCGCCCGGCCGACGAAGCCGTCGCCGAAGGTGCGCGGGCAGGCGATCCGCAGGAGGCCGGTCGGCTCGCCGTGGCGGTCGCGCACCATGTCCTGCAGGTCGTCGACGCGCTGCAGGATCTCGCCGGCGTCGCGGTAGTAGGCCTGACCGAGCTCGGTGAGGGAAAGCCGGCGCGTCGTCCGGTTCATCAGCCGGGTGCCGAGCTCGTCCTCCAGTTCCTTCACGTACTTGGAGATGAGCGCCTTGGACCGGCCGAGCTTGCGCGCGGCCGCGGAGAAGCCGCCCGCGTCCACCACCTCCACGAAGGTCCGCATCCGGGTGAGCGTGTCCACCTTGTCCTCCGTCGCGCGCCGGCCGCCGGTCCGCCCACTCCCGGCAATGTTCACCCGGACGGCCGATCCGGGTCTGAACCCATGTAGGATCGGAGCAATCGTTCGACAATGCGCAGGACGGACAAGATGGCGCCGAATGCCCGGACGGGCGGTCCGGCGTGCTGCGGGCCGGTGCGGCGGCGCGTGCGCGGCGGCGTCGTCCGGGGCGGCTCGGGGCGGCCGGACGGACGGTCCGGAATTAATTGTCCGCACGGGCGAATTGGGTCTTGCGAAGCGGGGGCAATGGCGCTATCTCCCGGCTTGCCCAATTTCGCACGTGCCTGTGGTTGCGTGCCGGTTTCGTAAGGGCCGCTCACGGCGGTATCCAGCGAGGGCAAACCGGTGACCGGAGATGAACCGGGTCTAAGCCGCTTCTCAAGCGGCGGACGCGACTTAAAGCAACGACGTAGAGGGCTTTTTTGGTCTCTGCCGGCGCTCCAACCGCCGGGGTCACTAAAGAGGCGACTACATCTTGCCGGACGTGCGGACGGGGACCTCCCGCCCAATCAAAGGCTTTACGGCTTCGTGACGAGATCGGCTTCGGCTGGGCTTGGCGCGCAACCGACATCACTCCGCCGGCCGGAAGGCCGGTCGCGAGCCCGTGCGATCCATCGCCGGCGCCGTCTCCACAGCGGCGACGCGGTCGAACGCATCGGCTCCGGACGGTGAAACCTTGTTTGGTTCTGGGGTCCACGCCAATGACCGCTCGCATCCGTGACTTCCTCGCCACCCGACGTCCCGAGGGCCCCTGCCTCGTGGTCGACCTCGACGTCGTGCGCGACAACTTCCTCACCTTCCGCCGCGCGCTCCCGGACACCCGCATCTTCTACGCCGTGAAGGCCAATCCGGCGCCGGAGATCCTGTCGCTGCTCGCCGAGCTGGGCTCGTCCTTCGACTGCGCCTCGATCCCCGAGATCGAGATGGCGCTCGCCGCCGGCGCGACGCCCGACCGCATCTCCTTCGGCAACACGATCAAGAAGGAGGCGGACGTCGCCCGCGCCCGCCGCCTCGGCATCGACCTGTTCGCGGTCGACTGCGAGGCCGAGGTGGAGAAGATCGCCCGTCAGGCGCCCGGCGCCCGCGTGTTCTGCCGCATCCTCTGCGACGGCGCCGGCGCCGAGTGGCCGCTGTCGCGCAAGTTCGGCTGCGAGCCGGAGATGGCCGTGGACGTGCTGGAGCACGCCCACCGGCTGGGCCTGACCGCCTATGGCGTGTCCTTCCACGTGGGCTCGCAGCAGGGCAACACCGAGGCCTGGGACGGGGCGCTCGCCTCCTCGGCGCAGCTCTTCCGCACCCTCGCGGAGCGCGGCATCCACCTGAAGATGGTCAACCTCGGCGGCGGCTTCCCGACCCGCTACCTGAAGGACGTTCCGGCGACTGAGGCCTACGGCCGGTCGATCTCGGACGCGGTTCGCCGGCATTTCGGCAACGCTATCCCGGAGACCATCATCGAGCCGGGCCGCGGCATGGTGGGCGGCGCGGGCATCATCAAGGCGGAGGTCGTGCTGATCTCCAAGAAGCAGGCGGGCGACCAGATCCGCTGGGTCTTCCTGGATATCGGCAAGTTCGGCGGCCTCGCCGAGACGATGGACGAGTCCATCCGCTACCCGATCCGCACCGAGCGGGACGGCGGCGACACGGCCCCGTGCATCCTGGCCGGCCCGACCTGCGATTCGGCCGACGTGCTCTACGAGAAGACCCCGTACGCGCTCCCGCTGTCGCTGGAGATCGGCGACGAGGTGCTGATCGAGGGCACGGGCGCCTACACCACCACCTATTCGGCGGTGGCGTTCAACGGCTTCGAGCCCCTGCGAAGCTACGTGATCTGAGGCGACCGCCTCGATCCCACGAAGGCCGGCCGACCTCCAAGGGCCGCCGGCCGCCTTTCCCCGCTCCGGCCCCGGTGACGAACCGGGGGACCGGCACCCCTGGTGTCTGTTTCGCGTCGCGCGCGGCTGAGCCCGCGCGCCCGCGGGAAGGGTTTCGCCCCATGATCACCTACCTCGACGAGGCGCCGCAGGACGTCGGCGCCCGGGAAGCCCTGCTCGACCGGGCCTTCGGGCCGGCGCGCTTCCTGAAGTCGTCCGAGCGCATCCGCGCCGGCCGCCTGCCGGCCGAGGGCCTGGCGCTCGTCGCCAAGGACGGCGACCGGCTGGTCGGCACCGTCCGGCTCTGGCCCGTGGCGGCGGGGCACACGGGCCGGCACGGGCTGCTGCTCGGCCCGCTGGCGGTTTCGGCCGACCAGCAGGGCGCGGGCGTCGGCGGCGCCCTGATGCGGCTCGCGCTCGCCCGCGCCAAGGCGCTCGGCCACGGGGCCGTGCTCCTCGTCGGCGACGAGCCCTACTACCGGCGCTTCGGCTTCTCCAGCGAGCGCACCGGCGGCCTCGCAATGCCGGGCCCCTACGAGCGTCATCGCTTCCTGGCGCTGGAGCTGACGCCGGGCGCGCTCCTCGGCGCCGAAGGCGTGCTGCGCCCGACCGGAGCCCTGGCGCCGGCCGCCCTGAAGGCGCTCGCCGCCTGACGACGGGCCGCGGTGACGTCCGGGCCGGCCACCCGCCGGTCCGGGCCCCCGTGCCGCTTCCCTGGCGCTTCCGGCCGTGCCTATATGGCGCGGGGTTTCCGACTGGAGGGGCGCATGTTCTTCACCGGGGTCGACATTGCCGTCGCGGCCTTCGTGTTCCTGGCCATCATCGTCCTGTTCGCCGGCATCAAGCAGGTGCCGCAGGGCTTCAACTGGACCGTGGAGCGGTTCGGCCGCTACACCAAGACGCTCTATCCCGGGCTCAACCTGATCATCCCGTTCGTCGACCGGGTCGGCACCAAGCTCAACATGATGGAGCAGGTGCTGGACGTGCCGAGCCAGGAGGTGATCACGCGCGACAACGCCACCTGCACGGTGGACGGGGTGGCCTTCTACCAGGTGCTCGACGCCTCCCGCGCCGCCTACGAGGTGAGCGGGCTGCAGAACGCGATCCTGAACATCACCATGACGAACATCCGCACGGTCATGGGCTCGATGGATCTCGACAGCCTCCTCTCCAATCGCGACGAGATCAACGCCCGGCTCCTCCACGTGGTGGACGCCGCCACGGAGGCCTGGGGCGTGAAGATCACCCGGGTGGAGATCAAGGACATCAACCCGCCCGCGGACCTCGTGGAATCCATGGCGCGGCAGATGAAGGCCGAGCGCGACAAGCGCGCCTCCATCCTGGAGGCGGAGGGCCTGCGGCAGGCGGCCATCTTGAGGGCGGAGGGCGAGAAGCAGGCCCAGGTGCTGCAGGCCGAAGGCCGACGGGAGGCCGCGTTCCGCGACGCGGAAGCCCGCGAGCGGCTGGCCGAGGCGGAGGCGAAGGCCACCATGCTGGTGTCCGAATCGGTCGCCAAGGGCGACGTCCAGGCGCTGAACTACTTCATCGCCGACAAGTACACCCAGGCGCTCGCCCAGTTCGCCACCTCGCCCAACCAGAAGATCCTCATGATGCCCATGGAGGCGACCGCGATCCTCGGCTCGCTCGGCGGCATCGCGGAACTGGCGCGCGCGTCCTTCGGCGACGACCCGGCGTCGACGCCCGGCGCGCCGCGGCGGCGGCCCGGAACGGTGCCGGCCGTCGGCGACCCGTCCGGGCGCGTCTGACGAGGGCCGCCCGATGCTCCGCGAACTGGTCGTCCAGCTCGGTCCCTGGCTCTGGTGGGTGCTCGGCATCCTGCTCGCCGCCGTGGAGGTGTTCGCGCCGGGGTCCTTCTTCATCTGGTTCGCCGTGGCGGCGATCATCGTCGGCGGCATCGCCCTGACGGTCGACCTCGGCTGGCAGGCGGAGATCCTGCTGTTCGTCGTCTTCGCGGGCCTGAGCGCGCTCCTCGGACGCCGGCTCTACGGGCGCAACGGTCCGGCGGAGGACGCCCCGCCGCTCAACGACCGCATGCGCCGGCAGGTGGGCCGGCCGGCGGTGCTGGAGACGGCGCTCGCGAACGGGTCCGGCCACATCCGGCTCGACGACACCTTGTGGCGGGTGAGCGGGCCGGACCTGCCGGCGGGCACGACCGTGACCGTGGTGGACGTGCGCGACGGGCGCCTCGTGGTGGCCCCGCGCTGACGGCGACGGAGGCCCCGGCGAGCCGGACGGGCGGGCGCGCGGGGTCGGGGCCGGCTGCTCAACCAAACGTTAACCGTGTTCGTTTACCGGTCGGAAAGGGTGGTCGCCCGCCCGCGTGGGGCGGGCCGAGCCCGTTCCGATCGCCTCGAACCCGGGTGCTGCGCCTTTCCATGCGGCCCATCCTCCTTGTCGCCGTTGCTGCTGCCGGACTGGCGGTCGGATCGCCCCCGTCCGCCGAGGCCCAGGACGCCGCGACGGCAGGGGAGGTGGGGTCCCCGGTGGTCCGGCCGGCGACGGATCAACTCGGGATCGACGACCTGATCGAAGACGTGACGGCGCCGACCGATCCGGGCCTCGCCGGCGCGATCGATCCCCTGGCCGATCCTCTGGCCGACCCGTCCGCCACCGACCCGGCCGTGCCCTCGGCCGGCGCGGCGGCGACCGGGACCGCGCCGGCCGCCCAGCCGAACCGCCGCCCGGCGCTGCGGCCGACCCTCGGATCGGTGGTGCGACCGGTGCCGCCGGTGGAGCCCCTGAAGCCGATCGCCGGCGGCGCGCCGGTCGCCATCAACACCGAGGAGGCGGCGCGGTCGGCCTACGAGCCGCTCGGGCTGCGCGTGCGCACCTTCACCATCCTGTCGAGCGCCACGTCGACCCTCGGCTGGTCGTCCAACCCGGGCGGCGCTCCGGACGGCGAGGGCGCCGCCTTCTGGGGGCTGAAGGGCGACGTGACCGCCCGGTCCGACCTCGACGGCGGCGGCATCGACCTCGCGCTTCGGGGTGGCGTGCGCGACTACCTGGGCGGGGACGCGGAGCTCGAGCCATCCTTGGAGGCGACCGCGGACGGCCGGCTGGACCTGACCGAGGTGGACCGGTTGACCGCCGGCGCCCGCTATGCCTTCCGCAAGGACACCGGCTTCAGCATCGAGACGCCGGCCGGGCAGGGGGTGGACATCCACACCCTGTCGGCCACCGCCGGCTACGCCCGGTCGGCGGGGCTGATCGGCGTGACGCTCAAGGGCGCGCTCGACCGGACCATCTACGACGGCGACGACCGGGACGACACGGCGCTCTCCGGCACCCTGCGGCTATCGCTCGACAGCGGCGCCGTGCTGGAGCCCTTCGCGGAGACGAGCGTCTTCGCGCGCCGGCCCGACCGCACCGTGGACGAGAACGGCTTCCGGCGGTCGAGCGTGGGCGCGGAGGCGAAGCTCGGCACGGCGGTGGACACGGGCCTCCTGACCGGCGAGGTGGCGGTCGGCTACGGCACGGAAGTGCTGGAGGACGACCGGCTCGACCCGCTGCGCGGCATGATCCTGGAGGCCTCGCTCGCCTGGGCGGTGACGCCGCTGACCACCGTGACGCTCGCGGCCGACACGAGCTTCGAGACGAGCCGGCTCGCGGGGGCGAGCGGGTCGATCACCCGCAGCGTCTCGGCGGGGATCGCCCATGCGCTGAAGCCGAACCTCATCCTCGATCTCGGCGGCGCCCTGTCGTTCCAGGACTATGGGGGCGTGAACCGGAGCGTCGCCACGGTGGCGGTGCGCGCGGGCGCCGCCTGGCGGCTGAACCCCTCGGTCGAACTCACGCTCACCGCCACCCACGAGGTGGAAGACTCCAACGTGTCCGGCGAGGATACGCGGGAGACCACGGTCGAGGCTGGCGTGACCGTCCGCCGGTGACGAGGGCGCATGGAAAAGCCCGCGCGGGCGGGACCGGCGCGGGCTTTTGACGTGGAGGGTGCTGGCGGTCAGCCGAGGACGGCGCGGAGCTCGTCCTTGATGTTCGGATGAATGTCGGTGCGCTCCTGGCCGTAGGCGAGGTTCGCCTGCAGGAAGCCGAGCTTGGTGCCGGTGTCGAACGTGGTGCCGCGGAAGCGCACGCCGTAGAACGGGCTGGTGCCGAGAAGACGCAGCATGGAATCGGTCAGCTGGATCTCGTTGCCGGCGCCGCGCTCCTGGGTCTCCAGCAGGTCGAACACCTCCGGCTGCAGGATGTAGCGGCCGGAGATGAAGAGATTGGACGGCGCATCCGCCGGCTTCGGCTTCTCCACCATGCCGGTGACCTGGAAGACGTCCTCGTCCAGGGTGTCGCCGAGGGCGACGATGCCGTAGGACGAGGTCTGTGAGGGATCGCAGGCCTCCAGGCTGAGCACGTTGCCGCCGGTTTTGGCGTAGGCGTCCACCATGCTCTTCAGGCAGGGGGTGTGATGCTTCATCAGCATGTCCGGCAGGAGCACCGCGAAGGGCTCGTCGCCGATGATGTCGCGGGCGCACCAGACCGCGTGGCCGAGGCCGAGCGGCGCCTGCTGGCGGGTGAAGCTGGTGGCGCCCGCCTTCGGCAGGTCGCGGTTCACGCTCTCCAGGGCTTCGGTCTTGTTGCGCGCCTCGAGCGTGGCGTTCAGCTCGAAGTTGATGTCGAAATGGTCCTCGATCACGGCCTTGCCGCGTCCGGTCACGAACACGAAGTGCTCGATGCCGGCGGCCTTCGCCTCGTCGACCACGTACTGCAAAGCAGGACGGTCCACGATGGTCAGCATCTCCTTGGGAACCGCCTTCGTCGCCGGCAGAAACCGCGTGCCGAGGCCCGCGACCGGGAACACTGCTTTGCGAATCGTCTTGGTCATTCGTGACTCCAAGTTCGACCCGACCATCACGCCGATCGTGGTGTTGAGGTCGAGCGCATGATCGATCGTCCGTGTCGGTCGGGAGTGAGGCGTATCATCCCGACATTTGCATTGACAACCCACGGGAGCAGATGATTCTGCATGGCCCTAAACGCATCGTAAATCTTAAGAGTTACGGTTTGCGTCCCCTGTCTCCTGTGGTCCGGATTGGTGATGCACTTTAAAACCGCGACAAAACTTCTCTTTGCAGCCGCCCTCAGTGTCGCCGTTTCCGGGTGTCTGTCTCTTGGTGAACCGTTCGGGTTCGACGCCGCGTCCCCGGTCGGCGAGCCGCCGCGGTCCGACGGGCCCATTCCCCCAGCCTTCACCGCTTTCGTGGAGACACTGTGGCCGGCGGCGTCGGCGAGCGGCGTCTCGCGCCGCACCTTCGACGCGGCGTTCGACGGGCTCGGCCCGGACCAGAGCGTGATCGACGCCGCGTCGCGCCAGGCCGAGTTCGTGAAACCGATCTGGGAATACCTGGACGGGGCCGTGTCGGAGACCCGCGTGACGACCGGCCGGGAGATGCTGCGCGCCCACGCCGGGACGCTGGAGCGGATCGAGGCCACCTACGGGGTGCCGCGCACGGTCGTCGTGGCGGTCTGGGGCATGGAGAGTTCCTACGGGGCGGTGCTCGGCAATCCCAAGGTGGTGCGAAACGCCGTCCGGGCGCTGGCGACGCTCGCCTGGAAGGGCGGCAAGCGGGCCCGCTACGGGCGCCAGCAGCTTCTGGCGGTGCTGCGCATCCTGGAGCGCGGCGACACGGACCCGATCCACATCACCGGTTCCTGGGCGGGCGCCATGGGGCACACCCAGTTCATCCCGACCACCTACGAGGCCTATGCGGTGGATTTCGACGGCGACGGCCGCCGCAACATCTGGACCTCGATCCCGGACGCGCTCGCCTCCACGGCGAACTACCTGCGCAAGGCGGGCTGGAGGTCCGGCGAGACCTGGGGCTACGAGGTGGTGCTGCCCGCCGGCCTGGGGGCGGCGGACGACACCCGCCGCCCGATCGGCGACTGGCGGGCCGCCGGCGTGCGGCGGGCGAACGGCGCGCCGTTCCCGCGGGACGCTGACCAGGGGCGGCTCTATCGCCCGGCGGGCGCGGCGGGGCCGGCCTTCCTGCTCCTCCACAATTTCGCGGTCATCAAGCGGTACAACAACGCCAATTCCTATGCGCTCGGCGTCGGCCACCTGTCCGACCGGATCGCCGGCGGCGGACCGTTCGTGACCCCGTGGCCGCGGGACGACCGGGCGCTCACGATACCGGAGCGCGAGGAACTGCAGACGCTGCTGGCGCGCCGGGGCTATGACGTGGGTCCGATCGACGGCCTGATCGGGACCGGAACCATCGAGAGCATCCGGGCCTATCAGGCCCAGGCCGGGCTTCCCGCCGACGGCTCGCCGTCCCAGGAACTCCTCGACAGGCTGCGGACAGGCCGCTGACGGCGCGCGAAGAGGTTGACCGGACCGCATCCCATCCTCGAAGGTCTGAAAGGTTGGGCGGCTGGTCCGGCGACCGGATCCGCCCGTCGACGTCGACCCGGATGCGTCCGGGTGACGCCTGCAAGAACTGTCGGGAGCTGTGTGGTGTTCCGCAAACGACTACAGGCCGCCGCCGCCGTGCTTCTGGTTTTCGCCGGCATGCTGGCCGTCGCGCCCGATCCGGCCTCCGCCCAGATCCTAGAGCGGTCGCCCTTCTTCCTGCGCCTGTTCGGCATCGAGGAGCGGCCGAAGCGGCAGGTCCAGCCGAAGGTGCTGCAGGTGCCGCCGGCGACCCGCGGCAGCGGCGGCCCGATGGTGCTGACGCCGGGGAGCCCCCGTTCGGGCGGCGCCAAGGTGGTGAAGCCGCAGGCGCCGGCGATCGCGATCGCGCCGAAGAACCCGGACGCCAAGGTGGTGCTGGTGCTCGGCGACCAGTTCGCCGGCGGGCTCGCCTCCGGCCTCGACGTGGCGTTCGCCGACACCCCGACGGTGAAGTTCGAGGCCCTGGTGGCGGCGGACGCCGGCCTGTCGTCCACCGAACCGGTGGACCTGCGCCAGAAGCTGGAGACGCGGCTCGCGGCGGCCGAGCCGCCGGACGCCCTGGTGGTGATGCTCGGCCTCAGCGACCGTCGCCCGATGACGGTGGACGGCGCGGTGGCGGATTTCCGAACCAAGCCCTGGGAGACCGTCTACCGGGCCCGCGCCAAGGCGCTGATCGCCGCCGCCCGGTCCAGGAACCTGCCGGTCTACTGGGTGGGCCTCGTGCCGACCGCCGACTTCGAGCTGACCACCGATCTCGCCTACCTGGACGAGGTGTTCCGCCAGGAGGCGGGCTCGAGCCTCGCGGTCTATGTGGACGTGTGGAACGCGTTCGCGGACGCGACCGGCGGCTTCACCATGACCGGCGCCGACGTGGAGGGCCAGTCGCGCCGCCTGAGGCTGAAGGACGGCGTCGGCTTTACCAAATCCGGCAACCGGAAGCTCGCCTTCTTCGTGGAGCAGGAGATCAGCACGTGGCTCGCCACCGGCGCGCCCGGCTTCGTGCTGCCGAAGTCGGACGCCGCGGGCGGGCTCGTCGTGTCGCTGTCCGATCCGGAGGTGGCGGCGGACGAGGACTTCGCCGTGGAGGTTTCCCAGCCGGCGCCCCGCTCCGGAAGCGCGCTCCACCGGCTGGTGGTGGAAGGACGGCCGCTCGCGCCGCGCCTCGGCCGGGTGGACGACCTCGCGTCGGTGAACTGATCGGGCGCTCGGACTGTCTGACGGGGAAGGCTAGCGCAGGGGCATCCCGCGCCGGCCCTTCTCCGTCGGATGCCGGACGTGGTCAGACCGGGAGCGCGCTGGACCCCATCAGGAAGGTGTCGATGGAGCGGGCGGCCTGGCGGCCCTCCCGGATCGCCCAGACGACGAGGCTCTGGCCGCGGCGGAGGTCGCCGGCGGCGAACACCTTGTCCATGGAGGTCCGGTAGTCGGTCGTGTCGGCGGCCACGTTGGACCGGCGGTCGCGGGCGAGCGCCTCGCCGGCGCCAGCCAGGAAGGTGCCTTCCAGCGGGCCGGCGAAGCCGATGGCGAACAGCACCAGATCCGCCCGGATGATGAACTCCGTCCCCGGGATGGGCTCGCGCTTCTCGTCCACGCGGGCGCACTTCACGCCGGTGACCTTGCCCTTGGCGTTGCCGACGATCTCCAGGGTGGCGCAGGAGAACTCGCGCTCGGCGCCTTCCGCCTGGGACGAGGAGGTGCGGAACTTGGTCGGCCAGTAGGGCCAGACCTTCAGCTTGTCCTCCTTCATGGGCGGCATGGGACGGATGTCGAGCTGGGTCACCGACAGGGCGCCCTGGCGGAACGAGGTGCCGACGCAGTCAGAGGCGGTGTCGCCGCCGCCGATCACCACCACGTGCTTGCCGGCGGCGAGCAGCGGCTCCTCGTGGCTGACGTCCTCGCCGCCGATGCGGCGGTTCTGCTGGACGAGGAAGGGCATGGCGTAGTGGCAGCCGACCAGGTCCTTGCCGCCGATGCCCGGATCGCGCGGCCGTTCGGCGCCGGCGGTGAGCAGCACGGCCTCGTGGCCGGCCACCAGGTCCTCCAACGAGTGGGTGACGCCCACGTTGACGCCGTAGTGGAAGGTCACGCCTTCCGCGGCCATCTGGTGGACGCGGCGGTCGATGTAGTGCTTCTCCATCTTGAAGTCGGGGATGCCGTAGCGCATCAGGCCGCCGGCCTTCGGCTCCCGCTCGTAGACGTGCACGTCGTGGCCCGCGCGGGCGAGCTGCTGGGCGGCCGCCATGCCGGCCGGACCGGCGCCGACCACGGCCACCTTCCGGCCGGTCTTGACCGCCGGGATCTGCGGCGTGATCCAGCCCATGTCCCAGGCCTTGTCGGCGATCGCCTGCTCGATCGTCTTGATGGTGACCGGGCTGTCCTCCAGGTTGAGGGTGCAGGCCTCCTCGCAGGGCGCCGGGCAGATGCGGCCGGTGAACTCCGGAAAGTTGTTGGTGGAGTGGAGGTTGCGCGAGGCCTCCTCCCAGTCGCCCGAATAGACGAGGTCGTTCCAGTCGGGGATCTGGTTGTGCACCGGACAGCCGGTGGGGCCGTGGCAGTAGGGGATGCCGCAATCCATGCAGCGCGCGGCCTGCCGGCCCACCTCCTGCTCCGACAGCGGGATGGTGAACTCGCGGAAGTGGCGGATGCGATCGGACGCCGGCTGATACTTCTGTTCCTGCCGGTCGATCTCGAGGAAACCTGTGACCTTGCCCATCGTCTCTGTCCGTATCGGTTCGTGATCCGGCCGGCCGGCCGACCCTTTCGGATCCTCAGCGGATCCAGTTCTCAACCTTGAGCCCGGCAACACGGCCGAACTCCCTTTCGTTGTCCGTCACCAGCACCGCGTCCAGCGCGAGCGCATGGGCGGCGATCAACATGTCCATCGGACCGATCAGGGCGCCCCGACGCACCAGGTCGGTGCGGAGTTCCGCATAGATGATCCCGCAGGGCTCTACCCAGTCCGCAACATCGACGTCCGCCAGGAAGTTTTCCACGAGATCACGCAATCGGGCCGAACCGGTCTTGAGGTACCCGAACCGGAGTTCCGCCCCGACAAGAATGCTGGTCCCTGCGCTCCCAGGCATCGTTTCCCGAAACCGACAGGCGGCCTCGCCGGTCCGGTTGCGCAGAATGCTGGAGACGATGTTCGTATCCAGCATCCAGTTCACGGCTCGAGCCCCAGGTCGACGTCTTCCAGCGGGAGTTCCTCGATCTCGGGGAAGTCCTCTTCCAGTGGCGGCTGGGCGCGCAGCCAATCGACGAGTTCCGCCGGCGTCCTTCGCTTCCGCTTCGGCTTGATATGGATGGTCCCGTCCGGGTCCTTCCACATCACCGCCTTGTCGGCGTCCAATTCGAACTCCTTCGGAATGCGCACGGCCTGACTTCGGCCGTTGCGGAAGAGGCTGACCTCCCGCTCGTCCCGCTTGATGATGGTCATGGCCGGCCTCCGTGTCATATGCCAAAGCATATCACGCCGTTGCCGGCCGTTTCCATCACTCCGCCGCGATGCCCATGCGCATCTTCTCCATCTCGCGCAGCGCCCGGCGATACTCCACCGGCATGACCTTCACGAACCTCGGCCGGAAGACTTCCCAGCGGTCCAGGATGTCCTTGCCCCGGGCCGAGCCCGTGTAGAGCACGTGGTTCTGGATCAGGGCGCGCAGGCGCTCGTCGTCGTGACGGGTCATGTCGGACGAGAGGTCCACGCGGCCCTTGAACATGAGGTCGCCGCCGTGGTGGTGGAGCTTCTCCAGAAGCTCGTCCTCCTCCGGCACCGGCTCCAGGTCCACCATGGCCATGTTGCAGCGCTTGGCGAAGGTGCGGTCCTCGTCGAGCACGTAGGCGACGCCGCCGGACATGCCGGCCGCGAAGTTGCGCCCGGTGGCGCCGAGCACCACCACGACGCCGCCGGTCATGTATTCGCAGCCGTGATCGCCGCAGCCTTCCACCACCGCGACCGCACCGGAATTGCGCACGGCGAACCGCTCGCCGGCGACGCCCTGGAAGTAGGCCTCGCCCTCGGTCGCGCCGTAGAGCACCGTGTTGCCGACGATGATCGACTTCTCCGGCACGATCCTGGCCTTCTCGGACGGCCGCACCACGATGCGCCCGCCGGAAAGGCCCTTGCCGACGTAGTCGTTGGCCTCGCCGGTCAGCTCCAGGGAGATGCCGGCCGCCAGGAAGGCGCCGAAGGCCTGGCCGGCGGTGCCGGTCAGCTTCACCGTGATGGTGCCGTCCGGCAGGCCCTCGTGGCCGAAGCGCTTCGCCACCTCGCCCGCCAGCATGGCGCCGGCCGTGCGGTCGACCGACTTGATGGCCGCCTCGATCACCACTGGCTTCTGCTCCACGAGGGCGGGCTGCGCCTTGGCGATCAGCGTGCGGTCGAGCACGTCGTCGATGGGGTGCACCTGGCGCTCGGTCCAGCGGATCGCCTCCGGCGGCGCGTCCGGCTTGAAGAACAGCCGGCTGAAGTCGAGGCCCGACGCCTTGGCGTGACCGGGAGTCGGCGCGTGGGCGAGGAGGTCGGACTGGCCCGTGATCTCCGACAGCGAACGGAAGCCCATCTCGGCGAGATAGCCGCGCACCTCCTCGGCGACGAAGAAGAAGTAGTTGATCACGTGCTCCGGCGTGCCCTTGAAGCGCTTGCGCAGCACCGGGTCCTGGGTGGCGATGCCGACCGGGCAGGTGTTCAGGTGGCACTTGCGCATCATCAGGCAGCCGGCCGCGATCAGCGGCGCGGTGGCGAAGCCGAAGTCGTCCGCGCCGAGGAGGGCGCCGACGATCACGTCGCGGCCGGTCTTCATGCCGCCGTCCACCTGCAGGCAGACGCGGCTTCTGAGGCCGTTCAGCACCAGGGTCTGGTGCGTTTCGGCAAGGCCCATCTCCCACGGGCTGCCCGCGTGCTTGATGGAGGTGAGCGGCGAGGCGCCGGTGCCGCCGTCATAGCCTGCGATGGTGATGTGGTCGGCGCGCGCCTTGGCGACGCCGGCCGCCACGGTGCCGACGCCCACCTCGGAGACGAGCTTGACCGACACCTCGGCCGCCGGGTTGACGTTCTTCAGGTCGAAGATCAGCTGGGCGAGATCCTCGATGGAATAGATGTCGTGGTGCGGCGGCGGCGAGATGAGACCGACGCCCGGCGTGGAATGCCGGACCTTGGCGATCACCGCGTCCACCTTGTGGCCGGGCAGCTGGCCGCCTTCGCCGGGCTTGGCCCCTTGCGCGACCTTGATCTGCATCATGTCGGCGTTGACGAGGTATTCCGCGGTCACGCCGAACCGGCCCGAGGCCACCTGCTTGATGGACGAGCGCTTGGAGTCGCCGTTGGGCAGGCGGCGGAAGCGGTCGCTCTCCTCGCCGCCCTCGCCGGTGTTCGACTTGCCGCCGATCCGGTTCATGGCGACCGCCAGCGTCTCGTGCGCCTCGCGGCTGATGGAGCCGAACGACATGGCGCCGGTCGCGAAGCGCTTGACGATCTCCGACGCCGGCTCGACCTCCTCCAGCGGCACCGGGTTGCGGCCGGCTTCCGCGGCGGTCTTGATGCGGAACTGGCCGCGCACGGAGAAGCGGCCGGTCTCCTCGTTCACCTGACGGGCGTAGGAGAGATAGTGGTCGGGCAGGTTCATGCGCACCGCATGCTGAAGCTCGGCCACGATGTCCGGCGTCCAGATGTGCGCCTCGCCGCGCTGGCGATAGGCGTATTCGCCGCCGACGTCCAGGCTGCGGGCGAGCACCGGGTCGTCGCCGAAGGCGGCGGCGTGGCGCGCCACGGTCTCCTCGGCGATCTCCTCCAGGCCGACGCCCTCGATGGTGGTGGCGGTACCGAAGAAGTATTCGTTGACGAAGGACGACTTCAGGCCGACCGCGTCGAAGATCTGGGCGCCGCAATAGCTCTGGTAGGTCGAGATGCCCATCTTGGACATGACCTTCAGGATGCCCTTGTCGATCGACTTGATGTACCGGTAGACGATCTCCTCCTCGTCCACCTCCTCCGGGAACTGGCTCTTCATGGCGAGGAGCGTGTCGAAGGCGAGGTAGGGGTTGATCGCCTCGGCGCCATAGCCGGCGAGGACGCAGAAGTGGTGCACCTCGCGCGGCTCGCCGGATTCCAGCACGATGCCGACGGAGGTGCGCAGGCCCTTGCGGATCAGGTGGTTGTGCACGCCGGCGGTGGCGAGCAGCGCCGGGATGGCGACCCTGTTTCGGGACAGCTGCCGGTCCGACAGGATGATGATGTTGTACTTGGCGCGCACGGCCTCCTCGGCCCGCTCGCACAGGCGGTCGAGCGCCATCTTCAGGCCGGCCGGGCCGCGCTTCACGTCGAAGGTGATGTCGAGGGTCTTCGCCTGGAACTGGTTCTCGGCGATGTCGCCGATCATCCGGATCTTGTCCAGGTCCTGGTTGGTCAGGATGGGCTGGCGCACCTCCAGCCGCTTGATGGTGGAGACGCCCTCAAGATCCAGGATGTTCGGCCGCGGCCCGATGAAGGACACCAGCGACATGACGAGCTCCTCGCGGATCGGGTCGATCGGCGGGTTCGTCACCTGGGCGAAGTTCTGCTTGAAATAGGTGTAGAGCGGCTTGGCCTTGTCGGACAGCGCCGAGATGGGCGTGTCGGTGCCCATGGAGCCGATGGCCTCCTGGCCGGTCACGGCCATGGGCGCCATCAGGATCTTCAGGTCTTCCTGGGTGTAGCCGAAGGCCTGCTGGCGATCGAGCAGGCTCTCGTGGCTGACGATGGACGACACCGCGACCGGCGGCATGTCCTCCAGCACGATCTGGGTGCGGGCGAGCCACTCCTTGTAGGGGTTGGCGGTCGCGAGGCGCTGCTTGATCTCGTCGTCGGAGACGATGCGGCCTTCCTCCAGGTCGATGAGCAGCATCTTGCCCGGCTGGAGACGCCACTTCTCGACGATCCGCTCCTCCGGGATCGGCAGCACGCCGGCCTCCGAGGCCATCACCACGAGCCCGTCGTCGGTGACGAAATAGCGGGCCGGCCTGAGGCCGTTGCGGTCGAGCGTGGCGCCGATCTGGCGGCCGTCGGTGAAGGCGACCGCGGCCGGGCCGTCCCACGGCTCCATGAGGGCGGCGTGATACTCGTAGAAGGCGCGCCGGTCCTCGTCCATCAGCGGGTTGCCGGCCCAGGCCTCGGGGATCAGCATCATGGCGGCGTGGGCGAGCTCGTAGCCGCCCTGGACCAGGAATTCCAGGGCGTTGTCGAAGCAGGCGGTGTCGGACTGGCCCTCGTAGGAGATGGGCCAGAGCTTGGAGATGTCGTCGCCGAAGAGCGGGCTCTCCACCGAGGCCTGCCGCGCCGCCATCCAGTTGACGTTGCCCCGGAGCGTGTTGATCTCGCCGTTGTGGGCGACCATCCGGTACGGGTGGGCGAGCTTCCAGGACGGGAAGGTGTTGGTGGAGAAGCGCTGGTGGACGAGCGCGAGGGCCGACACGAAGCGCGGGTCGGTGAGGTCCTTGTAGTAGGCGCCCAGCTGGTAGGCCAGGAACATGCCCTTGTAGACGAGGGTGCGCGAGGACAGCGACACCACGTAGAAGCCGGAATCCTCCACGCCGGACTTGGCGTAGACCTTGTTGGAGATCACCTTGCGCAGGATGAACAGCCGGCGCTCGAACTCGGTCTGGTCGGCGGCGGACGCGCCGGCGCCGATGAACACCTGCCGGTGCACCGGCTCGGTGGCGGCGATCTCCGGCGCCTTGGAGAGAGAAGAATTGTCGACCGGCACGTCGCGCCAGCCGAGAAGGACCTGGCCTTCGTCGGCGACGACCTCGGCGACCACCTGCTCGCACCAGGCCCGGAACGCGGGGTCGCGCGGCATGAAGAGGTGACCGACCGCGTAGGCGCCCGGCGCCGGCAGGTCGAAGCCGAGGGCGCGCGCCTCGTCCTTCAGGAAGTCGTGCGGGATCTGCACCAGCATGCCGGCGCCGTCGCCCATGAGCGGGTCCGCCCCCACGGCGCCGCGATGGGTGAGGTTCTCCAGGATCTGGAGGCCGTTGGCGACGATCGAATGGGACTTCTCGCCCTTGAGATTGGCGATGAAGCCGACACCGCAGGCGTCGTGCTCGTGGGCGGGACTGTAGAGGCCCGCCTCGGCGGCGCGGGCGCGGGCGGCGGCCGTCATCACGGTCGTGCGGCTGGCGGCTTTCTCGGCCACCGCGCTCTCGATCCGCGCCTCAGACGGGCATGCCTTGTCGTGCCTGTTCATCGCCGGTCCCCATGTTGGCTCGAAGCCGCGCACCATGCGCGGCTCTGGCGGTCCTCGATGCCGGCCTCCCCACCGGAGCCCGGCAACCCTAAGGGCGGTCCATGACGGACCGCCGACACCTGTGGCCCGGCGGCTCTCCACCGTTCGGGTCGCATCCTTCGATGCGGCTCGACCGACGGGGCCTGTCGGGCGTTGAAATCGTCATGCGGCCGGCGATGTGGCTCGCCCGCCGCCCGCACCGGCGTCCGATCCGGGTTCGGGCCCGGCGGTCGCCGCCGCGCGCCCGGCGCACTCCTCGTGGAGCGCTCCCGAATGGACAGGTGTGCTGTCCTTTTTCCTCATGGCACCATGCCGAAACCAGGCACGGATAACAAGAGGTTTCCAACAGGCGGCCATGCCGAACATTGCGCGGGCCAAACCGCCAGCGACATACTCGATCCAGACCGCGACCGATCCCGCAATAAAATTGCGCGTGACGAAATCACGCACGACTTCGACGTCGGGTCCGGCGGACATGCGGAGGGCTGCGACAGAGATCTATCGCAGTCCCGCATGCCTGATGCGTATTACGCATAACCTTGCCGGCCGTCAATCGCCAACCCGGACCGAGCGCCGGTTTTGGAGGGAAAGTTGCGCCGGCATCCTCCAGGGCCGCCTTTCCGGGACCAGGCGGGCGGCGGGGTCGGGGACGGAGCGCCGATCCGGCCGCCCGCAGAACTGCGCGATGCGCATAGGAGGTCCATGGGCCGGCCGGTTCCGCTTCGAAGGGCTTTCCGGTAGAACCTCGATGATGAACTTCTCCAGCGACAATTGGGCGGGAGCCTCGGCGCCGGTGGCCGCCGCGATCACCGCCGCCACCGGGGGCCTCGCCCCCGCCTACGGCACCGACGACGCCACGCGCAAGGTGGACGACTGGTTCGCCGAGATCTTCGAGCGGCCGGTCGGCGTCTTCTTCGTGGCGACCGGGACGGCGGCCAACTGCCTGTCCCTCGCCGCGGTCTCGAAGCCCGGCGGCGTCATCCTCTGTCACGAGAACGCGCACATCGCCAACGACGAGGCGGGCGCCCCGGCCTTCTTCTCCGGCGGTTCGGTCCTCCACGGCATCGCGGGGGCGCGCGGCAAGATCACGCCCGAGGGCCTGGAGGCGGCGCTCCGGCGCTACATGCCGCCGGGCGTGCACCATGGCCGGCCGGTGGCGCTGAGCCTGACGCAGGCGACCGAATGGGGCACCACCTATACGATCGACGAGATCGCCGCCCTGGCCGAGATCGCCCACAAGGCCGGGCTGAAGGTGCACATGGACGGCGCCCGCTTCGCGAACGCTCTCGTGGGGCGGAGCAGCGCGGCGGCCGACATGACCTGGCGGGCGGGCGTGGACATCCTCTCCTTCGGGGCGACCAAGAACGGCTGCTGGGCGGCGGAGGCGATCGTGACCTTCGACCGCAAGCTGGACGAGGATCTCGCCTATGCGCGCAAGCGCGCCGGCCAGCTGTTCTCCAAGTCGCGCTTCGTGGCGGCCCAGTTCCAGGGCTATTTCGACCTCGGCCACTGGCTGGACAATGCCGTCCACGCAAACGGCATGGCCACCCGGCTGGCGGCCTCCATCGCCGAGGTGCGCGGCGCCCGGGTGCTGTTCGAGCCGGAGGCGAACGAGGTGTTCGCCGTCTGGCCGAAGGCCTATTCGCGCCGTCTCAGGGAGGCGGGGGCGCTGTTCTACGAATGGCCCGCCGACGGCCTGTCGGCGGACGAGATGCCCACGGCGGACGAGGAGGTGGTGCGGCTGGTGACGAGCTTCGCCACGTCCAAGCACGACGTCGCGGCGTTCATGCGCGCCCTGGAGGACGGCTCCCACTGAGCCGGGCCGGGAGCGCCGATCCGTCGGTGGGACGCGGATGCGAAAAAGGCGCTCCGGTCGCCCGGAACGCCTCGTGTCGCGCTGTCGCGAAGGGAAGTCGGGACGGGGAAGCCGTCGTCCCGCCGCCGGTCAGTTGACCGAGGGAGCCGCCTCGATCTGGCGCGCATCGCCGTCGCGGCCGATCGGGATCTGGCGGGGCTTCTTCTCCTCGGGGATCTCCCGGGCGAGCTCGATGTGCAGGAGCCCGTTCTCCAGGGAGGCGCCCTTCACCTCCACGTGGTCGGCGAGCTGGAACCGGCGCTCGAAGGCGCGGGACGCGATGCCGCGATAGAGGACCTCGGCGGACTTCTCGTCCGCGGGCTTCTTCTCGCCGCGCACGGTCAGGGTGTGCTCGCGGGCCTCGATGAAGAGGTCGGTCTCGGCGAAGCCGGCCACCGCGATGGTGATGCGGTAGGCGTTCTCGCCGGTGCGCTCGATGTTGTAGGGCGGATAGGTCTGGGCGCTACCGTCCGTGGCGGCCATCTGGTCCAGCATGGAGAAGAGACGGTCGAAACCGACGGTGGAACGGTAGAGCGGGCTGAAATCAACGTGACGCATGACAAAGTCCTCCGGTGAGCGACTGTTGCGGTTTGCTGCCACGGGAGGAGGTTCGGTCTGGTCGCCGACATGGCCGACCCGGTCCCTCGATCTCCCGGCGGACCCCAGTCGGGCATCCGCAGGGCTTATGTGCGATCGCCGGTTTTACGGTTCAAGAGGGGGCGGACGGGTGTGGCGTCGCGGCCGCGCGGCGTGCCGGTCGCGCCGGGGCGGCTGGTCAGGCCGGCCGGGGTCCGCTAGACCTTTGCCGATCGATGCCGGCGAGCCCTTCCAGCCCACGAGCCCCCATGACGCTCCACGCGCTGCCCGAACTGCCCCTCCCGCCGGACACGGTCGAGCAGCGGCTCGTGGCGAGCGACGGCGTCGCGATCCGGGCGGCGCGATGGCCCGCGCGGGTGCGGCCGGCGCTCGGCACCGTCTGCCTGTTCCAGGGGCGGGGCGAGCAGATCGAAAAGTACTTTCCGGTGGTTGAGACGCTGCGCGACCGCGGCTTCGCGGTCGCGACGTTCGACTGGCGCGGGCAGGGCGGATCGGACCGGCTCGGCCGCAAGCGCGAACTCGGCCACGTGGCCGACTTCCGCCACTACACCCGCGACATCGAGGTGTTCCGCCGGCAGATGGTGCTGCCGGACTGCCCGGGGCCCTATTTCGCGCTCGCCCACTCCATGGGCGGCAACATCGTGCTCGGCGCGGCGCCCAAGCTGGCGCCCTGGTTCCGGCGGATCGTGCTGTCGGCGCCCTTCCTGGACTTCGGATCCGTGCCGTTCCGCCGCTCCACGGTGCGCCGCCTCGCCATGGCCATGCGCCTGATCGGCCTCGGTCGGTCGAGCATCCCGGGGCCGACCCGCAAGCTGGCGGTGGTGCGGGAGTTCGACGGCAACCCGCTCACGTCAGACCCGGAGCAGTTCCGGATCATGACCGCGCTCACCCGGATCTATCCGGAACTGTGGCTCGGGCCGCCGACCAACGGCTGGATCCACGCCGCCGCCGTCGCCATGGACCGGCTCGAAGCGGAGGACTTTCCGGATCGCATCCAGATACCGATCATGATCGTCAACTGCGGCGCCGACACCCTGGTGTCGGTGGACGCGAACGAGCGCATGGCCCGCCGGCTCCGCTCCGTCGCCTACGTGCTGGTGCCCGGCGCCCGGCACGAGATCATGTTCGAGGCGCCGGTCTATGCCGATCAGTTCTGGGCGGCGTTCGACAGTTTCGTGCCCGGCTCGAAGGACTGACCGGGCCGGCTGACCGGGCGGCCTGTCGGTCGCCTGGAGCGCGTCCCGACCTGACGGCATCGTCAGGTCGACACGACATCGCTCCAGGCCAAGACCGTGGAGCATTCTCCGACCAGGTCGTGCAACCTGGTCGGAGAATGCTCTACAGCCCGGCGAGGCGCTTCAGGGCCTGCTCGTGCACGCGGGGATCGCCGGCCGCCACCACGCGGCCGCCGTCGATGGCCGAGCCGCCCTCCCAGTCGGTGACGACGCCGCCGGCGCCCTCGATCACCGGGATGAGCGCCATGATGTCGAAGGTCTTCAGCCCCGTCTCGATGACGAGGTCCACGTGGCCGCCCGCCACCATGCAATAGGCGTAGCAATCGCAACCATAGCGGGAGAGGCGGACCTCGCCCTCCACGCGCCCGAAGGCGTCCGCCTCCGCGCCCTTGAAGAGGGCCGGCGTGGTGGTGAAGAGGGTGGCCGACGCAAGGTCCGCGCAGGGGCGCGTGCGCAGCGGGCCGGACCCGTGCGGGCCGGTGTAGCCGGCCGTGCGGCCGTCGCCGAAGAAGCGCTCGCCGATGAAGGGCTGCGCCATCATGCCGAAGACGGGCGCGTCGGCGCGCTTCAGGCCGATGAGCGTGCCCCAGACCGGCAGGCCGGCGATGAAGGCCCGCGTGCCGTCGATGGGATCGACCACCCACACGTGCTCGGCGCCGCCGCTGTCGTCGCCGAACTCCTCGCCGAGAAAGCCATGGTCGGGAAAGCGCTCGGAGACGAGCGAGCGAATCGCCACCTCCGCGGCCTTGTCGGCCTCGGTCACCGGGTCGAAGGCGTCGATCTCCTTGTTGTCCACGGCCAGGCGGGTGCGGAAGTAGGGCAGGGCGGCCGCCCCCGCCGCGTCGGCGAGCCTGTGGAAGAACGGCGCCCAGTCATGCGTGTGGTGCGGATCCGCCATGTGGTGGCCTTTCCCGAAGGTCTGGCGGGGACTGCGGCGCCTTGCCGCGATCCACGACCTAATTTCTTGGAACGTCGAACTAATCCGGCCGGGCGGGGTCTGTCCAGAGTAATGGCGGGGACCGCCAAGGGCCGGATTGCGACAGACTGACCGGTGGCGACCGCTTGACCATGATGCGGTGCACGGTCATTTTGTTGCTGTGCGGCACGGATTTCCGTGTCGCCTGCCCTCCTTGGGCGTTTCCTCCCTAAGACTTAGGCCGCCGCACCGCGACGGCCTTTTTTTTGGCCCGACAGCGGGCGCGGGGCCTATTCGGCGGCAAGGCGCGAGGGCGTCGGCACCAGGGCCGAGACCGGATAGTCCATGAGGGCGTTCGCGAAACGCGCGATGTCCGCCTTCAGCGACAGGAAGCCGGCGGTCTCCTGGAAGGAGCGCTCGTCCATGTAGAGGCCCCGGTTCACCTCGATCTGGAGGGCGTGCAGCCCCTTGGCGGGCCGGCCGTAGTGCTCGGTGATGAAGCCGCCGGCGTAGGGCTTGTTCACGGCGACCGTGTAGCCGAGATCGGTGAGGAGGTCGGCCGCATGCTCCACGAGGCCCCGGCAGGCGGCGGTGCCGTAGCGGTCGCCGAGCACGAAGTCGGCCCGGGTGCGCGGATCCTGGCCGCGCACGTTGGACGGCATGGAATGGCAGTCGATCAGGACGGCGGCGCCGAACCGCACGTGGGTCTGGGCGAGCACCCGGCGCAACAGGGCGTGATAGGGCTTGTAGATGGCCTCGATCCGGTCGAGCGCCTCCTCCACGGCGATGGGCCCGTGGTAGATCTCCTCCGCCTCCGCGACGACGCGCGCGATGGTGCCGAGCCCGCCGGCCACCCGGATGGACCGGATGTTGGCATAGGACGGCAGGCGGCCGGCGAACATCTTCGGGTCGAGCTCGTAGGGCTCGCGGTTCACGTCGAGGTAGGCGCGCGGGAAGTGCGCCCGCACCAGGGGAGCGCCGCGCTGCACCACGTGGTCGAACAGCCGGTCCACGTGGGCGTCCTCGGACAGGCGGATCCGGCGCGAATCAAGCCGGGACGCCTCCAGGAAGGACACCGGGTAGGCGTTGCCCGAATGGGGGGAATTGAAAACGAACGCCTGGGTCTGGTCGGCGGGCGCCGTCACCTCGAAGGGCGCTTCCGTGACGAAGTCCGCGACGACGCGCATGCCCACTCCGGTTGAAGCCCCGCGCGCCATGTCTCTCGCACGGTCCGACGGGCATCGTGCCAAGTTCTGCCGGCCCTGTCCACACGGTCGGAGAACGGCGCCAGCGCGCCGCGCGTTCCGCACCTCTTTTCCGCAACGGGGCGGGCCGGTTACCCCATATTTACCGCGACGGCTCTCTATGAGATGACTTGCATCACGCCAGCGCCTATTCGGCTCCCTCCCGTTCTGGACCATTCGGACGTACCGATGAATCGTATCCTTCTTGCCGAAGACGACAACGACATGCGCCGCTTCCTGGCGCGGGCTCTCAACAACGCGGGATACGACGTGGTGTCCTTCGACAACGGCAAGAGCGCCTACGAGCGCCTGCGGGAAGAGCCCTTCACTCTGCTGCTCACGGACATCGTGATGCCCGAGATGGACGGCATCGAACTCGCCCGCCGGGCGACCGAGCTCGATCCGGACCTGAAGATCATGTTCATCACGGGATTCGCCGCGGTGGCGCTGAACCCGGACAGCCAGGCGCCCAAGGACGCCAAGGTGCTGTCGAAGCCGTTCCACCTGAAGGACCTCGTCCGCGAGGTGGAGAAGATGCTGACCGCCGCCTGAGACCGACGGTACGGGGCGCGCCGGCACGGCCGCCCCACACCCGCCCGCGCCGGTTCCGCGCGGACTCCGGAAGGTCCGGCGGGTCGTTCGGGAAAGGCGTTCAACGGCCTTGCCACGGGGGATAAACCCCGTTATACACCCGGCCACGCCGCCCCCCGGGGCGGCCCCGCAGAATGGTGACGGGCGTGTAGCTCAGCGGGAGAGCACTACGTTGACATCGTAGGGGTCACAGGTTCGATCCCTGTCACGCCCACCATTCAGCCCCCGTCCAGACCCTTTCGACGATCCTGACAAGCGGTCGCGGTGCCGTCGGCTAGCGGCAGCTCGGCGCGTCCTCGGTTGGCCGTTGGCCGTTAAGCCTCCCCGAAGGCATGCGCGGCGGGTGGCGGCGCGTCGGTTGACATAGCGCTTCCGGAATTTTTTGATGCGAACGGTCGCTCCGGGCCGGACGCCGCTGGCGAAGGCCGGTCCCGGTTGGGCGGTGCACGGTCCGGCGTCCGCGCAGAACGCCGGGTCGGGCGCGGTGCGGCGCGTGGGCGGGCCGGGAGCTTGAAGAGGCGGCCTGCGGGGCCGAAGCAGAATCATGAATCATCCAGGATTTCACCGGGCGGTGCTCGCCGCCGCCTGCGCGGCCGGTCTGTTCGCCGCATCGGCGGCCTCGGCGGAAAGCGTCCGCATGCCGTCGCGCTGGATCGGACAGGTCGATCCGCTCGCGGGACGGTTCGGCTGGCCAGGCAGCGGGTTCGAATTGCGGTTCGACGGCACCCGTGTGGAGGTGATCCTGGACGATCCGGGCGACAACAGCCTCCTTGTGGAGGTGGACGGCCAGTCGCGCCGCCTGGACCTCGACCCTGGGCGGAAGACATACGTGCTGGCCGAAGGCCTGCCGAAGGGCGAGCACATGGTGCGGGCGACGCGGCTCACCGAAGGCCTGTTCTGGCATTCGACGTTGGTGGTGGCGAAATCCGACGGCCCCTTCCTGCCCGGGACCGGGCCGGAGCGGCACATCCTGGTGATCGGGGATTCCATCTCCACCGGCTCCGGGGTCGAGGGCGACAGCATGGACTGTCCCTTCACGCCGGAGACCCAGAACCATGCGCTGAGCTATGCGGCGGTGGCGGCGAAGCGCTTCGGGGCGGAGGTCATCACCCTCGCGGCGACCGGCAAGGGCCTCGCCCGGAACTATGACGGCACCACGGACGAGACGATGCCGAAGCTGATGGACCGCGCCGTGCCGACGGACGCCGGCGTGCCGGTCGGCCCGACCGCCCGCACGGACGCAGACGCCGTGGTGGTGCACCTCGGAACGAACGACTTCAGCGGAGGTCACCGGCCTGAACGCTTCCAGGCCGACTTTGCCGCCCTTCTCGACCGGCTCCGCAGCCGCTATCCGACCGCGCCCATCTACCTGGGCATCGGGCCCATGCTGTCCGGCGACGATCTGGCGGCCGCCGAAGACGCCGTGATGGCGGCGGCCGACGCACGCCGGGCGGACGGCGACACGGCGGTCCGCTTCCTGTCCTTCGTGATCAGCCAGGAGAGCTTCGGCTGCGGCTGGCACCCGAACGTCGGCTCCCAGGCCAGGATGGCGGACATCCTGGCCGAGGCGATCGCGGCCGATCTCGGCTGGACGGCGGAGTGAACGGCGGCCGGGGTGGATGAGCGTCCGCCTCCGGCATCAGGTCCCGCGTGCAGTGCGGCAGGATCCGCCGACATGAAGGCCCGAGCAAAACCGCCGCCCCGACAGGGTCGGAGCGGCGGGGACGCAAACAGGCAATGATCTGTCGCGAACCGGAGCAATGATACCGGCCGGTGGTGCTGACCACGTCCTCCCAAACGCGGGGCGTCGGGACATATTCCCGGCGATTTCGCCGAAGCGGCGGCCGTGATCGCCGAATCCCTCCGTTCCGGCGCCGGACGACACCGCCCGTGCGCGGCGGCAGGCCTGCCTTTTCCGTAAGCGTGACCACGACCTGCACATCCCATGCACGCAGTGCACAACGGTGTTGCAGAATCTGCTCTTCATTGAGGCAGGTCGGGTCGCTAGATAAGTTTCACCAACCGGTCAAAACACGTCGGTGACACTCCCATGTTCCGCTCCATCGCTCGCCGTCTGAAGGCGTATCACTCCTATCGCAAGGTCTACGACAAGCTCTCGGTCCTGAGCCCCCGCGAACTCGACGACATCGGGCTGCGCCCGATGGACATCGAGGCGGTCGCCCGCGGCCGCGCCCTCTGAGGCGATCCGCCGGCCCGTCGAGAGCCGATCATGAAGCCCCGCCCGCAGCGGGGCTTTTGCGTTGTGAGGACCCGCGCGCCGCGCGGGGTGGCGGGCGGGTCAGTCCGACCGGGCGGCAAGGCTGCGGGCGCCGGCCTCGCGCGCGCACTTCTCCACGTGGGCGGCGCGGTTGATGACCTGCAGGTTCGGAACGCCCCAATAACCGAGGAGCACGGGCCAAGGCTCGTGCCGCCGCGACCGCCAGACCTCGAACAGCGGCACGCGGTGGTCCACCTCGGCGGACTTCAGGAGGCGCTTGCCCGTCTCGGCACAGCGGTGGCGCTGCCGGCGCTTCAGGGCCGCGACCTGGTCGCTCGGCGCGGTCCAGACCTTCCAGGCGGCGGCGCAGCACGCGTGCCAGGTCGCGTTGCGGTTGACGCCTCCGTCGCCCCAGAGGTCGGCGTGCCATCCCCAGCGATAGACAGGCTGGCCGCAGACCACGCAGGCGCCCGGGCCGCGGTCGTGCGCGGCTTCGCGGAACGGCGCCGGCGGCAGGCGGAAGCTGGTCGGCACGCCGTCCGTCCCGATCCGCCACGACCAGTCGCCCGGTGCGCCGGACCGCGCCGCGAGCGCGCGGGCGAGGACGTCCGCCCGCAAAGGATGGTGGCGCCAGTAGCTCTCCACGATGGCCCGGGGCGTCGGCGGGATCAGGGACTGGCGGAGAGCGTGTCCCATGACGCCCGGCGGCAGGGGACGGGTGAGACTCTTGTCCAGACGCGCCAGCGCGCGCTCGTTCCGTTCTGCCCGCCAGGTCGACACGCGGTTGCGGCTCCATCCCGAATCGTCCGTCGGACCTTGGCCGACGCGGCGCCCCTTTCTCAACCGGGCTCCTCAACAAAACGTGGATGATTTGTAACTGGTCCCGCATCGCACCCGGCGGCATTCTGGGTTCAGCCAGAAAGGACGGCGGCCCGGCGCGGTTCCGATATCCCTAGGTCGATCCGCCCGCCGCCTTCCTCGCAAGAGAGTGTCCCTCACGCCTCGAGCGTCTCGTCCCGGCCCGTTTCCCTCGACGGTCCGGATCTCCTGGCCATTGGTTTGGTGCTGACGCAGTAACGCCCGCCCGGATGTCCCGCGCGGGCGTTTCTGCGTTCATGGTCCGCGCGCCTCCGCTCAGGCCGGCGCGGCCTGACGACGGTTTCCGGCGTCCTCCGCCAGGGACACCAGCGTGTCCGAGACGTCCGCCATCGCTTCCCGGAGAACCGAGAGGGCTGTTGGCGCCGGCACGGCGATCTCCGCCTCCAGCGCGTCGAACGCGATGGACAGGCGGGCCGAGAGGTTGGACGCGATCTTGCGCATCGCCCAGTTGTCCCGCAGCGACACGATGGAGAGCGTGCGGCAGCGTCGGTTCGCGGCCGACCGCAGAACGGCGCTCATGAGGCGGGTGGCGATGCCGCGCCGCCGCGCCTGCGGCGCGACCACGAAGGCGGCCTCGGCGAGACCGCCGGACCGGTCCTGCGGCAGCATGAGTTCGCCGACGCCGACCAGCGCGTCGCCGAGGAAGAAGCCATAGACGACCGCGTCCGCGATCAGCATGGCGGCATGGCGCGCGACGAAATCGTCGGCCACGGCCGCATGGAAGCGGGACCGGCGGGTTTCGGCGTCGAGGCCGAGATAGAAGGTCCGAAGAAGATCCGCGTCCGGTTTCTGCAGCTTGCGCAATCGGCCCGCGAAGCGATGATGTTCCGACATGTCCTGTCCGAGTGGTGTCCTGGCGCCCCTCCCGGCGCGGGAAACCTCCCGTCGACCTCCGTGCACCACAGGGCCGCCGTCGTCCAGCGCGCTTTTCGCATCGCAGCAATGCGCCTCGCGGCCGGCGGAGCGGTTCGGGCCGAGGGCTTGGCCGTCACGGCCTGCCGGCATATACGGTTGGGAATAGCGCGGGCTGGGCCATGGGAGCGCCGGCCGTCTCGCGCAGGCCGACGGTCTCGGCTAGGCTCGCGGGCGTCCGGAGGGAGCGGTCGGGGATGATGGATCTGTCCGACGAGGCGTGGACCGCCATCGTCCTCTCGTTGAAGATCGCCGCGGTGGCGACCCTCGCCAGCCTGCCGGTCGGGATCCTGGTGGCGCATCTGCTGGCGCGGGGCCGGTTCCGGGGCAAGACCCTGCTGGACGGCATCGTGCACCTGCCGCTCGTGCTGCCGCCGGTGGTGACCGGCTACGTGCTGCTGCTCCTGTTCGGGCGGCGCGGGCCGATCGGGGCCTTCCTGGCGGACACGTTCGGAATCGTGCTCTCGTTCCGGTGGACCGGCGCGGCGCTCGCCTGCGCGGTGATGGGCTTTCCCCTGATGGTGCGGGCGATCCGCCTGTCCATCGAGGCGGTGGACCAGCGGCTGGAGCAGGCCGCCTCCACGCTGGGGGCCGGACCGGTGGCGACCTTCCTCCTCGTCACCCTGCCGCTCGCCCTTCCGGGCGTGCTGGTCGGGTCGGTGCTCGCCTTCGCCAAGGCCCTCGGCGAATTCGGCGCCACCATCACCTTCGTGTCCAACATCCCGGGCGAGACCCGGACCATCTCGGCCGCCATCTACACGGCGACCCAGACCCCGGATGGCGACGCCGAAGCGCTGCGGCTGACGGTGGTGTCGGTGGTCATCGCCCTGACGGCGCTCGTCGTTTCCGAACTCCTGACGCGCCGGGCGGGCGCGGCGACCCGGGCCGGCCGATGATCGAGGTCGACGTCACGCACCGGCAGGGCGCGTTCACCCTGGAGGCCGCCTTCACGGGCGATGGCGGGATCACGGCGCTGTTCGGGCCTTCCGGATCGGGGAAGTCGACGCTGATCGACCTGATCGCCGGCCTGCGCCGGCCGGCGCGGGGGCGGATCGTGGCCGAGGGCCGGGTGCTGACCGACACGGACGCCGGCGTCTTCGTGCCGCGGCACAAGCGGCGAGTGGGACTGGTGTTCCAGGACGCGCTCCTTTTCCCGCACCTCACGGTGCGGCGGAACCTCCTGTTCGGCCGGATGTTCGCGCCGGCGCGCCAGCGGCGCATCGCCTTCGACCCGGTGGTGGAGACGCTCGGCATCGGGCCGCTCCTCGACCGGCGGCCGGCGACCCTGTCCGGCGGCGAGCGCCAGCGCGTCGCCTTCGGCCGCGCGCTGCTCGCCTCGCCCCGGCTGCTGCTCATGGACGAGCCGCTCGCCGCCCTCGACACGGGGCGGAAGATGGAGGTGCTGCCTCTGGTCGAGCGCCTGCGGGACGAGTTCCGCATTCCCATCCTCTACGTCAGCCACGCGGTGGAGGAGGTGGCGCGGCTCGCCTCCACGGTGGTGATGCTGGAGGCCGGCCGCGTGACGGCGGTCGGCGCGCCGGCGGACGTGCTCCGCCCGGCGCGGGGGCTGGAGGGCAACCGGTTCGCCATCGCGTCGGTCCTTGCCGGGGTCGCGGGGGCGCACGACGCCGCCTACGGGATGACGCCGGTCCACCACCCGGCGGGCACGATCTGGCTGTCGGGCCGCGTGGACCGGGAGGGCCGGGAGGTGCGCGTGGTGGTGCGCGGCACGGACGTGGCGCTCGCCACCAGCCTGCCGCGCAACGTGACGATCCGCACGGCCCTGCAGGGGACCGTGCTGAGCGTGGTGCGGGACGCCGGGCCGCTGGCGACCGTGGGCGTGGCGCTGGCCGGCGGAGGGGCGCTGACCGCGGTGGCGACCCGGATGGGAATCGACGATCTGGGGCTGGACGTCGGCGACCGGGTGTTCGCGCTCGTCAAGAGCGTGGCGGTGGACGAGCGCTCCGCCGGCGGACCGGGCCCGGACGGGCGGGGTTGAAAGGTCAGGCGTCGTCGCCGGCAGTGGCGCCGCCATCGGGGCGCACCTTGGCGAGAATTGCGCCCAGCCGGTCGGCGGCGGCCCGGGCGGCGTCATCCTCCAGCGCGCGGTAGGCGGCGACGAGGGCATGGCCGAAGGGCGTCACCACCGCGCCGCCGCCGTGGGCGCCGCCGACGGACGTGGTGACCACCGGTTCGTCGAACATGCGGTTGAGCGCGTCGAGGAGCAGCCAGGCGCGCCGGTACGACATGCCCATCTCGCGGCCGGCGGCCGTGATGGAGCCGGTGCGGGCGACGGCGTCGACGAGGTCGATCTTGCCGGGCCCGATCCGGCCGCCGCCGGCCACGTCCACCCGCAGCTTCAAGCGGGAGACGGGCGCCGGGCCAGGCTGTTCGGACGTCGGATCGGGAAGCAGGCGGCCGGCGCTCATGACGAAACTCTCCACGCCGGCGAGCCTAGAGCGCTTTCCGGCCTGACGGAATCGTCCGGTCGACAAGAAATCGCTCCAGATCCGAAAAGCCAGTGCAAGCGGGCCGGGCGCGACGCGGAACTCGCCGGCGGGCGGATCGTCGGCGCCAACGACAGGGGCGCGGGCCGGTCAGGTCCGCATGCGGACCTTGTAGGTGTAGAGGTCGCCCCGGAACAGCCCGACCGCATATTCCAGCATCACCTCGTCGGCGGTGTAGCTGCGGCGCGTCAGGAGCAGGCAGGGCAGCATGTCGTCGAACTGCAGCCATCCGGCGGCCTCGTCGTCCGGCATGGTGGCCTTCACGGTCTGCTCGGCGAAGCTGAGGGAAAGGCCGCAGCGCTCTTTCAGCTGGGCGTAGATGGAGCCGTACGGATCTGCCGCGCGCAGCCCGGGCGCGGCGGTCAGATTGTACCAGGCCTTCTCGAACGACATGGGGATGCCGTCGCCGAAGCGGACGCGGACGAGATGCAGGAAGGGCGCGGTCGGCTTCAGGCCGAACACGGCGGCGATGTCCGGCGCGGCGCCGATCTCGTGGCGAATGACCCGGGTGGAGGGCTCCCGGCCGATCTCCCGCATCTCCTCGGTGAAGCTCTTCAGCCGGTCCATGCCGGTCTGGAGCGGCTTGGCGGGTCCCTGGACGCTGGACCCGAGCCGTCCGTTGGCGCCGAGAAGCCGCCGGCGGCGGAGCGCCTGGTAGCAGCGCTGCACGGTGGCCCGGCTCAGCCCGAGGTGCTGGGCAAGCTGCCGCTCCGCCGGAAGGGTCGTGCCGGCCGGCAGGGTGCCGTCCTGGATGAGGGCCGCGATCTGCCGCTCCAGCTGCTGGTAGATGGGCTGCGCCGTGTCCGCCCGGACCGTCACCATCGCGTAAAATGACGACGCCGAAAGGGGCGCGCCGGCGCTATAGTCCAGGTCGTCGGGGCCGGCGACCGCCAGCTCCGTCTCTTCCGCGACATCAGGATCGATAAGGGCGTCCGTGTCCAATCCGTCTCTCTTCGTGCTGGCCAGCTTCGTGGCCGCTTCCGTCGCCCAGATAACGCGGTTGCCCCGGGTGGGCGAGTCTCTCAGGGCGCACGCCTTCTCGATCGAAGCCGGCGGCAAGGGGTTCAATCTTCTCGTCGCGGCCCGCCGTCTTGGTGCGTCGGTCGATGGGCTGATGGCCGTGGGCACGGACCTCCACGCCGGTCTCGCCGAAAAAGCGCTTGCCGAAGAAGGCCTTCCGGCCCGGATCCTCGTACAATACCCTACGCAGACCGGTGCGGGAATCGGATTCGTGACGACGGGCGGGGAGGATTGCCTCGCCGTCTTTCCTGGCGCAAACAGTTTTCTATCCGAACAGGATGTCGTATCGGCGGCGCCAAGACTTTCGGCCGCCGATCTGGTGCTGGCGCAATTCGAGATCGAGGACGGACCGATTGTCGCAGCCTTTCGCCTGGCCCGGGCGGCGGGCGTTCGCACCCTCCTGAACCCATCGCCTTATCGGCCGGTCAGCGAGGCTCTTCTGCGCACGACGAGCATCCTGGTCGTGAACGAGACGGAACTCCACCACATGGCGGGCGACGGCGAGGTGGGGCCGATCGAGGCGGTCGCGGGCGGCGTCGCCTCCCGCCTGTTCGCATGCGGGGTCGAAATGCTGCTGGTCACGCTCGGAGCGGCAGGGGCGGTTCTCCACAGGCCGGACGAGCCGCCCTTGTGGCAGCCGGCGTTTCCGGTGCCGGTCGTCGACACCATTGGGGCGGGCGACGCCTTCACGGCCGGTTTCGCGACCGCGCTCGCGGAGGGGCTCGCGCCGGCTGACGCGCTCGTACGGGGCGCAGCTTGCGGCGCCTTGGTGGTGCGGCGCTTCGGCGTGCTCGGCGCCCTGCCGACCACCGCCGACCTTCAATCCTACCTGTCAAGCACCGCGGCACCTTGATCAGCGGTGGGAGTTTGGATTGTTTTTGGATCTTTCAACGTGGAGCATTGTCTGTTACCATTGCGAACTAATGCGCCTGTAAACTATAGTGAATTCCGACAGGTTCGGCGTTCCTGGGAGCGATCTTCATGATTTTAGCAGACGCATTCGGTGACTTCGAAACATGCCCGACTCATGCGTCTTGCTTTGGCGCGTTCGACCTCCTGGCCGCGGGAGTGGTGATCGTCGACCGCCGATCCGAGGTCACATACGCCAACACGCAAGCCAAACTCCTGATGAGCCGACAGGACTGCGCCCTGGTCCTTGCTTCGGGCAGGCTGTCGGCGCTTCCCGTGGAGTGCGGCGCGAGACTGCAAATCCTGATTCGCCAGGCCATGGACGGACCGCAGCCGAAGGACGGAGCGATGCTCGTTCCGGAGCATGGCGGCCTGCCGGCCATCGCGGTCCATGTGAAACACCTACCGGCGAACCTCCGGCCTTTCTCCGATCCCCATCACGGGGCGGCGCTCATCCTGCGCCCGCTCCGCGCGCCGTCCGATCCGGACACCATGAAGGCCCTGTTCGGGCTGACCCGTGCCGAGGTGAGGACGGCCGACGCGCTGATGCGCGGCCTTTCGCTGGCCGAGACCGCCGCCGAGAACGGCATCTCGATCAACACGGCGCGGACCCATCTGGCGCGCATCTTCGGCAAGACCGGCACGCGCCACCAGGGCGCGCTGGTGGCGCTGCTCAAGTCCGCCGAATCGCCCTGAGGGAGGGGAGGGGCGGATCAGCGGACGATCCGCTCGTCGCGCTCCGGCGTCGGCGCCTCCACCAGGGCGGGGTCCTCCCCGAGGCCGAGGTAGGCGTCGAGCCCGGCGATCGCCACGGCGTCGAGGCCCCCGGCGACCGCCTCGGCGAGCCGCGCCTCGGCGGCCTTCGCCGCCGCGTCGTCCCGCGCCGCAGCCGCGTCGGATTTGTCCCTCGCGTAGTCCTCGATCCGCCGGATCGCCTCGTCCGCCGCCGGATCGAGGTCGCCGGCCTCGGGCCGCTCCACCTGGGTGCCGGCGGGGGGCAGGGCCGTCGTGGCGGCGTCCGACACGTCGATGCCGAGAAGACGGTCCACGGTCCTCACCGTCGCGCCGGTGGCCGGGCGGGCGGAGACGCTGATCAGAAAGGTGTTGGCCGTCCGGATTGCGGCGGCCTTGCGGAAGGCGTCGTTGAGAGCCACCGCGGCCTTCTTGGCGGGCGCGTAGCGGGCGAGGGCGTCGAGCGCGTCGTAGGAGAAAGCCTGGCTGCGGCGCGTGTCCGGCTCCGCCGGTCGGCCGGCGTCCTCCAGCCGCTGGCCGTAGGGCTCCTCGCGGCCATAGACATCGTCGTCGGCGTAAGGATCGCCGGTCCGGCCGTCGGCGTCCGGATAGCCGTAGTCCTCCGGCGGCAGGTCGCCCTCGTCCGGGCGGACGATGTAGCGGCCAGACGGCAGGTCACGATCCCGGCCATAACCCGGTTCGATGCCCCTCGCGTCCAGTTCGTCGGAATAGGGAACGTCCGCCGGCGGCAGCGGGCGGCGGTTGCTCAAGCCCGGCGGCGGGCCGTAGCCCGGCGGCGGCGCCTCGTAGTAGCCGGGCGGCGGCGCGTAGACCGGCGGCGGTTCCTCATAGATGACCGGCGGCTCGCGATAGTCGGGCCCTTCGTCGAACGGGTTCCACCACTGGGCGGCCGCGGGCGAGGCGGCCACCAGGCAAGTGCATCCGATCAGGGCGGCGGTCCAGGCCCGCATGGTCTCTCCAATCCGGCGTGATCCGACGTCCGGCGTTTCCGTCCCCCATAGCACCCGAACATGGCCGGGGGCGGGCGGAACCGTGACGGTCCTTTCCGTCGGCAGCGAAAAGCGAACCCGATCAACCGGCCGTGCGTTCCCCACCGGACAGCCCGGAAACCAAAGCCCGCCACCGGCTCCCCAAACAGGAGATGTTCATGTTCGACGTCGACGCCAACGGCCTCAAGATACCCGCTCTCGGTTACGGCACCTTCAAGGTGAAGGGGGAGGGGAGCCGCGCCATCGTCGAACAGGCGCTCGCCGTCGGCTACCGCCATCTCGACACTGCGCAGATCTACGACAACGAGGCCGACGTGGGCGCCGCCATCGCGGCGGCCGGCCTTCCGCGTGACGAGCTGTTCGTCACCACCAAGGTCTGGCCGGACAACACCCATCCGGATCGCATGCTCGCCTCCGTGGAGGAGAGCCTGCGCAAGCTGCGCCTCGACCGGGTGGACCTCCTCCTGATCCACTGGCCGAAGTTCGAGACGACCCTCGAGGAGGCCGTCGAGCAACTGGTGGCCGCCCGGGAGAAGGGCTACACGCGCGGCATCGGCATCTCGAACTTCAACCGGGAGCAGGTGGACCGCGCGGCGGCCGCCTCGGGCGGCACACTTGCCACCAACCAGGTGGAATACCACCCGTTCATCGACCAGACGCCGCTCCTGGAAACGCTGCGGCGGCACAAGATGGCGCTGACAGCCTATTCGCCTCTGGCCCAGGGGCGAATCGTGGACGAGCCGACCATCTCCAGCATCGCGGACCTGCGCAAGATCACCCCGGCGCAGGTGACCCTGCGCTGGCTGATCCAGCAGCCCGGCGTGATCGCCATCCCGAAGGCGTCCGGCGAGGAGCGGATGCGGGGCAACCTGGATGTGTTCTCGTTCGAACTGACGGACGACGAGATGCACGCCATCAACCGGATCGGCTCACCGACCGGGCGGCTCGTGTCGCCGGCCGACCTCGCGCCCGACTGGACGAAATAAGCGTCGATCATTCATAGTGTAAAAAGTCTCTGATTATCTTGTCATTTACGGACGACTGGCACGGTCCGAAACGAAATGTGCTCAGGAGTTCCGGACGTGACGATTCAAACCAAACTCTACGCGATCGTGGCAGTGCTCGGCATGGTGGCCGCCTCGATCGCCGGCCTCGCGCTCCTGTCCATGGGCGCCTACGACACGGAGGTCCGGCGCCTGCAGGACGCCTCCGTTCGCGCCTGGAACGGCGAGCACCTGAACCGCCTCGTGACCGCCGCCGTGATGGATTCCCGCGGCATCTACGCCGCTTCGTCCACCGCGGAGGCGGCTCCGTTCGCCGCGGGTCTGCGGAAGACGCTCGGCACGATCGAGAGCCACCTGGACTCCTGGCGTCCGCTGGTTCCGGCGGAGGGAGCGGCTGCCTTCGATTCGGTGGTCGCCGAGGCCAAGTCGTTCGTGACCTTCCGGTCCGAGGTCGCGCGCCTCGGCGAGGCCGAATCGCCGGCCGCCGCCAGCGCGCTCGGCAACAACGAGGCGAATCGCGCCAACCGCAAGCAGTTCCAGGCGGCGGTGGACGCGCTGGTCACCGACGACCGGGCGCACCTGGACCAGGTGACGGCGGACCTTGCGGCCTTCCGTTCGGAGCGCGCGACGGTGATCGTGCTGGTCGCGGCCATCGGCATCCTGGCGGGCGCTGGCGTCGCGTCCTGGATCGGGCTGCGCACCATCTCGCGACCGCTGACGTCGGTGACGGGCGTCCTGGAGCGGGTGTCCGAGGGCGACTTCAACGCCTCCATCCCGGCCCGGATCGGCCGAGACGAGATCAGCCGCCTGTGGCGCACGGTCGAGCGCCTGCGCGATGCCCTGAAGGCCGCCGAGGACCTGCGCGCCGACCAGCGGCGGCGCGAGGCCGACGCGGTGGAGCAGCGCCGCCAGGACACGGACGCACTGACCCGGCGCTTCCGCAGCGAGGTCGGCGACCTGATCGACCAGGTCGCCCAGTCGTCGCGCACGCTGCTCGCCGCGGCCGAGACGCTGGCGGCGGACGCGGAAGCCACCTCGCAGCGCTCGGCGAGCGTCGCAAGCGCCTCCGAGCAGACCTCCGGCAGCGTCCAGGCCGTGGCCGGCGCCTCGCAGGAACTCTCGGCGTCGATCGCCGAGATCGGCCGCCAGATCACCGACGCGTCCGGCCTCATCAGCGAGACCGTGGGCGAGGCGCGCGCGACCGACGAGGAGGTGAAGGCGCTGGCCGACGGCACGAGCCGGATCGGCGTGATCGTGGCCATGATCCAGGCGATCGCCGAGCAGACCAACCTCCTGGCGCTCAACGCGACCATCGAGGCGGCGCGCGCGGGCGACGCCGGACGCGGCTTCGCCGTGGTGGCGAGCGAGGTGAAGGCGCTCGCCAACCAGACCGCCAAGGCCACCCAGGACATCGAGGCGCAGATGACGGCGATCCAGACCGCCACCGCCCGGACGGTGAGCCGGATCGCGGACATCTCCGCCCGCATCTCCACGCTGGACGGGATCACGGGCGCGGTCGCCGCGGCGGCGGAACAGCAGAACGCCGCCACGGGCGAGATCGCGAGCCGCATCCAGGACGCCGCCGGCGGCGCCGGCCACGTGGCCACGGTCATCCAGGACGTGCAGGCGACGGCGCTGCGCAGCGGGTCCGCGTCGCGCGAACTCCTGGCGCAGGCCACCACGCTCGGCGCGAAGGCGGGCGATCTCCAGGCCAAGCTGGACAGCTTCCTGACGAGCGTGCGCGCGGCCTGATCGGGCCGGCCGGCGCGGCGGAACCCTTCGGAATTCCGCCGTGCCGCGCAATTGACATCGGACCGTCTCGTCCTTATGGTCCGCGCGACTTCGGGCATGGGGCGTCACGCGCCCGCCCGTTTCATCAACAGATCGGATCCGGTCGAACTGAGGATGAGTAGCGCGCCGCCTCTGACGAGGCGCGGCTCCGCCGCCGGTTCGTGGGTTCGGAAGGGAACGTACCCATGAAGATCAAGAACTCGCTGCGGTCCCTTCTCGGCCGCGACCGGAACAACCGCCTGGTGCGCCGCAAGGGCCGCATCTTCATCATCAACAAGAAGAACCCGCGCTACAAGGCGCGCCAGGGCTAAGCCCCGGCGGCCCGGTTCGCGGCGATCCGGCCCGGCTGGATCGGACACGAGCCGCGGCGGCGGTCTTCCTTGTTTCCGGCCGACGCCGGGGCGGCCGATCGCGGTGCGCCGACTTCACATTCTGTCGATGATCTCGACGCGGCATGCCGGGAGGACTATCTTCCCGGCATGATTTCGTTCGTACGCCCCGCCTTCAGGCACGTCCTCCTTGTCGCGGCACTCGCCGGTGTCATCGCCGCCGCTCCCGCCGCCGGCCAGACGGCCGCCCCTTCGGCGCCCGGCGGCGCTCCCCAGGCCGGGGAGCCGCGCCTCGATCGGCTCAGCCCCGGCGCCGGCCGACGCGGTCCCGCCACCAGCGACCGCGCCGCCAAGTCGGCCCTCGCGGTCGACCCGGCCGTCGAACTCGACCCGCTGTTCGAGCAACTCGCGCAGGCGAAGACCAAGATGGAGGCCCATCCGCTGGAGCAGCGGATCCTGCGCATCTTCAACGAGAGCGGCAGTTCCACCGTGGACCTCCTGATGGGCTGGGCCGACCAGGCGATCGCCGCCAAGAACTATCCGGCCGCCCTCGATCTCCTGGACGACGTGGTCGTGCTGAAGCCGGACTTCGCGGAGGCCTACAACCGCCGCGCGACAGTCTACTACATGCTGGACGACTACACGCGCTCCATGGGCGACATCCGCCGCACGCTCGCCCTGCAGCCCCGTCACTTCGGGGCGATGACCGGGCTCGGCGCCATCCTGGCCGAACTGGACGAGCCGGAGCGGGCCCGCGACATCTACCGCCGGGCCCTCGCGATCGCGCCGCAACTCGACGCCGTCAAGGAGGCGCTCGCCAAGCTGGACGAGACCGCCGCCGGGCGGCGGATCTGACCAGGCGGGAGCCGGCGAATGGCCAGGTTTCCATGCTGACGACGTCTCCATGCTGACCGCCGTGGCCGCCGCCGTTCTGGCGATCGTGCTCGCCCTCGTGGGCTATACGGCGTTCGGCCAGCATCAACTCGACCGCACCCTGGCGTCGGTCGGCGCCTATGCGACCATCGACGGCGTTCGGCTTCACTATCTCGATACGGGTCCGGGCCAGCCGGAGGCGCGGCCACGTCCGCCGGTGCTGGTGCTGCACGGGGCGAGCGGCAATCTGAACGAGCCACGGACGGCGCTCGGCCGCCATCTGGCGGGCCGGCGCGTCGTCTACGTGGACCGCCCGGGACATGGCCATTCCGATCGGCCGAGCCGCCGTCTCGCCGCTCCGGCGGCGCAGGCCCGGCTGATGGCCGGCCTTCTCGATCATCTCGGCATCGACCGGGCCATCGTCGTCGGTCATTCCTGGGGCGGGGCGGTGGTGGCGGCGCTCGGCGTCCTCCACAAGGACAAGGTGGCCGGCCTGGTGTTCGTGGCGCCTGCCACCCATCCCTGGCCGGGGGGCGTGACCTGGTACTATTCGGTTGCCGCCCACCCGGTGGTCGGCCGCCTGTTCGCCTGGACGCTCGCCTATCCGGTCGGCCGGCTGGCGCTGGAGCGGGCGGCTACCGGCGTGTTCGCGCCGGAGCCCGTCCCGGACCGCTACCGCGACGACGCGCACGTGGAGCTGGTGCTGCGGCCGCGAAGCTTCATCGCCAACGCGGAGGACGTGGCGGACCTGAAGGCGAACGTGACCGCCCTCTCGCCGCGCTACCCGGAGATCACCGCGCCGACGGTGATCGTCACCGGCGACCAGGACGCGGTGGTCTGGCCGTCCGTCCATTCGCAAGGTTTGAAGCGCGACATCGCCGGAGCCGAACTCGTCGTGCTGCCCGGCGTCGGGCACATGCCGCACCACACCCGGCCGGACGCCGTGATGGCCGCCATCGACCGGGTGACGGCGCGCGCGCTCGCGACCGCCGAAGGGTCGCGGAAAGGCTCGCCGGCCGGCTGAGCGTCGGGGCGGGGGAGGACTCCGTCGCCAGGGCGGCGTCAGATGGCGGGGGAGGGACGCTGTCGCCGGGTAGGCGTCAGATGCCGCCGAGCCCGTCCGCCCCGATGAAGGCGATGCGGATGAGGTTGGTGGCGCCGGGGGTGCCGAACGGCACGCCGGCCGTGATGATCACCCGCTGGCCCGGACGGCCGAAGCCCTCCTGGTAGGCGATCCGGCAGGACCGGTCCACGAGATCGTCAAGGTTGCGGGCGTCGTCGCTGACCACGCAGTGCAGGCCCCAGACCACCGCCAGCCGGCGCGCCATGGCGCGGTTCGGCGACAGCGCGATGATCGGCGTGTTGGGCCGCTCGCGGGAGGCGCGGATGCCGGTGGCGCCGGAGGACGTGAAGCACACGATGGCGGCGAGGCCGAGCGTCTCGGCGATCTGCCGGGCGGCGGACGAGATCACGTCCGCGCCGGTCTGCTGCGGCTCGGGCCGCTGGGCGTTCAGGATGGACAGGAAGTATTCGTTCTTCTCCACCTCCTCGGCCACCCGGCTCATGGTGGTGACGGCCTCCACCGGATAGGCGCCGGCGGCGGATTCGGCCGACAGCATCACCGCGTCGGCGCCCTCGAACACGGCGGTCGCCACGTCCGACACCTCGGCGCGGGTCGGGACCGGCGACTGGATCATGCTCTCCAGCATCTGGGTGGCGACCACCACCGGCTTGCCGGCCTTGCGGCAGGCGCGGGTGATGCGCTTCTGGATACCCGGCACCGCCTCCAGCGGCATCTCCACGCCGAGATCGCCGCGGGCGACCATGATGGCGTCGGACAGTTCCATGATCTCGTCGAGCCGCTCCACCGCCTGGGGCTTCTCGATCTTCGACATGATTCCGCACTTGCCGCGCACCACCTTGCGCACGTCCGCCACGTCCTCGGGCCGCTGCACGAAGGAAAGGGCGATCCAGTCCACGTCCGCGTCGAGGGCGGCAAGAAGGTCGGCGTGGTCCTTGTCCGTCAGGGCGCCGGTGGCAAGGATCGTGTCCGGCAGGCTGACGCCCTTGCGGTCCGACACCTTGCCGCCGATCTCGACCTCGGTCACGGCCACCTGGCCGTCGCAGGAGATCACCCTCAGGCGCAGCTTGCCGTCGTCGATCAGGAGGCGGTGACCGGGGCGGAGCGCCTCCAGGATCTCCGGATGGGGCAGGTGGACGGCGGTGGCGTCGCCGTCGACCCGCTCGTTCGTCAGGCTGAAGCGCTGGCCGATCGTCAGCATCTGCGGGCCGTTCGCGAACGTGCCGAGGCGCAGCTTCGGCCCCTGCAGGTCCGCCAGGATGCCGATGGGACGGCCGTGGCGGGTCTCCACGGCGCGGATGTTGGTGACGAGTTCGCGCAGCTTGTCGTGGTTGGTGTGGCTCATGTTGATGCGGAACACGTCCGCTCCGGCCACATGGAGACGGCTGATCTGGTCCTCGTCGGAGGACGACGGGCCAAGCGTGGCGAGAATCTTGACCTTGCGATTGCGTCTCATCGAGACCCGTTCCCCTCTCTCGTCGGTTGGTAGAGATGGATCGTCCAGCTGCGCTGCTCGGCCGTATCGATCTCGAAGAACCCGGTCCGTTCGTATCCGCGCGCGACGCAGTCCTCCACGCCGAGGATGGTGAACATCTTGCGTCTCGTGCACATGAAGGACTTGCCGCCCCACTCGCCGCCGCGCTGACTGTCGACGGCATAGATGTAGTAGTACCGCGATCCGAGGGCGCCGGGCAGCAGGGTGCCGCACCCTTCGCCCTTGATGTTCCACCACCCCTCGGTCCGCCAGCCGTCCTTGCCCTTGTAGCCGATGGCCACCGACACCGTTGACTTGGTCTTGTTGCAGAGGCGCAGGTCCGCCTGCGCCGTCGTCGCGCCGAACGCCGTCGCGGCGACCAGGACCGCCCCGCCGGCCGCGGCGCGCCATAAAGCGGCACGGATCCGCGAGGTTATGGTTCCCGGGCCGACCCCGCCCCGGCCCGCCCCCAGCAATCGTCCGAGCGTGGTGCGCAGACCGCGCTCCGTCCGTGCCGCCACCATCGTCATCCTTACCGACGTCATCCGTAGGCGCCCGTCTTATCGCGTGAGGGGTCGCGCGGTGTCAACCGCCCGAGGGGCATGGCGAAGCGCCAATCGGTGAGAGGCCATTCGGGAGCCGCATGGAAGTCCACGTTCAAGGTTCGCCTCCAGGTCGGGCCCGGCGGGCCGCCCCGGCGAATCGGAGAGCGACCGTACATAGCATCATTACGAAATATCACGCGCGCGGCCGCGCGATCACGATTCCGCCCAGGATCAGGCTTCCGCCGATGGCCTGCTCCAGACCGAGGGTCTCTCCGAGCACCAGCCAGGCGATGAGGGCGGCCGCCACGGCCTCCAGGAAGATGACCAGCGACGAGAAGGCGGCCGGCAGGTGACCGAGCGCGAAGGCCAGAAGGCCCTGGCCGCCGGCATGGCTGATGAAGGCGAGGCCGAACAGGGCCGCCACGCCGCCGAGCGACGCGGGCCAGAGGGTCGGCTCCAGCACGGCGGCGACGGCGAGCAGCACGGGCGCGGTCACCACGGTGCTGGCGAAGGTGGCGGCGCCGCTCGCCACCGTGCGGCGCGCGACCCGGAGGGCCAGGAAATAGCCGCCGAAGAAGAGGGAGGTGACGATGCCGTAGAGGTCGCCCCAGATCCGCTCCGGCGCCAGACTGTAGCTGCCGCCGAGGAGCACGGCGCCGCCGGCGACGCACAGCGCGAGGCCGACCATCACCTGCCGTTCCACCCGTTCGCCGATGAGCGCCCACGAGCCGAGCACCACCCAGATGGGCGCGGTGGTGGCCAGGAAGGTGGCGTTGGCGACCGTGGTGTTGACGATGGCGAGATGCCAGAAGAACAGGTCGCCGGCGAACAGGAGCCCGGCGATGAGCACGGCCGGCGTGCGGAGGGCGGCCGCGATGGCGGCGTTGCCGGCCTCGCTGCGCGCCCACAGATAGAGGATCGGAAGCGCCAGGCCCACGCGCCAGAAGGCGCTGGCGTAGGGGCCCACGTCGGCGAGGCGGACCATGACGGGCGAGACGCCCATGGCGACGGCGCCGAGGACCAGGGCGCCATAGGCGCTGGCGAGCGGGGAGGGCCTGGCGGCGGTATGGGGCAGGGACATGGTACGCTGAACGACCGGGAACTGGAGACGACGGCGGCCGGGGAGGCCGCCAGGAAGGCGCGGATGGTGCGCGCGGCGAGAAGGTCTGGCAAGCCCCGGCGAGACTGCCTATTGTCCGCCGGACCGAACAGGAAGCATGCGCCGTGACCGGACCGACATCACCCTTCGACCCCGTCGAGCAGATCGCCGGCGATCTCGGCACCGGCCTCCTGCTCCTTTGCGACCACGCTTCCAACGCGCTGCCGCCGGAGTACGGCGACCTCGGCCTTCCCGCCGCAGAGTTCGACCGGCACATCGCCTACGACATCGGGGCGGCCGCCGTCACCCGCCGTCTCGCGGCGCTCTCCGGCGCGCCGGCTCTTCTCACGCGGGTGTCGCGCCTGCTGATCGATCCCAACCGGGGCGAGGACGACCCGACCCTGGTGATGCGGCTCTCGGACGGCGCCGTGGTGCCGGGCAACGCGCGGGCGGACGCGGCGGAGCGCCGGCGCCGGCTGGAGGCCTTTCACCGACCCTATCACCAGGCGATCGCGGCGCGGCTCGACGAGGCGGCGGCCCGCGGCATCGTGCCGGCCATCGTGTCCATCCATTCGTTCACGCCCTTCTGGAAGGGCGTGCCGCGCCCCTGGCACGTGACGCTGCTGTGGGATCTGGACGACCGGGTGAGCGCGCCGCTCTTCACCGGGCTCGCGTCCGAGCCCGGCGTCCTGGTCGGCGACAACGAGCCCTATGACGGCGCTCTCAAGAACGACACGCTCCACCAGCACGCCACCCGGCGGGGGCTGGCCCACACGCTGGTGGAGATTCGCCAGGACCTGATCGCGACCGACGAGGGCGCGGCCGCCTGGGGCGACCGGCTCTGGCGGCACATCGAGCCCATCCTCGCCGACCCGGCGGTGCGGAGCGTGCGGCACTACGGCTCGCGCTCCGACCACAATCCCCGCCGGCCACCCATTCCGCTTCCGGCGACCCGAAACGGCGCCGGCGCCTGACCCCCGACAGGAGGCCCGTCATGCCCGAGATCGACGACAAGACCCGCACCGAACTGGAGGCCGCCGCCTTCCGCCGGCTGCTGGAGCACCTCTCCAGCCGCTCCGACGTGCAGAACATCGACCTGATGAACCTCGCCGGCTTCTGCCGCAACTGTCTCGCCAACTGGTACAAGGACGCCGCCGAGGCCCGCGGCCTGCCGCTCTCCAAGGACGAGAGTCGCGAGATCGTCTACGGCATGCCCTACGCCGAATGGCAGGCGAAGAACCAGCGCGAGGCCTCGCCCGACCAGATCTCGTCGTTCGAGAAGAACCGCCCGCAACATTGATCCTCGCGGCGACGCGGCGACCGGGGGCGGATGGACGTCTCGGTGACGGAATGTTAACCACGCCGGCCGCACACGGCTGAGAGGACGGCGCTTGCCGGCTTGGCGGACGAACGTTCGATCCTGTCGCAGATCCCTGCCGAGAGGATCGGCTCGGGCGCGCCGGACCCCTCGCCGTATCCATCCCTTTGACCGGCCCCGTTCGGGCGGCCGGCCAGCCGACAGGAAAGGTCGATCGTCATGGTCGCGGAAGTAGCAGACACCGGCGTCGCCGCCGACGAGCTGAAGCAGTTCGTCGAGCGCATCGAGCGCCTGGAAGAAGAGAAGAAGGCGATCGCCGACGACGTGCGCGACGTCTACGCCGAGGCGAAGGGCCGGGGCTACGACGTGAAGGCGATCCGCGCCATCGTGCGCCTGCGGGCCAAGGAGCCGCACGAGCGCGAGGAGGAAGAGGCGATCCTGGAGCTCTACAAGAGCGCTCTCGGAATGGCGTGATGTCGGTCCGGAGGTCCTGCGGAAGCGCCGCCGGGCGCTCGCGGCGGCCCCGGAGCGATCTCCGCTCGGCCGTGGCGGGTCGCCGTCGTCGGCGCGCCGCCGCGGGGCTCAAGCCCGGTCCGTCGCCGACGCCCTCGTGCGGGATCTCGTCATCTTGACCGGTCGGCGGCGGTCGGCAGACCCCCGTGGCGTTGAAGCGGCGCATCCATCCTTGACCTTCCCCACCCGTGACGGTGCCGCGCCACGAGATCGACATGGGCGCCTCACACCTGTCCGACAAGGCTGCCTCACGCTGTGAGGCGGCACCTCACGCCTTTGAGGCATGAGGCGATCCTCGGCGGATCGGCCTCCTGCGATCAGAGGAGAGGCGCATGACATTCGTGACCGACAGCCTGGGCCTTGCGCTCACCGGCGCGACAGAGACGAGCGCGGCCCGCTACGAGGCGGCCGTCAGGCTCCTGCAGTGCTACCGCGGCGATCCCGTCGCCGAAGTGGACGCCGCCATCGAGGAGAGCCCGGACTTCGTGATGGCGCACGCCCTGAAGGCTTGGCTGCATCTGCTCGGGACGGAACCGGGCGGCCTGCCGGTGGCCCGCTCCGCCCTGGACGCGGCCGGGACGCTCAAGGCGACCGAGCGCGAAAAGGGCCATCTCGCGGCGATCGGCCACCTGGTGGACGGCCGCTGGCATGCGGCGAGCCGGGTCATGGAAGACGTCACGATCGCCGCCCCGCGCGACGCGCTCGGCCTCCTCGTGGGGCATCAGATCGACTTCTTCACCGGCCACAGCCGCATGCTGCGCGACCGGATCGCCCGCGCCTTGCCGCACTGGGATGCCGCGATGCCGGGCTACCACTCGCTCCTCGGCATGCATGCCTTCGGCCTGGAGGAGACCGGCGACTATGCCCGCGCGGAGGCGGAGGGCCGTCGCGGCGTGGACCTCGAGCGTCACGACGGCTGGTCGCAGCATGCGGTCGCCCATGTGCTGGAGATGCAGAACCGCAGCGCCGACGGCATCGCGTGGATGCGGTCGAACGACGGCTGGACCGGAGACAGCTTCTTCCAGGTCCACAACTGGTGGCACCTGGCGCTCTACCATCTGGAGCGCGGCGAGACCGACGCGGTGCTCGCGCTGTTCGACCGGGAGATCTACGGCGCCAGATCCGGCGTGGTTCTCGACATGGTGGACGCCTCGGCGCTCCTCTGGCGGCTCCACCTGAGAGGCATCGACCTGGGCGATCGCTGGTCGGCCGTGGCGGACAACTGGGCGCCGATCGCCACCAGCGGCACCTATGCGTTCAACGACGCCCATGCGGTGATGGCTTTCGTCGGAGCGGGCCGGCGCGACGCGGCGCTCGCCGTTCTCGCCGGGCAGGAGGACGCGAAGGCGCGGGGCGGCGACAATGCGGACTTCATCGCCAAGGTCGGCGAGCCGGTGGTCAGGGCGCTGATCGCCTTCGGCGACGGCGACTACCGACGCGTCGTCGCGCTCCTGCGCCCGGTGCGCTCGATCGCCGCCACGTTCGGCGGCAGCCACGCCCAACGGGACGTCCTCGACCTTACGCTGATCGAGGCCGCCATCCGGTCCGGCGAGCCCGAAATGGCCATGGCCTTCGCCGCCGAACGCGCGGAGCGGCGCCACGACAGCCCGCTCAGCGAACTCTTCGTCCGACGGGCCCGGGCCCTGGCGGCCTGACGGGAGCGGATCTCATGCATGACCTTCTCGTCGAAGCGCCGGCCCTGCCGGCGCGAACCACCGCCGTCGACATCCTCGTCGCGGCCTTCGCGAACGACCCCGCCGTTCGGGCGATCTATCCGGACGAGCACGAGTACCGGCGCCACTTTCCGGGCTTCTTGACGGCCTTCGGCGGGCGCGCCTTCGAGGTCGGCACCGCCGACTGCGATCCCGAGCGGGGAGCCGCCGCCCTCTGGTACCCGCCCGGGCTCGAGCCCGACGGGGAAGCGGTCGTCGAGCATCTCGCGGCGACCGTTTCGCCGGACCGGTTCCACATGCTGATGGCGGGCTTCGAGATCCAGGCCGGTCTCCACCCGACGGAGCCGCACTGGTACCTGCCCTGGATCGGCGTCCGGCCGGAGGCGACCGGGTGCGGCATCGGCGGCGCGCTGCTTCGACGCGGCCTCGAACGCGCCGACGCCGCGGACCTCCCGGTCTACCTGGAGGCGACGAGCCGGCGAAATGCCGCGCTCTATGCCCGCAACGGCTTCGAGATCGTCGGCATCGTGGAGGCTCCGGGCTATCCGGAAATCCTGGCCATGTGGCGCCCTGCCCGAACGGCGGGCAGGGGCTGATGCAAGGGTGCCGACCTGCCGGCGAAAACCCAGCCGGAAAGCGGTCGTGTCGCGAACGGCGCGGCCGCGCACTCGCCTTTGATCAGGACGAGGGCTCCTTCGATCGCCTGCTCAGCCCGATCGCCCGGAGCACGAGGGAAATCACCAGCAACACGCCACCACCCAGGATGAAGGTGATGGCGATGCCGTTCTGCAGCATGGCGTTCGGCGACAGATCCGGAAGCGAAAGCAGGGCGCCCAGGCTGAGCCAGATGATCGACGTGACGAAGATGTAAGCCTCGGTCAACACGCGCTCCGCAGTTCGCTCCGCCGAACGAAGCCGCGTCGCCGGATCTTTGTTCCTTGTCCCGCAGGCCGTCGGCCCGTGTCCCAGGGCGCGGAACAGCCGCGGTGCTTGATCTCGAACAATGTGGACCCGCCGCGCGGGGCGTATCTCCTTCTGAAGAAGGGGAGATGTCCGATGTCGGAAGCAACCGTTCACACGACCTGGTTCGAAGACGTGGGCCGCGGGGATGTGGCCAGCGTCGGCGGCAAGAACGCCTCGCTCGGCGAGATGGTGCGCACGCTCGGCGGCCGGGGGATCCGGGTGCCGGCGGGTTTCGCGACGCTCGCGTCCGCCTACCGGGCGTTCGTGGAGGCGAACGGGCTCGCGCCGGTCATCCGCGACCGGATCGCGGCCTTCGAGGCCGGCGACTGCGATCTCGCGGCGGCCGGGGCGGCGATCCGCGCGGCTTTCCTGAAGGGCGCCTGGCCGGCCGCGATGGCGGACGAGATCCGCGGCCGGTATCGCGCCCTGTCGGCTCGTTATGGCGTCGCCGAGACGGACGTGGCGGTGCGCTCCAGCGCGACGGCCGAGGACCTGCCGGACGCCAGCTTCGCCGGGCAGCAGGAGAGCTTCCTCAACATCCGCTGCGAGGACGCGCTGCTCGACGCCTGCCGGCGCTGCTTCGCCTCGCTCTTCACCGACCGGGCGATCAGCTACCGCATCGCCAAGGGTTTCGACCACCTGCAGATCGCCCTCTCGATCGGCGTCCAGAAGATGGTGCGGTCGGATCGCGGCGGGTCGGGCGTGATGTTCTCCATCGACACGGAGACCGGCTTCGACAAGGTGGTGCTGATCGACGCCGCCTGGGGACTCGGCGAGACCGTGGTGCAGGGCCGGGTGGACCCGGACGGCTATGTGGTGTTCAAGCCGCTCCTCGACCGGGAGGGCGTCGCGCCCATCCTGGAGAAGCGCCTGGGCGCCAAGGCGGTGAAGATGATCTACGCCAGCGGCGAGGCCCGGCCCGTCCGCGAGGTGCCGACGTCCCGCGCCGAGCGGGAGAGCTTCGTGCTGTCCGACCCGGAGATCCTGCTCCTCGCCCGCTGGGCCGCGGAGATCGAGCGGCACTACGGCTGCCCGATGGACATGGAATGGGCCAAGGACGGGGAGAGCGGCGACCTCTTCATCGTCCAGGCCCGGCCGGAGACCGTTCAGTCCCGCACGTCAGGCGGCGAGATCCGCACCTATGCGCTCACCGGGAAGGGGCCGGAGCTGATCCGCGGGCTCGCCATCGGCGACGCGGTGGTGAGCGGGCGCGTGCGGGTTATCGAGGACGCCAAGGACATCGCCGACTTCCCGGACGGCTGCATCCTGGTGACCCGTACGACCGATCCCGACTGGGTGCCGATCATGAAGCGGGCCGCCGCCATCGTCACCGACCACGGCGGGCGCACCTCCCACGCGGCCATCGTGAGCCGGGAGCTCGGCCTGCCGGCGATCGTCGGCGCCGGGGATGCGACGCGGATCCTCCACGACGACCAGATCGTCATGGTCTCGTGCGCGGAAGGCGACCAGGGCGTCGTCTACGACGGCGCCGGCGCGTTCACCTCCGAGGTGGTGGCGCTCGACGCGCTGCCACGCACGCGGACGGAGCTGATGCTGAACATCGGCAACCCGGCCAGCGCGTTCCGCTGGTGGCGGCTGCCGGCCGACGGCGTCGGTCTCGCCCGGATGGAGTTCGTGATCAGCAACGCCATCAAGATCCATCCGGTGGCGCTCACGCGCTTCTCCGAGCTGCGCGACGAGGATGCCCGGAGGACCATCGAGGAGATGACCCGCGGCTACGACCGCAAGGCCGACTTCTTCGTCGAGGCGCTGGCGCGCGGGCTCTCCAAGATCGCCGCGAGCCAGTATCCGAAGCCGGTCATCGTGCGCATGAGCGACTTCAAGACCAACGAATACGCCGGCCTCGTCGGCGGCGCGCAGTTCGAGCCGCGCGAGGAGAACCCGATGATCGGCTTCCGGGGCGCATCGCGCTACTACTCGGACCGGTACCGGGACGGCTTCGCGCTCGAATGCCGGGCCATCCGCAAGCTGCGGGAGGAGATCGGCCTCGACAACGTGGTGGTGATGATCCCGTTCTGCCGATCGCCGGCGGAGGCCGACAAGGTGCTCGCCGTCATGGCCGAGGAGGGACTCGTGCGCGGCGACAAGGGCCTCAAGGTCTTCGTCATGTGCGAGATCCCGTCGAACGTGGTGCTGGCGGAGGCCTTCGCCGAGCGCTTCGACGGCTTCTCGATCGGCTCCAACGACCTCACCCAGCTGACGCTGGGGGTGGACCGGGACGCGGGGGATCTCGCCGCGCTCTTCGACGAGCAGGATCCCGCCGTCGAATGGATGATCGGCCACGTGATCGATGCCGCCAAGGCGGCCGGCGCCAAGATCGGCCTGTGCGGCCAGGCGCCGAGCGACCATCCGGAGTTCGCCGCCTTCCTGGTGTCGCGCGGCATCGATTCCATCTCGGTGACGCCGGACAGCTTCGTGGCGGTGAAGCGCAAGATCGCGGAGGCCGAGGCGGACGCCGCCGGCCGGAGCGGCTGACGGGGAAAGCCACGGTCAGGGGCTTTCCGCCTCCGGCTCGGCGAGGGCGCGGTAGTCGGAGACCGACAAGCAGAGGAGCGCGAGCTCGCCCTCGGTCACGGCCGCCTTGTCCTCGTCGGGCAGTTGCGCCTGGACGCGCACGAGATCGGCTTCGCAGGCCTGCCGCGTCCGGTAGGGGCCGAAGTCGGCGACCACCGTGACGTTCGGCCCGAGAAGCAGATGGATGCTGACGAGGAGAACGACCCACATGTCTCCTGCCTAGCGCGTGTGGCCGATTCGACCAAGCCCGCTCATGCGAGTGGGGCGCCGTCGGTCTCGTCCGGATCCTCCAGGCCATCGGTCGAAAGGACGTCGATGATCCGGGCGACCGTGCCTGACGGAGGGCTGCGGTGATCGTTGGCCAGGGCTTCGTCCGAAAGCATCCAGGCCTTGGCGGCCTGAAGGTCCGCCAGGGTGGCGTCGAGCCGGATCACCTCGGCCGCAACCGCGTCGTCGACGGGGCCGAGCGCGGCGCGGATCTCACCGATCGATAGGGCCATGGTCGTCTCCCTCGCTTTGGGTCGATCCTCCATCAACCGGGCCCCGGGACGCCGGTTCCCCTCGCAAGGAGGCCGGCCGGCATAGGCCGGACCGATCCGCGCACGCCGCCCGATCGGTCTTGACGACGCGCCTCGGGCTGCGGTTGGGTCCGGCGCGACGGCGACGGGAGGCGGCTGCGTGGGGGTTCTCATCCAGATTATCGATTGGGCGATCGTGGCGGCGGCGCTCGCCTCCGCGTGGTTCTGGTGGCTCGCCAGTCGTCAGCGGGTCCGCCGGATCTCGCTGAGGGAGACGCTCGACGCGGCCGACATCAACCGGATCGTGACGGCCCTCAACCGGACCCAGATCCTCAACTCCAGGGCCGCCCTCGCCACCGCGGCGGCCGCCCTGCTGGCCGCCGGCCGCATCGCGCTCGACGCCCTCTCGCTCATGGGCGCCATCGGCTGACGCGCCGGAACCCCCCGCTCCGCGCCCCGTTGCGGTGACGAGCGAGGAGGCGAAGCCGGTGTCCACCGACGATGCAGCGGAAATCCGGGTCGGGACCGCCGGCTGGAGCGTCCCGAAGGCGCACGCGGCGGCGTTCCCGGACGAGGGCTCGCATCTGTCCCGCTATGGGGCCGTGTTCAACGCGGTGGAGATCAACTCGTCCTTCTACCGGCCGCACCGGCGCGCCACCTACGAACGGTGGGCGGCGACCGTCGGAGACCATTTCCGTTTCGCCGTGAAGGTGCCGAGGGCGATCACCCACGACGCGCGCCTGGAGGGCTGCGACGCCCTGGTCGGCGCCTTCCTGGAAGAGACGGCCGGGCTCGGCGCCAGGCGCGGTCCGCTCCTCGTGCAGCTGCCGCCGAGCCTTCCGTTCCGGCCCGGGATGGCCGACCGGTTCCTGGCGGACCTCGCCGGCCGCGCGGACGCGCCGATCGTCTGCGAGCCGCGTCACCGCAGCTGGTTCGACGACCGGGTGGAGGCGCTGCTTCAAAGCCTGCGGATCGCCCGCGTCGCGGCCGATCCGCCGCCGGTCCCGGGCGCGGACGCGCCGGGCGGGTGGCCGGGGCTCGTCTACCTGCGGCTCCACGGCTCGCCGCGCATCTACTATTCGGCCTATGACGAGGCGTTCCTCGGGCGGGTATCGGAAAGCCTCCTGGCCCGCCGGGCGGAGGGCGCGACGGCCTGGTGCATCCTGGACAACACGGCCGCCTTCGCGGCCACGGCCGATGCGCTGTCCGTTCGGGCGATGGTGTCCGCGCGCCGGAGTGGTGACCGGTAGGCCGATGCCGGACGCCGCAACGCACGGCTCGGCTGCCGCCCATGCATCCCCGGGTGGAGCCATCCCCGCCGCGACGCGTTATGGCTCCCATCCGATCTTTCACTCCACCGGAGACCCGCCCATGTCGACGCCCCTTTCCGCATCCGGCGAGCAGCTCCTGACGGAGATTGCCGGACGCCACGGCTTTTCGCCCGACGCCGCCCACGTGCTGCTGGCTGCGCTCCTTCACGGCGGCGGCCGCATGGCCCAGTTCGCCCACCCGGAGCTCGGCGGCATGGGCCAGTGGAGCCAGGGCGGCATGATCATGATCGGCGACATGTTCAACAACGCCCTGAAGGCGCGCGTCTCGGCCTTCGCGGACGACCTGTCGGCGGCGATCGCCACGGGCTCGGTCGCGGCGGAGCGGAAGGCCGCAGCCGGCGGTGGCTTCGGCGGCGCCTGGTGGCCGGACGGGCTCGGGTCCCCCTCGTCGGCCGGTGGCCAGAACAGCTCGCGCTACGCGGTGTTTCCCGCCACCCGTCGACTGGCGGTCGAGGAGAACGGGACGGTCTCGGTCTACGACACCGGCGACCACCAGATCGGCGGGGTGTCGCAGCAGCAGGGGTCCGGTGCCGACCTGACCTTCCAAAGCCAGTACGGGACGGTGCGAGCGCGCGACCTGAAGCGCGTTTCGCCCGACGACGCCCGGGCGGCGCGCGCCGACACGGCGGGTAGGCCCGAAACGGCCGGCATGCCCGAAACAGTGGCTCCTCCTATGGACGGCCGGCCCGCAACCGAAACGCCCGCGCTGTCCGCCGGCCCGGGGCACGACCAGCCGGCTGCGCCCCAGCCCAGCCATCGCCCGACCGAGCCGACGAGCGGCGACGCTGCAAGATCCGGCGGCCGGGAGAGTCCGGGCGACATCGTCTCGGCGCTGGAGCGGCTCGCCGGGCTCAAGGAGAAAGGGCTCCTCTCCGACGACGAGTTCGCCACTTCGAAGCGGGAACTGCTCGCCCGGCTCTGACGGCTTCGTTCTGGCGCGCGGCATCACCCGCCGACGAGACCCGGCCGGCCATTCGGGCCGGCCGGGTTCGCGCGAGGCCCGCGTTCTCAGCCGCGCCGGCGGCGCAGCTGGTCGAAGTAGACGATCACGATGATCAGGACGCCGGTGACGATCCTCTGCCAGAAGGAGTTCACGTTCAGGAGGTTCGCGCCGTTGTTGATGGTCGCCAGGATGAAGGCGCCGAGGAGCGGGCCGTGGACGGAGCCGATCGCGCCGAAGAGCGAGGTGCCGCCGATCACGGACGACGCGATCGCCTGAAGCTCCCAGCCTTCCGCCTGCGTGGCGTTGCCGATGCCGATGCGGGCGGCGAGGAGGAGGCCCACGAAGGAGGCGAACAGGGCCGACAGCACATAGGCCATGTAGATGATGCGGGGCACGTTCACGCCGGAGAGGCGGGCGGCCTCGGCGTTGGAGCCGACCGCGAACAGGTAGCGGCCCCAGCGGGAATGGTTCAGCAGGATGTAGGCCGGCACGGCCACCATGATGACCATCCAGAAGAGGCTCGGGACGCCGAGGAAGTTCGCCCGCGAGAAGGCGGTGAACTCGTCGTTGGTGATCGAGATCGTGGCGCCGTTGGTGATGAGGAGGCCGATGCCGCGCAGCGACGTGAGGGTCGCCAGGGTGATGATGAAGGGCGGCAGGCCCATGCGGACGATGCCGAAGCCGTGGAAGAGGCCGATCGCCACGCCGAACAGGAGGGTCAGCACCACCGCCGCCCAGATCGGCAGGCCCCATTGGAGGAAGAGCGACACGATCACGCTCGTGAAGCCCACGATCGCCCCGACCGAAAGGTCGATGCCGCCGGTGATGATCACGAAGGTCTGGCCGATGGCGAGAATCGCCGTCATGGACCCCTGCCGGAGCAGGTTGGAGATGTTGTTGCCGGTCCAGAAGCTGTTCGTCGCGAAGCCGAGGATCACCCACAGAAGCAGGAGCAGGGCGAACAGCGTCAGGCCGAACAGAATGTTCAGCCGCCCCTTGGGCAGGCCGCGGGCCTTGTTGGTCACGTCCGTCATCGATCGCTCCGTCAAACCCCGATGGCCCGGGTCAGGATGTCTTCATGGGTGGCGGCGTGGTAGCCGTGGCTGGAGACCAGCCGGCCGCGCCGGAACACGTGCAGGGTGTCGGCCAGTTCGTAGACCTCCGGCAGGTAGGACGAGATCAGGATTATTCCGGCGCCCTTGGAGAGAAGCTCCGAGAACAGCCGGTAGATCTCCGCCTTGGTGCCCACGTCGACGCCCACGGTCGGCTCGTCGAAGATGAACAGCTTGGCGCCGTGGTTCAGCCACTTGCCGATCACGATCTTCTGCTGGTTGCCGCCGGACAGGCTGGAGGCGAGCGTCGCGCGGCCGGGCGTCTTGATCCGCAGGCCGGCGATCTGCCGGTCGGCGCGCTCCGCCTCCTGCCGGGCCGAGATCAGGCCGGTTGGAGCCAGCTTGGTGTAGACCGGCAGGTTGAGGTTCAGCCCCACCGGCAGGTTGAGGCAGAGGCCCTGATCGCGCCGGCTTTCCGGAGCCAGCGCGATGCCGAGCTCGATCGCCTCCGCCTCCGACCGGATGGTCACCGGCCGGCCGTCCCACAGAACCTCGCCGGCGGTGCGCTTGTGGCGGCCGAACACGGTGGTGACGAACTCGCTCCGTCCGGCGCCGATCAGCCCGTAGAGGCCGACGATCTCGCCCTCGCGGACCGTGATCGACACGTCCTCGAAGCCCGGCCCGGACAGACCGCGGGTCTCCAGGATGGGCTTGCCGGGCGTGTACTTGTCCTTGTGGTAGATCTGCTCGATGGAGCGGTTGATCATCAGGGCGATCAGGTCCGCCTCGTCCGTCTCCCCGATGCGGCGGGTGCCGACCAGCGTTCCGTCGCGCAGGATGGAGACGCGGGTGGCGAGCTCGAACACCTCCTCCATCCGGTGGCTGATGTAGACGATGGTGACGCCCTCCGCCTCCAGCCGCCGGATGAGCGCGAACAGCTGGGCCGCCTCCCGCCGCGTGAGATAGGCCGTCGGCTCGTCGAAGATCAGGAACCGGGTTCCACGGGTGGCGGCTCGCGCGGCGGCGATCAGCTGCTGCTGGCCGATGGTAAGGTCGCCGAGGAGAACGTGGGCCGGCAGGTCGAAGCCGAGGTCGTCCAGGGTCCGCTGCGCCTCGCGCACCATCGCCCGGTGCTGCAACAGGCCGAAACGGGAGGTCTCCTCGCCCAGGAACATGTTGGCGGCGACGGTCAGGTGGCGGCAGAGCACCACCTCCTGGTGGACTGCGTTGATGCCGAGGTCGATGGCCTCGTGCGGCGTGGCGAGACCCACCGGCCGGCCTTCCCAGAAGATCTCGCCGGAGGTGCGCGGAATGACGCCGGTCAGCAACTTGATGAGGGTGGACTTTCCGGCGCCGTTCTCGCCCACGATGGCGTGGATTTCGCCGGCCTCGAAGGCGAGCGTCGCCGGCTTCAGCGCGTGGGTGCCCACGTAGCGCTTCTCCAGCCCCCGCAGTTCCAGGATCGGCACGCCGGACGTGCCCCGTGGCCGTCCGAGCGTGGTCGCGTCGGGGATGGATGCCGTCATCTTTTCTCTCCCGGGATCGGGCGGGGGCGCCCGGTCGTGGCGCGGGCTCGCGAGGAGCCCTCAGGTCCGTCCGCTGCGGATGAAGATCCTCGACGAACGGGGGAGGGCGTCGGCATCCCGCGGCCTCGAACGCGTCCGGACCGGAGGTCCGCTCCGGTCCGGCGCGCGCTCGATGCAACTCAACAGGGCCGACTCGCCCGGCCGGACCGTCGGACGGCCGCCCCGCCGCCGGTTTTCCGGCTCCGGGACGGCCTTCCGGCGCCGTCGATCAGTCGAGCTTCGGGTTCAGCAGGGCGGCGATCTTCTCGTCGCCCATGTTGGCCTTGGTGACCAGGTTGGCGCCGGTGTCGACGAACTTCTCCACCGACTCGCCCTTGGAGGCGGCGAGGGCGGTCTTGATGCCGTCGTAGCCCATCCGGTACGGGTCCTGGACCACGAGGCCGGCGATCACGCCGTCGGTCAGGAACTTGACCAGCTTGTCGTCGCTGTCGAAGCCGATCAGCTTGATCTTGTCCTGCATGGTGTTCTCGGCGATCGCCTGCCCGGCGCCCTGGGCCATGATCAGGTTGGACGCGAACACGCCCCGAAGGTTCGGGTTGGCGGTGATCAGGTCCGTCATGATGTTGAGGCCGGTGGTCGCCTGGCCGTCGGCCACCTTGTCGGCCACCAGCTTCAGGCCCGGATACTTGGCCGCCAGCTGCTCCTTGAAGCCCTGGGCGCGCTGATCGAGCGAGCCGACGCCCGGCAGCGACGTGATGAGCGCCACTTCGCCCTCCGCCGCGCCGTACTGGGCCTTGATCGCCTCGGCGAGACCGTCGGCCGCCACCCGGCCGCCCTGCACGTTGTCGGTGGTGAGGAAGGACGTGAAGGCGTCGCTGTCGGCGGCGGAGTCGATGCCGATGATCTTCACCGACTTGGCGGCTTCCGTGATCGGCTGGCCGAGCGCCTTGAATTCGGTCGGCGAGATCACGACCGCGGCCGGGCCGCCGGCCACGGCGTTCTCCAGGATGGAGATCTGGCCGTTGATGTCGGCCTCGGACTGGGCGCCCAGTTCAGGCACGTTGACGCCGAGGTCCTTGCCGGCCTTGCGGGCGCCGGCGAGGACGATCTGCCAGTAGAAGGACGTGGTGTCCTTCACGATGATCGGGATGGTCACGTCCTGCGCGGCGACGGTGGAGACCGGCAGCGCGCCGAGCATCACGGCGGCTGCGGCGGCGCCGACGAAGGCACGGCGGGTCAGGGACTTGAAAGCGGTCATTGATCTGTTCTCCCTCGGCGTTCGGCTTATCGTCTGCTCGGTTCGAGGACGCCGCTCGACCGAACTTTATACATAAAAAACAGATGACACCCGGACGCTAGATCAAACGACGGGCCACTGCAAGAGGTGACCCGTGCACCGCAGAAGTTATTGCTTCGCAGCATTTCTTTGTCGTCTTGCAGCATGCAGTAATACGTATCTCTCGCCGGAGATCAGCCGATGCGGCCATAGACCATCTTTTCAGAGAGAAGGCTTTGTGTTCTTTCTGGAGAAAATACAAAGAGGGGCGGGCCGCGTCGGCACATGTCCAAGCAGAACACCGTCTTCAAGGACGCCTACAACCGCACCCTCGACCTCCTGGTCGACGGCGACCGGCTTCCGTCCGAGCCGGAACTCGGGTCGCGGCTCGGCGTCAGCCGCACGACCGTCCGCTCCATCCTGTCTCAGCTCGCCGAATCCGGCCTGATCCGATGGGACAAGCGGGACAAGACCGTGCTGCGCTCGCCCGCGCCGGAGGACCGCTTCCCCGACCACGAGACCGACAGCGTGGCGGAGATCATCGAGCGCCGCTTCATGCAGCAGATCCTGGCCGGCGGCGCCGAGCCCGGCATGCAGATCAACGAACTGGAGCTCGCCCGCGACATCGGGGTCGGCACCACGCCGGTGCGCGAATTCCTGATCCGCTTCAGCCGCTTCGGACTGATCGAGAAGCGCCGCAACAGCCACTGGATCCTGAAGGGGTTCACGCGCGACTTCGCCCTGGAGCTCACCGAGGTGCGGGAAATGTTCGAGCTGCGCTCCGCCGCCGCCTTCGCGCGCCTGCCGAGGGACCACGGCGCCTGGCGCGAACTGGCCGCCATCGAGGAGGAGCACGCCACGCTCCTGCGCGAGATCGACGACCGCTACATGGACTTTTCCGAGCTCGACGAGCGCTTCCACCGGCTCGTCCATGGCGCCTCGCGCAACCGCTTCATCATCGATTTCTACGACGTGATCGCGATCGTGTTCCACTATCATTACCAGTGGAACAAGGCGGCCGCCCGGGTCCGCAACACGCGCGCCGTGGAGGAGCACCTGCTCTACATCGCGGCGCTCAGGTCCGGCGATCCTCTGAGGGTGGAGGACGCCTGTCGGCGGCACCTCGCCTCGGCGCGGCAGACGCTCCTGGAATCGATCGTCGCGCCCGGCGAACCCTCACCGGGTTGAACCGTTTTCGTCGGATGCGGGTCGCGGCCGGTCAGGAGTGGTGAACAGTGTGTGGACCTGTTCCCGGGGATGTGGCACCCCGGCGGCGGGTCCATATCCGGAGCCTATCCGACGGGCGGAACCGCCCTGATCGAAAAGGTGCATCATGAGTACGGCAGGCCTTCACCACGTGACCGCGATCGCCGGGCCGGCACGCCGAAACCTGGACATCTACACGGACCTCTTCGGCCTCCGGCTGGTCAAGAGGACGGTGAATTTCGACGATCCGGGCACCTACCACTTCTACTACGGCGACCGGACCGGTTCGCCCGGATCCATCCTCACCTTCTTTCCCTGGGCCCACGCGGCGCCCGGCCGGTTCGGCGGCGGCGAGACCCACGAGACCGCCTTCCGGGTGCCGTTCGCCTCGCTCGGCCTCTGGCGACATCGCCTGGAGGAGGCGGGCCTGCACCCCTCCGCGCCGCAGGATCGGTTCGGCGACATGGTGGTGACGGTTGCCGATCCCGACGGCATGCGGCTGGCGCTCGTCGGGGTCGACGGCGCCGAGAGCGAGCCGGTTCCCTCCGACGCCGTGCCGGCGGACGAGGCGATCCGCGGCCTTCACTCGGTCACGCTCGTCGTTCCGGACGCGGGCGCCACGGGCGACATCCTGACCGACGTGCTCGGCTTCGAGAAGGCCGGCGAGGAGGGCGACCGGCAGCGCTTCCGTGCGCCCGGCGCCGCCGTGGGCGCGGTGGTGGACCTTCGCGCCGCGCCAGGGTTGCCGGCCGGTCGGCTCGGTGCCGGCACGGTGCACCACGTGGCCTTCCGGGCGGCGGACGACGACGCCCAGGCCGCCATGGTGGACCGGCTGCGCGCGGCCCACGGGCTCGCCGTCACGGCACAGCGGGACCGCACCTATTTCCGGTCGGTCTACTTCCGCGAGCCCGGCGGCGTGCTTTTCGAGATCGCCACGGATGTGCCGGGCTTCACGGTGGACGAGCCGCTGGAAGATCTCGGGACGGACCTGAAGCTGCCGGACGTGCTGGAGCCCCGGCGCGTCTCCATCAAGGCGCGCCTGCCGTCTCTGGACTGACGCTGCGCGGCGGCCGGCGCACCGCTGCCGGCGGCGGTTGACAGCGAGGGGCCGGCGGGCGGAGACTCGCCGGCTACCCCTCCGGTCGGGAGGGCGTGGCGACCGGTCCGGCCATCGACACGCCGGCCGATGCGCCCGGCCCCCGCGCCGTCGTCTCGAAAGTTCAGGTCCATGAGCGTCGCGTTCACCCGGGAAGAAGACCTTGAAGCCGCCGCGGCCCATCTGCCGGACCGGCCGATCTCCTCCCACCGGAACCTCGTCACCCGCACCGGCCTCGCCGCCCTGGAGGCGGGCCTCGCCGAGGCCCGGCGCGCCTACGCGGCCGCCCAGACCAGCGGCGACGTCCAGGCCGACCGGACCGCCATGGCCCAGGCCACCCGGGACCTGCGCTACTACACGGCGCGCGTCAGCACCGCGGAGCTCGTGGAGAGCACCGCCGAACCGGACGTGGTGGCCTTCGGGCGACGTGTCAGCTTCGAGCGCGACGACGGGCGCCGTCAGGCCTACCGCATCGTCGGCGAGGACGAGGCGGATCCGGCGCGCGGCTCGGTGTCCTACGTGTCGCCGCTCGCGGTGGCGCTCCTCGGCAAGAGGGTGGGCGACGTGGTGCCGTTCGGCAGCGGCGACCTGGAGATCGTGGCCGTCGAGCCGGCCTGACCCAGCCGTGCCGGCGCGCATGCCCGCCGGACTCGGAGCCGCCCGGCGGCGCCCGGGCCTCGGGCGGCAGCCGACCCGCCGTCAGCCGGTTCCGCCGGCCGGGCGCCTGACCCATCCCCCTTGGCAGCCGTCCGCAGATCGCCTAACCGGATGGAGCGAGCCACGGGCCAGCGGGGGAGGGGAGCATGTCGCCGAGATCGCGGTCAGGCCCGGACCGGCCGCGGCCTTGGTTGTCGGAGCAACGGCTCCGCGCCGCATCCATCGCGGTCTCGTCGACGGGCCTCGCCGCCGGCGCCGTGGCGACCTTCGCCGGGCGGGCGGACCTTGCGGCGCTCCTCTGGACGGCGGGCGTGCTTCCCGTCCTGGCGGTTCTGATCCTGGAAATCGTCCGCAGTCTGCGCGAGGGCGAGGTCGGCCTCGATCTCGTCGCCGCGGCCGCCATGGCGTCCGCCCTCATGGTCGGCGAAACACTGGCGGCGGCGGTGGTCGCGCTCATGTATGCGGGCGGGCAGGCGCTCGAGGCCTATGCGGCGGGCCGGGCGGGCCGGGAGATGAACGCCCTCCTGGCGCGCCAGCCGCATACGGCGGTCCGCTACGAGGACGGAACGCTGAAGACCATCCCGATCGACGCGATCCGGCCCGGGGACCGGCTGCTCGTCCGCCAGGGCGACGTGGTGCCGGTCGACGGCGAGACGGCCGGCGTCGCCGTGCTGGACGAGGCGGCGCTCACCGGCGAATCCCGGCCGGTCACCCGGCGTCCGGGCGAGCCGGTGCTGAGCGGCGTGTCAAACGTGGGCGCCGCCTTCGATCTCGTCGCGCGGCGGGTGGCCGCCGACAGCGCCTACGCGGGCATCGTCCGGCTGGTGGAGGCGGCGGCCCGCGCCAAGGCTCCGGCCACGCGCCTCGCCGACAGGTTCGCCCTCGGCTTCATGGGGGCCACCGCCGTCCTGGCGATCGGCGCCTGGATGGCGAGCGGCGACCCGGTGCGGGCCGTCGCCGTGCTGGTGGTCGCCACTCCGTGCCCGCTCATCCTGGCGGTGCCGGTCGCCATCGTGGCCGGGCTCTCCCGGGCGGCCAGCCGCGGCGTTCTTGTCAAGGGCGGCGGCGCCCTGGAGCGGCTGGGGCAGGTGCGCGGCCTCGTCATCGACAAGACCGGCACGCTCACCCACGGCACGGCGTCGGTCGCCGAGGTGCTGCCGGCCGGCGATGCGTCGCCAGCCGAGATCCTCCGGCTCGCCGCCTCCCTCGACCAGGCGTCCCAGCACGCGGTGGCGCGCGCGCTCGTCGACGAGGCGCTCGCCCGGGATGTGGCGCTCGCCGTGCCGGACGGCGCGGTCGAGACTCCCGGGGAGGGGGTGGAGGGCCTGGTGGACGGGCGAAGGGTGCGGGTCGGCGGCCGCGCCTACGCGCTCGCCGGCCTGCCGGATCCGGATCCGGCGCTCCATCGGGCGGCCACCCGCGACGGCGCGCTCGCGGTCTTCGTGGCCGTGGACGGCGCCTTCGCCGGCGCGATCCGGCTCGCCGACGGTCTGCGCCAGGACGCGGCCGCCACGCTGGATCGCCTCCGCGGACTCGGGGCGCGGCGGATCGTGCTCGCCACCGGCGACCGGCGCGCGGTCGCGCTCGGCATCACGGCGGGCCTGGCGCTCGACGCGGTAGCGGCGGACCTGTCGCCCGAGGACAAGATCGCGGTGGTTCGGGCCGAGCAGGCCCACGGGCCGGTGATGATGGTGGGCGACGGGGTGAACGACGCCCCGGCGCTCGTCGCCGCCGACGTGGGCGTCGCGATGGGCGTCAAAGGAGCGGCCGCCTCCGCCGAGGCGGCGGACGTGGTGCTCCTCTCCGAAGGCCTCGGCGGGCTGGCGGACGCGATGGCGATCGCGCGGCGCTCCCGCCGGATCGCGCTTCAGAGCGTAGTCGTCGGCCTCGGCCTTTCGGCCTTCGGCATGGCGCTCGCGGCGGCCGGCCACCTGCCGCCCGTGCAGGGGGCGCTGTTCCAGGAGGCGATCGACGTCGCCGTGATCCTGAACGCGCTTCGGGCGTTGAGAGAGGGACGCTGACCCCTCCGCGCGGCGGGCCGCCGGTTCAGCGTCGTTCGGAACAACCTCAGGAAAAGCCCGTTGCATGCGCATAGGCCTGATCGTGGGCTTATCGATGAGGGATGTTCGACATGCGCACTACGACCCTGTCCGCCTTCGCCTTCGCGGCCCTGATGGGCCTTTCCACCGCCACCTTCGCCCAGACCACCACGCCGGGCGCCACGACCACGAACCCGAGCGAGACCGAACAGGACGCCGGCACCGTGGAGCAGATCGCGCCGAGCAACCAGCCGCCGATGGCGACGGACGGCTCCGCCGCTGGCACGACCACCGGCACCGGCACCGCCGCGACCGGCTCGACCAACGTCGTTCCGGAGAACACCAATCCGAGCGAGTCCGAGCAGGGCACCAGCCTCAATGAAGAGCTGACCCGCGGCTGCCCCGATGGCCAGCGCCGCCAGACCGCCGAAGGCGAGTGCATGGCGCAGTGAGGCCTGAAGCCTGAAGTATGAGCGGGCCGCCACGGCGGCCGCAACACCCCGGCGGTCCCAAGGACCGTCGGGGTTTCTCGTTCGAGGGACCGGGCGGTCGGCTCAGGTTTCCGGCAGCACGGCGATGTCGAGCACCGGGCCGCTGGCGCCGGCGACCTTGCCGAGGGCCGTCGCCGCGCCGGTTTCGAGATCCACCGCGTATAGCGTGTCGCCCGCCATCAGCCAGCCCTCGCCGGCACCCTCGCCGGGGCGGATGTCGAACGCGTAGCGATCCGCCGTGACGCCGAGCTTGCCGACCGCGTTGAGCACGCCGTCGTTGGGCGGGGCCTGCTTGATGAGGCCGCCGATCGTGGCGTCGATGTCGTAGAGAGCCGTCTCCTTCGCGCCCGCCACGGAGTTCGTGTAGGCGCCGGCCACGATGTTCGGGGTCTCGCCCTTGTGCATGTCGGCCTCCGCGAAGGCGAGCTTGCCGTCGGTCGTGACCTTCCCGTCGTCCACGTTGGCGCGCAGGTTGGTGCCGTCGCTGCCGATGATCCGGAGCCGGTCCGCCACCGGGTTGAAGTCCACCGTCGCGGCCGAGCCCTCCGGCAGCATGGTGGAAAGCTTCGACTTTACAGTGGCCTGGCCGGAATCGACGTCGATCGTCACCACCGTGCCGTCGGAGGCGAGGCCGTAGAGCATGCCGTCTGCCGGGCGCACGTCGATGCCGACGAGGGTGCCGTCGACGCCGGTGACGGTCATAGCCTCACCGGCCTTGTAGGCGGCCGTGTCCACGATGGCGATGCGGTTGCCGTCCATCAGCGCGGCGACCGAGGCCGCCTCGGCGGGGGCGGCGGACAAGGCGGCGAGGCCGGCGAGCGGGGCGATCAGGGCGGCGGTCTTCATGGGTCGTCCTCCGTGCGATCGGGCCAACCTTGTGGGCCCGGACCGAGCGGCTACCCGCCAGGGCGGACGTTGGATGCAAAAGACACGAAACTTTTTTGGGCGGCCGGGTCATCCGTTCGGCGCGCCGGCGTGTATGGTCTCCATGAGCCCTCCAAGCCGTGCCGCCATGTCTCTCCGCGCCTCTCCCCAGCCCGTGCCAACCCCCGACGGCGGCAGCGATTTCGCCGCCGCGCTCGCCCGCTGCGCGGCCGGCGACGGGGCGGCCCTGCGCTCGCTCTACGACCGGCTCGCTCCGCGCATGCTGGGCGTCGCGCTTCGCCTGGTGCGCCGGCGGGACCTGGCCGAGGAGGTGGTGCACGACACGTTCCTGGCGATCTGGGAGAAGGCGGCCGGGTTCGATCCGGCGCGCGGTCGGGCGGACACCTGGATGTTCGCCATCCTCCGCCACCGGGCCTTGAACGTCCTGCGGGGGGAGGCGCGGAACGACCTCGTGGACGACTTCGAGCCGCTCGGCCTTGCGGACGACGGACCGGACGCTGAGGCGATCGTGGCGGCGCTGTCGGAGGCGGGGGCGCTCCGCCGCTGCCTGGAGCGGCTCGACCCGGTGCGGCGCCAGGCGGTGGTGCTCGCCTATACCCACGGCCTCAGCCACGGGGAGCTCGCGGGCCGGCTGGGCCAGCCGCTGGGGACGGTCAAGTCCTGGATTCGTCGAGGTCTTCTGGTCCTGAGGGAGTGCCTGGCATGACCTCGGACCTGCACGACCGGCTCGCCGCCGAACATGTCCTGGGGCTCCTGGAGGGAGCGGAACAGGACCTCGCGGAGGCGCTTCTCGCCGAGGATCCGGCCTTCGCCCGGCTGGTGGAGGACTGGCGCGGGCGTCTTGCGGAACTGGACGCGACCGCCGCCCCGGAGGCTCCGCCGCCGGCGCTCTGGAGCCGGATCGAGGCGGGTCTGGAAGACCGCCGACCGGTGGAAACCACGCCCTCTCCGGCGGCCCCGCGGAGGCCGGCGGAGCGGCCAAGCCTCTGGAATTGCGCCAGTTTCTGGCGGCCGCTCGGCCTCGCGGCGGCGGCCGCGAGCCTGGTTCTGGCGGTCGCGCTCGGCGTGACGGTGGAGCGGGCGGGGCGGGCGCCGGCGCTGGTGACGGTGATGCTCTCGGCGGACAACCGGCCGGCCGCGGTGGTGAACACCTACCCGGACGGGCGGACGGAGCTGGTGCCGCTGACGCAAGTGCCTGTGCCGGAAGGCAAATCGCTTCAGGTCTGGACCCTCTGGGACCGCGAGCGCGGCCCCGTCTCGGTGGGTCTCCTGGACGCCCTCAGGAGCATCGAGCTCGGTCTGTCCAGCCTTCCGGCGCCTGCGGTGGACCAGCTGTTCGAGATCACTTTGGAGCCGGAGGGCGGCTCGCCGACCGGGCGGCCGACCGGCCCCATCCTGATGAAGGGCACCGCCAACCGGGCGCTCTGACGGGGACATGAGGTCGCCGACGACACCACCCGGCGTGGGACACCGGTCGGGGCCTTTCCCTTTGCGATCAAGGCCGACAGGTGGGCCACCTCGGCCCGACGTGGCCCGGTTGTCGGCGGGATGTGGGACACGGGTCAGCCGGCGGTGCCCCAGGCGAGAAACGCCATGGCGAGATGCAGGACTCCCATGCCGACGGAGAGCGGGACGCGCAGGGACATCCACCATGCGGGAGCAAGTTCGGCGCGCCTCAAAGCCTGGTCCACCGCCGGGGACAACAGGAAGGCGAGACCGAGGACGGCGACCGACCCGGCGGAGAGGAAAAACAGGATCAGCGTCCCGACCAGGGAGGGGATCACGCTGACGGTGAGCCAGCCCGCGAGCGACCCCGCCGGCGCCCGGCCGGCGGCGAGGCCCCACCAGGCGCCGCCGAGGAAGCTCAGGATGGTGACGCCATAGATCGCCCCGACGCTGAAGCCGAGGGCGGCCGTCGCCTGCGAGCCGACGGCGAGGGCGAGGACGGCCGCGACCGTGGGGAGAAGGCCGGCGCCGCCGAGGACGAGGGCCGGGAGCGGAATGGATCGCATGGTGGTCCTCCTACGACCCGGGCTGCCGGGCGGATCAGGGCGTCAGGTCTGCCGGCCGTCGGCGGGGACGGGCTGGCGCGCGGGGGCGAGCCCGAGCGCGGCGACGACTTCGCCAGCGGCGCGCCGGCCGCTTTCGTAGGCGCCGTGGGCGGTGGAGAAGTCGTTCGGCGAGGTGGCTTCGCCGGCGAAGAAGAGGCGGCCGTCCACCGGGCCGGCGAGGCGGGCCCGGTCGTCCGCGTGGCCGGGAAGGGCGGTGGAATAGGAGCCGAGGGCGTGCGGGTCCGCCGCCCAGGCGGTGGCGGCGAGCGGGCCGAGGTGGCGGAGGACGGCGGAGCCGAACAGGCCGGCGAGTTCCTCCCGGGCGAAGCTCTCGAAGGCGTCGGGACCGCCGGCCTCCAGGTCGCGGGCGCAGTCGCCGCCATAGAACCCCTCGATCAGGGGCCGGCCGTGGGGGAAGAGATGATAGCTGCCGGTGCCGGCCCGGTCCGGCCGGCCGAACACGTGGCCCCGCGGGATGTCGGCGGCGGGTGTGACGGACAGGAAGACCTTGTCGGCGACGCCGAGCGGCAGGCCGGCGGCGGCGGCCTGCTTGTCCGGCAGGGCGGGGACGAAGCGCGGCTCGCCCCGGGCGATCAGGCCGGACGGCAGGGTGACGACCACGGCGCGGCAGGCGACCGCGCCGCGGGCGGTCTCCACCCGGACGAGCGGGCCGGAATGGTCGATGGAAAGGACCGGGCAGTCCAGGACGACCGGCAGGCCGGCGGCATGATGGGCGATGAGCGCGCCATAGCCTTCCAGCACGCGCCAGTTCACCTCCGTGTCCGCGTAGCGGGCGAGGTCGCGCACGGAGGTGCGGGCGGTGTCGGTGCCGCTCACATAGCTGTTCACCGCCTCGATCAGCGGGTTCCACCGGTTCCCGGCGGTGAGGAGCGTGGAGGCGGGTCGGTCCTCCGTGTCGGGGTCCTCGCCGACCGCCTCGTAGAAGGCGCCGAGCGCCGCGTTGAAGGCCTCCACCTCGCCGGGCGCGAAGCCGACGCCGCCGGCCTGTTCGCCCCAGCCGGGCGGGCTGCGGTCCACCGTGAAGCCGCTCGCCTCGGCGAGGGCTGTCCAGGGGTTGCGGTCGCCCGAGTGGAGCCATTCGCAGCCGAGGTCGATGGGGAACGACCCGAGCGCCGCGACCGTGTGGGCCCGCCCGCCGACCCGGTTCCGCGCCTCCAGGACGAGGTGCGGCACGCCGGCCTCGGCGAGACGGCGGGCGGCCCCGAGTCCGGCGGCGCCGGCCCCGATCACCACGCAGGCGGTTTCGGCTCCGGCGAGATCACGGGGATCGGAAGAGGCCATGACTGTCCTTCGGGGTTCGGGCGAAGCGGGGCTGGCGTGCCCGGGAAGGAAAGGGCACGGCGTTCATAAAGCAAGACGGCCGCCGGGGTTCCGGCGGCCGCTGCTGATCGTCTCGCAAAGACTGTCGTCCCCGGCCGCGCTTCAGCGCATGGCGAGATCGCGGCGCTTCTGGAAGGTGACGACGTCGACCCGGGCCACGGCCGCGCCGGTGAACCGGTTGGTCTCCAGCCCGGCGGTCCGGACGGTGGAGAAGCCGGCGCTGACCACCGTCGCGGGCGCCTCGAACAGAAGGTCCGTGGACATCTGGTCGGGGTGGCGCAGGAAGGCGAAGTCGCCGTGGGTGACCGATGCGGCGCCGTCGTAGACCGGCATGTCGGCCGGCGGCAGAGCGGAGGTCAGGATCGCCAGCGGGTCGGACTTCTCCGTCAGGCCGAGCGGCAGCGGGGCGAGCGGATCGCCCTGTCCGCCGATCGCCGGGGACGGCATGGTGAGGTCCGACGTGACGGCCGCGCGGGCGATGCGCGGGGCGCCCGGCGCCGGCGGCAGCACCGGCTTCGGGGCGACCACCGGATCCGCCTGGGCGGAGGCGTAGCCGAGCGCGGTGAGGGCGCGGCGGTCCTCCACCGGATCCTGGGCGACCTCGGCGAGGGCGAGGGCCGCGGAGGCCGGCTCGTCCTGGCCGGGGGTCGCCGCCGGGGCCGGGACGGCCGCCTCGGCGACGGTCGGCAGGCTCGGGCGGACCGGCGGCATGGCCGCGGCCGCCATGGCGGCGAGGAGTTCCGGCGGTTTTTCGCGCGGCGTCATGGCCGGCGGCTCCGGCAGGGCCGCGAGCGCCACCAGTTCCTCCGGCTTCTGCTTCGGACGGGGCGGCGGCGCGGCGGCGGCCACGTCGGCCGGAGCCTCGGCGGGAGCGGGGGCGCCGGCCGGAAGGGTGGCATCGGCGAGCGACGCGGGGGCCGGCGGTTCCGGCGCGCGGGCGGGCTTCGGAACATCGGCGACCACCACCGGGGCGGCCGGCGCCGGGGCGACGGCCGGCGGCGTGACGCGCTGGGTGCGGACCACGGCCGGGGCGCTCTCCTCGTCCGGCGGCGCGGTCAGCGACTTGCCGGTGGTGGAGGCGGCGTTCAGTTCCTCGGTCGCGTCCTCCTCGTCGCCGAACAGCATGGCGAGGAGACCGACCTTGCGGCGGGACCCGCCCGATTCACCGGCCTCGGCCATGGCGAGCGGACGCGCGGAGGCGCCGTTGCGCTTCAGCTCGGCGAGGGCCTGCTGGTAGCCGGCGAGGGGCTTGCCGTCGGCCGGAAGGTGGACGGTCTTGCCGTCGGGGAAGAGTTTGGCCAGTTGCTGGCGCGACATGCGCGGCCAGGCGCGTACGCTGCCGACGTCGATGTGCACGAAGGCGTTGCCGGCGTTCGGATAGTAGCCGACGCCGCCGCGCTGGAGCTTCATGCCGATGGCGCGCAGCTTGGCGACGCCCACGTCCGGCAGGAAGAAGTCCATCGCCTTGCCGAGCGAGTGCTGGCTGTGCTTGGCGACCCCCTTGGAGCGGGAGCGCAGCATGTTGTTGGTGGCGAGCGACCGGTAGGCGGACACGATGTGGATCGGCTGGCGGGAGCCCGACTGCTGGTAGACCTCCCAGACCGTGTCGAACAGCCGGGGGTCCATGTTGGTCGGCTCGTTGCGACGCCAGTCGCGCAGGAAGCGGTTGAGCTCCTTCAAGGCGCTCGGAATGTACTTTCCGTTCTTCTTGAACGTGATCGTCAACCGTTCCTTGGTGTGTGTGTAGTAGAGATCAAGCGTTCGCGTCTCCGCGGCCGCGTTCGTCGGCATCGCGGTGGCGACGACGAGAAGCGCCAGCGCGCCGGCCACGGCTCCGACCATGCGGGCGCCGAAGAGGCGATCCGTGAAGGATCGGGGGATCCGGCTTCCGGACGTCGGCCCGGCCGCAGGAAGGAGCGTCGACAACGCCGAGGGGTCCCCCTCGCGCTGCGGCCCGGCAATGCCAGCCGCGGCGGTCGACCGATCAGATACAGTTTTCCGTTTCAAGCGGTCCTGCCAGGTGTCAGGGTTATCGCGCCAGCCCATCAGCCATCTTGATCCGCAAACCGTTAAGCGACGGTTTACCGTAAGACCTTGCTAACAATCCGACGTATGCCCCCATCTGTCGCGCTTGCCCCAGACGAGCGGGCGCAGAGTAGACGGCGTACCCTCGTTCGCCAAGCCCGGAATCGCCGGGCATGGCGTGGACAGTTCGGACGAGGCGTTCTGACGGGAAGCGCCGGCCGCGTCCATGCGGGGGAACGCGGACGTGACGCGGGAGGGGGAGGGGGAGGGGACGGGAGAAGACGACCCCTTCCGCCTCGCTGCGCGAGGCACCTTCCCCTGAGGGGAAGGATATGGGCGGTAGGAGGACACCTGTCCCTGAGGAGAAGGATATGGGCGGTTAGGGGGACAAATCCTTCCCCTCAGGGGAAGGTGGCCCGGAAGGCCGGAAGGGGTTGTGTTCGGCGGGATCGGCTCGACGCGGCGGGGGAGGGGAGACGACGAGCGCGGGCGGGGGCGCCCGCGCTTGGTGTCAGAGGCCGAGTTCGGTCTTCACCTTGGCGCTGTGGCCGTAGATGTCGTCGCGCACCTGGAGGATGCCGGCGTCGTCGACCCAGACGTTGAAGTAGCCGATGTGGACCTTCAGGTGGCGCTCCAGGTCAAGCCGCCGCTCCTGGCCGCCATAAAGGGCCTGGACCTTTTCGGCGGTCCAGACGGATTCGCCCTCGAGCACCGCGCGGGCGAACTCGAGCGGCTCGTCCACGCGCACGCAGCCGTGGCTGAAGGCCCTGACGGTGCGGTCGAACAGTTTGCGCGACGGGGTGTCGTGCAGGTAGACGGCGTGCTGGTTCGGGAACATGAACTTGATGTTGCCGAGGGCGTTCGCCTCGCCCGGCACCTGGCGGATGTGCACCGCCTTGGCGGCGTTCTCGTCCCAGATGATGGTGGACGGGTCGAGCGGCTGGCCGTTCCAGAGCACCTCGTAGCCGTGGCGCTGGAAGTAGGCGGCCGGATTGGCCTGGATCTCCGGCAGCATCTCCTTGATCTTGATGCTTTCCGGCACGTTCCAGTAGGGGTTCACGACGAGGTATTCCATCTCGTCGGAGAAGACCGGCGTCTGGTTCTTGACCGTGCCGACCACGACCCGGGCGGTGTGGGTGACGGCGCCGTGGCGCACGACCCGGACCATGAACTCCGGCACGTTGACGATGACGTGGTCGGTGCCGAGGTCGCGCGGCATCCAGCGCCACATCTCCATGTTGGCGAGGATCTCGCCTTCCTCGTCCCGGTCGACGCCGTTGAGGACCGCGAGGGTGCGCGGGCCGATGATGCCGTCCGGGATGATGCCGGCCTGCTGCTGGTAGGCCTTCACGGCCTCCACCACGGCGGGGTCGTAGAGGTCCGCGTCGGTCTCCACGGCCGGGTCGGTGAGGCCGAGGCGGGAGCGCAGGGACGCGACGCGCAAATCGCGCATGCCGGGCTTGAGGGCCGGGCCCTCGGCGATCGGCGCGGGCCGTTCGGTCGGCTCGCCGCGGGCGCGGACGGCCGCGAGCGCCGCCTTCAGGTCGGCGAAGGCCTCGTGCGGCGGGTTGAAGCCGTCGAGCACCGCGGCCGGGTCGGCGGCGGTCGCCACCTGGCGGAGCGCCGAGATCGGGTCGACCCGCGGCGGCTTGCGGGTGATGTTCTTGGAGATGCGGCCGGGCTCCACCCGCCCGCCCGACGCCTGCTCGGCGAAGGTGACGACCGCGAGCGAGAGCGCGACGTCGCGCTCGGCGACGGAGCCCGGGGCCGCCTCCACGCCGGAGGCGAGGTCCGGGACCGCGAGGGCGGCCGGATCGAGCCCGTCCTCGGCGGCGCGGCGGAGGCGCTCGGCGACGGCCTCGGCGGCGGGGGTGAAGCGGTCGGCGGACACCCAGGCGGGGGCGTCCTGGCGCTCGGCGTAGAAGGCCTGGAGCGCGGCGGCCCGGCGCTTGGAGGCGAAGTCCGGCGCGACCGACAGGCGATCGAGGACGGAGCGGATCGTGGCGGCGACGGGCTCGCGGCCCGGCTCGGCGGTGACCGCCTCCGGCGCGGCGGGCGCCGGCCGGGTGGTGGCCATCCGGGTCAGCGGCCGGCCTTCGACCGCGCCGGGCGTGGCGGAGGGAGCGGCGGCGGCAGCATCCGGCGCGGCGGGCGCCGGCGGGGCGAGAGGGGCCTCGGCGAGCGGAGCGGGCGCCCGCGCGGCGGGGGCGGCGGGATTGCCGGCGACCGACAGGACGAGCGGCCGCGCGGCGCCGGTGGAAAGCTCCCGGAGCGCGCCGTTCTGGATCGTCACCGCCTTCGGCTTGCCGGGCTCGGTGGCGGCGGCCGGCAGCGTGAGCGCCGTTCCGGAAGCCAGGACACCGACCAGCAAGCGTCGAACCAAACCCTTCGTCATCTCGAAAATCCCCGAAATACGCCCGCAGTTCTGCGTCCGATCCACCGGTCTGCGCAAGCGCGGGCGCGCTGGTTCCGTCGTTATCCGTGAAGCGTCACTCGGCGGCCACACCCGGTTCGTCCGGCTGGTCGGCGAGGCCGTATTCCTTGAGCTTGCGATAGAGCGTGGAGCGGCCGATGCCGAGGCGCCGGGCGACCTCGGCCATGCGGCCGCCGTAGTGATCGATGGCGAGGCGGATCATCTCCTCCTCGATGAGCGCGAGCGTGCGCACGTGGCCGTCGTCCGCGAGCGAGCGCAGGAAGCCGAAGGGCGCCGGGTCGTGGCGGGTCGGCTGGCTGACGGCGACGCCGATCAGGCCGTCCGACGGCAGGGCGACGGACGCGAGCGCGGCGGGCGGGACGGGCGCCGCGTCCGCCGGGACGGGCGCCGGTCGGGTCGGCTCGTCGGCGCCGGCGACGCGGCGGACGGCGGAGACGTGGCCGACCTGCGCGGCGATCTGGGGAAATTCGTCCACGGTGAGTTCGCCGCCGTCGCACAGGATGACGGCCCGGAAGACGGCGTTCTCCAGCTGGCGGATGTTGCCGGGCCAGGGATAGGCCTGGAGCATCGCGAGGGCCTCGCCGGTGATGCCGGAGACGCGGCGCTTGCCTTCCTCCGCGGCGATGCGCCGGACGAAATGCTCCACGAGGCCGGGGATGTCCTCGCGCCGGTCGCGGAGCGGCGGCACGAAGATCGGGAAGACGTTGAGTCGGTAGTAGAGATCCTCGCGGAAGCGGCCTTCCTTGACCATGTCGACGAGGCGGCGGTTGGTGGCCGAGATCAGGCGGAAGTCCACCTTGGCGGACCGGCGGGCGCCGACCGGCTCGATCTCGCCCTCCTGGAGGGCGCGCAGGAGCTTGACCTGGACGGCGGGAGGAAGCTCGCCCACCTCGTCGAGGAAGAGCGTGCCGCCGTTGGCCTCCTGGAACTTGCCCACGTGCCGGTCGACGGCGCCGGTGAAGGCGCCCTTCTCGTGGCCGAAGAGGGTGCTCTCCACGAGGTTCTCCGGGATCGCCCCGCAGTTGACGGTGACGAAGGGCTTGGTGCGCCGGTCCGACGCGCTCTGGATGGCGCGGGCGACCAGTTCCTTGCCGACGCCGGACTCGCCCTCGATGAGCACCGGGATGGTGGAGGCGGCGGCGCGTTCGCCGAGGCGGATGACGCGGGCCATCTCGCCGGAGCGGGTGACGATGTCGCGGAAACCGATGGCCCCGGACGGGCGGCGCGAGCGGCGGATCTCGCCCTCGAGCGCCGACACCTTGAGGGCGTTCTGGATCGCCACCTGCAGGCGTTCGGGGCTGACGGGCTTGACGATGAAGTCGAAGGCGCCGGCCCGCATGGCGCCGACCACCGTGTCGATGCCGCCGCGGGAGGTCTGGACGATGACCGGCACCTCGACGCCGGCCTTGTTCAGCCGCTCCAGGACGCCCATGCCGTCGAGGTCCGGCATGACCAGGTCGAGGATGACGAGGTCCGCGTCGGCGCCGCCGGCGAGGGCCGCGACGGCCGCCTCGCCGCCGTCGAGGACGGCGGCCTCGTAGCCGAATCGCCGCACGGACTCCTCCAGGAGGCGGCGCTGGACGGGGTCGTCGTCGACGATGAGGAGGCGAGCGGACATGACGCGGGGCACCGGATCGTTGGCGAACGGCCGCAGCGGAGGCGCGGCCTGTGTCAATTCGGGTCATCCTGGCGCAACGGGGTAAACGCGGGTTTAACCGCGGCGGTGTCGCCTGCGGATGGCGGGCGGGCGGCCGAGACGGTTGATCCGGGGGGCGTTCAGCCAATATGGATGGACGACAGCCATTGATCGGAGTTTCGCCCGATGCCCGCCGACGCCGCCCCCGAGACGCTTGGGTCCCTTCCCGAATGGGACCTCTCCGCCCTCTACCCGGCCATGGACGCGCCGGCGCTGAAGGCCGACCTGGAGCGGGCGCGCACCGAGACGGAGGCCTTCGCCAAGGCCCACAAGGGCACGCTGAAGGACGTGGCGTCCGCCCCGGACGGCGGCGCCAAGCTCGCCGCCATGGTGCGCGAGTACGAGGGGCTGAGCGAACTCCTCGGGCGGCTGATGTCGTTCGCGGGCCTCACCTATTCGGGCAACACCACCGATCCGGCGCGGGCCAAGTTCTACGGCGACGTGCAGGAGAAGGTGACGGCGGCGAGCAGCAACCTCCTGTTCTTCGAGCTGGAGCTGAACCGGCTCGACGACGGCGTCATCGACGCGGCGCTGAAGGACCAGGCGCTCGCCCACTACAGGCCCTGGCTGACGGACATCCGGCTGGAGAAGCCGTACCAGCTGGAGGACCGGATCGAGGAGCTGTTCCACGAGAAGTCGATCACCGGCTATTCGGCCTGGAACCGCCTGTTCGACGAGACGATCGCGAGCCTGCGCTTCACGGTCGACGGCGAGGATCTCGCCATCGAGCCGACGCTGCACCTGATGCAGGAGCCGGACGAGGCCAAGCGCAAGGCGGCCGCCGAGGCCCTGGGCAAGACCTTCGGCGAGAACCTGCGCATCTTCACGCTGATCACCAACGTGCTCGCCAAGGACAAGGAGATCTCCGACCGCTGGCGCGGCTTCAAGGACATCGCCGACGCCCGCCACCTGTCGAACCGGGTGGAGCGCGAGGTGGTGGACGCGCTGGTCTCCGCCGTGACCGACGCCTATCCGCGCCTCTCCCACCGCTACTACGCCCTGAAGGCGAAGTGGATGGGCAAGGACGCGCTCGCCTACTGGGACCGCAACGCGCCCCTGCCGGGGGCGGTGAACCGGCTGATCCCGTGGACCGAGGCCAAGGACACGGTGCTTGGCGCCTACGGCAGCTTCTCGCCGCGCATGGCCGAGATCGCGGGCCGCTTCTTCGACGAGAACTGGATCGACGCGCCGACCCGGCCCGGCAAGGCCCCGGGCGCCTTCGCGCACCCGACCGTGCCGTCCGCCCATCCGTACGTGCTCGTCAACTACCTCGGACGGACCCGGGACGTGATGACGCTCGCCCACGAGCTCGGCCACGGGGTGCATCAGGTGCTGGCCGGCCGGCAAGGCGCCCTGATGGCGCCGACGCCGCTGACGCTGGCCGAAACCGCCTCGGTCTTCGGCGAGATGCTCACCTTCCAGGCGCTTCTGAGGAAGACGGCCTCCAAGGCGGAGAAGCGGACGCTGCTCGCCTCCAAGGTGGAGGACATGATCAACACGGTGGTCCGGCAGATCGCCTTCTACACGTTCGAGCGGCGGGTGCATGCCGCCCGCCGGGACGGCGAGCTGACGGCCGAGCAGATCAACGAGATCTGGCTCGGCATTCAGGCGGAAAGCCTCGGGCCGGCGGTGACGTTCGGCCCCGGCTACGAGACCTACTGGACCTACATTCCGCACTTCATCCACTCGCCCTTCTACGTCTATGCCTACGCGTTCGGCGACTGCCTGGTGAATTCGCTCTACGCCGTGTTCGAGAAGGCGGAGCCGGGCTTCCAGGACAAGTATTTCGCGCTCCTGGAGGCGGGCGGCACCAAGCACCATTCCGAACTCCTTAAGCCGTTCGGCCTCGACGCCTCAGATCCGACCTTCTGGCACCTGGGGCTCGGGGTGATCGAGCGGATGATCGGCGAACTCGAGACTCTGGAGGGCTGACCGGAGCGGCCGGGCGGGGTCGGCCGAGAGGTCGGACGCCCGCGGCGGCCGGACAGGCCCGAGATTTGAATGGCGACGCCGCGCCCCGTCCGGTGCGGCGCGCCGACCGCTCTCCATCAGGACGATCATGCCTCAGTTCGCCCACACGCCCTACGACGGGTCCAAGAAACCCTTCACGATCGGCCTCGCCCCTCTCGACGTGTCGACCTGGATCGAGCCCGACGACCACCTGCCGGTCCATCTCGCCGAGAAGACCCGTCTCTACGCGGAACGTCGGGACATGGTGTTCGCCGCCGAGGCCGGCACGGAGGCGGCCCAGCGGGAGGTGTTCGACGCGCTGGCGGCCCATCTGCCGGCGCGCTTTCCGGATGTCTACCGGGTGGAGGGCGGCCGGCTGCACGTGGCGCCCGCGGGGATGTCGGTGCCGCTCCGGCCGGAGGAGCCGCCGATCCTGGCGGCGTCGCGAGTGGTGCAGGAGGATCTCGTGCTCATGCGCCGCGACGAGCGCGGCTGGCGGCTGGTGGCGGCGGCGCTCTGCTTCCCGTCGTCCTGGTCGCTGAAGGAGAAGTTCGGCCGCACCCTGGACGAGATCCACGGGCCGGTGCCCGACTACGCGGGCGCCATGGCGGCACGGATGAACCGCATCTTCGACGCGCTGAAGGCGGATATTCCGGTCTGGCGGCTGAACTGGTCCATCTATCCGGACCCGGAGCTGCACCATCCGGAATCCAAGCAGCTGCCGCGGGACTGGTTCAACGCGCCGTCCGCCCAGGCCTTCATCCGGGTGGAGCGGCAGACGCTGACCCGCATGCCGGACAGCGGCGACATCCTGTTCACCATCAAGGTGCACGTGGATCCGGTGGCCGATTTCGCCCGCCACCCGGACGGGCGCAGCCTGGCGGCGGGCCTGCGCGCCCAGCTGCTGGAGCTGGACGGGCCGCAGCTCGCCTACAAGTCGCTGGCCGCCCACCGGGATCTTCTGGCCGCTCGCCTGCAGGCGATCGCCGAGCCCGAACCGGTGGCCTGAAGGGCTGCTGTCCGGATCGGCGACGGCGCGGCGGCCCGCGTCACTCCACCACGCAGCGATTCCGGCCGAGGAATTTCGCCGTGTAGAGGCGCTTGTCGGCAAGCGACAGGGCGGCCGCGAACGGCGTGGAACTCTCCCATGGCGCCGCCCCGATGCTGACCGTCACCCGAAGGTCCGGTGCCAGGGGAGACCAGTCGAGGGATTGGACGGCGAGACGAACTTTGTCGAGCCGGCGCGGGGAGACCTCGCCCTTGAACAGGATCAGGAATTCCTCGCCGCCATAGCGGACGCAAAGGTCGTTCCGCCGCGCCGATTGCGAAAGCCGGGACGCCACCATGGCGATGACCTGATCGCCGACCTGGTGGGAGTAGCGGTCGTTGATCGACTTGAAATGATCGATGTCGATGATCGCGACGGTGGTCTCGCGCCTTAGGGACCGGGCCTCCATCCGGGCCACCTCCTGCTCCAGGCGGCGGCGATTGCCGAGGCCGGTGAGCGGATCGGTGAGGGCGCGTTCGGCCAGACGCTGCTTCTCGGCGGAGAGTTCCTCGTTGCGCGTCCTCAGCCTCGCCGCCCGGAGCGCGGCGGCGCGTTCCCGCCGCCGGCTGGCCTCCGCCTCCGACACTCGTTCGGCCATGTCCAGGATGACGGCGACCTGGTGGGCGCGGAGATCGCGGACCGCGTCGTAGGCCGTCTCAAGGTCGAGGGCGGCTTCGTCGAAACGGCCCTCGACCCGGTGAACGGCGGCGGACGCCGCGTGCCAATGATGCAGCCAGGGAAGCAGGGACCGGTCGGTGCGGACCTCGATGACCCGATCGAGAACCTGGCGGGCGAACGCCACGTCGCCTCGGATCTCCGCCTCGTATCTGGCCCAGGCGATCACGCTGATCAGTCTGAGGTTCGAGCAGGAGACCAGGTCTTTGAAGCTGGCGTCGAGGAGCGCCCGCCGGCACGTCTCGTCCACGATGCCGCGGAGCGAGCGGCAGCGGCCGAGGTTGACCTGGACCTCGAAGCGGAGCACCGGCACGGACTCCTGCGCCAGCTTCAGCGCCTCGGTCAGGACCTGATCCGCCCGCGCGAGCGCGCAGCTTTCGATCGGTTGGTCGCGCGCAGCGGCTTCGGCGGCCAACTCGGTCAGGGCATGGCCGAGGAGGGACGGGGAATAGCACCAGCGGTATCCGGCGTTCGGTCCCGGCGGAAGCAGCCGCAGCGTCGCGATGGCGTCGGTGAAGACCTTGACCGCCTCTCCGGCGCGGTTGGTCGCCAGAAGGCAAAGGCCATGGCGCGTCTGCGCCAGGTACAAGGCTTCGCTGCCGGCCTTCCTGGCGCAGGCCAACGCCAGGCGATTGAACACGGCGGTCTTTTCCAACTCGCCGAATTCCGACACGTAGTAGGCGTAGAGAGACCAATAGCCGGCGAGGATGCGCTGATCGGAACAGCGCTTCGCAAGGGGTTCGGCCGACGCGATGATCTCGATCGCGGCGAGCCAATCGCCGCCCACTCTTTTGAGACGCGCCTTCTGGCAGAGCAGTTCGAGGAGGGGGTCGGGCAACTGCTCGCGCCGGGCGACCTCCAGGCCGGCTTTCACGGCGGCGAGCGCCCCGGCCACATCGCCCCCGTCCTCGCGACGCCACGACTGTTCGATCCAGCCCGCCACGGACAGGCGGATCTCACCCGGGGCGGGGAGTTCGTGACTGTTCGCTTTGAACGAGCTGTTCCTGCCCACGGTCACCCTGCGCAAGTTCCCGAATGTGACATGAAAACTATGACGTCAATAGTTTTGACAATTGTTTACCGCGCGCCCTCCGAATGAACCTGCGGTGGCATTCCAGGTGAATGGAGTAGGACGGCGCTCGCGCCGACGGCGACGCCTGGCAGACGGGAGAGGTCGATCGATCGCGCAGCGGATGGCCGTCGCCTGGGGACCCTCGCCGATGTCATGCCGCCGCGCAGCGGCTCCGGCCGAGGCGTTTCGGTTTTGCCGGACCGACGCGCCCGCCCGCCGAACCGGCCCTCGCCCGTGACATTCGGTGCGCCCGACCTACATGAACGACACCTCCGGTTCAGAAGGCAGCGACGCTCCATGGCTCTTCCGCCCGACACCGAACGCAACCGCTTCACAGCCCGCGCGAGCCGATACGGCCGCGTCGGGACCAATCTCGGCGGCGCGGCGCTGCGCATGGCGGGCCAGCGCCTGTTCGGCGCGGACGACGACAAGGCCGCGGCGGCCGCGCTGACGGCGGCGCTCGGCAACCTGAAGGGGCCGATCATGAAGGTGGCGCAGCTGCTGGCCACCATCCCGGAGGCGCTGCCGCCGGAGTATGCCGAGGAGCTGTCGCAGCTGCAGTCGAACGCGCCGCCCATGGGCGCCGCCTTCGTGAAGCGCCGCATGGCGGCCGAGCTGGGCCTCGACTGGGAGAAGCGCTTCCGCAGCTTCGACCGCCTGCCGGCGGCGGCCGCCTCGCTCGGCCAGGTGCACCGGGCGACGCTGCCGGACGGTCGGCCCGTGGCGGTGAAGCTGCAGTATCCGGACATGCAGTCGGCCGTGGAGGCCGACCTGAAGCAGCTGGATCTCGCCTTCTCGGTGCACCGCCGGTTCCGCCCCGCGGTGGACACGCGCGAGATCTTCACCGAGATCGCCGACCGGATCCGGGAGGAGCTGGACTACACCCGCGAGGCCCGGCACGCCCGGCTCTACGGCGAGGTGCTTTCGGGCGACGAGCTCGTCCGGGTGCCGGCGGTGCACGCGGACCTTTCCACGCGCCGGCTGATCACCCTGGACTGGCTGGAGGGGCGCCGGCTCCTCGACCACAAGGAGGCCGACCAGGCGACCCGCAACCGGCTGTCCACGGCGCTGTTCCAGGCCTGGTGGTACCCGTTCGCGCACGTCGGGATCATCCACGGCGACCCGCACCTCGGCAACTACACCGCCTTCGATCGTGAGGAGGGCGGCGAGACGGTGACGGGCGCCGGCATCAACCTCCTCGACTACGGCTGCATCCGCATCTTCCCGCCCGCCTTCGTGGGCGGCGTGGTGGACCTCTACCACGGCCTCAGGACCCACGATGGCGAGCGCATCGTGCACGCCTACGAGACCTGGGGCTTCCGGGGCCTGAAGAAGGATCTGATCGAGGTGCTGAACATCTGGGCCCGCTTCATCTACGGCCCGCTCCTCGACGACCGGGTGCGCACGGTGGCGGACGGGGTGAGCCCCGGCCAGTACGGCCGGGAGCAGGCGTTCCGGGTGCACCAGGCGCTGAAGGAGAAGGGGCCGGTGACGATCCCGCGCGAGTTCGTGTTCATGGACCGCGCCGCCATCGGCCTCGGCGGCGTGTTCCTCCACCTCGACGCGGAACTGAACTTCCACCGCCTGTTCGAGGAGCAGATCGAGGACTTCTCCCTGGCCGCCCTGACGGAAAAGCAGGCCGGCGCGCTAGCCCGGGCCGGGCTGGCCGGGTGAGGGGGTGTGTGAGCAGGTCAGGAATTAAGTGAGTGGCGATCCGGCGATCGGCGGCCGGTGGAGCGGCGGCGTTCGATGCGGGTCGTCATGGTTCGCGGAGGCGGACCACACATGCATTCTGCGAGTGTGGAGCGGGTGGAATGCGTGGGTGGTCCGGATGAACCGGACCATGACGGTGGAGCGGGTGATCAGGGCGCGGGGAGTGCTGCTGGCGGGGTGTGCCGGACGGCTGCCGCCGGCGTGAAGGGCGGCCGGTGGAGCGGCGGCGTTCGATGCGGGTCGTCATGGTTCGCGGAGGCGCACCGCACATGCATTCTGCGAGTGTGGAGCGGGTGGAATGCGTGGGTGGTCCGGATGAACCGGACCATGACGGTGGGGCGGGTGATCAGGGCGCGGGGGGGTGCTGCTGGCGGGGTGTGCCGGACGGCTGGCGCCGGCGTGAACGGCGGCCGGTGAAGTGGTGGCGTTCGATTCAGGTCGTCATGGTTCGCGGAGGCGGATCACCCACGCATATTTCGCGGAGGCGAACCGCCCACGCATGGTTCGCGGAGGCGAACCACACGTGCATGGTTCGCGGTGTCGGACCACGCATGGATGGTTCGCGGAGGCGCACCGCACATGCGTTCTCAGAGTGTGGAGCGGGTGGAATGCGGGGGTGGTCCGGATGAACCGGGCGCGTCCTCGCCACCGTTACTCGTCCTCGTCCTCGTCGTCGTCCGCCGGCATGATGTTGACGACTCCGGCGATGCGCCATTCGGGGCCGTCGAGGAGGAGGTGGTAGTGGCAGGCGAAGTCGAAGACGGCTTCGCCGTCGGCGTCCTCCTGGTCCCACTCGACGGTCACGAGGGCGGTCCCGCCGTGGACGGAGACGTCCGTGATGGTGGGGGTGGAGAGGACGGCGCCGGCCTCGTCATAGAGCTTCAGGACGGCCTTGACGTTCTCGGCCATCTCCTCGGCGTCGGCGAACACGTGGCCCTTGCCGAACTGCCAGATGACCGACGGGTAGAGGAAGCAGTCGAGGATCGCGTCCACGTCGTGGTCGTTGATCCCGGCCGCATAGCTGTCGACCAAGGCCTCGATATCGGCTTCCGGATCGAAGTCGGACATGCCCATTCCCCTCGGCGACCCAAGTCCATGGCCGGGCCGATCGCCCGGCTTCGCGGCCCCGGCGAACGACCGCCGCGGCGCCTTCCCGGGCGAATCGCCGTCCCCGGGGAGCATCAGCCTAGCCGCCGAAGCTTAACGGGCCGGCCACGACCGGCGACAGAGGCGGACTTTCAAACGTCTGGACCGGCGCGAAGGGTCCGCCGGGGCAGGATGGCAGCGGCCGCAGGCTCCGTCCAGAATGCAAGTGGACCATCGGGCAGGCGCGTTGGCGCTTGATATCCGAAGCCTATCCGACTATTGGCTGTTCACGTACTCAGAATGAGCATATCTCCGGTGGGGACGGGACGATCGAGGGCATCGGGCCGCATTGCCGATCCACGGCGATTGCGGTAAAGCCGCTGTCATCTGGTTCAACCCGATCGGGAGGAAAGACCGTGGCCGATAACGACAGCGCGATGGACTACAACGAGCACGAGAAGACCTATGGGCTCTTCATCACGCTCACCAAGTACGGCACCGCGATCGTCGTCGTCATCCTGATCCTGATGGCCCTCTTCCTCCTCTGACCCGCGGCCGGCGCCGCCCGACATCCGGGCGGTTCGTCGGCCTCGGCGACGCTGGTTCCCGCCGGCCCGCATCGACGTCCGCATCGCCTTCCGGGGATGCGGGGGTGCAGCCGTGACAGAGGAGCCCGCATGAAGATCGCCGTTCCCCGCGAGGTCGATCCGGAGGAGAGCCGCGTCGCGGCGACACCGGACACCGTCAAACGTTTCGTCGGCCTCGGAGCCACGGTCTTCGTGGAGAGCGGAGCGGGGCTGAAGTCCCGCGTGCCCGACGCCGACTTCGCGGCCGCGGGCGCCACCGTGGCGCCGTCCGCCGCCGAGGCGGTGGCGGACGCCGACATCGTCCTCAAGGTCCGCCGGCCGGCCCCCGCCGAACTGCCCGCCCTGAAGCGCGGCGCCATGGTGGTGGCCATCATGGACCCCTACGGCCAGGGCGAGGCGCTGAAGAGCCTCGCCGACGCCGGCATCGTCGCCACCGCCATGGAGCTGATGCCGCGCATCACCCGCGCACAGGTGATGGACGTGCTGTCCTCCCAGGCCAACCTCGCCGGCTACCAGGCGGTGGTCGAGGCCGCCGCCGCCTACGACCGCGCCTTCCCGATGATGATGACCGCCGCCGGCACCGTGCCGGCCGCCCGCGTGTTCGTGATGGGCGCCGGCGTCGCGGGCCTCCAGGCGATCGCGACCGCCCGCCGCCTCGGCGCGGTGGTGACGGCGACGGACGTGCGCCCGGCCGCCAAGGAGCAGGTGGAATCCCTCGGCGCCAAGTTCGTGGCGGTGGAGGACGACGAGTTCCGGCAGGCGGAGACCGCCGCCGGCTACGCCAAGCCCATGTCGGCCGAATACCAGGCCAAGCAGGCGGCGCTGGTGGCCGAGCACATCAAGAAGCAGGACATCATCATCACGACCGCGCTGATCCCGGGCCGGCCCGCGCCGAAGCTCGTGTCGGCCGCCATGGTGGCCTCCATGAAGCCGGGCTCCGTGCTCGTCGACCTCGCGGTGGAGCGGGGCGGCAACGTGGAGGGCGCGACGGCCGGCAAGGCGGTGGCGACGGAGGGCGGCGTGACCATCGTCGGCCTCGACAACGCCGCCGGCCGGATCGCCGCCACCGCGTCCCAGCTCTACGCGAAGAACCTCTTCGCCTTCGTGGAGACGCTGATCGACAAGAAGGAGAAGCGGCTCGCCATCAACTGGGACGACGAACTCGTCAAGGCGACGGTTCTCACCCGCGACGGCGCGGTCGTCCATCCGCAGTTCCAGAGCTGACCGGGGAGGCTCTTCCATGGCTGACACCCAATCCGCCGAACAGGCCATCGAGCAGGCCCGCCAGGCAGCCGACGCGGCGCTCCGCGCCGCCAACGAGGCCCGCGAGGCCGCCAACGCGGCGAGCGCCGCGATCCACTCGTCCGGCGGCTTCGACACCGCCGCGGACGGCATCGCCCACGCGGTCTCGGCCGCCTCGGGCGGGGTCATCGACCCGTTCGTGTTCCGCCTCTCGATCTTCGTGCTGGCGATCTTCGTCGGCTACTACGTGGTCTGGTCGGTGACGCCGGCCCTCCACACGCCGCTGATGGCGGTGACCAACGCGATCTCGTCGGTGATCATCGTCGGCGCGCTCCTGGCGGTCGGCGTGGAGCTGATGGAGCCGGGCACCGGCGTGGCGCGCGGCTTCGGCTTCGTCGCCGTGGTGCTCGCCGCCGTGAACATCTTCGGCGGGTTCCTCGTCACGAGCCGCATGCTCGCCATGTACAAGAAGAAGAGCTGAGGGAGGCGTACCCATGTCCGCAGACGTCGCCGCCACCCTCTACCTCGTGTCGGGTGTGCTGTTCATCCTGGCCCTCCGGGGCCTTTCCAGCCCGGTCACCTCGCGCCGGGGCAACATCATGGGCATGGCCGGCATGGCCATCGCCGTGCTGACCACCCTGTTCCTGATCCCGCCGTCATTCGGCGCCTATGCGCTGATCGTGGTGGCGCTCGCCATCGGCGGCGGCGTCGGCGCCTACATCGCCCGCAAGATCGCCATGACGGCCATGCCGCAGCTGGTGGCGGCCTTCCACAGCCTCGTCGGCCTCGCGGCGGTGCTGGTGGCGGCGGCGGCGCTCTACGCGCCGGCGGCCTTCGGCATCGGCGAGCGGGGCGAGATCCACGCCCAGGCGCTGGTGGAGATGAGCCTCGGCGTCGCCATCGGCGCTATCACCTTCACGGGCTCGGTGATCGCCTTCCTGAAACTCGACGGGCGCATGAGCGGCCGGCCGATCCTGCTGCCCATGCGGCACTGGGTGAACGGCGGGCTGGCGGCGCTGCTGGTGATCCTGATCGTGGTGCTCGTCCAGACCGAGAGCCACGCGGTGTTCTGGCTGATCGTGATCGTGTCGCTGGTGCTCGGCGGCCTGATCATCGTGCCGATCGGCGGCGCCGACATGCCGGTGGTCGTCTCCATGCTGAACAGCTATTCCGGCTGGGCGGCGGCGGGCATCGGCTTCACGCTCGGCAACACGGCGCTGATCATCACCGGCGCGCTGGTGGGCTCGTCGGGCGCGATCCTCAGCTACATCATGTGCAAGGGCATGAACCGGAGCTTCATCTCCGTCATCCTCGGCGGCTTCGGCGGCGAGACCGCCGGGGCGGCCGGCGGGGCGGTGGAGCAGCGGCCGGTGAAGCAGGGCTCGGCCGAGGACGCGGCCTTCATCATGAAGAACGCCTCCAAGGTGATCATCGTGCCGGGCTACGGCATGGCGGTGGCCCAGGCCCAGCACGCGCTGCGCGAGATGGCCGACAAGCTGAAGCACGAGGGCGTGGAGGTGAAATACGCCATCCACCCGGTGGCGGGCCGCATGCCGGGCCACATGAACGTGCTGCTGGCCGAGGCCAACGTGCCCTATGACGAGGTGTTCGAACTCGAAGACATAAACTCCGAGTTCGCCCAGGCCGACGTGGCCTTCGTGATCGGCGCCAACGACGTCACCAACCCGGCGGCGAAGACCGACAAGGCGTCGCCCATCTACGGCATGCCGGTGCTGGACGTGGAAAAGGCCGGCACGGTGCTGTTCATCAAGCGCGGCATGGGGTCCGGCTACGCCGGCGTGGAGAACGAGCTGTTCTTCCGCGACAACACCATGATGCTGTTCGCCGACGCCAAGAAGATGGTGGAGAGCATCGTCAAGAACCTGGAGTGAGCAGGACGGCCTCCGCCGCGGGCCATGCCCGCGGTGGAGGCGCCGTCCGTTCGCCACAGCCCAGGCGCAGCACTCTGCATTGTGTATTTTTACGGTAGAGGGGCTCGTTTTTCACCTCCGGGTAATCATCTCCACTCAGCATTCCACAGTGTCTCGCGCTCCGAAGGCGGGATCTCAGGATGCAGGGGTGACCATGTCGTTCAGGAACGTGCCCATCTTGTGGAAGGTGCTCACCCTGCTGGCAATCCTCGCCGGGGTGGCGATGGCCTCGACGTTCTATTCATCAGCCGTGACCCGAAGCGCGAAGGAGGCGTTCGCAGCCCTCGTGACGTCGGACGCCATGGCGGCGCTCTCGCTCGCGCGGGCGAACCGCCATTTCGTCTTCTACGTGCGCTCGGTCAACCGGCTGATCCTGGCCGACCCGGGCGAGGAGGACGAGATGGCGCTTTCGGAGATCGAGGCCGGGCGGGCGGGCTTCCAGGCGGAGGTGGCCAACGCCCTGGCCCTGAAGCCCGAGCTCTCGGAGCAGCTGCGGCCGATCCTCGCCATGTTCGACACGGCCGAGGCGGCCTGCGCGGACACCATCCGCCTGGCGAGCGCCGGGCCGGACCAGGCCGGGGCCGCGAAACTCTCCCTGTTCGAGACCTGCTCGCCCGCCATCCGCGAGATGGTGCCCACCATCGCCCATTTGGTGGACACCGAGGTCGCCGAGATGGAGCGGCGGACGGCGGCGGAGTCCGAGGCGTCCGGCCGGGCGATGACGATGACGCTCGCGGGCGTGCTGACCGCGTTCGCGGTCGTGGTGGCTCTGACGACGGTGGTGACGTTGCGCGAGATCAGCGCGCCGATGCGGCGGCTCGCCGGCGCCATGACCCGGATGGGGCAGGGCGACCTGACGGTGGCGGCGGAAGGCGCCGACCGGACGGACGAGATCGGCGCCATGGCGAAGGCCTTGGAGGTGTTCCGCGTCGGTCTTGTGGAAGCCGAGGCGGCGCGCGCCACCCAGCGCCGGACCGAGGAGGCGGCGAGGGACGAGCAGCTGCGCCGGGCCGAGGTGGCCGAACAGTTCGCCGGCCGCATGGAGACGCTGGCAGAGGCCTTCTCGCGCTCCTCCAAGGAGGTGTCGCAGGCCGCGCGAGGCCTCGCCGGCACGGCGGAGGAGACGTCCCGGCAGGCGCAGGCGGTGAGCGGCGCGGCGGAGCAGGCCTCCCTCAACGTGGAAACGGTGGCGCAGGCCGCTGAGGAGATGGCGGCGTCGATCCGGGAGATCACCGTCCAGGTCTCGCGCTCCACGACGGTCACCGCCCTGGCGGCCGACGAGGCGGCGCGGACCGAGGCGGACGTGACGCAGCTCGCCAAGGCGGCGGTGAAGATCGGCGAGGTGGTGGACCTGATCAACACCATCTCGGGCCAGACGAACCTGCTCGCCCTCAACGCCACCATCGAGGCGGCGCGGGCGGGCGAGCTCGGCAAGGGGTTCGCGGTGGTCGCCCAGGAGGTGAAGCAGCTCGCCTCCCAGACCGCGAAAGCCACCGAGCAGATCGGCGCCAAGATCCAGGAGATCCAGGACGCCACCAGCCGGACGGTCGGCTCGATCGACAAGATCGTCGGGACCGTGGACGACATCCGCGCCATATCGACGGCGATCGCCAGCTCCATCGAGCAGCAGGGCGTGGTGACGGGGGAGATCGCCGTCAACACCCAGCGGGCGGCGCGGGGCGCCGGCGAGGTGACGTCCACGATCTCGGACGTGGGCCGGGCTGCGGAATCGACCGGGGCGGCTTCCGCCCAGATGATGACGCTGTCGGGCGATCTCGCCTCCCAGGCGGCGGCCCTGCAGAGCGAGGTGCGCAAGTTCGTGAAGGAACTGGCGGCCTGAGAGAGCTGCCCGACGGGATGGCCCCGAGGGGCCGGAAAAAGACGGACAACGGCGTCTCGGAAACGCGCCGCCGGGCCCGGGTGGCCCGGCGGGGCGCGGGCGGCTCGGGAGGCGGGCCGCGTCCGGCCGGCGAGGCGGACGGGACGGACGCGTCAGACGCCGGTGGTGCGCAGGGCGTCCTTGGCGGGGCGGTAGTTCGGATCGAGCACCGTGGCGCGGGTGATCGAGTTGCGGCCGTTGGAGACGTCGCCGGTGCGGACCTGGGCGATGCCGAGGTTGGTCCAGAAGGGCGCGGACTGCTTGTTGCGGTTGACGGCGGCGGCGAAGTCCGTGAGGGCATCGGCGTTGTCGCCGACGGCGAGGTGGCTCTGGCCGCGCGCGTTGTAGGGCTCGGCCGCGTTCGGATCGAGCGCGATGGCCACGTCGAAGTCCGCGATGGCGCGCGTGTGGTCGCCCTGGGCCTGGTAGATGAGGGCCCGGTTGTAGTAGGCGCGGGCGTCCGAGGTGTTCAGCGTGATGGCGGTGTTGAAGTCCGCAAGGGCCTGGTCGAGCCGGCCGGCCTGCCGGTAGAGCGTGCCGCGCCCCAGATAGGCCACCGCGTAGTTCGGGTTGATGGCGATCGCCTGGTTGTAGTCGTTGAGCGCCTGCTGGTTGCGCTGCAGGCGACGGTAGACGAGCGCCCGGTTGGCGTAGGCCTGATGGAAGGACGGATTGAGCCGGATGGCGGTGTCGAAGTCGGCCACCGCCTCCTGGAGCCGGCCCGCCTGCCCGAGGGCGGTGCCGCGGATGTTGTAGGCGGTCGGATCGGACGGGTTCTGCTGGATGACGGCGGTGAGCGAGGACAGGTTGGCCTCGGACCCGGCGTTCGGGTCGATGGGCGTCGGGTCGATCGGGGCCGGATCGCTGGTCTGGCAGGCCGAGACGAGAACGGTCGCAAGAAGGGCGCCGGCAAGCCGCAGCCGGTGCTTCGTGGGACGGGTCGCGGGCTTCATGCCAAATCTCCCTCACAAACCGATCGATCGCCGCCCGTCGCGAGAAGCGGGCCTCTTCAGCCTCAGCGCGACGGGAATCGCCGGGAACCGACCATAGAGCGACGGGTCGCCGGGCGCCACCGGACCCGCCGATCAAAGAGCCGTGGGGTGCCGGCTGTGGTGCGGGGGCGACAGATGGGGAGGGCGGACGCGCTCCCCCGGATGGCCCGGAGCGGTGGGTGGGGGAGGTCGAAACGGGCGATGAGCGGGTGGTCCGCGGTCGCGGACCTTGACGGAGACAGCGGCCGCGCTGGACGAGAGGAGCCGCGCCGAACGAAAAAGACGACCCGGGCGGGGTCGTCTCTGGTCGGATCCGGTCGTCAGGATGGACGCGCCGATGATGGGCGCCGACGGGCGGCGCGCCAGGGCGCATGGAGGGTGGCCGCGCGGACGGCGCGGACCCTCGTCCGGTCGTCAGCGGCGGGTCGGCTTGCCCTGCACGAGGCCCTCGCGCTGGGCGCGCTTGCGGGCCAGCTTGCGGGCGCGGCGGACGGCCTCGGCCTTCTCGCGAGCCTTCTTCTCCGACGGCTTCTCGTAATGGCCGCGGAGCTTCATCTCACGGAAAATGCCCTCGCGCTGCATCTTCTTCTTGAGCGCCTTGAGAGCCTGATCGACGTTGTTGTCGCGAACGAGTACCTGCACGCGTGATCTTCCTGTTGTCGGTTGCGCCTCGACGATGGTCCGGGGTCCGGCACCGCAGGCAGCCGGCGGACATGATCATCGACGCGACACTAGAAACTCAAGAAAGGAGGAGCCAAGAAAGCCCCCCGCCGCGGTGGCACCACCGCACGAGTGGACGGTGCTTTAGCAAATGCCGGCCGCCCTGTCCACCATCGCTCCCATCAAATTCCCGAGCGTCCGTCTGGTTCCCCGGCCGGCGCGATCAGCCCCGGCGGACCACCCGGTTGACGTGGCCCATCTTGCGGCCGGGACGGGACTCGGCCTTGCCGTAGAGGTGCAGGCGGGCGGCGGGATCGGACACGATGGCGAACCAGTCGTCCGCCTCGGCGCCGATCAGGTTGCGCATCTCCACGTCGCCGAGCCGGTCCACCGACCCGAGCGGCCAGCCCGCAATGGCGCGCACGTGATTCTCGAACTGGGAGGTGACGGCGCCGTCCTCGGTCCAGTGGCCGGAGTTGTGGACCCGCGGCGCGAGCTCGTTGACGAGGAGCCGCTCGCCGGCGCCGTCGCGGACGACGAACATCTCCACGCCGAGGACGCCCACGTAGTCGAGCGCCTCGGCGATGCGGCAGCCGAGGTCGCGGGCGGCCGTCAGCGTGTCCGCCGAGACGGCGGCGGGCACGGTGGTGGTGGCGAGAATGTGGTTCTCGTGCCGGTTCTCGCCGATCTCGTAGACGGCGGTGTCGCCGGACCGGCCGCGGACCACGATGGCCGAGACCTCCAGCGCGAACGGGACGAGGCCTTCCAGGATGCAGGGGGCGGCGAGGCGCGCGAGGGCGGCGCGGGCCTCCTCGAGGGTGGCGACCTTGGCCTGGCCCTTGCCGTCGTAGCCGAACCGGGTGGTCTTCAGGATGGCCGGCAGGCCGGTGACGGCGACGGCGGCCTCCAGGTCCGCTTCGGCGTCCACGGGCGCGAAGGGCGCGACCGCGATGCCGGCGCCGGCGAAAAAGCGCTTCTCGGCCACGCGGTCCTGGGTGATCGCGAGGGCGCGGGCGTCCGGATAGAGGGGCTTGGCGGCCGACAGGATGCGGGCGGTCTCCGCCGGGACGTTCTCGAACTCGTAGGTGATGACGTCCACCTCGCGGGCGAACACCGCGAGGGCGTCCGCGTCCTCGTAGGGCGCGATGGTGTGGACGGCGGCGACTTCGAAGGCGGGGCTCGCCGGATCCGGGCAGTAGACGTGGCATCGGAAGCCGAGGCGGGCGGCGGCGAGCGCCACCATGCGGCCGAGCTGGCCGCCGCCGAGGATGCCGATGACGGAACCGGGCTTCAGGGGATCACGCGTCATCGACGGGCACCTCCGCGACGGCGGCGGTCTGGGCCGACCGGAAGGCGTCGAGCCGGCCGGCGAGATCCGGATCGGACAGCGCCAGCACGGCGGCGGCGAGGAGGGCGGCGTTGATGGCGCCGGGCTTGCCGATGGCGAGCGTTCCGACCGGAATGCCGCCGGGCATCTGGACGATGGAGAGGAGGCTGTCCTCGCCGGAGAGGGCCTTGCTCTCCACCGGCACGCCGAACACCGGCAAAGGCGTGAGCGAGGCGGTCATGCCGGGCAGATGGGCGGCGCCGCCGGCCCCGGCGATGATGACCTTGAAGCCGGCGTCGCGGGCGCCCTTGGCGAAGGCCACCATGCGCTCCGGCGTGCGGTGGGCGGAGACGATGCGGGCCTCGTAGGCGATGCCGAGCGCGTCCAGGGTGACGGCCGCATGCTTCATGGTGGACCAGTCGGACTGGCTGCCCATGATGATGGCAACGGGTTTGGCCTCGGACATCGCGGACACCGGTCCCTTCTCGTGAGGTTCGGGAGGGGGAGTTAGCCGGATCGGGGCCCGGAGGCAAGGCGGCGCGCGGGCGCGCTTCGGCCGGGCCGGCGGTCAGGCGATGATGTCGGGGACGATCTGGTCTTCCAGGTGCTGGATCCGGTCCTTCAGCACCAGCTTGCGCTTCTTCAGGCGCTGGATCTGGATGGTGTCGCCCGTGCCGAGCGCCACCATGGCCGAGATCGCCGCGTCCAAGTCGCGATGCTCCTGACGCAAGCGGGCCAATTCGATTCGGACTTCCTGCTCATCGTGCTCGGTCATACGCCGCCCTAACCCCGCGAACACGGCACGCCGCCCGGCCGGGCCTTGCGGCCGGATGACGTCATTCCGTCTTCCCTATACCAGAACTTCGCCGCCACTTCATGTGCCGTCTGCCGTCCGTCAACGGCTTCGACGAGCGCGGGCGGGGGCGGTGCGGACCCCTTGGGAATTCCTGACCCGGCCGTTCAAATTCGAGCAACAAAATTACCCGTTTCGGCGGCTTGAAGTTTGGAAAGTTGCCCCCTTGCAGTCCTTCCCGGTCGACATCATGTAGGTTTGGTGACACACTGGTCACGTAGGCATGGGATCAACGGAAGGAGGCCCACATGTCAATCCAGTCGCATATTGCAGAGCTCGAGCGTCGTCATGCCGCCCTGGAGCGGCAAATCGAAGAAGCGGCGCAGCATCCCAGTGTCGATGCGATTCAACTCAAAGAGCTCAAGCGACGGAAGCTTCACCTGAAGGATGAGATCGTCAGATTGGCGAGCGCGAAACCTTCGGTGCACTGAGACATCTTTCCTAGAGATCCTACCATGTGAAAAGGGCGCCGCGGCCAACCGCGGCGCCCTTTTCGCGTGGAGCTCTGGAGAGAGCCTGGAAAGAGCCTGGAGAACGGACCGACGGCCGACGGGCCGGCGGACGGCCGTCAGGCGGCGGCGGGAACGCCGGCTGCAAGGCCCGGCTCCGCGCGGCCGGCGGCCTTGCCGGCGCGCGCGGCCTTTTCGGCGCTCGCCATCCAGTCGAGCCCGTAGGCAAGGCCGGCCTGGATCGCGATCGCGAGCGCGAGGAGCGGCAGCTGGACCCCCGCCGTGGGCGCGTAGACCGCCATCACGGTCTGGCCGACCATGCAGAGGAGGGTGCCGGTCCAGAACACCGGCAGGGCATGACGGCCGGCCACCGTGAGCGGGTTGGACGCGGGCAGGCGGCGGACCAGGTCCATCAGCCCGCTGTGGCCGACCACGTAGAGGAGCGACAGGATGTGGAGGAGCCGGCCGATGGCGACGAACGGCTTCTCGTTGGCGTAGAAGCGGTCGGGTAGGGGCAGGTCCGGCATGGAGCCGTAGAGGTTCCAGCGGTGGAAGACGCAGCCGGCCACCAGATAGGCGAGGGCGAGCCACCAGAGCGGGCGCACATAGGGCACCGGCGGGCGCTTCTGCATGAGGCGGACGCCGACGAAGAAGCCGGTGACGAACAGGAGCTGCCAGGCGAAGGGATTGAAGAACCAGTGGCCCGCCGCCGGATAGGCGGGCGGCGACCAGCCGTAGATCTGCGTGAGCGCGTAGACGATGGCCGAGACGCCGAGGAGGGGCGCCAGACCGCGGGAGGCGAGAAGCATCATCAGCGGCAGGGCGAGAAGCAGGAGCACGTACATCGGCAGGATGTTGTGGTAGCCGATCTGGTGCGTCATGGCGGCGAGGCCGACGAGGCCGCGCACCGGATCCGCCATCACGGGGGCGATGTTGAGGGTGTCGAGGAGGTCCGTGCGGCCGAAGTGCACGGCCGCCCAGGCGAAGACCGCGATGCCGGCGACGATGGACGCCACGTGGGCGACGTAGAGTGTGCCGGCGCGCTTCACCGCCTTCAGGCTGGCGAGCAGGCGATGACCCTCGCTGAAGCGCGGGAAATAGGCGAAGGCGGCGGCGATGCCGGCCAGCACCACGAACAGCTCGGCGGAATCGGTGAGGCCGAAGTTCTTGTGCGTGAACGGCTCCAGCACATTGCCGGGCACGTGGTTGATGAAGATGGTCAGGAGGGCGAGACCGCGGATGAAATCGATCCGGTGATCCCGCGCCCCGAGGCTCTTGACGGTCATGATGGGCGTGCGTGTCCTGTTGTTCACCGGGACCGTAGCCGCGGCAACCTGAACGGCAGATGAGCGGCCGGTCCAGGCCGCCACGGCCGCGCTTCAGTTTGCCGCCAAACCCGAGACGCCGTCGATGATCAATTTGATGGCGATCAGGAAGATCGACACGGCGAGCAGCCGGTAGAAGGCCGTCTCGTTGATGAGGCGGACGAGCCGGACCCCGACGAGGGTGGCCCCGATGGCGGCCGGCGACAGGATGGCGACCGCCGTCATGGTCTCGGCGGTGAACTGGCCGAGGGCCGCGTAGGGCACCACCTTCACGCTGTTGAGGATGGCGAAGTAGATGGCCGAGGTGCCGGCGTAGAGCACCGGCGGCAGGCGGAGCGGCACCACATAGGTCTGGAACGGCGGGCCGCCGGCGTGGGCGACGAAGCTCGTGTAGCCGGCGAGGCTGCCCCAGAAGCCGGCGGCCGCGCCGTTCGGCTTCCTGATCGGGGGGACGCCCTCCGGCGTGCGCTTCGCCAGGGCGCGGCGGCGCTCCTGCAGGCCGTAGCGGATCAGGAAGGCGAGCGCGATGGCGCCGACGATGAGGCGGACCGCATCGTCCGACACCAGGGAGGCGGTCGCCCAGCCGACGGCGGTGCCGACCATGCCGCCCGGCAGGAGCGAGAGCACCACGCCGCGATCGAAGGTGCTGCGGTAGGCCCAGACCGACACCGCATCCATGATGAGCAGGATCGGCAGCATCAGGCCGGCCGCCTGGACCGGCGAGATGACGAGCGCGAGGAGCGGGACGGCGGCGAAGCCGAACGCCCCCCCGAAGCCGCCCTTCGACAGGCCGGTGAGGAGGACGGCCGGCACGGCGGCGGCATAGAACCAGGGGTCGGTCAGCATCGGCGGGGAGGCGTCCTCCGGGAGGGGACACCCGCGTACGACAAAACGCGGATCGCCGAAAGTCTCGCATCCAAAGTGGCATCGCTCGTCGCTTGCCAAAACAGCCGGCGCGGCGGACATTTCGGCCCAAATCGGTGGAGCGGGAGGAAGACGCGATGAGCCGTTACGGCGAGGTCTATGCCGCGTGGAAGCGGGATCCGGCCGGCTTCTGGAGCGAGGCCGCGGCCGCGATCGAGTGGATCGAGACGCCGACGGCGGCGTTCGACCCGAACGCCGGCGTCTACGGGCGCTGGTTCGTGGGCGGCGTGTGCAACACCGCCTGGAACTGCCTGGACCGGCACGTGGCGGCCGGGCGCGGCGACCAGGCGGCGGTGATCCACGACAGCCCGGTCACCGGCACCAAGCGCGTGCTCACCTACAGCGAGATGACCGCCAAGGTGGAAGCGGTGGCGGCCGTGCTCGTGGACCGGGGCGTGACGGCGGGCGACCGGGTGATCGTCTACATGCCGATGATCCCGGAGGCGCTGGTGGCGATGCTCGCCTGCGCGCGCATCGGGGCGATCCACTCGGTGGTGTTCGGCGGCTTCGCCTCGCGCGAGCTCGCCACCCGCATCGACGACGCCAAGCCGAAGGCCATCATCTCGGCCTCGTGCGGCATCGAGCCGAACCGGATCATCGCCTACAAGCCGCTTCTCGACGAGGCGATCAGCCTCTCCACGCACAAGCCCGAGACGGTGCTGGTGCACCAGCGCGAGCAATTGACGGCGAGCCTCGACGCGGGGCGCGACCTGGACCTGGCGGCCGCCATGGCGGCGGTGGCCGGACGGCGCGTGCCGTGCGTACCCGTGAAGGCGACGGACCCGGCCTACATCCTATACACGTCCGGCACCACCGGCCAGCCGAAGGGCGTGGTCCGCGACACGGGCGGCCACATTGTGGCGCTCGCCTGGTCGATGGGGGCGGTCTACGACATCAAGCCGGGGGAGGTGTTCTGGGCGGCCTCCGACGTCGGCTGGGTGGTGGGTCATTCCTACATCGTCTACGCGCCGCTCCTGATCGGCGCGACGACCGTGGTCTACGAGGGCAAGCCGGTGGGGACGCCCGACGCGGGCGCCTTCTGGCGCATGGTGGAGGAATACCGGATCTCGGCGCTCTTCACCGCGCCGACCGCCTTCCGGGCGATCAAGAAGGAGGACCCGACCGGCGCCTTCATCGGCAAGTACGACCTCTCGTCCCTGCGCACCCTGTTCCTCGCCGGCGAGCGGGCGGACCCGGACACGGTGAAGTGGGCCGAGGAGAAGCTGAACGTGCCGGTGGTGGACCACTGGTGGCAGACGGAGACCGGTTGGGCGATCGCCGCCAACCCGGTGGGCCTCGGCCTCCTGCCGGTGAAGCACGGATCGCCGACGGTGCCGATGCCGGGCTACGACGTGGAGGTGCTGGACGACGCCGGCCATCCGGTGGAGGCGGGCAAGCTCGGCAACATCGTCATCAAGCTGCCGCTGCCGCCGGGCTGCCTGCCCACGTTGTGGAACGCGGACGAGCGCTTCCGGTCGAGCTATCTCGCCGAGTTCCCCGGCTACTACAAGACGGCGGACGCCGGCATCATGGACGAGGACGGCTATCTGTTCATCATGAGCCGGACCGACGACATCATCAACGTCGCGGGCCATCGCCTGTCCACGGGTGGCATGGAGGAGGTGCTGGCGAGCCACCCGGACGTGGCCGAGTGCGCGGTGATCGGCATCGCGGACGCCCTGAAGGGGCAGGCGCCGTGCGGCTTCGTGGTGCTGAAGGCGGGCGTGACCCGGCCGCACGCGGAGATCGAGACGGAGCTGGTGGGCCTCGTCCGCGACAGGATCGGCCCGGTGGCGGCCTTCAAGCTGGCCATCACGGTGGACCGGCTGCCGAAGACGCGATCGGGCAAGATCCTGCGCGGCACCATGCGGCAGATCGCCGACGGCGAGGACTTCCGCATGCCGGCCACCATCGACGACCCGGCCATCCTGGACGAGATCCGGGCGGCGGTGGGGGCGAAGACCGGCAAGGCCTGAGGCGGGACGGAGACGCCGGGCCGAGAGGGCCCGGCGGCTTGATGAGGACGGCGGGCCGAGACGGCCCGGCGGCGGCATGAGGACGGCGGGACGGGGCGATCCGCCGTCAGGCGGCCCGGTCGGCAAGGGCGTCCGGGGCGCGTCGGCGGGCGGCGTCGAGCCCGAGGGCGATGACGGCGGCGAGCGCGACCGCGCCGGCGGCGACGGAGAAGCCGGCGGCCGGCGGCAGCATCAGCGCCGCCGTGAGGCCCGGCACGGCCACGGGGCCGAGCGACATGCCAAGATCGGTGCCGGTGCGGAAGAGGCCCATGGCCCGCCCGGTGTGCCGGCGGTCGACGCCGCGGAGCGCCACCGCGCCGGCGGCCGGGATCATGGTGCCGGTGGTCGCCATCAGGAGCGCGGTGCCGACCCAGAACACCGGCACGGTGGGGGCGAGCGCCATCAGGACGAGGGTCGCGAAGGTGGCCGCAGAGGCGGCCGCGAGGGTGCGGCCCGCGCCCCACCGGTCGATGCCGAGGGCCGACAGGGGCATGACGGCGAGATTGGCCGCCGTGCCGATGCCCACCATGGCGCCGATCGTTTCCGGCGACAGGGCGAGGTCGGCGAGGCCGACGTTCGGGATCACCGTCCAGCCGGCGCCGATGCGGGCGACGAAGGCCGCGCAGCCCATGACGGCGCCGCCGAGGAGCATGGGCGCGACGAGGCGCTCCGCGACCCCGGCGGACGCGCGCTCCGGCTTCGTCGCGGGCGCGGCGGGGAGCAGCCGGACGACGGCGAGCGCCGCGACGGCGAGAATGGCCTGGGCCATGAAGGGCACGTGGGCGCCGAACGGCCCGGTGAGGAAGCCGCCGACGAGCGGCCCGACCGCGAAGGCGAGCAGCAGCGAGCTCTGGAACCACGACATGGCCGCGCCGCGCCGGTCCGGCCCGGCCTTCAGGATCAGTGCCGTCATGGCCGCCGTGGAGAAGAGGGCGGAGCCGGCGCCCTGGAGGGCGAGCGCCGCCATGAGCACCGCGAAGCCGAGCGGCGCGATGGCGAGCAGCGATCCGGCGAGAAGGACCAGGAGGCCGATGCCGGCCGCGGCCCGGAGCCCGACCCGATCCACCAGGACTCCGGCCGGCACGTTGGAGAGAAGCCGCGCGAAGCCGAAGGCGCCCATGAGGAGCCCGCTCGCCAGCGCGCCCTTGCCGTTCTCCGCCGTGAGCAGCGGCAGGGCCGGCACCATCATGCCGAAGCCCAGCATGGTTGCGAAGGTGGCGCCGGCGATCGGCACTGCGGTGGCGCGAAATGATCCGGCCGTCATGCTATCTGTTCCCGTTGGAGACGTGATGACAATCAAACTAGACGGTCCAGTATGATTATGCAAGACGACGAGCCGAAAACCGGCCGGCGGGGCGAGGCCAAGCGGGACGCGATCCTGAAGGCGGCCCAGCGCTGCTTCCTGGAGGACGGCTTCGCGGTGAGCGTGGACCGGATCGCCGCCGAGGCGGACGTCTCGAAGCAGACGATCTACAGCCACTTCGGCAGCAAGGAAGGTCTCTACCGGGCGATGGCGCTCAGCACCAAGTGGCCGGTGCACGAGGCGCTTTCGGCGGACGCGCCGCTCCGGGACGTGCTGGTGCGGTTCGGATCGGCGCTCCTCGATAAGATCACCGCGCCGGAGACGATCCGTCTGCACCGGCTGCTGATCGGCCAGGCGGGGCAGTTCCCGGACCTGGCGCTCGTCCACCACGAGATCGGACCGCAGCGGAGCGTGGCGCTGCTGGCGGACCACCTGCGGCCGCACGTGGAGGCGGGGCGGCTGTCGGCGGAGAGCGCGGACGTCGCCGCCGACCACTATGTGGGCCTCCTCCTCGGCACCACGCGCCAGCGGCTCCTGTTCGGCGCGAGCCCGACGCCGACCGCGGAGGACAACCGCCGCGCGGCGGAGCGGGCGGCGGACGTGTTCCTGAAGGCCTACGGATAAGGCCGCGGCGGCGACCGGGGCCGCCGGGGAGGGACCGGGGCGCCGGGCGCGGATGAGGCCGGGGAGACCGGCCGGGAGGGGGCGGATGCGGAAACGGCCGGGTCGCCCCGGCCGCCGCTGCGATCAGCTCGAAGAGGGAAGGGCGGCGCCAGTCAGGCGTCGTCGTCCTCGTCCTCGGGCTTGCGCGTCATGGACTTCAGCTTGGCGAACACCGCGTCCGCGTCCAGCTCCTCGTCCTCGTCGGCGCGCGAGCCGGAGCGGAAGCCCGCCAGGGCGTCCTCGGACGTGGTCTCGTCCACCGGCAGCAGGGACGGCGCCGGCTCCAGCACCTTCTCCGGCGAGGCCTTGCCGGCCTTCTCCACTTCCATGTCGAGCTCGAGCTGCGAGCAGAGGCCGAGCGTCACCGGATCGAGCGGGGAGAGGCTGGCGGAATTCCAGTGGGTGCGGTCGCGGATCTGGGCGATGGTCGACTTGGTGGTGCCGACCAGGCGCATGATCTGCGCGTCCTTTAGCTCCGGATGGTTGCGCACCAGCCAGAGGATGGCGTTCGGCCGGTCCTGGCGGCGCGACACGGGGGTGTAGCGCGGACCGCGGCGCTTGGCCTCCGGCACGCGCACCTTCGGGTCGGCGAGCTTGAGGCGGTGCTCCGTGTTCTTTTCGGCGCGCTGGATCTCGTCGCGGGTGAGCTGGCCGGTGAGCACCGGGTCGAGGCCCTTGATGCCCTGGGCGGACTCGCCGTCCGCGATGGCCTTCACCTCGAGCGGGTGGAGCTTGCAGAACGCGGCGATCTGATCGAACGACAGGGCCGTGTTCTCGACCAGCCACACGGCCGTCGCCTTCGGCATGAGGGGCGCGTTCGACATCAAGTCAAATCCTTCTCGTGTGGTCCCCCGGCTCTCGCCGGTGGCCCGAAGTCGCTTCGCGATGACGGGGAATGTGGGTCCTTATATCCACTTGAGAAGATCCACGCAATTCTTCGGAAGAGGGAAGACGGGGCGCTCGGGGGAGGGGTGGGCTTGCGGTTGGAGGCGAGCCTGCGCCAGCTGGAGAAGACGACCCCTCCCCCGGCTTCGCCGGACCCTCCCCTGAGGGGAGGGATGGTGCGGGCGGCTCTGCGTGGGGCGGGGAGGGAGTGGGGGACGATGGCGGGACCTCTTGGGGCGGCCGCCGTCGCGAACGTGACGGCGGGGAGCTCTACTCCGTCGTCAGCATGATCTTGCCCACGTGGTCGGCTTCGAGGAGGGCGTGGGCCTTTGCGGCGTCGGTGAGGGGGAGGACGGCGTCGATGACGGGGGCGACGGTGCCGGCGGCGAGGAGGGGCCAGACCTTTTCCTCCAGGCAGGCGGCGATTTTGGCCTTGAAGGCGGGGTCGCGGGCGCGGAGGGTGGAGCCGGTGTGGGTGAGGCGCTTCAGCATGAGGCGGTTGAAGTTCACCGTCTGCTTCGCCCCGCGCAGGAAGGCGATCTGGACGATGCGGCCCTCCACGGCGGCGGCCTCGTAGTTGCGGTCGATGTAGTCGCCGCCGACCATGTCCAGGATGACGTCGACGCCCTTGCCGCCGGTCGCCTGCTTGACGGCGGCGACGAAGTCCTCCTCCCGGTAGTTGACCGCGAGGTCCGCCCCGAGTTCGCGGCAGACGCGGCACTTCTCGTCGCTGCCGGCGGTGGCGAAGACCGTCGCGCCGAAGGCCTTGGCGAGCTGGATCGCCGTGGTGCCGATGCCGCTGGTGCCGCCGTGGACGAGGAAGCTTTCGCCGGACAGGAGGCCCGCCCGGTCGAACACGTTGGACCAGACCGTGAAGAAGGTCTCCGGCAGGGCGGCCGCCTTGACCATGTCGTAGCCCTCCGGCAGCGGCAGGGCGTTGGAGCCGTCCACCACGGCGTATTCGGCGTAGCCGCCGCCGGGGACGAGCGCCGTGACCCGGTCGCCGACCTTCCACGGGCCGGCGAGGTCGCCGCGGGCGACCACGGTGCCGGCGATCTCCAGGCCCGGGATGTCGGACGCGCCGGGCGGCGGCGGGTAGCCGCCCTCGCGCTGCAGGCTGTCGGGCCGGTTCACGCCGGCGGCCGCCACCTTCACCAGGATCTCGCGCGGGGCGGGCGACGGCACCGGGCGGGTCGCCGGCGCCAGCACCTCGGGGCCGCCCGGGCGGGTGATCTCGATGGCGGTCATGGTGGCGGGGATGTCGGACACGGAGGCATTTCCTTCTGAGGCGGCCGGGGCGCGTCGCGCAAAGACTGCACCCGGCCTGTTTTCCCGCCGCCGTCGCCGCCCTACCTTGGACAGACGTCACCGTCAGGAGAGGACGCCATGGTGTGGGACGATGAGCGCGCTGTGAAGCCACCCGGCCACCAGATCGGCCAGGACCTGTCGTCGCTGTCGGAGGAGGACCTTGCCGAGCGGATCGAGATGCTCAAGGCGGAGATCCTCCGCCTGGAAAACGCGATGCGGGCGAAGGCTTCGGTCCGGACGGCGGCGGACTCCCTGTTCCGCCGTTAGGAGCCGGCGAATGCCACGTCTTCTTGCCGCCGACTGTAGTCGGAAACGTCGCGTCCAGCACTGAAAGCGGCGAACGGCGGCGAAGACTGTGCCGAAACGGGATCGCGGCGAAACATGCGTCTTAGCTTAACTAACCGTTAACCACTCCGGCGCACACTTGCCTTGTCCAGACTTCTGGATCGTGGGTGACCATCGTCACTCTTTTTGACGCCTCCCTGTTCAACTGCACCGGGCCGCGCTCGTCGCGGCCCTTTTTTCTTTTCCGGATGGTCGGAATAGGAGGCGTGGCACGGGCGTTGCCTGTGTGCCATATCCCTGGGCGCAACGAGTCCCGGAACGGCACGAAACGCGCTATGATCGGTTTCCTGGCCGGTCCGGTCGGAACGACGCCTGGGGATGCGGCGCTTGCGGGGTCTCGCGAGCGGATCTTCGAGGACGAGAGGCTTGGCGAGTATGAGTGAGTATGTCGTCTCCAGCGATCCATCCGATCCGCATCCGATCGCGTTCGCGGAGCGTTTCGCCAACTCGGACACCTTCCGGGACCTGTTCCGCGAGGGCATGACCCTGGTGGAGGAAACGGCGTCCTATCTGGACGGGGAGGGGCGGCGGGACAGCCGCACCCTGCCGCGCGCCGGATCGCTGCTCTACACGACCGAGTCCATGCGTCTGACCACGCGCCTGATGCAGCTCGCCTCCTGGCTGCTGCTGCAGCGGGCGGTGAACGAGGGCGAGATCTCGTCCGAACAGGCCAATTCGGAAAAGCGCAAGGTGCGCCTGGACGGCGTGCCGACCGCCTCGGCCGTGGCGGGCTACGACGAGCTGCCGGACGCGCTCCGCTCGCTGATCGAGCGGTCGAGCCGGCTGCAGGAGCGGATCCGTCACCTGGACCAGGCGATGTACGGCCCGAAGCCGGTGGTGGACGCGACCGCCAACCCGGTGGCGCGCGACCTCGGCCGCCTCGCGGATGCCTTCGGGGCGCGCCGGGACTGACGGCCGCGAGGGCGAGCGGGCGGTGGCTCGCTCGTCGAGACGCCGTGCTTTTCTCCGGCGGCGGGATGCCGTCGGCCGGGCCGACCTTTTCGACAGCCGCGCCTGCCGCCATGAAAAAAGCCCCGGGTGACCGGGGCTTTCGCGTTTCGTCGGATCGGCCGAAGCCGTTCGGATCACTTGCCGAACAGGCTGCCGAACTTGTTGTTGAAGCGCGACACGCGCCCGCCGCGGTCCAGGAGCTGCTGGTTGCCGCCGGTCCAGGCCGGGTGGGACTTCGGGTCGATGTCGAGGTTCAGCGTCTCGCCTTCCGCGCCGTAGCACGACCGGGTGGTGAACTCGGTGCCGTCCGTCATCACGACCTTGATGGTGTGATAGTCGGGGTGGATGCCCTGCTTCATCGCTGTCGTTCCTTCATCAACTGACGTGCCGCGGGCATCGACTGACGTGCCGCGGGGCACGCGGGCGCCGGACGAGGCGGGCCCGAATACGGTGAGAGAGCGGTCCCAGGGCCTTGCGCCGCCCGCGCCATCCGCCCGGAAGAGGGCGACGGGCACACGACGGAACGGCCGCCGACGAAAGCGTGGCGACCCTGGACTGCTCGCGTTCGGCGGCCTCTATACAGGAAGACCGGCCGACCCACAAGGCAGGGGAGAGGCGGGACGGGGTGGGCGGCCGCCTCCGGTCGACCGGGCTGGGCGAGGGGCGCGTCCGTGGCGGCGCGGAGGGTTGCGCGGGGTCGGCGGATGGGGGCAATCTCCTGCGGCTTTGAACCAACGGGCGACAGGACGACACCACGTGGCGACGCGCGACAGGGCAGACGACGGCACCACCCCGGACGACCGCCGGCGCATCCGCATCAAGCCGCTCCGCGCGCTGCTGCCGTTCGCGCTCCGCTACCGGGGGCGGCTCGCCGGCGCGGTGGTGGCCCTGGTGGCGGCCTCGGCGGCGACGCTGATGGTGCCGGTGGCCGTGAAGGGCGTGATCGACCACGGCTTTTCGGCGGCGGACGGGGACCGGATCAACCAGACCTTCCTCGGGCTCGGCGTGGTGGTGCTGTGGCTCGCGGCCGCCTCGTCGCTGCGCTACTACCTGGTGATGACGCTCGGCGAGCGGGTGATCACCGACATCCGGGCGGCGGTGTTCCGGCACGTGATGATCCTGTCGCCGGCCTTCTTCGACACCGCCCAGTCGGGCGAGGTGGTGTCGCGGCTCACCGCCGACACGACGCAGATCCGCGCGGCCGTGGGCTCCAGCGCCTCGGTGGCGCTGCGCAACCTGTTGCTCTTCGCGGGCGCGGCCTTCATGATGGTGGTGACGAGCCCGCGCCTGTCGATGTTCGTGCTGGGCGCCATTCCGTTGATCGTGCTGCCGCTGGTGGCGTTCGGCCGCTCGGTTCGGCGGCGGTCCCGGTCGGCGCAGGACACCCTGGCGGAAGCGAGCGCCTACGCCCAGGAGTCGATCGGGGCGGTCCGGACCGTGCAGGCCTACACCTACGAGGCGGCGGCGGCCGACCGCTATCGGCACGCGGTGGAGCGGGCCTTCGAGGCGGCGCGCGGCCAGATGCGGTCGCGGGCGGTGCTGACCTTCGTGGCCATGTTCCTGGTCTTCGCCAGCGTGGTGGCGGTGCTCTGGGTGGGCGCCACCGACGTGCTGGCGGGCACCATGACGCCGGGGACGCTTGGCCAGTTCGTGCTCTACGCGGTGTTCGCGGCGGGCGCCCTCGGCGAGCTCAGCCAGGTGTGGGGCGAGATCTCGCAGGCCGCCGGCGCGACCGAGCGGCTGATGGAGATCCTCGCCGTGGAGCCCGCAATCGTGGGGCCGCCGCGGCCCGCGCGCCTGCCGACCCCGCCCCGGGGCGAGATCCGGTTCGAGGGCGTGTCCTTCTCCTACCCGACCCGGCCGGACATCGCGTCGCTCCGCGGCGTGAATTTCACGGTGCGGCCGGGAGAGACGGTCGCCATCGTGGGGCCGTCCGGGGCGGGCAAGAGCACCGTGCTGCAGCTTCTCCTGCGCTTCTACGACCCGACGGACGGGCGCGTGCTGCTCGACGGCGTGGACATCCGCGACGCCGACCCGGTGGACGTGCGCGACCGCATGGCCCTGGTGGCCCAGGACCCGGTGATCTTCGCCGTTTCGGCCTATGACAACATCGCGTTCGGCCGCCCCCACGCGCCCCGGGCGGCGGTGGAGGAGGCTGCCCTGGCGGCCAACGCGGACGGCTTCATCCGCACCCTGCCGGAGGGCTACGACACGCTCCTCGGCGAGCGGGGCGTGACCATCTCGGGCGGCCAGCGCCAGCGCATCGCCATCGCCCGCGCGATCCTGCGGGACGCGTCCATCCTGCTCCTCGACGAGGCGACGTCGGCGCTCGACGCGGAGAGCGAGCGGCTGGTTCAGGACGCGCTGGACCGGATGGCCAAGGGCCGGACGACCCTGGTTATCGCGCACCGCCTGGCGACGGTGGTGGGGGCGGACCGGATCCTCGTGCTGGACGAGGGCCGGATCGTGGAGGAAGGCACCCACGAGACGCTGGTGGCGAGGGGCGGCCTCTACGCGCGGCTGGCGCGGCTGCAGTTCGCCGAGGCGTGAGGGGGCGGGGGAGGAGCCTCGGCGGGCGGGCGTTTGCGCGCCGTCGCTCGTTGGCCGTCGCTCGCTCGCACGCCGTCGTCCCGGCGGACGCCGGGATCCTGCCGACGGAAAGGGAGCGCGGCACGGGGTGTCGATAGGCTCGGACAGTGGGTCCGAGGAGAGACTGCCGGCGTGGCGGTCAAGGCCGCATGCGGTTGGATCCCGGCGTTCGCCGGGATGACGGATTTGGAGCGGGGCGTGTGGTGGGGGCTTGGTGCGCGCGTTGTTATTTGCTCGCTGTCGCTCGTTGGTCGTCGCACGTTGGCCGTCATCCCGGCGGAAGCCGGGATCCAGCCGACGGAAAGGGAGCGCGGCATGGGGTGTCGATAGGCTCGGACAGTGGGTCCGAGGAGTCCGAGGAGAGACTGCCGGCGTAGCGGTCAAGGCCGCATGCGGTTGGATCCCGGCGTTCGCCGGGATGACGGTGTGGGGCGGGGCGCGGCAGTGGCAGTGGAGCGGGGCGGGGAGCGACGGCTGAGTGACGGGCGCGGGTTGCGGCGGCTCGGGAGTGGCGGCCGAGTGACGGGAGCGGGGTGCGGCGGCTCGGGCGTGGCGGCGTGGTTGCTTTGCGCACGGCGGAAGCAGGAAGGGACTGGCATTCCGAAACGAAAGCGCCGGACCATCGCTGGTCCGGCGCTTCTTGGTTTCGTCTCTGGGCTCCAGGCGGAGGGTCGGGCCTCAGGCGGAGGGCTGGGGCTCCAGGCCGGCGTCGGGTTCCTCGCCGCCTTTCGGCTTCGGGCGGGTGGTCGGCACCGCCGACGTGCGCGAGGTCGGCGCGTCGTCGAAGGTGTCGCGCATCGGCGACTTGCCGCTGATCAGGCCGCGGATCTCCTCGCCGTTGAGCGTCTCGTACTCCAGGAGGCCCTGGGCGATGGCGTGCAGCTGGTCGATGTTGTCGGTCAGCACCCGCTTGGCGGTCTCGTAGCCCTGGTTGACGAAGCCCTTGATCTCCTCGTCGACGATCGACTGGGTCTCGTCCGACACCGACTGGTGACGGGCGACCGTGTGGCCGAGGAAGACCTCGTCCTGGTTGTCGCCGTAGAGGAGCGGGCCGAGCCGGTCCGACATGCCGAACTGGGTCGCCATGGCGCGGGCAAGGTTGGTCGCCATCTTGATGTCGGCCGAGGCGCCGGACGTGACCTTCTCGTAGCCGAAGATCAGTTCCTCGGCGACGCGGCCGCCCATGGCGACGGCGAGGTCGGCCTTGCACTTGGCGCGGGTCAGCGACACCTGGTCCCGCTCCGGCAGGCGCATCACCATGCCGAGGGCGCGGCCGCGGGGGATGATGGTGGCCTTGTGGATCGGGTCCGACGCCGGCATGTGGAGGGCGACGAGCGCGTGACCGGCCTCGTGATAGGCGGTCAGCTTCTTCTCCTCCTCCGACATCACGAGGGTGCGGCGCTCCGCGCCCATCATGACCTTGTCCTTGGCGTCCTCGAACTCCGCCATGGTGACGAGGCGCTTGGACCGCCGCGCGGCGAGCAGCGCGGCCTCGTTGACGAGGTTCATCAGGTCGGCGCCCGAGAAGCCGGGGGTGCCGCGGGCGAGGATCTTCAGGTCCACGTCCGGCGCGAGCGGCACCTTGCGGACGTGCACCTTGAGGATCTTCTCGCGGCCGGCGACGTCCGGGTTCGGGACCACGATCTGCCGGTCGAAACGGCCCGGGCGCAGGAGCGCCGGGTCGAGCACGTCCGGACGGTTGGTGGCCGCGATGATGATGATGCCTTCGTTCGCCTCGAAGCCGTCCATCTCGACGAGCAGCTGGTTCAGGGTCTGCTCGCGCTCGTCGTTGCCGCCGCCGAGGCCGGCGCCGCGATGACGGCCGACCGCGTCGATCTCGTCGATGAAGATGATGCAGGGCGCGTTCTTCTTGGCCTGCTCAAACATGTCGCGCACGCGGCTGGCGCCGACGCCCACGAACATCTCCACGAAGTCGGAGCCCGAGATGGTGAAGAAGGGCACGTTCGCCTCGCCGGCGACGGCGCGGGCGATGAGCGTCTTGCCGGTGCCCGGAGGGCCGACGAGCAGCACGCCGCGCGGAATGCGGCCGCCGAGGCGCTGGAACTTCTGCGGGTCGCGGAGGAACTCGACGATCTCCTGCAGGTCCTCCTTGGCCTCGTCGACGCCGGCGACGTCGTCGAAGGTGACGCGGCCGTGGGCCTCGGTCAGGAGCTTCGCCTTGGACTTGCCGAACCCCATGGCCTTGCCGCCCGCGCCGCCCTGCATCTGGCGCATGAAGAAGATCCAGAGCGCGAAGATCACGATCATCGGCAGCCACGAGATCAGCGTGCCGATGAGGGAGAAGCCCTCGGTCTGCGGCTTGGCGGCGATCTGGACGTTCTTGTCGCGCAGCGCGGCGATGTAGTCAGCTCCCTGCGGCGCGTAGGTCTGGAACGTCTGGCCGTTGGCGTAGCGACCGCTGATCGCCTGATCCATGATCGTCACGTCACGGACGTTGTCCTGCTCGACCTCCTGGAGGAATTTCGAGAAGGTGATCTCGTTGGAGGTCGGCCGTTGACCCGGGCTCTGGAAGAGCTGGAACAGGGCGATGAGCAGGAGCCCGATGATGACCCACAGGGCGAAATTGCGGAAATTGGCGTTCATCGTCGACCTTTGGCGCCGCGAAGCACGACGCGGGTAATGACACGATCGGGAAGGTGATCCTGTACCAATGATCCTGTCCCGAGCCTGAAGATAGGGGGCCGAGCCCCCGTTGCCAACCCGACCTTCCGCTTTGCGGTCGGCCTTTTCTGTCGTGGTTTATTGAAAGTCTGAAATGGAGTTTCCGTTCCGAGCCTCTGGCGCGGCCTCGGCCGGGGCCACGACGGGCAGGCTGGCGGCCGCCCGGGGCGGCAGATCGGGCCGCCGCTCGTCCCCGCGGGCGGCCCGGATCACGGTGCCGGGCGGCACCGGGCCGGCGACCTGAAGGCGGATGCGGCCGTCCCAGAGCACGGAGCCGGCAGCGGAAACCGGCACCACCGGAAAGCCGCGCCGGCCGGCCTCCGCGTAGAGCCAGATCCGGCCGGCCCGCCGCTCCAGCACCACGCCCGCGATGGTGCGCCGGCAGGCGTCGGCCGGCGCGGCGGCGCCGACGAGCGCCCACCAGGCCTCCAGCGGGGCGAGCCGCGGCGGATGGTCGCCGGGCCTGATGCGCCGGATCTGGCGCGACACGAGGCGGAGCGCGACCTCCTCGGGGGCGGCGAGAAGGCGCGCGGCCTCCACCGAGACGACCCCGCCGTGGTCCGTCACGGCGGCGGCCTCCAGATCCGCCGTGACCCGGTCGAGCGCGGCGGCCGCGCGGGCGAGGCGGGCGGCGGTGTCGGCGAGGACCTCGGCGGTGAGGCCGGCGGCGGCGAGCGCGGGCGCGAGCGCCCGGACCCTCGCCCTCAGGAACCGGTCCGCATCGGCGTTGGAGGGATCGTCCACGAACGCAAGCCCGGCGGCGCGGCAGGTGGCGACGAGCCGGGCCTTGGGGACGGCGAGGAGTGGCCGCACGAAGCGCATGCCGTCCACCACGCGCTCCGGCGCCATGCCGGCGAGGCCGTAGACGCCGGAGCCGCGGACGAGGCGCATCAGGAACGTCTCGGCCTGGTCGTCGAGGGTGTGGGCGAGGGCGACGGCGCCGCAGCCGGCGCCGGCCGCGGCCTCGGCCAGCAGGCGATAGCGGGCGGCGCGGGCGCGGGCCTGTAGGTCGGAGGCGGGCGGGGCGTCGTGGTGGACCCAGGCGAGCCGTTCGGCCCCGTGGCCGAGCGACCGGGCGAGGGCGCACACCGCGTCGGCCTCGGCGGCGGAGCCGGGGCGCAGGCCGTGGTCGACCGTCAGCACCACGAGGCGCGGCGGCGGGGCGCGGCGCGCCGCGAACCGATGCAGGCAATGAAGAAGGGCGGTGGAATCCGGGCCGCCGGAAACGGCCACCCCGAGGGTGCCGACATCGGCGAGGCCCTGGAACAGGCCGTCGAGTTCGTCGTCGCCGACCGGGCGAGGGTCCGGCGCGGGCACGGTCAGCAGCCGGCCTTGGTCCGCTGGGCGCTGGCGCGGTCGAGGAGCGCGGCGGGCGCGGACGGGAATTTCCTGGAGAGTTCGCCATAGGTGGCGCAGGCGGCGTCGCGCTCGCCGAGGCCTTCCAGGGAGAGGCCGAGCTTCAGAAGGCTTTCCGGCGCCTTCGGGCTTTTCGGATAGTCGCGATAGGTGGTCAGGAAGGCGTCGGCGGCCTCGCGGAAGCGGTCGCGCGCGTAATAGCTCTCGCCGAGCCAGAACTGGGCGCTGGAGGCGAGCTCGGACCGCGGATTGTCGCTGAGGAACTGCTTCAGGCTCATCTCGGCCATCTGATAGTCGCCGGAGAGGATGTAGCCGTAGGCCTGATCGTAGGACGCGCGCGGATCGGTCGGCTGCATGACCGCGGCGGTCCGGGTGCCGACGTCGGGCGCGGGCCGGGGGGCGCCGAGGCCGCCCGCCGGAGGCGCGGTCGCGACGCCGGGGAGCGCGCCCGGCTGGGGCGCCCCGAAGGTCGGATCGCCCGCCGGGCCGGCTCCGAGCGAGCCAGTGCCGAGGCCGGGCGAGCCGAAGGTGTCCGACGGCTCCACGCCGCGGGCGATCGCCGACAGGTCGAGCGGGCCGCCGAGGGCGCTGTTGGACGGGGGCGCCGTCATGCTGCCGTCGCCCGGGATGGTGCCGAGGACGGCCGGCGGCGCGCCGGCGGTCAGCGAGCCGTCCGCCGTGGCGGGCGGGGTCGCGGTGAAGCCGGGCTGGGTCGGCACGGCGGCGGTGTCGCGGCTCGGCGCCGGGGTGGCGGCGTCCGAGCGCTTCTGGGCCGGGCGGCCGTTGCCCTCGAGCTGCTGGAAGCGGAACTCCGCGTCCTCCTGCTGACGGCGCATGAGCTCCTGGAGCTGCTGGATCTGGTAGGTCAGCTCCTCGACGCGACCGTTCAGCTGGCGCATCTGCTCCTGCATCTGGTCGATGCGCATGGACTGCTCGGCGTAGATGGCCGACGACTGCGCCTCGGTCGCGGTCCCGCCGATCGCGGCCGGAGGCGTCGGCGGGCTGCGCCCGAACATCTGGGCGGCGGCGCCGCCGGCGGTCGCCGTCACGAGGAGAAGCGCGACGGCGACGGGCAATCCGTGCCGCGCGATCGCGCCTTTGACGTCCATGATCATGAGCTCGGCCTGTTTCCTTGGGGCATCGAGGGTGAAGGGCCGACGCGTGCCGGCACGGCGAGCGGGGATCGATCCCGGCCCGCCTGATCTACCATAGCTCTCCGGCATATCGGCCAAATTTTGGCCGACGGAGGACCGAGAGGGACGGCCGGGCGAAAAACGCGACGGCCCCGCCGGATCGCTCCGGGCGGGGCCGCGACGAGGGGCCGGGCGGTCGGGCCGACCGCCGGCGGGTCCGATCAGCTGCCGGCGTTGTTCAGCACGGTGACGGCGCGCCGGTTCTGGGCCCAGCAGCTGTCCTCGTTGCAGAGCGCCACCGGGCGCTCCTTGCCGAACGAGATGGTCTTCACGCGCTGCGGGGAGACGCCGCGGGAGACGAGATAGTCGTAGGCGGCCTTGGCGCGGCGGGCGCCGAGGGCGAGGTTGTACTCGCGGGTGCCGCGCTCGTCGGCGTGGCCTTCCAGGGTGACCGTGTAGCGCGGATAGAGGCTCAGCCACTGGGCCTGGCGGTCCAGGGTGGAGCGGCCGTCGGCGGTCAGCGAGGACGAGTCGGTCTCGTAGAAGACGCGGTCGCCGACGTTCACGACGAAGTCCTGGGCGCTGCCCGGGGTCGCGGCGCCGGCGCCGCCGGCACCGGCTCCGCCGGCGAGCGAGGAGTCGAGTTCGCTCGGGCTCTTGGCGCAGGCGCTGGCGAGAAGGGCGAGGCCGAACGCGATGGCCGCGCGGCTGAGGTACGATTTCGATGCGATGCTGGTCATCCCGGTAACCCTCTGTACATCCGACCGGAGGTCCATGCCCGCCTTGGTAAACGACTTAGGTTAACCGGGCGTTGATCGCCGTCGTCAACCGGAGCGTCTGGGGCCGGATTTCCGCCGGAGCGTCGTTTCCCGTCACACGTCCGGCGGCCGGATCCCCCCGGATCCGCCGGACGCTTCGTTCACCATGTCAGTTGAGGAGCGGCGACCATGCCGGGTCCGACCCGAAGGCCGGCGTCGGGATGCGCTGCTCGTTGCGGCCGGTGAGGTCCACCGACCAGAGCTGCGGGCCGCCGGACTGGCCGCCGGCGTCGCGGAAGAACATGATCACGCGGCCGTTCGGCGCCCAGGTGGGGCCCTCGTTGTGGTAGCCTTCCGTGAGGATGCGCTCGCCGGAGCCGTCCGGGCGCATCACGCCGATGGCGAAGCGGCCGCCCATCTGCTTGGTGAAGGCGATGAGGTCGCCGCGCGGGCTCCAGACCGGGGTCGAGTAGCGGCCCTGGCCGAAGGAGATGCGCTGGGCCGGTCCGCCGCCCGCGCTCATCACGTAGAGCTGCTGGTTGCCGCCCCGGTCGGACTCGAACACGATCCTGGAGCCGTCCGGCGAATAGGACGGGGAGGTGTCGATGGCCGCCGCGTCGGTGAGGCGCGTGGTGGAGCGCGACCGCAGGTCCATGGCGTAGATGTTGGCGTTCCCGCCCTGCTCCAGGCTCATCACCACCCGCTGGCCGTCCGGCGAGAAGCGGGGCGAGAAGGTCATGTTGGGGAAGTTGCCCACGACCTCGCGCTGGCCGGTCTCGATGTTGAGGAGGAACACCCGCGGGTCGCCGTTGCCGAACGACATGTAGGTGATCTCCTGGGTGGTCGGCGAGAAGCGCGGCGTCAGCACCAGGTCCTGGCCCTTGGTCAGGTAGCGCACGTTGGCGCCGTCCTGGTCCATGATGGCGAGGCGCTTGATCCGGTTGGTCTTCGGGCCGCTCTCGTCCACGAAGACGATGCGGGTGTCGAAGTAGCCCTTCTCGCCGGTGAGACGCTCGTAGATGGCGTCCGCGATGATGTGGGCGACCCGGCGCCAGTTCTCCGGCGTGGTGAAGAACTGCTGGCCGGTGAGCTGCTGGCCGGCGAACACGTCCCAGAGGCGGAAGTCCGCCTGCAGGCGGCCGTCGGGCGCGCGGGTGATGGCGCCGGTGACGAGGGCCTGGGCGTTGATGACGCGCCAGTTCTGGAAGTTCGGCAGGGCGTTCGGGTTGACGGCCCGGTCCACGAAGGAGGCCGGGTCCAGGGTGGCGAACAGGCCGGACCGCTTCAGGTCCGCCGACACCACGCCGGCGATGTCGCGGCCGAGCTGGGCCGTGTCGCCGCCGCCCACGAAGTCCGGGATGGCGATCGGCAGGGGCTGGACGGTGCCCTGCGAGATGTCGATGTTGAGTTCCGCCGAGGCGGGCGCCACCACGGCGGCAAGCCCGACGAGGGCGACGGCGCCGGCCCGCATGTGGGTCAAGAGGCTGGTCACCAACCGCTCGACGAGACCGCGACGCATGGGAAGTGCTCCCGTCATGTGTCCAACTTCTCCAGTGATCATGGCGCTTCCAAAGACATTCGATCGGCGCTTTTCTGTGGCGCGGCGCCGCCCGTTTCGTGCCGTCAGAACATTTCGGCGGGGTTGAAGCGGAAGTTCACCACCTGCCAGACTTCGTACTTCTCCGGCGGCAGGAAGGTGTAGGGCGCGCAGCGCAGGACCGCCCGGACGGCGCCCTCCGCCGCCACCGTGCCGAGCGGCCCGGCGGGCTGTTCCAGGATGGCCGGCGTGCCGGCGACGTCGCCGTCGGGCGTGAACTCGATGCGCAGGCGCACGACGAGGTTCTCCGCGCCGTCCGCGCCCGCCGGATAGTTCCAGCAGGCCGCCACCGCCGAGCGGAGCGCGTCGATCTCGCTCTGGCTCATGTCGGCGACCGGGCCGGTGGCCTTCTCCGAGCCGAGGGAGGCCTCCTCGGTGGACGCCTGCGAGCCGCCGCCGGACGGGTCCACCTTGTTGAGGAGGGCGTTGATGTCGTCGGGGTTGAAGGTCTCGGTCTTCTCTTCCTTCGGCGGCGCCTTGGTGTCGACCGGCTTCACCTCCTCGGACCGCTTCGTCTCCTTGGACGGCGGGGCGGGCTTCGGGTCGAGCGCGGCGGTCTGAACCGGGGCGGGCGGCTTCGGCTTCGACTTCGGCGCGACGGCGGGCGTCGGGGCCGGCGGGGTCTCGACCTGCTTCTCCGGCTCGGCGGGAAGCTCGGCCACCTCGGCGGTCGGCTTCGGGGCCTCCTTGGGCGCCTCGGTCTTCACGGGCTCGGGCTCCGGCGCGGGAGCCGGTTCCGGCGGGGCGGGCGGCGTCGGGGCCTTCTCGGGCGCCTTCGGGCGCTCCGGCGCGGGCGGCGGGGGAGGAGGCGTCGGCGCGGCCGCCTGCCTGGTGGGCGCGGCGGCGGTGTCGGTGGTCTTCTCGGTGACCGGGGCGTCCTGGTCGGTCCTGGCGTTGCCGATCTTCTGGCTCTCGGGCCGGGGCGTCGGCGGCTTGGCCTTGCCGGTGGACGCGGTCTCCTTCTTGGGGGCGGTCTTCTTGCCCTCGGAGATCCTGGTCACGTCGGAGAGCGGGATGAGGTCCACCGGAAGAGCGTCCACCTGGGCCTGCACGTCGAACGGCTTCGCGCTCGGGAGCGAGACGAGCCCCCAGGCGAGAAGAAGCGTGTGCCCGATGACGGACGTGGTGAGGCCGACGCGCATGGACTTCTGGAAACTCTCGGAAACTTCAGCTGGCGGGCACCGGGGCGCCCGTCTCTTCCGTGGTGATGAGGCCGATCTTCTTGAAGCCGGCGGCCGAGATGCGGGCCATGACGCGCATCACCGTGCCGTAGTCGGCGTTCCGGTCGCCGCGCACGTAGATGCGGTCCTCGACGCCGTTCTTGGCGATGGCGGTGAGCTTGGCGACCACCTCCTCGGCGGGGATCTCGGTGTCCTGGAGGAAGACGCGGCCCTCCGCGTCGACCGAGATGTTGATCGGGTCGGTCTGGCCCTCCATGGGCTTGGCCGCCGTTTCGGGAAGGTCGATAGGCACGCCCACGGTGAGGAGCGGCGCCGCCACCATGAAGATGATGAGGAGCACCAGCATCACGTCCACGAAGGGCGTGACGTTGATCTCGCTCATGACGGCGCGACCGCCGCCCCGCCGTCCGCGCCGGCGTCCGCCCCGACCGCCTCCGCCCGCTACGCCCATGCCCATCGGTCAGCTCCGATCGTCGATCTGGCGGGACAGGATGGCGGAGAACTCGTCCGCGAAGCCCTCCATCCGGGCGCCGAGCTTGGCGGCGTCGGCGGTGAACTTGTTGTAGGCGAGCACCGCCGGGATGGCGGCCGCAAGGCCGATGGCGGTGGCGAACAGCGCCTCCGCGATGCCGGGCGCCACCACCGCGAGATTGGTGTTCTTGGAGGCCGCGATGGCCTGGAAGGACGTCATGATGCCCCAGACCGTGCCGAAGAGGCCGATGAAGGGACCGGCGGAGCCCACGGTGGCGAGCACCAGGAGCCGGCCCTCGAACCGCTCCATCTCGCGCGCGATGGTCACGTCGATGACCTTCTCGATCCGGTCGGTGAGGCCGAGGAAGGAGGTGCGGCCGGCCTCGTGGCTGCGCTTCCATTCGCGCATGGCGGCGACGAAGACCGCCGAGAGGCCGTGGTTCTGACGGTTCAGGAGGGAGCGGTAGAGATCCTCCAGCGACTGGCCGGACCAGAAGATCTTCTCGAACCGATCCATGGACTTGGTCATCCGGGAGAACAGGACGACCTTGTCGACGATGATGGCCCAGCACCAGACGGAGGCGCCGAGAAGGCCCAGCATCACCAGCTTCACGACGAGGTGGGCCTGCAGGAACAGGCCGATCAGCGTCATGTCGGGGGCGGGAGCGGCGAGCGCCGCCTGGGTGAGTTCGGCCGGGTTCATGGGGTCTCGTCAAAACCTTCTTGAAGAAATCGTCCGGAGCCGCCCGGCTCCTCGCCGTCTGGGCGCGGCGTCCACGTCCGACGTCCGGCCCGGACCCGGCGGGTGTTCGCCGGCCGGCGGTCCGGTCGTCCGGGATCCAGGCCCTTGCTGCACTGCACGATGGGCGCCGTGTCCTCGACGTCGTCCGATTGGCCCCCGGACCGAGACGCATCCACGGCACACGCCGGGCTTGCCTGGAAATTTTGTCAAAACATGGACTGCCGCCTCAGCGGACGATCCAGTCATGGTTCGTCAAGGTTAAGGAAGCGTTATTGCATCGCGACGAATCGGGATCTGAGCTCCGGCGGGATGCGCTTGGGCCGGCCGACCCCGCCGACCGCCACCACGACGACCACCGCCTCGGCGACGAGGTCGTCGCCCCGGACGAGCCGCTGCAGGAGCGTGACGCGGGAGCCGCCGAGGTCCTTCACCGACGTTTCCACGGTGAGGAGGTCGTCCAGGACGGCGGGCTTCAGGTAGTCGACTTCCATGCGCCGGACGGTGAACAGGAGGGCGTCGTCGGCCGACCGGTCGGCGGTGGCGGACTGGCGCACGCCGAGCGAGCGCAGGAGTTCGGTGCGCCCGCGTTCGAAGAATCGGATGTGAGACGCGTGGTAGACGATGCCACCGGCGTCGGTGTCTTCCCAGTAGACGCGGACGGTGTGGGTGTGGGGGGCTGTACGGCTCGTCGGGGCGCTGCTCATGGCGGCACGGATAGACGGGCCCGGGTGGCGGTGCAAGCCGCGTCCCGAAGGACGGTCGAGGGCCTTCTCCGATCAAGTTGCACGACCTGATCGCCGGGAGAATGCTCCAGCTTATTGAATCTGGAGCGATTTCTTGTCGACCTGACGTTACCGTCAGGTCGGACAGCGCTCTAGTCGTCGCCGAACAGGAGGCCCAGCTGCGGTGGCTCCGGGCCGCTCGGGACCGCGAGGCCCAGGTGGCGGAAGGCGTGGGGGGTGAGGACGCGGCCGCGCGGGGTGCGCTGCACGAAGCCCTTCTGGATCAGGTAGGGCTCCACGATGTCCTCGATGGCGTCGCGGGGCTCCGCGATGGCGGCCGCGATGGTCTCGATGCCGACCGGGCCGCCGCCGAACGAGAGCGCGATGGTGTTGAGGTAGCGGAGGTCGAGAGCGTCGAGGCCGATCGGGTCCACGTCCAGCCGCGTGAGGGCCTCGTCGGCGACGCGCCGGTCCACCTTGTCGGCGCCGGCCACGATGGCGAAGTCGCGCACGCGGCGCAGGAGCCGGCCGGCGATGCGCGGCGTGCCGCGCGAGCGGCGGGCGATCTCCGTGGCGCCGTCCTCCGTCATGCCGATGCCGAAGATGCGCGCGCCGCGGCGCACGATCAGCTCGAGCTCCTCGGTGGTGTAGAATTCCAAGCGGATCGGGATGCCGAACCGGTCGCGGAGCGGCGTCGTCAGGAGGCCGAGGCGGGTGGTGGCGCCGACGAGGGTGAACTTGGCGAGATCGATGCGCACCGACCGGGCGGCGGGGCCTTCGCCGATGATGAGGTCGAGCTGGTAGTCCTCCATGGCCGGGTAGAGGATCTCCTCCACGGCCGGGGACATGCGGTGGATCTCGTCGATGAAGAGGACGTCGCGCTCCTCCAGGTTGGTCAGGAGGGCGGCGAGGTCTCCGGCCTTGGCGATCACCGGGCCGGACGTGGCGCGGAAGTTGACGCCGAGCTCGCGGGAGACGATCTGCGCGAGGGTGGTCTTGCCGAGGCCGGGCGGGCCGACGAAGAGCACGTGGTCGAGCGCCTCGCCGCGCGCCTTGGCGGCGTCGATGAACACCTGGAGGTTGGCGCGCGCGGGCTTCTGCCCGACGAAATCGGCAAGGGCCGACGGGCGGATCGACTGGTCCAGGTCCTCGTCGCGCTTTTCGCCCGTCACCAGGCGCTTGGGCGTTGTCATCGTGTGTCCGCGGTCTGGGAGGTGGGCGATTCGGACCGGCCGACGCCCACGGGCGTTCGCCTTTCGTTTTGCACGGATCGAGCGGCGAAGGGAAGGGCGGGGACGCGGCGTCCGCCCGACGAGCCCGGGCGGACGGCGGACATGCTCGAAAAAGGATGTTGTCAGCGCCGGCCCGATCGGAGAGAACCGCGACGGCCCGCCCGGGGCGCTCCGCCGCCGCCGCACCACGCGGTCCGCCGACGAGGACAGCATGAAGATCGGCCTGATCAGCTACACCAGCACCAATCTCGGGGACGATCTCCAGTCGCTCGCCGTGGCGTTCAACCTGCCCCACGTGGACCGGCTGGTGGACCGCGACCGGCTGGCGCAGCTGCGGCTGCCGGAGCGCCACCTGGTGGTGATGAACGCCTGGTTCACCCAGCAGCGCATCCTGGCGCCGTCTGACGCCATCGACCCCATTTTCAGCGGCTTCTGCTACGGCCGCGAGGACATGAAGCGGGGCTTCTGGCCCCGCTACCTGAAGAAGCACCAGCCGATCGGCTGCCGCGACGCCAACTCGGTGGACCGGCTGAAGCGGATCGGCGTCGACGGCCATTTCGCCGGCTGCCTGACCCTGCGCATGGGGCGGTTCCTGAGGACGGTGCCGAAGGAGGAGCGGTCGGGCGTCTACTTCGTGGACGTGAACCCGGAGATCGAACCGGAGATCCCGGCGGACCTGCGCGAGCGGGCCGTGCGGATCTCCAACCAGATGGCGCCGCTGATCCCGGACGATCCGCTGGCCCGGGCCGTCCAGATCGCCCGCACCTGCGACCTCCTGCGGCATGCGGAGTTCGTGGTGACCAAGCGCCTGCACACGGCGCTGCCGTGCGTGGGCTTCCGCACGCCCGTGCAGGTGCTGGTGCGCAACCAGGAGCGCAACCGGCACAGGTTTTCCGGTTTCGACCGGTTCGTGCCGGTGCGCTACTTCGGCAAGGACGCGCCGCCGCCCGCGCCGATCGACTGGTCGGCCCGGCGGACGGTGGACATTCCGGCCGAGCTCGACGCCCGCTACGAGGACTTCCGCCGCACGGTGGCGTCGAAGGCGGGCGGGATCGGCGAGCGGGTCTACGACAGCTTCCACCGTCGGGACGTGATCCGGCTGAAGAACCCGGGCTTCGGGCCGGAGGTGGGGCGCGTCGCCATCGACTTCGGGACCGTGAAGGTGGAGCGGGTGCCGCTCACCTGGACCGACCGGGAGATCACGGTGGACCTGGAGAGCTTCGCGTCCTTCGAGCGCTGGCGCCTGCCGATCCTGGTGAAGCCGCACGTGGACGGCGCCTGGACGGAGGTCGCCAGGGTCTGCGACGTGCTCGCCTGAACTGATCAGCCGCTGGCGATGGCGGCGAACAGGGCGGCGGCCTTTTGGCGGGCGTCGGCCCTGAAGGCGCGAAGGCGCCGGATCTCGTCCGGCGTGTAGGCGAGGCCGTCGAGGCCCTTCTCCGCGACGAGCGCGCGGGCGGCGGCGACATCCGCGACCACGCGGCCCTCCACGCCCGCGTCGGCGGACAGGCTTTCCAGCTTGCGCGTGTTGGACGAGACGGCCACCACCGGGATCTCCATGTCGAGGCCGATGCAGAGCTGGTGGAAGCGGCCCGTGACCACGAGCGCGGCCTTGTCGGCGAGGAAGCGGACGTAGCGCTCGAAGGTCGGGAACTGCGCCCAGGTGCGGGCGCGGCGGGCTCCACCGGGCAGGAGCGCCGTGGAGGCGCGCCGCCAGACGTAGCGCAGCCGGTGCCGGCGGTTGCGGTCCGGATAGTCGACGAGCACCGGCGGCACGGTCATCATCGAGAAGAAAGGGGCTTGGATGCTGTTGGCGTAGCGCCAGAGGTCCGCGGAGACGTCCCGGTGGACGCTGTCGCCGATCACCACGCGCGTGCCGCGCGGGGCGAGCTCCGGCCCCGGCTCCCAGGTGAGCGACAGATCCGGCACCATGCCGGCCTCGATGCCGGCGGCCCGGAGGCTGGCGGCGCTGGCGCCGTCCCGGGCCGTGACGGACCGGAACCGGGCGACGCCCTCCGCCACCTCCGGGCCGTTCCCCTCGTAGATCGTGTTGACGAGATGGGCCGGGAGGCCGATGTCCGCGAAGCGTCGGCCGAGGTCCGCGATCCGGCGCGCGGGCTTGCGGTCGTGGTGGAGCGAGCCCTCGCCGTTGAGCACGATCGCGTCGATGCCCCGCCAGTCCGCGGCCGCATCGTCGAAGAAGAGCGGCAGGCGACGGACGATCTCCAGGCCGGCTGCAGCCGCGAGGGCCTCGATCCGACGATTCACCAGGGTGCAGCCGTGGTGGCCGATGTCGGACGTGGTGTGGACGAGAGCGATCTTCATGAGGCTTTCGGCGGCCCGCGCGGGCCGGTCACTTTGATCGAAACAAATCAGTTGGTTCACGATATATCGGAGTTGCATGCGTCGGGCCACGCGCCGACGCGCCAGAACGTCGTCACACCAGGACCCGCTCGTTGCGCCTTCTCATCGTCCGCGACCGCAAGCCCGGCCACTTCCACCAGACGGAGGGCCTCGCGCGCCTGATCGCCGCCCGCGTGCCGGCGGAGATCGACCGGCTGCCGGTGAAGCCGCGGCGGCTGGCCCATTCGTTCGTGCGCCGGGCGGCGCTGCGCTGGTTCGGCAAGGACCCGGCGGTCTGGCTGGAGCGGCTCTACGGGGTGGACGTGTCGGCGGTGGCGAAGCCGGACGTGATCCTGGCGTCCGGGCGGCCGACGATCGCGGCGGGCATCTTCCTCGCCCGGCATTTCGGCGCGGATCTCGTCTACACGGGCCGCGCCACCGGCTACGACCGCGCGGACTTCCGGCTGATGCTGGTGCCGTTCCCGCGCTATGCGGCGGAGCCGCGGAGCACCTATTCGCCGATCCCCTGCATGATCGACCCGGACGCCCTGCCGACGCCGAAGCCGCTGAAGACCGAGGCCGACCTGAAGGGCGCGCGGATCGCGCTCCTCCTCGGGGGCAAGTCGCACGGCCACACGTTCCGGGCCGACGAGTGGCGGGCGGTGGTGCGCTTCGTGGAGGAGAGCGCGGCGGCCCTCGGGATCCGCTGGAGCGTGTCGACGTCGCGGCGGACGCCGACAGAGGTGGCGGACCTTTTCGCCGGCCAGGCGGCCCGCGGTGTGCTGGATAGCTTCATCGACTACCGGTCGGCGGGGGCGGGGTCGGCCAACGCGCTGTTCGCGCTCGACGCCATCGTGGTGACGGAGGACAGCCTCTCCATGATCACCGAGGCGGTGACGGCGCGCCGGCCGGTGATCGCCCTCAAGCCCGACAGGGTGGAGGCGTCCATGAACGACGAGGCGGTGGCCATGATGTACGCCCGCGGTGCCGTGAGCGTGCTGCCGCTCGCCAGCCTGTCGCCGGGCCTCTTCAGCCGGGAACTGACACGGTTGACGCCCGACAGCCACGACATCCGCGAGGAGATCTGGTCGGCGATCGCGCCGGTCGTCACCGGCCGCCGCTGAGGCTCAGACCGCCGGGGGAGGCGGCGCGCCGGCGGGCGAGAGCGGCGTCGCGCGGCCATCGGCCGGTGCGGCGGCTGGCGCGGCGGGATGATGGCGCGGATCGTCGCTGGCCGGCTCCAGGGTGCGCTCGGCGGGGTGGGCGGCCGGCTCTGGCGCGCGCGCGGCGGTGTGGGCGGTCGGCGCGTAGACGCCCGGCGCGGCGGCGTCCGGCTCCGCCTCGATGACCACCTCGACCGGCGGGGGAGGGGGCGCCCGGCGGCGGCGCTTCCGGGGCGGGCGCTCGCTCACCCACCAGAGGAAGGGCAGGCCGAGGAGGATGGACGCCACGATGGCGCCGGCGACGAGGCCGCCGGCGAGAAGGAGAGCGGGCAGCCACTTCGGCAGGCCCTCGCCCGGCAGGCCGTTGAGGTAGACGGCAAGGCCGCCGGCAAAGATGACCGCGAACCAGAGGGTGGTCTTCAGCACCTTGCCGAGGAAGCCGCCGACCGTGTGGACGCGCTCGGAGATCAGCATGGCGATCATGCCGATGAAGAGATCCGCCACGAGCGCGAGGGCGGCGGCGATGAAGAAGGGATTCGGTGCGCCCTGGCCGGCGGGCAGGAGCGTCGGCAGGTCGGCGGGCGCGAGGCCGCCGGAGATCGGCCCGGCGGCGATGACCGCGACGGCCGTGGCGCCGAACACGGCGAGGAAGAGCACGAAGGAAATCGGGACCATCAGTCCCCTGAACAAGCCCATGCGGATCTCCCGGGGTGCGCGCTCGCGTCGCAGCCTGTCTAGCGCGAAGCGAAGCCGGCCGCACCCTGACCGAACTGCCAGGGCGGCGGCGGGTTCGACCCGGACCGGCGCGGCATCAGCGGGCGAGTTCCTTGAGGCCGAGCCGGATGAGCTTTTCGGTTGTGGCCTCCTCGCCGGCGGTCCTTGCCGCGGCGGTGACGGCCGCGGCGGCCTGGAGCTGGGCGTAGCCGAGGTTGACGAGGGCGGACACGGCCTCCGTCACCGGGCCCGAGGCGCGGGCCTCGGCGACGTCCACGGCGGTGCGCAGGACGGCGGGGTCAGCGTCCGCGAAGGCCGGCGCCTTGTCCTTCAGCTCGGTGGCGATGCGCTCGGCGACCCGCTTTCCGACGCCGGGCGCACGGGAGAGGGCGGTGAGATCGCGCATCGCGATGGCGGTGGCGAGGCCGCCGGGATCGAGCACGGAAAGGACCGACAGGGCCACCTTGGCGCCGACGCCCTGGACGGTGTTGAGGAGGCGGAACCACTCCCGCTCGGTCTCGCTGACGAAGCCGTAGAGGCGGATCATGTCCTCGCGCAGGAAGGTCTCGATGTGGAGGACGAGCGCCTCGCCCACGCGGCCCTGGCGCTGCAGGGTGCGGGCGGAACAGAAGACCTGGTAGCCGACGCCGTGCACGTCGAGGATCAGGTAGTCCTCGCCGACGCTGTCGACGACCCCCTTCAGCTTGCCGATCATGGCGGTACCGGTCTCGTGTGTCTGGCAGGTGGCGGAGCGGGGTGGGTCGTCGTCGGCGGCGTCGCGTCAGGCGAGGGCGGCGCGGGCGAGCCGAGCCGTCGCCGAGCCGCGATGATGGGCATGGGTGATGGCGATCGCAAGCGCGTCCGCGGCGTCGTCGGTCTTGAACTCGGCCTTGGGCATCAGGACGGTCACCATGAGGCGGATCTGCTGCTTTTCCGCGTGGCCGGCGCCGACCACCGCCTTCTTGACGGCGTTCGGCGCGTATTCGGCGACGGCAAGGCCCCGGCGGGCCGGGACGAGGAGGGCGATGCCGCGCGCCTGGCCGAGCTTCAGGGTGGCGCCCGCGTCCTTGTTGACGAAGGTCTGCTCCACGGCCGCCTCGTCCGGGTGGAACGTCTCCAGCACCTTGTCCAGGCCGTCGTGGAGCGAGACGAGCCGGCGGGCGAGGTCGTCGTCGCCGTCCGACGTGACCGTCCCGGAGGCCACGAAGGAGAGGGAGTTGCCGGCGATGTCGATGACGCCCCAGCCGGTGCGGCGCAGGCCCGGGTCGATGCCGATGATGCGGGTGACGGTGCCGATGCGGCCGAAGGTGCTCATGAGCGAGGTGTAGTCCGGCGTTCCCGATTCGTACAGCCGGCCGCGCGGCGTGTCGCCCGAAGGCGGGCGAGTGGCGAGACGTCCATCGGAATCCGGGACGTTCTCGGCTAGAGATGAGGGACGACGGCCGCGCGCGGGTCCCGAAGAGGGTGCGCGTGGCGCGGCCGTCTCCCGCCCGCGCCCGGACCCGCCCCATGTTCGCCGACTTCCTCGCCGTGCCCCTTCAGGGCGCCATGCCCGTCGCGCTCGCGGTGGTGTTCGTCGCCGGCCTCGTGCGCGGCTTCTCCGGCTTCGGGGCGGGGCTCATCTACGTGCCGGTCGCCTCCGCCCTGTTCGGCCCGAAGACGGCGGCGGCCACCATCCTGCTGTTCGACATCCCGGCCGCCCTGCCGTTCGTGATCCGCCTCCTGCCGAAGGCGAACGTGCGCGAGGTGGTGCCCCTCGCGGCGGGCGCCTGCCTGATGACGCCGGTGGGCGCGTGGGCGCTGGTGGCCGCCCCGACCGAGACGGTGCGCTGGGCCATCTCGCTGGCGGTGCTCGGCGGCGTGGCGCTGATCGCCGCCGGCGTCAAGGTCCCGACCACCGCCGGGCCCGGCACGGCCGTGGGCGTCGGAGCGGCGTCGGGCTTCCTCAACGGCCTCGCCCAGATCGGCGGCCCGCCGCTGATCCTCTTCTGGCTCGGCCGGGCGATCCCGCCGGAGACGATCCGGGCCTCGGCCATGCTGTTCTTCGCGATCGGCACGGCCGCGACCCTCGCGACCTACCTCATGGCCGGGCTGATCGACGGCGCCGTGTGGCTGAAGGTGCTCTGGATGGCGCCGGTGTTCGCGGCCGGCATGACGCTCGGCGGCAGCCTGTTCGGACGCACCAGCGAGCGGACCTACCGGCTCGTCGCATACGGGCTGATCGCCGGGGCCGGGCTCGCCGGGCTGCCGGTGTGGTGAGGCGGCGACGGCCGGGGCGGGCGCGCCCGCACGCGTCCAGGCCGCCGTTCAGGCGCAACGTGCGGTGAACATTACAAGAAAAAGCATATGGACCACTCACACATGCAATTCACATACGGTGGCAAGCGCCCCGGCTGACTTGTAAGACCGTCGCCCGATGGTTCGGCCGGGAGGCTCGAGGTGGGTTCGATTCGGAAGATGTCCTCGTATGAACTCCTGAGGATCGTGGAGGAGGACGGCCGTCTGGGGATCTGGTCCTGGGACCTCGCCCTGAACAGCCTGACGTGGTCGGCCGGCCTCTACAGGATCCTCGGCGTGGACCCATCGGAAACCGTGTCGCTCGACCTGTTTCGGTCCATGATCCACCCGGACGACCGGCTGGCCTTTCCCGAGCCCTCGCAGATCGTCACCGACGGCAAGCTGACGCGCCGGGCGTTCCGGATCCTGCGGCGCGACGGGTGCCTGCGCCACGTGGCGAGCCGGGTCGAGATGATCCATTCGCGCGACGGGGACGCGGTGCTGATGACCGGCCTCGTGCGCGACATCACCGAGGAGGAGGAGGCGCGCGCCACCCTGGAGGCGACCAACCGGCGGCTCGACCTCCTGGCGCGGCTCCTCGAGGTGGAACTCTGGACGGCCGGGCCGGACGGGTCCGCCGTCGACACGGCGGCGTGGCGGCGGAAGACGGCTCAGTCGTCCGCGGACGTGTCCGGCTGGGGGCGGCTGGAGGCGGTGCACCCGGAGGACCGGGATACCGTCCGCGCCGCCTGGCGCGAGGCGGTGAGCGGCGGCGAGCGGTACCAGGCCCGCTACCGGCTGCGCCGCCCGGACGGGACCTATGCGCGGGTCCATTCCAGGGCGCTGCCTCTGCGGACGAGCGATGGCGCGGTCGCCTGGTGGTTCGGCGCCTGCGGGGCGGACGACCTGCAGGGCGCCGACAGGCCGCCCCCGGCGACGGTGCCGGGGCACCAGTTGCGCGCGGCGCGGGCCTTCCTGAACTGGTCGCTCGGCGACCTGGCGACCGCGGCCGAGGTGTCCCTCTCCACGGTGCGACGGGCCGAGGCGGACGGCTCCGGGGCGATCGGCGAGGCGGCGTGGTCCGCGGTCGCGCGGGCGCTGTCGCGCCGGGGCGTGACCTTCGGGGCGGACCTCGGCGGCGCGCTGGCCGTCTACCTCGCCGCGGCGGATCCGGCCTCGCCAGAGTGAAGGCCGCGTGAAGACGATCGCAAGAAACGGCGCGCGGGCCGGACTTCCGTTCAGGTCGAGACGCGGAAGGTCGGCCGGACGATCCTTCGCCGCTATGTATGGAGCCGGCACGCGACTATAGGTTGCCGAGTTGGACGGCGCCGGGGGCGAAAGCACAAAACCGCTCAGCCGGACCGGAGCGTCGGTGTTCGCTGACCGAAAAAGCGGGCCTTGAAGCTGTTTTGACAGCTCCGAAAAAGATCCGCAGATACGGCCATTCAACACCGAAACCTGCATATTTTTTAAGCGCCCGGCCCGTTCGGCTCGAGGGTGCGCCGGCCGTGCGCGTTCGGGCTCTGCGGCCGGAACGGTATGGCACGCTTGATCAATTCGGAGATACGATGGACACGATCGACGTTTCCAGGCAGCTGCGGGCCTTCAAGATGTCCGGCGCCGAGATCGCGGCCTTGCGCGCGCTCAGGCCGGTGCTCGAGACCCATCTCGAAACGATCCTGGTGGAGAGCAGGCAGCATTTCGCCGAGTGGCCGGAGATCGTGGCGTCGCTGTCGGAGCCGGTCATCCACCAGGCGCGGCGAGAGCACTGGATGCGGGCCGCGACGGGCGACTACGGCCCGGAGTTCGTCACGTCGGCCCTGCGCTTCGCGGCGGCCTTCGTGGAAAAGAAGATCCCGGCCCATTCCATCGTGCTCTGCCACAACGCGGTGCTCGACGTGGCGCTGCGCACCCTCTCCGCGACGCGGCCGGCCAACCGCCTGGGGCTCAACGGCAAGGCGGTGGCCGGGCACGAACACCTGCTCCTGAGCCTCACCCGGGCCGCGTGGCTCGACATCGAGGTGCTGATGGAGGCCTACGCGATCGCGGCCGCCAACGAGCGGCGGCGCATGCTGGAGCGCATCGCCGCCGACTTCGAGACGGCGGTGGGATCGGTTGTGACGGGCATCGGCCAGGCTTCCGCGGGGCTGAAAGGGACGGCGGAGGCCATGTCGACCACCTCCGAGCAGGCGCTCGCCCGGTCGTCCACGGTGGCGGCGGCGTCCGAGCAGGCGTCGGCGAACGTCCAGACCGTGGCGTCCGCCTCCGAGGAGCTCGCCTCCTCGATCCTGGAGATCGGCCGGCAGGTGGACGAGGCAGCCCGGGTGGCCGGCCGGGCCACCGCCGACGCGGAGCGCACGGCCCAGCAGATCCGGGCCCTGTCGTCGGCCGCCCAGAAGATCGGCGAGGTGGTGGAGCTGATCACGACCATCGCGGGGCAGACCAACCTGCTGGCCCTCAACGCCACGATCGAGGCGGCGCGCGCCGGCGAGGCCGGCCGCGGCTTCGCGGTGGTGGCCGCGGAGGTGAAGCAGCTCGCCGACCAGACCGCGAAGGCGACGTCCTCCATCGCGTCGCAGATCAACGACATCCAGGCGTCCACCACCGGCACGGTGACGGCGATCGCGGAGATCAGCGGCGTGATCTCCCAGCTCAACGAGATCTCCTCGGCGATCGCGTCCGCGGTGGAGCAGCAGAGCGCCGCGACCCGGGAGATCGCCCAGAACGTGAGCCAGGCCTCCAAGGGAACCGAGGAGGTGTCGGCCAACATCCTCGGCGTGTCCCGGGCGGCCCGGGACGCGGCCGAGGCCTCCCGGCAGGTGCTGACGTCGTCCGATGGGCTGCTCGCCCAGGCGGACGTGCTGTCCGCCGAGGTGCGTCGGTTCCTCGGCACCATCCGGGCCGCCTGAGAGGCGAAACGCCGAGAGGGCCGAGATCGGGAGACGGAAAGAGGCCTGCGCGCACGCCGCGCGGGCCTCTTCGCGTCCGGTCAGTCGCGCTGCAGATAGCCCTTGATCCGGCTGTTCAGGGCGTTCGCCTCCTGCACCCGGCCGATCACCTCGGCGACGGACCGGGCCGAGTCGATGGTGGAGGCGGCGGCGCTGTTCACGCCGCCGATGAGCGAGACCACCTCCTGGGTGGCGGCCTGCTGTTCCTCCATGGCGCCCGCGACGGCGGTGGTGAACTCGCGGATCCGGCCGATCACCGTGCTGACGGTGGTGCTGGCGGTGACCGCCGCGGCCGTGTCGGCCTGGATGGCGTCGATCTGGCTGCGGATCTGCTCGGTGGCGCGCGCCGTCTGTTCGGACAGGGCCTTCACCTCGGCCGCCACCACGGCGAAGCCGCGGCCCGCCTCGCCGGCGCGGGCCGCCTCGATGGTGGCGTTGAGGGCGAGCAGCTTGGTCTGCTCGGCGATCGCCTCGATGATGGCCGTGAACTCGCTGATCCGGCTGCTGGTGGTCGACAGGCTGGACATGCGCTGGGTGCAGACGCTCGCCTCGCGTTCCGCGTCCTCGCTGACCTTCGCGGTCTCGTTCATCCGCAGATTGATCTCCCGGATGGACGCGCTCATCTCCTCGGACGCCGCCGAGACGGCCGCGGACTTCGTCTGGGCGTCCCGGGCGACCGCGCCGAGTTCTCCCGACGCGGTTTCCAGGCTGTCGGCCACGTCGTTCATCGTCTGGACAATGCCGCCGACGTCGTCGGCGATCTTCACCCGGTCGGTGACGATCGACCAGGAGAGCATGGGGCCTAGATAGCGGCCGTCCTCGCTGGTGATCGGCGAGACGTTCAGCTCCAGGTGCTCCGGGCCGACCTGGATCACCGTCTTGTGGGGCAGCGAGCGGTTGCCTTCGCCCACCATCGCGCGCTGGTGTTCCGGCCGCTTGTGGAACACGTCGATGGAGGCGCCGAGCATCTGGTCCGCGCGGATCGGCAGATAGGTCTCGATCCGGCGCAGGGTCTCCAGGCTGGTGTTGTTGATGTAGTTGATCTTGAAGGTCTTCGGGTCGCACGTCATCACGTTGACCGGCATCTTGTCGATCATCTGCAGGAGCCGACGGGATTCCTTGTCCGCCTTCACCTTCTCGGTGACGATGTTCCAGACGAGCATGGCCCGGTGATAGCCGCCGCGCGCGTCCCGGATCGCCTGGATGTCGAGCTCGAGGATCTCCTCGCCGAGGTTGATCGTGGCCTTGTGCGGCAGGTTGCGCGGATCGGCCAGCAGGCCGCGCTGGTGGGCGGGGTTCTTGTGGAACACGTCGATCGACGTGCCGACGATCCGGGCCGGGTCGACCGGGACCAGGTGGCGGATCCGTTCCAGCATCGCGACGGAAGCCCGGTTGGCGTAGTCGATGACGAAATCGGTGGGCCGGCAGGTCATGACCGCAAGGGGCAGCGTGTCAACTAGGGTCCTGAAGGAGGCGGGCGAGGTAGTCGTCGTCGTCGCGCGGAAGGACAAAAGAGACATGGCGGAAGGCTCGGGCGCTCGTGTGCAAGCCGAACGGAGCGGTTCGGCCACTCCCCGGCTCCGCAATAATCCCGATCAACGGTTAACAATCGCTTAGCTTCTGCTAGAACCACTATTAGTCATGTTTTTTAGTCTGACCGGTGATCCAACGCTGTAAGAACTACGTATCTTTGGTGTTATCAGGCATCCCACCAGTCAGGAGTTGAAAGATGCCCAAGTCCAAGTGGTCCTCCACCCAGCCGTCCGAATTCTCCGCCGGCATCGCCAACCGGTTCCAGACCGTCGAGACCGTCTCCCGGGACATCCGCACTCTGGCGGAAACGTACCGGGACCTCACCCGCCGCCTCGCCGGCGTGGGCCTGAGCCGCCAGTGACGTGAACGGCCCGGGACCTGAACGGTCCCGACGGCCGGAAACGGAAAGGCCGACGCCGCCGGATCGAACCGGGGGCGTCGGCCTTCCATTGTGGAGCGGTGTCTTGGAACCGGCTAGCTTTTCCGGACGGCCCGAACCGGGCCGGCGGTATCCGCTCAGGCCGCCGTGAGCTTGGCCAGCACGTCGTCCGACACCTCGAAATTCGAGTAGACGTTCTGGACGTCGTCGTCGTCCTCCAGCGTGTCGATGAGCTTCATCAGGGACTGGGCCTTCTCCTCGTCGAGGGAGGTGCCGGTCTTCGGGCGCCACACGCTCTTCACGCTCTCCGCCGGACCGAGCGCCGCCTCAAGCGCCTTGGCGACATCGCCCAGGCTCTCGAAGGCGCAGATGATCACGTGCGCCTCGTCGGAGGACTCCACGTCGTCGGCGCCGGCCTCGATGGCGGCCTCCAGCACCGCGTCCGCGGTTCCGACATCGGCCTTGCAGGTGATCTGGCCGACCCGATCGAACATGAAGGCGACCGAGCCGGTCTCGCCGAGCGCACCGCCCGACTTGGTGAAGTAGGAGCGGACCGCCGACGCGGTGCGGTTGCGGTTGTCGGTCAGGGCCTCGACGATGACGGCGACGCCGCCCGGGCCGTAGCCCTCGTAGCGGACCTCGTCGTAGTTGTCCGTGTCGGCGCCGGCGGCCTTCTTGATGGCGCGCTCGACGTTGTCCTTCGGCATGTTCTCGGCGCGCGCGTTCTGGATGGCGAGGCGCAGCCGGGCGTTCATGTTCGGATCAGCGCCGCCCATCTTGGCGGCCACGGTGATCTCGCGCGCGAGCTTGGAGAAGATCTTCGACCGCTTGGCGTCCTGCGCGCCCTTGCGGTGCATGATGTTCTTGAACTGACTGTGTCCGGCCATCGGAGCCTCGGCGTGGTGTGGAGCCGCGGACGGCCCCGGGCATCGGCGCCCGACGACCGCGGCGGCGTCGAGGGCCGGTCCGGCCCCAGCGTGGAATGGCGGACTTATAGGCGGTGGGGCGCGGGAAATAAAGAGACGGCGAAGGGAGGTAAGCCGTCGGACGCGGCGTCACCAACGCCGTTCCCGGCGCCAGCGCCTCTCACCAGAAGTCCGGGCGGGTCTCGCTGAGGCGGCCGCCGAGGCGGAGGGGGGCGATCTTTTCGGCGAGGCCGGTGCGGTCGGAAACCTCCACGGCGACGCCGGAGAGGGTGGGCTCGCCCATGGCGGGCTGGAAGCGCCCGGACGGGATCTTGCGCAGGAAGCGGCTGACCGGCTCGTCCTTCTCCATGCCGAGCACGCTGTCGTAGTCGCCGGTCATGCCGGCGTCCGACATGTAGGCGGTACCGCCGGCGAGGATCTGGTGGTCGGCGGTCGGCACGTGGGTGTGGGTGCCGACGACGAGGGTGGCGCGGCCGTCGAGGAAATGCGCCATGGCCTGCTTCTCGGACGTGGCCTCCGCGTGCATGTCGACGAGGACCGCGTCCGCCTGCTCGCCGAGCGGACACGCCGCGAGCTCCCGCTCGATGGCGGCGAACGGATCGTCGAGGGCGTCCATGAAGACGCGGCCCATCACGTTGGCGACGAGCACCCGGGCGCCGTTGCGGGCGATGGCGAGGGTGGCGCCCCGGCCGGGCGTGCCCGCCGGGAAGTTGAGCGGGCGGAGGAGGCGGCCCTGGCGCTCGATGTAGACGAGCGTCTCGCGCTGGTCCCAGATGTGGTTGCCCGTGGTGACGACGTCGGCGCCCGCGTCCAGGAGATCCTGGCAGATCTCCTCGGTGATGCCGAAGCCGCCGGCGGAATTCTCCCCGTTCACCACCACGAAGTCGAGCCGGTGGTCGGCGACGAGCCCCGGCAGGCGCTCGGCGATGGCGTTGCGTCCGGATCGGCCCACCACATCGCCGATGAAGAGCATGCGCATGCGGGGAAACTCCGGTCGGAACGCGTTCAAGGTCTGGCGGGGCGGATGACCTCCCGCTCGGTGAGGACGAGGTGGAGGGGTATGTCGTGCGCCTCCATCGGCACGTCCTCCGCTTCCTGCACCGAGAAGCCCACGCCGATCAAGCGGGGATCGCGTCCCTCCGATCGCAGGCGCGCGATGGTGATGTCGTAGTAGGCCTTGCCGTAGCCGATACGGCCGCCCTTGCGGTCGAACACCGACAGGGGGACGAGCATGACGTCCGGAACCACTTCGGGCGCGGTCTCCGGCGGGCCGTAGGTGCCGAAGCCGAACGGGACGAGCTCGGTCTCCGGCGTCCAGCGGCGGAACACCAGGTCGGGCTTGCGCATGAAGGGCAGGCCGACCGGGTGGCCGGCCTGGTGAAGGGCGGCGAGGAGAGGACGGAGGTCCACCTCGGACCGGATCGGCAGGAAGCCGGAGACGGCGGCGCCGGCCGGCAGGTCGAGCGCGGCGATCCGGCCGACGATGGCGAGCGAGCCGGTCGCGCGCTCCTCGTCGCCGAGCGCGTCGCGGCGGGCGAGGCTTTCGGCCCGGAGGGCCGCCTTGCGGGCCGCGACTGCGGCCGGATCGAGGCCGGACGAACCGGGCGAGGGCGTGGTGGGCTGGCCGGTCAAGGGGAGGTCTCCGCGGCGATGGGCGGCGGCCGGAGGTCCTCGCCCGATCGGGCGGGCCAGCGGCTGCCGGGCACCGGCGCGGGGGATCGCCGGCCGAGACCGCCGGACCCTGGCGGCCGGCGGACGGAAGAGCGAGCGTGGCGTCCCGCGGCGACCGTTGGAAGATCGATCCCGGGAACCTACAGCGTAGGTGGGAGCCGTTTGTCCGAGCCCACGAGCCCGGTCAGGTACAGCCCCCGTTTGGAATCGTAAGGCCCCGGGGATATTAGAGTTCCTGACGCGAAGCGCAGCAACGCCACGAGCCGAATATAGGGGCCGGCGAGGGGGAGGGGAAGGGGGGCGGCGACGTCATGCTCCGCGCCGGGAGGTCAGGCACGCGCAGTCGGCCGGGGCCGTCGAAGGCGGCGCGACAGCGGAATGCGTGGGCGGTCCGGATGAACCGGACCATGACGGGAGGTGGTTTCCTGCGCTTCGACGATGAAGGTGGTTCGTGCGCTTCGGCGATGGCGGTGGTTCCCGGCCGGTTCGGGCGGGCGGTCAGCCGGTCGTCTTGCCGGGGGCGAGCTTTTCGGCGAGGGCCTCGATGCGGCCGGCGGTGGTGAGGAGGGTTTCGGCGACGCGGGCTTCCAGGGCGGCCTGCTGGTCGAGGAGCTGGTCGCGTTCGGCGCGGGCGGCGTCGGCCTCGGCCGCGAGGGCGTCGAGCCGGCGCTCCGCCTCGGACAGGCGGTCGAGCACCGTGATGGCCGACATGACCGTGAGCCGCTGGTCGCCGATCTCGCCGAACACGCCGCGGAGCTGGTCCACGGTCTCGTCCAGGCGCCGGGCGAGGCCGAAGAGATGCTCCTCCTGGCCGTCGTCACAGGCCATGCGGTAGGTCTTGCCGGCGATGGTGACGGTGACCTGGGCCATGGGATCAGCCGCCATGCGCGTCGAGCACCGCGCGGATGGACTCCATCGCGGCCACGAGACGGCGGGACACTTCGCGGTTGGCGTCCTCCAGGCGGCCCGCGCGGGCCATGGCGCCGTCGAGGTCGAGCGCGAGACGGGAGCGGTCCTCGCCGAGGCGGGACAGCTCGTCCTCCAGGGTCATGATGGTGCGGTCGGCGTCGAGCCGACGGTCGACGGCGGTCTCGAGCCGGCCGATCGCCTGATCCAGAGAGGACAGGGCCGCATCCAGCGACACTGCTTCGGACATTCCACGCCTCCGCCGACCCTCGAGAAACGATGGTCTCCCAACTGTTTGACCACGATTCTCAAACCATTGCCACTGCCAGCCGGCCGCCGCGCCCGACCGTCAAGAGACAAACACTAGAACAAGCTGCAGGTTTCGGCCAAGCCGGCCCGACAAGGAGACTCCGGGCCGTCGGGGTGGGCGGACGGTGGGCGCGCGAGCGTGAAGAATCGTGCGCCGAACCCGGTCCGGCGCTTTTCTGCGGACCCGGGCGATGGTAGGGAGCGCACCAGACCAACGGGCGACAGGCCGGGCCGTCCGCAGCCGTCCGCCGAGCCTTTGACATAGGATCCGCGATGACCGACCTCTCCTCCATCCCCGCCATGGCCAACGCCATCCGGGCGCTCTCCATGGACGCCGTGGAAAAGGCCAAGTCCGGCCATCCCGGCATGCCGATGGGCTGCGCGGACATCGCCGCCGTGCTGTTCGGCCAGGCGATCAAGTACGACGCCGCCGCGCCCTACTGGCCGGACCGGGACCGCTTCATCCTGTCGGCCGGCCACGGCTCCATGCTGCTCTACTCGGTGCTGCACCTGATCGGCGTCGCCGACATGAGCCTCGACGAGATCCGCAACTTCCGTCAGCTCGGCTCCAAGACCGCCGGCCATCCGGAGTTCGGCTACGCGGCCGGCATCGAGACGACCACCGGCCCGCTCGGCCAGGGCCTCGCCATGTCGGTGGGCTTCGCGCTCGGCGAGCGGCTGATGAACGCCCGCTTCGGCGATGATCTCGTCGACCACCGCACCTATGTGATCGCGGGCGACGGCTGCCTGATGGAGGGCATCAGCCACGAGGCCATCTCGCTCGCCGGCCACCTGAAGCTGAACAAGCTGGTGGTGATCTGGGACGACAACGGCATCTCGATCGACGGCCCCGTCTCGCTGTCGGAGACCGGCGACATCCTCGGTCGCTTCGAGGCGGCCGGCTGGGCGACCTCGCGCATCGACGGCCACAATCCGAGCGAGATCGCGGCGGCGCTGGCGGCGGCGAAGACCTCCGACAAGCCGGTGCTGATCGCGGCGAAGACCGTGATCGGCAAGGGCGCGCCCAACAAGGCGGGCAGCCATTCGGTGCACGGCTCGCCGCTCGGCGGCGACGAGATCGCGGCGGCCCGGCAGGCGCTCGGCTGGACCGCGGCGCCGTTCGAGGTGCCGGCGGAGATCCTGGATCAGTGGCGCACGGCTGGCCGGCGTTCGGCCGATGCGCGCGCGGCCTGGGAGGCGCGCCTCGCGGCGGCGGCACCGGAGGTGCGGGCCGAGTTCGAGCGGCGGATCAAGGGCGACCTGCCGGCGGACTTCGCCGCCGCGGTGGCGGCCTACAAGGCCGAGCTCGTCGCCTCCAAGCCGAAGGTGGCGACCCGCAAGGCGTCCGAGATGGCGCTCGAGGTGATCAACAAGGCGGTGCCGGAGATGATCGGCGGCTCGGCCGACCTCACCGGCTCCAACCTGACCAAGACCAAGGGCCAGCCGCCGGTGATGCCGGGCGACTATTCGGGCAGCTACATCCACTACGGCATCCGCGAGTTCGGCATGGCGGCGGCCATGAACGGCCTCGCGCTGCATGGCGGGCTGATCCCCTACGGCGGGACCTTCCTGGTCTTCTCCGACTATTCGCGTCCGGCGATCCGCCTCGGCTCGCTGATGCACCAGCGGGTGATCCACGTGCTCACCCACGACTCGATCGGCCTCGGCGAGGACGGCCCGACCCACCAGCCGGTGGAGCACATGGCGGCGCTCCGGGCCATCCCGAACCTCCTCGTGTTCCGCCCGGCGGACGCGGTGGAGACCCTGGAGGCCTGGGAGGTGGCGGTCGGCGAGCGGGCGCGTCCGTCCGTGCTCGCCCTGTCGCGCCAGAACCTGCCGGCGCTGCGCACCACGGACAGCGCCGAGAACCTCGTCGCCAAGGGCGCCTACGAGATCGCGCCGGCGGCCGGCGAGGCGGTGGTGTCGATCTTCGCCACGGGCTCGGAGGTATCGCTCGCCGTCGCCGCCAAGGCGATCCTGGACGCGGCCGGCCATCCGACCCGCGTGGTCTCGGTGCCGAGCTTCGAGCTGTTCGCCGCCCAGCCGGAGGCCTACCGCAAGGCGGTGATCGGCACGGCGGCGGTGAAGGTGGGCGTCGAGGCGGCGATCCGGCAGGGCTGGGACGCGCTGATCGGCCAGGACGGCATCTTCGTCGGCATGTCGGGCTTCGGCCTCTCCGGACCGGCCGAGCAGGTCTACGCCCACTTCGGCATCACCGCCGAGGCGGTGGCCGAGAAGGCCAAGGCGGCGCTTGCAAAGGCGTGAGGGATAACGGGTTCCGGGGCGGTTGCCGACGCGACTATGGTCGCGCCGAAAACGGCCCCGACCCGGTGTAGCTTCGGGCACTTCTATCAGCGGGGGTGTGGACGCGTGGCGTTCGCGGGGATAAACCCGTGCCAGCCACCGCCCTCGGCCCCCCATCCCGCGCCCGAGGGCGTGGACTGCCACCGCCGCCCGCCGAACGAACGGGCGAGGTCTTGACTCAAGGAGTGACGCGCATGGCTGTGAAGGTCGCCATCAACGGGTTCGGTCGCATCGGGCGCAACGTGCTGCGCGCCATCATCGAGTCGGGCCGCACCGACATCGAGGTGGTGGCCATCAACGACCTCGGCCCGGTCGAGACCAACGCTCACCTGATGCGCTACGACAGCGTGCACGGCAAGTTCCCGGGCACCGTCACCGTGTCGGGCGACACCATCGACGTGGGCCGCGGCCCGATCAAGGTGACGGCCGTGCGCAACCCGGCCGAGCTGCCGCACAAGGACCTCGGCGTGGAGATCGCCCTGGAGTGCACCGGCATCTTCACCTCCAAGGAGAAGGCGTCCGCGCACCTGACCGCCGGCGCCAAGAAGGTGATCGTGTCGGCCCCGGCCGACGGCGCCGACATGACCGTGGTCTACGGCGTCAATCACCAGCAGCTCTCCAAGGAGCACGTGGTGATCTCCAACGCCTCGTGCACCACCAACTGCCTCGCGCCGGTGGCCAAGGTCCTCAACGACGCCGTCGGCATCGAGAAGGGCTTCATGACCACCATCCACAGCTACACCGGCGACCAGCCGACGCTGGACACCATGCACAAGGACCTTTATCGCGGCCGCGCCGCGGCCATGTCCATGATCCCGACGTCGACCGGCGCCGCCAAGGCCGTGGGCCTGGTGCTGCCGGAGCTGAAGGGCAAGCTGGACGGCGTCGCCATCCGGGTGCCGACCCCGAACGTGTCGGTGGTGGACCTCGTCTTCACGGCCAAGCGCGCGACGTCGGTGGAAGAGATCAACGCGGCCATCAAGGCGGCGGCCGACGGCCCGCTGAAGGGCGTGCTCGGCTACACCAACGAGCCGAACGTCTCGATCGACTTCAACCACGATCCGCACTCGTCCACCTTCCACATGGACCAGACCAAGGTGATGGACGGCGTGCTGGTGCGCATCCTGTCCTGGTACGACAACGAGTGGGGCTTCTCCAACCGCATGGCGGACACCGCCGTGGCGCTGGCGAAGACGCTCTGAGACGACGAGCCCTGCCGCGAGGCGGGGCTTTTCGATGGCGCAGTGGGGTGGGGGCGGCTGGTGGGCCGGATGTTTTCGGCGGCTGGCGTGGGGTTTCTCGGCGGCTGACGTGGGTGGTTCCCCCTCTCCCCAACCCTCCCCCTCCAGGGGGGAGGGGGTGCGGGGGTGGTTCGGGGGATAGCTCCATGGCGGGTTCGGCTCAACGGTCAACCCGCCCCTCGACGGTCCCCCTCTCCCCTTGAGGGAGAGGGTTGGGGTGAGGGGTGAACCGCCGCCATTAAAGGACCATCGCCTCGAGGCCTTCCCGCCGCATGACGAGTCCATTCTCAACTACCTTCCCGGAGGACCTCCCCATGTCCGCCTTCAAGACCCTCGACGACGGCGATTTCGCCGGCAAGCGCGTGCTCGTGCGCGTGGACCTCAACGTCCCGATGGAGAACGGCGTCGTCACCGACACCACCCGCATCGACCGCATCGTCCCGACCATCCGGGACCTGTCGGACAAGGGCGCCAAGGTGATCCTCATCGCCCACTTCGGCCGGCCGAAGGGCGAGCGCAAGCCGGAGGACAGCCTGAAGCCGGTGGTGGCGCCGCTCGCCCACGCGGTGGGCAGGCCGGTGGCCTTCGCGGACGACTGCGTGGGCGAGACCGCCGAGGCGGCGGTCGGCATGCTGGCGAACGGCGAGATCCTGCTTCTGGAGAACACCCGCTACCACAAGGGCGAGGAGAAGAACGACGCGGGCCTCGTCGCCGAGATGGCCAAGCTCGGCGACGCCTATGTGAACGACGCCTTCTCCGCGGCGCACCGGGCCCACGCCTCCACGGAGGGGCTCGCCCACGTGCTGCCGGCCTATGCGGGCCGGACCATGGAGGCGGAGCTGACCGCGCTCCAGAATGCCCTCAGCACGCCGAAGCGGCCGGTGCTGGCGGTGGTCGGCGGCGCCAAGGTGTCGACCAAGATCGATCTCCTGGAGAACCTCGTCTCCAAGGTGGACATCCTGGTCATCGGCGGCGGCATGGCGAACACCTTCCTGGCCGCCAAGGGCGTGAACGTCGGCAAGTCGCTCTGCGAGCACGACCTCGCCGACACGGCGCGGCGGATCCTCGACAAGGCCAAGGCGGACGGCAAGGAGATCGTGCTGCCGGTCGACGCCGTGGTGGCGCGCGAGTTCAAGGCGGGGGCCGACAGCGAGACGGTGCCGGTCGACCAGGTTCCGGCCGACGCCATGATCCTCGACGCCGGCCCGGCGTCCGTCGCCGTGGTGGCGGAGAAGATCGACGGCGCCGCGACGCTGCTCTGGAACGGCCCCCTCGGCGCTTTCGAGATCGCCCCCTTCGACGCCGCCACCGTGGCGGCGGCGCGGCACGCGGCCGAGCGCACCAAGGCCGGCAAGCTCCTCTCCGTCGCCGGCGGCGGCGACACGGTGGCGGCCCTCAACCATGCCGGCGCGGCGGACGACTTCACCTACGTGTCCACCGCCGGCGGCGCCTTCCTCGAATGGCTGGAAGGCAAGGACCTGCCGGGCGTTAAGGCGCTGATGCAGGGATGACAGGGCGCGGTCGATTGGCGCGTCGATGAGGGTCGGGACGACAAAGGCGTGGGTGGTCCGCCTTCGCGGACCATGACGGGGGGGATCGGTGGTCCGCGTTCGCGGACCATGACGGGGGAGGATGAGTGGTCCGCCTTCGCGGACCATGACGACAAAGGCGTGGGTGGTCCGCCTGCGCGGACCATGACGCGGGGGGATCGATGGTCCGCCTGCGCGGACCGTGACGGGGAGGGTTGGGCGGGGCAAGCGCACGTTCGAAGCCCGAAGCCCCACCCCCGACGCCCGAAGCCCGAAGCCCGACGCCCGACGCCCGAACTTCGACGCCCGAAGCCCGGCCCCCGAACCCCTTCCCCCTGACGCGCATCCCGCTCCCGTGCTAGAGGCTGCGGCGGAGGCGGGACGGTCCGGCCTTCCCTGTTTCGCCGCAATCGGATCGCATCACGATGCCGATCCGACATCACGAAAGCCGTACCCGCCCGTGCCTCGCGCCCGCCTCTATCTCGTCACGCCCCGCGCCATCGACCTTTCCGCCTTTCCGGCGACCCTGGAGGCCGCGCTGGCCGGTGGGGACGTCGCCTCGCTGCTGATCGCCCCGGAGGTGTCGTCGGAGGCGCACCTGCAGCGGATCGCCGAGGCGCTGACGCCCATCGCCCAGGCGAGGGACGTGGCCGTGCTCGTCGCCGACGACACCCGCGCCATGGGGCGCGCCAAGGCCGACGGCCTTCACGTGGAGGCGGGGCTGGAGGCGCTCGCCGAGGCGGTGGAGAAGTTCGAGGGCCGGTCCATCGTGGGAGCCGGCAACCTGAAGACGCGGCACGAGGCCATGGCGGCCGGCGAGGCCGGGGCGGACTACGTGATGTTCGGCCTTCTCGCCCGCGAGGACGACGAGGAGGCCCACCGCAAGACGCTGGACCTCGGCGCCTGGTGGGCGAGCCTGTTCGAGCCGCCGTGCGTGGTGCTCGCCGGCCGGACCCGCCAGTCCGTGGAGGATTGCGCCGCCACCGGCGCGGAGTTCGTGGCCGTGCGCGGCTTCGTGTGGGATCACCCGGACGGCCCGGCGGCGGCCGTCGCCGAGGCGAACGCGATCCTCGACGCGGTCCACGGGCGGATCGGAGAGGCGGAATGAGGACGGCGCGGCGGACCCTTGCGGCGCTGGCGGCGGCGCTCGTCCTGTCAGGGACGGGCTTTGGTCCGCGCGCGGCGGCGCAGGAGCCCGCCGAGACTCCGCCGCCGGCGGCCGCGCCCGGCGCGGCGCCGAGCACGGCCGGCGGCACGCCGAGCGGCGCCGGCGGCCTCACCGCGCCCGGCGGCACCACCGGTCCGGACGCTGTGCCGGTGAAGACGCTGACCCTCGGCCGCGACAGCGTGAGCATCGGCGAGGCGGCGGAGCCGGGCGTGGAGCCCTTCCTGCCGCCGCCGATCGACGTCAACCCGCTCCAGGAACTGCCGAACGCGGACACGATCGACTACGCCTACGGGGCGTTCCAGCGGGGGCTCTACCTGACCGCCCTCGCGATCGCGCTGGAGCTCGCCAAGGGCGGCGAGGCGACCGCCCAGACGCTGGTCGGGATGCTCTATGCCGGCGGCTTCGGCGTGCCGCGCGACGCCAAGGAGGCGGCCATCTGGTTCGACCTCGCCGCCAAGGGCGGGGACGCGGCCGCCATGGTGGAGCTCGCGAACCTCTACGCCCTCGGCGAGGGCGTGGAGCGCGACCAGGCGCGGGCGCGCGCGCTTTTGGAGACCGCGCTCGACAAGGGGCGCAAGGACGCCGCCTACGGGCTCGGGCTTCTGTACCTGGACCCCCAGAACAAGGACGGCGACCTCGCCAAGGCCGCCCGGGTGTTCGCCACGGCCGCCGAGACCGGCAACCCGGACGCGGACTATGCGCTCGCCACCATGTACGCCGAGGGGCGAGGGGTGGAGCGGAACGCCGCCGAGGCGGCCCGGCGCATGGGCCGGGCCGCGCGCGGCGGCCACATCGGCGCGCAGATCGAATACGCCATCATGCTGTTCAACGGCGCCGGGGTGGAGAAGGACGAGCGGATGGCCGCCGCCTGGTTCCAGCTCGCCGCCAAGGCCGGCAACCCGGTGGCGCAGAACCGGCTGGCGCGGCTCTACGCGGCCGGGCTCGGCGTGCCGATCAGCCTCAAGGAGGCGGCCAAGTGGCACGCGCGCGCCCGCAAGGCCGGCATCTCCGACCTGTGGCTCGACGGCATGGTGGGCGACATGATGCCGAAGGAGGACGGCCCGGCCCCCGCCGGCGCGGGCGAGACTTCTCCCGTTGGCGCGGGCGATGCTGCGCCCACCGGCGCCGGCGAGGCGGACCCCGCCGGGCCTTCGGCGGCCGAACCGCCGCCGGCCGCTCCGAATTGACAGGGCGGCCGGGCTTTTCGCTTGATCTGCCCGGCCGTTTATGGTGCATCCCGCGCTCGACTTTCCGCAGACCTCTTCCCAAGGACCCAGCCCGATGGCCCGATCGGCTCTTCTCAACGTGATGGTGGCGGCCGCCCGCAAGGCCGGCCGCGGGCTCGCGCGCGACTATGGCGAGGTGGAGAACCTGCAGGTCTCCATGAAGGGCCCGGGCGATTTCGTTTCCGCCGCCGACAAGAAGGCCGAGGGCGTGCTCCTGGAGGAGCTGCGCCGCGCCCGGCCGAGCTACGGCCTGATGATGGAGGAATCGGGCGTCCACTCCGGCGACGATCCGGACCATGTGTGGGTGGTCGATCCCCTGGACGGCACCACCAACTTCCTCCACGGCATCCCGCAGTTCGCCATCTCGATCGCGCTGGAACGGGCGGGGGTGCCGGTAGCCGGCGTCATCTACAATCCGGCCACGGACGAGCTCTTCACCGCCGAGCGGGGCGGCGGCGCCTTCCTGAACGACCGTCGCCTGCGCGTGGCGGCCCGCAAGGACATGGTGGACTGCGTGATCGGGACGGGCGTTCCCCATCTCGGGCGCGGCGACCACGGCGCCTATCTCGGCGAACTGCGCCAGGTGATGGCGAACTGCGCCGGCATACGGCGCATCGGCTCGGCGGCGCTCGACCTCGCCTGGGTGGCGGCCGGGCGCTACGACGGCTTCTGGGAGCACGGCCTCAACCCCTGGGACGTGTCCGCCGGCTGGCTGATGGTCAAGGAGGCCGGCGGCTTCGTGACCGACATCGACGGCAAGGAGAAGATCCACGAGACCCGGACCATCGTGGCCGGCAACGAGCACATCCACCGGCAGCTCCTGGCGACGCTCGCCAAGGCGCGTGGGTGACCGGGCGGCGGACTTCCCGCCGGGCGGATCGATGGGCCGATGGATGGTCGGGGCCCGCCCACTGTCGCCCGTCCGCCGCACCTCGTCGCAGCGCGTCGCCGAGACCAGCGGCCGCACGCAGGCGGAGCGGGATAAGCGTGGCGGACCCGTTGCCTAAACCGGTTTGCCCGCGTTTACTTGCCGCCGGCACCCGAACCCGGACGAAGCGACGCCATGGCCAGTGACATCGAGCCGAACAAGCTTTCCAGTCCCGTGGTCTACCTGTTGCGGATGGTCGTCTTCCTGGTGATCGTCGCCTTCCTCCTGCTGCTCCTCTACCGGCAGCTGGAAACGGCCTTCCTGGCCAATCCGGGCCTCAACGCGCTCATCTTCGCGGTCGGCTTCATCGGCATCGTGCTGTCGTTCCGGCAGGTGGTGCGGCTCTTTCCCGAGGTCCGGTGGGTGAACTCCTACCGCTACGGCGAGCCGGGCCTGGAGGTGCGACGCCAGCCGGTGCTGCTCGCCCCCATGGCGACCCTCCTCGGCGACCGGCTGGGGCAGACCTCCATCTCCACCTCGGCCATGCGGTCGCTGCTCGATTCGATCGCCAACCGCCTGGACGAGGCGCGGGAGATCTCCCGCTACATGACCGGCCTCCTGGTCTTCCTCGGCCTCCTCGGCACCTTCTACGGCCTGATCTCCACGGTCTCGTCGGTGGGCAACACCATCCAGGCGCTGGACGTCGGCTCCGGCAGCGCCGGTGTGATCTTCGAAGACCTGAAGGCGGGCCTGCAGGCGCCGCTCGCCGGCATGGGCACGGCCTTCTCGTCGTCGCTTTTCGGCCTCGCCGGCTCGCTGATCCTCGGCTTCCTGGACCTCCAGGCCGGCCAGGCGCAGAACCGCTTCTACCTGGACCTGGAGGACTGGCTGTCCACCCAGACCGAGCTCGACGACACCGACGGCGGGGCGTCGCGCTTCGGCGGCAGTTCCACCGACCAGCTGCGGCTCGCCATCGAGCGCCTGACCCGGACGGTGCAGGACGGCGGCGGGCGGCTGCAGAGCCACGCCCTCGCCAACCTGGCCGAGGGGGTGCAAGGTCTCGTCCAGCACATGCGGGCGGAGCAGCAGCTGGTCCGCTCCTGGGCCGACGCCCAGGCCGAGCAGCAGAAGGAGATCCGCCGCCTCCTGGAGCTGCTGACGGGCGCCGTCGAACGCACCAAGGACTAGGACCATGCTCAGCCGCCGCCGGTTCACCGCACAGCAGGACTACTGGCCGGCCTTCGTCGACATGCTGACGACGCTGGTGCTGTCGATCATCTTCCTCCTGTCGGTGTTCATGCTGGCCCAGTTCTTCCTAAGCCAGCAGATCACCGACCGCGACACGGTGCTGACGCGCCTCAACGCCCAGATCGCCGAGCTGACGGAACTGCTGGCCCTGGAGCGGGCCAACAACCGGGACCTGCAGGACAACATCTCGCTGCTGCAGTCGAGCCTGACCGCGGCCGAAACCGCCCGGGACGAGCTGCAGGGCCTCATCGACCAGGACGCCGGCACCGCCGGGGCGGCGGACCAGCAGATCTCCACCCTGTCGGGGCAATTGTCAGACGAAAAGCGCACCAGTCAGCGGGCGCTCGCGCAGGTGGAGCTTCTCAACCAGCAGATCGCGGCGCTGCGCCGGCAGATCGCCGCCCTGGAGGACGCGCTCTCCGCCTCGGAAAGCCGCGACCGGGAAAGCTCGGCCAAGATCGCGGACCTCGGCCGGCGGCTGAACGTGGCGCTCGCCCAGCGGGTGCAGGAGCTCGCCCGCTACCGGTCGGATTTCTTCGGCCGGCTGCGCGAAATCCTGTCCCAGCGCTCAGACATCCGCGTCGTGGGCGACCGGTTCGTCTTCCAGTCGGAGGTTCTGTTCAACTCCGGCCAGGCGGACGTGAATCCGGCGGGCCAGCAGGAGCTGGACAAGCTCGCCGCCGCCCTCCTGGAGCTGGAGGGGCAGATCCCGGACGAGATCGCCTGGGTGCTGCGCGTGGACGGCCACACGGACGCCCGGCCGCTGTCCGGATCCGGCCGGTTCCGGGACAACTGGGAGCTTTCCGCAGCGCGTGCCATCTCGGTGGTGAAATACCTGGTCTCCCGGGGCGTGTCTCCGGAACACCTGGTGGCCGCCGGCTTCGGCGAGTTCCAGCCGCTGGAGCCCGGCGACGAGGACGCGATCAACGCCCGCAACCGGCGGATCGAGCTGAAGCTGACCGAACGCTGACGCACGGCGTCGCCGCTTCCGGCAAGCTTCAGGCACCGTTACAGACGCACATAATTTTTGAACCATTTGCCGGGACGATTTGCGTTAAGACGCGATGATCGACCCTGTCGTCGATCGACCCTGTCCGAGACATTCACCGGTACCTGCATCCATGGCGCGCACCTACTTCGGCACCGACGGCATCCGCGGCACCGCGAACCGCTTCCCGATCACCCCCGAGATCGCCCTCAAGGTGGGCATGGCGGCGGGCCTGGCCTTCCGGCGCGGCAAGCATCGGCACCGGGTGGTGATCGGCAAGGACACCCGCCTGTCGGGCTACATGATCGAGCCGGCGTTGACCGCGGGCTTCACGGCGGTGGGCGTGGACGTGTTCCTCACCGGGCCGGTGCCGACGCCGGCGGTCGCCATGCTGACCCGGTCGCTGCGCGCCGATCTCGGCGTGATGATCTCGGCGTCCCACAATCCCTTCGCGGACAACGGCATCAAGCTGTTCGGGCCGGACGGCTACAAGCTGTCGGACGAGGTGGAGGCGGAGATCGAGGCGCTGATCGAGAGCGACCTGTCGGGCCGTCTCGCCGGCGCGCAGGAGCTCGGCCGCACCAAGCGCGTGGACGGCGACCGGGCGCGCTATGTGGAGTTCGCCAAGCGCACGCTGCCGCGCCACCTCTCGCTGGACGGCCTGCGGGTGGTGGTGGACTGCGCCAACGGCGCCGCCTACCGCGTGGCGCCCGAGGCGCTCTGGGAGCTCGGCGCCGACGTGGTGACGCTCGGGGTGGACCCGAACGGCTTCAACATCAACAAGGATTGCGGCTCCACCAGCCTGGACGCGGTGGTCGCCAAGGTGCACGAGGTGCGCGCCGACATCGGCATCGCCCTCGACGGCGACGCGGACCGGGTGATCCTCATCGACGAGAAGGGCCAGATCGTCGACGGCGACCAGCTGATGGCCGTGGTGGCGCACTCCTTCGCGGAGGACGGCCGACTGTCCCGCCCGGGCATCGTGGCGACCATCATGTCCAACCTGGGCCTGGAGCGCTATCTGGCGGGCCAGGGCCTGTCGCTGGTGCGCACGAAGGTGGGCGACCGCTATGTGGTGGAGGAGATGCGCGCCGGCGGCTACAACGTGGGCGGCGAACAGTCCGGCCACATCGTGCTGTCGGACTATTCGACCACGGGCGACGGCCTGGTGGCCGCGTTGCAGGTGCTGTCGGTGGTCAAGCGGTCGGGCCGGCCGGTGAGCGAGATCTGCCACCGGTTCGACCCGGTGCCGCAGATCCTGCGCAACGTGCGCACCGCCGGCGGCAAGCCGCTGGAGCTCGACACGGTGCGGGCCGCGATCAGCGCGGCGACCGAGCGGCTGGGCGCCGCGGGGCGTGTCATCGTGCGGCCGTCCGGGACCGAGCCGCTGATCCGCGTCATGGGCGAGGGCGACAACGAGCGCCTCGTCTCGGAGGTGGTGGACGACATCATCACGGCCATCAAGGCGGCCGCCTGACGGCCGACCGAAAGCCCTCGCGGGCCATCGCGCCGGCCTGATCCCGTTTCACGCACGAAAAGCCCGCCGGCGTCGTCGGCGGGCTTTTTCGCGTTCACGGCCGTCGGCCGCCCCGTCGTGGTTAATCAACGTGGTTAAGCGTCGTTTAACCGGTTCCCAATATGGTTGACGCAGGATGAATCGTCGATCGGCCTCGCCGGGCCGCTCGTGCCGTGAAGGGACAGACGCCCCATGAAGTATCACGTTCTCGCCGCTGTCGCCGCGGCGGCCGTCGCCGGGCTTCTCGGGCCGGCCACCGCGGCCGACATGCCCGAATACCCGATCATCGAGACGCCGGAACCCATGCCGCTGCCCGCGGTGGGCGGCTGGTACCTGCGCGGCGACATCGGCTACAAGGTCTACGAGACGCCGGACGCGGTGTTCGACGCGCCGGGCTACGGCCGGCTGTTCGACGAATCGATGGACGACACCGCGGTGATCGGTTTCGGTGTCGGCTATCAGGTCAACGAATACCTGCGTCTCGACACGACGCTCGACTACGAGTTCAAGGCCGGCTACGCGGGCCGGCTCGCCTGTCTTGGCCCCTGCGGCGGCGGCACCAGCCTGGAAGAGGCCGACATCGACGCCTGGACCGGGCTCGTGAACGCTTATGTGGACGTCGCCACATGGGGCAGCTTGACCCCGTATGTGGGCGCGGGCATCGGCGCCAGCTACGTTTCCACGTCGAACGTGCGCGCCGACGCGCCTCCGGGCAGCCGCTACGACGGCGACAGCACCTGGAACTTGTCCTGGGCGCTCATGGCCGGCACGGCGGTCCGGGTGAGCGAGAACATGCTCATCGACTTCAACTACCGATACCTGCATCTCGGCGACGCCAAGAGCGACACCATCCCGACCTTCACCCAGAGCATCGAATACGAGGACATCGCCGCCCACGAGTTCCGCGTGGGCCTGCGCTACAACCTGTTCTGAGGGATAGGGTCTCCGGACGGGCGTCGAGGCGCCTCTCACATTCGCGTCATGAACGGGCGGGCTCCGGCGAGGACCCGCCCGTTCCGCGTGCGGCGGACGGCGCCGGCCACCCGGGGATCAGGGCGCGAGCCGGAAGCGCAGGGACGCGCCCCGTTCGGACGGCAGCACCTGGGCGGCTCCGCCGGACTGCGCGATCAGACGGGTCATGAGGCGCAGGCCGAGCGTGCGCGGCCGGTGCAAGAGATCCGGCCGTGGCAGGCCGACGCCGTCGTCCATCACGTCGATATGGATGGCGTCGTCCGGACCGGACGACAGCGTGACGGACACGTGCCCCTTCCGGCCGTCCGGAAAGGCGTGCCGGGCCGCATTCATGAGCGCCTCGTTGATGGCGAGCCCGATGGAGAGGCTCCGCTCCAGGGTCATCCGGACGGGAACGCCGGTGAATTCGAACCGGGCGGCGCCGGGCTGAAGCGAGCCGGCGGCTTCCACGAGCAGGCGCAGATAGTCCGACAGGTCGACCGAGCTGAAGCTGTCCGTCTCGTGCAGCGTGGTCTGGGCGAGCGCCATGGTCTGGACCCGCTGGGCCGCCTCGCGCAGGGCGTCCCGCGTGGTCGGCCCGTCGACCGTGTCCGCTTGCAGAACCAGCAGACTGGTGATCAGCTGGAGATTGTTGCGCACCCGGTGGTGGAGTTCGCGGGTGAGCGCCGCCTTCTCGGCGACGAGGCGGCCGCGCTCCTCGACCGCGTCGATCATGTCGGTGACGTCGATGCAGGACCCCAGGTAGCCGGCGAACTGACCGTTCGTCAGAAACGGTCGGGCGTTGTCCCGGACCCAGCGATATTCCCCGTCGTGACGGCGGAGGCGATAGTCCATGGAGAAGCTGGACCGCTCGTCGAAGGCCGTCGAGTAGATGGCCACGCACCGGTCGTAGTCGTCGGGATGAACCCCGTCCGCCCAGCCGAACCCGAGCTCCGCCTCCAGGGGACGCCCGGTGAACTCGAGCCACGGCGCGTTGAAAAAGTCGCAGAGCTTGTCGAGGTCGGACCGCCAGATCATGACCGGGGCGAAATCGGCGAGCTCGCGAAACTGCGCCTCGCCCGGATGACCTGTATGCAGCATGGATTCCCCCGGGCAGCTCCGCGAACCATAGCACGGCCGTGCCCGACCGGAAGGTCGTTAAGACAAATTGCATGCGGCCATGACGGATCCACCATTAGGAAAGTCCCTTATGCGTCGTCAAGCGGCGCCGGCCAGAACCTTCCAGGTAGCGCTGGCGATACCGTCGAAGCCGACGGCGACGAGGCCGATCTCCAGGGCGACCGCCGTGGCGACCGCCGCCGGCCAGGGGAGGGCGGCGGCGAGGCCGTAGCCGACGAGAGCGGCGGCGACGTCGCCGAGGGCGTTGAGGATGGTGTCGCCCTCGTAGGCGGCGGCGGGCTCCAGGGAGAAGGCCTCCGCGATGAGGGGCAGGTTTTCGACCGCCTCCCAGGTGACGGCCGCCGCAACGGTGACGAGCACGAGCCACGGCGCCGGCCAGTGGCCGGACGTGCGCCGCAGAAGGAGCCGCAGACCCATGCCGTAGACGCCGTGAAGGATGGTGTAGCCGTCGAAGAGGGCGCTCGATCCGAGGGAGCCCTCCGACGGACCCACCAGGAGAAAGCCCGGCGGGCCGAGCACCGGCCGGCCGTAGAGGACGAGGAGGCCGACGAGGCCTACCACGAGGCCGACGCCGACGGCCCAATAGGCGGGGGCGGACAGCGGCGGCGGCGAGCGCTTCCGCCGGGCGGGAAGCCAGCGTCGCACCGTTTTCCAGACGTCACGCGGCAGGGCCGCCAAGCGGGTCATGAACAGCCGTCTCCGTCGGGCTCCATCCATCGGGGCCTTCTGGCGAAATGCCCGAAGGGGCGGTGCGGTTTCCGGCGCGGCGGCCGGCTCACGCAAGCGTCAGCAGCGGCGCCTCGCGCAGGGCCGCCAGGTCCCGCGATCCGGTGCAGAAGCACGCCACCGCGAGCTGGCGCATGACGACCTGGAAGTGCTCCACCACCGCCTCGGTGGAGACGGTCGCCTGCTGGAGGACGCCGGCGGCCTGTCCGACCAGGTCGGCCCCGAGCCGGATCGCCTTGGCGGCGTCGACCCCGTCGCGGACGCCGCCGGAGCCGATCACGGTCGCTTCCGGGCAGGCGGCCCGCACATCGGCGATCGCGATGGCGGTGGGGATGCCCCAGCCGGCAAAGGCGAGCGCGACCGCCCGGTCCGCAGGCAACGGCGCCCGCTCGGCCTCCACGGCGGCCCAGCTGGTGCCGCCGGCGCCGGCCACGTCGATCGCCGACACGCCGGCGTCGACGAGGCGCCGGGCGAGCGCGCCGGAGATGCCGCCGCCGACCTCCTTGGCGACGATCGGCACGCCGAGCCCGGCCGCGAGGCGTTCGACCGCCGCGAGCACGCCGCGCCAGTCGCGGTCGCCCTCCGGCTGGAGCGCCTCCTGGAGCGGGTTGAAGTGGATGATGAGGCCGTCCGCCTCGATCATGTCCACGGCCCGGCGGCTCTGGTCGAGGCCGTAGCCGCGGACGAGCTGGGCGGCGCCGAGATTGGCGAGAAGGGGCACATCCGGCGCCAGGCGGCGGAGCGCGGTGGTGAGGCCGGTGGCCGCCTCGGTCTCGATGGCGACCCGCTGGGAGCCGACCGCGAGCGCGAGGCCGAGGTGCTGGACCGCCTCGGCCAGGTGCCGGTTGATGGCCGCGGCGCGGAGCGGGCCGCCGGTCATGGAGCTGACGAGGAGCGGGGCCGTCATCCGCCGGCCGAGGAAGCGGGTGGAGAGGTCGATCTCGTCGAGCGAGAGTTCCGGGGCGGCCGCGTGGCTGAACCGGATGGAGTCGAAGCCGGTGTCCACGCCTCTCGGCCTCGCGAGGCCGGACAGGACGATGTCCAGATGGTCGTCCTTCCGGGCTTCCAGCCCCGCGGACCGGGTACGCACGTCGGGCGATCCGGACGCAACCATCGTTCAACTCCCGGCGTTGTCGTCCAAACTCGAGGTTCGGCTTCACGCTTCGATGAACGCGGGGCGAGCAATAGAGTTCACATGGCGGCGCGTCATGTCCCACGGGACCGCGCGCCCGGCGCGGGAGGTCGAAGAACCCATGATCAGCGAGCCTGCGTCCTCCGTCGTTCCAGAGCCCAAGGATCTACGCGAGACCAGGGACTTCGACGCGTTCGACCTGGAGACCCGGCACCTCCGCCGGTTGATCGACGCCCGCCTCGGCAAGCTGCTCGTCCCCGACCCGGGCACGGGCGACCTCGTCCGCCAGGCGATGCACGAGGCGGTGATGTCGCCCGGCAAGCGGTTGAGGCCCATGCTGGCGCTTCTCGCCGCGCGCGACCTCGACGCCGACGAGACGGCGGTGCTGGACGCGGGCTGCGCCCTGGAGATGGTGCACACGGCCTCGCTCATCCTGGACGACCTGCCGTGCATGGACGACGCGGCGCTGAGGCGCGGCAACCCGAGCATCCACGTGCGGTTCGGCCAGGACATCGCCATCCTGGCGGCGGTCGCGCTCCTCTCGCAGGCCTTCGGGCTGATGGCGGCGGTGCCGCGGGTGACCGGCGACCAGCGCGCCCGGCTCGTCACCATCCTGTCCGACGCGGTGGGGGTGAACGGGCTCGTCGGCGGCCAGTACGCCGACCTCCGGAGCGGGCGGGAGCGGACCGCGGCGGACATCGCGGTCGCCAACGACCGCAAGACCGGGTCGCTGTTCACCGCGGCGCTCGACGCGGTCTGCGTGATCGGCTGCTCCGACGACACCTGCCGGAAGCGACTGCGGGAGTTCGCCCGCGAGCTCGGCCAGGCCTTCCAGATCCTCGACGACATCCTCGACATGACGGGCGACGCGGACACGCTCGGCAAGGACGTGCAGCAGGACCGGGACAAGGCCACCCTGATCGCGCTCGTCGGCATGGAGGGTGGACGCCGGCGGCTGGGACACCATGTGTCGAAGGCGATCGGCGCCCTCAAGGAACAGCCGCGCGGCGCCGGCCGGCTTGGCCAGATGGTGCGCTGGGTGTTCGGCGAGGCGCTGGAGGCCAAGCGCGAGCGGGCCGGGCGGGCCGCGCTCGGCTGAGCGCGGACAGCAACAGGGTTCTGCCACCGTGACCGTCGTCACCAACATCCTGATCGTGATCGCGACCGTCGCCGCCATGGAGTGGGTCGCCTGGGCGTCGCACCGGTGGATCATGCACGGCTTCGGCTGGGGCTGGCACCGGTCGCACCACGAGCCCCACGAGGGCACGTTCGAGAAGAACGACCTCTACGCGGTGCTCTCCACCATCCTGGCGATCGGCCTGTTCACGGTCGGGTCCGCCTGGTGGCCGCCGCTCTTCTGGGTGGCCGTCGGGGTCACGGTCTACGGCGTGCTCTACTTCATCGTTCACGATGGCCTGGTGCACCAGCGCTGGCCCTTCCGGCACCAGCCGAAGAATCCCTACCTGAAGCGGCTGGTGCAGGCGCACCGGCTGCACCATGCGGTGGAGGGACGGGACGGCTGCGTGTCGTTCGGCTTCCTCTACGCGCCGCCGCTCCAGAAGCTGCGCCAGGATCTGCGCGCCCGCCACGGCGGCAAGGTGAAGCGCGTGCTCGAAGAGTGACAGGGAGGCCTGAGGCCTCCGGCGGGGCGCATCACGCCCCGGGGCGGCGCCGGCGTCACGCCGGCCGCGTCCAGAGCGCCGGGTCGCGCGGGCGGCGCTTAAGGCGGCGGGCCGCGAGCGCCATCGCGGCGCCGGCCGCCACGTGGCCGAGCTTGTCCGCCTTCGACGTGGAGATCCGGCCGACCCAGGCGTCCGGGCCGGCGGCGACCACCTTGGTGCCGATCTGCCGGTAGACCCTGAGCGCCGTCGCGACCGCCCAGGCGGACCGATAGGGCAGGCGGCCGACGCCGACCTCCGCGGAGGCGTAGTAGGGCTCCGCGGCGGCGACGAGCCGGGCCGCGAGGCGCGCGAGCGCCGGCCGGTGCCGGGTGGCGGCCACCTCGCGGCGCGGGACGCCGGCCTCCTCCAGCCAGGCGAGCGGCAGGTAGCAGCGGCCGGCGGCGGCGTCCTCCACCAGGTCCCGGGCGATGTTGGTGAGCTGGAAGGCGAGCCCGAGGTCGCAGGCCCGGTGGAGCGTGTCGTCCCCCTCCGGCGTGCCGCCGCGCACCCCCATCACATGGGCCATCATGAGGCCGACCACGCCGGCGACGCCGTAGCAGTAGACCAGGAGGTCGTCGAGCGTCCGGTAGGTGCGCTCCTCCACGTCGAGCCGGAAGCCGGCCAGATGGTCGAAGGGCAGGTGGTCGGGAATGGCGTGGGCTGTCGCGACCGCCTGGAGCGCCTGGAAGGCCGGTTCGGCCATGGGCTCGCCGGCGAGCGCCCGCCGCGTGAGGTCCTCCAGCCGGGCGAGCCGGTCGGCCGCGCTCGTGCGGGAGAGGAGGGCCCCGTGGCCGAGCACCTGACCGTCGATCACGTCGTCGCAGTGCCGGCACCAGGCGTAGAGCAGCACGGCGCTCCGCCGGGTGGCCGGATCGAACAGGCGCGCCGCCGCCGCGAAGCTCTTCGAGCCGGCCGTGATGGCGGCATCCGCGTGGGCGAGGGGGACGGCGGCGCTCATCGCGGCCCCGCCATCCCGAGGTCGGCGAGCACGAGGCCGGCGGTGGCCTTGGCCGAGCCGACGACGCCCGGGACGCCCGCGCCCGGATGGGTGCCGGCGCCGACGATGTAGAGGTTGTGGATCCGGTCGTCGCGGTTGTGCGGACGGAACCAGGCGCTCTGGGTGAGGATCGGCTCCAGCGAGAAGGCGGAGCCCACGTGGGCGTTGAGCTCGTCGCGGAAGTCGACCGGCGTGAAGTGGCGCACGGTCACGAGGTCGGACCTGAGGCCGGGCATGTAGCGCTCCTCCAGGTAGGCGAGGATCCTGTCGCGATAGCGCGGTCCCTCCACGGCCCAGTCGAGCGGCGCGTTGCCGAGGTGCGGCACGGGCGCGAGCACGTAGTAGCTGCCGCAGCCGGGCGGGGCGAGCGACGGGTCGGTCACGCACGGGGCGTGGAGATAGAGGGAGAAGTCCTCGGCGAGCTTGTCGCGCTTGAAGATCTCGTCGATGAGGCCCTGATAGCGGGGGCCGAAACACACCGTGTGGTGGGCGAGCCGGGTGTGGTTCCGCTTCAGGCCGAAGTAGATGACGAACAGCGACATGCTGTGCCGCTTGGCGGCGAGCGCCTTCGCCCGCGCCGGGCCGCGCGGATGACCCGCCAGCAGCGTGCCGTAGGTGTGCACCACGTCGCCGTTGGAGGCGACGAGATCGGCCGGGATCGTGCGCCCGCCAGCCCGCACGCCGGTCACCCGGTCGCCTTCGGTGGTGATGGCCTCGACGGGCGTGTCGAGGAGGAGCGTGCCGCCGATCTCCCGGAACAGGCGGGCGAGGCCCTGGATGAGCGCCCCGGTGCCGCCCTTCGGAAACCAGACGCCGCCGCGGCGCTCCAGGGCGTGGATCAGCGTGTAGATGGACGACGTGGCGAACGGATTGCCGCCGACGAGGAGCGAGTGGAAGGAGAAGACCTGACGCAGGTGCTCGTCCTTGATGAAGCGCGAGACGATGCCGTAGACGCTGCGCCAGGCCTCCAGCCGGGCGAGCTGCGGGGCGACCCGCACCATGTCGGCGACCGACTGGAACGGCACCGCCCCGAGCTTGACGTAGCCCTCCTGGTAGACCGCCTCCGAATAGGCGAGGAAGCGGCGGTAGCCCTCCACGTCGGCCGGGTTGCGGGCGGCGATCTGCCGGTCGAGGGCGTCCTGGTCGTCCAGGTAGTCGAAGGACGTGCCGTCCTCCCAGGCGAGCCGGTAGAAGGGCGTGACCGGCAGGAGCGTCACGTAGTCGGCCATCCGCCGGCCGGCGGCGGCGAACACCTCCTCCAGGCAGGCCGGGTCGGTGATGACGGTGGGGCCGGCGTCGAACACGAAGCCCTCGTCCTCGTAGACGTAGGCGCGGCCGCCCGGCTTGTCCCGTTTCTCCACGAGCGTGGTGGCGATGCCCGCCGCCTGCAGGCGCACCGCGAGGGCGAGCCCGCCGAAGCCGGCGCCGATCACCACGGCTGTTCTCTGTGTCATGGCAGGCGTCTCCGGAGGGTGGGGGCGGCGATCGCGGCGAGCGCCGCGCCCACGGGCACGGGCGGCTTGCCGGCGAGGAGGCGCGCCTTGTCGAGCGGGGTGAGGCGGGCGGCGTAGAAGCGCTCGATGAGCGGCCGGGGCAGGCGGTAGAAGCGCTCCATCACGCCGACGCGCGCCTCCGGCCGTCCGGCGAGGAAGAGCATGCGGTTGAGGGCGCGGAAGAAGCGCCGCTCCTTGAACGTGCGCACCGCGTGGTCGCGGATGGCGGCGAACACCGCCGGCGCCGCATGGTCCGGCAGATCGGCGACCAGGAGCGCGAGGCGCGCCGCGTCGGGCAGCGAATAGCCGGTGGTCGGGTGGAAGAGGCCGGCTCTCAGGCCCGAGCGCGGGATGCCGTCCGCCGCCGCCCAGAAGGCCTCCACGTCGCCGTCGAGGGTGATGGGGAGGACGCCCGTCTCCCGGCGGATCACCTCCGCCTCGCCCCAGCCTCGGGCGCGCCGGTAGGCGGCGAGGCTGTCCGCGTGATCGAGGCCCGGCTGGTCGCGGGCGTCCGCATAGGCGGTGTCCTCCACGAGGAGCCGGTCGGGGCCGAACGGCAGGACGTAGACGAAACGGTAGCCGCCCCGCTGCGGCACGGTGGCGTCCATGATGACCGGCGCGCGAACGCCGTGCGGCGCGGCGAGCCGGATCTCCTCGCCGAGGAAGGTCTGCCAACCGAGGCGGAGGTGCGGGCTCGGCGCCGGCCCGCGCCCGTCGATCACCGTCAGGGCGGTCAGCACGGCGCCGTCCGACAGGGTCGCGGTTGTGGGGGTGAGAGCCGCGACGGACGCGCCGAGACGAACGCGATCGCCGAGGCGGGCGGCGAGGACGTCGTGGAAGCGGTCCGACGGGACCGACGCGTAGCCGCTGGCGAGCTCTCGCGCGTGGCCGGGGAAGACGACCGCCTGCGCCGGCCAGCGATGGGCGACGAGCGGCGCCACCAGGGCCGATCCGGCCGCGTCGAGGTCGGTGTCGTGGAAGGACCAGGTGTGATTGCCGCCGAGTCGGTCGCCCGCCTCGAGGACGAGGACGGAGAGGTCCGGCCGCCGCTGGGTCAGGGCCAGGGCGAGGAGCCCGTTGGCGAGGCCGCCGCCGACGAGGAGCACGTCGACCGTCCGGCTGGTCATGAGGGCACCGGTTCGGCGCGGACCGGCGAGCCGGTGCGCACCGCCTGCAGGATGATGTCGGCCGCCCGTTCCGCTCCGCCGGCGGTGGCGACGTCGTCCGCGAAGGCGCGGGCGCGGCTCCGGAAGCCGTCCTCCGACAGGAGGCGGTGGAGGGCGCGGGCGGTTCGGCTGGCGGTCAGCAGGCGATGGTCGGCGACGAGGCCGACGCCGGCGTGGCGGACCCGGGCCGCCATGCCGGGCTGGTCGAAGGCGATCGGCAGAACCAGCATGGGGACGCCGAAGGACAGGGCGTCCATCACCGTGTTGAGGCCGCCGTGGGTGACGATGACCGCCGCCCGGGCGATCACCGCCCGTTGCGGCGCGAAGGCGACCACGTGGTCGGCCGGGATGCGGGCCGCTTCCCTGTCCGACAGGAGGCCGCAATGGGCGACCAGCACCTCCGCGCCCAGGGAGCGCGCCGCCTTGGCGGCGGTGCGCAGGAGGCGCGCCCGGCCGCCCTGGAGCGTGCCGAGGGAGCAGAACACCAAGGGGCGGCCGGACGACTCGAACGGCAGGTCGCGGTGGTCGTCGCCCGGGCGGCGGAAGGGACCGACATAGTGCACGTGCGGCGGCAGCCGCGTGCGGGGGAAGTCGAACCGGCGGACGAGCTGGACCACGTCCGCCAGCGGGGACAGGCCCTCGTCGAGCCGGCGGCGGGGGCGCACGCCGAGACGCTCCGCCCAGGCGGCGACCGCGTCCTCGTGCGGCTTCATCAGGAAGCCGCTCACCCACTCGCCGCCGCGGTTTCGGGCGAGGCCCCTTTCGGAGGGATCATAGGGCCAGGAGAGGACCGGCAGGGGCACGGCCGGCTCGCGGTTCACCGGCAGGGCGCAGGCGACCGATACGAATGGCACACCGAGATGCTCGGCGACGAGGCCGCCCGCCGCCTCCATCTGGTCGGTCACCACGGCGTCCACGCCGAGGCCGGAAAGGACGGCCGGCGCCTCCCGGCAGAGAAGGTCGGTGGCGTCCACCATGTCGGCGACCACCCGGCGGATGCCGAAGGGGCCGCCGGGGCGGGCGGCGCGGGCGATCACCGCGGCGAGGCTGCCGGGCGGGTGGGTGCGCTCGCCGACGGGCGCGAAGCCTAGCGCAGGGCTCCCGACGAAGCCGCGCACGTCCGGGCGATGCACGAGCGTCGCCCGGTGGCCGCGCGCCACCAGCGCCTCCGCGATCGCCTCGATGGCGGATACGTGGCTCGGGAAGGACGGGGCGATGAGGCCGAAGTGCAAGGGCGGCGGCTCGGTGGTTGCGGTGCGTCGACCGGTCAACGCCAAGCTCGCCCTTCCGTTGCCTTGAGCGTGGGCGGAGCGGGATCAGAAAGACGTGACCGCCGGCGGCGTCTCCGGTCCGCCTCCGTTCAGGCCAGCCAGAAGCCGAACACCGCCATCAGGGCCGCCAGCACGAGCACCGCGATCAGCGGCCCGACGAAGCTGGCGCGGGTCGTGGCCTCGGTGGTGCGGCCCGGCTCGCCGCTGATGGCGCGGCCGGTCTCGGAGGTGCGCTGGCCGACGGCGCTGCCGGCGGGACCGCGCAGCTCGTGGCTCGCCGCCTCGCGCACCGCGTCCGCGGTGGGCGGCCGGCCGGCGGCCTCGTCGTCGGTGCCGAGCGGGGACGCGGCCGGATCCGGGAAGGCGACCTTGTCGCCGGATTCCGTGCTGTCGATGCCGTGGCGCAGCCGCGCCGTGGTGGTGACGTCCTTGGTCATGATGCTCTCCAGGTCTCTCAAGTCCAGACCCGCCGTCCGGGCCGTTTGTTCCGTCAGGGGACGCCGATGCGGGCGAGGGCGGCCGCGACGGCGGGCGGGTCGGCGTGGTGCGGCGCGTGGCCGACACCGGGGAGCGTCTCCACCCGGGCGTCCGGCAGGACGCCGGACAGCCAGGCGAGATGCCAGGCCGGCTCGGCGATCTCGTCCGCCTCGCCGGCCACCACGGCCATCGGCACGCCGCCGCCGGCGAGAATCGGCGCGACCGCCGCCATGGCGTCGTTGAAGGCGAGGAGTTCGGCCGCCATGGCCAGGATGGCGCTGTCGCGCCCGGCGTGAACGAACGGAAAGTCGGCGAGATAGTCCGGCACCTCGTTCGGCTTCAGGGCGGCGGCCAGGATGCCGGGCCCGATCAGCGGCGCGATCAGCGGCACCACGGCCGTGCGCATCACCGGCCCGATGACCGGCGCGATCGCTGCCCTCAAGAGCGGCATCGGGGCATGGGGCGTGGGCCGGCAGAAGGGCGCGACCAGAAGCACGCCGGCGAGCCGGCCCGGATGGCGGGCCGCGAAGGCGAGGGCGGGTCCGGCGCCGATGGAATGGGCGACGAGCGTGATCCGGGAGAGGCCGAGCGCCGACAGGACGCCGGCGAGCCAGTCGGCCTGGCCGTCGGCTCCGGCCTCCGCCTCGGGCAGCGGATCGGAGAAGCCGTAGCCGGGGCGGTCGAAGGCGAACAGGCGCCGACCGGGCAGGGTGGCGGTGAAGGCCGGCAGGATCTCCTCGGCGAGGCTGCCGAGGCCGTGGAGAAGGACGACCGGCGGGCCGTCGCCACGCACGTGGAAGTGAACGCGGCGGCCGTCGACCTCGACGGTCCGGCCCACGAGAGGGTCCGTCATCGCTGTTCCGAGTGTTCAGGCCCCCGGCCCATGAAACACCCGACCGGCGGCTTGGTTTCCCCGCCGTCGTCCCAAGATGTGGGCCGACGATCAGGACCGCTTATCCGGTGGTCAACTGGACCGGAACCGGAGCGGAACCCAAATCGCGCGACTTATCAGTCCTTTGCCGGATCAGGGTGCGGCCAGGGTGGCGCGAATTTAGCCGCGGGGAGCACGGCGCGTGCATGCGACGCCGCCAGTGCGCCGCAACGATGCTTTGCCCCTTGTTGATGGTCGCTGTCGCGGACGCCCGACTAGTCTTTCAGGCAGTGGAGAGAAGGATCGCACGGGGATTGGGCCCCCGGTCCTTCCGGCATTCACCCGCTTCAGGAGGCTTTCAGCCGTGGCAGCCAATCCGTTTCATCTCGCCTGGTTCCTGCAGGGGTCGAGCATCCAGGCCTGGGGCATGCCGTGGACGGGCAACATCAGCGAGGAGTGGGGCTCGGCCTCCATGTTCCTCGATCTCGTCCGCAACATGGAGCGGGCCTGCTTCGACTACATCCTCGTGGAGGATTCCATCTACATCGGCCAGAACTGGAAGGACAGCCGGCAGATGTTCCTGGAGAACGGCATGTCCGTTCCGCGCCAGGAGCCCTCGGTGGTGGCGGCCATCATGGCGGCCGCGACCACCCGGCTCGGCATCGTGCCGACGCTCTCCACCTTCGCCTACGCGCCCTACCTGACCGCCCGCATCGTCGGCACGCTGGACCAGATCTCGGCCGGCCGCGGCGGCTGGAACATGGTGACAGGGTCGTCGGACCTGTCGGCCATGAACTTCGGCGCCGACCAGCTGCCCGACCACGACAAGCGCTACGACATGGCGGAGGAGTACATCCAGATCTGCCGCCAGCTCTGGGGCAGCTGGGAGCCGGGCGCCATCGTGGCCGACCGCGAGAGCGGCATCCTGATCGACCACACCAAGGTCCACACCATCGACTTCGAGGGCGAATACTACCGCTGCCGCGGACCGCTCAACTCCGGGCCGCTGCCACAGGGGCAGCCGGTGATCGCCCAGGCGGGCGGATCGGTGAAGGGCAAGGCGTTCGCCGCCAAGTACGCCGACACGGTGGTGGCCGCCCCGCGCGGCATCCCGGCCATGAAGGCCTACCGCGACGACGTGCGCGCCCAGATGAAGGCCATGGGCCGCGACCCGGACAGCTGCAAGATCCTGTTCCTGGTGACCCCCATCGTGGCCGAGACCATGGACGAGGCCAACTGGCGGGCCGGCCAGAGGGCCGTGTGGGCCTCCAAGAACGTGGACCGCTGCCTCGCCCAGCTCGGCTGGAGCACCAACATCGACTTCTCCGGCCACGACCTGGACGCCCCTGTGGGCGAGCTCAGCACCAACGGCCACCAGTCGTCGCTGGCGCAGTTCGTCACCAAGGCCGGCAAGAAGACGCTGCGGGAAGCCATCATCGCCCACGCCAGCAGCGGCTATTCCACCGAACTCATCGGCACCCCCGACGTGGTGGCCGGCCAGATGGCCGAAGCCATGGAGGAGGTCGGCGGCGACGGCTTCCTGATCAACCTTCCCGACGTCTCCCGCCGGTCGATCGCGACCATCTGCGACGGCCTGGTGCCGGCGCTCCAGCAGCGAGGTCTCGTCCGCAAGAAGTACGCCCACGAGCAGCTCCGGGACAATCTCCTGGAGTTCTGATCCAGTCGTGGACACAACAAATCGCCGCCGATCCGGATCTTGATCTCCGGTCGGCGGCGAATTTCTCGTTCCTGATTTTGCGTGACCAAGGGATCTACAAGTGCGTTCAGAAAATATACGGCGCGACGCCAGCCGAAATAAGTAGTAATACTTGACTCTTGTTGGAGATGATGCACACTGGTCGACGTTGCTGACGGGGGAGGATCGTCCGTACAGCCTGTCCCTCGACGAGGCGAAACGCCCACGGGGGTTCGCGTTCCAGGCCCGGCCGCCGGGCCTTTCAGCGCATCGCGTTCCACCCATGTCCCGTCACCCGGTCAAGGATCGTTTCGATGTCGTCCCAGTCCGCTCTCGTCCGCCGTTTCGGCGCGCTCCTGTCCTCGCTCGCCCTCGCCGGCACGCTCATCGCCGGCACGGCCGTGTCCGCCCGCGCGGAAAAGCTCAAGCTCGGCAACGAGGGCGTCTACCCGCCCTTCAGCATGGTGGATTCGGCCGGCAACCTGACCGGCGTGGAGCCGGATCTCGCCCGCGAGATGTGCGCCCGCATGAAGGTGGAATGCGAGATCGTCGTCATGGATTTCAAGGCCTTGGTGCCGTCCATGCTGCAGGGCAAGTTCGACATCCTGATCAGCCAGCTCACCCCGACGGCCGAGCGCAAGGAGAAGATGCTCTTCACCCAGCGCGTGGTCGCCAACCCGATGACCTTCGTGGTGCCCAAGGACTTCAACGCCGACCTGACCAAGGAGGCCCTGAAGGGCAAGGGCGTGAAGATCGGCATGCAGCGCGGCGGCGCCCACATCAAGTATATCGAGAACTGGCTCGGCGACTCGCTCGAGTACAGCTTCTACGACAACCCCGACCAGACCCGCATGGATCTTCTCGCCGGCCGCATCAACATGCTGTTCGAGGCGAAGATCAACGTCACCCTGGAGCTGATCAACAAGCCGGAAGGCAAGGACTACAAGCTCTATGGCGGCGAGTACTGGATCGGCGAGCAGTCCGTTCCGGAAGCCGAGCGCGGCCTGTCGTGGGCCGTCGCCAAGGGCCGGGAGGAGCTGCGCGACCGCATCGACGCCACCCTGGCGGCCATGATCGCGGACTGCACCTACACCAAGATCCGCAAGAAGTACCTGGACATCACGACGCTGCCGGCTGACGCGGAGTGCGAAGCCAAGACGAACTGACGCGAAAGGACGCCTTTCTCCTTTCGCGACACGGGCAGGGAGCTTCCCGCGATGGAACTGTTCTCGGATCAATTCAACGGCTACCTTTGGCAGATGGTCCAGGGGGCCTACATAACCCTCCAGCTGTTCGCCGCGGGCTTCACCCTGGCCCTCGTCCTCGGCACGCTGATCGGCATCGTGACGCTGTCGAGAAACTGGCTGATCCAGGCGGTCTGGAAGACCTACGCCTCGATCATCATGGGCGTGCCGTCGCTCCTCATCATCTTCCTGCTCTACTACGGCGGCAGCGCCATGCTGTCGGGCCTCTTCGGCACCGACCGGTCGTTCGACGTCACGCCCTTCGGGGCCGGCGTCACGGCGCTGACCATCGTCTACGCCGCCTACGTGGCCGAACTGGTCCACGGGGCGGTGATGAACCTGCCCAAGGGCCAGTTCGAGGCCTGCTCGGCGCTCGCCATCGGGCCCGTGGCCGCCTGGCGACACGTGATCCTGCCCCAGCTGACGAGGCTCGCCCTGCCGGGCCTCGTCAACATCTGGATGATCGTCCTCAAGGACACCCCGCTGGTCTCGCTCGCCGGGCTCAACGACCTGGTGGCGAACGCCAAGATCGCCGCGGGCGCGACGAAGGAGCCGTTCATCTTCTTCATCGCCGCCTCGCTCTTCTTCATCGTCTTCAGCGCCCTGACGCTGCGGCTGTCGGCACGGCTCGAGGCGCGGTTCGGCCGCGGCCTCGCGGAGGTCAAAGCATGAGCGCCCTTCCGATCGACTTCGCCCTCGCCTGGGACAGCCTTCCGCAGATGGCAGAAGGCCTGGTGACCACCCTGCTGATCACCGTTCTGGTTCTGGTGCTCGGCCTGCCGCTGTCGGTGCTGGTGACCCTCGCCCGCATGTCGCGGAGCCGGATCCTGTCCTGGCCGGCGGCGGCCTTCGTGGTCTTCTTCCGCGGCGCGCCGCTCCTGATCCTGCTCTACCTGGTCTATTATGGGTTCGGCCAGATCGAGGCCCTGCGGGACGGCCCGCTCTGGGTGATCTTCGGCAGCGCCTTCGCCTGCGCGGTGATCGGCCTCACGCTCAACCACGTCGCCTACATGGTGGAGGTGGTGCGCGGCAGCCTGAACGCGGTGCCGGCGGGCCTCGTGGAGGCGAGCGCGGCGCTGGGCCTGACGCCGCGCGAGACCTTCACCTACATCCGCCTGCCGCTCGCCATGCGCTACGGCCTCGCCGCCTACCAGAACGAGGTGGTGATGTTCACCAAGGGCACGGCCGTGGTGAGCGTCATCACGGTGATCGACCTCACCGCGGTGGCGAACGAACTGTTCGAGGAGACCTACGATCCGTTCACGCCCATGCTGACGGCGGCCGCCTTCTACTGGTGCCTGGTCAACGCGATCCGGCTCGGGTTCGGGGCGCTGGAAAACCACCTCAACCGCCACCAGCGGCGCGAACAGGCCGTGAAGCCCACCACCCCCGCGGGCGCGGCGGCAGCCGCCGCCGAACCGCCGGCGGGCGCGCCCGTCGCGCCGCTTCGCCGGATGATCGGTTCCGATCGTCGCCCGGTGCCTGTGAAGGCCGCGGCGCCCGCCCTTTCCACCGCCACGCCGAAGGAACACGCCCTATGAGCGCCCTCCAGACCGAGACGGGCCCGCAGCCCGTGGCCGCGCCGCGCCCCATCGCCGTCGAGATGACCGGCGTGGAGAAATACTACGGGAAGTTCAAGGCCCTGTCGGGCATCGACCTGACGGTCCGCAAGGGCGAGAAGATCGTCATCTGCGGCCCGTCCGGGTCCGGCAAGTCCACCCTCATCCGCACCATCAACCGCCTGGAGCCGCACGACGGCGGCACCATCGTGGTGAACGGCATCACCCTCGACGGATCGCCCACCTCGGTCCAGGACGTGCGGCTGGAATGCGGGATGGTGTTCCAGCAGTTCAACCTGTTCCCGCACCTGACCATCCTGGAGAACTGCATGCTGGCGCCGCGCCTGACGCGCAAGCTCTCCAAGACGCAGGCCGAGGCGCTGGCGCTGAAGTACCTGGAGCGGGTGCATATCGGCGCCCAGACGCACAAATATCCGAGCCAGCTCTCCGGCGGGCAGCAGCAGCGGGTGGCGATCGCCCGGGCGCTCTGCATGGAGCCGCCGATCATGCTGTTCGACGAACCCACGTCCGCCCTGGACCCGGAGATGATCAAGGAGGTGCTCCAGGTGATGGAGGACCTCGCCGAGGACGGCATGACGATGATCTGCGTCACCCACGAAATGGGCTTCGCCCGCCGGGTGGCGAACCGCTGCGTGTTCATGGACCAGGGCGAGATCGTCGAGGAGGCGCGCGCGGAGGAATTCTTCGAGGCGCCGAAGAGCGATCGGCTGAAGGCCTTCCTCGCCCAGATCCTGCACTGATCTCCACTGAGAGGACTCCGGCCCGACACGGCCGCCGGCTGCCCCGGCGGCCGTTTCGCGTCAAGGCGCGCATAAGCCTTGCGACGCGGCTGGCGACGCTCCGAGAGGATGACCACCGAATCCCGAGGGGATGGTCCCGACTTTCGCGAGGGTTCGATCGGCATGGAAAAGGCCCGCGAAGAGCGTTCTCCGCGGGCCTTTTCTGTCCGGGATGACGGTGACTTGGCCTATTCGGCGGGAAGCACGCCGGGGCGGGTCTTGCCGCGGAAGAAGACGAGCGGCTCGCCTTCGCCCGTGCTGGCGCCGACCACGGTGCCGATGACGATGGAGATGGAGCCGCGCTCGATCACGTCGTCGACCACGCAGTCGAACACGCCGAGAGCGGCCTTGTAGACCGGCGCGCCGGTGGCGAGCGTCGTCCAGTCGCCCTCGAAGAACCGGGCGGCGCCGGAAAGGCCCGCCTTGCCGCTGAAGGCGTCCGCCACGGGGCCGGCGGTGGCGGGAAGGAAGTTGACGGCGAAGTGCCGGCGCGACAGCACGCCCGCGAGGGCGCTGGTCTTCCGGTCGATGGAGACGAGGAGGGTGGCCGGGTCGGCGGTCACATGGGCGGCGGACAGGCCCAGGAAGCCGGTCGGGCCCTCGTCGCTGTCGGCGGTCACGATGGTCATGCCGGTGGCGCGTTCGCCGAGCACGCGCCAGAAGGTCTTCACGTCGATGCGCGGGAGGGAGGCAGGCGTATCGGTCATGAACGGTCCTCCGTCGTGTCAGGGCCGGGCGCCCGGCTCGGTGCGCCGGCGATAGGCGATCAGGTCGGCGATGGTGCCGATCTTCAGCCCGTGCCGCCAGGCGAAGGCCATCAGGTCCGGAAGGCGCGCCATGGTGCCGTCCTCGTTCATGATCTCGCAGATCACGCCCGCGGGCGCCCGGCCGGCGAGGCGGGACAGGTCCACGGCGGCCTCCGTGTGACCGGGGCGCTCCAGCACCCCGCCGGCCTTGGCGGCGAGCGGGAACACGTGCCCGGGCACCACGATGTCGGCCGGGCCGCAGGCCGGATCGATCGCAACGGCCACGGTGCGGGCGCGGTCGTGGGCGGAGATGCCGGTGGTGACGCCGTCCTTCGCCTCGATCGAGAGGGTGAAGGCCGTCTCGAACCGGTGAGCCGGCCCGTGGCGCATCATCGGCACGCCGAGCGCGTCGATGCGCTCCTGGGTGAGCGACAGGCAGATCAGGCCGCAGGCATGCCGGGCCATGAAGGTGATCGCCTCCGGCGTCGCGCAGTCGGCCGGGATGACGAGGTCGCCCTCGTTCTCCCGGTCGTCGTCGTCGACCAGGATCACCATCCGGCCGGCGCGGGCCTCCGCGATGATCTCCTCGGCGGAGGAGAGGGGAGCGAGCGGGATCTCGGGGGCGTAGTCGTTTCGGCGGGCGAAGGTGTTCATGGCGGCCTCGGCATGGTCAGGACCGCGCTCGGCGGCCCCGGTGGCGGCGTGTGTGTCGGTGCCTGTGGAGGAGCGGTCGCTCACGCCACGCGGTGGAACTTGCGCGAGAAGTAGACGAGTCCCTCGGGCGGGCCGCTCTCCTCCACGGCGAGAACCTCGCAAAAGAGCACGTCGTGGGTACCGATCTCCGCCACCTCGGCGACCCGGCAGTCGAAGGACACGCTGGCGCCGACGAGCACCGGCGAGCCGGTCACGAGGGTCTTCCACTCGCCGGCGGCGAAGCGGGCGGCCATGTCCTTGTTGCCGCCCGCGCCGGCGAACAGCATGGAGAGGTCTTCGTGCGGGCTGGCGACGGTGTTCACGCACAGGACGTTGCTGTCCCGGATGATCGGCCGGGACTGGGCGGTCTTGTTGATGCAGACGAGAAGCGTCGGCGGGCTGTCGGTGACGCTGGTGACGGCCGAGGCGGTGAAGCCGACCGGGCCGTCCGGGCCGACGCTGGTGATGATGTTCACGGCGGCTGCGAGCTTGGACATGCCGTTCCGGTAGACCTGCCGGTCCACCGGCTCGACCGGGAGATCGAGCGGCACGGCCGGGGTGGTGATGCTGGCGGAGTAGGTCACGAGGGCTCTCCTGGCGAAACGGTCGGAAGCGGGTGTTCGAAGGGCGCAGGCACGGCGGAGGCTGGCGGAGGGTGATCGCCGGCGGTCCTCCGGCGGTCCTTATGCAAGGATCCGTCCACACGCGGCGGACGGAGGCGGGGCGCCGGGCCTGGCGCCCCGGAGACGCGTCAGAACTCGCGCAGGACCTCGCGCAGGGTGCCGCCCTTGTATTCGGTGCGCACCAGCCCCCGACGCTGCAGCGCCGGCACGAGCCCTTCGCAGATCTCGTTGATGTACTGGCGGCTGATGATGGTGGTGAAGGGCCGGGTGATCAGGAAGCCGTCGCCGCCGATGTAGTCGACGATCTCGCCCATGCGCTCCGCCACCTGGTCGGGCGTGCCGACGAGGCCGTCCAGGCCGCGCGAGACCTGCTCGATGCAGAGCTCGCGCAGGGTCTTGCCGCTGCCCCACTGGGCGAACGCGTCCAGCGAGCCCTGCTCGCCGTTGGTGGTGAGCTTGGGCAGTTCCTTGTCGAGGTCGAACTTGGAGAAGTCGATGTCCGTGATGGAGCTGATGGAGGCCAGCACCTTCTCCAGGTAGTCGGGCGCGGTGTGGATGCGCTCGAACTTCGCCTTCGCCTCGGCCTCCGTCTCGCCGAGGATGGGCGCGACGAGGAAGAGGATCTTGATGTCGTCCGGGTTGCGGCCGGCCGCGGCGGCGCGAGCGCGCACGTCGTCGCGGTAGGACTTGCACCACTCGATGTTGGAGGCCGGCGCGATGATGCTGTCGGCCGTCTCGGCGGCGAACTGGCGACCGCGCGGCGAGCCGCCCGCCTGCACGTAGACCGGCTCCAGCTGCGGGGAGGGCGCCACGTTCAAGGGCCCGCGGCACTTGAAGAACTGGCCCTGGAAGTTGATCGGCCGGACCTTCCGGTAGTCGGCGTAGGTGTTGGTGTCCCGGTCCAGCACCACCGCGTCCGGGTCCCAGGAGTGCCAGAGCTGCTTGCAGAGCTCCACGTATTCGTCGGCCATGTCGTAGCGGGACTGGCGCGGCGGCAGTTCGTCCATGCCGAAGTTCTGGGCGGCGAGGTTCTCGCCGCTGGTCACGATGTTCCAGCCGAAGCGGCCCTTGCAGATGTGGTCGAGCGTGGTGCAGAGGCGCGCCAGCGTGAAGGGCGGATAGGCCATGGTGGACATGGTGGCGACCACGCCCATGCGCGTGGTGTTCGCGCCGATCAGGGCGGCGAGGGGCGCAGGATCGTGCTTCGGGCCCATGATGGCGTGCTTGAGGTAGGCCTCCGTCGAATGCCCGTAGGCATCCGAGATCATCAGCGTGTCCTCCAGCATGATGTAGTCGAAGCAGGCGCGCTCCATGGCCCGGGCGAAATCGATGAAGAACTGGCCGTCCCACGGTTCGCCGCCGTTGGCGAAGGGCTTGTTCCACTCGTCGGGCGTGAAGTTGGTGAACCAGCCCAGGTGAAAGCGCGTGGCCATCTGGAGTTTCCTTGTCTGGTGGCCGCCGGTGGCGCGGGCGGCGGATCGTCTTGGGCGATGGGCGCGGGGAATGAAGCCGCGCCCGGGCGGTGGCGGGCGGCCCGCCGGCGGCGGCTCAGAACTCGCGCATGGTGTCGCGCAGGTGCGACTTGGTGTAGGTGGTCCGGGTCAGGCCGCGGCGCTGCAGCGCCGGCACGAGGCCTTCGCAGATCTGGTTGATGTACTGGCGGTTGACCTTCTGGAACGGCGACGAGATCAGGAAGCCGTCGCCGCCGACCTCCTCCATCACCTCGCCGAGCCGGTCGGCCACGTCCTCCGGCGTGCCGACGACGCCGTCGAGGCCGCGAGTGGCCCGGTCCTTCACCAGCTGGCGGAGGGTCTTGCCCTTGCCCCACTGGGCGAAGGCGTCCAGGGAGCCCTGCTCGCCGTTGGTGGTGAGACGGGGCAGTTCCTGGTCGAGGTCGAATTGAGAGAAGTCGATGTCCGTCACCGACGAGATCGAGGCGAGGGTCATCGTGATGTAGGTTTCGGAATTGAAGTAGCGCTCGTAGCGGTCCATCGCCTCCTGGCGGGTCTCGCCCAGCACCGGCTGAGCGATGAAGAAGACCTTCACGTCGTCCGGGTTGCGGCCGGCGGACGCGGCGCGCTTGCGGATGTCGTCGCGGAACTCCTTCATGGCCGGCACGCCGGTGGCGGCGACGATGATGCTGTCGGCGGTCTCGGCTGCGAACTGCCGGCCGCGCGGCGAGCCGCCCGCCTGCACGAAGGCCGGCCGACCCTGCGGCATGGGCGTGGTGTTGAGCGGGCCGCGGACTTTGAAATACTTGCCCTCGTGGTGGATGGGCTTGACCTTGGAATGGTCGGCGTAGGTGCTGGTGGCGCGGTCGCGCACCACCGCGTCCGGCTGCCAGCTGCCCCAGAGCTTCATGCAGACCTGGACGTATTCGTCCGCCATCTCGTAGCGCGCCTCGCGCGGCGGCAGATGGTCCATGCCGAAGTTCTGGGCCGCCAGATCCTCGCCGCTGGTGACGATGTTCCAGCCGAAGCGGCCCTTGCAGATGTGGTCCAGGGTGGCGCAGAGCCGGGCCAGCATGAAGGGCGGATAGGCCATGGTGGAGAGGGTCGCCACCACGCCGATCTTGGAGGTTTTCTGGCCGATGAGCGCGGCGAGCGGCGCCGGATCGCCCTTCGGCCCCATGAGGGCGTACTTGAGATAGGCCTCGCTGGAGTGGCCGTAGGCCTCCGACATCATGAGCGTGTCCTCGATCATGATGAAGTCGAAGCCGGCGCGCTCCATGGCCTGGGCCATGTCCACGTAGAAGCCGCCGTCCCACGGCTTGCCGCCCGCCGAATAGGTGGTGTTCCAGTCGTCCACGGCGAAGTTCATGAACCAGGCGAGGTGGAACGGCTTCGGCATGTCTGATCCCCCAGGTAGCCAGTCGCTCGGGACCTTGCGGGACACCGCTGCGTCCGCGAGGCGACGGCCAGGACCGGTTTAGACGGCGGTCCGCCGATCAGTGAGGGCGGGCCGCGGAAACCGGGCTGGTCGTTCTGTTCGGAAAGTGAAGCGCAACGCCCGGGGGCGAACCATCCGGAAAGCGGGAAGCGCCGATCCGGGGAACCACAGATGCCCGGTTAGGCAATCGCCTCCGGTTCCGGTCGCTTTCTGGGCAGGTGGCCCGGCGGCACACGGGGTTTCCCGCATGCTGCGATGCCGAGACGCCCTTCGGCAGTGCGAATTAAGTGGGAGCTTAAGAGGATGGCCGGTCGGACGAGCTGTCGCAGGCGCCGTGGCACGAAGGTTGCGATGCTTTTCTTTTGAACACGTACGGACTTGTTCAGAAGGATCCGGTCGTCATGTCGAACCTCAGCCAGATCTACGACGTCGATCTGAAGCTCCTCAGGTGCTTCTGCACCATCGTGGAGGAGGGCAGTTTCACGGCGGCGCAGGCCACGCTCAATCTGTCCCAGTCGATGCTGAGCGAGTACCTGAAGTCGCTGGAGATCCGCCTCGGCACCCGGCTCTGCCAGCGCGGCCCCAAGGGCTTCAAGCTGTTCCGCGAGGGTGAGGTGGTCTATCAGGCCGCCAAGGAGCTGTTCGCCTCCATCGAGACGTTCAAGCAGCGGGCGTCCAACATCAACGAAGGCACGATCTACGAGCTCTCCATCGGGATCCAGGACGGCATCGTGGAGAACCCGAAGTCGCGCATCGCCGACGCGATGGAGCGCTTCGCGGAATACTATCCGAACGTGCGCTTCAAGGTGGAGATCATGCTGGGCTTCCAGCTGATCGGCCGGGTGGCGGACGGCCTCATCCACGTGGGCATCGGGCTCATCAACGACCAGTTCCAGCAGCTGTCGTTCGAGCATCTCTACGACGAGCACGCCTGGATCTGCTGCGCGCCGAAGCACCCGCTCTTCAAGGTGCCCGACGAGGCGCTGACCCGGGAGATGATCGAGACGGCCACCTACTGCCACCGGGGCCATCTGGAGTATTTCCACCCGGAACGCGTGCGCCAGAGCGAGACCCGCGGCGACGTGGGCCACGGCGCCCATGCGCACCTCGCGCTCATCCTGTCCGGCCGCAACATCGGCTACGTGCCGAGCCATATCGCCGAAGCCTATGTGGAGCGCGGCCAGCTGAGGGTGCTGAGGACGGACCTGGCCCGGCTGGTCAATCCCATCACCGCCATCACGGGGCCGAGCTCGGCCGACTTCAAGCTCGCCCGCCGCTTCGTCGATTGCCTGGTGGACCTTCACATGGAAACGGGCTCGGACCCGACCGTCTCCACCCTCGCGGCCGCCCGGCTGAAGGCGCCGCGCGTCCAGACCAGGGGTGGCGGCCAGGAGACGTTCGACATCAAGCGCAGCGCGCGCTGAACGGTTGGCCCGCCTAAGGGCGGGCCCGTCGGCGGACGGCCGCCGCACGCGAGGACGGGCCCCGGCCGTCAGCTTCCGCGCGCCGTGTTCCGCCGGATGGTGTAGGCGGTCGAGCCGATCACGATGGCGGCACCCACCAGGGTGGCGAGGTCCGGAAGCTCTGCGAACAGCGCGTAGCCGAATACGACGGCGAACAGCAGCCGCGTGAATTCGAACGGCGCGAGGGCCGCCGCCTCGCCGATCTGGGACGCGCGGGTGAACAGCCACTGGGCGGCGGTGCTGATCGCCCCGATGACGAGCAGAAGGCCCCATTCGAAGGGCGTCGGCGGCACCCACCAGACGATGGTCGGCACCAGGTAGGCCGGCACCAGCACGATCGTCTGGTAGATCAGGATGGTGGCGGTCGATTCCCGCGTCGCCATCATCCGGATGGTGATGGTCCCGCCGCAGACGAGGAGGGCCGCCAGGATGGACATGAGGGCGTAGACGTTCAGGCCCTCGCCGGTCGGCTTCAGCATCACGAGCACGCCGACGAAGCCGATGCCGGTGGCGATCCAGCGGCGGGCGTCCACCCGCTCCTTCAGGATCACCACGGCCAGCACCGTCATGAACAGCACCTGGCTGAAGCCGAGGGCGGTCATCTCGGCGAAGGGCAGGTTGACGAGGGCGACGAAGAAGCAGAGCTGCGAGCCCAGCGAGAAGAGCCCGCGGCCGAGCTGGAGCCCCAGGTGGTTGGTCCTCAGGGTGCCGCGGATGTCCTTCATGAACAGCGGCACGAGCAGGACCGAGAGGATCACCTGCCGCAGGAACAGGATCTGCGTCACCGGCAGGCGCTCTCCGATCAGCTTGATGCCGGCCAGCATGATGCTGAAGAGCACGATGGAGGCGAGCATCATCACCGAGCCCTGAAGGTTGGGCGAGGCGGTGACGAAACGGCCGGCGCTCCGGCGCTGCAGGGCGGTGAGATCGGCCATCCGGTAGACGCGGGCGCGCCGGCGGGGCGGGTCGGCGATCACCGTCGCGGTGGCGAGCAGGGCCTCCTCGCCGCCGCCGGCGGCGAGGTCCGTGCCGCGCTCCTGGATCGGACCGTTCATGAGGTCTCCGCGCGCGGATCGGGGATGGGCGCCCGGGATCGGCGCGCCGGCAGGCGACCCTCGGCCGCCGCCCGGCTGAGAACCCCGTAGCGCCACAGCGTGCCGGCGCCGATGGCGGTGAGGCCCGCGATCAGGCCCCACCAGAGCGCGTGGGCGCCAAGGTCGGTCTGCGTCAGGAGACCGTAGCCGACCGGGAAGCCGACCGCCCAGTAGGACACGGTCACCAGCCAGAAGGTGAAGGTGTTGTCGTTGAGGCCGCGCTGCAGACCCATGCCGACGCCGTAGAAGCCGTCGGCCAGCACATAGAGGGCGCAGACCGGGATGAGCGACAGCGCGAAGGCGAGGACCTCGGCGTTCTCCGGGGCGCGGATGTCGATGAAGAGACCGATGAAGACCTCGGGAAAGACGTAGATGACGAGCGCCGCCCCGGCCATGCCGGCCATGCCGAGCACGAAGGCCACGTAGCCGGACAGGGTGGCGTCGTGGAAGCGCCGGGCGCCGCGCCGATAGCTGATCCTCAAGGCCGCCGCGTCGCCGCACGAGGCGGCCAGCACGTAGCAGATGGTGCCGAAGTTGTGGACGATCTGGTGCGCCGCGATGGCGACCGCACCGAGCTGTCCCATGAGCAGGGTCATGATCAGGAAGAAGGCGCTGTCCACCGTCATCTGCAGGCCGATCGGCAGGCCGGGCCGGAGGATGGCGCCGAGGTGGGCAAGGCTCGGCGGCGTGAACGGGATCTGCTTGCGGAAGCGGGTGCCGTGCACGGTCGCCAGCATGGCGAGGGCGCTGAGGGTGGTGGAGATCACGAAGGCCCAGGCGATGCCCTGCCAGCCGAGGGCCGGCAGCCCCAGGTGCCCGTCCACGAGCGCCCAGGCGAGCAGCACGTAGAGCGCCAGCGACAGGGGCGTCAGCACGTAGAGCACGCGGGCGAGGCCGAAGGCCGGCAGCACGGTGCGCATCAGGCCGAGGCGGAGCACGTTCGCCGGTTCCGCCCAGCGCATGATGCGCATGCACTCATCGGTCTGGCGCACCACGTCCGGCGGCTGGTCGAGGGCGGTCAGCACATGGTGGCCGTAGGTGAACCAGGCGAAGGAGACCGCCGAGAGCACGCCGGTGAGGTAGAGCCCGTTCCAGTAGAGGCCCGGGATGCTGCCGGTGCGCCGGGCGCCCTGGGCCTCCGCCACCGCCACGCCGACCACGATCAGGATGCCGGCCATCACGAAGCCCGACATGCTCATGCGCAGCGACAGGCCCCCGGCCGGCAGCGCCGCCGGGGCGAGGGAGCCGAACAGCGCCAGGGTGGCCGTCATGGTGGCCAGGAACGAGAGATGGCCCATGGAGATGGGCGCGGACAGGCGCAGGGTGTCGGCCGCGTGCTCGGCCCAGGTCTCCCGGGCGGGGCGCGCCGCCGCCGTCGCCGGGCGGCCCTGGACGGGGAGGTCGTCGGCGAGAAGGGGAACGTCGGTCGGCGGCATGGCACTCGGCGCATCAGGGCGCGCGCGTCGGCCCATGGCCGCCGCCGAGCCTCGTCGGGGAATGGCGAAAGAAGGCTCGGGCCGCCGCCCGGCCGTGCTTGGGGGCACCAGCGCCGTGCAGGGGAGCCGCGGCCCTGGTCTGCCGACGCGGACGGCGGTCCGAACAGATGCCGGGACGCTAGCCGCTTCGGCAGGGCGGCGACCATCCCCAAAGGGCAAACCTCGCCCGGCACTCGCCTGAGCATCCGTTGCACCGGGAATGGTCATCGCGCCGCTTTCCTCGGCAGGGCCGGCCGGCGGTCCGGCGGCGGGCCGTGGATCCGGCCGGGCGGGCGGGGCGGACGCGGCGGCTGGAACGGGTCTTGCTCGGCTCCGAGACGGACCGCGGGCCACCATGCCGGCGGCCGGACCCACGATGGGGAGTGCACGCCATGCGCCTGTCCGTTCTCGATCAGTCGGGCGTCGCCGCCGGGGTCTCGCCGGACAAGTCCATCCGCGAGACGCTGGCGCTCGCCAAGGCCTGCGAGACCTTCGGCTATCATCGCTTCTGGGTGTCGGAACACCACAACACGGACGGCATCGCCGGGTCCGCCCCGGAGGTGCTGCTCGGCGCCCTGGCGGCGTCCACCCGGACGATCCGGATCGGCAGCGCGGGGGTGATGCTGCCGCACTACGCGCCGCTGAAGGTGGCCGAGCAGTTCCGCGTGCTGGAGGCCCTCGCGCCGGGCCGGGTGGACCTCGGCCTCGGACGCGGGCCGGGCGCCGACCGGATGACCAGCTACGCCCTGAAGCCCGACTCCATGGACAACCCGATCGCCATGATGTCCGGCATGGACAGCTTCCCCCAGGCGGTGGAGGACGTGATCGCCTGGGCGGGCGGCGACGGCCCGGACGACGCCCACACCTTCCACGGCATCAAGGCCCAGCCGACCGGGCCGTCGGCGCCGGACTGCTTCATCGTCGGCAGCACGAACTTCACCGCCCAGCTCGCCGCGCACTTCAGCCTGCCCTACTGTTTCGCCCATTTCTTCAACGACGGCGTCGGCGCGGCGGATGCGGTGGATCTCTACCGGCGTACGTTCCGGCCGTCCCAGAGGCGGGCGGAGCCTTATGCGTCGCTCTGCGTCTTCGCCCTGGCGGCGCCCACCGAGGACGAGGCGGACGCCCTGTTCCGGCCCTATGCGCTCTGGCGGCTCGATCGCGACCGGGGGCGGACCTTGCCGTTCCCGTCCGTGGAGATGGCCGCCGCCCGCGCGCTTCGGCCCGAGGAGGAGGGCCAGGTCGACCGGCTCCGACGGCTGACGCTCGTCGGTACGCCCGAACGGGTGGTGGCCAATCTGAAGGCGGTCGCCGAGGCTCACCGGCTGGACGAGGTCGTGCTGTTCGCGCCCGCCTACGACCCGGCGGTGCGCACCCGGTCCTACCGGCTGATCGCCGAGGCGGCGGGTCTCGCGCCCGCCTGACGGTTCCGTGTGGCGCGGCTGCCCTGTTCGGCCGGCGCGTGAACCCATAGCCGCATTGTGCGTTGCACCTATCTTGGCTGCAGTGCAGCATGCGCGGCGATGAGTGGCACCGCCGCTTGGGCTCGGGACAGACGCATGGCCTCCCTCGGCAAGACCCTCCGCGACCTCGACCGGGGTCGCCGGCGCTTCCAATCCCTTGATGGCGACGGTCCGGAACCGGCGGCCCGGACCGGGCGACTCGCGGCGGTGGAGGCGTTCGGCGCGAACCCGGGCGGCCTGCGGCTCGTGGAATACGTGCCCGCGCGGCGCGCCGAGCGGCCGGCGGTGGTGGTGGTCCTGCACGGCTGCCGGCAGAGCGCGGCGATCTACGACCAGGGCTCCCGCTGGTCGGACCTCGCGGACGCCGGCGGCTTCGTGGTGCTCTATCCGGAACAGGTGAGCGCCAACAACCGCCGCCTGTGCTTCTCCTGGTTCAAGCCGACCGACACCCGCCGGGGCGCCGGCGAGGCGGAGTCGATCCGCCAGATGATCGTCTCGGCGGTGGAGCGGCACCAGGCCGACGACAGGCGCGTCTACATCGCCGGCCTGTCCGCCGGCGGCGCCATGACGGCCACCCTGATGGCGCTCCATCCGGAGCTGTTCGCCGGTGGCGCCGTCATCGCGGGCCTGCCGTTCGGGGCGGCGACGAGCGTTTCCCAGGCCTTCAGCGCCATGATGGACGGCGTGGATCCGGCGGACGACTGGGGAGGGCGCGTGCGGGCCGTCTCCGGCGACCGGACCGCCTGGCCCGTGGTGGACATCTGGCACGGCACCGACGACCGGACGGTGCATCCCTCCAACGCCGACGCGCTCGTCGCCCAGTGGCTGGACCTCCACGGCCTGTCGAACACCCCTCCGGCCGAGGAGCAGCGTCACGGCCGCATGGTGCGGCGGACGTGGGCGGCCGACGGGCGCGCGCGGGTGCGCGACCACCGGATCGAGAGCCTCGGCCACGGCACGCCGGCAAGCTTCACCGGCCCGTTCGCGGCCGAGCCCGCGCCCTTCTTCCTGGACGCGGGCGTGTCCGCCACCGTGGCGGCGGCGCACGTGTGGGGACTGCTTCCGGTGGAAGACCCGCCGACGGCGACGGCCGACGCGCCGCCGCCCGCCACCCTGGCGGACCTGTCGCCGGCTCGGGCCCGCCGTCCCGCTCAACGCGGCGCGGGACGAGCGCGTGCGGTCCCGCAGGCGGGCATGTCGAGCGAATCGGCGGTCGCGGGCGGTTCGGATCCGTCCGCCGGACACCGGCCGGAGGTCGTGACGACGGGCGAGGGCTGGACGGCCCCGCCGTCCGGTTCGTCGGCTCTCGACGCGGCCCGCCCGGCGGATCGCCCGGACGAGGCGGGCGCGGCAAAGGCCGTGGAGACCACCGGGGCGGTCCTGGTCGACCCGGAGCCGGTAACCGCCTCGACGGAAGCTGCCGTCGAAAGCGGTCCGACGCCCGCCGACGGGCTGGCCGAGGGTCCGGAGCCGCCGTCGTCCGGTCCGGCTCCTGCGGCCCGGCCGGTGGGCGACGTTGCGCCGGATCTGCCGCGGCTGGTGCGCCGGTGGGCCATCGCCGTCGTGCGGCGGCTGCGCAGGCGCTAGCCGCCGCGAGGCCCGTCATTCGTCGCGGAAATAGGGCTCCACCTCGCCCTTGAGCTTCAGGGTCAGCGGCCGTCCCTTGCGATCCTTGGCGGCGCCGGCCGCCACGCGGATCCAGCCTTCGCTGACGCAATACTCCTCCACGTTGGTCTTCTCCTGGCCCTTGAAGCGGATGCCCACGCCCCGCTGCAGCAGGTCGGCGTCGTAGAAGGGGCTGTCGGGGTCGTTGGAGAGGCGGTCGGGCGGGGTATCGGACATGGGATGACGTCTCCGGTTCAAGCGGCCGGAGAGATAGACGGGGCGGACGCCGTTGCCAAGGCCGGCGGTCGCCGGCTCATTTCTGCACGAACGCCTTCTCGACCACGTAGTCGCCCGGCTCGCCGGTGTTGCCTTCCTGGAAGCCGCGGGCTTCCAGAAGCGCCACCGTGTCCTTCAGCATCTCCGGGCTGCCGCAGATCATCACCCGGTCGTGCTCCCGGTCGAGCGGCTCGATCTGCAGGTCGGCCTGGATCTGGCCGGTCTCCAGGAGCGCCGGGATGCGGCCCTGGTTGATGAAGGGCTCGCGGGTGACCGTCGGGTAGTAGAGGAGCTTCGCGCGCACGTCTTCGCCGATGAACTCGTCCTCGGGCAGCTCCACCTTGATGCGGTCCTCGTAGGCGAGCTCGGCCACCGTCCGGGTGCCGTGCACCAGGATCACCTTCTCGTAGCGGGCATAGGCCTCCGGGTCCTTGATGACGCTGAGGAAAGGCGCGAGGCCGGTGCCGGTGGAGAGGAGATAGAGGTTGCGGCCGGGGACGAGGTTGTCCTGCACCAGGGTGCCGGTGGCCTTGCGGCCGACCACGATGGTGTCGCCCACCTTCAGGTGCTGGAGGCGCGAGGTGAGCGGGCCGTTCTGCACCTTGATGGAGAAGAACTCCAGGTGCTCCTCGTAGTTGGCCGACACGATGGAGTAGGCGCGCAGGAGCGGCTTGCCGTCCACCATCAGGCCGATCATCACGAACTGGCCGTTGAGGAACCGGAAGCCCGGATCGCGGGTGGTGGTGAAGCTGAAGAGACGGTCGGTCCAGTGGTGGACGGAGAGGACGCGTTCCTCGAAGAAATTGCTCATCGGACGCTCGCTGCGGACAGGTCGGCGGACACTTAGACCGAAGCGGACGGGCGTTCAAGCGCCGGTCTCGGCCAGGGTCCGGCGCGAAATGGGACGGGCGGGGATCTGGCTTTTCGCGGGAGCCGCCCAGGATCGCCGTCGGTTAGCGCACTTTCCGCCGAGCGTCACGTCGGAAAGCCGGCAAACCGGGCATGTGCGGCGCGCATGGCGTCGCAGGGGGGCAGGGAAAAGGGCGGCGAACCGGTCGCGGTCCGCCGCCCTTCCATCATGAATCCGATGCGGATCAGAGATTGCGCTCGATGGCGCCTTCCACGGCGCCGATCACGCCGCCCATGCCGGACTTGGAGGTCTGCTCGCTCTGGGCGCCGCCGTCCGGACGGGCCGGGGCGAGCGAGGGCTTCTCGCCGAGCGGCTGGGAGACCTGCGCGGTGAACTGCCCCTTGCCGTCGAGGCTCGAGCCGTTGGTCCAGCGGCCTTCCGGGATCGAGCCGTCCACCATGTGGCCGAGGTAGACGTAGGAGAATTCGGTGTTCTCCTGGGCCTGCGGGAAGCTGTTCGGGATCGGCAGCGACGCCGCCATGCCGCCCATGTCCTCGATGGCCGCCAGCCACTGCTGCTGGTGCATGGTGTCGCGGGCGATCAGGAAGGACAGCATGTCCTTCATGCCCGGATCGTCGGTCATGTTGTAGAGACGCACGGCGAGCACGCGGCCGGAGGATTCCGCCGTGACGTTCGCCACCATGTCGGCGGCGAGGTTGCCCGACGCATAGACGTGCGACGCGTCGAACGGAACGCCGTTGGCATCGGACGGAAGGGCCGCGAGGCCGGTCGACAGGATGTGACGGAAGTCGACGCCGTTCAGCACCGCGCCGCCGATGGCGTCCTTGGAAACGTCCTCCTTGATCGACAGGGGCGCGTTCTCCAGGTTGAGCGCCACGGCGGTCGCCAGCATCTCGATGTGGCCGAGCTCCTCCGTGGCCGTGTTCAGCAGCATGTCGCGGTACTTGGCCGGCCCGCGGGCGCCGAACGCCTGGAACATGTACTGCATGGCCACGCGGATCTCACCTTCCACGCCGCCGATCGCCTGCTGAAGGGCGCGTGCGAAATTCGGGTTCGGACGTTCGACCCGTACCGGATACTGCAGTTTTCCGTCTGTGTAGAACATCGTTCTGCTCCTTTTCGTGGCCTGACACCGCCGGTTGAACAGCCTTCCGGATCGCTTGTTCCTATGAAATATTTTTGAATCATGCCGAGCTCCCGCTGTCGCTTGGCGGGAATACTTCCCGGATCTGTGATTTGTGATCGCTGACCAGAAGGTGGTGGCTTGGACGGCCCGGCGTGCGCCGCGGGCCGGAGCGGGCGATCCGGTCGGAACAGAATCGCGTCCCCGCCGTTCGACCCAGAGCCACCTTGAGCGGAAGCCGCGCCCCTTTGTCGTCGCGGGCCCGCTTGTCGGCCCATCGCGCACCGGATCGTTTCGTGACACCACTGCTCTCCGCGACCCAGACGGCCGCCCGTCGGACCTTGCCCCTGGCCCTTTGCCTTGCGGCGGCCGGATGCAGCGGCCCGCAGTCGGCCCTCGACCCGGCCGGGCGCGAAGCCGAGACCGTGGCCCATCTCTTTTTCGTGATGACGATCGGCGGCGCCGTCATCTGGCTCGCCGTGATCGCGCTCGCGGTCTATGCGGGCGGCTTCAAGCAGCGCACCCTCAGCGAGGAGACCGGCCAGCGGCTGATCCTCTGGGGCGGCGCCGTCGTGCCGACGCTGATCCTCGCGGCCCTTCTGGCCTACGCGCTCTGGCTGATGCCGGACCTCCGTCCCTGGACGCGGGAAGCGATGGCCGAGGGAGGCGTGAAGGGGCACGTGACCGCCGAGCAGTACTGGTGGCGGGTGCGCATGGAGGGGCCGGGCGGCCCGGTGGAGAGCGCCAACGAGCTGATCGTGCCCGTCGGCCAGCGGGTGGACCTGACCCTCACCTCGCCGGACGTGATCCACTCCTTCTGGATCCCGGCGCTCGCCGGCAAGATCGACATGATCCCCGGCCGCACCAACCGCATCACGCTGAGGGCCGACCGGCCGGGCGTCTACCGGGGCGTCTGCGCGGAGTTCTGCGGCGAGAGCCACGCCCTGATGGCGTTCACCGTGCGCGCCGTGCCGCCGCAGGAGCACGCCGCGCTCGCGGCCGCCGAGGCCCGGCCGGCGGCGGTGACCTCCGGGGAGGGGCTCCGGCTCTTTCTGGAGAAGGGCTGCGCCGCCTGCCATGCCATCCGGGGCACCGAGGCGCGCGGCGGCGTGGGGCCGGACCTCACCCATGTCGGGTCGCGGCCGACCATCGCGGCGGCGACCCTGCCGAACGACCAGGCCTCGCGGGAGCGCTTCCTCAGGAACCCGGACGCCGTGAAGCCGGGCGTGCGCATGCCCGGCTACGACATGCTGCCGCCGGCCGAGATCGAGACCCTGGCCCGCTTCCTGGGAGACCTGAAATGACCGCCCCGACGAGCGACATCGAGGCGCGGCCGACCCTCCCGGAGCGCGACAGCCCGGCCGACCTGGAGCGGCGCCGCACCCAGGAGGTGCGCCTGCGCAAGGCCTGGGAGACGCCCTCCGGCTGGCACTACTGGACGGCGGTCAACAACACCGAGGTGGGCGTCTGGTACACGGCCACGGCCTTCGCCTTCATGCTGTTCGCCGGCGTCCTCGCGCTCATCATGCGGGCGCAGCTGGCGGTGCCCGAAAACGACCTCGTCTCGGCGGACTTCTACAACCAGGCCTTCACCCTGCACGGCACGGTGATGATGTTCCTGTTCTCCGTGCCGATCTTCGAGGCGGTGGCCATCGTGATCCTGCCGCAGATGCTGGGCGCGCGGGACCTGCCGTTCCCGCGTCTCTCCGCCTTCGGCTTCTGGAGCTTCGTCCTTGGCGGCGTGTTCGTGTGCGGGTCCATCTTCTTCAACGCGGCGCCGAACACCGGCTGGTTCATGTACCCGCCGCTCGCCACCGACGAGAAGCAGTCGGGCATCGGGGCGGACATCTGGCTCCTCGGCCTCTCCTTCATCGAGGTGGCGTCCATCGCGGCGGCGGTGGAGCTGATCGTCGGCACGCTGAAGTGCCGGCCGCCGGGCATGCGGATCAACCTCATCCCGCTGTTCGCCTGGTACATCCTGATCGTGGCCGGGATGATCCTGTTCGCCTTCCCGCCGCTCATCGCCGGCGACATCCTGTTCGAGATGGAGCGGATGTTCGACTGGCCGTTCTTCGACCCGGAGCGGCGGGGCGATCCGCTGCTCTGGCAGCACCTGTTCTGGATCTTCGGCCACCCGGAGGTCTACATTGTCTTCCTGCCGGCGATCGCCCTCATCGCCATGATCGTGCCGACCTTCGCCCAGCGGCCGATCGTCGGCTATTCGTGGATCGTGCTCGCGGCGGTCGGCACCGGGTTCCTGAGCTTCGGGCTCTGGGTCCACCACATGTTCGCCACCGGCCTGCCGACCATCTCGCTCGCCTTCTTCTCAGCGGCGTCCGAGGCGGTGGTGATCCCGACGGGCGTGCAGATCTTCGTCTTCATCGCCACCCTGCTCGCCGGCCGGGTCATCTTCGCGGTGCCGATGCTGTTCGCCACCGGCGGTCTCGCCATCTTCGTCATCGGCGGGCTCACCGGCGTCATGGTGGCGCTCGCGCCGTTCGACTGGCAGGCCCACGACACCTATTTCGTGGTGGCGCACCTGCACTACGTGCTGATCGGCGGCATGCTGTTCCCGATCACCGCGGGCATCTACTACTTCTACCCGCTCGTGTCGGGGAAGATGCTCTCCATGCGCCTCGGCAAGATCGGCTTCTGGCTGATGTTCGTCGGGTTCAACGTGGGATTCCTGCCCATGCACCTCACCGGGCTGAGGGGCATGCCGCGCCGGGTGTTCACCTATGCGGACGGGCTCGGCTGGGACTGGCTGAACCTCGTCTCCACCGTCGGGGCCTTCATCTTCGCGGCGGGCGTGCTGGTGGTCGTCTACGACGTGGTGCGGCCGAAAGGCCGCGAGCCCTACGCGGCGCGCAATCCCTGGAACGCCGGCACCCTGGAATGGCTCATCGGCATGCCGGGCGAGTCCTGGGGCGTCCGGTCCGTGCCCTTCATCAAGAGCCGCTATCCGCTCTGGGACCAGCCGGACCTCATCCGCGACGTGGACGAGGGGCGCGGCCTGCTGCCGGACGCGGAGGAGGGCAAGCGCGAGACGCTGGTAACCTCCGTGCTCGACGCCGAGCCGATCCAGTGCCTGCGCGTGCCGGGCAACGCCGTCGTCCCCATGGTGGCGGCGTTCACCCTCGGCGGCGTCTTCATCGCGGCCACGTTCAAGCTCTGGATCACCACCCTGGTGTTCTGCGTCGCCTTCCTGGCGGCGCTGATCTACTGGCTGTGGACGGGCACGTCCGTGATCCCGGAGAAGACCGAGAAGCACGTCGGCCACGGGCTCGTCCTGCCCATCTACCGGTCGGGGCCGGCTTCGATCGGCTGGTGGGCCATGTTCATCACCATGGTGGGCGACGCCACCGCCTTCGCGAGCCTGGTGTTCGGCTATTTCTTCTACTGGACCATCCATGCCGACTTCGTCCCCGAGGGAGCGGGGCCGGGCGTGCTCTGGCCCATGGTGGCGATGGGCCTCCTGGTCGCCGCCTGGGCGGCGACGCTCGCCGCGCGGCGGCTCAACACTGCCGGCCGCGCCGGGGCGGTGCGCCTCTCGCTCGCCGTCGCGACGGTCCTCACCGTGGCGGGCGGAGCGGCCGGCCTCTGGGGGCCGTGGACGACGAACCTCGATCCGACCAGCGACGTTTATCCGGCGATCGTCTGGATCCTGGTGATCTGGGCGGTGGTCCACGCGGGCGTCGCGGTGATCATGCTTCTCTACTGCCTCGCCCGCAGCCTCGCCGGCCGGCTGACCCGGGAGTGGGACATCGACATGGCGAACGTCGCCCTCTACTGGCACTTCATGGCCATCACGGCCGTGGTGACCTTCGGCGTCGTCGGCCTCTTCCCCGTGGTCGGCTGAAGGAGGGGACGCGATGTTCATCCACGGCGGCCGCAACGAGACGCTCTGGCCCCTGATCGGGCCGCCGGCGGTCTGGGCCATCCATTTCACCGCCTCCTACGTCTGGGCGGCGATCGCGTGCGCCAAGACCACCCACGAAGACGCGATCTATCTCACCGCCCGCATCGGCATCGGGGTGATGACCGTCCTGGCGCTCGCGGCCATCGCCTATGCGAGCTACCACGCCTGGCGGGTCTGGGGCTTCGGCCGGTACGAGCCGCCCCACGCGGACGACACGGAGGAGGACCGGCGCCGCTTCCTCGGCTACGCCACCCTGCTTCTTGCCGCGCTCAGCGCCGTCTCGGTGATCTTCGTGGCGCTCCCGGCCGCCTTCATCCCGGAGTGCACCTGGTGAAGCGTGTCGCCCTCATCGCCGGCCTCGTGGTGCTCGCCGCCGTCTGGGGCGGGCCGCTGCTGACGCGCGACGGCGAATCCTTCGCCGCCCACATGATCGCCCACATGGGCGTGGTGGCGGTGGCGGCGCCGCTGATCGCGGTCGGGCTCGCCGGCGGGCCGGCGGATCCGTCGGCGCGCTGGCCGGCCGTCTTCGCGCCGGTCCCGATCTCGCTTGCGGAACTCGTCGTCGTCTGGGGCTGGCATGCGCCGGCGGCGCGGGCGTTCGCGGACGGGTCCGCCGCCGCTCTCGTTCTGGAGCAGGCGAGCTTCCTCCTCGTCGGCCTCGCGCTCTGGTTCTCGTGCGTCGGTCACCGGGCCGGCGAGGGGCCGAAGCGGGCGGCGGCGGGCGCCTTCGGCCTCCTCCTCACCTCCGTCCACATGACGCTCCTCGGCGCCCTTCTCGCGCTCACGCCCCGGCCGCTCTACGGCGAGGGCGTGGTCACCTGCCTGGGGCTGACGCTCGAGGCGGTGGACGACCAGACCATCGGCGGCGTCGTGATGCTTCTCGTCGGCGCGGCCGTCTACCTCGCCGGCGGCGTCGGGCTGATGCGCCGGCTCCTCGCCGACGGAGAGCCCGACCGCCCGGCCGCCGAGGCCGCCGTCCTCACCGGGAGACGCCCATGATCCTCACCGTGCGGCGGGCCGTGCTCGCGGTTCTCGCCCTTGCGGCCGCCGGCATGCTGTTCGCCTGGTCCGGCCTCTTCAACGTGGCGGCGAGCACCGGCCACTGGCCGATCACCAACTGGTTCCTGCACTGGGTGATGCAGAACTCCGTGCGCACCTACGCGCTCGCCACGGTGGAGACGCCGCCGCCTCTCGATGATCCGGCCCTGCTGCCGGCGGCCGCCGGTCACTACGCCCAGGGCTGCGCCTGGTGTCACGCGGCTCCCGGCGAGCCCCAGTCCCAGATCGCCGAGGCGATGACGCCGCCGCCGCCGGCGCTGCACGAGTGGCTGGCGCACGTGGACTGGACCGACAAGGAACTCCACCGGATCGTGGAGCATGGCGTGAAATACTCCGGCATGCCGGCCTGGCCCAGCCTGAAGCGGCCCGACGAGGTCTGGGCCATGGTGGCCTTCCTCGACCGCCTGCCGGACATGGACGAGGCCACCTACCGGACGCTCGCCTACGGGGAGGCGGGCACGACCCCCGTCTCCGGCGACGCCGCCTTCGATCGGGCGCTCGGCGACTGCGCCCGCTGCCACGGCACGGACGGCGCCGGCCGCAGCGACCGCATCCCGGTGATCGGCGGCCAGAAGCCCGTCTACCTGGCGGCCTCGCTCCGGGCCTACGCGGCGGGCGAGCGCGCGAGCGGCTTCATGCAGGGCGCCGTCGCCGACCTCTCGGTGGAGACCCTCGACCGGCTGGCGGAGCACTACGCCTCGCAGACCCCCGCTCGGCCCCAGCCGGCATTGGATGCGAACCCGGGCGAGGTGGAGCGCGGCCGGGTGATCGCCGAGGCGGGCGTCCCGATCGACGGGGTGCCGGCCTGCCTCTCCTGCCATGGCGAGGGCAGGCCCCGAGACGTCCACTTCCCGCGGCTCGACGGCCAGCATCGCGACTATCTCGCCCGTCAGCTCAGCCTGTTCCGGGAGGGCGAGCGCGGCGGCTCTCCCTACGCCCGCCTGATGACGGCGGCCGTGCACGAGCTGAAGGACGAGGACCTGGAGGCGGTGGCCGCCTATTTCGCCAGCCGCGGCGGTGCCCTCGCGGCCAGGTGACGGCACGGGACCGGCAAAGGAACAAGGCTCGGGCCGGCCGGTTTGCATCCCGAACCGCCCATCGATCAAGGAGACGACCCATGGACGAGGAAACGGAAGAACGGGTGCAGAAGCGCGCCTACGAGATCTGGGAGGAGGAGGGCCGTCCCGACGGCCGCGCCGCCGAACATTGGGACCAGGCCTGCCGCGATCTGGGCGTCCAGGACGACACCCGCGTACCGCCCATGTCCGTGCCCGCCCCGTCGGTCTGACCGGGCGATCCGAAGAACGACGTGAAGGCTCCGGTCCGGCGACGGACCGGAGCCTTGTCATGTCGGGCTGCGATCGGGCCGGCTCACTCCGCCGCGACCGGCTCGGCCCGGGCGCTGCGCCAGGTGGCGACCGAGAGCGCGAGGCCGACCGCCGTGAGCGCGACGCCGACGAGCGGCAGGCGGTCGAGCCCGAGCCCGCCGTCGAGTGCGAGCGCGCCGAACCAGGCGCCGCTGGCGCAGCCCACGTTGAAGGCGCCCTGGTTCAGCGTGGAGGCGAGGTTCGGCGCCGCCCGGGCGCTGTCCACCACCAGCATCTGCAGCGGCGCGACCGCCGCGAACGACACGATTCCCCAGACGAACAGGGTCGCGTAGGCGAGCGGCACCGAATGGGCGGTGAAGAGGAAGACCGCCATGGTCAGGCCCACCGCCGTGAACACGCCCATGATCGCCCGGTGCACGTCCCAATCGGCGATGCGGCCGCCGATCCAGTTTCCGGCGGTGAGGCCGAAGCCGTAGAGGAAGAGCGCGGCCGTCACCGCCTCCTCGGACAGACCGGTCACCTCCCGCAGGATGGGCGACACGTAGGTGAAGGTGCAGAAGAAGGCGGCCGCCGAGACCGCGCTCATGGTCATGCCGAGGAGGACCTGCGGGTCCCGCAGCACCCGGAACTCCTTCAGCACGTCGCCCTCCGGCGTCTTCAAGGCGCGCGGCACGAAGAGCGCGACGCCCGCGAAGGCGACGACGCCGATCGCCGCCACCGCCACGAAGGTGGCGCGCCAGCCGAACGCCTGCCCGAGGGCCGTGCCGCCGGGCACGCCCAGGATATTGGCGACCGTCAGGCCCATGAACATCAGGGCCATGGCCTGGGCGCGCCGGTCGGCCGGCACCAGGCTCGCCGCCACCACCGCGCCGATTCCGAAATAGGCCGCGTGGGCGAAGGCCGTCAGCACCCGGGCGGCGAGCAGGCTCCAGTAGCCGGGCGCGATCGCGCAGAAGAGGTTGCCGGCGACGAACAGCGCCATCAGGCCGAGGAGCGTGCCCTTGCGCGGCAGGCGCGCGGTCAGGATCGCCAGGAGCGGCGCGCCGACCACCACGCCGACCGCGTAGCCGGTGACCAGGAGGCCGGCCTCCGGGATGGTGACGCCGAGATCGGCGGCCACCTGGGGCAGGAGACCCATGATGACGAATTCGGTGGTGCCGATGCCGAAGGCACCGGCCGCCAGGGCGAGCAGCGGCAGAGGAAGGGACATGAGGAACTCCGGGAGGATGGCCACTCTAGCCGACTCGGGCGGCCGCGACCCGACCGTTCTCGACAGGGCCGCCATGCGGCGATGCGGCGCGACGGCGCAGAACCTGCCAGGGCTCCCGGTCGAAACGGCAAGGGTCCTGCCGGGACGACGACGGTCCGGCGGGCCGTCGGCGAGGAACATCGGCCATGGCGGCGCCGTTCACGTCAGCGCTCGCGCGCGACGGTGACGACCGGAGGAAGATCCCATGCCCGCAGCCACGCCGACCCGCCAGATCGACCTCGTCTTTTCCGATTGGCGGCCGCTCCGCCATGTGGACGATCCGCTCCACAAGGACCTGTCCGCCGTGGCCCTCGTCGGCGACACCCTGTTCGTCGCCTGCGACGAGACCGCCAGCGTGGAACGGCTGCGCCGCACCGGGGACGGTTCGTTCGGCGACCACAAGCACGTGCCGCTCGACGACCTGGTGCGCCTGCCGGCGGGAGGCGATGGCGAGATGGACATCGAGGGGCTCTGCGCCTCGGACGGCTATCTCTGGATCCTCGGCTCGCACGCGGCCAAGCGCTGCAAGCCGGAGGTGGAGAAGCACGGCCGCGAGAAGGCCATGAAGCGGATGCGGGCGACCGAGCGCGAGCCGAACCGCTCCTTCCTCGGCCGCGTCCCGCTCGTGGAGGAGGGGGCCGGCCTCTGGCGCCTGGTGGAGGCGGACGGCGACCGCCGGGCCGCCTGGCTGAAGGTCGGCCGGCGCCGCAGTCGGCTTCTCCGGTGGATTGCCGAGGACGACCATCTGGCGCCCTTCCTGGACATTCCCTCCAAGGAGAACGGCTTCGACGCCGAAGGCCTCGCCGTCCGCGGCGACCGGGTGTGGGTGGGGCTGCGCGGGCCGGTGCTCCGGGGCCATGCGGTCGTGCTCGACCTCCAGCTCACGGAAGGGCGCAAGGGTCATCTCAAGGGCAGGCGGGTGGACGGCGCGCGCCATTTCCACAAGCACCTGATCGACACTCGCGGGCTCGGCATCCGTGACATGCGCCTCTGCGGCGACGACATGCTGCTCCTCGTCGGCCCGACCATGTCGCTCGACGGGCAGGCCTACGTGATCCGCTGGCGCGGCGTGACGGAGGACGACGCGTCCGGCGTGGTGCCGCCGGATCGGATCGAGGTTCTGGCCGAACTCCCCTACGAGCACGACACCGACCACCCCGAGGGCCTCGACCTCTGGCCGGACCCGGAGCGCCGGTCCCTCATCGTGCTCTACGACGCCCCGGGGCCGGAGCGGGCCGACCCGGACCGCTTCACCGTGAAGGCGGACGTGTTCACCCTGCCGGCATGAGCGCCGGAACACCCCTTGTCCGGGCGGCGTTCATCCGGTGCGCGGGGGCGCGGACTTCGAGGGTTGTCATGACCAAGACCGTATCACTCGCCGTCGCCGTCCTGGCGGGCACCGTGCTCGCCTCGGGCGGCGCCCTGGCCCAGACGACCTCTCCGCAGGTTGTGCAGGGCCAGGCGACGCAGGCGCAGGTCGCCTATGCGACCACCGATCTCAACCTCCGGGCGGGCCCGGGGCCGGAATATCCCGTGGTGACGGCGATCGACGCGAACGGCGCCGTGCAGATCCTCGGCTGCACGCCGAGCGGGCTCTGGTGCGACGTGGTCTGGAACGGCACGCGTGGCTGGGCCTACGCCACCTATCTCGCCGCCGAGGTGGGCGGCCAGCGCATGGCCATCCCGGAGGTCGCCGGCCGCGTGCAGGTGCCGACCGCCAACTACGACACCCAGGTCTACTGGGACGAGAACTATCGCCAGCAGCCCTTCTACAGCCAGCGCGACCGCTACGTGACCAGCAGCACCACCACGTCGGCGAGCGGCTCCACAGGCGCCGTCACCGGCGCGGCGGGCGGCGCCATCACCGGCGCACTGATCGGCGGCCCGGTGGGCGCCGCAATCGGCGGCGTGGCGGGCGCGACCCTCGGCGGCACGGTCGATCCCCCGGAGCGCGTGCGCACCTACGTGACCGAGCAGCAGACCGAGCCGGTCTACCTGGAAGGCGAGGTCGTGGTCGGCGCCGGCGTGCCGGAGACCGTGCAGCTCGCCCCGGTGCCGGAGTACGAGTACCGCTATGCCTATGTGAACGGCCAGCGCGTGCTCGTCGACCCGAACACCCGGCGCATCGTCCACGTCTACCGCTGAGACGGCGCGGCCCCGTCCCGCGCGGGGCCGCCCGGCACCGGTCGGGCCGGCAGGTGGATGGCGGCGACGAGCCCGCCTCCCGGCCGGTCGCGAAGCGATACGCGGCCGCCATGGGCGGCCGCCACCCGGGCCACGATGGCGAGCCCGAGCCCCGATCCGGCTCCGGACCGATCGGCGCCGCGCTCGAACCGGCCGAGGACGCGCGCCTTGTCGGCGTCCGGAATGCCCGGCCCGCGGTCGATCACCTCCACGCAGTGGCCGTCGTCCGTCCGCCGCACGGTCACGTCGACGCGCTCGCTCGGCGGCGCATAGGCGAGGGCGTTGTCGAGGAGGTTGCGGATCGCTTCCCTGAGCGCCACCGGGTCGCCGCTCACCACGGCGCCCTCGGCGTCCTCCGCCACGTCGAAGCGGATCGACCGGTCGGCCGAATAGGCGTAGGCGTCGTTCACCGTTTCCGCCGCCAGCCGGTCCAGCCGCACGGGTTCCCCCCGCCCGAGCACGAGGCGATTGGCGACCGCCGCGTCGGCGAGAAGCTGGTTGGTGATCCGGGTGGCCACCTCGGCGTTGCGGCGGATCCGGCGCACCTGGTCGCGCAACTCCGACGGGTCGGTCTCCGTGCTCGCCACCTCGGCCATGGACATGAGGCTGGCGAGCGGCGTGCGGATCTGGTGGGCCGCCTCCGCCAGGAAGTCGCGGTTGCGCTCCAGGGTGGTGCGCAGACGGTCGACGAAATGGTCGAGCGTGCGGACGAGCGGCGCGATCTCGGTCGGCACGCCGGCGAGGCCGAGCGGGCCGAGGTCGGCGCTGCCCCGCGCCTCCAGCGCCCGTTCCAGCGCCGCCACCGGCCGCAGCACCTGGCGGATGGAGAGCGGGATCATGACGATCGCCGCGATCCCGACCACGATCAGCGGCACCATCGCGTAGGTCCGGATCTCGGCGGCGAGCATCTCGCGGCTTTCCCGCGTCTCCGCCATGGCCACCGTCACCCAGCGCGGCCGGCCCTCCACGGTGATGAGCCGGCGGTTGGCGGCGACGCGCACCGGGAAGCCGCGGAACACGCCGTCGGCGGTCGCCACGTCGCTGCCGCGCGGGAAGCGGAGCGCCACGTCGAGGTCCGCATAACCGGTCACGGTCGCGCCGGTGTCGTCGAACACCCGGTGGAAGACCCGATCCGTCTTGCCGATCGCCAGCATGGAGAAGGCCGTCGTCGGCACGTCCACGGTGACCGAGCCGTCGGCGATCTGGATCGCATCCGCCACCGACAGGGCGGACGCGATCAGGAGCCGGTCGTAGGCGCCGTCCGCCGCCCGCTCGGCGAAGCCCACCACGATGGCGGCGATCACCGTCAGGAAGGTCGCCACCGACAGGGCGCCCCAGAGGGCGAGCCGGCGGCCGATGGAATAGGCGGCGGGCTCAGTCACGGCGCACCTCGGCCACGTAGCCGAGGCCGCGAATGGTGCGGATCTCGAAGGTGGAGCCCTCCAGCTTGCGGCGCAGGCGCGACACGGAGAGCTCCACCGCGTTGTGGCCGCTCTCGCCGTCCAGGTTGAACAGCTGGTCCAGGATCTGTTCCTTGGAGAGGATGCGCCCCCGTCCGTGGACGAAGTATTCGAGCAGCCGGTACTCCCGCGCCGACAGGTCCACGAGCCGGTCGTCCACGCTCACCCGCCGGCCGCCCGCGTCGAAGGCCATGTTGCCGAGCACGAGCGGTCCGGCGCCGAGGCCGTGCCGCCGGCGCTGCAGGGCCTCCAGGCGGGCGTCCAGCTCGCGAAGGTCGAACGGCTTCACCAGGTAGTCGTCGGCGCCGAGCTGGAAGTGGCGCAGCTTGTCGTCCATGTCGCCGCGCGCGGTCAGCACGATCACGGGCTCGCGCCGGCCCGCGGCCCGCAGCCGGGCGAGGAGATCGGTGCCGCTGACGCCCGGAAGCGAGAGGTCTAGGAGCACGGCGTCATAGTCGGCGCTGGCGAGCAGGTGGCCGCCGTCGCCGCCGTCGCGCGCCCAGTCGACCGCGTGGCCGGCCCGGGTCAGGTGCCGTGCCACCGCGTGCCCCAGATCCTCCGCGTCCTCCACCAGCAAGATGCGCATGAATTCCCGACCGGTCGCCGACCGTCCTTCCGGGGTGGACTTTGGCAGGGCCGCACGGTTGGCCGCAAGCGCGCCGGCGCGCGCTGGTACGCGCCGCCGGCCGATCCCCCCGCCCGGCGGGCGCGGGAACCGTGGCCGGCCACGTCGGGTTGACGGTATGCTTTTGCTTGCGCCCGGCCTTCGCTATAAGGGCGCGTCCGCAACGACTGGGTCGAGGACCTTCCCACTCCGTGCCTTTCGGCGAACCGCCACCCTTCATCGAGCCGAAGCGTCCGCCTTCGGCCTCCACCCTTCTCAATGATTTCGCCGCAACGTGGGCTTCCGATCGGGTCCGGCTCGCCGACATCGTCGACATGCTGGGCGATCGGGTCTACGGCCTCATCCTTCTGATCTTCGCGATCCCGAACGCGATCCCCAACCCGGTTCCGGGCGTCACGGCCATCCTCGGCGTGCCGCTCGTCCTCGTTGCGGCCCAGCAGGTGATGGGGCGGCCGCGGCCGTGGTTCCCGAAGGTGCTCGGCGACCGGTCCATCGCGACGGAGGACTTCCGCCGCTTCGTCGTCCAGGCGGAACCCTGGCTGAAGCGGGTCGAGCGGCTGCTGAGACCCCGGCTGCGCGTTCTCGTCAGCCCGAACGGCGAACGGGTGCTCGCCGCCATCGCGCTCATGATGGCGGTGATCCTGACCCTGCCGATTCCGCTCGCCAATCTTCTGCCGGCGCTGGCGATCTGTTTCATCGCTCTCGCGATGATCGAGTACGATGGCCTGATGGCGGCCGTCGGGATCGTGGCGGCCGCCGGGAGCGTGATCATCGCCTCGAGCGTCGTCTATGGATTCGTGAAGATCGGGATCTTCCTGATCCGCAACGCGCTGGCCTGAACGGAAAGACGATGTCCTACGTGTTCGAGATCGGTATCGTGGTCGTGCTGCTGGTCATCAACGGCTGGTTCGCCATGTCGGAACTGGCGGTGGTGTCCTCCCGGCGGACCCGGCTGGAGACGATGGCCGCCCAGGGCAGCCGCGGCGCCCGGACCGCGCTGCGCCTCGCGTCCGATCCGGGCCGCTTCCTGTCCTCGGTCCAGATCGGCATCACCCTCGTGGGCATCCTGGCCGGCGCCTACTCGGGCGCCACGCTCGCCGAGCCGCTCGGCGCCTGGCTGGCGGAGCAGGGCCTGTCGTCGTCCGCCGCCAACGCCCTGTCGATCGCCATCGTGGTCGGCTCGATCACCTACGCGTCGCTGATCGTCGGCGAACTCGTCCCGAAGCAGATCGCGCTCTCCAATCCGGAGGGCGTCGCCGCGATCGTGGCCGGGCCCATGGCGGTGGTGGCGATCGCCGCGGCGCCGATCGTCTTCGTGCTCGACCTCTCGTCCCGGCTGGTGCTGGCGCTTCTGCGGCTGAACACCTCGGCCGACCAGTCGGTGACCGAGGAGGAGATCCGGGCCGTGATCGCGGAGGGCACCAAGACCGGCATCCTGGAACCGGAGGAGAAGGAGCTGATGGCCGGCGTGATGCGGTTCAGCGACCGCTCCATCCGGGCCATCATGACGCCGCGCCGCGATGTGGTCGGCCTCGATCTCGACTGGGACCACGAGCGCGTCATTGAGGTGCTGACCGGGTCCACCCATTCCCGCTATCCGGTCTATCGCGGCGAGATCGACACGGTGCAGGGCATCGTCCAGGCCAAGGACCTGCTCGACAGCCACCTCTCCGGCGAGGGGATCGACCTGGAGCGGGCCATGAAGGCCGTGGAGGTGGTGCCGGATTCCGCGCCCGCCCTCAGCGTGCTCGAACTCCTCCGCCGGGCGCCCGTCCACATGGCGATCGTGGTGGACGAGTACGGCTCCGTGGAGGGGATCGTGACGGCGGCCGACATCCTGGAGGCCATCGTCGGCAGCCTTGCGGCCGACGAGGACGAACAGCCGAGCGCGATCGTCCGCCGCTCCGACGGCTCCTGGCTGGTGGACGCGGACCTGCCGGTGGACCTCGTGGCCGACAAGCTCGCCTGCCAGGCGCTCGACGATCCGGACCGGGACTACGAGACGCTGGCGGGCTTCGTGCTCTCCGTCTCCAAGGCGATCCCGAACACGGGCGACGTGATCTCCTGGGCGGGCTGGACGTTCGAGGTGGTCGACATGGACGGCCGGCGCATCGACAAGGTGCTGATGACCGCCCCGCCGCCGGACCCGGCCTCCGATCCCCGCGCCGTGACCTGAGCGCTCGTCCGCGACGGACACCAAAAAGCCGGGCCGCCTCGCGGCGATCCGGCCCTGTCTCGACGATTCCGTTGCAGAATTCCTGTGGCACCGATGACGCGATGGTCGGCGCCCGGCCGGTCAGTCGTCGCCGTTCTCCTCCGGCACCAGCGCGGCGTTGCCGACCAGCGAGGTGACGAGGTCCACCGAGAGCTGGATCATCAGGTCGATCCGCTCGTCGCCGAAGCGCTCGGCGATGCTGGCATAGACCTCCGCGGTCGCCGGCTCGATCGCCTGCATGGTGCGCCGGCCGCGGTCCGTGATGGACACCATGGTGCGGCGGAGGTCCTCCAGCTGGGCACGGCGGCCGATGTAGCCGCGCTGCTCCAGATCCTTGATGATCCGCGACAGCGACGAGGCGCGCAGGCACGTGGCCGCGGCGAGCTCGGACGCGGCGATTTCATTGGCTGCGAGAAGCTGGCTGAGCACACGCCACTGCTGCTCGGTCAGCCCATGCTGACGGAGAGCCGGACGGAGCTGTCTCATCACCGCCTCGCGGGCGCGCAGAAGCGCCGTCATGAGGCTGGGACGATCCAACGGCATGGAGCTGGATGCGGTCGAGTCGCTCTCGGACGCTAGTTTCGTATGCACTTTATGTCCGGTAATTGAGGCGGGCTGGGGCAGGGCGGTTGTGGATCGCATCAGGCATTTGGGTGACGCCATCGCGAAGAGTCGATGCCATGTGGCATATGAACATTAAATACGACAATTAATCGCCCCTGTCGATTGCGCAACGTCACCCGTCTGTCCGACTTCAAGCCAACCGGCCGGTCGTCGGCGTTGGAGCGCGTTTTCAGAGCTAATCCCGCGATTTGCAGAGCGATATGAACGGAGCTTGACGACCGCTCATCCCGATCTCTGGTGTCTCCGGAAGCAAAACGGCCGGGTGATCACCTTATTCCCACTACTATTAAAAGATCCGACGAAATCAAATCTGCATTTTCGAAGGAGAGCCGATCGAGGCGCTCATAACGATTTCTACGTATATCAGCGGCCGGACAAACCTGTCGGTTGGACGCAATCTCAGGTTGTGTTGACAGCGTAATGTTATAAAGTTACATCAACAGGCGAGTGACGCCGGGAACCGGGTTTTCCTGGACCGAGGGCCGGACGGGCGCGCGGGGCCGCTTCGCGCGGCATGATCCGCGTCGCGGCGTCGGCAGGACGGGATCGCATCGATGGATATCGCTTCAGTCGCGCACGACCACGGCCGGGACGTCCAGGACCAGCGGGATGCCGCTCACGGTCTCGGGGCGCACGACCACCCCCCTCACGACCCCGAAACGCACGATCACGGCACGAACGGCCACGCCCATCAGGCGCACGACCGCCATCCGCACGACCACCATCCGCACGACCATCACTCCCACGACCGCCATCCGCACGACCATCACCGGCACGCCCAAGGGCACGCCGAGACGGTTCCCTCCCGACCCGCGCTCTCCCACGGCGCCGCGATCCGCTCCTCGTTCGCGGCCGGCCCGGTGCGCGCCATCCTGGTGCGCCCGTCCCTGATCCGGTTCGGACTTCCGGGGCGGCTGGCGATCGCCGGCGTCCTGGTCGCGGCGGTGTGGAGCGCCACCCTTTCGGTGATCGGATGAGGCCGTCCATGTCCCTGATGCGTCAGTCGGTCGCGGACCCGCGCAAGGCGGCGATCCGCTTCCGCAACGCCACCGTCGGCTACGACCGGCACCCGGCCATCCATCATGTGAACGGTGGCATCGAGCCGGGCAGCCTGGTGGCGGTGATCGGGCCGAACGGCGCCGGCAAGTCCACGCTCCTCAAGGCCATCGCGGGCCTCCTGCCGCCGCTCGACGGCGAGATCCGGGTGGAGGGCTGCCCGCGCCGGCGGGTCGCCTATCTGCCGCAGCAGTCCGAAATCGACCGGTCCTTCCCGATCCCGGTGTTCGACTTCATCGCCATGGGCCTCTGGCGGTCGGTGGGTCTCTTCGGCGGCTTCGATCGCCGCGCGGACGAGGCGGTCGCCGGGGCGCTGGCGACGGTCGGCCTCGCCGGCTTCGAGCGCCGCACCCTCGACACCCTGTCCGGCGGGCAGGTGCAGCGGGTGCTGTTCGCCCGCCTCATCCTGCAGGATTCGCCGCTCATCCTCCTCGACGAGCCCTTCACGGCGCTCGACGACGCCACGTCGGAGGCCCTTCTCGGCCTCGTGCTCGGCTGGCACGCGGAAGGGCGCACGGTGGTCACCGTCCTCCACGACCTCCACCAGGTGCGCGATCACTTCCCCACCACGATGCTGATCGCCCGCCGGGTGGTCGCCTGGGGCGACACCCGGACCGTGATCACCGCCGACGCGCTGCGCTCGACCCGGGCCATGACGGAGGCCTGGGACGACCACGCCCCGATCTGCCGGCACGAGGACGCGCCGTGACTGCCTGGGATTTCCTGTTCGCGCCGTTCGTGGAGTTCGGCTTCATGCGCCGGGCGCTCGTCGGCAGCCTGGTGCTGTCCGCCGGGGCGGCGCCGATCGGCGTCTTCCTCACCCTCCGGCGCATGAGCCTCACCGGCGACGCCATGGCGCACGCCATCCTGCCGGGGGCGGCGATCGGGTTCCTCATCTCCGGCCTCGACCTCTTCGCCATGACGGTCGGCGGCATCGGGGCGGGCCTCCTGGTGGCGCTGCTCACCTCCCTGGTCGCCCGCGTCACGGTGCTGAGGGAGGACGCCAGCCTCGCGGCCTTCTATCTCATATCGCTCGCCCTCGGCGTCCTCATCGTGTCCTGGAAGGGCTCGTCGGTCGACCTCATGCACGTGCTCTTCGGCACCGTGCTGGCGCTCGACGACGCGGCGCTCCAGTTCATCGCCGCGATCGCGTCGGTCACGCTGGTGGCGCTGGCGGTCGTCTGGCGGCCGCTCGTGGTGGAATGCGTGGATCCGGGCTACCTCCGGGTCGTCAGCGGCGCGGGAGCGACCATCCACATGATCTTCATGGTGCTGGTGGTGCTCAATCTCGTCGCCGGCTTCCAGGCGCTCGGCACGCTCCTCGCCGTCGGCATCATGATGCTGCCGGCCGCCACCAGCCGCTTCTGGGCGCGGGACGTGGGGGCGCTCTGCGCCGTGGCCATCCTGGTGGCGGCCGTCGCGTGCGTCGCCGGCCTCCTCCTGTCCTACCACGCCAATCTGCCGTCCGGCCCCGCCATTATCCTGGTCGCCGGCGTCATCTACCTGGTCTCCGTCCTGTTCGGCCCGGTCGGCGGCGTGGTGCCGCGGCTGATCCCGGCGCCGCACCGGGCGGGATGACCACCGATCCGTTCCTATCCAACGGGAGATCCCTCATGCGCGTGACAACGCTTCTCGCCTCCGCCGCCCTCCTGGCGCTCGCCTCCGGGACCGCCGCCGCCGAACCGCTGAAGGTGGTGGCCACCTTCTCCATCCTCGGCGACATGGTCTCCCGCGTCGGCGGCGACCGTGTCGAGGTCACCACGCTGGTGGGGCCGAACGGCGACGCCCACGTCTATCAGCCCACCCCGGCGGACGCCCGCTCCCTGCTCGGCGCCGATCTCGTGGTGGTGAACGGCCTCGGCTTTGAGGGCTTCCTCGATCGCCTTCTCACCGCCGCCGAGTACAAGGGCCCGGTCGTCACCGCCGCCGCCGCCGTGACGCCCATCGCGGGCGGCGAGGAGGAGGAGGAGCACGGCCACGGCGAGGCCGCCCATGCCGATGGTCACGGCCATGGCGAGGCGCACGCCGAGGCCGGACACGCGCACGGGGAGGCTCACGCCGAGGCCGAGCACGACCACGAGGAGGCGCAGGCGGACGGGCACGACGATCATCATGGCGGCCTCGACCCGCACGCCTGGCAGAGCATCGCCAACGCGAAGCTCTACGTTGAGGCGGTGACGGACGGCCTCTGCGGCGTCGATGCCTCCGGCTGCGACGGCTTCCGCGCCAACGCGGCGACCTATACGGCGGAGCTCGACGCCCTGGAGAAGGACGTGAAGGCGCGCATCGCCGCGATCCCGTCCGAGAAGAGGCGGGTGATCACCAGCCACGACGCCTTCGGATACTTCGCGGCCGCCTACGGCGTCCGTTTCCTCGCCCCGCAGGGCGTCTCCACCGAGAGCGAGGCGTCGGCGTCGGATGTGGCGCGCCTCGTCCGCCAGGTGCGGGAGACCGGCGTCAAGGTCCTCTTCGTGGAGAACGTCTCCGATCCGCGCCTTCTGGACCAGATCGCCCGCGAAAGCGGGGCCCGCATCGGCGGCGCGCTCTATTCGGACGCCCTGTCGCCTGCGGGCGAGCCGGGTGCCACCTATATCGACATGATGCGCCACAACGCCGATGCGCTCGTGTCGGCCATGGAGCAGAACTCCTGACCAGAGGCCGGATATCCTGACGCGAGCGCCTCGGCGCCGTCAGGCGTCCTGGCGTTCGCTCGCCGGCACGGCGGCGGCCGGCCCGGCCTCGGGCCGCTCGACGTCCGACGGGGCCGGGGCGGGCGGCGAGCCGGCGGTCGCCGGACCGGCGTCGGCGGCTTCGTCCGCCGGCGACCCGGTCGGCGCAGCCGCCGTCCGGAACCGGCGGATCCGGCGGGCGAGTTCGTCGATGCGCTCAGACCAGTCCACGGTCGCCTCCAGCCGGGTCGGCCGGGCGGGCTCGATTCCCGCCACGCCCGTATCGGTGGCGAGCGCCGCCGACGCGGACACCGGCATCCGGGGCGCGTCGTCGGGCCGAAGCGCCGATCCATAGGTCGTCACCGGTCCATCGGCCGAGACGCTCCCGCTCGCCTCCGCCGGCCCGGCGGCTTGCGCCGGCCGGAGGGGCACGGGGTCGAAGCCCCGGTCCCGCCGCTCCGGCGCGGCGGGCGAAAGCGCCGGCGCGGCCTGCGCGTCCGCCGGCCGCGGGCGCTCGTCGAGCTCCGCATAGTCCACGTCCACGTAGTCGTCGGCGGGCGCCGCGAAGGCCTCGTCCGTGTCGCTCCAGCCCATCTCGGGCATCTGCGTCCGGAGCGTGTTGATGACCTGCTCGGCCTCGGCGACGCGGGTCTCGGCGGCGCGGGCGCGCTGCAGGAGGGCCGAGTAGCGGCGCTCCAGGTCGCGCCGCTCCACCGTCAGGCGGGCGACGGCCTCCTCCCGGTCGCGCAACTGGGCGTGGAGCGCCGCGAAGCGCTCCTCGGTCTCGCGAAGGGCGGTGGTCAGCGACTGGACCTCGGCGCGCGCCGCGCTCACCTGCAGGCTCTCCTCGGCGCGGGCCATCCGCTCCTCGGTCAGCCTCTCGCGCAGCATGGCGGATTCCGCCTCCACCCGGGCCGTGCGGGCGGCGAACAGGGCGCGCACGGCGTCCTTGGCGGCGGCGATCTCGTTCAGCGAGCGGGGCAGGCGCGCCTCGGCCTCCTTGCGGGCGAGGCGGGCCGCACGGCGGGTGAAGGCCGGAAAGACCAGGAGGGCGATCAGCCCGGCCGCCAGGGCACCGAGCGTGAAGACGAGGGCGCTTTCGATCACATCGGGTCCGACGGTGACGACATCGGGTCTCCGGGCGCCGCCAGCCGGGCGCCCGGGCCATTCCTGCCACTTGGACCCAACGGCGGCGCCGGGTCAAGCGGGCCGCGGCGGCGCCGGCTCAGAACGGGTTCCAGGTCGGCTCCGGCGTGAACTTCAGATAGCCGACGTTGATGCCGAGCCGCGCGCCGAGCCCGGAGCGGACCGGCACCAGGGTCACGTCGCCGGCCCTGAGCGCCGTCAGGCCGAAACCGCCCACAAGATAGGCCGATCCGGCGACGCCGCCGTAGCGGTTGAAGAGGGCGTTCACGGACGGAAGATTGTAGATCAGCACCATGGTGCGGGCGCCGTCCGCGCCGAGGTCGAGGCCGAGCGAAGGGCCCTGCCAGTAGACCCGGTGCGTGCCGGCGTTGCGGGTGTAGAGCATGCCCTCGCCATAGCGCAGGCCGCCGAAGAGCGCGGCGCCGCCTTCCTGGCCGAGCACGTAGCCGTTCGGCTGGCCGTAGTCCGCCACGGCCTTCTCGATCACGGTCGCGAGCCCGCTCGACACCTCGCCGAAGAAGGCGTTACCGGCGTTGACCAGTTCCTCCGAGGAGAAGTTGGTGCCGGCGCCCGGCTGCGGCGCGCGGGCCTGCTGGGCGAAGGCGCCCGCCGGCGGCGCCATCAGGAGGGCCACCAAGGCGAGAAGCGCCGTCACAATCCGAAACCGATCGAACAACCGCACCATGTCTGCCCTCCCATCCTGGTCGGCCGCCGTTAACCGGGCCGACAGGTCCGCGCCGATATCAATGCGAAAGACACCATCATCCGAATCGATAATCCGTTGCGTCCCATGTGTAGCGCGAATCCGGCAGGAGAACGGCGGCGCCGGCGGAAAACGGCGGCGGCGACGCTGGCGGTCGTTCTCGCGGCTGCGACGGCCGGTCTCGCCGGGCCGTGGACCCGCCCGGCGGCCGCGTCCGCCCTCAACGAGCGCATCGTGCACGACCCCTACACCGGGCTCGCCCTCGGCGGCTACGATCCGGTCGCCTATTTCACCGACGGCGCGGCGGTGCGCGGGCGCGGGATCGAGGTGGTCTGGGACGGGGGCTACTGGCGGTTCGCCAACCCGGGCAACGCGGCGGCCTTCGCGGCCGCCCCCACGGTCTACGCCCCGCTCTTCGGCGGCCACTGCGCCGCCAGCCTCGCCCGGGGCGCCCTCCAGCCCGGCGATCCGGAGATCTTCCTGATCCACCGGTCCAGGCTCCTGTTCTTCGCCCGCGCGGCCGACCGGGACGCCTTCCTGGCCGATCCGGACGGCCAGCTCGGCCGCGCGTTCGAGCGCTGGCCGACCCTGTCGGCGGTCCTCGCGCGCTGAATCGGGCGGCTTTCTGCCGTCCGCGCCGACAGTCCCCGGTTGGCAGGCGGGTTTTCGGCCTGTATCCACAGGACAACGGCCGATGTTTCGATTCGAGGCAGCGGTCACCCCTTGACGCCTCACGTCCGGACCCGAGACCGCCATGACCGAGCCGACCAAGATCGAAGCGCTCGACTTCGCAGCCCTCCTGTGCTCCCGCGTCTGCCACGACATCATCTCGCCCGTCGGCGCCATCACCAACGGCCTGGAGGTGCTGGACGAGGAGGACAATGAGGAGATGAAGGCCTTCGCCTTCGACCTCATCCGCAAGAGCGCCAAGACCGCGTCCTCCAAGCTCCAGTTCGCCCGGCTGGCCTTCGGGGCGGCCGGTTCGGCCGGCGCCGAGGTGGACCTCGGCGACGCCGAGACGGTGGCCAAGCGCTACATGGAGGGCGAGAAGGCGGACCTGGTCTGGCAGGCGGAGCGCCGGCTGCTGCCGAAGAACCAGGTCAAGCTGATGCTCAATCTTCTCCTGGTGTCGCTCCACGCCGTGCCGCGCGGCGGCAAGATCGTGGTCCGCACCGAGGGCGACATGCCGTGCCCGGCCCAGATCATCGAGGCGACCGGGCCGTCGTCCCGCATCCCGCCCCGGGTGGCCGACCTCATCAACGGCGACGTCGGCGACGGCCTCGACGCCCACGCGATCCAGCCGTACTACGCCGGCTCGCTCGCCCGCGAAGCGGGACTCACCGTCAAGATCAGTAAAAGTGAAGAGACCGTTATCTTCGAAGCGCGACCCACAGTCTAAAATAGAAAGAAGCAAATCTGCTATTCGGTTGGATGCGCCCTTCGGATTTCAACCAATCTTAACCGTTTGACTGGACACTTCCCCAGAGTGCGACGAGTGCTGCCTGTCGCGAAAACAGTCGGTGGCGGGATGACCTGACGCCGACCTTCTGGGGGTGAGCGATGGATGACCTGCTTCGGGAATTCCTGACGGAGACCAACGAGTCTCTCGACGTCGTCGACGTCGAACTCGTCAAGTTTGAACAAGAGCCGAACAACGCTCGGATTCTGGACAATATCTTCCGGCTGGTCCACACCATCAAGGGCACCTGCGGCTTCCTGGGGCTCCCCCGGCTCGAAGCGCTGGCCCACGCGGCCGAGACCCTCATGGGCAAGTTCCGCGAGGGCGCTCCGGTCACCAAGGAGGCGGTCAGCCTCATCCTCCAGACCATCGACCGGATCAAGGGCATCCTGGCCGAGCTGGAGGCCCTGGAGGGCGAGGAGCCGAAGGGCGACGACGGCGACCTGATCTCGCAGCTGGAGGCCATGTCGCTCGCCGGCGACGCCGCCAAGGCGGCTGCCAAGAAGCCGGCGGAAGCGCCGGCAGCGGCCAAGAAACCCAAGGAGGAGAGCGCCGGCTCCCTGGTCTACCAGGTGCTGGAGCGCGGCCTGCGTCCGGGCGAGGTGTCCCTCGACGACCTGGAGAAGGCCTTCCGCGAAACCGCCGTGGAGGTTCCCGCCGAGCCCGAGGCGCCGGTCGAGGCCGTGGCCGTCGCCGATGCGGCGCCCGCCTCCCACCAGACCCAGCAGGGCATCGACCTCGTCAAGGTGGCCGCCGAGATCGAGGCGCGCCTCAACAAGCAGACCGAGACCAAGCCGGAGAAGGCCGAGAAGGTCGCCGACGACAAGGACTCGGACGCCGACGCCAAGGGCGACGGCAAGGGCTCCGTGTCGAGCCAGTCCATCCGCGTCAACGTGGAGACGCTCGAGCACCTGATGACCATGGTGTCCGAGCTCGTGCTCACCCGCAACCAGCTCCTGGAGATCGTCCGCCGTCACGAGGACAGCGAGTTCAAGGTCCCGCTGCAGCGCCTCTCCAACGTCACGGCCGAGCTGCAGGAAGGCGTCATGAAGACGCGCATGCAGCCGATCGGCAACGCGTGGCAGAAGCTGCCGCGCATCGTCCGGGACCTCGCCGGCGAACTCGGCAAGCAGATCGAGCTGGAGATGCTCGGCGCCGAGACCGAGCTCGACCGGCAGGTGCTGGAGCTGATCAAGGATCCGCTGACCCACATGGTCCGCAACTCCGCCGACCACGGCCTGGAGAAGCCGGAGGACCGCAAGGCGGCCGGCAAGCCGGAGAAGGGCACGATCAAGCTCTCCGCCTATCACGAGGGCGGCCACATCATCATCGACATCGCCGACGACGGCCGCGGCCTCAACGTGGAGCGGATCAAGCAGAAGGTCGTCGAGAACGGGCTCGCCAGCGAGGCCGAGCTCGAGAAGATGTCGGAAGGCCAGATCTTCAAGTACATCTTCGCGCCGGGCTTCTCCACCGCCGCCAAGGTGACGAGCGTCTCCGGCCGCGGCGTCGGCATGGACGTGGTGCGCACCAACATCGAGATGATCGGCGGCACCATCGACCTGAAGTCGGTGGCCGGCAAGGGCTCCACCTTCACCATCAAGATCCCGCTGACGCTCGCCATCGTGTCCACGCTCATCGTGGAGAGCGCCGGCGACCGCTTCGCCATCCCGCAGCTCTCCGTCGTGGAGCTCGTCCGCGTCCAGTCCAACTCGGAGCACCGGATCGAGCGCATCAAGGACACGCCGGTCCTGCGCCTGCGCAACAAGCTGCTGCCGCTGGTGCCGCTCGCCCGCATCCTCGGCGTCGCCGAGGAGGGGGAGAAGAGCGAGGACGACGGCTTCATCGTCGTCATGCAGGTCGGCAACGTCACCTTCGGCATGGTGGTGGACGGCGTCTTCCACACGGAGGAGATCGTCGTCAAGCCGATGTCCAAGATGCTCCGGCACATCACCATGTTCTCGGGCAACACCATTCTCGGCGACGGCTCGGTGATCATGATCGTCGACCCGAACGGGGTGGCGAGCGCGATCGGCACCGCCGTCGCGGCCGAGGTGAACGAGAAGGAGGATGCCGCCAAGGCCCGGTCCGTGGACGACCCGGCGAAGGTCTCCATGCTGCTCTTCCGCGCCGGCTCGCCGGAGCCGAAGGCGGTGCCGCTGTCCCTCGTCACGCGCCTGGAGGAGTTCGACATCGACAAGATCGAGCATTCCAACGGCCGCGACCTCGTCCAGTACCGCGGCTCGCTCATGCCGCTCGTCTACCTCAGCCACACCGTCCAGCGGCGCACGGAAGGCACCCAGCCCATGCTGGTCTTCTCCGACAGCGGCCGCTCCATGGGCCTCGTCGTGGACGAGATCGTCGACATCGTGGAGGAGCAGCTGGACATCCAAGTCGGCTCCGACATCTCCGGCGTCCTCGGCTCGGCGGTGATCAAGGGCAAGGCCACCGAGATCATCGACATCGGCCACTTCCTGCCGCTCGCCTTCGAGGACTGGTTCCACCGCAAGGAGATCTCCTCCGCGGCGCTCACCCGCTCGCTCCTCTTCATCGACGACAGCCCGTTCTTCCGAAACATGCTGGGCCCGGTGCTGAAGGCGGCCGGTTTCGACGTGACCACCTGCGGGTCCGCCACCGAGGCCATGCGCCGCCTCGGCGAAGGCGAGCGGTATGACGTCATCGTGTCCGACATCGAGATGCCGGGCGTGAACGGGTTCGAGCTCGCCGAGATGCTGCGCCGCGACCCGCGCTTCCGCCAGACGCCGATCATCGCCCTGTCGGCCGTCTGCACCCCCGCCTCCATCGAGCGGGGCCGCCAGTCGGGCTTCGACGACTACGTCGCCAAGTTCGACCGCCCTGGCCTCATCGCCTCGCTCAAGGAATTCACCAGCCACGAAGTCGGACTCGCCGCATGAGCAAAGCACCCGCGACCGCGCCCGGCGCCGCCGCCAACGACGCCCACCAGGACTCGATCCAGTACGTGACCGTCATGATCGGCGGTCAGCTGTTCGGCCTGCCCATCCACAAGGTGCACGACGTGTTCGTGCCCGAGAGCATGACCCGGGTGCCCCTGTCGGCGCCCGAGATCGCCGGCGTGCTGAACCTGCGCGGCCGGATCGTGACGGCCATCAATATGCGACGGCGGCTCGGCCTCCCGCCGCGCGAGGGCAGCTCCAGCATCATGGCCGTGGGCATCGAGTACCGCGGCGAATCCTACGGGCTGATCATCGACGAGGTCGGCGAGGTCCTGAACCTGCAGACCAGCGGGCGGGAATCCAACCCGGCCAACCTCGATCGCCGGTGGGCCGAGATCTCCGGCGGCGTCCATCGCCTGTCCGGCCAGCTCATGGTCATCCTGGACGTCGAGCGCGTGCTCGGCCGCATGCTTGACCAGCTTGCCGCGTGAACAAGTCCGGCGGGGGTGACCGCCCGGGACCCTGGGAGAGTGGAATGAAGCATTGTCTCGTAGTCGACGACTCGAGCGTCATCCGAAAGGTCGCGCGTCGGATCCTGGAGGACCTGTCCTTCGCGATCTCCGAAGCCGAGGACGGCCAGCAGGCGCTCGAGTCCTGCCGGCAGCAGATGCCGGACGCGATCCTGCTCGACTGGAACATGCCGGTGATGGACGGCCTGGAATTCCTCGCCCAGCTGCGCAAGCTCGACGGCGGCGAGGCCCCGAAGGTCGTCTTCTGCACCACGGAGAACGACGTCGGCCACATCGCCAAGGCCATCCGGGCGGGTGCCAACGAATACATCATGAAGCCTTTCGATCGCGAGATCGTCGAGGCGAAATTCCAGGAAGTCGGCCTGATCTGACTCGATAGCATGAAGGGGGGCAGCATCATGTCGGCAATCGCTCGGCACACGAATGCCGCGGGCGCAGCCACGAATCCGATCCGCGTGATGGTCGTCGACGACAGCGTCGTCGTCCGCGGGATCGTCGGTCGCTGGATCGAGGAGGATCCGGCCATGACCCTCGTGGCCAGCCACCGCAACGGCCGACTGGCGGTGGACGACGTGACCAAGTCCAACCCGGACGTGGTCATCCTGGACATCGAGATGCCGGACATGGACGGGCTCACCGCCCTGCCGTTGCTTCTGGAGAAGAAGCGCGACCTGTTCGTCCTCGTCGCCTCCACGCTCACGAGGCGCAACGCCGAGATCTCGCTGAAGGCCCTGCAGCTCGGCGCCGCCGACTACGTGCCCAAGCCGGAGACCAATTCGGGCGTGACCACGTCGGCGGACTTCCGCCGCGAGCTCGTGGACAAGGTCCTCCACCTCGGCCAGCGCGCCCGCTCCCGCGTCACCGGCCGCCCCTCCACGCCCGGCAGCGGCATGCCCGTCATCGGCCGCCCGGCGCCCGCGCCGGCGGCCAAGGCCAAGGCCTCCTTCACGATCCGAGCCTATTCGTCCGTCCGCCCGCGCATCCTGGCGATCGGCAGCTCCACCGGCGGCCCGCAGGCGCTCAACACGCTCTTCGGCGAGATCGGCTCGTCCATCGGCCAGGTGCCGGTGGTGATCACCCAGCACATGCCGCCCACCTTCACGGCCATCCTGGCCGAACACCTGTCGAAGGCCGCCGGACGCCCGGCCGCCGAGGGCAAGGACGGCGACGTGCTCGCCCCCGGCCGGATCTACGTGGCGCCCGGCGGCAAGCACATGATCCTCGCCCGCCACGGCGCCGACACGGTGGTCCGCCTCACCGACGGTCCGCCGGTCAACTTCTGCAAGCCGGCGGTCGACCCGCTGTTCAAGACCGTCGCCGAGATCTACGGCAACGCAAGCCTCGCCGTCGTGCTCACCGGCATGGGGTCGGACGGCGCGGGCGGCGTCGGCGACATCGGCCGGGCGGGTGGCAGCATCATCGCCCAGGACGAGGAGACCAGCGTGGTCTGGGGCATGCCCGGCGCCGCGGCCCACACGGGCCAGTGTTCCGACGTGCTGCCGCTTCCGGAGATCGGCCGCAAGGTGTCGCGCATCCTGCTCGGAGGGCGCCCATGAGCCCTGCGGAATACGATTTTCTGCGCCAGTTCCTGAAGGCGCGGTCCGGTCTGGTCCTGTCCAACGAGAAGCAGTACCTCATCGAGAGCCGGCTCCTGCCGGTGGCCCGCAAGGCGGGGCTGGCGTCCATCGCGGCGCTCGTCTCCAAGCTGCGCGACCCGCGCGAGGCGCAGCTCGCCGACGCGGTCGTCGAGGCCATGACGACGAACGAGTCCTTCTTCTTCCGCGACAAGGTGCCGTTCGATCACTTCACCCAGCTGATGCTGCCCCAGCTCCTGGAGCGCCGGGCGGCGAAGCGTCACCTGCGGATCTGGTGCGCCGCGGCCTCCACCGGCCAGGAGCCCTATTCGCTCGCCATGTGCCTGAAGGAGATGGGGCCGCGCCTCGCCGGGTGGCGGGTCGAGATCCTCGGCACCGACATCTCCAACGAGGTGCTCGATCGCGCCCGCGCCGGCGTCTACACCCAGTTCGAGGTGCAACGCGGCCTGCCCATCCAGAACCTCCTCAAATACTTCACCCAGTCCGGCGACCAGTGGACCATCAGCGCCGAACTGCGCTCCATGGTGCAGTGGCGGAAGTTCAATCTCCTGGAGAGCTTCGCCGGGCTGGGCCAGTTCGACATCGTGTTCTGCCGCAACGTGCTGATCTACTTCGACCAGCCGACCAAGGCCGACATCATCAACCGGATCGGCAAGCTCCTCGCCCCGGACGGCTACATGGTGCTCGGCGCCGCCGAGACGGTGGTGGGCCTGTCCGAAGCGTTCAAGCCGGTCCCCGACCGGCGCGGCCTCTACGCGCCGAACCTCGTCGCCGCCGGCGGCGCCGCCCCGATCGCGGGCGTCCGGGTGGCCGGCCTCGGCGGCTTCTGACGCTCCCGGACGCGCGGGTCGCCCGTCTCGGGCGCACCCGCGCGCCGGCCGGGGCCGGCTCCGGTCCTGCCGGCGCATGCTTCCAAACCTATGTTTGACAGGCTTTCCGCCCCGCCGCTAATGTCCGGCCCGGCCGCCCGCCCGGGCGGCTGGTGAGGGTTTCGCGCGGCCCGGCCCCGCCCGAAGGGGGTGCCGCCGACCTCGCCTCGATCCGTTCCGCCGGTTTCGAAAGGTCGCAATGAAAGCCAGCACTCTGGTCGTCGCTGTCCTGGTCGTGGCCGCGGCCGCGGCCGCGGCCTACGTCCTGACGCGGGACACCGCCTGCGCCGGCTGGTCCACCGCGCAGGTCCGGCAGATCGTCCTCCAGGAGCTGAAGCAGCAGGCCCCGGTCGACCCGGCCATCCCGGACGCCTATGACGCCGCCATCGACGAGTCCGCGATCACCTACGCGGAGGAGACCTGGGTGGTGCCCATCACGGTGACCGACCGCCTCGGCACGCGCATGCGCTTCCTCGGCAGCCTCTCCTGCCTCGGGAACGGCACCATCGGCATCGCCAAGCTGGCCGACTGACGGGCGGACGGTCGCCCGTCCTGGAGCGCTTTCCGACCTGACGGAATCGTCAGGTCGACAGGGCATCGCTCCAGATTCGATGAGCTGGAGCGTTCTCTCGGCGATCGGGTCCTGCCACTTTATTGGAGACTGCTCTAGTTTCCGGGCTGCATGGAAGCCTGGGTCGCCAGCACCTCCACCTCGTCGTCCCGCCCGGTCTCCACGCCGAACACGCGCTGGTAGACGCCGTTCTCGTGCTTGGCGATGGCCGTGTAGTCGCCTTCCGCCAGGATGAAGGACGGGAACGCGCCGACGCCTTCAGACACCACGTCGCCGCCGGGCGTCAGGATCGACCAGCGGGTGTCGGCGATCGCCTCGCCGCCCGGTTCACCCACGAGCTTCAGCGTCACCTCCGCGGCGCGCTGGTAGAGGGTCACCTCCGACAGCTTGCCGGAGGTGACGACCACCTCGGCGCTCGTCACCGCGTTGATGCCGCCGTAACGGCTGACCACGTGATAGGTGCCGGCCGGCAGGCGGACGAGGTCGCCCGGCTTCACGTCACCGGCCACCAGCCGGCGCTCCCCGCGGGCGTCGGTCTCCGGGGCGAGCACGTCGAAACGCACGTCCGCGTCCGGCAGCGGCCTGTCGTCCGCCTGGGCGAGCAGCTTCAGGCCGCCGGCGTCCAGCACCACGGCCTCCTGCTTCACCGGGCCGGCCAGGTCCACCCGCACGGTCCGGTCCGCATAGCCGAACCAGCAGTGGACCAGGTAGGAGCCGGGCGGCAGGCGGAAGCTGGCGTCGCCGCCCTTGGCCGAGGCCACCATGGGCAGCCGGCCGTCCGGTCCGGGGTTGGCCGCGAAGACGCGCCAGACGAGACCGCTGCGCAGGGAATCGCCGTCCGCGGTCAGCTTGGCCGTGAGAACCAGTTCCGGATCCCCGATCCGCAGCTTGTCGAGCCCGAAGCTCGGCTCGGTCAGGGTATCGGAGGGCGCGAACGGCGCCGCCGCCTCGGGCAGGCCGAGATCGCCGCTCCCGGTCCCGAGGGCCGGATCAAGCGGCGGCGTCGCGTCGGACGGCGGCGGAACCTCCGGCGCGCCGAGCGACGGCAGGTCCAGCGGTGGGCCCGGCGGCAGCCCCGGGATGGCGGCGGGGGGAAGCGGGGAGCCCGCGCCGCCGTCGAACGACTGGGCGGCGGCGGGACAGACGGCGACGAGCAGAACCAGCGCCAGCACCGACCGGAAAGCCCGGCGGAGGCGGCGACCCGACCATTCGATCACGTGAGATCCGTCCATCGTCGTTCAGTTGGGGGGGCGCCCGCCGTGGCATGCTCCGGGCGCATCCCGTGTTGATCGGGAAAATTCGTGGCGATTTCAAGTCTCGTCGAGGCGGGGGCTTCCTCTTCTGGCCGATCGTCCTTAAGTGGTCACCGGAAGGCAAGCCCCGTCGTGGCCCACCCACCCCTTTTCGCGCTCTTCGTCTTCGACCCAAGCCTGTCGAGAACTCCATGACCGATGCCCTGACGCTGCTTTCCACCCGTCGTTCCGTCGCGCCGGCCTTCCTCGTCGAACCCGGCCCCGACGACGACCAGATCGCCACCCTGCTGACGATCGCCTCCCGCGTGCCCGACCACGGCAAGCTCGCCCCCTGGCGCTTCATCGTGATCCGAGGCGACAACCGCCACCGCCTCGGGGAGCGACTCGCCGACCTCCTGAAGCGCCGCGATCCATCCGTCACGGACGCGCGCCTGGAGGAGGAGCGCCGCCGGTTCGCCCGGGCGCCGCTGGTCGTCGCGGTGATCAGCCGGGCGGCCGAGCACGTGAAGATTCCGCTCTGGGAGCAGCAGCTGTCGGCCGGCGCGTCGGCCATGAACCTCGTCACCGCCGCCCACGCCCTCGGCTTCGCCGCCGCCTGGCTGTCCGAATGGGTCGCCTACGACGCGGAGGCGGCGGCCGTCGTGGGCGCCCGGGAGGGCGAGCGCATCGCCGGCCTCGTCCATATCGGCACGCCCGCCCAGCCGCCGCAGGATCGCCCGCGCCCGGCGCTCGCCGACATCGTCAGCGAGTGGTCCGCCGGCTGAAAGGGGAGGGGGCGATGTTCTACGATCCGCGGCACGAGCCGCACGGCCTGCCGCACGATCCCTTCCTGTCCCTGGTGGCGCCCCGGCCGATCGGCTGGATCTCCACCCGGGCGAGGGACGGCGTGGCGAACCTCTCGCCCTACAGCTTCTTCAACGCCTTCTCGACGCGGCCCTACGTGGTCGGCTTTTCCGGCACCGCCCGCAAGGACAGCGTCCGCAACGCCGAGGAGACCGGCGCCTTCGTGGTCAACGTGGCGTCCTTCTCCCTGCGGGACGCCATGAACGCCTCGTCCGTGGCGGTGCCGCCGCACGTGGACGAGTTCGCGGTCGCCGGGCTCACGGCGGCGCCGTCCCGCCTCGTCGCGGCGCCCCGGGTGGCCGAAGCGCTCGCGGCGCTCGAATGCGTCACGGTCCAGGTGGTCGGGATCCGCGGCGCGGCGGGCGGCGAGCCGGCCGCCCATCTGGTGCTCGGCGAGGTGGTCGGCATCCACATCGACGAGAGCATCCTGTCGGACGGCCTCGTGGACACCGCCCGCCTGAAGCCGCTCGCCCGGCTCGGCTACATGAACTACGCGGTCGTGGAGAGCGTCTTCGACATGGCGCGCCCCAAGCCGCCGGCCTGACCGCCGCCTGTCAGACCGTCGCCGACCTCCCCGCCGTCGGCCCCCCCGCCGCCGGGCGCCTCAGGCGACGGCGGAGGCGAGCGGCGACAGCCGCGCCGCCGGTCCATTCCTGTCCCCGTCCGTCTCCGGCTCGCCGGCCGCCGTCCGCTCGAACGGCACCAGGTCCCGCGCCGCCGCCGCGAGCGCCAACAGCCCCCGGGCCGTGGCCACGCCCGCCGACCCGTCGCCGCCGAGCGCGGCCGCGAGCGCGGGGCGGTCCAGCCCGAGCGCCACAAGGCGGGGCGACTGGGCGGCGAGCAGCGGGGCGGCGAGCACGGCCGCCGGCCGGTCCAGGAGAAGCGCGACCGCAGTCCCTCCGTCCGGCCGGTCCAGAAGCGCCTCCGCCACCGAGAGCCGAACGAGGAAGCGGCCGAAGTCGTCCATGTCCCCCGTCCCCGAGACGAGCAGCGCCGTCGGCGCGCGCGCCACCGCGGCGGCCACGGTCGCCTCGTCGGCGCGGCAGTCCAGCCGCACGAGGTCCGCCGGAGCCGGATCGTGGACGCTCCTCGCCGCCACCGACCGCGACGGCGCCACCTCTCCCGGCTTCAGGTCGAGCCAGCGATGGCGATCGCGCAGGCTCGACGCCCTCTGGTCGTATGTATTCATTCGAATTTACCTGTTGTTAACCATGATGGCGGCAGTTTGCGCTCATGGCTCTCCCATGGGGACGCATCGATGAAGTCGGCCTTCGAATGGGTCTACACGCCGCAGACCACGGCCGCGCGGCCGGCGTCGCCCAAACCGTCCAACAGCGCCGTCAGCGACCGCATCGAGCAGGCGTTCGCCGCCGCCAGCGACACCACCGGCACGTCCTTTGAATACCTCCTGAAGACGGCCCAGCGGGAGTCCTCGCTCGACACCACCGCCAACGCCCGCACGTCGTCCGCCGCCGGCCTCTTCCAGTTCATCGAGAGCACCTGGCTCGCCACCATGAAGACGGCCGGCGCCGACTTCGGTCTCGGCCGCTACGCCGACGCCATCGAGCGGAGCGCGAACGGACGCTACACGGTCCGCGATCCCGGGCTCCGGCGCGAGATCCTGGACCTTCGCTACGACCCGGACATCTCGTCCATGATGGCGGGCGCACTCACCCGCCAGAACGCGAGCTATCTTGCCGGGCGGCTCGGCCGCGAGGCGAGCGCGGGCGAACTCTACATCGCGCACTTCCTCGGCGCTCGCGGCGCGGCCTCCTTCATCGCCCTCGCCGAAGCCTCGCCCCAGGCGAACGCCGCGTCGGCCTTTCCCCGGCAGGCCGGCGCGAACCGGCACATATTCTACGACGGCGACGGCGCCCGCACGATCGGCGAGGTCTACGGCGAACTGGTGCGCCTCCACCGCGGCAACGATCCGGCCGGCGGCGAGCCGGTGAGGACGGCGGCCGTCGCCGGATCGGCGTCGACCGCGTCCGTCGACGAGACCGTCAACGGTCTCGTCGAGCCGTCTCCCGAGGGCGTCGAGATCGCCGCGCGCATCGCCGGCGCCGACGCGGTGCTCGGCTACGCGGACCCGGGCGACCGGGTGCGCGCGGGCTGGACCGCCGCGGCCGCTTCGGGCGCGTTCGAGAGCCTGTTCCGCACCGACGGGCCGTCGAAGCCGGTCGGCCAGACGGCCACCTTCTTCCGCGGCTTCAGCCTGGCGCCCGGCCTGTTCGAGATGGCCGCCGCCGCCGACACGGCCGCCGCCGAGACGGCCGCGGCCGAAGAAGCCCAGCCGCTCTCCACGCCCGGCCCGTCGCCCTTCGCCGAGGCCGAACGCAAGAAGCGGCGCGGCCCGCTCGACCTCACCCGCTTCCTGAACATCAAGTCCTGACGCCGCCACGCCGTGGCGCCCGCCCGCCCGCCGACGAGGCGGCCCCGGCCGCGCGCGACCCCCGGCCCGGCCGCCTGCAGTTCGGTCGCATCGCGCACCTTCCCGCCGCGCGGCTTCTCCGCGCCGCAGTGGTGAACGACCGGTTTCCAAACGTGGTGAACCGCTCGTTAAGCATCACCGTGGCACTTTCACGGAACCAGAGTCGGGCGCGCGCCCTCGCGGCGCGATCCGGCGTCTGGGCCCGGCCGCCACGGCAGATGGACGGCGGCCGGCGCGTCCTGGCGGAGGCTGTCGATGGTCACGGTCCGGTTGCTTCAGTGGTTGGACAACGCGCCGCCTCCGGCGCGCGCCGGGGCCGTCGCCCCGCTCGTCAACAGCTACATGCACCAGGCCTTGTCGCCCGCGGCCCGCGAAACACTTGACGTCGCCATGACGCTCCTCCTCGACGACCCGGCGCCGGAGGTGCGCCGCGCGCTCGCCGAGGCGCTCGCCATCCACGAGACCGCCCCCCGCCATCTCATCGTGGCGCTCGCCCACGACCTGCCGTCGGTCGCCGAGCCCGTGCTCCGGCGCTCGCCCTGCCTGCTCGATCCGGAACTCGTCGAGGCGGTGCGCGGCGGGTCCGTGCGGGCCCAGGTGGCGGTCGCCTCCCGGCCGTGGGTCGGCTTCGCGGTGTCCGACATCATCGCCGCCGAGGCGGACGGCCGCGCGGTGCTGGCGCTCCTGCGCAACGACGGCGCCGACCTCTCCTACGAGGCGTTCGCCACCGCGGCGGAGCGCTTCGGCGACGATCCCGACGTGCGCGCGGTCCTGTTCGGACGGCCGGACCTTCCCATCGCGGTCCGCCAGTCCGTCATCGCGCGCCTCGGCACGGCCCTCAACGGTCTCATGGTCGCGCGCGACTGGATAGCCGGCGATCGCGCCAAGTCCATCGTGCGCGAGGCGTGCGAGAAGGCCACGGTCGTCCTGGCCGCCGAAGCCGGCGAGGAGGAGCTGGAGGACCTCGTGGAGCACCTGCGCACCACCGGCCAGCTGACGCCGGCGCTCATCCTGCGCTCCGCCTGCACGGGCAACATCCGCTTCCTGGAGGCCGCGCTCGCCCGCCTGACGGGGCTTGCCGGCGACCGGGTCTACGCCATCCTGATCGACGGTCGCCAATCGGCGGTGCTCGCCCTGTTCGCCCGCGCGGGGCTGCCGGAACGCTGCCGCGGAGCGCTCTACGCCGCCCTTGAAGCCTGGCGCGAGCTCGTGGCCGAGGAGACCGTGGTGGAGGGCCCCACCTTCGCCCGGCGCATGGTCGAGCGGGTGCTGACGCGTTACCGCAGCTTCAAGGACGACGAGGTGGACGATCTTCTGGCGCTCCTGCGCCGGCTCGCCGCCGAGGCCGCGCGGGACGCGGCGCGCGCCCGGGCCGCCGAGATGATGGACGAAGCGGTCGCCCGGATGCCCGACGTGGACATGGCCGCGTGAGCGGCGGACGCCGGCGGCGGCGCTCCGGGGCGGGTCAGTCCAGCGACGGCTCCGGCGGAGCGTGCTCCGCCAGGTAGGCGGCCGAAAGGCCGTTCAGCAGCGAGACGAGTTCCGATCCGATCCGGTCGCCCTCGTCGCGCACGGACTCCCGGAAGATCGCCTGGATCGCCTGCACGTGCTGGTCCACCAGGGCGAGCGGCAGGTCGTCCCGGCTCGGCAGCCGGTCGAGGAGGGCGCACAGGCTCCCCGCCGCATGGGCGACCAGCGGATAGCCGAGGGTGGTGGCCTGGCCTTTCAGGTCGTGGACCGCCCGGAAGAAGGCGTCGCGCGCCTCGCCGTCCGGATGGCCGGCCGCCCCCCAGGCCTCGTAGCGACGGCCCACCGTGGCGATCTCGTCCCTCATCCAGGTCTCGAAGTTCGACGACAGGATCTTCAGCGCCGCCTCGGCCCGGCTCACCGGGTCGTCGCCGGCGCCGCGGCTCTTTACCTCGCGGACCTTCTTGCGGAGATCGTTCTTCGCCTCGACGACCTCGAGCGCCTGCTTGCGTGCGGCCATGATCGGACGTGTCCTCAGCCGGGCGCCGGCCCGGCCGGCGCGCTCCCATCCCCGACAGTGACCGATCGGGGTTAAACTTTTGCTTAGCTGAATGGCTCAGGTGTCCGCCGGCCGGTCAGTAGCGGAACTGTTCGGCGAGGATCCGCTCGTCCCAATTGTGGTCCCGGTCGAACAGGATCAGGCTGCGCTGCTTGTGGTCCTCGCGCACGGTCACCTTCACCACGTCCCGGATCTCGGTGAAGTCGGCCGCCGCGCTCACCGGGCGCTTCTGGGTCTCCAGCACGTCGATCACCACCGTGCAACGGTTCGGCACCAGGGCGCCGCGCCAGCGCCGCGGCCGGAACGGGCTGATCGGCGTCAGCGCCAGCAGCGGCGCGTGAATCGGCAGGATGGGGCCGTGGGCCGACAGGTTGTAGGCGGTGGAGCCCGTGGGCGTCGCCACCATCACGCCGTCGCAGATCAGTTCCTCCAGCCGCACCTTGCCGTCGATGGCGATCCGAAGCTTGGCGGCCTGATAGGTCTGCCGCAGCAGCGACACCTCGTTGATGGCCCGCGCCGCGTGGCTCGCGCCGGAGGCGTCCACGGCGGTCATGATCAGCGGGTGGATCGCCGTCACCACCGAGTTTGCGAGGCGCTCCCGGAGGGCGTCGTAGCGGAACTCGTTCATCAGGAAGCCGACCGAGCCGCGGTTCATGCCGTAGATCGGCTTGTCGGTGTTCATGAAGGCGTGCAGGGTGGTCAGCATCAGCCCGTCGCCGCCGAGGGTGATGATGACGTCGGCCTCCTCCGGCGGCACGTCGCCATAGAGGTCGACGAGCTTTGCGCGGGCCTCCTGCGCCTCTTCCGTGTCGCTCGCCACGAAGGCGAGCCGATCGAAGGAGGGGATCACGCGATGCGCCATCGGTCCTCTCGTGACATGGGGCCCGGCGCGCCGGTGCCTCCGTGACCTTTGCCGGAGGGTGCCCCCCGCATGTCCGCGTTCTGCCGCTTTTCATCCGCTAACATGGCCGCCTTGAAAAGGGAACGGACAACGGAGGGCAACCCCATGGCCGCACCGTCGCAGTTGCGCCTCGTCACCGTCACGTTCCCGAGCGAGGAGACCGCCCGGGCGGTGGCCCGCCAGGTGGTGGCGACGCGGCTGGCGGCCTGCGTGAACGTGCTGCCGGGCGTCCTGTCGGTCTACCGGTGGGAGGGCGAGATCTGCGAGGACCGGGAGGTGCTCGCGGCGATCAAGACCACCGCCGACCGGGTGCCGGAGCTCCTGGCCGCCGTGAAGGCGGCCCACCCCTATGACCTCCCGGCCGTCGAGGTGGTCGCCGTGGAGACGGCGGGGGAGGGGGTCGAGGCCTGGGTGCGCGAAGCGACCGGCGGATGAGCGCGTCCGGCTCAGCCGAGGCAGAGGTCCGCGAGACGCATCAGGTCGGTGCCGATCGCGACCCGGCCCGGGTGGCCGCTCTCGAACATGCCACCGCCCGCCTGCACCATGCGCTGGAATTCCACGCTGTCGGGAAGCACGACCGCCACCGGCGCGCCCAGCTTCTCCTCCACCTCGGCGACCACGCGGGCCGTCGCCGGCGACTTGCGCACCCGGTTCAGCACGAAGTGGACGGCGATGCGGTTCTTGCGCACGCCCTTGTTCTCGTTCACCGCCTTCATGAGGGCGAGCGTCGCGTCCACGTCCAGCGGCGAGGCGGAGAGCGGCACCACCAGCACGTCCGAGAGAGTAATCAGGTCCTGGAGCGACTGCTTGCGCAGCCCCGCGCGCCCGTCCACCAGCACCACGTCGGTCTTGGCGGCCTTCAGGGCGTCCGCGTCGAGCTTGCGGAAGTCCAGGCAGCCCGCGATGGCCGGGTAGCCCGACCGCGCGGCGTTCCACCGGGTCAGGCTCTTCTGGTAGTCCGCGTCGGCGAGCGTCAGACGGACGTCCGACCGCGCCAGGGCGCACGCCAGATTGGTCGAGACGGTCGTCTTGCCGACGCCGCCCTTGGAGTTCACGACGGAAATGACGCGCACGGTCCCCACCCTTGGCGACGTCCGACGGGTCCGCCGCGTCCGCAACTATCGGGAGTCCGGCCGTCCGCGTCAAGGCGAAGCGCACCCCGTGCGCCCCGCCGAACACGAAAAAGCCCCGCGTCGGCGGGGCTCGTCGGTGCTCTCCGGGTGCGGACGCCGGATCGGCGCCCGGTTCTCCCGTCAGGCGATCTCGCGGATGTCGTCCGGCTCGCGCAGCACGTAGCCGCGGCCCCAGACGGTCTCGATGTAGTTCTTGCCGTCGGTCGCGTTGGCGAGCTTCTTGCGCAGCTTGCAGATGAAGACGTCGATGATCTTCAGCTCCGGCTCGTCCATGCCGCCGTAGAGATGGTTGAGGAACATCTCCTTGGTCAGCGTCGTGCCCTTGCGCAGGCTCAGGAGCTCCAGCATCTGGTACTCCTTGCCGGTCAGGTGCACCCGCTGGCCGTTCACTTCCACCGTCTTGGTGTCGAGGTTCACCACCAGGTCGCCGGTCACGATCACCGACTGGGCGTGTCCCTTCGAGCGGCGCACGATCGCATGGATGCGGGCGATCAGCTCGTCCTTGTGGAACGGCTTGGTCATGTAGTCGTCGGCGCCGAAGCCGAGACCACGCACCTTGTCCTCGATGTTGCCCAGGCCCGAGAGGATCAGGATGGGCGTTTTCACCTTCGACACACGGAGCGTCCGCAGGACCTCGTAGCCGGACATGTCCGGGAGGTTCAGGTCGAGCAGGATGATGTCGTAGTCGTAGAGTTTACCCAGGTCGATGCCTTCTTCGCCCAGGTCCGTCGTGTAGACGTTGAAGCTCTCAGACTTCAGCATCAGCTCGATGCTCTGTGCGGTCGCGCTGTCGTCCTCGATCAGCAAAACGCGCATGCCAATCCCCTCGTGTTTTTCGGCCCCGTCCCAACTTCCTGTCGGCCACGGGGTCCGGCATTGCCGGGCCGTCGACGTCGGAGTTCAGGCTACCCAGAAATGGTTAACAAACTCTGATTCCACGCCGCAAGCGAATTGGAGAAGAGTCTGCAAATTGGGTCTCAACACGTTCTGATTCCTTCGGGAATCACGGGCGGAGAACCTCACTTACCATTTTAACAAAGGCCCCTAACCGACTCACACGACTCAACCATCCGGGTTGTCCACAGCACGCCCGGGCCACGGCCATCCGCCGCCCATCGCACTCGGGTAAATCATTAACGCCGCCCGTAAACGAACCGTTACCCTGGACGAATCAAACGGGACTTCGCATTCACGGATTCGAGAGTGTCGCAATCCGGTCACACCAGGAAGGCGGGAGCCTCCAGGAGGGCGTCATGGACGGTCTGATCGCAGCCCTTCAGGGCATTCCGGAGCGGGAGGTCTACGGCCGCGTGGCGGCCGTCCAGGGCCTCCTGGTCGAGGTCGCCGGCCCGGTCCAGGAGATGAGCGTCGGGGCGCGCCTCGGCGTCACCGGGTTCGCCGGCCGCACGGTCGGCGTGGAGGTGGTGGGCTTTCGCGGCGACCGCGCGCTCTGCCTGCCGTTCGCCTCCATGGAGGGCGTGCGCCTCGGCGCCAAGGCGACGATCCTGTCCAACGCCGCCACGGTGCGGCCGTCCGACGCCTGGCTCGGCCGGGTCGTCAACGCGTTCGGCGAGCCCATCGACGGCAAGGGGCCGCTCGCCCAGGGGCCGCTGGAGCGGTCTCTGCGCGCCGCGCCCCCGGCCGCGTCCGAGCGCACCCGCGTCGGCGCGCCGATCGATCTCGGCGTGCGGGCGCTCAACACCTTCGCGACCTGCTGCCGCGGCCAGCGCATGGGCATCTTCGCCGGCTCCGGCGTCGGCAAGTCGGTGCTCCTCTCCATGCTGGCCCGCTACACCGCCTGCGACGTGGCGGTGATCGGCCTCATCGGCGAGCGCGGCCGCGAGGTCCAGGAGTTCATCGAGGACGATCTCGGGCCGGAGGGCCTCGCCCGGTCGGTGGTCATCGTGGCGACCTCCGACGAGTCCGTCCTGATGCGCCGGCAGGCGGCCTATCTGACGCTGACGGTGGCCGAGCACTTCCGCGACGGCGGCGGCGACGTCCTCTGCCTCATGGACTCCGTCACCCGCTTCGCCATGGCCCAGCGCGAGATCGGTCTGGCGGCGGGCGAGCCGCCCACGTCGAAGGGCTACACGCCAACTGTCTTCACCGAACTGCCGCGCCTCCTGGAGCGCGCGGGTCCGGGCCGGTCGGGGGAGGGGTCCATCACCGGTCTCTTCACCGTCCTCGTGGAGGGCGACAATCACAACGAGCCGGTCGCCGACGCGGTCCGCGGCATCCTGGACGGCCACATCGTGATGGAGCGCGCCATCGCCGAGCGGGGTCGCTATCCGGCCATCAATGTGCTGAAGTCCGTCTCGCGCACGATGCCGGGGTGCGTGGAGCCCCGGTGGCGGCCGGTCCTGAAGGAGGCCAGGCGCCTGATGGCCACCTTCACGGACATGGAGGAGCTCATCCGGCTCGGCGCCTACCGGAAGGGCTCCAGCCCGGAGGTGGACGACGCCATCGCGGTGAACGGCCCCCTGGAGGCCTTTCTGTCCCAGGGTAAAGATGAATGCACGTCACGTGATGATGGTTATCACCTCCTCGCCAACCTTTTGGAAACGACCATCGGGTTAAGCTTCCCAGCATCCGGGGAGTAACGAATGATGAAGTCGCGTAACAGTCTCATCCGGCTGAAGCGGTTCCAGGTCGACGAGAAGCGTCGGCAGGTGACCCAGATCGAAATGATGATCGCCGAGTTCGAGCGCATGGCGACCGAACTGGACGACCAGATCCAGGCGGAGCAGAAGCGCGTCGGCATCACCGACGTGACCCACTTCGCCTATCCGACCTTCGCCAAGGCCGCCATGCAGCGGCGCGACAATCTGCTCGTGTCGGCCGGCGACCTCCGCGTCCAGCTCGACGCCGCCCGCGCGGCGCTGTCGGAAGCGGTGGAAGACATGAAGAAGGTGGAACTGATCGAGGAGCGGGACCAGCTCCGCGACCGCGCCGCCGGCGACGCGCTCGACCAGGACCACATGGACGAGGTGGCCTCCCGCCTCTCGTTCCGCACCGGCTGAAACCCACCCGCCGGGCCCGCGCCCGGCGGCCCGGGGCACTGACGCCGCGCCCCGGCCCGAGCGCCGCCCCGCCGCGCCGCCTCCACCCGTCACGCGCCCCGCCTCTCCGGCGCCCCGCCCGTCAGGCGCCCCGACGCATTCGGCGCCCCAACGACTTCGGCGTACCACCCGTCAGGCGCACGGCCCCCGCCAGCGAGCGCTCCGCCGCTCCCCGGCTCACGCGATTTCCCGCTCCCCCGCCCAGACGTCATCGTCCGCGAATGCGGACCACCCACGCATTTTGCCTCCGCTCCCCCGCCCCCACCGTCATGGTCCGCGAACGCGGACCACCCACGCATTTTGCCTCCGCTCCCCCGCCCCGACCGTCATGGTCCGCGAATGCGGACCACCCACGACTTCATCAGTGTAGCGACAACGGGCCAATCATCCCGGGCCGGCCACGACGCGTCCGGAGAGGGGAGGGCGCCGCCCCGCCAAAAAGGGAACGGCGCCCGGATCTCTCCGGACGCCGTCGAACCAGGAAACCCCGCGTCCGCGATCAGGCTTCGCCCATCGTCTCGATCAGCGAGTGGTCCAGCGCCTCGCGGGCGGGCTTGCCGGCCCAGACCACGAACTGGAACGCCTGGTAGAAGCGCTCGCAGGACTCCAGCGCGTTCTCCAGCATGGCGGCGATCTGTTCGTCGGTGGCCTCGGCGTTGCCAGCCAGGAGCAGGGCGTGGCGATACATGATCACGCCCTCCTTTTGCCACAGGTCGAAGTGGCCGACCCACATCTGCTCGTTCACCAGGGACAAGAGCTTGATCACCTCGGTGCGGCGCGTCTCCAGCACCTTGATGTCGAACGCGCAGGCGAGATGCAGCGCCTCCAGGTCCTCCATCCAGGAGAAGGAGACGTGGTAGTCGCACCAGTTCCCCTGCACGGAAACGGTGATTTCGTCCTCCCCGGACCGCTCGAACGACCAGTCGTTCTGGGCGGCGATGAGTTCGATCGAATCGACGGGATTGCTCGGTCGCTCGGTAGAGACATCGATGAGGGTCACGGTCGACCTCCAAGGTTGCGGCTGGACCCCAGCACGCTAGCTTCCTCAAGGACGTGCCGGCCGAGGCCGAAGCGGCCAACCCCGTCCCGACGACGGGGGCCGCTGCTCCGGCCGGAGCGTCCTTCACCCCGACGGCCGCCCCACGGGAGGAGGTGCGGACGACCGGTCGGTTCGTCACCCGCGGGCGCCAACGCAACCCCCGGGAATTCCTTCAAAGCCACCTGGTGCGCAACGCGGCGGGCCGTGCGGCCGGCGCGGCGAATCTCATCTCGGATCAGTATAGGGCCGATCGGAAGCACCGAAACGGGTGATCTCGACCCGAACGTCGATAATTCCACCCGTGTGGCGTGGGCGCCCCCTGCATCCTTCCTCATCGTGCTCACGATAGCGGCAGCTTTTCTTGCGGTACAACGGAATTGTGCCGGCGCCCGGTCGACCTTCGTCGCCGGCGCTCCGCTTCCGTTCCAAGGATCGATGGCGGCTTCAGGCGCCTCCGGCGGCGCCGTCCGGCACCGGGCCGGAGCCGGCGGTCGCGCCCTTGCGGCTGTCCGCCATGAGGACGGCGATCTGGCCCTCCAGGGCGGCCACGCGGGCCGACAGGCGTTCCACCTCCGACAGCGCCCGGGTGGCGAGGTCCTGGGCGATCTCCAGGTCCTCCCGGCGAACGAGATCCATCTCGGAGGCGAACCGGTCGGCCTGGCTCCGCATCACCGTCTCAACCTCGCGTCGCGCCGATTGGGCGACCCCCGCCGCGTCGTTCATGAGTTTGGCGAACTCGTCGAACAGGCGGCCTTGAGACTGGGACATGGCGATACTCCACGAAAGGCGGACGGGCGCGGAACGTCCGGCCGACCGCCGCCATCATACCCGGAACCGCGGAGCGCCGCACCTCGGGAATTCGAGGCCCGGCCCGCGCGGGGCCTTGTCCTTGAGAAACGCCGGGTTCGGGCCGCTGTTCCGCACGGGTTCCATGCCTTCGCCTAAGGTTGAACGGTTCGCACCCCCGCCCTTGACGCGGCCGCCGTCGTCCCGCAAACGTCCGGCCGGTCCGGGACCCTTCCGGGCCCGCCCGCGCCGCCCCAGACCGAGAGCCCTCGATGCCCCTCCTGGCCTTGCCCTTCCCGGCCATCGACCCGGTCCTGATCGAGATCGGCCCCTTCGCGATCCGCTGGTACGCGCTCGCCTATGTCACCGGCCTCCTGTTCGGCTGGTGGTACCTGCGCCGGCTCGTCTCCTCGCCGTCGCTCTGGGGCGCCACCCGCCGCCCGACCGCCCTCGACATCGACGACCTCCTCGTCTGGGTCACCCTCGGGGTCGTCCTCGGCGGGCGGATCGGCTACGTGCTCTTCTACAATTTCGCCGCCTACCGCGAGGATCCGTGGGAGATCCTGAAGGTCTGGCACGGCGGCATGGCCTTCCATGGCGCACTCGCCGGCACGGCGCTCGCCATCCTGCTCTACGCCCGGCGCAACGGCCAGAACGTCTGGTCGCTCTACGATCTGGCGGCCGCAGCCGTGCCGGTCGGCCTCTTCCTCGGCCGCATCGCGAACTTCATCAACGGCGAGCTCTTCGGCCGCCCCACCGACGTGCCCTGGGCCGTCGTCTTCCCCACCGCCGACGACTACCCGCGCCATCCGAGCCAGCTCTACGAGGCGGGGCTGGAAGGCCTCGTGCTCTTCGTGGTGCTCACGCTTCTCGTCCGCTCCGGCGCGCTCGCCCGGCCCGGCCTCGTCACCGGCGTGTTCGGCATAGGCTACGGCCTGTCGCGCAGCTTCGTGGAGTTCTTCCGCAGCCCGGACCCGCAGGTCGGCTACATCGCCCTCGACTTCGTCACCATGGGGATGCTCCTGTCCGTGCCGCTCGTCGTCATCGGGGCCGCCCTCGTCGTCTATGCGCGCGGCGGCCACACGGTCATGAAGGCCTGATCCCATGGGCGTCCTCGCCGACCGGATCCGCACGCTGATCGAGGTCGGAGGCCCGATCTCCGTGGCCGATTTCATGGCGCTCGCCCTCGGCGACCCGGAGCACGGCTACTATGCCTCGCGCGAGCCGTTCGGCGCCGCCGGCGACTTCGTCACCGCCCCGGAGATCAGCCAGATGTTCGGCGAGCTGATCGGCGCCTGGGCGATGGCCGTCCACGCGGCGATCGGCGCGCCCGATCCGGTGCGCCTCGTGGAGCTCGGCCCGGGCCGCGGCACCCTGATGGCCGATCTTCTGCGCGCCGCCCGGGTGCGGCCGGCGTTCCGCGCCGCCATCGACCTCCATCTCGTGGAGACGAGCCCGCGCCTGCGCGCCGTCCAGGCCGAAACCCTCGCGGCCTCCGGCGTCACGCCCACTTGGCACGACCGGATCGACACCCTGCCGCCCGGCCCCGCCATCGTAATCGCCAACGAGTTCTTCGATGCGCTCCCGGTGCGCCAGCTCGTTCGAACCCCGGAGGGCTGGCGCGAACGGGTCATCGGCCTCGCGCCGGACGGCTCGCTCCTGTTCGGGGCCGGCGCCGCCGGCATCGACCCGGATCTCGTGCCGCCCCACGCCGCGCTCGCGCCGGTCGGCACGGTCGTGGAGGTCGCCGGCCCGTCCGCCGCCATCATGGCCGGACTCGCGCACCGGATCGTGCGCGACGGCGGGGCGCTCCTCGCCATCGACTACGGCAGCGACCGCTCCGGCACCGGCGACACCCTCCAGGCCGTCTCGGCCCACCGTTTCGCCGACGCCCTGGAGCGGCCGGGCGAGGTGGACGTGACCGTGCAGGTGGATTTCCAAGCCCTCGCCGCCGCCGCCCGCTCGGAAGGCGCGGCCGTCCACGGCCCCGTCGGCCAGGGCGACTTCCTCCTCGCCCTCGGCCTCCTGGAGCGCGCCGGCCAGCTCGGCGCCGACAAGGACGACACCGCCCGCGCCGCCCTCGTCGCCGCCGTGAACCGCCTGGCGTCGCCGGACCAGATGGGCACGCTGTTCAAGGCCATCGCCGTCACCCGCCCGGGCGTCGCCCCGCCGGGCTTCTGAGCGGCAGGAGGACAGGATGGCCGAAAGAGCGGAATGAGCCGTCGAGGCACCCCGACCTTCATCACCCGTCATCCCGGCGAACGCCGGGATCCAACCGTCGTCCCGGCCTGGCGTCACGGTCCCGGTGGAGCACCCCGCCCCCGCCACCCGTCATCCCGGCGAAAGCCGGGATCCAACCGTCGGCGCGGTCCCGGCGTCACGGTCCAGGTCGAGCACCCCGGCCCCCATCAGCTGTCATCCCGGCGAATGCCGGGATCCAACCGTCGGCTCGACAGGACCACCCGTCCCACTTGATCCCCTGGTCGGCTGGGTCCCGGCTTTCGCCGGGATGACGCCCTTAGTCAGGCGACGGAGCCCACACGGTCCGGGATCACGCCCTTAGTCAGGCGACGGAGCCCACACGGTCCCGGATCACGCCGCCGATCAGGCGACGAAGCCAACAGCGTCCGGGACGACGCCCTCGGCAGGCGCCCTCAGTCGAACAGGCTCGACACCGACTGTTCCGACGCCGTCCTGGCGATCGCCTCGCCCATCAGCGGGGCGATTGAGATCACCCGGAGCCGCGGGCTCTCCAGCACCGCCGACGTCGGCTGGATGCTGTCCGTGATCACCATCTCCTTCAGCCGGGAGGCGGTGATGCGCGCGACCGCGCCGCCGGAGAGGACGCCGTGGGTGGCATAGGCGGTCACCGACGCGGCGCCCTTGTTGAGAAGCGCGTCGGCGGCGTTGCAGAGGGTGCCGCCGCTGTCCACGATGTCGTCCACCAGGATGCAGTCGCGCCCTTCGACCGAGCCGATGATGTTCATCACCTCGCTCTCGCCCGCCCGCTCGCGGCGCTTGTCCACGATGGCGAGCGGCGCGTCGATGCGCTTGGCGAGCGCGCGGGCGCGCACCACGCCGCCCACGTCCGGCGACACCACCGTCACGTTCTCCACCGCGTAGCGTTCCTTGATGTCGCGCACCAGCACGGGCGCGCCGAACAGGTTGTCGGTGGGGATGTCGAAGAAGCCCTGGATCTGGCCGGCGTGGAGGTCGAGGGTCAGCACCCGGTCGACGCCCGCGTTGGTGATCAGGTTGGCGACGAGCTTGGCCGAGATGGGCGTGCGGCCGGAGGAGCGGCGGTCCTGGCGGGCGTAGCCGAAGTAGGGCAGCACGGCCGTGATGCGCTTGGCCGACGACCGGCGCAGGGCGTCCGTGATGATCAGGAGCTCCATCAGGTTGTCGTTGGCCGGATAGCTGGTCGGCTGGATGACGAACACGTCCTCGCCGCGCACGTTCTCCTGGATCTCGACGAAGATTTCCTGGTCGGCGAAACGCTTCACGGAGGTGCGGGTCAGCTCAAGGTCCAGATAGTCCGCGATCGCCTCGGAGAGGGTGCGGTTCGAATTCCCGGAGACGAGCTTCATTGTACGGGCGATCCTTGCGATGGGTCGGCGGGATCGACGGACGTGACTGCGTCAGGCCGAAAGGGCGGTCCTTCCCCGCGTTCGCGCGCCTTTTAGCAGGGGTGGCCGGGCGCGTAAACCTGCCGTTCGGCGGATTGCCGCCGTGCTTCACAGAACTGTCGTGAATGCTCCCGGCGGTCCGCGCCGGTCAGATCGCGGTGCCCGGCATCGGGGCCGCGGCTGCCGGCATGGGCGGGGCGCCGGGGCCCGCCGGCACCTGGTTCAGCCAGGCGTAGATCTGTTCCACGGTGCGCGCCGCCACCGCGTTCAGCACCGCCTCGTTGACGCCGGACCAAGGGTCCGCGTCCGCCTTGCCGGCGATCTCGATCCCGGTGATCCGGTGCAGCCGGTTGCCGCTGGCGTCCAGGATGTCCCACACGTAGGTCACGTTCGTGGCCTCGTCGCCGCCCACGGCCGAAAGATAGCCGAGCACCCGGTAGCTGGCCGTCGGGTCGCCCCGTCGCACCAGCGTCAGGTTGCGGCCGCGGGCGTAGCGGCCGAGGTCGGTCGCCAGGCTGTCCGCCTTGTTGGTCGGCACGCCCAGCACCTGGTCGAAGCGCAAGGTCGCCTGCGCCGCCGGGATCGGCGGCACGGTCGGGCTGACGGCCTCCGGCGGGGTATTGAGCGTCCGCGCCGTGGGCGCGGCGGCGTTCGCCGTCACCTTGGAGGCGGTTCCGTTCTGGCAGCCGGCGAGGAGAAGGGCGGCGAGCGCGCCCGTGGCGAGCACGGCTGCCGTCCGGCGCATCGGAACCCTCTGGCGGGCGACGTCGATCATCGTGTCCTTCCCCTGGCTTCTTGTCGGTGTCGACGGAGTCACTTGTGGACGAGGCGGCGTCCGCGTTCAAGCCTGACGGCGGCCGGAAGGGCCCGGACAGGCCCTCGGACCGCCTCGGTCGGGCCCGCGAGCCGCGCCCGCCGCCGTCCCGGCGTCCCCCTCAGGCCCGGACGGACAGGGTCAGCGGCAGGGACGAGAGCACCTCCGGCCCGGTCTCGGTCACCAGGCTGGTCCGGCCCAGCGTCATCGCGGTGCCGCTCTCGCTGTCCATCAGGATCATGTGGGCGAACAGGGTCATGCCGGGCAGAACCGGTTCCGGGTTGTCGCGGTAGAACATCTGCCGGTCCATCCAGCTCGGCGTGAAGCGCGCGCCCACCGAATAGCCGCAGGCGTTCAGCCGGTGGGCGGAAAGGCCGCGGCCGTCCAGCACCCGCGCGTGGGCGGCGAACACGTCGCCGAAGGTCCGCCCGGGCCTCAGCTCCGCCTCCACGGCGGCCAGCGCCTCCGCGGCGGCGTCGAACAGCTCCAGGTGTCGGTCGGTCGGCGCGCCGATCACCACCGTGCGCATCAGCGGCGCGTGGTAGTGGCGGTAGACGCCGGAGAACTCCAGGGTCAGCTGGTCGTTGGCGTCCAGCACCCGCCGGCCCGCCTTGTAGCGGCAGAGGAGAGCATCCCGGCCGGAGCCGATGATCACCTCGTTGGCCGGGAAATCGCCGCCCGCCTCGAAGATGGTGCCTTGCAGGACGGCGAGGATCCGTCCCTCGTCGGCGCCGGGGCCGATCGCGTCCAGCGCCCGGGTGTAGGCGAGGTCGCCGATCCGGGCCGCCTCGCGCACATGGGCGATCTCGGCCGCCGACTTCACCACCCGCAGGGCCGGCACGATGTCGGATGCGTCCACGGTCTCGGCGAAGCCCCATAGCGCCGTGTCCAGCGCCTTGCCGTTCCGCGCGGTCAGGCCCTGGGTGTCGTACTCCACCCCGATCCGCACGCCCCGGAGCGCGAACTCCGCCAGGAGGTCCTTCAGCTGGTCCGCCGGTCCCGCGTCGGCCCGGTCCTCCCAGATCCGGATGTCGTCCACGATCGAGGTGTGCTGCGCCTGCCGCAGGTCCGCCGAGCGGGTGAGCAGCGCCAGCCGGTCGTCGCGGGTCACCAGCATGGACTGGAAGAAGCAGAAGCCGAAAGTGTCGTAGCCGGTCAGCCAGTACATGGACTCCTGCGCGAACAGCAGGATGGCGTCGAGGCCCCGGGCCTCCAGGGCGGCGTTCAGCGCCACGCGGCGACGGTTGAACTCGGCGCGGTCGAAATGCAGTGCCATGGTGGAATGCCTTCAGCGGGGGGTGAGCGCGATGGCCGACAGATGGCGGCCGTAGTCGGCCTCGCCCCGGTGGGTCATGCGCCGGTAGGAGAAGAAGCGGTCCTCGTCCGCATAGGTGCAGAGACCGAGGTTTTCCGCCCGCGCGATCCCGGCGCGCGCGAGCCGGTGGACGATGTAGGCCGGCAGGTCGAAGCGGGCGTGGCCGGCCTTGTCCGTCGGCCGGAACCAGCGCCCCACGTCCTCGCCGGCCGCCTCGAACCGCGCCACGAACTCCGGCCCCACCTCGTAGGCCTCGCCGGAGATCATCGGCCCGACCACCGCGTGGATCCGGCCGCGGTCGGCGCCGAGCCGCTCCATGGCGTCGACGGTCGCCTCCAGGACGCCCGTGAACGCGCCCTTCCAGCCGGAATGGGCGGCGCCCACCACGCCCGCCTCGCCGTCCGCGAACAGCACGGGGCCGCAGTCGGCGGACGAGACCGCGATCGCGAGGTCCGGCACCCGGGTCACCAGCGCGTCCGCCTTCGGGTTGTCGGCCGGCGCCCACGGCGTCTCGGCCACCACCACGTCGGGCGAGTGCACCTGGTAGCAGGTCACCAGCCGGTCCGGGGAGACCTCCATGGCGGCGGCGATCCGCGCCCGGTTCTCGCGCACCCGGCCCTGGTCGTCGTTCGACCCGAGCCCCGTGTTCAGCCCGGCGTAGATCCCGTCCGACACGCCGCCCTCGCGCGTGAACCAGCCATGCCGGACGCCCGGCAGGGCCGAAAGGGTAGGGGACCGCACCATCATCGCGAAGCACCTCGTCGTGAGGCGCGGATGGTGGCGACGGCGGGCCGGCCTGTCAAAGGGGGTCGCGGGCTGGCCGAGGATGCGGCGGGGCGAACGGATCGACGACCGACAGGCCCGCCCCGCCGAAATCCCCCCCGTTGCGCGTCGCCAGCGCCGCCCCATGCCGCCGCGCGATGGCCGCGATCATGCCGTCCGCCATGCTCATGGGTCCTTGCGTTTCCGCGGCTTTCCGGCTATGCACCGCGCGTCCGCGCCGACCCCCCTGGAGGGAGCGCGGTCCGCGCGGCGGCCGGTGGGCCGCCGTCGTGTTTTCAAGGTTCCAATGCGAAGGATAGCCGCCATGGCTCAGACCTACGAGCTCAAGGCCTCCGCGCGCGCCCGGGTGGGAAAGGGGTCCGCCCGACAGCTGCGCCGCGAGGGTTTGATCCCCGCCGTGATCTACGGTGACAAGCAGGCCCCCCTGTCGATCGCGATCGACGCCAACGAGGTGACCAAGAAGCTCCACGCGGGCGGCTTCCTCACCCACGTGGCCACCGTGTCCGTTGACGGCGAGGCCATCCGCGTTCTGCCGCGCGACTATCAGCTCGATCCGGTGAAGGACTTCCTCCTCCACGTGGATTTCCTGCGCGTCACCGCCTCCAGCAAGGTCTCCGTCGAGGTGCCGGTGCACTTCATCAACCAGGACACCTCCGTGGGCCTGAAGCGCGGCGGCGTGCTCAACATCGTCCGCCACGAGGTCGAGCTCGAGGTGTCGCCGGACGCGATCCCCGAGTTCATCGAGGTGGACCTGGCCAACGCCGACATCGGCGACTCCATCCACATCTCGGCCGTCACCCTGCCGGCCGGCGCCGTTCCGGTGATCAAGGACCGCGACTTCACGATCGCGACCATCGCCGGCTCCGCCGCCGCCCAGTCGGAAGCCGCCGGCGAGGCCTGATCGCCGCCGGAGCCTCCTCCGGCCGGGTCGAAAGCCCGGTCCGGCGGGGAACGCTCGGTCCGTTGCCTGGGGAGCGATATCCTCGACCGGACGATCCCGCCCGGTCGGACATCGCTCCAGGGCTTGCCTGACGAAGGGGTTCCGGCCACAAGGTCGGGACCCCTTTTTCGTTGCGCCCGTTGTCCTTCCGTCCGCCCCGACCCTGACGAGACACGTCCATGATCATCCTCGCCGGCCTCGGCAACCCCGGACCCAAATACGCCGGCAACCGGCACAACATCGGCTTCATGGCGGTGGACCGCATCCACGCCCGCCACCGCTTCCCGGCCTGGCGCCGGAACTTCCAGTCCGAGGTGGCGGAGGGCACCATCGCGGGCGAGCGCGTGCTCCTGATGAAGCCGCAGACCTACATGAACGAGAGCGGCCGCGCCGTCGGTGAGGCGGTCCGCTTCCTGAAGCTCGCCCCCACCGACGTGGTCGTCCTCCACGACGAGCTGGACCTGCCGCCCGGCAAGCTGCGCATGAAGCTCGCCGGCGGCCACGGCGGCCACAACGGCCTGCGCTCCATCACCAGCCAGATCACCGACGGCTACCGCCGCATGCGCCTCGGCATCGGCCATCCGGGCCAGAAGGAACTGGTCCACGGCCACGTCCTCTCCGACTTCCACAAGGCCGACCTCGCCTGGCTCGAGCCCTTCCTCGACGCCGTCACCGACCACATCGACGACGTGGTGAAGGGCGACGACCAGACCTTCGCGAACCGCATCCATCTTCTCCTTGAGCCGAAGAAGGAGCGCAAGCCCAAGCCCGACAAGCCGCAAGCCCCGTCGGCCGCCGGCCCGGCGGGCGAGCCGCAGTCGGCGGCCGCCCCGGCCACCGGCCCATCCGCCCCGGCGGGCGAACCGCAGTCGACCGCCGGTCAAGACCCGCGATCCGCGTCCTCCTCCACCGAGCCCCCGGCGGAGAAGAACGCCATGGCCAGCATCCTGAAGGGCCTCCTCGCCGGCAAGACCCGGCCGGTCCGTCCACGGCGATAGGACAGGCGAGAGACCCGCACGACGGATCGGCCGGCGTCGAGCCGACACGTCTCGCCGCATCAGTGATGAGCGCCGCGCCGACACTCCCTGCCAGAACACCGGCCACTCTCGCCCCGACTCTCCCCACCGGATCACCGATCGGCGTCGAGCCGACACCCCTCACCCCCACCCTCTCCCTCAAGGGGAGAGGGGGCGCGTCGAGGCGGGGGAGAGGGGGGCGAGACGTTTGACGGGTCTGCGATGAACCTCCCTCGGTCCCCCTCTCCCCTTGAGGGAGAGGGTGGGGGAGAGGGGCGAACCACCCCCACCCACCGCCAACCCTCCATCCCTCTCCCCGTGAAGGAGAGGGGTGAACCACCGCCGCCAAAGACGATTCACGAACACCCCTCGAACGTCTCGCACCCCCTCTCCCCCACCTCGACGCGCCCCCTCTCCCCCTGAGGGAGAGGGTGGGGGAGAGGGGTGAACCACCGCCGCCCGCCGCCAACCCTCCCTCTCCCCTTGAAGAGGAGCGACCCACCGCCGAAGCCCACCCCCACCCCCACGCAAACCCGCCCCATTCCCCCTATATTCACCCCTGACGCCGGATGACGCGATTCGGCAGCAAGAAGAGGGCGGAACGCCCCGGACTGGTGAGGCATGACCGATCCCATCGCCCAGCGCCCCTCGACCGCCGTCCGCCTCGACCCCGAGGCGGCCGAGGCCGCCGCCGAGGCGGGTGCGCCGCTCGCGCCCGTGGCCGGCGGCGACGACGACACGCTCGCCCTCCTGAAGACCGAGGAGACGCCCGACGCGGACGCGCCCGACGTCGCCGGTGCCGAGGAGGCCGCCGCGGCCGAGCTGTCCGACGAGGAGGTGGCCGCCATCGAGGCGGAGGGCTCCGACCTCGACCTCGACGCCGCCGAGGGCCGCAAGGGCGTCGCCGTCATTTCCGCCATGGTGAAGCTGCTGCCGAACGCGCCCGGCGTCTACCGCATGCTGAACGCGGCCGGCGACGTGCTCTACGTCGGCAAGGCCCGCTCGCTGAAGAAGCGCGTCGCCAACTACACCCGCCTCGGCCAGCTTCCCACGCGCATCGTCCGCATGGTCCAGCTCACCGCCTCCATGGAGTTCGTCCGCACCGGCACGGAAACCGAGGCGCTGCTCCTGGAGGCCAACCTCATCAAGCAGCTCCGGCCGCGCTACAACGTGCTGCTCCGGGACGACAAGAGCTTCCCCTACATCCTCATCGCCGAGGACCATGACGCGCCCCAGCTGGTGAAGCACCGGGGCGCGCGCAGCCGGAAGGGCCGCTACTTCGGGCCGTTCGCGTCGGCGGGCGCGGTCAGCCGCACCATCAACGCCATGCAGAAGGCGTTCCTCATCCGCACCTGCTCGGATTCGGTCTACGCCAGCCGCACGCGCCCCTGCATGCTCCACCAGATCAAGCGCTGCTCGGCCCCCTGCACCGGCGAGATCCATCTCACCGACTATCGCCGGCTGGTGGACGCGGCGGAAAACTTCCTGTCCGGCCGCAGCGGCGCCATCAAGACCGAGCTCGCCGCCGCCATGAGCGACGCCGCCGAGGCCATGGACTACGAACGCGCCGCCGTCTACCGCGACCGGCTCGCCGCCCTCAGCCACGTCCAGGGCCACCAGGGCATCAACCCGCAGAGCGTCGAGGAGGCGGACGTGTTCGCCCTCCACCAGGACGGCGGCCAGCACTGCGTCCAGGTCTTCTTCTTCCGCACCGGCCAGAACTGGGGCAACCACGCCTTCTTCCCGAAGGCGACCGCCGGCACCGGCGCCGCCGAGGTGCTGACCAGCTTCCTCGCCCAGTTCTACGACGACAAGCCGGTGCCCCGGCTGGTCCTCGTCAGCCACGACCTGCCGGAGCTGGACCTCCTCGGCCGCGCCCTCACCGAGAAGGCCGGCCACAAGGTCGAGGTCACGGTGCCGAAGCGCGGCGAGAAGAAGGAGCTCGTCGACCACGCGGTGCAGAACGCCCGCGAGGCGCTCGCCCGCAAGCTCGCCGACACCTCCTCCCAGGCGAGGCTCCTGGAGGGCGTCGGCAAGGTGTTCGGCCTCGACGGCGTGCCGAAGCGGATCGAGGTCTACGACAACTCCCACATCATGGGCACCAATCCGGTGGGCGCCATGATCGTCGCCGGCCCCGGCGGCTTCGTGAAGACGCAGTACCGCAAGTTCAACATCCGCTCCGACGAGATCACCCCGGGCGACGACTTCGGCATGATGCGCGAGGTCATGACGCGCCGCTTCTCCCGCCTCCTCAAGGAGCACGGCAGCCGCGAGGCCGCGCCCCGCGACGAGGAGGGCTTCGGCCCCTGGCCGGATCTCGTCCTCATCGACGGCGGCCAGGGCCAGCTCAACGCCGCCAAGGCCATCCTGGACGAGATCGGCCTCACGGGCATTCCCATGGTGGGCGTCGCCAAGGGCCCCGACCGGGACGCCGGCCGCGAGCGCTTCTTCGTGCCCGGCCGGGCCGACTTCATGCTGCCGACCCGCGACCCGGTGCTCTATTTCATCCAGCGCCTGCGCGACGAGGCCCACCGCTTCGCCATCGGCAGCCATCGGGCGCGACGCACCAAGCAGATCAGCCAGGGCGGCCTGCAGGAGATCCCCGGCGTCGGCCCCACCCGCAAGCGCGCCCTCCTCAACCACTTCGGCACGCTGAAGGCCATCCAACGCGCCGCCCTCACCGACCTGGAAGCCGTCCCCGGCCTCAGCACCGCCACCGCCAAGGCCATCTACGACTATTTCCACGAGGGGGACGGGTGAGGTGGCAAGGCCGAGCGGTCACCGCATCCGGGCCATGATTCGGCACGCACGCCTGCCCGCGTGCGCATGGGTATCGAGCCACGCCTCGAGCGCGCTCCTTGCTGACCCGCCCGTAATGCCGATCCCATCCCGTCATCCCGGCGAACGCCGGGATCCAACCGACGGCTCACCCGGCACGACGCGCGAAGCAACCTGCCACCGTTCCGGACAGCGGACGGTCCGCTTGGATCCGGCGTTCGCCGGGATGACGATCCTCATGGCGGCGTTGGAACGGCCATCCGCACGCCGAAGCGCCGGACGTCAAGCGCCGACCCGCATGCTGGGCCGCCAACCTGAGAGTGGCCGTCGGAGCGAAGCGTGACCCGGCCCCCCCGGCGCGCTCACTCCCCGCCGAGCACGTCCATCACGTCCCCGCTCAGCGTCAGCGTCGCCAGCACCCTCTCGTCGCACGACGAGGCCGCGTGGGTGGCGCAGCCGTCGTCCGACAGCGTGTTGCCGTGATAGCGCACGTCCACCGTCGCCCAGTCGGTCGGGGTCCAGGTGATCCCCGCGTCCCAGTAGGCGTAGGACTGGGGACCGGAGAACTGCTGCCGGTAGGCGAGGCCGCCGCCGACCGACACCGTGTCGGTCACCGGCACCGAAACCCCGCCGCCGTAGGTGAGCGAGTCCCCCGTCTCCCGTTCATAGGTGAGCGTCGCGTTGGCGCTCACGCCGCCGTCGAACCGGTAGTCGCCGCCGACGGTCACGCCGGTGCGATCCTGCCGGGCGTCGAACAGGTCGAAGACCAGGCCGGACCGGGCCGTCAGGGCGTCCGTGACGGCGACCTCGGCGCCGAGCGCAAACGTCCAGGCCTCGTCCCGCTCGTATCCCGGCACGTGCGTGCGGGCGACCGAAAGGTCCAGCGCCACCGCCTCGAACCGGGGCGCGACCGCGATCCTGGCGTTGAAGCCCACGTCCGGATCGTTGCCGGCGGTGATCGCCGCCAGTTCGCCCCGCACCATGCCCGACGTGGCGGTCAGGCGCGTCTCCGCGTAGAAGCCGTGCTCGGTCCGGGTCAGGCCCCGCTCGAACCGGTCCGTCGCCAGAACGCCGGTGGCCGTCAGGGTGAACCGGTCCGGCTCCACCGTCGGCTGCGGATCGTAGAGGGCTTCCTCGGGCGCGGGGGGCAGGTCGGTCGCCGCCACGGGCGAGGCGGCGGCCAGGGTCGCCAGCCCGGCGGCGAAGCCGAGGTGACGCGTCGTGATCCTCGTCATAAGGTCGTCTCCGTCGAACGAGATACTGGTCGACGGTGCAAGGATCGCTCGCGCGTCCTTCGATAGAATTAACAATGAACAGAAACCGGACGGAAACCATGCGCGGGGCGCGCCCGGTGTCGGCCCGGCCTGGCATCTGCGGCCGCGTCACGGGGCGGACTTGCCCCCGAACCCTTCGCCGTGCCATGGAACGAACATGCCTGCCGCCCACAACAGCCTGATGCAAACCGCGCTCTCCCTACCGAACATCCTGACCTACCTGCGCATCCTCGCGGTGCCGCTGGTGGCCGCCTCCTTCTACGTGGAGGGGGATGCCGGGCGCTGGCTCGCGGTCACGCTCTTCCTGGGCGCGTCGATCACCGACTACTTCGACGGCTATCTCGCCCGCGCCTGGAAGCAGCAGTCGGCGCTCGGCCGCATGCTGGACCCGATCGCCGACAAGCTGCTCGTCTCCGTGTCGCTGCTCGTCCTCACCGGCGACGGCACCATCGGTGGCTGGTCGCTCTGGGCGGCCGTCATCATCCTGATGCGCGAGATCTTCGTGTCGGGCCTGCGCGAATTCCTGGCCGAGCTGAAGGTCAGCGTGCCGGTCACGCGGCTCGCCAAGTGGAAGACCACCATCCAGCTGGTCGCCATCGGCTTCCTGCTCGCCGGGCCGGCGGGGGACAAGCTCCTCCCCGGCATCAACGACACCGGCCTCGTCCTCCTGTGGACGGCGGCCCTGGTGACGCTCTACACCGGTTATGATTATTTCCGGGCGGGGGTCGGCTACCTGATGGAGAACGACCAGTGAGGCTCGTCTATTTCGCCTGGGTGCGCGAGCGCATCGGCCTCGCCGAAGAGACGGTCGACGTGCCAGACACGGTCGTCACCGCCGGCGACCTGATCCGCTGGCTCGCCGGCCGCGGCGACACCTACGCCCACGCGTTCGAGGCGGCCGCCCAGATCCGCGTCGCCGTCGACCAGGAGCACGTGCCCCAGGACGCGCCGCTCGGCCGGCCGCGCGAGGTCGCGCTGTTCCCGCCCATGACCGGGGGCTGACGCCATGGGTGCCGCGATCGACGTGCGCGTCCAGGCGGACGACTTCGACGTCGGCGCCGAGATCGCCCGCCTTCACGAGGGGCGCACCGACGTGGGCGCGGTGGCAAGCTTCGTCGGCCTCTGCCGCGACGAGGGCGGTACGCTGGCGGCGCTCGAACTGGAACACTATCCCGGCATGGCCGAGGCGGAGATCCGCCGGGTGGCCGAAGAGGCGCTCGCCCGCTGGCCGGTGCTGACCGCGATCACCGCCGTCCACCGCCACGGCCGCATCCCGCCCGGCGGCCGCATCGTCCTCGTCGCCGCCGCCTCTGCGCACCGCACGGCCGCCTTCGAGGCCGCCGAGTTCCTGATGGACTTCCTCAAGACCCGCGCCCCCTTCTGGAAGAAGGAACACCGCGCCGACGGCAGCGAGGGCGCCTGGGTGGCCGCCAAGGACACGGACGACGAGAAAGCGGGCCGGTGGCGATAGCGCCGGTGGGGTATCTGTGCCCCCCACCCTCCACGTCATCCCGGCGGAAGCCGGGATCCAACCGACACGAGAGCGGCGATGCGGACGCGGGTAATGCGCCCGACGGTTGGATCCCGGCTTTCGCCGGGATGACGCCGTGGATCTCAGGGAAGGAAAAGAGGCCACAGACCGGGCCATGACGATAGAGGGAGGATCGGGAGTACGCCCCGCACCGGGCCAACCCTGACTGCCTACTCCCTCACCCTACTTTATCCCCGTCCCTCCATCCTGCCCTATACTGCCCCTCATCCCCACCGCGGGGGCGTGCCAGGAACCAGCACCGCGCGCGGGTGGGGATGCGGGCCCGCGGGCGATGTCCTGGCGTCGCACTCGGGCGGTTGGCACGGCGGATGCCCGGCACTAGGACCGGGACGGCAAACGGATCGGTAGGCATCGCGCGGATCGACGTCGTGCTGGTAAGGGCCGGCGACTTGCGGTTCGCGTTCGGGCGGGGCGACCCGCACCGGGGCCGAGGAACGCCTGCCCAACGCGTAGCGGCTTGTAACCGCGCGCGGACGACCGGAAGACCCGCCCGTGGGCGCGGCCGAGCCGCACCCCAATACGAAACGTCACGCGGCATGGCCGCGCCCACGGGTCCCCCATCTGGGGCGAGACATCGACAAGGCCATACCCCCGGCGGCATCCCGCGCGGGGCCAAACGCATGCGGGATCAGGCACGGTCCTCTGACACACAATGCAGCCACTTGCGCCGGGAGGACGCTCCCTCGGCACGCTCCATCGTCAAGGGCCGCCGGGGTGAGCCATGACGCTCGAGGATGGGGAGAGCGAGGAGGATGGAATGGATGACGGAGAAGCACCGCGAAGGGGAGGGCGCTGTCGCAAAGGGCTTCCCGGGCGGACTCGATCTGGATCAGTCAGCCGGTCAAGGACACGCCTTGTCTGTAACCGGGAACCCACCGCTCTCGATCAGCGCGGCGAGGCCTGTCGGGTAGAACGCGAGGCCGGCGGTCGCCACTTCGGAGAGGCTCATCCACCGGGCTCGGCCCGGCATGTCGCCTTCCATGAACGGAATCACCCCGTCGGGCCCTGGCGGCGGCAGGCCGGCGAGGTCAACGGACGCCACGAAGATGATCTCGTGACCGATCGCGCCCTCGTGGTCGAAGATGTTCTCGATCACGGCCCAGCCACCCTGGAGGGTGGCGATGGCCCCCAGTTCCTCGGCGAACTCGCGGACGAGGGCCGTCTCGCGCGTCTCGCCGAACTCCACGCTGCCGCCGAGGGGCCGAACGCCCTTGAGCGTCCCGTCGTTGCGCAGCACGTCGGCGACGAGATAGCGGTTACCGCGGCGGGCGAGGCCGAGCACCTTGACTCGCAGGCTCTGAGGCGGGGTCCAGGCTGTCATGGCGGGAACGGGGCCGGACGGCGGGAGCCGGGCGTCCACAGGCGCCCGACTCCGCTCCGGATCACTCTGCCGCGGCCGCCGCGGCCTTCGGCTGAACCTCGGCCATGTAGGCGTTCATCAGGGTCTCGCTGATGGTCGCCGGCGTGAAGCGGTGGGGGCCGATCTCCGACACCGGGGTCACCTCCGCGGCGGTGCCGCAGATGAAACACTCGGTGAAGGACGACAGCTCCTCCGGCATGATGTGCCGCTCGATCACCTCGATGCCGTGGCGCCTGGCGAGTTCGATCACCGTCTGCCGGGTGATGCCGTTCAGGAAGCAGTCCGGCGTCGGGGTGTGCAGGGCGCCGTCCTTCACGAAGAACACGTTGGCGCCGGTGGCCTCGGCCACGTAGCCGCGGTAGTCCAGCATCAGGGCGTCGGCATAGCCCTTGGCCTCGGCCGCGTGCTTGGAGATGGTGCAGATCATGTAGAGGCCCGCCGCCTTGGAGCGGGACGGGGCCGTCCGCGGGTCGGGCCGGCGGTATTCGGCCTGGTCCAGGCGGATGCCCTTCAGGCGCTCCTCCGGCTTGAAGTAGCTCGGCCACTCCCACACCGCGATGGCGAGGTGGATGGTGTTCTGCTGGGCCGACACGCCCATCATCTCCGAGCCGCGCCAGGCGATCGGCCGCACGTAGGCGTCCTTGAAGCCCATGCGCTTCAGCGTCTCGGCCTTGGCGGCCTCGATCTCGTCCACGCCGTACGGGATGGTGAAGCCCAGGATCCGGCCGGACTCGATCAGCCGCTCGGAATGCTGCCGCGACTTGAAGATGACGCCGCCGTAGGCGCGCTCGCCCTCGAATACGGCGCTCGCATAGTGCAGCCCGTGGGTGAGCACGTGCACCTTGGCGTCCTTCCAGTCGACGAATTCACCGTCGTACCAGATGACGCCGTCGCGGCTGTCGAAGGGAACGCTGGCCATTTTGGTCTCCAAAGAGGTGGTCGTCCGGATGCGTTCGCGCGTCCGGCGACGGGAAGCCCCGCCAGGATGGTCGGTCAGGTCCGGAGCCGTGTAAAGGACAGCCTCCGTGACCCAGCTTTGCGTCCGGCGGAACGAGCCTGTAAGATTCGGATCGAGGCGACCGCGTATGCTGCGATGCGATATATCCTGTCGTCCCGATGGCCCGATCTGTAACAATCGAACCCAGATAAGTCAATATGGCTGACGTAAATGTCGCGCAGCGTCCGCGCCTCGTCGAAAAGGCCCCCCGTGCCGCCGGTCCGGCGTCGCCGGAGGGGGCGGGCGCCGCCCTCGATTTCGAGCTGATCGAGCTGATGTTCTTCGCCTACCGGGATTTCGTCGCCGAGGCGGACGAGACCCTGGCGGAGTTCGGGTTCGGGCGGGCGCACCACCGGGTGCTCCACTTCGTCAACCGGCAGCCCGGCCTGCGGGTCACCGATCTCCTCGACACCCTGCGCATCACCAAGCAGAGCCTCGGCCGCGTCCTCAAGCAGCTGGTCGACGACGGCTACATCGAGCAGACCCCCGGGGCGGTCGACCGGCGCGAGCGTCTGCTCGCCCCCACCGAGAAGGGCCGTCGTCTGGCGCTCGATCTCGCCGCCCGGCAGCATGCCCGCATCGCCGCCGCCCTCGCGCCGCTCGGGCCGGAGGGCCGCGACGCCGTGCGCGCCTTCCTGGCCGGCATGGTGGACGAGACCCCGCGGCCGCCGCGCGACGTGGAGACCTGACGCCCATGTCGCTCGCCCGCGGGAAGACGGTCCCGTCCGACGACGCCGCCCATGTGCTCGTGGTCGACGACGACAGCCGCATCCGCCAGCTCCTCGCCAAGTTCCTCGGCACCAACGGCTTCCGGGTCACCGGCGCCGCCGACGCCACCGAGGCGCGCCAGAAGCTGTCGAGCTTCGACTTCGACCTCCTGGTCCTCGACGTCATGATGCCCGGGGAGGACGGCCTCAGTCTGGCCGGGTCCCTCCGGCGCGGCAGCGACGTCCCCATCCTGATGCTCACCGCCCGGGCCGAGGCGGACGACCGGGTGCGCGGCCTGGAGGTCGGCGCCGACGACTACCTGACCAAGCCGTTCGAGCCGCGCGAGCTTCTCCTGCGCATCAACAACCTCCTGCGCCGCCGGTCGAGCGCGGAGCCGAAGGCCGCGCCGGTGGAGACCATCGCGTTCGGCCGTTTCGTCTTCAACGTGAAGCGAGAGGAACTGCGCGAGGGCGACGAGGTAGTCCGCCTCACCGACCGGGAACGCCAGCTCCTGACCCTGTTCGCCACCTCGCCGGAGGGCACCGTATCCCGCGAGGCGCTGGCCGGGCCGGAGGCCGGCGTCGGCGAGCGCAGCGTGGACGTCCAGATCAACCGGCTCCGCCGCAAGATCGAGGACGACCCGGCCAATCCGCTCCACCTCCAGACCGTGCGCGGCGTCGGCTACCGCCTGCGTTTCGAGTGACGGAGGACGAGCCGTGCCCACGCCGCCCCGCCCGACACCGGACCGCACCGTCGGCGCCACCGCCGGGCGGGACCGGGCGCTCGACCCGGATGCCGGGCCCGATGCACCGGCCGGCGACGATCCGGCCGCGGACGAGCAGCGCGACGGCGTGGTCGGCCGCGTCCTCGAAGCCGGGGACGACGGCGCGCGCCTCGTCCGCGAGGGGCTGAGCCGCATCACGCCCTGGCCGCTGGTCGCCCTCTGGAACGGGCTCGCCCGGGCGATCAACCGGATCATGCCCAAGGGGCTCCTCGGCCGCTCGCTCCTCATCATCGTGGTTCCGATGGTGATCCTGCAGACCGTGGTCGCCTACGTGTTCATGGACCGCCACTGGGAACTGGTCACCGGCCGGCTCTCCGCGGCCGTGGTCCGCGACATCGCCGCCATGGTGGACCTGATCGACAGGGCCCCGCCCGGCGCCGACATCTCCGAACTTCTGGAGATCGCCGGCCGGCGCATGAACCTCGACATGGAACTGCTCGCCCCGGAGCCGCTGCCGCCACCTCGCCGCCGCGCACTCTTCACGCTGCTCGACCGCACCTTGTCCCGGCAGATCGAGGCGCAGCTCGGCGTGCCCTACTGGATCGACACCGTCGGCCAGTCCGAGTTCGTGGAGGTCCGGCTCGTCATCCCGAAGGGCGTGCTCCGGGTCGTTCTCGACCGGGGGAACGCCTACGCGTCCAACTCGCACATCTTCATCGTCTGGATGGTCTCCACGGCCCTGGTGCTGATCCTCGTGTCGATCATCTTCATCCGCAACCAGATCAAGCCCATCCAGCGGCTCGCCAACGCCGCCACCGCCTTCGGCAAGGGCCGGCCGGTCGGCGCCTTCTCGCCCCAGGGCGCCCGCGAGGTCCGCCGCGCCGCCCACGCCTTCATCGAGATGCGCCGCCGGATCGAGCGGCAGATGGAACAGCGCACCACCATGCTGGCGGGCGTCAGCCATGACCTGCGCACCATTCTCACCCGCTTCCGCCTGGAGCTCGCCCTCCTGCCGGAGGACGAGGAGACGCTAGCGCTCCGCCGCGACGTGGACGAGATGGAAGCCATGCTGGAGGCCTACATGGCCTTCGCCAAGAGCGACACCGACGAGGAGGCCCACGAGATCGACGTGGAGGCGGTCATCGCCGAGGTCGCCGAGCGCGCCGGCGCGGCGGCGCCCATCCCGGTCCGCTTCTCCGGCTCGCCGCTCGTCACCGTCAAGCCCGGCGGCTTCCGCCGGCTCGTCGGCAACCTTGTCGGCAATGCGGTCCGCTACGGCCGCCGGGTCAGCCTGGAGGCGGAGCACCGGGACGGCTGGCTCACCATCCGGGTGGACGACGACGGCCCCGGCATCCCGGAAGCCGAGCGGGAGAACGTGTTCAAGCCCTTCTATCGGCTCGACAGCGCCCGCAACCAGGACACCGCCGGCACCGGCCTCGGTCTCGCCATAGCCCGCGACATCGCCCGCGGCCACGGCGGCATGGTCCGCCTGGAAACGAGCCCCCTCGGCGGCCTGCGCGCCCTCGTCCGTCTCCCCGGCTGAGCCTCCCCGCCCGCGCCCCCCTCGGCCGACCCGCCGGACACGCGTCGACCTCTCGCCCCCCATGACGGGTCGCGACCGACCCGCCGAACATGCGCCGACCTCTTGAGTCACGCTCCGGCCGTCATGGTCCGGTTCATCCGGACCACCCACGCATGGGAACCGCAACGGCACGGAAGAGCGCTTGGGTGGTCCGGCTTCTCGGACCATGACGAGTGAGTTACCGGCCCGCCGAACTTGCGCTGACCTCTCACCCCTCTCTCAAGCTCCCCCTCCGGACCGTGACCGGCGCGGGGTTGCTCGACGGTCGCGTAGTCCCGACCCCAGGAGATCGGGCGCGGTCGGCTTCGGCCCCGCCCCGCTATCGCGGCGTGGCGGAGTTGTTCTTGACGGCGGCGGCGCGCTGGCCCAAACAGCCGGCCAGATCCCGTTCCATCCGAAAGACGTACCTGCCATGGGCTTCAAGTGCGGCATCGTCGGGCTTCCGAACGTCGGAAAGTCCACGCTCTTCAACGCGCTCACCAAGACGGCGGCCGCCCAGGCGGCGAACTACCCGTTCTGCACCATCGAGCCGAACACCGGCGAGGTGGCCGTGCCGGACCCGCGCATGGCGAAGATCGCCGCGCAGGCGAAGTCGGCCCAGATCGTGCCGACCCGGCTGACGTTCGTGGACATCGCGGGCCTCGTGCGCGGCGCCTCCAAGGGCGAGGGTCTCGGCAACCAGTTCCTCGCCAACATCCGCGAGGTCGACGCCATCGCCCACGTGCTGCGCTGCTTCGAGGACGGCGACATCACCCACGTGGAGGGCCGCGTCGACCCGGTGGCGGACGCCGACACAGTGGAGACGGAACTGATGCTCGCCGACCTGGACAGCCTGGAGCGGCGGGTCGTGCCGCTGCGCAAGCGCGCCCAGAACGACAAGGAAGCCAAGGAGCAGGTGGAGCTGATGGACCTCGCCCTGGCCGCTTTGCGCGAGGGCAGGCCGGCCCGCACGGTGGCGGTGCCGAAGGGTGCCGAGCAGGCTTTCGAGATGCTGAACCTCCTGACCGCCAAGCCGGTGCTCTACGTGTGCAACGTGGAGGAGGCCTCGGCGGCGACCGGAAACCGGTTCTCCGAGGCGGTGTTCGCCAAGGCGAAGGCCGAGGGCGCCAAGGCGGTGGTGATTTCGGCCGCCATCGAGGCGGAGATCGCCCAGCTCTCCGACGAGGAGCAGGCGGAGTTCCTGGAGACCATCGGCCTCGAAGAGCCCGGCCTCGACCGGCTGATCCGCGCCGGCTACGACCTCCTCGGCCTCATCACCTACTTCACCGCCGGGCCGAAGGAGACCCGCGCCTGGACCATCACCAAGGGCACCAAGGCGCCCCAGGCGGCCGGCGTGATCCACACCGACTTCGAGCGCGGCTTCATTCGGGCCCAGACCATCGCCTACGAGGACTACGTCACCTTGGGCGAGGTGAAGGCGAAGGAACTCGGCAAGGCGCGCGACGAAGGCAAGGAGTACGTGGTCCAGGACGGCGACGTGATGCTGTTCAAGTTCAACACTTGATCGGGCGCGCGGGTGCGGTGAAGATCCCTGCGGGGGTGCGTTATGGTTGGTCGTATGAAGCGCATGCGGGAACGTGATGCACCGGCGCCGCCGGGATACAAGGACGTGGTTCTCCGGCTGCCCGATACGTCGTCCCCGGCGTTCCAGGCCGAATGCCGGAGACAGGCGCGCCTGCTGCGCGATGACCCGGCCGAGGCGGACCATGCCGCCTGGGCCGCGGCCGCGGCGGCCGTCCTGGACCTCGATACGTGAAACGGGGCGACGTGGTGACCGTGGCGCTGCAGGGCGACTTCGGCAAGCCGCGGCCGGCGGTGGTCGTCCAGTCCGATCTGTTCGCGGACGCCCCGACGGTGACCCTCGCGCCGTTCACGTCCCACCTCCGGGATGCGGACCTGATCCGTCACACGGTGGCGCCGTCCGACGGCAACGGGCTGAGGGCGGTGAGCCAGGCGATGATCGACAAGCTCTCCACTCTCCCCCGCGACAAGATCGGCCCGGTGATCGGCCGTCTGGACCCGCCGGACATGGAGGCGATAAACCGTCTCCTGGCCGTGTTCCTCGGCCTGGCGGACCCGCCTTCCTCACTCTACGGACCTGCCTGACATCATGCCCGCATCCCCGTCCCCCGCCGTCCGCATCGCCATGTGGTCGGGCCCGCGCAACATCTCCACCGCCATGATGCGGGCGTTCGAGAACCGGCCGGACTGCGCCGTCTGGGACGAGCCCTTCTACGCCGCCTACCTGAAGGCGACGGGGCTCGGCCATCCGATGCGGGACGAGATCCTGGCGGCGGACGATACCGATCCGGACGCGGTGGCCGCCCGCGTGGTGGGGCCGGTGCCGGACGGGCGGCCGGTGTTCTACCAGAAGCACATGACCCACCACATGCTGCCGGCCTTCGACCGCGGCTTCCTGGCGGCCGTCACCAACGCGTTCCTGATCCGCCGGCCGGAAAGCGTGCTCGCCTCCTACGTGCAGAAGCGCGAGACGGTGACGCTCGACGACATCGGCTTCCGGCAGCAGGCGGAGATCTTCGACGCCGTGGCGGACCGACTGGGCGTCGCCCCGCCCGTGGTGGAGGGCAACGACGTGCTGACCGACCCGCGCGGCGCGCTGACCCGCCTCTGCGAGGCGGTGGGGATCGGCTTTCGCGACGAGATGCTGGCCTGGCCGGCTGGACGGCGGGCGAGCGACGGCGTCTGGGCGCCGCACTGGTACCACGCCGTGGAGGCCTCCACCGGCTTCGGCCCGGCGCGACCCGACGTGGAGCGGAGCGCGTTGCCCGCCGATCTCGCCCGCATCGCCGAGGCGGCGACGCCCTTCTACGAAAGGCTCGCCGCCCATCGGCTCTGACGACGGGGTCGGACGGGCGCTCCGCACGAACGGACCGCCGACAGTGCGTCCGCCGCCGCCCGGTTCCGGCCGCGCCACGCGGTCCGGCCTCTCCCCCGGTCGGGCGTCGCCCATGCCGGCTTGCCGCCGGGGTCCGGCGCGGGCAGTGTGGGCGCCGCTCGTTTCCTTCAGGCCGCCGGCCGCCCGCCCGGGGCGGGGTCCGCGCGCCGTCCGACAGACAAGAGGTCGTCCATGCCGCTCCGTTCGCTGAAGCCCCTCGTCCTCGTCGGCGCCGGCAAGATGGGCGGCGCCATGCTGGCCGGCTGGCTGGCGAACAATCTCGCCGGCGGCGAGACGGTGATCGTCGACCCGAACCTCCATCCGGAGATGGCCGACCTCGTCGCCCGGCACGGCGTGCGCCACGCGGCAAGCCCGGCGGACGTGGACATCGTGCCGGCCGTGCTCGTGCTGGCCGTGAAGCCGCAGTCGATGGCGGCCGTGCTGCCCGCCGTGAAGCCGCTGGTCGGGCCGCGGACCGTGGTCATGTCCGTCGCCGCCGGCACGACGCTGCGGACCCTGGCCGCGGGCCTCGGCGACGGGCCGATCGTGCGCGTGATGCCCAACACGCCGGCGCAGGTCGGTCAGGGCATGGCGGTGGCGGTCGGCAACGGCGCGGTGACGGCGGCGGACCGGACCGTGGTGACCGCCCTGATGGACTCGGTCGGGCGCACCGCCTGGGTGGACGACGAAGGCCTGATGGACGCGGTCACCGCCGTGTCGGGCTCCGGGCCGGCCTATGTCTTCCTGCTCGCCGAACATCTCGCCAAGGCGGGCGAGGCCGCCGGCCTGCCGCCGGACGTGGCGGCGCTCGCGGCGCGCCAGACCGTGGCGGGCGCCGGCGCGCTGCTCGCCGCCTCGCCGCTCGACCCGGCGACCCTTCGCCAGAACGTCACCTCCCCTGGCGGCACGACCGCGGCGGCGCTCGAGGTCCTGATGGGCGAGAACGGCCTCCTGCCGCTCCTAACCAGGGCGGTGGAGGCAGCCGCCCGGCGGGGCCGCGAACTCGGCTGAGGCCCGCGTCTTTCCGGCGGACCGCCGGAACCCTATCTGACGGGTACGGAACGCACGCGCGGGAGACAGCCCCATGGCCAGCAAGGCCGAGGCCCAACGGGCCCGAATCGTGGACGCCTTCGTGGGACGGCTGGCGACCCAGCCGCTCTCAGACATCGACCTCAACGACGTGGCCGCCGACGCGGGCGTGACGCTCGCCGACGTGCGCCAGCACTTCGACGGCCGGCTCGCCATCCTGAAGGCCTTCGTCCAGCGCATCGATACGGCGGTGCTGTCCGGCGACGATCCGGAGATGCGCGACGAACCGGGCCGCGAGCGGCTCTTCGACGTGCTGATGCGCCGGTTCGACGCCCTGGCCCCTTACAAGGAGGCGGTGCGCTCCTTGTCGCGGTCGGCGCGGGGCGACGCCGGCACGGCCCTGGCGCTGAACGGGCTGGTGGTGCGGTCCATGGGCTTCATGCTGGCGGCCGCGCGCATCTCCACGGCCGGCTCGCTCGGGCGGCTGAAGGCGCAGGGCCTCGCGATCGCCTGGGCGCGCGCGGTGGACACGTGGGTCGACGACGACGATCCGGGCCTCGCCAAGACCATGATGACCCTCGACAGGGAACTCTCCCGCGGCGAGCGCTATCTCGACACCGCCGACCGGATCTGGGCGGGCCTCAAGAGCCTGGACGACCGCCTGTCCGAATGGCGCCGCGGCGGCCGCTCACGGCCGTCGCGCCCCGCGACGGACGACGAGGTGACGAGCCCCGGCGACGGAATCTAAGCCGCGCTCGCCGGCCGCGTCTCTCCGGTCCGATCTGTCGGATCAACACCCCGGACGCGGGGGCGATATCGCGTCCGCGCGCCCGTCCTCCGGAAACGGAGCGACCGGAAACAGCGCCCGAACGCTGTTCCCGGCCCCCGGAGGTCTTTGGCGGGCTTTCGCCCGAACTCCGAACGCCCGCCCTTGAAAAGAGGGAGGCGGGTTGCCGGAGCAGGCAAGGACTCGCGAAACAATCGGACTCAATAGACATTCAGGCTCGAAACGAGGAACACACTGCCAGCAGGCCCGAATGGCGGCATCCACAAGATGGATGAGGCTGTCTTGCATTTACCGCATATCAACGCTGCATGATTATCGGATTTCGCGACTCAACCTTGACCTGAGGCACCCATGTCCGATCAGACGCCCGCCGAGCCCATCAGCTACGACGACTTCCTGAAGGTGGATATCCGCGTCGGCCGGATCGTGACCGCCGAGGTCTTCAAGGAAGCCCGCAAGCCCGCCTACAAGCTGACCATCGACTTCGGCCCGGAGATCGGCGTCAAGCGCTCCTCCGCCCAGATCACGGTGCACTACAGCCCGGAGGAACTGGTCGGCCGTCAGGTGCTCGCCGTGGTCAACTTCCCGCCGCGACAGATCGGCCCCATGCGCTCGGAAGTGCTCACGCTCGGCGTCCCGGACGCCGACGGCGCGGTGGTGCTGATCGGCCCGGGACACGAGGTGCCCCTCGGCGGTCGCCTGTTCTGAGGCGACGGACCCGCACCCGCCCGTCCTGGTCCGCGCAGGCGGACCATCCGCGAAGGCGGACCATCCGGGCCTTCCCCGTCCTCCACCCCCGCTCACTCCACGATCCCAACCACGTCCGGCGTCTCCCACGCCAGATGCTGGCCGCCGTCGAGGGCCAGCATCTGGCCGGTGAAGGAGCGGCTTTCCAGGATGAAGCGCACCGCCGCCGTCACCTCGTCGAGGCTCGGGCCGCGTTTCAGGAGCACCCCCTCCATCTGCCGCTGGAAGTCGTCCGCCGACTGGCGGACGTTGGCGAGGGTCGGGCCGGGGCCGATGCCGGCCACCCGCACCCGTGGCGCCAGCGCCTGGGCGAGCGTCCGGGTGGCATCGAACAGCGCCGATTTCGACAGGCTGTAGGAGAAGAACAGCGGGTTCGGCCGCCACACCCGCTGGTCGATCAGGTTGATCACCACGCCCTCCCGCCCGTCCGGCAGGCGGTTGGCGAGATCGCGCGCCAGGAACACCGGCGCGGCGAGGTTCACGGTCATGTGCCGGGCGAACAGCACCGGCTCCACGGTCTGCGCCTCGTCCCGCTCGAACAGGGACGCGTTGTTGACCAGCACGTCCACCGGACCGAGCGCCCGCTCGGCCTCCGGGATGATCCGCGCCACGGCGTCCAGATCGTTGAGGTCCGCCGTCACGATCGCCACCCGGCCCTGGCCGGCGCGGATCTCGTCCGCCACCTCCTCGGCCTCGTCGCGGGAGCGGTTGCAGTGCAGCGCCACCGCATAGCCCTCGGCCGCCAGGTCGAGCGCAATCGCCCGGCCGATCCGTCGGGCGGCGCCGGTGACCACCGCCACGCCCCGTTCATGATGGTACATGCGATGTCTCCAGAAGCATGGCCCGGACGGCGGGCCGGCGACTCGGCCGCGGCTGCCGCCAGGCACCCGCTCACGCTTCGTCATCGCAAGGCATACGTAACTGCACGGCCGCCGGTTCAGTTCCGGCCCGATCTTTAAAAATGAACGGTGTTGCACCACGGTCTTGCAAGGTTAACACACGCTTCACCATAGCGCTCGGAACCACGAAACTTTCCGCCCCAAGCCGCATTCTCGCCACGGAACGTGACGAACCCGGCCACATTCCGCGTTCAGATATCGAACATTCCACGGGGGCGCTGCCGTTAACCTTGAGCCGGTGCGCGATCGTGAGAGGCAAGACCGCTGCCGTCCGAGGCCTCCCCGGCGAGCGGTCCGATGTAATGATAGGAGTTTGACATGACCCGTGTGATCGCAGCGCTGCTGGTTGGCTCGACCGCGCTCGTGGCCGTTCCGGCCTTCGCCGCCGACCTGCCGGAACCGATTCCGGCCGCGCCGGCATACGAGGCCGTCGTGGAATCGACCGCGTTCGACTGGACCGGCGCCTATGTCGGCGGCGCCGTCGGCTACGCGTTCGGTGAATACGGCGGCGACGCCGGCGACGAGAGCGTCGAGGGCTTCACCGGCGGCGTCTTCGCCGGCTACAACTACGCCGTGACGCCGAACTGGATCGTGGGCGCCGAGGCCGACATCTTCGCCGGCCCGTCCGAGGACTTCACCGTCGGCGGCGTCGGCGTCGAGACCTCGACCGCCGTGTTCGGCACCGTCCGCGGCCGCGTCGGCTACGCCTTCGACAGCTTCATGGTCTACGGCACCGGCGGTCTCGCCGTGGGCTGGGGCGAAGCCGACTTCAACGGCGGCTCCGACAGCAACACCCACCTCGGCTGGGCGGCCGGCGGCGGCGTGGAAGCGGCTCTGACCCAGAACGTCACCGTGCGCGCCGAGTACCTCTACGTCGACACCTCCGAGGAGTCCTACTCCGCGAACGGCACCACCGTCGACGCGGACCTCGACGGCCACCTTGTGAAGGTCGGCGTCGGCTACAAGTTCTGATCCCGCCGGGGGCAACCCCGACGCATCGGACGACTGGAGAAGGCCCGGGTCAAACCCGGGCCTTTTTCGTTGCCCCGCCCAGGCCCGGCGCCCCGTCCGAGCGAGGGAGAAGCAAGCCAACCCCTTCGGACGTCCGAGCGAGGGAGAAGCAAGACAACCCCTTCGGACGTCCGAGCGAGGGAGAAACACGACAACCCCGTCCACCTGGCTCCGCCGTCCGCTTTCCCCCGAGGGACTGGATCATCGGTCCCCGCTCCCACAATCCCTCCCCTCAGGGGTTTGGCCGTTGGCCAAGGCGGAGCAGGCCCGTGACTGCGAAGCGGGATCCGGCGAAGCCGGGGGAGGGGTCGTCTTTGTGGGCGGCCCCATGCGCTTTTCCGCAGCCGCCGAAGACAACCCCTTCCGGCCGGCTCCGCCGTCCACCTTCCCCTGAGGGGAAGGACCATTGCCACCCGACTCCACCAATCCCTCCCCTCAGGGGAGGGTCCGGCGAAGCCGGGGGAGGGGTCGTCTTTGTGGGCGGCCCCATGCGCTTTTCCGCAGCCGCCGAAGACAACCCCTTCCGGCCCTCCGGGCCACCTTCCCCTGAGGGGAAGGATCATCGGTCCCCGCTCCCACAATCCCTCCCCTTCGGGGTTTGGCCGATAGCCAAGGCGGAGCAGGCCCGTGACTGCGAAGCGGGGTCCGGCGAAGCCGGGGGAGGGGTCGTCTTTGTGGGCGGCCCCATGCGCTTTTCCCCAGCCGCCGAAGACAACCCCTTCCGGCCCTCCGGGCCACCTTCCCCCTAGGGGAAGGATCATTGCCCCCGACTTTCGAAATCCCTCCCCTCAGGGGTTTGGCCGATGGCCAAGGCGGAGCAGGCCCGTGACTGCGAAGCGGGGTCCGGCGAAGCCGGGGGAGGGGTCGTCTTTGTGGGCGGCCCCATGCGCTTTTCCCCAGCCGCCGAAGACAACCCCTTCCGGCCTTCCGGGCTACCTTCCCCTGAGGAAAAGGATCATTGCCACCCGACTTTCGAAATCCCTCCCCTCAGGGGTTTGGCCGATGGCCAAGGCGGAGCAGGCCCGTGACTGCGAAGCGGGGTCCGGCGAAGCCGGGGGAGGTGTCGCCTGTGCGGGCGGCCTCATGCGTTTCGGCCGCCGATCATCCCCCGCCGGCCGATCGCCCCCGAACAACCCGGCCGCCCACCTTCACCGGTTGTCCCCGTCCAGGATCCGCCCCAGGCCGCCCAGCACCGATCCTTCCCCCTGTCCGCCGCCGCCCGTCTGGGGCGCCGCGGCCCACATGCGGCCGGCGAAGCGGGAGAAGGGGAGGGACTGCATCCACACGCGGCCGGGGCCGACCAGGCGGGCGAAGAACACGCCCTCGCCGCCGAACACCATGGACTTGATCGAGCCGGCCCGGACGAGGTCGAAGTCGACGCCGGCCGTGTAGGCGGCCACGCAGCCGGTGTCCACGTGGATCTCCTCGCCGGGCGCGAGGTCCTTCTCCACCAGCGTGCCGCCCATGTGGACGAACACCCAGCCGTCGCCGTCGAGGGTCTGCATGATGAAGCCTTCGCCGCCGAAGAGGCCGGTCATGATCCGGCGCTGGAAGGCGATGCCGAGGGACACGCCCTTGGCGGCGGCGAGGAACGAGTCCTTCTGGCAGACCAGCCGGCCGCCCACGCTGTCGAGCTTGATCGCCAGGATGTGGCCCGGGAAGGGGGCCGCGAAGGCCACGCGCGCCTTGCCGGACCCCTCGTGGGTGAACACGGTGGTGAACAGGCTCTCGCCGGTGATCAGCCGCTTGCCGGCGCCGAGCAGCTTGCCGAACAGGCCGCCCTCCTGCGCCGAGCCGTCGCCGAACACCGTCGTCATCGAGACGGTCGGCGCCTTGAACATCAGCGAGCCCGCTTCCGCCACCGCGCTCTCGCCGGGGTCGAGCTCGATCTCGACGAACTGCATCTCCGAGCCGCGGATCTCGAAATCGATGTCGTCGGCCGCCCCCGTGCGGGTGTGGCGGACGGGCGGAACGGACGGAACGCTTCCCCAGGCCATGATGCTCTCTCCTTCTGAAGGCCGGGCCGATCCCGATCGATGCGTCGTCGTCGGGCTCGGCCCCGGCCGGGTCTCCTCCCGGCCAGCATGGCCCGGCTCGATGACGGAGAAAAGGCGTGCGTGGCGGGGCGTCGTCAGCCCCGGCCGATCCGCACGATCGCCTCGTGGAGGGCGGAGAGGAAGCGCGACCGGTCCTTGGGCGAGAAGGGGCGCGGGCCGCCCGTCGTCTCGCCGGCCGAACGCAGGTCCGTCATCAGATCCCTCACCGCGAGCGCCATGCCGATCGAATCCGGGCTGAACGGCTTGCCGGACGGCGCGATCACCGTCGCGCCGGCCTTCACGCAGCGGTCGGCGAGCGGGATGTCGGCGGTCACCACCACGTCGCCGGCCCCGGCGGCGGCGGCGATCCACTTGTCCGCCTCGTCGGGGCCCTCCGGCACCACGTGGAGGCGCACGTCCTCGTCGCGCGGCACGGCCATCCAGGCGTTCGCCACCAGCACCACCGGCCAGCGGTGGCGGCCGGCCACCTTGTAGATCTCCTGCTTCACCGGGCAGGCGTCCGCGTCCACGTAGACCGTGCCGGCCATCGCGCCGCCTCCCGGTCAGCCGGGCGCCGTGGCGGCCCAGCCGGGCAGGGTGGCGGTGAAGCGGTCGAGCCAGGCCACGAGCCGCGGATGGCCCTCGCGCCAGGAGCCCTCGAAGCGGAAGTCCAGGTAGCCGAGCGCGCAGGCGACCGCGATCGTGCCCACCGTCACCGCGTCCTCCTCCGGCAGGTTGGCCTCCAGGTAGGCGAGGCCGCGCTCCACCTTGCCGCGCTGGTGGTCGTCCCAGCGGGCGCTCCGCTCGCCCGGCTCGCGCATGACGGTCTCGTAGCGCCGCAGGAGCGCGGCGTCCATGATGCCGTCGGCGAGGGCCTGCAGGGTCAGCGCCGGAAAGCGCTCCGCCGGGTCCGCCGGCAGGATCCGGCCGCCGCCGGCAAGGTAGTCCAGGTAGTCCAGGATCACCCGGCTGTCATAGACCACCGTGCCGTCCGGCGTGATCAGGGCGGGGATCTTGCCGAGCGGGTTCTGGGTGCGGATGTCGTCCGCCGGGTCGGTGGTGTCGGTCTTCACCACCTCGATCCGGTCCCCGAGGCCGAGGATGGCGGCGGCGATCTTGATCTTGCGGCCGAACGGCGAGGCCGGCGAGGACCGGAGAATGAAGTCTGGCACGGGGCGGGCTCCTCGGGATGTGGGCGGCGTCGGGCCGCGGGGGTCAGGGCCGCGGGCGGCGGTCCCGCGGGGCGTCACGGGCCGGCGCCACGATAGCGCGGCCGGTCGGGAAGTCCACCGGTCGGGAAGTCCACCGGTCGGGAAGTCCACCGGCCGGACCGCATGGCCGTCCGTCGGCCGCATCCCGTCATTGGCCGCCCGGGCCGGGGAAGACCACCGGCCAGTCCGCCGGGGCCTTGCCGGTGCCGCAGGATTCGTTCGCCCGGAAGGTGACGAGCTTGAACGCGTACTGGTCCCAGCGCCAGGTGCCGGCGGTGCCGCAGTCCGGCGCCGCGCCGGTGGTCACGGCCGTCAGGGTGGCGGTCTGCGGGTCGAACGCCACGGTCTCCAGGGTGTCCGTCCCCATCCAGCCGAAGCGCGACGAGAAGGTCGCGAAGGTGAGGAGGTGCATGCCGCCGATCTCGCCGCTCTCCACCATGTAGAGCCGGTAGCCGGTCCGGCCCTCGCTGCGGTAGCACGGGATGGCGTAGAGCATGGCCGTCTCCGACAGCGCGCCGATCACCGGCGGCGTCTCGGCCAGGGACGGCCCGTCCGGCGCCTCGCACTGGCTGGCTATGTGCCACTCCACGAGCCGCGGCGGCAGCCCCTGCAGCGCCACCATGGCCTGCCGGTCCACCTCCGGCGCCGGCGGCAGGTCGTCCGGCGGGCCGGCGCGGCGGTCGCCGACGATCCGCTTCTGCCGGCGGTCGATCTCCGTCAGGGCGTCGCGCATGCCGTCCAGGCGGAAGCGGTCCATGTGCGGCGCGCCGGCGATGTCGATGTAGGTGACGCGGAGCTCGAACCCCACCTGGATGTCCCGCATCAGCCGGTCCAGCGCGTACTGGGACAGCACGAAGAAGTCGCCCGGGTTGACGAACGGCGCGTAGTCCGAGCGCGGTCGCAGCGTCAGCGCCACGCCCCCGTCCACCGCCATAGAGATCGGCCGCTCCCGGTCCGCGAGGTCCTTCAGCGTCGTCACCGACACCGCCCAGCGCGACCGGCTGCCCGGTCCGCGGTGAAGCTGGAACACGCTCGTCACGGTCCCGTCCGCATCCCGCGCCCGCACGGAGGCGACGCAGGTCAGGTCCTCCGCGCAGGCCACCTCGGCCGACCCGTAGCGGGCCGTCCCGGTCTGCGCCTCGGCGTCCGACGGCGCCGCGCCGATCAGCGTCGCCAACACCAGGAGGAACCGCCCGGCTCCCGTGAACAGCGTCGTCAGGGTCATGCAACCTCCCGATCGGCGTCCGGCGCGGACCGGACCGAGGTCCGGAACCGCGCGGCCGCTCTCGCGCGTCTGGTTCGGAATATGGGGCGGAGGCCCGGCCGCGTCACCGCACGGGCGGCATGGCCACGGTGGCGCGCCGGCAGCCGCGCCGGTCCACCTCCGGGCAGGACCGGAAGGCGAGGTCGTCCTTCGTCAGGCAGACGCGCACCTCGCGCAGCCGGCGCTCGTCGCAGGTCACCGCCACGGCGTCGGCCGGCAGGCCCGGGTTGGCGGCCAGGAAGTCGGCTTCCACCTGGCCCGGCCGCACCGAGGCCCAGCGGTCCAGGCGCCGGTAGGCGGGCGGGATTGTCACCGTCTCGCGCGCCCGGCGCAGCGTGTCGAAATAGGCGGCCGGGTCGAGGCCCGAGCAGGCCCCGTGCTTGCGCCACTGGTAGCGGGCGAGACCCCGGCTCGGCATCACGTCCAGGACGCCGTCCAGGGTGGCCCGGCCCGGCCCCTCGTCGGCGCGGCAGAATTCCGGCCAGCCGCGCTCCCGTTGCGGCCACAGGCCGTGCACCGTGAAGGCGAACGGCCGGCGGCCGTCGCATTGGGGATCGTCCGCGTCGCCCTCCGCCTCGCACCAGCTCGGCGACCACGACAGCGCCAGCACGTAAAAGTCGAAGTCGCCCGGCCGGTCGTCGGCGCGCGCCGGTCCGATCGCCGGCGCCAATCCCACGGCCAGAAGCCCCGCGGCCCAAATCGCCGCGGCCAGATATTTCCGGGCCGGAGATCCCGCGCGACCGCGCCGTCCCGTCACCGCAGCACGCGGCAGGCCGCGTCCCACACGTACCAGTAGTCCTGCGACGGCAGGCAGACCTCCACGCCGTAGCCGATGCCGGCGAATCCGGTCTCGGCCGAGATCACCCAGAACACCCGGTCGCTGCGGCCGGCGCCGAGGGTCGCCTCGCCCTCGCAGTGGCGATGCTCGATCATGCTGGCGAACCGGGTGGTGTTGTAGCGCTGGCGGATGTCGGTCAGCGTCTCGATGCGCTTGCCGTCGTGCCAGGTGTTGGCCTCGGCCCAGTGCTGCCGCTCTACCACCTTGGAGAGCACCGACGGATCGTCGCACGCCGGCAGGGTGCTCGTCTCCACCACCACGGCCGTGCGGGCGGTCCGGCCGGCGCCGATGTCGGCCGCCGCTCCCGGCGTCGTCGTGGAGGCGAGAACGACAAGACCCAGAATCGCGGCACGCATGGAAAAACTCCCGGATAAGACCGCCGCCACGATGCGGCAGCCGGTCGATGGCGGTCAAGCATCCTTGCCGCATGCCTCCTTCCGGATTGGTTACCAGCGTGGCGGATCTCAGGGCGTGTGGGTTTCCGGCACCAGCCAGTCGGCCCGGAAGCCGGCGCCCGGGCCGTCGGCCAGCCGCTCGGTCAGGTCCGGCAGGGCGGCCTCCGCCTCCGCCTTCAGCGTCCACGGCGGGTTCACCACCAGAAGGCCCGCGCCCGCCAGCGGCCCGATGCCGCCGGGCCGCCGCACCCACTGGTCCAGGCGCAGCACCTTGGTCAGGCCGCTCTCCGCCACGTCCGCGTGGAAGCGCTGCACCGCGTCCAGGTGCTTCAACGGATACCAGGCGATGATCGTGCCGGTGGCGAACCGCCGGTCCGCGTCCTTCAGCGCCTGCAGCATCCGGTCGAACTCGCCCGCCTCCTCGAACGGCGGGTCGATCACCGTCAGGCCGCGCCGCTCGTGGGGCGGCAGCAGGCTGCGGGCGGCGGTGTAGCCGTCCTGGCGGGTCACCTTCACGCGCCGGTCGGCGGCGAAGCGCGCGGCCAGCTCGTCCGCGTCCTGCGGATGCAGTTCGTTGAACACGAACCGGTCCTGCCGCCGGCCGAGCGTGGCCGCGACGGTCGGCGAGCCCGGGTAGACGAGCAGGTCGTCGCCCCCGTTCACCGCCCGCAGCACCGTCCGCAGCGGCTCCAGGAAGTCGGCGAGCGCCGGACCCAGGCTCGCCCGCATCACGCGCCCGATCCCGCCCCGCCATTCCCCCGTCCGCAGCGCCTCGTCCGACGCGAGGTCGTAGAGGCCGACGCCCGCGTGGGTGTCGATCACCCGGAAGGCGGCGTCCTTTTTGGAAAGGTGCACGAGAACGCGCGCCAGCACCGCGTGCTTCAGCACGTCGGCGAAATTCCCCGCGTGAAAGGCGTGACGATAGTTCATCGCGCAGCATCTACGCGCCGCGCGCCCCCCCGGCAAGGGCGCCCGCCCGCCCGGCCGCCTTCGTGCACCCCTTTGCCGCCCTTCCGTTCCTCGCCGCCCAGTGCTATGGCCGGCGGCGTGGCTTCGGTGGTCCGGGGCCGGGAGCCCGCATCCATGCCGCGCCTGCTGCGGTCAGCGCTGAACCAGTGGACGGTCGTCGTCCTCGTCTGGGCCCTCGCGGTCCAGGCGATGGGGCTCGGCCTGATGCCGCCGGCCCGGGCCGGCAACGGGGCGACGTCGGAAATCTGCGCCGCCCATGCCGCCGGCGTCGAGCACCGCCATCCGGGCGGCGGCGATCCTCGCGACCACCGGCTCTGCTGCCTCGCCTGCCCCGGCGCGGCCGCCCTGCCGCCTGTGGAGCGCGCCGCGCTCGTCGCGCCCGCCTATCAGGACGACGCCGCGCGCGTCCTCCGCGTCCCGCGCTCGCACGCCCCGGCGCCGCCGCCGCACGTCCGTCCTTCCCCCAGGGCACCGCCGTCCGTCGCCTGATCGCGGCCCGCGAGCCCCAACATTCCCGCACCCCATCATCCGACGACGTCGAAGCCGGCCATCGGCCGGCAGGCCGTGCCCGTGCGGCCGGCCCGTCGTCCAGGTCAGGATTCAACTGATGCGTTACTCTTTATCCGCCGCCGTTGCGGCGCTGCTCGCCTGCGCGGCGCCGTCCGCCGCCCACGTCTCCCTGGAGGTGAAGGAGGCGAAGGCCGGCTCCGCCTACAAGGCGGTGCTCCGGGTGCCCCATGGCTGCGACGGCGAGGCCACCTTGCGTGTCCGCGTCCGCGTCCCCGACGGCCTTTATTCGGTGAAGCCGATGCCGAAGGCCGGCTGGACCCTGGAGACCGTCACCGGACCCTATGCCCAGCCGTTCGACAACCATGGCACCACGGTGACGGAGGGCGTCCGCGAGATCGTCTGGACCGGCGAGCTGCAGGACGCCCACTACGACGAGTTCGTGTTTCGCGGCAGCCTGGCCAGGGGCCTCGCCGCGGGCTCGTTCCTCGCCATCCCGGTCGTCCAGGAATGCGCGAACGGGGCCGAGCGCTGGATCCAGGTTCCCGCCGAAGGCCAGTCGGCGGACGACCTGGAGAGGCCCGCCCCTATGCTCCGCATCCTGCCCGCCTCCGGCGGCCACTGACCGCGCCGGCGGCAGGCGACCGGCGTCCGGGCGGCGGCTCCGCCGCCCGGCTGGTCGCGCCTGCGGGTGCCCGCGGCTCTCGGGAGTATCCATCATGCTCTTCGTCCGAACGGTCCGGCGTTCCGGCCGGCCGATCCGCCGGCCCGGCCCCGCGCGCCGCCTCGCCGGCCTCGTCGCGGTCTGGCTCGCGTTCGTCGCCGCCGCAGGGGTCGCAACCACCGGTCCCGCCTTGGCCCACGCGGCGCTCGTCCGGTCCGCCCCCGTGGATGGCGCCGTCCTGCAAACCGCCCCGGAGGCGGTCCACCTCGTCTTCACGGAGCCGGTCTCCGCGCTCGTCGTCCGGCTCCTCGCGCCGCGGGGCGATCCGGTCGACCTCGCCGCCACGACCAGTGAGGCGACGCTCGCCGCCCGTCTGCCGAAGGGGCTCGGCCCCGGTTCGCACACGGTCGTCTGGCGGGTGATCTCGGCGGACGGCCACCCGATCGGCGGCACCCTGGTGTTCTCGATCGGCGCGCCGTCCGCCGTGCCCGAAGCGGGTCCGCAGCGCCGCTTCGGCGCTCTCCTTTGGGCCGCGCGAGCGCTTTTCACGGCGGGGCTTCTCCTCGCCGTCGGCGTCGCCCTGGCCCGTGCCGTCTGCGGGGCCGCCACGGCCGGCTCCCGCCGGATCGTCGCCGCCGCCGCGGCGGTCGGCACCCTCTCCGGGATCCTCCTGGTCGGCTTGTCCGGGGTGGAGGTGCTCGGCGCCGGCCCGGCGGCGCTCCGCGATCCCGCGATCTGGCTCGCGGGCGGCCAGGGTTCGCTCGCCCGCGCCGTCGTCCTCGGGTTGGCGGCGCTCGCGGCCGCCGTGCTGTCGCTCCGGCCCGCGCCCGCGATGGGCGACGCCGGACGGCCGCGCCGTCATGCCGCCGTCGGGCTCGCGGTCGTCGGCCTCGGCCTCGCGGCGGCGGCCTTCGCGGTCACCGGCCACGCCGCGTCGGCCCCGCCATCCTGGCTCTTCGCCCCGCTCGTCGCCGCCCACGCGGTCGCCGCCGCGCTCTGGATCGGCGGCCTCGCGGCGCTTGCGGCGGCATTCGGGCCGGGCGCGGAGGCCGGCGCCGCGCGCGTCCGCCTTCTCAAGGCCTTCGCGGTCGCCGGCCCGGTCGCCATCGTGCTGCTCGTCGTCTCCGGCGGCGCGGTGGCGGTCCGTCAGGTGGAGCGGCCGGAAGCGCTCCTCGGCACCGACTATGGCCGCGTTCTCGTCGCCAAGCTGGTCATGGTCGGCCTCATGCTGGCGCTTGCCGCGGCCAACCGCTGGCGCCTGGTCGCCCCGGCCGGGAGTAGCCGGGCGCCCGCCGCCCTGCGCGTCACGGTCGGCGCCGAACTCCTCCTCGCGGTCGCCGTCCTGGCGGTCGTCGGGCTGTGGCGGTTCACGCCTCCGCCGCGCGCCCTCCATGCCGCCGCGCCGGTGATCGTCCGCCTGGACGGGCCGGCCATGGCCGCCGAGGTCACCGCCACGCCCGGCCGCGCCGGCCCGGTGCGGCTCGCCATCGTGCTGTCTACGCCGGACGGTCGTCCCGTGGAGCCCCTGGAGGTGACCGTCGAGGCGGTGCAGCCGGACGCCGGTCTCGGACCGATCCGACGCCCGGCGACCCGGTCCGGCGGCGCCTATGCGGTCCACGACCTCGTCCTGCCGGCGGCCGGACCGTGGCAGGTCACCGTCCGGGCGCTTCTCACCCCGTTCGACGAGGCGGTCGCCTCCGGGTCCCTGCCGATCGCCGGGGCAACCCCGCCGAGATGAATGGAGAATGAACGAGGGGTTCAGAGCCCCTACAGTAGGCGTATGCTGAAACTCGGCTCATCGAGACGCGTTTTACCGGGCAAGACGGGCTTTCGCCCGTTCGGCTCCCCGGGGAGGTGTTAGTCATGAAGTCCTATCTCTTTGCAGCCCTCGTGGCGCTCGGGGTTGTCGCCCTGCCGGCCGGCGCCTCGGCGGATCCCGGCTATACGACCGGCGACGTCAATCTGCGCGCCGGTCCCGGCACCAACTATCCGCGCATCGCGGTGGTCCGGCGAGGCTCGTCCGTGGAGATCCACGGCTGTCTGCGCGGCTACAGCTGGTGCGACGTCTCCGTCGGCTACGAGCGCGGCTGGATCTCGTCCCGCTACCTCGACCGCTTCTACGACGACCGTCAGGTCTACGTGCCGCAGCCGCGCTACTACCGGCCGCCGGTGGTGACCTTCGGCTTCGGCTACTGGGACCGGCACTACCGCGACCGCGACTTCTACCGCTACCGCGAGCGCTGGGACCGCGACGGGCGTCGCGACCGCGACTGGGACCGCGACCGCGACTGGCGCCGAGACCGCGATTGGGACCGCGACCGCGATCGCGACTGGGACCGTGATCGCGACCGCGATCGGGACCGCTGGGAGCGCGAACGCGCCGAGCGGGAGCGCGACCGGGAGCGTGACCGCGAACGCGCCCAGCGCGAGCGCGAACGGGATCGGGAGCGCGATCAGGCCCGCCGCGAGCGGGAACGCGAACGCGAGCAGGCCGCCCGCGAGCGGGACCGCGATCGGGACCGCGGCCGCGACCGGGACCGCGATCGGGACCGCGACGACAACCGCCGCGGCTTCGACAACGACGGCGGCGTGCCGTGCCCCGTCGGCCAGCGCTGCGACTGACCGATCTCCGGTCGGCGGCCCACCGGGCGGGTCCCTGACCGGACCCGCTTCACCGCCGTCGCGCCGGCTCCCCCGCCGGCGACCCCGGCCATCGCCGGCGACCCCGGCCATCGCCGGCGACCCCGGCCGCATTCCTGACCGGATCTGTCAGCAGACCATCGACCCGGCCCCTGGGCGGCTCTTGCCATCCCGGGGCCGAACGTCAACATAGGGGCATGGCTTCCAAGACCCGCTCCACCGCCCCCCGTCCGTCCGTCGAGGGCGCCGCCGATCCGTCTCCCGCCGAGGGCGCCGGCCCGCCGGTCACGAACGGCTTCGGCGAAGCGCCCCAGGCTGCCTACGGGGCCGCGTCGCCCGTGCCGGGCACGTCCGTGGCCGACTGGCTCACGGACGTCGCCGGCGCGGACCTCGTCGGCCTGGAGCCGAGCGCCACTCCCGTCGCCGAGCCCGCCCGCAAGCCCCGCGCCGCCCGTCCTGCGGCCGAGAAGGCCACCCCCGACAAGCCCGCCCCCGACAAGCCCGCGAAGCCCACGCGCTCCGCGCGCGGCACGTCCATGGGCGCCTCCACGGACCCGAAGGCGCGCGCCAAGGGCGGCCTCAACCCGGTCGCCGGCATGTCCATCAGCCTGGAGGACGCCGCGGCGCTGCCGCCCGGCGGCGTCACCGCCACGGTGAAGGCCTTGGAGGAGCTCATCCAGGGCGGCCGCGACCTCTTTCGCGACGGCAAGATGTGGACGCCCCACCGGCCCGAGCGCCCGCAGAAGTCCGAAGGCGGCATCCGCTTCGAGGTCAAATCCGCCTACGAGCCCAAGGGCGACCAGCCCACCGCCATCGCCGAGCTGGTCGAGGGCATCGAGGGCCAGGAGCGCACCCAGGTCCTCCTCGGCGTCACCGGCTCCGGCAAGACCTTCACCATGGCCAAGGTCATCGAGGCCACCAACCGGCCGGCGCTCATCCTCGCGCCGAACAAGACGCTCGCCGCCCAGCTCTACGGCGAGTTCAAGTCCTTCTTCCCGGACAACGCCGTCGAGTACTTCGTCTCCTACTACGACTACTACCAGCCGGAGGCTTACGTCCCGCGCACGGACACCTACATCGAGAAGGAGTCCTCCATCAACGAGCAGATCGACCGGATGCGCCACGCCGCCACCCGCGCCCTGCTCGAGCGCGACGACGTCATCATCGTGGCGTCCGTGTCGTGCATCTACGGCATCGGGTCGGTGGAAACCTACACGGCCATGACGTTCAGCCTGGAGCTCGGCGAGCGCATCGACCAGCGCCAGCTCCTCGCCGACCTGGTCGCCCTCCAGTACAAGCGCCAGGACATCGGCTTCGTGCGCGGCACCTTCCGGGTGCGCGGCGACACGGTGGAGATCTTCCCGGCCCACTTGGAGGACCGCGCCTGGCGCGTCTCCCTGTTCGGCGACGAGATCGAGGGCATCACCGAGTTCGACCCGCTCACCGGCCAGAAGACGTCCGACCTGAAGTTCGTCAAGGTCTACGCCAACTCCCACTACGTCACGCCGAAGCCGACCCTCGCCCAGGCCATGAAGTCCATCAAGGAGGAGCTGAAGCACCGCTTGGAGGAGCTCTACGCCCACGGCCGCCTCCTGGAGGCCCAGCGCCTCGAACAGCGCACGATGTTCGATCTGGAGATGATGGAGGCCACCGGCGCCTGCGCCGGCATCGAGAACTACTCGCGCTATCTCACCGGCCGCGCCCCCGGCGAGCCGCCGCCGACCCTGTTCGAATACCTGCCGGACAACGCCCTCGTGTTCCTGGACGAGAGCCACATCACCGTCAGCCAGATCGGCGCCATGTACCGGGGCGACTTCCGCCGCAAGGCGACGCTCGCCGAATACGGCTTCCGCCTGCCGTCCTGCATGGACAACCGGCCGCTCCGCTTCGAGGAGTGGGACGCCATGCGGCCGCAGACCATTGCGGTCTCCGCCACCCCGGCGGCGTGGGAGCTGGAACAGTCCGGCGGCACCTTCGCCGAGCAGGTCATCCGCCCCACCGGCCTCGTCGACCCGGAGGTGGAGATCCGCCCCGCCAAGACCCAGGTGGACGACCTCCTCGGCGAGGTCCGCCAGGTCGCCCAGGCCGGCTACCGCACCCTCGTCACCGTGCTCACCAAGCGCATGGCCGAGGACCTCACCGAGTATCTCCACGAGCACGGCGTCCGGGTCCGCTACATGCACTCGGACATCGACACCCTGGAGCGCATCGAGATCCTGCGCGACCTGCGCCTCGGCGCCTTCGACGTCCTCGTCGGCATCAACCTCCTGCGCGAGGGCCTCGACATTCCGGAGTGCGCCCTCGTCGCCATCCTGGACGCCGACAAGGAGGGCTTCCTGCGTTCGGAACGCTCCCTCATCCAGACCATCGGCCGCGCCGCCCGCAACGTGGAGGGCCGCGTCATCCTCTACGCCGACCAGATGACCGGCTCCATGACCGCCGCCATGGCCGAGACCGAGCGCCGCCGCGAGAAGCAGCTCGCCTACAACGCCGCCCACGGCATCACGCCGGAGAGCGTCAAGCGCCAGATCGGCGACATCCTCCAGTCGGTTTACGAGCAGGACCACGTCACCGTGGACGCCGGCTTCGCCGAGGAGGGCGCCCTCGTCGGCCACAACCTCAAGGCCCACATGGCGGACCTGGAAAAGCGCATGCGCGAAGCCGCCGCCAACCTCGAATTCGAAACCGCCGCGCGCCTGCGCGACGAACTGAAACGCCTCCAAGCCGCCGAACTCGTCGTCAGCGACGACCCCCTGGCCAGGCAAGTCGACGTGGACAACGCCGGCGGCGGCTTCAGCGGCGACCGCAAGTACGGCAACGCCGGCAACCTGCCGCCGAGCCGGGTGCGGAAGAACACCCTGGACGAGATGACGGTGGGGCGGACGGAAGTGCCGGTGGGCGGGGAGAGGCCGAAGCGGCCGAGCCCAAGCACGGCGGCGGGAACGATTGCTGGAAAGAAGGGGCGAAGGGGGCGGTAACCGGCCGAGCCGTCCGCCCCTAACCCCTGCTTTCGCTTTCGTGATTCCGCCTACCCCCTCCGCCGTCCCTTCCCGCCTATCCCCTCCGCGGTCCCTTCCCGCCTATCCCCTCCGCGGTCATTTCCCGCCTACCCCCTCCGCCGTCCCTTCCCGCCTATCCCCTCCGCGGTCACTTCCCGCCTACCCCCTCCACCGTCATGGTCCGCGAAGGCGGACCACCCACGCCTTTTTCGACCGCGCCGCCCGCAGTCCGAACACCCACCAACCCCCGAACAGTCCGCCTTCGCGGGCCTTGGCGCCTAAGGCCGATGGCGCGCCTTCATGCCCCAGTTCCTCGATTCTCCCCAACCAACTCGCCCCACAGATCCTCCCACTCCGGGTTTTCCTCCAGGATCAACCGCACCTTCCACGCTCTCAGCCACGTCTTGATCCGTTTCTCCCGGTGGATCGCGTCGCGAATGTCCTCGTGGCGTTCGTACCAGATGAGGCGCTTGCAGCCGTACTTGCGCGTGAACCCGGGCACGGTCCCTTTCCGGTGCTCGAACACCCGTCGCACCAGATCATTGGTCACGCCGGTGTAGAGAACCCCGTTCGGCCTGTTCGTGACGATATAGACCCAGTCGCCGCGTTCCATGGTTGAACTGTCGCAGAATTGGTGAGGATGATCGAGAAAAATGCGTAGGTGGTCCGCCTTCGCGGACCATGACGGTCGAGGTGCGAAGATGTCCGCCTCCACGAACCGTGACGGTCGAGGTGCGAAGATGTCCGCCGTCGCGGACCATGACGGTCGTGGTGCGAGGAGGGGCGGCGCGCTACCGCCCACCGCCACCATCGCCGGCCAGCCGCATCTGCTCCTCCCCACCCACCCCCTCCACCGTCATGGTCCGGTTCATCCGGACCACCCACGCCTTTGCCCGGCCGCACGCTCCTGCTCCCGCACGCCGAATGCGTAGGTGGTCCGCCTTCGCGGACCATGACGGTCGAGCTGCGAAGATGTCCGCCTCCACGAACCATGACTGTCGAGGTGCGAAGATGTCCGCCTCCACAAACCATGACGGTCGAGGTGCGTAGCGGATGCGCCTCCACAAACCATGACGGTCGAGGTGCGAAGAGGGCCACCCCCGCCACCCCCCGACTGCCTACTGCCTACTGCCTACTGCCTCCCCCCTTATCCCCACCCCTCCGCCCTCCCGTATACTGCCCTCATCCCCACCGCGGGGGCGTGCCAGGAACCAGCACCGCGCGCGGGTGGGGCTGCGGTCCCGCGGGTGGCGTCCTGGCGTCGCACTCGGGCGGTTGGCTCGGAGGAGGCCCGGCACTAGGACCGGGACGACGTGCAGTCGATAAGGCACCGGTCCGGCGTTCGCGCCCGTCCGGCGGCTGAAGAACTCCCGCCTTAACGCGCGCCGGAACTTGCCCGGCGGGCGGACGACCGGAGATCCGCACGCGGGCGCGGCAGGGCCGCTCGCTTCTTCCTTGTTCGCGGCGACGCCGCGCCCGCGGTCCCCCAGGGGGGCCGACCCCGATCGGCCGGCCCTTGTGCCGGCGCCGTGCCTGGCAGATCCCGGCGGCGAAGCCGCGCGGTGCCGCATCCGCGCGTCCGGGCTCGGGCCCGGCGGGCCGCGCGGTCGCCCGTTTCCCGACCCGCCGCCATGCCCGCCGGCCGGTGCGGGCCGCTCGCGAGACACCCGCCGGGCGTGTTCGCCCCACAGCACGGCTCCGGACCGGCGATGCAATCAAGAGTGAGGGTATAAAGGTGCAGTCCGCAGAAACTTTATGCATTGCAGTGCGAATTATGTCCTTCCGTCCTCGTCAAAACTGCGCATTAATGCGCATGGCGGTGGTCGGCCCGCTCCGGATGATCCGGCGCGGATGGCGAAGCTCTGCCTTCATTTTTTGGCATGGGGCATACACGAGCGATGACGCAGGATGGACGGCAGACCGGAACGGTCAAATTTTTCAACGAGGCCAAAGGCTATGGTTTCATCATACCGGACGCGGGCGGGAATGACGTGTTCGTGCACGTGAGTGCCGTACAGAGGTCTGGCCTTTCGCTGCTGGAGAATGGCGCCCGGGTCTCCTACGCGACGGAGCCGGACAAGCGCGGGAAGGGCCCGAAGGCGGTCGATCTCAAGATCGAAGCCTGACGGCCGCGGGCGTCCGGGCGCCGGGCCTGCTCGATGGCCGAAGGCGGATGGCGAGGGGGCCGTCCGCCGCCGGACATCAGGCGAAGCCGCCAGGCGGCCGGACGTTTGCCGGGGTATTCCGATCCCGGGAGATGTCCGATCCCGGGAAATGTCCAACCCCGAGAGATCTCCGGGGCCGGCGATCGGCAGGACGAGTGTTCGCATGCCGGGGCGGCTGCCACGCCGGTCGCCGGCGCCAGGGTCGCGGCGAGACCAGATCGCCGGTCGTCAGACACTTGGATCGGACCCATCTCCGGTGATCCAACGCATCCCCGTTCGATTTCGTCCTCGGTCCTCGGGGCACCGGTAGGATAGGGCCAGTCGGCCGGAGCCTGGCGGGCCGCTCAGCCCGTCGGGTCGGACGAGCCGGGCTTCGGGGTCGCCACGGGGGCGCCCGGCGGTTCGCCCGACATGCCGCCGGTGGCTCGGGCAGGAGCGATCGAGGAGGGCGCCGCCGGCGCGGCCGCGGAGGGCGGTGCGTCGGGGTTGGCGACTCCGGGCGCGCGATCGGGCGCCGCGTCGGCGTTGGGCTGCTGGTCCTTGCGGGCGGGCACCAGGGCGCCGTCCGGGCCGACCCGGGGCAGGGTCCAGCGCAGATGGCGCAGCACGGTGCGCACCCGCTCCTCGTTGGTGCCGAGGTCCGCGTGGCCGATCTGGCTGCGCGAATAGAGATAGATGGTGGAGAGGCCGGGGGAGGGGCTGCGCACCTCGGCGCTGAACGTGTCGGGGAAGCGCATCAGCGGGGTGAAGATCACCGCGCGCAGGCGGCCCTGGGCCGGGTCGTCCTCCACGATCCGGACCCGGAAGGTGTCGAGCAGCTCCTCGCGCAGCACCGCGTAGAGGGTGGCGGGCTCGACGCGGAACACCTGCGTGTCCAGCACGGTGCCGGCGTCCGCGCAGGTGCCCACCGGGCAGGCGAGGGCGTCGTTCAGCTTGCCGGTGCGGGTGGGCTTGTCGAAGCTGTAGGCGCCCAGGTCGGGCGGTCCGAACAGGTCCTCCCAAAGCGCTTCCCGGCCGTAGGCGACGGCCCCCGCCGCCACCGCCCCGAACAGGGTGGCCAGGAGGGCGATCGTGACGGCGAGGAATCGGAGGCTGCTCATCGGCGACTCGTCTGGCGGGACCACGGGCGGGCGGCTGGCGGTTCCCGGAAATGCGGAACCGGCTGGCGGGAGGGGCGCTCCGTCCGTCCGGTGGAGGAGGCGCCCGCGTCGCCCACATAGGCCGCCAGGGCGGCCGGCGCAACCCGTGCCGGCCCGATCGCGGGGTCGCCGCCGGTCAGCGGGCCGCCGCGGCGTGCGGCTGGACGGTGGCCGAGACGGCGGCGCGGTCGGTGGTGGGCGCGGCGGCGCGGGTGTCCGCGTGGGCGGCCGACAGGGTCGCGATGATGATCGTCAGGGTGAGCGCGATGGCGGCGGCCACCGCGATCACGATGGAAGCGCCGGTGCTGACCGCCACGTCCTCCGGCGCGCCGTCCGGCGAGCCGCCGCCGGACAGGGTGTGGCCGGAGAGCGGTCCGTGGAGTTCGTCGAACACCGTGCACGTCATGATGAAATCCCTCGTCTGCAAATCACTGGGCCCCCGCTGGCCCGAGGGTGATTTGGCCAGTCGATTTCGGTCTGCGAAGGCCGAGATTGAGGACGCCCCCCGGAGAAATCATGGCAATGTGGAGGCACCTTTACGTTTATGAATGTTTCGTGAGCGGGCCGTATCAGCGCGGGATCGGAAAGGTCGTCCGGACCGCTCCGAAGGTCGGTCGGCGGGGTGGGCCGGAGGTCTGGCTACGGTCCGATCGGGGTGGGGACGCGAATCGCCGCAGGGGCGGAAAAGGACCGAGCGGGCTGTGCGAACCGGCGAAAGTCTCGCGCAACTGTCGGTGGAGGCTGGCAGGCGGTCTGACGTATGATGCAGTCGTCCTTCGGCCCCGGTGCCGAACGCTCCTGCAACGGCTCCCCGTGGTTCCGGACTCCCTGCGCCTCTGCCGGATCTTCCTGGTTTCGTCCGCCGGCCCCACGTCGCCGGAGATCCGGCGCGCGCTCGCGGCCGCGGGCCTGTTCCACGCGGTGCCGGCTCCGCCCACCGCCCAATTGCCCGACCATTTCACGCCCCGGCGGGTGAACATGGTGGTGGCGCCCGTGGACGACGCCGCCGACCGCGACGCCCTCGCGTGGGTCCGGCGGATCCGCCATCACCGCGATCCGAATGTGGCGCTGGCGCCGCTGGTCGCGGTCGGTCGGTCCATCCGCCCGTCCGGCCTCGCGCTCCTGGTCCACCATGGGTTCGACGACGTGGTGGTCCTGCCCGCGGACCCGCAGACCCTGGTCGACCGCCTCACCCGCACGGTCGTGGCGCCGGAGCCCTTCTACCGGACCGCCGACTACTTCGGTCCCGACCGCCGCCGGGCCTTCGCGGTCACGGCCGTCGAGGAGCGGCGCGGGACGCCCGCCGGTCCCGCTTCCCGGCTGACCGTGGCGCGCCAGCCCGGAAGCGGCTGCTCCATCGTCGACGAGGTCGCGGTCTGAAGCTCCGGCCGACCTCAAGCGGAACGCCCCGGCGGAGGGCTCCGCCGGGGCGTTCCGATCGCCGGTGCGCTGTGGCTCGTCAGGTCAGCGAGCCGCAGAAGCGCTGGATCCGGGTGCAGGCCTCCTCCAGGTCGGAGGTCGCGGTCGCGTAGGAGATGCGGAAGTTGGGGCCGAGGCCGAAGGCCGAGCCCTGCACCACCGCGACGCCCTCGGCCTCCAGGAGTTCGCTCACGAAGTCCTCGTCGGTCTCGATCCGCTTGCCCGAGGGCGCGGTCCGGCCGATCAGGCCCTCGCAGGACGGGTAGACGTAGAAGGCGCCCTCCGGCGTCGGGCAGTGCAGGCCCCGCGCCTGGTTCAGCATGGAGACGACGAGGTCGCGCCGCTCCTTGAACACCTTGTTGTTGCGCGGGATGAAGTCCTGCGGCCCGTTCAGCGCCTCGACCGCCGCCCACTGGGAGATGGTGCAGGGGTTGGAGGTGGACTGGGACTGGATGTTCGCCATCGCCTTGATCAGCTGCGCCGGCCCGCCGGCGTAGCCGATGCGCCAGCCGGTCATGCAATAGGCCTTGGAGACGCCGTTGACGGTCAGCGTCCGGTCCGTCAGCGCCGGCTCGACTTCCGCCAGCGTGGCGAACACGAAGTCGTCGTAGACCAGGTGCTCGTACATGTCGTCCGTCATCACCCACACGTGGGGATGCTTCAGGAGCACGTCGGCGATGGCCCGGAGTTCGGCGCGGGTGTAGGCGGCGCCGGACGGGTTGGAGGGCGAGTTGAAGATCAGCCACTTGGTCTTCGGCGTGATCGCCGCGTCCAGCGCGTCGGCGGTCACCTTGAAGCCGGTCGCCATGGAGGCGTCGATGAAGGTCGGCTCGGCGCCGGCGAGGAGCACCATGTCCGGGTAGCTGACCCAGTAGGGCGCCGGAATCAGGACCTCGTCACCCGGGTTCAGGGTGGCCATCAGGGCGTTGTAGAGCACCTGCTTGCCGCCGGTGCCGACCGAGATCTGCGCCGGCGTGTAGGCGAGATTGTTCTCGCGCTTGAACTTCTCGACGATGGCCGCCTTCAGTTCGGGGATGCCGTCGACCGCCGTGTACTTCGTCCGCCCGTCGCGGATGGCGCGGATCGCCGCCTCCTTGATGTTGTCGGGCGTGTCGAAGTCCGGCTCACCGGCGCCGAGGCCGATGACGTCGCGGCCGGCGGCCTTCAGTTCGCGGGCCTTGTTGGTGACCGCGATCGTGGCCGAAGGCTTCACGCGGGAAAGCGATTGGGCGAGGAAGCTCATGGGGCGCAGCGTCTCCGAACGCCATGGTGTCAGCCGGGGGAGGGCGGGCGGACCGTATTGCGGCGCACGCGCGCCCGCAAGCAGGATTTAGGCGGATCATCAAGTTTCCCGCGCGGGAGCTTCAGCCGGATCAGGCCGCGCCGGCCGGGTCGGCCGTCCGGGCGGCGCGGGCGAAGAAGCCGATCACGAGGCAGCCCACCGCCAGCAGCAGGAAGGCGGTGCCGAGGCTGCTCGCTTCCGCGATGAAACCGATCAGGGGCGGGCCGGCCAGGAAGCCGAGATAGCCGCAGGTCGCGGCGGCGGCGACGCCGGTCGCTGGCGTGTGACCGGGCGCGTGGCCGGCGGCGGCGAACAGGATGGGCACGAGGTTCGAGACCGCAAGGCCGATCGCCGCGAAGGCCAGCACCGTGCTCTCCACCGGGCCGAACACCGCAAGCGCCAGGACGATCGCGGCCGTGATGCCGCCCCAGCGGACGAGAGCCGGCGCGCTGACCGCCGCCCGGATCCGGTCGCCGAGGAGGCGTCCGGCCGCCATGCCGAAGGAGAAGGCCGCGTAGCCGGCGCCGGCCACGGCCGGCGAGGCGTCCCGCTCGCTGCTGAGATAGACGGCGGCCCAGTCCAGCATGGCGCCTTCGACCATCATGACGACGAGGACCAGAAGACCGATGGCGACGAGCGCCCGGTCCGGGAGGGCGAAGCCGTGCCCGCCAGCGCCCCGGTCGATCCCGGACGGCAGCAGGCCCTGCTGGCTGACCGCGACGGCGACGAGCGCCACCACCGCGACGGCGATCAGGTGGACGGCCGGCGAGACCGCCGCGAGGGCGAGACCGCCGGCGGCGGATCCGAGGAAGCCGCCGATGGAGAACATGGCATGCAAGGACGAAAGCACGGGACGACCGAGCCGTTTCTCCACCTCCACGGCATGGCTGTTCATGGCCACGTCGCAGACGCCGTTGGCGGCCCCGAACAGGAGAAGGGAGAGGATGAAGAGCGCCAGCGTCGGCGACAGCGCGAGAAGCGGGACGAGCGCGAGCTGGATCAGGATCGCCGCGCGGGTCACCGGGGCGCTGCCGAAGCGGGCGACCAGCATGCCGGTGAGCGGCATGGACACGACGGCTCCGGCCGCCATGGCGAGAAGGGCGCCGCCGAGTTCGGCGCTGGTCAGGTCCAGGCGCTCCTTGGCGAACGGCACCTGGGGCGCCCAGCTGCCGAGGAGGGCGCCGTTGACAAGGAAGATGCCGGCGATCGAGACGCGGGCCCTGGAAGCTTCAAAGATCATGGGTATGTCCGGAAGGAAGAGCCTGAGGACCGTCAGAGCGGGGCGGAAATCACGTCGACGCCGATGTCGACGAAGTCCTTGATCCGGTCGGCGGGCGCCGCGCAGGTGATCAGGGTGTCGAGCTGCTCGGCGGGCATGACCATGTGCGGCGAAACGAGACCCAGCTTGTCCGCCGTCCCGAGCGCGACGCAGCGGGCGCTGGAGTCCGCCATGGCGCGCTTCACGGCGGCCTCCTCCAGCCCGGTCGTGCTGACCCCGCCGGGCGAGAGGCTGCAAAGGCCGAGGACGGCCGCGTCGGCCCGGACCGCCCGGATCGCCTCGACCGCGAGGGCGCCGACGACCGTCCGGCTGGCCCGGTCGAACGTGCCGCCGACCAGGATCACCTCCACGCCCGGATGGTCGACGAGAGCGAGGGCCACCGGTGGGCTGGTGGTGACGACCGAGAGCGCGAGATCGGTCGGCATGGCGCGGGCCGCGGCGAGGGTGGTGGTGCCGCCATCGAAGAAGACGGTGCTGCCTGGCCGGAGCAGGGGCACGAGGGCCCGTCCGATCGCGGCCTTCTCGTCGGCATGCTGGCCGTCCCGTTCGGCGAAGCTGTCCGGGGGCGGCGCGGCCGGAAGCACCACGCCGTGGAGACGGCGGATCCGGCCATCGGCCGCCAGCGCCCGCAGATCGCGGCGGATGGAGTCGTCCGACGTCTGGAACAGCGACGCCAGGCCGGCCACCTGCAGCCGCCCCTCGGCGGCGACCATCTCGGCAATCCGGTTCTGGCGTTCTAGCGGCGATAGAACTGTCTGCACGTTCAGGCAACCTTTTATGCGCGTTCATGCAGTCATGCCCGATCGGAGGGCGGATGTCCAGGGCAGGTTCGTGCATTTTCGTGCAGCTTGACGGGATCGTGTCTTGAACGTGTGCGGGTACTTCCTACCCTCCTGTCCTGACAGGTCGCCGGCAGCCGGCGACCGTAACCGGGCGGTCGGGCAAGGGTCCGGCCGGGGGAGACGCGACATGCTGATCAAGAAGCGCCGGCGCTGGGAGTTGCCGGACCGGGAGGCGACACCGGAGGATATGTTCCTGAACCGGCGCCAGATCCTGGCAGCCGCCGGACTCGGCGGCGGCCTCATCCTGTCGGGCGCGGTCCCGCACGTGGCCGGGGCGCAGGAGACGTCCCCGATCGCGGACCTCTTCCCGGCGAAGCGGAACGAGGCCTTCAAGCTCGACCGCGAGCTGACGCCCGAGGACGTCAACGCCCGCTACAACAACTTCTATGAGTTCGGATCGCAGAAGACGATCTTCCCCATCGCCGAGGAGCAGCTGAAGACGCGTCCCTGGACCGTCGCCATCGACGGCATGGTGGAGGAGGAGAAGACGGTCGACATCGACACGCTGATCCGCGCCATGCCGGTGGAGGAGCGGCTCTATCGCCACCGGTGCGTCGAGGCCTGGTCGATGACCGTCCCGTGGACGGGCTTCCCGTTGAAGGCGCTGGTGGACTATGCCCGTCCGCTGGGGTCGGCCACCTACGTGCGGTTCGAGACCTTCCTGGACGCCTCCATGGCGCCCGGCCAGCGCCAGGTCTGGTATCCATGGCCCTATGTGGAGGGGCTCACCATGGCGGAGGCGACCAACGATCTCGCCTTCATGGTGATGGGGGCCTACGGCAAGCCGCTGCGCAACCAGTTCGGCGCGCCGCTCCGGCTGGCGACGCCGTGGAAGTATGGCTTCAAGTCGATCAAGTCCATCGTCCGGCTGACGTTCACGGACAAGCGCCCGGTGTCCTTCTGGGAAACCATCCTGCCGGCGGAATACGGCTTCTGGGCGAACGTGAACCCGGAAGTGCCGCATCCGCGCTGGAGCCAGGCGACCGAGCAGGTGCTCCACACGGGAGCCCGCGTGCCGACGCTGCTCTACAACGGGTACGGTCCGGAGGTCGCCGGTCTTTACACGGGGCTGGAGGCGGAGCCGCTCTACATGTGAGGGCGGCCGGCGCCGACGGCCCGACGATCGCCAAAGAACGGGCGGGCAAGAGACAGACGGGCAAGAGACAGGCGGGCAAAAAAAGAGCCGGGCGCGAGGCCCGGCTTTTGAAAGTTTCGGGTGCGCTTCGCAGGGACGTCGCGCACACCTTCCAGAGGGGAACAGCTGATACGTTCTGCCGCCGGGAGGAGTAGCGGAAGGAACGCGTCGTCATCAGCTGATTGGGTATATGCTCCGCCCAGCCCTGCGCGACAAGCAAGGCCAGTGCATGTCTGCTATGCAGCGCGGCGCAAAAATGCATGAAACCTGTGCAAGTCTGCCGCGTTAACGGCCACTTCTGCTTGCCGGCTGCTCATTCCTAAGCCATTGGCATCACATGCGATTGTTGACATGCGGAAGGGCGCGGCGCGAGCGTCGGCAGCGCCGTTCTCCCGTTCGGGTCTCATGCATCTGATGGGATACCGGTGCCCGAATGTCGCAGCGGGTCAGTAGGACCAGCGCTGCGCCTTGGAGACGAGGAAATCGCGGAAGGCGTGGACGCGGGCCGAATTCCTGAGCTCGTCCGGGTAGACGAAGTAGGTGTCGAAGGACGGCAGGTCCACTTCCGGGATCAGCTGGACGAGGCCGCTGTCGTTCTCGATCAGGTAGTCGGGCAGGAGCGCGATGCCGATGCCCCGCTGGACCGCGCGCTTGATGGCCACGATGTTGTTGACCCGCAGCACCGGGATGCGCGGGTTGTCGTAGGGTCGGCCCGCGCTCTCCAGCCAGTTCATGTCCCGAAGGTAGACCGGCGCGGCGGCCCCGAAGGTGACGATGCGGTGGCTCTCCAGGTCCTCGATGGTGCGCGGGCTGCCGAACCGCTTCACATAGGCCGGCGCGGCATAGAGGTGGAAGTGGACCGTGAACAGTTTGCGCTGGATCAGGTCCGGCTGGGTCGGCTGGCGGAGCCGGATGGCGACGTCCGCCTGTCGCATGGCGAGGTCGAGCTCCACGTCGTCGAGGATCAGCTGCAGCTGGACGTCCGGATAGAGGTCGATGAACTCGTGGACCCGCGCCGTCAGCCAGGTTGAGCCGAGGCCGACCGTGGTGGTGACGCGCAACGAGCCGGAGGGCCGCTCGCGGCTGTCGGTCAGCCGGCTCTGCACGTCCTCCAGCTTCATCAGCACGTCGTGGGCGGTGCGGAAGAGAAGTTCGCCCTGTTCGGTGAGGATGAGACCGCGGGCGTGGCGGTGGAAGAGGGGCACGCCGAGATCCTGCTCCAGGGCGCTGACCTGCCGGCTCACCGCCGACTGGCTCATGGACAGGGCGTCGCCGGCATGGGTGAAGCTTCCCGCGCGCGCTGCCGCATGGAAGATCCGCAGCTTGTCCCAGTCCATCATCGCCCCCCTCGGGCCTCGAACCCCGCGCCGCGAGCCCGGATCCCTCCGGACCGGTCATGCTCGTGGCGCGAACGTCGAGGCGGCGTGGTGTTTCAGCACCCGCCTGTTGTCTTGTGTCCCATGGACACCATCACTCGGCTGCAGCCTCGAAGGCAACGGCGGAGAGGTATTTTTCCGCCTCCAGCGCGGCCATGCAGCCCATGCCGGCGGCCGTGACGGCCTGGCGGAACACGTCGTCCGCCACGTCGCCGGCGGCGAACACGCCGGGCACCGAGGTGGCGGTCGAATCCGGCGCCGTCCAGATGTAGCCGGAGGGCTTCAGCTTCAGCTGGTCCTTGAAGAGCGACACGGCGGGCGCGTGGCCAATGGCCACGAAGATGCCGTCGATGCCCATGTCGCGGGTCTCGCCGGTGACGACGTTCTTCAGCCGCGCGCCGTTGACCGACGGCGGGAAGCCGGTGGTGCCGAGCACCTCGTCCACAACGGTGTTCCAGATCACCTCGATCTTCGGATTGTCGAACAGGCGCTGCTGCAGGATGCGCTCGGCGCGGAAATGGTCGCGCCGGTGCACCACCGTCACCTTGTCGGCGTGGTGGGTGAGGTAGAGCGCCTCCTCCACGGCGGTGTTGCCGCCGCCGACCACGATGACGTGCTTGCCGCGGTAGAAGAAGCCGTCGCAGGTGGCGCAGGCCGAGACGCCGAAGCCCTTGAAGGTCTCCTCCGAGGACAGGCCCAGCCAGCGCGCCTGGGCGCCGGTGGCGATCACCAGGGCGTCGGCCGAATAGGTGTCGCCGCTGTCGCCGACCAGATGGAAGGGGCGACGGGACAGGTCCGCCGAGGCGATGTGGTCGGACACCATGCGGGTGCCCACGTGCTCGGCCTGGAGGCGCATCTGCTCCATCAGCCAGGGGCCCTGGATGACGTCGGCGAAACCGGGATAGTTCTCCACGTCGGTCGTGATGGTCAGCTGCCCGCCGGGCTGGATGCCGGAGACCAGCATGGGTTCCAGCATCGCGCGCGCCGCGTAGATGGCCGTGGTGTAGCCCGCCGGGCCGGAACCCAGGACGAGAAGCTTGGTATGATGGTGCGCCATCGGAGGGTGGATCGCTTTCTTGGGAGCGCCGGGCCGGATCGTCGGCCGCGCCTGTCTGTCCCCGACATGGTAGGGAGCCGATACGGGGCTTTCAAGAGAGCCGCCCTTCTGCCGGCGCGCCGGGCGGTCCTGTCCACATCTGCGGGATGCGGTCTGTTGCCGAACCGCAACGCCGCGGACCGCGTCCGGATCCGCGAGACCGAATCGTGCGCGATGCGGAAATGATCTTTTCAAACCGCAAAAGATAGTGTCCAACTCCCGACACTTGCCGCGCGGGTTGCCGGAGTGATTGCCTTGAAAGTCCGCCTCGACGCCATCGACTGGAAGATCCTGAAGGAGCTGCAGGCCGATGGCCGCATGACCAACGTGGAGCTCGCCAAGCGGGTGGGCATCTCCGCGCCGCCCTGCCTGCGCCGGGTCCGGGCGCTGGAGGAGGACGGCGTCATCCTCGGCTACCGCGCGCTCCTCGACGAGAAGAGCCTTGGCTACGACATCACCATGTTCGCCATGGTGAGCCTGTCGAGCCAGGCGGAGGCGGATCTCGTGAAGTTCGAGGAGCGGGTGAAGGCCTGGCCGATCGTGCGGGAGTGCTGGATGCTTTCCGGCGAGGTGGATTTCCTCCTGAAGTGCGTGGCGCCGGACCTGAAGACCTTCCAGACGTTCGTGATCGAGGATCTGACCGCGGCCCCGAACGTGGGCGGCGTGCGGACCAGCCTGACGCTTAGGCAGGTGAAGAACGAGCCGGTGGTGCCGCTGGGGTGACTCGATACTTAGCTGACACTTGATATTTTTGACAATAACCATGGCCGAATGTTAGCGCTCCCCCAGTTGGGAGTGCCGGCTCATGGAACGCAGCCTGATCGCGGAATATCAGTTGAAGCACCGGATCTCCCGGTACGGGACGACCGGCATCAAGGTGTTGCCGCATGTGGTGACCCATGCGCTCGCTTTGCGGCCGTCCTCGCTGATCGACTATGGATGCGGCCAGAGCATGCTGGCGCCGGTCCTTGCGGATGCGATCGGGGCGACGAGTGTCCTTCGCTATGACCCGGCCATTCCCTTTCTGTCTCGCCTTCCGGAGCAGCGGTTTGAACTCCTAACCTGCATCGACGTGCTGGAACATGTTCCGGACGAGGAGATCGACGCGGTCGCATCTGAAATGGCCAGCTGTTGTGTCAACGCCATCCTGGTGATCGACACCGCTCCTGCTAAGGCCACGCTCTCGGACGGTCGCAACGCTCACGTTTCCATTCATGACGAGACCTGGTGGTTGGCCCGGCTGACGCCCGCATTCCCGTCGCTTCGGCCGTTCCGCATCCGCCGGCGGAACCGGGTCGCGTTCAAGACCTTCGACGAAGACCTCCGGCCGATGCGCGCGACCTGCGTTCGCGGCTGGTACTGGGGAGTGGTCAAGGCGCGACGGCTCGCCGCCGAACTTGGCCTCCGATCGCCCGTCTAGCAGATGCGGGTCCTGCTCCTCAGGGACAAGAAGCCGGGGCATTTCAACCAGGTCGAGGCTGTCGGTCGCATACTTGCCGAGATGGGCGCCGCGGTCGATCGGGTCGATGTCAGGCCCGCGTGGTACGCCCATGGCGAGGTGCTCAAAGCCGCCGCCAACCATTGGCGCGGAGCGCCCGGTACCATGTTGCGACGGCTGTACGGGTTCGATTCGGACCGCGCAGCGCCCGGGCTTCTGGTCGGTTCAGGCCGCCCCACGATCGCGGCGGGCATGTTTCTTCGCCGCCAGCACGGGGCGCCATTTCTGTACATCGGGCGGGTCTCAGGGTATCCGTCGGCCGAAGTGGACCGCCAGATCGTGCACAATCCACGGGAGGCGCACGATTCGGGCTGTGTGTGGGCTCCCTTGCCAACGCTCATCCGGCGCGCCGACCTGCCTGCCCCCCGGCCCTTGGCGACACCGGGCGATCTTGCCGGCGCGACCGTCGGCCTCCTTGTCGGCGGACCGGCCCACGGCCACCATTTCGACGACGGTGACTGGACCGATTTGGAGAATCTGGTGGCGGCTCTGGCGAGCCGGGGCGTCCGTTGGCTAGCGACGAGTTCGCGGCGAACGCCCGTCCCGGTCATCGAGCGATGTCGGGCGCTGGAGCGACACGGGATCGTCGAGCGCTTCGTCGATCACCGGGCCGAAGGGGCCGGCTCTGCCGAAGCAATCTTTGCGGCGGATGCCCTGGTGGTTACGGAAGACTCGCAATCCATGATCGCCGAGGCGCTCGCCGCCGGTCGCCCCGTCGTGGCGTTGAAGCCGCGGCGCGTCAGTCCGTCCTCGGCCAACGAGATCGTTGCCGCATGGGCTGCGGCCGGAGGTCTTTCCGTCGTTCCGCTGCGTGCCCCCGCCGACCTGGTCGTCGCCGCATTGATTGCTACAAGCACGTCGCCCGACCCCGAGCCGGTTCTCTCCGATGTCCTCCGGGCCGTTCTCGAAGACCTGAAGGTTCGCTGAGCGTCATGGCTGCCGGAGCGTGTCGAGCCCAGCGTACACCGCCGCGATCCGCTCCGCTTCGCGCTCGATCGAGAACGCGGCCTCGACGCGGGCTCGCCCGGCGCGGCCGAGGGCGTCGCGTTCGGCGGGGGTGAGGTCCATGGCTTTGGACAGGGCGCTTGCGAGCGCGGTCGCGTCGCCGGCGTCGACCAGCCAGCCGGTGACGCAGTCCTCCACCAGGTGCACATGGGCGCCGGCGCGGCTTGCGATCACGGGCGTCGCGCTCGCCATCGCTTCGAGCGGGATCAGACCGAAGCCCTCCTTGCGCGGCGGCGCGACCACCAGCGACAGGGCGCGGTACCAACCGGGGATCTCGGCGACGGGCCGTTCGCCGAGAAAGCGGACGCGGCCTTCGAGGCCCGCGCCGTCCAGGCGGTTTCGGAGAGCGTCGGCGAAGGCGCGGTCCTCCGGCTTCTCCAGGCCGATGACGACGGCGGTCCAGTCGGGCCGGGAGGGGAGGGTGGCGAGCAGGGCCTCGACGAAGATGTCCGTGCCCTTCTGCGGCCGCACCCGCCCGAAGATGCCGACGCCGAACCGTCCCGGCAGTCCGGTCGCCGCCCACGCGGCGGAGCGGTCGTCCGCCGGTCGGTAGACGGCCGTGTCGACCCCGTGGAGGCTGACGACGGCAGGCACCTGGAGATAGGACGCCGCCTCGGGCGACGTGGCGATCACCGCGTCCATACGGCGGATCAGCGCCTTGGTGAAGCCGGTGTGCCGCCGCTGGGCCGCCGAGGTGAACACCAGCCGCCAGGGCTGCCGGAGCACCCGCGCGAGCACGAGGCCCCAGACCATCTCGATGTTGCGCCGCGCGTGCCAGATGCGGGCCCTGCGGCCGGGCGGCGGCGTCCAGCCGCCGCGAAGCACGTCCCTCCAGCCGACCGTCGGCAGGTGATCCGGCAGGTTGGGGCCGAGGCCGGCGATCCGGTGGGCGCGCGCCTGCGTCGGCAGGAGCGCGATCACCGTGGACGTGACGCCGGAATAGCGACGGTTGAGATTGGGCGCGACGACATCCGTCGCGGCGAAGTCGACGCGCGGCATCCGGCCGTCCAGGGCAGGGGTGGAACGAGGCGGGACGGGGCTCGCCGGGCGCGAACGGAGCGTGGGGCTCCTGGCCGTGGGCGGGTCGGCCGTCCCCCTCTCAGCGGAAGGCGACCTGGAGCACTTCGTAGGCGCGGGCGCCGCCGGGGGCGGTCACCTCCACGCTGTCGCCGACGGACTTGCCGATCAGGGCGCGGGCGATCGGCGAGGAGATGGAGATGCGGCCTTCCTTCACGTCGGCTTCGGCGTCGCCGACGATCTGATAGGTCTTCTCCTCCTCGGTGTCCTCGTCCACCAGGGTGACGGTGGCGCCGAACTTGATGGTCTTGCCGGACAGCTTCGACACGTCGATCACCTCGGCGCGCGACAGCATGTCCTCCAACTCGGAAATCCGGCCCTCGTTGTGGCTCTGGGCTTCCTTGGCGGCGTGGTATTCAGCGTTCTCCGAAAGGTCACCGTGCGCCCGCGCCTCGGAAATGGCCGCGATGATGCGGGGCCGCTCCTCGGATCTGCGCCGCTGGAGTTCGCGCTCCAACGCAGCGTACCCTCCAGCGGTCATCGGGATCTTTTCCATCGGTCGTTCAACCTTTCCCTAAAATCAACGCGCCCGACGCTCGGCGCGCCGGGCACATGAGTCGTTGTCCTTGTCGTCCTCCTGACGGGGACGGGTAGCCCTTCGGGGCGATCTGACGTCCCGCCCTGTCCGGCCCCGGACGCGTCGACGAAGCGACATCCGAACGGAGGTCCGCAACAAAGCCTTCCGCGGGCCCTGGTCAGAGGGCTCCGCGGTTCCAGTCCCCGCCGCGTGGATCACTCGGCAGCGTCGAAATACGCCTGCAGCGGCCGAACCTCGGGCGTGCCCTTGGACCACGCCTCGATTCCCCGCGCCGCCGCGATGGCACCCGCGAGCGTCGTATAATACGGGACTTTCTGCAAGAGGGCGGCTCGACGGAGCGAACGGCTGTCCGAATGGGCCTTGGCGCCGCCGGTGGTGTTGAAGACCAGCTGCACCTCGCCGTTCTTGATCGCGTCCACGATGTGGGGGCGACCTTCCAGCACCTTGTTGATCTTCACCGCCGGAATGCCGTTCTCCTCAAGGAAGCGCTGGGTCCCGCCGGTCGCCATCACGCGGAAGCCGATGGCGGAGAGCCGCTTCACCGCATCGAGAATCCGCTCCTTGTCGCCGTCCTTGACGGAGACGAACACCGTTCCGGCGGTCGGCACCCGGGTGCCGGAGCCGAGCTGGGCCTTGGCGAAGGCGTCGGCGAAGTCGAGGTCGAGGCCCATCACCTCGCCGGTGGAGCGCATCTCCGGGCCGAGGAGGGTGTCGACGCCCGGGAAACGGGCGAAGGGGAACACGGCCTCCTTGACGGCGATGTGCTTCAGCGGCTTCTCGGTCAGGCCGAAGCTCTTGAGCTTCTCGCCGGCCATCACGCGGGCGGCGATCTTGGCGACCGGCTCGCCGATCGTCTTGGCGACGAAGGGCACGGTGCGGGAGGCGCGCGGGTTCACCTCCAGGACGAAGACCTCGCCGTCCTTGATGGCGAACTGCACGTTCATCAGCCCGACCACGTCGAGCGCGAGCGCGAGGGCGGCCGCCTGCCGCTTCAGCTCGTCCACGATGGCGGCGGGCAGCGAATAGGTCGGCAGCGTGCAGGCGCTGTCGCCGGAGTGGATGCCGGCCTCCTCGATGTGCTCCATGACGCCGGCGATGAACACGTCGGCGCCGTCGGACAGCGCGTCCACGTCCACCTCGATCGCGTCGGACAGGTAGCGATCGAACAGGAGGGGGCTCTTGCCGAGCACCATGTTGATCTGGCCGGTCTTGTCGTTCGGGTACTTGGCCTTCACGTCGGCCGGCACGAGCGCCGGCAGGGTGCCGAGCAGGTAGGCGTCGAAGCCCGCCTCCTCGCGAATGATCTCCATGGCCCGTCCGCCGAGCACGTAGGACGGCCGCACGACCAGCGGGAAGCCGAGCTCGCCCGCCACCAGGCGCGCCTGCTCGATCGAATAGGCGATGCCGTTCTTCGGCTGCTTGAGGCCGAGCTTGTCGAGGAGGCGCTTGAACCGGTCGCGGTCCTCGGCGAGGTCGATGGCGTCCGGCGAGGTGCCGAGGATCGGGATCCCGGCCTTCTCCAGGGCGTCCGCCAGCTTCAGGGGCGTCTGGCCGCCGAACTGCACGATGACGCCGTGGAGCGTGCCCTTCTCCTGCTCGACGCGCAGGATCTCCAGCACGTCCTCGGCGGTCAGCGGCTCGAAGTAGAGGCGGTCGGAGGTGTCGTAGTCGGTCGACACGGTCTCCGGGTTGCAGTTGACCATGATGGTCTCGTAGCCGGCGTCGCCGAGGGCGAAGCAGGCGTGACAGCAGCAATAGTCGAACTCAATGCCCTGGCCGATGCGGTTCGGACCGCCGCCGAGGATGACCACCTTCTTCCGGTCGGACGGCTGGGCCTCGTCGGCCGGCTTGCCGGCGAACGGCACCTCGTAGGTGGAATACATGTAGGCGGTGGGCGAGGCGAACTCGGCCGCGCAGGTGTCGATGCGCTTGAACACGGGCGTGACGCCGAGGGCGAGGCGCCTGGCCTTCACGTCGGCTTCGGAGAGGCCGGCGATCTCGCCGAGGCGGGCGTCGGAGAAGCCCTGGGCCTTCAGGCGGCGGAAGGCGCCGGCGGTCGGCGGCAGGCCGTGCCGGCGCACCTTCTCCTCCGTCGCGACGATCTCGGCGATCTCGCGCAGGAACCACGGGTCGATCTTGGAGAGCGCGTGCACGTCCTCCACGGTGAAGCCGAGACGGAGCGCCTGGGCCACGTAGCGCAGCCGGTCCGGCGTCGGCGTGCCGAGGGCGGCCCGGATGGCATTCTTGTCGTCGCCCTGGCCGAGGGACGGGATCTCGATGTCGTTGAGGCCGGTGAGGCCGGTCTCCAGGCCGCGGAGCGCCTTCTGGAGCGACTCCTGGAAGGTGCGGCCGATGGCCATCACCTCGCCGACCGACTTCATGGCGGTGGTGAGGGTCGGTTCGGCGCCCGGGAACTTCTCGAAGGCGAAGCGCGGGATCTTGGTGACCACGTAGTCGATGGTCGGCTCGAAGGCCGCCGGGGTGGCGCCGCCGGTGATGTCATTGGCGAGCTCGTCGAGCGTGTAGCCCACCGCGAGCCGCGCCGCCACCTTGGCGATCGGGAAGCCGGTGGCCTTGGAGGCGAGCGCGGAGGAGCGCGACACGCGCGGGTTCATTTCGATGACGACCAGGCGGCCGTCCGCCGGGTTGACGGCGAACTGGACGTTGGAGCCGCCGGTTTCCACGCCGATCTCGCGCAGCACCGCCAGCGAGGCGTCGCGCATGATCTGGTATTCCTTGTCGGTCAGCGTCAGGGCCGGCGCGACGGTGATCGAGTCCCCCGTGTGGACGCCCATCGGGTCGATGTTCTCGATGGAGCAGACGATGATGCAGTTGTCGTCCCGGTCCCGGACGACCTCCATCTCGAACTCCTTCCAGCCGAGCACGCTCTCCTCCACCAGCACCTCGGAGGTGGGCGAGGCCTCGACGCCGGTGAGGACCAACTCGTAGAGTTCCTCCAGCGTGTAGGCGATGCCGCCGCCAGTGCCGCCGAGGGTGAAGGACGGGCGCACGATGGCGGGCAAGCCGGTGACCTTGGAGGCCTCCAGCGCCTGGAGCTGCGCCTTCAGGATCTGCTCCTCGCGGCGGGCGCGCTCGCCGAGCGACCACTCGTTCTCGAAGGCCGCGAGCGCCTTCTGGCGCTCCGGGCCGGCGGGGTGCCTGTCCTTGATGGCGCCGACGCGCGAGGCGTACTCCGCCCGGAAGGCGGCCTTCAGGTCGGAGGTGTTCACGAAGGCGGCCTTCGGCGTGGCGAGGCCGATCTTGGCCATGGCCTCGCGGAAGAGCTCGCGGTCCTCAGCCTTGTCGATGGCCTCGGCGGTGGCGCCGATCATCTCCACGCCGTGCTGGTCGAGGACGCCCATCTTCTTCAGGCTGAGCGCGGTGTTGAGCGCGGTCTGGCCGCCCATGGTGGGCAGGAGGACGAGCTTGTCGTGCGGGCGCTCGGCCCGCTCCTTCTCGATGATCTTCGCCACGATGTCGGGCGTGATCGGCTCGATGTAGGTGGCGTCCGCCAGGTCCGGGTCCGTCATGATGGTGGCCGGATTGGAGTTGACGAGCACGATGCGGTAGCCCTCCGCCCGCAGCGCCTTGCAGGCCTGCGTGCCGGAGTAGTCGAACTCGCATGCCTGACCGATCACGATGGGGCCTGCGCCGATGATCAGGATGGTGTCGATATCGGTTCTCTTGGGCATCGTTCGCTCGCGTTCCATCGCGGCCGAAGGCAGCGCCAGTCTGCGCCTTCGTTCCGGACCGGTGGTCTCGTCTGGTGGGTGTCGTGTGTTCTGAGCCGCGCGGCTTATAGAGGAAAAGGCGCAGGTCGGGAACCCTCGCGCGGAGGATTTCCAACACGCGCCGTCTCGACGGGCGGACGCAGGGGCCGCGCGGCTTTTGCCGACATCAGTCCCCGGCGCTTCCGGCCGCGCCCGCCGCCGCGCCGGCGCCGTCCGAGGGCAGCTCCCTCTGGCCGTCGAAATCGATGACGCCGCAGGCGAGCGCCCAGCAGGCGAGGCGCACGGACAGCGGGATCTCCACGGTCTTCCCGTCCCGGTCCCCGCTCTCGTAGTACTGGATCATCCGCTTCTTCAGCCCGAGCCGCTCGGCCGCGTCCTTCTGGCGGAGACCGAGGCTCTTTCGCCATTGGCGGAAGGCCTGCGGCGTCATGACGGCGTCACCGGCCTTGCGCTGCATTGCGTCCGTCATCGTGCGTGGGGCTCCAGGCTGCGCTTGCGACGGACGACAGTAGACGAAGCCGAGGCCGCCTGCACAGAGGGAGCGCCTGTGCGGAAGGGAGTGGCGGGCGCATATCGCGGTGCGCCGGACCGGCCCGAGGCGTCGGCCGGGATCCATCGCCCGTCTCGTTCGTTCAGACTTCCACGGATGCGGCTTGCAGGAACCGCCAGCCCATCGCAGTGTCTGCCGGCGAGGAGGACTTCAGCATGCGTTGGCGAGGGCGTCGCGAGAGCGACAACGTGGTGGACCGGCGCGGCGAAGGCGGTGGCCTCGGCGGCGGTCTCGGCGGGCGGGGCGGGTTTCGCCTGCCGACGGGCGGCGGCGTGCGCCGGGCGGGAGCGCCCAGCATCGGCTTCATCATCGTGGCCATGGTCGTGCTCTGGCTCCTCGGCATGAACCCGCTGTCCGTGCTCACCGGCGACCTCGGCGGCATGATGGGCGGCTCCCAGATGTCGAGCATCGAGGAGGATCGCCCCCGCACCGCGGAGGAAGGCGAACTCGTCAGCTTCGTGTCGGTCGTGCTTGCCGAGACGGAGGACACCTGGACGACGATCTTCCAGGCCGAGGGCGAGACCTATCCGAAGCCCACGCTGGAACTCTTCCGCGGGCAGATCACCTCCGGCTGCGGCTTCGCCAGCGCGGCCAGCGGGCCGTTCTACTGTCCGCCGGACCGGAGCGTCTTCATCGACCTCGCCTTCTACGACGAGCTGCGCCGCCGCTTCCAGGCGCCGGGCGACTTCGCCCAGGCCTACGTGATCGCCCACGAGGTGGGTCACCACGTGCAGAACGTGCTCGGCATCCTGCCGGAGTTCAACCGCCTGCGGCAGACCATGAGCGAGGAGGAGGCCAACGCCATGTCGATCCGGGTCGAGCTCCAGGCCGACTGCTTCGCCGGCGTGTGGGCCCACGACGCGGCGCAGAAGGGGCTCCTGGAGCAGGGCGACATCGAGGAGGCGATGAACGCCGCCACCCAGATCGGCGACGACGCCATCCAGAAGCGCACCCAGGGCTACGTGGTGCCGGAAAGCTTCAACCACGGCACCTCCGAACAGCGCCAGCGCTGGTTCCGGGCCGGCTTCGAGGCGGGCAACTGGCGCTCCTGCGATACGTTCAAGGCGACGCAGCTCTGACCGGTCAGCAGCTTCGGTTTTGACAGACGGGCCGGCCACGGTCATGGATGGCGGCAGCATCGCCATCCGCCATTGCCGGGACCCCGTTCTTCATGACCTCGACGGCCAGGACACTCGTCTTCATCTACGTGACGATCGCGCTCGACGTGATCGCGATCGCCATGGTGATCCCGATCCTGCCGGCGCTCCTGATGGAGCTGACCGGGGACGGGGTGGAGGCGGCGGCGATCGACGGCGGCTGGCTGATCTTCGCCTACTCGGCCATGCTGTTCCTGTTCGCCCCTGTGATCGGCAGCCTGTCGGACCGGTTCGGGCGCCGGCCGGTGCTCCTCGCCTCCGTGGCCATGTTCGGTGTCGACAACCTCATCTGCGCCCTCGCGCCGTCGCTGCCCTGGCTGTTCGCCGGGCGCGTGCTCGCCGGCATGGCGGGCGGCAGCTACACGACCGCCGGCGCCGCCATCGCGGATCTTTCCACGCCGGAGAACCGGGCGCGCAACTTCGGCTTCGTGGGCATCGCCTTCGGCGTCGGATTCGTGTTCGGGCCGGCGATCGGCGGCCTGCTCGGCGAGCTCGGGCCGCGCGTGCCCTTCTTCGCGGCGGCGGCGCTCTCGCTCGCCAACTTCGTGTTCGGCTGGTTCGTGCTGAAGGAGACGCTGCCGGCGGCGCGGCGGCGCGCCTTCGACATCCGGCGCGCCAACCCGTTCGGCGCGCTCGCCCAGCTGGCGCGCTTCCCGGCGCTCCTGGCGCTGATCGGCGTCATCGTCATCTACCAGCTCGCCCACGACGCCAACCCGGCGATCTGGACCTATTCGACCAAGCTCCGGTTCGGCTGGAGCGAGGCGGACATCGGCCTCAGCCTGGCGGCGGTCGGCGTCGGCATGGCGGTGGTGATGGGTGGCCTCGTGGGGCCGATCGTGAAGCGCTTCGGCGAGGCGCGCGCGGCCCAGATCGGCTGCGCCCTGGCGGCGGTCGGCTTCCTCGGCTTCGCCTTCGCGCCGTCCGGCGCGGTGATGCTCGCCTTCATCCCCTTCTTCGCCTTCATCGGGCTGATCGAGCCGTCGATCCGCTCGATCGCGGTCGGCCGGGTGCCGGCCGACGCGCAGGGCGAACTGCAGGGCGCGATCGCCAGCGTGAAGGGCATCACGATGGTGGCGTCGCCGATCCTGATGACGAGGCTGTTCGAGGCGTTCACCGGCGCCGACGCGCCGGTCTACTTCCCGGGCGCGCCGTTCCTGGCGGCCGGCATCCTACTGGCGATCGGCGTCGCGGTCATCGCCGCGCGGGCGACGGACCGGGGTCCGGCGCTCGGCGAGACCCGGTCCACCTGAGGTCGACAGGACGGGGTCGTCCGGCCCGCTCGTCAGGTCCTTTCGGGGACCAGTTCCTCGCCCTTCCGCTCGCGGATCAGGTTCACGAACCGGCGGAAGAGGTAGTGGCTGTCCTGCGGGCCGGGGCTCGCCTCCGGATGGTACTGCACCGAGAAGGCCGGCTTGTCCTTCAGTCGCAGGCCGGCGTTGGAACCGTCGAAGAGCGACACGTGGGTCTCCTCCACGGTGTCCGGCAGGGTGGCGGTCTCCACCGCGAAGCCGTGGTTCATGGACGTGATCTCCACCTTGCCGGTGGTGTGATCCATGACCGGATGGTTCGCGCCGTGATGGCCCTGGTGCATCTTGACGGTCTTGGCGCCCACGGCGAGGCCGAGCATCTGGTGGCCGAGGCAGATGCCGAAGGTCGGGATGCCCCGGTCGATCACGGCCTTGATGGTCGGCACGGCATACTCGCCGGTCGCCGCCGGATCGCCCGGGCCGTTGGAGAGGAACACCCCGTCCGGCTCGAGGGCGAGCACGTCCTCCGCCGTGGCGGTCGCCGGCAGCACGGTCACCTTGCAGCCCTGGTCGGCGAGAAGGCGCAGGATGTTGCGCTTCACGCCGAAGTCGATGGCGACCACGTGGTGCCGGGGCGCCTCCACCTTGGCGTAGCCCTCGCCCCAGGCCCAGGTCTTCTCGTCCCAGCCGTAGGACTGGGTGGACGAGACCTCCTTGGCGAGATCGAGCCCTTCCAGCCCGCCCCAGGCGGCCGCCTGGCGCTTCAGGTCGTCGAGGTCGAACCGGCCGTCCGGATCGTGGGCGATCACGGCGTTCGGCATGCCCTTCTGGCGGATGAGCGACGTCAGCGCGCGGGTGTCCACGCCGCCGATGCCGATGATGCCGCGGGCGGCGAGCCAGGCGTCGAACCGCCGGGCGGCGCGCCAGTTGGACTGGTCGGTCACGTCGGCCTTCAGCACCACGCCGCGCACGCCCGAGGAGGCGGAGAGATTCACCGTCTCGATGTCGTCGTCGTTGACGCCCACGTTGCCGATGTGCGGGAAGGTGAAGGTGATGATCTGGCCGGCGTAGGACGGGTCCGTCAGGATCTCCTGGTACCCGGTCATGGCCGTGTTGAAGCAGACCTCGCCGACCGCGGACCCGCGGGCGCCGATGCCGAAGCCCTCGATCACGGTGCCGTCGGCCAGCACCAGCACGGCGGTCGGAACGGGCTCGGCCCAGGCGTTCAGGGTGTCAGACATCGGCGGTCTCCATCGGCGGATATTCCGCGACCAAGTGGCCCCGGCAGCGGCTTGCCGCAAGGGTCGACGGATCTTCGGATTGTCCCGCAAGAGCAAAAACGATGCGGCGGACGCCAGCCGCTCGCGGGACCGCCTCGGCGACGGCGCGGCCGTCCGGGTGCGGTCAAGGGCGCGGCGGACCGGCGGTTCGACGCGGGGGCGGACCATAGGGGAAGGGCCGGAGGCGGTCAACACCGCGTCGCCACGATCCACCGCGATCGCCGGAGGGGGCGCGGGAGAGGGGCCGCGCGACGCCGAAGGCTCGACCCGCGCGGGTCGGATCCGCCCGGCCTCTCGCCCTCGTCCCGGACGCGCTCAAGCGCGCCCGCGCGGGCCGAGCCAGCGCGGCGTGGACCGGGCGTAGGCGGCCCAGGCCTCGCCGAAGCGGGCGGCGAGGTGCCGCTCCTCCCTGAGAACGGCGAGGCGATGGGTGGCGTAGGCGGCGACCGGCGCGAGCGCGAGGAGCCAGACGGAGCCGACCGCGATGCCGCAGCCGGCGATGAGGGCCGCGTTGCCCACATAGATGGGGTTGCGCGAGAAGTGGAACGGGCCCGAGGTCACCAGCCGGTCGGCGGCCCGATGCGGCAGGATGTTGGTCTTCGCCCGCGCCATGGTGACCATGGCCCAGACGTCGACCGCAAGGGCCGCCGCCACCAGGGCGAGGCCGACGGCCGCCGGAACCGGAAGGCTCGTCGGCGCCAGGGCCTCCAGGGTCACGCCGGCGAACAGGGTGCCGAGGAGGATCATGGGCGGCCAGGGCAGCCGGTTCGGCCGGTCGGCGGGGGAGGTGTCCATGGCGGTCTCGCGGGATCGACGGGGCGCCGGCGGGCGCGTCCGGCGGCATTGAACGGCGGCGGGCCGCGAAACGCCAGCCCGTTCCGGTCAACTTTCCCAGTAGCCGATCAGGCGGCCCGCGACGATCGCGACCGTCCAGGCCAGGACGGAGACCGCCGCCGGCACAGCCGGCCGCCGTCGGCCGACCTCCATGAGATGCGCGGCGCCGGCGTTGAGGAGGCCGACGGCCACCGCGGCCAGTTTCACCTGGAACACCGTCATGGCGGCATACTGGGCGGCCTGCACGCTGAAGAGCAGCACGCCGGACACGGCCGCCACGGCCACTCCCGACGCCGCCACCCGCACGGCGGGCCCCGCCAGGGCGGCCTCGTCGATGCGGCCCCACGCGCCGAGGCGGCGGAGGTCCAGCACCAGGATCGCGCCGAACAGGGCCGCGAGGCCGAGCACGTGGACCACGTTGACGAGCGGATAGGCCCACCAGGAGACCTTCAGGAAGCGGGCGACCGCCGTAGCCTCCAGGGCCGCCAGCAGAGCGTCCACGGGTCAGTCCCGGTCCGGGTAGAGGTTGTGGACCGTACCGTCGATGGTGATGCGCTCGGCTTTCATCAGCCGTTGCGCCGGGTCGCTGGAGCGGTGGCCGCTGGCGGTCAGCTCGACGCCCGGCTTCAGCTTGTCGTCCGTGAGGCCGGCCTGCTCGTTCCGCCAGGGCTGGCCGACCTCCACGGTCCAGGCCTCGCCGTTCGCGTCCACGGTCAGAAGGCCGTGCGGATTGCCGAGACGGGCCTCGCGGATCGTGCCGGTGAGTTCGAAGTTTCCGTCCTCGGCCCATCGCCACCCGTGGTGGGCGAAGCCGATGCCGGCCGAAAGAGCGAAGATCAGGGCGGCGGCGGGAAGGGACGCGCGCATGATGAGCCTCGTGAGGTTGGGACCGCCGGGCGGTCCTCAGTCGATCAGGACCCGTCCCAGCACCTTCACCTCGCCTGCGGCCGTCCGTGAAATCACGATGAGTTCACCGGAAGCGGGGAAGATGCCGGTCAGCGCCGTGATGTTGACCTGATGGGTGACGAGCACGGCCTTCTCGTCGCCGAGGTCCGCGAGCCGCGCCTCGAGGGCCTCGGTCGCCAGGCCGGAGCGGCCGCGGTTGCCGAAGAAGGAGTCGAGGGCGGGCTCGTGCTCGACGGGGCCGACCGCGAGCCGCTCGGCCGTCTCGCGCGCCCGGCACCAGCCGCTGGTCAGCACCCTGGTGACCTCGACGCCCGCTTGGCGGATCGCCCGGCCGATGCGGCTCGCCTGCGCGCGCCCGGTCTCGTCGAGGTTGCGCTGGGTGGCGCAGTCGCCGAGCCGGAAGCCGGCCGGGTCGCCGGTCCCGGGCGCCCGGGCGTGCCGCATCAGGGCGTGCGCCCCCGGTTCCCGCAACGCCGCCCACACCGCCTCGTCCGCCCGCGCCGGGGCGGCCGCCAGGACGACGAGCACGAAGGCCAGCATGGCGTGCGGCATGGACCGGTCTCTCCTCCGACGACGACGGTTTCGAAAGAAGAGATGGAAAGCGAGGGCCAGCCGTCCAGGGCGGAACCGTTCGCAGGACCGGAGCCGGTGGTGGTGCAGGCAGTCGGGCGCGAACCCGTCTCTGATGGCCTCATCCCTGTTTAACGGGAAAGAATAGGGAATCTCGTGGGAAAAGCAGGGATTGGCCCATTCCCTGGCACCCGATCTATAAAACTTTTCAGAAACATAAGTTGTGAATTCCCAGATTGCAGTAGCAGGGAATTGGATTTAGTGCAGCTCGAGTTGGATCAGCGGGAACAGGGACACTTGACGAAAGATATGGAAGTCGCGTAACGTTTGGTGCGATAAAGGTAACGGCAACGGAACTAAGGCTGTGTGCTTAAGTTCATGTTACCGGGTACCAGAGCAAGTTCTCCGGTCGAGAGCCTAGAGCAGGCTCTTATCTCATCGTCTGCTCCAAGTCGTGCAGCCGGTGGAACTCATCATCAGATCTGGGCCGAGGGCTCATGACCTGATGCGCCTTCTTGTTGGACAACGTCCGACGCCGGGCGCCTGCGAGGCAGTGACTCTGGTGGCCAGCCTAATGTCAGACCTGCGCGCGAGCCGCGCGGGACCGGCCCGCGACGAGTTCGTAGGCCGCGGCCGTTAAGCGTCCACGAGATGGACCCTGAAACGGTCAGCGCGAAGTGCCAGGTAATGCGCGGTACCTCTCGCGATCCGGTCTGACCTCAACTCTCCCTGATCCTATGAATCGCCAGGTGCGAGCACGAGCGCTCGTGTCCGGCCTAACCTGAGTGAGGTCGTCATGACCAATCGCTATGAGCAATGGCGCACGAGCGCCGTACAGGTCCACCCGCGCAACGCTCGCACCCACTCCAAGAAGCAGATTGAAGAGATCGCAGGGAGCATCCGTCAGTTTGGTTTCAACGCCCCCCCTTCTGATCGACGAGGCCAACGTGCTGCTTGCCGGCCACAGCCGCCTTGCCGCAGCAAAGCTTCTGGGGCTGAAGGAGGTCCCGGTTGTTGTCGTGCCGGGCCTCTCGGATGCAAAGAAGCGCGCCTACAGGCTCGCCGACAACAAGTTGGCCGAGCAGGCCGGTTGGGATCGCGAGATTCTGGCGCTTGAACTGCCGGAACTGCAGGGCCTGCTGGAGCTTGAGAGTCTTGAGCTTTCCCTGACCGGGTTCGCGCCCCCGGAGGTCGACGGCATCCTCTCTGATCATGAGGAGCACGCTGCCGATCCCGCCGACGCGGTACCCTCGACCTCTTCCGACCAGCGCCCGATTAGCCGCCCTGGTGACCTCTGGCTTCTCAGCAAGCATCGCCTCCTGTGCGGTGATGTGCGGAGTCCTGAGGACCTGGCGCGCCTTATGGATGGCCAGAAAGCCACGCTGGCGTTCCTCGACCCGCCCTACAATGTTCGAGTGGCAAGCATCGTCGGACGCGGGCGCACCAAGCACCAGGAGTTTGCGGTCGCGTCCGGTGAGCTCACGAAGGAGGGATTTACCGCCTTCCTGATGGAAGCCCTGACAGCTTGTGCCTCTGTTTCGCAAATAGGAGCCGTGCACTTCGTGTGCATGGACTGGAGGCACCTAGGAGAACTCCTCGCGGCCGGCGAGGTAGCTTACGGCGCGCTCCTCAACCTGGCGGTCTGGGCGAAATCCAATGCGGGCCAGGGCTCGTTCTACCGCTCCCAGCATGAGCTCATCTTCGTTTTTCGGGTCGGCGATGCTCCTCACGTCAACAACGTCGAGCTTGGCCGCTATGGGCGGTCGCGCTCGAACGTTTGGCGCTATGCCGGTGTGAATACCTTCCGCACGGGCCCCACCGACGAACTCACGGTGCACCCGACCGTGAAGCCCGTTGCGATGGTGGCGGACGCTATCAAGGACTGCACCACACGAGGCGCTGTGGTGCTCGACAGCTTCTGCGGCTCGGGCACTACGATCCTCGCAGCCGAGCGGGTCGGGCGGGTGGGGTACGGGCTTGAGATCGAGCCCCGCTACATCGATGCCGCAGTCCGCCGCTGGCAAGCCTTTACGGGCAAGGACGCCGTCCACGGCGAGCCAGGCGAGACCTTCAACGAGCATGAGAGAGCGCTGCGCACGGCAAAACATGTCTCCGTGAAACCGAGCCCGCGCAAGTGCGGCTTACCAAAGTCGGCCTCATCCTCCATCTCAGCCCGGGCCAAGCGGCCGCGGGCCTCTGCCTGAGGAGGTCTCTAATGTCGAAAACACCAAAATCTCTCCGGCCTGCCCAGACGGCGCGCAGCACCACCTCTTCAGCAAGGGCGGAACCAGCCGCGCCTTCGTACGATGTGGGCTATTGCAAGCCGCCAGAGCGGTGCTAGAACTCAAAGCGAACTACGGCGCAGGAACGTTGCTGATTGAGGAGTCACCAATCAGCAAGGGTTTGATCCAGAGCCTCCGCGAGCAGCATTTGAGCGTGACGAGCTATCGTCCGGACACCGACAAACGGGCAAGGCTCATCGCGCAGTCTGATCTTTTTGCCGCCGGCTCAGTTCTGCTTCCGACGCGAGCGGGTTGGCTCGAAGCATTCGAGGCGGAGCTGTTGGCGTTTCCAGGCCGGTATGACGATCAAGTCGATGCTCTGACGCAGGGGCTCGCCTGGGGGCGAAGGGTCCGGTCTTCCCGGACCACTACACACGCTATTGGCGGCATGTATTAGCGGCCTCAGGAGTCGGATCGGGAGCCGCCTGCCTGCTTCTAATCCACAGAGGGAAGTACGCGTTTTTCTACCCATATGAGGTTGCTTGCGTCTCGACTTGCAACGCCTTGTCGCCGAGCAGTCGTTCGCGGTCTTCGAAGAGGTCGGATAGCGGTCGGCGCATCACCGGCGTGAGGTCATTCTCATTGTTGGCGATAGCGCCGGGCAGATCGGCTTTGAACTTGACTACGCCCTGGTGGATCGCATCACCGGACTCCAGGCAGAAGGCACGCATCTGGCAGATCAGTCGCGTTCGGCTACCGACCAGCTGATCCCGAATTCGGTGAAGGGCCTGCAGGTCCGATTGCTCCGGCGTCTTCACCTCGACGAAGCGCATTGTGGGTCGGGTAGAAGGTCAGCAGCGTGTCGCGGCGGAACTTCAGTTTCTGAACGGGGCGCCCTTCCGTGTCGGTACCAACGACGTGGAACAGGTTCTTCCCAAGGTCGATGCCGTAGACCGCGGCACCACGAGACTTGTTGCGCATCATGATCAGCTCCTCCGGTTTGCCCCCGCGGGTGCAGGGTGCGACGGGAGGACGGGGCGGGGCGGACCATCCCACTAAATCTGAGGCCTAGTCGCAAGCGCAAGCTTGTCGACACGGTGCGGGGTGAATGGGGCGTGTCGATCCGGCGAGCCTGCCGGGTCCTCGAACTCGACACGTCGACCTTTCATTACCGCTCGCGTCGGCCCCACCAGGCCCGCCTGAAGGCTCGCATCCGGGAGATCTGTGACACGCGCGTCCGCTACGGGTATAGGCGCGTGCAGGTCCTGCTCCAGCGCGAGGGATGGCAGGTGAACCACAAGAGAACGTACAAGCTCTACAGGGATTTAGGCCTGCAGCTCCGGAACAAGGTCCCGAAGCGGCGAGTCAGAGCCAAGCTCCGCGACGACCGGAGGCCAGCAGTCCGTCCCAACGACGTCTGGGCCATGGAAGCGCGCCCGCCTTCGGCTCCCTCCACGACCAGCTCGCCACCGGCCACAAGATCCGGGTGCTGGCCGTCGTCGACATCTACTCGCGCTTCTCGCCGGTGCTGGACGCATGCCTGACCTACCGCGGCGAGGACGTGGTCCGGACGCTCGACGAAGCCTGCCGGCGGGTAGGTTATCCGAAGACGATCCGCGTCGACCAGGGGTCGGAGTTCGTCTCGCGCGACCTCGACCTGTGGGCCTATGCCCACGGCGTCACCCTGGACTTCTCCCGGCCCGGGAAGCCGACCGACAACGCCATCGCCGAAGCCTTCAACAGCCGATCCGGAGCGAGTGCATGAACGCGCAGTGGGTCATGACCCTTGCAGACGCACGCGAGAATTTGGTGGCTTGGCGCAGCTACTACAACGAGGAACGCCCGCACGGGGCGATCGGGAACAAGGTCCCGATCTCATTGCGGAACCCCGGTGGCGCAGCCAGCCCGCCACCGTGAGGAAGGCAGGAAACCCTAACCTCCGGCGCTCCAATATTGGGGTTCGGACCACTCCGCAAGCCCCGGTCAGGGGTGTAGCCGGAGCAGCTGCGCGGCGTTGCCGCCGAGGATGCCTTCCCGCTGTTCCGGCGCCAACGCTTCCTGGCGGCCGACCGCCTCGACCGGGCGCTCCAGGCCCATGTCGAAGCAGTAGTCGCTGCCGAGGAGGACGCGGTCCGGACCGACCAGGTCGATCAGATACTCCAACGCCGTGTCCGAGTGGGTGATGGTGTCGTAGAAGAAGCGGCGGAGGTAGCTCTCCGGGCCGGCGGCCATGTGGGCGAGTTCCGGGCGGACACGCCAGCCGTGTTGCAGCCGTCCGACCAGGAAGGGGAGGGCGCCGCCGCCGTGCGGCAGCACGAAGGATAGGCGGGGGAACCGGTCGAGGACGCCGCCGGCCATCAGCTTGGCCGCCGCCACCGCGGTGTCGAACGGATTGCCGAGCAGGTTCGCCAGGAAATAGGGCTTCAATCGGTCCTCCATGCCGAGCACTTTCAAAGGGTGCAGGAAGATCGGCAGGCCGCTGTCCTCAATGGCCGCAAAGACCGGGAAGAGCCGCTCGTCGGACAGGTCCATGTCGCCGATCGCGGTGCCCATGTAGACGCCCCGGATGCCCGGTGCCTGCCGCACGCGCTCCAGCTCGGCGAGGGCCTCGTCGGCGTGGTGGACGGGGAGCATGGCCAGGCCGACGAGGCGGTTCGGGTAGCGCTCGTGGGCGGCGACCAGTTCATCGTTGAACACCGCCGACAGGCGCCGGGCGAGCGGGGCGTCGGCCCAGTAGACCATGGGCTGGGTGAGCGAGAGCGCCTGCATGTCGACGCCCTGGGCGTCCATGTCGGCGACGCGGAGGTCGATGTCGATGAAGCGGCGGGCGAGCGGGCCCGCGTGCAACGGCCCGGCGTCGATCACTGGGCCACGGGCATCGCGGCGCACGCATGCCCCGCAGCGGCAGCCTTCCGATTCCATGAGATCAATGAAGCGCTCGGGATAGTAATGGGCGTGGATGTCGATCCGACGGACGGGCGTCTGGGGAGCTGCTGCTGGGAAGGTCACGACATGCCTTTGACTGATAGGGGACGGGGCGCGGCCGGACGGGTCAGTCCGTCGCCGCGGAGGGCTTCAGGGCGGGCGCGGCCTCGCCGGCGCCGATGGCTCCGATCAGCGCGTCCGCGGTGTTCTGGAGGTGCTGCTCGATCATGGCCGCGGCGGCGGCCGAATCCCGCCTGGCGCAGGCCTCGTAAAGCTGCCAGTGCTCCAGCTGGGACTGCTCGCGGCCGCGGGTGCGCAGGTAGTAGCGCACGTAGCGCTCCACATTGCTGCGAAACTGGTCGATGGTCTCCACGAGGCGCGGCCAGTCGCTCGCCTCGTTGATGATGGTGTGGAACTCCCGGTTCTGCCGCATCCAGGGGTCGTCGACCCCGCCGAGGGTCACGCTGCGGTCCATCTTCTTGAGGATCGCCTGCATGGCCTTCAGGTGCGGCGCGGTCAGGTTGACGGCAGCGCGGGACACGGCCAGCCGTTCCAGCGCGATGCGGATGCCGAAGAGTTCGGTGATGGCCTCCGGGTCCAGCCGGGCGACCTCTACACCTCGGTAGGGGTAGACCACCACGAGGCCTTCGGTCTCCAGCTGCTTTAGGGCCTCGCGCACCGGCATGCGGCTGACGCCGAGCGACTGGGCGATCTCGTTCTGGTCGAGACGGGCCCCCGGTCCCAGGCGGCCATCGATGATCCCTGCCCGCAGCACGGCGAGGACGGCATCCTTGCGGCTGACCGACCGGACAGCCGAGCGTTCCGCTTCCGTCAGATCCATTCTCGTCTCCCCCTCCGCCTCTTGCGCGAGCCCTCGGCCCCTGTGCGACCCCTATCCGCACCGGCCGTTCGCGCCATCTGCCCACGAGTGGGTCGTGCATACAATCGCGTCAACCCGCCTTGATATCTAGAATCTAATATATTAGTCCTGGAGGTACAACGAGATTGATCGGCGCCCCTCGATCCCGAGGAGAAGCAGTCCGGCAGCCACACCAGACGAGATGGGAACAGACAGATGACGAAGCTCAATTCAGCCTATGCGCGGTCCATCGGCGTGGCCTGCGCCGCGACGGTGGTGTTCATGTCGGGCACGGCTCTTGCCCAGGAGCTGAAGTCGTTTCGGTTCATGTTCCCGGTGGAGAGCGTCAACCAGTACCACCCGTTCTACATCGCCGACGAACTCGGCTACTTCGAAGCGGAAGGCCTGGACGTGGAGTTCCAGGACGCCGGAGGGTCGAGCGCCGCCGTCCAGCAGGTGATTGCCGGCAATGCCGACGCGGCCTTGCCGGCCCCGAGCGCCTTCCTCAACGCCGTGGCCCAGGGCTACGACCTGAAGTGGATCTATTCCTACCAGTACGCCAACATCTTCACGCTGGCGGCCACCAGCTCATCCGGCATCAAGACGATCGCGGACCTCAAGGGCAAGAAGGTCGGCGTTTCGGATCTCTCTGGCGGCGAGGTGCCGCTGGTGCGCGCGGTGCTGGCCGAGGCCGGTCTCGCCGAGGGCTCGGATGTGCAGCTGCTGCCGGTCGGCGACGGCTCCGCCCTCACGGTGGACGCGCTCCAGAGCGGCCAGGTAGACGCTTATTCGTCGAGCCTCTTCGACCTTGCGGCCATCCGCGCCCGCGGCATCGAGATGACCACCATCCTGCCCCAGCAGGCGCAGGACTTCCCCGCCAACGGCGTGGTGGTGACGGCCGAGGCGCTTCAGGCCGACCCCGCCAAGTACGAGGGGTTCCTCCGCGCCGTCGCCAAGGGGGTCGCCTACGCGGCCGCCCATGACGAGAAGGCCTTCGAAATGGCGACGAAAATCCGTCCGGAGGAGTTCGAGGACGGGGCGCTCGCCAAGGCCAATTGGGAGGCGGCGCACATCCTGAAGACGCCGCCGCAGGCGCTGGCCGACCAGCCGCTCGGCACCCACTACACCGCCGGCTTCCAGGCCTACCACGACTTCCTGCGCCAGGGCACCGAGGAGGAGGGCGGCCTTGCGGCCGACGTGGACCTCGGCGCCGCGCTCGACTCCTCGCTCATCGAGAAGGCCAACGGGTTCGACAAGGCCGCCGTGGTGGCCGAATGACCATGACGGCTTCCATTCCGATGCGGGGCCGGGGCGCGACGCCCCGGCCGGCCGGTCTCGGCGCACCCATCGTCACCGCGAAGGGTCTGTCGAAGACGTTCAAGCTCGGCGGCAGCGACGTGGTCGCCCTCCGAGACGTGGACCTTGAGATCCGCAAGGGCGAGTTCATCGCCTTCGTGGGGCCGAGCGGCTGCGGCAAGTCCACCTTCCTCAACATGGTGGCCGGCCTCCTGCCGGCCTCCGGCGGCGTGGCCCACGTCAACGGCCAGCCGGTGACCGAGCCGTCGCGGCAGGTCGGCTTCATGTTTCAGACGCCGGTCCTCCTGCCGTGGCGGACCGTGGAGAAAAACGTCCTGATGCCGGCCGAGGTGTTCGGCCTCAAGGAGGCCGACATCCGCGACAAAGCGCGCGCGGTGATCGATGCCGTCGGCCTCGGCGCCTTCGTCGACGCCTACCCGCGCCAGCTTTCCGGCGGCATGCAGCAGCGCGTAGCGCTGGCCCGCGTGCTGACCTACGAGCCGGACGTTCTGCTGATGGACGAGCCGTTCGGCGCGCTCGACGAGTTCACCCGGGAAGCCATGAACCTGGAGCTGATGCGCATCACCCAGGCGGCCGGCATCACGGTGCTCTTCGTGACGCACAACATCACCGAGGCCGTCTTCATGTCGGACCGGGTGGTGGTGATGACGCCGCGGCCCGGCAAGGTCTCCGGCATCGTGGACATCGACCTGGAGCGCCCGCGCACGATCGACACCATGCAGAAGCAATCCTTCTCGGACCTCATCTTCAAGGTCCGCGGCATTCTGGGAAACACCCATGGCGATCACTGATTCAGCCCCGCCCGCCTTGGCCGCGCGGGACCCGGAGCGGGCCGAGCGGCTCCGCTACCGGCTCTATTCGCTGGCGATCGTCGCCGTCATCATCGCCGCCTGGGAGATCGCGCCGCGGGCCGGGCTTGTGTCGCCCATCATCCTGCCGGCCTTCTCGCAAGTGGCCGCCGCGCTCTGGTCGCTGGTGCAGACGGACTTCTTCCTGCGCCACTTCAGCGTGACGCTGACGGAAATCCTCGTCGGCTTCGTCCTCGGCACCGCGATCGGCCTGATGCTCGGAACGGCGCTCGCCGTCTGGCCGACCGCCAAGCGCATCGCCTATCCGTTCGTGGTCGGCTTCCAGGCGATCCCGAAGATCGTGTTCGCGCCGCTCTTCATCGCCTGGTTCGGGTTCGGGCAGAGCTCCAAGGTCGTGATGGCGGTGGTCATCTCCTTCTTCCCGGTCCTCATCAACACCATGGTGGGCCTGGAGAGCGTGCCGGACGACGCCCGCAAGCTGATGCGCTCGCTGAAGGCGACGCCGATGCAGACCTTCCGCAAGGTGTCGCTGCCGCACGCCTTGCCGGTCATCTTCGCGGGCGTGAAAGCCGCTCTCACCTTCGCGGTGATCGGCGCCATTGTCGGCGAGTTCGTGGGCGCCTCGGAGGGCCTCGGCTACCTGGTGGAGCTCTACAATCACCAGCTCCGCATCGACCGGGTCTTCGCCGTGGTGGTCGTGCTCGCCTTCATCGGGGCCGGCGGCTACTTCCTGCTGGAATGGCTGGACCGCAAGCTGATCTTCTGGCGCTCCGACGACAACCGCTGAACGGACGCGCCCTTCGCCCGAAACGGACGGGCGCGTCCACCACCAGGAACTCCGCGGGACACGCATGCATCCGACCGTCCACATCATCGTTCTCGGGGGCACGATCACCATGGCGCCCCAGGCGACCGGCGGGATCGCGCCGTCGCTCACCGGGGCCGACCTGGTGGCGGCGGTCCCGGCTCTCGCCGGCGCCGCCGACATCTCCGTTGCCACGCCCTTCCTCGTACCCGGCGCCTCCCTGACGTTTCCGCAGATCGCCGAGGTGCGGGCGCTTGCCGCCGCGGCAGTGGAGACTGGCGCCGCGGGGGTCGTCGTGGTGCAGGGAACCGACACCATCGACGAGACCAGCTTCCTCCTCGACCTCGCCTGGACCGCTGACAAGCCGCTGGTGGTGACCGGCGCTATGCGCGGCGCCGGCGCTCCCGGCGCGGACGGCCACGCCAATCTCCTAGCCGCTACCCTCGTCGCCGCCGCGCCCGCCGCGCGCGGGCAGGGCGTGCTGGTGGTCCTCAACGACGAGATCCATGCGGCCCGGCTGGTGGAGAAGACCCATACGGGCCTGCCCTCGGCGTTCGCGTCGCCAGGCTTCGGCCCTCTCGGCCACGTGATGGAGGGCGAGGCCCGCATTTCCCTGTCGCCGAGGCGCCCGAAGGCTCCGCCGATCCCCCCGGACGCGACGGACCTGCCCCCTGTGGCGATTGCGAAGGTGACGCTCGGCGACGACGGCCGCTTGATCCGGGCCCTCCCGGACCTCGGCTATCAGGGGCTCGTGCTGGAAGCCATGGGCGCGGGCCACGTTCCGGCCGCGCTCGTCGATCCGCTTCAGGCGGCGTGCAGCCGCATGCCGGTGGTGCTAGCGACGCGAGTGCCGGGCGGGTCGGTCTTCCGGCACACCTATGGCTTCCCCGGATCGGAGATGGACCTCCTCGCCAGGGGGCTGATCTCGTCCGGCGGGCTTTCGCCCCACAAGGCGCGCCTGCTCCTTGCCGTGCTCCTTTTCGGTGGCGCGGACCGGCAGGCGATAGCGGACGCGTTCTCGGCCCACGGCTGATGCCCAGTTGCGTGGTGTCGCCGGGCATCGAGGCTGAATTCCCGCAAGGCGAGCCTGAGCAGGTGCCGGCCGGCCAGGCCGTCGAAGCCAACAATAGATTTGAAGGTGCAATTATCATGGCAGATATCAACATCGACCCGGACCGGATTCGGGGACGACTTCCTTTCGTGCCGATCACCCGGCGACCGCCACTCCGCCTGCCGAACGACGCGCGCGTGGCGGTCTGGACCATCGTCAACGTGGAGACCTGGTCGCCCGACGGGCCGATGCCCCGGGCCGTCCTGCCGCCGCCCATGGGCCAGCCGCTCCTGCCCGACATCCCCAACTGGGCGTGGCACGAGTACGGCATGCGGGTCGGCTTCTGGCGGTTCCTGGAGGTGCTCGGCGCCCGCGGCCTCAAGGCGAGCTTCGCCGTCAACGGGTCGGCCTGCCGGGTCTATGCGGCCGCTTGCGAGGCAGCCCACTCAGCGGGCTGGGATTTCATCGGGCACGGCTTCGTGCAGCGGCCGATGCACCGGGTGGAGGACCAGCCGGGCGCCATCCGCGACACCATCGAGGCGATCCGCCAACTGACCGGCAAGGCGCCGCGCGGCTGGGAATCGCCGGGCCTCACCGAAACGATGGACACCCTCGACCACCTGGCCGCGGCGGGCATCGAATACGTCTGCGACTGGTGCCTGGACGACCAGCCGGTCACCCTCTCGACCGCCTCCGGGCCGATCGTTTCCGTGCCGTACACGGTGGAGATCAACGACGTGGTAATGACCGCCGTCCAGGGGCACCGCTCGGACGAGATCTACCGGCGCGGGGTCGACCAGTTCGACCGCCTCTACCTGGACGGCGCGGATCAGCCTCGCGTCATGGCGATCTCGATCCACCCCTACCTCACCGGCGCGCCCCACCGGATCAAGTATCTGGAGATGCTCTATGACCACATCCTCGGCCATGAGGGTGTGGTTCACTGGACCGGGTCGGAGATCCTCGATTGGTTCAAAGGCGAGACGGCGTCGGCAAGTGGACGGTAGGATCGATCCCTGGGAAGGCAGTTGGGCCGTTCTCCGCCCGTCGCCCGGGCGATATCCGGGCACAATCTGGAGCAGTCACCGATAAGTCTTCAAACGGCGACCTGGAGGATGGGCGCGGTTAAAGATGCACCCGTACTTGCGGACATGGAAGCCGTAGACATAGTAGCAGCCGGGCCGTGTCCGCTGGCGCAACGATGATGCCGTCCACCTGTTTCTCAAGGAGGAGACGCACCGCCTCGCGCTCAAGCACGACGTCCTTGCGGCTGGACGACGTACCAGCACCCAAACGACATTGAGGGCTGCGATGTCGGAAATCCGATTGCCGGGAGATATTCAACTCCCTGCATTTGTCTCGCTCACCGTCACGAGAAAAAGTCTCGTCCCGAAGGACGAGGCTTCCCATCGATATGCACGAGCGTTTGACGCGTGCCGTTATGGTCTACCAGGACATTAGCTGATCGGGAAAGAAAGCGGCTAGATGATCCGCCCCCATTGAAGTGGTCCGCCCTGTAACAAGGCTCTTGGAGCCAAGGAGGGCGGATCAGATGGGAAAGAGGCACAAGCCTGAGGAGATCATTGCCAAGCTGCGGCAGGTTGATGTGATGACCGCGCAAGGCACAGCGGTCGCGGACGCGGTGCGCGCGATCGGCGTAACCGATGTCACGTACTACCGCTGGCGGCAGGAGTACGGTGGGCTGAAGACCGACCAGATCAAGCGCATGAAGGAGCTAGAGTGTTGATTTCCGCTCAGAACTGACCCGGGAGAGCGCGTAATTTCCAGTGAGATTTGACCCATGTGAGCCTTCCCCGAACGCGGCGAGCGGCGGGGGCACTGGAGTGATCCACATGGGACTTTTGAATGTTATCCGCCGGATGGCCTTGCGGGAGCAGCTGCCGATCCGGGAGATTGCCAGCCGGACGGGTTTGTCGCGGAACACGATCAGGAAGTATTTGAAGGCCGGCATTATTGAGCCGAAGTTCGCGGTGCCGGAGCGACCAAGCAGGCTCGACCCATTTGCGGACAAGCTTGCGGCGTGGCTGCGCGCTGAGATGGCGAAGTCGCGCAAGCAGCGACGGTCAGTGAAGCAACTGCATGCTGACCTAGTCGCGCTGGGCTACATGGGGTCTTACAATCGAGTTGCCGCCTTTGCC
>NZ_JACDIS010000006.1 GCF_013839525.1 Chthonobacter rhizosphaerae
CACCTCTCCCCGGCCCTCTCCCTCAAGGGGAGAGGGGGTGGGGTGCGTCGATGGGAGGCGTGGTGGTTCACACCTCTCCCCGGCCCTCTCCCTCAAGGGGAGAGGGGGTGGGGTGCGTCGATGAAAGGCGTGGTGGTTCACCCCTCTCCCCGGCCCTCTCCCTCAAGGGGAGAGGGGGGAGCGTTGTGCGGGGGCGGCCGCGGTTGTGCGGAGGCGGCCGCGGTTGTGCAGGGGGGCTGCGGCCGTGATGCCGGCTGTCGTCAGGCCACCAGTTCGACCTCCACCACGCCCGGGACGGCGCGCAGCGCGCCGGCGATCTGGGGGGAGACCTTGTAGCGGCCGGGGAGCTTGACCTCGACCTCGCCCTTGCCGCCGCCGGACACCACGATGAGCGACACGTCGCCCTCGCCCGTCGGCTCCAGGCGCTTGGCGATGGCTTCCAGCGGCTGCTCGTCGCGAAGGAAGACGCGGAGCGCGTTCTTCAGCTTGCCGGCGGCCTGGTCGAGCGGCTCCACCGTCTCGATGCGGACCGAGATGCCCTCCGGCTTGTCCTCGGCGGAGACCAGCAGGATGACCGAATGGCCGGGCTCCAGGAGGTCCCGGTAGTGGTTGAGCCCCTCGGAGAAGATGACCGCCTCGTACTGGCCGGTCGGGTCCGAGATGCCGAGGATGCCCATCTTGTTGCCGGTCTTGGTCTTGCGCTCCTGGCGGGCCACCACGGTGCCGGCGAGGCGGCCGGCGGTGGCACCGCGCTTCACCGCGGCCGAGAACTCGCCCCAGCTCTGGACGCGCAGGCGGCCGAGGATGGCCTGGTAGGCGTCGAGCGGATGGGCGGAAAGGTAGAAGCCGATGGCGCCGTGCTCGCGCTGGAGGCGCTCCTCGGGCAGCCAGTCGGCCACGGCCGGCAGACGGACGGGCTCCGGCTCGCCGCCGCCGCCGAACATGTCGTTCTGGCCGGTCGCCTCCTGGCCGACGCGCCGGGCGGCGACCGCCAGGATGATGTCGAGGCCCTCCACGATGCGGGCGCGGCTCTTCTCCAGGGCGTCGAAGGCGCCGGCGGCGACGAGGTTTTCGAGGACCCGCTTGTTGAGCGCCTTGGGCTGGATGCGGTCGGCGAAGTCGGCGAGCGACTTGAACGGGCGGTCGCCGCGCACGTCCACGATGTGCTCGACCGCCTGCCGGCCGACGCCCTTCACGGCGGCGAGCGCGTAGAGGATGCGGCCGTCCTTGACCTCGAACTCCACATCGGATTCGACCACCGAAGGCGGCTGGACCTTGATGCCGAGGCGGATGGCGTCGCGCCGGAAGTCGTTGATCTTGTCGGTGTTCGCCATGTCGAGCGTCATGGACGCGGCGAGGAATTCGACCGGGTGGTTGGCTTTCAGGTAGGCCGTCTGGTAGGCGACGAGCGCGTAGGCGGCCGCGTGGCTCTTGTTGAAGCCGTAGTCGGCGAACTTCGCCAGGAGGTCGAAGATCATGTCGGCCTGGGCCTTGTCGATCCCGCGCTCCACCGCGCCGGAGACGAAGCGGACGCGCTGCGCGTCCATCTCGGCCTTGATCTTCTTGCCCATGGCGCGGCGCAGAAGATCGGCCTCGCCGAGGGAATAGCCCGACAGGATCTGGGCGATCTGCATCACCTGCTCTTGGTAGACGATGATGCCGTAGGTCTCCTTCAGCACCGGTTCGAGGCTGGGGTGCAGGTAGTCGGGCTCCTCAAGGCCGTACTTGCGCGCGCCGTAGACGGGGATGTTGGCCATCGGACCCGGCCGGTAGAGGGCCACGAGGGCGATGATGTCCTCGAACCGGTCCGGCTTGATCTCCGAGATGGCCTTGCGCATGCCCATGGATTCCAGCTGGAACACGCCGACGGTCTCGGAGCGCGCCAGCATGGCGTAGGTGGCCTCGTCGTCGAGCGGCAGGGCCGAGAGGTCGATGGTGACGCCCTTGCGCTCGATCAGCCGGAGCGCCTTTTCGAGCACGGTCAGGGTCTTGAGGCCGAGGAAGTCGAACTTGACGAGGCCGGCGCTCTCCACCCACTTCATGTTGTACTGGGTGACCGGCATGTCGGAGCGCGGGTCGCGGTAGACCGGCACCAGCCGGTCGAGCGGCCGGTCGCCGATCACGATGCCGGCGGCGTGGGTGGAGGCGTGGCGGTAGAGGCCCTCCAGGCGCAGCGACATGTCGAGCAGACGGTCGACGATGGGCTCGTCGCGCCGGGCCTCGCGCAGGCGCGGCTCGTCGGTGAGGGCCTGGGCGAGCGTGACCGGGTTGGCGGGGTTCTGCGGCACCAGCTTGCAGAGCTTGTCCACCTGGCCGTAGGGCATTTGGAGCACGCGGCCGACGTCGCGCAGCACCGCGCGGGCCTGCAGGGTGCCGAAGGTGATGATCTGGGCGACCTGCTCGCGGCCGTACTTCTCCTGGACGTAGCGGATCACCTCCTCGCGCCGGTCCTGGCAGAAGTCGATGTCGAAGTCAGGCATCGACACGCGTTCCGGGTTGAGGAAGCGCTCGAACAGGAGCGCGAACCGCATCGGATCGAGGTCCGTGATGGTGAGCGCGAAGGCGACGAGCGAGCCCGCGCCCGAGCCGCGACCCGGCCCGACCGGGATGCGGTGCGCCTTCGCCCACTTGATGAAGTCGGCCACGATGAGGAAGTAGCCGGGGAACTTCATCTTGGTGATGATGCCGAGCTCGAAATCGAGCCGCTGGCGGTAGTCGTCCTCCGTGGTGCCGGGGGCGCAGCCGTGCACCTTGAGGCGCGCGTCGAGGCCCTCCCACGCCTGGCGGGCGAGTTCCGCCGCCTCGGCGCGCTCGGCCTCGGCCACGTCGGCGACGTCGGCCCCGGCGAAGCGCGGCAGGATGGGCTTGCGCTTCTTCGGCCGGTAGGCGCAGCGCATGGCGATCTCGACCGTGTTGTCCACGGCCTCCGGCAGGTCGGCGAAGACCTCGCGCATCTCGCGGCGGGTCTTGAAATAGTGCTCCGGAGTGAGCCGGCGGCGGTCGTCGTCGGCGAGCACGCGGCCTTCCGCGATGGCGATCAGGGCGTCGTGGGCCTCGTAGTCGTCGCGGGCGGGGAAGAAGCACTCGTTGGTGGCGACGAGCGGAATGCCGCGGTCGTAGGCGAAGTCGAGGAGGTCCGGCTCGACCATCCGCTCCTCGTCGGTGCCGTGGCGCTGCAGCTCCATGTAGAGCCGGTCGCCGAACAGCTCCTCCAGCAGGGTGAGGCGGGCGGCGGCGCAGTCGCGGTCGCCGCGCCGGAGCGCCTGGTCGACCGGGCCGCCGGGGCCGCCGGTGAGCGCGATCAGCCCGCCGGTCAGACCCTTCAGCGCGTCGACCGACACATGGGCGCGGGCGCCGGGCTCGGTCTCCATGAAGGACTTGGAGACGAGGAGGACGAGGTTGTCGAAGCCGGCCTGTGTGCCGGCGAGGAGCACGATGGACGGCAGCGTCGGGCCGAGGCCGGGGCGGCGGCGATCGAGCGGCTCGTCGGCGAAGTCGAGGGCGAGCTCGCAGCCGACGATCGGCTGGATGCCCTTCTCGGCCGCCTTCTCGGAGAATTCCAGGGCGCCGAACAGGTTGCCGGTGTCGGTGACCGCGATGGCGGGCTGGCCGTCCGCGTCGGCGAGCTTCAGGATCTTGCCGAGCGGCAAGGCCCCCTCGAGCAGCGAATAGGCCGAATGCACGCGCAGGTGCACGAAACCGACGTCGTCCGCCATCGTGTCCGCCACCGTCACCCTCCCGTCGGCGCCGATCCGCGCCGTTTCGACCTGTCGGGCCCCGCCACGCGCGGCGGGCCGCCCGATTCGGCCACTGTGAACCGCCCCCCTTCCCCACTCAATCGTCAGACCTCGCCAGCGCCCCGGTCATCAACAGCCAGGCCCGTCAGACGCCCGGATCGCCGCCGAGCACGAGGGCCAGCATGGTGGCGAACAGGATGAGCGCCCCGAAGGCGGCGACGTCTCGCACCAGGGCGGCCTGGAGGACGCTGGCGGCGATGCGGCGGTGGGCGGGGACCATGAAGTCGGAGACGGTGAGGATCATGGTCTCGTCCGCCTCGCGCGACCGGATCAGCGGCACCACCGGGGTGCGCCGCTGCTGACGGCGGCTGACCGGGCGGGCCGGCATGGAGACGGGGAGCGGATGGGAGATGGTCGCCCGAGCAGTGGCCCGCATGTGATCCTCCGGAACTCGTTATGATTTTAGTTTGTTCTTATTTTGTTCTCTCGTCAAGCGCTTCGTATCATCCACTTGGGTGATGCATTTTCGGCGTCCGCATGGCCCCGGACGCTGATGTTCGCCAAGCGTTCTCGGCTTCGGCAAGGCCGGTCCCGCGCACCGTCGCGCCAGGTTGGAGAGATGCGCGGCGACGCTGGGGGCTCGACAAGGGCCGGCGGGTCGGGCGGGGCTGGACGATGGCGCGGCGGGGCCTGGGGCCGTCTCGCAACGAAAAAGGCCGGCCCTCGGGTGAGGGCCGGCCGCGTCGTCCGGCGGGGTGGAGGCGCCCTGCCCGGCTTACTGGGGCAGCTTGTCGTCCACGCCCTTCACGTACCAGTTCATGCCGAGGAGGTCGCCGTCCGGCACCACCGCGCCGGCCGGGTAGCGCTCCTTGCCCTCCTGGTCGACGATCGGGCCGGTGAACGGGTGGAAGCTGCCGTCGGCGATCTTGGCCTCGGTCTCTTCGGCGAGCTTCTTGGTGTCGTCGGCCATGTTGGCGTACTCGGCCATCACGACGGCGCCGTCCTTGATGCCTTCCCAGACGTCCGTGGCGGTCCAGGTGCCGTCGAGGGCGGCCTGTACGCGCTTGACGTAGTAGGGACCCCAGTCGTCCACGATGGAGGTCATCTGCGCCTTCGGGGCGAACTTGACCATGTCGGACGACTGGCCGAAGCCCTTGAGGCCGCGCTCCTCGGCGATCTGCAGCGGAGCGGTGGAGTCGGTGTGCTGGACGATGATGTCCGCGCCCTGGTCGAACAGCGCCTTGGCGGCGTCGGCTTCCTTGCCCGGGTCGAACCAGGTGTTCACCCAGACGATCTTGACCTTGAAGTCCGGGTTCACGGACTGGGCGCCGAGCATGAAGGCGTTGATGCCCATGACGACTTCCGGGATCGGGAAGGACACGATGTAGCCGGCGAGACCGGCCTTCGACTCCTTCGCGGCGATCTGGCCGAGGATGTAGCGGCCCTCGTAGAAGCGGGCGTTGTAGATGGCGACGTTGTCGGCCTTCTTGAAGCCGGTGGCGTGCTCGAACTTCACGTCCGGAAACTTCTTGGCGACCTTGATGGTCGGGTCCATGAAGCCGAAGGAGGTGGTGAAGATCAGCTGGCAGCCTTCGCGGGCGAAGCGCTCGATGGCGCGTTCCGCGTCCGGACCCTCGGCCACGTTCTCCAGGTAGGCGGTCTCGACCTTGTCGCCGAGTTCCTTCTCCACCTGCAGACGGCCCTGGTCGTGCTGGTAGGAATAGCCGAAGTCGCCGATCGGGCCCACGTAGACCCAGCAGGCCTTGAACTTGTCCTGGGCGGAGGCGGCGGAGGCGCCGAGCGCGACGGCGAGCGCCGTGCCGGCGAGGAGGAGCATCTTCTTCATTCTGGTGTCTCCCTGGAAGGGGTCGTCAGCGGCCTGTCATAGGCGGGCGGAAGCGGGCCGTTTCGCCTCCGCCGGTTCGGCCGGCGCGCCGATGGGCGCGCCGATGCCGGTCCGGGGTCACCGGTCCGGCACGAAGGGGGTCCCGAGGCATGCGGGCGTGTTGAAGCGCGTGGTGCGGCGGTTGCCCGAGATGAGCACCAGCACGATCACCGTGGCGAGATAGGGCAGCATGGACATGAACTGCGCCGGCACGCCGAGGCCGAGCGGCTGGGCATGGAGCTGCAGGATCGTGACCGCGCCGAACAGGTAGGCGCCGACCACGAGGCGGCTCGGCAGCCAGGACGAGAAGACCACGAGGGCGAGCGCGATCCAGCCGCGGCCGGCGGTCATGGTCTCCACCCAGAGCGGCGTGTAGGCGAGCGACAGGTAGGCGCCGCCGAGGCCGGCGCAGGCGCCGCCGAAGAGGACCGCGAGGTAGCGCACCCTCACGACCGAGTATCCGAGCGCGTGGGCCGAACCGTGGTTGTCGCCCACGGCCCGGAGCACGAGGCCGGCGCGGGTGCGGAACAGGAACCAGGAGACGCCGAGGACGAGCGCGAAGGAGACGTAGACCAGGATGTCCTGGCCGAACAGGATGCGCCCGACGACGGGCAGGTCCGTGAGGCCGGGGATGAAGAGGGCCGGGAGCTTCAGGCCCGGCGTGCCGACGAAGCCCTCGCCGAGGAGGCCGGCGAGGCCGAGGCCGAACAGGGTGAGCGCGAGGCCCGACGCCACCTGGTTTGCGACGAGCGTCTGCGTCACGAAGGCGAACACGAGGCTGACCGCCATGCCGGCGAGCGCGCCGGCCACGATGCCGGCGAAGGGCGTGCCGAAGGTGAGCGAGGCGGCGAACCCGGACACAGCGCCCATGGCCATCATCCCCTCGACGCCGAGGTTGAGGACGCCGGAACGTTCCACCACCAGTTCGCCGATGGCGGCGAGGAGGAGCGGCGTCGCGGCGGTGATCACGGTGAGGATGATGGCCTCAAGCACGGGCGGGCTCCTTCGGCGCGCGGCCGACCAGACGGACGCGGTAGAGGATGAGCGTGTCGCAGGCAAGCACGAAGAAGAGCAGCATGCCCTGCACCACCGTCGCCACCTTGGAGGACATCTGCAGGGTGGTCTGGATCGCCTCGCCGCCGAGGTAGGAGAGCGCGATGACGAGGCCGGCGATCAGGATGCCGATGGGGTTCAGCCGGCCGAGGAAGGCCACGATGATGGCCGTGAAGCCGTAGCCGGGCGAGATGGCCGGCTGCAGCTTGCCGATCTCCGACGCCACCGTGAGGATGCCGGCGACGCCGGCGAGCGCGCCGGAGACCATGAAGGCGAAGAGCGTCATCCTCTCGGCGGAGAAGCCCGCGAAGGCACCGGCCCGCGGGCTCTGGCCGAGGACGCGGATCTCGAAGCCCTTCAGGGTGCGGCCGAGGGTGACGGCGAGCACGACCACGAGGATGAGGGCGAGGAAGGCGGAGAGGTTGAGGTAGAGCGGCCCGATCGGGAAGGTGGCCGGGACGGCCGCCTCGTTGAAGTCGATGGTGATCGGGAAGTTGTAGCCCTGCGGGTCGCGCCACGGGCCGCGCACCAGCCAGTCGAGGAAGAGGCCGGACACGTAGACGAGCATCAGCGAGGTGAGGATCTCGTTGGTGCCGAAGCGGGTCTTCAGGAGGGCCGGAACGGCCGCGTAGAGGGCCCCGCCGAGCGCGCCGAGGAGGATCATCAGCGGCAGGGTGGCGGGGGAGACGAACTCCGGCAGGAGGACCGGCAGGATGGAGCCGGTGATGGCCCCGACGGTGAGCTGGCCCTCCGCGCCGATGTTCCAGTTGTTGGAGAGGTAGCAGACCGACAGTCCGAGGGCGATGATGACGAGCGGCGTCGCCTTCACGATCAGCTGCTCGATCGACCAGGGCGAGAGCAGCGGCTCGACGAAGAAGTGGTAGACGCCGGCGGCCGGGTCCTTGCCCTGGAGCGCGAACACGACGGCGGCGAACAGGACGGTGAGGCCGACGGCGAGCACCGGCGAGACCACCATCATGACGCGGCTGACCTCTGGCCGCTTGACGAGTTCTAGGCGCATGGGCGGGCGTCCGGGCGGGGGTGATCTGGGCGGTGGGATTTCGATCGGGCGGCGGTGGCACCCCCCTCTCCGGCTCTCCCCCTCAAGGGGGGAGAGGGTTCGGTGGTGGGTGGGGTGGAGGTGGCGCCTCTTTCTCGGGCTCTCTCCCACAAGGGGAGACAGAATTTGGTTGGGATGGAGGTGGCACCCCTCTCTCCCACTCTCTCCCACAAGGGGAGAGAGGGCCGGTTGGCGGATGTGAGTTCTGCCGTCCCGAACCGGCCACAGGCGGTCCGGCGCTTCACGACTGAGCCGCTGACGGGACCCTCTCTCCCCTTGTGGGAGAGAGCCGGAGAGAGGGGTGTCGGCGAAGACGCCTGGCGTTGCTCGCCTCGACAGATCCCCATCACCGCTTCTCCGCCCCGCCGGCCATCAGAAGGCCGATCTCCTCGCGGGTCATGGCGTCGGCGTCCTTCGGGGGGCTGAGGTGGCCTCGGGAGATGACGGCGATGCGGTCGGCGATCTCGAAGATCTCGTCCAGGTCCTGGCTGATGACGAGGACGGCGGAGCCGGCGCGGGCGAGGTCGATGAGGGCCTGGCGGATGACGGCGGCGGCGCCGGCGTCGACGCCCCAGGTGGGCTGGGCGACGACCAGGATGCCGGGGGTGCGGTCCACCTCGCGGCCGACCACGAACTTCTGCAGGTTGCCGCCGGAAAGCGACCGGGCCTCCGGGTCGGCGGGGCCCTTGCGGACATCGAAGCGCTGGGTGACGGCCTCCACGATGCGGCCGGCGAGGCCGAAGCGCGTGAAACCGCGGGCGGCGATGCCCTCGCCGGTGCCGTGGCGGGTGAGAACGACGTTCTCCGACAGCTTGAGGCTGGGCACGGCGCCGTGGCCGAGCCGCTCCTCCGGCACGAAGGCGGCGCCGAGCCGGCGGCGGCCGTTGACGCCGAGGTGGCCGACCGGCTTGCCGTCGATCACCACGGCCTCGGCGCGGCCGGGACGCTCGCCGGAGATGGCGTCGAAGAGCTCGCCCTGGCCGTTGCCGGCGACGCCCGCGATGGCGACGATCTCGCCGGCGGAGACGGCGAGGTCGATGGCGCGGAGCGGCACGCCGAAGGCCCCGAGGGCCGGCATGTCGAGGCCGGAGAGGACGAGGCGCGGCGCGCCGGGCGTGCCCCTGGTGCGGTTGACCGCGTCCACCGCTGTGCCGACCATCAGGCGCGCGAGGGTCCCGACCGTCTCCGCCGTCGGATCGGTCTCGGCCACCACCTTGGCGCGGCGCATGATGGTGGCGTGATGGCAGATGGCGCGCACCTCCTCCAGCCGGTGGGAGATGTAGAGGATGGCGCAGCCTTCCGAGGCGAGGCGCTTCAGCGTCTCGAACAGCTGGTCCGCCTCCTGGGGCGTCAGCACGGACGTGGGCTCGTCCATGATGATGAGCTGCGGGTTCTGGAGAAGGCAGCGGACGATCTCGACCCGCTGGCGCTCGCCGACGGAGAGGTCGGCGATGCGCGACGCGGGATCGAGCGGCAGGCCGTAGTCGCGGGAGACGCGGGCGATGGTGGCGGAGAGATCGCGCGTGTCGGTGCCCTTCGGCAGGGCGAGCGCGATGTTCTCGGCGACCGTGAGCGCCTCGAACAGCGAGAAGTGCTGGAACACCATGCCGATGCCGAGCGCCCGCGCCTCGGCCGGCGAGGCGATCACCACCGGCTGGCCCTTCCACAGGATCTCGCCGGCGTTCGGCTGCAGGGCGCCGTAGAGGATCTTCACCAGGGTTGACTTGCCGGCGCCGTTCTCGCCGAGGAGGGCGTGGATCTCCCCCGGCATGACCCGGAGGCTGACGTCGTCGTTGGCCGTGGTGGCGCCGAAGCGCTTGACGATGTGCCGGGCGTCGAGAAGCGGCACGCCGCCCCCGTCCCCTCTCCCGCCGCGCGGGCGCGCGGGCGTCGGTCCCGGTTGCGTGCTCGTCGCCGTCATGGTCTCGCCGTCCACCCTCGTTTCGCTCCCTCGACGCTCATGGCACAGCCTGGATCAGCGGCTCGCCCGGATGGCGGCGCGCCCGCACGGCTTCGTCCTCGATCAGCAGTTCGGCCGCAACCGCCGCGGCGATCAGCGCGGGCTCCTTGGACGTGATCCCCGACACGCCGATGGGGCAGCGGAAGGCCCTCGCCTCGGCCGCCGGCAGCCCGAGCGCCTGCAGCCGGCTCTCGAACCGGGCGCGCTTGGTGGCGCTGCCGATGAGGCCGAGGAAGGCGTGGCGCCGGGCCCTCAGCGCCGCGTGCATGATGGCGAGGTCGACGCCGTGGTCGTGGGTCATGACGAGCGCGAAGGCGCCCTCCTCCATGGCGGCGGCGACGACCTCCGGCCGGTCGGTGACGACCGGCTCGGCGGTGCGCGGCATGGCGGCGGGAAACATGTCGGCGCGCTCGTCCACCCAGAGGACCCGGAACGGCAGGGGCGCGAGGGCGAGGACCACGGCGCGGCCCACGTGGCCGGCGCCGAACAGGTAGACCGGCCGGCGGCGCTCGCCGAACACCTCGTGGAGGGTGCCGTCGTCGGCGAGGCGGGCGGTGGGCGACGCGGGGCCGTGGCCGACGATGGCGCGGCGGACGCCCTGCCCTTCCGTGAAGCGCGCGGCGGTGACGAGGCCGCCCGCGGCCTCGCCGGCGGAAAGCGCCTCGATCTCCGGCCGATGGGCGGCGGTGATGGCCTCGATGGCGAGGGTCACGTGGCCGCCGCAGCACTGGCCGAGCGCCGGGCCGAGCGCGAATCGGCGGAGGATGGCGGTGTCGCGCCCGGCGGACGCAAGGGCGCGGGCGGCGTCGACGGCCTCGAGCTCCAGGCGGCCGCCCCCGATGGTGCCGGAGATGGCGCCGGCGGCGGTGACGACCATGCGGGCGCCCGCCTCCCGCGGCGTCGACCCGCGCGCGCCGACTACCGTGACGAGCGCCACGGCGGGTTCGGCGGCAAGGACCTTCGCGAGGGTGGCGAAGACGGCGGACACGGGTACGGCTCGCTTTCTTACCGGGGGACGGGGCCTGGTCAGGCCTCCGCCCGTCGCATGGCGGTGACGGCGCGCATGATGGCCTCCGGCGTCGCCGGCGCGTCGAGGAGCGGGACCACCCCGGGCCTCAGGCTGGCGACGGCGTCGAACACGGCGGAAAAGACGGACGCCGCCAGCATGAGCGGCGGCTCGCCGACGGCCTTGGAGCGGAAGATGGTGATCTCCCGGTTGCCGGGGCTGTCGTAGAGCGCGGTGTGGAAAGCCTCCGGCACGTCGGACGAACAGGGGATCTTGTAGGTGGACGGGGCGTGCGTGCGCAGGCGGCCCCGCTCGTCCCACCAGAGTTCCTCGGTCGTGACCCAGCCCATGCCCTGGATGAAGCCGCCCTCGATCTGGCCGATGTCGATGGCCGGGTTCAGGGACTTGCCGACGTCGTGGAGGATGTCGATGCGGTCCACCTTCATCTCGCCGGTCATGGTGTCGATGGTCACCTCCGAACAGGCGGCCCCATAGGCGAAGTAGAGGAAGGGCCGGCCCTCCGCGCGGTCGCGGTTCCAGGTGATTTTCGGCGTCTTGTAGTAGCCCGCCGAGGAGAGCTGGATGCGGGCGAGGAAGGCCTTCTTGACGATGTCGCGGAACGGCACGGAGCCGTTGCCGATGATGACCTGGCTGTCGCGGAAGGCGATCTGGTCGGCCGGTGTGCCGTATTCCAGGGAGACGAAGTCGACGAGGCGGGCCTTGATCTGCCGGCAGGCGACCTGGGCGGCCATGCCGTTGATGTCGGTGCCGGAGGAGGCGGCGGTCGGGGCGGTGTTCGGCACCTTGCCGGTGGTGGTGGCGGTGATCTTCACCTGGTCGAGCGGCAGGCCGAACTCCTCGGCCACCACCTGGGCGACCTTGGTGTTGAGCCCCTGCCCCATCTCGGTGCCGCCGTGGTTGAGGTGCACCGAGCCGTCCGTGTAGACGTGCACGAGCGCGCCCGCCTGGTTGAGGTGGACGAGCGTGAAGGAGATGCCGAACTTCAGCGGCGTGAAGGCGATGCCCTTCTTCAGGATGCGGTTCTTCGCGTTGAAGGCCTTCACCTCGGCGCGGCGGGCGGCGTAGTCGGACGTGCGCTCCAGCTCGGCGATGATCTCCGGGAGAACGTTGTCCTCCACCTTCATGCCGTAGGGCGTCAGGTCCCGGCCGGGGCCGTAGATGTTGCGCTTGCGGACCTCGAGCGGGTCGAGGCCGGTCTCGACCGCGATGGTGTCCATGATGCGCTCGGCGGCGAGCACCCCTTGCGGGCCGCCGAAGCCCCGGAAGGCGGTGTTGGACACCGTGTTGGTCTTCAGCCGCTGGGACAGGATGCGCACCGCCGGGTAGAAGTAGGCGTTGTCGGCGTGGAACATGGTGCGGTCGTTGACCCCGAGCGAGAGGTCGGGGGAATAGCCGCAGCGGGCGTAGAAATCGAGCCGGGTCGCGACGATCCGGCCCTCGGCGTCGTAGCCGACGTCGAACTCGGCCACGTCGTCGTGGCGCTTGCCGGTCATCACCATGTCGTCGTCGCGATCGAGGCGGAGCTTGCAGGGTCGGCCGGTTTGCGCCGCCGCGAGGGCGGCGATCACGGCCCACTGGCTCGCCTGGCTCTCCTTGCCGCCGAAGCCGCCGCCCATGCGGCGCACCTCGGCGGTGACGGCGGCGTCGGGCACGGCGAGCGCCTTGGCGACGAGGTGCTGGACCTCGGTCGGGTGCTGGGTGGACGAGTGGACGTGCATGTCGCCGTCCTCGCCCGGAACGGCGAGCGCGATCTGGCCCTCCAGGTAGAAATGCTCCTGGCCGCCCATGGTGATGCGGCCGCTCACCCGGCGCTGGCAGTCGCCGAGGTCGCGGTCCACGTCGCCGCGGCCGAACCGGTATTCGGGCAGGACGTGGAGGTCGGCCGCGCGGGCGTCGGCGACCGTGATGGCGGGCGTCTCGGCGACCGCCTCGAAGCGGGCGAGCCTGGCGGCCCGGCGGGCGGCGTCGCGGGTGGTGGCCACGACGGCGAACACCACCTGGCCCCAGAACTCGATCTCGCCCTCGGAGAAGATCGGATCGCCGCCGACCGACGGCGAGCAGTCGTTGACGCCCGGGATGTCGGCGGCGGTCAGGACGGCGACGACGCCCGGATGGGCGCGGACCGGATCCAGGTCGACGGCGGTGAAGCGGCCCTTGGCGAGCGACGCGCAGAAGCCCGGCGCCACGTGCAGCGTGCCCTCCGGCTCGCGCATGTCGTCGATGTAGACGGCCGCGCCGGTGACGTGCTTGACCGCGCTGTCGTGTCGGATCGGCTGGCGGACGACGGCGAAGACGCCGTCCTGGCTGTCGTCGCGCGTGTCGTCGTGATCGCTCTCAAGCGCCGACATGGGCGGCCTCCTGGCGGGGTTCGCGGTGTCCGACGACGCGGGTGCGGCTGGTGGGGGCGCCGGCCGTCTCCAGGAGCGCCTTGGCGAGGAGGGCCCGCGCGGTCTCCAGGCGGTAGTGGGCGCTCGCCCGCATGTCGGTGAGAGGCTGGAAGTCCTCGGCGAAGGCCTCGATGGCCGGGCTCCAGGCGGCGGCGGACGCCGGCGAGACGCCGACGAGCCTCTCCTCCACGGCCCGCGCCCGTTTCGGGATGGCGGCCATGCCGCCGAAGGCGACCCGCGCCTCGGTGATGACGCCGTCGCGGAGGGTGAACAGGAAGGCGCCGAGGACGGCGGAGATGTCCTGGTCGAAGCGCTTGGAGATCTTGTAGGCGCGGAAGACCTGATCGTCCTTCAGCTTCGGCACCAGGACGCCGGCGACGAACTCGGACGGGCGGCGGTCCTGGACGCCGTAGTCGAGGAAGAACTCCTCCAGCGGCATGGCGCGGTTGGCCTCGGCGGAAACGAGCTCCAGGGTCGCCCCGAGGGCGATCAGCATGGGCGGGGTGTCGCCGATCGGCGAGCCGTTGGCGATGTTGCCGCCGATCGTGCCGGACGCCCGCACCTGCCGTGAGCCGAGCCGCCTGAGGACGGCGCCGACGTCCGGGTCGACGGCCGCGAGCGCGTCGAACGCCGCCTCGTAGGTGGCGGTGGCGCCGATGATGAGCGCGGGGCCGAGGTCCTCGATCCGGTCGAGCCCGTCGACGCGGCCGAGGTGGATGAGCTTGCGGATCGGCCGGAACTGCTTGGTGATCCAGAGCCCGACGTCGGTGGCGCCCGCCACCAGGGTGGCGTCCGGATGGCGGCCGTAGAGGGCGGCGAGCGCCTCCACGGAACGCGGCGCGGCGAAGAAGGCGTCCTCGGTGCCGACGAACACGTCCTGGTCGTCGGCGAGGAACTGGAGGACGCCGGTGGTCGCCTCGGCGGAGCGGGTGAACATGTCGTCCGCCGGCGACGCGAGAGCCGTCCTGGCGGCGTCGACGATCGGCCGGTAGCCGGTGCAGCGGCACAGGTTGCCGGCGAGCCATTCGTCGATCACGGCGCGGGACGGCGGCGTCTCGCGCGCGGCGTCCTGGTAGAGGGAGAAGAGGCTCATCACGATGCCCGGCGTGCAGAAGCCGCACTGGGAGCCGTGGTGGTCCACCATGGCCTGCTGCACCGGATGGAGGCCGGACGGACCGGCGATGTCCTCCACGGTGACGATCTCCTTGCCATCGAGCTGGCCGACGAACTGGATGCAGGCGTTGACCGGCCGGTAGATCAGCCGGTCGCCCTCCACGGAGCCGACCGCCACGGTGCAGGCGCCGCAGTCGCCCTCGTTGCAGCCTTCCTTGGTGCCGCAGGCGCGCTCGCGCAGGCGCAGATAGTCGAGCAGGGTCTCGGTCGGGGCGACGTCCCGCACCTCGACCACCCTGCCCTTTCGAATGAAGCGGATGGTGTCGCGCATGGGGTCAGCTCCCGCGATAGGTGGAATAGCCGTAAGGCGAGAGGAGCAGCGGCACGTGGTAGTGGCGCGACGGATCCGCGATGCCGAAGCGGATCGGGATGATGTCGAGGAAAGCCGGCTCGGGCAGCGCGTGACCGGCCGCGCGCAGATAGGCGCCGGCTTCGAAGCGGAGCTCGTAGGTGCCGGCGGCGAGCGCCTCGCCCTCCAGGATGGGCGCGTCGCAGCGGCCGTCCGCGTTGGTGACGACCGTCTTCACCGGCTCGCCGGCGCCGTCCGGACCGACGCGCAGCAGGTGCGCCACAAGCCCGGCGGCGGGCAGGCCCGATGCCGTGTCGAGTACATGCGTCGTCAGTCGACCCAAACCGCACCTCCCGGACAACCCCAGCGAAGACCCTAACGCTCCGCGGCCTCGCCGTTTTTCTCACCATGCCGAAAAAACGATCGCATACAAGAGGACGGCCGGGAAGGTGCGGAATGAAGTTCCCCAACCGATGTTGGCGGAGGGACGAGCCCGCCCGATCGGAGGACCGGTCGGGCGGGGACTCCGGACGCCCGCGCGCACGGCGCGCTTCGAGAGCCCGCCGGGCGCACGGCGCCCTTCGAGAGCCCGGCGGAGGGCCGCCGGGCCGCGCTCCGTCACGGCAGCAGGAGGGTGGCTCCGCGCGTGGTGCGGGCCGCCATGGCCTCGTGGCAGGCAACCACGTCGTCGAGGGCGAAGGTCTGGCCGATCTCCGGGCGGACCACGCCGGCGGCGACCTTCTCGAACAGGTCGGCGGCGGCGGCGGTGAGTTCCTCGCGCTTCGCCACGTAGTTGAACAGCGTCGGCCGGGTGGCGAACAGGGAGCCCTTGCGGGAGAGGAGCAGCATGTCGAACGGCGGGACGGGTCCGGAGGAGTTGCCGAACGAGACGAACAGGCCGCGCGGCTTCAGGCAGTCGAGCGAGCCGGGGAAGGTGTCCTTGCCGACGCTGTCGTAGACCACGTCCACCTTGGCGCCCTCGGTGAGTTCGGCGACGCGGGCGACGAAATCCTCGGTGCGGTAGTTGATGACATGGGTGTAGCCGGCGGCCTTGGCGGCCTCGGCCTTCTCGTCGGAGCCGACCGTCGCGATGGAGGTGCATCCGATCGCCTTCAGCCACTGTCCGGCGATGAGGCCGACGCCGCCCGCCCCTGCGTGGAAGAGCACGGTGTGCTCCGGCCCGACCGGAAAGGTGCGGGTGAGGAGGAACTGGACGGTGAGGCCCTTCAGGAGCACGGCGGCGGCGGTGCGGTCGTCCACCCCGTCGGGGATGGAGACCAGCCGGTCGGCCGGCATCACGCGCATCTCGCTGTAGGCGCCGGTGGAGCCCGCGTAGGCGACGCGGTCGCCGGGCTTCACGGTGGTGACGCCCTCGCCCACCGCCTCGACCACGCCGGCGGCTTCGGCGCCCGGCACAAAGGGCAGATCCGTGGGGTAGAGGCCGGAGCGGAAGTAGGTGTCGATGAAGTTGACGCCGATGACGGTGTGGCGGACGAGCGCCTCGCCCGGCCCTGCGGACGGGACGGGGACGTCCTCGATCCGCAGCACCTCGGGGCCTCCGGTCTTCGTGACGCGAACGGCTTTCATGCGCTTTCTCCACCCAATCAACGAGTCGCTGGTCGGACGCTAGCCGATGGCGCGGCCGGCGTGAACCGGTCGCCGCCCGTCACGCGGCTTCGGGACACGCCGCCGCCGAGGTCGGGTCCCGGCGGACGCGGGCGTGGCCGGCGAGGAGGCCGGTCATGACCACCGCCGGCAGAAGCGCCAGGAACGCCGTGCCGAGGCCGGCGACCTCGGCCATGAAGCCGATCAGCGGCGGCGCGGTGAGGAGCGCCGCCATGACGGCGAGGGAGAGGCCGGCGAGGTTGTTGGCCGCGCTCGCGCCGCTCCGGTCCGCGACGGCGCTCGCCGCCATCGGGAAGACGAGCGAGACGCCCGCGCCGAGCACCACCAGGGCCGCGCAGGCGAGCGGCACGGTGGGAGCGAGAATGAAGCCGACGAGGCCGATGGCGGCGGCGAGCGAACAGGCCCGGATGATGGTGGGCGCCGGGAAGCGCTCGCGGATGACGTCGCCGGAGAAGCGGCCGACCGCCATGGCGACGGCGAAGCAGGCGTAGCCGACGCCCGCCGCGAACGGCGACGCGCCGAGATCCTGGCGCAGGAAGAGCGTGCCCCAGTCGTAGAAGGCGCCCTCGGCCAGGGTGACGCCGATGGCCATGAGACAGGCGCCGAGCACGGCCCGGCCGGGCAGCGCGAAGATCGGCGCTTGGCCGCCCTCCCCGCCGGTCTTCGGCTTCACGAAGGCGACCGGCGGCAGGGCGCGCGCGAGCGCGAGGGCCGCCCCGATGGAGACCGCCGCGACGGCGGCGAAATGGACCGGGTAGTCGACGCCGATCTGCCCGGCCGCGCCCGCGACGAGCGCGCCGGTCATGATGCCGAGGCTCCAGAAGCCGTGGCAGCGCGCCATGACCTTGCGGCCGTCCGCCTTCTCGGACGCGTCGGCGGCGGCGTTCTGGGCCACCTCCATGCCGGCGTTGGTGACGCCGGCGACGAAGATCGCCACCGTGAGGGTGAGCCAGTCCGGCGCGAGCGCGATCGGCAGGAGCGCCAGCGCGAGGCCGACCCCGGATGCGATGAAGACCGTGCCGGGCGACGTGCGGTCGATCCAGCGGCCGACGAACGGCAGCACCGCGAGCGTGCCGATGGGACCGGCCGTGAGCGCGAGGCCCATGGCCGCCTTGGTGAGTCCGAGCGCCTCCATCACGTCGGGCACCCGGGTGAGCCAGGTGCCGAGGAGGACGGCGTTGAGGAAGAAGGCGGCACCGATGCGGATGAAGACGGGCACGACGGGCACCAGACGGGCGAGAGACACGGGCGGAAGATGACGAACGCGCGGCACAAGGCACCGTTCCGGTGACGCCGCGATGACGGCCACCGCGCGGGCGGCGGCCGGACCGATCCGCGATGGACACCGGCCGTGTGGCCGATCCGTGGCGGAGCCTGCGTCATGGCGCTGTCTCGACGCTGACAAGGCCGGCGGCCTAGAAGAACTGCGAGGGATTCGGCGGGGCCGGCCCCGTCGGGCGTCGTGCCGCGACGCCGGCCCGCCCACGGACGGGGGTTCGCATGAAGGCGGTGGAGATCTTCGTCGAGCGGCTGATTCTCGCCAGCCGGTTCGTGCTGGTGGTGTTCTACGTGGGGCTCGGGCTGGCGCTCGCGGTCTACGCGGTCTCCTTCATGGCGAAGCTCTGGAAGGTGGCGGCCAGCGTGTTCGTGCTCTCCGACGCGGAGATGATCCTCGCCATGCTGGCGCTGATCGACGCCGCGCTGGTGGCGAGCCTCCTCGTGATGGTGATGATCTCGTCCTACGAGAACTTCGTCAGCCGGTTCGACGACGAGGAGGCGGACATCTCCTTCCTCGGCAAGCTGGACAGCGGCAGCCTGAAGATCAAGGTGGCGTCGTCGATCGTGGCGATCTCGTCGATCCACCTGCTGCAGGTGTTCCTGAACGCGGACCAGTATGCCAACGACCGGATCATGTGGCTGACCATCCTGCACATGGCCTTCGTGATCTCCGCGCTGCTGCTGGGCTTCCTGGAGAAGCTGATGGCGAAGACGAAGGTGTGACGGCGTCCCGCCCGCCGGGCCGCGGCGCGCCGGCGCGGCCGCATGTGTTGCGCAAGCCCGTGCGCTTGCGTATAGGAGTGCCCACCGCGGGCGAGCGGCCCCTCGCCCACCGCCGTTCAGCCGAACGGCACCGCACCTCCGGCCGGAGGCGCGACGCGGTTTGGGAGCGCGTAGCTCAGCCGGTAGAGCACGTGACTTTTAATCATGGGGTCCTGGGTTCGAGTCCCAGCGCGCTCACCAAAACCCTTGAACGTATCGAACATCGTGCGCTGAACTCTAGTCGAGGGCAAGTTGTCCGATACGCGGCCGCTACCGAGACCAAGTAACGGTTATCATCCATCGACAAGATAGCTGAAGACGGTGGGACGAAACGCATGAAACGATCAGATGCTCATCGTCGGCCACGCTAGAGCATTCTCCGATCAAATTGCACGACCTGATCGCCGAAAGAATGCTCCGGCTTATCGAATCTGGAGCGATTTCTTGTCGACCTGACGTTACCGTCAGGTCGGGAAGCGCTCTAGGCGCTGCACTGGCAACGGCTGTGAACCCTCGCAATCAGCGTTCGACGTCCATCGCACCTGCAAAAGCGCGCGACATCTTCGCCGCCGTGGAACGGTCCAAGTAATGGAAAATCGAAGCCGGCCTGCCCATCGAGTATGCTACAATAAGAATGGGCACAGAGAACACAATCGTCGTAAATATCACAGCTACCGACAAAGGCGAGTTGAGAACCTGAATCTTCTCGGACAATTCAAATATTTCTTTCCGAGCTTCTGAATTCCAGAAAATAGGCTCATGATCGTAGCCATCAAGCTCGCTACGCAGCCATTCTTCTTCGATCTTATCTGCACGCTTGGACAGGTTCTCGAAATCGGAGGAACCGCGGTCAGGCGAGCGCAGGGAACGAGGGTATAACAACGCCTCTCCGACAGCGGCGATGATCGCCAACGGCAGACCGAGCGCCATCAGCGGCAGCTCTATGCGATTGAGCGCCTGATTCATCGCGAGTGTGAGCCACGCGCGGTCCGCGTCGGTCGCGCTGGGCTCGGAGGCGATACGTTCCACCATGACGGCGAGCCGGCTATACATCGGACGGGAAAGAAAAGCCGTGACGGCGCGAAGCGACCCTACGATGATCAGCCCCATCAACGCCCACTGACCGATCTGTTCCATCACTTATCTCCGCCCCGATCCATTTTGTCTCGCAGACGCTCCAGATCTCTTTTCGGCCCCTCGAGCCCCCACCGTATTGTGAAAACGCCCACGTAGCAGAGACCGAGGCCGGCTGCCAGAAGCCGATTCTGTATAGCCCAAACCCTTACATCCTCGTCATACCCGAGGAAAAACAGGACTGTGGCCGTCGCTCCACCATATGTGGTGATGTTGGCCGCCAGATCCTTCAGGAACCTGAAAAGTTCTCGCCCCAACTGAAGCCCCCGCCGCCACGCGTCGGAGACTTGCACATTTTCCGCGTTTCCGCACACGATTCAGCACGGATGAACCGCTACCGACGACGCGCCCCGCACCCGGCGGGCGGCCGAGCGGCGGGTGTCGGGTTCGCCGGCGACGTCGGGACCATCGCGACCGGCCCGGCGGCGTCAACGGGCGGGCGGGGCGTAGGTCTCGGCGGTCACGCCCGCGTAGGTGCGCCGGCCGTCGGTCTGCAGACCCGCGGCGGCGAAGGCGGCTCGGACCGCGTTGGCGAAGCCGCCCTTGCAGAAGATCTCCGGGCGGATCGTGGTGATCCGATCGTAGCGGGCCGGGAGATCGGACAGGGAGAGCCGGGACCGGCCCCGTTCGGCGAGGACGCGGGCGATGGTGGCGTCCACGTCTGGACGGCGCTCGGCGACCGGCAGGCCGAACACCGCCAGCCAATCGTCCAGGGTGAACTGCCAGACGCCGCCGTCCGGGAAGAGCACGAGCACGTCGGCCTCGCGCACGTAGGTGCTGACGGTCGGGACCGAAAAGCTTTCGCAGAGGAGGATGGCGGACCGGGGCGTGTCCGGGCTCTCGGCCACGGCGGCGCGCCAGTTCTGCACCAGATGGCCGCCGAGGGAGGGGTCGGCGGGATCGCGGGTGAGATAGGCGACGGACGAGACCGCCGAGGCGAGGAGCGCGGCGCCGGCGACGGCCGCCGCGACGGCGCGCCACCGGACGAGGGCGGCGACGGCGCCGACCGCGAGCGCGGCGCCGAACAGCATCGGCAGGATCGTCCGCTCCATGTAGATGGGCTTGTAGACGAAGCCGAAGGCCCAGATCAGCAACGGGAAGACGATCAGGTGGAAGAGGACCGCCGTGGCGAGGCCGATGTTGCGGGAGAAGACGGTGACCGCGAGGCCGAGCACGATGGCGAGCGCGGCGGCGAGCGCGCCCAAGGCGCCGACGTCGTTGGGCAGCACGGTGACGAGCGCCACCCAGGCGGCTTCCCGGATGCCGGCCTGAGGGAGCCAGTTGAAGTCGTCGGTGGTGGAGAGGATGACCCTCAGCCAGGGAATCCAGGCGGCGACGACCGGCAGGTTGAGGAGGATCAGCGCGACCCCGAGGCGGACGATCGTCCGGGGGCTGCGGACGAGTTCGGCGACGCCGACGGCGGCGTTGGCGAAGACCAGGTAGAAAACGCTCTGGTTGTGGGTGTAGAGCGCCGCCACGGCGCACCCGGCGTAGACCAGCGCCGGCGCGGCGAGGCGGCGGGCGGTCGGGCGAGCGGGCGCACGGATGGCGTCGGCGACGGCGAGGAGCGCCCCGAAGGCGCCGAGCATCAGGACGAGCAGGACCGTGTAGTTCCGGGCGTTGGCGGCGTAGACGAGGCTCGTGTACTCCAGCGCCAGGACGGCGGCGGTCACGAGGGCGCCGACCGGGCCGATCAGCCGGCGCGCGATGGCGTAGGCCACGCCCATCGCCGCCAGCGACGCGACGACCGACGGCAGCCGGACCGCCGCCTCGCCGTCGCCGAAGACCATGAACGCCTTGACGATCGTGTAGTGGAGCGCCGGGTGGACGTCGAACGGCACGCTCCACAGATGGCCGAACGGCAGCTGGGCGATCGCCAGGGTGTAGCCCTCGTCGACCCAGAGCGAATCCGCCGAGATAGTCGCGAGGCGCAGGGCGGCGCCGACCGCCAGGATGAGCGCGAGAAGAACGGCCTCGGTGCGCGGCGCGACGGCGGCGGGCGCGCCGACGAGCGAGGGCACGCGGAGAGCGGGCGCTGTCGCGACCCAAGACTGCCGGTTCACGCCTGCCTCCCGCGGAATGCCCAGAACTTGCTGGCGAGGTAGAGGAAGCCCGCGACGGCGACGATGACCGCCGCCAGCGCTGGACGGTGCGGCAGGCCGGCCCCCTCCACGAGGAGGAGGACGCCGGTCTGGTTGAGGAGAAAGCCGGTGAGCGCGAGGGCCAGGAAGCGGCCGGCCGACTGGCCGGTGACGCTCGCCGCGCGGCCGTAGCGCCGGGCCGAGAATGTCAGGAAGGCGTGTCCGAGATAGCTGACGGGAAGCGCCGTCAGGAAGGCCACCATGTTGGCGAGCCAGGGCCGCAGGCCGGCCTCCTCGATGAGGAGGACGGCGGCGGCGAAGTGGACGACGGAGGCGGTGAGGCCGACCGCCGCGAAGGCGGCGACCTCCCAGAGGCGGCTGTCGATCCGCAGGCCGCGCAGGATGCCGACGGTCATGTTGGCTCGACGAGGCGGGTGGCGCCTGGCACGGGGGCGTAGCCGGGGGCGCCGTCGAAGCCGTCGATCTCGTTGATGAGATAGATCGGGCGCCCCTTCACCTCGACGAAGATGCGGGACACGTACTCGCCGATGACGCCGAGACTGATCATCACCATGCCGTTGAAGAAGAGGATGACGCTCATGGTGGAGGCGTAGCCCGGCACCTCGATGCCGGTGAGGAGCGTGCGGACGACCAGGAAGACCATGAAGCCGACCGCGAGCACGCTGACCAGGAAACCGAAGTAGGACCAGACCTTCAGCGGGAAGGAGCTGAACGACACGATGCCGTCGAGCGCGAAGTTCCAGAGCTTCAGGTAGTTGAACTTGGTGGCGCCGGCCGCGCGGGGCTGGCGCACGTAGTCGATCGTGACCTGCCGGTAGCCGACCCAGGCGAACAGGCCCTTCATGAAGCGCGACCGCTCGGGCAGGCGCTTCAGAGCCTCCACGACCGTCCGGTCCATGAGGCGGAAATCGCCCACGTTGTTCGGCATGGCCGGCTGGGCCATCCTGGCGAGGACATAGTAGAAGCCGGCGGACGTGGCGCGCTTCAGGGGGCTGTCCGAGGACCGATCGATCCGGCGGGCGAGCACGACCTGGGCGCCGGCGCGCCAGGCGGCGACCATGTCGGCGAGGAGTTCGGGCGGGTCCTGCAGGTCCGCGTCGATGGGCACCACGGCCCGGCCGGTGGCGAGGTCGAGGCCGGCCGTGAGGGCGGCCTCCTTGCCGAAGTTGCGGGACAGATTGACGACCTTGATCCGCGGATTGCGCGAACGGTGGGCCAGCAGCCGTTCGAAGGTGCGATCCCGGCTGCCGTCGTTGACGCAAACGATCTCATAGTCAGGATCGAGATTCTCCAGGATCGGCTCGACCGTGTCGAAGAAGAGGTCGCAGTTCTCCTCTTCGTTGTACATGGGCACGATAAGCGAAATCTCGGGCGGCGACTTGTCCCGGCCAATGACCGACTGGAGCATCGGACTCCTCCGGACGATGAAACGTGTCCCTCTGTCGAGGGGAGGCGAAAACGCGCGGTCCGACGCGGCGCATGTCCGACGCGGCGGCCGGCAGGCCGGAAATGAGGGTGGCCTGCGTTTTGAGTATGCTTGAACGTATATATCACATGGTTCCCGGCATATATTAGATGTTTGATGCAAGGTTAAGGACCGCGCTGGGCCCGCGCCGGACGGGTGGGGCCGGCCCGCTGGTTTTGCGGCGCACCCGATCGTGCTAGACGCAGCCCGGGAGCGGCGCCGACAAGGGCTTTTCGGCGGCCCCGAGCCCTTTCGGGAAGGACTTCGATGACGGAGCCTCGTGTTTCCATCGCCCTGGCGACCTACAACGGCGAGCGGTACCTGGCGGAGCAGCTGGCGAGCATCCGCGCCCAGACCCTGGCGCCTGCGGAGCTGGTGGTCGGCGACGACGGCTCCACGGACGGCACGATGGGCATCCTCGCCCGGTTCGCCGAGGACGCGCCGTTTCCGGTGCGGATCCTGCCGCCCGGCGGGCGGCTCGGCTATCGGCTGAACTTCATGCGCACGGCCGAGGCGTGCGCGGGCGACCTGGTCGCCTTCTGCGACCAGGACGACGTGTGGCTGCCGCGCAAGCTGGAGGCCTCGGCCGCCGCCTTCGCGGACCCGACCATCCTGGCGAGCGCCCACAACGTGTTCCTGATGACCGCCGAGGGCGACCGGATGGGCCGCCTGAAGCCCCCGTTCGCCGACCGGACGGTGACCGAGCGGGACATGCCGCCGTTCAGCTTCTTCCCCGGCTTCACCATGACGATCCGGCGCGACCTGGTGCTGTTCGAGGCCTTCTGGCGGATGAGCGACGACACCTTCAACGTGGGCGAACGGCTCGGCCACGACACCTGGTTCTTCTTCCTGGCGTCCGCGATCGGGCGCATGCGCCTGATCGGCGAGGAGCTTGCGCTCTACCGGCAGCATCCGGCCAACGTGTCGGGCCAGAAGAGCGACCGCTCGCTCGGCTCCGACCTGGCCGCCAAGCTGAAGGACCGGACGGCGGAATACCGGCGGCGGGTGGAGCTCGCCCGCAACCGGGCGGACATCCTGGACGCCATCCTGGAGGCGGCGCGGTCCGGCCGGCGGCCGGAGATCGCCGAATTCCTAAAAAGCCACGGAGCGTCTTCAGACGGCATTGCCGAGTTGCGCGATAAATACATGACGCTGGAGGCGCGCTCGCGCCGGCGGGCCGAGATCTACGGCGAGCGCTCGCCGCTCGCCTTGGCCGGACGGCTCGGCCGGAGCGCACTTCTCGGCGACTACGGCGTGTCCGACCCGTGGCGGCCGAGCCTGCTCGGGCTCGCGCGCGACGTGGTGACCGGCGTGGCCGGGGCGGTTTCGCCCCGACGGGTGAGCGAGGGGCGCTGACCGCGGCCGCCGCCACGACCCGGCGGGGGACGGAGGACGGGCGGGACATGGAGCGCGACGAGGACCGGTATCGGGTCGCCCTGGAGACGATCCACTATTATGCCGACCATCCGAAATGGGGGCCGGAACGGATCCGCGCCGTGGTGGCCGAGACGCTCGGCCCGGTGGAGCGCCCTCCCCTCGTGCGACGGCTCCTGTCCGCGCTGAGGCCGGCGATCCGCTGACGGGCGTCGCGCAGCGTTCGGCCGGCGGCTTGACAAGCGCACCCGATCTCTGACGTTTTCTGCCTGTTCCGGTTTTGGTCCATCAGGAGGGGCAGGCTCGATGACGTGGGCTTTCGCGGCCGCAATTCTTTGCGCCGGACTGGCCTTCGAGGTGACGCGCGCCTACGCGGTGCTGGGGGTGCTCGCCATGGCGGGCGTCGGCGGGACCATCATGATCCGGACGGCCGTGTCGGTGGACCGGGGCCTGCGCGAGGCCCGGGACGCCGTGGAGGCTGCGGTCGACACCCACCTGGAGACGCTCGCGCGCAGGCGCCTGAACCTCGTGACGCGCGACCACTACGGCGTGCTGACGGACGGCGGCTGGGACGCGGAGATCGACCATTTCCTCGACAACGTGGTGGCGCCGGAGCTGGGGCCGGAAGGCCGGCGCGCGCTGTTCGGCAGGTCCCGCCGGGACGGCTACTGGCAGCGGCTGATCGAGGAGCCGGTGTTCGCCCGCGCCCGGGCCATCGACCGGCAACTCGCCTTCACCGAGACCCTGAGCCCGGCGGAGTTCGAGCGCTGGTGCGAGAAGATGCTCGCCAAGGCCGGCTGGCGGACCACCGCGACGGGCGCTTCCGGCGACCAGGGGGCCGACGTGCTGGCCGAGAAGAACGGCGTGGTGGCGGTGCTCCAGTGCAAGCTCTACGGCTCGCCGGTGGGCAACAAGGCGGTGCAGGAAGCCTTCTCGGCCCAGCGCCACTACCGCGCCGACCTTGCCGCCGTGGTGACGAACGCCGCCTACACGCCGTCCGCGCGGGCGCTGGCGGAGTCGACCGGGGTGTTGCTGCTGCACCAGTCCGACATGGACCAGTTCGACGCGCTGGCGGCGGCGCGGGCGTGACGGTGGGGGCGAGGATGCCCGGGCGGCGGGCATGAAAAAGGCCGGCGCTTCGGGGGCGCCGGCCGGAGTTTCTCGTGCTGTCAGGCTTGCGAGGCCGTGATCACTCCTCGCGCTGGCCGAGCAGCGACAGGAGCATCTGGAACAGGTTGATGAAGTTCAGGTAGAGCGACAGGGCGCCGAAGACGGCGAGCTTCTGGTTGCTCTCCTCGCCGAAGCTCTCGGCGTACTGGGCCTTGATGTTCTGCGTGTCGTAGGCGGTGAGGCCGGTGAACACGATCACGCCGATCACCGAGACGGCGAACTGCAGGGCGTCGGACGCCAGGAAGATGTTCACCAGGCTGGCGATCACGATGCCGATGAGGCCCATGATCAGCAGCGAGCCGAACTGCGACAGGTCGCGCTTGGTGGTGTAGCCCCACAGCGCGGTGGCGCCGAACATGGCGGCGGTGATGAAGAACACCCGCACGATGCTCTGCCCGGTGAAGACCAGGAAGATGGACGCCATGGAGAGGCCCATCACGGCGCAGAAGGCCCAGAACAGCAGCTGTGCGGTGCCGGCCGAGATGGCGTGGATGCGGAACGAGAAGAAGAACACGAAGGCGAGCGGCGCCAGCATCACCACCCACTTCAGCGGGGTGGAGAAGATGGGCACGTAGAGCGCCGGCGTGGTGCCGACCACGAAGGCGACGACGCCCGTGATGACGAGGCCGAGGCCCATGTAGTTGAACACGCGCAGCATGTGCTGGCGCAGGCCCTCGTCGAAGGCGGCGCTGTCGACGCCGATGTGCGAGCGGTAGATGGGAGTGGCCATGAGTTTCCTCTGGTTGCGATGGTAAGCGGTCAGTACAGGCTGCCGGCCAGCCGCTCTGCGGCAAGCCGCAGCCGCGCGGGCTCCGTTTCGCCGGACAGCACGAACACGTCCTGGCCGACCTGCCAGTAGACGCTGTCGCCGTCCTCGGACGACATCGGCGTGGGGCGGACCACGTCGAAGCTGGGGGCGCGGGCGGCGAACAGCGAGACGCGGCCGGCGTCCTTTGCGTCGGCCATCAGTTCCACGCTGAAACCACCCGCGTAGGGGAATATCTGCACGTCTGCGACCCGCCAGTCCTTGGGCAGGGACGGCAGGGCCAGGCTGGTGGCGCGGCGCAGCTCGGCCGGATCGTAGACGTCCGACTTCGGCTGCGAGGCGAGCTCGGCCCGGGTGCGGGCGGTCTTCAGGGCGGCGAGCGCCCCGTCCACCACCGGCGGCACCGTGGCGGCGACGCTTTCGCGCACGCCGGCAAGACCGAACGCCGCGTGGGCGTACCAGCCGCCGGCGACGAGGAGAGCGGCCGCCGCGAGCCGGGCGAGCGGCAAGAGGCTTCGCCGGCGCTCCAGGCCGCGCTCCAGCACCCGCGCCGCCTCGGTGAGCCGCGGATCGGGGTTCAGGTCGGCGGCGGCGAGCCGGAGGGCGTCGCGGGCCGCGAGGTCGGCCATCACCCGGGCTGCGATGTCCGGATGGGCGGCCAGGTGATCCTCCACCTCCACGCGCCGGGCCGGGTCGAGCTGGTCGTCCACATAGGCGTGGAGGTCGATGTCGGTGATCGCGTCAACGCGGGTCATCGTGTCCTCCGACGATCTTGAGATTGGGCCGCGGCGACGGCTCGGCCGCCCGGTCGGCCTCCAGGGCCCGGAGCGCGGCGCGCGCCCGGCCGATGCGGGACATGAGCGTGCCGACCGGCACGCCGAGCACGGCGGCGGCCTCCTGGTAGGGAAGGCCGTCCACGGCGACGAGGTGCAGCGCCTCGCGCTGGTCGTGCGGCAAGGCGTCGAACGCGCGGCGGATCTGAGACAGGCGCACCGCGGCGTCCTGGGCCGGTTCGGCGACCGTGCCGACCGCGTCGCGGCCGTAGTCGCCGTCGCGCGCGGCCTCCGCCTTGCGGCGGCGGACCCGATCGATGAACGTGTTGTGCAGGACCGAGAACAGCCACGGCTTCAGGCCGCGGCGGGTGTCGAACGAGCCGCGCCGCTCGTAGGCCCGGACGAGGGCGTCGTGGACGAGGTCGTCGGCCTCCGTGTCGTCGCGCGTCAGCGTACGCGCGAAGCGCCGGAGCGCCGCGAGGTGCTGGACCACGTCGAAGGAACGGTTCTGCGTCATGCCCCATGTACGGAGCCGAACCGGCCCCGCATCCCTGGCCCGACCGGATTTTTTGTCGCAGCCGGCCGAAAACGCCAGTGCTGGCCGGTCAAGCTCGAACCAACCGGCCGAGCAGGCGTTGGCGGATAGTTCACCGAGGGAATCGAGACGGAGGCCACCATGGGACAGGCGATACCGCGACGGCAGATCCTCATCGTCGACCGGGACGAGGAAGCACGCCATCTGGCCGGTGCGCTTTTCGAGGAAAGCGACCTCGACCCGATCGAATGCGACACCGCCGCGGACGCCCTGAGGCAGCTGGAAACGGTCGGCGACCAGGTGGTCGCCCTGTTCGTGGATCTGGACGACGCCGGACCGGCCTCGGCCAAGCTGTTCGAGACCGTGCGGGCGCGGTTCCCATGGGTGCGCGTGATCGCGACCGGCCGTCACGCCGGGCAGCAGACGCCCGCCGATGCCCGCTTCATGCGCAAGCCCTGGCTGCCGCTCGACCTCCTGATAGCGGCGGAGACGACCGTGCCCCAGGGCCGGCCGCACTGACCGCACGGACGGGCGTCCGAGGCCCGCGTCGACGCGTCGAACGCTCCGGGCGGGCGCGGCGCGCGGGGCGGGCGTGTCGGCAAGGACACAGGAGCCCGATCCTGTATGTCGCATACGTCATGACGCGTATTCAGTTCGACGGCTCACCGGCATAGCGTTTGCAAGCGACCTCGTCGCCTGCACGCGCGCGGTTTCGCGCGCGGCTTCAACCGCCCTTCGGGGCGGGGCGGAAGGCGCCCACCGTTGTCTGTCGAGAATAGCCCGCCCATGACGATTTCGATGCACCCCAGGATGCGCTCCCGGCTGGACCGGATCGAGCGGGAACGAACCCTTGCGGCCGATCGCGCCTTTCTGACGTCGATCGACGAGGTCGAGACGCTGGCGACCACCATGGAGAGCCAGATCGGCCGCAGCCTGACCGAGGCGGTGCTGGACACCTGCCGCGTCCTCCGCCGGTCCATGGACACCCACGACCCGGACAGCCCGGCGGGCGCCATCATCCGCCGCTTCCTGCCGCTGCGTCTCGACGAGTTGCGCCTCGTGTGCCAGGAATCCGCCGTGATGCTGTCGGAGCGGCAACTGGCGGACGCCTGACCGCCGGCCGATCGGCCCGCGCGGGGGATCGGCCGGGATCTAGCGTGCGTCGCGCGCCGGCCACCGCCATGCGACCGCCGGGCCCGGCAGCGGCTCGCCGTCATAGACGAGCGGCGTTCCGACCTTGCGGCACTCGGCGCGGGCGATGACCCCGTTCGCGTCGCGCACGTCCACATGCGCGTGCACGGGCATGAAGGCGATCGGCTGCCACGGATCGGCGGCGAGCCCGACTCTCGGCGTAAAATTCACGGCAACCCCCCGATTCATTTGGCGCACCGACGCGGAAACGCGCCGGACGTCGGGCCGTTCAATTGGCAGACGATCAATCCGCGCTGTGGTTGACGTTTCCTTTCGTCGGCTCAAGTGTCCGGTCTCGGCCCTCGGCAAAGCCGAACTTCAGCGCGGCCTTCGGCGTTGTCGTCGAACAACGCGACAGAAGGAAGGACGCCCATGTCGGCAGCCCAGCGGACACCCGGCCAGAAACCCCTGACGGCGCTCCACGTGTACCGGGCCGACGACGGCTCCGCCTGCGCCTATGCGGACATCCCGGAGGAGGGGGTCTCGGGCGTCACCTGGCACCGCATTCCGTTCGGAACGCCGCTCGTGGACGCGGAGCGCGAGGCCATGCTCCTCGCCGATCGGCTCGGCATGGCGCTGGAGGTGCGCGACCCGCTGCGCCTGCGGACCGGGGCGGCGGTGAGCGACCTCGGCGTCCTGCATCCGCAGGACCTCAACGCGTCCAACGACGATTGACCACGGCGCGGCATCGGCGCGCTTGAGCGCCGGCGCCGCGTGCAGCCTCTTTTCCGGAGCGGAAAGGGTGCTACCTTCTTTTCCAGTGAGATGGTCCGCCCTCGCCCGCCCCGGACGACGGACCGTCCCGGCACTCGGCGCGTCGACCTCCGGCCGGCCCGCATGTTTCAGAATGCTGACCATTCCGGCTCAGGAGGACATGACGATGCGTGTCGCGAGTTGGTGCCTCGGGTTTCTGCTTCTGACGTCCCCCGCCCTCGCGGAGGATCCGGCGTCGTCCATCAAGTCGCTGATCGATCGCCAGATCCAGGCGTTCCAGGCGGACGACGCCTCCACGGCCTACAGCTTCGCGTCCCCGAGGCTGCAGGAGATCTTCCCCAACCCGGACGTGTTCATGTCCATGGTGCGGAGCGCCTACCGGCCGGTGTACCGGCCGAAGTCCGTGGCCTTCGGCCAGCTCCGCGACCGGAACGGCGCCTTCATCCAGGAGGTGTTCCTGGTGGATCCGGACGGCGTCGAATGGACCGCGCTCTACGCCCTGCAGCAGCAGGCGGACGGCACGTGGCGCATCGCCGGATGCCAGCTGACGAAGGAGCCGCGGGTGAGCGCCTGACGGCGGCGCCGATGCGGTCTTCTCGACGCCGCGACGTGGACGCGGCCGGTCAGCGCGGCGGCAGGTCGCCCCGCGCCCAGCCCGACTTGGTCTCGGCGACGAAATCCGCGTAGCGGCCCGCCTCGATGGCCGCGCGGATGCCTTTCATCAGCGTCTGGTAGTAGGCGACGTTGACCCAGGTGAGCAGCATGGCGCCGAGCGCCTCGCCCGTGCGGACGAGGTGGTGCAGGTAGGCGCGGCTGTAGTCGCGCGCGGCCGGGCAGTCGCTCTCCTCGTCCAGGGGACGGGGGTCGTCCATGTGGCGGGCGTTCTTCAGGTTGATCTTGCCGAAACGCGTGTAGGCGAGGCCATGCCGGCCGGCGCGGGTGGGCATGACGCAGTCGAACTGGTCGATGCCGCGGGCGACGCTCTCCACGATGTCGTCCGGCGTGCCGACGCCCATCAGGTAGCGCGGCTTGCCGGCGGGCAGGACCGGCGTGGTGATCTCCAGCATGGCGAGCATCACCGCCTGCGGCTCGCCGACCGCGAGGCCGCCGACGGAATAGCCCTCGAACGGGAGCGCGCGCAGCCCCTCCGCGCTGGCGACGCGCAGGTGCGGCACGTCTCCGCCCTGGACGATGCCGTAGAGCCCCTGCCCTTTCGCCGGGCCGCCGAGCGCCTCGAACTTCGCCCGCGACCGCTCGGCCCAGCGCAGCGACAGGCGCATGCCGCGCTCCACCTCGTCCGGGGTGGCGGGCAGGCGCACGCACTCGTCGAGCTGCATCTGGATGTCCGAGCCGAGGAGACCCTGGATCTCGATCGACCGCTCGGGCGTGAGCTCGTGCCGCGATCCGTCGATGTGGCTCTGGAAGGTGACGCCGCGCTCGGTCAGCTTGCGCAGCTGGGCGAGCGACATGACCTGGAAGCCGCCGCTGTCCGTCAGGATGGTGTGCGGCCAGGTGGAAAAGCGGTGCAGGCCGCCGAGCGCCGCCACCCGCTCCGCCCCCGGCCGGAGCATCAGGTGATAGACGTTGCCGAGCACCACCTCCGCGCCGGTGGACCGGACCGTATCCATGAACATCGCCTTGACGGTGCCCTGCGTGCCCACCGGCATGAAGGCGGGCGTCTGCACCGTGCCGTGCGGCGTGGCGATCTCGCCCCGGCGGGCCATGCCGTCGGTGGCGAGGAGGCGGAAGGAGAAGGGCTGGGTCATTCAGGGTCCGGGAAAGAGCAGCGAGCTGTCGCCGTAGGAGTAGAAGCGGTAGCCCTCCGCGATGGCGTGGGCGTAGGCCGCCTTCATGACGTCGAGGCCAGAGAAGGCGGAGACGAGCATGAAGAGCGTCGACTTCGGCAGGTGGAAGTTGGTCATCAGGGCATCGACCGCCCGGAACCGGTGGCCAGGGGTGATGAAGATGTCGGTTGGGCCTTCGAATGGCCGGATCGCGCCGGTCTCGTCGACGGCGCTTTCGAGGAGCCGGAGCGAGGTGGTGCCGACCGACACGATCCGCCCGCCCCGGGCGCGCACCGCGTTCAGCGCGGTGGCGGTCTCGGCCGACACGTGGCCGACCTCGGCGTGCATCTTGTGGTCGCGGGTGTCGTCGGCCTTCATGGGCAGGAAGGTGCCAGCGCCCACGTGAAGGGTCACGAAGTGCCGCTCCAGGCCGCGCCCGTCGATCCGCTCCAGAAGCTCGGGCGTGAAGTGGAGACCGGCGGTGGGGGCCGCGACGGCGCCGTCCTCGCGGGCGTAGACGGTCTGGTAGTCGGCCCGGTCGCGGGCGTCCTCCGGGCGGCGGGCCGCGATGTAGGGCGGCAGGGGAATGTGGCCGACGGCGGCGAGCGCCTCGTCGAGGGCCGGGCCGGCGAGGTCGAAGGCGAACTCGGCCTCTCCGTCCTCGCCCTTCTCGGAAACGGTCGCCTCCAGCGCGCCGAGCAGGCAGACCGAGGTTCCGGGCCCCTCCCCTTCGAAGCGCACCCGGTCGCCCGCCTTCAGCTTGCGCGCCCCCTTTACGAAGGCCTTCCAGCGGTCCGCCCCCACGCGCATGTGGAGCGTGGCGGAGAAGCGCGCCGGCTCGGCGCCCTCGCGCAGGCGGACGCCCTCGAGCTGGGCCGGGATGACGCGGGTGTCGTTGAAGACGAGCGCGTCGCCGGGGTTCAGGAGATCCGGCAGGTCGCGGACCACCCGGTCGTCGAACGGCGCGCCCGGACGGACCACGAGCAGCCGCGCGGCGTCGCGCGGGGACGCGGGCCGAAGGGCGATCCGCTCGGGCGGCAGCTCGAAATCGAACAGGGAAACGTGCATGGCCGACGGATACGCGACGGGGCGGCCGGAGGCAACAGCGAGCGGGGGTCGCGCGCGAGGATCGGGGGCGGGCGTGGTCCGCGGGCGTGGGCTGTGGCAGTCGGCGGGGCGTGGCCAGGGCGCGTCGGGGGACCTCATTCCGTCATCCCGGCGAACGCCGGGATCCAGCCGACGGGTGGGCTGGCCGCCCGTGGCGGTTTCCATCGACGACGGTTGGGCCCCGGCTTTCGCCGGGGTGACGGGCTGGACTGGCGGGGGTGGCGGGCTGGACAGACGGGGGTGGTGGGCTGGACAGGCGGGGGTGGCGGGCTGGACAGGCGGGGGGTGGGCTGGACAGACGGGGGTGGCGGGCTGGACGAAGGGCGGCGCGTCGGGAGACCCGCTTCCGTCATCCCGGCGAACGCCGGGATCCAGCCGACGGGTGGACTGGCCGCCCGTGGCGGTTTCCATCGACGACTGTTGGGCCCCGGCTTTCGCCGGGGTGACGGTCTGGACTGGCGGGGGTGGCGGCCGGGAGTAAGGCTGGCGCGTCGGCCGGCCGGTCTCAACCGCCGACCGGCCCGTTCGTCGTGGTCTGCGTCGGGCAGACCACCCACGCATCGTTCCTTCGCTCCGGCCGAGGGCTCCCTTCCGGCCCTGCCGGGAGCTTCGTCTCACTCCGCCGGGGCGGCCGGGGCGGCGGCGGGGGCTCGGCCGGGGGGCGGGGTGTAGACGGCGCGCTCCGTCGGCGCGGTGGAGACGGCCGGGGGCGGGAGGCCGAGGGTGTCGCAGAGGGAGACCTCAAGCTCGTCCGTGTACCACTGGATCAGGTCGCGGACGCCCATCTCGATCACCGCCGAATAGGGGCCGGGCTCGTAGCGGGAGTTGTTGATGCCGAGCTGGTTCCACTCGGCCAGTTCCTTGTCCTGGTCGTTGGTGGCCTTCCAGACGGCGGTCAGCTTCTCCACGTCGTAGTCGACGCCCTCGACCGCATCCTTGTGGACCAGCCACTTGGTGGTCACGATGGTCTCCTGGGCGGAGATCGGCATCACCCGGAACGCCATCATGTGGTCGGACAGGAGGTGGTTCCAGTTGTTCGGCAGGGAGAGCATGCGCACCGAGCCGAGGTCGTAGTCGGTGAAGTCGGCCATCAGCTTGCGGCAGGCGAGCGTGCCGTCCAGCGTCATGGACTGGTGGCCGTCAATGAACGGCAGCCGCACCGCCCGGTAGCGGATGTTCGGGTCGGTCGGGCCGTGGGGAACGCCCTGCGCGTCCCACTCCTCGTTCTTGCGGCGCATCAGGTCGACGTACTTCGGATCGACGCGCGGGTCGGTCGGGTCGTCGAACTCGGCGAGGGTGCGCAGGAGTTCCGGGTGGTTGGAGGCGCAGTGGTAGCACTCGCGATTGTTCTCCATCACGAGCTTCCAGTTGGCCTTCTCGTGCAGCACCTGGGTGTAGGCCACCTTGGCGTTCTCGATGTCCTGGCGCTTGATGAAGGGCTCCAGGTCGGCGCGGAACTTGTCGAACGCGGGGGCCTCGTCGGCGAGGCAGAGGAAGATGTAGCCGGAAAGGTTCTCGCAGTGGACCGGCTTCAGGCCGAATTCGGAGCGGTCGAAGTCGCCTTCCATGTAGCGGGTGCGGATCAGCTCGCCGGTGAGATCGTAGGTCCACTGGTGGTAGGGGCAGACCAGGCGCTTGGCCTTGCCCTGGTGCTCCAGGCAGATGCGCGAGCCGCGATGGCGGCAGGAGTTGTGGAAGGCGCGGATCTGCCGGTCGTTGTCGCGCAGGATGATGATGGAGTCGCGCCCGACCTCCACGGTGATCCAGTCGCCCGGGTTCGGCACCTCGCAGGAGAGCGCCACGAAGATCCACTGGCGACCGAACACGTGCTTCATGTCGATCTCGAAGAAGGCCTCTTCCGTGTAGAAGGGCTGCGGCAGGCTCCAGTGCTTCCTGCGGGTGCGCAGGAGGTCGAGGGCATAGGTTTCCAGTCGGCTCATCTCATGAGGCAGCATCGGGTCCCCCTTCGTCCGGCGCAATGGCACGTCTGACCGCGTAGGAGGATGCAACGGCGGGCGAAACGCATGAACGTTTGCGCCGCCGCACCCCTCAGAACCGCCATGGCGCGCGTTTCGCCGTCGGCGACGGACGCCTTGAGCCCTACTCGGCCGCCGCGTCCGCGTCGCTCCGCATCTGGCCGGGAGCGGCGGCGACGAGCTCGCGCGTGTAGGGGTGTTTCGGCCGGCGCAGCACGTCGCGCGCGAGGCCGAACTCCACCACCTCGCCGCGCTTCATCACGGCGATATGGTCGGCGATCTGGGCGGCGACGCGCAGGTCGTGGGTGATGAACAGCATGGTCATGCCGGTCGTCTTCTGCAGGTCGTCCAGAAGGGTGAGCACCTGCGCCTGGACCGAGACGTCGAGGGCCGACACGCTTTCGTCCGCGATCACGATCTCCGGGTTCATGGCGAGCGCGCGGGCGATGGAGATGCGCTGGCGCTGGCCGCCGGAGAAGGCGTCCGGCCGGCGGTCGAAGGCCTCGCGCGGCAGGCGGACGAGGTCGAGCAGTTCCAGGGCGCGGCGGCGGGCGGTGGCCGCGTCTGCGCCGCCGAGCACGCCGGCGCGCATCAGCACCTCGCCGACGGTCCGGCGCGGGTTGAGCGAGCCGAACGGGTTCTGGAAGATCATCTGCACCAGCCGGCGGCGGGCCTGGAGATCGCGCCCCTTGAGGGCCGTGTAGTCCACCCCGCCGACCGCGATGGTGCCGCTGTCCGGCTCGTGCAGGCGGATGATGGTGCGGGCGAGCGTGGACTTGCCCGACCCGGATTCGCCCACCACCGCCAGGGTGGCGCCCTTCGGGATGGAGACCGACACGTCCTTCAGGGCCTTCACCGGGCCGTAGAAGGCGACGAGGTCGTCCGCCTTCAGGGCCGGCGGGGCCGAGAGGTCGGTGGACCGCGCCGGCGGGTTCAGCGACGGCACGGAGGCGATCAGCGTGCGGGTGTAGTCGTGCGACGGCCGGTCGAGCACGTCGGCGGCGGGGCCGATCTCCACCAGCCGGCCGTGGCGCATGACGGCCACCCGGTCGGCCACCTCGCGCACCACGCCGAAGTCGTGGGTGATGAACAGGATGCCGTGCTGGTCGCCGCCCCGCAGTTCGTTGAAGAGCCGCAGGATCTGCGCCTGGGTGGTGACGTCGAGCGCGGTGGTCGGCTCGTCCGCGATGAGGAGCTTCGGCTCCAGAGCGAGCGCCATGGCGATCACCACGCGCTGGCACTGGCCGCCGGAGATCTGGTGCGGATAGGCGCCGTGGATGCGCGCCGGTTCCGGCAGGTGCGTGGACTCCAGGAGCGCCAGCGCCCGGGCGCGCCGCTCCTCCGGCTTCAGGTCGGTATGGATCTCGAACACCTCCTCCACCTGCCGGCCGACCGGGATGGCGGGGTTGAGCGAGGCGATCGGGTCCTGGAACACCATGGCGATCTCGTTGCCGCGGATCGACCGGAGGTCCCGGGCCCTCAGTTTCGTGAGGTCGCGGTCGCCGAACCGCACGCTGCCGCCGCCGAACGTCAGCCCGCGCGGGAGGGCGCCCATGATGGCGGCCGAGAGCACCGACTTGCCCGAGCCGGACTCGCCGACGACGCAGAGGATCTCGCCGCGCCGGACATCCAGGCTGACGTCCTCCACGGCGAAGGGCCGATCCGCGCCCCGTGGCAGGCGGACGGAGAGGTTCTGGACGGAGACGACGGAAGGGTGGGTCATGGCCGTGCTCCGGGGGAGAGAATGCATGAAGGTGAGGATGAGCCGGCGATCCGGGCGGCGGCGACGCCCGGATCAATATCGTGCGCGGAGGCGGACAACCCACGCATGCCTTCGGGCAGCGAGGGGGTGAATGCATGGGTGGTCCGCCTGCGCGGATCCTGACGGCTGGGGGCGGCGGCGGCGGTCATACGCGGACCCGCGCCCTCCCCCGCGCTCGACTTCGACCCGGCCCCCATCACGCCCTCCCGTGCCTCAGGCCGAGCTCGCGGATGCCGTCGGCCACCAGGCTGAGGCCGAGGGTCATCATGGAGATCGCGATGCAGGGGAAGATCACCATGTGCGGGAAGGCGATGGCCATCGGGCGGCCGTCGTTGACCATGCTGCCCCAGTCGGGCGTCGGGGGCGGCAGGCCGAGGCCGAGGAAGCCGAGGACGCCGATGGTGATCGTCGTGTAGCCGAGCCTCAGGCAGGCGTCGACGATCAGCGGCCCGGCGGCGTTCGGCAGGATCTCCACCGCCATGATCCGCAAGGGGCTTTCGCCCTGCACGATGGCGGCCGCCACATAGTCCTGCGCGGCGATGTCGATGGTCAGCGCCCGGACGATGCGGAAGATGCCGGGCGCGGAGGCGAACGTCACCGCGAGCACGATGTTGAGGCCCGACGCCCCGAAGGTGACGATCACCAGGATGTAGAGGACGAGCACCGGAAAGGACAGGATCACGTTCGCGATGAACGAGAGGACCTTGTCCACCCAGCCCTTGTAGAAGCCGGCGACGAGGCCCATCGCCAGCCCGACCGCGAAGGCCGTCGCCGTGGCGAGGCCCGCCCAGAGCACCACCGCGCGCGCGCCCCAGATGAGGCGCGAGAGGATGTCGCGGCCGAGGAGGTCCGTGCCGAGGAGGTAGAGCGAGCCGTCCGGCCCGCGCGACATCGGCAGCTGCAGCGGCGCTCGGCTCTGCAGCGGGTCGTAGGGGGCGATCCAGGGCGCGAACAGGGCGGCGAAGACCCACACGCCGACAAGGACGGCGCCGAGCAGGATGGTGGGGCTCTTCAGCGCGGCCGGAACGCGCAGGCCGGTGCGGCGGGTCTCGATGGCGGTCATGCGGTGGCTCCAGCCGGCTTGACGGCCACGCGCAGGCGCGGGTTGAGCAGGCGGTAGAGGATGTCGGAGATGAGCTGCGTGGCGACGACGACGACCACGCTGACCATCGCGCAGGCTTCGATCAGGAAGACGTCGGAGTTGAGCGCGGCCTCGTAGAGAAGCGTCCCGAAGCCCTTGTAGGCGAAGAAGACCTCCACGACGATCACGCCGGAGAGGAGCCACGGGATCTGCAGCATCACCACGGTGACGGGCGCGATCAGGGCGTTGCGGAGGGCGTGGTGCAGCACGATCCGCGAGGTCGAGGCGCCCTTCATCAGGGCCGTGCGCACGTAGGGGCTGCGCATCGCCTCCACCATGGAGGCGCGGGTGATGCGGGCGAGATAGCCGGCCGAGTAGAGCGTCAGCACGCTGACGGGGAGGATCAGTTCGGTGATCGAGAAGCCGCTGATCATGGTGGAGGCGCCGGGCAGCCAGCCGAGCCAGAACACGAAGATGGCCGACAGGAAGACCGCCGTGGCGAATTCCGGGATCGAGGTGGTGAGCACGGAGAAGAAGGACACCGACCGGTCGGTGGCCGACCCCTCGCGCATGCCGGCCACGATACCGAGCACGAGGGCGATCGGCACCATCAGGGCCAGCGTCGCGCCGGCGAGAACGCCGGTGGCGGCGAGCCGCTGGGGCAGCACGTCGGTCACCGGCACGCGGAACAGCGTGGACTGGCCCCAGTCGAGGGTGACGAAGTCCCAGAGCCAGCGCACGTATCGGACCAGGAAGGGATCGTTGTAGCCGTTCTCGGCCAGCCAGGCGGCGCGCTGGTCCGGCGCCGAATAGGCGCCGAGCACCTTCACGGCCACGTCCTCCACGTTCGCTTCCAGCACCAGGAAGACGATGAACGACACGACCAGCATGGCGCCGAGCACCTCGGCGGTCTTCTTGGAGATGGCGCTGAGCATCGGACCCTTGACGTTTGCGGTCGGCCGGCGGATGGACCGGGGGTCCATCCTACCGGAAAACATGAATGCGGTCGCCCGGAGTGGGGCGGGCGGGTGTCCCGGTCCGCGGCGCGCGGCGCGCGGCGAACCGGAATGGGCGGGCGTCGCGGACCGTGACCGGGAGGAGACATCCGCGACGGTGGAGCCGGTCGCACGGTTGGCTGGATCCCGGCTTTCGCCGGGATGACGGGTCGGAAGGAGTTGGCGGCCCCGCAGGCGTCCGGCCCTCCCACTCGGCGAACCGTCATGGTCCGGTTCATCCGGACCACCCACGATTTTGCCCGGCGTGCCCAGGACTGCGGGGATGATCCGCCGCGCCCGGTCCAGACCGTCACCCCGGCGAAAGCCGGGGCTCGACCGTCGCGGGCGTTGTCCGCGACAGTCAGCCGGTCGCACCGTCGGTTGGATCCCGGCTTTCGCCGGGATGACGGATCGGAAGGAGCCGGCGGATTCGCAGGCTCCTGTCCCTCCCCATCCGCCAACCGTCATGGTCCGGTTCATCCGGACCACCCACGCCTTCACTCGGTCCAGACCGTCACCCCGGAAAGCCGGGGCCAACCCGTCGCGGGCGTTGTCCGCGACGGTCGAGCCGGTCGCACGGTCGGATGGATCCCGGCTTTCGCCGGGATGACGGATCGGGCCGTCACGACTGTGCGTCGCGCGCGCCCGACAGTCGCGGATCAGGCGGACAGCCAGACCTTGTCCATCTTGAAGTAGTCCGACGGGTGCAGCTTGAAGTTCTGCACCTTGGTGGACGTCGCCGTGAACTTGCCGGCCCAGTAGGGCTGCACCATCACGGCGGCGTCCTGGAGGATCTGCTCCACCTCGACCATGGCCTTCGACCGCTCCTTCGGGTCGACGATGGCCATTGCCTTGTCGAGGGCCGCGTCGAACTTCGGGTCGGAGTAGCGGGACTCGTTCCAGACCGCGCCGGTGCGGTAGGCGAGGTTCAGCGTCATCACGCCCAGCGGCCGGTGCGACCAGAAGGTGAGCGAGAAGGGCGCCTTGTCCCAGATGTTCCAGTATTCCGTGGCAGGCATCACGTTGAGCTTGATGCGGATGCCGGCCTCGGCCACCTGCTGCTGCAGGATTTGCGCCGTGTCCTGCTCCCACTTGCCCTGGGTGTTGCCGACCACGAGCTCCACGTCGATGCCGTCCGGATAGCCGGCCTCGGCGAGCAGCTTCTTGGCGCCTTCCACGTCGCGCGTCAGCTTCGGCAGCTCGGCATATTCCGGATGGAACGGCGCCACGTGATGGTTCTCGCCGACCACGCCCTTGCCGCGGTAGGCGATGTCCAGGATCTGCTGGTTGTCGGCCGCCATCACCAGCGCCTTGCGGACGCGGACGTCGTCGAACGGCTTCTGCGGCTGCATGCGGATGCAGAGCGTCTGCGCCGCGTTGCCGGTGAGAAGCTTCACGTTCGGCAGCTTCTCGACGAGGTCGAGCTCGGCGATGGTGATGCGGTAGAGGAGGTCCACCTGCCCGGCCGCGAGCGCCGCCACGTGGGCGGCCACGTCGGCGCCGAGGTCGATGTACTGGATCTCGTCGAGCAGCGCCTTCTCGCCCCAGTAGGCGTCGTTGCGCTTGAAGAAGGCCTTCTGGCCGACCGCGTAGTCGGTCAGCAGGAAGGGCCCGGTGCCGACGGGATCCTTGGACCAGTCACCCGCGAAGTTGCGGTTCACGATGGCGCAGGTGAACGCGTAGAGCATCTCCGGAATGGCGAGGTTCGGCTGGCTCAGGGTCAGCACGATCTCGTGGTCGCCCTTCTTCTCGATGTTGGTGATCATCTCGAAGGAGGTGCGGTTCGGCGACGCGGAGTCCTTCTCGGTCCAGCGCTTCAGGTTGAAGATGACGTCGTCGGCGTTGAAGTCGTCGCCGTTGGTCCACTTCACGCCCTGGCGGAGCTTGAAGGTCCAGGTCTTCAGGTCCTCGGACGGGTCCCAGCTTTCCGCGAGGTAGGGATGGGTGACGTTGTTCTCGTCCACCTCGGTGAGGAATTCGCACGAGTTGCGGATCAGGTCCGACGCCTCGACCCAGTTCACCAGCATCGGGTCGGTGATCTCCTGGATCTGGCAGGCGAAGCGCAGGGTGCCGCCGGCCTTCGGCGTCTCCTGGGCGGCGGCGGCCGAGACCATCGGCATGCCGATCTCACCGAGGAAGGCGTTGGCCGAGACGGCCGAGACGCCCAGAAGGCACACGGTGCGCAGGAAGGCGCGGCGGTCGATCTCCCCGGCGGCCACCTGCTCGCAGAGGCCCTCCACCTTCGGGTGCGTCGGTCGTCCACTGTTGGTCCAAAGCTTGAAACGCATGCTCGTCATCCTCCTCGGGTTGAACGGTGGCGGGCCGGGGCTGGTCCCCTGTTTTGTGTTGAGCCCGTAACGATCCGGCCACCGTGGTTCAGGTTTGCGAAACTGTCATGAATATGCGGTCGCGCGCAGCGCCTCCTCGTCCGGGCGGTAGCCGAGACCGGGCGCGTCGCCGAGATGGATCCAGCCGTCCCGATCGACGGCGAGCGGCTCGGCCATCATGAAGTCGCGCCGCGCCAGGCTCCATTCCGGGGGATCGTATGGGAATTCCAGGAAGGGCGCATCGGAAAGCGCGGCGGTCAGGTGGGCATTGGCGGCGACGCCCATGCCGTTGGTCCAGGTGTGCGGCGTGAAGGCCACGTTGTGCTCCTGCGCCATCAGGGCGACCCGGCGAAGGCCGGTGATGCCCCCGACGAGCGCCGCGTCCGGCTGCAGCACGTCGAGGCAGCCGTCGCGGACGAGATCGCGGAAGGCGGTGAGCTCTCGCGTCATCTCGCCGCCGGCGATGCGCACGTCCACCGCCTCGCGCAGGCGGCGCATGCCCTCGCGGTCGGCCCGGTGGAGCGGTTCCTCCATCCAGTAGACCGCGAGGCGCTCCAGTTCGCGCGCCACCTGGAGGGCGTCCTTGAAGGTCCAGGGCGCCACCGTGTCCCAGGGCATCCGCCAGCCCTGGTTGCAGTCCACCATCAGGGTGAGGCGGTCGCCCACGCGGGCGCGGACCGCCTCCAGCGCCCGGATGTCGTCCTGCCAGCGGCCCCGCTGGAAGCGGATCTTCATGGCGGGAAAGCCCTCGCCGATGAAGCGCTCCGCCGTGTCCGCCATGGCGGACGGGTCGCGGAGCGTGCCGGACGACGCATAGGCGCGCACCTTGTCGTTGAGGCCGCCGAGGAGCTTCCACACCGGCTGGCCGGTGATCTTTCCGGCGAGATCCCAGAGCGCCAGGTCGAGCGGCCAGGAGCGGCCGTAGTGGAAGTCGAGGTGCGACAGCACCCGGTAGTGCCGCTCGATGCGAAGCGGATCCTCGCCGACGAACAGGTGCTCGTGGCCGGCGAAGCCGAGCATCAGGTCGCCGGACGCGACACCTTCGTGGCCGTCGTCGGTGAGGACGCGCACCACCGTCGCGTCGAAGTGGGTGCGCGGGCGCGAGTCCCACGAGGCCACGAACGGCGGGTCCAGCGGCAGCCGGTGGTGGGAGATCTCGATGCGGTCAATCTTGGTCACGAGAGGTTCGCCCGTCAGCCGAAATGGGTCCAGATCGTCTTGAAATCCATGTACTTGTCGATCGCGTGCGGGCTGCGGTCGCGCCCGAAGCCCGACTGCTTGAAGCCGCCGAACGGTGTCGCGAGGCTCGACCGGTCGTAGCAGTTGACCCACACGGTGCCGGCGCGGATGGCCGACGACAGGCGGTGCGCCTTGCCCATGTCGCGGGTCCAGACCGCGGCGGCGAGGCCGTAGATGCTGTCGTTGGCGAGGCGGACCGCGTCCGCCTCGTCGTCGAAGGTGAGCACGGTCAGGACCGGGCCGAAGATCTCCTCGCGGGCGACCCGGTGCTCGGGCTTCACGCCGTCGAGGATGGTGGCCTCCACGTAGGCGCCGCCCGGCAGCGCGTCCACACGGGTGCCGCCGAGGGCGACGCGGGCGCCCTCCCCCTTGGCGATGGCGACGTAGTCGAGGACGCGGTCGGCGTGGCGCTTCTCCACCAGCGCAGCCATGCGCGAGGCCGGGTCGAGGGCGTGGCCGAGGGTGATGGTGGCGGCGTGCTCGGCGATCTTGTCGACCAGCGCGTCCTTGATCCGGGCGTCGACGATCACCCGGCTGCCGGCGTGGCAGGTCTCGCCCTGGTTGTAGAAGATGCCCCAGGCGATGCCGGAGGCGACGGCGTCGAGGTCGCCGCAGTCGGCCAGCACCACGTGCGGGCTCTTGCCGCCGCATTCCAGGGCGACGCGCTTCATGTTGGAGCGGGCGGAGGCCTCCAGCATCAGCTTGCCGACCTCGGTGGAGCCGGTGAAGGTGATCATGTCCACGTCGCCGTGGCAGGCGAGCGGCGCGCCGGCGGCTTCGCCGAAGCCGGTGACCACGTTGAGGACGCCGTCGGGAAGGCCGGCGTCGGCGGCGAGCCTGGCGAGGAGGAGAGCCGACAAAGGGCTCTGCTCAGCCGGCTTCAGGACCACCGAATTGCCGGCGACGAGAGCGGGGCCGAGCTTCCAGGCGGTGATGATCAGCGGATAGTTCCACGGCACGATGGCGCCCACCACGCCCAGCGGCTCGCGCCGGATCAGCGCCAGGTCCGCCGGCCCGGTCGGGGCGATCTCGTCCACCAGCTTGTCGGCGAACTCGGCGTAATACTGGATGCAGTCCGCCGCGAAGGGTGCGTCGACGGCTAGCGAGTCGGAGATGGGCTTGCCGACGTCGAGGGTCTCCAGGAGCGCCAGTTCCTGGGTGTGGGCGCGGATGAGGTCGGCGAACCGGTGCAGCACGGCCTTGCGCTGCTTCGGCTCCAGGCCGCGCCAGCGCCCGTCCTCGAACGCCGCCCGCGCGCTCGCGACCGCCCGGTCCACGTCCGCCGCGCCGCCAGCCGCCACCTCCGCCACCACGCGCCCGTCCACCGGCGACACCTTGGCGAAGGTCTCGCCCGACTGGCTGGCGACGAAGGCGCCGCCGATGAAGTGCGACGCCTCCGGCTTCAGCACGGACGCGGCGGCTTCCCAATCGGCGCGGGTGGCGGGGAAGACGGCGGGCTTGTTCATCGGTCGGTCGCTCTGTCGTCGGATGAAGAAAACGAGGTCCGCCCGAGGCATGGACGGGAGCCCTAAGGCCCGGATGGAAGGTCGCGCCGGACGGCGCTACGCCTGCGTCAGCACGCGCTCGGCGAAGACCATCAGGTCGTCGTCGGTCACGGTCCGCGCGTTGGACCGGCGCATCGGCGCGTTCTCCGGCGCGGCCATCTTGGCGGCGAGCGCCGCAGGCGTGATACCGTCGAAGCCCTCTCCGACGAGCGAGACCTTGACGCCGCTCGCCCGCAGCAGCCGCTCGTAGGCGTGCGCGAGCGCCGCCGCGCCGCCCGTCTCGCCCATGGCGGCGGCGACGGCGGCGAAGCGGCCGTCGGGGTCCTCCGCGGCGTTCCAGGCGAGCGTCGCCAGCACCGCGACGCCGACCGCACGCCCGTGGTGGATGGGTCTCAGCGAGGCGAGCGCATGGCCGATGTTGTGGCCGATGGCGGTACCGGCGTTGTCGATGGCGACGCCCGCCAGGGCGGCGGCGAGCTGCAGGCCGGCGCGCGCGGTCAGGTCAGCGGGATGCTCCACCGCCCGCAGCAGGTGCCGCGTCACGAGGCCGATCGCCGCGTGGGCGTAGACGTTGTTGGCGGCGGTGGCGTTCACGTTCGTCGCCGCCTCCATGGCGTGCACGAAGGCGTCGATGCCGGTCGCCGCCGTCAGATGCGCCGGCAGACCGACCGTCACCGTCGGGTCGAGGATCACCTCGTCGGCCTTCATCTCGTCGCCCCAGAGCCAGACCTTGGAGCCGTCAGCCAGGCTCAGCACCGACACCCGCGTGGTCTCCGACCCCGTGCCCGATGTGGTCGGCACGCAGATCTTCGGCAGTGGCTTTGCCGGCAACGGGTTGGCGCAGAGCGCGTAGGCGTCGCACGAAAGCGTGCCCGGCGCCGCGCAGGCCACCGCCTTGCCGAGGTCGAGCGCCGATCCGCCGCCGAGCGCCACCACCAGCCCGGCACCGCTTTCACGCGCGAGCGCCGCCGCCGCGTCGGCCGACGCGGTCGTCGGGTCCGACTTGAACGCGTCGAATACGACCGGACGGAGCCCCGCGCCGACCAGCGACGCGATCGCCCGGTCGGTGATACCGGACGCCTTCAGCCCCGGATCGGCCACCAGCAGCACCGCGCCGCCCGGCGCATGCCGCGCCGCCAGCGTCCCAACCCTGTCGAGCGCCCCCGCCTCCTGGATCATCCGCGGAACCCGGTCCAGCATCATCGCCCGTCACTCCCCCAAGTGGCCGTCGTCGATCCAACCCTCAACCGTCATCCCGGCGAACGCCGGGATCCAACCGCACGCCGTGGCAACCGCGACGTCGCGGCCCGCCCGCACCGGCTTTACCCGTCCGCCCCGTCGGCTGGATCCCGGCGTTCGCCGGGATGACGGGACGGGCGGGGGCAAACTTCGGGGCCGGGCGTCACCCCACCCCTCAGGCGCGCAACTTCTTCCCTTCCGGATCGAACAGCGGGTCGTTCGCGACGGTCGCGGCGAAGCGCTGGCCGAGGTATTCGATCTCCACGCTTTCGCCCACGGTGGCGAGCGCGACGGGGAGATAGGCGAAGGCGATCATCTTGCGGACCGCGTAGCCGTAGTTGGCGCTGGTGACGTAGCCGACCGGGGCGCCGTCCTTCAGGACCGGCTCCTTGCCGAGGGCGACGGCGTCGGCGTCGTCGAGGGTGAGGCAGCAGAGGCGCGAGGGCACGCCGGCGGCCTTCTGGGCGGCGATGGCGTCGCGGCCGATGAAGTCGCCCTTCTTCATGCTGACCGACCAGCCGAGCCCGGCCTCGAGGGCCGTCTTGTCGCCGGTGAGGTCGGCGCCGGCGAGGCGGTAGCCCTTCTCGATCCTGAGGCTGTCGAGGGCGCCGATGCCGCAGGCGACGAGGCCGTGCGGCTTGCCGGCCTCCACGAGGAGATCCCAGACGGCGCGGCCGTGGGGCGCGGGCACGTAGATCTCGAAGCCGAGCTCGCCGGCGTAGGAAATGCGGAGCGCCCGCGCCTCCACGTAGCCGATCTGGATCAACCGGGACTTGTAGTAGGGGAGCGCCTCGTCGGAGACGTCGGTCTCGGCGACGGCGGCGAGGATGTCGCGCGCCTTCGGACCCCAGAGGCCGATGCCGCAGAGCTCGTGGGTGATGTTGCGGAAGCGCAGGACGTCGGACCCGAGGCCCTTGGCGCGGGCGACCCGCCGCATGTGGGCGAGGTCGGAGAGGCCCGAGCCGGTGCCGGTGAGGATGAGGAACTCGGTCTCGCCGGTGCGGGTGACGACCATGTCGGACATCACGCCGCCGCGCTGGTTGAGCATGCAGGTGTAGACCACCTGGCCGACCGGCTTGTCGATGTCGTTGGCGAGCACGTAGTTGAGGAAGGACACGGCCTCCGGCCCCTCCACCACCAGCTTGGTGAAGGTGGAGACGTCGTAGAGGCCGGCGGCGGAGCGGGTGGCGACGGCCTCCGCCCCCTGGATGGGCGACCACTCGATGGCGGACCAGCCCTCGCGCTTCGGCAGGGCGAGGTTGGCGGTGAGGCCGGCGTTCGCCTCGTTCCAGGCCGGACGCTCCCAGCCTGCGACCTCCCAGAAGTGGGCGCCGTTGGCGAGGTGGCGGTCGTGCATGGGCGAGGTGCGCAGGCCCCGCGCGACCGTGGGCTGCATCATCGGGTGGATGATGTCGTAGACCTCGCGGTACTGCTGGGAGCCGCGATCGTTGACGTACTTGCGCGTGGTCTGGAAGCGGGCGAAGCGGTTCACGTCCGCCTCGCGGATGTCCACGCCCGGATCGCCCTCGATCATCCAGTGGGCCATGGACCGGCCGATGCCGGCCGAATGGGTGATCCAGACGCCTTCGCAGACCCAGAAGCCCGGCAGCTCCGCATGCTCGCCCATGAGGGGCATGCCGTCCGGCGGGAAGGAGAAGATGCCGTTGAACGCATCCGCCTGGGCGGCGCCCTCCACCACCGGGAAGAGGTTCACGGTGGCGCGGTGGCATTCCTCGAAGTGCTCGGGCGTGAACTCCATGCAGGAGGGCATGCGCGGGGCGAGCTTGAAGGGAAGCAGCGTCTCGGCGTCCACCGGCAGCGGGGCGTGGCGGTAGTTGCCGATGCCGAACTGGTCGAAGTGCTGGCGGAAGTAGAGCGAGTTGTCCTGGGCGCGGATCAGCGGCATGGCGCTTTCCACCGTGCCGCCCCGGCTCAGCTCCTTCAGGACGCCGAGCGCCTCGGTCTTCACATACTGGTGCTGCATGGGCTGGAGCGCGATGGGCACGCCGGCGAGCCGGCCGACCTTCGGGCCCCAGATGCCGGCGCAGCAGAGCACCATCTCGGCCTCGATGCGGCCCTTGGTCGTCACGACGGCGGACACGCGGCCGTTGCGGCGCTCGAACCCGGTGACCTCCACCTCGCCGTGGAACTCGATGCCGGCGTTCCGGGCGGCGACGCCCATGGCCTCGGCGGCGAGAACCGGCCGGCCGATGCAGTCGTCCGGCACGTAGAGGCCGCCGAGGATCTTCTTCTCGTCGATGATCGGGATGTGCGTCTTCACCTCGGACGGGCCGAGGATCTCGCCCGGGATGCCCCAGCTCTGCTGCAGGCCGCGCCGGCGCTTCAGCTCCTGCAGGCGCTCGGGCGTTTCGGCGAGCTCGATGCCGCCGAGGAAGGCGGCGCCGGACTTGCCGTCCACCTCCAGGCCCGCGAAGGTCTGGATGGTGTAGCGCGCCCAGGTGGACATGGTGCGCGACGTGTTGGTCTGGAACATGCCGCCCGGCGCGTGGCTGGTGGAGCCGCCGGTGCGGAACAGCGGCCCCTGGTCGATGACCACCACGTCGGTGACGCCGAGCTTCGCCAGGTGATAGGCCGTGGAGGTGCCCGCGATGCCGGCCCCGATGATGACGATCCGCGCCCGTTCCCGCATGGCCCATTCCCCTCGATCACACCGCCGTCTGGCTCGTGGGGACTAAACTCGTGGGAAAGCGAAGGCGGGGAAAGGACGACGGCGACATGCGGGGGGTGAAACGCGACACGACGTCGGGAACGTTCAAGGGGGGGTGGTGGGGAGGAATTTATGTCGACACGATCCAGCCAAGTTGGCCCACTAGGCTCAAGTTGGCCCGCTAGGCTAATGATCGGCTGGATCGCTAATGCCCGCGATACGATAAACCGCAAGCGCGGCAGCTATTGTTAAAGTTATGCAGTAGGTTAGGAAAAAGTGACCGACAAATGAGATTAACAATCTTGCGTACTCGATTGCCTTATAGATCCTTTCTTTCCAAGCCCCTAATTGGCTAAGATCTAGACAGTAGTCGAAAACCCCGTCCGCTAGTATCGCCCAAATTACACACAATACCTGAACAAATATGAAATGGTAGAATGTCGCGTTTATTTCATCTAAATAACTGACCCCTCTGGAATTTTTTACTGATCTCAGAGCCTTTTTGAGTCGTCCGGTCATCAAACTAAATAAAATTGCATAAGATCCGAGGCTGAAACCTAGTAAACTCGGAATCATCGAGTAAGTACTCTCTATCCAATCTTGTTGCAGCCAATTCGGATAGCTAAATCCGCTTACAACTATAGCTACAATGAACATGGGCGAGCTAAAAATAGCTGCCCAACCACCATACGCGCAGAAATACCTACGCGTTTGCCGCTGAAATGCCTTGAATTGCTCGAGAATGTGCAAATCAGTTATCCGTCTTTCGCGACTATGCGGCGGAACGCGTTTTCCTCCGACATAACATTCGGATCATATCGGTCCTGCAGTAACTTGGGGTATTCGTTTGTTGACCGATAAACTGCACCGGTCTCATCGCGTCCTTTGATCTCGACTCCGCCGTTTTCGAGCGCAACTTGGGTAACATTCTTGATACCCTCGTTTATCACGATCGACTGCCCTGGCTCAGCATCATACGTCAACACAAGACTTCTTGAATGCGTCTCATGCAAATGGGCTTCGATTTTTGCTTCGAAGTCATCTTCGAAAATGTCAGAATTTGGTTTTAGTATTGTGATTTTCACTTCATTTATCTTGGCGACGCTAAACAGTTGTGCCAGCCCCTCAGCACTTTGTACGATGGTTATAGTCGCCAGGTTGTACTTAGCTGTAATATCAAGATTATCAGAAAGCCCTTCGAAAAGGCGTAATGCAGAGGCGGGTGTAAACTGCCGTCCTTTTGTGTACTGCTGGATATATATTCGGTGCTTCTTGGTATCGAATAGAAAATAGAATGATGCAGAATTCGGGTACAGGTTTTCTGGTATAGACAGCCTTGAGATCTGGTTCTCGGTTGCCTCTTCTAGCTTGTCTGCATCGAACCATGAACCATTTTTGTCGATTCGAGTGAATGCAGTGACCGCTCCAAAGAATGTTCCATCGGACGCGTTCGACGTATCCAGCATGGAAAGCATCGCATATCTGTCGCCATGAATCCGTACAGGCAGCCTACGCTGATGTAGATCTTTTATGTATTCGGCATAAATGCTTGGCGAGTGCGGGTGAAGTCTGACATTAAGGATACTCACGGCCATCTTGATTGTGCGCGCCATTTCTTTCGCCCCCTGATGGAGACGTCACTATCAGATATCGCGCACATCCGTAACTAGCAAACGGGAATGTTCCACAATGTTCACACTCACTGGTGTAGTGTGGATATAAAACTACGTGATATTGCCCACCCGATACCGCCCCAAGAACTCGTCCTGGAACTTCTCCGGAATCCGCACGGTCAAATGCAGCCCGTCCTCGGGGCTGTCGTCGCGGGTGAGGACTTCGCCGTGGCTGTAGAGCCAGGCGAGGCCTTCGCCGTCGGTCTTGTCCACCACCACCGCGAAGGTGGGGCGGTCGCCGACGAGGCGGCGCTCGATGGAGGCGATCAGGGGCTCCAGGCCCTCGCCGGTGACGGCGGAGATGGCGAAGCGCTCCTGGCCGGCGGGGTCCGGGGCGTCGGCCTGGGCGAGGAGGCTTTCGCGGCGGGCCGGGTCCAGCGCGTCGATCTTGTTCCAGACCTCGATCACCCGGGCGGCGTCCTCCGGGTTCACGTCCAGCTGGCGCAGCACGTCCGAGACGTCCTCGGCCTGGGCCTCGGTGTCCGGGTGTGAGATGTCGCGCACGTGGAGGATGATGGTGGCCTCCACCACCTCCTCCAGCGTGGCCCGGAAGGCGGCGACCAGGTGGGTGGGGAGGTTGGAGATGAAGCCCACCGTGTCGGACAGGATGGCGTCGGTGCCGTGCGGCAGCCGGACCTTGCGCAGGGTGGGGTCGAGCGTAGCGAACAGGAGGTTCTGCGCCAGCACGTCGGCGCTGGTGAGGCGGTTGAACAGGGTGGACTTGCCGGCGTTGGTGTAGCCGACGAGGGCGATGACCGGGTGCGGGGCCTTCTGGCGCTGGCGGCGGTGCAGGTCGCGGGTGCGGCGGACCTGCTCCAGCTCCTCCTCCAGGCGGGAGATCTTGTCCTGGAGCTGGCGGCGGTCCGCCTCGATCTGGGTCTCGCCGGGGCCGCCCATGAAGCCGAAGCCGCCGCGCTGGCGCTCCAGATGGGTCCAGGAGCGGACGAGGCGCGACTTCTGGTAGTTGAGGTGGGCGAGGTCCACCTGCAGCCGGCCCTCGCGGGTGTGGGCGCGCTCGCCGAAGATCTCCAGGATCAGGCCCGTGCGGTCGAGCACCTTGGCGCCGAGGCCCTTTTCCAGGTTGCGCTGCTGGATGGGCGTGAGGGCGTGGTCGACGATGACGAGCTCGGCCTCCTCGGTGGCGACGGCGAGCTTGATCTCCTCGAGCTTGCCGGTGCCGACCAGGGTGGCCGGGCGCACGGTGGTGAGCCGCACCGGGATGGTGGCGCGCACGTCGAGGTCGATGGCGAGCGCGAGGCCGACGGCCTCCTCCACGCGGGCGTCCATGGAGCGGGAGGCCACGCGGCCGCGCTCGCGGTCGGCGTCGCGCTGGGCGCGGTTGTCGATCTCGGGGACGACGACGATCGCCTTCGTCCGCTCGGCAAGGCGGGAGATGGTGCGGGGCTTCGGGGTGTTGAGCCCGCTCTCGTCGCGGGGATCGCGGTGATCCAAGACGCCTCCCAAGGGTGTCGTTCGTTGATGGCTCGCCGCCCGGGACCCGCCTCGCCTGTCGGGCGGCCCGGGAGCCGCCGCCCCTGGCCTCTCCAACACCCGGCGGGGCGGAATGATCCCGCCGGCGGCGGCGGCATGTGCCGGGCCGGGGGTGAAGCCGGCCGGCGCGGGGTGCGAAGCGCGCCGTCGGGGGCCGGCGCGGGGGTGAAGCGGGCCGGCGGGCGGGGGCGTCCGGCGGGGATGGCCGCCGGGCGACGGAGGATCGGCCGCGCGGCGGGCGCGGGATCAGCCGCGCGCTGCGTTCGGCGGGCGCGGGATCCGGCGCCATAGGGCGCGAGATCGGCCACGCCTCGCCGAGGATCGGCCGCGCGGCGGGCGGCGGCCGCGCCTTGCTCAGGATCGGCCGCGCGGCGGGCGCGGGATCAGCTGGCCGCGTCCTCCCCCGGCTCGAACAGCTGGACCGGCTGGGCCGGCATGATGGTCGAGATCGCGTGCTTGTAGACGAGCTGCGAGTGCCCGTCGCGGCGCAGCAAAACACAGAAGTTGTCGAACCAGGTCACCACGCCTTGGAGCTTGACGCCGTTGACGAGAAAGATGGTCAACGAGGTCTTGTTCTTGCGTACATGGTTGAGAAAGGTGTCCTGAAGGTTCTGGGCTCGGTCCGCCATTGTCTGTTGGCCTTTTTTTCGGCGTTTATAGTCGCGTTGTCCGGCGTTGGTCCGAAGGGGGACGGACACCCGATGGGTGTCCGCCAAGAGAGTATTCCACCGCGAAATCAAACGAAAGTCACCCCCCGCGCGCCGCGCGGGGAAGACAATGTGCAGATTGAACCCAACCTCAGGCCGACTTGTTGCTGCCCTGCAACGGAACATGCTCCGCCACGCCCCGGAACGCGGCCCGGAGCCGCGTCGCCACCGAGCCGGGCGCACCGTTGGCGATGGGCCGGCCGTCGAGGGTGACGATCGGCATGACGAGGTTGCCGGCCGAGGTGAGGAAGACCTCGCGGGCGGCGAGCGCCTCGGCGACGGTGAAGCGGCGCTCCTCCACGGACAGGCCCTCGGCGGCCGCGACCTTCAGGACGGTGGTGCGGGTGATTCCCCTCAGGATGCCCCGGTCGGCCGGCCGGGTGACGAGCGCGCCGTCGGCGGTGACGATCCAGACGTTGGTGGAGGCGCCCTCGGTGACGTGGCCGTCCGCGTCCACCAGGATGGCCTCCAGCGCCCCCGCCTCGCGGGCTGCCTGCTTGGCGAGCGCGTTCGGCAGGAGGCCGATGGTCTTGATGTCGACCCGGTCCCAGCGCTCGTCCGGCCGCGTGATGGCGGCGACGCCAGCGGCCGCCATGGCGTCGCCCTTGGCGGGATCCGCCGGGCGGGCGGTGACCACGAGGGCGGGCCGGACGGGCGTCTTCGGGAAGGCGTGATCGCGCGGGGCGACGCCGCGGGTGACCTGCAGGTAGACGAAGCCGGAGCGGATCCGGTTGCGCCGGGCGACCTCCCTCAGGACGGCCACGAGGGCCAGACGGCTCATGGGGGCCGCGATGGCGAGTTCGGAGAGCGAGCGGTCGAGCCGGTCCAGGTGACCGGTGAGGTCGATGAAGTCGCCCTCGTGGAGCTCCACCACCTCGTAGACGCCGTCGGCCAGCTGGTAGCCGCGATCCTCCACGTGCACGGCCGCGTCGGCATGGCGGACGTAACGGCCGTTCACATAGGCGGTGCGGAACATGGCGACGGTCTACTCCAGCTCGACGACCTTGCCGTCTTCCAGCGTGATGCGCCGGTCCATGCGGGCGGCGAGGTCGTGGTTGTGGGTGGCGATGATGGCGGACAGGCCCGTGGCGCGCACCAGCGCCGACAGGGCGTCGAACACGTAGTGCGACGTCTTCGGGTCGAGGTTGCCGGTGGGCTCGTCGGCGAGCAGCACCTTCGGGGCGTTGGCGACGGCGCGGCCGATGGCGACGCGCTGGCGCTCGCCGCCGGACAGCTCGGACGGAAGGTGGGTCGCCCGGTGCTCCAGCTTCATGTAGGCGAGAAGCTGCATGGCGCGCTCGGTGGCGTCCTTGCGGGCGAGGCCGGCGATCATCTGCGGGACGACCAGGTTCTCCACGGCGGTGAATTCCGGGAGAAGGTGGTGGAACTGGTAGACGAAGCCGATGGCGGTGCGGCGGACGGCGGTGCGCTGGGCGTCGTCCATCTTGCCGCACGCCTTGCCGGCGATCACCACCTCGCCGGAATCGGGCCGCTCCAGGAGGCCGGCGATGTGGAGAAGCGTGGACTTGCCGGCGCCGGACGGCGCGACCAGGGCCACCACCTCGCCGGCGTAGAGCTCGAACGCCGCGCCGCGCAGGATGGGCAGGACGCCGTCGCCCTCCCGGTAGGACTTCTCCACGGCGGCGAGGCGGAGGACGGGGTCCTCCACGCCGGTGATCAGGCCCTTCGGCGCCTCGGTCATGGTCATTCGTACCTCAGGGCGTCGACCGGATCGAGGCGCGCGGCGCGCCAGGCCGGGTAGAGGGTGGCCAGGAAGGAGAGGAGCAGCGCCATCACGACGACGGTGGCGGTCTCGCCGGCCTGGATGTCGGCGGGCAGCCGGCTCAGGTAGTAGAGTTCCGGGGAGAACAGCTCGGTCGTGGTCAGCCAGGAGACGAACTGGCGGATCTCCTCCACGTTGAGGCAGACGATCAGGCCGAGGACGAAGCCCGCCACGGTGCCGGCGAAGCCGATGGACGCGCCGGTGATGAGGAAGACGCGGAGAATCGCCCCGCGCGTCGCCCCCATGGTGCGCAGGATGGCGATGTCGCGGCCCTTGTCCTTCACCAGCATGGTCATGCCGGAGATGATGTTGAGGGCGGCGACGAGCACGATCAGCGTCAGGATCATGAACATCACGTTCCGCTCCACCTCCAGGGCGGAGAAGAAGGTGACGTTGCGCTGCCGCCAGTCGGTGACGAGGGCCGGCCGCTCGGCGGCGACCACGATGCTGTCGCGCATGGCGCCGACGGAGTCCGGATCCTCCAGGAAGACGTCGATGGCGCTGACGTTGTCCGGCATGGCGAAGAATCGCTGCGCCTCGGCGAGCGGCAGGAACACGAAGGTGCCGTCATACTCCGACATGCCGATCTCGAAGATGGCCGTCACCGGGTAGGACTTGACCCGCGGCGTGGTGCCGAGCGCGGTGACGTTGCCCTTGGGGCTGACCAGCGTGACCCGGTCGCCGACGGCGACGCCGAGCGACTGGGCCATGCGCAGGCCGATGGCGACGCCGTTGGCGGTGTCGAACCCGTCGAGCGTGCCCTGGCGGATGGTGCCGGAGACGAGCTTCAGCCCGGCGAGATCGGACGCGCGGACGCCGCGCACCAGGGCGCCGGTGGCGTTGGACGGGCCGGAGGCCAGCACCTGCCCTTCCACGAAGGGCATCACCAGGGTGACGCCCGGCACGCCGGCGATGCGCTGGGACACCACGTCGAAATCGGTCAGCGGCTGGTCGATGGCCTGCACCACCACGTGGCCGTTGATGCCGAGGATCTTTTCCAGGAGCTGGCCGCGGAAGCCGTTCATGACCGCCATGACGATGATGAGCGTGGCGACGCCGAGCATGATTCCCGTGAAGGAGAAGCCCGCGATGACGGAGATGAAGGCCTCGCGCCGACGCGAGCGCAGGTAGCGCCCGGCCAGCATCCATTCGAAGGGGGCGAAGGGTCGTCCCGCTTTCGCCTCGCTCATACCATGCTCCTCATACTGCCCATGAGGGGGACCGAGGCCGTGGTCCCCTCCCCGTCCGGCCGGATCAACGGCGCGATCAGGACTTTTCTGTGACGCGGGCGAGCGCGGACTCCAGCGACACCGACTGCTTCTCGCCGGTGGCGCGCCGCTTGAGCTCGACCACGCCCTCGGCGAGGCCCTTCGGCCCGACGACGATCTGCCAGGGCAGGCCGATGAGGTCGGCGGTCGCGAACTTGGCGCCGGGCCGCTGGTCCGTGTCGTCGTAGAGCGGATCGCGGCCGGCGGCGGCCAGGGTGGCGTAGGCGCTTTCGCAGGCCGCGTCCACCGCCGCGTCGCCGGGCTTCAGGTTGAGGATGCCGACGCCGAACGGGGCGACCGAATCCGGCCAGATGATGCCCGCGTCGTCGTGGCTCGCCTCGATGATGGCGCCGAGGAGACGGGAGACGCCGACGCCGTAGGAGCCCATGTGGACGGGGCGCTCCACGCCGTCCGGACCCGCCACCTTGGCGCCCATGGCGTCGGAATACTTGGTGCCGAAGTAGAAGATGTGGCCGACCTCGATGCCGCGCGCGGAGACCTGGCGGTCCTCCGGCAGCGCCTTGAAGGCGGCCTCGTCGTGCATCTCCTCGGTGGCGGCGTACTTCGTGGTGAAGGACTCCACGATCGGGGTCAGGTCGGCGTCGAAGTCCAGGTCCTCGCCCGGGACCGGCGTGTCGAGGAGCGCGCGGTCGCAGAAGACGGCGCTCTCGCCGGTGGACGCCAGAATGATGAACTCGTGGCTGAGGTCGCCGCCGATCGGGCCGGTGTCGGCGCGCATCGGGATGGCCTTGAGGCCGAGACGCTCGAACGTGCGCAGATAGGCGACGAACATCTTGTTGTAGGCGACGCGCGCGCCGGCCTGGTCGAGGTCGAACGAATAGGCGTCCTTCATCAGGAACTCGCGGCCGCGCATGACGCCGAAGCGGGGGCGCACCTCGTCCCGGAACTTCCACTGTATGTGGTAGAGGTTCAGCGGCAGGTCGCGGTAGGACCGGACGGACGTGCGGAAGATGTCGGTGATCATCTCCTCGTTGGTCGGCCCGAACAGCATCTCGCGCTCGTGGCGATCCGTGATGCGCAGCATCTCTTTGCCGTAGGCGTCGTAGCGCCCGCTTTCGCGCCAGAGGTCGGCCGCCTGAATCGTGGGCATGAGAAGTTCGATCGCGCCGGAGCGGTCCTGCTCCTCGCGCACGATCTGCTCGACCTTCTGGAGCACCTTGAAGCCGAGCGGGAGCCAGGCGTAGATGCCCGCCGCCTGCTGGCGCATCATGCCGGCGCGCAGCATCAGCCGGTGGGAGACGATCTCGGCTTCCTTGGGCGTCTCCTTCAGGATCGGCAGGAAGTAGCGGCTGAGACGCATGGAATCCTCGTGTCGGCGGGTCTTGGTGAGCCGCGTCAGTCAAAGCGCATCGAACCGGAAAACTCAAGCCCGGCCGGGCGTTCGGAGCCGGCGTCCAACACGAGAAACCGTGTTGCGACAATACGACCAAAGGCGCGGCATTTTTTTTGTGCGAGGGGTGCACAGGGAGATGACAATCCTAAGAACGGGGTGTAAGGTGGCCCCATAAAAACAAGGAGACACCTGTCGGACGATGTAATGTCTCAATAATCGAGACCGTCAGCCGACTATAGCGGAAGTGTTCTCATCAAATCGCGGTCTGAGTCTTGGGAGGAAAAACCCCGCTGGCGCGGAAATCGCTGCCTCTTCTTTGATCGGTCGGGAGGTCTATTCGGTCAGAGTCGTAAGGGGTCGACACGCGGAACTACCATAGAGCGGGGCTTCGGCTCCGCTCTTTTGTTTTTGTTAATCGATTTATTTTTCGACCGGCGCGATCTATCGCGTGACGGGCATGCGCGCAGATGTGCCGCGCGGGCGCTGGAGACATCCGCGACGATCGCGGGGTTGGCCGGATCAGCAGCGGAAAACAGGGAAGCGGGACGGTCGGCGGGTGTTCGCCGGGCGAGGTGGATGGGTCGGCCGGTTCGGGCGATCCGTTGTCCGCCCGCTCGACCACCCGTCATGGTCCGGTTCGTCCGGACCACCTACGCATGCTCCGGCCGACCGAGCGCCCTGCCCTATGGTGAACGCGGGGTTGGCCCGCCTGCGCGGGCCATGACGGCGGTGGAGCGGGCCGGCGGGGGCGGGTCGGGTCCTCGGGCGGACCTTCGGTGGTCCGTCTGCGCGGACCATGACGGTGAATCGTGAGGGTCGCCGGGGACGGGCGGGGCCGCGTCCCTGGCGCCTATCGCGGCGCGGGCGTCGCTCGGGTCAGCGGGGGAGGACGGGCTTGCGGCCGCAGTAATGGACGCGCCAGCCTTCGCGGGTGCCGCCGAAGATGTCGCCCACGTCGCGGCGGGCGCGGCGGGTTTCGTCGCGGCGGCGCTCGGTTGCGTCGAACTCGGCGGTCAGGCACTCCAGGCTCTCGAACAGCGACTTGAGGCCGTCCGGCGTGAAGCGGAAGAAGTCCTCCGGCCGGGGCTGGTAGCGGGTCGTGAACACCGTGGTGTGGAAGGTGATGCCGCCCGGCTTCAGGATGCGGGCGATCTCGTCGGCGACGCGCCACGGCGTGCGGACGTGCTCGATGGAATCGACGGAGAAGACCGCGTCGTAGCTGCCGTTGGGGATGTCGGCCAGGATGGAGACCACGTCGGCCGGGAGACCGTCGCGGACGATGTCGCGCTGGTCATGCCGCACACCCTCGTCGAGCCAGGCGGCATGGGACTGGCCGCAGTGACCGATCTCCAGGACGCGGACGGCGCGACCATGCTGGCGGATCTGACGGCGGAAGAGCGTCTCGGCCCTGCATGTCTCGGACGGGGCGAAGCCCTTGAGCCCGACCGACACCTTCGGCGTCATGCCTGAGCCCACGTCGATCCCGGCGCCGAGGAACCTGAAGAAGCGTGATCCGAACCGTTGCCTTAAAGCGTTCACAGCGCTCATTTTCACCCCCAACCCGATCGTTCGACCGGTGTCGGCGTTCCTCTCCAGGGTCCGGGTTCTATGCCCGGACCTCGACGTGGTCCCGTCAAGGGCCGCACCCGTGAGGTTCACGCCGCGCCCCTGTCAGGACGAAACATCTTCCCCACAAAAATCCCGTCGATGCAAGGCTGAACTGAGAAAAACACTAATAGAAATCGCCGCTGATACCATAGTCAAACCCGATCACCGGTCCGGCGGATATTCCATTGGGAGTCGAATGAAATGCGAGGACTAGGATGATGATCGAACACATACGGCGTTTGCTGACCGTTTCTGTACACCTGTTGGTGTTCGCCGGAGCCCTCGGTCCGGTCGCCCCCGCGATCGCCGAGACTTTGCCGCTCCGCTCGCCGACCGGCCAGGGCGACGTTCCGATCTACCGGCCGAGTGACGCCAGACCGCGAAATATTCTGCCGATACCTGAAAACGGGATCGAAAACCCCGACAACGTCGTGCCGGAGAAATCCTCGCCGTCGTCGGTCTATGACAGATGCAGAACACTGCCGGGGGTCGGCGAAGGGTCCAACCGGCCGATCTACTGCAAGGGCATCCGGCGTTGACCGGCGGGCGGGGTCAATCCACCTCGTCGGAGGGAACCACCCAGGTCTCCGCCCTCCCCGCCTCCGCCCACTCGGCCATGGGGCCGAAGGCCATGACGGCGTCCATGTAGGCGGCCTCCACCGGCCCGACCGGAATGCGGTACGTGGCGAATCGGCTGACCACCGGCGCGTAGAAGGCGTCCGCGATGGTGAAGGCGCCGAAGAGGAACGGCCCGCCGGCCCCGAAGCGGGCGCGGGCGGTGCGCCAGATCTCGCGCACCCGGGCGATGTCGGCCGCCGCCGCGGGCGTCGGCTCGCGAACCGCAGGCGGACGGCGGATGTTCATGGGAAAATGGCCGCGCAGGCCGCCGAAGCCGGAGTGCATCTCCGCCGCGATCGCCCGCGCGACCGCGCGCGCCGCCGGATCCGTCGGCCAGAGGTTCGCCTCGGGCGCCTTCTCGGCCAGGTATTCGGCGATGGCGAGGCTGTCCCAGACGGTGACGTCGCCGTCGACGAGCACCGGCACGCGGCCGGCGGCGGAATGGGCGGCGATGCGCTCGGCGGTGTCCGGCGCGTCGAGGTCGATCAGCACCTCGTCGAACGGCAGGCCGGTCGCCTTCAGGGCGAGCCAGGCGCGCAGCGACCAGGACGAATAGTTCTTGTTTCCGATGATGATCTTCATGAAGACGGTCCCGCCGGTCGGACGTGAGGCCCGGACGGTGCGCCGGTCCAAAGCGGCGGTCAAGCCTCCGGCAGCACGGCTCGGGGCGGGCGCGTCTCGGGCGGGCGGGGCACGGGCGGGCGGGGCACGGGCGGGCAGGAACTGAGCGGGCGCTCCCGGGACCGGTGGTGGACGCCGGCGCGCAGGCGCGGACGGCGGTTCAGGCCTTGCGCTCCCAGCCGCCGCGCGCGGTCTGCTGCCAGTATGTCACCTCGTGGCCATCGGCCTTCAAGCGTTTCCACGCCGCCCTGGCCTCCGCGAGGGCGTCCGGGTCGCCGCCGTCGAAGACGAGGACGAGGCGCTGGTAGGCGGCCGGATCGAGCGGGGGCGGCGCGCGGTCCACCAGGAAGCGGACGGCGGCGCCGTTGGGGTTGGCGTCGTCGGTGGTGAGGAAGACCGGCTGCTCGGCCTCGAACCCGTCGGCGGCGGTGCCGTGGGGCAGGAAGCTCTCGTCCGTGAAGGTCCAGAGGTGGGTGTCGAGGGCCTCCAGGCGCTCGGCGGACCCGGCCTGGACGACGGCGGTCCAGCCGCGCTCCAGCGTCTTCTGGAGAAGAGCGGGCAGCACCGCCTCCAGGGGACGGTTTTCCAGATGGTAGAACAGGACCTCGGTCATGAGGCGAGGTCTACCACCCGATGTGGGCATCCATAAAGACAATGATGCCGGCCACCACCGCGGCGCCCACGAGGGCCGACAGGAAGGTGGGCGGGCGGCCCGTGAAAGCCCGGCCGAGAGTGACGGCGATGAACCAACTCACCACCGCGACGGTCACGATCTTGACTGTGATGCGTATCACGCCGGCACCGCATATTCGCCAACCGGCAACAACGCCGGCCCCATGAGCATTGGGGCAGATTTCGGTTAAAAATTCCGATATTCGATTGGACGACTCGAACGCAAGGCGGCGGGGGGCGGCTCCAGGGAAGCGACATCGGCTTCGTGGATCGGGCCGCGCGGATGCCGCCAGGCGGATCGGGCGCGCCGTGGGTGACGGCGCGCCCGTGCGAGGCGAACGAAGGAGAGGAGCGTCGCCCTCAGCTCTCGTAGTTGTCGCGCACCAGGCGGTCGAGGAGACGGACGCCGAAGCCCGACCCCCACGAGCGGTTGATCTCCGAATCCGCGGCCGCCATGGCGGTGCCGGCCACGTCGAGGTGCGCCCACGGGGTTTCGTTGACGAAGCGCTTCAGGAACTGGGCCGCCGTAATGGCGCCGCCGTAGCGGCCGCCGGTGTTCTTCATGTCGGCGAACCGGCTGTCGATCTGCTTGTCGTAGTCCGGGCCGAGCGGCAGGCGCCAGATCTTCTCGCCGGTGGCCTGGCCGGCCCCGTAGAGCTTCTCGGCGAGGGCGTCGTCGTTGGAGAAGAGGCCCGCGTGCTGGGTGCCGAGCGCGACCATGCAGGCGCCCGTGAGGGTGGCGAGATCGATCATGAAGGCCGGCTTGAACCGGTCCTGGGCATACCAGAGCGCGTCGGCGAGCACGAGGCGGCCTTCCGCGTCGGTGTTGATGATCTCGATGGTCTGGCCGGACATGGAGGTGACGATGTCGCCCGGCCGCTGGGCGTTGCCGTCCGGCATGTTCTCCACGAGGCCGAGGATGCCGATGGCGTTGACCGCGGCCTTGCGGCCCGCGAGCGCCCGCATGAGGCCGATGACCGCCGCCGCGCCGCCCATGTCGCCCTTCATGTCCTCCATGCCGGCGGCGGGCTTGATGGAGATGCCGCCGGTGTCGAACACCACGCCCTTGCCGACGAAGACCAGCGGCTGATCGTTCGACTTGCCGCCGTTCCACGTCATGATGGCGAGGCGGGCCGGACGCGCGGAGCCCTGGGCGACGCCGAGGAGCGCGCCCATGCCGAGCTCGCGCATGTCCTCGTCGACCAGGATCTCCACCTCCAGGCCGTGGGCCTCGAGCGCCTTGGCGTGATCGGCGAACTCGACCGGGCCGAGGATGTTGGGCGCCTCGTTGACGAGATCGCGGGCGAGCTCGACGCCCGCGGCGACCTCGGCGGCGGCGGCCCACAGGCCGCCGGCCCGGTCGGCGTCGTCGATCGCGAGGGTGATGGCCGCCGCCGGCGGGGGATCGTCCTTCTTCTTGGTCTTGTGCTTGTCCCACTCGTAGGCGCGCAGGCGCAGGCCGAGGGCGATCTCGGCGGCGAGCGCCGGGTCGAACGCCTCGCCGTCCGGCCGCTCCAGGACGAGGGTGACCTCGGCGGCGCGGGACTCCTTGATCTTGCCCATGAGGGTGCCGCCGAGCTTCAGGGCGGCGGCGGCGTCGAAGGCGTCGAGCGCCCCGAGGCCGACCACGAGCACCCGGTCGACCGCAAGGCCCGCGGGGGCGACCACGTCGAGGACCGAATTGACCTTGCCCTTGAAGGCGGCCGCCGAGAGGGCGCGGGCCAGCGCGCCGCCGGACGCCTCCAGCATCTGCCGGCCGAGCGGGCCGAACCCGTTGTCCGCGTCGACGAACAGGACCGCCGCGCCGCGCTCGGGCAGCGCGGACTGGGCGAAGGAGATGGTGGGTAGGGCTGCCATGATGGGAACGTGTGCCTTTTCTGCGGGCGGCGGCTGACGCCTGCCGGCCGTCGCCTGTTACGTCGAGGGTGCGCGATCGCGCGATCCGGCCCGAACGCCGCGCGCGGCCGGCGTGTCGGCGGGGCCACAAGGTGGCGCGTCTCGCGCGGGACGGCAAGAACCCTCTTGCGCCGGTCAACCCCGACAAGAGACAAGGGCGGTGCCGGCGCGCGTTCATGGCCGGGGGGTCCCGCGGCCCTTGCGGCCGCCCCGAGAGCATGACTTGTCGCGATGAGCAGACTGGCCGTTCACATCTTCGCCAGAACCGGCGTCGTCTTCCTCGCGGTCCTGGCCACGCTGACCGGCATCGTGTGGGTCACGCAGGCGCTGCGGCGCTTCGACCTGGTGACCGCCAAGGGCCAGGCGATCGCGACCTATCTCGGCATGACCTTCCTGGCGGTGCCGTTCCTCACCACCGTGGTGGCGCCGTTCGCGCTGGCGATCGCCATTATCGTGGTGCTCAACGCCATGCATTCGGACAGCGAGCTGGTGGCGATCAACGCGGCGGGCGGATCGCACCGGCAGATCGCGCGGCCGTTCGTGATGCTGGGGCTGATCGTCGGCATCTGGGTGGCGTTCATCTCGCTGTTCGCCGGGCCGCAGGCGCTGCAGACCCTGCGCGACATGACCAACAGGATTCGCGCGGACGTGGTGGCGAACGTGCTGCAGCCGGGCCGCTTCGTGGAGATCGACGAGGACTTCACCTTCCACATCCGCAACCGCGCGGGCGACGGATCGCTGGAGGGCCTGTTCATCTACGACAGCCGCGACCCGGTGTTCCTGTTCACCTACACGGCCGAGCGGGGGCGCGTGGTGGAGGCGCTCGGCCGCAGCCTGGTGGTGATGGAGAACGGCACCATCGAGCGCACCCGGCGGGCGGACCAGTCGTCCACCTTCGTGGCGTTCGGATCCTACGGGTTCGACCTGTCGGAGCTGCAGCCGGAGGGCACGGACCGGCCCTACCAGGTGAACGAGCGGACGATCGTGGAGCTGATCACGACGCCGGTGGACGACCCGTTCCGGGCGAAGCGGGAGGACCAGTTCCAGGCGGAGATCCACAACCGGCTCACGGTCGGGGTCTATCCGCTGCTGATGGTGCTGGCGGTGCTGGTGTTCATGGGCCTGCCGCGCACGACCCGCGGCGGGCGCGCGGCCGCGGTGGTGAGCGCCATGCTGGCGGCGACCGGCGTGCGCATCGCGGGATTCCTGGTGGCCGGGGCGGCAGGGTCGAACGCGGCGCTGATCCCGCTCGTCTGGGCGGTGCCCGGAGGGCTGATGGTGGTGCTCGGCGCGGCCTTCTGGGCCGGGCGCCAACCCGCCCTCCCCGGCTTCGTGACCGACGCGGCCGACCGGGTCGCCGAGTGGGCGCGGGCGCTCGCGGCCCGGGCCGTGAAGGCGGGCGGGTCGTGAGCATGGTCGGAACGCTCGGGCTCTACTACGCGCGGCTTTTCCTGAAATGGATCGTCGGCCTCTTCCTCGGGGCCGGATTCCTCGCCTTCCTGATCGACATCCTGGAGGTGATCCGGGCGAACGGCGACAACGAGAACTTCACGCTCCTCGGCGCGCTCGGCGTGTCGGCGCTCCGGATCCCGCTGATCACCGAGCAACTGCTGCCGTTCGCGGTGCTGATCGGGTCGATCGCGGCCTTCCTCAACCTGTCGCGACGGTCCGAGCTGATCGTGTCGCGCGCGGCGGGGCTGTCGGTCTGGCAGTTCGCGATGCCGGGGCTGGTGGTGGCGCTGGCGATCGGGGTGTTCGCCACGCTCGTCTACAATCCGGCCGCGACGGCGATGAAGATCCAGTCGGACCGGATCGCGGCGGGATTCGGGTCGGTGGCGTCCATCCTCAGCGACACGGCGAGCGACACGTGGCTGCGCCAGCGCACCGAGGAGGGCGAGGCGGTGATGCGGGTGGAGGGCATCGCGGACGCCGGCCGGATGATCCTGGAGCCGACGTTCTGGCTGTTCGACACCGAGGGCCGCCTGATCCGACGTGTGGAGGCGGTGGTGGGCGAGCTGGTGGACGACCACTGGCTGCTCTCGGCGGCCATATCCACAGATATCTCCGGCCAGCCGGAAAGCCTGCCGGACCTGCGTCTGCCCACCTCGCTGACGGCCGACCAGGTGCGGGACCGGCTGTCCGCCCCGGAGGCCGTGTCCTTCTGGCGACTGCCGGAGACGATCGAACAGGCGGCGGCGGCCGGGTTACCTCCATATAGATTTAATTTGCAATTTCATGTCCTCCTGGCGAGACCGCTGCTGCTCGCCTCGATGGTTCTCATCGCCGCGACGGTGTCGCTGGGCCTGTCCCGGTCGGGTGGCGTGGGGCGAATGATTCTCGGTGGCGTAAGCTCGGGCTTCGTGCTTTATGTCGTCACTGAAATCGCTCGCGATTTGGGCAGCGAGGGGCTGGTTCCGGCAGCCCTGGCGGCCTGGGCTCCGGCAGTGGTGGCAAGCCTCTTGGGGTCTACAGTCCTGCTGCACCGGGAGGATGGCTGAGTTGCAGAATCGCGTCCGCACGAGACGGTCGACCACCATGCTCGCCTGGACCTTGTCCGGGGTGGCGCTGGGCGCGCTCGTGCTCTCGGCGACCGGGCCGGCGCCGGCCCAGGAGGCCGCCCAAGGAACCGACGATCCGTCGCTGTCGGGCCTCGCGGGCGCCGGCCAGGACCAGGGCCGCATGCTGGTCGAGGCGGATTCGCTCATCTACGACATCGACGACGAGACCATCGCGGCCGTCGGCAACGTGGTGATCTACTACGGCGACTACACGCTCGCGGCGGACCGGGTGGACGTGGAGAGCCAGACCGAGCGGGTGCGGGCATCGGGCGCGGTGCAGCTGACCGACGCCAGCGGAACGGTCGTGCGGGCCGACAGCCTGGACATCACCGACGACCTGAAGGAAGGCGTGATCGAGGCGCTGCAGATCGTCACCGCCCAGCGGACGGCCTTCACGGCCGAGCGCGCGCGGCGGACCGGCGGCGACGTGACCGAGCTCGACAACGGCGTCTACCTACCGTGCGTGGACTGCGACGGCGTTCCGGGCCGCCAACCGGTGTGGCGGATCAACGCCAAGCGGATCATCCACCGCCAAGGCGACCGGACGATCACCTTCCGGCAGACCACCTTCGAATTCCTGGGCGTGCCGATCGCCTACGTGCCGGCGTTCAGCGCGCCGGACCCGACCGTCCGGCGCAAGTCGGGCTTCCTGGCGCCACGCCCGAGCTATGACGGCGACCGGGGCGTCGGCATCCAGACGCCCTATTTCCACGTGCTCGCGCCCAACATGGACGTGACGCTGTCGCCGGCCTTCTATTCGAACCAGGGCCCGCTGCTCGACGCCGAGTTCCGCCACCGGGTGATGGACGGCGCCTACTCGATCCGGATCGCGGGCCTGCGCCAGGAGGACCCGGCTGCCTTCGAGGACACGTCGGGCGACCGGCTCTACCGGGGCTCCTTCTCGTCCACCGGCGACTTCCGGATCAACGAGCGCTGGACCTGGGGCTGGGACATCGCGGTGGCGACGGACCGTTCGTTCTTCGAGGACTACGACCGCCCCGAGGCGGACGACGACGTGGCCGTGAACGACATCTTCCTGACCGGCGTCGACGGCCGGAACCGGTTCGACGCGCACGCCTACGGCTTCTTCGTGCAGCAGGAGGACAGCACCGAGCCCGGCGCCCTGGAGCAGGACGTCTCGCTTCAGGCCAAGCAGCCGATCGTCCACCCGGTGATCGACCACGAGGTCTACGCGGACGAACCGGTGGCGGGCGGCGAGTTCTCGGTGCGCAGCAACTTCACCAGCCTGACCCGGCGCAAGGACGACATCTTCGAGTTCGAGACCGGCCCCGAGACTCGCCTGCGCGCCGCCTCGGGCACGTTCACCCGCGGATCGGTGGACGCGCTGTGGCGTCGGCGGCTGGTGGATTCGGCGGGCCAGGTATTCACGCCCTTCGCCTACATGCGCGGCGACGTGTTCTTCACCGCGCCGGAGGACGGCAGCGCGATCGGCCTGACCGAGACGGACGTGGCGCTGCGCGCCATGCCGGCTGTGGGCCTGGAGTACAGCTATCCGCTGCTGTTCCAGTCGGCGATCGGCTCCACGGTGATCGAGCCGACGGCGCAGCTGATCGTGCGGCCGAACGAGACCGAGACGGGCGACATTCCGAACGAGGACGCCCAGAGCCTGGTGTTCGACGCCACCTCGCTGTTCGACTACGACAAGTTCTCCGGCTACGACCGGGCCGAGGGCGGCACGCGGCTCAACGTGGGCCTGCGCTATTCCTCGCAGTTCGTGGGCGGCGTGTCGGTGAGCGGCGTGGTGGGCCAGTCGATCCACCTTCTCGGCCGGAACTCGTTCGAGACGGACACCGCCTACAACACCGGCGCGGATTCCGGCCTCCAGAGCGACCAGTCGGACTACGTGGCCTCGCTCAACATCAACACCAACCAGGGCCTCCTCCTCGGCACCAGCGCGCGCTTCGACCAGGAGGACTTCGCGCCGAACCGCGTGACCGCCCAGGCGGTGGGCCTCGCCGGCCCGCTGACCACCGCCGTCACCTACGCGTTCATGCGCGAGCAGCCCGACCTCGGCATCGACGACGACCGGTCGGAGCTGCAGGCGGCCGCGAGCCTGCGGCTGAACGAGCACTGGCGCGTGTTCGGGGCGACCCGCTTCGACATCGAGAACGAGAACTTCGTGCGCCACGCGCTGGGCTTCGCCTATGACGACGAGGCCTTCTCGTTCTCGCTCGCCTATGCGGAAGACAAGACGCGCACGACCGGCGAGGCGACCGACCGGACGATCTATCTCCGGCTCGGGTTCCGGACGCTCGGCGACATCAACGGCTCCTTCGACGCCATGGAGTGACCCCGGAGCGGCCGGGGCCGGCCGACCGGCGTCCTACGGGCGTGGAGGGGCGTGGACCGGGCGTGCGCCGAGAGAGTCGGTCGTTCGCCGGCTTCGCCTTCCGAGCGGCGCGCCTTCAAAGCGCCATCAGCGGCCGATAACCGCTCCTTTGGCTTGACAGGCCGCACCCGGACGACGCTACATCCCGGCAAACCGCGATGAGCCGGTCCGATGCCGTTCGAGACGGAAATGAAGATGCGCATGCCCAAGACCTTCCTGACGTCCCTCTTCAAGGGCACTGCCGCAGCCGTCCTGGCCGTCGGCCTCCTGACCGCCGGACCGGCGGTGGCGCCCGTGGCGGCGCAATCGTCCATCAAGGTGATAGTCAACGACAGCGCGATCACCACCATGGACATCTCCAGCCGCGCCAAGCTGCTGCAGCTCGCCAACCGGCTGTCGCCCGGAGCGGCCCAGAAGGCCGCCGTGGAGGAGCTGATCGACGACACGCTGCGGCTGTCCGAGGCCAAGCGCCGGGGCATCACCATCAAGGACGAGCAGGTGAACGAGGCGGTGGCGGAGATCGCCTCGCGCTCCAAGCTGACGCCCGCCCAGTTCGCGCAGGCGCTCGGCCAGTCGGGCATCTCCATCAAGACCCTGAAGGAGCGCATCCGCGCCCAGATGGCCTGGGGCCGCATCGTGCGCGCCAAGGTGCAGCAGAACGTGCGCCAGGAGCAGACCGACCTGGTGGCGCAGATGCGCCGGCAGGAGCAGTCGCCCGACAGCGTGACCGCCGAGGACTACGTTCTGCAGCGCGTGGTGTTCACCCTGCCGGCCAAGCGCGGCGATGCCGACGTGCAGCGCCGCCGCCGGGAGGCCGAGGCCCTGCGCAGCCGCTTCAACGGCTGCGAGGAGGGTCTCGCGGCCGCCAAGTCGCTGAAGGAGGTGGCGGTGCTCAACATCGGCCGCCGGCTCGCCAGCGAGGTGCCGCCGCAGATGCGCGAGCAGGTGAAGGAGACCAAGAAGGGCGCCCTCACCAAGCCGCAGGTGACCGACCAGGGCATCGAGATGCTGGCCGTGTGCGACCGGATCACCGTGACCGGCGAGAGCGCCATGTCGGCGAGCCTCGACGCCGAGCAGATGAGCGCGCAGGCCAAGACCGTCTCGGAGACCCTGCTGCGCGAGCTGAGGCAGAAGTCCAACATCGTCTACCGCTGAGCGGCCCCCGCTCGGCGCACCCGGAGCCGCGCCGCCCATGGTTGTCGAGACAGACGCGGCGGGCGGCCCCGCCCTACCCCTCGCCGTCAGCGTCGGCGAACCGGCCGGCATCGGCGCGGAGATCGTGGCGCGCGCCTTCGAGCGGCGGACCGACGCGTCCGTGCCGCCCTTCTATCTGCTGGCCGACCCGGATTTCGTATTCTCGCGTCTGGCGCGGGCGCGCATCGCGGTGCGGGTGGAGACGACCACGCCGGAGGAGGCCGCCGACTGCTTCGCCCGCGCGCTGCCGGTCGTCCCGCTGACCGCCCGGATGGGCGACAGGCCGGGCAGGCCCGATCCGGCGGACGCTCGGGCGGTGGTGGAGGCGATCGAGACCGCCGTCCGCCACGTGGCCGAGGGCCGGGCCTCGGGGCTGGTGACCGCGCCGATCCAGAAGGCGAGCCTGTACGCCGCGGGCTTCGACCACCCGGGCCACACGGAATTCCTGGGCGCGCTTGCCGAACGCCACTTCCCCGGCGAGCCAGCCGAACCGGTGATGATGCTGGCCGGGCCAGAGCTTTCCACGGTGCCGGTGACGGTGCACATTCCGCTGAAGGACGTGCCGCGCGCGCTGACCGCCGAGCGGATCGTGACCGTGGGGCGGATCGTGGCGCGGGACCTCGCCCGACGCTTCGGCCTCGAGGCCCCTCGCCTCGCCCTCGCCGGGCTCAACCCGCACGCGGGCGAGGACGGCACCATGGGGACCGAGGACCGGGACGTGATCGCGCCCGCGGTCGCGGCGCTCGTGGCCGAGGGCATACGGGCGACCGGGCCGCACCCGGCGGACACGCTGTTCCACGCGCGCGCCCGAGCTGGCTACGACGTGGTGCTCGCCATGTACCACGACCAGGCGCTGATCCCGGTGAAGACCATCGCGTTCGACGAGACGGTGAACGTCACCCTCGGCCTGCCGTTCGTGCGCACCTCGCCGGACCACGGGACGGCGCTCGACATCGCCGGCAAGGACGTCGCCCGACCGGACAGCCTGATCGCGGCGCTCCGGCTGGCGGGGCGAATGGCGGCCGTTTCATGAGCCGGGCCGCCCCTGCGGGTCGGGTCGCCCTCGCGAGCCCGGTGACCGGATGAGCCAGATCGACGATTTGCCGCCGCTGCGCGACGTGATCGAGCGGCACGGGCTCCAGGCCATGAAGAGCCTGGGGCAGAACTTCCTGCTGGACCTGAATCTCACGTCGCGGATCGCCCGATCGGCGGGCGCGCTCGCCGGTCACACGGTGGTGGAGATCGGCCCCGGCCCCGGCGGGCTGACGCGGGCGCTGCTCGCCAACGGGGCCGAGCACGTGGTGGCGATCGAGCGCGACCACCGGGCCATCGCGGCGCTGGCCGAGATCCAGGCGGCCTATCCGGGGCGGCTGACCGTGGTGGAGGGCGATGCGCTCTCGCTGGACACCGTGGCGCTGGGGGCCGGCGACGGGCGGCCGCTGCGGATCATCGCCAACCTGCCCTACAACATCGCGACGCCGCTTCTCATCGGCTGGCTGTCGGCCGAGCCCTGGCCGCCGCGCTGGGCCTCCATGGCGCTGATGTTCCAGAAGGAGGTGGCCGACCGGATCACCGCGCGGGAGGCCGACGACGCCTACGGGCGGCTCGGCGTGCTGACCGGCTGGCGGACGCGGGCGACGCAGATGTTCGACATCTCGCCCAAGGCCTTCGTGCCGCCGCCGAAGGTGACCTCCACGGTGGTGCATTTCGAGCCGCGGCCGGAGCCGCTGGCCTGCCGGCAGGGCGCCCTGGAGGCGGTGACGCTGGCGGCCTTCGGCCAGCGGCGGAAGATGCTCCGCCAGAGCCTGAAGAGCCTCGGCGTCGACCCGCAGGCGCTCTGCGACGCCGCCGGGCTGGACCCGACCGTGCGGGCGGAGGTGGTGCCGGTGGCGGGATTCGTGGCGCTGGCCAACGCGTTCGACGCGATGAAGGGACGGGGCTGAGCGAGGCGGGCCGAGGAACGTGTCTGGCCTCGGCCGGCGCGCGACGGATGGCTTAACGCGCATTTCAGAGCTTTCGGGTTCAACTGCCGGACGGCCCGGACCGACCGGGCGCACAGGCGGCGGCTTCGGGTCGCCGAAAGCGCGGGTCCCGGATGAGCAGCGCGTCGCAGTCCACCGCCGGTACGGCAGACCGGCTCCGTTTCGGGGCCGGCGCCGTCGTGGCGCTGGTCGTGCTGGCGGCGTTCGCGGCACACACCGCCCTGGTGGGGACGACGCCGGACTTTCCGCTCGACGACGCCTATACGGTCCTGCACAACGCCCGGCTGCTTCACGAGGGCGGTGCGGACCCGACCTATCCGGGCGTGCCGGCGCTCGTCGGCAGCACGAGCGCGGTCCACTTGGCGATCGTCGCCCTGCTGGGCTTCGTGCTGCCTCTCCCCTTGGCGTTGCATGGGGTCGCTTGGGCTGGTGCGCTGCTCTATGGCCTCGGGTGCGCGCGGCTCGCCGGCGCGGCGGGCGCGGGACCGCGGACGGCGGCGGGGTTCGGGCTTGCGGCGCTCCTCGTATCCGATACGCCGATGCAGCTTCTGAACGGGCTGGAGACCGGGCTCGCCATGGCGGCGGTCGCCTGGGCGCTGGCGCTGGCCGCCGAGGGCGTGACGCGCCGGCCGCTGGCCACGGCGGCGCTGGCGGGAGCGATGCCGTTCATCCGGCCCGAGCTGGCGGCCCTGGCGGCGCCGCTGTTCGGCTGGCTGATGCTGGCCACGACCCGGGCGGCCGGGGACATGCGCGGGGGTCTGGCGCGGTGCGCGGGGCCGGCGGCGGTGGCCGTACTTGTGGCGGCGCCCTGGATGGCGTGGGCTCTGGCGGAGACCGGGGGCGTGCTGCCGGCGACGGCGGCGGCCAAGCGGGCGTGGTTCGCGGAGGCGGGCCTCGGTGCGGGGCGGTCGCTGGCGCTGGTCGGCGTGGCGGTGGCGTCCTTCCTGGGACCCTTCTGGATGGCCATCCTGGCGGCGCCGCAATTCCCGGTGCGGACGGCGGCGGGCCGGCTGGCGATCGGATTCGCCGGGCTGGTGGTGGGAAGTTTCGCGGTGAATCTGCCGGGGGCGCTGTTCCACAACGATCAGCGGTATCTCTACGGGCTGGCGCCGGTGCTGCTGCTCGCGATCGCCCAGATGGCGCGGGCGCCGCTGAGGCTGCCGGGCGGGCGAACGATCCCGCCGGCATGGGTGATCGGGCTCTTCGTCGCACAGGCGGTAGTGCTCGCGCCGGCGGGGATCGAGCGGTATCGGGCGGCGCTGGAGCGGACGGACGTGGAGCTGGCGAGCCTGTCCCGGTGGGCGCGGGAAACACTGCCGGCAAACGCGCACCTGCTGGTCCACGACGTGGGGCACCTGTCGTGGGCGACGGGGTTCCGGATCACGGACCTCGTCGGGCTGAAGACGCCGTCGAGCATTCCAGACCACTTGGCGCTGACCCTGCCGTCGAACGGGGCGCGGCGCGGGGAGGCCGTCGCCCGGATCGCCGCCCGGGCGGGCGCCACCCATCTGGTCGCGCTCGACGAATGGGACAGGCTGTTCGCCATCACGGACGGGCTCCGGGCGGCAGGATGGACGCTCGTGCCGGTGCGGGGCGACGGGCGGTACCGGGTCTACGCGCTGACGCCGCCTGTGTGACGCGGACTCCGTGCGATCGTGCGGGCTTTGCTCGCGCCGGGCGAAGTGCACCGCACAGACCGAATGTGCAATGCACATTTTTGCATGCATATCGCCGATCTTAGGACATTCTTTGGAACATATGCCGATATGCATTCCTCAGGAGGAACGCATGTCGGCAGGTCTTCTGTCCTTTGCCGCCGCCGCAGGCGCGGTGGCGATCCTGTCCCTCGCGCCCGGGGCGAACGGCGAGGTGGCCGTGCTCGCGCCCGCGTCTACGCCGGCGGTCGAGATCGTGGCGGCGGCGGGTGGCGCTGTGGCGGCGGTGTCGCCGTCGGGCCGGGTGGCGATCGCGGTCGCGACCGCCGACGGCTTCGTCGGCCGCCTCTACCGGGCCGGCGCCCTCCTGGTGTTCAACCCAGCGCTCGCCTCCGGATGCGAACCGCAACAAGGACGTGACCAGTGACAGCCATCGATACCATCCGCAATCGCTTTTCCGTGTTCCTGATGTCGGTGATCTGGCTGAACGTCGGGTTCATCGCCCTCCGGTCGATCTGGTCCGAACAGTCGGCGCTGGCGATGATCGGCGCGGCCCTTCTCTGCGCCCTGGTGGCGACCGGCGCCTGGATGACGGACCGCACCGGCGCGCAGACGCGGATCGCGACGTCCGTCGCGTCGACCGCCATGGTGATGATCCTCGTCTATGGCTTCGCCGGCACCACCATGCAGATCGACCTCCACATGTATTTCTTCGCCATGCTGGCGGTCATCGCCGGCTGGTGCGACTGGCGGGCCCTGGTGGCGAGCGCCGGCATGACGGCGGTGCACCACGTGGTGCTGAACTTCACCATTCCGGCGGCGCTCTACGGCGGCGATGCCGACGTGGTCCGGCTGGGGCTCCATGCGGTGATCCTGCTGGCGCAACTCGGCGTGCTGGTCTGGGTGGTGGACCAGCTCAACGCCGCCTTCGCGACCTCCGCCCGGGCGACCGCCGACGCCGAGGCCGCGCGGGAGCGGTCCGAGGCGCTGGCGCGCGAGCGGGAGGCGGCCGCCATCGCGGACCGGGGCCGCGGCGAGGACCTGATGCGCGCCGTCGCCGAGTTCCGCGCCCTGGCGGGCGGCGCCATCGAGACGGTGCGGGCCGACATCGTGCGGGCGCATGGCGTGACCCAGCGCATCACCGGCATCTCGGCGTCGGCCGCCGACCAGGCGCTCAGCGTGGCGTCCGCCTCGCAGCAGGCGTCGTCGAACGTGCGCACGGTCGCGGCCGCGGCGGAGGAGCTGTCGAGTTCCATCCAGGAGATCGACGACACGGTGAGCCGGACGCGGTCGGTGATCGACCAGGCCCGCGCCGACGTGGACGGTACGGTGCAGCGGGTGGGCGACCTGTCGCAGGAGGCGGTGAAGATCGGCGAGATCGTGACACTGATCCAGGCCATCGCCGAACAGACCAACCTTCTCGCCCTCAACGCCACCATCGAGGCGGCGCGCGCCGGAGAGGCCGGGCGCGGCTTCGCCGTGGTGGCGGCCGAGGTGAAGGGCCTCGCCGACCAGACCCGGAAGGCGACCGAGGAGATCGCCGCGCGGGCGAACGGCATCGGGGCGTCGACCGACGCGGCGGTGACGGCGATCCGAGGCATCGCGCACAGCATCGGCGACGTAGTGCGCTTCGCGGACTCCATCGCGGCCGCCATGGGCGAGCAATCGAGCGTCACCTCCGAGATCGCCCGCAACGTGGCCGAGGCGGCGCGCGGCACGGAGGCGATCGCGGTGAACTCCACGAGCGCGGTCGAGGGAGCGCGGGGAACGAGCGACGGCGTGACCGAGATGGCGCAGGCGGTCCAGTCGATCGCCTCGGCGGCGGACCGGCTGTCAACGGAGATCGACGTGTTCCTGCGCCGCGTGGCGGCCTGATGGGAATCGAGCGGGCGGGGCGGACGACCTGTCCGTCCCAGTGCCCGCCTCCGACCGGCCGGTTCGACCGCTCGAGAGGGGCGGTCAGATGGGCTGGTCGAGGAGGCGCTGGACCAGGGCCTCGGTGCCGGGGGCGATGCGGGCGCGCTTCTTGCGCTCGGCCCGCAGGATCGCGTTCAGGTCGCCAAAGGCGCCCTGCAGGTCGTCGTTGACGACGATGTAGTCGAAGTTCGGCCACTGCTGGATCTCGGAGCGGGCGTTCTTCAGCCGCTTCTCGATCACGTCGGCGGCGTCCTCGGCCCGGCGCGTGAGGCGCGCCTTCAGCTCGGCCATGGTGGGCGGCAGGATGAAGATGGAGACCACGTCGTCCGGCATCTTCTCGCGCAGCTGGGCGGCGCCCTGCCAGTCGATGTCGAACAGGACGTCGCGGCCGGCGGCGAGCGCCTTCTCCACCGGCGGGCGGGGTGTGGCGTAGAGGTTGCCGTGCACCTCGGCCCATTCCAGGAGCTCGCCGCCGTCGCGCATGGCGTGGAACAGCGGCGGCGTGATGAAGTGGTAGTGGACGCCGTCCACCTCGCTCGGCCGGCGCTCGCGGGTGGTGACCGAGATGGAGAGGGTGATGTCCCGGTCCGTGTCGAGCAGGAGGCGCGACAGCGTTCCCTTGCCAGCGCCGGACGGGGACGAGATCACCAGCATGACGCCGCGGCGCGCCATCGGCACGCGCTGCAGGTCCGGCGAGGACGGGGACGACTTGGCAGCACTCATCGGGGCCTACTCGATGTTCTGCACCTGCTCCTTGAACTGGTCCACCGTCGCCTTGAGGGCGAGCCCGATGCGAGTGAGCTCGGTGTCGTTCGACTTGGAGCAGAGCGTGTTGGTTTCGCGATTGAATTCCTGGGCGAGGAAGTCGAGCCGGCGGCCGACCGCGCCCTCGGCGGCGAGAAGGTCGCGCGCCTGGGCGACGTGGGCGGACAGGCGGTCGAGTTCCTCGCGCACGTCGGCCCGGGTTGCGAGGAGCGCCGCCTCCTGGTGCAGGCGGGCGGGGTCGATGTCCTCGCGGGCGAGGAGCACGGAGAGCTGGTCGAGGAGGCGTGCCTTGATGGCCTCGGGCGTGCGCGCGGGCAACGCCTCGGCCTCGGCGGCGAGGCGGGCGATCTCGTCCACCTGGGCGGACAGGATGCGCAGGAGCGCCGCGCCCTCCTGGCGGCGGGCGGCCACGAAGTCGTCGAGCGTGGCGTCGAAGGCGGCGAGGAGCGCCTCCTCCAGGCCCTTCTGGGCGGCTTCGTCGGGCAGCGCGTCCACGATGTCGACGACGCCGCGGATGGCGAGGAGACCGTCGATGGAGGCGGGCGTGACGCCGGGCCGGTCGGCGTAGCGGCCGGCGGTGGCGATCAGCGCCTCGAGGAGGTCGGTGTCCACCTGGAAGACGCGGCCGCTGCCCTCGCGGGCGACCGTGAGGCCGACGGAGACTGTGCCGCGGGCGAGCCGGTCGCCGGCGAGCGCGCGGGCCTTCGCCTCCACGGCGTCGAAGCCCTGGGGGGTGCGGAAGCGCAGGTCGAGCCCGCGGCCGTTGACGGACCGCATCTCCCAGGCGAACCGCCACGCCTCGAAGCGTCCGTCCCGTCGGGCGAAGCCGGTCATGCTGGTGAGCGCCATCAGGGCCGTCCTTCCGAGGGCTTGGGCGGTACGGCCGTTCATGTGCCACAGGCACGAGGGGGCGGCAAGGACAAGCCGACGGGCGGGCGCGTCGGGGGTGGGTGCCCTCCCCTTACAGGCGGACCGGGTCGACGCCGCATTCCTGGACGATGACGTCGAGGACCCGGTCGAGGATCGCGCGGACGAGGGGCTGGTCGCCGGCGAGGCGGCTGTTGTCGATGGTGGTGACCGGTTGGACGAGGCGGACGGAGTTGGTGAGGAAGACCGTGCCGGAGGAGACGAGATCGCGCGCGGTCAGCGACTTCTCCACCGGCTTCAGGCCGAGGTCGGCGGCGGCGGCAAGGACGATGGAGCGGATGATGCCCGGCAAGACCCCGTCGCGGATCGGCGGGGTGAAGAGGTGGCCGTCGGCGATGCAGAACACGTTGGCGGCCGTGGTGCAGGCGACGCGCAGCTGGCTGTTCAGCATCAGGGCGTCCTTGGCGCCCTTCGAGACGGCCTCGCGGAGGGCGAGGACGTTGTCGAGGTATTGGAGCGACTTCAGCCGCGCCAGGGGCGAGCCGTCGTTGCGCCGGATCGACGAGGTGAAGAGCGTGGTCGGCTCGAACACCAGCTCGCGGCGAAAGCCTGAGAGCGACAGCATCACGGTCGGGACCGGATCGGCCGGCGGCGCGAGGCCGCGGGCGCCGGGGCCGCGGGTGACGGTGAGGCGCAGCACCGCCCCGTCCGGCGGCTCGTGGCCGGCGATGCGGATGATGTCGGCATAGAGCCGGTCGCGCTCGACCGAGAAGCCCAGGACCTTGAGGCCGTGGTCCAGGCGGTCGAGATGGGCATCCAGGCGGAAGACCGTGCCGCCGAACAGCGTCATGGTCTCGAACAGCCCGTCGGCGAGGGTGAGGCCGCGGTCGGTCAGATCGAACGGCGCGACGTTGCCCTCGTGGAGCTCGCCGTCGAGGGAAATCATCGGCCGGTGCGCTCCGCGGCCAGCTTCAGGAAATTGGCGAGCATGGCATGTCCCCCTTCGGTGAGAATCGATTCCGGGTGGAACTGCACACCGTAGGTCGGATGTTCCCGATGGGCGAGACCCATTACCTCTCCCTTATCCGATCGGGCTGTGACGACCAGCGGGCTCTCGGGGTCGTCCACCTCGACGATGAGGGAGTGATAGCGGCCGACCTTTACGGGATTGGGGAGGCCGGCGAACACGTCGGTGCCCTCGTGGGTGACGAGGGAGGCGCGGCCGTGCATGGGCTCGCGCGCCCGGACGACGCGGCCGCCGAGCACGTCGCCGATGCACTGGTGGCCGAGGCAGATGCCGAGGATCGGCGTGCGACCGGACAGCGCCTCGACGATGCCATTGGAGATGCCGGCCTCCTTCGGGCTGCACGGGCCGGGCGAGATGACGATGGCGCGGGGGCTCAGCGCCTGGACCTCGTTCACCGCCAGGGCGTCGTTGCGCACGACGGTGACCTCCTCGCCGAGCTCGCGGAAATAGCGGGCGACGTTGCCGACGAAGCTGTCGTAGTTGTCCACAATGAGGATCACGGGCGGTCCTCCGGCCGGAAGGTGGCCAGCACCCGGCTCGCCTTGACGAGCGTCTCGTCATACTCGTCGGCCGGGTCCGACAGGGCCGTGATGCCGCCGCCGCCGAACAGGATGGCCTCGCCGTTGACGAAGGTGACGGTCCGAATGGCGATGTTGGTGTCGGCCGCGCCGTCGAAGCCGAGGTAGCCGATCGACCCGCAGTAGACGCCGCGTTCCACCTTTTCCAATTCCGTGATGATCTCCATGGCCCGGATCTTCGGCGCCCCCGTGATCGACCCGCCGGGGAAGGCCGCGGCGAGGAGGTCCACCACGTCCCTGCCCTCGTCGAGGACGCCGGTGACGACCGACACCAGATGGTGAACGGTGGCGTAGGTTTCCAGGACGTTGAGCGCCGGCACGTGCACGGTGTGGGGCCGGCAGACGCGGGACAGGTCGTTGCGCAGGAGATCGACGATCATGACGTTCTCGGCCCGGTCCTTCTCCGAGCCGAGGAGCACGCCGGCGAGGTTCATGTCCTCCAGCGGATGGGCGGAGCGCCGGATGGTGCCCTTGATGGGCCGCGTCTCCACCCTGCCCTCGTAGACCTGGGCGAAGCGTTCCGGCGACGACGAGGCGATCTTCAGCGGGCCGTAGTCGAGCCAGGCGGCGAAGGTGGCGGCGTTGCGGGCGCGGAGGCGCTGGTAATAGGCGAAGGCGTCGAAATCGGCCGGAAGCCTCGCCGAGAACCGCTGGGCGATGTTGGCCTGGAAGATGTCGCCCGCGAGGATGTACTCCACCGTGCGGGCGATGATCGCCTCGTACTCCGGCCGGGTGAAATTCGACTGGAAGGCGAGCTCGGCGGTGCCGACGCCGGTGCCGGTGAAGAGCGCGGGCGCGGCGAGCCGCTCCTCGAACGCGTCGGCGCGGGCGGCGGCGCGCCTCTCGCGGGCGAGCGGGTCCGTCTCGGGCCAGCCGGTGGAGACGAGCCAGGCGCGGTTCTCCCGGTGGTCCCAGGCGAAGACCACGTCGTAGAAGTGGAGAAGCACCTGGGGGACGCCGGGCTGCAGCGTCTCGGGCGTGGGCAGGCGTTCCAGCTCGCGGCCGAAGTCGTAGGCGAGGAAACCCGCGGCGCCGCCCTGGAAGGGCGGCAGGCCAGGCACGCTGACCTGGCGATAGAGGGCGAGCTTTTCCTTGAGGACCGCCAGCGCGGCGCGGCCGCCCTCGGCGATCCGCTCGCCGTTCCAGGTGGCGACGCCGCCCTCGACCTTGAAGGTGGCGAACGGGTCGGCAGCCACGAAGGAGAAGCGCCCCAGGGTGGCGTGGGCCATGGCGCTGTCGAGGAAGGTGACGTTCGGCAACCCCGACAGGCGGCGGACCACCTCCACGGGATCGCGCAGGGAGAGCGACCGGACCAGCATGACGGAGACGACCTCGCGTGACCGGGCGCGGCGGACGCGGCCGGATTCCTGTGAGCGGAAGCTAGGCGGCGCGAGGGGGCGTGTCGAGGGGGTGCGGGGTCGCGGGGGTGAAGCGCGGGCGGGACCGGGCGGCGGACGATCGATACGGGCCTGGCCCGCGTTCGCGGACGTGACGGACCGGTCGGCAGTGGCGGATCTCTGCGGACATCCTTGACGTCGCCGCAATTCGCCGGCATGCATCCGGCCAACGTTTGTCGCGGGTGCGCCCGCCCTGATCACGATCCCCGACCCATGACCGACATCCAGTCCGCCGCCCTGGGCGCGCCGTCCTCGTCCGCTGCCGAGAGCGCCCCGAAGATCTCGTTCGTCAGCCTCGGCTGCCCCAAGGCGCTCGTGGACAGCGAGCGCATCGTCACGCACCTGCGCTCGGAAGGCTACGAGATCGCCAGCAAGCACGACGGGGCCGACGTGGTGATCGTCAACACCTGCGGCTTCCTGGACAGCGCCAAGGCCGAGAGCCTGCAGGCGATCGGCCAGGCCATGAAGGAGAACGGCCGGGTGATCGTCACCGGCTGCATGGGCGCCGAGCCCGAGCAGATCCGCGAGGCCTTCCCGGACGTGCTGGCGATCACCGGGCCGCAGGCCTACGAGAGCGTGATGACGGCGGTGCACGAGGCGGTGCCGCCCCGGCACGACCCGTTCGTGGACCTGGTGCCGCCCCAGGGCGTGAAGCTGACGCCGAGGCACTACGCGTACCTGAAAATTTCCGAGGGCTGCAACAACCGGTGCACCTTCTGCATCATCCCGAAGCTGCGCGGCGACCTCGTCTCGCGGCCGGTGGTGGACGTGCTGCGCGAGGCGGAGCGGCTGGTGAAGGCGGGCGTGAAGGAACTGCTCGTCATCAGCCAGGACACGTCGGCCTACGGCCTGGACCTCAAGTACCAGACCGGGATCTGGAAGGACCGGGAGGTGCGGGCGCGCTTCTTCGACCTCGCCGAGGCGCTGGGCGAGATGGGTGTGTGGGTGCGCATGCACTACGTCTACCCCTATCCGCACGTGGACGAGGTGATCGGCCTGATGGCGGAGGGCAAGGTGCTGCCCTACCTGGACATCCCGTTCCAGCACGCCGCCCCGCCGGTGTTGAAGGCCATGCGCCGTCCCGCCCACCAGGAGAAGACCCTGGAGCGGATCCACAGATGGCGCGAGATCTGCCCGGACCTCGCCGTGCGCTCCACCTTCATCGTGGGCTTCCCCGGCGAGACCGAGGAGGACTTCGAGTACCTGCTGCAGTGGCTGACCGAGGCGAAGCTGGAGCGCGTCGGCTGCTTCAAGTACGAGCCGGTGGCGGGCGCGACCGCCAACGACCTGGGCCTCCCGGCCGTGCCGCCGGAGGTGCAGGAGCGCCGCTGGCACCGGTTCATGGCGCACCAGCAGGCGATCTCGGCGCGGCTCCTGCAGCGGCGCGTGGGCAAGCGCATCCCGGTGATCGTGGACGAGACGCAGGGAACGGTGGCCAAGGGCCGGTCCAAGTGGGACGCCCCGGAGATCGACGGCACGGTGCACATCGCCAGCCGCCGCCCGATCCGGGCGGGCGAGATCGTGACCGTGAAGGTGGACCGCGCGGACGCGTACGACCTCTACGGGACGGTGGTGTGAGAGCGCGTGCTGAGATCTGCAGAGGAAGGCCCTACGCGAAGGCAAAGGGTCATTGAGCGGTCAGGCGCGGCGACGAATCGACTCCTCCGCCTGCGCTGACATCTGCACTCGAAATAAGCAAATTTGTCGCCATTGTATGCAATCGTGAATTCAGCGCTTCAGCGAAGCTGAAGTATGAAATGAGGCAATGTACTCAACGGGCCGAGGCGAAAGGCAGATCCAGCTTTCAATTAAGCATGATTCAATCAGAATTCTTGTTGGTACAATTCTCGCTTTAGAAGGTTCAAGCGCCTGGCGTCGCGAATTCCCGTTCCCCACGCCAAGGAATTCTTGACCATGACTTTCAAGTTGAACCGCCGACAACTCCTGTCCGGCGGCGTCGGCCTTGCGACGCTTGGATTTGTCGGCCCGGCCCGGGCGGACGACACACCGATCAAGATCGGCTATTGGCCGATTTCGGCGGGCCTCCCCTTCTATACGGCCGTCGAGAAAGGCTTCTTCAAGGACGCCGGACTGAATGTGGAACCCGTAAAGCTGGCCAGCGCAAACCAGATCGTCGAAGGCATGATCGCCGGCCGTGTCGACGGTTCCGCCAACGGCACCGCGTCGGCCACGCTGGCGCTTGGCGATTTCACGTCGCCCGGGTTCATGAAGATCTTCTGCTCCAACCCGAGCAACCGGTCGCTGGTGCTGGACCAGTTCCTGGTTGCCAAGGACAGCCCGATCCAGACGATCGGGGAACTCGCCGACAAGCGGGTCGCCTGCGGTCCCGGCATCCAGAACGTGGCGCTCGCCAAGACCGTGCTCGAGCGCAACGGCGTGAAGGACCCCTCCGTCATCGAGCTGCCCATCGGCCAGCATGTCGCGGCCCTGGCGGCCGGCCAGATCGACGCCTGCTATACGCTGGAGCCGACCGGCACGGTTGGGACGCTCAAGGGCATCTCCCGCATCCTGGAGAGCGGCGTCATATCCAAGTACATCCTGGGTGACCCGGATGCGCCCTGGTACGGCGGCTCGGCGTCGCTGACCACAAGTTTTCTGAACACCCGGCCGGAGACCGCCAAGGCCTATATGGAGGCCTAAGCGCGCGGCGTGGCCTTCGTGAAGGAGAAGCCGGACGAAGCTCGCGCTTTCCTTCCGGGATACACGAGCATCGAGCCCGACCTCGTCGACAAGGTGCCGCTGGCCGGATACGTGCTTGCCAAGGATTTCACCGAGAAGGACCTCGGCTACTTCCAGACCTTCTTCGACCTCTTCACCGAAAAGGGCGTGTTTCCGGCGAAGGTGGACGTGCCCTCGCTGATCCTGAAATCCTGACCGGGCGCGCCGCGACATGACCTCCCAACTGACGCAACGCCTGCTGCCGCTCGTCGGCCCGCTCGTCTTTTTCGCGACATGGTGGGTCGCGGTCGCGGCGCACCTGGTGAATCCCGTGTTGATGCCTTCACCAGTGGATACGGTCATCCACATGGCGGCAGCTCTCGCGACCGGAACGCTCGGAGGCGACCTCGCAGTCACCTTTTTGCGAACGAGCATCGCCTTCCTGGTGGCGGCCATCGTCGGCGTGCCCTTGGGCACCGCCCTCGGCGCGTCCGCGCCGCTCTATCGGAGCGTGGAATTCCTCATCGACTTTTTCCGCTCAACCCCATCGAGTGCGCTGATCCCCCTGTTCATGCTCATCTTCGGATTGTCGGACGCTAACAAGATCGCCATAGCGGCCTTCGCGGCTCTGCTGCTCGTCGTCTTCAACTCCGCCTACGGCGTGATGAACGCCCGCAAGACGCGCATTCTGGCGGCCAAGGTGATGGGCGCCACGCCCTGGCAGATCTTTCGCGAAGTGCTCCTGAAGGAAAGTCTGTCACAAACCTTCGTGGGATTGCGGACCGGCGTCTCGATGGCGCTCGTCATCGTCATCGTGGCGGAGATGTTCATCGGGGCGGAAAGCGGCCTCGGTCACCGTATCATCGACGCCCAGCAAGTGTTGAACGTGAAGGACATGTATGCCGCCATCCTCGTGACCGGCGCGCTCGGCTACCTTCTCAACGTCGGCTTCCTGGTGATCGAAACCCGGTTCATCCATTGGAGCGGCAAATGATGGAACAGCTCGTCGCGCAAACCGGCCCTGCCGTGGAGGCCGCCCACATCGAGGTCCGGCGCCTCAGCAAGTCATTCTCAGGCTCGCCGCTCTACACTGATTTCGACGTAGACTTCCCGCGCGGCAAGATCGTCTCGATCTTCGGGCCGAACGGCTGCGGCAAGTCCACGCTGATGAACATGATCGCCGGCATCACGCCGATCGACAGCGGCGACATCCGGATCGGCGGCAAGACCGTCAAGGAGAGCCGGATCGGCTACGTGTTCCAGCAATACCGGGAGGCGATGTTTCCTTGGCTCCGGGCGTGGGACAACATCGCTTGGCCGTTGCGCATCGCCAAGGTGCCGGAAGCCGAGGTGAAGGCGCGCGTCGATTCGATCGTGGCGTCCTTCGAGATCCGGTTCGACCTCCACCGCTATCCGTACGAGCTATCCGGCGGACAGCAGCAGACGGTCTGCATCATGCGGGCGCTGGTGACACGGCCGGAGGTGCTCTTCCTCGACGAGCCCTTCTCCGCACTCGACTACGAGATGACGCTCTTCATCCGCGAGAAGCTGCAGGACATCCAGATGCGGACGGGCACCACGATGGTGATCGTATCGCACGACCTGGAGGACGCCGTCTTTCTCGCCGACAAGGTGCTGCTGCTGACGCGGCGCCCCACCCGGATCGCGGAATACCTTCCTTTTCCGCTTGGCCGCCCGCGAACGGCGGAATCCATGGAGGATCCTCTCTACCTCCAAACCCGCAGCCATGCGCTGGCCGTGTTCAAGCGGGAGGCATGGGCCTGACCGCCGCGCCGGCCGGCAAGCCCGCCCGGTCGATCCCGGTCGACCGCGCGGCGGTCACCGAGCCGTACCAGAGAGTCATCGCTGACGGCACTGATCGGCCCGAGACTCCTAACCTCGACGGCGGGTCGCTCCCGCCGTCTCCCTGCTCGCGTCGCCGCTCCCTCTAGCCCCCTCCCCGCGACCTCGCGACGCAAGGCTCGGAAAGTCATGCTTAGGTGAAGGAGGGGAACATAGGCTTGGTCCGGGAGATCGGCCGGAGAGTCGGTGAGCGAGGGGGAGAGGCGCGAGATGGCGCGGAGCGACGACGAGAGCCTGCATCACATCGTGGTGGTCGGCGGCGGGGCCGGTGGGCTGGAGCTGGTGACGCGGCTCGGAAACACGCTGGGCAAGCGCGGCAAGGCGCGGATCACGCTGATCGACGGATCGCGCACGCACGTCTGGAAGCCGCTGCTGCACGAGGTGGCGGCCGGCTCCATGGACGAGGACCGGCACGAACTGGACTATCTCGCCCACTCGCACTGGCACCATTTCCGCTTCCGCTTCGGCCGGATGGTGGGCCTTGACCGGGAGAGGAGGCTCGTGCACCTGGCGCCGACCCACGACGAGGAGGGCGACGAGATCACGCCGGCGCGGTCGTTCCAGTACGACACGCTGGTGATCGCGATCGGCTCCACCACGAACGACTTCGGCACGCCCGGCGCCAAGGAGCACGCCATCGCGCTGGAGACGCCCGAGGAGGCGGCGCGCTTCAACCGGCGGATCGTGAACGCCTGCTACCGGGCGCACACCCAGCCGGAGCCGATCCGCCCGGGCCAGTTGCACGTGACCATCATCGGCGCGGGCGCGACCGGCACCGAGCTTTCGGCCGAACTGCACCGGACCACGCGCGCGGTGGTGGCCTACGGGCTGGACAAGATCGACCCGGACCGGGACCTGAAGATTACGCTCGTGGAGGCCGGGCCGCGCATTCTGCCGGCGTTGCCCGAGCGGCTTGCGGCCTCCACGTCGGAGCTTCTGCACGGCCTCGGGGTCCAGGTGCGCACCGGTGCGAAGGTGACGCGGGTGACCGGCACGGGCGTGGAACTCGCCGACGGATCGTTCATCGACAGCGAACTGGTGGTCTGGGCGGCCGGCGTGAAGGGGCCGGACGTGCTGAAGGACATCGGCGGGCTGGAGACCACGCGCACGAACCAGCTGGTCGTGGAGCCGACCCTGCAGACCACGCGGGACAAGGACATCTTCGCCATGGGCGACTGCGCGGCCTGCCCGCGCCCGGAGGGCGGCCTGGTGCCGCCCCGCGCCCAGGCGGCCCACCAGCAGGCGGCGCACCTCTACGGCCAGATCCGGCGGCGGCTGGCGGGCAAGCCGCTGAAGCCGTTCGTCTACCGGGACTTCGGCTCGCTCGTGTCGCTCGGCCACTATTCCACCGTGGGCAGCCTGATGGGCTTCGCGGTCGGCCGGTCCATGTTCATCGAGGGGCTGTTCGCCCGGCTGATGTACAAGTCGCTCTACAAAATGCACGAGATGGCGCTGCACGGCTTCCTGAAGGTGGCGCTCGACACGGTCGTGCGCAGCATCGTGCGGCGGACCGAGCCGCAGGTGAAGCTGCACTGAGGGGCTCGAGGAGTGACGAGGCGGCGGGCGGTACGCCCGTCATCAGGCCGGTGGGAGGACGGCTCGGGCGTCGCCATCGACCTCGCCGGTCCGCGCGCATGTTGACGCCATCGATATTCGCTCGATCTTGATGGCGAGCAGATCGGGCCGCGATCTGCGGGCCGCACAGATGCGCGGGTGGCCGGTCATGCTCCTGCCCTGGTGAGCGGCAGGCGTTCGGCCAGGTCCTCGAAGCGGGAGACAGCGACCTCCAGAGGCCCGATCCGGCCGGCGTTGTGCAGGGTCACCAGGCCGTGCACGGTCGCCCAGGCGAACAGCGGCGCGTCCGGGTCGCCGTCCTCGGTTCTGGCGGTCTCGGCCATGACGGCGAAACACTCGGCCGCCGCCGCCTTCAGCCCTTCGCTGGACGCCTCCCCATGGCGACCGAACATCAGGTCGTAAAGGTGGGGATTCTCGATGCCGAAGCGGAGATAGACGCGGGCGAGCGCGGTCATGCGGGCGCGCCTGTCCGGCCGGGACGCGACCAGGATCTCGCGGCTGCGGGCTGTCAGCTCCTCGAAGCCGAGGCGGGCGAGTTCGGCCAGAAGCTCGTCCTTGCTGGCGAAGTGGGAGTAGGGCGCGTTGAAGCTGACCCCCACCGCCGTCGCCAGCTGGCGCAGGCTGAGCTTCGCCGGCGGCTCGGAGCGCAGCGCCTCCCTGGCGGCCGCGAGCAGCGCGGCGCGGAGGTTGCGGTGGTGATAGGCGTCCTTGGCCATGAGCCCTCCCCTGTGCGGGCCGGACACGACCCCGGCCCGATCTTGGCGGCGTCAACTTGTAACTTGACGCCACACATATCGGTGTTCAGTCTTGACGGTGTCCACATTACACCAGACGAGCCCGGCCCGCCTCTCCTTTCGTCGGGACGGCTCGCGCTTCAAGGAGGCGCCGTCATGGATGCCGCATATGCGCTCGCGCTCGCCCACCATCTCGCGGTGTTCGCTCTCGTGGCGACGCTCGCGGCCGAAACGGCCCTGCTCGCGGCGGGACCGCCCTCCCCGCCCATTCTGGCGCGGCTGGGCAGGTTGGACCTCGCCTACGGGGCGCTCGCCCTGGCGGTGATCGCCATCGGGGTGGTGCGGGTGCTGTTCAGCCTGAAGGGCTGGGCGTTCTATGTCGCCAACCCGTACTTCTGGGCGAAGATGGGCGCGTTCGTCCTCGTGGGCGCGCTCTCGGCGCCGCCCACGATCGCCATCGCCCGGTGGGGGCGGGCGCTGAAGGCGAGCGGCGCGCTGCCGAGCGCGGACGCGGTCGCCCGGGTGCGCGGCTGGGTGAAGGCAGAGTGGGCCGTGCTCGCCACGGTGCCGGCCTTCGCGGCGGCGCTGGGGCTGAACTGGTGAAGGGGGAGGGGCGGCGGCGCCCTTCCGGGATGAGCGCCGCCGCCCTGCCCTCACCCGGCTTTGAGAAGGTCCGCGAGGGCGAGCGCCACGACCTCGGTGGCGGCCTTCAGGTCGGAGAGTTTCAGGTGCTCGTCGGCCGCGTGGGCGTTGGCTTCCAGGATGGAGCGGGGGCCGGCACCGTAGAGGATGGTGGGGATGCCGGCGGCCGCATAGTGGCGGGCGTCGGTGTAGAGGGGGACGCCGGTGGGCTCCACCGGGACGCCGAGAACGGCGGTGGCATGGGTGCGGACCGCGTCGACCAGCTTCTCGACGCCGGGCAGCGGGCGCAGCGGCTCGGCCAGCATGATGCGGCGGACTTCCACCTCCAGACCCGGCGCCTTCGGGGCCGCGTCCTCGATCAGCTTGACGAGGGCGGCCTCCACGTCGAGGCCGACCTCCTCCGGGATCAGGCGGCGGTCGAGCCGCAGCATGATGCGGTCGGGCACCACGTTGGTGTTGATGCCGCCGGAGATGAGCCCGACGGTGAGCTTCGGCGAGCCGATGCCCTTCTGACCGGACACGGTGGCGTCGAGGCGGTGCCGCTCCGCGTAGAGCGCCTGGAGGATGGGCACCGTGTGCTCCAGGGCGTCGACGCCCGTCTCCGGCATGGCGGCGTGGGCCTGGCGGCCGCGAACGACGATCTCCAGGTGGAGGACGCCGTTGTGGGCGGTGGTGATGGCGTAGGAGAAGCCGGCCGAGAAGGCGAGGTCGGGCTTGGAGAGGCCCTGCTCGATCAGCCACTTGGGGCCGACGAAGCCGCCCGCCTCCTCGTCGTAGGTGAGGTGCAGCTCCACGGTGCCGTCGAGCGGCTGGCCGGAGGCGACGAGCGCCTTCAGGGCATAGGCGTAGGTGGCGAAGTCGGACTTGGAGACCGCGACGCCGCGGCCGTAGATGGCGCCCCCGCGCTCCTCGGCGCCATAGGGATCGGCGGTCCAGCCCTCGCCGGGCGGCACCACGTCGCCGTGGGCGTTGAGGGCGATCACCGGGCCCTTGCCGGTGCCGAACACGTGGCGGACGATCAGGTTGGTGACCGAGCGCATGCCGTGCTGGCGCACGAAGGGCTCCGGCACCGGATGGCGCTCGACCGCGAAGCCCATGGCCTCCAGAAGCGCGGCGGCGGTCTCGGCGTGGGCGGCGCAGTCTCCGGGCGGGTTGTCGCTCGGCACGCGCACGAGCGCCTTCAGGAAGGCGACCTCCTCGTCGAAGGCGGCCTCGATGATGGACTTCATGTGCTTCCCTCTCCCTCACCGTCCGCGAGGGCCGTCAGCGCCCGGATGAGCGCCTCGACCGCCAGTCCCATGTCGCCCGCGTCGGCATATTCGTTCGGATTGTGGCTTATACCAGCCCGGCACCGGACGAACAGCATGCCGATGTCGCAAAGGGCGTGCATGGCGTGTCCGTCGTGGCCCGCGCCGGACGTGAGGCGCCGGGCCGGCAGGCCGAGGTCGCCCATCGCCCGGGCGAAGGCGTCCTGGATCCGGCCGGCGCAGGGCGTGGTGGGCGTGTCGTGGTAGCGGTCCATCAGGAAGGCGACGGACCGGGCCTCCGCGATGGCGCGGAACCGGTGCCTGACGGCGGCTTCGGCGGCGGCGCGCGGCGGGTCGGTCGCGGCCCGTAGGTCGACCGTGAAGCTCACCCGCGACGGGATGACGTTGACTGCCCCCGGCTCCAGCGACAGGCGGCCGACGGTGGCGACCATCTGGTGCTCGCGGCCGGCGCGGGCGATCTCCTCCACGGCCAGGATCATCTCGGCGCCGGCGGCGAGCGCGTCGCGGCGGTGGCCCATGGGCACGGTGCCGGCGTGGCCGGCGTCGCCGGTGACGGTGACGAGGAAGCGGGACTGGCCGGCGATGGACGTGACGACGCCGAGCGGCCGGTCCTCGATCTCCAGCACGGGGCCCTGCTCGATGTGGACCTCCAGGTAGCCGAGCACCTCGTCGCGAGGATAGGCGGCGGATGCGACGCCGTCCGGATCGCCCCCGAAGGCGACGAGCGCCTCGCGCAGGCTGACGCCGGCGGCGTCGCGGGCCCCGTCGAGATCGGCCGTGTCGAACACGCCGGCGACCGCCGACGAGGAGGCGAGCGTCGTCGGAAAGCGCACGCCCTCCTCGTCGCCGAAGGCGAGCACGTCGACGCCGAACGGCAGCCGAATGCCGCGGGCGGCGATCTCCTGCAGGGCGAGGATGCCGGCGACCACGCCGAGCATGCCGTCGTAGCGGCCGGCGTCCACCACCGTGTCGATGTGCGAGCCGACCAGGTAGCGGCGGTTGGAGGACGGCCCGGGGGCGCCCGGCGGCGTCGATCCGCGCACGGTGCCGAGGGCGTCCTCGCTGACGGCCATCCCAGCCTCGCGCATCCAGCGGGCGACGAGGTCGGCCGCGCGCCGGTGGGCCGGCGACAGGTAGAGGCGCGTGATGCGCCCCTCCTCGTCCGAGATGGCCGCGAGGGCGTCCAGCATCGCCTGGGCGCGACGGCCGAGTTCGGCGGGGCTGTCGGCGGTCATGGGCGGGGCTCGCCGTCGGTCACCCGGTCCTCCAGGCGGAAGCGGAAGATCCGCGCCACCTGGGCGAGGGCGGTGTCGAACTCGACCTCGACGTCGTTGCCGACGCGGGCCTCGAAGGCGTCCAGGATCATGTGCTTGGTTGCGCCCTTGACGGCGAAGATGAACGGGAAGCCGAAGCGCGCGCGATAGCGGTCGTTGAGGGCGGTGAAGCGGGCGTACTCGTCGGGCGTCAGGGTGTCGAGGCCGGCGCCCTTCTGCTCGCGCCGGCTGTCCTCCGCGATGGCGCCGGCGAGCGCCGCCCGGCCGGCGAGGTCCGGATGGGCGCGCAGAAGCGCGAGCCGGGCGTCCCGGTCGGCCTCGTCCACCACCGCGGCGAAGGCGGCGACCATGGCCTCCCGGTCCGCGAACGGGCGCCGGGCGGCGGCGCCGGCGGCGACCCAGGGCGAGTGTTCGGCCACGTCGCCGAACCGGGCGAGAAAGGCCTCGTCGTCCAGCGCGTTCACGGCGGACAGGGCGATGGGGAAGGCGGCCGTCATGGGCGGGGCTGAATCCGGGCCTCTTGGAAGGGAGTCGCGGAACGCAAACTGCCACCCCGACGCGGACGTCCGCAAGGGCGGATGCGGGGGCGCACTCTCCCCTTGCGCGCCGGTCCTGTCCCTTGCGAAGGTTCGGCGCGGCCGGAGGAGGCGCGACTCGTGGACGATTACATCCTGAACGCCTTCGCGACGCTGCTCGTGACCATCGACCCGATCGGCCTTGCGCCGCTGTTCCTCGCCGTCAGCCGGGGCGCCTCGGCGGAGATGCGCCACGCCATCGCGGTGCGGGCCTCGCTGATCGCCGCCGGGATCCTGGTGGCGTTCGCTCTGACCGGCACCACGGTGCTGAATTTCCTCGGCATTTCGCTGCCGGCCTTCCGGATCGCAGGCGGCCTGCTGCTGTTCTGGATCGCGTTCGAGATGGTGTTCGAGAAGCGCGAGCGGCGGAAGGCCGCCTCGGCCGAACAGGCCCGCGCGCCGCACCCCACCGGGCCGCATCCGCACACGCCGCCCCCGGCCGCGCCGGAGGACCTGCGGCACCTGGCGGTGTTTCCGCTGGCGATCCCGCTGATCGCCGGGCCGGGCGCCATCTCGGCCACCATCCTGCTCGCGTCCCAGGCCCGCGACACCCTGGCGCTGACGGTGCTGATCGCGCTGGTGATCGCCATCATCGCCAGCTGCTTCCTGGTGTTCATCGCGGCCGACCGGGTGGACCGCTACCTGGGCGAGACGGGCCGCAGCGTGCTGACGCGGCTTCTGGGCGTGCTCCTGTCGGCGCTCGCGGTGCAGTTCGTGGCGGACGGCGTGAAGGCGATCATGGCGGTGTGAGGCTAAGAAGAGAACGGCCCGGGAAAGCCGGGCCGCCATCGTGCGTTCCGTCCTGCTCAGAACGGGATCTCGTCGTCCATGTCGGAGCCGTAGTTCGACGGGCCGGAGCCGCCGCCGGACCGGCCGCCGCCGCCACCGCCGGAGCGCTGGCCGCCGCCGTAGCCGCCGCCACCGCGGCCTTCCATCGGGCCGGAGGAGCCGAATTCCGCGCCGCCGCCCTCGCCATAGTCGTCGCCGCCGCCGGCCCGGTCGCCGCGCCCGCCGAGGAGCGTCAGTTCGCCACGGTAGCGCTGCAGCACGATCTCGGTGGTGTAGCGCTCCTGGCCGGACTGGTCCTGCCACTTGCGGGTCTGCAGCTGGCCCTCGATGTAGACGGTGGAGCCCTTGCGCAGATACTGCTCGGCGATCTTGGCGAGGTTCTCGTTGAAGATCACGACCGAGTGCCACTCGGTGCGCTCCTTGCGCTCGCCGCTCGCCTTGTCGCGCCAGGTTTCGGACGTGGCGATCCTGAGATTGACCACCGGCTCGCCGGATCCGAGCCGCCGCACTTCCGGGTCCCGGCCCAGATTGCCGACGAGGATCACCTTGTTCACGCTGCCAGCCATGGCCTTACTCTCCTGCTTCGTTTCGCGGCACCCGGCGCGGCGACGGCCTTTCGACCGCCCTGCCCCGCCGGCCGGACCGTGGCACGGTCCCGCGCCCCAGAACGGGGCACCCTACGCTGCGGGCCGGCGATGCGGAACACCGGCGGCCGACTGCGTCCGGTTTTCCACAGCCGTTAGGAAATCGTTAGCACAGTCTCGTCGTTCCTGCTATGTTCTTTGCAGCCGGTTGGCGGTTTTCGATTCCAGCCTATATGTGAGCCGGTCCGGACGGGTTTTCTCTTCTGATCAGTGGATCCACGGCAGCGGATGACGTCGCCGACGGGACGCCGTCGACGGTGGGTATGTCCGCTCTCGCGGCGCGTGCGCGGTTCGTGCGGTTCCTCGGGAGGCGACGGGGGGCGGGCGACGGGCGATCGCGCTGCTGACGGCCCGCGTCAGCAGCGACGGCTAGCGTGGGCTGGCCGGCACGGGGCTTGCGAGGGTTCGGGCTCGCGAGAGTTTCGGGCTCGCGAGAGTCCAGAAGGGCTCGGGCGGGCTCGGGGCCAGTCGGATCGGGGCTGGTCGGATCGGCGGTCGGGGCGATGCGCGGGCATGCTCCGGCCGGCACGAGTCCGGGCGGGCGAGAGGCGGCGGGATCTCGGCGGCTGTCCGCGCCGGGGTCGGTCGGGGCGAGGGGCCGGTCGGCGAAGGACCGGTGAACGGAATGACTCGGGTGAGCGAATGACCAAGTCGAAGACGAGCGCGTTCGACACGGCGCGGCGGGTGATCTCCATCCGCGGGGCGCGGGAGCACAATCTGAAGAACGTGGACCTGGACCTGCCGCGCGACTCGCTCGTGGTGATGACGGGGCTGTCCGGCTCGGGCAAGTCGTCGCTGGCGTTCGACACCATCTACGCGGAAGGCCAGCGGCGCTACGTGGAGAGCCTCTCCGCCTATGCGCGCCAGTTCCTGGAAATGATGCAGAAGCCGGACGTGGACCAGATCGACGGCCTGTCGCCGGCCATCTCGATCGAGCAGAAGACCACGTCGCGCAACCCGCGCTCGACCGTCGGCACGGTCACCGAGATCTACGACTACATGCGCCTGCTGTTCGCCAGGGTGGGCGTGCCCTATTCGCCGGCGACGGGCCTGCCGATCGAGAGCCAGACCGTCAGCCAGATGGTGGACCGCACACTGGCGCTGCCGGAGGGGACGCGGCTCTACCTGCTGGCGCCGATGATCCGCGGCCGCAAGGGCGAATATCGCAAGGAATTGGCGGACCTGCAGAAGAAGGGCTTCCAGCGCGTCAAGATCGACGGCGCCTTCCACGAGATCGCCGACGCGCCGGCCCTGGACAAGAAGCTGAAGCACGACATCGACGTGGTGGTGGACCGGGTGGTGGTGCGCCCGGACATGGCGACGCGGCTCGCCGACAGCTTCGAAACGGCGCTCGGCCTCGCGGACGGCATCGCGGTGATCGAGTTCGCCGACGAGAAGGACGACAAGGGCGACGCCCGGCGGATGCTGTTCTCGGAGAAGTTCGCCTGCCCGGTGTCGGGCTTCACGATCTCGGAGATCGAGCCGCGGCTCTTTTCGTTCAACAATCCCTTCGGCGCCTGCCCTGCGTGCGACGGCCTCGGCGTGACCATGAAGTTCGAGGCGGCGCTGGTGGTGCCGGACGACAGCCTCAGCCTGCGCGGCGGCGCCATCGTGCCGTGGGCGAAGACCGGCTCGTCGTCGCCCTATTACGCGCAGACGCTGGAAGCCCTCTGCCGGCACTTCAAGGTGTCGATGACCGCGCCGTGGCGCGATCTGCCGGAGCGGGTGCGCGAGGTGATCCTGCTCGGCTCGGGCAGCGAGGAGATCGAGTTCACCTATGACGACGGCCTGCGCGGCTACAAGACCCGCAAGCCGTTCGAGGGAGTGGTGAACAACATCGAGCGGCGTTGGAAGGAGACCGAGAGCGACTGGGTGCGCGAGGAACTGGGCCGGTTCCAGTCGGACCACCCCTGCCCCGCCTGCAACGGATACCGCCTGAAGCCCGAGGCGCTGGCGGTGAAGATCGACGGCCGTCACATCGGCGAGGTGTCGCAGCAGTCCATCCGCCAGGCGTCGGTCTGGTTCGAGGGGCTGCCGGGCCGCCTGTCGGACAAGCACAACGAGATCGCCGGCCGCATCCTGAAGGAGATCCGCGACCGGCTGAAGTTCCTGAACGACGTGGGCCTCGAATATCTGACGCTCGCCCGCTCGTCCGGCACCCTGTCGGGCGGCGAGAGCCAGCGCATCCGGCTGGCGTCGCAGATCGGGTCGGGCCTGACCGGCGTGCTCTACGTGCTGGACGAGCCCTCCATCGGCCTGCACCAGCGCGACAACGACCGGCTGATCGACACGCTGAAGCGCCTGCGCGATCTCGGCAACACGGTGATCGTGGTGGAGCACGACGAGGACGCGATCCTGGCGGCCGATTACGTGGTGGACGTGGGCCCGGGCGCGGGCATCCACGGCGGGCGGATCGTGAGCCAGGGCACGCCGGCGGAGGTGATGGCCGACCCGAATTCGCTGACCGGCCAGTATCTGTCCGGCGCGCTCGGCATCCCGGTGCCGAAGGAGCGGCGCAAGCCCCAGAAGGGCAAGATGCTGAAGGTGGTGGGCGCGCGCGGCAACAATCTGAAGAACGTCTCGGCCGAACTGCCGATCGGCACCTTCACGTGCGTGACCGGCGTGTCGGGCGGCGGCAAGTCCACCTTCCTGATCGACACCCTGTTCAAGGCGGCGGCCCGGCGGCTGAACGGCGCGCGCGAGCAGGCGGCGCCGCACGACCGGATCGAGGGCCTGGAGCACCTGGACAAGGTGATCGACATCGACCAGTCGCCGATCGGCCGCACGCCGCGCTCCAACCCGGCCACCTACACGGGCGCGTTCACGCCGATCCGGGAGTGGTTCGCGGGCCTGCCGGAGGCGAAGGCGCGCGGCTACCAGCCCGGGCGCTTCTCCTTCAACGTGAAGGGCGGCCGGTGCGAGGCCTGCCAGGGCGACGGCGTCATCAAGATCGAGATGCACTTCCTGCCGGACGTGTACGTGACCTGCGACGTCTGCAAGGGCAAGCGCTACAACCGCGAGACCCTGGACGTGCAGTTCAAGGGCAAGTCGATCGCGGACGTGCTGGACATGACCGTGGAGGAGGCGTGCGACTTCTTCCAGGCGGTGCCGGCTGTGCGGGACAAGATGACGTCGCTGCGGGACGTGGGCCTCGGCTACATCAAGGTGGGCCAGCAGGCGACGACCCTGTCGGGCGGCGAGGCGCAGCGGGTGAAGCTCGCCAAGGAGCTGTCGCGCCGGGCCACGGGCCGGACGCTCTACATTCTCGACGAGCCGACCACCGGCCTGCACTTCCACGACGTGGCGAAGCTCCTGGAGATGCTACACGAGCTGGTGGACCAGGGCAACACGGTGGTGGTGATCGAGCACAACCTGGAGGTCATCAAGACCGCCGATTGGCTCGTGGACCTCGGCCCGGAGGGCGGCGACGGCGGCGGCACGATCGTGGCGACCGGCCGGCCGGAGGACGTGGTCAAGGTGGGGCTGTCCTACACGGGCCGCTACCTGAAGGACCTGCTCGGCCGCCGGCCGGTGCGGCCGGGGCGCGTCGCGGCGGAATAAGGTCCGGCCGGCGAGTGGTCGCCGGCCTGCGTGGTCCGAACCCGAGTCGCGGCTCGAGAAGGCCCGGCGGGCCGCTCCGGGTTTTCCGCGTTGTTTCGGCGCTTTCCTCCCTGTGCATCTGCCTGGTTCGGACCAGCCGAACGGGGCGCGATACCTCCCTGACATCGATGTCCACAGGCCAAGGCAGAGGTCGCCCTGACCTGATGCAGATTTGCCACAGCCGTCATTGTGCAGTGCGAAATATTGCTTGGGGCCAAAATAAATCGGTTTAGCGGCGCCGCCCGCCCGCTTCTGCGCGATTTCCGCAGAATCCAGCCGCCTTTCAGCCTCAGAGTTTAAGAAAAAGTTACCGTCACGGCCGCGTGATTAATGCTGCCTTGCAACAAGCGCATCGCTGACATGCGAATATCCCCCTGCCAGCGCAGGGCTCGGGGCCCTATCTCTGTGTTCGTCAAGAGCGACGCACCGCAGGCCACCGGGTCAGTGTAGAGCGACGCCACTCCAAGTTTCGTGAAGGAACACGTCATGTTCGACACCGTTGTCAAGAAGCTCCGCACCTACCGCAAGTACCAGGAGACCTATCGGGAACTGTCCCGCCTCTCGTCCCGCGAGCTGGACGATCTGGGCATCTCCCGTTCGGACATCCCGTACATCGCTCGTCGCGCCAGCTTCTGAGTGAAGAAATACGGTGCGATGGCACCGGAACACTTGAACCCGGTTCCGACCCCGCATACATGGGGTCCATGAAACGGAACCGCGACTCAGGGGTTCACGACATCAGACACCGCCGCCACCCCGCATCCTCCTCCCAGCGGGCCCGGCGGTTCTGATCGAAGCCGCGGCAGACCTCCTCCCCTGCCCCGGCCTCACGAGCCGGCGACGCGAACCTCCTCCCTCGCCTCGTCGGTTCTTGCAAGAACGGTCGCTCGTCGGATCCTCCTCCCCCGCCGAGTCGCCGTCATCAGAAGCCCGGACGCCTGAGCCAACCTCCTCCCTGGCTCCCGTCCGGACAAGCCGGCACCGACCTCCTCCGTCGTGCCGGTGACCGTGGTGGCCTCCTCCACCCGGTCCGAGCCATGAAGCGGACCTCCTCCCCCGCATTCATGGCGTTACACGTCGCCCGCCGGATCTCCTCCCCCGGCGGGCGATCGTGTTTTCGGGGGTAACTCCAGTCGTGACCGGTCGGGCGGCGTTGCGCGCGCCCCGCGTTCAATGCATGGGCGGCCCGCGGCCGTGGTCCGTCCAGGGCGTCACCGCGGCGAAGGCCCGGGTTGAACCGTCGCGCGTGGATTGTCGCCGGACGGGCGGGTTGCGCCGTCGGCTGGGCCCCGGCTTGCGCCGGGGTGACGGGGCTGGCGGGGTACGGTGGGCGGGTCTCGCGGTCCTGTGCGTTGAACCGGCGACCGCGTGGTCCTATGGTCCGCCGCATGATGAAAACCTCACCTTCCCCCATCCATGTCGTCGGCGGCGGGCTCGCCGGGTCGGAGGCCGCGTGGCAGCTGGCCGAAGCCGGCGTGCCGGTCGTGCTGCACGAGATGCGTCCGGAGCGGCGCACGGACGCCCACGGGACCGACAAGCTCGCGGAGCTCGTCTGCTCCAACTCGTTCCGCTCCGACGACCACACCCAGAACGCCGTCGGACTGCTCCATGAGGAGATGCGCCGGGCGGGCTCGCTGATCATGGCGTCGGCGGACAGGAACCAGGTGCCGGCGGGCGGTGCGCTCGCGGTGGACCGGGACGGGTTCGCGGACGCGGTGACGGCGGCGCTCGCCGCCCATCCGCTGATCACCATCGACCGGCGCGAGGTGGCGGGCCTGCCGCCGGCGGACTGGGACAGCGTGATCGTGGCCACCGGCCCCCTCACCTCCCCGGCCCTCGCCGAGGCGGTGCGCGGCCTGACCGGGGCGGAGAGCCTGGCCTTCTTCGACGCCATCGCGCCGATCGTCCATTTCGACAGCATCGACATGGGCAAGGCGTGGTTCCAGTCGCGCTACGACAAGGCCGGGCCGGGCGGCACCGGGGCGGACTACATCAACTGCCCGATGAACCGGGACGAGTACGAGGCCTTCATCGACGCGCTGCTCGCCGGCGAGAAGACCTCGTTCAAGGAATGGGAATCGACGCCCTATTTCGACGGCTGCCTCCCCATCGAGGTGATGGCGGAGCGGGGCCGCGAAACCCTGCGCCACGGGCCGATGAAACCGGTCGGCCTGACCAACCCGCACGACCCGACCGTGAAGGCCCATGCGATCGTGCAGCTGCGCCAGGACAATGCGCTCGGCACGCTCTACAACATGGTCGGCTTCCAGACCAAGCTGAAGTATGCCGAGCAGGTGCGGGTGTTCCGGATGATCCCGGGCCTGGAGACCGCCGAATTCGCGCGGCTCGGCGGCCTGCACCGCAACACCTACCTGGACAGCCCGCGCCTCCTCGATGGCACGCTGCGGCTGAAGGCCGATCCGCGCCTGCGCTTCGCCGGCCAGATCACCGGCTGCGAAGGCTATGTGGAATCGGCCGCCATCGGGTTGCTGGCGGGCCGGTTCGCGGCGGCGGAGCGGCTCGGCCGCGAGCCGTCGCTGCCGCCCGTCACGACGGCGTTCGGGGCGCTGCTCGGCCACATCACCGGCGGCCACCTGTCGGTGGAGGGCGAAGGCCCGCGCTCCTTCCAGCCCATGAACGTGAATTTCGGCCTGTTCCCGCCCGTGGAGGTGCCGAAGGAGCCGGGCAAGCGGCTGCGCGGCGCCGAGAAGGCGATCGCCAAGAAGCGCGCGCTGACCGGCCGGGCGCTCATGGACGTGGACGCCTGGCTCGGCCGCGCCGGCACGCGCGAGGCGGCGGAGTAGCAGGGCTCGGGCACGGCCCGGCAGGGAGCCGGGCGGCTTCGCCCGGGGCCTCAGCGCAGGCGTCGGGCGAAGCGCCAGAGCAGGACGGGCTTGCGCCAGGACGCCACGTCGGCGACGGCCGCGAAGGGATCGCGCTGGCGCTCCAGCGCGTTGAGGTAGGGCTCCACCAGCGCGAGCGGCACGAAGGCCGGCAAGGCCCGGCGGTCGACGCGGTCGAGCGCGGCCATGGCCCGGGCGAGATGGTGGCGGGCGTGCTCGCGCATCTCGGCGAGCGCCCCCTCGACGGCGGGGGTCGGCTTGGCGGCGCGGATATCGTCGGGACCGGCGCCATGGCGGGCGAGGACGTCCGCCGGAACGAACACCTGGCCGCGCCGGGCGTGGATCGGCAGGGCCCGGAGCAGGCCGGTGATCGCGTAGGCGACGCCGGCGTGGCCGGCCGCATCGGCGGCCTTCGGATCCTCGCCGTCGCAAAGCACGAGAGCCGCCGCCTGGAAGAGCACGGAGGCGGTCTCGCCGGCGTAGCCCTCCAGGTCGAGCAGGCTGGGCATCGGGTCGTCGTAGAGGTCGAAGGTGCGGGCGTCGATGAGGCCGACCAGCGGCGCGAGCGGCAGGGAGAAGCGGCGCACCGTGTCGATGAGCGCGGCGGCGGCCGGATGGCCTTCCACGTCGCCGTGGCCGTGACCCTCCAGGGCGTCGCGCCACCACTGCAGGCGCACCTCCCCCGGCAAGGGCTCGCGGACGGTCTCGCGCACGCGGGCGATCTCGGACGAGAAGGCCTGCAGCGCCGCCACGTGGCGGCGCTTGTCGGCGGGAACGAACAGGTCGGCGAGCCAGCGGTCGCGGTCGGCGTCGCGGACGATCGCCTCGGCGGCGTCGTAGGCGCCGGCGAGACGGTCCGGAGCGGCGGCGTCGGTCATCCGGTCACTCGACCGCCAGGAGGGCGGCGGCGACCGCGCGATTCTCGCCGAGCATGATGTTGTAGGTGCGCACGGCCGCCCCGGTGGGCATCACGTCCCCGCGAAGGCCCCGTTCGCGCATGGCGAAGCGCAGGGATTCGGCCATGGGCACAATGCTCCGGCCGGAGCCGATCAGCAGGACCTCGAAGTCCGCCGCCTCGTCGAGGGCCTTCCTCAGGGTCTCGACGCCGATCTCCGAGGCTTCGGACACGCTCCAGCCGTGGATCCCCGACGGCAGGCACAGGATGGACCCTCGGTGGGACATGTCGGCGAAGCGGAAACCGCCGTTGCCGTAGGCGCTGATGGGCGCCCGGCCGGGAAAGTGCTGCTCCCGCATGACGATCCCGTGCGCGCCGCGCGGTTCGAACAGCTTGCCGGCCATGACACCCTCTCGACGCTCGCGCCTGAAGCAGCCGTCCGCGGCGGCCCCGGTCAGGCCGCCTTGGGCTCCGCGGTGGTCTCCTCCTCGTCCGCCGGATTCGGGGTGAGCTGCGGGTCGAGGAAGATCAGCACCGGGGCGGCGATGAAGATGGACGAATAGGTGCCCACCAGCACGCCGAACAGCATGGCGAAGGTGAAGGAGCGGATCACCTCGCCCCCGAAGAGATAGAGCGACGACAGCGCAATCAAGGTGGTGGCCGCCGTCATGGTGGTCCGCGCCAGGGTCTGGTTGATGGCGAGGTCCAGGAGGGTGATCAGGTGCATGCGCTTGTACTTCCGCCGCAGCTCGCGGATGCGGTCGTAGACCACGACCGTGTCGTTCAGCGAATAGCCGATGATGGTCAGGATGGCGGCGATGGACGACAGGTTGAATTCCAGCTGCAGGAAGGCGAACAGGCCGACCGTGAGCACGATGTCGTGCAGCGTCGCCACGATGGCCCCGAGGGCGTACTGCCACTCGAAGCGGAACCACACGTAGACCATGATGCAGAGGAGCGACAGGAGGACGCCGAAGGTGCCGTTCTGGGCGAGTTCGCCCGAGACGCGCGGGCCGACGACCTCGACGCGGCGGTATTCCACCTCGTCGCCGAAAGCCGCCTGCACCTTGCCGACGACCGCCTGCTGGGCGTCGTCGCCGCCCTCCTGGCGGACGATGCGGATCAGCACGTTCTGCGGCTCTCCGAACTCCTGGACCTGGACCTCGCCGAGGTTGAGTTCGCCCAGGCGCTCGCGGATGGCGCCGAGGTCGGCGGGGCCGTCCTTCGTCTCGATCTCCATGAGCGTGCCGCCCTGGAAGTCGATGCCGGTGTTCATCCCGATCAGGAAGAAGCCGAGGAAACACACCACGGACAGGAGGCCGGACAGCGGGAAGCTGAGCTTCCGCCAGCGCATGAACGGGTAGTGCGTATCGTCTGGGAACAGGCGAAGGAGACGCATGCTTCTGGTTTTCCTTGTCCCGGCCGGCGGTCAGATCGGCACCGTCGTCGGACGACGGCGGCGGACCCAGAGGGCGATCAGGAGGCGGGTGAAGGTGATGGCGGTGAACACCGTGGTGACGATGCCGACGGTCAGCGTCACGGCGAAGCCGCGCACCGGACCGGAGCCGAGCTGGAACAGCACCGCCGCGGCGATCAGGGTGGTGATGTTGGCGTCCATGATGGTGCCGAAGGCTCGCTGGAAGCCGGTGTCGATGGCGGTCACCGCCGAGCGGCCGAGCCTCTGCTCCTCACGGATGCGCTCGTAGATGAGCACGTTGCTGTCCACCGCCATGCCCATGGTGAGCACGATGCCGGCGATGCCCGGCAGGGTGAGCGTCGCCTGCAGGAGCGTCAGCACCGCGAAGATGAGCACGATGTTGACCAGGAGGGCGATGTTGGCGAACACGCCGAGCAGGCCGTAGGCGGCCATCATGAAGAGCGCCACCGCGATCGCGCCGATGAGTGAGGCGATCTGGCCGGCGGCGATGGAGTCGGCGCCGAGCCCCGGGCCGACGGTGCGTTCCTCCACCACGGTGAGGCGGGCCGGCAGGGCGCCGGCGCGCAGCAGCACGGCGAGGTCGTTCGCGCTCTCCACGGTGAAGCTGCCGGAGATCTGGCCGGAACCGCCGGTGATCGGCTCGCGGATGACGGGGGCGGAGATGACCTCCCGGTCGAGCACGATGGCGAACGGCCGGTTCACGTTGTCGGTGGTCACCTGGGCGAACCGGCGCGAGCCGCCGGTCGAGAGCCGGAACGAGACGATCGGCTCGTTGGTGCGGCTGTCGAAGCTCGCCTGCGCGTCGACGAGGTCTTCGCCGGAGAGGAGCGGCGCCTCCTCGACCACGTAGGGGATCGGCGGGTCGTCCATGGATTCCAGCACCATGGTGCCCGGAGGCGCGTTGCCGGCGAGGGCGTCCTGCGGGTTGGCGTTGACGTCGACCAAATGGAAGGTGAGCTGGGCCGTTCGGCCGACGATGTCCTTCAGGCGCGCCGGATCCTTCTCGCCGGGCGCCTCCACGAGGATGCGCTCGGCGCCCTGGCGCTGGATCGACGGCTCGGTGGTGCCGAGTTCGTCCACGCGGCGCCGGATGACCTCGATCGACTGGTTGATCACCGTGCCGATCCGCTGCTCCAGGCCCTGGGTGGTGAAGTTCATCCGGAACAGGCCGTCGCCCTCGTCGTCGACGGCGAACTCGGTGAGGGCGGTGCCGCCGAGGAGATTGTTGCTGATCGGATTGACGAGGCCCTGGAGGCGCTCGGCGGCTTCGGCGACGCGCGCGGTGTCGCGGATGCGCAGCTGCACGCCGTCGCCCTGGACGCCGAGCCCCGTGTAGCCGATGCGCGGCTCCTGGCGCATGGCGTTGCGGATGTCGCTCTCCAGGCCCTTGAGGCGGCGGGCCTTGTAGTCGGCCGTGTCGACTTCATAGAGCAGGTAGACGCCACCCTGGAGGTCGAGGCCGAGCACGATCTGGCGGCCGGGCAGCCAGTTCGGCCAGTTGTTCCGCAGCTGGTCCGCCGACAGGAAATTCGGGACGACGACCAGGAGCCCGAGCAGGATCGTGCCCAGGATCGCCGTGATCTTCCAGCGGGAGAAGTAGAGCATGGCACCCTCGCGCCCCGTCGGTCCGGGGCCTCTGGTTCAAAAGGCAGGCGGCGCCCAGGGCGCCGCCGGCTTCCCGTATGCGCGCCGATGGCGGGCGTCAGGCGTCCTTGACCGGCTCGCCCTTGGAGCGCAGCTCCGCGACGGCGCCGCGGGCGACGCGCACCTTGATGCCGCCGGCGCCCTCGCCGATGTCGAGCACCATCTCGCTGTCGTCCACGATCTTGGCGATCTTGCCGACGAGACCGCCGTTCATGACCACCACGTCGCCGCGGCGCAGGTTCTTGATCATGTCGCGATGCTCGGCCGCGCGCTTCTGCTGCGGGCGGATGAGCAGGAAGTACATGATCACGAAGATCAGGATGAACGGCATGAACTGAATCAGGAAGGCGGTGGCGCCCGCCGGCTCTCCTGCCGCCTGCGCAAACGCGGGGGTGACGAACATCCGTTCTGGCTCCTTGACGACGGTCGGGTTCGGGCGCCTCGTCGTTGACGGGTGCGAGGCGGCTTCGGGTCCCCCGGTCGCCGAGGCACCCCACGAAAGCGCGCGGACTATAGCGACAGGCGGGCGGAAAGCAAATGACCCGTAACCATGCCGCGCGCCGCATCCGGCCATACGGAATTGCGGTCGCGCGCCCGACAGGCTTTAAGTCGTGGCATTGACCAACGGGATCACCGCCGCCCATGTCCAACGACCCCATCGCCGTCCTCAACCAGCACCTGTCCCGGCTCGTGGAGCTGATGGAACGCACCGCGCCGCCGAAGCCGGTGCGGCCCGACTTCGAGGCGGCGGACGCGTTCGTCTGGGTGGCCGGATCGCGGTCGCTGCAGCCGGTGCCGCGGGTGAACCGGGTGGAGATGGTTCTCCTCAAGGGCATCGACCGGAACCGCGACCTGATCACCGAGAACACCGCCCGGTTCGCGGCGGGCCTGCCGGCCAACAACGTGCTCCTGTGGGGCGCGCGCGGCATGGGCAAGTCCTCGCTGGTGAAGGCGGCGCACGCGTCGATCAACCAGGAGCGCCGGACGGCGGGCGAGCCGACGCTGAAACTCGTGGAGATCCACCGGGAGGACATCGAGAGCCTGCCGGAGCTGATGACCCTGGTGCGCGCCGACCGGCACCGGTTCGTGATCTTCTGCGACGACCTCTCGTTCGACCATGACGACACCTCCTACAAGTCGCTGAAGGCGGTGCTGGAGGGCGGCATCGAGGGCCGGCCGGAGAACGTGCTCTTCTACGCCACCTCGAACCGCCGGCACCTGCTGCCGCGGGACATGATGGAGAACGAGCGCTCCACGGCCATCAACCCGAGCGAGGCGGTGGAGGAGAAGGTGTCGCTGTCCGACCGGTTCGGCCTCTGGATCGGCTTCCACAAGTGCTCGCAGGACGACTATCTCGCCATGGTGGAGGGCTACGTGGCCCACCACGGCCTGACGATCGATCCGGCGACGCTGCGGGCCGAGGCGCTGGAATGGTCCACCACGCGCGGGGCCCGGTCGGGGCGCGTGGCGTGGCAGTACGTGCAGGACCTCGCCGGGCGCCTGGGCAGGCGGCTCGGCTGACCGCCCTGCCCCATTGCGGGTTCGGGATGCTGGGCTACGGGCGGAACGAACGCGACAAAGGCCGCGACGGGAGTCGCGGCCTTTGTCGTTGAACGTGAGGAGCGGCGGTCAGCCGTTCAGGTGCGGCAGCGGATCCACCGGGCGGTTGCCGTTGCGGATCTCGAAATGGAGCTGCGGGCGACTGACGCTGCCGGTGGCGCCCACCTTGCCGAGGGTCTGGCCGCGCATGATGGTGTCGCCGCGCCGGACCAGGATCTCGCTGGCGTGGGCATAGGCGGACACGAAGCCGTTCGGGTGCTTGACGAGCACCAGGTTGCCGTAGCCCTTCAGCTCGTTGCCGGCGTAGATGACCGTGCCGCCCTCGGCCGCCTTGATGGGCGTGCCCTCGGGCACCTCGATGTTGATGCCGTCGTTGCGTTCGCCGTTCGCCTTGGCGCCGAAGCCCGAGATCACGCGGCCGCGCACCGGCCAGCGGAAGCTGCCGGACTTGGCGCTCTCCACGCCGCCGGACTGGGGCACCGCCGTCGGGGCCGGAGCGGGCTGGAGCGCGGCCTGCTGCTGCGGAGCCGGCTGGGCGGGCGCGGCGGGCTGCTGCACCGGCTGGGCCGTCATCGGCTGGGTGGCCGGCTGGCCCGGCTGGGTGACGGCGGGCAGCCGCGGCACCGCCGCCGGCTGGGGCGCGTCGGTCATGGTGGTGGTCGGCAGGGCTGCGACCTGTGTGCCCTGGCCGGCGGCGCCCGGAATGGTGAGCTTCTGGCCGATGCGGATCGGCGCGCTCGGGTCGATGCCGTTGGCGCGGGCGAGGTCCGCCGACTTCATGCCGTGCCGGTTGGCGATCTTGCCGAGGCTGTCGCCGGGCTGGACCGTGTAGACGGTCGCGCCGCCGGCCGAGGCCATCTGGGCGGGAGCGCCGGAGGCCGGCAGCTGGCCGAGGGTGGCCGGGCCGGGCGCGGTGCCGCCCACGGGCGCCGGGGCGAGCTGGCCGACCGGGGCCGCGGATGCGACCTGGCCGCCGCCGGAGCTGTAGGTCGGGATGACGATCTGCTGGCCGGGCTGCACCATGCTGGAGGCGGTGAGGCCGTTGGCGGCCCGGATCGCCTTCTCCGGCACGCCGTAGCGCTGGGCGAGGGTCGCGATCGTCTCGCCCTGGCGGAGCATGACGGCGGAACCGCCCTCCGCGCTCCAGCCGGCCGCGCGGGGCGCGGTGGGAACCGGCGCGAGGGCCGCCTGCTGGGGCGCCGCGCCGAGCGGCGGCAGGGCCGCGGTGCTGGCCGGGCCGGGCGGAAGCGGCGCGACCGAACTCGGCGTCGCATAGGGATCGGCGCCGGCGAGCGGAGACCGCTGGAACGGCGCATTGGACACCACCGCGCCCGGGGCGGGTGGGAGGGTGTTCGAGGTCACGGACGGCGTCCGGTAGGCCGGGGCCTGGCCGACCGAGCCGGTCACCACGTCGTCATTGGCATAGGCGGGCTGGGCGGGCGCCTGGGCGGGGGACTGGGCCACGATCGCGGATCGGTTGCCGGTCTCGTCGAAGAGCGTGCCGAACCGAGTCACGTCCGAGCTGCAGCCGGCAACCCCGGAGGCCATCAGGGCCAAGGCCGCAGCCCGAGCCAGATAAACGCCTTTGGAACGTCGGGTGGTCATGCACTTCATCGGGATTCTCGCCACGCTTCACCGTCTTCGGCGATTAAAGCCCGGTAACGTTTATAAAGATTTAAAATCGGCAACCGACCGACCGGCCACCGCTCGTGTTTTTCCGCAGAATACCGCCTGTTTTCCTGGACTTGCGTTGCTCTTCGGCAACGGTCGGCCGTTGTCGTGGCGGCAGCGGTCAGAGGCGAGCTGCAACACCCTCGACGAGCGGCACGAAACGGACGGTGCCGACCTCCTGTCGATGGAAGAGCCGCCCGTCGCGCACGACCCTGACGAGCGTCTGACTCGATCCGGTGCCGACCGGCGCGACCAGCACGCCCTTGTCGCCGAGCTGGTCGAGGAGGGGCGGCGGGATCCGCGACACCGCGCCGTCCACCAGGATCCGGTCGTAGGGCGCATGGCGGGTGAACCCCTCCAGGCCATCGGCAACGATGACGTTGACGTTCTCGATCTTCAGCGCCGCGAGCCGGTCCTCGGCGAGCTCGCCGAGGGTGCGGAACCGATCCATCGTGACCACCCGGGTGACCATGTGAGCGAGAATCGCGGTCTGGTACCCGCTGCCGGTGCCGACCTCGAGCACCTTGTGGTCGAGCTTCAGGTCGAGGGCGGCGAGGAGGACGGCGGTGACGGACGGGGCGCTCATCACCTGTCCGCATTCAATCGGCAGCGCCTTGTCGGTGTAGGCGCTGGGCTGGTAGGGCGCGGAGACGAAGACGCGACGTGGCACGGCCGCGATGGCCGACACGATGCGCCGGTCGGTGACGCCGTCCCGGCGCAGACCCGCCAGCATCTCCACCAGGGCGGCCTTGTCCCGAGGGCTCAGCGCGATCACCGGCTTTCATGCTCCCTGAACGGATCCGAAGGTCAGCGAAGGGCCGGGCCGAGAAGGTCGGCCAGACGGCCGAGGCCGTCGTGGTCGGTCATGTCGAGCCGGAGCGGGGTGACGGAGATTCGGCCGGCCGCGAGCGCGTGCACGTCGGTGCCGGGCTCCGGCGGCGTGGTCGAGCGCGCGTAGGCGAGCCAGTAGTAGGGCTTGCGGCGGCTGTCGATGCGGGCCTCGGCCGTGAGGCCGTGGGTGGCTGTGCCCTGGCGGGTGATCTCCACGCCGGCCACCTCGTCCGGGGCGCGGTCGGGGAAGTTGAGGTTCACCAGGGTGCCGCGCGGGATGCCGGCGGCCGCGATGCGGCGGACGAGGTCGGGCGCGTGGCGCTCGGCGGTCTCGTAGGGGATCACCGCGCCTTCGGTCCAGGAGAAGCCCTGGCTGAGCGCGATGGACGGGATGCCGAGGAGCGTGCCCTCGATGGCGCCGGCCACCGTGCCCGAATAGGTGACGTCGTCGGCGATGTTCGACCCGGCATTGACGCCGGAGAGGATGAGATCCGGCGGCGACGGCATCAGCTCGCGCACCGCCATGATCACGCAGTCGGTGGGCGTGCCCCGGACCGCGTAGGTGCGCTCCTCGATGTCGCGGACGCGCAGCGGGTCGTGCAGCGTCAGCGAATGGGCGAGGCCGGACTGGTCCGTCTCCGGAGCGACGATCCACACCTCCGTGCCGACCGCCGCGGCGATGCGGGCGAGCGTCTGCAGGCCGGGAGCGAGGATGCCGTCGTCGTTCGTGATCAGGATTCGCATCGTGTCCTCGATACGCGGGAAATCGGGAATCGGACCCCGGACGGGGCGGCGGCGGTGCCGTCGCCCTGGTTTCAGACCCGCTCGATCCGGTCGAGGCCGCCCATGTAGGGCTTCAACACCTCCGGGACCGTGATGGATCCGTCCTCGTTCTGCCAGGTCTCCATGACGGCGATGAGGGCGCGGCCGACCGCGGTGCCCGACCCGTTCAGCGTATGGACGAAGCGGGTGCCCTTGGCGTCGCCGGCCGGGCGGTAGCGGGCGTTCATGCGCCGGGCCTGGAAGTCGCCGCAGACCGAGCAGGAGGAGATCTCGCGATACTGGTTCTGGCCCGGGAGCCAGACCTCGATGTCGTAGGTCTTCCGGCTGCCGAAGCCCATGTCGCCGGTGCACAGCGTCACGACCCGGAAGGCGAGGCCGAGGCGCTTCAGCACCTCCTCGGCGCAGGCGAGCATGCGTTCGTGCTCGTCGCGGGACGTGTCGGCGGACGTGATCGAGACGAGCTCGACCTTGTTGAACTGGTGCTGGCGCAGCATGCCGCGCACGTCGCGGCCCGCCGACCCGGCTTCGGAGCGGAAGCAGGGCGTGAGCGCGGTCATGCGGACCGGAAGCTCCTTCTCGTCCAGGATCTCGCCGGCCACGAGATTGGTGAGCGGCACCTCGGCGGTCGGGATCAGCCAGCGGCCGTCGGTGGTGCGGAACAGGTCCTCGGCGAACTTCGGCAGCTGGCCGGTGCCGAACATGGCGTCGTCGCGCACCATCAGCGGCGGCTGCACCTCCGTGTAGCCGTGCTCGCCGGTGTGGACGTCGAGCATGAACTGGCCGAGCGCCCGCTCCAGCCGGGCCACCTGGCCCTTGACCACCGTGAACCTTGCGCCGGAGAGGCGGGCCGCGCGCTCGAAATCCATGCCGCCAAGCGCCTCGCCGAGCTCGAAATGCTCCTTCGGCGCGAAAGCGAAGGTCTTCGGCTCCAGGTGCCGGCGGTATTCCACGTTGTCGTGCTCGTCCTTGCCGTCGGGCACGTCGTCGGCGGGGACGTTCGGGATGACCGCGAGGGCGGTCTGGAGCGCGAGGTCGAGCTCCCGCTCCGTCTGCTCGCCGTCCTGGATGAAGCTCTTGAGCTGGCCGACCTCGGCCATCAGCGCCTGGGCGGCGGTCTCGTCCTTGGCGGCCTTCGCCTTGCCGATCTCCTTGGAGGCGCTGTTGCGGCGCTCCTGGGCTTCCTGCAGAGCCTTCAGATGCTGGCGGCGGGCGTCGTCGCGGGCGATCACGTCGGCCACGGTGGCGCGGGCGGCGTCCTCCGGCTGGTTGCGTCGGACGAGCGCGCGGACGAGCGCCTCGGGCTCGTCACGGATCCACTTGATATCCAGCATCGGCGACCTTGATCCCGGGCGCGGGGATCGCCGGCGCGTCCGCGGGCCTGACGATCAGGTTCCCGCCGCGGTCCGCCGCTCCTCGTCGCGCTTCTTCATGAGCCTGAGGGCAATGATGGAGACTTCGTAGAGAAGCATCGTCGGTATCGCAAGAAGGATCTGGCTGAGCGGATCCGGGGGCGTCAGGATGGCCGCGGCCACGAAGGCCGCCACGATGGCGTAGCGGCGCTTCTCCTTCAGGGTCTCCTCGGTGATCACGCCGGCCCGGCCGAGCAGCGTGAGGATCACCGGCAGCTGGAAGGTGATTCCGAAGGCGAAGATCATGGTCATGATCAGGCCGAGATACTCGGACACCCGGGGCAGGAGCGAGATGGCCGCCTGCCCCTCCCCGCCTTCCTGCTCCATCGACAGGAAGAAGTGCATGATGGTCGGCATCACGAGGAAGTAGACCAGCATCGCGCCGAGAAAGAAGAGGATCGGCGTCGCGATCAGGAACGGCATGAAGGCCTGGCGCTCGTTCTTGTAGAGGCCGGGCGCAACGAACATGTAGATCTGCGACGCGATGACCGGGAACGCGATGAAGAGCGCGCCGAACAGGGCGATCTTCAGCTGCGTGAAGAAGTACTCCTGCGGAGCCGTGTAGATCAGCTGCACGTCCTGACCGACGCCGGCGGCCTGCTCGTAGGGCACGACCAGGATGTTGAAGATGCCGGTGGCGAAATAGAAGCAGATCAGGAAGCAGATGAAGATCGCGATCAGCGACTTGATGAGCCGCGACCGCAGTTCGATCAGATGCTCGATCAGCGGCGCGCGGGACGCTTCGATGTCGTCTTTGTCGCTCACCGGTCAACTCCGTCGGCGGACGATGCGGTCCTGGTCAGGTCGAGGGGCGCTCCGACCGGAGCGGGCGCGACCGGTTGAGGCGCGGCAACCGGCGCGGCGGGCACGGGCAGCGGCTGGCCGGAGGGAGCCCTCGGAACGGGCTGCGCGGCGGACACCGGTTGGGCGGCGGGTGCAGGCTGGGCGGCGGCGGGCGCCGGGGTCGGCTGCGCGGGGGCGGCGGCGGGCTGGGCCGCGGCAGGCGCGGGCTGGGCCGATGCCGCCGGGGCCGGAGCGACGGCCGGCGCGGGATCGGCCGGCGTGCCCGGAATCGGCGCGGCGTGGCCGGTCTTGGCGGGCTCCGCCGCCTCCGGCTCGGCCTGGTCGGACGAGGAGTCGACCGCGGCGAGATCCGCTTTCAGGCTGTCGCCGATGGAGCGGATCGGATCGAGCGCCGTCTTGACCTCGTCGAAGGGGTTGATGGACTGGACCGCCTTCTTGGTTTCGAGCAGGTCGACCTCCCGCTCCGCCTCGCGCAGCGCGGCGTTGAACTGGGACTGGAAGTCGCCGGCCAGGCGGCGGGCCTGGCCGATGAAGCGGCCGACCGTCCGCAACAGACGCGGCAGATCCTTCGGGCCCACGACCACGATCGCCACGATCGCGATGAGGAAGATTTCCGACCAACCGATCTCGAACATAACGGTCGTCCGCACAGGCGTTCAGCGCGGAAACCGACCGGCCCCGCGCGCGGAACGCCCCCTTTCCTGGATCCCGGCCCTTAGAGCATTCTCCGATCAAGTTGCACGACCTGATCGCCGAGAGAATGCTCCAGCTCATTGAATCTGGAGCGATGTCTTGTCGACCTGACGAGTCCGTCAGGTCGGAAGGCGCTCTAGACCTTGTTGACGTCCTGCGGCTTCGTCGCGACAGGGTCGGCCGTCTTGTAGTCGAGGACCTTCGGATCGGTCACAGGCTTGGTCTCGTCGGCGACGTCGTCGTCCTTGTCCGCGAGGCCCTTCTTGAAGTTCTTGATGCCCTTGGCGAAATCGCCCGCGAGCTCCGGAATCTTGCCGCGACCGAAGAGGAGAAGCACGACCACCAGCACGATGAGCCAGTGCCAGATGCTGAACGAACCCATACCCAGAAACTCCCCGCTGTGGCGGTGCATTCGAATTTGCCGGCACCATGGCACAAAGGACTAGGCACCGCAACAAAGCCCCTTGTGCACGGCCGTTCCCCCCATGTGGGAGGTCATCTCGGAAATACGAGGACGTCGCGCGGATCCGTGTCGACGGAAATGTCGGCGCCGACGGAGAACGGCTCCGACATGGCCCGCAGCCGCGCCTTCAGCGGCCGGTCGAGGCCTTCCACGACCACCTCGACGAGGGACACCTCGCCGAGGAAGCGCTGGCGGATGACGCGGCCCTCCGCGCCGGCGCCGGGCGGGCCGAGGAGGACGCCGGGCAGGCGCACGCAGACGTCCACCGCGGCGCCTTCGGCGAAGCGCTCGGCCGGGAATCGGCCGATCGGGGTCTCCACCATGCCGCCGCGGACGACGCCCTCGATGACGTTCACCTCGGAGAAGAAGCGGGCGGCGAAGAGGTCCACCGGGCGGGCGTAGAGGTCCTCGGCGGTGCCGATCTGGACGAGGGCGCCGCCGCGCATGAGGGCGATCCGGTCGGCCATGCGCATGGCCTCCTCCGGGTCGTGGGTGACCACCAGGGCGGTGGCGCGGGTCTCGCGCAGGACGGCGATAGTCTCGTCGCGGACGTTGTCGCGCAGGCGCCGGTCGAGGCCGGAAAAAGGCTCGTCCATCAACAGGATGGACGGCCGCGGCACGATCGCTCGGGCGAGCGCGACCCGCTGCTGCTCGCCGCCCGAGAGGGCGTGGGGATAGTCGTCCGCGTGGCTCTCCAGGCCCACCCGGCCGAGGGCGGCGCGGGCGGCGCGTTCGGCGGCGGCGCGGTCGAGGGAGGTGAGGCCGAACATGACGTTCGCCAGGATCGTCATGTGCGGAAAGAGCGCGTAGTCCTGGAACATCAGGCCGACGCCGCGCCGCTCCGGCGGGACGAAGCGGTTGGGGCCCGCCATCTCCATGCCGTCGATGCTGACGCGGCCGGAACTCGGCTGTTCCAGACCGGCGACGATGCGCAGGAGCGTGGTCTTGCCGCAGCCGGAATGTCCAAGCAGGCAAACGATTTCGCCCGGCGCGACGTCCAGCGAGACGCCCTTCAGGGAGGGCACGCCGTCATAGTCGTGGACCACCGCCTCGAAGGTCAGCCGCGACGCGATGATGGCGGGCGCGGTGCCGCGCTGGCCCCAGTTCGGCAGGTCGGCGGCGGACGTCTTGGCGGCCGGATCGGGCATGGACGCGGAAAACCTCGTGGTGGATTTCGCGCCCTTACTATCAGGTTCGAGCCGGATGCGAAGCTCAAAGGCGGGTGAACGGCGGACGTGCGTTCACCGCCCCCCGACATCGGTTTTGTCGGAAATCGAGGGCGGAAAACCGGTCCCACCGTCGGGCGTGTCGTCGTCCATGTCGTCTTCCGCCGCCTCGTCGGCGTCCTCCTCGACGAGGTCGGGCGGATCGCCGTCCGTCGGGTCGTCGTCGAGCGGATCCTCGTCGGGACCGAGGCCGCCGTCCTTCGGAACCGGGATGGAGAAGCCGGCCGGGATGGTGCCCTCGATCAGGCCGGCGCCCTTCAGCTCGTCGAGGCCGGGCAGGTCGGACAGGCCGTCGAGCCCGAAGTGGACCAGGAAGGCTTCCGTCGTGCCGTAGGTGACCGGACGGCCGGGCGAACGGCGGCGGCCGCGCATGCGCACCCAGCCGATCTCCATCAGGACGTCCATGGATCCCTTCACGGTGCTGACGCCGCGGATCTCCTCCACCTCCGCCCGGGTGACGGGCTGGTGGTAGGCCACGATGGCGAGGGTCTCCAGGGCCGCGCGGGACAGCTTGCGCTGCTCCCGCGCCTCGTGGCGAAGAAGGAAGGAAAGGTCGTCGGCGGTGCGGAACATCCACTGGCCGCCGACCTTGGCGAGCGTGACGCCGCGCCCGGCGTAGAGGGCCTGGAGGTCGGCGAGGATCTCGCCGACCGGAACGCCCGCGGGCAGGCGCTCCGCGAGGGCGGCCTCGGACAGCGGGGTCGCGGAAGCGAAGAGCAGCGCCTCCACGATCCGGTGAGCGAAGAGGCGGACCTCCTCCGGGCCGTCCGGCAGCGGCGGCGCGGGTTGGTCGTCCTCGTCCGGGGCGGCGGTCATGGGTGCCCCTCCCCGCCCGGACCGTCGCCGGCGTTCTCCTCGGAGAGCGCGTCGAGGTCCACCGCCCGGGGGGCGGCAGCGCGGACGTAGAGCGGGCCGAAGGCCTCCGACTGGCGGAGCTCCATCTTGCCCTCGCGGACCAGTTCGAGCGTGGCCGAGAAGGTGGACGCCCGGACGGTGGCGGCGAGGTCGCGGGTCGTCATGTAGGGCTTGAGGAAGGTCTCCAGGGGAAACCAGTCGCCGTGGCGGCCGATCAGGCGGGTCAGGATGTCCCGCGCCTCCACGAGCGACCAGACGGCCCGGCGGCGCACGTGGACGCGGGTGACCATGTGGCGTTGGCGGTCGGCCGCGTAGGCGGCGAGGAGATCGTAGAGCGTGGCGTCCCAGACCGTGTGGCGGTCCACGACCACGGGCTCGGGCGCCCCCCGGCCGAAGACGTCGCGGCCGAGGCGGGAGCGGTCCATCAGATGGTCGGCGGCCCGGCGGATCGCCTCCAGGCGGCGGAGCCGGAAGGCGAGCTGGGCGGCGAGTTCCTCGCCGGTCGGCTCGTCGTCGTCGGCCGGCGGATCGGGGATCAGGAGGCGCGACTTCAGGTAGGCGAGCCAGGCCGCCATGACGAGGTAGTCGGCGGCGAGCTCCAGGCGGAGGCGGCGGGCCTCCTCCACGAAGACCAGGTACTGCTCCGCGAGCGCCAGGATGGAGATGCGGGCGAGGTCCACCTTCTGGGTGCGGGCGAGCGTGAGGAGGAGGTCCAGCGGCCCCTCGAACCCTTCCACGTCCACGATGAGCGACGGTTCGCCGGGCGCGATCCGGTCCGCCCCGGGGGACGACCAGGGATCCGCACCGGCTGCGACCTCGTCCTTCGCCTCGCTCATCCGCCCCGTCCGCTCCCGATAGGAGGCCCCTCCCCGTCTCGCCCGCGCGGGCCGTCAGATGCCGGCGTCGGTCGCCTCGGCGAGCGCCCGGTCGAGCCGGGCGTGGATGGCCTCCAGGTCGACCGTATCCGGCTCGGCGATGGCGCTCAACGCCCGCGTGGCGCGCTCCAGGGCCGGGCCGGCGAGGACCGGGGCGACGGCGGCGACCGCCTCCATCTCGTCCATCAGGCCGTTGCAGTGGAGGGCGATGTCGCAGCCGGCGGTGAGGGACCGCTCGGCCCGAAGGCCGACCGCGCCCTCGAGGGCATTCATCGACACGTCGTCGGAGAGAAGGAGGCCGTCGAAACCGATCACGCCGCGGATGATCTCGTCGATCACGATCGGCGACTGGGTGGCGGGACGGTCCGGGTCGATGGCCGTGTAGACGATATGGGCCGTCATGGCTGCGGGAAGGTCCGCGAGCGCCATGAAGGGAGCGAAATCGAGGGCGGCGAGGTCGTCGTAGGCGGCCTCCACCACCGGCAGGTGATGATGGCTGTCCACGAGCGCCCGGCCGTGGCCGGGCATGTGCTTGATCACCGGCAGGACGCCGCCCGCCAGGAAGCCGACGGCGGCGGCGCGGCCCGCGGCCGTGACGACGGCCGGGTCGCCGGAAAAGGCGCGGTCGCCGATGACGGTGCTCTGGCCCGGCAGGCCGAGGTCGAGGCAGGGCGCGCAATCGACCGTGATGCCGGCGGCGCGCAGGTCGGCCGCCATGGCGCGGGCGGCATCGCGCACCAGGGTCAGGTCGCCCGAGGCGGCCTCCAGGAGGCGGCGGGCGGAGGGGTATTTGCGCCAGTGCGGGGCGGTCAGCCGCTGGACGCGGCCACCCTCCTGGTCGACGAGCACAGGCGCCGCCCAGCCGACGGCGGCCCGGAAGTCGTCCGTGAGGCGGCGGACCTCGTCGGGCGCGCCCACGTTGCGGCGGAACAGGATGAGGCCCCACGGGTCGGCGTCGGCGATGAAGCGGCGCTCGGCATCGGTGAGAGCCGGACCGGAGACGCCGGTGATGAAGGCGCGGGGCATGACGGGCCTCTTGGGACGTCCGCCGGCCGACAGGACCGCGGACGGGTGACGGAACGCGAAGGCCCGCGCCACGCCGGAGGCGCGACGCGGGCCTTGGACTTGATCGCCGCGCTCAGTTGCGGGCGATGAGGCAGTCGCCGCCGGCGGCCTTCAACTGTTCGCACAGGCTGACGGCGGCCTCGCGGGTCGGCTTGCCGACGCGGGCCCGGTAGTAGATGCCCTTGTCGCCGAGATCGGCCCGCTGGACGTCGGGCGTCACGCCGCCGAGGATGGACGGGAACTTCTTCTGCAGCGCCTGGAAGCTGGACAGGGCGGCGGCTTCCGACCGCTGGGACGCGATCTGCACGTAGGCGGCGGCTCCGGACGCGGCCGGCGCGGCAGCGGCGGGGGCCGGGGCGGCAGCGGCGGGGGCTGGGGCGGCCGACGCGAACGGATCGGCGGTGGCGACCTGGGTGGGCGCGGCGGCCTGCGGGGCCGGCTCGGCCGGAGCGGCGGACCGGGGCACGTCCGGGCGACGGACCGGCATGGGCGCGGTGACCTGGACCGGGGCGGCCTCGGCCACCGGCGGCTGGGCCAGGGGCTCGCCGACGGGCGTCGGCGCGGCGGCGACCGTGTCGGTCGGCGCGCCGAGCGGGGGCAGCGGCTCCATGCTGGCCGGCTGGGTGGCGACCGGAACCGCCGGCGCGTTGGCGAGCGACGCGATGGGGTCCACCTGCTCGGGGCTCGGCAGGATGCCGGCGGTGGTCATCGGGTCGCCGTCGATGCCGGGAGCGGCATCGGCCGGAGCCGGCGCGGGAGCGGCGCGGTTGGCGAGGGACGGCGGCGGCCCGTCGGGGGATTCGATGATGGTGCCGTCCGGCTTGACGAGCACGGTGCGGACGCGGCGCGGGCCGGCGTCCACCAGTTCGGCCTCGGGCAGGACCTCGTCGCCGTTCGGCAGGATGACCCGAGAGCCCGGCACCGTGACGCCCGGCAGGTCGGGCACGGTTTCAGGACGGGCGACGAGGCGGTCCTCGCCCTTCTCGGGCAGGGCCTCGCGCGGGCTGAACACGGGCGAGGCGTCGGCCGTCTCGGCGGCCTGCTCGCTCGCGTCCGGGATCACCTTGTAGGGGCCTTCCGGAGCGCGGACGAGCTGCGGCTCGCCGATGCCGCCGACCCCGCCGATGAGGCCGTAGGCCACGCCGCCGACACCGGCGAGGACCACGAGGCCGGCCAGCGCCATCAGGCCGGACCGACGGCGCGGCGCGGGGGCGGCCCGCTCCTCGTCGTAGGAGTGCGGCGGCAGCATGCCTTCCTCGAACCGGTCCGGCTCGGACTCGGTGAAGGAGATGAGATCGTCGGAATAGGCCTGGAGGGCGTCGTCGTCCCAGGCGTCGTAGACCTGCGGACGGCGGCCGGCGGACCGGGAGCCGTCGAGATCGACCGGCTCCATGGAGCCGTAGTCCCGATCGAACTCGGTCGCGAGCGCCTCCACCAGATCGTGGGGGGAGTTCTGGCGGCGGACGGTGGCCTGGAGATCCTCGTCCACGAGCCGGGCCAGTTCGGCCATGGCCTCCTCGTCATCCCAGCCGTGGTGCCCGTGGGCGCCGGCGGGATGGACGGGTTCCTGGAACTTGTGGGCGCGACGCATGTTGAACATCGGGTACGGGTCTTTCTGTCACCGACCTTCGTCCATCCGCGTTCAGGCTGCGGCTCGACGACGATCGTTGGTGCCGACGGTCAACGCATTTCGTCCGGGGCATTCACGCCGAGTATACCGAGACCCGACTGAATAACAATCATAACGGCCCGGACGAGAGCGAGACGGGCTCGGGTCGAGACTGGATCAACAGGGTTAACGAACCGCAAACGCGGCTGGTCCTTGCCCCTGTTCCAGTGCCCGTGGAAATCCCCCGACAGGTCGTAGAGATAGAACGCGATCCGGTGCGGCTCGTGCGCCTCCGCGGCGCTCTCCACCACGCGCGGGAACTCGGCGAGACGCCGGATGAGGGCGAGCTCTGCCGGGTCGTCCAGTGTCTCGAACGGGGCGTCCGCCGGGTCGGCGTCGGCGAGGTCCGGCGCCTGCTCGCGCGCCTGGCGGAAGATCGAGTGGCAGCGCGCGTGGGCGTACTGGACGTAGAAGACCGCGTTGTCCTTGGACTGCTCCTTGACCTTCACGAAGTCGAAGTCGAGCGGCGCGTCGTTCTTGCGCATCAGCATCATGAAGCGGACGGCGTCGCGGCCGACTTCCTCCACCACCTCGCGCAGGGTGATGAAGTCGCCGGAGCGCTTGGACATCTTCACCGGCTCGCCGGCCCGGTAGAGCTTCACGAGCTGGCAGAGGCGCACGACCACCTTGGCCTTGCCGCCCGAGATGGCGTTGCCGACGGCCTCCAGGCGCTTGACGTAGCCGCCGTGATCGGCGCCGAGGATGAAGATCATCTCGTCGAAGCCGCGCTGGACCTTGGAGCGCATGTAGGCGACGTCGGCGGCGAAATAGGTGTAGCTGCCGTCGGACTTCTGGAGCGGCCGGTCGATGTCGTCGCCGTATGCGGACGCCCGGAAGAGGGTCTGCTCCCGGTCCTCCCAGTCGTCCGGCAACTGTCCCTTGGGCGGCGGCAGACTGCCCTGGTAGACGAGGCCGCGGCCGCGGAAGTCCTCGATCATGGCGTCGATCTCGGACGGGGCGGTCCCGGTCCGGTCGTGGAGGGACTTCTCGGAGAAGAAGACCTCGTGCTCGACGCCGAGGATGGCGAGATCCTCGCGGATCATGTCCATCATCATGACGACGGCGACCGGCTTGACGAGCGGCATCCAGTCCGCCTCGTCCATGGCGAGGAGGCCGTCTCCGTGGGCGGCCTTCAGGGCCTCGCCGACGGGGACGAGATAGTCGCCCGGATAGAGGCCCTCGGGGATCTCGATGGTCTCGCCAAGGGCTTCCCGGTAGCGCAGGAAGGCGGAGCGGGCGAGGACGTCGATCTGCCCGCCGGCGTCGTTGATGTAGTATTCCTTGGTGACGTCGTTGCCCGCGAAGGCGAGAAGGCCGGCGAGCGCGTCGCCCACCACCGCGCCGCGGCAGTGGCCGACGTGCATGGGGCCGGTCGGGTTGGCGGAGACGTACTCCACGTTGACCTTGTGGCCGCGGCCGAGGGCCGAGCGGCCGTAGCCGGCCGGATCGGACACGATGGCCTTGACGAGGCCGGCCCAGAAGCCGGGCGCGATCTTCAGGTTGATGAAGCCTGGGCCGGCGACGTCGACGGCCTCCACGTCCGCGTCGGCGCGGAGCGCGGCGGCGATCGCCTCGGCGAGGTCGCGCGGCTTGCGGCCGAGCGGCTTGGCCAGCACCATGGCGGCGTTGGTGGCGATGTCGCCGTGGCTGGCGTCGCGGGGCGGCTCCACGGCGACGCGGCCGAGGTCGGCCTCGGCCACGCCGAGATCGAGCCCGCGGATCGCCGCCCGGATCCGATCGCCGAACACCTGGAACACGTTCATCGCCACACCTGCCAAAAACCCGGAAAACCGAGGCTCGCCTAGCGCAATTCCGGTGTGGCGTCAAACCAGCGCCGGTGCTCCTGGACGGCGAAGCGGTCGGTCATCCCGGCGATGTAGTCGCCCACCCGGCGGGCGAGCGTGTGGTCGTCGCAGGCCTCCAGGCCGGCGCGCCATTCGTCCGGCAGGGTGTCGGGCCGGGCGACGAAATGGTCGTAGAGGTCGCGGACGATGAGGTCCGCGTTGGCGCGCACGCGCACCACGTCCGGGTGGCGGTAGACGTGCGGGAAGAGGAAGGCCTTGATGGCCTTGTCGACCGCCGCGATCGGCGCCGAGAAGGTGGCGAGCGCGCGCCCCGCCGCCCGGACGTCGTCGGCGCACTGGGGCTTCACGGCGTCGAGGTTGTGGATCGCGACGGTGATGACGTCCTCCACCATGGCGGTGATCAGCCGGCGGGTGAGTTCGTGGATGGTGCGGTTGCGGTCGAGGCCGGGATAGCGGGCCGCGATGGTGGCGAGGAAGCCGCCGATGAGCGGCAGGTCCGTCAGGTCGGCGAGGTCGAAGAGGCCCGCGCGAAGGCCGTCGTCGATGTCGTGGGCGTTGTAGGCGATGTCGTCCGCGATGGCGGCGACCTGGGCCTCCAGGCTCGGCCAGGTGTGGAGGTCGAGGTCGCGCCAGGCGGGATAGCTCGTGAGCGCGAGCGGCAGGCCGCGGGCGGCGTAGCGCGGCACCGGGTTGCCGGCGGGGTCGATCATGGGGCCGTTGTGCTTGACGAGGCCCTCCAGGGTCTCCCACGAGAGGTTGAGGCCGTCGAACTCGGCGTAGTGGTTCTCCAGCAGCGTGACGATGCGCAGGGACTGGGCGTTGTGGTCGAAGCCGCCGTGGTCCTCCAGGCAGGCGTCGAGCGCATCCTCGCCGGTGTGGCCGAAGGGCGTGTGGCCGAGATCGTGGGCGAGCGCCAGGGCCTCGGCGAGGTCCTCGTCGAGGCGGAGCGCGCGGGCGAGCGCGCGGGCGATCTGGGCCACCTCGATGGTGTGGGTGAGGCGGGTGCGGAAGTGGTCGCCCTCGTGGTAGACGAACACCTGCGTCTTGTGCTTCAGCCGCCGGAAGGCGGTGGAGTGGATGATGCGGTCGCGGTCGCGCTGGAAGGGCGTGCGCGTGGGGCTCGCCGGCTCGTCCTTCAGGCGACCGCGCGTGCGGGCGGGGTCCACGGCGTAGCGCGCCCGCGGTTCCACGCCGAAGCCCAGTGTGACGACCACGCACCCTCCCCGACCGGCCACGCCGGCGCCGTCCGCATGCCTGACGGTCGTTGCGGTCGATTGACCGTTCCGTCTTGGCTACTTACCTATTGGCAGACGAAGATGACAAGCCGGCTGCAGGTTCCAGGCGGAACCCTCCTCGCGGCCGCGAGAGGACAGAGGTCGCCGATGACCGTGGACGCGATCGACAGCGTGATGCTCACGGACCGTGCCGCGCGCCGGATCCGCAAGATCATGGACAAGGACCCGACGGCGGGCGCGCTGCGCGTCTCGGTGGAGGGCGGCGGCTGCTCGGGCTTCTCGTACAAGTTCGACCTGACCGACGCCCGCGCGGAGGACGACCTGGTGATCGAGAAGGACGGCGCGACCGTGCTGATCGACCCGACCTCCCTGCCCTTCATGGCCGGCTCGGAGATCGACTTCGTGGACGACCTGATGGGCCAGTCGTTCCAGATCCGCAACCCGAACGCCACCGCGTCCTGCGGCTGCGGCACCAGCTTCGCGATCTGACCCGGTTCCGGGCGGCGCTCCTCCGGGCGGCGCTCAGGCGAGGTCGAGCGCCACGTCGTCGATGGCGACCACGTGGTGGACGCGCGCCGTGTCCGGGCTCTCCTCGCCGTAGGGCGCGACGGTCCACTCCCAGCTTTCCGTCTCCTCCGGCAGCGTGACGCCGTGGAGGACATCCTGCTCGTCGATCACGTTGCCCTCGCGGTCGACCACCACGTAATCCGTGTCCGTGACGAGAACCGACCGGCAGGACATGCCGGCGAGCGAATAGACGTGCGCGGCGACGAGCTGGCGCGTCACGTCGGGCGGGACGGTGAACTTCGGGTCGACGGTCTCGGCCCGGCGGGACGGCGTGAAGGCGAGCTGCGACAGGAGGTTGGCCGAGACGACCAGGTCCACCTCGGGCATGCGGCGCACGAAGGCGAGCGGGTCCAGCCGGCCGCCGATCTCGCCGCCGGTGACGGCCCGGCGGAAGCGCTCGCGCTTCAGGGCCTCGTCGAAGCCGGACAGATCGGCGGTCACGAACTCCACGTTCCGCCAGCCCTTGCGCCAGACCGCGAGCCGGACGGCGGCGAGATGGACCGCGTCGACGAGGACCACCTTGCCGAACATGGACGCCATGCGGTCGATCGGCACGTCGTCCAGAAGGCCGGAGCCGAGGACGACCGCGGTGCGCCTTCGGGTGACCGCGTCGATCGCCCTGTCGACCGCCGCCCGCGACCGCGCCTTGTGGGGCGCCCACGCCGCGCGGAAGCGCCGGGAGCGCGACCAGAGGCTCACCTTGTCGGCGAGCAGCCCGCTGCGGCGGGCCTCCAGCGTGGCGGGGGTGACGAGGGCGTGGGCGAGTTCGGAGAGCATCGGGAGAGCGGGCGATTCGGCGGGGAGACGATAGCACCTGAGGCGGGGGCGAGGGGCGGGAAGGAATGCGGGGGTGGTCCGCCTGCGCAGACCGGGACGGTGGAGGGTGGAGGGTCGGGCATCTTTTCCTTCGGCGGCGGATCTGTATAGCTCCAGCGGGTGTGGCCGCGCCGGCGGCCGTCTTGTCCGAGCACTGGAGCCCCGCATGCGGATCGCCACCTGGAACATCAACGGGGTCAAGGCCCGGATCGAGACGGCGCTGAGCTGGCTCGGGGAGGCGTCGCCGGACGTCGTGTGCCTGCAGGAGATCAAGTCGGTGGACGAGGCCTTTCCGAGGGCCGAGTTCGAGCGGCTGGGCTACAACGTGGAGACCCACGGGCAGAAGGGGTTCAACGGCGTCGCGATCCTGTCGAAGCTGCCGTTCGACGAGGTGAACCGGGGGCTGCCGGGCGACGACGAGGACGCGCAGGCGCGGTTCATCGAGGGCGTGTTCTCGGTGAAGGGCGGCGTGATCCGGGTGGTGTCGCTCTACCTGCCGAACGGCAATCCGATCGGCACGGAGAAGTTCGACTACAAGATCGCCTGGATGCGCCGGCTGGAGGCCTTCGCGCGGGACAGGCTGGCGCTGGAGGAGCCGACGGTGCTCGCCGGCGACTACAACGTGATTCCCGACGCCAAGGACGTCCACGACCCGCGCGCCTGGATGAACGACGCCCTGTTCCAGCCGGAGAGCCGGATGGCGTTCCGCTCGCTCCTCAACCTCGGCTACACGGACGCGCTCCGGGCGACGGACGATTCGCCGGGCCGGTACACGTTCTGGGACTATCAGGCCGGCGCGTGGCAGAAGAACTGGGGCATCCGGATCGACCACCTGCTGCTGTCGCCCCAGGCGGCGGACCGGCTGGAGGCGTGCGAGATCGTCAGCCACGTGCGCGGCTGGGAGAAGCCGAGCGACCACGTGCCGGTGGTGGCGAGGCTGCGGTTCGAGGCGCCCTGAGGGCCCGCCGGACGGAAGGCGGTTATATACTTGAGCCGGCCTTTTTGCTGGAGTCAGCCATACGCAGGTTTAGATTTAGGTTCGTTCTTCGGCTCGCGCGATTGCTCAACGTGCTAATGAGCATTCACGAGAGTTTTTTTGCTTTCGGGAAGAACGATAGCAGCACATTTCTATCTGGCACCACGCCGAAGTAAGCTCCAGACATATCTGTCGGGTCGAAAACAAAGACCATGTCATCGGCTTCGCTCAGGCCAGCAAACACCATTTCTGCAAAACCATAAGTATCGAGAGACGATTCAACTAAAATGAATGAAGTTGTCCCATCCCAAAAACTCAAACCATTCGTCCGCGCATTCTCTATTAACCTAAGTCTACGCTCATTGTAGGTCTTGCCCTTAACAGTCTTATCGGCAATCCGGAACGTCACGCAGTAAGTAAAACCAGCCATCCCACCCTCCGAGACTCAAAGGTTGTGAACCTCGGTAACCATACATCTAATTCGGGTGGTGCGGGAGGTACATAATCTCCAAACCGAAAGCCGTTGGCCTACTGGCCGGCGGCGATGATGGACTGGTTGTCGGCGAGCCACTGGTCGGCCAGACGGGTGGCCTTGCGGCGGACGTCCTCGCTGGCGACGGCGAAGGCCTTCTCGTGCTCGAGCCGCACGAATTCCTCGTCGCGGCCGGTGGCGCGCGAGTGCTTGAGGGCGATCGTCAGCCACATGAGGCCGTGCACCGGGTTGGGCTCGATGTCCTCGCCGTTGAACAGCATGCTGCCGAGACGGGCCTGGGCGTCCACCTGACCCTTGCGGGCCGCGAGCAGGAACCAGCGCGCGGCCTGACGGGGATCCCGCTCGCCGCCGATGCCGTCGAGGAACATGCGGCCGAGGTTCACCTGGGCGAGCGCGTCGCCGAAGTAGGACGCCGCGTAGGTGAAGATCTCCCGCGCCCGGTTCATGTTCGGCCGGAGCGCGTTGTCGATCCCGGTCATGTAGTAGGAGCCGATCTCCACGAAGGCGTTGGACACGAACGGCGCCTGGGGCGACGTGGGGCTGTCCTCCGCGTGGGCGGCGACGACCTGGTTGAAGTAGTCGAAGGCCTTGAGGTCGTCCTCCTCGACGCCGTCGCCGTTCTGGTACATGCGGCCGAGCTTCCACTGGGCGGCCGGATGACCGCTCTGGGCGGCGGCCTGGAGACCGTCGAGCGCGGAGGCGGTGTCGCCGGCGTAATAGGCGCGGGTGCCTTCGCGGAAGGCTTCGATGACGTCCTGGTCGCTCCAGTTCTGCGAGCCTTCGCCCGGCAGGTCGAATGCCGCCGCCGGCGACGCGCAGAGCGCCATGCTGACGCAAAGGGCCATCCAACCGTTCACTGCCACCTGCCCGACCTTCGCCATGCCCGTTCTTCTCGCAAGCCCTACGCGCCCTTCTGGACGCTTCGGCGACATGTGGAAGGCGCACAGACCCGCAACCCGCCCCGCGACAGTGGCCGCGGGCCGATGCGTACCAGCATCGTCAATGGGATACGGTCTTTCCTCCACCCAAGCCCACCGTGACACGCGACCCGTAAACGCCGAGTTCTCTTCTACGTCGGCCGAAGTTGCCGCATGACGTTCCGGCAGGTGCGAAAGACGCAGGACGCGCCTCCCAGCATTCCGCCAGGACGAAACCCGGACCACGTCAACGTCCCGTGCCCCGATCGTGCCACCATTGAACAGATTTTCGGCATTTCTACGGCCACGCCGGACAGTCTTCTTGAGGGCGCCGAGAACTGATCGGCTGGTGAAGAATGCGTTGCCGACGACCGAGTCGCGCGCACGCCCTTTACCGATCTTCGATGACCCGTGACGCGGATCCTGTTCCGCTTCTTCTGCCCAGACCGCCAACAAACGCATTCGACCACCTCGGATCGAACCTTCGGCTTCCTGTGCCGAGCCCCGGTTTCGATCTCACGCCCCGGGAGGGACGCTCACGCCGGAAAATGGCTGAATAGGGGCACGACCGCCGGCCCGCGGGAGGCGATCGCGAGTCGACATGAACTGTTGCTGAATCGTCACGAACCTGTCGACGTTGACGGGTCGGCGGACGCCAGGAGGGCCACGGCGACGGCCGGCGCGCACGCGCCCGCCCAGGCGCGGAGCGACGGGTCGGCGGGGTCGGCGAGCGGGACCAGGTCCTCCACGGGCGCGAGCGGCCGGCCGAGGCGGGCCGCCACGTCGGCCACCGCCGCCCGGCCGATGCCGCAGGACACCACCGGAGCGGCGTCGGGCAGCGACAGGGCGGACAGGCAGAGGAGCGCGGCGTCGTGGACCGAGCGGACCTGCGCCTCGGCGAAGGCGCGGGCGAGCGCCGTCCAGGCAGCCTCCGGCAGGTCGGCCACGTCGCGGCCGGTCATGCGCGACAGGCGCAGGCGGCTCTCCGGCACGGACTTGCCCCGGCCGTCGGCGGTGCCGTGCTGGTCGTCGCCGTCGGCGAGGCGGCCGAGCAGACGGTTCGCGTCGGCCATGGTGGCGAAGTGCTCGGCCATCAGGGTGGTCCAGCGGCCGGCCACCGGCACGCGGATCGCGACCGCCATGAGGGGGGTGCGGGTGGCGCCGGTGTAGACGAGCTCACCCGCCTCCATGCGGCCCGCGTCGGTGCGGCCGCGCGCGGCGACCCGGCCGGCGAGGACGGGAATCACGTCGGTGGTGGTGCTGCCCATGTCGACGAGGAGCGCGTCGGCGAGGCGGGCGCCGACGAGGGCGGCGGTGGCGTGCCAGTTGGCGGAGGCGATCGCGTCCACGTGGCGGGCGGCCTCCAGGGGGGACACGAAGCCGCGGTCGGCGGCGTAGATGGAGACGCCCGCAAGGCGGCGGGCGGCGACGGCGGCGAGCGCGTCCACCCCGGCGGCGCGGCTGTCGAAGAGATCGACCAGCTCGCCGGTCATGGTGGCGGGGTTGAGGGGCGCGGCGCCGAGGCGCGCGCCGATGGCGTCGAAGGCGGCCTCCAGGCGGTCCAGCCCCTGCCAGAGGGCGCAGGGCTCCTGGGCGACGGCGACCACGCGCCCGCCTTCCACGCGGGCGGCCTTCAGGTGCGCGCCGCCGATGTCCCAGCCGATCGCCGCTTGTGCCGTCGTGCCCGCGAGTGTCATCGTCCCGGTCCCTTTCCCCATCATGAATGGCACGATGGCTATGCGCGTGATCCCCGTGATCGACCTGAAGGACGGCGTCGTGGTCCGGGCGAGAGCCGGCGACCGGGCGTCCTATCGGCCGATCGTGTCGCCCCTCTGCCGGTCGGCGTCGGCGTCCGACGTGGTGGACGGCCTGTTCGGCGTCCATCCGTTCGAAGCGCTCTATATCGCGGACCTGGACGCGATCGAAGGGCGTGGCGGCAACAGGCCGCTGGCGGCGGCGCTGCTGAAGGCCCGTCCCGGGCTGGAGATCTGGCTGGACGAAGGGGCGGCGGACGCGGCGATGGCGGCGGGCGCCGCCGCGATGGGCGTGCGGCCCGTGATCGGCAGCGAGAGCCAGACCGGGCCGGAGACCCTGGCGGCGGCGGGGCCGGACGCGGTGCTCTCGCTGGACTTCCGGGACGGATTCGTGGGGCCGGAGGCCATTCTGACGACGCCGTCGGCCTGGCCGCGGGACGTGATCGTGATGACGCTGGCGCGGGTGGGCACCGACGGCGGGCCGGACGAGGCGCGGCTGTCGGCGGTGCGCGAGGCGGCCGGACCGGGCCGGCGGGTGTTCGCGGCGGGCGGGGTGCGCGGCGAGGATGATCTCGTCCGCCTGAAGGCGGCGGGAATCGCCGGGGCCCTGGTGGCCACCGCGCTCCACGACGGGCGGCTGGACGGGGCGGCGCTGGCGCGGCTCGCGGGGGCGTGAGGCCGAGGTAGGGCGCGAGGTCGGCGAAGGGCGCGAGGCCGCCGGAGGGCGCGCGCGGGGCGTGAGGCCGAGGCAGGGCGCGCGCGGCGCTTGAGGTCGACGAACGGACTCCGAGGGAGCGGCCGCCGAAATGAAAAGGGGCAGCCGAAGCCGCCCCGATCCTATCCGTCATCATCCAAAGAACTTGGCCATCAACCGCTGGAGCAGTGACCGCGGCATCGCCGGGGCAGAGGCCTGCCCAGAGTTGTCCCGGATCTAAGCGCCGAAGGGGTGCTTAGCGGAGTCCTTCTGGGCATTGACTTCAGCCGCAGTCGGCTTGCCGGCGACGGCGCGCTCGATCGAGAGCTTGGTGGCCTCGTAGTTGTACTGCTGGATCTTGGCGTCGTCATCCGCCTCCCAGTGGATGAACACGCCGACCAGGATGTACAGGTCGTCGGCTTCCTCGACCGGGATGGTGCCGTTGGCGACGCAATCCTGCACCGCCTTGGCGACGCCGTACTGGGCCGGGCCGAACATCTGGACGGCCTGCTTGGCGCCCTTGATGGTGACCTTGTTGAACAGGATCGTGTTGGGCTTGCACGGCAGGTTCGGCGCAATCACCGCGAGCAGGGTGGTGAAGCCGTCCTTGTTGTTGGACAGGGCGTTCACGAACGCGACCTCAGCGGCCGAGTTCCGCGGCCCAATAATAAGGTCGATGTGGGCGACTTCATTGCCGTCGCCGACGAGCGCCTCGCCGAGCATAACCTTGTTAATCTTCGCCATCGGTCTAACCTCCCAAAAATAAACCGAACTAACGGACGTCGCGCTCGCAACGACCGCCCCCCGTCGATCCTTGTTTCTGCGTTTGGCGAACCAAACCGGTTGGCCGGACACGAGGTGTTGCCAGACGGGAGGGAGCCTAATCCGCCCCTCCCCACGCGGCAAGGGACGGCGTATACGTATTCTCACTTATCTTCAAGGGCGCGAGCGAGGAATTCGGTTGCTACCGTAAGGTCGGCGGAGGTCCCAGGATTCACGCCGAGAACTTTCAACTCGCGGTCGTAATTCAAGAGCTGCGAAATGTCATAATTCGCAAACGCTTCGCGGTGTTCGGCGAACTTTATCCGTGTGGCTTCCGCAACTTCCGGTCCGTGCTTGCGAGTGACATGGGTGTCCGGCATGGCCGACGCATAGGCGTGGTACACCGCCAGAGTGCGACGAAGAGGGTCACCGGCCGGCTCCGATCTCCTCCAGGCGGGGAGCCCGATCGAGAAAAGATCATCAAAACAGGTGACGAATTGCAGCGCGATCCGATCGCGATCGGCCGCTTCCGCCATGGCCTGCGTCAACGTGACCAGGGGTTTGGCGGCCACGTCGTGGCTCTCGGAGCGGCCGAGTCCGCCCGGATTCGCGATCCGGATGGCTTCGAAGACCTTTTCGGCGTCCTCCACCGTGGTATTCGCGAGAATCGCATGCAGTTCCCGGCGGAGATCACCGCCCTGCCCCGCCGCCATAGCGATCGGCGCGGTGAGAAGCAGGATGCCGAGATTGGTGTTGCAGCCGACCGCCGCGACGGTCGCCCGCATGGCGCCGAGCACCCGGTCGCCGATGCGGGCGCCCCGCCAGGCGATGTAGGGCGCGGACACGGCGGCGCTCGTCTCGAAATCCGCGACGGTCATGCGGTGGCCGGGGGCGAAGTCGTGGACGTTGCCGGGCTTCGGCGCGCGCAGCTCGGCGAGGCAGGCGGCGAGGAAGGCGTCCGCGAGGCGCGGGTCGACGGCGGGTCCGGAGGGGGCGCTCACGACGAGACCAGTTGCGGGGCCGCGGGGACGAGGCCGGCGGCGGCGAGGAAGTCGGACACCACGGCGGCGGCGACGTCGCAGCCGGCGACCTTCTGGAGGCCGCGCCAGGCGGGCATGGAGTTGACCTCCAGGACCATCATGCCGCCGTCGGGCGCCTCGATGAGGTCGACGCCGGCGAAGTCGGCCCCGACGGCGGCCGCGGCGGCGAGGGCCATGCGCTCGGAGGCGGAATCGAGGCGGATCGGCTCGGGCGTGGCGCCCTGGTGGACGTTGGTGATCCAGGTGGCGCCGACCCGCACCATGGCGGCGACGATCCGGCCGCCGGACACGAAGGCGCGGATGTCCTTGAAGCGGCCGTCGCGGGCGGGGATGAAGCGCTGGAGATAATAGACGCCAAAGACGTCGTCCTCGCCGGGCAGGTCGCGGATGCGGGCGAGGAGCCTCAGGCCCTTGCCCTGGCTGCCGAACAGGGGCTTCAGGACCACCTGGTTGCCGAAGCCGATCTCGGCGGCGAGGAAATCGAGCGCGCGGCCGCGGCTCTCGGTGACGAGGGTGCGCGGCGTCGGCAGGCCGGCGCGCACCAGGGCGACGCTGGTGGCGGCCTTGTCGACGCACTTCTCGATGGCGCGGGCGCCGTTCCAGACGGTGACGCCCGCGTCCGCGAGGGCGTGGAGCACGCCGAGCCTGAGGGTGATCGCCTCGAAGCTGCCGGCGGCGATGCCGCGGACGAGCACCGCCCGCGGGAGCCGGCCGTTGAGGCCCGGGATCGCGAGCGGCTCGCGGGCGCCGACGTCGAACACCACCTGGCGGAGGGAGGACACGACCGGCTCCACGCCGGCGGCGTGGAGCGCGGACCTGACCCGCTTCAGGTGCCAGTCGGCCTGGTCGGTGAAGACGACCACGCGACCGGGGGACACATCAGGCGAACGAGGCATCGACGAGATCCGGCGCAACGGCGCCGCCGCGGAAGGACCGGCCGCTGTCGACGGCCGTCACCACCACTTCGGCGGGGGAGAAGAGCGCGCCGTCGATAGCATAGAAATCGCCGTTGAACTTCTTGAAAACCTCCGCGAACGGAGACCCGTAGTCGCGCGAGGAGCGGCTCGGCAGGTTCTTCGACAGGTTCTCCGCCTCGTCGTCCGGACCGGTGACGTAGAGGTGGACGCGGCCGCCGTAGATGATGGCGTCGTTGGTGCGGCCCATGGCGGTGACGAAGTCCGGGTGCGGCGGGCTGAGCGGCGCGACGCCGATGCCGTCGACCACCCGCTCCAGCGGGAAGTGCAGCGTGTGGACCTTGTGGAGCGCCACCTCCAGCACCCGGCCGACCACCTGGGTGGCGCCGGCGAGCGACTGGGTGGGCGCGTAGAGGAAGGTGATGCCGTCGGCGGCGACGCCGGTCGCCTCCATGACCTTGGCGACGACGCTCTCCGGCGGCGGCGAGGCCGCCTCGAGCACCAGGGCGATGCCGCTGGCATCGTCCTTGTAGCCGAGCTCCTCGTAGAGCGTCTCGACGGCGGCGGTGGCGCGGCCCGGGCCGGAGCCGAGGGCGAACCAGTTGGGATCGTCCTCGCCGCCGGCGAGCGCCCAGCCGGCATACTGGCTGCCGAGGCAGGCGGTGACCGGATCGGTGGAGCCGACCTGGATCGAGTAGGGCCAGACGCCGAGAGTGGCGATGGTCGGCACGATGGAGACCTGGCCGAGGCCGCCGAGACAGATCTCGGTCAGCCGGCGCCCGGCCTCCAGGCCGCCCGGCACGGACGCGCCGGCGTCGATCAGGCGGCAGCCGCGCGGGCCGGACGAGACCTTCACGCGTAGGCGGTCGGCGTCGGCCGCGAAGGCCTCCACCAACGGCATCACGAGAGCGCCGACGCTCGGACGGGTGGAAGCTGCGGTCATGCCTCAATTCCTCTCAGGATCTCAGTCAACGCGTCGGCTCTCCTGGTCAGGAGCCGTTCGGCAGAAACTCGGGTCGCCGCCGAGGCCGCCACGGTGGCGAGCGGCTCGCCGGCCGTCGGGCGCGATCCGGCGGCCGGCCGGTCGAGCACCCAGGCCGGCCAGGAGGCGGCGGGAACGGGGGGATAATCGGCTTCCGCGTAGACCACAAGCGTCGCGCGAATTGTCGCATCGGCGATCCGGACGGGCGGAATCGTCCCGCCGGCCGCGGTCCAGTGGGCGGCGAAGAGGGACGTCGCGGGGGGATCGCGGGGCTCCGAGCCCCCTGCCCCGTGGCCCTCGGCCGCAGGGTCCGAAGCGGCCCCGGCCGGGGCTTCGGCCCAGGGCTCGGCGGGCGCGTCGAGCACGTCGAGGGACGCGCCGGGGCGCGGGTTGATCTCCAGGAGCCACCAGGATCGGCCGTCGACCATCAGGTCGAGGCTGAGGAGGCCCTTGAGGCCGAAACGGGCGGCGAGCGCCGAGGCGGCGGCGCGGACGGCGGCGTCCACCGGCGGCGGCACGCCAACGGGGCCGAGCACGCCGGCGAAGCGGAAGGGCGCGCCCGGCGCGGGCGACGCCCACTGGTCGGTGAAGGCGACGACGGCGGCGTCGCGGCCGTCGGCGAGGACGGCGGCGGAGACGGGGCGGCCGGAGACGCGCGCCATGGCGACATGACCGGTGGGGATCGGGCCGGGTTGCGACGCCGCGGTGATGTGCGCGCCGCCGGAGCCGGCGCGGCGGCGGACGAGCCAGCGGGACGGATCGTCGCCCGCCGGCACGTCGCGGCGGACGGCCGGGTGCGGGATGCCGAGGTCGGCGCAGGTGGCGGCGAGCCCGAAGGGAGACTTGGCGGCGGCGACGGCCTCGGGCGGGCAGCCGACGAGCGGCCAGCGCGCCGCGATGGAGGCGATCAGGCGGGGGCGGTCCTCGAAGCCGGCGCCGAGCACGACGCCGGCCACCGTGAGACCGGCGGTCGCGGCCTCCAGGAGCGGCAGGAGGGCGGCGCGGCGGAAGCCGCAGCGCCAGCCGCCCGGATAGCGGTGGGCGGCGAGGGACACGGCGCGGGTGTCGTCGTCGGCGAAGAAGTCGACCGTCACGGGCGAAAAGCCGGCGCGCGCGGCCGCCTCGGCGAGCGCGCGCGCGGACAGGGCGACGATGAGGACGACGGGCCGGTCCGCCCCGCCCGTCATCCCGGCGGCGCTCATCCCTTGATGAAGGCGCGCGCCTCCTCGAAGGCGTGGCGGAAGTCCAGCGACAGGGGCTTGTCGGTGGAGATCATGCGCTTGAAGAGCAGATGCTGCGCCTGGTACTTGACGTTGCCGATGGCGAGCGCCCCGAGGGCGACACCCTTGGCGGTGCCCGGGATGGACTCGCCGTTGGCCATCACGTCCACGCCGGCGATGCCCGGGGGCGGCACGGCGTTCACGTCGGCGGCGACCAGCAGGCCGGTGACCGACTTGATCTGCTCCTCGTTGAGGATCTGCACGCCGGCCGGGCCGGCGGAGAAGATGATCTCGGCGCCGTTCGCCGCGGCGAGGTTCGCCTCCGGGGTGGAGCCGTCGGCCGGCTCCACGTCCACGCCGAAGCGGGCCTTCATGTCGGACGAGATGGCGGTGACGCGCTTGGTGCCGTCATACCCGGTAATGACCACGGACGCGCCCTCGAGCGCCGCGATGACGGCGGACGAGAAGGCCACCACGCCGGTGCCGCCGTAGATCACCACGCGCTTGCCCTTGAGGGTGGTGCCGAACTTGTCCTTCAGGAGCTTCTCGGTGCAGGCCACCATGCCGGCGGCGGTGGTGAAGGAGCCCGCCGGATCGGCGAACAGGTTCACCACGAAGGGCGGCACGAAGGACTCCTCGGCGCTCTTCATCATGTCGAGCGCCTGGATGGCGTTCTTGCCGGCGAAGAAGATGCCGGTGCGCACCGCGTCGTTCGGCGAGCGGGAGAAGATGGCGTCCTGGACCAGGCCGCGGACCTCCTCGGGAGTCACGCCCTGGTAGGTGGCCAGAACGTCGTAACCGGCGTCAGCCGCCATGTTCACGTCGAACGGGCTCATGTGCTTGAGCGGCGTGATCATGTGAAGGATGGTCTTGGCCATATATCCCCCGGATTTTCTTGACGGATCGTCGCCCCGAGTGCGGAAACGCCTATGGCGCAATAGATCCAGACATTTGATTCACTTGACGGTTTCCACCGTCGCCCCCCGGTTTCTGCCGGTTGCCACCATGAAGTTCAAGCGCTCGGCCGTGTGACAGTTCCGCACAAGATGATCCCGCAGGGCAAGGGCCTCGGCGTCGGATCCGACGAGCGCGAACCCGGTGGGGCCCCAGGAGCTCTGCCCGACGCCGGCGGCGCCGGCGGCGGCCGCGAGGGCGAGCGCCTCGGATACGGCGGCGGAGGCGAATCGGCTGCCGCCCTGGGCGGGGGCGAAATGGTCGCCGACGCTCGCCTGGATCTCGGTGAGGGCGGAGCCGACGGCGGCGAGGTCGTGCTCGGCGAGGCCGGGCAGGAGGCGCATGAGGATGACGCGGCAGAGATGGGCGGCGGCGTCGGACGGGAAGACCGGCAGGTCGCGGAAGGCGGCGACCTCCTCCGGCCCGTGGACGCCTTCGGCGGCGGTCTCCAGCATGAGGAGAAGGCGCCAGTCCTCCGGGAACGGCAGCCGGGCGATGAGCGGCGGGACCCCTCCCCCCGGCTTCCGGCCGCCGTCGACCAGGAAGCCGCCGTCGAGAAAGGCGGCGACGCCGATGCCGGACCGGGCGCCCCGGTCGAGCTCGGCGCCAAGGGCGCGCAGGTCCACCGGCACGCCGCGAAGCCTGGCGAGGCCGGCGGCCACCGCGAGGGCGAGCTGGGTGCCGGACCCGAAGCCGGCGTGGGCGGGCATGGCCTCGACGACCCTGAGGGCGACCGCGTCGGACACGCCGAGGGTCTCGGCGGCCTCCGACAGGTAGCGCGCCGCGCGGGCGGCCTCCGGGCCGTCCACCGTCAACCGGGCGGCGGGGCGGAGTTCCACGGTGAAGGCCGGCCTGTCGACGGCGAGGCCGATCGACCCGAAGGACCGGCCGAGCCCGCCGTTCATGTCGATGAGGCCGAGATGCAGGCGCGCCGGAGCCCGAACGCGTACGCCGTCCCGTCCGTCAGCCATTCCTCGTCTCTCCCTGGCGCGTTTGGCGTGGCCGAATGCACGCGACCTCCGTATCATCCCGCCGACCCGTCCGTCGACCGCCTCGACGCGGGAGGCGGCCCGGCGCTGACGAGACGGACGAACCGATACGCGCGAGGAGACGGCCATGGCGGAGAAGACCTATACGGACGCGGAAGTGACCGAGCGGCTGACGCGGGAGCTGCCGACCTGGCGGCTGGAGGACGGCTGGATCCGGCGCACCTACAAGACCGCGTCGTGGAAGAGCACGCTGATGGTGATCAACACGGTCGGCCATCTGGCGGAGGCGGCGTGGCACCATCCGGACCTGACGGCGTCCTACGCCTGGGTGGAGGTGCGGCTGACGAACCACCACGCCAAGGGCATCACCGACAAGGACTTCGCGCTGGCGAAGAAGATCGAGGAGGTGGTGATGTGGCAGCCGGGGCTGGAGGGCCAGGGCCTGGAAGGCACGCCGCAGAAGGACCTGCGCTTCGCCTACGTGAAGTACGAGTGAGCGTCCGGACCTGATGACCGGGCGGGGGCCGGCGCGGCGGTTTTCGGGGCCGTTTCGCGCCGCCTCTCCCCCGCGACAAACCATGCCACCCGGCCGCCTTGTCGCGCCGGAGCGGCGGGACCAATATGCGGCAAATCAGAATCGAGGATCGGGGGGAGCGCTTGTCCGTCCAGACGGGACAACCAGAGACCGACGCCGACGCGGCGATCGGACGTGCGGCGGCCCTCCTGGCGAAGGCCCGCCACCCGGTGATCGGCGGCCTCGGCTGCGACGTGGACGGCGTGCGCGCGGCCCTTCGGCTGGCGAACGCCATCGGGGCCAGCGTCGACCACGCCGCGACCGCCCACGAGCGGGTGGAGCTGCGGGTGCTCGCCGACAGCGGCGTCATGACCACCACCGTCTCGGAGGCCCGGCACCGGGCCGACCTGATCGTGCTCGCCGGACCCGGCGCGGTGGCCTGGGCGGATCACGCCCGGGCGCTCGCCGACGGCGGCGGGCTCTACCCGTGGCGCGGCGAGCGGGGCGTGCTGTGCCTGGCGACCGGCGGCGCGCGTCCGGCCCACGTGGCGGCGGACGGCACCGTGTCGGCGCTCGGCGACGACCTGCCGCTGCATCGGGTGCTGGGGTTGCTGCGCGCCCGGCTCGGCCAGAAGCCGATCGGGCCGCTCGCTCAGGACGGGCCGGACCGGACCGCGATCGACGCGGTTGCGCTGCAGATGAAGTCGGCCGCCTTCGGCGTAATGGTGGTGGACGCCAACGACGTGGACCACGTGACGCTGGACAGCCTTCAGGGACTGGTGAAGGACCTGAACCGGGACACCCGGTTCACGACGCTGGGCGTGCCGGCGCACCATCACGGGCGCGGCGCCAACCTCGTGTCGGCCTGGACCACCGGCGACCATCTGCCCGTCGGCCTCGGCCGGGGCTATCCGGTGCAGGACGACTGGCTGCACGACGCGGAACGGCTGGTGACGTCCGGCGAGGCGGACGCCCTCCTCTGGGTGGGCGCGCTCGGGCCGGACGTGCCGGCGTGGGCGTCGTCGGTGCCGACGGTGGCGCTGGTCCACCACGGCGCGAGCGCATCCGCCGAGGTGGTGATCGAGGTGGGCGTGCCGGGCGTGACGCACCCGGGCGTGCTGACCGATGCGGTGCGCGACGCCTTCGCCTTCGTGGACGCCAAGGCGCCCCAGCCGCTGCCGAGCGTGGCGGCGGTGATCACCGCCATCGAGGCGGCCCTTCCGGGAGGACACCCATGACGACGATCAGGCTGATGGGCGGCCGCGTCGTAGACCCCGTCTCCGGCGCGACCTCGGTGCGCGACGTCTATCTGGTGGACGGGCGCGTCGCCGCCGCGGCGCCGGTGGGCGGCGCCGTGGACGAGACCTACGACTGCACCGGCAAGATCGTGATGGCTGGCGGCGTGGACGTGCACAGCCACATCGCGGGCGGCAACGTGACCATGTCGCGCCTGCTGCTGCCGGAGCTGCACGTTTCGGAGACGGCGGGGCCGGACGGCATGCCGTTCGCCACCGCGTCGTGGTCCGGCTGGGAGACCGGCCGGCTCTACGCCGAGATGGGCTTCACGACGGTGGTGGAGCCGGCGCTCGCCCCGGCGCAGGCGCTGCAGACGCACCTGGAGCTCGCCGACATCCCGATCATCGACCGGGGCGCGCTGACGGTGGTGGGCAACGACGACCACTTCCTGTCGCTGCTGCGGGACCGGGAGAGCGAGACGGCGATCCGCGACGCGGTCGCCTACCAGCTCGCGACGTCGAAGGGCCTCGGCCTGAAGGTGATCAACGCGGGCGGGCCGGCGGCCTTCCACTCGGGGCTGCGCACGTTCGAACTCGACGACGTGGTGCCGCACTACGGGGCGAGCTCGCGCCAGATCCTGACCACGCTCCTGACGGCGGTGGACCAGATCGGCGTGCCGCATCCGCTCCACGTGCACGCGAACAACCTCGGCGTTCCGGGCGCGCCGAAGACGATCGAGGAGACGATCGCGGCGGCCGAGGGCCGGCGGATGCACTTCGCCCACATCCAGTTCTACTCCTACGGCAAGGACGCCGAGGGGATGATGACCTCCGGCGCGGAGGAGATCGCGGCGGCGCTGGCGGCGGCGCCGAACGTGACGTGCGACGTCGGCCAGGTGATGTTCGGCCCGACGGTGACCATCTCGCTCGACCTGATGAAGCAGTGGCAGGGCGCCGCCTACGCGAGCCCGAAGAAATTCTCACTGACCGACGGCGACGCGGAGGGCGGCGGCGTGGTGCCGCTGGTCTACGCGAGGAAGAACTGGATCAACCAGCTGCAGTGGGCGATCGGCCTGGAGCTGTTCCTGCTGTCGCCGGATCCGTGGCGCGTGCTGATGACGACCGACCATCCGAACGGCGGGTCGTTCACAACCTATCCACAGATCATCCACCTGTTGATGGACAGTGGAGAACGCGCCCGCTGGATCGAGCACATGCCCCAGAAGGCGCGCGAGCGCACGGCCCTGGAGGAGATGACGCGGGAGTATACGCTGGAGGAGGTGGCGATCATGACGCGCGCCGCCCCGGCGAAGATCCTCGGCATCACCGACCGCGGGCACCTGTCGGACGGCGCGGTGGCGGACGTGGCGGTCTACGACGACCTCACGGACAAGACCGCGATGTTCACGAACGCCCGCTACGTGTTCAAGGACGGCCGCCTGGTGGTGCGCGACGGCCGGGCGCTCGGCTGGATCAGCGGCCGCACGTCTATCCTGGCGCCCGACGTGGACGGCCAGATGGAGCGGCGGATGGCGGACTACATCACCGACCGGTACGGCGTCGGTCCCGCCGCCTTCGCGGTGCCCGAGCGCGCCTTCGGCGAACGCCACGTCTTCAAGGTGGAACCATGCCTGACCTGAGCCTCAACGGCGTTCGCATCGACGACACGTTCGCCGAGGCCTTCGACATGGCGGCGACCGGCGTGATCATCACGGCGCCGACCGCCAAGTGGGCGGAGATCGCCGCCAAGACCATGACGGGCTTCGCCACATCGGTGATCGCCTGCGGCTGCGAGGCGGGAATCGACAAGATCCTGTCGCCGGAGGAGACGCCGGACGGGCGGCCGGGCGTGCGCGCGCTGATCTTCGGCTTCGACGGCGCCGGGCTGGAGGTGCAGCTGCGCAACCGGGTGGGCCAGTGCGTGCTGACCTCGCCGGGATCGGCTTGCTACTCCGGCCTCGACACGGACAAGCGCCTGAAGCTCGGCGCCACGCTGCGCTTCTTCGGCGACGGGCACCAGATCTCCAAGAAGCTCGGCAAGACCCGCTACTGGCGCGTGCCGGTGATGGACGGCGAGTTCACGGTGGAGCACGACACGGGCCTGATGGAGGGCACCATCGGCGGCGGCAACGTGCTGATCCTCGGCCGCAGCTTCGACGAGGTGCTGGTGGCCGCCGAGGCGGCCGTGGAGGCGGCGAGCACGGTGGAGGGCGTGATCCTGCCCTTCCCGGGCGGCATCGTGCGCTCGGGCTCCAAGGTGGGCTCCAAGTATCCGGCCATGATCGCGTCAACCAACGACACCTTCTCGCCGGTGCTGCGGGGGAACCCGAACAGCAACCTCGACCCGGACACCGGGGCGGTGCTGGAGCTCGTGATGGACGGGCTCACCTTCGACGCCGTGAAGGAGAGCATGCGCCGGGCGGTGCACGCCGCCTGCGAGCTCGGCCCGGGCCGCGGCATCCAGCGCATCTCGGCGGGCAACTACGGCGGCAACCTCGGCCGCCATCATTTCCACCTTCGGGACCTCATCTGATGGCCGCGCTGACCTTCACGCTGAAAGCGACGCCGCCGGAGCGGCTGGACCTCTCGGCCCTGGTGCCGGCCCGGCTGACGGGCCTGTCGGCGGCGGAGATCGCGGCTCTGGCCATCGGCTCCACCCGGTCCGGCGTCACCCTCGGCGACATGTTCGACATCGCCGGCGACGACCCGACGGAGATCCGCATCACCGGCCACGAGCGGCTGGACAACGTGGGCCGGGGCCTGACGGGCGGCACGATCGCGGTGGACGGCGACGTGGGCATCTACGCCGGGCGCGCCATGAAGGCCGGCACGGTGACGGTGTCCGGCTCGGTGAAGGGTCCCTATCTCGGAACCGCCATGACGGGCGGGGCGATCCGGGTGGCCGGGGACGCCGCCGACGCGGTGGGCGGTGCGGTTCCGGGCGCGATGCACGGCCAGGCCGGCGGCCTGATCGTGGTGGGCGGCTCAGTCGGGGACTACGCGGGCGACCGCATGCGCCGGGGCGTGCTGGTGGTCAAGGGCTACGTGGGCGACGCCGCGGGCGTGCGCATGGTGGGCGGCACGATCGTCGCCCGCGCGCTCGGCACCCGGGCGGGCCTCGGCATGAAGCGGGGCACCTTGATCGGCAAGACCGTGGCGGACCTGGAGCCGACCTTCGTGCCGACGGGCACCTACGACTTCCCCTTCCTGGCGCTGCTGAGGCGCTATCTGGAGACGGAGGCGCCCGGTACGGGCGCGCTGGTGCCGCAGAAGAACCCGCGCCGCTATCGGGGCGACATGGCGGCGCTCGGCAAGGGCGAGATCATCGTCGATTGAGGGCGGCCGATCGTCCGACGATGACGATCAGGCCTTAGCGGCGGACCTCAGGCGCTCGATGAACTGGGCGCGGGCGGGCGTGAGCGGTTCGCCGCGCGGCTCGGCCACGTGCCGTTCGAGAAAGTAGCCGGTGAGCTGAAACGCGGCGACGAGGTCGGCGGCCGTGGGCGCGAGCGCCTCGCCGCCCGGGGCCAGGAAGGCCGGGAGCGGCAGCAGCCGGTCGCGGTAGGGCGCGCCGGCGGCGGCGCTGACGGCCCGGGCGCTCTTCGGGCTGACGTAGACCAGGTTCTCGGTGACGCCGGTGGCCGCGCAGGCGGCGAGATCGAGGGCGAAGCCGAGCTCCTCCAGCACCGCGAGCTCGAACCGCACCAGGAGCCGGCCGGCGTCGACCGGGTCGTTCAGGTGGTCGACCACGATGGTGGCGGCCTCGAACAGGGCCGGGTGCGGGTCCCGCTCCGGCAGGGTGCGCAGGAGCGCCGTGAGCAGCTGGATGCCGTAGACGCCGGTGGCGCTCTCGATGAGGCGCGCGGCCCGGCCGGTGACAAGCTCCGTCGTGAACATGCCGAGATGAGCGTCGAGGCGGGCGCGCCAGGTGACCAGCACCGTGTTGCCGGGCTGCAGGATGGGCGCGGTGCGCCGCGTGCGGCCGCCCTTGACGAGCCCCAGGTGCCGGCCGCGCTCGGCGGTCATCACCTCCAGGATGACGCTTCCCTCCCCGTGCGGCCGGGTGCCGAGGACGAGGGCTTCCGATGTCCATTCCATGCGACGCGACCCTGAGGTGATCAGGGGGAAGTCATAGCGGGTCGGCAGGCGCGGAGCCACCGGGGCGCAGGGGGAGGAGGAACGCGCGGGTGGTCGGGGTGCGCGGGCCTCGACGGCCATGGCGGGAGCGGTCGGGGTGCGCGGGCCCTCGACGGCCGCGGAGGGGGTGGGGTGGGCCGGTGACGGCCCTCCCCTCAAGTCGTCAGGCGGCGAGGTCGGCGGCGACCTTGACGCTGACCATCTTGTCGGGATCGCGCACGGGCTCGCCGCGCTTGATCTTGTCGACGTTCTCCATGCCCTCGATCACCTTGCCCCAGACCGTGTACTGCTTGTCCAGGAAGCGGGCATCGTCGAAGCAGATGAAGAACTGCGAGTTGGCGCTGTTCGGGTTCTGGGCGCGGGCCATGGAGGCGGTGCCGCGGACGTGGGGTTCGGCGTTGAACTCCTGCTTCAGGTCCGGGTACTTGGAACCGCCGGTGCCGGTGCCATGGGGGCAGCCGGTCTGGGCCATGAAGCCCTCGATCACGCGGTGGAAGACGACGCCGTCGTAGAAGCCCTCGCGGGCGAGCTTCTTGATGTGAGCGACGTGGTTCGGGGCGAGATCCGGGCGCATCTCGATGACGACGCGGCCTTTGGTGGTCTCGATGACCAGCGTGTTCTCCGGGTCCTTGTAGTCGGCCATGTCAGTCTCTCCTTCTTGGCGCAAGCCCCGGGCCGTCATGGCCGGGGCCTCGGGTGTTCGGATAACGCTCAGTTGGCCTCGGAGGCGAGACGGAGCGTGACGATCTTGTCGGGATTGGCCGGCGGCTCGCCCTTGTTGATCTGGTCGATCACGTCCATCCCCTCGGTGACTTCGCCCCACACCGTGTACTGGCCGTTCAGGAAGCTGCCCTCATCGAACATGATGAAGAACTGGGAATTGGCGCTGTTCGGGTCCTGGGCCCGGGCCATGCCGACCGTGCCGCGCTCGAACGGCTCCTGGGAGAACTCGGCCGGAATGTCCGGAAGATCCGAACCGCCCATGCCGGTGCCGGTCGGATCGCCGGTCTGGGCCATGAAGCCGGGGATCACCCTGTGGAAGACGATGCCGTCGTAGAACTTGTCGGCGACGAGCTTCTTGACCTGGGCCACATGCTGGGGGGCCAGATCCGGCCGGAGCGCGATGACGACGCGGCCCTTGGTGGTCTCCATGACCAGCGTGTCCTCGGGGCCGGCGGCCTCGGCCGTGACGGGCGCGAGGGCGAGCCAGAGTGCGGCGGCGGCGGCCGCGACGAGCTTTCCGAACATAGGGTCTCCTGGAATGCTTCTGAAAGGGCTTCAGGGGAACGCGTCAGCGCATATACTGCGCGCGGAGCTTTTCCGCCACGTGGGGCGGAACGAAGGCGGAGATGTCGCCGCCGAGAGCCGCGATCTGGCGCACCAGGCTGGACGCCACGTGTCGGACCTCCGCCGAGGCGCCGAGGAAGACGGTGTCGATCTCCGGCGCGAGGGCGCCGTTCATGCCGGCCATCTGCGCCTCGTAGTCGAAATCGGTGGTATTGCGCAGGCCCCGCACGATGGCGACGGCGCCGGCGGCGCGCGCCGCGTCCACCACGAGGCCGTCGAAGGTGACGATCTCGATGGGCGTGCCGGTGTCGGCCGCGATCGGATCCACGACCGCCCGCAGCATGGCGACGCGCTCCTCGGCGCTGAACAGCGCCTTCTTGGCGTGGTGCACGCCCATGGCCACCACCAGCCTGTCGAACAGACGGGCGGCGCGGCGGATGACGTCCACATGACCAAAGGTCACCGGATCGAACGAACCGGAATAGAGCGCTGTCTTCATGGCTTCTTAGTTACAGAAGCCCGGGCGCGCCGACAACGGCGTTGACGGCGGGAAGACCGCGGGCCGGAACCGGCCGGAGCGGCGCGGCGCGCGCCTGCGGGCAGAGCGTCAACCCTTTGTTAAGCTTGCCGAACCCTGTTCGGTGAAGAGACCGTTTCGATTCATATCCGAGTAACCGGCGGGCCGGAAACTGGACAGCGAGGGGCACTTCAGAAGGAAGGGACATCCGATCATGACGCGGCAGATCCAGACCAAGCTGAAGCGCATCGCTGCAGTCACCGCCGTCAGCGCGACGGCCTTGACACTGTTGATCGGCGCCACCCGATCCGAGTGGTCTATCGTCGGCAAGGACGATCGCGTCCCGTCGGTGGCCGACTGCCGTAAAGCCGAGATGAAGAGCGACGACTTCTGTTCCGGTGTGAAGCTTCCGGAAACAACGACCGAAGCCTATCAAGTGATGCCCGGCCTTTCGATCATCGAGCAAGTCGAAGCCCGGAGCTGACGCGTTACGGAACCATTCCATCCCGCCCACGTTGAAGAGAACACAAGGTCATCGCTGACCTGTGATTGGGCCGTTGAAAGTTCAATGCGTATGGTCATCGGCACAGAACCATCAATCCGGAGCGCTTCGATGCTGGACGGCGAAGGCATCGCCGAGGGGGCATTCGAAGCCAGAGGCATGAAGGGGTGGGACATCATGGCGAAGTCCTCCACGACGCTCGTGACGATGGGCTGCGCGGCTGCGGTCGCGATGGCGCTGGTTGGCGCCGCTTACGCGATCGACGCTCCGGCCCCGCGTGAGGACATCCTCATGAAGGGCGACCGGGTCGCGCCGGTGGCCGGCGGCGAGCCGAACGCGCTGACGGTCGAGGAAGTGAACCTCGACGCCGGCATCTCCAATCTTATTCGCGTGAAGGCGGAACCGGCGGTCATGTGAGGCGTTGACCTGACAGCCTGATCGACCAGATTCGCGTCCAAAGTCATCATCGAGAAGCCCGCTGCCGACCCCACGGCAGCGGGCTTCGCCGTTTCGAGGCCTGGTTCGACCCCTCGGCGGGCGGACGAGAGGTGATAGATCCGGCGTGCGGGTCGGGCTATATGACACCTCCGTGACATCCCGGATAGCCGCACGGGCCGTCTTGCGCCGACGGGCGGGCGGAACCATATGCTGCGTCGGCCGGATCTTCGAAACGGCGGAGGCGGCGTTCGGCCGTTTGCCGCAACCGGGTTGTTCGCGCCCGGCCGCGCGGATGCCTAGTCTCAACATGCCGTCGTCGACGTGTTCGCCGGCGATGGCCGCGGTGATTTGGAAGCAGCTTGCGCCGCGAAACCAAACGCTAAAGAGCGCCACGGGCCGCCGTGGCAGAGAGTTCGACCATGACGACGACGCTCCGCCTGACCCTCCGCCAGACCGCACCAACTTTCGTCGATCCGTCGAAAGCGATGCAACGAACCCTTCACCGAACGCGTTGTCGGGGGCGCCTCATCGCGCACTGACACGCATGGCTCGCCCATGGGTCCAAGGTTGAAGCCGCGTCTAAAGCGGCCGTTGTTCAGGTCTGGAAATGTTCAACAATTATCTCGTGGAAGTGAAGAACAGCCCGGTCGGAATCCTGGTCCGGGAGGGGAACGCCTACGCGTTCCACGCCCTGGAACCCGGTCTCGGCGACCTGGAGGGCACCGTCTTCAAGGATGCGTTCGCGGCCGAGCAGGCGGCGCGCAAGACCCTGGAGAACCGCCGCAAGAAGGCGTGATGACCGTGGCGCGCCCCCGCTCACGCGGGGGTGCGCGCCGACCGCCCCGCACGAGGGCGGCCGTCAGAAGCCGCGATCGCCGAAGCTGTTGGACCGCGGGAAGCCGGTCGGCGGCAGCCGGCCCGCCATGGCCCGATCGGTCAGCCAGTCGGCGAGGTCCGTGAGCGTGCGCAGGAAGACGCGCCCGCCCGGATCGGTCCAGGTGAGGCCCTTCTCGCCTTCGAACACCTTCACGTCCGCGACGCCGCCGCTCTGGTAGCGCTGCAGCCGCACGCCCTTGCCGCGGCTCATCTCCGGCACCTGGCCGAGCGGGAAGACGACCAGCTTCCGATTCTCGCCGATGATGGCCACGTGGTCGCCGGTGACCGGCACCACGGGACGGGCCTTCGCGCCGGCGGTCAGGTTGAGCGCCTGCTTGCCCTTGCGGGTGTTGGCGACGAGATCCGCCTCGGCCACCACGAAGCCGTAACCGTCGGTGGAGACGAGGAGGAGCTTGCGCTCCGGGTTGTGGACGAACACGTCCACCACGTCCGCGCCTTCGTCGAGGTCCACCATGAGGCGGACCGGCTCGCCGGTGGAGCGGCCGCCGGGCAGCTTGTCGGCGCCGAGGGTGTACATCTTCCCCGTGTCGGAGAAGACCATCAGCTTGTCGGTGGTCTGGGCGGTGAACGAGATGGCGAGCTTGTCGCCGGCCTTGAACTGGAGGCCGGACAGGTCCGTCACGTGGCCCTTGAGGGCGCGGATCCAGCCCTTCTCGGACACCACGACGGTGATCGGCTCGCGCTCGATCAGCGCCTGGGACACCGCCTCCGCCCCGTGGGTGGGCGCCTCGCCGAAGCTGGTGCGGCGCTTGCCGAGGGGGGTGTCCGGGCCGAAGGTCTTGCGGACCTTGGAGATCTCCCAGCGCACCGTCTTCCACTGCTTCGCCTCGGAGGCGAGCAGGTCCTCGATGTCGCGCTTCTCGTCGGAGAGCTCCTCGTGCTCCTTGCGGATCTCCATCTCCTCCAGCTTGCGCAGGTTCCTGAGGCGCATGTTGAGGATGGCGTCCGCCTGAGTGTCGTTGAGGCCGAAGGCGGCCATCAGCTCCTTCTTGGGCTCGTCCTCCTCGCGGATGATGCGGATCACCTCGTCGAGGTTGAGGTAGGCGATGATGTAGCCTTCCAGGAGCTCCAGCCGCCGGACGATCTCGCCGAGGCGGAAGTTGGTGCGCCGGATCAGCACCTCGCGCCGGTGGGCGAGCCACTCGACGAGCACCTGCTTCAGGCCGATGACGTTCGGCACCTGCCCGCGGGAGAGGACGTTCAAGTTGAGCGGGATGCGGCTTTCCAGCTCGGAGAGCTTGAAGAGCGCCTCCATCATGATCTTCTCGTCGACGTTCCGGCTCTTCGGCACGATGACGATGCGGACGTCCTCCGCGCTCTCGTCGCGGATGTCCTCCACGAGCGGGAGCTTCCGCTCCTGGACGAGCTCGGCGATCTTCTCGATCAGGCGCGACTTCTGGACCTGGTAGGGAATCTCGGTGATCACCGCCTGCCACATGCCGCGGTCGAGCTCCTCCTTGTCCCAGCGGGCGCGGACCCGGAAGCCGCCGCGGCCGGTGCGGTAGGCCTCCACGATGTCGGCCTTCCGCTCGATCAGGATGCCGCCGGTGGGGAAGTCCGGCCCCTTCACGAACGCGACCAGATCCTCCACCGTGGCGTCGGGCTTGTCGATCAGGTGCATGGCGGCGTCGCAGAGTTCCGCCGCGTTGTGGGGCGGGATGGACGTCGCCATGCCGACCGCGATGCCGGACGAGCCGTTGGCGAGGAGGTTCGGGAAGGCGCCCGGAAGAACGATGGGCTCCTTGTCCTCGCCGTCGTAGGTCTCGCGGAAGTCGACCGCGTCCTCGTCGAGGCCGTCGAGGAGGAGGCGCGCCACCTCGGTGAGGCGCGCCTCGGTGTAGCGCATGGCCGCGGCGTTATCGCCGTCGATGTTGCCGAAGTTGCCCTGGCCGTCCACCAGCGGATAGCGCTGCGAGAAGTCCTGCGCGAGGCGCACGAGGGCGTCGTAGACCGACTGGTCGCCGTGCGGGTGGTACTTGCCGATCACGTCGCCGACGACGCGGGCGCACTTCTTGAAGGCCGCGCCGGGATCGAGGCGCAAGAGCCGCATGGCGTAGAGCACGCGCCGGTGCACGGGCTTCAGGCCGTCGCGCACGTCCGGCAGGGCGCGGTGCATGATGGTGGACAGCGCGTAGGCGAGGTAGCGCTCCTCGAGCGCTTCGCGCAGGTTGACGGGCTCGATGCCGTGGCCGGGTGGAATCAGATCTTTTCCCATGGGGCATGGGTAGAATCAGGAACGCTTTGTGGCAACCGCCAGCGCGGGCGGAGCGGGGGATTTCTGCGGAAAAGCGGGGAATGAGGCACGGGGGTGACGGACGGTTCGCCCGTCGGAGAGACGGCGCGCAGCGCGGCGGAGGATGCACCCGTCCTCCAGGCCAGCACGGACCGCGAAGGCGGACCACCGACGCATCGCCCGAACCCCCACGCCAGGACTGCGTGGACGGTCCGCCGGACGCCGACCATGACGATGGCGAGCGCCAAGGCCATACAGCAATCCACACCCCCTTTCCAGGACGTCACCCCGGCGAAAGCCGGGGCCCAACCGTCGCCGACGGCTTCTCGACGGTCGTGGTGCGGACGCCGCAGCTGGATCCCGGCTTTCGCCGGGATGACGACCACCCACGGCCATCCCGGTCTCAGCCCACCCCCTCCCCCACTGCGGCATCGCCGCGCGCACAATCTTCCCCGCGCCGGTGGATCATCCCGGCGGCGCGGAGTAGAAGGCGAGCTTGACCTTTCGTCCTCGTCCGGGTGCCGACCATGCCGTCCCGTATCGCCATCTTGCCGAAACTCGGGGTGAAGACCCTGGTGATGGGCATCCTCAACGTCACGCCGGATTCCTTCTCCGACGGCGGGCGGTTCGCGGCCATCGAGGCGGCGGTCGCGCACGCGGGCGACCTGGTGGAGGAAGGCGCGGACATCCTGGACATCGGCGGCGAATCCACCCGGCCGGGCGCCACCGAGGTGCCGCTGGAGGAGGAGATCCGGCGGGTGGAGCCGGTGATCCGGGAGATCGTGGCGCGGCATTCGACGCCGATCTCGATCGACACCTACAAGGCCGGCACGGCGGACGCGGCGCTGAAGGCCGGGGCCAGGATCGTCAACGACGTGTGGGGGCTGCAGCGGGAGCCCGAAATCGCCAGGGTGGCCGCCGACCACGGCGCCCCGGTGATCGTGATGCACAACCGGCGCGCCATCGACGAGACCCTCGACATCATCGAGGACATGAAGACCTTCTTCGGCCGGTCGATCGAGATCGCCCTCAAGGCGGGCGTGCCGGACGGGCACATCGTGCTCGACCCCGGCGTCGGCTTCGGCAAGACGTTCGAGCAGAACCTCCAGGCGGTGGCCCGGTTACCGGAGGTGAAGGCGCTCGGCTACCCGATCCTGATGGGGACGTCGCGGAAATCGCTGATCGGAATCCTCAACGACAACAAGTTGGCGCCGAAGGACCGGATCCACGGCACCATCGCGTCGAACGCGGCCGCCATCATGCTGGGCGCCGACATCGTGCGGGTGCATGACGTGCGCGCCCACATCGAGGCGGCGCGGGTGGTGGAAGCCATCAAGGAGCGCATGCGGTGACCGACCGGATCTTCGTGCACAACATCGCCGTGTTCGCCCACCACGGGCTGCACCCGGAGGAGACCAGGCTCGGCCAGCGCTTCTACATCTGGCTGGAAGCCCGGGTGGACACCCGGCCGGCGGGGCTTTCGGACGATTTCGAGAAGACCGTCTCCTACGTGGACCTGACCGAGATCGCCATCGAGGTGGCGACCGGGCGGACGTTCAAGATCATCGAGGCGCTCGCCGAGACGATCGCCGCCGAGATCCTTGCGCGCCTCCCCCTGGTGGAGAGTATCGTGGTGCGGGTGGACAAGCCGTCCGCCCCCGTTCCGGCCCTCATCGACGGCGTGACGGTGGAGATCGAACGGAGCCGGCATGGCTGAGCCGCTGAAATCCCCCAACCATCCGCCATTCCAGATGCACCGGCCCGCCCTCGCCTACCTGGGCCTCGGCGGCAACATCGGCGACGTGCGGGCGACCATCGACGACGCGCTGGGGCTGCTCGCCGAGCGGGGCGCCCGGCTGGTGCGCCGCTCCGCCGACTACGAGACGCCGCCCTGGGGCAAGACCGACCAGCAGAGCTTCGTGAACGCCTGCGCGGTGGTGGAGACGTCGCTGTCGCCGCACGAACTGCTGGCGCTCTGCCTGTCGGTCGAGGCGGAGCTCGGCCGGGTGCGGTTCGAGAAGTGGGGGCCGCGGGTGATCGACATCGACGTGCTCGTCTACGAGGAGCGCGTGATCGACACGCCGGACCTGATCGTGCCCCATCGCTACATGCTGGACCGGGCCTTCGTGCTGGTGCCGCTGGCCGAGATCGCGCCGGAGCTTTCGATCGGCGGCGTGACGGTGGCCGAGCACGCCCTGAAGTTCGACGCCACCGGCATCACCAAGCTGCCGCCGCGGGATGGGGAGACCGCCTGATGACCGAACTCCTGGTGTCGGTGACCTCGCCGGAGGAGGCGATCGCCGCCCTCGACGCGGGCGCGACCGTGATCGACCTGAAGGACCCGGCCGCCGGCGCGCTCGGTGCCGTGCCGGTGGAGACCGCGAGGGCCATCGTGGCGGCGGTCGGCCATCGGGGCACGCTGACGGCGGCCGCGGGCGATGCCGCCACGGTGGAGGACGCGCGGGCGCTCTACGACGCCGGCGTGGTGACCGTGAAGGTGCCGATCCCGGCCGGCGACGCGGGCGCGAAGGCCTTGAGCGTGTTCGGCGCCGCCCTCGGCGGCACCGCGCGCCTCGTGGCCGTGTTCGCGGCCGACCAGGAGCCGGACGCCGGCCTCGTGCCGGTGGCGGCCTTCTCGGGCTTTTCCGGCGTGATGCTGGACACGACCGCCAAGACCGGCGGGCTTCTGGACGTGATGGAGCTGGCCGACATCGCCCAGTTCGTGGCGGCGGCCCGGCGGGCGAAGCTGATGGTGGGCCTTGCCGGCTCGCTGAAGGTTGTGGACGTCGGCACCCTGCTGCCGCTGAAGCCGGACGTGATCGGCTTCCGCGGCGGCGTGTGCGTGAACGGGATCCGCACCAACCCGCTGGACCCGGCGCGGGTGCGCGCGGCGGCGACGGCGCTGGCCGTTCACGCGGTGCGGCGCGAGACGGCGGAGTAGCGGCTGTGAGCTGGCCGCGCACGGGGCAGATCGTCGTGGTCAAGATCGGCGGCAGCCTTGCGGCCGACAGGAGCCGGCTCGACCAGGTGATCGACGCGCTCGCGACCGCGTCGTCGCGGGTGGTGATCGTGCCGGGCGGCGGGCCGTTCGCGGACGCGGTGCGGACGGCGCAGGGCGCGCTCGGCTTTTCGGACCGCCTCGCGCACGGGCAGGCGCTCGGCGCCATGTCGCTGTTCGCGGAGGTGCTGGCGGATCTCTACAGGTCCCTGGTGATGGCGTCGACGCGCGGCGACGTGGAGGCCGCCCACGCGGCCGGCAAGGTGCCGGTGTTCCGCATGGACCGGCTGATGTCGGGCGGCGGCGGCATTCCGGAGGGCTGGCACGTGACCTCCGACAGCATCGCCGCGTGGCTCGCGTTCGAACTGTCGGCGGCGGGTCTGGTTCTGGTGAAGTCGGCGGACGGGCCGCACCTCGCCGGGGCGGCGGCGCTGGCCGCCGACGGGCTGGTGGACGAGGCCTTTCCGACCTTCGCGAGCCGGCTGACCTGCCCGGTGCGGCTCGTCGGGCCGGGCGCCCTCTCGCGGCTCGCGGACGTGGTGGCTTCGCCGGCCGCGCGGGTGGGGACGTCGGTGACGGGCTGACGGGCGCAAGGACAGGACGGACAGATGACCGACAGCGCCGCCGACGACCACGTCGTCCTCCTCACCGGCCACCTCGCCTACCCGAGGGTGGAGACGGTGATGGCCGGCCTCGGCGCGACGTTCGCCTATACGATCCTGGACGTGGGCGTGAAGGTGGCGGCGCTGATGACGGAGGACATCATCCGCCGCCGGGTGACCCTGCCGGCGGGCGCCACGCGGGTGGTGGTGCCGGGGCGCTGCCGTGCGGACCTCGACGCCCTGTCGGCGCACTTCGGCATGCCGGTGCTGCGCGGGCCGGACGAGGTGGTGGACCTGCCGCAATTCTTCGGCCGCGGGGCGCGGGAAGCGGACCTTTCCCGCTACGAGCTGATGATCTTCGCCGAGATCGTGGAGGCGCCGGAATCCTCGATCGACCACGTGGTGAAGCGCGCCCACGAGCACAAGGCGGCGGGCGCGGACGTGATCGACATCGGCTGCCTGCCGGACACGCCCTTCCCGCACCTCGAAGAGCTGATCCGCACCCTGAAGGCGGAGGGCTTCAAGGTTTCGGTCGACAGCGCCAATATCGACGAACTGATGCTGGGGGCGCGGGCCGGTGCGGACTACCTGCTGTCGCTGAACGAGACCACGGTGGAGCGGGCGCGCGACATCGAGGCGGTGCCGATCCTGGTGCCGGCGACGCCCGGCGACCTGGACAGCCTGATCCGGGCGGCGGAGCGGATGGACGGCTGGGGCCTGCCCTACCTGGCGGACCCGATCCTCGACCCGATCCACTTCGGCTTCACTGAGAGCATCGTGCGTTATTTTGAGTTCCGCCGGCGCATGCCGCACGCCCGCATGCTGATGGGCACCGGCAACCTGACGGAGCTGACGGAGGCCGACACGTCGGGCATCACCGCCATGCTGCTCGGCATCTGCTCGGAGCTCGACATCTCGGGCGTGCTGATCGTGCAGGTCAGCCCGCACACCCGCCGGACCGTGCACGAGCACGACGCCGCCCGGCGGATCATGTACGCCGCCAAGCGCGACGGCGGGCTGCCGAAGGGCTATTCCAACGCCCTCCTAGGCCTCCACGACCGCAAGCCCTACGCCAACACGCCGGGCGGGATCGCGGACCTGAAGAAGGAGACCCGCGACCGGAACTACCGGATCGAGGTGGCCGAGGACGGGGTGCACATCTACAACCGCGACATCCACCTGGTGGACAAGGACGCGTTCGAGTTCTTCCCGCATCTCGGCGTGGAGACCGACGGGGGGCATGCCTTCTATCTCGGGGCGGAGCTGCAGAAGGCGGAGATCGCCTATGCGCTCGGCAAGCGCTACGCCCAGGATAACCCCATCGACTGGGGCGTCGCCGCCGACCGGCGCGAGGAGGACCGGACGCGGCTGCAGGAGGCGGGGCACACCCTGAAGGGGCGCAAGAGCCGGGGCGAGGATGGTCCGCCTCCGGCGGCGGAGACGGATCGGAGCGAGGGAGAGACCGGCTGATGCCCTTCATCCTGGAGACGATCGTCGCGACCAAGAACGCGGACGGGACGTTCCACGTGCGGCCCTACGGGCTGCACAAGGACGGGGACGCGTGGATCTTCCTGCCGTTCCGCCCCTCCCCGGCCATCGACAACGTGCGGCGGCATCCGTTCCTGACGGTCTCGGCGCCGTCGGACGTGCGGGTGATCGCCGGGCTCCTGACCGGGCGCGACGTGGTGGCGACGGTGCCGGCGGACCGGATCGACGGCGTGCGGCTCCAGGGCACCACGGGGCACATGGAGCTGGAGGCGGTGGCGTTCGACGACCACGAGCTCAGGCCGCGATTCCGCTGCCGGGTGGTGCACGAGGCGGCGCACCGGCCGTTCGTGGGCTTCAACCGCGCCCAGGCGGCCGTGCTGGAGGCGGCCATCCTGTCCACCCGGCTGACCATGCTGCCGCGCGAGAAGGTGGACGGCGAGATGGCCTACCTCCGGATCGCCGTGGAGAAGTGCGCCGGGCCGGAAGAGGCCGAGGCGTGGGGGTGGATCGCGGAGAAGATCGCGGCGCACTACGGCGACTGAAGGTCGTCGAGGAGGCGGGTGAGGTCCTGCCGGGCGTGAAGAATGTGGTGGACCAGGACGACGTCGGCTTCGATACGGAAGACGATAATGTAGTTGCGGAACACCTTCCGCCGGAAGTTCTGCTTACCGGCAACATCCAGCCTGCCGTAAGCCAATGGAGAGTCACCGATCGCCCGGCACTCCTCCCGTAGCGTCACGAGAAAAGTGACCGCCCGTCGCGGATCGTCTCTACCGATCCAGTCGGCTATCTTCTCAAGATCGTACTCCGCGGAATGCGCGAAGCGGACCTCCATCAAGGCCGCTGAGCGTCGACCGAATAGCGCGCGAGGAGGCGATCGAAGACCTCGTCGATGGATGACACGCGCCCGGCTGCGACGTCGGCTTCGCTCCGGGCAAGCGCCTCCTCCAACAGCCTCTTCGCCTCACGCCGCCTGAAATCCTCCATCGCTTCACGGACCACGTCCTCAACCGAGCCGTAGCGCCCTTCCGCGACCAGCGTTTCGGCCATTGCGGCGGAAGCGTCGTCGAGCTTGATGGTCCGACCCATGGCACCCTCCGTAGTCCGGACAGTATGACAGAGCGGGAAGCGCGCGGGCAAGGGACGCTTCGGCGGGAGGGGCGGGAGGGGGGTCGTTGCGGTGTGTGCGACGATACCCGCCCGCCTTCATCGTTGACGGGCGAAAGACGACCCCTTCCGGCCGGTCTCCGCCGGCCACCTTCCCCTGAGGGGAAGGATCGCGGTGCGGGCTGAGCTTCGTTGAGAGGCCGCTCGCTCACCTCAGGCGGTCGAGCGCTTCCCGCACCTTGGCGAGGCGTTCCTGGTAGCCCTCGCGCTTGGTGCGCTCCTCCTCCACCACGTCCTCCGGCGCCTTGGCGACGAACTGCTCGTTGGAGAGCTTCTTGTCGATGCGCGAGATCTCGCCTTCCAGCTTGGTCTCCTCCTTGCCGAGGCGGGATCGCTCGGCGTCGAGGTCGACGACGCCGGCGAGCGGCAGGGCGACCACGCCGTCGGCGAGGACGATCTGGGCGGACTGGGGCGGGGCGGCGTCGGCCGTCGAGACCTCGGAGACGCGGGCGAGGCGCTGGATGGCGGGCGTGTGGGTGGCGAGCCAGCCGCGCACCTTGGCGCTGCCGCCGACGAGGACGAGCGGCACCTGGATGCCGGGCGCGAGGCCCATCTCGGCGCGGACGGAGCGGATTTCGGAGATGACGTCGACGAGCCAGTTGATCTCGTCGGCGGCGTCGGACTCCTGGACCGGCAGGTCCGGCCAGCGGGTGAGCGCCAGGATTTCGGTGCGCGCCGGGCCCCATTCGCCCGTGGCGGCCCACAGCTCCTCGGTGATGAACGGCATGAAGGGGTGGAGAAGCTTCAGGATCTCGTCGATCACCCAGCCGCAGGTGGCGCGCACCTCGTCCTTGGCCGGGCCGTCGTCGCCGGTGAGGACGGGCTTGGCGAGTTCCAGGTACCAGTCGCAGAAGCCGTTCCAGACGAAGCGGTAGATGGCGGCGGCGGCGTCGTTGAACCGGTAGGCGTCGACCGCCTCGGTCACGTCGCGGGCGGCGCGGCCGGTCTCGGTGACGATCCAGCGGTTCAGCGTCTCGGTGACGCCGCTCGGGTCGAAGCCGGCGACGCGGGCGCAGCCGTTCATCTCGGCGAAGCGGGTGGCGTTCCAGAGCTTGGTGGCGAAGTTCCGGTAGCCAGCGACGCGGCTGGTGGCGAGCTTGATGTCGCGGCCCTGGGCCGCCATGGCGGCCAGCGTGAAGCGCAGGGCGTCGGCGCCGTACTCGTCGATGAGGTTCAAGGGGTCGATGACGTTGCCCTTCGACTTCGACATCTTGGCGCCCTTCTCGTCGCGGACGAGGGCGTGGATGTAGACGTCGGAGAAGGGCTCCTGGTCCATGAAGTGCAGGCCCATCATCATCATCCGGGCGACCCAGAAGAAGATGATGTCGAAGCCGGTGACAAGCACGTTGGTCGGATAGTAGCGGGCGAGCTCCGGCGTCTCATCCGGCCAGCCGAGGGTGGAGAAGGGCCAGAGGGCGGACGAGAACCAGGTGTCGAGCACGTCCTCGTCGCGGGTGAGCGCGGTCTCGGCGCTATAATGAGCCGCCGCCTCGGCGAGGGCTTCAGCCTCGCTTTCAGCGACGAAGACCTTGCCGTCCGGGCCGTACCAAGCCGGGATCTGGTGGCCCCACCAGAGCTGGCGGGAGATGCACCAGGGCTGGATGTTCTCCATCCAGTCGAAGTAGGTCTTCTCCCAGTTCTTCGGCACGAAGGTGGTGCGGCCCTCGCGGACGGACGCGATGGCGGGCTTGGCGAGCTCGGCCGCGTTCACGTACCACTGGTCGGTGAGATAGGGCTCGATCGGCACGCCGCCGCGGTCGCCATGGGGGACCATGTGCGTGTGCGGCTCGATCTTCTCCAGGAGGCCGCGCTCCTCCATGAGGGCGACGATCGCCTTGCGGGCGACGAAGCGGTCGCGGCCGTGGAGCGCCTCGATGGTGGCGGCGAGCTCGTCGGTCTCGGCGAGGCCGTCGAGGAAGTCGGCGTTGCCCCTGAGGACGACCTGGGCCTCCACGTCGAAGATGTTGATCTTCGGCAGGTCGTGGCGACGGCCGACCTCGAAGTCGTTGAAGTCGTGGGCGGGGGTGATCTTGACCGCGCCGGAGCCCTTCTCCGGGTCGGAGTATTCGTCGGCCACGATCGGGATCAGGCGGCCGACGAGCGGCAGGCGGACCTTGGCGCCGCGCGCGACCAGGGCGGCGTAGCGCTCGTCCTCCGGATGGACCGCGACGGCGGTGTCGCCGAGCATGGTCTCCGGCCGGGTGGTGGCGACGACGATGTAGGTGGCCGGGTTCTCCGGGTCGAAGGTCTCACCCTCGATCGGATAGCGGAAGTGCCACAGGCTGCCCTTCACCTCGGTCTGGACGACCTCCAGGTCCGAGATGGCGGTGAGGAGCTTCGGGTCCCAGTTGACGAGGCGCTTGTCCTTGTAGATCAGCCCCTCGCGATAGAGCTGGACGAACACCTTGAGGACGGCCCTGGACAGGCCCTCGTCCATGGTGAAGCGCTCGCGCGACCAGTCGCACGAGGCACCGAGGCGCTTCAGCTGGTTGACGATGGTGCCGCCGGACTCACCCTTCCAGGTCCAGACCTTCTCCACGAAGGCGGCGCGGCCGATGTCGCGGCGGTTTGGCTCCTGGCGCTCCATCATCTGGCGCTCGACCACCATCTGGGTGGCGATGCCGGCGTGGTCGAGGCCGGGCTGCCAGAGCACGTCGCGGCCGCGCATGCGCATCAGCCGGACCAGGATGTCCTGCAGCGTGTTGTTGAGCGCGTGCCCCATGTGGAGCGAGCCGGTGACGTTCGGCGGCGGGATGACGATCGTGTAGGAGGCCGCGCCGGGTACGGCGCCGCGGCCGGCCTTGAAGGCCTCCGCCTCCTCCCAGAGCTTGGAGATCTTGGGCTCGACGGCCGCCGCTTCGAAAGTCTTGTCCAGCATGTTCGCCGCTGTTGTCCGGATGGTGTCGCGTGGGGTCTTTCGCGTAGCCGGACGAGGCGGGACAAGTCAAACGGAAAGGCGGGCGGAACAGCGGGCGGGCCGGCGCGCGCCCCTGGCGAGAGCCGCCGGGCGGCGGGCGCGAAACGGAACCGGCCGCACGGATAGCGGCCGGACGGGGCTGTCGCTGGTGCGGGCAGCGGCCTCAGCGGCCGCGGCTGACGCGCTCGATCTCGGCGCGGACGAGGCGCTCCACGATCCCGGGCAGGTTCTCGTCCAGCCAGACCTTCAGCATGGGACGGAGCATTTCCTTGACGAGGTCGTCCAGCGTCTTGGCGTTGTTGGACAGGATGGTGTGCGAGAGCGACCCGAAGGCCGCGTTCACGGATTCGGTCGTCCGGCGGGAGACCAGCGGCTCGTCGAGGGTCATGGGCTCGTCGGCCTCGATGACGGGGGCCGGCTCGGGACGAACCTTGGCGGCGGGCTTCGGCGGCGGCGGCGGCGCGGCGGCGACCACGGGTTCGGGCTCCGGTTCGGGCACCATGGCGTCGGCGAAGGGGTCCTCCTCCGCGCCGGCGGTGTCCGGCTCGGCGGGCTCGTCCTTGGCGGCGGGATCGACGAAGGAAAGCTCCGCCTCGTCGGGCATCAGGCCCTCGACGAGTTCCAACGGGTCGTCGTCGGCGGAGGACGGCTCGTCGGGGACGAGTTCCAGGACGTCCTCGTCCTCCACCTCGGGGTCGAGGTCAAGGACCGGTTCGTCGGAGTCGTCCTCCTGGGAGAAGAGCTTGTCGAGGTCGTCCTCGGACACGGTCTCCGGCGCGGGCTCGGGCTTGGCGGCGGCCTTGGCGGGCGCCGCCGGCGGAGGCGGAGGCGGAGGCGTTTCGTCGGAGATGATCCGACGGATCGAGGCCAGGATCTCCTCCATCGAGGGTTCCTGGGACGTGTTCGCCTTCGCCATGCGCATCTCTCCACACCGGACCGGGTCGCCCGCCCGCTCCAGCCGTTCACTCGCCCGTCCGCCGGAGCCTCCCGGCGGCGGTGACGATTCGGGCCTCACCCGAAGTATATCGATTCGTTAGGCAATTGCGCACAACGACGAACGGGGACTTGTCCTTATCCCCGTCGAAGACCTTCAGCGGCCATCGGGAGTGCGCAGGCCGATCCACTTGTCGCGAACCGCCTTGTAGTGCTGCTCAGGCTGGTAGGACGCGACCTTCAGCCCGAGGGTCTGGCTGTTGAGCTTGCCGACCGAGGCGAGGACCGAGTAGCTCGCCACCACCGTGTCGCGCTCCGCCTGCACCAGGGTGATCTGGGCGGAGATGACTTCGGCCTGGGCGTTCAGCACGTCGAGCGTGGTGCGCTGGCCGACGCGCTGCTCCTCCACCACGCCTTCGAGGGCGAGGCGGCCGGCCTCCACCTGCGAGCGGGCGGCGACGACCTGGGAGCGGGCCGACTCCAGACCCGACCAGGCGGAGATCAGCGCCGACTGAACCTGATCGCGCGCGCTGTCGATCTCGATCTTGCGCTGGCCGAGGCGCTCCTTCTCCTGGCGGACGCGGGAATAGACCTGGCCGCCCTCGTAGATCGGGATGGAGACGCGGCCGACCACCTGGGCGCTGTTGCCGGTGGCGGCCTGGTAGCCGTCCTCCCACGAGCGCTGGGCGGTGGCCTCGAGCGACACGGTCGGCAGGAGTTCGCCCTCGACGATCTTCACGTTGAAGGCCTGGGCGTCGGCATTGTAGACGGCCGCCAGGATGGCCGGATGGTCGGACCGGGAGGCCGCGACGGCGGCGTCGAGCGAGCGCGGGATCAGCTTGTCCACGGCCTTGGCGGACTTCAGGTTCCGCGGCGTGCGGCCGATGACCTGGATGTAGATGCCGCGCGACGACTCAAGGTTCGCCCGGGCGGCGGACACGTCGGCGCTGGCGGACGCGAGGCGCGCTTCCGACTGGGCGACGTCGGTGCGGGTGCCCTCGCCCACCGAGAAGCGGTCGCGCGAGGCGCGGACCTGCTCCTCCAGGAAGCGGACGTTCTCTTCCGACAGGCGCAGGATGGCGGCGTCGCGCACCACGTTCATGTAGGCCTCGACGCCGTCGAGGAGCGTGTTCTGCTCGGTGTTGCGCAGGGCCTCCCGCGAGGCCTTCACGGACGCCTCCGCGGCCTTGGTGCCGTTGACGGTGCGAAACCCGGAAAAGATCGGCTGGGTGATGGTGATGCCGGCGGCGGCCGAGCGCTGCTCGAAGCCACGGGTGTTGGAGGCGCCGGCGTTGGCGAAGGCGTTCACCGAGGGCCGGTAGCCGGACAGAGCCTGCGGCACCTCCTCGTCGACGGCTCGGGTCTCGGCGCGGGCGGCGTTGAGGGTGGGGTTGTTCGCGTAGGCGGCCGCCAGCGCTTCGGCCAGCGTTTCGGCCCGGACCGAAGTGGCCGACAGGAGAGCAACCAGCGCGGCGGAGACGAGCAGCATTCGGTTCGACACGGCAGACCCCTCAGGACGTCGGGGTCCGTCGGCCCCGACCTATTGCGCGCCGCGACCGGAGGGCGACGCGCAGAGATTCTTCACCCTGAGGAGAGACCGCTTCGCGGCCCAAGCGCAAGTGTAGATCAGCTGACGCTTGCCTGAAGCTGGATAAAAGCTGGACGCTGCGGCAGCGAGGTCACATCGGAGACCGGGGCCGAGCCGGATTCTTCAGACCCGATCATCGTAAGAATTGCCACGCGAAGTGGCTGGCGCAGATGATCGCGCGAACGTTATTGTTCGTGAAGCGCGCCAATATTGCCGCGCGGCGTGCGCTACTACGAAACGACGGGACAACTATATAGTAATCCTAATCCATTATGACCGGAACGGAGGCGCCCGCCAAGCCCCTCGACAACAGGCCATTCGAGCCGCCTGTTCAGCCGGGCGCCGCGGAAGGACAGGCGCCCGGGCGAGCGTGTGCCTCAGAACTCGAAGGCCGGCTCGCGGGCGAAGCCCGGCAGCAGCGGCACCGCGGCGTTCATCAGGACGCGGCCGCTGATCTCCGCGCCGCTGCGGGTGTAGAGCATGCCGCGCGCGGCCTGCCCGGTGCCGAGGACCACGAGCAGCCGGCCGCCCTCCGCCAGCTGGTCGGCGAGCGCGTCCGGCAGGACCTCGACCGCGCCGCTGACGATGATGACGTTGTAGGGTGCCCCGGCGGGCCATCCGGCGGCCAGGGGGCCGGTGACGACCTCGACCGTATGGATCCCCTGCCCGGCGATGGCCGCGCGGGCGACCTCGGCGAGGGAGGCGTCCTCCTCCAGGGCGACGACCTTGCGGGCGAGGCGCGACAGGATCGCGGCCGTATAGCCGGTGGTGGCGCCGACCTCCAGCACGGTGTCGGTGGAGGCGATGTCGGCCTGCTGGATGAGCCGGGCGGTGATCATCGGCTGCAGCATGTAGCGCGGGGTCGGGTCGCCGCCGACCAGGAGGTTCTGGTCGATGTAGGCGAGCTTCCGGAGGGCGGGCGGCACGAAGGCCTCGCGCGGCACCGTCAGCATCGCGTCGATGATGCGGTGGTCCGTGACGTCGTTGGGTCGGATCTGACCATCGACCATCTTGGTACGCAGCGCGGCGGTGTCGGCCATCGGGTTATCCTGGGTTCTTCAAGCGCTAGCGTTCCTCTAGCCCTCTCGCACACGCGAGACAAGGGGTCGCGGCCCGGGTCCGTGGAAAGGCCGATGCGCGGTTCCCGGCCCGCGTGCGGTGGGAGCCGTCGCGCACCGCAGGGCCGCATCGCAAAGGGCCTTGCCTCCCCGCGGGTTCTCGCCTAATACCTCCGACCGTGAGGCCACGTGGCGGAGTGGTTACGCAGCGGATTGCAAATCCGTCTACGGGGGTTCGATTCCCTCCGTGGCCTCCAGTTTGCCCCCTCCTCCCCGTCCGACATCGATGCCGGCCCACAGGGCCGACGCGGCGGATTCGCGTCCGCCCCGGCGGCTCGTCCGTAGAGACGGCGGGAGAGGACGTTCGGACATGATCCTGATCGGATATCTGGCCGCCGCGGCGGTGTTCCTGGCGGTGGACGCGCTCTGGCTGGGGCGGGTGGCGCGGGGGTTCTACGCGGCGGAATATGGCGACCTGCTGCGCCCGAAGCCGCGGCTCGGGGCGGCGGCGGCGTTCTACCTCGCCTATCTGGCCGGGCTCGCCTATTTCGCCGTCGCGCCGTCTCTGGACGGAGACGCGTGGGACGCCGCGATCGACGGCGGGCTCTATGGGCTCGCCTGCTACGGCACCTATCACCTGACCAACCTGGCGACCCTGAAGCGCTGGCCCATGCGCCTCCTGGCGGTGGACATGGGCTGGGGCGCCGGGCTCAGCGCGGTTTCCGCCGTGGCCGGGCGGGCGGCGGCCCTGTCGGTCGGCTGAGGCGCGGCTGCCGGCGACCGGCGCGGGGCGTCTCAGGGCCGGGGGCGGTCCGGGTCGGGGGCGCCGGACGAGTGGAGGCCGCCCATGCGGCGACTCGCCTTCCGATTTCGCCACCAGCGCACGACGGCGACTTCGCTGCGGCGCCGGACCCGGCGGGCGATCGCGAAATCGATGGAGAGGACGAGGAGCCCGAGCGGCACCATCCAGAAGCCGAGAATCGGCAGAAACCCGACGAGACCGCCCAGAAGCAGGGCGACGCCGAGGCCGATGCGCAGGATCCGGTTCCGAGGCACCGGCATCGTCCGGCCGTTCATTTTCACACGAGGCATACGTTTTCCCGAGCAATCGGCCCCGTTCCGATATGGGGCCGGTCTGCGTCCTATTCCAGGTCTGGACGAGATCCCGAAAAGGGGTTTGCAAAACCAAACCCCTCTGCTATACGCACCGCCATCGCTGATCCGCGATAGCTCAGTTGGTAGAGCGTTCGACTGTTAATCGAATGGTCGCAGGTTCGAGTCCTGCTCGCGGAGCCAGATCTTCCTGAGATGTCAGGGCAAATAAGGCGGCTAGCCGGTGACGGCAGCCGCCTTTTGTGTTTGCGGGCGCCTGGGAGCGGCGCGCCGGGCACCCGGCGGATGGGCGCGCAGGCCCGGTCTCGATCTTCGCAGTGCTGCCGGCCATCTGGTCGGGCCCGGTCAGGAGGCCCGTCGAAGACTTGGCGGGCCTTTGCGGCTCCCCTGCCCTTTCCCAAGTCCGACGGCGGCCGGCTAGCGGCCTCGCGCCTCCGCCGGCTCGCGGGTGCCCGGCAAGGCCGGCGGCGCGTAGAGCCAGCCGGCGCCCACCCGCTCGACCACGACCTTGAGGAGGAGCGAGCCGGCGATGGCGGCGACCACCACGCCCGGGATCACCACGTAGCTGGACCAGTACGGCAGGCCGTCGATCCGGCGGATCAGCCGCAGCATGATGGAGAGCAGGAACGGGTGGGCCAGGTAGATGGCCAGGGTGTTGTGCCCGAGATAGGTGAGCGGATCCGGCAGGCGCGGAACCCGCGAAATCCACTCGGCCATCCGGCAGCCGACCAGGAGGCCGGTGATACACATGGCGAGCTCGGCCATGCCGAGCGCCAGGCCGGTGAGCTCCATCTTGCCGTAGAACAGCGTCACGTAGAGGACGGCGAGCGCCGCCAGGGTGAGGACGCCGAGGGAAGTGATCCGCTCCACGGCGATCTCGCCGAACAGACAGCCGATCAGGAAGAAGGCGTAGTACTGCAGCAGCCCCTTGTGGGAATGCTCGTCCACCTGGATGAGGCCGCTGAAGGACAGGAAGGTCATCACCAGCGCCGCCCCCAGGAGGGCATGGCGCGGCAGTTTGTAGAGGCCCTTGGTGGCGACGGTGTAGATCGCCAAGGCGTGGATGAACCAGATCTCGGACGATGGCGTGATCAGGCTGTTGAGGAAGGTGCCGATCACCACCGACGGCGGCTGGCCGTAGAGGATGCCCTGGCGGTAGATCGCGTGCAGGATGGTCCAGAGCACGAACAGGTAGATGAGCAGCCAGACGCGCTTCGTCAGCACGACCCGCCACTCCTTGCGGATGAGGCTGCGCACCAGATAGCCGGAGACGGCGAAGAAGACCGGCATCCGGATCGGCCCGAAGATGGTGTTGATCATCCAGATGTGGCTGTTGCCGATCCCCGCGTCCTCGGCCTTGATCGAGGCGTGCAGGAAGACGACGAGCAGGATCGACCCGCCCTTGGCGATATCGAGCCACGCGATGCGTGTTGAGGCTGACAAAGGCGCCCCCCGAAGGTCCACCGGACCCGCGCGCCCCGCCTGGACAGCGCAAAATCCATTTCTGACAATATCCTTCCCGGGCGGGCCGGCCCTAACCCGCCGCGAAGAGGCACTGTGGGGCGGAACGGATGATGCCGGGGTTTGTTCCACCGGCTCGCGCGAACGACTGATTGCGCTGTGGAAAACAGTCAACCGAACAAACGAAAAGGCGCGCGGAATGGTCTCCGCGCGCCTTGAAGAGACGGATGTCCGCCGGTTCGTCACCCGGCCTTGGCGAACGTGTCGTCGAAGGAATAGCCGGCGCCGCGGACCGTGCGGATCGGGTCCTTCTTGGCGGTGCGGTTCAGCACCTTGCGCAGACGGCCCACGTGGACGTCGACCGTGCGTTCGTCCACGTAGACGTCGTGGCCCCAGACGCCGTCGAGCAGTTGCTCGCGGGAGAACACCCGGCCGGGCGAGCGCATGAGGAACTCCAGGAGCTTGAACTCGGTCGGTCCGAGGTGGAGTTCCCGGCCCGCGCGGCGGACCCGGTGGGTCTCGCGGTCGAGCTCCAGATCGCCGAGCGCCAGCACGGAGGACAGCACCTCCGGCTTGGCGCGCCGCAGGATGGCGCGGATGCGGGCGACCACCTCCGGCACGGAGAAGGGCTTCACGATGTAGTCGTCGGCCCCGGTGCCGAGGCCGCGCACGCGCTCGGACTCCTCGCCCCGGGCGGTCAGCATGATGATCGGGACGCGCTCGGTCTCCGGCCGGGCCCGCAGGCGCCGGCAGAGCTCGATCCCGGACAGGCCGGGCAGCATCCAGTCGAGAAGGACGAGGTCCGGCGTCACCTCGCGCAGACGGATCTCCGCGTCATCGCCGCGGAACGCCTGCTCGACCTCGTAACCCTCGGCTTCCAGATTGTAGCGCAGGAGCAGGCTGACCGGCTCCTCGTCCTCGACGATCAAGACCTTCGGCATCGATCCACTCTCTCATGTCCCGACCGCCAGAGGGTCAGGGCTGGATGGACTCCAGGCTCGTGCTGTCCGACTTCGGGCGCTCAAGCTCGAACGCGTGGCCCGTGACCGAGTAGTGGACGGTCTCGGCGATGTTGGTGGCGTGGTCGCCGATGCGCTCGATGTTCTTGGCGCAGAACAGGAGATGCGTGCACTGGGAGATGTTGCGCGGATCCTCCATCATGTAGGTCAGGAGTTCGCGGAAGAGCGACGTGTAGAGGGCGTCGATCTCCTCGTCGCGCTGGCGCACGGCGGCGGCCTTGCTGTCGTCGCGGTTGGTGAAGCTGTCGAGAACATCCTTCAGCTGTTCGAGCGCGATCTCGGCCAGGTGCTCGACGCCGACGATCAGGCGCTTCTGGACGACCGCGCCGTTGATGGCGATCACCCGCTTGGCGATGTTCTTGGCGAGGTCGCCGACCCGCTCCAGGTCGGACGAGATGCGCATGGCGGCCACGATCTCGCGCAGGTCCGACGCCATCGGCTGGCGGCGGGCGATGATCAGGATGGCCAGTTCCTCGGCCTCGCGCTGGAGCGTGTCGAGCCGGGCGTCGTCCGCGATCACCCGGTGCGCGAGGTTGACGTCGAGGCGCGTGAGAGCCGTGATCGAGTCGTTGACCAGGTGCTCGGCGAAACCGCCCATGCGGGCGATCCTGCCGGCGAGATCGCGCAGCTCGTGCTCGTAGGCGGAGATGGTGTGTTCCATGAAAGTCCCCTTCCCGGGATCCTGGAGCGAGCGGCGGATCAGCCGAAGCGGCCGGTGATGTAGTCCTGCGTCCGCTTCTCGATGGGGTTGGTGAAGATGTGGTCGGTCGGACCCTCCTCCACCAGCACGCCGAGGTGGAAGAAGGCCGTGCGCTGAGACACGCGGGCCGCCTGCTGCATGGAGTGCGTGACGATGATGATGGTGTAGTTGGTCCTCAGCTCGTCGATCAGTTCCTCCACCTTGGCGGTGGCGATCGGGTCGAGGGCCGAGCAGGGCTCGTCCATCAGGATCACGTCCGGCGACACCGCGATGGCGCGGGCGATGCAGAGGCGCTGCTGCTGGCCGCCGGACAGGCCGGTGCCGGGCTCGTGCAGCCGGTCCTTCACCTCGTTGTAGAGGGACGCGCGCTGGAGCGAGGACACGACGATCTCCTCCAGGTCGGTCTTGGACCGGGCGAGGCCGTGGATGCGCGGGCCGTAGGCCACGTTCTCGAAGATCGACTTCGGGAACGGGTTCGGCTTCTGGAACACCATGCCGACCCGGGCGCGCAGCTCGACCACGTCGAGGTCGGTATCGTAGATGTCGCGGTTGTCGAGGGTGATCTTCCCCTCCACCCGGGCGCCCACGATGGTGTCGTTCATCCGGTTCAGGCAACGCAGGAAGGTGGACTTGCCGCAGCCGGACGGGCCGATGAAGGCGGTGACCGCCTTCTCCGGGATGTCGATGGTGACGCCGAACAGCGCCTGCTTGGCGCCGTAGAAGACGTTGACGTTCTCGCCGCGCACCTTCACGGGCCGGGGTGCCGCGTCCGGGGTGCGGACGGTGGTGAAGGTCTGGGTTTCGCGCGGCATTTCGGCGACGGTGGCCATGGAATGTACCTCTGGTTCGAGGAGATCGGGGGTCTTACCAGGTGCGCTCGAGGCGCTGCCGCAGCCAGACCGCAAGTCCGTTCATGATGATGAGGAAGCCGAGAAGCACAAGGATGCCCGCGGCGGTTCTGGCGACGAAGCCGCGCTCCGGGCTGTCGGCCCAGATGAAGACCTGGGTCGGCAGGGCGGTGGCGGCATCGGTGATGCCGCCCGGCTCGGACGTGATGAAGGCGTTCATGCCGATGAGCAGGAGCGGCGCCGTCTCGCCGAGCGCATGGGCCATGCCGATGATCGTGCCGGTGAGGATGCCCGGCATGGCGAGCGGCAGCACGTGGTGCATGATCACCTGGTGCTTGGACGCGCCCATGCCGAGGCCGGCCTCGCGGATCGACGGCGGCACGGCCTTGAGGGCCGCGCGGGTGACGATGATCATGGTCGGCAGGGTCATGAGGGCGAGCACCATGCCGCCGACGAGCGGGGCGGACCGGGGCAGGCCCATGAGGTTGAGGAAGACCGCGAGGCCGAGGAGGCCGAACACGATGGACGGCACCGCCGCGAGGTTGTTGATGTTCACCTCGATGAGGTCGGTCCACCGGTTCTTGGGGGCGAACTCCTCCAGGTAGATGGCTGCCGCGATGCCGATCGGGAAGCTGAGCACGAAGCAGACCAGCAGGGTCAGCGCCGAGCCCACGATGGCGCCGGAAAGCCCGGCGAGTTCGGGGAAGCGGCTGTTCGGGGCCGTGAACAGCGCCCAGTTGAACGGCGCCGTCACCCGGTCCTGCGCGACCAGCTGGTCGAACCAGCCGATCTGGCGGTCGGTCACCCGGCGCTGGTTCTCCGGCACGTTCCGGTCGATGACGCCCTTGTTGAGCTGGTCGAACGGGTCGGACGCGGGGATTTCCAGCGTCACGGACCGGCCGATCACCGACGGGTCGGCGAGCACCGCGTCGCGGACGAAGAACTGGGTGTTGTTGGTCAGGATCTGACCGAGCGAGCGCACGTCGGCCGGCGACGTGACGTCCGGGAAGAGGTCGGCGAGGGCGTCGCGGACGACGAGGCGGTAGTTGCCCTGGTCGATTGCGTCCGGCTTCACGTGGGTGGCCGAGATCGGGAAGTCGATCCGGACGTGGGTCTGCGTGAAGGCGGTGTAGCCGCTGACGATCAGGGACGCGAACAGGAGGGCGAGAAGGCCGATCGCGAACGAGATCGCGCCGATCCCGTAGTACTGGAGGCGCCGGTTGGCGGCGTCGCGGCGCTTGCGCCGGGCCGCCATGTCGTTGCCGCGGTCCGCCGCGTCGGAGCCGGAATAGGTCGTTTCCGTCATGGGAGGGTCATCCTTCGGACCGGGGCGATCAGTCGTACTGCTCGCGGTAGCGGCGGACGATCTGGAGGGCGATGATGTTGAGCGTCAGCGTGACGAGGAAGAGCACCAGGCCGAGCGCGAAGGCGGCGAGAGTCTTCGGACTGTCGAACTCGGTGTCGCCGGTCAGCAGCGTCACGATCTGAACGGTGACGGTGGTCACGCTGTCCAGCGGGTTGATGGTGAGCGACGCGATCAGGCCGGCCGCCATGGCGACGATCATGGTCTCGCCGATGGCGCGGCTGGCGGCGAGCAGGATGCCGCCGACGATGCCCGGCAGGGCCGCGGGCAGGATCACCTTGGTCATGGTCTCCGCCGGCGTTGCGCCGAGGGCGAGCGAGCCGTCGCGCATGGACCGCGGCACCGCCTTCATGGCGTCGTCGGAGAGGGACGACACGAACGGGATGATCATGATGCCCATGACGAGACCCGCCGCGAGCGCGCTGTTGGGCGAGGCGGCGAGGCCGAGCACGTTGGAGAAGTCCCGCACCGCCGGCGCGACCACCAGGATGGCGAAGAAGCCGAACACGACGGTCGGAATGCCGGCCAGGATCTCCAGCACCGGCTTTACGACGGCGCGCACCCGCTCGTCCGCGAACTCGACGAGGTAGATGGCCGTGAAGAGGCCGATCGGCACCGACACCAGGAGCGCGATGAAGGAGATCAGCAGGGTGCCGACGAAGACCGGGATGGCGCCGAACGCGCCCTGGCCGGCCACCTGGTCCGGGCGGAGGGCGATCTGCGGCTCCCAGCGCAGGCCGAACAGGAATTCGGTGAACGGCACCATGCGGAAGAAGGCGGCCGCCTCGTAGATGAGCGACACGATGATGCCGAGCGTGGTCAGGATGGCGATGACCGAGCAGCCGATCATCAGGCCCGAGATGATCCGCTCCACCACGTTGCGGGCGCGGAAGCGCGGCGAGAGCAGCCGGCGGGACAGCACCAGGCCGACGATCATCAGACAGGCGGCGACCACGATCATCGCCCAGTCGGCGATGGCGTGCCAGCCCTGCAGGCGCTCGGCGACGGTGACGATGTCGGCGGACGGCTGCGAGAACATGCGGCCGGCGGCGACGTTCTTGATCTCAGAGACGATAAGGTCGATCTCGGAGGCGGACTTGCCGGCCGTGAGCGTCTCCGGCAGGGAGGCGAGCAGCATCCGGTCGATGGCGGATCCCTGGAAGCTGACCCAGAGCAGCAGGAGCAGCAGCGCCGGCAGGCCGACCCACAGGGCCACGAAGGCGCCGTGGTAGCCGGGCAGCGAGTGGACCTTGCCGCCCGCCGTCGCGACGAAACGGGAACCGGTGGACCGCCCGACGAAATAGGCGACGGCCGAGAAGGCCAGGATGAGAAGGAAAGCGTAGCCGATCAAGGTCGCCCCCGAGGGTCCGAGTTCTGCGAGCCGTGGACGCCGGGGCGTCCGATGGCGGACGCGGACGGCGCGTCGGCGCCGTCCGCTCGATTGCCGTCGCTTCTACCCTTACTTCGCCGGCGCGGCCATGGCCGTCGACGAGGCGACCGCCTGGCGGACGTCCTCGCGCTTGCCTTCGTCGAGCGGGATCAGGCCGCGCTCGGCGAGATAGCCGCCTTCGCCGAAGGACGCCTCGGAGACGTACTCGGTCACGAACTCCTCAAGGCCCGGGATCACGCCGCGGTGGGCGTTCTTGATGTAGATGAAGAGCGGGCGCGAGATCTTGTACGAGCCGTCGGCGATGGTCTCGGTCGAGGGCGCGACGCCGTCGATCGGGGTGCCGACCAGCTTGTCCTGGTTCTCGTAGAGGAAGGAGTAGCCGAAGATGCCGAGGGCGGTCGGGTCGGCCTCGAGGCGCTGGACGATCAGGTTGTCGTTCTCACCCGCTTCGATGAACGGGCCGTCCTGGCGCATGCGCTCGCAGACTTCCTTCTTGGCGTCGCCTTCCAGGGCCTTGATGGCCGGGAACGCGTCGCAGCCCGGGTGCATGACGAGCTCGACGAAGGCGTCACGGGTGCCGGAGGTCGGCGGCGGGCCGAACACGGCGATCGCCACGTCCGGGAGCGACGGGTCGATCTCGCTCCACTTCTTGTACGGGTTGTCGACGATCTGGCCGTCCTTCTCGACCTTCGAGGCGAGCGCCTGGAAGAGCTGGGCCTTGGTCAGGTTGACCGACGTGCCGGAGCGGGCGTGGGCGATCGACAGGCCGTCGTAGCCGAGGAGCACTTCGGTGATCGACTCGACGCCGGCCTTCGTGCAGGCCTCGAACTCGGACTTCTTGATGGCGCGGGATGCGCCGGTGACGTCCGGGTGATCGACGCCGACGCCGCCACAGAACGCCTTGAAGCCACCACCGGTGCCGGTGGACTCGACGACCGGGGCCGGCTTGCCGGTGGAGTTGGCGAACTGCTCGGCGACGGCCTGGGTGTACGGGAACACCGTGGAGGAGCCCACGATGCGGATCTGGTCACGGGCCTGGGCGGCGGAGGCGACCGTCAGGGCCGCGGCGGCGAGCGCGATCGCGCTGGCAGTGGTGATGAGCTTCACGGGACAACTCCCTGTCATTTTTCGTCACGCGGGCGATGACGCTCGCGGTTGGCATCGGTGTCCTAGGAGGGGGAGGAAACAGCCCGATGAACTTTTGATGACACTTCCATGACAGCGGCCGGCGGCCCGGAACGGACCACCCTCCCCGGCCATTGCCCGGTTTTTCGCCGGCTCATCTATCCGGCGAAGGGGTTCGATTGTTCCCGTCGGTGACCATGAACGGCCGGCACGGGCGCCGCGGCCAGCGGAGACCGTCCGCCGCCCCCGCCGGCGCACCGCGGGGCGCGGTTCAGCCGTCCGGCCGGATGGCGAGGGCGACGTCGCCGAGGAGGTTGGGCACGGTGAACGCGAGCCGCCCGCCCTCCGCGTCCGCGACGGATTCGCCCAGGGGGTGGCCCTCGGCGGTGTCGAAGCGGAGCACGCGGTAGCGGCCGTCGCGAAGGCCGGGGACGGTGATCGGACGGGCGACCGACGGCACGCGGCGATCGATCATGCCGTCCCGGCCGATGATGTCGCGCCTGAGGAGCCAGACCACCGCCTGCCGGTCGTCGCCGATGCCGAACACGGCGCAGTCGGACGCGGAGCCGAGCGCCTCCCGGTCGAGCACCGTCCGGCGGAAGCCGCGCCAGTCGATCTCCCGGCAGAAGGCGGCGAGCGCCCGCTGGGCGCGCCGCATGCCGTAGGTCAGCCGGTGCGGGCTGCGGTTCGGCCAGCGCATGCCGCCGCCGCACCCGCCGGAGGCGAAGTGCGCCCACTGCATGTGCCGGAAATATTCGTCGTCAAAGGCTTCCGGCAGGGTCTTCTTCTTGTCCTTGAAGCGGTGGATGGGGCCGTGCTCGGTGTCGAGGAAGGGTCGTCCCGCGGCAGTCTCGGCGACCGAGTCGGCGGTGATCGCCGCCATGGCGAGGGCGGCGTCGACCGTGTTCGACGGGTCGTCGATGGTGCCTTCCTGGTAGATGTGGATGGACGCGAAATCGAGATCGGGGTGGCGGAAGATCGGCTCGCGCAGGGGCATGTGCGACCGCCAGCGCAGTTCCGGGCCGAACAGCGAGACGGTCTGCGGGTGGGAGCGGCCGTAGAGGCGCGTCTCCAGCGAGCGCACGTGGGCCGACAGGTCTGCGATGAACTCGGGAAAGACCTCGGCGCTGTCGCGGGCCTGGGCGGGGTGGATCTCGTTCCAGAGGTCCCAGGCGAAGACGGCGCCGCTGCCGCCCCAGCGCTCCACCGCGAAGGTCAGCCGGGCCTTGATGGCCGCCCGGACCTCGCGGTCGAGAAGGAGGTCGGCGGGAGTTTCCAAGGGGCCGCCGTTCTGCCGGTTGTAGGGATGATGGCGCCAGCGGATCCAGGTCCAGAACGTGTCCACGGGCGTCAGGAGGAGGCGCATGCCCGTCTCCTCGCAGAGCGCGACCATGTCGTCCCAGAAGCGGACCACGTTGGGCGTGAACACGCCGATGGGCCGCTCCAGAAGCCGGTGCCGGGCGTGCGCGCACTCCAGCATCATGCGGATCACGGTGACGCCGTGGCTGCGCAGGTCGCGCAGGTGGGCGGCGACGGACGGCATGTCGCGGCGCCGGTAGAGCGGGGCGAGGTCCACCCAGCTCATGGCGTCGTTGTAGCCGATGGGAATGAAGGGCTCGCCGGTCTCGGTCTCGAAGGCGGGCACACCGGGAATGACCCGGATCCAGGGAAGCGGGCTTGCAGCCAAGGAACCATCCTGTGGGAACGGCGCCCCCTCGGCGCCGACGCAAGCGCTCCAACGCAGAGCTTTCGATTCTGTTCGCGGGCGAACTGCCACACGGTTGATGCGTTGGGAGATCAGACTGCCGGCCGACCGGGCGACGACGTCTCGGCATCCGGCGAACCCTGTGCCTTGGAGGCGGCCGTGAACCAGGAAGAACGCACCCTCATCCGCGGGCTGTTCGAGAAGCTGTCCCGCGTCGGCGCGAGCGCCGGCCCGCGCGATCCGGAGGCGGAGGCCTTCATCCGGCAGGAGATCGACGCCGAGCCGGGGGCGCCCTACTACATGGCGCAGACCATCATCATGCAGGAGAAGGCCCTGGAGGCCGCGCAGGCGCGGATCGCCGAGCTGGAGCGCAAGCCGGCGGCCACCTCGGACGCGCCGCGGCCCGGCACCTTCTCCGGCGCCTGGGGCGGCCAGCCGCGCGCGCCGTCGCGGCCGATCCACGACGACGGCTACGGCGGCCACGGAGGTCGCACCAGCGTGCCGACCGTCGGCCAGCGCTCGGGCTTCGGGGGCGGCTTCGGCGGCGGCGGCTTCCTGGCGGGCGCGGCCCAGACCGCGATGGGCGTCGCGGGCGGCGTCCTCCTCGGCAACATGCTGGCCGACATGTTCGACGGCAACGACGGCACGGAAACCGCCGCCGCCGATACGGGTGACGGGGCCAACGCGGGCGCCGACACGGCCGCGGACAGCGGGGCCGACGCGGGCGCGGCCGACACGGCAGGCTTCCAGGAGGCCGACTACTCCGACCCGGGCCTCGACGACGGCGGGTTCGACATGGGCGAGGACATCTGAAGCGGCCGACGGCCGGACGGGCGACCCGTCCGGCCGCCTTGGAACGCCTCCCGGCGGGGCGCGTTCGCCCACCACGTGAAAGACGGCGCCCCCGCCCTCCCCGGCTGCCGGCCGGGACGGGGCGGGGCGCACCTCAGCCCGTGGGAGACGTCATGGAGGCCGCGCCGCTGCGGATAGGGTTCCCGGTCAAGGTGATGGCGCGGCCCGATCTGAAGTCCAACGACACCCGGCGCTGGTCCAACGGCCCGCACCTGAGGACGTCGCTGGAGTATCTGGACGCCATCCTGGACCACCTGGCGAAGCACCGGATCTCCATGTACCGGATGTCGTCGGACCTGGCGCCCTACGCCACCCACCCGGACATGCCGCAGTTCCACGGCATGGTGGCCGAGAGCGCGGCGGAGCTCGCCGCCATCGGCCGGAAGGCGCGCGACCTCGACATCCGCCTGTCCTTCCATCCGTCGCAGTTCGTGGTGCTGAACAGCCCGGATCCGGACCTGGTGGCGAAGAGCGTCTGGGACCTGACCTCCCAGGCGGAGATGCTGGACGCCATGGGTCTCGGGCCCGAGGCCGTGCTCGTCATCCACGTGGGCGGCACCTACGGCGACCGGGCGGCGAGCAACGCCCGGTGGGTGGAGACCTGGGCGACCCTGCCGGAGCCGGTCCGCCGCCGCCTGGTGCTGGAGCACGACGACATCCGGTTCAGTGCGTCCGACACGCTCTGGATCCACGAGCACACGGGCGTGCCGCTGATCTTCGACCACCAGCACTTCTGGTGCCTGAACCCCGACGGGCTGGACATGAAGGAGACGCTGTCGCGCATGCTGGCCACCTGGCCGGCGGGCGTCCGGCCCAAGGTTCACTTCTCCTCGCCGCGCACGGAGCTGCGCGAACTGAAGCGCAAGGACCCGAAGACCCGGAAGGTGACCACCTCTCTGGTGGCGCCGGTCTGGACCGGGCATGCGGACTTCTGCCACCCGTTCGAGTTCATCGGCTTCATGCGGCTCGCCGAGGGCCTGACCTTCGACGTGATGCTGGAGGCGAAGGCCAAGGACCTAGCGCTGATCCGCCTGCGGCCGGACCTCCTGCGCTACGCGCCGGACGTGGCGGCCCGGTTCGGCCTCCACGCCGCCGATACGCCCGCCCTCGCGGCCGAGGAGGCCGGCGTGCTGGAGACCGCCGACGACGGCGGCGCGTGACGGAACGGCCGGCCGCCCTTCGCCGTTCGCCCCCCGGACGGGACACGGCAGCCGACAGAGCGCGAGGACCCTGGACATGACCAAGGAACTGAAGGCCGGCGACAAGGTGGAGTGGGACTCCTCCGGCGGACACAGCGTCGGGACCGTGGTGCGCAAGCAGACAACGCCGACGAAGATCAAGTCGCACACGGTGAGCGCGTCCAAGGACAATCCGGAATACATCGTGAAGAGCGACAAATCCGGCAAGCTGGCCGCGCACAAGCCCGAGGCGCTGAAGAAGCGCTGACGGGGATCGGGAGACGGGGCATGGCGGCGCCGAAATTGAACGCGGTCGTGGAGACCGGCCTCTACGTGGACGACCTCGACAGGGCGCGGGCCTTCTACGAGGGCACGCTCGGCCTCCGTCACATCTTCGGCGACGACCGCATGGCGGCGCTCGACGTGGGCGGCCGGTCGGTTCTGCTGCTGTTCCGGCGCGGAGAGTCCCTTGCGCCGATCGACACGCCGGGCGGCTCCATTCCGCCGCACGACGGGTCCGGGCCGCTTCACTTCGCCCTCGCCATCGCGCGGGACGACCTGGAGGCGTGGGAGCGCTACCTGGACGAGACGGGCGTGCCGATCGAGGGGCGGACGCACTGGCCGAAGGGCGGCGTCAGCCTCTACTTCCGCGACCCGGACAACCATCTGGTGGAGATCGCCACCCCGGGCCTCTGGGACATCTATTGACGGCGTGTTGCAGCGGCGGGGCGGGGCGCACCCGCGCGGATGCGCCCCGCCCTGCCGGATCGTCAGGCCTTGTCGAGGGCCTGGGCGAGATCGGCGATGATGTCGTCCGGATGCTCGATGCCGATCGACAGGCGGACGTAGCCCGGCGTGACGCCCGTGGCGGCCTGTTCCTCGGCGGTCAGCTGGGAGTGGGTGGTCGAGGCCGGATGGATGGCGAGCGACCGGGCGTCGCCGATGTTGGCCACGTGGTAGAGCAGCTGCAGGGCGTCGATGAAGCGCCGGCCGGCATCGCGGCCGCCGGAGAGTTCGAAGCCGAGAAGCGCGCCGTAGCCGCCCTTGAAGAGCGCGTCGGCGCGGCGGCGCATCTCGCCCTCCTGCCGGCTCGGGTGAATGACCTTCGTGACTTTCGGGTGGGTGGACAGGAAGTCCGCCACGGCGAGCGCGTTGGCGTTGTGCTGGCGGATGCGCAGCGGCAGCGTCTCCAGGCCCTGGATGATCTGGAAGGCGTTGAACGGCGAGATGGCCGCGCCGAGGTCCCGCAGCAGGCGGACGCGCGCCCGGAGCACGTAGGCGATCGGGCCGAGCGGCTTGGCGGCCTCGGTCCAGACCGCGCCGTGGTAGGTGCTGTCCGGCTGGTTGAGGAGCGGGAAGCGCTCCGCGTGCCGGTCCCACGGGAAGTTGCCGCCGTCCACCAGCATGCCGCCGATGGAGGTGCCATGGCCGCCGATGTACTTGGTGGTCGAGTGCACCACCACGGCGGCGCCGTGGTCGAGCGGGCGGGCGGTGATCGGCGCGGCGGTGTTGTCCACGATCAGCGGAACGCCGAGTTCGCGCCCGATGCGGGCCACCTCGGCGACCGGGAAGACGTTGAGCTTCGGGTTTGGCAGGGTCTCGGCGAAATAGGCCCGCGTGCGCCCGTCGGTCGCCCGGCGGAAGTTCTCCGGGTCGGACGGGTCCACGAAGCGGGCCTCGATGCCGAACTGCTTGAAGGTGGCGGCGAAGAGCGTCCAGGTGCCGCCGTAGAGATCGGTGGACGACACGAAGTTGTCGCCCGCCTCCGCGACGTTGAGGATCGAGAAGGTGGAGGCCGCCTGGCCCGAGGCGAGCGCGAGCGCGGCCACGCCGCCCTCCAGCGCCGCGACGCGCTGCTCCAGCACGTCCACCGTCGGGTTCATGATGCGGGTGTAGATGTTGCCCAGCTCCTGCAGGGCGAACAGCCGGGCGGCGTGGTCGGCATCCTGGAACTGGTAGGACGTGGTCTGGTAGATCGGCACGGCGACGGCCCCGGTGGCCGGGTCCGATCGATAGCTGCCCCCGTGCAGCGCGAGCGTCTCGGGGTGGCGGGCGGCGGGCGCGTTGTGATCTTCGGCCATGGTCGGCTCTCTCGTCTGGCGCAACACTCCTGCGGCGGCCGCCAGATTGGCGCGTCGCAGGGACGGCGAATGGACGACCCGTCTCGGGTCTGGCGGGACCTCCTCCCGGGAGCCCGCCGGGGACGCAGAATGCGCGGAGCGCGCCCCGATCTCCAGGGGCGGAATTCTCATTCGCGCAGGATCCGGGGCAAAATCGTTCCCGCCGCACAGGATGCGGCGTTCACCGCGCGCGCTGGTTTTGCAGCTTTCGCGCGACGGAGTGCCGCGCTGGGGGCACGCGCGACGGCGGAACATGGCGACAGCGACTGCAGAATGGCGCGCATCCATCCAAGGATACCGCACTCTCGTGCAAGAAATTCGGACAGGAACCAATGCCCGTGAAGGAAGAGCGCGGTTGCAGCGACAGTGCTGATTCTATTAAGATTACTACGCGGACGCCCTTTGGCGGCCTTGTTAGGCGCCAGTTAACCACCCGCTGCCACTCTGGGCTTGTGTGTGCCGCCCAAGCAACAGTGCCGGGCGGAATCGTCCTCGCCCAGTGTCGACCTGTGCCGCGCAAGCGGAGTATCGGCCGATCGGAGTAATGCGTCATGCGAGACGAACGCCTGGACGTTGTCCGGGGTTTGGCTATTGTTGCCATAACCGTCAACCATATCAGCGGGCTGTTTCTTCACCTAGACGACCTGCCGTTCTACATTCCATCCCTGACGGATCTCGGCTATTCGTCTGCGGCGGAGATCTTCGTCGCTCTGTCCGGCTATATGGTCGGCCTCGTCTACGTGGGCCGGCCCGGGGCGGGCGGCGTGGTGCTGCAGCGCGCCTGGAAGCTCTATCTCATCAACCTGTTCGTCTATGGCTGTTCGGCGATCGTCGTGGCGGCCGCGCCCGTTGGTCTGCACGAGGCGTCGCGCTTCATCTATCTGTTCGAGGCGGAGGGGCTGAAGCCGCTGATCCGCCCGCTGATCCTGTTCGCTCCGCCGGCCTTCCTGGACGTGCTGCCGCTCTACTCGGTGCTCCTCGCCCTGGCCGTGCCGATGATGATGCTGCTGGTGAAGGCGCCGGGCGTGTTCGCGGCCGTCAGCCTGACGGTCTACGTCGCCGCCCAGATGGTGACCCTCGGCGGCGCGCAGGTGTTTCCGTTCCACCGGTTCGACTGGCACTTCAACGTGTTCGCCTGGCAGGCGCTGTTCTTCCTCGGCATGGCGCTCGGCCACCGGCGGCTGCACGGACGGGCGTTCGACTGGTTCGCGGCCCGGCCGCGCCGCGCCTACGCGACGTTCGCGGCCTTCGCGGCGGCGGCCGTCGTGACCCGGCTCGAGGTCGCCGGGCTGATGCCGGCCCTGCCGCTGACGGACAAGGGCAATCTCCAGCCGCTCCGGCTCGTTCACAACGCGCTGGTGTTCGCCACGGTGCTGGCCGCGCTCTCCTTCGTGCCCCGAGGCGCGCGACTGGACTGGCTGCGCCCCGTCGCCCTCCTCGGCCGGCAGTCGCTCGACGCCTTCGCGGCGAGCATCGTGCTGACCTACACGGCGGCCGCCCTGTGGCTGCATGCGGACGGCGGCGTGCCGGGCTACCTGATCTCGTGCGTGATCGTCACGCTGGCGGTCTTCGCCGTGGCGGTGGCGAGGTCCGGCGTGCCGCTGCGCGACGCCCTGCCCAGCGCGATCGCCGTGGATGCCGGCGCGGCGCTGATGCGCCAGCCGTTCGCCCGCCGCCTGGACGGCCGTCGGCTGGGATTCGGTCATCCGGCCCCGCGTTCGCCGCGGGTGGAGATGGCGACCCGGGACCAGGCGCGCACGTCGCCCTGAAAGGTGTCGGCCGCGGCCATGCGCGAGGCGCAAACCTGCGGCCGTTAACCATGCGGGCGGTGTTCTGTCGGTTACGGCTTGATCGGACCCGGAAGCAGGCCCAGTATATATTCTGTTAATCATAACTCACCGGTTCGACGCGACCCGGTCGCGCAGTCGCGCGGCCGTGGCGGCGGTGCGTCGACCGGCGACGACGAGGTGTGCAATGGCGTCCTTGTCCGAGACCGTCCGGTCCGCGCAACTGCAATGGCACGCCGTGTGGCAGCCCGCGTTTCTGGCCCTTGCGCCGATGATCGTCACGGCGGCGGTCTGGCTGCCGGCCATCTTCAGCGTGTTCGGGCTTCCGCCCGTGGCGGTCCTCATCGCCGGGCTGATCTTCCTGCTCGGCCGGATGGCCGAGGAACGCGCGCCCGACATCCAGATGGAAGCGCCGAAGACGGCGGCCGAGCGCTATACGGCGATCCTGCTGCGCCATCGGGACGAGACCCTGGACGCCCAGACCAAGGCCCGCTTCCATGCGGTGCTGACGGCGCGCGGGTTCCGGCTGCCGAGCCCGCAGGTGGAAGCGGCCGGCACCGTGCAGGCGGACCGGGCCTACCAGGAGGCGGCCGAGTGGCTGATGCGGCGGACGAGGAGCCTTTCGGAGTTTCCCGACCTCGCGGCCCGGCGGTCCGACTACCTGCAGCGGCTCAACCTTCTCGCGTTGAAGCCGATCGGCATCATCATGGCGGTGGCGGGCGTCGCCATCAACGGCTGGTTGGTGCACCGGTACTTCCTGTTCGAGGGGGTCGAGTTCTGGATAGCCCTCGCGCTGGCGTTCGTGTCGTTCGGCGCACTGGCCATCTGGAAGAACGCCATCACCGGGCCGATGGTGGAGGACGCGTCCCGCGCCTATGCCGCCGACCTTCTCGGCACGTGCGACACGATCGCGGGCGGTGGCTCCAGCCGGCCGTCGTCCATGCGATACGAGTGGGTGGCGGGCGTCGCGGACCACTGAGCGCCGGCCGAGGCCGCCCTGCCCCTGACGGAAGGTCGCCAACAGGACGCCTCCCGGCGCCCGACCTCATCACACGCACGACTTGGCCGGGGGTGACCCGGCCGGCGTCCTTGCGGCGCGGCGGCCGAGACTGGCTTCGGGTTTCGGTGTCGGCGGAGCCGAGGCCCGTGACGGGTGGTCCGGGGCAACACGGCCGGTCACGCCGCCAGACCTATGCAGTTCTTCCTAACTGATAAAGTCTTCCTGCGATCTTCCCTGATTTTCCAGGTTTCCGCGCAATATTCGATTAACCACCGCATTACGAACTTCGCTGCCATCCGCTGTGGCCGAGGAACCTTCCGGCGCGCCAATGTTCCGGCCGGTGGCGGCGATTTCGCTATCTTTACCGCTCTTTTGCGCATGTCTTGTGCGGTTACCCTTACTCGCGACGTGAGCCTTGCACAGAAACCGGGCAGCTCTTGCCGTAGAGGCATGGTGCCCGCCGGGTGCGTCCAGATCCTGTAAACCATGACCGTTTACACGTAGTACTGGCCACTGATGCTATCCGCTGTTGCATGTCGACTAGTACGAGGGTTCACATGCGTGCAGTCCTATACTTTGCCGGGGTAGCGTCCTTCGGCCTCTATTTGTTGTTGCTGTCCTTGCCGGTCGGCCCCGACGCGCAGGTCGTGCTCGGGATAGCCGGCCTCGCGACCATGATCGTCATCGATCGGCTCGGGCTGAAGCACGCCGGTCGCATCGTGTTTCTCACGATCGGCCTCGCGCTCGTCGTCCGCTACATCGTGTGGCGCGCCACGAGCACGCTGCCGCCGACCAACGAGGCGCTGAACTTCGGCGCCTCGCTGATGGTGTTCGGGGCGGAGCTCTTCTGCTTCATCACCATGCTGCTCGGCCTGTTCGCCGTCGCCCGGCCCGTGGACCGGAAGCCAGCGCCCCGTCTGCCGGCCGACCAGGCGCCGACGGTCGACGTGTTCGTGCCGACCTACAACGAGGACCTGGAGATCGTCGCGGCCACCCTCGCCGCCGCGAAGGCCATGCGCTACCCGGACGGCAAGCTGACCGTCTACCTCCTGGACGACGGCGGCACCGACCAGCGCTGCGAGTCCGAGGACGAGGAGGTCGCCGCGACCGCCCGCAAGCGCCGGGAGGTCTTCTCGCGTGCTTGCGCCGATCTGGGCGTCATCTACCACGCCCGCGAGCGGAACGTGCACGCCAAGGCCGGCAACCTCAACGGCGGCCTCGGCGTCTCCAAGGGCGAGCTCGTGGTGGTGTTCGACGCGGACCACGCGCCGTCGCAGGACTTCCTGGAGGAGACCGTCGGCTACTTCAGCAAGGACTCGCGCCTCTTCCTGGTCCAGACGCCGCACTTCTTCCTCAACCCGGACCCGATCGAGCGCAACCTCGACACCTTCTCGTCCATGCCGTCCGAGAACGAGATGTTCTACGGCGTCATCCAGAAGGGCCTCGACAACTGGAACGCGGCCTTCTTCTGCGGCTCGGCGGCGGTGCTCCGTCGCGAGGCCCTGGAGGAAGTGGGCGGCTTCTCCGGCGTGTCGATCACCGAGGACTGCGAGACCGCGCTCGACCTCCATTCGCGCGGCTGGAACAGCGTCTACGTGGACAAGCCGATGATCGCCGGCCTGCAGCCGGAGACCTTCGCGTCCTTCATCGGTCAGCGCTCGCGCTGGTGCCGCGGCATGATCCAGATCCTGCTCCTGAAGAACCCGGTGTTCCGCCCGGGCCTCACGCTGGCGCAGCGCATCTGCTATCTGTCGTCGTCGCTCTTCTGGATGTTCCCGCTGCCGCGCGCGGTGTTCCTGATCGCCCCGCTGCTGTTCCTGTTCCTGGACATGCAGATCTACAAGGCGACCCTGGAGGAGTTCTTCGCCTACACGGTGATCTACATGGGCGCGCTGCTGCTGATGCAGAGCCACCTCTATGGCCGCGTGCGCTGGCCGCTGATCTCGGAACTCTATGAGTACGTGCAGTCCGTGCGGCTGTTCCCGGCGGTGTGGACCGTCATCTTCAACCCGCGCCGTCCGAAGTTCAACGTGACCGACAAGGGCATCTCGGTGGAGAAGAACTATCTCTCCGAACTGTCCCTGCCCTACTACGTCATCTTCGGCGTGCTCCTCCTCGGCCTCGTGGTCACCATCGGCCGCTATGTCACCGAGCCGGACACCCGCGGCCTGATCCTGATCGTGGGCGTGTGGAACTTCCTCAACCTCGTGATCGCGGGCCTCGCCCTTGGCGTGGTGTCCGAGCGGCGCGAGCGCCGGCGCATGCCCCGCGTCAGCGGCTCCAAGCATGCGGCGGAACTCCTCTACGACGGCGTCGCCCTGCCGGTCGTGGTCACGGACGTCTCGTCGGGCGGCCTCAAGATCCGCCCGAACGACACCGTGCCGTCGGGCTTCGGTACCGGTCGGCAGGCCCTGCTGCGGGTGCCGGTGGAGGCCCGCGTCGGCCAGCCGGCCGAGGTGATCGAGGTGTCGGTCTACGTCGCCAACGCCGGGCGCACCCAGTCGGGCCGCTACTACGGCCTGAAGTTCGCCGGCACCGGGCAGGACCGCTTCCGGCTCGTGGCCGCGCTCCTCTATGCGGACCTCGATCCGCTCGGCAACAGCCGTTTGAAGCGCCGCATCCGCCGCTTCATGCCGCTCTTCCTGATCCGCGTGATCGCGTGGTCCGCCGGGCAGACCGCCCGGGGCATGTCCTACGCGCTCTTCCACCGCAATCCCGAGACGTCGGACCAGGGAGCCCCGGAGAAGGCCGCCAAGGCGACCAACTGATCCCCTGCCCCCGCCTCTCGTTGAAAGGACTATCGCCGATGCGTTCTATCCTTCGCGCGTCCGTGTCCCGTCTGGCGGCCGTCGGCCTCGCCGCGATGGTGCCGGCCGCAGCCCTCGCCCAGGATCTTCCGGGCGTGTTCGACCCCCTGTCGCCGCCCTCGGCCGTGGTGGCCGAGAAGCCGGTGGTGATCCGCCCGCTGCCGGCCTCCCCCGATGAACTGGTTCTGCGCGGCGAGTACGACCGCCTGAACCTGCCGGTCTACCTGAGCCCGTCGGAAGCGGCGGAAGCCCGGGCGCTGAACGTCCGGATCTCCGAGCGCGCCGTGTCCGACCTTCCCGAGAGCGCGGCCATCACCGTGCTCGTCAACGGGCAGGTGGTGTCGAGCGTGCGCGGCGAGGACGTGGCGATCGGCGAGGACATCCGCGTCCCGCTGTCCCCCGGCATTCTGACGCCGGGCTTCAACGCCGTCGCGTTCGTGGTCGAGAACCAGCACCGGGTCGATTGCACGCCGGAGGCGACGTACGAGCTCTGGACCCGGCTCGACGCCCAAAGCACCGGCTTCGTCTACAGCGTCGCGCCGGCGCTGACCGATACGCTCGCCAGCCTGCCGTCCGTGCTTCAGCGCAGCAGCAGCGGCGGGGCCTTCCGGCTGGTCGTGCCGGCCGGGATGGATGCCGAGACGACCGGCGCCATGGTGCAGGCCATCCAGTCCGTCGCCATCGCGGGTTGGACCTGGAAGCCGACCGTCACCGTGGTGGACGCGCCCACCGGCGCGCCCGGCACGGAAGTGCACGTGGTGCCGCCGTCCGCCCAGCAGCAGCTGCGCAGCCGCGGCGGCGCCGAGCTCTCGCGGGGCTTCTGGGTCGTGCCCGCGAAGGACATGCCGGGCCGTCTCGACCTCGCCTTCGTGGCCGACTCGGCCGGCGACCTGAAGGCGATCGCGTCGCGGATCGCGGACGAAGGCCGGGCTCGCCAGGCCGAGGGCACCGCGGACGGCCTGATCGCCCTCGGTGAGAACCTCGTCCGTCCGATCAGCGGCGAGACGACGCTGCAGCTCGCCGACCTCGGCTTCGAGAGCGTCACCTTCGCCGGCCGGCGGTTCTCCGACGACGTGCGCGTGGCGCTGCCGCCCGACTTCTTCGCCTCCGGCTACGGCACCGTCAAGCTGAAGCTGGAGGGCGGCTATTCGCCGGGCCTCACCCGCGACAGCGAACTGGTCGTGCGCGTCAACGGCCGCGTGGCGGTGACGCTGCGCATGGCCGACGGCGACGGCGACAGCTTCGTCCAGCAGGAACTGCGGATGCCGCTCACGCTGTTCCACCCGGGCATCAACGCCGTGTCGTTCGAGGCGATCACCCGCACGAGCGACGATCTCGTCTGCGATCCCGCGACCCGGACCACGGGCTCGGGATCCCCGCGCTTCGCCCTTCTCGACACCACCAGCCTGGAGTTCCCGACGCTCGCCCGGACCGGCAGCCTGCCGGAGATGAGCTCCGCGGTCGCCTACGGCTTCCCTTACGTGAAGGGGTCCGATCCGGTGCCGTTCTACGTGCCGGGCCGCGACAACGCTTCGCTCGGCGCCGCCGCCACCCTGGCGCTGCGCATGGCGGTGAACCTCGGCCAGCCGGTTCCGGTGGACCTGAAGCTGGCCCAGCCGGCCGCCGCCGCGACGGGCGGCATCGTGGTCGGCCCGCGGCCGTCGCTGCCTTCCTGGCTCAATGGCGTCGCGATGGCGACAGCGCCGGCGCCCGTGCGGGAGGCGGTCGCCCGGCCTGCGAACCAGCCCGCCGCGCAGCCGGTCGCCCCGGCGCCCCAGGTGCGGCAGACCCTGAACCCGTTCACGGCGCCCGCCGCGGATGACGGGGACGGATGGCTGCCCACCTCGCTCGTGTCCGCGGTGGACCCGCGCACCTGGCGCATGCCGACGATCGACGTCCACCACTATTTCGTCCGCCTCGCCGAACGAACCTTCGGCCGGCCGGCGGCCGTCCCGACCGCACCGCTCGGGGCGGGCGACCTGGTGATCGCCCAGGCCGCGGCCCTGCCGCCGGGCGTCCCCGCGTGGGAGGCGCTCTACAAGGTGGGCCTGCGGCCGACCACCTGGACGGTGGTATCCGCGCTCGACGAGGCATCGCTCGCCACCGGCATGGCGCGGTTCGCCGGCCAGGACGGCTGGGACCGGGCCTACGGTCAGCGGATGATCAGCCGGGCCGACGGGATCGAGACCGAAGCGGCCGTGACCGGCACGCAGGTCGTGTTCGCCACCCAGGAGCTGACGATCGGCAACGCCCGGCTGACGCTCGCCGGCTGGCTGTCGAACAAGGCCGGGCTCTACATGGCCCTGGTGGTGGCCGTCAGCGCGCTTCTCGGAGCCATCGCGTTCGCACTAGCGCGGCTGAACGGCGCCAAGGAGTGACGATGGCCCGCCACACCCGATCCCTCGTCGTTCTGGCGGCCGCGGCGGCCGTCGGCGGCATGGTGACGGCCGCGGAGGGCGAAAACTTTGTCTTCTCCAGGACCCCTCCGGCCCTGGAGACGCCCACCGATGCCCCACCTCATCCTCCAGGGCCGGCCAATTTCGTGTTCGTTACCAGGTCGGACCCGGAGCCGGCGCCGTCCGCACCCAAGGTCCCGACGCCGAGTTTCGTCTACATGCCCCCGCTGCCGCGATCGAACCCGGTCCCGACCGTCGAGACGCCCGACCAGGCCGTGCTGCTGGGCGAGCAGATCGAGGCGTTGTGGCTGCGGTTCAAGAGCCGGCATGTGGACGCGACCGGGCGGGTGATCGACAACGCGAACGGGTCCATCTCCCACTCGGAAGGCCAGGGCTACGCCATGGTGCTCGCCGCCCGGATGGGCGACCGCGCCACCTTCGACCGGATCTGGGCCTGGACACGGGCCGAGCTGATGGCGGGCGGCGGGCCGTTCGCCGCGTGGAAGTGGGACCCGAAGGCCTCGCCGCACGTAACGGATCCGAACAACGCCACGGACGGCGACCTGCTGATCTCATGGGCCCTCGCTCTCGCGGCGGACCGGTTCCAGGAGACCGGCTATCGGGACGAGGCGGCGCGGATCGCCCGGGCGATCTACACCGAGCTGACGGTGGAGATGCCGTTCGGGCGCATCCTCCTGCCGGGCAAGGTGGGGTTTTCGGCGGACGACCGGGATGACGGTCCCGTCGTGAATCTCTCCTACTGGATCTTCCCGGCGCTCGACGCCTTGGCGGCCCTGACGCCCGATCTCGACTGGGCCGCCGTGAACCGGGCCGGACGGCACCTCCTGCAGGTCGGCCGCGTCGGCCCGCTCCGGCTGCCGCCGGACTGGCTGTCGCTGGCCGGGCCGGATCCGGTGCCGGCGGCGGGGTTCGATCCGGTGTTCGGCTACAACAACGCCCGCATCCCGCTCTACCTCGCCCTCGACGCCAAGGCGGTGCGGGCGGAGTTCCTGCCCTATGCCGGGCAATGGAACGCGGCCGACGACCTCGGCCCCTTCGTGATCGACGTCACCACCGGGGCGGCGCACGACACCCTCGGCGGCGGCGGCTTCAAGCTGGTCGCCTCCCTGACCGACTGCATCGTCAACCAGACCCGCGTGGACCCCCGGCTCCTCGCGATCGACGACACATTCTACTACCCCGCTGCGCTGGGGCTGCTTGCCCTGATCAGCATCAAAGAGGGTCACCTGGCATGTCTGTGAAGTATCTCCTCGCCGGCGGTGTCGCTCTCGCCGCCATCCTGCCGCTCGGCGCGGTCGCCCAGGGCTGGTCCGGAATGACCGCCGCGCCCGCGTTCGACCCGGCCGCCCCGCAGACCGCGCCGGCCGCGCCGGCCCAGCCCTTCGTGCTCGCGCCGGCAGCCCCGGCCGCGCCGGCGGTCCAGCCCGGCGCGCCGGCCCAGCCGTTCGTGCTCGCGCCGGCCGCTCCCGCGGGGGCCGCGGCCGCCGCGGCGCCCGAGAAGCCCGCGATCGACGAGTCGGCTCTTCGCTACTATGCGTCGAAGAACGACGTCGCCCGCGTCGCCGCCGAGATCCGGCGCCTGCGCGCGCTCCACCCGGACTGGCAGCCGCCGGAGGACCTCTTCACCGCGTCCAACCGCGTGGATGTGGACCTCGCGCCGCTGTGGGCGCTGTTCTCCGCCGGGCGCTACGACGAGATGCGCATCGCCCTGGAGCAGCTGAAGGCGACCAAGCCCGGCTTCGTGCCGCCGGCGGAACTCGTCACCAAGCTCGACGAGGCGCAGGCCACGGCCTACCTGGTGCAGGCGTCCGACAACGGCGACCACCCGCGCGTCGTCGCCATCGCCCGGAACTTCCCGGGCCTCCTCGTCTGCGAGCGCATCGACGTGCTGTGGCGGGTCGCGGAGGCGCTCGCCAAGACCGGCGAACCCGAGCGGGCCTACGGCGCCTACGACTACGTGCTTGCGTCCTGCCCCGGCGCGCCGGAGCGTCTCGCCACCGTGCAGAAGGCGAGCGAGCTGCTGCCGGAGGCGGCGCTGCGCAACCTGCTCGCCCGCGGCCAGATCCGGTTCGACGGCACCAACGAGTTCGAACCGGTGCTTCTCGACTTCGCCCGCCGCCGCATCGGCGAGGCGATCGGCCGGGCCGACGTGGCCTCCGCCGAACCGGGCGACCTCGCCCGGATCGGGTCGGAAGCCAAGATGAAGAAGTCCATCGGCGACGCCACCCTGCTCGGCTGGTACCACTACGCCAAGAAGGATTTCGCCGGCGCCGAGACCTGGTTCCGGACCGCGCTCGGCTTCGGCGACGACGCCAAGGCGACCGAGGGCCTCATCCTGGCGGTCCGCAACAAGGGCGACACGGCGGCCGCCGAGGCGATGGCCTACGACAACCGCGCCAAGGCGCCGGAGATCGCCAAGGTCTACGTGGAGATCGTCTCCGCCACGCTGACCGACACGGTGACGGAAGACTATCCCGCCGCGCGGTTCGCCGCCTTCCAGACGGTGGTGGACGAGCTGAAGTCGCCGCTCGGGGCGCAGTCGGCCGGCTGGTACCTGTTCAACAGGGGCGAGTTCAAGGTGGCGGCGCCGTGGTTCGAGAAATCGGTCGCCTGGGAGGAGACCGGCGAGGGCGTTCTCGGCCTCGTGCTCACCGCCCAGCGGCTCGGCGACAAGAAGCGGTTCGCATCGCTGGTGGAGACCTACGCGCCGAAGTACGCGGCCGTCGAGGCGCTGCGCACCTCCAACGCCACCGCGCAGGTGGCGGCCGGCGACGGTACCGTGAAGGTGGCGGTGAACCGCAAGAAGAGCGGCGGCGGGTCGCTCGCCCGCGAGGCCGTCGCGCTCTACGAGGGCAAGCGCTACCGGGAGGCCATCGCGGTTCTGGACAAGCTGAAGGCGAGCGGCCGCGAGACGACGGACCTCGCGGTGCTGCGCGGCTGGGCCTACTACAACACCAGGGACTACCGGAAGGCCAAGGAGACGTTCGAGAACGCGAACGCCCGCAAGTCCACCGGCGACACCCGCACAGGCCTCTACTACTCCAGCCAGAAGCTGCGCGCGCCGCACTTCCAGTGACAGCGGCACCGAGGCCGCAATGACGGACGGGGCGGCACCGCCAGGCGCCCGCCCCGTTCGCGTTTCCGGCCGCCCGCAACCGGGCGTCAGGCGGCCGTCGCCGCCAAGTCGGGTTTGGAGGGCAGCGCGCGGCGCGCCTGGCCCGTGGCGACCTCGTACGCCATGCCGACCGACAGGATGGCGGCCTCGGCGAACGGCCGGCCGACCGTCTGCATGGCGATCGGCAGGCCGGACTGGGACCGACCGATCGGCTGCGCGAGCGACGGGAGGCCCAGGTAGGAGATCGGCCGCGTGTAGCGGGCCATGGCGGCGACCATCTGCGGGATGGCGGCGGCGCCGGCCACACCGGCGGCGCCGGCGGCGCCGTCCATGTCGGCGCTCGTCGGCGGCACGAACGGCACGACCGGCAAGACGAGCGCATCCGCCTTGCCGTAAGCCGCGACGACCCGCTCGAGAAGCGGCGCCCGCATGGCGATGGCGCGCAGATAGAGCGCGCCCGGGATGACCATCCCCTGCCGGAGGCGCGCCAGCACCTGGGGGCCGTAGTCTCCCGGCCGCTCGCGGATCCAGTCGCCGTGGATGGCGGCGGCTTCCGTCATGGCGACGATGTTGGAGAACTCGCCGAGATCCAACGGATCTGGCAGTTGCACATCCACCAGCGACGCGCCGAGATCCCGCAGCGCGCGGTGCGCCTCCTCGTGCGCCGCGGCGGTCTCGGCGTCGAGATCCTGCAGCCAGCCGCTGGAGACGCCGACGGTGACGCCGTCGAGCCGCTCGCGCGGCGCGGGCGCATCCACGGGCACAGCCGCCGACGTGGGGTCGAGTGGGTCCGCCCCCGCGATCACCCCGTAGAAGGCCGCGACGTCGGCGACCGTCGGCGCCATGGGGCCGAGGCAGTCCTGCGAAAAGGACAGCGGCATGGCGCCGTAGCGGCTGACGCGCCCCTGCGTGGGCTTCAGGCCGGCGATGCCGCAGAGCGCCGCCGGCAGCCGGATGGATCCGCCGGTGTCCGACCCGATCGCCCCGAACGCAAGCCCGGCGGCCACCGCCGCGCCGGAGCCGGACGAGGATCCGCCGGTCACGACGGCGGGATCCCACGGATTGCGCGCCCGACCGTGGTGGTGGTTGAGGCCGGTCGGCCCGAGGGCGAACTCCGACATGTTGAGGCGGCCGAGGTCCACCGCGCCGGCGGCGTCGAGACGGGCGAGCACGGTCGCGGTGGTGCTTTCCACGGACGCCGCACGAATCCTCGATCCGCATCCGGTGACGCGGCCCGGACGGTAGAGCATGTCCTTGTGAGCGAGCGGCACGCCGTGGAAAGGTCCGACCGGTTCGCCCGCCGCGAGCGCGGCGTCTGCTCTTGCCGCCGTCGCGAGGGCGGTCTCGGCCTCGATGGCGATGAAGGCGTTGGCGACGGGCTGCCAATCCTCGGCGCGGGCGAGGCACGCGGCCGTGAGCTCGACGGAGGAGACGCGCCGCTCCCGGATCGCCGCGGCGGCCTCCAGGAGCGTCAGGCTGCAGAGGTCGGTCACGAGGGCCTCCCCGGCGCGAGGCGCAGGAGCGCGGCGGCGTGGCTCGACGGCTCGCGCTCGAACAGCGATCCGGTCGGGACCGGCGGACGGGCCAGGATGCCGGACGCGCGATCGAGCTGCGCCGCCATGAGGCCGGCATCCTCGGCGGGGCCGGCGGGCCCGAGCAGTGCGGACATGGCTTCCGTCCAGGCGGCGATGAGGCGGGGATCCATGGTCTGGCGCTCCGTGGTTCAGGAGAAGTTCTGCGGCTGGCGCTTGCGGACCAGCTGGCTGAGGGCGACGGCGATCACCAGGCCGCCGCCGTAGAAGAGGTTCTGGACGAAGGTGTCGACGCCAAGGATGGTGAGGCCGGTGATGCCGGACACGAGGAAGTAGACCGCGACGAAGGACCCCCACGGGTTGAACCGCCCCGGCACGATCGAGGTGGCGCCGAGGAAGGCGGCCGCGAAGGCCGGCAACAGGTAGGTGAGCCCGGAGAGCGGATCGGCCGAACCGGTCGTGCCGGCGTAGAGCACGCCCGCGAAGGCCGCGATCACGCCGGAGCCGATGAAGGAGAGGAGCCGCACCCGGTCGACGGCGATGCCCGAGAGGCGCGCCACCTCCCGCCCCCGCCCGACGAACAGCAGCCTGCGGCCCGGCGAGGTGTATTCCAAAAAGTACCAGAGCGCGGCACAGAGGATCACCGCGTAGTAGAAGGACAGGGAGATGCCGAACACCCGCTGGACGATCACCCAGTCCACCAGCGCCATTGACACGCCGCCGACGGTCTGGGAGCCGGAGATCCACAGGACCGTGCCGTTGATGAACGTGCCGGTGCCGAGCGTCACGATCAGCGAGTGGATGCGGAAGAAGAGCACGAAGGCGGCGTTGATCAGGCCGATCAGGAAGCCCAGCCCCAACGCCACCACGATAGCGGCGCCGACCGGCCAGCCGTGGAGCGCGTTCAGAACCGCCACCGTCATGGCGGAGAGGACCATGGTGGAGGCGACGGAAAGGTCGAAGTCTCCAGCCGTCAGCGGAATGATGAGGCCGAGGGTCAGAACCACCAGGATCGCCTGCGACGAGAACATGGTCGAGAAGTTGATCCAGGTCAGAAAGGCCTCCGGGCTGAGCGCCCCGAACAGCGCCACGACGCCGGCCCAGGCGGCCAGGAGGCCGAAACGTTCGGCATTCGCCTTGAGAGAGACGCCGCCGGCCGGGCTCGCGGCGCGGCTGCGGACTGCGGGGTCGATCGCGGACATCAGGCGGCCTCCTCGACGGGTGGGGCGCTGCGGTAGCAGGCCTCGGCAATACGCTCCTTCGTGACGTCGCCGCCGACGAGTTCGGCGACGATCCGACCCTTGGCGAACACCAGAACGCGCCCGGCGATCTGCGAGAGCTGCTCGTAGTCGGTGCTGGCGACGACCACCGACGTGCCCGCGCGGGCTGCGAGGTCGAGCGCCGCGTAGATCTGCTGCCGCGCCCCGACGTCCACCCCCTGGGTAGGCTCGTCGAGCAGCAGCAGCTTCGGCGCGGTCTGCAGCCATTTGGCGAGCAGCACCTTCTGCTGGTTGCCCCCGGACAGCGCCTCCAGCGGCAGCGATGGCACGTTCGGCCGGACGTCGTGCTCCGCCCCGAGGGCGCCTGCGCGGGCGAGCATGGCGCGCCGGTCGAGCCCGAACCAGCGACGGAAGGACGGCAGCACCGGCAGCGTGATGTTGTCGGCGACCGACAGATTGCCGATGCCGGCGGACCCGAGCCGATCGGCCGGCAGCAGCGCCATGCCGGCGGCCTGCGCCGCCCGCGGCGTCAGGCCCGCCAGCGGAACGGTGACGTCCTCGATGGTGATGCTGCCGGAGGTGGCCGGGACGGCCCCGGCCAGCAGCGCCGGCGCGTCCGAGAAGCCGGACCCGATCAGGCCGGCGAGGCCCAGGATCTCACCCCGACGCAGGGAGAAGGACACGTCCGCCACCCCTGCCCCGGCGAGGTTCCGGACGCGGATCGCGGGCGGCGCCGCGTCGCCGGTCGGGGCGCGGGTGATCCGGTAGGTCTCCACCTTCCGGCCGATGATGAGGTCCACCAGGTCCTGGCGTGGGGTCTCGCGCGTGTCGACCGTGCCGGCCAGCCTGCCGTCCCGCAGGATGGTGGCGCGGCTGGTGATCTCGCGCACCTCGTCGATGTCGTGGGAGACGAAGACCACGCTCGATCCCGCCGCCACGATCCCCCGGACGAGCGCGAACAGCTGGTCGACGCCCGCCTTCGGCAGAAAGGGCGTCGGCTCGTCGAGCACCAGGATGCCGCCGCCCACATCGGTCTGCGTCCGGCGGACATCCTCGAAGGCCCGCACGATGGCGAGGAGCGCCCGCTCCACCGGCGAGAGGGTGGAGACCTCCGCCGATGGATCGAGCGCCAGGCCGAAGCGGGAGAAGATCGCCTCCGCGTCGCGCGCCTCCCTGGCCCAGTCGATCCGCCATCGGCGTTCGGCGGCGAAGTCGCCGATGCGCAGGTTCTCCAGAACCGTCAGGGAGGGGACGAGGCCGAGGTGCTGGTGCACGAAGGCGAGCCCGTGGCGTTTGGCCTCGGTCGGCAGGATCGGCAGGGCCGCGGTCTCGCCGAAGAGCGTCAGCGACCCGCCGGGGTCCGGCGCGTGGTAGCCGGAGAGGATCTTGATGAGGGTGGACTTGCCCGATCCGTTGGTGCCGAGGAGGCCGTGGACCTCCCCGAACCCGACCGTGAAATCCACGCCCTGCAGCGCCTTGGCGCCGCCGAACGTCTTCGACAGATTGCGTGCCGCGAGGGCGGCGGCGCGCTCCCGCGGCGGCGCGGCCGCCCCGCCGGTCACTCGATCCCCCAGAGCGTCTTGAAGCCGGCGACGTGGCTGTCGCCATAGCCGTCGTTGAAGGTGGCCGGCACGCCGGCCGTTTCGGCGTTCGAGGCGTCGAAGATGTAGAGCGGCGAGTTCAGCACCTCCACCGGCGGCAGGCCGCAGAGCGCGCGCATGTTGACGTCGATCGCCGCATAGCCGATCCAGCCGATGCTTTCGCCGATGTTCATGTCCACCTCGCCGGTGCGCACCATGTCGATCACGAAGGGCGTGCCGTTGTACGAGGCGATCTTCACCGCGCCCATCCGGCCGGTGAGGCGCAGCGCCGGCACGACGAACTGGGACATGCTGTCGTAGATCGGCAGAACGAAGTTGAGGCCCGGATCCGCCACCAGGGCGGACTGCACCGACGACTGGATCTTGGTGCCCCACTCCGGCACCGGCACGTTCACGTACTTCTGCTTGCAGTCCGGGCAGAGGCTCTTCAGCGTGTCCTGGATGCTCTTCACGAACGGCGCGGTCGGGATGATCTCGTCGGAGCCGATGATGAGCACGTTCGGCTTGCCCTCGGTCCGCTTGAAGGCCCAGGCGGCGAGGATCTTCCCGGCCTGGCTGTAGTTGGTCTTGGCCGAGGCGTCGAGGCTGTCCGACTTGGTCTGGGTGACGTCATAGAGGTGGGTCGTCGTCACCTTCACGCCCTTGTCGCGCGCCGCCGCGATCTGCGGCAGCAGCGCTTCGGGCGGGATGCCGCCCTGCAGGTCGATCAGCGAATAGCCCTCGGCGGTGGCCTGGGCCATGCCCTGGATCCACTGGTCCACCTTCAACTGGTTGTCCCAGTTGGCGAACGGGAAGCCGACGACCGCGGCGGCCTCCTCCATGGCCTTAGACACCTGGACATTGAAGGGGTTCGTCATGGTGAGCGGGATGACGAACATCTTCTTGTCCTTCATGCACGCCTTGGCGTCGAACGCCTCGCCGGGAGCCGTGAAGGCCGGCATCGTCTTGTGCGCGGCGATGATGGCCTCCGCTTCCGCCATGGGATCCGCGTGGGCGCTGGCCGCGAGGAGGGCCGAACCGAGAAAGGCGGTCGTGAGGGTCCAGATCCGACGGGAACGCGACATGGTGGAAGGTCTCCGGGTTGGCCGTGGCGGCCGGGTGCATGGAGCCGCCGTTGGACGCCGACCTCGCAAGCGGTGTGCCAACAGGCGCGTCCGGTCGTCCCGACCGCCGCCACCATGTACGGACATGTCTTTCGCGCCCGCGTCTCCTCCCGGCAATATGCCCCCGCGCCAGCGGCGGGCCGTAAGCTTGGGCAGGTGCCGCCGTTTTGAGCCACATTCGGACCGCCCGTCGTCGATGAGCGCGCGATCCCGTCCGTGATCGACGGACGAGCGCGGGCGGACCGGCCCGTCCGGTCACTGGATATGTTCGAACTTTTTCTATGGTGGGCGTGATGGACGCCGCTCCATCAGGCAGGCGCCGGCGCGGAGCGCAGGGCGGCCTCGCGGGCGTGGAGCCGCCACGCGATCACGGTGCCGGTCAGCGACAGGGCGCCGAAGACCGCGAACGTCAGGGCGTAGGACCCGGTCGCCGCGTAGAGGCCGGCAAAGCTCGCCGGCCCGACCATGACGCCGATGAAGATGTAGACGAGCACCGCGCCCGTGACCGGCCCCACATGGCCGGCCGGCGCATTGCGGGCGGTCTCGGCGAGGAGAACCCCGTTCCAGCCGATGGAGCACATGCCGAGCACGACCAGGATCCCGACCTGCACGACGGCCGAATAGTCGGCCATCCAGGCCGACGCGACACCGAGCACGCCGCTGACGAGGCCGAGCAGGCCGAGGATCAGGAAACCCGCCCCGACCCGATCGGCCACCACGCCCCAGACCACGCGCCCGACGGCCCCGCCCACCTGCATGGCGGCCGCCACGCTGCCGGCCGCGAGCAGCGACCATCCGGCGTCGTGGACCAGCATGGTGACCGCGAAGGCGGAGAGGGACAGTTGCACCGCCGAATAGAGAAGGCCCAGCATGGCGAGCGTGCGAAGCGCCGGCCGCCTCCAGACCAGCCGCTGTTCGGCGATCAGGTTGCCGCCGAACCGGGCGTCCGGGACGCGGTCGAACGGGATCGTGTGTCCGCGCACCATCAGGGCGACCGCGGCCACGGCGGGGATGGCAGCCGCGCCGAGGAAGGCGAGCTGCCAGCCGATCGTCTGGGCGAGCGGCGGGAAGACGAGGCTCGCCACCACGGCCCCGATCGGCACGCCGGCCTGCTTCACCGAATAGACGACGTTGCGCTTCTCCTTCGGGGTGACCGCGTTGAGAATGTGCGACGACGCCGGATTGTTCAGCCCGTAGCCGATGCCGATGGCGAGCGAGCCGAGCACGATGGTGAGAACCGAACCGCCCGCGAGGCCGAGGAAGCCGAGCACGAAGGTGACGAGCACCACCTGCTCGATCGCCACCGGCCCATGGCGCAGCACGAGCGTGCCGGCGACCGCCGACGCGAACGCGCCGGAGAAGTAGATCAGGCTGACCTGATAGCCGATCCAGTGCGGGCCGATCCCGAGGTCCGCCGCCACCAGCGGGGTTATCGCCGTCAGCGCGAGCACGGTCGCCGTGGCGACCACCTGGATCAGGGTCGCGATGGCAAGTGCGCCGGCCAGAGCCGAGGACAGCACGGGATGATCGGTCATGGACGGGAAACTCGGCGGACGGAGGTCAGGCGCGGCGCCCGACGGCGGAAGCGATCGATCCCACTCATTGTACGGACTTATGCAGCCCGTCAAGAGAGACACGAGCCCCCGGACCACTCTGCCGGCCGGACCGGCCCGTCTCCGCCGGCCGACGGTGGCCACCCCCCCGTGTCCCGCGCCGAAGCGCTCGACTCTTCTCCACGGCGGGGCCGATCTTCTCCCCGGCGGGGCCGCCGACCTTTTGATCCCGCCCCTCCATCGTCGATCTTGCTTGCGTCGATCCGTGCCGGACGATAGGCCGACACGAACAAGAACCGGTTCCGACCGGGAGGGTGGACATGAAGCCCGAGGTCAGTATCGCCGAGCCGGCAGACGCGCCTGACGCGTTCGGGCCGGACGAACTCGCCGCCTCCCGTCTGGGCGAGGAGGGAAATCCGGTTCCGCTCTACCTGCAGGTCGCCAAGCTGATCGAGCGGAAGATCAGCGACCGCACGCTCCCGGTCGGGTCGCTGCTGCCGACCGAGAACGACCTCGCGGCGCGCCTCGGCGTCAGCCGCCAGACCGTCCGCCATGCGATCGGGCATCTGCGCGACCTCGGCCTTCTCTCCGCCCGCAAAGGGGTCGGCACGCGGGTGGAGTCCTCCGCCAAGGACTGGCGCACCTCCTATTCCGTAGGCTCGGTCGCGGATCTCGTGGAACTCGCGCGCGAGACCGAGATGCGGGTGACCCGTCGGGGAGAGGTGGAGGCGCGCGGCAAGCTGGCGGTCGAGCTCGCCTGCCGGCCGGGCCGCCGGTGGTATCACTTCGAGGGGCCGCGCTTCCACGTTCCGGCCGAGACGGCCTACTGCTGGAGCGAAGTCTGGCTGGACGGGCGGCTCGCCTCCATCGTTCGCAACATCGACGTGTTCCGCACCGCCGTGTTCGCCCTCGTGGAGGACCAGTCGGGCGAGCACATCGTGGAGATCAAGCAGGACATCAGACCCGCGATGATCGACGCGGACCGGGCGCCCGTGCTGGGCTCCGGGCCGGGCGACCTGGCGCTCGAGATCACCCGCCGCTATCTCGGGACCGGCGGCCGCCTGCTGCAGATGTCCCGCACGCTCCTGCCGGCGGATCGCTTCTCCTATTCCATGACCTTCCGGCCGGACTGACCGGCCCTGCCCATCGGTTCGGCAGCACCGGAAGGCACATGACCTTCCGGCGGGCACCCTCGCGCGGCCACGCGCCGGCCAGATCGTTTGTCCGTACATAGTCTGCGGTTGGCATCCGGATTGCAGGTCCCGATCGGACAGGTTTCCGCACGTCTGAAGGAGCGACCCGCGATGGACATCGGCGTCTTCATCCCGATCGGCAACAACGGCTGGCTGATCTCGACCACCTCGCCCCAGTACAAGCCGACGTTCGAGCTCAACAAGGAGATCGTCCAGAAGGCGGAGGAGCACGGCTTCGAGTTCGCCCTTGCGATGATCAAGCTGCGCGGGTTCGGCGGCCCCAGCGAGTTCTGGGACTACAATCTGGAAGCGTTCACGCTGATCGCCGGCCTCGCGGCCGTGACGACGAAGATCAAGCTGTTCGCCTCCACGGCGGTGCTCACCCTGCCGCCCGCCATGGTGGCCCGCATGGCGACCACCATCGATTCCATCTCCGGGGGGCGGTTCGGCGTCAACATCGTGTCCGGCTGGGCCAAGGGCGAGTACGACCAGATGGGCCTCTGGCCCGGCGACGAGTGGTTCGGCTACCGCTACGACTATTCGACCGAGTACGTGAAGATCATGCAGGAGCTGTGGGAGAAGGGCTCGTCCGACTTCAAGGGCAAGTACTTCCAGATGAACGACTGCCACATGAAGCCGACGCCGGGCAGCAAGGTGGAGATCGTGGCGGCGGGCCAGAGCCCGGTCGGCATGGAGTTCGCCGCCACCTACTGCGACTACAACTTCGTGCTCGCCACCGGCGTCAACACGCCGACCGCGCACGTTAAGGTCAACGAGCAGCTGATGGCCGCCGTCGCGAAGACCGGGCGCGACGTGGGCGCCTACGTGCTCTTCATGGTGATCGCCGAGGAGACCGACGAGGCGGCCTGGGACAAGTGGCAGATGTACAAGGACGGCGTCGACGCGATCGCCCTCGCCTGGATGGCCGACCAGGGCGGCAAGGACGAGACCGCCGCGGACGGCTCCACCGCCAAGACCATCAACCTGCCGGACCAGGCGGTGAACTTCAACATGGGCACCATCGTGGGCTCCTACGCGACCTGCGCGAAGCTGCTCGACGAGGCCGCCTCGGTGCCGGGGACGAAGGGCATCATGCTGACCTTCGACGACTTCGTGGAGGGCATCGAGAAATTCGGCGCCCATGTGCAGCCGCTGATGGCCTGCCGCGCGGGCAAGCTCGCGGCCGCCGCCTGATCCGCCCGGCAACCGCATTGGCTGCCGGGCGGCCCTCCCACCGATGTCTGGAGCCCGCCCATGTCGGCCGATGCGCACCCGCTCTGGCGCCTCACAGCCTCGGAGGCGAGCGCTCGGCTTCAGGCAGGGCTGATCACCTCGGAGGCGCTGGCGCGGTCCTGCCTCGCGCGCGTGGCGGACCGTGATCCGGCCCTGAAGGCCTGGGCCTACCTGGACGCGGACCACGTCATCCGCGCCGCGCGGGAGCTGGACAAACAACCGCGCCGGGGGCCGCTCCACGGGCTGCCGGTGGCCGTGAAGGACATGATCGACACGGCCGACATGCCGACCTGCCACAACTCGCCCCAGTTCGAGGGGCATCGCCCGTCGCTGGACGCGGCGGCCGTGATGGCGCTCCGGGCAGCCGGCGCGCTCGTCTTCGGCAAGACCGAGACGACGGAGTTCGCCGCCGCCGGCCGGAACGCGCCGACCGGCAACCCGCACGACCCGTCGCGCACGTCGGGCGGCTCGTCCGCCGGTTCCGCGGCGGCGGTGGCCGACAGCCACGTGCCGCTCGCCCTCGGCACCCAGACCGGCGGATCCCTGATCCGCCCGGCCTCGTTCTGCGGCGCCTACGCGCTGAAGCCGTCCTGGAGCACGGTCTGCCGCGAGGGCGCGAAGATCTATTCGGTGACGCTGGACACCATCGGCTGGTACGCCCGCTCCGTCGCCGACCTCGACCTCCTCGCCGACCTCTACGGTTTGCCCGGCACGCCCGCTCCCGTCCCGACCGTGAAGGGCCTCCGCTTCGCCGTCTGCCGGTCGCCGGAGTGGGACTGGACGGAGCCGGAGAGCCGGGAGGCTCTGGCCGAAGCGGCCGGCCGGCTGGCGGCGGCAGGGGCCGAGGTGGTGGACCTCGATCTGCCGGAGCGCTTCGACGGGCTCACCCCAGCCCACAAGCGCATCCTCTACGGCGAGGGCCGCACCGCCTTCCTGCCGCTCGCGCTCCGCTTCGGCGACGCGCTCCACGACGACTTCCGGAACCGGGCCGAGAACCGCGAGGGCTTCACGCCCGAGGAGCTGGTGGCGGCCTACGACCTCGCCGCCCTTTGTCGGATCGAGTTCGACGCCCTCGCCCGCGGCTTCGACGGGGTCCTGACGCCGAGCGCGCCGGGCGAGGCCGTGCCGGACCGGCATCCGGGCAACCCGGTGATGAACCAGATCTGGACGCTCCTCCACGTGCCGGTGATCAACCTGCCCGGCTTCAAGGGTCCGAACGGGCTGCCGGTGGGCGTCTCGCTCACCGGGCCGCGGCTCACCGACCGGCGTCTGCTCGCGGTGGCGGTCGCGGTCGCTCCTCTCCTCCTGCCGCAGACGGATGTGCCGTGACCGAGGATCTCGACAGCAACTACGCCCGGGCCGGCTTCCATCACCGCCTGGCCTACGGCCGCCGGCCCGCTCTCCTGCTCGTGGATTTCGTGGAGGCCTATTTCGAGCCGACGTCTCCGCTCTATGCGGGCGTGGACGCCGCGCTGGCGTCGGCGCTCCGCATCCGGGCAGCGGCGCGAACCGCCGGCGCGCCGGTGATCCTGACGAATATCGTCTATACGCAGGGCGTCTTCGACGGCGGCCTGTTCCGGCGCAAGGTGCCGGCGCTCTCCTGCATGGAGAAGGGCAACCCGCTCGGCGACTGGCCGAAGGGCCTGGAGCCCCTTCCGGACGAACTGGTCATCACCAAGCTCTACCCCTCCGCCTTCTTCGGCACCGCCCTCGCCTCCACCCTGACGGCGGCCGGCATCGACACGGTCATCATCACCGGCCTGTCCACCAGCGGCTGCGTGCGGGCGACCTGCGTGGACGCCATGAGCTACGGCTTCATGCCGATCGTGGTCCGCGACGCCTGTGGCGACCGGGCGGCGGGCCCCCACGAGGCCAATCTCTACGACATGAGCGCCAAGTATGCCGAGGTGGTCGACGAGGCGGAGGCGATCCGCTATCTCGCCGCCGTGTCGCCCTAGGCGGACCTCGGCGGCGACGGCCGCCAGGGCCGTGCTGCTGCTCCATCGGGCTGGCGGGAACGAGTGTCCGTCCCCGATGTTCCGCCGTCGGACGGCGCGGCGCCTTGCGCCGGACCCGATGGCGAGGAGGAGCACATGGGCGAGATCGACCTGCCGAAGCGGCCCGGCCCCGGCCGGCCTGCCGGGGCTCAGGCTCCGGTCCACGTTCCCACCCTGATCGCGGAGGCGGCCGAAGAGCTGCCGCCGTTCGACGATCCGGCCTTCGGGCGGCTGTTCGACCGCTATGCCGACCGCCGGGTCGTGCTTCTCGGCGAGGCGAGCCACGGGACGGCGGAGTTCTACAGGGCCCGCGCGGCCATCACGCGCCATCTGGTCGAGCGGCACGGCTTCACCATCGTGGCGGTGGAGGCGGACTGGCCGGACGCGGCGGTGATCGACCGCTTCGTCCGCCGGCGGGACGGGGCGCCGCCGGCCGAGCCTCCGTTCCAGCGCTTCCCGACCTGGATGTGGCGGAACACGGACGTGGCCGACCTCATCGCCTGGATGCGCCGGCACAACGACGGCATCTTCGAGGCCGACAGGAAGGCGGGCTTCTACGGCCTCGACATGTACAACATGAGCGGCTCGATCGCGGCGGTGATCGACTATCTGAGCTCCGTCGACCCGGAGGCCGCCACGGTCGCGCGCGAACGCTACGGCTGCCTGTCGGCGTGGCAGGAGACGCCGGCCCACTACGGACGGGCCGCGCTCAGCCGCGGCTTCAAGGCCTGCGAGGCGGCGGTGGTGGAACAGTGCCGCGCGCTTCTCTCCCGGCGCTTGGACTATGCGGGCCAGGACGGCGACGACTTCCTGGACGCCACCCAGAACGCCCGCCTGGTGGCTTCCGCCGAGCGCTACTACCGGATCATGTACAATGGCGGGGCGGAGAGCTGGAACCTCCGCGACAGCCACATGGCGGAGACGCTGGCGCAGGTGCTGGACGCGCGAGGGCCGCAGTCCAAGGCGATCGTCTGGGCGCACAACTCGCACATCGGCGACGCCCGCCACACCGACATGAGCTGGCGGCGCGGCGAGCACAACATCGGACAGCTCTGCCGGGAGCGCTACGGCGACGGGGCCGCCTTGATCGGCTTCGGCACCCACACGGGCACGGTGGCCGCCGCGTCGGACTGGGACGAGGACATGGAGGTCATGCGCGTGCTGCCGTCGCGGGGCGACAGCTACGAGCGGCTCTGCCACGACAGCGGCAAGCCGCGTTTCCTCCTGGACCTCGCCCCCGGACGGCACGACGCGGTGCGCGGCGCGCTGGCCGAGCCCCGGCTGGAGCGGTTCATCGGCGTCATCTACCGGCCAGAGACGGAATACTGGAGCCACTATGCGGAGGCGGTCCTGACCGACCAGTTCGACGCCTACGTGTGGTTCGACGAGACCGAAGCGGTGACGCCGCTCGGGCCCGAGCACGCGGCCTCGGGCGAGGTTCCGGACACCTTCCCGTTCGGCGAGTGACGGACCTGCGCCGGCTAACCGAGCGGATCCGCCGGCCCATCCCCACCGCCAGCGGTCATCAGCGCAGGCTACCCATGTCCGGCGGCAGCGCGGCGGCGAGCACGAAGGCGGCCGCGAAAAGGACGGCGCTGATGCCGGCCGCCCGGATCGCGAAGGTGTAGTAGGCCTCCTGCAGCGCCGTGCCGGTCACCTGCTGGGCGACCGCCGCCGGAGGCCGTTCGCTCTCCTCCAGCATCATCCAGGTTTCGGTGCGGCGGTGGTCGCGGGTCGGGGCCGCGTGACCCTTGGCGGTCAGGGTGGCCGCCGCGATGAGAGTGAGGATGCCGCCGGTCTTGGCCGCGAGTGGCGGATTCCAGGACAGGCCGACCAGAATGCACACGATCGCCAGACCGGCGAACCCGGTGCCCCGGGCGACCGTCTCGAAAGCCGCGCGTCTGAGCCGATCCATCGCTCCTTCTCCCTCCGGCCGCCCCCGAAGTATGGCGCGTCCGGACCGCTTGGCAAGGCGGTGCCGCACGACCCGGACGGGATCGGAACGCGGATGGGCGTCGGTGGTTCGCGCCGGCCGGCGGAGGACGGTCAGAGAACCCCGAAGGCGCGGGTGACGGCGGGCGTGGAGAGAAGCGCCGTGCCGGCGAGCCAGATCCAGGCGGAGGCCTTGTTGTCCTTCCGCTGCCCGCTGACGTGCTCGAAGATCGCGGCCGGCACGCCGGCGATCATGAGCGTGGCGGTCGCCACCAGGAGCGACGACAGGAGGAAGACGACCGGCAGGTAGAAGGGCGCGATCGGCGGATACCACAGCGGATGCAGCAGGAAGGCGAACGCCACCGCCGGCGAGAAGATGCCGTTGACGATCGCGAAGCCGAGGAGCGCCACGTAGAAGGACTGGTTGGTCATCGGTTGTGCCCGCAAGGTCCGGTCAGGTCGCCGACGGGGCGAGGCCGGCGGCCGCCAGCCCCACATAGAGGGCGATGCGCGCCAGGAAGATCCACAGGAAGCCGAACACGAGCAGCGCCACGGCGGGAGCCGCCGCGGGCGTCACCATGGCGACGACGCGGAGCACCGGGTCGGTGAGCCTCACGAAGGAGCGCCAGATGTAGTTGCCCGACCCCGGCGGCACGAAAGGCGTCAGCAGGAGCCGGCCCATCATCAGGTACATGGCGAGCGCCAGGACGTAGTTGGGGACGTGGAAATACCAGTGGTCCCAGAACGGATTGGTTTCGGCCATCGGGTGCCCCGGAAACAAAAGGGCCGCCGGCTGATCGGCCGGCGGCAGGGTCGGTGGGCGGGCCCGGTGCAGGCCCGCCCGTGGCGGCTCGTCAGGCCGCCTTCTCCTTCATGACCACGCCGCCGCTCGGACGCCGGATCTCGTCGATGAGATCCTGCAGTTCCTTCGACGGAGCCGGGGTCAGCCGGCTGACGATGATCATCGTCAGGAAGCCGACCGGCAGGCCGAAGAGAGCGGCGGAGATGTTGCGCACGCCGAACCAGTTGGCGATGGTCTGCGCGTGGGTGTCCAGCGCCTTCCAGGCCGCGGCCTTGGCGTCGGGCGCCGCCGCTTCCCAGGCGGTCTTCAGGTCGTTGAACTTCGTGATCGCCGCCTCGGACGCGCCGGAGAGGCCCGCCCAGGTCTGGTAGAAGTCCACCGCGTAGTAGCGCGACCCCACCAGGTAGTAGAGGGTGATCGAGAAGCCCACGATCATGCCGGCGATGGCGCCGGCGCTGTTGGTCCGCTTGGACCAGACGCCGAGAACCAGGGCCGGGAAGAGACCCGCGGCGGCAAGGCTGAAGGCCCAGGCCACCATGGCGACGATGTCCGCGGGGCGGAAGGACGCCGTGTAGGCGGCCAGCACCGCGACGAGCACCAGCAGGACGCGGGCGATGACCAGGCGGCGGGCCGTCGGCGCGTTCGGGTCGATCATCTTGTAATAGATGTCGTGGCTGAGCGCGTTGGCGATGGCCAGCAAGAGACCGTCGGCGGTCGAGAGCGCAGCCGCGAGGCCACCGGCGGCGACGAGGCCGGCGATGACATAGGGCAGGCCAGCGATCTCCGGCGTCGAGATCACGATCGCGTCGTTGTCGATGCGGAAGTCGGCCAGTCGGACGATGCCCGGATGGTCGGCCACCTTGGCGCAGGCGTCGATCACCGCCTGGGCGCTCGCCGCGTCCACGCCGCAGACCTTCACGAGGCCGATGGCGCCCCACTTGAAGAGCCACGCGAGGTCGGCGTTGTTGCCGAGTTCGGCCACCTGGGCGCCGATCACGGTGGTGTAGATCTCCAGCTTCGCGAAGGCCGCGTAGGCGGGCGCCGTGAAGTAGAGGATGAAGATGAAGAGCAGCGACCAGGCCACGGACTTGCGCGCGTCACGCACGCTCGGCGTGGTGAAGTAGCGCATCAGCACGTGCGGCAGGGACGCGGTGCCGACCATCAGGCAGAGGATGAGGCCGAAATAGTTCAGCGGGTCGTAGTTGGTGAAGGGCTGCGTATGCGGCTTCAGCGCCTCCGCGGCGACGAGGCCCTGGGCGACCATCTCCTGCTCGCGCGCCGCGATCTCCTGCAGCACGTTGCCGTACATGATCTGCGGCAGCGGCACGCCGTACTTCTGCGCCGAGAGCACGACCACCGGGATCAGGTAGGCGACGATCAGCACGATGTACTGGGCGACCTGGGTCCAGGTCACCGCCCGCATGCCGCCGAGGAGCGAACACACGAGGATGCCGATGAGGCCCACGTAGACGGCGACCTCGAAGTCCATGCCGATGAAGCGGCTGGCGATGAGGCCGGTGCCGACGATCTGCGCCACCACATAGGTGAAGGAGCAGCTCATCAGCACGATGATGCCGCAGATGGACGCCAGCTTGCCACCGTACCGCGCGTAGAGGAAGTCGGGCACCGTGTAGGCGCCGAACTTGCGCAGGTAGGGCGCGATCAGCACGGCCACCAGCACGTAGCCGCCGGTCCAGCCGAGGATGAAGGCGAGGCCGTCATAGCCGAGCGCGTAGAGCGTGCCGGCCATGCCGATGAAGGACGCGGCGGACATCCAGTCCGCGCCGGTCGCCATGCCGTTGTAGAAGGCCGGCACCTTGCGGCCGGCCACGTAATACTCCGACACCTGCATCGTGCGGGAGAGGACGCCGATCATCGCGTAGACCGCGATGGTGAAGAACACGAACAGATACCCGAGGATGTGGTCGGGCACGCCCATCTGTTCGAGGACCGCGATCAGCAGAACGAAGGCCGCGAACCCGCCCGTGTAGGCCAGATAGATCCGTCCGAGGTTGGACGTGAAGGCATCGCCGGTTTGTGTCGCCATGGCAGGTCTCCTCACCCTTCCTCGGCAAAACCGTGTTCGCGGTCGATCTTGTCCTGGGCGCCAGCGAACCAGAACAAGAGAGCCACGAAGACGATCAGTGAACCCTGCGCGGCCATGTAGAAGCCGAGCGGGAAGCCGAAGACGACGATGGTGTTCAGCGTCTTGGCGAACATGTGGATTCCGAAGCTGAAGATGAACCAGACGATCAGGGCTGTGATCATCAGCCCCCTCGTGCTGGCCCACCAAGCTTCCTGCTTGGTAGACGACATCGAAACCCTCCCTGGTGAAAGCGCCGAGGCCATTCCTCCGGCTCGGGCGCTGGCCGCCCATCCTCCTCAAGATGCACGACTTTCGACCGTTAGCACTTATCGTTAGTGGTTTCTCCTTATACCTTCGTCAAAGATGCAGATGCTAACAGTTCGTTTCGCACGCTTCACTGGCACGGATCGGCCGAAACGCGCGGGAAGTGCGGTCGGCTCGTCGGTTACCGACAGGATGTCGGATGTTGCGTAGAGGTTCGATTTGGCCCACGGTGTGGACAGACGACCACCGGCCCTCCGACATGAGGAAACGCGTGCCATGGGCCTTCTCGACCTGTTCCGCAGACCCGCCGAGATCCGCGACGGCGCCTCGCTCGACGTCTTCATCGGCGAGCAGACGGCTTTCCTCGTCCAGAAATCCACGTGGGAATACTCGCGCGCCCGATCCGGCGTGCTCTGGCAGAAGCTCTTCCACGAGGAAGCGTTCAAGACCGCCGTGCAGGCGTCCACGTGGGCGAACTATCCGCTCGCCCTCGCCTTCGTGGGCGAGATGGCCGCCGCGACCCTGCGCGGGCGCGGCCTGGACCCGGCGCTCGCCGTTTCCGGCGTCGCCGCGTCCTGCCGGCGGATCATCGCGTCGCAGCCCCAGCCGGCCGGCTTCGAGCCGACCTTCTGGGCCGAGGCGGAACGGTTCGTGTCCGGGCGGCTGAACCGGACGATGGTGGCGCCGCCGAAGGCCGTGAAGGACATTCCGCTCGACGGCCACCAGCTGTTCCACGAACGCCTGCCCATGCACCCGGACCTGACGAAGCACGACAAGCTGCTGCTCCAGAGCACGCTGCGGGTCCATCTCTGCCGGGCGCACGAGGTCATGCTGGAGCGCCTGAACCAGGCCGCGCTCGCTCAGGCGTTCGAGGCGGAGGTCGAGGGCGCGGCGCGCTGACGGCACGAAGGGTCGCCGGGTGGACCGCCGGGCCACCGAGGTCGGGCGAACGCCGGGCGGGTGGGGAATGACGCCATGGATCCCGGACGGATGCCGCTCGTCGCGATCGACGCGGTCGTGCTCGACACCGAGACGACCGGGCTCGATCCGGCGCGGGCCCGCCTCCTGCAGATCGGCGCGGTGACGATCGCCGGCGGTCAGCTGCGCGCGGACGAGACGTTCGAGACGCTCGTCGACCCCGGCGAACCGATTCCCGCCGCTTCCACCCGCGTGCACGGGATCGACGACCGCACCGTGGCGGGAGCCCCCGCCGCCGCGGCTGCCCTGGAGCGGCTGGAGAGCTGGATCGGCGGGCGGCTCGTGATCGGCCATTCGGTCGGCTTCGACCTCGCCATCCTGAAGCGCGAGGCGCAGCGCTTCGATCGGCCGCCGCCGCTCCTGCGCGCGCTCGACACGCGGCTCCTCGCCCGCATCGCCAACCCGAACCTGCCGGACGTGTCGCTGGAAGTGCTCGCCAGCTGGCTGAACCTGGAGATCTCCGGTCGGCACACGGCGCTCGGCGACGCCCGGGCGACCGCCGCCATCTTCCTCGCCCTGGTGCGGAAGCTGCGCGAGAAGGGCATCCGGACCGTCGCGGAGTCCGAGGCGGCGAGCCGCCGGCTCACCGACGCCATGGAGGCCCAGCACGCCGCCGGCTGGGCGACGATGGAGGGAGCGGTGGCGGACGCGGAGCGCACCCTCGCCCGCATCGACAGCTATCCCTACCGGCACCGGGTGTCGGACGTGATGGCGGCCACCCTGCGGACCGCCGATCCGGCCGAAAGCCTGGAGGCGGCGCTCCGCCGGATGGTGGACGCACGGGTGAGTTCGCTTTTCGTGGTGGACATGCCGCCCGATGGCCAGCCGGCCGCGGCCGACGCCGGCATCGTGACCGAGCGGGACGTGATGCGCGCCCTCGCCCGCGCGGGCGCGGCGGCCCTGGCGGCGCCCGTGTCGTCGGCCATGTCGAAGCCGATCGCGACCGTGCCGGCGGACGCCTTCCTCTACCGGGCCATGGGGCGGATGACCCGCCTCGGCATCCGCCATCTCGGCGCGGTGGACGAGGCCGGCCGGCTCGTCGGCGCCCTCTCGGCCCGCGATCTCCTCCGCCTGCGCTCCGGCATGGCGACCGCGCTCGGCGACGCCATCGACGTGGCGGAGAGCGCGCCGGCGCTGGCGCTCGCCTTCGCCAAGCTGCCGGCGCTCGCCGACAGCCTGATCGCCGAGGCGGTGCCGATCGCCGACATCGTGGCGGTGATCTCGCGGGAGGTTGGCGCGCTGACCCGGCGGGCCGCCCTGCTGGCGGAGGCGCGGATGATGGACGAGGGCCGGGGTCCGCCGCCCTGCCGCCATGCGGTCGTGGTGCTCGGCTCCAGCGGGCGCGGCGATAGCCTGCTCGCCGCCGACCAGGACAACGCCATCCTGTTCGAGCGCGGCGAGCCGGACGGCCCCGAGGACCGCTGGTTCGCCGCCTACGGCGCCCACCTCAACGACATCCTCGACGCCGCCGGCCTGCCCTATTGCAAGGGCGGCGTGATGGCCCGGACGCCCGCCTGGCGCGGCAGCCTCGAAACCTGGAGCGGCCGGATCGACACATGGGTGCGCCGCTCCCGGGCGGAGGACATCCTGGCGGTCGACATCTTCTACGATCTGCGCGCCGTGCACGGCGACGGCGCGCTGGCGCGGGACGTGCTCGCCAAAGCCTATGAGGCGGGGCGCACCTCCCTGCCCTTTCTGAAGCTGCTGGCGGCGGAGCTGGAGTCCTGGTCGCCGCCACTGACCCTGTTCGGCTCGCTGCGCACCGCGGACGGGCGGGTCGACCTGAAGCTCGGCGGCTTCCTGCCCGTGGTCACCGCCGCGCGCGTGCTCTCGATCCGCCACGGCGTCGTCCGCCGGGCCACGCGCGACCGGATCGCGGAGCTGCGCGCCCGCGCGATCGGCCACGACGCCGACCTCGCCCACATGGTGGAGACCTACGACCTGATCCAGCGCCTCGTGCTGGAGCAGCAGCTCGCCGACGGCAAGGCCGGACGTCCGCTCGGCAACGCCGTGGAGGTCGGCCGCCTCGGCCGCGACACACGGGCCGCCCTCAAGGCCGCCCTCGGGCGCCTCGACACGGTTCCCCAGATGACGCGCGACGCCCTGTTCTGAGCGACAGACAAGCGTGATATGCGGGCTGGGGAGGTGGTGGGCGGTGACGGTCTCGAACCGCCGACATCCTGCGTGTAAAGCAGGCGCTCTACCAACTGAGCTAACCGCCCGTCCGGCTGCGGCGCTTCGACGCCGCGCGCGGCCAAACCGGGATGTACGGCCTCTGTCGGCCCTTGGCAAGCCTTCGCGGAGCGGGCCGGCGGCGGGGGCCCCGGAAGCAAAGACGGGCCGGGGACCTTTCGGCCACCCCGCCCGCTCATCCTGCCGGCCCACTCGCCGGGCCATCTCGCCAGTCGGACCGGCCGCCCGTTTTGCGGGGGTGTCCTGCCCGCCTGCCCGTCCCGTCCTTCCCGGCCGGATGTCCCGCCGGGGTCCGGACCGGGAGCCCATCGGCTCCCGCGTCCGGAGGTCGGTCGGCGGGAGGCCCGGGGCGGCGCGGTCGCACCGCCCGGACCCGCCGTCCGGTCAGCCGTTGACGGCGTCCTTGAGGCCCTTGCCGGCGCGGAACTTCGGCTGCTTGGAAGCCGGGATCTGGATCGTCTCGCCGGTCTGCGGGTTGCGACCTTCGGTGGCGGCGCGCTCGGTCACGACGAAGTTGCCGAAGCCGACGATGCGCACCTCGTCACCGGCCTTCAGGGCGGCGCTGATGACGTCGAACACCGCGTCCACAGCCTCGCCGGCCTGCGCCTTGGTGAGCGACGCCTTGTCGGCGACCTGCGAGACCAGATCGTTCTTGTTCATGTCTTATCCCTTTTTCGATCCGTGACGGAGGCGATCGACCGACCGCCACCTCGGGCGGCACGTTTCCCGGATTTCCGCCCAAAAGCAAGAGGCGACCCGGCGGAAAAAGGCGGTTTTCCGCTCTCCGTGACCAAAATGGCCCGCTGCGGCGAGCAGGCGCCGGGGCGGATCGAAGCGGCTCGGGACTGCAAGCCGCCTTGCCTGCCCGGGGCGCGCTCCTCCGTTCGGTCGGACATGAAAAAACCCCGGCGACGGGTCGCCGGGGTTCTTCGTGGGGTCGACTTGGGCCGGACGGCCCGCGCCTCAGTGGGCGGTGACGGCGGAGGGGTCCTCGTCCGGCAGCGGCGCGCTCGCCACCACCTTCGATTCGTCCCACTCGATCGCCTCGGGCATCCGGGTGAGCGCGTTCTTCAGCACCTCGTCCATCCGGGAGACCGGGATGATGTCGAGCCCGCTCTTCACGTTGTCCGGGATGTCCGCCAGATCCTTGGCGTTCTCCTGCGGGATCATCACGGTCTTGATGCCGCCGCGGTGCGCGGCGAGCAGCTTCTCCTTCAGGCCGCCGATCGGCAGCACGCGGCCGCGCAGGGTGATCTCGCCCGTCATCGCCACGTCGTGGCGCACCGGGATGCCGGTCATGACCGACACGATGGAGGTCACCATGGCGATGCCGGCGGACGGGCCGTCCTTCGGCGTCGCGCCTTCCGGCACGTGCACGTGGATGTCGCGCTTGTCGAACAGCGGCGGCTCGATGCCGAAGTCCACGGCGCGGCTGCGGACGTAGGACGCCGCGGCCGTGATGGACTCCTTCATGACGTCGCGCAGGTTGCCCGTCACGGTCATGCGACCCTTGCCCGGCAGCTGCACCGCCTCGATGGTGAGGAGCTCGCCGCCGACCTCGGTCCACGCCAGACCGGTGACGACGCCCAGCTGGGCCTCCGCCTCGGCCTCGCCGTAGCGGAACCGCGGCACGCCCAGGTAGTCCTCGACCTTCTCGGCGGTAACGGTGATCGACGCGCCCTCCACCTTGTTCTTCAGGAGCTCGGTCACGGCCTTGCGGGCGAGCGTCATCATCTCGCGATCCAGGTTGCGGACGCCCGCTTCCCGGGTGTAGCGGCGGATGACGGTGCGGATCGCCTCCTCGGTCACCTCGTACTCGCCCTTGCGCAGACCGTGGTCGGCGATGGACTTGGGGATGAGGTGGCGCTTGGCGATCTCGACCTTCTCGTCCTCGGTGTAGCCGGCGATCCGGATGATCTCCATGCGGTCCATCAGCGGCGCCGGGATGTTCAGCGTGTTCGCCGTGGTCACGAACATCACGTCCGAGAGGTCGTACTCGACCTCCAGGTAGTGGTCCATGAACGTGGAGTTCTGCTCCGGATCCAGCACCTCCAGGAGGGCGGACGACGGGTCGCCGCGGAAGTCCATGCCCATCTTGTCGATCTCGTCGAGCAGGAAGAGCGGGTTGGACTTCTTCGCCTTCTTCATCGACTGGATGACCTTGCCGGGCATCGAGCCGATGTAGGTGCGACGGTGGCCGCGGATCTCGGCCTCGTCGCGCACGCCGCCGAGCGACATGCGCACATACTCACGGCCCGTCGCCTTGGCGATGGACTTGGCGAGCGAGGTCTTGCCGACGCCCGGAGGGCCGACGAGGCAGATGATCGGGCCCTTGAGCTTGTTGGCGCGCGATTGCACGGCCAGGTACTCGACGATGCGCTCCTTGACCTTCTCCAGGCCGAAGTGGTCCTCGCTCAGCACCTGCTCGGCGTAGGCGAGGTCGTTGCGCACCTTGGAGCGCTGCTTCCAGGGGATGCCCAGCAGCCAGTCCAGGTAGTTGCGCACCACCGTCGCCTCGGCCGACATCGGGCTCATCTGGCGCAGCTTCTTCAGCTCGCCGAGGGCCTTTTCGCGGGCTTCCTTGGTGAGCTTGGTCTTGTTGATGCGCTCCTCCAGCTCGGCCAGCTCGTCGCGGCCTTCCTCGCCGTCGCCGAGTTCCTTCTGGATCGCCTTCATCTGCTCGTTCAGGTAGTACTCGCGCTGGGTCTTCTCCATCTGGCGCTTGACGCGCGAGCGGATGCGCTTCTCCACCTGGAGGACCGAGATCTCGCTCTCCATCAGGCCGAGCACGCGCTCCAGCCGCTCGGGCACGGCGGTGAGGCCCAGGATGTCCTGCTTCTCGGCGATCTTCACCGCCAGATGCGACGCGATGGTGTCGGCGAGCTTGGAGTAGTCGTCGATCTGGCCGATGGTGCCGAGCACCTCGGGCGAGACCTTCTTGTTCAGCTTCACGTAGTTGTCGAACTCGGCCACGACGGAGCGGGCCAGGGCCTCGACCTCGACGCGGTCGCCCTGGTCCTCCTCGAGGAGGGCGGCTTCGGCCTCGAAATACTCGGTGCGGTCGAGATAGCGGGTGATGCGCGCCCGCTTGCCGCCCTCGACCAGCACCTTCACGGTGCCGTCGGGCAGCTTCAGGAGCTGCAGCACGGTCGCCAGCGTGCCGACGTCGAAGATGGCGCCGGGCGCCGGATCGTCATCGCCGGCGTTCTTCTGGGTGGCGAGCAGGATCTGCTTGTCCGCGGTCATCACCTCTTCGAGGGCGCGGATCGACTTCTCGCGGCCCACGAACAGCGGCACGATCATGTGCGGAAAGACGACGATGTCGCGGAGCGGGAGGACCGGGAAGGTGTCCTTGTCGAGACCGGACGCGGAGGGAGTAGCGGCCATCGGGTAACGTCCTTTCTTATCGGCCCGCCTTCGGTGCGCTGTGCCCGGCTCCGGGAGGGGTGGAGCGGGCGATACGGCCGGGGCGGCCTTTCTGATCGACGCGGCGGAACGGCTCGGGACTAAAGGCCGGGGCCGGCCGATCCGTCGTGATTGGAAACGCGATACCGTGGAGGATCGGGCTAGGTCCGCCCCTCCGGTCAGCCGGGTCCGGATGCCCTTCTGAAGGCACATCCGGCACCGCCGATCGAGCTTCCGGCGCTGCCGCGTCCCACTTCAAGTGGCGGACAGCGCAGCCTTTTTCAAGTCCGCCGGCGAACCGGCGGCGGTGCGCGGCGGTCGCCCGCGCGCACCTTCGGAACGCCGTCCGTCAGGCGTTCGTGCCGGTCTCTTCCAGGCGCTCGGCGTAGACGTAGATCGGCCGGGCCTTGCCGTCCACCGTCTCCTGGCTGACCACGACTTCGCGCACCCCGTCGAGGCTCGGCAGCTCGTACATGGTCTCCAGCAGGATAGCTTCCATGATGGAGCGCAGGCCGCGGGCGCCGGTCTTGCGCTCGATGGCCTTGCGGGCGATCGCCTTGAGGGCGTCGTCCTGGAAGGTCAGCTCCACGTCCTCCATCTCGAAGAGGCGCTGGTACTGCTTGACCAGCGCGTTCTTCGGCTGGGTCAGGATGGTGACCAGGGCTTCCTCGTCCAGGTCCTCCAAGGTGGCGAGGACCGGCAGACGGCCCACGAACTCCGGGATGAGACCGAACTTCAGGAGGTCCTCCGGCTCCACCTCGCGGAAGAGCTCGCCGGTGCGGCGATCCTCCGGAGCGGACACCTGGGCCTTGAAGCCGATCGACGTGGACTTGCCGCGCTGGGAGATGATCTTCTCCAGGCCCGCGAAGGCGCCGCCGCAGATGAACAGGATGTTGGTCGTGTCCACCTGCAGGAATTCCTGCTGCGGGTGCTTGCGGCCGCCCTGCGGCGGCACGGAGGCCACGGTGCCTTCCATGATCTTCAGGAGCGCCTGCTGCACGCCCTCGCCCGACACGTCGCGCGTGATCGACGGGTTGTCGGACTTGCGGCTGATCTTGTCGACCTCGTCGATGTAGACGATGCCGCGCTGGGCCCGCTCGACGTTGTAGTCGGCGGCCTGCAGGAGCTTCAGGATGATGTTCTCCACGTCCTCGCCGACGTAGCCGGCTTCGGTGAGCGTGGTGGCGTCCGCCATGGTGAAGGGCACGTCGATGATGCGGGCGAGCGTCTGCGCGAGCAGCGTCTTGCCGCAGCCGGTCGGGCCGATCAGCATGATGTTGGACTTGGCCAGCTCCACGTCGTTGTTCTTGGCGGCGTGGTTCAGGCGCTTGTAGTGGTTGTGGACCGCCACAGCCAGGACCTTCTTGGCCTTGTCCTGACCGATGACGTAGTCGTCCAGCACCTTCCGGATGTCCTCGGGCGTCGGCACGCCATCGCGCGACTTCACCAGGTTGGACTTGCTCTCTTCCCGGATGATGTCCATGCAGAGTTCGACACACTCGTCGCAGATGAACACCGTCGGTCCTGCGATGAGCTTGCGCACTTCATGCTGGCTCTTGCCGCAGAACGAACAATAGAGCGTGTTCTTCGACTCGCCGCCGCTGACCTTGGTCATCCAATTCGTTCCTGCTCGGTTGTCGGACGGCTGGGCCGCCCGGACGATCCGATGGGGTTCCGCCACGCCTTGCAAGGTTGATGCCGAATGTATCCGGCTTCCCGTCCCTTGCGAGGGCGGCGCGGTCCCCCGACCGCACCGTCACTCCCGATCCCCGTCGCCGATGCATGCCGCCGCGGTGGGCGGCGCCCGCATGCTGACCCGACAGGGATCAAGATAGACTTAACGTTCGCAAGGCCGCCGACCAGTCGCCGCGATGACGATCGCCGCCCGGCCGACCGGCCGCCCTGCCCCACCTCGAACCCAACGCCCGAACAGCCACAAGGGTTTGTCGGGGCGTCGCGCCTGTCCTGCCGCACCCCCCCATGCCGAGGGGCGCGGCCGGACGTCCTCACTTGCCGGCGCCGCCTTCCAGCGCCACCCGGCTCTCGATCACGTCGTCGACGAGACCGAAGGCCTTGGCGGCGTAGGCGTCCATGAAGTTGTCGCGTTCCAGCGCCTCCTCCACGGCCTTCAGGTCCTGGCCGGTGTGCCGCACGTAGATCTCGTTCAGCCGGCGCTTCAGCTTCAGGATCTCCTGGGCATGGAGCATGATGTCCGCCGCCTGGCCGCGGAAGCCGCCGGAGGGCTGGTGCACCATGATGCGGCTGTTCGGCAGCGTGAAGCGCATGTCCTTCTCGCCGGCGGCGAGCAGCAGCGAGCCCATGGAGGCGGCCTGGCCGATGCAGAGCGTCGACACCTTCGGGCGGATGAACTGGATCGTGTCGTAGATCGCCAGACCCGATGTCACATAGCCGCCCGGAGAGTTGATGTAGATGGAGATCTCCTTGTTGGGATTCTCCGACTCCAGGAACAGGAGCTGGGCGCACACCAGGGTCGCGACACCGTCCTCGATGCCGCCCGTGATGAAGATGATCCGCTCCTTGAGAAGCCGGGAGAAGATGTCGTAGGCGCGCTCCCCGCGGTTCGTCTGCTCGACGACCATGGGAACGAGCGTGCTCATATAGAAGTCGACAGGGTCCTTCATGCCACTCCTCGGCGTCAGAAATGCCGGCGCAGGCGCCGGCCGGGCAGGCGCCCTCGGCTGCTGCAAATCGATACTCTCGGGGATCGTTACATCCCGGCTCGCCCGTTGGCTACACCGGAACGCCGAATTTTGCGTTCCCGCGAACCTCCACCTTCGTCAGGGTGAAGGGCCCATGACCGCGGGACGACCTCATATGGGCAGCTCTCCGGACAATTCAAAGGGGCGATTGGTCGCCGCCTCCGACAGGTCCGAGAGAGCCGACTCGGCCGTCGCCTTGGCCGTTCCCCGGAACGGAAACCGGCCGGGGAGCACCCTCCCCGGCCGGTCGCCCGTCGTTCGGTCGGTCGTCGGGATCAGGCCGCGGCGGCCTCGTCCTCGTCGTCCTTGAAGAGCTCTTCCTTGGTGACGGTCTTGTCCTCGACCTTCACCTGGCCGAGCAGGTAGTCCACCACCTTCTCCTCGAACACCGGCGCCTGGAGCGAGGCGAGCGCCTGCGGGTCCTTGCGGTAGTATTCGAACACCTGGCGCTCCTGGCCCGGGAACTGGCGGGCGCGCTCCACGAGGGCGCGCTGGATCTCGGGCTCGGTCACCTGGATCTTGTTCTCCTCGCCGATCTTGGAGAGGACGAGGCCCAGGCGCACGCGGCGCTCGGCGATCTTGGTGTACTCCTCGCGCGCCTTCTCCTCGGTCGTGCCTTCGTCCTCGAAGGACTTGCCGGTGCGCTCCAGTTCGCCCGTCACCTGACGCCAGATGATGTCGAACTCCTGGCCGACCAGGGTCGGCGGCAGGTCGAAGGAATACTGCTTGTCCAGCTGGTCGAGCAGCTGGCGCTTCACCTTCTGGCGGGTCTGCGCGCCGTACTGCGATTCGACCTGCGCCTTCACGGCCGCCTTGAGGGCGTCCAGGCTGTCGAGGCCGAGCGTCTTCGCCCAGTCGTCGTCGAGCTTCACCTCGCCGGGGGCGGCGATCTCGAACACCTCGATGTCGAAGGTGGCCGGCTTGCCGGACAGGTTCGGAGCCGGATAGTCCTCCGGGAAGGTCACCTCGATGACCTTGGTGTCGCCGACCTTGAGGCCGACGAGCTGTTCCTCGAAGCCCGGGATGAAGCGCTTCTGGCCGAGGAACACGTAGGCCCGGTCGTCGGCGCCGCCCTCGAAGGGCTCGCCGTCGATCTTGCCGAGATAGGAGATCTGCACCCGGTCGCCTTCGGCGGCGGCGGCGTCGGACTCGCGCGGCTCGTAGGAGCGGGAGCCCTCGGCGATCTGCGTCAGGCGCTCCTGGATCTCCTCGTCGGTCACCTCGACCACCGGGCGCTCGATGCTGACGCCATCCACCGGCTGCACGTCGAAGCTCGGGATCACCTCGTAGGAGAGCGTGAAGGCGAGGTCGGCGTCGCCGTCCAGGACCTTCTCGGCCTCGGCGTCGGCGAGGTCCACCTTCGGCTGCACGGCGGACTTCTCGTTCCGCTCCTCGACCGCCTTGGAGGTCGTCTCGCCGATGACGGTGTTGACGATCTCGGCCATGGCGGACTTGCCGTACATCTTCTTCAGATGCGTCATCGGCACCTTGCCCGGCCGGAAGCCGCGGATCTGCACGCGGCCCTTCAGGTCGTTGAGGTAGGTATCGAGGCGGCTGGCCAGTTCCGTCGCCGGAACGACGATCTTGAGCTCGCGCTTCAGCCCTTCGACGGCGGTTTCGTGCACCTGCATGGGTCGGTCTTTCGTCCCTGTCCTTCGAATCGATCTGTCCCGAGGCCCCTCGGCCCACGGGAAAGGCCGTATCGAGCATCGTCCTTGCGCCCCGGCGCCGGTTGCCGCTTCCGCGGCCGGCAGCGGCCGGCGCGAAAGCCCGGTCTCACCCGGCGGTCGGCGAGCTCGGCGGGACGGTTGGCCGGCGATACGATCCCAAGATGGATCCTGCCGATCTGGTGCGGGCGGAGGGACTTGAACCCCCACGGCTTTCGCCAACGGAACCTAAATCCGTCGTGTCTACCAGTTCCACCACGCCCGCCCGCCAAAGAGCACGCTCGCTTCGCGGCCGGGGCCCGAGGCGGCGTCTCTATATCACCGCGTTCTCTGGGGAGAAAGCGAAAAGGCGGCTCTGTTCCGGCTTCTCTCGGGCGCTTCCCTCAGGCGTCCGGCGGCGGCGGAAGGCCGGCGGCGAGCACCGGCCGGAGCGCCTCGACCAGATCGTCCGCGATCGCGCCGGGGCCGGCGTGCCGGCCCGTCTCGCCGTGCAGCCACACGCCCATGGCCGCCGCCTGGAACGGCGCGACCCCGCGGGCGAGAAATCCGGCGACGATTCCAGCGAGGACGTCGCCCGATCCGGCGGTCGCCAGGTGCGGCGGCGCGTTCTCGTTGATGGCCCCGCGCCCGTCCGGCGCGGCGATCACCGTGTCCGGCCCCTTGAGGACCACCACCGCCCCGCTCGCCGCCGCGGCGGCGCGCGCCCGCTCCAGCCGCGACCCGGACGCGTCGGGGAAGAGACGCGCGAACTCGCCCTCGTGCGGCGTCATGACGGCGGGCGCCGGGCGGGCCTTCAGGGCCGCGAAGGCCGCCTCCCGGTCGGAGCGGGCGATCAGCGTCAGCGCGTCCGCGTCGAGCACCAGGGCCGGCGCGTGGCCGATCATGTGGTCGACCGCCTCGCCCCGGTCGCCGTCGAGGCCGAAGCCGGGGCCGATCACCACGGCGCGCAACCGCCCGTCGGCGGCGATCGCCCGGAGGTCCGCCGCCGTGTCGGCGGGCTTCACCACCAGCGCGGCCCTGTAGGCGGCCACAGTGGCGACGGCGTCGGTCGGGGCCGCCACGGTGACGATCCCCGCCCCGGCCCGCAGCGCCGCGACGGCGGCCAACCGGGCCGCCCCCGAGGCCTGCACCGGGCCGGACGCCACGAGAACCGCGCCGCGCGAATACTTGTGGAGGTCGGCGACCGACTCCGGCCAGGCCGCGCGCCAGAGCCCCGGCCCGTTGGCGATCGTGGCCGGCGCGATGGCGCCGAGCACGGACGGCTCGATCCCGATGTCCGCCACCTTCACGAGCCCCGCGTGGAGCCGCCCCGGCAGCAGGAGGTGACCCGGCTTGCGGCGGAAGAAGGTCACCGACCGCGTCGCCTCCACGGCGACGCCGAGCACCGCGCCGGTCGCCCCGTCGATCCCGCTCGGCAGATCCACCGCCACCACCACCGCGCCGGCCCGGCGTGCGCGGTTGATCGCGGCCACCAGGTCGGCCGCCGCCCCGTCCAGCGGCCGGGCGAGGCCGGCGCCGAACAGCGCGTCCACGATCACCGTCGCCTTGGCGAGCACGTCCGGATGCGCCGGCTCCACCTCGCCCCGGAAGAGGCCGGCCGCCCAGGCGGCGTCGCCCTTCAGCGCCGCCCTGTCCCCGAGAAGCCCCAGCCGCACGATGAACCCGCGCTGGGCGAGCACGCGGGCGACCACGAAGCCGTCGCCGCCGTTGTTCCCCGGCCCGCACACCACGGCCACGCGCGTGCCCTGCGCGTGGCGCGCGGAGATGTCGTCCGCCACCGCGTAGCCGGCATGCTCCATCAGGACGGTGCCGGGCGTCCCGGCCTCGATCGTCAGCCGGTCCGCCCGGGCCATCTCGGCCGGAGAGAGCAGCGCGGCGCCTTCGTCGTCGAATCGCATCGTGGTCTCCTGGCGCGGCCGCGCCCGCCGGCAGGGCGGATCTGCCGCAGTCGCCGTCCCGCCGGCGTCCGCCGCCCACCGGCGAGGCACCGCCGGACGGCCGGACGTCGGCCCGTCAAGTCTATGCCGCGGAAAACGCCCGGCGAAAGGGCGGAATGCCCACCTGCGAGGCCGAACCGCTGCTTGGCCATCACGCAAGCGGCCCACCTTGACGCCGCTAAAACGCCCACCTCGTGTGCAATTGCCTAATTTGTGGGCCTAATATTCGGCCTTGCCTGCACAAGGGACGAACCGGCATTGTGCGCACGCCTCATTTCGCGCCACTCAGATGGCTCGCGCCGTGTGGCACAGCGCGTGCTTCGGACTAGCCCGTTCCGGCCACGTGAGGCGGTCGAAACCAAGCGGCGAGGACAGGGAGGCGATGAAGAAAATCGAGGCTATCATCAAGCCCTTCAAACTCGATGAAGTGAAGGAAGCGCTGCAGGACGTTGGCCTGCAGGGCATCACGGTCACCGAGGCGAAGGGGTTTGGGCGCCAGAAGGGTCATACCGAGCTGTATCGCGGCGCCGAGTACGTCGTCGACTTCCTGCCGAAGGTGAAGGTCGAGGTCGTCCTGACCGACGAGATGGTCGACAAGGCCGTCGACGCGATCCGCAATGCGGCCCAGACCGGCCGCATCGGCGACGGCAAGATCTTCGTCTCTCCCATCGAGGAAGCCGTGCGGATCCGCACCGGCGAGACCGGCAACGACGCCATCTGACGGCGCCGCGCGCGCCTGCCCGGATTACCCGTTTCACCGCAGCCCGGGCGCGCCCGGACGCGGTCCAGAAAAGTTCAAGAAGTCTGAAAGGAAGGGCCTATGACCACTGCTGCCGACGTGTTGAAGAGGATCAAGGACAACGACATCAAATACGTCGACCTGCGCTTCACCGACCCGCGCGGAAAGCTGCAGCACGTCACGTTCGACGTGTCGCTCGTTGACGAGGACATGTTCGCCGAAGGCACCGCCTTCGACGGCTCCTCGATCGCCGGCTGGAAGGCGATCAACGAGTCCGACATGACGCTGATCCCGGACGCGAGCACCGCTCACGTCGATCCCTTCTTCGCCCAGTCGACCCTCGCGATCTTCTGCGACGTCATCGACCCGATCTCCGGCGAGCCCTACAACCGCGACCCGCGCTCGATCGCCAAGAAGGCGGAGGCCTACGTGGCCACCCTCGGCATCGGCGACAAGGTGTTCTTCGGTCCGGAAGCCGAGTTCTTCGTGTTCGACGACGTGAAGTTCGCCGCCGAGCCCTACCACACCGGCTTCAAGATCGACTCCGCCGAGCTGCCGATCAACTCCTACACGGACTACGAGTCGGGCAACCTCGGCCACCGCGTCCGCAAGAAGGGCGGCTACTTCCCGGTCCCGCCGGTGGACAGCCTGCAGGACATCCGCTCGGAGATGCTCTCGGTCATGGCCGAGATGGGCGTCGCCGTCGAGAAGCACCACCACGAGGTGGCGTCGGCCCAGCATGAGCTCGGCCTGAAGTTCCAGACGCTGACCACCGTCGCCGACCACCTGCAGATCTACAAGTACGTGATCCATCAGGTGGCCAACGCCTACGGCAAGTCGGCCACCTTCATGCCGAAGCCGATCTTCGGCGACAACGGCTCGGGCATGCACGTGCACCAGTCGATCTGGAAGGAAGGCAAGCCCGTCTTCGCCGGCAACCAGTACGCCGACCTTTCGGAGACCTGCCTCTACTACATCGGCGGCATCCTGAAGCACGCCAAGGCGATCAACGCCCTCACCAACCCGTCGACCAACAGCTACAAGCGCCTGGTCCCGGGCTACGAGGCCCCGGTGCTGCTTGCCTACTCGGCCCGCAACCGCTCGGCCTCGGTGCGCATCCCGTACACCACCAACCCGAAGGCCAAGCGCCTGGAAGTCCGCTTCCCGGACCCGACCGCCAACCCGTACCTGGCGTTCTCCTCGATGCTGCTCGCCGGCCTCGACGGCATCAAGAACAAGATCCACCCGGGCGACGCGGCCGACAAGAACCTCTACGACCTGCCGCCGGAAGAGCTGAAGGCCATTCCGACCGTCTGCGGCTCGCTGCGTGAGGCCCTGGCGTCCCTCGACGCCGACCGCGACTTCCTGAAGGCCGGCGGCGTGTTCGACGACGACTTCATCGACAGCTGGATCGAGCTGAAGATGGAGGAGAACATGCGCTACGAGATGACCCCGCACCCGGTCGAGTTCGACATGTACTACTCGGTCTGATCGGGCGGCCGGCTTCGGCCGGCATCCCATCGGCTCCAACGGACGGGGCGGCCTTCGGGCCGCCCCGTTGCGTTCCTGCGCCCGGAAACGCCGGCTTTCGGCCGCCTCGACCCGGCGCCGGGCCGCCGAACCGGCGCCCGTCCACCCCTCCGTACATGTCCCATCCGCGTCCGTCCGGATCGGATGAGAGCGGCGCGCGGGGTCGTACATGGTCCGAAGCCGGCTCCCTTCCCGACGCCGGCGATGACGGCCGGCCTCTCGGGCCGCCGCATGGAGGACGCCATGTACAAGGATCTCCTCATCCCGTTCAGCACCTTCCCGGATCCGGTTCCGGAGGCTTCCGCCCGCGCCGCGGTGCGCTTCGCCAAGCGGATCGGCGCCGGGATCTCGGCGGTCTCGTTCGACCTGGAGTTCCACCCGCCGGCGAACGCGATCGCCAACATGCTGCTCGACCTGCCGGGCATGGTGGCGACCGCCACCGAGCGCGCCAAGGCGAACGCGATCTCGGCCGACCGGGCCTTCGAAGCCGCGTGCCGGGAGACGGGCGTCACCGGCGACGTCCGGACCTTCCGGTGCGAGGAGTCCCGCGTCACCGGCTTCGTCACCGAACTCGCCCGGCTTCGCGACCTGACCATCATGGCGGCCCTGGAGACCGGCGTTCAGCAGCAGTATGTGGCGGAGAGCGTCATCTTCGGGTCGGGCCGGCCGGTGCTGCTCCTGCCCGCCGCCGCCACGGACGTGCCGCTGAAGACCGTCGCGGTCGCGTGGGACTGGTCGATGCCCGCCGCCCGGTCGCTCGCCGACGCGCTGCCGATCCTCCGGATGGCCGACGAGGTCCGCGTCTTCACCGTGGGCGACGAGAAGGACCTGCCGTCGTCGCGGGGCTTCGACGACCTGAAGCGCCACCTGGGTCTCCACGAGGTGGAGGCGGTCTGCGAAGTCGTGGACGGCGGCCGCCGGCCGATCGGCGACACCCTGGCGGACTATGCGGCCACCCGCGGCGTCGACCTCCTGGTGATGGGCGCCTTCGCGCATTCCCGGATGCGCGACTTCATCCTCGGCGGCGCGACCCGCAGCGTGGTGGCCGCCCCGCCGGTGCCGGTCCTCCTGTCGCACTGACGCTTGAGGGACGGGCCGGCGAGCGATCTCGTCGGCCCGTCACACAACTGTCGTCCGGCTGTTACGGATCGCCATTATCCACGATGCCGGCGGCCTGCCCCCGGAGGCCGCTCACCGCAGTCACGCGGCCGCAGACGCCGCGCAGCAACGTGGAGGCTCGCAATGAGTGACGTCGATCTGTCCAACCTGTCCTGGGACGAGTGGGACGAGCGCATCAATCCGCCGCCGGCCGTGACCGATTTCGACCGCGTGGTCGAGACGGCGATCTCCCGCCGCGGCTTCCTCGGCGGTCTCCTGGTGTTCGGCTCCGGCGCCGCCGCCCTCGGCACCGGCCTCCTGTCGCCCTCCGCCGCCCTCGCCTCCACCAGCCGCTTCGCCTTCAAGCCGATCCCGATCGCGACCGACGGCACCGTCCACGTGCCGGAAGGCTACACCTGGAAGCCGCTCGCCAAGTGGGGCCAGCCGCTCTTCTCCGGCGTGTCCGACCTCGACCACGCCACGGGCGGCGATCTCGCCAGCTCGGACAAGGTGTTCGGCGAGAACACCGACGGCATGGAGGCCTTCCTGGTCGGCGGCCGTCAGGTGATCGCCATCAACCACGAGTACGTGAACGAGAAGGTCAATCTGCCCAAGAACGAGAAGGGCATGCCGACGAGCGCCGACGACGTCGTCAAGCTGCAGAACCTGCAGGGCGTGACCGTCATGGAGATCGCCGAGGGCGATGACGGCTGGTCGATCGTGCTCGACAGCCCGTACAACCGCCGCATCCACCACCGCACCCCCATGAAGCTGACCGGCCCCGCCGCCGGCCACGACCTTGTCAAGACCGACCTCGACCCGACCGGCATGGAGGTGCTCGGCACCCTCAACAACTGCGGCTCGGGGAAGACCCCGTGGGGCACCTATCTGACCTGCGAGGAGAACTTCAACGGCTACTTCGGCTCCACCGTGGCCGACGCCAAGCTGCCGGGCGACTACAAGCGCTACGGCATCGCGGCCGAGGGCCGTTACGCCTACGAGAAGTTCGACGAGCGCTTCGACGTCTCCAAGCATCCCAACGAGCCGCGCCGCCACGGCTACGTGGTCGAGATCGATCCGTCCAAGCCGGACTCCACCCCGCTGAAGCACACGGCCCTCGGCCGCATCAAGCACGAGAACGCCGCCTGCGTGGTGGCCCGTGACGGCCGCGTGGTCGTCTACATGGGCGACGACGAGCGCGGCGAGTTCCTCTACCGCTGGGTCTCCAACGGCGTCTACGTGCCGGGCGGCGACACCTCCACCCTGCTCGTCGACGGCACGCTGTCGGTGGCGAAGTTCGCCGAGGACGGCAACGGCGAGTGGCTGGCGCTGACCCCGGAAAGCACCGGCATGTCGGCGGCCGAGATCGCCGTGTTCACCCGCATGGCCGCGTCGAAGGTGGGCGCCACGACCATGGACCGTCCGGAGTGGGTCGCGGTCAGCCCGGTCGCGGCCGAAGCCTACTGCTGCCTCACGAACAACAGCCGCCGCGGCACCCTGACCGACGACGGCAAGCCGCGCGGCAACGCCGGCGGCGACGTGATGGCGGTCGGAGGCCCGAACCCGCGCGCCAAGAACGAGTACGGCCAGATCGTGCGCTGGTACCCGGCGGACGAGGACCACACGGCCGGCGGCTTCAAGTGGGACCTCTACGTGATGGCCGGCAACCCGGTCGTCCACAAGGACGCCTACGCGGGCTCCGGCAACATCAACGAAGGCAACATGTTCAACTCGCCGGACGGGATGATGATCGACTCGACCGGTCTGATCTGGATCCAGACCGACGGCGAGGACACCAACGAGGGCGAGTTCGCCGGCCAGGGCAACAACCAGATGCTCGCCGGCGACCCGGCGACCGGCCGCATCGAGCGCTTCCTCACCGGCCCGAAGGGCTCGGAGGTCACCGGCCTCACCTGGTCGGCCGACCGGCGCACCATGTTCGTCGGCATCCAGCACCCGGACGCGCCGTTCCCGGACGGCGAGGGCAAGCTGCCGCGCTCGACCGTGATCGCCATCAAGCGCGACGACAACGCCCTCGTCGGCTGACGCCGCCCGAGGCTGTCCGTTCGGAACAGGGGGGCGCGCCGGGCAACCGGCGCGCCCCTGCTCTTTCGGCGGGATAGTCCCGCTGGCCGCTCCATTTCATAAAGCGTCATCCCGGCAAACGCCGAGCCCGGATGGCCACCGCGTCCGTCGCAGGCATCGCTCTCGGCTTCTCAACAGCGTCATCCCGGCGAACGACGAGCCCGGATGGCCACCGCGTCCGTTGCGGGCATCGCACTCGGCTTCTCAACAGCGTCATCCCGGCGAACGCCGAGCCCGGATGGCCACCGCGTCCGTCGCGGGCATCGCACTCGGCTTCTCAACAGCGTCATCCCGGCGAACGCCGAGCCCGGGTGGCCGCCGCGTCCGTCGCAGGCGTCGCACTCGGCTTCTCAACAGCGTCATCCCGGCGAACGCCGGGATCCAACCGTCACCGAAATCATCCGAACCGGTGCGGATGACGCCCCGTCGGTTGGATCCCGGCGTTCGCCGGGATGACGGAATGGAGCCGCGCCCAAAAGCCCCCCCGCCGCCCCCCCCTCACCCGTACCGGTTCGCCGCCTCTACGGTCAGGCCCAGGCCGACGCTGCCGAACGTGTCGCCCTCGACCACGCGGGCGGCGGGGACCGCGGCCAGGATGGCGGCGCGGACGTGCTCCAGGCGGGTGGAGCCTCCCGTCAGGAAGACGGCGTCGATGGCGTCCGCCGTCACGCCCGCCTGCCTGAGGCAGGTGTCCACCCGGGCGGCGATGCGGCTCGACAGTGTCTCCGTGTGGGCGACGAGGTCGCGGCGCTCCACCGCGGCGGCGAGGCCCGCCTCCAGGAAGGCGAGGTCCACGGCTGCCCTGCCCTCCTCGGACACGGCGATCTTGGCGCCCTCCACGCCGATGGCGAGCGCGTGGCCGCGCTCCTCCTCGACGACCCGCACGAGCCGGCCGAACAGGCCGGGGTCGGCGGCGTCGCGCTCCACCTCGTGAAGGGCGCGCAGGGTCTTCGGCTCGTAGAGCCGGTTGATGTTCGACCAGGTGGCGAGGTCGTGGAAATAGCCGGACGGCACCGAAAGCCCCTCCCGCTTCATGGCCGAGCGGTAGCCGAGGAGCGGCATCACCACGCCGAGCGAGAGCAGCCGGTCGAAGTCCGTGCCGCCGATCCGGACGCCGTCGTTAGCCAGGATGTCGGCCGCGCGGTCGGGGCGGCCGCGCCGGTCCGGCCCCAGGCGCACGATGGAGAAGTCGGACGTGCCGCCGCCGATGTCGGCGATCAGCGCCAGCTGCTCGTCGCCGATCTGGCGCTCGTAGTCCAGGCTGGCGGCGATCGGCTCGAACTGGAACGACACCTCGCGGAAGCCGATGTCGGTGGCGATCGCGTGCAGTGTCGCCTCCGCGCGCGCGTCGCCGGCCGGGTCGTCGTCCACGAAGAACACCGGCCGGCCGTGGACCACCGCGTCGAGCGACGCGCCGGCCGCGGTCTCCGCCCGGCGCTTGATGGTCCCGAGATAGTCCGCGATCACCCGCCGGAAGGTGAGGCGCTGGCGGCCGACGAGCGTCGTCTCGTCGATGAGCGCGGTGCCGAGCACGGACTTCAGGCTGCGCATCAGCCGGCCGTGCTCGCCGTCCACATAGGCGCCCACGGCGGCCCGGCCGACTCGGGTCGCGCCGGTCTGCGGATAGAAGATCGCGCTCGGGATCGTGTCCGCGTCCCCCTCCAGGGGCACGAGCGCGGGCTGTCCGGCGCCGGCGACGCCGAGCGTGGTGTTGGACGTGCCGAAGTCGAGACCGCAGGCGGCCATGGAAGGTCTCCGGAGCATGAGGGGCGAATGCGGTCGGCCGACGGGCGCCAGGAGCGTACCGGCCGGCGGGGCGAACCCGTTCGCACGGGACGGCCCGCGATGCAAGCGACCAGACCTGCCGGCGGGTCAGAGCAGGGTTGCGAACAGGCCGGCGAGGATCAGCGTCGGCGGCAGCCGCCGGAGCACGCGCGCGGCGGCGGGACCGACGCTCGGCAGCGGCGGCCCGTCCAGCTTGTCCTCCAGGTCGCGCCGCAGCGCGCCCAGCGAACAGGCCGCCAGGCTCGCCTGGATGCCCAGCATGGCGAGGTCGGCCGAGGCGGCCCTGACGGCGGGCGACTGACGCATGACGCTCCCGGACATAGCTTTTGGACGCACCCCACCCGAACGCGCGCGCACCCGGTCGGGATCCGCCGCACCGGATCGGGCCCGCGCGGGTGCCCGATCCGGGCAGCATGCCCCAGCGCCCTTAACGACGGGTCACCGGCTTGCGCCGAGGTCGCCAAGATGCGAACATAACAGGAACAAAGCTCAGCCAACCGGCGCAATCCAGCCACAACGGCACGGACTATGGCACTCTTGCACAGACGAATCGGCGATCGGCCTTCAGTTTCCGCCACCAAGGACGTAAACCGGACGCCGGCGGCGGGGCGGAAGGGTCGGGCCGAGCCCGGCCCGGCGCATGCCCCGGCGGCGCGGCAGCCGCGCCGCAAGCGAGGATCTGGCGAAACGAGCGACATGACGGACCGTGACGATCTCTTCGGCGACATGATCCCCGCGGCAGGGGAGGGTGAAGCCGCCAAGGCCCCCGCCCCCGCGCGCCCGGCCCGGACCAGGACGGCCGCCGCCGCGGCCGTCGCCGCCGCCGTGAAGAGCCCGGCGACGCCCGGCGAGCAGGACTACAACGCGTCCGCCATCGAGGTGCTGGAAGGGCTGGAGCCGGTCCGCCGGCGGCCCGGCATGTACATCGGCGGCACGGACGACCGCGCCTACCACCACCTCTTCGCCGAGGTGATCGACAACTCCATGGACGAGGCCGTGGCCGGCCACGCGTCCTGGATCGAGGTCCACCTGTCGGACGACGGCTTCCTGACCGTGATCGACAACGGTCGCGGCATCCCGGTCGACCCGCATCCGAAGTTTCCGGACAAGTCGGCCCTCGAAGTCATCATGTGCACGCTCCACGCGGGCGGCAAGTTCGACAGCAAGGTCTACGAGACCTCCGGCGGCCTCCATGGCGTCGGCGTGTCCGTGGTGAACGCCCTCTCCGAAACGCTCGAGGTGGAGGTCGCCCGCGGCCGCCAGCTCTACCGGCAGACCTTCTCGCGCGGCATCCCGCAGGGCCCGCTGCAGCACCTCGGCGAGACCATGAACCGGCGCGGCACCAAGGTGCGCTTCCGGCCGGACCCGCAGATCTTCGGCGCCGAGCAGGGCTTCGAGCCGGCGCGCCTCTTCAAGATGGCGCGCTCCAAGGCCTATCTTTTCGGCGGCGTGGAGATCCGCTGGTCCTGCGACGAATGCCTCGTCGCCGGCAAGGCGACGCCCGCCGAGGCGGTGTTCAAGTTCCCGGGCGGCCTGAAGGACTTTCTCGTCGAGGCGCTCGAGGGCGAACGCCGGGTCGCCGAGGAGATCTTCGCCGGCAAGACCGGCACCGGCGGCCACGGGTCCGTCGAGTGGGCGGTCGCCTGGTTCGCTGGCGACGGCTTCGTCAACTCCTACTGCAACACCATCCCGACGCCCGGCGGCGGCACCCACGAGCAGGGCCTCCGCATCGCCCTCACCCGCTCGCTGAAGTCCTATGGCGAGATGGTCGGCAACAAGCGCGTCGCCCAGGTGACGCCGGACGACGTGATGACGTCGGCGGGCGGCCTCCTGTCGGTGTTCGTGCGCGAGCCGGAGTTCGTCGGCCAGACCAAGGACAAGCTCGCCACGGCCGACGCCAGCCGCATCGTGGAGAACGCCGTCAAGGACGCGTTCGACCACTTCCTCACCGGCTCGCCCGCCCAGGCCGGCCGGCTCCTGGAGTGGGTGATCGAGCGGGCCGACGAGCGCCTCCGCCGCCGCCAGGAGAAGGACGTCCAGCGCAAGTCGGCGATCCGCAAGCTGCGCCTGCCGGGCAAGCTCGCCGACTGCTCGCAGACCGCCGCGCAGGGCTCGGAGATCTTCATCGTTGAGGGCGACTCGGCCGGCGGGTCCGCCAAGCAGGCGCGCGACCGGGCGAGCCAGGCGGTGCTGCCGCTCCGCGGCAAGATCCTCAACGTGGCCAGCGCCGGGCGCGACAAGCTCGCCGCCAACCAGCAGCTGTCCGACCTCCTCCAGGCGCTCGGCGTCGGCACCCGCAGCCACTATCGCGAGGACGACCTTCGCTACGACAAGGTCATCATCATGACCGACGCGGACGTGGACGGCGCCCACATCGCGTCGCTGCTCATCACCTTCTTCTACCGGGAGATGCCCCAGCTCATCCGCGGCGGCCACCTCTTCCTCGCCGTGCCGCCGCTCTACCGGCTCACCCACGGCGGCAAGACCGTCTACGCCCGCGACGACGCCCACCGGGAAGAGCTCTTGCGCACGGTGTTCAAGAACAAGAAGCCCGAGATCGGCCGCTTCAAGGGCCTCGGCGAGATGATGCCCGGGCAGCTGAAGGAGACCACCATGGACCCGAAGACGCGCACGCTGCTGCGCGTCGGCGTGATCGAGGAGGAGACCGAGATGACCTCCGACACGGTGGAACGGCTGATGGGCAACAAGCCGGAGGCGCGCTTCGCCTTCATCCAGGAGAACGCCGCCTTCGCGACCGACCTGGACATCTGACCCGGACATCGATCCCCCCGGGGGGGAGGGCGCCCCGCGCCCCCTCCCCGCGCCGATCAGAGCGCGCCGCGCCAGGCGAGCAGCCGCATGGCGTTGGCGGTGACGAGCACCGTGGCGCCCGTGTCGGCCAGGATCGCCGGCCAAAGCCCCGTGACGCCGAGGAGCGTCGTCACCAGGAACACCGCCTTCAGGCCGAGCGCGATGGCGACGTTCTGGCGGATGTTGGCCATCACCGACCGGGACAGCCGCACCAGCCTGGCGACGTCCAGCACCCGGCCATGCAGGATGGCGGCGTCCGCCGTCTCCAGCGCCACGTCCGTGCCGCCGCCCATGGCGATGCCGACATCGGCGGCGGCCAGCGCCGGCGCGTCGTTGATGCCGTCGCCCACCTTGCCCACGCGGTGGCCCGAGGCCTGCATTTCCCGCACGATCCGCTGCTTGTCCTCCGGCAGAAGCTCGGCCCGCGCCTCGATGCCGAGGGTCGCCGCCACCGCGTCGGCGGTCGTCCTGTTGTCGCCGGTCAGCATCACGGGGGTGACGCCGGCCGCCTTCAGGGCGTCGAGCCCCGCCCGGGCGTCGGCGCGCGGCTCGTCGCGCAGCGCGATCAGCCCCGCCACCTTGCCGCCCGCCACCAGCACGGACACCGACTTGCCGTCCGCCGCCAGCGCCGCCACCGCCGCCGCCTGCGCGTCGTCGAGCGGCGCGCGCTCGCCCGCCGCGGCGGCCGAGCCGAGGAACACCGGCACGCCGCCCACCTTGCCCTCCACCCCCTTGCCGGGGAGGGCGGTGGACCCGAACGACGGCGGCAGCGGCGCCTTGCGAGCCTGGGCCTCCGCCAGGATGGCGCGCGCGAGCGGATGGGCCGATTCCGCGCCGAGCGCCGCCGCATAGGAGAGGACCGCCCGCTCGTCGGCCGCCGCCGGCAACACGTCGGTCACCCGCGGGCGGCCTTCCGTCAGCGTGCCGGTCTTGTCGAGGGCGACCGCCGTGAGCCCGCCCACCTGCTCCAGCACGGCCCCGCCCTTCACGAGCAGGCCGCGCCGCGCGCCCGCCGCAAGCCCGGCCGCCACGGCGGCGGGCGTGGAGATCACCAGCGCGCACGGGCAGCCGATGAGGAGCAGCGCCAACGCCTTGTAGGTCCACTCCGACCAGTCGCCGCCCGCCACCAGCGGCGGCGCGACGGCGACGAGGGCCGCCACCGCGATCACCGCCGGCGTATAGACTCGGGCGAAGCGGTCGATCAAGCGTTCCGTCGGGGCCTTGCGCTCCTGCGCCTCCTCCACCAGCCGCACCACGCGGGCGATGGTGTTGTCCTCCGCGCTCGCGGTGACGCGGAGCCGCAAGGCGCCATCCCCGTTCACCGTGCCGGCGAACACCGGGTCGCCGGCGGCCTTCCGCTTCGGCAGGCTTTCGCCCGTCACCGGGGCCTCGTCCACGGCGCTCTCGCCGGTCAGCACCGTGCCGTCCGCCGGGATCCGGTCGCCCGGCCGCACGAGCACGACCGCGCCGACCGGCAGCGAGGTGGCCGGCACCTCCTCCAGGCCGCCGTTCCGCTCCACGCGCGCCACGGCGGGCACCAGCGCCGCGAGGCTGCGGATGCTGGCGCGGGCCCGCGCGGCGGCGACGCCCTCCAGAAGCTCGCCCACCAGGAAGAGCACGACCACCACCGCCGCCTCCTCCGCCGCGCCGATGAACACCGCGCCGACGGCCGCCACGGTCATCAGCGTCTCGATCGAAAAGGGCGTGCCCGCCAGGGCTGCCGAAACCGCGCGCCGGGCGATCGGCACCAGCCCGACGGCCAGCGCGAGCAGCAGCGCCGGCGTCTCCACCGCCGGGATCGACCACCCGACCATCATGGCCAGCCCGAGCGCCGCGGCGCAGAGGATCGTCAGTCGCGCCTTCGGGGCCGCCCACCACGGGGCGGCTCCCTCCTCGGCCGCGGGCGCGGACGAAGCGCGGTCGGCGACCGGCGTGGTCGGGTAGCCGAGCCCGCCCACCTGCCGGACCAGCGCCTTCAGGTCGGCGCCGGGCGCGTGGGTCACGGTCATGGTTTCGGTCGAGATCGAGACGGACACCTCCGCGACGCCGGGAATCCGCCGGACGGCGGTGTCCACCTTGGCGGCGCAGGAGGCGCAGTCCATGCCCTCCACGCGGAAGCGGCTGACGAGGCTCAGGTCGGTCATGCTGTCGGTCCTTGGCTATGTCAGGACCAGACGCTACATCCTCTAGCGACTAGAGGAGCAAGAGCGAAAATGCACGACGGTGTTCCGATCGGCGAGGCGGCCCGCGCCAGCGGCGTGAAGGTGCCGACCATCCGCTACTACGAGCAGGTGGGCCTCCTGCCCGAACCGCCGCGCACCGAGGGCAACCGCCGGCTCTACGGCGGGCGGCACCTGCGCCGGCTCGCCTTCATCCGCCACGCGCGGGAACTGGGCTTCGAGGTGGAGGCGATCCGCACCCTCCTGGACCTCCAGGACAATCCGGGGCAGTCCTGTTCGCCGGCGGATTCCATCGCCCGCCTGCGCCTGAAGGATGTGGAGGAGCGCATCGCCCGCCTCACCGCCCTGAAGGCGGAGCTTCAGCGCATGATCGACGGCTGCAGCCACGGCACGGTCGCGGACTGCCGCGTGATCGAGGTGCTCGCGGACCACGGCGCCTGCGCGAGCCCCACCCACCGTTGACGAACCGGCCGGGCGGGCGTGGCGCGCGCCCGGACCCGCAGGTCCGGCCGCGAGCGCCGCCGGTCCGGGCATCGATCGACCGCACGTCTGCCGCGCGCGGAGACGCCCTGCCCCGCGCCTCAGCGGAACAGCATCACCGGGATCAGGCAGGTGCGCACCATCGCCGACGTGGTGCTGCCGACCAGGAACTGGCGCACGCGCGAGTGGCCGTAGGCGCCGATGGCGAGGAGGTCGATCCGCTCGTTCTTCACATAGGCGCCGATCACGCCTTCCGGATCGCCGGGAATCACCCGCGCCACCACGGCGCCGCCGCGGCGGCGGATCGGGTCGGCGGCCTCCTCCAGGCGCGCGGTCGCCTCGGCGGTCGGCTCGCCGACGAGCACCACGTGCACGGCGAGCCCGCCGAAGAGAGGGTGGGACGTCACGTGGTCGACGGCCTTCCGGGCGCTCGGGCCGCCGTCATAGGCGAGGAGCACGCGGCTGATCGGCTTGAACGCCCGCGAGGCGACGAGCACCGGCTTGCTGGCCGTGCGCACCACCCGCTCGAGGTTGCTGCCGAGGTGGAGGCTGGCGAGGTCCGCGTTGGCGCCGCGCTTGCCGATCACCAGGAGGTCGTAGTCGGCCTCCATCTGGGCCACGGTGTCGACGAAGGACCCCGTCCGGTGCCGCGTCTCCACCGCCGCGACGCCCGCCTCCAGCAGGCGGGCCCGGCCGGTGGCGAGCAGCGCCCTGCCCCGCTCCTGGGCGAGGCGCGCATTGGCCTCGTCCGCCGCGGCCAGTTCCGCCAGCAGGTGGGCGTTGGCGTCGAACCCGAGCGCGCCGCTCAGGTCCATCATGTCGCCGCGTTCCTTGCGGCCGATCACGTGCAGGAGGTCCACCGAGGCGCCGGTCCGGTTGGCCGCCCAGGCGGCATGGTCGGCGACGCTGGTCGCGTAGGATGACACGTCCACGCAGGCAAGGATCCGGGTCATGGGTCTTCCTCCCGTCCGGCTCTCACCGAGGCCGGTTTCTGTGGTCGTTGCAGGTCCCTGAAGGACGGGCGGTCAATGGCCGCCCATCAATTTGTCCACGGCGGCGGGGTCGTTGTGAATGGCGAACCTGTCCACGAGCGTGGCGCTCGCCGCGTTGAGGCCGAGCACCTCCACCCCGGCGCCCTCCCGGCGGAAGCGCAGGATGGTCTTGTCGAGCGCCGCGATGGCGGAGACGTCCCAGAAGTGCGCGTTGCTGACGTCGATCACCACGCGCTCCACCACCTCCTTCACGTCGAAAGCCGCGAGGAAGGCCTCGGTCGAGGCGAAGAACACCTGGCCGCGCACCTCGTAGGTCCGCACCCGCCCGTCCTCCGACAGGCGCGAGCCGATTGAGAGGAAGCGCGCCACCTTTCTGGCGAAGAAGATGCCCGAGAGGAGCACGCCGACCAGCACCCCCTTGGCGAGGTCGTGGGTGTAGACCACCACCGCCACCGTGGAGAGCATCACGATGCTGGAGGACGTCGGATAGGTCCGGATCTCGGCGATCGAGCGCCAGTTGAAGGTGCCGATCGACACCATGATCATGACGGCGACGAGGGCCGCCATCGGGATCTCGGCGACCCACGGCCCGAGCACCACGATCAGGAACAGGAGCACGACGCCCGCCACGAAGGTGGACAGGCGCCCCCGTCCGCCGGACTTCACGTTGATCACCGACTGGCCGATCATCGCGCAGCCGCCCATGCCGCCGAGGAAGCCGCTGACGATGTTGGAGAGGCCCTGGCCGCCGCACTCCCGGTTCTTGTCGCTCGGCGTATCGGTGAGGTCGTCCACGATGGCGGCGGTGAGGAGCGACTCCAGAAGCCCCACCGCGGCGAGCGCCACCGAATAGGGCAGGATGATCCGCAGCGTCTCCAGGGTGAACGGCACGTCCGGGATCAGAAAGGCCGGCAGGCTGGAGGGCAGGTCGCCGAGGTCGCCGACCGAGCGCACGTCGAGCCCGAGCGTCAGGCTCGCGGCCGTCACCAGCACGATGGAGACGAGCGGGCTCGGCACCGCCTTCGTGACGAGCGGGAAGAGGTAGATGACGGCGAGGCCCGCCGCCACCATCACGTAGGTCACGGGCGTCACGCCCACCAGTTCGGGCAACTGGGCGAGGAAGATCAGGATGGCGAGCGCGTTCACGAAGCCGGTCATCACCGACTTCGACACGAATGTCATCAGCCGGTCGAGGCGCAGGAGCCCTGCGAGGATCTGCAGGACGCCCATCAGGACGGTGGCCGCCAGGAGGTACTGGAGGCCATGGTCGCGGACGAGGTCCACCATCAGGACGGCGGTGGCGGCGGTCGCGGCGGAGATCATGCCGGGCCGTCCGCCTGTGATGGCCGACGTGACCGCGATGGCGAAGGATGCGTAGAGGCCGATCTTGGGGTCCACCCCGGCGATGACCGAGAAGCCGATGGCCTCCGGGATCAGCGCGAGAGCGACGACGGTGCCGGCGAGGATGTCGCCCCGGACATTAGAGAGCCAGTCGCGGTGGACGTTGGAAAACATGGACATACTGTGTCTGGGATCCCGAAACGATGGACGGCGGACCCGGCGCCGCGGGCGCAAGGGTACGATGGTCGGTCGTGAGGGGTTGTCCGGCGGATGGGCGGCCGGAAGAGCCACCTCGGGAAAGGCTCCCGAAGTCCAGGGCGATGGTCAAGTCTAGCGGCAGCGCTGCCGCGAACGCAACCGTTCCGGTGCGAACGGGCGAACGGGCGCCCTCCCCGCCGCCCGGCCGGCGACCTCAGAGCCCGTGGTCGGCCAGGAAGGTCGTGAACGCGTGGGTCACGGCGGTCGGGCGCTCCAGCGTCGACAGGTGGCCGCAGACCGGCATCACGGCGAGCCGGGCGCCCGGGATGGCCGACACCATCTCCTCGGCGATCTCCGGCGGCGTGATGGCGTCCTTGTCGCCGACCACCACGAGGGTCGGGCAGGCGATCCGCCCCAGCACCGGCCGCGAGTCCGGGCGGGCCATGATGGCGCGCTGCTGCCGCACGAAGGCGTCCGCGCCGGTCTCCTCCGCCATGGCGCGGACGACGATGGTGATCGTCTCGTCCTCCAGCCGGCTCGGATGGACGAGCATCGGCAGCTGCAGGTCCGGGATCTCGCCGAACCGCCCGGCTTCGGCGATCGCGATCTGGCGCTCGCGCCGCTCCCGCGCCTCGTCGCTGTCCGGGCGGGCGGACGTGTCCATCAGGACGAGCCCCTTCACCCGCTCCGGCGCCGCCCGCATGACGGCGAGCGCGACGTAGCCGCCCATGGACAGGCCCGCGAGCACGAACCGCTCGGGCGCTTCGGCGAGCAGCGTGGCCGCCATGTCGTCGATGCTCCCGTCGTCACGATGATTCGCCACCGTCACCGTTCTTTCGCCCGCCACCGCGGCGATCTGGTGGTCGAACAGGGCGCCGGTACAGTTGAGGCCGGGCACGAAGATCACCGGATCAGCCATGAACACACACTCCGAATCTGTTCAGCCGGTTCACCACAATGGTCGCAAGGCCGGCGAATCCGCAGAAAACCCGGTGGCAACGATTGACATTACCGGCTTCATCCCTATTTTCAGCGTCCGAAGACGATACGCGACTCCGAGGGTGTCCCGGCACGCTTTTTTGATGTCGCGTTCCATGCCCATCGACACCGTACCGTCGGAACGCACCCAACACATGTCATTTTCTGAACTCGGCCTCAGCGAGAAGGTTCTCGCCGCTGTGGAAGCGGCCGGATACACCACGCCCACCCCGATCCAGGCCGAAGCCATTCCCCACGCGGTCACCGGGCGGGACATCATCGGCATCGCCCAGACCGGCACCGGCAAGACGGCGTCCTTCGTGCTGCCGATGTTAACGCTCCTGGAAAAGGGTCGCGCCCGCGCGCGCATGCCGCGCACCCTCATCCTGGAGCCGACGCGCGAACTCGCCGCCCAGGTGGAAGAGAACTTCATCAAGTACGGCGTCAACCAGAAGCTCACCGTCGCGCTTCTCATCGGCGGCGTCTCGTTCGACGAGCAGGATCGCAAGCTCGACCGCGGCGTCGACGTGCTGATCGCCACGCCCGGCCGCCTGCTCGATCACTTCGAGCGCGGCAAGCTCCTCCTCAACGGCGTCGAGATCCTCGTCATCGACGAGGCGGACCGCATGCTCGACATGGGCTTCATCCCGGACATCGAGCGCATCTGCAAGCTCATCACCAAGAAGCACCAGACGCTCTTCTTCTCGGCCACCATGCCGCCGGAGATCCAGCGGCTCACCGAGAACTTCCTCACCGACCCGATCAAGATCGAGGTGGCGAAGCCGGCGACCACCGCTAAGACCGTCGCCCAGCGCCTGATCGCGTCCGGCTACGAGGCGCACGAGAAGCGGCAGGTGCTGCGCGACCTGATCCAGGACGCCCAGGACCTGAAGAACGCCATCGTCTTCTGCAACCGCAAGAAGGACGTCGCGGTCCTGTTCCGCAGCCTGGAGAAGCACGGCTTCAACGTCGGCGCCCTCCACGGCGACATGGACCAGCGCGCCCGCATGGCGACGCTCGACGCCTTCAAGAAGGGCACGCTCACCCTTCTCGTCGCCTCCGACGTGGCGGCCCGCGGCCTCGACATCCCGGACGTGAGCCACGTCTACAACTTCGACGTTCCGATCCACGCGGAGGACTATGTCCACCGCATCGGCCGCACCGGTCGCGCCGGCCGGTCCGGCACCGCCGTCACCATCGTGACGCCGGACGACATCAAGTACCTGTCCGCCATCGAGAAGCTCACCGGCGACGACGTGGAGTGGATCGGCGAGAAGGTCCAGGTCGACCCGGAAGCCAAGCGGCGCCGGCGCAGCGCGTCGACGCGCGGCGGCGATGGCGAGGCCCGTCCCAGCGCGCGGGTCAGCCGGTCCCGGTCCGATCGTCCCGCCCGCGGCGAGGATCGTCCCGCCCGCGGCGAGGATCGCCCCGCCCGAGGCGGGGAGCGGCCGCAGCGTGCCCGCGCCGAGCGGCCGGAGCGTCCCGAGCGGGTCGCGGATGCCGTCGAGGCATCGCCCGAGGCTCAGCCCCATTCCGGCCGCCGGTCCCAGGAGCCGCGTCCGCCCCGCCGGGACGACCGTCCCGGGCCGGTGCGCAGCGGCGAGCGGCCCCATCGTCCCCGCCGCGACACCGACGACGGCCCGACCGTGATCGGCCTCGGCGATCACGTCCCGGCCTTCCTGCTCCGCCCGGTCCGGGTGACCAAGCAGGCATCCTGATCCGGCAGGCTGCGGTGATCCGCGACCCGGGACACCCGAACCGTGCCGATTATTGTCATCGGCAAGAAAAGCGAGGCTCCGGCCTCGCTTTTTTGTTGCCCGCGACGTCCGTCGAGCACACCGGAAACGTCTACCGGTACGTGTAGTCCTCGGTCCCTACTCTGTCCTGGGGCCGCGTGGACAACACCATCGCAGGAATTAACCACGCCTTCACATAGAGAGCTTAGTATCTGTTCCGTACTCACACGGCATGGGGCTCCAATGTCGCAGCGGGAAGAATTCCAGCGCACCATCGGCTACGGCGAAGCGGCCATCGGGCAGCTGCGGCGTAACGAGATCCCGGCGTATCCGCGGAACTACGAGCTCTGGTACACCTATTGTGCAGGGTTCAACCACGCGCTGAACAAGGCCGTGAACGACATCCTGCGGGCGCGCGGTCACATCAGCGCCGACGAGGTGCACGACATCTACAGCCAGTTCCTGGCGCCCAGCCGCCTCGGCGACCGGATCGAGGAGGTCGGCACCCGGCTGTCCGACGAGATCAACGACGTGGTCAACGCCATGGAGCAGACGATCTCGGCGAACGCGCGCTATTGCGACAGCCTGAGCGCGTCGACGACCGAGCTCCTTGGCACCACTGACCAGAAGCGCGTCCTCTCCATCGTCCAGGGGCTGATCACCGCCACCCGGTCGTCGGAGGCCACGAACCGCCTCCTGGAAAGCCAGCTGGGGGAAAGCCGCAAGCAGATCGCCGACCTGCAGGAAAGCCTGGACGCGATCCGGTTCGAGAGCCTGACGGACGAGCTCACCACGCTCGCCAACCGCAAGCACTTCGACCAGTCGATCGAGCGCGCGGTGGCGAACGCCCGCGAGAGCAACGAGACCTTCTCGATGCTCATCACCGACATCGACCACTTCAAGACCTTCAACGACACCTACGGCCACCAGACCGGCGACCAGGTGCTGCGGCTCGTGGGCCTCGCCGTGAAGCAGAACGTGAAGGGCCAGGACATCGCCTGCCGCTACGGCGGCGAGGAGTTCGCCATCATCCTGCCGCGCACGGGTCTCGACCACGCGCGCACCGTGGCCGACCACATCCGCATCGCGGTCATGTCGAAGGAGCTGGTCAAGCGCTCCACCGGCGAGAATCTCGGCTACATCACCATCTCGATCGGCGTCTCCACCTGGAAGCCGACCGACTCGGTGGCCTCGGTCATCGAGCGCGCGGATGCCGCCCTCTATCTCGCCAAGCGCAACGGCCGCAACCGCGTCTGCACCGAGCGCGACCTCGCCGTCATGGAGCGTCGGCAGCCCGGCCGCGTCGCCTGACCGGCCGCCCGGATTTCGCCTTCGCGGCCTGCGCCCTCCGGCCCACCTCCACGGCCGCCCGGGCGAACGCCTCGAAGGCGTCCGGCTCGTCGTAGAGCCGCTCCGGCGCCCGCCAGTAGCTCATGATGGTGCGCCGGCCGTCCCTGGTCTCGTAGGCGAACGGCTCGCACCCTTCGGCCTCGAACGCGCCCTTGGTCTCGTCGTCCGCCTTGAAGTAGAGCGTGTCGGACGCCACCAGCGCGACCATCACGCCGTCCCGAAAGATGCCGTGGCCGCCGAACATCCGTCGGCGGCTGATGCCGCCGAGCGGACGGAACAGATCGTCCAGAAGCGCGAGGAAGCCGTCGTCGGCCATGGGTTTCCCCTGATGCTGAAGGCGCCGAGCATGCCGGCCGGTCAGCGGGCCGCGTCAAGTCCCATCTGCCAGAACGCCGCCTCGAGGCGCGACGCCTGGGCGAACAGGTCCGCCAGCCGCTTGAACCGCTCCGGCGAGAGGTCCGAGCCGGCGAGCCTGTCCAGGGTGCGGACGGCACTCTCCGCCACCTCGCGATAGGCCTCGCCCGCGTATTCGGCAATCCAGAAGGCGTAGGGGTTCGTGGCCTCCAGCGCGCCCGGAACGGCTGCGAGTCGTTCGGCGATGACGCCATAGCCGATCACGCACGGGCTCAGCGCCACATGAAGGTCCAGGAGATCGCCCTGCAGCCCGGCGTCGATGACGAAGCGCGTGTAGGCGGTGGTCGGAATGTCCTCCGGCGTCGCCGCCATGGCCTCCCGGGTCAGCCCCCAGCCGGCGCAGGTGCGCACGTGGAGGTCCATCTCCAGGTCCAGGATCGCCTTCAACCCCGCCAGCCCGGCCTGCATCTCCTCGATGGTCCGGCTCTTGAACACGGCGAGTGCGTAGGCTCGGGCGAACTGGATCAGGAACAGGTAGTCCTGCACCAGATAATGCCGAAACGCCGCCTCCGGCAGCGTCCCCGCCGCAAGCCGCTCCACGAACGCATGATGCGTATAGGCCCGCCACTCGTCGGGACGGGCCTCGATCAGACGGGAGAGAAGGGTCGGCATGGCACCTCTGAGAAGGAGACGAGAGAACGCCCCCTCCATACATCACCCGCGGGGCCCGCGCATGCTACCGCCGAAAAATGCCCCCACCCGCCCGCCCCCTCCGCCGTCATGGTCCGCGCAGGCGGACCACCCACGCATTCGGGCACTTGCCCCCTGCTCGGCCGTCATGGTCCGCGAAGGCGGACCACCCACGCATTTCCAGGGGAAGATCACTTCCGCCGATTCACACTCCCCTTAAAAAACGCATGGGTGGTCCGCCTTCGCGGACCATGACGGAGGTGCGTTTGGACCGGGTGGTGCGTCGCTCTCAACAGCCCGACGGCAGCGCTCAACGCCCACCCCCTCCGCCGTCATGGTCCGCGCAGGCGGACCACCCACGCCTTCAAGCGCCGGCAACCCCCTCCGCCATCACGGTCCACGAGCGTATCTCCCGCCACTCGCGGCCATGCCACCGCTCCTAGCCCGCGGCCATCTCGGCGGGCTTCAGGCTCACGCTTTCCCCGCAGCCGCAGGCGGATACCTGGTTGGGGTTGTTGAAGGTGAAGCCGGTCTTCAGGGTCGTGCGCTCGAAGTCCATCTGGGTGCCGAGCAGGAAGAGCACGGCCTTCGGGTCCACGAACACCGTCACGCCGTGGGCGTCCACCCGCTCGTCGCCGGGGCGAACGTCGGTGGCCAGTTCCATGGTGTAGCTCATGCCCGCGCAGCCGCCGTTCTTCACGCCGACGCGGACGCCGATCGCGGACGCGTCGGCGCTCTCGAGGATTTCGCGGACGCGGTCGGCGGCGGCTTCCGTCACCGTCATCACGTCCAGCTTGCGTCTTGCAACAGCCATACTCGGGTCTCCTGAAACGGCTCCGGTTCAAGGCCGGACCGATCTTATCCCAAGATCATCAATACCAGTTGAGCGCGACCTGCGCCTCTTCGCTCATGCGGTCGGGCGTCCACGGCGGATCGAACGTCATGCTCACGGAGACGCCGCTGACGCCCTGCACCGTCGCGACCGCGTTCTCCACCCAGCCCGGCATCTCGCCGGCCACCGGGCAGCCGGGCGCCGTCAGCGTCATGTCGATCTTCACGAACCGGTCGTCGTCGATATCGATCCGGTAGACGAGGCCGAGCTCGTAGATGTCGGCCGGAATCTCCGGATCGTAGACGGTCTTCAGGGCCGCGATGATGTCGTCCGTCAGCCGATCCAGCTCTTCCGGCGGAATCGCCGAGCCGGCGTCGGTGGTCGGCTTGTTCGGCGCTTCGGCCGTGATGTCGCTCATGTGTGTCCACTCACCCGAACAGAGTTTCGGCCTTCCGGAGCGCTTCGACCAGTTTATCCACCTCGCCGAGGGTGTTGTACAGGCCGAAGGATGCACGACAGGTGGAGGTGACCCCATAGCGTTGCAAGAGCGGCATGGCGCAATGGGTTCCCGCCCGCACCGCGACGCCGGACCGGTCGATGATGGTCGCCACGTCGTGGGCGTGCGCGCCCTTCATCTCGAAGGCCACGATCGCGCCCTTCTCCGGCGTGGTGCCGAAGATCCGGATCGAGTTCATCTGCCCGAGCTGGTCCATGGCGTAGTCGCGCAGCGTGGTCTCGTGCGCCAGGATCGCCTCGCGGCCGATGCCGTCCATGTAGCGCAGCGCCGCGCCGAGGCCGATCGCCTGCACGATCGGCGGCGTGCCCGCCTCGAAGCGATGCGGCGGGTCGTTGTAGGTGACGAAGTCCTCCGTCACGTCGCGGATCATCTCGCCGCCGCCCATGAAGGGCGGCATCGCCTCCAGCAGGTGCTTCTTGCCGTAGAGCACGCCGATGCCGGTGGGGCCGTAGACCTTGTGGCCGGTGAAGACGAAGAAGTCCGCGTCCAGCGCCTGCACGTCCACGGGAAGGTGCACGGCGCTCTGGCTGCCGTCCACCATCACCACCGCGCCCGCCGCGTGGGCGATGCGGGTCACCTCGCGGATCGGCACCACGGTGCCGGTCACGTTCGACATGTGGGTGATCGCGACGATCTTCGTCTTCGGCGTCACCAGCTTCTCGAACGCCTCCAGGTCGAAAGTGCCGTCCTCCAGGATCGGCGCCCACTTGATGACGACGCCGTTCCGCTCCCGGTGGAAGTTCCAGGGCACGATGTTGGAGTGGTGCTCCAGGATCGACAGGATCACCTCGTCGCCCGGCTTCAGCACCAGCCCGCCGTAGCTCGCCGCCACCAGGTTGATGGCCTCGGTGGACGAGCGGGTGAAGACGATCTGGTCCACCGACGGGGCGTTCAGGAACCCCCGCACGATCTCCCGCGCCTCCTCGTAGGCCTCCGTCGCGGCGTTCGACAGGTAGTGCAGGCCCCGGTGCACGTTGGCGTATTCCGACGTGTAGGCCTTCATCATCCGGTCCAGCACCGCCTGCGGCTTCTGCGCCGACGCGCCGTTGTCCAGATAGACGAGCGGCTTGCCGTAGACGGTCGTCTGCAGGATCGGAAAATCCCGCCGGACCGCCTCGACGTCATAGGGGGCCTGTAGAGGGGCGTGCATCGATCTGTTCGCCTTCTTGTTGATCAGGGCGGGTGCATGGCGCCCGGAGGTCGAGCCTGCACCCCCCTCTCCCACTCTCCCCCACGAGGGGGGAGAGGGTACGTCGCAGGTGTGGATCGGGTGGTGCGATCCGGCCATGCGGCTCTCGACCGAACCTCCATCAGGCCCTCTCTCCCCTTGAGGGAGAGAGTGGGAGAGAGGGGTGAACCACCGCCACCGCATCCAGTCGGCACCGCCGTCAACGCCGGCAGGCTATCACCCGAACCGCCTCCCGGCCCTCTCTCCCCTTGAGGGAGAGAGTGGGAGAGAGGGGTGCCAACGCCAGACGCCGACAAAACACCCCCCTCACCCCACCCGCTTCTCCAGCCAGTCCTCGATCCGGTGGATCAGCATGTCGCGCACCGCTTCGTTGTGCACCTCGTCGATGGCCTCGCCGAGGTAGGCGATGATCAGCAGCTTCTCCGCCTCGCTCTTCGGAATGCCGCGGGCGAGCATGTAGAACAGCAGATCGTCATCGAGCGCCCCGCAGGTCGCCCCGTGGCCGCACTGGACGTCGTCGGCGAAGATCTCCAGCTCCGGCTTGGCGTAAGCCTCGGCGCCCTCCGACAGGAGGAGCGAGGCCGTCATCATGCGGGCGTCGGTCTTCTGGGCGTGGGCCGGCACGTTGATGCGGCCCTGGAAGACCGACTTCGCCTCGTCGTCGATCACCGCCTTGTAGAGCTCGCGGCTCTCGCAGCCTTCCGCGTCGTGGGTCACCACCAGCGTGGTGTCCGCGTGCCGGCGACCGGACAGGAGCGTCGCCCCCCGGAACGCACCGGTCGACCCGGCGCCGTTGAAGCGGGCATAAACCTGGGCGCGGGCGAGCGCGGCGCCGAGAGCGGCGTTGAACGTCTCGAAGCGCGCCTTCGCGCCGATCTCGACCGTGAGCGTCGTCAGGCTCACCGCCTCGAGCGGATCCAGTTGCAGGCGGATGTGGTCGACCTGCGCCTCGTCACCCAACGTCACGACCGACACGATGTTGGTCTGATGGGCGGCAGCGTAGGTGGCTTCGGTGGTCTCGATGAGGGTTGCCGAAGCGCCGTTGCCGATCAGAAACACGTTGCGGACCGCGGTCGCGGCGGCGGTCTCGCCGTCGATCACGTGGGTGATCTCGATCGGCCGGGCGAGCGCGACATCGTCGGCGACACGCACGACAACGCCGTCCGTCATGAAAGCGGTATTCACCGACAAAGCGATGTTGTCGGCCGCCTCCGGGATCGGCCGGAGGGCCGCCAGCACCTCGGCGTCGGCGTGGGTCAGCGCCTCGGCGAGGCTGCCGATCGTGACGCCCTCCTCCAGGCCGCCGAGGTCCGAAAGCTCGGGAACCAGCCGCCCGTTGGCGACCACCAGCCGGCGGGCGCCATCGCCCGGAACGGCCGGCGGCAGGGCGCGGACGCGCTCGTGGTCGGGCGGCCCGGCGGGCGCCGCGATGGTGCGCAGGTTGGCGCGCAGATCCGTGTACTTCCAGGCCTCGACCCGGCGGTGCGGGAGGCCGGCCTTCTCGAAGGCCGCGAACGCGCCATCGCGGAGGTCCGCGACGGCGGGGGCGCCCGGAAGCGACGCCTTTTCAGCGGGATAGCGCTTCAGGAGCGCCTCCTCGGCGGGGGTGCGGAGAACGGTCGTGGTGCCCATGGTGTCGGTCATCGCCCTGCTCACGCCGCGTCCTGGACGTAGCCGGCGTAGCCGTTCTTCTCCAGGTCGAGCGCCAGTTCCTTGCCGCCGGAGGCCACGATCCGGCCGGCCGAAAGCACGTGCACGAAGTCCGGCACGATGTAGTTGAGGAGCCGCTGGTAGTGGGTGATCACCACGAAGCTCCGGTCCGGCGAGCGCAGCGCGTTGACGCCGTCCGCCACCACCTTGAGGGCGTCGATGTCGAGGCCGGAGTCGGTCTCGTCCAGGATCGCGAACGACGGCTGCAGGAGCGCCATCTGCATGACTTCGTTGCGCTTTTTCTCGCCGCCGGAGAAGCCCACGTTGACCGGGCGCTTCAGCATCTCGGGCGAGATGTTCAGCTTGGCCGCGGTGTCCTTGATGAGGCGCATGAAGTCGGGCGTGGTGATATCGCCCTCGCCGCGCGCCTTGCGGTGCGCGTTCAGCGCCGCGCGCAGGAAGGTCATGGAGGCGACGCCGGGGATCTCGATCGGATACTGGAACGCCAGGAAGAGGCCGGCGGTCGCGCGCTCGTTCGGCTCCATCTCCAGGATGTTGACGCCGTTGAGCAGCACCTCGCCCTCGGTCACCTCATAGTCGTCCTTACCGGCGAGGATGTAGGAGAGCGTCGACTTGCCGGCGCCGTTCGGCCCCATGATGGCGTGCACCTCGCCGGGGTTCACCGTCAGGTCGAGGCCCTTCAGGATCTCGCGGTCGTCGATGCGGGCGTGGAGGTTCTTAATCTCGAGCATATGTGTCCGGTCCTTGCGTATCTGCGCCTCGACGCGCCGGCGGAGGCGGGTGTTCGAAGATCTTCCCGGTCCGGGAAGGTGGCGGCCGGGCTGCCGGGATCATGAGGCTTCAGCAAACCGCGCTCTGCCGCGGGACAAAGGCACTCCCTCCCCCGGCTTCGCCGGACCCTCCCCTGAAGGGAGGGATGAGGGCCGCGCCCGTCCGCGGGCGCGGAGCCTTCGTCAGCCGACCGAGCCTTCCAAGCTGATGCCGATCAGCTTCTGGGTCTCGACCATGAACTCCATCGGCAGCTGCTGCAGCACGTCGCGGACGAAGCCGTTGACGATCAGGGCGATCGCCTCCTCCTCGCCGAGGCCGCGCGACAGGCAGTAGAACATCTGGTCGTCGGAGATCTTCGAGGTGGTCGCCTCGTGCTCCACGACCGCCGACGCGTTCTTGCTCTCGATGTAGGGCACCGTGTGGGCGCCGCACTTGTTGCCGATGAGCAGCGAGTCGCAGTTGGTGAAGTTGCGCGCGCCGGTCGCCTTGCGGCCGATCTGGACGAGACCGCGGTAGGTGTTGTCCGACTTGCCGGCCGCGATGCCCTTGGAGATGATCTTCGACGTGGTGTTCTTGCCGAGGTGGATCATCTTGGTGCCGCTGTCGACCTGCTGCTTCCCGTTGGAAATGGCGATCGAGTAGAACTCGCCGCGGGAATTGTCGCCGCGCAGGATGCAGCTCGGGTACTTCCAGGTGATGGCCGAGCCGGTCTCCACCTGGGTCCAGGAGATCTTCGAGTTGCGGCCGCGGCAGTCGCCGCGCTTGGTCACGAAGTTGTAGATGCCGCCCTTGCCCTCGGCGTCGCCGGGGTACCAGTTCTGGACGGTTGAATACTTGATCTCCGCGTCGTCGAGGGCGACGAGCTCCACCACGGCGGCGTGCAGCTGGTTCTCGTCGCGGCTCGGGGCCGTGCAGCCCTCAAGGTAGGAGACGTAGCTGCCCTCGTCGGCGATGATGAGGGTGCGCTCGAACTGGCCGGTGTTCTTCTCGTTGATCCGGAAATAGGTCGACAGCTCCATCGGGCAGCGGACGCCCTTCGGAATGTAGACGAACGACCCGTCGGAGAAGACCGCGCTGTTCAGCGTGGCGTAGTAGTTGTCGGTGGTCGGCACGACCGAGCCGAGATACTTCTTCACCAGCTCCGGATGCTCGCGCACCGCTTCGGAGATGGAACAGAATATGACACCGTGCTTGGCCAGCTCCTTCTTGAAGGTGGTCACCACGGAGACGCTGTCGAACACCGCGTCCACGGCCACGCGCGGCTGGGCCGCACCCTCGACACCGGCGAGGAGCTCCTGCTCGCGGAGCGGGATGCCGAGCTTCTCGTAGGTGCGCAGCAGCTCAGGATCGACCTCGTCGAGGCTCTTCGGCCCGGGGGTCTTCTTCGGGGCGGCGTAGTAGTGCAGGTCCTGGAAATCGATCGGCGGATAGTCCACGCGCGCCCAGGTCGGCTCGGCCATGGTCTGCCAGCGGCGGAACGCCTCCAGGCGCCACTCGGTCAGCCACTCCGGCTCGTTCTTCTTGGCCGAAATGTAGCGGACGATGTCCTCGTTCAGGCCCTTGGGGGACAGCTCGGACTCGATCTCGGTGAAGAAGCCGTACTTGTACTTGTCGACGTCGATCGCCGACACCTGTTCGATGGTTTCCTGGACTGCAGGCATTTCCAAACTCCATCCGGCGCGGTTTCAAGGACCGTGGGATTTCACTGTCATATAGGGAGTCAAGCGGCTCTCGACCCCTTCCGTTTCGTCAGGTCTGCGTGGACCCTGGTGAAGACCTCCTCGAACCGGGCGACCTCGTCGTCCGTGGTCGAGGGACCGATGCTGATCCGCAGGGCCGAGCGGGCGAGGTCCGCCGGCACGCCCATGGCCAGGAGAACCGTGCTGGCGCTCACCTTGCCGCTCGAGCAGGCCGACCCCGAGGACAGCGCCACGCCGGCGAGGTCGAACGCGATCAGGGCCGTCTCCGCCTGCAGGCCCGGCACGGCGACCGAGAGGGTGTTCGCGATCCGCTCCGCCGCCTCCGAGAACACCACCGCCTCGGGCGACACGCGCCGGATGGCGGCCGCGATCCGGTCGCGACGCGCGGCGATCGCGGGCGCATGCCTCAGATCGTGCGCGGCCTCCTCCGACGCAACCCCGAACCCTTCGATTCCCCAGGCATTTTCGGTTCCGGCGCGCGCGTAGGCCTCCTGCCCGCCGCCGGTGAGGAGCGGCGGAAAGGCCAGGAACTCGCTCGCCCTGATGATGGCGCCGACGCCCTGCGGACCGCCGATCTTGTGGGCCGAAAGGGTGAGCACGTCGGCGCCGAGGGCTGCCATGTCCACCGGGATTCGCCCGGCCGCCTGCACCGCGTCGGTGTGGATCAGGCCGCCGTGGGCGTGTGCGAGTCGGGCCGCCTCGGCCACCGGCTGGATCACGCCCGTCTCGTTGTTGGCGAGCATGATCGACACGAACGCGCGCTGGCCCTCGGCCGCGAGCGCCGCGAGCCGAGCGTCGAGCGCGGAGAGATCCACCACGCCGTCACGGTCGACGGGCACGGTCTCCACCTGGTCGGCCGCGAACCGCCCGCCCCGGGCGACACACGGATGCTCCACCGCCGAGACGAGCAGGCGGTCGAAGTCGAGCGGCTTTCCGTTGAAGGTCCAGCGCGGCGCGAGCACCGTGGCGGCGCCCTCGGTGCCGCCGGACGTGAAGGTGACGCAGCGCGGGCTGGCGCCGACGAGCGCTGCGATGGACCGGCGCGCGGCCTCGATCGCGGCGCGGGCGCGGCGGCCCTCGTCGTGCACCGACGAGGCGTTGCCGACCCGGCCGAAGCTCTCGGCGAGACGCGCGGCGACGCTCGCCCGAAGGGGCGCGCCGGCGTTCCAGTCGAGATAGATGCGCTTCGTCATGCCTCGTCCCGGCCGGTCTCCGGCCGCCACACAAGAGATCCTCTGCCGCAGGGCGAACGCCCGTGCGGGTCACCATGTTCACCCTTGACAGAGTCGCTGCCGCGCACGACCTCACACGTGTCGTGAGCGACCGGTCCGCCCGCTCCGGTCAAGCGATTTTTCTTGACGCCGGAGGGTTTGGCGGTCCAGTGCATTCGCCAGACTGAGAGGCGCCCGATGATCCGCAGTTTCGAACTGTTCTAAAGAGGTTTGTAAGACCGACCCGGGTCTTCGTCAAGGACACGGGTACGCGTTTATCCCTAAACGCAGGACAGAACCGACCCGCGGGGACCGTGCGGACCGCACCCCTACAAGCGAAGAGAGTCCGAAGAGACCGATGCCCGAAGTCATCTTCAACGGCCCTGCCGGCCGCATCGAAGGACGGTTCCAGCCGGCCAAGGGTCGCAACGCCCCGATCGCGATGATCCTGCATCCGCATCCGCAGTTCGGCGGCACCATGAACAACCAGGTGGCCTACCGGCTGTTCTACATGTTCAAGGAACGCGGCTTCGCGGTGCTGCGCTTCAACTTCCGCGGCGTCGGCCGCAGCCAGGGCGCCTTCGACCACGGCGCCGGCGAGCTGTCGGACGCCGCCTCCGCGCTCGACTGGGTGCAGACCGTGCATCCGGACGCGCGCTCCTGCTGGGTGGCGGGCTTCTCGTTCGGCGCCTGGATCGGCATGCAGCTCCTGATGCGCCGGCCGGAGATCGAGGGCTTCATCTCCATCGCGCCGCCGGCCAACCTGCACGACTTCTCCTTCCTGGCGCCCTGCCCGTCGTCGGGCCTGATCGTCCACGGCGACGTGGACAAGGTCGTTCCGCCGAAGGACGTGCAGACGCTGGTGGACAAGCTGAAGATGCAGAAGGGCATCACGATCGAGCAACGCACGATCGAGGGCGCCAACCACTTCTTCGACCAGAAGGTGGACGAGCTGATCGACACCTGCGGCGACTACCTGGACCGCCGCCTGGCGATGGCCGAGGCCGGCTGAGGACAAGAGGACCGGCTGAGGACAAGAGGGCCTTCGTCCTGACGGGGAGAGCGGCGAGCGCTACCGCCCAACCTCGCCCCCTTCCCCGATCGTCACCCCGGCGAAAGCCGGGGCCCAACCGTCCGCACCAGCGACTGCACCGGCGCGGACCCCGCGTCGTCGGCTGGATCCCGACTTCCGTCGGGATGACGGCGTAAGAGGCAGGCGGCGAGGCGTCCTCGGTCGACTGCCCGCCACCCCTCGCCCATCTCCACCATCGTCATGGTCCGGTTCAGCCGGACCACCCCCGCCTTCCTCTCACCCTGTCACCACACCCCCGATCGTCTCCACCGGCACCCCCGTCGTCCCCGGATAGCTCCCCGGCAGCCTCCTCAGCCGGCGCACCGCCAGGAACCCGAACGCCTGGGCCTCCAGGAAGTCGCCCGACAGCCCCACGCTGTCCGCGCTCGCCACCACCGCGCCGGTCCGCGCCGCGAGCATCCCCATCAGCGTCCGATTCCGCGCCCCGCCGCCGGCCACCACCAGCGTCCGCACCGGCTTCGACGCCGCCGTCAGCCCCAGCGCCACCGTGGCGGCGGTCACCGCGGTCAGCGTCGCCACCCGGTCGGCGAAGGAGAGCGCCGCCAGTTCCGCCGCCGCCAGCCCATGAAACGCCATGCGGTCCAGCGATTTCGGCGGTCGCACCTGAAAGAAGGGATGCGCGAGAAACATTCCAACAATCGCTTCGTTCACAACGCCATCGGCGGCAATGCTGCCATCCTGGTCGAAGCGGGCGCCGGTCTCCCGGGCCACGCAGTCGTCGATCAGCGCGTTGCCCGGACCGGTATCGAACGCCAGCATGCCGCCCGCCTCGTCGATCAGCGTGACGTTCGCGACGCCGCCCACGTTGAGGATGGCCGCCGGCCGGTCGAGTCCCGCCCGGGAGGCGAGGGCGCGGTGGTAGACCGGCACCAGCGGCGCCCCCTGCCCGCCCGCCGCCACGTCGGCCGCGCGAAAATCATGCACCACCGGCAGGCCCGCCGCCGACGAAAGCCGCGCCGCGTCTCCGATCTGGACCGTGAGGCCGCGGTCGGGGGCGTGGAAGACGGTCTGGCCGTGGAAGCCCACCACATCGGCCGAAATCCCCTCCCCGGCCGCCTTCGCGAGTAAGTCCGAAACGGCGGCGGCGTGGACGTCGGTGACGATCCGCTCCGCTTCCGCCACGGCGCCCGGCCGCTCGTCGCGCCGCGCGATCGCCGTCGCGTCCCCGAGCGCCGCCCGCAGCACGTCCCGCTCCGCGTCCGTGTAGGGCCGGAACAACGTCGGCCCGAAAGCGTCCACGCTTTCGCCGTCGGTCAGAACCAGCGCGGCATCCACCCCGTCCAGGGAGGTGCCGCTCATCAGGCCCAGAGCCCAGAGGGGGCGCGCGTCGGTCATTCCCGGTCCTTCTTCCTGGTGTCACGGCGGCCAATGTCTGCTAGAGACCTGCGGCGACTGACGGCAGGCTGTCGTCCCGTCCTTAAGGAAAGGTATCATGAGCGGTTTCAAGTCGGACTTCCTGCGCGTTCTCGACGAGCGCGGCTTCATCCACCAGATCTCCGATCCGGCGGGTCTGGACGAGAAGTGCCTGAAGGGTCCGATCACCGCCTATGTGGGCTATGACGCCACGGCCACCAGCCTCCACATCGGCAACCTGATCAGCGTCACCATGCTGCACTGGCTGCAGGAGACCGGCCACCGGCCGATCACCCTGATGGGCGGCGGCACGTCGCTGGTGGGCGACCCGTCGTTCCGCGACGACCAGCGCAAGCTGCTCACGCCGGAGCAGATCGACCGGAACATCGCCGGCATCAAGAGGATCTTCGGCCGAATCCTGCGCTACGGCGACGGGCCGACCGACGCGCTGATGCTGAACAACGCCGACTGGCTGACCAAGCTCAACTACCTGGAATTCCTGCGCGACGTCGGGCGGCACTTCTCGGTCAACCGCATGCTGTCGTTCGACAGCGTGAAGCTCCGGCTGGACCGGGAGCAGTCGCTGTCCTTCCTGGAGTTCAACTACATGGTCCTCCAGGGCTACGACTTCACGGTGCTCAACAAGGAGCACGGCTGCATCCTGCAGATGGGCGGCTCCGACCAGTGGGGCAACATCGTCAACGGCATCGACCTCGGCCACCGGCTCGGCAACGAGCAGATGTTCGCGCTGACGACGCCGCTCCTGACCACCGCGTCCGGCGCCAAGATGGGCAAGTCGGCGAACGGGGCCGTGTGGCTCAACGGCGATCTCTTCAGCCCGTACGATTTCTGGCAGTACTGGCGGAACACCGAGGACGCGGACGTGGTCCGCTTCCTGAAGATCTTCACCCGCCTGCCGCTCGACGAGATCGCCCGGCTCGGCGCGCTCGGCGGCTCGGAGATCAACGAGGCGAAGAAGGTGCTGGCCACCGAGGCGACCGCCGTGGTGCACGGCCGCGAGGCGGCCGAGGCCGCGGCGGAGACCGCGCGCCGCACCTTCGAGGAGGGCGCCCTGCCGGCCAGCCTGCCGACGGTGGAGATCCCCCGCGGCGAGCTCGACGCCGGCGTCGGCGTGCTGACAGCCTTCGTCCGGGCCGGCCTCGCCGCGTCGAACGGCGAGGCGCGCCGGTCCGCCGAGGGCGGCGGCCTCAAGGTCAACGACGAGACCGTCGCCGATCCGAAGCGCACGCTCGGCGCCGGCGACGTGAACGACGCGGGTGTCATCAAGCTCTCGCTCGGCAAGAAGAAGCACGTGCTCCTGAAGCCGGTCTGAGCGGTGGCGCTCCGGGAGGCTCCTGGGCGACCGACAAGCCCCGCGGGTCCGCCGCGGGGCTTTTTGCCGTTCGGGCGTCAGGGATCCACGTAGCCGGTGGCCCGGACGGTGAGCGCATGGTCGGCCGGATTCCGCTCGAAGAAGAAGCCCGCGGGCCGGGCGGACTGCTGGGGCAGGTAGTCGAGGGTCGCGGTCGCGTCCTCCACCAGCGACTCGCCGTCCTTCAGTTCGGCGAGGATGTCCACGGCCGCGGCCGGCGAGTCGCCGTCGTTGCGAACGAGGACCTGGACCAGATGGCCCTCGCCGACCGCCGTCACGGAAACGGTCCGCACGGAGATGTCGGGCGGAGCGCCGGTGCCGGTCAGGCCGTCGTGGACGAGGTAGCCGATCATGGCGGCGAGGAGCGCCCCGCCGAGGCCGGCGACAGCCCATTCCACGGGGGACGTGCCGGTGGCCGGCCGCCGCGCGGCGCCGCCCTCCCCGTCCCGGCCGCGGTCGGAGCCGTCGGGCCGGGATCTCGCGTCGTCCGTATCGGATCGGATCATAGGATCAGTCTCGCCACTGCGGCGCCGATCGCGCCCGGAAAGGAGAGGACGATGGCGGTGGACAGGATCTCTTCCCAGCTGATCCCGTCCGTACGGCCGAACGTCCAGAGCATGTAGAGCGACACGAGGAGGACGGCCGCGTAGCCGGCGATCGTGAACCGGGCGAAGACGCTGAGGAAACCCTCGCCGGGTCCGGGCCGCTCGGTGCCGCCGAACTCCAGGCCGTAGACGAAGCCGTGCATCAGCACCATGGTGAAGCCGGCGAGCATCAACTCCTGGGTGGCCGACAGGCGGTAGGCGATCAGCACGACCTCCTCGGTCGGGGCGACGCTGAAGCTGAGGAAGAGCGCGCCCACGACCATCAGGAAGATCTCGCCGCCATAGCTCGTGTTCGGCCGCCGGCGCGCGCCGTCCTCGCCGCCGAGCTGGTTCTGGGCCAGCATGGCTCCGATGGATGCGGGCACCATCTGGACCGCCACTTTGCCGAACAGCTCGCGCAGGCTCATGCCCGGGCCAAGCTCGCCGAGGAACCAGAGAACCGCCAGCACCGTCACGAAGGCCACCGCCACCGCGACCAGCGCGTCGGCGATGTCGTCGGACAGGGCTGCGGTCTCGCGGAAGCCCTCGAAGCGGGAGAGCCTGACCAGTAGCGGCAGCGTGAGCCCGAGGAGCAGCGCCATCCGGAGCGGCTCCATGATGAAGCCGAGCTGCCACATCTCCATGGTCATCAGCATCGGCAGCGCGAAGATCAGCGCGCCCGCGAAGGCCCGGCCGAGCCCGGTCGCGAACTCCTTGAGCTTCGGCGTCACCACGAGCGCGGCGACGGCGCTCCCCGAATCCGGCATCGAACCCCCGACAGATAGCGATCCGGCCCCCGACAGCCGGCTCAGCCTCTGGAACGCGACGGAGGCCGCATCGGTTTCCTGCAGGAGAGATGCCGCGACGCCGGTCGTTATCGCCAACACGCCTCGCATTTCCACGTTAACGACAGAAGCCTTGGAACAACTCTGCCCGTTTCCGGTTCGGCTGAGGCGGCAGCTTCACAAGATGTTCAGCCGCAACTGGGAGCGACCACGTGGCAAAAGTTCTTATTACGGGTGGGCAGGGCTTCATAGGCCGGTACGTTGCCAAGGAACTTCTCGAACATGGCTATGAAGTGCGCGTGCTCGACTCGCTGGTCGAGCAGGTGCACGGCCGCGGCGGCGCAGCCGCCCCCGACTCGGTGGAGTTCATCGAGGGGGATGTGCGCGACGCAGCCACCGTCCGCCAGGCGATCGACGGGGTGACCGGCGTCATCCATCTCGCCGCGGAAGTGGGCGTCGGTCAATCCATGTATGAGATCGAACGCTACGTGTCGGGCAATGACGTGGGGACGGCCGTCCTCCTGGAAGCACTGATCGACAACCCGGTGCAGAAGATCGTCGTCGCGTCCTCCATGAGCGTCTACGGCGAGGGCCGCTACACCACCGAGGATGGCGGGCTCGTCGATCGGGCCAAGCGGAGCCCCTCCCGGGTCAAGGCGGGCCTCTGGGATCTCGTCACCGAAACGGACCAGCCGCTCATCCCGGTGGCGACCGACGAGATGAAGCCGGTCGACCTCGCCTCCATCTACGCGCTCACCAAGTATGCCCAGGAGCGCATGGTCCTGATCTTCGGCGAGGCCTACGGCGTCGACGCGGTGGCGCTCCGGCTCTTCAACGTGTTCGGCGCCGGCCAGGCGCTCTCCAATCCCTACACGGGCGTCCTCGCCAACTTCGCCTCGCGGCTGATGAACGGCCAGCAGCCGATGATCTTCGAGGACGGCGAGCAGCGGCGCGACTTCGTGCACGTGAAGGACGTGGCGCGCGCCTTCCGGCTCGCCTTCGAGCAGCCGCGGGCGGCCGGGCACGTGATCAACGTCGGCTCCGGCCGGGCCTACAAGGTGGCCTACGTGGCCCAGCTCGTCGCCGAAGCCCTCGGCGTGCCGCACATCAAGCCGGACATTCTCCTGAAGGCCCGCACCGGCGACATCCGCAACTGCTTCGCGGACATCTCCAAGGCGCGCGACCTGCTCGGCTTCGAGCCGCGCTACGTGCTGGAGGAGTCGCTCGGCGAGTTCGCCGCCTGGGTGAAGGCCGAGGAGGCCAAGGATCTCGGCGCCGAGATGCGCTCGCAGCTGGAAGCGCGGGGCCTCGTGTCATGACGGGGGCCTCGGGCATCGACGGTCCCATCGCCATCGTCGGCGGAGCCGGCTTCATCGGCTCCAACCTCGCCGAGAGCTTCCTCCTGGACGGCCGCGAGGTCGTCGTCGTGGACACCCTGTGCCGGCCGGGCGTGGAGGCGAACCTCGCCTGGCTGAAGGCGCGCTTCGGCGACAGGATCCGCCACGCGGCCACCGACGTGCGCGACGCCGACGGGCTCGCGTCGGTGCTGGCGCCGGCGGGCGCGGTGTTCCATCTGGCCGCCCAGGTGGCCGTGACCACCAGCCTGGACAATCCCCGCGCCGACTTCGACGTGAACGCCGCCGGCACGCTCAACGTGCTGGAGGCGGTTCGCCGGGCGGGCGCGCGGGCGCCGGTGATCTTCGCCTCGACCAACAAGGTCTACGGCGGCCTGGAAGACCTCGACATGACGGCTGAGGGCGATCGGCATGTGCCGGCGGACCCGACGCTGCGGGACCGGGGCGTCCCGGAGACCCGGGGCCTCGACTTCTGCACGCCCTACGGCTGCTCCAAGGGGGTGGCCGACCAGTATGTGCTCGACTACGCCAAGTCGTTCGGCCTGAGGACCGCGGTGTTGCGCATGAGCTGCATCTACGGGCCGCGCCAGTTCGGCACCGAGGACCAGGGCTGGGTGGCGCACTTCCTGATCAAGGCCATGAAGGGCGAGCCGATCACCATCTTCGGCGACGGCCGGCAGGTGCGCGACGTGCTCCATGTGCGGGACGCGGTGGCGGCCTACCGGACCCTCCTCGACCGCATCGACGAGGTGTCCGGCACCGCTTTCAACCTCGGCGGCGGTCCGCGCAACGCGGTGAGCCTGAAGGAGGTGCTGGGCGAGATCCGGTCGATCACCGGCCGCGACGTGGCGCTCGGCCACGAGCGCTGGCGCACGGGCGACCAGCTCTGGTTCGTGGCCGACACCGGGCTCCTGGAGAAGACGGTGGGCTGGACCCAGACGATCGGCTGGCGCGAGGGCCTGCGCGATCTCGGCGCTTGGCTCAGGGAGAGCGGCCCGGCGAGCGTTCGGACGGCGCCGAGCGAACCCCAGTCCGAGTTGCGGAGAGTGATGGCATGAAAGTCGCCCTGGTCAATCCCGCCTGGACCTACGAGGGCAGCATCTACTTCGGGTGCCGCCACCCGCACCTGCCCCTGGAGCTCGGCTATTCGAAGGCGCTTCTGGAGAAGGCCGGGCACCAGGTGCTGATGCTCGACGGCCAGCTGCAGGGCCTCGACAACGGCGCCCTCGCCGACGCGGTCGCGACCTTCGCGCCCGACATGACGGTGGTGACGACGGCGCCGACCTACCTGTTCTGGCGCTGCGCACAGCCGGAGCTGCGCGTGCCTGCCGAGTTCCTGAGCCTCCTCGCCGGGCGGGGCGGCCGCACGGTGGCGGTCGGCCCGCACGGCTCGTCCACCCCGGCGCCGACGCTGCGCAAGCTCGGCGCGGACATCGTGGTGCGCGGCGAGTGCGAGGAGATCGTCGCCGCCCTCGCCGATGCGTCCGACTGGACGGCCGTGCCGTCCACCGCCTGGTTCGACGGCGACCGGCTGGTCACGGTCGGGCCGGTGCACGCCAGTTCCTTCATCGAGCACGCGCCGCTGGTCTGGCCGGGCGAATGGATCCGCGCCCACCAGCACCATCATCACCGGTTCGAAGCGGTGCAGACCGGCTTCGGCGCGGAGGTGGAGGCCTCGCGCGGGTGCCCGTACACCTGCACCTTCTGCGCCAAGATCGACTTTCGCGACAAGTATCGCCGCCGGAACGTGGACCACGTGCTCGCCGAGATCGACGGGCTGATCGCCGAAGGCGTCGGCTACGTCTACTTCGTCGACGAGATCTTCCTGCCGCAGAAGCCGCTGCTGGAAGGGCTCGTGGAGCGGAACCTGCAGTTCGGCATCCAGACCCGCATCGACCTCTGGAAGCCGGATCTCCTGGAGCTTCTCGGCCGTGCCGGCTGCGTGTCCATCGAGGCGGGCGTGGAGAGCCTGACGGTGGAGGGGCGCGAGCTTCTCGCCAAGCGCTGCCGCCTGACCACGGAGGAGCTGGCCGACCTTCTGATCGAGGCGCGCCGCCACGTGCCGTTCGTGCAGGCGAACCTGATCGGCATGGAGGAGGACGAGGCGGACCTGGTGAAGGCCTGGCGCGAGCGCCTGATCGACGCCGGCGTCTGGGCCAACGAGCCGGTGCCGCTCTATCCCTATCCGTCGTCGCCGACCTATCGCCAGCTCTGGGGCGAGCCGGACGACGAGGCCTGGGAGCGGGCGCACGCCCACTACCTCAAGGCCTTCAACGCCTTCAGCGACATCCAGGAGGAGCGGCCGCTGCCGCTCCGGGAGCTGGAGGGCGCATGCTGCACGGGGCACTGAGCACAACCGCCCCGGACGGGGCGCAGACGGACGCCCCGCCGCGGCGGGTGCTGATGACGGTGGACGCCGTCGGCGGGGTCTGGCGCTACGCGGTGGACGCGGCGCGCGGCCTCAACGCGCGGGGAATCGCGGTCAGCCTGGTCGGGCTCGGCCCTGCGCCCCTCGACCGGCACAGGGCCGAGGTGGCCGCGCTTGCCGACGCCACGCTCGACTGGCTGGACGCGCCGCTCGACTGGATGGTCAGCGGCGAGCAGTTCCTGGCCCGGCTGCCGAGCCGGATCGGCGACATCGCGGCGCGGACCGGGGCGGACCTCGTCCACCTCAACGTGCCGTCCCAGGCGGCCGACCTCGCCCTGCCCTGCCCGATGGTGACCATCGCCCATTCGTGCGTCGCCACCTGGTGGCGCGCGGTGCGCGGCACGGCCCTGCCCCGCGGCTGGGCCTGGCAGACCGACCGGACCCGGGCCGGTCTCCTCGCGGCCGACGCCGTGATGGCGCCGAGCCAGGCGCACGCGGCGGCGGTGGAAGCCGCCTACGGGCTGGTGCCGAACCTTCACGTGGTGCCGAACGCCGCCATGCCCCACGACGGGCCGACAGCCGGGAAGGAGCCGTTCGTGTTCGCCGCCGGGCGCTGGTGGGACGACGGCAAGAACGCCCGCACCCTGGACGGCGCCGCCGTGATGACGCGCTGGCCGGTGCGCATGGCCGGCGGCCTGGAGGGGCCGAACGGCGAGCGGGCGATGATCCTTCACGCCGAGGCCATGGGCGAACTGCCGGCCGGGGCCGTGCGGTCGCTCATGAGCCGGGCCGCGATCGTGGCGAGCCCGTCGGTCTACGAGCCGTTCGGCCTGTCGGTGCTGGAGGCCGCGCTCTCGGGCGCCGCGCTCGTGCTCTCCGACATCCCGACCTACCGCGAGCTCTGGGACGGGGCGGCCCTGTTCGCGACCGCCGACGACCCGGCCGCGCACGCGGTGGCGATCAACCGGCTGGCCGCCGACGAGCGGCTGCGCGCCGACCTCGGCCGGCGGGCCAAGGCCGTGGCCGGGACCTACACGGTGGACCGCCAGGTGGAGAGCCTCCTCGGCGTCTACCGGGCGGCCGCGCGGACGGCGGCGGACAGACGCGTGACGGGCGACGGGGCGCGGGCGGCGGCGGAGCCGATGCTCGCACCCGCGGCGGAGTGAGAGTCCAATGAATTTCGTATTTTACATCCATTCGCTCGTGTCGGACTGGAACCACGGCAACGCCCATTTCGTCCGCGGCGTCCTGTCGGAGCTCGTTTCGCGCGGCCATCAGGTGGTGGCGCTGGAGCCGGTGGACGGCTGGAGCCGCGAAAACCTCGTCCGCGATCAGGGCGAAGCCGCCGTGTCGGCCTTCTACAGGGACTTCCCGGACCTTCTCTCCGTCTCCTACGGCCCCGACTTCGACCACGAGGCCGTGCTCGCGGACGCGGACGTGGTGGTGGTGCACGAATGGACCGACCCGGCCCTCGTCGCCCGCATCGGACGGGCGCGGGACGAGGGCGGCCGGTTCAGCCTTCTCTTCCATGACACCCACCACAGGGCGGTGTCGGCCGAGACGGACATCGCCGGCATGGAGCTCGCCCACTACGACGGCGTGCTGGCCTTCGGCGAGACCCTGCGCGAGCGCTACCTGAAAGCCGGCTGGGGCCGCACCGTCTACACCTGGCACGAGGCGGCCGACACGCGCCGCTTCCGACCGCTGATGAGCATGGACCGGGACGGCGACCTCGTCTGGATCGGCAACTGGGGCGACGACGAGCGGACCGCCGAGATCCACGCCTTCCTGATCGAGCCGGTGCGCCGGCTCGGCATCCGCGCCCTGGTGCACGGCGTCCGCTACCCGGACGCCGCGCTGACGACCCTGGAGGGCGCCGGAATCCGCTACGGCGGCTGGCTGCCGAACGCCAAAGTGCCGGAGGTCTTCTCCCGGCACGTGCTGACCGTTCACATCCCCCGTCGCCCCTATGTGGAGAGCCTGCCGGGTATCCCGACCATCCGGATGTTCGAGGCGCTCGCCTGCGGCATTCCGCTGATCTCGGCGCCCTGGGACGACGCGGAGGGCCTGTTCCGGCCGGGCGAGGACTTCCTGTTCGCCCGCGACGGCGAGGAGATGGAGCGGCTCATGCGCGAACTCCTCGCCGACACCGACCGGTCCGCCCACATGGCCGCCTCCGGCCTCGCCACCATCGAGGCGCGCCACACCTGCCGCCACCGGGTGGACGAGCTGTTCGCCGTGCTCGCCGACTGCGGCACCACCCACGTGAAATCCCTCGTTGCCGCCAAGGAGGCCGCCTGAATGCCCGCGCCCATCTCCGTCGCCTTCTACGGGTCGAGCCTCCTGTCGTCCTACTGGAACGGTGCGGCCACCTATTATCGCGGGCTGATCAAGGCGCTGGCCGCGCGCGGCTTCCGGGTCGTGTTCTTCGAGCCGGACGTCTACGACCGGCAGAAGAACAAGGACATCGAGCCGCCGGACTGGTGCGAGGTGGTCGTCTACGACGGCACCGCCGAGGCCATGCGCGCCGCGGCCGCCGAGGCCGGCCGGTTCAACGTTGTCGTGAAGGCGAGCGGCGTCGGCTTCATGGACGACGAGCTCCTCGAGGCGGTGATCGCCGCCTCGTCGCCGACGGCCGTACGGATCTTCTGGGACGTGGACGCGCCGGCGACCCTGGCCGAGGTGAACGCGGCCGACGGCCATCCGCTCAAGGCGGCGCTGAAGCACCTGGACATGGTGATGACCTACGGCGGTGGCGATCCGGTGGTGACCGCCTACCGGTCGATCGGCGCGCGCGAATGCATCCCGATCTACAACGCCCTTGACCCCGGCACCCACCACCCGGTGGCGCCGGAGCCGCGGTTTTCCGCCGACCTCACCTTCCTGGGCAACCGACTGCCGGACCGGGAGGCCCGCGTGGAGGCCTTCTTCCTGGAGCCGGCGACGACGCTCTGGCGGCAGAAGTTCCTGCTCGGCGGCGCCGGCTGGGGCGACCGCAGCCTGCCGCCGAACGTGTCCTGGCTCGGTCATGTGGCGACCGCCGACCACAATGCCCTCAACGTGACCGCCAAGGCCGTCCTCAACATCAACCGGGACTCCATGGCGGCGACCGGCTTCTCGCCGCCGACGCGGGTGTTCGAGGCGGCGGGCGCCGCCGCCTGCCTGATCACGGACCACTGGACCGGCATCGAGATGTTCCTCGTCCCCGGCGAGGAGGTGCTGGTGGCCCGCGACGGCAAGGACGTGGCGGACATCCTGGGCGGCCTCTCCCTGGAGCGGGCGCGGGAGATCGGCCGGGCGGCCCTCGCCCGGGTGCTCGCCGACCACACCTACGACCAGCGGGCGGAGACCGTGGACCGCATCCTGCGCGACCGGATCGCCGCCAAGCGCGCCGGGGTGGCGGCATGAGCGAACCCCGCCTCGACATCGTGGTGCTGGGGCTGTCGCTCTCCTCCTCGTGGGGAAACGGCCACGCCACCACCTTCAGGGCCCTGATCAACGGCCTCGACCGGCTGGGCCACCGGGTGCTGTTCCTGGAGCGGGACGTGCCCTGGTACCGGGACAACCGGGACATGCCCGCCCCGCCCTTCTGCCGGCTCGCCTTCTACGACGGCGTGGCGGACCTCGTGGAACGGCACGGCGACGCGATCCGCCGGGCGGACGCGGTGATCGTGGGCTCCTACGTCCCGGAGGGCGTGCCGGTGCTCGACGCGGTGCTCCGCCTCGCCCGCGGCACCGTCGGCTTCTACGACATCGACACGCCGGTGACCCTCGCCAAGCTGAAGCGCGGCGACGAGGAGTATCTGGCGCGGCGGCAGATTCCCGAGCTAGACGTCTATTTCTCCTTCACCGGCGGGCCGACCCTCCGCCGGCTGGAGGCTGAGTTCGGCGCGCGGCGGGCCGAGGCGCTCTACTGCTCCGCCGAGGAGGCCGCCTACCGGCCGACCGGCGAGGCGCCCGTCTGGGATCTCGGCTATCTCGGCACCTACAGCCCGGACCGCCAGCCGACGCTCGAGCGCCTGCTGATCGAGCCGGCGCGCCGGCTGCCCCACCGCCGCTTCGTGGTGGCCGGGCCGCAGTATCCGGCGGACATAGACTGGCCGTCGAACGTGGAGCGGATCGACCACCTGGGCCCGGTCGATCACCCGTCCTTCTACAGCCGCCAGCGCTGGACGCTGAACGTGACCCGCGCCGACATGATCGCGGCCGGCTGGTCGCCGAGCGTGCGCCTGTTCGAGGCGGGCGCCTGCGGGACGCCCATCGTGAGCGACATCTGGCCGGGGCTCACCGACCTTCTGCCGGACGGCGAGGCGATCGTGCTCGCCCGGACGGCGGACGACGTGGTCGCGCTTCTCGAGGAGGGCGACGAGGCCGCGCGCCAGCGCATCGGAGCGGCCGGGCGGGCGCTGGTGCTGGCGGAACACACCGGGACGGCCCGGGCGCGGAGCTTCGCCGCCGTGCTCCGGGATCTGGCGCGGCAGGCCGTGGGCCGGGAGGCGATGCCACTCAGACGGGAGCTCTGCTGAGGATTTCCGACCAAACGATCAAGCGAGGACGCGGCTCGCCGACCGGACGAGGACCGGGCGGGACCACGGACCAGACAAAAAGGGATGAGGAGACGATGACCCCACATTCTGCCAAGGACACGGCCGAGCGGACCGCCCTTGTGGCCGGCGGCGCGGGATTTCTCGGATCGCACCTGACCGAGCTCCTGATCCGCAAGGGCTGGCGCGTGGTCGCGCTCGACAACCTGCAGACCGGGTCGACCGCCAACCTGTCGCGCCTCGCCAAGGAGTCGCGCTTCTCCTTCATCGAACACGACGTGATCGAGCCGCTGCCGTCGAGCCTCAAGGCCGATCGGGTGTTCAACCTCGCCTGCGCCGCCTCGCCGCCGCGCTACCAGGCAGATCCGGTGCACACCATGATGACCAGCGTGCTCGGCACCAAGCACCTCCTCGACGTGGCGGAGCGGAGCGGCGGCGTGTTCGTCCAGGCGTCCACCAGCGAGGTCTACGGCGACCCGGACCAGCACCCGCAGCGCGAGGACTACTGGGGCAACGTCAACACCACCGGGCCGCGCGCCTGCTACGACGAGGGCAAGCGCGCCGCCGAGGCGCTGTGCTTCGACTATCTGCGCCTCGGCAAGGCGGACGTGCGCGTCGCCCGCATCTTCAACACCTATGGGCCGCGGATGCAGCCGGACGACGGCCGAATCGTCAGCAACCTCATCTGCCAGGCGCTGTCGGGCAAGCCGCTCACCATCTACGGCACCGGCGAGCAGACCCGCAGCTTCTGCTACGTGTCCGACCTGGTCGACGGCATGTGGCGCCTGTCGGACGTGGCCGACAACCCGGGCGGGCCGGTCAACCTCGGCAACCCGGGGGAGTTCACCATCAACGAACTCGCCGCCCTGGTTCTGGCGATGACGCGCGGATCCTCGCCGATCGTGCACCAGGCCCTGCCGCAGGACGACCCGCGCCGGCGCCGGCCGGACATCAGCCGCGCCGAGGCGGTGCTCGGCTGGTCGCCGAAGGTGCAGCTCGCCAAGGGCCTGCCGCCGACGATCGCGTGGTTCGACAAGATGATCGCCGCCGCGCGGCCGGTGGTGGAGACACCGCCGAAGCGCGTGCGCGCGGGCGGCCGCGTCCCGGCCCTCGCCGCCGCGCCGGCGGCCGCCCCGAAGGCCTGATCGGCGATGACCGGCGCCCCGGCGGCAAGATCGCCGGGGTCTCGCGGACCGCAGAAGACAGTGTGACGGCCGCGCGTCGTGCGCGGCCGTTTGGCGTTCCAAGGACAGGAGACGCCGGTCGGAGAGCGGCCCTTTCAGAGCTCGAAGATCTTCCGGAAGATGCCCGGCGCGATGATGGAGAGCGGGTTCACGGTCAGCGTCGGCGCGTCGATCGGGCCCGTGAGCCGGAACGTGACGCCGAACAGGCCGGCGCGGCCGCCGGCGAACAGGGTCTGGCCGAGGATGGGGATGCGGCCGATCAAGCTGTCGAGCTCGCTCGCCGGCAGGTAGGAGCCGGACAGGCGCAGGCTGTCGCGCCGGAAGTCCACGTCGCCCTGGATCGAAAGGCCGGCGGTGTCGGCGCGGACGACGCCGTCGTTGATCACGAGGCGGCCGGCGCCGAGTTCCAGGTCGAAGATTAGCCGCTCGATGTCGGCGGTCGAAAAGCCGGCGGTCGGCCCCTTGGTGGCCGCCGTGGAGAGGCGGGCGAGGGCCGGTTCCTCCACGATGCGCCAGCGGCTGCCGTCCACCCGCGCCCGGACCACGCCGGCCCGGTCGATGGTGCCGGCGACCCGCGCCCGGCCGCCGAAGACGCGCGGGTAGAGGTCGAGGAAGCGCAGGAGCCGCCCCACCTCCCCCGCCTCCATGTCGATCCGCCGGATGCCGCCCGCGGGCGTCACCGTGGCGGACGCGGAGCCGCCGCCGGCGGTCTGGGCCGCGAACGAGAGGGCCGAGGTGACGCCTCCCTCCATGCGACTCGCCACGTTGACGCCGGTGAGCGCCTCGTCGCCGAAGCCGGTCACCTGGTCGATGGTCACGTCGATGTCCACCGACTTGGTCTTCGGTTCCCCGCCGTCGGCGTCGGCCTTCAGCTGGCGGCGGATCACGTCGCGGGCGTCGAAGCGCGAGCCGGTCACCGTCACGGCATATCGCCCGTCCTCGCGGGAGACCGAGAGGGCGAGCCGGTCGCTCGACCGCAGGCGGACGCGCGGGAAGTCGCCGGAAACGAGGGCGCCGTCGCGGTCGAGCACGAGGCCGCCTTCGATCCGGGCGCCGCCCATCTCCACGGAGATCTGCTCGATCGCCGTACGGGCGTCCGACTTGCGGATCACGAAGGAGGCCGTGCCGGCGGTGCCCTTGGCCTTGCGGAAGCCGAGCGGCGCGATCACCACCTCGGCCTTGGAGAGATCCGCCGTGGCGCGCTGCACGGTGGTGCCGTCCGCGAGGCTCTCGTCCACCAGCGAGACGGTGACCGGTCCGCGCACCGCGTCGCCGAGGTCGAGGCCGAGCGTCTTGCGGTCCTTGTCGCCGAGGACGAGGCGGACGGCGGACGAACCCTCCCCGCCTCCCGCCAGCGGCCGGGCGATGTTCACCTCGGCGGAGACGCCGTCCACCTTGGCGGTGCCGGTGACCGTGGCGGTGCCGTCGGCGAGCGCGATGGTGAGGTCGGCGTCCTTGATGGTGCGCCCCTCGATCGGACGGGCCGAGCCGAGATCCTCCAGCACGATCTCGCCGCCATAGGCGACCTGCTCGGCCTTCACGTCCTTGACGAGCGGCAGCGCCACCCGGATGGACGCGGTGGCCGTGCCGGTGACGTCGTCCGGGCCGGCGGGAAGCTCCACGCCGCGGGCGAGCGGCAGCATCTGCCAGAGGGCGAGCGCCGCCTTGGCGTCGCCTTTGAGGTCGATCCGGGCCTCGCCGTCGGGGGGATCCTTCGCGATCGTCGGGATGGTGAAGCTCGCCCCCGTCACGTCCAGCGAGCGATCGTCGCCGACGTCCACAAGGCCGCGTTCGAGCGTCACCTCGAACCGGTCGTCGATGAGCCGGCCGGTGCCGAAGCCGCCCCGGATCAGCGGGCCGTCGTCGAACGGGCGGAACACCAGGTCCTCGAAGCGGAAGGCGAGCGCCGCCGAGGCGGCGTCGCCGGTCGTGTGGTCGACGGTGTCGTCGGAAACGGCGATGTCCACGGTGGCGTCGCGGATGGTGCCGGAGAAGACGTGCTCGTGCACCCACGATCGCGCCTCGTGCACCACCACCGGCGGCCAGATCGTCTTCAGCGTGTCCACCGGCATGGCCGGGAACACGCCGGAGAGGGCGCCGATCAGATGGCCGGCGTCGTAGCGCAGGCGCATGGCGGCGGCGAAGGACGTGCCTTCTCCCTCCGCCCGGAAGGTGTCCACCACCAGGTCGTTCGCGCCCGGATCGTACGTGCCGTCGAGTTCGCCGAGCGCGCGGTCCCGGGCCGTCTCCCGATCTTTGGCGACGAGCGACAGGTGGAAGGGCCAGCGCGTCGCGCCGGCGGGCGGCGTGGCGACCGTGCCGGTGACGACCGCGTGGGCGCTCGGCAGCACGATCGGCGAGGGGTCGATGACGACCGACCGATCCTCCGCCCGCCAGCGGACCGCGAGGCGGCTGCGATCGAGCAGGAGCCCGCCGTCGGCGGCGGGGCTGCGCAGCGGGCCGACCGTCAGCTCGCCCTGCCCTTCGGAGATGTCGCCCACCGCCGAGAAGCCGATCCGGCCCGCGAAAGCCACCGGGCCGGTGGCGGCGGCGGACTCGCCGGCGAGCGAGCCGAGATCCTGAAGGTCGAAGCCCTCGGTGCGCAGGTCCACCACCCGGGCCGTGCCGCCCTCCCCCGGCGCGACCGTGGCGGACACGAACCAGGGGCCGTTCACGCCCGCGCCGGCAAGCCGCGCGGAAAGGCTGTCGCCTTCGCGCGTGGCCGTCACGGCGGTCTCGTCCAGCACGGTTCGCTGGACCTCGTCGCCGGACCGGCGCTTCAGCGTGAAGGCGCCCACGTCGAAATAGGCGAGCCCGGCGGCGCGCAGCCCCTCGTCGAGGGACGCGAGGAGTTCCGGCACCGCCGGCATGGCGCCGTCCCCGCCGAGGGTGTCCACGAGCACGTGCTCGGACACCACGCTGGTGATGCGCCTTTCAAGGCCGGCGAGCGTGCCCCAGGTGGTGCCGACCTGGAGCGTGTCGAGCGATCCGATGGCGTCCGGCCGATCGATGCGCACGTCGCGGAGATGGATCACGGGCGAGAAGTCGGCCGCGAGGCCGAGGCCCGCGACGCCCACGGAGGCGGTGGTGCCCGGCCCGGCCGCGGACGCCATGGCGGCGGCGATCCGGTCGGTGCCGATCTCGGTGAAGAGCGGGCCGGCCAGAAGCCGCAGAAACAGCGACACCACGCCGACGAGGACGACGACCAGGAGAAAAGCGGCGAGCCGCCAAGGACGGCGGAACAGGACGAAACGCCGGCGGCGAGCCGGTTCGGAGGCGGTTCTTCCAGCGTGTGGCGTCCGTTCGTCCGTCACCCTCACCTCGACCCTCGGACCGCTCGCGGTCCGTTCCGACGCGTCCCCCTCTCGACGCGTGAACGCCGTCGCTGTTCCCTAGAGCAATCGCCCTAGGGGCGGCAACGTCCTTTCGCCGCGATGGCCGACCACGCGCCGTCCGGGGACGATCCGCGCAGTCCGAGCTTGCGTACTTCGCCGGTCGAATGCCACACCTGTCGCACCGCAAAACGCCGCGAGGATCCGATGACCGTGACGCTTACCGAAGGCAGCCCCGCCCCGGACTTCACCCTGCCGACCGACGGCGGCGAAACCGTCAGCCTGGCGTCCCTGAAGGGCAAGCCGGCGGTCGTCTACTTCTATCCGAAGGACGATACGTCCGGATGCACCAAGGAGGCGATCAGCTTTTCGTGCCTGAAGGCCGATTTCGACGCCATCGGCGTGCCGGTGATCGGCATCTCTCCCGATTCGGTGAAGAGCCACGAGAAGTTCCGGTCCAAGTACGAGCTCGGCATCACGCTCGCCGCCGACGAGGAGAAGAGCGCCATCGAGGCCTTCGGCGTCTGGGTGGAGAAGTCCATGTACGGCAAGGCCTACATGGGCGTGGACCGCTCCACCTTCCTGATCGACGCCGAGGGGCGGATCGCCAAGGCCTGGCGCAAGGTGAAGGTGCCCGGTCACGCGGAAGAGGTTCTGGCGGCCGCCAAGGCGATCGCCTGATCGTCGCGGACCTGTCGTTTGGATTGAAGAGGACGCCTCGATGTCGGATCGCAGCCTCGTTCCCCTCCTGTCCGAGACGGAAGGGGCCGATCTCGACGCCGGCATCGTCGGCGACACGCTCTACGAACGGTCGCGGGCGATCGTCGCCGCGCCCGACCTGTCCCGCAAGGTGACCATCGCCTACCGGACAGCCCGCGACTGGTTCGGCCGCCGCCTCGCCCGAGGCTCCGGCCGGACCAGCGCGCCGATGCCCGCGCGACCCGGGCGTCCGGACCGGCCGCTGCTGGTCGCCCCGCGCGACATGCCCCGGCGGTCGCGCGGCGGCGAGGGATCCGGCAAGATCGCCCTCGTGCACAGCCTCGCCCACATCGAGCTCAACGCCGTCGATCTCACCTGGGACCTGATCGGCCGCTTCATCGACGAGCCGATGCCCCGGTCCTTCTTCGACGACTGGGTCCAGGTGGGCCTGGAGGAGGCCAAGCACTTCGCCCTCCTCGATCGTCGGCTGAAGGAGCTCGGCGCCGCCTACGGCGACCTTCCGGCCCACGACGGCCTCTGGCAGGCGGCAGAGGCGACCGGCCACGATCTCACCGCGCGGCTCGCCGTCATCCCGCTGGTGCTGGAGGCCCGCGGGCTCGACGTCACCCCGTCCATGGGCGAGAAGCTGCGCGAGGCCGGCGACCAGGCCACCGCCGCGATCCTGGACGTGATCTACCGCGACGAGCGCCGCCACGTGGCCTTCGGCGCCAAGTGGTTCCGCTTCCTCTGCGACCGGGAGCGCCGCGCTCCGGAGCCGGCCTTCCACGACCTGGTGCGGACCTATTTCCGCGGCGCGCTGAAGCCCCCGTTCAACGATCGGGCGCGGTCCGAGGCCGGTCTGACGCCAGGGTTCTACAAGCCGCTCGCGAGTCTGACGGGCTGACGCGGGACCGGCCGCCCGCGACGCCGCTAAAGCTCTATTAACCTTAAGGGTTCCTAATACTCCGACACGTTCCCGAACGGGACGTCGCTGGTCGGAGACGCATACCCATGGCGAAGCAGCGAGTCGAAGATCGCTACCGCGCGCAAACCCCCTCCCGCCGCATCGTTGTCGTGAAGGGAAACGATGCCCGTTCCTACACGATCCGCCCGTGGTTGGCGGCGGCGCTGTCCTGCGTCGGGGCGCTGATCGCCGTCGGGTTCATCGGATCCACCGCCTACCTCGCCTTCCGCGACGACCTGATCGGCGCTTCGATCGCCCGCAACGCGGACCTGCAGCAGGCCTACGAGGACCGGATCGCGGCGCTTCGCTCCGAGATCGACAAGATCGCGAGCCGCCAGCTCCTGGAGCAGGTCGCGTTCGACGACAAGGTGGAGCGCCTGCTTTCGGCCCAGCGCGCCCTCGACGACCGTCAGAAGATGGTCTCCGGCCTGATCGAGAAGGCCCGCTCGACCGGGCTCCTCGCCGACGGCGCCGCCGCCCCGAAGGACGATCGGGCGGCCCTGGAGACGGCGCCGGACGCGGCGGCCTACGCGGCCGACACGGGCGCGGCCATCGACCGCCGGTTCGCCGCGCTGACGGAACCCGCCTCCCCCGCGACCGGCGAGGCGGACGACGCTCCGATCGGTCCGGACGGCAAGCCCGACCTGAAGCGCCTCGCCGCCGACATCGCCCGCATGGATGCGGAGCAGACCTCCGCCGTGGAGGCGATCACCGTCGCCGCCCTCAAGCGCGCCGACAAGGTGGAGACCATCGTCAAGCGGCTCGGCGTGACGCTGAAGCTGCCGAAGACGGACGCAGCGGACACGGTCGTCGACGGCGGCGTCGGCGGTCCCTTCGTGCCCATGAACAGCACCGAGGCGCTCAACGCCGCGATGGCGGACGCCGAGGCGGCATTCGGCAAGCTCACCATCCTGAAGACCGCCGTCGACCTCCTCCCCGTCGCCGAGCCGCTCTCCGGGGCGGCGGTGACATCCAACTTCGGCTCCCGGTCCGATCCCTTCCTCGGGTCGTCGGCCTTCCACGCCGGGATCGATTTTCGCGCCCCCACCGGCCGCCCCGTGGCGGCCACCGCCGGCGGCAAGGTCGTCAGCGCCGGCCGGAACGGCGGCTACGGCAACATGGTCGAGGTCGATCACGGCAAGGGCCTCACCACCCGCTACGCCCACCTGTCGCGGATCGACGTCAAGGTCGGCGACGTGGTGAAGCGCGGCGCGGTGATCGGCCGGGTCGGCTCCACCGGTCGCTCTACCGGGCCGCATCTGCACTACGAGACCCGGATCGACGGCACCGCCGTCAACCCGCTGGCCTACATCAAGGCCGGCCGCGAGATCCGCGGCATCTTCCGCTGATTCACCCGATCATGGTCGACGAAACGGCAGGACGGCCCAAAGCCGCCCTGTTATCGTAATTTTTAGCAATGCGAGTTACCGTGTCTTTCAGATAGTTCGTAAGACCAGGATCGGTGCGTCATGCCCCATCACTCGGCCCCCTTCGCGAAGACAGCGGACGATGCCCATACGGCCCGGCGCACCCGCCGGTCCGCGGCGCACGCGGACGGCGCCTTCACGGCCGACCTGCTCGGCGCCTTCCAGACGATCAGGGACGGGATCTCCCTGTTCGGCGCCGACGGCCGGCTGATCATGGCCAATGCGCGCTTCGCCTGCCTTTATGGCCTCGAGCCGACGCTCCTCACTCCGGGCACCTCCTTCGACGCCATCCTCACCGGCATGGCCGGTCCGGGCGAGTTCAAGGCCGTCCACGACATCAGCCAGAAGGTCCGGCAGCGCGCGGCGAAGAGCACGGCGGCGGAAAGCTATGTTCTCGCGTCGACGAAGGGCCGTGTGGTGCAGGTCACCGACCATCCGCTGACCGCCGGGGGATGGCTGACCGTCCACAGCGAGATCTGCGTCGCGGAGGCATGCGAGCCGTCCGTCCCGACCAGCAGCCACGACCCGCTGACCGGACTCCTCGGCCGAGACGTGTTCCGGATCGTGCTCGACCGGTCCGCCCGGCAGTGCACCGTCCCGACCGCCCAGTGCAAGGTGGTGTCCCAGTTCGCGCTCGTGTCCGTGAGCCTCGACACCCTCGGCAGCATCAACGACGTGCACGGATCCGGCACCGGCGACGCCATCATGGTCGCCGCGGCCGGGCGCATCACAGAGATGTTCGGCGACGGAACCGCGACCGCGCGCGTGGACGCGAACGAATTCGCCATCCTGGTCTGGCTCGGTTCGGAGCCGGAGCACGCGCTCGCCCGGATCGACCGGCTGGCGAAGGTACTGGCCACGGCCTACAGCGCCGCCGGCATGGAACTCGCCGGCGCCTTCAGCATCGGCATCGCCCTGGCGCCCATGCACGGCACCGACGCGGAGACGCTGCAGCGCCGGGCGGAGATCGCCCGCCGCTCGGCGCGCGCCGCCAGGCGCACGCAGCCGCAATTCTTCAACGCCCTCCTGGAGGAACAGGCGGCGCAGCGGCGGACCATGGAGCGCGACCTTCGCCAGGCGGTCGCCGACAAGGCGTTCGGGCTCGTGTTCCAGCCGATCGTGGACCTGCGGACGGGCGCGATCAGCTCCGCCGAGGCCTTGTTCCGCTGGACCCATCCCGAGCTCGGGCCGGTCCGGCCGGACGTGGCGATCGCCATCGCGGAGGAGACGGGCCTCATTCAGCAGGTCGGCGAGTTCGTGCTCGAGGCCGCCTGCCGCGCGGCCCGTCAGTGGCCGCAAAGCGTGTCGGTGTGCGTCAACGTCTCGGCGACCCAGCTCGGCAACCCGGACTTCGTCAACACCGTGCTCGGCGTCCTCGCGCGCACCGGCGTCGCGCCCAACCGGCTGATGCTGGAGGTGACCGAGACGGTGCTTCTGGAGAACCAGAACTGCGGGACCGTGATGGAGTCCTTGTCGGCCGCCGGGGTGCGTTTCGCCCTCGACGATTTCGGCACCGGCTACGCGTCCATGCACTACCTGATCGCCTTCGAATTCGACCAGATCAAGATCGACCGCAGCTTCGTCCGCGACCTGCCGAACCGGTCGGACTGCCAAGCCATCATCCAGGCGGTCGTCGGTATGGGGCGGGCGCTCGGCAAGGAGGTGGTGGTGGAAGGCGTCGAGACCGAGGAGGAGCGCCGGGCGCTCTCCGGCCTCGGCACGCTCCTCGCCCAGGGCTTCCTGTTCGCGCCAGGCCTTCCGGGCGACGGGGTCGGGAGCTTCGCGCGCCTGACCCATGCGGTCCGCGATGCGAAGTGGCGGCTGGACGCCGACCGGTCCGCCGTCGCCCAAGCCTCTTGACCGCCCGCACCGCGTCGCCCCTCCCACAGGACAGCGCCGCGTGCGGACCCGCGGCGCTCATCCGAACGGAGTGCAGGACAGGACGGCCGGACAGCCGGCCGGCTCCGGCGTCAGTCCACGTCCGCGATCTGGCCCGGCTGTTTGCCGAACGCCCGCTGCGCCAGCGTGGACTCCATGAAGGCGTCCAGATCGCCGTTGAGGACGCTCGCCGGATCGGTGCTTTCGTGGCCGGTGCGCAGGTCCTTCACCAGCTGGTAGGGCTGCAGCACGTAGGAGCGGATCTGGTGACCCCAGCCGATGTCGGTCTTGCCGGCGGCGTCAGCCATGGCCTTTTCCTCGCGCTTCTTCAGCTCCACCTCGTAGAGGCGGGCGCGCAGCATCTGCCAGGCGGTCGCCCGGTTCTTGTGCTGGGAGCGCTCCGACTGGCAGGCCACCGCGATCCCGGTCGGGATGTGGGTGATGCGTACGGCCGAGTCGGTGGTGTTCACGTGCTGGCCGCCCGAGCCGGAGGCGCGGAAGGTGTCGATGCGCACGTCGCTCTCGCTCACATCCACCTCAATCTTGTCGTCCACCACCGGGTAGACCCAGACCGACGAGAAGGACGTGTGGCGCCGCGCCTGGCTGTCATAGGGCGAGATGCGCACCAGCCGGTGCACGCCTGATTCGGTCTTCAGCCAGCCGTAGGCGTTGTGGCCCTTGACCATGATGGTGGCGCTCTTGATGCCCGCCTCTTCGCCGTCGTGGCTTTCCAGGAGCTCCACCTTGAAGCCGCGCTTCTCCGCCCACCGGGTGTACATGCGCAGGAGCATGTTCGCCCAGTCCTGGCTCTCGGTGCCGCCGGCGCCGGCGTTCACCTCCAGATAGGCGTCGTTGGCGTCGGCCTCGCCGGAGAGCATCGATTCGATCTGCTGGCGGACCACCTCGTCCTTCAGGCCCTTCAGCGTATCCTCGGCGTCGGCGACGACGGTCTGGTCGTCCTCCATCTCGCCGAGTTCGATGAGCTCGACGTTGTCCTTCAGATCGCGTTCGAGCTTCAGATAGCCGTTGATGCGGCTTTCAAGGTCCGTCCGCTCGCGCATGATCTTCTGCGCGCGCTCCGGGTCGTTCCAGAGGGTCGGATCCTCGACGAAGCCGTTCAGCTCGGCCATGCGCTGCTGGGAGGCATCCCAGTCAAAGATGCCTCCTCAGCAGGGCCATACCCTGCTGGATCTCGTCGACGATGGCCTCGATCTCGGCACGCATGGGCGTGATCCTTCGATGGTGAGGTTGGGTTGGGTCCGGCGCGCCGCTCGTCGCGAACCGGCGCGGGCCGCCGCGCACCGCGCGGCCGGCGGACCATAGGGACGATGGTCGGCGATGTAAACGCCCGCGGTTCCGGCGCGCCCCCGGACCAGGAGTCCGTCGTCGCCCGGACCAAGGAAGCCCAACGCTGCGGCGGAAAGACGCTCGTCGCGCCTGGACGTCGCCCGCGAAAGTGGCTGGCTGACAAGATTAATGAACATATTTTCATCATCCACCCGCGATCTCGGCCCATGACTCCTCTATTTGGATGACTTGTCCGACTGAGAACTCGACGATATTTCGTTCTCATATCCCGTTTATAGTATTATAGTGGTACACAAGAGCGATTACGGTTTCATCTAAACGACGCATAAGCCGGTTATGTCACTCATTCTGATGATTTCTCTTTCGCACTGTCTTGTATAACTCGCACCGACGACGAAGAATACAAGCCGAATTTGCGTAATTTCTTCTTCCTATTGGACGATAGACAATCTCAATCGGGGGGCTCGGATGGCGGATCGGAAGAAGGCTTTTCTGGCGGCCGCGGCAGTGGCGCTGGTCATCGCGTTGCCGGCGGCGCTCCTCGCGCCGCGAGGCGTCGAGAGCTCGATCGAGCGCATCGTCGCGGACGCGAGCAATCTGGAGATCACCGGGTGGGCGACCGTCACCGTCGACGGACGGACGGTGCGACTTTCGGGCGTCGCGCCCGACGAGGCCCACTTGAACCTTACGGTCGCGCTGTTCCAAGCGCTGCCGAGCGTCGGGTCGGTGGACTCCAGCGCCGCCACGGTCCTGCCCACGATCTCGCCCTATGGCTTCGTCGTCGAGCGCGATGGCGACACGCTCACCCTCTCCGGGCACGTGCCGTCCGAGGCGGTGCGCGGCGCCATCCTGGAAGCGGCGGCGGCCCTGTCCTCCGTCACCGTGACCGACGCGCTGGAGATCGGTGGCGGCGCGCCGAAGACCGGCTTCGAGGACGCCACCCGCGCGCTCGTCCGCGTGATGGGGCTGATGACCGCCGGTCGGGCCTCGCTCACCGACCAGGCCGCCGATATCGCGGGCGTCGCCGCCAGTTCCAGCGGCTACCAGACGCTCTCCTCCGCCGGCCTCCTGCTGCCCGCCGGCTACACCGTCGGGTCGGCGGTCATCGAGCGGCCGGTCCAGTCCCCCTTCGTGTTCGACGCCAAACGGGAGGGCGATGCGCTGGTGCTGACCGGCTTCGTCCCCTCGATCGCGGCGGAGGAGCGCGTGATGGGGGCTGCCCGCGCGGCGGCCGGCATCGGCTTGCGGGTGGTCAACCATCTGGCCGTCGCCGGTGGTGCGCCGGACGGTTTCGCCGATGTCGCCGCGACGGCGGTGGCCGCCCTCGCAAGGTTCGAGGCGGGCACCGTGCGCCTTTCCGACACCGCCGTGACCGTGGACGGCACGGCGCTGACGCCCAGCGACGCCCGGCAGCTCGCCGCCTTCATCGACGCGTTCAAGCCGGTCGGTTACGAGGTCGAGGCGCTTGTGACCGACCCGGTGGTCCGGCCCTTCGTGCTGACCATCGCGCGCACGGCCGACGCCATGTCCGTCTCCGGCTTCCTGCCGCGGGCCACCGAACAGGCCGCCCTCAGGAAGGCGCTGGCGCCGGACCCGAAGGCAGTGAAAGTTCTGGTGGAAACGAGCGCGGCGTCCGGCGCGCCGGAGGGCTTCGCCGACGCGCTGTCGTTCGCGGCGGCGGCCGCGAGGACGATCGACAGCGGCTCCGTCGCCATCGAGGATGAGGCCATCCTGATCCGCGGGACCACGCCCACGTCCGGGCGCTTCGCCGACCTCGGCCGCCTGCTCGGCCGCCAGCCGGCCGGCTTCACGGTCCGGGCGGAGGTGGCCCCGCCGATGGTGCCCGCCTGGGCCTGGAGCCTGGAGCGCACCGGCAAGACCTTGACGGTGGCCGGCTTCGTCCCGTCGGAACCGGCCCGGGCCGCGGTGGTGGACGTCGTGTCGCACGCGATCCCCGAGGCGACCGTCCAGGACCGGATGGAACTGGCGAGCGGAATGCCGGACGGCTTCGATCCGGTGGACTTCGCCGGCTTCGCGGCCCGGCAGCTGGCCGTGCTCGACAGCGGACTGGTGTCCCTCGACCGGGAGCAGGCCCTGGTGAAGGGCACGACCGCCTCCGCCGACGCCGCGGCCCTGGTGCGTTCGGCCTTCGCGGCCGATCTGCCCCCGGGCCTCGTGGGCGGCGCGGTGGACATATCCAGCCCGCCCCAGACCCGGCTCGTGGTCACGTCGCGGCCGGGCGGTGTCGAGATGACCGGCACGGTCCCGTCCTCCGCCGCCAAGCAGGCGGCGGCGACCGCCGCCGACCTGGCGTTCGGCAGCCTGCCGGTGACCGACCGGCTTCGCGTGACCTCCGGTCTCGACTCCGCCAGCGCCGGCCTCGCCGAACTCGCGGTCCTGGCGGCATCGCGCCTGGAGAACGGGTTGGTGACCGTGGTGGACCGGCGCATCCGGGTGAGCGGATCGACCTTCCACCCGACCGCGACGGCGGCGCTCCGCAGCTTCCTGGAGTCTCGCCTTCCGGCCGGTTACGTCCTCGACGCCGACTTCGGCTACCGCCTAGCCCAGGCGACGGTGACGCCCGAGGTCTGCCAGGCCATGGCGGCGGATACGCTCGCCAACTTCCCGATCCGCTTCACGGAGGGGGGCGCGCTGGATCCGGCCGGGGCCGGCGGCATCGACCGGCTGATCAGCATCGCCTTCCGGTGCCCGCAGGCGAGCATCGCCGTGCTGCCGGCATCGGCTGGCGACCGGCAGGTGGAAGCGGCGCGCGCGGCCTCGCTCCAGGGCGTCCTGGTGGCGGCCGGCATCACCGAGGGCCGGGTGAGAGTGGGGTCGCCGAGGCCGTCCACGACCGCGTCCGCCGAACTGGTGCTGACCTTCGGCGGCTGACGTCGGACGGCGGCGGGCGCCCCCGCCGCCGATCCTCCCGCCCGTCCAGGTTCGCCGACCGCCCCCATCCGCCCGAGGAGCACAGCATGGCCGTTCTGATCGACAACGTCTGGTTCTTCTGCCTGATCGCCTTTGCCGCCGGGTCCTGGATCGGGTGGACCTTCCTGAAGCCGGAATGAACCGGCCTCGGACCGCCCTTCCCCGTCCTGACGGAGTTCTCCATGGCTCAGCTCATCCTGGAAGTCCTGTTCCTCACCACCGCCTCCGTGTTCGTCGGCACGCTGGCGGGCGGTTATGCGGCAAACGGGTACAAGATCTCCGCCCTCGCCGACGCGCTCTCGGCGGCGCCCCGAGGCCGGACCGCGCAGAAAGCGCCTGCGGCGTCCCCGGTCCGCAAGGCGCACAAGGCGTCCCCGACGCCGCTGGTGGTGCCGCCCGTGGCGCCGTTCGCCCTGCCGCCGCCGCTCTCCTGGCTCGGCTCGGCGCCGCCTCGGGACGACGCCGGGCCGCAGGTCCTGCCGCCGCCGCTCTCCTGGCTGGGCACGCCTGCCGCATCGCCGGAGGTCATCAAACTGCCGGCCTTGCCGGCGCTCGAGACGGCGGAACGGGCGACGGCGACCCAGGGCCTGCCGCCGGCCCCTCTGTCCGGTCCGATCGGCGGACGCGCGGACGACCTCAAGCGGATCAAAGGCATAGGGGCGCAGACGGAGAACCGGCTCAACGGTTTCGGCATCTATCACATCGCCCAGATCGCCGATCTCACGCCCGAGAACATCGTCTGGCTGAACAGCCGGTTGGGGGTGATCGGGCGCGCCGAGCGCAGCCTCTGGCCCGCCGCCGCCCAGGCTCTCCTGGCGGAGGGGCAGGCTTCGCCGACGCCGGACGAAGAGGCGTTCTGATGCGATCGGCCCGCCTGCGCCGCGGCCTCCACGGGAGGCCGGATGCGCCGGCCTTCGCTTCGCCGGGCCGACTTGCCTAGCCCAACCCGTTCATTGCCGGCTCTCGCCTCGCCGGCCTTCCCGTTGGAAGGCGGATCCCTCCAATCCGCCTTCTGATCCAACCGGGCCCGTCCCGCCACGGCGGCTTTCCCTAGACCCACGTCGGACCGGTTAACTTGAAGGGCCCGCGCCATCCCGCGGGCCCCTTTTTTTGCTGGATATCATGTCGGCCGTGTCGCCGAACGGGGGGACTCGCTCCCGCCGCCGGATCCGGGGCCGGAACGGCCCTCAGTAGAGACCGCCGGTGCCCGTGACGGCCGCGCGGTCGGCTTCCGGGTTCACGGTGGTCGGGCCGGTGTAGGCTTGGCTGTCGTAGCCGATGACGTCGTAGTTGTCGGCCGGGCCGGTGCCGGGCTTGAACGCCTCGATGATGGTGCCATCGCCGCCGGAGGAGCGCATGCCGGTCTTCCGGTCGATCGGGATCAGCGCCATGCCTTCGGGTACCCGGAACTCCTGCGGGGGCTGCCCCTCGAGGGCGACCTGGAGGAAATCCCGGAACACGGGCGCCGCCATCTGGCCGCCGGTGGAGCCCTGTCCCATGGGACGCGGGGTGTCGTACCCGAGGAAGACGCCGACGGTGAGGTCCGGCGTGAAGCCGACGAACCAGGCGTCCTTCTCGTCGTTGGTAGTGCCGGTCTTGCCGGCGATCGGCCGGTTCAGGGACTTCACGGCCGTGGCCGTGCCGCGCTGGACCACGCCCTCCATCATGGAGGTGATCTGGTAGGCGGTCATCGGGTCGAGCACCTGCTCGCGCTCGTCGACGAGCTCCGGCTCGTCCTGCCCGCGCCATTCGCCGGCGGTGCAGGCGTCGCAGAGACGCTGGTCGTGCTTGTAGACGGTGCGGCCGAACCGGTCCTGGACGCGGTCGATCAGGGTCGGCTGCACCCGGCGGCCGCCGTTGGCGATCATCGAGTAGGCGTTGACCATGCGCAGCACGGTGGTCTCGCCGGCGCCGAGGGAGAAGGACAACATGGGCTTCATGTTGTCGTAGATGCCGAACCGCTTGGCGTACTCGGCCACGAGCGGCATGCCCATGTCCTGGGCGAGGCGGACAGTCATCAGGTTGCGAGACCGCTCGATGCCGGTGCGCAGGGTCGACGGGCCGCCGAAGCCGCCGCCGTAGTTGGACGGCCGCCACATCTCGAGGCCGGGACCCTGGTCCACCTCGATCGGGCCGTCCAGGATGACGGACGCCGGCGTGTAGCCGCTGTCGAGGGCGGCGGAGTAGACGAACGGCTTGAACGCCGAGCCGGGCTGCCGCATGGCCTGGGTGGCGCGGTTGAACTCGCTCTGGGCGAAGGAGAAGCCGCCGACCAGCGCCTTGATGCGGCCGGTGAGCGGGTCCATGGCGACGAGGGCGCCGGAGATCTCGGGCACCTGACGCAGACGGTAGACGTCGCCCTCGCCGGTGCCGGAGGAGACCTTCTCCACGTAGATCACGTCGCCCGGGTTGAGGACGTCGCTGACGGCGGTGAGCTTGGCGCCGCGCTTCGGGCCGGTGGCCCAGCGCGCCCAGGTCATCTCCGACAGGGGCAGGACGGCGCGCTCGCGCTCGGTCACCACCTTGCCGGCCGGGGTCTTGGCGGGCTGCAGGCCGATGATGGCCTCCCGCTCGCCGGCGGAGAGCACGACGGCGAGGCGCCACTCGGGCAGGTCCCAGAAGGCAGGGACGTCGGCGAGCGCGGTGCCCCAGTCGCCGGAGGGCGCGATGGTCTTCACCGGACCGCGCCAGCCGCGCTCCATGTCGAACTTCATGAGCCCCTTGTGGAGAGCGGCGCGGGCCTGGACCTGCATCTGCGGGTCGAGCGTGGTGCGCACGGAGAGGCCGCCCTCGTAGAGGCCGTTCTCGCCGTACATGGCGAGCAGGTTGCGGCGGACCTCCTCGACGAAGTAGTCGGCCGCGAACACGCTGGCGCCGCGGGCCCGGTTGACGACGCGGATCGGCTCCGCCTTAGCGGCCTCGCCCTCCTCGCGGGAGACGTAGCCGTTGGCGACGATCTGGTCGATCACCCAGTTCCGGCGCTCCATGGCGCGCTCGGCGAACCGGAACGGGTTGTAGTTGTTCGGCGCCTTGGGCAGGGCGGCGAGATAGGCGACTTCCGCCAGGGTGAGCTCGGCGACCGACTTGTCGAAATAGGTGAGCGAGGCCGCCGCGACCCCGTAGGCGCCGAGACCGAGGTAGATCTCGTTCAGGTAGAGCTCGAGGATCTGGTCCTTGGAGAAGGCCTGCTCGATGCGCAGCGCCAGGAGCGCCTCCTTGACCTTGCGCTCGATGGACTGCTCGTTGGTGAGAAGGAAGTTCTTCGCCACCTGCTGGGTGATGGTGGACGCGCCGACGGGCCGGCGGCCGCTCATCACCAGGTCCACGTTGCGCACCACGGCCGAGCCGATGCTGACGAGGTCGATGCCCGGGTGGGAATAGAAGTCCTTGTCCTCGGCGGACAGGAAGGCGAACTTCACATTGTCCGGAATCAGCTGGATCGGCAGGAAGAGCCGCTTCTCGCGGGCGTATTCGGCGACCAGCTGGCCGTCCGACGCGTGGATGCGCGTCATCACGGGCGGCTCGTACTTCTTCAGCTGGGTGTAGTCCGGCAGGTCCTCGTTCATGGCCGCCAGATAGACGGCCACGCCCCCGGCGACGAGCAGCAGCATGAAGGCGCCGATCGCGAACAGCCAACCGAAGAACCGAACGAAGATCATGCTGCCTCGGATACTCTTGCAGGTGCGGCGCCGCCGTCCGGCCGCCGGTCGGGGCGGGAGGACGCCGGCCGCACGCCGGACGGGCCTGACGGGCGGGCGCGACGGCAATACGGAAACGGAACGAGCGCGGGATTCGACGATGCCCGCGCAGCCGACACCCTCATCCGCCTTTATGGCGAACGTGGGACCGGCCCGTTGCGGGATTACCACAACGGGCGGCGCGCTTCATCCGCGCGTACAGCCACCTCACGGGTTTTTCATTGTCCGGCGGCGATCTTCGGCCCGAGGAAACGCATCACGGCCGTGCCCACCGCGTCGGCCACCTTGTTGCGCCAGTCCTCCGAGGTGAGGAGCTTCTCGTCCTGGGTGTTCGACAGGTAGCCGATCTCCAGGAGGACGGACGGCACGTCCGGCGCGCGCAGCACCCAGAAGCCGGCCGAGCGGTGCGGGTTGCGGATCATCCGGGTGGTGTTGGACAGCTCGCCGACGAGCGCATTGGCGAAGGAGAGCGAGAAGGTCTGGGTCTCGCGCCGGGTGAGGTCGACCAGGATGTCGGACACCTCGTCCGCCTCCGCCGGCTCCATCTCCAGACCGGCGACCGCGTCGGCGGCGTTCTCCTTGACGGCGAGCGCCTCGGCCGCCCGGTCGGACGCCTTTTCGGACAGGGTGTAGACGGTCGCGCCGCGGACGAAGTCCTCCCGGACCGAGTCGGCGTGGATGGACACGAAGAGATCGGCCGCGCCCTCCCGGGCGAGGCGGACCCGTTCGCGCAAGGGGATGAAGGTGTCGTCCGACCGGGTCATGGCGACGTCCACCTTGCCGGTCTCCTCCAGGCGCTTCTTCAGCTCGAAGGCGAAGGTCAGCACCACGTCCTTCTCCTTGACGCCGCTCGACGCGATGGTGCCGGCGTCGACGCCGCCGTGCCCGGGGTCCAGCATGATCAGCGGCCGGGCTCGGCTCGGACCGGACTGGACGAGGCGGTCGCCCTTGGTGACCGGCACGGCGTTGGACGCCTCGCGGGTCAGGGCCGTCTTCTGCAGCGCCGCCTCGAAGTCCGCCGGCGTCGTCCTGACGAGGTCCACCACCAGCCGGGCGGCCGCGCCGTCACCGCCCTTCAGCACGAAGGCGCCATCGATGCGGACCGGGGCGGCCGCGTCGAGGACGAGGCGGGACCGACCGCGGGCGAACAGGCCGTAGCGCCAGCCGGTGACGAGGCCGCGCCCGGTGAGCCCGGCATCGTCCGGCAGCTTGAAGTCGATCTCCGGCAGGTCCACCACGACCCGCCAGGGATCGGCGAGCGTGAAGGCGCTGATCTCGACGGACGTCGACAGGTCGAGGATGAAGCGGGTGCGCTCGCCGTCGCCGACGACGCGGGCGTCGGACGCGACGGGCAGCTCGCCTCCCTGGGAGACGGGCGGCGGCACGGCCGGGTCCGGCGCGACGGCCTCCACCGCGCCGGCGGCGGTGGCCGCCAGGAGGGCGAGAGCCGCGAGGGCGATTCGGAAGAGAGCGGCAGGCGATGGCGTCACGCGCGATGTCCCCGAGAGATCGTCATCCTATACCCCGCTAGCGCCGGTGAATTAATGGCTTCTTAACGATGTGGGCAATGGGCCCGAGATGGCGCCAACTTCCAGCCGGCGAGCGTGCGTTCCAGCGGTTCCAGACTTGCATTGCACGCCGACGATCCGTAGAACAAGGATCAGGAGCCCGAATCCTCGCCTCGTTTTACTCGAGTGCGGCCAATAGAAGACCCTTCCCTACCGTCCTCGGGCGATCCGCCCGCCGGGGTGGTGTTCGGGGGTCTTCGAAAAACGGGGCTCGCGATGAAGCGCGGACGCCGGTCGGCATTCTGAAGCGAACCCGACCCCACCGTCACGGCAGATCGACCGTCCAACACGGTCCTGTCCCGGTGGCGGCAAGGCCGTGCTCTTCCCTCGGACGATGGCGACACGATCGCGGCTTCGCCGTGCGGCCCGACGGCCGCCGGAGCACACACCATTTCGTTCCGCCTCACCGCAGGCGGCGACCGAAGACACGGGAACGAGCCGCACGTGCCGATGACAAGGCCGATGACAACGACCAGACAGCCGGGGGCGTCGCGTGCGCCCGGCGCGGTCGTGGAGTCGGTCCGGCGGGCGTCGTTCCGAACGAACCCCACCGACACCCCTATCGACGGCCCTGCGCGCGCCGCCCTGCCCCTGAGGCGGGACGGCGATCCGGCGCGGCCGGGAGTATTACCGCAATGCCCAACAAGATGCTTATCGATGCCACCCACCCGGAGGAGACGCGGGTAGTCGTGGTTCGCGGCAGCCGGGTCGAGGAATTCGATTTCGAGTCCGCCGCCAAGAAGCAACTGAGAGGCAACATCTATCTGGCCAAGGTGACGCGCGTGGAGCCCTCGCTCCAGGCGGCCTTCGTGGAGTACGGCGGCAACCGCCACGGCTTCCTGGCCTTCTCGGAGATCCATCCGGACTACTACCAGATCCCGGTCGCCGACCGTCAGGCGCTGATCGAGGCCGAGGAGCGCGAGGAGCGCGAGGAGGCCGAACGGCGCGCCAGGTCGCGCCGGGAGCGTGCCCCCGCCCCCGCCATGGCCGAGGCGTCCGCCGAGGGCGAGAGCGTCAGCGAGGCGGGAGAAGGCTTCGGCGAAGGCAACGGCGAGTCCGGCGGCGACGAGTTCGCCGTCAGCGACGCGCCGCGCGGCGGCAACGGCTCGTCCGAGGACGACGAGGACCACGTGGAGTCCGTCGGCGCCGAGGACGCCCTGGAGGAGGTGCCGGAGCGGCGCAAGCCGCGCATGCGCCAGTACAAGATCCAGGAGGTGATCAAGCGCCGGCAGGTCCTGCTGGTGCAGGTTGTCAAGGAGGAGCGCGGCACCAAGGGTGCGGCGCTGACCACCTATCTATCGCTCGCCGGCCGCTACTCGGTGCTGATGCCCAATTCCGGCCGGGGCGGCGGCATCAGCCGGAAGATCACCAACGTCACCGACCGCAAGCGCCTGAAGGAGATTGCCCACGATCTGGAGGTGCCGGAAGGCATGGGCGTGATCCTGCGCACCGCCGGCGCCTCGCGCACCAAGGCGGAGATCAAGCGCGACTTCGAATACCTGCTCCGCCTGTGGGAGAACGTGCGCGAGCTGACGCTGCGCTCCGCGGCCCCGACCCTCGTCTACGAGGAGGGCTCGCTGGTGAAGCGGTCGATCCGCGACCTCTACAACAAGGACATCGACGAGGTCCTGGTCTCGGGCGAGGACAGCTATCGCGAGGCCAAGGACTTCATGCGCATGCTGATGCCCAGCCATGCCAAGAACGTCCAGCCGTACCGCGACATCGTGCCGATCTTCGCCCGCTTCGGGGTGGAGCCGCAGCTCGACGCCATGTTCTCGCCCCAGGTGACCCTGCGCTCGGGCGGCTACATCGTCATCAATCAGACCGAGGCGCTGGTCTCCATCGACGTGAACTCGGGCCGGTCGACCCGCGAGCACAACATCGAGGACACCGCGCTCGCCACGAACCTGGAGGCCGCCGAGGAGGTGGCCCGCCAGCTGCGCCTGCGCGACCTCGCCGGCCTGATCGTGATCGACTTCATCGACATGGAGGAGTCGAAGAACAACAAGTCCGTGGAGCGCAAGCTCAAGGAATGCCTGAAGAACGACCGCGCCCGCATCCAGGTGGGCCGGATCTCGCACTTCGGCCTGATGGAGATGAGCCGCCAGCGCATCCGCACGGGCGTGCTGGAAGGCTCCACCGAGGTCTGCCCGCACTGCCTGGGCGCCGGCATCGTGCGCTCCACCGAGTCGGTGGCGCTGCATGTGCTGCGCGCGCTCGAGGACCAGCTGCTGAAGGGCGTGACGCATCACCTGACGGTGCGGACCCGGACGGCGGTGGCGCTCTACATCCTCAACCAGAAGCGCAAGCACCTGGCGGACCTGGAGGCGCGCTTCGGCCTGAACCTGTCCGTGTCGGCCGACGAGCACCTGGGCAATCAGCACTTCGCGCTCGAGCGCGGCGAGATCATCCTGAACCCGCTGCCGCCCCCGCCGCCGACCACCCTCACGCCGGAGAGCGTCCAGCCCTTCGACGAGGAGGACCCGGAGATCGAGGAGATCGAGGACGAGGACGAGGAGGAGGAGGAGACCGTCGAGGCGCGGGCCGACCGTCCGCGCGGCGAGCGGTCGGAGCGGAGCGAGCGGTCGGAGCGAGGCGAGCGGTCGGAGCGCGGCGAGGACGACGGCCAGGGCGGCCGGCGCAAGCGCCGCCGCCGCCGTCGCCGCCGGAACGGCGGGGCCGAGGGCGCGCTGGAGGCCGGTCAGGCCGGGCACGCTGAGGACGGCGAGGACATGAGTGACGAAGCCTCCGACGAGGCGGGCGAGGACGAGGCGGTGATCGCCGCCGAGGGCGCGTCCGAGGCGGCGGATCGGGCCGAAGGCGACGAGGGCGCCGGCGAGGGCAAGCGGCGATCGCGCCGCCGGGGCCGTCGCGGCGGCCGTCGGCGGAATGGCGCTCCGGGCTCGGAGGGCGGCGACGAGACGGCCGGCGACGAGATGGCCGGCGACGAGATGGCGGCTGACGCATCGGACGACGGCGTGATGACGGCCGAGGACGGCCGGCAGGCGCTGTCCGAGGCGGCCGCCGCGGCGCTCGGCGACGACGAGGGCGGACCGGACGAGGCCGACGAGGCGCCGACGGCGGACGCGCTCAACGGCGGCTATGGCGCGGCCTCGACCGGGGAGCCGATGCCGACCGACCTCCACGAGGCCGAGACGGGCGAGACCGGGGCGGCGAACGACGACGTGCCCGCCGCCGCGCCGACCTGGACCGATGCGGCTCCGGAACCGGCCGAGGCGGCGCCCGCCGCCGAGGAGACCGCGGCCGAGGAACGCGCGCCCGAGGAGGCGAGCGCCAACGGCCATGCGGCCGAGGAGGCCGCCGCGCCCGCACCGGCCCCCGCGCCGGCGCCGGAGCCGGAGGACGACCGGCCGAAGCGCTCGGGCTGGTGGCAGCGCCGCAGCTTCTTCTGATCGACCGCGATCAGCCGACATCAAGGGAAAGGGCGCCTTCGGGCGCCCTTTTGCCGTTCAGGGGCGGATGGCAGGGCGGGAGAGGTCGGAGGGAGCGACGTCGGCGGGAGGCGGGCGAGACCGCTCTCCCTTCAGGCAACAGCCGACCTGCGCGCCCCTTCGGCCGTGCCGGCCGACCTGCGCTCACGTTCGGCCGGACCGGCCGCCCTGCGCTCCCCTTCGGCCGGACCGGCCGACCTGCGCTCCCCTTCGGCCGGACCGGCCGACCTGCGCTCCCCTTCGGCCGGACCGGCCGACCTGCGCTCACCTTCGGCCGGACCGGCCGCCCTACCCTTCTCAGCGGGGCGAGCGCTCCGGTCCTCTTCTCAGCGGAGCCAGCGCTCCAGGCGGTCGCAGGCTTCGGCCATGGCGTCGGTGGTGCCGGCGAAGGAGAAGCGAATGTAGGCGTGGCCGCGGTCGGTGTCGAAGTCAGGGCCGGGGGTGGCGGCGACTCCGGCCTCGGTGAGCATGCGGCGGGCGAAATCGACGCTGTCGTTGGAGAAGCGGCGGACGCTCGCGTAGACGTAGAAGGCCCCGTCCACGGGTAGGTGGTCGTCGAAGCCGATGGCCGGCAGGCGTTTCAGCAGGAGCGCCCGGTTGGCGGCGTAGCCGGCCTTGACGGTCTCCAGCTCGTCGGTGGCGTCGAAGGCGGCGAGCGCGGCGCGCTGGGACAGTTCCGACGGGGAGATGAAGAGGTTCTGGGCGATCCGCTCCACCGGCCGGACGAGGTCGGGCGGCAGCACCATCCAGCCGATGCGCCAGCCGGTCATGCAGTAGTATTTGGAGAAGGAGTTGATCACCACCACGTCGTCGGACGCCTGGAGCGCGGTGGTCTCCGCGCCGGCGTAGACGAGGCCGTGGTAGATCTCGTCCATGATGAGGGCGATGTCCCGGTCGCGGCAGGCGGCGGCGAGATCGGCGATGCCCTCCGGCGTCATCATGGTGCCGGACGGGTTGGCGGGAGACGCCACGATGAGGCCCTTGAGCGGGCCGTCCTCGGAGGCGGCCTCGATCAGCGCGGGGGTGACCTGCCAGCGGGTCTCGGCGGTGGTGGGGATCTCCACCACCGTGAGGCCGAGGGCGGTGATGATGTTGCGGTAGGCCGGATAGCCGGGCGTCGGCAGGCCGACCCGGTCGCCCACGTCGAAGAGGGCCAGAAAGGCCAGGTTGAAGGCGCCGGAGGAGCCCTGCGTGACCGCGATCCGCTCGGGCGCGACCTCGACGCCATAGCGGTCGCGGTAGTGGTCGGCGATGCGGGCGCGCAGCACCGGCAGGCCGAGCGCCTCGGTATAGCCGACCCGGCCGCGGGCGAGCGCGGCCTCGGCGGCGGCGCGGACGGCCGCCGGCACGGGCGCGCCGGGCTCGCCCACCTCCATGTGGACGATGGACCGCCCTTCCCGCTCCAGCCGGTTGGCCGCGGACATCACGTCCATGGCCAGGAAGGGCGCGACGCCGCTGCGACGGGACGGTTTCATCGGGGCTTGCCTCCACTCGCGACCGGCGCGGCGACGGGGCCGGCCGAAAAACTGCCTGAATCGGACCGCATGGGCAGAACCGGATCAAGTTGACCGGACGGCGCGGCGGCCCTTACCTTCGCGCCTTCCCGGGCGACCCGCGATCGCTATCAGGCGGCCGGCGACGTGACCAGCCCCGGCGTGACCGGCGGCGAACGGGCGCCCGTCGGCCGGACCGGCGACGGGCCGCGGTGGGGATGGAGGAGAGACCTCGATGGTGAAGCGCCTGACGACCCTCGCGCTGGCGGCCGTGACCGCGGGCGCGGTGCTCCTGAACGCGGTGGCGCCCGCCTTCGCGCAGGGGCGGCGCGTGTCGCTGATCCGCGACGCGGAAGCCGAGGCGCTGATCGCCGACTACGCCCGGCCGATCCTGAAGGCGGCGGGCCTCGGCGGCGCGTCGATCGAGATCAAGATCGTCAACGATCCGGCGTTCAACGCCTTCGTGGCGGACAGCCGGCACATCTTCATCAACGCCGGTACGCTGATGCAGTCGGAGACGCCGAACGAGCTGATCGGGGTGATCGCGCACGAGACCGGGCACCTCGCCGGCAACCATCTCGCGCGGCTGCGCGAGGCGGTCCGCAAGGCGCAGATCCTGTCGGCCATCGCGATGCTGGGCGGAGCGGCGGCGGCCGTCGCGGGCGGCAGCGCGGGCGCGCCGGGCGCCGGGCGCGCGGGCGCGGCGGCGGCGGTGGGCGGTGCCCAGATGGGCCAGCGCAGCATCCTCGCCTACCAGCGCTCGGAGGAGACGTCGGCCGACCGGGCGGCGCTCACCTATCTGGAGAAGACCGGCCAGTCGCCGAAGGGCATGCTCGACGTGTTCGAGCGCCTCGCCGACCAGCAGCTCTTCTCGGCCATGTTCAACGATCCCTATGCGCTGAGCCATCCGCTGGCAGCGGAGCGCCTGTCGCAGGTGCGCGAGGTGGCGGAGAAGAGCCGGCACTTCGGCAAGACCGACGACCCTGCGCTCGTGGCCCGGCACGCGCTGGTGCGGGCGAAGTTTGTCGCCTTCACCGGCGACGCCGGCAAGACGGCGCGGGCCTATCCGCCGAGCGACACGTCGCTGCCGGCCCAATACGCCCGGGCGGTGGTGACCTGGCGCTACGGGGACCCGCGCTCGGCCGTGAAGGCCATGGACGCCTTGATCGAGCAGCAGCCGTCCAACCCCTATTTCCATGAGCTGAAGGGCCAGATCCTCCTGGAGGGCGGCCAGCCCCGGCAGGCGGTGGACCCGCTGCGCCGGGCGGTGAAGCTGGCGCCGCGGGCGGGCATGATCCGGGTCATGCTCGGCCACGCCCTGGTGGCGAGCGACGACGCCAAGGCGCTGCCGGAGGCGATCGAGCATCTGACCAAGGGGCTCGGCGACGACCCGGACAACAGCGTCGGCTACCGCCAGCTCGCCATCGCCCATGCGCGCGCCGGGAACATCCCGATGGCGGACCTCGCCACCGCCCAGGGCGCGTTCGCGAGCGGCGACATCAAGGCGGCCAAGCAGTATGCGGTCCGCGCTCAAGCGAAGTTGAAGCGGGGATCGCCCGCCTGGCTTCGCGCGGACGACATCGTCACGTACAATCCGCCGCGCTACTGATTTGCCCCTCGCCCACCGGAGCCCGCCCCTGATGCTGTCCCGTCTTCTCCGCGCCGCCGCGTTCGCCGGCCTGATGGCCCTCGTTCCACCGGCGGCGGCGGCGGAGCCGATGACCCCCGAGCAGAAGGCCGCGATCGAGCAGATCGTGAAGGACTACATCCTGGCCAATCCGGAGGTGATCCAGGAGGCGCTGATCTCGCTGGAGCAGAAGCGCCAGCAGGCGGAGACCGAGGCGCGGGCGAGCGCCGTCGCGTCCATGCGCGACCTGATCTACACGTCCAAGCGGCAGGTGGTGCTCGGCAATCCGGACGCGCCGATCACGCTGGTCGAGTTTTTCGACTACAATTGCGGCTACTGCAAGCGCGCCCTCGACGACACCCTGGCGCTCCTGGAAGAGAAGGACGTGAAGATCGTCCTCAAGGAATTCCCCATCCTCGGCCCGGGCTCGGTGGAGGCGGCGCGGGTGGCCGTGGCGGTGAACCTCGCCATGCCGGAGAAGTACCTGGACTTCCACAAGGCGCTCCTGACCGGGCGCGGCCAGGCGGACGAGAAGCGGGCCTTCCAGGTGATCGACGAGCTCGGCCTCGACGCCGCCGCGATCCGGGCGAAGATGACCGATCCGGAGGTGGCCAACACCCTGGAGGAGGTCTACACGGTTGCGAACCGGCTCGGCCTGTCCGGCACGCCCACCTACGTGATCGGCGACGAGGTGGTGTTCGGCGCCGTGGGGGTCGAGGACCTCAAGACCAAGATCATGGCCATGCGCGAGTGCGGCAAGCCGGTGTGCTGAGCGGGGCGCATCGGCAAAAGAGCGGAGCGACATCCGCGACAACACGCCCGACACGCCCTTTTTTTCGCGGGCCCGAATGCCTATAAGGGTGCGGACCGCTCCGGACCGGTGTTCCGGCGCGATTCCAGATCGACCCTGTCGGAACCCCCGTGGCACGCGACGTCTTCGTCCTCAACGGACCCAACCTCAACCTCCTCGGCACGCGCGAACCCGGCGTCTACGGCGCCGCGACCCTGGCCGACGTGGAGGAGGCGTGCCGGACGAAGGCGGAGAGCCTGGGGCTCGCCATGCAATTCCGTCAGTCGAACCACGAGGGCGACCTCGTGGACTGGATCCACGAAGCCGGGCGGCTGAAGGCCGGCGTCGTGATCAATCCGGGCGCCTACACCCACACGTCGATCGCGCTGCACGACGCCATCAAGGGAACGGGTGTTCCGCTCATCGAAGTCCACCTGTCCAACGTCCATGCGCGGGAAAGCTTCCGGCACCACTCCTATGTCTCGCCGGTGGCGAGCGGGGTGATCGTCGGCCTCGGCCCCCGGGGCTACCTGCTCGCGCTCGACGCCATCGCCGCGATCCTCGCCGACTGACGATCCCGGCCGGAGTTCTGACCGTCCCATGTCCAACAAGACCATCGACTACGACCTCATCCGCCAGCTGGCCGCCATTCTGGACGAGACCGACCTGACCGAGATCGAGGTCGAGCAGGACAAGCTTCGCGTCCGCGTGGCCCGCACCCCGGCCGTCCAGTCGTTCGCGCCGGCCGCCATGGCGGCGCCCGCGCCCGCCGCTCCGGCGGCCGCCGCGGCCCTCTCGCCCACCGGCGGCATCCCGGACCCGGCGACCCATCCGGGCGCGGTCACCTCGCCGATGGTCGGCACCTGCTATCTGGCGGCGGAGCCGGGCGCCCGCTCCTTCGTGGAGGTGGGCGACACGGTTCGCCAGGGCCAGACGGTGCTGATCGTGGAGGCGATGAAGCACATGAACCAGATCGCCGCCCCGCGCGCCGGCAAGGTCACGGCCATCTTCGTGGACAACGGCCAGCCGGTGGAGTTCGGCGAACCGCTCCTCATCATCGAATGAGCGTGCGCCGCCCGATGTTCAACAAGATCCTCATCGCCAACCGTGGCGAGATCGCGCTCCGGGTGCTCCGCGCCTGCAAGGAGCTCGGCATCGAGACGGTCGCGGTCCATTCCACCGCGGACGCCAACGCGATGCACGTGCGGCTCGCCGACGAGTCGGTGTGCATCGGGCCGCCGCCCGCGCGCGACAGCTATCTCAACATCCCGTCCCTGCTGGCGGCCTGCGAGATCACGGGCGCCGACGCGGTGCACCCGGGCTACGGCTTTCTCAGCGAGAACGCCCGGTTCGCCGACATCCTGGCGGCCCACAACGTGACCTTCATCGGCCCGACCGCGGAGCACATCCGCATCATGGGCGACAAGATCGAGGCGAAGGCGACCGCCAAGCGGCTGGGCATCCCGGTGGTGCCGGGCTCCGACGGGGCGGTGACCACGGACGAGGACGCCCACCGGATCGCCGCCGAGATCGGCTATCCGGTGCTCGTGAAGGCGGCCGCCGGCGGCGGCGGGCGCGGCATGCGCGTCGCCCTCAACGAGGAGGAGATGTCGCTCGCGCTCTCGGCCGCCCGCTCGGAGGCCAAGAACGCGTTCGGCGACGACAGCGTCTATATCGAGAAGTATCTGCTGAAGCCGCGCCACATCGAGGTGCAGGTGCTGGGCGACGGCAAGGGCAACGCCATCCACCTGGGCGAGCGCGACTGCTCGCTCCAGCGGCGGCACCAGAAGGTCTGGGAGGAGGCGCTGTCGCCGGCGCTCAACCAGGAGAGCCGGGACAAGATCGGCGGGATCGTGGCGGACGCCATGGCCGAGCTGAAGTACGCCGGCGTCGGCACGATCGAGTTCCTCTACGAGGACGGCGAGTTCTACTTCATCGAGATGAACACCCGCCTGCAGGTGGAGCATCCGGTGACGGAGATGATCACCGGCATCGACCTGGTGAACGAGCAGATCAAGGTGGCCTCCGGCGCCACGCTGCAGATCAGGCAGTCGGACGTGACGTTCAACGGCCACGCCATCGAGTGCCGCATCAACGCGGAAAACCCGGCCACCTTCGCGCCCTCCCCCGGCAAGATCAGCTACTGGCATCCGCCGGGCGGTTTGGGGGTGCGCGTGGATTCGGGCGTCTACCAGGGCTACAACATCCCCCCGCACTACGACAGCCTGATCGGCAAGCTGATCGTGCACGGGCGGACCCGGGTGGAGTGCATGATGCGGCTGCGCCGCTGCCTGGACGAGTTCGTGGTGGACGGCATCCAGTCGACCATCCCGCTGTTCCGGCACCTGGTGGACAATCAGGACATCGCCAACGGCATGTACGACATCCACTGGCTGGAGAAGTGGCTGGCGACGCAGCCGTTCGAGGCCTGAGCGCGCGCCGCCCGCCCGGGCGGCCCGCCCCTTGCGACATCATCGCCGGCGGATGCGTTCGCCGGCTTTCTTTCGCGCCCGTCCCCTGTTTCGTCTGGCATTTTGCAAGGGGCTGCGGATAATGCGGAACCGGGCTGCCGGCCAGTGCGGAGTTCCAGTGTCATGACCGGGCGCGACGATCTCTCGTTTGCCATCACGCCTGAGGTGCTCCTGAAGGCCTATGCCTGCGGCATCTTCCCGATGGCCGAGAGCGCCGACGACCCCACCCTGTTCTGGGTGGAGCCGGACTGGCGCGGAATCCTGCCGCTCGACGGCTTCCACGTGCCGAAACGCCTCGCCCGGACCGTCCGCCAGGACGTGTTCGAGGTGCGCGTGGACACCAGCTTCTCCGGCGTGATCGACGGCTGCGCGGCGCCGGCGCCCGGCCGCACGAAGACCTGGATCAACCGGCGGATCCGCGCGCTCTACGGCGACCTCTTCAAGCTCGGTCACTGCCACACGGTGGAGACCTGGGCGGATGGCGACCTGGTGGGCGGGCTCTACGGGGTGTCGCTCGGCTCCGCCTTCTTCGGGGAGAGCATGTTCTCGTTCCGCACCGACGCCTCCAAGGTGGCGCTGGTGCACCTGGTCGCCCGGCTGCGGGCGGGCGGATACACGCTTCTCGACACGCAGTTCGTCACCGACCACCTGACCCGCTTCGGCGCGCGGGAGATCGCCCGCGAGGTCTACAGCCGCAAGCTGGAGGCGGCCGTGCAGCAGAGCGCCGACTTCTATGCTCTGCCGCGGACGGTGACGGGGGAAGAGGCGCTGCGCTGGGTGGGGGCGTGAGGGGACCGGAAGCGCTTGCGCTTCGACGCGCCTAGAGCGGGCGGCCGATCGACAGAATGCGCGCGGCGACCTGCTGGTGGCTCGGTACGTAGCCGACATACTCGTAGCGGACGTCGTAGGAGGTCACGAACTCCTGGAAGGCCTTGAACTCGTGCTGCTCCCATCCCGGGTAGTTGAAGTACTCGTCGAACACCACGACGGTACCGGGCACAAGTCGCCGCAGGACCTGAGCGAACACCGTCTGGGTGGAGCTGTAGAGATCGCAGTCGACGTGCAGGAGGGAGATCGGTCCAGGGTGCTCGTCGAGGAAGGCCGGCAAGGTACGGTCGAACCAGCCGACCACCAATTCCACGTTGGGCGCGACCTGCGGAAGATCCTGCCGCAAGAAGGTGCCCTTTTCGAAGCCCGGGCGCCAGTCCTGAGGCAATCCCTCGAAGCTGTCGAATCCGTAGACCTTGCCCATGGTCCCGTTGGCGATGCGGTTGATCGTCCGACCCGACCAGACCCCGAATTCAAGACGGAGACCGTCGACAGGCGCAATCGCGCAAGCGAAATCGATCAGTTCGTGGCTGCCGGGAAATCTGCTGGCGGCGTACATCTTCGCATTCACGTATTGCGCGGAACTGATCGATGCCGCCAGACCCGACAGAGAGTCAAGATTCCAGGATTCGCTCGCACGGTCCCAGAAGAATTTCTCGGTACCATGCCCGATCAGATCTATGATATCAGCCAATTGAAGCCGCTGAAGGATCTCATTCACGAGGTTTCTCCCTGATGTGATCGCCGGCGCCCACTCGAAGCTCATCGACGGGACTTCGGCCGCAACACGTCGTGTGTCATGGAAACTTTGATTGCTGCTGGCGCGCTTCGCGATCTGACGCAGCCTTAAGGTGTGGCAACCGCGCCAGATTCGATTTCCTGGACCATTCTGATGTCGACCAACTCTTTCGACCTGGTCGGACGATGATCTAGGCAGCCTTCGCTCGTTCCAAGCTGAGGGACATGGTGTCGTATCGGCTCAGAAGGTTGGTTCTCAGCAAGGCTTCCTCCTGCGTGTAGTAGGCGAAGTGCGCCACGCAGACATCGCCGACCAGCATGGCCAGTTTGCCTTGCTTCAGAGGGAGAACCGCCGAGAGCCATTCCTCATGGTCCACGTTCGGCGGACAGAACTGGCTGCCGATCGCCTGGACGGTGTCGCCGAAGAAGCCGATACAGTTGATGGAGAAGCGGCAGGAGGAGATGATCGCGCTGGGGACCACGAAATCAGATCGGAGGCCAGCTTCCAGCTGTTTGAGAAAATGGGCATGAAGCGCCGCCGCGAACCCGGGGTTTTGCCAGCCGATTCCGCAGCCAGCCTGGGCGCTGACGGGGTTATCGATCGTCACATTGGAAAAATACTTGAGATGGAAGGAACAGATTGCGTTGTTGATGACGAGAGGCGAGACCCAGATGCAAATATCTTTCTGCGCAAGAGCGGCCGCATAGAGACTGCGCGCGAACCCAGGTTCCGTATAGACGATATCGTCATCCATCTTGATGTAGAAGGCAGCCGGATCGTTGCAGAACTGGTAAATCTGGTTGATGTTCTGGGCTTCGCCAGAGCGACCAGCCACCGTCCGCACCGTCACCTTCGGGTTCTGTCGAGCCAGTTCATGTATATACTTCCGGTCGCTGTCCTGCCGACAGTTGTCGAGCAGCATCCAGCCGGCGATCTGATCGTCAGCGAGGATGTAGCGCGCAAGAATCCGGAGATAACGCTCCCGACCCGCCGGCGTGACGATGATGAGCTTGTGCATGGGACGGTTCGCCCTCTCTCAGGAATCCGCAACGAGCGCATTCTCGTGTGCAGGTTCGTCGAGCGAGCTTGTGCCGGGCTTGACCGGGGCCGGCCCGTTCGCATCATCCGGATGCTCGGCACTGACGGATCAGCCCACCAGAGCAGACAGATTGCGCCGGTCCGCGCGCCGGCACATGGGGCCGTCCAGCGATGTGACGGACGCCGAGGCGGCCGGCGCGAACAGGCTAGAGCATTCTCCGATCAGGTTGCACGACTTGATCGCCGAGAGAATGCTCCAGCTTATTGAATCTGGAGCGATTTCTTGTCGACCTGACGAGTCCGTCAGGTCGGAAAGCGCTCTAGCGCGGGCGCGGCTTGGGTTCAGTCCAGGATCTCGCCGGGGGGCGGTTCCTCGCCGTTTCCGTCGGGGAGGTCGAGCTCGGGCTCGCCGATGGACGTGGGCGGGGCGGCGGGCTTGGGGCGGGGGATGGGGATGCCGTCGATCGTTTCGAGGGGCGTCGGCGCGCCGTCCGGATTGGCTTCCGCGGTGCGGGCGTCGTCGGGGGACGACGGCGGGCGGATGTCGCTCTCCTGGCGGCAGTCGTTCAGCCACACGTCGTAGACCGGGTGCTCCACGGCGTTGAGGCCGGGGCTCGCGGCGAACATCCAGCCGGAGAAGATGCGCTTGATCTCGTCGTTGAGGGTGATCTCGTCCACCTCGACGAAGGCGTCGGTGCGCGCGGCCTCGGTGGGCGGGCGGGTGTAGCAGACGCGCGGCGTCACCCTGAGAGCGCCGAACTGAACGGTCTCGTCCACGTAGACGTCGAACGTGATGATGCGCCCGGTGATCTTGTCGAGGCCGGTGAAGACGGCGACCGGGTTGGCGACCTTTTCCGCGCGCGCCGGGCCGGCGGCGACGGAGAGGCCGATCGCGAGAAGGCTGAGGCTGGCACGGAGAAGGCGCATCGAGGTGAGGACCAGTCGGGCTGGTGGAGCGGACGGGCGTCGACCGGGTCCGTATCATCCGGCCGGCGGCTTGGGAAGGTGAAGTCGCCGACGAATGCGGCGCTTCCACGGCCAAGCCGCGGACCGGACCGACGCGGGCGGCGGGCCGCCGCTCAGGGCAGGCGGCGGAAGGCGTCGAGGATGAGGTCGAACACGGCCGGCGAATCGAGCCCGGTGACCCAGGTGGCGTTCTTCGGGCGGTCGGTGACGGCCCAGCGGTCCACCACGGTCTGGCCGAAGCAGAGGCCCGGTGTGGTCTCGACCTCCACGTTGACGCGCTTGCCGGTGAAGAGATGCGGCGCGAGCAGGTGGGCGACCGTCATGGGATCGTGGAGCGGCCCGCCGTCGGTGCCGTACTTCTCGGTGTCGAACCGCTCGTAGAAGGTGAGCAGCCCCTCGAAGGCGACGCCGACCCTGGTGCCGAGGCCCTTGATGGCGGTGAGCCAGTCGTTGGTGATCTGCGCCTGGTGGGTGGCGTCGAGCGACAGCACCACGATGTCCGCGCCGGAGGCGAAAACGCGAGCCGCCGCATGCGGATCCACGAATATGTTGAACTCCGCGGTCGGGGTGATGTTGCCGCCCTCCACGCAGGCGCCGCCCATCAGGATGATGCTCTCCAGCCGTTCGGCGAGGCGCGGCTCCTTGGCGAGGGCGAGCGCCACGTTGGTGAGCGGCCCGAGCGGCAGGAGGGTGACGCTCTTCTCCGGCCGGCTCATGACCGTCTCGACGATCCAGTCCGGGGCGAACTCCGGTCGGATCGGCGTGGTCGGCTCGGGGAAGTCCCAGCCGTCGAGGCCGGTCTTGCCGTGCACGTGCTCGGCGGTGACCAGCGGCACCATGAGCGGCGCGCTCGCGCCGGCGAAGACCGGGATATCGGTGCGGCCGGCGAGCTCCAGGAGCTTCAGGCAGTTCGGCACCGTCAGGTGGAGTGGCACGTTGCCGGCGACCGCCGTGAGGCCGAGAAGCTCCACGGCGTCCGGCCGGCCGAGCGCGAGCATGATGGCGACGGCGTCGTCCTGGCCGGGATCGGTGTCGATGATGATGGAGCGCGGAGCCATGGGATCCTGTCTGGTCGGGCGGACGCAAAACGGGACGGCCTCTGGCCGTCCCGCTGGACGAAGGGGAGCATCAGGGGCCGACGACGCCGCAAGGGGCGCCGGAGCCTCGGGCGGCCGGCGTGCGGGTGGATCAGCCGCCGGGGGTCCAGGCGTCGTAGTCGCCGGTGACGCGCGGGCGGGTCTCGCCGGTGAGGATGGAGCCGTGCGGCCGATAGGCGTTGGCGGTGCCCGTCTGGTTCGGCTGGTGGGGCTTCTCCCAGGCGCGGGCCGCGTAGGCCTCGCGGGGGGGAGGCACGTCGGTGCGGTGGTGCATCCAGCCGTGCCAGCCCGGCGGGATGGCGGACGCTTCCGCGACGCCGTTGTAGATGACCCAGCGACGCTTGCCGCCACGCTCCTGGTAGTAGACGTTGCCGAACTCGTCCTCGCCGACGCGCTCGCCCTTGCGCCACGTGAAGAGGCGCGTGCCGACGGTCTGGCCGTTCCACCAGGTGAAGATTTCCAGAAGGGTGTTCTTTAGGGACATGGAAGCCGCTCGTTCGAACTCGGCCGGACTATGGCGAGCGACTGTGGCGATGTCCAGACAAACAATCGGACGGGCGATCGTACGGCGGACGATGTGCGATCGGGCGGGAAAGGCCGGCACAGGGACGCGCCGGAGGACCGAGCCGACGTGCGCCGCTGTGGCGATGGTGCAACGCGGTGGCGCGGCGTGCCGGACCGTGGAACTCCGGACGCGGCCCGGCATTGGATGGGATAGCCGGGCGGAGACGGAGGAGCGCCGCCGCGGCCCCTGGTCATTGTTTTGGACGAGTTTATGCAGTATCTTTTTATCTAAATTAATTCATCATTCCGGGAATGGTTGTCATTCTTCGTCCGTTTTGAGCCATGCGTGGCTCATTCGCCGTATTTATTGGTCTGATGCGCGTCAGCGCTGGCTTTTCGCCTGCGAGGTTTCCAGTGCCGCCTTTTCGGTATCGCGCGTTTGCTGGCTGGTTCTTCGGGTTCTGCGTGCTTTTTCTCGGCCTCGGCGCGGTGGTCCTCCTCGGTCTCGACCGGATCGACCGGCTTCCGCCGCCGCCGTTCACGGCGACCGACTGCATCGACGAGAAGTTCGCCTTCCTGAGGGACAGGGACCCGACCGAGGCCGACCTGCTGGCGGTCGGTTCCTCGGTGACCTGGCGCAACCTGGACTTCGCCGCCGTGAGCGCGGCCGAAACGGGGGCATCGAAGCCGCTGAACGGAGCGCCCTGCTTCCTGCAGGTGAACCAGACCCGCTTCCTCACCGACTTCTACCTGGACCGCATGCCCAAGGTGAAGACCGTGGTGAGCCTCTTCGCCATGCGGGACTTCGAGACCTGCGGCGGCGACGGCGCCTTCTTCCGGCCCGAGCTGCTCGACCTCTACGTGTTCGAGCGGTGGTCGGGGCTGCCGGTCTACTTCATCAACTTCCGCCCGCGCCCCTTCCTCGCCAGCGTGCGCCACATCAAGGAGATGCGGACGGGCGAGCTGGAGCGCACGCCCCTAGTGATGGACGCCTACGGCTCCGGCCCCCTGGATGTGCCGCCTGAGACGTGGGGCGACGTGAAGATCGACCCGGCCTGCATGGCGCATCTCGCCCGGATGGAGAAGGACCTTTCCGAGCGGGGCGTGCGCTGGATCGTGGTGCTGTTCCCGCCGATGCCGTCGTGGCTGGAACGGCACGATCCGACGGGCGCGCGGGACCTGGCATGGCGCCGGGAGGTGGCGTCCAAGCTTGCCGCGCCGTCGACCGTCGTGGTGGACGGCCGTGACGCCGGTCTGAAGGACGTGAATTTCTTTACAGATCCGGCGCATCTCAATTGGAAGCAGGTGCCCGATTTCACGCGCTGGATCTTCGAGCGTGTCGCCGACCGCACCCCGATCCAGGCAGCGCAGGGATAGAGACCGGTGCTCTTCAATTCGTACACCTTCATCGCGCTCTTCCTGCCTCCGACCCTTCTGGGCTTCCATCTGCTGATCATGGCCGGGCGAGCGCATGCCGCCCTTCTCTGGCTGACGGTCGCGTCGATCGTGTTCTACAGCTGGTGGGAGCCGTCTCACCTGCCGGTCCTGCTCGGAACGGTGGTGGGCAACTACTGGCTGGGCGAGACGCTGAGGGCCGGCAGCGGCACGGGGAAGGCCGGCGGGCGGCTGATGCTCGGCCTCGGCGTCGCGGCCAACCTCGCCGTGCTCGGCCTGTTCAAGTACTCGGCCTTCTTCGTGAACGAGGTGACGTCGCTCGGCGGCATCGACTACACCATGCGGGCGTTCGTGCTGCCGCTCGGCATCTCCTTCTACACCTTCCAGCAAATCGCCTACCTGGTGGACTGCGCCCAGAAGAAGGCGGCGGCGTCCAGCTTCACCGAATACCTGCTGTTCGTGGCCTTCTTCCCGCAGCTCATCGCCGGGCCCATCGTGCACCACGGCGACGTGCTGCCCCAGTTCCGGACCATCCTGGAGGACCGGGTCAACGCGGCCAACTTCGCCCGCGGGCTGAGCTTCTTCGTGATCGGCCTGTTCAAGAAGGTGGTGATCGCCGACGACATGGCCGTGCGGGCGGACCTCCTGTTCGCCGATCCGACCGCCATGGCGGGCGCGGGCTTCCTGGACGCCTGGACGGGCGTGCTCGCCTACACGCTGCAGCTCTACTTCGACTTTTCGGGCTATTCGGACATGGCCATCGGGCTCGCGCTGATGTGCGGGATCCGGATCCCCTACAACTTCGACTCGCCCTACAAGGCGACGAGCATCATCGACTTCTGGCGGCGCTGGCACATGACCCTGTCGCGCTTCCTGCGCGACTACCTCTACATTCCGCTCGGCGGCAACCGGAAAGGGCCGATCCGACGCTATATGAACCTGTTCCTGACCATGCTGCTCGGCGGCTTCTGGCACGGGGCGAACTGGACGTTCCTGATCTGGGGCACCCTTCACGGCACCTACCTGATCATCAACCACGGCTGGATGGCGCTGCGCGAGCGCCTGGGCCTGACCTGGGACGACGACGCCCTGCTGCCGAAGCTGGCGGCGCGCAGCATCACCCTGGTGGCGGTCATGATCGCCTGGGTGTTCTTCCGGGCGACCTCCGTGGGCGACGCCATGGACATCCTCACCGGCATGGCCGGCCTGAACGGGCTCGGCACCCTGCGCGGATCGCTTCTGGTCGGGATCGCCCTCATGGCGGCGGCCTGGGTGCTGCCCAACTCGCAGGAGATCGTGGACGGGGTGGCGAAGGCGAGCGGCCGCCTCTCCTCGCTGCGCTGGCAGCCGTCGCCGGTCTGGGCCGCGGCCCTCGCCGCCTGCTTCCTGCTGGCGGTTTCGCAGATGACCAACGTGAGCGCCTTCATCTACTTCCAGTTCTGAGGCGCGGTCGGGGGCAGAAGAGGCCGGGACCAGCTTAACGGGTCGTTAACACTTTTCGGCGAAGAAACCCCATTGTTGGGACGAGATCGCCCGGCGCGGCAGCCGCTGGTTGATCGGGGTCGATGGGGCTTCACATGAACGCCAAGATGCTGGTGGTGGCGATGGCCGCCGTGCTGTTCGTCTGCGGGTCCTACCTGTCGGAAGCACGGCCCGAGTTCGACAGCACGGGCCGCCTGGCGACCGTGAAGGCGCCGCCGGCGCCTTGCGTCCAGGTCGGCGGGTCCCTGCTTCTCGCCGGCCGGTGCGGCTGACGGTCGCCGAGCGGGCCATACCGCCCGACGTTTTCCCGCGATGCGCCGACGGGCCGATCCGGCGCCGAAAAGCTCGATCCTCGTCTTGAAACGGGCTTGCAAGCCCCCTCCCCGTTCGTTTGCCGACGGCCGGCGCGGACTGGGCGGGACACCTTGTCCTGCGCCTTAACCTCTTCCGACAAAAGATTGATCGGGTCTTCGCATTGCGGCTGAGGCCGCCGTGTGACACACTCAAGCGTCACAAGGATCCCGGGGCCGCCCGGGTGGCTATTCCGGCCGCCGATCCGCCGGACAACCCTCACGACTGACCACTGCACCCTCGCGTTCTCATCACGCCAGGCTCGTCGTCCATCGTTGCGGGACCTTTTCCCATGTATGCCTTTGAACCTGTCCGTCAGGACCGGCAGCCGGATCGCGTGTCGGCTCGCCCGTCGCAGCCGTGGTTCGCTCGTCCATCAGATCGGCACTTCGCTTCAGAGAATTCCGTCGGGTCCGAGCGTCGGCCGACCGGCTGCGATCGCGCGGAAAGGGGCCCGCACCATGCGTGATGTGGGTTACCGCGCGTTCCTGGCACTCTTCGTGGTCTTCTGTGGAGTTTTCCTGTTCATCGGCGCCGCCGGCCTCAAGGGGCTGGAGGCTATCGACCGGCTTCCGCCGCCGCCGTTCACGGTCACCGACTGCATCGACGAGAAGTTCGCCTTCCTGCGGGAGAAGAACCCGAAGGAGGCGGATCTGATCGCCGTCGGCTCGTCGGTGACCTGGCGCAACCTGGACTTCTCCGCCGTCGGCCGCGCCGAGACGGGCGCCACCCATCCGCTGAACGCGGCGCCGTGCTTCCTGCACGTCCACGAGACCCGGTTCCTGACCAACTTCTACCTGGACCACATGCCCAAGGTGAAGACGGTGGTCAGCATCTTCGCCATGCGCGACTTCGAGGCCTGCGCGGGCGATGGCGCCTTCTTCCCGGAGACTCTGGTCCGCCTGTTCCTGTTCGAGAACTGGCCCGGCCTGCCCGTGTACTTCATCAACTTCCGCCCCCGGCCGTTCCTCGGCAGCGTGCGGAAGATCAAGGAGATGCGCAGCGGCGAGTTGGACCGGGCGCCGCTCGTCATGGACGCCTACGGATCCGGCCCGCTGGAAGGTCCGCCGGTGCCCTGGCAAGACGTGCAGGTCGACCAGGCCTGCCTGGACAACCTCGCCCGCATGGAGGCGGAGCTCGCGGCGCGCGGCGTGCGCTGGATCGTGGTGATGTTCCCGCCGATGCCCATGTGGCTGGAGAGCTTCGACCCGGATGGCTCCCGCGATCGGGCCTGGCGGCGGCAGGTGGAGACGACGCTGGTCTCGTCCAACACGGTGCTGATCGACGGGGCCGAGGCGGGGCTGACGGACGTGAACTCCTTCGCCGATCCGGCCCACCTGAACTGGCCGCAGGTGCCGAGGTTCACCCGGTGGATCTTCCAGCAGGCGGACGGCCAGACTCCGGTGCGGGCCGCCCAGGGCTGAGGGCGACACGCCCGGGCGGAGCCTCCGCCCGGGCAAAAGCGACGCCCGCAAAGACAAGGCATTGTTGTTTTTGAGATGTCGCCGCGGCGTCATTTACCACGCCCCAAGACGGTGCGGCCGGTGCGCCAGTTCTGATTTGAAATATATTATTGCATGTCTGAAAGTCTGCTCCAGCAGGACGACAGTCGACGGACGACTGCGGCGGGAGCCGGCCGGCGAGGCCGTCGGCTCCGCGGGAGGGTCCGTCCCTGCTCCTCCACCGGAGAGCCGACGTGAGCACACTTCCGACCCCGCATGCCCTTCAGCGCCCAGCCTACATCTTCTCCAACGGCGCCGTGCGTCCGTGGGACGACGCGGTCGTCCACGTGGCCACGGAGGCCGTCATTCGCGGCATCAACGTCTTCGAGGGCCTGAAGGGGTTCTGGAACGTCCACGGCGGCTTCGGACTGGTGACCCTGAGGCGGCATTACGACCGGCTGCACCGGTCCGCCCGGATCATGCACATCCCGTTCGACATGAGCTTCGAGGCCTATGAGGAGGCCTGCCACGACCTCGTCGGGCACCTGATCACGACCGAACGCAACATGTGGCTGCGGACGACGCTGCTCCTGATCGACGGCCACTGGGGCGAAGGCGACGTGACCGACCTCGTCATCACGGCCTACCATCATCCCAAGGGTCCGGTGGCGCCCATGGACACGGGCGTGACCAGCTGGCGGCGGGCCAACGACAACGCCCTGCCGGCCCGGGTGAAGACCGGGTCCAACTATCTGGTGGCGCGCTTCTCCAAGATCGAGAGCCGGACGCGCGGCTACCGGGAGATGATCCTGCTCAACGACGCGGGCCGGGTGGCGGAGTTCGTCGGGTCGGCGCTGCTGATGGTGCGGGACGGGGCGATCTACACGCCGCCGGCCTCCGAAGGCGCGTTCGAGAGCATCACGGCGGACCTGATCGAGACGCTCGCCCGCGACGTGGGCGTGCCGTTCGTGCGCCGGCCGATCGAGCGGACGGAGCTTCTGGTGGCGGACGAGATCGCCTCGGCCGGGACGTTGAACGACCTGGTGCTCGTCCGCAGCCTGGACGGCCGGGACCTTGGCCCGGCGCCGATCCTGACGCGGCTGCGCGACCGCTACCTGGACGCGGTCACGGGCGTGGAACCGCACCCGGCGATCGACCTGTCGATCCGCGCGCACGAGACGAGCCGCTTGCGGACCGGCTGACCGGCCCGACGGCCTCACTCGATGTCGACCAGGATGACCTCGGCGGTGGAGACCTTCTCGGACCGCCGGAACGTCCGCAGGTATTTGAGGAGGTCGGCCAGGATCTCGCGGTCGCGGATGTTGTCGGCCGGCAGGTCGTCGAGGCCGTCCAAGATCGCGAGTTCGAGGGTGGAGGCGTTCGTCCCGGAGGTCACGACGATGAGGAAGCGGGACGGCAGGATCTGCACCAGATCCAGGCCGGGGATCGACTGCAGGGACGGGCAGTGCGGCACCGTCAGCATGCCGACGCCCGGACCGACCTTGGTGACCCGCACCCCCTCGTCCTGCCCGTTGCCCGTGGAGGCGACGTCCGCCGCGTGGACGATGGCGCGCGCCCGGTCCTCGTTGATGGCGGCGAGCTTCTCCAGCGTCGCCTCCGGCAGCGTGATGGTGACGACGCGGCTCGGCTCGTGGAACTTGCGGGGGCGGCCGCTCGACCGCGCGCGGTTCGGCGTGCCGCTCATGGCGCCCGCCGGGCCCCTGCCCCGGGCCTCGGCGGACACCGTCGAGCCCCGCATTCAAACGTCCGCAGTTCGTACGCCAAAACCATCAACACCCTGGCCCTCTTCCTCACGTGACCGGAACCGGTCGAGCTCACATGACCGGATCGGGTCGAGTCGCCGCTTTTCTATTTAGAAATAGTATCACGCATGCGTCCGGATCGGAAGCGCCCGCCGCGCCCCGGTTTCCGCTCGGTTTCCGCCTCGTCGCAAGGCCGTCCACAGAAAAACGGTGAAGGTCCGACCCGACCGGCCGCGGCGACTGCGCCCTAGCTTGCCATTTACCAGTTTTCTAAATAGCAATATGCATGCAGTGGTATGTTTCTACGATAAAACGTACTCCTTTCAAAGGCGCACATTTCAATCAGGTCTAAGAGGCATGTCATGCGAGACGTGTTTTGCCGGTTCTGCTCGACCAAGCTGGAACATACGCTTGTGGATCTCGGCGCATCACCGCTCGCCAATTCCTACATCAGTCCGGAAGACTCGCTGAAGGCGGAGCCGTTCTTCGAGCTGCACGCCTATGTATGCAGCACTTGCCTCCTGGTACAGATCCCGGCGGTCGAGGCTCCGGAGAACATCTTCAACGCCAGCTACGCCTACTATTCGTCCATGTCGGACTCGGTGCTCGCGCACTCCCGGCGGTATGTGGCGGAGATGATCGACCGGTTCGGGCTCGGGCCGCTGCACCAGGTGATCGAGGTCGCGAGCAACGACGGCTACCTTCTCCAGTATTTTCGCGGCCGGGGCGTACCGGTGCTCGGCATCGAGCCGTCGCGCAACGTGGCCGAAGCGGCGACCGCCGCCGGCATCCCGAGCGTGGTGCGCTTCTTCGGCCAGGAGACGGCGCGCGACCTCGTCCGCGACGAGATGCGGGCGGACCTTCTCATCGGCAACAACGTGCTGGCCCACGTGCCGGACATCAACGACTTCGTCGGCGGCCTGAAAATCCTGCTCGCGCCGGGCGGCGTGATCACGATGGAATTTCCCCACCTCCTGCAGCTGATCCGGCGTCGCTACTACGACACCATCTACCATGAGCACTTCTCCTACCTGTCGCTGCTCGCCGTGGAGCGGATCTTCGCGCACCACGGGCTGAAGCTGTTCGACGTGGAGGAGATCGCGCCGCAGGGCGGCTCGCTGCGGATCTTCGCCTGCCACGCGGAGAACCCGCACCGGGCGGTCTCCCACCGGGTGAAGGACCTGCGGGACCTGGAAATCTCCGAGGGCCTCGCCTCGGTGGAGGAGTACCGCCTGTTCGGCGAGGAGGTGCACCGGACCAAGCGCGAACTGCTGCGCTTCCTCATCACGGCGCGCGACTGTGGAAAGACGGTGGTCGGCTACGGCGCGCCGGCCAAGGGCAACACGCTCCTGAACTTCTGCGGGATCAAGACGGACCTCCTGCCCTACACGGTGGACGTGAGCCCGCACAAGCAGGGCAAGCTGCTGCCGGGCACCCGCGTGCCGATCCACAGCCCGGACAAGATCTTCGAGACCCGTCCGGACTACGTGCTGATCCTGCCGTGGAACATCACCGACGAGGTCGTCTCCAAGATGAGCGGCATCGAGGCCTGGGGAGGACGGTTCGTGGTGCCGCTGCCGGACGTGCGGGTGCTGCCGACCACCGCCGAAGCCGAGGGCGCCGTCACGTCGTTCGCCCCGATGCGCATGCAGGCCTGACGGCGGCCGCGCCACCGCAGGGAGAAGCGGCCGGGCCGCCCTCCCCCATCGCCGGGATCAGCCCGGCCTCACCTTGGCGAAGCCGTCCACCCGCGCCGCGCGGCGATTGCGCGGCGGCGCCGGCTCCAGGTCGCGCAGCCTGGCGAGGACTTTCGGGCCGAGCCGGATCGGCTGGTCGGTCGGGTCCGCCGGCCGGGGAGCGTCGGCTTCCACGCCGCCCGGCCGCTGCGCCTTCTCGTGGAATCGGCGAGCGGTGTTGAGGGCGTCGGAGCGCGCCTGCTGGGCCGCGAGCATCGCCCGCACCCCCTCGATCTCGAACGCGGCCCCGTCGATCGTGACCTCGAACCGGCGGGCGTCCTCGGTGACGTGGACGATCCGCTCGTGCAGGAGCGACGGCGCCACCGGCTTGACCAGGACCATGTGGGCGCCGCGGCGCATGGCGCTTTCCACCACCGCGCGGGTGGCGTTCGCCGTGATGACGATCACCGGCACGAAGCTCAGCGGCTGCATGTGCCGGTCGCGGATCATGCGCATGAACTGCGCGCCCGTCACGGGCCGGCGCATCCAGTCGGTCAGGATCAGGTTGGGCGGCTCGTGCAGCATGGCGTCGAGGGCGCCCTGCGGATGGTCGAAGATGCGCAGCCGGCGCGGCCGCAGGTGCGCCAGCATGGACCGGAGCAGCGCCTGCATGGGTTTCGACTCGTCCACGATCACGATGTCGAGGTCGGTCGGGGCGAGGCCGAAGGCCGAATGGTGGGTCATGCAAATACGGCTCGTGCGGACAAGGCCTGCGGCGGACGCGCGGCGCGCGGCGGAGAGCCGTGGAACAGGTTCGGCCCCGCCGGTGTTGCCGACAATCAACGGCCGTCCACCAATGGGCCCGACCCTAGCAGGCGGCGTTTAAGCGGGCTTGAAGCGGCTCCGTGAGATTCGGCTAAAATTGGGCGGATCTGCGGAGACCAGAGGGCGATTCTGCCAAGAAACACCAGATCTTGTGGCCGCCCTGCCGCTGCACTCTACATCTTGACGCGCCCTTCAGACTCGCCCTAGCCTCTCCTCATGACGCCCGGTCGATGTCTGCCGCCTTTCAGGTGGCAGGCCTCCCCTGGGCGAACGGCTTCGTCGCCCCCGCGGCGGGCCGGCACCGAGGACGCGAATCGCTTCGCCGACGAAAAGTCGGTCAAGAGACTCTCGCGGGTTCGGCCCCGGTCCGACACGGAGTTCCGCCGGGAGCGTGGATAAGCAAAACGAATTGGGGAAAAGGACTCGGGACTTTGAAACGACTCCTTAACCAGACTCGTTGTGCAGTCTAGATGTAGCGGCCTTCCGGACCCGGTAGACACTATATGAGGTGGCGAACCTCATTCGGCCGGTCCGGAGGCAAGGCCTTGCGACAGCGACGGAAGCAGCGTCTTTAACGAACGACGGCCGGTCGGACGCCCTCCATGGGTTTTCCGTCGAGGGCCGGCGCGGCATCAAGGGACTATCGGCATGCGGATCGAGCGGCGTTTCACCAAGGATGGTCAGTCTCCCTATGCGGAGGTCGAGTTCCGCTCGGCGACCAGCGAGATCCGCAACCCGGACGGGTCCGTGGTGTTCCGCGCCGCGGACATCCAGGTCCCGGCGCAATGGAGCCAGGTCGCGTCCGACATCCTGGCGCAGAAGTACTTCCGCAAGGCGGGCGTGCCGAAGGCGCTGAAGTCGGTGGAGGAGAACGACGTCCCGTCCTTCCTGTGGCGCAAGGCGCCGGACGACGCCGCCCTCGCCAAGCTGCCCGAGGGCGAGCGCTACGGCGGCGAGACCGACGCCCGGCAGGTGTTCGACCGGCTGGCCGGCACCTGGACCTACTGGGGCTGGAAGGGCGGCTATTTCGACGACGAGGCGGCGGCGCAGGCCTTCTTCGACGAGATCCGCTTCATGCTGGCCACCCAGAAGGTGGCGCCGAACTCGCCGCAGTGGTTCAACACCGGCCTGCACTGGGCCTACGGCATCGACGGCCCGAGCCAGGGCCACTATTACGTGGACCCGAACACGGGCGAACTGGTGCGCTCGGCGTCCGCCTACGAGCACCCGCAGCCGCACGCCTGCTTCATCCAGTCGGTCGAGGACGACCTCGTCAACGACAACGGCATCATGGATCTCTGGGTGCGCGAGGCGCGCCTCTTCAAGTACGGCTCCGGCACCGGCTCCAACTTCTCCAAGCTGCGCGGCGAGGGCGAGAAGCTGTCGGGCGGCGGCAAGTCGTCGGGCCTGATGAGCTTCCTCAAGATCGGCGACCGAGCGGCGGGCGCCATCAAGTCGGGCGGCACCACCCGGCGCGCGGCCAAGATGGTGGTGGTGGACATCGACCATCCGGACATCGAGCAGTACATCAACTGGAAGGTGAAGGAGGAGCAGAAGGTCGCCGCGCTGGTGACCGGGTCGAAGACCTGCTCCAAGCACCTGACCGCCATCATGCAGGCGATCTCCGGCGCTGCCGAACTGGCGGCCGACGACCGGCTGGACCCCTTGAAGAACCCCGGCCTGAAGCGCGAGATCCGCGCCGCCAAGAAGGCGATGGTGCCGGAGAACTACATCCGCCGGGTGATCCAGTTCGCCCGCCAGGGCTATACCTCCATCGAGTTCCCGGTGTTCGACACCGACTGGGATTCGGAGGCCTACCTCACCGTCTCGGGCCAGAACTCCAACAATTCCGTGCGCGTGACGGACGATTTCCTGCGCGCCGTGGAGACCGACGGCACCTGGAACCTGACCGCCCGCAAAGACGGCAAGGTGGTGAAGAGCCTGAAGGCCCGCGACCTCTGGGAGCAGATTGGCCACGCCGCCTGGGCGTCCGCCGACCCGGGTATCCAGTACCACACCACCATCAACGACTGGCACACCTGCCCGGCCTCCGGCGAGATCCGGGCGAGCAATCCGTGCTCGGAATACATGTTCCTGGACGACACGGCCTGCAACCTGGCATCGCTGAACCTTCTCCAGTTCCGCCGGCCCGACAAGTCGTTCGACATCGAGGCGTTCGAGCACGGCTGCCGCCTGTGGACGGTGGTGCTCGAGATCTCGGTGCTGATGGCGCAGTTCCCGTCGAAGGAGATCGCGCGGCTCTCCTACGAGTTCCGCACCCTCGGCCTCGGCTACGCCAACATCGGCGGCCTCTTGATGTCGTCGGGCATTCCCTACGACAGCGCGGAAGGCCGGTCCATCTGCGGCGCCATCACGGCGATCATGACGGGCGTCGCCTACGAGACCTCGGCCGAGATGGCGAAGGAACTCGGCCCCTTCCCGGGCTATGAGGCCAACGCCGACCATATGCTGCGGGTGATCCGCAACCACCGCCGGGCGGCCCATGGCCTGAAGGACGGCTACGAGAAGCTGCGCACCCCGCCGGTGCCGCTGGACCACGTGGCCGCAAAGGACAAGCGCCTGGTGGAGGCCGCCAAGGCCGCCTGGGACCGGGCCCTCGCGCTCGGCGAGGCCCACGGCTACCGCAACGCGCAGGTTTCGGTGATCGCCCCGACGGGCACCATCGGCCTCGTGATGGACTGCGACACCACCGGCATCGAGCCCGACTTCGCACTCGTCAAGTTCAAGAAGCTGGCCGGCGGCGGCTACTTCAAGATCATCAACCGGGCCGTGCCGGAGGCGCTGCGCGCCCTCGGCTACAAGGAGAGCCAGATCGCCGAGATCGAGGCCTATGCGGTGGGCCACGGCTCCATCGCCCAGGCCCCGCACGTGAACCCGGGCGCCCTGCGCGCCAAGGGCCTGTCGGACGCTGCGATCGAGAAGCTGGCCGGCGCCGTGAAGTCGGCGTTCGACATCAAGTTCGTGTTCAACCGCTGGACCCTCGGCGACGAGGAGATGAAGGCCCTCGGCGTGAGCGACGCCCAGATGGCCGACCCGGCGTTCGAGCTCCTCGCCCACCTCGGCTATTCCAAGGCCGAGATCGAGGCGGCGAACACCCACGTGTGCGGCGCCATGACCCTGGAGGGCGCGCCCTTCCTGAAGACCGAGCACTATGCGGTGTTCGACTGCGCCAACCCGTGCGGCCGCACGGGCAAGCGCTACCTCAGCGTGGAGAGCCACATCCACATGATGGCGGCGGCGCAGCCCTTCATCTCGGGCGCCATCTCCAAGACCATCAACATGCCGAACGACGCCTCGGTGGACGACTGCAAGGAAGCCTACATGCTCTCCTGGCGGCTCGCCCTGAAGGCGAACGCCCTCTACCGCGACGGCTCCAAGCTGAGCCAGCCGCTCAACAGCCAGCTCCTCGCCGATGACGAGGACGAGGCGGAGGACGCCGTGGAGGCGATCGTCGCCGAGAAGGCGGTGGCCTCCCGCGCCGCGGCGGCGGCCGAGCGGATCGTGGAGCGGATCGTGGAGCGGCACGTCCGCGCCCGCGAGAAGATGCCCGACCGGCGCAAGGGCTATACCCAGAAGGCCATCGTCGGCGGCCACAAGGTGTACATCCGCACCGGCGAGTACAACGACGGGCGCCTCGGCGAGATCTTCATCGACATGCACAAGGAAGGCGCCGCCTTCCGGGCCATGATGAACAACTTCGCCATCGCGATCTCGCTGGGCCTGCAGTACGGCGTGCCGCTGGAGGAATACGTGGAGGCCTTCACCTTCACGCGGTTCGAGCCGGCCGGCATGGTGCAGGGCAACGACGCCATCAAGAACGCCACCTCCATCCTGGACTACGTGTTCCGCGAGCTCGCCGTCAGCTATCTCGGCCGGCACGACCTCGCCCACGTGGTGCCCCAGGACGCCGGCAACACCGGCCTCGGCGGCGGCATCAAGGAGGAGAAGGCGGCCGAGGGCATCGTCAGCCACGGCCTCGTCCGCGGCCGTCCGACCCAGCTGAAGGTGTTCTCCGGCACGCCGGAGCCGAAGGGCTCGGCCGGCGGCGGGGCGACCGCCTCCGCGGCGGCGACGGGGGGCTCCGTCTTCGCGACGGCCCGCGCCGGCAGCGGCGTCACCGCCTTCGCGGCCGGCGGCGCGGCCACCGCCTTCAAGCGCGACCTCGACAGCGAACCCGCCGTCACCGCCTCGGTGGCCGTGGGCGTGACCCAGGCGCCCCCGCAGAAGGACTATGCCGCCAAGGTCCAGGAGGCCCGCATGAAGGGCTACGAGGGCGAGGCCTGCTCGGAGTGCGGCAACTTCACCATGGTGCGCAACGGCACCTGCCTGAAGTGCGACACGTGTGGCGGCACGAGCGGCTGCAGCTGAGCGTACGGGAGGTGGCGAGCCGCACCGATCCTTGCTTGATCGTGGTGGGATGTCGCCGATGAATAACGGTGCCCGGCGGAGATCACCGGGCACCGGATAGGGCGGGGAAGCACTGGTGGGCGCCCGAGTGGGCGGGTGCGTAGCGCCGGCTTCGACGAATGCACCCCTACCGGGTTGCCGATTGTCCAGATCCGGACTATATCCGGTTCCAGACGGAGCCGCCTATGTCAACCAGACCTGCCACCGAGACCGACACCCCGCCTCCCCTCGGACCCGAGCGGTTCTCGGCCGCCAATCGGCGGCGGCTGAGCGGGCCGGGGTTGCGGGCGTTTCTGGCGATCGCGGACCTCTGGGGTCTTTCCGAGGATGAGCGGCTGCTCACCCTCGGGATGCCGTCGCGGTCGACCTATCACGGCTGGGCGAAAGCGGTCCGCGAGCACCGGGACATCACGCTGGACGTGGACATGCTGACCCGCATCTCGATCGTGCTCGGCATCCACAAGAGCCTCGGCATCCTCCATGCGACGGAGCGCGACGGGGTGGAGTGGCTGAGGACGCCGCACGCGGCGCCGCTCTTCGGCGGCAGGCCGCCCATGGCGCTGGTGACGAGCGGGACGCAGGATGGCCTCATGAGCGTCCGGCGGTTTCTCGACGCGGCGCGCGGCGGGCTCTTCATGCCGCCGAACGAGATCGACCGGGCCTTCCGGCCGTACACGGACGCGGACGTCGTCTTCACGTGAGCGATCCGCACGCTCCGGCGCCGGACCCGGCGTTCCGCCTGATCCCCTCGCGCTTTCCGCCGATCGGCCTCTTCGACACGGTGGCGACGGCCGCCGACCTGGAGGCCGTGATGGAGCTGGAAGGGTGGACGAACGACCGGCTCGTCGCCGAGCGCGTCGCCCGGCTGCCACGGCACGAGTGGGTCTTCGGCCGACCGAACTCCAGCGTCGTCATGGCGGCCTTCCTGCACGTGGCGCCCGGCGGGATGCGCTTCAACGGACCTGACCTCGGCGCCTGGTACGCGGCGGCTTCGCTGACGACGGCGGTCGTCGAGGTCGGGCATCACATGCGGCGCGAGGCGGTCGCGACCGCACGGGCGTCCCTGTCCCGGCAGTATCGCGCCTACACGGCGCGGCTGCTCGGCGACTATGTGGACATCCGGGGACAGCGGGGGGCGAGGGCGGACCTCTACGACTCGTCCAGCTACATCGCCTCCCAGGCGTTCGGCGAGGCGGTCCGGGCCTCCGGCGGCGCGGGCATCCTGTTCGACAGCGTTCGCCATGCGGGCGGCGTGAACGTGGTCGCGCACCGGCCCGGAAACGTCACGGACGTCACGCAGGCGGACCACTTCGAGATCACCGTCGAGGCGGGCTCCACGAGGATCGCGGCCAAGCGGCTGACGGGCTGAGAAGAGCCTGCAAGCGCGCCTGCGCCGGGCTCGGTCCGGGGCGGCGCGCCCGGGTGCCGCGGATGGCGCGCCGAAGGGCGGATGTCTAGGCTTCCAGGTCCCGGATCGCGTCGAACGCGGCGAGCACGCGGTCGAGGTCCGCGCCCTGGAGCGGCAGGATCGGCTTCGGCGGACGCGCGTCGGACAGGCCGAGCCGCTCGTTGACGGCATACATGACCCGAAGGCTGCCGTACGCCTTGAACGTGTCCCAGAGCGGGCGGAGGCGCTGGTCGAGGCGGCGGACTTCGTCGCGGTCGCCCGCCTGGGCGGCGCGCGTGAGCGCCAGGGCGGTGCGGGGCATGAGGCCGCCGACCACGCTGTACCAGGCGTCGGCCCCGGCAAGGAGCGCGTCCGCCGCGCCCCAGTCGCCGCTATAGCCGACCGCCAGGGCGGTCCTTCCGCGGAGCGCCGACAGTTCGCCGGCGAAATCCCCGTCCGCCGGAAGCGGCATCTTCACGGCCCGGATCGTCTCGATGCGGGACAGTCGCTCCAGGAGACCCCGCCCGAAGGTGAAATGGGTCGTGCTCGGGTTGTTGTAGATGCAGACAGGCAGGGGCGTCGCCGCCGCGATGGCGCGGAAATGCTCGAACGCTTCGGTCTCGGTGAGCGGCGTGTACGAGACCGGCGCGACGAGGAGAGCGTCGGCGCCGGCCTCGGCGGCATCCCGGGCGAGGTCGCAGGCCGCATCGGTGCGCAGGGCCCCGGCGCCCACGATCAGGGGCGCGCGCCCGGCGACCACGCGGACGGCGGCCTCCACGGCCCGCCGCCGTTCGTCGCGCGTCAGGTACATGTAGATGCCCGTGCTGCCGAGGAGACCGATGGAGTCCACCCCGGCGACGCAGAGCCGCTCGAGGAGACGACCGAGGGCGTCCACGTCGACGCGGCCCCGGTCGTCGGCGGGTGTTAGGGGAAAGGCCGAAAGGCCAAGGAACGGGGTCACTCGTCATCTCCCTGTCAGCCACGGGCCGCGGCGCCCGCGAGGCGGGCCGGCGCGACAATAGCGGCCGACCGGCGGCCGAGGAAGTCCCGCGCGCATGCCGGCGGACACGGAGGGCGCGGGCGCGACCGGCCCGATGGGACCGGCGCCCGACCGGCGGGGCGCCCCCCTTTCCTCTCCGCCGATGTGCCCCGGAACGATGCGGCGGGGGCGTGCCGTTTCGGGACGGCGGCCGTGGCGGACCGGCGGCGTTCGGCCGGTTTTCGTCGCGTTTCCGCCCCGCCAAGGTAAACGAGCGGTGAAGGGAAATGCTTAAGGCCCGATCGGCGCTAACTCTCTCATATGTTTAAGATATTCTAAATCAAACATCTAGCTTCCAACCGATCGGCGACTTGGCGCGAACGGGGGGATTCGGCACGAGGCCTGCGGATGAACCGGCACGAACCCGCCGGCGGCACGGCGGGACCCCGCGCCGGAGGCCACCATGCGCACCGCCCTCGCTTCGCTGACATCCGCCCTCGCTTCGCTCAAGTCCGACACCCGGGGCTCGATGGTCTCGCTCTTCGCCATCGCGAGCGCCGGCGTGTTCCTCTCCATCGGCGCGAGCGTCGACTACGGGCGCTCGCTCTCGGTGCGGAGCGCCATGGCGGGCGCGGTGGACGCCGCGTCGCTGGCCGCCGCGAAGCTGGTGGCGGCCGGGGTGACCGACAAGGCCCGGATCGAAAAGGTCGCGCGCACCGCCTATGACGCCAACTTCCCGGCCGAGACCGCCAGCGGCTTCGCGACCGCCGACTTCGCCGCGACGGCCGATTTCGCCGCCAATTCGGTGACGGTGACCGCCGGCGGCGTGTTGCCGACCACCTTCATGGGGCTTGCGGGCGTCAAGGCGCTGCCGGTGGCGATCTCGTCCACCTCCACGATCGACGGGGACGCCCTGGAGATCGCCATGATGCTCGACCTCACCGGCTCCATGGCGGAGCTCACGGCCGACCGCACCGGGCGCAAGATCGCCGTGCTGGAGAAGGCCGCCAAGAGCCTCGTCGACACGCTGATGCCGGCGACCGGCACCACCAACGAGGTGCGGATCGGCCTCGCGCCCTTCGACGCGGCGGTGAACGCGGGCGGCCTCGCCGGGAAGGTGTCAGGCGGCAAGAGCACGAAGTGCGTGCTGGAGCGCGTCTCCGGCAGCATCGCGACGGACGTGTCACCGCTCGCGGTGCCGTTCGCCGCCGGCGGCTCCTGCCCGTCGCGCGCAGTGCTGCCGCTGACGGCGGAGCGCGCCACCCTGCTCTCGCGGCTCGACAAGCTGCCGACCGGCTCCAGCACCGCCGGACACCTGGGCACCGCCTGGGCGTTCGGCCTCCTCTCGCCGGCCTGGAGCGACGTGCTCGGCACGGCGGCGCCCAAGTCCTACGGCGCCTCGGGGGTGAAGAAGATCGCCATCCTGATGACCGACGGCCTCTACAACACCTGGGGCGGCAAGTTGAGCGGCGCCAACGTCGCCAAGTCGCAGGCCGAGGCGGTCGCCACCTGCTCGGCCATGAAGGCGGCGGGCATCACGGTCTATACCGTCGGTTTCGAGCTCAACAACGCGGACGCCAAGAAGACGCTGAAGGCCTGCGCGACGGTGGAGGGCGGGTCGGCGCTCTTCTTCGACGCCAAGAACGGCGCCGAACTGCTGGCCGCCTACAAGGCGATCGCCAACCGGATCCAGCAGCTCCGCCTCTCGGTCTGAGATCGGGTCCGCCTCGGAACCGTTGCCGGCGCGCCGCTTGTGTCGGACTATGGGCGGCGCACCCGCCCGCTCCGCCGCCGGGTGCCGGGCCCCCGCCCGGGGCCGGTTCCTCAAAGCGCGACACGGAAGCAGGGTGCCTTGGCGTCACCGACCGCGACCCTCAAGCTCGACGAGTTCATGCCCTATCTCGTCAACGTACTGGCGGCGCGGCTCTCCGCCGACCTCGCCGCCATCTACGAGACACGCTTCGGAATCACCATTCCGGAATGGCGGGTGATCGCCCACCTCGCCGGGAACCAGCGGGTGTCGATCCGCGAGATCTACGCCCGCGTCGGGATGGACAAGGTGAAGGTGAGCCGGGCCGCCGGGTCGCTGGAGGCGGCGGGCCTCGTGAGCAAGACCGTCAACCCGGCCGACCGCCGGCTCGTCTCTCTGGAGCTCACCGTGAAGGGACAGAGCGTCTACGCGGCCATCGTGCCGCTGGCGCTGGAGTTCCAGACCGCCAGCCTGTCCGCCCTCACGGCGGACGAACGGGCCGAGTTCCAGCGTCTCGTCCACAAGCTGCTGGCGAGCATGGGCGAACGGACCGCGCCCGAAGCGGACGCGACCGCATAGGAGCAAGGACCCTCGCGTAGGCGCGATCGTCGACGTCGGCCGCAGGCGGTCACCGCGCCCCGAGCCGCACCTTCGGATTCGCGGTGCGCGGCCTTGCCATCCGAGCCGCCTGCAAGGATGATGCGCTATATCCAGCTGGATATAGCACTTCGCGAGGACGCCCATGATCCCGACCCGCTTCTCCCTCCCCTCGAGGCTGCCGATGCTGGCGCTTGCCGCCGGGCTTGCGATGGTCGCCGGGCACGCGCCGGCCCGCGCCGAGACGGTGACCGTGTTCGCCGCCGCCAGCCTGAAGACGGTGCTCGACGATCTGGCGACGGTGTTCCAGGACAAGACGGGCACCGAAGTGACCGCGTCCTACGCGGCGAGTTCCGCGCTCGCCAAGCAGATCGAGCAGGGCGCTCCGGCGGACGTGTTCATCTCGGCCGATCTCGCCTGGATGGACTACCTGACCGAACGGTCGCTGATCCGGACGGAGACCCGGTCCAACCTCATCGGCAACAGCCTCGTGCTGGTCACCGCCAAGGACAGCCCCGTCACGCTGACGATCGAGGACGGGTTCGACCTCTCGGGCGCGCTCGCGGGCGGGCGCCTTGCGGTCGGCGAGGTGACGGCGGTGCCGGCGGGCAAGTACGCCAAGGCGGCGCTGGAGGCGCTCGGCGCCTGGGACGCGGTGTCCGGCAGCCTGGCGGAGGCGGAGAACGTGCGCGTGGCGTTGCTGCTGGTGTCGCGCGGAGAGGCGGCGCTCGGGATCGTCTATGCGACGGACGCCGCAGCCGACCCGGGCGTGATGGTGGTCGACACCTTCCCGGCGGACAGCCATCCGCCGATCGTCTATCCGGTCGCGGTCACGGCCGAGGCCGACAGCCCGGCGGCGGCGGCCTATGTGGACTTCCTGGCCGGGCCGGAGGCGCAGGCGGCGTTCGAGGCCGCCGGGTTCTCCGTGCTCCAGGCCGGCAACTGACCGGCGGACGACCGGGACGGACGCCGCCGCGGCCCGTCGCGCGGAGGGAGCACGCAGAGGATGGCGCATCGAGCAGCCGGGCGGCCGTTCATGATGTTTTAACGTGCTACGGATGCGAGATATACAATATATCGTTCATCCAGTATCCGAAGGCATGGGGTGGCCGGGCGGCTCAGACGGGAAGCTGGATGATGGAAGCGGGTGAGTTCGATCCCCAACAGAAGACGACGCGGTCGCACGCGACCACAAGTGTTCTGATCACAGGGGCATCGCAAGCCGTCCGGCTGGCCGTCGGCTTCATCTCCGGCATAGTCCTGGCCCGCCTGCTGACGCCCTCCGACTTCGGCCTGATCGGCATGGTGGCGCCGGCGGCGGCGCTGGTGGCCATGACCCAGGACCTCGGCGTCGGCCAGGCGATCGTCCAGCGCAAGACGGTGACGAGCGCCCAGATCAGCGCGCTCTTCTTCCTCACGCTCGGCGCCAGCATGGTGCTGGCGGCGCTTCTCGCCCTCGCGGCCCCGCTCCTGGCCGACTTCTACGGCGACGACCGGATCGTGGCGGTCACGCTCGGCTTCTCGACGCTCCTGGTGCTCTGGATGCTGCAGTCGCAGCCGTCGGCCATCTTGGCGCGGCGCATGCAGTTCGTCTCGATCGCCAGCATCGAGATCTCGTCCACGCTGATCGGCTTCTTCGCGGCGGTCTACATCGCCTACGTCTACCAGACCTACTGGGCCATCTTCATCCAGATGCTGGTGACGGCGGTCGTCAACGTGGCCGGCATCTGGATCGCGGCCCGCTGGGTTCCGACGCGCCCGTCGTTCCAGGGGGCGTTCAAGGAGATCATGGGCCTCGGCGCGGGCATCTCGGGCAGCGCCTTCCTGAACTACCTCGCCCAGAACATCGACAAGGTCCTGATCGGCAAGTTCTACGGCCAGGAGACGCTCGGCCTCTACGACCGGTCGTACAAGCTCCTCCTGATGCCGATCACCCAAGTGGCCTCCCCGCTCGGCCGGGTGTTCGTGCCGATCCTGTCGCGGCTCGCCGGAGACGGCCCGCGCTACCGGCAGGTCTACACGGAGGCCGTCACCCTCATGCTGTCGGTCACGCACCCGGCCGTGCTGGTGGTGCTGATCTTCGCCGAAGACGTGTTCCGCACCCTCCTCGGCGAGCACTGGGTGCCGGCCGCGCCGATCTTCCAGTGGCTGGGCCTCTGCGCCCTCCATCAGGTGATGCTGCCGACCGCCGGATGGCTGCTGTTCAGCCAGGGGCGGGGCGGTGACATCTTCCGCGTCGGCGTGATCGACTCGGTCGTCGTGGTGACCGCCATCCTGGTCGGCCTCTCCTGGGGGGCGGTCGGCGTGGCGATCGCGCTGGTGATCGGCGACTATCTGGTGCGCATCCCGGCGGTCTGGTCGGTGGTCGGCAAGGAGGGTCCGGTGCGAGTGCGCGACATGGTCAACATGGCGGTGCCGCATGTGGCGGGCTGCGTCGCCGCGAGCGCCGCGCTGATCGTGACCGGCCGCAGCCTGGACGACCTGACGGTCGTGCACTTCGCCGGCCTGTTCGTGCTCAGCTACCTCGTCTACGGGGCGGTGCTGGTGATGTGGGCGGACAAGCGAATGGTGTTCGAGAAGAACGTCTCGTCCATCCTGGCGACTGCGCGGCGGGTGTTCTGATCCCGGCCTCCAGCGGCGGCCGTCAGCACGCGGTGACGTTCACCGCGAGGCCGCCGAGGCTGGTCTCCTTGTACTTGGACTGCATGTCGAGGCCGGTCTGACGCATGGTCTCGATGACGGTGTCGAGGGAGACGATGTGCTCCCCGTCGCCGTGGAGGGCGAGCGACGCCGCGTTGATGGCCTTGATGGCGCCGAAGGCGTTGCGCTCGATGCAGGGGATCTGGACGAGGCCGCCGACCGGGTCGCAGGTCATGCCGAGGTGGTGCTCGATGGCGATCTCGGCGGCGTTCTCCACCTGGGCATTGGTGCCGCCGAGGGCGGCGCAGAGCCCGGCGGCGGCCATGGCGGCGGCGGAGCCCACCTCCCCCTGGCAGCCGACCTCGGCGCCCGAGATGGAGGCGTTGCGCTTGATCAGGCCGCCGATGGCGGCGGCGGCGAGGAAGAAGGTGCGGATTCCGTTCCGGTCCGCGCCGGGGCAGAAGTCGCGGTAGTAGCGCAACACCGCCGGCACCACGCCGGCCGCGCCGTTGGTCGGCGCCGTGACCACCCGGCCGCCGGCGGCGTTCTCCTCGTTCACGGCGATGGCGAAGACGGAGACATAGTCCATGGCGGCGTGCGGAGCGCGGTCGTTGGTGTTCCGCCGCTCCTCCAGCCGCTCGAAGATGCGCTTGGCGCGCCGCTTCACCCGGAGGCCGCCGCTGAGTTCGCCCTCCTGCTGCAGGCCCCGGTCGATGCAGGCGAACATGGTTTCGGCGATGCGGTCGATGTCGGCGATCACCGCGTCCCGCGGCCGACGCGCCGCCTCGTTCTCGAGCGTCAGGTCGGCGATCGAAAGGCCGGCGGCCTCGGCGACGGACAGGAGTTCGTCCGCCACCTGGTAGGGATGCGGCACCTGGACGAGGTCGCACTCCCCGGTCTCGTCGCCCTCGCGGATCACGAAGCCGCCGCCGACGGAGAACCAGACTTCCGAGGCGAGCACGCGGCCGTCGGTGTCCAGCGCCTGGAAGCGCATGGCGTTCGGGTGGCGGTCGAACACCTGCTGGCGGTCGAACACGACGTCCTCGGCCGGATCGAACCGGATGGCGCGCCCGTCGGGTAGCGGCAGCACCTTGCCGGCGCGGATCTCGGCCAGGCGGCTCTCGGCCTCGTCCGGGTCCAGGCTGTCGGGCCGGAGCCCGGCGAGACCGAGGATCATGGCCTTGTCCGTGGCGTGTCCCGAGCCGGTCCAGGCGAGCGAGCCGAAGGCGGTGGCCGTCAGCCGGGCGACATCGGCCAGCCGATCGCCGAGGCCGGTCACGAAGGTGTTGGCGGCCCGCATGGGTCCGATGGTGTGCGAGGACGAGGGGCCGATGCCGATCTTGAACAGATCGGTCACGGCGACCGGCGCGTCGGCGGCCGGCAGCAGAGCGGCGGCGGGGCGGAACGGCTGGGCGGCGGCATTCATCGACAGGGCTTCTCCAGACGCGAAAGCGATCGGACCATATGGTGTTGCCCCATCTGTCCCTTGCGCCTGAGGCCGCTAGCCCTTCGGCGGAGCGCCCGCCGGGGCGCCCAACTCTCCAGATGCTTCGATCCCCGCGCGGTGCCTGTGCCTGAGAGTTTCCGGGGCGGTTGCTCCTACGGCGCCGGCCCGCGAACGGCCGGTCTCTCCCGCGAGGGATGGTTCGCCGCACTATGGTGTCGCCGACCGGCAGCCACAAGCCCCCAGGGGCGACCGATCGACGGTGGAAAGGCGACGTGAGCCCTACGGCCGCGCTTCGCGTCACGCTTGCATCACGAACACGCCATCGTCGCCGATCGTCGTCGCGAGCCTGATCCGGTGCGGCCAAGTGACCGTAATGGGTGGACAATCGGGCGTGGGCGTGGGCGATCGGGTCCGCGCGGATGCGAGGCGCGGGTCGAGGGCGGTCGGGCATGGGCGGACGGCAGGACAGGGATGGAACACCGGTTGTCGTGTGGTTCCGCGACGATCTGCGCCTTGCCGACAATCCGGCCCTTTCGGCCGCCGCCGCCCTGAAGCGCCCGATCGTCGCCCTCCACGTGCTGGACGAGACGCCGGGCCGGCGCCCGATCGGCGGCGCGTCGCGCTGGTGGCTGCACCACAGCCTCGACCGGCTCGGGGCCGACCTCGCCGCGCGGGGCGTGCGGCTGGTGCTCGCCCGCGGGCCGGAGGCGGACGTGGTGCCCGGCGTGGTGGCGGAGGCGAGGGCTTCGGCGATCCACTGGAACCGCCGCTACGGCGCCGAGGAACGGGCGACTGACGCGGCCCTGAAGGAACGCCTCCGCACCGACGGCGTGACGGTGGAGAGCCACAGCGGCAACCTCCTCGTGGAGCCCTGGGATGTCGCGCCCCGGTCCGGCGGGTCGTTCAAGGTGTTCACGCCCTACTGGAAGGCCGCGCGGGCGGCGATCGGCGAAGCGGCTCCCCTCCCCGTCCCCGACCTGACGCCGAGCCCGGCGGAGGGCCCGGACGGCGTGCCGCTCGCGGCGCTCAGGCTGCTGCCGAGGGCACCGGACTGGGCGGGCGGGCTCCGCGACACGTGGCAGCCGGGCGAGGCCGGGGCCGCTGCGCGGCTGCGCCGGTTCCTGGAAAAGGGCCTGCCCCGCTACGCGGCCCGGCGGGACGAACCGGCGGCTGACGCGGTCTCCATGCTGTCGCCCCACCTGCGGCACGGGGAGATCAGCGTCCGTACCGTGCGTCAGGCCGTACTCCTCGCCGGGGAGACGAAGGCGGTCGCGCCGCTGAACGCGGCCAAGTTCGACACGGAGCTCGGTTGGCGGGAGTTCTCCTACCACCTCCTGTTCCACCACCCCGATCTTCCGACGCGCAACTTCCAGAGCCGGTTCGACGGTTTCGGCTGGCGGCCGGACACGGAGGCGGACCTGAAGGCCTGGCAGGCCGGCCGGACCGGCTATCCGATCGTCGACGCCGGGATGCGGCAGCTCTGGGCCACCGGGTTCATGCACAACCGAGTGCGGATGATTACGGCCAGCTTCCTGATCAAGCATCTCCTCATCGACTGGCGCATCGGCGAGGACTGGTTCTTCGACACGCTGGTGGACGCGGACCCGGCGAGCAACGCCGCGGGCTGGCAATGGGTGGCGGGCTCCGGAGCGGACGCGGCCCCCTTCTTCCGCGTGTTCAACCCGATGCTCCAGGGCGAGAAGTTCGATCCGGACGGCGCCTACGTGCGGCGTTGGGTGCCCGAACTCGCCGGTCTCAGCCGCAACGCCATCCACCGGCCTTGGACCGTTCCGGGCGACCATCGCGCCCTCTATCCCGACCCCATCGTCGACCACGCCCATGCCAGGGATCGTGCTCTTACGGCTTTCGGCCGGCTGAGAGCCGCGGCATAGCTTGGGACAAGGCACCAGAACAACAATAACCACCGACGTCTCCAGAGGACATCTTCATGCGTATCGCCGTCATCGGCTCGGGAATATCGGGCAACGCCTGCGCCTTCGCCCTTTCGGCGACCCATGACGTGACCCTCTACGAGAAGCGCCCCCGGGCCGGGGGCCATTCGGCGACCGTGGACGTGGACTATGACGGCACGCCCATCGCGGTGGACACGGGCTTCATCGTCTACAACGAGTTGAACTACCCCAACCTCGTCGCGCTCTTCCGCTACCTGGAGGTGGATACCGAGGCGAGCAACATGAGCTTCGGCGTCTCCATCGACAACGGCCGGCTGGAGTGGGCGGGCTCGTCGCTGGCGACGATCTTCGCCCAGAAGCGGAACCTCGCCCGCCCGCAGTTCCTGTGGATGCTGCGCGAGATCGTCCGGTTCAACCGGTCCTGCGCCAACGACCTCAAGACCGGCCGGATGGAGGGCCTCTCGCTCGGGGCCTACCTCGATCGGGCCAAGTTCGGCCGGACCTTCGTGCGCGACTACCTGGTGCCCATGGGGGCGGCGATCTGGTCGACGCCGGACGCGGAGCTGCTCGACTTTCCGGCCGCGAGCTTCGCGCGCTTCTTCATCAACCACCGCCTGATCAACATCGACCGGCCGATCTGGCGCACGGTGCGCGGCGGCAGCCGCACCTACGTCAGCCGGCTGCTCGCGCCCCTGAAGGCCACCGGCCGCGTGCGGCTCGGCGACCCGGTCGTGGCGGTGGAGCGCTTCGCCGACTGGGTCAGCGTCCGGACCGCCTCCGGCATCGTGGACCACTTCGACCAGGTGGTCTTCGCGTCCCATACGGACCAGACCCTCGCCATGCTGGCCAACCCGACGGCGGAGGAGCGGTCCATCCTGACGGACGTGCGCTACCTGCCGAACCAGGTCTATCTCCACCGCGACCTGGCCCTGATGCCGCGGCGGCGGTCGGTGTGGTCGTCCTGGAACTACCTCCGGCAGGACGGCTACGACGCCAAGGGGCCGGTCGCGGTCTCCTACTGGATGAACCAGTTGCAGAACATCGACCGGTCGAAGCCGCTGTTCGTGACGCTCAACCCCACCGTGGCGCCGAAGGACGAGCTGGTGTTCGGCACGTACGAGTACGATCATCCGCAGTTCGACGCGGCGGCGATCGCCGCCCAGAAGCGGCTGCCGTCGGTGCAGGGGCGCAATCGCACCTGGTTCTGCGGCGCCTGGACCGGCTACGGCTTCCACGAGGACGGGCTCGCCTCGGGCCTTGCCGTGGCCGAGGCGCTCGGCGGCGTGGTGCCGTGGCGCACGCAGCCGGCCGTGCCCATGCTGGAGGCCGCCGAATGACGACGGGCGCCCTGCCGACCACGACCGACGGCAACGGCCCGGCGCCGGTGGATCCGGCCGTCCTCTATGTGGGGTCGGTGATGCACGCGCGGCTGCGGCCGCTGTCGCACCGCTTCACCTACCGGGTGGCGAACCTCCTGGTGGACCTCGACCGGCTCGCCGAGGCGGACCGCCTGTCGCCGGCCTTCTCGGTCGGCCGGTTCAACCTCTTCTCGTTCCGAGAGGCGGACCACGGCCCGCGCGACGGCACGCCGCTCAGGGCCTACGTGGACCGGCTCGTCGCCAGGGCGGGCGCGCCGCGGCCGGCGCGGGTGCTGCTCCTCTGCTATCCGCGGGTGCTCGGCTTCGTGTTCAACCCGATCTCGGTCTACTTCTGCCTCGACGAGGCCGGCCGGACCACGACGCTGATCTACGAGGTGCGCAACACCTTCGGCGAGAGCCACACCTATGTGGCGGCCGTGGAGGACGGCGAGGCGAGCGCGGCGGGCATTCGCCAGGAGCGGGACAAGCTGTTCTACGTCTCGCCCTTCATGCCCATGGACCAGCGCTACCACTTCCGCGTGCTGCCGCCCGGCGATGGCGTCCGGCTGCGCATCCTGGAGACGGACCGGCACGGCCCGACGCTGGCGGCGACCTTCGCCGGCGAGCGGCGCGCGCTGACCGCGCGGGCGCTGGCGCGGACCTTCGCCGCCATGCCGCTCCATACGCTGAAGGTGGTCGCCGGCATTCATTACGAGGCGGCGGTCCTGTGGCTGAAGGGGGCGCCCTATTTCAGCCGCGGCGCGCCGCCGCCACCCGTGAGCTACCGAGATCCGAGCGAGGCGGGCCCGGTGTCCGGCGCTCTCGACCGCGCGGCCTGATCCCGTCTTCGGGCTTTCCCGCCGAACGACCTGTTGTCATGATGACCGGTAGCATACGCCGACCGGGAGATGTGGTGCGCGCGCCGGCGCCGGGACCGACCCGGACGCCGGTCGACGTTGGAACGATGGACCGTCACGATGACCAGCCAGAGCAGCTACCATCCCGTTGAACTGACCGAAGCCAACGAGGACAGCGTCTTGCGCGGGCTGCCGGCGCTCGTCCGTCGGAGCCTGCACATGGTGCGGGCGCTCCGCTACGGCAGCCTGGACGTCACGCTGCCGGACGGCCGCACCATCCGGATCCCCGGCCGCGAACCCGGGCCGCACGGCCAGATCGTCATCCACGACTACCGCGCCATCCGCCGGGTGCTGTCGTCCGCCGACATGGGGGTGGCGGAAGGCTACATGGCGGGCGAGTGGTCGAGCCCGGACGTGACCAGCTTCCTGGAGGTGTTCTGCCACAACCACCACGTGGTGGAGGAGAAGCTGTCCCACAGCCCGGCGGTCCGCCTGTTCCTGAAGGTGCGCCACTGGCTGAACGAGAACACGCCGCGCCGGGCCAAGAAGAACATCTCCGCCCACTACGACCTCGGCAACAGCTTCTACGCCCAGTGGCTCGACACCACGATGACCTACTCGTCCGGCCTGTTCCCGTCGGGCGACGAGGACCTGCCGGCGGCGCAGAACGAGAAGTACCGGCACCTCGCCCGCACCACGGGCGTGGAGACGGGCCACCACGTGCTGGAGATCGGCTGCGGCTGGGGCGGGTTCGCCGAGTTCGCCGCCAAGGAGATCGGCTGCCAGGTGACGGCGCTGACCATCTCGCGCGAGCAGTACGACTTCGCCCGGCGGCGCATCTTCGAGGCGGGGCTCGCCGACAAGGTGGCGATCCGCTTCCAGGACTATCGCGACGAGGCCGGCCTCTACGACCGGATCGCGTCGATCGAGATGTTCGAGGCCGTGGGCGAGAAATACTGGCCCACCTATTTCCGCACGCTGCACCAGCGGCTGAAACCGGGCGGCGCCGCGGGCCTGCAGGTGATCACCATCCAGGACCGGCTGTTCGACCAGTACCGGGCGACCCCGGACTTCATCCAGCGCTACGTGTTCCCGGGCGGCATGCTGCCCTGCCCGGCCGCGCTCGACCGGGTGTCCACGGCAGAAGGCATGACCAAGGTGGCCGAACTGGTGTTCGGCCGCGACTACGCCCGCACGCTCGCCCTCTGGCGCGACCGCTTCTGGGCCTCCTGGCCGGCCCTGGAACCGCTCGGCTTCGACACCCGCTTCAAGCGGCTGTGGGAATACTACCTCCACTACTGCGAGGCGGGATTCCGGTCGGGCATGATCGACGTCCGGCAGATCGTGTACGCGCGGGGGGCGTGACCTCCGCGCGACAGCCGCGCCCGGACACACACCCGGACACCCGGAACTGAAGCCTCAGTTCACCGCATGGCCCGGCTTGGGGCCGGGGAGCATGTCGAGGGTGAGGCCGGAGTTGATCACGGCCAGGAAGACGGCGAAGCAGACGACCGCGACTGCGGTGGTCCAGAGGAGCTTGCGGGCCATCAGCGACTGGGCCGGCGCGCCGGGGTCGGAGCCGTGGACGGTGGCGCCCTCCTCCAGTTGGGAGCGGACGCCGAACGGCAGGACCACGAACAGCACGGTCCACCAGATGATGAAGAAGATCGCGATCGCGCTGCCGCTGCCCACGCCGCCGATGGTCATTGTCATCCCCCACGCTTGGGCTGGAAAGTGTTCTCCAGCGCCGGAAAGATCCGCGCCTTGACCTCCTCCGCGTAGGACGCGGCGGCGTCGCCGATCGTGGCGCCAAGATTCGCATAGCGCTTCACGTGGCGCGGGATGAACTCGTTGAAAAGACCCAGCATGTCGTCGGACACGAGAATCTGACCGTCGCAGTGCGGCGAGGCGCCGATTCCGATCACCGGCACCGGCGAGGCGTCCGTGATCTCGCGGGCGAGCGGCTCCAGGGTGCCTTCCAGGACGAAGGCGAACGCGCCCGCCTGGGCCACCGCCGTGGCGTCGGCCTTGATCTTCTGGGCCTCGGCCTGGTTGCGGCCCTGGGTGCGGTAGCCGCCGAAGCTGTTGACGAGCTGCGGCGTGAGGCCCACGTGGGCGAGCACCGGCACGCCGCGCTCCACGAGGAAGCGGATGGTGTCCGCCATCTCCTCGCCGCCCTCCAGCTTCACGCCCTGGGCGCCGGTCTCGGCGATGATGCGGGCCGCCGTCCGGAAGGCCTGTTCGGGGCTTTCCTGATAGGAGCCGAACGGCAGGTCCACGATGACGAGCGACGTCCGGGAGCCGCGCACCACGGCGGCGCCGTGGGCGATCATCATGTCCACGGTGACCGGCAGGGTGGTCTCCAGGCCGTAGATGACCATGCCGAGGGAGTCGCCGACGAGCAGGAAGTCCACGTGCGGGTCGAGGAGCTGAGCCATCGGCGCCGTATAGGCGGTGAGCGACACGATCGGCCGCACGCCCTTGAGGGCGCGGATGTCTGAGACCGAGGTGCGCTTGGACCGGACGGGAGCACTCATGCGGCGGATCCTTCAGGACGACCGAGGCAGCGGGATCACCCGCTGGTCGAGGAGGCGCGTGCGGCCGAACCGGACGGCGAGGAGGACGACCACCGCCTCGGACTCGGCGCGCGCCTCGTTGAGGGTGGCGGCGTCGCGGATCTCCACGAGATCCGGGTCGGCGAGCGGCTCGCGGACGAGGAACGCCTCCAGGTGGGCGCGCAGGCGGATGAAGTCGCGCTGGCCCTTGGCGATGCGCTCCTCCGCCTCGGCGAGGGCGCGCGACAGAACCGGCGCGGCGGCGCGCTCCTCGGGCGAAAGATAGACGTTGCGGGACGAGCAGGCCACGCCGTCGCTCTCGCGGACGGTCGGCACGCCGACCACGTCGACCGGGACGGACAGGTCCCGCACCATGCGGCGGATGACGGCGAGCTGCTGGTAGTCCTTCTCGCCGAAATAGGCGCGGGTGGGCTGGGCGATGTTGAAGAGCTTCGTCACCACGGTGGCGACGCCGCGGAAATGGCCCGGACGGCGCTCGCCCTCCAGCATGGAGCCGAGGTGCTGGAGATCGACGGCGGTGTCGAGCGGCGCCGGATACATCTCCTCCACGGGCGGGGCGAACAGGATGTCGACGCCGGCGTCGCGCAGCATGGCCTGGTCGCGGTCCATGTCGCGGGGATAGCGGGCGAAGTCCTCGTTGGGGCCGAACTGGAGCGGGTTCACGAAGATGGTCGCGACCACCATGTCGTTCGCCTCGCGGGCCCGGCGAACGAGCTCCATGTGGCCGACGTGGAGGAAGCCCATGGTCGGCACGAGGCCGATGGTGCGGCCGGACCGGCGGTGCGGCTCGAGCCGACGGCGCACGTCGGCGATGGTGGTGAGGACTTCCATCGATCCTTGCGAAGCCTCCGCTCCCTGGCGCCCCCGATGGGCCGTCTTCTACTGCGGGCGGGCTTCGAAAGCCATCACCGAATATGCGGGTGGGCCCGACCTTGAACGAAAGCGGCGGCTCGCAGGCCGCCGCGTCGGTGGGCTCGATGGGCGGGCGGCGGCGCTCAGGCCTGCTCCAGCTCCACCAGGGTGCCGTTGAAGTCCTTCGGGTGCAGGAAGAGCACCGGCTTGCCGTGGGCGCCGATCTTCGGCTCGCCGGTGCCGAGGACGCGGGCGCCCGTGGACTTCAGGTGATCGCGGGCGGCGATGATGTCGTCCACCTCGTAGCAGACGTGGTGGATGCCGCCCGACGGGTTCTTCTCCAGGAAGGCCTTGATGGGCGAGGCGTCGCCCAGCGGCTCCAGGAGCTCGATCTTGGTGTTGGGCAGCTCGATGAAGACCACGGTCACGCCGTGGTCGGGCTCCGCCTGGGGCGGTTTCACGTCGGCGCCGAGCACCGAGCGATAGGTGGCGGCCGCCGCTTCCAGGTCGGGCACAGCGATCGCCACATGGTTGAGCCGTCCGATCATCGTCACTCCCTCCCCCTTGTTGGGCCGGAGGGCGGGGTGCCGCTCCGGCTCGTCAGACCCTCAGGACCGTCACGTCGCAGAGCGGCTTCTTGCCCCAGCGTTCGTTGACGACCGACCGCACCGACCGGCGGATCGCCTCCGCGACCAGCTCGTCGTCCCGGCGCCGCTGGCGCGGGATCGACTCCACGGTGCCTTCCACGACGCCCGCGACCACGTCGCGGAACGGCGTGTCGCGGTCGTCGAGATGCGGCAGCCCGAACAGGGACACCGCATAGTCGCCGACGAGCTCGCCGCGGTCGTCCATGACCACGGTGACGGCCACGGCGCCGGCGAAGGAGATCTTCCGCCGCTCCACGACGCCGGAGACCTCCGGTTCGCGGATGAGCGTGCCGTCCTTCACCTGGATGCCGACCGGCGTGTGCTCGATCACCTCGGGCGCGTCACCCGGCAGAAGGCGCATCATCGCGCCGTTCTTCGGGATGGCGACCTTCGGCACGCCGACCGAGCGGGCCAGCTCCGCGTGCGCCGCAAGATGGACCGCCTCGCCGTGGACGGGAATTGCGACTTTGGGATTGATCAGCCGATAGAGCTCGGCCATTTCGTCGCGCCGGGGGTGGCCGGAGGTGTGCACCATGGCGTCCCGGTCGGTGATGATCCTGACGCCCCGGGTGACGAGCGCGTTCTGGATGGCGCCCACCGCCTTCTCGTTGCCCGGAATGGTGCGGGACGAGAAGATGACGGTGTCGCCGGCCGACAGGGCCACGTTGCGGTGCTCGTCGAAGGCGATCTTGGCGAGCGCGGCGCGCGGCTCGCCCTGGCTGCCGGTGATGAGCGCGACCACCTTGTCCGGCGGCAGGTAGCCGTAGGCCTCCTCGTCGCGGAAGGGCGGCAGGCCGTCGAGCATGCCGAGTTCGGTCGCCACGTCGACGACGCGCTTGATGGCGCGGCCGAGGATGACGACTTCCCGGTCGTTGGCCCGGGCCGCCTCGGCCACCGACTTGATGCGCGCCACGTTGGACGCGAAGATGGTGACGGCGACGCGCTTTTTGGCCTTGGCGATCACCTCGGCCATGCCCTTGGCGACGTCCGCCTCCGACGGGCTGCGGCCTTCGCGCGGGGCGTTGGTCGAATCGCAGATCATGGCGTCGATGCCCTCGCGGGCGATCTCGCCGAGGCGCGTCATGTCGATCGGCTTGCCGATGCCGGGCTCCGGATCGATCTTCCAGTCGCCGGTGTGGAGCACGTTGCCGAACGGCGTGCGGAAGAGCACCGCGTTCGGCTCCGGCAGGGAGTGCGACACGGCGATCAGCTCGATGTCGAACGGCCCGATGGAGCGGCGCTCGCCCTGCTGCAGAACGGTGGTGGGAATGCGCGGCGCGCCCGGCTCCATCTCGCGCTTGGCGGCATGGAGGGCCGCCGCGAAGGGCGTCATGTAGACGGGCACCTCCAGGCGCGGCCACAGGTCGTAGAGCGCGCCGTAATGGTCCTCGTGGGCGTGGGTGATGAGGATGCCGACGAGGTTCTTGCGCACCGACTCCACGAAGCGGATGTCCGGCAGGATCAGGTCGACGCCCGGCAGGTCGGGGCCGGCGAAGGACACGCCGCAGTCCACCATCAGCCATTTGCGGCTGTCTTCAGGACCGATGCCATAGAGCGCGAGGTTCATCCCGATTTCGCCGACGCCGCCGAGGGGTAGAAACACGAAATCCTCGATGCGGTCGGCCTTGGGCTTCTTCAATGCAAAAACTCCTGAACTCTGGATCGATCACGACGAGGCGGCGCCATGGAACCGTCCAGGGCGTCACGACCGATCGTCATGATGCGGATAGGGCCGCGTGATGCGGCGATGGTGAGGCGGACCTCGTTCATTTGGCCGTGAACCTAGCGCAAACCGTAGGCGGGTTCCACCGCGACGGGGCGGAACCGGCGAATTCTCCGGTTCGAAGCGCCGGCGCGGTCAGCTGGTTCCGGCGGCGGGCGAGAGTTGATCGACGAGCGCGCCGATCACCGCCCGCGCCGCCCGCTCGTGGGCGTCGAGCGGCGTCTCGTCGAAGTCGGCGGCGGCGACCGGCGGATGGGCCCACGGCACGTGGACGAAGAGGACCGGCGTGGCGTGGCCGCGGGCCGTGACGCCGTGGAGCATGCGGGCGTAGAGGTCATTGCAGACGTAGCCGCCGGCGTCCTCCGACACGTCCACCGCCGGCAGGGCGGCGGCGAGCCGGGCCTTCAGCGCATGGACGTCCACCATGGTCTCGAACAGCGGTGGGCCGTCCGCCACGATCGTCTGGCCGGTATAGACGGCGCCGGCGTTGTCCGGCGCGGTGGCCGTCACCGTGTTCCGGCCGAACCGCTCCAGCCGGATGCCGGCGGAGCGGCCGGCGAGGCCGAAGAGCACGACGGCGTCGGGTCTCGTTTCGTCGAGGGCCGCGAGCGCGACCTCGGCCGCCCTGCCATACTCGACCGGCAGGATCAGTCCGTGGAAGTCGGCCACCGGCGGGCGGGCGATCAGGCGATGCACGATCGCCTCGGCCGGGTTGAACCGGTCGCCGCCGAAAGCCTCGAACCCGGTCGCGAGCAGGCGCATGGGTCGTCTCCGATCAGGACGCCGGTCCGAAGAAGACGTCTCCTGCCGAGATGGTGCGCAGGCCGCCGGTCTCGAGCCGGAGCAGGAGCCGCCCGCTGTCGTCCAGCGCCTCGAACCGGCCGGCGAGCGTCTCGTTCGGCAGCCGGACCCGGATCGGCTCGCCGACGCCCCTGGCGCGCGCCAGCCAGGCGGACCGGATCGCCGCGAAGCCGCCGCCCTGCCATTCGGCGAACCGTGCCGCCATGCGGGCCGCGAGGCGCTCGAACAGCGCGGGCGGGTCGGTGGGGAAGCCGAGGGCGGTCAGGTCCGTGGTCGCGTAGGCGGCCTCGGGCGGATGGTGCCGGCAGTTGATGCCGATCCCGACCACGACCACCTGGCCCTCCCGGTGGACGGCGCCCTCAACCAGGATGCCGCAGATCTTGGCGCCGCCGTAGAGCACGTCGTTCGGCCACTTGATCTGCAGCGGCGCGCGGGCGGGCGGCGGCAGCACGTCTGCCACCGCATCGTGGACGGCGACCGCGACGACAAGCGGCAGTTCGCCCAGGTGCGCCGGCCGGGCGGGATCGCGCAGGAGCAGCGACGAGTAGAGGTTGCCCGGTTCGGACGTCCAGGCCCGGCCCTGGCGGCCGCGCCCGGCGACCTGGCGCCGGGCGACGACCCACAGGCCGGCCGGCTCGCCGCCCTCCGCCCGCTCCAGGGCGACGGCGTTGGTGGAGCCGACCTCGTCGAGGCGGAGGACGCGGTATCCGGGCGGCAGCGCCGGCGCCGCGTCCGTCCTGGTCATGGCGTCACCGTCAGAACAGCGTCTTCGCCGCCGCGGCGGCGGCCGAGCTGATCGGGCCCGCGACGACGACGAAGAAGACGGTGAAGAGGCCGGTGGCCCAGAGCACGACGCTCAGCTCCACGGGGGTCTTCTCGAAGGCCGGGGCCGGCTCGTCGAAGTACATGACCTTGATGATGCGCAGGTAGTAGTAGGCGCCGACCACGCTCGTCAGCACGCCGATCACCGCGAGGGCCACGAGGCCCTGCTCGATGGCCGCCACGAAGACGAAGTACTTGGCGAAGAAGCCGGCGAACGGCGGGATGCCGGCGAGCGAGAACATGATCATGGCGAGGAAGAAGGCCATGGTCTTGTTGGTGCGCGACAGGCCGGCGAGGTCGTCGATCGTCTCGGTCATCACCCCGTTCCGCCGCATCGCCAGGATGCAGGCGAAGCCGCCGGCGGTCATGGCCACGTAGGTGGCGAGGTAGATGAGGACACCCTGGACGCCCGTCTCGGAGCCGGCCGCGAGGCCGACCAGCGCGAAGCCCATGTGGCCGATCGACGAGTAGGCCATCAGGCGCTTGATGTTGCGCTGGCCGATGGCGGCGAACGAGCCGAGCGCCATGGAGGCGATCGCCATGAAGGAGACGATCTGCTGCCAGTCGGTGCCGACCGGCGCGAAGGCGTCGATCACCACGCGCACGAAGACCGCCATGGCGGCGACCTTCGGGGCGGCGGCGAAGAAGGCCGTCACCGGCGTGGGCGAGCCCTCGTAGACGTCCGGCGTCCACATGTGGAAGGGCACGGCCGAGACCTTGAAGGCGATGCCGGCGAGGAGGAACACGAGGCCGAACACGAGGCCGACGGAGGATCCGCCGGCCGCGCTGATCGAGGCCGCGATGGCGCCGAACTCGGTGTGGCCGGTGAAGCCGTAGACCAGCGACGCGCCGTAGAGCAGCATGCCCGACGAGAGCGCGCCGAGGACGAAATACTTCATGCCCGCCTCGGACGACTTGGCGTCGTCGCGGTGGATCGCCGCCACCACGTAGGAGGCGAGCGAGGTGAGCTCCAGGCCGAGGTAGACCGAGATGAGGTCGTTGGCCGAGATCATCATCATCATGCCGAGGGTGGAGATGACGATGAGGACCGGGAACTCGAACCGCTCGAAGCGCTCCTTCCTGACGTAGCCGACCGCCATCAGGATGGCGAGGGCGGAGGCCACGAGGGCGAGCACCTTCAGGAAGCGGGCGAAGCCGTCGACGATGAACGCGCCGCCGAAGGTGATGCCCTCCGCGTCCATGCTCATGACCACGATGGCCGTGAGGGCGAGGAGCGCCACCGACAGGCTGGTGACGATCCGGGTGGACTGCTCGCCCAGGAAGACGCCGATCATCAGCAGCGCCATCGAGCCGACGGCCAGAATGATCTCGGGCAGGGCCAGGGAGAAGATGTGGGGTTCGACCATGGTGTTCCTGCCTCAGTGGGCGAGCGCCGACGGGGCGAGCGCCGCCGTCTGGGACGCCGCCTCGATGGCGGCCTGGTAGTTGCGGACGAGGGCTTCCACCGACGCCGCGCAGGCGTCGAGGATCGGCACCGGGTAGACGCCGAAGTAGATCGTCAGGATCACGAGCGGGGCCAGGATGGCGATCTCGCGCCGGTCCACGTCCATGATGCCCTGGAGCGACGCCTTGGAGAGCGTGCCCCACACCACCCGGCGGAACAGCCAGAGGGCGTAGGCGGCCGACAGGATCACGCCCGTGGTGGCGAAGAAGGCCACCCACGTGTTCACCTGGAAGGCGCCGAGGAGCGTCAGGAACTCGCCGACGAAGCCGGACGTGCCGGGCAGGCCCACGTTCGCCATGGTGAAGACCAGGAAGGCGAAGGCGTAGACCGGCATGCGGTTGACGAGGCCGCCGTAGGCGTCGATGTCGCGCGTGTGCATGCGGTCGTAGACGACGCCGACGCAGAGGAAGAGTGCGCCGGAGACGAAGCCGTGGGAGATCATCTGGAAGATGGCGCCCTGGATGCCCTGCACGTTCATCGTGAAGATGCCCATGGTCACGTAGCCCATGTGGGCGACCGACGAGTAGGCGATCAGCTTCTTGATGTCCTCCTGCATCAGCGCCACCAGCGACGTGTAGACGATGGCGACGGCCGAGAGGGTGAAGACGAGCGGCGCGAAGTCGGCGCTCGCCAGCGGGAACATCGGGACCGAGAAGCGCAGGAAGCCGTAGCCGCCCATCTTCAGGAGGATGCCGGCGAGGATGACCGAGCCGGCGGTGGGCGCCTCCACGTGGGCGTCCGGCAGCCAGGTGTGGACCGGCCACATGGGCATCTTCACCGCGAACGAGGCGAAGAAGGCGAGCCACAGCCACGTCTGCATGCCGGCCGGGAAGTCGGTCTCCAGGAGGCGGACGATGTCGGTGGTGCCTGCATGCCAGTACATGGCCATCATGGCCAGCAGCATCAGCACCGAGCCGAGCAGGGTGTAGAGGAAGAACTTGTAGGAGGCGTAGACGCGCCGCTTGCCGCCCCAGACGCCGATGATGAGGAACATCGGGATCAGGCCGCCTTCGAAGAAGACGTAGAAGAGCACGAGGTCGAGGGCGCAGAAGACGCCGATCATGAGCGTCTCGAGCACCAGGAAGGCGATCATGTACTCCTTCACCCGGTGCTCCACCGCGTGCCAGCTCGCCAGGATGCAGAAGGGCATCAGGAAGGTGGTGAGGAGGACGAAGAGCACCGAGATGCCGTCCACGCCCATGCGATAGGCGAAGAAGCCGCCCATCCAGGCGCTCTCCTCCACCAGCTGGAAGCCGGGGTTGGACGGGTCGTAGACGCCGAGGATGAAGAGCGACAGGACGAAGGTGAACAGCGTTGTGATCAGCGCGACGCGCCGGATGTTCATCACCGCGGCCTCGTCCTGCGCCCTCACCAACAGGATGAAGAGGACGCCGGCGAGCGGCAGGAAGGTGACGAGAGAGAGAAGCGGCAGTCCGCCCATCAGTTGATCCCCCCGGCGAACATGGCCCACGTGATGAGGGCGGCGACGCCGATCAGCATGGCGAAAGCGTAGTGGTAGACGTAGCCGGTCTGGAGCCGGACGACCCGGGCCGAGACGTCCTGGACGCGGGCGGCGACGCCGTTCGGGCCGAGGCCGTCGATGACCATGCCGTCGCCGGCCTTCCAGAAGAAGCGGCCGAGGGCCTTGGCCGAGCGCACGAACAGGATGTCGTAGAGCTCGTCGAAGTACCACTTGTTGAGCAGGAACTGGTAGAGCGCGTCATGCCGGGCGGCGAGCCGCTTGGGCTGCTCCGGATCGGCGATGTAGAACCAGTAGGCGACGCCGAGGCCGAGGAGCATGGCGAAGAAGGGCGACGCCTTCACCCAGGCCGGCACCTCGTGCATGTCGTGCAGGATGTGGTTCTCAGGGCCGTAGAAGAGCGAGCCCTTCCAGAACTCCGCCTGCGCCTCGCCGACGAAGGCCTCGTAGAACACCATGCCGGCGAGCACCGCGCCGACCGACAGGAGGGCGAGCGGGATCAGCATCACCCGCGGGCTTTCGTGGGCGTGCTCGAAGGTGTGGCGGTCGGCCCGGCTCGTGCCGAAGAAGGTGAGGAAGATCAGCCGCCAGGAGTAGAAGGACGTCATGGCGGCCGCGATCAGCGTCAGCATGAAGGCGTAGCCGGCGAAGCCGTTATGGCCGGCGTAGGCGCTCTCGATGATGGCGTCCTTCGAGAGGAAGCCGGCGAAGCCGATGTGGGTGAGCGGGATGCCGACGCCCGTGATGGCGAGCGTGCCGATCACCATGGTCCAGTAGGTGAGCGGGATCTTGGAGCGCAGGCCGCCCATCATCCGCATGTCCTGCTCGTGGTGCATGGCGTGGATGACCGAGCCGGCGCCGAGGAAGAGCAGGGCCTTGAAGAAGGCGTGGGTGAACAGGTGGAACACACCCGCCCCGTAGGCCCCGACGCCCAGCGCCACGAACATGTAGCCGAGCTGCGAGCAGGTGGAGTAGGCGATCACCCGCTTGATGTCGTTCTGGACGAGGCCGACCGTGGCGGCGAAGAAGGCCGTGGTGGCGCCGATGAAGGTGATGAAGGTCAGCGTGCCGTGGGCCTGCTCGAACAGCGGCGACAGGCGCGCCACCATGAACACGCCGGCCGTCACCATGGTGGCGGCGTGGATGAGCGCCGACACGGGGGTCGGGCCTTCCATGGCGTCCGGCAGCCAGGTGTGCAGCAGGAACTGCGCCGACTTGCCCATGGCGCCGATGAACAGCAGGAAGGTGACGATCTCCAGGGCGTGCCACTCGGCGCCGAGGAAGGTCATGGTCCGCTCGGCCACCGCCTCCGTGTTGGCGAAGATGGCGTCGAGGCCGACCGAGCCGAACAGGTAGAAGACGCCGAAGATGCCGAGCGCGAAGCCGAAGTCGCCGACGCGGTTGACCACGAACGCCTTGATGGCGGCGGCCGAGGCGGACGGCTTCTTGTACCAGAAGCCGATCAGCAGGTAGGACGCCAGACCGACGCCCTCCCAGCCGAAGAACATCTGGACGAGGTTGTCGCTCGTCACCAGCATCAGCATGGCGAAGGTGAACAGCGACAGGTAGGCGAAGAAGCGCGGCCGGGCCGGATCCTCGTGCATGTAGCCGATGGAGTAGACGTGGACGAGCGACGACACGGTCGTCACCACGATCAGCATCATCACGGTCAGCGTGTCGATGCGGAAGGACCAGTCCACCACCAGCGAGCCGGAGGTCATCCACTCGGCGACCGGCACCCGGAAGGCCTCGGTCTCGCCGAAGCCGACGGTCAGGAAGGCCACCCAGGAGAGAAGGCACGAGACGATCAGGAGGCCCGTGGTGATGAGCTCCGCCGGGCGCGACGCGGGAGCCGCCGGCTCGACCGCGTGATGGTCGTCATGGCCGCCGTGGGCGTGGTCATCGTGGGCGTGGTCGTCATGGGCGTGGCTGGCATGGGCATGCTCGTCATGCGCCGCGTGGGCGTGGACGGCGTGATCGTGGCCGTGATGACCGTGCGCGCCGCCGGCCGGCGCCGGAATGGTGGTCCGGGCGCCCCAGAGGGAGATGGCGCCCGCGATCAGGAAGCCGACGAGCGGCAGGAAGACGATGAGGGAATACATCGGATCGGGTCTCCTCAGCCCTTCATCATGTTGATGTCTTCCACCGCGATCGTGCCGCGGTTGCGGAAGAAGACCACCAGGATGGCAAGGCCGATGGCGGCTTCGGCGGCGGCGACCGTGAGCACGAAGAGCGCGAAGATCTGGCCGACCAGGTCGTTGAGCTGGGCCGAGAAGGCCACGAAGTTGAGGTTCACCGCGAGGAGGATCAGCTCGATCGACATCAGGATGACGATCACGTTCTTCCGGTTGAGGAAGATGCCGAGGATCCCGAGCGTGAACAGGATCGCCGCGACCGAGAGGTAGTGGGAGAGACCGATGACCATGGGCGGTGCCTTGTGGTTGATCGTGTTCGGGCGGGGCGGATCAGAGACCGCGGCCCGGCTCGACCTTCTTGATTTCCATGGAGGTGGCGCGGTTGCGGGCGACCTGGACGTTGATGTCCTGGCGCTTGACGTTCGCCTTGTGCCGCAGCGTCAGCACGATGGCGCCGACCATCGCGACCAGCAACACCATGGCCGCCGCCTGGAAGAAGTAGACGTAGCGGGTGTAGAGGAGCCGGCCGATCGCCTCGATGTTCGAGACCTCGTTCATGTCCGGGATCGGCGCCGCCGTGCCGCCGGCCACGTGCGGGGCGATCACCCAGGCGCCGACCACGAACAGCAGTTCGGCGAGGAAGATCACGCCGACCAGCATGCCGACGGGCAGGTACTGGAGGAAGCCCTGCCGGAGTTCGGCGAAGTCCACGTCGAGCATCATCACGACGAAGAGGAAGAGCACCGCCACCGCGCCCACGTAGACCACGATCAGGATAAGGGCGAGGAACTCCGCCCCCGCCAGCATGAACAGGCCCGCCGCGTTGACGAAGGCGAGGATCAGGAACAGCACGGAATGCACCGGGTTCCTGGCCGAGATGACCATCACGGCGGACGCGATCGTGATCGCGGCGAAGAGGTAGAAGAAGAAAGCTTCGATCATCGTCTCGTCCCGGCCCCCGTGGCGGCGATGGCTCCGCCGCCTGGTGTTCGTTTTGTACGGCAAGGGGAATGCGAACCTTCGACGAAGGCCGCGGTGGCACCCCCCACCCCAACCCTCCCCCTCAAGGGGGGAGGGAGCCGCCCCATTCTGAAAGGACGGCAACTTAATCAGCGGCTTAGCCGCACATAGGATCCCGACGGCCCTTGCCGTTGGCCTCCTCCCTCCCCCCTTGAGGGGGAGGGTTGGGGTGGGGGGGTGCACCGCGACCTCAGCCGCCCGTCCGCCCCCTCCCCCCTCAGCGGTACGGCGCGTCCTCGCGGATGTTGCGGGCGATTTCGCGTTCCCAGCGGTCGCCGTTGGCGAGCAGCCGCTCCTTGTTGAAGTAGAGCTCCTCGCGGGTCTCCGTGGCGAACTCGAAGTTCGGGCCCTCCACGATGGCGTCCACCGGGCAGGCCTCCTGGCAGAAGCCGCAGTAGATGCACTTCACCATGTCGATGTCGTAACGCGTCGTGCGGCGGGTGCCGTCGTTGCGGCGCGGGCCGGCCTCGATGGTGATGGCCTGGGCGGGGCAGACGGCCTCGCACAGCTTGCAGGCGATGCAGCGCTCCTCGCCGTTGGGATAGCGGCGCAGCGCGTGCTCGCCGCGGAACCGCGGCGAGGTGGGGTTCTTCTCGAACGGGTAGTTGATGGTCGGCTTCGGCTTGAAGAAGTAGCGCATGGCCAGGAAGAACCCGGACACGAACTCCTTCAGGAGCAGAGAGCGCGCAACGGCGTCGATGGCCATCGTCGGTTGGTCCTCGTCTTGTCCTTCGGTCGCCGCGATCGGCGCCCGCGTGTCGTCTCGTCGTCGTTCTGTCGTCGGTCGTCTACGCGTCAGGGCCCGGCGGCGCCGAGCCCCGACACCGACACGCCCACCCACCAGCCGAGGCCGGCGAACACCAGGGCGTTCACCACGAAGAGGCCTCGCATCACCAGATCCATTCGCTTCGGATCCGGCGTCGCGTTCATCCGGCCGAGGGTCCGGCGGACGAGCGCGGCGATGACCGCGAAGTCGAGGATGCCGACCCCGAGACCGACGGCGGCGCCGATGACCCCGGAGAGCGGCAGGTCCATGTCAGCTCCCCGCCCAGCCGGTGAGCTGCAGCACGCCGGCGACGATCACGACCATCGCGAGCGAGATCGGCAGGAAGACCTTCCAGCCGAGCCGCATGAGCTGATCGTAGCGGTAGCGGGGGACCATGGCCTTCGCCATGGCGATGAAGAAGAACACCAGGCACGTCTTGGCGGTGAACCAGATGACGCCCGGGATCCAGTTGAAGGGCGGGATGTCCAGCGGCGGCAGCCAGCCACCCATGAACAGGATGGCGGTGAGGGCGCACATGGTCACGATGGCCACGTACTCGCCGAGCATGAACATCATATAGGGCGTCGAGCCGTACTCCACCATGAAGCCCGCGACCAGTTCCGATTCCGCCTCGACCAGGTCGAACGGCGGGCGGTTCGTCTCGGCCAGCGCCGAGATGAAGAAGATCACGAACATCGGGAAGAGCGGCAGCCAGTACCAGTTCAGGAATTCCAGGAACGGCAGGCCGATCATGTCGGCGAGGCCGGTGTCCTGGCTGCGGACGATCTCGGTCATGTTGAGCGAGCCGGCGCAGAGCAGCACCGTGATGATCACGAAGCCGATCGAGACCTCGTAGGACACCATCTGGGCCGCCGAGCGGAGCGCCGACAGGAAGGGGTACTTCGAGTTGGACGCCCAGCCGCCGATGATGATGCCGTAGACCATCAGCGACGAGATCGCGAAGATGAACAGGATGCCGATGTTGATGTCGGCCACCACCCAGCCGTCCGCCACCGGCACCACCGCCCAGGCGAGGAGCGCCAGCGTGCAGGTGACGAGCGGGGCGAGCAGGAACAGGCTCTTCGACGCGCCGGACGGAATGACCGGTTCCTTGAGGACGAACTTCAGAAGGTCCGCGAAGGACTGGAACAGGCCGAAGGGCCCGACCACGTTGGGGCCGCGCCGGATCTGCACCGCCGCCCAGACCTTGCGGTCCGCGTAGAGCAGGTAGGCCACGAGCACCAGGAGCACCACCAGCAGAAGCACGCTCTGCGCGGCGATGACGAGCACGGGCCAGAGAATGTCGGACCAGACGTTCATCGTGTTTTCGTCCTCACTCCGCCGCTGCGGCCTCGAGCGACCCCTTGGCGAGCACCGAGCACTCGGCCATGACGGCCGACGCGCGGGCGATCGGGTTAGTCAGGTAGAAGTCCTTGATGGTGGACGTGAAGGGCGCCCGGTCCAAGGCGCCGCCGATCGCCGCGAGGCTGGCGACGTCGCCGGGGTTGCCCGGCTGGATCTCGTCCACGGCGGCGAGGTGCGGCACCTCGGCATAGAGTTTCGCACGCAGTTGCGACAGGCTGTCGAACGGCAGGCGCTTTCCGAGCACGTCCGAGAGGGCGCGCAGAATGGCCCAGTCCTCGCGGGCCTCGCCCGGCGGGAAGGTGGCGCGCGCGGTCATCTGCACGCGGCCTTCCGTGTTCACGTAGGTGCCCGACTTTTCCGTGTAGGCGGCGCCCGGCAGGATCACGTCCGCCCGGTGGGCGCCGGCGTCGCCGTGGCTGCCGATGTAGACCACGAAGGCGTTGCCGAGGGCGGCCGTGTCGATCTCGTCCGCGCCAAGCAGGAAGACCACGTCGAGCGCGCCCTCCCCGGCTGCCGCCACGATGCCGGCGGTGTCGCGGCCGCCCGGACCCGGCACGAAGCCGACGTCGAGGGCGCCCACGCGGGACGCCGCCGTGTGCAGCACGGCGAAGCCGTTCCAGGCGTCGGTGACGGCCCCGATCTCCACCGCCAGCTTGGCGGCGGCGGACAGCACCGCGAGGCCGTCCGGCCGCGCGATCGCGCCCTGGCCGACCAGCACCAGCGGACGCTCGGCCCCGTTGAGGGCCTCCAGCGCGTGGCTGTGCAGGCCGGCGAGTTCGGAGAGGGTCTCCGGACCGGCGCCGAGATAGGTGTACGGATAGGTGAGGTTCAGCGGCTCGCCGATGACGAAGATCGGCAGCTTGCCCATGCGCCAGCGCTTGCGGATGCGGGCATTGAGCACCGCCGCCTCGTGGCGCGGGTCGGAGCCGATGATGATGATCGCGTCCGCCGCCTCGATCCCCTCGATGGTGGGGTTGAAGAGGTAGGTGGCGCGGCCGAGCGCCGGATCGAGCCGGGTGCCGTCCTGGCGGGCGTCCGTGTGCGGCGAGCCGAGAGCCGTCATCAGCGACTTGAGGGCGTAGAGCTCCTCCACCGAGGCCAGATCGCCGCCGAGCGCCGCGATCCGGTCGGCGGACGTGGCGGACACCTTCGCCTTGACGGCCTGGAAGGCCTCGCCCCAGGAGGCCGGCTTCAGGCGGCCGCCGGTCTTCACATAGGGCCGGTCCAGGCGCTGGGTCTTCAAGCCGTCCCAGACGAAGCGGGTCTTGTCGGAGATCCACTCCTCGTTCACCGCCTCGTTGAGGCGCGGCATGATGCGCATGACCTCGCGGCCGCGCGCGTCCACCCGGATGGCGGAGCCGACCGCGTCCATCACGTCGACGGACTCGGTCTTCGATAGCTCCCACGGCCGGGCCTGGTAGGCGTAGGGCTTGGAGGTGAGCGCGCCCACGGGGCAGAGGTCGATCACGTTGCCCTGGAGCTCGGACGACATCGCCTGCTCCAGATAGGTGGTGATCTCGGCGTCCTCGCCGCGGCCGATCAAGCCGAGGTCGGTGACGCCGGCGACTTCCGTGGTGAAGCGGACGCAGCGGGTGCAGTGGATGCACCGGGTCATGATCGTCTTGACCAGGGGGCCGATGTACTTGTCTTCCACCGCGCGCTTGTTCTCGGCGAAGCGGGACGAGTCCACGCCATAGGCCATGGCCTGGTCCTGCAGGTCGCATTCGCCGCCCTGGTCGCAGATCGGGCAGTCGAGCGGATGGTTGATCAGCAGGAACTCCATCACGCCCTCGCGGGCCTTCTTCACCATCGGCGACTTGGTGAGCACCACCGGGGGCTCGCCGTTCGGGCCGGGGCGGAGGTCCTTGACCTGCATGGCGCAAGAGGCGGTCGGCTTCGGCGGACCGCCCTTCACCTCCACGAGGCACATGCGGCAGTTGCCGGCGATGGACAGCCGTTCGTGGAAGCAGAAGCGCGGCACCTCGGCGCCGGCCTCTTCGCAGGCCTGCAGCAGGGTCGCTTCCGGAGCGACTTCGATTTCAACGCCGTCGACGATGAGCTTGGCCATCTCGGTCTTCCAAACCTTCAGCTGCGTCGAGACGCCCGTTCAGGGCTGCCCGCGCCGAATTCGAATTACTCCGCCGCCACCCGCTGCGCGCTCGCGTAGGACGCGATGCGCTGTTCGATGACGGGACGGAAGTTCTTGATGAGGCCCTGGATCGGCCACGCGGCGGCGTCGCCGAGGGCGCAGATCGTGTGGCCTTCCACCTGCTTGGTCACCTGGAAGAGCATGTCGATCTCCTCCGGGCGGGCCTGCCCCTTCACGAGGCGCTCCATCACGCGCCACATCCAGCCCGTGCCCTCGCGGCAGGGGGTGCACTGGCCGCAGCTCTCGTGCTTGTAGAAGTAGGAGAGCCGGGCGATCGCCTTGATGATGTCGGTGGACTTGTCCATGACGATCACCGCCGCGGTGCCGAGGCCGGAGCCGAGGTTGCGCAGGCTGTCGAAGTCCATCGGCACGTCGATGATGTTCTCCGCCGTCACGCAGGGCACCGACGAGCCGCCGGGGATCACGGCGAGCAGGTTGTCCCAGCCGCCGCGGATGCCGCCGCAGTGCTTGTCGATCATCTCGCGGAACGGGATGCCGAGCTCCTCCTCGAAGGTCGCCGGCTTGTTCACGTGGCCGGAGACGCAGAAGAGCTTGGTGCCCGTGTTGTTCGGCCGGCCGAGACCCGCGAACCACGCGCCGCTGCGGCGCAGGATCGTGGGCGCCACTGCGATCGATTCCACGTTGTTGACCGTGGTCGGGCAGCCATAAAGGCCGACGTTCGCCGGGAACGGCGGCTTCAGGCGCGGCTGGCCCTTCTTGCCCTCGAGCGACTCGAGCAGGGCCGTCTCCTCGCCGCAGATGTAGGCGCCGGCGCCGTGGTGGACGTAGAGGTCGAAATCCCAGCCCGAGCCGCAGGCGTTCTTGCCGATCAGCCCCGCGTCATAGGCCTGGTCGATCGCAGCCTGCAGGTGCTCGCGCTCGCGGATGAACTCGCCGCGCACGTAGATGTAGCCGGCGTGCGCGCCCATCGCGAAGCCGGCGATCAGGCAGCCCTCCACCAGGTGGTGCGGGTCGTGGCGCAGGATCTCGCGATCCTTGCAGGTGCCCGGCTCGGACTCGTCGGCGTTCACCACCAGGTAGTGCGGACGGCCGTCCGACTGCTTGGGCATGAACGACCACTTGAGGCCGGTGGGGAAGCCGGCGCCGCCGCGGCCACGCAGGCCCGATGCCTTCATCTCGTTGATGATCCAGTCGCGGCCCTTGGCGAGGATGTCCTTGGTGCCGTCCCACTGGCCGCGTTTCAACGCCCCCTGCAGCCCCCAGTCATGGCGGCCGTAGATGTTCGTGAAGATGCGGTCCTTGTCCTGAAGCATGGTCACCTGCTCCTCGCGGCGCGAAAACCCGTACCAGTTCCCGTCACGCGAAATCCGTTCACGCCGGCTTGTCGCCGCCCTCGGCGGGGGCGTCGGCCGGAACCTTGTACTTGCCGACGACCGAACCGTCGTAGAGCGACGGGTCGGTCAGGGTCGTCTCGCCGCCCTCGGCGGCGGAATACTGCCGGCCGTTCTGCGGCCCGGGCGCGGGCGGGTTGCCGCTCGCGAAGCCGTCGATGAGCGCGTTCAGGCTGTCCGGCGTCAGGTCCTCGTAGGTGTCCTTCAAGACCTGCACCATGGGGGCGTTCACGCACGCGCCCAGGCATTCCACCTCCTCCCAGGAGAAGGCGCCGTCGGGCGACATTTCGAACGGATGGGCGGCGATGCGGCTCTTGCAGACCTTGATCAGGTCCTCCGCCCCGCGCAGCTGGCAGGGCGTGGTGCCGCACACCTGGATATGCGCCTTCTTCCCCACCGGCTGCAGCAGGAACATGGTGTAGAAGGTCGCCACCTCAAGAACCCGGATGTAGGCCATGCCGAGCTGTTCCGCAATGAACTCGATGGCCGGTTTGGTGACCCAGCCCTCCTGTTCCTGCGCCCGCCACAGCAGCGGGATCACGGCCGAGGCCTGCCGGCCCGGCGGGTAGCGCTTGATCACCACCTCGGCCCAGGCCGCGTTCTCGGCGGTCCAGGCAAAGGACGGCGGCTGTTCATGGTGCAGACGACGAACGGCCATCAGCGGTCGACCTCTCCGAACACGATGTCCAGCGATCCGAGCACCGCCGAAACGTCGGCGAGCTGGTGACCGCGGCACAGGTAATCCATGGCCTGCAGATGCGCGAACCCGGGGGCGCGGATCTTGCAGCGGTAGGGCTTGTTGGTGCCGTCCGAGACCAGGTAGACGCCGAACTCGCCCTTCGGGGCCTCGACGGCGGCATAGATGTCGCCTTCAGGCACGTGGAAGCCCTCGGTGTAGAGCTTGAAGTGGTGGATGAGCGCCTCCATGGAGCGCTTCATCTCGGACCGGCGCGGCGGCGCGATCTTGCCGTCGGTGGAGACGACGTGGCCCTTCTCCACCCGCAGGCGCTCGATGCACTGCTTCATGATCCGCACCGACTGCCGCATCTCTTCCATGCGGATGTGGTAGCGATCGTAGCAGTCGCCATTCTTGCCGATCGGAATGTCGAAATCCATCTCGGCGTAGCAGTCGTAGGGCTGGCTCTTGCGCAGATCCCAGGCGGCGCCGGAGCCGCGGACCATCACGCCGGAGAAGCCCCAGGCCCAGCAGTCGTCGAGCGAGATGACGCCGATGTCCACGTTGCGCTGCTTGAAGATGCGGTTCTCGGTCAGCAGCGCGTCCAGGTCGTCGAGGGTCTGCAGGAACGGGTCGCACCAGTCCCAGATGTCCTCGATCAGCTGCGGCGGCAGATCCTGGTGAACGCCGCCCGGCCGGAAGTAGGCCGCGTGCATGCGGCTGCCGGACGCGCGCTCGTAGAAGACCATCAGCTTCTCGCGCTCCTCGAAGCCCCACAGCGGCGGCGTGAGCGCGCCCACGTCCATCGCCTGCGTGGTGACGTTGAGGAGATGCGACAGGATGCGGCTGATCTCCGCGTAGAGCACGCGAATAAGCTGGCCGCGGCGCGGAACCTCGATGCCCGTCATCCGTTCGACCGCGAGACAGAACGCGTGCTCCTGGCACATGGGCGCCACGTAGTCGAGACGATCGAAGTAGGGGATCGCCTGGAGATAGGTCTTCACCTCGATCAGCTTCTCGGTGCCCCGGTGCAGGAGCCCGATATGCGGGTCGACCCGCTCGACCACCTCGCCATCGAGCTCGAGGACGAGGCGGAGCACCCCGTGCGCAGCCGGATGTTGGGGGCCGAAGTTGATGTTGAAGTTGCGGACTTCAGCTTCTGGCATGGGAGTGGCCTTCAGGCAGTAGGCAGTAGGCAGTAGGCAGTAGGATCATCGCCGCGGCTCCGTCGACTTCGACTGGACCGACCGGATCAACGATCGGAGCATGCGCCCGATCTGATCGGCGTTGTTCAACATGCGTTCCACCGTTTCCGTGCCCAGCAGGCCGACACGGCCTGCGAGAATGATGTGAGTTTCGAGTTCCTTCAGCGACCCCTGCGCGATCCTCAGATGATTGACGTAGCTGCCGGCGCTGTCGCGTCCGTAGCCTTCGGCAACGTTGGCGGGAACGGACGAGGAGGCACGACGGATCTGCGACACGAGCCCGAACAGCTCATCGCGGGGAAACAGCTTTGTCGCCTTGTGGCAATCGACGGCCAAATCCATAGCTGCGTTCCAAACCTTCAGATCCCGGTAGGACTGGATGCTCTCGTCGCCGGACATCCGCGGGTCCTACTGCCTACTGCCTATTCCCTACTGCCTCAGTTCGTCTTCGCCTTCTCATCCCCCGGCAGCACGTACTCCGTCCCTTCCCACGGGGACAGGAAGTCGAAGTTGCGGAATTCCTGGGTCAGGCGGACGGGTTCGTAGACCACGCGCTTCTGCTCGTCGTCGTAGCGGACCTCCACGAAGCCGGTGAGCGGGAAGTCCTTGCGCAGCGGGTAGCCGTCGAAGCCGTAGTCGGTGAGGATGCGCCGCAGCTCCGGATGGTCGGAGAATAGGATGCCGTAGAGGTCGTAGGCCTCCCGCTCGAACCAGTCGGCGCCGATGAACACCGAGCAGGCGCTCGGCACGGGGGTCGACTCGTCCGTCTGGACCTTCAGGCGGATCCGGGTGTTCAGGCGCGGCGACAGGAGGTGGTAGACCACGTCGAACCGCTTCTCGCGGGACGGGTAGTCCACACCGCAGATGTCGATGAAGCTGATGAAGGCCAGCTTCGGATCGTCGCGCAGCACCTTCAGGACGGCGATGATGTCCTCGGCCTGAACATGGACGGTGAGGTCGCCGAAGGCGATCTCATGGTCCAGCGTCGTGCCGGGCAGCGCCGACTTCAGGTGTTCCGCGATCTCCTGCAAGGCTACGGTCATCGTGTCGATGCCTCGGTTGTCCGGCGGGCGCGCCGGACCTTAGGTGTCTCAAGGCGGAAGGGCGACGGATCGCCCTCCCCTCGTCTTGTCGAACTCAGCGCTCGATCGTGCCGGTGCGCCGGATCTTCTTCTGGAGGAGCAGCACGCCGTAGAGCAGCGCCTCCGCCGTCGGCGGGCAGCCGGGGACGTAGATGTCCACCGGAACCACGCGGTCGCAGCCGCGCACCACCGAGTAGCTGTAGTGGTAGTAGCCGCCGCCGTTGGCGCACGAGCCCATCGAGATGACGTAGCGCGGGTTCGGCATCTGGTCGTAGACCTTGCGCAGCGCCGGAGCCATCTTGTTGGTCAGCGTGCCCGCGACGATCATCACGTCGGACTGCCGCGGCGAGGCGCGCGGCGCGAAGCCGAAGCGCTCGGCGTCGTAGCGCGGCATGGACATCTGCATCATCTCGACCGCGCAGCAGGCGAGGCCGAACGTCATCCACATCAGCGAGCCCGTGCGCGCCCAGGTGATCAGGTCGTCGGTCGCCGTGACGAGGAAGCCCTTGTCGGCGAGTTCGGCGTTGATCTCCTGGAAGAACGGGTCGTTCTCACCAGCCGGGCGGCCGGTGTTCGGATCGATGATACCCTTCGGAGCGGGGGCGACGAGCGGCTCTTGACCGATCAATCCCATTCCAAGGCTCCCTTCTTCCATTCGTAAATGAAGCCGATCGTGAGCACGCCCAGGAACACGATCATCGACCAGAAGCCGAACACCCCGACGTCGTTGAAGGCGACGGCCCAGGGGAACAGGAAAGCGACTTCAAGGTCGAAGATGATGAAGAGGATCGACACCAGATAGAACCGGACGTCGAACTTCATTCGGGCGTCGTCGAACGCGTTGAACCCGCATTCGTAGGCCGAGAGCTTTTCCGGGTCGGGACTCTTGAACGCCAGGAGGAATGGCGAAACCAGAAGCGCGAGGCCTATGGCGAGCGACACCCCGAGGAATATGATGATGGGGAGGTAGTCTCTCAAGAGCTCTTGCATGATGACCCCATTCGTCGGACCGGGAAGTCCACCGGGGGTCGCCACCGTCTCGCCCGATTTTCCGACCTTCATGTCCGACCGTCGAGATAGCGGACGAAGGTAAAGGATCAACGGACGACGTGCGGCCCTCGTATCCCGTCATCGCAACGTCATGCGCTGATGAAGCGCAGTGACGAGCGTCGGGACTCGTGCATTCCGGTCACGGAACCAGGGGCACGGTTAGCCCACCCGGCCGGCTTTCGCAAGTGCGTTCGGTACCGGAGTTCGACATTCGGAACGCGCCGCCGGACCGGGATTTTGTCCGGCTTTCGCCGGTCTTTCGTTTCAATCGATTAGCTGGCGAATCCTCACCCGTTTCGGGCGTCGGAAGGATGGTTTTCCGGCTCGTGCATCCGAGGGCGGCCGGTGCTATGGCATGGGCAGTCCGACGGAGATTGCCATGCCCCGCCCACGCCTGCCCGACGTGCTTGACGCCGCGTCCGTCCTGAAGTCGCACGTGATGCGCACGCCGTTCCTGCCGGCGCCCCGCCTGTCGGTGCTCACCGGGGCTGACGTCAAGGTCAAGTACGAGAACCTGCAGGTCACCGCGGCCTTCAAGGAGCGCGGCGCGCTCGTGAAGCTTTCCACCCTGTCGGACGCCGAGAAGGCGCGCGGCGTCATCGCCATGTCGGCCGGCAACCACGCCCAGGCGGTGGCCTATCACGCCACCCGGCTCGGGATCGCGTCCACCATCGTGATGCCGGTGACGACGCCCCACGTGAAGGTGCGCGCCACCGAGACGTTCGGCGCGACCGTGATCCTGGAGGGCGAGACGGTGGCCGAGGCCCAGGAGGCGGCCGAGCGGCTGTCCGTGGAGAAGGGCTTCGTCTGGGTCCACCCCTTCGACGACCACGACGTGATCCGCGGCCAGGGCACGATCGCGGTGGAGATGCTGGAGGACGATCCGGGCCTCGAGGTTCTGGTCGTGCCCATCGGCGGGGGCGGCCTCATCTCCGGCATGGCGATCGCCGCCAAGGAAATGAAGCCGGACATCGAGATCTACGGCGTGGAGGCGCGGCTCTATCCGTCCATGTGGGCGGCGCTTCGCGGCGAGCCCGCGGTTTGCGGCGGCGCGACCCTCGCCGAGGGCATCGCCGTGAAGAGCGCCGGGCGGCTGACCCTGCCGATCGTCCGGGACCTCGTGAAGGACATCGTCCTCGTCGACGAGGAGCATCTGGAGCGGGCCGTGAACGCCTATGCGACGCTGCAGAAGACCATGGCGGAGGGGGCGGGCGCCGCCGGCCTCGCCGCCATGCTGGCCGAACCCGCCCCCTTCCGCGGCAGGCGGGTGGGCCTCGTCCTCTGCGGCGGCAACATCGACCCGCGCATCCTGGCGTCGATCATGATGCGCGAGCTCGCGCGCGAGCAGCGCATCGTGGCGATCCGCCTCGCCATTCCGGACCGGCCCGGAACGCTCGGCGACATCTCCACCCTGATCGGCGACTTCGGCGGCAACATCCTGGAGGTGTCGCACAAGCGGACCGTGCTCGACATCCCGGCCAAGGGCGCGACCCTCGACATCACCCTGGAAGCCCGGGATGCGGACCACGCGGACCAGATCTGCGCGGGCCTCCGCGCCCGCGGCTATGGGGTGGAACGGCGCGCTCCGGAGTAGGTCCCGCGATCGATTTCACCGCGAAGCTCAAGATCAGCATTGTTCGCACCAGCTACGGCGATTAAATCAAGGTCATCTTAGGGAGACCGACCATGACCGAAGAGGTGGTGACCGACAATGGCGTCAGGCCGGACGCGCTGACCGACGCTCGTCTCTACGAGAGCGTGCGGACGAAACGCGTGCTCGCCTTCCTGTTCGACGCGGTGTTCATCGCGATCCTGACCGTGTCTGCCGGCTTCATGGTGCTGGTGCTCGGTATCTTCACCCTCGGGCTCGGCTGGCTGCTGTTCCCGCTGCTGTGGCCCTTCCTGGCGCTGATCTACTGCGCCTTCACGCTCGGCGGGCCGGCGTCGGCGACGCCGGGGATGCGGGCGGTCGGCCTGGAGATGCGGCAGTTGAACGGAGAGCCGATGACGGCCGTGCTCGCGGCGGTCCACGTCATCCTCTACTACGCGTCGGTGTCGCTGCTCTCGCCCCTCGTGGTGCTCTTCTCCCTGATCACCGACCGCAAGCGGCTGCTCCACGACATCGTGCTCGGCACCGTCGTCATCAATCGGACGGTCGAAAACTGACAACGGACGGAACGGCCGGCGCGCTTCGGCCGTTCCGTCTCGCCTCGGGCGATGATCCGTGCGAGGATCGAGGTCCGATAACATCGCACGACGCGACATGACGCATCATCCGACTGACGCGCCACAGTTCTTCCTGACGGCGCCTTCGCCCTGCCCCTACCTTGCCGGCCGATTCGAGCGGAAGGTTTTCACGCATCTGGTGGGCGACCGGGCTCCGGCTCTCAACGACATCCTCAGCCAGGGCGGCTTCCGCCGCAGCCAGAACATCGCCTACCGGCCCGCGTGCGAAACTTGCCGGTCGTGCGTGTCCGTCCGGATCTGCGTGGACGGCTTCTCGCCCAACAAGAGCTTCAAACGCACCTTGAAGGCGAACGAGGACGTGGTCGGCGCCGAACTGCCCGCCTCCCCCACCTCCGAGCAGTATTCCCTGTTCCGCCACTATCTGGACAGCCGCCACGCGGACGGCGGCATGGTCGACATGACCATGCTCGACTACGCCATGATGGTGGAGGACACCCACGTGGAGACCATGCTGGTGGAATACCGCCGGCGTGGCCCGGACAGCTTCATCACCGGGCGTGGCGCCGGCCCGCTGCTGGCGGTGGCGCTGACCGACGTGCTCGCGGACGGCCTGTCCATGGTCTACTCCTTCTACAATCCGGAGGAGTCCTGGCGCGGGCTCGGGACGCTGATGATCCTGGACCACATCCGGCGCGCGCGGGCGCGCGGACTGCCCTACGTCTATCTCGGCTACTGGGTGAAGGGCTCGCCGAAGATGGACTACAAGATCCGCTTCAAGCCCCAGGAACACCTGATGCCGAAAGGCTGGGAACGGGTGGACTGACGCCCGCGAGGCGAAGCCGCGCGGCCGCCCGGACCGTCGCGAGCACCCGAGCCCGCCTGCATGCCGGGCCGCGAGACGCCCGGCGGCAAGGCGCCGGGCGCTCCCATCAAGCAAGCGTGTGACGGTCCCCGTGATCCCGCGGCCGTGCCTGGCCGTAAGCGGATCATGCTCGCCACCTCCCCTGCCCCGCTGCCGTTCTGGCGCCTTCTCGCCTACGCCGCCCCGGCCCTGCCGCTGGCCGTCCTGACGCTGCCGTTCGCGATCGTGGTGCCGAACCACTATGCGGCGACGCTCGGGCTGTCGCTGGCGAGCGTCGGGCAGGTGCTGCTCCTCGTCCGCCTGTTCGACGCGATCTCCGACCCTGTCGTCGGCGTCCTGGCCGACCGGATCCGACCGGTGTTCGGCCGGCGGCGGACGTGGTTCGCGGCGTCGGTCCCGATCACGGTGGCGGCCACCTGGCTCGTCTTCGTGCCGCCGCCGGACGCGGGCGTCCTCTGGCTCCTCGTGTTCGGGACCCTGCTCACCCTCGGCATGACGCTGAGCCTCATCCCCTACTGGGCCTGGGGAGCGGAACTCGCCACCGGCTATGCCGACCGCAACCGGATCAGCGCCGTCCGGGAGGCGGTGGTGGTGGTCGGGACCCTGGCGGCCACGTCGACCCCGGCGCTCGTCCAGGCGACGGGCTGGGGCGGCCCCGGGGATGCCCTCCTCGCCCTCGCCGTCCTGGTCGCGGTCGCCCTGCCGATCACGGCCCTGGCGGCGCTCCGGCTCGTGCCCGAGCCGGTGGACTATTCCCGCGACAGGCTGGACCTCAAGGCCAGCTGGGCGCACCTCAGGGCCAACCGGCCCTTCCTCATCCTGCTCAGCGCCTTCGTGCTCAACGGCTTCGCCAACGGCCTGCCGGCTACGCTCTTCCTGTTCTTCGTCGGGCAGGTGCTCGCGGTGCCGGACCAGGCCGGGCTCGTGCTGTTCGTCTACTTCCTGTCAGGCGTCGCCGGCGTTCCGCTCTGGCTCGCTTTGTCGCGCCGCTTCGGCAAGCACCGCACCTGGTGCGTCGCCATGATCGGCGCGTCGGCCGTGTTCGCGACCGTTCCGCTGCTCGGCCCGGGCGACCTGACGCCCTTCCTGGTGGTCTGCGTGCTCACCGGCCTCGCCCTCGGGGCCGACCTGGTGCTGCCGCCCTCGATCCAGGCCGACGTGATCGACCTCGACACCGCCAAGAGCGGCGAGCAGCGCACCGGCACCTACGTGGCGGCCTGGGGGCTGGCCACCAAGGTCGCCCTGGCGCTCGCCGTCGGCGTCTCCTTCCCGCTGCTCGACTGGGCGGGGTTCGACGCCACGGGCGCGACGACGAGCGAGGGCGGCCTCCTGATGCTCACCGTCCTCTATGCCGCCGTGCCCGTCGCCATGAAGCTCGCCGCCATCCGGCTCATGTGGTCCTTCCCGCTCGACGCCGCCGAACAGGCGCGGCTGAGGGCCGCCATCGAGGCGGCGGCGGTCACGTCCAACCGGTGAACCGCTTCACGATCGGAAAATAGAGCGAATAGGGCAGCAGCCGGAGCGCCTTCAGCCCATAGGTGAAGCGGCGCGGAAAGGTGATCTCGAACGCGCGCCGCCCGAGGCCGCGCACGATCCGCTCGCCCGCCGTCTCCACGCTGATCAGGAACGGCATCGGGAAGGGGTTCGTCTTGGTGGCGGGCGTGTCCACGAACCCCGGGCTGACCACTTGCAGGAGGATTCCAAGGCGATCGAGGTCGAACTTCAAGCTCTCGCAGAGGTTGAACAGGGCCGCCTTCGTGGCCCCGTAGGCGGCCGAGGTCGGCAGGCCCGAGTAGCCGGCCACCGACGAGACGACGGCGATCTGGCCCTTCCGGCGGGTCTTCATGGCGTCGATCAGCGGCACCAGGACGTCGACCGTGCCGGTGAGGTTCACCGCCACCGACCGGGTGAACGGCTCCAGCGTCAGCGCGTCGCCCTTCACCGGCAGGTAGATGCCGGCGTTCAGCACCGCGAGGGCGATCGGCCCGACCTCCGCCTCGATGCGGGCGACCGCGGTCGCGGCGGCGGCCCGGTCCTCGGCGTCGAGCCGGAACGGCACGATGCGCCCGGGATGCTCCGCGGCGAGCGCGGCCAGCGCCGCCTCGCTCCGGGCGGAGACGACCACGCGCCAGCCACCCTTGGCGAGCCGCGCCGCCACCTCGCGGCCGATGCCGCTCGACGCGCCGGTCACCCAGGCGACGCCATCCGCGGGAGTTTGGGGCAGCGGGGCCATGAGGTCTCCTTGCCGGAAAGCCGGCGTGCGTCGGGATCGGACCGATTACGGCACGGCGGGCCCGGTGGTTCTGCGGACGGGCCTTGCGCCCGATCACTTCGGCGTGGGCTTGGCCGGAACGAGACGCACGCAAAGCCCGGCGCCCATCGCCGAAGACGACCGGCGGCGGAGACGACCGTCGAAGTGAGCGCTGGATCACTGGAGCGCCCTGCGGCCATCGCGCCTGCCGGCCACAGCGCACGATGGCAACGGGGCGGGCAGCGTAGAACCACCGCCCATGCGCACGGATGCCCAGGCGCACGGTCCCACCGCCGTGGCGGATCAGGACGCCGAACGGAGGATCGGAGACGGGAGACCGGACCGGCGCGCCGCCGGTCAGACCCTCAGGAAGGGGTTGAACAGGCGGCCGATGCGGCCGGTCAGGCGCAGCGGGGCATCCGTGACCGCGAAGCCGATGCAGTCGCCGTCGTCGTCGGCCACCGGCTTGTGGTCCACGGTGGAGTCGGTGATCGAGATGTCGCCGACGCCATAGGACCCGAGGATGTCCGAGAAGCCGCCCTCCAGCACGAGCGTGGCCTCGCCGCCCTCATGGGTGTGGGCCGGCATGGCGGTTCCGGCGCGGATCCAGAACAGGCTCGGCTTCAGGCCGTCGAACTCGCCGAGCTTCACCTCCTTCACGCCGGGCAGGATCGTCCGCCACGGCAGGGTGTCGGCGTCGCCACCGGCGAAGCGGCGGATGGATGCCGGCAGGCGGGCGCGATCCGGCTTCGGCGGAACTATTGACGCGGCGAAGACGGGACCCATGTTGAAGATGGCCGCGAGCCGGGCGTCCCGGTTCGACACCATCATGGGTTCGATCGTCTCCAGGCCCTGCCCGGACAGCGCTTCCATGTCGGCCACGAAGCGACGGTTGATCGGCGACAGCTCGAGGTGCGCCTCGACCATCACGCTCAGCGGCGCCGGAAGGGCGCCGGCGGCGTAGCCTGCCAGCAGAGCGTTGATTTCCTGGTCGAGATTGGGCGCCATAGAGGCTGTCGTCCTGTGGAGGCCTGTGTGGTCACGGAGATCGCGCTGCCGCATTTGATCATCGATACGGCCGTTCGGCAATGTCGGATCACTGGCCGGTGATCGTCTTTGGAAAACGAAATTCCAAAGACCTGCGCGAACGAGGTGTTCCCTTGCTTGATCGGGCCGGTCGCGCCTCCTAGCCTCCGGCCCCAGCACGCCGGCGCACGGTCGACGGCATTTCCCGACGCGCGAACGGCCCGCCCCTGGCGTGGCGGCGTTCCCGTCCACCCTTCGGAGTCACCATGGCCGGCAGCGTACTCGATCTCATCGGCAACACCCCTCTCATCCGGTTGAAGCGGGCGTCCGAAGCCACCGGCTGCGAGATCCTCGGCAAGGCGGAATTCCTCAATCCCGGCCAGTCGGTGAAGGACCGCGCCGCCCTCTTCATCCTCAAGGACGCTCTCGACCGCAAGCTCATCGAGCCGGGCGGCGTCGTGGTGGAGGGCACCGCCGGCAACACCGGCATCGGTCTCGCCATGGTGGGCAGCGTCCTCGGCCTGAAGACCGTGATCGTCATCCCCGAGACCCAGTCGCAGGAGAAGAAGGACGCCCTCCGGCTTCTCGGCGCCGAGCTCGTGGAAGTGCCGGCCGTCCCGTACAAGAACCCGAACAACTATGTGAAGCTGTCGGGCCGCCTGGCCGAACGGCTCGCCGCCACGTCCGAGCATGGGGCCATCTGGGCCAACCAGTTCGACAACGTGGCCAACCGGCGGGCCCACGTGGAGACCACCGCGCGGGAGATCTTCGAGCAGACCGGCGGCAAGGTGGACGGGTTCGTCTGCGCGGTCGGGTCCGGCGGCACGCTCGCGGGCGTCGGCCTCGGACTGAAGGCGCTGAAGCCCGGCGTGAAGATCGGCCTCGCCGATCCGCACGGCGCGGCGCTCTATTCCTACTACACCAGCGGCGAACTCAAGGCCGAGGGCTCCTCGATCACCGAGGGAATCGGACAGGGCCGCATCACCGCCAACCTGGAGGGCGCGCCGGTGGATTTCGCCGTGCGCGTCGGCGACGAGGAGGCCGTGTCCATCGTGTTCGACCTCCTGGAGCACGAGGGCCTCTGCCTCGGCGGCTCCTCGGGCGTGAACGTGGCCGGCGCCATGGCGCTCGCCCGCGAGCTCGGCCCGGGGCATACGATCGTGACCATCCTCTGCGACTACGGCACGCGCTACGCCAGCAAGCTCTTCAACCCGGAGTTCCTGCGCTCCAAGGACCTGCCCGTCCCGGCCTTCCTGGAGCGGGCGAGCACCATCGAGCCGCCGTTCGAGCCGGTCTGACCAGCCGGTTCGACGATCCGGCCCGACGATCCTGGGAGGTGATCCGGCGAGCCGGAGCCCGGCCCAGGACGTGCTCGCGGACGGGCTCGCGCGCTGCCGGCCCGACGACCGATCCGCCGGCGCGACATCACCCCGACGCGTGCGTCGCCCCGACGCGCGAGACCGGCCGGGCGCGGCGCCCGGCCGGTCTCGTCCGCGTTTCCGAACCGGGCCTCAATTCTCCAGCATGGCGGCCTGGACCGTGTCGGCGCCGAGCACCTGATCGACGGCGGCCAGATGTCCGGCGACCGCGCGGGCCGCGTCGGCGAGCCGGGTCAGCCGGGTCTCGGCCGTGGCAAGCCGGTCTTCCAGCTCCTGGTTAGCGACCGTGAGGGCCGCGTGCTCCGTCTCGGACGCGGCAACGCGCTTGGACAGGTCCACCAGCTGCTTCTCGCGGGCGGTCGCGGCCGCCAGCGCCGGGACGAGGCGGTTGTTTGCCTCGATGATCGCCTGGTTCAGGTCTGCGCGCTGGATCTTCATGTCCGCGATGGCGGCCTGGAGATCGCGAACTTGGTGCTCGTGCTCCAGCACCGTCACGGTGGACTTGCACACCACCTCGTCGGCCGCGGCCTTGCCCTGCATGGCGGCCGCGAGCTCGGTCTTCCGATAGGCGACCGCCGAGGTCAGCGACGTGACGGTGTTCTCCAGGCCGACCACCTGACGGGCCAGCCGCTCGCTGGCGGCGGTGAGCCTGTCGCCCTCCAGCTTCCAGCGCTCCGCCTTGGCGATGAGGTCCTGGTTACGCTCGACCGCCGCGATCAGGCCGCCAAGCTCGGTCTTGCGCGCGCCGACGGCGGCGGACAGGGATACGTGCTCGCTCTCCAGCCGGCGCACGGTCGGTTCGAGCACCCGGTTCCGGCCGTCGAGGTCGGCGAAGATGCGCGAGGCGCTCGCCTCCAGGTCGGATGCGGACGAGGCCTTGGCCTGGACGACCTCCAGCTTGGCGGCGGCGGTCTCGACCTGCGACGCGCGCGCTTTCGCCGCAGCGGAGGCGGCGACGAGCGCGTTTTCGGCCCGGACCAGTTCCCGTTTCTTCGCCGCGATGGAGGCGTTGAGGCTGTCGGCGGTGGAGCCGTCGAGGCCCGCGGCCGCCAGTTGGGCCCTAAGGCCGGCGATCTCGGTGCGGCTCGCATAGGTCTCCGACCAGCCGATGCCGGCGGCCACCACGACTGCGCCCAGGGCCAGGACGACCCCGCGCGGCGTTCCGTCCATCCAGCTTTTCTGCGTTCCCTCGCCCATGACGACCCCCTTTATGATCGGTATCGTTCACCGGGGTGTCGAACTCGGCGCCGGCCCTGCCGACGCGTTCCGCCCCGGTGTTCAAGCTCAAGCCGGGGGAGTGTGCGACCGGACGTCCTGCGAATCAATACCGATGCGGCGGCGACCATCTGCAGGGTGAATGCGATCTTCGGCGTCGGACGCGGTTGAAACGGCGCGCGGACTCGCAGAAGCTCCCGCGGTGGCCACGGCCAAAGGATCGAGGGAGTGGGTCGGACATGACGGTTCCAGTGTTTCGCGACGACGCCTACCTGTCGGTCGCCGAGGCGACGGTGGTGTCGGCGGACGAGACCGGGATCGAGCTCGACCGGTCCGTCTTCTATCCGGCCGGCGGCGGCCAGCCCGGCGATGTCGGTCGCCTGGAGCGGGCGGACGGACGCGTGGTGCCGATCGCCACCGCGGTCTACGCGGACGACCGGAGCCGCATCCTCCTGAGGCCCGCAGAGGGCGCCGACCTGCCGGCGGTGGGCGAGACGGTCGTCCAGCATCTCGACTGGGACACGCGCTACCGGCACATGCGCATCCACACGGCGCTGCACCTCCTCTCGGTCGTGCTGCCCTATCCGGTCACCGGCGGCCAGATCGGCGCCGAGGAGGGGCGGCTCGACTTCGACATGACGGAAGGCGGGCTCGACAAGGCCGAGGTGACGGCCGCGCTCATGGCCCATGTGCGCGAGGACCACCCGATCACCACGGAATGGATCACCGACGAGGATCTTGTCGCCAACCCGGGGCTGGTGAAGACCATGAAGGTGAAGCCGCCCATGGGCCAGGGCCGCGTCCGGCTCGTGCGCATCGGCAAGAGCCTGGACCTGCAGCCTTGCGGCGGCACGCACGTGCGCTCCACCGCCGAGGTGGGCGAGGTGCATGTCGCCAAGGTGGAGAAGAAGGGCAAGATGAACCGCCGCGTCCGGCTGCGCTTCGGCCCCCTCCCCGCCGACGCGGACGCCTGACGCCGGAACTCAAGTCCCGAACCCGAACGGATCCCGATCAACGCGAGGACAGCCCCCATGGCGGATACCCACGACAGCGCCCTCGTCTCGGTGGACTGGCTGGCCGAGCGCCTGCGGGCGCCGGACCTGGTCGTCATCGACGCCACCTGGCACCTGCCGACGACCGAGCGGCTCGCCTCGGAGGAGTATCTCGCCGGCCACATTCCGGGCGCGGTCTTCTTCGACATCGACGGCATCTCGGATCCGTCCACCGACCTGCCCCACATGCTGCCGTCGCCGGAGGCCTTCTCCAGCCGCATGCGCAAGCTCGGCATCGGCGACGGACAGACGATCGTCGTCTACGACAGCTACGGCCTCTTCTCCGCCGCGCGCGTCTGGTGGACCTTCCGGGTCATGGGCGTCGGTCGCGTCCATGTGCTGGACGGCGGCCTGCCGGCCTGGGTGGCGGCGGGGCATCCGCTGGAGGAGGGGCCGGTGCGCCGGCCCGAGCGGCACTTCACAGCCCGCAAGAACAACGCGGCGGTGAAGGACTTCGCCGCCGTGCAGGCGGCTCTCCAGGCCCGGTCGGCCCAGGTGGTGGACGCCCGGAGCGCCGAACGCTTCCGCGGCGAGGCCCCGGAGCCTCGCCCGGGCCTGAAGTCCGGGCACATGCCGGGGGCGGTGAACGTGCCGTTCGGCGCGGTGCTCGACGGCGGCCGGCTGAAGTCGCCGGAGGGCATCAAGGCCGTGTTCAAGGCGCGCGGCGTGGATCTGTCGCGCCCCGTGATCACCAGCTGCGGCTCCGGCGTCACCGCCGCCGTCCTGGCGCTCGCCCTGGAGGAGGCCGGCGCGCGCTCGGTGACCCTCTACGACGGCTCCTGGTCCGAGTGGGGCGCGCGCGACGATGCCCCCGTCGTGACGGGCGACTGACGCGCCATCCTCCGCCCTTGATCACCGGCCGACGCCGCGCGCGATCGCGCCGGCGCACGCCTCCGCCACCGCCCACGAAAAAAACCCGACCCGGCCGATGGGGCCGGATCGGGTGGTGCGCGGACAAGCGTTGCCGGAAGGGTCTCGCCTCGCGAAGGCGAGGCCAGGCCCTCCCTCGCGGCTGATCAGCCCTTCAGGATCGAGCGGCCGGCGTAGCGGGCCTGGGTGCCGAGCTCTTCCTCGATGCGGATCAGCTGGTTGTACTTGGCCACCCGGTCGGAGCGGGCGAGCGAGCCGGTCTTGATCTGCCCGCAGTTGGTCGCGACGGCGAGATCGGCGATGGTCGAGTCCTCGGTCTCGCCGGACCGATGCGACATGACGGCGGTGTAGGCGGCCTTGTGGGCGGTCTCCACGGCGTCCAGCGTCTCGGTCAGAGAGCCGATCTGGTTCACCTTCACCAGAATGGAGTTGGCCGTCGCGGACGAGATGCCCTGGCGAAGCCGCTTGGTGTTGGTGACGAAGAGGTCGTCGCCGACAAGCTGGCAGGTCTTGCCGATCTTGTCGGTGAGGAGCTTCCAGCCGGCCCAGTCGTCCTCGGCCATGCCGTCCTCGATCGAGATGATCGGGTACTTGGCGGCGAGCGAGGCGAGATAGTCCACCTGCTCCTCGATGGAGCGGACCTTGCCCTCGCCCTCGTAGTGATAGGCGCCGTCCTTGAAGAACTCGGTGGCCGCGCAGTCGAGCGCCAGATAGACGTCCTCGCCCGGCCGGTAGCCGGCCTTCTCGATGGACGACATCACGAAGTCCAGCGCGTCCGTCGCCGAGGCCAGATTCGGCGCGAAGCCGCCTTCGTCGCCGACGTTCGTGTTGTGGCCTGCGGCCTTCAGGCCCTTCTTCAGGGTGTGGAAGATCTCGGTGCCGATCCGCACCGCGTCCGCGATCGACTCGGCGCCGACCGGCATGATCATGAATTCCTGGAAGTCGATCGGGTTGTCCGCATGGGCGCCGCCGTTGACGATGTTCATCATCGGCACCGGCAGCACGCGGGCGTTCGGGCCGCCCACATAGCGGTAGAGCGGCAGGCCGGCCGCCTCGGCCGCCGCCTTGGCGGTGGCGAGGGACACGCCCAGGATGGCGTTGGCGCCGAGGCGCGCCTTGTTCGGCGTGCCGTCCAGGTCGATCATGGTCTGGTCGATCTGGATCTGGTCCTCGGCCTCCAGCCCGCCGAGGGCCGCGAAGATCTCGTCGTTCACGGCCGCGACCGCCTTGGTGACGCCCTTGCCGAGGTAGCGGTCGCCGCCGTCCCGCAGCTCGACCGCCTCGTGGGCGCCCGTGGACGCTCCCGACGGCACCGCCGCCCGCCCCATGGAGCCGTCCTCCAGGATGACGTCGACCTCGACGGTCGGGTTGCCGCGGCTGTCGAAGATCTGTCGGCCGACGATGTCGATGATGGCGGTCATGGGAAGGCTTACTCCGAGCAGGGTTGGGAAGCGACTGAAGCCGGCCGTTCTATAGCTTGAGCCGCCCTCCCTGCAAAGGTGCGGAGCCCTTCCAAACCTGCTAGACGAACGGCCCCTTGTCCCCGTCGTCGAGACATCACCGGAGGTGCTACCGTTGACGACCATCGATCCCGCGACCGTGAAGCTCGGTCAGACCAGCCCCATTCCCACCGAACCGGACGCCGGCGTTCTCGACCGGGTCCCCAATCCGCACGCGGACACGCGTTTCGTCGCGCGCTTCACCGTGCCGGAATTCACCTCGCTCTGCCCGGTCACCGGCCAGCCGGATTTCGCCCATCTGGTGATCGACTACGTGCCGGACGCCTGGCTCGTCGAATCGAAGAGCCTGAAGCTCTACCTGTTCGGTTTCCGCAATCACGGCGCCTTCCACGAGGCCTGTACCGTGGAGATCGGCCGCACCCTCGCCGGCCTCCTGAAACCGCACTGGCTGCGCATCGGCGGCTACTGGTACCCGCGCGGCGGCATTCCGATCGACGTGTTCTGGCAGACGGGCGCGCCTCCGTCGGACGTTTTCATGCCCGACCAGGGCGTCCCGCCCTATCGCGGACGCGGCTGACGATCCGGACCCCATGCCCCCTCGCCTCGTCCTCTTCGACTTCGACGGCACGCTCGCGGACAGTTTCCCGTTCTTCGCGGCGAACATGGGCGTTCTGGCGGACCGGCATGGCTTCCTGCGCCTGCCCGAGCACGAATTGGACGAGCTGCGGACCCTCGGCGCGCGCGAGATCCTCGCGCGGGCCCGGGTGCCGCTCTGGAAGCTGCCGGTCATCGCGGCCGATTTCCGCCGCATGATGGCCGAGCGGATCGACGACATCCGATTGTTTCCCGGCACGGGCGAGATGCTGGCCGCGCTCAAGGCCGGCGGAGTCCGGATCGGCGTCGTCACCTCGAACAGCGAGGCCAACGTCCGCCGGGCGCTCGGCCGGGATCTCTCCGCCCTGATCGACCACTACGGCTGCGGGCTCGCCCTGTTCGGAAAGACCCGCAAGCTTCGGCAGATGCTCGCAGCCGCCCGCATCCAGCCGTCCGGGGCCGTTCTGGTGGGCGATGAACTGCGCGACCTGGAGGCCGCGCGGCAGGCCGGCATCCTGTTCGCCGCCGTCACCTGGGGCTACACGCTCGGACCCGCCCTCGCGGCAGCACGGCCGGACCTCATCGTCGAGAGCATGGACGCGCTCGCCGCTAGCCTGCTGGACGGCGCCTGCATCTGAGCGTCGGTCGGTCCGGCGAGCAGGCGCGTCGCCTCCCTAAGGCCCACACGCGCATGCAACCTTTGCGATTAGACATTCGCGCCCACACCGGTTGAGATCGTCCTGCACGGGAGCGGAAGCAGCAGCGTCGATCCAGCGACGCGACCGGGGAGGATGGGCCACCCCGGCCGCAGCGACGGCCTCGCTCTCGAGCAGGAGGCCTGCGCATGTCTCGAAAGAGATGGACGCTGGAGATCAGCCTGACGAAATATGCGGACCGCTGGAGACTAACGGTCCGCATAAACTTCGCAAGATGATCGAGGAGCGGGCGGGCACAAACCGCCCGCTCCACTCCTCCACTCTACACCACTCCGGACAATTCTCAATCCCGGCAAGCCACCTGCGGTCCACCCCGACCGGCCGTCGGGTGGCGCCGGCATCGTCAAACGAGGCGGCTCTGCGCCATCGCGGCCTCGATGAAGCTCGCGAACAGCGGATGGGGCTCGAACGGGCGACTCTTCAGTTCCGGATGGTACTGGACGCCGATGAACCACGGGTGGTCCTTGATCTCGACCGTTTCCGGCAGCACGCCGTCCGGCGACAGGCCGGCGAAGACGAGACCGCAGGATTCCAGCTTCTCCCGGTAGTCGATGTTCACCTCGTACCGGTGCCGGTGGCGTTCGGAGATCCGATCGGACCCGTAGATCTCGGCGATCTTGGTGCCCTGCACCAGCTTGGCCTCGTAGGCGCCGAGGCGGAGCGTGCCGCCCATGTCGCTGTCGGCCTTCCGGCGTTCCAGCTCGTTGCCCTTCAGCCACTCGGTCATCAGGCCGACCACCGGCTGCTCCGCCGGGCCGAACTCGGTGGACGTGGCGTCCTTGATGCCGGCGAGCGAACGGGCCGCCTCGATCACCGCCATCTGCATGCCGAAGCAGATGCCGAAATAGGGCACCTTCCGCTGGCGCGCGAAGCCGGCCGCCCGGATCTTGCCTTCCGAGCCGCGCTCGCCGAAGCCGCCCGGCACCAGGATGCCGTGGACGTGCTCCAGGTAGGGCGCCGGGTCCTCCTTCTCGAAGACCTCGCTCTCGATCCACTCGATGTTGACGCGCACGTTGTTGGCGATGCCGCCGTGGACGAGCGCCTCGATCAGCGACTTGTAGGCGTCCTTCAGCACCGTGTACTTGCCCACCACGGCGATGTTGACCTGGCCTTCCGGGTTCTTGATCCGGTTGACGATGCCCTGCCAGCGCTCCAGGTTCGGGGCCGGCGCGCCGGTGATGCCGAACGCCGCAAGCACCTCGGTGTCCAGGCCCTCCTTGTGGTAGGCGAGCGGCACCTCGTAGATGGACGAGACGTCGAGGCCCGGGATCACGGCGCTTTGGCGCACGTTGCAGAAGAGCGACAGCTTGCGGCGCTCGCCCTCCGGGATCGGCCGGTCGCAGCGCACGAGCAGGATGTCCGGCTGGATGCCGATGGAGCGCAGCTCCTTCACCGAATGCTGGGTCGGCTTTGTCTTCAGTTCGCCCGCCGACGGGATCCAGGGCATCAGGGTGAGGTGGATGTAGACCGCCTCCCCGCGCGGCAGTTCGTTGCCGAGCTGTCGGATCGCCTCCAGGAAGGGCATGGCCTCGATGTCGCCCACGGTGCCGCCGATCTCGGTCAGCACGAAGTCCACGTCCTCGTTGCCGTCGAGCACGAAGGCCTTGATGGCGTCGGTCACGTGGGGAATCACCTGCACGGTGCCGCCCAGGTAGTCGCCCCGCCGCTCCTTGGCGAGGATCTCCTGGTAGATGCGGCCGGTGGTGATGTTGTCCTGCTTGGTGGCCGGGCGCCCGGTGAAGCGCTCGTAGTGGCCGAGGTCGAGGTCGGTCTCCGCCCCGTCGTCGGTCACGAACACCTCGCCGTGCTGGTACGGCGACATCGTGCCGGGATCGACGTTGAGGTAGGGGTCGAGCTTGCGCAGGCGGACCTTGTAGCCGCGGGCCTGCAGGAGGGAGCCGAGAGCGGCCGAGGCAAGACCCTTGCCAAGGGACGAAACCACGCCGCCGGTGATGAAGATGTACCGCGCCATGGGCCTTGAACCTATCTCTATTTCAAACAGCGGTGGAAGCGGAAAGCGAAGTTGTCCGCATGGAAAAACGCGTCGCGGCGCGCGGGCGGCGGGCCGCCGCGCGGTGGACGCTGTCTGGACTGGCTGGACCTCGGCGGCGGCCGCGGCTGACGTCGCGACCACCGGATGCGGGAGACGAGGCGTTCGGCCTCGTCACTGAGCCGGAGCCGGCGCGGCCGGAGCGGTCGTGGTCGGAGCGGTCGTGGTCGGCGCGGCGGGAGCCGGGGCGGTCGATTCGGCCGGAGCCGGTGCGGTCGGCGCGGGCGCGGCCGGAGCCTCGGCGGCGGGATCCACCTCGATGGGAGCGTCGGCCGCCGGGGCCGCGGGGCTCACCGGGGCCTGGTCGAGCGACGGGCCGGCGGGCGCGGCCGCATCGCCGGGAGCCGGGGCGCCCGGAACCGGAGCGGCCGGCGCGCCCGGCACCTGGGCGCCGGCCGGAACCTCGGGCACCTGGGCGCCCGGCGCGGTGTTCCGACGCAGGGCGTTGAGGTCGTCGAGCACGCCGCCCGAACCGCCGCCGACGGCGCCCGGATCGGCCGCCGGCGCGGTGGCGCCGCCCGGAACGGTGTCGAACACCGAACCCGCGTCGCCCGCGAAGCGCGGCAGGATGGAGAGCGCCAGCGAGGTCAGGAAGAAGACCGCCGCCAGGATGGCCGTGGTGCGGGTGAGGACGTTCGCCGTGCCGCGGCTGGTCATGAAGCCGCCGCCGCCGCCGATTCCGAGCGCACCGCCTTCGGAGCGCTGCAGGAGAACGACGCCCACGAGGGCGACCACCACCATCAGGTGGACGACGAGAAGAACCGTTTGCATGAGGTCAGGAAACCTTGTCCAAGAAGCACGGCACGGGGGATCGGGCCCTCGTGGGTACTCGAGCCGGCGGCGTTGTACACGAAGGCTTGGCGGCTTTCCACCCTCTCGCCGTCACGGGTTCGTGGATCGGCCGTCGCCTTCCGTGAAGTGGGCGTTGCAGCCGGTCCGCGCCAGGGGTGGCCGTGCTGTTGGTTCGGCGCGGGCGGACGGGCCGCCCCGCGACCTCGCCAGGGTCAGCGATAGGCGGCCACGATGGCGAGGAAGTCCGCCGCCTTCAGGCTGGCGCCGCCGACGAGGGCGCCGTCCACGTCCGGGACGGTCATGAGCTCGCGGGCGTTGGAGGGCTTCACCGAGCCGCCGTAGAGAATCCGCATCGCCTCCCCCGCCGCGCCGAAACGCTCCACCAGCGTGCGGCGGATGAAGGCGTGCACCTCGGCCACATCGCCCGACGTCGGCGTCAGGCCGGTGCCGATGGCCCAGACCGGCTCGTAGGCGACGACCGTGTTGTCGCCCGTGACGCCGTCCGGAAGAGAGCCGGCGAGCTGGCCGCCGACCACGTCGAGCGTGCGCCCCTCCTCCCGTTCGGCGCGGGTCTCGCCCACGCACACGATGGCCGTCAGCCCCGCCCGCCAGGCCGCCTCGGCCTTGGCGCGGACCGCCGCGTCGGTCTCGTGATGGTCGGCCCGCCGCTCGGAGTGGCCGACGATCACGAAGCGCGCGCCGGCGTCCTTCAGGGCTTCCGCGCTGATGTCGCCCGTGTGGGCGCCACTCGGGGCCGCGTGGCAGTCCTGGCCGCCGACGGGCAGCCTGCCGCGCTCGGCGAAGCTCGCCACCAGGGTGGCCGGCGGGCAGAGGATGACGTCGACCGTCTCCCGCATCGCCGGGTCCAGTCCCTCCGCCACCGCGTCGAGTTCGGAAACCGAGGCCTTGAGGCCGTTCATCTTCCAATTGCCGGCGACGAGGGGCTTGCGGGTGGCCATGGGGGCGTTCTCTCCTGTCGGGGTGGTTCTTGTCTGTTCAGGTCGGTCGTCTTCGGATCGGGCGTCGGTCGTCGAGAGCTGCAGCCCGCCTCTACTGGATCGGGGCGCGCGCGACCATAATGCGTTCGGCGCAGCGACCGACCGCAAGCGAAATCGCCGGGTGAGGGACAAGGGCGCGGGGATATCCGGCCCGGCCGGACTAGGTCGCGCCGACCGACCCCGTCCAACCGTCGGGCGGGCGTCCCTTCTGCGTCGCGCCCTCGCCTTGTGTCGGGCCGGCGCCGTCCCTATGATCCGCCGCGCTTCGGACCGGACCCTGCCGGCGAGACAATGACAACAACGGGACGGCGCCCCTCGTCGCACCCTGACCGGACGGAACTATGCTCGACGCCCTGCGCCGCGGCGCCACCACCTGGGTCGCCAAACTTCTCCTCGTGCTCCTGGTCGCGTCCTTCGCGGTCTGGGGCATTTCCGACGTGTTCCGCGGCGGCCAGACCCGGTCGGTGGCGGAGGTCGGCGGCACGGAGATCGACCTCGCCACCTTCCAGCGCACCTACCAGCGGGAGGTGCAGTCCCTGACGCGCCAGTTCGGCCAGCCGGTCACCTACGAGACCGCCGCCGCCCTCGGCCTGCCCCAGCGGGTGCTCGGCCAGATGATGTCCGAGGCGGCGCTCACCGAGGCGGCCCGCCAGCTCGGCCTCGGCGCGTCCGACCAGGACGTGGCCGCCGAGATCGCGGCCTCCCCCGAGTTCAAGACCGCGAACGACCAGTTCGACCGCGCCCGCTTCCAGCAGCTCCTCCGTCAGGAGGGCTATTCGGAGGCGAGCTTCCTCGCCGAACAGCGGCTGCAGGTGCTGCGCCGGCAGGTGGCCGAGGGCCTCGTCGGCGGCATCAAGGTGCCGACCGCCATGGTCGAGGCGATCGCCCGCTTCCGCAACGAGGTCCGCACCGTGGACTACGCCGTCCTGAACCGGGCCATGGTCGAGCCGATCCCGGCGCCGACCCCGGAGGAGAAGACGGCCTATTTCGAGGAGAACAAGGCCTCGTTCCGCGCGCCCGAATATCGCAAGCTGGAGACGCTGACCCTGACGGCCGCGTCGCTCGCCGATCCGGCGAGCGTCACCGACGAGGCCGCGCGCGCCGAGTACGACCGCACCCGCGGCCAGTACGGCACGCCGGAGCAGCGGCGTATCCAGCAGATCCTGTTTCCGACCGCCGAGGAGGCGAAGGCCGCCGCGGACAAGATCGCCGCCGGCTCCACGTTCGAGGCCGTCGCCGAGGAGCGCGGCCTGACGCCGACCGACTTCGACCTCGGCCTCCTGACCCGCGACAAGGTGGTGGACCCGGCGATCGCCGAGGCCGCCTTCGGGCTCGCACCCAACACCGTCAGCGCTCCGGTGGACGCCCGGTTCGGCTCCGCCCTCGTCCGCGTGACCGAGGTGGCGCCGGAGTCGATCCGGCCGTTCGAGGAGGTCGCCGGCGAGATCAAGGCGTCGCTGGCCGCCAAGGCGGCGGAGCGCACGCTCCTCGACACCGAGCAGGAGATCGAGGACGCCCGCGCGGGTGGCGCGACGCTCGCCGAGATCGCCGAGCGGTTCAAGCTGTCGGTCGCCGCCGTCGAGGCGGTGGACAGCACCGGCAAGGGTCCGGACGGCGCGCCCGTGGTCCTGCCGCCGGGCGAGGGCCTGCTCGACGCCGCCTTCCAGAGCGACGTTGGCGTGGAGAACGATCCGGTCCGCATCCCCGGCGGCGGCTACACCTGGTTCGAGGTGGCGTCCGTGACGCCCGCCCGCGACCGCGCCCTGGAGGAGGTCGACGCCGAGGTGGTCCGCCGGTGGACCGACGAGCGCGCCGGCGAACTCCTCGCCAAGAAGGCGGACGAGATGGTCGCCGCCCTGAAGGGCGGCCAGGACTTCGCCACCGTCGCGACCGCCGCGGGCGCCACCGTCACCCGCTCGCCCGCCTTCCCGCGCGGAGGCGAGGTGCCCGCCCTCGGCGAGGTCGGCATCGACGCCGCGTTCGGCGGCCCGGAGGGCTACGTCACGGCGGTGGAAGGCGACGGCGACACCCACCTGGTGCTGCGGGTCGTCAACGCCGTGGTGCCGCCCTTCTTCGAGGAGGAGGCCGGCAACGCCCAGGTGGCGCAGCGCTTCACCGGCGAACTCCAGGGCAGCCTGCTCACCCAGTACGTGACCGACTTCCAGTCCACCATCGGCACCAGCGTCAACCAGCAGGCGCTGGAGCTTGCTATCGGCGTCGCCGGCCGTTGACGGTCGGCGCGCCGGGCGCCCACACTCCGGCGTCCACCACACGAGACCCTCGGGGGCGAAAGTCTCGACCATGAGCGAGTTCAAGGCGTTGATCGGCAAGGTCGCCACCGGGGCGGCCCTTTCCCGGGAGGAGGCCCGCACGGCGTTCGACGTCATGATGTCGGGCGAGGCCACGCCGTCTCAGATCGGCGGCTTCCTGATGGCGCTCCGCGTGCGCGGCGAGACCGTGGACGAGATGGTCGGCGCCGTGGAGGTGATGCGCTCCAAGATGCTGCGGGTGACCGCGCCCGGATCGGCGATCGACATCGTCGGCACCGGCGGCGACGCCTCCGGCAGCCTCAACATCTCCACCGCCTCGGCCTTCGTGGTGGCGGGCGCCGGGGTGCCGGTCGCCAAGCACGGCAACCGGGCGCTGTCGTCCCGGTCGGGCGCGGCGGACGTGCTCGCCGCCCTCGGCGTCAACATCGACCTCGGCCCGGCGGCCATCGGCCGGTGCGTGGCCGAGGCGGGCTGCGGCTTCATGTTCGCGCCGGCCCACCACGCGGCCATGAAGCACGTGGGCCCCAGCCGGGTGGAGCTCGGCACCCGCACCATCTTCAACCTGCTCGGCCCGCTTTCCAACCCGGCCGGCGTCCGCCGCCAGCTCGTCGGCGTGTTCTCCGGCCAATGGGTGGAGCCGGTGGCGCGGGTGCTGAAGGACCTCGGCTCCGAGGCGGTCTGGGTCGTGCACGGCTCCGACGGGCTCGACGAGATCACCACCGCCGGTCCCACCGCCGTCGCGGAGCTGAAGGACGGCGCCATCCGGACCTTCCAGATTACGCCCGAGGACGCGGGCGTCGGCAGCCATCCGAAGGGCGCCGTCACCGGCGGCACCGCGGAGGAGAACGCCGCCGCCCTCCGCGCCCTCCTCGACGGCGCGCCCGGCGCCTATCGCGACACGGTGCTGATGAACGCGGGGGCCGCGCTCCTCGTCGCCGGCAAGGCGGCGAGCCTGAAGGAAGGCGCATCCCTCGCCGCCCGGTCCATCGACGGCGGCGCCGCCCGGGGCGTGCTCGACGCCCTGGTGCGCATCTCCAACGAACCGGTGCCCGCATGAGCGACATCCTCACCCGGATCGAGGCCTACAAGCGCCAGGAGATCGCCGCCGCCGAAGCGGCCGTCCCGCTGGCCGAGATCAGGGCGCGCGCCGCCGAGGCATCGCCGCCGCGCGGCTTCCGTCGGGCGATCGAGCGGACCGTGGCGGACGGCCGCTACGCGCTCATCGCCGAGATCAAGAAGGCGAGCCCGTCCAAGGGTCTGATCCGGCCGGACTTCGACCCGCCGGCGCTCGCCCGCGCCTACGAGGCCGGCGGCGCGGCCTGCCTGTCCGTGCTGACCGACACCCCGTCCTTCCAGGGCCGGCCGGAATATCTGGGCGCCGCCCGCGCGGCCACGAGCCTGCCGGCGCTCCGCAAGGACTTCCTCTATTCCACCTACCAGGTGTTTGAGGCGCGCGCCTGGGGCGCCGACGCCATCCTGATCATCCTCGCCGCCGTGGACGACGCGCTCGCCCGCGACCTGGAGGCCACCGCCTTCGGCCTCGGCATGGACGTGCTCCTGGAGGTCCACGACGACGCGGAACTCGACCGGGCGCTGGCGCTCTCCTCCCCGCTCGTCGGCATCAACAACCGGAACCTGCGCACCTTCGAGACCCGCCTGGAGACCACCGAGGCCCTGGCGCCCCGGGTGCCGGCGGACCGGATCGTGGTGGGCGAATCCGGCCTCTTCACCAGGGCCGACCTCGACCGCATGGCCGGCGTGGGCGTGCGGACCTTCCTGGTCGGCGAAAGCCTGATGCGGCAGGCGGACGTGACCGCAGCCACGCGCACGCTCCTCGGCCTCTGACAGCCGCCGGACCCGGCAGGCGCCGGCCGTCCGGCCGTTCCTTGGTCCGGGTGTCGCCGGCGGCCCGGCCCGGCTACAGTCCACCCCGAACGACGAGGATCGGCCCGCCGTGACCGACAAGCTGACCCATCTGGACGACCGCGGCGCCGCCTCCATGGTGGACGTCACCGACAAGGCCGCCACCACCCGCACGGCCGTCGCCGAAGGCCGGGTGGTGATGCGGCCCGGGACGCTGGCCGCGATCATGGACGGCGCGGTGCCGAAGGGCGACGTGGTGGCGACCGCCCGCATCGCCGGCATCATGGCCGCCAAGAGGACGCACGAGCTGATCCCCCTCTGCCATCCCCTCGCCGTCACCAAGGTGGCGGTGGAGATCGAGCCGGACGCCGCCCTGCCCGGCCTCGTGGTCACCGCCACCGTGCGGGTGACCGGCCAGACCGGCGTGGAGATGGAGGCGCTGACCGCCGCGTCGGTCGCGTGCCTCACCGTCTACGACATGGCCAAGGCGATCGAGAAGGGCATGCGCATCGAGGGTCTGCGGCTCCTGGAAAAGACCGGCGGCAAGTCCGGGGTCTGGACCGCGGACAGCTGACGCCAGAACACGAAGGGAGGTCGCCCGTGGCCCTGATGCCCGTGTCCGACGCGCAAGGCCGCATGCTGGAGGGCGTCGTGCCGGTGCCGGCGGAGGTGGTGCCGCTCGCCGCCGCGGCCGGCCGCGTGCTCGCCGAGGACCTGTTCGCGCGGCGCACCCAGCCGCCGTTCGCCGTCTCGGCCATGGACGGCTACGCGGTCCGGGCCGCCGATCTCGCGCCCGGCTCGCCGCTGCGGCTGATCGGCGAGGCGGCCGCGGGGCACCGCTTCACCGGCGCGGTCGGCGCCGGGGAGGCCGTGCGCATCTTCACCGGCGCGCCCGTGCCGGAGGGGACCGACACCATCCTGATCCAGGAGAACGCGGAGCGCGACGGCCTCCTGATCCGCCCCACCCAGACCGAACCGGTCGGCCGGCATGTGCGGCCGGAGGCGCTCGACTTCCGCGCCGGCGACCGGCTTCTCGCCGCCGGCACCCGGCTCGACGGCCGGCGCCTGGCGCTCGCGGCCGCGGCCGACCACGCCACGCTGGCGGTCCGCCTGCGGCCGAAGGTGGCGCTTTTGGCGACGGGGGACGAACTGGTGCGTCCCGGCTCGCCCATCGGCCCGAACCAGATCGTCGCGTCCAACGGCTACGGCCTGATGGCGACCCTGGTCGACCACGGCGCGGAGCCACTGGACCTCGGCATCGTGCCCGACGACCTGGACCTGATCCGCGCGCGCCTGCGCTCCGCGTTCGACGGCGGGGCGGACGTGGTCTGCCTGCTCGGCGGCGCCTCGGTCGGCGACCACGACCTCACCCGTCCGGCCATGGCTGCCGAGGGTGTCGAGCTCGATTTCTGGAAGATCGCCATGCGGCCGGGCAAGCCGCTGATGGTGGGCCGGCGCGGGGCCGTGCGGGCGCTCGGCCTGCCGGGCAATCCGGTCTCCACCATGGTGTGCGGGCTCCTGTTCCTGACGCCGCTAGTGCGCGCCCTGCTCGGCGAGCCGGATCCCCTACCCCAGGCCGAGCCCGCGCGCCTTGCCGAGGATCTCCGCCCGAACGACCAGCGCCAGGACTATCTGCGCGCCCGCCTGTCCCGCTCCGACGACGGCGACCTTCTGGCGGCGCCCTTCACGGTCCAGGACAGTTCCATGGTGTCCACCCTCGCCAACGCGGACGCCCTCATCGTGCGGGAGCCGCATGCGCCGGCCGCCAAGGCCGGCGACGCCTGCCGGGTGATCCGCCTCGACCGGGTCTGACCCGGATCAGTCAGCCACGGAGAAGGGGCGCGGCTGCTCGCCGTTCCGCCAGCGCTCGAACATGGTCTCGTAGGCGCGCTCGATGGCGCGGGTGGTGCGCACCGTATCGAACAGCGGCGCGGTGGACCGCGCGGCGGCGAGCCGCTCCTTCAGGTGGTCGCACCGGCCCGGCTCGGTCGCGATCGCGACGGCGAGATCCTCGTAGCTCTTCAAGTCGGGCGTGATCAGGTCCGGCATGCCGACCGACTTCAGAAGGCTTCCGGCCACCCGGCCGACGAAGGTCCGGCCCGTGACCGTCAGCAGGGGCAGGCCGGCCCAGAGGGCGTCACTCGCCGTGGTGTGGGCGTTGATCGGCGCGGTGTCGAGGAAGAGGTCCGCCTGCCGGAGGCGGGCGAGGTGGACGTGGTTCTTCGCCGCTTCCGCGAAGATGATCCGGTCCGGGTCCATGCCGCGCTTCGCGGCCTCGGCCCGAAGATTGTCGCGGGCCTTGGGGCGCACCGACAGGAGCCACAGGACGGACCCGGGAACCCGGCCGAGGATGCGCATCCAGACGTCGAAGACGTCCGGCTTGATCTTGTAGGCCTGGTTCATGCAGGCGAACACGAAGGCGTTCTCGGGCAGGCCGAGGTCGGTGCGGGACGGCTTCCAATCGGCGATCGGCCGCGTGCTGTCGTTCACCTGGTAGCAACCCGGCAGGTAGACCAGGTTCTCCACATAGTGCTCTTGCTCCTCGGGCGGCACGATGTGCTCGTCCACGAGCGTGTAGTCGATGAAGTCGGCCGCCAGCGGACCCGGGTAGCCGATGTAGGCGACCTGGATCGGCGCGGCGCGGTAGGCCGCCACGTGCTCGCGCGCGTTGTGGGTATAGCCCTTCAGGTCGACCAGGATGTCGATCCGGTCCGAAAGGATGCGGCTCACGATGGCCTGGTCGGAGGCCTTCGAGCACTCGTAGAACGAGTCGAACGAGGCGATGACGCGCTGCCGCATCTCCGTGCCGTCGTCGATCCCGACGGAATAGGCGAAGGTCTCGAACCGGCTGCGGTCGTGCTGCTCGAAGAAGCCCGCCATGAGGAGGCTGGTCGCGTGCTGGTGAAAGTCGGCGGACAGGTAGCCGACCCGGATCCGGTCGCCCTTCGGGCGGGGCTCCACCCGCCGGTCCGAATGGTCGATCTGGCTGCCGATCCGGATCCGCTTGACGAAGGCGGCCGACTGGGCCGCCTGCTGGGCCGGCGTGCTCGGCAGGTTGAGGAACAGGAACGGCGGCGCGGGTCGGTCGGACTCCAACGGCATGGTCAGGAGCTTCCGCTCCAGGGCGTCGAGACCCGTCCACTCGCAGGCGTTGCACTTGGCGAAGTAGAAGGTCGCGCTCGGCAGCACGTGGTCGTCCGCCGCGCGCGCCCCCTTGCGATAGGCCTCCAGGCTTTCGGCCCAGCTCTGGCCGCGGTCCAGCACCTCCCCGAATGCGACCCAATGGCCGGCGTTGTGCGGGTCGAGCGAACACGCCTTGCGATAGTCCTCCTCGGATTCCGATTGCCGGCGCAGGTCGAACAGGACCGAGGCGCGCTCCCCGTAGAGCCGCGCGTGGTCCGTGACCCCCATGAGGGCGGAGTCGAGGATCGCCTTGGCGTCGTCGAGGCGCAGCGATCGGCGGAGCGCGAAGGCGTAATCGCAGACGCCCTCCATATCGAGGGGGGCCGCCACGACCGCCCGCTCGTAGGCGAGGACCGCGAGGTCCAGGTGTCCCGCGAGGTCGAGCGCCTTCGCCAGGGCTCGGAGCGAGATGGCCGACGACGGGTCGACGTCGACCGCCTGCATGTACCAGCCGACCGCGCCGAGGAAATTCCCCTTCACCTGCTCGCAGGCGCCGAGGCCGCGAAGCGCCCCGATCGCATGTCGCGGCGTGTGGACGAGCGACGTGAACAGCTCGGCCGCCGCGTCGGTCCTGCCCTGGCGGAAGTGTCGCTGCGCCTTGGCGAGGACCCGATCCGCCGCCGCGGGCGACAGGGCCCGCGCTCCGGCGGCCGGCTGCGATTCGATCGGTTCGAACGATGCTGACATGGCGGCGCTCCTCCGGCGGGGCCGGCGCGCGTCGCCCGAGAGCCCCGATAGATCGTTTCTCGCCGCACTGTCGCGAGGGCCGCTTGCGCGGGGCTGACGACGCCGGCGCGCGCCGAAGCCCCGATATCCGCAAAAGAACACGCCGGACGCGTTGGGCACGCTTGCAGAACGCAGGTAGAACATGCTAACCATGTTCGTGTTTTGTACCGACACCGAACCTAAACGACTCGCGCCGCATACTGCGGGCCGCTTGTTGAAAACCCGCCGCCTGGTCGCGCGAACGAGGGCCGTATGCTGACGCGAAAGCAGTTCGAGCTCCTGATGTTCATCCACGAGCGCCTGAAGGAGTCAGGTGTTCCGCCTTCGTTCGACGAGATGAAGGACGCCCTGGACCTGAAGTCCAAGTCCGGCATCCATCGACTCATCACGGCGCTGGAGGAACGGGGCTTCATCCGCCGGCTTCCCAACCGGGCGCGAGCGCTCGAGGTGGTGAAGCTGCCCGAATCGGTTCAGCCGTCGCCGGCCCGGCCGCGCCGCGGGTTCGAGCCGTCGGTTATCGAAGGCAACCTCGGCAAGGCGCGGCCCGCGCCGACGCCGGAGCCGACGTTCGAGCGCGACACGCTGCCCGTCCCGGTCATGGGCCGAATCGCCGCCGGCGTGCCGATCTCGGCCATCCAGAACCACTCGCACACGGTTCACGTGCCCATCGACCTCATCACCACGGGCGAGCACTTCGCCCTGGAGGTGCGGGGCGATTCCATGATCGAGGCCGGCATCCTCGACGGCGACACGGTGGTCATCAAGCGGTCCGACGTCGCCGACACCGGGGACATCGTGGTCGCGCTCGTGGACGACGAGGAGGCCACTCTGAAGCGCCTGCGCAAGAAGGGCGCCTCGATCGCGTTGGAGGCCGCCAACCCGGCCTACGAGACGCGGATCTTCGGGCCGGACCGGGTGCGCATCCAGGGCAAGCTCGTGGCGCTGATGCGCCGCTACTGACGGGGGCCGGCGGACGGGCTCGGCACCTGTTCGCCGTCCCGATCCGCTTTGCCATCCGGGGCGGGATGCCAGGGCCGCCGCGGATCGGAGATGGCCGCGTCGAGGGGCACCAGACGGAGCCGGCCATCGGGTCCGGCGTTTCGCCGCCGGCCTGATCGCGCCGCGTCCGCCGGCGGTCCTGCCGCCCCGTCTCCGGGCTCCACCGCATAGGTCCGCGCCCCCGTTGCGGCGAGATCCGTCCGGTCGATCACCGTCGTCAGCGCGCGGCACCATCGCGGCGCCACCAGGGGCGTCACCACGAGCCGGGCGGTGGCGCACTCGTCCGCGAAGGCGGCCGGTTGCCGGACGAGCGCGATCAGCGAGCGCCGGCCCGGCCTGCCCGGATCCGCCCAACCCGTGGCGGCGCCGCCCGCGGCATCCTCCTGTCGCTCCCCCTGCCCCGCGCCCTTCCGCCGCCTCCCAAGTTTCCCGGCAGCGGCTCTCCCGTCTTCCGCCAGCACGCATGCCTCGGCATCGCAGCGGACGCCGTCGGACAGCGTGTCGGTCTCCCGGGCCGGCGGCGCGCCTCGTGCCGCGAGCCACAGGTTCGTCTCGAACGCGTCCGCCCGGCCCAGCACGTGCAGGCGCCCGGACGGGTCGGCGTAGAGCACGCGGCGCCCGGTGCCGGAGACGACCAGATCGGGCGCGCGCTCCAGCGGCGCCAGAACCAGCCCGGCGGCCACCAGGGCGAGCCCCGCGAACCGGACCCTGCCGGTCCAGAGCATCAGCCAGAGGCCGCCCGCCACCATCAGGAGCGTGCCGGCAAGGCTCGGCCGGCCGAAGCTTCCGCCTCCCGGCGTCCAGTCCGCCACCATGACGGCGATCGCGATCATGATGTCGATGCCGAGCCCCATCGCCGGCAGCGTCCATCCGTCCAGCCCGAACGGCATGGCGATGGCCGACATCACGCCCGCCGGCATGATCAGGAAGGCGATCACGGGCGTCGCCAGGAGGTTGGACACGATCCCGAGCGGCGCCAGCCGGCCGAAGTGGTAGAGGGCGATCGGCCCGGTCGCGAGGCCGGCGATCAGGGAGGTGGCCATGCAGCCGAGCGTCCAGAGGCCGACGGCGGTCGCCACCCGGACGGCGAGGTTGACGTCGGGCGGATCGCCCATGGGCCGCGCCTCGCGCCAGCCCTCGTAGGCGGCGATCAGGGCCGCCACCGAGATGAAGGACATCTGCGCGCCCGGTTCGAGCACCGACACCGGATCGACGGCGAACACCACGAGCGCCGCCACCGCCACGAGCCGGAGCGAGAACGGCCGTCGGTCAACCATCACGGCCACGCACGCGAGGGCGACCATGGCGGCGCTCCGCACGGTCGCGACGGACATGCCGGAGACCAGAAGGTAGAGCCCCGCCCCCACCAGCGCCGCGCCCGCCGCCCATCGCTTCACCGGCCATTCCAGCGCCGCCCGCGGCCACAGGGCGACGAGAAGCCGGACCGCCTTGAACAGGCCGAAGGCCACGAGCGACATGTGGAGGCCGGAAATGGACAGCACGTGGGAGAGGCCGGAGACCTGCATGGCCCGGTCCGTCTCCGCGTCGATGGCGCCCCGGTCGCCCACCATCAGGGCGGCGGCGATCGCCCCCGTGTCGCCCGGCAGCGTCGCCCGCACCCGCGTCGCCACCTGCTGGCGCACGCTCTCCACCTCCGCCCAGGCGCGCAGCAATCCCGGAGCCGGCGGCGAATCCGCCCAGGGCTCGGGCGGCGCGATCGTGAAGCCGGTGGCGCCGATCCGGTCGAACCACGCGACGCGGGCGAAGTCATAACCGCCCGGATAGAGCGGCGGCGAAGGCGGCGCCAGCCGCGCTTTCAGGCGCACCGCCGCGCCGGGGCGCAGCAGCCCGTCCGGCACCGGGCCGCGCACGATCACCTGCACCCTCAGCGGCGCGCGCCCCCGGCGATAGGATTCCAGGTGGTGCACGGCCACGAGCACGCGGATCCCACGGCTCTCCCGGTCCTCTACCGCCATCAGGTGGCCGGCGACGACGCCGGTCCAGGGCCGGCCGAGGCGCGGCGCCTCCGAGAGGGCGGTGCTCGCCTCCGCCGCCAGCCAGCCGATCGCCCCGGTGGCGGCGGCCGCGAGGAGGAGCGACGGCCGGCCGGCACGATCCGCCCGGACGGCGACGGCGATCAGCCCGGCGGCCCCGGCGATCGCCGCGACGATCGGGACGGACGGCAGCGCGAACCAGAGCGCGATCCCCGCCATCAGGGCGACCGGCAGCCACAGGAAGCCCCGCCCCTCGGCGAGGTCGTGCTCGATCTCCCGCCTGGCCCGGTCGCGCGCGGCGGCGAAGCGCTCGCGCCACACGGACCGGCGTTCGCGCCGCCGCCGGCCCGGCGCCCGGTCCGCGCCCGCCCTCCTGGGGCCCCACACGTCGGCCGGGGTCAGTCCCGGTCCTTCGCCGTCACCGTCGAGACCGGCCGCTCGCAGCGCCACGCGGCTTCTCCGTCAGGGTCATCGCCTTTTGCGGCGTCCCGCGCATCGTGCTACAGACCCCTGCCTTTTCGGCCGGGGCGGACCGATGTCGGCCGCCTGCCCCGCCCGCCGCCGGATCCCTTGCGAGTTTTGCCTATGACCAAGCCCGTCGTCACGCGTTTTGCGCCGTCTCCGACCGGATTCCTCCACATCGGTGGCGCGCGCACCGCTCTCTTCAACTGGCTCTACGCCAGGCGGACCGGCGGCACGATGCTGCTCCGGATCGAGGACACGGACCGGGAGCGCTCCACGCAGGCGGCGGTGGACGCGATTCTCGACGGGCTCACCTGGCTCGGCCTCACCTGGGAGGGCGAGGCGATCTCCCAGTTCCAGCGCGCGGAGCGGCACGCGGAGGTGGCCCGCGGCCTCGTGGAGGCCGGCAAGGCCTACTACTGCTACTGCACGCCCCAGGAGCTGGAGGCCATGCGCGAGAGCGCCAAGGCCGAGGGCCGGCCGCCCCGCTACGACGGCCGGTGGCGCGACCGCGACCCGTCCGAGGCGCCCGCGGGCGTGAAGCCGGCGATCCGCATCAAGGCGCCGCTCGACGGCGAGACGGCGATCGACGATCAGGTGCAGGGCCGCGTCGTGTTCCCGAACAAGGACCTCGACGACTTCATCATCCTGCGCTCCGACGGCACGCCCACCTACATGCACGCGGTCGTGGTCGACGACCACGACATGGGCGTCACCCACATCATCCGCGGCGACGATCACCTGACCAACGCGGCCCGGCAGGCGATCATCTACGGCGCGCTCGGCTGGGACATCCCGGTGATGGCGCACATCCCGCTCATCCACGGGCCGGACGGCGCCAAGCTGTCCAAGCGCCACGGCGCCCTCGGCGTCGACGCGTACCGCGCCATGGGCTACCTGCCGGCCGCGCTCAGGAACTATCTCGTCCGCCTCGGCTGGGCTCATGGCGACGCCGAGATCCTCTCCACCGACGAGATGATCGAGCTGTTCGATCTCGCCGGCATCGGCCGCTCCCCCTCCCGCTTCGATTTCGCCAAGCTGGAGAACCTCAACGGCCACTACATCCGCTCCACCCCGGACGCGGAACTCGTCCGCCACGTGGAGACCGTGCTCGACCACATCGGCCCCACCGGCGCGGACCTCAAGGCGAAGCTCGACGAGGCGATGCGGGCGAAGCTGCTGGCCGCCATGCCGGGCCTCAAGGAGCGCGCGAAGACGGTGCTGGAGCTGATCGACGGCGCGCAATTCCTGTTCGCCGCTCGCCCCCTGCCGGTGGACGAGAGGGCCGCCGCCCTCCTGGACGAGACGGGCCGCTCGGCCCTCGGGGCCCTTCTGCCGCGCCTCGACGCCCTCCCCGACTGGTCGGCCGCCAGCACCGAGGCCGTGGTGCGGGCCTACGCGGAGGAGGCCGGGCTGAAGCTCGGCAAGGTCGCCCAGCCACTCCGGGCCGCGCTCACCGGCCGGTCCACCTCCCCACCGGTCTTCGACGTGCTCGCCGTGCTCGGCCGCGACGAGAGCCTCGCCCGCATCCGCGACGCGGCCTGACCGACCGCGGGCCGAGCGCCGTCACCCGGGCGCGCGGGCGCCCGGGCCGGACCCGTCGACCCGATCGGCACCGCGCCGGCGACGCAATCGGCACCCTGTCGGGTCCCGCGCCGAAGATCCGTGCGTGGGTTTACGCATGGCTGCCCGGCCGTCATGAGCCCTCGTCCACGGTTGACGCGGGCGCCGATCCGTCGATCATCTGACGCAGCGTCAGGCGGCGTCTCTCCTGTCCGAAACCGGTGCGCGGCTTCGACTTTTTGGGGCCGCCGGCATGGTCGCAATTTCCAAAGGTCAGCTTGCCGCACCCTGGTTTTTCCGCTACGCACAATGGCGTTCCCTCTCGGCGATGAGGCAGCTGACCTTTACGTCAACGTCAATTCAGGTCGCCGCACCTGGGTCAACCGACACCTTGGAGGTCCATCCGTATGAGCGAAACCAAAGCCTCCCTGACCACCGGCGAGAAGGTCATCGAATTCCCGGTCAAAGAGGGTTCTGTCGGGCCGAGCGTCATCGACATCTCCACGCTCTACGCCAAGACCGGACAGTTCACCTACGACCCGGGGTTCACCTCGACCGCCTCGTGCGAGTCGAAGATCACCTACATCGACGGCGACAAGGGCGTGCTGCTCTACCGCGGCTATCCGATCGAGCAGCTGGCGGAAAACGGCGACTTCCTGGAGACCTGCTATCTCCTACTCTATGGCGACCTGCCGACGGCGGCCCAGAAGGCCGACTTCGACATGCGCGTCACCCGGCACACCATGGTGCACGAGCAGATGTCGCGCTTCTTCTCCGGCTTCCGGCGTGATGCGCACCCGATGGCCGTCATGGTGGGCGTTGTCGGCGCGCTGGCGGCCTTCTACCACGACTCCACGGACATCTCCGATCCGCACCAGCGCATGGTCGCGTCCCTGCGCATGATCGCCAAGATGCCGACCATCGCGGCCATGGCCTACAAGTACTCGATCGGCCAACCGTTCGTGTACCCGAAGAACAGCCTCGACTACTCGTCCAACTTCCTCAACATGTGCTTCTCGGTGCCGTGCGAGGATTATGTGGTCAACCCGGTTCTGGCGCGCGCCATGGACCGGATCTTCATTCTCCACGCGGACCACGAGCAGAACGCCTCCACCTCCACGGTGCGGCTCGCCGGCTCCTCGGGCGCGAACCCGTTCGCCTGCATCGCCGCCGGCATCGCCTGCCTCTGGGGCCCGGCCCACGGCGGCGCCAACGAGGCGGCGCTCAACATGCTGGCCGAGATCGGCACGCCGGACCGCATCCCGGAGTACGTCCGCCGGGCGAAGGACAAGTCCGACCCGTTCCGCCTCATGGGCTTCGGCCACCGGGTCTACAAGAACTACGACCCGCGCGCCCGCATCATGCAGCGCACCACGCACGAGGTCCTGGCCGCCGTCGGCAACACCGACGACCCGCTCCTGCAGGTAGCCGTGGAGCTGGAGAAGGTGGCGCTGTCGGACGAGTATTTCATCGAGAAGAAGCTCTATCCGAACATCGACTTCTACTCCGGCATCACGCTCCGCGCGCTCGGCTTCCCGACCACCATGTTCACGGTGCTGTTCGCCCTCGCCCGCACGGTGGGCTGGATCGCCCAGTGGAAGGAGATGATCGAGGACCCGTCCCAACGCATCGGCCGCCCCCGCCAGCTCTACACGGGCGCGCCGGAGCGCGACTACGTGCCGGTGGAGAACCGCCGCTGACCGGCCTCGGCCGGAGCGGGATCCGAACATCGGAAGGGCGCCCTCGGGCGCCCTTTTTCATTGTCCTGGAAGGGCTTGGCGCCGGGTCCTCAGGCCCCGCCCGGGCGGGGCTTCAGCGGCCGGGCACGCGCCGGGCGGTGGCGAGCACCACGTCCGCCGCCGCGTCGCCGGGGCTGCGGCCGCCGGGCAGCGCCATGCGGGTCCAGAGGTCGCCGAGCGCTTCAACCTGCCGGGCGCGCTCCGCCGTGTCGGCGAGGAGCGGCGCGACGGCGGCGGCGAGCCCGTCGGCCGTCACGTCGGCGTCCAGGTGTTCGGGGATGACGTTGCGGCCGAGGATGATGTTCGGCAGCACCATGGAGCTCACCTGCGGCTGCCCGGTCGCCAGCACGATGCGCTTGACGATCCGGAACAGGGCGTCCAGCCGGTAGGCCACCACCATGGGCACGCCGGCGAGCGCCAGTTCCAGGGTCACGGTGCCGGACGCGGCCAGCGCCGCGTGCGCCCGCCGGAAGGCGGCGAACTTCGCCGCTTCCCCCGAGACGATCGTCGGGCGCACCGCCCAGGACGCGCTGCCGGCGGTGATCGTCTCCTGCAGGTGCGGCACCGCCGGGATCACGCACTCGAACCGCACGCCCTTGGCTGCGAGCCGGCCCACCGTTTCGCCGAACACCTCCAGGAGCCGGCTCACCTCGCTGTGCCGGCTGCCCGGCAGCACCAGGAGGGTCGGCGGGTCCGCGGTCGCCAAAGGCTGGCGCTCCCCGTCCGTGCCGAGCAGCAGGTCCGGCCGGTCGATCAGCGGATGGCCCACGTAGGTGGTGGTCGGCCCGCCGAGGCGGGCATGGATCTCCGGCTCGAACGGCAGGATGGCAAGCAGGTGGTCCACATAGACGGCCATCTTGCGCGCCCGCCCCGGCCGCCACGCCCACACGGACGGCGACACGTAGCCGACGATCGGGATGGCGCCGCGCTCCTTGCGCACGCGCTTCGCCACCTGGTGCGTGAAATCCGGGCTGTCGATGATCACCATCACGTCCGGATCGGCGGCCAGCGCGGCGGTCACCGTGGCGTAGACCCGCCGCACCAGGGTCGGCAGGCGGGCGAGCACGGGGCCGATGCCCATGACGGCGATGTCGTGGAGCGGGAACAGCGGCGCGAGGCCGAGCGCCTGCATGCGCGAACCGCCGAGGCCGCTGAAGCGCACCGAGCCGCCGGTGCGCCGGATCAGCGCCTCCATCAGCCGGGCGCCCAGCTGGTCGCCCGATTCCTCGCCGACCACCAGGAAGACGTGCAAGGGCCGGGAATCGGAGCTCATGGGGCCGGCTCGGGCGCGATCGGCGCGTCCGCGGGCGTCATGTCCAGGGTTTCGGCCACCAGGAAGACCCGGGCCGCGTCGGCGGCCGCCACCGTGGCGGCCCGGTCGACGATCATCACCCGGCCCGCCTCCACGGCGATGCCGGCGAGCCCGGCGTCGGCCACCAGCGCCACGGTCTTCGGGCCGACCGTCGGCATGTCCACGCGCAGATCCTGCTGGGGCTTGGCGGCCTTCACGAGCACGCCCTCCCGGCCCGACCACTTCAGCCGTCCGCGCCGGCGCAGGTCCGCGATCCGGCCGATCAGCTCGTCGGTTCCCTCCACGCCCTCGACCCCCACCACGCGGCCGCCGATGCCGACCACCGCCTGGCCGATGTCCAGGCTGCCGAGCACCCGCGCGGCCTCGAAGCCCTTGCCGATGTCCACGGCCTGGGAGGCGGACGGCCCGTAGCGGCCGATCTGGCCGACCGTCGCCACGAGGTCGGGCGCCACCGAATGGGCGCCGATGATCGTGTAGCCCCGATCCTCGAAGAAGCGGACGACACCCTTCAACACGGTGTCGTCGCCGCCGACCATGAGGGCGAGAATGCGCGGCAGGCTGAGGATGGCGCCGAGGTCCACCCGGATGGCGCTGAAGTCCGGCCGGCTGACCGACCCGGCGATGACGATGTCGCCCACCTTCTCGCGCACCAGGAGGTCGAACAGGCGGCCGATCTCGCCCCAGCGCACCCAGTGGTGCGGGAAGGCCTGGATGGCGTGGTCGGCCTCGCCGCGGATGCCGAACACCACCACCGGGCGGCCCGAGTCACGCGCGGCGGCCGCCACCGTGACCGGAATCGCCCCGCCCCCGGCGATGATGCCGAGGGTCGGGCGAGACGGATCGGTGGGCGCCGGATGCATCAGTCGTCGATGTCCTTCCCGCGAGGCGTGCAGAGCGCCCGGTCTCCCCCTTCCCGGATGAAGGCGATCAGCTTGTCCACCAGCGGCGTGCCGCCGTGCGCCGCCTCGAGGGCGTCCACACGGGCCGACAGCGCACCTTCGCTGGAGAAGAGCGTCCTGTAGGCGGCCCGGAGCGCGTGGATGTGCTCGCGCGGGTGGTTCGCGCGCTTCAGCCCGACGAGGTTCAGCCCGCCGAGGTGGGCGCGGTTGCCGAGCACCGTGCCGAACGGGATCACGTCGTTCTCCACGCCCGTCATGCCGCCCACGAAGGCGCCCTCCCCGATCCGCACCCACTGGTGCACGGCCGAGAGGCCGCCCAGGATGGCGTTGTCGGCGATGCGCACGTGGCCGCCGAGGGTCACGTTGTTCACCAGGATCACGTTGTCGCCGACGATGCAGTCGTGCGCCACGTGCGCGCCGACCATCAGCAGGCAGCGGTCGCCCACCCTGGTCAGCATGCCGCCGCCCTCGGTGCCGAGGTTCACCGTCACGTTCTCGCGCACCACCGTGTCGGCGCCGATCTCCACCCGGCTCGGCTCGCCGCGATACTTCAGATCCTGCGGCGCGTGGCCGATGCTGGCGAACGGGTAGACCTTGGCGCGCGGGCCGATCGTCGTCCGGCCGGTCACCACCACGTGGGAGTGCAGGACGACGCCGTCGCCGAGCACCACGTCCGGTCCGACCACGCTGAAGGCGCCGACCGACACGCCGGCGCCGAGAGTGGCCGCCGGATCGACGATCGCCGTGGGGTGTACTGCTGCCATCTCGCCTTCGTCTCCTTCGCGAACGCTCACTCGTCCACCAGCATGGCGCTGAGTTCCGCCTCCGCGACCTTCACGCCGGACACCTTCGCCTCGGCCGAAAACCACCACATATTCGCACGTTGCTTTGTTTTCTTCACATGGTACTCGAGCACGTCGCCCGGCTGCACCGGGCGGCGGAACTTCACCTTGTCGATGGTCATGAAGTAGACGAGCTTCGGCCGGCGCTCCATCGGGCGGGCCGCCACGCAGATGGCGCCCGCCGTCTGGGCCATGCCCTCGATCATCAGGACTCCCGGCATGACCGGCTGCTTGGGGAAGTGACCCTGGAATTGCGGCTCGTTCATGGTGACGTTCTTGATGCCGATCGCGGACGAGTCCCCGTCGATCTCGACGATCTTGTCGACGAGCAGGAAGGGATACCGATGCGGCAGCACCTCCAGCAGTCGCATGATGTCCAGGGCGGCGAGCGTCTTCGGCCCTTCGGCCGGGGACGCCTGTTCAGGGTTGTCGCTCACGTGTCGCTCTCTCTGCCGGATGCCAACTTCTGGAGGGTGGTCACTTCCCGCATCCATTCGCGGATGGGCTTGGCCGGAATGCCGCCGACCCGGGTGCCGGCGGGGATGTCGTCCTTGACGGCGGAGGCTCCCGCCACCTGGGCGCCGGAGCCGATCTTCACGTGGCCGGAGACGCCCGCCTGACCGCCGAGGGCGACGAAGTCGCCGAGGGTCGACGAGCCGGAGATGCCGGTCTGGGCCACGAGCACGCAATGCCGGCCGACCACCACGTTGTGGCCGACCTGCACGCCGTTGTCGATCTTGGTGCCCTCGCCGATGATGGTGTCGCGGTTGGAGCCGCGGTCGATGGTGGAGTTCGCTCCCACCTCCACGTCGTCCTGGATCACCACGCGGCCGATCTGCGGCACCTTCAGGTGCCCGGCCGGCCCCATGGCGAAGCCGAACCCGTCCTGGCCGATCCGCACGCCCGCATGGAGGATCACCCGGTTGCCGACGAGCGCGTGGGTGATGCTGGCGGTCGGGCCCACATAGCCGTCGCGGCCGATGCGGACGCCCGCGCCGATCACCGCGTTGGCGCAGATCACCGTGCCGCGGCCGATCTCCGCGCCGCGGCCGATCACGGCGCCCGCCTCCACCGTCACGGCGTCCTCCAGCCTCGCGTCCGGATGGATGTGGGCGGCCGGCGAGATGCCCTCCTCGCCGGTCACCCCCGGCGGCCGGGTCGCGTCCGGGAAGAGCGCCTGCAGCACCAGCGCCATGCCCCGATAGGGCGAGGGAGCCACGACCACGGCCGTGCCCTCCGGCGCGGCGCCGAGGTGCTTCTCCGCCAGGATCACGGCCGCCGCCGTGGTGGCGCGCAGCTGCGGCACATAGCGCGGATTGTCCAGGAAGGTCAGGTCGTCCGGGCCGGCCTGGTCCAACGGGGCGACCCGCGAGAGGCGCATCGCGCCGTCACCCCGGGCGACCCGGCCGCCGGCGAGGGCTGCGACCTCCTCCAGCGTGAGGGTTCGCACCGGCGTGAAGAATTGAGGGTCGGCCATCCGCCTCGTCCCTTCGCCAAAACACGGCACTCGATAGCGGAAACGCGCCGTCCGCTACGATGTTTCGCCGCCTTCTTTAAACAACACGGCCGCCGCGGTGAAGCGGCGGCCGTCGCACGGGATTGCGGGAACCCGGGATCAGAACTTGGTACCGCCGGAGAACCGGAAGATCTGCGTCTCGTCCGCGTCGTCCTTGGACACCGGCAGCGCGAAATCCGCGCGCAGGAGGCCGAACGGCGACTGCCACAGCAGGCCGAGGCCCACGGAGGCGCGCAGGGTCGGGTCGTCGCCGACCACGCTCACGCCCGGACCGGCGTCGTCCACGCTCTCCTGGTCCACGTCCCACACGGTGCCGGCGTCGGCGAACAGCGAGCCGTAGAAGCCGAACTCGCGGGGCACGACCGGGATCGGGAAGATCGTCTCGGCGGTGGCCGCCGCGTAGAGCTGCCCGCCCAGGAGGTAGCCGGAGGTGTCGTCGCGCGGGCCGATGCCTTCCGACGCGAAGCCGCGGATCGTCTCGCCGCCGAGGCGGAAGTGGTCCACGAACCGCAGGTCCTGGCCGATGCCCATGATGTGGCCGGCCTTGACGCCCACGTGGCCGATCATGCCCCAGTCCGGGATGATCTCCTTGTAGTAGTCGGCCTTGGCGGTGGTGCGCAGGAACTGCACGTCGCCGCCGACGCCGGCGAACTCCTGGCCGAACTGGGCGAAGATGCCGTCGCGCGGGAACAGGCGGCTGTCGATGGTGTCGTAGGTCAGCGTGTAGCCGATGGACGAGACCAGCGTCTCGCTCTCCTCGATGAGGTTCGGGCCGATGCCGTCCTCGTCGGTGAACTCGTCGTCGATCCCGAAGATCTCCTGGTTGTACAGGGAGTACTTCAGGCCGAGCGTGGTGTCCTCGGCCACCGGGATGCCGAAGCGCAGGGCTCCACCGGTCAGCACCTCCTCGTAGGGGTGCACGTCGCCGCTGCCCTCGTCATACGACCGGCGATAGAGGTCGAAGCCCGCCGAAAGGCGACGGTCGAGGAAGTAGGGCTCGGTGAAGGAGAGCTCGTAGGTCTCGGCCTCCTCGCCACGGCCCACCGCGGCGCGGACATACTGGCCGCGGCCGAGGAAGTTCTTCTCCGACAGCGACAGCTCGGCGATGAAGCCGTTGGCGGTCGAGTAGCCGGCGCCGATGGAGACCTCGCCGGTCGGCTGGTCCTCCACCTGCACGTTGACGATCACCCGGTCGGGCGAGGAGCCCGGCTCGCTGAACACGCGCACGGTCTTGAAGTAGCCGAGGTTGCGCAGGCGACGCTCGGCCTTCTCGATCAGCACCTGGTTGAACGCGTCGCCTTCCGCGAGGTCGAACTCGCGGCGGATCACGTAGTCGCGGGTGCGGGTGTTGCCGATCACGTTGATCCGCTCGACATAGGCGCGGGCGCCTTCGTCGACGAAGTAGGTCACCGAGATCCGGCGGTTGGCGTAGTCGCGATCGCCGCGCGGACGCACCTGCACGAAGGCGTAGCCGCGAGCGGCCACGGCCACGGTGATGTCCTCCAGCGTCTCCTCGACGGCGGTGGCGTTGTACACGTCGCCCGGCTTGGTGGTCGCGAGGGCGCGCAGCTCTTCCGGATTGATCTCGCTGAGGGTCGATTCGACGTTGATGTCGCCGAACGTGTACTGCTCGCCCTCCTCCACCGTGAAGGTGATGAAGAAGGCGTTCTGCTCGCGGTCGAAGTCGGCGACGGCCGAGACGATGCGGAAGTCGGCGTAGCCGCGGCTGTAGTAGAAGCGGCGCAGCAGTTCCTGGTCGGCGTTCAGGCGATCGGGATCGTAGTTGTCGGTGGACCGGAGCCAGCCGAGGATGCCCGACTCCTTGGTCTGGATCACATCGCCGAGCCGGCCGTCGGAAAAGGCCTTGTTGCCCACGAAGCTGATCCGGTTCACCTCGGTGCGCGGGCCTTCGTTGATCTTGAAGACCAGATCCACGCGGTTCTCGCCGAGGTCGATCACCTGCGGCTCCACCGTGGCGTTGTAGCGGCCCGTGCGGCGGTAGAGTTCCAGGATGCGCTGGGTGTCGGACTGCACCTTCGCCTGGGTCAGCACCGACCGCGGCTGCAGCTCGATGGTGGCGGCGAGGATCTTATCGTCGTGTCGATCGTTACCCTCGAAGGCGACGCGCGTGATCACCGGGTTCTCCACCACGGCGACCACCAGCGTGTTGCCGGAGCGGGAGATTCGCACGTCGGAGAAGAGCCCGGTGGCGAACAGCGTCTTGATCGATTCGTCGACGTCCGCGGCCGTGTAGTTCCGGCCCGGCTGGATGGTCAGGTACGAGATGACGGTGTCGGGTTCGACGCGGGTGGACCCGGTGACCGAGATCCTTGAAACGACCTCCGCGTGGGCCTTTTCCATGCCGACGCCCGGCAGATCCGCGCCAACGAGCGGCAGAACGCCGCCGAGCGCGACCGACAGGCCGACGACTTTGGTCCAGTTTTTCGCTGCGCGCATGAGATACTCAAACCCGTTGATCGCTTCAGAGGTCCGGATCGGAAAGCGGCGCCGGAGTCTCGACGTTCGGTTTTTACAGTGTTCAGGAAGACTGGCAAGGCGGGACGGCGCGTGAGACCCGTTTCTCACCAGACAGTTGCCGCCTCGCCACGGTGTTCCGCGGAATCGCCGGGTGCGGATCATCCGGCGGCCAACTGCATCAAATCGTTCCATGTCGCGAACACCATCAACGCCAGTACAATCGCGAATCCGACCCTGAACCCGTAGTCCTGCGCCCGTTCCGACAAAGGACGACCGCGGATGGCCTCGATCGCGTAGAAGACCAGATGGCCTCCGTCGAGCAACGGTATCGGGAAAAGGTTAAGCAGACCGATCGAAACCGATAGGATCGCGGCAAGGTTAATGAGCGGTGCAATTCCAAGCGTCGCCACCTGTCCGGACACCTGCGCCACCCGGATCGGGCCGCCCAGCTGGTCCGGCGACTCGCGCCCGATGATCACGCCCCACAGATAGTCGAGCGTGCGCGTCACGATGAAGCTCGTCTCCTTCACGGCCTCGCCGACCGCGCCCACGGGGCCGTAGGTCACCACGGTCACGTTGCGCGCCGTGTGCTGCAGGCCGAGCATGCCCACCCGGTGCACGTTGCCGAACCGGTCCGTGGTCTCGCGCCGCTCCGGCGTGGCCGTCAGCGTCACCGGCTGGCCGGCGCGCTCCACCACGATCGTCAGCGGCGTGCCGGCGCTGCCGGAAACCACCCGCTGCAGGTCGGTGAAGCTTTCCACCGGCGCCCCGTCGATGGACTTGATCAGGTCGCCCACCTGGAAGCCCGCCACCGCCGCGGCGCTGTTCTCCTGCACGCCGTCCACCGTCGGCGCCGACACGGGCTTGCCGGCCGCCATGAAGAGGCCGGCGAAGATCACCACCGCCAGGATGAAGTTGGCGATCGGCCCGGCCGCCACGATGGCGGCGCGGCGCGCCACGCTCTTGCCCTGGAAGGAGCCCTCGTGGTGCGCGATGGCGGCGTCGCGGTTGGGGGTGCTCGCCGCGCTCATGTCGTCGATGAACTTCACGTAGCCGCCGAGGGGGATCGCGGCGATCCGCCAGCGGGTGCCGTGGCGGTCGTTGAAGCCGACGATCTCCGGCCCGAAACCCACCGAGAAGGTGCGTACCGCCACGCCGCACCAGCGGGCGACCAGGAAGTGGCCCAGCTCGTGGAAGAACACCACGATGGTGAGCACGAAAAGGAAGGGGATCAGCGTTCCGAGCACGGAACCGCCGAAGCCGGTGATCATGTCCATCGTGGTCCTCCCGGATCCCGGCCCGCCCCGGGTGCCGCTAGGCCGCGGGCAACGACGAGGGATCTGACGAAATTCATTGCATCCGGCGCGCCACCTCGGCCGCCGCCAGCCGGCGGCCGGACGCGTCCAGGCTTTCGGCGTCGACGAGCGACGCGGGTTCCGCCATCATGCCCGCCCCGCGCGCCCTGGACAACGTATCGGCCACCACCGCGGCAATGTCCAGGAATCGGATCCGCCCGTCGAGGAAAGCCTCCACGGCGATCTCGTTGGCGGCGTTGAGCACGCACGGCGCGCCCCGCCCCTCGGCGAGCGCGGCTTCGGCGAGCGCGAGGCATGGGAAGCGCGCCCGGTCCGGCGCCTCGAAGGTCAGCGTGCCGAGCGCGACGAGGTCGAGCGGCGCCACCGGCGCCGGCCGGCGCTCCGGCCAGGCCAGGCAGTGGGCGATAGGCGTGCGCATGTCGGCCGAGCCCAGTTCGGCCAGCAGCGAGCCGTCCGTGTAGCGCACCAGCCCGTGCACCGCCGACTGGGGGTGGACGACGACGCTCAGCTGGTCCGGCCGAACCGGAAAAAGATGATGCGCCTCGATGAGTTCGAGGCCTTTGTTCATGAGCGTCGCGCTGTCGATGCTGATCTTCCGCCCCATCGACCAGTTGGGGTGCTTCAGCGCCCGCTCGGGCGTCACGCCAGCCATCTCGGCGAGGGAGAGGGTCCGGAACGGCCCGCCCGAGGCGGTCAGGATGATCTCCGCCACCTCGCGGATGTTCTCCGCGTCGAGCACCTGGAAGATGGCGTTGTGCTCGCTGTCCACCGGCAGCACGCGCACGCCGCGCCGCACCGCCTCGGTCATGAACAGGGTGCCGGCGGAAACGAGCGTCTCCTTGTTGGCGAGGGCCACCGCCTCCGCGGCGCCGAGCGCCGCCAGCGAGGGCGCGAGGCCCGCGGCGCCCACGATGGCCGAGACCACCAGGTCCGCCGGCCGCGCCGCCGCCTCCACGATGGCGTCCGGACCGGCCGCCGCCGCGACTCCCGTGCCGGCGAGCCGCTCCGCCAGCTCGCCATAGGCCGTCTCGTCGCCGATCACCGCCACCGCGGCGCCGACCCGGACCGCCGCCTCGGCGAGGGCCGCCGTATTGGACTGGGCGGTAAGCGCCACCACGTCGAACCGGTCCGGCTCCCGGCCGATCAGGTCCAGCGTGGACGTTCCGATCGACCCCGTCGCCCCCAGCACGGAGATCCGCAGCGGCCCCGACCGGGACGAGGGCGCGAGCGCGCCGGATCGGGGCAGGTGCATGCGTCGCCTCTCCTTACCAGGCCATCAGGCCGGTGGCCACGTCCGCCCCGCCCGCGCGCGCCATGCCGATGGCGGCGGCCAGGACCAAGGCTACAGCGAGACCGTCCACCCGATCCATCACACCGCCGTGACCGGGGATCAGGTGGCTGGAATCCTTCACACCGAAATGGCGCTTCAAGGCGGATTCGAACAGGTCCCCCGCCTGGGATCCGACCGCCAGGACCAGAATGACGACGGCCAGCACGGCGCTCGCCCGGAATCCGCCGATCTCGGCGACCGCCAGCCCGCCCGCCACCGCGCCCACGAGCCCGCCGAGCGCGCCCGACCAGGTCTTCTTCGGCGACACGCGCGGCCAGAGCTTCGGCCCGCCCACCGAGCGGCCGACGAAATAGGCGGCGCTGTCGGCCGCCCACACCACCACGAACACGAAGGCCAGCGCCACGAGGCCGTTGGTCGTCTCGCCCGGCGCGCCGTTGCCGCGCAGCACGATGGCGGCGACGCCCGGCAGGGCCGCGTAGACGATGCCGGCGCCGAGCCAGGGCAGCTTGCGGTCCATGGCGCCGAGGAGCACCAGCACGCCCGTCACGGCCGCGATCGCGGCGATCGACGACACCGGGTCCCAGATGGACGCGAACACCGACACGGCGACGAGCACGAGGCTCGCCTTGTCGGCGGCGCGGGTCTGAAACGGGCCCGCCATGGCGTTCCATTCGTGCAGCACCAGGCCGGCGCCGATCGCCACCAGGCCGGCGAACACGTAGCCGCCGGCCACCACCGCGCCCGCGGCGATCGCCATCATGACCAGCGCGGACGCCAGGCGGAGCGGCAGGTCCGAACGGGGCCGACGCGGCTCCTCGGGCTGGCCCGCGGACATGCTCAGACCTCTGCCCCGACCTTGAGCCCGCCGAACCGTCGGTCGCGGGCGTAGAAGGCTTCCAGGGCGTCGTCGAAATGGTCGGCCGAGAAGTCCGGCCAGAGCACCGGGGAGAAGTAGAACTCCGCGTAGGCGGCCTGCCAGAGCAGGAAATTGGAGAGGCGCTGCTCGCCGCTCGTCCGGATGATCAGGTCCGGGTCCGGGATGCCGGCCGTGTCGAGCCGCTCCCCGATGGTCGCCTCGGTCACCGAATCCGCCGAGAGCCGGCCGGCGGCGATGTCGGTCGCGATCGACCGCATGGCCCGGGCGATCTCGTTGCGGGCGCCGTAGTTGAACGCGACCACAAGCGTCAGGCCGTCGTTCCCGGCGGTGCGGGTCTCCGCCTCCTCCAGAAGGCCGAGGATGTCCGCCGGCAGGTCCGACCGTTCGCCGATCACCCGCACCTGGACGTTGGACGACACCAGTTCGGCGAGGTCACGGCGCACGAAGACCTTGAGGAGCAGCATCAGCGTCTGCACCTCCTCCAGCGGCCGGCTCCAGTTCTCCGACGAGAAGGAGTAGAGCGTCAGGTAGCGGACGCCCACCTCGCCGGCGTGTCGGACGATGTCGCGGAGCGTCTGCACGCCGCGTCGATGGCCCTCCGTGCGGGGCAGGCCCTTGGCGCGCGCCCACCGCCCGTTGCCATCCATGATGATGGCCACATGGGCGGGAAGCCTGGCCACATCCCGGGCCGCTGGTCTGATCACTGGTTCACTCGTCGTCATGGAGCCCCCGGGGGTCGCACGGCCGCCGCCCGCAGCCATGCGTCCGCACCACGCGTGGCAAGCCTGTGTCCCTCAGACCTGCATGATTTCCTGTTCCTTCTGGGACAGGAGCTTGTCGACCTCGGCGATGGTCTCGTCGGTCAGTTTCTGAACCTTCTCGGAATAGGAGCGGCTGGAATCCTCCCCGATGAGGCCTTCCTTCTCCAGTTCCTTCAGTTCGTCCATACCATCACGGCGCACGTGGCGCACGGAAACACGGGTCGCCTCGGCGTACTTGTGCGCGATCTTGACCATTTCCTTGCGGCGCTCGGTGTTGAGCTCCGGAATCGGCAGGCGCAGCAGCGTGCCTTCCACGATCGGGTTGAGGCCGAGGTTGGACTCGCGGATGGCCCGATCCACCGCGCCCACCATCTGCTTGTCCCACACCTGAACGGAGAGCATGCGCGCCTCCGGAACGCTCACGGTCGCCACCTGGTTCAGCGGCATGGTGGAGCCGTAGGCCTCCACCACGATCGGATCGAGCAGGCTCGCCGACGCGCGACCGGTGCGCAGGCCCGACAGTTCGTTCTTGAAGACGCTGATCGCGCCCTGCATGCGCCGCTTCAGGTCGCCGAGGTCGAATTCGTCGTCAGCCATGGTTCCTATCCTTCCCTGGAGCCGCCGGAGCCCGGCGGCGGACCGCCCGCCGATGCCCGGGGCGGCTCACCGCCCGACGGCCCGGCGCATGGGACGGTCATGGAGTCACGATGGTCGCGCGACCGCGCCCGAGCAGGACGTCCACGAAGGAGCCCGACTCGTGAATGGAAAAGACGATTACCGGAATACGATTGTCGCGAGCAAGCGCAATTGCCGCCGCGTCCATCACGGCGAGACCGCGCGAGAGCACCTCCTGGTGGGTCAGCGTCTCGTACCGGGTGGCGGTCGGATCCTTCTTCGGATCGGCGCTGTAGATGCCGTCCACCTGCGTGCCCTTGAGGAGGGCGTCGCAGTTCATCTCGGCGGCCCGGAGCGCGGCGCCGGAATCGGTCGTGAAGAACGGGTTGCCGGTGCCGCCGGCGAACACCACCACCTTCTTCGCCGCGAAGGCCGCGTCGGCGCCGCGCTGGGTGAAGGTGTCGCACACGGTCGGCATGGCGACCGCCGAAAGAACCTCCGACGGCACGCCCCTGGCGGCGATCGCCGAGCGGATCGTCAGCGAGTTCATCACCGTCGCCAGCATCCCGAGGTGGTCGCCGGTGGTCCGGTCGCCGCCCTCCGCCGCCACCGAGACGCCGCGGAAGATGTTGCCGCCGCCGACCACGATGCCGATCTCCACGCCCAGCCGGTAGGCCTCCACCACCTCGGTGGCGATCCGGTCCACGACGGCGCCGTCGATGCCGTAGCCCTTGGCGCCCATCAGGGCCTCGCCGGACAGCTTCAAGAGGACGCGCTTGTAGATCGGCTGGTCAGCCATGCGGTATTACTCCGAGGGAGACGGGAAGACGCGGCGATCAGAATAGCCGCTCGGTCCGCCGATGGCACCGCCTTATCGACTGTCGCGGGCCGTTTTCTCGGGCGGATCATGTCGACGGATGTTGCCGGATACGCTTGGGGCGCCGGCTTGGCCGACGCCCCAGGTCTCGTCCGATGCTCAGCCCTTGCCGGCTGCCGCCGCGACTTCCGCGGCGAAATCGGTCTCTTCCTTCTCGATGCCCTCGCCGAGAGCGAAGCGCACGAAGGCCGCCACCTTGATCGGCGCGCCCACGGTGGCCTCGGCGGCCTTCACGGCCTGCTCGACGGTCTGGTCCGGGTTGATCACGAACGCCTGCTTCAGGAGCGTGGACTCCTCGAAGAACTTGCGGATGCGGCCCTCGACCATCTTCTCGATGACGTTGGCCGGCTTGCCGCTTTCCTTCGCCTGTTCGGCGAAGATCGCGCGCTCGCGCTCGACCACGGCCGGGTCGATCTCGTCGGCGGACAGCGCCAGCGGGTTCGTGGCGGCCACGTGCATGGCGATCTGCCGGCCGAGCTTCATCAGCTCGTCCGCGTTGCCGGTGGACTCCAGCGCCACCAGCACGCCGATCTTGCCGAGGCTGTCGGCGATCGCGGAGTGCACGTAGGGGGCGACCACGCCGGCGGGAACCGACAGCGCCTTCGACCGGCGGAAGGTCATGTTCTCGCCGATGGTGGCGACCAGTTCCTTCACCTCGTCCTCGACCGTGTGGCTCTTGCCCGGATAGGCGGCCGCGGCGGTGGCGTCACGGTCGCCGCCGTTCTTCACGGCGACAGAGGCCACGTTGCGCACGAGGCCCTGGAAGGCCTCGTTGCGGGCCACGAAGTCGGTCTCGGAGTTCACCTCCACGACGGCCGCGGTGGCGCCGTCGAGGGCGACGCCCACGAGACCCTCGGCCGCCACGCGGCCGGCCTTCTTGGCCGCCTTGGACAGGCCCTTGGCGCGCAGCCAGTCGACCGCGGCCTCCAGGTCGCCGCCGGTCTCGGTCAGGGCGGTCTTGCAGTCCATCATGCCCGCGCCGGTCTTCTCGCGGAGCTCCTTCACCTGTGCAGCCGAGATGCTCATCGGATCCTCTTCCATGTCGTGAACGGCGGTGCGGCGGCCGCTCGTCCGTCGGGGCCAGAACGCGTGGTCCGACCCTCGTGGGATCGGCCATGCTCCAGGATGTCGCGTCGTCGGGCGGCCCTCGCGGAGCCGGACCGAAGAGCCGGGACCGCAAAAGCCGCTAGCGCTTGAAGCCGACACCCTGATGACGCCGAACGGCGGGCGCCGACACGGGAAAAACTCGGGTCGGTCAGGAAAACGGCGGGCGAACCGACAAGGGTCCGCCCGCCGCGTGAACGATCAGGAGGGGCGCCCCTGGTCAGGCGGCGGCGTCGTTGGCCTCGGCGAGAGCCGGCTCCTCGACGACGATCTCCTCGGCGGCGCCGATGTCGATGCCCATCGAGCCCTGGCCGCGCGAGATGCCGTCGATGGCGGCGCGGGCGACCAGATCGCAGTAGAGCGCGATGGCGCGGCCGGCGTCGTCATTGCCCGGCACCGGGTAGGTGATGCCGTCCGGATCGCAGTTGCTGTCCAGGATCGCGGCGACCGGGATGCCCAGGCGGCGGGCCTCGTCGATCGCGATCTTCTCCTTGTTGGTGTCGATCACGAAGATGAGGTCCGGGGTGCCGCCCATGTCCTTGATGCCGCCGAGCGCGCGCTCCAGCTTGTCGCGCTCGCGGGTCATCACCAGGCGCTCCTTCTTGGTGAGGCGCTGGGCGGCGTCGCCGTTCAGCGTCTCGTCGAGCTTGCGCAGGCGCTGGATCGAGGCCGAAATCGTCTTCCAGTTGGTCAGCATGCCGCCGAGCCAGCGGGCGTTGACGAAATACTGGGCCGACATGCGGGCGGCGGCGGCCACCGGCTCCTGGGCCTGGCGCTTGGTGCCGACGATCAGCACGCGGCCGCCACGGGCGACGGTGTCCGACACCGCCTTCAGGGCCTGGTGCAGCAGCGGCACCGACTGGGCGAGATCGAGGATGTGCACGTTGTTGCGCTCGCCGAAGATGTACGGCTTCATCTTCGGATTCCAGCGGTGGGTCTGGTGGCCGAAGTGGACACCGGCCTCGAGCAGCTGGCGGAGAGTGTAGTCAGGCAGAGCCATCAGAAACGGTCCTTGTTTTCCGGTTCGACCTCCGCGGGACTTCGGTTGATGAGCCCGGACCTCGACGAGGCCCGGCAACCGACCGGACGGACGCGCACGACGACGTGCGCACCCGCGGCTCCCGCGTGTGGGATGGCGCGGCATATAGGATAGGTGCACCGGTCATTGCAAGTGTTTCCGGCCGCCGACGCCCCCCAAGAGGCGCCGCGGCGGCCCACAGCCGGCCGGGACCGGCGGCCCGCGCCGACCCACGATTGCCGTATCGACGGCCTCGGGCCACCGCGTCCGCCAGAGCCAACGGCCGGGCACACGCGGCCGCAGACACCCGATGACGGATGCTCGCGACCGAAAGCGGCCGCCGCCGGCGCGCGCTCCGCCGGGGCCGGCGAGCGTGTCAGCCCTTCAGCGTCGCGGCCTGCTCCACCCACTTCTCCCGCTCGATCCGGCCTGGAAAGGCCAGATAGGTGCCCACCCACTTGGCCTCGTCGGTGGACCAGGCGGCGATCTGGTCGAAGTGGTAGATGCCGAGGGCGTTGAGCCGGGCCTCGTTCAGCGGACCGATTCCCTTGATCTTCTTCAGGTTGTCCGGCTGGCCGTCGCGCGGGCCGGCGAGCGGGTTGGGCCGCACGCCCACCTGGTCGGCGCTCGCCGCCTTCTCGGCGTCGATGATGCCGTCCGCCGGCGCGACAGGCTCGGCCGCCGCCTCGTCCGCCGGAGCGACCTCGGCGGCCACCGGCGCAGCGGCGATCGGCTGAGGCGCCGCCGGAGCGGTCGCCTCGACGGGCGCGGCGACCGGATCCGTCGAGATCCAGGCGGGCGCCTCCGGCGTCTCCTTGCCGCCGGACGCCGCCGGCGCGGCGGCTTCCACGCCGGTCGTCGGCGCGGCCGGGACTGCGGCGGGCATCTCCTCGGCGGGCACCACGACCGGCGGTTCCGGAGGCGCCACCACGGTGGGCTCCACCCGGGGAGCCACCGCCACGATCGGCGGGGCGACCGGCGCGGGCGTCGGAGCCGGGGAGGGCTCCAGGGCCGCGCGGGCGTGACCATGGCCGCCCGCCGCCGCAGCCGCCCCCGCCAGCGCGGGCCCTCGGCCGTAGCCGGCGGCGAACATGTGCTTGGCCCCGATCCCGACGAACAGGCCCAGCGCCGTCGTCAGCAGCAGCAGCACGAAGGACTCGACCACAAGCCAGACCATGGTGACACCCCCTTCCCTATCCCGTGGTTCGACCCGAGGGCCTCGCTCAGCTTTCGCTTGAGGGCCGGGCCGTGAACCAGCCGATCAGCACCCCGAGCGCCAGTGCGATGGCCACATAGGGCCAGAGCGCGAACGTCAGATAGATCATGTCATCCTCCCCAGGCCTTTATCGCCGTCGCCGTCGCCCCCATGCGACGCGGTCACGGCGTGGTCGGTCGGACCGTGATGGCGATCCGCCGATCGGATGCGGCCGGTCCGGGCGCGGGCGCCAGGGCTTCCACGCCGGCCGACTCGATGCTTTCCAAAGGTATCCCCGTCGCGTTGAAGAATTGCGCCACCGCCGCCGCCCGCTCCTTGGCGAGCATGTCCACCGGCCCGGGGGCGTCGCTCATGGCTTCGACGCGGACCGTCACGCCCTGGCAGCGCTGCAGCACGGCGGCCACCCGGTCCACCAGCCCGTGGCTCTCCTCCGCGATCGCGCCCGATCCCGTGTCGAACCGGATCGCGTTGGTGGCGAGCACGGCGTCGACCAGCGGCTGGCAGGCGGTCGCCGGCACCGGCGGTTCCCGCTTGGCGACGCTGATCGAAGCGTCCAGCCGATAGCCCGACGGCAGGTCCGTGGCGACGTCGGTGGAAAGCCGCGTCGCGCCCACCCCCGTGAAGGCCTTGCCCTGAACGGTCACGACCGAGCCGTCCACCTCCACCTTGCCGGTCGCCAGCAGGGAGGCGGCATGGACCGCCGCCACGACCGCGTCGGTCGCGCCCGCCGGCAGGCCGGGAAACTCTTCCAGGCTCATCTTGACGTCGACGGCGCCGAAGCTCCGGCGCACCGTCTCCGACACGGCGTCGCGCGCCGCGGCGTCCGCCACCGTGCCGGAGATCACCACCGTGTCGAGAGCGCGCTCCACCGTGAACCGCAGGGCGGCCGGCGCGTCCACGGTGACCCGCCCCTTCTTGACCGCCGGCGGCAGCGCCTGGTCGAACGCGGACGTCACGGTCGCGGCCGTGCGGGCGCTCGTACTCGCCCCCGTCAGCGACAGCGTCTCGCCCTCCAGCCGGACGGAGCCGCCGTCCAGCCGCGCGATCTGGTCCGCCGCGAAAGCCGCGACGGCCTCCAGGTCGACCCCCGCCGGCAGGCCGGCCGCCAGCTGGGTGCGGTCCGCTACCGCGAGATCGCCCGAGACCGATTCCGCCACTTCGCGGATCGCCGTGCGGGCCGCCTCGCTCGGCACGAAACCGGCCACCACGAGGCTGTCCTCGGTCTTCTCCAGCGACCAGACGAACGGCGACACCACCGGCGGCGTCACGGTGGAGGTCACCGTGTAGCCTTCCGGCGTCGCCGAGGCGACGAGCGCCTCCAGCTCCAGAAGATCCGCGCTGGTCGCCGCCGAGCCGGAGATCGTGATCTGGCGGTCGGCCAGCGACGCCGTCCCCGCCGACACATGGTCGAGCGCCTGGATCGTGAAGCTCGCCGCGCCCGGATAGCCGTCCGGAGCGCCGTCCGCGAGCGTCGCCTCCACGACCGCGTTGTTCGGGCCCGCCACCCGGGTCGCCTCGGACCTGAGCCCGGCGAGCACCGCGTCCGTCGGCACGAACCCCGTCACGGTCAGCTTGTCGCCCGACCGGACGGCCGCGAGCGTATAGGGAGCGACCACCGGAAGGCCGACGTTCGCCTCCACCTGGAAGCCGGCCGGCTTCCAGGCGGCCAGATGGGCGTTCAGCATTCGCCAGGACGCCGGGTCCGCCGCCACGCCGGACACGATCACCCGGTCGCCCGAGATGTCGATCCGCCCGGTGGCGAGCTGGTCGAGAAAGTCGATCGCCGCCGCGGCGGTCTCCACGAAGCCGTCGGGGGCGCCCGACGCGAGGTCGACCCGGTCGCTCACGGGATTGAGGCCCGCCGCCGTGCGGGCGAGCCCGAACAGGCGGTTGCGCGCGTCCGGGTCCGGCGCATAGCCGGAGACGGCCACGCCGTTCGGGTCGATTTCGGCCGTGAAGCTGAACGGCGCCGCGATCGGGCGCACCACCGTGGTGGACGCGAGCGTATAGCCGGCCGGCAGGGCGGGCGGGACCTGAAGCCGCCCATAGGCCTCGTTCGAGGCGGCCTCGCCCTCGATCGTCACCGTGGTGTCGGACAGGGTGATGACGCCGGATTTCAGCTCCCCGAGGATGGGATAGAGCGTCTGCAGCACCTCGGCGAAGCCGCGCTCCGGCGCGCCGCGGGCGAGCCTCAGGCGGTCGTTGTAGGCGAGGTTCGGCACCGCGGTCGTGAACGCCGCCATCATGCGGGCGCGCTCCGGCACGGACGGAGCCGATCCCTCCAGCGTCAGCACGCCGTTCTGGCGGACCATGCGGACCACATAGGGCGTCTGTTCCGGCAGGAGCTCCACGTCGTCCGTGTCCACGTCACGGACGCCGAACAGCCGCTCCACCCGGTTTTCCGCAAGTTCGCGGGCCGACGGCGTGGGCGCCGCGCCCGTCAGGGTCACGTCGCGGCCGTTGACCTCCAGCCCCGCCCAGGACGTGACCTCCGGCGCCAGCGCCGCGCCGGCCCGCTCGCGGATCGACTCCTCGATGTCGCCGCCCTTGATAGCGACGGCCGCGACCGTCAGCACGGCGGCGACAGCCGTTACGGATGCAGCCTGGACCTTCCAGCCCGCCATGAATGCCCTCCCCCAACCTTTCCGCCACGGCCCGAACGCGCCGCGGCCGCGTTGGGGCGAGCCTATGTGCAGGGTGAGACGCGCGCAACTCGTCTGGAGGATGATGGATGCGGCATTATCGAACACGATGCGTGTGACGGCCGCGACAGCCGTCGGCCGACCAGAGCATCGGCCGCGAGATCCTGCGCGGGCGTGACCCGGATCTCATCGAGACGTGCGGGCGACCCCGCCGGCACGCGCCCAACCCGCCACCGGGTTACCCAGGCCCGACAAGCGAAACCGACCCGCCGCATGCGAACCCAGCGGCACAGCACAAGTCGCCAAACCATCAGCCGGTGGAATCCGGCGACAAATTCGTCGATCGACCAGGGTTCAGCCTGACCTGACCCCACCCTTCCCGGACCCCGTCCATCGTCCGAATCCGCCTGCCGCCGAAACGCAAAAGAGCCCGGCGCGAGGCCGGGCTCTCCTTGGCAGACCGCCGAGGCGGACGCCAATCCCTGATTACCAGGTGCGGGACAGCTGGAGGAGACCGGTGAACTCGTCGCCGGCTTCCTCGTAGACCACTTCCGACGTCAGCACGAGGCCGGACGCGACCGCGAAGTCGGCACCGACGGTCACGCCGTAGGTGTCGTCGGCGCCGGTCGTCGAGTCGATCGTGTAGCCGAAGTTCGCGTAGGCGGTGATCATGTCGGTCGCGGCGTAGGAAGCGCCGACCGCGAGGAAGAGGTCTTCCGCCGCGTCATCGTAAGCCACGGAGGCCGCAGCGCTCAGCTCGTCGGTCACGGTCAGTTCCGCGCCGGCCTTCACGAAGAAGGATTCGGTCGCGTCGGAGTAGGACGCCGCGATGGCAGCCTCACCCCACGGCTGGTCGGAGATGCCGACGATGCCCTGGATTTCGAAGTCGTCGGTCGTGCCCGCGTCCAAAGCGGTGCCACCGGCGATCGCCTGAAGACCGGCGTAGAAGCCACCACCCAGGTCGTCGACCATCACGCCGGCGAGCAGGTCGGTCGAGCCGAACTTGTTGCGGTCGGTATCGCCGTACACGGCGCCGAAGCCGTCGAAGAAGTCCGCGGCGAAACCGACGGTCACGTAGCCGAGCTGGATGAAGGCCTTGCCGACTTCGATGCCTTTGCCAGTCTTTTCCGTCTTCAGCTCGAGGAACGAGCGCAGAGCGCCGTATTCGGTCCCGTTGCGGGCGTCGAACTGGACGCGGCCGTCGACGGCGAAGCCGACGTCGTCGTCGAAGTCGATGTCCGCCTTGGCGCGCACGCGGCCGGAGATGTCCAGGCAGGTCTCGGTGCCCGGAATGTAGAAGAAGCCCTTGCCGAAGGTGTCGCACACCTTCACGTAGTCGACAGCGGCCGGAACCGGCTCGCCCGGCAGATCGGCGGCGTAACCGGCCGACACGGTCATCAGGCCGGCGGCGGTGCCGAGCATAATGGTCTTGATGTTCATCACATGACCTCCAAAGACTACCCGAGGAGGAACCAGCTCCGCCGTTCACGCTCTTCGCTCGCCGAACTTGGCGACCGTGACCGCTACCCAGAAGCGAGTCCCGTTCTCTTCCGCCGGGAAGAAGTGGAGGGTGTCTCCGACCTTCGGCCCGCAGGAAGTTCGATCTGAACTGTCAGATCTTGCAGGTCATAAATTGCCGATGGAGACCTAACGATCAACGACCATCCGGCGCCGGCCGGTGGAGAAGGCGCGGACGAACAGCCGCTGTTGCGAAAACGCAACGCGGTATGCATTTCTTGCAATTCTTTGTGTGGTTTTTGCGCCTCAGGGAAGCGCGCGGATCACCCGCTCAGCACGACGCCGGCTCATATGTTGCGGCTCGGTATCACCGATTCCGTTCCAGGAATCCGGCCGGCGGCGCGAGGCCGACCTCCGGGATTCACTGCGCGCGAGAGAATCGTCCGTGCGTGCGAGAGAATCGTCCGTGCACGAAAAAGCCCGGCATCGAGCCGGGCCTTCTTCGTTCTCGATCATGCGAAAAGAAAAAAGGCTCGGCCGAAGCCGAGCCTTTCTCCGCCAGTTCCCTTTGGAGGGGGGACCGTATTACCAGGTACGGGACAGCTGCAGGACGCCCTGCAGGGAGTCTTCGTCGTCGATCTCGGCGTAGGACACTTCACCGGTGAGCACGAGGCCCGAGGTGACGGTGTAGTCCACACCGACGTTG
>NZ_JACDIS010000007.1 GCF_013839525.1 Chthonobacter rhizosphaerae
CGGCCGCCGAACGCTCGATCGTCATCCCGGCGGAAGCCGGGATCCAGCCGACGGGGGGAATTTCCCACGGTCGCGGGTGATGGTGCGGTCGGTTGGGCCCCGGCGTTCGCCGGGGTGACGACCTGGGTCGGAGCGGGCGAGCTTCGCTGGTCGGCCGCCGAACGCTCGATCGTCATTCCGGCGGAAGCCGGGATCCAGCCGACGGGGGGAATTTCCCACGGTTTCGGGTGATGGTGCGGTCGGTTGGGCCCCGGCGTTCGCCGGGGTGACAACCGGGGCGGAGCGGGCGAGCTTCGCTGGTCGGCCGCCGAACGCTCGATCGTCATCCCGGCGGAAGCCGGGATCCAGCCGACGGGGGGAATTTCCCACGGTCGCGGGTGATGGTGCGGTCGGTTGGCCGGCGAGGTCGGAGCATGCCCCCGGCGAGGTCGGACCCGGCGAGGTCGGACCGTCCGCCCTAGTCCGACAGGTCGAGGTCCGCGAGGCGGAGGGTGAAGGCGGGGGCTTGCTCGGGGCGGATGAGGTGGTCGGCGTGCCAGGGGGTGATGTCGGCGTACCCATCAGGGCCGGGACGCCGGTGGACGTGGACGATCCGCGATCCGGCGTCGATGACCCAGAGTTCCGGAACGCCGAAAGCGGCGTAGATGCGGGCCTTGCGGCCGAGATCGTAGGCGAGCGACGAGACGCCGATCTCGATCACGAGCAGTGCCGTTGCGGCTGTCAGTCCGCGGATCCCGGTGGCGCGGCTCATGATGACGAAATCCGGCTCCAGGAACGTCTCCGCCGATAGCCGCAAAGTGGTTTCCGGAACGAACATCAGGTCGGGCGGGCAAAGGCGCGCGAGACGGATGTTCAAAGCGCTTTTGACAATCTCGTGCTCATTGCCCTTGGGCGACATCGGGATGAGTTCCCCTTCGACGAGCTCGACGCGCTCGCCCTCCTCGATCAAGCCGACCTCGACCATGCGCTCCACCTCCGCGACCGTGAAGGCGCGGCGGGGCAGTCCGTCGGCGGCGATGATGCTCCGGATGTTCATGGGAGCGAGGATAGCATGGCCGGGCGGGGTGAGAAGACCGAACCGGGCGGAGAACGGCGGACGGCGGATGGGGACGACCGGGCCGGCGGCCGGCGCGCGGGCTTGACCGGAGACGCGGCAGGCGGTCTGGTGCGGTGTCGGTTGACTGCAAGGAGACGGCATCGTGACCCTGACCCTCTATGGCGTGGCGCGGTCGCGCGCGGCGCGGGTGATGTGGACCTGCCTGGAACTGGGGGTGCCGTTCGAGCATGTGCCGGTGACCCAGGCGCGTAGGGTGGCCGATCCGCTGGCGCCGGACGCGCCGATGAACACGCGCACGCCGGCTTTCCTGGCGATCAACCCGGCCGGGCAGATCCCGGCGGTGGTGGACGACGGGCTGGTGATGACGGAAAGCCTCGCCATCTGCTTCCATCTTGCGCGCAAGCACGGCGGGCCGCTCGCCCCGTCGTCCCTCGACGAGGAGGCGCTGACGCTGAACTGGATGCTCTGGGCGGCGACCCAGTGCGAGGCGCATGCGGTGACGATCGTGCTCAACGTGGCCGACGCGGCGCCCGGAAATGGCGACGAGGCGGCGGTGGCGGCCGCGAAGGCGGCGCTGCGACCGCGGATGGAGCAGCTGGACGCGGCGCTGGCGGCCGGCGGCGGCCACCTGGTGGGCGGGCGGTTCACCATCGCCGACCTGATCGTCGCGGAGGTGATGCGCTATGTGCAGCCCGCCCCGGACCTGTTCGAGGGGCTGCCGGCGCTGGGTGCATGGATGGCGGCGTGCCAGGGACGGCCGGCGCACCGGGCCATGCAGGGAATGCGGGCCGCCGAGCCGGCGTGAGGGGTGGGGTGACGGAGAATGCGTGGGTGGTCCGCCTGCGCGGACCATGACGATCGAGGTGGTTGGGGGGTGAAGGTCCTGCGTTGGTTTGATCGCATACGGTTCTGGTTTGCCGTCATCCCGGCGAAAGCCGGGATCCAGCCGACGTGGGTCGTTGGTGCGGTCGCGGGTGTACGGGGGACGGTTGGACCCCGGCTTTCGCCGGGGTGACGACCGGGAGTAGACGGCGACCATCCGGGCGGTGCCGAGAGCGCTCCACCGGCTGTATCGAGCGGACGGACAGGCAGCCGGCCTGAAGGCGCGGCCGGTTCGTGGCCCGCGCCGCGGCTGACAAGGGCGGTGGGGCGGCTTATATCTTGGGGATCACCAGTCCTCGGAGACCCCGCCCATGAACGCCCCGTCTCGCCGTCCCAACGATACCCGTCTTGAGAAACTGGCCGAAGTGGCCGTGAAGGTGGGGTTGGGGTTGAAGGCGGGGCAGCAGCTGGTGATGACCGCGCCGATCGAGGCGCAGCCGCTGGTGCGCAAGATCACCGAGGAGGCCTACAAGGCCGGCGCGAGCCTCGTCACCACCCTCTACGGCGACGACGAGGCGACGCTCGCGCGCTATCGGCACGGAACGGACGGGGCGTTCGACACGGCGCCGGACTGGCTCTATGCCGGCATGGCGGAGGCCTACAAGGCGGGCGCGGCGCGGCTCGCCATCTCGGGCGCGAACCCGAGCCTTCTCGCCGGGCAGGATCCGGACAAGGTGGCGCGGGCGAACAAGGCCAACAGCGCCGCCTACATGCCGGCCATGCAGCCGATCGTGAACTTCGACATCAACTGGACCATCGTGTCCTACGCGACGCCCGCCTGGGCCAAGGCCATGTTCCCGGACGACACCGAGGAGAAGGCGGTGGCCAAGCTGTGGGACGCCATCTTCGCGGCCTCGCGCATCGACGCGGCGGACCCGGTGGCCGAGTGGGACCGGCACAATGGCGAGCTGCACCGGCGCATGGACGCGCTGAACGCCCGCCGTTTCGCGGCGATCCGCTTCCGCGGGCCGGGCACGGACCTGACCGTGGGCCTCGCGGACGACCACGAGTGGTGCGGCGGGTCGGCGACCGCCAAGAACGGCCAGACCTGCAACGCCAACATCCCGACCGAAGAGGTGTTCACCACACCCCACAAGGATCGGGTGGAGGGCTATGTGCGCTCCACCAAGCCGCTCTCCTACCAGGGCACCCTGATCGAGGACATCGCGGTGCGGTTCGAGGGCGGGCGGATCGTGGAGGCGACGGCCTCCAAGGGGGCGGACGTGCTGGCCAAGGTGCTGGAGACGGACGAGGGCGCGCGCCGGCTGGGCGAAGTGGCGCTGGTGCCGCATTCCTCGCCGATCTCGCGCAGCGGGCTGCTCTTCTACAACACGCTCTACGACGAGAACGCCTCCAGCCACATCGCGCTGGGGCAGGCCTATTCGAAGTGCTTCGTGGGCGGCGGCGCGGGCCTCTCGCAGGAGGACCTGGCGGCGAAGGGTGCGAACCAGAGCGTCATCCACATCGACTGGATGATCGGATCCGGCGAGGTGGACGTGGACGGCATCATGGCCGACGGCGCCGAGGAGCCGGTGATGCGCAAGGGCGAGTGGGTCTGAGGACCGCTTCGCCGCGACCGCCCTCCCCGGCGGTGGGCGGCAACCGGCGGCGGCGGGGCGGCGTTTCAGGCCTGACGATGGGATCGGCCGATAGGAGCGAGGACGCGATGGGGATCGACGGCAAGACGGACGACGAGATCCGGTCCATCCTGACCGACACGAAGACGATCGCCCTGGTGGGCGCGAGCAACAACCCGGCGCGGGCGTCCTACGGCGTGCTGGGCTTCCTGCTGCGGCGGGGCTACAGGGTGCACCCGATCAACCCGGGGCTCGCCGGCAAGACGATCCACGGGGCGACGGTGTACGCCTCGCTGAAGGACCTGCCGGAGCCGGTGGACATGGTGGACGTGTTCCGCAACTCCGACGCCGCCGGCGCGGTGATCGACGAGGCTCTGGCCCTGGAGCCGAAACCGAAGGTGGTGTGGCTGCAGCTCGGCGTCGTGAACGAGGACGGCGCGCGGCGCGGCGAGGCGGCGGGCGTGACGGTGGTGATGGACCGCTGCCCGGCCATCGAGGCGCCACGCCTGGGGCTGTGAGCGGCGGCTGCGCACGAATCTCCTGAACTTTCGTCTAATCCGGCGCGTTGAGAGGTCCGTACGTTTCGTTGTGACTTGTCACAAGGGCGAGGACGCTTCGATGACCGCCACGGAAGTGCTGTTCGGGTTCAGGGGACGCGTGTCGCGCGGGCTGTTCAACGCGGGCATGCTGATGCTGGCCGCCGTGGCGGCGCTGCAGGAGGTGCTGGTGTTCGAGCTGGCGCCGGCCATGCTGCCGCGCGGCTTCCTGCCGATGGCGCATCTCTACGGGATCGTGTTCGCCGGCGCGGTGGGGCTGATCGCCTTCAGCGCGCTGGCGGTGAAGCGGCTGCACGACCTGGACCGCTCGGGCGGGGCGCTCGTCGCGATGGTGATCGGGCCGGTGCTGGTGCTGGCGATCGAGGCGCTGGCCGGGCCGGCGCCGCTGGCGCACTACGCGGCGCTGGCGGTGCTGGCGTGGGCGATCACGGACCTGGCGCTGATGCCGGGGACGGACGGGCCGAACCGGTTCGGCGAGGATCCGCGGGCGCGGCTGGCGGCCTGACGCGCCCTCCCCCGGTCAGACGGCGGTGGGGACCGGGGCGCGGGCGGGGGCTTCGGCGGCGACGGGCGCGGGCCAGCCGGCGCGGCTGTCGTGCAGGCGGCGGGCGTGGACGACGGCGGCGGCGAGCACCACCACGGCGAGGCCCTGGTGGACGAGCGCGAGGCCGAGCGGCACTACGTGGACGAGGGTCGCGATGCCGACGATCGCCTGCACGGTGACGAGGCCGAACACGAGGCCGGCGGCGCGGGCGCGGGCCCTGTCGGCGGCGAGCGCGGAGACGGCCATCCACTGCACGAAGGCGAGCGCGAACAGGGTGTAGGCGCCGATCCGGTGCACGAACTGCACCGTCATGTGGTTCTCGAAGAAGTTGATCCACCAGGGGTTCTGGAAGAGGAGCCCGTCCGGCACGAGGCGGCCCTCCATGAGCGGCCACGTGTTGTAGATGGTGCCGGCGTCGAGGCCGGCGACGAGGCCGCCGAGGAAGATCTGCGCCAGGGTGAGGACGACCACCGCCTTGGCGAGGGTGCCGAGGCCGGCGGGCTCGGCGAGCGCCGGCTTCACGGCGCGGAAGCCCTCGGCGATCCAGACCGTGGCGGCGAAGATGATGCACGCGAAGGTGAGATGCGTGGCGAGCCGGTACTGGCTGACGTCGGTGCGCTCGGTGAGGCCGCTCGCCACCATCCACCAGCCGATGGCGCCCTGGATGCCGCCGAGCACGAACAGGAGGCCGATGCGGCCGAGCATGTCGCGGCGAATGTAGCCGCGCACGGCGAACCACAGGAAGGGCAGGAGGAAGACGAAGCCGATGACGCGGCCGAGAAGGCGATGGCCGTATTCCCACCAGTAGATGAACTGGAAGTCGGACAGGCTCATGCCCTTGTTGATCTGCTGGTACTCGGGGATGCGCTTGTACTTCTCGAACTCCACCAGCCAGTCGGCGTGGGTGAGCGGCGGCAGGATGCCGTGGATGACCTTCCACTCGGTGATGGAGAGGCCGCTCTCGGTGAGGCGCGTGGCGCCGCCGACCACCACCATGGCGAACACGAAGGCCGCGATGACCCAGAGCCAGATGCGGACGAGGCGGTCGCCATGGGCGTTCGCCGACGCGGACGGGACGGATCGATAGGTGGCGGTGAGGGGCATGGGTCGGGGCCGAGGTTGTCTTTTCGCGGTGCGGCACGGGTGTTAGCACACTTATGGCGCGGCCGCGCGCCGAGAAAGGAGCGCGGCGACCGGTCGCGGGGCTTTTCGCCGGCGGGCCGGGGTGCTATCGGCTCGGCCGACCGGAACGGAGACGCCTGATGCCCCCGCGCCTGCGCAAGCTGATCGGAGCCATGCTCCTCGTCCTCCTGGTGGTGACCTATCCCTTCCTGGTGGTGGTGTTCGCCGCCGCCATCCTTCCCGGATCGAGCGGCTGGACGCAGCTGGCCTTCTACGCCGTCGGCGGCCTCCTGTGGGTGCCGCCCGCCGCCTTCCTGATCTGGCTGATCGGCCGGCGCGACCCGGCCCCCAAGGCCTGACGGGCCGCAACGGACTGTTGAGATCGCGCGCGTAACATATTCCGATCATTCCATATGACCGGAGCGCGGACCCGATGGTCGCCACTCACATCCCGTGGACGCCGGACGAGACGGCGGCGGCGGCCCCCTCCCCCCTGACGGTGACGATCCACCGGGCGCTGGACACGGCCGAGCCGGCGTGGCGCACCGTGGAGGCGGCGTGCGGCGGCGCGCCCTTCCAGCGGTTCGACATGGTGGCGGCCTGGTTCGACACCCTCGGCCGGCACCAGAAGGCCGCGCCGCTGGTGCTGACCGCCCACCGGCCGGACGGCCCCGCCTTCGTGCTGCCGCTGGCGGTGACCCGCGCCGGGCCGGTGACGGTGGCGCGCTTTCCGGGCGGCAGCCACGCCACGGTGAACACGGCGCTGATCCACCCGGCCGCCCTCTCCGCCCTGACGGCGGCGGACGCGCGGGCGGCGCTCAGCGCCCTCGCCGACCGGGGCGCGGGCGTGGACCTCGTGCACCTGACCGGCCTGCCGGAGCACCTGGACGGGCGCCCCAACCCGTTCGTGGACGGCGCCTCGCGCCGGTCCGCCCACGCCACCTACCGGGTGGACCTGACGGACGGCTTCGAGGCGGTGCTCGCCCGCCACAACGGCGCGAAGAAGCGCAAGCGGCTGCGCCAGCAGGCGCGCGGCTACGAGCCGCTGGGCGGCGCCACCGTGCGCCGCGCCGCCGACGCCGGGGAGGCGCACCGGGCGCTCGACGCCTTCGCCCAGCAGAAGGCGGCGCGCTTCGCCGACCAGGGCCTGCCCGACGTGTTCGCGGCCCCCGGCACCCTGCCCTGGTTCCACAGCCTGATCGACCGCGCCTTTACGACCGACCGCGGCCTCTTCGACGTCTACCTCCTGGAGACGGCCGGCACCCTGCGCGCCACCTTCTTCGTGGCCGCCCACGGGCCGGCGCTCCACGGCATGATGAACTCGGTCGAGCTCGACGAGCACGCCCACCTCAGCCCCGGCGACTTCATCAACCACCACCTGATCGAGGACGCCGCCGCCCGCGGCTTCGCCCTGTTCGACTTCGGCATCGGCGACGCGCGCTACAAGCGCTCGTGGATCGACGAGGAAACCCCGCTCCACGACACCGCCGTGCCCCTGACGACCCTCGGCGCCATGGCGCTGGGCGCGGTGGAGGCCAAGCGCCGCGCGAGGGCGTGGCTGGGGCGGCACCCGGGGGTGTACGGGTGGGTGCAAAGGGTTAGGCGGGGATTTTGGAAGTGATCGATGCGCCAGGAGCGGTCACCGATCCTGCCCTATTGGCCTAGGCGGAGGGCAATCGTGGTACTGCACTCGTTACGCTGCCAGCAGCGCTGGCTGCCGGCGAAGTTCCGGCAGCTGCGGCGCTCCGATAACTCAACAATGCGACGGTAGTAGTATAAAGTTCAAGAGTTCAGACGTTGACCCTGGTGCCCGCTAGACCTCCAGCTAATAACGAGCTCTATCTCGAAGCGCATCCGGAGTAGACGAAGCCGATTACGTCCTGTTTGCTCGCTCTATATTCATATCGCCGCTCGATCCCCGATCATTGTAGTAGCGACCAACAAGCCTGTTCTGGTTGTCGTCCCAGTCAATTTCCAGGAAGGCGACGCCATTGTGGGGAGCGCTGCGATCCCGGACCGCCGCCTTGGGCTCGTTCGAGTAACTGTACCAAACCCGGAATCGCTTGTTCGCGTAATCCGCCTCAAGCGTCTCCCGACTCGAGTACGACGTCGATTCACCCGATTTCATAGTGACGCTGATCGAGAAAAGTGTTTGGCGAATCGTGATTGTCGTCAAGATCGGAGGCCACGCCTCGCCGGTCCCGGGGACCTTGTAAGTCGAGTGCATAAAACCGTTCCACGTCCCGTTAAGGTTCGGAAAAGTCTTAGTCTGTAACCATGGTACCCAGCTGACGAGCTTAAACCATAAAAACTGGGCGGCAATCACCAGACCGGTGGTGATAATTGTTGCCGCCAGCGACAAATAGTTCCAAAAGCCCGCGTGCTTCTCAGTCAAATGCGTCATTAGGGCATTGATGCCGTAGACAACCACTATGGTTGCCGCCCCGACGATTATTACTTGCAAACGCGCCGAAAGCAGATGCCACATTAAGCGTCGCCCAGATGAGCTAAGGCCGAAGCGACAAATTCCTGCGCGTCCTGCAAGCGCCACCCTTGATGAGAGCCAAACAAAAGTTTCACGTCGTTTATTTCGAGCAACCGGAAGGTATGTGCCTCCCCATTAATCAGATAAGCGATGCGCTCGAGCACCCGTTTGACGCGCCCGTAGCGGTCATCATCTTCGACGTTGAAAAAACCGTCCTCGACGGAATGGACCAGGCACTCGATCAGGAACGATGGCACTCGCTTATCGGTGGCTTCGTAGGCCATCATGTCCGACTGCATACGCTTGATGATGCGAACGACGCGCTTGAACTGCAGACCGGTGCGCTGGCGCTTGGACCGGCCGTTGGCGATGTGGAGATCGGGAAAATTGAAGGTCCAGTCCGCCGGTGGGTTTAACAGACCAACGCCCTCGGTTGTAATGTATGGTTGCATCAACGAAAAGCCCCGGCGTATGAAGTGGAGGGTGAAGGCGGGAACCACGTCTACTTCCGCCCTGCTGCCCTCAAGGCCATTAACGCGGATCGCTCTTTTGCCGGTGTCGTCAACAGCCGCCCGTCCGAATGACCCAACCAAGTCGGTTACGATGTGCTTCCTCATTTCGGCAAGAATGGATTGGAACGGGCGTCCCGTGTCGTAGTAGGCCATTGCGTTGTATGCCAAGTCGGTGTTGACACCATCGCCGTACCTGATCACCAGACTGGGATGCTGGACGCGGAGGTCGATGTCGCTTTCGCCTCGAGTGTTAGTGCGATTCGTGAAGCTGCCCTGTTGCGCAAGCCGACAGCCTTCGCGGTTGAGCCACTCGTTATTTGCTAGTGCCTCCTGGACCATATTGCGGGCGCGCTCGATCCGTTTCGTCTCGGTCGTGCTCTCGGGGCGCTCCCAATGTCTGAATCGCTCGTTCCACGACCCACGCCGCCTGATCGACTCAACGAGCTCCGTCGACGGCGTTGGCGGAACGCCGGGCACGGTATTGATGGAAGTGCCGAAAAGGCCGGAAAGCGGAACCTGGGGCGGTTTCCGCCCTCCTTGAGTAGACATCAGCAAGCGCCTCGATTGAGTGGTGTCCAGTGGAATGTAATAGCGACAAAGTGGCGCACAAGGGCAACTTGCTGTCAGAAGTGGTCCTCCACAGAAAAACGCCCGCCGGTCAAACGACCAGCGGGCGCTCCATTCGTCTCACTCTCTTAAATATCGGCTGCGTAGGCGGGTCTTGTCTCTTTCGTGTCCGGCGGGCCTTCAGGCGGCGGCGTGGAGGGTGGCGTCGGACAGGGGGATGATCGACACCGGCGCGATGCCGCCTTCGACCATCAGGTCGTGGATCCGGAGGACGTCCGGATCGGTCGCGTCGCCGACCAGGATGGTGTGGTCGGCGGTGGCGATGAGGGAGAACCAGAGGGGATCCGGCTCGATGAGGCCGAGGTCGAGGACGACCACGTCGTAGGTGTGGGCGAGCGCCGTCAGCACGGTGTCGATCTCCTCGCCGGCGAGCTCCTCCGGGTGGAGCGGGCGGGTGCCGACGCCGATCTCGTGGGCGCGGGTGAGCGGGTTGCGGCGGATGATGTCGTCGAACGCGGACGCGCCGGTGATGAGGTCGGACAGGCCGGGGCCGTCGGCGCCGGCGTGGCCGGGCACGGTGTCGACCACCACCACGCGGGCGCCCTCGGCGGTAGCGAGGCGGGCGAAGTCGGCGACCACGCGCTCCACGGCGTCGGCGCTGGTGGCGCCGGTGACGACCACGCGGCTGGTGCCCTCGCTGACGAGCACGGTGTGGAGGTCGGCGGCGTCCGGACCGGCGGGTTCGTGGGACCGGGCCCGGTGGGGCGCGCGGGCGGCGGCGGCGCGGCCGACGGCGGCGCGAAAGCGCATGACGCGCGGGTCGTCGGTGGGCTCCAGGTCGGCGGCGGAGATGACGAGCGGGTCGGGCACCACCTCCGGCACCTCGACGGGGTGGAAGGCGGGCGCGGTCTCCGGCGCATGGGCGCCGGGCTCGCGGGAGGCGGCCTCGAGGTCGCGGATGGCCTCGGCGGCCGCCTCGCGGGAGATCGGGCCGCCCACGTTGACCGGGATGCGGCGGAGCGCGCGGCCGCCGAGGAACTCGCCGGTGACGATCCACGCGATGGCGAGGAGGAAGCCGGCGACCGTCGCCATCAGGGTGAGCGGGCCGACCTTCGGGAAGGTGGGCTCGGCCGGCATGGAGGCGCGGGAGATGACCCGCGCGTCCGCCGGCAGCACGGCCGCGCCCTGGCGGGCCACCGCCTCGCGGTAGCGCACCAGGAGGCCGGAGAGAAGGTCGCGCTGGGAGGCGGCCTCGCGCTCCAGGGCGCGGAGCTGGACCTCGCTCTCGGCGTCGACGGCGGAGGCGCCCTTGAGGGCGTCGAGCTCGGTGGTGAGGGAGGCGACGCGGGCGTCGGCGATGCGCGCGTCGTTCTGCAGGGACGCGAGGACGCGGCGGGCCTCGGCGGTCTGCTGGACGGTGATGTCGGCGATCTGCGACTGGACGGCGCGCACCTGCGGGTGGCCGGGCAGCAGGGTGACGGACAGTTCCGACAGGCGGTTGCGGAGCGCGATCTCGCGGGCGCGGAGCGAGCGGTAGGTGTCGCTGTCGAGGACGTCGGCGGCGTTGTCCAGGCTGGACTGGCGATCGAGGAGGCTCTTCAGCTGGCGGGCGCGGCTGTCGGCCTCCGCCTTGGCGGCGCGGGCGGCCGACAGGCTGTTGGTGAGGTCGGTGATCTGCTGGCGGGTGAGCGTGGCGTTGTTCTCGCCGACGAACAGGTCCTTGCCGGTGCGGTAGGCCTCGATGCCCTCCTCCGCCTCGCGGACCTTGACGCGCAGCCGCTCGATCTCCTCGCCGAGCCAGCGGGTCTGGTCCTCGCTGGTGCGCCGCTTGGCCTCGCCCTGGAGCGCCATGTACTCCTCGGCGATGGAGTTGGCGACGTCGGCGGCGAGCGCCCGGTCCTCCGACGCGAAGCGGATGACGAGCACGCGCGAGCCGTCCACCTGGTAGACCTCGGTGTGCTCCATGAAGGCGTCGAGGACGCGCTCCTCCGGGGACACGCGCATCGGGTCGCTGCCGAGGCCGACGGCGACGAGCGCCCGGGAGACGAGCGACGGGCGGGTGCCGTCGAACTCGTCGCGCTCGGCGAGCCGGTGCTTCTCGGCGACCCGGCGGACGAGATCGCGGGAGGTGAGGAGCTGGACCTGGCTCGCCACCGTCTCCTTGTCGATGACCGCCTTGTCGGGGACGGCGGAGCCGTCGCGGCGCAGGTCGACCTCGCGGTTCTCCACGAGGATCTTGGTCTCGGCGCGATAGCTCGGCGGCGTGACGGAGAGGGTCGCGAAGGTGCCGAGGCCGAACACGGCCGTGGTGAGCGCCACCATCAGGCGGCGACGCCAGACGGCCTTGAGGACCCCGGGAAGATCCAGGGCCACGTCGTCCTCGAACTCAGGCCGTCCGTCCGTCGAACCGATCATCACACATGCCTCGGGTACGCTGAGTGAGGCGAGTGTCGGCCGACATGGTTTCCATTCTGTTAAGACCATCCGTCGGATTGGGGTGACCGGCTTAACGAAGCTTGACGGACGGACCCCCGCGGGCGGGCCGGTTTCCGCTTCGTTAACCATGTCCGCCTAGGGTGCCGAAAACATTCCGACGGGTGAACGGCCTCATGCATCGGCGCACCTTCCTGACCCTGATGGCCGCCTCGCTGGCGGGCTGCCGCTCGTCCGAGCCGCTGCCCGGGCCGGTGCTGGTGAGCGCGCTGACGGAGCCCTACCGGCTGGACAGCGGCGACCGGCTGCGCATCACCGTGTTCGAGCAGCCGTCGCTGACGAACACCTACGCGGTCGACCAGGCGGGCCACGTGACGCTGCCGCTGATCGGCCCGGTGGGGGCGCGCGGCCGCACCACGCAGGAGCTGGGCGGCGCGATCGCCGGCGCCCTCAAGAAGGGCTTCCTGCGCGACCCGGACGTCTCGGTGGAGGTGGACACCTACCGGCCGTTCTTCATCATGGGCGAGGTGCGGGCGCCGGGGCAGTACGTGTACGTGACCGGCCTCACCGTGCAGACGGCCGTCGCCATCGCGGGCGGCTTCACGCCGCGCGCTTCGGAGGACGTGGTGGAGATCACCCGGCAGATGAACGGCAAGGTGATGACCGGCCTCGTGCCGCTCTCCGCCGCCGTCCGCCCCGGCGACGTGCTGCGCGTGCGCCAGCGCCTGATCTGATGGTTTTCGACGGGCGAGAGTCTCTAATATTGAAGTTCATATGTTTGTAAGCCTAGCGCGAAAAAGCCAACGGATTTAACCGCTTGGCTCCATGTGCGGAGGCAATGTGCGGGCAGATCAGCTCCCGATCGAAGCGGGAGCGCGATGGAATGCGCCGCTCATGCCCGGACCCAAGCCTCTCCGCATCATTCACTGCGTCCGCTCCCCGGTGGGCGGCATCTTCCGCCACATCGTGGACCTCGCCACCGCCCAGGAGGCGGCGGGCCACCAGGTGGGGATCATCTGCGACAGCGTCACCGGAGGAGCGTTCGAGGCCGGCGTGATCGCCGACCTCGCGCCGCGCCTGACGTTCGGCGTGCGGCGCTTCCCGATGGAGCGGCGCGTCTCGGCCGACGACGTGCGGGCGACGATCCGGCTGCTGTCGCATCTGCGCGGGCTGGAGCTGGACGTGCTGCACGGGCACGGCGCGAAGGGCGGCGCCTACGCGCGGCTGATCGGGACGGCGCTGCGCTTCTTCGGGCGACGCGTGCTCCGGGTCTACTGCCCCCACGGCGGCAGCCTGCACTTCGACGCCGGCACCCGGGAGGGCCGCGCCTACTTCACCCTGGAGCGCATGCTGGAGAACGTGACCGACGGGTTCGTGTTCGTGTCCGGCTACGAGGAGACCAGCTACCGCGACAAGGTGAGCTGGCCGGAGCGGCCGGTCCGGCGCGTGCTGAACGGGCTGAAGCCGGAGGAATACGAGCCGGTGACGGCCGTGGAGGGGGCGGCGGACCTCCTCTACATGGGCGTGATGCGCGACCTGAAGGGGCCGCAGGTTCTCATCGAGAGCCTGAAGATCCTCGCCGAGGACTATGACCTCACGCCGACCGTGCGCTTCCTCGGCGACGGGCCGGACCGGCCCGCCTACGAGCGGACGGTGCGGGATCTCGGCTTCGACAACCGGGTGACCTTCAAGGACCCGCTGCCGACGCGGCAGGCGCTCGCGGAGGGCCGCGTGCTGGTGGTGCCGAGCCTCGCGGAGTCCATGCCCTATGTGGTGCTGGAGGCGATCGCCGCCCGGATCCCGCTGATCGCCACCCGGGTGGGCGGCATCCCGGAGATCTTCGGCGACCGGTCCGGCGCCCTGGTGCAGCCGGGCGACGCCCCTGCCCTCGCGGCCGCGATCAGTCGCACGCTCTGGAACGAGACGGCGGCCCGGGACGAGGCGGCCGCGTTCGGCCGCGACCTCGCCGGGCGCTTCTCGCTGGAGCGGATGTCGGCGGACATCGAGGACTTCTACACCGAGCTGGCGGACGCCCGCCGCCGGTCGACCGCCGGCGAACCGGCAACCGGCGGCGCGCTGATCGGCGGCGCGGCCGCTTCCGGCGGACAGGCGCTGCCGGGCGGGGTGTCGATTCCCGGCGGGGCGGGACGCCCGTTCGCCAGCCCAGGGCAATCTTGATCGTCGATCGTGAACGGATCGGCCTCCTCGGAATGCGAGACCAGATGACAAGCCTGTCCCACCACGCCCACCTCGACGCCGCCGGGGCGGTCCCGTCCGAACCTTCGGAGCGCACGGCCCGCGAGCTTGCCAGGACCCGGGCGGCGGAAACCCGCGAGCGGATGATCCCGCACCCGGTGGTCACCGGCGTCGCGGTCGCCGCCGAGGCGATGGCGCTGCTCGCCGCCACCCTGGCGGTCTCCGGCGGCGCAGGCCTCGACCTCGGCCTCTGGCGCGTGCCGGTGGTGACGGTCGTGGCGCTGGTGGCCGTGCTGGCGAGCCGGATCGCGGGCGGCTACGAACTGGCCGTGCTGCGCCGGCCGGTGGTGCGCCTCGCCCGGGCGTTGGCGGCCTGGACGATCGCGTTCGCGGCGGTGCTGCTGGTGCTGCTCGGCACCGGATCGGAGGCCCACGGGGGCTTCGCGGTGTGGTTCCTGACGGGCGCGGCGACGCTCGGCGCGAGCACGCTGACGGTCTCGGCCGCCATCCACCAGCTGACGGCGGAAGGCCGGCTGCAGCGGCGGACGGTGCTGGTGGGCGGCGGCCCGAACGCGGAGGCGCTGATCGAGGCGCTGGAGCGCACCGCCGCCAACGAGGTGTCCATCCTCGGCATCTTCGACGACCGGGCGGACGACCGGAGCCCGGAGAGCCAGGCGGGCCATCCGAAGCTCGGCACCCTGGACGACCTCGTGGAGTTCGCCCGCACGGCGACGGTGGACCTGGTGATCGTGTCGATCCCGATGACGGCGGAGACGCGCCTCCTCCAGATGCTGAAGAAGCTCTGGGTGCTGCCGGTGGACATCCGCCTGAGCGCCCACGCCAACCGCCTGCGGCTTCGGCCGCGCAGCTATTCCTACATCGGCGGCGTGCCGCTCCTCGACGTGTTCGACAAGCCGATCAGCGGCTGGGACAGCATCGTGAAGCGGGTGTTCGACGTGACGATCGCGAGCCTCGCCATCGTGGCGCTGTCGCCGGTGTTCCTGGCGGTGGCGGCGGCGGTGAAGTGGGACTCGCGCGGCCCGGTGCTGTTCCGCCAGAAGCGCTACGGCTTCAACAACGAGGTGGTCTCGGTGTGGAAGTTCCGCTCCATGTTCGCCGACATGGCGGACCCGGCCGCCAAGAAGGTGGTGACCCGGGACGACCCGCGGGTGACGCGCGTGGGCCGGATCATCCGCAAGACCTCGCTCGACGAGCTGCCGCAGCTCTTCAACGTGCTGCGGGGCGACCTGTCGCTGGTGGGGCCGCGGCCCCACGCGGTGAACGCCCACACCCACGACCAGCTCTGGGAGGAGGTGGTGGACGGCTATTTCGCCCGCCACCGGGTGAAGCCCGGCGTGACCGGCTGGGCGCAGGTGAACGGCCTGCGCGGCGAGATCGACGCCCCGGAGAAGATCCGCGCCCGCGTGGACTACGACCTCCACTACATCGAGAACTGGTCGGTGCTGTTCGATCTCTACATCCTGGCGCTGACGCCGATCCGCATCTTCAACCAGGACAACGCCTACTGACGGGCCACCATACCGGGCCCGCGGGCCGGGTGATCCAGCGACGGCGGAGAGGGACGCATACGCATGTCGGCGATCGCTTCGTCCGCCCCGTCCGCCTACGGGCTCGTGTCGGTGAAGGCTCTGAGGGACGGCGGGCTGTGGTTCGCGGTCTTCCTCGGCGGGTTCGTGATCGTGGAGCCGGCGCCCTACGAACTGGCGCTGGCGCTGCTGATCCCGCTCTATTTCCTCGGCGGGCTGAAGCTGCGCGGGGCGTTCGCGCCGCTTCTCGCGCTCGTCCTCGTCTACAATGCCGGCGGCTTCCTGTCGGTGACCCAGATCCGGCCGGAGAAGTTCTCCGACGGCCTGCTCTACATGGCGGTGAGCCTGTTCCTGGGGCTGACGTCCGTCTGGTTCGCGGCCCTCGTGGCGGAGGATTGGCGCCGGATCCGGGTGATCGAGCGGACCTATGTGGGAACGGCCGTGCTGGTGTCGGCGATCGGCATCCTGGGCTATTTCCGCCTGCTGCCCGGATCGGACCAGTTCCTGCTCTACGGCCGCGCCAAGGCGACCTTTCAGGACCCGAACGTGTTCGGGCCCTTCCTGCTCCTGCCCGCCCTCATCCTCGCGCGGCGGATCATGACGGCGCCGCTCGCGCGCAACCTAGGCGCCCTCGCGATGCTCGCCGTGCTGGCGATCGGGATCTTCCTCAGCTTCTCGCGGGCCGCCTGGGCGATGCTGGCGTTCGGCCTGCCGCTCCTCGCCGCCGTCGTGTCGGCCACCGCCACGACCAACCGGGCGCGGCTGCGGCTGATCGGGCTCGGCGCGGCGGGGATCGCGGCGGCGGCGGTTCTCGTCGCGGTGGCGATGTCGATCCCGGCGGTGTCGGACCTCCTCGTCCAGCGCGCCAAGCTGGTGCAGGACTATGACGCCAAGACCGGCGCGGAACTCGGCCGGTTCGCCCGCCACTGGGTGGGGTTCGCCCTTTCGGCGGAGCATCCGCTCGGGATCGGTCCGTACGAGTTTCCGCTCGCCTTCGTGGAGGCGACCCACAACACCTACCTGAAGAGCATCCTGGAATACGGCTGGCTCGGCTTCTCGGCCTATGTGACGCTGGTGGCCATGACGCTCGTCAAGGGCCTGCCGCTGGCCTTCCAGCCGCGGCCGTGGCAACCGTTCGCCCAGTGCGTGCTGGTCTCATTCGTGCTGCATCTCCTGGTCGGCTGGATCATCGACACCGACCACTGGCGGCACATGTATCTGGCCTTCGGGCTGATCTGGGGGCTGGTGGCGGTGGAGCGGTACCACCGGGCCGGGCGGTTCCCCACCCGCTGAGGCGGGCGGGGACGCGGGCGTGGGTTCAACCGGCTTGCGACACGCTCCAGCGGACCGACCAGGGGCCGAGCACGCCGTCCGGCCCATCCGCCCTGCCCTCCCGCCAGATCACCTCGCCCGGCTGCTCCGGGAAGCCGGCGGCCTCGGCGGGCGAGAGGTTGCAGTGGAGGTGGAGCGTGGAGCCGTCGCCGAGCCGCCAGCGGACCGCGACGGCGCCGTCGGCGACGATCTCGTAGGCGGCGCCGTGACCGTCCAGGCCGGCGAGCCGGGGCACCACCTCGGCGTGGCGGACGGCGAGGACGCGGCGGTACCAGTCGTGCCAGCCCTTGTGCGGCTCCCTGTCGAGATCCGACCAGTCGAGCTTCGCCGACCGGAAGGTCGCCTCGGCGACCGGGTCCGGGATGCGCTCGCGCTGCTCGGGATCCTGGAACTCCGGAAAGCGGGCGAACTCGGACCGGCGGCCCTCGCGGACGGCGTCGGCGAGGTCGCCTTCGAAGCCGACGAAGAAGGGGAACGGCTGGCGGGCGGCCCACTCCTCGCCCATGAAGAGCAGCGGCACCTGGGGCGACAGCAGGCAGACGCAGGCGGCGGCCCGGACGGCTTCGGCGGGCGTCTTGTCGGTGATGCGGTCGCCGAAGGCGCGGTTGCCGATCTGGTCGTGGTTCTGCAGGAAGGCCACGAAGGCGGTGGGCGGCAGGTGCCCGCTCGGCTCGCCGCGAGCGGAGCCGCGATAGGGCATCTCCTCGCCCTGGTAGGCGAAGCCCTCCGCGAGCGCGCGACCGAGGAGATCGGTCTTGCCGCGATAGTCGGCGTAGTAGCCAGCGTTCTCGCCGGTGGCGGCGGTGTGGAGGACGTGGTGGACGTCGTCGTTCCACTGGGCGGTGTACGTGACCGGATCGTCGTCCCGCCGGGCGAGGCGCTCGGCCTCGTTCTCCTCGTTCTCCAGGACGAGGTGGACCGGCCGGTCCGGGACGGCGGCGCGGATGCGCTCGGCGAGTTCGTCGAGAAGGTGCCTGGGGCTGTCGTCCACGATGCCGTGGACGGCGTCGAGGCGCAGGCCGTCCAGGTGGAATTCCTCGATCCAGTAGAGGGTGTTGTGGATCACGAACTCGCGGATCCAGCGGCTGCCCTCGTCGTCGTAGTTGATGCCGGCGCCCCAGGGGGTCTTGTGGCGGTCGGTGAAGACGGGCGCGTAGAGGGGCAGGAAATTCCCCTCCGGACCGAAGTGGTTGTAGATGACGTCGAGGAAGACCATCAGGCCGCGCCGGTGGGCGGCGTCCACGAGGGCCTTCAGGTCGTCCGGGCGGCCGTAGGCGCTGTCGGGCGCGTAGGGCAGCACCCCGTCATAGCCCCAGTTGCGGTCGCCGCCGAAGTCGCCGACCGGCATCAGCTCGATGGCGGTGACGCCGAGGTCGACCAGATGGTCGAGGCGGTCGATCGCGGCGCGGAACGTGCCCTCCGGCGTGAACGTGCCGACGTGGAGTTCGTAGATCACCGCCTCCCGCCAGGGCCGGCCCTGCCAGGCGCCGTCGGACCAGCGGTAGGCATGCGGGTCGACCACCTCCGACGGTCCGAGGACATCGTCCGGCTGGAAGCGCGAGGCGGGATCGGGGACGCGGGTGCCGTCCGGCAGGACGAAGCGGTAGCGAAGGCCGGCGGCGCCGGGCACGCGGGCCTCGAACCAGCCGTCGTCCATGGGGTCCATGGGGACGGGCTCGCCGCCGTCGAGCTCCACGGAAACGGCGTCGGCGAGCGGTGCCCAGAGCCGGAGCGCCACCTGGTCGCCCATAATGACGGAGCCGAAGGGCATGGCATGGGCGCGGGCGATCGGGTCTGAGGCGGTCATGAACGTCTCCCGAGGGATGGAGAGGACGGCGGGTCCGGAGCCGGCGGGGTCGCGCCGGTCCGGTGCGCGGGAGGTCAGGCGATCGGCATGGGCCCGTCGTGGAGCACGAGCGCCGGGAGCTCGCCGAGAAGCGCGGCGAGGCGGCCGCCGGAGAGGTCCACGGCGGCGGCACGCACGAGGTCGTGCGCGGTGGCCGCATCGAGGCCGATCGACAGGGTCGGCAGCGGCTTCGACGGGAAGCGGCGGACGAGGACCGTGAGCCGGTCGGCGCCGAGCACCCGCTGGAAGCCGACCACCTGGTCGGTGCCGGTGTCGATCGGCTCGTAGCTGCCGCTGGCGAACAGCGCCGGGCGCGCCCGGCGGGCCGCGAGAAGGCGGGCGATCGCGACCGTCTTGGCTGTGCCGTTGCGGAGCGCGGCGGGATCGAGGGAGACGCCGTCCCGCTCCAGGATGGCCTGCCGGAGGGCATAGTCCACCGGGCGGCGGTTGTCCGGGTCGACGAGGCTGAGCTCCCAGTGCTCGGCGCCCTGGTAGATGTCGGGCACGCCGGGGACGGTGAGCTTCAGGACCGCCTGGGCGAGCGAATTGCACGCGCCGAGCTCGGCCACGCGGGTGTGGAAGGCGAGGAAGCTTTCCTGGAAGGCCTCCGACGCGAACGCCCGGTCGATGAAGGCCTGGAGGGCGCCCTCGTAGTCGGCGTTCGGGCGCGACCAGTTGGTGCGGGTCTTGGCCTCGCGGATCGACTTCAGCATGGCGCCGGAGATGCGCTCGCGGAACCCGGCGAGTCCCTCCGCGTCGCCGAAGCCGAGGTCGGCCGGCCAGGCGCCGACGAGGAGCTGGTAGAGGAGGTATTCGTCGTTTCGGTCGAAGCCCGGCGCACCGTCCCCGGCGAGGGTCTCCGACCAGCCCCGGACGGCGTCCGCATAGGCGTCCGCCATCTCGGAGAGGACGGCGAGACGGGCGCGCGTGTCCTCGCCGCGCTTGGTGTCGTGGGTCGAGGTGGTCAGCATGGCGGCGGGCGTGCGCTCCAGCCGCTCCAGGTTGGCCCTGTGGAAGGCCTCGACCGAGGTGGAGATCGTCTCCGGCTCGCCGCCGACCTCGTTGGCGGCGACGAAGCGGTTATAGCGGTAGAAGGCGGTGTCCTCCAGGCCCTTGGCCATGACCGGGCCGGTGTACTGCTGGAAGCGCATGGCGAGCCGCAGCACCTCCTGGTGGCTGAAGCCGCTGCCGGGCTCGGCGGTCGCCCGGACGCTGAGGATGCTCTCCAGGAAGTCGAACACGGACGGGTCGATGGCGGACGCCTTGACGCGGGCCTGCTCGATCGCGCCGCCGAGCTCGGCGAGGTCCTCCGCGGACGCGCCGTCCGCGTCCACGTAGGTGCGGTAGACCTTGAAGGCCGCCACGATCTCCTTCAGGGCGCGGCGGAGCACGTTCTGGGTGAAGTCGGCGGTGCGCGGGTTGGAGCGGGCGATCCGGGCGGCGTCGCGGGCGAGCGTGTTGAGCTCGCCGGCCATCTCGTTGTCCATGATGGCGAGCTTCGACGCGCGCACGATGGCCGGGAAGGACTGGGTCTGGCCGGTGAAGGCGCGGTAGCTCTCCGTCAGGGTCCGCTCGCCGGCCGGGTCCGTGAGGACGCCGGTGAGGAGGTTGGTGACCTCGTAGCCGGTGGTGCCGTCCACGTCCCAGTCGGGCCGGAGCGGCTCGTGCTCGGCGAGGATCTTCTCCACCACGAGGTAGATGGGTTTCGGCGCCCTCTCGCGGAGGCGATGGCAATAGGTCTTCGGGTCGAGGAGGCCGTCGATGTGGTCGATCCTGAGGCCATCGAGGATGCCTCGGTCGATCAGGTCGAACACCAGCCGGTGGGCGTGCTCGAACAGCTCCTGGTGTTCGATGCGCACGCCGGCGAGCTCGTTGACGTTGAAGAAGCGGCGGTAGTTGATGTCGTCCGCCGCCACCCGGAAGAAGGCGACGCGCCAGCTCTGGTCCTGGATCAGGCGGTCGAGGCGGGACCAGCTCTCAAGGTCGCCCGCCGTGCCGCGATAGCGGGCGAGCGCCTTGTCGATGGCGGACCGGAGGGCCGGATCGCGGGCGCGGTCGGCGAGTTCCGCCTTCAGCTCCGCCACCCGCCGCCGCTCGTGCGGCCGGTAGGCCTCCAGGTGCGAGAAGGCGTCGCCGAGCCGCTCCAGGGCGGCGTGGCAGGTGTGGAGGACCCGGGCGTAGCAGACCGGATGGATCGGCAGCTTGTGGGTGCCGTAGGCCCAGACCGCGAAGGCGCCGTCCTCCGGGTCGAAGCGAAGGTCCAGGTCGCCGGCCTCCAGGACCTTGCCGTAGTGGTCGCCGAGCACGGGGATCAGCACCTTGCGCTCCAGGTGCGGCGCTTCCGGGTGCCAGTCGATGTCGAACCAGCCGGCGTAGTCGGAGGCGCGGCCCCATTCCAGGACGTCGAGCCAGAACGGATTGTCGGCGCCGCCGACGCCCATGTGGTTGGGCACGAAGTCAAGGATGAGGCCGAGGCCGTTGTCCCGGAGCGCCGACACGAAGGTCTCGAAGTCGGCGTCGGACCCGAGCTCGGGATTGAGCCGGCCGTGGTCCACGATGTCGTAGCCGTGGGTGCTGCCGGGACGGGCCTTCAGGAAGGGCGAGGCGTAGACGTGGCTGACGCCGAGCCTCGCCACGTAGGGCACCACGGCGGCGGCCGCGGCGAAGCCGAAGTCGGCGTTGAACTGGAAGCGGTAGGTGGCGCGGGGAACCGGGCGGGAGGTGGCGTCCGTCATCGTCGCCCCTCTCAGACCGTCGGAACCGGCGCGACCGCCCGGACGGGACCGCCCGCCCCCTCCCCGCCCCGGCGGACCTCGCGCCTGGCGAGGGTGGCGACGACAGGCAGACGGCGGGACGGGGCGGTCATGGGAAGCCTCTTGGTGAACGGCTTCCTCAAACCCCGGAGCGATCGACAAAGTTCGCGGGGTGAACGGAAATTTGTAGTGATCGCCGCGAGCCGGAACACAGGCCGGCGGGACCGGGTTGCGGTCGCTCCCGGTCAGGAGAGCGCATCCCATGGTCCGCATCGGCTATCACGCCTCGCACGAGCAGTTCGCCCCGAGCAACCTTCTGCGCTGGGTCACGATGGCGGAGGAAGCCGGGTTCGACTGCGCCATGTCGTCGGACCATTTCCACCCGTGGAGCGACCGGCAGGGGCAGTCCGGGTTCGCGTGGTCGTGGCTCGGCGCGGCCATGCAGGCGACGCGACTGCCGTTCGGCATCATCTCGGCGCCGGGCTGGCGCTATCACCCGGCCATCATCGCCCAGGGCGCCGCGACGCTTCTGGAGATGTTTCCCGACCGGCTGTGGCTGGCGCTCGGCAGCGGCGAGGCCATCAACGAGGCGATCACCGGCCTGCCCTGGCCGGAGAAGGCGGAGCGGAACGCCCGGCTGCGCGAGTGCGTGGACGTGATCCGCGCGCTTCTGGCGGGCGAGACGGTGACGCACCGGGGCCGGATCACCTGCATCGAGGCGAAGCTCTACACCCGGCCGGCGCGGCCGCCGAAGCTGATCGGCGCGGCGGTCTCGGAGGCGACGGCCGAATGGCTGGGGAGCTGGGCGGACGGGATGATCACCGTGCACGCCGAGCCGGATCAGCTGCGCAAGGTGATGGACGCCTTCCGGCGCGGCGGCGGCGAGGGCAAGCCGATCATGATCCAGATGGCGGTGTCCTGGGGCGCGACCGAGGACGAGGCCCTGCGCGAGGCGCACCAGCAGTGGGCGCCGAACATCATCGGCGGCGACGTGAACTGGGAGCTGCGCCGGCCCGCCGATTTCGATCTCGCCACCCGCTTCGTGCGGCCGGAGGACGTGCGCTCGTCCTATCTGGTGTCGGCGAGCGCCCAGCAACATGTGGACTGGCTGTCCGAGTTCGCCGCCCTCGGGGCGGACGAGTTGCAGGTGCACGCGCTCGGGCGGAACCAGGACGCTTTCATCGAGGCTTATGGCACGTCGGTGCTGCCGCACGTCGCCCGGGATATTGCGCATGCCGGGAAACCCCGCTGATCGAACCGCGTTGACGACCACGGCTGGAGGGCTCGGAAACCGCCTTGACATCGATCGGATCCGAAGGAGGCGACGGCCGGGACAGGACGGCCGGTGATGCCCACGAGGCGGGGGTGGCGGACGCGCTGCGCCAGAGCGCCGTCGCCTATGCGATCATCACCATGGACAAGGACAGCCTGGTGACCTCCTGGAACGAGGGGGCGCGGCGGCTGCTTGGCTGGTCGGAAGACGAGATGCTGGGCCGGAGCGCCGACATGGTCTTCGTGCCGGAGGACATCGCGGCCGGCGCACCTCAGCAGGAGCGCGCGACGGCGCTGAGGAACGGGACCGCGGAAGACGAGCGCTGGCACGCGCGCAAGGACGGCGACCGCTTCTTCGCAAGCGGGCTGCTGATGACGCTTCGGGACGGCTCCGGCGGCTTCCTCAAGATCATGAGGGACCGGACGGAACACCTCCAGGCCGAGCGCAACCAGCTGCGCCACCTGGAGCAGATGCGGTCGCTTGCGCATGCCGCCCGGACGATCATGTCGACCACCGGGCTGAAGGGGACGCTCCAGGCGATCACGGACGAGGCCCGGCGCATCATCGGCGCGCACCAAGCGGTGAGCAGCATCACGCGCGGCCCCGACTGGTCGCAGGCCGTGACCGCGACCTCGATGTCCGACAAATATGCGGCCTGGAACGACTACGCGGACCGGCCCGACGGGTCCGGCATCTATGGCTGGGTCTGCGAGGGCAATCGCACGGTGCGGATGACAGAAGCCGAGCTGGAGGCGCACCCGCGCTGGCGCGGCTTCGGCGGGCACGCCAACGAGCACCCGCCCATGCGCGGTTGGCTGGCCACCGCCTTCGTGGGCAGCGACGGGCGCAACCTCGGCCTGATCCAGCTCTCCGACAAGGTGGACGGGGACTTCGACGAGACGGACGAGGCGATCATCGTCCAGCTCGCCCAGTTCGCCGCCTCGGCCATCGAGCGGGCCCACGCGGACGAGGAGCGCGTGATCAGCGAGGGCCGCTTCCGCGCCGCGGTGGAAGCCTTGCAGGGCGTGCTCTGGACCAATAGCGGCGAGGGCCGGATGGTGGGCCACCAGCCGGGTTGGACGGCGCTGACCGGCCAGACCTTCGAGAAATACGAGGGCTACGGCTGGTCGGAAGCGGTCCATCCGGACGATGTGGAGGGAACGGTCGCGGCCTGGCGGCAGGCAGTGCGGACGCGGGCTCCGTTCGAATTCCAGCACCGGGTGCGGCGGCGCGACGGCGAGTGGCGGATGTTCTCCGTCCGGGCGATCCCCGTGCTGGACCGGGACGGCAACGTGACCGAATGGGTGGGCGTCCACACGGACATCTCCGAACGCCACCAGGCGGAACGGAACCTGTCGCGGGAGACGGAGCGGCTGACCATCCTGAACCGGGTGGGGGCGACGCTCGCGTCGGAACTGGACCTGGACAAGCTGGTGCAGGCGGCGGTCGACGCCGGGACCGCGCTGGCCGGGGCGGACTTCGGCGCCTTCTTCTATAACGTGACCGACGAGGCCGGGGAGCACTACACGCTCTATGCCCTGGCAGGCGCGGCGCGCGAGGATTTCGCGCGCTTTCCGATGCCGCGCAACACGCCGGTGTTCAAGCCCACCTTCACCGGGGAAAGCGTGATCCGCTCCGACGACATCGTGAAGGACCCGCGCTATGGCCAGAGGGCGCCCCATCGCGGCATGCCCGAAGGCCACCTGCCGGTGCGGAGCTACCTGGCGGTCCCGGTCGTGTCCCGGTCCGGGGCCGTGCTCGGCGGGCTGTTCTTCGGGCACCGCAAGACCGGGATGTTCACCCACGAGCACGAGCAGCTGCTGATCGGCGTCGCCGGACAGGCGGCGATCGCCATCGACAATGCCAGCCTGTACCGGGCCTCCCAGCGGGAGATCGCCGAGCGCAAGCGGGCCGAGGAGGCGCTGCGGAACCTGAACGAGACGCTGGAGAGCCGCGTGCTCCAGGAGGTGAAGGAGCGCGCCCGGACCGAGGAAGCGCTGCGCCAGTCGCAGAAGATGGAGGCGATCGGCCAGTTGACCGGCGGCGTCGCGCACGACTTCAACAACCTCCTCACCATCGTGCGCACGTCGGTGGACTTCCTGCGCCGGCGCGACCTGCCGGAGGAGCGGCGGCGGCGTTATGTGGACGCGATCGTCGAGACCGTGGAGCGCGCCGCCAAGCTGACCGGCCAGCTTCTGGCGTTCGCCCGGCGCCAGGCGCTGAAGCCGGAGGTGTTCAACGTGCCGGCCCGGGTGGAGACGATCAGCGACATGTTGCGGACGCTGGTCGGCAGCCGGATCGAGATCACCACGGACGTCGGCTGCGAGGAATGCCACGTGGAGGCGGACGTCAGCCAGTTCGAGACGGCTCTCGTCAACATGGCGGTGAACGCGCGCGACGCCATGGATAGCGAAGGCCGGCTCGCCATCGCGGTGCGCGCCGTCGACCGGATGCCGGCGATCCGCGACCATGCGGGCGGCGACGGCGAGTTCGTGTGCGTGTCGCTGACCGACACGGGCGCCGGCATGGCCCCGGAGCAGCTGCCGCACGTGTTCGAGCCCTTCTACACCACGAAGGAGGTGGGCAAGGGCACGGGGCTCGGCCTTTCGCAGGTCTACGGCTTCGCCAAGCAGTCGGGCGGCGACGTGGCGGTGGAGAGCACGCCCGGCAAGGGCACCACCTTCACCCTCTATCTGCCGCGCGTGAACGCCCCGGACGACACCGACGAGGTGGCCGACGCGGGCGAGGCGATCGGCGAGGAGATGGGCCGGGGCCGGCGGGTGCTGGTGGTGGAGGACAACATCGAGGTGGGCCGCTTCTCCACCCAAAGCCTGCAGGACCTCGGCTACGAGACCACGTGGGCGGCGAACGCCAACGAGGCGCTCGCCATCCTGGCCGAGCGGCCGGGCGACTTCGACGTGGTATTCTCCGACGTCATCATGCCCGGGATCAACGGCGTGGAACTCGGCCGGGAGATCCGCAGGCGTCATCCCGGCCTGCCGGTGGTGCTGACCAGCGGCTACAGCCACGTGCTCGCCGAGGAAGGGCGGCACGGGTTCGAACTCCTGCAGAAGCCCTATGCGGTGGAGGAACTGTCGCGCATCCTCAGGCGCGTCACGGGCCGGCGTCGGCGGCGTTGAGGGCTGGCGAGGGTCAGTCCGTCATCCAGCCGATCACGATCGCCGAGGCGGCGAAGAAGGCCGCGGCGCCCGCCACCAGGGCGAGCGTGAGCATCGGCCCCTTCGGGGCGGGAAGGTCGGTCGCCAGCACCTCGGCTGCCGACGGAGCCGGCGGAAGCGCCGGCGTGGCCGTGGCGGGTTCCCCCACCCGGATCTCTGATTCGATCTCGGTCGCGGCGGTCATCGGTTTCCTCCTCCGGCCACCGTGCGGCAGTCCCGTTAAGATGTCGTTATCCACAAGCTGCGCGCTCATCTTGGCGTATACATGTTTGTGCATAAATCCGACGCGGCAAGTTCGGCAGACGACTAGCGAATTCTGACATCGTCTACCATGGATGCGGTGTCGTCGAGACCCTCGTTGGCGGCACTGATGCGACATATCACCGGTATTTTTTGCATGTCCAGCGGCCCGACCGGACCTTCCGAAACGGCGCGGGCGGCCTGCGGCTTTCAGGCTGAGCTCACGGCGCAGTAAAAGGGAAGAAAAAGACAGCATCCGCGGAACAGACCCGGTGGAGATCCGTTCTACGGCCCAGTACGAACGATCGATCACCGATCGCGCTTCAGCCCCGAGGCGCTTGGAGAGGTCGCCGACGAGACGACGCCGGCGACCTTTCCTTTGCCCACCGACATCGCGAGAGAGGCACTCCGATGAAGATGGAATGGAAGACGGTCAGCGATGACGTCCTCGAGTATCGCTGTGACGAATACGACGTGGTGATCTGGCGCACCAAGGACGGCACCTGGGCCTGCCTGCTGGCGCCGGAGAATCGGGAGCCGCGGACGGGCCAGCAGTTCCGGACGGCGGTCGCCGCCAAGGAATGGTGCGACGAGCAGATGTTCAACGACCGGGTCCGGGACCTGGTGTCGAACCTTGCGAGCCGCCTGCCCCGCTCCAAGCACTACCACTGACGGGGTGACGGGGCGGCGGGTGACGGGGGTGGCGGACCCGCGTTCCCGGGCCGACGGGGAGCACCGGAGGCGACCACGAAAAAAGGGCCGCCGCCATGGCTGGCGACGACCCTTGTCGATGCTCGTCCGACCGGAGGCCGTTCGAACCGCCGGCCGGTGCGCGCGGCCCGAAGCGGGCGGCGATCGGCGGCGGAGCGAAGGTCCGTCGGGCTTCTTTCCGTCGGGCAGAGAGGATTTGAACCTCCGACCCCTAGTCCCCCAGACTAGTGCGCTAACCAGGCTGCGCTACTGCCCGGCGGAAAGAAGCCCTTGTGGCGGGGCGTCGGTCCGAAGAGGAGACCTGGTCATGCCCCACCAGGGCACGGACCGCCGACGCCGAGATCCGGCACGGCGTGGGGTTTACCCCCTTCCGCCTTGAAGGACAAGAGGCAATCGCGGCGCCGGCCGGTCCGAGCGGGGGCCGGCCGGCCGATCTGGGCGGGCGCGAGCGGCCAATCCGGGCGGGGGCCGCCGGCCGATCCGGGTGGGGGCCGCCGGCCCGTGCGAGCGGATGGTTGTCCGCCCATCCGGGGGAGAGCCCGCCCATTCGGTCGGGGCGGCCGGCCCGGCAGGGCCGGAGGGGGGCCGGGTCCGGATCAGCGGGTCTGGTCCAGGAGGCGCTTGCACTCCAGGAGCTCGAACAGGGTGGACTGGAGGCGGCGAATGTCCTCCCGCGAGAGGGCGCCGGTCGGGTGGGAGACGTCCGAACTGCGGAACCGCTCCATGAAGCGGAAGCCGCCGCGGGGCGGCATGTCGTCCGGCAGGATGCCGGCGGGCAGAGGCTCGTCCCCGATCGGCCGGGCGGGCTTCGGCGTCTCGCCGGCGCGGGCGGGGCCGGGAGGCGGCGGCACGTCGTCCGCGTCCTCGTCGTCCTCGGACACGTAGACCACCTCGTCCTCCCCGTCGTCCGGCTCCGACCCGGCGGGCAGCAGCCGCCGCGACCCGGGCGCGCCGCCGCGGGCGCCGCCGTCGGCCGGGATGGGCATGCCGGGATTGCGCCAGATCTCCATGACGAAGCGCACGCCCTGCTCCTTGAGGATGCGCTGGACGCCCTTGATGGTGTAGCCCTCGCCGTAGAGAAGATGGCGGATGCCGCGCAGGAGCTCGACGTCGTCCGGCCGATAGTAGCGACGACCCCCGCCCCGCTTCATGGGCCGGATCTGGCTGAACCGCGTTTCCCAGAATCGAAGCACGTGCTGGGGAAGATCCAGGTCTTCCGCCACTTCGCTGATCGTCCTGAAGGCGTCGGGTGATTTGTCCACGGGTCGCTATCCGCCCCATCTTGCTTGGAACCGGGCCGCCGGGCGTCTGGTCCGGTCTGGTTCGAGCCGGCCGGTCGGACGGCCGCTCCGCCGCGCCGGTTCGCCGGCGCCTGCCTGCTTCTCCGCCGGTCAGTCGACGGCGTCGGTGACGTCCTCGCCGTTGATCCTCAGCTTCAGCACGTTGCTCGGCTTGAACACCAGCACGCGGCGGGGAAGGATGGGCACCTCCTCGCCGGTCTTCGGGTTGCGACCGATCCGCTCGGTCTTGGAGCGCACGGTGAAGGTGCCGAAGGAGGACAGCTTCACGGACTCGCCGGTGACCAGACAATCGGCGATCTCGGAGAGCACAGCCTCGACGAGCTCGGCCGACTCGCTGCGGGACAGCCCCACCTTCTGGTACACGGCTTCACACAGATCGGCACGCGTGACGGTCTTGCCCCCCATCGGTCGTTGTCTCCCTGGTGAACGTTCAGGCCTTCACAGCTTCGGATTGGACACGGGCGCTCAAGCCCGCCACCCTAAGCCGGTGGTCTGTCACGGTCAACCGGGGCAACGGCCAACCCGTTACCACATAACGATATTTGGAAACTCGAATCGGACCCGTTGCGAATTTGCCGCGGTTCACCAGCGCACGATCACCGATCCCCAGGTGAATCCGCCGCCCATGGCCTCCAGGAGCACCACATCGCCCTCGCGGATGCGTCCGTCGGCCACCGCCGCGTCGATGGCGAGCGGGATGGACGCGGCCGACGTGTTGCCGTGCCGGTCCACCGTGATGACGACCTTGGCGAGGTCGATGCCGAGCTTCTTGGCCGATCCTTCGATGATGCGCCGGTTGGCCTGGTGCGGCACGAACCAGTCGATGCTGTCGCCGTCGAAGCCGGTGGCCAAGAAGGCGTCCTCGATCACATCGGTCACGGCGCCGACGGCGAACTTGAACACCTCGCGGCCCTCCATGCGCAGATGGCCGACCGTGCCGGTGGAGGATGCGCCGCCATCCACGTAGAGCTTCTCCTTGTGGCGGCCGTCGGAGCGCAGGTGGGAGGTGAGCACGCCGCGATCGGCGTTGGTCCCCTCCCCGGTCCGGCCTTCCATCACGACGGCGCCGGCGCCGTCGCCGAAGAGCACGCAGGTGGTGCGGTCGCTCCAGTCCAGGATGCGCGAGAAGGTCTCCGCCCCGATGACCAGCGCCCGCCTGGCGAGGCCGGTGCGGATCATGCTGTCGGCGGTCGTCATGGCGAAGATGAAGCCGCTGCAGACGGCCTGCATGTCGAAGGCGGCGCCGCGGGTGATGCCGAGGCGCGCCTGCACCTCCACGGCCGTGGCCGGGAAGGTGTTGTCCGGGGTGGCGGTCGCCAGCACGACGAGATCGATGTCGTCGGCGGTGACGCCGGCGGCGGCCATGGCCTTGCGGGCGGCCTCGGTGGCGAGGCTCGCGGTCGTCTCCTCCGGCGCGGCGATGTAGCGCTGCTTGATGCCGGTGCGCTGGACGATCCACTCGTCGGAGGTTTCCACGCGCGTTGCGAGTTCGTCGTTGGTGACCACGCGGGCGGGCAGGTGGCTGCCGGTCCCGATGACGACGGAGCGGGTGACGGTCACGAGAGCGATGCCTTTCAGGGTTCGACGTTGGCGACGCCGAGCCTTCCACGATGATAGACGGAGAGATCCGCGTTGATCTTGGCCATCAGATCGTTGCGAACCATGTCGAATCCAAGGTCCAGCGCGCTCGCGAAGCCTTCCGCGTCGGTTCCGCCGTGCGATTTGATGATGATGCCGTTGAGCCCCAGGAAGACGCCGCCGTTCAGCTTACGGGGGTCCATCTTGTCGCGCAGGCGCTGGAAGGCGGTGCGGGCGAACAGGTAGCCGATGCGGGCGAACAGGGTGCGGCTCATGGCGGCGCGCAGATAGGCGCCCACCTGCCGGGCGGTGCCCTCGGCGGTCTTCAGGGCGATATTGCCGGCGAAGCCCTCGGTGACGATCACGTCCACCTTGCCCTGGCCGATGTCGTCGCCCTCCACGAAGCCCATGTAGGTGAGGTTCGGCAGGTTCGATTCGCGCAGGAGCTGGCCGGCGGCGCGCACCTCCTCGTTGCCCTTCATCTCCTCCACGCCGATGTTGAGGAGGCCGATGGTGGGCGATTCCACCTGGAACAGCGCCCGCGCCATGGCGCCGCCCATGACGGCGAAATCCATCAGCTGCTGGGCGTCCGCCCCGACGGTGGCGCCCACGTCGAGGACGATGGATTCGGCGCGCAGCGTCGGCCAGATGGCCGCGATGGCCGGACGCTCGATGCCGGCGAGGCCGCGCAGGCAGATCTTCGACATGGCCATGAGCGCGCCGGTGTTGCCGGCGGACACGGCCACATTGGCCTCGCCGCGCTTCACGACCTCGATGGCCTTCCACATGGACGACGTGCGCCGGCCGTGGCGGAGCGCCTGGCTGGGCTTCTCGTCCATGCCGACCGTCACCTCGCAATGGGTGAAGGTGGAGGCTTCGCGGACCCGGGGATGCTTGTCGAGAAGCGGCCGGACGACCGCCTCGTCGCCGAACAGGGCGAAGCGCACGTCGGGACGACGCGACAGGAGCAGGTCGCAGCCCGGGATGACGACCGATGGACCGTGGTCGCCCCCCATGACGTCGACGGAAATGATCATCGCTTGGGCCATCGGAAACCGTAACTCAATGCCTTCGCCGATCGGGCCCGCGGGCGGCCTTCGGCGCGGCCGGACCATACCCGGTTGCGGTGCCCAGACAATGAAAAAACACAAGCCGAGCTGCCGCAACGGACCATCCCGCCGCCGGTTTCGCCACCGATGTGGCTCCACGGAAACGGAACCGGCGTCGCCTGCCCGAACGGCGGCCGGGCCGGATGGGTTCGCGGGCGCCGGCGGAGGGCGTCAGCCGCCCGCGTCTCCGCCGCCCTTGCCTTTCAGCGACGCGAGCGCCGCGAAGGGCGTCACCGCGTCGGCCGAACCGTCGTCCTCGATCAGGCCGTCGAAGGTGACGCCGGGCGCCTTCGGGTAGGGATCGAGCCCGAGCGCGAGGTGTTCGGCCGCGATGGCGCCGAGGTCCACCGTGTTGCCCTCCAGGGCCTCCGGCGGGTCCGCGGCCTCCGGGTCGATCTCGATCTCGTCGGAGACGGGGCCGATCTCGCTCTCCGGCAGGAAGGTGAGCTCGACCGTCTCGAACACCTCCTCGACGACCGGCTCCAGGGTGACGACGCATTCCTGCCGGACGGTGCCGCGCACCTCGCCGGTGACCTTCACGCCGTGCTTGCGCCAGGGCGCGACCAGGAAGGTGGCGGTGAGACGGTCGACCGCCAGGATGTCGATGTCCCGGGCGATGGCCGCGCGCTCGGCCTCGTTCGCCTCGATCACCACGGTGGTGCCCTTGGCGGGAAGCGCGGTGACCGACTGGGGCTTGGAGAGAGGTGAGCGCGGCGGCCGCGCGGGGGTGTGGTCGTGGGTCATGGAGTCTGGTCCGTGGACGGAAGGTCCGGAGCGGGAAAGGCGAACGGCCCGGCGACGATCGCCTCGGCGGGCGTCGCCGACAGGGCGGCGGCGATCCGGCGGACGTGGACCGAAAGAGCCGCGACGTCGTCCGCCGACACCGGCGGAGCGGACCCGCCGGAGCGGATCATCTCGAACGCCTCGTCGCCCGTGCCCTCATAGATATTGCGGCGGAGCGCCCGCTCCAAGGCCGCTTGATCGGCGGAGCCGAGCGCCTGCTGGTAGGCGCCGGTGCGGCCGAAGAAGGCGCCGGCGATCTTCTTCATCTTCTTCGGCATCGACGGGTCGCCGACGCCGATCTCGCGCAGCGTGCGGTCCATGTCGTCGAAGAACGCCTCGCTGAGCCGGCGGGCCTCGTCCTGGTGCGGGCCGCCGGCGCCGTTCAGCCGTGCGAGCACGAGGCCTGTCATCAGCATGAGGAGTTCGAACCGCCCCTCGACGGTGTCCGGCACGCCCATGCGGGCGAAATAGTCGGGCCGCCTGGCCTCGGCGGTGATCGCCACGTAAAGGTCCGCGACCGGATCCGGACCGCGTTTTCCGAACAGGTTCAGGATCATGGCAACGGGGTGCTCGCTGGGTCCGCCGGACGCCGGACGTCGGCGCGGCTCGTCAATAGGCGTTGCTTCGTGACCTAACGCAGGATAACCGTGTTGCCAAGCTGTCGGCGAGCGGCCGCCCGTGACCGGGCGGCGGCGCCGGGCGGCCTTCCGCTAGACCGGCCTTCGATGGGGACATGATGACGATCAAGCTGTGCGCCCGAGTGGTGGTCCTGACCGCAGTCACCGCGCTCACGCTCACCGCCTGCGGCACGCCTCCGCGCCAGCACGGCTATGTTCTCTCCGAATCCGCCCTGGAGCAGGTGCCCGTCGGCTCCTCGCGCGAGCAGGTGCTCCTGGTGCTCGGCACCCCATCCACCACGTCGACGCTGGCGGGCGACACCTTCTACTACATCTCGCAGACCACCCAGGACAGCCCCTGGACCGGCCGCTCGGTGACCGACCAGCGCGTGCTGGCGGTGTACTTCACCGAAGAGGGCACGGTGCGCGAGATCGCGAACTACGGCCTGAAGGACGGCCGCGTGTTCGACTTCATCGAACGCCGGACCCGCGCGGGCGGCGCCGACCTCAACCTCATCTCGCAGATCCTCGGCTCGGTGGGCCGCACCAACCCGTTCGGCAACAGCCAGGCGCGCCCGTAAGGGCGGCGGCCGGGCGCGGACGGGCAGGTCGCGGCGGCGGGAGTCGCAGGGGCGGCGGTTCGCGACGGCGCGAGTCCGCACGCTTTCGTTCGCGCGGGGCGTCACCCCGGCGGACGATGGCCGGTCGTCGCGGTCGCGGCGGGTGGTGTTTTCCAGCTTTCGTTTCGGCAGGGCGTCACCCCGGCGAAAGCCGGGGCCCAACCGGCGGTGGGAGCCTACTGGCGTCGGCGGGGTGGCCGGGGACGGTTGGATCCCGGCGTTCGCCGGGATGACGGTGGGGGATGAGGGGCCGGTCGTCGCGTTCGCGGCGGGAGGTGTTTTCCAGCTTCCGTTTCGGCGAGGCGTCACCCCGGCGGAAGCCGGGGCCCAACCGGCGGTGGGGGCCTGCTGGCGTCGGCGGGGTGGCCGGGGACGGTTGGATCCCGGCGTTCGCCGGGATGACGGTGGGGGATGAGGGGCCGGTCGTCACGTTCGGGCGGGAGGTGTTTTCCAGCTTCCGTTTCGGCGAGGCGTCACCCCGGCGGAAGCCGGGGCCCAACCGGCGGTGGGGGCCAGCTGGCAGCGGCGGGGTGGCCGGGGATGGTTGGATCCCGGCGTTCGCCGGGATGACGGTGGGGGATGAGGGGCCGGTCGTCGCGTTAGGGGGCAACGGGCCGCGCGGTGCCCTCCCCTTGGCGCATGAAAAAACCCCGCGGTTGCCCGCGGGGTTTTTGTGTTCGGAGCGTTCGACCCTCGCTAGCCGTGGGCGAGCACGGCGAGGAGGAGGAGCGCCACGATGTTGGTGATCTTGATGGCGGGGTTCACCGCCGGGCCGGCGGTGTCCTTGTAGGGGTCGCCGACGGTGTCGCCGGTGACGGAGGCCTTGTGGGCGTCGGAGCCCTTGTAGTGCTTCACCCCGTTGGCGTCCACGAAGCCGTCCTCGAACGACTTCTTGGCGTTGTCCCAGGCGCCGCCGCCGGACGTCATCGAGATGGCCACGAAGAGGCCGGTCACGATGACGCCGAGCAGCATGGCGCCGACGGCGGAGAAGGCCTGGCTCTTGCCCGCGATGGCGTAGACTGCGAAGAAGGTGACCACGGGCGCGAGGACCGGCAGGAGCGAGGGCACGATCATCTCGCGGATGGCGGCCTTCGTGAGGATGTCCACCGCGCGGCCGTAGTCGGGCTTGTCGTGGCCGGTCATGATGCCCGGCTTCTTCTTGAACTGGTGCCGCACCTCCTCGACGATCGAGCCGGCCGCCCGGCCGACCGCCGTCATGGCGATGCCGCCGAACAGGTAGGGGATGAGGCCGCCGAACAGGAGGCCGACCACCACGTAGGGGTTGGAGAGCTGGAAGTCCGGGGTGACGCCCTGGAAGAAGGCGTATTCCGTGGCGCCCGGCTTGTTGGCCTCCGCGATGAAGTACTGGAGGTCGTAGTTGTAGGCGGCGAAGAGCACCAGGGCGCCGAGGCCGGCGGAGCCGATCGCGTAGCCCTTGGTGACGGCCTTGGTGGTGTTGCCGACCGCGTCGAGGGCGTCGGTGGTCTGGCGCACCTCCTTCGGCAGGCCCGCCATCTCGGCGATGCCGCCGGCGTTGTCGGTGACCGGGCCGAAGGCGTCGAGCGCCACGATCATGCCGGCGAGGCCGAGCATGGTGGTGACGGCGATCGCCGTGCCGAAGAGGCCGGCGAGCTGGAAGGTCGAGATGATGCCGACGACGATCACCAACGTCGGCAGAGCGGTCGATTCCAGCGAGACCGCGAGGCCCTGGATGACGTTGGTGCCGTGACCGGTGACGGACGCCTGGCTGATGGACTTCACCGGCCGGAAGCCGATGCCCGTGTAGTATTCGGTGATCCACACGATCGCGCCGGTGACGCCGAGACCGATGAGGCCGCAGAAGAAGAGGTTGAGGCCGGTGAGCTGCACGCCGTCCACGATGGGCGTGCCGATGTCGCCGAAGCCGACCGTCAGCCACGTGGCGCCCGCGACGCCGACGGCGGAGAGGAGCGTGGTGGCCCAGAGGCCCTTGTAGAGCGCGCCCATGATGGAATTCTTCGAGCCGAGGCGGACGAAGAAGGTGCCGATGATGGACGTGACGATGCAGATGCCGCAGATGGCGAGCGGGTAGACCATCACCGAGGAGACGATCTCCTGGCCGCCGAAGAAGATGGCGGCGAGCACCATGGTGGCGACGACGGTGACCGCGTAGGTCTCGAACAGGTCGGCGGCCATGCCGGCGCAGTCGCCCACGTTGTCGCCGACGTTGTCCGCGATGGTGGCCGGGTTGCGCGGGTCGTCCTCCGGGATGCCGGCCTCGACCTTGCCGACGAGGTCGCCGCCGACGTCCGCGCCCTTGGTGAAGATGCCGCCGCCGAGACGGGCGAAGATGGAGATGAGCGAGGCGCCGAAGCCGAGCGCCACGAGGCTGTCGATGACCGGGCGGCTGGTGGGGGCCAGCTCGAGCGGACCGGTGAGGATCATGTAGTAGATGGCGACGCCGAGGAGGGCGAGGCCGGCCACCAGCATGCCGGTGACGGCGCCGGCCTTGAAGGCGATGTCGAGGCCGCCGGCGAGCGACATGGTGGACGCCTGGGCGGTGCGGACGTTGGCGCGCACCGACACGTTCATGCCGATGAAGCCGGCGACGGCCGACAGCACCGCCCCGATGGCGAAGCCGATGGCCACGAGCCAGCCGAGCAGGAGCCCGACGATCGCGAAAATCACGACCCCGACGATGCCGATGGTGACGTACTGGCGACGCAGGTAGGCCTGGGCGCCTTCCGCCACATAGCCGGCGATCTCCTGCATGCGCGGGCTACCGGGGTCCGCGGCCATCACCGAGCGGATGGCCCAGACGCCGTAGGCAATGGATAGCAACCCACAGGCTACGATCAAATAGAGTGCGATCATGATCCCTCCCGAATGCCGACCGAACCGGTTCGGCCAGTCTCGTTCTCGACCCCTCAAAGGCTTGATCCGGCCCGGTTTCTTGTCGTTGTGCCCGTTGGCGGGCCGGGTCCGGCGAAGAGTCGGTCCCGCTCCTTGACGGGCGGGTTCAGGGGGAGGGTATCGGAGGGGCGGGAGCCGTCAAGCAGGAGAACTCCGTCCCTCCGCCGAAATAGCGTGCAGGTCGGCAGTCTACGTACGCGGGACCTGGGCCGGGCGGCGCATTCCGTCCACGACGAGCAGCGCGAGGCAGACGGCGACCACCGGGAAGACGATCCAGTTCACCATTTCCCAGCCGCTGACCGCGAGAATCCGCCCGGACGAGAAGGACGCGGCGGCGACGCAGCCGAACAGAACCGCGTCGTTGAAGGCCTGGAGGCGGAAGGCCTCCTCCGGGCGGTAGAGTTCGGTCACCATGGCGGTGGCGCCGACGAAGCCGAAGTTCCAGCCGACGCCGAGGAGGACGAGCGCGGTGAAGAAGTGGCCGAGGCTGGTGCCCATCAGCCCGACCACGGCCGCGAGGGCGATGAGGAGCAGGCCGGCCGCCACCACCGGGGCCTTGCCGAACCGGGCGATGAGGCCGCCGGAGAAGAAGCTCGGCCCGTACATGGCGAGAACGTGCCACTGGATGGCATGCTGGGCGTCCGCATGGCCGTGGTGGTGGTCGATCATGGCGAGCGGGGTCGCCGTCATGACGAAGCTCATGAGGGCGAAGGACGCGACCGCGGCGGAGAGCGCCACCACGAAGCGCAGGTTGGCGACGATCCGGCCGATCGGGCGGCCGGCGGCCTTGAGCGAGAGGGGCGGCGGCGGCGGCACGTGGAGCCGGGTGAGGAGGAGCGCGGTGAGCACGAAGAGGCCCGCCATGATGACGAACGGCCCCGCGTAGGGGACGGCCGGCAGGAGGTCGAGACCATGGATGGACGCCTGCGGGCCGAGCACCGCGTTGACGATGCCGCCGACGAGCACCCAGCTGATCGCCTTCGGCTTGAAGGCGGGCTCGGCCGCGTCGGCGGCGGCGAACCGGTACTGCTGGTTGAACGCGTTGGCCGCGCCCATGGCCGCCATGGCGAGGCAGAAAAGCCAGAAGGACCCGGCCGCCACCGTGCCGGCGGCCGCGAGCGCGCCGAGGCAGCCGATGAGCGCGCCGGTGATGAAGCCGGCCCGCCGGCCGATCCGGCGCATGAGGAGCGCGGCCGGGATGGAGGCGATCGCGCCGCCGATGATGAAGGTGGAGACCGGCACCGTGGCGAGCGCCCGGTTCTCCGGCGCCAGCATGGCCGCGCCGACGAGGCCGCCGGTTCCGACCGCGATCGTGCCCACGGTGCCGCCGAGGGCGTTGGCCGCGGCGAGCAGGCGGGCGGCGGTCTTGGCTTCGGCGAGCGGCAGGGGGGCGGTCACGGGCGACTCCGGGAATGGGTCAGGCCGTGCCGTTCTAGCGCGTCCGGCGGAAAGGGGAACCACTTTCCGCCGGAAAGCGCATCGCGCAAACGCGATCAGTCGGGCTTGCGGCGGCCGATCGAGGTGGCGACCTCGCCGAAGGCCGGCAGGGGCGCGCCGTCGCGGCCGCGACCGACCACCGCCTTCATGTAGCGGACCGGGAAGCGGATCGCCTCGAGGTTGGCGTGGGAGATGTCGCCGGACCGCCGGCCGTCGGTCTCGATGGTCCGCTCGGCCTCGTCGAGGGCGGCGAGGAGATCCTCGGAGGAGAGGATCTCCTTCTTCTCCAGCGCCTGGATGAGCGCGGCCAAGACCGTGTAGATGCCCTCGAGCTGCAGATTGGCGGTGTTCATCAAGGCTTCTCCCGAAACGCCTGGCGGATCGGAGGGAAAACGCCCCGCGGCGGCGTTTTGATCCTGCCGCGGGCGGAGACGACTCTCAGAAATAACCTGATGTGCGAATGTGATACGCCAAGTGATTCAAAAGTGACGGAAACTGCCGTCGCCGAGGTCCATGGCCGCGCCGGACCGGTCGTTCACGCGGATCCCCTCCCCGGCCGTGACACGGCCGATGACGGTGGCCGGCACGCCGGCGGCGAGGCAGTCGGCCAGGAAGGCGTCCACCTGCATCTCCGGGATGGCGGCGGCGATCTCGTAGTCGTCGCCGCCCGTGAGCGCGGCGCGCAGAGCCGCGTCGTCGCCGGAGGCGGCGTCGTGGAGCGCGACGAACCGCCGGGCGGCGTCGGACAGCGGCACCTGGTCGGCGTCGATCTGGATGTGGGCCCGGGAGGCGGCGGCCATCTTGGCGAGGTCGCCGACGAGACCGTCCGACACGTCCATGGCGCCGGACGCGTGGGCGAGGACCGCCTCGGCGACCGCGGTGCGCGGCTGCGGCAGGAGATAGCGGTCGAGAAGGTGGGCGCGGTCGTCCTCGGAAAGGCCGAGGCGCCCGGCAAGTCCGGGGTCGAGACGGAGCTTCAGGCCGAGGGCGGCGTCGCCGATGGTGCCGGTGACCACCACGAGGTCGCCCGGACAGGCGCCGCCGCGCCGGACCATGCGGCCGGCCGGCACGGTGCCGATGGCCGTGACGGAGAGGACGAGGCGGTCCGGCGACTGGATGGTGTCGCCGCCGAAGAGCCGGATGCCGAACGCCTCCTGGTCGGCGGCGAGGCCTCGGCCGAAGGCGTCCATGTGGCCGACGGTCCAGTCCGCGGGCAGGCCGAGGCCGAGGAGGTAGCCGACGGGGGTGGCGCCCTTGGAGGCGAGGTCGGACAGGTTGACCCGGAGCGCCTTGCGGGCGACCGCGTCCCACGGGTCGGCCCGAAAGAAATGCACGTCGGCGGCGAGCGCGTCCTTGGTCAGGACAAGGTCGAAGCCGGGCGGCGGGGCGTAGCCGGCCGCGTCGTCCACGAGGCCGAGCGCCCCCTCCCCGGCGAGCGGGGCGAAGACGCGGGCGATAAGGTCGAACTCGCCGATGCGCGACGCCGGGGCGGCGTCGGCGGAAGCACGCGACGGGCCGCCGGAAGGATCGTCCGGGCGGCCGGAGCCGGTCACGGCGCGCTCCGCGCCTGGCCGGGGAACTCGTCCGGGCGCGCCAGATGGGCGATCCGGTCGAGCACGCCGTTGACGAGCTTGGGCTCGTCGTCGCTGAAGAAGGCGCGGGCGACATCGATGTACTCGGTGATGATCACCTTGCCGGGCACGTCCGGGCGCTTCAGGAGCTCGTAGGTGCCGCAACGCAGGATGGCCCGGAGCGTGGCGTCCACCCGCTTCAGCGGCCAGTCCTCCACGAGGGCGGTGTGGATCATGGGGTCGATCCGCCGCTGCTCGCCGACGACGCCGGAGACGATGTCGCGGAACCAGGCCGCGTCGGCCTGGCGATACTCCACGCCATCGATCTCCTTGCCGAGCCTGAAGGTCTCGAACTCGGTGACGACGGACACGATGTCCTCGCCGCCGATCTCCATCTGGTAGAGCGCCTGCACGGCCGCGAGCCGCGCCGCGCCGCGCTGGTTGGCGGGACGCGGCTCCGCCGAGCGGTGGCCGGCACCGCCCGGCGCGTTTCGCTTGTCCGTGCCGTCGGGAGTCGTCATGGGCCTCAAGATCCGAATTTCGTCCTGACTTCGATCATCGCAAGGGCGGCCTCCGCCGCGGCGGCGCCCTTGTTCTTGTCCGTGCGCCGGGCGCGGGCCCAGGCCTGATCGCCGTTCTCGACGGTCAGGATGCCGTTGCCGAGCGCAAGGCTCTCGCTGACCACCAGTTCCATCACGACGCGCGCCGACTCGTTGGCCACGATGTCGTAATGGGTCGTCTCGCCGCGGATGACGATGCCGAGGAGCACGTAGCCGTCGTATTCGACCGTGCCGTCCTCCACCGCGTCGAGCGCCATGGCGAGGGCGGCCGGGATCTCCAGAACGCCCGGGACAGAGATCCGATCCCAGGTCGCGCCACGGGCGGCGAGCGCCTCGGTGGCGCCGGCGAGCAGTTCGTCGGCAAGATCGTCGTAGAACCGCGCGTCGATGACGAGCAGATGCGGGGCCGCGTCGGCCATGGGCAGATCCTTTTTACATGCTGGTCGGCGGGAAAGACCACGGGACGGACGATTTGTCCAGGGGGATGGGGCGGGAGTGTGGACGGGCGGTCCGGCGCCAGCCATCGGGGAAAGGCGATGGGTGCTTCGGAAGGGGGGGTGGCGATGGGGAAGGAGGGATGTGGTTCGGAAGGACGGTGGCCGGCGGGCGCGCGGCGAAATGCGGGGGTGGTCCGCCTGCGCGGACCATGACGGGTGGAGGATGGGGCGGTCGGTCGGCGCGTGGCGGTCCGCCTTAGCGGACCATGACGGATGGAGGATGGGCGTCGGTCGGCGCGGGATGGGGCCGATCGAGGACGCCCCCCTATGCCGTCACGCCGAGGGTCATCGGGTTAGGCCGGCACGCCGCGGGTGATGAGGGTGTAGGCCTTGTTGAGGGAGGCCATGCGATCGGTGGCGAGGCGGATGCATTCGGCGGGGACGCCGCGGGCGACGAGACGGTCGGGGTGGTGTTCGGTCGCGAGCCGGCGGTAGGCGGTCTTGACCTCGTCCGGGGAGGACCCGCGGGGAATGCCGAGGACGAGATAGGGGTCGAAGTCGCCGACCCGCACGTGGCGGGCCTGGATGCGCACGAAGGTCTGCGGCGCCACCTGGAAGATCTCGGCGACCCGCTCCAGGAAGGCGAGCTCCCGGTCGTGGACGATGCCGTCGGCCTTGGCGATCACGAACAGGCCGTCGACGATGTCCTCCAGGAGCTGGGGCTCTTCGGCATGCAGCGCGAGGATCTTGTGAGCGTAGGCCTCGAAGCCGGCCACGTCCTGCTTGGCGAGGTTGAACAGGCGCGCGACGTTGCGCCGCTCGTCGTCGGGCACCTCGAACAGGCGCTTGACCACGGACACCTCGTCCTCCGTCACGACGCCGTCGGCCTTGGCCATCTTGGCCGAGAGCGCGATCATCGAAACGGTGAAGGCGACCTGCCGGCGCGCGTCCGCGCCGAGCGACGAGCGCACCGCCTCGACGATGCGGTCGAGGATCGGAGTGACGCTGTCCACGAGGGGAAGACGGGCGAGGACGTCGGAAAGGCGGGACCAGAGGCTCATGAGAGCGAACATTAGGGCATCCACGTCCACAGATCGAGGCATGGCTTGCCGTGTTGTCACGGCACGGCGAAAAACGTGCCATTGTTCGCGATGGAGGGGAAATCACGGGTCGGCTACCGGCGTGTGACCCGGGGACGCGGACGCAAGAGTTGATGAGGGCCGGGCGTGTCAGACGGTGATGTTCACGCCCTTGGACGGTTCGGCGGCCTTCGCGCCGCCGGTCGCGTCCGCGCCCTCGCTTCCGGCCGCATCGCCGGCCGGAGCGCCGCCGCCGAGGGCGCCGGGCAGGTCGATGTCGGCGGACGTTTCGGCGATGCTCTCGGTGAGCTCGCTGATCTTCTTCTGCTGCTCCTCCTTGTACCAATCGACCAGATTGGCCTGGGTGAGCATGGCCTCAAGAACCGGACCGGTGAACTTCTCGTGGTTGCGCTTCACGTAGTCGGAGAAGGCGCTGTCGTTGCTGCCGGCGGTGAGGAAGGCGGCGGCCCAGTCCGGGCCGGTCTGGGCCGGGCCCATGAAGAGGTCGGCGGCGGTCGCGCCGCTGGTGCCGCGCGTGCGCACCGCCTCGGCGGACCACTTGCCGGCGGTCCCGTAGAGCTTCGGCTGGTAGGACGGCGAGCGGAGGGGCTGATAGCCCGCCCGGTAGCCATAGGTCTTGCCGACCGCCATGGCGCACCTCTTCGGACATAAACGGTTAGCTATGTTTTCGCAGGACAGGGTTACCGAAATCGTAATCCGTCACCCGTCCCGACCCGCTTCGGTGCGACGGACGCCGGCGGGACGAAGGTGCTGTGCCGGGATGCGGGGTTTCCTTCCGACCGCGGACGGGCGATGGAAACATCCCTCTCCCGCGGACGCGGGCCGTTCCGCTGTCCCAACCGCCTTTGGTGATCATGTCCGACGCCGACGTTGCCACGCCGCCCGCCAGCCACCGCGACCTGATCGGCTTCGCGTTCGGCTTCGTGGGCATCGCCATCTTCGGCGGCACGCTGCCAATGACGCGGATCGCGGTCGCGACCTTCGACCCGTGGTTCGTGACCCTCGGCCGGGCCGGGATCGCGGCGCTCCTGGCGGCGAGCCTGCTCATGGTGCTCCGCCGCCGTCCACCGCCGCGGGCCGCCTGGCCGACGCTCGCCGGGGCGGCATTGATGGCGGTGATCGGCTTTCCGATCTTCTCCGCCTTGGCCATGACGACGGTGCCGGCCTCGCACGGGGGCGTGGTGCTCGGGCTCCTGCCGCTCGCCACATCGATGGCCGCGGTGGTGATCAACGGCGAGCGGCCGTCGGCGCTCTTCTGGGTGTGGAGCCTCGTCGGCGCCGGCCTGGTGCTCGCCTTCACGCTGCGGACGACGGACGCCTCCATGGGGGCGGGCGACATCTTCCTCGTCCTTTCGGTGGTGGCGGCCTCGACCGGGTACGCGTTGTTCGCCCGGGCGAGCCGCTGGGTGTCGGGCTGGGAGGCGATCTCGTGGGCGCTGGTGCTGATGGCGCCAGTGACAGTGACCGGATCGCTCGTTCTCTTCCGGCCAGACTATGCGGCGGCGCCGGGCGCAGCGGTCGGCGCCCTCCTCTATGTGGCGGTTTTCTCGGTCTTCATCGGCTTCTTCTTCTGGAACGCCGGCCTTGCCATCGGCGGCGTGGCGCGGGTCGGGCAGGTGCAGCTGCTGCAGACCTTCGTCACGCTCGCCATCTCGGCCGCCCTTCTCGGCGAGACGATCGACGCGACGACGCTCGGCTTTGCGGTCGCCGTCATGGCGGTGGTGCTGCTCGCGCGGCGTGCGGCGGTGGCGCGCCGCAGTGCGGCATGACGGTTGACCTCGGGGCCGGGGTCGTGTCGAGTTCAACCGGCAGGGTTAAGGATGGACGAATGAGCGACACCGGCCTGTGGGACTTCTGGATCGATCGCGGCGGCACGTTCACGGACATCGTGGCCCGCCGGCCGGACGGCTCGCTGGCGGCCAGGAAGCTGCTGTCGGTGAACCCGGAGGCCTATGCGGACGCCGCGATCCAGGGCATCCGTGACTTCCTGGGCGTGGCGGGCGACGCCCCCCTCCCCTCCGACCGGATCGGCGCGGTGAAGATGGGCACCACGGTGGCGACCAACGCGCTCCTGGAGCGCAAGGGCGCCAGGACGCTGCTGCTGATCACCAAGGGATTCCGGGACGCTCTGGAGATCGGCTACCAGGCGCGGCCGAACATCTTCGCCAAGCGGATCGTCAAGCCGGACCTCCTCTACGAGCGCGTGGTGGAGGTGGCCGAACGGGTGCGGGCGGACGGCACGGTGGAGGCGGAGCCGGACCTCGAGGCCGTGCGCGACGCGCTGCAGGCGGCGCTGGCGGACGGGATCGAGTCCGTCGCGATCGTGTTCATGCACGCCTACGCGTTCCCGGAGCACGAGGCCCGTGTGGCCGAGGTGGCGCGCGCGCTGGGCTTCCCGCAGGTGTCGGTGAGCCACGAGGTGTCGCCGCTGATGAAGCTGGTGGGGCGCGGCGACACCACGGTGGTGGACGCGTACCTGTCGCCGATCCTGAGGCGCTACGTGAACACGGTGGCGGGGGCGATCGGCGACGTGGGCCGCGACAGGGCGACGGGCGACGGGACCGGGCCGCGGCTCTTCTTCATGACGTCGGCGGGCGGGCTCACCTCCGCCGACCTGTTCCAGGGCAAGGACGCCATCCTCTCCGGCCCTGCGGGCGGCGTGGTGGGGGCGGTGGAGACGGCGCGGATCTCCGGCTTCTCCAAGGTGATCGGCTTCGACATGGGCGGCACGTCCACGGACGTATCGCACTACGACGGCGACTACGAGCGCGCGTTCGAGACCGAGGTGGCGGGCGTGCGCATGCGCGCACCGATGATGCGCATCCACACGGTGGCGGCGGGCGGCGGATCCATCCTGCACTATGACGGCGCGCGCTTCCGGGTGGGGCCGGATTCCGCCGGCGCCGACCCGGGGCCGATGAGCTACCGACGCGGCGGACCGCTGACGGTGACGGACGCCAACGTGATGGTCGGCAAGCTGGTGCCGGCCTTCTTCCCGGCCATCTTCGGGCCGGGCCGCGACCAGCCGCTGGACGCGGACGCGGTGCGCGCCGCCTTCACGGACCTCGCCGACCGGATCGGCGACGGGCGGACGCCCGAGGCGGTGGCGGACGGCTTCCTGGAGATCGCCGTCGCCAACATGGCGAACGCCATCAAGACGATCTCGGTGCAACGCGGCTACGACGTGACCGGCTACACTCTGACCACGTTCGGCGGCGCGGGCGGGCAGCACGCCTGCGCGGTGGCGGACGCGCTGGGCATGACGCGGGTGTTCGTGCACGCCTTCTCGGGCGTGCTCTCGGCCTACGGCATGGGGCTGGCGGCGATCCGGGCGAACCGGAGCCGGGCGGTCGGCAAGCCGTTCGTGGAGGAGACGCTGGGCGACCTGAAGGCGGCGATCGACCTGATCGCCACCGAGGCGGTGGACGAGCTGATCGGCCAGGGCGTACCGGCCGACTGCGTGGGCTGGCGGCCGGTGGTGCACCTGAAGTACGACGGGACCGACAGCCCGCTCGCCATCCCGTTCGCGGGCTTTTCCCGCGAGGACGCGGTGGCGGCGTTCGAGGCGGCGCACAGGGCGCGGTTCGGCTTCCTGTTCCCGGACCGGGCGATCGTCGTGGAGGCGGCGGAGGTGGAGGCGGCCGACGAGCGCCTCGGCCCCGCCCCCGAGCAGCCGAGCGACCTGACGGCCGACGCGCCGGAGCCGATCACCATCACGCGCTTCTTCTCCGGAGGGCGCTGGCGGACGGCGCCCGTGGTGACGCGCGAGCACCTGCGCCCCGGCCAGCAGGTGCCGGGCCCGGCGCTCCTGATCGAGCCGCATCAGACGATCTCGGTGGAGCCGGGCTGGCGGGCGGAGATCACCTCCCGCGACCACGTGGTGCTGACCCGGGTGGAGGCCATGGAGCGCGCCCGCCCGATCGGCACCACCGCCGACCCGGTGATGCTGGAGGTGTTCAACAACCTCTTCATGTCCATCGCCGAGCAGATGGGCGTGACGCTGCAGAACACCGCCTCGTCGGTGAACATCAAGGAGCGGCTGGACTTCTCCTGCGCGGTGTTCGACCGGGAGGGCCGGCTCGTCGCCAACGCGCCGCACATGCCGGTGCACCTCGGGTCCATGGACCGGTCGGTGGAGGCGGTGATCCGGGCGAACGGGGGAGACCTCAGGCCCGGCGACGTCTACGCGCTGAACGCGCCCTACAACGGCGGCACCCACCTGCCGGACATCACGGTGGTGACGCCGGTGTTCGACGACGCGGGCGAGACGCTGCTGTTCTACGTGGCGAGCCGCGGCCACCACGCGGACGTCGGCGGCGCGGCGCCCGGCTCCATGACGCCGCGCGCCACCACGGTGGACGAGGAAGGCGTGCTGATCGACAACTTCCTGCTGGTCGACGGCACCGACGGCCGGTTCCGGGAGCCGAAGCTGCGGGCCCTGCTGACCGACCACCCGCACCCGGTGCGCAACGTGGCGCAGAACGTGGCCGACCTGAAGGCGCAGATCGCCGCCAACGAGAAGGGCGTCGCCGAACTCCGCAAGATGGTGGCGCAGTTCTCGCTGCCGGTGGTCCAGGCCTACATGGGCCACGTGCAGGACAACGCCGAGGAGAGCGTGCGGCGCGTGATCGACCGGCTGTCGGATTCCGGCTTCCAGGTGGAGATGGACGACGGCGCGATCATCAAGGTGGCGATCCGGGTGGACCGGGAGGCGCGGTCCGCCACCGTGGACTTCACCGGCACCAGCGGCCAGCGGCGCACGAACTTCAACGCCCCGGAGCCGGTGACGCGCGCGGCGGTGCTCTACTGCTTCCGCGTGATGGTGGAGGACGACATTCCGATGAACGCGGGCTGCCTGCGGCCGATCGAGATCGTCGTGCCGGAGGGGTCCATGCTGAAGCCCCAGTGGCCGGCGGCCGTGGTGGCCGGCAACGTGGAGACCAGCCAGCACGTGACCGACTGCCTGTTCGGCGCCCTGAAGGCCATGGCGGCGGCGCAGGGCACCATGAACAACCTGACGTTCGGGGACGGGCGGTACCAGTATTACGAGACCATCTGCTCCGGCTCGCCGGCCGGGCCGGGCTTCGACGGCACCGACGGCGTGCACACGCACATGACCAACTCGCGCCTGACCGACCCGGAGGTTCTGGAGGCGCGCTTCCCGGTGCTCTTGGAGGATTTCCACATCCGCCGCGGCTCCGGCGGACGGGGCACCTGGTCGGCGGGCGGCGGCACGGAGCGGACCATCCGCTTCCTGGAGACGCTCTCCATGGCGATCCTCGCCTCGCACCGGCGGGTCGCCCCGCACGGCCTGGAGGGCGGGCATCCCGGCCAGGTGGGCGCGACCCTGGTGCGCCGCCTGGACGGCCGGGTGGAGACGCTGGCGAGCTCCGACGAGACGGTGGTCCGGGCCGGCGAGGCGGTGATCGTCCGCACGCCGACGGGCGGCGGCTACGGCCCGCCGCGAAGCTGACGGCGGGCGCGCGTCGGCGATCGTGCAAGGGTGGCGAGAGGGACGCGCGCGGGCGCCGGACGGCGCACGGCGCGCGCCTGCGCGCGGCCGGACGCGCGCGCTGACTCGCGCTCCGGCGACGGCGCGAGCCGACGGGCGGCGGCACCCTCCGATTCACGGTTCGTCAACCTGTCGGCACCCCGTTTCCCTGTCGGAATTGCGCGATTCTCCGGGTGCCGCCGATCGGGCCAAAGGTGCCGCGAATGAAAAGTCCGCCCTCGTTGCCTTTGCGCAACGGGTCGTCATTCCGGCGGGGGCCATCCGCAGAAATGCCACATGATTTTGGATGGGCTGACCGGTAAGGCGGAACTTGCTCTAATCGGTCCATGTTTTGTTTGTACTAACGGCGGAAAGACCGGATTTGGCCGGGAACATTCGCCACAGATTCGTCGCCATTAGGCGGAAAGGAAGCCGTCCGCCGTACGATGGCAGAGTTTCATCGTCGCGTACCGGGATGAAGACACAATGGACACGACCAAAGTTTTGATTGCCGAAGCCGTCAGCCGCTTTCCGCTGCAAACCACCACCGAATGGGCCAAGATCTCCGGCGGCCGGCCGCTGGAAATCGAGCGCATCGAAGCCGAGCCCAACTCCATCTCCACGGTGGACTGCCTGTTCGACAGCACCGCCAAGGTGGTGGTCAAGGGCACCGACACGGCCATCACGGCGCACGCCTTCGGCCGGTTCGACGGCCGCCGGGCGGAAGTCGAACGGTTCGTGTTCGCGGCCTGATCGTCCGCGCCTTCAGGCCGCCCGGACGGGTGGTCCGCGACGTCCGATCCGCACGCTCCCCCGCACAGCCGGTCCGAGACCGAGCGCGTTCGGGACGATCCGTTTGGGGATCGTCCTGCGTGAGGGGCGAAAGCCTGGAGTGAAAGCGCCGGCCGGACCGTTCGTGGTCCGGTCCGACGAGAGCATCGCCTCGGCCCGGCGCTTCGGCCGGTCCTCCCTGGCGGGCTTCGTGGACGAGGCCTCTTGGCCGCGTTCCGGTTCGTCTGAACCGGGCCGGGCACCGGGAGGGCGCGGCCGGGTTCGTCGTGATACGCCGCGGGGCGCCTCGGGGGCCGCCCCACCGTTCCAACTCCTGGTCAGGACGCCGTCAGAAGGCGCCGATGACGATTGCGCCGACGAACGCGAAGGCGGCGCACAGGATCAGTACGTCGAGGCTTCTGGTCACGCTCATGGCTGCCGGACTCCTCTATGTCATAGTCACTCGACCAAACTAGTCTGGATTTCCGGGTCCGCAAGCAAAAACGTTTGTGCGGCGCGAGATCGAAACGCGAACAGATTTTTACCAGACACTTAATTTTAACCATAATTCAGGCACTTAGAGGCCGGAAGCGGCCATTTCGCGCACTTTTCGACCGCAAACAAGGCGAAATTTGAAACGGATTTCCGGACCGTTGAGCATCCGATCAAGCTGTCCCGACAGGGTGCGTGTCGCCGTCCGGACGACCGCCTCCGCTGCCCCGCGGGCGGATCGTCGGGCGTGAGCCGACCGGTCTCGGCGGGAGGCCGCGCGTCCTGCCGATCGGGCTGGCGCGTCAGATCGGGACGTCGCCGAGGGCGACGACAGGCTTGGCCTCGGCCCAGGCGGCGTCGGCCCGGGCCTGGTGCCAACCGAGGCAGAAGCCGACAGTGCGCTCCAAGCCGGCGGCGTCCTTGCGCTTGCGGACGGCCGGATCGGCGTGGATCAGGGTCGGCAGACCCTCGGCCATGCGGACGTCGTTGAGATAGCCCAGGATCTCCTGCGCGCGCTTGACGTCGCGCAGCATGCGCTTCTCGTCCTTGCGGTCCACGAGGCCGGCGAAGAAGTCGAGCGTGTAGCGCAGCTTCTTGAACGCCTTGCGGAGGTCGTGCCGCTCCTCGCCGTCAAGCTCGTCGACCCGCCGGCCCATGCGGGCCACCTTGCCCCAGCGCCTGACGATGGCGGTCTTGGCGAAGGAGGCGACCGGCGCCGACAGGGCGGCCGTCTGGTTGAGGTCGGAGAAGGACAGCCAGCCGCGCCCCTCGGTGTAGGCGGCGAGGTCGATCAGGAAGCCGCCGACCCGGTCGCTGGCGAGGGTGGAGACCACCGTCTGGCGGATGCGGACGCGACGCTCCTTCAGGACGGAGACGAGCCCGGAGACGTCGATGTGGGCGCCGCAGGGCTCGACGATCTCGTCGATGAGGACGTCGACGTCGCGGAGGTCGCCGACCACCTGGCCGAGCCACTTCACCTCCTCGTTGAGCCGAGCGGCGCTGACCGGGTCGATCACCGAGCGGAACACCAGGAGGGCGCTGCGCAGGCGCCGGAGGCCGACGCGGAGCTGGTGCGGGCCTTCCGCGTCGTCGCTCGTCTGGACGGCGACGGCGTTGGCGGCGATCTGGGCGAGGCAGGACCGCAGCACCGCCCGGAGCGCCTCCTCGACCGTGCCGTCCGGATCGAGCACCGGCTCCACGGCCTTCACCGGCGACCATGTGGCGCCGCCGTCGCCGGCCTTGAGGCGGAAGCCGCGATCGGCCTTGGTGTCGCGGGAGAAACGGATCGGGACGCCCGCGAGCGCCTGCTTGGCGACGGCGAACAGGGAGCGGGGATCGCCGCTCTTCAGCTCGAACTCGGCCTCCAGGATGTCGGCGCGGTCGGCCCCGGACACGGCGGCGCCGTCATCGAGCACATATTCGATCTCGTCGCCGGCCCGGGTGACGAGGATGCGCGACGTCCGCCGGACCTCGATGGAGAAGGCCGGCTCGAGCGGCGCGCCGTTGAGGCGCCCCGCCACGAGCGCGCGCACCTCCGGGTCCGGGATGAGCGCCACGTCGGGCGTGTCGGTGTCGATGTCGACCGAACATTCGGTGCGGGAGGACAGCGCCAGGCCCGGCTCGCCGCCGGCCTTGACGGTCTGTTCGAAGGCGCCGTTCCTGCGGCGGACCCTGAGGGAGATCTTGGCGGCCTTCAGGTCGCCGTCCGGCGTATCCCAGTAGGTGGTGACGAGGTCGGCCACCTCGGTCGTGCCGACCACCAGATCCTCGATGCCGGTGCCGGCCGACAGGCGGGCGAGATCGGCGCGCGTCAACTGAAACTTCAGCTCGGCCTCGACGGTCGATGTCATGAGTGCCCCCTGACGCTCGCTTTCGTTCACGAGCAACGCACTTAGTGCTACCGCACCTGTCCGTAAGGTCAATCCCGCTGCTCTCGCGAACCGGTCCGACGGCCGCCCGCGGAGGCTGCGCCGACCCGGTCGGGCGCGGCGGCCGGACGGTCGCCGCGCTCCGGCGGAGCGATCACTTTTCGGCCGCGGCCCGCGGCTTGTAGGTGACGAGACGGTAGAGATAGGCGAGCACGATGACGGCGACCACCACCTTGGACGCGGGATCCAGATAGGCCTCGACCGTCTCGTACTGGCTTTCCAGGAGATAGCCGGCCATGGCCAGGATCGTGGTCCAGGCGGCGGTGCCGAGCGTGGTCCAGAAGGTGAAGGACCAGAACGGCATGCCGGCGATGCCGGCCGGGACCGAGATCAGCGTGCGGACGGTGGGCACCAGGCGGCCGAGGAAGACGGCCCAGCTCGCCTTCCAGCGGAACCACTCGCGGGCCTTCTCCAGGTCGTCGTGGCTCATGGTGAGGACGCGGCCGAACCGGTCGATCGCCCATTCCACCTTGCGGACGCCGAGCCAGACGCCGACCCAGTACCAGAAGAGCGCGCCGGCCAGCGAGCCGATCGTTCCCGACAGGATCACGAGGGCGATGTTGAGGTCGCCCCGGGCGGCCGCGAAGCCGGCCAGCGGCATGATCACCTCGGACGGGATGGGCGGAAACACGTTTTCCAGGAACATCAGGAAGGCGACGCCGAGATAGCCACCCTGCTGGACGAAACCGACGACCCACTCGAACATCACACCTCCTCGATGGCACACCCGGCATGCTGCGCCGCACGCCGCCTCCTCTTTGCCAGAGCGGGGCGCGAAGGGAAAGCCATCCGCCGAATCGAGCGGTCCTGATGCGCGGCGGCGCCCGCCGCAGGCTCGCCCGGCGGAACCCGCGCGGACGCTGCGTCAACCCGCGGTCATTGCCCGAACGCAAGGCAAATATGTCTGAATGTTTCGAGGAGACATGGAAAAAAGTACCGGAAAGGCCATTGCAATCGGCCGTTTTGTCCGCTCCGATACGGCTCGCGCGGCGGCGTCATAACCAAGCAAAACGATGTCGCCGCGGACGCGTCTTGCCGGTCCGGGGGGCCGGCTCAGGGGAGTGCGCACTCATGACTTTTGCGACCCGCCTTCTGGCGGCAACGATCCTCGCGGCTGGCCTCAGCACCGCCGCGAACGCCAAGACCCTCGTCTATTGCTCCGAGGGCAGCCCCGAAAACTTCACGCCGGCCCTGAACACCACCGGCACCAGCTTCGACGCGGCCCGGCCGGTCTACAACCAGCTCGTCGAGTTCGCCCGCGGCACCACCGAGGTGTCGCCCGGCCTCGCCGAGAGCTGGACCGTCTCGGACGACGGCCTGACCATCACGTTCAAGCTGCGCTCGGGCGTGAAATTCCACTCCACCAAGGAGTTCACCCCGTCGCGCGACTTTAACGCCGACGACGTGCTGTTCTCGTTCAACCGGCAGGGCGACCCGAACCACCCGTATCACAAGATCTCCGGCGGCGCGTACGACTACTACAACGACATGGGCATGCCGGACCTGATCGCCTCCCTGGAGAAGGTGGACGATCTCACCATCAAGATGGTGCTGAAGGAGCCGAACGCCCCGATCCTGGCCAACCTCGCCATGGACTTCGGCACGATCCACTCGGCCGAATACGCCGACTTTCTGCTGAAGGCCGGCAAGCCGGAGGAGTTCGACCAGGTTCCGGTGGGCACCGGTCCGTTCTCCTTCGTGGGCTACCAGAAGGACGCCGTGATCCGCTACCGGGCCTTCCCGGACCACTGGGCCGGCGCGGCCCCGCTCGACGGCCTGGTGTTCGCCATCACGCCGGACGCCACCGCCCGCTACGCCAAGCTGCAGAAGGGCGAGTGCCACGTGATGTTCGGCCCGAACCCGGCCGACCTCGCGGCGATGAAGGAAGACCAGAACATCAACCTGATGAGCCAGCCGGGCCTCAACATCGCCTACCTGTCGATGAACGTGGAGAAGCCGCCCTTCGACAAGAAGGAAGTGCGCCAGGCCGTCAACATGGCCATCGACAAGGCGGCGCTGATCAAGGACGTGTACCAGGGCGCCGGCCAGGCGGCCACGAACCCGATCCCGCCGACCATCTGGTCGTACAACGACGCGGTGCAGGACTACGAGTACAACCCGGACAAGGCCAAGGAGATGCTGGCCGCCGCCGGCGTGACCACCCCGATGGAGGTGGACCTCTGGTACATGCCGGTGCAGCGCCCGTACAACCCGAACGCCCGCCGCATCGCCGAGATGATGCAGGCGGACCTCGCCAAGGTGGGCCTCAACGCCAAGCTCGTCACCTACGAGTGGGGCGAGTACCGCAAGCGCCTGCAGGCCGGCGAGCACATGCTGGGCCAGCTGGGCTGGACCGGCGACAACGGCGACCCGGACAACTTCTTCTTCCTGCTCGGCTGCGCGGCGGCCCGCGAGGGCGGCCAGAACCTCTCCAAGTGGTGCAACAAGGACTTCGACGACCGGCTTCTGCAGGCGCGCAAGCTGACCGACAAGGCCGAGCGCACCAAGCTCTACGAGGAGATGCAGGTCATCGCCAAGGAGGAGGCGCCCTGGGTGACCATCGCGCACTCGGTGGTGTACGAGCCGACCCGCAAGGAAGTGAAGGACTACAAGATCTCGCCGTTCGGCCGGCACGAGTTCTACGGCGTCTCGATCGAGTGACGCCGTCCCCGATCTGACGACAGGCGTGGGCGGGTCTGCGATCCGCCCACGCGTCCTTCCGGCCGCCCAGCCGACGCCTTCGTTTGACCGGAACGGCCGGCGGCGCTATCGACAGCCGCGCCCCGCTCCGCCTCGACGCCTGCGGCCGACCATCCGGCCGGAGCCGCCACCCATTCGGACCCGGACCGGCCCCCTCGCCCGTCCGTCCGACAAGGACGCCCGATGCTCGCCCACTTCGTCCGTCGGCTCCTGCTGACGATCCCGACCATCTTCGCGCTGATGTTCCTCACCTTCGTGGCCATCCGGCTGGTGCCGGGCGACCCGGTGGAGGTGCGCACCGGCGAGCGCGGCATCTCGCCGGAGCGGCTGGAGGAATTCCGCCAGCAGCTGGGGCTGGACCAGCCGATCGTGGTGCAGTTCTTCGACTATGTGCGCGACCTCTTCTCCGGCGACTTCGGCACGTCCATCATCAGCCACCGCCCGGTGATCGAGGAATTCGCCACCCTGTTCCCGGCGACGCTGGAGCTCTCCTTCTTCGCCATGGTGTTCGCCGTGCTGTTCGGCGTTCCGATGGGCGTGATCGCCGCCCTGAAGCGGGGCAGCGTGGTGGACCATTCGCTGATGGGCGTCGCCCTCTTCGGCTATTCGATGCCGATCTTCTGGTGGGGCCTGCTGCTGGTCCTCTTCTTCTCGGTGACGCTGGACCTGACGCCGGTTTCCGGCCGCATCGACCTCCTCTACTTCTTCGAGCCCGTGACCGGCTTCATGGTGATCGACGCATGGCTGTCAGGCGAGGAGGGCGCGGTGTCGTCGGCGCTCTCGCACCTGGTGCTGCCGGCGGTCGTGCTCGGCACTATCCCGCTCGCCGCCATCGCCCGGATGACGCGCTCCGCCATGCTGGAGGTGCTGGGCGAGGACTATGTGCGGACCGCCCGCGCCAAGGGCCTGTCGCCGTTCCGGGTGGTGGGCCTGCACGCGCTCCGGAACGCCCTCATCCCGGTGGTGACCACCATCGGCCTCCAGGGCGGCACGCTTCTCGCCGGCGCGGTGCTGACCGAGACCATCTTCGCCTGGCCGGGGATCGGCAAGTGGCTGATCGAGAGCATCGCCCGGCGCGACTATCCGGCGCTGCAGGGCGGCGTGCTCCTCGTCTCCACCCTCCTCGTGTTCGTCAACCTCGGCGTCGACCTGCTGAACGCCGCCGTCAATCCGAGGATCCGTCATGCCCGCTGATCCCGCCGTCGTCTCCGCGGCGCCCGAGACGGGGATCGTCCTCGCCCCGTCGGGCACGCCGCCCCATCCGCTCCGGGCGTTCTGGAAGCACTTCGCCGAGAACCGCGGCGCGGTCGCGAGCCTCGGCGTGGTGGTGGCGCTAATCGTGGTGGCCGTTCTGGCGCCGGTGTTCGCGCCGCACGACCCCTACGAGCAGTTCCGCCAGTTCGTGCTGACCCCGCCCGCCTGGGTGGAGGGCGGATCGTGGGACTTCGTGCTCGGCACCGACGAGGTGGGGCGCGACATCCTCAGCCGCCTGATCTACGGCGCGCGCTACTCGCTCTTCATCGGCTTCTCGGTGGTGGCGGTGTCGCTGGTGCTCGGCATCGTGCTCGGCGTGACCGCCGCCTTCTTCGGCGGCTTCTACGAGATCATGGTCGAGCGCCTGATGGACCTGATCATGTCGGTGCCGAGCCTGGTGCTCTGCATCGTCATCGTGGCGATCATCGGCCCGTCGCTGACCAACACCATCATCGCGGTCACCATCGTCTACCTGCCGCGCTACGTGCGCCTGATCCGGGCGACCGCGAAGGCGGAGAAGATCAAGCCCTACGTGACGGCCGCGCGGGTGATCGGCGCCTCGCGCTTCCGGGTGATGTTCGTGACCGTGCTGCCGAACTGCCTGGCGCCGATCCTGGTGCAGGCGGCGCTCGGCGTGTCGGACGCCATCCTGGAGGCGGCGGCGCTCGGCTTCCTCGGCCTCGGCGCCCAGCCGCCGACGCCGGAGTGGGGCTCCATGCTGGCCTCGGCGCGCGAGTTCATCCTCAGGGCCTGGTGGGTGGTGACCTTCCCGGGCCTCGCGATCCTGATCACCGTGCTCGCCATCAATCTCCTGGGCGACGGGCTGCGGGACGCGCTGGACCCCAAATTGAAGCGGAGCTGAGGAGAGCCATGGAGCCGGCGCTGGTCGGCCTCATCGGCGCGATCCTCGGGATTCTCCTGTCGAACCTGATTTCGCGCCTGATCGAGCAGCGCCGCCGGTACGAGAAGATGCTGGACATCGTGACCGCCCTCCACGCCGAGATCATCGCCGGGCGAGACACCGCCGCCCTGCAGACGGCGGACGCGGAGGTGCATTATGTGACGGAGAATGAAACGCCGTTCGGGCCGGCGGACGACACCGACTTCGTGTTCGCATCGATCAAGGAGGACCTGACGATCCTGCCGATCGAGGTGATCCACGAGATTGTGGACTACTACAAGCTCTCGGCACAGTCGATCATCTACACGGAGAACCTGAACCACCCCATGTTCCAGGCCCAATCTCCGGAGGAGAAACGAAAATACCTGTCCAACCTCATAGCGCTTCTTCAGCAGCTGGAGGCGGCGGCAGTGGTGGCCTATACGGCCCTGGAGGATTTCGGGGCGGCGAACGGCCTGAAGCTGGCCCAAAAGCGGATCGCCGCGGAACGGCGGCGTTCAGAGCAGTCAAACCAGCGGGCGAATGGGACGGCTCATGATCAGACCTCCACGCGTTCCTGATGAGCCACATATAGTGGATCGGACCGGCAAAGCGAAGAGCCGACGAGCGTTTCGCCATCGAAGACGGACCGGCGAGGGCGCCAGGGGCCGATGACGGACCGGCCCCTCAGAACGGCAGCGATCAAACAGATCCATGGGATCGGACTACAAAGCGAAGGCGCCATGCCACTCCTCGACATCCAGAACCTTTCGGTCGACTTCAAGACCGCCAACGGGCAGTTCCGGGCCGTCGACTCCGTGTCGATGACCGTGGACGCGGGCGAGATCGTCTCCATCGTGGGCGAGTCCGGGTCGGGCAAGTCGGTTTCCATGCTGGCGCTGATGGGCCTCCTGCCCTGGACCGCCACCATCACGGCCGACCGGATGAGCTTCGACGGCCACGACCTGCGCGGCCTCTCGGCGCGACAGCGGCGGCGGATCGTCGGCAAGGACATGGCGATGATCTTCCAGGAGCCCATGTCGAGCCTCAACCCGTGCTTCACGGTGGGCTTCCAGATCGGCGAGGCTCTGAAGGTGCACCTGAAGCTCGACCGGGCGGCGCGCAAGCGCCGGGTGATCGAGCTTCTGGAGCTGGTCGGGATTCCCTCGGCGGCGGACCGGGTGAACGCCTTCCCGCACCAGCTGTCCGGCGGCATGAGCCAGCGCGTGATGATCGCCATGGCGATCGCCTGCCGGCCGAAGCTCCTGATCGCGGACGAGCCGACCACGGCCCTCGACGTGACCATCCAGGCGCAGATCCTGGAACTGCTGGTCTCGCTCCAGAAGGAGACCGGCATGGGCCTCGTGCTGATCACCCACGACATGGGCGTGGTGGCCGAGACGGCGCACCGGGTGTCGGTGCAGTACGCCGGCCAGAAGGTGGAGGAGCAGCCGGTGGCGGGCCTCTTCGCCGACCCGCACCATCCCTATACGGCCGCTCTGCTGGCGGCGCTGCCGGAGCGGGCGACCACGCGCCGCCTGCCCTCCATCCCGGGCGTGGTGCCCGGCCAGTTCGACCGGCCGGTGGGCTGCCTGTTCTCGCCGCGCTGCCGCTTCGCCACCAAGCGCTGCGTGGAGAAGGTGCCGCCGGTGCAGGGCAAGGCGGCCGGCTTCGCGCTCTGCCACTATCCGCTGGCGAACGGCAAGCCGGTGGGCCATCCGGGCCCGGGCGCCGTGCTCCATCCCGAACTCCTGGAGGTCGCATGACCGTCCCCGTGAAGCCCGCCGAGGTGGTGCTCGCCGCCGAGGGGCTGGCGCGCCACTACGAGCTCTCCCGCGGGCTGTTCGCCAAACCGGCCATCGTGCGGGCGCTCGCCGAGGCGTCGTTCGAGCTGAAGGCCGGCCGAACGCTCGCGGTCGTCGGCGAGAGCGGCTGCGGCAAGTCCACCCTCGCCCGGGTGGTCACCATGATCGAGGAGCCGACCGCCGGTCGCCTGCTGGTGGACGGGCGCGCGGTGGACGGCCGGTCGGCGGCCGACGCCCGGCACCTGCGCCAGTCGGTGCAGATCGTGTTCCAGGACCCCTACGGCTCGCTGAACCCGCGCCAGACGATCGGGGCCATCCTGGAGGAGCCGCTCTATGTGAACACGCGCGACGACGCGGCGACCCGGCGGGCGAAGGCGCAGGCGATGATGCGGCGCGTGGGCCTGCGGCCGGAGCACTACGACCGCTATCCGCACATGTTCTCCGGCGGCCAGCGCCAGCGCATCGCCATCGCGCGCGCCCTGATGCTGAACCCGAAGATCCTGGTGCTGGACGAGCCGGTTTCGGCGCTCGATGTGTCGATCCAGGCGCAGGTGCTGAACCTCCTGATGGACCTGCAGGAGGAGATGGGCCTCGCCTACCTGTTCATCAGCCACGATCTCAGCGTGGTTCGGCACATCGCCGACGACGTGATGGTGATGTACCTCGGCCGGCCGGTGGAATACGGCCCGCGCGAGCGGATCTTCGCCGACCCGCAGCATCCCTACACCCGCGCGCTGCTGTCGGCGACGCCGACCACGGACGCGGGCGGCAAGAAGGAGCGCATCCGCCTGAAGGGCGAACTGCCCTCCCCGCTGCGCCCGCCCACCGGCTGCGCCTTCCACCCGCGCTGCCCCTTCGCCTACGAGCCTTGCCCGGTGAACCGCCCGGACCTGGCGGTGCCTGGCAGCGATCTGCTCGTGGCCTGCCACGCGGTGCGGGAAGGACGGATCTGAGGGGGGTGGGACGGTTGGGGTGGCGGCGGGACGGTTAGGGGTGGCGGTGGCACCCCCCTCTCCCGCTCTCCCCCTCAAGGGGGGAGAGGGCTCGTCGAGGTTCGGGGGATCTATCCGCCGTCGTGAGCCCTACCCGCCGTCGTGAGTCCGACCCGCCGTCGTGAGTCCGACCCGCCGTCGTGAGTCCGACCCGCCGTCGTGGCCCTCTCCGCCTCCGTGAGCCCTCCCCCCTTGCGGGGGAGGGTTGGGTGGGGGGTGGGGGCGGGACGGACGGGTGGCGGTGGCACCCCCCTCTCCCACTCTCCCCCTCAAGGGGGGAGAGGGCTCGTCGAGGTTCGGGGGATCTATCCGCCGTCGTGAGTCCTACCCGCCGTCGTGAGTCCGACCCGCCGTCGTGAGTCCTCTCCGCCATCGTGGCCCTCTCCGCCTCCGTGAGCCCTCCCCCCTTGCGGGGGAGGGTTGGGTGGGGGGTGGGGGCGGGGCGGACGGGTGGCGGTGGCACCCCCCTCTCCCACTCTCCCCCTCAAGGGGGGAGAGGGCTCGTCGAGGTTCGGGGGATCTGTCCGCCGTCGTGAGTCCTACCCGCCGTCGTGAGTCCTAACCCGCCGTCGTGAGTCCGACCCGCCGTCGTGAGAGGTCGGGGGGATCCGGAGGGGGTTGGGTGGCGGCGAGGCGGTTCGGCGCTCATGTGGGCGACGAGCGGGGGGCCTCAACGGCGAACGGCGGCTCGGGGGCCGCCGTTCTCGGGATGCGGTGGATTTCAGCCGAGCGGCGTCTCGCCGCCTGATGTTTTTTACTGCGTGGCGACGGGGGTCGCCTGGGTGCTGAGGAAGTCGCTCAGGGCCTTCAGGCGCTCGGCCGCGATGGTGGCGGTCTCGGTCATCTCGTCGAGGCGACGGTCCTCGATGGCCATCTTGCGGGTGAGCTCCATGGCGTCCGCCTCCAGGGCGCTGCTGCGGGCGGTCAGCTTGGCGATCTGCTGCTCGCGGGCGCCGACGGCGGCGATGAGCGGAACCAGCTGGTTGTTGACGCGGACGAGGTCGCGCGACTTGGCGGCGGCCTCCCCGTCTAGGGCGACGATCTCGGCGCCGAGCGCCTTCTTCTGGCTCTCGGACGACAGGATCGCGCGGTTCAGCGCCTCGGCTTCCGTCTCGATGGCGGCGAGCCGGGTGGCCGCCTTGTCCACCTGGCCCTGGCGGGCGTTGGCGGCGGCGGCGGTGGAGACCAGACGGTTCTCGGTGCGGGTGACCTCGCGGGCGATCTCGGCCGTCTCGGCCAGCATGCGGTCCTTGTTGGCGGCCCAGAGATCGGCCTCGCGCAGGCGGTCGGACGCGGCGTTCACCTTGGTGATCAGGGTGCCGAGCTGCCGATCGCGGAAGCCCGCCGCGGCCTCGAGGGACACGAGGCGGTTCTCGGTGCGGATGGTATCGCGCTTCAGCGTTTCGCGCTCGGCGAGATACTGGTTCATGGACGCCTGGAAGCGGCGGAGCTCGTCAAGCTCGCGGGACTGGGCGTTCGCCTTCGCCGAGAGAGCGGCGAGTTGCTTCTCGCGGGCGCCCACGGCGGCGGTCAGCGACACGAGGGCGTTCTCGCTGCGGATGATGGTGCGGTCGAGGCCCTGCTTCTCGATCGCGGCGGTGACGATGGCCTGGTCGGCGGCGGCCTTGGCCTTGGCGGCATCGGCCGCGATGGTCTCGGCCCGCTCCTGCGCGGCGACGGCCTTGGCGAGATGCTGTTCGCGGGCCGCGAGGGCGGCCGCGCGGGCGACGAGCGCGCTCTCCACCCGGTTGAGGTCGCGGCGGCGCTCGGCGAGCGTGGCGGTGAGCCGGTCCGGCTCGATGCCGACGAGGCCCGCCTCGGCGAGCTGGCTCTCGTAGGTGGCGATGTCGGAGCCGCGGCTGACCGCGAGCGACCAGCCGACCACCGCGAGCGCGAGCGTCACGCCCAGCGCGACACGCATCGCCGTGGACGAGCCGCCCACGAACTGGCTGTAGTTGGAGGACAGGAAACCGGGCGCCTGGCCGGCTGCGGACGCAATAATCTTCTGGACATCCATAGGACGGAGCCCCCCTTCGAGAATCTGGCTCGACGCAATCTCAAATCGTTATCGGCCTTCAGCCTCGCGCGAGCATTGGCACCGGTCGGCATGCGGGCCACCAACTATACTAGGTAGCATGCACGCTGCGTCATCCGTGTGAAGGATGAGAGTCGGTGAAACGGCAAGGAGCCGGCCGGTCATTCGGCCGCGGCGGCCTTCGCCGCCAGATAGGCGCGCCAGCCGCCGTGGACGGTGATGTCCACCGCCCCGGCCAGCCCCGCCGCCTCGCAGATGAAGCCCTTCACGGTGGATCCGTCGACCAGCGTCACCGTGCCGATGCCGAGCGGCGCCGGGATGCCGGCGACGAATCGGCCGAAGCCCTCGGGCGGCAGGACCCAGGTTTCGAGCGCGATCGACGCGCCGCCCTCCTCCACCCGCGACAGGCCCGGCCGGAACGGCGGCCCGCCCGCGAGGGCGTAGAGCCGGTAGTCGGGCGCCGTGTGGCCGGCCGCCACGAAGCGGGCGCCGAGACGCGTCAGTTCCGGGTTGAGCGGCATGCCGGAGAGATGCGCGCCGACCACCGCCACGCGGATCCAGCCGTCCGGGACGGCGGCGGGCGCGGGCGTCGCCTTCGGCAGCGGCAGGCCGGTGGCGCCGATCGTGGGGGCGATGTGTCCGTGGAGGGCGGCGCCGAGGGCCGCGAGCAGCCCGTCGGTTCCGGACCGGCCGATCAGGGTGACGCCGGCGGGCCGGCCATCCGGGCGGAAGCGGCCGGGAATCGCCAGGGCGGCGAGATCGAGGAGGTTGACGAAATTGGTGTAGGTGCCGAGCCGGCTGTTGGCGGCGACAGGCTCGGCGGCGATCTCCTCCAGGGTCACCGGCGACGGGAAGGTCGGCACCACGAGGCAGTCGATGGACGCGAGCACCGGCTCCACCGCGCGCTTCAGGGCGGCGAGGCGGTAGAAGCCCTTGAAGGCCTCCACGGCCGACTGGTTCAGGCCTCCAAGGGTGATCGACCGGGTGACCGGGTGGAGGCTGTCCGGCGAGGCGGTGATGAAGCTCTCGATGGCGGCGTAGCGCTCGGCCACCCACGCGCCCTCGTAGAGGAGCGCCGCCACCTCGAAGAAGGGCGTGAGGTCGACCGGCACGGGCACGCAGCCGAGCGCCTTCAGGTCGGCGACGCTCTCCGCGAACGCGGTTTCCGCCGCCGTGTCGCCGAAGAAGCGGAGCGTCTCGGGCATCGGGACGCCGATCCGGACGGAAGATGAGGCGGCCATGGGACCGAGGGGAACGGGCCGGGAATAGGGATCCGCCGCATCGAAAGCGGCCATGACGGAGAAGACCGCGTGGGCGTCCGGCACCGTGCCGGCGAACACGGACACGCAGTCGAGGGTGCGGCAGGCCGGCACGACGCCGCGGGTGGACACGGCGCCGACCGACGGCTTCAGGCCGACGATGTTGTTGAGGCCGGCCGGCACGCGGCCGGACCCGGCGGTGTCGGTTCCGAGGGCGAAGCTGACGAGGCCGAGGGCCACCGCGACCGCCGACCCGGACGAGGAGCCGCCCGGCACGAGGGCCGGGTCGATCGCGTTCCGCGGCACCGGAAAGGGCGTGCGCACGCCGACGAGGCCGGTGGCGAACTGGTCGAGGTTGGTCTTGCCGATCACGATGGCGCCGGCCGCCTTCAGCCGGGCGACGACGGCGGCGTCCTCGGCCGGCCGGTAGGCGAAATCCGGGCAGGCGGCGGTGGTCGGCAGGCCGGCGACGTCGATATTGTCCTTCACGGCGAACGGGACGCCATAGAGCGGTCGGGCGGGATCGTAAGGGCCGAGGGCGGCGGCGGCGGCGAGCGCGTCCTCCTTCGGCACCAGGGTGAGAAAGACGCCGGGGTCGCCGCAGGCTTCGATGCGTCGGTAGACCTCCTCGATCACATCGGCCGGGGTCAGTCCGTTCTCGTACCCGTCGCGCAGGCGTGCGAGGTCGAGCGCGAGTATCGTCATGGTGATGTTCCACATGCTTGCGTAGGGGACCGAGGCCGAAGGTGCACCGGATGGTCGCAAAGCCCATGCCAGAGCCTCCGAGCGGTAATCTCACGACCTTGCGCCGGGCAGTGCATACAATCCAGGTAAATACGCCTATATTTTAGGCGGTTGACCGGCGGAACGAACGCAGGCGTGGCTGTATTGGTCCGCAGGTGCGGTGCTCTTCGCTCTCGCCTAGACTGGCGGGGAGACACCGAGGAGCGTGCCGGAGGAGCCGTGAGCGCCGAGATGGATTTGACCGGAGGCCGCCAGACCCGTTCCGACGACCTCAGGACGCGCGTTCGCCGCCTCTATCACGGCGACAGCCCCGAAGCGCACCGGTTCCGGTACGCGCTGGTGATCATCGACATCGCCGTCATCCTCTTCATCGTGGCCACCTCGTTCGTGCCCCGGTCCATCGTGATCGAGGTGCTGGACGTGGTGTTCGGCCTGATGGTGCTGACGGACTTCCTGGCCCGGCTCTGGATCAGCCACCGGCCGTGGCGGGACCTGATCCACCCCACGTCGCTGGCGGACCTGGCGGCCATCCTCTCCTTCCTGGCGCCGCTGATCGGCGAAGGCGCGGCCTTCCTGCGCATCCTGCGCACGGTGCGCTTCCTCCACACCTACCAGCTGATGCGCAAGCTTCGCGAAGACTTCACCTACTTCCGCAAGCACGAGGAGGTGCTGGTCGCCGCCGTTCACTTCTGCGTCTTCCTGTACGTGATGACCGGCATCGTCTACGAGACCCAGCACGCCCGGAACGAGGACATCAACAACTGGGTCGACGCGCTCTACTTCACCGTGACGTCGCTGACCACCACGGGGTTCGGCGACATCACCCTGGAAGGGACGACCGGGCGGCTGCTGTCGGTGATCATCATGATCGCGGGCGTCACCTTGTTCCTCCGCCTCGCGCAGGTTCTGTTCCGGCCCAACAAGGTGCGGTTCGAGTGCACGGTCTGCGGCCTCTACCGGCACGATCCGGACGCGGTTCACTGCAAGCACTGCGGGACGGTGCTGCACCTGCCGACCGAAGGCTATCCCTGAGCCGGCACCGGCACCCGTCAGAGCATCTCGACATATTCGCCGAAGGCCGTCTCCACCGTGCCGATGTGATCGCGCATGGCCTGGGAGGCGCCATCGCGGTCGCCGCGCAGAATCGCCTGCACGATGGCGTCGTGCTCCCGGAAGCTGCGGGAGAGCCGGCCGAGGGTGCGGAACTGCGCGCGCCGGAACGGCTGCAGCCGCACCCGCGTGGCGAGCGCGATGTCAGCCAGATAGCCGTTGTGCGAACCGAAGTAGATGGCGGTGTGGAAGCTCTCGTTGAGTTCGTGATAGCGCTGCGGGTCGCCGGTGCGGACGAGATCGCGCAGGAAGCCGTGGATCTCCTCCAGGGACCGGCGCTCATTGGCCGTCATGGCGCTGGCGGCGAGCCCGGCGCAGATCGCCTCCAGCTCCGCCATGGCGACGAACAGTTCGTGCAGCTTTTCCGTGGAGAGCCGCGCGACGACGGCGCCCCGGTGCGGGCGGATCTCGATGAGGCCGCTCGCCGCCAGCTGGCGCAGCGCCTCGCGCACGGGCGTGCGCGACACCCCGAACCGGGACGCGATGCCCATCTCGTCGAGGGGCGTGCCGGGAGCGAGGTCGCCACGGACGATCTCGTCGGCGAGCTGCAGCCGGAGATCCTCCGTCCGCGTGCGCGAGCGCCGCTCCAGTCGTCCGTCGAGGTCGGTCATGGGGCGCTCGCGGGCGGCGGCCCGGCGTCCGGATCGGGGATGACCGACACGTGGGCGGCCACCACCCGCCAGCCGGCGGGCGTGCGCATCCAGGTCTGCATCTGCCGGCCGATCATGCCGGGCGCGGTCGGCCGCCGGAACAGGGTGGACGCGGTGGCCATGTCGGCGCCGTAGGTGGTGATCACCGTGCGCTCGATGGTGCGGGCGAGCCCGACCGAGGGCCGACCGGCCCGGAAGGCGGCGATCTCTCCGTAGCCGTAGAGGTTCTCGGTGATGCCGTAGCGGATGGTGGTGGGCGCGTCGTGGAAGAGCTCGTCCAGGGTGGCGACGTCGTTGGTGACGAGCGCGGTCTCGTAGCGGGCGAACGCGGCTTCCACCTCGGCCACGACGGAGGGGATGTTGATGGCGAGCCCGGTCACGAGCGGGCCTCCATGCGCGCCCGGAGGGCGGTGAGGAAGGGGATGTCCCGGAACTGGTCCGGCTGGACCATGGCCCAGTCGACGCCCTTCGGCTGCGGGTGGGTGGTGTTCGTGGCGATCAACCCCATCTCGGTGGCGACGTAGTGGAGCGCGCTGTCGTGCGCCTGCATGGGCAGGACGGCGTCGTCCACGAGTTGGAGGGAATGCACCGTGGTGGCGAGCGGGGTGGTCTCGTCGAGGATGCCCAGCTCGCGGAAGATGCCCGTCTCCAGGTCGGCGAAGCCGGCGCCCTTGCCGGTGCGCCCGCCGGCACGGCTGACCGCCACCGAGCCGACCACCGCGAAGTCGATCCGCTCCATGGCCTCGAACTCCAGCGGCTCGCCGTAGATGAGATAGCCCTGGGAGGTGGCGGCGAGCTCGAAGTCCACCCCGCGCTCGGCGAGATCGGCCGGGTCGAGCTTGATGTAGGGAAAGCCGGCCGTGAGCTCTGGCACCGGCGCGTAGACGGTCTTGCCGTCGTAGAGCGCGCGAAGCCGCACCGGGATCTGCGGCGGATCCGGGTTGCACTTGACGATCCGGGCGGTTGCCCAGCCCGGCGCCCGGGAGAGGTGGAGCGCGGCGAGGTCCGCGCCGGCGAAGTTCGGGATCCGGCTGTGCACCGGCCCGACGTTCACGCCCGTCTCCACGAGCCGGTTCCAGATGGCGCTGCGGAGCCTGTCCTTGTCCGCGTTGCGCCCGGCCCAACGCCCATCGTCCGCCATCTTGTGCCTCATGCCAGTTGCCAATGCGTGTTCATCGACGTGCCGGCCTCCCGGCCGTGGCCGGAAGACGGTCTCGGTTGCGCCGTCTCCGGTCAGCCGATCAGGGCGACCGGCGCCTTCACGGCCCCGACGGCCTGGAGCGCGGCGGCGACCCGGAGCGCCAGGTCCTCCCGCCAGGGGGCGGCGATCACCTGGACGCCGATCGGCATCCGCTCGCCCTCCAGCCACACCGGCACGGAGGCGACCGGCAGGCCGGCGAAGGAGATCGGCTGGGTGAAGATGCCGATGTTCGGGCGCGCCGGAACCTCCTGGCCGCCGACCATCATGGTCTTCTCCGTCGCCTTCAGCGCCGGGAAGGGCGTAGCCGGGGCGAGGATCACGTCCACGTCCTCGAACACCCGGTCGACCGCGGCGCGGTACCAGCTGCGGAAGCGCTGGGCGGCCACGTACCAGGCGGCCGGCACCATGGCGCCCGCGAGGAAGCGATCGCGCGTGTCCGGGTCGTAGTCGGCCGCGCGGGCCTGGAGGCGCGGCAGGTGGAGGGCGGAGGATTCCGCGTTGGTGATCACGTAGGCGGCGGCGCGGGCGCGCGCGGATTCGGGTATCTCCACCTGCGCGGCGACGCCGAGCGCCTTCGCCACATGGTCCACCGCCGCCTGGGCGATCGGGAAGCCCGGGTCGCGGAAATAGCCGCCGGCGACGGCGATGCGCAGGCCCTCGGCGCCCCTGGCGAGTTCGGGCGCGGTCATGACGGGCGGCCGGCGGGCGAGATGCGGGTCCAGCGGGTCGTCGCCCTGCAGAACGTCGAACACGGTGGCGAGGTCTTCCACCGACCGGGCGAGCGGGCCGAGGTGGTCGAGGCTCGCGGTGAACGGGAAGGTGCGGGCGCGGCTCAAGCGGCCGTAGGTGGGCTTCAGCCCGAAGGTGCCGCAGAAGGACGACGGCACCCGGATCGACCCGTTGGTGTCCGACCCGAGGGTGACGGCGACGAGGCCGGCGGCGAGCGCCGCGCCGGAGCCGGACGACGAGCCGCCGGTGATGCGGGAAAGGTCGTGCGGGTTGTTGCAGTTGCCGTCGTGGGCGTTCTGGCCGGTGAAGTCGTAGGCGTACTCGCCCATGTTGAGCGCGCCGAGACAGACGGCGCCGGCCTCGCGCAGCCGCGTGACCAGGACGCCGTCGTGGGCGGCCGGCGGGTTCTCGCGGTTGATCCGGGAGCCGGCGCGGGTGACGACGCCTTCCAGGTCGAACAGGTTCTTCACCGCGTAGGGCACGCCGGCGAGCGGCAGCGTCTCGCCCGAGGCCACGCGGCTGTCGACGATCTCCGCCTCGGCGATGGCGCGCGCGGCGGTGACGTCGGTGAAGCTGTTCACCGCCTCGTCGATGGCGCCGATGCGTTCCACGGTCAGGCGGGCGATGTCGCGGGCGGAGATCTCGCGCCGGTTCACCCGGGCGGCGATCTCGGTGGCGGTGCCGTTGAGGGGGTCGAGGCTCATCGGCCGGCCTCGTAGACGGCGGCGGGCTCGACCTCGTCCGGCAGCGGGAAGGCGAGGACCAGCGCGGCCATGCGGGCGGTGGCGGCCACGTTCGCCTCCACGCCGTCGCGCCATTCGGGCGGGATGGTGAGGCCCATCACCGGCGCCATGTGGGTCACGTGGGCTTTCGGGTCGAATTCGGTCATGCGTCACCTCGGGATACGGCGGCCTCCAGGGCGCTGAAGGGCGCGGTCCAGCCGACGATCGCGCCCTGGGCGCGGATCATCTGCAGTGTGGCCTGCTTGAAGGCCGGGAAATAGCTCTCCGTGGCGTCCTCGATGAGAAGATTGTGGAAGCCCCGGTCGTTCGCCTCGCGCATGGTGGTCTGCACGCAGACCTCCGTGGTGACACCCGCGAAGACGAGATGGGTGGTGCCGAGGTCCTTCAGGATGCCTGTGAGGGGCGTCGCGTAGAAGGCGCCCTTGCCGGGCTTGTCGACCACATGTTCGCCCTCCACCGGATAGAGCGCCTCGATAATGTCGGCGCCCGGCTCTCCGCGGATCAGGATGCGGCCCATGGACCCCTCGTCGCCGATGCGCAGCGCCGGATTGCCGCGCTCGCGCTTGGCGGGCGGGCAGTCGGAGAGGTCCGGCGCGTGGGTCTCGCGGGTGTGGATGACGGGCCAGCCCATCCGGCGGAAGAGGCCGATCAGGGCGGCCGTGGTGGGCACGATCGCCTCCAGGAGCGCCACGTCATTGCCGAGCGTCTCGCCGAACCCGCCCGGCTCGATGAAGTCGCGCTGCATGTCGATGACGATGAGGGCGACCGTCTCGGCCGGGAAGGTGAAGTCGAAGGGCTCTGCGGCGACGGTGTACATGGGCGGGGGCTCGTGGGGGGTGGGGATGGGGCGGTGGGTACCGGTTCGGGAGGAGGGCGGGGGTGGAGGGCGGTGTGCCCTCTCCGTCAAAGGGTGTTCGAGGCGTTTGGCGTCGGAGGTTCACCCCTCTCCCCAACCCTCTCCCTCAAGGGGAGAGGGGGCGGGTGGCGGTTGATGGGAACGAGCCGCCTTTTCCTTCAGCCTCGACGGACCCCCTCCCCCCCTGGAGGGGGAGGGTTGGGGAGAGGGGGGAACACACCCGGTGGACCCGTGGCCGGCGACCTCATGGCCGCCGAACCCGAACGATCCCCCTCCCCTCAATGGTGCCCGGCCATGTGCTGGCCGATGGTGTTGCGATCCGTTTCCGACGCGAGCGCCACGTAGGTGATCTTGCCCTCGCTCATGACGGCGACCCGGTCGGCGAGCTCCAGGATCTCGTCGAGGTCTTCCGAGACGAGGAGCACGGCGGCGCCACGGTTGCGCTGGTCCATGATCTGACCGCGGATCTCGGCGATGGACGCGAAGTCGAGGCCGAAGCAGGGGTTGGCGACCACCAGCACGTCCACGTCGGACGACAGCTCGCGGGCCAGGATGGCGCGCTGGACGTTGCCGCCGGAGAGGTTCTGGATCGGCTCGTCGGGGCCGGGCGTCTTCACCCGGTAGGCGGCGATCAGCTCCTTGGCCCGGGCGCGCATCGGCCCCGGCGAGAGCCATCCGCGCCCCTTGGAGATGGGCGGCTGGTCGAAGGACCGGAAGGCGAGGTTTTCCGCCACGCTCATCTTCGGGACGGCGGCGTTCTTCAACGGCTCCTCCTGCAGGCCGAACACCTTGAAGCGCGCCATCTTCCGGCGCTCCGGCTCGTAGGGCTCGTCCTTCACGAACAGCCGCCCGTCGGTGAGCGGGCGCTGGCCGGAGAGGCACTCGATGAGCTCGGACTGGCCGTTGCCGGATACGCCCGCGATGCCGACGATCTCGCCGGCGTGCACCTTGAGGCTGACCGCCTCCACCGCCGGCAGGCCCTCGTCGTCGTCCGCGAACAGGCCGGCGAGTTCCAGCACCACCGGCTGGTTGGTGTAGGGCTTGCGGGCGGCGCGCTCGCGCAGCTTCATGTCGCCGATCATCATGCGGCTCATGGCGCCGACGGTGAGATCCTTCGCCGGGGCGGAGCCCACGAAGGCGCCCTTGCGCAGCACCGTCACGTCGTCGGCGAACTGGGTGACCTCGCGGAACTTGTGGCTGATCATCAGGATGGTGAGGTCGCCCGCGTCGGTCATGCCGCGCAGGAGCCCGAGGATCTCGTCCGCCTCCTGAGGGGTGAGCACGGAGGTGGGCTCGTCGAGGATCAGGAAGCGCTGGTCGAGGTAGAGCTGCTTGAGGATTTCGAGCTTCTGCTTCTCGCCGGCGGCGAGGCCGGACACGGGCACATCCATCGGCACCTTGAAGGGCAGCCGGTCGATGAGTTCGGCGAGGGTCCTCTTCTCCTTGCGCCAGTCGATGACGGCGGGCACGTCGGCCCGTGCGATGACGAGGTTCTCGGTGGCGGTGAGCGACGGCACCAGGGTGAAGTGCTGGTAGACCATGCCGATGCCGAGGTCGCGGGCGGCCTTCGGGTTCGGGATCTGAACCTCGGCGCCGTTGACCAGAACCTGGCCGCGGGTGGGCTGGTAGAAGCCCATGATGCACTTCACGAGCGTGGACTTGCCGGCGCCGTTCTCGCCGAGGAGGGCGTGGAAGGAGCCGGGCTTCACGTCGATCGACACGTCGTCGAGGGCGACCAGCGAGCCGAACACCTTGGTCATGCCGCGGGTTTCCAGGCCGATCGCGCGGCTCGGGGCGGCGGCGGGCAGCGCGCTCATGATACGACCTCCAGGAGGGCCTTGCTGGTCGCGACGGCGCCGAACACGCCGCCCTGCATCTTCACCATGTCGATGGCGGCGAGGTGGTTCTCGTGCTTGGTGGCGCCGCAGCAATCCTCCACGAGCAGGCATTCGAAGCCCCGGTCGTTGGCCTCGCGCATGGTGGTGTGGACGCACACGTCGGTGGTGATGCCGGTGAGGATGACGTTCCGGATGCCCTTGAGGCGCAGGATCATCTCCAGGTCGGTGGCGCAGAAGGAGCCCTTGCCCGGCTTGTCGATGACGGTCTCGCCGGGCAGCGGCGCGAGTTCGGGGATGATCTCCCAGCCCGGTTCGCCGCGGATCAGGATCCGGCCCGCCGGCCCCTGGTCGCCGATGCCGGCGCCGATCCGCTGGGATCGCCAGCGCTTGTTCGCCGGCAGATCGGAGAGGTCCGGCCGGTGGCCTTCTCGGGTGTGGATGATGGTGTAGCCCTTGGGCCGCATGGCGGCGAGAAGCGCCGCGATGGGTTCGATGGGCGCGCGGGTGAGCGAGATGTCGTAGCCCATGCAGTCGACATAGCCGCCGGGGCCGCAGAAATCCGTCTGCATGTCGATGACCACGAGGGCGGTGTTGTCGGGGCGCAGGTCGCCGTCATAGGGCCAGGGATAGGGATCGGCCGCGATCGTGCGGGGCGCCGGCACGAGGGCGGCGGTGATGCGCTCGTCGAGGGTGGTCATGCGGGCCTCCGAGGGGTGGGAGACAGTTTTCGGGCGGTGGAGAGACCCCTCTCCCTAACCCTCTCCCACAAGGGGAGAGGGGATACTGCCCCGACGAGATAGATGGTCAGATCTCGGAGCCGGCTCGGCCGGGCGTTTAGCGGCTGAAGACGCGAGACGCGGGCCGATGACGACACGTGGTCGGCCGCCCCCTCTCCCCTTGTGGGAGAGGGTGAGGGAGAGGGGTGAACCCCCGCCCCTCGCACCCGCTCCCGCAGCACCGGCCTCACCACCAGGTCGAACCCGTGCATGGCCGTCACTCCGCCGCGTCCTTGAGGGCGCTCTCGCCGAAGAGCCGGGTGGGGGCCGGGAAGCCGCAGGGGGTGCCGTCGGTGATCTTCACCGTGTCCTCCCAGGGCAGCCGATAGGTGCCGGCCACCATGTCGTGCATGAAGGTGTAGGGGCAGTCCATGGCGCCGCCCTTCACCGCCACGTAGCCGCGATGCCAGAGCTGGTAGGGGTTGTTCTCCACGCCCCAGCCGGCGCGCGCCTCGCGGACGAGGTCCGGGCGGACCTCGGCGGTGATGATCTCGTCGGCCCGGCCGGTGGTGCCGTGGGCGATGACCGTGCCGTCGAAATTCACGATCATGCCCTCGCCCATGGAGTCGAACGTGCCGTCCGAGCCGCACATGCAGACGTTGGCGGTGACCATCAGGTTCTGGAAGGCGTTCGCCTGGTTGGTGAAGCGCCAGGACTGGCGGATCGGCGCGGTGTAGCCGGCCGTGCGGATCATGATCTCGGCGCCCTTGTAGGCGCACTCGCGGGCCATCTCCGGGAACATGCCGTCGTGGCAGATGATGAGGCCGATCTTGGCGCCCTTCGGCCCCTCGATGACCGGGATGCCGAGGTCGCCCGGCTCCCACGGCTCCACCGGCACCCAGGGGTGGAGCTTGCGGTAGTAGAGCTTCACCTCGCCCGCGTCGTCGATGATGAGGCCCGTGTTCCAGGGCATGCCGTCGGGGTTGAACTCCATGATGGAGAAGCAGCCCCAGATGCGGTTGTCCACGCAGGCCTGCTTCAGGGCCGCGACCTCCGGCCCGTCCATCCGGCACATGATCTCCGGGTTGATGTCCATGGAGAGGCCGTGGAGCATGTATTCCGGGAACACCACCAGGTCCATGCCGGCGAGATTGCGCCGGGCCTTGGCCACCATGGCGACGACCTTGTCGGTCTGCGCCTTGAGGTCGGCCGGGGTGACGACCACCGGCAGCTGCAGCTGCACGAGGCCGATGACGACGCCGTTGTCCGACTTGTTGAGCCCGCCGAGACCGTTCATCGGATTGCCTCCTCCGTCTTGTCGATCGCCATGGCCGGCGCGCCGCGCGGGGGCGCCGGCCCGGCCGTGGTCACTTGGTGATGGAGAGTTCGCCCGGCGCGCCGCGCAGCGACCGCTTGGGCGAGATGGACAGGATCATGATGACGAGCGTCATCAGGTAGGGAGCCGCGTTGAAGAAGTGGTAGCCGCGGCTGATGCCGATGGACTGGAGCGCCGGCCCGAGCGCGCCCGCCGCCCCGAAGAGGAGCGCCGCGCCGAAGCAGGCGAGCGGGTTCCAGCGGGCGAAGATGACGAGCGCCACGGCCATCAGGCCTTGGCCGGAGGAGAGGCCCTCGGTCCAGGAGCCCGGGTAGTAGAGCGACAGGAAGGCCCCGCCGACGCCGGCCAGGAAGCCGCCGGCGGCCGTGGCGAGGAAGCGCACCAGGTCCACATTGATGCCGAGGGCGAGCGCGGCGGGGGCGCTGTCGCCGGTGGTGCGGACCACGAGGCCGAGACGCGTGTTGCGGAAGGCCCACCACATGACGACGGCGAGCGCGATGCCGATGAGGAAGAGCGGGTTGACCTCGAGCGCCTTCTGGACGCTCGGGTCCGTGGACCAGGAGCCCAGCTGCACGCCCTCCAGCCGCGGGGCGACCGGCTGGATGTAGCCTTTGCCGAAGAAGAAGGCCAAGCCGGTGCCGAACAGCATCAGCGCGATGCCGATGGCGATGTCGTTCACGCCCTTCAGCTTGCAGATCGCCCCGTGCAGCGCCCCGAAACAGACGCCGGTGAGGCCCGCGACGAAGACGCCGAGCCACGGGCTGCCCGTCTCGTAGGAGACCGCGTAGGCCGCCATGGCGCCGAACACGAGCGTGCCTTCGAGGCCGAGGTTGATGCGGCCGGACTTCTCGGTGAGGCATTCGCCGAGGGCGACGAACAGGAAGGGCGTGGACACCCGGATGGCGCCCGCCAGCATGGCGAGGAGAACGGTGGAGAGGCCGACGTCGTCCATGGCGGTCACGCTCCCTTGGACTTGAAGATGGCGAAGCGGCCGTAGAGCGTCTCGGACACGAGGAGCACCACGAACATCAGACCCTGGAGCACCAGGACGGTGGCGTCCGGCAGCTCCATCCGCCGCTGGACGAGGCCGCCGGCCGCGTCGATGCCGCCGAGGAAGATGGCGACCGGGATGATGGCGAGCGGGTTGTGGCGGGCGAGGAAGGAGACGAGGATGCCGGTGAAGCCGTAGCCGGCGATGAGCGACGCGTTCGCCTTGCCGTGAATGGCCGCCACCTCGAAGAAGCCGGCGAGCCCGACCAGCGCCCCCGCGAGCGCGGTGGAGACGAGCACGAGCCTGCCGACCGGCAGGCCCTGCGCCATGGCGGCGCGCACGTTGCCGCCGGTGATGCGGGCCGCGAAGCCGAACGTGGTGCGGTTCATCAGCACCCACACGGCCACGCACGCCACGATGCCGGCGGCGAGACCCCAGTGGACGGAGGTGCCCGGCATGGGGCCGATCATGGTCTCCGGGCCGATCGGCATGGTGGAGGGCTTGTTCGGGTCCGACGGGTCGCGGAGCGCGCCTTCCACGAAGAAGTTCAGGATCGAGATGGCGATGTAGCTGAGGAGGAGCGACGAGATCGTCTCGTTGATGCCGCGATAGTGGCGCAGGTAGCCGACGAAGCCGATCCAGAGCCCGCCGACCGCCATGGCGGAGATCGCCATCATGACCAGCGTGAGCGGCGCGGGCGACCAGCCGACCATCGGGATGGCGGTGACGGCCGCCGCGAAGCCGCCAAGCACCAGGGCCCCCTCCCCGCCGATCACCACCATGCCGAGCCGCGCCGGGATGGCGACGCAGAGGCCGGCGAGGATGAGCGGCGAGGCGCGCACCAGGGTGTTCTGCCAGGAGAAGGACGTGCCGAACCCGCCGCGCCAGACGAGGCTGTAGAAGTCGACCGGGTTCTTGCCGAGGGCGAGCAGGAAGAGCGAGAAGAGCACCGCCGAGGCGAGGAGCGCCAGGAGCGGGATGACCACGTATTCCGACGACCGTCGGACGCGGTCGAAAGCGTCCGCGAAGGCGAAGGACGGAGCCGGGACGGTGGTGTCGGCCATGGGGGTTCCTTCAGTCTGATCCATTCGGGAGGGCGGAGGTTCACCCTCTCCCTGTCCCTCCCCCGCAAGGGGGGAGGGGACGCTCGGAAGAGCCGATTGGCTGACGCGGCCACCGCCTCGAATACCAGAACCGCAGGGGGTCCCCCTCTCCCCTTGTGGGAGAGGGTCGGGGAGAGGGGTCGACCCCACCGTCCTCAGGTGATCGAGCCGACCACGCCCTCGATCAGGTAGTCGGTGGCGTTCAGCTCCGGGGCGTAGTTGTCGAGCGAAGCACCCTCGGCCACGAGGACCGAGCCGTCCTGCTTCTTGATCGGGCCGACGAAGATGGGCTTGCCGGCCGTCACGCCCGCGCGGGCGGCATCGGCGGCGGCGATCGCCTCCGGGGTGGCGCCGGCGCCGTACGGGGTGTTCTGGACGAAGTCCTTGTCGAAGCCGCCGCCGATGAAGTTCGGCAGAGCCTCGCCGGCCGCCAGCTTGGCGGCGTAGTCCTTGTAGATGGTCTCCCACTTGTACTCGGCGCCGGTGATGAAGCCCTTCGGGGCGAGCGGCGCCTGGGAGGCGTTGTGGCCGCAGGACTTCACGCCGCGACCCTCGGCGGTCTCGATCACCACCTTGGGGCCGTCCACGTGGCAGGTGAGCACGTCGCAGCCGGCGTCCACCAGGGCGTTGGCGGCCTCGGCCTCGCGCACCGGCATGGACCACTCGCCGGTGAAGATCACCTGCACGGTGGCGGCCGGGTTCACGGCGCGGACGCCGAGGGCGAAGGAGTTGATGTTGCGCAGCACGGTGCCGATCGGCTTGGCGGCGACGAAGCCCAGCTTGTTGGACTTGGTGCAGAGGCCGGCGGCGACGCCGTCGATGTAGTGGGCCTGGTCGAGCTGGCCGAAATAGGAGCCGGCGTTCTTGGGGTCGGCCTCGGTCCACAGCGGAGCGGCGTGACGGAACTCCACGTCCGGGTACTTCTTGGCCATGTCGACCATGAAGGGATTGTAGTAGCCGAACGAGGTGGCGAAGATCAGCTTGGCGCCGTCGAGGCTGATCATGGATTCCATCGACTGGGCGACCGCCACCGTCTCCGGCACGTTCTCCTCCTCGACCACGGTCACGTCCGGCACCTGCTTCAGCGCGGCGGCGGCGACCGCGTGCGCCTGGTTCCAGCCGAAGTCGTCACGCGGCCCCACGTAGAGGATGCCGATGGTGAGCCCGGCGGCATGGGCCGGGCGGGTGAGAAGGCCCGAGCCGAGGGCGAGAGCGCCCGCGCCGGTGCCCTTCAGGAACGTACGACGGTCGAATGGCCGCTTGAACATCACGCTTCATCCCCCTGTTGACGACGGAGGCCGGCTCGTTGCGATCGGCCGTGTCCGCTCGAGGGTTGATGAGCAATGGGCGTGCCACTCGGCCGGACGGCCTCGACGGCGGGGAAAAAGCGGCGGCTTTGCAGGACGTTGCCGCCGCATCCGGACAAACGGCTGGAGGCCCAGCGGCACGCGGGCACGCCAGCGGATTGCATGCAATCCACTCCACCGAGCCTAATTCTTGTGCATCGTATGCAATCCGGCCGGCTGACCGGCGTCGGCTCCGGCCGGTCAGTAGACGCTGCGGCCGCCGATGGTCAGCAGGCTGCGCATATCGTCGTCGTCGTCCATCCAGCGGCGGAGAGCGTTGACGGTGACCATGCGGTCCCGGTCCCCTGCCCCGCCCAGGTGCTCGTAGGGGTCGAACGGGTCGCCCAGATGGGAGACGACAGCGAAGGCGCCGGAGAAGTCCTGGTTGGCGGTGTAGACGCTGGGCGTCACGACCGTGCGGGCGCCCGCCGCCGTGGCGGCCTTCAGGCCGTTGAGGCTGTCCTCGAAGACCAGGCACGTGCGCGCCGGCAGGCCGAGGGCGTCGATCGCCATCCGGTAGATGTCGGGCGCGGGCTTGCGCGCCTCCACGGCCTCGCCGCCCACTATGGCGTCGAACCGGTCGAGGCCCGCGTAGTCGAGGTTGGCGATGATGAGCGATTCCACGTTCGGGATCGGCCCGGTGGTGGCGAGGGCGAGCTTGAGGCCCCGGCTCTTCGCCTCCTCCAGGAGCCGCTCCACGCCGGGGCGGAACGGGCAGTGGCGGTCGTCCACGAGGCGGTTGAAGATGCGGGTCTTCAGCGCCTGGATCTCGTCGATCCGCGCCATGGCCTCCGCGCCGCTCGGCGGATCGTAGGTCTCGACATAGTGGACGATGCGCTCGCGCACGCCGCTGACCGCGAGCAGCAGGCGATAGAGCGGCTGGTCCCACGCCCACGGCAGGCCGCAGGCCTTGAACGCGTCGTTGAAGGCGGCGCGATGGACTTCCTCGGTCTCGGCGAGGGTGCCGTCGACGTCGAAGATGAGGGCCTTCAGCCCGCGCATCAGACTTCTCCGTAGAGCGACCGGATGGCCGCCGACAGACCGGCGAAGTCGCCGATCAGCCGGTCCGCCCCGAGATCAGCCGGCGAAACGTCAGTATACCCATATTCTACGACAATCACAGGCATGCCCGCCGCCCGCGCCGCCTCCACGTCGGAGGCGCTGTCGCCGACCATCAGCATGTCGGCCGGCGACACGCGGAGATGCTCGGCGGCGGTGACGAGAAGGTCGGGGGCGGGCTTGCGCGGCGGGCCGAAATCGCCGCCGATCACCACCGGCAGCACGTCGGCGAGGCCGAAACCGGCGACGATCTCCCGCGAGACGGCGGTGGGCTTGTTCGTGCAGACGCCCAGGCGGTGGCCGGCGGCTGCGAGCGCGCGCACCGCGTCCTCCACGTGCGGGAAGAGGCGCGTGTCCCTGAGAGCGCGGGGCTCGTAGAGGGCGAGGTAGCGGTCGACGGCGCGCCGGCGGTCGTCCGCCGGCAGGTTGGCGCCGTGCGCCGCGAAGGCGCGCTCCACCAGGACGGCGACGCCCTTGCCGATCATGCGCCGGACGGCGTCCGCGGGATGGCGCGGCAGGCTGTGCTCGACCATCAGATCCCCGAGCGCGTCGGCGATGTCCGGCAGGCTGTCCACCAGCGTGCCGTCGAGGTCGAACAGGATGCCGGCGGGCCGGGGCGCGCCCATCAGCGCGGCGCTCCGGCGGCGGTGCGGATGGCTTCCATGTTCGCCGCGTAGGCCGCCTCGGTGCCGCCCTTGAAGACGGCGGTGCCGGCGACGAGCACGTCCGCCCCAGCGGCCACCAGGGCCGGGGCGGTCTCGGGCGTGACGCCGCCGTCGATCTCGATGTGGATCGGCCGGTCGCCGATCATGGCCTTCACGCGCCGGACCTTCTCGACCACCGCCGGGATGAAGGCCTGGCCGCCGAAACCCGGGTTCACGGTCATCAGGAGGACGAGATCGACGCTGTCGAGGAGGTAGGCGATGGCACCTTCCGGCGTGCCCGGGTTGAGCACGACGCCCGCCTTGCGGCCGAGGCCGCGGATCGCCTGGAGGGTGCGGTGCACGTGCCGGCCGGCTTCCACGTGGACGGAGATCACGTCCGCCCCCGCGTCCGCGAACGCCGTGAGGAAGGGATCGACCGGGTCGATCATCAGGTGGACGTCGAACACCTTCGGCGTGTGCGGCCGCATGGCCTTGATGACCGGCGGGCCGAACGTGATGTTCGGCACGAAATGCCCGTCCATGACGTCCAGGTGGATCCAGTCGGCGCCGGCGCGGTCGATGGCGGCAAGTTCATCCGCGAGGCGCGCGAAGTCGCACGACAGCATGGACGGGGCGATCAGGACAGACATGGCGCGGCTCCGGCGTTTCCGGCCGGCACGTCTACACCGGAACGCCGCCGATTGCGACAGGAGCCGCGGCGCGCGTCGGCGACCAGCCGGTCGCCGACGGGACGGTGCGAGGGCCGGAACGCCGAGGCTTCGACGCGGGCCGCGTCAGCCGTCGGCGCGCCGGGTGCGACCGTTCGCCACGATGATGCGCGAGCGTGATCGGGAGGTCAGATGGGCTCGCCGTCGGCGCCCTGGACGGAGCACTTCCAGCGGACGATCTTGTACTTCGGGTGGGTGACGGACCACTGGGCGATGTGAGGCTGGGCCCAGAACATGCACTGGCTGACAGTGCCGGCGTCGTTCGCCGGAATGGCCTTCTCCTCGCAGGCTGAGGGATTGGCCAGAAGGCACACATACATGACGATCTGAATGGCGCTCATCGACATTTCCTTTGTGGCGCGCGGTTCTCTTGCCGGCCGGCCTGTCCCGACCGCTTCGGGATCTTCATGCCGGTCTGCTCTGCCGCATGGTTTTACATACTGCATTCGACGCCGACCGGATCATCACAGGGCAGTGACGGCCGAGGACGCGCGAGTTACGGATGGATGATCCAGCGCACCGGGAGGGCCGTAGAAGTCATCGTCCAGCCCTCGAGGAGGGGACGATGGCGTCGACCAAGATCGACACGACCGTCCGGTCGCCCGGCTCACGCCAGACGATGCGGACCACCTTGGTGACCGTGCTTGCCGCGGCCGCCATCTCTTTGCTGTGCGGTCCGGCCTTCGCGGTGTTCAGCGGCGACATGAGCCCGCGCGCGCCATCCGGCGACCCGGAGTACGCCAAGGGCATGGCGGCCTGGGACAAGGAGGACTGGCCGGCGGTCGTCTTCCACATGGCTCGCGTGGTGGCGAACCGTCCCCATCACGACAACGCCTGGGCCCGCCTCGGGTTCGCCCACCGCAAGCTGAAGAAATACGACGCCTCGCTGGCCGCCTACGGGCGGGCGCTGGAGATCAACAAGCACAACCGGGCCGCTCTGGAATATCTGGGCGAGGCCTATGTGGAGCTCGGCCGCTATGTTGAGGCCGTGGAGGTGCTGGACCGGCTGGGCGAGGAGTGCAAGCGCGTGGAGATCACCTTCTCCGACGGCGCCTTCGGCGACGGTTGCCAGGAGTTCACGGCGCTGCGGACCCTGATCGATCTCGTCGGCGGCGACACGTCCGCCGTGGTGGACCGCTGGGACTGATCCCCCCGATCAGGCGGCCGGCTCGCCGCCCTCGGCCCGCTCCAGGCCGGGAACCGTGGGGAGGAAGCTCGCCCCGCGCTTGATCCAGAAATCGCGGAGGGCCGCGGCCGCCGGCAGCAGCCGCTTGTCGGTCCGGCGGACCATGAACCAGTGCCGGCGGATCGGCAGGCCGACCACGTCCAGGATGGCCATGCGGCCGATCTCCACCTCGGTGGCGATCGTGTGGGCCGAGATGAAGGCGATGCCGAGCCCGGCCATGACCGCCTGCTTGATGGTTTCGTTGGAGCTGACCTCGATCACGTTCGGCGGCGAGCCCTGGCAGACGTCGAGCATGAAGCCCTCGAACGAGAGGCGTGTGCCCGACCCGCTCTCGCGCACCAAAAAAGTCTCGCCGAGAAGATCCCCCGGCGGGATCTGGCGGACGCCCGCGAGCGGGTGGTCGGCCGGCGCGATCATCACCAGGGGGTGCTCGCCGATGGCCCAGGACTCCACGTCCAGCTCGCGCGGGGCGCGGCCCATGATGGCGATGTCGATCTCGTAGGTGCGCAGCGCCTCCACCATGTCCTCGCGGTTGCCGACGAAGAGGCGGATGTCCACCCGGGGCCGCTCCTTACGGAAGGCCGCGATGGCGCGCGGGGCGAAATACTTGGCGGTGGAGACCGCCCCCATGGTGACCTTGCCGGCCCCTGCGTCCTTGAGCTCCGCGAGCGCGTGGCCGCATTCCGACAGGAGCGACTCGATCCGCATCAAGGTGGTGGCGATCTCCTCGCCGGCGGCGGTGGGCTTGAACCGGTCGCTGACGCGCTCGATCAGCGGCAGCCCCACCAGATCCTCGAGCGCCTTCACCTGGGCGGTGATGGCCGGAGGCGTGACGTTCAACTCGTTGGCGGCGGCCGTCACCGTGCCGGTCCGAATCACGGCGGCAAGGGAGCGGAGCTGTTTGAGAGTGGTATGGCGCATGGGACGAGACCTGGACGAGACAGCCGTCATGTTTAGCTTTTTTGAACAGTAGCGTAAAACAATTAAATTCCGGCACCCTCTTGCTCCGCCTAGTGTGGTGTGATCGTCCTGTCCTGCGACGCACTGCCGGGCTCGACAAGGCTATCGATCCCGGTGCTTGATTGGCCCCCAACCGCGGCGGGGGCTAGGAAGGGACGGGGATTATGGCCAGCCAAGACAGCCTCGAGGTGTTTCTGGACGGGTTTGCCGGCGGCGATCCACTGCGGACCGCCGTCGCGCGCGCCGTGGCGGGGATCGCAAAAGCCGGGGCAACGCTCGGCGCGCTCGTGGCCGAGGGACCGCACGGAACCGACCATGCCTCGGTCATCGGCGGCAACGCCGGCGGCGACGCCCAAAAGGCGCTGGACGTGAAGGCGCATGACCTGGTGGTCGCGGCGCTTCGGGACGCCGGCGTGCATTCGGTGGGCTCGGAGGAATCCGACGAGGTCGAGCACCTGAACGACGCCGGCCTGGTGGTCGTGGCCGTGGACCCGCTGGACGGCTCGTCCAACATCGAGACGAACGTCTCCGTCGGCACAATCTTCTCGGTGCTGCCGGTCCTGCCGGAGGGCGACTCCTTCCTGCAGCCCGGCAACCGCCAGCTCGCCGCCGGCTACGTGATCTACGGCCCGCACACGGACATCGTGCTGACGCTCGGCACGGGCGTGGAGGTGTTCACCCTGGACCGGGCCGACAACACCTTCTACGTGCGCAACCCGCACGCGGCGATTCCGGAGGAGTGCAAGGAGTTCGCCGTGAACGCGTCGAACTACCGCTTCTGGTCGCCGGCGATCCGCCACTACATCGACGACCTCCTCGCCGGCACGGACGGGCCGCGCGAGAAGGACTTCAACATGCGCTGGGTGGCGTCCCTCGTGGCCGATACCAGCCGCATCCTGGCGCGCGGCGGCATCTTCCTCTACCCGGGCGACACCCGGAAGGGCTACACCAGCGGCCGCATCCGCCTGACCTACGAGGCGAACCCGATCGCCTTCCTGGTGGAACAGGCCGGCGGGCGCGCCTCCACCGGCAAGGAGCGCATTCTCGACGTGGTGCCGACGGACCTGCACCAGCGCACGCCGATCATCTTCGGCGCCGCCAAGGAGGTGCAACGGGTGGAGCAGTACGAGGCCAATCCGGAAACGCTCGGCGAGCGCTCGCCGCTGTTCGGCTACCGCGGCCTGTTCCGCGCCTGATCCGCGCGTCGGCCGGCTGGAGCATTCTCCGATCACGTCACGCGACTTGATCGCCGAGAGCATGCTCCAGCTCATCGAACCTGAAGCGTTGCCTTGTCGACCTGACGGTTCCGTCAGGTCGGAAAAGCGCTCCAGGCGCGGCGTCCGGCCCTGGGGCATCCTCTTCCGGGACGTGCTAGCCTGATCGGCAACGCGGCACCCCGCCCCCTGCGAGAAGGGGGGCGGCGCCAGACAAGGCCGCGACGGGGTTGAGAAGGGACGCCCATGTCCGAACGCCATCCGATCATCGCCGTCACCGGCTCGTCCGGTGCGGGCACGACCTCGGTGCGCTACACGTTCGAACGCATCTTCCGGCGCGAGGGCATCAAGGCCGCCTATATCGAGGGCGATGCCTTCCACCGCTACGACCGCGACGCCATGAAGGCCAAGGCGACGGACGAGATGGCGAAGGGCAACCCGACCTTCAGCCACTTCGGACCGGACGCCAACCAGCTGGAACTGCTGGAGGAGGTGTTCCGCCAGTATGGCGAGGCCGGACGGGGCAAGACGCGCAACTACATCCACGACCACGAGGAGGAGCGCCTGTTCGGCGCCCCCGTTGGCACGTTCACGCCCTGGGTGCCGTTCCCGGAGGAGACGGACCTCCTGTTCTACGAGGGCCTTCACGGCGCCGTGGTGACCGGCGACATCAACATCTGCCAGTACGTGGACCTGAAGGTGGGCGTGGTGCCGGTCATCAACCTAGAGTGGATCCAGAAGATCCACCGGGACCGCGACACCCGGGGCTATTCCACCGAGGCGGTGACGGACACGATCCTGAGGCGCATGCACGATTACGTGCACTACATCTGCCCGCAGTTCACCGAGACGGACATCAACTTCCAGCGGGTGCCGACGGTGGACACGTCCAACCCGTTCGTCGCGCGCTGGATCCCGACCGCCGACGAGAGCATGGTGGTGATCCGCTTCCGCAACCCGCGGGGCATCGACTTCCCGTATCTCCTGTCGATGATCCACAACAGCTTCATGTCGCGGGCGAATTCCATCGTGGTGCCGGGCTCTAAGATGGAGCTTGCGATGCAATTGATCCTGACGCCGAAGATCATGCGTCTCATGGAGCGCAAGAGCCGGATCTGAGCGGCACGACTTGAGCGGCACGACTTCGGTGGGTCGACCCTCCCGCGGACTTCAGGCGGGCACCCGGAACGGTCGACCCGGCCAGGGCACCGGGCGCGAGATCGGGGAGACCGTGCAGCTCGAGGGGGTGACTGAAGCCGTCTCCCTCACGAGCGAGCAAAGCCGCTCCGTGCCCCCTTCCGTGCCCCCTCAGGCGCGAACGGAGCGGCTCGGCGCCAGGGGCCGGCGACGCAGAGGCCGGCGACTGTGGCGCCAAGGCCGGTGACGGCGCCCTGTGGCATCCCGAATCCGGACAGCGGCCGCCCGGCGGGCGAGTCAGTGCCGCCCGATCACGCTGCCGACAAAGCCGCCGATGGCACCGCCGAGCAGGGCGCCGCTGAAGGCGTCGTTGCCGGAGTTTTGCTTCTTCTGAAGCCGGGACTGGGTGCGGGCGGCCGCCGCGCGCTGCTGCTGCTCGGCGAGCCAGACCGAATAACGTTCCTCCGACATGACGCGGAGAGCGACGAGTTGCTGCTGGGTCAAGTAGCGGGTCGGAGCGGCGCTGGCGCTCACTTGCCAGCTCAGGATAGCGTCTCGGGTCCGATTGCCGAAGGCGCCGTCGACACCGCCGGTGGAGAAGCCGAGGCTTGTCAATCGGCCCTGGATCTCGCGCCGGATCTCCCGGGTGAAAGCCGCCTCGGTTGTCGGGTCGCCGGGCTGCGACAGGTCGAACAGGCTCCGCTGCGCGGGGGCGCCAGGCTGGGCCGCGGCGTATCCAGGATTGACCGCGGCCATCACCGCGGCGCCGGCCACAGGCGGCTGGCCGTAGGGGTTGGGCTGCTGCAGCGGCGCCGTCTGGACCATGGGCGATTGACCGACGGGCGCCGGCCCGACCATCGGCGCGGCGGTGACCGGTTGCGCCACGGGTGCGGGCGGTGCGGGTTCGGCAGCGACCGCGGCGGACGGTTCGGCCTTGGCCTTCAGCTTGCCGAGCCGGAAGCGCGCCGCGCCCACGTAGCGACCATAGGGGTGGAGATCGAGATAGTACTGCAGGTCGCTCGGGTCGTCGGAGTCCTGAACCATCTCCCAGAGCGCGTCCTCGCCGGCGAGGTCGGGCCCCGTCGGCGCTGCCGGCACCGGCTGACTGTAGACGGTGCCCGGGGCGACGGTCGATTGATCGCCGGGCGCGACAGCCTGGGGCGCCGCCACGGCGACCTGCACCTCCGCGGCCGGGCGCATCTGGAAGCGCTGCCGGAGCGACTGCACGACCGACGGGATCTGGGCGTTGTTGGTGGCGGAGGCGACGTCGGCGGTCACTTCCGACATCATGTCGCCGAAGCTGATGCCCGGTGCGTCGATGTGCTTGAGCAACGCTTTGGTGAAAGGGCTGTTGTCGCCGCTGCCGTCGCTCGCCGTGTTGCCGGGCTCGGTGGAGTAGGCGATCAGCCGGTTGATGCCCGGGTCGAGCCGGGCGAGACCGCGCCCGACCGCCACGCTCCGCTTCCCCATGCTGCGCTGGAGTTCGGCCACGAACGGGTTGTTGCGGCAGGCGTCGAGGATGACGACCTTGATGTTCGCCTTGTCGTCCATCGGCTTCAGGAAGTCGTCCACCCGGATGGCGGCGGCACCGTAGTTGACGTCGTCCTCTTCGGCGATCTCGGCATTGACGGCGAGGAGGTAGTTGACGTTGTCGAGTTGGATTCCGTGGCCTGCATAGTAGAACAGGCCGACGTCCGCCTCGTCCAGGCGACTGGCGAATTCGCGGATGGCCTTCTTCATGGCGGTGTCGTTGGCGTCGATCGCCTCCACCGTGTCGAACCCGAGCGCGCGCAGCTTCGTCGCCACGGCGCGGGCATCGTTCGCCGGATTGGTGAGAGCCGCGATGCCCGTATAGGCTCCGTTGCCGATCACAAGGGCGACCCGCTTTTCCGCCGGTGGATTGGCGAGCGCCGCGGCAGCCCCAGCCAGAAAGACCATTCCACAAGCCAGAATGCCGATGAGCCACAACAAGCCGTGTGTAGCGCGGGCGTTCATGGAGCGCATCTCCAACAAGATGGCGGAGTGCGCAAGGTACCAACCAGAATTGCAGGACACAACAGTAGATGCGCACGAAAGTGTTAAAACTGACAAATAGTCGTCGAGTAACGTTGCACCGAACGACGACGTCCCAAGCCGCTGTGCGGCGGCCGGTTCGCCGGTTCCACGGATCGGCGCCGGAGGTTGGGCACGAAAGAACGGAGACCGGCCTCGTTAATATTAAAGAGTGAAGTTCAGCAGCGTGCGTGACGCGGGATGCGGCCCGGCGGGACTTATCGCCTCAATCCGCCCAAAGGCGTAGATCAAGACGTCACGTTTGTGGGTATTTCATAGCCCGACTGCTTCCGCGCCGGACCGCTTCCGCCTCCCTCCCCTCCCCCGGCGGGCGGCCGGCCAAACGAGAGGATGACAGATGGCCCGTATTACGCTTCGGCAGTTGCTGGATGATGCGGCCGAGCACGGTTATGGCGTGCCGGCCTTCAACATCAACAACATGGAACAGGGGCTGGCGATCCTCGAGGCCGCGGCGGCCACGGATTCCCCGGTGATCATCCAGGCCAGCCGCGGCGCGCGTGCCTATGCGAACGACATCATCCTCGCCAAGCTGATCGACGGTCTCGTCGAGCTGCATCCGGACATCCCGATCTGCATGCATCTCGACCATGGCAACAACGAAGCCACCTGCATGACCGCCATCCAAAACGGCTTCACCTCCGTGATGATGGACGGCTCGCTGAAGGAGGATGGCAAGACGCCGGGCGACTACGCCTACAACGCCGGCATCACCCGCCGCGTGGTGGACATGGCCCACTGGGGCGGCGTTTCGGTGGAAGGCGAGATCGGCGTGCTCGGCTCGCTGGAATCCGGCATGGGCGAGAAGGAGGACGGCCACGGCTTCGAGGGCGTGCTCTCCCACGACCAACTGCTGACCGACCCGGAGCAGGCGGTGCAGTTCGTCAAGGACACCAAGGTGGACGCCCTCGCCGTCGCCATGGGCACCAGCCACGGCGCCTACAAGTTCACCCGCAAGCCGGACGGCGAAGTGCTGGCGATGACCGTGATCGAGGAGATCCACCGCCGCCTGCCGACGACGCACCTCGTCATGCACGGCTCGTCGTCGGTGCCGGAGGAGCTGCAGGAGATCATCAACCGGTACGGCGGCGAGATGAAGCCGACCTGGGGCGTGCCGGTGGAGGAGATCCAGCGCGGCATCAAGCATGGCGTGCGCAAGATCAACATCGACACGGACAACCGCATGGCGCTGACCGGCGCGATCCGCAAGGTGTTCGCCGAGAACCCGAGCGAGTTCGACCCGCGCAAGTACCTGAAGCCCGCCATGGAGGCGATGCGCAAGCTCTGCATCCAGCGCTTCGAGGAGTTCGGCACGGCCGGAAACGCCGCCCGCATCAAGCCGATTCCGCTCGCCGAGATGGCCAAGCGCTACAAGAGCGGCAGCCTGGACCAGAAGATCAACTGAGAACGGGATCGGCGGGGGCCCACGTGGCCCCATGGGTGGGCTCAGTGCGCGCCGCCGACCCTCTACGTGAAAACATCACCCCGGCGAAAGCCGGGGTCCAACCCATTTTGGATTGGTGTCGACGGCGCGGGTGGCGCTCGCGTCGGCTGGATCCCGGCTTTCGCCGGGATGACGACCGAGGGCGGGTGGAGACGGCCGGCGTTCACTTGCCAGCGGTGTCCATGCCTCAACGCCGTCATGGTCCGCGAAGGCGGATCAGCCATGCTATCGGCGGCTCGAAAGAGGAATGCGTGGGTGGTCTGCCTGCGCAGACCATGACGGCGTAAATCGTGATGGGTGCGGCAGCGGCGCGTCGGACGTCTGGTCACACCGGACGGCGACGGAGCCCCTTTCCCTTCCGCGGAAATCCGTGGATGGTCGGGTGATTGCCGATCAACGCGGAAAGTGGGTCCAGTGTCCAGGCCTCCGGTTCCAGCCCTCGCCGCCGAGGCCCGTCTGCCATGACGGGCGCCGTCGACCTTCGCCGCGCCTTCGAGGAATCCGGCGTGGCGGCCGTTCTTGCCGAGCTCGACCGCGACCTCGTCGGGCTGAAGCCCGTGAAGGGGCGGATCCGCGAGACGGCGGCGCTGCTGCTCGTGGACCGGGCGCGGGCGGACCTCGGGCTCGTGCACGAAACCCCGACGCTGCACATGAGCTTCACCGGCAACCCGGGCACCGGCAAGACCACGGTCGCGCTGCGGATGGCGAGCCTTCTGCACCGGCTCGGCTACATCCGCAAGGGCCACCTCGTCTCGGTCACGCGGGACGATCTCGTCGGCCAGTACATCGGCCACACCGCCCCGAAAACGAGGGACGTGATCAAGAAGGCCATGGGCGGCGTGCTGTTCATCGACGAGGCCTACTATCTCTACAGGCCCGAGAACGAGCGCGACTACGGCCAGGAGGCGATCGAAATCCTCTTGCAGGTGATGGAGAACCAGCGGGACGACCTGGTGGTGATCCTCGCCGGCTACGGCAAGCGGATGGAGACCTTCTTCGAGAGCAACCCCGGCTTCCGCTCGCGCATCGCCCACCACATCGACTTTCCGGACTATTCGGACGATGAACTGATCGAGATCGCCGAGCGGATGCTGGCGCGGCAGGCGTATCGGCTGTCGGAGGCCGGCCGGACGGCGTTCGCGGCCTATGTGGCGGCCCGGCGCACGCAGCCCCATTTTGCCAACGCCCGCAGCATCCGCAACGCGCTCGACCGGGCGAAGCTGCGGCAGGCCAACCGGTTGCTGGAGGAGGCGGAAGGGGAAGTCGGGGCGGACGCGCTCTCGACCATCGAGGCGGCAGACATCCTGAAGAGCCGCGTGCTCACCCAAGGGGGGCGGTTGGAGGGGTGAGTGGGGTCGTGAGGGTCGCGGGGGAAGCAAAGCGTGGGTGGCCCGCCTGCGCGGACCATGACGGTCGAAGGGTTGGGCTACGAAGATCGGCCCGATCCTGACGGCGATGCAGATCTGAGGCGGCAAGCGCCCTCCGCGCCACCGACTACTCTCCCTCGTCATGGTCTGCGAAAGCAGACCATCCACGCATTTTTGCTGTCAACTCCGGAATGCGTGGGTGGTCCGCCTGAAGCGGACCATGACGATCGAGGCAGATCGGGCGGACATTGGTCGGCGCTGCATTTCGACCGATCCTGCCCCTAAATGCCGCCCCGCCCTCACATCGTCCGGTACTCGTAGGCCGGGATCTCGCCGACTTCGCTTTCCGCCTCGGTCAGCTGGCGGATCGTGTCGCGGAGCGGCGACTTGATGCACATGGGATCGGTGGCGGAGGCGTCGCCAGCGTAGGCCATGGCCTGGCAACGGCAGCCGCCGAAATCGACGGTCTTGCGCTCGCACGAGCGGCAGGGCTCGGGCATCCAGTCGGTGCCGCGATAGGCGTTAAAGGAGGAACTTTCGTTCCAGATCCAGGCGAGCGGCTTCTCCCGCACGGTCTCGAAGGTGAGGTGCGGGATGGTGGCGGCCGCGTGGCAGGGCAGCACCTTGCCGTTCGGCTCGATGTTGATTCCGACGCGTCCCCAGCCGCCCATGCAGGCCTTCGGGTAGATGGAATGGTGGTCCGGCGGCACGTAGTCGATCACGAGCGTGCCCTTCAGCCGCTCGCGCTCCTCCATGACGACGGCCGTGCAGGCGTCCACCATGGCGCGGGTCGGCAGGAGGGCGGCGCGGTTCTTCACCGCCCAGCCGTGGATCTGGGTGTTGGCGATCTCGATGCGCCGGGCGCCGAGTTCGACCGCCAGATGAATCGTCTCACGCACCTTGTGGAGGTTGCGCCGGTGCATGACGGCGTTGACCGTGAGCGGCAGCCCCTCGGCGCCGATCCATGCAGCAACCTTCATCTTGTGGTCGAAGCCACCGCGGTAACCGCCCACCAGGTCGGCGGTTTCGGAGTCCGTGCCCTGTATGGAGAGCTGCACGTGGTCGAGCCCGCGGGCGGACAGGTCCTTCACCCGCGCCTCGGTGAGGCCGACGCCGGAGGTGATGAGGTTGGTGTAGAGGCCCACCTCGCGCCCAACAGTGACGAGGTCCTCCAGGTCGCGCCGGGCGGCCGGCTCCCCGCCGGAGAAGTGCACGTGGAGGACGCCCATGGCGGCGGCCTGGCGCAAAACGCTCGTCCACTCCTCGGTGGTGAGCTCGTCGGCGCGCTTCACCATCTCCAGCGGGTTGGAGCAGTAGGGGCACTTCAGCGGGCAGCGATGGGTGAGTTCCGCCAGCATGGCCATGGGCGGCGGCACGCGGCGGACGGCCTTCACGGGTTCCGGCGAGACGACGGGCGCGTTCATGGCGCGATCTCCAGCATGCGCTTGTCCAACAGGTCCACGAGCATGCGGCGGGCGTCGCCGGCGATCTGCTCGCGGGGCGCGGCGTACTTCGCCGCCAGAGTATCGACGATCGCCGCGAAGGTCTTCGTCCCGTCCACCTCCTCGAGGATGGCGGCGGCGATCGGGTCCACCTTCACGGCGCGCTCCGGTGCGAGCAGCATGTAGGTCTCGCGCGCCTCGTCGAAGCGAAGACGCACGCCGCGCGAGATCCGCGGCGTCGCCGTATCGGGAAGGCGGTCTTCAGGCGTCGCGGTCATGGGCGTCCCGTGCGGTCGAGGCTGGTGCCTCAGAAGTGCGAATGCCCCCCGTCGGGAGGGTCGGACCAGAGGTCCACCGGCGTGTCAGAGCCCTACTCCGCCGCCTCGCGCGCTGTCGCCATGCCCTCTCCGGGGCGCCAGGCGCCGGGGGCGGGCATGGCCGGGTCCACATACGCGAGCCAGAGCGCGTCCAGCTGGGCCCAGAGCACCTCGGTCTTGAAGGTCAGCGCGCCGAGGGCGGCCTGCTGCTGCTCCACCGTGCGGGCGTTCTCCAGAACGTAGCGCAGCGCGAAATCGGCGTCGCGCGGGGCCTGGTCGAGGCGGCGGCGGAAGTAGGCGATCACGCGCTCGTTGATGAAGTCGTAGTGGCCGAGCATGCCCGAGATCCGCTCCTCGTGGAGCTGGGGCGCGAACAGCTCGGTCAGCGACGAAGCGACGGCTTCCAGGAGCGTGCGATCGCGGACGAAATGGAGATAGGCCTCGGTGGCGAAGCGCGTCGCCGGCAGGGCGCCGCGCTTGGACATCACGTAGTCGCGGTCGAAGCCGAGACCGTCGGTCAGCATGAGCCAGCGGTCGATGCCGCCCTCCCCGCCGTCGAGGCCGTCGTGGTCCGTGATCCGGTGCAGCCACTCCCGGCGCAGCTCCCGGTCCTCGCAGCGCGCCATCAGGGCGGCGTCCTTCTGCGGGATGATGGACTGGTAGCAGTAGCGGTTGAGCGCCCAGGCCCGGACCTGGTCGATCGAGCACTGGCCGCCGTGGAGCTTCTTGTGGAAGGGATGGAGGCTGTGATAGCGCTCCGCGCCGATCCTGCGCAGGGCGGCTTCCAGCTGATCCGGGGACATCGGCGTCTGGTCGGTGTGCTTGGCCATCGTCATGGGGTGACGTCCATTCCGTCGGTCGCGATCTCCCATCCCGCCTCCTCCACCGTCCGGCGCGCGGACGATCCCTCCCGGAGGGCCGGGTTGGTGTTGTTGATGTGGACATAGATCCGGCGCTTGACCGGAATGTCCCGGAAGGCGTCGAGGGACCCGTCCGGTCCGCTCATCGCCATGTGGCCCATGCGGCGGCCGGTCTTCTGGCCGACGCCCTGGGCGATCATCTCGTCGTCGGTGAAGACGGTGCCGTCGAAGAAGACGACGTCCGCGCCGGCGAGCCGGTCCTTCAGGCGGCCCGTCATGCGGGCGCAGCCGGGCACGTAGGCGATCCGCTCGCCCGATGGCCCGACGAGGTCGACGCCGACGGTGTTCTCGCCTTCGAGGTCCGTCACCACGGTCTCGCCTTCCAGATAGAGCGGCACCTTTCCCGGTACAGGAAAGAGCGTCGCGGTGACGCCCGGCACGAGCGCGAACGGCTCGTCGAGGGCGACCGGCTCGAAGCGGACGAGGCTGCGGTCGAGCGCCTGGAAGATGGGATTCTGGTCGATCACGGCCAGGATCTCGGCCGTGCCGAGCACCCGGAAGGCCTGCTTCTCGCGCAGGCCCAGCAGCCCGGTCACGTGGTCGATGTCGCCGTTCGTGATCAGAACCGTGTGAATCGGCGTGTGCCGGTTTCCGACCGAGGCCGGATCGGCCGGATGCAGCGCCGGGGTGCGGATCAGCTGCGTGGTGATCTCGGGCGAGGCGTTGAGGATCGCCCACTCGGCGCCGTTCGCCGTCACCGCCAGGGACGACTGGGTGCGCGGCTCCAGGCCCCTCACGCCGCGCCGGACGTCGGCGCAGTTGGCGCAGTTGCAATTCCATTGGGGGAATCCCCCGCCGGCCGCCGCGCCGAGGACCAGAGCCCGAAGCCGCCCGTTGGCGGCTCCGCGCCCCGTGCTCATCTCGTCACCTTGGGTGCGCGAGACGGCATCGGAAATCAGACTTCCGGCGGGAAGTACATGTTGATTTCCATGCCGACGCACATCTCTTCGATCTTCGGAGCAGTCCAGGCCATTTTTTCCTCCTGTGTTTGGCTGACACAGGGACTTTTTCCCGATCCGTCTCCTCATGCAAATTAAATCGATGTAATGCTGGGGACGGAACGGTCGCGGGTCGGGAGAGCCCTTTCGAACCCGTCACTTATGCAAATCAGCGTAAGTTCTGAGCAAGGTCCAGGTGTCCGTTTCCGAACCGATGGTGAAGGGAACGCCGGGGGCCTTGCGGTGGACCGAGATGCCGAATCCGCCGGCGGCGGCCGCTGCCCGGAAGGCCGGCTCGTCGGGCGTGTCGTCGCCGACATGGACCGGCGTCCGGCCCGCGAAGGTCTCGGTCCTCATGAAGTCGTCGAGGGCATGGCCCTTGTCGGCGTCGAGCGGCACCACGTCGATGGCGACGCGGCCGCGCATCACCTTGAACTCGCCGTCGACCCGGTCGGTGAGGAGGGCGTGCAGCTGGCCGATGAAGGCGGAGCCTTCCTCGTAGACGAAGCTGAGGCCGCCCGGCTTCCACTCGATCTCCACCATGGGGAAGAAGGCGGAGACGTCCTCCACGATGCCCTCGAACAGGCGCCGCGCCTCCGCGGTGAGCACGGGCATGACGCGCTTGCCGGTGGCGAAGCGCCGGTCCGCGCCCTGGAGGCCGCCGCAGGGAAGCACGAGCGGGTGGAGGAAGCGGTCGACCGATTCGATCGTGCGGCCGGTCAGGATGGCGAGCGCACCGCCGAGGCGAGCGCTGAGAGCCTCCAGAAGGGCGATCCGCTCGGGCGTGATGCCGTGCTCGCGCGCATCGTGGGTGGCGGCGATCAGGGTGCCGTCCACGTCCAGGAACAGGGCGAGTCGGTCGGGCGGCGGCAGGCGCCGGCTCAGGTGGTCGATGTCACTCAATCAGGATCGCCCGGAAGTCGTTGACGTTGGTGCGGGTCGGCCCCGTCACCAAGAGGTCACCGAGCGTCTCGAACGCACTATAGGCATCGTTGCCGGCGAGGAAAGCCTTGGGGTTGGTGCCGGTGGCGAACAACCTGTCGGACGATGTGGTGTCGCAGAAGGCCCCGGCGTTGTTTTCCGAGCCGTCGATGCCGTCCGTGTCGGCGGCGAGCGCGGTGACGCCCGGCACGCCGGCGACGCCGATGGCGAAGGACAGCAGGAATTCCGCGTTCCGCCCTCCCCGCCCCTTGGCGCGCACGGTCACGGTGGTCTCGCCGCCGGAGAGGATCACGCAGGGCCGGGCGAAAGGCTGATTGCGCGCAACCACCTGGCGGACGATGCCGGCGTGCACCTCGCCCACGTCGCGGGCCTCGCCCTCGATGGAATCGGACAGGATGTAGGGGGTAAAGCCGGCCTCCCGCGCCTTGGCGGCGGCCGCGTCGAGCGACATCTGGGCGGCCGCGATGACGTGGTGCGTGTCGTGGGCGAAGTCGGGGTCGGACGGCTTGGGCGCCTCGGCCTCCGGGCTGTTCAGCCACGCGAGCGCCGCCTCGGGGAGATCCATCCGGTAGCGCTCCACGATGGCGAGCGCGTCGGCGCGGGTGGTGCCGTCCGGGATGGTGGGACCGGAGGCGACCAGGGCCGGGTCGTCGCCCGGGATGTCGGAGAGGACGAGCGAGATCACCCGGGCCGGGTGCGCCGCGCGGGCGAGCCGGCCGCCCTTGATCAGCGACAGGTGCTTGCGCACGCAGTTCATCTCGTGGATGGACGCGCCGGAGGCGAGCAGGATCTTGTTGACGGCGCGCTTGGCCTCCTTGCCGATCACGTCCGGCGGCAGGGAGAGGAGCGACGAGCCGCCGCCGGAGATGAGCGCGACCACCTGGTCGTCCGGGCCGAGGTCCTTGACGAGGTCGAAGATCCGGCCAGCCGTGGCGGCGCCCTTCTCGTCCGGCACCGGATGCGCCGCCTCGACGATCTCGATGTGGCGGGTCGGATGGCCGTGGCCGTAGCGGGTGACGACGAGGCCTTCGAGCGGGCCATGACCCTTGGCCTCCCAGGCGTCCTCGAACGCGGCCGCCATGGCGGCGGACGCCTTGCCGGCGCCGACCACCACCGTGCGACCCTTCACGGGCGCCGGAAGATAGGCGCCGATCACCTCCGCCGGATCCGCGGCCGCGACGGCGGCGTCGTAGAGGCTCTTCAGGAATGTGCGCGGATCGATGGTCACGTCGTCTCTCCTCCCCGGGATCGGATACGGCTTCCCCGGGCCTATATCATCGGATGCGGCGAGACGTTGCACGCGTCGAGACCGCCACGTGTCGCAGCGGCGATTTGGGGACCTGCGTCACGGGCCATGATCGTGGCGGGCGACGGGCTAGGATCGGCCCGGCGTCGTTCCGTCCGGCCAGCCGTGGGCGCCGATCAGCGGCACGAAGGCGACGCGGCCGAGATCGTCTTCGTCGAAGCTGTCGGGTCCCCGGCGGGTGAGCCGAAGGAGGTCGAGGTCGCCGGGCGCCGGGCCGACCGGGATGATGAGGCGGCCGTCGAGGGCGAGCTGCTCCTTCAGCGGCGCCGGGATCGCCGGGCCGCCGGCGGTCACCACGATGGCGTCGAAGGGAGCGGCATCGGGCCAGCCCCTTGTGCCGTCGCCGACGACGACCTCGACGGTGTCGTAGCCGAGGGCGGCGAGGCGGCGGCGCGCGGTCTCCGCCAGGTCCGGATGGCGCTCCACAGTAACGACCGAGCCGGCAAGCCGGGAGAGGACCGCGGCCCCGTAGCCGGAGCCGGTGCCGATCTCCAGCACCCGGTCGGCGGGCTCCAGGCGCGCGGCCTCGGCCATGAGGGCGACGATGAAGGGCTGCGAGATGGTCTGGCCGGCTTCGATCGGCAGCGCCCGGTCGTCATAGGCCCGGAACCGCTCGGCCTCGGGCACGAAGGCGTCGCGCGGGACCGCTTCCATGGCGGCCAGCACGTCCGGATCCCGCACGCCGGCGCGGCGGATCAGGTCCACCATGCGGCGTCGGTCCTCGTCGCGGGTGTCGTCGGTCATGACGCCCTCCGGTCGGCGGCGGTCGCCCGAGCGGGCGCGATCCCGATCAGGCCTTCAACGCGCGGGCGAGTTCATCCTTGGTCATCCTGGACCGGCCGGGCAGATCCCGCTTCCGGGCCTCGGCGTAGAGCTCGGCCCTCGTTGGTCCCTTGCCCTCAGCCGCGTCCCGGGCGGTTCGTCCCGACCGCTCCTTGCGCTTGGTGTCCTTCAGACGGCGGCGGTTCTCCTCCGGCGACTGCCGGTTGGAGGCGCCGGCCTCGGAGAGCGCGATGGCGATCGCCTGGCGCGGGTTGCGCACGCGCTTGCCGTTCCGCTGCTCCAGTTCGCCATGCTTGAACTCGTGCATGACACGTTCGACGGTTTCCTTCTGCGCGTCGGTCTGTCTGGCCATCGGCGGCTCCCTCGTCGGCTCTCGAGCCATGCTCTCCGCCATCAACGCAAAAGCCCGCGAGCCCGTTCGCCGCCCGCCCGCAACGAGGCCGGCCACCGCGGCGCAAGACGCCTTAAGCTACAGCTAAGTCATTCAGGATTCAAAGGAACTTCATAAGCCGAGGGCCGTTGCCAGCGAGGGGCCGGGACACGGCGCGAGCCGACCGGCCAAACGTTTCCGAGGAGACCTCCATGACCCTTCGCACGCTTCGTCTCGCCGCCCTCGCCAGCGCGCTCGTCATGGCCGGCGTGACCGTTCCGGCGCTGTCCCAGTCGACCCCGCCGACGACGACGCCGACCATGAGCGACGTCCCGATGGAGAGCATGAAGATCGACACGCCGACCTTCCTGCGCATGGCGACCAGCTCCAACCAGTTCGAGATCCTGTCGAGCCGCCTCGCCGAGCAGCAGGCCCAGGACGAGCAGGTGAAGGCGTTCGCCCGCCAGATGATCGCCGATCATACCTCCGCCGGCGAGAAGATGCGCACGGCCGTTCAGGAAGCCGGCCTGGAGATGGCGTCGGTGCCGCAGTCGGAAGCCGACCTGGAGGTCCGCCACAAGGAGATGATGGACACGTTGGCGAGCGCCTCCGGCAACTTCGACCAGGCCTATGTGCGCGCCCAGTACCAGGCCCACGAGGAGGCCGTGCGCATGTTCGAGGCCTACGCCCAGAACGGCGACCAGTCGGCTATCAAGGCGTTCGCCGCCGAGACGCTGCCGATCCTGCAGCAGCACCTGGCGCATGTGCAGGAGTTGCCGGGTGCGCCGACCTCCCCGGCCACCGGCTCCACCGGCGGCGCGCGGACCGAGGGCGGCAGCATGGGCGCCGAAGGCGACCCGTCGATCGAGAACTTCGAGTCCGGCACCGGCTCTCCGGCCCCGTCGGCCCCGCAGTGACGCGGGCGCCCGGCCGAGCGGCCGGGCCGCCCAACCCGATCCCGGCCGCCACGCGCCGCGGCGGCCGGAACAACCGCACGACGAGCGGCGCCCCGGACCCGACCCGCGCGACGGGCCGTCAGCCCGCGCCGGGGGTCCGGCTCCGAAATGAACCATGGAGGACATCATGGCCCAGGATTGGCGCGACGATCGCTATCGTCAGGGCGAGGACCGGTTCCGCCGCCGCGAGGGTGGCGACTACGGCTCGACCTATGGCCCGGGCGGCCAGCAGGGGCGCGGCGACTATGGCCGCGGCGAGCAGCACCAGCAGTTCGGCGGCACGGGCGGCGGCCAGCAGGGCGGCCAGTACGACCGCGGCTATCGCGACTACGACCGCGGCTATCGCGGCGGCGGCTGGGACCGCCAGAGCGCCGGCGGCGCGTCGGAAAGCGGCTGGCGCAACGCCGACGACGACTTCTCCAACGACTATGGCACCGGCGTCGGCGACATGTATCGGGACGAGCCGAACTACGGCAACAGCCGCGAGCGGTCGGGCTTCCCGTCGTTCTCCGGCGGCAGCGGCCGGCCCCAGTCGGGCTTCGGCGGCTACGGCGGCCAGGGCGGATATGGCGGCCAGGGAGGCGGCATGGGTGGCCAGGGCCGCGGCTACAACACCGAGGGCCGCGCCGGATATGGCGGCTACGGCCAGTCCGACGTGGGCGGCTACGGCGCCTCCTACCGGGGCGAGCGCGTGAACATGGACCAGCGCGGCGGCCTGATGGGCGGCGGCATGGAGCGCGGCGGCGGCCTTGCGGGCGGCGGTCGCGGCTTCGCCGGCGGCTATGTCGAGCCGGGCTATTCCTCGGGCGACTTCCGCGGCCAGCAGGGCGCGTTCCATGAGGAGCGCGGCTTCGGCAACCGGCGCGACGACCAGGGCTGGTGGGGCGGTCCCACCGGCGAGAAGCCGAGCTGGCAGCGCATGGGCGACCAGGGCGGATCGGGCTCGGGCGGCTTCATGGGCATGCACCGGGGCCGCGGGCCGCGCGGCTACCAGCGCTCGGACGACCGGATCCGCGACGACGTCAACGACCGGTTGACGGACGACCCGATGATCGACGCCAGCGAGATCGACATCGAGGTGAAGGGCGGCGAGGTGACGCTGACCGGCACGGTGGACAGCCGCCATGCCAAGCGCCACGCCGAAGACATCGTGGAGAGCGTCACCGGCGTGACCCACTGCCAGAACAACCTGCGCATCCGTCAGCAGGAGCGCTCCGGCTGGGGCTCGTCCTTCGGCATGGGCGGCTCGGCGGGCGAGACCGGCTCGGGCATGGGCCGCTCGTCGGGCGGCGCCTCCGGCGGCAGCTACGGCTCGCACACCGGCGGCTCCGAGACGCAGTCGTCCGGGGCGCAGTCGGGCGGGACGCAGGGCGGCAGCGGCCATCGGCTGGGCCAGACCGCCAGCGAGATGTCGAGCTCCGGCTCGCCCGGCACCCAGGCGGGCTCCGGCTCGACCGGAACCCAGTCCGCAGCCGGCTCCACGTCCGGCGCGTCCGTGACCGGATCGAACACGGGCTCGACCGGCTCGACCACGAACCGGCAGCACTGACGACCAGCCGGGGTCCGCTCGCGGGCGGACCCCGACCATGAGGCTCCGGCGCGGGCCGAACGGATCGCGCCGGAGCGGACCCCAAAAGGAGAGCATACATGGACGTTCCGCTGCAGATCGCCTTCAAGAACCTGGAGAGCTCGGAATTCCTGGAGACCCTCATCCGGGAACGGGTCGCCCGTCTGGAGCGCTATCACGACCACATCGTCGGCTGCCGCGTGCTCGTCGAGGTGCCCTATCGCGCGCCGGCCGGCGGCAAGGTGCCGATCGGCATCTCGGTGGAGGTGGAGGTGCCCGGGGCCAAGAGCATCGTCGCCAAGGACCAGGAAGAGCGGCACGACAGCAAGAACGACCACACCGCCGTGGTGAACCGGACCTTCGACAAGGTGCAGCGGCAGCTGGAGGACCACAGCAGCATCCGCCGCGGCGAGGTGAAGGTCCACGAGAGCGACGGCACCACCGGCCGCATCGTGCGCCTCTTCCCCGACCAGAACTACGGCTTCATCGAAGTGGCCGGCTCCCCCGACCTCTACTTCACGCGCAACGCGGTGGTGTCCGGGTCCTATGACGATCTCGCCGTCGGCGAGTCGGTCCGGGTGACCGTGGCGACCACCGAGGGGCCCATGGGCCCGCAGGCGAGCTCCGTCCGTCGCATCGGACAGGAAGCCGAGCTGCGCTGACCGGCGCGGAACCGGCGGGCTCCGGCCGCCCCGGGCTGGACCCGCTTCGGATGGTCCATCTCGCGGACGGTCCGGCCTTCGGGCGCGGCTTCGCGGCGCCCGCTTGGCGACGGTCGGCGGGCTGGTCTATGGTCCGGCCAGTTGATCCGTCATCACCCGAGGACCTGCCATGACCCTCCCCTTCCGGCCGCTCAACGACCGGGTCGCCGTGTCGCCGCAGATCGAGCTGTCCCACGTGGCGGCGGCGGCCGAGGCCGGCTATCGCACCATCGTGAACAACCGGCCGGACGGCGAGGCCATGGACCAGCCGTCGAGCGCGGATGTGGCCGAGGCGGCGAAGGCCGCCGGCCTCGCCTACGTGCACCTGCCCTTCACGGGCGCGGACGCCTCGCCCGACCAGGTGAAGGCGCTCGCGGACATCCTGAACGACCCGGCCGCCGGCCCGGTGCTGGCCTTCTGCCGGAGCGGCACCCGCTCGTCGGTGCTCTATTCGGCGGCGGCCGTCTCGCTCGGCGCGCCCATCGGCGAGGTGATCGCCGACGCCGCCAAGGGCGGCTACGACCTTTCGCCCTACGCGCCGATCATCAACGGCCTCGCCCAGGCGGCCAAGTGACCGCCGGGCCGGCGGCCCGCGACGTCATCCTCGTCGGCGGCGGTCACACCCACGTCCAGGTGATGACCGCCTTCGCGGCCGCCGCGCGCGCCGGGCGGCCATGGGCCGACGCCCGGCTTACGCTCGTCAGCCGCGACCGGGACACGCCCTATTCCGGCATGCTGCCCGGCCACGTGGCGGGGCTCTATCGCCGCGACGACATCCACATCGATCTGGAGGGCCTTGCCGCCCGCACCGGCGCGCGGTTCGTGCGCGGCGCCGCCACGGGCCTCGACCGGGCGGGCCGGCGGCTTGTGGTGGAGGGCTCGGCGCCGATCGAATACGACATCGCGTCCTTCGACGTCGGCATCACGCCCGACCTGTCGGCGATCGACGGTGCGGAGGCGCACGGGATCGCGGTGAAGCCGATCGGGCGCTTCCTGGAGAAGCTCGCCGACCTGAGGGCGGCCGTGGCGAGCCCGGACGGCGGCCGGCGGGTGCTCGTCGTCGGCGGCGGACCGGCGGGCGTGGAACTCGCGTTCAGCTTGCGCGAGCGCTTGCGGGCGGACCTCGCCGCGGCGGGGCTGGAGCCTGGCGGTCTCCAGGTGGCGATCGTCACGTCCGGGACGATCCTGAAGGGGCTCAACGACGGGGTCCGGCGCCGGATCCACGGGGCCTTGAAGGCGCGGGGAATCGCCGTACTGGAGGACCGGCGGATCGCCGCCGTCTCGGCCGAGGGCGTCACCACGGACGCGGGCGAGCGGATTCCGGCGGACGCGGTGGTGATCTCCACCAAGGCGCGGGCGCCGTCATTCCTGGAGCGCCTGGGCCTGCCGACGGCCCGGGACGGCACGCTCCTCACCCGGTTCACCCTCCAGACCCTGACCGACCCGGCCGTCTTCGCCGTCGGCGACTGCGCGACCGTCGCCAACGAGCCGACCGAAAAGGCCGGCGTGTTCGCCGTCCGCCAGGGCCCGGTGCTGGCCGACAACCTCCGCCGGGCCCTCGCGGGCGAGCCGCTGCGGCCGTACCGCGCCCAGACCGACTGGCTCGTCCTGATGACCACCGGAGACGGCCACGCCATCGGCGGCCGCGGCGACCGGATCGCCGTGGGCGGCCGCTGGGTCTGGTGGTGGAAGGACCGCATCGACCGTCGGTTCATGCGCCGGTTCGCGGGGTGAGATCGCACGGGCAGCAATCGGTTTGCTGACGCATTTCCGGTGTGGTTGACTGGAGTTCTGCCTCGCCACCGTCGGTAGGACCACTCGTGACCCTTACGCCTCTTACTCTCCACGACCGGATCTTCGGCTGCCTGATCGGCGGCGCTTGCGGTGATGCGCTCGGCGCACCTGTGGAATTCCTCCACATTCCGGAGATCCGGCGCGTCTACGGAGATCGAGGGATCACGGATTTCGACACTGCTTATGGCGTGTTCGGCGCGATCACTGACGACACGCAGATGACGCTGTTCACCGTGGAGGGCCTTATCCGAGCCGAGGTGCGCTTTTCCCTAAAGGGGATCTGTCATCCACCGGCAGTCGTCCATCACGCCTACCAGCGTTGGTACGCAACGCAGCAGAACGGGTATGACGATAATCCAGAGTTACTCGACCTCGACGGGTGGTTGATTAAGGAGCGACGGCTGTGGTCGCGGCGCGCGCCAGGAAACACGTGTCTGTCTGCGCTGAAGACCAATCGCTCTCTGAGCGAATCAGCCAAGAACGACAGCAAAGGCTGTGGCACCGTCATGCGGGACGCCCCGTTCGGGTTTCTGCCGGACGTGGAGCAAGCATTCCGGTTCGCGGTCCAGACCGCGCGGACAACCCACGGACATCCCTCGGCCGCTTTCTCGTCGGGCGCGCTGGCCCTGATGATCAACAGCCTGGCCAAGGGGTGCTCGTTGCCCGATGCCGTTCAGGCTGCTCTCGTCCGTCTGCGAGGAGAAGATGGGGCGGGCGAGGTGGTGGAGTCGGTTCGGAAAGCTCTCGACATCGCCGGTCAGCCTGACTGGCGACAGCGCCTGCCCGAAGTCGGTCGCGGCTGGGTGGCCGAGGAGGCGCTTGCCATTTCGGTTCTGTGTGCTCTGGCGGCCGACACTCCAGAGGAGGCGCTGATCGCGGCCGTGAACCACGATGGCGACTCGGACTCCACCGGCGCCATCGCCGGCAATCTCCTCGGCACGCTTCACGGCTCGGCGGCGTTCCCGACCCGGTGGACCGAGCGGGTGGAACTCGCGGACGTGATCGCGGCCCTTTCGGCCGACTTCGCCACCATGATCGAGGGCCGTCTCGACGCGGAATCGGTCTGGGACCGCTATCCGGGACACTGACCCGCCCTCACGCAGTGGCCGTGGCGGGCTCGGGCGCGGGGATGCGGTGGGGGTGGGTGAAGACCTCGAAGGTGTCGCCGCGGACGATGGCCGCCAGGGTGATGCCGGCGGCTTCGGCGGTGCGGACGGCGAGCGCGGTCGGGGCCGAGATGGCGGCGAGCACGGGGGCGCCGAGGACGGCGGTCTTCTGCACCATTTCGATGGAAACGCGGCTGGTGATCACCACGATGCCGTCGGCGGTCGGGATCTTTTCGCGGGCGGTGAAGCCGATCAGCTTGTCGAGGGCATTGTGGCGGCCGACGTCCTCCCGGACGGCGATCAGGCCCTCGCCCCGCCGCCAGAAGCCGGCGGCGTGGGTGGCGCGGGTGGCGTGGCCGAGCGACTGGCGGTCGGACATGGCGTCCATGGCGGAGACGACGTCCTCGCGCCGGACGCTGCCGCCCGCCTGCACCAGACGCGCCGGCGCGCAGGCCGCCTGCAGGCTTTCCACCCCGCAGAGGCCGCAGCCGGTGGGGCCGGCGATCAGCCGGCGGCGTTCGACGACCACCCGCCCCATGTTGGGCGCCAGCCACATGCGGAGCTCGAACCCCTCGTCATGCTCCACGATGTCGAGGTCGCGGATGTCGGACGGGTCGGCGATCACGCCTTCGCTGAGGGAGAAGCCGACGGCGAAATCCTCCAGGTCGGCGGGGGTCGCCATCATGACCGCGTGGGTGGAGCCGTCGTGCACCAGGGCGATCGGCGTCTCGTCCGGCACCACCCGGTCGCGCGCCTCGCGGGCGTCGGGGGCGAGGCGGAGGGTGTCGACGCGGACGGACGTCATCGGGGCTTCCTCGGGTTCTGATGCTTCCGGGGAATGTAAGGGCCCGGAGCGGCGGTGGGTAGCCCGGCCGGTGGGCCGGGCCGCCGCAGGCCGCCGCGTCAGAGGGTCTCGACCGCGAGCGCGATGCCCTGGCCGCCGCCGATGCAGAGGGTGACGATGCCGCGCTTCAGCCCGTCGCGCCGCATGGACTGGAGAAGCCGGGTGGTGAGCACCGCGCCCGTGGCGCCGATCGGGTGGCCGTGGGCGACCGCGCCGCCCTCCACGTTGACGATCTCCTCCGGGAAGCCGACGGCCCGGAGCACCGCGATGGCGATGGCCGCGTAGGCCTCGTTGATCTCCACCCGGTCCACGTCGGCCAGCGTCCAGCCGGCGCGCTCGAGCGCCTGGTGGACCGCCGGCACCGGGCCGAGGCCGAACATGTCCGGCTCCACGGCGGCGAGTCCGGTGGCGACCAGGCGGCCGAGCGGCCGAAGCCCCTCCCGCTCGGCGAAAGCCCGGTCGGCGACGATCATGGCCGAGGCGCCCGCGTTGAGGCCGGGGGCGTTGCCGGCCGTGATGGTGCCGTCGTCCCGGAAGGCGGGCTTCAGCCGGGAGAGCGTCTCCGCCGTGGTGTCCGGCCGGGGCGCTTCGTCGTCGGACACGGTGACGTCGCCCTTGCGGCCCTTCACGGTGACCGGGACGATCTCGTCGGCGAAGGCGCCCGCCGACCGGGCCGCGGCGAAGCGTTGCTGCGAGCGGGCGGCCCAACGGTCCTGCGCCTCGCGGCTGATGTCCATCCGGCGGATCAGGTCCTCCGCGTGCCAGCCGGAATGTCGGCCGGAGAAGGCGTCGTGGAGGCCGTCGAGGAGCATGGCGTCCAGCACCTCGCCGGGGCCGAGCCGGAGGCCGAAGCGGCCGCTGGGAAGAAGGTAGGGGGCGCGGTCCATGTTCTCCATGCCGCCGGCCAACATGGCATCGGCGAACCCGAGCCAGACCTCGCGGGCGGCGGCGGCGATGGCCTCGGCGCCCGAGCCGCAGACCCGGTTGACGCTGACCGCCGGCACGGAGACCGGCACGCCGCCGCCGATCGCCGCCTGGCGCGACGGGTTCATGCGGTTGCCGGCCTGGACCACGTTGCCCATCACCACGCCGGAGAGGCGCGACGGGTCGAGACCGGAGCGTTCGAGGGTGGCGCGGATCGCGGCGGCGCCGAGGTCGGTGGCCGGCACGCCGGCGAAGGCGCCGTTGAAGCCGCCGATCGGCGTGCGGACGGGACTGACGAGCACGACGTCACGGGTGGTCATGAACTGCTTCCTCCCTTTCGCCCCCGCCCGACTGTGCGCAATGGGAACGGTCCCGTCCAGCCGCCAAAGGAGGGATGCGGCCATGCTTCCTGTTGAGAAGCGTCCGGCGCATGCTCAAGGTGGCGCCGAGGCTTTCGAGCGGTGGAGCGTGCGGCATGACGGACCAGCAAAGGACCAGGGCGTCGAAATCGAAACCGGTGTACGTCGGGGGTTGCCTGTGCGGGGCGATCCGCTTCGAGGCGATCGGCCCGGCGGACAAGCCGCACACCTGCTCGTGCCGCATGTGCCAGCGCCACTCGGGAGCGCTCACGACGGCGTGGGTGGAGTTCGCCAAGGACAGGGTGCGCTGGACCGGGGCCGGCGGAGCGCCGGCCCTGTGGCGCTCCTCGGACGCTTCGAGCCGCGCCTTCTGCCCGGCCTGCGGCAGCACTCTCGGGGCGGTGGACGACGCGCCCGTGGTCGCCCTCATGGTCGGCGTGTTCGACACCCCGAAGGCGCTGACTTTAATGCCGACGCGGCACAGCCACAAGGCGGGCCGGCCGCGCTGGTGGCATGTGGAGTGCCGGGCGGACTGACCACTCGATCGTGCATCCTCCCCCGCGTATCCTGGCATACACACCCGGAAAGTTCCGGACCGGAGCGCCTGGAATCATCAAAAGTCCGCACACCGAAACGTGTGAGACGCCCGGGTCGGCGGGTCGGAACGCCTATCCCGGGCCACCCGTTCTTCAGGCGAGCGCGCCTTGCCAAAGGCGCGCATGAGCCTGGAGGCCATCATGAAATCCCTGTCCTTCCCGGCGTTCGCGATCGCCCTCTCCGTCGGCGTTTCGAGCATCGCCATCGCCCAGACCACCGTGCCGGGCGCCACCACGGTCAACCCGACCGAAACCGAGAACGACGCCGGCACCATCGAGCAGATGACGCCCGGCAACGAGCCGGTCACCGGCGTGCCGAACGCCCGGCCGCGCGGTTCCGCGTCGGGCGGGTCCGGGACGGGCGGGTCCGGGTCGGGCGGCACCACCGCCGCCGAGAGCGCCGCCATCGCGGCCGACCCGATGGCGCGCGCGGACGACGACATGAAGGCCGTGCTCGATGCGCTCGCCTCGCTCGACCCCAAGCCAATCGCCGAGCTCTCCCCGGAGGAGGCCCGCCGGCAGCCGTCGCCGGCCGACGCGGTGAAGAAGGTGCTCGAGGGCCGGAACCAGGGGCAGGATCAGGCGCAGGCAGAGGGCGGCCAGGCCGCCGCGCCCGAGGGCGGGGTCACCACCGAGGACGTGAGCTTCCCGGGCGCCGAGACCGAGATCCCCGCCCGCATCTACAAGCCGGAAGGCGCGAGCGGACCGCTTCCCGTGGTGCTCTACTTCCACGGCGGCGGCTGGGTGATCGCCGATCTCGACACCTATGACGCGACGCCCCGGGCCATGGCCGAGGCGGCCAACGCCATCGTGGTGTCGGCCCACTACCGGCAGGCGCCGGAGCACAAGTTCCCGGCCGCCCACGACGACGCGGTGGCGGCCTACCGGTGGGTGCTGGAGAAGGCCGAGAGCTGGGGCGGCGACCCGGCCAAGATCGCCGTGATGGGCGAGAGCGCCGGCGGCAACCTGGCCATCAACGTCTCGATGGCGGCGCGCGAACTGAACCTGCAGATGCCGGTGCACCAGGTGCTGGTCTACCCGGTGGCGGGCGTCGACACGAACACCAAGTCCTACATGGAGAACGCCGACGCCAAGCCGCTGAACAAGCCGATGATGGAGTGGTTCGTGAAGCAGGTCGTCGCCAACGAGAGCGACAAGCAGGACCCGCGGATCAACCTCGTCGGCGAGGCGGACATGTCGGGCCTGCCGCCGACCACCCTGATCACCGCCGAGATCGACCCGCTGCAGACCGAAGGGCAGCAGCTGGCGAACAAGCTCCAGGAGGCCGGCGTGCCGGTGAACGGGCGCACCTACCTGGGCGTGACCCACGAGTTCTTCGGCATGGCTGACGTGGTGGCGGACGCCAAGGACGCCCAGGAGCTCGCGGCGGCCGACCTGAGGGCGGCGTTCGAGAAAACCCCGTCGGGCGTCACGAAAACCGGCAGCGCCGACGGCGCCGCGCCGGAGACCGACGCGACCACGGCGGGCGCGCCCGCTCCGGAGGCCGACATGAACGCGGGCGCTCCGGCCACCGGCCCCGCGCCGTCCGGCACGGCCGCCGGCGGCTCGGCGACCGGGACGACCCCGAACACTGGCGCCGTGACCCCGCCGCCGCCCACCGACCGTCCGGACACCCCGGACGCGCCGACCCCGGCCGACCGGCCGACGCCGAGCGCCTCTCCGGAGCCCGGCCCGGTGCCGCCGGAGACCCCCGAGGAGCGCCCGGCACAGCCGTAACCCTTCGGGCTCGGCCTGATCTGCCAAGCGAGCGGCCGTCGGACATCCCTGTCCGGCGGCCGTTTTGCGTTCGCGGTGTCAGGCGGGACGACGCCTCAGGCGGCGTCGCCGACGCGCGAGCCGTCCTTGCCTTCGATGATGACGGCCTCGAAGCCTTCGAACTGCGGTCCGCCGAGATAGAGCGGCTTGGTGCCGCCGGCGCGGGCGTGCGCCTGCCGGAACTGCTCCGACCTGGTCCAGGCCACGAAGGCCTCGTGGCTCTCCCAGATGGTGTGGGACGCATAGAGCGTGTGGTCGTCGTGCGCCGGGCCGCGCAGGAGGTGGAACTCGACATAGCCCGGCACGGTGTTCAGGTGCCGCTCGCGCGTCTTCCACATCGTCTCGAAGGTTTCTTCCTCGCCACGGATCACCCGGAAGCGGTTCATCGCAATGTACATGGATCGGGCCTTTCGGTTTTGCATCGAGGGTGAGCATTTCATCCTGTCCCCGAGGGGACGGATCTGCGAACCGTCTCTCGTCCGGCTACAAGCGGCTGTTCCGGTCAGAACGCATAGGTGGCGGTGAGTTTGAACGAGCGGCCGGGTTCGGAATAGTACTCCACCGGCTGGGCCAGGCGGCCTGCGGCATTGGGGTCGGGCACGTTCAGGGCGTCGTAGTAGGTCTGGTCGAAGAGGTTGTAGACGCCGGCGGCGATCTTCAAGCCCTTGACCTGCTCCGGCTCCCACCAGCCGGTGAGGTCGACCACCCCGTAGCCGGGTGCCTTGAAGCCGGTGTTCACGTCGTCGCGCGCGGCGGCGAGTTTGGTGGAGACGTCGACGCCCCACGTCTCGGTGGCGTAGCCGAGGCCGAGGACGGCCTGGAGCGGCGGGATGCTGTCCAGATAGGCGCCCGTGTCCTCGTTCGTGCCGCGCTGGAAGGCGAGCGACGCGAAGGCGTGCCAGCGCTCGGCGATGTCCACCGACGCGCTCGCCTCGATGCCGTAGATCCGGGCGTTGGCGATGTTCTCGTAGCCGGTGATGCCGGCCTGCGGGTAGAGCCCGCCCGGCGGGGCGATCTGCACGGTATCGATGAAGTTCTCATAGCGGGTGTCGAACACGGCGATCCGCCCGTCGACGCGCTCCCCGTCGAAGCGGGCGCCGACCTCGAAGCCGTCGCTCGTCTCCGGCTCGAGGTCCGGGTTGCCGGTCCGCAGGTAGGTGCCCACCGCGCCGAAGCGGAGATAGAGCTCGTTCACGGTCGGCGCGCGGAAACCGGCCGCGTACTGGGCATAGACGGTGAGCGCGTCGGTGACGTCATATTCGGCGAGGAGCTTCGGCGAGAGCGCCCAGTCGCTGGACGAGGGCGGCAGCGCGCCCGTGAAGGCGGCGCTGTCGGCATAGTCCCGTGTCAGCTTGGGATCCTCCGAATACCAGTCGAAGCGAAGGCCCGGCGTCAGCCGGGCATGGCCGTCGAGGAAGCCGATCTCGTCCTGGACGAACACGCCCACGGACCGGCTGTCCACGGTCGGCATGTCGGCCTGGTTGGTGTGGAGATTGTTGCAGGCGAAGAAGCGACCCGTATAGGGACCGGTCGCCGGGCAGGAATCCCGGCCGGCGGAATACTGGGTCGTTTCGCCGGCGAAGAGATCGAGCCCGGCGGTCACCGCGTGCCGGACGGCGCCCGTCTCGAACCGGGCGGTGGCGTCGCCGTTGAAGCCGAAGCCCGTATCCTCCACGTCGTTCTCGCGGGTGAACGGGCCGATGACGGAGGTGGACCGGTAAGCGTCCACCGTGGCGGTGCGGACGAGGCGCTGCCAGTAGACGACCGCGCGGGCGGCGTCGAGGAGCGCGTCCTCCGGGGCGTCGAACGCGTAGTCGAGCGACACGCGCTGGCGCTCCACCGCCTCGCCGTTGCGATAGCCGCCAGGGCGGAAGTTGCCGGCGAGCGTCTGGGTGGTGCGGCCGTCGAAATCCTGGTCGCGGTCGAAGATCTCGCCAGTAAGGCCGACCACATGGCCGCCGTCGAAATGCTGGCGGAGCTTGGCGAGCCCGCTGACCTGGTCGTAGTCCTGCGGGTTCGGCTCGGACCGGGTGGGGCCGACGCCGCCGACCGTGCCCTGGTTGTCGGTCTCGTGGCCGCGCCGATAGCCGCCCTGGACGAGCAGGAAGGTGTCCGCCACCCGGGTCGCCACCGCGGCGTTGGAGAACCAGCTGCGGTCCACGGTGTCGAAGCCGGTCTTGGTCAGGACGCCGAGGGTCTTGTCGCCGGGCAGGAGATCCTCCGGGTCGAGGGTGCGGACCGCCACCACGCCGCCGAGAGCGCCGGAGCCGAAGGTGCTGCTGTCGGCGCCGCGCATCAGGTCGAGCGTGGAGAGGCTGTCGAAGTCGAAGCTGTCCGTGCCGCCGTTCGCCTGCCGGGCGCCGTCCTGCAGGTAGGGAATGCGGATACCGTCGATGGTGGTGAGCACGCGCGGGCCTTCCAGGCCGCGGATGTTCACGCTGTTGGTGCGCCGGTTGAAGCTGATGCCGGATTCGCGCCGGGCAAGGTCCGTGAGGCTGCGGACCTGGGCGCGGTCGAGCGTTTCGCGCCTGTCGGTGGTGGTGGACGGCAGGGCGCCCGGCGCGGCCGGGGCGGCGCCCTGGAGGGTGACGGGGTCGAGCGCCACCGGCGCGTCGCCCGCGCCTTCCCCGTCCGCCGTCGCGACCGGTTGGGCCGGGGTCGGCGTCTGGGCGATCGCGACCGCCGGCAGGAGGACGACGGCGGCCGACGCCAGGAGAGACAGGCGGACCAGGAGACGGGCACGAACGACGGACGGGGACGGGGCTGTCATGGGTTCCTCTGCGCCGGATGGGGTGCGCCGCGCACGGGCGGCGGACGGGAGCTGGCGATCGGAAGGCGCGCGGAGGTCAGGCGCGCCGGTCCATGGCTGACCCTTGCGCTGGTACTTAAACCTGAGTATCAGAGTCAAGTTAATTGTCACCGGCGGCTTGTCATCATTCCGCACGTCCCGAACCGGCCGGGCGTTCCCGACGCCCGGATCGGACGCCCATTGCCTCGAGGTCCCCCATGCCCCTGCCCTCCGCCATCCTCCGCCGCCACTGGCCGGCCATCGCCGGAGCCGCCGCCCTGACCGTCGGCGCCGCCGTCGCCGCCCTGGCCGACACCGGTGGCCCGCGCTCGGTCGTCTCCGTCGGCGGGGCGGTGACGGAGATCGTCTACGCGCTCGGCGAGGAGAGCCGGCTGAAGGCGGTGGACACCACGAGCTACTATCCCGCCCAGGCGGCGGGCCTGCCCAAGGTGGGCTATTACCGGGCTCTCTCCGCGGAAGGCCTCCTGTCCACGGAGCCGGATCTCGTGCTCCTGCAGGACGGCTCCGGCCCGCCGGACGCGCTGGCGGTGTTGAAGGCGAGCGGGATCCCGATCGCCGACGTGCCGGACGAGACCAGCCCGGAGGGCATCGCCGCCAAGATCAGCCGCGTCGGCGAGGCGCTCGGCGCCCAAGACCGGGCCGACGCGCTCGCCGCCGACGTGACGGCGCGGTTCCGGGCACTCGCCACGGACGTGGGGCGGATCACCGAGCGCAAGCGGGTGCTGTTCGTGCTGTCGCTCGCCAACGGCCGGGCGACCGTCGGCGGCGCCGGCACGTCGGCGGACGCCATGATCCGGCTCGCAGGCGGCATCAACGCCGCCGCGGACGTGGACGGGTTCAAGCCGATCGTGGACGAGGCCGTGCTGGCGGCGGCCCCGGACGTGGTGCTGGTGATGGAACGGCCGGGCGCCCGGATCTCGGCGGACGAGGTGTTCGGCCTGCCGGCCTTCCAGGGCACGCCCGCGGCGGCGGACCGCGCCCTCGTGTCGCTGGACGCGCTCTACCTGCTCGGCTTCGGGCCGCGCACCCCGGCGGCCGCCCGCGACCTCGCCGCCGCCCTCTACCCGGGCGCGGTCGCCGCTGCGGCGACGCCGTGACCGGGCCGGCTGCCGTGGGGCGCGACCGCGCCCGGCCCCGCTTCGACGGCGACCGCACCGGCCGCGCCGTCCTGGTGCTGGCCCTGACGGCGGCGCTGGCGATCGCGGCGGCGGCGGCGTCCGTCTCGTTCGGGCCGACCGGCGTCGGGGTCGGAGATCTCGCCGCCTATCTGACCGGCGGTCCCGAGGCGGTCGGCGCGCGGGAGCGGCTGGTGCTGGAGGCGATCCGCCTGCCGCGCGCCGGTCTCGGCGCCCTGGTCGGGGCGGCGCTGGCGGTCTCCGGCGCCATGATGCAGGGCCTCTTCCGCAACCCGCTGGCGGACCCGGGCCTCGTCGGCGTCTCCTCCGGGGCCGCGACGGCTGCGGTTCTGGTGATCGTGTTCGGCGGCGCGGCGCTCGGCCCCGTGGTTGCGCTTCTCGGCCCGCAGCTTCTGCCGGTCGCGGCCTTTGGCGGCGCGCTCCTCAACACGCTCCTCCTCTACCGGCTGGCGACCGCGAACGGGCGGACCTCCACCGTCACACTGATCCTCGCCGGCATCGCGGTGGGGGCGCTCAGCGGCGCGATCACCGGGCTCGTAGTGTTCGGCGCCGACGACGCGGCGCTCCGGGACTTCACCTTCTGGAGCCTCGGCTCGCTCGGCGGCGCGACCGTGCCGAAGATCCTCGCCATCCTGCCCTTCGTCGGCATCGTCTTCCTCGCGATGCCGTTCGTCGCCCGCGGCCTCGACGCGCTGGTGCTCGGGGAGGCGGAGGCGCAGCACATGGGCATCCCGGTCCAGCGCCTGAAGCGGGTGGTGATCGTGTGCGTGGCGGCCGCGAGCGGCGCGACCGTGGCGGTGACCGGCGCGATCGGCTTCGTCGGCATCGTGGTGCCGCATCTTCTGCGCCTCGCGATCGGCCCCGGCCACCGCTTCCTGCTGCCGGCGTCGGCCCTTGCGGGAGCGGCGCTCCTCCTCCTCGCCGACGTCGCCGCCCGGCTGGCGGTTTCGCCGGCGGAACTGCCCATCGGCATCGTGACCGCGCTCCTCGGCGCGCCGGTCTTCCTCGCCATCCTGATCAACCACCGCCGCGGACCGCTCGGAGACTGACCGATGATCACCGCCCACAGCCTCACCCTGGCGCGCTCCGGCCGCTCGATCGTGGACGACGTCAGCCTCCGCCTGGAGCCCGGCCGGGTGTCCGCCATCATCGGGCCGAACGGCGCCGGCAAGTCCACGCTCCTGAAGATGCTGACCGGCGAACTGGCGCCGAGCGCCGGAACCGTAGCCTACGGCGACCAGCCGATCGGCCGCTGGACGCCGCGCGCCCTCGCCCGCCGCCGGGCAGTGCTGCCCCAGAGCGCCGCCCTCGCCTTCTCGTTCACGGTGCACGAGATCGTCCGCATGGGTGCCGTCGCCTCCGGCCTGCCAAGCGCCGACGGCATCGCGAACGATGCGCTGGCGCGCGTGGGCCTTTCCGGGTTCGGCGGCCGGCTCTACCAGTACCTGTCGGGCGGCGAGCAGCAGCGCGTCCAGTTCGCCCGCGCGCTCGCCCAGGTGCCGAGGCCGGTGCGCGACGGCACGCCGCGCTTCCTGTTCCTGGACGAGCCCACCTCCAGCCTGGATCTCAGGCACCAGATCGGCGTGCTCGACGTGGCCAAGCGGTTCGCCCGCGACGGGGGCGGCGTGGTGGCGGTGCTCCACGACCTCAACCTCGTCGCCGAGTTCGCCGACACGGTGTTCGTGCTCGATGGCGGCCGGCTGGTGGCTGCCGGCCCGCCGGTCCACGCCCTGTCGGACGGGGTGGTGGCCGACGTCTACGGCGTCCACGGCACCGTGTGCCGCCTTCCCGCCGCCGGCATGCCGTTCGTGCTGCCGCAGGCTCGCACGTCCTGAACCACGCAGCGTGTCCGCAGCCAAATGCGGGTCGCGCACGGTGGGCGCGGCTTGCATTTTAGCGTATTCGTATATACCTCTGAGGCATGAGCCGGACGGGGGCGGCCGGAACTAGGATCAGAACGAAGGACCGGAGCGTGAGCGACCCATCGTCCACCCTTTGCAGCCCGGACGGGCCCGATCACCAGATCCTGGAGGGCAAGGCCGAGCAGGCCGCCCGCCTGCTCGCGGCCCTCGGCCAGACCAAGCGGCTGATGGCGCTCTGCCGGCTGGTCGACCAGGAGATGTCCGTGGGCGCGCTCGCGGAGGCGGTCGGTCTCGGCCAGTCCGCCCTGTCGCAGCATCTCGCTCGCCTGCGCGATCTCGGGATCGTTGCCACCCGCCGGGACGGGCAGACCATCTACTACCGCCTCGCGTCCGAGGACGCCCGCCGGCTCATCTCCGTTCTTTACGACATCTACTGCCGTTGAGGTCGTCATGGCGATCCATGTGGTATGCCCCTCCTGCGGGGCGGTGAACCGGGTTCCGGATGAACGTCTGCGGGCGGAAAGCCACGCCGCCCGCTGCCCGAAATGCGCGGCCCCGCTGTTTCCCGGCAGTCCGGCCGACGTGACCGGCGAGACGCTGCGCCGGCACGTCGAGCGGTCCGACCTGCCCGTGGTGGTGGACTGCTGGGCCGCGTGGTGCGGCCCTTGCCGTATGATGGCGCCAGCCTTCGCGGAGGCCGCCGGCCGGCTGCCCGCGACGGCGCGCTTTCTGAAGCTCGACACGGACAGCGAGCAGAGCGCCGCGGCGGCGCTTGGCATCCGATCGATTCCGACGTTGATCCTGTTCAACAAGGGGCGCGAGGTCGCCCGTCAGGCGGGCGTGATGACCGCCGCCCAGATCGAGCGCTGGGTCACCGCTCACGCCGCCTGAGGCGGCCGACCCGACGGCCGGGGAAGGACGGGTTCCCGGGACCGCGAGAGGGCCGGCTGCCAAACGGTGGCCGGCCCTTTTCTCATGCTCGTCATCGGTTTTTCTTGTGCGTGGCCCGGATTCCAAGGCCAAGGGATCTTGAATTGGACTCAAACCCTCTATATTAGTAGATACGAAGATACGTAGTATCAGAGGAAGGGAGCCTACCCATGTTCGGTTTCGGACGTCGCGCCCCGGTGAAGACCCTCTCGCCGCTCGAGGCCAAGGCCGCGGCGGATGAAGGGGCCGTGCAGCTTGTGGATGTCCGCGAGGCCGGCGAATGGCGGCAGGCGCGGATCCCCGGCGCGATCCATGCGCCGCTGTCCGCCTTCCGGGAGGTGGCGCATTCGCTGCCGGCCGACCGGCCGCTCGTCTTCTACTGCCTCTCCGGGGCGCGATCCGCGCAAGCGGTCGCCCTCGCTACCGCTCTGGGGCTGCCGCACGACACCCACATGGCGGGCGGCATCTCCGCCTGGCAGGTGCACGGCCTGCCGATCGACCGCTGACCTTTTCCGAACACCGCCTCCTTCAACCTCGCCTCAAGGACTTCGATCATGACCCTCGACCGGACCGTTCTCGCCTTCGCCGGCTTCATGGTTCTCCTGTCGGTGCTGCTCACCGTCACCGTCTCCGGCCACTTCGTCTGGCTGACGGTGTTCATCGGCCTCAACCTCATCCAGTCGGCCTTCACGGGGTTCTGCCCCGCCGCCAGGGTGTTCAAGGCGCTCGGCATTAAGCCCGGCTGCGCCTTCTGAGCGGAAAGGATCTTCCCTTCATGCGCGCTCGCCTCGCCTTCATCCCAGCCGTCGTGACGGCCGCCCTCCTCGCCTCCGGACCGGCGGCGGCCGGGTCCGTCGTGGTCTCGCCCGTGACCGTGCCGGAATGGAAGGCGGTCTACGGGCGGGTGGAGGCGCGCGACATGGTGCCGGCGCGCGCCCGCATCGGCGGCACGCTGGTGTCGCTCGACGTCGCCGAGGGCGACACGGTGACCGCCGGCCAGCGGATCGGCACGGTCCGGGACGACAAGATCGAGTTCCAGATCAACGCCCTCGACGCCCGGTTGAGGGCCCTTTCCGCCCAGCTCGACAACGCGCTCGCCGAACTCGGCCGCGGCCAGCAGCTGGTCGAGCGCGGAGTCGCGACCGCCCAGCGGCTGGACCAGTTGCGCACCCAGGCGGACGTGCTCCGCAACCAGATCGCGGCGGCTGAGGCGGAGAAGCAGGTGATCGTCCAGCAGGGCGCCGAAGGGGCGGTGATCGCGCCATCCGACGGCATGGTGCTGACCGTGCCGGTGACGGACGGCGCCGTGGTGATGCCCGGCGAGGTGATCGCCACCATCGGCGGCGGCGGCTTCTTTCTGAGGCTCGCCATCCCCGAGCGGCATGCCGCCCTCCTCAAGGAAGGGGCGCCGCTGGAGATCGAGGCGGGCGCCAAGGCCGCCGAGGGGCGGCTCGCCAAGGTCTATCCGCAGATCGAGACCGGACGCGTGATCGCCGACGTGGAGGTGGACGACCTGCCCACCGCCTTCGTGGACGCGCGCGTGCTGGTGCGCGTTCCGGTCGGCGAGCGCGAGACGATCGTGGTGCCGCGGGCGGCCGTCGCGAGCCGGTCCGGCCTCGACTTCGTCCGCGTGCGCACCGCCGCCGGCGAGGCCGACCGCACCGTCGTGCTCGGCCGCGCCATGGCGGACGGGGTCGAGGTCCTGACCGGGCTCAATCCGGGTGACGAGGTGATCCTGCCATGAAACTCGGCATCGCCGGCGGACTGACGCGGGCCTTCATCGTCTCCGCGCTGACACCGCTGTTCCTGGTGGCCGCCCTGGCGGTCGGCCTCGTGGCGCTCTTCACCCTTCCCCGCGAGGAGGAGCCTCAGATCTCCGTGCCCATGGTGGACATCCACGTGCGCGCCGCGGGCCTGCGCGCCGAGGACGCGGTGAAGCTGGTGACCGAGCCCCTGGAGACGATCGTGAAGGCGATCGACGGGGTGGAGCACGTCTATTCGCAGACCCGCGACGACGCCGTGATGGTGACGGCGCGGTTCCTGGTGGGCACCTCCGCGGATGCGGCGGTGCTGCGGGTGCACGACCGGGTCCGCGCCAACCTCGACCGCATCCCGGTCGGGATTCCGGAGCCGATGATCGTCGGCCGCGGGATCGACGACGTGGCGATCGTCACCCTGACGCTGACGCCGACCGACGCCGCAGGCGACGGCGTCACCGCCGCCGACCTGACCCGGGTTGCGCGGGAGCTGCGCACCGAGATCGCCAAGGTCGAGGACGTCGGGCTCACCTATATCGTGGGCGAGACCGCCGAGGCGATCCGCGTCGCGCCGGATCCGGAGCGCCTGGCGCTCCACGGCGTGACGCTGCAGCAGCTCGCCGCCAAGGTGGGCGGCGCGAACCGGTCGCTCCCGACCGGCGTCGTCCGCCACGAGGGCGACGCGGTTCAGGTGGTCGCCGGCGAGACGCTGCAGACGCCCGCCGACATCGGCAACCTCCTTCTGACCACCCGCGACGGCCGTCCCGTCTACGTGCGGGACGTGGCCGACGTGGCGTTCGCGGCAGATACGGCCGACCAGCAGGTTGCGACGGTGACGCTGGAGAACGGCCGGATCGTCCGAAAGCCGGCCGTCACCCTGGCCGTCGCCAAGCGCGCCGGGTCCAACGCGGTGACCGTGGCGGAGGAGATCCTGCACCGGGTGGAGGCTTTGAAAGGCGGGCTCGTTCCCGACGGCATGGCCGTGGAGGTGACCCGCGACTATGGCGAGACCGCCAACGAGAAGGCGAACGAACTCCTCTTCCACCTGGGGCTCGCGACCCTTTCGATCATCGCGCTCGTCTGGCTGGCCATCGGCCGGCGGGAGGCGTTCGTGGTGGCGGTGGTGATCCCGGTCACCATCCTGCTCACCCTCTTCGCCGCCAACGTGATGGGGTACACGCTCAACCGCGTGTCGCTGTTCGCGCTGATCTTCTCCATCGGCATCCTGGTGGACGACGCCATCGTGGTGATCGAGAACATCGCCCGCCACTGGGCGATGAAGGACGGCCGCGACCGGCGCACCGCCGCCATCGAGGCGGTCGCGGAAGTCGGCAATCCGACCATCGTGGCGACGCTGACCGTGGTCGCCGCGCTTCTGCCCATGCTGTTCGTGTCCGGCCTGATGGGGCCGTACATGAGCCCGATCCCGGCCAACGCGTCGGCGGCGATGATCTTCAGCTTCTTCGTCGCCGTGATCGTCACGCCCTGGCTGATGCTGAAGGTGGCGGGCAACGCCCCGACCCACGGGCACGGCGACCACGGCCATCCCGGCGGCGGCCTCGGTCGCGCCTACGCGGCGGTGGCCCGGCCGATCCTGTCGTCGAAGGGGACGAGCTGGATCTTCCTCCTCGCCGTCGGCCTGCTGACGCTCGGCTCGCTGGCGCTCTTCTACACGAAGGACGTCACGGTCAAGCTCCTGCCGTTCGACAACAAGTCGGAGCTTCAGGTCGTCATCGACCTGCCGGAGGGCGCCAGCGTGGAGGCGACGGACGCCGTCGCCCAGGCGGTGGCCGGCACGGCGCTGGCGCTGCCGGAGGTGGTCTCCGCCCAGACCCACGCGGGCGCCGCCGCGCCGTTCAACTTCAACGGCCTCGTCCGGCACTCCTACCTGCGCGCAGAGCCGCACCTCGGCGACGTGCAGCTGAACCTCGCCCCGAAGGCCGACCGGGAACGGCCGAGCCATGACGTGGCGCTGGACCTTCGCGAGCGGATCGCCTCGCTGCCGGTTCCGGCCGGCACGTCGCTGAAGGTGGTGGAGCCGCCGCCGGGGCCGCCGGTGCTCGCCACGCTCCTCGCCGAGATCTACGGCCCGGACCCGGAGACCCGCCGCAAGGTGGCCGAGAAGGTGGAGGCGGCGTTCCGCTCGGTTCCCTTCGTGGTCGACGTGGACACGTCCTTCGGCACTCCGCCCCGGCGGCTGCGCGCCACCGTCTCCACCGACGATCTGGAGTTCTACAAGGTGCAGGAGGCGGACGTGTTCGACACGCTCGCCCTCCTCAACGGCAGCACCACGGTCGGCTATTCCCACCGGGGCGGCGGCCGGGCGCCGATCCCGATCCGCCTGGAGCGGCCGAAAGGCGACCGGGTGCTCGACGAGCGGCTCCTCTCAACGCCCATCCCGGCCAACGTGCTGCCGGGCGACCGGGGCGTCGTGGAACTCGGCGACGTGATCCGGGTGGAGCCGGAGACGGCGTCCTTCCCGATCTTCCGCCGCAACGGCCGCTTCGCCGAGATGGTGACCGCCGAGCTCGCCGGCGCTTTCGAGGCGCCGCTCTACGGCATGCTGGCGGTGGACGAGGCTCTCGACGCGGAGGACTGGACCGGGCTCACCCGCCCGGAGATCGTGCTCCACGGCCAGCCGGAGGACGAGAGCCGGCCGAGCCTCCTCTGGGAGGGCGAATGGGAGGTCACCTGGGTGACGTTCCGGGACATGGGCGCCGCGTTCGGCGTCGCCATGCTGGGCATCTACATCCTGGTGGTGGCGCAGTTCGGCTCGTTCAAGCTGCCGCTGGTGATCCTGACGCCGATCCCGCTCACCTTCATCGGCATCCTCGGCGGGCACTGGCTGTTCGGGGCGCCCTTCTCGGCCACGTCGATGATTGGCTTCATCGCGCTCGCCGGCATCATCGTGCGCAACTCCATCCTGCTCGTGGATTTCGTCAAGCACGCCGCCTCCCCGGACCGGCCGCTAACGGAGGTGCTGATCGAGGCCGGATCGATCCGGTTCAAGCCGATCCTCCTGACGGCGCTCGCCGCCATGATCGGGGCGGCGGTGATCCTGACCGACCCGATCTTCCAGGGGCTCGCCATCTCGCTCCTGTTCGGGCTCGCCTCGTCCACGCTCCTGACCGTGCTGGTGATCCCGGCCATCTACCGGGTGCTGCGGACGTGAGGTCCGGGCCGGCCGCTCAGGCCGGCCCCGCTTCCCGGCCGGTGCCGACGACGCGGATGTGGCGGTTCTCCACGGCGAAGCGGATGAGGTCGGCGGTGCGCTCCACGCCGAGCTTCTCCTTGATGCGCGTGCAGGTGTTGGCGACCGTCTTGTAGGCGACGCCGAGAGTGTCGGCGATGTCCGACAGGCTCTTGCCGTCGGCCAGCATACTGAGGATTTCCAGCTCCCGGTTGGAGAGCTGGGTCACGTGCTCGGCGGGGGAGAAGGCCGTCTCGGCGATCTCGCCGGCGATCGCGGTGTCCACGTAGGCCTCGCCGCGGGAGGCCCGCAGGACGGCGACCAGCAGCTGGTCGGACGTAGCGCTCTTCGACACGTAGCCGAGCGCGCCGGCGCGCCGGGCGGACGTGGCGTAGACCACGTCGGAATACATGCTGAAGATCACCACCCGGGCGCTCGGATCCTCCGCCCGGATCCGGCGGAGGAGTTCCAGCCCGCTGCCGCCCTTGAGGTTGATGTCGAGCACCACCACGTCCGGCCGGTCGCTGCGGAAGAGCGCGAGCGCGTCCGGCACCGTCGCCGCCTCCCGCATGACCGCGCCGTCGATGGCCGAGAGGAGGCGGATCACGCCGTCCCGGACGATGACATGGTCGTCGACGATCAGGATCTTCATTCCGCAGCCCTTCCCAGCGGCGGTTCGACCCGCCTGTTGTCCACGGCGCGCACCGGGATGATGGCCGATACCGCGACGCCCCGGCCGCCTGGCCGGTCGCCGATGGTGAAGTCGCCGCCAAGACTCTCCACCCGCTCGCGCATGCCGATGAGGCCGTATCCACCGCCCGCGTCCTTGAGGCCGCAGCCGTCGTCCGCGACCCGGATCGCCACCTCGCCGCCGAGGTCGGTCACGGAGATCTCGATCCGCGCGGGCGCAGCGTGCTTCAGCGCGTTGGTGACCGCCTCGCGCACCACCGCCAGGATGGCGGCCTCGGTCTCCACCCCGAAGGCCGCGTCGGTGACGTCGAGGTCGAAGTCGACCGCCGGATGGCGGTCCTCCTGGGCGGCGACCATGTCGCGGATCGCGGCGGCAAGGCCGAGGCTGCCGAGAAGGCCCGGCCGCAATTGGCCGAGGATGCCGCGCACGTGGGTGCGCGCGTGCCCGGCCGCGGCGCGCACCGCCTCGGCCCGGTCGGCGATCTCCGCCCCGCGCGGGCCGCCGCCGGTCTCGGCCACCAGGGCCTCGATGGCGGCCGCGTCCACGTCGACGGCGAACAGGAACGGCCCGACCTCGTCGTGGAGGTCGCGGGCGAGCTCGGCCCGCTCCTCGTCCTGGAGGCGCTCGATCTGATCGGTCAGCTGGCGGTTCCGGTCGGCCATGTCGCCGAGCCGCGCCGCCATGTCGTTGCAGCCCCGGCACAGGCTGGCGAGTTCCGGCGAGCCGGCCTCCGGGATGCGGATGGCGTAGTCGCCGGCGCCGATCCGCCGCATGGCGTCTGTGAGGGCGGCGATCGGGGCGAGCGCCCGGCCGATGATGGCCACGATGAAGCCGAAGGCGGCGAGGAAGAAGGTGGCCACCACCGACAGGATGAGGACCACGTCGCCCCAGACCTCGTCCATCTCGCTGCGCGGATCCGGCTCGAGCGCGAGCGTTCGGACGCCCGCCCCGCCCGGCACGTCGATCCGCACCGTCTCGACCGTCGGCGCGATCAGGTCGATGAACCAGTCCGGCACCTCGTTGGCGGGGGGCGGGATGCGCGAACGGGCGATCTCGCGGCCGGCCTCGTCGAAGAGCACCAGCCGCACGTGCCGGTCGCCGTCGAACAGCGCGACGGCCTCCGGGAGCACGTCCCGGCCGACGCCGACGCCATCGGACGACAGCACCCACCGCTCCACGGTGTTGCGCGCGACGTCCAGGGCCGCCGCCGTCTCGATGGCGACCTTGCGCTGGGCGTGCCAGTGGAGAAGCACGCCGCCCGCGAGGAGGACGCCGACGAGAACCAGCGTGATGGCGCCGATCAGGCGCGCGCGCAGGGACAAGACCGCCTCCGTGGACCGAGACCGCACCGTGATCGGCCGGATGACGGCTGAGTTCACGTTAAATCGCGTTCATGTCAACGGCCAAGCCGATACGATCCGCGGTCTCCGGTTCGACTTGACGGGCGGGCGCGAGATCAGGCGCGTGCGCGATGTAGGACTTTTTCCCGGCCGGCGCGTTGCTTGACGGGCATCGTCAAGCGTGGCTGGCCGGCCCGATCCTGTCGGCGGCGACCGCCGTCGCCGTCGCCGTCGCCGTGGTGTGGACCATCAGCGGCCGAAGCAGCGCATAGGTGGCCGCCCCGGACAGAAACCAGAAGACGATCAGGTCATCCTCGCCGAAAACCCTGATCCCGAGCGCCATGATGGTCCAGTGGGCCAGACATGCCGCCGTCGTGACCGGCACGGCCACCATGGCCCGCGTCCCGGTCGTCGCCGCCGTGCCGAGCAGCACGAGATAGAGCGGCAGAGACATGTAGAGCCCCACCCAAGGCGCTCCGAAGATGGCTGAAAGCAAAAGCCAGTAGCGCCGGGTCAACGGCACCGACATGGTCGGCAGGGACAGCGCGCGGGAATTGATGCTGGTCATGGCGAGAGAGCCGGACGATTGGCGATGCCGATCGATAACATTCAGAAGAGAATATTTGTTAAAGGCAACGGCTAAAATCCCGCCGGACCGACGGCGTCCGCCCCATCAGGCATCGCCCCGACGCTCGACGCGCGCCTTGAGCGCTTTCCGACCCGACTGAGACGTCAGGTCGACAAGACATCGCTCCAGTTTCAATAAGCTGGGCATTCTCCAATCGAGACGTTCAACTTGTTCGGAGAACCCTCCAGTCGGCGTCCGCCTGTGCCTCCGGAGCCGCGGCGGCGAAGGCCGCGAGGGCGCGCGCGGCGGCATCCGCGGCGACGATGCGTGGATAGGGATCGAGGTCGAGGCCGAAGCGACGGGCGTTGTAGACCTGCGGAACAAGGCAGAGATCGGCGAGCGTCGGGCTGTCGCCCACGGCGAAGCGCCCGGCCGTCTCCGCCAGCCGGACCTCCACCGCCGCAAAACCCACGGCGATCCAGTGGCGGTTCCAGGCCGCGCGGGCCTCGGCGTCTGCCCCGAAGTTGGCGGTCAGCGCGTCGAGGACGCGCAGGTTGCCGATCGGGTGGATGTCCGCCGCGATATCGAGCGCGATCTGCCGGATCACCGCCCGCGTGCGCGCGTCACCGGACAGGAGCGGCGGGTCGGGATGGCGCTCGTCCAGGTATTCGATGATGGCGAGCGACTGGCTGAGCCGAAAGCCGTCCTCTTCCCAGACCGGCACCAGGCCGGCGGGATTGAGAGCGCGATGCGCCTCGCCGGCCTGCACACCGGTGCGCAGCGGGACCGGAACGTGCCGCACCGTCAGCCCCTTGAGGTTGAGGGCGATCCGCACCCGATAGGCCGCCGACGACCGCCAGTAGCCGTGGAGCGTCGGCTCAGCCACCGGCCCGTTCCACCGTCTGCTCGATGGCGCCGAAGATCGAATGGCCGCCGGCGTCCTTCATCTCGATCCGCACCGTGTCGCCGAAGGCCAGGAACGGCGTGCGAGCCGCGCCGCCCTGAAGCGTCTCCACGGTGCGCAGCTCGACGAGGCAGGAGTAGCCGACTCCGCCCTCCGCGATGGGCCGGCCGGGGCCGCCGTCCTCGCCCCGGTTGGAAACGGTGCCCGAGCCGATGATGGTGCCGGCCGAGAGCGGCCGGGTCCGTGCCGCGTGAGCGATCAGGGCCGGAAAGTCGAACGTCATGTCGATGCCGGCGTTCGCCTTGCCGAACGGCCGGCCGTTGACGGAGACCAGCATCGGCAGGTGCACCTTGCCGCCGTCCCACGCGGGGCCGAGCTCGTCGGGCGTGACCGCGACCGGCGAGAAGGCGGACGACGGCTTCGACTGGAAGAAGCCGAAGCCCTTGGCGAGCTCGTCCGGCATCAGCGCCCGGAGCGACACGTCGTTGACCAGCATGACCAGCCGGATCGCGGCGGCGGCCTCCTCGCGCGAGGCGCCCATCGGCACGTCGCCCGTCACCACGGCGATCTCCGCCTCCAGGTCGATGCCGTGATCCTCGCTGACCGCGACGATCGGGCCGCGGGGCGCCAGGAAGCAGTCCGATCCGCCCTGGTACATGAGCGGGTCGGTCCGGAAGCTGTCGGGCAGGTCGGCGCCCCTCGCCTTCCGCACCAGCGCCACGTGGTTCACGTAGGCCGAGCCGTCCGCCCATTGGTAGGCGCGCGGCAGCGGCGACAGGGCGTCGTGCTCGTGGAAGCGCTGAGCGGGCACGGCGCCGAGCTCGAGATCGTGCGCCAGATCGGCGAGCCGGGGCGCCACGTGCTCCCAGTCGTCGAGGGCCGCCTGCAGCGTGGGGGCGAACGGCCGCGCGGAGACGCAGCGGGTGAGATCGCGCGACACCACGACGAGCATGCCGTCGCGGGTACGGTCCTTCAGGGTCGCAAGCTTCATGTCAGCCGTTCCACTCCCGCCTGTTGCGATCGAAGTTCTTCTCCAGCCCGGACCAGCAGTCGGCATAGTCCTCCTGCAGCCCCGGAAGGGTCGCCGCGTAGGTGGTCAGCTGCTGCGGGAAGCGGGTCTCGAACATGAAGGCGAGCGTGTCGGTCAGCTTGTGCGGCTTCAGGTCGGCGAAGCTCGCCTTGTCGAAGGCCGATGCGTCCGGACCGTGGGGCAGCATCATGTTGTGCAGCGAGAAGCCGCCGGGCACGAAGCCGCGCTCTTTGGCGTCATACTGGCCGTAGATGAGTCCCATGAACTCGCTCATGATGTTCATGTGATACCACGGCGGGCGGAAGGAGTGTTCCGCCACCATCCAGCGCTCCGGGAAGATGACGAAATCCACGTTGGCCGTGCCGGCCTCGCCGGACGGGGCCGTCAGCACCGTGAAGATGGACGGGTCCGGGTGGTCGAACAGGATGGCGCCGACCGGCGAGAAGGTGCGCAGGTCGTAGCGGTAGGGGGCGTAGTTGCCGTGCCAGGCGACCACGTCCAGCGGCGAGTGCATGATCTCCGTCACGTGCACCTGGCCGCACCACTTGAAATACAGCCGGCAGGGCGTGCCGTCCTTCTCCTCGAAGGCCGCGACGGGGGTCTTGAAGTCCCGCGGGTTGGCGAGGCAGTTGGCGCCGATCGGTCCACGGTCCGGCAGGGTGAACTTGGCGCCGTAGTTCTCGCACACATAGCCGCGCGATGGCCCGCCGACCGGCTCCACCTTGAACTTCATGCCGCGCGGGATGACCGCGATGTCGCCGCCGCCGACCTCCAGGACGCCGAGCTCCGTGGCGATCCGCAGCCGCCCCGTCTCCGGCACGACCATCAGCTCGCCGTCGGCGTCGACCATGTAGTCGTCCACCATCGGGGCGCTGGCGAGGTAGACGTGAACCGCCATGCCGACCTGGGTGTAGACGTCGCCCGCCGTGGTGAGCGTGCGCAGCCCGGTGAGGAAGGTCAGCGGCTCGTCCGGGATCGGCACCGGGTCCCAGCGCAACTGCCCGAGCGGCAGGCCATGGTCCACGATGTGCGGGGCGGTCTTCCAGAACGGCAGGTCCACGCGCCGGAACCGGCCCGTGTGCCGGACCGACGGGCGCATGCGGTAGAGCCAGGACCGCTCGTTTGCCCCGCGTGGCGCCGTGAACGGCGAGCCGGACAGCTGTTCCGCGTAGAGCCCGTAGGCGCACCGCTGGGGCGAGTTCTGGCCCTGAGGCAACGCGCCCGGCATCGCCTCGGTCTCGAAGTCGTTGCCGAAACCCGGCATGTAGCGGTCATCGATCATGGGCAGAGGCTCCCTCCCCCGGCACGGCCGCTCCGGCCACCAAAACCATTTCATATGAAATGAAATGCGAGTCAAGCGTCCGAGGCATAGGTTGGGTTCGGGGCTTTTCTCGACGAGGGCGGCCTCCTCCGGGCCGCGCGGACCAGGGACACGGTCGTGGTCGATCCCGTGACCAGCGGCGAGAAATCCGACCTGTCCGATCCCCGCGTCCGCTATGGTCGGCCGCCGATCCGGGCGCGCGACCGCGCGCGGGCCCGGCCGACGAGGCCTTCGCCGGGAACCGGCTGATCCTCCTCGGGGTTGCCGAACGGCGGAGGCGACGACATGGGTCGTATACAGAACAACATAGCTGCCGGGGTCCTCACCCTCATTCCGATCGTGGTGACCCTCTGGATCGTGCAGTTCGTGGTGGAGACGCTGATCGCCTTCGGGCGGCCGCTGGTGTTCGCCCTCGCCATTTCGGTCGGGCGCTACTCTCCCGGCCTTGCCGATTTCCTGCGCACCAGCGCCTTCCAGTCGGTCGTGGCGCTTCTCCTCGTCCTCGTCGGTCTCTATGTGCTCGGCGCCATGACGAAGGCGGTGGTCGGCCGCAAGCTCATCGGGGTGTTCGACAGCACCGTCGCCCGGGTGCCGTTCGTGCGCAGCCTCTATGGCGCTGTCCGGCGCATGCTGGACGCCTTCCAGGCGCCGACGGAGGGGGTCCAGAAGGTGGCGCTGATCCGCTTCCCCACCCCGGAGATGCGAACCCTGGGCTTCGTCACCCGCGTGTTTCAGGATTCCGTCTCCGGCGCGCAGCTCGCGGCCGTCTACGTGCCGACGGCCCCGAACCCCACGTCGGGTTATGTGGAGATCGTCCCGGTGGACGATCTCATCATGCTCGACTGGAGCACCGACGAAGCGCTCCAGTTCGTGGTCTCCGCCGGGGCCTCGGCGCCCGAGCGGGTCCCTTTCTCCAACGAGCCCGCCCGGCCGGAGAAGCCGGCGGTCGCCGCCGAAGCGCGGCGCTCGCGCACGGCGCTCTGAGCGCCCGCACCGACCGCCTGCATCCTTCCCGGCGATCGGCCTCCGGGACCGTACCGAGCGGCGGCCCGGACCGCCGTGAATGCCGCGCGGGGTGGGCCGGCGCCCTCCCCGCGCGGGCCGTCTCACGCCTTGACGGCGAAGACCTGGATCTCGACGAGAAGCGCCGGATCGGCGAGCTTCGCCTCCACGCAGGCCCGGGCCGGACCCTGGCCGGTCGCCACCCAGGCGTCCCAGACCGTGTTCATGGCGGCGAAGTCGTCGATATTCGCCAGCCACACGTAGGCGTGGGTGATGGCGGTCTTGTCGGTGCCGGCTTCGGCCAGCAGCGTGTCGATGCGGTCGAGGATGTTGCGGGTCTGGCCCACCACGTCGAGCGTGCTGTCCGTGGACACCTGTCCGGCGAGCGCGACCATCGTCCCCGACAGCGGGAACTCGACGATCTGGCTCATGCGGTGGTTGGTGTGGTGGCGGCGGATGGTCATTGGGTGCTCCTGGGTGTTCTTGGCGCGTGGCCGTTCGATTGGACGCAGGAGGCTTAGGCGCTGGCCGGGCGGATGACAACCGTCACCGGGGCCGCGCGGACAAGGTCGTCGGCGAAGGGGCGCGCGGCCCGGACGGAGACGCGCCGGAGCGGTTCGCGCACCCCGCTTCTCAGGCAGAGGGCTCGCTCGAAACGCCGGGCAGGTCGCCCGAGGCTTTTCCGGCCGGGACGATGCTGAAGCTGCCGTCGGTCTCCAGGATGACGAAGCCCACGTCGTCCAGCGACGGGTGCCCGTCCGACCTTGCGGCGGCCAGGACCTCCTCCTTGCTGACGCGCTCGTCCAGCATGGCGGACATCAGAAACGCGCCGTCCCAGTAGAGGAGGCGCGGCTCGGACTTGACGAAGGATTGGAACCGGTTCGACCGGACCGACAGGAAGGCGACCAGATACTGGAGACCGCACAGAAGAGCGAACGCGACCAGTCCCTCGGCGAGCGCCACATCCTTGCTGAGCAGGATGGTCGCCAGGGTGGAGCCGAGCGCCACCGTCACCACGAGATCGAACGCGTTCATCTTCGACAGCGTGCGCTTGCCCGTGACCCGGAGCAGCGCGACGAGCCCGCCGTAGGCGAGCGTTCCGACCAGGAGAATACGTCCGAGGTCCGCCCATCCGTCGAAGAACATGAAGCCAGTCTCCCGTCCGGCGATCCCCTGTCGGGTGGAGATCAGAAGATGAGCGCCAAGAGGCCGATCACGACCAGGAGGCCGATCAGGAAGATGATGCCGAGGGTGCCGCCGATGAATTTCAGCATGAGGTCAACTCCTTGGGACGGGGCCGCCCGGCCGGTGTCGGCCGGGCGGCGGCGTCATGGTCAGAGGCCGTCCACGGCGCCCTTGATCTTGTCCTTGGCCTTGCCGAGCGCCTGCTGGCCCTCGCCCTTCTTCTCCTGGACGGCGCCCTCGGAGCGCATCTTGTCGTCGCCGGTCAGCTTGCCGGCGGCCTGCTTGATGTTGCCGGCAGCCTCGTTGCCGGTGCCCTTGGCCTTGTCGTCGGAACTCGCCATTGGTTGTCTCCATGTGGTCATGGGTGGGAAGGATGGGCGGGCAGGACGCCCGCCCGATGATCACTGCGGGGTCGCGGCCTGCATGCCCTCGAACGCCGGGGCGTCCTCGAGCTGCTGCTTGGTCACGTTGAGGACGATGCGGTCCGGGAGACCGTCGGCGCCGATCCGGACGTCGTTGGCGGCGCTTTCCGTGCCGTAGCCGGTCCCGGTGGTGGAGCCTGTGGAGCCGGTGGCACCCGGGTCCCCAGTGGTCGTGGAGCCGGTCGGCGCCATGGTCGGCGTCGTGCCGGTCACCGCCGTCTCGTTTCCGGCCATCTCACCGGTCGCGGCCGGCCCGGTCGCACCGGCGGCCTCGGCCTCGGCAGCGGTCATGCCCGGCCCGAACTGAAGCGCGTTCATGGCCACGGCCACGTCCTTTTCGCCGATGCCCAGGAACCCGCCGACGCCGATGATCACCGCGGCGACCTGGCCCTGATCGTTGACCAGGATGTCCTTGATGTCGCCGATGCTCTCGCCGTCGGCCCCGAACACGGCCTTGCCTTCCAGGTCGGCAGCCCGCCACGCGCCTTCTGCCGGGACGGTCACGAACGGACCTTCAGACTGCATGCCGGCGGTCATCTGCCCGGATTCGCCGCCGGTGACGGTGGTGTCCTGGGTGACGTCCGTGTCGGGCATGCCGCCGCGCGCATCCTCGCCCGCGGCCGCCGGAAGCCCCTGGGCGGGATCGCCGGGCTGCGCACCGGCCCCCATGCCCCCGCCGCCGGACGGCGCCGGCTGCATCATGGCCGGGTCCTGCTGGGCCGGAGGCGTGCTGGTGTCCTGCGCGAAGGCGGCCGCAGGCAGGGCGGCCGAGGCCAACAGGATCGCAAAAAGTCTTCCGGTCATCTCGTACCCTCCATGTTGATGAGATACCTGGTCAACCGGACGTAGCCCGCATGGTTCCGAAATATCGCGCAGGAATCCAGAGTAGCTGGTTTCGGGTGCGCACTATTCGAACGCCGGCGATCGGCTGCTTCTTCTACTGGCGTCACACTGACGTCATATCACGAGGGGCGGAGGTCTGGTCCGCAGCGCGTCGTCGACCTTGAGCAGGAGACTGCATGTGCTTCGCACGTCTATTCTGCATGTCTATTCTGTAACGGCAGGAGCACAGCCGTCCGGCTGCTCCGCGCCACCCTTTCGGCCGTGCTCCGCCCGTCCGTTCAACGCCCGCCCGCCGATCCCCGTCGACGGGCCGCGCCCCGCTCTGATATGCCATGGCGATGACGATGGCCGGCCGCCCCGACGCGCAGACGACCGAACCGGGCCCGGCGCCTGGGCGGCTCCGCGCGGCCGGCGCGGTCGTCGCGCTCCTCTTCGCCTATGTGGGCTTTCTGCTCGGAGCCCCCGCGCCGGACGTGCGGCCGGCGTCCGCCGGGTTCGGCGTCCAGGCGACCGGTGCCGCCCGTCATCTCGCCCCGCGCGCGGATGCCGGCGCGATCGCCGCCGCCGAGCGGGCCGACCCGAAGGCGGCTCCGCCGCCGTCCGGCCGACCGGCGATCGGCGCGCAACCTGCCTTCCTTGCCGGCCGACGGGCTGTCGACCGGCCGCCGAACCGGGCGTCTTCCGTGCGGGCGGCCGCGGTTCGCCGCGCCCACACGCCCCGCGCCCCTCCGTCCGCCGCCGCCTGATCGTCACCCTGATCAAGGCGCGTTCCTGCGCCGGCCGAAAAGCCGGACGCAGGAACGCCTGCACGGACATGTCTCATGAAAACGTCACCCTGGCTCGTGGCCACCTACGTGGTCATCATCGCCCTCGGCATCCTCACGGCCCTGCCGAACATCGTTCCGAAAACCACCCTCGACGCCCTGCCCTCCTGGTTTCCCCGGACCCAGGTTTCCCTCGGCCTGGACCTGCGCGGCGGCTCCCACCTCGTCCTTGAGGTGGACGGCGCCGACCTGGTGAAGGAACGGCTCCAGACCCTCACCCAGGACTCGCGCCGGGCGCTCCGCGATGCCGGCGTCAACGATGCCACCATCCGCCGGTCCGACGCCCAGCTGACCATCCGCCTCGCCGAGGCGGGCCAGCGTCAGGCCGCCCTCGCGGCTCTCGCCCCGCTCGCCACCCCGGTCGGCCTGTCCGGCGGATCGGACCTCGCCTTCGGGGGCTCGGGCGAGACCATCACCGTCGCGCTCAACGAGGCCGGGCTCGCCGACCGGGCGAGCGCCGCGGTGGAACAGAGCCTGGAGATCATCCGCCAGCGCATCGACCAGGTCGGGGTCGCGGAGCCCACCATCCAGCGCGTTGGCGCCGACCGCATCCTTGTCCAGCTCCCCGGCGTCCAGGATCCGGCCCGGATCCGCGATCTTCTCGGCTCCACAGCCAAGATGACCTTCCATCTCCTCGCCGACACGCCGGCCGATGAAGGCGCGGTGCCGCCCGGGGTGACGCTCCTGAAGGATGCGGCGGGCCGAGCCTATCCGGTGGACGACCGGGTCGAACTCACCGGCGACCGCCTCACCGACGCCCGCGCCGGCTTCGACCCGAGCACCCGAGAGCCCCTCGTCACCTTCCGCTTCGACACCGCCGGCTCGGCCCGGTTCGCCGAGATCACCCGCACGCACGTCGGCAAGCCGTTCGCCATCGTGCTCGACCAGACCGTGCTGTCGGCGCCGGTCATCCGCGAGCCGATCACCGGCGGCTCCGGACAGATCTCCGGCAGTTTCACCGTCGAGGAGGCGACCGATCTCGCGGCGCTCCTGCGCGCCGGCGCCCTGCCGGCCAAGCTCACCGTCATCGAGGAGCGGACCGTGGGCGCGGACCTCGGCGCCGACGCCATCGAGATGGGCATCGTCACGGGCCTCGTCGGGTTCGGCCTCGTGGTCGGCTTCATGGTGGTGCTCTACGGAGCCTGGGGCCTCCTCGCCAACCTGGCGCTCGGGCTGAACGTGGTGCTCACCTTCGCGGGCCTGTCGCTTCTCGGGGCGACGCTGACGCTGCCCGGCATCGCCGGCATCGTGCTCGGCATCGGCCTCGCGGTCGACGCCAACGTGCTGATCAACGAGCGCATCCGGGAGGAGACCGCCAAGGGCCGCAGCGCCATCGCGGCCCTGGACGCGGGCTTCAAGCGCGCCTACGCCACCATCGTGGACAGCAACGTCACGGCGCTCATCGCCACCGTGCTGCTGTTCTGGTTCGGCTCCGGCCCGGTGCGCGGCTTCGCCGTCACCATGGGCCTCGGCATCGCCATCTCGATGTTCACGGCCGTTTCCATCGTGCGCGTCATCATGATGGCCATCGTGCGTCGGCGGAAGCTGAAGCGGCTGGAGATCAAGCCGCTCTTCCCGGTCCGGCTGATCCCGGACGGCACCCGCATCCGCTTCATGCGGGCGCGCTTCTTCGGCATCGGCTTCTCGGCCGTGCTGTCGCTCGCGTCGCTGGTGCTGTTCGTGACGCCCGGCCTCAACTACGGCGTCGACTTCCGCGGCGGCATCCAGATGGAGGTGGTGACCGAGCGGCCTGCCGACCTCGCGGCCTTCCGCTCCAGCCTCGGCGAACTCGGCCTCGGCGAAGTGGCCCTTCAGGCCTTCGGCGACGACCGGCATGTCCTGGTGCGGGTGGAGCGTCAGCCCGGCGGCGAGGAGGCGCAGACGGCGGCGGTGGAGCGGCTGAAGGCGGAGGTGCGCGCCATCGATGCCACGGCCGCCGTGGAACGGACCGAGGTGGTCGGCCCGAAGGTCTCCGGCGAACTCGCCACCGCCGGCATCCTGTCGGTGGTGCTCGCCAGCCTCGCGATGCTCGTCTACATCTGGGCGCGTTTCGAGTGGCCGTTCGCGGTCGGCGCCATCGCCACCCTGGTGCTGGACGTGACGAAGACCATCGGCTTCTTCGCCCTCACCGGCCTCGACTTCAACCTCACCGCCATCGCGGCGCTCCTGACGCTGGTCGGCTACTCGGTCAACGACAAGGTCGTGGTCTACGACCGCATGCGCGAGAACATGCGGCTCTACAAGGCGATGCCGCTGCGGGAGATCATCGACCTCTCCATCAACGAAACCCTCGCCCGCAGCCTCTACACCTCCGTCACCGCCTTCCTGTCGCTTCTTCCCATGGCGATCTGGGGCGGCAGCGCGGTGGAAAGCTTCGCCGTGCCGATGATCTTCGGCATCGTGATCGCCGCGTCCTCGTCGGTCTTCATCGCCGCGCCCATCCTGCTCTTCCTGGGCGACTGGCGGAAGAAGCGCGCGTCCGCAACCGCGACCGCCGTCGAGACCCCGGCCGAAAGGCTCCCGGCCTGAGACCCCTGGCCGCCGCGCCCGCGGCGGCCAGCCTCCCCGCCATCGGTCACGAAGACCCGACGCCTGCGACCCCGTCGGGCCGCAGGCGCAGGATAAGTCTGTTCGCATACGCACAATTTTCAACCGCCGGCTCACCATCGCCGCCGCCAAGCCGGATTGGTTAATTCTCCGACAACGGAAGGTCAGAAATATCGAGCTCAGCGGGAACTTGACGTGCCAACATATGTTAACGGGGCTCAATGGCTGGTTCGGAGGTGCGGCCCATGATCCTCGTCGTGGAAGACGAACCGATACCGTTGATGCTGGCGCAGGACGTGCTGGAGGAAGCGGGTTACGACACGATGGCGGTGAGCACGGCGGACGAGGCGCTCGCTCTTCTGGAGGCTCGTCCCGACGACATCGACATCGTGTTCACCGACGTCCGGATGCCCGGCTCGATCGATGGTCTGGAACTCGCGCGGATCGTCTGCGGCCGGTGGCCGGACAAGCGCGTCATCATCACGTCCGGACACCTGTCGGCCGCCGAGGCCGCGCCCCATTGCGTTCGGTTCGTGTGCAAGCCGTGGACGACGGTCGATCTCCTGAACGTGGTGATCTGACCTCAGGCCGACGGCGCCGGACCGCCCAGCATGTCGGCGAGCCGGTCTCGGATGGCCGTGAAGGCGAAAGGCTTTCCCACCCAGTACGCCCCCGGAACCGGATGGTCCGACGGCATATGGCCGGAGGTGATCAGCACCGGCACGCCCTTGGCCGCCATGGCGGCCGCGCAGTCCATCAGGTCGCCGTCGCGCAGGGTGAGATCCAGGACGGCGGCATCGCACTCGTTGGCGGTCAGCCAGTCCATCACCTCGCGGCACGTGGCGAACGGCCCGGCCGTGCGCGCCCCGAGATCCGCCACCACGTCCTCCAGGCCGAGGCTGATCACCGCCTCATCCTCGGCGATGAGAACTGTCTTGCGTGTGCTGTTCATGTCGGGCAAGCCCCACCGAAGGACCAGGCGTAGTGCACTGAAGTGCGCTAAGGTGGTCCCGGCCTCCGGACATTCAAGACCCGGAGGGCACCGGATGCCACATCGTCACTGTATGCGAATTCCCATACCAATGACAGGCTTACGGCCAACGTCGGGAAGGTGGTGAGATCCGCGGCGACCGGGAACTCGCGAGCTCTGCCCGAGCGGGCCGGCCCGCGCATCCATGCGGGATGCCGGTACACCTCTGGACGTTCGCGAAAGCGCCGCCCTTTTTGCGACCTTAAGCCGCGAACGGCCGGGACCTTCCGAACCCGTCCGAAAACAGAATGCCAAGTGCTTGGAAGGATTGGTGGGCGCGACAGGGATCGAACCTGTGACCCGCTGATTAAGAGTCAGCTGCTCTACCGACTGAGCTACGCGCCCGACCAGGGCCGGCGGCGTGGTTGCGCCGTCCCGTTGGGATGGCGGGCTTATAGCCGGGGGCGCGGCGGGCCGCAACCCCCTTTGTGCGCCGAACCGTCATTTTGCTGCCAAGCATCTGGCAGCACACGACAATTCGGCTTGGAAGAGGCCTCTCCGCAGCGCGTTCGCCCAAGGAGAGGCCCCGGTCCGGCTCAGACCGCCACGGCCTGCGGGTTCACCCGGCCGCGGTTGCCGCCGAGTTTGTTCACGGCGGCGACGTAGGCCTTGGCGGAGGCGACCAGCGTGTCGGTGTCGGCGGCGCGGCCCGTCACCTGGCGGCCCTGCTCCTCCAGGCGCACGGCCACCTCGGCCTGGGCGTCGGTGCCTTCGGTCACCGCGCTCACCTGGTAGAGGCGCAGCGTCGCCTCGTGGGGGACGATGGCCTTGATGGCGTTGAACGTGGCGTCCACCGGTCCGTCGCCGTTCGCCATCTTGGTCACGTGGGTGCCGTCGAGGTCCAGCGTGATGGTGGCGGTCTGCGGGCCCGCGGTGCCGGCGATCACCGTGAGGGCGATCACCTTGATGCCCTCCGCGCTCGCCTGCAGCTCGTCGGAGACCAGCGCCTCGATGTCCTCGTCGAACACCTGCTTCTTCTTGTCGGCCAGGTCCTTGAAGCGCCGGAAGGCGTCCTCGACGGCGTTGTCGCCGAGATCGAAGCCCAGGTCCTTCAGCTTCTCCTTGAAGGCGTGGCGGCCGGAGTGCTTGCCCATCACCAGCGAGGTCGACTTCACGCCCACATCCTCCGGGCGCATGATCTCGTAGGTCTGGGCGTTCTTCAGCATGCCGTCCTGGTGGATGCCGCTCTCGTGGGCGAAGGCGTTCTGGCCGACGATCGCCTTGTTGTACTGCACCGGGAAGGCGGAGGCGCTGGACACCAGCTTGGACGCCCTCACCAGCATCTGCGACTTCACGCCGGTCACGAAGGGCAGCACATCGCCGCGGGTGCGGATGGCCATCACCACCTCCTCCAGCGCCGCGTTGCCCGCGCGCTCGCCGAGGCCGTTGATGGTGCACTCGATCTGCCGGGCGCCCGCCCGGATGCCGGCCAGCGAGTTGGCCACCGCCATGCCGAGGTCGTCGTGGCAGTGGGTGGAGAACACCGCCTTGTCGGCGTTCGGCACCCGGTCGAGCAGCATGCGGATCAGGGCGTAGTATTCCTCCGGCACCGAATAGCCGACCGTGTCCGGGATGTTGATGGTGGTGGCGCCGGCCTTGATGGCGGCCTCCACGCACCGGCAGAGGAAGTCGTGCTCGGTGCGCGAGCCGTCCTCGGCGGACCACTCCACGTCGTCCGTCCACTGGCGGGCGCGGGTCACCGACGCGATCACCTTCTCATAGACCGCCTCAGGCTCCAGCTGCAGCTTGTACTTCATGTGCAGCGGCGACGTGGAGATGAAGGTGTGGATGCGCTTGGCGTGAGCGTGCTTCAGCGCCTCGCCGGCCCGGTCGATGTCGTTGGCGGACGCGCGGGCGAGGCCGCACACGACGGCGCGCTTCATCCGCTTGGCGATCTCCGACACGGCCTCGAAGTCGCCGTTGGAGGCGATCGGGAAGCCGGCCTCGATCACGTCGACGCCCATGTCGTCGAGGAGCTCGGCCACCTGCAGCTTCTCGTCGAGGGTCATCGATGCGCCGGGCGACTGCTCCCCGTCGCGCAGCGTGGTGTCGAAGATCACGATGCGGTCCTTGGAGGCGGCGGAGGCGGATACGGCGTCGGTCATGCTGGTCGTCCTTCGAAGTCGTGTCGGACCCGGAGCGGTGCGCCTCAGGCTGTCATGGCGCTCTTTGTGCTCGAACGGGAAAGTCGGTCGGATGAAGGAGCGGTGCTCCTCCCGCGGCTCGGTCGTCCCCTGAGTGCCCGGCCATGAACAGGCCAGCCGACGCTCAGGGGCGGCTAAGGAGAAGCGTAAGCGAAAGCAGCCCGGCGCGGGGCGCCAGGGCGGACAAGGCAGCGGAAAGGGTCCGCGCGGACAGGATGTGCCGCTCGGCGGTCGATGCGATCGGATGAGCCGCGATCGTCATGAGGACCAGTCTCGTCTCGTGCCTCGGGCGGCGAATGATGGCGCGCCCATGGGTGACGGCGTTTGTGCCCCAACGAAATCGCGATTGCAAGCGCGACCGCGCCCGCCCCCCTCGCCTGTCCCGCCGGACGCCCTTGCCTCCTTCAGCCCGCAAAGCGTGGCGCGGCGGCGCTTTACAGGACGCTCCGATGCCATACCTTGTTCTTGGCGGCCGGGCGGACACGGCCATGAGGGAGGAGAGCACCTGGTGACGCGATTTCCAGTCCTCGCGGCGATCGCCTTCGCGGCCGGCCTCGCCGCGCCCCACGCGTCCGCCGAGCCGCGGCGCGTCATTCTGCTCGACACGCAGTACGAGGCCGAGGGCGCCGGTGAGACCGACGAAACCCGCGCCGCGGACCTGAAGCGGGTGGAGATGATCGAGGAGCGGTTGAAGGCCCATGTGGCCGCCGCCACCGCCGACTACGCGGTCGTCGAGAACGAGGCGGTCTCCGCCGAGATCAACGACTACAACCTCGGCTCCTGCGGCCGCTGCGAACTCGCCCTCGGCCGCAAGGCCGGCGCAGACTTCGTGATGATCACGACAGTGCAGAAGGTGTCCAGCATCCTGATCAACCTGCAGGTTTTCGTCTACTCGGTGGCGGACGGCAGCACGGTGGCGGCGGGCGGCACGGTCCTCCACGCCAACACCGACGCGGACTGGCGGCGCGGGATCGACTCCATCGCCCGCAACCGGCTGAACCTGCCGAAGCCTCCGGCCTGACCGGCCACCCGCTACCAAGTGGTCGCGCGTCGAGCCGGCACCGGACGGCCCCTCCCTTCCCTGCCCCACCATCGCCTCCGGCCCGGGCGCGAGAAGAGTTCGGCGCGTGCTGAGGCACGGAACACTCCCGCGCCGGGCGTGTTTCTCCGGCAAGCGGAAGCGCCGCCGAAGCCTTGTTCCGGGAGCATGCCGATGTTGAAGTGGGCCGTGATCTTTCTCGTCATTTCGCTGGTCGCCGGCGCGCTCGGCTTCAGCGGCATCTCGTCGGCGGCAGGCCGGATCGCCAAGATCCTGTTCGCGGTCTTCCTGGCGATCTTCGTGATCTTCCTGCTCCTCGCCATCACGGCCGGCGAGATCATCTTCTGACGACGGCGAAGTCCGCAGCCGTGCGGCGACGGCCGCGGGCGGCTCGGGGCATCACAGCAGCAGGTCGCCCCGCGCCACCAACACCGCCTCGCCGCTGATGCGGCCGGCGTGCAGGCGCCCCTTTTCCACCACCAGTTCGAGCTCGATCCGGCTCGGCCGCCCCATGGCGTAGCCCTGCTCGATGATGATCGTCTTCTCCCCGTCCGAGGAGCCGTCGAAGCGCATCACCACGCCGGCAAAGCAGGCGGCCGCCGATCCGGTCGCCGGGTCCTCGCCGATGCCGAGGTCGGGCGCGAACATGCGGGCGTGGAAGTCGCCGTCCTGGTGCGCGCACTCGCGCGTGTAGGCGAACACGTTGATGCCCGCCGCGCCGAAGCCCGCCTCCCAGTGGCGAAGCTCCGGCCGGATCGCGTCCACCGAGGCCCGGTCGCGCACTGGCACGAACACGAACGGGTGGCCGACGGAGAACACCGACGGCACGTGGTTCTCGAACCCGATGTCCTGCCGGTTGAGCCCGAGCGCCGACGCCGCCAAGCCGATGTCGCCGCGGAACGGGTGTTCCTCCGGCAGCTTCGGCACGTCGAACACCGCGCGGCCGGCGCGCCCGGGCGCCAGCACGACGCCGCAGCGGACGATGCCGATCTCCTCCTGCAGCACCACCATGGCGTCCGTCTCGCGGGCGATGCCGTCCAGCCGTTCCGTCGCCAGCAGCACCGCCGTCCCGACGGTCGGATGGCCGGCGAACGGCAGCTCCTTGGCGGGCGTGAAGATGCGCACCCGCGCCGTCAGGCCCGGCCGCGACGGCGGCAGCACGAACACCGTCTCCGACAGGTTGAACTCGCGGGCGATGGCCTGCATGGCCGCTGTGTCCAGCCCTTCGCTGTCGAGGACGACGGCCAGCGGATTGCCGGCCAGCGCCCGATTGGTGAAGACGTCCAGGATTGCGTATCGACGCGCCACGCCGCTGCCCCTTGCGATGATTGGATCCCGGGCGACCCGAGCCGCCCTCCTGTGCCGGACGATAAGCCGAACGGCGTCCCCGGGCCACCGCCGAAATGCGAGCGCGGCCTTCGTCGCTCCGCGCCGAGCGACGCCGGCTCCGGGCGGGCCGCCTGCGGAACCAGGAGTCCTCCGCCGGAATTTTGCTGTGATCGCATCCGTTTGCCATAGGTTCGCCGCGCCGATCCGCTGCACTGGACGCGCGTCACCGTCGGCGCCTCGCCCTGGTGGGTCGGAGGCCGCCCGCGGCCTGGACGGGAGAGGATGATGAAAACCCTGAGGAGCATCGCCACCGCCGCCATGATCGTCGTGACGGCCGCCACCGGCACCGTCGCCACAACGGGCGACGCGGACGCCCGCGACCATCGGCGCCGGCATCACCACAACGGCGACGTCTGGGCGGGCGCCGGCATCGGCCTGCTGGGCGGCCTTCTGCTCGGCCAGGCCCTGGCGCCGCCGGTCTACGCCGCGCCGCCGGTCTATGCCGCCCCGCGCTACCGCTACGACTCCGGTTACGGCTATCCGGCCTACCGGGAGCCGCGCGTCTACTACCGTTACGACGAGCCGCCGGTCTACGCCGTGCCGCGCTACCGCTACCGGGCGCCCCGCGTCTACGCGCCGCCGCGCACGGCCTATCGCCATTACGAAAGCCGGTCGGCCCACGTCCAGTGGTGCAACGCCCGCTACCGGTCCTACCGGCCGCACGACAACACCTGGATCGACTACTCCGGCCGGGTGCGGAACTGCCGCTCGCCTTACGGGTCCTGAGACCCCGCGTAAGACGAGGACCGGCGGACCCTGAGACCCCATGGGTGCCCGGACGCCTGCCGGGCCCCGAGTCTTCGGCGCCGGGTCAGCGCCCCAGCACGGCGCGCGCGTGCAGATGGGCGTAGCCCGGCGTGCGTTCGGTGAGGTCGCTCGCCGAACGCACCACCACGAGCCCGTCCAGTTCCGGGTCGACCTCGGCCGCGGAATGAGCCTCGATGCGGGCGACGAGATCCGCCGCGCTGTCCCGGAAGCGGAAGATGCGGCCGACGGAGATCCGCGGTCCGTCGAAGGCCACCAGGGTGCTGGCGACGTCCGCCTCCTCGGCCGTGAGGCCGGTCTCCTCGGTCAGTTCCATCTCGATGGAGCCGATCACGTGCACCCGACCGTCGGGCGTGATGTCCCGCGGCTCCAGGTTTCCGCCGGGCGGATAGATCCGGCCCGCGTTCGCCGTGTGCCGTCCCATCACGCCGTAGATCAGCGCGCCGTCCGACGACAGGATCAGCGCCGAGCCGAACAGGTTGCGGATGCCGAACTCCGGGAAGCCCCAGTCGCGCCAGGCGAGGTAGTCGGCGAAGTTGCCCTCCTGCGCCGTCCCGGTCAGGACACCGCCCTCGATCGCGAGCCCGCCCGGAAGGCCGGGCGCCACGGCCCCGAGCACGCGCCCGTTCCAGAGCTTCGGATTGTCCGCGATTGCCTCGGCCCAATGGGCGTCGATGCGCGCCCGGGTCTCTGCGTCGATCGTCCACGAACCGGGAACCATGACGACGTTGACGTCCGTGATGGGGGTGATCATCGAAGGGTCTCGCGCCGGCGCCATGGGTTCGAGCCCCCTCGATCCCGCACCGCACACCGGCTGTCAAGCGCGGGCCGGTCGGCCCCGGCGCGAAATTGCCCCGAAATCGCATTGTAGATTCTGGTTAAAATATCTGTCGCTGCGCCCCTCCCCTCTCGCCATGCCCTGGCGGCTCGCGCACTGTTCTTGAGCGCGAATCGGGGGAATGCGATGGCGACCTGGACGTCCGGCTACGTATCGGAGATCAGCTACACGCAAGGGTTCTACCGGGAACTCACCCCGGCGGTCCTCGGCTTCGTGGCCCTTTCCAAGGGCGTCTCCGCCCGCAAGGCCGAAGCACCGCTCGCCTATTGCGAGCTCGGCTGCGGCCAGGGCTTCTCGGCCAACGTCCTCGCCGCCGCCAACCCGCACGTCAGCTTCCACGCCACCGACTTCAACCCCACGCACGTCGCCGGCGCCCGGGCCCTCGCGGCGGCCGCCGGCTCGTCCAACATCCGCTTCTACGACGACGCCTTCGCGGACTTCCTCGCCCGCGACGACCTGCCCGACTTCGACATCGTCAGCCTGCACGGCATCTGGTCGTGGATCAGCGCCGAGAATCGCAGGGTGATCGTGGAGTTCATCCGCCGGCGCCTGAAGGTGGGCGGGCTCGTCTATCTCTCCTACAACGCCCTCCCCGGCTGGGCGTCCGGCATGCCGCTGCGCCGCCTCCTGGTGGACCACGCGGCCGTGGCGACCGGCTCCATCGAGAAGCGCATCGACGCCGCCCTCGCCTTCTCCGAGCGGATCCGATCCGCCAACTCCGTCTACTTCCGGGTCAACCCGGGCGTCGGCGAGCGTCTCGACCGCATGAAGGCGTCGAGCCGCAACTATCTCGCCCACGAGCACCTCAACCGCGACTGGGAGCCCTTCTACCACGCCGACGTCGCCGCCGAGCTGGACGAGGCCAAGCTCTCCTTCGTGGGCTCCACCGCCCTCCTCGACCATGTGGACGCGGTCAGCCTCACCCAGGAGCACCGCGACGTTCTCGCCGACGTGCCGGCCCCGGCGCTCCGCGAGACAGTGCGCGACTTCCTGGTGAACCAGCAATTCCGCCGCGACGTGTTCCAGAAGGGTCCGATCGCCCTCAACGCCCTCGATCTGCAGGACGCCTGGGCCGACCAGCGCTTCGCGCTTTCCATTCGGCGCGAGGACGCGGTCATGCATGTGGACGGTGCCGGCGGCCGCATGGGCCTGATCGCGGAGGTCTACGCCCCCATCCTGGACGCCTTCGCGTCCGGCCCGCGCACCATCCGGCAGATCGCGGCCGATGCCGCCATCGCGGGCCTCGGCTGGGCGCGCCTGCGCCAGGCGATCACCGTCCTCGTGGGCACCGACCAGCTGCAGCCGTGCCTCGGCGAAGCGGGGGAGTCCGCCCGGGCGGAGCGCACCCGCGCCTTCAACCGCGCCGTCGTGCTCCGCGCCCGCGCCAGCGCCGACCTCGGCTGCCTCGCCTCGCCGGTCACCGGCAGCGGCGTCGCGGTCGACCGTTTCGGCCAGCTCTTCATCCTCGCCGAGATCGAGGGCGAGGCCGACCCCGCCCAGTTCGCCGCCTCCATCCTGGAGGCCCAGGGCCAGCGCGTGGTCAAGGACGGCCGCCGCCTGGAAAACCCCGCCGAACACCTCGCCGAGTTCCGCGCCCAATACGAGGCGTTCCAAACCAGGCGCCGCCCCGTCCTGACCGCCCTCGGGGTCGTCTGACAGACGGCCCGGCGCTCCACGGCCCATCCGTCCCCTGTCGCGGCCCGCGGGGGCGGACCGCTCACGGCCCCCCCCCCGCCCTGAACGCGCTGCGGCCCGCGGGGGCATCTCCACCCGCGGGCCGCGTCGTCGATCGCCGTGGGGCGCTCAGCCCCGCGTCGTTAGTTGCGGGTGCGGTCCACCAGCGCCTTCTGCTTGATCCACGGCATCATGCCGCGCAGCTTGGCGCCGACGTCCTCGATCTGGTGGGCGTCGTTGTTGCGGCGGATCGCCTTGAAGCGGGCGGCGCCGGCGCGGTACTCCTGCATCCACTCCGACGTGAACTTGCCGGTCTGGATGTCCTTCAGCACGCGCTTCATCTCGGCCTTCGTCTCGGCCGTCACGATGCGCGGGCCGGTGACGTACTCGCCCCACTCGGCGGTGTTCGAGATGGAGTAGTTCATGTTGGCGATGCCGCCCTCATAGATGAGGTCGACGATCAGCTTCACTTCGTGCAGGCACTCGAAATAGGCCATCTCGGGGGCGTAGCCCGCCTCGACCAGCGTCTCGAAGCCGGCGCGGATCAGCTCCACGAGGCCGCCGCAGAGCACCACCTGCTCGCCGAAGAGGTCGGTCTCGCACTCTTCCTTGAAGGTGGTCTCGATGATGCCCGACCGGCCGCCGCCCACGCCCGACGCGTAGGAGAGCGCGATGTCGAGGGCGTTGCCCGACGCGTCGTGGTGGATGGCCACCAGGCACGGCACGCCGCCGCCCTTCTCGTATTCGCCGCGCACGGTGTGGCCGGGGCCCTTCGGGGCGATCATGATGACGTCCACGGTCTTCTTCGGCTCGATCAGGCCGAAGTGCACGTTGAGCCCGTGGGCGAAGGCGATCGCCGCGCCGTCGCGGATGTTCGGGGCGATCTCGTCGCGGTAGATGTCCGCCTGCAGCTCGTCCGGGGTCGCCATCATCAGGAGGTCGCCCCAGGCGGCGGCTTCCGCCACGGTCATGACCTTGAGGCCGTCGGCCTCCACCTTCTTGGCGGTGGCGGAGCCCGGCTTCAGGGCGACCGCGATCTCCTTGGCGCCCGAATCCTTCAGGTTCAGCGCATGGGCGCGGCCCTGGGAGCCGTAGCCGACGATCACGACCTTCTTGCCCTTGATGAGGTTCAGGTCGGCATCACGATCATAATAGACGCGCATGGGAGGGATCCCCTTTCTTTCCTCGTGGCGTTTCTCTCTGCCGTCAGGCCGGTCCGGTGTCGCCGCCCGGTCCCTTGGCGTTCTTCTCATCCGCCCCGTGGAGGCGGAGGAACTGGTCGATGGCCGTCGCCGCCCGCGCCGGCACGTTCCGCTCCGCCGGATCGGGGCTGTCCCCGAGGAGGAGGCGGACATGCAGGTCGCGCACGATCAGGCCGTAGAGCGTATGGTAGGCGTCGCCCGTATCCGTGAAGGCGAGGTGACCCGCCGCGCGGCCGGCCTCCAGCAGCGACCGCGCCCGCGCCTCGATCGGCCGGCGGCCGGCCTTCAGCACCAGCCCGCCGAGCCGCGCCTCCGTGCGCCCCGCCTCGCCGATGGCGAGCCGGTTCAGCGCCAGAGACACGTCGCCGGAGAGCACGGTCAGGAGGTCCTCCGCGAACGTCACCAGCAGCCCCCGGAACGCCTCCCGCCCCGGCCGCGCCCCCGGACCGGCCGCCGCCCGAACCTTCGACGACTGGTAGGTAATCATGGCGGCCAAGAGCCCGTCCCGGTCGCCGAACCACTTGTAGAGGCTCTCCTTGGAGCAGTTCGCCGCGCGCGCGATCCCCGCCGTCGTCAGCGCCTTGTCGCCGCCTTCAACAAGCAGCCGCAGCGCCACCTCCAGAACATCGTTCTGGCGGGCGGAAAACTCCGGCGGTGCGGCGGGGGCGACCTGGTCCACGGGAAACTCGGCAAGCGGTGTACCGTACGGTACGGTTCCCGGTGGTGATAGAGAAGTGCGGGAAGCCGGTCAAGGGGGTTGGGGCGGTGGCGGAGGTCCAGGGCAGCTTGGTTCAAGAGTGACCAGTCGTACCGGTGCGCCAAGGGCAGCTTGGTTCAAGAGAGACGCCGTGACGGGAATTGAAGGGCTGCGCGCTTCATCGGCACATCCTCCCCCATCGGTCCGAATCGTCACCCCGGCGAAAGCCGGGGCCCAACCGATGGTACCGTACCCTCACCAGCGAAGAACCCGCACCGGCGGTTGGATCCCGGCTTTCGCCGGGATGACGTCGAGGTAAACCGGATGGGACGCAGCAAGGTCGCACATCAAACCCGCCGCACCGGCTCCTCCTCCATCGTCATGGTCCGCGAAGGCGGACCAGCCACGCATTTTTTGAGGTCGTGGGCCGGGTAGAAGGCGTGGCTGGTCCGCCTTCAGGAACCATGACGGTGTTGTGCATGGCGGAGCGGCACACACCTCGCCCCACCCCCGCCCCTCACCCCACCGGATCCCCGCACGCAGCCCGGTACCGCCGGATCGTCTCCGCCATCCCGTAGACCAGCGCGTCCGCCGTGATCGCATGCCCGATCGACACCTCCGCGATCAGCGGCGCGCGGGCTTTCAGCGGCGGCAGGTTGTCCAGCGTCAGGTCGTGCCCCGCGTTCACCCCCATGGCGGCGGCATCGGCGGCTTCCGCCGTCAGCACGATGTCGTCCAGCCGCCGGGCCTTCTCCACCGGGTCGAACGTATGCCCGTACGGCCCCGTGTAGATCTCGATCCGCCGGGCGCCCGTGCGCGAGGCGCTGGCCACCTGGGTCCAGTCCGCGTCGAGGAAGAGCGACACGCGCATGTCCTGCCCCTGCATCCGGTCCACCACGGCGCGCAGCATGTCCTGGTGGCGCACGCAGTCCCAGCCGTGGTCGGACGTCGCCTGCCCCGGCTCGTCCGGCACGAGGGTCACCTGGTCGGGCCGGGCCGCCTCGCAGAGCGCCAGGAAATCCTCGGTCGGATAGCCCTCGATGTTGAATTCCTTGCCCGCCCAGTCCGCCCGGAGCATGTCGCGGATCTCGAACACGTCCGTCCGGCGGATGTGCCGCTCGTCCGGGCGCGGATGCACCGTGATGCCGTAGGCGCCCGCCTCCAGGGCGATCCGGCTGAGGCCGGTGACGCTCGGCCACGGCAGGTTGCGTCGGTTCCTGAGCTGGGCGATGGCGTTGACGTTGACGGAAAGCTTGGTGATCGGCGTCATGGCAAGGGGATCCGGATGCGGGAGACTGCTCTAGCGCGGCATCCGCCCCCGCACAATGCGGCACGGCGGTCGGCGAACCCGGCCCTCCCCAGCCGTCGCGAAACTGTCGCCTGCCTGTGATTTTTGTCCGCCACTTCGACGATGGGTCGAATCGACGGCGATCCCCAACCGGATCCCGGCTGACCAGAAGGGGGTGGCGCGCACATGTCGAACCGGATCCTCAACAACGCGGTCCACAACAACCGCATGACGACCCGCCAGGGCATGCTGGAACGCCTGTTCACCATGGCCTTCTCCGGCCTCGTCTACCCGCAGATCTGGGAGGATCCGGAGGTCGACATGGCGGCCCTCGCTCTCGGCCCCGGCGCGCGGATCGTCACCATCGCGTCGGGCGGCTGCAACGTGATGAGCTATCTCACCCGCGACCCGGCCGAGGTCACCGCCGTCGACCTCAACCCGGCCCACGTGGCGCTCGTCAAGCTGAAGCTCGCCTGCATCCAGCACCTGCCGGCCTACGAGGTCTTCTTCCGCTTCTTCGGCCACGCCGACGAGAAGGCCAACACCCACCTCTACGACGCCTATGTGCGCGACCACCTGGACCCGACCACCCGCGCCTACTGGGAGGCCCGGCGCACGCTTCGCGGCCGGCGGATCAACCTCTTCGCCCGCAACGTCTACCGCTTCGGCCTCCTCGGCCGCTTCATCGGCACGGTGCACCTCCTCTCCCGCGCCTACGGCCAGAACCCGCGCCGCATGCTCACCGCAAAGAGCCTGGAGGACCAGCGCCGCATCTTCGAGGAGACCCTCGCGCCGGTGTTCGACGCCCGCCTCGTCCGCTGGCTCTGCCGGATGCCGGTGTCGCTCTACGGCCTTGGCATTCCGCCCGCCCAGTACGCCTACCTGCAGGCCTCCGCCAGCGGCGACGTGGCGGGCCTCCTGAAGGGCCGGCTGGAGCGGCTCGCCTGCGACTTCCCCATGGAGGACAACTACTTCGCCTGGCAGGCCTTCGGCCGCTCCTACGACCGCCAGCACCGGGTCGCCGTGCCGCCGTATCTGCGCCGCGAGCACTACGACACCGTGCGCGCCAACAGCGGCCGGGTGGAGGTGCTGCACCAGTCCATGACCGACCACCTCGCCGGCCGCCCGGACGCCTCCCTCGACGGCTACGTGCTCCTCGACGCGCAGGACTGGATGAACCGCGAGCAGCTCACCGCCCTCTGGACGGAGATCACCCGCACCGCCGCCCCCGGCGCGCGCGTCATCTTCCGCACCGCCGGCGAGGAGAGCCACATCGCCGCGACCCTGCCCGATGAGATCAACCGCCACTGGCATTACGCGGCCGAGGAGTCCGCCGCCTTCAGCGCCAAGGACCGCTCGTCCATCTACGGCGGCTTCCACCTGAAGATCCACAAAGGCTGAGCCGGCATGGCCGACACGGCGCCCTCCAGACCCGCCACGCCGGACGCCCCCGCGCCCGGCGGCCATCCTGCCGCGATGGATCGCCCAAGCGGCCACGCCGCCACGGTGGACCGCCGCCCCGGCAACCATGCCGCCGCGATGGACAGGATGTACCGCTACACGCGGCACATCTACGACATCACCCGCAAGCCCTACCTGCTCGGCCGCGACCGCATGATCGCGGAGCTGGACGTCCCGCCCGGTGGCACCGTGCTCGAACTCGGCTGCGGCACCGGCCGCAACCTCGTCGCCGTCGCCCGGCGCTACCCGGATTGCCGGCTCTTCGGCGTCGACATCTCGGCGGAGATGCTGCACACCGCCGGCGCCACCATCGACGCCGCCGGCCTCACGCACCGCATCACCCTCTCCCCCGGCGACGCCACCGCCTTCGACGCCGCGTCGGCCTTCGGCCTCCCGCGCTTCGACCGGGTCTATTTCTCCTACGCGGTCTCGATGATTCCCGACTGGGTCGCGGCCCTCAAGGAGGCCGACCGCCTCACCGCCCCCGGCGGCCGCCTCGCCGTCGTCGACTTCGGCGACGCCGCCCACCTCGGCGCCCTCCCCCGCCGCCTCCTCCACGGCTGGCTCGCGTTGTTCCACGTCACGCCGAGGGTGGATCTGGCCGCGCGGATGCATACGCTCGCCACCGGCCGCACGGTCCGCCACACCTCGCTTCACGGCGGCTACGCGCAGATCGGAACGATCGGCTGAGGGGTTTTCCTTTCAGCGTCGGAGCCGCCCCCCACTCCCACTCTCCCCCTCAAGGGGGGAGAGGGCCCGGCGAGGATCGGGTGCGAGACGCCTAACCGCGCCACTGATGGCGTCGGCGCCGACACCCCTCTCTCCCACTCTCCCCCTCAAGGGGGGAGAGGGCCCGTCGAGGGTCCGGTGCGAGACGTTTCAGGACGGAGCGAAAGCGCCCCTTGGCCGAACGCAAGTCCGCCACCCTCTCCCCCTCCTCAACGCGCCCCCTCCCCCCTTGAGGGGGAGGGTTGGGGAGAGGGGGAACCGCCCAACCTTCAAGCCAAACCGCCCTACCGAACCGCCCACGCTTCGCACCAAGGCGCCCCCACCCCCCTCAGAACCTCACATAGCTCGCGCTCGTCTCCGGCGCCCGGGCCACCGGCAGCGTCTCGTCCGCCGCCATGCCGTTCTCTTCCCGGAGCGCCCGGCGGATGGTCTCGATCACGTGCTCCCAGCCCTTTTCGCGGGCGAGTTCGTGGGCGAGGTGGATGGTTTCAAAGTCTTCCAGTTCCATGACGAGGGCTTCCTGCTTCAGTGCCTCATGCCGAATGCGGTGATCACATGCCCGTCTTGCCGCGCGCGAGCGCGGCGAGGCCCGTGCGCGCTACCTCCACGAGGCCGCACTCGGTCATCAGGTTGACGAACCGGTCGATGTCCGCCGGCGTGCCGGTCAGCTCGAACACGAAGCTCTCCAGCGTGGCGTCCACGGTCTTCGCCTCGAACGCCTGGGCGAGCCGCAGCGCCTCCACCCGGTGCTCGCCCTTGCCGGCCACCTTCACCAGCGCCAGCTCGCGCTCGATGCTGTCGCCCGACTTCGTCAGGTTCACCACCCGGTGCACCGGCACAAGCCGGCCGAGCTGGTTCATGATCTGGGTGATCACCTGCGGCGTGCCCGTGGTCACGATGGTGATCCGCGACAGGTGCTTCTCGTGCTCCACCTCCGAGACCGTGAGGCTCTCGATGTTGTAGCCGCGGCCAGAGAACAGCCCGATCACCCGGGCGAGCACCCCCGGCTCGTTGTCCACGAGCACGGAGAGCGTGTGCGTCTCCGCGACGGTGGAGGTCTCCTCCAGGAAGTAGGCGGACTGGGATTGTCCGGCGACGATCATCATGGGTTGTCCGATCTCTCCAAAAGTCCTGAAACGACAGAGCGGCTGATCCGGCGCGCCCCCTCTCCCCAACCCTCCCCCACGAGGGGGAGGGAGACCCGCGGCGGTGAATGGAGCGCGCCCTCAAAGCCCCCTGCCACGCACCCCCTCCCCCCTTGTGGGGGAGGGTCGGGGAGAGGGGTGAACCACCCCCCTCACACCAGCATCTTCCCCGACGCCCCGATCGCCGTGTCGATCTCGTCGTCGGACGCATCCCCGAGCAGCATCTCGTTGTGCGCCTTGCCCGACGGGATCATGGGGAAGCAGTTGGCGAGGTTGGCGACGCGGCAGTCGAAGATCACCGGGCGCTTCACCGCGATCATCTCGTTGATCGCGTCGTCCAGCTCGTCCGGCCGCTCGGCCTTGATGCCGACCCCGCCGTAGGCCTCGGCCAGCTTCACGAAGTCCGGCATGGCTTCGGTGTAGCTGTGCGACAGGCGGTTGCCGTGCAGCAGCTGCTGCCACTGGCGCACCATGCCCATGTACTGGTTGTTCAGGATGAAGACCTTGATCGGCGCCTCGTACTGGATCGCCGTCGCCATCTCCTGGATGTTCATCTGCACCGAGGCGTCGCCCGCGATGTCGATGACGAGCGCGTCCGGATGGGCGATCTGCACGCCCAGCGCCGCCGGCAGGCCGTAGCCCATGGTGCCGAGGCCGCCGGAGGTCATCCAGCGGTTCGGCTCCTCGAAGCCGAAATACTGGGCCGCCCACATCTGGTGCTGGCCGACTTCCGTCGTGATGTAGGTATCGTGGCCCTTGGTCAGCTGGTACAGCCGCTCGATGGCGTACTGCGGCATGATCACGTCGGAATGCTTGCGGTAGGCGAGGCACTTCTTCGCCTTCCAGACGGCGATCTGCTGCCACCAGGCGTTCAGCGCCGCCTTGTCCTGCACCGGCTGGGTCTGCTTCCAGACCTTGATCATGTCCTCCAGCACGTAGGCCACATCGCCGACGATCGGAATGTCCGCGCGCACGTTCTTGTTGATCGACGACGGGTCGATGTCGATGTGGATCTTCTTGGAGTTGGGCGAGAAGGCGTCGATGCGGCCGGTGATGCGGTCGTCGAAGCGGGCGCCGATGCACACCATCACGTCGCAGTCGTGCATGGCGAGGTTGGCCTCGTAGGTGCCGTGCATCCCGAGCATGCCCAGCCAGTTCGGCCCGCTCGCCGGATAGGCGCCGAGGCCCATCAGCGTGGAGGTGATCGGGAAGCCGGACAGCTTGACGAACTCGCGCAGCAGCCTGGACGCGGCCGGGCCGGCGTTCACCACGCCGCCGCCGGTGTAGAGCACCGGCTTCTTGGCCGCCGCCATCAGGGCAACCGCCTCGCGGATGGCGGTGTCGTCGCCCTTCACCCGCGGCTTGTACTGGGTCTGCGCCTGGTCCTTGTGGTTGACGTAGGTGCCCGTCTGGAACTGGATGTTCTTCGGGATGTCGACGACGACCGGGCCCGGCCGGCCCGTGGTGGCGATCCGGAAGGCCTCGTGCAGGATCTTCGGCAGGTCCTCGATCTTCTGCACCAGCCAGTTGTGCTTGGTGCAGGGCCGGGTGATGCCGACCGTGTCGCACTCCTGGAAGCCGTCGGTGCCGATCAGGTGCGTCGGCACCTGGCCGGTGATGCAGACGAGCGGGATGGAGTCCATCAGCGCGTCCGTCAGCGCCGTCACCATGTTGGTGGCGCCGGGGCCGGACGTGACCAGCACGACGCCCGGCTTGCCGGTGGAGCGGGCGTAGCCCTCGGCCGCGTGGCCGGCGCCCTGCTCGTGGCGGACGAGGATGTGGTTGATCTTGTCCTGCTGGAAGATCTCGTCGTAGATCGGCAGCACCGCGCCGCCGGGGTACCCGAAGATGGTGTCGACGCCCTGGTCAATGAACGCCTGGATGACCATCTCAGCGCCCGTCATCTGCCGTGTCATAGCATCAACCTCTGTCTCGTCACGTGTCCGGCCTGGACGGCGCTCGGCGCTGCGTCAGGTCGTCAGGCGTATCCGGAAATAAAAAAGGCCCCGGAGAGGGCCTTGGCTTTCGCGCACCATGTCGTCCGGAGGTTCTCCCTCAGGGAGCCCCCGCCACGGTGCGCGACATAAGTACGATAAGGGTCCGACGCATCGGTCTTCGTTCCTTCCGAGTTGGCCGGACCCTATGCGGGAGGCGGGACGAGGTCAACCCCTATTTTTCGAATGTTGCGGTGACCCGTCCCGTGGGTTTCGACTTGTTGCGCCCGCCGCGACGCCCTGTCGGCCCGTTCAAGCCTGATCGGCCGGTTTCCGGCTTCCCTGCCCGCCCTCACCTGCGCCGCTTGCGGCAGCTCCACGACCAGTCCCGGCGCGGGCCGACGTCCACATGCACGGAGCGGGTATGGCAATAGGTGCCGACGCCTCCGATTCCCGGGATGCTGCGCGCAACCGCCGCAACCTTGCGCGGCGCCACGCCCACCACCTGCACGTCCGCCGCCATGCAGCGCCGATGGTAGGAGCCCCGCCGCGCCCGCTGTGCGCCGCGGAAGCCGGACGTCACGGTAATCTGCCGATTCCCCAGCTTGCGCCGAAGGTCCGTCAGCAGCGTTCGCAGCGCGGGGGTGAAGCAATTGGTCCGCACCGACTTGGTCTGGACGACGTAGGCGACGAGGGATCGTTCCGCCACGCGCGCAGCGGTGTTCCCAACCGCGGCAGCGTCCTTCACAAGACCTTCGGACCGGCCCGGTTGGGCCAGCAGCATGAGTCCGATCGCAAGGACCAGCCCGACATATCGTTGCATCGGCGCACCTCTTCCGCCCCCCCTGGACGTTGTCAGTGGGTTAGTGTGGCCTCGCCCGCGATGTCTTTGTATGCGAATGTCACAATCTATAAAAGCGTTTTGTTAACCATTGTGGCGACGATGACGCGAGGTCGCAGCCTCGGGAGGGCGAAAGAAGGACATTCCGGAGGCAGCCCTCGCGCGTGTCGATTGGTTTTGGGGCGGGCCGCGTCCAGCCGGACCCATGGCCAGCCCCCGCCTGTCCATGGCGATGACGGGTGTGAAATGCGGCCTCCTCCGCCCCACCCTCACCCGGCAGGATCCGCTCCGTCCGTCCGCGTCCCGCGATCCTCCATGAGCTCCGCCGCCCGCATCGCGACCCCGTCTTCGCCCACCGGCACCGTCCGCCAGTGCGCGAACTGGTTCCGGAACCAGGTCTCCTGCCGCCGCGCATAGCGCCGGGTCGCCACGATCGCTGCCTCCACCGCCTCGTCGACCGGTCGTTTCCCGAGCGCCGCCGCCATCATCTCCGGCACGCCGATCGCCTTCATGGCCGGCAGCGCCGGGTCGAGGTCGAGGGCCGCCAGCGCCCGCGCCTCGTCGAGCCCGCCGTTCGCCGCCATGGCGCGGAACCGGTCGGCGATGCGCCGGTGCAGGAGCGACCGGTCCGGCGCGAGCACCAGCCTCGCCACCCGGTCCGGCGCCAGCACCGGCGGGTCCCGCTCCGCCTGCCAGTCCGCAAGCGACCGCCCGGTCGCATCCCGCACGATCAGCGCCCTGAGGATGCGCTGCGGATCGCTCGGCCGCAGGCGCTCGGCCATCACCGGGTCGACGTCGGCGAGCAGGCCATGGAGGTCGGGCGCCGTCAGCGAGCCGGCCCGCTCGCGCCAGGCCGCTTCCACCGCCGGCGGCACCGGCGGCACGGCGGAGAAGCCTTGCGTCAGCGCGGTGAGGTAGAGCCCCGCGCCGCCCACGATCACCGGGGTCCGACCCTCGTCCCGAAGCTCGGCCAGAACGGTCGCCATGTCGCCGAGCCAGCGCGCCACCGTGTAGCGCTCCCGCGCCGGCACGTGCCCGTAGAGCCGGTGCGGGACGCGCTCCATGTCCTCTGCGGTCGGCCGGGCGGTCAGGATGGAGAGGTCCGCATAGACCTGCATGCTGTCGGCGTTCACCACCGTGCCGCCGAGCGCGCGGGCGATCTCCACGGCGAGAGCCGACTTGCCGCTCGCGGTCGGCCCGGCTATCACCACCGCGCGCGGTTTTCCGCCTCTGTCGCCGCCGTGTGCCATCTCGTCCGGAGCCGCCGATCCCATGTCCCTGATCGCCACGCTTGTCTCATCCCCGGCCGATCCGCAAGTGACAGGCGCGGTTCTCGCCGCCGCCGGCGCGGCTCTCGGCGGCGCGGACGCGCGCGTCCTCTGCGACGACGTGGCGGCGGAATGGCCGGTCCCGTCGGACCTGACCGCCGCCGAGGCCGAACGGCGCCTGCGCGACGCGGTGGCGGGCCGGGCGGTGGACGTGGCCGTGCTGCCGGCGGCGAACCGGCGCAAGCGCCTCCTCCTCGCCGACATGGATTCCACCATGATCGGCCAGGAATGCATCGACGAACTGGCCGATTTCGCCGGCCTCAAGGCCCATGTGGCGGCGATCACCGAGCGCGCCATGCGCGGCGAGATCGCCTTCGAGCCCGCCCTTCGCGAGCGGGTCGCGCTCCTGAAGGGCCTGCCCCAGGCGGTCGCCGCGGAGGTTCTCGACGAACGCATCACGCTCACGCCCGGCGCGGTCGCCCTCGTGCGCACCATGCGGGCGAACGGCGCCTACACGGCGCTCGTCTCGGGGGGCTTCACCCTGTTCACCGGGCCGATTCGGGCGCGGATCGGCTTCCACGAGGACCGGTCGAACACCCTCACCGTGGCGAACGGCCTCCTCGACGGCACGGTCGCAGACCCGATCCTCGGCCGCGAGGCCAAGCTCGCCACCCTCCTGGAGCTCCGCGCCGCCCACGGCCTTGCGCCGGACGACACGCTGGCCGTCGGGGATGGCGCCAACGACCTCGCCATGGTGAAGGCCGCCGGCCTTGGCGTCGCCTACCGGGCCAAGCCCGCCGTGGCGGCGGAAGCGCGGGTGCGGATCGACCACGGCGACCTGACCGCCCTCCTCTACATCCAGGGCTATGCGGCCGACGAGGTCGTCACCGCCTGACGCGCGCCGCCGGTCAGGCGACGCGCAGCTTGGCCAGGAAGCCGTCCACCTCGGTCATCATGTCGTCCGCGTGCCGGTTCAGACCGTCGGCGGCGGAGAGCAGGTGGGCGGCCGTGGCGTTCGACCGCGCCGCGGAGTTGCGCACGCCGTCGATGTTGGCCGTCACCTCGCCCGCCCCGGTGGACGCGCTGGTGATGCTCGTCGCGATCTCGCGCGTCGCCAGGGCCTGCTGGCTGACGCCCGCGGAGATCGACGCCGAGATGCCGTTCAGCTCGCGGATGATCTCCGCGATCGTCGTGATGGTCGCCGCCGAGTCGCTGGTGGCCGACTGGATGCCGGCGATCTGCTCGCCGATCTCCGTGGTCGCCTTGGCGGTCTGGGTGGCGAGCGACTTCACCTCGGTGGCCACCACCGCGAAGCCCTTGCCGGCGTCTCCGGCGCGCGCCGCCTCGATGGTGGCGTTAAGCGCGAGGAGATTGGTCTGTTCGGCGATGTCGCGGATGAGGTCCACGATCGCGCCCACCCGTTGCGAGGCGTCGAGCAGCCCCTTCACCCGCGCGACGGTCTCGTCCGCCGCCACCACCGCCGCCTGCGACCGCCTCGCCGACAGGTCCGCCTGCCGGTGGATCTCCTGGACCGAGGCGGTCAGCTCCTCCGTGGCGCTCGCCACCGTGGAGACGCTCGCCGACGCCTCTTCCGAGGCGGCGGCCACGATGGCCGCCTGGGACAGGGTCTCCGTGGCGGTGCCGGACATGGTTTCGGCGGTGGAGCGCAATGTGGTGGCGCTCCGGCCCACCTCGTGGACGATCGACGACACGGCGCGCTCGAAGTCGGTCGCCAGGGCCGCCATCATGGCCCGCTTCTCCGCCTCGGAGGCGGCCTTGAGGTCCGACTGGCGAGCCTCCAGCCGTTCGCGCTCAATGGCGTTGTCCCGGAACAGCGCCACCATCCGGGCGATCTCGCCGAACTCGTTGCGGCTCCCTTCCCCGGCGATCGGCGAGGCATAGTCTCCGTCCGCCACCGCCCGCATGGCGGAGACGGCGGACCGCACGGAGCGCACCACCGACTGGCCGACCGCCAGCGACATCGCCATCGCCGCGACCGTCACCGCCGCGGCGATGCCGGCGAGGAGAAGGAAGCTGTTCATGAAGCCGCCGATCCGCGCCTCCAGGAGCCGCGACAGTTCGGCCGCGCTGTGCCGCCAGAGCTCGTCCGCCGCCATTGTCACCGCGCCGACCGCTCCGTCGACCGCCGCCATGTCGCCCGCCGCGCCTCTGGAGATGCGCAGCGCCGCCGACAGCAGCTCGGCCGTCGCCGCGTCGAACCGGGCGATCTCCTCCGGATAGCCCGCGGCGAGGGACCCGTCCGCATTCGCGTCGATGGCGGCCGCGATGGACGTCTTCGTGGCGTTCGCGGCGACCGACAGCCTGTCGGCCAGCACCGCCGCGCGGATCCGGTCGTCCTCGCTCGCCGCGCCGGCCGCGATCGCCGCCAGCGCGACCCGCAGTTCGACCGCAATGTCCAGGACCTGCGGCAGCTTCAGCACCACCGTGTCCATCACGTAGTAGCTGTCGAGATCCGGATCGAGGATGAGGTTGGACTTGTCCCCGATCCGGTTGACGAGCGCCAGCCCGGCATGGATCGCGGCGTCGCGCCCGGCGTCCGTCACCGACCCGGCCTGGGCCAGGAAGGCGCCGGACTCCGTTCCAGTCGCCACCACCGTGTCCATCTCCGGCCGGATCGCCTCGATCGATTCGGCGGCGGCGCGGATCTGGTCGCTCGTCCGAGCCGGATCCGCGAGCCCGACCATCGTCGGCCACACGGAAGAGAGATACCGAACCCCGTCCAGCTCTTTGCGGGCGAAGGAAATCTCCTTGTTGCTCTGTATCGCGAAGAGAGCCGCCAGGAGCAGGATGGGGCCAAGGAAAAGGAACGTCGTGATCAGGGTCTTGATACGGATCGACATCGGCCGCCACGCTTTGCGCAAATTGGACTGGCCGAAACTATGCTGTCAGAGAATTGAACTTTCCTTTAATACCATACATTTATCGCGCCGAGTGCTCGATAAGAAACTGTATGCGTAATATATCATAGCTTGCATTCAACTCGCCGACTGCGTGTTGCCAAGGCCGGTCTTCTCCTGAAGATCGGTCAGAACCGCCACCCGGAGGGCGCTCGCCAAGTTCCTGGTCTTGCGAGTACGGTCGATGCCGGCCACCACGGCCGCGATCGACTGGCCGCGCTCGGCCGCCATGCGCTCCAGGGCCGCCCAGAACTCCGGCTCCAGGGCGACCGAGGTGCGATGGCCCGCCAGCGACACCGACCGCTTCACGGTCACGCCGGGTCCGCGGGGTCCGTTTCCCGCTTGTGAGCGTCCAGCTTGCGTCGGTCGAGGTCGAGCACGGCGCGCTCGACCTCCTTCTCCGCCTTGGTGCGGCCGAACTTGGCGCGGTTGGCGGAAGCCGCCTGCTCCCGATCCTCTCGCTCCTTGCGCTTGCGGTGCAGTCTGAGGTTGACGACCTCGCCCATGGCCGCGGTCTCCCGAAACGCGTGAAGTCTCATGATACTCCGAAGCCCGGCCTTGGAAAGGCCGCCGGCCGGATGGCGGGGATCAACCGGGCCCGCCCGGCCCCACCATGGCTTCCGGCCGCACGATGCGGTCGAAGTCCTCCTCGCTCACGAAGCCGAGGCGCACGGCCTCCTCCTTGAGCGTGGTGCCGTTCTTGTGCGCCGTCTTGGCGATCGTCGCCGCCTTGTCGTAGCCGATGACCGGCGCGAGCGCCGTCACCAGCATCAGCGACCGGCCGACAAGGTCCGCGATCCGCCCCCGGTCCGCTTCCAGACCCACCACGCACCGGTCCGCGAACGAACGCGCCGCGTCGCCGATGAGGCGCACCGACTGCAGCACCGCGTCCGCGATCACCGGCTTGTAGACGTTGAGTTCGAAATGCCCCTGTGCGCCCGCGAAGGCCACCGTCGTCTGGTTGCCGGCCACCCGGGCGGCCACCATGGTGACGGCCTCGGCCTGGGTGGGGTTCACCTTGCCCGGCATGATCGACGAGCCCGGCTCGTTCTCCGGCAGGACCAGTTCGCCGAGCCCGGACCGCGGCCCCGACCCGAGGAACCGGATGTCGTTGGCGATCTTGTGCAGCGACATGGCCACCGTCTCAAGCGCGCCGTGGGCGAACACCAGCGCGTCGTGGGTGGCGAGCGCCTCGAACTTGTTCGGCGCCGTCACGAACGGGATGCCGGTCAGTTCGGCGAGGGCCGCCGCCACACGGGTCGCGAACTCCGGATGGGCGTTGAGGCCCGTCCCCACCGCCGTCCCGCCCTGGGCGAGCTCCAGAACCCCCGGCAGTACCATCTCCATCCGGTGGATTCCCTGCGCGATCATGTGCCGGTAGCCGGAGAACTCCTGGCCGAGCGTCAGCGGCGTCGCGTCCTGGGTATGGGTCCGGCCGATCTTCACGATGTCCGCGAAGGCGCTCTCCTTGTCGGCAAGCGCATACTTCAAGTGATGAAGGGCAGGCAGAAGGTCCGTGGTGATCGCCCGGGCCACCGCCACGTGCATGGCGGTCGGGAACACGTCGTTGGACGACTGGCCCATGTTCACGTGGTCGTTCGGGTGCACCGGGCTCTTGGCGCCGCGCTGTCCCCCGAGGCTCTCGTTGGCGAGGTTGGCGATCACCTCGTTCACGTTCATGTTCGACTGGGTGCCGGAGCCCGTCTGCCACACCACGAGCGGAAACTCCTCGTCGTGCCGCCCGGCCGCCACCGCCAGGCCCGCCCGCTCGATGGCCTCCGCGAGGCGCGGCTCCAGGAGGCCGAGGTCCCGGTTCACCCGGGCGGCCGCCACTTTCACGGTCGCGAGCGCGTGGACGACCGGCGGCGGCATCCGCTCGGAGGCTCCGCCGATCGGGAAGTTCTCGATGGAGCGCTGGGTCTGCGCGCCCCAGGCCCGGTCCGCCGGCACGGCGATGGGCCCGAAGGTGTCGCTCTCCTCGCGGGTGGCTGTGGTGTCGGTCACGGCGTCTCGTCTCCGGTTGCCCCCCGGATCAGATAGGCGGGCCGACGACGGCGAGGAAGCCGGCAGCGTCTCCGCTCAGGGCTTTTTTCGGAACGCGTCGAGCGAGACCACGGCCGCCGTCTTGTCCGACGGAGCCTTGCCGTCGTCCTCCGCCGGCGCCTCGCCGGAGGCCGGCGCGGTCGGATCGCTCGGCTGGCGCGGCTGCGGCACCGGAACCACCGGGGCGATCGTCGCCGCCGGGTCCGCCGCGTCGTTCACGTCGGCCGCCTCGTCCGGCTCCTCGTGCATGGCGTTGAACTGCAGCCCGAACTCCACCGACGGGTCGAAGAAGCCCTTCAACGCCGAGAAGGGCACCAGCAGACGCTCCGGCACGCCGGCGAAGCTGAGCCCCACCTCGAACGCGTGCTCGGTCACCTGCAGGTCCCAGAACTGGTGCTGGAGGACGATGGTCATCTCCTCCGGATAGCGCTCGCGCAGCCGCGACGAGATGCGCACGCCCGGCGCGTTGGTGTCGAAGGCGATGTAGAAGTGGTGGTCGCCGGGAAGGCCGGCCCGCGCCACCTCCATCAGCACCTTGCGGACGACGCCGCGCAGGGCCTCCTGCGCCAGGACGTCGTATCGGATGAGATCCTGAACCATCGTTCCTCGCTCGCCGTGCCGCATCCCTGACCACGACAACGCAATAGGTCGCGGTTTCGATCGACAGGCCGTGCGCGTCCCGCCGCGGCACCATCGGTCGGAGCGTCGTCGCGCGCCGGCCGGACGGGCATGGGCGAACGCGCCATGAATCATCAGTGGCGGCAAGTCTATCCGACCGCGACCGCCGGTCAAAACGCCTGGAGGCGAAACGATCGCAAAAAGTCGGGCGAGAGCGCCAAGGGGGGAGCTTCGAGGGAACGCGGGAGGGAAGGGAGAAGTGGAGGCTTCTGTTGCCAGGTGCCTCCGAACCCCGCCTGAAAGTGCTACCCCTCAGGGCTTGATTCCCAGTACCAGCACCGCATTACGCGGCGACGGCCACCGGAGCATAGTTGTCATTCGCAACTATAAGGTTAGCCCGATAACGGCGGTACAATGCCGAGCGAAAGAACCGCCTTTACACCCTCGTCGATCCTATTTCGCCCCCGCCGGAAACCACGTTTCTCAGCCGAACCTTCAGGCTCGGAAGGGCTTTCGCCCCGTGGTCTCGGGTGGAGGCGCCGGGTACCGCCCCCGGGTCCGATAGGTTTATTGCGCAGCCAATTTATCGCCATAGCCGGGTTGCCCCGGCACCGACACATATAGGCCGCGCCACCCGCCTTGTGAAGGGCCGATGACGGCAGCCCGTTCCCCTGACCAAGGTCGCCCGCATGACGCGCTGCCCGCTCACCGAGGCGAGCCACTCCGCCGGGTCGGAAGTCGTCATCGACGGCGGCGCCGTCACGGGCCAGGTGCTGCCCCTGCCGGCGGGCTGACCGGCCGGATTCAGCGCTTGAAGAGGGTCGTCGGCGCGCCGTGGTACAGGGTTTCGGCGAACGGCCGGAACCCGGTCTTCGCCGCGACCTTCAGCGATGGACCGTTCTCCGGCGCAATCAGGCACACGGTCCGCCCCGGCGGCAGCGCCTTGTCGCGCCAGGAGAGCACCGCCCGCACCGCCTCGGTCGCGAACCCGCGCCCGTGCACCGCCGGGTCCATCACCCAGCCGATTTCGGGCGCGCCGGTGAGCGGCGGCTCGATCGTGCGGCGAAAGTCCGCCAGCCCGACATCGCCGACGAACCCGCCCGTCAGCCGTTCCTCCACGGCCCAATAACCGTAGCCGAGCAGCCGCCACAGACCGGCGTAGCGCAGAAGCCGCCCCCAGACCTCCTCGCTCGTCGACGGCCGCCCGCCGATGAACCGCACCACCTCCGGATCGGTCCAGAGCCGGTGCATCGCGTCGAAATCCGCCACTGCGTGAGGCCGCAGCCTGAGCCGCGCCGTCTCGATCACCGGCGCCGTCCCGCTCGCCTTCGCCATCTGGGCGCTCCTTAAATTGCCAAGCCCGCGTACCAAGACCCTTGATCGGCCCGACAAACACCTGGATATCTCGCCGATTGTTCCCTCATTCGGTTGCCCCGTCATCGCCGCTGGTCCAAACATCCGGTGAAGACCGCTAAGAAGACGACGGCCCTCGTCGGCCGCCGCCAGCCGGGCCGGACCGCATGCAGCAATACCACGACCTCCTTCGCCGCATCCTCTCGGAAGGCCACCGCAAGGCGGATCGCACCGGCACCGGCACCCTGTCGGTGTTCGGCCACCAGATGCGATTCGACCTCGCCGACGGCTTTCCGCTGGTGACGACCAAGAAGCTGCACCTGAAGTCCATCATCCACGAACTGGTCTGGTTCCTGGCCGGCGACACCAACATCCGGTACCTGAAGGACAACGGCGTCTCGATCTGGGACGAGTGGGCGGACGAGAACGGCGACCTCGGCCCCGTCTACGGCCGGCAGTGGCGCTCCTGGCCGACCAAGGACGGCGGCGCCATCGACCAGATCGCATGGGTGGAGGCGGAGATCCGCCGCAACCCGAACTCCCGCCGCCTGATGGTCACCGCCTGGAACCCGGCCGACGTGCCCGAGATGGCGCTGCCGCCCTGCCATGCCCTGTTCCAGTTCTACGTGGCCGACGGCCGGCTCTCCTGCCAGCTCTACCAGCGCTCGGCCGACGTCTTCCTCGGCGTGCCGTTCAACATCGCCAGCTATGCCCTCCTGACGGCCGTCATGGCCCAGGCGACCGGCCTCAAGCCCGGCGACTTCGTCCACACCCTCGGCGACGCGCATCTCTACCTGAACCACCTGGAGCAGGCGGAACTCCAGCTTTCCCGGGACCTCCGCCCACTCCCCCGCCTGACGATCGACCCGTCGGTCCGCTCGGCCCTCGACTTCCGCTACGAGCACGCGACCATCGAGGGCTACGACCCGCACCCGTCCATCAAGGCCGACGTGGCCGTCTAGGCCCTGGTTCCGGGCGTGCGCTCCCCCTAGACCCGCGACATTTTCGAAGACGACGGCTGCCGCCGTCGCCTCGATCGAACGAATCCGTGTCGGCGGGTTGGCTCGGCTCGCGAACCGTCCTACGGGGTCCACTCCGTAGGCAGCGGCGGCGGCGGGAAGACGACGCTCACGCGCACCCGCTCGTTGGAGGACATGTAGGGATCGTTGATGAAATAGGGCTCGGTGGACGCCAGGCCGACCACCGAATCGATGTGGTCGTTGGACAGCCCGGACTCGTTCAGGAGCGCGCGCACCACGTTGGCCCGGTCGGCGCTCAACTCCCACGGCCCGTAGCCACGGTCGGCGTAGCGCCCGCCGGCCGCCGTATGGCCGGAGATCGTCACCTGCGCGTTGAGCTTCTGCAGGATCGGCGCGATGGCCGCGACCATGACCCGCGTCGGATCCATCGGGACCTTCGAGCCTTCCGCGAACATCCGCCGCCCGTGTTGGTCCACGATCAGGATGTCGAGGCCCTCGTCCGTGGCCTCGATCATGAGGTTGCTGAGGTAGGGCGTCACCTCGGGCATCGCCTGCAGCGCCTGCCGGATGCTGACCGCGGCGCTGTGGTAGGCCTGCTTGTCGGCCGCCGGGCGGTTGACCTGGCTGTCGCCGGCGCTGTCCTGCCCTCCGTCCTCCCTCCCGGCGGTGCCGTTCGCCGCGTCGCGAGGCGCGGCAGGATCGCGCCGGACCATATCGGGTCGCGAGCCGGACGATTGGTTGCCGGACTGGGCTATGGCATTGCCGTTCAGGACGCCGCCGGCGCCACTGGTGGTGAGACTCACAGCCTCCGGCGCGAAATACTCCGCCAGGCCGACCTTCTGCTCCGGCGTCGTCATGCTGATCAGCCACATCAGCAGGAAGAACGCCATCATGGCGGTCACGAAGTCCGCATAGGCGATCTTCCAGGCCCCGCCGTGGTGCGCGTGAGCGGCCTTTTTGACCTTCTTGATGATGATCGGCGACTTGGGCTTGGCCATCGCGGTCCTACTGGAGATCGGGTCAGGTCGTGGCGGGCAGCTTGGCGGTCGCCGCTTCCACTTCGTTGAAGGTCGGGCGGACGTCGCTCATCAGAGCCTTGCGGGCGAACTCCACCGCCATCACCGGCGGCTGGCCGCCGATATGGGCCAGGAGGCCCGATTTGAGCGACAGGTAGTACTTGGACTCCGCCTCGAAGATGTTCTTGAGCGACTGCGCCATGGGTCCGAAGAAGCCATAGGCGACGAAGACGCCGAAGAAGGTGCCGACCAGCGCGCCGCCGATCAGGTGTCCGAGCACCTCCGGCGGCTCGGTGATCGACCCCATGGTCTTGATCACGCCGAGCACGGCGGCGACGATTCCGAGCGCCGGCGTTCCGTCCGCGATCGACTGCATGGCCGCGACGACGCGCTCCTGCTCCTGGTGGTGCGTCTCCAGTTCCTCGTCCATGAGAGCGTCGATCTCGTGGACGTTGTCGGCGCCCATCGTCACCATGCGCATGTAGTCGCAGACGAACTCGACCGCGTGATGGTTCGCCGCAAAAGTCGGGAAGGCGTTGAACAGCGTCGAATTGCCCGGGTCTTCAAGGTGAGACTCGATCTCGAGCAGACCTTTCTGCTGCACAAGCTTGTACATGGCGTATTGCATCGCCAGCAGCTCGACATAGGCCGCCTGCGTGTATTTGGGACCCCTCACCAGCGTGCCGAACATGGCCGGCACCGCCTTGATGACCGGCGCGGTGTTGCCGATGATGAAGGCGCCGATCGCCGCGCCGAGGATGATCACGAACTCGAACGGCTGCCAAAGGACGTAGAGCTTGCCGCCCATCGCCGCATAGCCGCCGAAGACGCAGGCGAAGACGACGAGTGTGCCGACGATCAACCGCATGGAATTGCCATCCTCGCGCCGAAACAGGCCCGGCCTTTGCGAAGCCAGTTCTCAAATGCAAAATTACCTAACCGAGTTAAGGCCGAGTATAGAGCCACGGGGCCCGAACCCCGTCCGAGGCGCTCGCAGTCCGAGACCCGGCCGGTCGTGACCCCGCCTCTTCGACCTGATCCACCTGAACGCTCATCGGGAATGGCCGCGGGGGGAAGGGGCTGGCTTCCACCCGTCCCCGTGCTCGCCAAAGTCCCCCGACGCTCCCATCCCATCGCCACCCTCAGGGCACGAAGGCCCCTCCGCCCGGCGGGCGAAGTGTTCCGCCCGCTTCGGGCCCCTCTTCACAGGCACGGACCTGGCCCGTTCGCCCTTGACGGCGCGGACGTTTCGTCCGACCTCTCCGGGTCATGAACACGCGCCGCGCCTCCTCCCGCTCGTCCCGCAGCCCTCGCCAGCCGGCGAACGTGGCGGGCGCCCAGGACCTCGTCCGCCTGCTCGACCAGGCCGGGCTGACGCCCCAGGCGGCGCTCTGGGTCTACCGGGAGGAGACCGACAGCTGGCGCCTCTGGCTGGCCCCGCCGCCCCATGCGGAGGAGAGGACCGGCTACTACAAGGCCGTCTCCGGCGTGCTCGCCACCCCCGAGGGCAAGGCGACGCGAATCGACTTCGGCGATGTCCAGTACGTCGCCCCGAAGGACGACGTCCTGCGCGGCCTCGCCGACACGGTTTCTGCGGCCAGGATCGCCGCCATCAAGGTGGGCGCGTCCGTGGTCAACGGCATCTACCACCCGGACAGCATCATCATCCGCCTCGCGGTCTGATCCCCGCGGGCGCCACTCCTCCACGCGAAAGCATCATGACCCTCACGATCCGCCCCGCCGGCCCTGACGACGCGCCGCTCGTCCTTGCCTTCATCCGCGCCCTCGCCGAGTACGAGAAGCTCCTCGACGACGTGAAGGCGACCGACCGGGACATCCGCGCCGCCCTGTTCGGGCCGGCCCCGAAGGTGTTCTGCGAGATCGCGGAGTGGAACGGAGAGCCGGCCGGCTTCGCGCTCTGGTACTATACCTTCTCCACCTTCCTTGGCCGGCACGGCCTCTTCCTGGAGGACCTGTTCGTCAAGCCGGAGATGCGCGGCCACGGCATCGGCAAGGCGCTCCTCGCCACTCTCGCCCGCCGCTGCGTGGACGAAGGCCTCGGCCGGTTCGAGTGGGAGGTGCTCGACTGGAACCAGCCGTCCATCGACTTCTACAAGGCCCAGGGCGCCGAACTGATGACCGGATGGGAGCCGTGCCGCGTCACCGGCGACGCGCTCCGCAGGCTGGCGGCGAGCGCCCCATGACCGATCCCGCCGCCATCCCGCTTACCCTCGTGGTCGCCGTGGCGCGCAACGGCGTGATCGGCCGCGAGGGCGACATGCCCTGGCGCCTTTCCTCCGACCTCAGGCACTTCCGCCGGATCACCATGGGCAAGCCCGTCGTGATGGGGCGCAAGACCCTGGAGGCGATCGGCAGGCCCCTGGCCGGGCGCCCGAACCTCATCGTCAGCCGCAGCCTCGATCCGTCCACCGAGGGCGTGTCCGTCTTCCCGGACCTCGACGCCGCCATCGCGGCCGCGCGCCGCATCGCGGCCGAAACCGCGGCGGACGAGGTGATCATCGGCGGCGGCGGCCAGATCTACGCGGAGACCATCGGCCGGGCGGACCAGCTGCGGATCACCCACGTGGACGTGGAGGTCGAGGGCGACACCACCTTCCCGACCATCGATCCCGCGCTCTGGCGCCCGGTGGACGACGAGCCGATGCCGCGAACCGATCGTGACGACGCGGACGCCCGATGGGTCACCTACGAGAGGGTCCGTTCATGATCAGCGGAGCCTGTTCGCGGCCGCAAGGTGCGTCCCGTTGACCAATCGGTCGGAATCGCGTCCGCTCGGCCCTGAAAACGGCGACGCTCACGTTGACTTGAGGGCGCCCAGATCCCACCTCCTGGGCAACTGACGGCTGGTGCCCGGCGAATTGCAGCCTCGCGCTCAAGTTCGTATAAGCCGCCGGATCGTCCAGGTGGTGAGACCGGAGAGGAAGACGACCCTATGCCTTGGAGCAACCAGAGCGGCGGCGGCGGATGGAAAGGCGGCGGCAACGGCCCATGGGGCCAGCCTCCCCGCGGCGGCGGTGGCGGCGGCGCGCCGCCGGATCTCGAAGAGCTCCTCCGGCGCAGCCAGGACCGGCTGAAGCGCGTCCTGCCCGGCGGTGGCGGCGGCGGCCCCGGCGGCGGCGGCTCCCGGCTCGCTGTGCCCCTGGTGCTCGCGGCCCTGGTCGGCCTCTGGCTCTACGAGAGCATCTACGTCGTCCAGCCCGACGAGGTGGGCGTCGAGCTTCGCTTCGGCGAGGTCAAGCCCGAGCTCAACGACCCGGGCATCCACTTCCATCTCTGGCCCGTCGAGTCCGTCGAACTGCCGGCGGTGCTCAAGGAGAACCAGGAGAACATCGGCATCTCCGTCGCCCGGTCGGCCAACGACACGTCCATCATGCTGTCGGGCGACCAGAACCTCGTCGACGTGGAGTTCTCCGTCCTCTGGCGCATCTCCGACCCGGTGAAGTTCCTCTTCAACGTGGCGGACCAGCAGAACGTGGTGCGCGTCGTGGCCGAATCCGCCATGCGCGAATACGTCGGCCGGACCCGCGCCGACGAGTTCCGCACCCGCGGCCGCGAGGCGGCCCAGCAGGCGGTGCGCAACCTCATCCAGGGCACGCTCGACAGCTACGACGCCGGCATCACGGTGACGGCCGTCAACCTGGAGCGGGCCGACCCGCCGCGCGAGGTCATCGACGCGTTCGAGGAGGTCCAGCGCGCCCAGCAGGACCAGGACAAGTTCAAGCAGGACGCACAGGCCTACTCCAACAAGCGGCTCGGCGACGCCCGAGGCGAGTCCTCCCAGATCCGCGAGGCGGCGCTCGGCTACCGCGACCGCGTCGTCGCCGAGGCTACCGGTGAGAGCCAGCGCTTCCGCGACGTGTACGAGGAATACGCCAAGGCTCCGGAGATCACGCGCAAGCGCCTCTACCTGGAGACCATGGAGGGCGTCCTCGCCAACTCCAACAAGGTCATCCTGGACCAGTCGAGCGGAAACGGGGTCGTGCCCTACCTGCCGCTGCCTGAAATCCAGCGCCGCGCCACCCAGCAGGGGGAGACGCAGTGATGCGCGCCATCGCGTTCCCGGCCAGCCTCATCGTGGCGGCCATCGTCCTACTCGTCGTCTATTCCTCCACCTTCATCGTCTCTGAGCGCGAACAGGCCATCCAGCTGCGCTTCGGCGAGATTCAGCGGGTGATCACCGAGCCCGGCATCTACTTCAAGGTGCCGACCAACACCGTCGACACGGTGCAGATCATCGACAAGCGCCTGCTCGCCATCGAGCTCAGCGACAAGGTGGTCCAGGTCAACGACGGCCGGCGCTACGTGGTGGACGTGTTCTCCACCTTCCGGATCACCGATCCGCGGCGCTTCCGCGAGTCGGTCTCGGGCAATCTCAGCCTTGCGGCCGAGCGCCTGCGCACCCGCCTCGACGCGGCGCTCCGCCGGGTCTACGGCCTGCGCAGCTTCGACGCGGCGCTCTCCTCCGAGCGCGCCGAGATGATGGTGGAGCTGCGCGACCTCGTCCGCACCGAGGCCGAGGGTCTCGGCATGAACATCGTGGACGTTCGCATCCGGCGCACCGACCTCGTCCCCGAGGTCAGCCAGCAGACTTTCGAGCGCATGCGCGCCGAGCGTCTGGCGGAAGCGGCGGAACTGCGCGCCCAGGGCACGCAGGAAGCCCTGCGCATCCGCGCCGAGGCCGACCGCCAGGCGACGGTGCTCGTCGCCGAGGCGGCCCGCGACGCGGAGATCCTGCGCGGTGAGGGCGACGCGGAGCGGAGCCGCATCTTCGCCGAGGCCTACACGCTGGACCCGAGCTTCTTCGAGTTCTACCGCTCGATGCAGGCCTACGGTCAGGCGATGGGCGAGAACACCGGCACCACCATGGTGCTCTCGCCGGACAACGACTTCTTCCGCTACTTCAACGGCGCCGGCGAGACCGCCGTCCGCCCGGCGCCGCCGGCGGCGCCCGGCCCCGGAGCCACCGCTCCGGACGTCGGCGCTCCGGGCGCCCCGCCGCCGGCGTCCACGGCGGCCGCTCCGGATGCTCCCGCGCCCGCGGCGCCCCCGCCGGCGACCGCGGCCCAGGCTCCTGCGGCTCCGACGGCCGCGACGCCCTGACGGAGGTCCGATGCAGGACTTCCTGGTCGCCCTCGGTCTCGTCGCGGTCATCGAGGGCGTCCTCTATGCGGCGGCTCCCGCCGCCATGAAACGGAGCATCCGGCAGGTTCTCGACCTGCCGGACGCCACGGTCAGGATCGTCGGCCTTTCAGCCATGACCATCGGCGTCGTCGTCGTCTGGCTGGTCCGCGGCTGATCCGGGGTCACCGTCCGGTGATCGGCCCTTTACGCCCGTGGTCGCTGCCACATTTTTGACGGCAGCATGTTATCGCTTGAAAAATGAGTTGGTGGCCGGTGCTCGCGTGCGGGCGCCGGATGGTGCAGACTCCACGGCGCGGACCGGCGGCCTTGGCGGCCGGACGGGGCAGTGGCGCGATCGGCCGAATCGGCGAGACAAGGCCGGGCGGCCATGCGGGAGCGGAGGTGAACGGCCGATGGCCCTCGACATGGTAACTGGAACATCCTGGCGGCGCCGGCTGACGACGACCGTTGCCGCGCTGGCCGTGGGCGGCACCCTTCTCGCCGGCCCGCTCGCGCCGCGCGCCGCGCTGGCCCAGGCGGCGCCCGCGATGCCCGCCCCCTCGCAGATCGCGCCTCCGCCGGCGGCGCCCGCCCCCACGACGCCCGGCCGCCGGAACGGCCCGGACTCGGTGGCCGACCTCGCCGAGGATCTGCTCGACGCGGTCGTCAACATCTCCACGTCCCAGACCGTGGCGAACCAGCGCTCCGTGCCCCTGCCGCAGGTGCCCGAAGGGTCGCCCTTCCAGGACTTCTTCGACGAATTCTTCGACCAGCGCGGCGGCCCCAACGGCGAAGGCGGCGGCAACCAGCCGCGCCGCGTCCAGTCGCTCGGCTCCGGCTTCGTGATCGACGCCTCCGGCATCATCGTGACCAACAACCACGTGATCGAGGACGCGGACGAGATCATCGCCAACTTCTCCGACGGGTCCAAGCTCACCGCCGAGATCGTCGGGCGCGACCTGAAGACCGACCTCGCGGTGCTGCGGGTGAAGCCCGAGAAGCCCTTGAAGGCGGTCAGCTTCGGCGACAGCACCACCCTGCGCGTCGGCGACTGGGTGATGGCGATCGGCAACCCGTTCGGCCTCGGCGGCACCGTCACGGTCGGCATCGTGTCGGCCCGAAACCGCGACATCAACGCCGGTCCCTACGACAACTTCATCCAGACCGACGCCGCCATCAACCGGGGCAACTCGGGCGGCCCGCTGTTCGACATGTTCGGCAACGTGGTCGGCATCAACACGGCCATCATCTCGCCGTCGGGCGGCTCCATCGGCATCGGCTTCGCCATCCCGGCCGAGACCGCCGTCAGCATCATCGACCAGCTCCGCGAGTTCGGCGAGACCCGGCGCGGCTGGCTCGGCGTCAACATCCAGCAGGTGACCGACGATCTGGCCGAAAGCCTGAACATCGGCTCCAGCCGCGGCGCGCTCGTCGCCGGCGTCACCGAGGGCGGCCCGGCCGCTGAGGCCCGGATCGAGCCGGGCGACGTGATCGTCTCCTTCAACGGCCAGCCGATCCGCGAGATGCGCGAACTGCCCCGGCTCGTCGCCAACACGCCGATCGGCCGCGAGGTGGACGTGAAGCTGATCCGCAAGGGTCAGGAGATCACCGTCAAGGTCACCCTCGGCCGCCTGGAGGAAGGCGAGCGCCTCGCCGCCGCCGAGCAGCAGAGCGCCGAACAGCCGGCTCCTGAGGCGCCGAAGCCCGCAGAGAAGGTGCTGGGCCTCAGCCTCGCGCCACTCGACGATACCAACCGCGGCCAGTTCCAGATCAGCCCCGAGGTGAAGGGGGTGGTCGTGACCGCCGTGGACGACGGCTCCCCGGCCGCCGAGAAGCGCATCGCCGCCGGCGACACGGTCGTGGAGGTGGCCCAGGAACCGGTCACCACGCCGGACGCGGTCGCGGCGGCCGTGAAGCGCCTGAAGGACATGGGCCGCAAGTCCGCCCTCCTCCTCCTCGCCAACCCCGCCGGCGAACTGCGCTTCGTGGCCGTCCGCATCGACTGAGCCCCGAGCCCGGCCGCATAACCCAACACGAACGGCCGGTCACAAGACCGGCCGTTTCTCGTTTGTCGGAGGGCGAGACGACGAAGAAGCTCGTTGAGCCCCTCCAAAATACGACCCCTCCTCCACAGGCCTCCTGCTATGACCAACCTGATGGCAGGTTGATTTCTCAACCATCGTCCGCATTAATTACATACCGGTTCCTTTTCCTGACATCACGAAAACGTTGCACCTAAGGCAAAACCGAAAGCCATCGCGAAGCAAACCTGACTGGTTCTGTCTGTGGCGGCGTAGATAACAGGGTCATCGTGCATGGCCCCGCGATGCGTGATCAGAACAATGCGTGTAAGCCAGTACAGCAGCACGCAACAGATGCCCCACAGTGCCGCGGGCTGCTGGTAAAGCGCATTTACCGCTGGTGAATTCACGTACAGTGCCAGAACCACCACAGACATATAACCTGAGGCGATTGCAATGATGTTGATAATTGGAAGATCGCTTACGCTGTAGCCTCGTCCCGCAAGAACAAATCGGCCTCGCTTTTCCATATCGACGAGTTCCGCCTGTCTCTTGACCGCCGCCAAGGCAAAGAAAAAGAAGAGCGAAAACGCCAGCAACCAGACTGAAAGAGTTATCCCCGTCGCAAGCCCGCCCATAAAAATCCTGACGGAATACAGCCCAGCGAGAACGCATATATCTACAACCGCGAACCGCTTCAGGTGAGCAGAATACGCCAACGTTATCAAGTAATACGCAAGCAGCAGTAATAGTGCAGCTCCATTGATGAACGCCGCCGATGCCGAACCGAAAGCAAGAAGACCCACGGCCATCCCGATTCCATGCTGCACCGGTATGCTTCCGGATGCGAATGGCCGGACGCGTTTACGTGGATGAGCTCGATCCGACGCGAGATCGAAAAGGTCATTGATGACGTAAGCACTGGACGCGACTAGGCAAAAAGCAAAAAAAGCGAGCAGGGCATGCGACAAATTCGACACGGTGACTTCGTGAGCGGCCAGCATAGGCAAGAAAATGAGAATATTCTTGATCCATTGATGAGGCCGCAGGGCCCTTAGGTACATTTTTGGCGATTCTTTAGTGGTGGTTAAATACTCTACTGTCCTATTCGTGCCTTCGAGTTTACTGCGTAGAGACGGCGGCACATTTACAGCAATGATATGACTGGCTTCGCGCCACATGGATGGTTTGACGTTGCAGTGCCCCATGTAAGCAAAGGTTTCGCATCCGACGTCTTCGGAGTGAGACCTGTCTCTTTCTGTGCTGCTGAATACATTCTTCACACCAGCGCCGCAGACGAAGTCGAAAAGTTGGAGGCTTTCAGCAATTCGCTCTGAAAACGCTTGGCCATAGCCGGATACGAGTGCGGTACGTCCGCCTTGATCGCGCCAGGCGCGCACAACCGCAATCGCGGCGTCATCAAAATAAAGCTTTGCAACATCGAGGTTCGACACGAGCGCGTCCCAAGTCCGTTCGATCTCAGAACTTGCGCGCCATTCCGACAAAGCGCGAAGCCAATCCCGAAAGCTGTTAGATCTCAATACCTCAATCAGCACAGCTGGCCGGGGAAGCAAGCTGTCCAAGTCCACAACAAGTACAGAAGTGGAAAGGTGTCGAGTTGCAAGCATGAGAGTCTCACAATGGTGATGAATAGGCCTGCGCCTTCTGTTTTTCTCGTTCGAGCAAAAAACTGCAGGATGTGACTAGCGCTGTACAGGTTCGTTCGTTGTGTACTTCCAGACATGAACCCAGTTGATATCTCGCACGCGTGGAGCGCCATCACCAAAGCCCAGCTTCTGAGCTTGGACGAAGGCTGCGATGACGATGATCGGGAGAACTGGCGCTAGTCTGCGCCCGTGGCGGTCTATCAAAAGTTCGGTGACAGCAAGTAAGACCGGGAGGCTGAGCAATACAGTCACGCGGGTTGTATCGGCGGTGAAAGCGCCGACACCTATCGCGATCGCAAGCGCTGCCCACAAGCGCCAGCGCATCAAGCCCGAGATGGCCGCAAGGGCGATCGCGCCCCAGAACCACGTAAGGTCGAGCATCAGAGTTGACGCAGGTTGGGCGAGATTACTGGCAACGACGAGCCAGAAGATGTCGCCGAGCATATCCGCTCGCCCGCTGCTCTCCAGCCCAAGCGTTGCCTTGTAAAGGTAGCCCGTGATGAGACCCACCATGACGCCCGCGACGAGGGATGCAAGTCTGATGCCGTTTGTTTCTCGGGCAAGCCAGTGAATAACGATGATAGCGAGTCCCTGCTCCTGATGGGCACACAACAGAAGAGCTGCCCACAGCCAGATCACAGCAGGGTTTGGGGACAGTGTAAGCAGAACTGTGAAGAACACGACAGCCGGATCTGATTTGCCTATCCAGGAAATCAAGACGAGGAAAATTGGCGAGAGGCCGATCAGCGCCAGAGCGGTCGCGCGATCCTCCATAGACGACCATCGGTTAAGCACATAGAATATGAGCGAAAAGCCAGCCAGAAGCACAGCACCTGTGTAGAAGATGATGTACTCCACGCGACTATCCAAGCCGGCTACGTAGCCCAGAAAATACAACAGAAACGAACTGGTGAAGTATTCGAAATCTGGATCTTCCAGCCTGAATGGGTTCAAGCTCAAAGCCATTGTTGGGCCTGGATCCACAAAGAAGGGACCATAGATCAAAAAGAATAAGCAGATGGCAGAAACGGCTAGAATAGTGAATGTTGAATTGGGCTTCAGATAAGCGACCCGCCAATTCAAAAAGGTACTCACGTTGGCAGATATTTGGTAGCCCATTTTTTATACTCCAAAATCTACTCATGATGATGCGGTCAGCCGGATCAGTTTGGAAACAATTTAGCAGTAAGCTGATAGATATTGTAATGTAGACGATCTTTCTTACGATCGATGCGACGAAAACCGTTCGCTGAAGCATCGGTCGCCCAGAAACATGAAGCAGATCTTCTGGCGGCAAATCGTAAAACTTGCACCGCGCGTTCCGAGCATCGTTTGATCGTCGATGGCCACGTCCCAACGTGATCTGACTGTCGGGTTGTCTGCGAAGCCGGGCAAGTTGCCCGATCGAGTATTCCAGAGGCGTATGTCTACGCCTTTCGGTTAGAGATCAGCCATGTAAATTGCGCTCGGCAACGATGTTTGTGCGCCTGCCAAGCCAACAACCCTATGGCATCCGCAGGACGTCGGTCGTCGTCCGGCCGAGAGGGCGCGGTTCACTTCATCGTCTGTAGATGCCAGCTGGCGGAGCGCGCTTCACATTGTGCTGACCCGCTCCCGCAGCCGTCCCGATGGACCGGCGCGCCGCCGTCCGTCCCGCCCTCTCAGGGCAGCGTCAGGTCCAGCGGCTGCCCCGGCAGGAAGGCCGCGCCGGGCGGTGGGCCCACCGTGGACTGCGGCAGCGGCTGCAGGGTGCCGTCCTGGCGGAGGCGCTCGTCGCGCAGGGCTTCCAGCTTGCGCCGGATGGCGTCCGCGAACTCGCCGTCGTCCTCGTTGCCGAGCGCCGCGCCGTCCTGCGTCGTCGGTGAGGCGCCGGCCGGAGGCGCGGGAGCCCCGCCGGTGTCGGACCGGCGACCCGGGTCCTCGACGGCCCGGCGGGCTGCGTCCTCGGCGGCGCGGCGCAGAGCCTCGGCCTCGGCGGCCTGCCGCGCGGCGGCCTCCTCGGCGGCCCGGCGCGCGGCCGCCTCCTCGGCGCGTCGGCGACGGACCGCCGCGTCCTCGCTGCGCTGCAGGGTCCGGCGCAGGAGTTCACGTTCCTGGATGTCCGCCTGCATGACCTCCACCCGCTCCACCTCCGCCTCGAAGGCGCGGAGCGTCAGGAATGCCGTGAAGGACGTCACGTCCACGGTGCGGGACGGGTCGTCGATCGGCCCGCGGAACAGAAGCGCGACCTGGGGCACCGCCCCGGCCACCGCGTCCGCGCCCGGATCGACGGCGAGCTGCCAGTCGCTTTCCAGCCGCCAGCGCGGCAGGTCGAGCACGGCCGACCCGCTGGTGGTCGCCGTGCCGGACGAGACCACCAGGTTCGGCGCCCGGAGCGTGCCGGACGACAGGGTGAAGGCGCCTTCCAGGCGCTCGAACGGCAGGTCTCCGGCGTCGATGTTGGCTGTGAAGACTTGGCGGATCTCGTCGTCGTTGAGGTCGAGGTCCGCGTCGGCCGCCCGGATCACCGCCCCGAAGGCGCTCGGGTTCATGGACCGGATCACGCCGTCCTCCACCCGGATCGCGCCGCCGCCCGACAACGACGACACGAGCCCGGTCACCGTACGGCCGTTCGCCTGCAGGTCGAGGTCCACGCCCAGCCGGCCGGTCACCACGGGCCGGTCGCCCCGCCGCCACGCGAAGGCGTCGACCGGCGCGCCGTCCAGCTTGAAGGTGGCGTCCACCGCCGCCTGTCCCTCCAGGTCGCGCTTCACCACCACGCTGCCGGTGAGGGTCCCGCCGGCGATCCGGCCGGAGATCCCGTCGAAGGCGAGGCCGCTCGCGCCGTTGCGGATCGCGAGGGCGACCCCGTCGGCCGCCACCGTCGGCGTCAGCTCCAGCCGCTCCAACGCCAGCGCCACGTCGGTGTCCACCCCGTCGAGAGCGCCCACCCCGAACGGGGCCTCCGGCCATGGGTTGCGGCTCGTCTCGAACGGCATGGCGAGCGTGCCCGCCCCGAGGGCGAGCTCGCCGAGCCCCTCCAGCGTGGCGGACCGGAGCGCCAGTTGCCCGGTCACGCGCGGCGTCGCGCCGGTGAAGTCGGTCGTCAGGTCGCCGGCGATCGGCTCGCCGTCGAGGGTGCCGGTGATCCCCGAGACGGTCGCCTTCGCCCCAACCACCGCCACGTCGGCGGAGGCGTCGATCGGCATGGAGCCGAGAAGATCGGCCATCAGATTGCCGCTGAGCGCCAGGATCGGCCCTACGTCGTCGCTTTTCAACCGGACAGCGAGATCGGCGGCCGCCGGCGCCGCCCGGGGTAGCCGCAAGGTGCCATCGACCGACGCCTCCGTGGCGCCGAGGGAGCCGCGACCGACGAGCGCGAGCCCGGCCTCCGGCGTGCCCTTGGCTTCCACGGTGACGCGGCCGGCGCCGGGTCCGCCCCGGTCCGGCACGTCGAAGCCGAGCTGGCGCATCAGCCGGGCGCCGTTCGGCCCTTCCGCGCTCGCGTACAGGTCCACCGTGCCGGTCTCCCACCGGTCCACCCGGCCGTCGAAGGCGAGCGATCCGTCGAGGATCGATCCTCCGGCCGTTCCCGACAGGCGGACCGTGAGCGCGGTGGCGTCCGCCGCCGCCCGGGCCTCCACGGTCGCCTCCAGGGCGGCCGGGGCCAGCACCGGTCCGGCGGTCTGGAGCGCGTCGGCGAGGTCCGACTGGGGCATCAGCGCCCGCACCAGCGCCGTCACGCCGTCGAAGGTTTCCGCCGACACGCGGGCTTGGATCGAGCCGTCCGGCGTGGTGGCGAGATCGGTGACTCGCCCGGCGGCGGACAGCCGCGCGCCGGCCAGATTGGCGACCGAGAGCCGGTCGATCGCGAGCGTTCCGTCCGTGAGCGCGGCCCGCACGTCCACGCCCTCGGCCACCGCGTCGCCGGCCGTCAGGGCGCCGGCCGAAAGCTCCAGGTCCAGCTCCGCGTCGGCGAACGGCGTGCGGCCGTCGTCGCTCGCCGCGAGGGCGGCCATCGCCTGCACCTGCTCCACGGCCACTCTGTCGGCCGTCAGCGACAGCGCGACCCGCGCGGTGCGGTTCGCGTGCGGCGGCGTGTAGGCGGCCGTGCCGCGGATCGACGCGCCGCCCACGGTGGCGTCCAGGTTGTCGAGCCGGAGGCCCGCCTCCGAGGCCGACATGCCCATCTGGGCGGAGAAGGCCTGCAGCGTCGTCGGCTTCCGGCCCGGGTGCCACCAGGCCACCAGGGTGGCGGGCTGTTCGGAGGCCACCACCACGTCGCCCTCGAAGGAGAGCACCGGACGGGTGACCAGCGGCCCCCGCGCGCGCAGCGTCGAACGGCCCGGCAGCACGGCTTCCACCGTCTCCATCATCCAGCCGTCGGCCGTGCTCGACGCGTCGAGCCGGACCGACTGGACGATGCTCGCGCCCACCACGATGCCCGGAATGTCCAGGCCGACGCGGGTCGGCACCGGCGGCGCCGGCATCTCCCGGAGGCCGGCCGAGAGCGCCGCCAGCACGGTGTCGAACGACACCGGCTTGTCGGGACCCTCGCCCAGCGTGCGGTCGAGGTCGATCTGGCGGGCCGACAGCACCGCGTCGAACAGGGGCTCGTAGGCATAGTCGAGCGAGGCCGACCCGGAAACGGTGAACGGCCGGTCCTCAGGCCCGTAATGATATTCCAGCTGCTTGGCCACGGTGCGCGAGGCGTCCGCCTCCACGGTCGCGGTCACCGACCAGGGCGTCGCGGCCTCGGCGGGGTCGCCCTTCTCCACCGCCCGGTCCAGCCGGAGGGTGCCGGCAAACTTCGGTTCGTTGGCCTCCACCCGCGCCCGCCCGTCGATCGAGATCGCCACGGGCCGGTTCACGGGCGTGAAGGCGCCCTTCACCACCACCGCGCCGGCGGCGTCCACCTCTCCCGTCGAGACGCGCATCATGACCCGGTCGTCGCCCACCATGGCCGACCCGTCGAGCTTGTAGGGGCCGATCAGCGAGCGGGCGTCGAGCACAGCATTGACGTCGGAGATCTGCAGCGGCCTGTCGTGCCGCCGATCCGCGATCGTGATCCGGCCGCCGACGATGTCCACCCGGTCGAGCACCACCTTCCGCGGGTCGGTCGGCACGCGCGCCTTGGCGGCGATCCACTCGAAGGCGCCCTCCTCCGACACCCGCACCGTCAGCTCCGGCTCGGCCAGATGCATCTGGGTGACGCGCACCTCGCCGGAGAGGAGCGGGAACAGCTCCACCTCCAGGTCGAATCGGGCCACCGTCATGATCGGGCTGTCCGGCGCGCCGATGATCACGTCGGTGAAGGCGAGCGTCGGCACCGGCAGGATGGACGCGTCCGCCGTTCCGGTGACGCGCACCGGATGGCCGAGGATTTCCGTCGCCTGCTGCTCGAACGTGGCCCGATAGGCGGTCCAGTCCACGAACAGCGGTCCGACCAGCGCCACCAGGAGCGCCAGGATGATGGCCAGACCGACGCTGAAGTAAATCGAGTTCAGGGTCCTGTCTCCGTGGTCCTCATCCGGCGCGTCGCGGCGCCGGACGGCGCCGCTGTCCCATTGGGGTCAGGGCGCCAGGATCTTTCCGGGGTTCATGATGGCGTGCGGATCGATCGCCCGCTTGATCGCCCGCATCAGCTCCAGCGCGCCGCCGTGCTCGGCCGGAAGATACGCGATCTTTCCTTGCCCCACGCCGTGCTCGCCCGTGCACGTGCCGCCCATGGCGATCGCCCGCTCGTTGAGCCGTCCGATGAAGGCGTCCACCGTTTCGTTCATGGCCGCGTCCGCCGGGTCGGCGAGCACCAGCACATGGAAGTTGCCGTCGCCCACGTGGCCGACGATCGGCGCGATCAGACCGGAGGCCGCGATGTCCTCCTGGGTCGCGGTCACGCAGGCGGCCAGCTGGGAGATCGGGACGCAGACGTCCGTCGACGTCCCCTTCCACCCCGGCACCAGGCCGACGGACGCCCAATAGGCGTCGTGCCGGGCCTGCCACAGCCGCGTGCGCTCCTCCGCCTTGGTGGCGAAGGCCGCCGGACCGCCGCCGAAGTCGGCCGCGATGGCGTCGAAGATCTCCATCTGCTCGGCGACGCCCGCCTTGGTGCCGTGGAACTCCACGAAAAGCGTCGGCGTCTCGGCGAGGCCGAGCTTGGAATAGGCGTTCACGGCCTTCACCTGGAGGGCGTCCAGAAGCTCGATCCGGGCGATCGGGATGCCCGCCTGGATGGTGGTGATCACCGTCTCGCAGGCCGCCTCGATGCTCGGGAAGGGGCAGACGCCGCCGGCGATCTCCTCCGGAATGCCGTGGAGGCGCAAGGTGATTTCGGTGATGACGCCGAGCGTCCCCTCCGAGCCCACCATCAGCCGCGTCAGGTCGTAGCCCGCCGACGACTTGCGCGCCCGCGTGCCCGTGCGGACGATCTCGCCGTCCGGCGTCACCACCGTGAGGGCGAGCACCGCGTCCTTCATGGTGCCGTAGCGGACCGCATTGGTGCCCGAGGCGCGGGTCGCCGCCATGCCGCCGATGGAGGCGTCGGCGCCCGGGTCGATCGGGAAGAACAGGCCGGTGTCGCGCAGCGTCTCGTTCAGCCGCTTGCGGGTCACGCCCGCCTGCACGGTGCAGTCCAGGTCCTCCGGCCGCACGGCGAGGATCCGGTCCATCCGCGACAGGTCGATCGAGATGCCCCCGGCCGGCGCGTTCACGTGCCCTTCCAGCGACGTGCCGGTGCCGAACGGAATCACCGGCACGCCGTTCGCGGCGCACAGGCGAACCACGGTCGCCACCTCCTCGTTGGTGGTGGCGAACACCACTCCGTCGGGCGGCTGGTTCTCGATCCGGGTCGTCGTATGGCCATGCTGCTCGCGAACCGATAGAGCGCTGCTGAAGCGGTCGCCGAACAGGTCGGCGAGCGTTTCGAGGACGACGCCGATGCCGGTCTCGTTGCGGACGAGGCGCGTGACTGTCCCCATGGGTCAACCCTTTCGGTCTGGCCGAGGCCCGCCTTGCGGCCGCCGCGCCGATCGCCATCGCGGCGCCGGGCCGGCGGCCTGGGAAACGTTTCCCTGCGGCGCCGCCTGCGACCCTATCAAACCCTTGCCCGGCCGCCAAAACCTTTGACGGCGGTCCGGTGAAAAGCGATGTATCTTTTGAGGATAAGGCTAAGGAGGCGGAGGAAGCCATGAAAGCCGACGGCCGGTCGCGCCGAAGCACCCTCGTCCGGGCGCTCGGCGGCTTCGTTCTGGCGCTGTCCGCCCTCGCGGGCACGCTCGCCCCCGCGGCGGCGACGCCCGCGCTCTGGATGGCGCGCGACGCCGACAGCACCGTCTATCTCTTCGGCACCTTCCACGTGCTGCGCAGCGGCGTCGGCTGGGAGCACGAGGAGACCATGAACGCCTTCCTGGAGAGCGACGACCTCTGGCTGGAGGTGGACCTGACCACCGCCGGCGGCGGCGCCGGCGTGATGAGCCTCGGCACCCGCCCGGAGCGCCCGCTTTCCGCCGCCCTGGACCCGGCGGACCTCGCCCGCGTCAAGGAGGCGGCCGCCGAGCTGGACATCCCGTTCGCCACCCTGGAGCCCATGCGTCCCTGGCTCGCCTCGGTGATGATCGCCCGCAAGGCCCTGCAGCGGGCCGGCTACGTCAGCACCGGGCCGGACGCCGTCTTCGCCCGCCTCGCCACCCGCACCGGCAAGCCCGTGCGCGGCTTCGAGACGAGCGCCGGCCAGTTCGCCCTCTTCGCGGGGCTGTCTCCGGAAGCGGAGCTCTCGGTCCTGCGCGCCTCCGTCGACGAGGCATCCCGATCGTCCGACTATTTCGACACGGTGGCGGCCGCCTGGGTCTCCGGCGACACCCACACGCTGGAGACCCGCGCCCTCGACGAGATCCGCCAGATGGGCCCGGAGGTCTACGACACCCTCGTCACCCGGCGGAACGCCAGCATGGCGGACACCATCAAGGCCGTCATGGACGGCGGCGCCGGCACGCATTTCGTGGCGGTCGGCGCGGCCCACCTGATCGGCCCGGACAGCGTCCAGCGCTTTCTCGCCGACGCCGGCGTCCCGTCCACGCGCGTCGGCGCCTCGGGCGACGCCACCGGCCCGATCGCACCCTGAACACCCGGCGGGTCGACGGGGCGTTCCGGCGGAACGGTCCGCGCGAACGCCGACGCGTCGGACGGGATCGCTCCTCGCCGGCGCGAGCCGGACCTCCGCCATAAGAAGCCTGCCCCCGCCTCAAGCCTGCCGCCCTCAAGCCGTCCACCCGAAGCCTGCCGGCCCAAAGTCCGCACCTGGTGCCCATGCGGGCGGCGCCGGCCTCCCTGTCCGCCCACCGGTCGTCCCGCATGACCCCTTTAGACGATCTCTTCCGCCGGTCCGTCGGCGTGCATCTCACGGCCTTCATCGGCACGCGCCAGCCGCTCCTGTGGCTGCTCGCGTTCGTGGTGGGGCTGGCCGTGTCGGGTGCGACCATCCTCTTCCACTACGGCGTCGGCTGGGTGCAGTGGCTCTGGCTCGGCACCACGTCCGACCACATGCTGGACGTGGCAGCGGCCGCGCCCTGGTGGGTGGTGATCGCCGGCCCGACGGTGGGCGGCCTCGTGGTCGGCCTCTATCTCCAGCGCGTCCACCCCGGCCAGCGTACCGCCGGCCTCGCCGACGTGGTGGAGGCGCGCGCCTCCGGCAAGCCCGTTCTGGCCTTCTGGCCCGGCGTCGGCAGCGCCTTCGCCACCATCGTGTCGCTGGGCGCCGGGGCGAGCGCCGGCCGCGAGGGCCCGATCGTCCACCTCGGCGGCGTGATCGCCACCAAGCTCGGCGAATGGCGCGGCCTCGGCAGCGGGCAGGAACGCGTGCTCCTCGCCGCCGGCGCCGCCAGCGCCATCGCGGGGTCGTTCAACACCCCCATCGCCGGGGTGCTGTTCGCCCACGAGGTGATCCTCGGCCACTACGGGCTGACCGCCTTCGTGCCCACCGTCATCGCCGCCACCACCGCCGTCATCCCGGCGCGTCTCCTCTTCGGCGAGGCGGTGATCTTCGACATCGACCCGATCGCCATCGAGTCCTATTCCGAGTTCCCGGCTTTCGCGATCCTCGGCCTCGCCGCCGGTGTGGTGGCCGTCCTGTTCCAGTGGACCCTGGTCGGCACCGACGTGATGGCCCGCAAGGTGCCGATGCCGCTCTGGTGCCGCCCGGTGGCGGGCGGCCTCCTGGTCGGCGCCATCGGGGTCGCCATGCCGGAGGTGCTCGGCATCGGGGCGGAGGCCATGGACCGCGCCCTCCACACGGACGGCGTCTTCCTCGGGCTCCTCCTCATCCTCGCCGCCAAGATGATCGCGACCGCCATCACCCTCGCGTCCCGCTTCGGCGGCGGCATCGTCTTCCCGTCGCTCTACCTCGGTGCGCTCACCGGCAGCGCCTTCGGGGCGGTCGCCGCCTCCGTCGCGCCAGACCTCGCCTCGCCCCAGCCGCTCTACGCCATCCTCGGGATGGGCGCCGTGGCCGCCGCCGTGCTCGGCGCGCCGGTCTCCACCGCCGTGATGGTGTTCGAACTCACCGGCGGGTTCCAGCTCTCCATCGCGCTCCTCCTGACCGTCGCCATCGCCACCGCCACCAACCAGGCGCTCCACGGGCGCTCGCTCATCCAGTGGCAGCTGGAGATGCGCGGCATCCTCCTCCAGAGCGGCCCGCAGCGGCACCTGATGCGCACCCTCAAGGTCGCCGCCTTCATGACGCCCGCCCTGCCGAAGGCGAAGCTGCCGGCCGACTATCCGAGCGACTCCCTGCTCGCCCCGGGCGACACGCTCGCCCACGCGCTGAAGCTTTTCGACTTCTCCGGCCGCGCCGATCTCGCCGTCGCCGAGGGCGACGATCCGGAGCGGATCGTCGGCTGGGCTTCCCACGTGTCGGCGCTGCGGGCGCTCAACGACGCCATGGCGGCCGACTTCGCCGAGCGCCACCGCTGACCCCGGCCGGCCGGAGCGCGCCCACCGGTCCGCCACGCCCCCGGGGCCGTTCCGGCCGGTTGGCCGAAAAGCATCCGCCGCCCCTCGCTCCGGATCGACCGTTGCTCTATTGTTCCCCCATGCAGCCGAAGCAGAATCACATCGAGCCCGCCGTGCAGGACCCCTCTCCCCGCTCCGGCGGCATCGCCGCCCGCGCCATGGCGGCCGCCGCGCCGCCGGCCGGCGGTTACCTCCAGGGCCTCAATCCGGAGCAGCGCGAGGCGGTCGAGGCCCTCGACGGACCGGTGCTGGTCCTGGCCGGCGCCGGCACGGGCAAGACGCGCGTGCTCACCACCCGCATCGCCCACATCCTCGCCACCCGCCGGGCGTTTCCGTCGGAAATCCTCGCCGTCACCTTCACCAACAAGGCGGCGCGCGAGATGAAGGAGCGCATCGGCCGCTTCGTCGGCGGCACGGTGGAGGGCATGCCCTGGCTCGGCACCTTCCACTCCATCGGCGTCAAGATGCTGCGCCGGCACGCGGAGCTCGCCGACCTCCGCTCCGACTTCACCATCCTGGACACCGACGACCAGCTGCGCCTCATGAAGCAGCTCATCGTCGCCGAGGGCATCGACGAGAAGCGCTGGCCGGCGCGCCAGCTCGCCTCCGCCATCGACGGCTGGAAGAACAAGGGCCAGCGCCCGGCCGACATCCCGGAGGGCGAGGCCCGGGCCTACGTCAACGGCAAGGGCCGGGAGCTATACGCCGCCTATCAGGCCCGCCTGAAGGTCCTGAACGCGTGCGACTTCGGCGACCTCCTCCTGGAGACGCTCTGCATCCTGCGCGACAATCCGGACGTCCTCGCCGACTATCACCGGCGGTTCAAGTACATCCTCGTCGACGAGTACCAGGACACCAACGTCGTCCAGTACCTCTGGCTGCGCCTGCTCGCCCGGGGCGCCCGCAACATCTGCTGCGTCGGCGACGACGACCAGTCCATCTACGGCTGGCGCGGCGCGGAGGTGGACAACATCCTGCGCTACGAGCGCGACTTCCCGGGCGCCAAGGTGATCCGGCTGGAGCGCAACTACCGCTCCACCAGCCACATCCTGGCCGCCGCCTCCCACCTCATCGCCCACAACGAGGCCCGCCTCGGCAAGACGCTCTTCACCGACGCCGAGGAGGGCCCGGACGACGCCAAGGTGAACGTCGCCTCCGCCTGGGATTCGGAGGAGGAGGCCCGCTCCATCGGCGAGGAGATCGAACGTTTCCAGCGCAAGGGCGTGAACCTCAACGAGGTGGCCATCCTGGTGCGCGCTTCCTTCCAGATGCGCGAGTTCGAGGACCGCTTCATCACCATGGGCATGCCCTACCGGGTGATCGGCGGTCCGCGCTTCTACGAGCGCCAGGAGATCCGGGACGCCCTCGCCTATTTCCGGCTGGTCAGCCAGCCCGCCGACGACCTCGCCTTCGAGCGCATCATCAACACCCCCCGCCGCGGCCTCGGCGACGCCACCGTGAAGGTGCTGCACGACTATGCGCGCGCCAACCGGGTGCCGCTGTCGGAGGCCGTGCGCCAGCTGATCGCCACCGAGGAGTTCAAGGGCAAGATCCGCCTCGCGCTCCGCGACTTCATCGAGAGCGTCGACCGCTGGCGCAACCAGCTCGACGCCCTGAAGCACACCGAACTCGCCGAACTCATCCTGGAGGAGAGCGGCTACACGGCCATGTGGCAGAACGACCGCTCGGCCGAGGCGCCGGGCCGGCTGGAGAACCTGAAGGAGCTGATCCGCTCCATGGAGGACTTCGACTCCATGGCGGGCTTCCTGGAGCACATCTCCCTCGTCATGGACCGGGACAACAACGCCTCCGACGAGGCGGTCTCGATCATGACGCTCCACTCGGCCAAGGGCCTGGAGTTCGACACCGTGTTCCTGCCGGGCTGGGAGGAAGGCCTCTTCCCCCACCAGCGCGCCCTCGACGAGGGCGGCCGCTCGGGCCTGGAGGAGGAGCGCCGGCTCGCCTACGTGGGCATCACGCGGGCGAAGAAGCACTGCCTGATCTGGTTCGCCGCCAACCGGCGCATCCACGGGTCCTGGCAGTCGAGCCTGCCGTCCCGCTTCCTCGACGAATTGCCCGAGCCGCACGTCCACGTCAGCGAGAGCCAGTCCAACTACGGCGGCTATTCCAGCTACGCGGCCCGCGGCGGCGGTGCGCTCGGCGGCGGCTTCGGGCGCCAGAACCCCTACGGCCAGTCCCGGTTCGACCAGGTGGAACGCTTCGCCTCGTCCTACGAGACGCCCGGCTGGCAGCGCGCCCAGAAGAACCGCGCCGCCGCCGGTTCCCAGCGCGGCTTCGCCTCCCCCGGCTCCCCCTACACCGCCGGCAACGCCCGGGTGATCGAGGGCGAGCTCATCGCCAAGTCGGTCATCGGCGGCGAGCCCAAGTTCAAGACCGGCGAGCGCATCTTCCACGTCAAGTTCGGCTACGGCATCGTCTCCGCCGTGGACGGCAACAAGCTGACCGTGGAATTCGACAAGGCCGGCCAGAAACGCGTGGTCGACAGCTTCGTGGAACGCAAGGACTGAGGGGGCGACGGTCCCCTCCACCGGCTGGTTCATCCCGGACCACGACGGTCCCCACCACCGGCGGTTCAGGGCGGACCACGACGGCGGAGGGTGAGACACCTGTCGGCCTGCGCCGACCTCTGACCCCCGAAACCCGTCATCCCGGCGAAGGCCGGGATCCATCCGATCGTCGCGCCAGTCGCACCGACAAACCCGGGCCGGCAACCGTCGTGCGGGCCTCTCCACCCGCTGGATCCCGGCGGTCGCCGGGATGACGGCGAACGGCTCAGCGCGGCTGAGGGCGAAACCGCCACCGCGCGTCGCCCCTCCCTCCCCACACCGCCCCCCCTTGCCTCCCCTCGCCCCCGCGCCTAAACCACCGGCCGACGCAACACCGCCGGAGCCTCCATGCGCCAGTACCAGGTCCAGATCCGCGCCGACCGCGAGGAATCCGAGCGCATCGCGCGCCTCCTCGACGCGGCGCTCGAAGACGAGGGCGCGCCCGTCTCCTGGTTCGAGGTGCCGGACGGCTGGGCGGTGGACGCCTGGATCTTCGGCGACGACGCCGAGACCGTCCGCACGCGCGTGCTCGACATCCTCGGCGCGGACGGCTTCGGCGCCCCCGTCACGGTGTTCGAGACGCCCGACGAGGATTGGGTGAAGCTGTCCCTGGAGGGCCTGAAGCCCGTGGTCGCCGGGCGCTTCGTCGTCCACGGCGCGCACGACCGGGACAAGCTCCCCGCCGGCCTGATCGGCCTGGAGATCGAGGCCGCGCAGGCCTTCGGCACCGGCCACCATCCGACCACCTGGGGCTGTCTCGTCGCGCTCTCCCGCCTCCTGCCCGCGTATCGCTTCCCGCGCGCGCTCGACCTCGGCACCGGCACCGGCGTCCTCGCCATCGCGGTCGCCAAAATGACGCGCCGGCGCGTCATCGCCAGCGACATCGACCCGATCTCCGTGGTCACAGCCGCCGACAACGCTCGCCTCAACGGCGTGCCGTCGCTCGTCACCGCCGTCACCGCCGCCGGCCTCGACCATGCGGCGCTCCGCGGCACCTTCGACCTGGTGGTCGCCAACATCCTCGCCGATCCGCTGAAGGCGCTCGCCCCCAAGGTCTTCGCCCACACCTCGCCGCGCGCCGTCGTGGTCCTGTCCGGCATCCTGTCCACCCAGGCCCCGTCGGTGCTCGCCACCTACCGCTCCGCCGGCTTCACCCGCCTCTTCACCGTCCCGAAGGAAGGCTGGACGACGCTGGTCCTGGAGCGGCGCGGATAGGCGCGGGGCGCCGGCACAGCCTCGCCCCCGGCCGTCACGGTCCGCGCAGGCGGACCATCTACGCCCTTTCCCGTCCGATGCCGCCGAACGGACAGCCGTAGCCTGCGCGGACCATGACGGCCGGAAGGTGGCGTCACCCCCCGCCTTGACGCCCCGCCCGTCTCCCCGTCTCATCTCCCGTCCGTCCCGCCCGCCCGGAGTGCCCCGATGTTCCAGACCTTCGACACCCTCAGCGACCCGTCCACCGGTCCGGCGCGGCTCGCGCTCCTGCGGGCGGAGCTCGCCCGGCGGGGGCTCGACGGATTCCTGGTCCCGCTCGCGGACGAGCATCAGGGCGAATACATCCCCGCCGCCGCCCGCCGGCTCGCCTGGCTCACCGGCTTCACCGGCTCTGCCGGCCTCTGCGTGGTGCTGAAGGATCAGGCGTCCATCTTCGTCGACGGCCGCTACACCGTGCAGGTCCGCGCCCAGGTGGACACCGCCGCCTTCACGCCGCGCCACCTGATCGACGAGCCGCCGTCCACCGTCCTGAAGACGGCCGTGCCGAAGGGTGCGCGGATCGGGTTCGACCCGTGGCTCCACACCGCCGCCGAGGCGGAGCGGTTCGAGAAGGCCCTCAAGGAGGCCGGCGCCGAACTCGTTCCCGTCGGCGACAACCCGGTCGACGCCGTCTGGGACGACCGGCCGGCGCCCCCGCTCGGCGCCGTCACGCTCTATCCGGAAGCCCTCGCCGGCGAGGCCCGCGCCGCCAAGGTCGCGCGCATCGCCAAGGCGGTGGCCGACGCCGGCGCGGACGCCGCCGTGCTGACGCAGCCCGATTCCATCGCCTGGCTCCTCAACATCCGCGGCGCGGACGTGCCGCACACCCCCCTGCCGCTCTCCTTCGCGGTGGTCCCGAAGGACGGCAAGCCCTCGCTCTTCATCGACGGCCGCAAGCTCTCCAACGAGGTTCGCCACACGCTCGCCGAGGCGGCGGAGATCTTCGAGCCGGTCGCCTTCGAGCCCGCCCTCGAAAAGCTCGGCCGCGCCAACGCGCGCGTGCTGATCGACCGCTCCACCGCCGCCGCCCGCATCGCCGCCCTGGTCGCCGACACCGGCGGCGCCGTGGTGGACGGGCGCGACCCGGTGGTCCTGCCGAAGGCTCGCAAGACCCCCGCCGAACTCGCCGCCACCCGTGGCGCCCACCGGCGCGACGCGGTCGCCTTCACGCGCTTCCTCGCCTGGTTCGACCGGGAGGCCCCGAAGGGCGGCCTCGACGAGATCGCGGCGGCCGAGGCGCTGGAGCGCTTCCGCGCCGAGACCGGCGCCCTCAAGGACATCTCCTTCGAGACCATCTCGGGCGCCGGCCCGAACGCCGCCCTCCCCCACTACCGGGTCTCGACTGCCACCAACCGGCCGATCCGCACCGGCGAGATCTATCTGGTCGACAGCGGCGCCCAGTATGAGGACGGCACCACGGACATCACCCGCACCCTCGTGGTCGGCGTGCCGACCGAGGAGATGCGCGACCGCAACACGCGCGTCCTCAAGGGCCACATCCGCATCGCCCGGGCGCGCTTCCCGAAGGGCACCACCGGCGCGCACCTGGATATCCTCGCCCGCCAGGCGCTCTGGGACGCCGGCCTCGACTTCGACCACGGCACCGGCCACGGCGTCGGCGTCTACCTGTCGGTGCACGAGGGGCCGCAGCGCATCTCCAAGACCGGCGGCGTCGCCCTGGAGCCGGGCATGATCCTCTCCAACGAGCCCGGCTTCTACAAGGAAGGCGCGTTCGGCATCCGGATCGAGAACCTGATCGTCGTCACCGAGCCGACGCCCGTCGAGGGCGGCGACCGGCCCATGATGGGATTCGAGACGATCACCTTCGCGCCCATCGACCGCCGCCTGATCGAGCCCTCGCTCCTCTCGGCCGAGGAGCGGGCCTGGCTCGACGCCTACCACCAGGCCGTGCGGGAGACCGTCGCGCCGCACCTCGACGACGCCGACCGGGCCTTCCTGATCGAAGCCACGGAACCGCTCTGAACCGGGGCGCGCCTGGCGCCGCGCCGCTTCCGGCCGAGCTTCGAAAAGCGGCCGCGGGCAGCCTTTCGGGATGGGCCGCGCAGCCGCCGGTTGCCGCGTAAGATTCGGTAACAAACCTTGATTAGCGCCGGCGCAACGGCCGTGATTAATCACGGTTGAGAGTAAACGGGCGCCTCGGGGCCCGTGCCGGCAGTCGCCGACGAGATACGGGAGGGAATCCCGGCCACCCGCCGCGGGGGCGGCGGGTGGCGAATCTCCCCGGAAATGAGTACCAGCCGCCGCAACGACGGTTCGGATGCCCGCTCGGGCGACGCCACGACAAGAAGACAGATCCCACCGATGCGTAAAATCCTCGGCAAGCAGACCACCCTCTCCCGTCGCGTGACCCTGACGGGCGTGGGCGTTCATTCGGGCAAGCCGGCGTCCATCATCCTGTCTCCCGCCGAAGCCGATCGCGGCATCGTGTTCGTCCGCACCGCCCCGACCGGCGCGGAGGTGGAGATCCCAGCCCGCTTCGACCACGTGGTGGCGACCGAACTCTGCACCGTCATCGGCGCGGAAGGCCTCACCGTCGCGACCATCGAGCACCTGATGGCCGCCTTCGCCGCCATGGCGGTCGACAACGCGGTGGTCGAGATCGACGGCCCGGAGATGCCCATCATCGACGGCTGTTCGGCGGCCTTCGTGGCGGCGATCCAGGACGCGCGCGTCGTCACCCTGAAGGCGCCGCGTAAGGCCATCCGGATCCTGAAGCCCGTGCGCGTGGAGGCGGGCGACGCCTACGCGGAACTCCTGCCGTTCGAAGGCACCCGCTACGACGTCACCATCGACTTCGCCAACCCGCTGATCGGCCGCCAGTCCTACGTGCTCGACCTGTCGCCGGCGGCATTCCGCCGCGAGATCGCCCGCGCCCGGACCTTCGGCTTCATGCGCGACGTGGAGAAGCTCTGGACGCTCGGCTTCGCCCTCGGGTCCTCGCTGGAGAACTCCGTGGCGATCGGGGACGACCGGGTCCTGAACCCGGAAGGCCTTCGCTTCGCCGACGAGTTCGTCCGCCACAAGACGCTCGACGCCGTCGGCGACCTGGCGCTCGCCGGCCTGCCCTTCATCGGCCACTTCCGCTCCTACAAGGGCGGCCACAAGATGAACTGGCTGGTGCTGAAGGCCCTGTTCGCCGACGAGACCGCCTTCGAGGTGGTCGGCGAGACCCGGCACGTGGAAACCGCCGGCGGCCTGTCCGTCGCGGTTCCGGCGCTTTCGCCCGCGAAGGCCTGAATCTCCGTCGGTTGCCGCCGCTCCGCCTTAATCGTCATGGAAGAGGGGCGGTCCGTAGCGCATGGGAAAACTTTGCGCTAGAACCGCACGGGTTCAAGCAACGGATCGGCAGCGAGTCACCGGGTCGGCCCGGTCCGCCCGTCTCCGGCATGGGGTCTTCATGAGGCAGTCGTTCCTTCGTTCCGCCGTGGTCGCCGTCGCACTGGCGAGCCTTTCGGGTCTTGCCGCCTGCTCGTCCGACGATCCGCTGGAGCCCTTCGTGGAGATCCCGGCGGAGAAGCTCTACAACGAGGGCATCTTCTACCTAAAGGAAGGCAGCTACAGCCAGGCGACCGAGCGGTTCGACGAGGTCGACAAGCAGCACCCCTATTCGGAATGGGCCCGCAAGGCGCTCATCATGTCCGCCTACACGAACTACACGCGCGGCTCCTACGACGACGCCATCATCTCGGCCCGCCGCTACGTGACGCTCTACCCGGGCTCCGAGGACGCCGCCTACGCCCAGTTCCTCGTCGGCCAGTCCTACTTCAACCAGATGCCGGACGTGACCCGCGACCAGGCGATGACCAACAAGGCCCTGGAGGCGATGACCGAACTGGTCCAGCGCTATCCGGAGAGCCCCTACGCCGCCGAGGGTCAGAAGAAAATCGACATCGCCAAGGACCAGCTCGCCGCCAAGGAGATGGAGACCGGGCGCTACTATCTGAACCGGCGCGAGTACATCGGCGCGATCAACCGCTTCAAGACGGTGGTCACCAACTACCAGACCACCCGTCACGTGGAAGAGGCGCTGATGCGCCTCACCGAGGCCTATTTCGCCATGGGCGTCGTCAACGAGGCGCAGACCGCCGCCGCCGTGCTCGGCCACAACTATCCCGACAGCCGCTGGTACAAGGACGCCTACGTGCTCCTGCAGACCAACGGCCTGGAGCCGCGCGAGGAAGGGACGTCCTGGATCTCCAAGGCGTTCAAGACGGTCCTCGGCTGACGTCGCGAGGGGGCACGCCCGCCGCATGCTGCAGTCGCTGGCGATTCGTGACATCGTCCTGATCGAGCGCCTGGAGATCGACTTCGCGCGCGGCCTCACCGTGCTCACCGGCGAGACCGGCGCCGGCAAGTCCATCCTGCTCGACGCCATGTCGCTCGCCCTCGGCGGGCGCGGCGACGCCGGTCTCGTGCGCCACGGCGCCGATCAGGGGCAGGTGACCGCCGTCTTCGACCTGCCGGCGACCCATCCGGTCCGCGCGCTCCTGCGCGAGAACGACATCGACGACGACGGCGACCTGATCCTCCGGCGCGTCCAGACCGCCGACGGCCGCACCCGCGCTTTCGCGAACGACCAGGCCGTCAGCGCCAGCCTCCTGCGCCAGATCGGCGCCCGGCTGGTGGAGATCCACGGCCAGCACGACGACCGTGCCCTGGTCGACCCGTCCAGCCATCGCGCCCTCATCGACGCCTTCGGCGGCCTGGAGCCCCAGGTGGCCGCCGTCGCCGACGCCTTCCGGACCTGGCGCAAGGCCGAGAAGTCGCTCGCCGACCTCACCGCCCGCATCGAGGCCGCCCGCCGCGAGGCCGACTATCTGCGCGCCGCCGTGGAGGAGCTGACCAGGCTCGACCCGGTCGCCGGCGAGGAGACCGAGCTCGCCGAGAGGCGCCAGACCATGATGCGCGCCGAAAAGGTGGTCGGCGACCTGCGCGAGGCCTACGAACAGCTGAACGGCTCCGGCTCGCCCATTCCCGAGCTCGCCGCCCTCGTCCGCCGCCTGGAGCGCAAGAGCGAGCTCGCCGCTCTCGTCGAGCGTCCGATCGCCGCCATCTCGGCCGCCCTCGACGGGCTGGAGGAGGCCCGCCTAGAGTTCGAGACCGTGCTCCGCGCCGCCGACTACGACCCGGCCGAGCTGGAGCGCACCGAGGAACGCCTGTTCGCCCTGCGCGCCGCCGCCCGCAAGTATTCCGTCCTCTGCGACGACCTGCCCGTCATCGCGGCCCGCATGGCGGCCGACCTCGCCGACCTCGACGCCGGCGAGGACAAGCTCGCCGCCCTCGTCAAGGAGAGCGCCACCGCCCGCGCGGCCTATGATGCGGCCGCGGAGGAGCTCACCAAGCGCCGCCTCGTCACGGCCCGGCACCTGGAGGACGCGGTCGCGGCCGAACTGCCGGCCCTGAAGCTGGAGCGCGCCCGCTTCATCGTGGAGATCACCTCCGACAAGGAGGCGCGCACCGCCGACGGCGTCGACACGGTGGAGTTCTGGGTCCAGACCAACCCGGGCACCCGCGCCGGCCCCATGATGAAGGTCGCCTCCGGCGGCGAGCTGTCCCGCTTTCTCCTCGCCCTCAAGGTTTCGCTCGCCGACAAGGGCTCGGCCCCGACGCTCGTCTTCGACGAGATCGACACCGGCGTCGGCGGCGCGGTCGCCGAGGCGATCGGCACCCGCCTCGCCCGCCTGTCGGAGACGGTCCAGGTGCTCTCCGTCACCCACGCGCCCCAGGTCGCCGCCCGCGCCATGAGCCACCTCCTCATCGCCAAGGAAGCCGTCGACAACGGCGCCCGCGTCGCCACCCGCGTCTCGCCCCTCGACCAGCTCCACCGCCGGGAGGAGATCGCCCGCATGCTCGCCGGCAGCCGCATCACCGAGGAAGCCCGGAAAGCCGCCGAGAAGCTGATCGCCGGAGAGTGAGGCGAGGCGGCCTGACGCCGACGACGGCAGGCCTTCGTGCCGACGAGGACAAATGCGCGGGTGGCCCGCCTTCGCGGACCATGACGGCGAAGGGCGAAACAAGGCCGATCGCTGCACGCCCGCCAAACGTCATGGTCCGCGAAGGCGGACCATCCGCGGCAACATCGCCCACGTCCGGCCAGACCAGAGCACACCACCACACCCAGCCCGCCAAACGTCATGGTCCGCGAAGGCGGACCACCCACACCCAACCCGCCAAACGTCATGGTCCGCGAAGGCGGACCACCCACGCATTGCGCCACACCAGCCCTCACGCCCCTCCCCTCGTCCCTGTTTGCGCTCCCTCAATGCCCCTGCGTCCGTCATGCTCTACTCACCGCTCATGACCGACCTCGTCCCCTTCGCCCTCGCCGTCCTCGCGCTCCTCGCCACGCCCGGGCCGACCAACACCCTCATCGCCGCCTCCGGCGCGAGCGTCGGCTTCCGGCGCTCTCTGCGGCTCGTGCCGGCGGAGCTCTCCGCCTACGCCCTGTCGATCGGCCTTCTGACGACCACCCTCGGGCCGGCCGTCGCCGCCGAGCCCACCCTCCAGTCGGCGCTCCGGATCGTCGCCGGAGCCTGGCTCGCCTGGTGCGCCCTGCGGCTCTGGCGCGAGGCCGGTGCCAGCTTCGACGGCACGCCGAAGCCGATCGGCCCCGCCCGCGTCTTCGTCACCACGCTTTTGAACCCCAAGGCGCTCGTCTTCGCGTTCGCGGTCTTCCCCCAGCCGCCCCAAGCGGCCCACGCGGCGGTGTTCGCGGCGCTCGTCGGGGTCGTCGCCTGCGGCTGGGCGCTCTTCGGCGAGGCGCTCGCCCGCACGGCCGGCGCGCGGCTCACCCCCGCCCGCATCGCCCGCGCCTCCGCGCTCGTCCTCGCCCTCTTCGCGTCGCTCCTCGCCGGATCCGCCATGGCGGCCGCCCTCTCCTGACAGCCTCGGACGCGCACTTGAGATCCCATGCGGTCCGGTGTCGAATGCGCCCGGAATCGCGTTGTGGATCGCGACACCGGTCGCGGTGCGCAGCGCGTCGTGTATGGCGTAGAGGATCGAGGTGCCCCCGTGTCGGACAATTCGCTTGCCCTGAAGCCCGTGGACACCCTGACCCTGGACGAGGCTCAAGCCGAACTCGCCCGCCTGTCGGCCGAGATCGCCACCCACGACCGGGCCTACCACGCCGAGGACGCTCCCCTCATCTCCGACGCGGAGTATGACGCCCTCCGGGCCCGCAACCTCGCCATCGAGGGCCGCTTCCCGGACCTCGTCCGCGCCGACAGCCCGTCCCGGCGGGTCGGCGCTACACCGTCGGAAGCCTTCGGCGAGATCCGCCATTCCCGGCCGATGCTCTCCCTCGACAACCTCTTCGCCGACGAGGACGTGGTCGACTTCGCCGAGGGCGTGCGCCGCTTCCTCGGCCTGCCGGCCGGCACCGTCCCGGTCTTCACCGCCGAGCCGAAGATCGACGGCCTCTCCCTCTCCATCCGCTACGAGGGCGGCCGGCTCGCGGTTGCCGCCACCCGCGGCGACGGCCTGACCGGCGAGAACGTCACCGCCAACGTGCGCACCATCGCGGACATCCCGAACCAGCTGCCCGCCGGCGTGCCGGACGTGGTGGAGATCCGAGGCGAGGTCTACATGGGCCGGCAGGACTTCTTCGCCCTCAACGAGCGCATGCGCGCCGAGAGCGGCAAGGTGTTCGCCAACCCGCGCAACGCCGCCGCCGGCTCCCTTCGCCAGCTCGACCCGTCGATCACCGCCAGAAGGCCGCTGCGCTTCTTCGCCTACGCCTGGGGCGAGATGCCCCGCCTCGCCGCCACCCAGTACGACACCGTGCGCCTCTTCGCCGACTGGGGCTTTCCGGTGAACCCGTTGATGGTGCGCTGCGCCTCGGTGGAGGAGATGATCGCCCACTATCACCGCATCGAGGCGGACCGGGCGGCGCTCGACTACGACATCGACGGTGTCGTCTACAAGGTCGACGATCTCGCCCTCCAGGAGCGCCTGGGCTTCCGCTCCCGCAGCCCCCGCTGGGCCACCGCCCACAAGTTTCCCGCCGAGCGGGCCTTCACGGTGCTGAAGGACATCGAGATCCAGGTCGGCCGCACCGGCGCCCTCACGCCGGTCGCCAAGCTGGAGCCGGTCACCGTGGGCGGCGTCGTCGTCTCCAACGCCACGCTCCACAACGAGGACTACATCAAGGGCATCGGCCAGTCCGGCCTGCCGATCCGCGAAGGTCGCGACATCCGCGTCGGCGACACGGTCATCGTCCAGCGGGCCGGCGACGTGATCCCCCAGATCGTCGACGTGGTGGTCGACAAGCGGCCGGAGACCTCCGCGCCCTTTATATTCCCCACCACGTGCCCCGCCTGCGGCAGCCACGCCGTCCGCGAGGAGCGCGGCGACGGGCGCCTCGACGCGGTCCGCCGCTGCACCGGCGGCCTCGTCTGCCCGGCCCAGCAGGTGGAGAAGCTGAAGCACTTCGCCTCCCGTAACGCCTTCGACATCGAGGGCCTCGGCGACAAGCAGATCGAGTTCTTCCACGCGCTCCAGGAACCGGAACTGCGCATCCGCACGCCGGCCGACATCTTCACCCTGGAGCGGCGCGAGGCGAAGAGCTTCAAGCGCCTGCGCGACTTCCCCGGCTTCGGCGCCACCTCGGTGAAGAACCTCTTCGCCGCCATCGAGGCGCGGCGCGCGATCGCGCTCAACCGCCTGATCTTCGCCCTCGGCATCCGCCACGTGGGCGAGACCAACGCCAAGATCCTCGCCCGCGCCTACGGCACCTGGGAGCATTTCGAGGAGGCCATGGTCGCCGCCGCCGACAAGGCCGGCGAGGCCTGGACCGAACTCAACGCCGTGGAGGGCATCGGCGAGGTGGTGGCCGACGCGGTGGTGGACTTCTTTGCCGAACCGCACAACCGCGAAGCCCTCGACGCGCTCCTGGACGAGATCGCCCCGCAGCCCATGGAAGCGCCCACGGTGGTCGCCTCCCCCGTCGCCGGCAAGACCGTCGTCTTCACCGGCAGCCTGGAGCGCATGACGCGCGACGAGGCCAAGGCCACCGCCGAACGCCTCGGCGCCAAGGTGGCCGGCTCCGTCTCCAAGAAGACCGACCTCGTCGTCGCCGGCCCCGGCGCCGGCTCCAAGCTCGCCAAGGCGACCGAACTCGGCATCGAGGTGATCGACGAGGACGCCTGGCTGGAGCGGGTGAACGGGCTCTGACGGCGGGCGCGGGACGGGGCCGTCTTCACCAGAGCCCCGTCCCTGGTCATGGGCGAGAGTGATGGGCGAGTGAGGTCCGGCCTCGTCGGTCTTCCCGGACGGCCCTGTTCGGTCCCTGTCAGGCCACCTGCGGCTGGCTCTTCGCCCGAGGGGCGTTGAACCGCAGCACGATCTCGCCCGAGACCGGGTCGGTGACGCCGAGCCCGCCCCCTCGGTCCTCCAGCATGTGCCGGACCTTGTCGAGTTCGGCGATCATGGCGGGCCGGTTGGCCGCCATCGCCTCCATGCTGTCCCATTCGCCAACGAAGCAGAAGTCGCGCTCCCCGGTCCTGACGATGTAGGCGCCGCGCAAACCTGACCAGTCCTGCGAGCGGGCCTGCGCCTGCGTGTCGAGGAACTGCATCTCGAACCCCGGCTTCACTCGCATCCGAACCACGTTGGACACGTCCATGTCGGCCTCCCTTGGCTTGTGCTTGAGGGTCGATGTGGAGCGGGCGCCCGACCGGGCGTCCGCATCGCTCTGGCTGATCGGTCTGCCCCGATCGTCACTCCACCGGGATCATCAGGTGGGCGTAGGGCGTCCCCGGCCACATGACGTAAGGCACCGAGGTGTCCGGGGCGGCGGCGTCAGGGTAGCCGCTCATCAGTTTGCCCGCGTTCACGACCATCACGTGGGGGCCGGTGGTGATCCAGCTGTTCTCTTCCGTGGGCTTGGTGGCATAGGGGTCCGTGTTGCTGGCGTCGGTGCCGCCTTCCAGCATGTACATGAAGCCCACCTTGTCCTCGGGAGGCGGGGTCTTGCTGATCCAGGCCATGGCCCACTCCATGGCGTTGGCGTCGCCGCACATGGGATCGGGGCCGGGCGTCGCGGGGCTGTCGGGCATGCACCACCAGCCGTTGGTCCCTTCGCGCACCGTCCGCATCGTCCCGTCCTGCCCCATGGCGTAGACGGTGGCATTGCTCGAAACGGCGGTCGGAGCAGCCGTTTCGGCGCTGGCGATCAGGGCTGCGTCATCGGTGGTCGGCTGGTCCTGGGCCTGTCCGGAACTGCCCACGGCGACCAGTGCAAGCGCGGGAAGAAGCGCAAGTATGTGTCTCATGGTGATCTCCCTGGTGCGACGACACGAGCGCGGCCACCCTTGAAGGTGGTCGGAGGGCAGCGCGGGGCCTGCACAAGCCTTGGCGGGCGGCCCAACAAGGGTCGTCATTCGGTCAGGGAGAGTACAGGCCGGCTCGCGACACGCAGCCCCGGTTACCGCATACTCGGCGGGGTCTGGGGACCAGGAGGGTCCGCGTTCGTCGAAAAGGACGCGCGGATCACGGCGGGAAGCCAAGCCTCGCACTTGGCAATGCTACCAGACCTGCGCGACCCGCTCAACGGCCCCGAAAGGAGTCGCCCGCCTTTCGAAGGACCGTGCGGACGGTCTCTCAACGCTCATGCCACGCCTGGCGCATGCTCCTGCCGCACCGAACCCGTCACGCACGCGACCTTTCCCTCGGCACCGCCCATCCCTCCCCGATGCGGCGGATCCCATCCCTCCGCCCCTTGCCCGACCTCCCGCCTCTCCCCATAGTCGCTCCACCCTCGTTCCCGGAGACCGCCCATGTCCCTCGTCCTTCTCCCGACCGACGCCCTCATCGTGGTCGACGTCCAGAACGACTTCTGCCCGGGCGGCGCGCTCGCCGTGGCGGACGGCGACGCGGTGGTGCCGGTGATCAACGGGCTCGCGCCGCACTTCCGCAACGTGATCCTGACCCAGGACTGGCACCCCGCCGGCCACGCGTCCTTCGCGTCGTCGCACGCCGGCAAGTCGCCCTTCGAGACCACCGACATGCCCTACGGCGTCCAGGTGCTCTGGCCCGATCACTGCGTGCAGGGCACCCCCGGGGCGGACCTACACCCGGATCTTTCCGTCCCCCATGCCCAGCTCATCATCCGCAAGGGCTACCACCCGACCGTGGACAGCTATTCCGCCTTCCAGGAGGCGGACCGGGCCACCCACACGGGTCTCGCCGGCTACCTGAAGGAGCGCGGCATCCTGCGCGTCTTCGTGGCCGGCCTCGCCACCGACTACTGCGTCGCCTGGACCGCCCTCGACGCCCGCGCGGCCGGGTTCGACGCCCTGGTGATCGAGGACGCCAGCCGCGGCATCGACCTCGGCGGCTCCATGGCCAAGGCCTGGGACGACATGGCCGCCGCGGGCGTTAGCCGCATCCGGTCGGCCGAAATCCTCTGACGAATGGAGCCGCCGGCGCAATTTCGTTCAAGACGGCGGCGACCCGACGGCCTACATCATCATCCATGGACACGATCGCCCAGTCGGCAGCGCTCGACCCCTCGACGTTCGGCAACACGGACCGCGCGCGCTTCTGGCGCGAGACCCGCCATGGCGGGCTCGAATGCCTGAGCGCCGCCTTCCGGGTGCATCGCTACGCGCCGCACAGCCACGACACCTTTGTGATCGGCGTCATCGAGGCCGGCTGCGAGGCCTATCGCCTGCGCGGCGAGCGCCATTACGCGATGGCCGGCGACGTCTGTTTCGTCAACCCGGGCGAGGTCCACGACGGAGAGCCCCTCGGCGACGGCTACGCCTATCGCATGACCTATCCGTCCGAGGCGCTGATGGCCGCCGTGGCGGCGGATCTCAGGGACCGTGACGCCCACGGCGTGCCGCACTTCCGCTCGGCCGTCGTGACCGACCCGGAGGCCTTCGCGCTGTTCGGACGCGCCCATCGCCTGCTGGAGGCGGGCGCCGGCGCCCTCGGGGCCGACGAGGCCCTCCTGGCAGCCTACGCCCTCCTGGTGGAGCGCCACGCCGACGTGCCGGCGCGCCCCCTGGCCGAAGCGCCCGCCGCTGTCCAGCGCGCCCGCGACTATCTGGACGCCCACCATACGGAGGACGTGGACCTCGCCACCCTCGCCGCCGTGGCGGGCCTCTCCCGCCATCACCTGGTCCGGGCCTTCAAGCGCCACACCGGCCTGACACCCCACGCCTTCCAGACCGACCGGCGCGTCCGCACCGCCCGCCGCCTCCTCGGCGCGGGCGAGGCCCTGGCGGACGTGGCGGCCGCCTGCGGCTTCAGCGACCAGAGCCACCTCACCCGCGTGTTCAAGGCACGGGTCGGCGTGCCGCCCGGCGCGTTTCGGGTGGCCTGAACCGACGCTCCCGTCGTCTCCTGTCGGCGGCCGCCGCCTCGCCGGACCCGCAATTTCGTTCAAGACGAAATAGCAGTTTGCCGTCATGGTCCCGGCCGTCCTCACCACGGCGGGCGAACCGACACGAATGACCCGCTCATCCCTCCCCCTCCAGGGTTTCTGATGCTCGCACCCCCATCCCCGTCCTCAGACGCCCGCGCCGGTCTGGCGGACGTCCTTCCGGCCACCCTGGCCGTCATTCCCTTCGCCCTTCTCCTCGGCGGCCAGGCGGCCCAGAAAGGCCTGTCGGCGCTCGACATGCTGGCCATGTCGTCGATCGTGTTCGCGGGCGGCTCCCAGTTCCTGGCGGTCGGCCTCTGGACCGACCCGGCTCCGTGGGCCGCCCTCGCGCTCGCCGCCTTCCTGATCAACCTCCGCCACGTGCTGATGGGCGCCTCGCTCGCCCGCAAGCTCGACCGCTTCCCGGCGTGGCAGCGCTTCGCGGGCGCGCATCTGATGACGGACGAGACATGGGCCCTCGCCGAGCGGCGGGCCCTCGACCGGCCGCTGACGCCGGCCTACTGGTTCGCGGCCGGCGCGCTTCTCTTCGTCAACTGGCAGATCTGGACCGTGCTCGGCGTCCTGCTCGGCGGGCTCGTGGCCGAACCGGAGCGCTACGGGTTCGACTTCGCCTTCCCGGCGGTGTTCATCGCCCTGGCGCTCGGCTTCTGGAAGGGCTGGCGCACCGGCCCGGTGATCGCCGCCTCCGCCCTCACGGCCGTCGCCGTCCACGCCCTCGTGCCCGGCGCCTGGTACGTCATCGCGGGCGCCCTCGCCGGCATCGCCGCCGCCGTCCTCACGACGCCGGCCGACGCCCCCGCCCCCGCCCCCGCTCCTGCGGAGGAGACCGCCCCGTGACCCTCGACCCGGTCAACCTTCTCGCCATCGTGGCCATGGGCCTTGCGACCTACACCACCCGGGCCGCCGGCCTTCTCCTCGCCGACCGCCTGCCCCGCACCGGCCGGATCCGCGTCGCCCTGGAGGCGTTGCCGCCGGCGGTGCTCACCGCCGTCATCGCCCCCGCCGTGCTGGCCGGTCCGGCGGAGATGCTGGCCGGGGCCGTCACGGTCGCGGCCGCCTTCCGGCTGCCGCTCCTCGCCGTGGTGGCCATCGGCGTCGCCAGCGCGGCCGGCTTCCGGCTCCTCGTCGGCTGACGGAAGGCGAAGCCGGGCAGCGCCGCCCTCCCGGGTCCGTCGCCGCCCCCCTGTCCCACCCGCCTGAACGAGAAAAGGCCCGCGGATCGCTCCGCGGGCCTCGTCGTTTCAGGTCCGGCTCTTCGCCGGCTGGATCAGCTCTGACGGCGCAGGAAGGCCGGGATCTCCAGCTGGTCGTCCTCGGTCACGCGCTGCGGCTGCGGACGGCCCTGGGGGTCGAGGCGGCCGGCGGCGCCCTGCGGCGCCTGGGGCGCCGGACGCTTGGCGTACTCGCTGCCGGCCGAGGCCGGGCGGGCCTGCTGCGGCGGAGCCTGGCGCGGCGCCTGCGGGGCGGGCGCGGCCGGGCGGGCCGCCTGCGGGGCCGGACGCGGGGTCACGGCTTCCGGCGCATGGTCGTCGTCACGCCGGCCGAGACCTACACTGGCGAGGCGGCGCAGAAGGCTCATCGGCCGACGCTCCTCCTCGTGCTCCTCGTGGGCCGGCTGCGGGGCGGCGCCGCTGCGGAACTCGCGCTGGGCGACCTGCGGGAACTCGCCGATCTCCGGGATGCGCGGGGTCCGCACCATGCCCGACGGCCGCTCGGCGGTCGGCGGGATGTAGGGCGCCGGGGCCGGCTCGGCCACGTCGTTCACCGGGGCGCGGGGCTCCGGATCGGCCGGGATGGCCGGCTCGTAGTGGGCGGCCGCCGGCTGGTAGGGCTCGATGGTGACGCGCGGGTCCTGGGTGGCGCGCGGCGCCTCGTGATGGGCGAGGTCGAGCGCCGCCTCGATGGCCGCCGCGGCGGCCGCATCGGCCGACGCGGTCTCGGGCGCCGGCTGCGGGGCGGGAGCCGCCTGCGGGGCTGCCGTCCGGGCGCCGTACTGGCGGGCCTCGGCGGCGACGACCGGCGACGGGGCGCGGGCGGCGCGGCTCGACACGTCCGCCACGCGGGCGGCCTGGGTCTCGTTCGGCTGGATGGCCTCCTGGTCGATGCCGGTGGCGACCACCGACACGCGGATGACGCCTTCCAGGCTGTCGTCGAAGGTGGCGCCGAGGATGATGTTGGCGTCCTGGTCCACTTCCTCGCGGATGCGGGTCGCCGCCTCGTCCACCTCGAACAGGGTCAGGTCCTTGCCGCCGGTGATCGAAATCAGCAGGCCGCGGGCGCCCTTCATGGACACTTCGTCCAGCAGCGGGTTGGCGATCGCCGCCTCGGCCGCCTGGATGGCGCGCTTGTCGCCGGAGGCCTCGCCGGTGCCCATCATCGCCTTGCCCATGCCGCGCATGATCGAGCGAACGTCGGCGAAGTCGAGGTTGATGAGGCCTTCCTTCACCATCAGGTCGGTGATGCAGGCGACGCCGGAGTAGAGCACCTGGTCGGCCATCGCGAAGGCGTCGGCGAAGGTGGTGCGCTCGTTGGCGATCCGGAACAGGTTCTGGTTCGGGATGACGATCAGGGTGTCGACCGAGGCCTGCAGTTCCTGGATGCCCGCGTCCGCAACGCGCATGCGGCGCACGCCCTCGAACTGGAAGGGCTTGGTGACGACGCCGACGGTGAGGATGCCGTGTTCGCGAGCCGCGCGCGCGATGACCGGGGCGGCGCCGGTGCCAGTGCCACCGCCCATGCCGGCCGTGATGAACACCATGTGGGAGCCGGCGAGATGGTCGTTGATCTCGTCGATCACCTCTTCGGCGGCCGCGCGGCCGACTTCCGGCTGCGAGCCGGCGCCGAGGCCCTCGGTCACCGCCACGCCCATCTGCACGATGCGGTCCGACTTGGACATCGTCAGCGCCTGGGCGTCGGTGTTGGCCACCACGAACTCGACCCCCTGAAGCCCGGAGGTGATCATGTTGTTGACGGCGTTGCCGCCGGCGCCGCCGACACCGAACACGGTGATGCGGGGCTTCAGTTCCGTCAGGTCGGGCATCTTCAAGTTGATCGTCATGGCACCCTCGTCATCCTCTTCGCCGGTCTCGCGCCCTGGCGTCGAAAAATCTCGGCGGCTGTTCTTGCCGCCCCAATCCACTGTGTCTCTGTCGCGTCAAGCTCGATCCGGCATTCTGCCTTCAGAAACTTTCGCGAAACCATTGTCCCACGCGGGAGACGAAGCCCCCGTTCGCGGCGATCGCCACCGACTTGCGGCGGGTCGTGAACTGTTCGATCTGCGCCACCTGCGGATAGATCAGGAGGCCGACGCCGGTCGCGAAGGCAGAGCCCCGCGCCGCTTCCGGCAGCCCCGCGATCCCGACCGGCCGGCCGAGACGCACGTTGCGTCCGAGGATCTTGCGGGCGAGCTCGGTCAGCCCGGTCAGCTGGCTCGCGCCGCCCGTGAGCACGATGCGTCGGCCGACCCGCCCGGCGAAGCCGGACGCGTGCAGGCGGTCGCGCACCACCTCCAGGATCTCCTCCGCCCGGGGGCGGATGATGTGGACGATCTGCGAGCGCGGCACATGGCTCGGCACGTCGTCGTCGCCCACCGGCTCGACGGTGACCATGTCGCGCTCGTCGCTGTCCGTGGCGATCACCGAGCCGTGCAGCGTCTTCAGCCGCTCCGCGTCCACGAGCCGGGCGGACAGGCCGCGGGCGAGGTCCATGGTCACGTGGTGGCCGCCGAGGGCGAAGCCGTCCACGTGGACGAACTGGCCGTCCGCGAACACCGCGATCTTGGTGGTGCCGCCGCCGATGTCCACGCAGGCCACGCCGAGCTGGCTCTCGTCGTCCACGAGCGCCGCGAGGCCCGACGCGTAGGGCGTCGCCACCATGGTCTCCACTTCGAGGTGCGCCCTGTTGATGCAGATCTCCAGGTTCCGCACCGGCGCCGAATCCGCCGACACCATGTGGGTGTCCACCGACAGGCGCTGGCCCAGCATGCCGCGCGGGTCGCGGATGCCGCGGTTGCCGTCGAGCGCGTAGCCGATCGGCAGCGCGTGCACGATGGCGCGACCGTCCTTCGCCGTGTGCTCGCTGCCCGCCTCCAGCACCCGCTGGATGTCCGCCTCGCCCACCTCGCGGCCGGACAGGTCGAAGCCGGCGGAGAAGGTCTCGCTGCCGAGCCGACCGCAGGAGAGCGACACGATCAGCGATTCCACCGTCAGGCCCGCCATCCGCTCGGCCGCGTCCACGGCCAGCCGGATGGCCTTCTCGGCCTGGTCGAGATCCACCACCGCGCCGGCCTTGATGCCGCGCGAGCGCTGGTAGCCGAAGCCCAGCACCTCGATGGCGTGGGTGCGCCCCGGCAGCACGTCGCCGGCGGCGCGCGGGGTCAGCCGCGCGATGATGCAGCAGATCTTGGACGTGCCCACGTCGAGCACGGACACGATCACCGGCCGACGGGCCGGCAGCGGCCGCATGCGCTGGACACGATGGTCGCCGGACCGGCTCATGCGTCCCTCGCCTTCTTCTTCATGGCCTTCTCGCGCGCCGCGATCAGCTCGTCCCGCGCCGCCTTGGCGGTGTCGGAGAGGCGCACGACCATCCGATCGGGAAGGCGCAGGTCGACCGCCGTGAGGTCGCGGTCGAGGAAGCCGTTCTCCGCCTCCGCGCGGGCGAGTTCCGCCGCCGCCTGGGCCGGATCGTGCTCCGGCAGCATCACCTGCACGCCGTTGTCGAGGAAGAGGTCCCAGCGCCGGTGCGACACCAGCATGGAGGCGCGCACCCGCGCCTTCAGCTCCGGCACGTCGTCGAGGACGGACATGATCTCGTGGACGCGGGTCTCCGCGCCGTCGCCCATCACCCGCGGCAGCGCGGTGAAGCGCGGCTCCAGGTGGGTGGTGATCACCGCCCCACCGCCGTCCACGATGGCGACCGGATCGGCCGGGGTCTTCTGCCAGAGCGCGGCCGGAACCCGCTCCTCCAGGACCACGCGCAGCTTGTCCGGGTAGATCTTCATCACCGAGACGGCCGAGAGCCACGGGTTCTGCTGCAGCCGGCTCCGCGCGGCCTCGATGTCGTAGAGGAACAGCGACTGGCCGGACGGGATCGACAGGGTGTCGAGCACGTCCTGCTCGTCGAGCTCGCGCTGGCCGGTGATCTTGATGGCCGAGACCTTGAAGCCGACCCGCGCCGTCGTGTCGTTCAGAACGTCCAGCGTCTTGTCGGAGAGCACCATGCCGTAGGTGCCCCAGGCGGCCAGGTAGAGCACCGACGCGATGACGCCGGCGCCGCGGGGAAGCTGCGCCAGGACGCCCGCCTGCCGCCAGACCGGCTGGCGGTGGAGGCGCGGAACGCCGCGACGGCGCAGCCAGGACCGCCTCGGTCCCGCGCCGGTCGCTCTTCCGAACCACCTGGTCGTCAACGCATGCAACTTGCGTCCTCCACCATCCAGCTCACCAGCGCCGGGAAGTCCATGCCCAGGTGGGCGGCCATCTCCGGCACAAGCGACGTCGCCGTCATCCCCGGCTGGGTGTTCACCTCGAGACAGACGATGTCGCCGGTCCCGTCGCCCTTGTCGTCAAATCGGAAGTCGGCGCGGCTGACGCCGCGGCACCCGAGGGCCTTGTGGGCCTCGAGTGAAAGCTTTTGAACATAATGGTAAACAAAGGGTGAAAGAGGCGCCGGGAGGAGGTGCCGCGACCCCCCCGGACGGTACTTCGCGTCGTAGTCGTAGAAGCCTTCTCCGGCCGGAACGACCTCAATGACGCCAAGGGCTTGGTCGCCCATCACGCCGCAGGTCAGCTCCCGTCCGGGCACATAGGTCTCCACCATGACGAGATCGCCATACGGCCAGTCAGAACTACCGAGCTCCTGTGGCGGAAAAGCCGCATCAGCCGGAACAATGAGGACGCCGAAGCTCGACCCCTCCGCCGGCGGCTTCACCACGTAGGGGGGCGGCAGCGCGTGCTCGCGGACCGCGTCGAAGCGATTCACCAGCCGATGCTCGACCACCGGTATGCCGGCCGCCTTCATGACGGCCTTCGCCTTCGGCTTGTTCATGGCGAGCGCCGAGGCGAGGACGCCGGAATGCGTATACGGAATGGCAAGCACCTCCAGGATCCCCTGGATGGTTCCGTCCTCCCCGTAGGGTCCGTGGAGCGCGTTGAAGCAGACGTCCGGCCGGAGTTCGTCGAGCACGCTCGCGATGGTCCGGTCCACGTCGATGGCCGTCACGCGGTAGCCGGCGGTCTCCAGCGCGGCCGCGCAGGCCCGGCCCGAGTTGAGACTGACCGGCCGTTCGGAGGACCAGCCTCCCATCAGGACGGCGACGTGCTTCACCATGGGGCTGATTCCCTCGTTCGTCATTGCGCCGCCGGTGCCGGCGGCCTCGTCTTCGCCCTCCTCGCGGGCGTCCCCCGTCAGGACGTCCCGCGCGTCGGGGCAAACCACTCGTCCAGGCGTCCCGCCCGTCAGGGCGCGCGGCCCTTGGAAGGACGGTCCGCCCTCAGGGCCAAGGCATCGGTCAGAGGCCGAGGAAAGGCTCCACGGCCCGTCCGTCCTCGAAGCGGCCGAGCCGCTTGATCTCCCACTCCAGGCGGATGCCGGTCGTTTGCAGCACCCGCGCCCGCACGGTTTCGCCCAGGAGTTCCAGGTCGTGGCCGGTCGCCGCGCCGGTGTTGATCAGGAAGTTGCAGTGCATCTCCGACACCTGCGCGTCCCCGATCGTCAGCCCCCGGCAGCCGGCCGCGTCCACCAGCTTCCAGGCCGAGTGGCCGTCCGGGTTCTTGAACGTGGACCCGCCCGTGCGCGAGCGGATTGGCTGCGCCTTCTCCCGGTGTTCGGCGACCGCGTCCATGTCGCGCCGGATCGCGTCCGGGTCCTCCGGAACGCCCTCCAGGATGGCGGAGGTGAAGATCAGATCCTCCGGCGCCGAGGAATGCCGGTAGGCGTAGCCCATGTCGTCGAGCGACAGCGTCACCGTCTCGCCCGCCCGCGTCACCGCGCGCACCTCCACCACCCGCTGGCGCGTCTCCGAGCCGTGGGCGCCCGCGTTCATCCGCAGGGCGCCGCCGATTCCGCCCGGTATCCCGTGGTAGAAGGCGAAGCCCGACAGCCCCGCCTCCAGGGCCGCCGACGCCACCCGCTTGTCCGGCACCGCCGCGCCCACCTTCAGCCGCGTCTCGCCGATCCGCTCCACCTGGCCGAAGCCGCGCGCCGACAGCCGGATCACCACGCCGGGCACGCCGCCGTCGCGGATGAGCAGGTTGGACCCGAGCCCCACAACGAGCACCGGCACGTCCGCCGGCAGAAGCCTCAGGAAGCCCGCCAGATCGCTCTCGTCCGCCGGCTGGAACAGCACCTCCGCCGCCCCGCCCGCGCGGAACCACACGAGCTCCTTCAGGCCGCGGTCCGCCTCCAGATGCCCCCGGATGCCGGAGAGATCGCCCAGCCGGGCCAGAAGCTCAGCCCCGCCCATCGCCACCCCCCACCGTCATGGTCCGGTTCACCCGGACCGCCCACGCATTCCCGCACCCGGCACACCCACCGCCGACCGTCATGGTCCGGTTCATCCGGACCACCCACGCATTCCCGGATCCTGCACGCCCGATGCGGAGGTGGTCCGCCAGCGGGGACCATGACGAAGCAGTCGCGCCGGTCGAGCAGGCCCTCATTCCGCCGGGCCTCCCGTCACCACCGACAGCTCCGACAGCTGCTTCGGCAGCGCGTAGGCCCACTGGGTGATGTTGCCCGCGCCCAGGAGCACCACCGTGTCGCCCGGCTCCGCCACCTCGCGCACCATGGCGGCCAGCTGCTCCGGACCGGGCAGCGCGCGCACGTCGCGGTGGCCGGCGGCCTTCGCGCCCGACACCAGCGCGGCCTTGTCGACCCCGTCGATCGGCTGCTCGCCCGCCGCGTACACGTCCGCGATGATCACCGTGTCGGCGTCGTTGAACGCCTTGCAGAACTCGTCAAACAGGCTCTGGAGCCGGGTGTAGCGGTGCGGCTGCACCACCGCCACCACCTTGCCGGACGCCCCGTCGCGGGCCGCCTTCAGCACCGCCCGAATCTCGACCGGATGATGACCATAGTCGTCGAAGACGTTGATCCCGTTCCATGTTCCGGTCTTGGTGAAGCGCCGCTTCACGCCCCCGAACGCGCCGAGCCCGCGCCGGATCGCATCAGCCGGGATGCCCAGCTGGTGCGCCACCGCGATCGCCGCCGTGGCGTTCGACACGTTGTGCCGGCCCGGCATCGGCAGCACGAGGTCGGGGATTTCGGTCTCCTCGCCGGTCACCCGGTCGCGGATCGTCACGGAGAAGCGCGACGTGCCGTTCTCGAACCGCACGTCCACGAAGCGGGCGTCCGCCTGCCGGTTCTCGCCGTAGGTGATGATGCGCCGGTCCTCGATGCGGCTCACCAGAGCCTGCACCTCCGGGTGGTCCAGGCACATGACGGCGAAGCCGTAGAAGGGCACGTTCTCGACGAACTGCCGAAACGCCGCCTGCACCCTCTCGAAGGTGCCGTAATGGTCCAGGTGCTCCGGGTCGATGTTGGTCACGATGGCGACGTCCGCCGGCAGCTTCACGAAGGTGCCGTCGCTCTCGTCCGCCTCCACGACCATCCAGTCGCCCGCGCCCATGCGGGCGTTGGTGCCGTAGGCGTTGATGATGCCGCCGTTGATCACCGTCGGGTCGATCCCGCCCGCGTCCAGGAGCGCGGCCACCAGCGACGTGGTCGTCGTCTTGCCGTGGGTGCCGCCGATGGCGATCGCCTGCTTGAATCGCATCAGTTCGGCCAGCATCTCGGCCCGGCGCACGATCGGAAGATGGCGCTCGCGCGCGGAGATCAGCTCCGGGTTGTCCCGCCGGATGGCGGACGACACCACCACCACCTCGGCCCGGCCGAGGTTCTCCGCCGCGTGGCCGACGGTCACCGGAATGCCCTTCTGGCGCAGGCGCTCCACGTTGGCGCTTTCGGAGACGTCGGACCCCTGCACCCGGTAGCCGAGGTTGAGCAGCACCTCGGCGATGCCGCTCATGCCGATGCCGCCGATGCCGACGAAGTGAACGGGCCCGATATCGCGGGGCATCTTCATGGAAATCAGGTCCTTGTCTGGTCCGCCGGCGAAACGCCGGTCTCTGTGCTGGGCGACGCGCCGCGTCCTGTCGGCGCTTCGCCGGTCTTTGCCTCTGTCGGCGCTTCGCCGGTCTTTGCTTCTGTCGGCGCTTCGCCTGTGTTGAGCCCTTTCGGCGCTTCGCCGGATTTGAAGTCCGCCGGCTTGCCGCCGCTGGCCACGTGCTCCACCAGGTCCGCGAGCCGCGCCACCGCGTCGGGCCGCCCCATGGCCTTGGCCTTCTCGGCCATCCCGGCCAGCCGGTCCGGCGCCTGCATCAGGTCCGACAGAAGCGCCGCCAGGGTCTGCGGCGTCAGGCTCGCCTGCTCGGCCATGACCGCGCCGCCCACGCGCTCCAGTTCCAGCGCGTTGGTCTTCTGGTCGTTGTCCAGCGCGTGCGGCAGCGGCACCAGCACCGACGGCCGGCCGATGATGGCGAGCTCGCTCACGGTCGACGCGCCGGACCGGCCGATCACCAGGTGCGCCCGGGCGATCCGGGCCGGCAGGTCGGTGAAGAAGGGCGCGATCTCGGCCGTCACGCCAAGGCCGTTCAGAAGCACCTCCACCCGCGTCACGTCCTCCGGGCGGGCCTGCTGGACGAGGCGGATCCGGGTGCGCAGATGGCCGGGCAGTTCCGCCAGCGCCGGCGGCACCAGGTCGGAGAAGACCCGCGCGCCCTGGCTGCCGCCGAACACCACCAGCTCGAACGGCCCGTCCGGGCTCGGCGTCGCATAGGGCGCCGCGGCGTCGATCACCCGCGGCCGCACCGGATTGCCGGTCACCACCGCCTTGGCCGCCGCCTCGCCGAGAAGGCCCGTGGTCTCGAACGTGGTCGCGACCGCGGTCACCTTCGGGGCGAGGAAGCGGTTCGCCCGGCCGGCCACGGCGTTCGCCTCGTGGATCAGCGTCGGCACCCGCCGGGCCACCGCCGCCAGCATGGGCGGCAGGGTCGGATAGCCGCCGAATCCGATGGCCGCCCGGGGGCGGATCCGGTTCACCAGCCCGAACGACTGGACGCCCCCGCGCACGATCTTCAGCCCCGATTTGGCGAGGCCCAGCGGCGAGCGGTCCCCGAATGTCGCCGAGGCGATCAGGTGCACCGCCTCGGCCGGGAAATCCTGGCCGTAGGAGGCCACCCGGTGGTCGGTGGCGAGATGCACCGGGATGCCACGCCGCGTCAGCTCATGGGCGAGCGACTCGGCCGGGAAGAGGTGCCCGCCCGTTCCCCCCGCCGTGATCAGCACCGGGTTCGCCATCCGGTCCTCCCTCACGCCCGCGCCGGGAAGGCTTCGAACTCGATCGGCTGCACGAAGCGCGTCTGCTCCGGACGGCGACGGGTCAGCGCCAGCAGCATGCCCATGGACATCGCCATGGCGACCAGCGACGAGCCGCCGTAGGAGATGAACGGCAGCGTCATGCCCTTGGCCGGCATCAGGTGCAGGTTCACCGCCATGTTGATGCAGCTCTGCAGGCCGAACAGGATCACGAGGCCGGCCGTCGCCAGCCGCACGAAGCCGTCGTTCTCCCGGGTGGCGTGGCCGAAGCCGCGCAGCACCGTGAAGGCGAACACCAGGACGAGGCCGATGCAGAGCACGAGGCCGAACTCCTCCGCCGCCACGGCGAAGATGAAGTCCGTGTGGCTGTCCGGCAGGATGCGCTTCACCGTGCCCTCGCCGGGCCCCTGCCCCCACCAGCCGCCGCGCACGAAGCTCTCGATGGCGGTGTCCACCTGGAAGGTGTCGCCCGCGTCCGGATCGAGGAAGCGGTCGATGCGCCCCCGCACGTGCGGGATTTCCGTGTAGGCGATCAGGATGCCGCCGGCGCCGAGGCCCGCGAGCCCGATGATCAGCAGCCACGACATGCCCGACAGGAAGAGGAGCGCCGCCCAGGTCAGGCTGACCAGCATGGTCTGGCCGAAGTCCGGCTGCGCGATCAGGAGCGACATCACGATGCCGAGGAGGAGCGCGGAAAAGATCCGGCCCGGCATGTCGGGCCGCTTCTGCGTCTCCGCCAGCAGGAAGCCGCAGAGCACCACGAACACGGGCTTCACGAACTCCGACGGCTGCACCGACATGCCGGCGAGATTGAGCCAGCGCCGCGCGCCCTTCACCTCCGGGCCGACGAACAGCGTGGCGATCAGCATCAGCACGCAGACGCCGAAGAAGACCAGCGAGAAGCGGCGGATCTGCTTGGGGTCCAGGAAGGACATGCCGACCAGCACGATCACCGCCGGGATGGCGAACACCGCCTGGCGCTTCACGAAGTAGTAGCTGTCCGCGATGCCGATGCGCTCGGCCACCGCCGGGCTCGCCGCCAGAGACAGGATGATGCCGCCGAAGATCAGCGTCAGGAAAGCCGCCAGCAGCAGCTTGTCCACCGTGAACCACCAGTCGGCGATGACGCCACGTTCGGCGCGGGAAACCATCGGGGCTGCTCCTTAGGCGAAAGGCGTCACGGACGGATACGAGAGGGCGAGCGACCGGAACCGGTCGCCGCGCTCCTCGAAGTTCTTGAACTGGTCGAAGCTGGCGCAGGCCGGCGACAGCAGCACCACCGTGTCCTGCCGCGTCGCCTCGCTGGTGGCCAGCGCCTCGGCGATCGCCGCCGGCACCGCCTCCTCCAGCGTGCCGGACAGGTCGTGGGGCACCTTGCCCTCCAGCGTCGCGGCGAAGCTCTCCGCCGCCTCGCCGATCAGGTAGGCCTTGGCGATCCGCGGGAAGTAGGCCGACAGGCCGTTGATGCCGCCGGTCTTCGGCTTGCCGCCGGCGATCCAGAAGATCCGCTCGAAGCTCGCCAGCGCCCGGGCCGCCGCGTCCGCGTTGGTCGCCTTGCTGTCGTTGACGATCGTCACGCGGCCGATCCGGCCGATCGGCTCCATGCGGTGCACGAGGCCGGGGAAGCTCATCAGCCCCGCCCGCACCTCGTCGAGGCCGAGCCCGAGCGAGCGCACCGCCGCCACCGCCGCCGCCGCGTTCTGGGCGTTGTGCACGCCCTTCAGCACCGGATGGCGGGACATTTCCGACACCACCATCTGGGCGAGCCCGTGCGGCTCGGTCAGCCGCCCCGCGATCGCCCACACGCCGTGCTTGACGCTCTCGTGGGTGGAGATGCGCTTCACCTCCAGGCCCATCTCCTCGCGCCGCTCGGCCATGGCGCGGCTCCAGGCGTCGTCGATGCCCACCACCGCCACGCCGGCGTTCTTGACGAGCCGCTCCTTCACCGCCGCATAGGCCTCGATGGTGCCGTGCCGGTCCAGGTGATCCTCGGAGATGTTGAGGTGCACCGCCACCGTCGGATCCACCGACGGCGCGAGCTCGATCTGGAAGGACGAGCATTCCACCACGTACACCTTCTCCGGCGAGAACGGCTCGAGCGACAGCACCGCGCGGCCGATGTTGCCGCCGAGCTGTACGTCCTTGCCGGCCGTCGCCAGGATGTGGGCGATCAGCGCCGTGGTGGTCGACTTGCCGTTGGTGCCGGTGATGGCGACGAACTGGCTTTTCGGGGCCACCGCCCGCCGCTCCCGGGCGAACAGCTCGATGTCGCCGATCACCTCCACGCCGGCCGCCTTGGCGATCTCCACCGACCAGTGCGGCTTCGGATGGGTCAGCGGCACGCCCGGCGACAGCACGAGCGCCGAGTAGGCGCCGAACTCCGTGTCCCGCCAGTCCACCACCGGAATGTCACGGGCGGCCGCGGCCTCGCGGCTCGCCTCGGTGTCGTCCCAGGCGATCACGTTGGCGCCGCCCGCGATCAGGGCCTCCGCCGTCACGATGCCGGAGCCACCGAGGCCGAAGACGGCGACGCGCTTGCCGCGGTAACAGGTGACGGGGATCATGGCTTTCCTCCTCGGATAAGGGCGGTCAGCGCAGCTTCAGGGACGACAACCCGATCAGCGCGAGGACGACGGCGATGATCCAGAAGCGGATCACCACCTGCGACTCGGTCCAGCCGAGATGCTCGAAATGATGGTGGATCGGCGCCATCTTGAAGACGCGCCGCCCGGTGGTCTTGTACGAGAAGACCTGGATGATCACCGACATGGCCTCCAGCACGAACAGGCCGCCGATGATCACCAGCACGATCTCGTGCTTGGTGGCGACCGCGATCGAGCCGAGGAGCCCGCCGAGGGCGAGCGAGCCGGTGTCGCCCATGAAGATCGCCGCCGGCGGGGCGTTGAACCACAGGAAGCCGAGGCCCGCCCCCAGCACCGCGCCGCAGAGCACGGCGAGTTCGCCCGTGCCGGGCACGTAGGTGATCTGCAGGTAGTTGGAGAACACCACGTTGCCGGAGAGGTAGGCGATCAGCCCGAAGCTCGCCGCCGCGATCATCACCGGCACGATGGCGAGCCCGTCCAGCCCGTCGGTCAGGTTCACCGCGTTGCCGGCCGCCACCATCACGAAGGCGCCGAACGGTATGAAGAACCACGCGAGGTTCAGCATCGCCTCCTTGATGAACGGGAAGGCCAGCGAGGTGCCGAGCGACTCCGGCCCGACCGCCGCGATGGCATAGGCGGCGAAGCCCGCGATCACGAACTCGATCCCCAGCCGGAAGCGGCCGGAGAAGCCCTTGTGGCTCTGCTTGGTGACCTTCAGGAAGTCGTCGTAGAAGCCGATCGACCCGAAGGCCAGCGTCACGAACAGCACGATCCACACGTAGGCGCTCTTCAGGTCCGCCCACAGCAGGGTCGAGACCACGAAGCCCGACAGGATCATCAGGCCGCCCATGGTGGGCGTGCCCTTCTTGGTGATCAGGTGGCTCTGCGGGCCGTCGGCGCGGATCGGCTGCCCCTTGCCCTGGCGGATCTTCAGCGAGGCGATGATCGCCGGGCCGAACAGGAAGACGAAGAGCAGCGCGGTCATCACCGCGGCGCCCGTCCGGAACGTGATGTAGCGGAACACGTTCAGGACGGACACCTGTCCTGCGAGTTCGGCCAGTAGGACCAGCATGGAATAGAGCCCCCGTACCGGGTCGCGCCGTTCGCGCGGCCCGTCTCAAAGAGTGTCGTCGACGGTTCCGTTGCGCTTGATCAGGGCCTCGACCAGCGGCCCCATGCGGCTGCCGAAGGAGCCCTTGATCATCACGGCGTCACCGGTGCGGACGTCGTCGAGAAGCGTGGCTTCCAGACCGGCCGACGTTTCCGCATACGCGCCGCGCATGGGGCGCGGCAATGCCTGCCAGAGCGATTTCATCAGCGGCCCGCAGAGATAGGCCTTGTCGACCTTGGCCTCCACGAGCGCGTCCACCAGCCCGGCGTGGAGGTCCGGCGCCTCCGGGCCGAGCTCCAGCATGTCGCCGAGCACCGCGATCCGCCGGCCCAGCATCCCGGTGGACGTCTGGCCGAGCAGCGCCACGGCGGCCCGCACCGAGGTGGGGTTGGCGTTGTAGCTCTCGTCGATCAGCACCGCGCTGCCGGTGCCGGTCTTCAGCAGGTGGCGCTTGCCGCGGCCCTTCGGCTGCTCCAGGCGCTGGAGCGCGAGGCCGGCCCGCACCAGGTCGGCGCCGACCAGCTTGGCCGCCGCCAGCACCGCGAGCGAGTTGTCGACCAGGTGCCGACCCGGCGCCCCGATCTTGTAGGTGATCTCGTCGCCGAGGATGGACGCCGTCACGGTCGAGCAGGTCTCGTGCAGCATGCATTTCAGAAGCCGCGCCCCGGCCTCCTCGTGTTCGCCGAAGGTCACCACCTCGGCGCCATGCGCGCGGGCGGTCTCGGCGAGCAGGCCGTGCCACTCGTTGTCGCGGTTGATCACGGCGGTGCCGCCCGGCTCCAGGCCGGCGAAGATCTCCGCCTTGGCCCGGGCGATCCCCTCCACGCCGTCGAAATGCTCCAGGTGCACCGCCGCTACCGTGGTGACGATCGCCACGTGCGGGCGCACCAGCCTTGTCAGCGGGGTGATCTCGCCGCCATGGTTCATGCCGATCTCGAACACCCCGTAGCGGGCGGCCTTCGGCAGGCGCGAGAGCGTCAGCGGAACGCCCCAGTGGTTGTTGAACGACGCCACGGACGCATGCACCGGGCCGTCCGCCCCGAGCGCGAACCGCAGCGCCTCCTTGGTGGACGTCTTGCCCACCGAGCCCGTCACCGCCACGATCCGCGCCGTCGACCGCTCCCGCGCGTGGGCGCCGAGCCGGCGCAGCCCGTCGAGGACGTCGTCCACCATCAGGAGCGGCTTCACCTCGGGCGGATAGTCGAGCGCCCGGTCGGTGGAGACCACCGCCACCGCCGCGCCGCGCCTCAGCGCCTCCGGCACGAAGTCGTGCCCGTCGAAGCGGTCGCCCGCGATGGCGAAGAAGGCCTCGCCCGGCTCCACGGTCCGGCTGTCGATGGAAACGCCGTTGATCGCCCCGCCGAGCGTCCCGATCAGGTCGCCGCCGACGCCCTCCAGGAAGTCCGCCCGCGGCCAGAGCGCCCGCTCTTCCGCCGGGCCCTGCGGCAGCGCGGCCCGGATCGCCTCGTGGTCTGAGAAGGGCAGCACCTCCGCGCCCACGATCTGGCCCGTCTCGTGGCCCTTGCCGGCCACCAGGAACACGTCGCCGTCGCCGAGAAGCGAGATGCCGTGGCGGATCGCCTCCGCCCGGTCGCCGATCTCGATCGCCGAAGGCGCTCCGGCCAGGATGGCGCGGCGGATGTCCGCCGGCGCCTCGCTGCGCGGGTTGTCGTCGGTCACGATGGCGAGGTCCGCCAGCCGCTCCGCCGCCGCGCCCATCTCCGGGCGCTTGCCCTTGTCCCGGTCGCCGCCGGCGCCGAACGCCACCACCAGCTTGCCGTCCACATAGGGCCGCAGCGTCTCGAGCGCCGTCTCCAGGGCGGCCGGGGTGTGCGAATAGTCGACGAAGATCGGCGCCCCCGACGGCGCGTAGGCGACGAGTTCCAGCCGGCCGACCGCGCCCTTGATGTCCGAGATCGCGTCCAGCGCCTCGCCGAGGGGCACGCCGCTCGCCGCGGCGAGACCGGCCGCCACCAGGGCGTTCGAAACCTGGAAGGCGCCGACGAGCGGCACGCGCATGCTGCGCGGCCCCGCGCCGACGTCCACCGTCACCACCTGGGCGAAGCCGTCGCGCGCCACCTCGGTGACGCGGATCGCCTTGCCGTTCCGCCCCACCGTCATCAGGTCCAGCCCGGCGATCCGGGCGGCCGCCGTGAAGGCGTCCGAATACTTGTCGTCCGCGTTCACCACCGCGCCCGCACCCGGCTCCAGCAGCGCATTGAAGAGCCGCAGCTTGGCCGCAAGGTAGTTCTCCATGGAGCCGTGGTAGTCGAGGTGATCCCGCGACAGGTTGGTGAAGGCGCCCGCCGCGATGGTCAGCCCGTCCAGCCGGCGTTGCACGAGCCCGTGGGAGGAAGCCTCCAGCGCCACGTGGTTCACGCCCTCGCCGGCGAGCTCCGACAGGGTGCGGTGCAGGGTCACCGGGTCCGGGGTCGTCAGGTTGCCGTAGCGGGTCTCCCCGTTCACCACCACGCCGATGGTGCCGACCGAGGCCGCCGGGGTGTTCCGGGCCTCCCAGATCTGGCGCACGAAGGCGGCGACGGAGGTCTTGCCGTTGGTGCCGGTCACCGCCACCACCGTCTTCGGCTGGGGCGAATAGAAGCGCGACACCAGCTTGGCGAAGCGGCGCTGCGGGTCCGGGTCGCGCAGCACCGGCACGGCCACGTCGCCCGGCAGGTCCTCCCCCTCGCCGACCAGGATCACCGAAGCGCCGGCCTGCACGGCCTGCGGAATGAAGCTCGTGCCGCGCACCTTGGTGCCCGGCAGCGCAGCGAACAGGGCGCCCGGCCGCACGTCACGGCTGTCGGCCGTGACGCCGGTGATCACGAGCCGGCGCACGGCGGCGTCGGGCGTGAAGATGTCGGGCGCGAGTTCGGCAAGCTTCATGGGGTATGGTCCAGGCTCTCGGTTCCGTGATCTCGAATCGGGGCGGACCGTGCCTTCACTTCATGATCGAAATGAGGACGGTCCGGACCGCGGCGGAGGGAACGCAAACAGGCTCGTCCGCCCATACGCGGCGGACGGAAATCAGTACGACACGAGCAGCGGAAGATCGACCTCGTCGAAGCGCGGCATCACGCCGAGCATGGGGGCGATCCGGCTGATCACGTTGCCGGCGGTGGGGGCGGCGTTGAGGCCGGCCGTGGCCGGCATGCCGGGCTTCTCCGGGTTGGGCTCGTCGATCACGATGAGGACGAGGTACTGCGGATCGTCGATCGGGAAGCTCGCCAGGAAGGCGTTGAAGCGCTTGTTCGACGAGTAGCGGCCGTTGACCACCTTCTCGGCCGTGCCCGTCTTGCCGCCCACCCGGTAGCCGGGAATGTTGGCGCGCGTGCCCGAGCCCTTGATGGCGTTGAGCCGCATCAGGTAGCGCATCTCCTCGCTGGTCTGCGGGGAGAGCACGCGCTCCGCCTTCAGCTTGGCCTCCTCCTCCGTGCGCGGGAAGAAGGTCGGCGGGATCAGGTAGCCGCCGTTCATCACCGCCGAGGCCGCGACGGCGGTGGCGAGCGGCGACACCGAGATGCCGTGGCCGAACGAGACCGTGATGGTCACGAGGTCCGACCAGCGCTTCGGCAGGATGGGGCCGGCCACTTCCGGCAGTTCCGTCCGCGGCTTGTCCATCAGACCCAGCCGCTTCAGGAAGTCCCGCTGGCCCTCCTGGCCCACCTTCAGGGCTTCCTTGCCGGTGCCGATGTTGGACGAGTAGATGAAGATCTCCGGCACGGTCAGCACCCGGTGCTTGCCGTGGAAGTCGTTGATCGTGAACCCGCCCACCCGCAGCGGCACGCTGGCGTCGAAGCTGTCGGTGATCTTCACCTTGCCGCTGTCGAGCGCCATGGCGGTGGCGAACAGCTTGAAGGTAGAGCCCATCTCGAACACCGAGGCCGAGATCCGGTTCATGCGGTCCGGCTGCAGCGCCTCCACCGGGTTGTTCGGGTCGTAGTCCGGCAGCGACGACAGGCCCACCACCTCGCCGGTCTTCACGTTCATCACGATGCCGGCGGCGGCCAGCGCCGTGTACTTCTGCATCGCCGACGAGAGCTCGTCGTGGAGCACGTGCTGGACCGAGAGGTCCACCGACAGCTTCACCGGCTCCAGGTTCGGCGTCATGGCGAAGCCCAGCTGGTGCAGGTCGCCCAGCCACTGGTCGTCCACGTACTTCTCGATGCCGGCGATGCCCTGGTTGTCCACGTTGGTGTGGCCGACCACGTAGCCGACGGTCCGGCCCGACGGGTAGAAGCGGCGGCTCTCCGTCAGGAAGCCCACGCCCGGCAGGCCGAGCTTGTGCACGGCCTCCTGCTGGGTCGGCGTGATCTCGCGCTTCAGCCACACGAAGCCCGACTTGGAGGCGAGCTTCTGGCGCACCGCGTCGGTGCCGAGGTCCGGGAACACGGTCGCCAGCAGTTCCGTCGCCTCGTCCGGGTCCACGATCCGGCGCGGCTCCGCGTAGAGCGAGGCGGTCTTGATGTCCGTCGCCAGGATCTGGCCGTTGCGGTCCACGATGTCCGGGCGCGACGCCGCGATGGAGCTCTGCGCCGAGCCGAGCGCGACCGCGTCCGCCGGGGTGGAGAGGCCGAACTGCACGAGCCGGCCCGCGATCGTCCCGTAGACGGCCACGAAGGCCACCATGGCGATGACGAGACGGTTGCGCGTGGTGTCGCCGGCGTCGCGGCGGCGCAGGGCGGCCGAGCGCTGCGGCTCGCCGGCGTGCGAGGATCCCGCGCGCGCCAACTTGGTGAAGGACAGCCTGAACGTCGCGGACATCGTTCCCGTCTCCCTCACTGGATGTCGATGGGGTCGCCGGCCGCCGCCGGGGCGGCCTGGGCGGAGCGCTCGATGGTGGCCGGCGCCTCGGGCTCGTCCGGCATCTCCTCCACCGGCACGTCCACCGGCTTCGGCGGCACGTCGGCGAGCGTGCCCACGTGCTCGGCGCGCATGGGCTCCAGCTCCAGGATGTCGGCATGCCGGGTGACGAGGTCCTGCAGGCGGGCCGGCTGGGTCAGCACGCTCCACTCGGCCTTGAGAAGGCTGATCGCCTCCTGCTCCTGGGCGATCTGGCGCTGGATCCTGGCCACGTTCGAGGCGGCGAGCTCGGCCTCGTACTTCATGTCGTAGACGGCGGCCGCGCTCAGCACCATCAGGAAGATCAGGAGGGCGTTGACGAAGCGGGTCATGCGCCGGCCCTCCGGTCGGAGAGCTCGACGTCCGGGAGGCCGAGGGCTCGGCCGTCGACGGGGCGCGGCGCCGCCGCCGTCCGGACTGCGGTCCGGAGACGGGCGGACCGGGCGCGGGGATTGCGGGCGCATTCGGCCTCGCTCGGCTCCACGGCCCCCTTCTCGATCAAGCGGAAGGTGGCCGGCGGCACCATAGCCTCCGGAAGGTGGCGCGAACCTTGCGCCACGGTCCGGCTGCGGTCCTGGACGAAGCGCTTCACGATGCGGTCCTCGAGGGAATGGAAGGTCACCACGGCGAGCCGGCCGCCTTCGGGCAGCAGGCGCTCGGCGGCGGCGAGCGCCTCGACCAGCTGGTCGAGCTCGCGGTTCACGTAGATGCGGATCGCCTGGAAGGTCCGGGTGGCTGGGTGGGCTTCGCCGAAGCGCTTGGCGCCCAGCACCTTCTCGCAGACCTGGACGAGGTCGCGGGTGCGGGTCAGCGGCGCGGTCCCGCGCGCCGCCACGATCGCCCGGGCGATCCGGCCGGCCTGCCGCTCCTCGCCGTAGAGCTTCAGGATGAGGGCGATGTCCCGCCCGTCCATCTCGTTGACCACGTCGGCGGCGGATGGGCCGTCCAGGCTCATGCGCATGTCGAGGGGGCCGTCCTGGCGGAACGAGAAGCCCCGCTCCGCCTCGTCGAGCTGCATCGAAGAGACGCCGATGTCGAGCACCACGCCGTCCACCGCCGGGTGCCCGGATGCCTCTGCATGGGCGTCGAGCTCGGAGAATGTGCCGTGCACCAGCTTGAGCCGTCCGCCGCTCTCCGTCACCAGCGCCGCGCCGGCCGCGATGGCGGTCGGGTCCCGGTCGATGGCGATCACCGTCCGGGCGCCGGCGCCGAGCAGCGCGCGGGTGTAGCCGCCCGCCCCGAACGTGCCGTCCACGAACACGCCGCCCTCGATCGGCCGGAGCGCCGAGAGGACCTCGTCGAGGAGCACGGGGATGTGCGGCGCCGGCACGGGCGTCTGGGCGGTCATTGCACGGTCCCTCCGTCGGGCCGCGCCGGGCGGCGGAGGGCGAGCGCGCGCTTGCGCGCCTCCGCCTCGTGCTCCAGGTAGCGCTTCGGCTCCCAGATCTGGAACTTGTAGCCCTGGCCGACGAAGGTCACCTCCTCGGTGATGCCGGCGAACTCCACCAGCGTCGGCGTCAGCCCCACGCGACCTTCCGGGTCCATGGTGAGGCGCTCGGACAGGCCGTAGAAGGCCGTCGACAGGTAGTCGTGCTCCTCGGTGAACGGCTCGAAGCGGGAGAGGCGCTTCTCGATCTCGCCGAGGAGGCCGTTGCCGCCCGCGTCCACGGCCATCATGTCGAGCGAGGGGTAGCAGTAGAGCCCGTCGAAGCCGTCCTTCGCCAGCACCTGACGGAACGACGCCGGGACGGAGACCCGACCCTTCCTGTCGATCCGGTTGGTGAAGCGCGAAACGAAGCCGCTCATCGGGTCCCTTGGGGGCCTGCCCCTGAAAAGCACCTGCCGACCCGCGCGGAAGGGAAATGCCCGCCGGCAAGCCCGGTGCCGGCTGAATGCCGGCGGAGCCCCCCGACCCCTCGTCCGTCGCTGCCGATCGGCACACGAATTCCCGCTCCGGTGGCGAGCACCGGCGCTCTCGCCGGCCGAAATCTCGACCGGTCCGACGCGTGGTTCGGGATGCGTTTGGGATATCATGGGAGCCTATGGGCGTCAACGCGACGGGACCCGCCGGAAGCCGCTCCGTCTGTGCCTCCTCATTCAATCTTATTTAGGATTAACAAAGCGTTGACGGCAAGTTTTCACAGCCCGAACCCTGGGCTTTGCGACACATATGAGTTGAGCCAACTGTTGCATATTAGTCGCATCCGTCACCGTGTTTTCCCGTACTTATCCACGCGCAGAGAGACCCATTCGCGCCGCTGTCTCATGGAGTTGCGTTGCTCGCGCGGAACTTGTCCACAGCCTGTGGAGAACCGGGCGATGCAACGACCCACCCGTTCGTCCCATGATATCCCATGGCAGAGCCGCCGCTCGTGCTTCCCGGCCGGCCTCTACCGACCGCCGCCGCGCGGGATGGCCTCGCCAAGCCTCCGCCCGTCGTGCTAGCACTCCCACCTGACGTGCGCGGAAGGAGTGTCCCATGAACGAGCCAGCGGCTCCTGCCCTCAGAGGGTTCGAGAGCTTCCGGGAGGGCGACGCCGGCGACCTCGGCAGCGTGGTGATCGAGGCGGGCGACGTGGTGGCCTTCGCGTCCGACTGGGATCCCCAGCCCTTCCACCTCGACGCGGAGGCCGGCCGCGCCTCGCCCCTCGGCGGCCACGCGGCCTCGGGCTGGCACACGGCGAGTCTTCTCATGAGGCTGCTCGCCACCCGTCTTCTCGCCGGGGTGAAGTCCATGGGCTCGCCGGGCGTGCGCGATCTGAAGTGGCTGAAGCCGGTCCTCGTCGGCGACACCCTGACGGCCCGCTACACGGTCCTGGCCGTGCGCCCGTCCGCCACCCGCCACGACCGCGGCTATGTGGACGCGGCCTTCGAGATGACCAACCAGGCCGGCGAGCCGGTCTTCGCCATGGCCACCACCATCATCGTCGGGCGCTGAGCCCCTGTTCCGGCGCGGAGCCTTCCCCATGCGGTTCGACGACATCCCCCTCGACACGCCCGTCGAGGTCGGCAGCTACACCTTCACCGAGGAGGCCATCCTGGCCTTCGCCCGCCTCTACGACCCCCAGCCCTTCCACACGGACGGGGAGGCAGCCGCGGCCAGCCATTTCGGCGCGCTCTGCGCCTCCGGCTGGCACACCGCCGCCGCCTGGATGCGCCTGACGGTGGACCACGCGCGCGCCACCGGCACGCTCGCCGGCATCTCGCCGGGCATCGACGAGATCCTCTGGAAGCGCCCGGTCTACGTGGGCGACACGATCCGCTATTCGAACACCGTCCGCACCAGGCGCCGGCTCGCCTCCCGCCCCGGCTGGGCGATGATCGGAAACGAGGCCCTCGGCCTCAACCAGCGCGGCGAGGAGGTCTATCGCATGCGCGGCCCGGTCATGGTGCCGATCGAGGACTGAGACCAGGCTCGCGCGGTTCGAGCGCCGGCAAGCCCGGTCGGGCCGCCTCAGGCCCCGCCGCCCCGGCGCGCGGTCCGCGACGGCGGCTCGCCGTAATAGGCCGCGTAGCTCGCCGCGAACCGGCCGAAGTGCCAGAATCCCCACTTGGCGGCGATGTCCGTCACCCGCGCGCCCGTGCGGCCGGCCTCCAGGAGATCGCGCCGCGCTCCGTCCAGCCGGCGGCTGCGCAGCCATGTCCCCGGCCCCACGCCCACGGTCCGCATGAAGGCGTCGCGCAGCACGTCCGGCGGCACGCCCGTGCGCGCCGCCAGGTCCGCCACCGTCAGCCCGTCGCCGGCTTCCGCCTCGGCCACGTCCCGCGCCAGCCGGAACAGCCGCACGTCGTTCGCCGCCACGCCCCGCCCCGGGCTCGTCCGCTCCACCACCTTGCCGTGCACGAACTGCACCCGGTCGATGATCATGCCGGGGAGCACGGTGGCGAGTTCGCCCGCCACGCCGCCCTCGACCGCCGAGAAGTGCGCCATCAGCGACAGCACCCACGACGCCAGGAAGCCGAACGCCTCTCCGGCCGGCGCCGCCGACGCGGTCGGATCGCCCGTCTCCGGCGCGCCGACCGCCGCCTCGTCCACCGAGAGGATGAGGAGGTCGCTGTTGTCCGCGAAGGCGACGGTCTGCTCCTCCGGCCGGCGCAGGATGGTCAGCGACTCCGTGTCGATCGCCATGGCGTTCACCCGCCACGGATCGCTGTCGCCGAGCAGCTTGGCGTAGACCGCCTTGCCGAGCGGCGGCGCGGTGCGCTGCTGGACCGCCAGGTTGATCCGCTCCCGGTGGATGGTCACGCCGTCCAGCGCCAGCGTCTCCACCTCGCCCCGATAAAGGCCGGGCTTCAGCTGGCAATAGGACTGCCGCCAGCCCGTCAGGCCGCGCTCCTGCTCGGACGCGTCCGCGAATGTCGCCCGGCTGTAGGGCACTGGGATCTCGGCCACGGCAATCCCCCGATCCATCAAAGCCTAATCAGTATGCAGAGACCGATCTGCACACCAGTTAGGCAAGATACTACGCCCAAACCGGATAGCACCGTCAATACCGACAGGCCTACCCTGGTCCGGACCGTCGAAACCGGGAGACATCACGGTGTTGATCAGACCCATTCTTGGACTTGTCGCGTGCGCCGTGATGGCGGCTCCGGCCCTGGCGCAGGATCCCCTTCCGTCCGAAACGTTCGGCGTGAAGGAGGCCATCGATCCCGGCCCGAACGTCATCGTCTACCAGGAGAGCCTGTCCGGTCCGGGCAGCCTGGTCGTGCTCGGGGCGGACGACCTCGCCATGAAGGGCACCATGCCGAGCGGCAGCTTCGGCACCATGCTGGTCGACCCGGCCGGCAAGGTCGCCTACTCTCTGTCCACCTTCCTGAAGCGCTACGCCTACGGTCCGATGGAGACCGTGCTTCAGATCTACGACGTGGCCACCCTGACGGTGAAGTCCGAGGTGGTGCTGCCGCCGAAGGGCGTCATGGCGCTCTCCTACGCGGCGCTCCTGCAGCAGAGCGCGGACGGCAAGTTCGTGTTCGCCCAGAACGCCACCCCCGCCTCGTCCATCACGGTGGTGGACGTCGCCGCCGGCGCCGTTGCGCAGGAAATCCCCACGCCCGGGTGCTGGGGCATCTACCCCACCGCCACCGGCAGCGGCTTCACCACCATCTGCGGCGACGGCAGCCTGATGACCTATGCCCTCTCGGCCGACGGCAAGACCGCCACCGAGACCACCGGCACGGACATCTTCGATCCGGACGAGGACCCGGTCTTCGCCACCACGGCCCGCTCCGAGGCCGGCATCGTGATGGTCACCTTCAAGGGCGACGTGGTCATCGCGTCCGACGCGGACGGCACGCCGAAGAAGGTGGACCGCTTCTCCATGACCGCCGGCGTCGAGGGCGGCTGGGTGCCCGGCGGCTACAACCTCGTCACCTACAGCAGCGGCCTGAAGCGCCTGTTCGTGCTCATGCATTCCGGCGGCTACGACGGCAGCCACAAGAACCCGAGCGAGGAGGTGTGGACGGTCGACCTGGAGAAGAAAGCCGTCGTCGGCCGCACGCCGCTCGCCGGCGCGCTCTCCATCACCGCCGCGCCCGGCGACAAGCCGGTCCTCTACACGCTGATGGCCGACATCAAGCTGATCCGCCACGAGGTCGACGTGGCCGGCGGCTACGCCACCAAGGTCGCCGGCGAACTGCCGCTCGTGGACCTGCCCTTCCTGGCGACGGCCACCCCATGAGCGGCGGCCTTCTCTTCCTGGCGTCGGGCGGCGCGGTGGTGTTCACCGCCCTCCTGTTCGCCCGGGCGCTCGTCCACAAGCTGTCGGACGTGACCGCCTTCTCCGGCTTCGTGGCCGACTACGGCCTCCTGCCGGAGCACTTCGTGCGCCCGGCCACCCACGCCCTCGTCGCCGCCGAGGGCCTCACCCTCGCGGCCCTGGTGGTGCCGGCGCTCTGGCCGCTCGGGCCGGTTCTCGCCGCCCTCATGCTCCTCGGCTACGCGGCGGCCATCGGCGGCGCCGTCCGCATGGGCCGGCGCTGGATCGAGTGCGGCTGCGGCGGCGCGGTGCAGCCGGTGTCCTGGACCCTCGTCGGCCGCAACGTCGCGCTGGCCGCCTTGGCGCTTCTCGGCGCCGCCGGCTCGCCCTTCGCCCTCGACGTCGGCGAGGCGGCGGCGGTGATCGCCAGCGGCTTCACCGTCTTCCTGGGCTACCTGCTGGTCGAACAGATCCTCGGCAACGCCGCCTACCTGAAGCCCCGCACCTGACCGACACGCCTCAAGTCAAAGGTCATTCCATCCCATGAACGCACTCACCTTCGTCGTGGCGGTCCTCGTCCTGATGGTCATCGGGCTCACCGTCGCGCTGTTCGCCCTCGCCCGTCAGGTCGGCGTGCTCTTCGAGCGGGTCTCCCCCATGGGCGCCCTCGTCAACGACAGCGGCCCGAAGGTCGGCGACGCCTCGCCGGTTTGGCGGCTGAAGAGCCTCACCGGCGGCGAGATCACCATCGGGCCGCGCCCCGACCGGTCGACCCTCGTCTTCTTCCTCTCGCCCACCTGCCCGGTCTGCAAGAAGCTCCTGCCGGTCCTCCAGTCCGTCCGCACCGCCGAGAAGAGCTGGATGGACGTGGTGCTCGCCTCCGACGGCGAGCGCGCCAAGCACGAGCGCTTCATCGAGACCGCCGGCCTCAAGGCCTTCCCCTACGTGCTCTCGGAAGAGCTCGGCATCTCCTACCGGGTTTCGCGCCTGCCCTTCGCGGTGCTGATCGACCCGGCCGGCACCATCCGCGCCAAGGGCCTCGTCAACAACCGGGAGCAGTTGGAGAGCCTCTTCAACGCCAAGGACATGGGCGTCGCCTCGATCCAGGACTACCTCGGCGGCGCTCCCGTCGCCAGCCGCTGAACCCGAACCCACCCGAAGAGGAGCCACGGCCGTGACCGGTTTCTTCGACACCATGCTTGCCCGGCTCGACCGGCTGACCGAGACGGGGACCCGCCGGGTCGCCCAGACCAGCGGCCGGCGCAGCTTTCTCGCCAAGGCCGGGACGCTGATCCTCGGCGGCGCGCTCGCCCCCATGCTGCCGTTCGACAAGAGCCACGCCACCGGCAGCGGCGGCGGCAGCATCGCCGCCGGGTCCGACCCGCTGCAATGCGACTACTGGCGCTACTGCTCGCTCGACGGCACTCTCTGCACCCAGTGCGGCGGCAGCCTCAGCATGTGCCCGCCGGGCTCGGAGGCGTCCACCGTCAGCTGGGTCGGCACCTGCCGCAACCCGGACGACACGAAGGACTACCTGATCAGCTACAACGATTGTTGCGGCAAGACCTTCTGCGGCAACGCCACCTTCTGCAACTTCAACGAAGGCGAGAAGCCCGGCTACCGGATGGCGCTCCACAACGACATCAACTGGTGCATGGCCAACACCTCGGTCGGCTACCACTGCACGGTCGCGGTGCTGGTCGGCCTCGCCGAGTGACGGCACGCCGAGACGGGAGCCGAGCGATGACCAGCCGTACCCGTCCCTGGCGGCGCGCCGCCCTGCCGATCGCCGCCGTCGCGCTCGCCGCGGCGGCGACGGTGGCGGGTCCGGCGGATCCGGTCCGGTCGGCCCAGCCCGACTGGGCCGCCACCGACTACTCGCCGCGCACCAACTACGTGCTCCGCTGCAGCGGCTGCCATGGCCTCGCCGGCAAGGGCGCGGCCGCCAAGGCCGGCGTGCCGGATCTTGCCGGCTATGTCGGGGCGTTCGCCGCCGATCCGGACGGCCGGTCCTACATGACCCGCGTGCCGGGCGTCCGCAGCGCCAACCTCGACGCCGCCCGCACCGCCGCCGTCCTCAACTACGTGGTGGAGGCCTTCGCCGGCCCGTCGTGGAAACCCGGCACGCCCCTCTTCACCGCCGAGGAGGTCGCCGCCGCCCAGGCCCTGCCGCGCACCGACGTGGTGGCCCTCCGCCGCCACGTGGCGGCCCGGCTGAAGGCCGACGGCGCGCCCGTCGCCCCCTATCCCTGGCCCTGATCCCGCGCTCCGATCCTGGACCCTGATCCCGGGCCCGCCACCTCTATCCCCTCCCCCTGAAACGCCGAAGGCGGCCCTCGAAGGCCGCCTTCCCGTCGTCTCGCCGCCTTTGGCAGGCCGGGTCAGTCCTTGGCCCGCTCCACATAGGAGCCGTCGGCCGTCATCACGACAATCCTGGTGCCGGTGGTGACGAACGGCGGCACGTTGGTGCGCACGCCGTTGGAGAGCACCGCCGGCTTGTAGCTCGAGGTCGCGGTCTGGCCCTTCATGGCCGGCTCGGTCTCGACGACCTCCAGCACCACGCGCGCCGGCAGCTCGATCGACACCGGCACGTCATTGTAGACGCCCACGTGGCATTCCATGTTCTCGGCCAGATAGGCCGCCTGGTCGCCCACCACGTCCTTCGGCACGGAGATCTGCTCGTAGCTCTCCATGTTCATGAAGGCGAAGCCCTGTTCGTCCTCGTAGAGATACGTGTAGGGCCGCTCGTCGATGAAGGCCCGCTCCACCTGCTCCGTGGTCTTGTACCGAACCGAAACCTTCGTGCCGTCCGCGATCCGCCGCATGTCGATCTGCGTGGTCGGGGTGCCCTTGCCCGGGTGGAAGTTTTCGGCCGAGAGCACCACGTGGAGCTTGTCGTCGAGCTCCACCACGTTGCCCTTGCGGATCTGGCTGGCGATGACCTTGACCATGGCGTAATCGATGTCTCGAGTTTGACAAAAGGGAAGCGCTCACGCCGGAGGCCCGGCGCGACCGCGCGCTGGCGTCTCTCCTGACATTTTCGAGCCCGAAAAGGAAGAGGCATTGACGGCCAAGGCGACGATCCCGCCCTCCTCCCCCTGGTGGTCCGCCGAGCGGCACGCGGCCCGCCGCCCCTTCCTTCAGGCGCGGGGCCGGATCAAGGCGGCGGTCCGCCGCTGGTTCGAGGCGGAGGGCTTCACCGAGGTGGAATGTCCCGCCCTCCAGGTCTCGCCCGGCAACGAGGCGCACCTCCACGCCTTTGCGACCGACCTCCTCGGCCCCGACGGCGTCGCCCGCCGCCGTTACCTGCACACCTCGCCGGAGTTCACCGCCAAGAAGCTGCTCGCCGCCGGCGAGACGCGGATCTTCGACTTCGCCCGGGTGTTCCGCAACCGCGAGGGCGGCCCGCTCCATTCGGCCGAGTTCACGCTCCTGGAGTGGTACCGGGCCGGCGCGCCCTACGAGGCCCTGATGGACGACTGCGCCGCCCTCCTGCGCCTCGCCGCCGGGACCGTCGGCGCCTCCGCCTTCACGTGGCGCGGCCGCACCGCCGACCCGTTCGCCGAGCCGGAACGCCTCACCGTCGCGGAGGCCTTCCGCCGCCACGCCGGCATCGACCTCCTCGCCACCCTCACCGATGACCCCGCCGCCCCGGACCGCGACGCCCTCGCCCGGCAGGCCGCCGAAGCCGGCTACCGGGTCGTCGCGGACGACAGCTGGACCGACCTCTATTCGCGCATTCTCGTGCAGTCCGTGGAGCCCGAGCTCGGCTTCGGCCGCGCCACCGTTCTCTGCGAATACCCGGTCTGCGAGGCCGCCCTCTCCCGCCCCTGCGCCCACGACGGCCGGGTGGCGGAGCGGTTCGAGCTCTACGCCTGCGGGGTGGAACTCGCCAACGCCTTCGGCGAGCTCACCGACCCGGTGGAGCAGCGCCGCCGCTTCGAGGAGGAGATGGCCGTCAAGCAGGCGATCTACGGCGAGCGCTACCCGATCGACGAGGATTTCCTCGCCGCCCTCGCCCACATGCCCCCGGCCTCCGGCATCGCCCTCGGGTTCGAGCGGCTGGTCATCCTCGCCAGCGGCGCCCGCTCCATCGACGACGTGGTCTGGGCGCCCGTGATGTAATGACGTGACCTGACCTTGCGACCGCCCCCCGCGACCCGCCGCCCCTCATCCGGCGGCACCGGACCCGACGGCCGTCCCTGCCGTCGCCCTTCCCCCGGCGACGATCCGCTCGCCGTGTCGTGAACCGGCCGGGGTTAACAAGAACCGATCAACTGTGTTTTAACCATGCGGCCCGCCCCGGCGTCGGTCGCTCTCCGACCCGGCGACCCGCCCGGCGGACCCGGAAACCCTTGTCCCGTCAGGACGTCTGGCCATGGTTCGTCTGCTCGTCGCCCTCTTCGCCCTCGTGACGGCCGCCGCCCCGGCGCTCGCCGAGGACTGGCAGACCTACACGAACCCCAAGTTCGGCACGACCATCACCTACCCGGCCGACATCTTCACGCCCGAGCCGGAATCGGCCAACGGCGACGGCCGCCGCTTCGTGTCCGCCGACGGCCGCGCGGAGATCACCGTCTACGGCGGCTACAACGTCGACCGCCTCTCCCTCAAGGACCTCCTCGCCGCCGCCAACGACGACGCCGCGCCCCACCGGGTCACCTACCAGACCAACGGCCCCCGCTGGTTCGTCATGTCCGGCTTCGAGGGCGACCGCATCTTCTACCGCAAGCTGATGCTCACCCGCTCCCTCGAGGTCGCCCACACGGTGGAGATCATCTACCCGGCCTCCGAGAAGAGCACCTACGACCGCGTGACCACCCGCGTCTCCAAGTCGCTCACCTGGAAATTCTAGCCGCGCGCGACCATCCAACCCGTCATGGACCGCTCAGGCGGACCATGACGATGCCGTCTCGTGAAACGGTGCGGGATGGCGTCAGACTGAAGCGATTGTCGACCGGACTCGATCGTCCGGTCGACGACGCACCGCTCAAGGTCCGATGATCCGAAGCAGCCTCCCATCGACCACGTCCGTCGACGTGATCGAACACGGCCTCAGCCCCACTTCATCTCGCCCGTCGCGACTTTCGAACCGATGTCCAGCGCGATGCCCATGCCGAGGTTCGGATAGCGGGCCAGCATGGCCTGCTTGAGGGCGGCGCTGTCGGCCGCGCGGGCGAGTTCCTCTTCGAAGGCCTCCAGATAGGCCTTGGTGTGCCGCACGCCGGAGAGGTCCGTCGGCGCGTCCGGCGTCATGTGGCCGGCGACGACGACGGCCGGGTTCCGGGCCGCGATGGCGTCGAGATTGGCCCGCCAGACGGCCCGGACCTCAGGCGTCGCCGTGTCGGCCACCCAGACATGGACGCCGGAGAAGATCATCACCCCGCCGAACACGGCCTTGAGGGACGGCACCCAGAGGTAGCGGCGGTTCTCCATGTCGGCGACGGTGACGATCTCGACCGTTTCGCCGTCCACCGTCAGGCTGTCGCCGTCGAAGGCTTCGGGCATCACGATGTCGGCCACGGTCTGCGGACCGTTCTCGCCAAGCTGCGGGCCCCAGGTTTCCAGCTTCTTCTCCAGGTTGCCGCGGATCGCCTCGATGGTCGCCGACGCCGCGATCACGCGGGCGTTCGGGAAAGCCTCGCGCACCGGCTTCAGGCTGAAGTAGTAGTCGGGATCCGACTGGCTGACGTAGATCGTGCCGAGCGTCCGGCCGGTGGCCTTGATGGCCTCGACCACGGCGCGGCCGTCCGGATACGTGAAACCGCCGTCGATCAGCAGAGCCTCGGTCGGGCCGGTCAGAAGGACGGGCGCCCGATAGAAGCCATTCTCGCCGGCCGGCAGATGCTGCCAGCGGAGGGTCGGGGCGGCGGCATTGCCGAGGCCCGCGGGCGCCATGAAAGCGACCGCACCGGTCGCGAGCGTCGTCTTCATGATCTCTCTCCTGGTGAACACGCGTATCTCCAATGCTGTCATGCGATGGTGGTCGGTCTCCGTCCCCGCCCCACCTTGACGGGCGGGGCCGGTCTCATGCGCCGAGTTCGGCCAGAAGGCCGTCGGCGTCCCCGTAGAGCACGGCGGACGGGATCACCCGCCTGCCGCTCGGGGTTTCGGCGATCACGGTCGGAACCCCCTCGGCCCGCACGCGGCGCATCGCGGCCCGCGCCGCCGCCACCCGGTCCCGGTGGGCGGCCAGAAGCGCTTCGTCCGGCGCGGCAATGCGCGCCGCCACGGACGGGAGGCCCATTTCGACGAGCACCGCGGCCAGCACGGTCGGATCCGCCGTGTCGCGGCCGTCCTCATAGCGGGCGGTCTGAAAGGCCTGGAGAATCTGAAGCTCCCGATCGGGCGCCTCCAGCGAGACAGCCGTGAGCGCCAGGCTCGCCGGGCCGGAATCGAACCGGCGCGAGCGCTCGCCCAGGATTTTCTCGCGATAGGCGTCCGAGAAGCGCTGGCCGGTGATCCGGGCGATCCGCTGGTCGTTCGACCAGGCGAAGGCCGCGAAGCCCTCGTCGATCGGCCGGGCGCCGTCGCCCGAGAAAAGACCCGTCGGCGCCATCTCGACCGTGATGCCCGGCCGCCCGGACAGCGCTGAAAGGGCCGGCATGGCGCCGTAGCACCAGCCGCAGAAGGGATCGAAAAGATAGGTGATCGTGGTCGGTTCGCTCATCTCAACCTCGTTGGTCGACAGCAAGATGGCGCTCTGCGAATGGATACAGAAGACCTACGAATTTGACGGACTGTCAGTCCAAGACTAACAATCCTGATCCACCGACCGGCCGTGGAGGGCCGCCTTGAACCTCAATCGCCTCGCCTATTACGCCGCCGTGGTCGACACGGGTTCGTTCACCAAGGCGGCAGAGCGGCTCGGGATCACCAAGGCCGTCGTCAGCCAGCAGGTCGCGCAGCTGGAAAAGGATGTCGGGACCACGCTCCTCGTGCGCACCACCCGCCGCGTCCGCCCGACGGAAGCCGGACTTGCCTTCCACGTCCGCTGCCGACTGATCCTCAGGGAAGCGGAGGACGCCTTCTCCGAATTGGCCGAGGCGGCGGCCGAACCCACCGGAACTCTGCGGATCCTGGCGCCCAACGACTACGGCACCACGGCGGTCGTGCCTGTGGCGGCCGCTTTCGTGGCTCGCCATCCGGCTTGCCGGGTCGACCTCACGCTCGGCGACGAGCGGACCGACCTTGCGGCCGGCGACGCCGACATGGCGATCCGGCTCGGCTGGCTCACGGATTCCAGCCTGCAGGCGCGTCGGATCGGATCCTTTCAGCAGCGGATGGTGGCGGGCGCGGTCTTTGCCGACCGGCTCGCCCGAATCGTCGATCCGGAGGCGCTCTCCGATCTTCCTTTCGTCGCCAACACGGCCCTCCGCGAGCCGCTCGTCTGGGAGTTCAGTCGTGGCGATCTCGCCCGGCGCACCGTCCGCATGAAGGCGGCGATCTCGACCAACGCCACGCCAGCCGTTCTGGCTGCGGTGAAAGCCGGGGCGGGGCTCGCGGTGCTGCCGGGCTATCAGATCGAGGACGATCTCGCCACCGGTGGCCTCGTCGAGGCGGTGCCCGAATGGCGGCTGCTCTCAGGCGGTATCCACGCCGTCTTCCCGCCCGCCCGCTTTCGGCCCGCGAAGGTCACCGCCTTCGTGACCATGCTGTCCGAGGCCGAGCGGAGCCGGGAAGCGGCAGCCTCCGGCCAACGCGTCTTGGTCCGCGACGGCGGGCCACCCGCATGACCTCAAACCAGGCTCGCAGCGCTGGCACCTCATGGTCCGCGAAGGGCGGACCACGTTAAACCAAGCTCGACGTTCCAACTCGTCGTGGTCCGCGAAGGCGAACCATCTACGCATTCCCTCCAGGACCCGCACGATCGGACCGCGCGAGTGCGCCTTCCTCAATGTCCCTCGAACTCGATCAGGGTGCGCACCGGCACGTCCATGGCGCGCAGCTTGTTCGCGCCGCCGAGGTCGGGCAGGTCCACGATGAAGCAGGCCGCCTCCACCACCGCGCCGAGCCCGCGGATCAGGGTGGCGGCCGCCGTGGCGGTGCCGCCGGTGGCGATCAGGTCGTCCACCAGGATCACCCGCTCGCCCGGCAGGATGGCGTCCTTGTGGACCTCCATCTCGTCCACGCCATATTCCAGGCTGTAGGCGATCGACACGGTCTCGTGCGGCAGCTTGCCCTTCTTGCGCACCGGCACGAAGCCGGCCGAAAGCTGATGCGCCACCGCGCCGCCCAGGATAAAGCCGCGGGCCTCGATGCCGGCCACCTTGTCGATCTTGCCGCCCGCCCACGGCTGCACCAGCTCGTCCACCGTGCGCCGGAAGGCGCGCGCGTCGCCGAGAAGGGTGGTGATGTCGCGGAAGACGATGCCCGGCTTCGGGTAGTCCGGAATGGCCCGGATGGTGTCGGCGAGGTTCATGGCTGGACTCGGGTGTGAGGAGCGGGAACGCTGTCGTCCTTCCTACAACGGGCCGCTCGCATCCGCGAGAGCCCGCCGACCGGAAGTGCCGATCCCGGCAGCCTCCCGACGCCCCTCGGCAGACCTCATGGAGCCCGTCATGCCCGAAACGCCCACCCGCATCGTCATCACCGACGTGGACATCCCGTTCGGCCGGCTGATTCTCATCCTGCTGAAGATCGCCCTCGCGTCCATCCCGGCCGCCATCATCCTGGCCATCCTGGTCAACGTGGTGGTCGGCCTCGTCTTCCTCCTGTTCGGAGGCATGATGTCCGGCTCCATGCACTGGTGACGAGCCGGCCCGATCCGGCGGCCGCAATCCCGGTCCCGGTCGGCCGCCGAAGCACCCGGCCGTCAGCGCCCCGGCACCCGGCCGTCAGCGCCCTGGCACCTGGCCGTCAGCACCCCGGCACCCGGCCGTCAGCGCCCCAGCACCCGCCCGGCCACCGCGTCCAGCTTGGCGAGAATCGCCGGATCCCGCGCGTCCGGCCGGGTGATCAGCGCGTATTCGAGCGCCGTGTCGGAGCCCACCGGGCAGGCCGGATGCTCGCGCGGGATCGTCCGGGCGAGCCGCCCCACCAGGGCCTGGGCCTTGTGGGCGTTCTGGTGCAGCACCTTCACCACCTGCGCCACGTCCACCACGTCGTGGTCCGGGTGCCAGCAGTCGAAGTCGGTCACCATGGCGACGGTCGCGTAGCAGATCTCCGCCTCCCGGGCGAGCTTGGCCTCCGGCATGTTGGTCATGCCGATCACCGAGCAGCCCCACGCCCGGTAGAGTTCGCTCTCCGCCTTGGTGGAGAACTGCGGACCCTCCATCGCCAGATAGGTCCCGCCCCGGACCGCCGGGATGCCCTCCGCCTCCGCGGCCGCCGCCACCGCGTCCACCAGCAGCGGGCTCACCGGATGGCCGAACGCCACGTGGGCGACGCAGCCGTCGCCGAAGAAGGATTTCTCCCGCGCGACGGTGCGGTCGATGAACTGGTCCACCAGCACGAAGGTGCCCGGCGCCAGATCCTCCCGCAGCGACCCGACCGCCGACACGGATACGAGGTCGGTCACCCCCAGGCGCTTCATCACGTCGATGTTGGCCCGGTAGTTGATGCCCGTCGGCGAGATCCGGTGCCCGCGCCCGTGCCGCGGCAGGAAGGCCACCGTCAGCCCGTCCACCGAGCCCACCCGCACCTGGTCCGACGGCGCGCCCCACGGGCTCTCCACCGTCACCCATTCCGCCCCTTCGAGCCCCGGCAGGTCATAGAGCCCCGACCCCCCGATCACCCCCAGCACCGTCCTAGCCATGGTCCGTCCGCTCCCGTTTGCAGTTCGGCCAGAAGACCACGCCGCCCGTTCAGGGAAAAGAGCGCCCGCCGCCCGGCATCGTCCCTCTCCCGCCTCCCCGCCGCCCTCTCCACCGCCGTCCCCGCCACAGTCCCCTCCACCGTCATGGTCCGGTTCATCCGGACCACCCACGCATCCTTCCCCAGCCGCGCCGAATGCATGGGTGGTCCGCCTCCGCGGACCATGACGGGTTGGACGCTCGCTAGGAGGAAACCCGAGCGACGGTCGGCGCTTTCCACCGCCGTGCTCATCACCCGCGACCGTCATGGTCCGGTTCATCCGGACCACCCACGCATCCTTCCCCCGCCGCACCAAATGCGTGGGTGGTCCGCCTGCGCGGACCATGACGGGTGAGGGGTGATGGCGAGGGTCACCCGTCCGCCACGTCGCCGGCGGCGACCACCGTCGGCAGCTTCCCCACCCACCTCCCACCATCCTCCACCGTCATGGTCCGCGCAGGCGGACCACCCACGCATCTCCCGCCCCAACGAAAAAGGGGCCCCGTTTCCGGAGCCCCCTTCGCATCGCCGTCCGTTCGGATCAGTGCGCCACGTCGCGCCAGACCTTGCGCTTGGTCAGGTACAGCAGCCCCGCGAACACCGCCATGAAGATCATGGCGTGGAAGCCCAGGCGCTTGCGCGCTTCCAGGTGGGGCTCGGCGGCCCACATCAGGAAGGCGGCCACGTCCTTGGAATACTGGTCCACGGTCATCGGCGTACCGTCCGTATACTCCACCACCTCGTCGGAGAGCGGCGGGGCCATCGCCAGCGACATGCCGGAAATGAAATACGGGTTGTAGTACTGGCCTTCCGGCACCGTCACGCCTTCCGGCGGATCCTGGTAGCCGGTCAGGAGCGCGTGGATGTAGTCCGGTCCCTGTTCCTGGTAGGGCACGAAGATGTCGAACACGAACTGCGGGAAGCCGCGCTCCACCGCCCGGGCCTTCGCGATCAGCGAGAAGTCCGGCGGCAGGGCGCCGCCGTTCGACGCGCGGGCCGCGTTGTCGTTCGGGAACGGCGACGGGAACGGGTCCTTCAGCTCGCGCGGGCGCTCCAGCGGCTCGCCGGAGTCGTCGACGCCGTCGACGATCGTGTACTCGGCCGCCAGCACCTTCGCCTGCTCCTCGGTGAAGCCCGGCCCGCCCTCTTCGGCGAGGTTGCGGAACTTCACGAGGCTCATGGAGTGGCAGCTGGCGCAGACCTCCTTGTAGACCTTGTAGCCGCGCTGCAGCTGGCCCTTGTCGAAGGTCCCGAACGGGCCGGCGAAGCTCCAGTCCACGTACTCGGGCTTGTAGATCGGGAAGTGGGTGGGCGCGTGGGCCTCCTCGGCCCCGTGCTCCTCCTGGGCGACGGCGGCGAAGCCGCCGAAGCCGAGGCCGACGCCGAGAACGGCGGCGGCGGCCCAACGGATCATGGTCTTGGTCATGGTGGATCGATCCTTCCGTCGGGTCTCGTCAGTGCTTCTCGGGCGACGCCGCGGCGCCCACCGGATGCGCGTGGCCGCCGTTCTTGGCCAGCACCGCGTCCGTGATCGACGTCGGCAGCGGCTTCGGCGTCTCCAGGAAGCCGAGCAGCGGCAGCACGATCAGGAAGTGCGCGAAGTAGTAGGCCGTGAAGAGCTGCGCCGCCAGCACGTAGCCGCCCTCCGCCGGGCGCGAGCCCAGCCAGCCGAGCATCACGCAGGTGATCGCGAACACCCAGAAGAAGATCTTGAACAGCGGACGGAACCGGGCCGAGCGCACCTTCGAGGTGTCCAGCCAGGGCAGGAACACCAGGATGGCGATCGACCCGAACATGGCGATGACGCCGCCGAGCTTGGAGTTGATCGGCCCGATGTCGAAGGTGATGGCGCGCAGGATGGCGTAGAACGGCAGGAAGTACCATTCCGGCACGATGTGCGCGGGCGTCACCAGCGGGTTGGCCTGGATGTAGTTGTCCGGATGGCCGAGGTAGTTCGGCTGGAAGAACAGGAACCAGCCGAAGAAGAGGCAGAACACCACCAGCGCGAACACGTCCTTCAGGGTGGCGTAGGGCGTGAACGGAACCGTGTCCTTCTCGGACTTGGTGTCGATGCCGAGCGGGTTGTTCTGGCCCGAGACGTGCAGCGCCCAGATGTGCAGGATCACCACGCCGAAGATCATGAACGGCAGGAGATAGTGCAGCGAGAAGAAGCGGTTCAGCGTCGCGTTGTCGACCGCGAAGCCGCCGATCAGCAGCGTCTGGATCGGCTCGCCGACGAGCGGGATGGCCGTGAAGAAGTTGGTGATCACGGTGGCGCCCCAGAAGCTCATCTGGCCCCACGGCAGCACGTAGCCCATGAAGGCGGTCGCCATCATGAGGAGCAGGATGATCACGCCGAGGATCCACAGAAGCTCGCGCGGCTCCTTGTAGGAGCCGTAGTACATCGCCTTGAACATGTGGATGAACACGGCGATGAAGAACATGGACGCGCCGTTGGCGTGCATGTAGCGCAGGAGCCAGCCCCAGTTCACGTCGCGCATGATGGCTTCGACGGACTGGAAGGCCACGGCCGAGTTGGCCGCGTAGTGCATGGCCAGCACCACGCCGGTGAGGATCTGCACCACCAGCATGAAGACCAGGATGGCGCCGAAGGTCCAGAAGTAGTTCAGGTTGCGCGGCGTCGGATAGGAGACGGCGGTGTCGTGCATCAGGCGCACGATCGGAAGGCGCCGCTCGAGCCACTTCTCCACCCCGGTGCGGGGCTCGTAGGTCGAATGACCGGACATGGAATTCTCCTCGCGAAGCGCTGGGGTCAGCCGATGCGCAGCCGGGTGTCGTTGACGAAGGTATAGACCGGGACGTGCATGTTCTCGGGCGCCGGACCCTTCCGGATGCGTCCGGCCGTGTCGTAGTGCGAGCCGTGGCACGGGCAGAACCAGCCGCCGTACTCGCCCTGCTGGCCGAGCGGGATGCAGCCGAGGTGGGTGCACACGCCGACCATCACGAGGATGTTCTCCATGCCGTCCGTCGCCCGGTTGGCGTCGGAGGCGTCCGCGTCCGCGGCGGCGTTGTCGTTGCGCGCCAGCGGGTCGCGCAGCTCGGCGAGCGGCACGGACTTGGCGGCCTCGATCTCCTCCGGCGTGCGGTTGCGGATGAACACCGGCTTGCCGCGCCACTGCACGGTGATCGACTGGCCGGGTTCGATCGCGCCGATGTCCACCTCGATGGAGGCGAGCGCGCGCGTGGACGCGTCCGGGTTCATCTGGTCGATGAACGGCCAGAGGGCCGCGGCGGTGCCGACGACGCCCATGGCGCCGGTCGTCAGGTAGAGAAAGTCGCGGCGTGTCGGATCGGCGGGACTGGCGGTATTGGCCACGAATGAGTTCCTTCTCGACGAGACCCTCGCGGCCGGTCCTTTCACGCCACCGAACGGTGGGGCCGCAGGTCATGCAACCATGCCGCCCCGGCCGGGCGTCGCCGTGCGAAAGGCATGGCGCGCAAAACCGATGGCGGGCGGGATGAAAGCCGAACGGACGTGTGGGAGGGCCGTGAGTCCGCCCCCTGCCGACCGCTGGTTTCTTACCCGGATCGGCGTTCTTTTTGCACCATCCCTTGCAGAAGTCCAGTTAGGCAGAAAGGGGATGCCCGGCATCGGGTCATGACGCTTTGTCGCAACGCACCATTAGCGTGGCCGATCAGCCCATCGGCATGGTTTGTGGCGGAAAACCGCGGCTTCCGGGCCGCTCGTCTGCGCCCATCCGCCGCACCTCCGGAAAACGGCATGCATGCTTCAGGCGACGCCGCCGCTGGTCCGACAAATGCCGGTGTCCGGCCGGTCCGCGCGCGGCGGCTCAGCCCAAGGCTTCGGCAGCCGCATCCTCCTTCTCGTCCAGCCCCAGGAATCCGCCCGTCTGCCGCGTCCAGAGCCCCGCGTAGAGCCCGCCCTTGGCGACGAGCTCGGCGTGGGTGCCCGTCTCCACGATCCGTCCCTGGTCCATCACCACCAGCCGGTCCATCCGGGCGATGGTGGAGAGGCGATGCGCGATGGCGATCACCGTCTTGCCTCTCATCAATTCGTCCAGGCTCTCCTGGATCGCCGCCTCCACGTCGCTGTCGAGGGCGCTCGTCGCCTCGTCCAGCACCAGGATCGGGGCGTTCTTCAGGAGCACCCGCGCGATGGCGATCCGCTGCCGCTGGCCGCCGGACAGCTTCACGCCGCGCTCGCCCACGTGGGCGTCGAAGCCGCGCCGCCCGCGTGCGTCGATCAGGTCCTCGATGAAGGCGTCCGCCCGCGCCTGCCGGGCCGCCGCCCGCAGCTCGTCCTCGCTCGCCTCCGGCCGTCCGTAGCCGATGTTGTCCCGGATCGACCGGTGCAGCAGCGAGGTGTCCTGCGTCACCACGCCCACCGCCGCCCGCAGGCTGTCCTGCCGCACCGCCGCGATGTCCTGCCCGTCGATCAGGATCCGCCCGCCCTCCAGGTCGTAGAGCCTCAGGAGCACGTTCACCAGCGTCGACTTCCCCGCCCCCGAAGGCCCCACCAGCCCGATCTTCTCGCCCGGCCGCAGGGTGAGGTCGATCCCGTCCAGCGCCGGCCGCCGCGCGCCGCCCTCCACCAGCCGCCCGTAGTCGAAGCGCGCGTCCTCGAACCGCACCTCGCCGCGGCTTACCGCCAGCGGCGGCGCGTCCGCCCGGTCCCGCACCACCTGGGGCTTGGCCAGCGAGCGGACCGAGTCCTCCAGCGTGCCGATGGAATCGTAGACGTCGCCGAGGTTGAACACCGCCGCCCGCGACAGGCCGTGGATCTGCACCAGCAGCGCCAGCACCGCCGCGATGTCGCCGGCGCTCGCCAGTTCCTGCCGCCACAGGTGCACGCCGATCAGCGCGCCGGAGGCCAGCAGGATGCCGTTCATGAAGGTCAGCGTCACCGCCAGCGTGGTCAGGTAGCGCTGCTGCACCGTGCTCGCCTCGATGCCCGAGACCAGCGCGTCGCGCACGTGCCCGTCCTCGCGCCCGACGCCGGTGAAGAGCCGCACGGTCATGTAGTTGGAATAGCCGTCCACGATCCGCCCGGTGAAGATGGACGCCGTCTCCGACACCCGCCGCGCCGCCGCCCGGCTTCGCGGCAGATAGACCCGGAGGATCGCCACGAAGGCCGCCGCCCAAAGCAGCACCGGCGCGGCGAAATAGGGATGCTGCGCCAGCAGGAAGGCCACAGTGCCGGACAGGAACAGCAGCGCGTAGAGCAGCTGGTCCGCCATCTGCCGCACCAGCGACCGGATGGCCTGCCCGGTCTGCCCCACCTTGGTGGCGATCCGGCCGACGAAGTCGTTCTGGAAGAAGGAGATGTCCGCCCGCGACACGTATTCGTGGGTCCGCCAGCGCACCAGCACGCCCACGTTCCGGAGCAGCGTCTGGTTGCGCACCAGCGAGGCGAACACCGTCACCAGCGGCCGCACCACCACCAATAGGATCGCGAACGCCACCAGATCGGCCCAGTGCGCCTCCAGGAAGGCGTCCGACGGCGTCGCCGAGACGAGGTCCACGATCCGCCCGATCATCCAAGGGATCGCGATCTCCACCGCCGTGGTCAGGCTGGTGAGCGCGATCATCAGCACCACCGCCCACCCGGTCTCGGCGAAGAAGGCCTTCACCACCCGCCACACGGTGGTCGGCGGCGCCAGCGGATGCAGGCCCTCCGTCGGCTTCAAGGGATCGATCCGGCTTTCGAAGAAACCGAACAGGCGGTCTAGCATGCGGGGAGCGGTCGCGGTCATGTCGGGGAGTTGTGGGCACCCGCCGCCCGTTGGCAAGGCCCGCGCCGCCGGAACCTGTCAGCAGTCCCGCCCTCCCGCCCCGCAAACACCTGCCCGCTCCCGCCGCGACCGTCATGGTCCGCGAACGCGGACCACCCACGCATGTGTCGCCTCAAGCCCCACCACCGACAGATGAGATGCGTCCATGGTCCGGATGAACCGAACCCTGACGACGGCGACGGCGAGAGCGAGGAGCGCACCTGCCCGCCCCCGCCGCGACCGTCATGGTCCGCGAACGCGGACCATCCATGCATGTGTCGCCTCAAGCCCCACCACCGACCTATGAAATGCGTGGGTGGTCCGGATGAACCGGACCATGACGACGGCGGGGGCGAGAGGGAGGAGCGCACCTGCACGCCGGCCACGACCGTCATGGTCCGCGAACGCGGACCACCCACGCATGTGTCGCCTCAAGCCCCACCACCGACCGATGAGACGCGTCCATGGTCCGGATGAACCGGACCCTGACGGCGGCGACGGCGAGAGCGAGGGGCGCACCTGCCCGCCCCCGCCGCGACCGTCATGGTCCGCGAACGCGGACCACCCACGCATTCCACCTCCCAACGTCATGGCCCGCGAGCGTGAATCACCCCCCGCATCACGGCGCCAGGCACCGGCGCCCCCTACTCCGCCGCCTGCTCCCGCTCCGCCGCCCCGTCGTCGAGGTGCAGGAACCCGCCGGTCTGGCGCGTCCAGAGGCCCGCGTAGAGGCCGCCCTTCTCCACCAGCTCCTGGTGGCTACCCATCTCCACGATGCGGCCCCGGTCCATCACCACCAGTCGGTCCATGCGGGCGATGGTCGACAGCCGGTGCGCGATGGCGATCACCGTCTTGCCTTCCATCAGCGTGTCCAGGCTGTCCTGGATCGCCGCCTCCACGTCGCTGTCGAGGGCGCTCGTCGCCTCGTCGAGCACCAGGATCGGGGCGTTCTTCAACAGCACCCGGGCGATCGCGATCCGCTGCCGTTGCCCGCCCGAAAGCTTCACGCCCCGCTCGCCCACATGGGCTTCGTAGCCGCGCCGGCCGTGGTTGTCGGAAAGGTCCGGGATGAAGTCGTGGGCGTGCGCGGCCTTCGCCGCAGCGATCATGTCCTCGTCGGAGGCGTCCGGCCGGCCGTACTTGATGTTGTCCCGGATCGAGCGGTGCAGCAGCGAGGTGTCCTGCGTCACCATGCCGATGGCCGCGCGCAAGGAGTCCTGGCGCACGTCGGCGATGTTCTGCCCGTCGATCAGGATGCGACCGCCCTCCAGGTCGTAGAGGCGCAGGAACACGTTCACCAGCGTGGACTTGCCCGCCCCCGACGGTCCCACAAGGCCGATCTTCTCGCCCGGCCGGATGGTCAGCGACACGCCGTCGAGCACGCCCTTCCGCTTGCCGTAGTGGAAGTGCACGTCGTCGAATCGCACCTCGCCGCCGGTCACCGCCAGCGCCGGGGCGGCCGGGCGGTCCAGCACCGTGTGCGGCTGGGCGATGGTGGTGATGCCGTCCTGCACCGTGCCGATGTTCTCGAAGATGCCGGTCACCTCCCACATGATCCAGCCGGACATGTTGACGATGCGGATGGCGAGGCCGCCGACCAGCGCGATGGCGCCGACCGAGATCGCCCCGAGGCTCCAGAGGTAGACCGCGAGCGACCCGATGATCAGCAGCAGCATGGAGTTGGTCACGCTGATCGACGTGGTCATGGACGTGATCAGGCGCTGCTGGTGCTGGAACTTCTTCGTGTGGTCGGTCAGGGCGTCCCGGGCGTAGTCGTCCTCCCGCTCCGCATGGGCGAACAGCTTCACCGTCTGCATGTTGGTGTAGCTGTCCACGATGCGGCCGGTCAGCGTGGAGCGCGCCTCCGACATCACCTCCGCCGCCTTGGCGAGGCGCGGGATGAAGCTGCGCAGGATGACGAGATAGATCCCGATCCAGATCACGATCGGCGCCGCGAGGCGCCAGTCGGCCTGGAAGAACAGCACGAGGGCGCTCACCACGTAGAGCGACACGAACCACAGCGCGTCCGCGACCGTCACGATCGACTCGCGCAACGAGGGCCCGGTCTGCACCACCTTGGTGGCGACGCGGCCGGCGAAGTCGTTGTTGAAGAAGCTGATCGACTGCCGCAGCACGTGCCGGTGGTTCTGCCACCGGATCAGGTTGGTGAAGCCGGGCGCGATCGCCTGGTGGACGAGAAGGTCGTGCAGGAAGGTCGCCAGCGGCCGGCCGACGCCCACCACCAGCGCCATGAAGACGAAGGTCCAGCCGTGGTCGGCGAACACCCGCTCCGGCGTCGTGGAAGCGAGAAGGTCGACGAGCTCTGAGATGTAGCGGAAGAGCTGCACCTCGATCAGCGCCACGAAGAAGCCCACCACCAGGAGGGCGACGAGCACCGGCCACATCTGGCGCACGTGGTGCCAGTAGAAGGCCCGCAGGTCCGACGGCGGCTGCACCACCGGATGGGAGCGGAACGGATCGATCAGTCTTTCAAAAAACGCGAACATGAGCGGGCCGACTCCACGACGGGTCACGGGCGCGGCGCGGAGGAGGCCGCGGCGCGATATGGTCGTCGGCCCTCGGGCCGCACTTCCCCTGCTGCCGGAACGTGGTGCGCGCTTCTCGTCGGCATGGCCCGCACCCATGGCCTGGCGGCAAGGGCGATGAACGGGCGCCGGGCGCTTTGTTCGCTCCAGGCCAGGGACATAGCGCTTTTCGTCGCGAACAGGAAGGCCGTCCGACGCCTTTCCGGGCAGGCGGAGCCGGTCGCCCGATCGGCCGTCGGCGGGACGGGAGTGCGCCCGCCTTGGCTAATTTTATATGCCGAATACATTCTTGTGCAGCGCGTCATCACCCTTTTGAGTGACGCCAGGCGCAGCACACCTGCGATAAGTTGAACCCGCGTTGGTGGTCCGTCTCCAACCACTGCACGCGAAGCCGGACGGTACCGCACCATCCGGTCAGGCTCTCTGTCCGCGGTCGCCTTCCCTAGGGTGTCCGTCAAGACCTCTCCCGGGTCGGGTGCTTTCCCTCAAGCCTCCGACCCGGGCTTTCCCCTCGTTCGCTCAAGCGCTCCACCGGGCGCGGCCGGGGGCGGAGCCCTTAACGGACCGGCCGGCGCCCGCTATACCCGGCGTCATGGACCTTGCGCTCTACCAGCCCGACATTCCCCAGAACACCGGCACGCTCTTGCGCCTCGGCGCCTGTCTCGGCGTCCCCGTCCACGTGATCGGACCGGCCGGGTTCGACCTCTCCGACAAGGCGCTCAGGCGGGCCGGCCTCGACTACCTGGACGCGGCCGTCCTCCACCGCCACGCCGGCTGGACCGCCTTCCTGGACTGGGTCGAGGCGGAGGGTCGGCGCATCGTGCTCGCGACCACCCGGTCGGATCGCCCCTACCCCGCTCACGCCTTCCTGCCAGGGGATGTGCTCCTCCTCGGCCGCGAGTCCGCCGGCGTACCCGACGCGGTCCACGACCGCGCCGACGTCCGCGTCACCATCCCGATGCGGCCGGGCCTGCGATCGATCAACGTCGCCCTCGCCGGCGCCATGATCCTCGGCGAGGCCCTCCGCCAGACGGCCGCCCTCCCGGAGCCCGGCCAACCGTCCGCCTGACGTCCCCGCCCCCGTCCAGGACGACGGCACCGGGTGACAGCCGGGCCGTTCCGGCCTACATCCCCAGCCGACGCCCGCCAACCGGACATGCCGACCATGAATCCCGCCGCCGCTCTCGCCGACGCCACAATCCCCGACAACATCGACGACAAGAAAGCGGCGGCCACGGCCTGGTTCACGGAGCTGCGCGACCGGATCGTCGCCGCGTTCGAGGCCATCGAGGACGACGTCCGCGGCCCCTTCGCCGACCGCCCGGCCGGCCGCTTCGTCAAGACGCCCTGGACCCGCACCGACCACACGGGCGCGCCCGGCGGTGGCGGCGAAATGGCCATGATGAACGGCCGGGTGTTCGAGAAGGTCGGCGTCCACGTGTCCGCCGTCCATGGCGAGTTCGCGCCGGAATTCCGCGGCCAGATCCCGGGGGCGGCCGAGGATCCGCGGTTCTGGGCTTCGGGCATCTCGCTCATCGCCCACATGCAGAACCCGCACGTGCCGGCGGTCCACATGAACACCCGCATGGTCGTCACCACCCGGCAGTGGTTCGGCGGCGGCGCCGACCTCACCCCTGTGCTCGACCGCCGCCGCACCCAGGAGGATCCGGACACGGTCGCCTTCCACGCCGCCATGAAGGCCGCCTGCGACGCTCATCCGGGCGTTGACTACACCGCCTACAAGGCCTGGTGCGACGACTACTTCTTCCTGAAGCACCGGAACGAGATGCGCGGGATCGGCGGCATCTTCTACGACTACCGGAACACCGGCGACTGGGACGCCGATTTCGCCTTCACGCGCGACGTGGGCCTCGCGTTTCTCGATGTCTATCCGAGGCTTGTGCGGGCCAACATGGAAACGCCCTGGACCGAGGCCGACCGGGAGGAGCAGCTGGTGCGCCGCGGCCGCTACGTGGAGTTCAATCTCCTCTACGACCGAGGCACGATCTTCGGCCTGAAGACCGGCGGCAACATCGCCAGCATCTTGTCCTCCATGCCGCCGGTGGCGAAGTGGCCCTGAGAGCGCGCCAGAGCATTCGTCGCGACAGAAAACCTGTAGCATATACCATATAGAAACGCAGTTGCGCCTAGTCTCCTTCTGTCCAGGAGATCAGGCCATGCGTGTCACCGAAGCCGAAGCCAAGAAGAAGTGGTGTCCGTTCGTGCGGTTGGACGGACCGAACCGGCTTAACAACATGTTGACCGGCGGTTTCGATACGGAGCACGCCGTCCAGCACTGCATCGGGTCGGCCTGCATGGGCTGGCGCGCGTTCGGCTACAGCCACGTGAAGGGCGCCGATTTCGAGCACCACGGCTACTGCGGCCTAGCCGGCCGCCCCGAGGCGGATAGCTAACCTACTGCTTCCGCTCGCCGAATCCCGACGCGATCCAGGCCGCCTCGCGCTCCTTCAGCACCCGGCCGAGCTCCGGCCCCGGCTTCAGTCCCTCCCGGATCAGGTCCGCGCCCGTCAGCGGAAACGCCGGAGCGGTCCAGTCGCGCGCGACGAATACTGTCGCGGGCAATCCCGAACCTTGCCGGGCGGCCGAGAGCAGCAGCGCCCCGAGTGTGGTGGCGTTTCCTTCCCGGTAGACGGCCTCCCGGACGGCGTTTTCCGCCGTTTCCGGTCCGATGCGCCCGGCCAGTGCCGCCACCGCCGCGATCCGGTCCCGGTCCGCGTTCGAAAGCCGCAACCGCTCCGCCAGCTCCGCCGCATCCGCCTCCTCGGCCGACGAAACGGCCGCGATCGCCAGCGCCGCGTCGATCCTGACCCCGGCTTCCGACGCCAGCGCCGCCAGCCGGCCGAGCACCGCCGGCTCGCCGGGCCGCCCGAGAACGCGCTCCAGGATCCCGATTTCCTTCATCAGATCAAGGGTTTCCGCCGCCCGCTCCGCGACCGCCAGCTTGCGCGTCTCCTGGCCCACCCGCTCCCGGGACAGCCGGTCGAGTCCCTCCTTCAGGGCTCTGCAAGCCGCAAGACCAGCCGGGTCCGGCTCCCCCTCGCCATAGACCGCGTGGAACCGGAAGAACCGCAGGATCCTGAGATAATCCTCCCGGATCCTCGCCTCCGGATCGCCGATGAACCGCACCCGCCGGGCGAGCGCGTCCGGCACTCCGCCCACCGGATCGTGGAGGGTGCCGTCCGCATCCGCATAGATGGCGTTCATGGTGAAGTCGCGCCGCGCCGCGTCCTCGGCGAAGTCGTCCGTGAAGGCCACCACGGCCCGCCGCCCGTCCGTCTCCACGTCCGCCCGCAGGGTGGTCACCTCGTAGGCGCGGCCCTTGGCGACCACCGTCACGGTCCCGTGCTCGATCCCGGTCGGGACGGCCTTCAGCCCCGCCCGCGAGGCGCGCTCCATCACGGTCTGCGGCCGAGCGTCGGTGGCGAGGTCCACGTCCGCCACCGGCTCGCCGAGGAGGGTGTTGCGCACCGCCCCGCCCACCGCCCGCACCCGCGTCCCGTCCACCGCGAGGGCGCGGACGACGGCGCGGAAGCCGCTTTCCTGCAGGAAAGGCGCGCCCGCGATGCTGGTCGGCACCTCCGCCGCTGTCATGCGTACACCTGCTCGTAGAGCACTCGGAGAATGCCGGCGGTCACGCCCCAGATCCGCCGCTCCTGCCAGGGCATGGCGTAGTAGCGTCGCTCGCGCCCGCGGAACGGGCGCTGTTCGATCAGGTGGTTGCCGGGCGTCATCAGGAACTCCAGCGGCACCTCGAACACGTCCGCCACCTCGTCCGGATTGGGCGTCAGCGGCGCCTCCGGATCCACCAGTCCCACCACCGGAAAGATGCGGTACCCGGTGTTCGACACATAGGGGTCGATCAGGCCGAGCGGCCGGACCATCCGCCGGTCGAGCCCTACCTCCTCCTCCGCCTCGCGGAGCGCCGCCGCCACCGGGCCGGCGTCCGTGGGGTCGATCTTGCCGCCGGGCAGCGCGATCTGGCCGGCGTGCGCCTTCAGGTGGTCAGTCCGCCGGGTCAGCAGCAGGGTCGCGGCCCCGTCCCGTTCGACGATCCCGATCAGCACGGCCGCGTCGCGGAGCGTGAGCCCCTCCATGAATTCGGCGAGGGACGGGTCGGTCACGTGATCGCCCGCGTGGAGCCGCGGCACCAGCCGCCCGGCGTCCAAGCCGTGCAGCCTGTCGCGCCGGGCCAGAAGATCCGCCACCGTGAAGGGCTCCGTCGTCGTCGCCGTCATGCGGCCGGCCCCGCGTCGGCCCCGTCGATCCCAGCGTCGGGCGGCAGCGGGTGGAACAGCCCGCCCGCCCAGACGCCCGGGCCGCCTTCGGAACCCGTGTCCAGAAGCGCCGCGAGATCGTGGGTCAGCGCCCGGGTGAAGCGGGCCTCCAGGCCCGCGCGGACATGGAGGTAGGGCTTCAGGCCGTCCGTCGCCGGGTCCACAACGAAGCGGATCCGGTTGTCCGGCCCCACCTCCACCAGGTCGCCCACGTTGGTCCGCACGGTCAGCCGCCGCTCCTCGCCGGCTCCGTCCACATGCATCTCCACCGCCATGAAGGGCGCGTCCAGCACGCGGATGCCCACCTTCTCGACCGGCGTGACCAGCACATACCGGTCGTCCTCCCGTTTCAGCACGCTCGCGAACAGGCGCACCAGCGCCTCGCGGCCGATCGGCGAGCCCATGTAGTGCCAGCGCCCGTCCCGGTCGATCTCCATGTCGAGATCGCCGCAGAACGGCGGGTTCCAGCGCTCCACCGGGGGTTTGCGACCATCCGGCGCAGCCCGGGCGATCAGGGCCGCCAGGCCGTCGGCGCCGCGCTCCTTGGGAAGGTCGCGAGGGTCGGACATGGGCATTCCGCTCCGTTTCTGGCCATCACGCTGTCGTGACCGGGCGTTCACCACGCCGCCACCTTTTCGCCGTTTCGCATCGGTCCCGTGGACGAAGCCGCATCGGCATCCATGTAACTCCGTGTGGGATGGGATGCGTCCTCCGCAAAGAGATGTCAAACTCGGATGACGCGGCGACAAGACCTGAGGAGTCGGGAGTTTCCATGAGCGCACCCTTCATCGCTTCGACGGCCACCGACACCGACAGGATCGTCGCGGACGCGGAGGCCGCGGTCGAGCGGATCGTCGCCGCGCGCACCGCGATCGCCCGGGTCATCTTCGGCCAGGAGAGCGTGGTGGAGCGGGCGCTCATCACGGTGCTCGCCGGCGGCCATGGCCTCCTGGTCGGCGTGCCGGGCCTTGCCAAGACCAAGCTTGTGGAGACCATGGGCACCGTCCTCGGCCTCTCGGAACGTCGCATCCAGTTCACGCCCGACCTGATGCCCTCCGACATCCTCGGCTCGGAAGTCCTGGAGCAGGCGACCGACGGCACCCGCGCCTTCCGCTTCGTGCGCGGCCCCGTCTTCGCCCAGCTCCTCATGGCCGACGAGATCAACCGCGCCAGCCCCCGCACCCAGTCGGCCCTCCTCCAGGCCATGCAGGAGCGCCACGTCACCGTTGCCGGCCAGCGGCACGATTTGCCCGAGCCCTTCCACGTGCTCGCCACCCAGAACCCGCTGGAGCAGGAGGGCACCTATCCGCTGCCCGAAGCCCAGCTCGACCGCTTCCTCCTGCAGATCGACGTCCACTACCCGGACCGGGAGTCGGAGCGCCGCATCCTCCTGGAGACCACCGGGGCCGAGGAGGCGCGCGCCGAGCCGGTGCTCGACCCGGCCGAGATCATCGCCCTGCAGCGCCTCGTCCGCCGCGTGCCCGTGGGCGAGAGCGTGGTGGAATCCATCCTCGACCTCGTCCGCTCCGCCCGCCCGGACAGCGGCGTCGGCCGCCACGGCAAGGCGATCGCCTGGGGCCCGGGGCCGCGCGCCAGCCAAGCGCTGATGCTCACCGTCCGCGCCCGCGCGCTCGCCCAGGGGCGGCTCGCCCCGTCGCTCGACGACGTGCGTGCCCTTGCCGAGCCTGTGCTCCAGCACCGCATGGCGCTCACCTTCGCGGCCCGCGCCGACGGCGTCACCATCCGCGACGTGATCGCCGATCTCACCGGCCGGATCGGGTGACCCGCATGGCGGCCTCGTCCCAGACCGCCGACGCCCCGCTCCTCACGCCGTCCATGACGGCGAGCGCCCGTTCGCTCGCCGCCTCCCTGCCCGAGCTCCTGGTGGAGGCCCAGCAGGTCGCCAACACGGTGGCGTCCGGCTGGCACGGCCGGCGGCGCGCCGGCTTCGGCGAGGACTTCTGGCAGTTCAGGCCCTTCCAGTTCGGCGAACCGGCCCGCCGGATCGACTGGCGCCGCTCCGCCCGGGACGAGGGCCACCTCTACGTCCGCGAGCAGGAGCTGGAGAACGCCCACACGGTCTGGCTCTGGGCCGACCTGTCCGCCTCCATGCGCTACCGCTCGCAGCTGGCGGCCGGCACCAAGCGCGACCGCGCGGTGGTGCTGATGATCGCCCTCGCCGAACTGCTCGCCCGCTCCGGCGAGCGCATCGGCCTCCTCGGTCACGGCCGGCCGATCGCCAGCCGCTCCGCCGCCGAACGGCTCGCCATGACGCTGAGCCACCTGGACGACGACGCGGCGCGGCCGGGAACCGGCGCGGTCCGCCGCTTCCACGAGGTCGTGCTGTTCGGCGACCTGCTCGACTCCCCCGACGAGATCTCCGCCGAGCTGGCGCGCCTCTCCGGCGCCGGCGCCCGGGTGCACCTCATCCAGGTGATGGACCCGATCGAGGAGACGTTCCCGTTCACCGGCCGCACCGAGTTCCTGGACCCGGAGACCGGCGGACGACTCACCGCCGGCCGCGCCGAGGCCTGGCGCCGGGGCTACCTGGAGGCGCTCGCCCGCCAGCGCGACGCCCTGACGGCGGCCACGCGCCGGCCCGGCTGGAGCTTCCTCATCCACCACACGGACAAGCCGCCCGCGGAGGTGCTGCTCACCCTCCACGGCCGGCTCGCCGCCGGCATGGCGCACGCGGGCGTCGCGGGAGGCGCCTCATGATGGGCCTTCCGCTCAGCTTCGCGGCGCCCTGGGTGCTCGCCGGCCTCCTGGCTCTTCCGGTGCTCTGGTGGCTCCTGCGCGTGACCCCGCCGCGCCCGAGCCTCGTCACCTTCCCGCCTCTCCGGCTCCTGCGCGACGTGCGCGTGGAAGAGGAGACGCCCGCGCGCACGCCCTGGTGGCTCACGCTTCTCCGCCTCCTTCTCGCCGCCCTGGTGATCTTCGCCCTCGCCGGGCCGACCTTCCGACCGGCCGCCGACCGGCTGACCGGCACCGGCCCGGTCTGGCTCCTGGTCGACAACGGCTATTCCGCCGGCCCCGACTGGGAGGCGCGCCGCGCCACCGCCGAGAGCGTGATCACCAATGCCGCCGACGCGGACCGCCCGGTGCTCGTGGTCGGCACGGCGGACGGCCTTTCCCGCGAGATCGGCGCCGCCAACCCCGGCGACGCCCGCTCGAGGCTCGCGGCCCTGTCGCCGCGCGGCTGGTCGCCGGACCACGGCGCTCTCACGCCGGCGCTCACCCGGGCCGCCGAAGTAGCGGCGCCCGGCGACGTGGTCTGGATCGCCGAGCCGGTGGACGACGGCTCCGGCGCCGCCTTCGCGGCCACGCTCCGCGACCTCGCCCCCGGCGCGGCGCTCACGGTCGCCGGCGCCGACTCCCCGCCGCCCGTCGCCACCGTGACGGTCGCCCACGACGCCGAGGGCATCGCCGCCACGGTCAAGCGCATCGATGCGGCGGCGACCGCCGGCGGCTCCGTCCGGGCGGTGGATCGTCGCGGCACCCTGCTCGACGAACAGCCGTTCGCCTTCGAGGGCGACGCCCTGGAGGCGACCGTCGGCTTCCGCCTGCCGCTCGAACTGCGCAACGAGATCGCCCGCATCGAGGTGGTCGGTGGCGACAGCGCCGCCGGCGTCCAGCTGCTCGACGACCGCTGGCGGCGGCGCACCGTGGGCCTCATCTCCGGCGCCACCGCCGACCGCGCCCAGCCGCTCCTGTCGCCGACCTACTACCTGACCCGCGCCCTCTCTCCCTTCGCGGACATCCGGGAGCCGCGCTCGCCGGCGGTGGACGCGGCCGTGAAGGCCTACGTCGAGGAAGGCATCGCCGCCATCGTGATGGCCGACGTGGGCACGCTCACCGGCGAGACCGCCACGGCGGTGGAGACCTTCGTGGAGAACGGCGGCGTCCTCATCCGCTTCGCCGGCCCGCGCCTCGCCGCCGGCGAGGACGAGCTGGTGCCCGTTCCGCTCCGGCGCGGCGGCCGCACCCTCGGCGGCTCCCTCTCCTGGGAGGAGCCGCAGGCCCTGGCGGCCTTCTCCGAGACGGGCCCGTTCTCCGACGTGGCGGTGCCGGGCGACGTGTCGGTGGAGCGTCAGGTGCTCGCCGAGCCCTCGCCCGACCTCGACGCCAGCACCTGGGCGACGCTCGCCGACGGCACGCCGCTGGTCACCGCCCGGGCGGTCGGCGCCGGCTGGCTCGTGCTCTTCCACGTGACGGCCGACACCACCTGGTCGAACCTTCCGATCTCCGGCGCATTCGTCGAGATGCTTCGCCGCACCGTCGCCCTCGGGCAGGCGGGCGGCGTGGTGACGGGCGAGCGCACCGTCACCACCGAGGCGCTCCTCGCGCCTCTGTCGGTGCTCGACGGCCGCGGCCGCCTCACCTCGCCGCCGTCCGACGTGCGCGGCATCCCGTCCACCGCCTTCGGGTCGGTGACGGCGAGCCGCGAGACGCCGCCCGGCCTCTACGGCACCGACGACGCCTTCCGAGCGGTGAACCTGATGCGCCCCGATACGCCCTTTGCTCGTCTCGACCTGTCCGGACTGACCGGCGCCACCCGGGCGCCGCTCTCCACCGACACCGGCGTGCCGCTGGAGCCCTGGCTCTTCTCGCTGGCCTTCCTGCTCCTCGTGGTGGACGCCATCGCGGTGCTGGTCCTCGTCGGCGGCATCGGGGCGCTGCTCCGGCGCAGGCCGGCCGCCGCGGCCGCCTTCGCTCTCGCGGTGGGCCTGTCGGCGGTCGCGCCCCAGGATGCCCGCGCCCAGGGGCTCGCCCCGGAGGACCAAGCGATCGTGGACGCGGTGTCGGTCACCCGCCTCGCCTACATCCGCACCGGCGACAGCGAGGTGGACGAGACGAGCAGGCTCGGCCTCTGGGCCCTCACCCGCTTCCTCGCCGCCCGCACGGCCCTCGAGGGCGGCGAGCCGGTGGGTCTCGACCCGGAGAAGGACGAGCTCAGCTTCTTCCCGCTGATCTACTGGCCGATCGACACGTCCACCCTGCCGCCGACGCCCGCCGCCATGGCGCGGATCGACGCCTTCATGAAGACCGGCGGCACCGTGCTCTTCGACACGCGCGACCAGTTCTCCAATCTCCAGGGCGGGTCGACCCCCTCCTCCGAACGCCTGCGGGACATGCTCTCCACGCTCGACGTGCCGGCGCTCGAACCCGTGCCGCCCGACCACGTGCTGACCAAGGCCTTCTACCTGATGACCGATTTCCCGGGCCGCTACGTGGGCAGTCCCCTGTGGGTGGAGGCGTCCGCGTCGGCCGAGGCGGAAGCCGCGGCCGAGGGCGGCGACATCCGGCCGGTGCGGACCGGCGACGGCGTGTCGCCCATCCTGATCACCGGCAACGACTTCGCCGGCGCCTGGGCGGCCGACGATGCCGGCCAGTTCCTCTACCCGGTGGTGCCGGGCGAACCCCGCCAGCGCGAGTTCGCGCTGCGGGCCGGGGTCAACATCGTCATGTACAGCCTGACGGGCAACTACAAGGCCGATCAGGTCCACGTCCCGGCCCTCCTCGAGCGGCTCGGCCAGTAGTCGGACACATAGGAACACGCGCCCTTGGCCTGGTCCCTCGCCTTCGATCCCTTCCTGCCCTGGTGGGCGCTGGCCGTGCTCGGCCTGATCGCCCTCGGGCTCGTCGCCTTCGGCGCGGTCCGGCGGATCCGCGGCGCGCTGCTGCGCGGCCTCGTCTTCCTCGCTCTCCTCGCCGCTCTCGCCGATCCGTCCCTGGTGCGCGAGGAACGGGCGCCGCTCGAAAGCGTGGTCGCCGTGGTGGCGGACCGGTCCGCGTCCCAGGACGTGGAGACGCGTCGGGAGGACACGGACGCCGCGGTGGCGGCCGTCACCGACCGGCTCCGCCGCCTGCCGGGCCTCGACGTGCGCGTGGTCGAGACCCAGCCGACCTCCGGCGACGGCACCACGCTGTTCACCGACGTCTCCCGCGCCCTCGCCGACGTTCCGCCAGACCGGGTGGCCGGCATCATCGCGGTCACGGACGGCGAGGTGCACGACGTGCCGGAGGACCGGGCGAAGCTCGGGTTCGACGCCCCGGTCCACGCGTTGATCACCGGCCACACGGACGAGATCGACCGGCGCATGGCGCTCGTCTCCGCCCCGAAGTTCGGCCTCGTGGACAGCACCCAGACCCTCCGCGTCCGCATCGACGACCAGGGCGCCGGCGCCGGCACCCGCCCGCCCGCCACCGTCGTGATCAAGCGCGACGGCGAGGAACTCGCCCGCCAGCAGGTGGCGCCCGGCGCGGAATTCTCGGTGGACGTGGAGATCGCCCATGGCGGCCCGAACATCTTCGAGATCGAGACGCCGGTCATCGAGAGCGAGCTCTCACCGATCAACAACAAGGCCGTCGCCGTGGTGGAAGGCATCCGGGAGAACCTCCGGGTGCTCCTCGTGTCCGGCGAGCCGCATGCCGGCGAGCGCACCTGGCGCAACCTCCTGAAGTCGGACGCCTCGGTGGACCTCGTCCACTTCACCATCCTGCGCCCGCCGGAGAAGCAGGACGGCACGCCCATCAACGAACTCTCGCTGATCGCCTTCCCGACCCGAGAGCTGTTCGCCACCAAGATCGACGAGTTCGACCTCATCATCTTCGACCGCTACCAGCGGCGCGGCGTGCTGCCGCTCATCTATTTCGACAACATCGCCCGCTACGTGTCGGAGGGCGGCGCGGTGCTGATCGCCGCCGGTCCGGACGGCGAAAGCAACGACAGCGTCTACGACACGCCGCTCGCCCCCACCCTGCCGGCTCGCCCCACCGGCACCACGGTGGAACTGCCCTTCAAGGCCGACGTCACCGACATCGGCGAGCGCCATCCGGTCACCCGCGACCTGCCCGGGTCGGAGGCCTCTCCCCCCGCCTGGTCGCGCTGGTTCCGGCTGATCGACGCGGTCGCCGAGCGCGGCGAGACCATCATGAACGGGCCGGACGACAAGCCGCTGCTCGTCCTCTCCCGCGAGGGCGAGGGCCGCGTCGCCATGCTCCTGTCGGATCAGGTCTGGCTCTGGGCGCGCAACTTCGAAGGCGGCGGCCCCCACGTGCCGCTCCTGCGCCGGCTCGCCCATTGGCTTATGAAGGAACCGGACCTGGAGGAGGAGACGCTGCGCCTGCGCGCGGAGGCCGGCGACCTGATCGTGGAGCGCCAAACCCTGGAGGACGCCGTCGCGCCGGTCCGGGTGACCATGCCCAACGGCGAGGTCCGCGAAACGCCGCTGACCGAGGCCGAGCCCGGCCTCTTCCGCGCCGCCATCGACGAGGCGCCGTTCGGCCTCTATCAGGCGACCGACGGCGAGCGCACCGCCCTCGCCCACGTCGGGCCGACGGATCCTAAGGAATACCGCTCGCTCCTCTCCACCACCGCCCTCCTGGAGCCGATCGCCGAGGCGACCGGCGGCACGGTGCAGCGGCTGAAGGAGGGCGCCGGCGACGACCCCGCCATCCCGCGCGTGGTGCCCCAGCGCGGCGGCAGCACGTTCGGCGGCGCCGGCTGGCTCGGCCTCGACATGACCGACGCCTACGAGGTCACCGGCATCGAGCGCACCCGGCTGTTCGCCGGCTTCATCGGGCTCGCCCTCTTCCTGGCCGCCCTCGGCACCACCTGGTGGCGCGAAGGCCGCTGACCGGATCGGGACCGGTCGTCAGGCGCCGCCTCGGGCCTTCCCGTGAAGGCCCTCGCTGGCGCCTGCAACCAGTTCGGCGATGAGCAGCCGGGCGGGGTCCACCGGCCCCGGCATCTCCACCGCGCCGGGCGGAACGACCCGGAAGCCGAACGGCCAATAGTAGGACAGGTCGCCGACCAGAAGCACCAGCCGGTGCCCGGCGACCCGCGCCGCCTCCATGGAGCGGCGCATCAGCGTCTTGCCGACGCCGAGGTTCTTCAACTCCGGCCGCACGCAGAGCGGTCCGAGCAGAAGCGCCGGCGTCTCGCCGATCCGGATCGGCGTCAGGCGCACCGCCCCGACCAGATCCTCGCCCTTGAAGGCCACCAGGCTGAAGTCCGGGTCGTGCGGCACGCCTTCGCGCAGCCGGAAAGCCGTGCGGGCGAAGCGCCCCGGACCGAACACGGCCGCATGGAGACCCTCCACGGCGTCCGCGTCCGCCGAGCGTTCCGGGCGGATCACGAGGGAATTCAGGAAGGCGTTGACGGGCAGCGGCTGGGCGGGCAGATCGGCAGGCATGGTCGCGGTCATGAGGCGGCTCGACGGTGGTCTGTGGCGAACGGGCAATCCCCCGCGCCACCCGCCCGTCGCCGCCGCGGACCGGCGGTCAGGCGAAGCGGACAGTGCGCGCGGCGGCACGGCGGCTGAAGGCCGCTTCCGTCCGTCGTCGTCGCAGGTCCGCGCGAAGAGCCATGGCGTGTCGCTCTGAAAGCCGAAGCGGCCCATGGGGGCCGCCCGGAAAGAGGCTCGCGTTTAGCACGCGGCAAAGGTCGCGGCAAGGCGGCCGGAGGCGCCGCCGGCTCACCACAGGTGGGACGGCTCCGCCAGGCCGAGATATTCTTCGACCCGCCGCCGCGATCCGGTGGACGTCTCCGCCGGCAGGTCGGCCAGCGGGAAGAAGCGCGCCTCCAGGATCTCGCGGTTCGGCACGAAGGCGGACGGCTGGCGCCACTCCGCCACGTGGTAGACGGCCACGTGGTCGCGGCCCGCCATGGCCTTGTTGAAGTAGACGCCCATCAGGCGGAACGGCCCGAGCGCTTCGATACCGGCCTCCTCAGCGAGTTCGCGCGCCACCGCTTCGGCCGCCGTCTCGCCCGGGTCCACCGCCCCGCCCGGCAGGTGCCAGCCCGGCACGTAGGAATGGCGGACCAGGAGCACGCCTCCGTTCGCGTCCGTCACGAAACCGCGGATCCCGAACGTCACCCCCTTGGTGACCCGAAGCACCAGCGACTGCACACGTCTTAGGCTGGGTTCGAGGCTGGCGGGGACTGGAGACATGGGCACCTCAAGGCTTTCAGTAGGTTCTGATTAAAAACCGGTCAGAATGATCATGCGGTAGGCGCAGATCAGCCCCGCTCGCGGGCACGTGGCGACTGACGGCTCAGGATGCTATTTCTACGGAGCGCGGACGACTGTTTTGTGGCGCGTCCGTTCATCCACACAAGCATCAACACCACACGCAAGGTCATCATGTTTAGCCTGTTCAGCCGTCGCGGCAACCGGTCCCCGCGTTTCCAGTGGGCGCCCGCCGTGGACGTGACCAACCCCCGCATCGTCGCAACGCTCCTCGCCCTGTCCGCTCGCTGACGCGAATCCCGCCCGCTGACGGGCATGCTCCGGCGCATGCTCGCGGGGCCGGGCCCCTCTCCTTCCACGATGCGGCGTCCAAGACGCGGGCGGTGGCCGCCGGACCAGGCAGGTCGGCGGGAGCCACCGCCTCCCCGTAGGCTCCGCCGTTCGGGTCCACCCGGGCCCGAGCACCGATCCGAACCGCGGGACGGATCCGACCGCGGACACTCGGTCGGCCGGGTCCGGATCGACCTCACGTCCGCGACGGCACCCATGTCGGGCTTGCCGCACCGGGCGTGGTTTTGTAGGGCTCGGGGCATGTTCCGTCTCGCCCACCTGTCCGACCCGCACATCGGGCCGCTTCCCGCCGCCTCGGTCGCCGACCTCGCGTCGAAGCGGCTCCTCGGCTACATCAACTGGCATCGCAACCGCGCTGTCGCCATGCGGGGCGACCTCCTCAGCCGCCTCGTGGACGCCGTGAAGGCGGAAGCGCCGGACCATGTGGCCGTGACCGGCGACCTGGTGAACATCGCGCTGCCGGCCGAGCTGGAACCCGCCACCCGCTTTCTCCAGTCCATCGGGCACGGCAGCGACGTCTCGGTCGTGCCGGGCAACCACGACGCCTATGTTCCCGGCGCGCTGATGAAGGCGACCGAAGCCTGGCGGGCCTACATGCAGGGCGACGGCGACCCGGGTGCGCCCAACTGGCCCTTCGTGCGCAAGCGCGGCGAGGTGGCGCTCGTCGGCGTCTCCACAGCCCGGGCGTCCGGCCCCTTCATGGCGACCGGCCACGTGTCCGTCCCCCAGGCGACGCTGCTCGCCGAGCGGCTGGAGGCGCTCGGCCGGGAAGGCTTCTGCCGGGTGGTTCTCATCCACCATCCGCCGATCCGTGGCTCCACGGACTGGCACAAACGCCTCATCGGCGGCAGCCGCGTGCGCGCGGCCGTCCGTCAGAGCGGGGCCGAACTCGTCCTGCACGGCCACACCCATCTCGCCACGCGCATGGAGATCGAGGGGCCGCGCGGCCCGGTGCCGGTCATCGGCGTGCCGTCCGCCAGCCAGGAGCCGGGCGGCCCGAAGCCCGGGTCGGGCTACAACCTGTTCGAGATCGAGCGGCGGAACGCCGGCTGGCGCATCGGCCTTCGCGAGCATCGGGTGCTGAGGCCCGGCGGCGACTTCGTGGAGATCGGCGGCGGCCGGTGGGACATCGCCGCCTGACCGCCTCCTTGCCCGGCCGGACCTCTCGTCAGGTGAGGAACCACGCGTAGGCGAACAGCGCCGCCACGCCGGCCGCAAGGCCGAACAGGAACGCGATCAGCGCCCAGATCAGCGTCGACCCGCCGGATCGGGCGCCGTCCGGCGCCTGCTCCCGCGGCCGGACCGTCAGGTCGGGACGGGTCGCCGACGCCATGGCGGCCGCGCCCATCTTGCGCAGCAGGAAGTCGCTCTCCAGCGCCCGCTCGCGCTCCACCACGCGCTCGGCGATATAGTCGGTCACGCTGTCCGCCATCGCCTGCGGGTCGCCCGTCTCGACCAGCACCACCCGCCCGAGACGGGTGTCCTTCAGGAGGCGATAGGTCCGGCGGTCGCGGCCGATCACCACGTGGGTGGTCGGGTCGATCCAGAAGCGGGGCGGTTGCCCGGCGTCCAGGCGGCAGATGAAATAGCCGTCGTCCGCCGGAATGTCGGCGAACACGCCGGCCAACTCCTCGGCCAGCATGCCGAGCCGGGCCTTCTCCGCATCGTGAAGGTCCGCCACCGCGTCGAGGCGCTCCGTGTCGGCGATGCGGACGCGGCGGATCGCATCGGTCAGCTTGCGCACGTTCGGCGCCGAGGTGCTATTGCCGAGCTGGTCGCTCATGGCCCGTCTCCCGATCTGGCCACCTGGTTCTGGCCTGTCGGCCGTCGTTCCCCCGTGGTCCGGCGGCGGCGAGCCGCGCCGGGACAGGAAGGCGCGCGGCCATCGTCCGCCAGCAGTAAACCAAAGCTTAACGGATCGCTTCGGCTTTTTTAAGTCGCCGAACGAGGGGGCCCGCCACGGGCGCGCAGGTCGGCCGGTCAGACCGCGCGGTTGCGGTCGACGGACGCCTGGATGTCCGAATAGCTCATCCGGATGATTGTAGTGATCAGCTCCCGCGCCATCGGGCCGTTCCTGTCGTGGATCGCGTCGAGGACGCCGGCGTGCGACATCACGATCTCGTCGAACACGCCGTCCACGCCGAACTTTTCCAGTCGGCTCTCCCACGAGAGCGAAAGGCGCAGCACCGATTCGATCAGCGTGCCGAGGGATCGCACCAGCGGGTTGTCGCTGGCGTCCAGCACCGCCTGGTGGAACGACAGGATGCCCTCGACCATGCCGTCCTGGGTCGCCGAGCGTTGCATGAGGGCGAGTGCCTGGGCGAGGCTGCGCAGATGCCGCTCCGTCCGCCGGTCCGCCGCCATCGCGGCGGCCTCGGGCTCCACCAGGAGACGCAGCTCGAACAGGGATTTCAGAAAGGTCTCGTTGACCGGCTCCTCTAGGTGCCAGGACAGCACGTCCTGGTCGAGAATGTTCCACTGGCCCCGGAGACGGACGCGGGTGCCGATCTTCGGGCGCGAGTTGGTCAGCCCCTTGGCGGCGAGGATCCGGAACGCCTCGCGAACCGCGGTGCGCGACACGCGATAGCGGTCCGCCAACGCCACCTCGGTCGGCAGCAGGTCGCCTTCCTTGTAATCGCCACGCACAATCTGAAGGCCGATGGCGTGAGCGATCTGCTCGTGTAGATTGCGTCTCACCCGGCCTTTCGGCAGGCTGTCTGAAAAGTACATCGCGCCCGCTCGCCCCCTTGGCAACTCGGGTCCGGCCGCTGGGAATGCGAGTACGGCGGGAAGCCCTTTGCGGCGTTGTACACCGGCATGTTTGCCACTGGAAAATAGGCTGCGGTCACTAAAATGCAATCGGCATCTGCGCGAAGGAAATACCGTCGAACCGCGCACATCTTCGCAGATTATGTCATTTGTGTTGAGAGTCGGTCGAGGCAACCCTGCGATAAAGCGTTGAGGCCGCTGCTTTTTTCCTGAGCCGGTAGAGCGTCCAGGGCCGGCGGGGCGATCCTGATCAAGATTTGCAAAAGTCGATCTTTCTCCCCCGGTTTTCTACGATCAGCGGTTTTGACGCAGTCCGATGCGGGGATCCGCCGCCCGAATCGCCGCCGACGGCCTCTTCCGGCACTTACTTTTCGTCGAGAATCACCCAACCGTTGGTGGCCTCCGAGGCGAAGACCGCGTCGAGGATCCGCATCATCCGGACCGTGTCGGCCGGACCGTAGGGCAGGACGGCCTCCTGCCGGATCGCCTTGGCGAAGGCTTCGCCCTGCAGCCCGTACTGGTCCGAGGGAGGCAGCACGATCCGCTCGGCGCCCTCGTCACCGAGCACCTTGCCGTCATGGACGCGGATCTCGGTCTCCTCGCCCTGCGGCGCATTGAACGGGATGATCACCTCCACCCGGCCGGCGGTGCCGACCACCGTCACCCGCTGGTACGGCACGCACTGGGTGCCGACCGTGAAGGTGAGGTGCCGCCCGTCGCCGAAATCGACCAGCGCGCTCGTCAGCCGGTCCGTCCCGAAGGTCGGGTCCCGGTCGACCAGCGACACCAGCCGGGTCGGCTCCGCGTCGAGGACGAAGCGGGACACCACGATCGGGTAGCAACCGATGTCGAGGGCCGCGCCCCCGCCGGTCTCCGGCTTGTTGCGGATGTTGCCCGGATCGGCGTTCGCATAGCTGAACCAGGCCTGGACGCCCACCGGCGCGCCGATCCGGCCGGTGCGGACGAGATCCCGCACCGCGATCCACTGCGGGTGGAAGCGGACCATGAAGGCCTCCAGGTAGACGATGCCCTCCGGCAAGGCGAGCAGGCGCTCCGCGTCGGCCGTGTTCATGCCGCCCGGCTTTTCCGAAAGCACGTGCTTGCCGGCGGCGGCCGCTTTCAGCGACAGGTCCACGTGGCTGTCGTTCGGCGTCGGGATGTAGACGGCCTCGATGCTCGGATCGTCGATCAGCGCCTCATAGGAGCCGTAGGCGGTCGGGATGCCGAGCGCGTCCGCGGCCTCGCGCGCCTTCGTCTCGTCGCGGGAGGCGATCGCCGCAACCTCCAGCCACGGCGTCGTCCGGAAGCCGGGGATCACCTTGTCGCGCGCGATCTTGGCGGTGGACAGGATGCCGATGCGAACGGGGCGGACGGGGGCCATGGGGCGCCTCTCAGGTTTTCGAGGTGGAGGTTTGCAGTTCTATCGCCCGGCCCAGGCTGCCGCCATCCTGTCGGAACCGGCGGGTCTCGGGCGCGGACGGCTCGAGAAAAGCCGCCCGGGATCGCTCCCGGGCGGCGGCACGTCGGTTACTGCGGCCCGTTGACGTCGCGCCCTCTTCGATGGGGCGCGTGCGGCGGTCAGCTGCGCGGAGCGGTCCAGCCCTTGTACTCGTTCACGTTGTCGCGGGTCACGAGCGTGGACGGCAGCAGGGTGACGGTCTCGGCGGGCTTCTCGCCGTTCAGCAGCTTGGCGCCGATCTCGGTCGCGAGCTGCGCCATGGCGTAGGGATCCTGGCTCGCCGAGGCGTGGATCATCGGCGAGTTCGGGTCCTTCAGCGACGCCTCGATGTCCGGCGCGCCGTCCACCGCGGTGATGATGATGTTGTTGCGGCCGAGCTGCTTGGCGGCGAGGTCGGTGCCGATCGCCTGCGGGTCGTTGATGGCGAAGATCGCGTCCACTTCCGGGAAGCGGGTCAGGTGGCCCTGCGCCACCGCGAGGCCGCCGTCGCGCGAGCCCTTGCCGTCCTGGTCGTCGGACAGGATCTCGATGCCCTCGGCCTTCTCGAACACGCTCTTGCAGCCGGTCACCCGGTCGATCACGGCCGACACCTGCGGGCCGTTCTGGATGATCACCTTGCCCTTGCCGCCCAGCTTGTCCACGATGTACTGGCAGGCGATCTCGCCCGCCTGGACGTTGTTCGTGGTCACGGTGGCGTCGGCGCCCTTGGCGGCGGTATCCACGGCCACGACGACGATGCCGGCGGCCTGGGCGCGCTTGATCGCGGGCTCGATGGCGTTCGGGTCACCCGGGTTGAGGAGGATGAGATCGACGCCCGCGGCGATGAAGTTGTCGATCTGGGTGAACTGCTTGTTGAGATCGTAGTCGTAGCCGACCGTCAGCACTTCCACGTTCGGGTTGATCTCCTTGGCCTTGGCGGTCGCGCCGTCGGCGAGGGCCACGAAGAACGGGTTGCCCATGGAGCCGAGCGAGATGCCGATCTTGTTCAGGTCCTTGGCGGCGGCGGCGCCGGTCATCGCCAGGGCGGCGACGGCGGCGAGAAGAATGGTCTTGGACTTCATGATTGTGTGACTCCTCCTGGGGTTGGTTTCCGCCGGTTCCTTGATGTCACTCCCTGACCGGCGGTTCCTTGCATGCCGGCGTCCGCTCCTCGCATCGCGAGGGTCGCGGCCGCCGGTTTCTCCCGGGGCAGGCCACCGGGGAGGCGTTTGCCGACGCCTTCCCGGGCGGCCACCCGAGTGGTTCGGTCCGGATGCCGGGCCCCGACGGCCCGGTTCCGTCCCGCGGGCGAGGGCTCCTGCGGCCCGTCGCCCGTGTTCCTCCGCCGGCCCGTCAGGTGCGGGCCGACCCCTTGGTCCTGTAGCGGTCGAGCGCCACGGCGCCGATGATCACCAGGCCCTTGATGATGTACTGCCAGATGTCGCTGACGCCGGTCAGGATCAGGCCGTTGGTCAGCACCGCGATGATGAGGGCGCCGACGAGCGTGCCCCAGATCGACCCGATGCCGCCCACGAAGGACGTGCCGCCGAGGATCACCGCCGCGATGGCGTCGAGCTCGTAGGACTGGCCGAGCTGCAGGCCGTTGGCCGCGTAGAGGCGCGCCGCGCTCATCACGCCGCCGAGGCCGGCCATCAGGCCGGAGAAGCCGTAGACGAACAGCAGCACCGCCCAGACCTTGATGCCCGACAGGCGCGCCGCGTCCGGGTTGCCGCCGACCGCGTAGATGTGCACGCCGAGCACCGTCCGCCGCAGGATGAACCACGACACGAGGATGGTCGCGAAGGCGATCACCACGAGCCACGGCACGCCGAACAGGGTGCCGTTGCCGATGAAGGCGAACGGCAGGTTGGAGTTGAACACCGTGGTGTCGTCTCCGAGGAGGCGGGCGACGCCGCGCACCGCCGTCAGTGCGCCCAGCGTCACGATGAAGGGTGGTAGCTTCACGAAGGCGATCAGCGCGCCGTTCACGAGGCCGAACACGAGGCCGATGCCGAGCGCGATCGGAATGCCCAACATGCCGGCTTCCGGGATGAGCGAGCCGATCACCGCCCCCATGGCCGCCGCCGCCAGGATGGAGCCGACCGACAGGTCGATGCCGCCGGTCAGGATCACCATGGTCATGCCGGCCGCGAGCACGATGTTGATGGCGGCCTGCTGGGCCACGATCGAGAGGTTCTGGCCCGACATGAACCGTCCGGTCATGCTCTCGAACGCGATCGCCAGGATGATCAGCACCGGCAGCATGCCGACGGTGCGGATGATGGTCTGGATTCTCATCTTCCGGGCGGCGGCGGCGCGGTCGGCCGCGGCGGTGCCGGAAGCGGTGGTGGTCTGGTCGGCCATCAGGCGAACTCCATGGGCTCCCCGGGGCGCCCGCATCCCTGCCGGGCTGCGCGGGCGGCGGGAACGGGAACGGTCAGTGGACGGTCGCGCCCGGCGCCGTGGAGGCGCCGGTCGCGTAGGCGATGATGGTTTCCTGGGTCACCGGCACCCCGGTGGCGCCGCCGACCTCGCCGGCGATGTGTCCCTCGCGCATGACAAGGACGCGGTCCGCGATCCCGACCACCTCGGGGAGTTCCGACGAGATCACGATCACGCCGACGCCCGATTTCGCGAGGTCGTCGATGATCCGGTAGATTTCCGACTTGGCGCCGATGTCGACGCCGCGGGTCGGCTCGTCGAGGATCAGGACCTTGGGCCTCGTTTCCAGGAGGCGGGAGAGCAGCACTTTCTGCTGGTTGCCGCCCGAGAGCGACCCCACCTCCACCTGCGGCCCGGCCACCCGGATCGACAGCGACCTGATGCCCTCCGCCGCGCGACGGCGCGCCATGCCCCGGTCCAGGATGCCGAACAGCTTGGCGTCCCGGCCGATCACGCCGAGGTTGATGTTGTCGGCGACCGACATGTCGAGGAAGAGGCCCTGACCCTTCCGGTCCTCGGTCAGGTAGACGAGGCCCGCGTCGATGGCGTCCTGGGGCTTCTTCGGCGAGATCGGATTGCCGAGCAGCGTGATGGTGCCGCTGGTGCGCTGCTCCGCGCCATAGATCAGCCGGGCGAGCTCGGTCCGGCCGGAGCCGACCAGGCCGGCGATGCCCAGCACCTCGCCCTGGTGCAGTTCGAACGAGCAGGGCTTCACCCGCCCGCCGTCGCCGACGCCTTCCACCTTCAGGATCACCGGCCCGCGGCTGCCGTGGGCGTCGTGGTCCTTCTTGTAGAACTTGGAGAGGTCGCGCCCGACCATCATCTTGACGAGGGCGTCCGCGTTCAGCTGCTCCCGCGTCAGGGTGCCCACGTAGGACCCGTCGCGCAGCACCGAGCAGCGGTCCGACAGCTCGTACACCTCCGCCATCCGGTGGGAGATGTAGATGATGGCGAGGCCTTCCTGGCGCAGCTGGCGGATCAGGTCGAACAGCTTGTCCGTCTCGCGGCTGGAGAGCGCGGTAGTCGGCTCGTCCATCACCAGGATGCGGGCGTCCGCGTGGATGGCGCGGGCGATCTCCACCAGTTGGCGCTCGGCGATGGAGAGGTCCTGCACCAGGGTCGAGGGGCCGAAGGTGGCGCCGAGCCGCTGCAGCACGCCGCGGCAGCCCTCGCGCATGGCCCGGCGATCCACCTGGGCGCCGGATTTGGCCTCGCGGCCGAGATAGATGTTCTCCGCCACGCTGAGGTTCGGGGCGAGCGCCAGCTCCTGGTAGATCACCGCCACGCCCAGCTGCTTGGCCGAAAGCGGCCCGTCGATGGTCACCGGGCGGCCTTCGACGCGGATCTCGCCGCCAGGGTCGGCCGTGTAGGCGCCGGAGAGGATCTTCATCAGGGTGGACTTGCCGGCCCCGTTCTCCCCCATCAGCGCGTGCACCTCGCCCGGATAGACCGTGAGGTCGACGCCCGCGAGGGCCCGAACGCCCGGAAACGTCTTGGAGATGCCGCGCATCTCCAGGATGGGAGCCTTATTCGGCTGCATGGTGGGTCTCCCGGATGGACCCGGCGGCGCCCGTCAGAATCGAGGACCGCGGGGAGAAGTTGAAGAAGAGCGGCAGCGTCGCCGCGCCGAGCGCGCCGGCCTCCGGCCCGAACGAGCCGCGGAAGAAGAGCGGGCGGCGCACGCTCTCCGGGCTCGCTGCCTCGAGCGCCCGGTCGAGGTCGTCGATCAGTTCGTTCAGGAGCCCGCCGTCCACGTCCGCATCGATGACGATGTGCGGCATGTCGATCAGCGAGACGACCGACAGGAAGGCCGGCACCAGGGCCGCCACGCAGTCGTCGATCCACTCGCTCACCGCCTTCGGGCGCGGCCGGCGCGCCAGCACCTCGGACACCTCGGCGAGGCTTTCCGCCTCGATGCCGTGCCAGGTGAGATGGCGCTTCAGGGCCGTCAGCGACGCCCGGGTGAGAAGCACGTCGAAGGGCCGCGTCGGCGCCGGCGCCGACGGAAGCCTGGAGCCCGGCACCGGCATCATGGCGATGTCGCCGGCGTTGCCCGTCACCCCGTGGACGCAGTCGCCGGCCATCACCAGACCGCCGCCGATGGCGCCGCCCATGAACACGTAGAGAAAGTCGTCGATCTGCCGGCCCTTGCCGTAGAAGAGCTCCGCGATGGCGGCGGCATTGCCGTCGTTCTCGGCGAACACCGTGAGGCCGGTCGCCCGGCCGAGCGCCTCCGCGAAGTCGAAGTCGTCCCAGAGCTTGAACGAGGACGACGGCAGTTCCAGCTCCCGCAGCCAGCTGCCGAGGTTGAACGGCTGGGCGACGCCGATCCCGGCGAGCCGAACGCGCTCGGCGGGCGGCACTTCGGCGAGCAGGCTTTCCACGTCCCGCGTCACCAGGTCGACCGCCACGTCCGGCGCCGGCAGCACCATGTCGTGGCCGCGTCGGGCCAGGATCCGTCCGCCGAAGTCCACCCGCACCACCTCGATGCCCACCCGGTCCAGGCGCACGCCGATCGCGAACGCGCCGGCCGGATCCAGCGTCAGCATGGTGGCCGGCTGGCCCCGCTGCCCTTCCCGCTTCTTGCCGATGTCCCGGACGAGGCCGAGCGCCTCCAGATCGCGGATGATGCCGCCGACGGAATTGTTCGTGAGGCCGGCCGCCCGGGCGAGATCCGCCTTCGACGCCTCGCCGAGGCGGCGAAGGGCCTGCAGCACGATACGCTCGTTGAAATGGCGAAGCTGGGCCGAGTTCGACCCCTGCCCCGTCCGCGACATGCGAACCGGTACCACGCGCTCCTCCCAGAGCCACCCGCAGCCTGAAGCTCAGGCACCCACCTTTATTAATTCATTGTGAGTTATTAAAGCGTCGGATGGACGGGCCGTCAAGGGCACTCGTGCGGGTTCCGGCATCTTTTGCAGTGCAGCGGAAAACCGCCTGTCTGGGAGCCTCGTCGCGACTTACCGTCGCGGCCCCGGTCGAGTCCTGACCATACGCTCTTCCGGCCTGGGCGCAACAGCCGATGCGTGCGGAGCGCAGAAATTCCCGCACGTCTGCCTAAACCGAAGGCAGGCGGGAGGTTGCGCCGGTCAGGTCTTCCAGAGCCAGGCGGCGCCGCGAACGCCGGAACTGTCCCCGTGCCGCGCCTTGCGGATCGGGGTCTCCACCTGGTCGGAGAACACGTAGGGGGCGATCAGACCCGGCAGGTCGGAATAGAGTTCGTCCACGTTCGACATGCCGCCGCCGAGCACGAACACGTCCGGATCGAGGATGTCGATCAGGAGCGCCAGCGAACGCGCCAGCCGGTCCGCGTAGATTTCGTATGTGGCGCGCGCGACCGGATCGCCCGCGCGCATCATGGCGACGATCTCCGCCCCGGACGGGCGCGTGCCCGCGCGGCGCTCGTACTCGTCCTGGAAGCCCGTGCCGGAGCAGTACATGTCCAGGCACCCGCGCCGCCCGCACCAGCATGTCGAGCCGGGTATCTCGTCGGGCTTCGGCCAGGGCAGCGTGTAGTGTCCGATCTCGCCGCCGAGGCCCTGGAAGCCGTCATGCGGCCGGCCGTCGATGGCGATGCCCGAGCCGTGGCCGGTGCCGATGATGATGCCGTGCACCACCCGCGCCCCCGCGCCTGCGCCGTCCACAGCCTCCGAGATGGCGAAGCAGTTGGCGTCGTTGGACAGGCGCACCGGCCGCCCCAGGGCGGCCTCCAGGTCGCGGCCGAGGGGCCGGCCGTTCAGCCACCAGGAGTTGGCGTTGCGCACGAGGCCGGTCTTCGGGTTCGGGCTGCCCGGGATGCCGATGCCGACCGAGCCGCTGAGCCCGGTCTGCGCCTCGGCGAAGGCGACCAGGTCGCGCACGGCCAGGATCGACCCCTCGTAGTCCTCGCGCGGCGTGGCGATGCGCCGGCGCACCCGCTCCGTTCCGTCCGCGTCGAGCCCGATGATCTCGATCTTGGTGCCGCCCCAGTCGATGCCGATCAGCATGAAGCCCTGCCCTGCCCTGTCGTTCGCCCCTGACCGAGAGCGCCTTCCGACCTGGCGGAATCGTCAGGTCGACAAGAAATCGGCCCAGATTCAATAAGCTGGAGCATTCTCTCGGCGAACAGGTCGTGCAACTTGAACGGAGATTGCTCTAGCAGACCGGTCCCGCCCTGTCATGGCGGCCGGCGGAAGGCGTCAGACGTAGGTGATCGGCGGCTCGCTCTCGCCGCGCGGGGGCCGAGGCGGCATCAGCACAAGGAGCGCCTTCGGATCCACCTGAAGGTGGAAGGGCGGCGGCAGCCGGTTGAGCTCGCCGTCCACGGAGACACGAAGGTTCGGACGCCGGCTGGCGATGGAGACGCGCCGCACCGCGTTCACCTCCAGCCGCGAGTTCGACCGCCAGCGTCCGAGCGCCGCCTGGAGCGCGGCGAGCAGGAAGTCGAGCCGCCCGCGCGCCGGCAGGAGCACCAGGTCGAGATCGCCCTGGGTGAGGTCCTCCGCGTGCGGGAAGTCGCCGAACCCTTCCCGGAACGACCCAACCGTCACGGCCACCTGGTAGTAGCGCGAGCGCGGCCGGGTGAAGTCGCCGCTGAAGGCGAGCGACATCTGCTTCAGCGAACGCACGGTCCGCAGCCAGACCCTCAGGGACGCCATCATCTTGCCGATGCGCGACCCGTAGGGCATCGCCTCCCGCACCTCGATGAACTGCGGGTGGAAGCCCAGGCTGACATGGTGGAGGAAGATGGAGCGCCGCCCGCTCTCGTCGGTCAGGACGCCCACGTCCACCGGCAGCACCTCGCATTCGGCGAGCGTCGCCAGGGCGTCGTCGAATCCGATCGGGATCTGGATGGAGCGGGCGAACAGGTTGAACGTTCCGAGCGGGATCACCCCCATGGCCTTGCCGGTGCCGACGAAGATCTCGCCGGCGCTGGAGATGGACCCGTCGCCGCCGCCGACGATCACCGTGTCCACGTCCGGCCGTTCCGCGTGCCGCTTCAGGGTGCGGCTCCACAGCTTCGGCTCGACGAACTCGATGTCGACGAGCGACCCGATCGGCGTGACGGCCTCGCGGATCCGCTGGATCAGCTCGGTCCGGTCCGAGGCGCGGGCCGCGCCCGCCTTGGCGTTGACCACCACGACCACCCGGCCCACGGGCCGCGTCGCGTCGCGGGATGGAGCGTCCTGCAGCCTGCTCATGACCCACCGGCCCTCGTCAGAACGGGGCGATGCGCCCCTTGGATGGACACACGCGCCCCGATCGGATCCGGGCTCGGCAGATTGGCGCCCGTGGTCAAGACGTCTTCCCCGGGCGTCCGTCGTCAGGCGCCCGTCGTCGCCCGGCTGTCGTCAGGCGTACGTGGCCTGGCGCGTGTCGCCGGCGGTGTCGCGGAAGAAGAGCGCCTGGCTCACCACCGCCTTCACCATGTCCTGGCGGAACGGCTTGGTGATGAGGAAGGCGGGCTCCGGCCGCTCGCCGGTCAGAAGACGCTCCGGATAGGCGGTGATGAAGACCACCGGCACGGACAGGCCGGGCAGGATCTCGTTCACCGCGTCGAGCCCGGAGGAGCCGTCCGCTAGCTGGATGTCGGCGAGGATCAGGCCCGGGCGCTTGCTCTCGGCCATCTCCACCGCCTCCTTGTGGGTGCGGGCGTTGCCGACGACCGTGTGGCCGAGGCTTTCCACCAGCATCTCCAGGTCCATGGCGATGATCGGCTCGTCCTCGATGATGAGGACGTCGGTGGCGACCTGGCCGGCGATCTCGCGCCCGGCGGCATCGATGAGGCTTGTCAATTCGGTTTCCTCGACATCCAGCACGAGAGCGGCTTCTGCGGAGGAGAATCCCTCCACCGTGGTCAGCAGGAACGCCTGCCGGGGCCTTGGCGTCAGGGCTTCCACGGCGCGCATGCCGGTGCCGGGTTGCTCATGGGGATCTTCGCCGTTGACCGCGACGGAGTTCCAGATCTGCGAGAAGACGCGGTAAAGCGCCACGCGGGCCGGGAGCGAGCGGTCGAACGAGTCCGGCGAGGCCACGAGCGCCTCCAGGACGGCGACGACATAGGCGTCGCCGCTGGTCTGGGTTCCGTTCAGGGCCCGGGCGTACCGGCGAAGATAGGGAAGGTGCGGCGCGATGGTCTCGGACAGCGACATGCTATCTGCGGCTCCTCGTCTTTTCGACGTTATGATCTGTCGGCGCGATCGAGGAGGATCCGTGGACCCTGTCCGCCCATCCCCCCCGAGGCCGGCCGAAGCGTCGCCCGCGGGCGATTTCGGCCAACATCGTAACGCCGACTCGGCCGTCCGGTTCCGAAGATACGCATACCTGGAGCTATTTTTTCGGATCGCTTCGAAACTCCGGAACCAGGATCGTCCTGCGGCGTTCAAAGCTCGAGTTTCCATGGGACCTGAGACGAGCGGAGCCGCACCCGCCGCGACGAAGACCACCGCGAAGGACACCACTCTTGACCCGCGACAAGATGAACAAGGACCTGCCTGAACGGGCCCTGACTGGATCGCAGCCTGACCGGGACGGCCGGCCCATGTCGCCGGACCTCCAGGCGCATATCGGCCTGCGCCTGAAGGCATTCTACGACAGCGTTCTCTCCGAGCCCATCCCGGACCGTTTCGCGCAGCTGCTCGACCGCCTGGACTCCGCCGAGGCGACCGGGGCCGCGGCCGGCCAGAAGGCGGCCGGCGCCGCCGGTTCGGCGGCCGGCGACGATGCGCCCGCCGACCAGCTGAACACGATCGGATCGGACGCACGCCCATGACCGAAAGCGATGAGGCCAAGGGGGGTAAGCGGGCGCTCCGGGACGAGCTGCTCGCCGCGATCCCGCCCCTGCGGGCCTTCGCGGTGTCGCTGACCGCGGATGCCGACCGGGCCGACGATCTCGTGCAGGAAACGCTCGTGAAGGCGTGGTCGAACCTCGACAGCTTCACGCCGGGCACGAACATGCGCGCGTGGCTGTTCACCATCCTTCGCAACACCTTCTATTCCAACCATCGCAAGCAGCGGCGCGAGGTCCAGGACGTGGAGGGCGAGCACGCGGCGCGCCTTGCCACCCACCCGAGCCAGAACGGCCACATGGACCTCGCCGACTTTCGCGAGGCGCTCGGGCGTCTGCCCGACGACCAGCGCGAGGCGCTGATCCTGATCGGCGCGAGCGGCTTCTCCTACGAGGAGGCGGCCGAGATCTGCGGCTGCGCGGTCGGCACGGTGAAGAGCCGCGTCAACCGGGCCCGCAACAAGCTTGCCGAGATCATGGCCATCCCGTCGGCCGAAGTGTTCGGTCCCGACGAGGCGACGCAGGCCGTGATGGGCGACTCGCTCGTGGCCGTCCGGTCGGGGACCTGACCGGATCGCTTCCGCCATTGGCGCGCGCCGGGACGGACCGACATCCCGCCCGGCGCTCCGCGGCCCCGCCTTGTCCGACGTCCGGGTCGCCGCGAGCCACCATCTTTCCGTCCGCCGGTCCGCCGGCCTTCTGAAGAAAACGAGGTCGCGTCGGGCTGGAGCCGTGAAGTGGGTCTGAAGGTGTGCGGACTGGTCGAACGGAGCGTGGCGTGACCGTCACGGGCGGGCTTCCTCTCGGGGTGCGGATCGGCTTGCTGCTGGTCGCGGCCGTGCTTCCGCTCGCCACCCTGGGCGCCGTCTACGGCTGGACCGCGGGCGAGACCGCCCGCGAGGCGGAGATGCGCGCCCGCTACGAGACCGCGCGCGTGGTCGCCGGCCTCGTGGAGTCGGTCACCGAAGGCGCGGCCCGGGCGACCGACGTGACGCTCGCCACCGAAGGCATCGGATCCGACCCCACCCGCTGCACCCTCAACCTGACCCGGCTGATGACGCTGGTGACCAAGATCGCCGACGCGTCGGTTCTCAACGGGTCCGAGCGGGTCTGCGGCCTCGTCCGCGCGGCCAACGGCCTTGTGCCGATCACCGGCGGCGTGCCGGTCGTGGAGGCCCGGTCCGACGCGGTCGTCGCCATCGGGGCCTCGGGCCAGCCCGCCATCCGCATCGTCCGAACGCGCCACGCCGGTCCCGGCCCGCTCGCGGTCGTCCACGTGGCGCTCGATCCGATCTGGGAGCGCGTCACCACCTCGATCGCCGGCTTGGGACGAGGCCGGGTCTTCCTCCTCACCGAGGCCGGCGGCGTCATCGCCGACCCGGAGGGCGTCGTGCAAGCGTCCGAGATCTCCGCCATTCTCGCCGCCGTGCACGGCGTCAGTTCCGGCGCCCTTCCCGTCGTGCAGGTGAACGCGCCCGGCGCCGGCTACGTCGCCATCGCCCGCGTCGCGTCCACGAACGTGCGCGTCGCCGTGACGAGCGACGCGAGCGCGGTCAACCAGCCCCTCCCCGTCCGTCTCGCCCTCGTGGCGGGCGTCCCGTTCCTGTTCCTGGTCGCGGCCGTGGCGATCGCCTGGTTCGGCGTCGACCGGCTGGTCAACCGCTGGGTCCGCAAGCTCGGCCGGGTCACGCGCCACTATGGCGAGGGCGCCCTCTCCGTGCGCGTCGGCTCCATGGACAAGGCGCCGGAGGAGTTCCGGGCCTTCGGCGAAAGCTTCGACACCATGGCGGCCCGCATCGAGGCGCGGTCGGCCGACCTGGAGCGGGCGCTCGCCGAGAAGAACCACTTCGTCCGCGAGCTTCATCACCGGGTGAAGAACAATTTCCAGATGATCGCAAGTCTCCTCACCCTGCAGCGCCGCGAGGCGGAGCCGGCCACCGAGGCCGCCATCCGGGAGGCGCATGACCGGGTGCAGGCGCTTGCCGCCGCCTATCGGGCGTCGTACGCCGACGGGGAGACCGGACAGGTGCCCATCGCCACCCTGATGGTCGACCTCATCGAGCGCCTGCGCGAAAGCGCCGACCTCACCTCCCGGTCCGTCACCATCGAGGATCTCGGCGAGGGCATGTCGCTGCACCTGGATCGGGCCATCCCGTTCGCCCTCCTGATGACCGAACTGCTCGTCCCGGTGTTCGACCGCGCCCGCACCACCGACGACACGGTGCGCATCTCCACCGTCTGGGTCGATCCGGAGCGGACCCGCATTCTCGCCTGCATCGTCACCGGCCATGAGGACGCGACCGCCACGCGCCCCCTCGCCGACCGGCTCGCCCGCGCCTACGCGGCCCAGCTCGGCGCCGAGGTCCGCCGCGAGGGTCACGCCATCGAGGTCAGCCTGGAGCCCTGAGCGCGACGGCTCGCGCGCCCGCGCCCGCCCGCCAGGCTCCCGGCCTTTTCTCCCAGGAATGGAAAAGCCGGCTCGGGGTGACCCGGCCGGCTTTTCACTTCAGCGATCGAAGATCAGCGTCGTTGTTCGACGCCCGTCAGACGGCGGGCGGACGACGACCCGACACGAGGCCGTAGATCAGAGAGATCACGAACAGGACGATCGCGACGAAGAAGATCAGCTTGGCGATACCGACTGCAGTACCGGCGATTCCACCGAAACCAAGAGCGGCCGCGATCAGCGCGATGATCAGGAAAGTGAGTGCCCAGCCCAGCATAGTCATCCCTCCGTTTCAGACTTCGATCGACGAGTACACCAGCAGTCGTCGATCTCATGTTCTTTCAACTGAGGCAGCGAGGATCCGGTTCCGAGGTCCGAAACGAAAACTGGGGAAGAATGACTCTCGCTTAACGTGAGAATGCGAAGGGCATGACCGCTCGGCCGAGTCGTCACCGGGCGATCGCGAAGATCCGATCCACGTTCACATGCTGCTCCAGAGTATCCGCCACGGCATCGAGCGCCGTTTCGACGGCGGCGTCGTAGTCGAGCGACGATCCGGCGCCGATCCGCCCGAGCCAGGCCGCCCGCTGCGCGTCGGATCCGAACAGGCCGTGGAGGTAGGTGCCGACCACCGCGCCGCTGGGCGACACGGCGCCGTCGAGCCGCGCTCCGCCCGCGTCCGTGATCTCGGCGAAAGGCCGTCGGGTCCCGGCGCCGTCGGTCCTGCCCACGTGCATCTCGTAGCCGTCGAGCGCCGCTCCGTCGGCGAGGCTGCGGCCCGTCACCCGGGTCAGCGCCTTCACCGGCGTCAGCACCGTCTCCACGTCGAGAAGGCCGAGGCCCTCCACCGAGCCCGGCGGTCCCTCGATCCCGTCCGGGTCGCCGATGCGCCGGCCGAGCATCTGGTAGCCGCCGCAGACGCCGAGCACCCGGCCGCCCCTGCGCACGTGCGCCGCGAGGTCCACGTCCCACCCCTCGGCCCGGAAGGCCGCGAGGTCGGCGATCGTCGCCTTCGACCCCGGCAGGATCACCAGGTCGGCCACCGGGATCGGCTGGCCCCGCCGCACGAACACGAGGTCCACGGACGGCTCCAGGGCCAGCGCGTCGAAATCGTCGAAGTTTGAGATCAGCGGCGTCACCGGCACCGCGATCGTCACTCGGCCGGCCCCCGCCGTTCCCCGCGCCCGGTCCAGCGCCACCGCGTCCTCTGCCGGCAGCGATGCCGCCGCCGGCATGTGCGGCACGAGGCCGAGGGCCTCCCAGCCAGTCGCCTCGGCGACGAACCGCATGCCGTCGTCGAAGAGGCGCGGGTCGCCCCGGAAGCGGTTGACGATGAAGCCGTGGATCATGGCCGCGTCCGCCGGGTCGATCACCGCCTTGGTGCCGACGAGGCTCGCGATCACGCCGCCTCGATCGATGTCGCCTAGGAGGACCACCGGCACGTCCGCCGCCCGGGCGAAGCCCATGTTGGCGATGTCGTTGGCCCGGAGGTTCACCTCCGACGCGCTTCCCGCCCCTTCCACGATCACGAGGTCGGCGTCCGATTTCAGACGCGCGAAGCTCTCCAGCACCGCCGCCTTCAGCGAGGCCTTCAGCGTCTGGTAGTCCGCCGCCTTCGTGGTGCCCACCCGGCGGCCGTGCACGATCACCTGGGCGCCGATCTCGCTCTGCGGCTTCAGGAGCACCGGGTTCAGGTGCACGGTGAGCGGCACCCGGGCCGCCCGCGCCTGCAGCGCCTGCGCCCGTCCGATCTCTCCGCCGTCCTCCGTCACGGCCGCGTTGTTGGACATGTTCTGCGGCTTGAACGGCATGACCCGCAGCCCGCGCCGGACCGCGAGCCGGCACAGCCCCGCCACCGTCAGCGACTTGCCGACGTCCGAGCCCGTGCCCTGGATCATCACCGCCCGGCCGGTCATTTCACCGACACCGGCAGCCCGGCCACCACCAGCGTCACCTGCGCGGCGATCGCGGCCATGTCCTGGTTGAGGCGGCCCTGCGCGTCCCGGAATCGCCGGGCGAGCGCGTTGTCGGGCACGATGCCGAACCCCACCTCGTTGGAAACCAGGACGAGCGGGGCCGTCACCCGCCGGACCGCCGCCACGAGCTCCTCGCAGTCGGCCTCCAGGTCCGCGTCGGCGAGGAGCCGGTTGGAGAGCCAGAGCGTCAGGCAGTCGACCAGGATCGGCTGGTCGCCCGCGCCCATGTCGTCCAGCACGGCGGCGAGGTCGTGGGGCGCGTCCACCGTCACCCAGCCGGAGCCCCGGTCCAGCCGGTGGCGCTCGATCCGCGCCTCCATCTCCGGATCGAAGGCTTCGGCGGTGGCGATATAGACCCAAGGGTCGCGCCCGGCGGCGCGGATGGCGTTCTCGGCGAACCGGCTCTTGCCGGACCGCGCGCCGCCGAGGACGAGGTGGGGATAGAAGGCTGTCATGGCCGCCGTCATAGCATCATGGCCGCGCGACCGCATGGGGCCACGCGTCGGGGAGCGCGACTTTCGGCGACGCTCCTCCCGTCGAGCCGATGGTCACTTCGACCGGAGACCGTCGATCGCCTGGATCCGCTGCTCCGCGTCCGGCCAGATCCGCTCGGTCACGGCCGCGAGCACCGCTTCCGACAGGGCCAGCATGGCGGTGAGCGAGTCCCAGCGCGATGGTACCGCCACCCGCGCCGACAGCACGTGCCGGGCGTGGCGGGCGATCGGCGAAAGCCACTGGTCCGTCATCAGCACCACCGTGGCGCCCCGCCCGGCCGCCACACCGGCGAGCCGGGCGAGATCGTCCTGGTAGCGACGGATGTCGAACATCACCACCACGTCGCTGCGGCCATAGTCCACCGCCTGGTCGCGCCAGTTGCCCGGCTGGCCGGAGATGTGGCCGACCCCCGGCCGCACCACCCGCAGGTGCGCCGTCATGTGGGCCGCCAGCACGTCGGTGAAGCGACCGCCGATCAGGTGCACCGGCCGCCGCCGGTCGGCGAGCAGCGTCACCACCGCGTCGAACTCCGCCGCCGGCACGTGCCGAAAAGTCTCCCGTATGTTGTCCACCAGCCCGTCCCGGAACGCCGCCAGCGGACCGCCGATCCCCGCCTCCCCGCTACCGTAGGCCTTCTTGGCGAGCGGGCTCTGGCCCTGCTTGTCCAGCTCCTCGCGCAAGGCCCGCTGGAAGTCCGGATAGCTCTGGAACCCCAGCCGCGAGACGAACCGCAGCACCGTCGGCGCGCTTACGTCCGCCCGCTTGGCGAACTCCGCCGTCGTTTCCAAACCGGCGACCGGGTAGTTGGCGAGAAGCACGTGGGCGGCCTTGCGCTCGGTCGGCGTGAAGCGGTGGAGGTCGTCCCGGATCCGTTCCGCGATCGTCAGGTCGCCCGTGCCGCTGCCGTCCATGCGCCCTCCCGCCGGGGTCTGCTCAAGCCATGGCCGAAAGCCTGCCAGTTCCTTCGCCAGATTGCACGAAAATCTGTAACCCTCGTTACAGGAATTGACTCGCGGCAACAGGGTGACCAGGATGTTACACGCCGGCGCGGAGGAGGATTTGCCGCGGCTACCCTGGGAGACGACGGTGGGTGAGTCATCCGACCCCTTCGTGATCGAGAACGAGGCCGGCCGCGGCCCGTATCTGATCGTCGTCGACCACGCCAGCAACCATCTGCCCGCCCCGTGGAGCGACCTCGGCGTTGGTCCCGACGCCATGGAGACGCACATCGCCTGGGATCCCGGCGCCCTCGGCGTCGCCCGGCGCATGGCCGAGACGCTGGACGCCCCCCTATTCCGGGCGACCGTGTCGCGCCTGGTGCTCGACCTCAACCGCCCGCTGTCCTCCGCCACGCTGATCCCGGAGGTGAGCGAGACCACCGCCATCCCGGGCAACCGGACCCTTTCCGCCGACGACCGCGCCGCGCGCGTCGCCGCGGTCTACGAGCCGTACCATTCCGCCCTGGAGGCGCTCCTGGAGCGGCACACCGCCGCCTGCGCCGCCAGGGGCGCGGCGGACGTCGCCGTGGTCGCCGTCCACACCTTCACGCCCGTCTACAAGGGCGTCCCCCGGCCCATGCACGTGGGCATCCTCCACGGCCGCGACACCCGCCTCGCCGCCCCCATGCTGGCGGCGCTCGGGGCCGAGCCCGGCATCGTGGCCGCCGCCAACGAGCCCTACGGACCGGCGGACGAAGTCTACTGGACGCTCGACAGGCACGCGGTCTCGCGCGGCCTGCCGAACGTCATGATCGAAATCCGCAACGACGAAGTGCGGACCGAAGACGCCCAGGCACGCTGGGCGGACATGCTCGTCGGCGCCATGACCCGGAAACCGGGCGCTGCCGACGATTGACGCAGGGGCACGCCGATCGGTCGATCCGGCGTGGAAGAAAGACCTCCGGCCGCGCGCCGGACTTCAGAGACGGGGACGCTGAGACATGTCGACAGGTTCTCAAGGCTACACGGAACAGGACCGGAAGCAGGACGTCCATCACCTGCACTCCATGGGATACGCCCAGGAATTGGAACGGCGCATGAGCGCCTTCTCCAACTTCGCCATTTCCTTCTCGATCATCTGCATCCTGTCCGGCGGCATCAACTCGCTCGGACAGGCCACCGCCGGCGCGGGCGGCGCCGCCATCGGGCTCGGATGGCCGCTCGGCTGCCTGATCTCGGGCATCTTCGCGCTCGGGCTCGCCCAGATCTCGTCCGCCTACCCGACGGCGGGCGGCCTCTACCACTGGGGATCCATCCTCGGCAACCGCTTCACCGGCTGGCTCGCCGCGTGGCTGAACCTCCTCGGCCTCGTCACCGTGCTCGGCGCCATCAACGTCGGCACCTTCTACTTCTTCCTCGGCGCCCTCGGCAGCTACATCGGCCTAGAGGACACCCTGTTCGACCGGGTCCTCTTCGTCGCCGTGATCACCGGCCTGCAGGCGCTCATCAACCACTTCGGCATCGGCCTCACCGCCAAGCTGACCGACTTCTCCGGCTACCTGATCTTCGCCACCGCCATCGCGCTGACGCTGGTCTGCCTCGGGGCGGCCGACAACTGGGAGGTCTCGCGCCTCTTCACCTTCGCCAACTACACCGGCACCGAAGGCGCCTCGGGCGTCTGGCCGGTGGCCGTATCGGGCACCATGGCCTTCCTGCTCGGCCTTCTCCTGCCGATCTACACGATCACCGGCTACGACGCCTCGGCGCACACCTCCGAGGAGACCATGAAGGCAGCCGTCTCGGTGCCCAAGGGCATGGTGTCGTCAGTCATCTGGTCGGCGGTCTTCGGCTACGTGATGCTCTGCTCGTTCGTGCTCATGATCCCGAACATGGACGAAGCGGCCAAGCAGGGCTGGAACGTGTTCTTCTGGGCCATGGACGCCCAGGTGAACCCGGTCATCAAGGAAATCCTCTACGTGGCGATCTTCGTCTCCCAGTTCCTGTGCGGCCTCGCCACCGTCACCTCCTGCTCGCGCATGATCTTCGCCTTCTCCCGCGACAAGGGCCTGCCCGCGTCGTCGGCGCTCGCCAAGGTCAGCCCGAAGCACCGCACGCCGGTGGCGGCGATATGGACCGGCGCCGCCCTTTCTGTCCTCTTCGTCTGGTTCACCTCCGCCATCACCATCGCGGGCACGCCGGCCTATTCGATCGTCGTCTCGTGCACGGTGATCTTCCTGTTCCTCTCCTTCGCCTTGCCGATCGCCCTCGGGCTCGTCACCATCGGCAGCCCGAAATGGCCGGTGATGGGGCCGTGGAACATGGGTATCGGAACCTACAAGGTGGTCGCGGTCCTGGCGATCGTCGCCATGGCGCTGATCTTCTACATCGGCATCCAGCCGCCGAACGACTGGGCGCTGCCGATCACCGTGGGCTTCCTGGTGATCACCGCCGTGGTCTGGTTCGGCTTCGAGACGCGCCGCTTCCAGGGCCCGCCGCTCGGCGACATGATCGCCAAGCGCCAGAAGGAGATCCTGGAGGCCGAGAGGGCCGTCGGCGAGATCCACTGACCGCCCGTATCTGACCGAAGACGGAAGGCCGCCCGCCCGGCGGCCTTCCCGACCACCCGACGAAGAAGACGCAGAGAGGAACGCTGATCACCATGCCCGGCAATCTGACGCTCGAAACCCTCAAGGCCGAGGTCGCGGCCGGCACCATCGACACCGTGAACGTCGCCTTCGTGGACATGCAGGGCCGCCTGATGGGCAAGCGCTTCCACGCGGAGCACTTTCTGGACAGCCACGACGAGACCCATGCCTGCAACTACCTCCTGACGGTCGACATCGACATGGAGCCGGTGCCGGGCTACGCGGCGGCGAGCTGGGAGAAGGGTTACGGCGACTTCGTGCTGAAGCCCGACTTCGCCACCCTGCGGCGGACGCCCTGGCTGCCCGGCACGGCGCTCATCCTCTGCGACGTGCAGGACCACCATCACCACGACCTGCCGCATTCCCCGCGCGGGCTCCTGAAGAAGCAGATCGCCCGCCTGGAGGAGAGGGGCTGGAGCGCCTACTTCGCGTCCGAGCTGGAGTTCTACCTGTTCGACGAGACCTACGCGTCCGCGAACGCCAAGAGCTACCGTCAGCTGAAGACCTTCACGCCCTACATCGAGGACTACGGCATCCTGCCGACCACGATGGAGGAGCCGTTCATGCGGGAGATCCGCAACCAGCTCTCCCGCGCGGGCATCAAGGTGGAGAATTCCAAGGGCGAGTGGGGTCCGGGCCAGGAGGAGATCAACGTCCGCTACGCCGACGCCCTCACCATGGCGGACGAGCACGCCATCATGAAGACCGGCATCAAGGAGATCGCCCACCTCCAGGGTAAGGCCGTCACCTTCATGGCCAAATACGCCTACGACCTCGCCGGCTCGTCCTGCCACGTGCACCAGTCGCTCTGGTCGAAGGATGGCCCGCTCTTCCTCGACAAGGACGCCGAGCACGGCATGTCCACGCTCATGCGCCACTACCTCGCCGGCCTCCTCCACCACGCCCGCGAGATCACCTGGTTCCTCGCCCCCTACATCAACAGCTACAAGCGCTTCCAGGTCGGCACCTTCGCCCCCACGAAGGCCGTGTGGAGCGGCGACAACCGCACCGCCGGCTTCCGCGTGGTGGGAGAAGGCTCCAAGGCGATCCGCGCCGAATGCCGCGTCGGCGGCGCCGACCTCAACCCCCACCTCGCCTACGCCGCCATGCTGGCCGCCGGCCTTTCCGGCATCGAGAACGAGATGGAGCTGGAGCCCGCCTTCGTCGGCGACGCCTACGGCGGCAAGGGCATCCGCGAGATCCCCAAGACGCTCCGCGAGGCGATCGGGACGCTGAAGGGCTCGGAAATGCTCCGCAAGGCCTTCGGCGACGAGGTCGTCGAGCACTACGTGCACACCGCCGAATGGGAGCAATTCGAATACGACCGCCGCATCACCGACTGGGAGCTCAAGCGTGGGTTCGAGCGCTATTGAGGGCGGTCCGGATTGGGCGCATATCCTTCGGATGCAGGAAGGTTCGGCCCACGGGAGGAGTGAGCCATGGGCAAGGTGGATCTCAAGTCGTTTCTGGAGGCCTCCCCGACGGAGCGGGTCACCCTCTCGTTCCGTCAGATCGAGATGCTGAGCGGAGAGGCGCTTCCGGACTCCTTGAGAGTGGCGAACGGCTGGGTCGATCCCCAGCCCGACGCGGAAGGCATTCATCGCGACCTGTCCGAGGCCGGCTTCGTCCCCGCTGACGTCGACCCGACCGCTCTGCGCGTCGTCCTGCACCGGTCCGGGCCGACCCACGCGGCGAATCTCGAGGCGGCCGGCGTCGAGCCCACGTCCGACGAGCACGGCCGCAAGCGCCGTCGCCACCCCGCGTTCGGAGCGCTGAAGGGCTTGATCTCGGTGGCGCCCGGCTACGACCTGACGCAGCCCACCATCGAGTCCGACTGGCTGGAAGAGACGTACGGTGGCTGACGGACTCCTCGTCGATACCTGCGCGGCGATCTGGATCCTGGAGGATGCGGAGCTTTCGTCCTTTGCCATCACGGCGATGGACGACGCCTTCGATCTCGGGCGACCCGTGTTCGTGTCCACCATCACGGCCTGGGAACTCGGGATGCTGGCAAGCCGCAACCGTCTAAGCCTCGGCGCCGAGCCCCACGACCTGTTCGGCCTTCTCCTCTCGCGCGCCGGCTTCAAGGAACAGCCGCTCCGCGCGGACGTCGCTATCGCGTCGTCCTACCTGCCCGGCGATCCGCCGCGAGACCCCTTCGATCGCATCATCATCGCCACCGCCCGCGCACACGACCTCACCATCCTCACCCGCGACCGCCTGACCCTGTCCTATGCGGACGCCGGGCACGTGTCGGCCCTCGCCTGCTGAACCATGACGAGCCCATCATGACAGATACCCTGAAGCTCATCTCTCCCGTGGACGGCTCCCTCTACGCGGAGCGTCCGCTCGCCACCGAAGCCGAGGTGGCCGGCCTCTTCTCCGCCGCTCGCGACGCCCAGAAGGCCTGGGCCGCCCTGCCCCTCGACGAGCGCATCGACTACTGCCTGAAGGCGCTCGACGCGCTCCTCGCCATGCGCCAGGAGATCGCCGAGGAGCTCACCTGGCAGATGGGCCGGCCGATCCGCTACACCCCGTTCGAGCTCAACGGCGTCGAGCAGCGCACCCGCCACATGGCGAAGATCGCGGCCGAAAGCCTCGCGCCCCTCGACTCCGGGCTTGAGAACGGCACGTCGGGCGCCCATCGGAAGATCACCCGCGAGCCGCTCGGCGTCGTCTTCGTCCTCGCCCCGTGGAACTACCCCTTCCTGACCACGGTCAATTCCGTGATGCCCGCCCTCATGGCCGGCAACACGGTGGTGCTGAAGCATTCCGACCAGACCCTTCTCGTCGCCGAGCGCTTCCAGAAGGCGTTCGATCAGGCCGGCCTGCCGAAGGGCGTGTTCCAGCACGTCGTCCTCTCCCACGAACAGTCGGGCCGGGTGATCGCGTCCCGTCTCGTCGACATGGTCGCCTTCACCGGCTCGGTGGCGGGCGGCGAGGCCATGGAGCGGGCGGCCGTCGGTAGGTTCCTGCCCATCAACCTGGAGCTCGGCGGCAAGGACCCCGCCTACATCCGGCCGGACGCCAGGATGCAGTTCGCCATCGAGAACGTCGCCGACGGCGCCTTCTTCAACTCCGGCCAGTGCTGCTGCGGCGTGGAGCGCGTCTATGTGCACGAGAAGGTCTACGACGAGTTCGTCGAGGGCCTCGTGGCGTTCGCCAAGGGCTACGTGCTCGGCAACCCCACCGACCCGGCCGTCACCCTCGGCCCGCTCGCCCGCGCCCGGCAGGCCTCGTTCGTGCGCGACCAGATCGCCCGCGCGGTCCGCGCCGGAGCCAAGGCGCATCTCGACCCGAAAAGCTTCGCGGCCGACGCGGAGGGCACCCCCTATCTGGCGCCGCAGATCCTCACGGACGTGAACCACCAGATGGACTTCATGACCGAGGAGACCTTCGGCCCGGCCGTCGGCATCATGAAGGTGCGCGACGACGAGGAGGCCATCCAGCTCATGAACGACAGCCGCTACGGCCTCACCGCCTCGCTCTGGACCGAGGATCTGGACGCCGCCGAGGCGATCGGTGCCCGGATCGAGACCGGCACCGTCTTCGTCAACCGCTGCGACTACCTCGACCCCGCCCTCACCTGGACCGGCGTCAAGGACACCGGCCGCGGCGCCGCCCTCTCGCCCCTCGGCTTCCACGGCCTCACCCGCCCGAAGAGCTGGTACGTCCGCAAGGCGCCGGTGTGAGAAGGGGGCTCCTCTCGATCAAGGGTGGTGCTCCACCCGCCCTGCCTTCCCTCCTAAGGCGGAGGGTTCCTTGCCCGAAACAGTCGTCGGGCGTGAACCGCCATCATCCCGACGGCTGAGGCCCGACCCTCGGAAATCCGCCTGACCCGCCGCCCGGCCCCCTCTCCCCTTGTGGGGGAGGGTTGGGGTGGGGGGTGCCGGCGCCGACATCCCAACCAGAGTCACGACCCAATGACCACCCGCGCCAACTGGAACTACCCCACCGCCGTCCGCTTCGGCGCCGGCCGCATTCGGGAACTCGCCGACGCCTGCAAGGCGACCGGCATCGCCCGCCCGCTCTTCGTCACCGATCCCGGACTCGTCGACCTGCCCATGACCCAGGCGGCCGTGGAGTCCCTGAAGGAGGCCGGCCTCGCCGTCACGGTCTTCTCCGAGGTGAAGAGCAACCCGGTGGAGAGCAACGTCTACGCCGGCATCGACCGCCTGCGCCTCGGCAAGTGCGACGGCGTCGTGTGCTTCGGCGGTGGCTCGGCGCTCGACGTCGGCAAGGTCATCGCCTTCATGGCCGGCCAGACCCGGCCCATGTGGGACTTCGAGGACATCGGCGACTGGTGGACCCGCGCCGACCCGGCCGGCATCGCGCCGAACATCTGCGTCTCCACCACCGCCGGCACCGGTTCGGAGGTCGGCCGCGCGGGCGTCATCACCCACGAGGCGACCCACACCAAGAAGGTCATCTTCCACCCGAAGATGATGCCCTCGGTCACCATCCTGGATCCGGAGCTCACCGTCGGCCTGCCGGCGAAGATCACCGCCTGGACCGGCATGGACGCCCTCGCCCACTGCATCGAGGCCTATTGCGCCCCCGGCTTCCACCCGATGGCCGACGGCATCGCCCTGGAAGGCATGCGCCTCGTCAAGGACAATCTCCCGCGCGCCGTGTCGACGCCCGACGACATCGACGCCCGCGGCGCCATGCTGACGGCCGCCGCCATGGGGGCCACCGCCTTCCAGAAGGGCCTCGGCGGCATCCACGCGCTCTCCCACCCGGTCGGCGCGCTCTACGACACCCACCACGGCCTCACCAACGCGGTGTTCATGCCCTACGTGCTGAACTTCAATCGCCCCGCCGTGGAGGAAAGCCTCGCCCGCGCCGCCGCCTATCTCGGCCTGGAGCGCTCGTTCGACGCCTTCGTCGCCTGGATCCTCGACCTTCGCCGGGAGATCGGCATCCCGCACACCCTCGCCGGCCTCGACGTGGACGACGCCCGCCTGGACGAGATCGCCGCCATGGCGGTGGTCGACCCCACCGCCGGCGGCAACCCGGTCCCCCTCGACGAGACCGCCGCCAAGGCGATCTTCCGCTCGGCCCTGTGAGCATGATCCGGGTGGCGGGTCAGGTTCCGCCGCCCGCCCGACCGGAGTGGAAGCCAGGTCGCCTCTTGCTGTATGCTTGAGCCATGAGCAAGACCGACGTCATGGAGCGCCTGAGACAGGACCAGCGGGATCTTCGGTCCCGCGGGGTGGTGAGTGCCGCCCTGTTCGGCTCGGTGGCCCGCGGCGACGCCGGGCCGGAAAGCGACATTGACATCGTGGTCCGCCTCGATGAAAGACGCGTGCCGAAGGGCCTCGGCTTTTTCGGCTTCCTGGACGACCTTCAGCAAGACCTCGGCCGGATGCTCGGCCGGAGCGTGGATGTCATCCCAGAGCCGCGACCCGGCTCGCGCCTGGAACGGGAGATCGCGAAGGACCGCTCCGTTGTCTTCTAGCCGGCCGCTCGTACGTCTGGAGGATATCCTGACAACGCCGAGCGGATCCGGCGCTACTCGAATGGCTTCGATCGCGACACGCTGGAAAGAAGCGACATGGCCTATGATGCCGTCGAGCGATGCCTCGGACGCATCTCCGAAGCGGCAACCAAGCTCGGGTCTTGGGCGGAGGATCAAGCGCCGGATTAGCCCTGGAAGGCGCTCAGGAGCCTCGGCAACATCCTCCGCCACGACTACGACGGCATTCTGAGGGATCGCGTCATCGACATGGTCGTCACCGATCTGCCGGGGCTGGTCGTCGTCGTCCAGGGTATCCTGGAGCGGAATGCCCCGGCCTCCCTCCTCACCCGAACACCACCGTCTTCACCCCGTTGATGAACACCCGCCGCTCCACGTGCGCCTTCACGGCGCGGGCGAGCACACGCGCCTCGATGTCGCGGCCCTTGATCATCAGCGTCTCGGCGCTGTCCGCGTGGGTCACCCGCTCGGCGTCCTGCTCGATGATCGGCCCCTCGTCCAGGTCGCCGGTCACATAGTGGGCCGTGGCGCCGATCAGCTTCACGCCGCGCCGGTGCGCCTGGCTGTAGGGGGCGGCGCCCTTGAAGGCCGGCAGGAAGGAGTGGTGGATGTTGATCGCCCGCCCGGAGATCCGCTGCGACGCCGCGTCGGAGAGCACCTGCATGTAGCGTGCGAGCACGACGAGATCCGCCTTCACCTCGTCTACCAGGGCGAACAGGCGCTCCTCCTGGGCCGCCTTGGTCTCCGGGGTCACCGGCCAATGGTGGAAGGGGATGCCGTGGCTCTCCGCCGTGCCGCGGCTCATCTGGTGGTTGGAGACGATCGCCACGATCTCCACCGGCAGGGCGCCCATCCGGGAGCGATAGAGCAGGTCCTGAAGGCAGTGGTCGAACTTCGACACCATCACGACGAGCCGCGCCTTGGCGGCGCTGTCCACCACGTCCCACGTCATCTCGAACCGCTTGGCGATGGCGCCGAGCGCGCCCTTCACGTCGCCGGCCATCACGCCGGCCGGCGCCTGGAACAGCACGCGCATGAAGAAGCGGCCGGTCTCGGCGTCGCCATACTGGTGGCTCTCCACGATGTTGCCGCCCGCGTTGGCGAGTGTGGAGGCGACGCCGGCCACGATGCCGGGCTTGTCGTCGCACGACAGGGTCAGGATGAAACGGGTCTCGGCGGGAGTTTCGGTGCTCATGGGGGACAGGGTGGACATGGGGGACGGTCTTTTGGTCTGTGTTGATCGGCCGACCGTGAGGTTCACGGTTTTCCGCCCCCGCTTCTAGTCCGAACGCGACCGGTACGCAGCATCCGCCGTCGCTTTCGCGGCGGAATCCATCAAAGCCTTCACGGCTCCGGCGGAACGGTCTAAGACCCTCTCGAAAAGTCCCGACGCGAGACCCGAAATGCCCGTCACCGCCTTCGCCGACCGCTTCGCCAAGCTTGCCGCCGCCCGATCGCCGCTCTGCGTCGGCATCGATCCGGCGCCGGAAACCCTGAAGCTCTGGGACCTGCCCTATTCCGCCGAAGGCGTCCGCGTGTTCGGCCTGGAGATGGTGGAAGCCCTCGGCGACCGGATCGGCGTGTTCAAGCCCCAGGTCGCCTTCTACGAACGGTTCGGCTGGCGGGGCCTGAAGGCGCTCGAGGAGGTCGTGAGCCACATCCGCTCCGCCGACGCCCTGGCGCTCGCCGACGTCAAGCGCATGGACATCGGCCACACCCTGGAAGCCTACGCCGCCGCCTGGCTCGGCGACGACGCGGGCCTGCCGGTGGACGCGATCACCCTCGGCGCCTACATGGGGTCCGGCTCGCTCCGTCCGGTGGTCCAGCGCGCGATCGCGGCGGGCGCCGGCCTCTTCGTCGTGGTCCGCTCGTCGAACCCGGACGGCATCGTGCTGCAGAACGCCCGCCAGGAGGACGACCGAACCGTGGCCGACGCGCTCGCCGACGATCTCACCGCCTTCAACGCCGCCCACCTCACCGGCGAGAGGATCGGTCCCGTGGGCGCCGTCGTCGGGGCCACCCTCGACGATGCCGACGCGGTGCTGGAGCGGCTCGGCACGTCGCTCATCCTGGCGCCCGGCATCGGCGCGCAAGGCGCCACCATGAAGGATGTGCGCCTGCGCTTCGGCTCCGCCGCCTCCAGGCGCACGCTTCCCACCGTCTCGCGCCAGATCGGCCACGCCGGGCCGACCCGCGCCCGCATCCGCGAGGTGACCGATGGCCTCCGCGACGAGGCGTTCGCCCTTCGCGGCTGACCTCCAGGTCCGCGGCCCTCAGCCCCATCCGTTCCGGACAGATCGCTCGCTCATGGCTTCGCCTCCCGTCCTCTTCCTGAAGAACACCCGCCTCACCTTCGGGGCGACTCCGCTCCTCACCGGGGCGGACCTCGTCGTCGGCGAGGGTGACCGCATCACGCTCGTGGGCCGCAACGGGTCGGGCAAGTCCACGCTCCTCAAGATCGCCGCCGGCCTCGTGGAAGCCGATGACGGCGAACGTTTCGTCCAGCCCGGCAAGACGATCCGCTACCTGCCGCAGGAGCCGGACCTTTCCGCCTACGCGAACACGCTCGCCTATGTGGAGGCCGGTCTCGGCCCGGGCGACGACGCCTACCGCGCCCAGTATCTCCTCACCGAGCTCGGCCTCACCGGCGAGGAGAAGCCCGCCGGCCTTTCCGGCGGCGAGGCGCGCCGGGCGGCCCTCGCCCGCGTGCTCGCCCCGGAGCCCGACATCCTGCTCCTCGACGAACCCACCAACCACCTGGACCTGCCCGCCATCGAGTGGCTGGAGAGCGAGCTGAAGTCGCTCCGCTCCGCCCTCGTGCTGATCTCCCACGACCGGCGCTTCCTGGAGAACCTGTCGCGCACCACGGTCTGGCTCGACCGCGGCGTCACACGCACCCTCGAGCGCGGCTTCGCCCATTTCGAGGATTGGCGCGACGAGGTGCTCGCCGAGGAGGAACGGGAACTCCAGAAGCTCGACCAGCGCATCAAGGCCGAGGAGCACTGGATGCGCTACGGCGTCACCGCCCGGCGCAAGCGCAACGTCCGACGCGTCGGTCTCCTGGCCGACATGCGCCGCCAGAAGCGGGAGCACCGCGGCCCCACAGGGGCCGTCAGGATGGAGGCGGCCCAGGCGGAAGCCGGCTCCAAGCTGGTGATCGAGGCGAAGGGCCTCTCCAAGAGCTACGCCGGGCGGCCGATCGTGTCGGACTTCTCCACCCGCGTCGCCCGCGGCGACCGGATCGGCATCCTCGGCCCCAACGGCGCCGGCAAGACCACGCTCCTGCGTCTCCTCACCGGCGACCTGGAGCCGGACGCCGGCACGGTGAAGCTCGGCATCTCTTTGGAGATGCAGACCCTCGACCAGCGCCGCGCCAGCCTCGACCCGAACACCACGCTCGCCGACGCCCTCACCGACGGCAAGGGCGACTGGGTGGTGATCGGCGAGGAGAAGCGCCACGTCATCGGCTACATGAAGGACTTCCTGTTCACGCCCGAACAGGCCCGCACGCCCCTGTCCGCCCTCTCCGGCGGCGAACGGGGTCGCGTCATGTTGGCACGCGCGCTCGCCCGGCCGTCCAACCTCCTCGTCCTCGACGAGCCCACCAACGACCTGGACCTGGAGACCCTCGATCTCCTGGAGGATCTGCTCGGCGACTATGCCGGCACGGTGATCGTGGTCAGCCACGACCGCGACTTCATCGACCGGGTGGTGACGTCCGTGATCATGGCCGAGGGTGACGGGCGCTGGACGGAGTATGCGGGCGGTTACAGCGACATGGTCGCCCAGCGCGGGAAGGGCGTCGAGGCCCGCCGGGCGCCGGACGAAGAGCGGACCACGCGGCCGTCGCAGCAGACTACGGCTCCCCAGAAGACCCGATCGAAGCTGTCGTTCAAGGACAAGCATGCCCTGGAGACGCTTCCGGGCCGGATCGAGGCTCTGACCGCCAAGGCCGCCAAGCTCAAGGCAGAACTCGCCGACCCGGCTCTCTACGGGACCGATCACGGGAAGTTTTCTCGAACGGCCAATCTCCTCGCAAATACGGAAGCGGAAATTGCATCCATGGAGGAGGAATGGTTGAGGCTTGAAATGCTCCGTGAGGAGCTGGGCTGAGCCCGCGAATCTATCTAGGCTCGATCTCCAACGCCGTGTAAATCTCTAAGCTACTATACGCACATCTACTTATTGGCCCGACCTGTACTGCACTGCAGCAAACTTGTCGGCATTATCAACAGAAATGGAACTTTAACAGGTGCGTGGTCCACTCCAGGTCGGCCTTGAAGGTTGATTGAAGGGGGGACCATGTTCGGTCTGGCGAAGAAATCGGTCGGCGCAAACCCGGCGTCGTCCGGCACCGGCTCCGAGGAGATCCGGGCGCTTGCGGCGGCAAGCGAGGCTCAGCTGTCCGCCGCGCACAAGGATCTTGCCGATCTCAGGGGCCGGCTTTCGGTCGACTTCGGGCAGACGGTGGACCTCTCCGTCAACATGAGCGAGCTCATGTGCCTGATGGCCTGGTCGAACGGCAACGTCCGCAAACTGTCCGGCGAGACGGTGGCGATTTCCGGCGCCGTCGAGGAGATGGCCCGGACGATCCAGAATATCGCCGAACTGAGCGAGGGCGCCCAGCAGCGATCCAGCGACGCCCGCGAACTGGTCGGCGTCGGCGCCGCCAGGGCACAGTCCGCCGGCCGCGCCATGTCGGAGATCTCCGCCGCGTTCAGCGGTCTCGACGAGCGCATGCAGATGCTCGGCAGCGCCACCGAGTCGATCGGCGGCTTCGCCAAGGAGATCGAGAACATCTCCAGCCAGACCAAGCTCCTCGCCCTCAACGCCACCATCGAGGCGGCGCGCGCCGGCGAGGCGGGCCGCGGCTTCGCGGTCGTGGCCGCCGAGGTGAAGGCCCTGTCGGAGGAGACGTCCAAGACCACCGAGCTCATCCGGGGGCAGCTCTCCACCCTCGCCGACGTCATGCAGTCCATGCTGCACGCCATGGCCGAAGGCGGCTCCAAGGTCCGTGACGGCGCCGCCACCTTCGAGGCGGTCGTCAACGACATGGAGAGCATCCAGGGCTGCGTCGGCGAGGTGAACGGGTCGATCGGCTCGATCGCCAGCATGCTGGCGGACCAGCAGAACGCGACCGAGTCCATCGCCAAGAGCCTGACCGAGATCGCGCGGCTCGCCGGCCAGAACGAGACCGATACCAAGAGCTCCGCCAACTACATCGAGAAGGCCGAGCAGCTTCTCGGCCGCAAGCTGGACGACGCCCGCGCCCTCGGCATCAGCGGCATGAACGAGCGGCGCATGCGCGCCGACCACATGCGCTGGAAGCGGAGCCTCGCGGAATGCCTCGTCGGGCTGAGGCCGCTGGATCCGCGCAGCTTCGGCACCCGCAACAAGCCCCTCGGCGAAGCCTACGACCTCGTCACCGATCCGGAGGTCCGCTCCCATCCGGCGTTCCGCGCGCTGGCGCCCATGGCCGACTCCATGGCACAGGACGCCGCCCGCATGGTGCAGGAGGTCTCCGGCGGCAACATGGGCAAGGCGATCGACCACTATGTGGCGATGGACAAGACGTCCACGGAAGCCATGCAGAAGATCGTGGACCTCGCCCGGTCGCTCGGCCTGCCCACCTGAGCCCACGGTTTCGGCCTGCGTCGCGCCGTCGAGCCTTGATCGTGCCCAACTTGGGCGTTGAATGGGTCCCCGTTCGACGAGATCAGGGGCCTCCGCTTCGTGACGCACTTCCGATCCTGCCTGCTCGCCATCCTCGTGGTGGTCTTCGCCGCCCTCGGCGGAGCCTCGGCCCAGACCATCCCGGGCCTTCCGGGGTTCGCCAAGCCGGCCGAGCCGGAGGCGGCCGACGGGGCCGAGCCGAACGCGCTCACCTCGCAGGAGGCCGCCGACGCGCTCATCAAGGTCCTGAACGACGAGGCGGCGCGCACCCGGCTGGTTGAGGAGCTCAGCCGTCTCGCCAAGCCGGCCGACGCCCCCGCGGCGCCGGCGCCGGGCGCCGCCCCCGCTCCCGGCCAGGCAGCCGCCCCGGCGCCCCCCGCCGTCTCGCCGCCGCTCGATCTCACCGACGACACCCTCGCCCGCGAACTCGGCGAATACACCCAGAGCCTCGCCCGCGAGATCTCCGACTTCGTCACCAAGATCTGGCGCGGGCTCGCCAACCTGTTCCGTCTCTTCAACGGCTCCATGGAGATCGACTGGAACCGGGTCGGCCAGGAGGTGGTCCCTCTCCTCGGGCTCGTCCTGGTCGCCTTCTTCACCCTCTATACGATCCGCTGGTTCGCCCAGTGGCCGATGAACAGGCTCGCCGACCTCGCCGCCGAAAGCGGTCAACCCGTCAACCGGGTGGTGCTCGCCATCATGGCGACAGCGCTCGACCTCATCATCGTCGGACTCAGCTGGGTGGCGGCCGGCACCTATCTGGTCGCCAACACCGCCGGCACCCGCATTGACCTCATCGAGAGCCTGTTCCTCAACGCCTTCGCGCTCATCGAGGTCACCAAGGTGGTGGTCCGGGCCGTCTTCCAGCCGCGCCGTCCGGCGCTGCGGGTGTTTCCGATCACCGACGCCACCGCCCGCTACTGGAACTGGTGGATCGCGCGCCTGATCGGCTTCCTAGGTTACGGCGTCATGCTGGTGGTCCCGATCGTGAACTCCACCATCGCCTTCGCGGTCGGCCTCGGGGTGCGCCTCGCCATCGTGCTCATCGCCCTCGTCACCACCATTACCCTGGTGCTGCGCAACCGCGCCCGGGTGCGCGACGGCCTGATCGACGCCGCCATGCTGATCCGCGGCGGCGCCCTCTCCGCCTCGCTGGCGGTGGCCGCCCGCGCCTGGCACCTGTTCGTCATCTCCTACGTGCTCGTCGCCTTCGCCATCTGGGTCAGCCGCCCGTTCGACGCGGTCAGCTACATGGCGACCGCCACGGTCCAGACACTCGTCATCATCGTGCTCGGCGGTGGCCTGATGAGCCTCATGTCGCGCGCCATCACCGGCGGCATCCGCCTGCCGGCCGACATCAAGCGCGCGCTGCCTCTTCTTGAGAACCGCCTCAACCTCCTGATCCCGAGCTTCCTCGGCGTTCTCAGGATCCTGATGTTCATCGTCGTGGTCGCGGCCATCCTGCAGGCCTGGGAGGTCATCGACGTCGCCGGCTGGATGGAGACCGAGCCCGGCCGGGCCCTCGTCGGCCGCATCATCACGGCGCTCATCATCGTGGTGATCGCCATGGTGATCTGGATCGCCGCCACCTCCTGGATCGAGTACCGGCTCAACCCCGCATCCGGCCGCGTCTCCACGGCGCGCGCCCGCACCCTGTTCTCCCTGTTCCGGAACGCCTTCTCGATCCTCCTCGTGGTCATCACCACCATGCTGGCCCTGTCGGAGCTCGGCGTCGACATCGCCCCGCTCATCGCCGGCGCGGGCGTGCTCGGCCTGGCGGTCGGCTTCGGCTCCCAGAAGCTCGTCCAGGACATCATCACCGGCGCCTTCATCCAGTTCGAGAACGCCATGAACGAAGGCGACGTGGTGACCGTCTTCAACATCTCCGGCGTGGTGGAGCGGCTCACCATCCGCTCCGTCGGCCTGCGCGACGTGAACGGCGTCTACCACGTGATCCCCTTCTCCTCCGTGGACAGCGTCTCCAACGCGATGCGCGGGTTCGCCTTCCACGTGGCCGACGTGTCTGTCGCCTACAAGGAGAACATCCCCGAGGTGAAGCGCCTCATGGGCGTCGCCTTCGAGCGCCTGATGGCGACGCCCCATGGCGCGCACATCCTGGAACCGCTGGAGATGAACGGCGTGATGCAGCTGACCGACAATGCGGTCGTCATCCGCGGCCGCATCAAGACGGTGCCCGGTCAGCAGTGGGGCGTCGGCCGTGCCTACACGGAGTTCGTCAAGGAGGTGTTCGACGAGAACGGCGTCGAGATCCCCTTCCCCCAGCAGACGGTCTGGTTCGGGCACCCGAAGGGCTCCGGCGAGCCGGATCTCCGGGTGCTGGCCGAGGACACCGGCCGGGACGGCTCCGAACGCCCCGCCCGCAGCCCCCGGCCGCGCCGCCGCAAGCCCACGCCCCTCGACACGGTCGACGTCCCCGACAGCCCCCGCAAGCGCGACGAGGACGCCGAGGACGAGGCCGACGACATGGCCCACCGGTGACGATGAGGCGACTTACCCCCTTGACGGATCTGCCGTCTCGGGCTTTCTGCTCGGCGCCGGTCTCGATTTCCGTCCACGGCTCGCACATCGAGGACACCGTTCTGTCATACCGCTGCCGACTGGGCAGCCTACACCGTCGATGGACGCCGCGCCCCTGAGGCGCCTTGGAGGTAATCGAGGTCGTGTTGCAGCCCGTCGACGAGAAACCGGACGCGCGGTCCGTCGAGGCCGGCTCGGTGCATCGCCTGATCCGCTGGGCCGGTCCCGTCGTCGCCATCGGGCTGATCGTGTCCGCCTCCTTCGTGCTGTGGCAGATGATCACCTCCATGTCCTACGCGGACGTGGAGCGGGCGATCCTCACCATGTCGCCCTGGCGAATCGCGGCGAGCTTCCTGTTCACCGGCCTCGGCCTCGTGTCCCTCGCCTGCTACGACCTGATCGCCGTGCAGGTGATCAGCCGCAAGCCTGTGCTCAGCAACCGTCGCGCGGCGCTCGGCAGCCTGATCGCCAACATCTTCGCCAACGTGCTCGGCCTGCCGCTCCTGTCCGGCGGCTCCGCCCGCTATCGCATCTACTCCATGGTGGGCGCGGGCCTCTCCGTCGTCGGGCGCCTGATCGCCATGAGCTGGATGACCATGTGGTCCGGCATCGTGGCCGTGCTCGGCTTCAGCCTCGCCCTGGAGCCCGGCCGCGCCGAGGCCGTGTTCGGACACCACGCGGTCGACCGGCTGATCGGCGTCGTCCTCATCCTCCTCGTCGTCGGCTTCGTGGTCTGGGTCGGCAGCAAGCGCCGCGCCGTTCGTCTCGGCGGCTGGACCGTGCGCCTGCCGAACGCCTGGATGGCCGTCGGGATGATCGCCGTCGGGGCGGTCGATCTCGTCGCCGCCGCCGCGGCGCTGTGGGTGCTGCTGCCGGCCGACGCCGCGCCGGACCTCGCCCGCTACATCGTGGCCTATTCGGTCGGCCTCATCGCCGGCATCGCCTCCAACACCCCGGGCGGCATCGGGGTGTTCGAGGCGGCGCTCGTCACCGGCCTCGGCATCGCCGAACGTCCGGACGTCGCCGCCGCCCTCATCCTGTTCCGGATGATCTATTTCGTCGTCCCGCTCGTCCTGGCGCTCGCCCTCCTCGGCGCCATCGAGGTCCGGCACCGGCGGCAGACGCGCGAGCGGATCGCCTTCGGCGACGACTACGCCGACTGACGAGCCCCCGCCGGCTGCCCCGCTCCCGATCGCCCCGCCGCCATCCGATCGCGCCCGCGAGACTTTCCGGCGGCGCGCCATCCGTGCTATCCGGATCGTCCCGGACCGGACCCGGGCATGGCCGCCCTCGCGCCCGCCTCCCAGGCGGGTGAGCCGAGGGGCTTCGGCGCCCACCCGTCCGGTCGTCCCGAGACCGCCCGCACCATGTCCCTGTCCGCAACCGCTTCGGCGGGTCCGTCGCCGAATGCCTTCGCCTACCGGCCGTTCGTCTATTACTGGTTGAGCCGGACCCTCGGCACCTTCGGCGTCCAGATCGTGTCGGTCTGCGTCGGCTGGAAGGTCTACGACCTTACCCGCGACCCGCTCTCCCTCGGCATCGTGGGCCTTGTCCAGTTCCTGCCGGCCCTCGCGCTCGTCCTCTTCACCGGCGCCGTCGCGGACCGCTACAGCCGCCGCAAGATCATGGCCGTCTGCATCGCGGCCGAATTCCTCTGCACCGCCGTGCTCTACTGGGTCGGCCACGCCGGCCTGACGGAGGTCTGGCCCATCTATCTCACGCTCGTCGCCATCGGCGTCGCGCGCGCCTTCTTCGGCCCCGCCATGCAGGCCCTCGTCCCGAACCTCGTGCCGAGCGAGGCGCTCGCCAACGCGATCGCGTGGAATTCCTCGTCCTGGCAGATCGCCGCCATCACCGGTCCGGTGCTCGGCGGCCTCCTCTACGGCGTGTCCGAGTTCGCCGCCTACGGCACCGCCCTCGTCATCCTCCTCGCCGCCGGCGTGCTCATCCTCATGGTGCCGAAGCAGCCGCGCACGCCCGCCACCGAGGAGAAGACCTGGGACACGGTCTCGGCCGGCTTCCGCTACGTGTTCACCAACCGCATCGTGCTCGGCGCCATCTCGCTCGATCTCTTCGCCGTCCTCCTCGGCGGCGCGGTCGCCCTGATGCCCGTTTACGCCCGCGACATCCTGGAGGTCGGCCCCTGGGGCCTCGGCCTGATGCGCGCCGCGCCGGGCGTCGGCGCTCTCGTGGTCGCGGCCGCTCTGGGGCTGAGGCCGATCGGCAGCCATGCCGGTCTGTGGATGTTCGTGGCGGTGGCGGGTTTCGGCCTGTCCACCATCGTGTTCGGCCTGTCCGGAACCGCCTGGGTCAGCATCGCGGCCCTCGCCCTCATGGGCGCCACCGACATGGTGTCCGTCTATGTGCGCGAGACCATGATCCAGCTCGCCACGCCCGACGACGTGCGCGGTCGCGTCAACGCGGTCAACATGGTGTTCGTGGGCGCGTCCAACGAACTCGGCGAGTTCCGCGCCGGCGTCTCCGCCGCCCTGATCGGGGTCGTGCCGGCGGTGGTGTTCGGCGGCGTCGGCACCGTGGCGGTCGCCGCCCTGTGGGCGCGCTGGTTCCCGGAGCTCCGCCGCGTCCAGCGCCTCGACGGCCATTAAGGAGGGGTTGCATCAGCGGCCTCGCTCCGGCCCACGTCACCCGCGCTCCCCGACGTCGCCCCGCGGATTCCCACGACGCGAGGACGTCCCCGAACTTGTTGCCGGACCGCCACGACCCGGCCCGGTTCTGCCCGCCGCCACCGGCCGGGAACCGGAAGCCCCGCCCGGCGCTTCTGCCCCGGATACCCGGTTCCCGTTCGACGCCCCGGAGCGCAGTCCCATGCCCCCCGAAACCCATTCTGGTCTGGCACGACAGGCAGCGCCGAGCCACCCGCCTCTCCTGCCGTCCGACTGGGACGGCGTCCGGCTCGTGGCATTCGACGTGGACGGAACGCTCTACCGCCAGCGCCCGCTCCGGCTGCGCATGGCGCTCGACGTGCTCCTCCATGCGGCGCGGTCCCGCAATGGCCAGGTCATCGCGACGCTTCGCGCCTATCGCAGGATCCGCGAGCGCCTCGGCGAGGAGGAGCGGGAGGACTTCGACCCGGTCCTCATCGCCGAAACCGCAGCCGTCGCCGGCCTACCTGCGGACAGGGTGCGGGAGATCGCCACCGAATGGATGGAGACGCGTCCGCTCCGCCACCTCGCCGCCTGCCGCTATCCAGGTCTGACGGAACTGTTCGAGGGCCTGCGCCGGCGCGGCAAGACCATCGGCGTCCTGTCCGACTATCCGGCCCGCGACAAGCTCGAGGTTCTCGGCCTCTTCGCTGACCACGTCTTCAGCGCCGTCGACGACGGCGTCCGCATGCTGAAGCCGCATCCGCGCGGCCTGGAGGTCCTGATGAAGGCCGCCGGCGCCACGCCGGACACGACCGTCCTGATCGGTGACCGCATGGAGCGCGACGGCCTCATGGCCGCGCGAGCCGGCGCCCGCGCCCTCCTGCGCTCCGACAAGCCCATCCCGAACTGGCAAACCTTCCGCCGCTACGACGACCCGATCTTCCACCCGGTCCTCAAGCGCTGACCCAAGACCGCGCAACCCGCAACACCGCGCCGACGCAACAAAGCACCGACCACCCCGCCCCCGAGCCGACTCCACGGATGCCTCGCCCGCCGCCGCTGCGCCACCGCCCACCGGCAAATCGCCACCTAACCTCTCCCCCCTCCCCGCAGCCGTCATGGTGCGCGTCTGGCGCACCGTCCACGCATTCGTCGGCCGCCGCTCGAGAATGTCCCGCGGAGCAGCAGGCGTTCCCTCCGACGACCCGCGCCGTCATGGTGCGCGTCTGGCGCACCATCCACGCATTCGTCGGCC
>NZ_JACDIS010000008.1 GCF_013839525.1 Chthonobacter rhizosphaerae
CCAACCGACCGCACCATCACCCGCGACCGTGGGAAATTCCCCCCGTCGGCTGGATCCCGGCTTCCGCCGGGATGACGATCGAGCGTTCGGCGGCCGACCAGCGAAGCTCGCCCGCTCCGCCCCAGGTCGTCACCCCGGCGAACGCCGGGGCCCAACCGACCGCACCATCACCCGCGACCGTGGGAAATCCCCCCGTCGGCTGGATCCCGGCTTCCGCCGGGATGACGATCGAGCGTTCGGCGACCGACCAGCGAAGCTCGCCCGCTCCGCCCTTGGTCATCACCCCGGCGAACGCCGGGGCCCAACCGACCTCACGATCACCCGCGACCGTGGGAAATTCCCCCCGTCGGCTGGATCCCGGCTTCCCCCGGCCAAGACAGCTGCTCAGTCTTCGATCTGCCCCACGTCCCGGATCGCCCCCCGCGCCGCGCTCGTCGTCATCGCCGCGTAGGCGCGAAGCGCAGGCGTCACCTTGCGGGGGCGCGCGACCTCCGGCTTCCAGGCCGCCTTACCCTTCGCCGCCATGGCGGCGCGGCGTTCGGCGAACACGGCGTCCGACACGTCCACCCGGATCACCCGGTTCGGGATGTCGATGACGATCGGGTCGCCTTCCTCCACGAGCCCGATCAGCCCGCCTTCCGCCGCTTCGGGCGACACGTGGCCGATGGAGAGTCCCGAGGTGCCGCCGGAGAAGCGGCCGTCGGTCACGAGCGCGCACGCCTTGCCGAGGCCCTTCGACTTCAGGTAGCTGGTCGGGTAGAGCATCTCCTGCATGCCGGGGCCGCCCTTCGGGCCCTCGTAGCGGATCAGCACCACGTCGCCGGCCCGGATCTCGTTGGAGAGGATCGCCTTCACGGCCGCGTCCTGGCTCTCGAAGATCCGCGCCGGGCCGTTGAACTTCAGGATGCTCTCGTCGACGCCCGCGGTCTTCACGATGCAGCCCTCTTCGGCGAGGTTGCCGTAGAGCACCGCGAGGCCGCCGTCCTTGGAGAAGGCGCTCTCGACCGACCGGATGGTGCCGCCTGTCCGGTCGTCGTCGAGGTCCTCCCAGCGGTTCGCCTGGCTGAACGCCACCTGGGTCGGCACGCCGCCGGGGGCCGCGCGGAAGAAGTCCTTCACGCTCTCGGACCGGGTGCGGGTGATGTCCCAGCGCTCGATGGCGTCCTTCATGGTGGCCGAGTGCACCGTGCCGCAGTCCGCGTGGATCAGCCCGGCCTTTTCCAGCTCGCCGAGGATCGACATGATGCCGCCCGCCCGGTGCACGTCCTCCATGTGGACGTTGGCGACCGACGGGGCCACCTTGCAGAGCACCGGCACCCGGCGGGACAGCCGGTCGATGTCCTTCATGGTGAAGTCGACGCCCGCCTCGAAGGCGGCCGCCAGCAGGTGCAGCACCGTGTTGGTGGACCCGCCCATGGCGATGTCCAGCGTCATGGCGTTCTCGAACGCCTCGAAGGTGGCGATCGAGCGCGGCAGGACCGACGCGTCGTCCTGCTCGTAGTAGCGCTTGGCAAGATCGACCGCCAGGTGGCCGGCCTCCACGAACAGCCGCTTGCGGTCGGCGTGGGTGGCCAGCGTCGAGCCGTTGCCCGGCAGCGACAGGCCGAGCGCCTCGGTCAGGCAGTTCATGGAATTGGCCGTGAACATACCCGAGCAGGATCCGCATGTCGGGCAGGCCGACCGCTCGATCACCTTCACGTCCTCGTCGGAGATCTTCTCGTCCGCGGCCGCCACCATGGCGTCCACGAGGTCGAGCTTCTTCAGCTTGTCGCCCAGGACCACCTTGCCGGCCTCCATCGGGCCGCCCGACACGAACACCGCCGGAATGTTCAGCCGCATGGCCGCCATCAGCATGCCCGGGGTGATCTTGTCGCAGTTGGAGATGCACACCATGGCGTCCGCGCAGTGGGCGTTGACCATGTACTCCACGCTGTCGGCGATCAGGTCGCGCGAGGGCAGGGAGTAGAGCATCCCGTCGTGGCCCATGGCGATGCCGTCGTCCACCGCGATGGTGTTGAACTCCTTGGCGACGCCGCCCGCCTTCTCGATCTCCCGCGCCACCAGCTGGCCGAGGTCCTTCAGGTGCACATGGCCGGGCACGAACTGGGTGAAGGAGTTCACCACCGCGATGATCGGCTTGCCGAAATCCTCGTCCTTCATGCCGGTCGCGCGCCACAGGCCGCGCGCCCCGGCCATGTTGCGGCCATGAGTGGTGGTACGGGAGCGATAGGCAGGCATCTTTCGTCCTCGGGGGTGTTCGGGCAATTTTCGTGCGTATACCGGTTTTGGATTCCGCTGTCCAAGGGATCGGGGAGCGACCCCGATCACGGACGGGCGAGGGGGTGTGGGGCCGGCCCCGTCACGGCCGACAATACCCCGCCAGTGGGACCGACAAACCCCGGTGTGGGGGCGTGTCGTCGCGCCGGTGTCAGCCGGCCTCCAGCTCCGCCGCCTCGTAAGTGCCGGAAAGCTCCAGCCATTCCTCCTCGGCGGCGTCGATCGCCTTCAGGGCGTCCGCCCGTTCCTTGGAGAGCTTCGCCCCCTTGGCCGGGTCCCGGGTGAAGAGATCCGGGTCGGCGAGCGCCCCGTCCAGCTTGGCGACTGATTTGCGAAGCGTCTCGATCCGGCTCTCAACCGCTTGAATCTGCTTGCGCAGCGGCGCCAGCTGAGCGCGCCGTTCGGCGGCCAGCCGGCGGCGGTCCGCGTTGGTCACCTTGTCGGCCGCCTTGGCGTCCGCCTTCTGGCCGGAGGTACCGGAAAGGACGTAGCGGGTGTAGTCGGCCATGTCGCCGTCGAACGGCTTCACCTGCCCGTCCGCCACCAGCCAGAGCCGGTCCGCGGTGGCCTCCACCAGGTGCCGGTCGTGGCTGATCAGGATCACCGCCCCGTCGAAGGTGTTCAGCGCCTCGATCAGGCTTTCGCGGCTGTCGATGTCCAGGTGGTTGGTCGGCTCGTCCAGAATCAACAGGTTGGGACCGTGGAAGGTGGCGAGACCCAGCAGCAGCCGGGCCTTTTCGCCGCCCGAGAGTTCCCGGGCCGGCGTGTCCATCTTGGAGGTCTCCAGCCCCATCCGGGCGACGCGCGAGCGCACCTTCGCCTCCGGCTGGTCCGGCATCATCCGCCGCACGTGCTCCACGGCGCTCTCCGCCGGGCGCAACTCGTCCAGCTGGTGCTGGGCGAAGTAGGCTATCTCGATCTTGGTCGCCCGCGTGACATCGCCGTCGAACGGCTCCAGCCGGCCGGCGATCAGCTTTGCGAGCGTCGACTTGCCGTTGCCGTTCTTGCCGAGAAGCGCGATCCGGTCGTCGTCGTCGATCCGGAGCGACAGGTTGCGCAGCACGGGCCTCGCCGGGTCGTAGCCGACCGTCAGCTTGTCGAACACCAGGATCGGCGGCGCGATCTTGGCGCGCGGCGGCGGAAAGGTGATCGGCTCAACGTGGTCTTCCACGACCGCGTCGATGATCTCCATCTTCTCCAGCATCTTCACGCGCGACTGCGCCTGGGTGGCCTTCGAGGCCTTCGCCTTGAACCGATCCACGAACGCCTGCAGGTGCTTGCGCCGGGCCTCCTGCTTCTCCCGGGCCTTCTCCTGCAGCAGCAGCTTCTCGCGCCGCTGCCGGGCGAAGCTGGAATAGCCGCCGCGCCAGAGGGTCAGCCGCATCTGGTCGAGATGGCAGATGTGGTCCACGGCGGTGTCCAGCAGGTCCCGATCGTGGCTGATCAGCAGCACCGTGTGCGGATACTTCTGCACATAGCTCTGCAGCCAGACGGTGCCCTCCAGGTCCAGGTAGTTGGTCGGCTCGTCGAGGAGCAGAAGGTCGGGCTCGGCGAACAGCACCGCCGCCAGCGCCACGCGCATCCGCCAGCCGCCTGAAAAGTCCTTGCACGGCCGCAGCTGGTCCGCCGCGTCGAAGCCGAGGCCCGCCAGGATGGTGGCCGCCCGCGCTTCCGCCGAATGGGCGCCGATGTCGGCGAGCCGGATCTGGATTTCCGCGATCCGGTGCGGGTCCGTGGCCGTCTCGGCTTCAGCGAGAAGCGCCAGCCGCTCCGTGTCGGCCGCGAGCACGAAGTCCAGGAGGCTCTGGTCCGTTCCCGGCGCCTCCTGGGCCACGCGGCCGAGCTTCATTGCCCGCTTGAGGTCGACCGATCCGCTCTCCGGCGACAGGTCACCCGCGATCAGGCCGAACAGGGTGGTCTTCCCCGTCCCGTTGCGCCCCACGAGCCCGACCTTCGCGCCGTCGTGGATGACCACGGACGCCTTCTCGAGGAGCGTTCTCCCGGCGATGCGGTAGGTGAGGTCGGTGATCGTCAGCATGGCACGGGTTTGGCCGACGCGCCGCCGGAACGCAAGTCCCCGCGCGCCGCGGACGACGTATCCCCGTCCTGCATGCAAGCTTCAGCACGTTTTTGCCCGGCATCACCGCCGAAGGCTCCATGGGCCCGCCGGGCGCTTACGCCCGGCACAGGCCGAGAGGAGGTGAGACGATTGAAGATCCGGCTTAGGCTGGTCGTCAGGCTGTATGGTTGGCGCCTGCAACTGATGATCAGCATCTAAGAGAACGGAGGTCGGGCTCTCAGCCCGGCCTCCACCGGATGGGTCCGTCTCACCTCCCTCGTGCTGAAACTCTAGCACAACGCTTTCCCAGTGGAAGCATCCGTGGCTTTCCACGGAGCATCGCAGACTGCGATCGAACGGCTCGGCCGCTCGTAACAACCTTCCGAAACCATGATGTTTTTGTCAGGCCCGCACTGCCCGGTCACAGTGGACCTGCCGGGCATTCTCGCCCGGTAAAGGCCGAGAGGAGGTGAGACGATTGAAGATCCGGCTTAGGTTGGTCGTCAGGCTGTATGGTTGCCGCCTACTTCTGATGATCAGCATCTAAGAGAACGGAGGTCGGGCTCTCAGCCCGGCCTCCACCGGATGAGGTCGTCTCACCTCCCTCGTGCTGAAACTCTAACACAACGCTTCCCCAGTGGAAGCATCCGTGGCTCTTCACGGAGCATCGCAGACCGCGATCGAACGGCTCGGCAGCCCGTAACAACCTTCCGAAACCATGATGTTTTTGTCAGGCCTGGAATGCCGGGTCACAGTGGACCCGCCGGGCAGTCTCGCCCGGTAAAGGCCGAGAGGAGGTGAGACGATTGAAGATCCGGCTTAGGTTGGTCATCAGGCTGTATGGTTCCAGCCTGCACCTGACGATCAGCATCTAAGAGCACGGGGGTCGGGCTTGAAGCCCGGCCTCCACCGGATGGGTCCGTCTCACCTCCCTCGTGCCGTCAATTCTACCATGTCCGGCCACGCCGTCAAAGCCCGTCCGGCGGTTCACACGGTGAACTGCTGGCCGAGCTCCACCACCCGGTTGGACGGGATGCGGTAGAAGTCCGTGGCGTTCGCCGCCATGCGGGTGAGGGCGATGAACAGCCGGTCCTGCCACACCGGCATGCCCGACTGGGGCGACGCCCTGAAGGACCGGCGGTTCAGGAAGAAGCTCGTCGACATGATGTCGAACTTCAGCCCCTGCTTGCGGCAGAGCGCCAGCGCCTTCGGCACGTTCGGCGTCTCCACGTAGCCGAACGTCAGCGTCACGCGGGTGAAGTCCTCGTTGAGGAAGTCGATCTTCACCCGGTCCGCGTCGGACACCCGCGGCGCGGTGGAGACGCGCACGGTCAGCACCACGTTCTTGGCGTGCAGAACCGTGTTGTGCTTCAGGTTGTGCATCAGCGCGCTCGGCGCGATCTCCGGGTCTGACGTCAGGAACACGGCCGTGCCCGGCACGCGGACCGGATGCGACTTCTCCAGCATGCGGATGAGTTCCACGAGCGGCACGCTCTCCCGGTGCGACTTCTCGTAGACGATCTGCGTTCCCCGCACCCAGGTCCACATGGTGATGGTGATCAGCGTGGCCAGCATCAGCGGGAAGTAGCCGCCGTCCATCACCTTCAGGAGGTTGGCGCCGAGGAAGATGATCTCGATCGCCAGGAAGGGCGCGACGATCGCCACCGCCATCCAGAGCGGCCGCTTCCAGGCCTTCCAGACCACGATGAAGGCAAGGAGCGAGGTCATCACCATCTCGCCGGTCACCGAGATGCCGTAGGCCGACGCGAGGGCGCTGGACGACTGGAAGAACACCACCAGCACCAGCACGCCGGCGAGGATCAGCCAGTTCACCCGGGGCATGTAGATCTGGCCCGCCTGGGTCTCGGAGGTGTGCCGGCTCTCCAGGCGCGGCAGCAGGCCGAGCTGCACCGCCTGCTGGGTCAGCGAGAACGCGCCGGTGATGACCGCCTGGCTCGCGATGATCGTCGCCACGGTGGCGAGGATCACGTAGGGGAGGCGCGCCCACTCGGGCACGAGCAGGAAGAACGGGTTCTCCATGGCCTCTGGATGGGCGAGCACCAGCGCGCCCTGGCCGAGATAGTTGAGCGTGAGCGCCGGGAACACGAGAACGAGCCACGCCGCCTGGATCGGGCCGCGGCGGAAGTGGCCCATGTCCGCGTAGAGCGCCTCGGCGCCGGTGACGGCGAGGAAGACGGAGCCGAGCACCACCAGCGCCAGGAACCCGTGTTCCACGATGAAGGAGACGGCCGACAGCGGGTTGAGCGCGTGGAGGATGCCCGGATCGTCGCCCACGTGGATCGCGCCGGATACGGCCATGCACAGGAACCAGAAGGTGGTGATCGGCCCGAACAGGGCGGCCACCTTGCCGGTGCCGAAGCTCTGCACGGCGAACAGCGTCACGATGATCACGATCGTGAGCGGCACGACCACCTCGTCGAGGCCGGGCGCGACGAGCTTCAGGCCCTCCACGGCCGAAAGCACCGAGATCGCAGGCGTGATGACGGCGTCGCCGTAGAAGAGCGAGGCTCCGAGCACGCCGAGGACGAACACCACCGCCGAGCGGCGGCCGATGGCGCCCTGGGCCAGGGCCAGCAGCGACAGCGTGCCGCCCTCGCCCCGGTTGTCCGCGAAGAGAATGAACAGGACGTACTTGACGGTGACGATCAGCGTCAGGGCCCAGATCAGCAGCGAGACGACGCCGGTCACCTCGGCGCGTGTCACGCCGTCCACGGCCGTGTGGTGCAGCGCCTCGCGAAACGCGTAGAGCGGACTCGTCCCGATGTCGCCGTACACCACGCCCATCGACCCGAGCGCGAGCGCGAAGAAGCCCGCCTTGCTGTGGCTGCCCGTGTGGTCGTGGTCGCCGGACTTGTCGGGGCTCGTGGGGGCGGCGGTCTGAGCGGGCGGAGGAGGCACCGCGTTGCTGCCTGGGGTTTCGCTCATGTCGAACCGTTTTGGCGATCGGACGTCGAAGGACGTCGGCTCGATCGGCCGGCGCAGCGTTTACGGGATCGTGAGGTCGTTCGCAAGTGCACGCGACCCACGCGCCCCGCCGCGGCGGGTGCTGCCGGCCATTATCCGGCACGGGACGGCAAAGGGAAAGCCGGCGGATTCCTGTTGGTATCACTACGGCCGCCGCGGTTGTCCGCGGCGGCCGTCGCTCGAAGGGATAGGAACGCGATCAGATGCCGTCGGCGAGCGGCTTTACCACCACATGGCGCGCGTCGGCCGAGCAGGCGACCTGGAAGCCCTGCCCGTCGGGGGCGCTCACGTTGGCGCCGTTGCCGGCCGCGACCGACACCTGGATGCGGCTGCCCATGGCCGGGATATCGTCGTCGGACACCCGGTCGGCGATCACGACGGTCAGGTTGCAGGTCTGCCCGTCCTTGGCGAAAGTGCCGACCGCGTGCTTGGAGCCGAAGTCGTGGGTGAAGCCGTAGCCGGCGGCGTGCACGGACGGCTGGGGAGCCACGAGGCCGATGTCGGCGACAGCCGGGGCGGCGGACAGGGCGGTGAGGGAGAGGGCGGCGGCGAGGGAAAGAAGGCGGGCGTTCATCGTTTTCAAGCTCCAGACAAGACCTGGGTGGTCGGGGGGCGCGCCACCGAGGGAGGGAGGTGGCGCGCCCCAATCGACGAGAGGGAGGAGGGACTCCACCGCGTCGGGTCGGGCGGCCGGCTTGGGAGGGTTCGGTCGCCCGGGGTGGTTCACGTCGCCGGCTGGTCTAGGGGAGGACCGGCGGCGCGAACCTGAAATCATGCAACACGCAACGTGTCCGAATGCGGGGGCGTCGGCATTCGAGCGATCCGCTCGAAGCTCTGCCAGGACATTCTTCGTCAAATGAATACGTGTCTTCTCAATCGCGTCTGACGCTCAGCGGCTGGCCGTCGCGAGGCGGACGGTCGGTCCACCCGGTTCGGTGCTGAACGCCCGGCGCTGATCAGGACTTCCCCGGAGGCGTGAGGCAGGCGGAAGGGGAGGAGAGATCCATCCGTTCTGCCTTGTTTCCGGTGAAGCGCCGTACCGCGCCGATGGGTGAATCTATACCCGATGGTGCGGTGCAAAAGAAAGAGCCCCATCATAGGCTCAACCGATTGAAACGCCCCTAAACCGTTTTAGCCGAGTTCATTTCTTTTGCGGTCCGAATAAAGAAAAACTGAAAAGTGGCGCACTGCCTCTGCCTAATCGCCAAAACGGATGAGAAAATCCGGGGCAGAAGATGATGCGTTGATAGGTATTGCCTATCAATGGATGTTAGCAGGCGCAGCATTTCGGTCGGCCGGGATGGTCCGCGTCATGAACCGGGCTCGCCACGGGTCCTCGGGCGTGGTAAGCGGCGGCCGTCGGCCTGACGGTCAAGGCTGCAGCGGCGGCGCCATGTCACTCTTCCATCTGCTCGTGGTGGCCGTCGGCGGGGCGGCGGGTTCTGTCTGCCGCTATGCGGTCACGCTGGCGGCCGCTCGGGTTCTCGGGCCGGGCTTTCCCTGGGGAACGCTCGTGGTCAACGTCGTAGGGTCGGCCGCGATGGGGCTCCTGGTCGGGGTCCTGGCTGCGCGGTCCGACGGCGGGTCGCAGGCGGTGCGACTGCTGATCGCGACCGGCTTTCTCGGCGGCTTCACGACCCTGTCGTCCTTCTCGCTCGATGCGGTCATGCTCTACGAGCGGGGCGAGGGCGGCGCGGCGTTGATCTATGTGGCCGCTTCGATACTTCTGTCTCTGGGCGGGCTGGTCGCCGGTCTCGCCCTGGTGAGGACTCTTGCATGACTGACGCGCCCGCCACCGGCCCCCGGGTCGAACTCTTGACGGTGGCCAAGGACGAGGCCGGGCTGCGGCTCGACCGGTGGTTCAAGGAACACTATCCGGGCCTCGGCTTCGGCCATCTGCAGAAGCTCATCCGCTCCGGCCAGGTGCGGGTGGACGGCAAGCGCGTGGAGACGTCCACCCGCGTGGCTGCCGGCCAGGTGGTGCGCGTGCCGCCGCTGCAGTTCGGCGACGCGGCTGCCTCGTCCTCGTCCTTCGCAGTGGAGGGCAACGGCGCCCCGATGGCGCGCCCCAAACAGACGCCGTCCGCCAACGAGGCCGATTACCTGCGGGCGCTGGTGCTCTACGAGGACGAGCACGTGTTCGTGTTCAACAAGCCGGCCGGGCTCGCCGTGCAGGGCGGTTCGGGAATGACGCGCCATATCGACGGCATGCTGGAGGTGTTTCGCGACCGGAAGGGCGTGAAGCCGCGTCTCGTGCACCGGCTGGACCGGGAAACCTCCGGCTGCCTTCTGGTGGCGAAGACGCGCCTCGCGGCGTCCACCCTCGCCCGGACCTTCCAGACCCGGTCGGCCCGGAAGATCTATTGGGCGCTCGTCTACGGCCAGCCGAGGCCGGCCCAGGGCAAGGTCTCCACCTATCTGAAGCGGGTGGCGAGCCCGGACGGGGACATGATGGTGGTCGCCAAGCACGGCGAGAAGGACGCCCAGCACGCGGTGACCTACTATTCCACCGTGGACCACGCGGGCGGCAAGATGGCGTGGCTCACCATGAAGCCCACCACCGGCCGCACCCACCAGCTGCGTGTCCACTGCCAGGCGATCGGCCATCCCATCATGGGCGACCCGCGCTACTTCGACATCGAGAACTACGAGTTGCCGGGGGGCATCCAGAACCGGCTGCACCTGCTCGCCCGCCGCCTCACCATCCCGCATCCGGCAGGCAAGGGCGTGATCGACGTGACGGCGCCGCTGCCGCCGCACATGCTGCAGTCCTGGAACCTGCTCGGCTTCGAGACCGAGGACGACCCGCGCGCCGATCCGAAGTTTCCGGAGGACTGAGCGCCGGTTTTGGCGAGGGCGCGGGGTGCGACCTTCCGTCAGACCGCGATGGTCGTTCTTGCGCCGCAATCCTCGACCGGAGAATACTCCCCGCCGAGCGGTCGTCGCGCTCGGCAGGACGCCTGAGAGGGAAGACTTCCTAGTGGAAGGCACCGTAGAAGGCCGCACAGACGGAGGAAACTGTTCATGAGGACGCTTTTCGCGGCGCTGGTCGCCGGTATTGTCGCGCTCGCGCCGCTGGCAGCGGAGGCTCACGGTCCGACTCGCCAGAAAGTGGAGATCTCCACCGAGATCAACGCGCCGGCGGACAAGGTCTGGGCGGTGGTCAGCAACTTCCAGGACCTGTCCTGGGTGCCGGGCGTCGCCAAGGTCGAGGGTTCGGGCAGCGAGGTCGGCTCCGAGCGGGTGATCACGCTGGAGAACGGCGAGACCCTGAAGGAAAAGGTCGACAAGCTCGACGCGGCCAAGATGATGATCATGTATCGGGCCGAAGGGGACAACGTGAAGTTCCTGCCGGTGACCAACTATTCCTCCCGCCTCACCGTCAAGGCGAACGGCAGCAAGTCCACCGTCACCTGGTGGGGCGCCTTCTACCGCGGCTATCCGAACAACGATCCGCCGGCGGAGCTGAACGACGAGGCCGCCGTGAAAGCCGTGACCGGCCTCTACAACGCCGGCCTGGAAGGCCTGAAGAAGAAGCTGGAGAGCGGCAGCTGATGACGGCGGCGAAGGCCATCCGCCGCATGGCGGCCGCCGCCGGCGTCTTCGCCGGCTGCCTGGCGCACGCCGGGCCGGCCGCCGCCGACGAGGCCTTCGTCACCAACCAGCAGAGCGACGACGTCTCCGTCGTCGACCTCGACACCGCCACCGTGGTGGCGACGATCCCGGTCGGCGGCAAGCCGGCCGGTGTCGTCGTGTCGGCCGACGGCGCCCGGGCCTATGTGTCGAGCCCCGAGGGCAAGTACGTCACCGTGATCGACGCGGCCGCCCGCTCGGTGGTCGGCCGCATCGATGTCGGCGGCGGGCCGGTGGGGATCGTGCTCTCGCCGGACGACCGTCGCCTGTTTGTGGCCGACTGGTACAACAACCGGATCCTCGCCATCGACACGGCCACCCTGAAGGTGGCCGGCACGGTTCCGGTCGGTCGCGCCCCGGCCGGCATGGCGGTGACGCCGGACGGTTCGCTGCTCGTCTCTTGCGACCGCGACGACGACCGGCTCTCCTTCATCGACACCCGGACGCTCGCCGTGGTCGGCACGGCGACGGTCGGCACCCATCCGTTCGCCGTCACCTTGTCCCCGGACGGGGCGACCGCCTACGTGGCCAACGTCATGTCCGACGACATGTCTGTCGTCGACGTCGCGGCCCGGAAGGAGACCGCCCGCGTGCCGACGGGCGACACGCCCTACGGCGTGGCGCTTTCCGGCGGTCTCGGCTTCGTCACCGACCAGCACGCGGACACCGTGACGGTGTTCGACATCAAGACGCTCGAGGTCGTCAAGACCGTCGACACGCCGGCATTCCCGGAAGGCATCGCGGCCGCCCGGGACGGGCGGAAAGTCTGGGTCGCGAGCTGGAACGACGACCTTCTGTTCTCTCTCGACACGGCCACATTGTCGGTCGTTGACGAAATCCCCGTCGGAACGAGCCCGCGGGCCTTCGGCAACTTCATCCGCCGCACCGATTGAGAGGCCGCGCCGGTCACGGGCCGCAGGTGATGTCCACGGTCTTGGACCACGTGTCGATCACCTGTCCGGCCTCCTCGATCCGCGCCGTCACCTCGAGTCCGGCGCAGCCGTGGTCGACGATGAAGGACCGCATGGCGGTTCCGAAATTCCCGATCGACCGGATGGGCCAAGCCTTCTCGAACAGGACCGCACCCTCCGGCCGCGTTCGCGCGGTCGCGTAAAGCGTTGGCGGATCTTGGAATTCCGCATTCGGCTCGCCCTCCACGATGACGTCCACCACCAGCTGGACCGACCGCCCGTCCGGCCCGTTGGCCGCGACCGGCCGGTCCGCCTTGGCGACGTCGTCGGAGACGCCGCCGCTGTCCTCGAAGAGGAGCAGGATCTTGGACGCCCCGAACCGGAGGTCCGCCGCCGCGTCCGCGTCCACCGCCTGGAGGCCGACCGCCGCCACGACTGCACCGACCAGCCACCGCATGAACCCGATCCTCCCCTTTTCCGGCGACCCTGCCGGCGGACGCCGAGCCGAGGATCGTCTCCGAGATTGCCATCTCGCCGGAAAAGCCGAAACCCGGCTCGTCAGGCGAAACCCGGCTCGGCAGGCATGCGCACGCCCACTCTCGACAGGCGGCCTGCTTGGCGATAGTTCCCGTTCATGACCCTTTCCGCTCCCAAGCTGGTGCTCTTCGATTGCGACGGCACCCTCGTCGACAGCCAGGTGATGATCGTGTCCGCCATGACGCGGGCGTTCGAGACATCCGGGCTCGCGCCGCCGCCGCGCGAGGCGGTGCTCTCCATCGTGGGCCTGTCCCTGCCGATCGCGATCGCGCGGCTCCTGACGGCGCATCCGGACCTGCCGGTCGACCCCCTGGTGGAGGCCTACAAGGCGGCATTCTTCGAGCTGCGGCAAAGCCTTGACCATCAGGAGCCGCTGTTTCCGTTCGCCCGCGAGACGATCGAGGAACTGGCCGCCCGGCCGGACGTTCTGCTCGGCGTGGTGACGGGAAAGTCCCGCCGCGGACTGACCGCCATCCTGGCGCTGCACGGCCTCGCCGATCACTTCGCGGTGCTGCGCACCGCCGACGACGCGCCGTCGAAACCGGATCCCACCATGGTTCTGGACGCGGTCGCGGCCGTGGGCGGGGAGGTGGAGCGGACCGTGGTCGTGGGCGACACCACCTTCGACATCGAGATGGCCAGGGCCGCCGGTTCCCCGTCGATCGGCGTGTCCTGGGGCTATCATCCGCCGGAGGCGCTGACGGCGGCGGGCGCCCGCACGGTGATCGACGATTTCCGGGTCCTGCCCGGCCTTGTCACGGACCTGTTCGCCTGAGGAGCACCGCCATGCCGGATCTTTTCGACGACCTCGCCGGTCCGACCGACGCCGACCGCGACCGGGCGTCCACCGAGCGCCGGGCGGCCGCCCGCGAACTGCCGAAGCGCTTCTACAAGGAAGCGTCCGTCACGGCGGGGGAGGGCGGATTCGCCGTCCAGCTGGACGGCCGCCCCGTGCGCACGCCGGCCCGCCGGACCCTCTTTCTGCCGACGGAAGCTCTGGCGGCGGCGGTCGCGAAGGAGTGGGCCGACCAGGGGCTCTATGTGGACCCGGGCACCATGCACCTGACCCGGCTCGCCAATTCGGCCATCGACGGCGTCGCCGATCAGACTGATGCGGTGGCCGACGACGTGGCCAAGTACGCCGGGTCCGACCTCCTCTTCTACCGCGCCGACGGTCCCGAGCGGCTGGTGGAGCGGCAGACCGAGCTGTGGGACCCGATCGTCGCCTGGGGCGAGCAGCGCTTCGGCGTGCGTCTCCGCCTCGCCGAAGGCGTGATGCCGGTCGAGCAGGACGCCGCCGTCCTCGCCGCCGTGCGGAACGCGGTTCCGCGCGATCCCTTCGTGCTCTCCGGTCTGCACGCCATGACGACGCTGATGGGATCGGTTCTTCTCGCCTTCGCGGTGCTGGAAAGGCGCATCGGCCTCGACGAGGCCTGGACCGCGGCGCACGTGGATGAGGACTGGAACATCGAGCTCTGGGGTGAGGACGAGGAGGCTGCCGAGCGGCGGGCCTATCGGCGAGCCGAGTTCGCCGCCGCCGCCTCCCTGGCTGGGCTCTGAACGGCCGGCGCGCGGCTCTCCACGCCCGTTCGAGCTCGAGGTTTGCGCTTCGAAGCGAATTCCGGTCGTGCTAGGCTGCTCGCCACGAGGGAGGTGAGACGACTTTCATCCGGTGGAGGCCGGGCCTGAGCCCGACCCCCGTTTGTCTTAGGTGCTGATCGTCAGGGTTAGGCGCCACCCGAACAGCCTGACAACCAGCCTAAGCCGGATCTTCAATCGTCTCACCTCCTCTCGGCATGATGCCGGGCGGGTTACCCGGCTTCGCCACTGTGGCCCGCGGCATCGATCCTCGCAAAAACGTCATGGTTTCCGCATGAGCGGCGGTGTCCGATTGGCACCGGGCGCATTGGACAGGCATTCGGGTCGGTGCCATCACTACGTGGCTTGCGGATGCGGACACGCACGCCTTCCGGAGGCGCCGCTCTGGCCAAGGTTTGCGCTTCGAAGCGAATTCCGGGCGTGCTAGGCTGCTCGCCACGAGGGAGGTGAGACGACCTTCATCCGGTGGAGGCCGGGCCTGAGCCCGACCCCCGTTTTTCTTAGACGCTGATCGTCAGGGTTAGGTGGCACCCGAACAGCCTGACAACCAGCCTAAGCCGGATCTTCAATCGTCTCACCTCCTCTCGGCATGATGCCGGGCGGATTGCCCGGCTCGGCCACTGTGCTCGGCGGCGCTCTTATCTTCAAAAACGTCGTGTTTGATGCATCTACCGCGGTTCGGCCCGAGGTCGATGGGCTTCGGGCGCCGGCGGTATCGAGGACGCACAATCAAACCTGCGTGACCGCTGTTCGCCTGTCGTCGAACCGACCGATACTCCTTCGCCGGGGGGAGACCGGGAGAGACCGATGACGGACCGCATACCGATCACTCAGGAGATGATCCGCCTCTACGACGAGTACACGCACCTCACCCTCGACAGGCGGGGCTTTCTGGAAAAGCTCACCAAGGCGGCCGGGTCCACCGCGGCGGCGGCTGCCGTCGTGCCGCTCCTGGAAGCCAGCAAGGCGCGCGCAGCCGTGATCCCGGCGGACGATCCGAGGATCGTCAGCGAAACCGTCACCTACCCGGGCGCGTCAGGTGAGATGAAGGGCGTTCTGGTGCGCTCGGCGGACGCGACCGGCGAACTGCCGGCGGTGATCGTCATCCACGAGAACCGCGGTCTCAACGGCCATATCGAGGATATCGCCCGGCGCCTGGCGGTGGACGGCTTCCTGGCGCTCGCGCCCGACTTCCTGTCGCCCTCCGGCGGAACGCCGGCGGACGAGGACCAGGCGCGCCAGGCGATCGGCGCGCTCGATCCCAAGACGACGCTCGACAACGCGGCCGCCACGGTGACCTTTCTCCAGGCCCACGAGCGCAGCAACGGCAGGGTCGGCGCGGTCGGCTTCTGCTGGGGCGGCGGGCTCGTCAATCAGCTGGCCACCGCCAGCGAGGCCCTGAAGGCCGGTGTCGCCTACTACGGACGAACGCCGGATCCGGCGGCGGTGCCGAACATCAAGGCCCGGATGCTCCTGCACTATGCCGGGCTCGACGAGCGCATCAACGCGGGGATCCCGGACTATGAAGCCGCCCTGGAGGCGGCCGGGGTCGACCACGAGATCCATGTGTACGAGGGTGTGAACCATGCTTTCAACAACGACACGTCTTCGGCCCGCTACGACAAGGCGGCGGCGGATCTTGCGTGGCAACGCACCGTGACCTTCCTCAAGGACACTCTCGACTGACTTTTATTCATGGCGTTTGTCGATGAATCCATAGGGCGGCCGCGTGCTTCGCGGCCGCTTTTGCGTGTTGTCCGCCGTCAAGCCACGTGATTTGTTGAAGAATGCGCTCTTTGTGCAGTGCACCTAAAGAAGATCGCTATCGCAACATAGGCAATCTCAATGATTGTATTGAGAAAATCGAACTCGTGACAGAACGTCCGCTTGTGCCGACGTGCCTGTTCGGTGTTAATCTGCCGCCACAACAAAACAAGCTCGTGAACCGAGGGCAGCCTTGACCGTCAAATTCGCCGAGAAGTCGCGCCCCATGACCCGCGACGTGGCATCCCCCAAAGGACGGCAGGTCGACGACGTGTCGATCGCCGAAGTCCGCGCCCTTCTCGGTGCGGAACCCCGCCGCCGCGATCTCCTGATCGAGCACCTGCACAAGCTGCAGGACCACTACGGCTGCCTGCACGCGCGCCACCTGAGGGCGCTCGCGGAAGAGATGCGCATCGCCCAGGCGGAGGTCTACGAGGTCGCGAGCTTCTATCACCACTTCGACATCGTGAAGGAAGGCCACCAGGCCCCGGCGCCGGTCACGGTGCGCGTGTGCGATTCCCTGTCCTGCATGATGGCGGGCGCCGAGCAGGTGATCGCGGCCCTGCAGCAGGGCTTCGATCCGGCGGCCGTGCGCGTGGTGCGCGCGCCCTGCGTCGGGCGCTGCGCGGAGGCGCCGGCGGCGATCGTGGGGCGGAACGCGGTCGGCTCGGTCACCCCGGAGAGCATCCTCGGCCTCGTGGCCGAAGGCCGGACCCGGCCCGAACTGCCGGCCTATGTGGATTTCGCGGCCTATCGGGCGGCCGGCGGCTACCGGCTTCTGGAAAGCTGCCTGAAGGGCGAGCGCACGCCGGACGAGATCATCGCCTTCCTGTCGGACTCGGGCCTGCGCGGCCTTGGCGGCGCGGGCTTCCCGACCGGCCGCAAGTGGTCGATCGTGAAGGGCTATCCGGGCCCGCGCCTGATGTCGATCAACGGCGACGAGGGCGAGCCCGGCACCTTCAAGGACCGCTTCCACCTGGAGCGCGACCCGCACCGCATGATCGAGGGCGCGCTGATCGCCGCCTGGGCGGTCGGGTGCGAGCGCATCTACATGTACATGCGCGACGAATACCCGACCGTGCTGGAGATCCTCGCCCGCGAGTTCGCGGCGGTGACGGCGGCGGGTCTCGCCGACCATGCGGGGCTGGAGCTTCGCCGCGGCGCGGGCGCCTACATCTGCGGCGAGGAGAGCGCCATGCTCGAGTCGATCGAGGGCAAGCGCGGCCTGCCGCGCCACCGGCCCCCGTACATCGCAGAGGTGGGGCTGTTCGGCCGGCCGACCCTCAACCACAATGTCGAGACCCTGTTCTGGGTGCGCGACATCGTGGAGAAGGGCGTCGACTGGTTCGCCAGCCAGGGCGTGAACGGCTCGAAGGGCTTCCGGTCCTGGTCGGTGTCGGGCCGTGTGAAGGAGCCGGGCGTGAAGATCGCGCCGGCCGGCATCACCATGCATCAGCTGATCGAGGACTATTGCGGCGGCATGGCGGACGGCCACACGTTCAAGGCCTATCTGCCGGGCGGCGCCTCCGGCGGCATCCTGCCCGCCGCCCTCGGCGACATCCCGCTCGACTTCGGCGGCGGTCTCGCCGGCCACGGCGCCTTCGTGGGCAGCCACGCGGTGGTGGTCCTGTCCGACCAGGACAACATCAGGGACGTCGCCCTCAACCTGATCGACTTCTTCAAGCACGAGAGCTGCGGGCAGTGCACGCCCTGCCGAAACGGCACGGAAAAGCTCGTCTCGCTTCTGAAATCCCGTCATCACGACGAAACCGCGATTGTGGATGTGATGCAGGTGATGCGCGACGCGTCCATCTGCGGCCTCGGGCAGGCGGCGCCGAACCCGATCAGCCATCTGCTGACCTTCTTCCACGACGATCTCGCCAAGGTGCAGTCATGACCGACAGCATTGCCTTCAAGCTCGACGGCCGCGACGTCGTGGCCGAGCCGGGCGAAACCATCTGGCAGGTGGCGCAGCGCTGCGGCACCGACATCCCGCACCTCTGCTATTCGCCGGCGCCCGGCTACCGGCCGGACGGCAACTGCCGCGCCTGCATGGTGGACATCAAGGGCGAGCGCGTGCTCGCCGCCTCGTGCATCCGCACCCCGACGCCCGGCATGGAGGTCTCCACCGAGTCCCACCGCGCCGTGAAGGCGCGCGAGATGGTGTTCGAACTCCTGGCGACCGACCAGCCGCCGAAGGAGGAGGCGCCGGATCCCATGTCCCACTTCTGGGCGTGGACCGACCGCATGGACATCGAGGTGGGCCGGCTGCCGAAGAAGGAGCACGGCACCCACGACATCTCCCACCCGGCGATGGCGGTGAACCTCGACGCGTGCATCTCCTGCGGCCTTTGCGTGCGCGCCTGCCGCGAGGTCCAGGTGAACGACGTGATCGGCATGGGCTACCGCGGCGGCCACGCGGTGCCGGTGTTCGACTTCGACGACCCGATGGGCAATTCCACGTGCGTGGCCTGCGGCGAGTGCGTGCAGGCCTGCCCGACCGGCGCCCTGTTCGAGAAGAGCCTGATGGACGAGGCCGGCAAGAAGCGCACGGTGGTGCCGGACCGCACCGTCGACAGCGTCTGCCCCTACTGCGGCGTCGGCTGCCTGACCAAGGTGTCGGTGAAGGATGACCGGATCGTCCAGGTGGACGGCCGCGACGGTCCGGCCAACGAGAACCGGCTCTGCGTGAAGGGCCGCTTCGGCTACGACTACATCTTCCATCCGCACCGGCTGACCGTGCCGCTGATCCGCAAGGAAGGCGTGCCGAAGGACGCCCATATCCACATGGATCCGGGCAACCCGTGGGACGTGTTCCGCGAGGCGACGTGGGAAGAGGCGCTGGACGCGGCGGCCAACGGCCTGAAGACCGTGCGCGACCGGGACGGCGGCAACGCGCTCGCCGGCTTCGGTTCGGCCAAGGGCTCCAATGAGGAGGCCTACCTGTTCCAGAAGCTCGTCCGCCAGGGCTTCGGCACCAACAACGTGGACCACTGCACCCGGCTCTGCCACGCCTCCTCGGTGGCCGCCCTCATCGAGGGCATCGGCTCCGGCGCGGTGACGGCGCCCTTCACGGCCGCCGACACGTCGGACTGCATCATCGTCATCGGCGCCCGTCCGGAGCAGAACCACCCGGTGGCGGCCACCTACCTGAAGCAGGCCGCCAGGCGCGGTGCCAAGCTGATCGTGATGGACCCGCGCGGCCAGGGCCTGATGCGGCACGCCGCCTACGGCCTGAAGTTCACGCCCGGCCGCGACGTGGCGCTCCTCAACGCGATGATCCACACGATCATCGAGGAGGGGCTGACCGACGAGCAGTACATCCAGGCCAACGTGGACGGCTTCGAGGCCCTGAAGAAGAAGATCAAGGACTTCTCGCCCGAGGAGATGGAGCAGGTCTGCGGCATCCCGGCGGAGACCATCCGCGAGGTGGCGCGCACCTACGCCAAGGCCGAGCGGTCGATCATCTTCTGGGGCATGGGCGTCAGCCAGCACGTCCACGGCACCGACAACACCCGCTGCCTGATCGCGCTCGCCCTCATCACCGGCCACGTGGGCCGCGAGGGCACGGGCCTTCACCCGCTGCGCGGCCAGAACAACGTGCAGGGCGCGTCCGACGCCGGCCTGATCCCGATGATGTACCCGGACTACAAGTGGGTGACGGACGAGACCGTCCGCCTCGGCTACGAGGACCTGTGGGGCCGTCCGCTGGATCAGAACCGCGGCCTGACGGTCGTGGAGATCATGGACGCGATCCACGAGGGCAAGATCAAGGGCATGTACGTCCAGGGCGAGAACCCGGCCATGTCCGATCCTGACCAGCACCACGCCCGCGCGGCGCTGGCCATGCTGGAGCACCTCGTGGTCCAGGACATCTTCCTCACCGAGACCGCCTGGCACGCGGACGTGGTGCTGCCGGCCTCCGCCCACGGCGAAAAGCTCGGCACCTACACCAACACCAACCGGCAGGTGCAGATCGGCCGGCAGGTGGTGCCGCCGCCGGGCAAGGCGCGCCAGGACCTGGAGCTCATCATCGAGTTGGCCAACCGCCTGGGCTGCGGCTGGACCTACGGCTCGGTCGCCGAGGTGTTCAACGAGATGGCGGCTGTGATGCCGTCGCTCGACAACATCACCTGGGAGCGCATCGAGCGCGAGGGCTCGGTGACCTATCCGGCCGACGCGCCGGACAAGCCGGGCAACGAGATCATCTTCGGCGACGGCTTCCCGACCGCCGACGGTCGCGCCCGCATCGTGCCGACCGACCTCGTGCCGCCGGCCGAACTGCCGGACACCGAGTTCCCGCTGGTGCTGACCACCGGCCGCCTGCTGGAGCACTGGCACACCGGGGCAATGACCCGGCGCGCCGGCATCCTGGACGGCCAGGAGGGCGTGGAGATCGTCTGCATGCATCCGCGCGACATCGGCCGGCTCGGGCTCACCGCCGGCGAGCGCGTGGCGGTGGAGACGCGCCGCGGCCGGGTGGAGCCGATCCTGCGCGCCGACCGGGACGTGACCGAAGGCATGATCTTCATGCCCTTCTGCTTCACCGAGGCGCCGGCGAACTTCCTCACCAACCCGCAGCTCGACCCCTTCGGCAAGATCCCGGAGTTCAAGTTCTGCGCCGCGCGTGTGGGGCGGATCGAGCTGCAGGCCGCGGCCGAGTGATCTGAAACGCGAGGGACCGGCGGGATCGCCCCGCCGGTCCGCGCCATGCCGGCTCAAGTCGCGGACCGACCGCGCCGGACGCCATCGGGCCCGTGGGCACGACACGGGGCACGAGCTCACCCGCATCGCGCCCGGCAGCTCCGCCGCCCCTTGGCGGAAACGCGCCACGGCGGCGAAAGCGCGGTCGGGCTGACAGGATTTCCGTCTTGCCCCGGTGCCGCGGACGTGGTCTCAACGGTGCCGTCCCGCCAGCCACCGGCCCGTCCCTACGTGTCCCCCACCGCCAAAGGCGTTCTGCTCAAGATCCTGTCGACCCTCGCGTTCGCCGTGATGGTCGTGCTGATCAAGCTCGTCTCCGACCGGGTACCGCCCGGGGAGGTGCTGTTCGCGCGCGCCTTCTTCGGCACGCTGCCGGTTCTGGTGATGCTGCTTCTCGCGGGCGAGCTGCCGAAGGCGCTGAGGACGAGCCAGCCCATGGGGCATGTCCGGCGCGCCGTGGTCGGCACCATCTCGATGTTCTGCTGGTTCGCGTCGCTCACCTATCTGCCCCTGCCGGACGCAACCGCCATCAACTACGCCGGGCCGCTGTTCGGCGTCCTGTTCGCCGCCATGCTGCTTGGCGAGACGGTGCGGATCTACCGCTGGTCGGCGGTGGCGGTCGGCTTCCTCGGGGTGCTGATCGTGCTGTCCGGGCAGCTCACCGGCGACCTCGCCTCGGGCGGGGCCGACCGGCTGATGGGCGGCCTCCTGGCGCTCGCCTCGGCCGTGTTCGCGGCCCTCGCCATGGTGACGGTGCGCAGCCTGACGGCGACCGAGACCACCGGGGCGATCGTGTTCTACTTCTCCACGTCGGCATCGGTGCTGGCGCTGTTGTCGCTGCCGTTCGGCTGGGTGATGCCGCTGCCGATGGATGCGCTCGCCCTGGTGATCGCCGGCCTCTGCGGCGGCGTCGGGCAGGTGCTGATGACCCAGGCCTACCGCTACGCGGAAGCCTCGGCGATCGCGCCGTTCGACTATGTGAACATGATCTGGATCGTGATTGCCTCCTACGCGGTGTTCGGCGACGTGCCGACCGCGACGGTGCTGATCGGGTCGGCGATCGTGATCGCGTCCAGCATCTTCGTGGTGCTGCGCGAGCGGCGGCTCGGCATCGAGCGGCGACGCGACGCCGCCGCCCCCGGCGGACAGACCTGACCGCGCCCGCCGGTTGACAGGCGGGGACGGGGACCGCATATGACCTCTCAGTGACGAGGGGCGCCGAACCGGTCGGGACCGACCGGCCGCCGGCTGAGACGAACCCTTAGAACCTGATCCGGGTCGTGCCGGCGGAGGGACGTCACCGAGGCCGGACTGTCCCGAATCTCCTCGCCCTTCGCTCCATGGCCCGGCCCTCGAGGCATGATGGCGGGCGGATCCTCACCTATCGGACGAACGACACCGGACGTCGCCGTGCTCGGCGCGGGCGTGATGGGCCTCGTCGCCGCGCTCACCGCCCGGCGGGCGGGCCTTCGCGTCGCCGTGTTCGATCGGGCGGCGGATCTTTCGGCCGGCGCCGGCTGGCGCTCCGGCGGCATGCTGGCGCCCGAATGCGAGGCCGAGGTGTCGAGCCCCGCCGTGGTGGCGCTCGGCCGCCGCTCCATGGCGCTCTGGCCGGCGCTCGCCGATGTGGCGCTGAACGGCACCCTGGTGGTGGCGCCCCCGCGCGACCCGTCCGCGCTCGCCCGGTTCGCCCGCATGACCACGAGCCACGCGTCTCTCGGCGCCGACGCGGTGGCGGCCCTGGAGCCTGCGCTCGCCGGCCGCTATGGCCGTGCGCTGTTCTATGCCGGGGAGGGCCATCTCGACCCGCGCGAGACCCTGACCGGCCTTGTCGGCCGCCTGCGCGACGCCGGCGTCCCGGTCACCTTCGGCTGGACCGGCGAGGAGGCGGAGCTTGCCGCCGCCGCGGTGATCGACGCCCGCGGCCTCGGCGCGCGCGACCGGCTGCCCGGCCTTCGCGGCGTCAAGGGCGAGATGGCGCTGGTGCTGAGCCGCGAGATCGCCCTGGAACGCCCCGTCCGCCTGCTCCATCACCGGCATCCGCTCTACGTGGTGCCCCGGCGCGACGGCGTGTTCATGATCGGCGCCACCACGATCGAGAGCGACGAGGGGCTGGCCGTCACGGTCCGGTCGGCCGGAGAGCTGCTGACCCAGGCCTATGCGGTGCACCCGGCCTTCGCCGAGGCCGAGGTGCTGGAGTTCAACGCAGGGCTACGGCCCGCCATGCCGGACAACGAACCGGTGATCCGCCGGGTCGGTCGGACGATCGTGGTCAACGGCCTCTACCGGCACGGCTGGCTGCTGGCGCCGGCTCTCGCGGCGGACGTGGTCGGGTACATGCTGACGAACGAGGAGGGGAAGACCCCATGCGTGTCCGTCTGAACGGCGAGATCGTGGAGACCGCGGCGGACGACCTGCCGGGGCTCCTCGCCGAGCTGGAGTTCGACCCGGCGGTGGTCGCCACCGCCGTCAACGGTGATTTCGTGCCGAGGACGGCGCGCGCGGGCGTGCGCCTCGAGGACGGGGACAAGGTGGAGGTGATCAGCCCCCGCCAGGGAGGCTGACGCCATGGTGACCTTCTACGACCGCACGTTCGAGAGCCGCTTCCTCCTTGGGACCGCGCGCTACCCTTCGCCGGAGGCGCTGGCGGAGTCGGTCCGCCGCTCGGGCGCCGAGATCGTCACGGTCTCGCTCCGGCGCGAGACGGTGGGCGGCGCGAAGGCCGGTCACGCCTTCTTCGACCTCATCAAGCGGCTCGGCGTCACGGTGCTGCCGAACACCGCCGGCTGCCACGGCGCCCGGGAGGCCATCACAACGGCCCAGATGGCCCGGGAGGTGTTCGACACTCCGTGGATCAAGCTGGAGGTCATCGGCGACGACGAGACCCTGCAGCCGGACCCGTTCGCCCTCGTGGAGGCCGCGCGGGCGCTGTCGGCCGACGGCTTCCAGGTCTTCCCCTACATGACGGACGATCTGGTGCTGGCGGAGAAACTGATGGAAGCCGGGTGCCGGGTGCTGATGCCCTGGGGCGCGCCGATCGGCACCGGCAAGGGGCTGAACAACCCCTATGCGCTCACGCTCCTGCGCCGGCACTTTCCGGAGGCGACCCTGGTGGTCGACGCCGGCATCGGCGCGCCCAGCCATGCGGCGGCGGCGATGGAGCTCGGCTACGACGCCATCCTGCTCAACACCGCCGTGGCGACCGCCGGCGATCCGCCCGCCATGGCGGAGGCCTTCGCGGAGGCGATCCGCGCGGGTCGGCGCGCCCACGAGGCGGGCCTGATGGCCGAGACCGACCTCGCCGTCGCCTCCACGCCGGTGTTCGGCACTCCGTTCTCGCCGTTCGCCGGGTGACCGGCTCCGACACTCCTTGAGGATCCTCCATGCTGCCGCGCTTCTACCAGATCGTCGATCGCGCCCACTGGCTGCCGAGGCTGCTGCCGCTGGGGCTGAAGCTGGTGCAGCTGCGCATCAAGGACCTCGATCCGGACCATCGCCGCCAGGAGATCCGCGAGGCGCTGGCGGCCTGCCGGGCGGCGGGCGCAACCCTGGTGGTGAACGACTTCTGGCGGGACGCCATCGACCTCGAGGCCGGCTACGTCCACCTCGGCCAGGAGGACCTCGCCGAGGCCGACGTGGCGGCGATCCGGCGGGCGGGCCTGAAGCTCGGCGTCAGCACCCACAGCCACGAGGAGCTGGAGACGGCCCTTGCGGCCGATCCGGACTATGTGGCGCTCGGCCCGGTCTATCCCACCACCCTGAAGGTGATGCCGTGGGCGCCGCAGGGGCTGGAGCGCGTGACCGAATGGAAGCGGCTGATCGGCGACCGGCCGTTGGTGGCGATCGGCGGGCTCACCCTGGAGCGGGCCGAGGCGGTGGCGGCGGCCGGGGCGGACACCCTGTCGGTGGTGTCCGACGTCTTGTCGAACCCGTCGCCGGAGGCGCGTCTGCGCGCCTGGCTGGCGGCGGCGGAGCGGTGGCCGGGTGGGGCGGCGGCGGCCTGAAGGGTCTGGCGCCGGAACGGTGAAGGCCGTCAGAACGCCTTGAAGGTGATGATGGTCTTGGTGTCCACGATGCCGGCGACCGAGTGGACCTTCTCGTTGACGAAGTGGCCGATGTCCGCGTCGGCCTCCACGTAGAACTTGGCCAGGAGATCGTAGTCGCCGGCGGTGGAGTAGATCTCGGAGGCGATCTCGCGCTCGGCGATGGCGCTCGCGACCTCGTAGGCCTTGCCGAGCTGGCATTTGATGAGAACGAAGAACGGCTTCATCGAGGCCTCCGGCCTGGAGCGGATAGGGGCGAACGGCGCGCAGTCGACCAGAAGAGGCCGCCGCGCGCAAGACACGGGAGAATGGCAATGACGGCGATCGCGGTCACCATCGCGGGTTCGGATTCGGGCGGCGGAGCCGGCATCCAGGCCGACCTCAAGACGTTTTCCGCCCTCGGCGCCTACGGGGCGAGCGTGCTCACCGCCCTCACGGCGCAGAACACCCGCGGCGTCTCCGCCATCCACGACGTGCCGCCGGGCTTCGTGCGGGCGCAGATGGACGCGGTCTTCTCCGACCTCGCCGTGAACGCCGTGAAGATCGGCATGCTGGCGAGCCCGGAGGTGATCGAGGCGGTCGCCGGCGGATTGGACGCCCACGGCCAGGCCTCGGTGGTGCTCGACCCGGTGATGATCGCGGCCAGCGGCGATCCGCTGCTCAAGGACGAGGCGGTCGCGACCCTGCGCGACCTCCTGATGCCGCGCGCCCTCATCGTGACGCCCAACCTTCCCGAGGCGGCGCGGCTGACCGAGACGGGCGTGGCCGACACGCGGCAGGCCATGCAGACGCAAGGCGAGGCGATTCTCGCCATGGGCGCCCGGAGCGTGCTGGTGAAGGGTGGCCACGGCGGCGGCGCCGAGAGCGCCGACCTCTTCCTCGACGCGGAAGGGCCGTTGTGGCTGACGGCGCCTCGTCACCGGACGGAGAACACGCACGGCACCGGCTGCACCCTGTCGTCGGCCATCGCGGCGGGCCTCGCCCGGGGACGGCCGCTTCGCGATGCGGTGGCGGAGGCCAAGGTCTATGTGACGGAGGCCATCCGGGCGTCCGACCGGCTGGCGATCGGCCATGGCCACGGGCCGGTGCACCACTTCCACGCCTGGTGGCAGGACTGACGCCGATCGTGCAGGGTTCCGACCCTGGCGCTAGGGCAATGGTGGCATTCCCGCAACACGTGCTTCGGAATGTGAACGGGATTGCGGGATCGCCGGCCCGGCACGGGACAGGGTAAGCGGAGCCTTCCGCAACGACAACGATTGCCGGAAGTTCCGGGTCGCATGTCAGAACCCGAAAGGAAGGACGGAGTTCCCGTTACGTCACCCCGGCGGGAAGTACCGTAACGTCATTGAAAGTACGACGAAAATCCGCCGGTTGCCGCGCACGTCAACTCCTCGCACACTGCTTCCCAACCATCGCCGTCCAGCCGACAAAGGGGCTGTCCGGACGAGGGCGAACAAGACAAACCGGGTGAGGACCATGGCGGGACGGGCATTCAAGGCGGGTGTTGCCGCAGCGGCGCTGATGGGGGCGGCGGGCGCTGTGATGGTGGGTTCGACGGGCGCCGCGCACGCGGGCGCTTTCATGCTGCGCGAGCAATCGACCTACGGCCAGGGCGCGAGCTTCGCCGGCGTCGCCGCGCCGGGGGACAGCATCTCCAGCATGTACTGGAATCCGGCGGCGGTGACGACGGCGGTCGGCCTCGTGTTCGAGAGCAACCACACATTCATCTCGCCGCACGCGGATTTCGATCCGGACAGCCGCACGAGCCCGCTGCTCGGCGCCCTGGTGCCGGGCGATGGCGGCGACCTCGGCGTCGACGCGTACCTGCCGTCCAGCTACACGGCCTACCAGGTGAACGAGGATCTCTACCTCGGCCTGTCCATCAACACGCCCTTCGGCCTTGCGACCCATGCGGATCGGCCGTGGGTGGGGCAGGTGGACCACCTGCGGGCCAAGGTGCTGAGCGTCAACGTGGCGCCGACCATCGGCTACAAGATCAACGACCAGATCAGCATCGCGCTCGGCGCCCAGATCCAATACTTCAACGTGGACCTGACCCGCGCGCTGCTGCCGACTCCCACCTCGCCGACCGCCAACCTTTCCGGCGACGACTTCGGCTTCGGCTTCACCGCGGGCGTGACCTTCGAGCCCACGGAGGGCACCACCATCGGCCTCGGCTTCCGGTCGGCCATCGCGCAGTCGCTGGAGGGCGAACTCGTGTCGCCGGCCAGCCCCGGCGGTCTGCCCATCACGGCCGACCTGACCCTGCCGGAGATGGTCACCCTTGGCGTGCGCCAGCGGGTGAACGACCAGTTCACCCTGCTCGCCGGCATCGAGTGGACCAACTGGAGCCGCCTCGGCATCGTGGACGTGGACAACGCCGCGGCCGGCACGGTGACGGAGCTCGACTTCGAATACCAGGACGGCTGGTTCTTCTCGCTCGGCGCCGAATATGCCTGGAACGACAACCTGACGCTCCGCTCCGGCCTCGGCTACGAGATCTCGCCCGTGCGCGACGAGTTCCGCTCCGCCCGCCTGCCGGACGCCAACCGCATCTGGGCCTCGGTCGGCTTCACCTACGAGGTCAACGAGCGCCTGTCGTTCGACGCGGCCTACACGCACCTCTTCGGCGAGGAGTCGGACATCAACCGCACCAACGCGCTGCCCGGCGGCCTCGGCCTGCCGGCGACCGTCACCTATGCCGGCTCGACCGAAGCGAGCGCCGACATCGTGGCGGTGTCGCTGCGCTACAAGCTCGGCGGCTGAGGCGCGGGCAGGGGCTCGCGGCCAGGCGCCGGCGAGGGGCTGGCGCATCTCGGGCCGTCGTCACGACGGAAGATATGGATCGGACCAAGGGGCGGCGCTTGCGGGCGCCGCCCTTTTTTCATCCGCGCACCAGAAGTGCGGCGACTGTCCCACCCGCCGGCCTCAACTCAGGGAGGTTTGCAGAGGCAAGTAACGTTGCAAGTCTACGTCTTCTTCCGACGATGAAGTGGCAATAACTACTCTGACAATTGTGGCGCCGGGAGGGTGTGAAGACAATAAGGATGTGGTCTGTTGCATTTGCAGCTGGCGTTTGTGCCACGATGGACGGGCGGCGCCGAGGGGCGCCGCCCGTTTGATCTTTGCCGCCTCAGCCCTGGATCGCCGCCCAGAGGCGGGCCGGGGTGGCGGGCATGTCCATGTGACGGATGCCCTTGCCGAAGTCGAGGGCGTCGACCACCGCGTTCATGACCGCGGGGGTCGCCCCGATGGTGCCGGCTTCGCCCGCGCCCTTGATGCCGAGCACGTTCGTGGTGGACGGCACGTTGCGGGTCTCGAAGTGGAAGCCCGGCACGTCGTCCGCGCGCGGCATGGTGTAGTCCAGGAAGGACGCGGTCAGAAGCTGGCCGGTCTCGTCGTAGACCGTGTGCTCGTGCAGCGCCTGGCCGATCGACTGGACCACGCCGCCGTGCACCTGGCCGGCGAGAAGCATCGGGTTCACCGTGACGCCGAAGTCGTCCACGATGGTGTAGCGCAGGATGGCGACCACGCCGGTGTCCGGATCGAGCTCCACCTCGCAGATGTGGGTGCCGTTCGGATAAGTGCACTCGTCCTGGACGAAGTTGCCGTGGGCCTTGAGCTTGTCCGGATCGGGCGCGGACGCGGCCACGTCGGCGAGGGTCAGGGTCTTGTCCGTGCCGACCACGCGCACGTGGCCGTCGATCAGCTCCAGGTCCGCCGGCGAGGCTTCCAGTCGGTCGGCGGCGAGCTCCTTGATCTGCTCGGCGAGCGCCTTGGAGGCGATGTCCACCGACGCCGCTCCGAGCGGGATCGACCGCGACCCGCCGGTGCCGCCGCCGCGTGCCACCCGGTCCGTATCGCCTTGTACCGTCTCGATCTTCTCAAGGTCGAGGCCGAGAGCGGCGGCGATGATCTGGCCGTAGGCGGTGGCGTGCCCCTGGCCGTTCGTCTGCGTGCCGATGAAGAGCGTCGCCGTGCCGTCCTTGTTCAGCACCACGTTCGCCTCCTCCGAGCCCGGAAAGGCGCAGGCCTCGATATAGGTGGCGATGCCGAGGCCGCGCCACTTGCCCTCGGCCTTCGCGGCGGCCTGCCGGGCCGGAAAACCGTCCGCGTCGGCCACCGCCAGGGCGCGGGTCAGGTGGCCGTCGAACTCGCCGGTGTCGTAGAGGCGGCCGGTCGGCGTGCGGTAGGGCATCTGGGCCGGCGTGATGAAGTTGCGCCGGCGGATCTCCACCGGGCCGAGGCCGGTCTCGCGGCCGGCGAGGTCCATCAGCCGCTCCAGCAGGTAGGCGGCCTCGGGTCGGCCCGCGCCGCGGTAGGCGTCGGTCGGGGTCGTGTGGGTGTAGACGCCCTTCACGGAGGCATGGAACGCCGGCACGTGGTAGACGCCCGTCGACATGGTGGCGCCCACCCACGGGATGAACGGGCCATACTGGTGCAGGTAGGCGCCCATGGCGGCGACGAGGTCCACCGAGAGCGCCAGGATGCGGCCGTCCCCGTCGAGGGCGAGGCGACCGGTCACCACGTTGTCGCGGCCGTGGGCGTCGATCTGGAAGTGTTCCGTGCGGTCGGACACCCACCGCACCGGGCGGCCCAAGTCCTTGGCGGCCTTCATGATCAGCGGATACTCGCCGTACACGAACGCCTTGGTGCCGAAGCCGCCGCCGACGTCGGGGGTGACCACGCGGATGCGGTCGCGATCGACGCCGAGGATGTCGCGGGCGAGCACGTCCCGCACGCCGTGGCCGCCCTGGGTGCCGGTGGTGAGCGTCCAGCGGCCGGTGCCGGCGTCGTACTCGGCGACGGCGGCGCGGGGCTCCATGTAGTTGCAGACGATCCGGTTGTTGACGAGCGTCAGTTCCACCACCCGGGCGGCGGAGGCGACGGCGGCGTCGGCGGCGGTCTTCTCGCCGAAGCCGTATTCGAAGGCGAGATTGCTGCCGTGCTCGGGCCAGACGAGGGGGGCGTCCGGGTCGAGCGCGCGGCCGGTGTCCACCACCACATCGGTGGGCGTGTAGTCGACCTGGATGCGTTCGGAGGCCTCGCGGGCCGCCGCCGCCGTGTCGGCGAACACGACGGCGATCGCCTCGCCCACGTGGCGGACGACGTCCTTGGCGAGCACCGGATGGGGCGGAATCCAGAAATCGGACCCGTCCGCCTGTTTCGGCCGGGCCTTGGTCGGCATCAGGCCGATGTCGGCGATGTCGTCGATCGTCCAGACCGCCCGGACGCCCGGCGCGGCGCGGGCCTCGTCGAGCCCGGAGAGCGCAAAACCGGCGTGGGCCATGGCCGACCGGAGCACCACCATGTGGAGCGCGCCGGGCGGCAGGAAGTCGGCGGTGTAGTGGCCCTTGCCGGTGATCAGGGCGGCGTCCTCGCGGCGGCGCACGGGAGCGCCGATCCCGAATTTGCGATTCGTGATCTCGTTCATGTCTGGACCTTCCAGGAGAGGACGACGGAGAGTTGGCCTGACTATAGCGTCGGCGACGCAATAGACCAGGGGCGACGAGCCGAAGCGCGCCAGGTGCGGAACCGGAGCATGGCGGGCGGGATGTCCCCGACCGCCGCCGTCCCCGGCCTTCGAGTCGGGTTCAGATGTGCGGCGGCGAGTTCGCCGTGACGCGACCGACGTCCTTCCAGATGAAGGAGCGGGCGGTGAAATCCTTGTAGGCGAGGAAGAGGTCCACCTGCCGCCGGTTGATGCCCGGCAGGGACGTGACGCCCGGTCCGGCCCAGGGCGAGAACGGGTTCTGGCGGAGGTGGGCGTGAAGCTCCATCCGCAGGGTCGGCTTGCCGCTCGGGGTGCGGGCGTGGAAGCCGAAGGTGTCGGCGACCACGAGGGTGTTCGCCTTGACGGTCACCTTCCTCGGCTCCGGGAGTCCCATCTCGGCGAGTTCGTGCGGGCGGACCCGGAAGGAGCCGTGCGCGTGGTGAAGGCGCGGGTCGTCGCGGGCGGTGAGGCTGGTGCGGTGCTCCCACGCCAGCCGTTCCGGCGTCAGGCGGTGGGATCCGGGCACGTACATGAACGGGCCGTCGTCCTCGCCCACGTCCTGGAGGAAGAGCCAGAGCTTCGCGGTCGGGTGGAAGGTGTCGGCGTGGACGTCCGTCTGCGGGTCCGGCGTCTCCCGGTCCGGCTCGGCGATCACCGTCTGGATGAACCAGGCCGGAAAGCCGCCGGTGGAGGCCGCGTACTGGATCAGCCCGCGAATCCGGCGGTCGTCGATCACGCGCTCGGCCGCCGGCAGGTCGCGGAGCACGGACGGGCCGACCGGCGTCATCCGGGTGACGGTCTGGCCCTGGCGCATCTCGCGGGCGGGGAGGGGACGCGTGCGGAGGGTTTCGACCAGTTGGTCGAAGTCCGCCTCAGGCAGGACGTTCTCCAGGATCACGAAGCCGTCGCGGTCGAACGCGGCGCGGTGGTCCGGGTCCACCCGCTGGGCGAGAATTGCCCGCCGGCGCTCCGCCGCCCGCCAGGCGAGGCTGATCCGGGTGCGGTGGAGACCACGCTCGTTGAGCTTCGGGTCTCCGAGCAGCGGATTCTTCAGGAAGGACTTCGTCCCCCCGACGAGGCCCGCGGCCCAGATCGGCGTCTTCAGCCAGTCGAGCGAAATCATGCGCCCGTTTCCTTGCGTGAGCCACAACCCCAACCGTGCAGAAGGAATACCGGCGGAATCGAACACGCGTCAATCAGCATACATATGCCGTACGGACGTCCGGCCCCACGCGGTCCGGCATTTCCTGCGCCCGTTCGCGGACGGTGCTCCGATGTCTCGGGATAGCGACAGAGATGATCCGCACAGGAGACTTCACGCTGTCCGATAGCTGGTCCGGCGCAGATATCGACGGGGTCTTCGCGGCGGACCGATGCCGCGCTCTCGTCGCCAGCCCGAGCGCGTCCGCGACCCGATTGCATGGTTCATGTGTTCCGGGTCGTGTCCTCACATAATCCTGCAACATTTAAAATCTGACAGTAGTGCCAGATCACATTTGCTGGATTCTTAGAGATGTTCGTCCGTGACCGTATTGACGTGAACCGTTTATTTCAGGGCTTCGGCCGGCTGGGCAGGTTAGGCCTTCTTGTTGGCGGCGTCGTCGCGGCGTCGGCGTCGTTCCACGCTTCTCGCGCCGCCGACTTGGATTGCGTGACGACCGGATTGGTATTCGCCATCGACGCGTCGGGCAGTATCGACGACCGAGACTACTTTCTTCAAACGCGTGGCATCGCGTCCGCTCTCCGCGATCCGGAGGTCATGGCCGCCATCGAGGCGTCCGGCGGTCTGGCGGCCGCCGTCGTGGTCTGGTCGGATGACGCCTTCGAGTCACGGACGCTTCCCTGGCGTCTCGTGAGGCGACCGGCCGACGCCGATGCGCTTGCGACCGCGATCACGTCCCTGCCGCGTTACGGCACAGGAAGCACCGACCTCGGCGGGGGACTCTGGACCGCTCTCGACCTCTTCCTCGACCCGCGCCTCTGTATAAGGCGAAAGGTCGTCGATGTGTCCGGTGATGGTCGCGAAACCATCGAACCGAAAAGACGGAAGAGCGTCTCGCTGGCGGCGGCGCGCGCACGGGCGGAACAAACGGGCGTCACCGTCAACGGTCTCTGCGTGAGCGGCGAGGAAGCGGGCCTGGAGGCGTTCTATCAGGCAAAGGTCGCGTCCGGTGCGGGCTCCTTCGTCATCTGCACCCCGACCTTCGACGGGTTTGGCGAAGCCATGCGTAGAAAGCTCCTGCGGGAAATCGGCGCGCCCGAGCTTTCCCTGCTGCAGGCACCCGTCGCCATGACGGTCGCTCCATGATCCAACGGGCGCGATGAACGCAAAGAGGCGCCGCGCCCGCCGAGGGCAAAATTCACATGGATGACGCGGTCGCCCGGCCGAGGACGGCCGGAATGGCGGCCGCCACCTCGGGCGGGACGACGCCGTCCCCGAACCGACGTCGTAGATGGCCCGCCAACCCGACGATGACGTTTTCACGCGCGGTCGGATCAACATAGTTCCGAGCGCAGATGTAGTAGCTCCAGAGCAGGAGCGACCGGGCATACTTCGCGGAAACGACCCTGAGATGGATCCTGACCGGGAGAGACGGGTCCGTTTCGCCGGGTGTCGCATAGACGAGGCGATACGGCCCTTTGCTGATCGGAGAGCGGGTCAGCACCACAAGCTCCCGGTCCTTGCCGGCGAAGTCTCCCGAGGCGAGCAGGTTCTGGCAGATGAAGGAAACGATGTACCGTTCCATGACCGTTCCCGGCTTGCACATGCCGCGAGCCTGCCGGAGGAGGGCGAGCCCGCTGTCGAAGTCGCCGGTGAAGCATCGCAGCGGGCCGAGAGTGGAGAGCGCGTGCCCGACCATCGTCGTCCGTCGAAAGGCGTCCTCCGCAATGTCGAGCGCCATGGGCCGGTAGACCGGCCCGAGGAAGAAAAGCAAGTTTGCAGCCGACAGGGCGTGCTGCGGGTCCTTCAACAACTCCGGCAGGGACCCGAGCAGGAGATCCCGCATCTCGGCCTCGTCATGCTGACGAGGATCGTCCTTCGCCAGGAACCGCCATCCATCGATGACGTAGCGCGTGTGGATGGTCACGGCGAGCAGAAGCTTCGTGACGGCGTCCCCGCTTCCACTGCTGATCTGTTTGCGCAGACGGGTCTCGTTAAGGCGCCACAAGTCGGCCGATGGAAAGGCTTCGCCCTTCAGTTGGCCGACCTCCTCCGGATGGTCCGATTTCGAGTCACTGATGAACGGGGCCGCGGCTTCCACCAACCGAAGGGCGATCGGCGCGGCCAAAGGTCCTTCCTGCCCGTCCGCATCGAGCAACGATCGCCAGAGTGCCGTCAGGTGGTCCGAGACGATCGTCTTCGGAGTTGCACGCGCGATGTCCGGATCGCGCCTGACGCTGAGAACCGGACCACCGGGTCGCCGCAGGACGGAGATGCAATCCAGTCGGTCGCCGTCCGTGACGAAGAGGAGTTCGAGATAGAACCGAGCAGTGTCACTGGCGGCCTGGGCAGAGGAGGAGAAGGCGGCATCGACGAGGATATCCTGCCCGTCCGCGACTTCGGCCCTGACCGCTTCGGCCAGATTTTCGGCGAAACACATCGGCCGATGGTCGGCCGGATCACCGTCGCCCATCCGTGTGAACGGGCCGATCACGAGGAAGGCCCCGGTCGCGGCACGCGTGCGAGGGGCGATCCAAATATAGCCTTCGCCATATCGGGTGGAGATGAAGACCGGCTTGCGGGCCGAGTCGCCAAGCTTCGCCCTCAGGCGCACGATCGTGAAGTCGATGTTCCGGTCCGAAGCGGAGGACCCCGGTTCGGTGGTCGCGTCGAGAAGCTGATTGCGCGTGCGCAGAATACCGGGACGGCCGGCGAGATCCGCCAGCAGCCGACGTTCGGTTCGGGTGAACCGGATCTCCGCTCCGTCCTCCCGGCGTGCCGAACTGAAGTCGGCCGCGAAGATCAAGTCTGCGAAACGGATCGACTCTGTCATGGCGCCAAAGCGGAAATGGTGAGCGGAATAGCCCGGGCGACGGAAGCGCCGCGACAAATCTAGAAACAGGGATCAGTCTGACGGGTGAAATCGTAAAAAACAACGATTCATTGCACAGTCCTGCCTCCCGTCTGTTCGGCGTCTCGTTGGTTCCGTTTGGCGAGCGCCCGGAGGCCGAGGGCGCTGGCGCGTCCCCGGCACGGCCGACAACCGCTGCTATCGCCAAGTCGCGGCGGCGTCCGTGGCGAAGTCGGCGAAGCGGATCGGAGGGCGGCCGAGGAGATCCGCGACGGTGGTGGTGGTCGCGGCCGTCTGGCCGGCCCGGACCGCGCCGTAGAGCCCGCTGAGGAGTTCGACAAGCGCCTGCGGCGCGCCGGCGAGGGAGGCCCTAAGCGCCGCGTCGTCCACCGGCACGTAGCGAATGGTCCGGCCGAGCGCGGCCGAGAGCGCCTCGGCGACCTGATGACGGGTCAGGCTTTCCGATCCGGTCAGGCCGTAGGCCTTGCCGTTGTGCCCCGGCTCGGTGAGCGCCTTGACGACCACGGCGGCGATGTCCCGCGTGTCGATGAAGGCCGACGCGCCGTCCGCGGCAGGCTCGTAGAAGGCGCCCTCGGTCCGGATCGTCGCCGCGTGGGCGGTGGAGAAGTTCTGGTTGAAGAAGGTCGGCCGGATGTGGGTCCACTCCAGGCCGCTCGCCTCGATGGCCCGTTCCGCCCGACCATGGGGGCTCTCCGGGGCGAGTTCCGCGCCGAGATAGGAGAGCTTCACGATCCGGCGGACGCCCTTGTCCCTGGCGAGCGCCAGGAGATCGATCTCGGCGGCCGGCAGCAGCCAGGGCGGGGCGGCGGTGAAGAGGGCGGTGACGCCGTCGAGCGCGGCCGCATGGGCCGGCACGTCGGCATAGTCGAAGGCGACCACCTCGGCGCCCGGGAAAGCGGCGCGGGCCTTGGCGAGATCGCGGGCGCCGACGCGAACGGCGTGTCCACCGGCGAGGAGGGCGGCGACGAGGTCGGTGCCGACCTTGCCGTTGGCGTTGGCGACGAAGAGGGTCATGTGGGGTCTCCTTGAACGAGGGCAGCGGGTGCCGCCGCTGGAGAGACCCTAGCCAGACCACGAGTTGAGCGGTACTGAAGAAGCATCATGACTGATTTCAATGATGCTCAACTCCGCCGGCTGGACGGCACGTTGCTCCTCGTGTTCGCCGAGGCGATGCGGACGCGCAAACTCACCAGGGTGGCGGACCGGCTGGCTCTGACCCCCTCTGCGGTCAGCCATGCGGTCGGCCGGTTGCGGGACATCTTCGAGGACCCGCTCTTCATCCGGCGGGCCGACGGCATCGAGCCGACCGAGCGTGCGCTCGCGCTCTTGAAGCCGGTCTCGGCGGCGCTCGACGGGATGCGGGGCGCGTTCGCGGTGGGCGAGACGTTCGATCCGGCGCGGATCGTGCGGACGTTCCGGGTCGCGGCGCTCGACTACGCCTTCTCGGTGGTGGGCGGGGCGGTCGCCGCCAGGGTGCTGAGCCCGGCGCCGGGCGTGCGCCTCGCCCTCGTCGCCGCCGGCCGGCGGGACGCCATGGACAAACTGGCGGCCCGCGAGATCGATTGCGCGATCGGGGTGTTCGACCCGCAGGCCGGCGAGACCGAGACGCGGCGGATCCTGCGGGAAAGCTTCGTCACCATCAGCCGCGCCGGGCATCCGCGGCTCCGGGCCGGGCTCGACCTCGACAGCTTCACGACGCTCGACCACGTGATCGTGTCCGGCAGCGGCGATTTCCACGGGGCCGTGGACGACGCCCTCGCGGCCGTGGGCCGCACGCGGCGAGTGGTGCTCGCCATCCCGCAGTTCTTCGGGGCCTTCGCCACCGTGGCGTCCACCGACCTGATCGCGTCCGTGCCGCGCCAGTTGGCGGAGACTCACGCCGGACGCTTCGGGCTCGACGTGCACGAGACGCCGGTACCGGTGGCCGGGTTCGACATCGTGGTGCTGTCGGCGGTGCGGACGGTGCCGGACCGAGGGCTCGACTGGCTGCTCGACCAGCTGGTGTCGATCGGCGACGGCGAGCGGGCCTGAGGCGGGGCGCGCCATGACGGCGCGCCCTCACACAGCGGACTTGAGGCGGCGGATCGGGGAGGGGGCCACTCAGAGGCCGAGGGCGCTGGCGCCGTCCTCCGCGCGACCGACCACCCGGCGGAAGGACGCGAACAGGTCGCGGCCGATGCCCCACTCGTTGTCCTCCAGGTTCTCGGTGGCGACCGGGCGGGCGCTCCACTCGGCCGCGTCCACCAGCGCCTCCAGGGTGCCGGCGATGCCGTCCACGCGGACGAGATCGCCGTCGCGGAGCTTGGCGATCGGGCCGCCGTCCACCGCCTCGGGCGTGACGTGGATCGCCGCCGGCACCTTGCCGGACGCGCCGGACATGCGCCCGTCGGTGACGAGCGCCACCCGGTAGCCGCGGTCCTGCAGGAGGCCGAGAGTGGGCGTCAGCTTGTGAAGCTCCGGCATGCCGTTGGCCTTCGGGCCCTGGAAGCGGATGACGGCCACGAAGTCGCGCTCCAGCTCGCCCCGCTTGAAGGCGGCCAGCATGGCGTCCTGGCTGTGGAACACGACGGCCGGGGCCTCGACCACCTGCCGCTCGGGCTTCACCGCCGACGTCTTGATGACGGCGCGGCCGACATTGCCCTTCAGCACCTTGAGGCCGCCGGTCGCCTGGAACGGGCTGGACGCCGGGCGGAGCACCTTCTCGTCGGCGCTCGCCGCCGCGGACGGGGTCCACTCCACCGCGCCCCCCTCGGTGAGCTTCGGCTCCACGGTGTAGCCGGAGAGGGGCGTGCCCCAGACCGTCTTCACGTCGTCGTGGACGAGGCCTTCGTCGAGGAGCGTGCGGATGAGGAAGCCCATGCCGCCGGCCGCGTGGAAGTGGTTCACGTCCGCGAGGCCGTTCGGGTAGACGCGGGCGACGAGCGGCGTCGCGTCGGAAAGGTCCGAGAAGTCGTCCCAGGTCAGGTGGATGCCGGCGGCGCGCGCCATGGCGACCAGGTGCATGGTGTGGTTCGTCGACCCGCCGGTGGCGTGGAGGCCGACGACGCCGTTGACGATCGCCTTCTCGTCGATCACCTGGCCGACGGGCGTGAACGCGTTGCCGGTGGCCGAGATGGCGAGGGCCCGCTTGGCCGCTTCTTTGGTGAGGGCGTCGCGCAGCGGCGTGTTCGGGTTGACGAAGGTGGCGCCCGGCAGGTGCAGGCCCATGATCTCCATCAGCATCTGGTTGGAGTTGGCCGTGCCGTAGAAGGTGCAGGTGCCCGGGCCGTGGTAGGACGCGCTCTCCGATTCCAGGAGCTCCTTCCGGCCCACCTTGCCTTCCGCGTAGAGCTGGCGAATGCGGGCCTTCTCGTCGTTCGGCAGACCCGAGGTCATCGGGCCGCCCGGCACGAAGACCGCCGGCAGGTGGCCGAAGGAGAGGGCGCCGATCACGAGGCCGGGCACGATCTTGTCGCAGATCCCGAGATAGACGGCCGCGTCGAACATGTCGTGGCTGAGCGCCACGGCGGTCGACATGGCGATCACGTCGCGGGAGAAGAGCGACAGCTCCATGCCGATCTGGCCCTGGGTGACGCCGTCGCACATGGCCGGCACGCCGCCCGCCACCTGGGCCACCGCGCCCACTTCGCGGGCGGCGGCCCGGATGACCTCCGGATAGGTCTCGTAGGGCTGGTGGGCCGACAGCATGTCGTTGTAGGCGGTGACGATGCCGAGGTTCGGCGCCACGTCGCCCTTGAGGGCGTCCTTGTCGCCGGGGCCGCAGGCGGCGAAGCCGTGGGCGAGGTTGCCGCAGGCGAGCCGGTTGCGCCGCGGGCCCTTCTCGGCCTGCTTCAGGAGGCGCTCCAGGTAGCGCTGGCGGGTGTCGTAGGAGCGCTTCTGGATGCGCTCGGTCACGTCGCCGATGCGGGCTTGGATGGTCATGAGGAAGCTCCGGGGGACGGGGTGGTGTCAGGGTTTGCGGGGCGAGGCGAGGGCCTGTTCGAGGGCGAGGCGAGGCGGTTCGGCTTCGACATCCCGTCGCGACGGGGTTGAAGCATCAAGGCGCGCTTTCCTCGGCGGAGTCCGCCCGAGCGCGCGTGGGTAGGGCGGCGAGGCGCTCCCCCAGTTCAGCCTGGGCGAGCCTCAAATCGTAGGCGACCTGAAGATTGAGCCAGAAGTCCGGGCTCGTTCCGAACCAGTGCCCGAGGCGAAGGGCCGTGTCGCCGGAGATCGACCGCTTGCCGTTGATGATCTGGCTGATCCGGTTTGCCGGCACGTCCAACTGACGAGCGAGTTCCGCGGGGCGGACGCCTGCCTCGGCCAGTTCGTCAGCCAGGATCTCGCCGGGATGGATCGGGGGACGCGCCATGGTGCGAAGCCTCAGTGATAGTCGACGATTTCGACGTCCGATGGTCCTGATTGGCCGTCCGGCCACATGAAGCAGATGCGCCACTGCATGTTGATCCGGATGCTGTATTGCCCGACGCGGTTTCCGTGCAGCGCTTCCAGCCGATTGCTCGGGAGGGCGCGAAGATCGGCGAGCGTTGAAGCCGCCGAGAGGATTTCGAGACGCTTGTAGGCCTGGCGATCGAAACCCTGGAACTCCCTGACGAACTGCCCGGACGCAAACGCCTCGGTGCGTTTGTCCCTGTAACTGAGGATCATCGTCCGGCCTCAAGGTATGTACGCGTTACGTCACACGTCAATACTCATTCGCCGCGACCACCTCACCCGCACCAGAACACCACCGGCGGCTTGGGCGACTTCAGCACCGCCCGGACCGGCATGGCGAGCGGGTCCTCGCCCGCGAGCGCCTCGTCGAGCACCGCCTTCTTGCCCGTGCCCTCGATGTGGAGGGCGAGGCGGTCGGCGGCAAGGATCATCGGCAGGGTCAGCGTGATCCGCGGTTCGCCGGCGCCGGGCGCGCGGATGGCCGCCACCGCCGCGCCGCCGATCGGGTCGATGGCGTCGGCCAGGCGGTCGCCGCCGGGAAAGAACGACGCCGTGTGGCCGTCGTCGCCCATGCCGAGCACCACGGCGGCGAAGGGCAGGGGCATGTCGGCGAGGGTGCGGGCGACGAGGCCGAGGCTTTCGTCCGGCGTCGTGGTTTCCCGGTAGAGCGGCACGAAGGTGGCGAGTGCCGCCTTGTCCCGGATGAGGTGGCGGCGGACGAGCGCGCCGTTGGACCGCTCGGACGTTTCCGGCACCCATCGCTCGTCCACCAGGGTGACGAGCACGTTCGGCCAGTCGAGGTCGAGCGCCGAGAGGGCCTCCAGGAAACGAATGGGCGTGCGACCGCCGGAAACCGCGATGGCGGCCTTGCCGTCCCGGGCGATCCGATCGGTGATGGCATCGCCCACGAAGGCCGAAAGGGCCGCCGCCAGGCTGTCCGGGCTGTCGAAGGTGCGTTGGTCGAGCATCGGGTGTCTGCCGCTTGGATCGAGGTCAGGGCCGGCCGCGGGAGCCCGTGGCCGGGAAGCGCGGGCGCCCGGCCACGGCGTCCGCACCGGAAAGGCGATGGCGGCGGTCCGAGAGTCGGGCCGCCGGCGCCGGCCGCAGGACGGGCCGGTCAGGATCGCCCTCACCGGGCGCGCCGCGCCGCCCGGCCGCCGTCGTCAGGCGGCGTCCTCGTGCCAGGTGCGGCCGTCCCGCTCGATGAGCGCGATGGCGGCGGACGGGCCCCAGGTGCCGGCGGTGTAGGCCTTCGGCGGGTCGCGGCTCTCGTCCCACGCGGTGCGGATGGGGTCGACCCACTTCCAGGCCTCCTCCACCTCGTCGCGGCGCATGAAGAGGGTGGCGTTGCCGCGGACGACGTCGAGCAGCAGGCGCTCGTAGGCGTCGGGGCTGCGCACGTTGAAGGCGCTCGCGAAGCTCATGTCGAGGGGCACGCGGGTCAGCCGCATGCCGCCGGGGCCGGGGTCCTTGATCATCAGCTGCAGCTTCACGCCCTCGTCCGGCTGCAGGCGGATGACGAGTTCGTTGGCCGCGAGGCTGCCGGCGCTCTCGTCGAAGATGGAGTGCGGCACCGGCTTGAAGCGGACCACGATCTCGGACTGGCGGGCGGCGAGCCGCTTGCCGGTGCGCAGGTAGAAGGGCACGCCGGCCCAGCGCCAGTTCTCCACCTCGGCCTTGATGGCCACGAAGGTCTCGGTCCGGCTTTCCTTGTTGGTGATCTCGTCCAGGTAGCCCGGCACGGCGCCGGTGGTGGACGCGCCGGCGCGGTACTGGCCGCGCACGGTGCAGACGTCGGCGGCGAGGCCCGTGATGGGCTTCAGCGACTTCAGGACCTTCAGCTTCTCGCCGCGCACCGCGTCCGCGTCGAGCGAGGTGGGCGCCTCCATGGCGACGAGGCAGAGGAGCTGCAGGATGTGGTTCTGCACCATGTCGCGCATGGCGCCGGACGTGTCGTAATAGTCGCCGCGACCCTCCACGCCGATGGATTCGGCCACGGTGATCTGCACGTGGTCGATGTGGGCGCTGTTCCAGAGCGGTTCGAACAGGGCGTTGCCGAAGCGCAGCGCCATCAGGTTCTGCACCGTCTCCTTCCCGAGATAGTGGTCGATCCGGTAGATCTGCTCTTCCTTGAAGATCCGGCCGACCGCGTCGTTGGTGGCGCGCGCGGACGTGAGATCCTTGCCGAGCGGCTTCTCCACCACGACCCGCGTCTGGTCGGTGATGAGGCCGTGGGCGCCGATGCGCTCGCAGATCGGCCCGAAGAGGTCCGGCCCGGTGGCGAGGTAGAAGGCGCGCACCCGGTTCTCGCCTTCCTTCAGGAGGGCGGCGAGGCTTTCCCAGCCGTCGGACGACGTGGCGTCGGCGGCCACGTAGTGGATGCGGGACAGGAAGGTGTCGAGCACCTTCGGGATGATCTCGTCCGGCCGGAGATAGCGCTCCAGGGCCGTCTTCACGTCGGCCCGGTAGGCCTCGTGGCTGCTCTCGCGGCGCGACACGCCGATGATGCGCGCGACCTCCGGCAGCTGGCCGTCGAGTTCGCGATGATAGAGCGCCGGCAGCAGCTTGCGGCGGGCCAGGTCGCCCGTGCCGCCGAAGACGACATAGTCGAACGGATCGACCACGATGATGCGACTGGTCATGCTGCGCCGATGCTCCATTCGATCCCTCACCCTTTCCTGTGCGGCCGACGATCCGCCGCGCCCGCACCGGCGAGCGATGGCGACGACCTTCGGCCTGCGGGCGACCGGGGGTGGGGGACGAGACCCGCCGGCAGCCGTTGCAACGCTACTTTCGTCTATACCAATTTATTTCGGCGTCCGAAACCAATCTTGACGCACCGCATCGTGCGTTCAGGATTCGGCAAGCGACTTGTACGTGGCGACGAGGCCCTTCGTCGAGGCGTCCTGGTCGGCGGAGGGCTCCGCTTCCCCTTTGAGGATGGGCAGCAGGCGGTTGGCCAGCTCCTTGCCGAGCTCGACGCCCCACTGGTCGTAGGAGTTGATGGCCCAGATCGTGCCCTGGACGAACACCTTGTGCTCGTAGAGAGCGATCAGCCGGCCCAGCATCCGCGGGTCCAGCGTCCGGTAGAGGAGGGTGTTGGTCGGGCGGTTGCCGGGAAACACCTTGTGCGGGGCGAGCGCGGCGATCTCCGCGTCGGACTTGCCGGCCTTGCGCAATTCGGCGGACGCCTCCTCCAGCGTCTTGCCGCGCATCAGCGCCTCGGTCTGGGCAAGGGCGTTGGAGACGAGCTTGGCGTGGTGGTCCGAAAGCCGCTCGTGCGGCACGGCGGCGATGAGGAAGTCGGCCGGGATGACGTCCGTGCCCTGGTGGATCAGCTGGTAGAAGGCGTGCTGGCCGTTGGTGCCCGGCTCGCCCCAGACGATCGGCCCCGTGGCGCGGGGCACCGGGGAGCCGTCGAGGGTGACGCCCTTGCCGTTCGATTCCATGTCGAGCTGCTGCAGGTAGGCCGGAAAGCGCGACAGGCGCTGGTCGTAGGGCAGCACCGCGTGAGTGGAGAAGCCCCAGACGTTCCGGTACCAGATGCCGAGGAGCGCCATCAGGACGGGGATGTTCTCTTCAAGCGGCGCGGTGGCGAAGTGGCGGTCCACCTCGTGCGCGCCCTCCAGGAGGGCCTGGAAGTTCGTGTAGCCGACGGCGATCGCGACCGGCAGGCCGATGGCGGACCAGACCGAATAGCGCCCGCCGACCCAGTCCCAGAAACCGAAGGCGCGCTCCACGTCGATGCCGAAGGCCGCGACCTTGTCGAGGGCGGTGGAGACCGCGCAGAAGTGCGCGCCGACGGCCGCCTCGCCGAGGGCGTCCGCCACCCAGGCGCGCGCCGTGGCGGCGTTGGTCATGGTCTCGGACGTGGTGAAGGTCTTCGACGCGATGATGAAGAGCGTGGTCTTCGGATCGAGCGTCGCGAGGGTGTCGGCGATATGGGCGCCGTCCACGTTCGACACGTAGTGGAGGCGCGGGCCGCCCCCCGAATAGGGCGTCAGCGCCAGGGTCGCCATGGCGGGGCCGAGGTCCGAGCCGCCGATGCCGATGTTCACAACGTCGGTGAAGCGGGCGCCGGTGGAGGACGCGACGGTGCCGTCGCGCACGCCTTCGGCAAAGGCGCCGACGCGGGCGAGAACGGCCTCCACGTCCGGCATCACGTCCTTGCCGTCGACGAGGATGGGCGTCTTGGACCGGTTGCGGAGCGCCACGTGGAGCACCGCGCGCTTCTCGGTGGTGTTGATGGCCGCACCGGACAGCATGGCGTCGCGCCGGGCCTCGACGCCGGCCGTGCGGGCGAGGTCCACGAGGAGCGCCATGGTCTCGTCGGTAACGCGGTTCTTGGAATAGTCGAACAGAAGGTCGTCGAGGCGAGCCTGGAAGCGCTCGAACCGGCCGGGGTCCTCCGCGAACAGGGTGCGGAGCGGACGGTCGGCCATCGCGGCCTTGTGGGCGTCGAGGCGGGCGAACACGTCGTCGAGGGCGCTGGTCATGAAGGGAGATCTCCCCGGGATCGGTATTGAGCGGCGCGGATCATATGAGTCCAAGTGTGTAGGCGCCAGGGGGTGGACGGATTGGATGCGCGCGCCATGCAAGCGCCCTTGGCGCGTCCGGGACACGGGCCCGCGTGCGTCGTTTCGAGCAGTTTCGGCCTCGTCTCCCGCCGCATCCAAGTTTTCGTAAACATTTCGTCCCGCCGCCTGTCACAAAACTGAGACGGGACTCGGACTAAATCCGCCCAACTGCACCAGCAAGGCGAGCGGCGTCCGACCGGTCGATACAGCCGACATGTCCGCGAACGAAGAACCCAAGCATTTCCGGAGCCTGTTCCTGTCGGACATCCATCTCGGCACACGGGGATGTCAGGCCGAACTGCTGCTCGATTTCATGCGGCTGCACGATGCCGAGACGATCTACCTCGTCGGCGACATCATCGACGGTTGGCGGCTGAAGCGCATGTGGTACTGGAGCCAGCCGCACAACGACGTGGTCCAGAAGCTGCTGCGCAAGGGCCGCAAGGGCGCGCGCATCATCTACCTGCCCGGCAATCACGACGAATTCCTGCGCGGCTATCTCGGCACCCACTTCGGCGGCGTCGAGGTGGTGGACAGCATCGTCCACGAGGCGGCGGACGGAAAGCGCTACCTGGTCATCCACGGCGACCAGTTCGACGTGGTCGTGCGGCATGCCAAGTGGCTCGCCTTCTTCGGCGACTGGGCCTACATGACCGCCCTCAACCTCAACACGGTGCTGAACAAGATCCGCCGCTGGCTGGGTTTTCCCTACTGGTCCCTGTCCGCCTGGGCGAAGCTGAAGGTGAAGAACGCGGTCAACTTCATCGGCGCGTTCGAGCAGGCGCTGACCGGGGAAGCGAAGCGCCAGGGCGCCGACGGGGTGATCTGCGGCCATATCCACCACGCCGCCATGCACGAGCGCTTCGGCCTCACCTACATCAACACCGGCGACTGGGTGGAGAGCTGCACGGCCGTGGCCGAGCACCACGACGGCCGGTTCGAGATCATCACGTGGCATCACCTCGGCCACCAGAGGCAGCCGCTGCTTCCGGCGCCGGTCAGCGCACAGGCGGCCGAATGACCCGCATCACCATCGTGACGGACGCCTGGCACCCTCAGGTGAACGGGGTCGTGCGCTCGATCGAGCGCACGAACGAGGAACTGGCCAAGATGGGGGCGCTGGTGTCCATGGTGACGCCGCAGGCGTTCCGGACGATCCCGTGCCCGACCTATCCGGAGATCCGCCTCGCCATGGCGACCTACCGGACGGTCGCCAAGGAGATCGAACGCAGCCAGCCGAGCTATGTGCACATCGCCACGGAAGGTCCGCTTGGCGTGAAGGCGCGCAAGTGGTGCATGTCCAACCGCATGCCCTACACGACGAGCTATCACACCCGCTTCCCGGAATATGTGTCGGCGCGCATCCCGGTGCCGGAACGCTGGCTCTACGCGCTGGTCCGGCGGTTCCACAACGCCGGGGCGGGCTGCATGGTGGCGACGGACACCCTGGCCAAGGAGTTGTCCGCCCGCGGTTTCAAGAACCTGATGCGCTGGTCGCGCGGGATCGACGCGGACCTTTTCCGGCCGCGCCCGTTCGCCGAGTCGGTGCTGGACCTGCCTCGGCCGATCTTCATGAACGTCGGCCGGGTTTCGGTGGAGAAGAACATCGAGGCCTTCCTGGATCTGGACCTGCCCGGCAGCAAGGTGGTGGTGGGCGACGGCCCGCAGCGGGACAGCCTGCAGAAGCGCTATCCGGCGGTGCATTTCACCGGCGCCAAGTTCGGCCAGGAGCTCGCCCGGCATTATGCGAGCGCGGACGTGTTCGTGTTCCCGAGTCGGACCGACACGTTCGGCAACGTGATCCTGGAGGCGCTGGCCTCCGGCGTGCCGGTGGCCGCCTATCCGGTGATGGGACCGCTCGACATCATCGGCCAGGCGCCGGTCGGGTCACTGGACGAGGACCTGAGGGCCGCGTGCCTGAAGGCGCTGACGATGTCCCGCGAGGCGGCGCGGGAGCACGCGCTCCGCTACTCCTGGGCCAACAGCGCGCTCCAGTTCCTCACCAACGTGCGGATCGCCAACGGCGAGCGACTGGCGGAAAGCTCCGCGGCGGAATAGGGGTTTCCGGATCCGGTCCGATTCGGGAGCTCGCCCGTGCGCTTCGACACCCCGCCCGCCATCGACGACATCCGCGCCGCCGCCGTCCGGCTGAAACCCCATGCGGTGCGCACGCCCCTGCTGCCGGTGCCGCTGCCGGGCGGCGGGCTCGCCTTCGCCAAGGCGGAGGTGCTGCAGCGGACCGGCTCGTTCAAATTCCGCGGCGCTTTCAATCGCTTGTCCCTGATCGACCCGGCCGCGCGGAGCGCCGGCGTGGTGGCCTGCTCGTCGGGCAACCACGCCCAGGGCGTCGCCGCGGCGGCGGCGATCCTCGGCATGCCGGCGACCATCGTGATGCCGTCGGACGCGCCGGCGGTGAAGGTGGCGCGCACCCGGGAGCTGGGCGCGGCGGTGGTGCTCTACGACCGGGCGACCGAGGATCGGGAGGCCATTTCGGCGGAGATCGCAGGGCGGACCGGCGCCACGTTCGTGCACCCGTACAACGACGCGGGCGTCATCGCCGGGCAGGGGACGGTGGGGCTGGAGATCGCGGAAGACCTTTCCGCACAAGGGCTTGCCGCTGACGCGGTGGTGGTCTGCGTGTCCGGCGGCGGGCTCATCGGCGGGGTCGCGGCGGCCCTCGAGGCACTGTCGCCGGGAACCGCGGTGCATGCGGCGGAGCCGGCCGGCTTCGACGACTACGGCCGGTCGATCGCGGCGGGCGAGCGGGTGGCGAACGCCCGGGCGTCCGGATCGATCTGCGACGCCCTGCTGGCGCCGACGCCGGGAACCATCGGCTGGGAGATCGGCCGGCGGCGGGTGGTTTCGGGCGTCTCGGTCACGGACGAGGAGGCGCTGGCGGCGGTGGCGTTCGCGGCGCGGACCTTGCGGCTGGTGGTGGAGCCGGGCGGAGCGGTGGCGCTGGCGGCGCTCCTGACGGGGAAGATCGAGACGGCGGGGCGGACGGTGGTGGCCGTGCTGTCGGGCGGAAACATCGACGACGCGATGCTGACGCGGGCGCTAAGTCTATGACCTGAAACGCCGTTCAGGCGCAATCCGGATCCGCGCGGGCCGGCGGTCAGGAGAAGAGGGCCTGGCGTTCGACCCGGGAGAGGCGGGCGAGGGGATCCTCCGCGAGGGTCGGCGCGGCGTCGAGGCCGACCGCTTCTGTGACCTTGTTGAGGGTCTCGATCGCCTGCTCCATGGCCTCGGCGGCGCGGGCGAGAACTTCGGCTTCCTCGCCCCCGGCGTCCTCGGTCTCGGACGAGACAAGGCCGAGGTCGATCTGCGGATCGCCGGGCGATTCCTGAACAATCGCAGTAATTTCGCCGAGGAGCGGCGACGGTAGCTCGGCCGCGAGGGCGTCGATGTCGGCGGCGGAGAAATCGAGGTCGATCGGGAGGTCGATGGCCGGAGCGGGGAGAAATGAAGGGTTCTCGACGGGCACGGCGGCTTCGGCGCCGTCGTTTCCGGCGGTCTCGATCGGGCTCGTCTCGAACACGTCCGCGGGCGCGTCGGACGCCGCCACATAGGGCGTCGTGAGGACCACATCCGCCGCCATGTCGTCGGTTTCGGCCGGGGCCACATGGGCCACAGTGGCGGTCATGTGGTCCACATGGGCGCCGACGGGCGCGAGGTCGGGCTCCGGCGCCTCGAACCGCATCATGTGGTCCACGAAGGACTGGTCGACGCCCTCGCCGGCGAGGGCCGGACCGTTGAGGAGATGGGCGTCCGGACGGGCGTCGTCCGGATGGGCGGTGGTCGGGGACACGGTCCGGAGCGTGTCGTCGCCAAGGCCCCAGATCTCGATCATCGCATCAATGCGACTCTCCAGATAGCGGAGAACGTGGACGACCTTCTGGGTCCGCTGGCCGGTGAGATCCTGGAAGGAGCAGGCGGTGTAGATGGTGGTGGTGAGGGTCTCCAGGGTGTCGCAGGTCTGCTCGTCCACCCCGGCGTCCCGCATCAGCCATGCGAGTTCCTGGATCTTCTCGGCGGCGCCGAGGATTTCCCCGGTGGCGGTCTCGGTCTGGCTGACGATGGCGTCGAGCTCGTTGGACGCCATGGTGAAGCGGCTGTCGGCGCTGGGCACGCTGTGCTTGATCTGGGCGATTTCGCGCTTGGTCTGCTCGATGGCGTCCTTCATCTCGCCGATGTCGAGGCGGATGCGGTCGATGTCGGGACGGCGCTCGCGCTTCAGCACCCGCTCCAGGCCGCCGATGGCCTCCAGCACGAGGGCGGTATCGGCGGACCGGTGCCGCCGGGCGTATTCGGCCAGAAACCAGCGCCCCTTCTCGGTCTCCATCACGGCCGCCTCGATGGCGTCGTAATCGGACTGGAGCGAAGGAGGGCTGGGCAGAGGCGGCTCCGTCATCGTATCCCCGTCTACGCCAAGCACAATGGAGGGAACCGCCGCGGCGCAGCCCCCTTGCCATCATGACGCAGCGTCCTGATATTTCCATCAATATCTCGGACGATTCCTTGCAATTTAGTTTATAGGCCCGCGCCGGGAGAGCAATCCGGATGTCGGACAAATCGGACGGGATCGGTAGGATCCCGTGCAGGCGATCACGCCAGCGCGTCCATCCGGCGGGAAACCACTCCAGATTCAATAAGCTGCGGCATTCTGTAATCGATCAAGTCATGCAACTTGGTCGAAGAATGCACTGAGCCGCTGCGTTTTGCCGGCCATGGTTTTCAAGGCCGATGGACCTGCCGGTCGGAGGCGATCCTCTCTGCATGCCGAAAACTATATAGATTTTGTCCGACGATCAACACGGTCGCAAGGTGTTGCGTCTCATGGATTCGGATGATTTATTCGCCCGCGTTCGAGACGACATCAGCACAACCAATCTGGTCCTCGATCGGTGCCCCGATTGTGCGCTGCTGGAGACGAGTGGGGCGGGGTCAAATGAGGCGCGGGGCGGTCGAGGTGCGGATGGCGGCGTTCTTCGCCGCGTCCTACGTCATCACGGGAATCGTCATTCCGTTCTATCCGGTCTTCCTGACCGACCGGGGCTTTTCCGGCGAGACGATCGCATTCGTGCTCGCCGCGCCGCACCTCCTGCGACTCGTCACCATGCCGCCACTCGCCTACGCGATCGATCGCTGGGCCGATCCGCGTGCCGTGCTGACCGCCGTCGCGGCCGCCATGCTGGTGGCCGGCATCGCGGCGAACGGGGCCGCGCTCGACTGGATGATCCTGCTGGCGGCGGTCGTCCTCATGGTGCTGATGTTCGACTATGCGCCGCTTTGCGACGCGGTGGCTCTGTCGTTCCAGCGGGCGAAGCTGGCGGACTACGGGCGGATGCGGCTCTGGGGTTCGGCGAGCTTCATCGCGGCGAACCTCGTCGGTGGCGTGGCGCTGGACCATATGGGCGTGCCAGCCATCGAGGTGCTGGTGATCGTCGGCGCCGTGCTGGCGATCGGCTCCACATTCCTGATCCCGCGCGTGCCGCGGGCGGCGCCGCTTGGCGCCGGCGCGGCGGCGGTGCTGAGGGAGCCGGCCTTTCTGGCGGTGCTCGCCGCCGGCGCGATGATCCAGGCGGCGCACGCCGGCCTCTATGGATTCGCGACGCTGACCTGGCAGGGGCGGGGGATCGACGAGAGCACGATCGGAGCCTTCTGGGCGGTCGGCGTGGTCGCGGAGATCCTGATGTTCCTGGTGGCGAGCCGGATCCCGGCCTCGGTGCCGACCACGGCGCTGATCGCGGCGGCGGGGGTCGCGAGCGCGATCCGCTGGTCGCTGTTCACGGTGGACATCGGGGTGGCGGGGACCTTTCTCCTCCAGGGCATGCATGCCTTCACGTTCGCGATCGGCCACTACGGCATGATGCGCTTCATTCTCGAGCGGGTGCCGGAGGAGCGGGCCGGCAGCGCGCAGAGCGCCTATGTGATCCTGATCGGGATCTTCATGGCGGCCGGATCGGTGATCGCCGGCCAGATGTGGGAGCGGGTCGGCCCGGACGCCTTCCTGTCGATGGCGGCGTTCTCCGCCCTCGGTTGCGTGGTGCTGGCGGCCACCGTGCCGGGGGTGCGGCGGCTGCAGCGGGTCTGAGGTGACGGTCGCACGATCCCGCGGGGCGGCGACGGCCTCGCCAGGAAAGCGTCATCGCCGAAAACGTCATCCCTCGAAGGCTTTCTCGAGGGCGCCATTCTCCGCGGCCCACCCCCGAGACCCTCGGCCCCTTCACCCCCAGAGGGCGGGGGCGGGCGGGAAGACGGTGGAGCCGTCGTAGGAAAGGCCGGGCTCCCGGTCGCGGGCGAGGAGGAGCGGGCCGTCCAGGTCGACGAACCGGGCGGTCTGGGCGAGGATCATGCCGGGCGCCATGGACAGGGACGTGGCCACCATGCAGCCGGCCATGATGAGGAGCCCGGCGTCGTCGGCCGCCTTCGCCATGATCATGGCCTCGGTCAGGCCGCCGGTCTTGTCGAGCTTGATGTTCACGGCGTCGTAGAGGCGGGCGAGGCGCGGGATGTCCTCGCTCGTGTGGGCGCTCTCGTCCGCGCAGACCGGCACGGGACGGTCGAGGCCGGCGAGGACGTCGTCGTCGCCGTCCGGGAAGGGCTGCTCGATGAGCGCGACCCCGGCCTCCAGGCAGGCGGCCGACAAGGCGGGCCAAGCCTCCGGGGTCCAGCCCTCGTTGGCGTCCACGATGATGCGGGACCGGGGCGCGCCGGCGCGGACGGCCCGGAGACGCTCCACGTCGCCCTCGCCGCCGAGCTTGATCTTCAGGAGGGGGCGCGCGCTCGCCACGGCCGCCGCCGCCCGCATGGCGTCCGGGGCGTCGAGCGAGAGGGTGTAGGCGGTGACCACGGGCTCCAGGGTGCCGAGGCCGAGGAGGGCGGCGGCGGTGGTGCCGGCGGCCTTCGCTTCCAGGTCGAGGAGCGCACAGTCGACCGCGTTGCGGGCCGCGCCGGCCGGCATGGCGAGGCGGAGTTCATGGCGGGTCATCCCGGCCTCGACGGCGGGGCGCTGCATCTCGATGGCGGCGAGAACCGTTTCGGGAGTCTCGCCGTAGCGGGGATAGGGGACGCATTCGCCGCGGCCGACGTGATCGCCGGAGCGGACCGTCGCCACCACCACGACCGCCTCGGTCTTGGAGCCGCGCGCGATGGTGAAACGGCCGGCGATGGGCCAGCGCTCCACAGCGGTGGAAAGTTGACGATGCATGTGCTGCCTTTCCGCCACGGCCACCGAGGAAACCTGGTTCCGGCCGCATCCGTCAATTCACTTTGAACGGCTTGCCGTCGACAGGAGCGGCCGTCAAGGGATAGGAGGGAAAGAACGGCGGCCGCGCGACCCGGGGGGTGGCAAGGCCGCGGGCTCGGAGTGCCATGGCGGACAGGACCTTGCCGGCGATCGACGCGCCGGGACCCGGGGGCGAGCGAGGCGACGCGCCGATCGACGTCAGCGCGGATCGCGGCGGCGCGCGCGTCCGGCTGTCGGGCGACTGGACGATCGAGAACGCCGCGCGCCTGGAGACGCGCCTCTCCCCCGACACCCTCGCGGCGACCGCCGGCACCATCGTGATCGACGGCAGCGACATCGGCCGATTCGACACGGCTGGCGCGTGGCTCGTGGAGCGGACGCGACGGCAGCTGGACGGCCGGGGCGTGTCGGTCTCGTTGACGGGCTTTTCCGAGGCGCAGCAGATCCTGATCGCGGCCGTGGACAAGACCGGCCGGACGGAACTGCCGGAGCCGCCGAAGGTGTCGCCGGTCGTTCGCTTCCTGACGCTGGTGGGGCGCGGGGCGGCGGAGATCATCAGCGACGCCAACGCGCTCGCCGCCATGCTGGGCGAGTTCATCATCGCGCTCGGCGGCACGCTCGCCTGGCGGCGGCGGATGCGCTGGGCCGCCTTCGTGAACCACATCGACCGGGCCGGCTTCCAGGCGGTGCCGATCATCGCCCTGATGAGCTTCCTGATCGGCATGATCATCGCCCAGCAGGGCGGCTTCTACTTCCGCAGCTTCGGGGCGGAGCTGTTCGTGGTCGACCTGGTCGGCGTGCTCGTCTGCCGCGAGATCGGCGTGCTCCTGACCGCCATCATGGTGGCGGGCCGGTCCGGCTCGGCGTTCACGGCCGAGATCGGCTCCATGAAGATGCGCGAGGAGATCGACGCGCTGACGGTGCTGGGCGTCTCGCCGGTGGACGTGCTGGTGGTGCCGCGTCTCCTGGCGCTGATCGTGACGCTGCCGATCCTGGCGCTGGTGTCGGACCTCGCGGCGCTCGCGGGCGCCTGGGTGGTGACGCTCTTCTACATCGGCGTGCCGACGGACACCTTCCTTCTTCGCCTGAAGGAGGCCCTGACGGTGACCTACGTGATGGTGGGTCTCGTGAAGGCGCCCTTCATGGCGCTGGTGATCGGCCTCGTGGCCTGCGTGGAGGGGATGAAGGTGAAGGGCTCGGCGGAGAGCCTCGGCGAGCACACGACCGCCTCGGTGGTGAAGGCCATCTTCATGGTCGTTGTGATGGACGGCATCTTCGCCATGTTCTTCGCGTCGCTGGGGATCTGACACCATGGCGTCCGATCCCACCCCCGCCGACACGCTGAACCGCCCCGCCACCCGGACGGACCGGGAGGCGATCATCCGCGGGCGCGGGCTGACCGTGGGCTTCGGCGAGAACCTGATCCTGGAGAACCTGGACATCGACGTCTACCGGGGCGAGGTGCTGGGCGTCGTCGGTGGCTCGGGCACGGGCAAGTCGGTGCTCCTGCGCACCATCATCGGGCTCAACGCCAAGCGGGCCGGGACCGTGGAGGTGTTCGGCGAGAACCTGGACGAGGCGAGCCCTGCGGAGCGCAACCGGATCGGCCGGCGCTGGGGCGTGCTGTTCCAGCAGGGCGCGCTGTTCTCGTCGCTGACGGTGGCGCAGAACGTGGCGATCCCCATGCGCGAGCACCTGGACCTGCCGGCGAGCCTGACGGACGAGCTGGCGCGGCTGAAGATCGAGCTCGTGGGCCTGCCGGCGGACGCGGCGGAGAAATACCCGTCGGAGCTTTCTGGCGGCATGATCAAGCGCGCCTCGCTGGCGCGCGCCCTGGCGCTCGACCCGGACATCGTGTTCCTGGACGAGCCGACGGCGGGGCTGGACCCGATCGGCGCGGCGGACTTCGACGCGCTGATCCAGAATCTCCGCGACACCCTGGGGCTGACCGTCTTCATGGTGACCCACGACCTCGACAGCCTGATCGGCATCACCGACCGCATCGCCGTGCTCGGCAACAAGAAGGTGCTGGTGGACGGCACCTTCCGGGAGCTGAAGACGGTCGATCACCCGTGGGTCGACGCATACTTCAACGGCGAGCGCGCCGAGCGCCTCAAGATCGAGTGAGTTCAGGACATCCGATGGAATCACGGGCGAACTACGCGGCGATCGGCCTCTTCGTCCTCGTCATGCTGATGACGGGGCTGGGCTTCCTCTACTGGCTGACCAACGCCGGCGAGCGGGCGCGGCAGGTGGACGTGCGCGTGGTGTTCAACGGCGCCGTCACGGGCCTCAACACCGGGTCGGCGGTGCTGTTCAACGGCATCAAGATCGGCGAGGTCGCGCGGCTGACCCTGGACGACCGCGACCCGAACACGGTGGTGGCGATCATCAGCGTGGACCGGACGACGCCGATCCGCACGGACACCCGGGCGACGCTGTCGTACCAGGGGCTGACGGGCGTCGCCAACCTGCAGCTGGAGGGCGGATCGCGCAACGCGCCCCTGCTGGTGGACGCGGTGCCGGAGGACAACGGCACGCCGACCATCCAGGCGGAGGTGTCGCCGTTCCAGGACATCATCGAGAGCGCCCGGAACGTGCTGACCAAGGCCGACAACGCCATGACGGCCATCGACGAGTTCGTGACCGAGAACCGGCCGGCGGTGAGCCGGACGGTGGCGAACGTGGAAACCTTCAGCCGGGCGCTCTCGGACAACGCGGGGGCGGTTTCGGGGGCGCTGGAGAACGTGGGCCGGGCCGCCGAGGCGGTGGGTGACATCTCCGGCGACCTGAGGGGTTCGGCGGAGCGGCTGGAGCAGCTGCTGACGGCGGTGGAGCCGGACCAGGTGCGCACGGCGGTGACCAACCTGGTCACGTCGGCGGAACGGCTGAACACGGTGCTGACGCGGGCCGAGCAGGTGGCGAACGGCATCGACCCGGCGGCGATCAACCAGGCGGTGACCAACGTCTCCAGCGCGGCGGCGAGCCTCAACGACACCATCCAGCGCGCGGGCGCCGTGGTGGAGGCGATCGAGCCGGCGGAGGTGGACCGGCTGATGGCGAGCCTTGCGACCGCGGGCGACGACGTCTCGGCCGCCGCCAAGCGGGCGGACGGGCTGCTCGCCTCGGTGGACCCGGCGCGCGTGGGGCAGATCGTGACCTCGGTGGACGTGGTCTCGCAGAACCTCGCGGACGTGTCGGCCACGGTCGGGACGGTGGTGTCGTCGGTGCGCGACACGTTCGACAAGGCGGGCACCCTGATCGGCGCGGTGGACACGGAGAAGGTGCGCTCCACGGTGGACGACGTGTCGTCGTTCGCCGGCACGCTGGAGAGCTACACCCCGCAGGTGAACAGCATCCTGGCGGACGTGAAGTCGGCGTCGGAGAGCCTGCGGCGGCTCGGCGCCACCATCGACGAGCGCAACGGCGACGTGAACCGCACCATCACCGAGGCGCGCAACCTGGTGCAGCAGCTGAACGGCATCGCGACCCGGGCCGACGGCGTCCTGCAGAAGGTGGACGCCTACGTGGAGGGCGACGGCGAGGGCCTGATCCAGGAGGCGACCGCGACGCTGCAGTCGATCCGGCAGGTGGCGGACACGCTGGGGGCCCAGGTGGGGCCGATCACGGCGAACGTGGCGCGCTTTTCGGAGCGGGGCCTCAACGGCTTCGCGCAACTGGCCGAGGACGGGCGGCGGGCCCTGTCGCGGCTCGACCGGGTGCTCTCGGGGATCGAACAGAACCCGCAACAGTTCATCTTCGGCGGCGATGGCGTGCCGGAGTATCAGCCGCGGCGGCGGTGAGGAGGGGCAGCGTGGGACGAGTGCATGACGGACGGCGCGCGGCCGCGCGCATGGCGACGCGCGGACTGGCGGTGGCGGCTGCCGCGGGGCTATCCGCCTGCGCGGCGCTCGGCGGCGGGGGCGCCCCGCCGGACATCTACGACCTGACGGTGCCGGCCTCGATCGAGGACGCGGGCGGCGGGCGGACCACGGCGCAGATCCTGGTGCCGGCGCCGTCGGCCATCGACGCGCTGAACACCACCCGCGTGGTGGTGCGGCCCTCGGGGGCGCAGATCGCCTACTTCCCGGGCACCTCCTGGAGCGACGAGCTGCCCTCGCTGGTGCAGGCCAAGCTGGTGCGGGCGTTCGAGGACTCCGGCAAGGCGAAGGCGGTGGGGCGGCCCGGCGAGAGCCTCGCCATCGACTACCAGGTGATCGTGGACATCCGGGCGTTCGAGTTGGACATCGCGGGCGGGCGGACCGCCCACGTGGCGCTGGGGGTGAAGCTCCTCGACGACCGGAGCGGGCAGGTGCGGGCGACGCGGGTGTTCGACGCCCGCGTGCCGGCGCGCAGCGACGCGCCGGCGGACGCCATCGCGGCGCTGGACGCGGCGGCGGGGCAGGCGTTCACGGAGATCGTGGCGTGGACCGCCGGGGCGATCTGAGGGCGCGCCCGGTGCGGGTGTTCGCGACGGGGACTGGGCGTGGATGGCCTGGCGGATGCGGGGCGGTCGGCGGCGGGTGGGGTCGTCCGAGACGGCGCGGATGACGGGACCGTCGGTTGGGCCCCGGCTTTCGCCGGGGTGACGGTTCCGGTGGCTGGGCGGGGACGCGCTGGTGGGGGTGACTGTTCCGGTGGCTGGGCCGCGACGCGCTGGTGGGGGTGACGGTTCCGGTGGCTAGGCCGCGACGCGCGCGTGATGGGGTGACAGTTCCGGTGGCTGGGCGGGGACGCGCCGGTGGAGTTCGTGCGTGACGAACGGGGCGACGGCGGTGGGCCGGATGCTTGACGGAAAAGGGGCGCCTCGCGGCGCCCCTTTCGCGTTCCGGACGGGCCTTGACCCCTCACGCTCCGGACGGGCCTTGGCCCGTCGCGTTCGGACGGGCCTTGACCCGTCGCGTTTGGTCGGGCCCAGGCCTCAGCCGAGCTTGCCGCTGGCGTGGGCCAGCATGGTGTAGACCTTGCCGGTGTCGGAGTTGAGGTAGGTCTGGGCGAGGGTGCCGTCCGGGTCCTTGCGGGCGGCGTCCTCGTAGAGCGAGCGGAAGTGGTCGATGTAGCGGTCGACCGCCACGCGGAATTCCGCGTCCCGCTGGTACTTGCGGCGGATCTCGTCGAAGGTCTGCTGGCCCTGGAGGTTGTAGAGCCTCCGGGTGAAGACGTTCGTCTCGCCGCGGCGGTAGCGGTTCCACAGGTCCACGAAGGCGTCGTGGTCGATGGCCCGGGCGATGTCGACCGACAGCGAGTTGAGGCTCTCGATCATGTGGCCGGGGGTGCGCGACCCGTCGCCGCCGCGTCCGCCGTTGTCCTGGCGGGTCGGCTCGGCGGGGCGGCCGTCGTTGCGGGCCGGGCGGTCGTCGTCCTGGACGCGGCGGAGCAGGTCGGAGATCCAGCCGCGTTCGCGGGGATCGCCGTTGCCGGGCTCGGCGCGGCGCTGGTCGTCATAGGCGGCGCGGGCCGGGCGCTCCGGCTGGGCCGGACGGTCGGCGGGGCGCTCCGCGACGGGACGCTCGGCCGGGCGCGGCGGCTCGGGCTGGCGCTCCGGCTGGGCCGGGCGCTCGGGCGCGCGGTCCACGGGCCGTTCGACCGGACGCTCCACCGGGGCCGGACGCTCGGCCGGAGCCGGACGCTCGGCGGCCGGGGCGCGGGCCGGACGCGGGGTGTCGACGAGAGCCGAGCCGCCGCGACCGCCGACCGTGGCCTGGCGCGAGACGATGTCGTTCAGCTCGCTGAGGGCCTTGATCTGCTCGCTCACCACGCGCCGCATGGCGTTGGTGTGCTGGACGGTCTCCTGCGGCAGGTCGAGGACGCCGCGGGAGATGTCCTGGCGGATCGTCTCCAGCTCGCGGGCCACGGCCCGGGTCGCCTTGCGCATCTCCTCGGCGGACTCGGCGAACCGGTCGACGGCGCCGCCGATGGAGGAGTTGATCTCGCCGACCAGCTGGTCGCGGATCGAGCGCACCAGCTCCTGGCTCCGCTGGCCTTCCAGCTCGGCCGTGTGGCCGAGGGACTGGATCTGCTCGGCCACGCTGGCGGTCGCCGTCTCGGCGCTGCGCGTCAGCATCATGCCGACCTCGCGCAGGCGCTTCTCGGCGGCCGACAGGGTGCCCTGCATGAGGCTGGCGAAGCCGGCGGCGGACCGCTCGATGGCGGCGTTGCGCTCGGCGATCTCCTCCACGATCCGCTGCATGACGGCGGCCCGTTCGTCGACGGTGCCCTCGAAGCCGCGGCTGGTCTGCTCCAGGCTCTCGGCCGCGATCTGAAGGGCGCGCGCCTGCTCGGAGAAGCGGGCGGTGACGCCGCCGATCTCGCCGAGCACCCGGTCCGAGAGGGTGTCGAGAGCCGACACGGTGTCGGCGATGTCGCGGGCGGACGCGCCGGTCTCGGCGGTGACCCGGTCGATGGTGACGCGCAGGTCCTCGGTCTGCTGGGTCAGGCCGTACTCGATCCGGCCGAGGTTGGCGGCCGTCTGGTCGAGCAGGGACTTCAGCCGCTCGTTCGCCTCGCCGAGTTCGGAGATGACCACGGCCACGTCCGTGCGGATGCGGTCGTTGGTGCCGTCGAGGGCGTCGACGATCAGGCGGCCCTGGCTGTCGAGGGTGTCCAGCATGGCGCGGGAGGCGGTGACGAGCGAGCGGGTCGCCTCGTCGCCGGCGGCCACGATGGACCGGCCGATGGCGTCGCTGTCGCTGCCGAGGGCCTCCAGCACCGCCTCGGCGGCGGCCCGGACCTCGCCGGCGATGGCGGCGCCGCGGCGGTCGAGCTCCGCGGAGAGCGCGTCGGTGCCGGTGGCGAAGCTGCCCGCGATGGCCTCGGTCTGGCCGTCCAGGAGGCCGGCGAGCTCGGCCATGCGGTCGCGCAGGATCCCGGCGAGCCGCTGGGTGCGCTCGTCGAGACCGTTGGCCACGTCGTCGACGCGGCCGATGAGCACGCGATCGATCGCCTCGGAAATTTCCGCCAGGCGGGTGGACGCGTTGGCGACCGCCAGGGTGAGGGCCTCGCTGGAGCGCTCGGTCTCGCCGGTGAGGCGGGTGGAAATCTCCTGGACCGACCCGAGCAGGTTCGACCGGACGCGGGCGCTCTCGCCGGAGAGGCGATCGGTGACCTCGTCCACCGACACGGTGAGGAGGTCGCGGGCGCGGGTGCTCTCCTCGCCGATGCGGTCGGCAAGCCGATCGATCGAGCCGGTGAGGATCTCGTTGGCGCGGGTGCTCTCCTCGGTGATCCGGCCGGACACCTCGGCGAGGGAGCCGATGAGGAGATCGCGGGCGCGGACGCTCTCGTCGAGCAGGCGGCCGGACACCTCGTCCACCGAGCCGATGACGATCTCCCGGGCGCGGGTGCTCTCGTCCGAGATGCGGCCGGTGATGTCGTCCAGCGAGCCGGTGAGAAGATCGCGGGCGCGGGTGCTCTCGTCGAGGATGCGGCTGGCCACCTCGCCGAGCGAGCCGACGATGAGGTCGCGGGCCCGTTCCGATTCGCCGACCACGCGGGTGGCGGCGGTCTCCACGGAGCCGACCATCTCCAGGCGGGCCCGGTTGGATTCGCGCTCCAGCACCTGGGCGGCCTCGATCATGGCGCGGGCCAGAGCCTCGCGGGCGGTCTCGGTCTCGCTGCTGATGGCGCCGACGATGGCCTCCAGGCGCTCGCCGAGGTTGCGCTGCAGGGTCTCGGTGCGGCTGTCGAGGGTCTCGGCGACCTCGAACACCTTGGAGCCGAGGGAGACGTTGATCTCGGTGACCTTGTCGGCGAGCGTCTCGGTGAACTCCTCGGTGCGGTTCTCCAGGGCCTTGGTGATGGCCGCGAGACGGCCCTCGATGGCCTCCACCATGTCGGTCTGGCCGCCGTTGAAGGTCTGCGCCAGCTCGCGGGTGCGGGCCGCCAGCGTCTCGGTGATCTGCCGGGCGCGGGAGTCGAGCGCCTGATCGATGCGCTGGGTGCGCTCGTCCAGGGACTGGGTGATGGCGTCGGTCTTCTCCGCGATGTTGGTCGTGGCGGTTTCCAGGCGCCCGCCGACGGTGCGGTCGAACTCCTCCAGCTGGGCGGCGAGCGCGGAGGCGAGGCCGCCGGTGCGGTCGTCGAGCTGGCTGACGATCGTGCCGGTGTGGGCGTCGATGGTCTCCACGAAGCGGGTCGCGCGGCCGTCGATGGTGCCGGCGATGCTCTCGGCCCGGCCGTCGAGGGCTTCGACGAGGGCGGCGAGACGCTGGTCGAACAGGCCGGCGATGTTCTCCGACCGGCCGTTCAGGGTCTGCTCGATGCTCTCCGAGCCGGCCGCGATGGCGCCCTGCAGGGCGGCGGTGCGGGCCGCGAGAGCTTCCTCGAACGCGTGGATGCGCTCGGCGAGGGAGCCGTCGAGGGCTTCGCTGCGGCTGACGAGGCTATCCACGAGCGCGGCGGCGCGGCCGTTGACGATCTCGTCCAGGGTCTTGAGCCGCTGCTCGAAGGTGGCCGAGAGCGTGTCCGTGCCGGTGTCGAGCATGTCGGCGATGCGGCCGCCGGCGGTCGCCAGGTTCTCCTGGATGCGGTCGCCGCGGGTGTTGATGGCCGCCGCGATCTCGGCGCCGATGGAGGCCAGCCGTTCGGCGAGGCCGTTCTTCGACGTGTCGAGGATGCCTTCCACCGACTGGGTGACCTGATCGACCAGGGCCCGGATGGCGCTGGCGCGCTCGTCCAGCAGGCGGGCGATCTCCAGGCTGGAGGCGTCGAGCCGGCTGGTGAGGTCGGTGGCGTCGGAGACCGTGCGGGCGAGGGTCTCGCGGGCGTTCTCGGTCTCGGTGACGAGGGTGGCGGTGATCTCCTGCAGGCGGGTGTTCAGGCTGTCCTGCAGCGCGGCCGCGCGGTTGTCGAGGGTCTCGGCGACCTCGAACACCTTGGTGCCGAGGGCGAGATTGATCTCGCCGATCTTGCCGGCGAGCTGCTCGGTAAAGGCGTCGGTGCGCTCGTTGAGCGTGCCGGTGACCGCCACCAGACGGCCCTCGAGGGCGGAGACCATCTCGGTCTGGCCGCTGGAGAAGGTCTGGGCGAGGTCGCGGGTGCGGGCGAGCAGGGTCTCGGTGATCTGGCGGGCCCGGTTGTCGAGGGTCCGGTCCAGGTCGTTGGTGCGGCCGACCAGGTTCTCAAGGAGCGAGCCGGCCCTGTCGTCGAGGGTGCGGATGCGCTCCTCGAAGGTGGTGGACAGCGTGTCCGTGCGGTCGTCGAGGACCGTGGTGAGCCGGTTGGCGGCGACGGTGACCGTCTCGGCGAGGTTGTCGCTGCGGGCCGTGATGGTGCGGGCGATCTCCGCGCCGACGGTGGACAGGCGCTCGGAGAAGTCCTGGCCGGTGCCGCTGAGGAGGGTTTCGGCGGAGAGCGCGGCCTGGTCGATCAGGCTGCGCATGGAGCCGGTGCGCTCCTCCAGGACGCGGGCGACCTCGGTGCCGGTCTCGGCGATGCGGTCGGCGAGGGCGGTGCCGTTGACCGTGATGACGTGGCGCAGGTCGTCGCCGGTGAGGGCGAGGCGGTTGACGAGCTCGGTGCCGCGGGCCGCGATCTCGCCGGTGATGCGCCCGCCGGTCTCGTCCAGGCGGTCGGTGATCTCGCCGCCGCGGATGGAGAGGTCGATGAGGACGCTCTCGCCGGTGGTGCGCAGGGTGTTGGTGATCTCGTCCATGCGCCCGGCGAGGGTGTCGGCGAGCTCGGTGCCGGAGCGGTTGACCGCCTCGGTGATCTCCACGGCGCGGGCGGCGAACTCGTCGGCGAAGCCGCGGCCGGTGCGCTGCAGGGCGTCGGTGGCCTCGGCGCCGCGGACCTCGATGGTGGCGCCGATCTCGGCCGCGGTGCGGGCGAGGGTGTCCTCCAGGGAGCGGGTGTGCTGGTCGAGGGTGCCGGCGAGTTCGGCGGACCGGCCCTCCAGGGCGTTGGCCAGGAGGTCCGTGCGCTCCGTGATGGTGGCGGCCAGCACGTCGGTGCGCTCGCCGAGGGTGACGGACAGGAAGTCGGTGCGCTCCACGAGGGTGCGGCTGAGGACGCCGGTGCGGTCCTCGATGGTCGCGGTGAGGGCGGCGGTGCGCTCCGCGATGGCGCCGGAGAGGGTGTCGGTCCGCTCCGCGATCGTGGTGGCGAGGATGTCGGTGCGCTCGCCGAGGGTCTGGCCGAGGACGCTGGTGCGATCCTCGATGGTGGCCGAGAGGGCGGCGGTGCGGGTCTCGATCTCCGACGAGAAGGCGGCGGCGCGCTGGTCGAGGGCGCCGGACAGGGCCTCGGTGCTGGTCTGCAGGGCGGTGGAGAGGGCGCCGGTGCGCTCCTCCAGGGCGGTGGTCAGGACGCCGGCGCGGCGCTCCAAGGTGTCGGCGAGGAGGCCGGTGCGCTCGTCGATGGCCACCACGATGGCGTTCGACCGGTCGCCGAGGATGCGCTCCAGCTCGGCGGTGCGGTTGGCGAGGGTGGAGCCGATCTCGTCGGACCGGGTGGCGAGGGTGGTGCCGAGGCGCTCGGTCTGCTCCTGGACGGCGCTCGTCAGGCGGGAGCCCTGCTCGGCGAGGGTGACGTTGAGCTCGCCGCCGCGGGCCGCGAGTTCGGACGTGACCGCGGCGCCGGTCTCGGCGAGGCGGATGTTGATGCTCTCGCTCTGGCTGGTGAGCGTGTCGACGATGGCCGAGCCGCGGTTGGTGAGCTCGTTGGCGACGTCGTCGCCGATGGCGGCGAAGCGCTCCGCGAAGGCCGAGGTGTCGGCAGTGAGGCGTTCGGCGATCTCCTGGCCGGCGGTCTCCAGACGGACCGCGAAGGCGTCGCCGCGCTCGGTGACGGCGCTGATCATGGTGCGGCCGGCGCCGTCGAAGGCGGTGGTGAGCTGCTCGGCCTTCTCGCCGATCTCGCGGCTGAGGTCGCGGGCGGTGGTCTCCAGGCGGCCGGTGATCATGTCGCCGGCGACGCGGATCTCCTCGGCGAGGCCCTGGTGGGCGCCGGCGATGGACGCGCGCACGCGCTCGGCGTTGGTGACGACGGCCTCGCGCTGGGTGATGAGCTCCTCGATGAGGCCGCGGATGCGGATCTCGTTCTCCGAATAGGACCGCTCCAGGGCGGCCACCTCGTTGTGGACGAGGACCTCCAGCTCGCTGGCGCGGGCGAGAGCGCGCTCCACGCCGTCGCCCATGGCGGCGACCTCGCGGCGGATGGCCTGGCCGACGGTGACGACGTTCTCCTTGGCGACCGCCTCCGGCTCGGCGAGGCGGACGGCCACCTCGGCGAGGGCGCGGGCGGCGACGCGCATGTCCTGGGCGCGCCAGATCATGACGCCGATGGCCCAGAAGAACAGGATCGGCAGGACGATGCCGAGGCCGAACAGGAGGGCGTCCGGGCGGCGCAGGATGTCGGTGAGGGTGACGGGCGAGGGCAGGGTGGGGCCGATCGCCTCGGCGGCGAGGAAGATGCCGCCGGCGGCCCACAGGAAGGACACGACCAGGCAGATCCAGAACGGCGTGGACGAGGGCCGCCGCTGGATCTGGTAGAGGACGTTGGCGGCGGAGCGCCGGTCGTCGTTGGCGGGCGTGCGCGGGCGGGTGAGGCCGGGACGCGGCGTTTCGGGCTCGGGCGCCGCGTCGGCGAGGACCCGGGTGGGCGGCGGAGGCGGCGTCGGCGCATCGACGCGCGGGCGCGCGGCGGGCTTCTGGTCGGGCTCGCCGAACAGTTCGGTGTCGAACGTCCCCGGATCGCCGTCGGCGGTGCCGAAGTCGATCTTCAGCGCCTCTTCGACGGCGGACAGGGCCGCTTCCGCCGGATCCGTCACCTTGGTATTCTTCGCCATGGTCCCCTGGTCCCCTCGCGTCCGTACTTCGTCACAGACCGGCCGCTTCTCCCGAAGCCGGGTCGGCGCTGCCCGGTCGATGTCCGGCGGGGGGCTCGTGGCCTCCGAACCCCGTCGCCGGCGTCCCGACCGGTTCGCCCTCGGTGTCAGCGCGGGGAGCTAAACTCCCATGGCCAAACGACGCGGAGGCGGGTGACGCCTCCCTACCTAATGGCACAAGCACCCACTCCGAACAAGAAATGGGGCCGGACATATGCGAGTTGTTAACATGCTGTTAACTGAAGCAATGACTGCTCCGGCCGACCCGCGCCAAGAGGCTTTGGGACCGCGGCTTTCCATAATACTCTTCGGCACGCGCCCGCCAAGGCCGGCCCGGACCGCCCCGCCCGACGACGGAAACCCTGATTTTACCGGAGGATCGCGGGACTTTCACGCGTTTCGCGACGGCCCTTTCGCCACCTCGCCCGGGCAGGCGGGGAATAAGGTCCGGCAGAGGTCGGCGGGCTGCGTAAACTTCGTTAATGGGCGTTAACCATATCAGCAAAAACTCGACCGCGCCGATGCTCCCCCGGCCGGAGGGCGGTGCTCCTTAAGCGATCGACAAGCGGTCGGCCCCCATGCTCCGGACCATGCCGCCGGCCCATCGCCGGCCGACCGGAAGGGGAGAGCCGATGACCAACGCCGCCCTGAAGCCCGTGCAGGTCCCCGACGACCAGCAGGCCCGGCCCGTGGATCTCGCCCACCTCGCCCGCCAGACCCACGGCAACCGGGACCTGGAGCGGGAGGTGCTGCACCTCTTCCTGATCCAGTCGGAGCGGCTGATGAAGCGCCTGATGGCCGACGACGGGCCGCGGCTGGAGCTCGCCCACGCGCTGGTCGGCTCGGCCCTCGGAATCGGCGCCTGGGCGGTGGCGAAGGCGGCCGGGCGGGTGGAGACCGCCGCCCGGGAGGCGCGGGAGGACGACGGCGCGCTGCCGGAACTCGCCGACGCGGTGGCGACGGCGAACAGCTACATCCGCTCGCTGATCTGACGACGCGGGCGGCGGCGGGGGCGGCCGCGGGGCGTCGCGCTCTGTTGCGTCGCAGCGGGCGCTTGACGCGGCGCGCCGGCCGCTATTCTGTGGAGCGCCTCGCCAACAGCCCCTTTCCAGGACCGACCGAGACCATGCCCAAGATCACCTACATCGCGTTCGACGGAGCCACCTATGACGTTGAGGCCCCGGTGGGCTCCACCGTGATGGAGAACGCGATCAAGCACATGGTCCCGGGGATCGAGGCGGAGTGCGGCGGCGCCTGCGCCTGCGCCACCTGCCACGTCTACGTGGACGACGCCTGGGCGGAAAAGGTCGGATCGCCGGAGCCCATGGAAGAGGACATGCTGGACTTCGCCTTCGACGTGCGTCCGACCTCGCGCCTGTCGTGCCAGATCAAGGTGAAGCCGGACCTGGACGGGCTCGTGGTGCGGATCCCGGAGCGGCAGGCGTAGGGGGCACCTGACATCCTTTCCGTGTGGAGCCGCTTCGCCGAGGCGTATGGGCCGGCGGGGGAAGCGTGCGTCTGCGTGGTCGCTGATCACGACGGGCGCGGGGGGCATTCGGAAAGGTGGGTGAATGCGTGGGTGGTCCGCGTTCGCGGACCATGACGCGGTCGTCAGCGTGAGCGGACCACGGCGCGGTCGTCCGCGTGAGCGAACCAAGACGGGGTGATCTGCGCGAGCGAACCATGACTCATGAAGGGCTGGCGGACCGTTGCCGACGGCGGCAGGCTCGTCGGCCGCCGGGGTCAGACCGCCTTCAGGAATTGCGCGACGCTATCGCCGAGCCGCCTGGACTGGCCGGAGAGGCCGTCGGCCACGCCGCGGAGTTGGCCGGAGAGGGAGCCGGTCTCGGTGGCGGCTTCCGACACCAGGATGATGTTCGCCGACATGTCCGCCGTCGCTTGCGACTGCTGCTCCACGGCCGCGGCCATCCGGGTCGTGATCTGGGACAGGTCGCCGACGGCATCATTGATGCCCGTGATGGCCGATACCACTCCGTTCGTCGCCGACTGGATCGAGGCGATCTGCTCGGTGATCTCCCCGGTGGCCCTGGAGGTTTCGTTGGCGAGCTGTTTCACCTCGGCTGCCACGATGGCGAATCCTCGGCCGGCCTCGCCGGCCCGGGCCGCCTCGATGGTGGCGTTGAGGGCGAGAAGGTTCGTCTGCTCGGCGATCGACTTGATGAGCGCGACCACGCTGTCCACCTGCCGGGCCTTCTCGGCGAGCGCCCGCATGGTGCTGTCCGTGGTGTCCGCCTGCGCGGCGATCTGCAGGGCGCGGTCGGACATGGTCGCCATGTGGCGGGAAATCTCGGCGACGGAGGTCGCCATCTGTTCGGCCGCGGTGGACACCGACGCGGCCCGCGACCGCGCGGTTTCGGCGGACTGGTGGAGCCCCTGGGCCGATCGAAGCATTTCTCCCGACACGGACGTGACGGCGTCGGCAACGGTCGTGACCTCTTCCGCGATGCGAATTTGCGCGGAGACGACCGACCAGGTCAGCATGGGCCCGACGATCTCGCCGTCCACGTCCCGGATCGGCGTGATGCTGACGTTGAGGTCCTCCCCGCCGAGCCTGATCCGACCGGACCGGACCCGGCTGCCGGCTTCGTCCAGGAAATCGCGTTGCTGCGCGAGATCCTCAAAGAAGACCGACAGCGGCTTGCCGTTCAGATCCCCGGCCCTGAAGGGCAGTCGGTCCTCGATCGGCTCCAGCATCCTCACCGACCAGTCGTTGACGTAGTCGATCCGATGACCGAACGCCGGGTCTGCGGTCATCACGCCGAGCGGCATCGCGTCCAGCATCTGCCACGCCCTGATCATCCGGTTCTTCTGGGCCGTGATGTCGGCGGCAAGCTTGACGATCTTGCAGATCGTGCCGTCGTCTCCCGCGATCGGCAGGTAAAGCGCCTGAAGCCAGATCCGTCGACCGGACTTGGACATGCGCATGAACTCGTCGATTTTCGGTTGGCCTTCGGCAAGATCTCGCCAGAATTCCCGGTAGCCACTGCTGGACGCGTGTGCGGGATCGACGAACATCCGGTGGTGTTTGCCTCTGATCTCGTCCAACGAATAGCCCATCAGGGTCTGGAACGTGGCGTTCGCGAAAAGGACGTGACCGGTGCTGTCGAATTCGATCCGCGCGCAGCAGCGGTCGACAGAGTCGAACAAGGCAGCCGTCGCGTCATACCTGGGCCTTCTCGTGAACATTCCTCTCCCCCAGCCGAAAGAACATGATCGTCGGCAGGGTAAAGATTTCCGGTTTACGAACCGTGAATTTACGCAACTTAAGATTGCAAATTTCCTACTGAGGATGGCTCTGCTCCGCAGGCGGCCGGTTGTTGCATGACGAGTGCGCGAACACTCTTCTCTTGCGAGCGCGAAGAACGCGACATCACACGTTCAGCAACAGATATTCCCGCTCCCAGCTGGAGATGACGCGGTTGTAGAGGCGCCATTCGAGGCGTTTGACGTCGATGTAGGCCTCCACGAAGCGGGGGCCGAGGACGCGGCGGAGCGGGGCGCAGGCGTCGAGTTCGGCGAGGGCGTCGGACAGGTGGGAGGGGAGGGACACGCCGAGGGTGTGGGCGTCGATCTCCACGACGGGCTCGGGCTCGATCGCCTCCTCCAGGCCGAGGAGGCCGCAGGCGAGGGTGGCCGCCATGGCGAGGTAGGGATTGCTGTCGGCGCCGATGACGCGGTTCTCCACCCGGCGCGACTCCGGGCCGCTGTCGGGCACGCGCAGGCCGCAGGTGCGGTTGTCCCGGCCCCAGTGGACGTTGATCGGCGCGTCGGATTCCAGGCGGATGCGCCGGTAGCTGTTCACGTTCGGGCAGAACAGGCTCATGGCCATCGGCACGTAGCGCTGCAGGCCGCCGATGTAGTGGAGGAGCGCCTCGCTGTCGCCGCCGTCCGGGTGGGCGAAGATGTTGGTGCCGTCGTCAATGCGCACGATCGACTGGTGGATGTGGCTGGCCGAGCCCGGCATGTCCTGGTGCGGCATGGCCATGAAGGTGGCCACCATCCGGTGCCGGCGGGCGGCGAGACGGGCGGTGCGCTTGAACAGGAAGGTCTGGTCGGCGCGCTCGATCGGGTCGCCGTGCCGGAAGTTCATCTCCAACTGGGCCGGGCCGGCCTCGTGCGCCATGGTGGCGATCTCGATGCGCGATGCCTCGCAGTAGTCGTACATCAGGTTGACCACGTGGTCGAAGTCGTTGGCGTGCTCGATGCCGTAGGCCTGCCGCCCGCTCTCCTTGCGGCCGGAGAGGCCGATCGGTACGGCGAGCGGGAGGTCGGGGTCGTCGTTCTCGGCGGTCAGGTAGAATTCCAGCTCCGGCGCCACGACCGGCCGCAGGCCCTTCTCGGCATAGAGGTCGACGACGCGCTGGAGCACCTGACGCGGGGCGAAGTCCACCGGGCGGCCGTCGGCGAAGAAGCAGTCGCAGATGACCTGCGCGGTCGGCTCCTCGTACCAGGGCACCACCCGGAGCGTGGTGAGGTCGGGCACGCAGCGCACGTCGCGGTCGAGCGGGTTCACGACCTTGCTGCCGTCGGCGCTGTCGCCGGTCACGGCCTGGAAGAAGACGAACTCCGGCAGGCGGACGCCCTCGACGATGATGCGGATGAAGTCCTCCCGGGGGACGATCTTGCCGCGCATGATGCCGTTCATGTCCGGCACGATGCACTCGACCTCGTCGATGCGGTTCTCGCGCAGCCACGCGACCGCGTCGGTGGCGTTGGTGAGGCGGGCGGAAGTCGGGGGCGATGGCGCCATGATCGGCGGGATCCTCCGGTGAGTCGGATCAGCGCAGACTAGAGCGCTTCCGACGCCAAGGGAATCGCCCGCATCAGGCCGGCCGCATGGGTCCGGCCGTGGCGGCGGGCGGCGTCCTGGACGATCGCGCCGGCGGCCTCGTAGGACGCCCGCCAGGCGAGGAGGTCCTCCTCGGGCATGGGCCGGGCGAACAGGAAGCCCTGGACGCGGCGGAAGCCCGCATTGGTCAGGAAGGCGAGGTCGGCCGCGGTCTCGACGCCCTCCACGAGCGTCTCCGCGCCGATGGACTCGGCGAGCCCCAGAAGGCTGCCCATGATCTTGTCGCGGGCCGCGAGGTCGGGCTCGCGCAGGAAGGAACGGTCGATCTTCACGAGCGACGGGCGCATGCGCATCATGTAGGCGACGTTGGAATAGCCGGTGCCGAAGTCGTCGAGGGCGAGGCGCAGGCCCATGCCGGCGAGGTGGGCGAGGTTCGCCCGCACGATCGGGCTGTCGGCGAGGAAGACGCCTTCGGTGATCTCGATCTCCAGGTAGGCGGGGGCGACGCCGTGGCGCTCCAGGGCGTCCGCCACCGTGCGGACCAGGGTGGGGCGCTGGAAATGCCGGGCGGACACGTTGACCGACAGGCGGATCGGGTCGGCCCCCGCGCGGTCCCAGCGGGCGAGGGTCGCGCAGGCGGCGTCGAGCACGAAGGCGTCGATCTCCAGGATGAGATCGGAGCGCTCGGCGATGGGGATGAACTCGGCCGGCGGTATCATGGCGCCGGTTTCGGGGTCGTGCCAGCGCAGCAGGCCCTCGGCGCCGATCATCCGGCGACGGAGGAGGTCGACCTGCGGCTGCCAGAGAAGCCGGAGATGACCCTCGGCGATGGCCCGCCGGAGGTTGTCCCGCATGCTGTCGACGCGCGTTCGCCGGACCCTGATCTCCGGCTCGAACATGACCGTGCGCCCCTTGCCGAGGTCCTTCGCCTCGTAGAGGGCGATATCGGCGTTGAGGAGAATCTCGGCGAAGGTCGCGCCGTCCTCCGGCCAGAGGGAGACGCCGCCGCTCAACGAGACGGCGATCTCGCCCTCGTCGACCTTGAGCCGCGGCCTGCGGGCGAGCGCGGCGGCGAACCGGGCCATGATCTCCGCGCGGCTTATCTTGCCGACCGGAACGACGGCGACGAACTCGTCGCCGCCCCACCGGACGGCGATCCCCTCCTGCGCCAGATCCTGGCGGAGCCAATCGCCCACCGCGGTCAGCAGGCGGTCGCCCACGTCATGGCCATGGTGGTCGTTGACCGGCTTGAAGTCGTCCACGTCAAGTAAGATCAGCGCGTGCGGCGGGCGGCCCTCAGACGCGGCGATCCACTCCGAGAAGGCGCGCCGGTTGGCGAGGCGGGTCAGCGCGTCCTCGTTCATGGCGACGCGCAGCCGCGCGGAGTCGCGCCGATGGGCCAGGAGGAGCGCCAACACGCCCGCCACCAGCGCCGACAGGAGCAGGATGCTGACCACCACCCGCACCTTGAGGGCGCCGAACTCCGCATGCTGCAGGGCGATCGACCTGTCGGTCTCCTGTTCGACGGCATGCACGTAACCGGCGAGGCTGGCGAGGAGGCGGTCGGTGGACTCCCGCACGGTCCCGATCCTGTCCGGGTGGAAGGGGGCGCCGGCGGAGACGAGCGCGTCCAAGTGCCTCAGGACTTCGCTCGCCTCCGCCAGGACGCGGTCGAACTCGGGCGGCCTGTCCGTGCCGCCCACGAAGCGGAGCGCGTCGAACCGCACGAAGAAACGGTCGGACAGCGTCGAGAGCACGGCCAGCGCGGCCGGGCTCTCGACGCCGGTCTCAAGGAGATCCAAGGTCGCTTCCAGGTTCGTCACATCGGCGAACGCGAAACGGAGATCGCGGATCTGATAGAAGCCGTACCTGGGGAGCTGTTCTTCCGTAGCCGACAGATCCCGCCACGTGACGAAAGCCGCGGTCACGGTGACAGCCACGTAGACGACGGCGGCCGCGCCGGCGGCGAGCCGGACGGTGGCGGATCTGCGAGCCATTCCGGGCGCCCCTCAGTTCGACCGGACGGCCGTGATCCGGGAGATCAGCCACACGCCGCGCGCGGCATAGTCGTTCGTGTTCAGCTCCGGATTGCCGTCGAGAGGATAGACGATCCGCGCCGGGCCGCGTTTTCGGGGCAGGATGGGTTGTCCGTCCTGGCGGGTGGCGAGCACCACGTCCCAGTTCGACCAGTCCGCCCGCGGCACGGTCGCCACATAGGCGTCCGTCGCCCGGACCTCCAGGCCGTCGGCCCCCTCGGCGCCAAGGTGGGCCACCAGGTCGCGCAGGAGAACGCCCTGGAAGGTTTCCACCTCGTCCGAGTAGTGGGAGGCGGTGGTGACCTGCACCATGGGCAGGGCCTCCTCCAGGGCGGCGAGGGACAGCGTGTGGTCCTTCGACCCGTCGTTCCAGACGAACTGACCGGTCGGCGTGGGGCCGTCCGGCCGCGTGATCGGCTGGACGCCGTCCGCGGCCGCCGGTCCGGATAGAGCGCCGACCAGGGCGACAGCCCATAAAGTGCGAAGCACAGCACCAGCCATTCCCGCCTCCTCTGTTCGAGATCCAACGATTAAGGATTGTAGGGGCTACTGGTAAAAATCGCACTTAGAACGCGAAATTCGCGCGCGGTGGTGCATACGTGGCAATACTGATGAGGCGGCCGTCATCAGGCTCCGCCCTTCGGCCGCCGTCTCGCCGCTACCGGCCGAGGGCCCGCATGGCGCGGTCCAGACCCTCGAGGGTGAGCGGGACCATGCGGTCGCCGATGAGCTCGCGGACGAGGCCGATGGAATGGGTCCAGCTCCAGGCGTCCTCCGGGACCGGGTTGATCCAGGCGAGCTTCGGCCAGGTGGCGACGACGCGCTGGAGCCAGACGGCGCCGGCCTCCTCGTTCCAGTGCTCAACCGACCCGCCCGGATGGGTGATCTCGTACGGGCTCATGGAGGCGTCGCCGACGATCACCACGCGGGTGTCCGCCGGGAAGGTGCGGAGGAGATCGACGGTGGGGACGCGCTCGCCGTGGCGGCGGGCGTTGGCCTGCCAGACGCCTTCGTAGAGGCAGTTGTGGAAGTAATAGTGGTGGAGCGACTTGAACTCCGACCGGGCGGCGGAGAAGAGCTCGCTCGTCACGCGGACATGGTCGTCCATGGAGCCGCCGACGTCGAGGAAGAGGACGACGCGCACGGTGTTGCGGCGCTCCGGGCGGAGCTTCACGTCGAGCCAGCCCTGGCGGGCGGTGGCGTCGATGGTGGAGGAGAGGTCCAGCTCTTCCGGCACGCCGGTTCGGGCGAAGCGGCGCAGGCGCTTCAGGGCCACGCGGATCTGGCGGGTGCCGATCTCGACCCGGTCGTCCAGGTCACGGAATTCGCGCTTGTCCCAGACCTTGACGGCCCGCCGGTGGCGGCTCTCGTCCTGGCCGATGCGCACGCCCTCCGGATTGTAGCCGTAGGCGCCGAACGGGGAGGTGCCGGCGGTGCCGATCCACTTGGAGCCGCCCTGGTGGCGGCCCTTCTGCTCGGCGAGGCGCTGCTTCAGGGTCTCCATGAGCGTCTCGAAGCCGCCGAGGGCCTCGATCTGGCGCTTCTCCTCGTCGGTCAGGTAGCGCTCGGCCATCCTGCGCAGCCAGTCCTCCGGCAGGGCCTCGGGCGTGACGGCGTCGCCGGTGGACTCCAGGCCCTTGAACACGGACGCGAACACGCGGTCGAACCGGTCGAGGTTCTTCTCGTCCTTGACCAGGACCGTGCGGGCGAGATGGTAGAAGCCTTCCACCTGCCTGGCCGGCAGGTCGGCCTCCATGGCGCCCATGAGATCCAGGTATTCGCGCATGGAGACCGGAACGCCGGCCGCCTTGAGGGCGGTGAAGAAGGTCAGAAACATCGCAGCCGTCCGCTCGACATGGAATCGTCCTATAGTGGGCGCTCAAGTGCGCCGCCAAGACGGCGCCGTCGCCGCATGCCCGTTTTCCCGAAGGACACGATCCCGACACCATGGCGCGTCTCCTCCTCCTCCGCCACGCGAAATCCTCCTGGGACGACGCGAGCACGCCGGACTTCGACCGTCCGCTCAACATCCGCGGCCGGAGTTCGGCGCCGCTGATGGGCCGCCACATGGCCGACCACTCCCTCTTTCCGGAGCGGATCCTCTGCTCGTCCGCCCGGCGCACGCGCGAGACTCTGGCGGGCCTTCTGCCGCACCTGTCGGGGGACGTGGACATCCGCCTGATGCGGTCGATCTACCAGGCCTCGGAGGAGGGCTATCTGTCGGTGCTGCGCCAGGCGGGCGGGACGGTGAAGTCGCTGATGCTGATCGGGCACAATCCGGGCATGCAGGACACGGCGCTGTCGCTGATCGGCAGCGGCAACCCGGCCTACGTGGACGAGATCCGCGGCAAGTTCCCGACCGCCGGGCTCGCGGTGATCGACTTCGACCTTTCCGACTGGTCGAAGCTGGCGCCCGGGACGGGGCGGATCGTCGCCTTCTTCCGGCCGAGGGAGATCGAGGTGGTCGGCGCCCCGGCGCTCGCCGAGGCGGACGACTGACGCTGGCGCTGACGACTCCAACGGCTTACATGGGCCGAGATCGACGAGACCTGGACTGACCCCTTGCGACTGACTTCCCTGACCGACGAGGCGCGGATCGCCCTCGACAACGTGACCGACTTCGCCTCGACCCTCGGGTCGCCCGCGCTTCGGCTGGGCGTCACCGGGCTGGCCCGGGCGGGCAAGACGGTGTTCATCACGGCGCTGGTGCACAACCTGATCCACGGCGGCCGGCTGCCGATGTTCGAGCCGGTGCGGTCGCGCCGGCTTACGAGCGCGGCCCTGAAGCCGCAGGTGCACGACGAGGTGCCGACGTTCGACTACCGCGGCCACGTGAAGAAGCTGGTGGAGACGCGGATCTGGCCGGAGTCGACCCGGCTGATCTCGGAGATGCGGCTGACGATCAACTACGAGTCGGCGAGCTTCCTCGGCCGCAAGCTCGGCCGCGGCAAGCTGAACCTCGACATCGTGGACTATCCGGGCGAGTGGCTGCTGGACCTGCCGCTGCTCTCCAAGGACTACCGGGCGTGGAGCCGGGAGACGATCGAGCGGGCGCGCTATCCGGCCCGCCGGTCGATCGCGCGGCCCTGGCTGGAGCATCTCGTCACCATCGACCCGTCCGACCCGGCGGACGAGGAGGTGGCGGAGACCACGCACCGGCTGTTCTCCGGCTATCTGGCGGCGGCGCGGGCGGACGCCCACGCGCTCTCCATGGTGCCGCCGGGGCGGTTCCTGATGCCGGGCGACCTCGCCGGATCGCCGGCGCTGACCTTCGCGCCGCTGCCGGTGGTGGAGGGCGGCACGGTGCCGAAGGGCAGCCTGTGGGAGCTGATGGAGCGGCGCTACGAGGCCTACAAGGACGTGGTGGTGCGGCCCTTCTTCCGCACCCACTTCGCGCGGCTGGACCGGCAGGTGGTGCTCGTCGACGTGCTGGCGGCGCTGAACGCCGGACCGGCGGCGGTGCTGGACCTGGAGGCGGCGCTCGCCGAGATCCTGGCGAGCTTCCGGCCGGGGCGGTCGTCGTGGCTGAGCTCGGTGGTGACCCGGCGGATCGACCGCATCCTGTTCGCCGCCACCAAGGCGGACCATCTGCACCACACCAGCCACGACCGGCTGGAGGCGATCCTGGGCCGGCTGCTCGACGCGGCGGTGGCGCGGGCCTCGTTCGCGGGCGCGGAGGTGGACGTGCGGGCGATCGCGGCCGTGCGGGCGACCCGCGAGGCGACGGTGCGGCGCAACGGCGAGCCGTTGGAATGCATCCTCGGCGTGCCGCAGGAGGGCGAGGTGTTCGACGGTCGCCGCTATGGCGGGACCGAGGAGATCGCGTTGTTCCCCGGCGACTTGCCGGAGGATCCTGACGTTCTGTTCGAACGGGTTCACAATTCAATTCCAGATGATGCATCCGTCGGAAGCGCGGCGGCGCGACGGGCGGCCACCGAAACCCTGGTGCCGGAGCTGCGTTTCCTGCGCTTCCGGCCGCCGAAGCTGGAGACGACCGCCGAGGGGACGACCCTGTCGCTGCCGCACATCCGGCTCGACCGGGCGCTCGACTTCCTGATCGGAGACAAGCTGGCATGAAAGGCCCCACCCGCCGGCCGACAGCCTTCCGGATCGGCGACGAGGACGTCGCCGTCTCCCGGGACGGCGCGCCGGTGCCGCGGACGGCGCGGGTGGTGGTGGAGCCGGAACCGGAGGACGTGGGCATCCCCGGCCCGCCGGTGCCGAAGCGCAAGAGCTTCGGCTGGGGCAAGGTGTTCTGGGGCGCGCTCGGCGCGCTGATCTCGCTGGCGGTCGGCCTCTGGGTGGACCAGCTGGTGCGCGACCTGTTCGCCCGCAACGATCTCCTCGGCTGGGTGGCGCTGGGGCTCGCCGCGCTGGCGGGGCTGGCGGCGGGCGCCGTGATCGTGCGCGAGGTGGTGGGCGTGGCGCGCGTGCGCCGGATCGACGCCCTGCGCGAGCGGGCCGCGCTGGCGGCCGCCAAGGACGACGGCGCCGAGGCGGCGGCGGTGGCCGAGGAACTGGCCGGCTTCTACGCGGACCGGCCGGAGACGGCGAAGGGCCGCCGGGCCATGAAGCGGCACCTCGACGAGGTGATCGACGGGCGCGACCTCCTGGTGCTGGCCGAGCACGACCTGGTGCAGCCGTTCGACGACACGGCGCGCCGGCTGGTGGCGGACGCCGCCAAGCGGGTGTCGGTGGTGACGGCCGTGTCGCCGCGCGCCGTGGTGGACATCGTCTTCGTGCTCGTGGCCGTGCTCGGCCTCATCCGCAAGCTCGCGGACCTCTACGGCGGCCGGCCGGGGCTGATCGGCTTCCTGTCGCTGACGCGCCACGTGCTGACCCATCTGGCCGTGACCGGCGGGATGGCGATCGGCGACGGGCTGGTGCAGCAGATCGTCGGCCACGGGCTGGCGGCGCGCCTGTCGGCGCGGCTCGGCGAGGGCGTGGTGAACGGGCTGCTGACGGCGCGCGTGGGCCTCGCCGCCATCGAGGTCTGCCGCCCGTTGCCGTTCCTGGAGGCGCCGCGGCCGGGGATCTCGGACGTGATGGGCGGGCTGCTGCCGAAGAGCGACAAAGGCGAGGACGGGCCGGGGGACCGGTGACGGGGGCGGGGTCTCGGGGGATGAAAGAGGCCGAGGCGGCGGCCCGGTCGCGCGGTCGTCATCCCGGTGGGCGCCGGGATCCGGCCTTCCGTAGGCGCGACCAGAGCGGTGAGAGTGATGGCTCCGGCGGTTGGGCCCCGGCTTTCGCCGGGGTGACGGTTCGGGCGGCAAGACGATGTCGGGTCGGTGGCTTGGCTTGGGGCCTGGCGGTGGGCGGGGTCGGTGGCTTGCCTCAGGGCCGTGCCGTTGGCGGGGCAGGCGGCGTGGCTCGGCAGCGTGCGGTGGGCGGGGTCGAACCTTTTCAGGTCAATGGCTTGGCGAAGAATACCCGGTCGTAGCCCTCGTGGTGGCGGCGGGCGGTCTCGTGGTAGCCGAGGCGGGGGTAGAGGGTGAGGTTTTCGGTCATGCGGGCGTTGGTGTTGAGCCGGACCTCCGGACGTCCGAGACGGCGGGCTTCGGCTTCCGCGTGGGTGACGAGACGGCGGCCGAAGCCGCGGCCCTTCGCGGCGGGGTCGACGGCGACCATGTCGAGGTAGAGGTGGTCGGGCTCGGGCCAGAACACGACGGCGCCGAGGATCGCGCCGGCTTCCTCCAGCACATGGACCTGGCCGGCGGCGACGTGGGCGGCGTAGTCGGCGAGCATGGGGGCGGGAGGCTTGCCGATGCGAGGGACGTAAAGGGCGTAGGCCTCGGCGACGATCGCCTCGATGCGGGGAACGTCAGCGGCGGTGGCGGGTCGGATGGGCATCAGCCGGTCCTCGCTCGGATCGCCGCGACAATCGCGTGGGTACGGAGTGCGGGGGCGATGGATGGGGCGATGCGCATGGGCGGTCCCGACCGACAAGGGCGACGGCGAGGCGAGCGCTCGGCGTCACGGCGTCAGCGGCCTTCGCGGCGGGCCATGAAGGCGAGGCGTTCGAACAGGTGGACGTCCTGCTCGTTCTTCAGGAGGGCGCCGTGGAGCGGCGGGATCGCGGTCCTGGCGTCCTTGGCGCGGAGGGTCTCCGGGTCCACATCCTCGTTGACGAGGAGCTTGATCCAGTCGATCAGTTCGGACGTGGACGGGCGCTTCTTCAGGCCCTGGACGGCGCGGACGTCGAAGAAGACCGACAGCGCCTCCTGGAGCAGGCGCTTCTTCAGGTCCGGGTAGTGGACGGCCACGATGGCCTCCATGGTCTCCCGGTCGGGGAAGCGGATGTAGTGGAAGAAGCAGCGGCGCAGGAAGGCGTCCGGCAGGTCCTTCTCGTTGTTGGACGTGATGATGACGATGGGGCGCCGGGCCGCCTTTACGGTGCGGCCGGTCTCGTAGACGAAGAACTCCATGCGGTCGAGCTCGAGCAGGAGGTCGTTCGGGAACTCGATGTCGGCCTTGTCGATCTCGTCGATGAGGAGCACCGGGCGGACCGGGCTCTCGAACGCCTCCCAGAGCTTGCCCTTGCGGATGTAGTTGGCGATGTCGGCGACGCGCGGGTCGCCGAGCTGGCTGTCGCGCAGGCGCGAGACGGCGTCGTACTCGTAGAGGCCCTGGGCGGCCTTGGTGGTGGACTTCACGTGCCATTCGATGAAGGGCGCGCCGAGCGCCCGGGCGACTTCGCGGGCGAGGACGGTCTTGCCGGTGCCGGGCTCGCCCTTGACGAGGAGGGGCCGCTCCAGGGTGATGGCGGCGTTGACCGCCATGGTGAGGTCCGCGGTCGCCACATAGTCCGTCGTGCCCTGGAAACGCATCCGATCATCCCTGCTGGACGCGGCCCGGAGGAGGGCCGCCGAAGGTGGCCGGCAGGGTAGGGGGCCGGGCCGGCCGGATCAAGCCGACGCGCCGTGGCGGGCGGACGCGGACGCGACGCCGGGCGGGCCGGATCTGCCGGGTCCAGGGTTGACCGGGCAGAACTTGCCGGGCGCGGCGCAAGGTGCCGAGACGTTAACACAACCGAAACTATAAGGGACGCTCAAGCCTTTGCAAAGCCTGGGATTTTAGGCGTTCGTAGACTGGCATGCGGCTTGCGCTTGACCTGTCCGACGGTCCGGCGTTTCGGGCCCGACGTGCGTCCACCAGAGGAAAACGATCGTGGGTATCCTCTCTGCAATGAACAAGTCGGTGAGCGGTCTCAACGCGCAGTCGTTCGCGCTCGAGAACATCTCCGGCAACATCGCCAACTCCCAGACCACCGCCTACAAGCGGACGGACACGAGCTTCCAGGACATGATCCAGGGCTCGTCGAACAAGCCGCAGAACATGACCGCCGGCAGCGTGCGGGCGAGCGCCCGGTCGACCCTGTCCTCCCAGGGCGGCATCGAGAGCTCCGGAACGGCCACCTACATGGGCGTGAAGGGTGCGGGCTACTTCGTCGTCCGGGACAAGAGCGGCGAGGTGGACGGCTCCTCGGTGTTCGACGCGACGCCGCTCTACAGCCGGCGCGGTGACTTCCAGCTGGACCGGGAAGGCTACCTGGTGAACGGCGCCGGCCACTACCTGACGGGCCTCTCCATCGACCAGACCACCGGCAACGCCATCGGCGACACGCCGGAAGTGATCCGGATCGGCAACGACGAGTATCCGGCGTCGGCGACCTCGGTGATCGAGTACAAGCTGAACCTGCCGAAGGTGCCGACGACGGAGACCTGGGACACCGCGCCGGAAGGCGACGACCTGCTGGCGGAGAACAACACCGCCTTCGTGAACAACACGATCTCCGGCCAGACGGTGACGATCTACGACTCGACCGGGCAGCCGCTGAACGTCCAGTTCCGCTGGGCCAAGCTGACCACGGCCGACGGCGAGAACACCCAGTGGCAGCTCTACTACAAGAGCGACAGCGACGCCGCGACCGGCGAGCAGATGTGGAGCGCGGTCGACCAGACCTACGAGTTCGACGCGGACGGCCAGATGGTCGAGCCGGCGTCGGGCCAGGTGGACATCGCCGATCTCACGGTGGACGGCTCCACCTTCGCCACCATGCGGCTGCAGCACGGCACCACCGGCATCACCCAATATGCGGACGAGAACGGCTCCGCCCGGGTGCGCCAGCTGACCCAGGACGGCGTGCCGTCCGGCAGCTTCGTGGACGTGTCGATCAGCGACGGCGGCCGGATCACGGCCAACTACTCGAACGGCAAGACGCTGGACATCTACCAGATCCCGCTGCGCTCGTTCGCCGGCGAGGCCTGGCTGCGGCCGGTGGACGGCGGCGCCTACATCGAGACCAAGGAGAGCGGCCCCCCGATCTCCGACGCCACGGGCTCGATCGTCGGCTCGGCGCTGGAGAGCTCCAACGTGGACATCGGCGAGGAGTTCACCAAGCTGATCGTCACCCAGCAGGCGTTCTCGGCCAATTCGCGCGTCATCTCCACCGCCGACCAGATGATGAGCGACGTGCTCAACATCATCCGGTAACGGCCGAACAAGGGCCGGCGCCGCCCGATCCGGCGCCGGCCGTCATCTCGTGAACGAGTACAACCGCCATGGGTATCGGAGCAGCGCTCAACATCGCCCTGATGGGCCTGAAGGCCAGCCAGTCCGGCCTGGAGGTGACCGCCGGCAACGTGGCCAACGCGGGCTCCACCGGCTACAGCCGCCGCGTGCACACCACGTCGGCGCAGGTTGCGGGCGGCGAGACGATCGGCGTCAAGGCCGACACGGTCAAGCGCGAGCTCAACCTCTTCGTGCAGCGGCAGTGGCGCACGAGCGCGGCGAATGCCGAATACGCCAGCGTGCGGTCGGACAGCCTGCAGCGGCTGGACGAGATGCTGGGCGGGCCGGACAATCCCAACTCGCTCGACGCGGTGTTCAACGAATTCAAGAAGACACTCGAGGCGCTCGCCACCTCGCCGGAAGACCGGGCGGGGCGGATCGAGGCGGCCGCGGCGGTGGAGACCATCGCGACGCGGCTGCGGAGCTTTTCCACGGACATCCAGACCCTTAGGACGGACGCGGAGCAGTCGATCGGTGCGGCGGTGAGCGAGGCGAACGACCTTCTTCAACGCATCACCGAACTCGACGCCCAAGTCATCACGCTCGGGGCCTCCAACCAGAGCACCGCCGGCGTGATGGACCAGCGGGACGCGGCCATCGACCGGCTGGCCAAGCTGATGGACATCCGGGTGGAGGAACAGCCCTACGGGGGCGTCGCCATCTACACGGGCGCGGGCCAGCTGCTCTACGACGACCGGCCGGCGATCCTGAGCTTCGACGAGCGGGGCGACGTGGCGCCCCAGTCGCGCTGGTCCACGAACCCGGACGAGCGGACGCTCGGCACCGTGACGCTGTCGGGCCTCGGCTCGAACGGGGTGGACCTGTTCGCCTCCGGGGCGTTCCGGTCGGGCAGCATCGCGGCCTACCGGCAGCTGCGCGACGAGACGCTGGTGGCCGCGCAGGCGCAGCTGGACGAGCTGGCGGAGAAGCTGACGTTCGCGGTCGGCAACCGGAACGACCCGGGCACGGCGGTGACCAACGGCAGCGGCCAGGAGGGGTTTTCGGTCGACCTCAGGAACTTCACCGAGGGCAGCACCTTCCAGGTGAGCTACACGGTGGCCGGCGAGAAGCGCAGCGTCACCTTCGTGGGCACCAACGGGGCGACCGCGCTCGACGGCAGCTTCACGGCGGACCCGAACGACACGGTGGTGGCGATCGACGCCACCCAGTCCATCGACGACATCATCGCGGCGATCGGATCGGCGATGCCGGATCTCGCCATGGAGTCGGACGGCACGACGGTGAGCGTCTACGACGACGGGCCGGGCGGGGAGATCGACGTGACGTCGGCGACCGCGTCCGTGACGTCGCCTGGCCTGCAGTCGGGCGACGCGACGCTGCAGCTCTTCATCGACACCGGCACGGCGGACGGGGTCTACACGGGCCTCAACGAGGGGCGGAGCCAGAAGACGGGCTACGCTCAGCGGATCGCCATCAACCCGACCGTGAAGGCGGACCCGGCCTATCTGGTGAAGATGACGCCGGAGACCTCGGCGAGCGACAATACGCGGCCGCGGGCGCTCTTGGACGCCTTCACGGGCCTCAGCTTCACCTTCTCGCCGTCGACGGGCGTCGGCACGGAGACCTCGCCCTTCTCCGGCAGCACGGAGCAGTTCATCCGCCAGATCATCGCCGTGCAGGGCGCCTCGGCGGAGAACGCGCTCGCCGTGAAGGAGGGCCAGGACATCGTGACCAACAACCTGGCCGAACGCTACGAGGACAGCCGGAAGGTGGACATGGACGCCGAGATGGCCCAGCTGATCGAGCTCCAGACCGCCTACCAGGCCAACGCGCGGGTGCTGACGGCCGCCCGCGAGATGCTGGATTCCCTGATGCGGATCTGACGCCGCGCCCCACGGCGCGCCGGACCCGCCCGCTTCTGAAGGACGACGCCCATGGCGATCAACAATGTGGCTCTCCGCACCACGCTCGCGCAGCTGACGAGGATGCGCGGCGATCTGGAGACGCTGCAGCAGCAGCTCGGCAGCGGCAAGAAGGCCGACACCTACGGCGGGCTCGGCGCGCAGCGGTCGCTGTCGGTGTCGTTCCGGGCGCGGGTGGCCGAGGTGGAGAGCTACACCTCCACCGTCGACATGGTGGGCCTGCGCGTGAAGCTGATGGACAGCACCATGACGCGCCTGTCGGCAGTGCCGAACGACATCCGCTCGGCCATCGACCCGAACTCCTACGTGCTGCGCCAGGACGGCAAGACCGACGCCCAGAAGGTGGCTCGCATCGGCCTCGACGAGGTGATCGGCCTCCTGAACGCGCAGGCGGACGGGCGCTACCTGTTCGCCGGAACGGACGCGGAGACGCGGCCGGTCGTGGACCTCAACACCATGCTGGAGGGCGACGGCAGCCGCTACGGCCTGCGCCGGGTGACGGAGGACCGGCTGGTGGCGGACCTCGGCGTGCAGGGGATGGGGCGGCTGGAGCCTTCGGTGGCGGGACCGACCGCGACCCTGGGGCTGCAGGACCCGCCGTCGGACGTGTTCGGGTTCAAGATCGCGTCGTTCGAGAACGACCTCGCCGGCACGACGGTGGCGGGCGACGAGACGACCGGGCTCGCCGTGACCTTCTCCGGGACGCCGCCCTCGGCGGGCGACACGTTCCGGCTGTCGCTGACGAACCCGGACGGGACCTCGTCGTCGATCACCCTGACGGCGACGACGGCGGATCCGCCGGGCGACGGGGAATTCGCGATCGGCGGGGATCCGGACACCACGGCGGCGAACTTCAACGACGTGCTGACGCGCAAGATCCGCCAGACGGCGAAGAGCGACCTTTCGGCCGCCTCGGCCGTGCAGGCCGGCCGGGAGTTCTTCGACACCTATGGCGGCGCGATGCCGAAGCGGGTGGACGCCGCCTCGACCGATCCGGCGGACCTGGCGAGCGCGACCGGGCTGCGGGACGCGACGACGGGGGACACGGTGCAGTGGTACCGCGGCTCCAACAACCCGGTGGTGGACGGGGACCCGACGACGCAGCCGCGAAACGACGTGAAGGCCAGGATCGACACCAACGTGGACATCGCCTACGGGGCGCGGGCCAACGAGGAGGCCTTCCGCACGCTGGTGCAGTCGCTCGCCACGGTGGCGGTGGCGGAGTTCGACGCCGCCGAGACGAACGACGGCGCGCGTTACCAGGCGCTGATGGAACGCTCCCGCGACGCGCTCGCCTTCGACGGCGAGGCGGTGAGCCCGGCCGACGTGCACGCCGAAATCGCCGTGGCCGCCAAGGTGGCGACCGACGCCAAGGAGCGGCACCAGGTGAACAAGAGCGTGATGCTCGACATGGTGGACGGCGTGGAGGGCGTCACCATGGAGGAGGTGGCGGCGCAGATCCTGGCGCTGCGCACCCGGATGGAGGCGAGCTACCAGGCCACCGCGCGGATCTCGCAGCTGTCGCTGGTGAACTATCTCTAAGGGATGGGTGGGGCGGATGCGGCGGGCCGGTCGCGGAGGCTGCGGGCCGGCTGGACGTGGGGTCTGACAGGCACGGGCGTGACTTGACGGTCCAACGCCGTCATCCCGGCGAAAGCCGGGATCCAACCGAACGGGATGGAAACCGCCGACGGGTCGAGATTTGGCAGGTGTCGGCTGGATCCCGGCGTTCGCCGGGATGACGGAAAGGGCGTGACCTGCCGGGGAGTGCGTGACCTGCCGCGCGACAGGACTACGGTCATGGCCGGCCTTGGGGCCGACCATTCGCGCATTTGGGCCGGCGGGGGATGCATGGGTGGCCTGCGCGAACCACGACGGTGGAGGGTGGGGAAGGGGCCGGGACTCGGCGCCGGCCTGTCGATCCGCTGATGCCGCTCGCGCAGCAGCCTGCGATCCGCTACCGCCGCCCGGCACCGCAGCCAACGATCCGCTACCGCCACCCGCGCTTCAGCCTGCGATCCACTACCGCAGCCTGCGCAGCATTTCGATCCGCTGTCGCCGATTGCGCCTCGACCGGTCGATCCGCCGCCGCGCTCGGCTCAGCCGGCGGAGCCGCGGAGGCCGGCGGCTATGTTGGCGTTGATGAAGATGAGGGAGGTCAGCTTTTCCGGCTTCGGGTCGGAGAGGATCCGCATGGAATGGCTGAAGATGAACACCGCCATGTTGGCGACGTTGGTCTTGACCTCCTGGGGCAGCGGATTGTCGGCGCGGGTCGCCGAGGTGGCCAGGATGGTCCAGAGCTTGCGGTTGAAGGTGATCGCCTCGTCCAGGTCGGCGCGGCCGTTGTCCCAGTTGTCCCGCACCGACTGCAGCCTAGCGGCGGCCTTGATCAGCAGGGAGGCCTCCAGTTCACGCGGGTTTGCCGTCGTCTGCTGGGTCCGCTGGTACGCTTGCGCTACCTGGTTGTACATGGCTGATCAGCTTCTGCTCGTACTCGATGAGGGCGCGGGCTTCTTTCAGTGCTTTGTACAGCGAGTTGCTTAAGATATTATTACTGATGCGCGTAACATAAGGTATTGCGCTGGGGGCTGCTTCAATAATGTCGCGCACAAACTGGAAGTATTCGTCCTGGAACTTGGTCACTTCCTTTGACAAATACATGAGCTGGACGGCGAGATAGATGCGCTTTGCCGGGCTGTCGGCGGTCTTGGCGGTGAGGATGTCCTTCTCGCGGAGGATCGGAGCGTTGCCCTCGATGAAGAGACGCGTGCGCTGATTGTCGTTCGTGATCACCGACTCGCCGATGATGATCCGCTCGCCGGGCTTCAGTTCAACCTTCAGAGCCATGGTCCGTCCCCTTTCTGGGGCTGAACGACGCCGATCATCCCAGAAGCCGGAGGACGCCCTGGTCCGCCTCGCTGGAGATGGTGAGCGCGTTCGCCGAAAACTGCTGCCTCAGCTGCAGGGCGAGGAGGTTCGCGGCCTCCTCCTCCTTGTCGGCCGCCGTCAGGGTTTCCGAGCCGCTGACGAGCGTACCGGCGAACCCTTTCATAAAGCTTTCCCGGTTCTGAAGGATCGTTAGATTCATGCCGAACGTGGTGGCGTCGAGGCGCAGGGTCTCGCGCGCGTCCTTCATGGCCGGCACCAGGGTCTCGGGGCTGGCGGCGTCGTACCAGCTGCCCTTCTCGCCCGGGATGGTGCCGAGGGTGGACGTGCCGCCGACGCCGGAGGAGGCGAGGGTGACGTCGGCGACCGCCTCGAAGGTGAGCTTGCCGTCGGTGAAGCTCGCCCGGATGCCGACGTCGAGCCTGGTGAAGGCGCGGGTGAGGTCGGTCACGGTGGTGGAGGACGTGACCGTGATGGAGGCAAGGACGTTGCCGTCGGAATCGGTGGCGGTGATCTCGTCGCCCTCGGCGAAGAGGTCCGACGCGGCGACGAGCGGATCACTCGACGTGAGCGGCACGCCGCCGGACTGGAGATCGAGCGTGGTGCGGCCGATCTTGCCCTCGTCCAGGCGCGGCAGGCCGAGCCGGCCGGCGAGGTCGGTGTAGTCGACCGCGAGGATCTCCAGGGCGTCGACCCGGTCGTCGCTGAAATAGAGCTTCAGGTCGTTGCCCTCCCCCGCGAGGAGGTTCTTGCCCTGGTAGCCGGAGTCCTTGGCGAGGCCCTCCATGTCGGCGAGCGCCTGGTTGAAGGTTTGGGCGAGCTCGGCCCGGTCGAAGGCGCTGAGGCTTTCGCTCGCCCGGGTGACCAGCGCCGAGGCGGCGTCCAGCATCTTCTGCATGGACGTGATGCCGTTGTCGGCGGCCTTCACCACCTGCACGCCCTGGCCGAGATGCTCGACGATGCGGGTGAGTTCGGCGGCGCGGTCGCTGAGCGAGCGCGCGGAGAAGAAGGCGCTCGGGTCGTCGATGGCGGAATTGACCTTCTTGCCGCTGCCGACCCGCTCTCCGGCGATGCGGGCCTGCTCGACGGCGGTGCGCATGGACAGGAGGTTGTCGCGCGTCGCGCGGGTCAGTCCGACTTCGGTCATGGCAGGGTCCCGGCCTTCGGCATTAACGGCTCGATAACCATGTTTGATGCGCGATGGGTTAACGAACCCTTAAGGCCGGGCATTCCCCTTGGGGACAACGGGAGCGGCACGAAAAAAGGGGCGGAGCGTCGCCGCTCCACCCCGTGTCGAAGGTGCCGGGCGGCGCCGCGGTTGCGGGCGCCGCCCTGGTCTTTTCCGGCCTCAGCCGAGGAGCCGCAGGACGTTCTGGTCGGCCTGGCTGGCGAACGAGAGGGCGGTCGAGGACAGCTGCTGGCGCGTATTGAGGGCGAGCAGCTTGGCGCCTTCCTCGTTCTGGTCGGCGAGGGTCAGCTTGTCGGCACCGGTCTGCAGGGTGTTGATCATGGACTTGGTGTAGTCCTGGCGGATCTGCACGCTGGAGAGGTTGGTACCGAAGGTGGACGCCTGGGTGCGCAGGTTGGTCAGCGCCGAGTTCAGCGAGTCGATCGTATCGTTGATCGCCGTGTCGCCGGTGGTGCCGGTCGCCCAGTCGGCGGACGGATCGGCGACGGCGGTCAGGGACAGGTTCGACACGTCGGTGTAGCTGACGCCCGAGATCGTCAGCGAGTTCTGGGCTTCGCCCGTGCGCTCGTTGAAGATCACCTTCAGGCTGTCGCCCTTGAGCAGGTTCTTGCCCTTGTAGCCGGAGTCCTCCGCGATGTCGGTGATCTGGCTGAGCAGGTTGTTGTACTCGCTGGCGAACGTGGCGCGGTCGGTGGACGACGCGCTCGCGAGCGCCTGGTTGGCCTTGGCCTTGGCCGAGTCCACCAGCTTCTGGATCGCCTTGATGCCTTCGTCCGCCGCCTTCAGGGTCTGGACCGCCTGGCCCATGTCGTCGAGCAGCGTGTTCAGGTCGTTGGCGCGATCGCTGAGGGCCGCGGCCGTGAAGTAGTTGCCCGGGTTGTCGAGGGCCGAGTTGACCTTCTTGCCCGTGGCGAGACGGTTCTGCACAACCTCCTGAAGGCTCGAGGTCTGCTGCAGCGCCAGAAGGTTGGCGCGCACGCCCGCGGCGAGAGTGACTGACATGTGATGGTCCCCATTCTAGGTACGTCGACCGCCTCATTCTGGGCGGCTGCGTCGATACTGGGGGCTTAACCCTAAGAAGTCGTGAACCTGAATATATTGCGCACGGAAAAGCCGGCGGAGAAAACCCCGCCGGCCTGGTCGTTCGCGAGCGTCGTTTAAGTCTTCGGTAACCTCAGAAGAGGCGCAGCACGTTCTGCTCGGCCTGCGAGGCGAGCGACAGGGCCGTCGAAGCGAGGCTCTGGCGGGTCTGCAGGGCCAGAAGCTTGGCGCCTTCCTCGTTGCTGTCGGCGTTCACCAGGGAGTCCGCACCCTCCTGGAGGGTGTTGATCATGTTCTTGGTGAAGTTCTGGCGGTTCTCCACGACGGTGAGATTGGTACCGAAGGTGGACGCCTGGGTGCGCAGGCTGGTGAGCGCGTTGGTGAGCGAGCTGAGGGTGTCCTCGATCGCCGCGTCGCCGGTGTCACCGGTATCCCAGCCGCCGTCGGCCACTTCCGTGAGCGACAGAGCGCCGTCCGCGGCGTAGCTGACGCCGGAGATGGACAGCGAGTTCTTCTCCGTGCCGACCTTCTCGTTGAACGTCACCGAGAGGCTGTCGCCGTCGAGGAGGTTCTTGCCCTTGTAGCCGGAGTCCTTGGCGATGCCCTGGATTTGGGTCAGGAGCTCGTTGTACTCGCCGGCGAACTTGGCGCGGTCGGTGTTGGACGAGCTCTGCGCCGCCTGGTTGGCCTTGGCCTTGGCGGCCTCGACCAGGCTGGTGATGCTCTTGATACCCTCGTCGGCCGCCTTCAGCGTCTGCACCGCCTGGCCCATGTCGTCCAGAAGGGTGGAAAGGTCGCTGGCGCGGTCGTTGAGACCCGCGGCGGTGAAGAAGGAGTTCGGGTTGTCGAGGGCGGAGTTGACCTTCTTGCCGGTGGCGAGACGGTTCTGGGTCTCCGACATCATGTTGGCGGTCTGCTGGAGCGAGATGAGGTTCGCGCGGACGCCGGTCGAAATCGTCACGTTGGCCATAGCCAAGGTCCTTTCTGGTCTTCGATACACTCCTCGTCCTGAGGAGCACGACCATTTGGCCCGACGATCCGTAATGACATCTGAATATATATAGTTAAGTCGTGTGTAGGTTAAGGCGGTATTGCTGTTTACCTTGCGACGTTTACTGTGAATGGGGCGTTTAGGTTAAGGAAATGGAACCGTTAACTATGGGCGGTTTGCCGGTGATACTTGATCAACCATGGCGAATGCAGATTGAGTTGCGTTTTGCAACACATGCGAGGGGAGGGGTGAGTGGGTGGGGGCGGGTGTGCGGGAAAAGCGGTCGGGGTGGAGTGGGGAAAGGCGGGCGGCGGGGGACGCGTGAGGTGATCACGCCTGGTCGGCGGCTTGGGCCCTGGCCGGGGGCGGGTCGCGGGGGTGCCATGTGCGCTCGACGCCGTCATTCCGGCTGAGGCTGGGATCAACCGGATGGGGTGGAGATTGGCAAGGCGGGGAGACGTGGCCGCCGTCGGTTGGATCCCGGCTTTCGCCGGGATGACGGGGAGGGGGGCGGACGCCGGAGGGGGCGTGGGGTGGTCACGCCGGGTGGGCGGCGGGAGAAATGCGTGGGTGGTCCGCGTGCGCGGACCATGACGGCTGGGGCGGGCGGAGACGCCAGGCGGCCGGGCGGGAGTGTTTGGCGCGGGCGTGGTGGGGAGTGTGTGCCGCGTGCGCGCTCGACGCCGGTCATTCCGGCTGAGGCCGGGATCCAACTGGATGGGGTGGAGATTGCCGGGGCGGGGAGAGGTGGCCGCCGTCGGCTGGATCCCGGCTTTCGCCGGGATGACGGGGAGGGGGGGCCGGACGCCGGAGGGAGCGCGGGGTGGTCACGCCGGGTGGGCGGCGGGAGAAATGCGTGGGTGGTCCGCGTGCGCGGACCATGACGGCTGGGGCGGCGGAGACGCCAGGCGGCCGGCGGTGGCTGGGGCGGCGGAGACGCCAGGCGGCCGGCGGTGGCTGGGGCGGCGGAGACGCCAGGCGGCCGGCGGTGGCTGGGGCGGCGGAGGCGCTAGGCGGCCGGCGGTGGCTGGGGCGGGCGGAGTAGCCAGGCGACCGGCGGGGGGCTGGGGCGGGCGGAGAGGCCAGGCGGCCGGCGGGGGGGCTGGTGGCAGGTCGCCCGGTACCGGTCACGCTGCGTCAAGCGCCGGTGGCGCGGGGCGGCATGGGCCGGTGGCGCGGGGTCGGGCGCCGGTGGGGGTCGGCACGGACCGGTGGCGCGGGGTCAGGGGCCGGTGGCGCGGCGGTATTTGTAGCGGGCGGAGCCTTTGCCGGGTTGGCGGGCGGGGCCGACGTGGAAGACGAACTCGTCGATGACGACGAAGATCTCGCCGCCGCAGTCGGTCCAGCGGCGGCAGAAGGCGTAGTCCTCGCCGAGTGTGACCGGGCCGACGTCGGGGACCGGGTCGAAGCAGCGCAGATAGGCGCCGGAGAGGCCCATGGCGGCGGCGGCGCGAGGGGCGTCGCGGTCGACGATGTCGGGCAGACGGTCGGCGAGCGTCTCGAAGACCGAGCGGTGGATCAGCAGGATGCCGGTGCCGCAGCGGCTGACCGGGGCGAGCGAGCCCTCGTGGGCGACGAGGACCGGGGTGCTGCCGTCCTCCCGGTCGACGCCGACGCGAAACGCCTCCTTGTTCGGGATGTATTCGTTGGCGCAGATCTCCACGATGCGCACGTCGGCGAAGCGGCGGGCCATGTCGACGAAGGCGGGGCCCTTGAGGGCGCGGGCCGGCGAGACGACGCCGACCACGGGCTTGCCGCTGTCGAGCATCTTCTCCACGAGGCCGGGGAAGAAGCCCATGTCGCTGTCGAAGAAGAGGAGATGGCTGATCGAGGAATCGTTCAGCACCTTGGAGGCGAAGACGTTGCGCACGAGGCGCAGGTCGTAGGTCTCGATGAAATCGACGTCGAAGGCGACATCCGGCCGGTGGGCGGCGAAGTGATCCTTCAGCTGCACGACGGTGGCGCAGTAGTCGGCGCAGACTTCGCCGTTCGCGGTGGGCGTGGCGATCAGGATTCGGGTCGCTGCCATGGACGGCCTCCCGGCGATCAGAGGAAGCCGAGGCGGAGCTTGCTGGCGAAGTGGCCGACGAACCGGTACTCGGAGAAGCGCGACACGGGCGCCTCCATGTGGGTCCAGATCTCGCCGCCGCAGTCCTCGGTCCAGAAGCGCGCGAAGGCGGCGCCTTCCGCCACTTCGTCGGAGCGGCGGACGGAGGCGTGCTCGAAGCACTCGATGATGACGTCGCCCTCGTAGCCGAGCTTGGCGTAGTCGTTGCGCTTCTCGCGGATGACGATGTCCGGCCGCTTGGCGGCGAGGCGCTCCAGGGCGTCGCGGCGGATCAGGAGGACGCCGGCGCCGCAGCTCCTCACCTTCGCGAAGGCGCCGCGGGAGACCGGCTGCGGGCCGTTCGGCCCGGGCGCCATGACGAGGTCCTCGTCGCCGCCCACGTAGGTGGCGGCGCAGGCCTCGGCCAGGGAGGCGTCGTCGACGCGCCGGGCGGCCTCGGCGAAAGCCTGGCGGTTCCAGTCGCGGGTCGGGTAGGGGCAGGCGACCACGGGCTTGTCGAAGGTGAGCATCTGGTCGACCACGTCGGCCGGGATCGACATGTCCGGGTCGACGAGCAGGAGATGGCTGACGGACGGATCGGCGAGGGCGTGGCTGGCGAGCGCATTGCGGCAGAAGCCGATCAGCGAGCCGTTGGCGATCTTATGCACCACCGGCTGGTTCGGGCGCTTTCGCCGGAGATGGTCGATCGTCGCCACCACCATCTGGAAGTGCACGGTCGAGATGAGGCCGCGCGAATTGGGGGTGCCGAACAGGATGGCCATCGGGATCGCTTCCGGAAAGGGGCGGGTCAGCGGGCGCCGACCAGTTTCTGCCGCAGGTCGTAGTTGCCGGTGACGACGCGGGTGCCGGCGTGGGTGATGATGGCGTCGGCGGCGACCCAGAGGTCGCCGTGGCACTCGTCCACCCAGCGGCTGGTGAAGGACAGGTCCTCGCCGAGGAGGACGCCCTCCGGGCCGCGCCGCGGGGCGAAGAAGCGCGTGAAGCCGGCCGGCCTGCCGGCGCTCGGCTGGGTGAGCGTCAGTTGCGGGCAGCGCAGGCGCATGATCTCCAGGGCGTCGCGGCGGATGAGCAGGATGCCGGCGCCGGTCTGGCGGGCCTGGATCAGGCCGAGGCTGCCCTCGCCGTCGAGCATGCGCTCGGGCGCGAGGGAGTCGAGGCCGGGCGTGTAGCTGGCGGCGCAGACCTCGGCGAGCATGCCGTTCTGGTAGGTGCCGTGCATTTCGCGCAGAAGGTCGAGATCCCGGTGCCGCTGGGGCGCGATGGTGCCGATGATCGGCTTGTCGGCCTTGATCAGGGTCTCGATGAGGGCCGGGCGAAAGCCCATGTCGGCGTCGACGAACAGGAGATGGGTGTAGTCCGGCTCGTCGAGGACCTTGTTGGCGAGCCGGTCGCGGGCGCCAGCGATATCGCGGCCCTGCGGCATGTCGAGCTCGAACGTGATGTCCGGCCGCGTCCGCATGAAGGTGCCGACGAGCGTCAGGAGGGCGCTGCAGTAGGAGAGTTCCACGTCGCCGTCGGCGGTCGGGGACCCGATCAGGATACGCATGGCTGGCTCCTCCGCCGGCGGGCGGGATGCTTCGGAGTGGATGGCGTCTCAGACGTGGCCGAACTGCAGCTTGGTGAGGAAGTGGCCGGCGATGGTGTCCTCCACCCGCCGCTGGACCGGCTCCACGAAGCAGGCCCAGAGATCGCCGCCGGTGGCGGCCCACCGCTGGGCGAACGCGTCCTCGTCGCCGAAGAGGCCGGTCGGGGCCTCGGTCATGGGGTCGAACGCCTGCAGGACCGGGCCGGTGATGCCGAACTGGCGGTAGGGCTCGGCGCCGTTCGGCAGGTAGAGCTCCGGATAGGCGTCGTGGATCCGCTCCAGGGCGTCGCGGCGGACGAGGAGGAGGTCGTTGCCGACCCGGGCGACGCGCATGAAGCCGTTGCGCAGGATCAGGTCCTTGGCGCCCTGCTCGGCCGGGTTGTCGGAAAGCATCACGGCATCGCCGCCGCCGGCGTAGTCGAGTGCGCAGATCTCCGCCTCGGCGCCGGTGGAGACCTCGCGAGCCCGTTCGGCGAAGGCGTCGCGGTTGAGCGCGCCGGTCGGATAGGTGGCGCCGACGACCGGTTCGTCGAAGGCGAGCATGCGTTCAAGCAGGCTCGGCCGGAAGCCGATGTCCGGATCGACGAGCAGCATGTGGCTGTAGCTCGGATCCTCCAGGGTGACGCTCGCGAAGGCATTCCGCGCCCGGTGAACCACCGTCGCCTGGGCGATCTTCAGGTCCAGCGAGATGTGGTCGTAGGACTTGCCAAAGCTGGTGAACAGCTGGACGAGGCTCTGGAGGCAAGTCGTGCTGACCGACTGCCGATAGGCCGGGATACAGACGAGGATCTTCATGGTCAGCCTCCGCTATGCTTTACGGATGCTGAACCGACAGAGTTAATATGCGGTTAAGCGAATGAGTTGAGGCGGCGACATCTCCGGCCGCAGACAGGGGGTGCGGCCGCCTCCGACCGCTGTCGACATCACACGAACTGGGCCAGATATTCCCGGACGTCGAAAACGGCATCGTCCGCCTTGAGGGCCGGCGGGAAGGCGGGATCGAGCCGCAGGAAGGCGAGGGGGACGGTGGCGGCCTCCGCCGGCGCGGCGCGGCTGAGCCGGGCCTTCACGGCGGGCTTGAGGGCCTCCAGGAGCGCGCCGTCGATGGCAGGGTCGAGAACGACCGGGCCGGCCGCGTAGCTGGCAGCCTCCTCCGCGGCGGTCGCGAAAGCGGCGGCGGTGCGCACCTTGTCCTGCATGGCGCGGTTGAGCGGGCTTGCGCCGTAGGCGGCGAGCCGGTGATGCAAGATGTAGGCTTCCGCCCAGTGCTGGGCCCCGATGAGAAGCCTGAGCGCCACGCTCTGGCGAATGTGCATGAACCGGTTGATGTGGTCGACCAGCGGCTTGCGCTCGGTTGCCGGTGTGCGGTCGTCCGGGAAGGCAAGCGAGGCGACATATTCAATGCCGCCCCGATAACGGTCCCACTGGAACATGGTCTCGCTGTTGCCCTGCTGGGTGCGCGGGTCGCTGGAGACGGCGGTCACCCGGGCGAACGGTTCCGGGATGAACAGGATGTCCGCGTGGGCGAGCGCCCGGGCCGTGTAGAGGAAGGCCCAGAATATGAAGGGGCAGGCGGAGGAGATCGAACCGGCGAGGATGTCCCGGCGGATGATCATGAATTCCGGAAAGACGTGGTGGTCGAACAGGAACTGCAGGAAGGGCTGATAGGCGCCGCGCGCGAAGCGGGTCTCGCCCGGGATCCTGTAGAAGGGGCCGATCGGGCCGCCGCCGGGTCGCTCGTCCATCATCAGCCAGGGCGCCTGGACCATGCCGAGGCTGGGGTCTGCCTCCATGCGACCGATGTAGTCGACCACCGTCTCGGGAATGAGAAGATCGTCGTCGCCGAGGAAGATGGCGTACTTGCCACGGGCGCGGCGCATCACGAAGGCGTAGTTGTCGAGGAAGCCGGAGTTTCGGGCGCGCCGAATGGCCCGAACGCGTGGCTCGCCGGAAAGGCTCGCGAGATAGTCCGCCGTCCCGTCGGTGGAGCAGTCGTCGGCGATGACGATCTCGAATGGTATGCCGAGCGCGCTGAAGGACTCCAGGTGGAACGTCACGTTGCGCTCCAGAAGGGCCCGGCGGTTGAAGGTGGGCACGCAGATGGAAAGGAGCGGAGCTTCGGATGGTTCGCTTGGTCCGGCCGGAACGGAGGCCGCGCGCGGCCGGTCGATCGCCGGCGCCGGTTCGTCCTTCATGACGGCCATGGGCTTGCGCTCCAGGGAGGACGTCAGGCCGGCATTGGAGAAGGAGAAGCCGACGGCCGGCTTCGAGGTCGCGCTGACCGGCGGCGTCAGGAGAGCCGGCAGGTCGAGCTTCGAACGGACGGCCTGCGCGAGAGTGGCGAGCGCTTCGTCGTTCGCCCCGGAGGCGTTCAGCTGGTCGTAGAGGCCGGGGGTCGGCCCCATGGCGCTCGGGAACTCCCAGTGGCCGGCTCCCGCATCGGACGGCGGGACGGGCACCACCGGCGTGCGGGTCAGGAGCGTGGCGACGCGGAAGGCTAGGTCGTCCTGGGCGGGAGCGAGGCGGCGGAGGGCTTCCACGATGGCGAGACTCGGGAAGGCGTCTGTGCGGTAGAGCACGCCGCCGCGCCCGGTCGGGAAGATGCCGAGCCCGCCGGTCTGGTCGACCACCTTGTCGCGATGGAGAAGAGGCCAGCTCTCGTAGGGGGTGAGCCGGCCGTCCTCCACCCGGGCGACCCGCGCCCGGTAGGCCGCGATGGCGCCGGTGGGAGCCGCGGCCCGGTAGAGGCCTTCCAGCCAGCGCGGCGGATAGAGGACGTCGTCGTCCGCTGTCGCCACCCAGGTGGGCGTCCCGGCCGCGCGCTCCAGGACCGGCATGAGCTTGCGGTAGGAGCCGATGTTCGGGACGACCATCAGCTCCACCCGGCCGGATTCGATCTCCCGGCGCACGAACGCCGGCAGGTCGTCGGGCCGGACGCCGGCATCGAGGAGGTAGGGCTCCGGCGAGATCGCCAGCATGACCTTCGCGGGCGACAAGGTCTGCTCGAGCAGCGAGGCGATGACGAATTCGAGCGCCGGAAGCCGTTGGCTGATGACCGCGAGGGAGACGAGGACGGGCGGGAGCGACATGGACGTCCTGTAGGGTTCAGCGGAGATCCGCGAGGCCCGGCGCAGCGATGCGGACCGGATCAGCCCGGTCGCGGCGGAACACGAAGAAGTCGGCGAAGGACGTCTCGTCCGGTCGCGCCGGGTCGTAGGGGAAGAGGTTCGGCAGGTGCGCGGCGAGCGACCAGGACGGATGGGCGGCCAGCACGTGATCGGTAAGCCGGCGGTGGCGGACGTGCCGGTCGCGCCAGGCGAGGTCGACGTTGCTGGAGTAGACGACCACGTAGCGCTCGGCGAGGCCGAAAAGCTGGGTCATGTAGCGGTGGAAGACGTCGTCCTCGACCAGGTGGAAGATGACGTCGATCGACATGGAGAGCGGCGCGGGCGCAACCTCGGCGATGCGGTCGGTCGTGAGGAAACGGACGTCCGGCCGGCCGGCGAAGAGGCTCTGGCAGCGCGCCACGATGGTGGGCGAGACGTCGAGGCCGGTGTAGGCGGGGAAATCGTAGAGCGCGAGCTGCTGGCCGTCGCCGCAGCCGAGTTCGACCACGCCCGCGACCGCGTTGTCGGCCACGAACCGGTTGAGGAAGGCCGCCTTGTAGCGGGCGAGAACGCCCATGGACCCGGCTCCGGACGTGCCGCCCGCCCGATAGCGCTGGTCCCAGTAGCCGGCGGAGGAAAAGGCGGAGGTGGTCATCGGTCCGGGTCCTTGATGAAGGGCGGTGCTCGTCACCGGATCGGCCAGACGGAAGCCGGCGACAGCTTGGCCCGGACGCACCGGTCGGCGACGGACCCGAAGAGCCGGCGGCAGCGGGCGTAGCTGTCGGCGTCGAAATCGGCGAACGCGCGGGCGACGCGGCCCTGGAATTCCGCCATCAGGTCGCGGGGCAGGTTCGCGTGGATCCAGTCGAGCACCGTCACCCGGAAGAAGAGGTAGAAGGGGTGGAGAGCGGCCCGGTCCGACCGACCCTGGAACAGCCTGTCCACCTCCTCGAAGGCGGTGAAGATGTCGAAGCGCTGCCGGGTGAACTGGTTGTTCAGATGGTGGTCGGAGCCGCTGACCTTGTGGAGCACGCCGACGCGGTTGAAGGCGATGAAGCGCTCCGACTCCAGGAAGCTCTGCCAATGGGCGAAGACGTCGTTGTGGACGCGCGTCTCGGAGAAGTGCAGGCCGTAGGCGCGGAGCGCCGCCGTGCGGTGGATCCGGGTCCAGGGGAAGTTGACGAGCGCCAGGAAGCCGGCGCCCTCGTCGCGCGTGAAGGCGACGAGCTCGCGATCCTCCATCTGTCGCCGCCAGACGTCCACGTCGAGCCGGTTCATGGCGCCCATCTCGGCGGGGGCGTGTCTGAAGGTGGCGTAGCGGTAAAGGATGAAGTCGCCGCCGAACCGGTCGAGGTGGCCGACGGCGGCGCCGATCACGTCCGGCACGATGGCGTCGTCGGCGTCGAGGAAGACGGCGTAGGGAGCGGTGATCTCCAGCATCCCGCGATTGCGGGCCGCGCCGGCGCCCCGGTTCTCCGGCTGGCGGACCAGCCTGAAGCGCGGGTCGCCGGAGGCGGCCAGCGAGGCGGTCGACGCGGTCGTGTCGGTGGAGGCGTCGTCCACCACGATCACCTGGGCGACGAAGGGCTGGCGAAGCAGGTCGGCGACCAGGGGGCCGATCGTTCCGGCAGAGTTGTAGGCCGGGATGACAGCGGCGAGTTGCATGGGGGTCGGGCTCGTCCTCGGAGGCCCAGGCTGGTCCTGGTCCGGGAAAGAGTCCGCCCGACATGGTTAAAATATCGTGCATTTACTATGAAAGCGGGTGGCGGCGGCCGCCAACGGCTTCGGCCCGCCAGGCCGAAGCGGCCGGCGGGTGGAGGAACGACGCCGCTTGTCCGGCGGCGCCGGTCAGGTGCGCAGATCGACGCTCGGCGCCTGGCCGCGACCGGTGGAGACGCTGTCCCACGCCTGGATGGCGGCGCGCATCCTGAGGACGGCCTCCTCCGGCACCTGCTGGACCACGTCGCCGGACTGGACGTCGATCTTCTTGAAGACGAATTCTTCAGACTTGCGGTCGTATTCAACTTCCCGCTCGACCTCGCGCGACGCCGCGTCCGACTTGATCTTGTCGCGGGCCGACTTGGCCGCTTCGGTGCGGGCGGCCCGCTCGTCGTTCGACGAACGGGTCTCGTAGCCCGTCCGCTCGCCCTTGGGCGTGTCGGTCACGGCCTTGGGGCCGGCCAGATCCGTCCGGACCGCCGTTTCGCTGGCGGCCGGCGCTCTTGGCGTCGGCGCCACCAGACCGGACACCGCCGGTTTGACGCTGCCGATTTCCATCTCGAGTCATCCTCGGTTGTGCGCCGGATCGGATCTGGCGCTCCAAGGCTGACCCTAACGAAGAGGGATTGAGACGGCGTTCAGCGAATCATTCAAATTTTATGATTCGCCTGGAATTCCGCGGTTTGCCGGGCCTGGTGAACACGCCGTCGCCAAGACCGGAAAAGGTTGACTAAAAGTTTCGGTCGACCGCGATGCCGCGCATGGTGGTGTCCACCACGTCGCCCGGGCGACCGGCGCGGCCGTAGGTGGCCGGACGGTCCATGGTGCCGACCTCGGTCGCGACCGAGCGCAGGAGGTCCTCCGCCACGTCGCGGGCGGTGGCGAGCACGGCGAGGTTGATCTGCACTTCGGCGCGGAACACCTCGTGACGCCGGCGCAGCATCTCGGTGCTCCGGGGGGCGAGCCGGCCGAGGGCGGCCACCTCGTCACGGGCGAGGATCATCATCCGGGTGTATTCGGCGGCCTTCTCGTTCTTGCGCTCGGCGAGGGCGGTGGCCGCCTTCAGCTTGCCGGCCTTCACGAGGGCCGTCTCCTCGCCGAGGAGCGCCAGCACCTCGTCCATCGCCACGTTGAGTTCGGCGATGAGCGCCTCGGCCGCTTCCCTGGTGGCGATCCGGGTCTCCCGGGCCGCTCCCTGAACACTCGTCATGCTGCGCTCTCCTCCTGGATCTTCAGCAACTCGCGGGCGATCGGCTCGGCCAGTCCAAGGCCGCCGCGCGCCACGAAACGGTCCGCGTATCGGTCGGCCAGCATGTCCCGCCAGGTCTCCGACCCGGTGCCGCCACCGGTGAGGGGATCCGTCGAGACGCCCTGCCACATGGTCTTCAGCGCATCGGCGACGAAGACCGCCTCGAATTCCATGGCGACGGCCCTGGCCTTGTCGGCGCCGGCGCCTGGCTTCAGCCGGGGCGCAGACACTGCGCTCTGGATGGCGACGGTGTCGAGGGCGTTCATCACATCACCTCGACTTCGGCCTGAAGGGCGCCCGCCGCCTTGATCGCCTGCAGGATGGAGATCAGGTCGCGCGGGCCGAGCCCGAGGGCGTTGAGGCCGTCGACCAGTTCCTGCAGGCTGATGCCGGTGCGGACCACGGCGAGCTTGCGCTCGCTGTCGTCGAGCACGTCCACCTGGGTCCGCGGCACGACGACGGTCTGCCCGTCGGCGAGCGGGTTCGGCTGGGAAACCTGGGGATCCTCCGTGACCAGCACCGTCAGATTGCCCTGGGCCACCGCGACGGTGGACACCCGGACGTCCTGCCCCATGACGATGATGCCGGTCGCCTCGTCCACCACCACCTTGGCGGGGAGATCAGGCTCGACGATCAACTGCTCGATGTCGGTCAGGAGATCGACGATGTTCCCACGGAATTTGGGCGGAACGGAGACGCGCACGGTGCCCGGGTCGGTCGGCTCGGCGACGCCGGTGCCCATCAGGTCGTTGATCGCGAGGGCGATGCGCCGGGCCGTGGTGAGATCCGGGTTGCGCAGCGACAGGCGCAGGCTGCTCTGGGCATTGAGCTGGTAGGTGATCTCGCGCTCGATGACGGCGCCGTTGGCGATGCGGCCCTGGGTGGGAACGCCGCGCACGATGGTGGCCGCGTCGCCCTCGGCCTTGAAGCCGCCGATGGCGAGCGGGCCTTGCGCGATGGCGTAGACCTCGCCGTCCGCGCCGAGGAGCGGCGTGACCAGAAGGGTGCCGCCCTGGAGGTTCTTGGCGTCGCCGAGGGCGCTGACCGTGACGTCGATGCGCGTGCCGTTGGTGGCGAAGGGCGGCAGGTGGGCGGTGACCATGACGGCCGCCGTGTTGGCGGTGCGCATGTTGGCGTCGCGCACGTTGACGCCGAGCCGCTCCAGCATCGCTTGGAGGCTCTGGCGGGTGAAGGGCGCGTTGTTGAGGCTGTCGCCGGTGCCCTGCAGGCCGACCACGAGGCCATAGCCGATGAGCTGGTTCTCGCGGACGCCCTCCACGTCGACGATGTCCTTGATGCGGGACGCGGCGCCCGCCGGGACGAGGCCGGCGGCGGAGATCAGGACGGCGAGGGCCAGGAGGCCGAACCAACGCGACAGCATGCTTGTCCTCGGTCAGGGAGGCGGGTCTTGGTCGGCCCCACGCAAGGCGCATGCCACACCGACGGGCGGCGGTGTTCCTGGAACGGACTGTTTTGATTGGCTTTTCGGATCCGGCCGCCAGGTCGCGTTCGGGCGTCGTCAACCCTGTCGGCAAGTTCTGCCGTCCGTTTAACGACCCGTTAACCGAACCGGACGGAAATTGCCGGTCGACATTCACAGGAATGCATGGGCATGCGGATCAACGGGCCGAGCCGAGCTGTCGGCCCCCAGGCGGGGGGCGCCACGCGCCGCGCCGCGATGGCGGGCGGATCGTTCGCGCCGGCGACGGCGGAACCGGAGGCGCGCCCCATGGGCGGCGCCCACGCGCCGGTGCTCGCCGGGCTCGACGCGCTGATCGCGCTGCAGTCGGTGGAGGACGACCTGCCGCGCCAGCGGCGGCGGCGCACCGTCCGCAAGGGCAACGAACTGCTCGACGTCCTGGAGGAGATCAAGCTCGCGTTCCTCGGCGGCGGCCTTTCCGGGACGGCCCTCGACCGGGCCGCGGCGCTGCTCGTTTCGCTGGAGCCGAGCGGGGATCCGGGCCTCGACTCGCTCATCGAAGACATCGCCCTTCGGGCCGAAGTGGAGCTCGCCAAGCAAGGCCGATTTCTGAACAGGTCGTGATCCGGCGCGAAGGACGCACCGGAAGTCCATGTCTTCGTTCATCTTTCAGCTTTTATATGAAGAGTGGACGAAGTGACGCGTCGGCTGTTGTGGCAGACGGCTTGCATGGCTATATTCCGGCCCGCATTCGAGGCAGGAGAGGATATCGGATGTCGATCGATCTGGCGGATGACTATCGGCCGACGGAAGACGAGCCGTTCATGAACGACCGCCAAAGGGAGTATTTCCGGCGCAAGCTGCTCGCCTGGAAGGAGGAGATCCTGAAGGAGAGCAAGGAGACCCTTCAGCACCTTCAGGACGACAACATCAACTTGCCGGACATCGCGGACCGCGCCTCGTCGGAGACCGACCGCGCCATCGAGCTTCGGGCGAGGGACCGGCAGCGCAAGCTGATCTCCAAGATCGATGCCGCGATGAAGCGGATCGATGACGGCTCCTACGGCTATTGCGAGGAGACGGGGGAGCCGATCTCGCTGAAGCGCCTGGACGCGCGCCCGATCGCCACCCTGTCCATCGAGGCGCAGGAGCGGCACGAGCGACGCGAACGGGTCTACCGCGACGACTGAGCCGGCCGGAGGCCGGGCGAAGACGGATTTGAGGGCGGCGAAGCGAGGAGCTTCGTCGCCCTTTTTCGTGGTGGGGGAAGGCTCGAGCGGGGCGTGACGACGCCCCGACCCGCTGCGGCGTTACGGACCGGTGTGCCGTGGCGCGCGGACTGAGCTAGTATGGCCGAACTGGATCGGGACGGACGCCATGGATCGCCATCCCCTTTACGAAGAGGATTTCCACGCCTGGACGGAAGCCCAGGCGACGGCGCTGCGACGGCTTGCCGCGACTTTGCAGCCGGCGCCGAACGACCTCGATCTCGTGGCGGTGGCGGAGGAGATCGAAAGCGTGGGATGGTCCGAGCGGGCGGCGGCCGAGAGCCATCTCCGGCAGGTGTTCGTGCACCTGATCAAGATCGCCTCCTCGCCACTCGCACCCGCCGTGAAGCATTGGGGCAAGGAGATCGTCGGCTTCCACAACGAGTTCCTGGGCCGGTTCACGCCGTCCATGGCGCAGCGGATCGACTGCGATCTCGTCTGGGCGCGGGCGGTGCGGGAAGCGGCGGCCGCCCTGGAGGCCGACGGAGAAGCACTCCGGCCGGGACTACCGACCGCCTGTCCGTTCGCGATCGTGGATATCGCGGTGGAGACTTTCTCGGTGGCGGACGGATTGGCCCGGATCGCCATGGCGACGGACGGCGGAGCGCCGGACGCCTGAGAGAGCCTGCGCGAGCTTTGCAACAGGAGCGAAGACGGGTGCGGCCGGGGCCCTTGGGGACAGGACCCGGCCGCACCCGACGTCATCCGACCGGATGAGTGCGGGGAGCGCCGGTCGGGTGCCCGTCGCGCCAGAGCGGGGAGCGGCGCGCGGGCGGTCGTCCCGCGCGGACGGCCTGGGGAGCGCCGGCGCGGGAAGGGGAGGGACCGGACGGTCCGTCGGGACGGATCGACCGGTCGGATGGGCGGGTTGGCGCCGGATGGCCAGTCGTCAGAAGGGCAGGATGATGTCGAGCACCTGCTGGCCGTAGCGGGGTTGCTGCACGTCGGTGATCTGGCCGCGGCCGCCGTAGGAGATGCGCGCCTCGGCGATCTTGGCGCTGTCGATGGTGTTGTCGGAGGCGATGTCCTCCGGGCGGACCACGCCGGCGACGATCAGTTCGCGGACCTCGAAATTGATGCGGACCTCCTGGCGGCCTTCGATCACCAGGTTGCCGTTCGGCAGCGTCTGGGTGACCACCGCCGCGACGGTGGTGGTGACCGCCTCGGCGCGGTTGACCGTGCCGGTGCCGCGGGCGGACATGTCGCCCTCGCTCGACACGAGCGCGTCGGCGGACGTGCCGTCGGGCAGGATCTTCAGAAGCTGGGTGCCGATGACGCCCTGGACGCCGAGGCTGTCGGACGAGGTGCGGGTGCGCTCCGTGCTGTTCTCAAGCTCGGCCTTGTCGGTGATCCGGACCTTGACGGTGAGGATGTCGCCGACGCTGCGGGCGCGCTGGTCCTTGAAGAAGGTGCGCGCGCCGGACTGCCAGAGCGAATTCGGTGCGTAGGACACGGGCTCGGTGACCGGCATGGGCATCTGCACCGGCCGGTATCCGGGCGAGGCGGTGGGGTTCTCGATGGCCGAGAGCGGCGGCGCCTGGCCGACCTGCTTCAGCCGGTCGACCTGGGAGCCGCAGGCGGCGACCGGCAGGGCGGCGGCGAGGATGAGGAGCGCGCGGGCGGGGCGGATGGGGCGGGACGTCATGGGGACGCAACTCCGACGCTGGCGAGGCGGGACGCGGATGTGGTGACCTGCACCACGCCGGGGGCGGTGACGACGCCCTGGACGACCCGCTTGGACTGTTCGTTGAGGACGCTGACGAGAGAGCCGGACGCGCCGTCGGAAAGGGCGCGGCCGCGGGCCGACAGGGTGAGGCCGGGCTTCTGGTAGAGGAGCGTGACGAGCTCGTTGCGGCTGACGAGGCGCGGCGAGTCCAGGTCGTTGGCCGCGAGGGTGTCGCCGGCGCGGAGCGGCCGGCGGGCCGCCATGCCGACGGCCTGGTCGAGGTCGGTGAGGGCGCCGCGGGCGACCCGGCGCCGGTCGACCCGCTCCAGGGTCACGTCGGCGGCGGACAGGATGGCGCCGCGGGCGAGGGGGCGGGTGACGACGGGCAGTTCCACGGTCTCCACGGCGGTGCCCGAGAGGTCGACGGTGCGGCTGGCGGCGCCGACGTCCACCGTGACCTTGGCGGAGAAGCGACCGGTGCCGGACTGGAGCGCGAAGGCGGCGAGAACGGCCGGGCTCGCCGACGAAGCGTCGGCGGCGATCGTGTCGACGAGGCCCTCGAACGTGACGGCGACGTCGTCGGGCCGGGCGGCGATGCGGGCGGCGGCGGCGTCGCGGACGAGGCGCTCGAAGGTGGCGGCGTCGATGGTGGTCGCCGGGCGCATGACCCGGACGGTGGCGAAGCGCGGGTAGACGATCGGCAGGCCGACCCGGCGGGCGGCCTCCACGGCGTCCTCGACCGGGAGTTCGCCGTCGACGCCCGGGTCGGGCGCCTGGAAGACGGGCGTGCCGGCGAGCGGGCCGGCGCCGTCGAAGAGATCGCCGAGGGTGACGACGTCGCCGGCGACGGTGACCTCCCGCTTGAGGAGGCCCTCGGCGGCGGCCGGCCGGATCGAGATGGCGGCGGCGAGCAGCATGGCGATCAGGGTGGCGATCGCGAGGCGGGTGAAGAAGACGCGCGTCATGGCCGACCCCTTACCGGAGGTTCGAGGTGGCCTGGGCCATCTCGTCCGCCGCCTTCACGATGCGGGAATTCATCTCGTAGGCGCGCTGCGCCGAGATGAGCGAGGAGAGTTCGGACACGGCGACCACGTTGGCCGATTCCAGATGATTCTGGAGGAGGGTGCCGTAGCCCTCGTCGCCGGGGTTGGCCACCTGGGCCGGGCCGGAGGCGGAGGTTTCCAGGAAAAGGTTGTCGCCGATGGCCTCCAGGCCCGACTTGTTGACGAAGCGGGCGAGCTGGATCTGGCCGAGCACGGTGGCCTCGCCGGCATTGCCGATGATGGCCTGGACGGTGCCGTTCTGGCTGATGGTCAGGTCGCGGGCGTTCTGCGGGACGGTGATGGCCGGCTGGACCGTGTAGCCGTCCTCGGTGACGAGGGTGCCGTTGGCGTCGATCTCGAACGAGCCGTCGCGGGTGTAGGCGGTGCGGCCGTCGGGCATCAGGATCTGGTAGTAGCCCTCGCCGCGGACGGCGACGTCGGTCTCCTTGTCCGTCTGCTCGATGTCGCCCTGGCTCATGATGCGGGGCGTCGCGACCGTGCGGACGCCCGACCCGATCGACACGCCGGCGGGCACCATGGTGCCGGCGTCGGAGGTCTGGGAGCCGACGCGGCGGAGGTTCTGGTAGAACAGGTCCTGGAAGTCGGCGCGCTGGCGCTTGTAGCCGGTGGTGCGCATGTTGGCGATGTTGTTGGAGATGACGTTGACGTTCATCTCCTGCGCCATCATGCCGGACGCGGCGATGCGAAGGGCTTTCATGGGGTCGGTTCCTCTTCGCCTCAGGCCCGGACGTCGCCGAGGCGTTCGATCGCCTTGGTGCGCAGTTCGTCGTGGGCGCCGATCATGCGGCTGATCTGTTCGTAGGACCGGTTCACCTCGATGAGCCGGGTCATCTCGATGACGGCTTCGACGTTGGACTTCTCCAGGGCGCCCTGCTGGACGCGAGCCGCTTCGGCCGGGACGGCGCCCTCTCCGGAGAAGAGGTTCTCGCCTTCCTTGGTCAGCGCGCGGACGTCGGCGAAGTCGACGACGCGCAGCCGACCGCGGGGGCCCACGTTGCTGGCGATGGAGCCGTCGGCGCCGATGACCACGTCGGTCTCGTTGGCCTGGAAGACGATCTCGCCGCCCTCGCCGAGCACCGGCTTGCCGTCGTTGGTGACGAGCCGTCCGTTGGCGTCGAGCATGAAGTCGCCGGCGCGGGTGTAGCGCTCGCCGGCCGGCGTCTGCACCACGAAGAAGCCGGAGCCCTGGATGGCGATGTCGAACGGGTTGCCGGTCGTCTCGATGGCGCCCGGCTTGTGGTCGGTGGTGGTGGTCCAGTCCTCCACGAAGGACAGGGTGCGGTCGCGGCGCGGGAAGGTGTTCGCCCGCGAGACCGGCATGTCGTACTCGTCCAGCTCCAGGGCTTCGCGCTTGAAGCCGGAGGTGTCGATGTTGGCCACGTTGTTCGCGATCACGTCCAGCTTGCGCCTGAGCACAAGCTGCCGCGAGAGCGCAACGAGGGACGTGTTTTCCATCGTCGCAAGATCCCCAAGTCTGCCGGCCACACCACGCTCCCCAGCGGGGCGGCCGTCGGGATCCCTCTCGCACGGGCCGTGCCAGTTCGAAAAAGGCTGGAAAAGCAGGGATTTGACGCGCCCTGCCGGGGCGATCCGGCGGGGCTTTTCGTGCCGACCGGCAGGGGCGGGCGGCAGCTTTTGCCGGGCGGTTAACGCAATTTAAAGATTCATTAACTCTTATGAACGCACCTTTCCAAACGGGGACTGGAGCGCGCGGCCCGAGTCGTCGCGCGGGTGGTCCGGTGGGTGCGGGGCGATGGCCAAGAAGCCGAAGAAGGACGATGCAGCGCCGGCCGCCGGGGCCGAGGGCGAGAAGCCGAAGGGCCTCGTCGGGAAGCTGCTCGGGAACAAGAAGCTGCTCATCATCGTGGTGGCGGCGGTGGTTCTCATCGCCGGCGGCGGTGGTGCGGCCGTGTTCCTGATGGGGGGCGGCGACGACGAGGCGCTTGCGGAAGCCCCCAAGGTGCCGGCCGAGCCCACCGCCTTCTACTACGACCTGCCGGTGATGATCGTGAACCTGACCTCCGCGGAGAACCGGGAAACCTACGTGAAGGTTGCGGTGGCGCTGGAGGTGGCGGACCAGGAGATGCTGAAGGTGATCGAGCCGAACATGCCGCGCGTGCTCGACGCCTTCCAGACCTACATGCGCGAGCTGCGCGCCTCGGACCTGCAGGGCTCCGCCGGCCTCTACCGGCTGAAGGAGGAACTGCAGCGGCGCGTGAACGTGGCCGTCTATCCGGCGCGTGTGGACGACGTGCTCTTCAAGAACATCATCATCCAGTAGGGGCCTTCGATGGAGAACGAGGACGAAGACCTCTCTGCCGACTGGGGCGCCGCCCTCGCCGAGCAGAACGGCGGCGGCGAGATGGACGACCTCGCCGCCGAGTGGGGCGCGGCGCTGGAGGAGCAGGGCGTGGAGAACGCGGACGCCATGGCGGCCCAGTGGGCGGCCATGGTGGACGACGGCGACAGCGACCTGGAGAACTCCACGCGCGGCGCCGACCGGGTGCTGAACCAGGAGGAGATCGACAACCTCCTCGGCTTCAACCTGGAAGACCACATCTCCGGCGACACGAGCGGCATTCGCGCGCTGATCAACTCGGCCCTCGTCGCCTACGAGCGGCTGCCGATGCTGGACATCGTGTTCGACCGCCTGGTGCGCGAGACCACGACGTCGCTGCGCAACTTCACCTCCGACAACGTGGAGGTGTCGCTCGACAGCATCTCGTCGGTGCGTTTCGAGGACTATCTGAACTCGATCCCGCTGCCGGCCATCCTGGCGGTGTTCAAGGCGGAGCAGTGGGACAACTACGGGATCGTGACGGTCGACTCGTCGCTGATCTACTCGATCATCGACGTGCTCCTCGGCGGCGGCCGGGGCACGACGGCGATCCGCGTGGAGGGGCGGCCCTACACCACGATCGAGATGAACCTCGTGCGGCGCATGATCGAGATCGTGCTCGCCGACGCCGAGAAGGCGTTCGCGCCGCTCACCCAGATCAAGTTCAGCCTGGAGCGCCTGGAGACCAACCCGCGCTTCGCCGCGATCTCGCGGCCGAAGAACGCCGCCATCCTGGTGCAGTTCCGGGTGGACATGGAGGACCGCGGCGGCAAGGTGGAGATGCTTCTCCCCTACGCGACGATCGAGCCGATCCGCGACCAGCTCCTCCAGATGTTCATGGGCGAGAAGTTCGGCCGGGACACCATCTGGGAAGGCCATCTCGCTACCGAGATCTACCACGCCGCCGTCGAGGTGGACGCGGTCATGTGCGAGGAGGACCTTCCCCTCTCCATGATCCTCGACCTGCAGGTGGGCCAGACGCTGCTGTTCAACGTGTCGCCGACCGACCCGGTCGCGGTGAAGTGCGGCGACATCCAGCTGACGTCCGGGCACATCGGCCGGCTGGGCGAGCACGTCTCGGTCAAGGTCACCAAGCCGCTGCGCCGGCCGCGCATGACACTCGCCGCCTTCGAACGGGCGGTTCAGAAAGACCTGGAGAAGACATGACGGGCCTCAACCTCGGTATGATCATCGAGATCATCGTCGCCGTTCTTCTCGTGCTGACGATCGCCTACTGCATGGTGCTGAACAAGCGCCTGACCCGCCTGCGGGCGGACGAGGAGGTGCTGCGGGCGACCATCTCGGAGCTGATCACGGCGACCGAGATCGCCGAGCGGGCCATCCTGGGCCTGAAGGCGACGGCGGCGGAGTGCGAGAAGACCCTCGGCGGCAAGCTGAAGGCGGCGGACGGGGCCATCCTGGACCTCGACCGGCGGATCACCACGGGCAACGACATCGTGCGCCGCCTCGTGGCCATCGCCGGCGCCGCCAGCCCGGCGCCCCAGCAGCCGGCGCCGACCGCCGCCCAGGGCGCGTTCGCGGCCCCGGCCTATGCGCAGCCGCAGCCGCAGCTGACCCGCGAGGCGCAGGCGGCCCACTTCGCGCCCATCCCGCCTCCGGCTCCGGCTTACGCGGCCCCGACCTACTCGGCGCCCGCGCCGCACAACCCGGCCACCGCGCCGCGCGAGCCGGTGACGCGCTCGCTGCAGCAGGCCGCCGAGGCGGCCGCCGAGCGGCTGACCGCGTTCCGGCGCAACCGTGAGGAAGCCGCCTGATGGTCCGCATGCGGTTGCTGCCGATCGTGCTCTTCGGCGTGGGGGCGCTGTTCGTCCTGAAGGTCCTGGGGCTCGCCACGGGCGAGGGCTCGTTCGCGGTCGGCCCGGCGCCGGCGGTGGCGGCCGGCGGCGGCGGGAACGCGGCGCCGGCGGCGGACGACGATTTCGCGAACACCGCGGTGGAGCCGCCGGTCGACCTCAGGCGCGAGTTCAAAGAGCAGCAGCAGAAGGCGGCCGCCGCGGGCGGACATGGCAAGGCCGAGGGCGATGGCAAAGCGCCGGCGGCGGACGGGCACGGCGCGCCGGCCGCGGATGCGCAGGCCGCGGATGCGCAAGCCGCCGCGCCGGCGGATGCGCACGCGGCCTCGGCCACGCCGGATGGCGGCCACGGAACGCCGCCGAACGCCGACGGCAAAGCGGCCTCCTCAGCTGCCGGACAGGCCGGCGCGCCGGCTGCGGGCGACGCAGCGGCGGCGACCGAGCATGCCGCGCCGGCCGACGCGAAGACCGCACCGGCGGATGCCCACGGGGCGCCCGCGGCGGACGCGCACGGCGGCGGCGACGGGGAGGACGACGGTCTGGAGGGCGCGGTCACCACGGTGCGGCCGGAGGAGTTCAAGCCCGAGGGGTCGAAGTCGGAGACGGCGGTGCTCCAGAGCCTTTCGGACCGGCGCTCGGACCTCGACAAGCGCGAGGACGACCTGATGCTCCGGCTGAAGCTGCTGGAGGCCGCCGAGGCGCGGCTGCAGAAGCGGGTGGACGAACTGAAGTCGATCGAGACGCAGATCAGCGCCGCCCGGCAGACCGAGGAGGCCACCGCGAGCGAGCGCGTGAAGGGGCTCGCCACCATGTACGAGAACATGAAGCCCAAGGCGGCGGCGGCCGTGTTCGACACCCTGGACCTGCCGATCCTCCTCGATCTCGCCAAGTCCATGCAGCCGAAGAAGATGGCGGCGGTGCTGGCGCAGATGTCGCCCGCGAACGCGGCCCGCCTGACAACCGCGCTCGCCGCCCGGCCGGACGAACCGGTGCGGACCGTGTCGGCCGGCGAGCCCGGCGCGCCGGGAGTCGGGCAGACGGCGCCCGGCCTCGACGCGCTGCCGAAGATCATGCCGGCCGCGCCGGCCAACTGACCGGGCCGGGACCGACTGGAAAATCAGCGGACTACAGGGCATTGCCTCATCCGGCGTAACAGCACATTAAGCGCATTGAATTAGTCTGATCCCGACAGGCGGACCGCGAGGCCGGTTCGCGTTCGGGTGGGTGATGACAGGGATCGCACGACGTCGGGCCGGAAGCCACGGCGCCACGCTCCGCCGGGTGGTCCGGTCGGTCGGGGTGGTGCTCGCACTGCTGTGCGTGCTCGTCGGGACCTCTGGCGGGTTCGGCCGGGCGATCGCGGCGGAGCGCGCCGACGTGTCCGTGGAGGACGCGGGCACCCACGGCCGGGTGGTGGTCGACTTTCCGGCGCTGAACCTCCTGCCCAAGCACACGGTCCGCTCCACCAACGGCGTCCTCGTCCTGGAGTTCGACGTCGCGGTCGAGATGGATGTGAACCGCATCCCGATCGTGCTCGGCCGCTATGTGACGATCGCCCGCAACGACCCGGACGGGCGCGGGGCGCGGCTCGCGCTGAACCGCCTGGTGCGCGTCAACACCATGGAGGCGGGCGGCAAGCTCTTCATCGATTTCCTGCCGACGTCCTGGACCGGGCCGCCGCCGCGCCTGCCGGAGGAGGTGGTGGCCGAACTCGCCCGCAAGGCGGATGAAGCCGCCAAGCTCGCCCGCGAGGCGGAGATCCTGCGCCAGGCCGGCACGACGAAGCCGGAACTGGACCTCCGTGTGGGGCGCAATCCCACCTTCACGCGACTGTCCTTCGGTTGGAACCTGCCCTTCCAGGCGGACTTCAAGCGCGGCGACACGAGCGTGGTGCTGACCTTCGATCGGAAGGCGGCGGTGGACCTCGCGCCCATCAAGGCGGACATGCCGCCCTTCCTGGAGGACATCTCGGTGTCGTCGGAGCCGGACGGCGGGCTCGTGTTCCGGCTGGTGGTGCAGCCGGTCGCGGACGTGCGCGCCTTCCGGGAGGACAAGGCCTACGTGGTCGACATCCAGGGGCCGCTCGATCCGGCTACGCTCGATCCGACCAACGAGGCGATCCAGGCGGTGCTTGGCGGTGACGGGGGCGGGTCGGCGCGGGTGGTGTCGCTCGGGACGGCCCCGGAGCATGCGGAGGGCACGGACCACGCGCCGGCGCACGACGGGGCCGGGCACGCCGCCGCGCCGGCACCGGAGCCGGTGACGGACCCGACGGATCAGGCGATCGACGAGAGCCGTCAGGTCCGGCCGAAGCTGCCGCTGGTGGTGACGCGGGCGGCCGAGCCGACCGAGGAGCACACGGCTCCGCCGGCGGCGCAGCCGGCTCCGGCACAGCCGGAAGAGGACGACCTGGTGGAGGGCGGCACGCGCCGGCTGGTGGACGACGCCGTCCGGGTGGAGGCCAAGCGGATCGGTCGGGCGACGCGGGTGGTGTTCCCCTACAAGACCTCGGTCGGTTCGGCGCTCTTCACCCGAGGGCCGGCGCTCTGGTTCGTGGTCGACAGCCTGGCGCCGCTCGACCTCGACCCGCTGCGCGAGGCGCTCGCCGGCCTCGCCACGTCCATCGAGCCGCTGACCATCGGCGAGGCGCGGGCGCTCCGGATCGTCCTCGCGGAGCCGCTGCTCGCCACGCTCAATGCGGACGGCACCTACTGGGTGGTGACCATCGGCGACATCGTGATGGAGCCGACCCGGCCGCTGCCGATCAAGCGGTCGATCCGGGAGGACGGCACAACGGCGCTCGACATCCCGTTCGGCCGGATGACCGGTCTGCACGATTTCACGGACCCGGCGATCGGCGACCGGCTGGTGGTGGTGACCGGCCTCGGGCCGGCGCGGGGGCTGATCAAGCCGCAGTCCTTCGTGGAGGTGCAGGCGCTGTCGTCGGCCCACGGGCTTGCGTTCGTGCCGCTCACCGACGACGTGGAGATCCGGGCTGAGAACACGGAGGTAAGCATCGATCGGCCGGACGGCCTGTCGGTGTCCACGGCGGTGCCGGCGCAACGGGCGACGCTGATCGACATGCCGCGGGCGATGGGCGCGGCCACGGACGACCGGCCCGGATATGTGGACTTCGGCGACCTGGAGGCGGAGACGCCGCCTGACTTCTGGCGCGGACGCCACGAGCTGACGACCTCCCTGGCCCAGGCCAAGACCCGCGAAGAGCGGGTTTCGCGCTGGTACAGGATGGCCGAATTCCTGCTGGCCAACGGCATGGCGTTCGAGGCGATCGGCAGCCTCAACCTGATCGCGTCCTTCGCGACGGAGGAGGCGACGTCGCAGCGGATGGCGATGCTGCGGGCGGCCGCGTCGGTGCTCGCCAACCGGCCGAAGGACGCGCTGGATCTCCTCGACCGGCCCGAGTTCGAGACGAGCCCGGACGCGGCGGTGTGGAAGACGATCGCCCTGGAGGAGATCGGCGACCATCCGGGCGCGCGCAAGACCTATCCGCGCGGCGATGCGGTGGTGGGGAGCTATCCGAAGTCGATCCAGACCCGCTTTCTCCTGGCGGGGATCGAGTCGGCGGTGGAGCTCAACGACTTCGGGCGGGCGCGCAGCCTGCTGGCGCAGCTCGACCCGCGCTTCCTGACCCCGAACGACCTCGCCAGCATCGATCTCCTGAACGCGCGGGCGGCGGACGCGACCGGCCACATCACGGATGCCATCGACCTTTTGTCGAAGGCGGTGCAGTCGTCCACCGGACCGGTGGAGGCGGAGGCGACCTACCGGCTGGTGAATCTGCAGCGACGCGAGGGCCTGATCACCCTGGACCAGGCGGCGGACCGGCTGGAGCAGCTGGCCGTGTCGTGGCGCGGCGACGAGATCGAGCTGAAGACGCTGCGGACGCTGGCCCAGATCTCGGTGGAGCGGGACGACTACCGGCGCGGCTTCGAGCTGATGCGGATCGCCAACGAGGTGGGTCCGGGCTCCGACACCACGCGCCTGATGCAGGAGGAGATGCAGTCGGCCTTCTCCGAGCTCTTCCTGGACGGGAAGGCGAAGGACATGCCGCCCGTGGAGGCGCTGGCGCTCTACTACGACTTCCGGGAGCTGACGCCGAACGGCCGCCGCGGCGACGAGATGGTGCGCAAGCTGGCGGACCGGCTGGTGGAGGTGGACCTGCTGCCGCAGGCGGCGGAACTCCTGTCCTATCAGGTGGACAACCGGCTGCGGGGCGCGGCCAAGGCCAAGGTTGCGGCGGATCTGGCGCTCATCTACCTGCTGGACGACCGGCCGGACCTCGCGCTCCTGACACTCAGCCGGAGCCGGCAGGCGGACCTGCCGATCGCCATCGAGCGCCAGCGGCGGCTCGTGGAGGCGAAGGCGTTGGCGGACACCGGCAAGCCGGACCTCGGGCTGGAGCTCCTGAAGCCGCTGAGCGGCGGCGAGATCCAGCGGCTGAGGGCGGAGATCCTGTGGACGTCCGGCCGCTACCAGGACGCGGGCGAGACGTTCGAGCGGCTGGTCGGGGCCCGGTGGTCCGAGGCGACGCCGCTCGGCGCCCGCGAGCAGCTGGACGTGATGCGCGCCGGGATCTCCTACGCGCTGGCGGAGGACCGGCTCGGCGTGGACCGGCTGCGCTCCAAGTTCGCCGCCAAGATGGCCGAGACGCCGAACGGCGGCGCCTTCCAGGTGGTGACGAGCCCGGTGGAGGGTTCCGGCACGGCCTTCAACGACATCGTCATGCGGATCGCCAAGTCGGACGCGGTGGAAGGCTTCCTGGAGGACTACCGGACCCGCTACATCAACAGCGCCGGCGACGACCGTCCCGAGATCATCGAGCAGCCGGTTCCGGGCGCCGAGCCCGTGGACGTGCCGCCGCCGAGCGCGGAGAACCGCGTCGCGCCGCCGGTGAACGCCGGCTGAGACGGGCCGCGGACGGAACGCAAGCGGCGCGGCCCGGGTGACCGGAACCGCGCCGCCGTGGTTTCAGAGGGGAGAGCGCCTCGGGCAGGAGCCGGGGCGCGACACGCGTCAGCGGACGGCGATGTCCTTGCCGAGCTTCAGGAAGTAGGTCTCGCCGGAGGAGTCGTCGACGCCGTCGTTGTCGGTGACCACGTAGGCCTCGCCGTTGGCGTCGACCGCGAAGCCTTCCACCTTGTCGACCACGTAGCCGTTGAAGGCGGCGAGGTCCGGGACGAGGTCGCGGACCACGGACTTCTTGACGACCGGGATCTCGGACGCGCCGACCGGAGCCGGGGTGACGCCCGCGAGCGAGACCTCGGTGAGCGTCTTCAGCCCGGCGGCCTCGCCGATCTGGTTGTCGCGCTCGATGATGATGAGCTTGTCGCCGACGGCGGTGATCTCCGACAGGCCGACCCAGGCGCCTTCACCCGCGGCCTTCTCCAGCGGATAGTGGACGACGCCCCAGGCCTTGGTGGCGGGCGTGTAGGCGAGCAGCATCGCCATGCCCTTCGGGTCGGACTTCCACTCGCGCTGGACGGCGAGCCAGACGGTCTCCGCGTCGCCCTCGCCGGTGACGGTGACGCCCTCCAGGCCGTTGGAGGTCATGCCGGCGACGAGCTCGGCCGGCAGTTCGATCTCCTCCTGGATCGCGCCGTCGGCGCCGACCTTGAGGAGGAGGTTCTTCAGCTCGTTCTTCACGTGGCCTTCCGAGGCGACCCAGAAGGTGCCGTCCGCGCGGGTCGCGATGCCCTCGAAGTCGAGCTTCTCGCCGGGCTTGCCGTCACGGGTGACGGTGATCGCGTCGGTCACCATGGCGGGCTTCGACGTGGCGTCGATGGTGAGGATGCGCGGGGCGGCCTTGTAGATGCTGTCCGTGACCGCGTAGAGCTTGCCGGGCTGGGTGCGGTCGGCGGTGAGGCCGGACAGGGCGCCGAACGGGATCGGCAGGCCGTCCTTCGACGCCGAGCGGATGGTCGGGTAGACCGCTTCGCCCTCGCCGCGGGCGTAGATCATCACGTGCGCGCGGACGCCGCCGTCCTCCACGAGGTCGGTCTCGTTGGCGGTGACGAACAGGTTGCGCGACGGGATGGCGAGGGTGCCTTCCGGGCCGATGCCGGAGGGGAGCATCTGCAGGAGTTCCGGCTCGGCGCCGGTGTCGCGGTAGACGGCCACCAGGGAGGCGCGCTCGGAGGCGACGAAGATCAGCTTGTCGGCCCCGAAGGTGGCGGCGTCGACGCCCTCGATCTCGATGCCCTTCTTGTTGCGCTTGTCGTTGTAGTGGCCGAGGGCGACCATCTCGTGCTCGAGGGTCGCGCCGGCGTCATAGAGGACCTTGCCGTCGCGGCCGAAGATGGAGAAGCCGCGGGTGCCGCCCTTGAAGTCGCCCTCGTTGGCGGTGACGAAGCGCTCGTCGTCGATCCAGACCACGCCGTCCGGCTCGCGCGGGACGTCCTTCATCTCGCCGGTGAGCGCGATGGCGCCGTCCTTCTCGGTGTCGATGCCGGTGAGCGTCACGGCGCCGGCGGTGTAGTGGGCGACGACCTTGGCGGTGGCGAGGTCGACGATGGCGATGTGGTTGTTCTCCTGGAAGGTGACGACCGCCTCGTTCCGGCCGTTGACGGAGACGAACTCCGGCTCCGGATCCTCCGGGGCGACCTCGGCGAGACCGGTGAGCTCGACCTTCTTCAGGCTGTCGCAGGCGGGCAGGCCGTCCTTGACGGTGAGGACGGCGAGGAAGCCGCCCGGAAGCTGCGGCAGGGCGCCGTCGTTCACGTCCTCGTCGCGCTCGTTCTCGATGGCGATGGCGACGAAGCCCTTGTCGGGGGAGAGGGCGACGCTGTCGGGCTGGCCGCCGAGGTCGCAGGTGCCGTCCACGGCCTTGGAGGCGATGTCGACGACGGCGAGGTGGCCGGCGGGCTTGTCCTTGCTCTCGGAGGTGACGACGCCGACGATCGCCTTCTCGCCGATGACCTTCACGGAGGTGGGCTCGCCGGACAGCGCCACGAAGCCGGCGGCCTTGGGGGCGGCCGGGTCGGTGATGTCGACGAGGCCGATGCCGCCCTGCGGGCTGTCGGTGTAGACGAGCGTCATGCCGTCCTCGGTGGCGGCGATGATCTCGGCGACGGACTCCTTGCCGGGCTCGGGCGCGTTGGCGGCGGACGAGATCGCCGACACCCGATTGAACATCTCGGCGGCGGGCGCGGACAGGACGGTCGTGGAGAGAAGGGCGGCGGCGAGCGCGCCGAGCCGGAACGTGGAGGTCATGGTCTTCCCCGAGGGCTGAGGACAAGCTTGGGAAGACCGTCAAACCATGCTCTCGATGACGGATGGATGACGTTTTGACGATGCTTTCACGAAAGCCCGAAGGACCGCACCAGGCTGCCGGCGAGGAGGGACCAGCCGTCGACGAGGACGAAGAAGATGAGCTTGAACGGCAGGGACACGACGGCGGGCGGCATCATCATCATGCCCATCGCCATGAGGATGGACGACACGACCATGTCGATGATGACGAACGGCAGGTAGATCAGGAAGCCGATCTCGAAGGCGCGCCGGAGCTCGGAGATCATGAAGGCCGGGATGAGGATGCGCAGGCTCAGTTCCTCGGCGGTGGCGGGCGCCTCCTGGTTGGCGAGATCGAGGAAGAGCGCGACGTCCTCCTCGCGGACCTGCGTGCGCATGAAGGTGTGGAAGGGGGCGATCGCCCGCTCGGCCCCCTCGCCGAGTTCCAGCGTGCCCTCGATGACCGGCTGGATGCCGTCCTCGTAGGACGCCTCGAAGGTCGGCTGCATGATGAAGGCCGTGAGGAAGAGGGCGAGCGAGATCATCACCGCGTTCGGCGGCGCCGACTGGAGGCCGATGGCGGTGCGCAGGAGCGACAGGACGACGACGATCCGGGTGAAGGACGTCATCATGACGAGGATGGACGGGGCGAGGCTGAGGACCGTGATGAGGCCGATCAGCTGGACGGCCCGCTCGGTGAGGGTGGTGCCTTCACCGAGCGCGATGGAAATGTCCTGGGCCGCCGCGGGCACGACCGCCGCGACCCATCCGCCCGCCGCCAAGAGCGCCAGCCTGCCCCACCGCATCGCCATCGTGTCCACCTGGTATCGCCGCCCCGGACGGGGCGCCCGTCGTCTGCCGGACGAAAAAGGGCCGGCGGGAGAGCGGCCTCTCACCCCGCCGGCACGGACGCGTCACGCCATGGAACGAACGCCGCCGGCGACGCGGGGCGGTGTCGCCCCGGACGCCGGCTGAAGGACGGCGGGCAGGCTCCCGCGGGAGCCCTGGCCGCGCCGCCGTGCCGGTCGCGGCTGCCCGAGCCGGAGGCCGGGCGAGCCGACCGGCGGGCCGGTCAGGACCGGCCGGACGAGCGGTTGCCGTCGCCGGCCAGCTCGTCGAGCAGGCGGGCCATCTCATCCTCCAGGGAGGTGAAATCGTCCGCCTTGGAGGGGGTCTGCTGGGCCGGCTTGTCGATCGTCACCGGAGGCGCCGCCTCCGGGGCGGGCTCGACCCGCTCGGCCCCGAAGTCCAGCACAGGCTCGGGCCGGCGGGCGCCCGGGTTCGGCTCCTCGACCAGGATCCGGGCGAGGTCGTCGGCGAGGCTGGCGCCGATGTCGCCGCGCGGGGCAGGCTCGACGGCCGGCAGGACCGCCGCGCTCGGGCCGGCGGTGCGGGCGAGCGTCTCCGGCTCCACCTTCGGGAACTGGGGCGCGTCGGCCAGCCCGTCGTCGGACACCGGCTTCAGGCCGATCTGCTCCGGCTCCAGTCGCGCGCGGTCCGGGCCGGCGGCCTGCACCGGCGCGGGTGCCGGCTGCGGGACGGGCGCGTCGGCGACGGTCTCCACCCGGATCGGGCCGCCGGCCGGGGCCGGCGTCACGCGGGGGCGGAACCAGGCGCTGGCGGAGCCGAGCACGGTCTTCGGAGCGGAGGCGGCCGGCGCGGGGGCGGGAGCCGGCGGCTCGACGGCCGGCGGTTCCACCACGGGCTCCTCGGCGACGGCCGGAGCGGGCGGGACCGGCGCCTGGGGCGGCGTCTCGCGCATGGTGAAGGCCGCTGGGCCGCGCGTCGGGCGGGCGTATGTCGCCGGCGGCGGCGTCGGGGCGCGGGCGGGCGCCGGCGGGGGAGCGGACGCGGCCGCCGGAGCGGAAGAGGCCGCCGGGCGGGGCTCGTCCACATCGAGGCGGAGGGCTTCGTCGAGGCGCGCGGCGAGATCGTCGAACGGAATGGCCGGGGCCTTCGGGTCGACCGCCGGCTCGGGAGCGGCGGCCTCGGCGACGAGCGGCGGCGTGGCGATGGGCTCGGTTCGGGCGACCGGGCGGCTCGGCGCCGGCGGCACGTAGGGCTTGGCCGGGCCGGCGGGCGCCGGAGGCTCGGCGGCCGCCTGGACCGGAGCCGCGACGGGCGCCGGATGGGACGGCGCCGACTGGAGCGGCGGATTGGCGCGAGGCGTGAAGCGACGGTCGGCGGCGGGCCGCGCGTCCGCCGCCGGGCGCGGTTCGGCCGGCTCGACCGGGCGGATCTCGGCGGCGGGTCGGAGCGGCCGGACCGTGCTGTCCTGGGCGGGCTCGAGGCGGGCGACCGGGGGCTCCGCCCGTTCGGCGGCGAAGGCCCGCTCGGACGGGGACTGGCGCTCGGACGGGGACTGGCGCTCCGCCTGGGCGTGACGCTCGGACGGGCCGGGACGCTCGGGAGCGCGGCGATCGGGCCGGTCGTCGGGCGCCGGGGGCGACGGCACGTCGAAGGCCTGGGGCGGACGGGCGACGCGGCCGGCGGTGGTGCCGACCGGGACGCCCTTGATGATGGTCTGCTCGACCACGACGTCGGACGGACCTCCGATCAGGATCAGGTGTTCCACGTTGTCGCGCCGTATCAGCACCAGGCGCCGACGATTGTCCACGGCCGTCACGTCCATCACGGCCAGGCGGGGCTGCCGGCTGCGCATGGTGCCGAGGGCGGACCGGCCAACCGTCGCGTTCCAAAGGCGCGGAAGGATGAACCAGCAGAACACACCGAACAGAACGACGAGGACGATGATGATCGCCCTCCCACCGCCTGTCGATCCAAACCACTCAACGAGCTGATCCTGCATTTCGCTCTCTTGGTCGATTCCTGTGCAGCGACGGGTGCACCCCGGGGCGTCAGCGAATCCTGGACGTATTCCAACATAGTAAACTGTCGGGCAATGTTTGCCGACCCCCCGCCCATTCCGCTGAACGATGGGCCACCCGACCTGTCACAACCGCTACGCCATTACTACGGGATCAAGGTTCCTGCCAATCTGCCCGGCAAGCATTAACGGCTCGTTAACCATGCGCTCGGCAGAATATGCCTACTATAAAATATGTCACGCCCGAGTCGAACGCCCACATCGCGAGCCGATGGAAGGGCCGGCCCGGCGCCAAGGAGCGGCCGGTCCATGGGGATTTCCGACCTGACGGTGATGCGGGCGATCCGCGAGAAGCTGAAGTTCCACGAGCAGCGCCAGACCGTTCTCGCCGACAACGTGGCCAACGCGTCGACCCCGGGCTTCAGGGGGCGGGACCTGAAGGCGCCGGACTTCTTCCGTGTGGCGGCGGCGGGCAATCCGCCGGCCGGGGTCGCGCCGGCGGTGACCAACGCCGCCCACCTGCCGGGGCGGGTGTCGACGGCGAAGGCGTTCAAGGACGAGGCCGTCGCCGGCTACGAGGTGACGCCGGACGGCAACGCGGTGGTGCTCGAAGAGCAGATGATGAAGATCTCGCAGAACCAGATGGACTTCCAGATGGCGACCTCGCTCTACCAGCGCAGCGTCGGCCTCCTGAAGACCGCCATCGGCAAGCGGTGAAGGGGCAGGGGACCATGGACTTCCTGAAGACGCTGATGGTGTCGGCCGCGGGCCTCAAGGTGCAGTCGGGGCGGATGCGGGTGATCGCGGAAAACCTCGCCAACGCGGACAGCGCCGCCCGCACCCCGAACGAGGACCCGTACCGGCGCAAGATCCCGACGGTGACGACCGCCTTCGACAAGGAACTCGGCGCCCAGATCGTGAAGCTCGGCAAGGTCGACGCCGACCGGAGCGACTTCGACAGCCGCTACGAGCCGGGCCACCCGGCCGCCGACGCCAACGGCATGGTGCGCTACCCGAACGTCTCGTCGCTGATCGAGAGCGTGGACATGCGGGAGGCCCAGCGCACCTACGAGGCCAACCTCAACGTGGTGTCGGCGACCCGCTCGATGCTGCAGCGGACGATCGACATCCTGCGCGGCTGATCCGCGCTTACCCGTCCCCACCCGACGCCGCGCCGCCGGACGGCGCCTTTGAGACTGGAACGAACCCATGGCCATCACGACGCCGCTCAACGCCACCAACGCCTACGGAGCCATGGCCCGGATCGCGGGCCGCCTCACGGACACGCAGCAGCCGGCCGGCAAGGCGGCCGGCGCGGATCCGTCGAGCTTCGCCGGCCTCGTCCGCGACCAGATCGACACGTTGGTCCAGCAGGGCAACGCCACGGAAGCCATGCAGCGCGACCTCCTCGCCGGGAAGGCGGACGTGATCGACGTGGTGACGGCGGTGTCCGAGACCGAACTGGCGCTGGAGACCATGGTGTCGGTGCGCGACAAGGTGATCGCCGCCTACGAGGAGATCATGCGGATGCCGATCTGACGGCGGCCGCCGCTCCTCCTCCGCCCGCCAGCTTTCCGCCCACCGTTCGAAGACCACAAGGACCGCTCGCCGCATGACCGGAGCCGACGCCCTCGACATCGCGCGCGACGCCATCTGGGTGACCGTGGAGATCGCCGCGCCGACCATGCTGGTCGGCCTCGTGATCGGCCTGACCGTGGCGCTGTTCCAGGCGCTGACGCAGATCCAGGAGATGACGATCGCCTTCGTGCCGAAGATCCTGGCCATCTTCATCGTGCTGATCCTGGCGCTCCCGTTCATGTCGGACGCGCTCAACGGCTTCATGCTGCGCATCTCCGAGCGGATCGTGGCGGGGTGAGATGACGATCCGCATCCTCCCGGAGGTGACGGTTCTGTTCATCCTGCTGTTCGGGCGGCTCGGCGCCATGGTGATGCTGCTGCCGACGCTGGGCGAGCAGGCGGTGCCGGTGCGCTTCCGGCTGGCGCTCGCCCTGGTGCTGACCCTGATCTTCTACCCGATCGTGTCCACGACCCTGCCGCAGGGCCTGCAGGACAACACCCCGGCGCTTCTGGCTGCCCTCGGCCGGGAGGTGCTGATCGGGCTCGCGCTCGGGCTGGTGGCGCGGCTGGCGCTGTCGGTGGCGCAGATCGCCGGCACGGCGGTGGCGGCGAACATCGGCCTGTCGTTCGCCCAGTCGGTGGACCCGACCATGGGGCAGCAGGGCGCCATCATCGCGAGCTTCCTGTCGGTCACCGGGCTGACGCTGGTGTTCGTGACCGACCTCCACCACGTGGCGATCGCCGGGATCGCGGAGAGCTACCGGATGTTCCCGCCGGGCGGGGCGCTGCCGATCGCCGATTTCCGCGACGCGGCGCTGATGGCGGTGGCGGAGAGCTTCAAGCTCGGCATCCAGATCGCGGCGCCCTTCCTGCTGTTCGGTCTCGTCTTCAACCTGGGGCTCGGCGTGCTGCAGAAGCTGATGCCGCAGCTGCAGGTGTTCTTCCTCGCCATGCCGGTCTCGATCGGCGTCGGCCTCATCCTGTTCGCGCTTCTCATCGGCACCATGACGACCACCTACGTGGAGCACGTCCGGATGGTGCTGATGCGCTTCATCGGTCCGTGACGGAGACGCCCCGCCATGGCCGAGGGAGACGACAGCGACAAGACAGAAGAACCAACCCAGCGAAAACTGGACCAGGCGCTCGAACAGGGCGACGTCGCGAAAAGCCAGGAGGTGGTGACCTTCTTCACCCTGGCGGCGGTGACGCTGATCGTCTGGTCGGTGGGGAACGGCACGGTGACGGGGCTGGTGCCGCCGCTGCGGGGGCTTCTGGAGCACGCGGGCGACATCAGCATGGACGGGGGCGGGCTGCGCCGCCTGTTCCTGGCGGTGATCGCAGCGGTGGGCCTGGCGATCGCCGCGCCGGTGCTGCTGATGATGCTCGCCGGGATCGCCGGGCACGCGATCCAGCACCGGCTGGTGTTCTCGACGAAGACGATCCAGCCGCGCTTCTCCAAGGTGTCGCCGCTGCAGGGCCTGAAGCGGCTGTTCTCGCCGGAGACGCTGGCCAATTTCGTGAAGGGGCTGATCAAGCTCGCCCTCGTCGGCGGCGTCATGCTGTGGGTGCTGTGGCCGGAGCGCCAGCGGCTCGCCGGCATGGTGACCATGGATCCGGCGAGCCTCCTCGGCATCGCCCAGGCCGAGGCGGTGACCATGCTCGCCGCCATGCTGGCGATCGTGTTCCTGATCGGCATCGGCGACCTCATCTGGTCGCGCCAGCGCTGGCACCAGCGGCAGCGGATGTCGATGCAGGAGATCAAGGAGGAGTACAAGCAGACCGAAGGCGACCCGGCGGTGAAGGCGAAGATCAAGCAGATCCGCATGGAACGCTCGCGCCGACGCATGATGGCGGCGGTGCCGACCGCCACGGTGGTGGTCACCAACCCGACCCACTACGCGGTGGCGCTGAAGTACGAGGAAGGCATGCAGGCGCCGGTATGCGTGGCCAAGGGCACGGACGCGGTGGCGCTGAAGATCCGCGAGGTGGCGACCGCACACCAGGTGTCCATCGTGGAGAACCCGCCGCTCGCCCGGGCGCTCTACGCCACGGTGGAGCTCGACGAACTGGTGCCGGAGCAGCACTACAAGGCGGTGGCCGAGGTGATCGGCTTCGTGATGAACCTGAAGAAGAAGGCCAGCTGGCGCGGCTGACGGCGCCCGGCGCCGCCGCCTTTCTCGCCGGTTCGGGGTCCTCGCCGGTTCACCGGGGGCGGGGGAAAGGCTATGGAAGGGCGCGGATCCGGCGATTCCCGGGCTGCGGCGGATCGTCGGTCGTGGTTAATCTCAGATGCTGAACCCGAATCAAGGTTTTGAAGGCATGAGCGACAGCGACGCGGCTCCCTCGGTGGAGGCGGCGGTCATCGACCGGTCGGAGCGGGGCGGCAACGTGGGCCTGCTCGTGGCCCTGGCGCTCGCGCTGGTGACGGCCGCGGCCGTGTTCGCCATGCTCGACCGGTCGTCGGCGGAGCCCTACGTGCTCGGCCTCCTGGGGCTTCTCGCGGTGGTGGGGGTGTTCTCCCTGTTCGCCGGGGCGATCGGCCTGCTGAGGTTCGGCGCGAAGACGGACGGGCAGACGACGCTCGCCAAGCGCTTCCTGGACGGTACGTCGGACGGGGTCTGCGTGACCGACGACGAGGGCCGCATCATCTACGCCAACACCGCCTACGGCCGGCTGATCCGGGCCGAGACGGCGAGCGAGGTGCGCACGGTGGAGCGCGTCTTCTCCGGCGACCCGGACGCGGCGGACGCCATCTTCCGGCTGTCGCACGCCGCCCGGGAGGCCCGGACGGCGGAGGAGGAGGTGCGCGTCGCCCATCCGATCGGCCGCAGCGAGGGATCGGCGCGCTGGTACCGGATCCGGGTGCGCCCGCTCGGCGCCGGCGAGCCGCGCGACCTGACGGTCTGGCGCGTGACCGACGTGACGCGAGACCGGGACGAGCAGGAGGACAGCTTCCAGGCGCTGCAGCGGGCGGTGAACTTCCTCGACCACGCGCCGGCGGGCTTCTTCTCGTCGGACGCGCTCGGCCGCATCGTCTACATGAACGCCACCCTGGCGGACTGGCTGGGCTACGACCTCGCCGAGTTCGAGGTGGGCTCGGTGTCGCTGTCGGAGATGGTGGCGAGCGACGGCGCGGCGCTGCTGGACGGGGTGCGCGGCGCGCCAGGCGAGGTGAAGACCGGCATCGTGGACATCGACCTCGTGAAGCGCAACGGCCAGAGCCTGCCGGTGCGCCTCATCCACCGGGTGCCGGTGGGCACGGACGGCGCCGTGGGCGACAGCCGGACGCTGGTGCTCAACCGCTCGCCGGGGGAGGACATCTCCGAGTCGCTGCGCGCCGCCGAGGTGCGGTTCGCGCGCTTCTTCAACAACACGCCGATCGCCATCGCGTCGATCGACAAGGACGGCCGGATCGGCCGGACCAACGGTCCGTTCATGAAGCTGTTCGGCCCGTTCCTGAAGCAGGACAGCGGCGCGGCCCGCGGCCGGCTCGTCGACGTGGTGAGCCCGCGGGACCGGGACTCGGTCGCGGCGGCCGTGAAGGCGGCGGTGGAAGGGCAGGGGCAGATCCCGCCGATCGACGTGTCGCTCGCAGACGACAAGGGCCGGTCGGCGCGCTTCTTCGTGTCGTCCGTGGAGGAAGGCGCGGGCGACGGCGACGTGGGCGTGCTCTACGCCCTGGAGACGACCGAGCAGCGGGCGCTGGAGGCCCAGTTCGCCCAGGGCCAGAAGATGCAGGCGATCGGCCAGCTGGCCGGCGGCGTGGCGCACGACTTCAACAACGTGCTGACCGCCATCATCGGCTTCTCCGACCTGCTGCTGGCGAACCATCGGCCGACCGACCCGTCCTTCCAGGACATCATGAACATCAAGCAGAACGCCAACCGGGCGGCGGGCCTGGTGCGCCAGCTGCTGGCGTTCTCGCGACGGCAGACGCTGCGCCCGCAGGTGCTGAACCTGTCCGACGTGCTGGCCGACCTCTCGATCCTGCTCGACCGGCTGCTCGGCGAGAAGGTGAAGCTGAAGGTGGTGCACGGGCGCGACCTGTGGCCCGTGATGGCTGATCTCAACCAGCTGGAGCAGGTGGTGATCAACCTCGCGGTGAACGCCCGCGACGCCATGCCGGAGAGCGGGCGGGTGGAGGTCCGCACCCTGAACGTGACGGCGGAGCAGTCGGAGGCCTACGCCCACCAGGGCTTCGTGCCCGGCGACTACGTGATGATCGAGGTGGAGGACACCGGCACCGGCATGCCGCCGGAGATCATGGAGAAGATCTTCGAGCCGTTCTTCTCCACCAAGGAAGTGGGCAAGGGCACCGGCCTCGGCCTCTCGACGGTCTACGGCATCGTCAAGCAGACGGGCGGCTACATCTACCCGATCTCGGAGGTGGGCGTCGGCACCACGTTCCGGATCTTCCTGCCGCGCCATGTGCCGCTGCCCGACGCCCAGCCGAAGAAGAACGTGGAGGCGACGCCCATCGCCGACCTCACCGGCACGGCGACCATCCTGCTGGTCGAGGACGAGGAGGCGGTGCGGGCCTTCGCGGCGCGGGCGCTGAAGTCGCGCGGCTACACGGTGCACGAGGCCTCGTCCGGCACCGAGGCGCTGGAGGTGATGGAGGAGACCGGCGGCACCGTGGATCTCGTCGTCTCCGACGTGGTCATGCCCGAGATGGACGGGCCGTCGCTGCTGCGCGAGCTGCGCAAGACGCGGCCGGACCTGAAGATCATCTTCGTGTCGGGCTACGCGGAGGACGCCTTCAAGAAGAACCTGCCGGAGAACGAGCAGTTCAACTTCCTGCCCAAACCGTTCAGCCTGAAGCAGCTGGCGACCACCGTGAAGGAGACGCTGGCGCAGTGACGGCGGGCGGGGCGACGGCGGCACGCCTGCGCGACACTGTCGCAGGTCGCTCGCAGGGCCGCCCGCCGAGCCGACGAGCGGCGGGCTGGACCGCGCATCGACGTTGGGCCAAACAGGGGGCATGTCCTCGAAGCCCCTCCACTTCGCCCAGCCGCCGGCCGACCACGGGTTCGGCCAGGATCCCTATCCGGCCTACCACCGGATGCGCGCCCTCGGGCCCGCCGTCTTCTGGGAGGACTACGGCTTCTGGTGCTTCCCCGGCTTCGAGGCGGTGAGCGCGCTTCTGCGCGACAAGCGCTTCGGCCGGGCGGTGCTGCACGTGGCGAGCCGGCAGGAGCTGGGCTGGCCGGAGATCCCGGAGCGCCTGAAGCCCTTCTACGACGTGGAGGCGCATTCGCTGCTCGAGACCGAGCCGCCGGTCCACACGCGCCTGCGCACGCTCGTCAACCGTGCCTTCGTGAGCCAGGCGGTGGAGCGGCTGCGGCCGCGCATCACGGCGCTCGCCCACGAGCTGATCGACCGGTTCGAGCCCGCCGGGTCGGCCGACCTGATCGGGGCCTTCGCGACGCCGATCCCGGTGATCGTGATCGCCGATCTCCTCGGCGTGCCGGCCTCCATGGCGGACCAGCTGCTCGACTGGTCGCACCGGATGGTGGCCATGTACCAGTTCAACCGCACGCGGGCGATGGAGGACGACGCCGTGGCGGCGACCGAAGCCTTCGTTGCCTTCATGCGCTCCTACGTGGATGAGCGCCGGTCGCGGCCTGCGGACGACCTGATCAGCCACCTGATCGCCGCGGAGGAGGCGGGCGAACGGCTCTCCACGGACGAACTGATCACCACCTGCATCCTCCTTCTCAACGCAGGCCACGAGGCGACCGTGCACGCCATCGGCAACGGCGTGAAGGCCGTCCTGGAGGCGGGCGCCGACCCGGCCGCGGCCTTCGCGACGGCAAAGGCGACGGAGTCGGCGGTGGAGGAACTGCTGCGGTTCGACGCGCCGCTGCACCTCTTCACGCGCTACGCCCTGGAGGACGCCGAAGTCCACGGCGTGCCGCTGAAGCGCGGCGACCGGATCGGCCTCCTGCTCGGGGCGGCGAACCGGGACCCGGCGCGCTTCGCCGAGCCGGACCGGCTGATCCTCGACCGGACGGACGTCGCCAACGTGTCGTTCGGGGCGGGCATCCACTTCTGCGTCGGCGCGCCGCTCGCCCGGCTGGAGCTGCAGATCGCCCTGCCGGTGCTGTTCCGGCGCCTGCCGGGGCTGCGGCTCGCGGCGCAGCCGGTCTACGCGGACCGCTATCACTTCCACGGACTGAAGCGGCTGGACGTGACCTGGTGACAGTCGCCCTTGCGGTCAGCGCCAGGCTGATTGCCAATTTTTACGATATTCCGAGCCGAACTCTTGCTGATCTCGATCTACTATGTCGAGAATGTGGCATTGACCGCACCAGCGAGGGGCAATGGAACCCACACACCTGCTGATCTTCCTGGCCGGCGTCCTGGCCCAGCTCGTCGACGGCGCCCTCGGCATGGCGTTCGGCGTGACCGCGACGACCGTGCTCCTCAGTTTCGGCGTCGCGCCCGCCGCCGCCAGCACCATGGTGCACGTGGCGGAAATGTTCACCACGGCGGCGTCGGGAGCCTCCCACATCGCCCACCGCAACGTGGACTGGGCGATGCTGAAGCGTCTGGCCCTGCCCGGCATGGTGGGCGGCGTGCTTGGATCCACCCTTCTCGCCAACGTGGACGGAAACCTGATCCGCCCCTACGTGTCGGCCTACATGCTGGTCATGGGGGCGATCATCGTCGCCAAGGCGCTGCGCTGGCGGCCGCGGACGGCGGACATGCGCTGGGCGCCCGGCCTCGGCCTCGTCGGCGGGTTCCTCGACGCGGTGGGCGGCGGGGGCTGGGGTCCGATCGTCACGTCCACGCTGATCGGCCGCGGCGGCGTGCCGCGCAAGGTGATCGGCACGGTGAACACGACCGAATTCCTGGTCACAACGGCGACGTCCGCCGCGCTGGTGAGTCAGGTCGGGCTCGCCGACGTGTGGCCGGTGGTCTTCCTGGTGTTGGGCGGCCTCGTCGCCGCGCCGTTCGCCGGCTGGATCACCCGGGTGATGCCCGAGCGGGTGCTGATGAGCCTCGTCGGCTGCCTCGTGGTGCTGCTCGCCACGATCCAACTCGCCCAGCTGGCGCTCCGGTAGCGGGCGCGGCCCTTGGGCCGCCCCGAGGCCGAACCGGCCCGGGGGCGGGCCATCGGGGCTCACGTCGCCCCAGGTCCCGGCTCAGCCGGCGAGCGCGACGGCGATCTCGGCCGCCACGCGGGCGTTGTTCCTCACGAGAGCGATGTTGGTGGCGAGGCTGGCGCCCTTCGTGCGCTCCAGCATGTCGCCGAGGAGGAAGGGCGTGACCGCCTTGGCGGTGATGCCCCGCGCGGCGGCCGCGGCGAGCGCCGCCTCGATGTGGACGGCGATCTCGCCGGCCGGGATCTCGGCCTCGACCGGAACCGGGTTGGCGACGAGGACGCCGCCCTCGAGCCCGAGGCGGGCGCGGGCCTTCAGGAAGGCTGCGATCTCGCCGGCCGTGTCGGCGCGCAGCGGCGCCTTCAGGCCGGACGAGCGGCTCCAGAAGGCCGGAAACTCGTCCGTCCCGTAGCCGATCACCGGGACGCCCCTGGTCTCCAGCACCTCCAAGGTCTTCGGCAGGTCCAGGATGGCCTTGGCGCCGGCCGCCACCACGGTCACGGACGTGCGGCCGAGTTCCTCCAGGTCGGCGGAGACGTCGAACGTGGTCTCCGCGCCCCGGTGCACGCCGCCGATGCCGCCCGTGGCGAACACCTGGATGCCGGCGAGGCGGGCGGCGATCATGGTGGCCGCCACCGTGGTGGAGCCGGGCCGGCCGGTGGCGACCGCGAAGGCGAGGTCGGCGCGGGAGAGCTTCATGACGCCGACGGACCGGGCGAGCCGATCCAGCGTCCCCGCGTCCAGGCCCACGTGGATGGCGCCGTCCAGCACCGCGATGGTGGCCGGCACGGCGCCGGCTTCGCGGATCACCGTCTCCACGGCGCGGGCGGTCTCCACATTCTGCGGAAACGGCATGCCGTGGGTGACGATGGTGGACTCCAGCGCCACCAGGGGCTTGCCGGCGGCCTTTGCGGCGGCGGCTTCGGCGCCGAAGACGAGGGGAGCGGACGGGGAGATCATCGGTCGGGTGCCTTCATCGCGACATCGCGGGCGCGCCGGAGCACGGACGCCGGCAGGGCGGAAAGAGCGCCCGTGGCGGCGAGCGCCGCTCCGGCGGCTTCTACGCCGACCCCTACAGCATCGGCAAGGCCGCGGCCATGGGCGAGCGACAGGAGCGTGCCGGCGATGAGCGCGTCGCCGGCGCCGGTGACGTCTACCACCGGCGTCGGCGGCACCGCCACCGCGTGGATCTCTCCGTCGAGGAGAAGAGCCAGCGGCTGCGGGCCGGCGGTGACGACGGCGCGGGCGACGCCCATCGACCGGAGGGCCGCGGCCGCCTCCGCCGCCGTGGGGCAGGGCGCCCCGGCGAGCGCTTCCGCCGACGGGCGATTGACGAAAAGGAGCGCCCCGGCGCGCGCGGGCGCGAGCACGCGCGGAGCCTTGGCGCGGGAGACCGCGTCCACCGCGAGGCGCGGGCCGGCAGCCGCGGCGAGAGCGGCGAGCGTTTCGGCCGGCAGGTTGGCGTCGGCGAAGACGAGGCTCGCCTCGGCGAGCGCGGGGGCGAGCGGGGCGAGCCGGTCCGGCGTGAGGCGGTCGTAGACGGAGAGGTCGGACAGGGCGGCGACCAGTTCGCCGTCCTGGTCGTGGAGGGCCACGTAGGTGCCGGTGGCGACGGCCGGATCGCGCATCAGGTGGTCCGTGCCGATGCCGGCGGCGGCCAGGTGGGCGGCCAGCCAGTCCCCGGCCGGATCCGCGCCGAGGAGGGTGGCGAGCTGGACCGCCAACGGCGGGCCGGCCGCCGCGAGGAGGGCTGCCACGTTGCGGGCGACCCCGCCCGGCCGTTCGGCGACACGGCCGGGGCAGGACGTGCCGGGCTCGAACCGGCCGGCGGTGCGGCCCACCAGGTCCCGGTGGCAGCCGCCGATGGCCAGGATGGCGATCCGGCTCATCGGCGGGCCCGTGGGGACGCGGCCGGCGTCATGGCCGGCACCCGTCGGGGAACGGCGCGAGTCGCCTGTGCGCGGCCCGGTGGACGGGCTGGGGAGAGGCTGTGAACATCCCATGAACACATAGCAGAAAAATAATCTGAGTCAGGTGGTTAAGAGGACTCTTGTAAACCAGAACAAAGCGCGTACATTAACCTCAGTTTGAAAGCGTCGCCCGCTCGTGGAATAAGGGTCCGTCACATGTCGCAGAATACGCTACGCCTCGTCGAGGGAAGTTCAATGGACAAGACCAAGGCCCTGGATGCGGCCCTCTCGCAGATCGAGCGGGCGTTCGGCAAGGGCTCCATCATGCGCCTCGGCCAGGGCACGGCGGTGGAGGTGGAGACGATCCCGACCGGGTCGCTCGGCCTCGACATCGCGCTCGGCGTCGGCGGTCTGCCGCGCGGCCGCATCGTGGAGATCTACGGGCCGGAGTCGTCCGGCAAGACCACGCTGGCGCTCCACACCATCGCGGAGGCGCAGAAGCGCGGTGGCGTGTGCGCCTTCGTGGACGCCGAGCACGCGCTCGACCCGATCTACGCCCGCAAGCTCGGCGTGAACCTCGACGACCTGCTCGTCTCGCAGCCGGACGCCGGCGAGCAGGCGCTGGAGATCACCGACACGCTGGTCCGCTCCGGCGCGATCGACGTGCTGGTGGTCGACTCGGTCGCCGCGCTGACGCCGAAGGCGGAGCTCGAGGGCGAGATGGGCGACAGCCTGCCCGGCATGCAGGCCCGCCTGATGAGCCAGGCGCTGCGCAAGCTGACCGCTTCGATCTCCAAGTCGAAGACCATGGTGATCTTCATCAACCAGATCCGCATGAAGATCGGCGTGATGTTCGGCTCGCCGGAGACGACCACGGGCGGCAACGCGCTGAAGTTCTACGCCTCGGTGCGTCTCGACATTCGCCGCATCGGCGCCATCAAGGCGCGCGACGAGATCGTCGGCAACCAGACCCGCGTCAAGGTGGTGAAGAACAAGCTCGCGCCTCCGTTCAAGGAGGTCGAGTTCGACATCATGTACGGCGAGGGCGTGTCCAAGCTCGGCGAGCTGATCGACCTCGGCGTGAAGGCCGGGATCGTGGAGAAGTCCGGCGCCTGGTTCTCCTACAACAGCCAGCGGCTGGGGCAGGGGCGCGAGAACGCCAAGATCTTCCTTAAGGACAATCCGGCCGTCGCCAACGAGATCGAGCAGGCCATCCGCCAGAACGCGGGCGTGATCGCCAACTCGATCCTTCAGGGCGCGCCGGAGCCCGACGGGGACGCCGCCTCTCCCGACTTCGAGTGACCGATGGCCGGCGGAGACCTCTCCGCCGGCCATTCGCCGTCAAGAGACCCGTCTGGTCGGCCGGACGTGAATCGGGGGGCCGCCGGAGATCCCGGCGCCGCGGTGTGAAGGGTCCTGCCCGGGCCCGTGACTGGCGATCGCGGAGTCCGGATGGTCGGACCCGGGTGGCCGTTCGCCCGACGGGGAACCGCGGACGTCGATCCTTTGGAGATCCCGGGACGGCGATCCTGGACAGTGTCGTCGGCCACGGCTAAAACCCGAAGAAATACCGCCGTGAGGCCGTGGGTCTTGCGGCGGTTCCCGTTCGCGGCCGGCAATCGGCCGCCCGTCGGTGGTCGGGGCCGCATCGGCCCGGATCGTACCGGCGACGCCGCGGGCGGGGCGACAATCGGGAGCGGGCGTCCCTGGCTGGTCGGGGAGCGCGTCCGCCGCACACATCCAGGGTGATAAGAGCGTCATGAGCGGCGTCAACGAGATCCGGTCGACCTTCCTCGACTTCTTCGCCAAGAACGGCCACGAGCCGGTGGCGTCCAGCCCGCTCGTTCCGCGCAACGATCCGACGTTGATGTTCACCAACGCCGGCATGGTGCAGTTCAAGAACGTGTTCACGGGCCTGGAGAAGCGGCCTTACGTGCGGGCGGCCACGTCCCAGAAGTGCGTGCGCGCCGGCGGCAAGCACAACGACCTGGACAACGTGGGCTACACCGCCCGGCACCACACCTTCTTCGAGATGCTCGGCAACTTCTCGTTCGGGGACTATTTCAAGGAGCGGGCGATCGAACTCGCCTGGACGCTCGTGACCCGCGAGTTCGGCCTCCCGAAGGATCGCCTGCTGGTCACCGTCTATTCCGAGGACGACGAGGCGGCGGCCTTCTGGAGGAAGATCGCGGGTCTCTCGGACGACCGCATCATCCGCATCTCCACGTCCGACAACTTCTGGGCCATGGGCGACACCGGCCCGTGCGGCCCGTGCTCGGAAATCTTCTTCGACCACGGCGAGGGCATTCCGGGCGGTCCGCCGGGCTCGCCGGACGAGGACGGCGACCGGTTCATCGAGATCTGGAACCTCGTGTTCATGCAGTACGAGCAGGTGTCCAAGACCGAGCGCATCACCCTGCCTCGGCCGTCCATAGACACCGGCATGGGGCTGGAGCGCATCGCCGCCGTGCTCCAGGGCGTCCACAACAACTACGACATCGACCTCTTCAAGGCGCTGATCCGCGCCTCGGTGGAGGCCACCGGCGTTCCGGCCGAGGGCGGCCAGACCGCCAGCCACCGCATCATCGCCGACCACCTTCGGGCGTCATCCTTCCTGATCGCCGACGGCGTGCTGCCGTCGAACGAGGGCCGCGGCTACGTGCTCCGGCGCATCATGCGCCGCGCCATGCGCCACGCTCACCTGCTCGGCGCCGCCGATCCGCTGCTGCACCGGCTTGTGCCGGCGCTGGTGCGCGAGATGGGCCAGGCCTATCCGGAACTGGTGCGGGCCGAATCGCTCATCACCGAGACCCTGCGCCTGGAGGAGACCCGCTTCCGGCGTACGCTGGCGCGCGGCCTCGGCCTCCTCGACGAGGCGACCGCCGGGCTGGCGTCCGGCGGCCGGCTCGACGGCGAAACCGCCTTCAAGCTCTACGACACCTACGGCTTCCCCCTGGACCTGACGCAGGACGCCCTGAAGGCGCGCGGCATCGCGGTCGACACGGACGGCTTCGCCACCGCCATGGAACGGCAGAAGGCGGAGGCGCGCGCCAACTGGGCCGGGTCCGGCGAGGCCGCGACCGAGACGGTGTGGTTCGCGATCCGCGAGCGCGTCGGGGCGACCGAATTCCTCGGCTACGAGACCGAGGCCGCCGAGGGCGTCGTGACGGCGCTCGTCCAGGACGGCAAGGAGGTCGACACCCTGCCCGCCGGCTCCACCGGGGCGGTCATCCTCAACCAGACGCCCTTCTATGGCGAGTCGGGCGGCCAGGTGGGCGACGTGGGCACCATCACGGGTCCCGGGTTCCGGCTCGTCGTGACCGACACGCAGAAGAAGGCCGACGGTCTGTTCGTCCACTCGGTCCGGGTGGAGGAGGGCTCCGTCGCCGTCGGCGCGGCGGTGGAACTGGCCGTCGACCACGGCCGGCGGACGCGAATCCGCGCCAACCATTCCGCTACCCATCTTCTTCATGAGGCGCTGCGGCAGGTGCTCGGCACCCACGTGGCGCAGAAAGGCTCGCTCGTCTCTCCGGATCGCCTGCGCTTCGACTTCTCCCACCCGAAGCCCGTGCTGGACGAGGAGGCCGCCGAAGTGGAGCGCCTCGCCAACAGCATCGTCCTGCAGGACGCGCCCGTCAGCACCCGCCTGATGGCGGTGGACGACGCGATCGCGTCCGGCGCCATGGCGCTCTTCGGCGAGAAGTATGGCGACGAGGTGCGCGTGGTCTCCATGGGCACGGCGATCGAGGGCGAGAAGGCCGGCAGGACCTATTCGGTGGAGCTCTGCGGCGGCACCCACGTGGGCCGCACCGGCGAGATCGGCCTCGTGCACATCGTCAACGAGGGTGCGGTCGCGGCCGGCGTGCGGCGCCTGGAGGCCCTCACCGGCGACGCGGCCCGGCGCTATTTCGCCGATCAGGAGAAGCTCCTGAAGGAGATCGCCGGCACCTTGAAGGTGTCGGTGACCGACGTGGCCGATCGCGTCGCCACCCTGGTGGAGGACCGGCGCAAGCTGGAGCGCGACCTCGCCGATGCGCGCAAGAAGCTCGCCATGGGCGGTGGCGGCGGCGCGGCCGACGCGGTGCGGGAGATCGGCGGCGTGCGCCTCCTTGCCCGCGTGGCGGAGGGCGTCGCCCCGAAGGACCTGAAGGGCCTGGTGGACGAGGGCAAGAAGTCGCTCGGCTCCGGCGTGGTCGTGATGGTGGGCGTGTCGGAGGACGGCAAGGCCGGCGTGGTCGTCGGCGTGACGGACGACCTGACCAGCCGATTCTCGGCCGTGGACCTGGTGCGCCACGCCTCCGAGGCTCTCGGCGGCAAGGGCGGCGGCGGCCGCCCCGACATGGCCCAGGCCGGCGGCCCCGACGGCGCCAAGGCGAACGACGCCATCGCGGCGGTGGAGGCGGCGCTCGCGGCGGCGTGAGAATCGAACACCGGCGGCCGCCGGCGCCCTGGCGGCCGCGCGCGTCCGCGTGCAGGAACGCGTCGTCCCGCTTGCGTCGACAGCCAGAATAGACAGTGCCCAAACACAAAGCGGCGAGCCCGGGAGCTCGCCGCTTCTTGTTTGAGGAGACAAGGAAAAGGCGGCGGATCCGGCTGTTGCCGACCGCTGCCGCCCCTCCGCTTTAGGTCACCCCATGGCCTTCTGGAGGTTTTCGTCGATCTTGTCGAGGAAGCCGGTGGTGGACAGCCAGCCCTGCTCGGCGCCGACGAGGAGCGCGAGGTCCTTGGTCATGAAGCCGGCTTCGACGGTGTCGATGCAGACCTTCTCCAGCGTGCTCGCGAAGCGGGCGAGCTCGGCGTTGTCGTCGAGCTTGGCCCGGTGGGCGAGGCCGCGGGTCCAGGCGAAGATGGACGCGATCGAGTTCGTCGAGGTCTCCTTGCCCTGCTGGTGCGTGCGGTAGTGGCGCGTCACGGTGCCGTGGGCGGCCTCGGCCTCCACGGTCTTGCCGTCGGGCGTCATCAGCACGGAGGTCATGAGGCCGAGCGAGCCGAAGCCCTGGGCGACGGTGTCGGACTGCACGTCGCCGTCATAGTTCTTGCACGCCCAGACATAGCCGCCGGACCACTTCAGCGCCGAGGCGACCATGTCGTCGATCAGCCGGTGCTCGTAGGTGATCTTCGCCTCGGCGAACTTGTCCTTGAACTCGGCGTCGAACACCTCCTGGAAGATGTCCTTGAACCGGCCATCGTAGGCCTTGAGGATCGTGTTCTTGGTGGACAGGTAGACCGGATAGCCGCGCATCAGGCCGTAGTTCATGGACGCGCGGGCGAACTCGCGGATCGACTCGTCGAGGTTGTACATGGCCATGGCGACGCCGCCGGCCGGGAAGTCGTAGACGTCGTGCTCGATCGTCGTGCCGTCCTCGCCGACGAACTTGATGGTCAGCTTGCCCTTGCCCGGCACCACGAAATCGGTGGCACGATACTGGTCGCCGAAGGCATGACGGCCGATGATGACGGGCTTGGTCCAGCCCGGCACCAGGCGCGGCACGTTCTTGGCGATGATCGGCTCGCGGAAGATCACGCCGCCCAGGATGTTGCGGATGGTGCCGTTCGGCGACTTCCACATCTTCTTGAGGTTGAATTCCTTCACGCGCGCCTCGTCGGGCGTGATGGTGGCGCACTTCACGCCGACGCCATGCTTCTTGATCGCCTCGGCGGCGTCGACCGTCACCTTGTCGTCGGTGGCGTCGCGGTGCTCGATGCCGAGGTCGTAGTAGTGGAGGTCGATGTCCAGATAAGGATGGATCAGCTTGTCCTTGATGGCCTGCCAGATGATGCGGGTCATCTCGTCGCCGTCAAGTTCGACGACAGGGTTGGCAACCTTGATCTTGGACATGAGCGAGGGACCTCTCGTGAATGGCGCAAAGCCGGGGCGCGACCGGTCGATCGCGCCGGAGAGCGGCGGCGAGGGACCGCCGCGCGGACGTCGGTTCCATAGCATCGCAGCGCACACGCCGCAAAGGTCGCCGTTCGGATGATGGGAGTTGCCTATGGAGCGGTCGGCGCCGGTCGGGGTTCAGCGCGGCCGAGACATGGGCGAACGCGCTGCCTCAGGCGCCCGCGGACATCCGTGGACGACGGCTCTTGAACAAGCCCATGCCTCGTATTGGAGTCGGATTATACATTGTCAAACTTGACAAATCCGATAACGAGTCGGTAGGGTCGCGTCGACGGATTAACGGGGCTTGATCACATTGGCACATTCTCTTCGCAGTTTGTTCGGGGCAGCGGTCCTCGTCGTTTCGGCCGCGATGCAGACGTCTGTCATCCTCGTGGTCTCCGCCGGTCCGGGCCATGCGCAAGACGCGTTCACCCGGTTCGTTGTGATCATCAACGGGGTGCCGGTGACTGTGACATCACTGGAACAGGTGGCGCAGCTTGCCGCCGCCAACCCGTCGCTGGCAGCGGAGATAGCCACGCAGGCAGCTTCGGCAAACGCGTCATCGGCCGCAGCGATCGCCGCCGAGGTTGCGAAGGTCGTACCCGCCTCGGCGGCGTCCATCGCGGCGGAGGTTGCGAAAGCCGTGCCCGAGGCTGCGGTCTCGATCGCCGCGGAAGTGACGAAGGCTGCACCCGAACAGGCTGCCTCGATCGCCGAAGCGGTGACGAGGTCTGTTCCTGAAAAGGCTGCTTCGATTGCCGCCGCAGTGATCGAAGCGGCACCCGAGTCTGTGGTGTCGGTCTCGCAGGCGGTGACAAGCGTGCCGGGCGTGGACGTCGCATCTGTTGAAACGGCGGTCAACACTTCCGCCGGCGTCGACCAGACGGCGACCTCGGCCCTTCCGACGGGCACAACACCGGTCTATTGATCAGGATTGTTGAAATCGATCCGGTTTCACGGTTGGTCCCGATTCGTGGTTTGTCTGGTTCTATACTGGGTCGCTTGCGAGCCTTGACTGTGATGTGGCGCGCGGCGGCCCAGGTGGATCGGATCGGGCGTTTTGGCGAGTGTGGAGTAATTTGCAAGCTCCGTGAAGATCGGCAACGACTTGGCGGCGGAGCAAGACCGGCGAGTGCGTGAATTTGCCGGTCAATTCGTTCGGTCTGTTGCGCTGACGGCCAGTTTGGTGCCCATCGTAGCCATACGCCCAACTTGCCCAACCCATTCTGTTGGCGCCGTCACTCACAACGGTGGCGACTTTCAATTCGGACGATCGACACATCAGGCGACGGACGAAAAGCTCGCGAGTTGGCTCGGTCAGCCATCATGTCCAGATCGGCCCATTGATCGGAGAGTCGGACGACGCGGGCGGTTCGTCGAGCGTTTCGAGCGAGACAGTTGCGGGCTCGACCAGTCCTGTCCTGTTTGACTGCGATTCTGCACCAGTCAGGTCTTGTGGGAATGAGGTCCCGCAGCTGTCAGGTCCTGCGCCAGTCTGGCGTCAGCCGAGTGATTGAATCAGCCGGATTACGATCTACGATCCTATCGGTCCGTGCGCGGGACTGATGAGGCTTGGGGTTTGGATGACCGGTTGTATGGTTTGAAGCGGGATTGTTCGGGGTCGAATGCTTCGCGGTCGAATGCTCTATGGTTGATGGCTTTGCGGTTGAATGTTTTGCGGTCAATCGCCTTGTGGTCGGATGATGGCGGTGGGATGAGTCGTCGGTCATGGCGTCTGTCTTGTTTCGTTCGACAAATCGCAGGACCTCCAGACCCGGAAACGACGCCTCCGCCGTCGGCCGTCGATACGCAGTGCTGATCACGCTGCTGGTGCTTGTCTCTCCGATCCCGTTCGGGTCGGTGCCGCCGCTGTTCGGATGGCTCTTGGGCGGCGCGGTAGGTCTGACGAGTCTCGCCTATGCGGCCGCGATCCGGTTCGACGCCGACAGGCTCCGAATCCGGCCGTCGGCCGAACCGGTCGTCCTGGGCCTGATGGCGATGACGATCGGCTTGCTGCTGGTGCAAGTTGCTCCGCTACCGCTTCCGGCGAGCGAGGATGTGCGGCTGGCATCGGAGGCCCTGGGGAGGAACGTTCCGTCCCGGATTTCGGTTGATCCGGCCGCGACCGCGCTGCAGGCGGTCCGGTACGGGACCTACGGGCTGTTCACCTTCCTGTGCCTCCAGGTCGCCGCCCGCCAGGACAGAGCCCGTTTGCTCCTGGAGGCCCTGTTCTGGATCGCCGTCGCCCATGGGCTGCTGGCGCTCGTGTCGCTGTACGGGCTCAACGACAGTTTTCTTGGTCTGCCCAAATGGTATTTTCCGGGCGTCGCCACGGGCACCTTTTTCGCGCGCAACACGCTCGCCACCTTCATGGCCCTCGGGGCGGTGGCGGGGGCCGGTCTTCTGGCGCTTGTGGTCAACAAGCGGGGGACGCGGCGGCTGCGGCTCGATGCGGCTCCGGTGATCCTTCTCTACGTCACCGGCCTCGGGATCCTGCTGGCGACGACCTTCGCCACGGTGTCGCGCATGGGAATCGTGGTGGCGATCCTCGGGCCACTGCTGGTTCTCGGCAGTCTCGTCCACCGTACCCTGGTGGGCTTCTGGCAGCGCGTCATCGCCCTGTCGGCGATGTTCGGCGTGGTCCTCGTCGTGACGGCGACCTATGCCGACCGACTGCTCCTGCGAGTGGGGTCGCTCGAGGCGGACGGAGACCTGCGGTGGGCGGCGCAACGGCAGACATGGGAACTCGTCCTTCAGCGGCCCTGGGCCGGCTGGGGCGGCGGGACCTTCCCGATCGCCTTTCCGCTCGTCCGGCACGCACCGCTGGACCCGAACGCGAACTGGACCTACACCCATAGTCTCTACCTGGAACTCTGGTCCGATCTCGGCCTGATCGTAGGCAGCTTTCCGGTCCTTTGCGTGCTTGTGCTCGCCCGGCGCGCTCTGGTGGGAACGGTCCGGAGCGGGACGCGGTGGCCCTATGGCATGGTGGCTATAGCAGCCGTGCTGGTGGCAGGGCTGCATTCCGTCGTGGATTTCAGCCTTCAGGTGCCGTCCGTCGTGCTCTTTTTTCTCGCGCTGCTGGCCATCGGAACGGCGCAGGCGCACAGCCGCTCTCCAAGGTGACCGCATCGTTCGGTCTATGCAGAGCCGTCGGTACCGCGCCGGTCGTTCTCATCGGTGCAATTCGACGCAAATCTGCCGGTCCGCGGCAAGGAAATCCTGCCCAGTCTTCTTGGTCGTTATTTATGACATGGGTGTTCTGATGGGGGTCCTTCGACTGGAGGAGGTCTTCCGTGAAACGTCTCAGCGCTTGTCTGGCTGCTCTCGCCTATCTGTGCGTCACCTCATCGGCCCACGCCTTGACGCCGGCGCTTGGCAAAAACCTGCGAAACCTGCCCAAGGCGGGTCCGATCGCCCTCGGGGGCGTGACACAGCCGCCGCTCGGCTTCGTGTTCTATTGCGCCAGGGACCCCCGCGCCTGCCAGCCGGCGTCCAGCCGATCCGTGGACGTCACCAAGGACGGCCGCGTGGTGATGGGGCCGGAGGTGGCCAGCGCCATCATGGCCGTGAACATGAAGGTCAACCGCGAGATCCGGCCCGTCGCCGAGTCGCCCGGCGCGCCGGACGTCTGGGAGGCGAACGTGGCGGCGGGCGACTGCGAGGATTTCGCGCTGACCAAGCAGCGCAGGCTTCTGAAGGCCGGCTGGCCGTCCTCCGCGCTGCTGATGGCGAAGGTCCGCATGCGGGACGGGAGCTATCACGCCATCCTCGTGACGCGTACCAGCACCGGCGATTACGTGCTCGACAACATGACCGACGAGATCCGGCCTTGGAACGAGGCGCCCTATCGGTTCATCGGGGTGCAGTCGCCCAACGATCCCGCCGTCTGGCGCAAGGTGTGATGCGGCTGGCACAGGCCGGTTCGACGATCGGTAAATCCGACATTGCGGGTGGCGAAATCGTCAGCTAAGCAGGCGCGGTGGTGCGAGGTGGGCCGCGTCATGGGCCAGAGATTCGATCGGGTTTCGATGTGGCTGCTTGGCCTGATGGCGGGCGGAATGGTGGTCGGCGCGGTCGCCCTCGTGCCCGTGGAACTTCGGCCCTATCTGGACCAGCTCGCCGACCACAAGGCTCTCTTCGAGAGATACCGGGCGAGGGCCGGCGACGACCGGCCCTTCGTCAGCCTGAACGCCTGGAAGATGGAGCTCGACCGTTGCGCCAATCTCTCGCCGGCGCTCATCGGCGGATCGGAAGGCGGCGGACCGGAGATGGCGGAGATCCTGGACGTATGCGGGGCGATGGCCGAGGCGGCCGTCGCCGGGTCGCCGAACTTCGCCTACGGTTGGTACATCGCCGGTGGCGCCGCGATGCGGACAGGCAAGCCCGCAGAGGCCTATCGGCGCTATCTCAGGTCCGCGGCCACGAATCCGGCCGAGATCTGGATCGCGTCGCTGCGGTTCCAGGTGTTCGACCGGCCGGGCGTTCAGCTGCCCGCGGACGTGGCCGCGGCGGCCGACCGGGACGTGGCGCTTCTGCTTGCGAACGGGGCCAGCTTGGAGCGCGTCGCCCGCCGCTACGTGGACGATCCGGCGTTCCGCAAGCGCCTGCCCGCCATCGCGGGGGCGCTTTCGGCCGATCGGCAGGCCGACTTCGTCGGGCGCGTCCGACAGTTGATGGCGCGCGATCGTGCCAGGCCTCAGGCCGCGCCGGCCATGCCGTCGCCCGGCTGAACCGGGCCCCGGCGGCCCGGCTGAACCGGGCGGAGACGGACCGGGCCGGGAGCGCCGGTCAGGGGCGCGGCTGATCAGGCAGCAGGGCCGACACGAGGCGCACGGCGTCCCGGGCGTAGGACCCGTCGCGGTGTACGAGCGACTGCACCAGCGCGCCATCGACCACGACGGCGATAAGCCGCGCGTTTTCCGGGTCCCGGCCCTCGGCGGCGAGGAGCTTCGCGAACCAGAGCTCCACCGCCTTCTTGCCGCTGGCCGCCAGCCGGCGCGCCGGATGGTTCGGCAGTGCGCCGAGTTCCGTGGCGAACCGGATGAAGCCGAGGTCCGACCAGGATCCGCTGTCGATCCAGTCGCCGATGTGGAGGAGCAGCCGCTCGGCGCGCTCGCGCACGGTGAGGCTCGGGTCCTCGCCGCCGGCCCATTCCACGAAGCGTTTCAAGGTCGGATGCTGCTCGGCCGTCACGCAGGCGGCGGCGAGGTCGTCCTTCTTGCTGAAGTGGTAGAGAAGACCGCGCTTCGTGATGCCTGCCGATCGGGCGACGTCCTCCAGGCTCACCTGGGAGAGGCCCCGCTCTTCGAACAGACGACCCGCTTCCGCTACGATCCTCTCGCGTGTCGAAGTTCCATCCCGCGGCATTCGATCAGGTCCTTGTCGGTCGACGTATGAAGGCGTGCACATTCACCTCCGGACAGGCGGCCAGGGCCCGGTGACGGGTGCGGGAGGGCGAGTATTTCGGGCGGTCGGTGCGGTCCCCTGATCGCTCTCCGGGCCGGCCGGGCGCACGCATGCGACTCGGCAGGTCTGGACAACGGGAATGGTCGCGCCTAACACCCAGTGAGTCCCTTTCCGTCGCGTCCGGCGAGCAGATCACTTGTCCGAAACTGCATCTTCCTCCCCCGTCGTGGTCCTCGTCGAACCCCAGATGGGTGAAAATATCGGCGCGGCCGCTCGCGCCATGGCGAATTTCGGTCTGACGGACCTGCGCCTGGTGCGGCCGCGGGACGGCTGGCCGAACGAGAAGGCCACCGCGGCAGCGAGCCGGGCCGATCATGTGATCGCCGCCACGCGGGTGTTCGACAGCGTGGAGGCGGCAATCGCCGACCTCGGCTTCGTCTACGCGACCACGGCCCGCGACCGGGACCTGACCAAGGAGGTGGTCGGCCCCGTGGAGGCCGGGCGCCGCCTCAGGGGCTTCGCGGCCCAGTCGGTGAAGACCGGCCTCCTGTTCGGGCGCGAGCGCTGGGGCCTCGACAACGACGAGATCGCGCTCGCCGACCAGATCCTCACTCTCCCGGTGGTGCCGGAGTTCGCGTCGCTGAACATCGCCCAGGCCGTGCTGGTGATCGCCTATGAATGGCGCAAGGCCGGCTTCGAGGCCGAAGACGGCGGCCTGCCGTTCGGCATGCCGGAGCGCTCCCCGCCTGCCACCAAGGAGGAGCTCGTCCACCTGTTCGAGCACCTGGAAAGCGCGCTCGACGAACGGTCCTTCTTCCGCCCTGCGGAGAAGCGGGAACCGATGGTGCGGAACCTCAGGGCCATCTTCCAGCGCGTGCAGCTCACCGCCCAGGAGGTTCGCACGCTGCGCGGCATCATCGCGACGCTCGAGGGGCGGCCGACCCGGCCCACCAAGGTGAAGGGCCCGGCCAAGACTTCGAAGGACGACGAGGCGCCTCTCCCGGACGGAGACGGCGGCGAGCCCGGTTAGGCAGGCGCCATGCGGCTCCTCGTGTTCGACAGCGGCGTGGGCGGGCTCTCGGTGGTGCGGGAGATCCTTCGGTCGCGGCCCGACGCGGACATCGCCTATGTGGCGGACACGGCGGTGTTTCCCTATGGCGATCTCGCCCCGGACGTGCTGGTCGACCGGGTGGTCGCGGTGATGGACGCGGTGCTGCCGGACCTGCGGGCGGACGCGGCGGTGATCGCCTGCAACACGGCCTCGACCCTCGTCCTGCCGCCGCTGAGAGCCCGGTTCGCCGTGCCGTTCGTCGGCACGGTGCCGGCGGTGAAGCCGGCGGCCGCCTCCAGCCGCACGCGCCGGGTGAGCGTGCTGGCGACGCCGGGGACGGTGAAGCGCGACTACACGCGTGACCTGATCCGCGAGCACGGCCAGGACTGCCGGTTCGCCCTGGTGGGCTCGTCCCTGCTGGCGACCCTGGTGGAGCGGCAGCTGGCGGGCGAAGACGTGCCGGACGCGGCCTATGCGGCCGAGATCGCCCCGTGCTTCGTGGACGACGGGGGCGCGCGGACCGACACGGTGGTGCTCGCCTGCACGCACTTCCCGCTCGTGCTCGACCGGCTCCGGGCCGTCGCACCCTGGGCGGTGGACTGGATCGACCCGGCGCCGGCGATCGCCCGCCGGGTGACGACGGTCACCGAGGGTGCAGGGGCGGGAGACGGACGGCGCGCCGTGATGGCGACGGGCCGCCCACCGTCGCCGGTGCTCCTGGAGAGGCTCGGGTTTCCGGCGGCGTCCATGCTCGCCGTCTGATCGGCCGAGGGGGCGGGGTCGCCGGGCGTGTGCCGTGCCGGGACCATGCGGCGACAGGATTCTTCGCCGCAGGGGAGGGCAGACGGCGGAGCCTGCCGGAGGGGGCGGGCCGATGGGCAATGGCTAGGCGCGTTGGCATGCGGCCCGCCGTGGCGGCCGGCGGATTTCAGGCCTTTGGGTTTGACTTGCGGCCGATCCTCGTCTAATCACCCCACCAACGCGCGCGGGTCCCCTGGGCCCGCGTCTGTCGTTCACGCACCCGTGGATCGGACTGCCTCGCGCTCACCCGGTCCTGTCGGCCACCTGTCGGATCCGTTCGCGGATCCAAATGGTGCGCAAAGGAGGGCGTGTGTCCTGAAGAACGATCCTACCAAGAACGGGATACGCGATGTCCAAGCGCCATAGCGCCAAGTACAAGATCGACCGTCGCCTCGGCGAAAACCTCTGGGGCCGCCCCAAGAGCCCGGTCAACAAGCGCGAATACGGCCCGGGCCAGCACGGCCAGCGCCGCAAGGGCAAGCTCAGCGACTTCGGTCAGCAGCTGCGCGCCAAGCAGAAGCTCAAGGGCTACTACGCGAACATTTCCGAGAAGCAATTCTACGGCGTCTACCAGGAAGCGTCCCGCCTGCGCGGCGACACCTCCGAGTCGCTGATCGGCCTCCTGGAGAGCCGCCTCGACGCGGTGGTGTTCCGTGCCAAGTTCGTGCCGACGCCGTTCGCGGCCCGGCAGTTCATCAACCACGGCCACATCAACGTGAACGGCAAGCGGGTCAACATCCCGAGCTACCGGGTGAAGGCCGGCGACGTGATCGAGGTCCGTCAGAAGTCCAAGGAACTGGCGATCGTCCTTGAGTCCGTGTCGCTCGCCGAGCGCGACGTGCCGGAGTACATCGAGGCCGACCACTCCAAGATGACCGCGCGGTTCGTGCGCATGCCGGCTCTCGGCGATGTGCCCTATGCGGTGCAGATGGAGCCGAACCTGGTCGTCGAGTTCTACTCGCGCTGATCCGAACCGTTCAGGTTCGTCGGCATCGTCAAGCCGCCCGGTCCGCCGGGCGGCTTTTATCTTGGGGGCAAAGGGAGCCGGCAGGGGGGCAGCACGCAGGGAGTGGGGCAGGGCGGTGGTCAGCACGCGCGGGGCCGGCGGCGCGCCAGCGCTTCGCCGGGTGCGGCGGGACGTCGCTGATTTGTTCAGCCCTTGAAGTTTATCGGATCGGCCCCGATATCAGCCTCGTCGGCAAGCCGGCCGCCCTCTTGGGCGTATCCTCCCTAGACTCGGGCCGCGCGGTGCGCGGCCTTTTCTTTTGGGGCACCGCGGCCTTGAGCGCGGGTCAGGTTCGGCCCAGCTTTTCCTTCAAGGCGTCGATGCGGCGCGACGCTTCAGCCTTGTCCAGGTCGTCCGCGAAAGCCTCGGCATCGCCGGCCTCCTCGGACAGGGTCTTCAGGTAGGACGCCTGGGCTCCGGTCATCGGATCATGGCCGGAGACCCACTCGTCGGGGTCCTTCTCCAGATTAGAACTCGGATTCGGGTCCTGCTTGGGATTCGACACGATCGTCTCCGTCGTCGTTCATGGTTTGTACTAGAAAAACGCAGCGGCGACGTGGGGGTTCCGAGCTCTCGATGGTGTGGCGGACCCGCGCGGTCAATTGTCACACGAACGTCAGAAAACAGGCTGGAGATGCATCTTGAGGCAGCCTGAATGCCTGTTTCCTGGGCTTTTCCTGGTGCAGCGCAATATGGCCCTCGTCGGACCGTCCCCTGGAACGCGGTTGCCTGCCGAACATTCCTGTCTAACATACCAGGATCGCTCTGCTGCGATGCGTGAATATGGGGCATTGGATATGGCTAGGCATCGATATTATGTCGTCGCCATGGACGAGCAATGGGCCGTCAAGGCGGGGGATGACCACTGCATCCCGTGCGCGACCCAGGACGAGGCCGTGTGCACGGCCAAGCGGGTGGCCAAGCAGCATCACCGCTCCGGCGACCTCTCTGAGATCATCGTTCCGGACCAGCACGGCTATCCGCGCACGGCCTGGAGCTACGGCTGAGCCGTCGTCCGAACTGCCGCCCTCATTCGCCGCACCCGTCCGTGTTTTCGGGCCGGAGCGTTCGTACGCATGAAAAGAGGCCACTCGCTTTCACGAGTGGCCTCTTCATTGCCGTCCACAGGCAACGGGGCGGTGGGGGGCGATAACTCCATCACCTGGTGGACGGCCCCGCCCGCCTTGACGGCGAGCGGATGGACCGAGAGCGAACGACCAACCGGCGAGATCGCCGTCGAACCGAGCACTCGAATGTCGCGGGAAATTCCCCACCCGTAGGCAATAACGGCCCGGACCCAATCCGGTTCCATGGCTCGGGAAAAAATCGTCATTCGCCTGGATGATGTCGCGCGCTGCGACGGCCGGACGGGTAACGGGCGGGCAGTGTGTTCGGCGGGTGCCGAAAACAGAAACGCCGGCCCTGGGGCCGGCGCTCTCGAAAGTCGAACGGTGGGGCGGTCGCGGTCAGACGCTGGTCTTCACCGGCACGCCGGCGCCCGACAGGTGGCTCTGCAACTCGCCGTGCTGGAACATCTCGCGGACGATGTCGCAACCGCCGACGAACTCGCCCTTCACGTAAAGCTGCGGGATGGTGGGCCAGTTGGTGTAGGACTTGATGCCCTCGCGCAGCTGGTCGTTCTCCAGCACGTTGATGCCCTTGTAGGGCACGCCGAGGTGGTTGAGGATCTGGACCACCTGGCCGGAGAAGCCGCACATGGGGAAGTCCGGGGTGCCCTTCATGAACAGCACCACGTCGTTGGACTTCACCTCGTTGTCGATGAAGGCATGAATAGGCTCGGACATTTCGTCATTTCCTCTCATCTCGCCGGGGTCAAGGTCCGGCGGCTTGGAATCCTTGCGCCGGGCGGAGCTCAGGCCGCCCACGCGGGCGGGTTCAGGCGGGCGCGCTCGTCTGGAGGGCCAGGGCGTGGAGCTGGCCGCCCATCTTGCCCTGGAGGGCGTTGTAGACGAGCTGGTGCTGCTTCACCCGCGTCAGCCCCCGGAAGGCCTCCGAGACGACGATCGCCGAATAGTGGTCGCCGTCACCGGCGAGATCGCGAATCTCGATCTTCGCGTCCGGCAGCGCTTCCTTGATCATCGCCTCGATCTCACGGGCCTGCATGGCCATGTCGCTCATCCCCTTCGTGGTTGGGGGCGTTAGCCGCCCCATTCCGTTGCCCCACGCGCGCCGTCAGGCGATCTCGCCGCCCATGAAGCGGGGGAACCAGCCTTCGTGCGCGGTCCGCAGCGTCTCCACCGATATGGCCCCGTGGACGCCGAGGTTCAACGCGTCGCCCTCCACCGTGCCGAGCCGGACGGCCGGCACGCCGGCGGCCTCGGCCTCGGCCACCACCGCGTCCGCCGCGCCGGCCGGGACGGTCACCAGATACCGCGCCTGATCCTCCGCGAAGAGTGCCACGTGCGGGGTGACGCCGTCGAGGGCGACCTTCGCGCCCTTCGAGCCGGCCATGGCCATCTCGGCGAGAGCGACGGCGAGCCCGCCGTCGGAGAGATCGTGACAGGCGGTGACCCGCCGGTCCGCGATGAGGGCGCGGACGAAGTCGCCGTTGCGCTTCTCAACCGCAAGGTCCACCGGGGGCGGGGCGCCTTCCTCGCGGCCGAGCACCTCCCGCAGGTAGAGCGACTGGCCGAGGTGGGCGCCGTGTCCGCCGACGAGCAGGATCTCTTCGCCGGCCGCCTTGAAGGCGACCGTCGCCATCAGGTCGACGTCGGGGAGGAGACCGACGCCGACGATGGTGGGCGTCGGCAGGATCGCCTTGCCGTTGGTCTCGTTGTAGAGCGACACGTTGCCGGACACGACCGGGAAGTCCAGCGCCCGGCAGGCCTCGCCCAGGCCTTTGATGGCGTGGACGAACTGGCCCATGATCTCCGGCTTCTCGGGGTTGCCGAAATTGAGGTTGTCGGTGACCGCGATGGGCGTGGCGCCGACGGCGGTGATGTTGCGCCAGACCTCGGCGATCGCCTGCTTGCCGCCTTCGAACGGGTCCGCCTCGCAGTAGCGCGGCGTCACGTCCGACGACATGGCGAGGCCCTTGCGGGTGCCCTCCACGCGCACGACGCCGGCGTCGCCGCCGGGCACCTGGGCGGAGTTGCCCTGGACGAGCGTGTCGTACTGCTCCCACACCCAGCGGCGCGACGAGGCGTCGGGCGAGCCCAGGATGGCGAGGAGCGCGGACGGAATGTCGTCGGGCGCTTCCACGCTCTCCGGCGCGATCACCACCGGCTTCGCCGGCGGAATCCAGGGGCGGTCGTACTCGGGGGCCTGGTCGCCGAGTTCCTTGATGGGGAGGTCCGCGACCACCTCGCCCTGGTGCTTGATGCGGAAGCGCAGGTCGTCGGTGGTGACGCCGACGACGGCGAAGTCGAGCTCCCACTTGCGGAAGATCGCCTTGGCGACGCCCTCCAGCTCCGGCTTCAGGACCATGAGCATGCGCTCCTGGCTCTCGGAAAGCATCATCTCGTAGGCGGTCATGCGCTCCTCGCGCACGGGCACCTTGTCGAGGTCGAGCTCGATGCCGAGGTCGCCCTTGGCGCCCATCTCCACCGCCGAGCAGGTGAGGCCGGCGGCGCCCATATCCTGGATGGCGATGACGGCGCCGGAGGCCATCAGCTCCAGGCAGGCTTCCAGGAGCCGCTTTTCGGTGAACGGGTCGCCGACCTGCACGGTCGGGCGCTTCTCCTCGATCTGGTCGTCGAACTCGGCCGACGCCATGGTGGCGCCGCCCACGCCGTCGCGTCCGGTCTTGGCGCCGAGATAGACGACCGGCAGGCCGACGCCCTTGGCCTGGCTGAGGAAGATGCCGTCGCGGTTGGCGAGGCCGAGCGCGAAGGCGTTGACGAGGCAGTTGCCGTTGTAGCGCGGGTGGAAGTTCACCTCGCCGCCGACCGTGGGCACGCCGAAGGAGTTGCCGTAGCCGCCGACGCCGGCGACGACACCGGCGACGAGGTGGCGCGTCTTCGGATGGTCCGGCGCGCCGAAGCGCAGGGCGTTCATGGCCGCGATCGGCCGCGCGCCCATGGTGAAGACGTCGCGCAGGATGCCGCCGACGCCCGTCGCCGCGCCCTGGTAGGGCTCGATGTAGGACGGGTGGTTGTGGCTCTCCATCTTGAAGACGGCCACCTGGCCGTCGCCGATGTCGATGACGCCGGCGTTCTCGCCCGGGCCGATGACCACCTTCTCGCCCTTGGTCGGCAGGGTCTTCAGCCACTTCTTCGACGACTTGTAGGAACAGTGCTCGTTCCACATGGCCGAGAAGATGCCGAGTTCGGTGATGGTCGGCTCACGGCCGATCAGGTCCAGGATCCGCTGGTATTCGTCCGGCTTCAGGCCGTGCGAGGCGACGAGGTCGGGCGTGATGGCGATGTCGTTCCGGAGCACGGGGAGGGGCCTCTGAATGGTCTCGCGTATTCAAGCGGGTGGATTAGACCGAGAGGCCTTGAAGCGCAAGGAAGGAGGGGCGGCAGGAGGCGGAAAAGCGCGGGAGATGTGCTACGCTGGCGCGAGCGAGACCGCCGGGGGGCGTACGATGAACAGGCCGACCATGCGCATGCGATCCGATCCGCCGTGGACGCTGGCGGAATTTCATGAACTGCTCCAGGAGATGCCCGAGGGCGAACGCTGGGAACTCATGGGCGGCCGCATCTACAAGATGATGGTCGGCGGCACCATCGGCCACGGCCGGATCGTCGGCAATGTGGGATTCGCGCTGTCGCGTCAGCTTCGGGAGCGGGGATCCCCCTGCAGCGTGTTCCAGGAGGCCGCGCGCGTCGAGATCGAAGCGGCGGAGGCCAGCTTCTTCCCCGATGTCGTCGTGACCTGTCAGGACGTCGATCCGGCTGCGAGAGCGGTGCGCAATCCCGTGGTCCTCGTCGAGGTGCTGTCCCGAACGACCCGGGACAAGGATGAGACCGTAAAGCTGGCCGTCTACCGGACGATCCCGTCCCTGCGGGCCTACATCATGGTCGAGCAGGGTGTGCCGGGGATCCGGGCGGTTCTCCGAGCGGAAGGCGATCGGTGGGATTGGGTCCATCTGGAAGTCGGTGGCCTCACGTCGGTCCATGTCCCGGAGATCGACCTGACGCTCACCCTTGCCGAGACTTACGCGGGTCTTCTGGAGCTGGTGGCCCCGTCTTGACTCCTGGCCCCCGCCTCACCCCAGCCTCAGCCCCGCCGCGACCTCCCGGATCACGCGCCAGCCCTCGCGGGCGTCCTCCTCGGTCATCTCGAAGCTGCCGAACTGGATGCGGATGGCGATGCGGCCGTCGTGGCGGGTCTGGGTGAGGTAGACCCGGCCATCCCGGTTCACGGCCTCGACGAGCGCCAAGTTGGCGGCGTCGAGGTCGGTCGCGCCCGCGGGCGTCCAGCGGAAGGCGAAGAGCGACAGGACGGGGTTGGTGACGAGATCGAATCGCTCCGCGTCGCGGATGGCGGCGGCCATGTCCTCGGCCCAGCGGACGTGATTGCGGATCATGGCGCGCAGGCCCTCAAGACCGTAGGCCCGGAGCAGGAACCAAAGCTTCAGCGCGCGGAAACGGCGGCCGAGCGGCACGCTCCATTCGCTGTAGTTGATCACCCGCTTCTCGCCATAGGTCTTCAGGTATTCCGGCTGGATGGCGAGGGTACGGACGTGGCTCTCGGCGTCGCGGATGAAATGAGCGGCGCACTCGAACGGCGCGCCCAGCCACTTGTGCGGGTTGGTCACCACGCTGTCGGCGTCCTCGACGCCGGCCCAGAGAGAGCGGTACTCCGGACAGATCATCGCCGAGCCGGCCCAGGCCGCGTCCACATGGACGAAGAGCCCGTGCCGGCGGGCGACCGCGACCACCGCCGCCACGTCGTCCGACGCGCCGACGCTGGTTCCACCGACGCAGGCGACGATGCCGGCCGGGAGGCGCGCGGAGTCCCGGTCCGCCACGATGGCGGCCTCGAGCTCGGCGGGGTCCAGCGCCTTGGACGGGCCACGGCCCGGCAGCTTGACGAGATTGTCCTGGCCGATGCCGGAGATCCAGCAGGCCTTGTCGATCGAGGAGTGGACCTGGTCGCTGCAGTAGACGCGCACCGCCGGCTGACCGGACAGGCCACGGGTGTTGCCCTGGAAGGCGAGAGCCCGCTCGCGCATGGTGAGGACGGCGGAGAGGGTCGCCGTGGAGGCGCTGTCCTGCAGGACGCCGGTGAAGGCGGTCGGCAGGCCGAGGGCGTCGCGCAGCCACGCGACGACCGTCATCTCCAGTTCCGTCGCGGCCGGGGAGGTCTGCCAGAGCATGCACTGGGCGGCCATGGCCGAGACGAGGATCTCGGCGACCACGGCGGCGGGTGCGGCATTGGCCGGAAAGTAGGCGAAGAAGCGGGGATGCTGCCAGTGCGTCATCCCGGGGACGATGAGGTCCTGGAAATCGCGCACGATGGCGTCCATCGGCTCCGCCGTCTCGGGCGCCTGGACCGGCAGGCGGGCGGCGATGTCGCCGAAGGCGACGTTCGGGCGGACGGGGAGGTCGCGCAGGGTGCGGCGATACTCGGCCGCCCATTCGGCGGCGCGGACGGCCCAGAGTTCGAATTCTTCGCTGTTCATGGCCGGGCGTATAGCGCAGCCCGGCCAAGGCCGCCAGACAGGGACACTCCGCTCCCGTTCAGGCGGCGAGGGTCTTCACCACGCTTTCGAACACGCCGCGCCCGTCAAGCCCGCCATGCAGCGCCTCGATGAGGTTTTCCGGGTGCGGCATCATGCCAAGCACGTTGCCCTCGGCGTTGAGGACGCCGGCGATGTCGTTGAGCGAACCGTTCGGGTTGGTGCCCTCGGCATAGCGGAACGCGACGCGACCCTCGCCCTCGACCCGCGCGAGGGTTTCCGGATCGGCGAAGTAGTTGCCGTCATGGTGGGCCACCGGGCAGCGGATGATCTGGTCCGGGCCGTAGGCGCGGGTGAAGTCGGTGTCGGCGTTGGCGACCTTCAGCTTCACCTCCTTGCAGATGAAGCGCAGGTTCGCGTTCCGCATCAGGACGCCCGGCAGAAGGCCGGCCTCGGTGAGGATCTGGAAGCCGTTGCAGACCCCGAGCACGCGCACGCCGGCGGCGGCCTTGCGGGCCACGTCCTGCATGGCCGGCGAACGCGCCGCGATGGCGCCGCAGCGCAGGTAGTCGCCGTAGGAGAAGCCGCCCGGCAGGACGATGAGATCGACGTCCGGAATGGTGACGTCCTGGTGCCAGACCACGGCCGGCGCCTGACCGGTGATGGCGGTGAGCGCCTTGATGGCGTCGCGTTCGCGATTGGAGCCGGGGAAAACGACGACGGCCGAGCGCATGGCGGACGATCCTGGTGCAGAAAGGGGGCTGTTGCGCGCCCTTTTCCCTCAAAAATGCGGCGAAGTCCAGGTCGGACGGCGGCTTTCCGCCGACGTCCTCAGGGCATCAGGAACAGGACGGCGAGCACGGACGCGACCACCGGGATGCCGACGAAGATCGCCGCCTTCACGAGAAGGAAGCGGACGATCCGGCCGGTGTCGTCGCGCGGCGCGTCCATGGGCGTCAGCCCAGGATGTCGATGGTGTAGTTCTCGATCACCGTGTTGGCGAGCAGGCGGTCGCACATGGCGGCGATCCTGGTGCGGACGGCGTCGGCGTCGGTATCGGCGAGCACGAGGTCGATCACCTTGCCCTGGCGGGCGCCTTCCACCCCGTCGAACCCGAGCCCCTTCAGGGCGCCCTCGATGGCCTGGCCCTGCGGGTCGAGCACGCCGGACTTCAAGGTGATGATGACGCGGGCTTTCATGTCGATCGGCTCCAGATCACGCCGGGTCGCCGAGGACGACGATCCCTTCCTTCCGGGCGGCGCGTAGCATGGCGCCGTCGAGACTGGCAAGGCGAGATCCGGTGCGGCGTGCGAGATCGACGTAGAGGGCATCGTAGACGGTGAGATTGTGGCGGACGGCGAGGTCCATGACGCGCAGCAATTGGTCCATCCGTGGCACGTCGTCCACCCATGGCGAGACGGTGAACCCGATCTCAAGGAGGCGCGCCCGATCTGACGGTCCGAACCGCAGCCGCCGTTCCGCCGAGAGTATCGAATTCGCCAGTTCCACAGGCCAGAGAGAGGGCACGTATATGGACGCGCCCTGCATCACTACTTTGAACAGTTCTACTGTGGCCCTGGTCTGGGGATCATCTTCGCCAAAACAGAGGGCCGCCACGATCGAGCAGTCGGCCACCAGCTTCAAGCGCGCCGTCCCTCCTTGACGATCTCAAGGATCTCTTCTCGAGTCAGTGGATCGGCAAGGTTTCGCCTGAACTCTTCCATGGCTTGCAGCCCGGCACGCCTGCGCGCGAGCACCTCAGAGTTCGGCGCGCCTTGGCGAGCGTCCGCTTCCGGTAGCGCTGCCTTCGCGGTTCCAAGAACACGACCGCCACGAGTGATGACCACGTCATGACCGCGCTCAAGGTGCTCGGCGATCGCGCTGATCGCCTCGCTGCCGACCTCGATCCGAACGCTCTCCGTCACTGTTCCGCACTCCGTTCAGTGGCCATCAACGAAAACGCCCGCCGGGTTTTCCCGACGGGCGCATCCTAGCACAAATCCGGAGGATCAGTGTCAGCTCGTTGGCGTCACTTCACGAGCGTCGGGCCGCCGGGGCGGGTGGGGCCTTCCTCGTTGAGGATGCCGAGGCGACGGGCGACTTCCTGGTAGCTTTCAAGAAGCCCGCCCATGTCCTTGCGGAAGCGGTCCTTGTCCAGACGGTCGCCGGTGGAGAGGTCCCACAGGCGGCAGTTGTCGGGGCTGATCTCGTCGGCCACCACGATCCGCATCAGATCGCCTTCCCAGAGGCGGCCGCACTCCATCTTGAAGTCGACGAGCTTGATGCCGACGCCAAGGAAGAGGCCGGCCAGGAAATCGTTGACCCGGATGGCGAGCGCCATGATGTCGTCGATCTCCTGGGGCGTCGCCCAGCCGAACGCGGTGATGTGCTCCTCCGACACCATCGGGTCGTTGAGCGCGTCGTTCTTGAAGTAGAACTCGATGATCGAGCGCGGCAGCTGCGTGCCTTCCTCGATCCCGAGCCGCGACGACAGCGATCCGGCGGCGACGTTGCGCACCACCACCTCGAGCGGGATGATCTCCACTTCGCGGATCAACTGCTCGCGCATGTTGAGCCGTTTAATGAAATGGGTGGGGATTCCCATGTTGTTGAGGTGCGTGAAGACGTACTCGGAGATGCGGTTGTTCAGCACCCCCTTGCCGTCGATGATTTCGTGCTTCTTCGCGTTGAACGCCGTGGCGTCGTCCTTGAAGTGCTGGATCAAGGTCCCGGGCTCCGGACCCTCGTAGAGGATCTTGGCTTTACCCTCGTAGATGCGCCGGCGGCGGTTCATGGGGATATACCGTGGTCTGTTGATGAAATCCATTGTACTCGCTCTTGCCAGGCCAAGCGGACCCGGATGGGATCAGACCGTTCGCCTCGGCATAAGCGACGAAAGCGGGCGGAGTCGCTCCGCCCGCTCACTCGCAGTCGCGCGGACACTACTCGATCGGCCCGACGATCACAATCCCGTTGCAGGCGGCTTGCAAACTGGGCTCGGCCGCGGCCGGCGGGCGGGGAGGGATCGGTGTCCAGGGTGCGTGTCGCATCCCGGACCTTCCGGACTACGCTCCCGAAGCCGCAGTCCTTACATAACCGGATGCTCCAGACATCTCATTGATTTGGGGTGGGTCGGGCGATATGCAAGGCACCAACCACCGTCGACGCGGAACCAGGGGAGTTCAGTCATGAGCGGCTTCAACGATCGGGAAAAGGCCTTCGAGGATATGTTCGCCCACGACGAGGCGCTGAAGTTCAAGGCTCTCGCCCGTCGCAACAAGCTGCTCGGCCTGTGGGTCGCCGAGAAGATCGGGCTCTCCGGCGCCGAAGCGGACGACTACGCCAAAAGCGTGGTCCGCGCGGACCTGGAGGAGGCCGGCGACGAGGACGTGTTCCGCAAGATCAGCGGCGATCTGTCGGCCAAGGGCGTCGGCCTGTCCGAACACCAGATCCGCCGCACCATGGACGAACTGCTGGCGACGGCCGTCAGCCAGGTGAAGTCGGAAGCCTGAGCCCGACGACCGTCCGGCCGGGTGTCGGCGGCCGGCGGGTCGTGACGCGATGCCGGGCGCCCGTGCGCCCGGCGTGACGTCTGCCACGAGGAGTGCCCCGAGCAGTGCCCCCATCGAGCCCCGAACTCGCCCGGCGGTTCGCCGCCGGCGACTCCATCCTGACCGGCTGGATCAGCCTGCCGGAGCCTCTCGTCGCCGAAGCCTGCGTGCGCGCCGGCTTCGACGCCCTGGTGGTGGACCTGCAGCACGGCCAGGTGGACGTGGCATCCGCCGGCCGGATCATCAGCGGCATCCGCTATGCGGGCGGTCGCGCGATCCTGCGGATCCCCGTCGGCGATTATGCGACCGCCTCGCGCCTCCTGGACGCCGGCGCCGACGCGGTGATCGCCCCGATGATCGAGACCGTGGCGGACGCCGAGACCTTCGCGAGCTTCATGAAATATCCGCCCCTCGGGTCGCGGTCCTGGGGACCGACCCGGGCGGTCCAGTTGTCCGGCGGCACGCCGGAGGCCTATCGCACGTCGGCGAATGGCTCCACCCTCGCGATCGCCATGATCGAGACGCTGACGGCGCTGGACAACCTCGACGGCATCCTGGCCCTGCCGGGAATCGATGGCGTGTTCGTCGGGCCGTCGGACCTGTCGCTGGCCATCTCCAACGGCGCCAATCTGGACGTGAATGCGCCGGAGGCGGTCGAGGCCTTCAAGCGCATCGCGGACGCGGCGGCCAAGGCCGGCAAGATCGCCGGCATCTACGCGGTGGACCCGGAGCATGCCAGGCGCTGCTTCGCCATGGGGTTCCGCTTCGCCACCCTGATGAGCGACCTCGGCTACATCACCTCGGGCGCCAAGGCCGCCATCGCGGCCGTCGGGCGCTGAGGCGCCGGGACCTTTCTGACGCGGCTCCCAGACAGTGCGGTGACCCGCCCGGAGCGGGCCCCCCGAAGCGTTCGCCGGCGTGTCGCCGGCGTCTTCCTTTCGTTCAGATCCGGCCCAGCAGGGTGGCGAAACGGGTGAGGCCTTCCGGCCAGGGGCCGTGGCCCGACTCGGTGTTGATGTGCCCGGCGTCGCCGGCGTCCACCAGAAGCGAACCCCAGGCCGCCGCCATGTCGTCGGCCGTCTCGTAGCCGCAATAGGGGTCCGTCCGGCTGGCGATCACCATGGAGGGAAAGGGCAGGGGCTCGCGCGGCACCTCCCCGTAGCTGTGGTGGATGGAGGGCGGCATGTCGGGGCGCGCCACGTCGGGCGGGGCGACCAGGAAGGCCGCCTTGACCCGGTCGCCAAACAGGGGCGCCGCCTCGGCCACGGCGATCACGCCCAGCGAATGGGCGACGAGCACCACCGGCCGGGTCGCCGCGGCGACGGCCTCCACGAGGCGGGAGGTCCAGGCCGCCCGGTCGGGGGCGTTCCAGTCCGCCTGCTCCACGCGTCTTGCCGTCGGCAGCTTGCGCTCCCAGCGGCTCTGCCAGTGGTCCGGACCGGAATTGCCAAGCCCGGGGACGATGAGGATGTCGCAATCAGCTGTCTTCATGGGGGGAGAGTGCCGGGAGTCGTCGCCTTCGGACAAGAGGGCGAGGGGAAATGGTGCTGGACGGGGATGCTGGACAGGGAAGGATGGGGTGACTTACCGTAAGCAATGGCTAACGGAGATTCCAGCCTGCGCCTCACCTCATCGCTCGCGGCCCTCGCCGATCCGACCCGGCGGGCGGTGCTCGAACGGCTGGCCGGGGGACCGCTGCCGGTCGGGCGGATCGCCGAGACCCTGCCGGTGAGCCGGCCGGCGGTCTCGCAGCATCTGAAGGTTTTGAAGGCGGCGGGCCTTGTGATCGACGCGGCGGACGGGAACCGGAGGGTCTACCGGATCGATCCTCAGGGACTGGGCCCGATCCACCGGTGGCTGGACGGGTTCCCGGACGAAGCGATCGGCTCGTTCGCCGCCGCGTTCGAGCCGCACCAGGAGGATCCGACGTGACCGACGACAAGACTTCCGCGCCCGCTTCCGTCGCAAAGGTCATCCGGGTGGGCGCGACGCCCAAGGATGCCTTCGACGTGTTCACGAGCCGCATGGCGCGCTGGTGGCCGAAGACGCACTCCATCGTGGGCGAGCCGCAGGCGGACGTGACCATGGAGCCCCAAGCGGGTGGTCGCTGGTTCGAGACCGGTGAAAGTGGCCGGACGTCCGATTGGGGCAAGGTGCTCGTCTGGGAGCCGCCGGTCCGGCTGGTGCTGACTTGGCAGATCGGGCCCGACTGGACCTTCGACCCGGCCCTCCATACGGAGGTCGAGGTGACCTTCACGGCCGACGCGACCGACGGAACCCTCGTGCGGCTGGAGCACAGCGGCCTGGAGGCCTACGGGGACAAGGCCGAGGAGATGGCCGCGGCGTTGGCGGGACCCGACGGCTGGCCGGCTATTCTGCAGCAGTTCTCGCTCCTCGCCTGACGCCGTCGGACGGGATGCACGGGGTCGACCGATGCGGTCCCGCGAGCCTGGAGGGCGCCCGGTCGATCCGGCGGTCAGCGGTTCGCCGTGCCGGTGACGAGCGCGTGCGCCCAGTCCAGGCGGCCACGGTCCCGGGCCACGTCCGCGGCGGCGTTCCAGTCATAGTCGAGGGCGCGGAACTCCACCCGGAACCCGTCGCGACGCCGGTCCAGGATGGCGTAGCGTGCGTGCGGACTGCCGGTCTCCATCACATGCGGCGACGGCATGTCGTCTGCATAGGCCTGGATGCCGACGCTGCCGGGGTTGATCACCGTGGGGCCGCCCGGCACGGAGAAGAGCCTCGGCACGTGGGTGTGACCGCAGAGCACGATCGTCTCCGACACGGTGGAGAGCATCGCGCGCACCTCGAACTGCGGCCGCAGCACCATGGCGTGTCCGCTCACGTGCTCCAGGAGGTAGGTCTCGTCGGACCGGGGCGCGCCGTGGCAGAGCAGGATGTCGTCGATCACCAGGGTCGGCGGCAGAAGCGCCAGCCAGGCGAGCTGGCGCTTGCCGAGCTGCGGCAGCGCGTCGGCGTCCCAGTCGCCGAGGTCGTCGTCGCCCTCCAGGAGGTAGCGGTCGTGGTTGCCGCGCACGGTGGGCCAGCCGAGGTCGTCGAGCCGGTCGATCGTGTCCGCCGCCTCCAGCGGACCCGAGGCGCTGTCGCCGAGGTTGACCACGAGATCGGGCGCCGCGTCGCGAAGGTCCGCCACCACGGCCTCGAGGGCGCGCAGGTTCCCATGGATATCGGCGACGACAGCGATGCGCATGCTCTTACCCGGACGACGCCCCAAGGGTAAGCGGCGGCTGCGCAGGCGGCAAGATGGGAGGGGCTGGAACCGGACGAGCGCCCCGTCCCGAAGGGAAGGATCGGGCGGTTGGTTGTCGGCTGCCGCCTCACGCCCGGCCGAACACCCGGCGGAAGATCGTGTCCACGTGCTTGGTGTGGTAGCCGAGGTCGAACTTGTCGCGGATCTCCTCCTCGGAGAGCGCCGCGCGGACGTCGGCGTCGTTGAGGAGTTCGTCGAGGAAATCCACGTTGGCGGCGCCGGCCTGCTGGTAGCTGTCCCACACCTTCATGGCGTTGCGCTGGACAAGCCGGTAGGCGTCCTCGCGGGAGACGCCCTTCTGGGTGAGGGCAAGCAGGATGCGCTGGGAGTGCACGAGGCCGCCGAGGCGGTCCATGTTGGCGACCATGCGCTCCGGATAGACGAGGAGCTTGTCCACCACGCTGGTCAGCCGGGCGAGGGCGAAGTCCAGCGTCACGGTGGCGTCGGGGCCGATCATGCGCTCCACGGACGAGTGGGAGATGTCGCGCTCGTGCCAGAGCGCCACGTTCTCCATGGCCGGCAGGGCGTAGGCGCGCACCATGCGGGCGAGGCCGGTGAGGTTCTCGGTCAGCACCGGGTTGCGCTTGTGCGGCATCGCGGACGAGCCCTTCTGGCCGGGGGAGAAGTATTCCTCCGCCTCCAGAACCTCGGTGCGCTGCAGGTGGCGGACCTCCACGGCGAGCCGCTCGATCGACGAGGCGATCACGCCGAGGGTGGCGAAGTACATGGCGTGCCGGTCGCGCGGGATCACCTGGGTGGAGACGGGCTCGGGGGCGAGGCCGAGGGCCTTGGCGACGTGCTCCTCCACGCGAGGGTCCACGTTGGCGAAGGTGCCGACGGCGCCGGAAATGGCGCAGGTGGCGATCTCCTCGCGGGCGTGGACGAGGCGCGTGCGGCAGCGGGAGAATTCGGCGTAGGCCTCGGCCATCTTGAGCCCGAAGGTCACCGGCTCGGCGTGGATGCCGTGGCTGCGGCCGATGCAGACCGTGTCCTTGTACTCGAAGGCGCGACGCTCGATGGCGGCGAGAAGCGCGTCCATGTCCTTCAGGAGGAGGTCGGTGGCCCGCACGAGCTGGACGTTGAAGCAGGTGTCGAGCACGTCCGACGACGTCATGCCTTGGTGAACGAAGCGGGCGTCCGGGCCGACGATCTCGGCGAGGTGGGTCAGGAAGGCGATGACGTCGTGCTTGGTGACGCGCTCGATCTCGTCGATGCGGTCCACGTCGAAGACGGCCGGGCCGCCCTTCTCCCAGATCACCCGGGCGGCGTCCTTCGGGACGACGCCGAGCTCCGCAAGCGCGTCGGTGGCGTGCGCCTCGATCTCGAACCAGATGCGGAACTTGGTCTCCTGGCTCCAGATCGCCGTCATTTCGGGGCGGGAATAGCGCGGGATCATGGGTCGTCCTTGGGCAGTCGCAGGAGGCGGAAAAGGTCGGCCGTGCTGTAGCAGACGGGTGCGGCCGCCTCAACCGGCCCGATCAGCGCCGGCGGCTGAAGACGAAGGCCCCAACGAGGAGCGGCACGAGGCCGAGCGGCATGAGGAGGGGAAGGCCCGCGGCCACGAGGAGAAGGGTGGAGTGGATGAAGGTGGCGATGGTCTGAAGCAGCCAGAGCGGATGCGGAAAGGGCTCGTGAAACTCCGCGAAGTACGCGCGAAAGCGCACGAAGGCGATCACGGCGGGGCCGCCGGCCGTGCCTGCCGCAAGGGCGACGAGCATCGCGGCGAAGCGGGCCGTGGCCGGCCGGTGCACAGCCAATGCGGCCGCGGCGATCCAGGCCAGGAACCCGCCGATCATCGCCCCGAGGGCGAGCGTGACGATGACGGCCTCGGCCCGTTCCCCGAAGGCCACCTCCCGCCGGTGCAACGCCAGCACGGTCAGGAGGCCCACGACGGCGCCGTGGACGAGGCCGAACGCAAGAGCGGCGGGCAGGGCCGCCCGGGCTTCGGCCCGGGCCCGCCGCGTGGCCGTGGCGAGCCGGATGCGCAGAGGCGGCGGCGAGAGCGCGTCGGCCTCGCCCGGATGCGGCATGTCGGTCACGGGGCGCCGAACCGGTCGGCCCAGGTGGGGTAGGGGTCGTTTTCGGCCGCGCTCGCCAGGAACACGCCCCGGGCGATGGCGCGTGCGAGGGTGGAGGCGGCGAGGGCGGAGAGCACGATGAGGTCCCGGTCCGGAGCCGGGAGGGCGCGCCGGCCGGTCGCTACGGCGAACACGAGGTCGCCGTCGTAGGGGGTGTGGGCGGGCCAGAGGGCGCGGGCGAGGCCGTCGTGGGCGGCGACGGCGAGGCGCTTGGCCTGCGCCTTGGTCAGGATGGCGTCGGTGGCGACGACCGCGATGGTGGTGGCGGCGAGGGGCTCCGGGGCGAACTTCGTTCGGACGGCCGAAGCCTCCGGCACGAAGATGGGCGGCCAGCCGAGGCCGCCGAACTCGTCGCCGATCTCGAACGGGGCGGCCCAAAAGTGCGCCGTGTCGCCGACGGTGGCCGAGCCCACCGCGTTGACGGCGGCGATGGCCCCGATGGTGACGCCCGAGGGCAGCCGGGTGGACGCGGAGCCGAGGCCGCCCTTGAGGCCGGCCGTGGTGGCGCCGGCCCCGGCGCCGACGCTGCCGAGGGCGAAGTTGCGCGTGGCGGCGGAGAGGGCCTTGCGGCCGAGCGCCCGGTAGGGCGGCTCAACCGGCTCGCCGGGCTTGGTGGCGACGAAGTCCTTCTCGCCGCCGTTGAGGAGATCGAACAGGATGGCGGCGGGCACGATGGGCACGCGCGCCGGTCCGATGGCGAAGCCGCGACCACGCTCGGCGAGGGCATGCATCACGCCGGTGGCGCTCTCCAGGCCGAAGGCGGAGCCGCCGGAGAGGACGAGCGCGTCGACCCGTTCGACGGTCTGTTCCGGCGCCAGGAGGTCGGTCTCGCGCGTGCCGGGCGCCCCGCCCATGACCGACACGGACGCGACCGCCGGCTCCTCGGCGAGCACCACGGTCACGCCCGTCTTGGCGGCGTGGTCGGTGGCGTTGCCGACGAGAAGGCCGGGCACGTCCGTGATCAGGTTGGCGGGGCCGGGAATCATGGGGCGCGCGTCTTGTCGTAGTGGCGGTCCCGGTAGATGAGCACGCCTTCGTCCTCGCGGGCGCCCGGACCGATGCCGCTGACGGCGACCACGCGGCCGAACATCACCGCGTGGGTGCCCATCTCGACGCTGTCGACGAGGTCGCAGTCGAGCGCCATGGGGGCGCCGTCCAGAATGGGCGAGCCGGTGACGAGGCTGGACCAGACGCCGTGCTCGAACCGTGCCTCGCCGACCACGCCGCCGCGGCCGGCGAACACGTCGGCCACCGGCTGGGCCGCCGGCGGGAGCATGTTGACGGCGAACACCGCGTTGCGCCGGAAGGCCTCGTTCTGGGAACTCTTCAGGTTCAGGCAGACCAGGATCGTGGCCGGGTCGTCGGACACGGAGGCGAAGGCGGTGGCGGTGAAGCCGCGCCGGCCGGCGGGCCCGGCGGTGGTGATGATGTGCACCGCCGACGGCACGCGCGCGATCGCGTCGCGGAACGCCTGTCCGGGCACCGCGGGCCTCAGCGGCCCTCCGGCTTCGGGCGCCTCGTCCGGATCGGTCGGCCTTCTGGAGAACGTCATGGATTTCCTTCGCCGATGTCGCGTTGCCGCTGTCGCGCCGCCCACGGTCCGTGGCATAAATCAACTTACCGGCTTTTTCGAACCTAGTCGGCGAATGGTTGACGAGGGGTGAGCGCGACGGCTGCGACCGTATGGCCTCTTTAACAACCGAAAACACTACGCCTTCAGCATCTGGTAGCGCATTTAGCCGGCCAAAGGCAGTTTTCCGAGGTTTCCACCAAATTACGCGGTGCTGTCCGAGATACCTCCGGGCTCCCGTTGTGTCCTGGTTTGCAGGCTGCTAATGGACAGGGAACCGCCCAAAACCAAGCGATGCATCCAAAATAAGGCACGCAAGCGGCCGCAGGGGATCACTCAGAGATGGAAATTTTCCTACAGCAGTTGATCAACGGGATCACCCTCGGGTCGATCTACGGTCTGATCGCCATCGGCTACACGATGGTGTTCGGCATCATCGGCATGGTGAACTTCGCGCACGGCGACGTCTTCATGGTGTCGGCGTTCATCGCGCTCATCTTCTTCCTGGTTCTCACCACCTGGCTCGGCATCGCGTCGGTCGCCCTGGCGCTCTTCCTCGTGCTGATCATCGCCATGGTGCTGACGGGCCTCCTGTCCTGGAGCATCGAGCGCATCGCCTACCGGCCGCTCAGAGGCTCGTTCCGGCTGGCGCCGCTGATCTCGGCGATCGGCATGTCGATCGTGTTGTCGAACTTCATCCAGGTCGCCCAGGGCCCGCGCAACAAGCCGACCCCGCCGATGGTCCGTGACGTCATCGTGCTGACGGACAGCAACGGCTACGCCGTGACGCTCTCCTACAAGCAGATCATCATCATGGTGACCACGGCCGTGCTTCTGGCCGCCTTCTGGTACGTGGTGCAGAAGACGCCGCTCGGTCGCGCCCAGCGGGCGTGCGAGCAGGATCGCAAGATGGCGGCGCTCCTCGGCGTCAACGTCGACCGCACCATCTCGCTCACGTTCGTGATGGGCGCCGCCCTCGCGGCCGTCGCGGGCACCATGTACCTGATGTACTATGGCGTCGTGAACTTCTCCGACGGCTTCGTGCCGGGGGTGAAGGCCTTCACGGCGGCGGTTCTCGGCGGCATCGGCTCGCTGCCGGGCGCGGTGCTGGGCGGCCTCCTGATCGGCCTGATCGAGACCTTCTGGTCCGGCTACTTCTCGATCGACTACAAGGACGTGGCGGCCTTCTCCATCCTCGCCATCGTGCTGATCTTCATGCCGCAGGGCATCCTCGGCCGTCCGGAAGTCGAGAAGGTCTGACCCATGACCGACACCGCACACGCGACTTCCCGTCCGGGCCCGGACTACGCCAAGGCCGCCAAGGACGCGCTCCTTGCCGGCATCATCGCCCTCGGCATCTTCGGGCCGCTCGTCGGCCTGAAGACCGAGCAGAACATGAGCAACGAGCTCATCGTCCGCAACGACATGGCGTCGGCGCTCATCATCGTCGCCATCGTGATGGCCGGGCGTTTCCTGCTGTCCGCCTTCGTGTTCCCGCGCATGGGCGCGCGGGGCAAGAAGCCGACCGTGGCCAACGCCATCGACGAGGGCGTCAAGCCCGACCGCACCAAGCTCTACGCGCGGCTCGGCCTGCTGCTGCTCTTCCTCTACCCGATCATCGTCGTCTCGCTTCTCGGCTTCCAGGGCTCGTTGAAGTGGGTGGACAACTTCGGCATCCAGATCCTCATCTACGTGATGCTCGGATGGGGGCTGAACATCGTGGTCGGCCTCGCCGGTCTCCTCGATCTCGGCTACGTGGCCTTCTACGCGGTGGGCGCCTACTCGTACGCGCTCCTCGCCATCAACTTCGACCTCAGCTTCTGGGTGCTCCTGCCGGTTGCCGGGATTCTCGCCGCCATGTGGGGCGTCATCCTGGGCTTCCCGGTGCTGCGCCTGCGGGGCGACTACCTCGCCATCGTGACGCTCGCCTTCGGCGAGATCATCCGCCTGGTGCTGATCAACTTCCGCGAGCTGACCAACGGCTCCGCGGGCATCTCGTCCATCCCGAAGGTCACCCTGTTCGGCATCCCGTTCGATGCCTCCCCGGACGGCTTCGCCAAGATGTTCGACCTGCCGCTGTCGTCGGCCTACTACAAGATCTTCCTCTATTACCTCATCCTGCTCCTCGCCCTCCTAACCGCCTACGTGACGATCCGGCTGCGCCGGATGCCGATCGGCCGGGCCTGGGAGGCGCTGCGCGAGGACGAGGTGGCGTGCCGGTCGCTCGGCATCAACACCACGAACACCAAGCTGACGGCCTTCGCCATCGGCGCCATGTTCGCGGGCTTCGCCGGCTCGTTCTTCGCGGCCCGGCAGGGTTTCGTGTCGCCGGAGTCCTTCGTGTTCATGGAATCGGCCGTGATCGTGGCCATCGTGGTGCTCGGCGGCATGGGCTCCATGATCGGCGTCGCCGTGGCGGCCGCCGCCATGATCGGCGGCACCGAGCTTCTGCGCGAGCTGACCTTCCTGAAGGCCGTGTTCGGCCCGGAGTTCAATCCGGACCAGTACCGCATGCTGCTCTTCGGTCTCGCCATGGTGGGGATCATGATCTGGCGTCCGCGCGGCTTCGTGTCCGCCCGCCAGCCGACGGCCTTCCTCTTCGAACGCAAGGCGGTCTCCGGCTCGCTGGTGAAGGAAGGGCACGGCTGACATGACGACCGAACGCTGGGACAACGATCCCGTTCTCACCGTCGAACACGTCACCATGCGCTTCGGCGGCCTGGTGGCGGTGAACGATCTGACGTTCAAGGCCGGGCGCGGCGACATCACCGCGCTGATCGGGCCGAACGGCGCCGGCAAGACGACCGTGTTCAACTGCATCACCGGCTTCTACAAGCCGACGATGGGGCGGCTCGACCTCGCCCACCGCGACGGGACGCGGTACATGCTGGAGCGGATGCCGGACTTCAAGATCTCCGGCAAGGCCAAGGTGGCGCGCACCTTCCAGAATATCCGCCTGTTCTCGGGCATGACGCTTCTGGAAAACCTGCTCGTCGCCCAGCACAACGCCCTGATGGTCGCCTCCGGCATGACCGTCGGCGGCATCCTGGGCATCGGCGGCTACAGGGCCAAGGAGAAGGAGGCGATGGAGCGGGCCAAGTACTGGCTCGACAAGATCCGCCTCACCGCCCGCGCCGACGACCCGGCCGGCGACCTGCCGTACGGCGCGCAGCGCCGGCTGGAGATCGCCCGCGCCATGTGCACGGGGCCGGAACTGTTGTGCCTGGACGAGCCGGCGGCGGGCCTCAACCCGCGCGAATCGGCCGAGCTCAACGAACTGCTCCTCGGCATCCGCGACACGGAAAGGACGTCGCTGCTCCTCATCGAGCACGACATGTCGGTGGTCATGGAGATCTCCGACCACGTGGTCGTGCTCGAATACGGCACCAAGATCTCGGACGGCACCCCCGCCTTCGTGCAGAACGATCCGCGCGTGATCGCGGCCTACCTCGGCGTCGACGACGAAGAGGTGGAGAAGGTGGAAAAGCAGCTGGACGTGCTGACGGGAGAGGCCGGATGACGAGCGTGACCAACGGGACAGGATCGCCGCTGCTCGCCGTCCGCGGCGTGAAGACCTTCTACGGCAACATCATCGCCCTCAAGGGCGTGGACGTGGACGTCCATGCCGGCGAGATCGTGACGCTGATCGGCGCCAACGGCGCCGGCAAGTCCACGCTGATGATGACGATCTTCGGCAGCCCGCAGGCGCGGGAAGGCGCCATCCTCTACGAGGGGCGGGACATCACCCGCATGCCGCCGCACGAGATCGCGCGGCTGAGGATCGCCCAGTCGCCGGAAGGGCGGCGCATCTTCCCGCGCATGACCGTACTGGAGAATCTCCAGATGGGCGCGGGCCTCGACGACCTCAAATACTTCGACGAGGACGTGGAGAAGATGTTCACGCTCTTTCCGCGTCTGAAGGAGCGCATCGGCCAGCGGGGGGGCACGCTGTCCGGCGGCGAGCAGCAGATGCTCGCCATCGCCCGCGCCCTGATGGCGCGGCCGAAGCTCCTGATGCTGGACGAGCCGTCGCTCGGCCTCGCGCCGCTGATCGTCAAGCAGATCTTCGACGCCATCAAGGAGCTGAACCGCAGCCAGGGCCTGACGGTCTTCCTGGTGGAGCAGAACGCCTACCACGCGCTGAAGCTCGCCCACCGGGCCTATGTGATGGTCAACGGCGTGATCACCATGTCCGGCTCCGGCCGGGAGCTTCTGGAAAGCCCGGAGGTGCGCGCCGCGTACCTCGAGGGCGGACGGCACTGAGGGGAGGGGTCGATGCAAGGCATTCTGTACGAAGAACCGAACATCTTCCTGTTCGCCCTGGTGACGCTGGTGCTCGGCGGTTGGGCGGCCTGGATGACGGGCCGCGCCTGCGCGCTCACCTGGCGGACCGCCACGACGGTGTTCCTGTATGTGCTGGTGCTGGGGATGGCGGTTCGCTTCATCCACTTCGCCCTCTTCCACGGCACGCTGTTGTCGCTCCACTACTATCTCGTGGACACGATCATCCTCCAGGTCATCGCGTTCGCGGGCTACCGGTTCAACCTCACGCGGCAGATGGTGCGCCAGTACTACTGGCTCTACGAGAGCTCGGGGCCGTTCTCCTGGAAGCCGAAAGCTGCCGCTTGAAGTTATTTTACCATTTAGTCGAATCCGGGTGACAACGCTGAAAAGATAGTCGAAATTCAGCTCCAGCGGGTCAACCGTGTCAAACGGGCCGGACCAATCGGCCCACCTTCCAGAACAGTCGGGAGAGTCTCCACCATGAAGAAGCAGCTTCTGACCGGCGCCGTCTTCGCCGCGAGCTTGATGTTCGCGTCGCAGGCCTTCGCCGAGATCAAGATCGGCGTCGCCGGTCCGCTCACCGGCCCGAACGCCGCTTTCGGCGCGCAGCTGCAGAAGGGCGCCGAGCAGGCCGTCGCGGACATCAACGCGGCGGGCGGCGTCAACGGCGAGATGCTGAGCATCGTGCTCGGCGACGACGTGTCCGACCCGAAGCAGGGCGTGTCGGTCGCGAACAAGTTCGTCGGCGAAGGCGTCCAGTACGTGGTCGGCCACTTCAACTCGGGCGTGTCGATCCCGGCCTCGGAAGTCTATGCCGAGAACGGCATCTTCCAGATCACGCCGGCCTCGACCAACCCGAACTTCACCGAGCGCGGCCTCTGGAACACGTTCCGCACCTGCGGCCGTGACGACCAGCAGGGCGCCGTCGCCGGCAAGTACATCGCCGACAACTACAAGGACACGCCGGTCGCGGTCATTCACGACAAGACCCCGTACGGCCAGGGCCTCGCCGACGAGACCAAGAAGGCCATGAACGGCCTCGGCGTCACCGAAGCCGTCTACGAAGGCATCAACATCGGCGACAAGGACTTCTCGGCCCTCATCTCCAAGCTGAAGGCTGCGAACGTCGGCATCATCTACTACGGCGGCCTGCACACGGAAGCCGGCCTGATCGTCCGCCAGGCGGCCGACCAAGGCCTCAAGGCCGTGCTCATGTCCGGCGACGGCATCACCTCCGACGAGTTCGCCTCGATCGGCGGCCCGGCCGTGGAAGGCACCCTGATGACCTTCCCGCCCGACCCGCGCACCAATGCGGACGCCGCTCCGGTGGTCGAGAAGTTCCGCGCCGCCGGCTTCGAGCCGGAGGCCTACACGCTCTACTCCTACGCGGCCGTGCAGGTCATCGTCGAGGGCATCAAGGCCGCCGGCGAGAACGACCCGCAGAAGGTGGCCGAGGCCCTGAAGGGCGGCACCCAGTATACCACGGTGATCGGTCAGCTCGGCTTCGACGAGAAGGGCGACATCACCCGTCCGGACTACACCATGTACGTCTGGAAGAAGAACGACGCCGGCAAGATCACCTACACGCAGATGCAGTGATCCCGGCGCGGCGGCCTCGAGCCGTCGGCTGATGACGAGGCCCGCTCCGGTTTGCCGGGGCGGGCCGTTTCGTTTCATACTCGCGCCGAATGTCCGCTTCCTCCCGGGGCCCGTCCATGCGTCTCGTCCCTGTCGTCTGCCTGCTCGGCTGCGTTCTCGCCGGACCCGCCCGGGCGGAGGTCCTGATCGGTGTCGCCGGTCCCATGAGCGGCGCGTTCGCCGGGATCGGGGCCGAGATCCGCGCCGGCGTCGAGGCAGCGGTGGCGAGGGTGAACGCCGACGGCGGCATCGGCGGAGAGCCCGCCGCCGTCGTGGTGGTCGACGACAAGTGCGACGCGGAGACCGGCGCCGCCGTCGCCAACCAGCTGATCGGGCGGGGCGTGCGGGCGGTGGTCGGCCATGCCTGCTCGGCGGCGGCCATCCCGGCTGCCAAGGCCTACGCGGCGGCCGGGGTGCCGCTGGCGAGCCCGGCCGTCACCAACCCGCGCTTCACCGACGAGCGGATCGGCCCCCTGGTGTTCCGCGTGGCGCCCCGTTCCGACGAGCAGCCGCAGGCGATCGTGCGCCATCTCCTGAGCGAAGGCCCGGACGTGCGGGTCGCCTTCGTCAATGACGGCGGCATCTTCGGCAAGGGCCTGACCGACGCCGCCATCGCGGGCTTCCGGGCGGGCGGCGGCGAGCCGGTGGCCGACCTGTCGTTCACGCCGGGCGAGAAGAGCCAGAACGCCCTGGTCGGGCAGCTGCAGGATGCGGCGGTGTCCAAGGTGGTGATCGGCGCCTTCCACCCGGACGTGGCCGTGATCGCGTCGGAGATGCGCGCGCGCGGCCTGACTGCCGAGATCGTCGCCGGCGATCCGGTCGGCCTCAACGCCTTCCCGGACGTAGCCGGAGCGGCCGCCGAGGGCGTCGTCGTGGCGCTGCCGGCCGAGGCGCCGGACGCCCCGGGGCGGCAGGAGGCCGTGACGGCGCTTCGGGCGGCAGGCGTGGAGCCGGGCGTCGTGGGCCTCTCCGCCTATGCGGCCGTGGAGATCCTGGCCGCGATCGGCGAGGCGAGCGATCCCGCCGCCGCCGCGCGGGACGCAACCCACGAGACGGTGATCGGTCCGGTGACCTTCGACGAGAAGGGGGACCGGCGCGAACCGGGCTACGCCCTGTTCGTCTGGCGCGGCGGCGCCCTCGTACCGCTGGAGTGAGCGGAGCGGCGGACCTGTACTATCGGCGGTCCCCTTCAGGCCGGAAAGCGATGCTATAACCGGCGCAACAGCCCGCGCCGGGATCGCGTCTCGCGCTTACCGCGGCCACTGCGGGCGGACAAGAAGACCGGACAAGGAGACGCCATGTCGGCACCCGTTCCCGCCACCATCGACGACACCCTGGCGCTCCTCACCGGGGGCGGGTACGTGGCCGACCGGGCCCTCGCGACGGTGCTCTTCCTCAGCCTCCGGATGCGTCGCCCGCTGTTCCTGGAGGGGGAGGCGGGCGTCGGCAAGACGGAGATCGCCAAGGTCCTGTCCGCGACCCTCGGCCGGCCGCTGATCCGGCTGCAGTGCTATGAGGGCCTGGATCTGGCGAGCGCCGTCTACGAGTGGAACTACGCCGCCCAGATGGTGGAGATCCGGATCGCGGAGGCGGCGGGGCTGCAGGACCGCGGCGAGATCGCGTCGGACGTGTTTTCCGAGCGCTTCCTCATCAAGCGCCCCATCCTGCAGGCCCTGGAGCCGACCGTGGACGGGCGCAGCCCGGTGCTTCTCATCGACGAGCTGGACCGGGCGGACGAGGCGTTCGAGGCCTTCCTGCTGGAGGTGCTGGCGGATCATCAGGTGACGATTCCGGAGTTCGGCACGGTGCAGGCGGCTGAGGCGCCGATCGTGATCATCACCACCAACCGGACCCGCGAGATCCACGACGCCCTGAAGCGTCGGTGCCTCTACCATTGGGTCGATTATCCGGACGTGGAGCGGGAGCTCGCCATCGTGCGCACCAAGGTGCCGACCGCGTCCGCCGATCTCGGCCGGCAGGTGGTGGCCTTCGTCCAGACGCTGCGGACCATGGACCTCTTCAAGGTGCCGGGCGTGGCCGAGACGCTGGATTGGGCGACGGCGCTCGCCGAGCTGAACATGCTGGCGCTCGATCCGGAGACGGTGTCCGACACGCTCGGCGTGCTGCTCAAGTACCAGGACGACATCGCCCGGCTGCGCGGGTCGGACCTCGGCCGCATCGTCGAGCAGGCGAAGTCCCGCGCCCTCGCGGGCTGACGGGCGGCAAGGGCGGCTGCGATGAGCGAGATGGAATCGACCGACGAGAGCCGGCTGACCGAGAACGTGATCCATTTCGCGCGGCTCCTCCGCCGGGCCGGCATGCCCGTGGGGCCGTCGTCGGTGGTGGACGCCGTGGAAGCGCTCACGGTGGCGGGCGTCGCTTCGCGGGCGGACGTCTACTGGACGCTCCACGCGATCTTCGTGACCCGGCGCGACCACCACGTGCTCTTCGACGAGGCCTTCCGCACCTTCTGGCGGTCGCGCGGCCTCGTGGAGAAGATGATCGCCATGATGTCGCCGATCGCGCCGCCACGCGCCCCGGCGGATCCGCCCAAGGCCGGCGCGGCGCGTCTCGCCAACGCCTTCTTCGGCGACGCGGCGGCCGACCGGACGGTGGAGCGGCCGGAGATCGAGATCGACGCCAGGCTGACCGTCTCCGACCGGGAGATCCTGCAGAAGAAGGACTTCGCCCAGATGTCGGCGGCGGAGATCGCCGAGGCCATGCGGTCGGTGCGGGACCTGGTGATGCCGCTCGACACGGTGCCGACGCGCCGCCGGGTGCCGAACCGGCGCGGCGGCGAGATCGACCTGCGGCGCACCCTGCAGGCGTCGCTGCGGACCGGCGGCGCCATCATCCCGCTGGCGTTCCGGGAGCCGAAGCGGGTGCACCCGCCGATCGTCGCCATCGTGGACATCTCCGGCTCCATGAGCCAGTACTCCCGGCTGTTCCTGCACTTTCTCCACGCGCTCTCGACCCGGCGGAAGGTGCACACCTTCCTGTTCGGCACGCGGCTCACCAACGTCACCCGCCAGCTGACCATGAAGGATCCGGACGAGGCGCTGATCGCCTGTTCGTCCCACGTCGCCGACTGGTCGGGCGGCACGCGCATCGGCGAGGCGCTGCACCGGTTCAACAAGGACTGGTCGCGGCGGGTGCTGTCGGGCGGGCCTATCGTGCTCCTGATCACCGACGGTCTGGAGCGCGACGACGTCACCGGCCTCGGTCGCGAGATGGACCGGCTGCACCGCTCCTGCCGTCGCCTCGTGTGGCTCAATCCGCTGCTGCGGTTCGAAGGCTTCGAGGCGCGGGCCGCCGGCGTGAAGGCCATGCTGCCGCACGTGGACGAGTTCCGGCCGATCCACAGCCTCGACGCGGTGGCCGACCTCTGCCGCGCCCTGGAGGAGGGCGGATCGTCCGGCAAGGATCCGCGCGCCTGGCTCCGCACCGTCGCGTGACGACCGGCTGTCCGGACGGCTGAACCAATCCATGCACTCCGACGTAGGGGATGGACGGTCCAGCACGGCGGAGAGTTGAATGAGCGATCTCTATCTCATCTACGGCGGAACCGGCGGGCTGGGCGGCGCGATCGCGCGGCGGCTGGCCGGCTCGGGCGCGGCGCTCCATCTGGTGGCCCGCGACGAAGGCCGGCTGTCCGCGCTCGCCGGCGACCTCGGCGGCCGCTACACGGTCGGCGACGTCACGGAGGCCGGCACGGCGGAACGCGTGATGGCGGACGTCGGCGACCAGCCGCTGAAGGGCCTCGTCTACGCGGTCGGCACCATCAACCTGAAGCCGCTCGGGCGGCTGACGGACGAGGACTTTCTCGGCGATTTCACCGTCAACGCGCTTGGCGCGGCGCGGGCGATCCGGGCGGCGGTGGCGCATCTTGCCAAGGGCGAGGGCACGTCGTCGGTGCTGCTCTTCTCCACGGTTGCGGCCCGGCAGGGCTTCGCGGCACATGCCTCCATCGCGGCCGCAAAGGGCGCGGTGAACGGGCTGGTGTTGTCTCTCGCGGCCGAACTCGCGCCGAAGATCCGCGTCAACGCCATCGCGCCGAGCCTCACGGAAACGCCGCTCGCCGCCCCGATGACGGCGAACGAGCCCATGCGCAAGGCGATCGCCGGGCTGCACGCCCTGCCGCGGCTCGGAGCGCCGGACGACGTGGCGGGCCTCGCGGAGGTGCTCTTGACCGACGCGGGCTCGTGGATCACCGGCCAGATCATCGGCGTCGACGGAGGACGCTCCACGCTCCGCACCAAGGGCTGAGCCGGCGGCCGCCGGACGCAACCGGTCGGCGGTGCGGGTCGTTAGGGTAGGCGTCCGCGGAGCTCCGGACCGGGGCATTCTTTGTCCGGGTTGGAAGACCCGGCCGATGACAGAATGCTCCAGACTGTTGATCCTGGAGCGCTTTCTGATCGACCTGACGATACCGCCAGGCCGGAGAGCGTTCTAGGCTCGGGGGCGGCGCAACGAGGCGACTCGGGGAGAGGCATGATGATGCGGACCGGCTTAGGCGTGACGGCGACGATCCTGGCGCTCGCGCTCTCCATCATCACATCGACGGCCCAGACCGGCGATCCGGCCACCCAGCCGTCGGCCGAGACCGCTCCCGAGGCGCCGCCGGACGCCGGCACGGGCGAGGCGGCGCCGGCGGCGGTGCCCGACGAGGTGCCGGTGGCTTCGGCTCGGACCGGCAAGGCCTACCTCGACCAGGTCTGCTCCGGCTGCCACGCCATCGGGGCCACGGGCGACAGCCCCGATGCCAAAGCGCCGGCCTTCCGCGACATCCTGAAGGATTATCCGGCTGAAAGCCTGGAGGAGAGCCTCGCCGAGGGCATCGTCACCGGACATCCGGACATGCCGGAAGTGGTGCTGGACCCGCCGCAGATCGCCAACGTGATCGCCTATCTGGACGCGCTCGCCGTGGTCACCAGCCCTTGAGGGCCTGAATCGTCCGGCGCCGGGGACGGTGCGGCAGGCCTCTGCAGGATGCGGCCGAAACGCCGGACGGGGTTCACGCTTGATGGAAAGCGGTCCGCATGCTCTTCAGGGCTGGTGCTCGCGACACCTTTGAGGTAGGACGAGGTGCCTTCGCCAGCGGCATGCCGGTTTTGGCAGCACTCTTCGGACATTGCTGCTAACTCCTTGTTTTACAAGCAATAAACTCTTTCGCTGTCACTCTCTATCGCGCATCATGGGATGCGCGGCCGGCCCCGTTGCGGCTGACCGCCACCGACGACAGCGAGTGAGGTTCGGTATGGCGAGTGCTGAGTTCCGGCTCCAGTTGATGGGCTACGGGCTGACCACGGCCCACATCCTCTATCGGATGCCCGATCATCCCAAGATCCTGCAGTCCTACGTCTGGCAGAACTACGACATGGCGCCGGACTTCCCGGAGCTGAGCCGGTTCCTGGATTTCTGGAAGGCGAAGATCGACGGCGCGCTCCATTCGGTGGACGTGGCCCACAAGCGCCTGATCGGGCCGAGCGAATGGAAGAAGGTGGACGCGAGCTTCCTCGTCCACTGACCGGCCCGCGACGCGAGCCGCCGGCGGCCTTCGCGGCGGCCGGCGGCGTCGCTATATAGGGTCCGAACGCCCTCATACGGCAGAGAGGCGCGAAGCCCCGGCGTAGCGCCGAAACGGAGCAGTCGACCAGCATGAACATCGGCGACGCAGCGACCCGGTCGGGTCTTCCGGCCAAGACGATCCGCTACTACGAGGAGATCGGGCTGCTACGGCCGCCCCGGTCGGAGAACGGCTACCGCGACTATGGCGAGCGGGAGCTCCACAAGCTGCGCTTCCTGCAGCGCGCCCGGTCGCTCGGCTTCTCCATCGAGGACTGCCGGCACCTCCTGTCGCTCTACGAGGACAGGGCACGGGCGAGCGCCGACGTGCGGGCGCTCGCGGAGGAGCGCATCGCCGACGTGGACGCCAAGATCGCCGAACTGAAGGCCATGCGGGCCACCCTGACGCGGCTCGTCCACGCCTGCCACGGCGACGACCGGCCCGATTGCCCGATCCTCGACGATCTCGCCGCGCCGGCGCGCGAGGGCGCGCGTCAGCCGCTGTAGGGCGGCTTCGGGATCGCCTGATGGGCGGCCCGCAGCGCGGCGGACCAACGCTCCCGAAGGTCGTGGAAGTAGGGCTCGCCCGGTTCGATCCGGTGCAGCACCTCGTGACGGAGCGCATCGCGCGGGACCGTGATGAGGTCGATCGGCATGCCGACGCCGAGGTTGGACCGCATGGTGCTGTCCATCGAGATGAGGCCGAGCTTCAACGCCTCGTCGAGGCCGGTGCGGAACTTGATCGCGCGGTCCAGGATCGGCTTGCCGTACTTGTGCTCGCCGATCTGCAGGAAAGGCGTGTCCTCCGTCGCCTCGATGAAATTGCCCTGGCGGTAGATCATGAACAGCCGCAGGCGCCCGCGGGCGATCTGGCCGCCCACCAGCATGGTGACGTCGAATCCGGCGGACGATTGTTCGAGCGCCGGCCCGTCGATGCGGTAGACCTCCCGGATGGCGCGGCCGACGAACTGGGCCGTGCGGAACATGGACGGCTGGGACCAGACGGTCTCGTGCTCGCCGGTTTCCGGATCGCGGATGCCCTCGTTGAGGAGCGAGATCACCGACTGGGTGATGGCGAGATTGCCGGCGGTGGCGATCGACACGATGCGGTCGCCGGGCCGCTCGAACACGTGCAGCTTCCGGTACTGGGCGACGTTGTCGAGGCCAGCGTTGGTGCGCGTGTCCGCGATCATCGTCAGGCCCTCGCCCACGAGAATGCCGACGCAGTAGGTCATGCCCTTAACTCCACCCGTACCGGGTGGTCCGTCCGCGACGGTGCCCCCCACCCGTGGTCAGTCTCATCGTGATCGTCGCGCTCTCGGCCCGGGACCGGGCGCCCCCGGCGCCCGGCGGCTCGCGCCCACCGGTTTCGCCGGGTCTCATACTGGATCGGGACAGCTTCGTCTGTGCGTAATTCAGCCACCGTTTGAAAGCGGGCGCGTCGTCACAGGGACACCTCCGTGACCTGGGCCTTGGAGACCAGGACCTCGGCGCCGAGGCCGTGGTTGGCGCCGCGCAGGAAGGCGATGCCGTGCTGGTCGAGGCCGGAGGCGACGCGGACGTAGATGTCCGTCGGGCAGCGGTCGTGCGCCACGTCGAAGCCGACCCAGCCGAGACCCGCCACCTGGGCCTCCGCCCAGACCCAGGCGGCATCCGTGGGCGTGTCGTCGTCCCGGAAGGCGGCGTAGCCGGACACGAGCCGGGCCGGAATGCCGAGCACGCGGGCGGCGGTGACGAACAGGTGGGCGACGCCGGCCGGCGATCCGGACCCGGCGGCGAGCACGGATGCGGCGGTCTCGTCCGACGCGCAGGTGACGTCGCCGACGGCGAGCGGCCGCAGTTTCACGCGGCCGTGCAGGCTTTTCATCAGCGCGTGGCAGCGGTCGAGCGGGTTCGCGCCGGCGGCGGATCGCATGTCGGACGCGAGATCGCGGATGGCGGCATCGGGCGTGGTCAGGCGCGTCTCCCGCAGGAACAGGCCGACCGGCAGGCGTTCGCCGATCTGCAACACGCCGGCCGTGTCGTCGGTCTCCACCTCGCCGACGGCCGTCAGAACCAGGGAGTCCAGCGGACCGGCGAGGAAGAAGTCGTGGGCGATGTTGCCGTAGCTGTCGAAGGCGCGCGAAAGGCGGCAGTCATGGTCGACGTCGATGCGCCAATCGACCACGTACTGGCCGTCATAGGTGCGCGGCGTCATGCGCAGCGTGCGGATGGCGCTCGCGACCGGTTGGTCGAAGCTGGCGGAGATCTCGTGGCAGATGCGCAGGCGCATGGGCGGCTACTCGAGATACTGTTCGGCGATGGCCGCGCCGAGGCCGGCATTCTCGTTGATGAAGCCGTCCAGATACTCGGGCAGGCCGGCCTTGAACACCTCGTCAAGTTCCGCGCCCTGGAGCCGCCCCAGAGTGGAGCGGGCCTTGCGCTGGGCGAGCCCCTGGCGGCCGTAGTCGCGGGCGAGGCTGTCCAGGTTGCGGGTGATGTTCTGGTAGCAGGCCACCAGCGAGCGGGGCATCTCGTCGCGCAGGATCAGGAGATCGGCGACGAGGTGCGGCTTCAGGTTCTCGCGATAGACCCAGTGGTAGGACGTGAGCGCCGAAACCGAGCGCAGGATCCAGGACCACTGGTAGTAGTCGAAGCCGCCGCCGACCGACGGCCGGTCCGGCGTCAGCACGTCGGCCTTGACGTTGAGGATGCGGGCGGTGAAGTCGGCCCGCTCGATGTAGCTGCCGAGGCAGAGGAAATAGTAGGCGTCGTTGCGCAGCATGGTCCGGTGGGCGGAGCCGTCGAAGCGCAGGGAGGCCTCCTTCACCCAGGCGAGGAAGTCGGAGAGTTCCTGCCGGTTCATGCGCGCGGCGGAGCGCTTGCGCATCTCCAGCCAGCCGGAGTTGATGGTCTCCCACATGTCCATGGTAAGGGCGGTGCGCACCGCGCGCGCGTTGGTGCGGGCGACCTCCATGCAGGAGCGGATCGAAGACGGGTTGAACGTGGAGAAGGCGAGATGCTCCACCACCGTGCGGGCGTTGGCCTCGCCATAGGCTTCCTTGAAGCTGTCGAGGGTGCCGGTGGCGGCGACGGCCATCTCCCACTCGTTGCTGCCCTCTGCGTGGGAGACCGGCATGGCGGAGAGACGGGCGGCCGCCTCCAGCAGGCGGGCGGTGTTTTCGGCGCGCTCCACGTAGCGGGCGAGCCAGAACAGGTTGTCGGCGTGGCGGCTCAGCATGGGCGGATCCAGGCGCGGAGGAACGGGAGGCGGGCGGAGCGCACGGCGGGATCAGGCCTTTCCCTGCGACTGGGACTGCGACTGCGTCTGGGGCGCGAGGTCGTCGTCGTCCGGGTCCTCGATGATCCAGGTATCCTTGGTGCCGCCGCCCTGGCTGGAGTTGACCACGAGCGAGCCCTCCTTGAGGGCGACCCGGGTCAGCCCGCCGGGGACGATGCGGACCTTGTCCGAGCCGGTGAGCACGAACGGCCTCAGGTCCACGTGCCGCGGCGCGACGCCCTCGCCCACGAAGGTGGGGGAGGTGGAGAGAGCCAGGGTCGGCTGGGCGATGAAGTTGTCCGGGTCGTGCTTCAGCTTGGCGGCGAAGGTCTCGATCTGCGCCTTGTCGGCCTTCGGGCCGACCAGCATGCCATAGCCGCCTGAGCCCTGGACCTCCTTCACGACGAGTTCGGGCAGGTGCTCCAGCACGTAGCGAAGGGAGTCCGGCTCGCGGCAGCGCCAGGTCGGCACGTTCTTCAGCACCGGTTCCTCGCCGAGGTAGAAGCGCACGATGTCGGGCATGTAGGTGTACATGGCCTTGTCGTCGGCGACGCCGGTGCCGACCGCGTTGGCGACGTTCACGTTGCCGGCGCGATAGGCCGAGATGAGGCCGGGGACGCCGAGAACGGAGTCGGGCCGGAAGGCGAGGGGATCCAGGAAATCATCGTCGATGCGCCGGTAGAGGACGTCGACGCGCTTCGGCCCCTCCGTCGTGCGCATGTAGACGACGTTGTCGCGCACGAAGAGATCGCGCCCTTCCACGAGATCCACGCCGAGCTTGTCGGCGAGGAAGGAGTGTTCGTAGTAGGCCGAGTTGAGGGGACCGGGCGTCATCAGCGCCACGGTCGGCTCGGACGGCGCGGACGCGGGCGCGAGGCTGCGCAGGGTGGCGAGCAGTTCGTCCGGATAGTTCTCCACCGGTTGGATGCGGGCCTCGGCGAAGAGGTCCGGGAACAGGCGCATCATGACGTCCCGGTTCTCCAGCATGTAGGAGACGCCGGACGGCGTGCGCGCGTTGTCCTCCAGGACGTAGAAGTCCTTGTCGTCGGTGCGGATGATGTCGATCCCGGCGATCTGCACATAGACGTCGGACGGCAGGCGGACGCCGACCATCTCGGGTCGGAAGGACGGATTCTGGTAGACGAGTTCCTGCGGCACCACCCCGGCGCGGATGATCTCGCCCTTGCCGTAGATGTCGGCGAGGAAGCGGTTGAGGGCCGTGACCCGCTGGGTGAGCCCGCGGGAGAGGGTGGCCCATTCGGTGCCGGTGAGGACGCGCGGCACGATGTCGAACGGGATGATCCGCTCCTCCGCCTCCGCGTCGCCGTAGACCGCGAAGGTGATGCCGATCCGGCGAAACAGGAATTCGGCTTCGTCCTGCCGGAGCTTCAGGGTATCGGGCGTCGTCTCCGCCAGCCAGGACTTGATCAGGCTGTAGGCGGGCCGGCAGCCCCGGCCGTCCCCCGTCATCTCGTCGAACGCAACCGGAGCCATCAACCCGTCCTTTGCAGCACCCACGTGATGATTTAAGCGGCAAATCCGGGACCGGGGCAAGGACACGGATTAGGCAATTCAGCCGGCACTTCGTTTATTTTGAAGGCATTTTCCGGCTGGTGGCGAACAGGATTCGAGATGGACGCGGCTTTCCCCGCCTGGAGGCCAGGTCCTTTACATGAGCCTCAGTCCCTTGAGACTCGCGTGGCCGTCCCGGCCGATGATGATGTGATCGTGCACGGCGATGCCGAGCGGCGCCGCCACGTCGACGATCTGCTTGGTCATGGTCACGTCCGCCCGCGACGGGGTCGGGTCGCCGGACGGGTGGTTGTGGACGAGGATGACGGCCGTCGCCGACAGCTCCAGCGCGCGCTTCACCACCTCGCGCGGGTAGACCGGCGTGTGGTCCACCGTGCCGGTCTGCTGCACCTCGTCGGCGATGACGGCGTTCTTCTTGTCCAGGAACAGGATGCGGAACTGCTCCTTCTCCTCGAACGCCATGGCGGCCCGGCAGTAGTCGAGGACGGCGGCCCAGGAGGACAGCACGGGCCGTTTCAACACGGCGCCGCGGGCGATCCGCTGGGCGGCGGCGTGGATGACCTTCAGGCTGAGCGCCGTCTTCGGGCCGATGCCGCTGACCCGCGCGAGCCGCGCCTCCGGGGCGCCGAGCACCTCGGCGAAGGACCCGAACTCGCGGATGAGATCCTTGGCGAGAGGCTTCAGGTCCTTCTGCGGGATGAGCGGAAAGAGGACGAGCTCCAGGAGTTCGTAGTCCGCGATGCCGTCCGGACCGACGGCGCTGAAGCGCGCCTTCAGCCGGTCGCGGTGGCCATGATAGTGGGGCTTGTCGGCCTTTGGGCCGCCCGGATCGGCAGGCGCGCCGCGTGGCGGGGAGGGCTCGGCCAGGGGAGGGCGATCGTCCGCCTCGGCGGGACCCGGGTTCGACGGCTCGTCACCGGCGAGGGCGGGGCGAACCGGCTCCGTGGCGTCGCCGGGGCGTTCGGCGGATGAGCGGCCGCGCCGCGACGAGCCGCGGGCGCCGTCGCGATCGATCACCGGCTTGCCGTCTTCCAGACCGTCCATCCGCAGCCCCGTCGCACGCGACGGCAGATTAGCAGAAGTGGCAGGGGATTCGGCAAGCGTCAGGTCGTCGTCAGGCCACCTGGACCGGCGGCTTGTCCAGCCCCTTCGGGGACAGGGTGAAGATGTCCACCCCGGTCTCGGTGACGCCGACCGCGTGCTCGAACTGCGCCGAAAGGGAGCGGTCGCGGGTCACGGCGGTCCAGCCGTCGGAGAGAACCTTCACGTGCGGCCGGCCGAGGTTCACCATCGGCTCGACGGTGAAGATCATGCCGGGCTTCAGCACGACGCCCTCGCCCCGGCGGCCGTAGTGCAGGATGTTCGGCGCGTCGTGGAACAGGCGACCGACGCCATGGCCGCAGAAGTCGCGCACCACGGAGCAGCGCTCGCCTTCCACATAGCGCTGGATCGCCTCGCCGATGTCGCCGGTGGTGGCTCCCGGCTTGATGGCGGCGATCCCGCGCAGAAGCGATTCGTAAGTGACGTCGATCAGCCGCTCGGCCGCGCGCTTGATCTCGCCGACGCCGTACATGCGGCTGGAGTCGCCGTACCAGCCGTCGAGGATGTAGGTGACGTCGATGTTGAGGATGTCGCCTTCACGCAGCGGCTTGTCGTTGGGAATGCCGTGGCAGACGACGTGGTTGATCGACGTGCACGAGGCCTTGGTGTAGCCGCGATAGTAGAGCGTCGCCGGCAGGGCCTTGTTGTCCATCCCGAACTCGAACACGAAGCGGTCGAGCTCCTCGGTGGTCGCGCCGGGACGCACCCGGTCCACCAGTTCGTCAAGACAACGGGCGGTGAGCTGGCAGGCCCGCCGCATGCCCTCGAAGTCCTCGGCCGAGTAGAGGCGGATATCGCCCGTGTTGCGCAGCGGAGCGAGCCCCGCGTCCACGTAGGTCACCATCAGCAGTCTCAGGTCCGGGCGGCGTCGGTGGGCCGCGATCGATGGGAGGCGCGGATCGGCGCGCCGGTCGGTCCAACATATAAGCACGGCCGCCGCCCGTTGCACCCGGAATGTCCGGCGAGCGTCAGGTGGTGACGATCGGGATGGCGCGCTCGGCCACGATCTCCGTCGGCGTGATCCGGCAGGCGTAGGCGAGCGCCTCCACCCCGCGGGCGCGGGCGAGCGTGAAGGCGGCCGCGTAGGCCGGGTCGATGTCGCCCGCGATGGTGAGGACCGAGCAGTCGGCGCGCTGGACGAGGAAGACCATCACGGCCCGGTGGCCCGCCTCCACCATGTCGCCGAGTTCGACGAGGTGCTTGGCGCCCCTTGCGGTGACGCTGTCGGGAAATTCGGCGACGCCGGGCGCGCGCATGAGGTGGACGTTCTTCACCTCGACATAGGCCGGCGGGCGGTCGTCGTGCTCGAGGAGAAGGTCGATGCGGCTGTTCCTGCCGTACTTCACCTCCCGGCGCAGGCGGCTGTAGCCGGCGAGCTCGGCGAGGACTCCGGCGGTGACCGCCTCCGAGACGAGCGTGTTCGGGTGCGCGGTGTTGATGCCGACGAGGCCGCCGTCCGCCTCCACGATCTCCCAGGAATATCGCAGCTTGCGCTTGGGATCGTCGGACGCCGACAGCCAGACCCGCGAGCCCGGATGGGCGAGGCCGGTCATGGCGCCGGGATTGGCGCAATGGGCGGTGGTCTCGGTGCCGTCGTCGAGGACGACGTCGGCGAGGAAGCGCTTGTAGCGCTTGACCAGACGGGCGGGGAGAAGCGGGACAGGGAACAGCATGGCGACCGGGGCACGCGGGGGAGGAGGACCGCCATCCCGTACCCGACCGCAAGCCGAGGCTCAAGCGTCCGCCCGCCGCGACGCCGCCGCACCGCCCGGCCGACGCCGGCTGGGCGGTGGTTCTGCACTTGAGGCGGCGGCGGGGTTCGTCTAACACCGGAGGCGGTTTTCCCCGAACGTCGGTCGTCCGCCCGTGTCCGAACAGAGCGCGCCATCCCCGATCACCGCCGGCATCGTCGTGATCGGCGACGAAATCCTGTCCGGCCGGACCCGAGACACGAACTCCGGCACGATCGCCGCCTATCTCACCTCCATCGGCGTCGACCTCACCGAGATCCGGGTCGTGCCGGACGACCAGGCGATGATCGTCGAGGCCATCAACACGCTCCGCCAGCGCTACACCTACGTGCTGACGACCGGCGGGATCGGCCCCACCCACGACGACATCACCGCCGACGCGGTGGGCGCCGCCTTCGGGGTTCCGGTCGACCTGGACCCGCGGGCGGTGGAGATCCTGCGCAGCCACTACGCCAGACCCGAGGACCTGACCGACGCGCGCCTGCGCATGGCGCGCATTCCGGCCGGGGCCGACCTGATCCCCAACCCGCTCACCAAGGCGCCCGGCTTCCGGATCGGCAACGTCTTCGTCATGGCGGGCGTGCCGAAGATAATGGAAGTGATGCTGGACTGGGTGGGGTCGCAACTGCGGACCGGGCAGGTGGTGCAGTCCGTGACGATCGACTGCCCGTTCGGCGAGGGCGTGATCGGGACGCCGCTGGCGGTGGTGGCCGCCGCCCATCCGGGCGTGACCATCGGCAGCTATCCGCTGTTCGACGGCCGGCGGTTCGCCACCAAGCTCGTCGTCCGCTCCCGCGATCCGGAGGCGCTGCGGGCCGCCGAAGCCGCCGTGTCGGCCATGCTGGACGAGGTGGCGGCCCTGGAGGTGGAACGCCGGGCGGGGACCGACGCCACATCCTCGGAATCCTATTGAACGACCGCCGGCCGAGCGACCGTCCGGGCTTGCGACCGGATGCGACCCGTCCGCCGACCCGAACCCTGACCGAAGCGAAGACCGATACCATGACCGACGAGCACCAGCCGCTGAACCCGAAAGCCTTTCCCGTCTCCTGGGACCAGTTCCACCGCGACGCCCGGGCGCTGGCCTGGCGGCTCTCCGGCCAAGGCAGCTGGCAGGCCATTGTGTGCATCACCCGCGGCGGCCTGGTGCCGGCGGCGATCGTGGCGCGCGAGCTCGGCATCCGGATCATCGAGACCGTCGGCGTCGCGTCCTACCACGAGTACAAGGACCAGGGTCAGCTGAAGGTGCTGAAGGGCGTGGATCCGGCGCTGATCGAACTCGCCGGCGGCGAGGGGGCGGGCATCCTGATCATCGACGACCTGGTGGACACGGGCAAGACCGCCAAGGTGGTGCGCGAGATGCTGCCAAAGGCCCATTTCGCCACCGTCTACGCCAAGCCGAAGGGCCGGCCGCTGGTCGACACCTTCATCACCGAAGTGAGCCAGGACACCTGGATCTACTTCCCGTGGGACCTCGGCTTCGCCTTCCAGCCGCCGATCAACCGCGAGACCCAGGGCTGACCGCCCGGACCCCGCCACAAAGAATCCGCCGTTTTGGCAAACGTCGGGCGGTGCCCGCGACGAATTTTCGTGAGCCGCCCGATTCGCTGTGGACAACCTGAAAATCTGTTACGAATCAGTTCATCACAGTGTCGTGAGACGGACCCGGCAGGGGAACCGATCCATCGTTTGCAGAAACTGCCTAGAGCCCATGCCTGATTCTTGCCGTTTTTGGCCGGCCTTTGCGTAAGCACGGTCCGGCGTTTCGAGGTCGAGACGCCCCCGTTCGGAGGTCAACGGTCACCGCGCGCGGCAACGCGGTCTGGGTTGGAAAGGCTTCAGGCATGACAACAATGACCGGCGCCGCGGGCGCCATCTTCGCGGCCGTCCTGACGGTCGCGTCCGTCGTCGGTGCGCCGGCGCTCGCGAAGACCCAGTGCGGCAAGGCGTCGTGGTACGCCATGCACAGCCGGACGGCGAGCGGGGAACGCGCCAATCCTGCAGCCATGGTGGCGGCGCACCGGTCGCTGCCCTTCGGCACGTTGGTGAAGGTGGAGAACCTGAACAACGGCAAGTCCGTCGTCGTCCGGATCAACGATCGCGGCCCGTTCATCCGAGGGCGAGTGATCGACCTTTCCAAGGGAGCCGCCCAGAAGCTCGGCTTCGTCAGCCGGGGCGTCGCCTCCGTCCGGGTGAGCGTGATGAACGCGAAGGGAACCACCGCCGCTGCGGTCTGCGGCTGAACCGCGGCGCGCGCCGCCTCCGCCCCGCAGCGTTCGGAAGGCAGGACCGCCGGGGTCTTGACCGGCCCGGCGGTCACCCGTAACCGTTGCGGACCGTGGCTGTGGGGCCGCATGCGGACGTGGCGAAACTGGTAGACGCACGAGACTTAAAATCTTGCGCCGCAAGGCTTACGGGTTCGAGTCCCGTCGTCCGCACCAATCCGAAGTATATGGGATCTGAGCCGGGCCGTTCGGCGGTTCGCGCGACCACCTGCGGCCGTCTCTCGCCCCGGGCCGGCTGCCGGCGCGTCCTCCGCCGGCGCTTCGGTCGATTATCGAAGCCCGAGGAAGGACAGGATGGCAATGACGATGACGATCAGTCCGACGATGTAGATAATGCGGTTCATCGAGGTTCTCCTCTGGTGACCCTCCATGAACGTGGGTTCTCGGAATTCGTTCAGGCAGGCCGACGCGAAGGCCTTGCCTTGTCCGCACGCGAGGCCCCGGCGGGCGATCGGTCGCTTGGACTTGCCGGGCGGGCGGTGTCATCCTAGGTGGACCAAGAACAAGCACCGGGAGGACTCCATGCCCATTCATCGCGTCGCCGCCTCGGCCTTCGTCGCCGGGATCGTGGCGGCTTCCGCCGCAGCGGCCCAGCAGCCCACCGTTTCCAACGACTTCCCCACCGTCGCCCGGGCCGACTACGTCTACGGCTGCATGAAAGCCAACGGCGAGACACAGGAGTCGCTGCAGCGCTGCTCCTGCTCCATCGACGTGATCGCCACCATCATCGACTACCAGCGCTACGAGGCGGCTTCGACCTTCCTGTCGCTCGGCCTCCAGACCGGCGAGAAGGGCGTGCTGTTCCGCACCAGTGCGCAGTCGAAGGACGCGATCGGCGACCTCCGGCGTGCCCAGGCGGAAGCGGAGATGCGCTGCTTCTGAGGAACAATGCGGGCGACGGCCGACCGCGGTTCCGACGGCCTGGTTCGGCCCGCCGCGGTCCGGCCCCCTCACGCCCCGGGAAGAGTTGGCGCCTGACACGAAAAAAGCTCCGGACCAATGGCCCGGAGCTTTTTTCATGCCTCCCGCCGCGTATCGCTGACGGGCGGGACAGCCGACCTGTCAGGTGCCGCCGTTCTCCAGCGGGAAGCTGCCCTGAAACACCTTGCCTTCCGTGTCGACCGCGTGGACCGAGATCGGTCCGGCCCCGGTGGAGACATAGGAGAAGCGGATGTTCGGGTCCTCCGACAGGGAGATGCCGCCGGTCACCTTCATGATCAGCGCGTCGCCTTCCTTGATGGAGAGGTCGCTGATGAACCAGGCCGGGATGTAGTGCCGGGTGACCTGATCCATCTGCAGACCGGAATACTGAGGATGGCGGATCATGACCTGGGCCTCGCGGCGCTCGCTGCCGGCGGTCGCGGTGCCGCCGAACTGCTTCACCTTCATCTGCCCGAGATTGGCGAGCGCCATCTGCGGGTCCTTGCCCGCCGGGGCGGAACAGCCGCCCGACGCCTTGACGAAGGATTCCACCATATAGAGGGCGCCGTCGCTGGCCTCGGCGACCGCGTGGACCTTGGTGTAGCTGTTCACGCGCACCCGGGTCTCGATCGTGTCCACCCGGGCGGTGTCGCCCAGTTCGAACACGGCGGCGACCGGCGCGGGGTTCTGGTCGATCACGAGGGTGATCTTGCGGATGCTGCGGGTGTCGCCCGGGGGGAGGGCGGCCTTCAAGGTCATCGGCACGATGGCGGCGTCCTCGGCCCGGTAGGGCGCCTCGAGGCTCACGATCCCGGTGCCGTCGAGAATGGGCCGGTCGTCGAAGACGTCGGTGACGAGGCCCGCCCAGGTCTCGTCCACGGCAGCCGTCGGCGCCATGGTCTCGGCGAAGGCCGCGCCGCTCGCAAGGCCGATCCCCACCAGGGCGGCGGCGACGGCTGACGTGAAGGTGGACAATTCGATCATTGCATCCTCCCAGGAAGAGCGCCTTGCTGGTCTTTTCGACAACATGGACCTTGTCGCGCGGTTTCGCCAGTGGATCCCGTCATTCCCATTCCAATTCCGCGTAGGCGGCGGTGGCGTTGCGACGGTTGAACTGGTCGAACAGCAGCCAGGCTCCCGCTTCCGACTGGCCGGCCGTGGTGACCGCCCGGCTGATGGGCACGCCGGAGTCGATCGCGGCCTTGAGGTCCTCCGCCAGCACGTCGAAGTAGCGTCGCTGCGGCTCCAGCGCGGCGGGCCAGGGCGCCGACACGGGTCCGTGGCCAGGAACCACCCGGACGGCCGGAATGGCGGCGAGCTCCCGCAGCGCGCGCTGCCATCCGCGCAGCGATCCGTCCAGGGAGGGCAGGTGCTCCAGGAACACGAGGTCGCCGGCGAACAAGGTGCCGCTCGCCGGATCGAACACCGTCAGGTCGTTGTCGGTGTGGGCCACGGGCCAGGCGTTCAGAATCAGCGTGCGGCCGCCGAGGTCGATCTCCATCCGATCCGAGACCGGAACGGTGGGCGGCACGGGCGCGACGCCGTCCAGAAGGGCGCCCATCTCAGCCCGGTTGGCCGTGAGGTAATGGCTGAAACGAGCCTCCATCGCCTCCTTTAGTCGAACATGGCCGACGAACGCGACATTCCGTCTCAGGAATGCTGCATTGCCGAAGAGGTGATCCGGATGGACGTGCGTGTTGATCACGTAACGCACCGGAAGGTCTGTCTTGGCAGCGACCGCCGCCAGAAGAGCTTCGCCCTCGCGCACCGACCCCCCGGTATCGATGACGGCCACCGCCTCGTTTCCGACAACGAATCCGACATTTGCGATCGCGCCGCCATTGCCGGCGGTCATCAACGCCGTCACACCCCGATGGACGAACACGCCCGGCGCCACCTCCTCCACATGCAACGGGTATGTATTCGAGGCTGCACGAGAAGGAGAGAAACTGTTCAACAATATGAAAAATACACAAAGGATCTGCGAAACCGCCCGGAAACGACTGGTAATTCGGAAATTGTGCACTGCAACCCGAGCTGGATTAGAATAATAGGGTGACTCTTTTGTTTCATAGGTTCCGTCTATGGAGAACGCGCGGGCCGGTTCGCGCAAGTACCTGATTATTCGCGCTGTTTGCCTCGTGAGGTTCCATTTCGACATCGGAATTAAATCCATTAAGGTGAGGGACCTGCGGCATCGACGACCGAAGAGCTCGATAGTATCCAACTTGCGGGGGGGCAGAAAGCTGAGTAAGGTCCTCGGAGTCGCCGGTCGAGCAGGTGACGGTGTTGGAGGGAACCCCGTCATCATCGAAGGTCGTCGGATCGGGAGAGGGAACCGGTCCGTCGGGCGTGACACACGGTCGGTGGCTTACCCAAAAGGATTGGCCGAACTTCAGGTCTTGAGGGCCTGCGGTCCGGGCCAACTCATAAGAGCACTCATAAAGTGTGGTCTAGGGAGAACACTAATGAGAAAAGTGCTTTCTACGGCTTGCATGACCGCGGTCGTGGCCCTGTTCGCCGGCAATGCCATGGCGAACGACGAACTGGCCAGCATGATGAAGGACCCGAAGCTGTGGGTCGCTCAGGCCGGTGACTTCGCCAACACCCGTTGGTCGGAACTCAACCAGATCAACAAGGACAACGTGAAGAACCTCCAGGTCGCCTGGACGTTCTCGACCGGCGTTCTGCGCGGCCATGAGGGTGGCCCGCTGATCATCGGCGACGTGATGTACGTTCACACGCCCTTCCCGAACATCGTCTATGCGCTCGACCTGAACGACAACGGCTCCATCATCTGGAAGTACGAGCCGAAGCAGGACCCGAACGTCATTCCGGTGATGTGCTGCGACACGGTGAACCGCGGCGTGGCCTACGGTGACGGCAAGATCATCCTGCATCAGGCCGACACGACCGTCGTGGCGCTCGACGCCAAGACCGGCCAGGTCGCCTGGTCCGTGAAGAACGGTGACCCGTCCATCGGCGAGACCGGCACTGCCGCTCCGCACGTGTTCGGCGACAAGGTCTTCATCGGCATCTCCGGTGGCGAGTTCGGCGTGCGCGGTTCGCTCACGGCCTACAACCTGAAGGACGGCTCGCTCGCCTGGCGCGGCTACTCCATGGGCCCGGACAGCGACACGCTGATGGACCCGGAGCAGACCACCCACCTCGGCAAGCCGGTCGGCAAGGACTCCGGCATCGCCACCTGGGAAGGCGATCAGTGGAAGATCGGCGGCGGCACCACCTGGGGCTGGTTCTCGTACGATCCCGAGCTGAACCTCGTCTATTACGGCACCGGTAACCCGTCGACCTGGAACCCGGCTCAGCGCCCGGGCGACAATCGCTGGTCGATGACCATCTTCGCCCGTGACCTGAACACCGGCATGGCGAAGTGGGTCTACCAGATGACCCCGCACGACGAGTGGGACTTCGACGGCGTGAACGAGATGATCCTCACGGATCAGGAAGTGAACGGCGAGATGCGCAAGCTTCTCACCCACTTCGACCGTAACGGTCTCGCCTACACGATGGACCGCGTCAGCGGCGAACTGCTCGTCGCCGAGAAGTACGACCCGGTCGTGAACTGGACCACCGGCGTCGACATGGACAAGAACAGCCCGACCTACGGTCGCCCGGCTGTGGTTGCCCAGTACTCGACCCACCAGAACGGCGAAGACGTGAACACCACCGGCGTCTGCCCGGCGGCTCTCGGCACCAAGGACCAGCAGCCTGCGGCCTACTCGCCGAAGACCAAGCTGTTCTACGTCCCGACCAACCACGTCTGCATGGACTACGAGCCGTTCCGCGTGTCCTACACCGCGGGCCAGCCCTACGTCGGTGCCACCCTGTCGATGTACCCCGCGCCGAACAGCCATGGCGGCATGGGTAACTTCATCGCCTGGGACGGCGTGAACGGCAAGATCGTCTGGTCGATCCCCGAGCAGTTCTCGGTGTGGTCGGGCGCTCTGGCCACCGCCGGCGACGTCGTGTTCTACGGCACGCTCGAAGGCTTCCTGAAGGCGGTGGACGCCGCTGACGGCAAGGAACTGTACAAGTTCAAGACCCCGTCGGGCATCATCGGCAACGTGACGACCTACGAGCATGGTGGCAAGCAGTACATCGCCATCCTGTCGGGCATCGGTGGCTGGGCCGGCATCGGCCTCGCGGCTGGCCTGACCGACCCGAACGCCGGTCTCGGCGCGGTGGGCGGCTATGCTGCTCTGTCGAAGTACACGGCTCTCGGCGGCCAGCTGACCGTCTTCAGCCTGCCGAACTGAGACTGACTGACTGACAACAGACGGCCCGGACCTCAAGGTTGAACCTTGTCAGGACCGGGCCGTTCTTCTTGATTACGCTCGGCCGTCGTGAAATCCGGGGAACCACGCCGACCAGCGTCTGACGAACCTCTTTGAGGGAGCCTGGAGGAGAGCTAGATGTTTCTGCGCACAATCGCCTTTACCCTGATGATGACTCTGAGCGCGTCGGCTTTCGCCGCCCCGGGAGATCCGGCCGTCGCCTCGGAAGAGAACGGCAAGTTCCTCGACGCTGACGGAAACCCGACCTACAAGGTCTTCGACGACAAGTCGGTCGACTGGTACACCTGGCGCGGCTTCAAGAAGTACAACGCCAACTGCATGCAGTGTCATGGTCCGGACGGCGTGGGGTCGAGCTTCGCTCCCGACCTGACCAACTCGCTGAAGACCATCGACTACTCCAAGTTCATGGAAATCGTCTCGAGCGGTCAGCAGAATGTGTGGCATCCCGTCAACAGCATCATGCCGGCCTGGGGCAGCGACCTCAACGTGATGTGCTTTGCGGACTCGATCTACGCCTATCTGCGCGGCCGGGCGACCGGTGACGTCGGCCGGGGCGAGATCAAGCGCAACGGTCCGGTCAACGAAGCCGCCAAGGCCGAGGAAAACGCCTGCCTCGGCTTCTGATCCGCTGAGGACGACCGCGCGCCGCGGTCCGATGACCGCGGCTGATTGGGGCGGCGCTCCGGAGGGAAGGAGCGCGGCGCCAACCGCTCGGGAAGGCATGCGCCGGAGGGATGGCGCGTCCGTCCGGCAGCGCGGTCCGCGACGGGGCTGAGGGGCAGATGACAAGGGCCGTGCCGATCGTCGGTGCGGCCCTCTTTTTTGGGTCAGGTCGTCGGCGTCCTGGTCCGATGGCGGACGAGCCAGAGCGGTCGGTGTGACAGCGAACCAAAGGCCGGAGCGCGTTCTCGGCCGGATCGGCAGCCGCTGCCGGAGGAGACGGAACACCGCCTCCTGCCACGTCCGCGGCGCCACGGTCGGCGCTCTCGCCGGATGGGACTTTTTCCCGATCGGGGTGGATTAAATTCCCGTAATGCGGCCTCCAGCCATTGAAGCGGCGCGCCGGTGCTGCATTGTTGGACACCGATACAACTGCGGGCGGCTCCGGCCGGAATGCCCCGCGTCCTCTGCGGAACACCAGTTCCGCCGACAAGAACAAGCCCGGAGGGAAAACATCCATGGGAGTTCGTATCGCGGCCACCGCCGCCCTTCTCGGAGCCTTCATGCTCCCCGCCCTTGCGCAGAACCAGCCGCCGCTGCCCCAGGCCGATATGGAAACGTTCAGCGAGGCCGTCGAACTCGTCGATCCGGATACGCTGCGCGTCTGCTCGGATCCGGCCAGCCTGCCGTTCTCCAACGACAAGTTCGAGGGCTTCGAGAACAAGATCGCCGAACTCCTGGCACAGAAGCTCGGCAAGGGCATTTCCTATTCCTGGTTCCCGATGGCGACCGGCTTCGTCCGCAAGACGCTCGGCGAGCATCGCTGCGACGTGATCATCGGCTACGCGCAGGGTGACGAACTCGTCCAGAACACGAACGCCTACTACCGCACGTCCTATGCGCTGGTGGTGAAGCCCGGCACGGGGCTCGACGACCTGGAGACGCTGGCCGACCCGCGCCTCAAGGACAAGCGCATCGGCCTCGTGGCCGGCACGCCGCCGGGCACGAACGTGGCCGCGAACGGCCTGATGGGCCGGGTGAAGCCCTACCCGCTGATGGTGGACACCCGCTACACCCACGTGCCCGACATGATGATGAAGGACCTGCAGACTGGCGTCATCGACGTGGCCATCCTGTGGGGGCCGATCGCCGGCTATTTCGCCAAGCAGCAGGATCCGCCGCTGAAGGTGATCCCGCTCGTGAAGGAGCAGGAAGGCTCGCGCATGGTCTACCGCATCACCATGGGCGTGCGGGCGTCCGACCAGAACTGGAAGCGCGACCTGAACCGGCTGATCCGCGAGAACCAGGGCGAGATCAACAAGATCCTGGCCGACTATGGCGTCCCGCTCCTGAACGAGAAGGACGAGGTCATCACCGTCACCCAGTGACGGAACGCCTTGCCGGCGGGTGCGCCCGCCGGTTCGCCCGCGTGGGGAGGGCGCCTTGCCGCCGATGTCCAGAACCGTCCTCGTCGTGGTCCTCACCGCCGGCCTGTCGTGGGCCGGCGCGTCTCCGGTCGCGGCGGGCGACGTCCCTGAGCCGACCGGCTATCGGCTGAACGACTATCGCGCGCCGGTCCCGGACACGCTGGCCGGCGCGCGGGTGCTCGACACGAAGGCGGTCGAGGCGCTCTGGTCGGCGGGTTCGGCGGTCTTCATCGACGTGTTGCCCAAGCCGCCCCGGCCGAAGCTGCCGCCGGGCACCGTGTTTCGCCTGCCGCCGCGCGAAAGCATCCCGGGCGCGATCTGGCTGCCGGATGTCGGTTATGGGGCGCTTGCCGCGGACATGGCGGCCTACTTCAAGGACAATCTCAACGAGGCGGTCCAGGGTGACGCCAGCCGCACCGTGGTGTTCTTCTGCCTCGCCGACTGCTGGATGAGCTGGAATGCCGCCCGCCGCGCCGTCGAATGGGGCTACCGGGACGTCGTCTGGTACCCGGAAGGGACGGACGGCTGGAGCTTCGAGGGCCTTCCCGTCGCCAAGGTCGAGCCGGTCCCGCGGCCGGGTCTGACGGACTGACGGCGCACGGGGCCTTGGGCCTGTCAGGCCACGAGCCCCGGATAACGGCCGACGAGTTCGGTCCGCTTCGCTTCCACATAGGCTTCGTCGCGCTGGTCGTGCGGGGTGTCGAGCACGATCTCGGCCACCACGCGCGAGGGGCGGGGCGCGAGCAGGATGATGCGCTCGGCAAGCTGGATCGCTTCGCGCACGTTGTGCGTCACCATCAGGGTGGTCGGCCGGTACCGCCGCCAGACCGTCAACACCAGATGCCGCAGGCGCTGGGCGGTGGTCTCGTCCAGGGAGGTGAACGGCTCGTCGAGGAGCAGCACGTCCGGCTCGATGGCGAGCGCGCGGGCGAGCGAGACACGGCGGGCAAGGCCGAGCGACAGCTCGGTCGGGAAGCGGCTGCCCATCTCCTCCAGGCCGAGGTCGGCGAACAGCGTCTTCAGGTCCGGCTGCTTGTCACCCTCGAGCACGAGGCGGACGTTCTGGTCCACTGTCCGCCACGGCAGGAGTCGCGGCTCCTGGAACACGAAGCCGATCCGCGCGCCGGGTGGCAGGCCGATGGTGCCCTCGAAGTCGGTGTCCAGCCGGGCGAGGATCCGCAGGCTGGTGGTCTTGCCGCAGCCGGACGGGCCGATCAGGGCCGTGAGGCTGCCATCCGGCGCAACGATGTCCAGGTCGCGCACGGCCTCCACGGTTCCGCCCTCGGCGCCCTGGTAGATCTTCTTGCGGATGTGCAGTTCAAGTGGTGCGGACACGCCAGCGGTTCGCCCGGGTCTCGAGGGGTTGCAGGACGAGGAGCTCGATCGTCAGCATCACGGCCACGAAGGAGATCGCATAGGCGAAGATGGAGGCGACGTCGAACAGTTGGAAGAAGAGGTTGAGCTGGAAGCCGACGCCGTTGGAGCGGCCGAGCAGCTCCACGACGAGCACGATCTTCCACACGAGCGACAGGCCCGAGCGCGCCGAGGCCGCGATGTAGGGCTGGAGCTGCGGCAGCATGATGTCGAACAGGCGCTTGCGGACCGACAACCGGAAGGCCTTGGCCATCTGGTCGAGGTCGGGATCCATGGCCCGGGCGCCTTCGCGGATGGTGACGATCACGTTCGGCAGCTTGTTCACCGCCACCGCACCGATGGCCGCCACCTCGTTGAGGCCGACCCACACATAGGCGAGAATGATGATGACGAGGGCCGGAAGGTTCAAAAGGACCACGAGCCAGACGTCGAGCAGCCGGTCGACCGATCGGATCCGGCCCATCGCGAGGCCGATCGCCACGCCGAGCGTGAGCGCGATGCTGAAGGCGGCAAGGACGCGCAGAAGCGTCGCCGACAGATGATAGGGCAGGTCGCCGGACGCGATCTCCTCGGCGATGATGGCGGCCACGGCGGACGGGGCCGGAAACACGCGGCTTTCCCCGACCATGGCGGCGACCTGCCAGACCGCCAGGAAGATGAGCACGGACAGCAGCGTGGAGGCCGCATTGCCTCGCGGTCGTTTCACGCTCACCTCCCCGCCGCACGACGGGAAGCCACGGCGCCGCGGGCCGCGGATGCCGACGTCCTCATGGGTGAAATCCTCCCGCCGGCCGGTCACTCCGACCTTGTTCTAGCCCGTCGGTAAACCCGACCTTATTCTAGCCTGTCGGTAAGCCCGACTTTGTCCATGCCTGTCGGTAAGCCCGACTTTGCCCCAGCCTGTCGGTATGCCCGACAAGGAGCCTTGGTGCGGCGGAGTGTGGCAGACGGAGCCGGCCGGTCAATGGTGGCGGCAGGACACCGTGTCGCACCGCGCGGACCGCAGCGCTGGAATTCCGGCCGGCGCGTGGCTAGGGTTCGGGCGACCCCACGCAGAAGGATGACTGACCCCATGATCGCATCGTCGGCCGCCACCCAGTCGGGCATCGAACGGGCGCGAGCCGTCCGGGACCGGCTGCTCGCCTGGACCCTCGGCGAGGCCCTCCCGACCTGGTGCGCCTTCGGCATCGACGAGGCCCGGGGCGGCTTCCACGAGCGGCTCGGCCAGCGGGTGGAGATTCTGCAGGATCGGCGGCGGGTTCGGGTCCAGGCACGGCAGGTGTTCAGCTTCGCGGTGGCCGGCCGGCTCGGCTGGACCGGGCCATGGCGGCGCGCGGTGGACGAGGGCCTCGCCTATGTCCTGGCGCGCTGCGTGCTGCCGGACGGGACCGTCCGCATGACGATCGAGCCGGATGGGCGTCCTTTCGACGACAGCTTCAGCCTCTACGATCAGGCCTTCGCCCTGTTCGCCTTCGCGGCTGCCGCATCGGTGGCGTCCGACCGGTCTGTCGCCGAGACGGCAGCGCTGCGGCTGCGGCAGACGCTGATGACGCGCTACAAGCATCCGGTCGCCGGTTTCGAGGAGGGGGATCCGCGGACGCTGCCGCTGAAGGCCAACCCGCACATGCATCTCTTCGAGGCCTGCCTGGCGTGGGTGGAGGTTGGCGGGGATGAGACCTGGGGCCGTCTTGCCGACGAGATCGCCGAACTCTGCCTCAGATCCTTCCTCAACCCGGAGGCCGGCTGGCTCTACGAGTATTTCGACGGCGACTGGGCGCGCGCGTCCGGCGAGGAGGGCCGGGTGGTGGAGCCGGGGCACCAGTACGAGTGGGCCTGGCTGCTGGTGCGCTGGGGTCTCCTCCGCGGCCGGGCGGACGCGATCGCGGCTGCCGGCACGTTGGCCGACCTTGCCGAAACGCATGGGCTGAACCGCCGAGAGGGCGTCGCCATCAACGTCATGCTCGACGACCTGACGGTGAAGGACGGCGGATCCCGGCTGTGGCCGCAGACCGAGCGGATCAAGGGGCACGTGGCGCTGGCCGGCGTGGCGGGCGACTGGGAGGCGAGGGACCGCCACATGGGCCTCGCCGCCGACGCGGCCGAAGCGCTGGAACGCTATCTGCGGGTGGCGGCTCCGGGCCTCTGGTGGGACAAGATGATGCCGGACGGCCGTTTCGTCGACGAGCCGGCGCCGGCGAGTTCCTTCTATCATGTCGTCTGCGCCGTGGAGGAACTGGACAAGGCCGTGAAGGCGCTCGGCTGATCGCCCGCGTTCCGGCATTTTCGACCGCGACGGAGGCCGCTTCCGTGGCGTCATCGTGCATTCGTGTCTATGTAACAGTGTGACCGCGGCGGGTGCCTGCAACCGCCGGCATTGGACACGACGCCTGGGAGGGTGAATGAGCACGGACATGGCGCGAGTCGCGATCGGGGGAGCCACGAAAGCCGGATCGACCGTCGAGGCGTCCGGGCTCGACCCGTCGTTCTGGCGCCGGTCCCTTTTCGAGGCGCTGGTGGATGCGAGCCGGATCGCGCCGGACGCGCCGGCCGTGGAAGACCAGGACCGCCAGCCGCTCAGCCGCAAGCGCCTGATCCTGGCGGCCGCCGTGCTCGGCCGTCGCCTGTCGCGGATGACGAAGCCGGGCGAACGGGTCGGCGTGCTGCTGCCGAACGTGAACGGCGCGGCGGTGGTGTTCTTCGCGCTCGCCGCCTACGGCCGGGTGCCGGCCATGCTCAACTTCTCCACGGGTCTGAAGAACCTGGAGGCGGCCTGCCTCGCCGCCGACATCCGCACCATCGTGACGTCGGCGAAGTTCGTCCAGGTGCAGAAGCTGGACGACATGGTGGCGGCGCTTGGAAAGCGCGCAACCGTGCTGACCGTGGAGACCATCCGCAAGGAGATCGGGCCGCTGGACAAGACGTTCGGCGCGGCCTACGCGGCGGCGCCCTCCGTAGTCCATCGGCTGTTCCGCCCGAAGCCGGACGACATCGGCGCCGTCCTGTTCACCTCCGGCACGGAGGGCGTTCCGAAGGGCGTGGCGCTCTCCAACGCGAACCTCCTGGCCAACTGCGCGCAGGTGCTTGCCATATACGGGTTCACCCCGCAGGACGTGTTCTTCAACGCGCTGCCGGTGTTCCACTCCTTCGGGCTCACCGCGGGGCTTCTGCTGCCGGTGTTCGGCGGCTTCAAGAGTTTCCTCTACCCGTCGCCGCTCCACTTCAAGCAGATCCCGAAGCTCGTCGGGGAGACCGGCACCACCATCCTCCTCTCGACGGACACGTTCGCGGCGGCCTGGGGCAAGGCGGCCGGGCCGGACGACTTCGCGACGGTGAAGTTCACCATTCTCGGGGCCGAGCGGGTGAAGGAGGCGACGCGGACGCTCTGGCGCGAGAGGTTCAAGGTGGAGCTCAACGAGGGCTATGGGGTGACCGAGGCCTCTCCCGTGCTCGCGGTGAACCGGCCCGGCGCGGACCGGCAGGGGACCGTCGGCAAGCTGCTGCCGGGCATCGAGGCGCGCCTGGAGCCGGTGCCGGGTCTCGACCGGGGCGGGCGTCTGATCGTGCGCGGACCGAACCTGATGACCGGCTACCTGAAGGTGGACCAGCCGGGCGTGCTCCAGAAGGCCGGCGACTGGTACGACACCGGCGACATCGTCGAGATCACCGCGGACGGCTTCGTGATGATCCGCGGGCGGGCCAAGCGCTTCGCCAAGATCGGCGGCGAGATGGTGTCGCTCGCCGCCGTGGAGGCCTATGCGGCCGCCGTCTGGCCGGAGGCGTCCCACGCGGTGGTGGCGGTGCCGGACGACCGGAAGGGCGAGGCGCTGGTGCTCGTCACCGACGCGGAGGGCGCGAACACCGCGCCGCTGCTCGCCTGGGCGCGCGAACACGGCGTCGCCGAGATCCTGGTGCCGAAGACCATCGTGTCGGTGCCGACCCTGCCGGTCCTCGGAACAGGGAAGCTCGACTACCCGGCGATCGAACGGGCGGCCCGTGGCGAGCTGTGAAGCGGGCCGGGCCTGTGCCCTAGCGACGGACCCGAGACCGGAGCGGGCACGTTATTTCAAATCCTTATGACGGGTGGCTCGTCTTTTGAATCAGGATGAGCGGCTTCAGGCTCTTGTCGAGCCGGACCGGCCGTGGCCCCATCCGGTCAGCGGCCGAGGAAGATGGGCTCGCGCTTCTCCCGGAAGGCAGCGCGGCCTTCCGCGTAATCGGCGCTGCGGAAGCAGGCGTCGGCGAGCGCGCGGGCATGATCCCACGCCTCGGCGCCATCGGGCGCGACGGCGGCGTTGATGGCCGCCTTGATGGCCTTCTGGGTGAGCGGGGCGAGGGCGGTCACCCGCGCCACGTAGGCGGTGGCGGCGGCCTCCAGCTCGTCGTCGCGTACCACGTCGTCGACGAGGCCGATGCGCAGCGCCGTCGCGGCGTCGATCCGCTTGGCGGTGAAGAACAGGTCCTTGGTCCGCGACGGCCCGATCAGCGCGACGATGTCGGCCACGGCCTCGGCCGGATAGGCGAGGCCGAGGCGGGCCGCCGGAATGGCGAACACGGCGTCGTCGCTGGCGATGCGCACGTCGCAGGCGGCCGCGAGGCCCACGCCGCCGCCCATGCAGAAGCGGCGGATCACGGCCACGGTCGGCTTGTCGGCCTTGCGCAGCGCGTTGAAGGCGGCGGCGTTGGAGGCCTCGTAGGTGGCCGAGGTGCCAGCGTCGCGGCGGACGACGTCGAATTCGGAAATGTCGGCGCCGGATGCGAAGGCGCCGCCCTCGGACCCGCACACGACGATGACCCGGACGTCGGCGTCCGCCTCCAGCTGGCCCACCGCGTCGGGAATCGCCTCCCACATGGCGAGCGACAAGGCGTTGTGGCGGCCGGGGTTGTCGATCACGATCCGGCCGAGCGTGCCGACCACGTCGACACGGATGCGACCTTCCACCGTTTCCACCGGGCGCAGCTTCCTCATCACGTCCGTCTCCTCGCGCCGCCGTCCCCATCCAAGCCGGCGCGGCTTCCCTCAACTCATGCGGCACCCTATCCTTATTGGGAATTGCCCCGCTTCCCATCCCTTCCTTGGTCGGGGTCGGGAGAAAAGCCGGGAGCCCCCTAGCGCGAACGGCCCGCATGATGGCAAATGGCCGCAGCGTCGAGCAGGAACAACAGTCATGTCGCCACAATTCAAAAGCATCGGCCTGCGCTCGGTCGATACGCTGGACCCCGTCTGGAGCCGCCTGCGGCAGGAGGCGATCGCCGCCGCCGAACGCGAGCCGGCGCTCGCCGGCTTCCTGCACGCCGCCGTCATCGACCAGCCCCGCCTGGAAGATGCCGTCGTGCAGCGGGTGGCGGACAGGCTCGACCACGACGCCCTGTCCGGCACCCTGATCCGCCAGGCCTATTCGGACGCGCTGTCGGCGGACCCGTCGATCGGCGACGCCTTCCGGGTGGACATGGCGGCGGTCGTCGACCGCGATCCCGCCTGCGACCGCTTCCTGGATCCGGTGCTCTTCTTCAAGGGCTTCCACGCCATCCAGACCCACCGCCTTGCCCACTGGCTGTGGACGAACGGGCGGCGGGACTTCGCGCTCTACCTGCAGAGCCGGTCGTCGGAAGTGTTCCAGGTGGACATCAACCCGGCGGCCCGCATCGGCCGGGGCGTCTTCTTCGACCACGCGACCGGCATCGTCATCGGCGAGACCTGCGTGATCGAGGACGACGTCTCCATCCTCCAGGGCGTCACCCTCGGCGGCACCGGCAAGGAGACCGGCGACCGCCACCCGAAGATCCGCCACGGGGTGCTGATCGGCGCCCACGCGTCCATCCTCGGCAACATCGAGGTGGGCGCCAACTCGCGCGTTGCGGCCGGTTCGGTGGTGCTGAAGCCGGTGCCTCGCTGCACCACGGTGGCCGGCGTGCCGGCGCGCGTGATCGGCGAGGCAGGGTGCGCGGAGCCGGCGCGCTCCATGGAGCATCGTCTGCTCGATACCGGGTCGGACTACGACATCTGACGGCGATTGCCCGTCCACGAGAAATCCGGCACGGCCGGGTTTCCTCGGCGCGCCGTCCGTGCCAGAACGACGCCCCGGATTTCAGCAACGGAGAGCGGCCCGTGAACAAGGACGAACTGAAGAAGATCGAGATCTACCTGAAGCGGGTGCTGCAGTCGCCGAACATCAGCGTGCGCGCCCGTCCGCGGAAGACCGATTCGGCCGAGGTCTATGTGGGCGAGGAGTTCGTGGGCGTCCTGTTCAAGGACGACGAGGACGCGGACGACCTTTCCTACAACTTCCAGATGGCCATCCTGGCCATGGACCTGGAAGGCTGACGGTCGCCATCGACGCCATGGCCGGCGCGGATGGGCGCGCCGGATCCGCTCGAGCGGGCAGGGCGGCGGGCCGGCCCATCGCGTCGGGCGAGGAGCCCGTCAGGCGAACAGGCCGAAGGTCAGCAGCAGGGCCCTGGTGGCGCGCTTGATGCCGGCCCATTCGGACAGCAGACCCTTGCGGAACCGGATCTGCACCGACAGCGACTCGCCCGCGTGGATCTCGGTCAGGCACGGCGCCGGATAGCCGCTGTCGTCGGCGGCGAGGCAGTGGACCGTGAACGGGCTGGTGGAGCCGGCCTCGAAATAGACCTCCTCGCCAGCGAGCCCGGAATCCTCCGACAGTCGCCGGCCGAGCAGGCCCTTCGGCGCGGGCAGCGCCTCACCCTCGAAGAAGTGCTGGTAGACGCTGGCGAGCCGCCCGGCGCTGTCCGTGGCGGTCTCGCGCGGCCGGATCGTCATGAAGAGCAGAGGCGCGTCGGCGCCGTCGTCCAGGAAGGCGGACCGGAGCTCGGGAGAATAGCCCGTGAGCGACGGCCAGTGGATGGCGAGGTCCATCCGCTCCTGCGGCCCGACCACGCGCTGGTTCTCGAACCGGATCATGTTGGCCGGGATCGTCAGCCGCTGATCGCCGAGGAAGACGGCGACCGGCGTCGGGTCGCTCGTCCGTCCGCTCGTGTCGGTGAGGGCCTTGGACCAGGTCAGCCCGAGGTCGATGAGGACAATGATCCCCGCCACCGCCAGGCAGGACGTGATGAGCTTGAGGACCCAGGTCCTCGCGCCGGCCCGGACCCGGGCGCGAGCCTTGACGCTGTAGAGCGACGGGTCGTCCTGCGGATGGCTGGCGTAGGTCGGCACCGTTCTCTCCCAAATCGAGACGTCCGCGTCCGGTCGAGCGACCGGGCGTCCCGAACCGGGACCGGACTGGTGAACGGACTTCCCCGTTTTCCGCCGGCCGACCGGTCGACCCGCCCCCGGCCCAAACCTTGCGAGACCGTTGACGAGAGGGACACCCCCGTTTCATTTCGGGTTTTGGGTTAAGGGGACGTTAAAGCCGATGACTGCGGAACTGATGATCATGGCGTTTGCCGTCGCCACCGGCTTCGTGAGCGCCGGCGTGCTGTCGTCCTTCTACCAGCTGGTGACGGCGGAGCCGGCCCGCTTCGACCTGGACGGAGCGTCCATCTGGTCCAGCCTCGCGGCCGTGATCATGCTGATGTTCGCCGGTCCGGCGATCCTGATGCGCAACGCGGTCCGGGCGCGCCTGATCGAGCGCCGGCCCGTGGGCTGGCTCGCCGCCTCCACGGCGGTCGCCGGCGCCTGGAGCCTCTGCTCCGGCGTTGTGGTGCTGGAGTTCGCCCTGGCGCTCCGGGACAGCATGTTCTGAGACAGCATGGTCCGAGCCGGCGGGCCGAACCCGTTGGTCGCATGGAGGGACGGGCTTCCGGGCGCTAAGGTCTTCCGCATCATGATGGATACGGGAGACCGCCGATGCCCCTCTATGCGCTGGAAGGACTAGCCCCCGAGGTTCCCGAGGAGGGAACCTACTGGGTGGCGCCCGACGCCACCGTCGTCGGCAAGGTGACCCTTGAAGAGGGAGTCGGCCTCTGGTTCGGGGCCGTGCTTCGCGGTGACAACGAACGGATCACCGTCGGCCGGGACACCAACATCCAGGAGCACTGCATGCTCCACACCGACCCGGGCTTCCCGCTGACCATCGGCGAGGGCTGCACCATCGGCCACCGGGCGATCCTCCACGGCTGCACGATCGGGTCGAACACGCTGATCGGCATGGGCGCGACCATCCTGAACGGCGCGCGCATCGGGAACAACTGCCTCGTCGGCGCGGGCGCGCTGGTGACCGAGGGCAAGGAGATCCCGGACGGCTCGCTGGTGGTCGGCTCGCCCGCCCGGGTGATCCGGACCCTCGACGAGAGCGCGGCCGACAAGCTGCGCCAATCCGCCATCCGCTACGTGGCGAACTGGAAGCGGTTCCGGGCGCACATGACGCCTATCTCCTGACCATCAAAAAAAAGGCCGGCCTCCTTGCGGGGAGGCCGGCCATCGGGAACGGGACGGTCCGGTGGGACAGGGACAGGTCGAAGGGGGACCGCCCGCGTTCACGTCTCTTCCGCCCGCCGGAGCGGGCAGGATGGCTTCAAGGAAGCATCGGCCTGACGCTTCCGACCGCCGTCGCGCGGCTGTCCTCGATCTGGTCCCAGGACATGGGATTGCGGCTCGATTGCCGCTTCACGAACCGGTAGGGCGTCTCGATCCAGGCGACGATCCGGTCGATCTTGTTGTCGAGGATGAGATCGCCGACGTCGGTGCGGACGGTCAGCACCGCGTGACCGGCGCCCTCCTCGTCCTTGACCACCGTGATCAGCAGCGCGCTCGCCGGCCAGCCGGTCCGGATCAGCTCGCTGCGCTTCTGGATCACGTAGTCCTCGCAGTCGCCCTGCAGGCCCGGATAGGTCCAGTGCTCGAGCGTGCCGAACACCTCCATGTCGGTCGCCGGCAGCACCGCCGCGTTGACGGCCTTGTTCACGTCTTTCAGCCGCTCCAGGGCGCTCTTGGACAGGCGCACCACCTGGTTGGGCCGGCCCTCCAGGGTGCAATCCTCAGGGAATTCGTCGCAGAACCGCACATGGCCGACCGGCGGCGTCGCCGGACCGTTCAACGGCATCTTCAGCGGGATCGCGCCAGCACCGGAAATCGGCAGAACGCCAATCGCCATGTAAAGGAATAGGAAAGATTTGCGAAACCAGCCCATCCGTCACGCGTCCTCAAAGTCGATGAAGACACACTGACAGATGCGATTTGAATTGGAGTGTAGAGACTGGTGGAAATTGCGCGCCGTGTTTTCATAGGTCCTTAAGGCGCAAAGTCAGGTTGCCGGATATTCAGCGAAGATCGCCCGTCATTCACCCTTCAGTAGCCAAACTGGATGAACGGGGCGGGTTCGGTCGATGTCGCAGCGGAGCCGTGCGCAACCGGTGCGGCGATCTTGGCGGCGATGCGGCGTGTTCTCGCGCGATCTTTATGTCCGGCCCACCAAGCGGCAGAGCCGGGAGTCGAGGGTTCATGACGATTGAAGGGTCGGAGAAGTGCCGGTCCGAGGACGGGCGGTCGCGGCAAGCCGACGACGCCAAGCGCGCAGGGCTCGCGGTCCTTCGTCTCGGTCCGTTAGAGATTGTTCGCGACCACGTCGGCGTTCTGCTGGGCGGTGGCGAACTCGAGTGCGATGCCGTCGTCGAAGTGGCGGACGACCCGGGCGCGCATGCGGCCGAGGGTGACCGGCTCGCCGAGCGGCGGCCGGAACTCCAGGGCGACGGCCGCGCCGGACAGGGAGACGTCGATGATGCGGCAGCGGAGCTCGCGCCCGTCGGCCAGGATCACATGGCTGAACGGATTGCGCGGCACGATGCGCTCGTGGCGCCGGTCCTCGGGCAAGTTGAGCACGTGACGGTTCGCCAGCCAGGTGAGCTGGGAGGCGAGCTTGTCGCGCTTGCGCGGGCTGGCGTTGACCGTCATCGCGAACCCGCCCTCGAACAGGCGGGTGATTTCGCCTTCGATGCGGCCGATGTGGTCCAGGTAGGCCACCACGCGCTCGCCAACGACGCCCGACACCGGCGTCATCAGGGCGGCGCCGCCGGGCGACATGTCGACGACCTGGCAGGGGTATTCGGTCCGGTTCGACAGCATGAAGCGGCCGAGGACGTTGATCTTCACGCGCTGGAACCGGCGCCGGTCCATCTTGGGGAGCGGGCGCCGACCCTCCTGTATGGGGCGTGACATCGTCATTCCGGAACCGTCGAAAGCATGAGCCGGAAGGCCTTCCGGCCTACGGAATCCGACACTAGGCCTTTGTTACTTAACGGCTAGTATATGTAGTGCAGATTGAGGGTTACTTCCGCCCGCCCTCGATGATCGTGAGGTGCGCGACCTTTCGACCCGAGGCCGGAGCCGCGGCGCGCTGGTTGCGGCGGACGGCGTTCGGCACGGCCACGGGCTCCTCTTCGGCGGCGAGGCCGGTGCGCAGGAAGGCGGGCCGCTCGTCGGGCCAGATCAGCCTGAGGCTCAGGATGGACTGGCGCACCACCGGGTGAAGGCCGATCCAGTATGGCTGGTCGAGCGGGGCGAAGCAGCCGAGGATGCGGGTGTGGCGCGGGCCGTCGTGGCGGAGCGGCAGGAGCATCACCTCGACCGGCATCTTCTGGCCGCGCTCGTTCTGCGCCTCGATGCCGATGACGGCGGCGGCCCCGTCCTCCACGATGGCGGCGAGCATGCAGGCGATGGCCTCGCGGTCCTTCCCGGCCCACATGTCGAGAAGGTTTCGGCCCTTCAGTTCACGGCAGTAGGCGGCGCACAGGCGGGTGCCGGCGAGGCGGAACGTGTAGGCGCTGCGGTCGTGGGCCTCCAGGATGAAAGTGTCGCCGAGGATATGGCGGATGTCGCCCGGCTCGATCTCGTGACGGGCGGGCGCCGTGCGACGACCGCGCAGGCGGCTCCAGTAATCGTACAGCGTGCGGGTCGCAGCGTGCTTCATCCTCGCCCTACTCTCCAGGCCGGTATCGTGACCGTTCGTTCGGGGCCGACGCCCCCGGACCGCGAAATCCGGTGACGGGCGGCGGACCCGGAGGGCTTCCGCCGGCCGAACCGTTTCGGCACAGGCGGATCCCTCTTAGACCAAACCTGGTCCCGCTGAGCAGGAGGCATGCCAGCGGGGGTGAGTCATCCACATGGTTTTAAGAAATGGCGGGCTTTTCGGGGGGCGGGCGTTAACGGTCCGGACCGGCGAGCGGCGCGACGGGCCGCGGAATCCCGCTTTGGGCGGGCGCTGTTCCGCCCTGGCACAGGTGAGGATCGTTAACGACCGGCAGGGGTGCCGTTAACCCATCCTGGCGTTGAAACCGTCCCGCTCCGACCCATCCGAATCCCGTGCGGCCCCGCGCGAGTCGCCCGGCGCGGCGGTTGCCGACCGGCCGGGGAGGGGCTATCTCCCAAGACACCCACTGCGCTACGGTCCCGCCGCGGCGTCGCTTCCGCTCCGTCGCTCCGGCGAGGTCCATGTCCGAACCCATCCTCGTCCCGCGTCGCGAACCGGTCCTCAACCTGCCGCGGGTGATCACCGCGTTGCTGATCGTCCTGGCGATCATCCACCTGGTGCGGACCTACGTGCTCTGGCCGCGCCAGGACCAGCTGCTGCTGCTCGTGTTCAGCTTCATACCGGCGCGCTACGAGGCCGCCGGCCTCGGCGTCGACTTTCCGGGCGGCGCGCTGGCGGACCTCTGGACACCGCTCACCTACGGGCTCCTCCACGGCGACTTCGTCCACCTGGCGGTCAACGGGGTCTGGCTCGCGGCCTTCGGCAGCGCTCTGGCGTGGCGGTTCGGCGCGTGGCGGTTCCTGCTCTTCTCCGCGCTCGCCACCATGGGCGGGGCCGCGGCGCATTACTTCGCCCACAGCCAGGACTTCGTCCCCATGGTCGGCGCGTCCGGCGCCATCTCGGGCCACATGGCGGCCGTGTCGCGGTTCATGTTCCAGACTGGCGGGCCGCTCGGCCGGTACGGCCGGGATCCGCAGGCGCGCTTCCAGGTGCCGGCGGTGCCGCTGTCCGGCGTGATCGCCGACAGGCGCGTGCTCGGCTTCCTGGCGATCTGGTTCGCCATCAACCTCCTCGCGGGCTTCGGCACGCTCGCGGTGCCGGGCGAGGAGGCTGTCGTCGCCTGGGAGGCGCACGTGGGCGGCTTCCTGACCGGGCTGCTCCTGTTCGACCTGTTCGATCCGGTCCGCCGCGCCCCGGTGGAGGTCGACCCCTACGACCGGTTCGACGGCCCCGACCGACCGGCCGGCTGAGCGCCGTCCCATCATCCTTTGGACTCGGTTCGGGCCCCGGAGCGCCGACCGCGACGTTTCGCCGTCGCCGGCTTCTTGCTCCTCAATCGATTTAGACTCATCTTCAAAGGACGTCCGGCCGATGCCGGCGGGGAGGCGCCGCGGTCCTCAAGAACGGCGGCGTCCAGGGGGGCGATCCAGAGGAGACAACGAATGACGGTGCAGTCGATACTCGCCACGAAGGGTAAGGACGTCACCACGGGTGACCCGTCGATGACCATCGCGCAGGTCTGCGCACGGCTTGCGGAGCATCGGATCGGCGCGCTCGTGATGACCGACGAGTCCCGCTCCGTGGTCGGCATCATTTCCGAGCGCGACGTGGTGCGCGTGATGGCCAACGGCGGCGCCGACGCGCTGCAGGACACGGCGAGCCGGCACATGACCCGGACCGTCATCACCTGCGGCAAGCGCGACAGCGTGGACGACGTGATGGAGAAGATGACCCGTGGCCGGTTCCGCCACGTGCCGGTGTGCGACAACGGCGAGCTCGTCGGGATCATTTCGATCGGCGACGTGGTGAAGTACCGGATGGCCGAGATCGAGCGCGAAGCGCAGGACATGCGCAGCTACATCGCCACGGCCTGAACTCGGACAGCGCCGCCGCCCTGAAGGCGGCGGTGCGGCTGCCGCGGCTGCCCGCTCCCATTGGGGAGGCGGGCGAGGAGGGAGCCTGCGGCGCTCCTTCAGGCCAGCGCGTGCACGAGGTCGCGGATCTCGGCGACCTTGTGGACCGTGGCCTCGTAGCCGGCGTCGATCGCCTCGGCGGCCCGGTGGAACTCGAACAGACCGATCCGACCGAGCTTCGGCCCGATGGTCACGTCGGGCGGATCGCCGGCGAGGCGCGCCCGGGTGATCCGGTCCTGGATGATGTTGAAAGCTTCCATCATCACGCCCGGGATGCCCGGCAGGCCGTCCACGTCGCCGCCGACCAGCGTGCGCAGGAAGGACGTGCGGGCGCGCGCCTGGGGCTCCGCCATGTCCGGGAGGTGATCGATCGGACCCGGCGGCAGGTGGTGGTGGATGACCGCGCCCTTGCCGAACGTGTCGGCGCCAAGATTGACGGCGATCACCAGCCGGGCGCCCTGGGCGCGGCTGACCGACACCGGCACCGGATTGACCAGCGCCCCGTCCACCAGCCAGCGGCCGCCCACGCGCACCGGCGTGAACAGGCCGGGGAGGGCGTAGGACGCCCGGATCGCGTCCACGAGCGGGCCGGACGACAGCCAGATCTCGTGCCCGGTGCCGAGTTCGGTGGCGACCGCCGTGAAGTCCTTGGTCAGGTCCTCGGCGCGGATCGGCCCCAGGTGTTGCGTCAGCAGCGTGCCGAGCCGACGCCCGCCGATCAGCCCGTGGCCGGAGAGCGACACGTCCATCAGCGACAGCATGCGCCGCTTGGTGATCTGCCGGGCGAAGACCTCCAGGTCGGCAAGATGGCCGGACAGCCAGCAGCCGCCCACCACCGCGCCGATCGAGGTGCCGGCCACGGCGTCGACCTCGATGCCGGCCTCGGCCAGCGCGTGGAGGACGCCGATATGGGCCCAGCCGCGGGCGGAGCCGCCGCCGAGGGCGAGCCCGACGCGCGGGCGAAAGGGGGCGGGATCGTCGATGGCGGGTTCGTCAGGCGTCAGGACGGTCGCGGCCGCGCCGGCGAGGCGGGGAGTCCTGATCCAGAAGCGGGACACGGCGTCGAACATCATCGCCACCCTCTCTCATGCTTCAGCTTAGATCAGGAAGTACGAAGAAACCATCAAACCCAAGGATGACGCTCCGTTGCGCGCGGAGCGGGAACTTTTCCGAGGCCGAGGATGCGCCGGCTCGATCAGGGCTTGCCGTAGACCGTCGCCGGGTCGAAGCGCCGCTCGCCGCCGGCCGCCTCGAGCGCGACGGGGCCGTCCGCCGCCTTCTGGCCGAGCGGGATGCGCCGATAGAAGCACGAGACCTGGCCGGTGTGGCAGGTGGCGCCGTGGCCTTCCACCCGCACCCGCATGACGACCGCGTCCTGGTCGCAGTCGACCAGCAAGTCCACCACCTTCTGGACGTTGCCGCTGGTGGCGCCCTTGTGCCAGAGCTCCGACCGGGAGCGGCTCCAGTACCAGCCCTCGCCGGTCTCGATGGTGAGGGCGAGGCTTTCCGCGTTCATGTGGCCGACCATCAGCACGGCGCCGGTGTCCGCGTCCACGGTCACGCACGTGATGGTGCCGTCGGCGCCGAAGCGCGGGGCCAGAACGAGACCGCCCTCGCTCTCCGACTTGGAGGCGAGGGCGGGAAACAGCGGGGAAGCGGCCATCGGGAGGTCTCTCGCGGATGATCCGCGACGAGGCGTCAGCGTCCGGCGCGGAGAAGCGTCATGAAGCGGACCTGTTCCGCCGGATCGTCGCGGAACACGCCTGTGAACTGGGTCGTGATGGTCGACGAGCCGGACTTCTGGACGCCGCGCATCGACATGCACATGTGCTCGGCCTCGATCATCACGGCGATGCCGCGGGGCTTGAGCCCCTCGTCAATGGACGACACGACCTCGGCGGTCAAGGTCTCCTGGGTCTGCAGCCGGCGGGCGAACACGTCGACCAGACGGGCGAGCTTGGAAAGGCCCACCACGCCTTCCGACGGGTAGTAGGCGATGTGCGCCTTGCCGACGAAGGGCACCATGTGGTGCTCGCAGTGGGAGAAGAACGGGATGTCGCGGACGAGCACCATGTCGTCGTAGCCGGCGACGTCCTGGAACACCCGCTCCATCATGGCGGCCGGGTTTTCGCTGTAGCCCTTGAACAGCTCGCCGTAGGCCTTGACGACGCGCTTGGGCGTGTCGATCAGGCCCTCGCGGGTCGGGTCGTCGCCGGCCCAGGCGATGAGGGTGCGCACGGCGGCCTCGGCTTCCTCGCGGGTCGGGCGCACCAGCGGCTTCGTCGCTGTCTGGGTGCGCTCGACCAAGCCGGCGGGTGTCAGAATGGCGTCCATGTTCGGGCCTCGTCCGGTACGTTCTTCCACCCTGATACGCCTCGCGCCTGTGATCGGACCATCGGAAAACGGCCGGACCTCGATCGGCCATGCCGAACATCGCTGCCCAAGCGACGGTGGTTGTCGCCTGTCCTCGTGCCTATATACTCAGCCGAGACGTCCTGTGAAAGACTGCCCGGTTTCTCCTGGACCTCAAAGAAACATTCAGCGCCTGCGGTTTTCGGTGATGATTGACGACATCTACAATGCGAAGATTCTGGACTTCGCGGGCAACATTCCGCGTCTGGGCCGGCTCCAGGAGCCGGACGCGACCGCCAAGGCGCACTCCAAGCTGTGCGGCTCCACGGTGGTGGTCGACCTGAAGACGGATGGCGGCCGGGTCACGGATTTCGCCCACGACGTCAAGGCTTGCGCGCTCGGGCAGGCATCCTCGTCCATCATGGCGCGCACTGTGGTGGGGGCGACTGCCGCCGAGTTGCGCGACCTGCGCGACACCATGCGCCGCATGCTGAAGGAGAACGGTCCGCCGCCGTCCGGCCGCTTCGAGGACTTCCGCTTCCTGGAGCCGGTCCGCGACTACAAGGCGCGGCACGCCTCCACGCTTCTCACGTTCGACGCGGTGGTGGACTGCCTCGACCAGATCGACGCCAGGGCCGGGGGCGTTCCCGACGCGAAAGCCTCCGCCGGGGCGAGCGCCTGACATGCCGGCGGACCGGGCCGACGTCGCGCCGCCGCCGGAGCCGACCATCGGCCGGCCGGTGCGTTTCGCCGCCCACCTGCTGATCCGCTTCTACCAGCTGACCTTGTCCGGCCTCTCCGGACGCCAGTGCCGCCACGGCCCCACCTGCTCGGCCTATACGGACGAGGCGATCCAGCGGCACGGCCTGTGGGCCGGCGGCTGGATGGGGCTCGCCCGCATCCTGCGGTGCCACCCGTGGGGCTCGTCCGGCTTCGACCCTGTCCCGTCCGCCGTCGACCCGGCCTGGCGCTGGTGGGCGCCCTGGCGGGGCGCGCGCTGGACCGGCCGGCACATCGACCCGGCCACCCGGCTCGACTGATCCGTTCCCGACCGGTCAGTCCACCGCCCGCGCCGCGGGTTCCGGCGTCGCTTCGGCCGCCGCCGCCGCTTGCGCGCCCCGGCCGGACACGGAGTGCCCGGCGTCGGGCGCGAGGCGCAGGAAGACCAGCGGCGCGATCAGGCTGATGGCCGACACGGCGAGGAAAGCCGGCACGAAGTCGGCCGCCACCAGCACCGTGTCGCCGCGGGCCGAGCGGGTGAACTCCAGCACCGCCGCCGCCACCGCGACGCCGAGCGCGATGGAAAGCTGCTGAGTGACGCTGGAGAGGCTCGTCGCCTGGCTCATCGCCTTGCCCTCCAGGTCCGCATAGGCGAGGGCGTTGAGGGCCGTGAACTGCAAAGACCGGAAGAAGCCGCCGACGAGGAGCACGGTGAAGATCACCGCTCCCGGAGTCGCCTCCGTGAAAAGCGCCGTCACGGCCAGGAAACCCGTGGAGATGAAGCCGTTCGCGACCAGCACCGTCCGGAAGCCGAAGCGGCGCAGGATGGGCGGCGCGGTGAACTTCATCAGCATGGCGCCCGCCGCCGCCGCAAAGGTGAGCGAGCCGGACGCGAAGGCCGTCATGCCGAAGCCGATCTGCAACATGAGCGGCAAGAGGAACGGGATGGCGCCGATGCCGACGCGGAAGAACAGGCCGCCGATCACCGACGCCCGATACGTGGGCACCAGGAGGAGGCGCAGATCGATCAGCGGGTGCTCGGCCCGCCGGGCGTGGACCACATAGGCGACGAGGAAGGCGAGCCCGAGGCCGATCATGGTGCCCACCACCTCGTGCGGCAGGATTCCGATGCCGCTCGCCGCCACGCCGAACACGAAGCCCGCGAGTCCGAACCCGGACAGGAGGAACCCGAAGGTGTCGAGCTTCGGCACGTCCGTGTCGCGCACGTTGGCGATGTAGATGGAGACGAGCGCGAAGCCGAGCACGCCGATCGGCACGTTGATCCAGAAGATCCATCGCCAGTCGAACCATGTGGTGATGAAGCCGCCGACGGGTGGCCCGAGCATGGGCCCGATCAACCCCGGGACAGTGAGCCAGGAGAGGGCGCGCAGATAGTCCTTCTTCTCCACCGAGCGCAGCAGTACCAGCCGGCCGACCGGCACCATCATGGCCCCGCCCATGCCTTGCACCACCCGCGCCGCCACGAACCCCTCCAGCGACGACGACAGGCCGCAGAGCACCGACCCCGCCACGAACACCACGATCGCCAGCCGGAACACCGTGCGCGCACCGAACCGGTCCGCCATCCAGCCGGAGACGGGCGTGAAGATCGCGATGGAGAGGAGATAGCTCGTGAAGGCGAGCTTGAGGGCGATGGGATCCACCCCGAGATCCACCGCGATCGCCGGCAGCGACGTCGCCACCACGGAGGAATCGAGGTTCTCCATGAAAAGCGCGCAGGCGACGATGAGAGGGATCAACATGGGGACGGCGCCGGACGAAAATCGTACGGTAGCCTTATGGATCGGATCGGCTCCGCCGTCGAGAGCTATTGCACGACGGCCTCGGAAGCGGCCGAAAGGCGGCGTTGCCCCGCAGCGCGTCGGCTGGAATGGCCGGCCGCGCGAGGCTGAGCACGTCGCGCAGCAGGTTGGTGGGTGGCCCGTTGTGGCCGCATCCGTTCCGGTCAGATCGCAGTTGCGCGCCGGGGCCGCGTGGTCCACAACCAAGGGTGGACGGTTCGCCCCAGGTCCCGGGTCGGTCCTGAACCGCGGGCATCTACCGCCCCAGCAATTCCTCCGGCACTGGACCCCAGCCGACATAGTGTCTGATGCCGCTGTCTCCAAAAACAACGAGTGGCTTTGCGAGGCGATACAAGTCCGTTCTTTCCAGCAGATATCGAATGACAGGGTCGTTGGGTCGTGCTGAGTAGACGTCCAAGATAACCGTTTCCTCGGGGTAGTCCTTGTAAATCGGCTCCTCGTCCTCTTCGTAGAAGTTCGAATGTGTATGTATGTGCATGGCTTGCCCATCGCTGTAGCTTTCGTAACCACCCACATGAATATTCTCGTGAAGCGTTCTCGCCAGCCTGAAGCGATCGACAAAGACGCGACCAACCTCCTCGAAGGTTTCCGGATTCAGATTTCCGATATAGGCGAAGTAAGCCTGAATACATAATCTTGTCACGGCAGTATCCTGTATTCTCCACGTTTGGTGACAGATCCCCAATCCTTGAAGATCATGAAAGTTATTTTGGGTCGGCCTATCGCTGCTTGGATCCGCACGAGCGCCGGCTCCAGTCCCAGAGGCCGAAGCTGATTCGAGCGGATTGGCGCCGTCCTGCCCCCGCCGCGGATCTCCACACCCAACCTCCGCGCCTGCTCGAAGAGCTGCGCGTCCACGATGGCGAGGTCGACGTCGCTTTTTTCGCCGGTGTCGAAGAGGAGCCGCCTTGTGAAGCGGAAGCCGGTGTTCAGGCTGCCACGCATGACGAGCCAGGCGTTCGGGTGGCCGGCGGTTTCCAGATCACGATAGGCATTATTCACAACTGAAAAATACGTCCGGTCATCCGAAAAGCCAAGAGGCCTCAGTGGAGAGTTGGTCCTCAGAATGTCCGGCGGGATGGCGGGACGCGTGAGGCTCAGCACGTCCCGCAACAGATCGGCCGGCGGCTGGTAGTGCCCCGCACCTGTTCCCGTCAATGCGCGATGACGGGCAAGGGCGGCTTGTTCGACGGCGCGCAGATGCGCGACGGATTGGACAGGGCCCCGCCCGCGCGGCTATACCGCTCCCGTCCGAACACCCTGTTGCCGCTTACCCGCGCTCGTCAGCGGGAGTGAGCGAGGAGAGACCCGATGACCGTTCACATCACCTTCCCCGACGGCTCCGTGCGCGACTTCGAGCCGGGCACCACCGGCCTCGCCATCGCCGAGGGCATTTCCAAGTCGCTCGCCAAGAAGGCGGTGGCGATGGCGCTCGACGGGGTGCTGACCGACCTTTCCGACCCCATCACCCGCGACGCCCGGCTGGAGATCGTGACGCGCGACGACCCGCGCGCGCTGGAGCTCATCCGCCACGATGCGGCGCACGTGATGGCCGAGGCGGTGCAGGAGCTCTTCCCCGGCACCCAGGTGACCATCGGCCCGGTGATCGAGAACGGCTTCTACTACGACTTCTTCCGTCCCGAAGGCCCGTTCACCCCGGACGACCTGCCGGTGATCGAGGCGAAAATGCGCGAGATCATCGCCCGCGACGCCCGCTTCACCAAGGAGGAGTGGACCCGCGACCAGGCGAAGGACTGGTTCGCCACCAAGGGCGAGGCGTTCAAGATCGAGCTGGTCGACGCCATTCCCGAAGACCAGACCTTGAAGATCTACCGCCAGGGCCAGTGGCTCGACCTCTGCCGCGGCCCGCACATGACCTCCACGGGCAAGATCGGCAACGCCTTCAAGCTGATGAAGGTGGCCGGCGCCTATTGGCGCGGCGACAGCAACCGCGAGATGCTGACCCGCATCTATGCGACCGCTTGGCACACCGAGGATGAGCTGAAGGCCTATCTCCACATGCTGGAGGAAGCCGAGAAGCGCGACCACCGGCGGCTCGGCCGGGAGATGGACCTGTTCCACTTCCAGGAGGAGGGGCCCGGCGTCGTGTTCTGGCACGGCAAGGGCTGGACCATGTTCCAGGAGCTGGTGGCCTACATGCGCCGGCGCCTGCGCGGCGACTACCAGGAGGTGAACGCGCCGCAGGTGCTCGACAAGAGCCTGTGGGAGACCTCCGGCCACTGGGGCTGGTACAAGGAGAACATGTTCGGCGTGCAGTCCGCCGGCGACGACGCCGAGGACAAGCGCCTGTTCGCCCTGAAGCCGATGAACTGCCCCGGTCACGTGCAGATCTTCAAGCACGGCCTGAGGTCCTACCGCGAACTGCCGCTCCGCATGGCGGAGTTCGGCGTGGTGCATCGCTACGAGCCGTCGGGCGCCATGCACGGCCTGATGCGCGTGCGCGGCTTCACCCAGGACGACGCGCACATCTTCTGCACCGAGGAGCAGATGGCGGCCGAGTGCCACAAGATCAACGACCTGATCCTGTCGGTCTACCGCGATTTCGGCTTCGAAGAGGTGGTGGTGAAGCTCTCCACCCGGCCGGAGAAGCGCGTCGGCTCTGACGCGCTCTGGGACCACGCCGAGGAGGTCATGACCAAGGTGCTGGAGGAGATCGCCGCCCAGTCCGGCGGGCGCATCAAGACCGGCATCAACCCGGGCGAGGGCGCCTTCTACGGCCCGAAGTTCGAGTACACCCTGCGCGACGCCATCGGCCGCGAATGGCAGTGCGGCACCACCCAGGTGGACTTCAATCTGCCGGAACGGTTCGGCGCGTTCTACGTGGACAAGGACGGCGAGAAGAAGACCCCGGTGATGATCCACCGGGCCATCTGCGGCTCCATGGAGCGCTTCCTCGGCATCCTGATCGAGAACTTCGCCGGCCACTTCCCGCTGTGGCTCGCCCCGACCCAGGTGGTGGTGACCACCATCACCTCCGACGCCGACGCCTATGCGGCCGAAGTGCACCAGAAGCTGCTGCGCGCGGGCGTCCGGGCCGAGGTGGATCTTCGCAACGAGAAGATCAACTACAAGGTCCGCGAGCACAGCCACGCCAAGGTGCCGCTCATCTTCGTGTGCGGGAAGCGTGAGGCGGAGGAGGGCACCGTCAACGTGCGCCGCCTTGGCAGCCAACACCCGACCGGCATGTCGCTCGCCGACGCGCTCGCCCTGGTGGCCGACGAGACCGTGCCGCCGGACGTGAAGCGGGCGAAGGTCGGACTGGCCGAGGCCGCCGAGTGACGATCGAGAGGGGCTCCCACCGGGAGCCCCTTTCTTCGTCCGGGCACGGCGCGCGTGGTCGCGCCGGACGGTCGCTCGCCGGGCCTCAGTAGAGCCGGCTGCGAGGGTCGTCGCTGCGCTCGGCCACGTGCAGGCGGTCGAGGAAGCCCTGCAGGATGAAGCTCGCCGCCATCTTGTCCACCACCTCGCCGCGCCGCTTGCGCGAGGCATCCGCCTCCAGGAGCGTGCGGGTCACGGCGGCGGTCGACAGGCGCTCGTCCCAGAACACCATCGGCAGGTCGGTCAGCGGCCGGAGCAGGCGCACGAAGGCGCGGGTGGACTGTGCGCGCGGACCCTCGCTGCCGTCCATGTTGACCGGCAGGCCGACGACGAGGCCGCCGACGCCCTGCCGGGCCGCGAGGGCGAGAAGCTTCTCGACGTCCTTGGTGAACTTCACCCGCGGGATGGTCTCCAGCGGCGAGGCGATCCGGAAGCCGGCGTCGGACACCGCGATGCCGATGGTCTTGGTGCCGAGGTCGAGCCCGAACAGGCGCGCCCCGGCCGGCAGGGCCGCCCTGAAGGCGAAGGGATCGTCGTGGAGCTCGGCTGTCATGGCGCCGGGATAGCACGGCGCGGGCGGAGGGTCACGCCTCCTCGGGCGTCCCGTCCGGGTCCGCGTCCACGCCGGCGCCGGCGTCGTCCACCCGCTGCTCCAGGGCGGCGACCAGACGCTCGGCGGCGGCCGGGTCGGCCCGCAGCAGCGCCATGAAGGCCTCCTCGGCCTTGTCCTCGAGCGCGCGATGGTAGCGCGCCTTCACCGTCTCCACCCTGTTCGCCACCTGCCGCAGCCGCTCCAGGCCGGCGCCGGGCCGGTCGTCGGCGAGTTCCAGGAGCGCTTCGGTCAGGATGCCGAGCTGCTTGCCGAAGCTCGCCACCTCCGAGACGATCCGCTCCTCGATCTCCCGGTCGCCCGCATAGGTGACGACGGTCGGCGACAGCCAATTGGTAACCGGGGCGATCACCTGTTGGTTGGAGTCCGCGCCGGGGAACTTGATTTCCGTCGGCCAGGGAAATGGGAACGTCAGCATGGCAGCCCCGGTCTCTTCGCGCTGCAGCATGCTAGCACGGCAAAACACCGGTGGCGATGCGCGGGACCTTGGCACAATGGCTTGGTCTGGCTTTTCAGGCGGTCCGGACTACCTTGTCGGCTGTCCCCCACGTCCCTCCCGAGGAGGAGCTTCGCCCATGAAGATCACCTGGTACGGCCATTCCGCTTTCCGCGTCGACTACGCGGGCGCGACCATCCTGTTCGATCCGTTCCTGTCCCAGAATCCCAGCTTCAAGGGCGAGATCGCCACGGTTCAGGAGGGCGTGACGCATATCGTCCTCACCCACGGCCACGGCGACCACCTGGGCGACACCATTCCGATCGCCAAGGCGACCGGCGCGAAGGTGATCACCAACGCGGATCTCTGCGGCTTCCTCGGCGCGCGCGGGCTCACCAACCTGGATCCAGGCAACACGGGCGGCACCATTGACCAGGGCGGCTTCTCGGTCAGCTTCGTCAACGCGCTCCACTCGTCGGCGACCCAGACCGAGGACGGCGTCTCGCACGCGCTCGGCAACCCGAACGGCATCATCCTGAAGGCGCCCGGCGAGAAGACGCTCTACCACATGGGCGACACCGACATCTTCGGCGACATGGCGCTGATCGACGAAATCCACCGGCCCGCGGTCGGCCTGGTGCCGATCGGCGACCGCTTCACCATGGGCGGCAAGGTGGCCGCAATGGCCTGCCGGCGCTTCTTCTCGTTCGAGACGGTGATCCCGTGCCACTACGGCACCTTCCCGCTGATCGACGCCACGGCGGACGTGTTCGTGGAGGCCATGGGCGATCGCGCCGGCACCGTGAAGGTGCTCGGCCTCGGCGACAGCATAACGCTCTGAGGGGCGCGACGAGCCGGGCGCGGGGCGGCTGGACGCCGGCGGGGAGACGCCCCGCCGGGATCACGACACCGGCGTCGGGGTGAAGCTCGAGACCCGGTTCCGGCCGCTGTTCTTGGCGTGGTAGAGCGCCGCGTCCGCACGGCGCTGGGTGTCCGCGATGGTCTCGCCGCTGTTCAGGACCGCGACGCCGAAGCTGGCCGTCACCGTGAAGGTCTCGCCGCCGGCTTCGATCGTCACCGCGGCGATCTGGTCGCGCAGGTATTCGGCCACCGAAACCGCGCCTTCCAGCGGCACGTCCGGCAGCACCACCGCGAACTCCTCGCCGTTGATGCGGCCGAACAGGGCGTCCGGCGGCATGCGCGACTGACCGATGCTGCGGATCACCTCGTCGCCGGCGTTGTGGCCGTAGACGTCGTTGATCCGCTTGAAGTGATCCACATCGAACAGGATCATGGACAGCACGCCGTCCGGCGGCAGGCTCGCGCTCGCCTCCTCGGCGCGCTCGAAGAAGGCGCGGCGGTTGAGGATGTCGCAGAGCGGATCCATCGTCGCGAGGGCGATCAGCCGCCGCTGCATCACCAGGGTGCGTTCGGCGACGCGCAGGCGCGCGTTCAGCTCGTCGGGACGGGGCGGCTTCGGCATGAAGTCATCGGCGCCGGCGTCGAGTATTCCGATGACGTGCTCCGAATCGGTGTTGGCCGACATGCCGATCACGTAGAGGGGGCGGCCCTTGTCGGCGAGCACCCGCACCTCCCAGCAGAGTTCGGTGCCCGACAAGGTGGCGACCTCGAAGGAGGTGATGACGACCTCCACGTCCGTGTTCTCGCGAACGAAATCGAGCGCTTCCTGGCCGTCCGTGAAGAGGCTGATCTGGTCGCCGCGGTTCTCGATCATTCTGTAGAGGATCATCAGCCCGGTCCGGCTGCCGTCCACGATCACGATATGCATCGGCCTTGGTTCTTCTTCCTTGCCTGCCCAGGCATTCCGACCCTCAACACCTATCATGACGCGCCCGCCCTGGCGACCTAGGGCCCGCCCGCACTTCCATGATGGTGACTGGGCGGTTGGCGGACTGCGCGACCCTCTGCTATGAGGGCGCACGATCAGACACCTCCTTTCTCGAGGAACCGCCTCCCATGTCCGTCGACACGGCCACCGTCACGCGCGTCGCGCGGCTCGCCCGCATCAAGGTGACCGCCGAGGAAGCCGAGCGCATGACCCACGAGCTGAACTCCATCCTGGGCTTCGTGGAACAGCTCGACGAGGTGGACGTCACGGGCGTGGAGCCGATGACGTCGGTGGTGAACAGCGTGATGCGCCGCCGGGCCGACGAGGTGACGGACGGCGGCGACGCCGCCCGGGTCACCGCCAATGCGCCCATGAGCGACGACAACTTCTTCCTGGTGCCGAAGGTGGTCGAATAGGGCGCCGTCCGTCCTTGTCCATCGTTGCCGTCCCGTTCCTTTCTGCCGGATGTCCGCCCGTGACCGACCTGACCGACCTGACGCTCGCCGAAGCCCGCGACGGCCTCAAGGCCCGCGACTTCACCGCCGTGGACCTGACCAAGGCCTATGTGGCCGCCGTGGAAGCTGCGCGCGACCTTAACGCCTATATCGTGGAGACTCCCGAGAAGGCGCTGGCGATGGCGGCGGCCTCGGACGAGCGGATCGCCAGGGGCGAGGCGCGGCCGCTGGAGGGAATCCCGCTCGGAATCAAGGACCTGTTCGCCACGGAAGGCGTCCATACCCAGGCCTGCAGCCATGTGCTCGACCGGTTCCTGCCGCCCTACGAATCCACCGTCACAGCCAATCTCTGGGCGGACGGGGCGGTGATGCTCGGCAAGCTCAACATGGACGAGTTCGCCATGGGGTCTTCCAATGAGACGTCCTACTACGGGCCGGTCACCAACCCCTGGCGCAAGCGCGGCTCCAACGCGCGCCTCGTGCCGGGCGGCTCCTCGGGTGGGTCGGCGGCGGCGGTGGCGGCGCGGATCTGCCTCGGCGCCACGGCGACCGACACCGGCGGCTCGATCCGCCAGCCGGCCGCCTTCACCGGCACGGTCGGCATCAAGCCGACCTACGGGCGCTGCTCGCGCTGGGGAATCGTCGCGTTCGCGTCCTCGCTCGACCAGGCCGGCCCGATCGCCCGGGACGTGCGCGACACCGCCATCCTGTTGAAATCCATGGCGTCCGTCGATCCGAAGGACACCACGTCGGTGGATCTGCCGGTGCCGGACTACGAGGCGGCGGTCGGACGCTCGGTGAAGGGGCTGAAGATCGGCATTCCGCGCGAATACCGGCTGGACGGCATGCCGGCGGAGATCGACGCGCTCTGGCAGAAGGGCATCGACATCCTGAGGGATGCCGGGGCGGAGATCGTCGAGATCTCGCTGCCGCACACCAAGTACGCGCTGCCGGCCTACTATATCGTGGCGCCGGCGGAGGCGTCGTCCAACCTCGCTCGCTATGACGGCGTCCGTTACGGGCTTCGGGAGAAGGGCGAGGACATCGTCGACCTCTACGAGACGACCCGCGCGGCCGGCTTCGGCGCCGAGGTGAAGCGGCGCATCCTGATCGGCACCTACGTGCTTTCGGCGGGCTACTACGACGCCTACTACCTGCGCGCCCAGAAGGTCAGGACCCTGATCAAGAAGGACTTCGAGACCGTCTACGCCGACGGCGTCGACGCCATCCTGACCCCTGCGACCCCGTCGTCGGCGTTCGGGATCGGCGAGAAGGCGGGCGCGGATCCGGTGGAGATGTACCTCAACGACGTGTTCACCGTGACGGTGAACATGGCTGGCCTGCCGGGTATCGCGGTGCCCGCCGGGCTGTCGGCGGACGGTCTGCCGCTCGGCCTGCAGCTCATCGGCCGGCCCTTCGACGAGGAGACGCTGTTCACGCTGGGCGCGGCCATCGAGCAGGCCGCCGGCACGGTCTCGGCCGAGCGTTGGTGGTGACGGTTCGACAGGTCGGCGGGTTGATTGCGGTGTCGACCGGATGGCCGAGGAGACCGTGGACGACTGCGCGCGCATCCTCGGCGCCTGCGACTTCGACGTCGGCGTCGCCCGGCGGACCCGCACGATGGTGATCGGCCCGAGGCGGCGACGGTCTGGCCCTTGACCTTCCGGCCCCGCCGTCCAATAGGAGGGGGACTATCCCGCTCCGATCGGGCGACTTGCCGATCCCAGAGACACGAGCCCTCGCCATGACCATCGCGCCGCGCATTCCCGACCCGAAGAAGCTCATCAAGGGCGCCACCGGCGACTGGGAGGTGGTGATCGGCATGGAGGTGCATGCGCAGGTCACCTCCAGGTCCAAGCTGTTCTCGGGCGCCTCGGCCGCCTATGGCGGCGCGCCGAACAGCCATGTGTCGCTGGTGGATGCGGCCATGCCGGGCATGCTGCCGGTGATCAACGAGGAGTGCATCGCCCAGGCGGTGCGCACCGGCCTCGGCCTGAAGGCGGCGATCAACGAGGTTAGCGTCTTCGACCGGAAGAACTATTTCTACCCGGACCTGCCGCAGGGCTACCAGATCAGCCAGTACAAGCAGCCGATCGTCGGCGAGGGCGTGGTCACGGTGGACCTACCGGACGGGATCTCGATCGAGGTCGGGATCGAGCGCCTGCACCTGGAGCAGGACGCCGGCAAGTCGATCCACGACCAGCACCCGACCATGTCGTTCGTGGACCTGAACCGTTCGGGCGTCGCCCTGATGGAGATCGTCTCCAAGCCGGACCTGCGCTCGTCGGAGGAGGCCAAGGCCTATCTCTCCAAGCTCCGGACGATCCTGCGCTACCTCGGCACCTGCGACGGCAACATGGAGGAGGGCTCGCTGCGGGCCGACATCAACGTGTCGGTGCGCCGTCCGGGCGAGCCGCTGGGCACCCGCTGCGAGATCAAGAACGTCAACTCCATCCGCTTCGCCGGTCAGGCGATCGAATACGAGGCGCGCCGGCAGATCGGCATCCTGGAGGACGGCGGTGTCATCGACCAGGAGACTCGCCTTTACGATCCCGGCAAGGGCGAGACCCGGTCGATGCGGTCCAAGGAGGAGGCGCACGACTACCGCTACTTTCCGGATCCGGACCTCCTGCCGCTGGTGCTGGACCCGGCCTGGATCGAGGGCCTGAAGGCGCACCTGCCGGAACTGCCCGACGAGAAGAAGGCGCGCTTCATCGCCGACTACGGGGTGACACCCTACGACGCCATGGTGCTGACCCTGGAGCGCGCCTCGGCAGACTATTTCGAGCAGGTCGCGAAGGGTCGGGACGGCAAGGCCGCCGCCAACTTCATGATCAACGAGCTGTTCGGCCGACTGAACAAGGACGGCCGGTCGATCGAGGACAGCCCGGTGTCGGCCGACCAGCTGGGCGCCATCGTGGACCTCATCCGCGACGGCACCATCTCGGGCAAGATCGCCAAGGACCTGTTCGAGATCGTCTACACAGAGGGCGGCGACCCGCGCGACCTGGTGGAGAGCCGCGGCCTCAAGCAGGTCACCGACACGGGCGCGATCGAGAAGGCGGTGGACGACGTGATCGCCGCCAACCCGGACAAGGTCGCCCAGGCGAAGGCCAAGCCGACGCTCGCCGGCTGGTTCGTCGGCCAGGTGATGAAGGCGACCGGCGGCAAGGCCAATCCGCAGGCGGTGAACGACATCGTCAAGGCGAAGCTCGGCATTGAGTGAGGCTCGGCCGGGTTTGCGTGCGCCGTCGCGGATCCTGCGCGGCGACAGGGGTTATGAGGCGGCGCGCCGGCGAGGTCGGCGCCCGCGACACGGGACCGCCTCGTGCCGCCGCGGGAACCACGCCATCCTGCCGCGGGCGGGCCGACCCGGCGCCCGACGCGCGTTCTCCAGGGACCAGGGCCCACTTCATGACAGATCCCGAACCGGAGGGCGGACATCGGCCGCTCGCCGCCGAGTCCATTCCGGCGGACGACGCCAGCCGCCCGGCGGCCGTCGCCGGGGGCGACAGGATTCGGGCCGGCACGCCGGCCTTTCGGCGCGCCTCGTGGGGCCTGTTCTCGGCGGGCTTTGCGACCTTCGCACTTCTCTACAGCGTGCAGCCGCTGCTGCCGCAGTTCTCGCTCACGTTCGGCGTCTCGCCGGCGGAGAGCAGCCTCGCCCTGTCGCTGACCACGGGCGTGCTGGCGGTCGCCATGCTGGTGGCGAGCACGGTGTCGGAGGTGGTGGGGCGCAAGCGGGTGATGCTGACGGCGCTGACCCTTTCGGCGCTGGCCACCCTGGCGGTCGCGGTGGCGCCGGCCTGGTCGCAGATCCTCGGCCTGCGGGCGCTGACGGGCCTGGCGCTCAGCGGGCTGCCGGCCGTCGCCATGGCCTATCTAGTGGACGAGATGGAGAAGGACGCGGTCGGCCGGGCCATGGGGCTCTACATCGGCGGATCGGCCTTCGGCGGCATGAGCGGACGGCTGATCGTCGGCGTCCTGGGAGAGGCCTTCGGCTGGCGGCCGGCGCTCGGCTTGATGGGGGCGATCGGTCTCGCCGCCGCGCTCGTGTTCTGGCTGAGCCTGCCGGCGGCGCGGAACTTCAAGCCGGCGCGGCCGGACCTCGGCGCACTGACGCGGTCGCTGTTCCGTCACTTGAAGGATCCGGGCCTGTGCCTTCTGTTCCTTCAGGGTTTTCTGCTGATGGGCGGCTTCGTCGCCCTCTACAACTATCTCGGCTACCACCTGCTGGAGCCGCCCTACGGCCTCAATCAGGCGGAGATCAGCCTCATTTTCCTCTGCTACCTGCTCGGCACCGCGGCGTCGGCCTGGATGGGCTCGCTGTCCGACCGGCTCGGGCGCCGGCGCGTGCTGTGGGCGGCGATCCTGGTGATGCTGGCGGGCGTGCTGACGACCCTCGCCGAGCCGCTGGCGATCGTGGTGGCCGGCATCGCCATCGCGACCTTCGGCTTCTTCGGCGCCCATTCGGTGGTGAGCGCCTGGGTGGGGCTGCGGGCGGAGACGGCGAAGGCCCAAGCCTCGTCGCTCTACCTGCTGGCCTATTATCTCGGGTCCAGCGTCGCCGGGACGCTCGGCGGCGTGGCATGGGCCTGGGGCGGGTGGTCGGCAGTGGTAGGCGGCGTGGCGGGGCTGACGGTGGCGGGACTGGTGGTCGCGCTCGTGCTCTCGCGCATGCCGCCGCCGAAGTGGATGCGGGTGAAGGGTCGGGCATGATTCCTCCCCTCAGAAGTGGGGCCGGCGAAGCCTGGGGAGGGGTCGTGTTTGCGGGGCGGATAGGGCGCGTTTTTCGTCCGGATGAGGCGACTTCGGGAGCGGAAGACGACCCCTTCCGGCCCTTCGGGCCACCTTCCCCTGAGGGGAAGGATGAGTGGCCAGGGCGCATGATCCCTCCCCTCAGGGGAGGGTCCGGCGAAGCCGGGGGAGGGGTCGTGTTTGCGGGGTGGGGAGGGCGCGTAATTCGTCCGGATGAGGCGGGTTTCGGGAGCGGAAGACGACTCCGTCCGGCCGTTCTCGCCAACGCCGGACTCGGAGAATGGGTCTCCTCGGCCTAAGCTTCGCCATTTCCCCACAAGGGCCAAAAAACGCGTTCCAACCAGCGACCGGCTCGACTATGACGCCGGGTGGACCACTCGTGGGAGATCGCCGGAGATGGACGCACGCATCGCAGACGCTTCCGGGGTGAGGGGCACCCCCATGGGCCGCAGGACGGCCTGGCTGTCGGCGCCGGGCACGGTGGCGGGCTTCTGGCTGATCTACGGGCTCGTCCACACGCTGGCGCTGGGTCTCCTCTATCCGTCGGTCGCCCATGTGGACGCGAATTCGGTCGACACCATGCAGGGCGTGCTGGCGGCCGCCTATCAGGTGAACAATCCGCCGTCCTACGAGTGGATGCTCTACGCGGTGCAGCAGGTGGCGGGCGAAGGGCCGATGTCGCACCTCATCCTGCGCTACATGTTGATGGGGCTTCTGGGCGTCATCGTCTACGCCATGGTGCGGGCCTATTCGGGCAGCGCCGCGCAGGGCGCGGCGGCGTCCTACGGGCTCCTCGGGTTCTTCTGGTTCGCCTGGTACATGCACGAGGGCATGACGCACACCATCACGCTGGTGGTGCTGTGCTTCCCGTTCCTGGCCGCCACGGTCCGCCATCTGGAGCGGCCGACGGTGGCGTCGGCGGTGCTCCTCGGCCTGGCGGCGGGGGTGGGGCTCATCGCCAAGTTCAACTTCGCCATCCTGATCGGCGCGGTGGCGCTGACGGCGGCGAGCGACCGGACGATGCGGGGGCGTCTCCTCGACGGGCGGCTGCTGCTCACGGTCGCGGTGGCCGCGATGATCGCGACGCCGGTGATCCTGGCGGTGAGGGACCTCGGCGGCGACATCGCGGCCATGTCGGCGCAGCAGCTGACGGAGAACCGGGAGGGCCATCTGGCGCGATCGCTGGTCGGCGCCGGGCGATACGTCGGGGCGCTGGTGCTGTTCTTCCTGCCGTGGGGGCTGATCGCGGCGTGGCTTCTGGTCCGGAGTCGGCAGGAGGGAGCGGCGGAGCGTCCGGCGGTGCGGCCGGTTGCGGAGCGGCTGTTCGGGCGGTTCAACAGGGTGGCGATTCCGGCCGGGTTCGTGGCGGTGATCCTGTTCGGCGTGGTGAGCGCGTCGGAGCGATATCTGTTTCCGGTGGCGCTCTGCGTCGTGCTCGCCTTTCACGTCACGCTGGCGCGGCGGATCGACGAGCGGCGGCAGGTGGCGGTGTTCGCGGGCGTCGGGGCGGTGGTGTTCGCGGTGACGCTCGGCGTGCGGGTCGCGATGGCGCTGACGGGTTCGGTGCCCGAGGACCGGGAGAACAAGCGGCTCGATCCCTACGACCGGCTGGCGGTGGAGTTGGACCGGCGCGGGCTGGGCGAGGCCTTCTTCATCGCCAACGACCGATACGAAGCCGGAAACCTCGCGACCTTCCTGCCGACGGCCCATGCGGCGGGGCTGTTGAGCCAGCGGCTGCGCCAGCCGATGACCTATGCGCCGAACGGGCGGTGCGTGCTCTTCTACAAGGGGCGGTTCGAGACCGACGGGCCGCGGCCGCAGCCGGCCGCGCCGCCGAAGCGGATCGCGGCGCTGATGCCGGCGGGGGCGGCGGTGGAGACGGTTCGGGTGCCGTGGCAGGCGTCCGTGGTCGGCCCGCCGCGGACGGGGGTGTTCCACCTCGTCGACCTCGGCACGGGGGCGCAGGCGTGCCAGGACGTGTTCGGGGCGGCGGAGTGACGTTCACCGATTGGTGACGCCGACCCCCTTTCGCACATGCGGCAAGGGGGGCTACACCTTCCAGCCTCGGATCCGTTCCCGGAGACTGCCATGACCGTGTCGCAGACCGCTCCCATCGACGTCTATTACTGGCCGACCCCCAACGGCTGGAAGATCACCGTCCTCCTCGAGGAGCTCGGTGTCCCGTACACCGTCCACTTCGTGAACATCGGCAAGGGCGATCAGTTCAAGCCCGAGTTCCTGGCGATTTCGCCGAACAACAAGATGCCCGCCATCGTGGACCCGGAAGGGCCGGACGGTCAGCCGATCGCGGTGTTCGAGTCGGGCGCGATCCTGCAGTATCTCGGCCGCAAGTTCAGCCGGTTCTACCCCTCCGACGAGCGCAAGCGGGTGGAGGTGGACCAGTGGCTGATGTGGCAGATGGGCGGCTTCGGCCCGATGCTCGGCCAGAATCACCACTTCTCCATCTACGCGCCGGAGAAGATCCCCTACGCCATCAAGCGCTACCAGGACGAGACGCACCGCCTGTACGGCGTGCTCGACAAGCAGCTGAGGGGCCGCGAGTACGTGGCCGGCGACTATTCGATCGCCGACATGGCGATCGTGGGCTGGGCCAAGATGCACGAGCGCCAGGGCATCGACGCGGCCGAATTCCCGGACTTCAAGGCCTGGCTCGGCCGGGTGCTCGCCCGTCCGGCGGTGCAGAAGGGCATGGACATCAAGGCGCCGGAGCAGACGAACCTGGCCGACGACAAGGAAGCCCAGAAGGTCCTGTTCAACCAGCGCGCCCGCTGAGACGACCGGACAGGCGGCGCGCCGGCCGGGTGGCCGGCGCGTCCGTCCGGCGCGGTCGCGCTACTTGGCGCGGGTCCAGGTCTCGCCCTTGCAGATGAGACCGCCGAGCACGCAGCCTTCCAGCTTGAGGCTGTCCGGGCCGACGAGGGTGGCGTAGCCGGTGTAGGTGCGGCCGTCCTCGGCGTTGTAGATCTCGCCCTTCCATTCGGCCGGCTTCTTGGTGGGCTTCAGGCCGCTCATGATGCGGCGGCCGACGAGTGGCTCCGACCGGCGCGCCGGGTCCGGGTTCCTGGTGTCCGGCTGGGGCGAGCGCATCCAGACGATCCGGCCGCAGAGCGCCCCGCCGCAGGGGCTGATCTCGATGCGCGAGGCCCCGTTCGGGCGCGCCCAGACGCCCGTGGCGTCCGCCGCCGCCGAGGGCGCGACGCCGGACACCAGAATGGCCGCCACCACGAGGGCGCGCGCCAGCATGCGTTCGATCACGACAAATCCTCCCTGAAATCCGCCGTCGCGGCGGAGCGCCCCCGCGGTCTTCCGGCGCTGGGGGCGACGCGCCGCAGCTTACGTAAACGTCAGTTCATTGCAAGCGGGATTGCCGGCGGGCTGGTCTCTCCGGGAGGGCCGATCCGGGCGTACGCGAGCGTCACGGCGGCAGCCGCCGGTCGCGGCGGGGCTTGGAGCCATGGGCGCCGGACCGCGTGCGAAGCGCTGAAAAACGATCGGTCATGGTGAAGCGATCGTTTCTCCGTAACCGGCAAATCTCTGACTATTCGAGCGCTGTTTCCCCGGATTTCCGCTGAATTCAGCGTTAGCGGATCGTGAAGGTAATCTGTCGTTATGAGTTTTTTCTCCGATCGTTAAGCGTTCCATTTAACATGGCTTTTAATCGAGTTCGTCAGCATTGGATTGTCTTCGGAAAATGATGCTGAAGACTTGATGTTCAAGAACGAGAACAGATCAGAGGGCTCAGAATGGCTCGTTTAGACATGGCTCCGGCCGAGATGATGGCCGAAGGACAGGCGGCCACCGGCGACATCCTGTTCCAGCTCGGCGTGATGTACGCGACCGGCCGCACGGTGCCGACCGATCTCGTCGCCGCCCACAAGTGGTTCAACCTCGCCGCCCAGCGCGGCAACACGGACGCCGCCCGCTACCGGCGCGAAGTGGCCGCGGAGATGACCGCCGCCGAAGTCGCCGCCGCCCAGCGGGAGGCGCGGGAATGGATGTCGCGCGTCTGATCCGCCCGACGCGCGTCCGCCTTCCGATGGTCCAGGCTCGCTGAACGGCGGCCGCCTTCCGGTCCGCCGTTCCGCACCCGTCCCCCGGGCCGGTCTTCCGCCTTCCCGACGCTCGCGCCCCATCATCGCTTGGCAGCCGCCGGAGCGGATGATAATGGGCCGTTCGGCAGTGACGCGCCCCCTCGTGCGGCGCGCTCCGAACTCGTCTGGCGAAAGGTGTCCGGGATGGACAAGGCATTCATGGCGGCGCAAACCGCGCGGATGATGCTGGAGGTCAAGGCCATCCAGTTCAACGCGGAAAAGCCCTACATCTTCACGTCCGGCTGGGCGAGCCCGGTCTACGTGGACTGCCGCAAGCTCATCTCCTTCCCGCGCCTGCGCAAGCGCCTGATGGAGTTCGGCACCGAGATGATCCTGTCGGAGATCGGCGCCGAGTCGCTCGACGCGATCGCGGGCGGCGAGACCGCCGGCATTCCCTTCGCGGCCTGGCTGTCGGACCGCCTCGAACTCCCCATGCTCTACGTGCGCAAGAAGCCCAAGGGCTTCGGCCGCAACGCCCAGATCGAGGGCGACGTGCGGGAAGGCTCGCGCGTGCTTCTCGTCGAGGACCTCGCCACCGACGGCGCGTCCAAGCTGACCTTCGCGGAGGCGCTGCGCGCCGCCGGGTGCCAGGTTTCGGACACCTTCGTGATCTTCCACTACGGGATCTTCAAGGAGAGCGCGTCCGTGCTCGCCGACGCCGGCGTTCGCCTGCACGCGCTGGCGACCTGGTGGGACATCCTGGCGGAGGCCAAGCGCTCCGGCGCCTTCCCGACCGCCACCCTCGACGCGGTGGAGGCCTTCCTGAACGCGCCCGCCGCGTGGTCCGCCGCCCACGGCGGCCGCTCCGAGATGGCGGCGCCGTCGGGAAGCTGAAGCGGGGCTTGACCAGGCGGGCCGAAGACCCAAGTGAGTGGGGGCGGGGACGACCCCGCCCCGTCGATGTTCTCGGAAGGGACGACCCTTCATGTCATGAGGGTTCGTCCCATGTCGTGGTTCATTCTCCTCGTCGCCGGCCTTTTCGAAATCGGCTGGGCGGTGGGTCTCAAGTATACGGACGGCTTCACGCGCCCGGTGCCGGTCGTGCTCACGATCGGCGCCATGCTGGCGAGCGTGGTGCTGCTCGGGGTGGCGCTCCGGGATCTGCCGCTCGGCACCGCCTACGCGGTCTGGACCGGGATCGGCACGGTCGGCACGGCCGTGTTCGGCATGCTGATCCTCGGCGAGCCGGCCGACGCCCTGAGGGCCATGTGCATCGCCTTGATCGTGGCCGGAATCGCCGGGCTGAAGCTCCTGTCGCCGCACTGACGCCGCGGCCTATCGCCGGGCAGGGGCGCCCCGGGCGCGACCTCCGATCCCGCCGTTAGCGGCAGGGGAGATCGCGGCGCAGCAAGCCAATAGAGTCATCCGACCAAAAAAGCGGTCGTCCGAGTGAACGATCGGCGCGGTCGCACGTTCCTCCTCCGTCTCGGACTTCGCAGGGCTGCCTTGCGGCCCACGCGGGACCGAACATGACGCGGTGGTATGACTTGGCCTCGGCGCTTGGCGCCGAGGCTCTTTCCGACCGCCGCGTTCGATCCCGGCGAGCCGGTCATCCCGTCCGGCGCCGCGCGGTGCGGGCCGCAAGAGCCCGCGCGCCTGAGCTCAATCGGAGGAGATTCCCATGACGATGGACACCGGACCGAGAGATCCCCGTTCACGGTCCCGCAACACGACGGTCATTGTCGTCCTCGTGATCGCGGTGATCCTGGCGATCATCTTCATCTTCGGGTTCGGCGGCTCCGATACCGAGACGACTCCGACGACCGGGACCGACACGACCGAGCCGGTGACGCCGGATACGGCCACGCCTCCGGCCACCACCACGCCGGACACGGCCACGCCTGACACGACGATACCTCCGGCGACGACCACCCCGGACCCGGCGACGCCTCCGGCGACGACCACCCCGGACCCGACGACGCCTCCGGCCACCACCACGCCGCCGGCGACGCCGCCCGCCCAGTAAGACACCAACGTCCGCGCAGCATGTGGCCACCGTCCTTTTCGGGCGGTGGCCTTTTCGTGCTTGGCGTCCGGCCGGACACCCCGGAACCGTAGGGTGGGGCGGCGTGGCGCGGCAGTTGGCGAGCCCGTTTGATTGTTGCATATGTAAGACCATTCGCGGCGCGACCGATGGCGGAGCGGTGCGATCAGACAGGGGTTGCGACTTGCACTTGCCGATCGATCGACGCGCGGCGGACGGCGAGGGGGCGGTCCGCGTGGCGGATCTGCTGGACACCACCGATTGGGCGGCGACGAGCCTCGGCCCCCGGGACGCCTGGCCGGCGGCGCTCAGCCTCGCCATCGCGCTGATGATGCAGTCCGGCTTCCCGATGTCGGTGCGCTGGGGCCGCAACTTCGTCTTCTTCTACAATGAAGCCTATGCGCCGATCCTCGGCGACAAGCATCCGGCCGCCTTCGGCCGGCCGATGGCCGAGGTGTGGAGCGAGCTCTGGTCGCAGGTGGGCCCGATGCACGAGGACCTCCTCGCCGGCCGCCAGTCGTCCATCTACCTGGAGGATCAGAAGTTCACCGTCGCGCGGAGCGACGGCGGGCCGGACACCGCCTACTTCACCTTCTGCTACAGCCGGATCCCCGACCCGACGGCGCCCGGCGGCACCGGCGGGGTGTTCTGCGCGGCTGTGGAGAACACGCGCCGGATCCGCGCCGAGGCGGCGCGGAAGTCGAGCGAGGAGCGGCTGCAACTGGCGCTGGAGGCCTCCGGGGCGATCGGCGTGTGGGATTGGGACGTGACCGCGGACGAGGTGGTGGCGGACGCCCGGTTCGCCACCCTGTTCAACGTGGGCGCGGACGACGCCCGGGCCGGGACGCCCATCGACGTCTACGTCTCCGCCATCCACCCGGACGATCGGGACCGGGTGGCGATTGAAATCAGCCGGGTGGTGCAGACGGGCGGCGAGTACAACGCCGAATACCGGGTGGTGTCGGCGAACGGGACCATCCGCTGGGTGCTGGCGCGCGGCCGCTGCACGCCGCCGCGCCCCGGCGAGCGGCAGCGCTTCCCCGGCGTGGTGGTGGACATTACCGAGCGGCAGCGGGCGGCGGACGCCCTGCGCGAAACCGAGGCGCGGTTCCGCGCGGTGGCCGACAGCGTGCCGGCGCTGATGTGGATGAGCGACGCGGCCGGGCAGGTGGTGTTCGCCAATCGCTGGTACGAGACGTTCGGCCTGAGCCCGGAGGAGGTGCTGGGCGTCGGCTGGCGTCGCATCCTGGTGCCGGAGGATCTGCCGGGCTTCGACGAGGCGTTCCGCGCCGCCTTCGAGGCGCGCGCGCCCTTCCGCAGCGACGTGCGCGTGCGCAACGCCGCCGGCCAGGTGAGGTGGCTCCACTGCGAGGGAATCGCCCGGTTCGACGGGGCAGGGCGGTTCCTCGGCTACACCGGCTGCAACGTGGACGTGACCGAATCGAAAGCCGCCGCCGAGCACCTGCACCTGTTGGTGGGCGAGCTGAACCACCGGGTGAAGAACAGCCTGGCGACGGTGCAGTCGATCGCGCTGCAGACCCTGCGCGACGTGCAGGAGCCCGGCGAGGTGCGCGAACGCTTCCTGTCGCGCCTGCACGCCCTGGGGCGCGCCCACGACGTGATCACCGCCGAACGGTGGGACGGCGCCTGGCTCGCCCGAGTGGTGGAGCGGGCGATCGAGCCCTTCCAGGGCGACGGTCGCCGGTTCGACGCGAGCGGCGCGCCGGTGCGGCTGCAGCCGCCGGTGGCGCTGTCCTTCTCGCTGGCCCTGCAGGAACTCTGCACCAACGCGGCGAAATACGGGGCGCTGAGCCGGCCCGACGGGGTGGTGCGGATCCGCTGGTGGCTGGACCGCACGCCGACGGGGCGGCTGCTGCGCTTCAGCTGGGCCGAAGAGGGCGGCCCGCCCGTGTCGCCGCCGACCCGCAGGGGCTTCGGCACCCGCCTGATCGAGAAGGGCCTCGCCTTCGAGCTGGACGCTACCGTGATCCTTGACTTCCCGCCTTCCGGCGTGCGCTGCACGATCGAGGCGCCCATCGGGTGAGGGACGGGCGGCGGTCGCCGTCCACCGGGTCCGTCGCCCCGCTTGCGTCATGAGGTCTTGACCCGAACCCCTCGAGCCTCTACGAAATCGGCGCACGGAGCTGTGGCCGAGAGGCTGAAGGCGGCGGTTTGCTAAACCGTTGTACGGGCGTAAACCCGTACCGAGGGTTCGAATCCCTCCGGCTCCGCCATTTTTCTGTGCATCTCCTTGAACGAACGCGCATTTCGGGCAGCGGGCGCTTGGTGGCCCTCAACTCGGCCCACAAATTGATTTGTTCGCAGCTTCGCAGAACCGGAGGGCCCGAGTTTACCAAGCGGACCGATGGACCAGACTTTCGACACTGTCGGCGCCGTTCGTTTCGCTGCGCGGGCCCTCGCTGCAGGCTGCCGGATTATTGCCAGGCGGCTTAGGGCTAGACGCTCCATGCTTTTGATAGTGATCGCAGCAAATTGTTATCGCGAACTGCGATCTCCCCACGAGGCGAAAGCCGATACCTCATATCCCACTGACCATCTCCGGCATCCGTGAGGACGCACGCCCAACTCGCCTTAGGTTACTATCCGTCCGAGAAGTTCGCCCGCCTGATCGAGCGCCGCACGCGCCCGTCCTCGTCGACGTCCGCACGGACGAGGACTTTGCCGCCGATCTACGCCTCCTCGGCGCGCGGTCCGTTCAGGACTTTCGCCTCCCGGGGCCAACACTTGACGGGATGGTACGAAGTTGTTCTCTACCGGCGTGGCGCTAAGCTGAGCGATGGAGCCCTGGATGTGGGCCTCGTTCCACGGCAGTGCTCGACAGGTAGATGGACCGCCCCCTTAGGGAGTACCACGGCCGTGACGGACGGAGAGACTCGGCTAAACCGATCCAGGTTCGCACGCCTCAGTCGTCATCGCCCACAGAGCGACGGCTCAAATCTGATTGAGGGGAAGAACCAAGGTAATCAGCCGAGCAAGATCCGCTTGCCGATTGACGCCCAGTTTAGAGTAGATCGCTTTGATCGTCGTGCGGACTGTATTGGAAGAGATGCGCAGTTCGGCAGCGATGTCATTGGGGGGCTTACCGACGGACAGCATGTGCGCCACACGAGCCTGCGCCCGCGTTAAACCGAGCGCCCTTAAAACTAGATCGCATCCGTCGTCGGACGGGTCCTCAGCATCGATTGCAAGGAGCATCACCGCGTGAGCCGGGATGATGCTGCTGAACTGGCGCTCAATGGTTTGTGGCGAAACCGGGATGCCACGGACGAGCAGAGGCAAGATACTCGACTGACGATGCAAGGCAATGAGTTCCGGGCCGGGGTTCCCGAAGCGACTGGCTGATGCACCAGCGATCATGTTGTCCAGCGCGCGCTGTTGCTGCGGGCTCTCAGCCAGCAGCTTACCGCGCCTAATTCCGATGCCTCTACCGACCAGGGCACGAAAGTTATCGTTGGCGGACAGGAGCGTACCGTCGTACCGCACCATGGCCACACCGCAGGAAAACCGGTCATAGGCAGAGATCAGGGTGTCCCGTTCAGCCTTTAAGCTGCGAAGCTGCGCGCCCATTGCGGCCGCCCTGGTAATGTGGTCACTGAGAAGTGACATCTGCTGCTGCATCTTCCCGTCGTACTCGACCGATAGTGGGCTTTGTAAAGCTATAGAGAGCGTCGTATCCTCAAATGGGGTCGCGATGATGCCAAGATTTGTGCTGATGTCGTATTTTGCCAAAAACTCCTGGTAGAAGCTCCCACGCACCATCACTTCTTCTGGAAGCACCAGCCGATCCACGATGATGCCCTCCTTTATCCCGATCGCCCGCGCGGTCCTTACCATTGGATCTTCGTGCCACCAGCTGCGCTCATACTCCTCAACGCCCTCCTTAAGGTTGTTCGACGCGTGCAGAAGTGACCGATTACGCGTTAGGATATGCATAACTGCCCCTACGGCCCCGAAATGGGCGGCATACCTGTCCAACGCCACTGTCCAATGAGACTCGTCCAATGACGAATCGTAAAATTCGCGGATCAATCCGAACAGATTCTCTTCCGACATGCCGTTCACCCCGAGACAGCACAGTCTTCATCTAACCACAGGCAGCCAAGGCAGTAGAAGTGGTAAACTCGAGCGAGTTATTGATCAGCCACACGGTGCCTGTTTTTCTGTCCTGCCGCTCGTGCTGCATATGTTCCGCAATCGCGGGACAAAGGGGGCCGGGCCATCTAAGCTGCCCGCCCTCGCCCGAAGCTGGATCGCGTCGCCAGCCCTTAGCTGACCCGCTGCTTCATTGTCCCGCAGCGGTCACCCCTAGATCGCTGGTGCAGCGACGCAGCCGAGGAGGTGTACAACTGGTCGACGAGCTGAAAGGGAGGCGCGTGATAGTCGAGTTTACTGTTATAAACGCGACAGCATGAGAGCGATCTGCCCGGCCGGCTCGCAGAACGAGAGGAGGCTGATGCGCGCCCAAACCGCGGTTGCCTTGGCGAGTGTCGGACTGCGATGGACCTCGTCACCGCTCATCGGTTCCCGGATGGTAATCGAGGCTCGTGACCGCGGGACGAGGCCCGATCAAGCGGCCGATTGGACCTGAAGCCCGGTATGGCTACCGTCGGCATGGGCGCGCCGAACAGGAACCCCTGCGCATGGTCGCAACCGGCTTCCCGCAGTATCGCCGCCTGCCGATCCGTCTCCACTCCCTCGGCAATCACGGAAAGCCCGACGCTGTGGGCCATCGCGATTACCCCGGCTACGATCGCCGAGTCACTGCGATCCCGCTCCATGTCGGCGATGAAGCTCCGGTCGATCTTAATGGCGTCTATGGGGAAGCGCTTCAAATGGATCAAAGATGCGTAGCCAGTACCAAAGTCATCGAGCGCGATCTGCACCCCGGCCTCTTTGAATCGACGGAGGACCTCGGCTGCTTGGCATGCATGTCCTTCGACGAGGACGTTTTCGGTGATCTCGACCTCGAGAAGTTCCGGCCCGACACCCTGCTCGGCGAAGTGCGCTACGAAGATCTCGGCTATGCCGGGGACCGCAAATCCCTGCGGAGAGATGTTGATTGCGACCCGACCGAACCGCAGTCCGGCGTCCAGCCATGAACGCATGTCAGTAGCCGCCCGACGGCATACCGCCCGACCAAGGGCAAGCATGGACGTGGCGTCACTGAACGCGTCGCCGAAAGCTTGAGGCGTGAGGGTGCCCCGGTCCGGATGCACCCAGCGCGCCAGTGCCTCGAAGCCGACAACGTCGCCCGAGCGGAGATCCACCTTCGGCTGGTAGTGGGGTTCCACCTGCTCTAGCGCGACCGCTTCACGGAAGGTCGCGATCACGGCGCTGCGCCGTTCCACGCGCGCCAGCATCTCCGGTGCGAATGCTGCGGCCCGGCTCCGCCCTGCACCTTTCGCCGCGTAAAGAGCGAGGTCAGCGGCGCGCAGCAAGGACTCCGGCGACTTTCCGGCGACTGACGAACTGGCGGTGCCGATTGAGCAATGCACCGCGAAACGGTTGCTTTTGATCTCCAAGGAGGAATCTAAGCTATTCATGAGATGCCCCGCCACTTCGTCCGGGTCGCCCCCAGCTTCGAGCAGCAGCGCGAACTCGTCGCCCCCGAGACGCGCCATGGTGCTGTCCGGGCAAGCGGCCCGGAAGCGCTTCGCCACGGCTAGCAGGAGCTGATCACCCGCATCGTGTCCAAGCGTGTCGTTCACCTGCTTGAAATCGTCGAGGTCAACAAGCACGAGGCTATATTCATGTCCCGCGTCGCATGCCTGCCGGAGCCGCTCCTTGAATGCTGCGCGGTTATAAAGACCGGTGAGGGCGTCGTGTTCGGCTGCCAACCGGAGCCTCTCCTCCGCCTCGATCCGCTTCGACACATCCTTCACGGCGCCGACGACGCGAATCGGGAGCCCGTCACTGTCCCGGACGAGGCGCGCCCACTCGGCGACCCACAGAGTGCGCCCAGACAACGGCAGGACGTAGCGATACTCGAGATGGTAGCCCTGAGCGTCTCCCCCAAGCATCGCGTCATAGGCTGCAACAACTATGTCGCGGTCCTCGGGGTGAACGATGTTCCAGAATACCTCGTCCATGACCGGCAGGACCTCCGGCCATTCCATCAGCAATTTGAGCTCACGTGACCAGACTGGCTTCCCGGTGGCAAGGTCAAATTCCCATACCGCAAGACCGGAGGCCTCGACGGCCAGTCGGAGCCGCTCCTCCGTTAGGAAGTTTTGATCCTTTTCCTGCGTCGGCGGCAGGTGACCGAACTGACCATGGGCTAGAACCGCAGGCAGCAAGGACATCCTGCAGTCCCGCTCCTCGGCTTTTCTGCGATCAGCCGCTCTCATGCGCTCGATGATCCAGTTTCCGTACATGACACAAGAATGCAGCACGATCGCTAATCCAAGCTGAACGCCGGAACTGCCCAGCCGCTCTAGCGTCTGCAGCACCTAGGCTATGTGTCAGAGAGCTGGGCGGAAGCGGGACATGCGGGCGGATACGAGAAGAAGCGTGGGTTGGTCCCACGCTCCCTTCAGTTCGCAGCGGCCTCGCTCCGCGGCAAAGATTGATCCGCGGCAGCAAGCCAGACAATTCGACGCGATCAGGAAACGGTTCCGGCGCTCAGGATGCCTTGCAAATGTCGGAGCGCTTACGTTGATCGAAGGCCTTCAGGTCGAGAGCAAGGTCGACAACAGTGGCGGCGTGAAGCTTGCGGGGATCCATCTCTCCACCGATGCCATGGCTGAGGAAGATTTCCTGGACGTCAGGCGAACGCAGCAAGCCACCCATTCCCCAGTCGGGAAACTGACGCTGGATCAGTGGGCGGACCGTCATCACCGTCGCTTCGCGATGTCGAGAATCTTTTTCGATCCGCTTGTATGTTGCCTGAATTATCTCAAGATTTCCTTCGAGGATCTGTAGAAACCAAACCTTGTCGAAGATGAGCGATCCGGTGACCCCATCCCGCTGGTTGTTACGCTGGGAGACACCAAGGATTTCCTTGAGGCCCTTGAGCAGGTCGCCCGACATGGTATTCCGGCTGAAGTAAATAAGCTGATGCATCTGCGTTCCTCCCATTGCGAGCCAGCTTACGCCATGCAAACTGCAACAGATCTCCGGCGTTCAGAATTGGGTTAATCATATGCCTACGAGGTCGAGCGATTTGTCAGGCAGCATGGCCGCAAAGCGCCAGGGCAGACCAAGAGCGCTTACGTGGCTTCGCTGTCGTTACGCCCTGTTACGCGGAATTTAACCGACCACGACACCGTGAAGTGCGTGACGGCTCGCCGTATCGCAACCTGAGCCTCGCCCGTGTAAAGTGTTCGAATGTGGCCGCGCCGCGGACCGCAGCAGTTTCATCGAAGGATCGGATCCATGAGCTTCGTCGACTGGGGGCTCGACCTTCGCAAGCGACTGCGCATCGGCTCCGCCGATGGCGGGCTGGCGGACGCCTCGCTTGCGGTGCTCCTTGAGAACGTCCCGGTGACATTGGCCGTCATCCACGGCCCGGAGCACAGGTACGCTTTCGCGAACCGAGCCTACCGGGCGGCAGTAGGAAGAAGCGACCCCATTGTCGGCTTGACGCTGACGGACGCACTCGGAGCCGATGCGGCTGTCGTCTGGGGTCCAATCCTCCACGAGGTGAGGACGGGCGGGATGCCGTGGCACCGCGAGGAGGTCAAGGACCCGTTCGAGGGGCGGATCTGGAATTTGCACATCCTGCCGCTCCAGGACGAGGGGGGACAGAACGTAGGCGTTCTGTCGCTTGGACTGGACGTCACAGCGGAGGTTGAGGCCCGGCGCAAGGCCGAGGATTCCCGAGCCGAAACGCTTCGGAATCTTGAGCGCCTCGAATTGGCCGTGGAGGCAACCGACCTCGGGATGTGGGAGTGGGATGTCCAGACCGGAAAGGTGTTCTGGTCGGAACGGCAGAGGCGGATATTTGGCCTCCCGCAAGGGGTCGAGCCCTCCTTCGAGTTCTGGCGCGACGCCATCCATCCCGAAGACCGGGACGGCGTGCTCGCAGCCGTGAGCTCCTTGATGAACCCGGCGTCTGGAGGGCGGCTCACCGTCGAGCACAGGGTGGTGCGGCCGGACGGATCGATGTCCTGGATTACGGGGCGTGGCCGGATGATGTATGGCGAGCGGGACGGAAAGACGGTTACGGTCCGGCTGCTCGGCACGATTCTCGACGTGACAGAACGCAAGGCCGCGGAGGAGACCCGGCAACTGCTCCTGCGAGAGATGGACCACAGGATCAAGAACGTCTTCGCCATTGCAGACGGGATCGTGGCGGTGAGCGCTAGGAGCAGTGCGACCCCCGGCGAGCTTGCCGATGCTGTTCGGGGGCGCCTGCAAGCCCTCGCCGCCTCCCATGCCCTGGTCCGCCCGCTGGTGGACGGTACTGGACGGCGCGACCTCGTTGCGATCGCCGATCTGGTCCGCACGGTGCTGAAACCGTTTGCTGACGCCGAGCATCAGGTCACGGTATCCGGTCCAGACATCAAGCTACCGCTCGACCGCGCGTCCGCGCTAGCCTTGGTGCTCCACGAGCTCGCGACCAACGCCCGCAAGTACGGCGGCCTCAGGAACGGGAATGTCTCAGTGTCCTGGCGCATGGAAAGTCACGATCTCAATATCGACTGGGCCGAGCGGACGAAACAACCGGAATGCCTCGGCTCCAACGGCTTCGGATCCCTCCTCCTAGAACGGACGGTCCGCGACACGCTCGGGGGTTCGATCACCCGGGAATGGTCCAACGAAGGCCTGAAGGTGAAAGTCTTGCTTCCGTCGACCCAACCCGCTGGGGACGAAGGGGCGGAGTCCTGAAGAGGCATCAGAGGCAGCGACTAACGATGCAGTGAACCACCTTCATGCAAAAGTCCAGGCACGCGCTCCGGAGCGCCCCGAAGTGGCCTTAAAAGCTTTGGTGGTGGTCGCTCATCCCGACCCCAAGAGCCGTTACCACGCGGTCGCCGCCGCTGTCGTCTAGGGGTTTGCGGAACAGCGGATAGAGGCAACCCTTCGGGATCTTCACCGAGACGGCTTCGACCCGGTCGTGACCGTCGCTGAGCAAGGGGCAACGCGAGCGCCGACCCGATGGTGCGGACCTATTTCGAGGAACTCCTGGTTGCCAAGGGGCCGATGACGGGGGCGCGCCGAGGGGACTCCTGACGACCCGCGCGGCCCTGGTCATCAACACACGCAACACGGAGGAGAACCGATGTTGATTTCCACCCGGAGCTGACCCGGGATAGCGCGTAATTTCCAGTGAGATTTGACCCATGGCCTTCCCCGAACGCGGCGAGCGGCGGGGGCACTGGAGTGATCCACATGGGACTTTTGAATGTCATCCGCCGGATTGCCTTGCGGGAGCAGCTGCCGATCCGGGAGATTGCCCGCCGGACGGGTTTGTCGCGGAACACGATCAGGAAGTATTTGAAGGCCGGCATTATTGAGCCGAAGTTCGCGGTGCCGGAGCGACCAAGCAGGCTCGACCCATTTGCGGACAAGCTCGCGGCGTGGCTGCGCGCTGAGATGGCGAAGTCGCGCAAGCAGCGACGGTCAGTGAAGCAACTGCATGCTGACCTAGTCGCGCTGGGCTACATGGGGTCTTACAATCGAGTTGCCGCCTTTGCC
>NZ_JACDIS010000009.1 GCF_013839525.1 Chthonobacter rhizosphaerae
CGGGTCGATGGCCTCAGGACGACGTTCGCAGCCTCGAACAGAGCCGTACGCGTCTGTCCATCGCCCACCTTTGTAATTCGCCCCACCCGGTCAACCTCTCCGGATTGGTCCCGGCGCGGAGTGAGTCCGAGGTAGGCACCCATTGATCGGGAATGTCGGAACCGATGGGGGTCGTCGACGGTCGAGCGGAACGTCAACGCGGAGATTGGACCTATTCCTGGCATCGTCATCATGCGGCGGCAGGCGGCGTCACCGCGGACACTCTTCAGTACAAGGCGATGCAGTCGGGCATACTCCCGCATCAGCGCCTCGCGTGCGGCGAGAAGCGGCTCCATGATCGAAGCCAACATGGCGTCTTCCTGCGACCAAATCGCGGACACGTGCGGCGAACGATATCTGCGACACCACTCCTACCTTCAGCCCGAAGGGACGCAGCAACCCTCGAATGACATGTTCAGCAGCGGCAACAGAACGAACGACGTGCTTGCGAGCGGCGGTGAGGGTGCGCGCCTGCTGACTGTCGATGCTCTTGACGTGGACCGGCTTGAACCATCCAGTCCTGGCCACTTGAGCAATGCCGCGGGCGTCGTTCCGATCCGTTTTCACAGGCATCGCAGAGAGCGCTGCCTTGACCTGGCGCGCTTCCATGCTCACAGCGGGAAAGCCCAGCTTCAGCAAATTGGCGGTCAGCCACTCCGACGTCGGCCCCGCCTCGAGGCCCACCCGCTCGATCGCGCCTGACCACGGCCCGAGAAAACCAGCGATCGAGGGATCGCCTGACGCAGGTTGCGAAGCGTGTACTCTCGGCAGCTGATGGCCAGATGTTTAGGTGAGAGTACGTTTCGGGCTGGCCTAACGTACAGCTTTCCACGTATGTCAGAACGACGAGTCGTGCTGTCGGATTGGAGAGCGGATGACAACCATCCTAGAGCGCAACAATGTGAAAGTGACCGGACGGGGCGAGCGCACCATGGTGTTTGCCCATGGCTATGGCTGCGACCAGAACATGTGGCGTTTAGTGGCCCCGTCCTTCGAGGAACGATACCGGGTGGTGCTCTTTGACCACGTTGGCCACGGCAAATCCGACCCTAGCGCCTTTGATCGAACTCGCTACAGCACGCTCGCTGGCTACGCAGAGGATGTTCTGGAAATCTACCGGACGCTTGACCTTACCGACACTGTGTTCGTCGGCCACTCGGTTAGCGCCATGATCGGCCTCATTGCAGCAGTCCGTGAGCCGGAGCGGTTCGAAAGCCTTGTCATGGTCGGTCCCTCGCCCCGCTATATCAACGATAATGGGTACACCGGCGGCTTCGACCGCGAGGACATCGAGGGTCTGCTCGATACCCTCGACAGCAACCACCTCGGCTGGTCCGCCACCATGGCGCCGATGATCATGGGACGGCCAGACCGCCCGGAACTCGGCGAGGAGCTCACTAACAGCTTCTGCCGGACCAACCCGGAGGTGGCCAAGCATTTCGCGCGTGTTACTTTCCTGTCCGACAATCGCCAGGACCTGCCGAGGCTCCGCGCCCGCTGCCTCATACTTCAGTGCGCCGCCGACGTAATCGCCCCGGAGGCCGTAGGCCGCTACGTCCACGAGAACATTCCCGGCAGTGAACTGGTGCTCTTGCAGGCGACGGGCCACTGTCCAAATCTCAGTGCCCCAGAGGAGACCATCGCGGTAATCAGGAACTTCCTTCACAAGCCCTCACTGACAAGGGCGGAGGCAACGTGAACTTCGATCCGGCAGCGCTTATCGAGACGGCCGAGGAGCTCTACGAGGAAGCTCCGTGCGGCTATCTCACAGCAACACCGGACGGACGGATTGTACGCGTCAATCAGACCTTCACAGATTGGACTGGTTATGCTCCCGATAGTCTTCTCGGTAAACGAGTCCAGGATCTGCTGACACAAGGCGGGCGGATTTTCTACGAAACCCAGATCGCGCCCCTCCTCGATATGCAGGGCTTCGTCAACGAGATTGCGCTTGAGGTGCGCTGCGCTGATGAGCAGCACCTGCCCGTGCTATTCAACGCAGTGCGTAAACTTGGCGTAGAGGGAAGGCCGGTCTCGACCCGCATCACCTTGTTCAATGCTACTGACCGGCGGACCTATGAGCGGGAACTACTCCTCGCCCAGCGCGAGGCGGAACGGGTTGCGGGAGAGCTGAAAGCCCTTAATGAGACGCTCGAGCGGCGCATAGCCGATGAAGTCGCCGAGCGTTTGAAAGCCGAGGAAATGCTTCGCCAGGCACAAAAGATGGAGGCCGTGGGACGGCTCACGGGCGGCATCGCGCACGACTTCAACAATCTTCTCACAATCATTATCATGAACTTGGACACGCTCCAGCAACGAATGCCAGAGGAACAGCCCCGCCTGCGTCGGGCGGTGGAGAACGCGCTGCACGGCGCTAACAGAGCCGCGGCGTTGGTCCAGAAACTGCTTGCATTCTCGCGTCGCCAGCCACTGGACCCAAAGCCAATCGATGCTAACCAGCTCGTAAATGGTATGGCCGAGCTCCTTAAGCGAACCCTTGGTGAGCCTGTCGCGCTGGAGACCGTATTAGCCCGCGGCTTATGGCGCACCAAAGCCGATCCAAACCAGTTGGAAAGCGCTATCCTCAACCTTGCCGTCAATGCACGTGACGCTATGTCTTCGGGCGGCAAGTTGACAGTCGAGACTGCGAATACACGGCTAGAGGAAACCTACGTGGACAAGCTGCCAGAGCCGGTGCCAGCCGGGCAATACGTCTTGATCGCAGTCTCGGATACCGGGACCGGTATGGACCAGACTACCGTAAACCGAGTATTCGAGCCGTTCTTCACCACCAAGGAGGCCGGTAAGGGTACCGGCCTCGGGCTTAGCCAAGTTTACGGCTTCGTTCGGCAATCAAACGGTCACGTAAAGATCTACAGCGAAGTTGATCATGGCACGACGGTGAAGATATATTTACCACGGCTAATAGACGATGCTGCACCGAGCTATGAGGCTGCTCCCCAGGAGAGTGCCACCCCGCGTGGAGAGGGAGAGCTGATAGTGGTCGTAGAGGACGAGCATCAACTGAGGGCGCAGTCGGTCGAGGCTCTTGCCGAGCTTGGCTATCGGGTAGTCGAGGCCGCAGACGGGCCGAGCGGTCTCGCTCTCATCGAGCAACACCCCGATGTCGCGCTGCTCTTTACGGATGTGGTGCTCGGCGGGTCGATGAGCGGTCGCGCGCTAGCAGAGGCCGCCACAAAACGTAGGCCGGGGCTGCGGGTCCTTTACACTACAGGCTACACGGCAAATGCCATCGTCCATCATGGGCGACTGGACCCAGGTGTCAACTTGATCGGAAAGCCATTCTCGGCATCTGATCTCGGCCGGCGGGTAAGACAAACGCTGACTGACTAGCAGATACTCATCTGTCTCGAACAGCGCTCCGGTATCAGTGCTCCAGGGCAGCATCTGGAGCTGCCGTTTGCAGGTATGCCGTCAGCTTGCAGCAGCCGAATACATAACTTGGAAGGGCGCAGATAGTCTGTATTGACCTTCCGGTGCAATTTTTGCTGACGATCTATCGATCGGCCGCGCGTTCCGCTATTGAGCGGGAAAGGCGGCGGGGGGGGGCGGCAACTGTCCAGTTTGCTGAAAATAGAAGAGCCGCCGCGCACAGTGGGGCACAGCGGCTCTTCGGGGCGCCTAGTGCAGGGGACAGATGACGGGCGCCGCTATGATCCTGCGTCGCGACGCTTAACGAAAGCCTACCCGGCGCCGATCGACAGGCAACTGCCGCAGTTCCAGGAGACATCATGAACATCGCAGAGCTACGGGCGTTCGCGCCCGGGGGCCGCGCCGACGTGCTCGACGGCATTCTCTCCGGCGGCACTTCGTTAAGGCGGTGGGGATCACTACGCCGAAGCGGAGCGTGCAATCCATGACGCACCTCTTCGTCGAGAGCGGCGGCCGGCGAACGACCGAGTGAAGTAGTCCCCGTTTTGACCGGACACCAGCCTTATGCGGAGGACCTAGGCACAGTCCTAGGTATACGCCTATGTTCGAGACCTTCTCGAAGGTGGAAGTGATCACCGGTGTTGCCCGTTGTCGGCACTTCACGACCGAGCAGAAGCTCGCCGTGGTGTCCGAGACGATGCAGCCCGGCATGTCGATCAGCTATGTTGCCCGTCGTCACGGGCTGTCGCCCAGCCTCGTGTTTTGATGGAGGCGGTTGATGAGCGAAGGCGGGAAGGAAGCCGTTCGTGTCGACGACGATGTCATCGGCGCCAACGAGGTCCGCCGGCTCGAGGGTAAGCCTCCGGCGAGCACCGCCTTGTGCGCTTCTGCGCGACGAGGAAGGTTCGACCTTAAGTGCAGATTTAAGGTGACCGGGTCGATGAAGGTCGAAGTGCTCGGGGCTGAACGCCGTCGGCGGTGGCGGGACGAGGAGAAGGCGCGGATCGTGGCGGAGACGCTCGGCGGGTCCGAGACGGTCAGCGACGTGGCCCGGCGGAACGACGTCTGTCCCAGCCTGGTGTTCACGTGGCGCCGTCAGGTTCGCGAAGGGCGGCTCGGCGGCGCCGGCGACGGTCCGCCTCTGCTTCCGGTGACGATCGAGGGCGACGACGCGGCAAAGGCAGGCGCCACGGATTGCGGACCGGAGCGCTCCCGCCGTGCGACGGGGTTGATCGAGATCGACCTCGGCCGTGGTCGACGAGTTCGCGTCGATCGCGACGTCGATGCCGATGCGCTGCGTCGTGTCCTTGATGTCCTGAGCGGCCGATGATCCCGGTTCCGAGCGGCGTCCGGGTTTGGCTTGCGACGGGCCGCACCGACATGCGCAAGGGCTTCGACGGCCTGGCGCTGATCGCCCAGGAGACGCTGAAGCGCGACCCGCATTCGGGTCATCTGATCGTGTTCCGAGGGCGCCGGGGCGACCTGATCAAGATCCTCTGGCATGACGGCCAGGGCATGTGCCTGTTCTCCAAGCGGCTGGACCGCGGCCGGTTCCTGTGGCCGTCGACCGCCGACGGGATGGTGACGATCACGGCCGGCCAGCTCGGTTATCTGCTGGAAGGGATCGACTGGCGGATGCCGCAGAAGACGTGGCGCCCGACCGCGGCCGGATAAGATAAGCCGTTGCTTCAGCTCTGCTTTGTGGCAGAATCGCAAGCGTGACCGACGCACCCGACCTTCCCCTGGATCTTGCCGCCGCGCACGCGATGATCCTCGCGGAGCGGGAGGCGCGGCTGGCCGTCGAGCGGGTCCGGGCCGGTGAGCGACTACTCATCGAGAAGCTCCGGCTGGAGATCGCCCGGCTGCGCCGGCAGGCGTTCTGAGCTGGTCCCCGAAATCCGGACAGTCCGCTAAGCTTGGTTTCGGCTGAGAGAGGACAGACCCGATGACGGGAAAAAGGAAGCGGTATTCCGCGGAGTTCAAGGCGAAGGTCGCCCTTGAGGCGATCCGGGGCGAGATGACCGTGGCGCAATTGGCCGCCAAGCACGGCGTCCATCAGACGATGATCAACGCCTGGAAAAAGCAGGCTGTCGAGGGGATGGCTGGGGTATTCTCCGGGAAGGCAGAGGCTGCCGAGACCGCCCGGGATGCGGATATCGACCAGCTCCACGCCAAGATCGGCCAGCTCGTGGTCGAACGCGATTTTTTGCGACGAGCCTCCGGTCGATGAGCGCTGGGCGGAGGCGGGAGATGATCGAGCCGGACCATCCGACGCTGCCGATCAGCCGGCAGTGCGCCCTCGTCGGCATCGGCCGGTCGACCTACTACGGCGGGCCACGGGTCGAGAAGCCGGAGAATCTGGCGCTGATGAGGGCGATCGACGAGCAGTTCATGGAGACGCCGTGGTACGGGTCCCGACAGATGGCCCGGCATCTTCGCCGTGTCGGTCATGTCGTCGGCCGCAAGCGTGTTCGACGGCTGATGGCTCGGATGGGGCTCGCGGCAGTCTATCAGCGGCTGAGGACGACGATACGGCACCCGCAACACCGCATCTGGCCGTATCTGCTGCGCGACATGACCATCGCCGAGCTGGATCAGGTCTGGTGTGCCGACATCACCTACATCCCGATGAGGCGGGGCTTTCTCTACCTCGTCGCCATCATGGACTGGTACAGCCGGCGGGTTCTGGCCTGGCGACTGTCCAACACGATGGACACCGACTTCTGCATCGAGGCTTTGGAAGAGGCGATGGCCGGGTTCGGGCGCCCGACGATCATCAACACCGATCAGGGTAGCCAGTTCACCAGCCCACGCTTCACGGAGATCCTCATCGAGGCCGGCGTTCGGGTGTCGATGGACGGCCGGGGCCGCTGGATGGACAATGTCTTCATCGAGCGCCTTTGGCGGTCCCTGAAATACGAGTGCATCTATCTCCACGCCTACGAGACGGGATCGGAAGCCCGCGCCGGGCTCGGACGGTGGGTGACCTACTACAACGGCTCACGGCCACACTCGGCCCTGGGCGGACGGACGCCGAAGGAGGTCCCCAGGGCTTCGACGGCATCAAGCTGGCGGCTTAACAAGGTGAAGGACCAAGCATAGCAACGCAGCCAATCTGTCCGTGGAATGGGGACCAGCTCATTCGGGACCTCGTCCGAACGCGGCCGCAGGCTCGAGCAGCTGGAACTGATGCTCGAAGACGCCGAGGGGAGTTTGGCCGCTGCCGAGATCGCGGCCGAGGTGGCGCTCGCCGCGCGGAAAAATCGTCTAGAAACCGGACATAACGGAGCGTATTTCCTGCAGCCTCGAGACGATTTGCACGCAGAAGCCGGCTCATTCCTTGTGCGTTAGTCTTCCATCGACCTTTTTCGGAGGGTCGATATGTATGACCGGAGAGCTGAACGGGAAACCAACTAGCGGCACCTTCACCTTTATCACGACCGATACTTTGACTAGTCAAGTTGTCACGCGTGTAGAGGCGCGCTCCAGGGGGCAGCTCTGTCACTTCTTCAGGACTAGCAGAACGGCGAGCCCCTGATGTTTCTTGTAAGTATGTGTAGCCTGAGGCCCCAATTCCGCCTGCCTCCTTAAGGCGAAACAGTGAGCGTAGCTTTAGATGTTGTTTATTTTTAGCGTATAGTATAATGTAATCAAATGATCCACCAAGAAACTCCCTCGTTGAACCTGAGCTTTTTGTAAAGGCAATGAGTGCTACAGCGTTCTGATCACCGAAAACCTCGTCCAAAATCGCTCGGACCCGGTGCACGTTCTCATCCCCAATCTGGACTAAGATGCTTCCGCTCTCCGTCAGCAGCTCCCGCGCCACCGCCAGCCGATCCCGCAGATACGTCAGATACGAGTGGATCCCGTCCTTCCACGTGTCGCGGAAGGCCTTCACCTGCTCCGGCTCGCGGGAGATGTCCGTCGCCTTGCCGTCCTTGACGTCGCGGCTGAGGGTGGAGACCTGCCAGTTCGAGTTGAACTTGATCCCGTAGGGCGGGTCGAAGTAGATGCACTGCACCTTGCCGCGCAGCGCCTCGCGCTCGGCGAGCGAGGCCATCACCTGCAGACTGTCGCCGAGGATCATCCGGTTCTGCCAGTGCTTGGAGTGCTGGTAGAACTCGGTCACCGCCTCGGGATCGGCGAGGCCGTTGAAGTCGGCGAACAGGTCCGGAGCGTCGGTTTTCGCCTGCTTCTTCGCCTTCGCGCGCCGCTTCAGATCGTCGATGATCGCTTTCGGGTGCACCTTCTCCTGGATGTAGAGCGGAGGGGCGTTGACCACGAGGTCCGACCAGTCCTGCCGGTCCTTGCCCTTCCAGGTCAGCTGCGCCTCGGCAAGGTCGATCGCCTCGCCCCGCATCAGCGCCTTGATCTGCGCCTGGGTGAGCCGGACCTTGGCGTTGTTCCAGACGATCTGCGGATCAAGGTCCGGATCCCGCAGCCGCGTCTCGCCCGCAGCCAGCGGCCGGTCGCGCGGCACCCGCATGGTCCGGTCCAGGTCCCCGTCCATCTCCGCCTGCTGCTCGAACAACGAGGCGAGTTCGGCCGTCGGGTTGTTGAGGCGCTTCTCGCCGTGGGTGAGCGTCTCGACGGACTTCTCGGAAGGCTTGGGGCTGCGGGCCATCAGTGTCTCGGCTTGAAGAGGGCTTCCAATGCGGCGTCGGCCTCCGCCGCCGCCTTGATGAGAAAGGCGCCGGCCTCGTCCCAATTGGCTTCGTCGCGAAGGTCGGTGGGAAACTTCCGACGGAAGAAATACTCGGTATCGCCCTCGGCGAGCAGGGGCGCGCCCAGCATCTCCTCCAGCTCGGCTGCATGCTCCATCAGACGCTTGCGGGCACGGGCTGGACGTTTGTGGTCGCGATCGCGGATGTAGACGCTGACATAGTCGGCCCCGATCGTCATGGCGACGGTGAAGCCGAGGCCGTCGTGGTCGTGAAATCGCAATTCATCGCCGGTCGCTTTGCCCCACTCGTACTCGCGTCGGTTCTCCGGACGAAGCATAACCCGCTTCCAGAATGCGAGGCGGAGTTTCGGCGTCAGCTCCGCCCAGACCTCCCTCTTGTCCGTCATTCCGCCGCCTCCATGGTGAGTTCGGACTCCAGCGTCTCGTCGTCGGTCTCGTCCTCCGCGGAGCCGCTCGCCTCCATATCTCGATACACAGCCTGGCCGGTGGCCGACTCGATGAGCGAAAGAAGCCGCATCTGCCGGTCGTCCATGAAGCGCTCGAAACGGTCGGCCCGCAGCAAGGCGGGATCGATCAGGTGGGACGCGAGGCTCGCGTCGAGTTCCGGCGCCGGCACCCCGGGGCCGTCGCTGCCGCCGGCTTCCAGCCGCGCCAGATAGGCCGAGGGCGCCGCTCCACCGATGATGCGATTGGTGCGGTAGGCAAGGGGCGTCTTGTTGATGATGCTGTCGAACACCTCCGGCTTCAGGCCGCGCTTCTGGCACCAGTCCTTCGGAAAGATGTGGTGGATGTCGACCGCCTCGCCGAAGAAGACCGTGTGATCGAATTTCTGGCCGGATCGCCAGTCGATCGCACCCTCCTTCATCAGCAGTGCGTTTACGCCCTTGTAGGCAGCGGACAGGCGCATGCGCATGGTCTTCAGGCGATCGGCCCGGAAGGTTGCCTCGCGGATGGTGGAGGGGAGGTCGCCCTCGCCCCGCACCCAGGCTGGCACCTCGATGAAGTCGCGGGCGAAGCGGCTTTCCACAGTGGAGCCGTAGAGTTCCCCGAAGACGCCGTTCCAATACCAGCGCACCAGCTTGGCATGGTTGGCGGCCGGTTCGGCCGCGTCGCCGAGATCGGCGAGAATGGCGGCAAGGGGCACGAGCTGCGACTGGTAGGGTAGATCGAAGACCCTGTAGATATGAAGTTTGTGCAGGAATCTCGCCGCCTGGACGAAGCCTTTCTCCACGACGGTCTCGTAGGCCTTGTAGGCCTGCAGCGGCAGGTTGAGGATGGCCTGACGCGTCGGCGCGAGCGAGGGCAGTTCCTTGCCCTGCTTGCCAGCCGCCTCTGCCTGTCGGCGCCGGTCACGGTTGTGGAAGAGCGACACCGCTTGGAGGAAGTCGGTGTTGGAGACCTCCGCGATGATACCCTTGTCCTGCCCGCCGTATCTCAGCGTCTCGACGAACCGGTGCTGACGGCCTTTTTCGCCACCTTTGCCGTACCAGTCCTTGCGAAGCTCGTGGTTCTCGGCCGCGTACATGGCCGTGACCAGTTCGAAGGCATCCAACGGCTTGCCGCCCGTGTTGACCTTCTCGAACACGGTGCAGACAGCCTCCTTGCTGGTCGAGGATGCAAGGGCGATTACAGGCACCTGATACTGCGCGAAATTCTGGATCACCTGTTCGAAGAACTCGGTGATGATCGGGAGCAAGGACTCACGTCCACTCGTGATTGCATATCTCAGAAAGCGATTGTTCCATTCGTTCCAGGCAAATACCCTGGAGACGGGGTACATCAGCGCCTCGAACTCCTGCTCATCCGTGGACAGATCAAGGAGCGTCGTTCGGTTGAAGTCCGACCGCAGGATCTTGTCTGCCGGCATGGACAGGATTGCTTCTTCTCGGTCGACGGAGGGATCGAGGCATTTGCGGATATCGAGATAGAACCAACGGTCAACCGGCTTGTGCTTCGGCGTCATGGTGCGCACGACCTGTCCGCGCAGCGCCACCTGATACATGGACGTTGTGCGCTGCTGCCCGTCGAGAAGGAGTGATTCCGCCCGATCCGGACCGATCCCGTCCGGCGCGCCTTCGATCGGGCGCGGCTTGAAGTTGACCGTGCCGCCGGTCTTCAACGTCATCAGCGCCCCCACCGGGAAGGCGCGGGAAATGGAAGCGATCAGGCTCTTGATGCGGTCCTCGTCCCAGACCCAGCTCCGCTGGAAGTCCGGGAGTTGGATCTTGCCGTCATGACAATCCTTGAGGAGCTGATGCAAGTAGACCGGGTTGGTCTGGAACGTCGCCTCGGCCATGATCAGGCTGCCTCGTTGGTAGCGGGTATGGCTGAACCGGCGGATAAACTCCGGATCAGTTCGGCATAAGCGTCCTGCATTGCGAACGGCTCACGCAATTCGGCAAACGACCAGCGTCCATAAGCGCCGATCCGGTTCACGCCGGGGACCCAGAGCGTCTCCATCGTGCCGGCCTTGAGCTCGGCATCGAGGCCCCGGAAACCCTTAATCTCGACGATCAGATACAGCGGATCGTCCGGGCCGTGGCCATCCTCGACCTTCACAATGAAGTCCGGCAGATAGCGCCGCGTCTCCGAGCCGAAGCGATAGGGCACCTCGAGACCGAGGCCCTGGTTCTTCACATAGGCGAGCGTGGCCGGGTGTTCCTCGACGACACGGGCGAACTCGAGTTCCCAGTCGCTGTCGCCGACGACGTAGTTGACGTGGGACTTGTTCTCGCTGGTCTTCCATAGCTTGGTCTTTGTTGTGATAAAACCGACGTGATCGGTGACGCCCGCGGGGTTGTAGGGATCGAGGAGCACGCGAACGACCGGCTCTCCTGCACCGCCGACAGAGTGAACGATCGCATGATAGATCTTCTCGGCGGCGCGATCGGCGATCTCGGCGTAGGTCAGCATGCCCGCCTTTGTGCCACCCTCAAGGACAAGGCAGTCCTTGATCCAGCGCCGAACGATCGGCTGGACCTTGTAGGTCAGATGGTAGGGCACCGGTTCCCCGACTTGCGCGAGATACTTCTCGATCAGTCGCTTGGTGAGATGGAGCGAAATGGAGGCGGGCCGCATCTCGTCGAGGACGTCCGGCGTGAGGTCCACCCCCTCGCCCACGAGCCCTTCGAGCCGTGTCGTGCAAGGCCCGGTCTCCGCCGGTGTCAGACGGTAGACCGAGTTGTCGGTGAAAGTCGCTGTAAGGCGGTCGTCCGGCAACTCGGTGCGGTATCCCGCAATCCGGGGAAAGCGGATCGATAGCATCGCGCGGTCCCGCATAGCCTGAATGCGGGTCACGGGCTTCGGTGGCGTCTTCGTCACCTTCTGCGGCTCGGTGGCGAAGTCGAAGGGGATGCCGAGGATGTCGGCATACTCTGCTTCGAACAGGCGGTTGCCCTCGGCGTCGACCTCGTCTCCGAGCGCATAGGACTGGCGGCGGAGGCCGCGCCCGATCACCTGCTCGCAGAGAAGCTGCGTGCCGAAGGCGCGCACGCCGAGAACATGCGTCACGGTGTTCGTGTCCCAGCCCTCGGTCAGCATGGACACCGAGACGACGCAGCGGATCTGCTCGCCGAGCCGGCCTTCGCGGCCGACGGTGTTCATCACCTCGCGCAGGAGATCGGCATCGGACAGATTGCCGGCCTCGGCCCCTTCACGCTCAGCCTTCTCGCGCCGGAAACGCTCGATCTCGACCTCGGCGGCAGCGCGGAAGTTGGTGTCCAGTGCTTCGCCGGAGTCCAACTGCTGGCTGTCGATCAGGAGCGTGTTCATGCGCGGCATTGGATTGCCGTTCTGATCGTAGTTCCGAAACAGGTCGAGGTGGCCGTTGTGGACGAAGCGCTTTTCACCGTCCTCACCGACCCGCTCCCACCCAGCGATCCACTCGTAAACGAGCTTAGACGTCGCCGTATTATTGCAGACGACAATGAAGACAGGAGGCACGCGGATGCCCGCCCGCTGCCAGGCCTCGTTCTCCTCGACATAGAGGGTGTAGAGGGACTGCAGGGCGTTCTGCAGGATCGGGTTGATGTTGAGTGGATCGAGGTCACCCGCCTTGCCGGCGCCCTTCTTCGGCATGGATCTGCCGATGTGGTCCCAAAGGTTCCGGAACACCGGCATGTCGTTCGCGACCGAGTTGTCCGAGACCGGCACGCGCGGCAGTTTCACGATCCCGCACTCGATGGCGTCGATCAGCGAGAAGTCAGAGACGACCCACGGAAAGAGCGTGCCTTCCGCGTACCCAGATCCGCGCAGGAAGAACGGCGTGGCCGAGAGATCGTAGACGGTCCGGACGCCGACCTTGCGCTTCAGTGCCTCTAGTCCGGAGATCCAGAGCCTCGCCGCCTCGTTGTTCGATTTCGCCTCGGCGAGGTCGTCGCCTTTCAGCGGTTCCTTTTCCTCGATCTCACCCGTTCGCTCACGATAGCAGTGGTGGGCCTCGTCGTTGAGGACGACGACGTTCTTGAGCGTCAGGAGCTCGCCGCAGGCTCGGCGAAGCATATCGCCCTCGCTCTCCATTACCTCGATCGGCGTTCCCGTCCTGCCCTGGAGCAGTCGCTCGCCCGTTTGGTTGGTGTCCAGCACCCGGCGGTGCTGGAAGACGTGATAATTGGTGATGACGATCTTGGCCTTCTGCAGGTCGATCATCATGTCCGGCGGGACCAGTTCGCGGGACGCGTAGTAGCTGTCCTCTCCAGACGGCAGGAGGACTCGCAGCCGATCCTTGATGGTGATCCCTGGCGCCACGATGACGAAGCCGCGCGAGAAGAGCTTCGAGCCCGGCGAACGGGCGGCATTGACCGCCTGCCAGGCGATGAGCATCGCCATCACCGTGGTCTTGCCGGCCCCTGTGGCAAGTTTGAGTGCAATCCGGAAGATCTCCGGATTGGCCTCGGCGTTCGCCCGTTCCAACTCCTGGATGATGCCGGCATGGCGCCGCTGGGTCCGGGCGACCTCAGTCAGCCAGATTGCGGTTTCGGCCGCTTCGATCTGGCAGAAGAACGGCCTCGGCCCCTGGAAGGCGTGGTGGCGCCAGTGCTGAAGCAGCTTCTGCGTCGCCGGTGTGACTCCCCAGTCGTTGGGATTGGGAAGCGACCGCCAGGATGCGACGTGCCCCCTGATCTCGTTGACCAGAGCGTTCTCGCTGTAGGTTCCCGGCTCGCCCTGCTGCGTGTGCAGCGCAAGTTCGGCCTGCTCAGGCCGACGACGGCGGGCTTTGGGAACGGGAGTGAGGTACTTGGATCGGCGCCGCCCGTGTGTCGGCGGTTGGTCGAGGGGCTGCCCTTGTTCATCAAGGCAATGATGGCGGGTCGGCACGTGATACGGCGAGTTCAAGATTGGCGTCACATAGAACGGTTTTGCCATCTTCGCCCCCGATTCGCGCTTCTGGGATCATGCCCGGATCACGAGAGGATGCAATCTCTGGGATAGTGGCGGGCAGGCGACGTCAACCAGCGCGGCCCCTTGCAGTCCATGGCAACCGAACGCACGGGGGGTGAGTAGCAGGCTTAGGAACGAGTTCCGAATCCGCTTAAGCTCGTCGCGTGGCACTAACAACCTTGAGCATGAATGATACCCTGGACGGCTGCGTCGACCATGAGGAGGGAAGCACTGACGACGAGACGCACGCGTTATTCACCCGCTCTATAGACGAGCGCGGCGCGATGCTATGGGGCCGCATATCCCACAAAACGTTGGAGAGTTACTTGCCGGCGGTCGCTCGCGGCGGCGTGGCGGCGACGCCGGCGATGAACGAGTGGGCGGTAAAGCTGAACGCCAAACCGAAGTACGTGGCGTCGTACAACGCGAACAAACTTCCTGTGGGCCAGTAGCCACCGTATCGCCGACGACCATCGAACGGGCGTACAAAAGCTTTCGGACGCGACTCCAGACGGCGTGCTTCTCGATAGCGCTAAACTCGCAACCGAGCTGGAGCGACTGGATCTGATCGACGAATATCAGTACTCGTCCACCTTAAGATCGCCGGCGACGGCCCGACCCTGTACCACGGCAGGCTGCCTAGTACGCGACGCTCGAACTGATCTCGGCGAAGCCGCTCAGCAACGGCGCGGTCGCTATACACTATCGGCGCCAGCTCTGACTGGGAGCAGCCTCAACGCGCCTGACTCGGGGGCGCTGCGCGGTCTCAGTGGTACCCTCGTCTGGCTGCCCGTACAGGCAGGCTGAGTACGACTGAAAGTGTCAGGGAGGTCCGGTTCTGACCCAGAGCCAATGGACCACAACCATAAGCACGGTCAAGTTGGGCGCGAATGCGGTGACGAGCCCGACACCAGCATCAGGACGGTCAGTCCAATGAGAACCGCGCGCAATTTAGCAGAGGCGCAGAGGTAACACTGTTTTCTAGGCATGCCGAGGAAAGGTGGCCGGGAATCGCCGGTTGACTTGGCAGGCATCGGTACTCGCCTACACTCGTTCAGTAATCTCTGCGTAGCCGCCGGGTCGATAGTACCGCGCCCCGTAAGAGTGGTCGGCACCAAGGGCCTATAGGATCCCTATCCGGTAAAGCCAACTATCAACCAGGGTGTCGATTGCGATCATGCTGGCCCCCGCGGTGAGCCAGCGTTCCCGGGTCCGATCTGTCCGAAAAAGTAGGTCGGACAGCACCACCCCGCACGTATTGCTATCTTCGGTACTCTAACCTACACCAGAAGGCTAAATTGAAAAAACAACTCGAACAGATGGAAGTTTTGTCAGGCGTGCCATCGGGCTCTTCATCATCGTATTCGCACACGCTTGCGCTTGTAGCTGTCACCTTCCAAACTCCTGGGCGAGCACTTAGAGGCGGGCTATGAGCACAATCAAGATTGCGTCACGGAATACAGCGGCGATTGAGGTCGGAACGCTGCGCGCCAAGCGTAGCGCCGACGGCACGCGAATTCTTAGATATTACGTAGATATCGGAAACACCCTTATCAAGGCACACAAAGAGGTAAGCGCGACCGACCTTGAGTCGTTGCAACGCAAGGTCAACGCCCTAGTAGCTCAGTGGGATGAAAGAACTGAGCAGCAGAAGAAAAAAAATTACCAAATTTCAGGGCGGGAGTTGGCGGATCGAGAGACTATAGAGGCGAATGAGAAGCTTAGGGGGCTGCAGGACCTACTATTTAGTTCTTTGATTGCGAACAACAAAGTAGAATGGGAATCTCTGAAAGACCGCGCGCTCTTCAGAACCAATAAGATCTTTATCGACGCCCCCCCGCAGCGCCGAGATATCGAGAAGCCTGAGTTTGCTCCGCCGAAAATTGGCTTCTTCGATCGCTTGTTTGGCGGGGCGAAAGTAAAAATGCGCGATGCCGACGCGGCATATGCGGCCGCGGTCGATGCTTGGAATCAGAGTCAAATACAGGAAGACACTAGGTTTGATGCTGAAATTGCAAAGTACGATCTAGCTAAGTCCGTATTCGAGGAAGAAGTTGGACGTGAGAAGGCGGACTTTTTCGCGAGGCAAGTCGAAACTAACAATAAAATCGACTTGATTGCGAGCGGGGTGGCTTCGGGAGATCCGGATTCGATCATTGAGCATGCTAATATTGTGCTAGACGCATCGGACTACGGGGGAATGTTCGAAAAAGACTTTTATATCGATTACAATATTGCCTCTAAGGCTGTCCTGGTAGACTACGAATTGCCCTCATATGACAGTCTGCCAAACGTCAAGCAGGTTCGCTTCAACCAGACTACTGGGGAATTGAAAAAGACGTACCTCAGTGACAAAGATGCAAAATCTCTCTATGACAGTGTATGTTATCAAATATGCCTGCGAACAATCTATGAATTGATAGACGCAGATGTGCATGAGAATGTTCAGCAGGTGTTCTTCAATGGATATGCGTCCTTCCTTGATCGTGCTACCGGCCGGACGGAACGCGCCTGCATCATGTCGATAATGGTGCAGCGCGATCAAATTGCATCCATCGACTTGTCTCGCGTTGATCCCAAAGCTTGCTTCAAAAGCTTAAAGGGCATTTCTGCGTCGTCGCTTGCGGCCATGGTGCCGATAGCGCCTGTAATCAAGATTGACCGCGAGGATAAAAGGTTCATTGACCCCAAAGGGGCGATACAAGATCTTGATGATGCGACCAATCTCGCAGCAATGGACTGGGAGCAGTTCGAGCATTTGGTTCGAGAAGTATTTGAGATGGAGTTTAGATCGCGCGGCGGGGAAGTCAAAGTAACACAGTCCAGTAGTGACGGTGGCGTAGATGCCGTTGCCTTCGATCCGGACCCCATCACGGGAGGCAAAATAGTCATCCAGGCGAAGCGGTATACAAAAACGGTGGGTGTCTCTGCAGTGAGGGATCTTTATGGTACTATGCAGCATGAAGGAGCGTCTCGGGGTATACTCATAACAACTGCGGACTATGGACCGGATGCACACAGATTTAGTTCGGGAAAACCAATCACGCTTATGAGTGGGTCCAACCTTTTGTATCTACTCGAGAAGCATGGCGTGCGCGCCAAGATCGATCTACGGGAGGCTCGCAAGGAGCTTGCACTCCGCGGATAATTGGTGGGCTTGACCAGTATTAGGCCATCCAGCCGCTCCCAAACACCCCTCGGGGATGGTCCTCGGGGGTGACCTGCCACTGAACCTTCATCCAGCGTCGAATAGAGTCTCGGCGGACTCTTGCGCAGGTGGAGCAATGGTCGATCGGCGGAGCTGGTCTGGGTTGCGCAGCCGACTAGCCGTTGCAGTGAGATTGGCCGCTTAGACGGCCGGGTCCGGTAGCCGAGAGCCGAGTGAGGTCGGCTCCGGTTGTAGTCGTCCGCCTTGGCGGCGACCTTCGCTCGGGCGTGGTCGAGGCCGAAGAACCGGCTCTCGTTCAGGAGCTCGTCGCGCATTCGGCCGTTGAAGCTCTCGCAATGGGGGTTCTGCATCGGCTTGCCAGGTCGCTAGGATCGCCTGGGTGATCCTCACCCGGCCAGGAGCCCTCTACGAGCGTCGCATTACGGCGTGAGAAGAAAGGCTTCGGCCGACAGACTGTAAGGCTCGAGGAGGTGAGGACGGCACCGCGAGCCCTGGGCAAAAAAGCGTGCTTCTGCACGAAGTAGTTAGTTGGGAACAGCGCGCGGGGATCTCATCATGGCCTGGCTGCAACAGCAGCCCACTCGCGAGAGGCCGGATACATTCGCACAGACTGTTCTCGTCGGATCGTCCGCGAACCTTGCACGGACGGGGCGGACCATACATCATTAAGTTTAGAACGAGACGATGCAGTCGAACGTACTCCCGCATCAGCGCCTCGCGTGCCGCAAGCAGCGGATATATGATCGGCGCCAACATGGCGTCTCCAGCGACCAGCTCGCGAACGTTTTCGGCGAACGACGTCCGCGACACGACTCCCGCCTTGAGCCCAAACGGACGCAGTATTCCTCGGATCACATGTTCAACAGCTGCAACACAACAAACGACATCGTTGCGAGCGGCCGCCAGGGCGCGCGCCTGTTGACTGTCGATGCTCTTGACGTGTACCGGCTTAGACCAACCGGTCCTGGCGACCTGAGCAATTCCGCAGGCATCATTCCGGTCGGACGTCACAGGCATCGCCTAAAGCGCCGCTTTGATCTGACGCGCTTCCATACTTACCGCAGGGAAGCCCAGCTTTAGCAGGTTAGCGGTCAGCCACTCCGAGGTCGGCCCCGCCTTGAGGTCCTCCCGCTCGATCGCGCCCGACCAGGGCCCGAGAAAACGAGTGGTCGAAGGCGGGTCTGCTGACGCAGTCCCTTCGCGGAGAACCTTACCGCCGCTATCGATCACGCAAATCGCAACGGAGTCTCAGCTAGACATCGACGCCGACGTAGACCATAGCGCTCCACTGGTCGGATTCGGCCTGACATCGTGCAGTTACGCACGCCATCGAGCAGACAAGGTCACGCGGTCAAGACCGAATACCCCATCTCCTCAGTGAACCGTGCACGCTTCATCTGTCCCTAATCAGGCCGAGCTCTAACGCGACGTGGAGGAAAGACGTAGTGGCAGGTCACAGCAAGTACACCACGATAGGGTGGCGTCCGCTATTGTTCAACCTTCAATTTCGTTAGCTGAGGTTGTGACGGCAGTGCGATTGACATGAACTTGTGCGGCATCGGCATCCCGAGGCGCTCGGCTAGGCAGGCGGCGCGTGTATATAGCTCCTCGTCCGGCAGTTTCCGCACCCAGGCCAGATCATCGGCCGCATTGGCCGCCTCGAGCCGAGCAACTCGACGAAGGAGCGCCCTAGTCACCGGGCTCCGGCCTCCAGCGCGGCCACACGAGCCTCCAATTCGGCCGTTTCCCGAAGGCGCCGGTAGCCCTCAAGGACGGCCATCGCGCTCGCTGCTTCCGCCGGGGTGACCTCGCCATCGGCGACGGCGCGGATGACGGCATCGGCAACCTGGACCACGTCGGCAAGCGCGTTCGAGGCGGGAATCTCGAACCGGACTGGCCGATCCTTGCGCGGCGGCGCGAGCCGGTCGATGCAGAGCTTCAGGGCGACGGTGTCGCCCGCGAGCGCAAGGTCGATAGCTTTACGCGTGAGCTGCTCGGCCTCGCCCTCCAGAAGCAGCTCGACCGCGAGCGACGTCCGGTTCCGGCTCCCCTTCGGCCGCCCGGGGTTCCCGGGGGCGAATGGCCGGCCCCGCGTTGCCGCGGCGTTGTTTCCCGTGATCGGTTCCGACATGATACTTTCTCCAGTACAGGATCAGGGCTGGATGCTGGGCCGCCGGCGGTGGCCCGCAAGGATTCGTGAGAAGTTCGGGTTTCAGCGTCCTCAGCGTCCTCAGCGTCCTCCTGGCCCGAAGAGGCTGCTTCCGATCGCGGTCTGCAACAATTTTTCGTTCAAGATCAGCTTCTTGCCTGGATCCGCTTGCTTTCCTGCTTCGCGGTCTCCGGGCGACGCGAGGACGGTGAGGACGCTAGGGACGCTGACGCTTTAACTCCCGCCTTTCTCGGCGTCCTCGCTGGACTTGTTCCGCCGGGAGATGATGACGACCCGCCGCCGCTCCGGGCCGGGGAGGCGATGGAAGTCCACCTCAATCTGCGTCACCCGGAGCGCGGGCGTGATCCGACGAAGGTGACCCGCGAGTCTTCTGGCGTCCGGCGGCAGATCGGACCACGCCGGTGCGCTCGCGCGAAGCATCTGCAGCAGTTCCGTTGCGGTGCCGCGCCAGGACTCCTCGCGCGCCAGGAGTGCGCAGAGTCCCAGATACACCGGGTCGTCGTTGAGGATGTCCGCCTTGGCGTTATCCGCGTTGCGCGCGAAGGCCTCCGCGAACGTCCCCGGCTCCCATGTGCCGATCTCGCAGGCAGAGGCCCAGATCGCGAAGTCGGCCATGCGCGGGAGATCCGGCGGCCGGACCGACCCGCTGTTCTTCAGCCCCGCGGCGAGCATGTCGAGCAGAGCGCCGAGGAGGCGCGGCCGGGCTTGCTCGAGCGACCGCCGGACGTCCTGCTCTGGGCGGCGCTTGGAGGCGGGGATCGGCTGCAGCTCCAGGATTATGCTTCGGTCGGCCAGGTCCGGCCGGGTCACGACGTTCTCAATCGCGTTCAGGAGGAGCGGCCGGCATACCGTGATCGCGACCTCGCCGAGGTTGGTGAACAGTTCCCGGGTCCGGAACGTCCCTCCCGTGGCGATCGTGCAGAGCGTGTCGGATATTTCCGGCGTGATCACCGACACGTTGTCGTAGGCGATCACGTGCCCGTTCCGCGCATGGATGAAGGTGTCCTGCGGCGAGCGCGGCAGGCTCCCGCGCGATGCCGCCCGGGGATCGACGAGCCGCTGAACGAACTCCGTGAACGTCGACTTGGAGGCCCCTTGCTCGCCGGTGATGACAAGGACCGGAAAGGGCCCGCGCCCACCGAGTGCGGCGAGAACCCACGCGGTGACAAGGACGAGGTCGTCGTGCCGCGGCAGGTTCAGCACCCTCTGCAATTCGGCGATCGAGCCGCCGCCGTCGGGGATGGGCAGGGCGCCATAGCCGGCTGCACGCTCAAACGGAACGGGGGATCGTTCCTCGATGCGCCACCCGTCGGGCCGCACGATCACGCAGCGGCGGTCGGGATCGCCGAGGTCGATGACGATCCGATTGTCCAGCCGAGCGGTGCGCACGTAGACGGGCTGCTCCGCACCGTCGAACAGCGCCTGCGCCTCAAGGGTGGTAATGGCGTCGGTGATGCTGTTCTTGTTCGGAGCTTCACCCGTCAGCTGGTAGAGGTGCTGGACGAGCCAGCTCCGGAACTCGCCGCCGCCGAGGGCGAGATACTCCGAGCGGCCTTCGACCGGGACGCGGGCGTAGGCCGCCCGCTCCGGGGTGCGGAACAGCTCGGCGGTCTGGCCGATTTTGACGAGTATGTCCTTCACACTCGGCCGCTTGTCCGGCGTCGCGAGAAGGACCGCTCGCAGAAGGGCGGCCGGGGCTCCGGCCTGCTCGAGGTCGGAGATGTGCACCTCCCGGGTGGGCGGGTCCAGACCGGCGAGGGCCTTGATCACATCTCGGCCGGGGAGCGCGCCGGAGGTCTGGCGCAGGGCCGCGTGGTAGTAGCGGAGTGGATCGGGCTGGTGCTTGACGCGGGAGGGCGGGTTGATCCGGGAGATCTGGCTCATTTGCTCGCCTTCCACGCCAGCCAGCGGACGACCACTCGGTACGCCACATCCGCCAGCTTGTTGGCCAGCTGTTCGCGCCAGAACCGAGGCCACCGGTTGAGCTCGGGCACGCGCAGGACGAGGGACTTAACCCCGAGCGCCACGGCGCAACCGACATCTTCGATCTTTCGGGCCTCCTGCTCCGCTTCGTAGCGGTCGCGTGCCACAGCCCGGTTCCGATCGATGTCGGAAGAATAGGGGGCTCCAGCCTCGAACTGAGACTTGAAGTGGCGGTGGCGGAACCCCGCCGTGCCGGTCTTGTCGAAGGGGCACTTGGCCATCACACGCCCCCCTTCCGAACGGTGATGACGGGGCGCGCAGTGATGAAGCGGTCCAGCTCGGTCGAGCTCACGACCGTGCGGGTGCCGATCTTCAGCGCGGTGAGTTCTCCCGTGGAGATCAGCTGGTAGGCCTTGGACCGGGAAATGCCGACAAGGGAGCAGAACTCGACAACCGAGTAGGCGAGCTTCTTGGATCCCGTATTGGGGGGCTTGCTAGATGGCATCTGTTTTCTCCCGTTCATCAGTGTGCAAGACAGCGCACCGGCGTTCACGGAACAAAGCCACAGCGAGTTCTAACTCGTTAGGGTAATCTCCCGTCCGAGCTAGCGAGGGAAATTACCCTAGTACCCTTCTCGAAGCCAAGACCGAAGCGTTGCTGCGGACGGCAACTGCATCTTCGTTAATGCGGCGATTTCCTTGTTTATGAATTGCACCTTTGCCCTTGCGACGTCACGATAGGGATCCGAGGGTTCGAAAGTGTTTATTGATTGACGAGCTTCTTCACGTTCAAACTTCAATGTTGATCTTATGAATCCGATCTCATAGCCTGCTAGAAATGCGTATAGCCTGTGGAATTTTGAAGGGAATGCTTCGTTCTTGTTGACTGTAGGTTTGCGCCCGGTAAATAACTCCCACGTTCTCGCTAAAGCATTTACAAATACTCGGTCATTGTTAAGGTGCCGAACTGCATTCGGAATTTCTACTGCTTGGCACTTTTTAGCGTTCTCGGAGAGTCGCTGGAAGGCATGAGCAAAACCTCGATTAACTTGGGTCTGACCATTCGGGGTCACTCGCGCCCAGGGAAGTTTATCCTTCAAGAAAGGATTCTCTTCGAAGATGTTTCGATCCCAATCTCCTCCTAGCAGATAGAAGAACAGAGCTGCGCCCAAATCCTCCATCATCGCCCTAACATGTTCACCGTATGCTGACTCTGCTTGGCCAGATCGACTACTTGCTTGTGCCAAGGTCAAAAATCCAGAAGCGATAATCTTAGACCCATTCTCGATTTGCAAAAGAGCGTCTTTGATATCAGATGGCGTCACAGGTTTACCTCCAGATGAAGAGGTACCCCGTCGCACTGAACGATCTCCAAGAATCCTACTCAAGTCTTCAGACAGTGCAGCGATAGATTCAGCCGGACATTGAGGTACCAATGTCAACAAGGCGTCACTAGGGACAGAGATGGGTGCAAAAGGCTTGGATTGTTCGCCTAAATCAACGCCCAACTTCCAAGCGTTGTGCAAACTCATTGAGCGACCTCCCCACCTACTTGACTGCGTATCCAGCCCACGCGGTCATCAGCTCGCGCCTTTTATCGAGTGCATCGCCTCGCCTATAGGCCCGCTCGGTTTGGTCGCCGACGGTATGGGCGAGTGCGGCCTCGGCCACCTCGCGCGGAAAGGGGGTCGCCTCCCCCGCCCAATCGCGAAACGACGACCGGAAGCCGTGAACGGTGACATCCAGCTTCATCCGGCGCAGCACCATGTCCATCGCCATGACCGAGAGCGGTCGCCCGGGCTTGGCGCCCGGGAAGACATAGCCGTCGGGCTCCTGCCCAAAGGTCGCCATCGCCGACAGGATTGACATGGCCTGCTCTGTCAACGGCACGCGATGTTCGCGTCCGGCCTTCATGCGAGCCGCCGGCACCGTCCAAACCCGCGCGGACAGGTCGAATTCCTTCCAGGTCGCGCCGAGGACTTCGCCCGATCGCGCCGCGGTCAGGATACAGAACTCGAGAGCCCGGTCGGAAACGCCGGATCGCGATCGCAGGTGCGCGACGAAGGCCGGCACCTCTTCAAACGGCATCGCCTTGTGGTGCCCGCGGGTGAGCTTCTGGCGGGCGGGCAAGAGGTTCTTTAGGTGTCCACGCCACGCCGCCGGGTTCTCGCCAGATCTGAACCCGCGGGCCTTGGCGGCATCCAGGACGCGCTCGATCCGCCCGCGCAGCCGAGATGCCGTTTCGGGCTTCGTGCGCCAGATCGGTTTCAAGACGGCGAGCACGTCCTCCGTTTTGATCTCGTCTACCCGCATGCTTCGGAGCGGCGCCGCATAGGTCGTCAGTGTCATGCGCCACTGTGCGCGATGCTTCGGGTTGCGGAAGCCGTGTTCGAGCTCGGCGACAAGCTCGTCGGCGAAGTCGCCGAAGGTCGGAACGCGGGGGGCCTCGACGACGTGCCTTCGGTCGGCAATCGGGTCAATGCCCGCCTTCACCTTCGTTCGCGCCTCTCCGGCGGCCCGGCGGGCCTCGGCGAGGGTGACGTCCTGCGCCGATCCCAAGCCCATTTCACGGGTCTTACCGTCCCAGCGGAACAGGAACACCCACCGGCGTCGGTCTCCCGATGAGACGGACAGGTACAGGCCGCCGCCGTCGCCGTATCGGCCCTCTTCGGTGATGGCCTTGACCTCGCGTGCCGTCAGTTTGTGGAGTTGCCGTCCCATGCCCCCTCACGTACCGGCCCTATAATCGGCCCCAAATTTGTACGTGGCTTCAGGCGGACGATCAAGGACACCGGCGGACACGTGACGCGGCTCTTTCGCAGGAATTGGCGCCTAAACTGGGCAAAGATTGACGATGGCGGACCCCTATGGACGATAGTATGGCGGTCTCCGGCTCCGCCATTTCATTCGAATAAACCTATACCATCCGTCGTGCAGGCCGCGCGATCTGGGCCGCTCGACGAGGGTGCGCTTGCTGTTGGCGCCCGAACCGGCGCTCCGATCCCGTTTTCGGGCCAAGCGGCTCGCCGCAGACGGGGCAGGGGATCGGACCTGCGGTGCCGTGACTAGGTTCAGCCGGACAGGGCGTATCCACCTTTTTGGATGTGTCCTGGCGGGCTCTTCGCCCAGCGCCCGTTCGATCTCGCGACGGCGGGGCGTTCCCGCTGCGAGCGCCTGGGCCAAGTTCTTGACATAGGCGTCCACCGGCTTTGGCGGCGGCAGCGGTTCGTTCGGCTCGACCATCGCCTGGCGCAGAAAAGGGCCGGGTGCCGCGACCATGAAGTCGACGGCGGGCGGGCCGAAAACGACGTCCAGCCCATCGGCGAGAAGCGACTCCACACGGGAATCCCAAGCGTTTCGCGCCACGGTGAGGCTCCGCCCATTGTGGCCGAACGGGGCCCGCGGACCGATGTTTCGATGAGAACGATCGGAACACGTGGTCGCATGGATGGGTTGCGTCGCAACAACCATCGGAGCGCCGCCCCCATGAAAGCAGTCGTATTCCACGGCATTGGTGACATTCGGCTCGATGACGTGCCCGAACCGATCATCCAGGAGCCGACCGACGCGATCGTGCGTCTCACCGCCTCGGCGATCTGCGGCACCGACCTCCACTTCGTGCGCGGCAGCTTCGAGGGCATGAAGCCAGGAACCATTCTCGGTCACGAGGGCGTCGGCATCGTGGAGGCGGTGGGCCCGATGGTGCGCAACTTCGTGCCGGGAGATCGGGTGGTGATCGGCTCCACGATCGCCTGCGGGGTCTGCTCCTATTGCCGAGCCGGCTACTACGCTCAATGTGACAACGCCAATCCGCACGGCAACCGCGCTGGCACGGCCTTCTTCGGCGGTCCGGGCCCGACCGGCCCCTGGAACGGCCTGCAAGCGGAGAAGGCGCGAATCCCCTTCGCGCATGTGGGGATGGTGAAGATCCCGGACGGTGTGAGCGACGACCAGGCTATCCTGGTCTCCGACATATTCCCGACCGGCTGGTTCGGGGCCGATCTCGCCGACGTTCATGAAGGGCACACGGTTGCCGTCTTCGGCTGCGGCCCGGTCGGCCAGTTCACGATCGCCAGCCTGCGCCTGATGGGGGCCGGCCGGATCTTCGCCGTCGACCACCAGGAGGACCGCCTGGAGATGGCCCGCCGCCAAGGCGCGGAAGTGATCAACTTCGACCGCGAGGACCCGGTCGAGACGCTGGTGGCCCTCACTGGCGGGATCGGGGTCGACAGAGCCATCGACGCTGTGGGCGTGGACGCCGAGCATGCCGGCCACGGTCACTCCCACGGTTCCGCGGGCGCGCCGCACGCCCACAACCCCGATCCATGGTCGCCGGGCGACGCGCCCGACCAAGCTTTAAACTGGGCGGTCGCGGCGCTCGCCAAGGCCGGGACGCTCTCGATCATCGGCGTCTACCCGCCGGCCCAGACAAGCTTCCCGATCGGCCAGGCCATGAACAAGAACCTGACCGTGAAGATGGGCAACTGTCATCACCGCAAGTACATCCCGCACCTTCTGGACCTCATCGCGTCCGGCGCCATCGACCCGATCGAGATCCTCACCACCATCGAACCGATAGAGGACGCCGTCTCGGCATACGAAGCCTTCAACGAGCGCAGGCCGGGCTGGCTGAAGGTCGAACTCGTCCCGGGACTGTGAGAGCGCGCCGCGCCCCCGGACCCGCATATTCCGAAGGATGAACGCATGAGCACCGACAAGCCCGACTACTCGCGCCGCCTCGTGGTTGGCGGCCTCACCGGCGGCCTCGCCGCCATGGCGACCGGCGGCGCGCGCGCCCAGGATACGCAAGCCGCAGCGCCGTCCGCGAGCGCCCCGCCACTCGTCGACCCGACCACCAAATACCCCAAGCCGCCGTTTCCCCGGCAGGAGCAGGACTGGCCGGGCCTCGCCAGCCGCATGGATCCCAGGCCGGATCATGGCGAGGAGAGCTACCGCGGTTCCGGCCGCCTTGCCGGGCGCAGGGCCCTCATCACCGGCGGCGACAGCGGGATCGGCCGAGCCGCGGCCATCGCCTACGCCCGCGAAGGAGCGGACGTCGCGATCAACTATCTTCCGGCCGAAGAGAGCGACGCGCGCGAGGTCGCAGACCTCATTCGGGCGGAGGGACGCAAGGTCGTGCCGATCGCCGGAGACATCCGCGACGAAGGCTTCTGCAACACCCTCGTGGAAAGCACCGTCCGCGAGCTGGGCGGGCTCGACATCCTCGTCAACAACGCTGCCAGACAGCATGCGATGTCGGATATCTCGGGCCTGACCACCGAGCTCCTCGACTGGACCTTCAAGACGAACCTCTACGCCCTGTTCTGGATCACGAAGGCCGCATTGCCGCATCTGAAGCCCGGCTCGGCCATCATCAACACCACATCGGTCGTCGCCTACGACCCGCCGGAAGGACTGGTCGACTATGCCGTCACCAAGGCGGGCATCATGAACTTCACGAAGAGCATGGCCAAGCAGCTCGCGCCGAAGGGCATCCGGGTCAACGGCGTCGCGCCCGGCCCGTTCTGGACCCCGCTGCAGCCGAGCGGCGGCCAGCCGACCGAGGAACTCCCGACGTTCGGTTCGGACACGCCCATGGGTCGCCCGGGCCAGCCGGCGGAACTCGCCGGCGTCTATGTCCTCCTGGCCTCGGGTGAGGACAGCTACGCCACCGGACAGATCTATGGCGCGGTCGGAGGACGGGGCGGTCCCTGACGGGATCTGCGCATGCCACTCCGTTGGTCGCAGGAGGTGTGTTCCGGCCGGACGTGCCGGGCGACCTCAAGCGACCGACGGCTGATCGTTGACGTCATTCGTGTCAACGCGAGGTTGGGCCGAGCTTCGGCGCCGATCAACGATGCCTGCAACCGGGCATCGCGGCGCCTCCACGCGGAACAAATGTCGAAACCACCGTTTGTTATGGGCAGATCCCGCACCTCATGAAGGCCCGCCATGCCGCCAATCAGACACTCGCATCCACGCTCGACCGCATCGGTGGCGGGACATCCGATCCATGTGATGCTCGTTCCGTTTCCGATCGTGAGCTTCATCTTCGCCCTCGTGACGGACATCGTCTACTGGCGCACGTCGGAGTTGATGTGGCTGGAGTTCTCCGCCTGGCTGCTGTTCGCCGGCATCGTGTTCGGGGCGCTCGCGGCGCTCTTCGGCGCGATCGATCTCCTGTCCCGCAAGGAGGTACGGGCTCTGCGCCCCGCGTGGGCTCACGCGATCGGCAACGTGGTCGTGCTCGGCCTGGCGTTCGTCAACAATCTCGTCCACGCAGGCGACGGCTGGACCGCTGTCGTTCCCTACGGGCTGATCCTGTCGGCGCTGACCGTCCTCGCGCTCCTGGTGACCGGCTGGCTGGGCGCTTCGCTTGTTCATGTTCATGGCGTGGGAGTGCAAGATCATGTCGACTGAACCCCGCCTGCGCCGCGTCATAGCCCTCGGCACGACCGCTCTCCTCGCCGCCGTCCTGGTCGGCTGCACCGACGAGAGTGACGGCTTCGACACCTCCAGCCAGATCGGCCCCGATCCGGTCCTCCCGGAACCGAACCCTGGGCTTCTGCCTGATATGAAAATCGCCGAGGTGGTCGGCTGGCAAGACGGGCAGACCCCGATCGTGCCAGATGGCCTGACGGTCACCGCATACGCCAAGGACCTCGCCCACCCGCGCACGGTGCACACCCTGCCGAACGGCGACGTGCTGGTGGTGCAGTCCCGCGGCCCCGAAGGCAAGCCGCTGCCTCGGCCCAAGGACGTCATCCGTGAATGGGTAATGTCGATGGCGCAGGGCGGGGGAGGCGGCCCGGAGCAGAAGAGCAACCTCATCACTCTGCTGCGCGACGCCAACCGCGACGGTCAGGTGGACGAGCGAAAGGACCTTCTGACGGACCTGCACTCGCCGTTCGGTGTGGCCTGGCACGACGGCGTCCTGTATGTCGCCGCGGCCGATGCGATCCTGAGCTATCCGTACGAACTCGGCCAGATGGAGATCACGGCGGAGCCGACCATCCTGACGCCGCTTCCCGGCGGGCCGATCAACCACCACTGGACCAAGGACCTGGCCCTCAGTCCGGACGGCCGGTTCCTGTATGCGTCCGTCGGATCCAACTCGAACGCTGCAGAGCGAGGCCTGGAGGCTGAGAAAGGGCGCGCCGCGATCTGGCAGGTGGACAGGCAGACCGGCGCCGCCCGCGTCTTCGCATCCGGCCTGAGGAACCCGAACGGCCTGACCTTCCACCCGGAAACCGGCGAGCTCTGGACCGTCGTCAACGAGCGCGACGAACTGGGGCCGAATCTCGTGCCGGACTACATGACGTCGGTGAAGGAGGGCGGTTTCTACGGCTGGCCCTGGAGCTACTTCGGCACTCATGTGGATGAACGGGTCCACCCGCCGCGGCCGGATCTGGTGGAGAAGGCGATCGTCCCCGACTACGCGCTGTCGAGCCACGTCGCGGCGCTCGGGATGACCTTCACGACCGACTCGGCCATGCCGGCCCCCTTCGCAAACGGAGCCTTCGTCGGCGAGCACGGCAGCTGGAACCGGAACGCGTTCAACGGCTACAAGGTCGTCTACATACCGTTCGAGAATGGCCGTCCTGCCGGAAAGGCGCAGGACGTGGTGACCGGCTTTCTCGACGGTGACCGGGCCATGGGCCGGCCGGTCGGCGTCACCATGGACGGCACCGGCGCGCTTCTCGTCGCGGACGATGCCGGCAACACGGTCTGGCGGGTCGCGGCGGCGGATGGTTCCGTGACACCGGAGCCCATCGCCTCCGACCGTGTGGCGAACAACCCGGTCGACGCCGGTCCGACCGGCGCGTCGACCGCTGCGCCACCCGCGCCGCCGGCTCCTGCGGCGGCGGATGGTGGCGCGGCCGCCCCGAACGCCGGAACCGCGCCGGTCCTGCCTCCGCCGCCGACCGACGTCGCGCCTGCCACGCTGCCGCCGGGTGCCGGCCAGTAGCGGACGGCCTGCCGGCGGCGCTCTCCTGGCGCGTCCGCGCCGGCATCGCCCGCCTATTCGGGCGACGCGTAGGATCTCGACAGAAGGTGGTCCTTGGCCCGGGACGCGGCGGCGTCGAAGTCCGCGCGGTCGGCGGGGTCGTCGAGGGCGCGTTCGGCGGCGCGGGCGGTCGCCCGCAGGTGGTGCAGGAGCGCGGCTCGGTGCTCCTCGGTCCGCGTCGCCGAGGCCAGCTTGCCGAGCATGGACGCGAGGCTGATGATGACGGCCGCATTGCCGCGCGAGGCCGCCGCCTGACGGACCTGGTTCAGCGCCACGTCCGCCATGCCGCCGAAGGTGGACGACCGCCCGACGACGCGCAGCCGCCCCTTTGAATCCGCCAGCGCCACGCAGTCGGGAACGTCCTTCCCCATCAAGCGCTCCAGAGCGGCGCCGAGCCTGTGGACGACGTCCACGGCGGTGAACGGGTCGTTGGTTCCCGGCGAGAGGGCGCGGACCGCGATTTCGACCAGATGGCGGATGGAATACTCCACGTCCTGGGTGGGCGTCCGCTGGGAACCGACCAGGAAGGCGGACCGGACCTCCGCCTGAAGATCCTCCGAAGCGGACCGGTCGGCCGCGATGACGGCGTGATCGCCCGACGCGAGCACGAAGTGCCCCGGCCGGACCGAGATCCGGATCGTCGCGTCCTCCCGCTCGGCCATGCGCAGAAGCCGTTCGTACTCGACGACCTGGACGTAGCCGCTGCGCCCGATGGACAGGGGCGTGCTGACGGCCCGGTCAGGCAGGGAGCCGGACGGCCGCTCCCTGGAACCGGCGTCCGGCATGGCCGCGACGGCGGACAGGAGGTCCGACGCGACCTCGTCGATGACCGTGTCGGCGATGATCGACCGCGCGACCTTGTGGACATGGAAGAGGAGGGCGAACAGGCAGAGGCCCACCAGGGCCGTCGCCGCCGTGACGGCCACGTCGGGCACATCGTCGGAGCGGACGCTGCGGATCACCACCAGGATGAACACGATGGTGGAAAAGAAGGTGCCGATCACCGCCTGGATCTGGCGATCCCGAATGAAGTTCCAGATCAGGCGCGGGCCGAGTTGGTTCGCCGCGAGGGAGAGGACAACCATGGTGATCGAGATCACCAGGGACGTCATGGTGATCATGCCCGACAGGAGGGTGCCGAGGAGTTCCCGGGCCGTCTCCGGGTCGCCGCCGAAGTACCACCAGGCGTCGATCTCCTGGAGGATCGGATAGTCGTCGGTCCAGGTGACCGCGCGCGCCGCGCCGGCGGCGGCGACGCACATCACCGCCGGGATGACCCACAGGCGGCCCCGCATGGACTCCAGGATGTTGCGGATCCGGTCGAGCGATCCCTCCAGCATCCTCATCCTAGCCGTCCTCCACTCCGGCCTCCATCGGTCGTCGAGACCGCGCCCGCCGCCGGTTCCACCCCGCGCGCCAGCCTCACTGACACAACGCGGGCGCCGATATCGGTTCCAAGAGACGCATATCGGGCCTTGTGAAGGATGACCGGAGGCGAGCGTCCGAAGGGAGGCTCGGAACCGTGGGGAGCGGCCGGAGGGGCGCCCAGGGGCCGGAACCCGCGTGGTCCGGCGCCGATGCGCGCCGTCAGGGAGGATGGGCCCGCTCGCCACGGAGCGGGCGCCTGGCTCACTCGGCGGAGCCTTTCAAACGCCGGGCATGCTCCAGGGCGGCCATGCACTCGGCCTCGTTGCCCTGGCCCTGGAACATCCGCGCCTTGGCGATAGCCTGCTCGTAGGTGCGGACCTCGCCGGCGATGCCGGCCTGTTCCTCGTAGGCGTCGGATCGGGCCGCGGCCGTCTGGCCGCCCTCCTGCTGGCTGACCGCGTCCTGGTGGGAGGTGGCGCGGTGCGGGTCGCCGCCGCCGTGATTGGAGGCGAGCGGCATGGTCGAACCGTCCTTGACCAGGGCGTCGGCGTTCGCCGTGGTGACGGCGTCCTCCGCCCGGGGCTGCCCGGACGGATCCGAGCCGGACGAGCCGACGGACCCGGTCGCCGCCGAGCCGGACTGAAGAGCCGAGAGTTCGCTCGCGCAGTCGGCCAGAGCCGGCCCGGCGGTCAGCGCCAGAGCGGCGATGCTGATCATGAGTTGGTTTCGCATCCTGTTGATCCTTCGCTTCCGGGGCGTGCCGGATGATGTCGTCCGGAACGCCGGTTTCACGCGAAAGCAATCAGGCGAGGGTGCTCATGTTCCAAGGTCGGTCGACTATCCGCGGATCTTCGGAACCAGGCCCCGACGACTTGCCACGGTGAGACTGGTCGCGACCGATTCCAAGACGTCCTGCCGGACGTTCTTGCCGACCAGCGTGTAGCCGGTAGCCCCTTGCTGCCAGAACACGGCCGGCGTGGTCGGGTCCGTCACGGCGGTCGGCGGCACCGACGTCTTCCGGTTCATGGGGGACGCGACCAGGGACACGGCCCCTTCGGCCGATACGGCGTTGACGATGACGCTGCGGCGCCCATCGATCCTCTGCAACCGGACCTGGCGGACGTACCAGCCGCGCGGCAGCTCCGGGACGTCGACGGCCACGGCCGCGCCCAGCCTCTGGAGCTTCTCGTCGACCGGCTCGAACGTGGTGCGGACCATCTCGTCGAGTTCGGCGACCTGGATCGTGTCGCGGATGGAGAGTGCGAACGCCTCGTCCGCCGTCCGGATCGCCTGGCGGTAGGGCACCGACAGCGAATTGGCGAACCACCCGGTCAGCAGCAGCGACGCCGCGATGAGGCCGCGGGACGCGTTCGGGAACCAGCGCCGCCGCGACAGCGCCTTGTGCAGCCGGCGCGCCCGGCCGATGGTCTCGGGCGAATGGACCGGGCGCTTCTGGGCGAGCTTCATCGCGTCGGTCAGATGCATGTCGGTCATCACGCGCCGCGCCAGATCGCCGTCGCGGGCGATCAGCGCCTGCACCTCCAGACGCCGTTCCGGGTTGAGCTCCCCGTCCAGATAGGCGTTGATTTCCTGGTCGCTCAGGTCCACGCGATCACTCATTGCGACCTCCGATGACGACTCTCAATCCTGGTGTTCTCTCGTCCCCCGGCGCTCGCCGCACCAGCGCCCGCAGAGTCGCGCGCGCCCGGCTGAGCCGAGACATGGCCGTGCCCACCGGCACGTCCAGAAGGTCCGCCGCGTCCTGGTATGAATAGCCGAGCACTCCGACGAGGTGCAGGATCTCGGCATGTTCGCGGGGCAGGGCGTCGACGGCCTCGGCGACCTGGCGCAATTCCACGTGCTCCACCTGGCAGGGCGGACAGGCGGGATCGATGGCGGCCACCAGCGCGACCGCGCCCTTCTGTTCGGTGTTCCGGCGACCGAGCCCGGTCAGGTGGGTGTTCCGCACGATGCGCATCAGCCAGGCCGCCAGCGGACGCGCGCGGTCGTAGGCATGCTGCATGGCGAGCGCCCGCGCCAGGGCCTCCTGCAGGAGGTCGTCGGCATCCGCGTCATCCCGCGTCAGAACCCTCGCATAGCGCCAGAGCTCGTCGAGATGCGGGACCGGATCGATGTCCATTTGCCGTCTCATGAACCGTCTACCGGCTAAGCGCCGAACCTATTCCATGTTTCGCGTGCCCCGGCGGAAAGAAAGTCTGGATCGGATTTTTTGTGGAATGGCTTCGCAGGTCGGTCGGTAGAAGGGGCGAGTGGGACAGATGGAGCCGACGATGCAGCAGCCGATCAAGTTACCCCACGACGGCCGGCCGACGGTGGTCGGATGCGCGGGCCGCGGCCCGGACGCGGTCGACGGGACCGACCTGGTCCTGCGCCGGTTCGCCCGGTTCGTGTCGCTGACGGCCTCGGACCGACGCTACCTCACCCGGCTGGTCGAAGCGGCGGCTGTCCATCCGCCGCGGCGGACCGTGCTGACGGAGGGACGGCCGTGCGACTGCCTCCATCTTCTGGCCGGCGGCTGGGCGGTGGAATACCGGACGCTGCCGACCGGCGGGCGCCAGGTGCTGCGCATCCGACTGGCGGGGGAGATCCTCGGCGCCGAATGCATCGCCTATGGCGCCGCCCTGCAGTCGGTGCAGATGCTGACGAAAGGCGTCGTCGCCCGCATACCCCGCGCCGAGTTCGTCGCGCTCCACACGACCCATCCGCAGTTGGTCACCGGGCTGCACCTGATGGGCCTGTTCGAGCGCGCCATCCTGCAGGAGTGGACCATCAGCCTCGGCCGCCGACCGGCCTGGTCGCGGGTCGCCCACCTGCTCCTGGAGCTCGACGAGCGGTGCCGCGTGTCCGGCCTCGCGCGGATCTCCGGGACGCCCTTTCCGCTCACCCAGCAGGACCTCGCCGATTGCACCGGCCTGACCCTCACCTACGTCAACCGCGTCCTTACCGACATGCGGCGGAAGCGCATGATCGGGCTGCGGCAGCAGGAACTCGTCATTCTGAACCGGGACGAACTGGCGCGAGCCTCGGGTTTCCAGCCGCGCTATCTGCGTCCGACCCCGCCCCTTGGGCCCCTTTCCGGCCAGGACGCCGGCGCGGCGCCACGGCCGGTCGCATCCGTCCTCTGACCTGCGAGGGAACGCCCGGCCGCGACCGGCCGGGCGTCCGCGCGTCAGGCAGGCTTCCGCTCGAGGGCCACGAACCGATGGCTCCCGTTGGAACGGATCCGCATCAGAACCGGCTTGTCCGCCCCCTCGGCGGAGGCGACCCGCTCGCGCACATCCTGCGGAGACGAGACCGCGCCGCCGGCGACCTCCAGGATCACGTCGCCCTGTCGGAGCCCCTTCTGGTCCGCCTCGCTGCCAGGGGTCACGGCCGTGACCACCACGTCGCCGGACGGTCCGCTGGAGAGTTCGAGGCCGAAGTCGGCGAGACTGGTCTGGCCGCCGCCGGCGGCGGCCACCTGACGCTGCCCCGGCAATGTGCCGAGGTCCACCGAGAGCGTCTGCTGCTTGCCGTCACGCCAGAGGCCCAGCTCGACGGTCGTGCCCGGTGCGATGCCTGCGATCGTTCGCGCGAGGTCGCGGCTGTCCTCGATCGGCTGCCCGTCGACGGTCCGGATCACGTCGCCCGCCTCGATGCCGGCCTGGGCCGCGGGAGCGTTCGGCTGGGGCTCGGACACGAGCGCGCCCGACGGGTCGGGCAGCCCCAGCGCGCCGGCGATCTCCGGCGTGACAGGCTGGATCTGGACGCCGAGCCAGCCGCGGACCACGCGGCCATCGTCCTTCAGGTCTTCCACCACCTGTTTCGCCGTGCTCGCCGGGATCGCGAAGCCGATGCCGACCGAGCCTCCTGACGGCGAGAAGATGGCGGTGTTGACGCCGACCACCTTGCCGTCGAGGTTGAAGGCCGGTCCGCCGGAATTGCCCTGGTTGATCGGCGCGTCGATCTGGATGAAGTCGTCGTAGGGGCCGGCGCCGATGTCGCGCCCACGGGCCGATACGATGCCGGCCGTGACCGAACCGCCGAGGCCGAACGGGTTGCCGACAGCGAGCACCCATTGGCCGACCCGGACCGGGTCGTCGGCGAACTCCACGAACGGCAGGCCGGTGGCGTTCTCCACCTTGAGGAGGGCGAGGTCGGTCTGCGGATCGGCTCCGACCAGGGTGGCCTCGTGTTCGCGTCCGTCGGTGGAGACCAGCCGGTACTCGCCGCCGCCCTCCACCACGTGGTTGTTGGTCACGACGTAGCCGTCGGCCGAGATGAAGAAGCCGGATCCGAGCGCGGTCTCGCGGCGCGGCGCGTCCGGGGTCGGAATGCCGTCGCGATTGCCGGGTTCGCCGAAGCGGCGGAAGAAGTCCCGGAGAGGGTGATCCTCCGGTATCGCCGGCACGGCCGTCTGGGCCTGCGCGGCTCCGCGGCTGACGCGCACCGATACGACGGCCGGCTGGACTCGCTCCACGACGTCCGCAAAGCCCATGGACTGGTCCGCCGGAACGGGCGGGGTCTGCGCGAGGGCCACGCCTGCGGGAACGGCGGCGCCGACCGAAAGGGCGAGCGCGAGGGCCGGAACGGCGACGACGAACCTGGTTGACTTGTCGATGTGGGGCATGAGGTTGACCTTCAGTTCAGGGCGGCGGTCACTTGAAACCCGGTATGGCCTTGGCGAGCGCGGCGACGGACTTGTCCGACTTCAGGCTGCTCAAGGGCTCCGGGAGCTCCACCTGGAGCCTGGACGCGCTCTTCTTCACCTTCACGGCGGCGAAGGGGACCGGGACGGGGTCCGCGCCCTTCGCCTTGGGCTCCACGATCGCGGCCACGATGCGCCCGCCGGGAACGACCACGAGATCCTGGACGGTGCCGCTGACGTCGCCGCCGGGCGCGGTGACCTCGGCGCCGAGGAGGTCGCGGACGAGGAGGCTGTCCTTGGCGGACTTGGAGAGGGTCGCGGCGGCGCTCTCGGCCGCCGTGGCGAGATCCGACGGGGCGGACCCGGTCGATTGCGCGGGCGATGACGACGCGTAGAGGCACGCGAACAAGGCTGCGGCGAGCAGAACGGCGACGCCGGGCAGACGATCCTCCTCGGGTCCGCGAGCGGCGCGGCGGGCGGTTTCGACGGGATGAGGCTTCATGACCTGTCCTTTCCTCTGGCGGTGGGCGGGAGCCCTTGGCGGTCAGCGGGCGACAAGGCGGTCGTAGTCGAACTCCGGCGTGGCGAGCGCCTCCTGCCGGGACATCGGCAGCGAGAACCGCCCCTCGCCGGGCGCCCAGTCCGGGCCTTGGCCGGCATAGGGGAAGGCGCGCTTCCACGAGGGCCCGGCGCCCTCCGGGGCGGCGACGATCACGGCGACGAGCCGGCCGTCCTTCAGGGCGAAGTCGTCGACGCGGCCGAGTAGCGAAGGCGACGGGCCGTCCTCGACGACGACCTCGGCGCCGATGCGGGCCTGGACGCGCCAGTACGGGGCGTTGTCCTCCGGCAGGTCGGCCGCAAGGTCGGGGCCGAACAGGGTGTCGGTCTCGTCGGCCGTGACCGGGATACGGATCGACGGCCGGTCGCCGATGACGCCGCCTTCGATCCGCTCCAGCGGGACGGCGAACGCGCCGGCGCCGAGGCCGAGCAGCGTGTCCGGCCCGATCACGACCGCGGCCACCCGCCCGTCGGCGCCGACCAGAAGGTCCTCCACCTCGCCGACGTCCTCGCCATGGCGGCCGTAGACGTCGCGATCCTTGATGAACTCCACGGCGCTGAGCGCGCCTGGATAGGGCTGCCGGGCCTCCTCGCCGCGACCGGGGACGGCCAGCACGGACAGGAGGAAGGCGGCTGCCGCAAGTCTGGTGGCTCGATGGTGCATCACGATCTCCCGTGCCGTCCCGGTCCTTCACGGACCGGGACGGCTCCGAGGCTGAATGGGTTCAGGTTTACTGGCGGAGTTCGACCTCGGCCTGCTGCTGATCGTTCAGCGCCCGGAAGTTGGGGCTGTCCTCGTTCCATTCGGGCATGGCCCGGATGTCGTCGTCGGTCAGGCCCTGCACGATCAGCCGGTCGTCGGCGATCGTCATGTTCTGGAGCGGGATGGCGACCTTCTTCTCGCCAAGGCCCAGGAACCCGCCGTGCGCCACGATGGCCATCGTCTGGTTGTCGGCCGTGTTCGTGACGAGCGATTCCACGTCGCCGAGCTGGTTGCCCCGCGCGTTCACCACGTCCATGCCGGTGAGTTCGGACACGGCCAGTTCCCGCGTCTCCGGCGCGCTCACGGCTCCGGTCGCCTGGTTGGCGGTGGCGCCGGTCGGCTGTTCGTCGGCGGCCCGGAACGCCTGCTGGGTGCGCTCGGCGGCGTTCGGGTCGGCCGGCTGGCGGGCCTGGTTCGGCCGCTCGGCGGTCTCATACCGGATGGTCGGCTCGCCTTCCTCGCGCTCCACGCGGATCTGCGGCTCCTCGGCCTCATACCGGACGTTGGGCTGACCGGCGCGCTGGATGTTCACGTTGGCCTGCTGTTCCGCCGGGACGAACTCCACCTGCGGCTCCTGACCTTGGTCGGTCATTATCCGCGCCTGCTGGTCCGGCTGGACCACCTCGACCTGAGGCTCCGGCTGGGACACCTGGATGTCCGGACGGGTCTGGGACACCCGGACGTTCGGTTCGGGCATGCGGACCACGATCTCGGGCTTCGGGATGCGGACCGTCACCTGGGGGGCGGGCTGACGCACGGTGATCTGCGGCTGTGGCTGCGTCACCTGCACGTTCGGCTGCGCCTGCTGGATCCGGATCCGCGGCTCGGCCTGGTCGATGCGCACCGACGGCGCGTTCTGCTCCACGACGATCCGGCCGTCGTCCGCCTCGCCCTGCTGGCGGGAGGACTGGGCCTGGGCGAGCACCTGACGGCACTCTTCCTGGTTGCCGGACCGGCGCAAGGACTGCAACTGCGCCGCCGAGAGACCGACGTTCGCCTCGGGGTTCTGGTGCGCGAAGGTCAGAAGCCGGTCACAGGCGTTGGCCTGCCGCTGCTGCTGCTGCTGCTGCTGCTGCTGTTGCTGCTGGGCCGATGCCGGGCTCGCCATGAGTACGGCGACGATGGCGATCGAGCTGAGTAGATGCGGTTTCATTGTCGAACTCCTCTTTGCTTGCAGGGGCCGGGCAAGCAATGGAGCGACGGGACCGATGTTCCGAGCGGATGCGTCACATATTTTCGCGCGGTGTAAGCCAGCCGTTCTGGATCGTCGCAGTTTATGATCTAGTACAAAACTGCGAAACGCGGCTCCGGTGGCCAGGTTGACCGGGCGGACACAAGCTGTCCTCCAACGGATACAACCCAAGGAGCCACCTCATGATGCGAGCCACTCTTTTCACGGCCACCGCCCTGGCGCTGCTCGCCGGTCCCGCGCTGGCGCAGGACAGCGGCAGCGGCCAGTCGTCCTCGTCGGCGACTCAGAGCGCGAACGCCGGCGGGAAGTCGGCTTCCGACGTGACCTGCCGCGAGATCACCGCCATGGACACCCAGACGGTGCCCGGCATCCTCTATTTCATCAGCGGCTATTCCGAAGGCGAGCGCAGCGGCATGGCCGGCGGCCAGCAGTCGAGCGGCTCGGGCTCCGGCGGGCAGGGCGGATCGAACGCGGCGGCCTCCGCCGGCGGATCGGGCTCGGGCGGCGCCACGGGCGGATCCGGCCAGACCTCCGACATGGCCGCGACGGGCAGCACGTCCGGATCCGGCGGGTCGGGCTCGGCGTCGACCGGGGCCGGGACGAGCGGCAGCGGCGGCGCGTCCGGGACCGACATGGCGGCCGCAGACACCGGGTCCGGCGGTTCCGGGTCCGGCGGGACCGGGTCGGCTTCGTCCGGCGGCTCGTCCTCCGGCATGAGCCCGCAGTTCAGCGCCATCCGCGGCTATTTCGACATCCCGGTTGAGCAGGTGGTCGTCGCCTGCCAGGCGGAGCCGGACTCGCGCGCGTCCGACGTGATGAACAAGCAGCGGTCCGGCGGATCGCAGACCCCGTCGACCTCCAACCAGTGACCCCGGCGTCGGCCGCTTCCGGTCCTCTCGGGTCGGACGCGGCCGCCCCACCGAGCCAGAGGAGAGGCGCACATGGCGGACGAGACTTTCAAGATCGACGTTCTGGCGTTGCTTCCGGCGATGCAGGCCTACGCCCGCGCGCTCACGCGGAACGGGCCTTTCGCGGAAGACCTGGTGCAGGAGACCTTCGCCCGGGCCGTCGCGTGCGCCGACCAGTTCCGGCCGGGCACGAACCTGAAAAGCTGGGTCCTGCGCATCGAGCGGAACCTGTGGTTCAGCGAATACAACAGGCAACGCCGCGAGCAGGCCGGGTGCGCCCTCGACGCCTATCCGGGGTGTTGCTCGCCCGACCAGGAGTGGCGGCTCCACCACCAGGACATGATGGCCGCCCTGCGGCGGCTGCGCCCGGAGCACCGGGACGTGCTGGTGCGCATCGGAGCGGGCGGGACGAGCTACATCGACGCCGCTCGCCAGGCCCGCTGCGAGGTGGGCACCATCAAGTCCCGGTTGAACCGGGCCCGTGAGGCGCTGTCGGTCGAGATGGGGATCCGCGCGGCCGCCGAGGTGGCGGGCCAGACCCCCGGGCCGCAGCCCTGGCACGGCTGGCAGGTGGTCCTGCCGTCCTGACCGCAAACAGCCTCGGCGGCGCTCCGCGACCAGAAGGGATGCACCCCGGCCGCGTCGGCGCCGCAGGACGGCGACCCGCTGATCAGATTGGAACGATGATCGGTGACGTCATCGCGGACACTTAATCTGTATTTTGGCGTGGGGGGCTTGATACTTCTGAATAGATCAAGCGTTCGATCCAAATGGAAACGTCGGAAACCAAAGGAGAGACTGAGATGACTTCCAAGTTCACCACCGTCGCCGCGGCGACTCTGATCATGGCTTTCGGAGCGGGTTCGGCGCTTGCGCAGGACGCCTACGCCGATTGGGACCAGAACAGCGACAAGACCATCAACTCGACGGAGTGGAACACCGGCTGGGGCCAGAACGGCGTCTTCGACCGCTTCGACGGCAATAACGACGACGTGTTGTCCGAGGACGAACTGAACACCGGGCTTGCCGGTCAGAGCACCGGCTCGACGTCCACCGGCGACGCTTCGCGACTGGAGACCCGGTTCGGTGACGACGCCTACTCGAATTGGGACGCAAACGACGACGGCAACCTCACCGAGGACGAGTTCAACACCGGCGTCTTCTCGGCCTATGACCGCGACGGCAGCGGTTCGATCGAGGAGCCCGAGTTCGGCGACGTGGGCGACGACATGGGCGACGGTGGCTTCTGGGACGTCTGATCCCGATCCGCTCGCCTGACGCAACGGCGGTCCCGGCCATGCCGGGCCGCCAATCGAGGACTGCTGACCATGCGAACAACGACCCTCCTCCTGGTGGCGAGCGCGTTCGTCGCGCTTCCGGCGGGCGCCCAGGACCAGACCGCCCAGACGACTCCCGGCACCGCCCGCGCGGTGTTCATGGACGCCAAAGGAAATTCCATCGGAACGGCCGTTTTGACCGATACGCCCCACGGCGTGTTGATCAGCGCCGATCTCACCGGCCTGCCGCCCGGCGTGCATGGAGGACGCCGAGACGTCGAACAAGCGCGCCGCGTGATCGCCGCGTTCCCCTGAAGCCTTCAGGCCTCATGTCGCTGCCAGCAAGCGCCGTAGCCGCGCTCTGCTGCTTTTACCCTGCGCTGGTCGTACTCCCTGTCGTAAGGCCGCTTGAACGCGAAGGCTGCGGCGCGCTGGACGGGCGGGCGGGTCGGCTTCTAAACTCAAAGCGGCTTCAAGGATTGCGCCGGCAGACGTCGGCCAGCAGTGTTCTGGTCGCGCACTGTCGACCAGCAGACAAGCGCTTGAAAGGTTGGACGTGATGCTTGGGAGAGTATATCAAGATTTAAAGAATCATGCCCTTTATGCAAATCTGTCTTTAAGGCGGCCCGAGAAGGCGAAATTGGGAAAAATCGTCGTTCCTTTGTCGGCAACTGCCGAACTTGAGAAAACACGTCGAAGAGTCTACTTGGGAACGTACGAAGGACCAGAACGACGCGCTTTGGGAGGCATTATTCGCAAGGATGACATAGTTCTTGAAATCGGAGCCGGAGTGGGAATTGTCTCCGCGAGCATCGCCTCTCTTCTGGAAGATGACGCGAACCTGACCGTGTACGAAGCAAATCCGAACCTTGAAAAGTCAATCGTTGCAGTCGCAGAGGCAAATGGATTCAGCTACCGCCCCCGGATTGCGTGCATCGGCGCTCAAGACGGCTTAGTGGAATTTTTCGTCAATGATCAATCTTTTGAGTCATCATCTGGTTTCCTCCGGAATTCAGCTGAACAGCGTAAGATAAATGTTCAGCAGCATGCATTGTCTACTGTTCTCGACGAGCTACATCCAACGGTGCTCGTGATTGATATTGAAGGGGCTGAAGCTCAGGTTCTAGACACGACTTTCCCCTCTCACGTGCGCGCCATGAGTGTAGAGTTCCACCCTCATATAACCGGAAACAATGTAATCAGCGGGATTGTCAAAGGGCTTCTCGACCAGGGTTTTGATCTCTTGATAGACAGCTCCTCCGAGCGAGTCCTGGTGTTTGTGCGCTCCGGCACCGCTGAGTGATGCTTTCAGGCATATGAGCGCATTTACTTGTCATGCTGAACTGATGGGCCTCGGTCTTGGAGATCAGAGGTCGAATGCGTTTACCGATCAGGTACATTCGGCCATCTCCGGCCCGGTAATCGCCCGGATGGCGGGCGCCAGGCCTTGGAAGAATGCGTCGACCCCGATGACCTACGAGGTCGGCGGCCGGCAGTTCGTCGTCATCATGGCCGGCGGGCACCACTTCATGGAGACGCCCATCGGCGACGCGCTCGTCGCCTATGCCCTGCCGGAATAGGCGCGGGTCGCGTCGCTTTGGGGCGTCGCCGCGCTCTGCGCTCACCCCTCGCGCAGGGCGTGGGCGACCTGGTCGGTGATCGGCTTCACCAGGTAGGAGAGGACCGACCGCATGCCGGTCTCGATGAAGACCTCGACCGGCATGCCGGGCCGGAGCACGTCCTTGAAGGTCTGGAACTGGTCGTCGGACACGTCGAGCCGGGCCACGTAGTAGGATTGGCCGGTCTGCGGGTCCGAGCTGAGGTCCGGGGACACGTCGAGGACGTGGGCGGACAGTTCCGGCGTGACGCGCTGGTCGAGGCCGGCGAGGCGGACGCGCGCGGTCTTGCCCGGGGACACCTGGTCGACGTCGTTGGGGGCGAGCCGGGCCTCCACGATGAGGCCCTCCTCGGTGGACACGATGCTGACGAGGGTCTGCCCGCTGGAGACTACCCCGCCGATCGTGTGGAGCATCAGCTCGTGCAGCTGGCCGGCCAGCGGCGCCCGGATCTCCAGCCGGCTGGACCGGTCCACGGCCGCCACCAGTTCCTCCGAGAGGCGGGCGATGTCGGTGCGCTTCTGGTCGAGCTCGGTCAGGAGCGCCTGGAGGAATTCCTCGTCCACCTGCAGGCGCTGCAGCTCGGTCTGGGTGATCGCCTGCTGAACCTCCACGATGCTGGCCGCGAGGGCGGCCCGGCTGCCGAGAAGCGAGGCGCGTTCCCGGCGGATGGCGGACAGCTGGCTCTCCAGGATCAGCTTCTTCTCCTGCAGCGCCGTGAAGTCTTCGATCTGGTCGTCCAGGAGGGCGAGGCTCTCTCCGATGGAGTCCTGCTGGGCCCGGTAGGCGGTGATCTGCTCGTCGTACTGGGCGATCTGCCGGGTCAGCTGCGCCTTCCGGCTTTCGCGGGTGGCGGCGCGGGCCGCCATGAGGGCGCGCTGGCCCTCGACCAGGAGGCGCGTGGGCTCGTCCGTCGCGGCGGCGATGTGCGGCGGGAAGACGATCTCGCCCCGACCCGCCTGCTCGGCGAGGAGCCTGGCCTCCTGGGCCTGAAGCTGGTCGAGCTGGCGGCGCAGGACCGCGACGCTCGCCTCGACCCGGGTGCCGTCCAGGCGGAACAGCACCTGGCCGGCGCGCACCTCCTGGCCTTCGCCCACCAGGATCTCGGAGACGATGCCGCCGTCCGGGTGCTGGATGTGCTTGGCGCGGCCCTCCGCGACGATCTTGCCGGAGCCGATCACGGCCCCGCCGATCTCCGCATAGGCGGCCACGCCGCCCGCCCCGCCCACCAGGGCGACGCAGACGAGGAGCGCGGTGGCGAGCTGCTTGCGCAGCGACCGCTCGACGGCGCGTTCCAGGATCTCATACCGCATGGGCGTAGCCTTCCGTCTGGGTCGCGGCTCCGGGGAGAAGGGCGACCTTGGAGAGAATCTCGTCGCGGTCGCCGAAGGCGGCCTGCTGACCGTTCTGGATGAGGAGCACCTTGTTGACCGCCGCGAGCGCGCTCTTTCGGTGGGCGACCACCACCACGATGCTGCCGCGCTGGCGCATGGTCGCGATGGCGGCCGCGAGGGCCTGCTCGCCTTCCACGTCGAGGTTGGAATTGGGCTCGTCGAGCACGATCAGGAACGGGGCGCCGTAGAGGGCGCGCGCGAGGCCGAGCCGCTGGCGCTGGCCGGCCGACAGGCGGGCGCCGCCCTCGCCGACCCGGCAGTTGTAGCCGTCGGGCAGCTTGGCGATCAGCTTGTGCACGCCGCAGAGGCGGGCGGCCTCCACGATGGCGGCCATGTCGGCGTTCGGGTCGAAGCGCGCGATGTTCTCCGCCACGGTGCCGTCGAAGAGCTCGGCGTCCTGGGGCAGGTAGCCGACGAACCGGCCGCGATCGGCCTCGGTCCACTGGTCGAGGGTGGAGCCGTCCAGCCGGACGGCGCCCTTCAACGCCGGCCAGACGCCGACGAGGGCGCGCGCCAGGCTGGTCTTGCCGGATCCGGACGGGCCGATGACGCCGACCGCGTCGCCGGCCTTCAGGGCGAAGCCGACGCCCTGGAGAAGGACCATCGGCTCGCCGGGCGCGCTGGTGGCCAGCTGGTCGACCGTGAGCTCCGCGCGGGGGAGGGGGAGATCGGCCGTGCCGGCGTCGCCGTCGGCCTGCTTCAGCGCCTGGTTGAGCCGGCCGGAGGCCTGCCGGGCAGCCACGAAGGCGGGCCAATGCGACACCGCCTGCTCGATGGGCGCGAGGGCGCGGGCCATGATGATGGACGAGGCGATCATCACGCCCGGGGTGATCTCCTGGCGGATCGCCAGGTAGGCGCCGAGGCCGAGCATGGCGGACTGGAGCACCAGCCGCAGCAGCTTGATCAGCGAGGAGTAGAAGTTGGAGCGGTCGGACGAGCGTTCCTGCGCCGCGTAGGTCTCGGCGAGAAGCTGGCCGTAGCGGTGGGCGAAGCGCTCGCGCATGCCCATGGCGGTCACCACCTCGGCGCTGCGGCGCGCGGTCTCGGACAGCTTCGACTGGGCGGCGGTCCGCTGGCCGACCTCGCGGGTCGGGGCGCGCGCCGTGAACTCGTTCGCCACCACCAGCGCGAAGATCAGCACGCCGCCGCCGAGCGCCATCACGCCGAGCCAGGTGTGGAACAGGAACACCAGCAGGAAGTAGAAGGGCATGAACGGCAGGTCGAAGATCGCCGCCGGCCCGGGCGAGGCGAGGAAGCGCCGCACCACGTCCAGGTCCCGGTCCGGATGGACGCCCGCGGCGCGCTGGCCGGCGAGGATCGGGATCCGGATGTTGGCCGTCAGGACGGGGGCGGCGAGGGCCGCATGCACCCGGGTGCCGATCCGCGCGAAGGCGCGCGAGCGCAGGATGTCGAGGAGGCCGCTGAAGGCGTAGAGCCCGAGCGCGATGCCGGACAGGACCACCAGGGTGGGCACGCTGGCGCTGGCCAGCACCCGGTCGTAGACCTGCAGCATGAACAGCGGGCCGGTCAGCATCAGGAGGTTCAGGACGGCGCTGACGATGAAGATGGACAGAAACGCCGACCGGCATGTCCGGATCGCTCCGGCAACCGTCATGGTTCGGGTTGAAGGACGCATGGTTTCCCCCGCCTGTTGTTCTGAACTTATCTAAAATTGAATGTGTCAGGCCGAGCAAGGAGAAGGTGAAGGACCGGTTAATGCCGGCGGACAGCCTTGACGAGCTGCTTGAACGGAGGATGCCGCCCGCGGGAGCGGGCGGCATCCTTGAGCGTCAGACCATCAGGTCGAAGCCGAACACGTGGTCCAGGGACTGGATGTCCGGGTCGTCCGCCGGGGTCTCCGGCGCCGGCGCGTCGACCGGGTCCAGAGGCTCGTCGATCGGTTCGGCGGCGGCGGCGAAGAGGAGGCCTTCCTCGGCGGACCCGTCGAAGAGGGCCGCCTGGATCTGCGCCGCCGGGGCGGGCTGGAGGCGGAAGTTCATCAGGTCCTGCGGACCGTTGTTGAACGTCAGCCTCACCACCGTCTGGCCGGCGTCGAGGTCCACCGCCACGCCCGGCGTGGTCTGGAAGTTGGTCCAGGTGCCGGTGAGGGGCGTCGCCACGGTCACGGTCTCGACAGAGCCGCCGTTGGTGAAGGTGGCCGTGATGGACCGGCTCGGCCCGCTGGTCTCCCCGATCGCGGCCGAGAAGGAGAGGAGGTAGCGCCCCGCCTCTTCGACGTTGATCGTGTACTCCAGCCATTCGCCGTTCGAGACCCAGCCGACCGCGCCGGTGGGCGTCACCTCCACCGCACTGCCGGCGCGGCCGCCGTTGGTGCCGCCCTGGAGCCCGGCGGCGTCGTTGTAGGCGACGCCCTGGCCTCCGTTGTCGTAGGCGGTCGCCATCACCGTCAGGCCGTCGTCGTCGAGCACCGGAGCGGTGCCGCCGAACGGGGTCTGGGTGGCCGGCGCGGTCAGCGTGAACGACCGCAGGTCGAGCACGTAGCCGTTGGACGCCAGCGGTCCGTTGAAGGTGAGCCGCAGGGTCTGCAGGCCCGCCGAGAGCGGGATGCCGATCCCGGCCGTCGGCTGGAAGGCGGCGCTGTCGAAGTTGCTGCCGCCGGCGTGGCCGTCGGCGAGCGTCAGCGTCCCGAGCTGGGCGCCGCCCGCGAGGGAGACCGCGATGGTCGCCCCGGTCACCGGCGTCTTGGCGAGGGCCGCGAAGGTGTAGGTGCCGGCGGTCGGAACGTTGACCGTGTACTCCACCCACTCGCCCGGCTTCACGAAGCCGATGTCGTTCTGGGAACCGACGAACTCCACGTCCCGGCCCGGCCGGACCGTGGCGGCGGTGCCGCCGTCGAGCCCGGGATTGTCGTTCCAGGAGATGCCCTGGCCGCCGTTGTCGAAGTTGGTCGCGTCGACGGTCAGCGTGCCGTTGGAGAAGGTCGGGGCCGTCCCGCCGAAGGGCGTCTGCACGACCGTCGGCGTGAGGGTGAGGGACCGGAAGTCCTGGCTGCCGCCCGCGAAGGTGACGCGGACGACCTGCTCGCCGTCCTCCAGGGCCACCGAGCCGCCGGACCGGCTGGCGAAGGTGGACCAACTCGCCGTCGTCGGGTTGGCGATGGACCCGCTGGTGGCGTAGGCCGTCGTCTCCCCGGGGCGGAAGAAGCTGACCACCGCCGACCGGCCGGCGCCGGCCGCGTTGGCGAGGAGCAGGCTGAGGTCGTAGCGACCCGCCGTCTCCACGTCGATGGTGTACTCCAGCCACTCGCCGGCCTCGATCCAGCCGATGTCGCCGCCGGCGGTGGCCTCGACGTCGCTGCCGGCGCGCCCGCCGTTGGTGCCGCCCTGGAGGCCGGCCGCGTCGTTGTAGGCGACGCCCTGGCCTCCGAGGTCGTAGTTGGACGCGTCGATCGTGACCCCGTCCGCGTCGACCACGAACGGCGTGCCCGAGACCGGCCGTTGGTCGTCGCCCGGCGGATCGTACTGGTAGATGGTCACCGCGTTCAGGGCCGCGTTGTCGATGTCGGCGCTGAGGTTGAGGGTGATCTTGCCGTCGGTCACCGTCACCACGGTCTCCACGGCGATCGGCTTGTCGCCGCCGGCCACCGCGAAGGGGTCGAGGTTGGTGATGACCGGCTGGCCGTTGACCGACACGTCGAACTGACGCTGGCCGGCCGCGTTCCAGTAGGTCTCCTGGGTGTGGATCACCACCACGTAGGTGCCGTTCGCGACCGAGATGGCGGCGGTCCAGTTGGAGCCGTCCTCGTAGGTCTTGAACGCCGAGCCCGCCGTGGCGTTGGCGCCGTTCGGGTTCGACGCCGCGTCCGTGCCGGGCGCCGTGTTGACGCTGCCGGAGACGACGACGCGGGGATCCGACTGGCCGACCAGCGGCACCCCGAGCACCGGGTCGTTGGCGATCGCGCCGCCGCCGAAGTTGACGCCGAGCACGAAGGCGCCGCGGTTGTCCCCGCCCGGATCCACCGGATCGGTGTCCGGGTCGAAGAAGTCGACCGTGCCGTCGTTGTCGCCGTCGTCCTCGATGGCGTCGTTGACCCCGTTCCCGTCCGCGTCGAACGCCTGGCCGAGGGTGAACGGCTTGACGTTTTTGATGACGAACATGTGGTCGTTGTAGTCGTAGTTGCCGGCGCCCGGGTAATCCTGGATGCCGATGTAGGTGCCCTCGATCACCTCCCCGTCGGCGTCCAGCGCCTGGAAGAAGCGGATCAGGTGGCCCTGGTCGTCACCGACCAGCTGCCCGAAATTCGGGTCGATCCGGTTGGCCTCCGGGTCCGACCAGGACGAGTAGGTCGGCCGGCCGTCCACCGAGATGAAGAGGCCGAACGGGCCGTTCTGGTTGATGACGCCCCGGGCGACCGTCGCGCCCGACCCGGCCCCCGCCACCAGCTGGTCCGGCAGGATGGTCTGGCCCTGCTGGTCGTCGTTGGCGAAGAGGTTGTTGACCGCGCTCGAGTTCAGCCCGTGGAAGCCGAGGCGCGCCACGTTGCCTTGGTTCAGGAAGGCCGCGATCTGGATGATCTCGACCGGCCTGGCGCCGTCCAGCTTCTGCAGGTAGGGCATCAGGACTTCGTCGCCGATGGTCTCCACCACGCCGCCGCCGGCGAGTTCGCCCTGGGCCATGTCGGTGCCGTAGCCGAAGGCTTCCACGATCTGCGCCACGGTGGGCTCCGAGCCGTTCTCGGAGAATTCCTGGGCGAGGCCGGCCAGCTGGATGACCTGCGGGCCGTCCATGTCGTCGGAGCGGATCGTCAGCGTCGACTTGTAGAGGTCGGCGCCGCTGCCCGTCCCGGCGTGGGTGCCGATGAACCGGACCGTCACCTGGGCGCTCGCCCCGGCCGCGATCTGGGTCGGCACGGTCCCGACGATCTGGAAGGCCGCCGGGTTGCCGACGTCGATGCCCTGGATCGTCAGCGGGCCGAAGCCGCTGTTGGTGATGGTGATCACCGCCTCGTTCCGGAACGCCTGGGTGGCGTTGACCGGGTTGTCGATGCTGGTGAACACCAGGCGGTCGTCGGCCGCCGCGTCGTCGAGGCCCGACACCACCATCTCCTGGCCGAAGCCCACGGGCTGGACGCCCTCGATGATGAAGAGGTTGTCGTTGTAGTCGTAGTTGATGCCCGTGTAGTCCATGACCCCGAGGAAGACGTTCGGGATCACGTTGCCGTCGGCGTCCAGGGCCTGGAACACCTTGACGGTGTGCCCTTGCTGGGCGCCGGGCACCTCCACGTCGCCGCGCGGGTTGAGGCGCGGGTCGGTGGAGAGGCCGGCGACCGAGATGCCGAACGCGTCGGCGCCGGTCCAGCCGTCGGGGATGTCGTTGGCCGTGAAGGTGCGGGTCGAGAAGCTCGTGTCGTTGCCGGTGTTCGGCAGGAGCCGCTGGTTGTCCGTTCCCTCATGGTTCCAGAAGGTGACGCCGGCGCCCTTGTTGCCGGGGTTGTGGATGCCGATGGTCGCCCCGCCGGGACCGTGGAAGGCCGCGATCTGGGTGATCTTGGCGGCGGTGAAGCCGTCCGCGATCCGCCAGTAGGGCGACAGCACCTCCGTCTCGTCGGTCTTGGCGAAGACGTCGTCGGTGCTCAGCACCGAGTTCTCGCCGCCGCCACGGGTGGTGAGCCCCTCGATCACGTTGCCGAAGCCGAAGATGCGCCAGATCTCGTTGACGTTCGGCTCCTGCCCGCCTTCCGGCACGCGCTGCCAGAAGCCGGCGAGGTCCACCTCGGCCACCGGCGAGTCCGCGTCGTTGGTGCGGATGACGAGCTTGCCCTGGAAGACGGAGCTCGCCGCGTCGATCTGCGCCGCCGTTCCGGTCGGCGGGGTGTAGGCCGCCCGGTCGAACAGCACCTCCACGTCCAGGACGGCGCCCGGCGCGAGGGTGAGGCCGTCGAGGGCGGTGGGGTTGGCGAGCTTGAACGGCCCGTCCAGATCCACCTCCAGGACGGTGAGGGGCTCGGTCCCGGTATTGGAGATCCGCACCGTGCCGCTGTCCTTGAAGTCCCGGGTGACGCCGTCCTGAACCGGGTTCTCCAGGAAGGAGAAGTGCAGACGGTCGTCGAAGTAGGCCGGATCGAGGCTCTGGACCGCGATGTCGGCGTTGGCGTTGCCCGGGGCCGGCGAAAGGTCCAGGTAGTCGATGCCGTTGGCGCCCGGCGCGTCGGAGACGATGCGCAGCTGGTACTGCACGCCCGCCTGCAGGGTCGCGTAGACGGACTCCTCGCCCGCGGCGCCCGTGCCGGGGAAGTCGCTCTCGTCGAGCTCCACCCCGTTCAGGAACCAGGTGAGGCCCTGGCCGTTGGCGGCGCCGGTGTTGGCGGCGACGTCCAGCTTGTAGATGCCGTCGGCCGCGACGGTGAAGTAGAAGTCCACCGCGCTGCCGCTGACCACGTTCGCGGACCCGTCCGTCGCCTCCAGCTCGATGCGACCGGAGCCCACGATGTCGGCGTGGTCGGGCTCGAACGCCTCGACCGGATCGCGGGTGACCCGCAGGCCGTCCACGTTCGGGCCCACGCCGCCCGGCGCCGTCACCGTGATGGTATTGACGCCCGCCGCCAGGGCGAGGACGGCCTTCTGGGCGCCCCAGACCGATTCCGCCGCGTTGCTGTTCGGCAGGAAGGGCAGGGTCTCGACCACCTGTCCGTTGACCGAGAGGGTCATCGGGCGCGCGGTCTTGGTGGTCGCGAGAGCGTAGAGGATGTCGATGCCGTAGGAGCCGGCCGCGTCCACCTCGATCGTCCAGGTGAGGGTCTCGTTGGTCGGGCCGACGAAGTCCACGAAGCCCGTGCCGGACTGGTCGCGGTCTTCGGTGATGACCGCGGCCGCGCCGCTGCGGACGGCGTTCTCCGCCTCGTAGAGGACGTAGGTGACGCCGTCGACGACCACCTCGCCGTCGTTCGGGACCGACGGCTCGTCCGCCGGCACCAGCACCTCCATCTGGTCGATGTTCGGGCCGGTGGCGTTGACCGAGCGCAGGGTCACGGTGTTCTGGCCGGCGGCCAGGGTCACCGGGATCTCCACGGTCAGCCAGGTCGCCCAGCGGGCGTCGGCGGTGGCGCCGGCGGCCGGCGGGAACGGATTGACCGTCACGATCGTGCCGTTCACCTCCACCTGCAGCGGCCGGACGCCGCCGCCCGTGCCGGCGGGGTCGCTGCCGTTGGCGTAGCGGAAGCGCAGGATGGCCGCGCCGGCGTCATCGGCCGACACCTGGAAGGCGAAGGTCATGAAGTCGGCGTTGGTGGCGCCGAAATCCGCATAGCCGCCCGGCACGCCGTCCGTGTTGTCGGTGTTGCCGTCGGTGCCGACGGCCCCGGGCCGCAGGCCGTTGACGAGGCCGGTGGTGCCGGTCTCCGGGTTCGAGGCGTCGCGGATCTGGATCTGCGCGTTGACCCCGGTGGCGACCGTGACGGCGGTGCCGTCGGCGGGCGTGCGGTCCTCCGCCTGGATGGTGAGGAGCGTCACGTACTCCGGCTCGGACGGGTCCTCGCCGGGCGTGAACACCACGCTGGCGGTGGCCGTGTTGAGCGCGTCGTCGGTGACCTCCACCTTGGCGGTCACCTGGCCGGTGAGGGCGCCGAGGTCCACGGTGAACTGCTTCTGGGCGTTCAGCACCACCGTCTGTTTGGGGCCGTCGTTGAACTGCACCCGGATGGCGGTGATGTCGTCGTCGAGGCCGTTCACCTGGAACACCGCCTGGGCGGGGTTGTCGGTGTCGATGGCCAGGATGGCGAGGTTGCCGTCAGCGTCGGCCGAGATGTCCGCCGTGACGCCGCCCGGCGCCGGGGTGAGCAGGATCAGCTGGCTGGCGCCGGTGCCCCGGTTCAGCGTCATCAGGTAGAGCTGGCCGGTGACCGGGTTCTCGATGATGTCGAGCGGGTCGATGTAGTTGTTGATGACCGACCCGTCCGGACGGCGCAGCACGTCGTCGCCGATGATCTTGCCTTCCGCGTCCACCTTGATGACGCGGACGTTGTCGCCCGTGGAGAACTGGGCGAACAGGATGGCGCCCTTCAGGTTCGACCCGAAGGCGTTGCCCTTGTACTCGGTCGCGCCGTTCGGCGACTGGTTGTAGCCGAGGTTGTAGACGCCATCGAGGTCGTAGTCCGGGTCGGTCTGCACGCCGGTCTGGTAGCCGTCCGTGTTCGGGTTGCCGTCGTTGCCGCCAACCACCTCGTTCGGATCCCGCCCGGAGGTCGGGTTGCCGCCGTTGAGGACGTACTCGTCGCGCAGCACGTTCGGGTGGCCGTAGTAGCCGCCCTCGTCGACCGTGAAGAGATAGTCGTACTGCTTCGGCGAGTTGCTGATGACCGTGTCGAGGCCCGGCTGGGTCGGATCCTGCGGGGTCTTGCCGCCGGACGCCGTGCCGTTGGTCGGGACGTAGAGCTGCCCGTTGGAATGCCAGACCAGGTCATAGGCGTTGCGCACGCCGGTGGCGTAGATCTTCAGCACCGCGTCCTGGGCGAACGGGTTGTACATGCCCGGATAAGTGCCGTCGGCATTGAACTGCGACAGCGGGAAGCTGGTCGTCGGCGTGTCGTCCAGGTCTATCGGCTCCGTCCGGACGTCGAAGCCGCCGGCCGGGGCGTCCCGGGTGGGGTCGATCTCCAGGATGGCGGCGTTGAGCAGGCGCTCGGGACGGTTGCCCCAGGCGTTGTCCGGCGCGCCGGCGGCGGAGTTGGAGCCCTGGCTGAGGTAGAGCAGGTATTCGGGCTCGCCGGCCTGGCCGAAGGCCGGGTTCGGGCGGAATTCCAGGCTGTTGGTCAGGTGGTCGCCGCCCGAGCGCGGCAGGCCGGTGATGTAGGTCTCCGCCGTGGCGTTCTCGAACGAGCCGCCCGTGCCGAGGGTGATCTTGCTGACCCGGCCGGAAAATTCCGGCGTGTTGAACGCCTTGGCCTCGCGCGGGATCGGGGCGTTGTCGGTGATCCAGATCGTGTTCGGATCCTCCGGATCGAAGGCGAAGCCCACGATGCCGCGGCGGCCGGCGCTGCCCGCGTCCAGGTAGTCGAGCGACAGGGTCTCCTGGGAGGCCTTGTCGATCGAGCCGTCGGACTTCACGGTCCAGCGGTGCACCTCGCCGGTGATGGTGGCGACGTAGAGCTTGCCGTCCGGGCCGAACTCGATGGAGGTGTAGCCGCCGGCGCCGTCGTTGAAGCCGTCGAGCAGCGTGGTGGTGGTGAAGGCCACCTCGCGCGGCACGTCCACCGGCGCGGTGCCGGTCACGAACGTGGTGGTCAGGTCCTGGAACTGGAGGAGCGCCCCGTCCGGGTTCTCCACGCTGCCGAGGTCCATCACGTCCTGCACCTTCAGGGTGTAGCTGGTGTTCTCCTTCAGCTGCTGCAGCGGCCGGATCGTGAGCGAGTCGGCGCCGCCGCTGATCTGGACGTCGATCTCGACCTCCACCCCCGTGAGGGTCTCGACGAGCTTGATGCCCTCCACGTAGGCGATGTTCGGGCCGCGGTTGCCGTCGGCCTGGAGATTGACGCCGACCACGAGGCTGGAGGTCGGGTCGATGTCGACCGGCAGTTCGCCGTTCGGCCCGAGGGCGATCGACACCTGGCCGTCCTCCAGGGACGCCGCCACCGGGGCGGTGAAGAAGGAGTAGTCCAGGTCCGCCGTGCGGCCGTCGCCCGGGGTGAGGTCCGGGACGCGCTCCACCTCGATGTACTGGATCTCGGTGTTGGTGCCGCCGATCGAGTCGATCGTCAGCCGCCCGTCGGTGACGGTCACCATCTTGGTGACCAGGGTGGAGCGGAAGCCGCCGCCGGTCTGCGTGCCGTCGATCGGGTTGGCCGGCACCCAGGTCGGAATGGCCCGCTGGCCTTCCAGGTTCACCACGTAGTTGCTGTCGAACGCGCCGGCGGTGTCGCCGATGGACAGCGTCACCTGATAGGTGCCGTTCTCCAGCGCCATCTCCCAGGCCCGGGAGCCGCTGGCGCCGGCGCCGGGATACTCGAAGTGGGCGTAGGTCTTCTGCAGGTCGGACGCGCCCGGCACGGTGTTCTTGTACCAGTGGGCGTTGGCCGGCTGGGCGGTCGGCGTCGTGCCGTTCGCCGTGCCGTCCGCGACGCTCGCCTCGGTCACCCAGCCGTAGCTGAAGCCGTTGCCCCGGTCGCCGTAGGCGGCGCCGATGTCCGCCAGGTAGCCGGCGGGCGTCACGAAGCCGTTTGGCAGGCCCTGGAAGGTCTGGCCCGGCGCCGGCTGGAAGTTGATCTTCACCACCTCCTCGAAGCGGATCAGGTCGCGGGTTTCGCCCGGCAGGTCGCCGTCGCGGCTGACCGTCACCTCGTCGATGTTGGGGCCGTTGGCGATCTGGTTGGTGAAGCTGATCGTGTTCGGCCCGGCGGCGAGCTCAACGTCGATCGTCACCTCGCCCCAGGTGGACCAGCCGTCGGTGGCGCCGGCCGGGGTGGTGGAGGAGAACGGGACCGTCTGCTGCACACCGCCGACGCTGACCGTCATCGGACGGTCGGTGGCGCCGCCGTTGGCGTAGCGGATCGTCAGCTGGTAGGTGCCGGCGGACGGCGCCGTGATGGTGAAGGAGGCGCTGTCGCCGACGTCGTTGCCGGTGTCCAGATAGCCGCTGCCCTCGTAGCCGGGCCGGAGCCCGAACTGGTCGAAGGCGAGGCCCGGTCCGCTGTTGGCGGCGGTCGCCAGCGGCTCCTTGTTGGTGGGCGTGCGGGCGACGGTGTCGGCCGGCGTACCGGCCACGGCCTCCACGTCCTGGATGGCGAAGGTCTCGGCCTGCACGGTGACGGAGAAGTCCTCCACCGGCGGCTCGTCGTCGGCGATGACGATGGTCATGCCGGTCTCGGCCGTGTTGCCGGCCTCGTCGGTCACGATCACCGTGGCGGTCCGAGTGCCCGGGGGCAGGGCGGACCCGTCCACGGTGAAGTCGCCGTCCGCATCCGGCAGCACGGTGACGCGGGTGGCGCCGCCGTCGAAGCTGACCTCAACCTTGACGATGTCGTCGTCGACGCCGGCGATGTTGAAGTTGATCGAGGCCGCCTCGGTCTCGTTCAGCTCGCCCACCGGGCCGGAGAGGAAGAGCGGCTGGTCATCGGCGTCGGCCGAGACGTCGGCGCCGATCGGGCCGGTGCCGAGCGCGGTGATCTCGATGCGGTCCACGTTCGGGCCGGTGGTGGCGCCGGCCGGGATGGCGAGCGAGAAGACGTTCGCGCCGGCCTGCAGGGTCACCGGGACGGTGAAGAAGGCCCAGTTGTTGAACCCCTCGGCGGGCCCGGTGGAGTTCGTGCCGGTGGCCGGCAGGGCGAGCGTGGTCGGCGCGCCGCCGTTGACCACCAGGTCGAGCGGGCGGGCGGTGTTGGAGGCGAAGCGGACGTTGAAGTCGTAGGTGCCCGCCTGCGAGACGGTCACCGTGTAGGTGAGCCGGTCGCCCGCCGTGTCGCCGTAGTCCACGTAGCCGGTGCCGGAGAAGTCCGGCCGCAGCCCGGTCGGCAGGTTCGGGTTGGTCTCCGGGTTGGACGGGTCGCGGATGGTCGTGACCGTCGCGTTGGCGCCGTTGTCCAAGGAGGTGATCACGCCGGATTCCGCCTGGATGACGATCGGCGTGAAGGCCGGCGTCGCCCCGACGGTGACGGTGAAGCCCACCTCGGGCGAGGTCAGCGCGCCGTCGGTGGCGAGCGCCACCACGCTGTAGGTGCCGACCGGCAGGGTGCCGGCGATCTGGAGCTGGCCGTTCGTCACCGTCATGCCGGCCGGCAGCGGCGAGCCGTCGGCGAGCCGGGCCACGTAGGTCACGGCCGTTCCGTCCGGATCGGTGGCGCCGAGTTCGGCGGCGAGGTTCACGACGCCGGCGGTGCCGGCGACGATCGCCACGTCGTCGATGGCGGCGCCCGCCGCGAGGGTCGGTGCCTCGTTGACGTCGCCGACGGCGACCGAGACGGTGCCGGTGGTCGTCAGGCCCTCGGCGTCGGTGACGCTGACCGCGACGTTCACCGTCTCGCCGGCCTCATGGTCGAGGCTGACGCCGTTGGCGAGCTTGAGGGTCGCGCCGTCGATGACGAAGCGGGCGTCGGCGGTGGAGAAGGTCAGCCCGGCCGCCGAGCCGTCCGGATCGAGCGCGGAGAGCGTCCCGACCACGGCGCCGGCGACGTTCTCGGTGACGGCGCCGCCGGTGAGCACCGGGGCGGTCGGCGGCAGTTCGGCCGCCTCCGTGCGGGTGAAGGTCAGCTTGTCGATGCGCAGGAACTCGCCCGCGTTGGACAGGCCGGTGAGGGTGGCGACGCTGGAGGCGTCGACGTAGACCGGCGTCGTGAAGGTGATGACCTTCAGGTTGCCGGACTGTCCGCCGTCGCCGCGGGGCTGGCCCGGGTTCACGAAGGCGCCGTTGGCGTCGAACGACAGGTTCGAGGCGAGCACCGTGTCGCCGATGGAGAGCGAGAAGGTGGAGTTGCCGTCGGTCTCGTCATAGACGGTGATCGACACCTCGTACCAGCCCTCGATCACGCCGTTCTGCGCCAGGTTGGTGCTGACGGCGGCGGACTGGCTGGCGTTGGTGCGGATCACCTGGTTGCCGGACGCGCCGGGGAGGGCGGCCGCATAGAAGGCGGTCGCGCTCGGAAGGCCGGTGAAGGCCTCGGCCTCGACCGTGATGGTGTCGCCGGCGGCGGGGCCCTCGACGATGAAGTCGATGGTCAGCTCGGCCCGAAGCCCGTTCGGATCGGTGGCGACGACGGTGAAGCTGGTCTCGCCGGGCATGGTCGGCGTGCCGACGATGACGCCCTCCTCGTTGAGCGTCAGGCCGGCCGGCAGATCCTCCACCGTGAGGACGAGGGAGTCGCCGTCCGGATCGGAGAAGGCCTCGGCGAAGCTCGCGAGATCGATGCCCTCGATCTCCTGGCCGACGGCGGCCAGATAGGGCTCGTAGGCGACGCCCGCGTCGACCTCGGGAGCCTCGTTCACGTCCTCGACCGTGAGATCGAAGGAGGTGGAGATGGTGCCGCCCTTGCCGTCGCTGGCGGTCACGGTGACCGTGTAGGGAACGGGGCTCGGGGCGGCCGCGAGGATGCCCTTGAGGGTGCCCTGCTCGACCACGAGGCCGGAGAAGCCCGCGGCCGGGTTGCCGCTGCCGTCGACGACCGTGACCGTGTAGGTCAGGGCGTCGCCGTCCGCGTCCACGAAGGGAAGGTCGATCTCGAGGGCGGAGCGCTCGGGCAGGACCTGGTCGGCGATGCCGCCGCCGACCACCACCGGCGCGCGGTTGGTTTCGGCGACGCTCTCCTCCACGAGCTGCACGTTGCTGAAGCTGACGGAGCCGAGGCCGTTGCCGGCGACGTCGTCGTCGGCCACGAAGACCAGCGACGAGATGGTCTTCCCGGCGTGGGCCGACAGGTCGATCGTCACGGTGACGGTCTGGCCGGGCACGCCGGTCGCGCCCTGGCGCAGGTCCACGAACGTGGACTGACCCTGCGTGCCGAACAGCTGGTAGACGGAGCGGTCCGCCGTCTCGAACGGCGCGTTGTCGTCGTCGAAGCCGATGGCCACGATCTCCGACAGCGAGGCGCCGAGGGTCACCGTGGCGACGAGCTTGGTGTCGGCCGTGATGGTGTAGGTGCTGCCGATCGGGGCGCGCTTCCACAGGTTGCCGGCAAGCATGAGCGTGGAGCCGGCGTCGGTGACGCTCGCGCCCGCGCCGCCGTCCTGGCTGCTGTAGGAGGTGAGCGTCGCCGGGGAGAAGACGATCCCGGTCGGCGGAATCGGCTCGGCCACGTCGCCGACCTGGAGGGTGACGGTCCGGGTGCTCGCAAGGCCGGCCTCGTCCGTGGCGGTGATCACCACGTCGATCGTGGGCTCGCTCTCGTAGTCGAACACCGCGCCTTCGGCGACGACGAGCCGGCCGGTGTCGTCGATGACGAAGCGGGCGTCGTCCACCGCGAGGCTGACGCTGTCGCCAGCGTCCGGATCGACCGCCGAGACGGTGCCGACCACGGTGCCGGCGGCGGCCGCCTCCGAGACGGTCCGCGGGCCGAAGAGGGCGATCGAGCTCGGCGCCTCGTTGGCGTCGACGACGGTGACGGTGATCGCCTGGGTGACGCTGGCGGCGCCGTCGGAGACGGTGACGGTGGCTTCGAGGACGCCATCGCCGTTCGCGTCGGACATGGTCTCGAAGTCGGCGCCGGCCTTCAGCAAAAGGGTGCCGTCCGCCCCGATGGTCAGCTTGTCGGCGTCGGCGCCGGTCAGGCTGTAGGTGAGGGTGTCGCCGTCGAGATCCGTCGCGACGATCGCGCCGACGGCGGTGGTGTTTTCCGCGACCGTGAAGGCGGGCTCGCTGGTGATCGCCGGGGCGGTGTTGTCGACCACCGGAACGTCGTCGGCCGTGTCATTCGCCACGGTGACCGTGACGGTCCGCGTGGTGCTGGCGGTGCCGTCGAAGGCGAGGACCTCGACCGTGTAGACGTTGTCCGCGTCCGCCGGCGCCTCGAAGTCCGGGGCCGCCTTGAAGGTCAGGGCGCCGGTGTTGGCGTCGATGGCGAAGAGGGCGTTGTCGGTGGCCGGGTTGGCCGACAGGCTGTAGGTGACCCGGTCGCCGTCGAGGTCCGTGGCGGTCAGGGCGCCCACGGCGAGCGCGCCCTCGGTGACCGTGAAAGCGTCGCCGGTGACGACCGGCAGCGCGTTCGGCGCGGAGAAGTCCGGGGTGGCGCCGACGGCCGTGATCGCGATGGCATCGATGTTCGGGCCGGTGGTGGCGCCGGCCGGAATGGCGAGCGCGAACGTATGGGCCCCGGCCGAGAGAGTGAGGGTGACCTTCATCACCGCCCAGTTGTTGAAGCCCTCGGTCGGGCCGGACACGGTGGTGCCGGTCGCGGCGAACGGGATGGACTGGCCGGCGCCGCCGTCCACCGAGAAGGTGAGCGGCCGCAGGCTGTTGGACGCGTAGCGGAAATGGACGTCGAACGTGCCGCCGGTGGGCAGCGTGAAGGTGTAGGTCGCCTTGTCGCCGGCGGTGTTGCCGAAGTCCAGATAGCCGCTGCCGCTGAAGCCGGGGCGCAGGCCCGTGGGCAGGGTCGGGTTGGTCTCCGGGTTGCGCGGGGTCCGGATCGCCGTGTCGGAGTCCTCCGGCGTGCTGTCCACCAGCGACAGCGTGGCGGATTCCGCCTGGATGAGGATCTGGGTGAACGGATCGGGGACCGGGGCGCTTTCGACCGTGACGCTGAGCGGGACGCCCGCGGAGGCGAGCGTGCCGTCGGTGGCGAACACCTCGACCGCATAGGTGCCCGGCGCGACCGTGCCGGCCACGCTGAGCGCGCCGTTCACGACCGTGATGCCGACCGGCAGGGTGCCGCCGGCCGGAGCGCGCACGCCGAGGGCGAGGGCGTCGCCGTCCACGTCCGCGGCTACGAGGCCGGTCAGGTCGACCGTGCCGCCCGTCGACGGCAGGGTGGCGGCCGCCAGGGAGCCGGTGAGAGTCGGGGCGTCGTTCACGGCCGAGACCGAGACGGTGGCCGTGGAGGAGGCGGTCAGGCCGGCCGCGTCCTTGACGGTGTAGCTGATGGTGGCGGTGCCGTTGAAGTTGGCGGCCGGGGTGAAGACCAGGCTGGCGCCGTTCACCGCGACGGTGCCCTGGGCGGCGGGCACGCTGGCGGTGATGGTCAGCGCGTCGCCCGCGTCCGGATCGGCGATCGCGCCGGAGAGGTCGATCACGACCGACGCGTCCTCGGCGGTGGAGGCCTGCACCGCGGCGGCGGTCGGAGCCTCGTTCACGTCGGCCGGCGTGTCCAGCGCGACGACGATCTTGTCGATGTTCGGGCCGGTGATCTGGGACCCGAGCGAGGTGAGGCGCAGGGTGGTCGTGCCGGCAGGCAGGGTGACGAGCCGCGTCTCGGTCGTCCAGGCCTCCCAGCCGCTGACGATGGTGGTCGGGTTGGCGTCGTTGGTGCCGGGCGCGGTGTCGAGCTCGGTGATGTCGTGCGGCAGCCGCGCGGGCGCCGACCAGGCGGTGGGGCTGAACTGGAAGGTGGTGAGGAGCGCGGAGGACTGGGCGTCCACCAGTTCGAGCTGGCGACCGGCGTTGCTGCCGTTGGCGTAGGTGATGCTCACCGCGTAGGTGCCGGCTCTCGCCACGTCGACCGTGAAGTCCGCGAAGGCGGCGGCGCCGCCCCAGTCGAGGTAGGCCTCGCCCTCCGCGCCGACCCGGAAGGTCTCGTCGGACGTGGTGACGGCGTTCTTGGCGGCCATGAACGCCGGCGTGATCGGGCGGTTGGCGTCCAGGGACGTGGTGGGCGTGGCGGCGGGGGCGAGATCCTCGGCCTGGAAGACGAACACGTCCGGGTTGGGGGCGCGGACGTCCAGGTAGTCGATGTTCGGGCCGCTGTAGCCGTTCGAGGTCAGGCGGATGGTGTTCTCGCCGGCCTGAAGCTCCACGCGCGTCCAGACTTCCCGGTAGGTGGTGTTCGCGCCGGTGTTCGGCATGTCGAACAGGCGGTCCCAGAGAGCGCCGTTGACGTCGAGCCGCATCGGACGGTTCGCGACGCCGGCGGAGAAGAAGGCGTAGCCGAAGGCGAGGTCATAGGCGCCGGCCGCGTCCACCGTGAAGGTCCACTCCACGTATTCGCCGGCGCCGTTGTTGAAGTCGCCGTTGAGGCCGCTGAAATCCACATAGGAGTCGCCGTCGGCGGCGTCCGCGTTGGCGGCGTCGGCTCCGGTCGCCGTGCCGACGGACACGATGGTGGGCGTGGTCGCGATGGAACCGGTGCCCGAATTGCCGCGCACGGCGGATTCCGCCTGGAGGCGCATCGGCAGGGCCGCCGTCGCCTCGGCTTCGACCGCGAGGAGCGTCATGGAGGCGTCGGCGATCGCGGTGTCGCTGTCGAGCGGCTCCTCCACCGAAAGGGTCTCGATCTCCTCGACCGGAGGCAGGGAGCGGGCGACCATCTGCGCCGGGCGGGAGCCGGACGAGGTGGCCTCGTCACCGGCTTCGTCAGTCGTCGGCTCGTCTGTCGGAGCGGGGTCGTTGGTGGCGATCGACGATGTCGTCTCGCCGTCGCCGGACGGATCGCCGGCCTGGTCGTCGGACGCCGGGGGCACCGAGGTGTCCGGGTCGTCGAGGGTGGCGGCGTCGTCGGGCGCGGGCCGCGCGGAGGCTTCGGACTGCGCTACGGTCATCAGCGCGAGCGCCGCGATGGCGGCGACTTCGAGCGACGCGCCGTCGCCGCCGATCCCGCCCGGCAGGCCGGCGGCGGGCGTCTGGTCGTTCACCGTCAGGTCCAGGATGTCGGCGCCGGAGCCGTTCCGGCCGTTGAAGACCAGCTTGGACGCGCCGGACGGCAGGTCCAGGTGGATGGACAGGACCGCCGCCGTGGACCAGGAGCCGGTCGACGGGAAGGTGATGGACTCCGGCTTGCCGCCGGCCAGGACCAGGTCCACCGCGCGGCTGGTCGGCCAGCCGTTGGCGTAGCGGATCAGGATCTCATGCCGGCCCGCCTCCTCGACGACGACGTCGAAGCTCTGGGCGCCCTTCGGGGCAGGCGACACGTCGACGCCAAGGCTCGACTGCAGGTCGGCCACCGAGGTGTCGTGGCCATGAGCGTTAACGTTCGAGGCGTTGTCGAAGCTCTTGTCCATAATATCCCCCCGCGCGGAACAAATCGGTTCGCGCATTCTTGTAGAAAGGACTTGGTCGCTGAAAATCTGCAGCCAGTGGTGGAAGTCTCACCCGATCAACATCGGGACGAAATAGCGTATTCGATTGTTAACCGAGATCATTTTGGGTACCTGTTGTCGGTCCGATAAACGAAACGACTAGGTTACTGGTTGTTTTCGACGTGTCTTCCCGGTTATTTCTCTCCGGTTTGACTGACGGACACGGCGCAGGATCGGGCAAAATCGGCCTCGGCCGGCGAACAGGTCGCCGGGGAGCACAGGTCATCGACAGGGTGGGCGGCGGACCGGCCGCGACCGGCGTCAGCTGGGGGCGACGGCCGCGGCGGGTCTGGTCCTGGCTGCGAAGAGAGCCGCCTGGGTGCGGTTCTGCATGCCGAGTTTCTTCAGGATCGAGCGCACGTGCACGCGCGTGGTGCTGTCGCTGATGTCGAGCCTGCGGGCGATGGTCTTGTTGCTGGCGCCCTGGGCGATGAGGTCGAGGACCGTCTGCTCGCGCTCGGTCAGGCGGTTCAGGTCGTCAGGGCGCTCGGGCGCTTCGGGGCCGGAGGCCATCACCGAGGCCAGGATGTCCGACGGCAGGAGAACCAGGCCCTGGCGCACGATCCGTGCCGTGAGGGCGATCTCGTCGGCGGTGCAGTCGCTGGGCAGGATGGCGCCGACGAGCCCGACCAGCGATCGCAGGGGCGCCACGTCCTGGTTGCCGCGCAGCAGCAGGACGACGCGGCCGAGCTGGTCGGTTCCGGCGCCGTCGAGCGCCTCCGCGATCGCCGACGGCCGGATCGCCTCGACGATGTATACGGTTTCATCGTCAGGCTCGGCCGCCGCGACGTCATCGAGGCAGGACGTCGAGGCGACCCGCTCGAAGTATGGGGCGACGGATTCCCGGATCACGGACACCAGAATGGAGCTGTCGCTGACGATGCACGCTTTAGTCTCGGCCATCGAACTCATCCCGAGGACTGTTGCGTGCAATATGCATCTATTTTTATCTTTTGAGTTGCGAACCTGTTGTTAAGATTAAAGCGCAACGGAGAATTGCGGTGGCGTCCGGCTCGACCGCCTCTCCTTACGATATCCGGAGCTTGACGATCGCATGCAATGGACCTGGCGCGGTCGCCACCGCGGCGTCAGCCCGCGGCGAGCGCGTCGGCGCTTCGCCAGGCGGTCCACTGCCGGATCGCCACGGGTGCGATAAGGGCCGCGCCGACCAGGGTGGAGTAGAGCTCGGGCGCGACCAGGAGAAGCGACGCGAGCCCGAGGAGCACGCGCTCCCAGGTGGCCGTCCGGACCAGGAGCCAGCCGGAGATGGCGGCGCCGAGGCAGGCGATCCCGAGCATGCAGCCGACGAAGGCGAGCACGAAGGCCGTCCAGGTGAACCCCGTCGTGACCAGGAGGAGCGACGGGGAGAACACGAACACGAACGGCACCAGGACCTTGCCGAGACTGAGCCGGAAGGCCGTGTTGCCGGCCTTGAAGGGGTCGGCGGCCGCCATGCCGGCCGCCGCGTAGGCGGCGAGCGCCACGGGCGGCGTGATGTCGGCGAGGACGCCGTAGTAGAAGACGAAGAAGTGGGCCACGATCGGCTCCACGCCGAGGAGGCCCAGGGTCGGGGCCGCGATGGTCGCCATGATGATGTAGTTGGCGGTCGTCGGGATGCCGCAGCCCATCAGGATGCAGACGACGCCGGTCATCATCAGGGTGAAGAGGAGCGTCAGCGTCTGCGGCGCGAACAGGGCCGCCGGGAGGATCTGGCCGAGGGCGGCGGACAGGTCGGCGGCCGTGGACGTGACGATGAAGGAGATCTTGAAGCCGACGCCGGTCAGCGTGACGACGCCGACCACGATGCCCACCGTGGCGGCCGCGGCGCCGACGGCGAGCGCGTATTTCGCGCCGTCGCGCAGGCCCGCGAACACCTCGCCGATCGACATGCGCCGGCGCGGGTTGAGAAGGCCGACCGCGATGCAGAGGGTGATGCCCCAGAAGGCCGCCAGGTAGGGCGTGTAGCCGGCGAGGAGGATGCCGACGAGCACCACGAGCGGGATGACGGTCGGCCAGTCGCGCCGGAACGCGTCCTTCAGGTCCGGCATCTCGTCCGGGCGCAGGCCCCGGAGCCCGTTGCGCTTGGCTTCGAAGTGCACCTGCACGAGCACCCCGAAGAAGTGCATGAAGGCCGGCACGATCGCGGCCAGGATGATGGTCGTGTAGGGCAGGCCGAGGAATTCGATCATCAGGAAGGCGGCCGCGCCCATGATCGGCGGCGTGATCTGCCCGCCGGTGGACGACGACGCCTCCACGGCGGCGGCGAACTCGCGCTTGTAGCCGAGCTTGATCATGGCCGGGATGGTGAGCGACCCCACCGTCACCGTGTTGGCGACGGACGATCCGGAGATCATGCCGAACAGCGCCGATCCGAAGATGGAGACCTTGGCGGGCCCGCCGGCGTAGCGCCCGGCGACCCAGGCGGCGCAGTCCAGGAAGAGCTGGCCGAGGCCGATCCGGGTGGCGAACACGCCGAACAGCACGAAGTGGAACACGTAGGTGGAGACCACGCCGAGCGCGATGCCGTAGATGCCCTGGGTCGTCAGGTAGAGGTGGTCGACGAGCTGGGCGACCGTCGCGCCCGGATGGACCAGGATGCCCGGCATGGACGGGCCGAAGATGGCGTAGCTCATGAAGATGAGCGCGATGATCGGCAGCGGCCAGCCGACGGAGCGCCGGGTCGCCTCCAGGAGGAGGAGGATCAGCACGCCGCCGAGGACCACGTCGGCGGTGGTCGGGTTGCCGACCCGGAAGGCGAGGGCGTCGAGCGGGATCAGCGGCACGTGGAGCACGGCCACCACGGCGGCGGCGGCGAGCGCCCAGTCGTAGAGCGGGATGCCGGTCGGGCGGAACCAGGAACCGGGACGCGCCTCGAACCCGCGCCGCGTCGCCGGGAAGACCAGGAAGACGAGCCCAAGCACCAGCGACAGGTGGATGCCGCGATGGACCATCTCGGACAGGAGCCCGAAGCCGGCGGTGTAGTAGTGGAAGATTGACAGGGCCACCAGGATGCCGCCGACCAGCCAGTTCGCCCGCGGTGAGAGCGGCCGGAACCGGATCTCGGAATCGAATCTCTCCTCCAGCTCGCGCGCCTTCGCCTCGTCGAGTTCGAGGGGCGGAAGCGTGGTGTCCGGATTGGTGGGTGACGTCATGGTCTGGGTCCGGTCGGCAAGGGAGATCCTGGGAAGGTCCGCGGCCGGCGGCCGCGGACCCGAGGCGTCGGCGGCTTACTTCAGCACGCCCTTCTCGCGGTAGAAGCGCTCGGCGCCCGGATGAAGCGGGATGCCGAGGCTGGTGGTGGCCGTGTCCAGCGTGATCAGCTTGCCCTTGGCGTGGCCGGCGTCGAGGGCGGCCCGGGAGGCGTCGTTCCACAGCACGCTGACGATGTTGTAGACGAGATCCTCCGGCAGCTTGGCGCTGGTGACCCACTGGGCGGCGACCGCGATGGTCGGCGTCTCGCCGACGCCCGCATAGGTCTCGGCCGGGACGGTGTCCTTGCTGAAGAAGGTGTACTCGCCGATCAGCTTGTCGATCTCCGGCCCGGTGATGGGGACGAGCTCGATGCCGCTGGAGGTGGCGAGTTCGGAGATGGCGCCGGTCGGATAGCCGCCCACGAAGAAATAGGCGTCGAGGGCGCCGTCGCGCAGACGGTCGCCGGCCGGGCCGGGCTTCAGGTATTCGGCCTCCACGTCGTCTTCCGACAGGCCGAACGCGCCGAGCACCAGACGGGCGTCCACCAGGGTGCCCGACCCGGGCTCGTCGAGCGACACCCGCTTGCCCTTGAGGTCCGCGACCGACTTGATGCCGGATCCCTTGGCGGCCACCAGGTGGATCGTCTCGGGATAGAGCGTCGCGATCAAGCGAAGATCCTCCACCTTGCCCTGGTCGGCGAACAGGCCGGTGCCGGTGTAGGCCCAGTAGGCCACGTCCGACTGGCTGAACCCGGATTCCAGCGAACCGCCCTTGACCGCGTTGATGTTCGCGACCGAGCCGTTGGACGCGACGGCGGTGGCGACCAGGCCCTCCACGCCCTTGCCCTCGGCGCCGGAGATCGCGTTCGCGATGAGGCCGCCGATCGGGTAGTAGGTGCCGGCCGTGCCGCCGGTGCCGATGCGGAAGAACTGCGGGCTCTGGGCCATCGCCACGCCCGCGGTTGCGGCGACCGCGCCGACGACGGCGACGGCTGCTATCTTTTTCAGGACCGTGAACATCGGGACTCCTCTCCTGTACAAAGGAAGGAAGCTAGCATGTATGACGCATAAGTCACCGCCCTTCCTGTACCGATCCGCGTTTTCGGTGGTAACGGTCGAAACCCAGCCGTAAAGGTCGCCGTCGATGGAACTGAAGCAGCCCTATTTCCTCTTCCTCGGAGACGTGCAGGACCAGCTCGCCGCCAAGGTGGCGCATGGCCTGGTGGAATGGCGCCGCGACTGGTGCGTCGGGCAGCTGCGGCTGCCGGGGTGCCAGGCGGACACCGGCATGCCCGACCTGACGATCCGGGAGGCGGCCGACCGCGGCGCCCGGACCTTCGTGGTCGCCGTCGCCAACGCGGGCGGGTTCATCGCGCCGTCCTGGGTGCCGACCATCCTGGAGGCCATCGAGGCCGGGTTCGACGTGGCGTCGGGGCTGCACACGCGGCTGTCGTCGGTTCCCGAGATCGCCGCGCGGGCGGCCGAGCGGGGCGTCGCGCTCCACGACGTGCGCCACGCGGAGCGCACCTTCGGGACGGGCAAGGGAACGATCCGGTCCGGTCGCCGCCTGCTGACGGTCGGGACGGACTGCTCGGTCGGCAAGAAGTACACCGCGCTCGCCCTGGAGCAGGAGATGCGCCGCCGGGGCATGGACGCGGACTTCCGGGCGACCGGCCAGACCGGCGTGCTGATCTCCGGCAGGGGCGTCGCGATCGACGCCGTGGTGGCGGACTTCATCTCGGGCGCCGTGGAATGGCTCTCCCCGGCCGCCGACGAGGACCACTGGGATCTGGTCGAGGGGCAGGGCTCGCTGTTCCACCCGTCGTTCTCCGGCGTGTCGCTGGGCCTCCTCCACGGCGCGCAGCCGGACGCCTTCGTGGTCTGCCACGAGCCCACCCGGCGGACCATGCGCGGCGTGCAGACGCCGGTCCCGTCCATCGCGGACGTGGTGGACATGACATTGCGGCTCGGCCGGCTGGTGAACCCGGCGATCCGCTGCTGCGGGATCGCGGTGAACACGGAAAAGCTCGACGACGCCGCGGCCAGGGCCTACCTCCGCCGGACGGCCCAGGAGCACGCCCTGCCGGCCACCGACCCGATCCGGTTCGGCGTGGGTCCGATCGTCGACCGGCTGGCCGACCTGTCGATCTGACGGCGCGGGCTGGGGAGCGCGCGACGGGGGCCGCGCGCGGAACCTCGGCCGGGCGGACCTGTTCGTCAGGGGTGGCACGAGCAGGAGAGAGCTGATGAGCCCGAACCGGAAGGAAGTCGCCGACCAGGTGACGGACGAGGACAAGGCGTTGATCGAGAGCGACCCCGAGGCGGACCTCGCCCGCGGCCGCGCGCGCCCCGAGACGCCGCCGACGGAACGCGCGCAGCACAAGGGCGACATCGTCCACGAGGAACTCGACCCGATGGAGCCCTCGCCGGGGCACAAGCCGCGCAGCCCGATCTGACGTCGGCCGGCGCCCCGCCTGTCGGGGCGCCTCGGCCTTCGGCCTGATCCGGTCGGGGGGGCGTGGCGCTCGCCGGCGGCGCGGCGGCCGTCTGATTAACGAAGACTAAATGTGCAATCGGTGTCTGCTGACACATACAGTTTAGAAAATGTATTGTCGGCGCCTCTGCAAAGGGGCGCACACGCATGCTGGGCATCGATAGTCCGTCCGCCGTTGCCGATGCCGCGTCGGCGCCGGGGAGTCCCTTCCCCGACGGGCTGCGGGCCAGCGACGCGGACAGTTTCTCGGCACGGGCCGTTCGGGACTTGGACGACCCGGCGCTGCTGTCCTTCCTTGGCTGCGCCCCCCGATCGGCGCCGACTCCCTTCCAGGACATGGATTTCCTGGCCGACGTGTTCGCCACCCTGGGCCGGGAGGCGAACGCGGAGCCGCTGGTGGTTGTCGTCGCCGACCGGACCGGCGAGCCGGTGCTGGCGCTGCCCTTCGCCCTCCGCCGGCGAGGGCCGTTCCGGGTGGTGGAGGGCATCGACTTCGACGTCTGCGACTACTGGATGCCGCTGCGGTCCGCCCGCGCCCACTGGACCGACGCGGAGATGACCTCCGTCTGGGCCGCCGTCCGGGCGGCGCTGCCGCCGGCGGATGCGATCACGCTGAAGAAGGTGCCCCTGTCGGTCCACGGCACGCCGCATCCGTTCGCCGCCTGGTCCAGGCTGAAGCCGATGGGCGCCATCGCGACGCGGGTGCCGCTCGTCGGCGAGGACGGCGCGCCGGTGGCGCTCTCGTCCCTGTCGGTGGTGAAGGAGACGCGGCAGAAGCTGCGCAAGATCGAGAAGTCCGGCCTGACCGTGGTGGAACTGGCCGCCGACCCGGCGACCGTCCGGAGCCGGCTCGACGACATGTTCCGGCAGCGCCGGGAGCGGTTCAGCCGCAAGGGGCGGCCGGATCTCCTGTCCCGCGAGACCGCCGAGACCTTCTACCGGACGCGCGCCGAGAAGGGCCTCGTCGACGGCTCCGTCCGGGTCTTTTCGCTTCGGGTCGGGGACGAAAGCCTCGCGGTCGTCTACGGGCTCAGCCACGGCGGCGTGTTCACCATCCTGATCCCCACCATGACCTCCGACGAGCGCTGGCGGACGGCCTCGCCGGGCCTCGTGCTGTTCGTGAAGACGATGGAATGGGCCCAGGCGAACGGGCACCACCTGTTCGACCTCAGCGTGGGGGCGCTCGCCTACAAGGCCCGCTTCGGCGGGATCGAGACCGACCTCGCCGAGCTGCAGCAGGCCCTCACCCTGAAGGGCGAAGCGCTCGTGCTCGCCGAGGCCGGCAGGCGCGGGCTCCGGCGCTTCGGCCGCAGCCACCCGGCGGCCGACCAGTGGATGCGCGACCCGACCGGGATGCTGGACGCCGCCTGGCGCCGCCGGGTCGGCGGAGCCTCGGGCTCGACGCCGAGGACGTGACGGGCGGGCGGATCGGCGCGTATGCAGACCGCGGCGGTGCGATCCGTGTGGAGCCGATACCTCGTCGGGAACAGTTGGCGGCTCAGCCGGTTGCGGGCTTGTCTGACGGTTCTTGCAAGGGATGGTTCGTCATGAAGCACCTCATTACGTTCGCCGCCGTGGTCTCGCTCGGTCTCGGGCTCGCGGGCTGCGGGAACACGCAGGGTCAGCGCACGGCGACCGGCGCTCTGATCGGCGGCACCGGCGGCGCGGTCGTCGGCAATGCGGTCGGCGGCACGGGCGGGGCGATCGTCGGCGGCGTCGCCGGCGGAACCGCCGGCGCGGTGGTCGGCAACAGGATGTGACCGGACGGGCGGGGCCGGCCCTTCGGCCAACCCCGCCCGGTCCCACTTCTCCTGCATCAGGCTTTCGGGCCGATAAGCCCGGTCACGGCGTGGCCGGGGCGAGCGGCGTCTCGGTCGCGACCGCCGCGTCGTCGGCGTCCGCCACCAGCGTGGACGTATCCGCGTCCGTTGATGCCGTATCGTCCGTGACGTCGTCGGCCGGCGCATCGACCACGTCCGTCGGATCGTCCGTCACGGCGCCGTCCGTGACGTCGTCGACATCGTCGGCCGGCGCGTCGACCACGTCCGTCGGATCGTCCGTCACGGTGCCGTCCTCGACGGGCGCCGGGGCCGGGGCGGCGGCCTGGTCGCGGAGCGTGTCCATGTAGCCGCTCTCGTCGATCAGGCGATCGACTTCCGCCTGGACGAGTCCGTCCTCGGTGATCTCCCCCGGCTTGTTCGCGGCGGCCTTCAGGGCGTCGAGTGCGCCGGCGGCGGCGGTTTCCACGGCGAGACCCGCCGTGGCGGCGTCCGCCGCGGCGAGCGCCTGGGCGTCCGCGGCGGTGGCGAGCGCGGCCGCTTCCGGGCTGGCGAGGGCGGCCCCGATGGCGTCTCGGCGGGCGGCCTCCTCGGTGGTCGGGGCGGTCAGCGACGACAGGGCCGCGTACTCCGCCTCCAGCGCGTCGAGCGAGACGCCGGCCACGTCCGGATGGGCGGTGCCGAAGGCCGCGGTCGCGTCGGTCACGGCGAGATCGGCAGCCGCCAGAGCCGCCCCGGTGGCGGCGGCATCGGTGACGGCCTGTTCGGCTGCGAGGCGGGCCGCCGCATAGGCGGCGATGCGGCCGACGCGCGAGTTCGGGTCGGCGTTGACATAGGCGTTCAGGTTGGCATGGGCCGCGTTGAGGGCGCCGAGGCGGGCCGCGAGCGGCTTGGCCTTGGGGCCGGACGGCTTGGCCGGCGGGGTCGGCACGGTGGCCGGCGAAAGGGCGACGGTCTCGGTGCGGGCCTTCTTCGTTTCGGCCTTGGTCACCTTGGTGGCGCGCTTGGCGCGAGTCTCCGCGGTCTCGCGCTTCTTCGCCTTGGCGGTCTCGGCCTTGCGGGACTTGGTGGTCTCCGGTTCGGGAGAGCGGAAATAGTCCGCCAGGGAGCGGATCTCGCGGCCGCTCTCGCGGCGGGAGCCCTTGGCGTCGCCCTTCCGACCGGCGGAGCCGGCGTCCGCCGACGAGCCGCGGCCACCGCCGCCGGCGCTCCCGCCGCCGCCGTTGCCTTTGCCGCCGCCATTACCGTTGCCGCCGCCGTTCCCGCCGCCATTGCCGCCACCGTTCCCGCCGCCATTGCCGCCGCCGTCCTTGGCGTAGGCCGACGGGCCGCCGATGCCGGCGACGTCCGGCATGGGAATCGTGGTGAGAACGAGCGCCAGGGCGGCGCCGAGAGAGAGGGAGCGGGCGAAGGCGCGAATGGCAGTCCGGGTCATGACGAGGTCTCCAGGGGAGCGTGGCCTTCTGTCATACAATTGACCCGAGGAGCCGTGGTGGACGACCGCGCAATGCCGTTCACGAACCGTCAACGACACCGGTCGAGTTCGACCGGTCGCCCGGGGAAAGGCGCCACCGCCCGACCCGCCGGGCTGGCGACCTCGGGCGGGATCGGGCGGAGTGGGCGCTGAAATCGGCCATTTCGCCGGGCCGGTTTGATCGACATCAATGTCACGATATGCGTCATGCACGACTGTCCGGGCCGGGGGCTGTGGAGGATCGGGTCATGGATGTGCGTGCGGAGCAGCTTGTTCAGGCGATCGAATCGGTCGGAGGGACGATCACGGCGGTCGGCCCGGCCCACTATGTGATCGAGCCGCCGAACGCCCCGGGCGAGCGGGAGAAGATGGAGCGGGTGCTGGTCCAGATCGGCAACCGCGAGCCGTTCCGCGGCGATCTTCTCCGCTACCTGATCGGCACGGGGCGCATGATCGGCCTGTGAAGCGCCCCACCCCTCCGACTCCCGGTCCGATCGGGATGCGGGCGGCGGCGGCGGAGGTCAGACCCTCGCCGGATCCGGCGAGATGGCGAAGAGGGCGGTACCCTCCGACGTCACCAGGTGCTGGTAGACCTCGAACTGGCCGAGCACGTCGGCCACCAGTTCGTCGCCGGTGAAGCCCATCACGTCATAGCCTCGACTGCCGTCGTTGAACCGCGTCTGGGCCAGCCACATCGACGACGACGTGGACCGTCCGCGCCCGGTGTCGGCGGCGCTGAAGGCCGGCAGCGGACGGGACGCGGGCACGACCGCATAGATGAAGCTGCGCACCGTCTCGCTCGGAACGACGAGGGCGAACCCGCCGTCGTCATGGGGCTCGGTACCGGCCGCGATGCCGCGCTCGCGCAGGGCGGCCGCCACCTTGGTGAGGTTGGGCTCGACCACGGACCGGATGAAGGTGTCCACGTCGGAGCGGGCGGGCTCCTCCAGGATGCGCTCCAGACGCCGGGTCCACGGGATCTGGGCGACCGGATGGGCGACGAGCGGTCGCGCGCCGCCGCCGGAGCGGGCCGCGTCGGCGGCCATGCCGCGCAGGAGCCCGACCGTGAGGGCGATCATGATGAAGGTGAAGGGCAGGGCGCTGATCAGCGTCATCGTCTGGAGCGCGCCGAGCCCGCCGGACAGGAGGAGGAGCGCGGCGGTCACGCCCTCCAGCGAGCACCAGTAGACCCGCTGCCAGACCGGCGTGTCCTCGGCTCCGCCGGCGGCGATCTTGTCGATCACCAGGGATCCGCTGTCCGACGAGGTGACGAAGAAGACCGCCACCAGGATGATGGCGAGCGTGGACGTGACCGCGCTGAAGGGCAGGAGGTCCAGGAACCGGAACAGCGCCACCGGCACGTCCTCGGCTACCGCCGACGAGATGGCGCCGGCCGCGGAGCCCATGTCCAGGCTGATGGCGCTGTTTCCGAACACGGTCATCCACAGGAAGGTGAAGGCGGCCGGCACCAGGAGGACTCCGACGACGAACTCGCGCACGGTCCGCCCGTAGGAGATGCGGGCGATGAACATGCCGACGAAGGGCGACCAGGAGATCCACCAGGCCCAGTAGAAGAGCGTCCAGCCGCCGATCCAGTCGGTGGGCCGGTAGGCGTAGAGGTTGAACGACACCCGCATGAAGGCGTCGAGGTAGGCGCCGATGTTCTGGGCGAAGGCCTGGAGCAGGAAGGCCGTCGGCCCGACGGCGAGCACGAACAGCATCAGGACGACGGCGGTGACGAGGTTGAGCTCGGAAAGTCGGCGGATGCCCGCGTCGAGGCCGGTGAGGACCGACACGGTGGCGGCCGCCGTGACCACGACGATGAGGAGGACCTGCACGGAGGCAGTGTTCGGGATGCCGGTCAGATAGCTGAGGCCCGCGTTGATCTGGAGCACGCCGAAGCCGAGCGAGGTGGCGATGCCGAAGAGCGTGCCGCACACCGCGAAGATGTCCACCGCGTTGCCGACCGGCCCGTGAATGCGCTCCTTCAGAAGCGGATAGAGGCCGGACGAGATCGTCAGCGGCAGGTTGTAGCGGAAGCCGAAATAGGCGAGCGACAGGCCGACGATGCCGTAGATGCCCCAGGCGTGGACGCCCCAGTGGAAGAAGGTGATGACCATCGCCTCGCGGGCGGCCTCGACGGTGCCGCCCTCGCCGACCGGCGGCGACGAATAGTGGAGGACGGGCTCCGCCACCGCGAAGAACATGATGCCGATGCCCATGCCGGCGGCGAACAGCATGGCGATCCAGGACAGGTAGGAGAATTCCGGTTCGCTGTCGTCCGGGCCCAGCTTGAAGGTGCCGTAGCGGCTCGCCCCCACGTAGACGACGGTGAACAGGAAGCCGGCCACGGCCAGGATGTAGAACCAGCCGAAGCCGTGGAAGATGCCGGACTGGATGGCCGTGAACACCCGGTTGCTGCCCTCCGGCATCAGGATGCCGACGAGCACCAGCGCGACGATGATGGCGCTCGCGCCGATGAAGACGGGTGGGTTCATCCTGGTGGTCATGGGGGCCTCCCGCGGACGGCCGGTTCGGCTCGTCGTCCGCTTCCGGCCCGGATCCTTGCTAACAGCTACTGTGCTGGAACGTTCCTGGGGTGAACGGCCGCCTCGTCGCCGGCCGGCGTCACGAGCGCCTCCACGTGGCGGGCGACCTCCTCCAGCGCGAAGGCGAGCGTCATCACGTGGACCATGTCCTCCTGGTCGAGGCCGGTGAAGGCCGGCTTCCCTCTGAGTGACGCCAGCGCGTCGTTGACGGCCGAGACCTCGCCCGAAAGGTCGGTCGGCTTCGGCGGGCGGCCGTGCTCCGTGTCCGAGGCAATGCGCCTGATCGCCTCGGCGGAGGACCGGCCGGCGGCGGCGATGCGGCCGGCGAGGTCGGCGCCCACGGCGGCGGGAATGCGCTGGGCGCTCAGCCGGTCGAGGACCGCGAGGGTGTACCAGAGCCGCTCGGCGGCGGCGTCGGTCGGCACCGGCCCCGAGCGCCGGCCGCGCAGCCGGCGCTCGCGCCGCGCGGCCGGGTTGGTTCGGCGCGCCCTCTCGAGCGCGGCCTCGATCGACTGGTGCACGGCGAGAAGGTCCCGGCGCTCGCCATGAAGGGTCGCGGCAAGCGAGCGGTCCAGGAGTTCGGCCGAACCGCGGAGGACCTCCGCCACCGCCCGCCGGGCCTCGCCGACGGCGCTCCTCGGGAAGACGACGACCGACGCGAACGCGCCCGCCGCCGCCCCGGCGACGATGCCGGCCGACTGCTCGATCGCGCTTTCCAGGACGTCGAAGCCGGGAGCGACGACCAGCATGGCGGTGGGGACGAGGCCGTAGGACGTGGACGGCGCGTAGCCCGACACCAGGGCCATCACGCCGATGCCGATCGCGAGCGACACGACCGTGTGCCAGCCGCCGGTCCCGACCGTGTGAGTCACCGCAAGCGCCACCAGGACGCCGATCATGGTTCCGAGCAGCCGGTCGAGCGCAATCCCCAGGGTGCCGCCCACGTTTCCGCTGATGACGAACACGGCCGAGAAGACCGCCCAGGATTCGGAGTCCTTGCCGATCGCGCTGCCGAGCGCATAGGCGAGCGTCGCGCCGACGGCGGTCTGGACGGCGAGCCGGACGGGCTCGTGTCTGTACGGGAAGACATGGGGCATCGTGAACCGCCTCGCCAGAACGCCAGGGGATGCGCGGCCCGGACCGCGCCGAAGGTCAACGCGACCGGGAGGGCATTGCTCCCGCGAGCGGCTGGCGCCACGGACGAGACGCGCAGGACGACCTTCGGCGAGAGGAACGCAATCGGCGGCGGCACGTTCGCGGCTCATGGATTCCTATATCGTCGTCCTCACCGGTTTCGGTGTCATCGTCCTCCTGACAGCCTGGCTTCCGATGGTGCTGAGGGAGTTGCCTCTGTCGCTGCCGATCTGCTGCATCGCGCTCGGCGCGGCGGTGTTCTCGCTGCCCGCGCTGCCCGGCATCGCCCCCGACCCGCTGGATCATCTGGCGCTGACCGAACGGCTGACCGAGTTCGTGGTCATCGTCGCCCTGATGGGCGCGGGCCTGAAGCTCGACCGGCCGCTCGCCTGGTCGAGCTCGGCGCTGACCTGGCGGCTCCTGGTGATCGCCATGCCGCTCACCATCGCGGCCATCGCGGTGCTCGGGGTTGGCATGCTCGGGCTCGGGACGGCGGCCGCGATCCTCCTCGGCGCCGCGCTCGCGCCGACGGATCCGGTGCTCGCCAGCGACGTGCAGGTCGGCGCGCCGGGCGAGGGCAAGGAGGACGAGGTCCGCTACGCGCTGACGAGCGAGGCGGGGCTCAACGACGGGCTGGCCTTCCCGTTCGTGCACCTCGCCATCGCGCTCGTGGCGCTCAAGGACGGCTGGTTCGTCGACTGGGTGTCCTACTCGGTGATCTGGAAGCTGGCGGCGGGCGTCGCCATCGGCTGGGTGGTGGGGCGTGTGCTCGGCTGGGTCACGTTCCGGCTGCCGAACCGGGCGCGCCTGTCCCGCACGGGCGACGGCTTCGTGGCGCTCGGCATCACGGCCATTGCCTATGGCCTCACCGAGATGGCGAGCGGCTACGGCTTCCTGGCGGTGTTCGTGGCCGCCATCAGCTTCCGTTCGGTGGAGCGGAACCACGACTACCACGACCGCCTGCACGACTTCATCGAGCAGCTGGAGCGGCTGCTCATGATGGCGCTCCTGGTGATCTTCGGCGGAGCGCTGGCGGCCGGCAACCTTCTCTCCGAGATCAGCTGGCCGGTGATCGGCTTCGCCGTGCTGGTGCTGTTCGTGGTGCGGCCCGTGATCGGCTGGATCAGCCTGATCGGCAGCCCCCAGTCCGCCGGCGAGAAGGGGATCATCAGCTTCTTCGGCATTCGCGGGCTGGGTACGGCCTACTATCTCGCCTACGCGTGCAATCACGAGAATTTCGGGCAGACCGAGCTGCTCTGGACAGCCGCGTCGGTGATCGTGCTCTTCTCCATCGTGCTCCACGGCGTGACGGTGACGCCGGTGATGCGGCGGCTCGACCACCACCTGGCGACGAAGCCCGAGCCGGACGGGCCGGACGCGCCGGAGCCCGCGCTCCTCCACGACGACGGGGCGCGACCGGCGTGACCGGCGGGCGCGCGTCCGGGCCGGCCGGCTCCGGATCGGGGAGGGCGTGATGGTGGGGCTCGTGGAGGCGCGTCTGACGAACCCGGCGTTCGGCGATCCGGGCTTGGTGCTGGACGTGCGCTTCGGCCGGCAGGCGGTTCTGTTCGACATCGGCGACATCCGCGCGCTGCCGACGCGGATCCTGCTGCGGGTCGACACGGTGTGCGTGTCGCACCGGCACATGGACCATTTCTCCGGGCTCGACGACCTGCTGCGCCTCCGGCTGAACCGGCCGGGCGTCCTGCGGATGTTCGGCCCGGCGGGGTTCGTCGACGGGGTCGCGGCCCGGCTCGGCGCCTACACGTGGAATCTCCTCGGCCCTCGCAGCGCCGACTTCCGCATCCTGGCGAGCTCGATCGACGACACCGGCGAGACGGAACGGGCGCTGTTCGCCGCCCGGGAGGGCTTCCGGCGGCGGGATCGTCCGGCGGACCTCCCGCCCGGCCTGCTGATGGACGGGCCGGACATGCGGATCGAGACCACCGTGCTCGACCACGGCACGCCGGTGCTGGCCTTCGCGCTCCAGGAGAGCCGGTCGGTGCACGTGATGCCGGAGCGACTGGCCGACCTTGGCCTCGCAGTGGGGCCGTGGCTCGGCGCTGCCAAGCGCCTGGTCCGCGGGGAGGCAGCCGACGACACGCCGGTGGACGTGGGCGGCGGGACGATACCGCTGGGGCTGCTGCGCGACAGGGCGTTCCGGATCGATCGGGGCCAGCGCATCGCCTACGTGACGGACGTCGCGTTCACGGACGAGAACGCCCGGCGCATCCGGGCGATCGCCGCGGGGGCGGACCAGCTCTTCATCGAGGCGGTGTTCCTGGACGAGGACCGCGCGTTGGCGGTCGCCCGAAAGCACCTGACGGCCGGCGACGCCGGGCGGCTCGCGGCCGAGGCGGGCGTCCGCCGGGTGACGCCGTTCCACTTCTCGCCGCGCTACGAGACGCGCGAGCAGGACCTGATCGACGAGGTTCAGGCGACATTCGCGGCCGGGACGGCTGCGATGGTGGCGCTCGTGGCAGGATGAGGCGCCGGCCGGCTTCGCGACCGGGCGGAGGCCCGGTCCAGAGCGCTGCTCACGCCGACCCGGGCGCGCGGACCGGCGGAAAGGCGCGGACGGGCGCGGGGCGTCCGTCCGTCGTGGCGGAAGCGGTGGTCAGCGGCGGCGGCCGTGGCGCACGCGCTTGTAGAGCCAGCCGAGAATGAGGGTCTTCACGATCCGTCCGAACATGAGGTCTTCCTTCGCATCGGGATGAAGCGCCAGAGAGGGCCGGCGCTTCGGCTGTCCGGTCAACCGGATCGCGAGGCGTTCGTTCCGCCGCCCGCGAGCCGGTCAGGCGGCGTGTTCGGGATGGCGGATCCGCACCACGCGCCGGCGGGTGCCGACCCGGCGCGCGTGACGGCCTTTCGCCAGGCTGCGCCGGCCCGCATGGGCGACGCGGCGGCGCCGGGCGATCAGCCGCTCGACGGATCGGTCGTCGAGCCGGGCCTGCCGGTGCGCCTGGGCCATGGCGAGGTAGCCGGCGATCCCGGCGCCTATGACGACCGCCAACCCGACGACCATCGTGACAACGAGGATACTCATTCGTTCCTCACAGAACTCGTCGGACGACAAGCCCGCGAACTCGCGCTGCACTGCAGCAGACGCTGGGCGGTTTGTTTCATCACGCAAAGGTGAACACCGCCGGTGTCTGTCGAATGCGCTTCGTCGCCGTCCTCCAACACAGTCAACCAAGCTGGAAGCATAGACCCCGATTAATTGACATCTTCACAATACCGCGAAAATGCAAGCAAGCGAGGGTCGCCCGCGCCAGTTCTTGTAATTCGTTAACGCGAGATGTGGTCTTGGGATCCCTCGGAGGCAAGGATCAGACCAAAGGCGGAGGCCGCGTCAGCGCTAGAGCGTTTTCCGACCTGACTGAATCGTCAGGTCGACAAGAAATCGCTCCAGATTCAAAAAGCCGGAGCATTCTCTCGGCGATCAAGTCGTGCAACTTCATCGGAGAATGCTCTAGGCGACGGCCGGGCGGTCGTCGGGAAGGAACCCGTCGGCTCGATGGGTCTCGGCGAGCCGGGCGCCGAGCCGCAGCGCCAGCATTACGATGGTCATGGTGGGCGGGCCGACAAGCCCGGTCGGGAAGACCGAGCTGCCGGTGACGTGGAGGTTGCCGATGCCGTGCACCCGCCCGTCCGGATCGACGACGCCCCGGGCGGGGTCCGGGTGCATGCGCGTGGTGCCCATGTGGTGGGACGTGGACAGGATCTCGCGCTCCTCGGGCGGCGTTTCGATCACCACCCGGCCGAGCCCGCGGCTCTGCAGCTCGTCCCGCATCAGGTCGAGCGCGCGGGCGAGGCTGCGGCGCTCCAGGTCGCCCACCGACCAGCGGACGGCGGCCTTCGGCATGCCGACCAGGTCCCGCGCGGTGGAGAGGGTGACGCGGTTGTCCGGGTCGGGCTCGGGCTCGACCACCGTCTCCAGCACGAAATGCTTGATCATGCGGCGGACGCTCGCCTTGCGCAGCCCGTAGGCGAAGGCGTTGGGCAGCACGGAGCCGGCGGTGCGCAGGGGGTCGGCCACGATGGCGGCGCGCGCCTTCGCGGTGGCGGCCCCGTGGCCGAGCGCGTCGCGTAGGCGGATCGCCCGCAGGGTGTCCTCGCCCACGAACACGGCGCGAAAGCCGATCTGGCATGGCAGCAGTCGCTCGCGCGCGGCCAGTTCGTCGGCGACGGTGAGGGACAGGCCGAACGGCACGTGGGTGCGGAAGTAGGAGCTGTCGTAGAGCCGGCTGAAGCGGGACGGGTCTTTCAGGGTGAGCAGGCCGGCCCGCACGCGCGGATGGTCCATGAAGTACCGGCCGACCAGATCCCGCCCATTGCCGATGCCGCGCTCGCCGTGGCCCTTGGAGGCGAGGAGCAGGCGCGCGTTCTCGATGCCGCCGGCGGCGAGGACGAAGTGCCTCGCGCGGCAGCGGGCCGTCCCGCCCTGGAGCGTGCGGATCGCGACGCTGTCGATGAGAGCCGGGTTCGGCGCCGGGACGATCTCCACCACGTTGGCGTGAAGGATCACGCGCAGCCGGTCGGCCCGGCGCATGGCGTCGCGGTAGATGGTGCCGAGCCGCGTGGGCGGGCTGATGAGGCTGAGCGTCGTGCGGAACTTGTCCGCCGACAGCGGGAGCACGTCCGCCCCGTCCGGCGCCCGTTCCAGGGCATTCGCGAGGTCGAGGTCCGGGTCCACCTCCAGGATGGCGGCCGCGCGGCGCGCATGAGCGATCAGGTCCTCGTGGGCGACGGGCCAGCCGCTGGCGCGCACCCAGTCGCGGGAGGCCATGTCCGTGCGGCTGATCGGCTGGCACCAGCCGGTCCAGCAGTTGGAACTGCCGCCGAGATAACGGGACCGGGACTTGGAATAGTCGTCGACGGTGCCCTCGACCCGGCAGTCGTAGAGCGCGTCCGAAGATGCGGAGCGACGGACGCCGCCGCCCTCCAGGACCACCACCGACAGGCCGCGCCCGGCGAGGTCGAGCCCAAGCGTGATCCCGGCGACGCCGGCGCCCACCACGCAGACATCCGCGATCACCGTCTCACCGGGGCTGAGCGACCGCGCGTCCTCGATCATGTCAGAGGCATGTCCCGTGGGAACTCAGGTCTGCGCCAACCTGAAAGGCGATTCGTCCCGTGCCATTCTCGTCTGCTCCCACCGTGCCCGGACCACCTCGTCGGGAGATCCTCGCCCGGACCGCATCGCCCATGGCCCGGCGACGTGGGGCTTTCGGCCGTTCACGGCCGATCCGGACCGTTTCGTCCGATTCTCTCCACGATAGCGCATGCGGACCGGGTGGGCAGTGGAAAACACGGGGTGGAAACCGGCCCGCCTCCGTCGATACGCCCGAGGCGGATGGCCGCGCCGAGGCCGGGCCACCCGGCCGTGCGGTGCGCGGCGGTCCCGGGGAGGACAGGGGGGACCGCCGCGCGCCGGCGGACGGGAAAGAGCCGTCCGCAGACCGACGGAGCTTCGCGGCCTCTCGGGGAGGAAAGGGGCAACGGCTCGACGCGTGCCTCCAACTGCGGCACGCCGCTCCCTGTTCCGGTCGAACGGAGCGATCCACAGGACCTTTTTCGCGCGCCGCCGGCGGTGTCGAAGCGCCTCACCGCCGAGCGGTGGCGCGCGGTTGCGAAGCTGTAGGACTTTGCGTGTACCGTCGAGGGCGCCGAGCGGGCCCATGGGGCCGGCCCGGCCTGGAACGCCTTGTCGGAAGGCCGGAGCCACCGTGTCGATCGCCGCCACCCTGAACGAAATCCCCGGCCTCGTCTGGGGCTACCGGTTCGATCCGGCGACCGGCCGCGCGACGGTCCTGCCGGCGGACGCCGGCCGCGACGTCGTCGGCCGCGACGACGGCATCCTGTGGCTGCATCTGGCGCTCAGCGATGCCCGCATCCCCGGCTTCCTCGCCGGCATCGCCGACCTGCCCGAAGCGGCCCGCCAGACCCTGACCGAGCGCGACACGCACGTGAAGCTGACCGTCACCGACGGGGTGGTGCACGGCGTTCTGACGGATCTGGAGCGGGAGTTCGACTACGAGACGCGGGACATCGGCTGGTTCCGGTTCGCCTTCTCGGACCGGCTGATCATCACCGCCCGGCTGCATCCCCTGCGCTGCATCGAGACGGCCCGGCACGCGGTGGAGAACGGCCGGGCGCACAGCCATCCGGTCCACATCTTCGAATCGATCGTGCTGGAGTTCCAGAAGACGCTCGTCCGGCTGGTGGTCGAGATGACGGACGAGCTCGACACCATCGAGGACCACGTGTTCGACGACGTGCCGCGCGACGAGCGGCGCCGGCTGGGGCCGGTGCGCCGGACCATCGTGCGGCTCCATCGGCAGTTGCGCGCGACGATCCAGCTGATGCGCCGGCTGGAGATCGAGGACCGGGAGGACGTGCCGCCGGGCATGGCAGAGACGGCGGAGCGGCTGGCGGACAAGCTCGGCGCGGTCTACTCGGACATGCAGGCGCTGCAGGACCGCGCCCGGCTGCTCCACGAGGAGATCGACAGCAAGATCTCGTCGGAGACCAACCGGCACCTCTACGTGCTCAGCGTCATGACGGCGCTTCTGCTGCCGCCCACCCTGGTGGTGGGCTTCTTCGGCATGAACACGTCGGACATGCCGTTCACCCTGGCGGTCGGCGGCACCTGGTACGCCTTTTCCGTCTGCGCGGCGAGCATCCTCGGCGCATGGTGGCTTCTGCGCCGGAACGGGATCTTCTGATCGGGCCTCACCGGGGCGCGATCGTCGCGCCCGGGGGCGGCTGCACCGTCGTCGCCGGCGCGGGCTGGGCGGGGGCGGGCGATACCGGCTGGACGGCGACGGGCGCGGTGGGCGAAGCGGCCGCCGTTGCGGGCGCGGCGGGCGCCTGGGCCGACACCGCGGGCGGCGCGATCCGCGCGGGCGCGGCGACGACGGCGGCCGGTTGGGACGAGGTTGCGGCGGGCGGCGCGACCGGGGCCGTCGTCGGCGCGAGCGTCGCGACCGGCGGGGTGGTTGTGCGCGGGGCCGGGCCGGGCAGGGCGCCGGAGGCGGGCGACGTGCAGGTGTAGTCGTGTTCGAACTGGGTGGTCAGGATCTCCCGCGAGGCGCCCACCAGGGTGCAGGCGCGGCCCCGGCTCGCCAGGAAGGCCTCCGCCACGGTGCGGTGGTGGACGACGTTCGGCGTCTCGTCCACGAGGCCTAGGGTCGCCTGGGACACGACGCCGGTGCGGACGGCGGACCGGATCGACGGCGCGGTCATGATCTTGCCGATGTCGGGGCGGTCGAACACGCGGAACTCGCCGCTCGGCACCACCATGGGTTCGGCCCGCACGTCCCCGTAGGTCATCACCACGTAGTCGACGCTGGCGCAGGCCGACACGCCGACGGCGAGCGCGAACCCGATCGAGACCCGTCCGATCCACCCCATTCCGAATGCCCCTCGCGCCATCGCGCTCTCCTCCGATCACCGGCCGTCCGCCGCGGACAAATCGCCGACGGCCCGGGTTGGATCCCGCAATCATGGCCAGGAGGAGACGGCGCAGAAAAAAGGGCTCTTCCGCGTGAACGGAAGAGCCCCCAAGGCGGGCCCGCATCCCCCATGACACGGACCGAGAGCGGGCCGGGTCGCCCCCGTCCCCCGACTGAAGCGACCCGGCCATCGACGTCCTCAGGCCACCCGGTCGGGCGGCGTGCGGCCGTCGAAGAAGGCTTCCAGATTGTTGAGGACCCGCCAGCCCATGGCCTCGCGGGTGGAGGCGGTGGCGCTGCCGAGGTGGGGCAGGAGCACGGCGTTCTCCACCGTGTAGAGGTCCTCGTCGATGTTCGGCTCGCCCTCGAACACGTCGAGGCCGGCGCCGGCGATGGTGCCGGCCTTGAGGGCGCGGACGAGCGCCTTGGCGTCCACCACCTCGCCGCGGGCGGTGTTGACCAGGATGGACGTCGGCTTCATGAGCGCCAGCCGCTCGTCGTTGATCAGGTGGTAGTTGTCCTTGCCGCCGGGCATGTGAAGCGACACCACGTCAGCCTCGCGGAGCACGTCCTCGATGCTGTCGCGCTTCTCCGCGCCCATCTCGGCGGCGAGTTCCGGCTTCACCGGGAACGGGTCGAAATAGATGACCTTCATGCCGAAGCCGAAGTGGGCGCGCTTGGCCGCCTCGCGGCCGATGCGGCCGAAGCCGAGCACGCCGAACACGCCGCCGGACACCTTGGTGCCGATCATGTGGGTGGGGCGCCACCCGGTCCACTTCTTCGCCCGCACCTCGCGCTCGCCCTCGCCGGCGCGGCGGGCGGCCATCAGCATCAAGGTGATGGCGAGGTCGGCGGTGCACTCGGAGAGCACCTCCGGCGTGTTCGAAACCTGGATGCCGGCCTTCTTGGCAGCGTCCGTGTCGATGTGGCTGTATCCCACGCCGTAGCTCGCCAGGATCTTGGCGCGCGGGTCCGTCACCTCGAGCACCGCCGCGTCCACCTTGTCGGAGACGGTCGGGCAGACCGCGTCGTAGTCCATCAGCGCCTGCCGCATGGCGGCGGCCGTCATGGGCACGTCGGCCTCGTTGAGCGTGACGTCGTAGAGCTCGCGCAGGCGGGCTTCGACGACCTCAGGCCAGCGGCGCGTGATGAGAACCTTCTTCTTCGACACGGGGGCGTTCCTCGGGGTTGGGGAGAGCGGCGCGTCGTTCGCGCGCCTGGGCTCTTTCGTATCATTATTGTCCACGATGGCGCACGTCACGCGCCGCCGTCCGTCATGGTCCGCGAAGGCGGACCATGACGCTCGAACGTCCAAGCAGCGAGAACCTCGGCGCTCTCCTGACGCTCCGGCGTCCGAGCCGGCACGGCATCGGCGGGTGGGGCGGCGGGTTCCGGGGTCCGCCGCCCCACCCGTCGGCTTACTCGGCGGCGACTTTCATGCCGGCGAGCATCTTCTGGACGGTGGAGCCGAACTCGGCCGGGGTCGGCACGATCGTCACGCCGCAGCCCTTGAGGATCTCCACCTTCTCGGCGGCGCTCTCGCCGAAGGCCGACACGATGGCGCCGGCGTGGCCCATCTTGCGGCCCTTCGGGGCGGAGAGGCCGGCGATGTAGGCGCAGACCGGCTTGGTCATGTGGTCGCGGGCGTAGGCGCCGGCTTCGGCTTCCTGCGGACCGCCGATCTCGCCGATCATGATCACCGCGTCGGTGTCCGGATCGTTCTCGAACAGCTCCAGGACGTCGCGGTGCGAGCAGCCGTTGATCGGGTCGCCGCCGATGCCGACGGAGGTGGAGACGCCGATGCCGAGCTCCTTCAGCTGCGAGGCGGCCTCGTAGCCGAGGGTGCCGGAGCGGCCGACGATGCCGATGCGGCCCGGCAGGTAGATGTGGCCCGGCATGATGCCGACCAGCGCCTCGCCCGGGGTGATGATGCCCGCGCAGTTGGGTCCGAGCAGCCGCATGCGGTTCTCGGCCTTGTAGCGCTTCATGTAGCGCTTCACGCGCATCATGTCCTGGGTCGGGATGCCGTCGGTGATGCAGACCGCGACCTTGATGCCGGCGTCGGCGGCTTCCATGATCGAGTCGGCCGCGAACGGAGGCGGCACGAACACGATGGAGACGTCGGCGCCGGTTGCGTCCACGGCTTCCTTGACGGTGTTGAACACCGGCTTGCCGTGGATTTCGGTGCCGCCCTTGCCGGGGGTCACGCCGCCGACGACCGGGGAGCCGTACCGGATCATGTCCTCGGCGTGGAAGGAGCCGATCTTTCCGGTGATGCCCTGGACGATGATCTTGGAGTTCTTGTTGACGAGAACGGACATGTCGGTGCTCCTCAGGCGGCCTTGGCGTTGCCGGTCTTGGCGGCGGCAACCGACAGACGGGCGGCTTCGGCCAGCGTGGTCGCGGAAATCACGTTGATCCCGCTCTCGTTGATGATCTTGCGGCCTTCCTCGACGTTGGTGCCGGCGAGGCGGACGACGAGCGGCAACTCCAGGCCGGAGATCTCGACGGCCTTCACGACGCCCTGGGCGACCCAGTCGCAGCGGTTGATGCCGGCGAAGATGTTGACGAGGATCGCCTTGACGTTCTTGTCCTGGGTGACCAGGCGGAAGGCCTTGGCCACGCGCTCGGGCGTCGCGCCGCCGCCGATGTCGAGGAAGTTCGCCGGGGCGCCGCCTTCCAGGAGGATCATGTCCATGGTCGCCATGGCGAGGCCGGCGCCGTTGACGATGCAGCCGACGTCGCCGTCGAGGCCCACGTAGGAGAGGCCGCGGTCGGCGGCTTGCGTCTCGCGCGGGTCCTCCTGCGACTTGTCGCGCAGCTCCGAGATGTCCGGGTGACGGAACATCGCGTTGTCGTCGAAGCTCATCTTGGCGTCGAGGGCGATCAGGTTGCCCTCGGCGGTGAAGACCAGCGGGTTGATCTCCAGCATGTTGCCGTCCTTGTCGCGGAAGGCACGGTAGGCGCCGAGGATCACCCGGGTGGCGTCCGCCACGGCCGAGCCGGGCAGGCCGAGCTTGAAGGCGAGCTCGCGGGCCTGGAAGGCCTGCATGCCGACCGCCGGCTCCACGGAGATCTTGATGATGGACTCCGGCTTGGTCTCGGCGACCTCCTCGATGTCCATGCCGCCCTCGGTCGAGCCGATGACGATGACGCGCTGCTCGGACCGGTCGAGCACGAAGCCGAGGTAGAGCTCCTTGGCGATGTTGACGCCGCCTTCCACGTAGAGGCGGTTCACCATCTTGCCCGACGGGCCGGACTGGTGGGTGACGAGCTTGCGGCCGAGCATCTTCTCGGCGGCTTCCTCCACCTCATGCTCCGACTTGCAGACCTTCACGCCGCCGGCCTTGCCGCGGCCGCCCGTGTGCACCTGGGCCTTCACCACCCACACCGAACCGCCGATCTCGCGCGCCCGGTAGGCCGCCTGCTCGGGGCTGTAGGCGAGGCCGCCCTTGGGGATCGGCACGCCGAACTTGGCGAGAATTTCCTTCGCCTGGTATTCATGGATATCCATGGGTCATGTCCTCTGGAACGATTGTGTTCGGTGGCCGTGGTGCCCGGGGCACCCCCCACCCCATCCCTCCCCCTCAAGGGGGGAGGGGGCGCTGCTTCGATGGCGGTGCGAACGGGTTCGGTATCGCTCGGCGTGTCCCCCGGCGAAACCCTCCCCCCTTGAGGGGGAGGGCAGGGTGGGGGGGAACCGCGCCCTGAACCGGCGATCGCTCACGCCGCCTTGGCGTTCGCCTTCGACTTCTCCTCGATCGCGTCCGCCACCATCACGATGTTCTGGGCCATGCGGGCGGAGGCGGCGTCGATGAGGCGGCCGTCGAGGGACGCGGCGCCCTTGCCCTGGGCGGCGGCCTCGTCGAGGGCGACAAGCACGCGTCGGGCGCGGTCGACTTCCGCCGGCGGGGGCGAGAAGACGTCGTTGGCGAGGGCGATCTGGCTCGGGTGGATGGCCCACTTGCCCTCGCAGCCGAGCACGGCGGCGCGCTTGGCGGCCTTCACATAGTCTTCCGGCGAGGAGAAGTCGCCGAACGGGCCGTCGATGGCGCGAAGGCCATAGGCGCGGCAGGCGGTGACCATGCGGTCGATGGCGGCGTGCCACTGGTCGCCCGGGTAGTCCGGGTTGAGGCCGCCGATGACGACGGTGCGCGACCGGCGCGAGGCGGAGAAGTCGGCGACGCCGAAGTGCAGGGCTTCCAGGTTGCGGGCGGCCGCGATCGCCTCCACGTTGGCCATGCCGAGGGTGGTCTCGATCAGGGCTTCCAGGCCGATCTCGTTCTGGATCGACTTGGCTTCGCGGATCTGCGCCACCATGGCCTCGACCATGTAGACGTCGCCCGGCACGCCGACCTTCGGGATCAGGATGGTGTCGAGATGCTGGCCGGCCTGCTCCACCACGTCCACGACGTCGCGGTACATCCAGTGGGTGTCGAGGCCGTTGATGCGCACCGACATGGTCTTGCCGCGCTCGCGCCACGGCATTTCCTTCAGCGCCTTGATGATGTTCTCGCGGGCGGTGACCTTGTCGTTCGGCGCGACGGCGTCTTCCAGGTCGAGGAAGATGAAGTCCACCTCGGAATTGAGGGCCTTCTCGAACATCTGCGGGTTGGAGCCCGGAACCGCCAGCTCGGAGCGCTGCACGCGCGTCTTGACCGGCTTGTACTGGGTGAAGCTCATGGGGTTTTCCTCCGGATGGCGCGGCGTTCGGGGCGCGCCGGGATTTTGGGTCGAGCGTCGGTGTTCACCCCCCACTCCAGCTCTCCCCCTCAAGGGGGGAGAGGGTCGGTCGGAGGGTGTTGCGGGCGTCAGCGTCTTTCACGTCTGCCGGTTCTGGTCCGGAACCGCCTCGGGGCCCTCTCCCCCCTCGAGGGGGAGAGTGGGAGAGGGGGGGTGAGCCACCGCCCCTCTCCGATCGCCTTCACGCCGCCGCGGCGGTCACGTTGCGGCGGGCGCCGTAGTAGGCCTGGGCGGCGGCGACGCCGGAGCCGAACTCGATCTTGGCGCCGCAGTCGACCAGGGCCATCTCGGCGGCCGCGATCGCGCCGAGCAGCATCAGCTCGTTGGTGGCGCCGAGGTGGCCGATGCGGAAGACCTTGCCGGAGAGCTTGTTGAGGCCCGAGCCGAAGGACACGCCGTAGCGGTCGTAGCCGCGGCGGATGACCTGAACGGCGTCCACGTTGGACGGGACCCAGATGGCCGACACGGTGTCGGAGTGCCACTTGGGCTCCTTGGCGACGAGTTCGAAGCCCCAGGCCTTCACTGCCTCGCGGACGCCGCTGGCGATGTGGTTGTGGCGGACGAACACGTTCTCCAGGCCCTCTTCGAACAGAAGGTCGAGCGAGGCGCGCAGGCCGCGTAGCAGAACGGTGGCCGGCGTGTAGGGGAAGTAGCCGTCCTTGTTCATGCGCGTCATGTCTTCGAAGGAGAAGAAGCAGCGCGGGAACTTGGAGGACTTGTGGGCTTCGAGGGCCTTCTGGCTGACCGCGATGATAGCGAGGCCGGTCGGCAGCATGAAGCCCTTCTGCGAGCCCGAAACGATGCCGTCGACGCCCCACTCGTCCATGCGGAAGTCGATGGAGGCGACCGAGGACACGCCGTCCACATAGAGGAGGGCCGGGTGGCCGGCGGCGTCGAGCGCCTTGCGGACGCCGGCGATGTCGGAGGTCACGCCGGTGGCGGTCTCGTTCTGGGTGGTCAGAACCGCCTTGATCTTGTGCTCCTTGTCGGCCGCCAGGATGTCGTGGAAGGTCTCGACCGGAACGCCTTCGCCCCACTCCACGTCCACCACCTGGGTGTCGAAGCCGAGGCGCTGGCACATGTCGGCCCAGAGCAGCGAGAACTGGCCGAAGGTGGAGATGAGGACCTTGTCGCCCGGGTTCAGGGTATTGGTGAGCACCGCTTCCCAGCCGCCGGTGCCGGAGGACGGATAGATGAAGGTCTGGCCGGTCTCGGTCTTGAACACCTTCTTCAGGTCGGCGAAGAGCGGCAGCGTCAGCTTCGGGAAGTCAGGAGAGCGCATGTCCTCCTGCGGCAGGTTCATTGCACGGCGGACCGGATCCGGGACGTTGGTGGGACCGGGAATGAAAAGGCCGGGGTGGTAGCGCATCGTTTCCTCGGGTGTCAGGCGGCCGTTTTGGCGTCCGCGGGGTTGTCGGCCCGGCCTCGTCCGTCGGCGTCGGCCCTTGGGGGGCGCGACGCGCTCAATGGGGCGACGGGACCGGGTTCCTCCTGGCGATGGAAGGTGATGCGGGGCGGTTCAGGAGACCAGCACGATTTTCTGCAAGGGAGGGCTAGGAAAACTGAAGGTGCAGTGCAGCATTCCGGTTGTTGGCGTAAGGTGAGCCACAAGCGCTGCTTATCGCTGCTGTTGGAACGATTAAGGCGGAGAGCGGCCGATGGCCTGATAGGTACTGGCGATCACATTGGATCGACCTGCGACCGCTGACCGCAGCACGGCGGGTGCGCGCGACCGTGCCTACCGAACAGCACTCGCCCCCAACGCCATGGTTCCGCCTGTCGTAAGCGAACCTTGGCGGTTTCCGCGAAAAGAATGACATATTCGACATAGCTTTATTTACATGTTCGGGTCATCTCTGGTTGCGGGCGGTCCGCCGGGCCGTGTGCGAGAGGAGGCTGGCCTTGTATCCAGATCGCCGACATCCGCTGTGCTCCTCCGGATCGTTGAACGCGGTCCGGGTGGCCGTGGCGGCGCTTCTCCTTGTGGTCGCTTCGTCCGGCCTTGTGAGCTGCCAGAAGGAAAGCCCGGCCGGGCAGATCAAGGATGCGTTCGATTCCGCCAATGGAAATGGCGACGGTGGTAACGGCGGCAACGCCGGCGACGGCGATACGGGCGACGCACCGCTCGACACCGCCGTCGGCGGATCGGGGAGCGGCGGCTCGGGCGGCAAGACCGGAGGCGGGTCGGAGTCGGGCGGCGACGCGGGCGGCGGCGCCACATCCGGCGGGACCGACGTCGCGGCCGGCCCCGGCGGCGGCACGACGTCCGGCGGATCGACCGCCGGCCCCGGCGGCGGCGCGACGTCCGGCGGATCGACCGCCGGCACTGGCGGCGGCACGACGTCGGACACACATGGCGGCACGTCGGGTGGGGCGAGAGCCGGACGAGACAGCGACGAAACGGATGCGGTCGACGAACCGCCGCCTCCCGATCTTCCGGTGATCACCGCAAACTTCTCGGCGCCGACCGGCCGCTTCGCTGACGATTTCGGCGGCGCGTTGAGCGCGACGCCTGGTCGAAGTGGAATGAACCAGACGACCTACGACAAGCTCGCTGCTTTGGATCTGGAGTACGTCCGCCTGTGGCTCATGTTGAATGTCGTGTACAATTTCGAAACCAAGCAGCTAAACCTCGGCAGCCCTATTATGATGAACTATTTCAGCAAGTACTCCAAAGTTGCTAAGCGGTTTCTAGTTATAATTTCATATGGTGGAGGGTATAATACCTTAGTCCGGACCGGGCGCTGGACCGAAGATGAGTACAACACAGCTTTTTACAATTTACTTATGCACTACAAGCGCAGATTTCCCAAGATGGAATTGATCGAGATCGACAACGAACCGAACACGGGCGGTTTCACGCCGGAATCCTACGCAGAGACGTACGTGAAAGCTTGCGAGATCATCGCCAAGGTGAACGCCGAGATCCGGGCGGGCCGCCTGCCGGGGCCGGAGCTGCAGGTGGGCGGGCCGACACTCTACAAGTTCGATCCCGTCGAGGCGAACGGCTGGATGCGCCGTTTCCTGGATGCCTACGCTGCGAACCCGTCACCCGAAAAGCGGCTCGATTTCATCACCTACCACCAGTATCTGTCGCGCGAGCGGCCGAGGACTGAGCCGGTGGAGATCAACAAGGCGTCGCCGGCTCGGGTCACGGCAGAGCGCGATCTGCTCAGACCGCTTCTGTCGAAGCACGGCCTCGACCCCGATATTCCGGTCCACGTCACGGAAGGCGGCGTATTCGGTGGCGGCCAACCGGAGCCGCCTCCGGACGTTGATTTCCATATCAAGGCGGCCAGCACGCTGGCGCTCGCCTACTTCTACGCCCAGCAGCCCGGCTTCACGCCCTACTACTGGAGCGTCGATGCGATCGACACCAACAAGGTCATGTTCGAGAAGGTCCCAGGCGGATATGCGTCGACCGGCGTGGAACGGCCTTTCTACAACGCCGCCCTGTTCCTGAGCCAGTTGCCGAAAACCCGCTATCCTGTCGGCGACATCCTGGATCCGCGCGGCACCGGCGTCGGCGCCATGGCGGCGGCGGAAGGCCGGCGCGTCGCGGTGCTCGTCTGGAACTACCAGTTCCGGGACACCGTTTCGCACCGCTTCAAACTGCGGCTGGAAGACCTGCCGCCGGCCTTCAGCGCGGGGAGCACGCGCCTGAAAATCCGCGCCGAGCGAGCCGGCCATCTGAAGGGCCCCCCGATCGAGGAGCGAAACGCCGTCCAGCCGGGTTCGACGACGCTCGACCTGGATCTGACGCTGGCCCCCAACGAGTTCGTCCTCGTCGAGCTGACGCCGGAATGAATGCCGGACCACCGGAGCCCGATCACGCGGCCTCGCGCTTCAGCCAGTCCCCGAACGCGCGCACCAGCCCGGAGCCGGCCTTCGCCTCCGGGTAGACGAACCAGTAGGCCGTGCCGGACGTCAGCGGCTCGTCGAAGAGCACGGACAGCCGCCCGGTCCGGAGTTCGTCCTCCACCAGGAAGCGCGGCACGAGCGCGACGCCGAGCCCCGCGACGGCCGCCTCGGCGCTCATGGCGAACTGGTCGAAGCGCGCGCCGCGATAGGGGGCGGGCGCTTCCACGCCCATGCGTTCGAACCAGTCGCGCCAGGCGGTCGGTCGGGTGGACTGGTGGAGCAGGGGCGCGTCGGCGAGGTCGGCCGGGGCGGCCACGCCGTGCCGCTCCACGAAGGCCGGCGAGGCCACCGGGTAGACCGATTCTCCGCACAGCCGCTCGCACACCGCGCCCGGCCACGTCGCCTCGCCGTGGTGGACGGCGGCGTCGAGCGCGTCGTCCGCGAACGAGAAGGGCTCCAGCCGGACGGCGAAGTTGACCGTCACGCCCGGATAGTCGGCCAGGAAGCCCGGCAGGCGCGGCATCAGCCAGCGGGTCGCGAACGTCGGCAGGACGGCGAGGTTGAGGACGCCCCCGGCGCCCGCGTCGGCCATCACCTGCTGGGTGGCGCGGGCGAGATCGGCCAGGATCGCCTGCACGTCCTTCAAGTAGCGCCGGCCGTCGTCTGTGAGGAAAACGCGCTGGTTCACCCGTTCGAACAGATCAAGGCCGAGGCTTTCCTCGAGCTGCCGGATCTGCCGGCTGATGGCGCCCTGCGTCAGGTGCAACTCCGCGGCCGCCCTGGAGAAAGACAGGTGCCGGCCGGCGCTCTCGAACGCCGTGAGCGCCGAGATGGAGGGCAGGAGAGGGCGGGGCATGGGCGGGTCCGTGCATGAGGTTTCGTCATGACCGTAGCAGAAAACATCGCTTGTGAGAGGAGGAGGGGCGGCCGATAAGAAGGGACGTTTCAAGACGCGCGCCGACAGGGTGCGCTCCGTCCGTCCGGCGCCAGCGGCGCCGCCTCCCGCGCCGGGAGGAGAGCGAGCGGGGCGATCGACCTTCGGCCGACACGCAGGGACCGACGCCCATGACCATCGCCCAGACATTCGACACCGCACCGGCCGAGGCCGCCGCGCTCCTCGCCCGCCTGGGCGTTCCCGCCTCGGCGCTCTCGGGCGGCTCGCTGACGGTGCGCTCGCCGATCACCGGCGACGTCGTCGCCTCAGTGCGCGACGCCTCGGCGGAGGACATGTCGGCGGCGATCGGCCGGGCGCACGCGGCCTACCTCACCTGGCGCACCGTGCCGGCGCCGAAGCGCGGCGAGCTCGTCCGCCTGTTCGGCGAGGAACTGCGCGCCGCCAAGGCGGACCTCGGCCGTCTGGTGACGCTGGAGGCCGGCAAGATCATCTCGGAAGGCCTCGGCGAGGTCCAGGAGATGATCGACATCTGCGACTTCGCGGTCGGCCTCTCCCGTCAGCTCTACGGCCTCACCATCGCGACCGAGCGCGTGTCCCATCGCATGATGGAGACCTGGCACCCGGTCGGCGTCGTCGGCGTCATCTCGGCGTTCAACTTCCCGGTGGCGGTCTGGTCCTGGAACGCGGCGCTCGCCTTCGTGGCCGGCGACAGCGTGGTCTGGAAGCCGTCCGAGAAGACGCCGCTGACGGCGCTTGCCGTTGAGGCCCTGTTCGCCCGCGCGGCCGAGAAGTTCGGCGGCGTGCCGGGCGGTCTCCTGGAGGTGGTGGTGGGCGGCCGGGCGGCCGGCGAGGCCCTGGTGGACGACGTCCGCGTGCCGGTCGTCTCCGCCACCGGCTCCACCGCCATGGGTCGCGCCGTCGGCCCGCGCCTCGCGGCGCGCTTCGCCCGGGCGATCCTGGAGCTCGGCGGCAACAACGCCGCCATCGTGACCCCGACCGCGGACCTCGACCTCGTCCTTCGCGGCGTCGCCTTCGCGGCCATGGGCACCGCCGGCCAGCGCTGCACCACCCTTCGCCGCCTGTTCGTGCACGACAGCGTCTACGACGCGCTCGTGCCGCGCCTGAAGAAGGCCTACGGATCGGTCAAGATCGGCGACCCGCGCGAGGCGGGGGTGCTGGTCGGCCCGCTGATCGATCCGCGCTCCTACGACGCCATGCAGGCGGCACTGGACGCGGCCCGTTCGGCCGGCGGCACCGTCACCGGCGGCGAACGCGTCCGCGAGGAGTTGGGCGCGGACGCCCGCTACGTGCGCCCGGCGCTCGTCGAGATGCCGTCGCAGGCCGAGATCGTCTGCCACGAGACCTTCGCGCCCATCCTCTACGTGATGCGCTACTCCGACTTCGACGAGGCGCTCGCGCTCCACAACGGCGTGCCGCAAGGCTTGTCGTCGTCGGTGTTCACCAACGACCTGCGGGAGGCCGAGCGCTTCCTGTCGGTGGAAGGCTCCGATTGCGGCATCGCCAACGTCAACATCGGCCCCTCGGGCGCCGAGATCGGCGGCGCGTTCGGCGGCGAGAAGGAGACGGGCGGCGGCCGCGAGGCGGGCTCCGACGCCTGGAAGGCCTACATGCGCCGCGCCACCAACACCATCAACTACGGCCGCGACCTGCCGCTCGCCCAGGGCGTGACCTTCGACGTGGAGTGAGGATTTCACCATGACCGCCATGCCGAAGCCCGCCTCCGAGAAGGCTCCCGCGTTCCAGTGGGACGATCCCTTCCTCCTCGACGACCAGTTGACCGAGGATGAGCGGATGATCCGCGACTCGGCCCGCGCCTACGCGCAGGAGAAGCTGCAGCCGCGCGTCATCGAGGCCTATGCGCACGAGAAGACCGACCCGGCCATCTTCCGCGAGATGGGCGAGCTCGGCCTCCTCGGCGTGACCCTGCCGGAGGAGTACGGCTGCGCCGGCGCCTCCTACGTGGCCTATGGCCTCGTCGCCCGGGAGATCGAGCGCGTGGACAGTGGCTATCGCTCCATGATGAGCGTGCAGTCGTCGCTGGTCATGTATCCGATCTATGCCTACGGCTCGGAGGCGCAGCGCAAGAAGTACCTGCCGAAGCTCGCCTCCGGCGAATGGATCGGCTGTTTCGGCCTCACCGAGCCGGACGCCGGCTCCGACCCCGCCGGCATGCGCACGCGGGCGGAGAAGGTGGCGGACGGCTACCGGCTGACCGGCTCCAAGATGTGGATCTCCAACTCCCCGATCGCCGACGTCTTCGTCGTCTGGGCGAAGTCGGAGGCCCACGACGGCCAGATCCGCGGCTTCGTGCTGGAGAAGGGCATGGCCGGCCTCTCCGCCCCGAAGATCGGCGGCAAGCTGTCCCTGCGCGCGTCCATCACCGGCGAGATCGTCCTCGACGGCGTCGTGGTGCCGGAGGACGCGCTGCTGCCGAACGTGTCCGGCCTCAAGGGCCCGTTCGGCTGCCTCAACCGGGCGCGCTACGGCATCTCGTGGGGCGTGCTCGGCGCGGCCGAGTTCTGCTTCCACGCCGCCCGGCAGTACACGCTCGACCGCAAGCAGTTCGGCAAGCCGCTCGCGCAGACGCAGCTCATCCAGAAGAAGCTCGCCGACATGCAGACCGAGATCGCCCTCGGCCTGCAGGCGTCGCTCCGCGTCGGTCGCCTGTTCGACGAGGGCCGCATGGCCCCGGAGATGATCTCCATCGTCAAGCGCAACAACTGCGGCAAGGCCCTCGACATCGCCCGCGTCTCCCGCGACATGCACGGCGGCAACGGCATCTCCGAGGAGTATCAGATCATGCGCCACATGATGAATCTCGAGACCGTCAACACCTACGAAGGCACCCACGACGTCCACGCCCTCATCCTCGGCCGCGCCATCACAGGGCTGCAGGCGTTCTTCTGAGGGAGGCCTTTTCGGGGAAAACAAGTATCGCGCCGATCATCCCTCCCCTCAGGGGAGGGTCCGGCGAAGCCGGGGGAGGGGTCGTCTTTGTGGGTCGGGGACGGGCGCGTTTTTCGTCCGGGTAGTATCCCCGCCCCGACCGAAGACAACCCCTTCCGGCGCTTCGCGCCACCTTCCCCTGATGGGAAGGATTGTGCGGCTCTTCTTTTGGGGAAGAATGGGGAGGCCGATCATCCCTCCCCTCAGGGGAGGGTCCGGCGAAGCCGGGGGAGGAGTCGTCTTTGTGCGTCGGGGACGGGCGCGTATTTCGTCCGGGTAGAATCCCCGCCCCGACCGAAGACAACCCCTTCCGGCGCTTCGCGCCACCTTCCCCTGAGGGGAAGGATTGTGCGGCTCTTCTATTGGGGAAGAATGGGGTGGCCGATTATCCCTCCCCTCAAGGGAGGGTCCGGCGAAGCCGGGGGAGGGGTCGTCTTTGTGGGTCGGGGACGGGCGTTTTCCGTCCGGATGGCACTTCCGCCCGACCGAAGACAACCCCTTCCGGCGCTTCGCGCCACCTTCCCCTGAGGGGAAGGATTGTGCGGCTCTTCTATTGGGGAAGAATGGGGTGGCCGATCATCCCTCCCCTCAGGGGAGGGTCCGGCGAAGCTGGGGGAGGGGTCGTCTTTGTGGGTCGGGGACGGGCGCGTTTTTCGTCCGGATGGCACTTCCGCCCGACCGAAGACAACCCCTTCCGGCGCTTCGCGCCACCTTCCCCTGAGGGGAAGGATTGTGCGGCGGCTCTTTCGCAGGGTCGGCGAGGACAATAACCAGATGGGGAGGGTCCGGATGCAGGAGGGGTGGGGACGACGACCGGGTGCGACCGCTTCCGTGCGTACGGCACGCCGTCTGCGCCGCTCCCTGACGCCGCAGGAGGTGAAGGCGTGGGTCTGGCTGCGGGAGCATGGACATCTGTTTGGCGGCCGTTTTCGCCGGCAGGTGCCGGTCGGCCCGTACATCGTCGACTTCGCGTGCCTCAACCCGAGGATCGCCATCGAGATCGACGGCGACTCCCACTGTCATCCCGACGCCCTCGCGCGCGACGGAGATCGGGATGCCTTTCTGCGGACCCAAGGCTTCGCCGTCGTCCGCATCTGGAACACCGAAATCGGCCGCGACGCCGATACCTTCCTCGACCTCGTCCGCACACGCATGTCCCCCGAGACCCTGGCATCATGACAACCCCCAAACCCCTCGCCGGCGTTCGCGTCCTTGAGCTCGCCCGCATCCTCGCCGGGCCGTGGGCCGGGCAGCTTCTGGCCGATCTCGGCGCGGAGGTGATCAAGGTGGAGCGGCCGGAGGTCGGGGACGACACGCGCGGGTGGGGGCCGCCGTTCGTGACCGCGGCGGACGGGTCGGCGTGGGGCGCGGCCTATTTCCATGCGTGCAACCGCGGCAAGAAGTCGGTCGCGGTGGATTTCGAGACGGCCGACGGGCAGGGCGTCGTCCGGGCGCTCGCGGCCGAGTGCGACGTCATCATCGAGAACTTCAAGGTCGGCGGCCTCGTCAAGTACGGCCTCGACATGGCGACCTTGCGCACGCTCCACCCGCGCCTCGTCACCTGTTCGATCACCGGCTTCGGGGCCGACGGGCCCTATGCGAACCGGGCCGGCTACGACTTCATGATCCAGGGCATGGCCGGCCTGATGGACATCACCGGCGATCCTGCGGGCGAGCCGCAGAAGGTGGGCGTCGCGGTCGCCGACATCTTCACCGGCATCTACGCGACGGTCGGCATCCTGGCGGCGCTCCGCCGGCGCGACACGACCGGGGAGGGCGGCCATGTGGACATGGCGCTCCTCGACAGCGCGGTCGGCATCCTGGCCAACCAGGCGATGAACTACCTCGTCTCCGGCCGCGCGCCGACCCGGCTCGGCAACGCACATCCGAACATCGTGCCCTATCAGGTGTTCGCCGTGGCAGACGGCCACGTGATCGTGGCGGTCGGCAACGACGGTCAGCACGCCCGCTTCTGCCAGGTGATCGGCGCGGAGCATCTGGCCGGCGGACCCTACGCGCAGAACCGCGACCGCGTGCGCCTGCGCGACGAGCTCGTTCCCCTCCTCTCCCCGTTCGTGGCCGGCTTCGGCCGCGACGACCTGCTCGCCCGGCTGGAGGCGGCCGGCGTGCCGGCGGGTCCGATCAACACCATCGCGGACGTGTTCGACGACCCGCAGGTGGTCCACCGCGGCCTGCGGCTGGACCTCCGGGCGGCGGACGGGTCGCGCGTGCCCGGCGTCGCCTCCCCCATCGTGATCGACGGCGTGCGCCAGGTGGCGGACGGCCCGAGCCCGCGGCTCGGCGCCGACACGGCGGCCGTCCTCCAGGCCTTCAACATCAGCCTTCCTCTCGCGGAGTCAGAGACTTGACGACGGATCTTCAACCCCGCAGCGGCGGCCGGCTGCTGGTCGATCAGCTTCTCGCCCAAGGCGTGGAGAGGCTCACCTGCGTGCCCGGCGAGAGCTATCTCGCGGTGCTCGACGCGCTCCACGACGCCTCCATCGACGTGCTCGTCTGCCGCAACGAGGGTGGCGCCGCCATGATGGCGGAGGCCTACGGCAAGCTCACCGGCCGGCCCGGCGTCTGCTTCGTGACGCGCGGACCGGGCGCCACCAACGCCAGCCCCGGCATCCACATCGCCGCGCAGGATTCCACGCCGCTCATCCTGTTCGTCGGGCAGGTGGAGCGCGGCATGCGCGAGCGCGAAGCCTTCCAGGAGCTGGACTACCGGGCGGTGTTCGGCTCCATCGCCAAATGGGTGGTGGAGATCGACGATCCGGCGCGCATCCCCGAACTGGTCGCCCGCGCGTTCCGTCTGGCGACGCAAGGCCGCCCCGGCCCGGTGGTGATCGCCCTGCCGGAGGACGTGCTCACCGACATGGCCGCCGTCGCCGACGCCCAGAAGGTGGAGCCGGTGGAGACATGGCCGGGCCTCACCGACATGGTGCGCCTGCAGAAGCTGCTCTGGGCGGCGGAGAAGCCGCTCGTCGTCCTCGGCGGTTCGCGCTGGACCGAGAAGGCAGTGCGCCAGATGGTGCGCTTCGCCGAACGGTTCGACCTGCCGATCGCCACCTCCTTCCGCCGCGCCCATCTGTTCCCGGCCAGACATCCGAACTACGTCGGCGACGTCGGCATCGGGCCGAACCCGAAGCTCGCCGCGCGGGTGAAGGAGGCCGACGTCCTGATGCTCGTCGGCGGCCGCCTGTCGGAGATGCCGTCGTCCTCCTACACACTCCTCGACGTTCCGACGCCCCGACAGACGCTGGTGCACGTGCATGCCGACGCGGAGGAGATCGGCCGCGTCTACCAGCCGGCGCTCGGCATCCACGCGTCCGCCGCGGCCTTCTGCGCCGCGCTCGAGACGGTGCACCCGCCGGTCACCATCCCCTGGGGCGAGCGCACCCGCGCGGGCCGCGAGGACTTCCTCGCCTGGACCGAGACGCCGAAGCCGCTGCCCGGCGCCTTCCAGTATGGCGACGTGATGCGCTGGCTGCGCGAGCGCCTGCCGGAGGACACGATCGTCTGCAACGGCGCCGGCAACTACGCCATCTGGGTCCATCGCTACTGGCGCTACAACAGCTTCGCCTCGCAGCTCGCGCCCACGTCCGGGTCCATGGGCTACGGCCTGCCGGCGGCGGTGATGGCCAAGCGCCAGCGCCCGCAGAGCCCGGTGGTCTGCTTCGCGGGCGACGGCTGCTTCCTGATGAACGGCCAGGAGTTCGCCACGGCCGTGCAATACGGCATCCCGATCGTGGTGCTGGTCATCGACAACGGCATGTTCGGCACCATCCGGATGCACCAGGAGCGCACCTACCCGGGTCGCCCCTCCGCCACCGCCCTCACCAACCCCGACTTCGCCGCCTACGCCCGCGCCTTCGGCGGCCACGGCGAGACGGTGCGGACGACCGACGCGTTCGCGCCGGCGTTCGAGCGGGCGCTCGAAAGCGGCAAGCCGTCCATCGTCCACTGCCTCATCGACCCCCAGGCGATCACCCCGGCGAAGACGCTGGACGAGATCAGCAAGGGCGGTTGAGGGCTCAACCCACGCCGTCATGGTCCGCGAAGGCGGACCATCAGCAACGGCGGGTGAGGAAGAGCGCGACCCGGGACGTCATGGTCCGCGAAGGCGGACCACCCACGCATTCTTCCTCCGCCCGCCTGATGCGTGGGTGGTCCGCCTTTGCCGACCATGACGGTGCAAGTTGATCACCACGGCTCAAATTGACCACCACGGCGCAGGATGATCACAACGACACGATCCGACCTTGACGGCGCAAGCACCAGCGCTTCACCCGACCAACACCGCGTCTGACCTCCACGAGTCCCCCATGCCCTCCTACGACGTCGTCATCATCGGTGGCGCGGTGACCGGCTCCTCGGTCGCCTATCACCTCGCGGCCGATCCGGCCTTCACCGGCCGCGTCCTCGTGGTGGAGAAGGATCCGTCCTATCAGCGCTGCGCGTCGGCGCTGTCGGCGGCGTCGATCCGGCAGCAGTTCTCCACGGCGGTGAACGTGGAGATCTCGCTCTACGGCATCGACTTCCTCCGCCGCATCGGCGACGTCCTCGCGGTCGACGGCGACCGGCCGGACGTGCAGCTGCACGAGGGCGGCTACCTGTTCGTCGCCACCGAAGCCGGCATGCCGGTGCTCGCCGAGAACCACGGGCTCCAGACCCGCCTCGGCGCCGACATCGCGCTCGAAGACCCGGCGGCGCTCGCCCGGCGCTTTCCATGGCTGAACACGGAGGATCTCGCCGTCGGCTCGTTCGGCCGGTCGGGGGAGGGCTGGTTCGACGGCTACGGGCTGATGCAGGCGTTCCGGCGCAAGGCCCGGTCGCTCGGCGTCGAATACCGGGCCGCGAGCGTGGTCGGCCTCGGCATGGACGGCGAGCGGGTCACGTCCGTCACCCTGTCCGACGGCGAGACGATCGGCTGCGGGGCGGTGGTGAACGCCGCCGGTGCAGGGGGCCGCGCGATCGCCGCCCTGGCGGGGCTCGACATCCCCGTCGCGGTGAAGAAGCGCATCATCTTCACCTTCAAGTGCGCCGAGCCGGTGCCCGCCTGCCCGCTCCTGATAGACCCGACCGGCGTCTACGTCCGTCCCGAGGGCGACGGCTTCCTCTGCGGCACCCAGCCGCCGGAGGACCGCGACCCGGAGGTGGAGGACGACTTCGAGGTGGACTGGGACCTCTTCGAGGAGATCGTCTGGCCGACCCTCGCCCACCGGGTGCCGGCCTTCGAGCGCATCAAGCCGGGGCGTGCCTGGGCCGGCTACTACGACATGTGCGCCTTCGATCACAACGTGCTCCTCGGCGCGCCCGCGGCCCGGCCGAACCTCTTCCTCGCCAACGGCTTCTCCGGCCACGGCCTGCAGCAGTCGCCCGCCGTCGGGCGCTACCTCGCCGAAGCGATCGTCCACGGCCGGCCGCTGACCCTGGACCTCTCCGAGCTGTCGCCGGACCGGGTGGCCGAGGGGCGGCGCGTGGTGGAGAAGAACGTGGTCTGAGCGGGCCCACCGGTCCCGCTTGAGTATTCTCCGACCAGTGGAACGACCTGGCCGACGAGACAATGCTCCAAGGTCTTCATCCGGAGCGGCGTCTTGTCGACCTGACGTTTCCGTCGGGTCGAAAAGCGCTCTAGACTGCGGCCTCCACCCGGAGCCCCGCCCTGATGGTCCCGCGTCGCCGGTCCCGCCTTCTCGTCGCGCTCGCGGCCGTCCTCGGGCTGACCGCGACGGCGGCTCCCGTCGCGTTGCGCCAGGCCGTGGAGGCGGCGCGGCCGGCGGATCTCGCGATGCCGACCGCCCGGCTCGTCGTCGACCGCAACGAACGGCTGCTCCGCCCTTTCGTCGTCGAGAACGGTCTCTGGCGGCTGCCGGCGACGCCGGCGGACGTCGACCCGCTCTACCTCGCCATGTTGACCGAACTGGAGGACCGCCGCTTCCGCGAGCACAGGGGCGTCGACGGACGGGCGCTTCTGCGGGCCGCGTGGCAGATGGCGACCAGCGGGCGCATCGTCTCCGGCGGATCGACGCTGACCATGCAGGTGGTGCGCCTCGCGGAGCGCCGGCACACGCGCACCATGCCGGGCAAGCTCGGCCAGATCGTCGGCGCGCTCGCCCTGGAGCGCGTCGCGTCCAAGGACCGTATCCTGGAGGCCTACCTGACGCTCGCCCCCTTCGGCGGCAACGTGGAGGGGGTGAGGGCGGCCTCGCTCGCCTGGTTCGGCCACGAGCCCAGACGCCTGAGCGCCGCGGAGGCTGCCCTGCTGGTCGCGCTGCCCCAGGCGCCCGAGGCCCGCCGGCCGGATCGCTTTCCCGAGGCGGCGCGGGCCGCGCGCGACCGCGTGCTCGACCGGGCCGAGGCGGCCGGCCTTCTCACCCGAGAGGCGGCCGCCACCGCCAAGGCGGAGCCGATTCCGACCGTCCGGCGCGACTTCCCCATGCTGGCGCCCCAGACCGCCGAGCGGGTGGCGCGCGAAACGCCGGCGGAGGCCCGCATCCGGCTGACACTCGACCGGGACCTGCAGGCGCGGCTGGAAAGCCTCGCGGCCGAGCGGGCGCGGGCGATCGGCGACCGCGTTTCGGTGGCCATCCTGGTGGCCGACATCGCCACCGGCGAGATCCTCGCCGACGTGGGCACCGCCGGCCTCCTCGACGCCAGGCGCGACGGCTTCGTGGACATGACGCGCGCCGTGCGCTCGCCCGGTTCCACCCTGAAGCCGTTCATCTACGGGCTCGCCTTCGAGCACGGCATGGCCCACCCGGAGACCCTGGTGGAGGACCGGCCGACCGCCTTCGGCTCCTACGACCCGAAGAACTTCGACAAGACCTTCCACGGCACGGTCACGGTCCGCCGGGCGCTGGAACTGTCGCTGAACGTGCCGGCGGTGCAGACGCTGGAGGCGGTCGGGCCGGCGCAGCTCGTCTCCCGCTTCCGGCGGGCCGGCGTGGAGGCTCGCCTGCCGGACCTGTCGCCCGCCGGCCTGGCGGTCGGTCTCGGCGGCGTCGGGCTGACGCTCCGCGATCTCACCGCCCTCTACGTGGCGCTCGCACACGGCGGCATGCCGGTGCCGCTGGTGGAGCGGTGGACCGCGCCCGGATCGGCGGAGCCGCGCAAGCCCGTGCTCGACGCCCGGGCGGCCGCCTACGTGACCGACATCCTCGCCGGCACGCCGGGCGCCGCCAAGGGCGACGCGCGGATCGCCCTCAAGACCGGGACCAGCTACGGCTACCGCGACGCCTGGGCCATGGGCTACGACGGCCGCATCGTGGTGGGCGTCTGGGTTGGCCGGCCGGACGGGGCGCCCATGCCGGGGCTGATGGGCGCCGACGTGGCGGTGCCGATCCTCGGCGACGTGTTCGTGCGGGCAGGGGGCGTGACGCCGCTGCCCGCCCCTCCTCACGGCCTTCTGGCCGCCACCTCGTCCACCCTGCCGCCGCCGCTCCGGCGGCTGCGGACGCCGCGCACGGAGGTGTCGGCGCGCCGAGCCGGCCCGAGCATCGCCTTTCCGCCGGACGGCGCGCGCGTGGACCTCGGCTTCCGGGCCGGAACCCCCGCCCCGCTCGCCCTGCAGGTGCGCAACGGCCGCGCGCCGTTCACCTGGTTCGCGGACGGCGTCCCGATCGGCCGGGAGCCCTTCGGCCGAGACTTCACCCTCCGGCCGTCCGGCGTGGGCTTCCTGACCGTGTCGGTGGTGGACGCGGACGGCCGCGCGGACCGGATCACGGTGTTCGTCGAGTAGCGCGACCGAAAAAAAACTGACGTGTGTGCTATATAAGAAAATATCAATGACTGAATGATCTATTTGTTGGCGTCTGGAGGCCGCAGACATGTGGATCTTTTCAGTGTTTCCGAGAGCGCGGACCTTCGCGGAAGCGAAATCCGGTACGGCGGCGGTCGTGTTCGCCGTGGCGCTGGTGCCGGTCCTGGCGATGGTCGGGGCGTCCCTCGACTACGTCCGGGCGTCCGGTCTGCGCGATGTCATCCAGTCGGCGGCGGATGCCGCGGCCCTGGCGGTGATCGAGGCCGAGCTCGACGGCAAAGCGGCCGACAGGCTCGGCGCCCAGGTGTTCCAGGCGAACATCCCGGCCGCGGTGCGCCACCGGATCCTCGACATGGACCTCAGCGTCGCGATCATCACCGAGAAGAACGTGCGGTCCGTCGAGGTCACCTACACGGCGGACATCGAGACCTCCTTCCTCAGCGTCGCCAGCATCGACACCATCCAGCTGGGCGGCAGCGCCGAGGCCCGATCGGGCCTGCGCAAATACGTGGACATCCACGTGCTGCTGGACACGTCCGACTCCATGGGCCTCGCGTCCGACCTCTCCAATCGGGAGAAATTGAAGACCGCGACCAAGAAGGAGAAGGACAAGGGCAAGACGAGCTTCATCGAGCCGTCCTGCGAGTTCGCCTGCCACCGGAGGCAGGGTGACCTGTCGACCCTGGAGATCGCTCGGAGCGAAAAGGTGGAGTTGCGGATCGACGTGGCGAAGTCCGGGATCCGGACGGTCATGGATCTGGCGAAGGACGCCGAAAAGGACAACACCTTCGTCCGGATGGGTCTCGACGCGTTCAGCTCGACGCATGTCCACGTCCAATTCATGACGCGCGACTGGTCGACCCTGGCCGGCAAGATCGACGGCGTGGAGCTCGGGCTCGGCGCAGCCCCCGTTCCGGACAACGAGTGCCACGACAACTACGCGAACACCTGGTTCGACCAGATCGTCCGCCCCTACGCGGAGACCGTGGAGGACTCGATCGCCACGGCGGCGTCGAGCAACGCGGACAAGAAGAGCCCCTCGCAATACATCGTCCTGGTCACCGACGGACTGCAGTCGCAGAACTGCGCGGCAAGCAAATCCAAGCAGGACGTCTTTCCGTTCCGGCCGGCGGATTGCGACGTCCTGAAGGCGACGGGCGCGCAGATCGCCGTCATCTACACGGAATATCTCGTCTCCAACTCCAGCACCTACAAGGATCACGCCCAGCACGCGGTGGAGAAGTCGAAGAACTTCATCTACACCGATTCCTCCAAGAGCGCGGGCGTGGAGGAGAACCTGCGCGAATGCGCCTCCACCGACAGGCTGTTCGCCAAGGGCAACGACCCGGACGAGCTGGAGGCGGCGTTCCGGACCATCTTCGAGAACATCAAGGTGACGACCTTCCTGTACAACTGAACGGCGGGCGGGCTATCGTCCGGCCGCTTCACCACAGGACCGAGCCATGCCCCTTCGCCTCTACGATCTTTGCGGCGCCGACGACCTGCGCTTCAGCCCCTATTGCGCGCGCGCGAAGATGGCGCTCGCCCTGAAGGGCCTCGCCTACGAGACGGTGCCGGTGCCCTTCACCGGGATCGCGGCCATCGCCGGAGGGGGTCACGCGACGGTGCCGGTCCTGGAGGACGGCGATCGCCGCGTCTCGGACAGCTTCGCCATCGCCGAATACCTGGAGGACCGCCATCCGGAGCCGCCCATCTTCGCGCCCGGCCCGGCCGGGCGGGCGGCGGCGCGCTTCGTGGAAGGCGCCCTGTTCGGAATCGTCCACGCGGCCGCCATGCCGATCGTCGGAAAGACCATCCACGACCGGCTCCAGCCCGCCGACCAGCCCTATTTCCGGGAGACCCGCGAGGCGAAACTGGGCCGCAGCCTGGAGGCGGCCCATGCCGACCGCGAGAGCCGCCTCCCGGAGGCCCGCAAGCTGTTCTTCCCGCTGCGCCACACGCTCGCCCGGTCCGCCTGGTTCGGCGGCGACCGGCCGCTCTACGTGGACGCGGTCGTCTACGGCACGGCGCACTGGCTGCACGCGGTGAACGACGCCGACTGGTTCGCCGGCGACCCGACCCTCACCGACTGGTTCGAGCGGTGCCGCGCCATCGTCGGCGCCGGAGCGCCGGCGTGACCGACGAGCCGACCGACCCCGGGGCGCCCGGCCGGAAAGCCCGCTACCGCGAGGGCTTCGAGATCCCCGCGACGGCGCGGGTGGGGGCGGCGGTGCGCCGGGCGGTCGGCCGCATCCTCGCGCCGCGCCGGCCCATGCTGTCCATCTGCGGCGACAGCCACCTGCTGCCGATCGAATACGCCTACAAGGCCGGCTGGTTCGGCCCGGTCCGCTGCCGGTTCCGCCGCGTCGGCGGGGCGACGGCGGTCGGCCTGCGCCATCCCACCTCCAAGACCGAGGCGCTGACCATCTTCCGCCGGGCGCTGCTGCCGGCCCGGCCCGGCGTCGTGCCGGTCTTCCAGCTCGGCGAGGTGGACTGCGGCTTCGTGATCTGGCACCGCGCCGCCAAGTACGGCGAGAGCGTAGAGGCGCAGCTGGACGCCTCGGTCGCCGCCTACATCACCTTCGTGGACGAGCTTCGGGCGGCCGGCTATCCCACCGTGATCCTGACCGCCGCCACCGTGCCGACCATCGTGGACGGCGCCCTCGACAGGCCGGAGAGCGCCGGCGAGGTAGCGCTCCTGCGCGCCTCCGTGACCGCGTCCCTCGCCGAGCGGACCGCGCTCACCGCCCGCTACAACGAGCGGCTCCGGTCCGCCGCCGCCGCCCGCGGCCTGCCGTTCGTGGACCTGACGCCGGACCTGATCGACCCGTCGACCGGCGTGGTGGCCGATCGCTTCCGCCACGTCCGCGCCGAGGATCACCACCTCCATCCGGTGGAAGGCGGCCGCCTGTGGGCGCGGCGGCTGACCGAGGCGCTCGCGTCCCTGTCGCGGTGACGCGCGACGCCCGACCGAGCACCGCCCGCCGTCCTTGTATCTTCCGTCCACACCCCGAACGTAAACCGCCGCCGGGCGAGGGAGCCCGGCGGCGGCCTTACGAACGCCCGGTAGTGTCAGCCAGGAAGGTCCCGGGCGACGCAGCTCCTACTCGGCCGCGACCGGCATCGGCGGGATGCCGACGCCCATGCGGCGCGCGACGCCCTCGCCATAGCGCGGGTCGCACTTGGCGAAGTGGGCGACCTGACGCTCCACGATCTCGGCCGGCACGCCCTGCATGGCGGCGGCGATGTTGTCCATCAGGCGCTCGCGCTGGTCCTCGGTCATGAGACGGAAGAGGGCGCCCGGCTGGCTGTAGTCGTCGTTGCCGGCGCGATGGTCGTAGCGGTCGGCGTCGCCGGAGATCCTGAGCGGCGGCTCCCGGTACTCGGGCGCCTGGCGCGGGCCGGAGAAGCTGTTCGGCTCGTAGTAGGCGTTCGGGTTCGGGTTGTTCGGGAAGAACCGCATGGACCCGTCCTTGTGGTAGTGGTGGACGGGGCACTTGGGCTGGTTCACCGGCAGCGCCTCGTAATGGGTGCCGATGCGGTAGCGGTGGGCGTCCGCGTAGGAGAAGATGCGCGCCTGCAGCATCTTGTCCGGCGAGAAGCCGATGCCCGGCACCACGTTCGAGGGCGAGAAGGCGGCCTGCTCGATCTCGGCGAAGTAGTTGTCCGGATTGCGGTTCAGCTCCATCACGCCGACCGGGATCAGCGGATAGTCGCCATGCGGCCACACCTTGGTGAGGTCGAACGGGTTGTACGGCGTCTTGTCGGCGTCAAGCTCCGGCATGATCTGCACGAAGACGTCCCACTTCGGGAAGTCGCCGTTCTCGATCGAGTAGAACAGATCCTCCTGGGTGGACTCGCGGGTCCGGCCCACCACCTCGGCGGCCTCCGCGTTGGTCCAGTGCTTGTGGCCCTGCTTGGTCTTGAAGTGGATCTTGAACCAGAAGCGTTCGCCGGCGTCGTTGATGAACGAGAAGGTGTGCGAGCCGTAGCCGTTCACGTGGCGCACGCCCACCGGAAGGCCGCGGTCGGAGAACAGGATGGTGATCTGGTGCAGCGCCTCCGGCGACAGGGACCAGAAGTCCCACATGGCGGTCGGCGAGCGCAGGTTGGTGCGCGGATGGCGCTTCTGGGTGTGGATGAAGTCCGGGAACTTCACCGGGTCGCGGACGAAGAAGACCGGCGTGTTGTTGCCGACCACGTCCCAGTTGCCTTCCTCGGTGTAGAACTTCACCGAAAAGCCGCGCACGTCGCGCTCGGCGTCGGCCGCGCCGAGCTCGCCGGCCACCGTGGAGAAGCGCACGACCAGGTCGGTCTGCTTGCCGACCTCGGAGAAGATCTTGGCGCGGGTGTACTTGGAGATGTCGTGGGTCACCGTGAAGGTGCCGAACGCGCCCCAGCCCTTGGCGTGGACGACGCGCTCCGGGATGCGCTCCCGGTTCTGGTGGGCGAGCTTCTCGATCAGCTGCCAGTCCTGCAGCAGCAGCGGGCCGCGCGGGCCGGCGCTCAGCGAGTTCTGGTTGTCGGCGATCGGCGCGCCGGCCGTCGTCGTCATGATCGGGCTGTCGGTCATGGTTCTTGCTCCCCATTCGTCCAGATCGGCTGGAACATGTCCGTGTGCGCCGGCGTTGAAGCGTCGGCTCGGGGTGCACTGTGATGCCCGTCGGCCATAAGGTCCAATTGCAAGTTCGGTGGAATGCGATAACCTTTTCCTATGAAGGTGACGCTCCGCCAGCTCCGCTACCTGGAAGCCCTTGCATCCGAAGCGCATTTCGGCAGAGCCGCCGAACGATGCGCCGTCAGCCAGCCCGCCCTGTCCACACAGATCCGCGACCTGGAAGCCGCGCTGACGGTGACGCTCGTTGAGCGGACGCCCTCTGGCGCGCGGCTGACGCGGGTCGGCGAGGAGGTGGTGGCCCGCGCGCGGCGGATCCTCGCCGAGGTCGGCGACCTGGAGGCCTTCGCCCGGGCGCGCGGCGCGGCGCTTGCTGGCCCGTTGCGGCTCGGCGTCATTCCATCGATCGCGCCCTACCTGCTGCCGAAGCTGCTGCCGCGCGCGGCCGAGCACTTCCCGGACCTGCAGCTGGAGATCCGCGAGACCGTGACGGCGACCCTGGTGGACGAGCTCTCCTCCGGCGACCTCGACCTTGTCGTGGCGAGCGTGCCGCTCGATCACGCGGCTTTCGCCGAACTGCCGCTCTTCGACGACGCGTTCGTGCTCGCCGCCCCGCGCCGCGGCCCGTTCGCCCTCGCCGACGTCTCCACCGCCGCCGACATTCCGGCCGACGCGCTCCTCCTCCTGGAGGACGGCCACTGCCTGCGAGACCAGACCCTCGCCGTCTGCGGCGCGATCGACGCCCGGCGGCTCCGCTCCAGCGGCGTCACCAGCCTGACGACGATCCTCCAGCTGGTGGCCGCGGGGCAGGGCCTGACACTCCTGCCGGACCTCTTCCTCGCCACCGTCCCCTTCGACACGGAAAACATCCGCCTCACGAGGTTCGACGGCGTGGAACCCCGCCGGACGGTGGGGCTGGCGTGGCGACGCAGCAACCCGCTCGGCGAGGAATTCCAGCGCTTCGGCAACCTGGTCCGGGCCTGCGCGCCGGGCTGAGGGAAGGGGAGGGGAAGGCAGGAAGGGCGCATCACCCGCCCAAACCCAACCGCCGTCATGGTCCGCGCATGCGGACCACCTACGCATTTACCCAGCTCGAACCGGTTCCATGCGCGGGTCGTCCGGATGAACCGGACCATGACGGTCAGGCGGTTCAGGCGCCCGCCGGTCGCAGGGTACGCTCCGCCGCCCGCCGCCGCTCGTCCCGACTCCCCATTCCCTCCCGCATTCCTCCACGCGGCCTCCCTTGCCGCTCTCCCGCCCGAAAGCTATAAGCCGCGCGACGCCGAAGCCTCGGCCGACCGTTTCGACCGGCGCCGCTCCCTCCGGGGCCGTGCCCGACCTTCAGGAGATCCCATGGCGATCGAACGCACCTTCTCGATGATCAAGCCCGACGCGACCCGCCGCAACCTGACTGGCGCCATCACGGCCAAGCTGGAGGAGGCCGGCCTGCGCGTCGTCGCCTCCAAGCGCGTCTGGATGTCCCGCCGTCAGGCCGAGGGCTTCTACGCGGTCCACAAGGGCCGGCCGTTCTTCGACGAGCTGTGCGAGTTCATGTCCTCCGCCCCGACCATCGTGCAGGTCCTGGAAGGCGAGAACGCCATCGCCAAGAACCGCGAAGTGATGGGCGCCACCAACCCGGCGAACGCCGCCGAGGGCACCATCCGCAAGGAGTTCGCCCTGTCGATCGGCGAGAACTCCGTGCACGGCTCGGACGCCCCGGAGACCGCCGCCGAGGAGATCCGCTACTGGTTCTCCGAGACCGAGATCGTCGGCTGATCCAAGCCGCGCGGCCATGCCGCCCTGACCGACAGACGCCCGCGGGAACCGATCCCGCGGGCTTTTTTGTTCGGCGTCGATCCATGCCCCGCCGTGGTCAGCCGCCAAAGCAGGCAGCCTGCGCGATGCCGGCGCCGACGAAGAGGGCGCCCTCGGCGTAGAGCGTCGAGGCGGTTGCGCCCGCCACCTGCCAGACGCCCGCCTCCGCGTTCGCCGCCATCACCGTGCCGCCGGCCCTCGCCACGGCCACCAACGCCGCCTCGGGCGCGACGCCTTCGCGGAACACCACCACGGAGGCAGGCGCGCCGAGCGGCTGCAGGGCCACTGCCCCGGTCGCAACCACCAGCATGGCCAGGGTCGGTGCCGTTTGTCGGCCGAACGACACGGCGGCCGACCGTGCCTTCAGGCCGGCGACCGTGAACACCAGCCCGAGGGCGAAGAAGACCAGATCCCACACGATCGGCGTCGCGCTGTCCTGCCGGATGCGATGAAGGCCGAGGACCCAGTGGACCAGCACCGCGTCAACCAGGTGCCAGGCGCCAAACCCGACCATGAACCAGGCGACCAGGTGCAGGCCCGCGCCCGGTCGGTTGAAGCCGGTGCGCACGCTCCACAACAAGGCGAGCCCCACGCTGCCGATCGCGTACATGGCCGCGTGGAAGAGGCCATCGGCCAGCACCTGGAAGCGCAGATCGGCCGGGTCCGACACGCCGGACAGGAGATGGTGCCACTGGAAGATCTGATGCAGCAGGATCCCGTCGAAGAAGCCTGCGAACGCGAACCCGAGGCAGCCCGCACCCCAGGCCTGCCCGGCGGGTCGCGACATCACAGGGTGGTCGATGGCAACGTACGTCATGCAACGAAGGTCCCGGAGAGCGACCGGATGAGCCGTGGAGGTCGGGGGACGATGCCCCACGGACCACCTCGAACGGCAACCCTTCATAAGCGAAAAGGATCCAGGACCGGGATGTCGCAAATGTTGTTATTGATTCGCCGTGTCTATTGGTAGAAACACTGAATTGGTCTTTAAAACTAACAGATTGTTAGCAGGTGAACGGCAACGATGGTGACTCCTGGTCCAGGAGACATACCATGCGCCTAACCGTCAGAACGTCCCTCATCGCGTGTTTCTCGCTCATCCTGCTCGCTGTGGCCGCTCTCGGTTTCGCAGCCGTCGCCGGCTCCAACGCACTCCGGGACAACACAGCCGCAATTGCGACGAACTGGTTGCCGAGCGTCCGGATTGTGAACGTGATCAACACGGCCACGTCCGATTACCGCATCGCGGAAGCGTCGCACATCATGTCCAGCTCCGACGCCGGCATGGCCAAGGCGGAATCGGACATTCGCGTCGTCTCCCAAGCGATCGAGGACGCTCGCCGGACCTACGAAGCGCTGATCAGCTCCGACGAGGAGCAGGCGATCTATGACACGTTCGGAAAGCTCTGGGGCACCTACCTGACCCAGAGCGCCGCGATTCTCGATCTGTCCCGGAAGAACCGCAACGAAGAGGCTTCCACCCAGTTCGGCACGGTCACGCGGTCGACCTTCGAAAAGGCTTCCGAGGTGCTGGTGCAACTGATCGCCCTCAATGATCGGGGCGCCGCCGAGGCCTATGACAGCGCCCAGGCGACCGCCGCGTCCACGTCCATCGCCATCTGGACCACCGCCATCGTCTCGCTGCTCGTCATCGTCTGCGGCCTCGGCTATGTGGTCGTCGGCGTCACCAGGCCGCTGAACGCGGTCGCCACCGTCATGAGCAAGGTCGCCGGCGGGGCTCTCGACGCGACGATTCCCTTCGTGCAGCGCGGCGACGAGATCGGCGATGTCGCCCGCACCTTGGAGACGTTCCGCGCCAGCCTCGTCGAACAGGAGCGTATGCGCGCCGGTCAGGCGGCCGCTCGGGAGGCCGAGGCGCGCCGTGTGGTCGAAGAAACCGCAGCCGTGAAAACGTTCGAGGCGAACCTCACGCGCCTTGCCGACGGCTTCGTGAAGGCCTCCACGGAAGTCGCGGACGCGGCCCGCAACCTGTCCGCCACCGCGGAGGAGACCAGCCGGCAGGCCCAGTCGGTGGCTGGCGCCGCCGAGGAGACAGCCGGCAACGTCCAGACCGTAGCGGCCGGCGCGGAGGAACTCAGCGTCTCCATTCGCGAGATCACCAACCAGGTTGCCCGTTCGGCCACCATCGCCACCGCAGCCGCCGAAGACGCCGGTCGCACCAGCGACAACATCCGCTCGCTGTCCTCGGCCGCCCAGCAGATCGGCGAGGTGGTCGAGCTGATCAGCAACATTGCCGCCCAGACCAACCTGCTCGCCCTCAACGCCACCATCGAGGCGGCGCGCGCGGGCGAGGCGGGCAAGGGGTTCGCGGTGGTCGCCTCCGAAGTGAAGCAGCTGGCGACCCAGACCGGCAAGGCCACCGAAGAGATCGGCCGCAAGGTGTCCGAAATCCAGAGCGCCACCCAGACCACGGTGGAGAGCATCAACCGGATCGTCGACACCGTGCGGACCATCCGTGAAGTCACGGGCGCCATCGCCAGCGCCGTGGAGGAACAGGGCGCGGCCACCGGCGAGATCGCCAGCAACACCCAGCGGGCGGCCGCCGGCACGTCGGACGTCACGCAGACCATCGCGGGGGTCGGGACCTCGGCGGAGCACACGGGCGCAGCCTCGACCCAGCTGATGAGCCTGTCCCGCGGTCTCCAGGAGCAGAGCGACCTCCTGAAGCAGGAGCTCGCGCGCTTCGTGAGCCGCAACAAGGCGGCTTGACGCGAGGGTTCGCCGTGACCGCGGGCGAACTCGGGGACCGAAGGTCGGCCCCGTCCTGTCAGGCTGTCCGTCGCACCTGCGACGGCATGCTTGACGGGGCTGGGCCGAGCGCCGATTTTGGCCGGCCCGGACCCGACGGGGACGCCCGCCCGCCAAGGAAGCCAGCTTAGATGAACGCCCCCGTCCTGCCCGCCATCCGCCATTCCGCCTGCCCGCACGACTGCCCGTCCACCTGCGCCCTCGACGTGGAGGTTCTGGACGGCCGGACCATCGGGCGCATCCGCGGGTCCGTGGACAACGACTACACGGCCGGCGTCATCTGCGCGAAGGTCGCCCGCTATTCCGAACGCATCCATCACGCCGACCGGCTGACGAAGCCGCTCCTGCGCACCGGCCCGAAGGGCTCGGGCCAGTTCACGCCCATCGGGTGGGACGAGGCGCTCGACCGGGTGGCGGAGGCCTTCATCGAGGCGGAGCGGCGGCACGGGGCGGAGGCCGTGTGGCCCTACTTCTACGCCGGCACCATGGGCCTCGTGCAGCGGGACGGCATCAACCGCCTGCGGCACGTGAAGAAATACTCCAGGATGTTCGACACCATCTGCACCAACCCGGCCTGGACCGGGTGGATCGCCGGCACGGGCCGGCTCGCCGGGCCGGACCCGCGCGAGATGGCGCTCGCCGACTGCGTGGTGATCTGGGGCACCAACGCGGTCGCCACCCAGGTCAACGTGATGACCCACGCGGTGCGCGCCCGGAAGACGCGCGGCGCCACCCTCGTGGCGGTCGACGTCTACGAGACCGAGACCATCCGGCAGGCCGATATGGGCCTCGTCATCCGCCCCGGCACCGACGCGGCGCTCGCCTGCGCGGTCATGCACGTGGCCTTCCGCGACGGCTATGCGGACCGGGCCTACATGGCCCGCTACGCCGACGCGCCGGAGGACTTGGAGGCGCATCTCCAGTCGCGCAGCCCCGCCTGGGCCGCCGAGATCACCGGCCTTTCGGTGGAGACCATCGAGGCGTTCGCCAGGCTGGTCGGCACCACCAGGAAGACCTTCTTCCGCCTCGGCTACGGCTTCACCCGCACGCGCAACGGCACCGTGTCCATGCACGCGGCCTCGTCGATCGCCACGGTGCTGGGCTCCTGGCAGTACGAGGGCGGCGGCGCCTTCCACAACAACGGGGCGATCTACCGACTCAACAAGATGATGATCGAGGGCCTCGACGCCCTCGACCACGGCACCCGCCAGCTCGACCAGTCGCGCATCGGCGCCATCCTCCTCGGCGAGGACGACGCGCTCGCCGGCGGGCCGCCGGTGACCGCCATGCTGATCCAGAACACCAACCCGGTGTCGGTCTGTCCGGAGCAGGACAAGGTGCTGAAGGGCTTCGCCCGCGAAGACCTCTTCGTCTGCGTCCACGAGCAGTTCATGACCGACACCGCCCGCATGGCCGACCTGGTGCTGCCGGCGACCATGTTCCTGGAGCACGACGACATCTACAAGGGCGGCGGGCACCAGTACATCCTCTACGGGCCGAAGCTGATCGACGCGCCGGGCGAGGCGCGCGAGAACCACTTCGTCCATGTGGAGCTCGCCAAACGGCTCGGCGCGGAGCACCGGGGCTTCGCCATGACCCCGCGCGAGCACGTGGACTGGATGCTCCAGAAGTCCGGCTGGGGCACGCTGGAGGCCCTGGAGGCGAACCGCTGGATCAACGCCCAGCCGGACTTCGAGACCGCCCACTTCCTGAACGGCTTTGGCTACCCGGACGGCAAGTTCCGCTTCCGGCCCGACTGGACGCGCGTGAAGGCGTCGAACATGGGGCCGATGGGCCCGTGGGAGGCCATGCCCGCGCTGCCGGACTTCTGGCCCGTGATAGAGGCGGCCGACGAGACCCATCCGTTCCGGCTGGTGACGGCGCCGGCCCGGTCCTTCCTCAACTCCACCTTCGTGGAGACGTCCGGCTCGGTGAAGCGCGAGGGGCGGCCGACGGTGAAGATCCGCCCGGACGACGCCGCCCGCGTCGGCATCGCGGACGGCGACCCGGTCGTGCTCGGCAACGAGCGCGGCACGGTGGGCTCGACGGCGGAAATCTTCGCCGGGCTCCAGCCGGGCGTGCTGGTGGCCGAGGGGATCTGGCCGAACACCGCGCACCCGGACGGGCGCGGCATCAACACGCTCGTCGGCGCCGACCAGGTGGCGCCCTACGGCGGCGCGGCCTTCCACGACATCAAGGTCTGGATCCGGAAGGCCTGACCGCCGGCGAGATCGTCAGGCCGTCTTCGACGTGGTGATCGAGCCCTCCGGCTCCACCGTGAAGCGGAACTCGTTGCTGCCGGTGTTGCGTCCCCACCAGTAGCCTTTCGCCTCGTCGTAGCCGAAGAACTGGTAGGCCCGGCTGGCGTCCTCGGCGTTCGCCCGCGCCTGCTGCTCGGACGACGATTCGAAGCCGTCGAAAACGGCCTCGTCCACCAGGGTGTGGTTCACGAATTCGCGGCGGACCACGCAGTAGAGCGTCATGGTGATCTCCTTGTGAGGCACGGGCGGGCCATCGCTTCCACGGCGCGGCCCTCGCGGACTGGAACGGTCCTCCGCCGGATCGGTTGCGCCGGCGGACGTTCCGGGGCCTACGCGTCCACCGTGTCGCGCACCGCCTTCGACGGCCGCTTCGCGTCGCCCGGCCCGGCGGCCGCGCGGCGGATCAGCCGCCGCAGCGCGTCCAGCACCGCGCCGGGGTCGGCGTGGTGGGGCGTGTGGCCGACGCCCGGCATCACGGTCACCTCCGCGCCGGTGAGCAGCGAGGTGAGCCAGTCCACGTGGTGCAGCGGATCGGCGATGGTGTCCTTCTCGCCGACGATCACAGACACCGGCGCCGCCACGGCGGCGATCTCCGCCCAGGCGTCCGTGCTCAGGTTGTTGAAGGCGATCAGTTCGGCCGCCATGGTCTGGATCGCCACCGGCTGGGCCGCGTGGGCGAACGGGAAGTCCAGCAGGTAGTCCGGCACCCGGTCCGGGTGGAGGGCGACCGCGAGGCGGCTCGGCCCGATCAGCGGAACCAGGCGCGGCAGCACCGCGTGGCGCAGCACCCCGCCGATGACGGGCGTCATCAGGGCGCGCATCAGCGGCATCGCCGGATGGTCCGTCGGCCGGCAGAAGGGCGCGATCAGGCAGAGCGCGCGCAGCCTTTCCGGGTGGCGGAGGCCGAACTGGAGCGCCGTCGCGGACCCGAGCGAATGGGCGAGCACCACCGCGTCATCGAGCCCCAGATGGTCCATCACGTCCGCCAGCCAGTCCGCCTGCGCCGCAGGCCCGGCGCCGCCCTCCGGCAGCGGGTCGCTGAAGCCGTAGCCCGGCCGGTCCACGGCGATCAGCCGGAGCCCGCGGGCGCCCGGCTCCAGGGCGGCCATCATCTCCTCGGCGAGGCTGCAGCAGCCATGGAGCACCACCACCGGCGTGCCGTGCCCCGCGTCGATCGCGTGGACGGTCCGACCGTCGACATCGAGGAGAGTGCCGGTGCGCGGGGATGCCATGATGCGTATCGTCCGAAAAGCCCTGATCGCGCCTGCGGTTGCGGGCGCTTCCTCATGGCAAACGGACTTCGCCGGCTTTGGTTTCCACGCGGCCGATCACACCTTGGTGCGTCGCACCATGCTGCCGGACGCGGCTGTCAGGCCCCGTGGCACTTCTTGAACTTCCTGCCGCTGCCGCACGGGCACGGGTCGTTGCGGCCGACGCCCGCATAGCTCGCCTCGACCACGGGCAACGCCCTCGCGTCCATGGGCTGTCCGCCCCGCCTGGCGCGCGCGAGAGCCGCCAGAGCGGTCGGCAGCGTCGCGAAGAACTCGGCCCGGGCGTCCGCGGCCATCCGGCGCGTCATCTTCCGGCCCGGCGGCGCGGCGAGCACCACCAGCGTCTCCAGGATCGGAACCGCGCCCGCGCGCTGGATGAAGGCCGTCCAGCGGGTGTCGTCGAGGTTCACGGCGAACAGGAAGCCCGCGGCCCAGCCGGCGCCCGACCCGTCGCCCAGAGGCGCCACCGGTATCTCGTACGGCTGGTCCTCCTCGATCATGGTGCGGCGGGCGTTCAGGTGACGGCGCGCGATCTCGCGCGCCCTGGCCTCGATGGCTTCGTCCGGAAACGGCGGCACCGTTTCGGCGTCCGGCCCGGCCAGAAGGATCGGGAACCACTCGTCCTCCGGCACCGTGAGCGGACCCACGGCGACGCCGGTGAGGAAGCCGTCCATCTCCTCGAAGGTGAGGGCGTCCTCGCCGCCGACCAGGTAGAGCGTCTCGATCAGCCAAGCGATCTCGTCGCTGTGGGCCGGAAGCTGGGCGCGCACCTCGGCGACGCCGAACATGCCGGGCACATAGGCCTGCGGATCGAGGGGCGTCAGGCCGGCCGCCGGATCGGTCACCGGAACGACCTGGATCTCTTCGAAGTTGGTCGGATCGGACGGGTCCGCCACGGCCCTCGCGTACATGGCCTCCAGATCCGCGACCCCGAGGTCGTCTCCCTGCGCCGCAAGCTGCTTGTGGGCCTGACGGAGTTTCGCCATGGCGCGGGGCAGGCCGAGCCCCGCGATCACGTCCTCCATGACGATCCGGACGAGTTCGTCGTGGCGATCGAGCCTTAAATCGAACGCCGACAGCATCATGGTGTCGACGGCGGCCCGTTCGATCCGCCCGTCGAAGGCCAGGCGGGCGATGGTGTAGAGCAGCACCGGCCAGGTCGTCGGCGGCAGCCCGCGCGACAGGAACCGCGCCTTCAGGGCCTCCGCGTCGCCGTCATGGAGGGTCGCGAGGATCGACGCGAGCTCGGACACCATGGCGTCGCCGAAGAACCGCTCGAACGCGAGCGGGTTCGTGTCCAGCGCCTGGAGAAGCGGCCCGAAGAGGCCGGCGCGTCCCGCCGCGGCCATTGCCGGCAGCGCGTAGAGCATCATCTGCTCGTCCTCGGGCAGCGCGATGCCGCCGCGGCCCAGGGTGTCCAGCACGGCGCGGACCTGCGGCTCCAGGTCGTCCGCCCGCTCCACCGCTTCGCGCAGATCCTCGTCGCTCGGCCGCGGCTTCGCCCAGCGCAGGCGGTGCGGAAGATCATGGTTCTCGGCCCGGTCGCTCATCTAAAGGTCCCCGGCGTCAGGCGGCGCGGCGGCCTGCGGCCTTTCCGTTTGTGGCGATCCATCCCAAATGGGTAAGGACCGGTCGCAGTCTCGCGAGACCGGCGAACGGCCGTTTCCATAGCAGCATCAAGGCGCCGGCGCGACCGCTTGATCCAGCGCGGCGTTTCCTTCGCGACAGGTCGTTACATCTCCAGGCGAGCGCTGCCGCCGGCGCTTTGGCACACTCTTCGGTGCGCATCCGCGCACGCCAGATCGGATCCTCGATGACGACGCTCGATCACCCCGCCGCCACCCGCCCAGCCGTCAAGGAGGTGCTGGACCGGGCCGCCCGCGCCCGCCGGCCGCGCCGGATCGCCGCCCGCGTCGCCTGGACGCTGCTGGCGCTCGCGCTCGCCGGCGGCGCGGCGTCCTGGTGGATGGGGCGCGGCGAGACCGTGGTCGCCTTCGTGACGAAGCCGGTGAGCGAGGGCGGGCTGACCGTCACCGTCACGGCGACCGGCTCGCTCTACCCCACGAACCAGGTGGAGGTGGGCAGCGAGCAGTCCGGCACCGTGCGCCGGGTGGCGGTGGACTTCAATTCCAGGGTCGCCAAGGGCGACGTCCTCGCCGAACTCGACACGGACAAGCTCGCCGCCGCGGTGGAGAGCGCCCGCGCCAAGCTCGCCGCCGCCGAGGCCAACGTCGCCGAGGCGGACGCCACCATCGTCGAGAAGAAGGGCGACTTCGACCGCAAGTCCGTGCTCCTGGAGCGGCGGGTCATCTCCAGCCAGGAGCTGGAGACCGCCCGGGCCGCCTACGACCGGGCGCTCGCCGCGCGCAAGAGCGCGGCCGCCCAGGTGGAGGTGGCGGCGGCCGACCTCCGGCTCGCCGAGACCAATCTCGCCAAGACGCGCATCCTCTCGCCCATCGACGGCATCGTGCTCACCCGCTCGGTCGACCCCGGCCAGACCGTGGCGGCGTCCCTCCAGGCGCCCGTGCTCTTCACCCTCGCCGAGGACCTTTCCAAGATGGACCTCCGCGTCGACGTGGACGAGGCGGACGTCGGCCGCGTGGCCGTCGGCCAGAAGGCCACCTTCACGGTGGACGCCTATCCGGACCGCGCCTTCCCGGCCTCCATCCGCGACGTGCGCTTCGCCTCGGAGACGACCCAGAACGTCGTCACCTACAAGGCGCTGCTGACCGTGGACAACGCGGACCTGTCGCTCCGCCCGGGCATGACGGCGACCGCCGACATCGTGGTGGACGAGGTCGAGACCGCGCTCCTGGTGGACAACGCGGCGCTCCGGTTCACGCCGCCGTCCGAGGAGACGGACGCGCGCGGCAGCGCCGGCCTGTTCAGCTTCTTCATGCGCCGTCCGCCGCAAACGTCCGAGCCCAAGCCGGAATCCGCGACCGGAGAACAGCGCACGCTCTATGTGGAGCGCAACGGCGTCGCCGTGCCGGTGCCCGTCACCGTCGGGCCGACCGACGGCCGGCTGACGGTGATCCGGTCCGGCGAGATCCGGGCCGGCGATCCCGTCATCGTCGACTACACCGAAGCCAGGTGAGGCCCGCCCTATGGACGCCGGACCGCTCCCGCCGCCGCTGATCGCGCTCCACGGCGTCTCCCGCGTCTACGGCCGGGGCGAGGCCGAGGTCGTGGCGCTCGCCCGGGTGGACCTGGAGATCCGACAGGGGGAGTTCGTGGCCATCATGGGGCCGTCGGGGTCGGGCAAGTCCACGGCGATGAACATCCTCGGCTGCCTCGACACGCCGACCGGGGGCGACTACCTGTTCGACGGCGTTTCGGCGGGCGACCTCGACCGCGACGGCCGCACGCTGCTCCGACGCTCCTTCATCGGCTTCGTGTTCCAGGGTTTCAACCTCCTGCCGCGCACGACCGCGCTCGAGAACGTGGAGCTTCCGCTCGTCTACCGGGGCATGCCGGCGGACCGGCGGGCGGTCCTGGCCGCCGACGCGTTGGCGCGGGTGGGCCTATCGGGACGCGAGGACCATACACCGTCCGAGCTTTCCGGCGGCCAGCAGCAGCGCGTCGCCATCGCGCGGGCGATCGTCACGGACCCGCTCCTCCTCCTCGCCGACGAACCCACCGGCAACCTGGACACCCGGACCAGCGAGGAGATCATGCACCTCCTCACCGCGCTCAACCGGGAGCGCGGCATCACCGTCGTGATGGTCACGCACGAGCCCGACATCGCCGCCCATGCCCGGCGGGTGATCCGCTTCAAGGACGGTCGGATCGAGGACGACCGGCTCCAGGCGGCGGCGCTGCCATGCTGAGCGAATCCGTCCTCCTGGCCCTCCGGGCGATCCGCCGCAACATCCTGCGCTCCTTCCTCACCGTGCTCGGCGTGGTGATCGGCGTGGCGGCGGTCATCGCCATGGTGACGATCGGCAACGGCGCCACCGTGCGCATCCAGTCGGAGCTCGGCAGCCTCGGCAATAACCTCCTGTTCATCCAGCCGGGGCAGGGCGGCCCGGGCGCGCCGAGCGGGGAGGCGCGGCTGTTCACGGTCGCCGACGCGGAGGCGATCCGCCAGCAGGTTGGCGGCGTGGCGGCGGTCGCGCCGGTGAGCCGGGCATCCGCCACAGTGGTCTACGGCTCGGAGAGCCGCGCCACGACGGTGGTCGGCAGCACGTCCGACTACCTCGTCACCCAAGGCTGGGACATCGCCCTCGGGCGCGGATTCCTCGACGGCGAGGTCCGGGGCGGCCGGTCGGTCTGCGTCATCGGCGAGACCGTGCGCCGCGAGCTGTTCGGCGCCGCCGACCCGGTCGGAGCGTCCATCCGGGTGAGAACCGTGTCCTGCCCGATCGTCGGCGTGCTCGCCGCCAAGGGCCAGTCGGCCGGCGGGGCCGACCAGGACGACACGGTGATCATGCCGCTCCGCGCAGTGCAGCGGCGGCTCTCGGGCACCACCACCGTCGCCACCATCCTGATCTCGGCTGAGGACGGCGTGGACACGGCCCGCGTCCAGGCCGCGACGACCGAGCTCCTGCGCGAGCGGCGCGGCGTGCAGCCGGGCGAGAAGGACGACTTCGCCGTCCGCGACATGCGCCAGATCGTCCAGACCATGACGGCCACCACCGGCGTCCTCACCGGCCTCCTCGGGGCGGTGGCGGCCGTCAGCCTCGTGGTCGGCGGCATCGGCATCATGAACATCATGCTCGTCTCGGTGACCGAGCGCACCCGCGAGATCGGCATCCGCCTCGCCATCGGGGCGCTGGAGCACCAGGTGCTGACCCAGTTCCTGGTCGAGGCGGTGATGCTGTCGCTGTTCGGCGGCCTGGTCGGCATCCTGCTCGGCCTCGGCCTCGCCTTCGCCGCCTCGCAACTCCTGGCGGTGCCCTTCGTGGTCGACCCCGGCGTCGTCGCCGGCGCCTTCGTGTTCTCCGCCTTCGTCGGCATCGCCTTCGGCTACTTCCCCGCCCGCAGCGCCGCCCGCCTCGACCCCATCGAGGCCCTCCGCCGCGAATGACGACGAGCAGGTGCGACACCGGTCGGCAGTTGAAGCCGGCGGGCCGATCGCCGATGATCGCCACCCCATGGCTCGCATGCCCCGGACCCGAGTCGGGTCGTCTCGTCCGGCCGCTGTCCTGCCCTCCGCCGAGGCGGCGCTCGCGCGCGCCCTTCTGCGGCTCGCCCGGCCGGCGGAGCCGCTCCTCCTGATCTGAAGGCGCTCGATGTCCGCTCCGGTTCCTGTCTTCGACGGCCACAACGACGTTCTGCTGCGGCTCCACCTGACGCCGTCGGACAGGCCGGAGCGGCTGTTCCTGGAGGGCGGGGCGGATGGCCACCTGGACCTGCCGCGCGCCCGCGACGGCCGTTTCGTCGGCGGCCTGTTCGCCGTCTTCCCGCCGTCGCCGCGCTCCATCGCGGACGCCGGCAAGGGCATGGTGCCGGGCGGCTACGACCTGCCGCTGCCGCCGGCGCTCGCACTCGACGACGCCCGCGCGAGCACCGTCGCCATGGTGTCCATCCTGCACCGGATCGTGCGACGGTCGAACGGCGCGGTGGCGCTCTGCCGCACGGCGGGCGAGATCCGGGACGCGATCGGGCGCGGCGCGCTCGCCACGGTCCTCCACGTGGAGGGCTGCGAGGCGATCGACACGGACCTGCGCTTCCTCGACGTGCTGCACGCGGCAGGCCTGCGCTCGCTCGGGCCGGTCTGGAGCCGCCACAACGCGTTCGGCCACGGCGTGCCGTTCCGCTTCCCGTCGACGCCGGACACCGGCCCCGGGCTCACCGAGGCGGGCGAGCGCCTGGTGAAGGCCTGCAACGAGCTGAACATCCTGGTGGACCTCTCGCACATCACCGAGCGGGGCTTCTGGGACGTGGCGCGCCTCTCCAAGGCCCCGCTCGTCGCCTCCCATTCGAACGTGCACGCGCTGACCCCGTCGGCGCGCAACCTCACCGACCGCCAGCTCGACGCCATCCGCGACAGCGACGGCCTCGTCGGCCTGAACTTCGCCACCTGCTTCCTGCGCCCGGACGGCGCCATGCGCAGCGACACCACCCTCGATCCCATGATCCGCCACCTGGACGCCCTTATCGAGCGGCTGGGCGAGACCCGCGTCGCCTTCGGGTCCGACTTCGACGGCGCGCTCATCCCCCGTGCGATCGGCACCGTCGCCGGCCTGCCGGCGCTCATCAAGGCGCTCCGCGCCCACGGCTACGACGACGCGCTGCTGGCGAAGATCGGCACGGAGAACTGGCTGCGCGTGCTGGAACTGACGATCGGCTGAGACCCGGCCCGGCCGCGCGGCCGTCCGTCCCGTCAGGGATCGCGGCTCCGGCCGTCCGGCTCCCGGTCGTCGTCCCGATCTTCCGGATCCTCGTCCCGGTCCTCCGGATCCTCGTCCTCGCCGTCCGGGTCGACCCCCTCGGCCACGCTCCGGCGCACGCCCCAGCCCGTCAGCACCTCGTCCATGTCGGCGGCCACGAAATGGCGGGCGCTCGCCTTGTCGAAGCCGTCGTCGAGCAGGTCTTCATAATCGGTGAAGGTGTGGCGCACGTAGGCGACGAGCGACAGCCACGCCGCCGTTTCGGGCGAGGCCGGCTTCAGCCCGCGGCTGTCCATGGCGTGATCCACGATCACGCCGCGCTCGTGCTCCGGCACGCCGGGCGCGAGCCTGAGGAGGGCGGCCTCGATGTCGGTGCGTCGGCCCACGGCGCGCTCCGGCCGGCCCGGTCAGAGCATCTCCAGCGGCCGCTTGCGGCGCGGCGGCTGGTGGGCGGCGTCGATCTCGGCCAGGTCCTCCGGCGTCAGCACGATGTCCGACGCTTCCGCGTTCTGGCGCACGTGCGGCAGCGAACTCGCCTTCGGGATCGCCATCACGTCGCCGTGCCGGATGGCCCAGGCGATGGCGATCTGCGCCGCCGACACCGCGTGCCGCGCCGCCACGGAGGCGAGCGCCCGGGAGGCGAGCAGCTTGCCGCCCTGGCCGACCGGCGAGTAGGCCATCACCGGCATGCCGCGGTCCCGGTGCCAGTCGAGAAGGTCGAACTCGATGCCCCGGTTTTCCGGGTTGTAGAGCACCTGGTTGGTGGCGCAGGGCACGGTGGGCGCCAGCGCCTCCAGTTCCTCCATGTCGGAGACGTCGAAGTTGGAGACGCCCCAGCGGCGGATCTTGCCGTCGCGGATCAGGGTCTCGAACGCCTCCACGGTCTCGGCCAGCGGCGTGCCGCCGCGCCAGTGCAGAAGGTAGAGATCCAGCCGGTCGGTCTTCAGGCGCTTCAGGCTGCGCTCGCAGGCGCGCAGGACGCCGCGCTTGTCGGCGTTGGACGGCAGCACCTTGGAGACCAGGAACAGGCTGTCGCGCCGGCCCGCCATGGCCTCGCCCACCAGATCCTCCGCGTCGCCGTCCCCATACATCTCGGCCGTGTCGATCAGCGTCATGCCGAGGTCCATCCCGGCCTTCAGCGCCGCCACCTCGCGGGCTCGGTTGCGGGCGTCGCCCATCATCCAGGTGCCCTGGCCGATGGCTGGCACCACGGTTCCGTCGTTGAGCGTGACCGTCCGCATCCGGCTTTCTCTCCTCATAAGCGAAACCTGCTCGAAGCCTAGACCACGAGCGCTCCGACAATGTGGCATGAGAGAGGATGTGGGTTCGGCATAGGCCGCCGTCCACAGATGGACGTCGAGCAGGGTTTAAAATACCAGCGTACGAAATCCGCGCATGCTCAGGACGGGGGCTCCTTTTGTCATTGTCAAAGCGGCTCCGGGAAAGCTCCCGGAGCGCTTCGCACCTTCGATAAAGTGTAAAGCACGCTAAGTGAATATCTCTGAACGGATGGTGAGGTGTTCAAGAGATAGTCACAGGAAACGTCGCAGAACTTATGCTCTAGTGCAGACTTCTAATTTTTTACTTGCCGACTGCGTTTAGCTTTGAACACTCATTACATAGCGGCTTCCCGCCAGTGCCGGTCTGATAATTCTCCTTCTCGATGTTATTGCCCGTATTGCAGTTGGTATTGTTGTGGTGGATTGTCTGCTTTCTTGAGTTCCATGGTGCCGTTTTGGGCATAAGTGGCGCTCCTCACTGTCGTTAACAATGAAAAGATTACCACCTTTGTTAGAGAAGTCGATTCGTATTCGCCTGAACGCAGGACTCCATCAGTTCTGCAAACGGTCGTCTGGACGCATCTTTCGACCTGGTTGAAGCGCGTCCGCCGGTCGGCGGAAACGCGCTTCGTCCTCACAATCAAGCCGCGATCTGGCGCGGCGCGTGGCGACCTTCGCGGATCTCCTCGATGATCTTCGCCACGAAGGCGTCCAGGTCGTCCGGCTTGCGGCTGGTGACGAGACCGTTGTCGGTGACGACCGGCTCGTCGGCGAACTGCCCGCCGGCGTTGATCACGTCGGTGCGGATCGAGTGGTAGCTGGTCACCTTGCGGCCCTTCACGACGCCGGCTTCCACCAGAAGCCACGGCGCGTGGCAGATGGCGGCCACCACCTTGCCGCTCTCGTAGAAGCTGCGGATCAGCTGCAGGGCGGTCTTGTCGACGCGCAGGTTGTCCGGGTTGATCACGCCGCCCGGCAGCACGAGGGCGTCGTAGTCGCCGGCCGAGGCGGATGGGATCGTCTTCGTCACGTCCACGGTGCGGCCCCAGTCGGGCTTGTCGTCCTGACCGGCCCAGGCGGTGAGCTTGCCGGGTTCGCGGGTCTTCTCCGGGCCGGCCACGTCCACGGTCGCGCCGGTGGCGCGCAGCTTTTCGAGCGGCACGAAGAGTTCCGATTCCTCGAAGCCGTCGCTGGCGAGAATGAGGATCTTGGCGTTCGCGATGTCGACCATGCCGGTCTCCTAGTCGGGCTTCAGCCCCCCGGCGACGAACGTCGGCTCCGAAGGTCCGTTCCGATGTGAATCATCGCCGCGCTTCACGAACCCGTCAGACCGGCCGTGAGAAGGGGCGGGGAGCGCGGCGCGCGATCGTCCGGCTTGGCAAGCCGGGGCGGGCTCCCTCTAATGGCGGCCGGGCGCGGCGGTCCGGTTCGCGAGTCGGGCGGTGGCGATCGCCGGCCGGGTCTCGCGTCCCGTTGAGTGGCCGGCTTCCGGCTGCTCGGTGCGAGGCGGGCCCGGCGTTCCGCCGCATCCAGCAACGGCGGTCCGGACATGAGCCAGGTTCAGTATCTCACCACGGCCGAGGCGGCCGACTACCTGCGGCTGAAGGAGCGCAAGCTCTACGAACTGGTCGCCGAGGGCGCGATCCCGTGCACCAAGGTGACCGGCAAGTGGCTGTTCCCCCGGGCGGCGCTCGACAGCTGGCTCGCGGCCGGCATGCTGACGCCGCCGGGCTTCACCGCCGCCGTGCCGCCGCCGATCGTCGGCGGCAGCCACGACCTGCTGCTGGAGTGGCTCGTGCGGGAAAGCGGCTGCGGGCTGGCCCTCCTGGCGGAGGGAAGCGCCCGCGGCCTGGAACGGCTCGCCGCCGGCGAGGTGCAGATCGCGGCCGTCCATTTCCACGACGCGGACGAGAGGGTGGAGCCGAACGTCGCCCGGGTGCTGGCCGAATCCGCCCTTGGCGACGCGGTGGTGATCGGCTTCGCTCGCCGGGAGCAGGGGCTGGTCGTGCCGCCCGGCAACCCGGCCGGGATCGCCTCCGTGCCGGACGCGGTCGCCAAGGGCCTCCGGTTCGCCGTCCGCCAGAAGGGCGCGGGCGCTCAACTGCTCCTGGAGGCGCTGGTGGCCCGCGGCGGCCTGGATGCCGCGCAGGTGGCGATCGCGGGGGCGCCCGCGCCCACCGGCTCGGAGCTGGCGCTCGCCGTCCGGACCGGCCGGGCCGACTGCGGCGTCGCCCCGCGCGGCGTGGCGGACAGCTTCGGGCTCCACTTCCTGCCGCTCGTCTGGGAGCGTTTCGACCTGGTGGTCCGGCGCCGCACCTTCTTCGAGCCGGGCGCCCAGGCGCTCTTCGCCCGCATGCGCGACCCGTCCTTCGCGGCGCGCGCCGCCGACCTCGGCGGCTACGACGTCGCCGAGGCGGGCCGGGTCCTGCTCAATCGCTGACGGCGCGCCGGAAGCCCAGCCCGTCGAGCGCCTCCCGGACGGCCGGCGAATCGAGCGCCGCCCGGAACGCCGCCAGGGCGGGGCGGGCGAGGTCGGCGGTGCGGACAGCGAAATCGTAGTGCTCCGGCTGCAGCGGCAGGAAGCCGAGGCCGTAGTCGCGGGCGACCGGCTCGATGGCGACGCCCCAGTCGGCGCGCCCCTGCGCGACCGCCGCTCCGACCGCATTGTGCGACTTCGGCTGGTTCCAGTAGCCCGCCGGGCGGACGCCCTTGAGAAGGCCGTCCACCAGCAGCCGCGTGCCCGAGCCCGCGTTGCGGTTGACCATCAGGAGGTCCGGGTCGGCGATGGCGGCGGCCAGCGCCTCCTCGGCGGGCCGGTTCTGGAACCGGACGTCGCCGGCCCTGAACACGATGCCCTGCAGGCGCCGCCAGCCGGGCACGAGGGTCATGTCCGGATCGAGATGGTCGAGGTTGTATCGGCCGGTCTGCGGGTGGAGGAGATGGATGGGAGCGAGGTCGCACTCGCCGCGCTTCAGGGCGGCGAGACCGCCGAGGCTGCCCACCGGGACCACCCTGGACGAGAGCCCGGCGTCGGAGAGGACGCCGGTCACCGCGTCGAGGGCCACGCAGTGGCTGCCCACGATGGCGAGGTCCGGGGCCTGGGCGGACCCGGAAAGAAGCGTGACGTCCACGGCCGCGCCGGCGGGCGCATGGTCGGCGAGCGCGTCGATGGCGAAGAAGCCGTCCGCCCGCCCGAACGCGGTGACCGCGCCCGATCCCTTGCCGAGCGGATAGGCCAGCCGCTCGCCGCCACGGTCGATCAGCGACACCATCACGAACTCGGTCCGGCCAAGCTCCGACGGCACCCGCGCGGGCAGGGTGGCCCGGACGGTCGTCTCCGGCCGCTCCGGCAAGCCGGCCATCAGCCTCAGGACCGGCGCCACGATGTCGTGGAAGGTGAACATGGCCGAGGTCGGAAAGCCCGGCAGCACCACGACCGGCTTGCCCCCGGACACCGCCAGGAGAAGCGGCTTGCCGGGCTTCAGCGCCACCCCGTGCACCACGACGCCGGGCGCGCCGAGGTCGGCCACCAGCCGGTAGGTGAGGTCCCCCGCGCCCTTGGACGTGCCGCCGGACAGGATGACCGCGTCCGCCCGCGCGAACGCGTCGCCGATGGCGGCCTTGAGCGCGCCCTCGTCGTCCGGCACCGCGCCGAGGAGAAGCGCCTCGCAGCCGTTCTCGCGCACGGCGGCGGCCACCATGGGGCCGTTGGCGTCATGGACGGCCGCCGGGCGGAGCGGCGCGCCCGGCGCGACCAGTTCGTCGCCGGTGGAGAGCACCGCGACCACCGGCCGGCGCACCACCGCAACCGCGCCGAGCCCGCAGGTGGCCAGCATCCCGATCTCCCGCGCGCCCACGATCGCGCCCCGGCGGAGAAGGGTTTCGCCACGGGCGATGTCGCTGCCCGCGAAGGAGACGTTCTGCCCCGGCAGCACCGGCCGGCCGATCCGGATGCACGCCGCGTCGGCCGGGTCGGGCTCCGTGTGCTCGATCATCACCACCGCGTCCGCCCCGCGCGGCAGCGGTCCGCCCGTCGCGAGGGTCGACGCCATGCCCGGCCCCACGGGCGTCACGGGCGCGACGCCGCAGGCGATGGTCTCGCCGGTCAGGCGCAGCGTCACCGGCGCCGCCTCGCTGGCGGTGGCCACGTCGGCGGCGCGGACCGCGAACCCGTCCACCACGGACCGGTCGAACGGCGGCGCGTCCACCGGGGCGGTGATGTCCGCCGAAAGGACGCGGCCGAGGCTCGCGCCGAGGTCCACGGTCTCGGCGCCGAGCGGCCCGGGCCGCAGGGCGGCCCGGAATCGGGCGGCCGCCTCGTCCCGCGAGACGACGGAAAGAAACTGCTCCTGCTTCAGGCCGGTCGGTCCGGTCAGCTCTGTCACCAGTCGTCACCCATCAGGCTCGTCGCCGCCACGATGCTCCCGTCGGGGAGGCCTTCGCTTTCGGGCGGCAGGATCAGGAAGGACTCCGCCGCGAGCACGGCGGCGAGCGTCCAGTCTCCGGTCGCGATCGGCTTCAGCCGGTCGTGTTCGCGCCGGAGGAGGACAATCTCGGTCATTCCGACCGCCGACGCCACCCGGCCGGCGAGCGGCGCGGGCTCGCCCACATGACCCGACAACACGCCCCCATCGAGAATCGCCATCCGGATCGCCGCCATCGCGTCGAAACGGGCGGGCGTGACGACGATCGGGCGGTCGTCCTTTACGACCACCGCCGTGTCGGCGCCCGGCCGGAGGGCGAGGCGGGACGCCACCAGCGAAGCGCCCGACGCGACGAGCGCCGTTGTGTCGCGCTCCGGGTCGGCGCTGACGAGGATGTCGCAATTCGTGTTCGAGAACAGCACCTTGGCGGCATCCAGCACGGGCGCGGGCGGCGGCGCGACGGTCGACGCCTGCACGCGGGGGGAGGGGGCGGCGGGGGAAACCGGTGCGAGACTCGCCGCTACGAGCGCCGCATGCCGCAGCCGCGTGACCGGCGCGCCGGCCGGCAGCAGCGTCTGCCCGGCGCGCGCGTCCCCGCCGCGACGGCGGACGGCTTCGAACGGCCCGACCCACGACACCGCCGACACGATATCAAACACGATCTCGACCGCCTCGCGCGGCGCCACCGCGTCGCGCCCCTCCGGCAAGGCGTCGCCGATCGCCACCGGAACCGGCGGCGGGTCGAGCGGCAGGGGGCTCTCCGGGGACGCCCCGACCGTCGACAAGGCGGACACCGCCCACCCGGCCCCGAGGGCCGTGTCGGCGGGCGGCAGGTCTCCGGCCGCGACGACGTCGACCGGCGACCGCGCGTCCGGCCAACCCCTCGCCGGCATCGGGCCGAGCGAGGCATCCCTGAGGAAAGCCCGGATTTCCGCCACGCTGCGATGGGTCACGCCGCTCATCCGCCTGTCCGTTTTCCGACATGGCGCCATTCGTTGATCATCCTGCCCTCCAAGGCGATGCATTATCCAACTTGCAGCATAGTTTTTGCCCGACCCTCGCCGCGGCACTCCCGAGAGGAATGTTTTTTCGCATAGCGGCGTGTTTTAGCAAATGTCTTGCGCCTTGTCGTTTACCGGAGCAAGGCGGCCGGCTTGCTAATCTCGATTAATCTCATAGACTTTATCGTGTTCAGGACGGCGATGGACGTCGCCATCCGGAGGGAATTCAAGCCGACGCCTTGCCGACCGTAGTGGAGCGCGAGGCGACTTGGGAGGACCAGGCATGACGTTGAAGGCCCTGAGACGACTGACCATCGCCGCTTCCATCTGCGGCCTCCTCGCCGGCCCTGCGTTCGCGGACGTGACGCTGACCAACGTCAGCTACGACCCGACTCGCGAGTTCTACAAGGAATTCAACGCCGTGTTCGCCGAGAAGTGGAAGGCGGAGACCGGCGAGACGGTGACCGTCCGGACCTCCCACGGCGGGTCCGGCAAGCAGGCCCGCTCGGTAATCGACGGTCTTCCGGCCGATGTGGTGACGCTCGCCCTCGAAAGCGACATCGACGCCATCGCGGAGAAGACCGGCAAGATTCCCGCCGACTGGCGCGGCAAGCTGCCGAGCAACTCCAGCCCGTACACGTCCACGATCGTCTTCCTGGTCCGCAAGGGCAACCCGAAGGACATCAAGAACTGGGGCGATCTCATCAAGGAGGGGGTCGAGGTGATCACCCCCAATCCGAAGACGTCCGGCGGCGCCCGCTGGAACTATCTCGCCGCCTGGACCTGGGCCCACGGAGAGTTCGGCGGCGACGAGCAGAAGATCCGCGGCTATATCGGCGACCTCTTCCGCCACGTTCCGGTTCTCGATACCGGCGCCCGCGGATCGACCACCACCTTCGCCCAGCGCCAGATCGGCGACGTGCTGCTCGCGTGGGAGAACGAGGCCTTTCTGGCGCTCGACGAGTTCGGCGCCGACGCGTTCGACATCGTGGTGCCGCCGCAGTCCATCCTGGCGGAGCCGCCGGTGGCCCTGGTCGAAGGCAACCTCGCGGCGAACGGGACCGAGAAGGTGGCCAAGGCCTACCTGGACTTCCTCTACAGCGCGGAAGGGCAGACGCTCGCCGCCAAGCACCACTACCGCCCGTCCAAGCCGGAGCTCGTGGCCGACAAGGCGCTCCTGGAAGGCATTCCGGAGCTGAAGCTCGTCACCATCGACGACCCGATCTTCGGCGGCTGGAAAAAGGCGCAGCCCACCCACTTCGGCGACGGCGGCGTGTTCGACCAGGTCTACAAGCCGGGTCAGTGAAGTCTTCCGGACCGACCTCCGCCCTTCCGGGCGGCAGGGCGGTCCGGCCCGCAGGATCGCCCGCCGGCCCGCCGACATTGGCTGGCCGGCGCACCCTCGTCACCGGTCGGCCGCGCGTTCACAGGACGCGCAAGCCCAGTTCAGAGGGCCAGCCACGTGTCAGCCCGCTTCGTCCAGCCAAGCGTCATTCCCGGTTTCCGGCTCGCGCTCGGCTTCACTGTCTTCTACCTGGCGGTGATCGTTCTCATTCCGCTCGCCGCGCTGATCTGGCGCGCTTCGGACCTTGGCCTGCCGGCCATCACGAGCCTTGCGCTGGAGCCCCGCACGCTCGCGGCGCTCCAGCTTTCGTTCGTGACCTCCTTCCTGGCGGCGCTATTCAACGTGCCGTTCGGCCTCCTGGTCGCCTGGGTGCTGGTCCGCTACCGCTTCCCCGGGCGGCGTCTCCTCGACGCCACCATCGACCTGCCGTTCGCCCTGCCGACGGCGGTCGCGGGCATCGCGCTGACGGCGCTCTATGCGCCGAACGGATGGATCGGCCAGCTCTTTGCGGCGGCCGGCATCAAGATCGCGTTCACGCCCGTCGGCGTCTGGCTGGCCCTCGTGTTCGTGAGCCTGCCCTTCATCGTGCGCACCGTCCAGCCGGTGCTGGACGATCTCGACCGGGAGGTGGAGGAGGCGTCGGCGACGCTCGGTGCCGGCCGGCTGCGCACCGTCGCCAAGGTCATCCTGCCGGCGCTGCTGCCCGCGATCCTGACCGGGTTCGCGCTCGCCTTCGCCCGATCCGTGGGTGAGTACGGGTCGGTCATCTTCATCGCCGGCAACATTCCCTACGTGTCGGAAATCGCGCCGCTTCTCATCGTGATCAAGCTGGAGGAGTACGATTATGCGGGCGCGACGGCGGTCGCCACCATCATGCTCGCGGTCTCCTTCGCCATGCTGCTGATGATCAACCTGGTCCAGTCCTGGTCGCGGAGGAGGTTCGGCCGTGTCTGATGTCGCGACACTCATCACCCGGGAGGCGGTCATCGCCGAAACGTCTGGAGAGACCGTCGGGGCACGACGCCGGCAGCCGCGCCGCCCGACCGAGGAGAGTCCCACCATCCGGTGGACGCTGATCGGCGTCGCGGTCGCACTGCTGGTGGTCTTCCTCCTGCTGCCGCTGGTCGCCGTGTTCGCCGAGGCGCTGCGCAGGGGCCTCGACCCGGTGATCGACGCCCTGACGGATCCGGACGGCCTCGCGGCCATCAAGCTCACCCTGCTCGTGGCGGCCATCTCGGTGCCGGCGAACCTCGTTTTCGGCGTCGCCGCCGCCTGGGCGGTCGCCAAATACGAGTTCAAGGGCAAGGCCTTCCTGATCACCCTCATCGACCTGCCGTTCTCGGTGAGCCCGGTGGTCGCGGGTCTCGTCTACGTGCTTCTCTACTCCACGAGCCACGGCTGGTTCGGGCCGGTTCTGAACGGCCTAGGCCTGCAGGTGATCTTCGCCGTACCGGGTATCGTGCTCGCCACGATCTTCGTGACCTTCCCGTTCGTCGCCCGCGAGCTCATTCCGCTCATGGAGGAGCAGGGCACCACGGACGAGGAGGCGGCGCTGTCGCTCGGCGCGGGCGGTTTCCGCACCTTCTGGATGGTGACCCTGCCGAACGTGAAGTGGGCGCTGCTCTACGGCGTTCTCCTCTGCAACGCGCGGGCGATGGGCGAGTTCGGGGCGGTCTCGGTGGTCTCCGGCCATATCCGCGGCCTGACCAACACTATGCCGCTGCACGTGGAGATCCTCTACAACGAGTACGAATTCGTCGCGGCCTTCGCGGTCGCGTCCGTGCTCGCGCTCCTCGCGCTCGTCACCCTCGGCCTCAAGTCCCTCCTGGAATGGCGCTACGGCGATGAACTCGCCGCCGGCCGCCGCCACTGACCCGTTCTCTCCGGAGATCCCACCATGCACCTCGACATCCGCCAGATCGCCAAGGACTTCGGCGACACCGCCGCGCTGCACGGCGTGGACCTTTCCGTCGCGTCGGGTGAGCTCGTCGCCCTTCTCGGCCCGTCGGGCTCGGGCAAGACGACGCTCCTTCGCATCATCGCGGGTCTGGACTTCCCGACTCGCGGGCAGGTGCTCTTCGGCGGCACGGACGCCAGCCTGAAGAGCGTGCAGGAGCGTAACGTCGGCTTCGTGTTCCAGCACTACGCCCTGTTCCGGCACATGACCGTGGCCGACAACATCGCCTTCGGCCTGCGCGCCCGTCCCCGCGCCCGCCGGCCCTCGGAGGCCGACATCGGCCGGCGGGTCGAGACGCTCCTGGAACTCGTCCAGCTCGGCGGTTACGGCAAGCGCTATCCCGCCCAACTGTCGGGCGGACAGCGGCAGCGCATCGCGCTCGCCCGCGCCCTCGCGATCGAGCCGCAGGTGCTACTTCTCGACGAGCCGTTCGGCGCGCTCGACGCGAAGGTGCGCAAGGAGCTGCGGCGCTGGCTGCGCGACCTCCACGACCGCACCGGCCACACCACGCTCTTCGTCACCCACGACCAGGAGGAGGCGCTCGACCTCGCCGACCGGGTGGTCGTGATGTCGAACGGCCGGATCGAGCAGGTGGGCGTGCCTGAGGACATCTACGACCGGCCGGCGACGCCCTTCGTGTTCGACTTCATCGGCGAGGCCAGCCGGATCCCCGTTCAGGTGAAGGCCGGCGTGCCGCATCTCGGAGGGCGCGCGGTTCCGCTGCCGGCCGACGTGAAGCGGCCGGCGGACGGGCCGGCCATCCTCTACGTGCGGCCGGAGCACGTCACGCTGGCGGCGGACGGTCATGGCCTGGGCGGGACCGTGGCGTCGCTGCACCGCTCCGGGTCGTCGCGCCGCCTGTCGATTCGTCTCGACGGCACGGACGCCCTGGTCGAGGCGATCGCGCCCTACGACGGCGAGGCGCCGCCGGTCGGGGGGCGGACCGCGCTGCGCTTCCACTCGCCCGGCCTCTTCGCCGCCTGAGACCTCGGTCGCCGGCGAACGGATCGGGTGAGGGCGGCGCTGACCGTCACACCACCGGGACGGTCAGCTCGCCGACGCCCTCCACGCCGCAGCGCATGGTCTGCCCGACCATGACCGGGCCGACGCCGGCGGGGGTGCCGGTGAAGACGAGGTCGCCCGCCTCCAGCCGGAACAGGCCGGACAGGTGGGCGATCAGCTCCGGCACGCTCCAGATCATCTGCGCAAGATCGCCCGTCTGGCGGCGGGCTCCGTCCACGTCCAGCCAGATCGCGCCGGAGGCGGGGTGGCCGACGGCGGACGCGGGCGCGATGGCGGAGATCGGGCCGGAGTGGTCGAACGACTTCGCCGTGTCCCAGGGCCGCCCGGCCTTCTTGGCGTCGGCCTGCAGGCTGCGCCGGGTGAGGTCGATGCCGACCGCGTAGCCGTGGACGAGCCCGAGCGCATCGGCCGCGGCGACGTCCGACCCGCCTGCCCGAAGGGCGACCACCAGTTCCACCTCGTGGTGGACCTCGCCGGTGGCGCGGGGGAGGGGGAAGGGCCCGCCGTCGGTGACGAGGGCGCGCGCGTCCTTGGTGAAGAAGAAGGGCGGCTCGCGGTCCGGGTCGTGGCCCATCTCGATCGCGTGGTCCCGGTAGTTCCGGCCGACGCAGAAGACCCGGCGCACCGGGAAGCGTGCGTCCGTGCCGACGACGGGCACGCTGACGACGGGCGGCGGATCGAACAGATAGGTCATACGCGAACTCGCATGGTCGGGGCAGGGGACCCAACCGGTACACCGGCCGGGCGGCGGACGGAAGCGGTCCGCGCCCGCGCGATCTGCGCGCCCGTCCGGCGGGCGCGGGCGGGGCGCGCCGCCGCGCCGCCCTTGTCGGCGGCGTCGCCCTCCCCTAACACTTTCCCGTCTCACCCTTCGGACAGGCCGAGTTCGCCCATGAAGCCCACCAATCCGCTCTTCACCGGCCTGCCGACCACCATCTTCGAGGTCATGTCGCGCCTCGCGGTGGAGACCGGGGCGATCAACCTCGGCCAGGGCTTCCCGGATGTGGACGGCCCGGAGGAGATCCGCCGGGCGGCGGCCGAGGCGGTGCTGAACGGCCCGAACCAGTATCCGTCCATGATGGGCATCCCGGCGCTGCGGCAGGCGGTGGCGGACGCCAACAGGCGCTTCCTCGGCCTCGACGTGGACTGGCAGACCGAGGTGATGGTCACCTCCGGGGCGACGGAGGCGATCGCGGACGCGATTCTCGGGCTCGTGTCCCCGGGCGACGAGGTGGTGCTGATCGAGCCGCTCTACGACTGCTACGTGCCGATGGTGCGGCAGGCGGGCGGCATCCCGAAGCTGGTGCGCATCACGCCGCCCCGGTGGGAGATCGATCCGGACGCTCTCGCGGCCGCCTTTTCCGAGAAGACGAAGGCGATCCTGATCAACACGCCCATGAACCCGTCCGGCAAGGTGTTCAGCCGCGACGAGCTGCAGCTGATCGCCGACCTCTGCCAGCGGTTCGACGCCTACGTGATCGCCGACGAGGTGTACGAGCACCTGGTGTTCGACGGGCGCGAGCATGTCTCGCCCATGCAGCTGCCGGGCATGCGCGACCGGGTGGTGCGCATCGGGTCGGCGGGCAAGACCTTCTCGCTGACCGGATGGAAGATCGGCTACGTGACCGCGCCGCCGCACCTTCTGGCGCCCATCGCCAAGGCGCACCAGTTCGTCACCTTCACAACGCCGCCGGACCTGCAGGCGGCGGTGGCCGTGGGCCTCGGCCTCGGCGACGGCTATTTCGCCGACTTCAAGGCTGGGCTGCAGGCCAAGCGCGACCGCCTGTCGGCCGGTCTCGCCGACCTCGGCTTCGAGGTGCTGCCGTCGGCCGGGACCTATTTCGTGACGACCGACACCGGCCCGCTCGGGATCCGGGACGACCGGGAGGCGTGCCTGACCATGACGCGGGAGGCGGGCGTCGCGGCCGTGCCGGTGTCGGCCTTCTACGCCTCCGACCCGCCGACCACCTTCATCCGCTTCTGCTTCTGCAAGAAGGACGAGGTGCTGGACGCGGCGCTCGAGCGGCTGCAGCGCTGGATGCGCCGGGCGGCCTGACGGTCCGCCGGACGGCGGCGGGGAGGGCCCGGCGGCTCCCCGCGGCCGACCTGACCGCCGCGGGGAGGGCATCGGCATGGAGCGGGTCACCATCGTGATGGGCGGGGCTGGCGCGGTCGGCCGGGCCGTGGTGGACCGGCTGCTCGACCTCGATCACCTGGTGGCCATCCTCGACCACGACCCCCGCCGGATCGCCGCCCTGGAGCCGGACTACGACCCGGGCGTCGCCCTCCTGTTCGCGCTCGACCCGTCGGACGTCGACGAGACCGCCGAGGTGCTGGAGGCCGTGGACGAACGGTTCGGCCCGGCGTCCGGCCTCGTCGTGGTGGTGGACGCGCCGGACGGCGAGCCGCTGCTCGCCACCGATCCCGCCGACCTGCCCGCCCGGCTGACCGGGGCGCTGGTCGGCGCCGCGACGCTGATCCGGCTCGCCAGCGACGGCATGGACGAGGGCGGCGCCATCGTGATCGTGCTGCCGCCGGCGGATGCGGCCGAGAGCGCCGTCGCCCGGGCGGTGCGGGATGCCTTGGCCGGCCTCGTGCGGGGGCTCGCGGCGGAACTCGCCGAGGCAGGAATCCGGGTCAACGCGGTGGTCGCCCCGCCGCCGGACCCGCCCCGGTCGTCCGCGGCGCGCGTCGCCGGACGGGTGGACGCCGCCGCGCGGCTGGTGAGCTTCCTCCTTTCCGAGGACGCCGCCGGGATGGCGGGCGAGGTGCTCGGCGCCCGGTGAGCGACCGACGGGGCAGGGCGTCGTCCCTTCCCCCGCCCTCCTCCGTCTGCTATCGCGACCGCTCCCTGCGTTCACGGCGATCCGGAGCCCCATGATGTCCAATCCCGTCCTTGCCGAAGTCACCCGAGGCGACCTCGTGGAGAGCCGCCACACCGGCGCGGTCGCGGTGGTGGACGGCGACGGGCGGGTGGTGTTCTCGGTCGGCGACATCGACAGCCCGGTGTTCCCGCGCTCGGCCGTGAAGGCCTTCCAGGCCCTGCCGCTGATCGAGACGGGCGCCGCCGACCGGTTCAGCTTCGGGGCGTCCGAGCTGGCGCTCGCCCTCTCCTCCCACAACGGCGAGCGGCGGCACGTGGACACCGCGCGGTCCATGCTGGCGGCCGCCGGCCTGAACGAGGGCTGTCTGGAATGCGGGGCCCAGTGGCCGTCGAGCCCGAAGGATCAGGCGACCCTGCACCGCATGGGCGCGCCGGCGGGGCGCGTCCACAACAACTGCTCGGGAAAGCACTCCGGCTTCCTCTGCGCCGCCGTCGCCATGGGGGTGGATCCGAAGGGCTACGTGAAGGCCGATCATCCGCTGATGCGGGAGGTGATCGCCGCCGGCGAGGCCATGACCGGCGCGCCCCACGCGGCGGATCTGTCCGGGACGGACGGCTGCTCGATCCCGACGTTCGCGGTGCCGCTGAAGGCGATCGCCCACGGCTTCGCGCGGTTCGTCACCGGCACGGGACTGTCCGCCACCCGGAAGGCGGCGTGCGACCGGCTGCGCGCGGCGGCGGCGGCGGAGCCGTTCCAGGTGGCCGGCACGGGCCGGTTCTGCACCCGGGCCATGGAGATCCTCGGCGCGCGGGCCTTTGTGAAGACGGGCGCGGAGGGCGTGTTCACCGCCGCGCTGCCGGAGACGGGGCTCGGCGTCGCGATCAAGATCGACGACGGCGCGGCGCGCGCCTCGGAGGTCGCGGTGGCGGCGCTTCTTGTGGACATCCTGGGGATCGACGGTGGAGATCCTGTGGGCGAGCGGATGCGGGCGCTGGTCCGGCCGCAGATCCGGAACTGGGCCGGCGAACGGTGCGGCGAGGTCCGGCCGTCGGACGGCTATGCGGCGGCCCTGTCCGCGACGGCCTGGTGAGCGGGGCGGCGCCTGCGCCGGAACCTCGGGGCGGGGCGGCGCTTCATTCGGGACTTCCGAAGCGGCGGCGCCACCCTAGATGACCCTTCATGGATAGCAGTCAGACCATATCCGACAGCGTCGGGCCGAGCGTCGGCGCGACGCGCCGGTCGACCCGGACGGTCCATCCCTTCCAGGGGGCGATCGGCCTTTCCCTCTGCGCGCTGGTGGTCGGGGCGTGGCTGTCGCTCCACGTGGTCGGCGTGTTCGTCCTGCCGGTGACGTGGGAGACGGCGCCGATCGTCCCGCTCGTCATGCTGACGCAGTGCTGGCTGTCGGTCGGCGTGTTCATCATCGCGCACGACGCCATGCACGGGTCGCTCGCGCCCTACCGGCCCCGCCTCAACGCGGTGATCGGGGGACTGATCCTCTTCCTCTACGCCGGCTTCAGCTGGCGGAAGGTGCTGCGGGCGCACATGGCCCACCATCGCGCGCCCGGCACGGCGGAGGACCCGGACTTCTTCGTCGACGATCCGGAAGCCTTCTGGCCCTGGTACCGGACCTTCTTCACCCGCTATTTCGGGTTCGGCTCGGTCCTGTTCGTCTGCACCGTGGTGGCGATCTACGCCCTGGCGCTCGGCGCGTCGGTCGTGAACATCGTGCTCTTCTACGGGGCGCCGGCGCTGGGCTCGTCGCTGCAGCTCTTCTATTTCGGCACCTACCTGCCGCACCGGCACGAGGAGACGGCGTTCGCCGACGATCACAAAGCCCGCACCAGCGACTACCACTGGCTGGTGTCGCTGCTGACGTGCTTCCACTTCGGCTATCACCACGAGCACCACCTGTCGCCGGGCGTGCCCTGGTGGGCGCTGCCGCGCGAGCATGCGCGGCAGGCCTCGCGAGGCTGACGGCCGGCGTCAGTCGTCCTCTTCGCCCGTGGCGATCCGGGCCTGGATCAGCACGAAGAGGAGCAGGAAGGCGCCGCGGATGACGCTCTGCCAGTAGGCGGACAGCGAGATCCAGCCCTTGCCGTTCTCGAAGTTCAGAACGTTGAACAGGAGCGCCAGCAGCATGGCGCCCGCGAACGTGGCCGCCACCGAGCCGACGCCGCCGGTGAGGAGCGTGCCGCCCACCACCACGGACGCGATGGCGAACAGCTCCCAGCCGACGCCCTCGGTCGGCTGGCCCGCGCCGAACTGGGCGGCGAGGATCACGCCCGCCAGACCCGCGAGCGCGCCGGACGCCATGTAGACCCCGGTGAGGATCGTCTCCACCGACAGGCCCATCAGCCGCGAGGCGTCCTCGCTGCCGCCGACGGCCAGGATGCGCCGGCCGATCGGCCGGTGTTCCAGGACGACCCAGCCGATCACGAAGGCCGCCAGCATCACCCAGGCCGGGATGGGAAATCCGAGGAAGTCGTTCTGGCCGAAGGTGATGAAGGCGGTGTCCCAGGACACCGAGACCGACTGGTTGCCGGCCAGGAGGAGGGCGGTGCCGTAGGCCGCCAGCATCATCGCCAGGGTGGCGATGAAGGGCGCGATCTTCAGGCGCGTGACCACGAGGCCGTTGATCAGCCCGGCGAGGAGCCCGGCTCCCGTGCCGGCCGCCACGCCGGCCGCGAGGCCATAGCCGGACGCGTAGGCCGCCACCACGCTGCCGAGGGCCGCGACGCCGCCAACGGAAAGGTCGATGCCGCCGGTGATGATGACGAAGCACATCCCGAGCGCGATGAGGGCGAACATCGAGTTGTAGCGGAGGAAGCTCAGGATGTTGTATTCGCTGAGAAAATTGTCGTAGCGCGCCCACCCGAACAGGATCAGCGCGACGAGCGCCAGGACCACGCCCCAGCGCGCCATGGCGCGCGGGTTGCGAAGGGTGCGGCGAGCGGGGGCGGGGGCGACGGCGGTCATGGCTCAGGAGCTTCCCTTGGCGCGCTGCTGGATCCAGACGGCGAGGATGATGAGGCCGGCCTTCACCACCAGGGCGGCGGCGTCCGGCACGCCGTTGGCGAGGAGCGTGTAGCGGACGAGCTGAATGACGAGCGCGCCGAGCAGCGTGCCGATCACCGAGGCCCGTCCGCCGGTGAGGAGGGTGCCGCCGACGGCGACCGCCGCGATGGCGTCGAGCTCCATGCCGAGACCGACGAGGTTGGCGTCCGCCGCGCCGTTGCGCGCGACCACGATCAGGCCGGCGAGGCCGGCGAGCGCGCCCGAGATGGCGTAGACCCAGCGCGAGATGCTCTTCGACGCGATGCCCGAGAGGCGCGCCGCGCGCGGGTTGCCGCCGACCGCCAGCAGCTGGCGACCGAAGACGGTGCGCGTCAGCGCATAGCCGGCGACCGCCACGATGATCGCCATCAGGATCACCTGGACGGGCACGCCGAGGACGCGGCCGAGGCCGATGAACTGGAACGTGGGTTCCTTGAAGACCTGGAGGTTGCCGTTCGTCATCACCTGGGCGATGCCGCGCCCCGCGATGAAGAGCACCAGGGTGGCGACGATCGGCTGGATGCGGAAGCGCGTCACCAGCCAGCCGTTGAAGAGGCCGAGGAGCGCCGCCGCCACGATCGGCACCGTGAAGGCGAGGGCGAGGCCGAGACCGGGCGAGACCGGGAAGAGCTTGCCCATGAAGATCAGCGGGGCGAGCGTGCCGGAGATGGCCATCAGCGAGCCGACCGACAGGTCGATGCCGCCGGCCGCGATCACCAGCGTCATCCCGACGCCGACGATCACGATGGCGCAGACCTGGGTGAGGTTCACGTTCACCGTCTGCCAGGACAGGAAGTTCGGCGTGAACGCGGCGTTGAACAGGATCAGGAGGACGAGGGCGACCAGCACGCCGTAGCGCCGGACGGCCTCGGCCATGGAGGCGCGGCGGGGCGCGGCCTCGGCAGGGCGGTGGACCTGGACGGACGTGTCAGCCATGGGGCGCTCCGGTGGTGGGGACGTCGGACGCCATGGCGGCCATGATGGAGGTCTCGTCGATCTCGCCGGCGTGCAGGTCGCGCACCGACCGGCCGTCGGACAGCACCGTCACCCGGTCGGCGAGGCTGATGATCTCCTCCAGCTCGGACGACACCATCACGACGCCGAGGCCGGCGCCGGCGAGCTCGCGGATCATGGTGAGCACGTCGGCCTTGGCGCCCACGTCGATGCCTCGCGTCGGCTCGTCCACGATCAGGAGGCGGGGGTTCATGGCGAGCCAGCGGGCGAGCAGCACCTTCTGCTGGTTACCGCCCGAGAGTTCGCGGATCTTCTGGTCCGGTGAGGCGAGCTTGATGCCGAGCCGCCGGATGAAGCGGTTCACCACCTCGCGCTGGGCGGCCCGGTCGATCACGCCGGCCTTGGCGAGGCGGGGCATAAGGGCGAGCGTCAGGTTCTCGGCGACGCTCATGTCCGGGATGATGCCCTCGATCTTGCGGTCCTCGCTGAGGAAGCCGAAGCCCGCCTCGATCGCCTCCGAGGGCTCGCCGAAGGCGACGTCGCGGCCGTCGAGCTTCAGCGAACCGGCCTCGGGCCGGTCCGCGCCGAAGAGCACGCGGGCGGTCTCCGTCCGGCCGGAGCCGAGGAGGCCGGCGAGCGCGACCACCTCGCCGGAGTGGACGGCAAGATCCACGTCGCGCAGGCGCCGGCCGCGGGCGAGGCCCGCCGCCTCCACGATGGGGGCGCCGGCCTTGTGGGGCGGGGCGTCGTGCAGGCGGTGCTCGGCGGCGGCGAGGGCCCGGCCCAGCATGGCGGTGACGAGGTCCATCTTGGTGATGGCCGACATGGGATGGACGCCGATTGTGGCGCCGTCGCGCATGATCGTCACCCGGTCGCAGACGGCGTAGAGCTCGTCCAGCCGGTGGCTGACGAAGAGGACGGAGACGCCGTCGCGCTTCAGGGTGCGGATCGTGTCGAACAGCGTCGCCACCTCGCGCTCGTCGAGCGAGGAGGTGGACTCGTCCATGACCACGAGGCGCGCCTTGCGGCTGACCGCGCGGGCGATGGCCACCATCTGGCGGGTCGCGGCATTGAAGGTGGAGAGCGGCGCCTGCACGTCCACCGACACGTTGAACCGGGCGAGCGCCGCCTCCGCCTCGCGGTTCATCCGGCGCCAGTCGATGAAGCCGAGCCGGGTGGGCTCGCGACCGAGGAAGACGTTCTCCGCCACCGATCGGTGCGGGACGAGGTTGATCTCCTGGTAGATGGTGCTGATGCCGGCGTCCTGGGCGGCGCCCGGATTGGGGAAGTCCACCGGCCGGCCGTCGAACGTCAGCGTGCCCTCGTCGCGGCGGTAGGCGCCGGTGAGGATCTTGATCATGGTCGACTTGCCGGCGCCGTTCTGGCCGACGAGCGCCATCACCTCGCCGGGTTCGATCTCCAGCGACGCGTCGACGAGCGCCGGCACGGCATTGAACGCCTTTCGGATGCCATGCATGGCGACGAGGGCCATCGGCTTGCCTCCGGTCTCTGCGAGGGGCTTGTCATGCGAACGGGCCGGCCGGCGGTTGCCCGCCGGCCGGCCGATCACGCGCGGGCCGGATCAGTAGGCGTTGGCCACTTCCTCGGCCGCGTTTGACTTGTCGTAGAACGCGTCGATGTTCTTCACCCACGGCTCGATCGTCTCGCCGTTGACGTAGCGCTGCATGGTCTCGAAGGCCTTGGGCCCGAAGCGCGGGTTGCACTCCACCACCGCGGCGATCTTGCCGTCGACCACCGCCTGCACGGCTTCCTTGCCGCCGTCGATGGAGAGCACCATCACGTCCTTGCCGGGCGTCTTGCCGGCGGCCTCCAGGGCGGCGATCGCCCCCATGGCCATCTCGTCGTTGTGGGCGTAGATCACGTCCGCGTCCGGATGGGCCTGCAGCAGGGCCTCGGCCACCTGGCGGCCCTTGTCGCGGGCGAAGTCGCCGGACTGGGAGGCGACGACCTGGAAGGCCGGGTTCGACGCGATGGTGTCGTCGAAGCCCTTCTTGCGGTCGTTGGCCGGCGACGAGCCGGTGGTGCCCTCCAACTGGATGATCTTGGCGCCCTCCGGCTTCTCCTTCATCAGGAACTCGGCGATGCGCTTGCCCTCGTCGATGAAGTCGGAGCCGATGAAGGTGACGTAGTCCTCGCCGGCCTTGGCGAGCGACTGGTCCACGTTGCGGTCGAGCAGGATGACCGGGATGCCGGCCTTCTTGGCGGCCATCACGGCCGGGATCAGCGGCTTCTCCTCGCGCGGGGCGAGAAAGATGATGTCGACGCCCTGGGCGATCATGGAGTTGACGTCGGCGACCTGCTTGGCGGCCGAGCCGGCGGCGTCGGTATAGACGAGCTGGTAGCCGAGCTTCTCCGCCTCGGCCTTCATGCTCTCGGTCTGGGCGATGCGCCAGGGGTTGTTGGACTCGGTCTGCGCGAAGCCGACCTTGTAGGTGTCCTTCTTCTCCAGCGGCGGCAGGCCCTGGGCATAGGCGGCGGAAAGGCCGACCGCCAGGGCGGCGGTCGCCATCAGGACCACGCGACGGGTAAGCATGGGCATCGTACTCCTCCCTTGTTTGAGCGCCATTCTCCTCCCGGCGCCCTTGCTTCAAAGAGTGCGGCAAACACCATCAAGGTCAATCACTGGCAGAACGGGCTTTGCCGTTCGTATTTCAGGCTCCTCGTGCCGCCGTCCGGACGATCCGGCCGTGATCTCCCTCGATCCACTCCGCCCGGACACTTGTGCCGGACGAGGTTCTGTTTCGGATCCGACGTCTCCCGTCCTCCTCAGGCGCGGGACGCCGGATCCGCATCTTCCAGCTTGTCCCAGTCGAACACGACGCCCGTGCCGGGCTCGTCCGGCGCGACGGCGAGTCCGTCCTCCATCACGAGCGGGCGGCGGGTGTAGCGGTCGATCGGGAAGCTGTGGACCTCCAGCCAGCCGGCGTTCTCCTGGGCGGAGACGAGGCTGACGTGCAACTCCTGCATGCCGTGGCTGCAGGCCGGGATGCCCTTCTCCTTCGCCATGCGGGCGGCGCGCAGCCAGCCGGTGATGCCGCCGCAGTTGGAGGCGTCCGGCTGGATGAAGCTCAGCCCCGCATGGTCGAGAGCCATCCGGAATTCGTGGTGGGTGTGGAAGTTCTCGCCTGACGCCAGCGGCATCCCGGTCTCGGCGGCGATGCGCGCGGTGCCGAACCAGTCCTCCGGCTCGGTCGGCTCCTCGAACCAGAGGAGGTCGAACGGCTGAAAGGCGCGGGCGGCCTCGATCGCCTGCTCGACCGAGAGGCCGTAGTTGGCGTCCACCGCGAACCCGACGTCGGGCCCGATCGCCTCGCGGACGGCCGCGACCCGGGCGACGTCGTCGTCAAGGTCCGGCCGCCCGACCTTGATCTTGACGGCGTTGAAGCCGCGGGCCACGTGCGCCCTGACGCTCTCCACCAGCCGCTCGCGGGAGAAGTTGAGGTCGACGCCGCCCCGGTAGGCCTTCGTGGTCCTGCCGGCGCCGCCCGCCATGCGCCAGAGCGGCTGGCCCGCCGTCCGGCAGCGGATGTCCCAGAGGGCGATGTCCACGGCCGACATGGCGAAGGCCGCGATGCCGCCCCGCCCCACATAGTGGATATGCCACCACAGGCCCTCGGCGATGGCTTCCACGTCGCCGGCGTCGCGGCCGAGGAGGAAGGGCGTCAGGTCGTCCTCCACCATGGCCAGGATGGCTCGGCCGCCCTTGCCGCCGGTGTAGGTGTAGCCGGTGCCCTCGCGTCCGTCCGCGGTGCGGATCGTGACGGTGACCAGCTCGAAATGGGTGTGGTCGCCGTGCTTGGCGTCGGAGAGCACCTCGTCCAGCGGCACGCGGAAGAGCCGGGCGCGGACGTCCCGGATGGCGGATCCGGAGCTGCTGTCGGACGGGGTCTGGGCCGGGCTGGACATGGGATGCGGACGCTCGGGACTTTCGTGGTCGAAGAGGGAGGGGGCGCGGCCGGCGGCCGTCAGCCCCAGTTCACGTACATGGTCTTTCGGCGGAAATAGCCGTCGAGGCCGTACTTGCCGTCCTCGCCGCCGAGGCCCGACTGGCGCCAGCCGGTGTGGAAGCCCTGCACGAGTTCGCCGCAGGTGCGGTTGAAGTAGATCTCGCCGAAGTGGAGCCCCTCCACGGTGCGCATCAGCCGCTTGAGGCTCGACGACCAAACGTAGGCGGAGAGCCCGAAGGCGCTGTCGTTGGCATGGCGGAGCGCTTCCTCGAAATCGTCCACCACCATCGCCGGCACGACCGGGCCGAAGATCTCCTGCTGCATGGCCGGCAGCCCGTTGTCCCTGGCGAGGAGCACCGTCGGGGCGTACCAGTGGCCCTTGGCGTGCTCGCCGTCTCTCAGCGGCCCGCCTGGGAGCAGGATCTCGGCCCCGGCCGCGACGCTGGCGTCCACGATGGCGGCGACCTTGTCCACCTCCGGGGCGCTGATCTTCGGCCCCATGTCCGGGTCGGTCAGCGGGTCGGCGATGCGCAGCGCCCGCGCCTTGGCGACGAACTTGTCGAGGAATTCGTCGGCGATCGCCCGGTGCAGATACATGCGCTCGTTGCAGGTGCAGATCTGCCCGCAGTTGGTGAAGCGCGCCGTGATCGCCGCGTCCACGGCGCGGTCGATGTCCGCGTCGTCGAGCACGATGAAGGGAGCCTTGCCGCCGAGTTCCAGGCGCAGGACCTTGATCTGCGGGGCGCCGGCCGCGTAGATCTCCCGGCCCGCGCGGGTGCTGCCGGTCATGGTGACGAGGTCCGACGACGGGCTCTCCACGAGGGCCTGGCCGACCGTGCGGCCGGCGCCCGTGACCACGTTCACCACGCCCTTCGGGATGCCGACCGTCTCGGCGAGGGCCGCGATGGCGAGGCCCGACAGGGGCGTGAACTCGTGGGCCTTGAGCACGAAGGTGTTGCCGGCGACGAGGGCCGGGCCGAGCTTGCGGGTGGTGAGCGCGGCCGGGTAGTTCCAGGCGGTGAGCCCGACCACCACGCCGTGCGGCACCCGGCGGATCCAGACCTCCTCGTCGGGCGAGTCGGAGGGGAGAATGTCGCCCTCGATGCGGCGGGCGCTCTCGGCGGCATAGCGCAGGAAGGTCTCGGTGGCGGCGATCTCGCCGCGCGCTTGGCCGATCGGCTTGCCCTGCTCGGCGACCACGAGGCGGGCGAGAAGGTCGGCGTTCTCGTCGATGGCATCCGCGAGGGCATCCACCGCCTTGCCGCGCTCATAGGCCGGGAGCGCGGCCCAGGCGGGCTGCGCGGCCCTGGCGGCAGCGAGCGCCGCTTCCGCGTCGGCGGCCGTGCCGTCCGGAATGGTGGCGATGATGGCCTCGGTCGCCGGGTTCTCGACCTCGATCTCCCCGGAGCTGCCGCCCCCGGTCCATTCGCCGCCGATGAGCATGCGGGCCCGCATCACGGACCGGTCGGTGAGCGCGGTGGCGAGGTCCTGGAGCACGAAGCCTCCTCCCGAGATGCTGCGGCTGAACAGTTTGGTCGTACCAAACAAGGTGCGTGAGTGAAGATCTGATCGGACCGCGAGTCAATCCCCTTTTCATATATCCAGGGACTGCCATCTCAGCCGCGCAGGGTGCACGCAGGCAGGTCGGCTTGATTTTCCGAACTGGTTCAGCAACACTCGCTCGAGTTTGGTTCGACCAAGAAATCCATGGCGCCCCTCGACACACCCTTCATCGATCTTGCCGAAGCCGCTTCCGGACGGGCCGCCGACCAGCTGGTCGGCGCCCTGGAGGCCCGCATCGCCTCCGGCGACCTCGCCGATGGGGCGCATCTGCCGGCCGAGCGGGACCTGATGGCCGAGTTCGGCACCAGCCGCACGGTGGTGCGCGAGGCGATCGCCCGTCTGGCGAGCCGGGGCCTCGTGGAAAGCCGGCCGCGCTATCGGCCGGTCGTCCGGCGGCCGGGATACGACGCGGCCCTGAGCGCCGTCGGCGGGGTGGTGACGCACCTTCTGAAGCAGCCGGGCGGCGTGAAGAACCTCTACGACACGCGCATCTACCTGGAGGCCGCGCTGGCCCGGACGGCGGCCCTGTCCGCCCGCAAGGACGACATCGCGGCCCTGCGCGACGCCCTGGAGGCCAACCAGGAGGCGATCCCGGATTCGCAGCGATTCTACGCCACCGACGTCGCCTTCCACGCGGTGCTCTACCGGGTGCCGCGCAACCCGATCTTCCCGGCGGTGCACAAGGCCTTCACGTCGTGGCTGGCGAGCCACTGGCAGCAGATGCCCCGCTCGCCCGAGCGCAACCGCATCAACTACCTGAGCCACAAGGCCATTTTCGACGCGATCGTGGAACGCGATCCCGACGCCGCCGAGAAGGCGCTGACGTCCCACCTGAACGCGGCCTGGGAATACGTGCGCGGCACGTTCGAGGACTGATCGGCGAGGACTGATCGGCGACGAGGATCGGCGAAGACCGACCGGCGGGGAACGGCCGGACCAACAAGACACAAGCATGGGAGGCCCGGCGCATGGCGCGGGAGGAGTTCGACCACATCGTGGTGGGCGGCGGATCGGCCGGTTCGGTGGCGGCCGCGCGGCTGGTGAAGGACGGCGGCGCCCGTGTGCTGCTCCTGGAGGCGGGGCATTCGCACCGGCATCCGCTTCTCGACATGCCGCCCGGCATCTTCAAGATGATCAACGGCTCCAAGTACATGCGCTACCACACCACGGTGCCGCAGGAGCATCTGGGCGGCCGTGCGCACGACATCCCGCAGGCGAACGTGCTCGGCGGCGGCTCGAGCGTGAACGCGCAGGTCTACATGCGCGGCCGGCCGTCCGACTACGACGAGTGGGACGAGATCCTGCGCGGCAACAACGACGGCGCCGACTGGAGCTGGAAGGCGGTGCTGAAGCACTTTCGCGGCATGGAGGGCAACAACCGCCTGAACGACGAGCGCCACGGCACGGACGGACCGCTCCACGTATCCGACCCGGGCTATATCGATGACTTCTCGCGCTGGTTCGTCCAGGCGGTCCAGGCGCTCGGCGAGCCCTACAACCACGACTTCAACGGCCCCACCCAGCGGGGCGTGGGCTTCTACCAGTTCATGAACCGGCGCGGCCGGCGCTCCAGCGCGGCCTACGCCTATCTGGCGCCCCTGGAGGGCGACCCGCGGCTCACCGTCCGCCTGCAGTCCGAGGTGCAGCGGATCGTCATCGAGCGCGGCGAGGCGGTCGGCGTGGCCTACCGGGTGAACGGCGGCGAGGAGCGGATCGCCTATGCAAAGGGCGAGATCGTGGTGGCGGCGGGCGCGCTGGTCAGCCCCAAGCTCCTGATGCTCTCCGGCATCGGGCCGGCCGATCACCTGCGCGACCACGGGCTTCCGGTTCTCGTCGAGAGCCCGGGCGTCGGCGGCAACCTGATCGACCATCCGGAGGTGCCGATCATCGCGCTCGCCAACGGGCCCTACGGCTACTACCAGCAGGGCGTGGGTTGGCGGATGCTGAGGAACGGCATCCACTTCAAGCTCTTCGGCACCGGGCCGATCACCTCCGCGGGCGTCGAGGCCGGCGCCTTCGTGAACCCGGAGGATCCGGACGGCGTGCCGTCCATCCAGGCCTTCTGCGTGCCGATCGTCTACCTCGATCGCGACACCCGCACCCTGGTGGACGACGCCCACGGCCTGACGGTGACCACCGTGGTGGTGAAGCCGAAGTCGCGCGGCACCGTCCGGCTGCGGTCGGCGGACCCGGCCGCCATGCCGCTCGTCTCGCCGAACCTTCTCCGCGAGCCGGAGGACATGGCCGCGATGATCGCCGGCCAGCGCTTCTTCGTGAAAGCCTTCGAGACGTCGCCCCTCAAGGAGCGGGTGAAGCGCGTGGCGATCCCGAGCCCGATGGACCTCTCCGACGAGGCGCTCGCCGCCCACTGCAAGCGGTTCGTGAAGACCAACTACCACCCGGCGGGCACCTGCCGCATGGGCGCCGACGGCGACCCCCTGGCCGTGCTCGACGCCCGCATGCGCGTGCGCGGCGTCGCCCGGCTGCGCGTCTGCGACATGTCCGCCGTGCCGAACATCAACGCCGGCAACACGAACGCCCCGGCCATGATGCTCGGCGACCGCTGCGCCGACTTCGTGATGAACCGGTCCTGAGAGGAAGAGCGCCCGCCGCTCAGCCCACCCGGTTTCCCCGCACGGTCAGGTGCGGCGCGAGGAGGCCGGAGGCGAGCATGTCGCCGGTGGCGAGGTCTTCGGTCACGGCCTCCGCCCAGCGCATGCCGCGCACGCCGCCCTCGGCGACCTCGCTCATCAGGTTGTCGGTGATGACGCTCGCGCCGGCGCCTTCCACCACGCTCACCGCGACGCCGATGCGGCTCTTGCGGATCACGTTGCCGGTGGCGGAGACGTCGCGCAGGTACGGTCCCCAGCCCATCAGGATGCCGACGCTCGGGGCGCCGTCGATCACGTTGCCGGTCACGGCGGTGTCGGCCTCCACCGAGATGCCGATGCCGAAGTTGAAGCCGTATTCGTCCGGGTAGGGCGCGCCGTTCCGCAGGTTCCGGATCAGGTTGCCGGTGACGACGGCGAGCCGCCCGCCTTCGTTGAAGTTGGCGATCGACACGCCGATGGCGGCGCCGTCCACCACGTTGTGGGCCACCATGGCGCCTTCGAAGCCGAACTCCGAATAGATGGCGGTCTCGCCCGAACGCAGGCAGCTGTTGCCGGTGATCTGCACGTTCGAGCCGGCGTTGGAGCGGATCGCCGAGAAGGCGCAGTCGGTCACGCGGTTGTTCGTAACGATCACACCGGCGGCGCGGAAGACGTTGATGCCGTTGCCGTTCTGCCCGGTGCCGCCGGACTTGGCGCCGATCCGCTCCACCCGGTTGGCGGTCACGATGGTGCCGTCCTCGCCCGCCTCCCAGCGGTGAACCAGGATGCCGCCGTCGCCGCAGTCGGAGACCGTGTTGTCCATGATGGAAAGGCCGGTGGCGTCCACCGACCAGAGGCCCGCCTGCCTGGCCCCCGTGAGCCGGCAGCGGCTGACCCGGCCGGAGACGCGCTCGAGCGTGACGCCCATGCGGGCGCTGCCGATCACCTCCACCTCGTCGAGGGCGACGTCCGCCACGTCGGTGAACTGCACGAGACCGGTGGCGTAGTCGCCGAGCGGCCGGTTGGCGCCGTCGAGCACGATGCCGTCGAGGCCGACGCCGCGCGCGTGCACGGCCTCGATCAGGTGGCCGCCGCCGCCGTAGACGAGCCGGGTGCGGCCGGGCACGCCGACGAGGGTCAGGCCGTCCGGCAGGGTGATGTTGGACACCTGGTAGCGGCCGGGCGCGAGGAAGAGCGGGCGGTCGTCGCGTACGGCGCGGTCGATCGCCGCCTGCAGCACGGCGCTCTGGTCGTCCACCGCACCGGGCCTGAGGGCGCTGTCCGCCTCCAGGAAGGAGCCGCGAAGGTCGGCGAGACGGATCCGGGCCGGCACCGTGTCTGCCCGCGCCGGCGCGGCGGCGAGAGCGGCGCCCGCCGCGGCCGTGCCGAACAGGAACGATCGTCTGTCCATAGCGCAACTCCAACATCCTATCGGAGCTGCGCACGCAAAAGCCGTTCCGGCAGGGGCGTGCCGGAACGGGACAGGTCGGGCCGGCGGCAGCGCCGGCCGTGTGGCGGTCAGTTGGTCGCGAGCGCCTTTTCCATGATGGACGCGATTCCCGGTGCGTAGATGCCCTCGACGATCGCCTTGGCCTCGTCGTCGCTCACGCCCTTGGCGTCGAAGGTGCCGAGCCAGCGAACGCCCGCGCCGCCGTCGTCGTCGGCCTTCACCGACAGGGTCGCCTTGTAGTTGGCGACGGGGAGGGGGCTCTCCAGGATGATGTAGGTGTACTTGGTCTCGGCCTCGTTCCACTCCACCAGTTCCTCGACGAACTTGGCGCCGTCCTTGGTGGTCAGGGTGCGGATCTGCTTGCCGTCCTTGTCCGAGAGTACGCAGTCGGCGATGGCCGGATGCCAGGACTTGATGCCGCAGAAGTCGCCGATCACCTTCCAGGCGGCCGCCACGGTGATGGCCTTGCTCTCTTCCCGCTTGCGGGCTTCGACCGCGGACGCGGGCGCGGCGGACACGGCGGCGATCGCCGCCGCAATCGTCAGAAGGGCGATAGAGCGCATGGTTTCAGAGTCTCCCCGGTGTTTCCTCCGGGCCGTCTTTCGCAGCCCGGTCCGGAAAAACACTAAGGCTCTCGTCCACCTCCGCTCAAATTAACTCTCCGCAATGATCCGGTGAGTTCAAGCCGCCGCCGCCGCCCGAGCGCGGCGAAGTGCGCGGCCTTCCGCGTCGAAGACGTGCAGCCGGTCGGGCTCGGCGGTGACGGCGAGCACCTCGCCGCGTCGCACGGTCGCGTCGCCGTCGATCTTGGCGACGATCGGCTCGGCATGGCCGGCGTCCACATAGGCGAGGGTCACCTCGCCGAGCTTCTCCACCAGCGCCACCTCGCCGCGGAAGAGGCCCTCGCCGTCGGTCGGCCGCAGGTCCTCCGGCCGGACGCCGAGGGCCGCGGTCGCCCCCGCCGCGCCGGCGGGCACCTCGACGGCAGCCTCGATCGCGCGGCCGTTCTGCGGGCGCACGCGCCCGGGAAACCCGGCCGCCTCGATCACGGCGGGCACGATGTTCATGGAGGGCGAGCCGATGAAGCGCGCCACGAACAGGTTGTCCGGCGCGTGGTAGAGCTCCAGCGGCGAGCCTACCTGCTCCACACGGCCGGCGTGCAGCACCACGATCCGGTCGGCGAGGGTCATGGCCTCCACCTGGTCGTGGGTCACGTAGATCATGGTGGTGGCGCTCATCCGCTCGTGCAGGCGGGCGATCTCGATGCGCGTGGCCACGCGCAGTGCCGCGTCCAGGTTGGACAGCGGCTCGTCGAACAGGAACACCTTGGGATCGCGCACGATCGCGCGGCCGATGGCGACGCGCTGCCGCTGGCCGCCGGACAGCTGGCGCGGCAGCCGGTCGAGGAGGCCGGTGATCTGCAGCATCTCCGCCGCCGCCCGCACGCGCCGGTCGAGGTCGGCCTTGCTGGCGTTCGCCAGCTTCAGGCCGAACGCCATGTTGTCATAGACGGTCATGTGCGGGTAGAGCGCGTAGGACTGGAACACCATCGCGATGCCGCGCTTGGCGGGCGGCAGGGCGTTCACCACCTTGCCGTCGATCGAGAGCGTCCCCGCCGTGATGTCCTCCAGCCCGGCGATCAGGCGCAGGAGCGTGGACTTGCCGCAGCCCGACGGGCCGACGAAGACGATGAACTCGCCCGAGCGGATGTCGAGGTCGATGCCGTGCAGCACCTCGACGCTTCCGTAGGCCTTGCGCACTCCTCTCAGCACCAGATCCGCCATGTCCGTCCTCCCGAGACGCGTTGCCGGCGACGGGAGGTGGCTCGCGACTAGGCCACCCGCCCGAAGAAGGCGTCCTCCGGCCCGAGGGTGATCACCCCGCCGGCATCGGCGCCGGTGAAGCCGAGCCCGGTGATCGCCTCCACCGCGATCCCGTCCGGCAGCGTCCAGGCCGCCGCTTCGCCTCCGAGGTTGAACACGCAGAGAAGCGCTTCGTTTCCTTGCCGACGGAAAAAGGCCAGCACCTCGCCCTCGGTCGGCAGGAATTCGATGTCGCCGGAGAAGAGGGCCGCCTCGGACCGCCGGAAATGAATGAAGCGCTTGTAGTGGGCATGGAGCGATCGCGGGTCGCCGACCTGGGTGTCCGGTGCCCGGGCCGCGTGCTCGGCCGGCACCGGCAGCCACGGCCTGGCGGTGGAGAAGCCGCCGTAGGGGGCGTGCGCCTCCCAGACCATCGGGGTGCGGCAGCCGTCGCGGCCCTTGAACTCCGGCCAGAAGCGGATGCCGTAGGGGTCCACCAGGTCCTCGAAGGCGAGGTCCGCCTCGGTCAGGCCGAGCTCCTCGCCCTGGTAGAGGCAGACCGAGCCGCGGAAGGAGAGCAGCAGGCTGCCCATCAGGCGGGCGAGCCGCTCCGGATCGGCGCTGCGGTCCATGAAGCGGCTGTAGTGGCGCATGACATCGTGGTTGGACCACGCCCAGCAGGGCCAGCCGTCCGTCGCCCGCGTTTCGAACCGGTGGAGCGTGTTGGTGACGAACTCCCGGCCGTAGCCGTTGCCGAGGAAATCGAACGTGTAGCACATGTGCAGCTTGTCGCCGCCGGAGGTGTACTCGGCCATGGTGTCGAGCGAACGGTCGCCGTCGCCCACCTCGCCGACCGCCGTGGTGCCCGGGTAGCGGTCGAGGAGCGCCCTGAACTTCCGCAGGAAGCCAATGTTCTCCGGCCGGGTCTTGTCATAGACGTGCAGCTGCCGGCCGTAGGGGTTCACCGCCGGGGCGTCGTTGCCGGTCGGGCCGGACTCCATCGGCGGATTGGAGCGCAGCTCCTGGTCGTGGAAGTAGTAGTTCACGGTGTCGAGCCGGAACCCGTCCACGCCGAGCTTCAGCCAGAACTCCACGTCGGCGAGCAGCGCCTCCACCACCTCCTCGTTGTGGAAGTTGAGGTCCGGCTGGGAGGCGAGGAAATTGTGCAGGTAGTACTGGCAGCGGCGGCTGTCCCACTCCCAGGCCGGGCCGCCGAACACGGACAGCCAGTTTGTGGGCGCGGTGCCGTCCGGCTTGGCGTCGGCCCAGACGTACCAGTCGGCCTTCGGCTTGGTCTTGTCCTTCCGGCTCTCGGCGAACCAGGGATGCTGGTCGGAGGTGTGCGACAGCACTTGGTCGATCATCACCTTCATGCCGAGCCGGTGCGCCTCGGCCACCAGGGCCTCGAAATCCTTCAGGGTTCCGAAGATCGGATCCACGTCCCGGTAATCGGACACGTCGTAGCCGAAGTCCCGCATGGGCGAGGTGAAGAAGGGCGACAGCCAGATCGCGTCCACCCCGAGGTCGGCCACGTAGCCGAGCCGGCGGGTGATGCCCGGCAGGTCGCCGATGCCGTCGCCGTTGCTGTCCTGGAAGCTGCGCGGGTAGATCTGGTAGATCACCGCCCCCCTCCACCAGTCCGGGCTCGAGAAGCGGGAGGCGGCGGTCGAGGTCAGGACTGGCTTGTTCATCGGGCGACGAATCCAGACGGCAGGAGGACGAGCGAACGTCGCCACATTACGCGAAGTGCGTGCGCCGCAAGAGAGACGTTCGCGGTGCGGCGACGGGCGCGCCTCCTTCATACGTCGGAGATCGTTTCCGGATGCTTGCGGTCGTCAATCGTCGAGCGTCACCGACACGGTGTTCACGCCCTCGCCATCGACCCGGACGGCCGCGTCGCGGAAGCTCGGGGCGCCGATGCGCGGGCGGGCGTCGTTGGTGACGCCCCACGGCTCCTTGGGGATGCCGAGGACGTTGGTGTCGGTCTTGCGGTTGCCATTCACGTCGTGGGAGACCGCGACGGCGTAGACGCCGGGGCGGAGCGCGTCGAAGCGGCAGGTGACGCCCGCCGGGTCGGCCTTGACCCAGGTGGCGGCCGACGCCGCTCCGTCCGACAGGAAGCCCTCCTCGCCCGCGTAGAGGGCGCAGCCGACCTCGCCCTCGGCGGAGCCGACGCCGCTGACCGTCACCACCAGGGAGGCCGAGAGGGCCGGGGTGGCCAGGGCGGTCGAAAGGCACAGGATCGCGATGCGCACCATGGTCCGTCTCTCCGGGGCCGTCCGCCCGCCTGCCGGGCCGGATCGGTTCCGGTGTGAACGATGGAGCCTCAGGCAAGGATCCGGGTCCTTCCAGAACAAGTCGCCCCGCGCGCGGTCCGGCAGGGGTGCCCGGGGCCGGCGCGCGGGGCGCTTCGCAGTCCGACGATGTCTTGGGAGAAGCGATCGTCAGACGGTCAGGAAGTCGTTCGCCTCCAGGCTCGCCACGTGGACGCGGATGCTGTCGTCGGCCCCGAGCACCACGTCGACGAAGCCCGCGCCCGCCACCAGCCGGCCGCCCGTGACGAGGTCGTCGTAGGTGAAGCCGTAGTCGGTGATGTCCAGGAGATCGCCGACGCCGAAGCCGAACACCTGGTCGTGGCCGCTGCCGGTCTCGAACACGAAGAGGTCGGAGATCCCGTCGTCCGCGAGCGGATCGTCGAGGCCGGACCCATGGAGGAGGTCGTTGCCCGCGCCGCCGATCACGATGTCGCCGCCGCCCGCGCCGGCCAGGGTGTCCGCGCCGCCGGCGCCGACCAGGATGTCGTTGCCGGCCGCGCCGATCGCCTTCAGGCCGGTGGTGGACGTGACGTCCTCGGCGAAGAACACGCTGCCGGCGCTGCCGGTCGCCTCGTAGACCAGTTCCTGGGCGATCTCTCCCGACAGGATGATCCGGTCGCCGCCCTCGCTGCCCTCGATGAACAGCTTCTCCACGTTCTGGACGAAGCCGCCGTTGACGGACAGCGCGCCGCCGCCGGTGCCTTCCATCGCGATGGTCTGGACGTCGGTGCCGGCGGTGCGCAGCGTCAGGCTGTCGATGCCCTTGTTGCCGTTGATGCTGTCGTCCGAGTTGATGTCGGAGATCCGGAAGATGTCGTGGGACTTGCTGCCATGGATGATGCCGTGGCCGCCGTCCGCGTCCACCTCGAGAACGACGCCGCCCGCGCCGCCGGCGTTAATGTGGTGCATGCCGTCCGAGTTGACGACCACGCGCTCCAGGCCGGACTTGGCGAAGTTGCCGTAGACGTTGACCTTGGTGGCCGCGCCGGTGTCGATGTAGAGCTCGCTGACGGACGAGACGACCGCGCCGTTCACCCGGATGCCGCCGGTCGCCGCGCCGACGTTGTACTTGGCCTCTTCGCCGACGGAGAGGGTGTCCTGGCCGAGCGCGCCGCCGGTGACCACGTCGCCGCGGCCAATGTCGTCCAGGTGGAAGTGGGTGACGCCCGCGGCGGAGCCGACCAGGGTGTCCTTGCCGGTGCCGCCCCAGATCTCGTTGACGACGAACTCGGTGTCGCTGCCGGCGGAGATCCAGTCGTTGCCCGCGCCGCCCCAGATCTGGTCGGCGCCATCACCGCCGTCGATCTTGTCATCGGAGGCCCCGCTGACGATCGTGTCGTTGCCGTCGCCGCCGAAAATCGTGTTCCGGCCGTTGCCCGCGACGACGATGTCGTCGCCCGCGCCGGCGTTCAGGTTCGTGCTGATCCAGGTCCACTGGAAGCTGGCCGGATCGATCACCTTCACGTCCACGTCGTCGCCGATGGTGATGGTGTCGTCGCCGGCGCCGGTGTTGATCTTGAAGTGGTTGGTCCAGATGTCGCCGTTGGTGGCGACGTTGACCTTCACCATGTCGTCGCCCGACCCGAGCTTCACCTCGGCGCGCTTGACGTCGTCGAGGGTGATCGACTGGTCCGTGGTCTCGTTCAGGGTCAGCCAGACATCCACGAAGTTTGAGACGGTGAGCTGCGCCCCGTCGAAGCTGTCGATGCGGATGTTCTTGATGACGTTCCAGTCGCGGTTCTGCGTGATGCTGGCAACGTCGTCGCCGGTCCAGTCGATGGAGACCGCCGGTCCGCCCCAGCCGGGGATGGTGTTGGTCTCGAAGGTGGCGGACCGGATCGCGGCGTCGCCCTCGGCGGACGAGAACACGCCGGAACTGCCGGTCTGGGTCACGCCCGGAGCGGCTTCGGTGGTGTACTCGTAGCCGGTCAGGAAGTTGCGCCAGTAGAAATCGTGGGCAAGACCGCTCTGCGGCGCCCAGCCGGGATCGACGGAAGTTTGGGACAGATCGAACGCCAAGGTACTCATAAGGGCCTCCACAACCATGCAAGCAGTTGAGAATGTTCCGGAGAGCCCTGCAACCTTGCGATCTCGTCAACCGTAACCGCCTGTTCACCGTTCGCCGGGGATTTGACTTACAATTCGCCCAAGTTTTCCGGCTTTTTAGCCGCGAGTTTTCCGGCAAGTTGGAGGACAATGGACGGCCATCCAGGCCAAGCCTGCGGTCTTGCCGGCCTGCGATCGGATCCGGAAGGGAAGGATGCTACTCAAGCGCGATCGCCAGCGCGACCATTGCACGTGAGAGAAGAAATTTCGGGTGGTGAGCGCCGGGTGAATCCCATCCGCAGTTTCCGCACCCGTCTCCGAGCCCCGCCTTAAGGTCCCCGCCTCAACCGGTGCGAAACGCGAGTCCGTGTGGGCGGGAACACCGGTGCCGGACGGGTGGTCGCACGGGGCTTCGGGCGCGGGCCAGAGCGGCAGGTCGGCGAGGTCGCGGGCCGACATGGCGGCGAGGTCCGGGTGGGCGAGGAGGTCGAAGTCGGCCGCGCCGGGCGCGTCCGGGTCGCGGGAGAAGATGCCGAACAGGGTCATGGCCGTCGGTCCTTGAGGACAACACGAGACCATCACTTCGCTCCGTCGGGCGGCCTGTGAAAATGGAGCTTTGCGGAGCGAGCCTATAGGAAAGCTATAGGCATGCGCCGACGCCCATGGCGGTTTTCGGGCGGGCGCGGTAGGAGATCGCCCATGGATCCTCTTTCGCGCGTGCACCTCAACGGTTTGAGGGCGGTGGAAGCCGCCGGCCGCCTCGGCTCGCTCGCCAGGGCGGCGGAGGCGCTCAACGTCTCGGTCGGGGCGGTCAGCCAGCAGATCCTGAAGACCGAGAAACAGCTCGGGCGGACCCTGTTCCGCCGCACCCCCAGAGGGCTGGAGCCGACCCCGTTCGGGGCCGAGGTGCTCACCCACCTCACCGACGGCTTCCACGCCCTGTCCCGGGCGGTGGCGCTGGCCGGTCCGGCGCCGGAGACCTGCCTCACGGTGTCGGTGCCGCCGGTGCTCGCCGGGCGCTGGCTGGTGCCGCGCCTGTCGGCCTTCACGGCGGACCGCCCGGACCTGTCGATCCGGATCGACGCGGCGCTCGCCTTCGCGGATCTCGACGGCGGCGAGATCGACGTGGCGCTCCGGTGGGGGGAGGGGCCGTGGCCGGACGTGCGGGCCGACAGGCTGCTCGTCCAGCAGGTGTTCCCGATCTGCGCGCCCGCGCTCGCCGCGCGCCTCCGTTGGCCGCAGGATCTGGCGACCGTACCGGTGATCCGCGACCACGGCTCGGTCGACCTTTGGACGCCATGGCTCGCCCGCCACGGCCTGGAGGGCACGGCGCTCCGCTACGGGCCGATCTACTCGGACGGCTCGCTCTGCCTGGATGCGGCGATCGCCGGCCAGGGCGTGATGCTGGGCTGGCAGACCCTCGCCTACGACGCCCTGAGGGACGGGCGGGTGGTGGCGCCCTTCGCCGGCACGGCGCCGACGGGCCGGTCCTACTGGTTCATCTCGTCGCGAGGGCGACCCCTCCGTCCGGTGGAGATCGCCTTCCGCGACTGGCTCGCCCGCGAGATGGCCTCGACCCTCGACGGGCCGCCGTTCGCCGCCCTCCTCGGGCCGAGGTGACCTCGCCGGCGCGGCGGCGCGCGCCGGCTCCGGGCTCAGCCCTTCACGGCGCCGGCGGTGAGGCCGGCCACGATCTTGCGCTGGAAGATCAGCACCAGGACGATCAGCGGCACGGTGACGATCACGCTCGCCGCCATGATGTTTCCCCAAGGCGTCTCGAATTCGGTCGCGCCGGACAGGAGGGCGATCGCCACCGGCACGGTGCGCTGGTCGTTGTTCGACACGAAGGTGAGGGCGAACAGGAACTCGTTCCAGGCGGAGATGAAGGCGAGGAGGCCGGTCGTCACCAGGGCGGGCCAGAGGAGCGGCAGGAAGACCTTGGTGATGATGGTCCACGGCCCTGCGCCGTCCACGATCGCCGCCTCCTCGATCTCCACCGGCAGGTCGCGCATGAAGGTGGTCAGCACCCAGACGGTGAACGGCAGGGTGAAGATCATGTAGGCGAAGATGAGCGAGAACAGCGAGTTGTAGAGGCCCGCCGCCCGGATCATCTCGAACAGGCCCGCCAGCACGGCGATCTGCGGAAACATCGACACGGACAGGATGGTGACGAGCAGCAGCCCCCGGCCGCGGAAGGGGATGCGCGACAGGGCGTAGGAGGCGGTCACGGCAAGAAGCAGCGAGATCGCCACCACGGAGGTCGCGACGATCAGCGAGTTGACGATGTTGCGCAGGAACGAGCCGGACGACAGCACCCGAACGTAGTTGTCGAACGACACGACGGTCGGCCAGTAGTCCACCTGGAAGATGGCCGTGCCGGATTTGAAGCTGGTGATGATCGCGTAATAGAACGGGAAGACCGCCTGCACGACGATCACGAGCACCAGCAGGTAGAACAGGATGGTCTTGACGATCCTCATGACCGGTTGCCCTCCAGGTCCATGCGGCCGAGCGTGATGGTGAGGAGCACCATGAGGGCGATCACCACGAAGAGCAGGGTCGAGGCCGCCGAGCCGTAGGCGAACTTGTCGAACTGGAACAGGTTCTCCTGCGCGAACACCGACATGGTGCGCGTCCGGTCGTTGTTCGGCGTCAGCACGTAGACGAGGTCGAAGACCCGCAGCGCGTCGAGCGCGCGGAAGATGACCGCCACCATGATGGCCGGCCGGATCAGCGGCAGCGTGATGCGGAAGAAGACCTTCACCGGGTGGACGCCGTCGAGGCGCGCGGCCTCGTAGATGTCCGACGGCACGAGCTGCAGGCCGGCGAGGATGAGAAGCGCCATGAACGGCGTGGTCTTCCACACGTCCACGATGATGACGGCGACCATCGCGGTATCGGGCGAGGCGGTCCACGCGATCGGGGCGTCGAGGAGGCCGAGCCTGAGGCCGATGTCGTTCAGGATGCCGAACTGGTCGTGCATCATCCAGGCCCACATCTTCGCCGACACGATGGTCGGGATGGCCCAGGGCACCAGGACCGCCGCCCGCACGATCGCGCGTCCGGGGAAGGAGGCGTTGAGGACGAGCGCCACGATGAGGCCGAAGACCGTCTCCAGCGTCACGGAGATCAGCGCGAAGCGCAGGGTGTTCCACACCGCCGCCCACCAGCCCTCGTCGAACAGGAGGCCGAAGTACTCTCCGTCGCCGTCGCCATAATCCAGATATTCCAGGTAGTTGAGGAGGCCCACCCATTCGGCGGAGCCGAGCGAGTCGAGCTTGGCGTCGGTGAAGGAGAACCAGATCGTGCGGGCGAGCGGCCAGCCCGCCGCGAGCGCCAGCACCAGGAGCATGGGGGTGAGAAAACCCCAGGCGGCAAGGACGCGCTGACGCCCGAGCTCGGAATTTCGCGACACGGGTCCGGCCATGGCGACGGCTCCATGAGGGGCGACGGAAAAGGGCGGGGGAGACGACGGCTGCGGCGGTCGCCGCGACCGCCCAGGCGATCGCCGCGATCGCCCAGGCGGGCGCCTCGGCCGCGTCCGCCCGGAAGCGTGCGCCGCGCCGGCCGCGACGGGCCGGCGCGGACGGGATCAGGGTCGGGCCGGGGTCACCACTCGCCGCCCTGCAGGCGCTTCAGCCGGGCGGCCAGGCGCTTCAGGTTGCTCTCGCCGTCGCCGTTGCCGGAGAGCGTGTTGTGGACGGCGGTCCAGAATTCGCTGGAGACCTCGTTGTACTTGGTCTTCGTCGGCGCGGACGGGCGCGGCACCGCGTTGAGGAAGACCTCCTTCCAGCGCGGCACGATCGGCTGCTTCTCGACGATCTCCGGATCGTCATAGAGGGCCACCAGCGTCGGCAGGCGGGAGTTGGTGAGCGCGCGGAACTTCTGCGCCTCCTCGGACGCCAGGAACTTCACGAGCTCGATGGCGGCCTCCTGGTTGCGGGAGTACTTGGAGACCGCCAGGTTCCAGCCGCCGAGCGTGGCGGCGGACCGCTCGCCGCCCTCGCCGATCGGCAGGGTCGTGGCGTCGAACTTGCCCTTCACGGCGCTGTCGTCGCTGTTGCCGAGGGCGTAGGCATAGGGCCAGTTGCGCATGAACACCGCGTTGCCGGTCTGCCAGACGCCGCGGGCATCCTCCTCCTGGTAGGCCAGGACGCCGGGCGGCGAGATGGTGTTGATCCAGCTGTGGGCGGTGTCGAGCGCCTTCGCGGCCTTAGGGTTGCTGATCGAGATGGTGCCGTCCGGCTCCACGATCTGGCCGCCGCCGAAGGACACCACCCATTCCAGCGCGTTGCAGGTGAGGCCCTCGTAGGCGTTGCCCTGGAAGACGAAGCCCCAGAGCTGCTGGTTGCCCTCGGCGCGCTCCTTGTCCTGGATCTCCTTGGCGGTGGCGGCCATCTCCTCCCAGGTCTTCGGCGGCTGCTTGCCGTATTTCTCCAGGAGGTCCTTGCGGTAGTAGAGCGCCGGGGCGTCCGTGTACATCGGCATGGCGACCAGCTTGCCGTCCACGGTCTGGCTCTCGATGATCGCCGGGAAGTGCTTGTCGATCTCCTCGGCCACATGGGGCTTGAGGTCGATGAAGTGGGCGGCGAGCTGCGGCGCCCAGATCACGTCGGTGCGGTAGACGTCGATGTCCTGGTTGCCGGCGGACAGCCAGAGCCGGTACTGGCCGAACTGGTCGGTCGTGGAGGCCGGCATGGACACCAGCTTCACCGTGTGGCCGGACTGCTGGGCGAACCGGTCGAGCTGCTGCTGCATCTCGGCGAGATCGTTGCCGACCGCGCCGGACACGACCGACAGTTCCGCCGCCCGCGCCGCGTTCGCGCCGACCAGCGCGCCGATGAGCGCCGTCGCCGCCAGCAGCCGGCCGAGCCCTGTGTGCGTGTTCATGAATTCTCCTCCCTGGTGTCGGACCGTCTCCCGCGATCCCCGCCGGCGGCGCCGTCCCGGGCCGTTCCGGCCATGCCGCGACCTGGGTCAAGTTGACGCTCCCGCCGGGGTCTAACGCGGGCGCTCCGGGGATGTTCCGGCCGGTGCTGTCCAGTGCGGTCGATCGTGCCGCGCCGCTTGCGCGGCCATGGCGGCGGGGGTCCGGCCCGGGGCGGGAGGAGGGGGCGAGGAAGGGGTGGACGGGCGGGGCGGATCGTCATCCTTCCTTCGCAAAAAATGTCTACCCGTGCCATAAACGAGCATCACCGCCGCGCCCGACAGACCCGATGCAAGATCCGATCTTCAGCTACGCCGATCCGACCTTCCCGCCTCTCAAGCGCAACCTGATCCGCTTCATCGAGCGGGCGACCGGGCAGCCCCGGCTGAAGCGCCTCTACATGGAGAACCGGCGCAACCCGGTGCCCGGCGAAAGCTTCTTCGAGGCGGCGGTGCGGCGCCTGGAACTGAACGTGGAGATCGACGGGGATAAGCTGGACGCGATCCCGCGAACCGGCCCCCTGGTGGTGGTCGCTAACCATCCGTTCGGCGTTCTCGACGGCATCGTCATCTCGTGGCTCATCGGCAAGGTCCGGTCGGACTTCCTGGTGCTGACCAACGCGGTTCTCCTGAGGGCGCCCGAAGTGGCGCCCTATCTGCTTCCGGTGGACTTCGCCGAGACCGAGGAGGCTCTCGCCACCAACCTCAAGACGCGCGCCACCGCCCGGCGGCACCTGGAGAACGGCGGCTGCATCGTGGTGTTTCCGGCCGGCGGCGTCTCCACCGCGCCGGACCGGCTCGGCCGCAAGCAGGCGATCGATGCCACCTGGCAGCCGTTCACCAGCCAGCTGATCCAGCGCACCCGCTCCACGGTGGTGCCGATCTTCTTCGCCGGCCAGAACTCGCGCCTGTTCCAGATCGCCAGCCACATCCACCTGACGCTCCGGCTGTCGCTGATCTTCAAGGAGGTGCACGACCGCATCGGCACCCGGATGCCGGTTGCGATCGGCGACGCCATCCCGTTCGACGACATCGCCCACCTGTCGGACCGGCGCGCCCTCGCGGACGACCTGAGGGCCCGCACCTACGCGCTCGGCGAGCGCTTCCGCCAGTTGGAGGAGATCAGCCGGCGCAAGCGCCCGATCGACGCCCTGAAGCGCCTGCCGGCGGCGCTGCGCGAGCGGCGCAACCGGGCGCGGATGCGCCGCGTCGAGCGCTGACGGAGGGGGTGGCTGCACCGCCTCGAGCGCTGACGGAGCAGTGGCGGCGACCCCCCGGAGCGCCGCGATGGTCGCCGTTCCACGTCCGGCGGCAGCCGCGAAAATCTATTCTCCTGCGCACCGCTCGTCGGCACCACGCAACCTTGTCGCAAGCCTCGTCGGCCATTATCCCAGGGGCCATGGGACGGGCCCGTCTCCAGGCCCGGTTACGAGAGGATCGTCGTGTCTGCCAATCGTCTGACGCATCTGAAGCGTCTGGAAGCGGAGTCCATCCACATCATCCGGGAGGTGGCCGCCGAGTTCAAGAACCCGGTGATGCTCTATTCCATCGGCAAGGACTCGTCGGTGATGCTTCATCTGGCGATGAAGGCGTTCCACCCGTCCAAGCCGCCGTTCCCGCTCCTCCACGTGGACACCACCTGGAAGTTTCGCGAGATGGTCCGCTTCCGTGACGAGACCGCCAAGCGGCTCGGGCTCGACCTGATCGTGCACACCAACAAGGAGGGCGTGGCGCAGGGCATCACGCCGTTCACCCATGGCTCGTCGGCCTACACCGGCATCATGAAGACCGACGCCCTGAAGGCCGCGCTCACCCAGTACGGCTTCGACGCGGCCTTCGGCGGCGCGCGCCGGGACGAGGAGAAGAGCCGCGCCAAGGAGCGCATCTTCTCCTTCCGCACGCAGACCCACGCCTGGGACCCGAAGAACCAGCGGCCGGAGCTCTGGAAGCTCTACAACGCGCGGGTGAAGCCGGGCGAGTCGATCCGGGTCTTCCCGCTGTCGAACTGGACCGAGCTCGACATCTGGCAATACATCCTCCTGGAAAACATCCCGATCGTGCCGCTCTACTTCGCCGCCGAGCGGCCGGTGGTGAACCGGGACGGCATGCTGATCATGGTGGACGACGACCGGCTGCCGCTGAACCCCGGCGAGACGCCGGAGAACCGGCTGATCCGCTTCCGCACCCTCGGCTGCTATCCGCTGACCGGCGCGATGGAGAGCGATGCCGCCACGCTGCCGGAGATCGTGCGCGAGATGCTGATCGCCCGCACGTCCGAGCGGTCGGGCCGGCTGATCGACCACGACGAAGCCGCCTCCATGGAAAAGAAGAAGCGCGAGGGATACTTCTGATGAGCGCCCTTGAGACCCTCGACGTCGAAGCCTTCACCGACTACCTCGCCCGCCACGAGCGCAAGAGCCTCCTGCGCTTCCTGACCTGCGGGTCGGTCGACGACGGCAAGTCCACCCTGATCGGGCGGCTTCTCTACGACACCAAGCTGCTGTTCGAGGACCAGCTGAAGAGCCTGGAGCGCGACAGCCGCAAGCACGGCACCGTGGGCGAGGACATCGACTTCGCCCTCCTGGTGGACGGCCTGGAGGCCGAGCGCGAGCAGGGCATCACCATCGACGTCGCCTACCGCTTCTTCGCCACCGACGTGCGCAAGTTCATCGTCGCCGACACGCCCGGCCACGAACAGTACACGCGCAACATGGCGACGGGCGCGTCCAACTCGGACCTGGCGGTCATCCTGGTGGACGCCCGGCACGGCATCCTGACCCAGACCCGCCGGCACTCGTTCATCGTGTCGCTGCTCGGCATCCGCCACGTGGTGCTGGCGGTGAACAAGATCGACCTCGTCGGCTATTCCAAGGACGTGTTCGACCGCATCGTCGAGGAATACCGGCAGTTCGCCGCCGACTTCGGCTTCAAGACGCTGCAGCCGATCCCGCTGTCCGCCCGCTTCGGCGACAACGTGCTCGACCGCGGGCCGAACATCTCCTGGTACTCCGGCCCGACGCTCGTGGAGCACCTGGAGACGGTGAACGTCGAGGACGAGAACCTCGACAAGCCGTTCCGCATGCCGGTGCAGTGGGTGAACCGCCCGAACCTCGATTTCCGCGGCTTCTCCGGCACCATCGCGTCCGGCCGCATCCGCCCGGGCGACCCGGTGGTGGTGGCGAAGTCCGGCCGGGCGTCGACCGTGAAGGCGATCGTCACCTATGACGGCGACAAGCCGGAGGCGCAGGCCGGCGAGGCCTTGACGCTGACGCTCGCCGACGAGGTGGACGTCTCCCGCGGCGACGTGCTGACCACGCCCGACCAGCGGCCGGAGGTGTCCGACCAGTTCGCCGCCAACCTGATCTGGATGGCGGACGAGCCCCTGCTGCCGGGGCGCTCGTATCTGTTCAAGCTCGGCACCAAGACGGTGTCCGGGCAGGTGACCGAGATCAAGCACAAGACCGACGTGAACACCTTCAGCAAGCTGGCGGCCAAGACCCTGGCGCTGAACGAGGTGGGTGTCGTCAACGTCGCGCTGTCGGAGCCGATCGCCTTCGACGCCTATACGCAGAACCGGGACACCGGCGCCTTCATCGTGATCGACCGGCTGTCGAACCTGACGGTCGGCGCCGGCATGGTGGAGTTCGGTCTCCGCCGGGCGACCAACATCCACTGGCAGGCTCTCGACGTCTCCAAGGAGTCGCGGGCGGCCCTGAAGGGCCAGAAGCCGGCGGTGCTGTGGTTCACGGGGCTTTCCGGCGCGGGCAAGTCGACCATCGCCAACCTCGTGGAGAAGAAGCTCCATTCGCTGGGGCGGCACACCTACACCCTCGACGGGGACAACATCCGCCACGGGCTCAACAAGGACCTCGGCTTCACCGACGCGGACCGGGTGGAGAACATCCGCCGCGTCGCCGAGACCGCGAGGCTGTTCGTGGACGCCGGCCTGATCGTGCTGGTGTCCTTCATCTCGCCGTTCCGGTCCGAGCGCCGGCTGGCGCGCGAGCTTGTGGAGCCGGGCGAGTTCCTGGAGATCTTCGTGGATACGCCGCTGGAGGTGGCGGAGACGCGGGATCCGAAGGGCCTCTACAAGAAGGCGCGGCAGGGCCAGATCAAGAACTTCACGGGCATCGACAGCCCGTACGAAGCGCCGGAAAACGCGGAGATCCGCCTCGACACCACGTCGGGCACGGCGGAGGAACTGGCCGAGCGCATCGTGTCGTATCTTGTCGCCAACGACTTCGTCATCTGAGGGACATTGTCGCCGGCCGGCGCCGACCGGTCCGGCGGGTCCGCCATCAGGTCCACGCGAACGGGGAGGCCGGTTTTCCGCGCCTCCCCGTCCGTTTTTCGGGACGCCCGCGGCGTGTGTTCGAGCCGTTGAAACGTGGGCGTGCCGCCGTCCATGTGGGACGACGGTGGGACGAGGGTAGGGTGGTCGAATCCAGGCGTACAGAAGGCCGGCGGGAGGCGCCCGTTCGGGCGGCGAGAGGCGGGCAAAATGCGCCGGCCGGCGTCGAGCCGGTCGCGCGAGGCAGCGACCGAGGCGTCACTCGGCGGCGTCGCGCTCGTCCTGTTCCTTGCGGTGGTTGAGGACCTTCTCGACGATGGACGCCACGAGGTCGGCGTCGATCTTCACGTCGTACATCTGGTGCCGCTTGTCGATCACCAGCAGGCGGACGCTTCCATCCGTATCGTCGAACCCTGCCGATTGGGCAATGAATGTCTCTACGGCCATGGAAAGTTCCTGGTAGCCCGCCCCGCCTGTCCGAATGCCCCGGACGGGTGCCCGGCTTCGCCCGCGACTCCCTGCATCAGGGAAAACACTAACAGACGTAGGGCGCAGGGCAAAGGTCGCCGAGAGCCGGGCCTGTAAATTGTTTTTGTCTGATGTGCCCGAGCCCTAGCTGTGGTCTGGAGCGCTTTCCGACCTGACGGACTCGTCAGGTCGACAAGAAATCGCTCCAGATTCAGAAAGCTGGAGCATTCTCTCGGCGATCAAGTCGTGCAACTTGATCGGAGAATGCTCTAGCATGTCCGGCGGCTGTCGCAAGCGGGCGGCGGCTAGATAGATCGGCTGATACGCAAGCTTGAGGGCGGCGCTTGGCCGACCACCGGAGCGCGTGGCGCGGCGAGGTCGAGCGGTCCTCGAGGGCGCGCGCGGACACCCGCCCGTAGGGCTTGATCGCGGGGCCGGAACCCCAGGGGCGCGGGGCGGTTCGGCAGGATCACCTTGCCCGGGGCGGGTGCGGGCACGATATGGTCGGCGTGGCCGCGCGAACGCCGCCTTCGGGCGCGGCGAGCCGATGCACCAGATCCATGTCGGCCCCGGCCGAACCCGCGATGCCGACCGGACGCGCGCCGCTTCGGCCGCGGGTTCCGGCCGGCGAACCGGTGGCCGTCGTCCCGTCGGCCGACCTCAAGGAGCGGCGATGTCCCTGTCTCTTCCGTTCGATACCACCTACGCCCGGCTGCCGGACCGGTTCTTCGCCCGCGTCTCGGCCAACCCGGTGTCGGCGCCGCGACTGATCAAGCTCAACGCCGGCCTCGCGGCGGAGCTCGGGCTTGATCCGGAGTGGCTGGCGAGCCCGGACGGCGTGGACATGCTGGCCGGCCGGCGCATGCCGGAGGGCGTGGAGCCGATCGCGCAGGCCTATGCGGGCCACCAGTTCGGCCAGTTCGTGCCGCAGCTCGGGGATGGCCGGGCCATGCTGATCGGCGAGGTGGTGGACCGGGACGGGGTGCGCCGGGACATCCAGCTCAAGGGATCGGGGCCGACGCCCTTCTCCCGGCGCGGCGACGGGCGGGCGGCGCTCGGGCCGGTGCTGCGCGAATACATCCTCAGCGAATCGATGCACGCGCTCGGCATCCCGACCACCCGGGCGCTGGCGGCGGTCACCACGGGCGAGACCGTGGTGCGGGAGACCTTCCTGCCGGGCGCGGTGTTCACCCGCGTGGCGTCGAGCCATGTCCGGGTCGGCACCTTCCAGTACTTCGCGGCGCGCAAGGACGCGGAGGCGATCCGGGTGCTCGCCGACTACATGATCGAGCGGCACTATCCGGAGGTCGCCGGCGCGGCGGAGCCGTACCGGTCCTTCCTCACGCAGGTTGTGGACCGGCAGGCGGACCTGATCGCCCGCTGGCTGCTGATCGGCTTCATCCACGGGGTGATGAACACGGACAACATGTCGATCGCCGGCGAGACGATCGATTATGGCCCGTGCGCCTTCATGGACGCGTTCGACCCGGCGACCGTGTTCAGCTCCATCGACCAGTTCGGACGCTACGCCTACGGACGTCAGCCGAGCATCGGGCTCTGGAACCTGACCCGGCTGGCCGAGACCCTGCTGCCGCTGTTCTCCGACGACGAGCCCGCCGCCATCGCGACCGCCCAGGAGGTGCTCGGCGCCTTCGGGCCGCGGTTCGAGGCGACCTTCCACCGGGGCCTTCGGCGGAAGGCCGGCCTCTCCACGGAGGAGGAGGGCGACATCGAGCTCGTCCGCGGCCTCCTGGACCTGATGACCGCCAACCAGGCGGACTTCACGCTGGTGTTCCGGCACCTCGCCGACGCGGCGCTCGGCCCCGACCACGACGAAGCGGTCCGCAGCCGCTTCATCGATCCGACCGCCTACGACAAATGGGCGGTGGAGTGGCGGCAGCGGCTGGCCCGGGACCCGCAGGACCCCGAGGCCCGGCGCGACGCCATGCGGGCCGCCAACCCGGCCTTCATCCCGCGCAACCACCGGGTCGAGGCGGTGATCCGGGCGGCGGTGGACCGGGACGACTTCCAGCCGTTCGAAGAGCTCGTCCAGGTGCTGTCGAAGCCGTACCAGGACCAGCCGGACCACGCGGCCTACATGGACCCGCCGGCGCTGGAGGAGCGTGTGCTGCGCACCTTCTGCGGGACCTGACCGGGCCGGCCGGTCGGGTAGGGCAGGGCCGGGCCGGCTACTGGCGGAACAGCTGCTGCACGCCCTGTTCGAGGAGCTGCTGGAGCGGGTCCTGCGGCGGAGGCTGGTCGACCGGACCGGGCGGCGGCGGATAGGCCTCCGCCGAGGGCGGCTCCATGGGCGGGGGTGGCTCCGTGGGCGCGGGTTCGGCGCCGGCCGGAACCGGGTCCGCCGGGGGTGGAGTTTGCCGCTCCGCCGGCTGGCCGGCGGAATCGGGCTTCGGGCGCGGAACGCCGAGCACGCCGCCGATGAGGTCCTTCAGCGCGTCTTCCGTACCCGGCGGTGCGCCCTCGGGAGCGAGAACCGCCCCGATGCCGGGCGCCAGTTCCTCGACCACGCGCCCCACGTCGTCGCCCTCCAGCTTGCCGAGCCGGGAGAAGGCGCCGCCGAGCGCGCGCAGCTTGCGGTAGGCGGCCTCCGGGTTCTCCAGGATGCCCGAGATGTCCGGGTAGATGCGCGGCGCCTCCCAAGGGCCTTCCAGGATGATGGGGACCTCGAAGGTCATGTCCTCGCCGGAGCCGGCGGTCAGCGTGGGGACGAAGCGGTAGCCGATCTGGCGCGCCGGCATGTCGACCACGCCCGCGCCGGTGGCCCGGACCAAGGGCCCTTCCAGCGCGAGGTCGTCGTTCCGCATGATGCCGCGCTCGATCCGGGCCGTGCCGGTCAGGCCGTAGAAGGGCGTTGTCGCACCCTCGGACTGGCCGAGGCCGGTCACCACCGCGACGGCCGCCGAGCGCAGGAGGGCGGCGGCGTCGATGCCGCGAAGCGCTCCGTCGCGGAAGGCGAACGCGAGGGAGCCGTCGAGCGCCTGGACGAGGGCGCGTTCGGACCCGCCGGCCGCCTGGAGCTCGACGTTCAGATCCGCCTTGCCCTCGATCCGCGTGAAGCCGGTGGCGCCGGCGAGGAAGGGCAGGGCGTCCACCGCCTTCAGGCCGAAGCGCGTGACGATGCCCGGCACCTGGCCGGACGCATCCACCGTGACGGCGCCGGAGCCGGTGCCGCCGTAGAGGCTGAACTCCGGCAGGTCCACCTGGAGGCGGCCGGCCTCGTTGCGGATCGACACGTCCGCCGGACCGGTCTCGGCGCCCCCGAAGGCCACGCGGCTGGCCCGGACGGACACGTCGGCGTCGAACCCGCGAAGGCCGGAGAGGTCGAGCGGCTCGTCGCTCCAGCCGCGCCGCTCGTCGGCGGCGGTTCGGGACGCATCGCGCGGCGCGCCGGCGCCGCTGGCCCCGCCGATGAGAGCGCCAAGGTTGATCGTGTCGCCGGCGAGACGGGCGACGATCCGGGGCTTGCCGGCGAGGTCCACCGACGCGTTCCCGACGAGGCGAGTATCGGCGAGCGTGAACTCGGCGTCGCCGAAGCGCACGCCGGCCGGGTCGACGTCGATCCGGCCGAAGATGGAGACCGGCCCGGCCGGCATGCGCTCCACCGGGCGGTCGAGAACGGCGAGCGCCGCCGCGAAGGACGGCGCGTCGATGCCGATCCCGCCGGCCGCGGCGGATCGGGCCGGGTCGACCGTGCCGTCGAACGACAGGGAGAGGCGCTCCGACCGCGCCGCCGCCGTGAGGGCGAACGGGCGGCTGGCGGCGGCGGCGCGGGCGTCGGCGGTGACGTCGAGACGGAAGGGCTCGCCCCGGAAGGCGGCCGTCCCGGCGAGCGCGATCGGCTCCGACAGGGAGCGGACGGTGACGTCGAGAGCCACCCCGGTGAGGCGGTCGGCCGACGGATCGCCGAAGGCGTCCGCGAGGCCGATGCCGGTGATGGTGCCGTCGCGGAGCTTCACGGTGCCGGCGGCGCCGAGGCTCGCCAGCATCTGGTCGGAAGACGCGCCCGCCGCCGCGAAGGCCATGTCGGCGGAGAGCCGGCCACGGACGGGCAGGGGCTCTGCCAGGAGGCCCGAGAGGGCCGAGGCGGCGAAGCCCTCGGCCGTGACGCGGCCGTCCAGGCGGACGCCCGCCGCGTCGGGCTTTGCGGTGAGACGCAGGCCGGCGGTGCCGTCGAGCACCTTCACCGGTTCCAGGGAGGCCGTGATGGCGCCGTTCTCGGCGACGCCGACCAGCCGCACGGAGCGGATCGGCCCGGTTTCGGCGAACGCCGCGCCGGCGAGTTCGCCGATCCTGAGGTCGAGGCCGACGTCGAGGCCGGCGATCGGCGCGAGGTCCAGGCCGCCGCCCGGGCCGTCGGCGGTGCCGGCCGAGGCGGGCGACTCGTCGGACGTGTCGGGAGCGGCGGCGAGCGCGTCGAGGTCCAGCCGGTCGAGCGCCATGCGGAGGTCCACGCGCGGGCGGTCGGCTTCCAGCGAGAGGGCCGCCTCGCCGGCGCCGGTGGCCTGGTCGGCGACGAAGCTGACCTCGGTCAGCTCGACCCGCGCGCCGCCCGCGGCGAGGTGGCCGGCCGCCTGCACCGCCCGGACCGGAAGCGGGCCGACGCCGAGCGGGGCGGCGAACCGGGCGACATCGTCCGCCACCAGGTCGAAGCGGCCGTCGAAGGCGGAGCGCGCCAGGCGGCCCTCCACGGAGAGGCGCCCGCCGTCCGCCGCAAGCGCGAGCGCGAGATCGGACGCGCCGTCCGTCGCGAGGGCGCCGGGTTCCGCGACGGTGGCGGAGACGGTCCAGTCCGCGCCGCGCGCGGTCAACCGACCGGTCAGGGCGAGCGGCCGGGCGAGGTCGACGAGGCCGGTCTCGGCGTCGATGCCGGTGACGGCCTCGGTCGCGCCGGTGCGCTCGTCGGCATAGGCGATCGACCCGTCGGTGATGGTGATCCGCTCGATGCTCCAGGCGAGGCCGTCGCCGGAGGACGAACCGACGGAGGGCGCGTCGCCGGACGGGGCGGCACCCTCGGAGGGTGCGGGAGGGGCGTCGCCGGACCAGTTCGGCCGGCCGTCGGCGCCGGTGTGGAGGAGGACGCGCGGCCCGCCGAGCCCGAGGGCGGTGACGGCCACGCGGCCGTCGAGGAGGGCGGTGAGGTCCAGGCCGAGGCGGACATCGCGCGCCGCCACGAAGGGCGTCCGGTCGCCGCGGGACAGGCGCACGTCCTTTGCCGCAAGGGCGAGCGAGGGCAGGAGGCTGACCGAGACGTCGCCGCCAATGGCGAGCCGGAGGCCGGTGCCGTCCTCCACCGCCGTGATGATGCGGTCGCGGATCCAGTCGCTGCGGACGAGGAACGGGACGGCCGCCGCCGCGAGGACGACGAGGAGGCAGAGGGCGAAGCCCCCGGCGATCAGGCGTTTCATGGGCGGCGGCTCCCCTCGGCGGCCGGGTCGAATCACCGGGGGAGTATGCCGATTTGGGCGGCAAACGCTGAACACACCTTCAGCAGTCTTGGGTCTGGCGACGGGCCGCGCATCCTGGTTCAATCGGGAGTGATCCCGAAATGACACAGGACCCGCGGTGGCGTCGCGTCCGCGCGCCGTGGTTCCGCCGGCCCCGACCGAGGAGACCCATGCTTAGCCTGACCCCCGACCTGGTGGCGCTCGTCCACCGCGTGGTGGACGATCCCGGCCCGACGCCCGGCTTCGTGCCGATGACCGACGACGACTACCGGGAGCTCGCCGAGCGCCTGCTGGCCGACCTGCCCGCCGGCAGCGCGCCGTGGGTGTTCGCCTACGGCTCGCTGATCTGGAAGCCGGCATTCTCGTCTCCGGAACACCGGATCGCGGTCGCGCGCGGCTGGCACCGGTCGTTCGCCCTGAAGCTCAGCCGCTGGCGCGGCACGCCCGAGGCGCCGGGCCTGATGATGGTGCTCGACCGGGGCGGCAGCTGCCGGGGCCTGATCTACCGCTTTCCGGACGGCGACCCGGTGGAGGCCATGATCGCGCTCCTGAAACGCGAGATGTCGAGCAAGACGACCACGAACCGGCCGCGCTGGCTGAAGACCGAGACGGACACCGGGCCGGTGACGGCGCTCGCCTTCACGGCCGACCGGGCGGGCTCTGCCTACGCGGGCCGGCTGCCGGACCCGGTGGTGGCGGACGTGCTGGCGACGGCCGTCGGCCATGTGGGCTCGTGCGCGGAGTATCTGCACAACACGGTGGTGCACCTGGAGCAGCACGACATCCGCGACAGCCGGCTGTGGCGGCTGCAGGCCATGGTGGCGGAGCGGATCCGCACGCGGCAGGCGCGTCCGGCGGCGCTGCCGGGCGTGGGCGAGCGGAACGGATGATCAGGGGTCGCGGCGGCCGGCGACGGTCTCGGCGCCCGCGGCGTCGGTGAGCGTGACCGTGTCGGCGGTCAGCACGTAGGCGACCGAGGCGGAGAGGGCGTCGAGGAAAGACGCCTCGGCGGCCGCCATGGCGTCGTCGGCGCAGCGGGCCTGGGTGGCCGACAATGGCATGGTCCAGCCGATCGCGCCGTTTGCGAGGGTCGCGCCGGCGCCGAAGCTGTTGCAGCCGGTGGTGCCGGAGATCCGGTCGGCCCCTAGGGTGACGCGGATGACCATGCCGGCCGGCACCTGCGCGCCGCGCACCGTCGCGACCGTGAAGGTGGCGCCCGTGAAGGTGGCGACCGTGAAGGTGGCGACCGGCGCGGCGGGGACGGGCGAGGCGCCCTCCACCAGGGCGGCGGCGAGGACGGCGGCGGACAGGATCAGCGTTCGGGTCATCGGCGCGTGCTTTCGTGAGGGATCCGTCGTGTGGGCGCATGATCGCGGGTGTGCGCGCGGCGCCCGCGGGCCGGCGGGCGCGACGCATCCTCCGCCACGGGTCTTGCCCGACCGTTACCGGCGACGGCCCGCGATGGCGGGCGCCCGGGAGGTCGGATAGCATTTCGCCGATCTGGCACCCGAGTCGCGGAAGGGCGGTTCTCATGGGCTACGGCAACCGGACCCTCCTCGACCTCCTGGCCGAGGCGGACGAACTGATCCGCGCGCGCACGCGCATGACCGTCTACGACGGGCCGTTCCGGGGCATGCGCCTGCTCGACGCCGTCTCGTGGGGCGCCGGCGACCTGGGGCCGAAGCTCCTCGGCACCTACGAGCGGGAGGTGCAGGAGACGATCGCCGACCTCGCGCGCAACCGGTATGACGCGGTGGTCGACATCGGCTGCGCGGAGGGCTACTTCGCGGTCGGCTGCGCCCGCCTGTTCCCGGACACGCCGGTCCACGGCTACGACACCAACCCGCAGGCGGTGCGGATCCTGGCGCTGGCGGCGGAGGCCAACGGCGTCGCCGACCGGGTGCACGCCCACGGGCTGTGCGACCCGGCCGAACTGGCGCGGCTCGCCGGCCTGCACCCGCGTCTCCTGGTGATCTCCGACTGCGAGGGCTACGAGAAGACGCTGTTCACCCACCCACCGACGGTGGAGGCGCTGAAGCACGCGGACCTGATCATCGAGTGCCACGACTTCCTCGACCCGACCATCACGGGCAACCTGATGGCGCACCTGCAGTTCACCCACACGCTTTCGGTGCTGACCAGCGGCCCGCGCAACCCGAACGCCTTCCCGTTCCTCGCCCACGTGTCGGACGGCGTGCGCTGGGCGGCGGTGCAGGAAGGGCGGCCCTGCGCCATGCACTGGCTGGTCTGCCGCGCCCGCCGGCCGTGAGGGCCGGGCCGGGCGGGGCGGGGCGGGCGCGCCGGGCCGGCCCCGCTCTTGCGGCCGCCGGTCACCGCACCGGAATGTCGAAGTGGAGCACGTCCTCGCGCCGGCCGAGCCTGGTGTAGAGCGCGATGGCCGGATCGTCGCCCGGATCCGCCTGGACGAAGATGACGTGCGCGCCGCACCCGGCGGCGATCGGCTTCAGCGCCTCGATCAGCCCCGTCGCGATGCCGGCGCGCCGGACCGGCTCGGCGACGGCGAGGTCGTAGATGTAGACCTCGCTGCGCTCCTGCTCGAACTTGCGCAGCACATAGGCCGCGAGCCCGCCGAGCACCGCGCCGTCGCGGACGGCCGCGAGCGCGATGAACCCGTCGGAGCCGAGGAGGTCGCGCCTGTAGCCCGCGCCCGGGCGCGCGCTCCGATAGGCCTCGTCGTCGCCGAAGGCCTCCGCGAAGAGATCGAGAAGCTTGTCGAGGAGGTCGGCGTCGGCCGGGCCGATCCGCTGGATGGTGACGCCGGGCGGCATGGGGGCGCTCCTCGACGGATGGGGCAGGGGCGAGGCGGCCGCTTGGCCCATCGCCGACGGGACCCGGGGGGAGGGCCGGGGCCTGGAGATGGTGCCGGCTGAGGGGATCGAACCCCCGACCTTCGGTTTACAAAACCGCTGCACTACCGCTGTGCTAAGCCGGCGCCGCCCGTGGAATAGCGCGGACGGCGGGTCGCTGCAACATGGGCGTGGCGGGGCGGGGAGGCGGTGGGGGTCAGGGGGCGCGGGGGAGGGTGGCGCTGCGGACCACGTAGAGGGCGAGCGCGCAGGCGTTCGACACGTTGAGGCTCTTGATCTCGCCGGGCATGTCGAGGCGCGCGAGCACGTCGCAGATCTCGCGGGTGCGCTGGCGCAGGCCCTTGCCCTCGGCGCCGAGCACCAGGCAGACGGGCGCCCGGAGGGGCGTGTCTTCCAGCGCGGCGGGGCCCTCGCTGTCGAGGCCGACGATCTGGAAGCCCTCCGCCTTCAGCTCCTCCAGGGCGTCGCCGAGGTTGCGCACCTGCATGATGGGCACGAGGTCGAGGGCGCCGGAGGCGGACTTGGCGAGCACGCCCGATTCCGCCGGGCTGTGGCGGGCGGTCGTCACCACCGCCTGGACGCCGAGGGCGCAGGCGGAGCGCAGAATCGCCCCGACGTTGTGCGGGTCGGTGATCTGGTCGAGGGCGAGCACGAGCGGCGCGCCGGAAAGGTCCGTGGCTCTCAGGGTCGGCAGGGGATCGACCTCGAGCGCCACGCCCTGGTGCACCGCATCGGAGCCGAGCAGCCGGTCCAGGCTGTAGGGCGACGCCTCCTCGGCCTCCAGCGGCAGGACGCCGCCGTCGAATCGCTCGGCGAGCCGGGCGAGGGCGTTGCGGGTCGCCATCAGCTTGCGCGCCTTGCGGCGCGGGTTCTTCAGCGCGAACTCCACCGTGTGGAGGCCGTAGAGGAGAAGGGTGTCGCCGGCTTCGCGCTCCCGCTTCGGGCGGGGTCGGAAAGGGCGTCCGGCGGGGGCGCGGGCGCCGGGCCCGGAGCGGTGCTTGTCGGTCATGGCGCCTTATATCGGGCCGATCGAGGCGGCGAAAGGGCGGGGCGGCGGTCCGCGGAGAGAGTCGCGCGGCGTTAGGGCGGCGGTGGCGCGGCGGTGGCGCGAGGGGCGCGCGGCGGTTCCGGAGGCGTCCGGGCGGCGTCCCGCGATCGCCGCCGCGGCTTCAGAACTTCGTTGCGACAGGGCGTTGACAAGCCGAATTCGAACGGCCATAACCCGCCCCGAAATTCACGCCCGCCGGGCGGCGAGTTTCACTCGACCATCCAGACGCTTGGTCGACTTCGTTGGGTGTCCTTAGGAGAGGTGCCCGAGTGGTTAAAGGGGACGGACTGTAAATCCGTTGGCTCAGCCTACGTTGGTTCGAATCCAACCCTCTCCACCACCCGATGAAGGTCGAACGGCAGAGTAAGCGTTGCGGGTGTAGCTCAATGGTAGAGCAACAGCCTTCCAAGCTGATGACGAGGGTTCGATTCCCTTCACCCGCTCCAGCCGTTTGAAGCGCCCGCGTGGCCGAGCGACAGCCGTCGTGGGAGCTTCGCAGAAGATCCCAGCGATCGTGAAGAGAAGGTTCGCACCACGGTTCGTGAAACGGTCCGTGGTGTTCGCGCTGTCCGGTGCCGTCGCGGCCCCGGTCGGGGCGGCGGAATCGGATGACGCGCGTCCGCACAGCGGCAACCGTCGCCCGAGAAACAAGAAGACAGAGACGAGAGAGCGACGTCGATGGCTAAAGAGAAATTCTCGCGGACGAAGCCGCACTGCAACATCGGGACGATCGGCCACGTCGACCATGGCAAGACGTCGCTGACGGCGGCGATCACCAAGGTGCTGGCGGAGACCGGCGGC
>NZ_JACDIS010000010.1 GCF_013839525.1 Chthonobacter rhizosphaerae
AAGGCGCCTTCCACCAGGATGGAGTCTTCGCTGTCCGTCGCCAGACGGAAGAACGACCGGAGCTGGCCGTACTCGGTCATGGTGCGGGCGTCGAAGTCGACGCGGGCGTCAGCACGGAACTGGGTGCTGAAGTCGTCGTCGCCGTCGCCGTCCTGGTCGGCCTCGAAGGCCGTGACGCGGAAGCGGACGCGGCCGGAGATGTCGAGGCAGGTCTCGGTGCCGGGAATGTAGAAGAAGCCGGCGCCGAAGGTGTCGCAAACCTTCACATAGTCCACAGCGGCCGGAACCGGCTCGCCCGGCAGGTCCGCAGCCTGGGCGGCCGACGCGACCATCAGGCCGGCAGCGGTGCCGAGCAGGATGCTCTTGATGTTCATTTCCTGACCTCCAAAGTCAACCAGAGGAGAAACCAGCCCTCGAACCTTGTTCCGACAGACGCCTGGACGTTCCGGGCATCAGCGGCGTCCGTCACCGGGGCCGATTTCTGTTGTGTCGCCGTTCCGCTCTTTCGTTCGACTGCCACCCCAGACAGTCGGAGCGTGGGGCGCTTGTGAGCCCGGTGTCTTCCGAACTCGCTCAGTCAAACTGACCGATCGGCCCGACCCATTCAACAGCGAACATATATTCGGCGGACTACTTGAGGCCGTTTGGAATGCGTTGTTGCATATATATCACGAGACGCATTAGTGCCCGAAATGCGTTCGTAAACACGGGGTTAACACCGCGCCTCCGCGAACGTGGCGCGAAGCTCGTCACGGTCGGTTTCCAGGGCCTGTGTCGCCCGGAAGGGACAGGGCGGCGGCGCCTTCGCAACGCGGGGGCCCGTACCGACGAGCGAATCCGCGTCGGCGGAAACCGGCCGGCGGGTGGTTCGGTGCGTCCTGGAGGAGGGGAGAGGGCCGCGCGGCGCGGTCACTCGGCGGCGGGTCGCGTCACCGCGTCCGGGTGCGCCGGCACCGCCTTCAGGTAGGCGGCGATCGCCGCCCGGTCCTCGGCCGGCAGGGCGGCCATGTTGGCCTGCACCGACACCATCTGGCCGCCGAACGAGTCGTAGTCGGGCTTGAAGCCGCTCTCCAGCGAGTAGGTGATGTCGTCCGCCGACCACGACTCAAGCCCCTCGGCGTGGGGCGTCAGATTCGGAATCACGCCCCTCCCCTCCGGATTTGCCGCGCCGGCGAGCCAGCGGGCGGTATCGAGCCCGCCGATCGCGTTGCGCGGCGTGTGGCATTCGCCGCAGTGGCCCGGCCCCTCAACGAGATACTGCCCCCGCCGCACCGCATCCGAAGCATCCGCCGGCAGGGCCACCACGGGCGAGGGATCCACGTAGAGGCGCTTCCAGAGGCCGACGCCCCGGCGGATCGAATAGGGAAAGCCGAGGTCGTGGTCGGCCACGGCGTTGCGCACCGGCGGCAGGGTGTCGAGATAGGCCTTGAGGTCGATCACGTCCTCCACGCGCATGCGGGCGTAGGACGTGTAGGGGAACGACGGATAGTAGCTGGCGCCCTCCGGCGAGGTGCCGTGCATCATGGCGTTCACGAGGTCGCCCGCCGTCCAGCCGCCGATTCCCGTGTCCGGGTCCGGCGAGATGTTCGGCACCCGGAAGAGGCCGAACGGCGTGTTCAGCTCCAGGCCGCCGGCGAGCTTCAGCTTCTCCTCGCCTTCCGCGTTCGGGGCGGCGTGGCACGACACGCAGCCGCCGGCGTGGAAGACGAGTTCGCCGTTCGCGACGTCCGGCGTGTGGGCGGGCAGGCTCGCCGCCTCCACCCGGTCCGGCTCCGTCAGCATCCAGAAGACGCCGCCACCAGCGGCCGCGAGCACAACGGCCGTCGCCAAACCCGCCTTCAGCATGCTGTCCGCTCCGCATCGTGTCCCGAACCGGCGCGAAGGCTAGCGGGCCGCGTCCGCCTGTCAAAGAACGGTTCGGTGAACACGCGCGTGAACGGCCACTCCTCCACAACCCCCCGCCACCCTACGGTGCGGGCCCGACCTTCCGGGCAACCGAGATCGGGCGCTCCGCGCGGGCGCAGACCTGCCCCGCTCCCCCGGCGCGGCGACTCGCCACCGGGAATCGCTTAAGGTTCGGCCATGGACACGCTTCCTCCGCTCTCGGCCCTGCCCTCCGGCGGGCGGCTCACCGTCGATCTGTCGGCGCTCGTCGGCAACTGGCGCACGATCCGGTCGCGGGTCGGCGCCGCCGAGGCCGCCGCCGTCGTCAAGGGCGACGCCTACGGCATCGGGCTGGAGCCCGCCGCGCGGGCGCTCCACGCCGCCGGCTGCCGCACCTTCTTCGTCGCCCTCCCCCGTGGCGGCGTACGCTTGCGCGCCGTCCTGCCCGACGCGGTCATCTACGTCCTCAACGGCTTCTTCGACGGGGCCGGCCCGGTCTACACCGCCGCGCGGCTGCGGCCCGTGCTCGGCAGCCGCGCCGAGGTCGACGCCTGGCTCGCCGAGACCGGCGGCTCGGGCGAGCCCGCCGCGATCCACGTGGACACGGGCATGAACCGGCTGGGCCTCACCCGCGACGAAGCCGTGGCGGTCGCGGCGGACGCGGGCCTCCTCGCCCGGCTCCGGCCCGCGCTCGTCATGAGCCACCTCGCCTGCGCCGACGCGCCGGGCCATCCGCTGACCGCCGAGCAGATCCGCCGGTTCACCGAGGTGCGCGCCCTCTTCCCCGGCGTGCCCGGTTCGCTCTCCAACTCCGCCGGCGTCGATCTCGGCCCGGAGGTCCACCACGACCTCGTCCGCCCCGGCATCGCGCTCTACGGCGCGCGCTGGGCCGCCGACCGGCCGCCGCTCGAGCCGGTCGCGACCCTCGAGGGTCGCCTCATCCAGGTCAACGAGGTGCCCGCCGGGGCCGCCGTCGGCTACGGCGCCGCCTTCCGGGCCGAACGGCCGAGCCGAATCGGCATCGTGTCGGTCGGCTACGCGGACGGATACCTCCGCCGCGCCGGTGCGTCGGATGCCGGGCCCGGCGCCTCCGCCGCCATCGGCGGCATGCGCGTCCCCCTCGCCGGCCGCGTCTCCATGGACATGCTCGCCGTCGACCTCACCGACGCGCCGGCCGAACTATGCCGCCGCGGCGGGTGGGTGGAGCTGTTCGGCCGCACCGTCCCGGTGGACGAGGTGGCCGGCCACGCCGGCACCATCGGCTGGGAACTCCTCACCGGCATCGGCGACCGCTACGAGCGGCGGTACGTGGGCGGGTGAAGAGCGGGGTGGTGTGGAGAGGGCGACGGGAGCGGCTACGGCCTGGAATGCATGGATGCTCCACCTTCGCGGACCATGACCATCGCCGCGTGGGCCGCACCGGTGCTCGCCCCTTTGCCCCGTCATGGTCCGCGAGGGCGGCCCACCCACGCATATCTCGACGCAACGTCCACGCCGGCGGACCATCCGCGCTTTTTCAGCAGATCAACGGTTCCATGTCCTGTACAAAACGGGAACGGATCCCCATACTCCGCACCAACTGCCTTCCCGAGATCCCCGCATGGCCAAGCGCTCTACCCATTTCGTCTGCCAGACCTGCGGCGCCACTTCGCCGAAGTGGGCGGGCAAGTGCGAATCGTGCGGCTCGTGGAATTCCTTCGTGGAGGAGACCGCCGGCTCCGGCATCGGCGGCGCCATCATCGGCCAGAAGGGCCGGCCCATGCGCAAGGGCCGGGTCGTCCCGCTCGTCGCCCTGTCCGGCGCCATCGATCAGGCGCCGCGGGTGCCGACCGGCATCGAGGAACTGGACCGGGTCACCGGCGGCGGATTCGTGCGCGGCTCCGCGCTTCTCGTCGGCGGCGACCCAGGCATCGGCAAGTCCACGCTCCTCATCCAGGCCGCCGCCACGCTCGCGCGCTCCGGCGCGCGCGTCGTCTACGTGTCCGGCGAGGAGGCGGTCGCCCAGGTGCGCCTGCGCGCCGAGCGGCTCGGCCTCGCCGACGCGCCGGTGGCGCTCGCCGCCGAGACCAGCGTCGAAGACATCCTCACCACGCTCCAGGACGGCCCGCCGCCCCACCTCGTCATCATCGACTCGATCCAGACGCTCTGGACCGAAGTGGTCGATTCGGCCCCCGGCACCGTCGCCCAGGTTCGCACCTCCGCCCAGGCGATGATCCGCTACGCCAAGGAGTCGGGCGCCACGGTGGTGCTCGTCGGCCACGTCACCAAGGAAGGCACCATCGCGGGGCCGCGTGTGGTGGAGCACATGGTCGACGCGGTGCTCTACTTCGAGGGCGACGGCGCCCGCCACTTCCGCGTGCTTCGCGCCGTGAAGAACCGCTTCGGCCCGACCGACGAGATCGGCGTGTTCGAGATGACAGGGCGCGGCCTCAAGGAGGTGCCCAACCCGTCGGAACTCTTCATGGGTTCGCGCGACGCGTCCTCCCCCGGGGCCGCGGTCTTCGCCGGGATGGAGGGCACGCGGCCGGTGCTCGTCGAGGTCCAGGCGCTGGTCGCCCCCTCCTCCCTCGGCACCCCGCGCCGCGCCGTGGTCGGCTGGGACGGCAATCGCCTGTCCATGATCCTCGCCGTCCTGGAGGCCCACTGCGGCATCCGGTTCGGCCAGCACGACGTGTATCTCAACGTCGCCGGCGGCCTGCGCATCCAGGAGCCGGCGGCGGATCTCGCCGTGGCGGCCAGCCTCGTGTCCTCCCTGGCCGGGGTTGCTCTCGGTCCGGATTGCGTCTATTTCGGCGAAGTCAGCCTGTCCGGTGCGGTCCGGCCGGTCGCGCACGCGTCCAGCCGCCTCAAAGAAGCCGAAAAGCTGGGGTTCTCCCGTGCGGTCGCGCCCAAGGGCGGTCCGGGCGAGGAGCCCATGGCGGGGATCGGCGTCGGCGAAGTGGCGGAACTGGCGGATCTCGTCGCCCGCATCGCCGGCGGCGGACGCCCCCGGGTCCAGGCGTCGGACGGTCGCGCCCTGCGCGCCTGAGGGCGGACGAGTTGGTAGGCGATCGAGCGGTGGGCCGGTTCCGGGGGGCTCGATGACATCGGGGAATGGCTGACGATGCCGATCACACTTCTCGACGGGATCCTGCTCGTCATCATGCTGATCTCGGCGATGCTCGCCATGATCCGCGGCTTCGTGCGCGAAGTGCTGTCGATCGCCTCCTGGGTCGCCGCCGCCGCGGCCGCCTTCTTCTTCTACGACGACGTGCTGCCCTTCGTGCAGGAGCACGTGGCCCAGCGCCAGATCGCCATCGCGGTCGCGGCCGGCGGCGTCTTCCTGCTCACCCTGATGGTGGTGTCCTTCATCACCATGCGCATCTCCGACTTCGTGCTCGACAGCCGGATCGGCCCGATCGACCGCACCTTCGGCTTCGTGTTCGGCGCCGCCCGCGGCCTGCTGCTGGTCGTCGTCGGCATGCTCTTCTTCAACTGGTTCATGCCCGACGAGCGTGGCCAGCCCGGCTGGGTGGTGGACGCCCGCTCCAAGCCCCTCCTCAACGCCATCGGCGACCAGTTGCTGGCGGCGCTGCCGGAGGATCCGGAGAAGGACATCCTGGAGCAGTTCCAGAACCCGCAGCGGGACGACGGCTCCACGCCGCCGCCGGACGGCGGCGAGGGCCGGCCGGATCCGGCCTATCGGTCGGGCGAGCGCGACGGCCTCGACCAGCTGATCCAGTCGACCGGCACCAACAACCAGTGACGAACGGCAAGGCCCCGCACCCCCGGGGCCTTCACCGTTTCGCCGGCTAGGCGTCACCCCGTACGCGGACGCCATAGGAATCCCGGCGCAGGCGGACTATATAGGGGCCCGCGAGCCTCCGGAGACGAGCCATGGACGACTTCACGATGCACCCGTTCGACGCGGGTGAGGACGACCGATTCCACGAGGAATGCGGCGTCTTCGGGGTGTACGGCGCCCAGAACGCGGCCGCTCTCGCGGCCCTCGGCCTGCACGCCCTGCAGCATCGCGGGCAGGAGGCGGCCGGCATCTGCTCCTTCGACGGGCGGCAGTTCTACACCGAGCGGCACATCGGCCTCGTCGGCGACAACTTCACCAAGCCCTCGGTCATCGCCCGCCTGCCGGGCGACCGGGCCATCGGCCACACCCGCTATTCCACCACGGGCGGCTCCGGCATCCGCAACGTCCAGCCCCTGTTCGCCCAGTACACCGGCGGCGGTTTCGCCATCGCGCACAACGGCAACCTGACCAACGCCATGACGCTGCAGAAGGAACTGCAGCGGCGCGGCTCCATCTTCCAGTCCACCTCCGACACGGAGACCATCCTGCACCTGGTGGCGACCAGCCCCAAGGTGGCCCTGGTCGACCGGCTGGTGGACGCCATGTCGCGCGTCGAGGGCGCCTATTCGCTCGTCTGCATCTCCAACAAGAAGATGATCGGCTGCCGCGACCCGCTCGGCATCCGCCCGCTCATCCTCGGCGATCTGGAGGGGGCCCTGGTGCTCGCCTCGGAGACCTGCGCGCTCGACATCATCGGCGCGCGCTTCGTGCGCGAGATCGAGCCCGGCGAGATGGTCATCATCACCGACGACGGCATCGAGAGCATCAAGCCGTTCGGCCGCACTGCGTCGCGCTTCTGCATCTTCGAATACGTCTACTTCGCCCGGCCCGATTCCGTCTTCAGCGGCACGTCGGTCTACGAGGTGCGCAAGCGGATCGGCGCCGAGCTCGCCCGCGAGAGCGGCGTCACCGCCGACATCGTCATTCCGGTGCCGGACTCCGGCACCCCGGCCGCCATCGGCTTCGCCGAGGCCGCGGGCCTGCCGTTCGACCTCGGCATCATCCGCAACCATTACGTGGGCCGCACCTTCATCGAGCCGACCGACTCGATCCGCCACATGGGCGTGAAGCTGAAGCACAACGCCAACCGCTCGGTGATCCAGGGCAAGCGCATCGTGCTCGTGGACGATTCCATCGTGCGCGGCACCACGTCGGTGAAGATCGTCCAGATGATGCGCGACGCCGGCGCCACCGAGGTGCACATGCGCATCGCCTCGCCGCCGACCCGCGACAGCTGCTTCTACGGCGTCGACACGCCGGAGAAGGGCAAGCTCCTCGCCTCGCGCATGTCGATCCAGGAGATGACCTCCTACATCGGCGTGGACAGCCTCGCCTTCCTGTCCATCGACGGCCTCTACCGCGCCGTCGGCCAGGCCAAGCGCGACAACCTCGTCCCGCAGTATTGCGACGCCTGCTTCACCGGCGAATACCCGACCGTCCTCACCGACCAGGCGGGCGAGCCGTCCGTGCGTCAGCTGACGCTCCTTGCCGAGGCGCGCTGACGCCCCGGCTTCCTCCTTGCCAGACGGATCATGATGTCCGAGACGATCGACAGACGCATCGCCCTCGTCACCGGCGCGTCGCGCGGCATCGGCCGCGCCGCCGCCCTCGCCCTCGCCGAGGCCGGCCACCACGTGGTGGCGGTCGCCCGCACCGAGGGCGGCCTGTCCGAGCTCGACGACGAGATCCAGGCGGCCGGCGGCTCGGCCACCCTGGTGCCGATGTCGCTGACGGACTTCGACGCGCTCGATCGTCTCGGCGCCGCCCTGTTCGAGCGCTGGGGCCGCCTCGACGTCCTCCTGGCCAACGCCGGCATTCTCGGCCCGCTTTCGCCGGTCGGTCACGTGCCGCCGAACAAGTGGGAGGAGGTGATGGCCGTCAACGTCACCGCCAACTACCGCCTGATCCGCTCGCTCGATCCCCTGCTTCGCCGATCCGCCGCACCGCGCACCCTGTTCGTCTCCTCCGGCGCCGCCCACAAGTGCCGGGCCTACTGGGGCCCCTACTCCGTCTCCAAGGCGGCCCTGGAGGCTCTGGTGCGCACCTGGGCGGCCGAGGTGGAAAGCTTCGGCATCACGGCCAACCTCCTCAACCCGGGCCCGTTGCGCACCAAGATGCGCGCCCAGGCCATGCCGGGCGAGGATCCGCTGTCGCTGAAGACGCCGGAGGACCTTGCGCCGCACATCGTGGCGGCGCTGTCCCCGGAGACGACCCGCACCGGCCAGATCTTCGACTTCCCCACACTCGCCTGGACGGAACCGCAAATGCCGCGTCCGGCTTGACCGGGCAGCGAAACGACCGACGCGGACAGCCCGTCCCCGCGACCGCACGTCCCGTGGCGGGAACCGGGCGGACCGGCTAAGCGTCGGACCGGACGAAAGGATCGATCATGGCGGTTGAGACATGGACTGCCGGGCAAGGGACGGACACCCCCGTGGTGCTGCCCAAGCGCGACGTCTGGACATCGATCCGGCGAGGGCTCGCCGGGCGCTGTCCCCACTGCGGCAAGGGTCGCCTGTTCGGCCGCTACCTCAAGGTGGTCGACCGCTGCGAAGCCTGCGGCGAGGAGTATTCTCATCACCGGGCCGACGACCTGCCGCCCTACATCACCATCGTCATCGTGGGTCACGTGGTGATCCCGGCGGTGCTGTGGGTGGAGCAGGTCTGGTCCCCGGAGGACTGGGTGCAGATGGCCATCTGGCTGCCGGTCACCGTCCTGATGACGCTCCTTCTCCTTCAACCCATCAAGGGCGGTGTCGTGGGTCTGCAGTGGGCGGCCTACATGCACGGCTTCCACCCGTCCGGACCCGACGACCTCGACCGGACCCACGTGACGATACCGGAGGGCCAGCGTGGCGGCTGACGTCGCACTCACGATCGCCAAACCCGTCCCCCCCAAGAAGAAGGCTCTCGTCCCCCGGGACGCGGCCACCCTCCTGATCCTCGACCGCACCCCCTCCGGCGTCCAGGTGCTGATGGGCAAGCGGCGCGACGACCTCGCGTTCAACCCGGGCGCCTACGTGTTCCCGGGCGGCCGCGTCGATCCGACCGACGGTCTCGTCTCCGCCGCCGTGGAGATGCCGGACGTCCTCCGCGACCGGCTCCTCGACCGCATGCGGCCGAAGCCGTCGCGCCGCCGCGCCCGGGCCCTTCTCGTCGCCGCCCTCCGCGAGACCGCCGAGGAGACCGGCTACCTGATCGGTCGCCGCGACGGTGCGTTCGCCAAGGCCCCGCCGGACGGCTTCCGACCGTTCGTCGACAGGGCCGTCGGGCTCGACCTCTCCATGGCCAGGCTGGTCGGCCGCGCCATCACGCCGGTCAAACGCCCGCGCCGATTCGACGCCCGCTTCTTCGCGGTCTGGGCCGACGACGCGGTGGCGGCCGAACCGGACTCGCCGGTGCCGCCCGACAACGAGCTCTCCGACGTCCGATTCGTGCCGCTGTCGAGGACCGGGGAGCTGGAACTGCCGCGCATGACCAAGATCATGCTCGCCGAGCTCGACACGCGCCTTGCCGCCGATCCGCGCCTGACGCTGGACCTTCCGGCCCCCTTCTTCGTTCCGGTGGGCGAGACCCATCGGCGCGAGGAGATCTGAGCCGTCGCGCATGCCCCTCGGCGGTCCCGGCCCCTCGTCCGGCGGCGCCGGGGGTTCGAAGACGGCGGCGCGCCGTGTTACCGCTTGCGGCCCGGACCTTGCTGGGATCCCCTCCAGGCGCGGTTCGCCAGGAGTTCGATCATGTCCCCCCTCACCGACGGCTATCACCCCCTCCCGCCCGGCAAGCTCGCCACCCTGGTGACCTTCCTGGAGATGACCGAGCCGCCCGCCCGGCCTCGCCGCCAGGCCCCGCCCGGCTACACCCTCCGTCCGGTGGAGCGCTGGGACCTCGCCGTCTACAAGGCGCTCTACACCGAGATCGGCTGGGAGTGGCTCTGGACGTCCCGCCTGCTCATCGACGAGGCGGACCTGGAAAAGCGCCTCCACGCGCCCGGCACGCGCTCCTTCGTGCCGGACCTCGATGGCCGCGCCATGGGCCTTCTGGAGATGGACGTGACCGACCCGGACCGTCCGGAGATCGCCTTCTTCGGCCTCGTGCCGGACGCCATCGGCGCCGGCGTCGGCGGTTGGCTCATGGACGAGGCCATCGCCATCGCCTTCGCCCAACCTGGCGTGATCCGCCTCTGGCTCCACACCTGCCACTTCGACAGCCCGCAGGCCCTGCCCTTCTACATGGTGATGGGCTTCACGCCCTTCGCCCGCGCCATCGAGGTCTTCGACGACCCCCGCCTCCTCGGCAAACTCGCCCCCGGCGCCGGCCCCCACGTCCCCCTCATCCCAAACGCCCGCCTCCCCCACGAGATCTGAGGCGAGCGCCGCCCCTTCACCGATCCGCACCACCCCCCGCCACCCCCTCTCCCGTCATGGTCCGCGAACGCGGACCACCCGCGCATTGGCCCGCGCTCACGAAATGCGTGGGTGGTCCGGATGAACCGGACCATGACGATCGATCGAGCGCGACCGCAAACAACCGACGATCGCCGCCCTAACAACAAGCGACCGCCGCCCCAAACACCGCGCGACCGCCACCCCTTCACCGATCTCACACCACCCCCCGCCACCGCCTCCCCCGTCATGGTCCGCGAACGCGGACCACCCACGCATTCCCCCTGCACAGGCGCGCGCCGTCGACCGCGCGCCCAACAACGGCGACCGGCGCGACGGCGCGTGTCTTTTCATCGAAACAGAGATGCCAGCCGGTCTGTAAGCCGGGTTCTGTAAGCGGTTGCCCGCCTGACGACCATTCATCTGGGACGCCCGTCGCCGGACGCCTCGCGCAACCTACCCGGGCGGCTGGCTCGGAAACGAGCTGGGGAGATCCCCGCGCCGCCCCTATTCGGTCTTGCTCCCGGTGGGGTTTGCCGTGCCGGTTCCGTTACCGGTCCCGCGGTGGGCTCTTACCCCACCGTTTCACCCTTACCCCGGCATGCCGGGGCGGTCTGTTTTCTGTGGCACTTTCCCTAGGGTCGCCCCCGCCGGGCGTTACCCGGCACCGTGTTTCCGTGGAGCCCGGACTTTCCTCCCGGGCGCGCTTTCGCGCCTTGCCCGAGCGGCCGTCCAACCGGCTGGCGGGCGGGATGTGGCACGGGGGGAACGGCGGGTCAAGGGCGGCGGAGCCGAGCAGCGAAGGCTCGCTCTTCATGCGCCCGGCGCTTTCCGCATGGGCAGCAAGGCTCGGCCATGCCGCGCACCGTTTCGGCCTCCGACGGGAACGGAGGCATCGCTCTCTTGAAAGATCGGTAAGCCCGCACCCGGCAGGCGGACCGGCGCCGCACGGGATGCCCCCGCGCGCGCCGGCCGAGATCGCCTCAGAGCGAGGCGACGTAGCGGTTGACCTTGGAGCAGTAGGCGCGGACGCCCTTGGTCATGCGCTTGGCCGCGTGGCCGCCGTTGTAGCGCAGGATGGTGCCGCAGGTGTCGCCGCCGGCCATCTGGTAGGCCTTGGCGAGATAGAGCATGCCCCAGCGGATGTTGGTGTCGGGATCGTAGAGATCCTTCGTGGTGCCCGAGTAGCCGATGCCGCGCGCGGTGGCGGGCTTGATCTGCATGAGGCCCACTTCGCCGGCCCGGCCGCGGGCGCGGGGGTTGAAGCGGCTTTCCACGTGGACGACGGCCTCGGCGAGTTCGACGGGAACCCCGTGGGCCTTCGCGTGTTTCTGGATCAGAGCGCGGATTTCGGTCGGCGCGGTGCTGCTCGCGCTCGGCGCGGCGGCCTTCTCGGTGGCGGTCTCCACCGGGGGCGCGGGCTCCTCGTTGCTGCGCGAGGCACGACGCAGCATGTCGAGAAGGCTCTTCGGCTCGTCGTCGGCCGGCTTGGCCTCGGCGACCTGCGTGGTCTCCTTGGCGGCGGCTTCGGGAGCGGCCAAGGTCTCGTTGGTGTTGGTTGCAATAGCCGCGATCATCGCAGCGGCAAGCAGCGCACTGCGCCCGCTCATCAGTTCAATCATGCCCATCAGCCTGTCTATCGTTAAGTCTTGATGGGCTCTTCTTCGCGTCTCAATGAGGCAGAATTTGGCCGATCCCAGTATGGGACAAAACTTACCCGTATTGGATAAACTAAATCTAATCAATACTCAAACGGGGGCGGGCATATTACGCCGGGATCGGGCGACATGTTGGCCCGACTGTGGCGATTCCGAGGAAATCGGTGCGCGCGACGGCCGCACCCGGCAATCCCGCCGGGAAAACGCGCCGCCGACACGTCAATCTACGCGAGGCTCGGCAGCGCCTTCAGCAGCCGGTGCAGCGTCTCGATGGTCGAAACGTCCGCCACCCCGTCCACCCGCTCCGGCCGGAAATGGCGCTGGAACGCCGTCACCACGGCGGCCGTCTGGTCGCAGAAGGTGCCGCTGATCGGCACCTCGTAGCCGTAGATGCCGAGCATTGACTGCAGCGCCTCGATCGGCTGGCCCGCGTCGCCGCGCTGAAAGTAGCGCCCGCCCTTCGCCGTCGACGGCGCCACGTGGTGGCCGACGCCGGCGGCGGCGAGCCGCCCCCACGGGAAGAGTTCGCCCGGATCCTCCTTGCGGGTCGGCGCCACGTCCGCATGGGCGACCACGTTCCGCGGCGGGATCGGGTGCCGGTCCAGGATGGCGAGGCAGAGGTCCGTCACCGCCTCGATCTGCCGGTCCGGGAAGGCCCGGTAGCCCCACTGGTGCCCCGGGTTGGCGATCTCGATGCCGATCGAGCGCGAGTTCACGTCCGCCGCGCCCCGCCAGGACGACACGCCCGCGTGCCAGGCCCGCCGGTCCTCGTCCACCAGCCGCACGATCCGGCCGTCCTCGTGCACATACCAGTGGCAGGACACCTGGCTGCGCCCGTCGCACAACCAGGCGAGCGCCTGGTCGGCGTCCGGCATGCCGGTGTAGTGCAGCACCAGCGTGTCCACCGCCACGCCGTCCGGGCGCGGTCCGTGGTTGGGCGACGGGCGGTCGGTGATCGGGCCGGGAGACAGGCTTGCCATCGGGACGGTCAGCCGGCTTCCTGCAGGCGGGCGACGTAGCGCGCCATCATGTCCACCTCCAGGTTGATCCGGTCGCCGACGGCGCTCGTCCCCCAGGTGGTCACCGTCAGCGTGTGCGGGATCAGGAAGACCGAGAACACGTCCCCGTCCACGTCGTTCACCGTCAGCGACGTGCCGTCCAGGGTGACCGAGCCCTTCTGGGCGATGAAGCGCGCCAGCGGGCGCGGCACCCGGAAGGTGAGCTTGGCCATGTCGGCCACGTTCTCGCGCGCGATCAGCTCGGCCATCCCGTCCACGTGGCCGGTCACGATGTGGCCGCCCAGTTCGTCGCCGATCTTCAGCGCCCGCTCCAGGTTGATCCGCGTGCCCGGCGTCCACGCGCCGAGCGTGGTCTTGTCCAGCGTCTCGATGGACGCCTCCACCTGGAACCAGTTGCGCCCGTCGGTGCGCCCCTTGTCCACCACGGTCAGGCACGCCCCCGAGCACGCGATGGAGGCGCCGAGCGCGATGCCGTCCGGCTCGTAGACGGTGGCGATGTCGAGGCTCACGCCGGTCTCGCGCGGCCGCACGGCCACGACCTCGCCGACGTCGGTGATGATCCCGGTGAACATGTCAGGTGTCTTCCCTGCGGACGAGATGGATGAGCGTGTCGCCGCCCAGCATGCGGCGGGCGTGGACGCGAAAGATGGGGCTGTGGACGAGGCTGTCCACCGGCAGCCCGGCGAGGGCCGGTACGCCGCCCTCCCCGATCACCAGGTTTCCGAACACGAGGTGCACCTCGTCCACGAGATCGGCCTCGATCAGCCGGCGCGCCACGGTGGAGCCCCCTTCCACCATCAGCCGCGTGATGCCGCGCTGGGCGAGCTGGAACAGAACGTCGTCCATGTCGAGCCCGCCGCTGCGGTCGCGCTCCGCGAAGGCCACCGTCACGCCGGCCGCGTCGAGCGCCTGGAGGGCGGGCTCGTCCGCCTCCGGCGCGACGAACAGCCACGTCGGCACGGTCTCGGCGGTCCGCACCACCTTGGACGACAGCGGCGTGCGCGCGGCGGAGTCGAGCACCACCCGCACTGGCGAGCGCTCCATCAGGCCGGGCAGCCGGCAGGTCAGTTCCGGGTCGTCGGCCAGCACCGTCCCCACCCCCACCAGGATGGCGTCGTTCTCCGCCCGGAGCGCGTGGGCGTAGGCGCGCGACTGCGGCCCGGAGATGGCGATCTGCCCCTCCCCGTCCCGGCCGATGCAATGGTCGGCCGAAAGCGCCAGCTTCAGCATAACCCGCGGCCGCTGGTGGCGCACCCGGCAGACGTGCCCCGCGAGATCGAAGGCCGCTTCCGCCTCGCACACGCCGCAGCGCACCGCGATTCCGGCCCGGCGCAGCAGCTCGTGGCCGCGCCCGGCCACGCGCGGGTCCGGGTCCTCGATCCCCGTCACCACCCGCGCCACCCCCGCCCGGATCAGCGCCTCCGAACAGGGCGGCGTGCGGCCGTGGTGCGAGCAGGGCTCCAGCGTCACGTAGGCGGTGGCCCCTTGCGCCCTCGGCCCGGCCTGCCTCAGCGCCACGACCTCCGCGTGGGGCCGCCCGCCCGGCGCCGTGGTGCCGCGCCCCACCACCACCGGCCCGTCCGCCTCGAACCGCACCAGGATCGCGCCGACCGACGGGTTCGGCCACGCCACCCCGTTGTTCCGCCGCCCGAGCGCGAGCGCCGCCGCCATGAAGCGGCGGTCCAGCTCCGGATCGACGGGGGCGGGCGGCATGGCGGGACTGGTGGTTCGCTCCGGCCGGTTCATGGGCGGACGTCCTGGCGGATGAGGTATGTGTCGGTGTCCTGCCACGGCGAAGCCCCGGCGACAACACCGGAAATGCCGCTGCTCACTCCGGCGCGGGGTCTGACGACAGTTCGCCCAGGACCGCCTCGAAGTCCTTGGCCTCTCGGAAGTTCCGGTACACGGAGGCGAAGCGCACGTAGGCCACGTCGTCGAGGCCCTTCAGCCCCTCCATGACCAGCTGGCCGATCTGTTCGGCCGGCACCTCCGACTCGCCCGTGCTTTCCAGCTGGCGCACGATGCCGCTCACCATCCGCTCGATCCGCTCCGGCTCCACCGGCCGCTTGCGCAGCGCCACCGAGACCGACCGCACCAGCTTGTCCCGGTCGAACGGGACCCTCCGGCCGCTCCGCTTCAGCACCGTCAGCTCGCGCAGCTGGATCCGCTCGAATGTTGTGAACCGCCCGCCGCACGCCGAGCAGACGCGCCGCCGCCGGATGGCGCTGCCGTCCTCGGTCGGCCGGCTGTCCTTCACCTGGGTATCGTCACCGCCGCAGTAGGGACACCGCATGAAAGCCCCTCCCCGGGCCTGGCTGAAAAGAATCATCCCGACCCGAGAAGTAGCCTACACCGCCATGGATTTCACCCCGGCCGGGCGGCATGGTTGGCCGGCGCTCCGCGCGCGTCGGGCGGATTCGGCGCCGCCCGTCCGCCCGGGCCGGCGCGCCCCCCGCGCGAGGCCCGCCGCCCGACAGAAAGGACCGACCCGCGTTGCATCCGGACAGCCTAGACCTTCGCGAGCTCATCGTGTTCCTGGCCGCCGCCGGGCTTGTCGTGCCGATCGCGCAGCGCTTCCGCGTCAGCCCTGTCCTCGGCTTCCTCCTCATCGGCCTTCTGATCGGTCCGCACGGGGCCGGCCATTTCGCCGAGACGAACCCGGTCCTAGGCCTCATCGCCATCGAGGAGAGCCGGACCATCCACCTTCTCGCCGAGCTCGGCGTCGTCCTCCTCCTGTTCGTGATCGGCCTTGAGCTGTCGGTGCAGCGCCTCCTCGCCATGCGCCGTCTGGTGTTCGGCTTCGGCGGCGCCCAGGTGTCGGTGACGGCCCTCGTCATCGGTGGCATCGCGCTCCTCTACGGCAACGACCTGCCGTCCAGCATGGTGCTCGGCCTCTGCCTCGCGCTCTCGTCCACCGCCATCGTGATGCAGCTCCTCACCGAGGGCCGCCGGCTCGGCTCGCCGGCCGGCCGGGCCGCCTTCGCGGTCCTCCTGCTGCAGGACCTGGCGGTCGTCCCGATCCTCTTCCTCGTGGGCATGTTCGGGTCCGAAGCCACGGACTCGCCCGTCCAGGCCTTCCTGACGGCGATCGTCGAGGCCGCCGGCGTCATCGCCGTCATCGCCGTCGCGGGCCGCGTTCTCGTCCGCCCGCTGTTCCGCCTCGTCGGCGCCACCGGCAGCCGGGAGCTCTTCATGGCGACCGTGCTCCTCACCGTGGTCGGCACCTCGGCCGTCACCGCGGCCGCCGGGCTCTCCATGGCGCTCGGGGCCTTCCTCGCCGGCCTGCTCCTCGCCGACACCGAGTACCGGCACCAGATCGAGGTGGACGTGGAGCCCTTCAAGGGCCTCCTCCTCGGCGTCTTCTTCCTCTCCATCGGCATGGGCATCGACCCCGGCGTCGTCGCCGCCGACCCGTGGCGAGCGCTGATGGGCGTGGTCGGCCTGTTCGTCTTCAAGGCCGCCATCCTGTTCGCCATCGGCGTCGCCTTCCGCCTGCCCGTGCCGGTCGCCGCCGAAACCGCCATCCTGCTCGGCCAGGCGGGCGAGTTCGCCTTCGTGGTCATCGCCCTCGCGGTCGCCGGCGCCGTCATCCCGGCCGAAACCGCCCAATACATGCTGGTGGTCACCGGCCTCTCCATGATCCTCACGCCGCTCATGGCGCGCCTCGGCCGCGAGATCGCCCTCCGCCTCCAGGCCCGCGAACGGGTCGCCGCGCCGGACGGGCCGGAGGCCGTGCCGGCCGACCTCAAGCGCCACGTGGTGGTCGCCGGCTACGGGCGCGTCGGCCAGCTCCTCGGCTCGCTTCTCGACGAGCAGGCCGTCCCCCACATCGGCCTCGACATGGACTCCCGTCTTGTCGCCGCCTATCGGCGCGCCGGCGCCGCCGTCTACGTGGGCGACGCCAGCCGGCCGGAGATCCTGGAGAAGGTCGGCATTTCCGAAGCCAGCGCCTTCGTGGTCACCATGGACAGCGCCGCCGCCGCCGAGCGCATCGTCAAGGCGGTCCGCCAAGCCCAGCCGACCCTCCCGATCTACGTCCGCGCCCGCGACGCCACCCACGCGCTCCGCCTCGTCGAGCACGGCGCCACCAAGGCCGTGCCCGAGACCATCGAAGCCAGTCTCCAGCTCGGCGAAGCCGTCCTCGCCGCCGCCGGCCTCCCGGAGGAAACCGCCCGCGCCATCGTCGAAACCCGCCGCTCCGTCGAGCAGGCCCGGTACACGCGAGACTGAATCCGGCCGACGCGCCATCCCCTCCTCCCCTCCTCCGACCGTCATGGTCCGCGCACGCGGACCACCCACGCATTCCTTCCCCTCTTCTCCTCCTCCGACCGTCATGGTCCGCGCTCGCGGACCACCCACGCATTCCTTCCCCTCTTCCCCCCTTCCGACCGTCATGGTCCGCGCACGCGGACCACCCACGCATTCCTCCCCTCTTCCCCTCTTCCCCTCTTCCTCCACCGACCACCCACGCTCTCCCCCACAAACGAAAGCACCCGCGGATCTCTCCGCGGGTGCCTCCATGTCGATCGTCTCACAGCCGTCAGGGCGTCTTCAGCGGCACCTTCGGCACCAGGCTGCGGCGGGGCTTGTCGCCGCCGTCGCTGGTCCCCGGACCGCCGTTGGCGGCCGGCTTGCCGGGCTTCTTCGGCGGGCGACGGGTGGCCTTCTTCTCCTCGGCCGCCTCCTCGCCTTCCACCTTCCGCTTCAGCGCCGGATCCGGGATGGAGTCGAGCTTCAGGCCGGTCTCGCCGTCCTCCTTCGTCTCCACCGACACCTTCACTGTGCCGCCCTTCTTCAGCACGCCGAAGAGCACGGCGTCCGCCAGCGGACGCTTGATGTACTCCTGGATCACGCGGCCGAGCGGGCGGGCGCCCATGCGCTCGTCGTAGCCCTTCACCGCCAGCCAGTCGATCGCCTCGTCGGTCAGCTCGAAGGTGACGTTCCGGTCGGCGAGCTGGGCCTCCAGCTGCATCACGAACTTCTGCACCACCGAACGGACCACCTCGGCCGGCAGCGCGCCGAACGGGATGATGGCGTCCAGCCGGTTGCGGAATTCCGGCGTGAACAGGCGGTTGATCGCCTCCTCGTCGTCACCCTCGCGCTTGGACCGGGTGAAGCCCACCGCCGCCTTGGCGAGGTCGGCCGCGCCCGCGTTCGTGGTCATGATCAGGATCACGTTGCGGAAGTCGACCTGCTTGCCGTTGTGGTCGGTCAGCTTGCCGTGGTCCATCACCTGCAGGAGGATGTTGAAGAGGTCCGGATGGGCCTTCTCGATCTCGTCCAGCAGGAGCACGCAGTGCGGATGCTGGTCGACGCCGTCGGTCAGCAGGCCGCCCTGGTCGAAGCCCACGTAGCCCGGAGGCGCGCCGATCAGGCGGCTCACCGTGTGGCGCTCCATGTACTCCGACATGTCGAAGCGGATCATCTTCACCCCGAGCACGGCCGCCAGCTGGCGGGCCACCTCGGTCTTACCGACGCCCGTCGGGCCGGAGAACAGGTAGTTGCCGATCGGCTTCTCCGGCTCGCGCAGGCCAGCCCGCGCCAGCTTGATGGCCGACGACAGCACCTGGATCGCCTTCTCCTGGCCGTAGACCACGCGCTTCAGGCTCTCCTCCAGGTGCTCCAGCACCTCGGCGTCGTCCTTCGACACGCTCTTGGGCGGGATGCGGGCCATGGTGGCGATCGTGTTCTCGATCTCCTTCACGCCGATGGTCTTCTTGCGCCGGTTCTCAGGCAGCAGCATCTGCGAGGCGCCGGTCTCGTCGATCACGTCGATCGCCTTGTCCGGCAGCTTGCGGTCGTTGATGTAGCGGGCCGACAGCTCCACCGCCGCCTTGATTGCGTCGTTGGTGTAGCGCACGCGGTGATAGTCCTCGAAATAGGGCTTCAGCCCCTTCAGGATCTCGATCGCGTCCGGGATGGTCGGCTCGTTCACGTCGATCTTCTGGAAGCGCCGGACGAGGGCCCGGTCCTTCTCGAAGAACTGGCGATATTCCTTGTAGGTGGTCGAGCCCACGCAGCGCAGCGTCCCGGAGGCGAGCGCCGGCTTCAGGAGGTTCGACGCGTCCATGGCGCCGCCGGAGGTGGCGCCCGCGCCGATCACCGTGTGGATCTCGTCGATGAACATCACCGCGCCGGGATAGTTCTCGATCTCCTTGACCACCTGCTTCAGGCGCTCCTCGAAGTCGCCGCGATAGCGGGTGCCGGCCAAGAGCGCGCCCATGTCGAGTGCGAAGATGGTCGAGCCCATCAGGACTTCCGGCACGTCGCCCTCGACGATGCGCTTGGCGAGGCCCTCGGCGATTGCCGTCTTGCCGACGCCCGGGTCGCCCACGTAGAGCGGGTTGTTCTTCGACCGGCGGCAGAGGACCTGGATCGTCCGGTTGATCTCGTCGGCGCGGCCGATGAGCGGGTCGATCTTGCCCTTCTTGGCCTTCTCGTTGAGGTTGACGCAGTAGGCCTCCAGCGCGTCGCTCTTCTTCTTCTCGCCGCCCGGACCCTCGGTCGCGGCCGCGTCCTCTTCGGCGCCCCGGGCGGGGCGGCTGTCGGACATGCCGGCGCGCTTGGCGATGCCGTGGCTGATGTAGTTGACCGCGTCGTAGCGGGTCATGTCCTGCTCCTGCAGGAAGAACGCCGCATGGGACTCGCGCTCGGCGAAGATGGCGACGAGCACGTTCGCGCCCGTCACCTCGTCGCGGCCCGACGACTGGACGTGGATGACCGCGCGCTGGATCACGCGCTGGAAGCCGGCGGTCGGCTTGGACTCCTCGCCGAGTTCGGTGACGAGGTTGTCGAGTTCGGTGTCGACGTATTCCACCAGGTTCCGCCGCAGGAGATCGAGGTCGACGTTGCACGCCCGCATGACGGCGGCCGCGTCCTGGTCCTCGATCAGGGCCAGCAGCAGATGTTCGAGCGTCGCATATTCCTGGCGCCGCTCGTTGGCCAGGGCGAGGGCCTGGTGCAGGGCCTTCTCGAGGCTACGTGAGAATGACGGCACGGGCGTACCTCACTTCTTTTCCATGACGCACTGCAAGGGGTGCTGATGACGTCGGGCGAAATCCATCACCTGGGTAACCTTGGTCTCGGCCACTTCATAGGTGTAGATCCCGCACTCCCCGACGCCGTGGTGATGGACGTGGAGCATGATCCGGGTCGCTTCCTCCCGGCCCTTGTTGAAGAAGCGTTCCAGGACGTGAACGACGAACTCCATGGGGGTGTAGTCGTCGTTCAGGATGAGCACGCGGTACATGCTCGGCCGTTTGGTCTTCGGCCGCGTCTTCGTTACGACGCCGGTGCCGTTGTCGTTGTCGTCACTGTCATTCCGGCGCGGGTCTTTGCTCATCGTGGATCAGAGGCCTGTCTCATCGGGTGACCCGGCCGTCCGCCTTCTCCGCCCCTCGCACCGTCCGGCCAAACCGGGCGCTGCGACCAGCGGAGTGCGACCCCGTCGGGAACACCGAAGCCGGCGGCTCGGGCCGATCCGAGCCTCACCGGCTGAACCCCATATAGGGCTGCCTCACGTTCCAAAACAGGTCGGCGGCGGGTCGTCATAAGGGAGAGTCGAACACGTCCGGACGGTTTTGTGAAGCCGAGAAGTTTATCCGCATTGCGACAGGATGCCTTGCATCCGCGCACGAAACGCACGGAACGGAAAAAGGCCCGGCGCGTTGCGCCGGGCCTTCTCACTATGCCGTGATGTCTCTGGAGCGCACCGCCGATCGGGCCTTCGCGACCGTCCCGTCGGACGCCGCGGCGGGCCTCGCCGGCTCTGCGCGCTCAGGTCACTTGGCGAACTTGGCGCCGAAGGCCTCGTAGGGCTTCGCCATTTCCTTGGCGAGGTCCATGTAGAGCTCGGTGAACTTGGTGGCCTGGCTGACGGCCTCTTCATAGGCCTTCTTCAGGAACTCGGTCTGGATCTCGACCACGGCGTCGAGCGACTTGGCGCTCATCAGCTTCTCGCCGTGCTTGCTGAAATCCTCGACGGACTTCTTGGAGTAGTCGGTCGCCTCGACGGCGATCGCCTGGAAGCCCTTGGACACCACGCCGGCCGACTTCAGGGCGGTCTCCATGTTGTCCTTCATGAGCTTCTGCACGTCTTCGTAGCCGTTCGCCATGTCGTCACCCGAAAGTTAGTTGTGGCTCCCGGACACGTGCGACGGATGCCATTTCCGTGAGCAGCACCGGTCGGGAAGTGCTGGCAGTATAAGCAATGCCGCGAAACCGTCAAGAATTTTTGTGCAATGCACAAATGCGCCTTTCGGATGATCGGACCAGCCGGACGTTCAGCGGCAGCCGAACGCTTTCGGACCTGGACACGACCCAGCGAGCACCCGCACCTCCCCCAAACGGAGAGCGAAGCGCCGACCACCATTCTTCCCCTCCCCCAAGTAGAGAGCGAGGCGCCGGTCACCATCCTTCCCCTCAGGGGAAGGTGGCGCGAAGCGCCGGAAGGGGTCGTCTTTTTCCTTCATCGTCCCACCCCCACTGCATCCTCCCGCCAAAACCCACCCTCCCCCGCCCACAAACACGACCCCTCCCCCGGCTTCGCCGGACCCTCCCCTGATGGGAGGGATCGCGCGCCGCCCGTTCCTCCTTCCTCCTCTCCCCCCTTCCCCCCGCCCCTCTTTTCCCCGCTTTACGGTTTCGTAACTGCGTTCGGTCAACTTTTCGGAATGTTCGGTCCGCATCCGCGGGGGACGGAAGCGGGATGCCGTCGGCGTGTGCGAGCCCGGCGGCACGGTCAAACTCGTTAGAGCGCGGGGACGAGCAGTGTTTGGAATGTGTATGGAGTTGGGACCGCGCGCACGCGCCGCGGTCCGCGGAGTGTTCGCATCGGTGCTCGCGGCCGGCCTCCTGGCGGCCGCCCCCAAGATCAGCGAAGCCAATCCGAAATACGCCGCCATCGTGGTGGACACGGCGACCGGCAAGGTCCTCTACGACGCCAAGGCCGACGAGCGCCGCTACCCGGCGTCGCTCACCAAGATGATGACCCTCTACGTCCTGTTTGAGGACCTGGAGCGCGGTCGCTTCAAGCTCAATTCCGCCTTCCGGGTGTCCAAGAACGCGTCCCAGCAGGCGCCGTCCAAGCTCGGCCTGCGGGCCGGCGACGAGATCCGCGTCGAGGACGCCATCAGGGCCCTCGTCACCAAGTCCGCCAACGACGCCGCCGCCGTCATCGGCGAGAACGTGTCCGGCTCCGTGCCGGCCTTCGCCGACCGCATGACCCGCACCGCCCGGGCCATCGGCATGTCGTCGTCGCGCTTCCGCAACGCCAGCGGCCTGCCGGACCCCGGCCAGTACACCACCGCGCGCGACATGATGCGCCTCGGCGTCGCCCTCCAGGTGCGCTTCCCGCGCTATTACGAGTTCTTCAAGACGCGCTCCTTCGCGTTCCGCGGCCGCGTCTACGGCAACCACAACAACCTGCTCGGCCGGGTCGACGGCGTGGACGGCATCAAGACCGGCTACATCAACGCGTCCGGCTTCAACCTCGTCAGCTCGGTGAAGCGCGACGGCCGCAAGATCGTCGCCGTGGTGATGGGCGGCCGGACCGCCCGGTCGCGCGACGCCCACATGGTTCAGCTGATCAACACCTACCTGCCGCAGGCCTCCCGCGGCCGCGGCTATGACGACGATCTCATCGCCGCCGTCCGGTCGGCGCCCCGCGTCGCCGCCTCCGCGCCCCATCCGGCGCCCGTCGTCAGCGCCGGCATCGGCAGCCATCCGACGCCGCTCGCCCGGCCCGGCATGGCGATCGCCGCGGCGGTCGACCCGGCCGAAGCCGCCGTCGCCCGGCCGTCGCGCGTGCTCACCATGGCCAACGCCACCCTGCCGTCCTCCGCCGCCGAGGCCTTCGCCGACGTGGCCGGGCTGGAGCAGGGCTCCACCGACACCGGCGAGGACGAAGGCGCCAGCCAGGATCTCCTCGGCCAGATGATCGAGCGCAAGACCGGCATCGCCCCCATGGCGGTCGCGTCCATCGACCCGGCCACGGTCGCGTCCGTGCCCGCCGCCAAGGCGCCCGCCGCATCGAAAGCCGCCAAGCCCGCCCGCGCGGCGGAGGCGCCCGCCGCCGCTCCGGCCTCGTCGGCCACCGGCTGGCACATCCAGATCGGCGCCGTGGCGGACAAGTCCGCCGCCGACGCCCTCCTCGCCAAGGCGCGGTCGAAGGCTGGCTCGGCCCTCGCCAAGGCCGATCCGGTGACGGAGACCTTCGCCAAGGGCGGCCAGACCTATGTGCGGGCCCGGTTCGCCGGCTTCGCGAACGAGAAGGAGGCGCAGCGCGCCTGCGCGGCCCTCAAGAAGAACGACTTCGGGTGCTTCGCCCTCCGGCTCTGAGCGCCCGCCCACCCGCGGTGCTCCGGCCGACGAGGCCGGGGTGCCGCAACCGCCCGGCGCGGGGTCACCCCTGCCGGCGCCCGCATCGACCAACGAGGCCCCGGTCGCGCCGGAGCCGCCCAGCCGACAACCAATCCCGCGAGTTCATCTGTTTCGCGTTCGGGAGCTAGCGATGTTTGGAGAGAAGACGGTCCTTGGCTTCGTTGATCCGCGCCGCCAGGAAGGTGGAGCCGCCGTGGTCGGGATGAACCTTCTTCATCAGGCGGCGGTGGGCAGCCCGGATCTCGGGCTCCCCTGCCCCCTTCTGAAGCCCAAGGATCTGGTACGCTTCCTCTTCGCTCATGGCGCCCGCGTACGCCGGTCCACGCTCCCCCGCTGCAGCGTCAGCCTTCATGTGCTCACGCCAACGGGGCATTCGGCGGTCGAGATAAGCCTCTAGAAGCGCCCGGCTCTCCGCGTCGCCGGCGATCTCCGCGGCGAGGCGGCCGAGCGAGGAGAGGCCCAGGCTGTCCAGGTCGCGGCCTTCGAACGTCCCGGCCAGCACGCGGCCGGTCATCTTGCCGGTGTCGTGGTCGAGTTCCATCTCCAGCGCCGCCGAGCGCACCATGGATGACCGGGGACGCTGCGACTTGCCCCGCGCCCGCTTGCCGGACGGTTTCAGGAAGCCGCTGCCGCTGAGGGCGAGAAGCCCGAAGCCGATCGCCACCGCCAGGCCGACCCGCCCGGTGACGAGCAGCGCCAGGGCCAGCATCACGCCGAGGGCGATCAGCGCCTTCCGCCCGCTGGAGACGAGCGACGACGGGTTCGCGTTGACGAACCAGCGCAACCCGACCGCAGCGACCACCAGAACGATCAGTCCGACCAGTATTGGGTTCATGCCGACTTGCGCTTGACGGCGGGCCTTGTTCGCTCCGGTCCGTCCTGCGTCCTCCCCGATCATTTCTAGCACGCGCCCGACATCCGTCGAGCGTCCTTCGTCAAGATTTCAACGCCGTGATGAGCGCCCGCGCGGACCCGTCGCGGGCGGCGAGGTCCTCGAGGGCCGTCAGCCCGCCCGTCGCATAGGCCGCCACCGCCCTCAGAAGCCCGCGCAGGGTCTCCGCCGCGTTGGCGTCGAACCGCACGTGCGCCCCCTTGGTCAGCCGGGCGATGTCGGCGAACGCCGCCGAGGCCGCCGGGTCGCGCCCCTCCTGGAACAGGAAGGCCTTGGTGCCGTAGAGCGACAGCGTCCCAGCGGCGGCCGCCAGGTCGTCCGCCCGCTCCTCCATGGCGTCGCCCACATAGACGAGGGCGTCCACCTTGGCGATCTTCGCCTCGGCGATCGCGTGGCTCAGCACCTTGCCGATCTGGGTGTGGCCGCCCCGGCAGTCGATCTTGCCCATCAGCGCGTGCAGGGTGCGGGCGTCGCGCACGAACTTGCTGGCCCGGCATTCGCCGAAGCCGCGGAAATAGACGAGTTGCACGTCCAGCCCGCCGATCCGGCCCGCCTCCTCGAACATCTCCGCCTGCCAGTGCGCCGCCCGGTCCCAGGTCGGCTGTCGGCTCATGGTGGCGTCGAGGGCGAACACGATCCTCGCCCGCGCGTCCGTCGCCGGCGCCTTGGCGGCGGCATCCAGGAAGGCCGAGATCGCCGCCGGGTCCGACCGGGCGACGTCGGACGTCCCGGCGTCCGGCCGGGCGACGTCGCCCTTGGCGAACGGCTCCTTCAGGGAGGCGGGGCTATGCCCTGTGGTCGGATCCGTCTTGGTCATGGCCGAACTCCAGCCGAATTGCTCGAAGCGGTCCAGTCCGCTAAGCCGGGATTAACGACTGTCGTCGATCCTTGCCCTATCAGAATGGGGCGCGTCGACCGCCCCGTCCACAAGGGGGGACCTCCCCAGGCAACGGCGATGTCCAGCATCGGATCCACGTCTCTCCTGGCGAATTTCTTCGTCGCGGGTTCGCCCGACGATCTCTTCAGCGCCCGGAGCGTCTACTCCGGGCTGAAGTCGGCCGCCGGCCCCACCGACACCGTCGCCGTTTCCGATCAGGCCCGCATGCTCTTCGGCGTCCACAAGGCGCTCTCGCTCATGCAGATGTTCGCCCGCGCCGGCTCCGACCAGTCCGACAAGATCGCCGAATTGCAGGAGCTCACCGAGGACGGCTTCGACTCCTATGTGAGCGTGCCGGTCGACAATGTCATCGTCTTCGGCTCCGCGTCGTCGAGGAATCAGAAGTACGAGACCCTGTCCAACGCCCGAACCTGGACCGGCGCCGGTGCCGACAGCGTCACCGTCGGCGCTAATTCCGAGCTCTTCCTCGGCGGCGGCAACGACGTCGCCGATGCGGGCGAGGGGGCCGTCATCGACGGCGAGGATGGCGACGACGTGCTCGCCGCCGGTTCGGGCTCCATCCTCGTCGGCGGAGCGGGCGACGACACCCTCTCCGCCAGCAGCCAGAGCGAGCTCTACGGCGGCGACGGCAACGACACCATCGCGGCCGGCTCCATGAGCTGGATCGAGGCCGGCGCCGGCGACGACGTGGTCACCGTCGACGGCGAGGAGGCCGAGGTCTGGGGCCAGGACGGCAACGACACGATCACCGTGGGGGCGAACTCCACCGTCTCCGGCGGCCTCGGCGACGACGCCATCACGCTGACCGGCGACGGGAGCACCGTCCTCTTCGGCCCCGGCCAGGGCAGCGACACCGTCCGCGGCTCCGTCGCCTCCACCATCCGGTTCGGCGAAGGCCTCAGCGCCAGATCCCTCGCCGTCAAGGTGGAAGGCGACGACCTCGTCCTCTCCTTCTCCGGCAAGACCGAGACCATCACCTACAAGGACTACCAGGGCTCCTCCCCCACCCTCGTCTTCGCCGACGGCACCACCATCTCGATGACGTTCTGACCGCCCACCAGCCTCCGCCGGTGAACCAAGCTCCGGACCTCGGCGCGCCATGGTCCGAGAAGGCGGCCTCCCACGCACCGGGCCGCGCGCTCCCACGGCCCGCCGCACCTCCAACCGTCATGGTCCGCGCGGGCGGACCAGCCACCCATGCCGAGCCTCGACGCGTCCTGATCCGCCGTTCCAGATGGTCGACCGGCACTCACGGCCGCCGCGCGATCATGTCGATCTCCACGAGCGCCCCGACCGCGAGCGCCGTGACCCCGATCGTGGTCCGCCCGGGCAGTTTTCCTTCCTCGAAGAACGCCTTGTAGGTGGCATTCATCGCCGCGAAATCCCGCTCGAAGTGCGTCAGGTAGATCCGCACGAAGGTGACGTTCTCCAGCCCGAGCCCAAGCCCCGCGAGCACGAGCTTCAGGTTCTCCATCACCCGCGCCGTCTGCGCCTCTACGCCCTCCGGCAGCGGCCGCTCCGGCTCGTCCGGCCACGTGGGCATCTGCCCGGTCAGGAACACCCACCCGTCCGCCTCCACCGCATGGGAGAACGGCGCCACGGGGCGCGGGCCGGATGCGATCATGTGGTGAATGGGCAGCGACATCGGGCGACTCCTTGGATGGACGATGATCCGACGAGCCTACCCCACCGCCCGACCGAGTCGACCCACCAAGTTGACCGCGCCCGCCGACACGCGACACCCGCACGGCCGGCACGTGAACGCGCCACCGCCTCCCCAACCCGTCACCCCGGCGCACGCCGGGGCCCAACCGACGGCGGGACCACCCGCACCCTCGGCCCAGCCGACCTGCCCGCTGGATCCCGGCTTCACCCGGATGACGGCATGCGGGGGGCCTCATCCCCTCACGTGGTCGAGACGAACGCCCCAGCGGCCGTCGCAACGGAGCGCCCGAAGAGCAGGCCGCTCTGCCCACCCCTCCACCGTCATGGTCTGCTTCACGCAGACCATCCACGCATCCCGGTCCACCTGCCGCGCCCGCCGCCGCAACGGCGGCCCGCCTCACCTGACCATCAGGCCCGGAGGCGGACCATCCCGGCCTTCCGGGGCGATCCTATCGACCACCCACCCCCTCACAGCGGGATGTTGTCGTGCTTCTTCCACGGCTGCTCCATGTGCTTGTTGCGCAGCAGCCGGAGCGCCCGCGCCACGCGGCGGCGGGTGGAGTGCGGGAAGATCACCTCGTCGATGTAGCCGCGCTCGGCGGCCACGAACGGGTTGGCGAAGCGGGTCTCGTATTCCTTGATGCGGGCCGCGATCTTCTCCGGGTCGGAGAGGTCCGACCGGTACAGGATCTCGGCCGCGCCCTTGGCGCCCATCACGGCGATCTCGGCCGTCGGCCAGGCGTAGTTGATGTCGCCGCCGATGTGCTTGGACGCCATCACGTCGTAGGCGCCGCCGTAGGCCTTGCGGGTAATCACCGTCACCTTGGGGACGGTCGCCTGGGTGTAGGCGAACAGCAGCTTGGCGCCGTGCTTGATCAGGCCGCCGTATTCCTGCGCGGTGCCCGGCAGGAAGCCCGGCACGTCCACGAAGGTCACGATCGGGATGTTGAAGCAGTCGCAGAACCGCACGAAGCGCGCCGCCTTGCGGCTCGCGTCGCTGTCGAGCACGCCGGCGAGCACCATCGGCTGGTTCGCCACCACGCCCACGGTGCGCCCCTCCATGCGGCCGAAGCCCGTGATGATGTTCCGGGCGTGGGAGCCCTGGATCTCGAAGAACTCGCCCTCGTCGAGCGTCTTCAGGATCAGCTCCTTCATGTCGTAGGGCTTGTTGGCGTTGTCCGGGATCAGCGTGTCGAGCGACTTGTCGATCGCCTCGGCGTCGTGGTGGCACTCGATCTCGGGCAGGTCCGCCTGGTTGTTCGACGGCAGGAGGTCGATCAGCCGGCGCATCTCCACCAGCGCCTCGATGTCGTTCTCGAACGCGCCGTCCGCGATCGACGACTTGGTGGTGTGGATGGACGCGCCGCCCAGCTGCTCGTGGGTCACGGTCTCGTTGGTGACGGTCTTCACCACGTCCGGGCCGGTCACGTACATGTAGGACGTGTCGCGCACCATGAAGATGAAGTCCGTCATGGCCGGCGAATAGACGTCGCCGCCCGCGCACGGGCCCATGATCAGCGAGATCTGCGGGATCACGCCGGAGGCGCGCACGTTGCGCTCGAACACCGCGCCATACCCCGCGAGCGCCGCCACGCCCTCCTGGATGCGGGCGCCGCCGGCGTCGAACAGGCCGATGATCGGGGCGCGGTTCTTCAGCGCCATGTCCTGGATCTTCACCATCTTCTCGGCGTGCGCCTCGGACAGCGAGCCGCCGAACACGGTGAAGTCCTTGGCGAACACGAACACCACGCGGCCGTTCACCGTGCCCCAGCCGGTCACGACGCCGTCGCCGGAGATCTTCTGCTCGGCCATGCCGAAGTCGGCGCAGCGGTGCTCGACGAACATGTCGAACTCCTCGAAGGAGCCCTCGTCGAGAAGAATGGAGATGCGCTCGCGCGCGGTCAGCTTGCCCTTGGCATGCTGCGCCTCGATCCGGCGCTCGCCGCCGCCCATGCGCGCCGCGTTCCGGCGCCGATCGAGTTCCTCGAGCACGTCCTTCATTCCGCTTCCCTCGCCTGTCGATTGGTCGACGCCGTTTCTTGCCAAGCCCACGCATACCGCAGATGCGAAGCCCGGGCACTTTAGACGTTAGCCGACTCCGAACCACGCGACACGGCGGCGCGGCGCGCCCCCGTCGCGCCACGGCCGAGAATGCTGATTCGTATATTTTACAAGAAACAGCTCATGTTCGAGCTTCGTTCCGCTCGGGCGGAAGCAGGCGCGCCGAACCAGCGGCGCGACCGGGGAGGACGGGCCACCCCGGCCAAGGCGAAGGCCTCGCCGACCGCCGCCCCCCGGCGACGGGGAGCGGCTTCGAGCAGGAGTCTGACCGATGTCGCAAATGCGATGGAAGTTGGAGATCACACTTGCGAGATTTGCGGGCCGCTGGAGCATAACGGTCCGCATTCACTTGCGTAGTTGATCAAAGGAGCGGGCGGTTCGCGCTGCCCGTTCCACTCCGTAAATGTAGCAGAGGCCGCGGCCGTTTCAAAGCCCCGCCCGCCCTCGTCCTCAGCCCGCACCGGCTCCACGTCACCCGCGCGCCAGCGCCCGCTCCAGCCAGTCCGCCGCGGCGAGCGCGGTGCGGTCCTTGCCGAACGGCGCGACGATCTGCACCCCGAGCGGCAGGCCCGATCCGTCCACCAACCCCGGCACGTTGACGCAAGGAACCCCGAGCAGCGTCCACAGCGCGTTGAACTTCGGGTTGCCGGTGGAGCCCAGCCCCTCCGGGGCCGCGCCCGGCGCGGAAGGCGTCAAAAGCACGTCCACGTCCTCGAACGCGTCGGCGAACTTGCGCCGGGCCGCGTGGGCGGTGGAGCGGGCCGCGTCATAGGCGGTCGGGTCCAGGTGCCGGCCGTGGTCGAGCACCGCCCGCAGCTCCGGCGAGAGCGCCGCCCCGTGGGTGTCGTACTCCCAGGCGAGCGATTCCGCCCCCTCGAAATCGTTGATGATCCGGTGGGCGTCGGCCGCCTCGGCGAAGAGGCTCGGCAGCGTCACGTCCACCACCGTCGCGCCGCGCGCCGTCGCCCGCCGGGCGACGCTCTCCAGAGCCCGGCGCATCTCCGGCTCCGCCTCGTCCCATCGGTGCGTGCGCACGAAGCCGATCCGCGGCGCGCCGAAGTTTTTGGTGTCGACCCGCAGCGCCCGGCCGGTGATCGCCGACAGCACGAAGGCGCAGTCCGCCACGTGGGGCGCGAACAGGCCCACCGTGTCCAGGTGCCAAGAGAAGGTCTTCACGCCCACCGTCGGCAGCAGCCGGAACGACGGCTTCACGCCGGCGATGCCGCAGAAGGCCGCCGGCCGGATGGTCGAACCCGCCGTCTGCGTCCCGAACGCGAACGGCACCATCCCGGCCGCCACCGCCGCCGCCGACCCGGACGACGATCCGCCCGGCGTGCGCGCCGGGTCGTGCGGGTTCGTGGTCACCGTCGGGTGCATGTGGGCGAGCTCGGTCGTCCGCGTCTTGCCCAGCACCACGGCGCCCGCCCGCTTCGCCAGCGTCACCACCGGCGCGTCCGCCCGCGGCCGCCAGTCCGCCCAGATGGGCGAGCCGTACTCGGTCGGCATCTCGGCCGTGTCGATGATGTCCTTGACGCCGAACGGCAGTCCGGCCAACGCTCCCCCGACCGCGTTGCTGGAGCGCTTGTGCGCGCTGGCGAGGTCGAGATGCGCGAAGGCCTTCACGGTCTTCTCGCGCCGGTCGATCGCCTCTTCGACACGGTCGAAGATCCCCTGGATCGTCAGGCGGCCGGAATCGAGGTCACGCAGGAGATCGAGCACGGACAGCATCGCGAAGCCTCGCCGGAGGTGGGACCTGAGGAGCCGCGCATGAAAACCGCTGCCGGGCAGTCGTGCAAGTCCGCACCGCCGCGGACCGCCCGTCCCCGCCCCCTCGGCGACCCCATGCCGCTCCCGCCGCCCGCCCTTCTTCCGCCCGCCCTTCCTCGGCCCGGACCCGCCCGATGACCCGTCCTCCCGCCCCGCCATCCCGCCCCGCCGATCCCCAGGGCCACGACGTCGCCGACGAGCGGCGCTACCAGGCGGCCCTGGAGCGCATGGTCTCCACCGCCAACAGCCGCTCCGCCTCCCTCGCCGACACCGTCACGGCGCTCCTCGCCATCGGCCTCGACTTCTTCGACATGGACGTCGCCGGCATCGGCCGGTTCATCGACGGCGTGTTCGAGGTGGAGCACGTCCAGGCCCGCGACGGAGAGGTCCGCCTGCCCTTCTCGCGCATCCCCGCCGAGGAGACGCTCGGCGCCATGACCCACGACCACAACGAGCCGGTCGCCATCGAGGACCTGTCCGGCCGCGCCATCCCGTCCCCGATCGCCGGCGCCGAGCGCCCCATCAAGAGTTTCATCGGCCAGCGGATCGAGGTGGCGGGCGCCATCTACGGCACGGTCATGTTCTGCGGCCTGTCGCCCCGCACCCGCCCGTTCCGGCCGAACGAGATCACCCTGCAGCGCCTCCTCGCCCAGTGGATGGCCTTCGTGTTCGAGCGGCACGACCAGATGGCCGCGCTCAACCGCCGCCGGGCGGAGCTCCAGGTGGTGCTGGAGAACGTGCCCGCCCACGTGCTCACCCGCGCGCCGGACGGTCGCGCCCTGATGGCCAACGCCGCGGCCCGCGCCCTGGAAGCCCCGGCCGAGAGCGTCGCGCTCGACATGGAGACCCTGGCCGAAGGCGTTTCCCGCCTCGGCCACCTGGAGCGCTGGGAGGACGCCGACGGCCAGGTCCGCTGGATGCGCGCCGACCGCATCCCCTTCCCGGATCCGGCCACCGCCGAGCCGCGCCTCCTCGTGCTCGCCACGGACGTCACCGAACTGATCGAGAAGGAGCAGGCGCTCGCCCGCGCCAACGAGGGCCTCAACCAGTTCACCTTCATCGCGTCCCACGACCTGCAGGAGCCGCTGCGCAAGATCGGCACCTTCGCGGACATCCTCGGCGAGGGCCTCGCCACCGGCAACGCGGCGGACGTCACCTACGCGGCCGAGGTCATCCGCGAGTCCGCCCGCCGGGCGAGCCGCCTCATCAAGGACCTCCTCGCCTGGTCGCGCCTCGCCCACAAGCCGATCGAGCCCCAGTCCGTGCCCCTCGACCATCTGGTGCGGGAGACCGTCGCCGAGGTCCTCAGCGCACGGCCGGACGCAACCGTCGCCGTGGCGGACCGAATGGACCCGCTGGTCGTCCGGGCCGATCCGACCCAGGTCCGCCAGCTGGTCGAGAACCTCGTCGTCAACGCCCTCAAGTACGCCCATCCGGACCGCCCGCCCGCCCTCACCCTCCGGCTCGGCCGGCCGACCCCCTCCGGCCCGGCTGTCCTGGAGGTGGAGGACAACGGCATCGGCTTCGCCCCCGAGCACGCCGTCCTCATCTTCGAGCCGTTCCGGCGCCTCCACACCGAGAAGCGCTATCCGGGCAGCGGCATCGGCCTCGCCATCTGCGCCAAGGTCTGCGAGCGGCACGGCTGGACCATCGACGCCCGGGGCAGCGAGGGCGAAGGCGCCACCTTCCGTGTGGAAATTCCCCGTCGCGCCGTGGTGGCGCGCTGAAACGGCCGCAAGGAACCGGTCCTGTCACCGGATCGTCATCTCCCTGAGGTCCAACACGGACGAACGAGGAGAGAGACGAGGTGAGCATGGACGTCTTCCCGAGCGCGCGCGACATGGCTCTCGCCGAGCGGCCGGACCATCCGGTCTACTGCTTCCACAGGGGTGTCCTGGAGGCCGACGCGCGCGCCTTCCGGGACATGTTTCCGGGCAAGACGGCCTACGCGGTGAAGACCAACGGCGAACCCTTCGTGCTCCAGACCCTCGCGGATCTCGGCTACGACTGTTTCGACGTGGCGTCCCCGGCCGAGTTCGCCGCCGTGAAGGCGGTCGCGCCGAATGCCGAGATGCTCTACATGCACCCGGTCAAGGCCCAGTCGGACATCCGCCTCGCGTTCGAGAGATACCGGATCCGGGTCCTCGCCGTGGACCACGAGGACGAGGTGGCGAAGATCCTCAGGATCGTGCGCGCCCTCGACCTCGACCCCACGGAGATCACCCTCTTCGTGCGGATCGCCACCAAGGGCCATGCGGCCTACGAACTGTCCAAGAAGTTCGGCGCCGCGCCCGGCCACGCGGTGGAACTCCTGGAGCGCATCCACAACCTCGGCTTCCGCTGCGGCCTCTGTTTCCACGTGGGCAGCCAGATCGAGGATCCGGACACCTACGAGCGCGCCCTCGCCTCCGCCTCCTGGGTCCGGTCCCGCGCCGGCGTGCCGCTCGCCGGCCTCGACATCGGCGGCGGCTTCCCGGCCGTCTACGGCCAGGACCCGCGCAAGCGCGACAACGGCATGCCGACCCTGCCGGCGCTCATGGAGCAGATCCGCTCCGACATCGACGACTGGGGCTTTTCCGACGTGCCGCTCGTCGCCGAGCCCGGCCGCGTGGTGGTCGCCCACTGCCTGTCCCTGGTCGTGCGCGTGCTCCTGAAGAAGGGCCGCCGCCTCTACATCAACGACGGCATCTGGGCGTCGCTCTCCGACAGCTGGACCGGCAAGCTCACCCTCCCCGCCCGCCACATTCCCGACCCGGCGCGCCGCCGCCGCACCGGCGATCCGAACACGCTCGTCCCCTTCAAGGTCTGCGGCGCCACCTGCGACAGCGTCGACATCCTGTCCCGCCCCTTCTGGCTGCCGGAGACCGTCGACACCGGCGACTGGATCGAGATCGGCCACATCGGCGCTTACTCCCTGGCGCTCCGCACCCACTTCAACGGCTTCTACCCCGACCGCGTCGTCGAGGTGACCACCGCCTTCGAGGAAGGCGGCGACGCCCTCGGCACCGCCTCGGTCGAGACCATGGGCGAATAGGGAAGACCCCGCCCGCCTCCGCTCCCGGCGACGACCAGGTCGGACGTCAAAGCCGCCGGCGGTCGATCGAGCAAGCCGAAGGCGGGATTGGCAAGCGAACACCCGTCATTCACCCTCCCCGGTATCCCCAACGCGTCACCCCGGCGAAAGCCGGGGCCCAACCGACTGCGGGATCACCCGCGCCGTGGCGGTTGAGATCACCGACGGCTGGATCCCGGCTTTCGCCGGGATGACGGCAAAGGTGGAGGGGGCGGCGAAGGTCGATTGAGTGGCGAAGGTCGATTGGGTGGCGAAGGTCGATTGGGTGGCGAAGGTCGATTGAGTGGCGAAGGTGGATTGAGTGGCGAAGGTGGATTGGGTGGCAAAGGTGGAGTGTGCGGCGAAGGTCGATTGAGTGGCGAAGGTGGAGGGGGCGGCGGAGGTGGAGTAGGCGGAGGCTGGGGGGCAGCTAGACGCCCGTCATTCACCCTCCCCGGCATCCCCAACCCGTCACCCCGGCGAAAGCCGGGGCCCAACCGACTGCGGAATCACCCGCGCCGTGGCGGTTGAGGTCACCGACGGTTGGATCCCGGCTTTCGCCGGGATGACGGCAAAGGTGGAAGGGGCGGCCGAGGTGGAAGGGGCGGCCGAGGTGGAGTAGGCGGAGGCTGGGGGGGCAGCTAGACGCCCGTCATTCGCCCTCCCCGTTATCCCCAACGCGTCACCCCGGCGAACGCCGGGGCCCAACCGACTGCGGGATCACCCGCGCCGGAGCGGTTGAGGTCACCGACGGTTGGATCCCGGCTTTCGCCGGGATGACGGCAAAGGTGGAGGGGGCGCACCCCTCATGTCTCATGTCTCATGCCTCATGCCTCATGCCTCATGCCTCATGCCTCACACGCTCGCCCCCTCACCCCCTCACCCCCTCACCCCCTTTCCCCGTCATGGTGCGCGCAGGCGCACCACCCACGCATTCCCCTCCCCCCCTCACCCCCGTTCCCCGTCATGGTGCGCGTAGGCGCACCACCCACGCCTTCCCCTCCCTCCGCACCACCCGCGTCTCTCCCCCACCCCCCGAACGCGCGAAGGCCCGCCGGCTGGGGAGCCGGCGGGCCTCGCGAGGGGCATCCGAGGGGCGGCCGCGGCAGGGAGGAACCGGGCCGGGATGCTCGTCGCCGCTCGGCCTCACTGGGCCGAGCGGGCTTCCTGAAGGGCTTCCATGCAGGCGGATTCGTCGCCGCGGGCGTGCGCGTCGCGGGCGCGCTGCAGGGCGGCCATCTGGGCATTGCCGCCGCCGCTGGCGTCGGACATGCCGGGCTGGGTGGTGGTGCCTTCCGCGGAGCCGGAGGTGCCGGCCGCCGCCATGGTGCCGGTGGCGGTGGAGCCGCTGGCCGAGCCTTCGCCCTGGGCGCTCGCGGCCGCCGTGGTGTCGCCCTGCTGCTGGGCCTGGGCGTCCTGGCCGGAAACGGCGCGCTCGCGGTCACCGCCGCCTTCGGCACCGGCGAGCGGCATGGTGCTGCCGTCCTTCGACACCTGGCCGGCGTCGCCGGTCTGCGCCAGATCCTCGGACCCGCCGGAGGCGCTCGCCGAGCCGGAGCCCGACGCGGCGCCGGTCGAGGCGGCCTGGCCGCCCTGATTGCCGGACGCGTCGTCCGGGGTCTGGAGCGGCGCCAGTTTGCCGTCCTTGGAAATGCTGCCGGTCGCCTGGCTGTTGTTGGAGGTGAACTGAGCAAGCTCCTGGGCACAGTCGGCCGCGGCCGAACCGACGCCGAGTGTCAGGAAGGCGATGCCTGCGAGGAGAACTGACTGACGCTTCATCCCGTGTCTCCGTGTTCTTTGTCGTGTCCCGATGCGGCGTCCGCGTCTCGCGTGTCGGATCGGTCGGGCCGGTGAATCCGGACAGACCGCCGCAGAGTAGCCGCGGTCCCGCGTCCGGCAGTTGAATGCGCCACTGGCGCATTCAGGCACCGGAGCGGCGTCGGCGTGATCCGACACCCGCATCGCCATGTATAACCGGGGGCTCTACCAGATCGTTCCGAGGAACTTTCACCGTTTCGTCGCGACCTTGAGCTGAGCCGTCGACGTTTATTCTTCAGATTTCTGCGCCGGATCGGAACGAGACGGAAACTGATCGAAGAGAATGACGGCGCTTCACACCGGTTTGCCGACACAATCACCGAACAGTCTGCAATGAGGCGGGATAGATACGGCCGGCTGAAAATGCGCGACCGGAGCGCTTTCAGATCCTGACGGACTCGTCAGGTCGACGAGACATCGCTCCAGATTCAACAAGCTGAAGCATTCTCTCGGCGATCAGGTCATGCGACATGATCGGAGAATGCTCCACCCGCCGGCGCTCCAGGACCTTGAGCACCGTTCGAGGAAGCCGTCCGATATGGTCCGGGTCCGGTCAGGCGCCGGCGCGAACCGCCCCGTACTGGGCGTCCGTCACCGCTTCCAGCCAGTCCGCATAGGACCCGTTCACCGCCTCGTGGATGGCGATATGAGTCATGGCGGTGTCCGGCGCGGCGCCGTGCCAGTGCTTCTCCCCGGGCGCGATCCACACCGTGTCCCCGGCCCGGATGGACCGGATGGCCTCTCCCCAGACCTGGACGAGGCCATGGCCGGTGGTCACCAGAAGGGTCTGGCCGAGCGGGTGGGTGTGCCAGTGGGTCCGGGCGCCCGGCGCGAAGGTGACCGACACCGCGTGGACGCGGGCGGGCTCCGGCGCGTCCACGATGGGGTCCTGCCAGACCTGTCCGGTGAACCAGGCGGTGGGCGCGACCCTGGTCGGTCGCGTTCCGGCGGGGTGGATATCCATGGCTGCCTCCGGCTGCCCATGGTCGACGGGCGGGGGCCGATCCGGGCGTCGACGATGGGACTGACGACGAAAGGAGCCCGACGCCGCGGGTTCGAAGGCCGCTCCACATGGTCCCCGACATGGTCCCACGTCAAAGTGGCCATCAACCCGCGATGTGGCCCGATGTCGCCCACAAGCCGGACCGCCGGGCCGCGGAAACGCGGCCTTCGGATCGGGATGTGGGCGACGTCGGCGATGTCGCCGCGCGCGCCCCCGTCGGGCGGAACACTACACCCGCTCGGTCGCGGTTAGCCAGCCCGTCAGGACCAGCCCGCCACCGGATGGGGGACGTAGGGCGCCTCCAGGGCCGCGATGTCCTCCGCCGACAGCGTCACCCCGAGCGCCGAGAGGGCGTCGTCCAGGTGGGACATCTTCGTCGCCCCGATGATCGGCGCGGTCACGCCGGGTTTCGCCAGAAGCCAGGCGAGCGCCACCTGGGCGCGGCCAAGTCCGCGGGATTCCGCCACTTTCCCGACCGCCTCGATGACCGCGCGGTCCGCCGCCTCGGTCTTCTCGTAGAGCATCTTGTCCACCTTGTCGGTGCCGGCCCGCTCCGTCATCGGCTCCGCCGAATAGGGCCGGGTCAGCCGACCGCGGGCGAGCGGCGACCACGGGATCACGGCGATCCCCTCCGAGCGGCAAAGCGGCAGCATCTCCCGCTCCTCCTCCCGGTAGAGGAGGTTTACGTGGTTCTGCATGGAAACGAACCGCGCCCACCCGTTCTGCCGCTGGATCCCGAGCGCCTTCATGAACTGCCAGGCGGCCATGGAGGAAGCGCCGATATACCTTGCTTTTCCGGCCTTTACGATGTCGTGCAGGGCCTCGAGCGTCTCCTCGACAGGGGTCTCCGGGTCCCAGCGGTGGATCTGGTAGAGGTCCACATAGTCGGTGCCGAGCCGCTTCAGGCTGGCGTCGATCTCCCCCATGATGTGCTTGCGCGAAAGCCCGCCGCCGTTCGGCTCGTCCCGCATCCGGCCGTGCACCTTGGTGGCGATCACCACCTCGTCCCGTTTGACGAGATCCTTCAAGGCCCTGCCGAGTATCTCCTCGCTGGCCCCGATGGAGTAGACGTTCGCGGTGTCGAAGAAAGTGATCCCCGCCTCCACCGCCCGGCGGTAGAATGGCTTGCCTTCCTCTTCCGAAAGGACCCAGGAGTGGTTGCCGCGGGTGGGATCGCCGTAGCTCATGCAGCCGAGGCAGATGCGCGAAACCTTGAGGCCGGTCTGGCCGAAGCGAACATAGTCCATGGGATCGATCCTGGATGGGCGCGGGACCGGGTCGGGCGGCCCGGTCGGGAACAGGCGAGGACCGCCGACCATCCGTGAGGACGGCCGGCCATCGTCGGGGAGACGTTATACCCGCCTTCAGGACTGGAGGCTCGCCCAGACGTCGTCCAGGCCCTTCCTGAAGCGGGCGAGCATCTCCTCGACCTCCGCCTCGGTGATGATCAGCGGCGGCGTGAAGGCGATGCGGTCGGTGATGGCGCGCACGATCAGCCCATGCTCGGCGCAGGCGTCCTGCACCCGGATCGCCACCTTCTGCTCCGGCGCGAACGGCGTCCGGGTGGACTTGTCCGCCATCAGCTCGACCCCGGCGATGAGGCCGATGCCGCGGACATCCCCGACGAGGGGGTGGTCCTTCAGCGCCATCAGGCCGTCGAGGAAGGGCTTCGACACCCGCTTCACATGGCCGACGATGTCCCGCTCCTCGTAGATCTTCAATGTTTCCAAGGCGACGGCGCAGGCGACCGGGTGGCCGCCGTAGGTGTAGCCGTGGCCGAAGGTGCCGAGCTTGGCCGACTGGGCGACGAGCGCCCGGTCGATCTTCTCGGAAATCATCAGCGCCGAGATCGGCTGGTAGGAGGCCGACAGGGCCTTGGCGCAGGACAGCATGTCCGGCTTCAGCCCGTAGGTGGTGGTGCCCCACATCTCGCCGGTGCGGCCGAAGCCGCAGATCACCTCGTCGGCGAGGAACAGGATCTCGTACTTCTCCAGGATCGCCTGGACCTTCTCGAAGTAGGTGGCCGGCGGCGTCAGCGCGCCGCCGCCGCCCTGGACCGGCTCGGCGAAGAAGGCCCCGATGGTCTCCGGCCCCTCGGCGAGGATCAGCTTCTCCAGGTTGTCGGCCATGCGGGTGGCGAACGCCTCCTCGCTCTCGCCCTCCTCGTGGAAGCGGTAGTAGTGCGGGTTGTCCGTGTGCTTGAAGAGCGACAGCGGGGCGTCGAAGTCCGTGTGCATGTGCGGCTGGCCGGACGCGGAGACCGCCGCGATGGTGTTGCCGTGGTAGCCGCGCACCCGGCCGATGATCTTCTTCTTCTGCGGCTTGCCAATCGCGTTGTGATAGTACCAGACGAGCTTGATGGCGGTGTCGTTCGCCTCCGAGCCCGAACACTGGAAGAGCACCTTCGACATCGGCACCGGCGCGATGGACAGAAGCTTCGCCGCCAGCTCCACGGCGGTCACGTTCCCCTTGCCGAAGAAGGTGTGATAGTAGGGAAGCTCCAGGAGTTGCTTGTAGGCGACGTCCGCGAGACGCTTCTCCGAGAAGCCCAGCGACGCGCACCAGAGGCCCGCCATCGCCTCCAGATACTTCTTGCCGGTCTCGTCGTAGACCCAGATCCCCTCCCCGCGCGCCATCAGCGTCCCGCCGTGCTCCCGGTGGTCGGCGAGGTTGGTCTGCTGGTGGATGAGGCTCTCACGGTCCATCAGATCATGGGAATTGGCGAGCATGGCGGTATCTCCGGCGGGCTGAAAATGGGGAGGTTCAAGCGAGGGGTCATGTCGCGACGGGGACCAGGCCGGCGTCGTCCGCCGCCTGGGCGGCCTTGCGGCGAACCCTGGCGCGCGCGTCCTCGCGGCGCTTCAGGATCTCGTAGAGAACGGCGCCCGCCACTGTGACCGCCACGATCAGCACGGCGAGCGCGCTGAGCGCCGGGGTCGTGCCCTGGCGGACACGGCCGGCGAGCACGGTGGTCAGCGTCTTGTCGGCCAGGATGGCGAACGTGGTCGTGTTGTAGTTCTCGAACGACGACAGGAAGGCGATCGCCGCCGCCGACACCACCGCCGGCATCAGGAACGGCAGCAGGACGTCGCGGAACACCTGGGTGTGCGTGGCGCCGAGGTCGAGCGCCGCCTCCTCCAGCGCGCGGTCGAACCGCTGCAGGCGGGCGAGAAAGATCAGCATGCAGTAGGCGGAGATGAAGCTCGACTGCGCCAGGACGGTCATCAGGATCCCGTCGTAGAGACCCTTGAGGCCGGTGATGGTGGTGACGTCGCGCCAGAAGACCACGGTGGAGATGCCGATGATCACCCCCGGCGTCAGCACCGGCGAGACCACCACCAGGTAGTAGAGCGAGCGGGCGCGGGCGTGGATCTGCGTCATCACCAGCGCGCCGGCAAGGCCGGTCGGCACCGAGACCAGGACGACCAGGAGGCCGATCCAGAGGCTGGTCCGGAGGCCGGTCAGCATCTCGCCGTCGGTCAGGAGGGCGGCGAACCAGTTCAACGTGAAGCCCTCGAACGGCACCACCGCCGGATAGGTGGAGCTGTTGAAGGCGGTGATGCCCATGATCGCCAGAGGGGCGAACAGGTAGACGAAGAAGATCGCGATGTAGAGGCCGAGGATCGCCCGGCCGACGGCGCCGGCGCTCATCGGGTGATCTCCCCGAGGGTGAGCCGGCCGAGCCGCATGACGGTGAGCACGAAGACGATGCAGGCGATCAGCAGGATGAAGGCGTAGGCGGCGCCCTGGGGCCAATTGAACGCCTGATAGAAGCGGTCGTAGACGATGGGCGTGAACCACAGGGTCCGCGGTCCGCTGAGGACCAGCGGCGCGGCGAGCGCGCCGGCCGTCAGCATGAACACCAGGGTGCAGCCGCTGGCGATGCCGGGCTTGGCGTGCGGCATGACGACGAAGAGGTGGATGTGCCACCAGGGTGCGCCGAGGTCGCGCGCCGCCTCGATCTGGTTCGTGTCCAAGCTTTCGATGGCGTTGTAGAGCGGGAAGATCATCAGGAGCAGGTAGGCGTAGGAAAGACCGGCGTAGAGCCCGACGTCGAGGCCGAGAAAGTCGATCGGCTCGGCGATCAGCCCGAGGCCGAGGAGCGCCTGGTTGAGCACGCCGCCGGAGCCGAGGAGGATGCGGAACGCGAAGGCGCGAAGGATCTCGTTGACCCAGTAGGGCGCGATCAGGAGCAGCATGAGCAGCCGCACCCGCGCGGCGGGCGCCGCCTTCGCCATGTGGAAGGCGAGCGGGTAGCAGAGCGCGAAGTTGAAGGCGGTGATCAGCACCGACGCCACGATGGTGAGGCCGAAAGCCTGCAGGTGGGTGGTGTTCCAGGACGACGTGTCGGTCGCGGAGCCGAACAGGAAGTAGCGGTAGTTCGCGAGCGTGTAGACGTCCTTCTCGCCGCCGACCTGCGGCGGCGGCAGCTTCGGCCGGAACGACAGGTCCACCATGAAGAGCTGCGGCAGCACGATCATCACCACGGCCCAGAGGGCGACCGCCAGCACCAGATAGGTCGCGACGGCGACGCCGTTGCGCTGGACGAAGCCGAGCGGGGCGAGCGATCCGAGCCGCCGCCGCTCCATCAGGGCGGTGGCCCAGAACCAGGCGATCACCACCACCGGCAGGGCGAAGATGAGGACCTTGCCGACGGAACTATGCATGGGCGCCGCCTTCCGCCGGCACCACGAGGGCCGATGCGGGGTCGAAGCCGAGCACGACCTCCTCGCCCTCGGACGGTATCGCTTCCGCCGCCCGCCCGGCCGCGGTGAGCGTCACCGGCCGGTCGCCGCGGGTCGCGAACGTCACATGGGTGAGCGTGCCCTCGAATGCGGCGGTCTGGGCGACGCCGGCGAAGAGCTCGGAACCGCGGCCGATGACGAGCGCCTCCGGCCGGACGTAGAGCACCGCGTCGGAACCGACTCGCAGCTTGCGCAGGTTCCGGCCCCTGAGGACGCCGACCGCGGTCTCCACCGCGGCGATCTCGCCATCGACGGCCGAGACCCGGCCCGGGAAGCCGTTGTTCTCGCCCACGAAGGAGGCCACAAACGCCGTGCGGGGCGCCGTGTAGAGGGTGCGGCCGTCCGCGATCTGCTCGATCACCCCACGGTTCATGACCGCGACGCGGTCCGACATGGTCAGCGCCTCGCCCTGGTCGTGGGTGATGTAGATGAAGGTGATGCCGACCCGCCGCTGGATGGCGCGGAGTTCGTTGCGCATGTGCTGGCGGAGCTTGAGATCGAGAGCCGACAGCGGCTCGTCGAGAAGCAGAACCTTCGGCTCGACCGCGAGCGCCCGCGCGATCGCGACACGCTGCTTCTGGCCGCCCGAGAGTTCGTCGATCCGCTTGTCGGCGCTGCCGGGAAGCGCGATCAGGTCGAGCAGCCGTTCGGCGGTCTTCCGGCGCTCCGCCCGGGACACGCCCCGGACGCGAAGCCCGTAGGTGATGTTGTCGGCCACCGACATCATCGGAAAGAGCGCGAGGTTCTGGAAGATGAGCGCCGTCGGGCGGGCGTTCGGGCCCCTGCCCTTCATGTCCTCTCCGCCGATGCGCACGACGCCCTCTGTCGGTTCGATGAAGCCGGAAATGGTGCGCAGGAGGGTGGTCTTGCCGCAGCCGGACGGGCCGAGGAAGCTGAAGAACTCGCCCGGCTCGATGGAGAGGGTGGCGTCGTCCACGGCCGTGAAGTCGCCGAACCGGATGGTGACGTGGGACAGATCGACCGCGGCGGCCATGATGCTCCGGGGGACAGGAATGCGGGACTGGCGGCGCCGGCCCGCGCGATGACGGGCCGGCAGATCGGCGGATGCTCGGCGCACGCCGATCAGGCGGCCTTGAACTTCTCCGCGTACTGGGTGCGCAGGTCGGCGTACCAGGACGGCTCCGGCGGCCGGTTCCAGAGCTTCGACAGGGCGTCGCCCGGATAGGCCTCCTGGAAGTTCTTCTTGGCGACGTCGGAGAGAAGCGCGTCGGAGCCCTTCACGACCGGGTTGTAGCCCGAGCCGTCGGCGACGGCGGCGGAGATCTCCGGCGTGTGGACGTGCTTCAGCCATTCGTAGATCTGGTCCACGTTCTTGGCGGCGGCCGTCATCGCCCACCCGTCGATCCAGGCGATCGCGCCTTCCTGGGGCGCCATGTAGGAGACGGGCTTGCCTTCCTTCTTGAGGCTGAGCGGCGGGCCATCCCACGTCTGGCCGATGACGACGCCGTTTTCCATGAAGCCGGACTTGGTGTTGTCGGCGCTGTCCCAGAACTGCTTGACCCAGCTCTTCTTCTCGATCGCGAAGGGCAGGATCACGTCGTAGATCCTCTTGAACGACTCCTCGTCCTTGAACGCGTCGAGCATGCGGTTGGACGGCAGCTTGCCGGTGGCGTCCATCCAGAGCCCGATGCCGAGGAGGAGCGAGTGCGGCCGCCCCTGCATCTTGCCCTTGTACTCCTCGCTCCAGAGCGACCCGTAGGAGAGCGTCGCGTAGTCGAGCGTGGTGAGGTCGGTCCGCCAGGAGATGGCTTCCGAGCCCCAGCAGTGCGGCACGTGATAGAGGCCGCCATCCCAGGTCCACACGCTGGTGGAGCCCTCCAGCATGGCCGGCAGCAGGGCGTCCATGCTGATCCGATTGGTGTCGAAGGGGGCCAGGATGCCGAGTTCCTGGAACTGCGGCGCCCGATCGCGGGTGGGCTGGCAGAGGTCGAAGCCATCGCCGCCGGTCGCCTGCAGCTTGTTGATCTGCTCCTCGTTCTGGGAGAACGGGGTGGTGTTGACCTTGATGCCGGTCTTCTTGGTGAACTCAGGGATCACCGGATCGGGGAGCTCGTCGCTCCAGACCAGGAGGTTGATCTCGCCGGACGACGAGAAGGCGTCGCGGACGATCCACGGCCCGGCCGCCGCCACGGCGCCGAACGCAGCCGTGGTCTGGAGGAGCTGACGCCGGGTGAAATCCTTTGCGGCCGCTGCGGTCTGTTCGCTACCGGTCGGCGATACGATCTTCGACTTCATTGCCCCGCCCTTTGGTGGAGGTGTGCATGGACGGCGCATGGAATGCAGAAACCTTGCCATGACCGGCGGATGGCAGGCTGTTCGGCCCGGAGCGGCGCGGATGACGGCCGCGGGACGCCGGACGACCGGCGTCTGTTTCGGCCGCTCACACATCCGTTCCGGTAACCATGCCGAGATCTCAGGCAGCGCCTGCCCGGTCGAGGCGCAGCGCGCCGGGTGCATCGGATCTCACGCGTCTCTCCGGCGCGACAGGCGAACACTCCATGGCCACGCGCGTTCGGAGAGTGTTGCCGTCTCCACCGGAGGACCAAGCCCGTGACCGAAACCCTGTCCAGCGTTCTCCCTGACGACGTCGAGCGCGACACCCGGCGGGTGCTGCAGACCGCCTGCGAACAGGCGTTGACCCTCGCGACCGCGGAAAGCTGCACCGGCGGGCTGATCGCGTCGCTGCTCACCGACGTGGAGGGCTGTTCCCATGCCTTCTTGGTGGGATTCGTGGTGTATACGGAAGAGGCCAAGACCGCGCTCCTCGGCGTGCCGGCGGAGATGATCGAGGCGGAGGGGGTCGTGTCCAGGTCGGTGGCGGTGGCCATGGCCGAGGGAGCGCTCGCCCGTTCGAGCGCGGACATCGCCATCTCGACGACCGGCTACGCCGGCTCGGCGGGACGCGACGGGGAACCGGGCCTCGTGCACTTCGCCTGCGCCCGACGGGGGCGGGAGACGGTGCACCGGGAGGAGCATTTCGGCGACGTCGGCCGCGGCGAGGTCCGCCTCGGCTGCCTGAGGACGGCGCTCAAGATGATGGGAGACATGCTGCGGTGAGCGAGACGACCAGCCCGGCGCCGGAGACGACCGTCGCGCACCCCTTCCATTCCATCCACCGGCACGGCCTCGTCCGGCTGGCGGCCGCGACGCCTCACGTCCACACCGCCGATCCCGCCCGCAACGCGTCGGCGACCATCGAGCTCGCCCGGCGGGCGGACGCCGAGGCGGTGGATCTCGCCGTCTTTCCCGAGCTCGGGATCAGTTCCTACGCGCAGGACGACCTGCACCTGCAGGACGCCATCCTGTCCGACGTCGAGGCGGCGCTGGCGCAGGTGGTGGAGGCGAGCCGCAGGCTTTCGACGGTGCTCCTCCTCGGGGCGCCGCTCCGCCGGGAAGGACGGGTCTACAACTGCGCGGTGGTGGTGGCGCGCGGCCGGGTGCTCGGCGTCGTGCCGAAGGTCTTCCTGCCGAACTACCGCGAATACTACGAGAAGCGCTGGTTCGCCTCCGGGGCGGGCCTCGCCGGGCTTCAGATCGACCTTCTCGGCGCGCGCGTGCCGTTCGGTTCGGACCTCGTGTTCGAGGCGAGCGACCTCAAGGATTTCATCTTCCACGTGGAGATCTGCGAGGACTATTGGGCGCCGACGCCGCCCTCCACCCTCGGCGCGCTCGCGGGCGCGCTGATCCTCTGCAATCTCTCCGCCTCCAACATCACGGTCGGCAAGGCGCTCGACCGGGCGCTCCTGTCGGCGTCGCAGTCCATGCGGGCGGTGGCGGCCTACGCCTATTCGGCGGCCGGCCCGGGGGAAAGCTCCACCGACCTCGCCTGGGACGGCCAGGGGATGATCTACGAACTCGGCGACATGCTCGCCCAGTCGGAGCGCTTCGCCCGCGAGCCGCAACTCGCCATCGCGGACGTGGACACCCAGCGCATCCGCCTGGAGCGCATGCGCACGCCGACCTTCAACGACGCCGCCGCCGGCGCCGGCCACCCGGAGACGCGCTTCCGGCGGGTCCGCTTCGCCCACGAGCCGCACATGGCGGACGTGGGCCTGCGCCGGCCGGTGCGGCGGTTCCCCTACGTGCCGAACAGCCGGGAGCACCTGGACCTCGACTGCTACGAGGCATTCAACATCCAGGTCTCGGCGCTCGCACGGCGGTTCCAGTCCACCTCGGGCGACCACATGGTGATCGGCGTCTCGGGCGGGCTCGACTCCACCCACGCGCTCATCGTGGCCGCCAAGGCGTGCGACCATCTGGGGCTGCCGCGGTCCACCATCCTGGGCTTCACCATGCCGGGCTTCGCCACCGGCGACGAGACGAAGGCGAACGCCTGGGCGCTGATGCGGGCGCTCGGCGTGGAGGCGGCCGAGATCGACATCCGCCCGGCCGCGCGCCAGATGCTGGGCGACATGGGCCATCCGTTCGCGGCCGGGGAGCCGGTCTACGACGTGACGTTCGAGAACGTGCAGGCGGGGCTTCGCACCGACTACCTGTTCCGCCTCGCCAACCAGCGGCGCGGTTTCGTGGTCGGCACGGGCGATCTGTCGGAGATGGCGCTCGGCTGGTGCACCTATGGGGTCGGCGACCAGATGAGCCACTACGCGGTCAACACCGGCGTGCCGAAGACGCTGATCCAGTACCTGATCCGCTGGTGCGTGCGCACGGGCCAGTTCGACGAGGCCACGTCGGACACGCTGACGCGCATCCTCTCCACCGAGATCTCGCCGGAACTGGTGCCGGCGGACGCGGAGGGAAAGATCCAGAGCACCCAGTCGAAGATCGGGCCCTACGAGCTGCACGACTTCTTCCTGTTCCACATCCTGCGCTACGGGCAGCCGCCGTCCAAGGTGGCCTTCCTGGCCTGGCACGCGTGGAAGGACCGGTCCGAGGGCCTGTGGCCGTTCGAGTTTCCGGACGAGGCGAAGAACGCCTACGACCTGCCGACCATCCGGCGCTGGCTGGAAAGCTTCCTGTTCCGCTTCTTCACCATCAGCCAGTTCAAGCGGTCGGCGATCCCGAACGGCCCGAAGGTGTCGGCCGGCGGCAGCCTGAGCCCCCGCGGCGACTGGCGCGCCCCGTCCGACTCCACGGCGGACGCCTGGTTGAGGGAGCTCCGCGCCGCCCTGCCGGACTGAGCGGGCGGAGCAATGCGGGACGCGCCATACGTGTCGCTACGGACACATTCGACCGACATATGAGCCGTCCGGCCCGACGCGGCTTGCGTCGGGCGCGGAGCGGGCCTAGACCGCAGCGGGAACGAGAACTGCTGCTCGGCGTTCTTGGACCTTCAAGCCAGGCCGGGCCCCTCTGGCAGTCCCTTTCCGGGCTGCGATGTCGGACTGGACTCCGCAACGGTGCGGCTCGACATGGCCTACCCTCCCGTTTCGTCTCGCCGTCCGGCCAGCCCTTCTCCGGCCCGGCGCGCGTCCGACGGGTGATGACCCGCCGAGCCCGCTCTTCAGGAACAAGGGTTGGCTTTTCATGGAAATCTTCACGGGTGAAGGGCTCACAGCCCTCCTCCAGGTGATCGCGATCGACCTCGTGCTCGCGGGCGACAACGCGATCGTCATCGGCCTCGCCGCCGCCGGCCTGCCGAAGGATCAGCGCAACAAGGCGATCCTCATCGGCATCATCGCCGCCACCGTCCTGCGCATCGGGTTCGCCGCCGTCACCACGCAGCTCCTGCAGATCCTCGGCCTTCTGCTCGTCGGCGGCATCCTGCTGCTGTGGGTGTGCTGGAAAATGTGGCGCGAGCTGCGCCACCACAACGAGGAGGAGTCGGCGACCGAGGCGCTGACCGACGAGGACCTCAACAAGGACGGCACGATCGCCGGCGGCATCCCGCGCAAGACCTTCAGCCAGGCGGCCTGGCAGATCGTGGTCGCCGACGTCTCGATGTCGCTCGACAACGTGCTCGCCGTGGCCGGCGCCGCCCGCGAGCACCCGACCGTGCTGGTGATCGGCCTCGCCCTCTCGATCGCCCTGATGGGCCTCGCGGCGACCTTCATCGCCCGGCTCCTCAGCAAGCACCGCTGGATCGCCTACGTGGGCCTCGTGATCATCCTCTACGTGGCGCTCGAGATGATCTACCGCGGCGCGCTGGAAGTCTGGCCCGTGGTGAACGGGGCGACCTGACCGCCCTCACGAGACCGTTCGGCGAAGGGCCGGCCGCATTCCCGTGCGGCCGGCCTTTTTCGTTGGGCCCGGACGCGTCCGCGCGGTCAGGCGATCCGGTCCGGCGGCGTCTGTTACGGATGTGTGAAGATCCGCAGATCTTTCCATGCGGTCCGCGCATGGCAGGCCATGCCCGGCAGGGCCTTCCGCTGCGGTGCACCATCGCCATATGGAGGGCACGGTTTCCTTCAGGAGATGACGATGACCAAGCCCCGCCCGCTCACCCTGCTCGGCCGCCTTCGGGCCGTCGTCGACGTGCTCGACGGCGCCCGGTCCTCGGCCGCCGCCATCAACAGCGGTCGCCGCCCGTCGCGGCAGGCCCTGCGCAAGCTCGGCATCGACGAGGACGCTTTCGACGGCATCCGGATCTTCTGATCCGGAGCCGCCCGGCTCACCGGTCCACGTGGCCGAGGTCCCGATCGGGCGCGAGACGGTCGCGCACCCGCTGCTTCAGCTCCTTCGGACCCGGGAATCCGCCGTCCGCCTTGCGATCCCAGACGGTCGCGCCGTCCACCTCGATGGTGAAGACGCCGCCCGTGCCGGGAACGAGCGCCACCTCGCCCACCTCCTCGGAGAAGGTGGACAACAACTCCTGCGCCATCCAGCCTGCCCGCAGCAGCCACTGGCACTGCCGGCAGTAGGTGATGGCGACGCGCGGCTTCGGCTGATCCAAACCTGTCCTCCCATGCTCGTCCCGGCCCGTCCGGTCCGCCGACCATGCACGCTCGGTGCCGCCCTGGCCAGACCGGGGCGCCGTGGTCGCGTCGAGGGTCGCGTCGGACCGGGCGATGCGGAATCGCGTCCCGACCGGGCCAGCCTTGACCTACATCAACGCATTCAGCGCCGAAGGGCGCGACGCTTTCCTCCATCGAGGCTCTGAGGGCCGGACATGACGGAGGCGATGATGGATCAACGGACCGACAAGCCGGCAGCCGACTCGGAGCCGCGCCTGATGCGCGACATGATCCACGCGCTCGCGATCGACGGCCTCGTCACCGGCGCCGAGCGCGCCGAGGCGGCGGCTTTGTGCGAGCGCTGCGGCGATCGCGGCCAGTGCCAGGAGTTCCTGGCGTCGCCCACGCTGCGCGGCGTCGAACACGCGCCGGACTTCTGCCTCAACAAGGACCGCTTCGACGCGCTCGCGACGGAGGTGCCGTCGACGTTCTGACGCCCGTTTCCTTCGGTGCGGAGGAGCGCCGGTCTCCGGCGGAGTGGCGCGAACGAACGCGCCCCCGCCGGAGAAACTCCGCCGTCCGCAAGCGCCTCGCTCCCGGACGGTCAACGCAAACGTGAGCGCCCCCTTGGGCACTCTTTTCGTTCGCGAACGTTGTCTCCCAGAAGCGCACGACCGGACCGTTCCGGCCGTGCCGGAGTGTAACGGGCGTGCCGCGCGGGCTCCCTCCAGAGCCGCCCGGGCATGTCCAGGGAGAGCGTCATGAGCCACCATACCCCGACTTTCCTCGTTCGCGGCCTCCGGTCCGCCATGGCGGGCCTTCTGGCGGGCGCCGTCGTGCTCACGTCCACCATGGCTGGCATCGCGCCGGCGTCGGCGAGCCCGGCTGCAGCCGCCCGCGCGGCCGCGCCCGTGGCGGACGGCGCGCCGGTCGTGACCGTGCAGAGCCGTGAAGAATGGCGCCGGTGGCGGCGGGGCGACACGGACCGCCGCGACTATTGGCGTCCGGACCGCGACGACCGCCGCTCCTGGCGCGATCGCGACCGCTATCGTGACCGCGACCGCCGCTACTATCGCCGCGACCGCGACCGCAACGACCTCGCGGCCGGTCTCGGCGGCCTGGCGGCCGGCGCGCTTCTCGGCGGCGTCATCGCCAACTCGCTCGGAAACAACGGCCCGGTCGCTCGCGCCGATGCTCCGCCCGCCGGCGGCTATGCCTACGGCACGCGGGGCTACTACGAGTACTGCTCGTCGAAGTACCGCTCGTTCCGGCCGGAGACCGGCACGTTCACCGGCTATGACGGGCGGACCTACTACTGCCGTTGATGGACAGGTTGCCGAAGGCTCGCGCGGTCGGCTCCGGAAGGGGCCGGCCGCCGGCGTTTCAGGTCGGCAGGTTCGCCTCGATGACCGCCATGATGCGCGGGTCGCGCGGCGTCATGGCGGACGGAAAGCCGTCGATCAGCCGGCCGTCGGGCGAGACCAGGTATTTGTGGAAGTTCCAGCGCGGCGCCTTGAGGAGGCCGCCCGCCTCCGCCGCCCACCGGTAGAACGGATGGGCGGCCGCGCCGCGCACGTGGACCTTCCTGGTGAGCGGGAAGGTCACGCCGTATTCGCCCGTGCAGAAGCCCTTGATCGCGGCCTCGCCGCCCGGCTCCTGGCCGCCGAAGTCGTTCGACGGGGTGCCGAGGACCACGAGGCCGCGCGGGCCGTAGCTCTCGTGGAGAGCCTGGAGATCGCGGTACTGGGGCGTGTAGGCGCACTGGGACGCGGTGTTGACCACGAGGAGCAGCTTGCCCCGGTAGGCGGAGAGCGGGAGCGGCCCGCCGTCGATGGCGTCGAACAGGAAGCGGTGAGCGGGGCCGGCGATGCTGCCCTCCGCGCCGAGCGCTCTTCGTTGTGGCAGGACGGCGGAGAGGACCAGCACGGGGGTGCCGAGGAGAAGGGCGCGGCGATCGATCATGGCGGCATGCCTCCGGACCCCGGCAAGGGCCGGGGCAGACGTGGCCTCTCTACGCCGCGGCCTTCGGTTCGGTTTCGTCCTCGCCCGTCGGTGCGTCGCCGGGAGCGTCGGCCGGCGGCGCGGCGAGGCTGCCCGTCATGGTGGCGGCGAGCTCCAGATAGGCCTTCGCCGGCAGGGGCTTGGCGAACAGGTAGCCCTGCGCCGTGGTGACGCCGATGCCCTTCAGGTGCTCCACCTGTTCCACCCGCTCCACGCCTTCGGCGATGATGCCGAGGCCGAGCTGATGGCCGAGCTCCACCAGGGTTTCGACGATCGACTGGGAGGAGTGATCGGTGCTGATGTTGTCGATGAACATCTTGTCGATCTTGATGATGTCCACGCCGAGCTTCTGCAGGTAGGCGAGGCCGCCGTGGCCGGTGCCCACGTCGTCGAGCGCCACCTGGGCGCCGAGCGCCTGGATGCGCTGGATGATGGTGCGCGACAGGGTGAGGTCCTTCAGCGGGTGCTGCTCGGTCACCTCGAAGCAGAGCTGCTCGTAGACGATCCCGCTGTCCTGGTAGATGGACCGGATCTCGTCGACGATCCGCAGATCGACGAAATGCATGGCCGTGAGATTGATCGACAGCTTCAGGGAGCGATTGCGGCTGTAGAGCTCGGCGCAGTCGTCCACGGTCTGCAGCATGAGCTGGGTGGTGATCTCGCGGATGAGGCCGGTCGCCTCCGCATAGGGGAGGAACTGGCCGGGCGGCACCATGCTGCCATCCGGGCGCTGCCAACGGACGAGCACCTCGCAGCCCTTGAGCTCGCCGGTGAAGATGTCGAACACCGGCTGGTAGTAGGGAATGAACTCCTGGTTCGCCACCGCGCGCGTGAACACGTCGCCGCCGCTGTCGCCGCGCATCACCAGGACGGCGCCCCAGCCGAACACCATCAGGCCCAGGAAGGCGCTGCCGATCAGGATGATGGCGCGCAGGGGCGCGACCGTGGAGTGGGCAGCGGCCGACGAGACGGTGACCGACACCCGCAGCGGATAGCGCGACGACACAGCCGTCTCCGCCACGTTGTCCGGCTCCTTCTCCGGGCTCCAGGTGCCGGACCGGCTCATCCAGGTGGAGCCGTCGTCCAGGTAGACGGCGACCTGCTGGGCGGCGGACAGGTAGTCCGGCCCGGTGACGAAATCGAGGGCGGATCGGTTGACCCGGGCGACGAGGCGGGCGTCGTCGTCGAGCTTCATCAGCACGAAGGCCTGACGGTCGGCCTTGCCGTCGGTCAGCACGCCGATCATCACCGAGGGATCGCCGCGCTCGCTCGCCGGCAGCCGGATCGGCTGGTGCAGCGAGCCCATCGGTTCGCCGCAGAGAAGCGTGCCCCTGGCGTCGGCGAGGCCGACCTGCTGGATGTAGGTGGACGTGAACGCCCTCGCGCCGAACACCTGCCGGTCAGCGAACGAGCAGGTGACATGCCCGTCGTTCTTCAGGTCGCGCAGGATGGTGAGGCCCTCGCCGATCACCTCCTCCGACCGCTCCAGGTAGCGCTCCGCCATGGCGCGGGTCTCCACCCGCGCTTCGGCCAGGGCGTGGTGGCCCAGCACGTAGTCGGCGACCGCGATCGGCGCTCCCGCCACGAACAGCGAGGCGACGACGACACGGGCCCAACGGAGAATCGGACTGGCCAAGGAGCGCCTTTCGACTGCGAACCGCTACCCCGTGAAACATCCGCCCTTCTGTATGAAAAAACGGTTGCCCTCGATGTCGGAGGTCTGTCGGGGAGCTTGGCCGCGGCTGCGGCGAGCCCCGGCGTTCCGGTTGTTTGCGGTCCGTTCATCGAGGCGTCGTCAGGAGGGTTGTCGGCGCGTCGTCCTTGGCGCAAGAGTAGCCGACGTCAATGACCGCATATTTCCTGGGCCCAAGCGTCTGACCACCCGCCCGGCGAAATCCTCGAGGAGACTATCATGGTGTTGAAACGCCACTGTTCGGCGTCCGTCGCTGCCGCCGCGCTGCTGCTCGCCTCCTCCGCCTGGGCGCACGCGGCGTCCGAGCAGGAGATCACGGACGCGCTTCGCGCCCTGTTCACGGCGGCCGACGGCACCGCGACCGTGACGCTGAACACGCCGACCCAGTCGGGCGACGACCTCGTGTACACCGACGTGGAATTCAAGGATCAGGGCGGCGACACGCCCGCCGGCAGGACCGTGGCGAAGACGCTGACGGTCACCGGCGGCGACCTCAACGCGGCCGGCGCCCTCACGGCCGACGCGCTGACCCTGGACGGCCTGACGGCGGAAGGCGACGACGGCACCGTGGTGACCGTTGAGAGCGTCGCGGTCGAGAACCTGGACGTGAAGGAGAAGCCGGTTCCGGGCAAGCCGCCGGTCGCCACCTACGACAGCGTGCAGGTCTCCGCCATCGCGGTGGCGCAGAACGGCGTCCAGAGCGCGACCGTCGAGTCGATCAGCTACGAGGCGTCCGACTACGTGGGCAACGTGCCTCGGTCGGTCGCCCTTTCGGTCGACGGCGTCACCCTCGATCCGGCCGGGTTCGGCGACGGCGGCGAGGCGGCCGCCCAGCTGAAGGCGATCGGCTACGAGAAGCTGGTGCTGTCGCTGGTCGGCCAGGGCAACCTGGACGAGACGACCGGCACCCTCGCGCTGGAGGAGTTCTCCATCACCGGCGAGGACGCGGGCACGCTGACCCTGGAGGGCACGCTCGGCGGCTTCACGCCGGACGTGATCGCCGAGCTCGGCCAGACCGAACCGTCGCAGGACGTGGTCAACGCCTTGACGGTGCAGGACCTGACGCTGACCTTCGAGGACGCCTCGCTCGCCAAGCGGATCCTGGACTTCCAGGCGGCCCAGATGGGGATCACCGGCGCGGAGTTCGCCGGCCAGATCGCCGACGCCCTGCCGCTGATGCTGACCGCGCTGCAGAACCCGGCCTTCCAGGCCAAGGTGGCTGAGGCCGCCGGCGCCTTCCTGAGGGACCCGAAGAACATCTCCATCCGGGTCGCGCCCACGGTGCCCGTGCCCTTCAGCGAGCTGATCGCGGTGTCCAGCACCGCGCCGCAGACCCTGCCGGAGCGCCTCAACGTGGAGGTGACCGCCAACCAGGACCTGCCGGAATAAGGCTCCGCGCACGACCACCGGCCCGGACCCGATCGCGGCCCGGGCCACCGAGACGGGGGAGACCGAGATGACGTGGCGCGCCGTTCGCGGGATCGGGCCGGTGGTGGTGATGCTGGCGGCGAGTACCGCGGGAGCGGCCGCCGCGACGCCCCGCGAGGACCTGGTCGCCCGCTGGCTGGAGACCGTGACCTTCGGCGCCGACCTTTCCATCGGCGGGTCGAACTACGATCCGGCCCTGTCGGCGGTCACCCTGTCGGACGTGACGATCGGCAAGCCGGGATCGGCCTTCAGGCTGGTGATGCCGTCGATGACCATCATCGACCCGCGCATCACGGCGACCGGCGACTTCGCCGCCCACTCGCTCCGCGTGGAAAGCCTGCGGGCGGAGATCAAGCTCGACCCGGAGGCGACCTTCGGCGGCACGCTGCCGAGCGGCGACGACGGCCCACTGGTGACCACGCCCGTGGACGTGGCGGTGACGAGCGGCGCGACCCTTGTCGAGCGGCTGGTCACCCCTCTCGCCGGCCCGGAGATCGCGGCCGACGCCACCCCCATCGCCCGCGGCATCGCCTATGCGCGCTGGCTTGAAAGGATCCGGGCGGACTGGGCGGAGACGAACACGCTCGCCATGACCACCACCGACGAGACGGTGGGGGACGCCAGCACAAGCTACGAACTCGTCTACGCCTCCGGCCTGCACGACGGGCGCACGGAGCGCTACGGCTTCAACACCATGCGCCAGACCACGACGGTGGAGGGCGTCAGCCAGACCTCCACGTTCGGATCGGGCTACGGCATCGGGGCGGACTTCGGCGCGGTGGTGGATGCCCTGGACCCGGCGCTCTACGCGGGCGGCAAGGGCGACGGGATCTGGCGCACCGCCGTGCAGCAGTACCGCCTCAGCGACCTGACGGTCGAGACCGCCGGCACGACCGCCACGATCAGCGGCGTGCAGGTGGACGGCATGAAGGTCCGGCAGACGGACCGGTCGATTCTCGAAGTGGTGGGCGAAGCCCTGAAGGACCCGGCCAAGGCCGACGCGGACCCGGCCGGGTTCCTAGGCGCCTTGGTGCAGAACGCCTGGGGCCTGTTCGGCGTGGACGGCGTCACCCTCTCCGGCTTCGAATTGAAGGGGCCGGACGTGGAGAGCCTCGCCCTGGCGGAGTTCTCGCTGAACGGCCTGGACAGCACCGGCGTCGGCTCGTTCCTGTTCAGGGGGTTCGAGATGGCGCTGCCGAACGGCGGCGGATCGGGCAAGTTCAACCAGCTCACCTTCGGCAACCTGCGCTTCGGCTCGCTCGCCGCCTTCCTGGATCTGGCCGCCACGGGCCAGGAGCCGACCCCGGCGCAGGTTCTGGACGCCGCGCTGGAGGGGGCTCCGAGCCTCGACTTCGTCGAGCTGACCGGCCTGTCGGCCGAGACGCCCCTCGGCACGGTGTCGCTCGACACCGCCGCGCTCACCAACGGCGACTACCTGAAGGCGCTCGCCCGGCGGGTGGACCTCACCTTGACGAACCTGGTCCTGCCGCGGGCCGTGTTCGGCGACGAGACGCTGATCCAGCAGCTGGCCGCGATGGAATACGATCAGGTCGCCCTCTCCGGCGGGGCCACGGTCGCCTGGGACACGGACCGGGGCCGCGTTCACGTGGAGGACGTGACCGTCCGGTCGGAGGACATGGCGGTCGTCTCGGCGGACGCGGAAATCACCGGCGTGCCGCTCGCCATGCTGAGCGATCCGGAGGGGATGGAGCGGCGGCTTGACGAGGTCGCGCTCGTGAAGGCGTCGGTGACCTTCGGCAACCTCTCCATCGTGGAGCGCATCTTCGCCATGCAGGCCAAGGAGATGAACCAGGATCCGGACACCTTCCGCCGCAACTTCGCGGGCGCGCTGCCGCTGATGCTCGGCTTCCTGGGCGACAAGGCGATGCAGGCCCGGTACCAGGGCGTGCTGAAGGCCTTCTTCGAGGATCCGAAATCCCTCGTCGCCACCGTGCGCCCCGACGCGCCCCTGCCCTTCTCGGCCATGGAGCAGCTTCAGGCGGACGGGTTCGGCCCGGTGGCGGACGCGCTGAACCTGGAGGTCCGGGCCAACGAATAGGCCCGGAGGGTCCGCCGCAGGACGACGCGGGACCGGGCATCGGCCCGGCCCCGTCGGCCTCAGGCGTTCGGCAGGTTGAGGCGGATGTGCAGCTCGCGGAGCTGCTTGGTGCTCGCCTCGGAGGGCGCGCCCATCAGGAGGTCCTCGGCCCGCTGGTTCATCGGGAAGAGGGTGATCTCGCGCAGGTTCTGGGCGCCGCAGATCAGCATGATGATGCGGTCGACGCCCGCCGCCATGCCGCCGTGCGGCGGGGCGCCATATTGGAACGCCCGGTACATGCCGCCGAACCGCTCCTCCACGTCGGCCTTCGTAAGGCCGACGAGTTCGAACGCCTTCACCATCAGGTCCGGCGACTGGTTGCGGATCGAGCCCGAGGCGATCTCGTAGCCGTTGCAGACCATGTCGTACTGGAAGGCCTTGATGGTCAGCGGGTCCTGCGAGTTCAGCGCCTCCAGGCCGCCCTGGGGCATGGAGAAGGGGTTGTGGGCGAAGTCCACCCGCTTCTCGTCCTCGTTCCACTCGTAGAAGGGGAAGTCCACGATCCAGCAGAGGGCGAAGCGTTCGGTGTCGACGAGATTGAGCTCGGTGCCGACCCGGGTGCGGGCCTCGCCGGCGAACTTGTAGAACTTGGCCGGATCGCCCGCCACGAAGAAGCAGGCGTCGCCCTCGCCGAGACCGAGCTGGACGCGGATCGCCTCCGTGCGCTCCGGGCCGATGTTCTTGGCGAGCGGCCCGGCGCCAACGACGAGGTCAGAATGAAGACCTTGCCGTTTCGCTTCTTCGACCATTCCAGCTTCGTCCATCGGGCCCTGAGAAATGTCCCGGACTACGAGCTTTCCCTCCGGCACTTCTTCTTGGCGCCAGAAGATGTAGCCGAGGCCCGGCTGGCCGGCCGATTGCGCCCAGGCGTTCATGCGATCGCAGAAGGCGCGGGAACCGCCGGTCTTCGCCGGGATCGCCCAGACCTCGGTCTTCGGGTCCGCCTCGATCATGCGGGCGAAGACCTTGAAGCCGGAGCCGGCGAAATGCTCGGTCACCGCCTGGATCTCGATCGGGTTGCGCAGGTCCGGCTTGTCGGAGCCGTACTTGCGGATGGCGGTGTCGTACGGGATGCGCGGGAAGTCCTGCGTCACCGGCTTGCCGGCGGCGAACTCCTCGAAGATACCGCGGATCACCGGCTCCATGGTGGACCAGACGTCCTCCTGGGTGACGAAGCTCATCTCCAGGTCGAGCTGGTAGAACTCGCCCGGCAGGCGGTCGGCGCGCGGGTCCTCGTCGCGGAAGCAGGGCGCGATCTGGAAGTAGCGGTCGAAGCCGGCGACCATGAGCAGCTGCTTGTACTGCTGCGGCGCCTGGGGCAGCGCGAAGAACTTGCCCGGATGGATGCGCGACGGCACCAGGAAGTCGCGCGCGCCCTCCGGCGAGGAGGCGGTCAGGATCGGCGTGGAGTATTCCGCGAAGCCGGCGTCGGTCATGCGCCGGCGCATGGCGGCGATGACCTTCGTGCGGGTGACGATGTTCCGGTGCAGCGTGTCGCGGCGAAGGTCCAGGAAACGGTACTTGAGGCGCACGTCCTCCGGATAGTCCGGCTCGCCGAACACCGGCAGCGGCAGCTCCTTGGCGGCCGACAGGACCTCCAGGTCGCGCACGTAGACCTCGACCTCGCCGGTGGCGAGGTTGGCGTTGACGGTCTCGGCCGACCGCGCCTTCACGTCGGCGTCGATGCGGACGACCCATTCGGAGCGGACGGTCTCGGCCAGCTTGAAGGCGGCGCTGTCCGGGTCCACCACGCACTGGGTCATGCCGTAGTGGTCGCGCAGGTCGATGAAGAGCAGGCCGCCGTGGTCGCGCACCCGGTGAACCCAGCCGGACAGCCGCACCGTCTCGCCGACGTTGGCGGCGCGCAATTCTCCGCAGGTGTGGGTGCGATAGCGGTGCATGGCGGTCTATCCGTAGCTTTCGGTTCAGGCGGTCGGAGGGGCCGTGACGGCCGGGCTCCCCGGCGGGTCGCGAGGGAGCGCGGACGGCCGGCGCGCGCGGGGCGGAAGAGCGCACGGGCACTGGGGTTTGTCAAGAATGTCGGCGGCGGCGCGGCTTCAAGGTCACGCACGCGACCCGCCGCATACGGGCTTTGCCTCATTCCCGCCGAAAGCGTTTCAAATCCGCGACAGGCGATTACGTTTCGGTTATAGACGAATCCAGCCATGACGATGATCACCACGACCGCCGCCCTCGCCGCCGCCTGCGCTCACCTCTCCCAGTTCGATGCCATCACGGTCGATACGGAGTTCCTGCGCGAAACGACCTTCTGGCCGAAGCTCTGCCTGATACAGATGGCGAGCACGGAGCAGGCGTTCGTCGTGGACGCGCTGGCGCCGGACATCGACCTTACCCCCTTCTTCGACCTGATGCGCAACCAGGCCGTCGTGAAGGTGTTCCACGCCGCCCGGCAGGACATCGAGATCGTCTGGCACCTGGGCGGGTTTGTGCCGCACCCGGTGTTCGACACGCAGGTGGCCGCCATGGTGTGCGGCTTCGGCGACTCGATCTCCTACGACCAGCTGGTCGCCCGCATCACGGGCGCGCACATCGACAAGACGCACCGGTTCACCGACTGGTCGCGCCGCCCGCTCTCCAAGCACCAGATCGACTACGCGATCGCGGACGTCACGCACCTGCGCGACGTCTACCGCTTCCTCAAGGCCAACCTGGAGGAGCAGGACCGTGCCGATTGGGTGCTGGAGGAGATGGAGGTGCTCACCTCCGAGACCACCTACAGGTCCGAGCCCGACGACGCCTGGCAGCGCCTGAAGATGCGGGTGAAGAAGCCGCGCGAGCTCGTCGTCCTGAAGGAGGTCGCCGCCTGGCGCGAGCGCGAAGCCCAGGCCCGCGACGTGCCGCGCTCGCGGGTGATCAAGGACGAGACCATCTTCGAGATCGCCACCCACGCGCCGACCGAGCCGGCGAAGCTGGCCGAACTCCGCACCATCCCGAAGGGCTTCGAACGCTCGCGGGCCGGCGAGGAGATCGTGGCCGCCGTCCGCCGCGCCCTGGAGGTGCCGAAGGAACAGTGGCCGAAGGTGCCGAAGGGCCGCCAGTCGCCGGAAGGCACCGGCGCGGCGGTGGATCTCATGAAGGTTCTCCTGAAGCTCGTGTCCGAGAACGAGGGCGTCGCCTCGAAGATCATCGCCACGGTTGACGACTTGGAGGAGATTGCCGCCAGCGACACCGCCGATGTCGGCGCGCTCAAAGGCTGGCGGCGGGACCTCTTCGGCGACCTGGCCCTCAAGGTGAAGCGCGGCGAGATCGCCCTCACCTTCGACGGCAAGAAGGTCGTCGCCGTCCCGGGGCCCGGGATTCCCGAGAAGCGCCGGTCCGACGCCAAGGACGCGGCCGAGTAGGCTGTCGTCCCGGACGCCGCCGGCGAACGGTGCTTCGGTCCGGCCCTTAGAAGCCGGTCTCGGGTTTGTCGACTAGCGCACGCCGCCGCGGGATTGACGGTCGTGCGATGTTGACCCGCCCGGCATTAAAGGGCGCACAGCTTTCGGAACGAGCGCCCCCCCGACACCATGCTTCAGCTCGCCTTCCGCAGAGAGTACATGGCGATCTTTGCCCGCAGCATTTCGAGCTCCGGCAGCGCGTCTTTCATGACCGCTTCCAGGGCACGCTCCGAAACGAGCTGCCTGAATTGGTCAATGTGTTCAAGCGTGTTTTTGCAGTACTGGGCATATCCCAGTATATCCTCGTTTGCCAAATACCGACTCGAACTCAGGACTGTCGCCAAGAACGCGATCGCCTGAGGATCGGTTAGCGAACCGATGCTACCATCCTTCAGAATGCCAGCCAGTGTGACGTTCTGTTTGACGCGCGGTGAAGTAAAAAATCTGCGCGATAGATATTCTTGCTGTTCACGGTCGCTTGTTTTTGCCTGGTTTGAGCCACCTGAGCCAGTGCTTCCCCTCAAGGGGCGCGTATGTGTCACCGTGAGAGCATCAACAATTGCGACGCGCGGGAACTGCGTCACCGATGGCCATACCACGTCGAAGCCCCACCCGCTGTTGGAGTGCTCGAAGTCGGACCAGACCCGTTGCAACAAGCCGCGGGAGAACAAGGGCATCATTATCTCTACAAAATTCGTGAAGCGAATGAAGAACGCCGGATGGTTCATCGTCACGGGATGTGTATAATAAGACTGATCCGAGAGGCTCGGCTGCGACAATTCCAGCTTGAAGGCCCGATGGATCTCGAACAGTTCGTTGATCGTCGCTGCGTTTGTCGCCAAATCGTCATCCGGTAGCCAGATGCTATCGTAGCGCATGACCGTGTCGTAGTGCTCGGTGATCGTGCTGTGCAGACCGCGCCACTTGCCCCCGGGTGCGTCGTGTACCGTCACCCCCCGACCGGGAGCGACCTCCAGGGCCGGATCATAACGAGAGACGATCACGTCGAAGTTGCGCTCTCCGGTCAACCACGCCGGATGCAACGACCCGGCGCCGGCGCGCACGATAACGAGGTTCCTCATTGTGTTCGCTGCTCCTGAAAGTTCACCCGTCAGCAGCCATTTCTGCGGGATGTGAACGATAAATGAGCCGCGAACCTTGTCTGGACCCTTCCGCAATCTTTACGTGCTCTGCCTGCTCCTCGTTCGAGTTAGTCAGCTTGCGCCCATTTGGTTTTTGGTGGCCGCAAGGACGCCACGCGCCACACGGTCTGTGGAGCGTTACCCTTTGAGTGCTGGAGCTGGTGCCCAGAGCGGATACCGCGCGTTCAGAGCAAGAACGAACCGCAATCTGTGCATCCCCCGTCAGCCCAGGATCCGAATCGCCCCCTCCTTGCCGCCGCCGATCTTGGCTGCGGCGGTGAGGCGCTTCAGGAGGCGTTCGCCGACGATGTCGGCGAGATCGGACGGCACTTCCAGGACGAGCTGGTCGCCGTCCATCGTCAGGCGCGTGCGCGGGATCACGCCGGGCATGGAGGCAGAGACCAGATAGGCCACCCGCAGCACCGCGCCGAGCGTGCGGGCGCGCTCCTTCAGCCGTGTGGAGCACAGCTCCCGGATGCGCGGGCTCACGGCCTCGTCCACCAGACCCACGTGCCGGTAGAAGATGGCGAGCGCCAGGTAGGCGCGGCCGGGATGGTCGATGCCGATGAAGGACGCGTTGGCCAGGATGGAGAGGCTCTGCTCGCCGCGATAGTCCGGGTGGGCGCGCCAGCCGATGTCGGAGACGAGGCAGCCGGCGACGCGCAGCCGCGCCTCTTCGGCGGTCTCCTCGATGCCGAGGGTGCGGAACGCGTTCTCCACCCAGGGCACCAGTTCCTCCACGTGCTGGGGCGAGCGCGAGCGCAGATAGGCGAGTTCGGCGCAGGCCTCGATCAGCGGATCCTGCTGGCGCTCCTCCGGCGACAGCGTCTCGTAGAGATGCCCCTCGCGCACGCCGAGGGCCGAGATGATGACCTGGGAGGGCCTAATCGCCCGGATCACGTTCTCCAGCACCAGCGCGCCGAACGGCAGGAGGCCGCGCCGGGCCTTGGAGACCACGTCGATCTGGTCGACCGCCTCCGGATCCCGCCGGGCCAGGATGCGGGCGAACTCCAGCGCCTCGTCGGCGCGGATCGCGTAGTTGTGCATGACGTGGAGCGGATAGCCCGTCTCGAACATGTGCAGGCGGGCGAAGGATCGCCACGTGCCGCCCACGGCGAAGAAGGGCCGGCCGTCGCAGGCCGCGTGCTCCGCCGCGCCCGCGAGCGCCTCCGCGACGATCTTCTCGGCCTTGCGGATGTTGCCCTCGGCCGCCTCCTCCAGGCGGATGCCGCCGAGCGGGAAGGTCCGCCCCTGGCCGATCTCCCCGTTGACCACGCTGACGAGCTCCAGGCTGCCGCCGCCGAGGTCGCCGACGACGCCGGTCGCCCGGTGGAAGCCGGACACGATGCCGAGGGCGGAGAGGCGAGCCTCGTCGGCGCCGGAGAGGAGCGTCACCGGCGCGCCGCAGATCTCCTGCACGGCCTTCAGGAACTCCGGCCCGTTGGCGGCGTCCCGGGATGCCGCGGTGGCCAGGATGAAGAGATCCGACGAGCGGGCCTGGTCGGACAGGAACTTGAACCGCCGGATGGCGGCGAGCGCCTGCTCCACCGACGGCGCCTGCATCCGGCCCGTGGTCGCGAGACCCTTGCCGAGACCCGCCAGCACCTTCTCGTTGAAGAGCATGGTGGGCGAGCGGGACAGGCGCTCGTAGATGACGAGCCGGACCGAGTTGGACCCGATGTCGATGATGGAGACGGGACCGCGGCCGGCGAGCCGGCCGGGCGCCCTCAACCCCTCAAGCGCGCCGTCTGCGACGTACGATCGGTTTTGGAGGATCGGTTTCAAGTGAGTGTCCACGCCCCGATAGCGACGGATTGGTCATGAAATAGTCGTGGGCGTTGAACGGTTCGTCGCCCTCGTCCGGCGTGATGCGCTCGTGGCTGCCGTCCGCCAGCAGGCGCCAGCTCTGCTGGTTGTCGCGGAGGTTGGCGACCATGATCTGGTCGACCACCTGGGCGTGGACCGTCGCGGTTTCGAGCGGCACCAGAGTCTCAACACGCCGGTCGAGATTCCGTTGCATCATGTCGGCAGAGCCGATGTAGACTTTCGCTTCGGGCGAAGGCAAGCCGTGTCCATTGCCGAAGCAGAATATGCGGCTGTGCTCCAGGAACCGGCCGACGATCGACTTGACGCGGATGTTGTCGGAAAAGCCCGGAATGCCCGGCCGCAGGCAGCAGATGCCGCGCACCACGATCTCGATGGAAACGCCCGCCCGGCTCGCCCCGTAGAGCGCGTCGATGATCTGCGGATCCACGAGGCTGTTCATCTTCAGCCAGATCTGCGCCGGCCGCCCGGCCTTGGCGTGGCTCACCTCGGCGGCGATGCAGTCCAGGATGGTCTTGCGCAGGGTGAGCGGGCTCATGGCCAGCTTGCGCAGCGCCTGGGGCTCCGCGTAGCCGGTGATGAAGTTGAACACGCGCGCCACGTCCTGGGCGATCACCGGGTCGGCCGTGAAGTAGGACAGGTCCGTGTAGATGCGCGCCGTGATCGGGTGGTAGTTGCCGGTGCCGAGGTGGCAATAGGTGACGAGGCCGGTCGACTCGCGTCGCACCACCAGGGACATCTTGGCGTGGGTCTTCAGCTCGATGAAACCGAACACCACCTGCACGCCGGCGCGCTCCAGGTCGCGCGCCCAGCGGATGTTCGCCTCCTCGTCGAAGCGGGCCTTCAGTTCGACCAGCGCCGTGACCGACTTGCCGGCCTCCGCCGCCTCGATCAGCGCCCGGACGATGGGGCTGTCCTTGGAGGTGCGGTAGAGGGTCTGCTTGATGGCGACCACCTCCGGATCCTGGGCCGCCTGGCGCAGAAACTGCACCACCACGTCGAAGCTCTCGTACGGGTGGTGGATAACGAGGTCCTTCTGGCGGATCGCCGCGAAGCAGTCGCCGCCGTGGTCGCGGATGCGCTCGGGAAAGCGGGGCGTGTAGGGCACGAACTTCAGGTCCGGCCGCTCCAGCCCGACGAGCTGGCTGAGTTCGTTGAGGGCGAGCGCCCCGTCCATGAGGAAGAGCTCGTCCGGCGACGAGCCGAGCGCGCTGGCGACGAAATCGCGCAGCGACGCCGGCGTGGAACTCTCGAACTCCAGGCGGATCACCGATCCGCGGCGGCGGCGCTTCAGGGCAGTCTCGAACAGGCGGACGAGGTCCTCCGCCTCCTCCTCCACTTCCAAGTCGCTGTCGCGCAGGATGCGGAAGGCGCCCTGCCCCTTCACCACGTAGCCCGGGAAGAGGCGGCCGATGAAGAGCGCCACCAGGTGCTCCATCATGATGAAGCGCGCGGCTCCGTCGCCCCGGTCCGGCAGGCGGACGAACCGGTCGATCTTGGCCGCCATGCGGATGAGCGCCGTCATGCGCTCGCCGTCGCGAACCCGCGCCAGGTCGAGCGCCAGGGTGAAGCCGAGGTTCGGGATGAACGGGAAGGGATGCGCCGGATCGACGGCGAGCGGGGTCAGCACCGGGAACACGGAGGAGAGGAAGTAGTCCTCGATCCAGGCGTGCTCGTCCTTGGTCAGTTCGTCCGCGTTGAGGATGACGATGCCGGCGTTGGCGATCTCGCCCCGCAGGCGAACCCAGCGGCGCTGCTGCGATTCGGCCAGCTTGGCGGCGGCGTCGGAGATCCGGGCCAGCTGCTCGTGAGGGGTCAGCCCGTCGTCGGAGAGCTCGCTCACGCCCTCCCGGATCTGGCCCTTCACGCCGGCGACGCGGACCATGAAGAACTCGTCGAGGTTGTTGGCCGAGATGGACAGGAAGCGCAGTCGCTCCAGGAGCGGGTGGGCGAGGTTGTCCGACTCCTCGAGGACGCGCCGATTGAAGCCGAGCCAGGACAGTTCGCGGTTGATGAAGCGCGACGGGCTGCTGGCGAGGCTGTCCACGTCGGCCTGATCCACCTTCACCGGATCGGCAATCGTGGCCACCTCCTCATGGACGTCGGTCATATCCACGGCGCGGTCTCCTCCCAAGGGCGTTTCCCGGACAGTATCTCCACTTTGTGACGGATCATACGGGCGGCGCAGCGCCCCCGAAGCCCGCCGCGGCGAACGGATCAGACGTCCGGGTCGTCCGCGCTGCCGGGGGCGAGCAGTTCCGCCGCCATGGCCTTGGTGATCCGCCGGCCGCGGGCGAGCGACTCCCGGTCGAGCGCATCGACGAGCGCGTTGGCGGCCGCGAAGGACCGGTCCATGCGCCGAAGCAGGAAGTCGATCAGGCCGGCGTCGAACTCCATCTGGCGGTCGGCGAACAGCTTCACCAGCACGCGGCGAAGAAGGTCGTCGTCCGGCGGGCCGAGGATGGCCGGCTGGGCGGCGCGCAGGCGCGACAGGAGGTCGGGCAGGCTGAGGCCCCAGTCGGTCGGCACCGAGTGGGCGGTGATCAGCACGGACGCGCCGCGGCCGCGCGCCGCGTTGAGGACGTGGAACAGCGCGGCTTCGTCCAGCGCCGGGTCGTCGGCGTCCTCCACCACCAGGGCGCCGCGCCCGACGAGCTTCGTCGGATCGTTGCCCGCCAGTTCGCTCGCCAGCACGATGGGCGCGTTGCTCTTCTCCGAGAAGGCGCGCGCCAGATGGCTCTTGCCCGAGCCGGAGGGTCCGATCAGCAGCACCACGGAGGCCGGCCAGTCCGGCCAGGCGTCCACGAAGGCCGCCGCGTCCTCATTCGCCTCACCGACCAGGAAGTCGGCGCGGCCGAGGGCCGCTTCATGCGGGAGCGACAGCGGCAGTTGTTTCGGACGGTGATCGGTCATTCGCCTGCGGTGCCCTCCCTGGGCAGTTCGATGGTCGTGCCGGACACGGTCACGATCGGTGACGCGCGGCGCCCACGGTAAAGGGGGCTCGCCATATACTGTTCCAGCCCGAAGCGCATCAGCACGCTCACCGCCGTCGCCGCCGGGACGGCGATCAGCATGCCGACGAAGCCGAACAGCGTGCCGAAGGCGAACAGGGCGAACATCAGCCACACCGGGTGCAGGCCGACGCTGCCGCCGACGAGCTTCGGCTGCAGGATGTTGCCCTCGATGAACTGGCCGACGGCGAACACCGCCGCCACCACCAGCACCCAGGTCCAGTCGGGATAGAACTGGACGATGGCGACGCCGATGGCGATGCCGCCCCCGATGATGGAACCCACGTAGGGGATGAAGCTGATGATGCCGGCGAACATGCCGATCAGAAGGGCGAAGTTGAGGCCGGTGAGCGTGAGGCCGACCGCGTAGAAGAGGCCGAGGAGCGTGGAGACGGCCACCTGCCCGCGCACGAAGTTGGAAACGCCCTGGTCCATCTCGCGGGCGAGCTGGCGGATGGTTTGCTGATGGTCGCGGGGAAGCCAGCCGTCCACGGTGGCGACCATGCGGTCCCAGTCGAGCAGCATGTAGAAGGCCACCACCGGCGTCACCACCAGGAGCGAGACGACCGACAGCAGCGCCTGGCCGCCGTTCCAGATCGACGAGAAGATCCGCATGGTCCAGCCGGCGCCCTGGTTGACGATCTCGCCGAGCGAGCCCTTGACCTCCTCCGGCGACAGGCGGAGGAGCTCGGTGATCCGCGCGCCGGCGGTCTCGTTCACGAAGCCCTGGAGACGGTTCATGTAGTCCGGCAGGCGGGCCATGAAGCCGGCGAGCTGGTTGCCGAGCACCGGCACCACCACGATGAGGAGGAGGACCGCCAGCACCACGAACAGCACCAGCATCAGGATGGTCGCGATGAGGCGGGACAGGCCGAGCCGCTCGAGCCGGTCCGCCACCGGGTCGAGCAGGTAGGCGAGCGCCATCCCGGCGACGAAGGGCAGGAGCACGCCGGAGAACACATAGAGGAACAGGCCGAACCCGACGGCGGCCAGAACCCAGAACAGGATGGTGGACCTCAGTGTCACGCGGGCGGCTCCGGTTCAGGATCGGCTCGGCTCGGCCATGTGCCGGATCCAGCCGATGAGGTAGGCCGCGGCCGAGAGGACAGTCAAGGCGGCGACCGTCCAGATCATGATGTCCGTCAGCGTGTCGAGACGCCAGCGGAACGCCAGATCCGCGAGCGCCACGGAGGCGAACAGGATCTGCGCCGCCGTGTTGGCCTTGGAGACCAGGATGGGCTCGATGGCCAGGGGCCGGCCGATCACCAGGGAGAAGACCACCGCCCCGACGATCAGCACGTCGCGGCTGACCACCAGGACGGCGAGCCAGTTCGGCACGTAGCCGGTGATCGCCAGCGTGACGTAGATGCAGACGAGGAGCGCCTTGTCGGCGATCGGGTCCAGGTAGCGGCCGAGCTCGCTCGCCTGGCTCGGGAAGGTCCGGGCGATGGCGCCGTCGATGCCGTCCGACACGCCGGCCGCTACGAAGATCGCGAACGCCCAGCCGTAGGCGCCCTCCAGCAGAAGCAGAACGATGGCCGGCACGGCGATCAGACGGGCCAGGGTGATCAGGTTGGGCAGGGTCACGACACGGCCGGTCCGTCCTCGGTTTCCGTCCTGTGGAATGTGGCCCGCCGACCGGGCGAAATGAAGGGGCCGATGGTCGTGATCGACGCCGGCTGCCGTGCCGGACCGGCGTCGGCCGGGGGAAGGTCGCCCGGCCTGCGGATTTCGGCTTGTCAAAGCGCCCGCTTTCCTGTTTGTCCCCGCATTCATCGGGTCCGCCGAGGCGGGCCGCCCAACGGGGAACCGCCACCATGAGCAGCACCGATCGGCCGAACGGTCTCACCTACCGGGACGCGGGCGTCGACATCGATGCCGGCAACGCGCTCGTCGATCGCATCAAGCCGCTCGTGAAGGCCACGCGTCGGGTCGGGGCGGACGCCGACATCGGCGGGTTCGGCGGCCTCTTCGACCTCAAGGCCTGTGGCTTCAAGGACCCGGTCCTGGTGGCGGCCAACGACGGCGTCGGCACCAAGCTGCGGGTCGCCATCGAAGCCGACCGCCACGACACCGTCGGCATCGACCTCGTCGCCATGTCGGTCAACGACCTGGTGGTCCAGGGCGCGGAGCCGTTGTTCTTCCTGGACTATTTCGCCACCGGCAAGCTTTCGGTGGACACTGCCGCCGCCGTCATCGCCGGCATCGCGGACGGATGTCGTCAGGCCGGCTGCGCGCTGATCGGCGGCGAGACGGCGGAAATGCCGGGCATGTACGTGGACGGGGACTATGACCTCGCCGGCTTCGCCGTCGGGGCCGCGGAGCGCTCCGAAATCCTGCCGAAGCCTGACGTGGGAGCCGGCGACGTGCTCCTCGGCCTCGCCTCCTCGGGCGTTCATTCCAACGGCTATTCGCTCGTCCGCAAGGTGGTCGAGCGGGCCGGCCTCGGCTACGCGGACGCCGCGCCCTTCGCCGAGGGCGTCAGCCTCGGCGAGGCGCTGCTCACGCCGACGCGGATCTACGTGAAGCCCCTCCTCGCCGCCATCCGCGAGACGAAAGCCGTGAAGGCGCTCGCGCACATCACCGGCGGCGGTTTCGTGGACAACATCCCCCGGGTGCTGCCGCAAAAGACGTCGGCCGAGATCGATCTCTCCGCCGTTCCTGCCCTGCCGGTGTTCGGCTGGCTCGCCCGGACCGCCGGCATCGACCAGGCCGAGATGGTGCGCACTTTCAATTGCGGCGTCGGCATGATCGTGGTGGTGGCCGAGGCCGACGCCGAGCGGGTGTCGGCCGTCCTCTCCCGCGAGGGCGAGACCGTGGTGCGGCTCGGCCGGCTCGTCGCCGACGAGGAGGGTCCGCGCACGCTCTTCAACGGCACCCTCGCCCTCTGACGCCGGACAGAGCCCGATGACCGCAGCCTCCGCCGTGCCGAGCCGGGCCCAGCGCCGCCGCGTCGGCGTGCTCCTCTCCGGCCGCGGCTCCAACATGCGGACGCTCCACGCGGCGACGCTGTCGGCAGACTTCCCGGCGGAGATCGTCTGCATCGTCTCCAACAAGGCCGACGCCGGCGGCCTCGCCTATGCGGCCGAGCAGGGCATCCCGGCGGTCGCCATCGATCACAGGGCCTTTTCGGACCGGGAGAGCTTCGACCGCGCCCTGGACGCGGCGCTGCGAGAGCACGGGGTGGACCTGGTGGCGCTCGCGGGCTTCATGCGGATCTTCTCGCCCTGGTTCCCGGGCGCCTGGGACGGCCGGATGATCAACATCCATCCGTCGCTGCTGCCCAACTACAAGGGGCTGCACACGCACGCGCGGGCGCTCGCCGACGGCGTTCGCATCGCCGGCTGCACGGTCCACTTCGTGACGGCGGAACTGGACGCCGGACCGATCATCGCCCAGGCGGCGGTGCCGGTGACCCCCGACGACACGCCCGACAGCCTCTCGGCGCGGGTGCTGACGGCGGAGCACGTGCTCTACCCGCACGCGCTCCGGCTGGTGGCGTCCGGGGCCGCGCGGCTCGTCGGCGGCCGGGTGGAGGTGGAGGCGACGGACCACGACGCGGCGGCCCCGCCGCTGGTCGTGCCGCCGCTCCGGGACAGCGTCAGGGCTTGAAGCAGGCGCCGATGCCGGCGGCGAGCGCCCGCTCCTGGTCGGGCGTCAGCCCGCCGGACCGGGGCTGCTCGAACTCCGCGCCCTCGAACGACTTCAACGCCGTCCGACTCGCGCAGCGGCAGCCGTCGATCATGGACGCGCGCTTGACGTCCTTCACGGAGAACTGCCGGTAGACGCATGTGTCGAGGAGCCGACGCTCGAGCGCCTCGCGGGTGATCGGAGCGGCCTCGGCTCCGGCCACCAGGGACGCGGTGAGGGTGGCGAAGCAGACAGCAGACGAAAGAAGCGACCGTTTCATCGTTCGAGACACTCGGATTCGGGATCGGGCGCGCCGCGCGCCCAGGCTGACGATGACGACAGGCCGCGCCGAACGCAACGACCGCCGAGCCTCAGATCGCGCATGGCTGATCCACCGCGGCGCGCGGGACACGCCGGCGGCGTTTGACAGCGGGGACGAACTTCTGGCGTATGCAGCTTCCGCGGGATTCGGGTCCCGCCCGCGTTCTTCGCATGCATCGGACGTGACCATGACCGCCGTTCCCGCAGACACCCTGGACAGCACCCGCCGCCTCGGCATCGCCGCCGCGATCGGCGCGACCACGGCGGTCGGCACGTCGCTCGGTCTCGGCCTGCCGCTGCTGGCGATCGTGCTGGAGTCGCGCGGCATCTCGTCGTCGGCGATCGGCATCAACACGGCCATGGCCGGCGTGGCGGCGCTGGCGGTGACGCCCTTCGTGGCGCGGTTCGCCCGCGCGGTCGGCGCCGCGCAGCTCCTTCTCCTTGCGCTCCTCGTCGCGACGGCGGCCTTTCCGCTGTTCTTCCTGGCGTCGGACCTGTGGATGTGGTTCCCGCTCCGCTTCGTCTTCCACGGCGCGATCACCATGGCGTTCGTCCTGTCGGAGTTCTGGATCAACGCCCTGGCGCCGGACGGCAAGCGCGGCCTGATCCTCGGCATCTACGCGACCGTGCTGTCGCTCGGCTTCTCGGTCGGCCCGGCCGTGCTGGGGCTTGTCGGGACGGAGGGCTTCATGCCGTTCGCCCTCGGCACGATGGTGCTCGGCCTGTCGGCGGTGCCGGTGCTCTTCGCCCTCAGGGCCAATCCGCCCATGGAGGAGAAGCCGCGCGGCAACTTCCTGCGCTATCTGACGCTCGTTCCGCTCGCCACCTTTGCGGGCTTCACGTTCGGGGCCACCGACAGCGGCATCCTGGGCTTCATCGCGCTCTACGGCCTCAGGCTCGGCTACGACACGGCCGACGCCGCCCTGATGGTGTCGGCGGTGGCGATCGGCAACGTGGTGTCGCAGATCCCGCTCGGGCTCCTCGCCGACCGGGTGGACCGGCGCAAGCTCCTCGCCGTGATCGCGGCGATCGCCACCGTCGGCATGGCGCTCCTGCCCACGGTGGCGGACGACAAGTGGCTGACGTTCGGGCTGCTGACCGTCTGGGGCGGCGTGGTCGCGGGCCTCTACACGGTCGGCCTCGTCCATCTCGGCGCCCGGCTGAAGGGCTCGGACCTCGCCGCCGCCAACGCGGGCTTCGTGTTCATGTACGCCCTCGGCATGCTGGTCGGCCCGGCCCTGGTGGGCGCCGGCATGGACGCCTGGAACCCGCACGGGCTGGCGGTGGTGGAGGCGACGATCCTCGCCGCCTACACGGCCCTTGCGGTCTGGCGCATCGCCACCACGTCGAACCGCAACGCCTGACGGGGGTATCGGCCTTTGCTTTCTTGACATTCGGCCGGTTTCGACTAGGTTGCCGGCCGATCAGACACCGCCCACCGGCGGCGTCCGGCCGTGACGGCCGTCCCCATTTTCGCATGACACAAGGACCAGGGCGCCATGGCCAAGGCGACGACCATCAAGATCAAGCTCGTCTCGACCGCCGACACCGGCTACTTCTACGTGACGAAGAAGAACAGCCGTACGATGACCGAGAAGCTGACCATGAAGAAGTACGACCCGGTCGCCAAGAAGCACGTCGACTTCAAGGAAGCCAAGATCAAGTGAGGCGCTGACGCCCGCTCGGATCGAAGAAGCCGCCGCGAGGCGGCTTTTTTGTTGCCCGGTGCATCGACTGGGCAAGCACGCTTCCCGCGCAGATGCGAACTGGGGACGGTCCGGCGGATGCCGGTAATTCCGACCATTTCTGTTGCAATTCTTCCCTTCGTCAAAATACGATTCCGTGTCTGGGGCGCTCTGCAGCGAGTCGGGCGCTCCGTTCGCAGGGGGAAAGAATGAACGCGAAGATCAGGACTGGCGCGGCCTTTGTCGCGGCCGCGCTGCTGTGCGCGGTCGGCTCGACGGCGCTCGCCGGCAGCTGGAAATTTACCATCGAGAATCGGTCGGACGCCGCGGTGACGGACTTCTTCACTCTTGAGAATGGCGAGTGGAGTTCGAACTGGCTCAGCGCCCGCATCAAGACCCGTGAGACGTTCGAACTCGATTTCGGCTACGACACCGGACCGTGCACGATCCCGACCCGGATCAAGTTCTCGGACGGGACTTACTTCGACGAGGATGTCGACTACTGCTCGGTCTCCCATTTCGTCGTCTACAACGACCATGTGGCGCTCCGCTGAGCGGAACGGCGAGCATTAACACGGGCGCCCGCGGGGGCGGGAAATGCCTGGAACGGTTAAAGGGGGCTTCCATGAGGCATGTCACGATAATCGCCGCCCTTGCGGGCGCGACATGGTTGGCTGCGTCTTCGGCAAAGGCCGAAGATCTCGTCTTCACGCTGATCAACGGTACGAACTCCACCTTGACGGAGTTCTACACCTCTCCTAGCAACGTCGAGAATTGGGAGGAGGACGTCTTCGGAAAGAACGTCCTCGGACCGGGCGAGCAGGTCGAGATCACCATCGCGGACGGGCGCGACGTTTGCGACTACGACATGAAGTTCGTGTTCTCGGAGGATTCCGACCTGGACACGACGCTCGACACCCAGAACCTCTGTGAGCTCGGCAGCTACACGATCCACGAGTGAAAAAGAAAAGCCCCGCATGGCGTCGGGGCTTTTCGATCAGGAGCATGACGGACCTGAGATCCGGACGACGCGATGGCGGCGCGCCGTACGAACAAGGAGTGGCCGGTCGGTTGCGGATCAACGAGGAGGCCACTCTTCCCGCAACCGACCGGACCTGCCCCACGGACTCAGGAGATGCGGCGGACCTGAGCGAACCGCGGGGACCTTCTAAAGAACAGAGCCGTTTCGAAGAGAACTTCGTCGCGGCGTCTGCGTCTTCATGGTCCCAACCTAGATTCGGCGAGCGAAAAGAACAATGCCAGCGTAGGTTTTGAGGCTAACTCGATCCAATTTTAGTGAAAGATTAAGGTAAACGCGATGGACGGCCTGCGGGGCGTCCGATCGGCGCCGCGGGCTCGCCGCGCGAATGCCTGCGCGGCGGTCCCGGCGCGGCGAGATGGTCGTCCGTCGGCGGGCTCAGGCCGCCGCGGCCACCACCCGGTTCCGGCCTTCGCGCTTCGCCTGGTAGAGGGCGAGGTCCGCGCGCTTCAGCATGGCCTCGGGCGTCTCGCCGGCGCCGTCCAGGGAGGCGAGACCGATGGAGATCGTGACGTTCAGCTGCTTGGCGCCGCCCGCGATCCGGAACGGCTCGCCGGCGATCCGCTGCCGGAGGCGCTCGGCCACCATGCGGGCGAGTTCGCCGTCCGTCTCCGGCATGGCGATGACGAACTCCTCGCCGCCGAACCGGCAGGCGAGGTCGATGCCGCGCACGTTCTTGCGCACCCGGCGGGCAAATTCGCGCAGCACGTCGTCGCCGGCGTCGTGGCCGTGGGTGTCGTTCACGGACTTGAAGTGGTCGATGTCCACCACGAGGACGGACAGCTCGCGCCCGCGGGCGATCGACTGCTCCACCAGCGTGGACAGGTGGCTTTCCAGGTAACGGCGGTTGTGCAGCCCGGTGAGGCTGTCCATCACGGCCATTTCCATGGTGTGGGCGACACTGTCGCGAAGCTTGTCCGTGTAGCGCTTGCGGCGCACCTGGGTGCGGGCGCGGGCGAGCAGCTCCTGCCGGTCGATGGGACGGACGAGATAGTCGTTCACGCCGAGGTCGAGGCCGCGCAGGAGCCGCGCGTTGTCCTCCGGCTCGGCGACGAGCAGGATCGGCAGCATGCGCGTGCGCTCCAGCGACCGGAGCTGGGAGCAGAGGCGCAGCGCGTCATAGTCGGCGAGCGAGATGCTGACGATCACGAGGTCGTAGTTGCCCTCCGCGGCGCGGAACAGCGCCTCCTGCGGCAGGGCCTCCACGTCCACCCGGTTCTCGCTCGCCAGGCCCTGGGCGATGCGCTCCGACGAGGACGCGCGGTCGTCCACCACCAGCACGCGGCCGGGCTCGTTGCGGGTGAGATCGGCGAGGCTGAAACGGTCCTCCACGCCGACGCTGCCCTGGCGGGCGCGCAGATGCAGCTCGTCGGTCAGCATCTTCAGACGCACGAAGCTCTTCACCCGGGTGATCAGCGCGAGGTCGCTGACCGGCTTGGTGAGGAAATCGTCCGCCCCGGCCTCCAGGCCGCGGACCCGGTCGGACGTCTGGTCGAGCGCCGTCACCATGATGACCGGGATGTGCATCAGGAGCGGGCTGTTCTTGATGCGGCGGCAGGTCTCGAACCCGTCGAGGCCGGGCATCATGGCGTCGAGGAGGACGATGTCGCAGGGCGACCGGTCCAGGATGTCCAGCGCCTCCTGGCCGGATGTGGCGGTGCGCACGTCGAAATACTCGGCCGACAGCCGGGCTTCGAGCAGCTTCACGTTCGCGAGGATGTCGTCGACGACGAGGACGCGCGCTGTCATGGCTCTGCGACTCTCATCCCTCTCCGAGATACGCACGCACCGTCTCCAGGAACTTGGAGACGGAGATGGGTTTGGAGATGTAGGCCTCGCACCCGCCCTGGCGGATGCGCTCCTCGTCTCCCTTCATGGCGAAGGCCGTGACGGCGATCACCGGGATCGCGCGCAGGTCGTCGTCCTCCTTGATCCACTTGGTGACCTCCAGGCCGGAGACTTCCGGCAGCTGGATGTCCATGAGGATCAGGTCGGGCTTGTGGGCTCGCGCCAGGTCGAGCGCTTCTATGCCGTTGCGGGTCTGAATCGTCTGGTAGCCATGCGCTTCCAGAAGATCATGGAAGAGCTTCATGTTGAGCTCGTTGTCCTCGACGATGAGAACCGTCTTCGCCATGCATCCGCTCTTCCGCCCGAGTTGCCGGGCTTGTTGGCTGTATACGCACCGCCTCCGGTCCATCCCGGACGCATCGGACCTATTCCGCCTCTTTCCACTGGCAGTGGCCGCCGCTATCTCGTCTTCCGGCCGCGAAACGACGGCGACAATGCCCGCCGTCTCTCTTCATGATATGTGCAGCAAGCTACTCCGGATTCCTTACGTAAACGCAAACGGTCGGACCGATGCGGAAAATTAACCGTTTATCCCGCGAAGACGCGGAGGAAATTGCCATCTCCGGCCTTCAGTTCCTGGTGCAGGACCCGGAAGCGCTCGGCCGCTTCCTCGCCCTGTCCGGAATCGGGCCCGGCGACATCCGGGCGGCCGCCCAGGAACCGGGTTTTCTTACCGGCGTACTCGAATTTTACCTCGAGGACGAGTCCCTCCTGCTCGCCTTCGCGGCTTCCCGGTCGATCCGGCCGGTCATGGTGGCGGCCGCGCGCCATGTGCTGTCGCCGGACACCGAAGACTTCTCCTGACCCGAACTGACAGGAGAACGGGCGATGATGCCCTCCCCTTCCCAGGCTCGATCGGAACGAGGCTCCATGATCCAGGCGGCTCTCAACGGCGGTCGGTCCCGCCGCTTCCACCCGGCCGTGCCATGCACGCCGGCCGAACTCGCCCGCGCCGCGGCGGCCGCCGTCGAGGCCGGTGCCGCGTGCCTGCATATCCACCCGCGCGACGCGGCCGACCGGGAAAGCCTCGACCCGGCCGTGATCGCGCCGGCCCTCGAGGCGGTGCGGCGGGCGGTGCCGGGAACGCCGGTCGGCGTCTCCACCGGCCGGTGGATCGCGCCCGGAGGCGAGGCCCGCCACGACGCCATCCGCCGCTGGACCGTGCTGCCGGACTATGTCTCGGTCAACCTGATCGAGCCGGACTCCGCCGAGGTGATCTCGCTGGCGCTGGCGGGCGGCATCGGCGTGGAGGCCGGCGTGTGGTCGCCCGCCGACGTGGACCGCCTCGCCGCCCACAAGGACGCGGGGCGGTGCCTGCGGCTCCTGATGGAGATCAACGAGCAGGATCCGGCCGACGCGATCGCGGTGTTCGAGGCGACGCTCGCCCGCGCCGACCAGCGCGGCATCCGGCTGCCGATCCTCGCCCACGGTCTCGACGCGGGCTTCTGGGCCGTCCACGCGGCCGCCATGGCCCGGGGGCTCGACACCCGGGCGGGACTGGAGGACTGCGCCTTCCGGCCGACCGGCGCGGTCGCGCGCGACAACGCCGACGCGATTGCGGCGGCGCTGACGTTCAGGCACGATCGGCCCTCCTGACCCAGCAGCCCTGCCGAGGACGCCGTCCCGTGACCGCGGACACCGCCCCCTCCCCGTCGGTCGACGCCAGAGCCGCCGAGGGATTCTGCCGGGACTGCCTCGCGCCGCTCCGAGCCTCGGAGCGACGCTGCCAGGGATGCGGCAGCCCTCGTCTCGCGCGCCATCCGGAGCTGTCGCGGCTCTCCATCGCGCATGTGGACTGCGACGCCTTCTACGCGGCGATCGAGAAGCGGGACGACCCGTCTCTCGCCGACAAGCCGCTCATCGTGGGCGGCGGCAAGCGCGGGGTGGTGGCCACCTGCTGCTACATCGCGAGGATCAGCGGCGTGCGATCGGCCATGCCGATGTTCAAGGCGCTGAAGCTCTGTCCCGACGCCGTGGTGATCAAGCCGAACATGGAGAAGTACGCCGCCGTCGGCCGCGACGTGCGGCGGATGATGCTCGACCTGACGCCGCTCGTGGAGCCGCTCTCCATCGACGAGGCCTTCCTCGACCTGACCGGCACGGAACGGCTGCACAGGGCCGTTCCGGCGCTGACGCTCGCGCGCTTCGCCCGCCGGGTGGAGAGCGAGATCGGCATTACCGTGTCGGTCGGGCTGGCGCCGAACAAGTTCCTGGCCAAGATCGCCTCCGACCTCGACAAGCCGCGCGGCTTCTCGGTGATCGGCGCCGAGGAGGCCGCCGCCTTCCTGGCGCCGCGCCCGGTAACCACCATCTGGGGCGTCGGCGCGGCCTTTTCGGCCAAGCTGGCGGCGGACGGGATCCGCACCGTCGGCGACCTCCAGGGCATGGCGGTGACCGATCTCGCCCGGCGGTACGGCGCCATGGGGTTGCGGCTCGCGAAGCTGTCGCGCGGCGACGACGACCGCCGGGTGGACCCGACGTCCAAGCGCAAGAGCGTCGGCGCGGAGACGACGTTCGACGACGATCTCGCCTCCCTGCAGGATCTGCGGCCCATTCTCCGGCGGCTGTCGGAGAAGGTCGCGGCGCGCCTGAAGGCGCTCGACATGGCGGGTCGGACGGTGACGCTGAAGCTGAAGACGCAGGACTTCAAGACCGCCACACGGTCGCGGACGCTGGCCGACCCGACCCAGCTGGCGGACCGGATCTTCGCGGCCGCGGACGATCTCCTCGGCCGGGAGCCCGCCGGGCCCAAGTACCGGCTGATCGGCGTGCAGATCTCCGAACTGGAAGGCTCCCGGCTCGCCGACCCGGCGGACCTGGTCGATCCCGGCGCCACCCGCAAGGCGGCGGCGGAGCGCGCCATGGACAGCGTGCGCGCCAGGTTCGGCCTGAAGGCGGTGGAGACCGGCCTCGTCTTCGACGATCGGGTGCGGCGCGGGCGCTAGATCGATCTCCGACCGGGTTGCACGATCTGGTCGATGGGAGAATGCTCCAGGAAAGCGCTCCAACCGGCGGCGTTCAGTGGCGCGCCAGCACGGACTCCTCGGCCGGCTGGCCGCCGAGGATGTGGAGCTCCCCGGCGTCGTGGCTGCAGAACACGGTGACCTCGGCGGACGGGTCGTTGGCGAGCGCGCGCAGCCGCACCTGGTTGGCAAGCCGGGCGTCCTTGTCGACGTTCATCATGTCCTGGTAGGCGCGCATGCCCGGCGGGCAGGTGCGCTCGGAGCCATGCACCTCGCCGTGGAAGAAGTAGGCGTCGCCGGCGTGCAGCAGCCAGCGGCCGTCCGTCCGAACCGCCACGCCGGCATGACCGGCCGTGTGGCCGGCGAGCGGGATGAACAGGATGTCGGCCGGCAGGCCCTGCAGGTCGCGGACGGCGGGGAAGCCCATCCAGGTCTCGCCGTCCGCCCGGTAGGTGCGCCACTCGGTGGTGGAGGCCCACTGGTCCGGCCGGTAGCGGCGCTTGCCGACGAAGCCTTGGGCGTGCTCCGCCGATTGGAGCTCGTCGGCCATCACGTGCACACGGGCATGCGGGAAATCCGAGAGGCCGCCCGCGTGGTCGAAATCCAGGTGGGTGAGCACGATGTGGCGCACGTCGGCGGCGCTGAAGCCCAGGCGCTCGACCTCGCCGAGCGCCGTGTAGCGCCGGTCGAGCTTGATGTTGTTCATGGTGCGGAAGAGCCCGCTCAGCCGGTCGGGCCGGCGGACGTCGTCGACGCCGAAACCGGTGTCGACGAGCACGAGGCCGTCGTCCGTCTCGATGAGAAGGCAGTGGCAGACCAGGCAGGCGGTCGGACCGCTGGAGCGGCCGTCGAACAGGGCGCCGCCGATCGGGCACATGCAGCCGCAGTTGAGATGGTGGATGCGCATGGCCGACTCCCTCTCCGGTGCGCGCCGGCTCGGGCCGGCTTGTCAGTCCGGTGAACGATGGAGGAGTCGGCTGGTTCCCGGACGGGCGACCCGGCAGAGACGCGGAGCCACATGCAAGTGGCTCCGCCGGCTGGCGTTTCGGGCCGCCCCGGCGTCGTCACGCGGCGGCGGTCAGCACCTCGCGGATCCGGTCCAGCGCCCAGTCCACCTCGTCGCGGGTGATGACGAGCGGCGGGGCGATGCGGATGGTGTGGCCGTGGGTGTCCTTGGCGAGCACGCCCTTCGCCCTCAGCGCCTCCACATGCCGGCGGGCGCCGCCGGCTTCCGGATGGAGTTCGACGGCCAGCATCAGGCCGCGGCCGCGCACCTCCTTGACGAGGTTGGAGCGCAGGCCCTGGAGCTCGGTCCGGAAATAGTCGCCGAGGCGGGCGGAGTTCTCGATCATGCCCTCCTCCACCAGCACCTTCAGGGCCGCCCGGGCGACCGCGCAGGCGAGCGGGTTGCCGCCGAAGGTGGAGCCGTGCTGGCCGGGCTGCAGGGTGCCGAGGACATCCGTGTTGGAGAGCACCGCCGAGACCGGATAGAAGCCGCCGGACAGGGCTTTGCCGACGAGGGTCACGTCCGCCACGATGCCCTCGTGCTCCTCGGCCAGGAGCTTGCCGGTGCGGCCGAGGCCGGTCTGGATCTCGTCGAGGATGAGGGTGACGCGGTTGGCCGTGCAGATCTCGCGGACGCGCTTGAAATAGCCGGTCGGCGGGATGATGACGCCCGCCTCGCCCTGGATCGGCTCCACCAGGAAGGCGACCGTGTTGGGCGTGATGGCGGCCTCCAGCGCGTCGGCGTCGCCGAACGGCACCACCTTGTAGCCGGGCGTGAACGGGCCGAAGCCGCCGCGGGCGTCAGGATCGGTGGAGAAGGACACGATGCCGAGGGTGCGGCCGTGGAAGTTGTCGGCTGAGACGATGATCTCCGCCTGGTTCTCCGGCACGCCCTTGACCTCGTAGCCCCACTTGCGGACGGCCTTGACGGCGGTTTCCACCGCCTCCGCGCCGGAGTTCATGGGCAGGACCTTGTGGCTGTCCGTGAGGGCGGCGAGTTCCTCGTAGAAAAGCGCCAGCTGGTCGGACCGGAAGGCGCGGGAGGTCAGGGTCAGCTTGCCGGCCTGCTCCACCATGGCGGCGAGAATCTTCGGGTGGCAGTGGCCCTGGTTCACGGCCGAATAGGCGGAGAGGCAATCGAGGTAGCGGTTGCCGTCCACGTCCCAGACCCAGACCCGCTCGCCGCGGGTCAGCACCACATCAAGCGGTTTGTAGTTGTGGGCGCCCAGCCGGTGCTCGATTTGAATAAAGTCCTTGGCGTGGAGGGTCATGGTGAAAAACTCCGTTCAGGCCGGCTGGCGATGGAGGACGGTGAGGCCGAAGAGGCTGGCCGTGAGGTCGGCGACGAGGCGGGCGGTGCGGCCGCGCTCGTCGAGAAAAGGATTGAGCTCGACGAGGTCGAGGGAGCCGAGAAGGCCGCTGTCGTGGATCATCTCCATGACTAGGTGCGCCTCCCGGTAGGTGGCGCCGCCCATCACGGCGGTGCCGGTGCCGGGCGCCAGGGCCGGGTCCAGGAAGTCGGCGTCGAAGCTGACGTGCAAGTGAACATTGCGCTTTTTCAGCCGGTCGAGAATCCGGCGGAGCGGCGCGACGATGCCCTCCTCGTCGATCTGGCGCATGTCCACCACCTCGACGCCGTGCTCGGCGAGGGCGCGGCGCTCCTCCCGGTCGACCGAGCGGACGCCGAACAGCGAGATCGAGTCGGGCGCGATCGGCACGTGGCCGGCGTCGCCGGACAAGGGGGCGAGGCTGGGGTCGCCGGACAGATAGGCGAGCGCCATGCCGTGCATGTTCCCGGACGGTGTGGTGTCGGGCGTGTTGTAGTCGGCGTGCGCGTCGAGCCAGAGCACGGCGAGCTCCCGTCCGGCGTCGCGGCAAGCGCGGGCGACGCCCGAGATCGTTCCCATGGACAGCGAATGATCGCCGCCCATGAAGACCGGAACGCCGCCGGACCGGGCCATTTCGTAAGCCGCGTCGTGGATGGCACGCGTCCAGGCGGTGATGTCGGCGAGGTTCCGACAACGGGCGGCCGCGATCGGATCCATCGCGGGCTCCACCGGAGCCGGCGCCGACATGTCGCCCTTGTCGTGGACGATGTAGCCGAGGTCCGCGAGGCAGGCGGGAAGGCCCGCTGTGCGCAGCGCGGCGGGGCCCATCAGCGTGCCGGCCGTGCCCGCGCCGCGCTCGGACGGGATGCCGAGGAGGCTGATCCGGCTCTCGCGGAACCCGTTCGGAAACCCACCGTCGTGCTTCGTCATCCCCGCCCCGCTCCCGTTGGCGCATCTCACTGGAAGCAGAGGGTGAGGCTTGACGGCGGCAACCAAAAGCCAGCAGTGTGCTGCATATCGCTCAGGTTTCTGACGTTTCGCCAGAGACGGCTGACAGGTGACCGATGGAGCTGGACGAGACGGACCGACGGTTGATCGCCGAACTGAGGGACGACGCCCGCCTGCCGGCGGCGACGCTGGCCCGGCGGCTCGGAGTCAGCCGGGGCACGGTGCAGAACCGGATCGACAAGCTGGTCGAAGCCGGGGTCATCCTCGGGTTCACCGTGCGGGTGCGCGGCGACGTGGAGGCCGGGCGGATCCGGGCGATCACGTCGCTGGAGGTGCGCTCCGCCGACACGAAGGCGGTGATCGCCGCGCTGAAGCGGCTGCCGGACATCGCGCGCATCCACTCCACCAACGGCCGCTGGGACTTCGTGGTGGAGATCAACGCGGCCGATCTCATCAGCCTGGACCGGACGCTGCATGACATCCGCGCGGTCCGGGGCGTGTCCCTGTCGGAGACGAGCATCCTCCTCTCCGAGATGACATGAGGCGCGGATGACGTGAGGCGCGACCCGTCGGCCGCGCCTCGCGCCTAGATGCCGGCGGCGGTTCCGCCGGCCGGACGGGTCACTCCAGACCCTTGGCCTTCAGCCAGGCGCGCATGGCGGCGACCTCCGCCTCCTGGGCCTTGATGACGGTCTCGGCGAGGGCGCGGTTCTCCGGGTCCTTGCCGTACTGCAGGAGGATGCGGGCCATGTCGATGGCGCCCTCGTGATGGGCGATCATGCCTCGAACGAAATCGACGTCCGGATCGCCGGAATACTCGATGTCCATGGCGGCGTGCATCTTGGCGTTCGCCTCCCGGAACGCCCGGGAGGACGGACCGTCGTCGCCCTTCGGCGCGCCCATGCCGGGCATCTGGCCAGCGCCCTGGCCGCCGTGTGGCATGGCGGACGGGTCCATGGGCATGGCGCCGCCTGAGGCGCCGTGCATGTCGTGGCCGCCGTGCTTCATCTGGGCGACGGCGGGCGAGAGAGCGAGGCCGAGCGCGAGCGCGCCGGCGGTGACGACCTTGATGATGGTCATGGGGGTTTTCCTCGATGATGGTCCGACAGGGTGGCCAGCGGTCAGGCTGGCATGGTCGTCAAGCCAAGGATCGAGGGGGCGGGTCCGGCCGGTCGAGCTCGGTTCCGAGCGGAACGCTGACGAGCGCCGGACCGACGCGCAGGCGCTCCGGCGCCGTCTCGTCGGACGCGCCGGGGAGAATCGGAACCGTGAGGCAGATGGCGCAGACGCAGGCGGTGGCGCACGGGTCGGCGGGGCCGGTCGCGTCCGGACCGGCCGCATCCGGACCGGTTTCGAGGGCGACCGCCGCCGCGTCGACGGCCATTCCCGCTTGGAACCCATGATCGACGCTTCCGACAGCGTGGGCCGCGCCGTGGTCGTGGTGGGCCTCCGCGCTCGAGACCGTCGTGACCAACCGATGCGGGCAGGCCGGACCACCGGGGCTCGCGTGGACATGGGCCGGCGCGATCCCGGTGCCGAACGCCACGAAGACAAGAAGCAGTCGCAGGCAGATCGCGCGGATCACGGACAACGCGGCGAGGCTCCCGAACGTCGATGACCTCCAGCATATGGCGTCTCGGCAGCGAGACGCCAATCCCGAAGCGGCGATGTGGGATCGATCCTGGCGGCGCGGCGCGCCGACCTGCGCCGAAGGTCGTGCACCGGCCGTCTTGGCGCACTGCGGCAATGGGATTAAACCCGGATCCATCCCGACGCTTCAGGCGCCGTTCCTCCACCCTCCGGAGCCAGCCAAGCCCATGTCCGAGCCCCTCGTCGATACCGGCCTCTTTCCGCTCGCGCCCGACGCCACGCCTTATCGCAAGCTGACCGGCGACCACGTGTCGACGACCACGTTCGAGGGCGAGGAGATCCTGAAGGTGGAACCAGAGGCGCTGCGGCTCTTGGCGGAGGCGGCCTTCATCGACATCAACCACCTGCTCCGGCCCGGCCATCTGGCGCAGTTGACCAAGATCCTGGACGACCCGGAGGCGACCTCCAACGACAAGTTCGTGGCCTACGACCTCCTGAAGAACGCCAACATCGCGGCCGGCGGCGTGCTGCCCATGTGCCAGGACACGGGCACCGCCATCGTGATGGGCAAGAAGGGCCGGCGGATCTGGACCAAGGGCGGGGACGAGCAGGCGATCTCGCGCGGGGTGATCGACGCGTATCTGAAGAAGAACCTGCGGTACAGCCAGCTGGCGCCGCTCTCCATGTTCGAGGAGCGGAACACCCGCAACAACCTGCCGGCGCAAATCGACATCTACGCGGAGGGCGAGGACGCCTACAAGTTCCTCTACATCGCCAAGGGTGGCGGGTCGGCGAACAAGACCTTCCTGTTCCAGGGCACGCCCTCGCTGCTGACCCACGACAGGATGCTGGCCTTCATCAAGGAGAAGATCCTGACGCTGGGGACCGCCGCCTGCCCGCCTTATCACCTGGCGATCGTGATCGGCGGCACCTCGGCGGAGATGAACCTGAAGACGGTGAAGCTCGCGTCCACGCGCTACCTGGACGGCCTGCCGACCCAGGGGTCCGAGCAGGGGCACGCCTTCCGCGACCTCGCCTTCGAGGAGGAGATCTTCAAGGCGACCCAGGCGACGGGCGTCGGCGCGCAGTTCGGCGGCAAGTATTTCTGCCACGACGTGCGGGTGATCCGCCTGCCCCGGCACGGCGCGTCGCTGCCGATCGGGATCGGCGTCTCCTGCTCGGCGGACCGGCAGGCGCTGGGCAAGATCACGAAGACCGGCGTCTACCTGGAGGAGTTGGAGCACAATCCGGCCCGCTACCTGCCGGAGATCGACGAGACGGCGCTCGGCGGCGACGTGGTGAAGGTGGACCTCACCCGGCCCATGAGCGAGATCCTGCGGACCTTGTCCGCCTATCCGATCAAGACGCGGCTGTCGCTGACCGGGCCGCTGATCGTCGCCCGCGACCTCGCCCACGGCAAGCTGCGCGAGCGGCTGGAGAGCGGCCAGCCGCTGCCGGACTATTTCAAGAATCACCCGATCTACTACGCCGGCCCGGCGAAGACGCCGGCGGGCTATGCGTCGGGATCCTTCGGCCCCACCACCGCCGGCCGGATGGACGCCTACGTGGACCAGTTCCAGGCCGCCGGCGGCTCCATGGTGATGCTCGCCAAGGGCAACCGGTCGAAGGCCGTCCGGGACGCCTGCCAGAAGTACGGCGGCTTCTACCTCGGCTCCATCGGCGGGCCGGCCGCGCGCCTCGCGCAGGACTGCATCAAGCACGTGGAAGTGGTTGAATTTGCAGAACTTGGCATGGAAGCCGTGTGGAAGATCGACGTCGTCGACTTCCCGGCCTTCATCGTGGTGGACGACAAGGGCAACGACTTCTTCCAGGCTTTGAACCTCGGTTGAGGTAGGAACCGGGCGGTGCCGCGTTGGCGACCGCCCGGCCCGCCGGTGATTCGGCAAAAGTTCGTGCGCGACAGCGGCGAGCAGGATGATCAGGCCGGCGCGGTGGGGGTGGAAGCGTCAACCATGTTGCACCACCGCAACAACGGATGCGGATCCCCGCGCAGATCTGTTGAGGACGGCGGATCGTTGTTGAATCGGTAACCAGCAGGACCCCAACGTGAGGGCGAAGCGGCGATCCACGTGAACCGGACAGACGTCATCCGCGAAGGGGCGACCCGTCGGGGCCACGCGCGCCGCTGAACCGTGTTTTCACTCGTCCGAGAGTCTGGTCCGACCCGCCATGCGCAAGCTCATTTCCACCGCGGCCGGCGCTTGTCTCCTGGCCCTTTCGGCTGCCGGCACCGCCGGCGCCGAGGAGGCGGCCACCAAGCGCTTCTACGACCCCGCCACCGGGTCGTTCCAAGTCATCAAGCTGAAACCGAGCCGGCAGACCGCCAATCCGGTGCCGCGGGAAGTCATCACCTACGACGGGCCCTACAAGAAGGGCACGATCGTGGTGAACACCGAGGAGCGCCGGCTCTACTACGTGCTCGGCGACGGCAAGGCGCTGAAGTACGGCATCGGCGTCGGCCGGCCGGGCTTCACCTGGGCCGGCACCCACTCGATCACCCGCAAGGCGGAGTGGCCGGGCTGGACGCCGCCGCCGGCCATGCGCAAGCGCCAGCCGGACCTGCCCTATCACATGCCGGGCGGCCCGGATAACCCGCTGGGCGCGCGCGCCATGTATCTCGGCTCCACGATCTACCGCATCCACGGGACGGCCGAGCCCTGGACCATCGGCCAGGCGGTGTCGTCCGGCTGCATCCGCATGACGAACGACGACGTGGCGCACCTCTACGAGCAGGTCGGCGTCGGCACCAAGGTGATCGTGGTCCGCTGAGGCGGGGCGATAGACATGCGAAGGGGACCGGTGGAAGCCGGTCCCTTTTTTCGTTTGCGATAGGCAAGTTCCAGGCTGATGGGCGCCTGTTCAGGGCGATCACCGGAAGGGCGATCATATCCTTCCCCTCAGGGGAAGGTGGCCCGAAGGGCCGGAAGGGGTCGTCTTTTTGGTTGGCTGTCGTGTTGCTCGACGACGACCAAAACGTGTTGCTGGACGGAAAAAGACGACCCCTCCCCCGGCCTTCGGCCGGACCCCCTTCCGCAGTCACGGGCCTGCTCCACCTTGGCCTTCGCCAAACCCCTGAAGGGAGGAATCGCGTCCGCTTTGAATTTTCAGAACCTCGAGCCGGATAACGACCGGTCAGCGCTTGCGCCGTTCCCGGCTCATGCCCTTGGCGTCGAGCTCGGCGACGTATTCGGCCAAGAGGGCGTCCTGCCGCTCGCCCATGTCGCGCAGGAGGTCCCAGGGGTAGATCCCGGTGTCGTGCATGTCGTCGAACCGAAGCCGGACCGCGTAGGAGCCGACCGGCTCGACGGCGAGGATCTGCACCTCGCGCTTGCCGGGCACGGTCTGGCGCTGGCCGGGGCCGTGGCCCTGAACCTCGGCGGACGGCGAGCGGACGCGCAGGAGCTCCGCCGGGATGGCGAAGCTCTTCCCGTCGTCGAAGGCGACCGTCAGGGTGCGCTTGTCGGGCGAGAGGCGGATCTCGGTGGGCCAGGCCTTGTCGGACATGAGGACGCTCCTCGGGGACGCTCCGTGGGGGAAAGGGCCGCCGCCGGACCGCGGCGCCCTGGTGCGGGTCGGGGCGTCAGGCCGTCTTCGCCGGCACGAGGCGGGCGATGAGGCTGGACGTGTCCCAGCGGTTGCCGCCGAGGGCCTGGACGTCGGCGTAGAACTGGTCGACGAGGGCGGTGACCGGCAGGCGCGCGCCGTTGGTCTTCGCCTCGTCGAGGACGATGCCGAGATCCTTGCGCATCCAGTCGACCGCGAAGCCGAACGAGAACTGGCCGGCGTCCATGGTCTTCCAGCGATTCTCCATCTGCCAGGACTGGGCGGCGCCCTTGGAGATGACGCCGATCACCTTCTCCACGTCGAGATCGGCCGCCTTGGCGAAGGCGATGGCCTCCGACAGGCCCTGGACGAGGCCCGCGATGGCGATCTGGTTGACCATCTTGGTGAGCTGGCCGGCGCCGGACGGGCCCATCAGGCCGACCATGCGGGCGAAGGAGCGGATCACCGGCTCGGCCCGGTCGTAGGCGTCCGCGTCGCCGCCCACCATGACGGTGAGGACGCCGTTCTCCGCGCCCGCCTGCCCGCCGGAGACCGGCGCGTCGAGGAAGTGGATGCCGCGCTCGGCCGCGGCGGCGTGAAGCTCGCGCGCGACCTTGGCGGACGCGGTGGTGTGGTCGACGAAGACGGAGCCCGGCGCCATGGACGAGAAGGCGCCGCCCTCCCCGATCGTGACCTGCCGGAGGTCGTCGTCGTTGCCGACGCAGGAGAAGACGAACTCGGCGCCGTCCGCCGCCTCGGCCGGGGTGCGGCCATGGCCGCCGCCGAACTGGCCCACCCAGGCCTCCGCCTTCGCGGTGGTGCGGTTGTAGACGCGCGTCTCGTGCCCGCCGCGCGCCGACAGATGCCCGGCCATGGGATAACCCATGACGCCCAAACCCAGAAACGCGACCTTGGCCATGGCTGGTGTCTCCCCTTTTCGGCTTTCGGTCTGTTCTTAGCGGGTCGGAGCCGACTTGTCAGGGTACCGCCTCGAGGGTGAATCCGTCCGGCAAGACCCTTCCGCGAGGCGAGCCCGGCGGGATACGGTTCGCGATCGACAGACGAACAGGGAGATGGCCGGATGACGCAGATGGCGAGTTGGGCCCGATCGGCGGCGCGCCTCATCGACGTGGCGACCGGCCGGGCGCCGGCGGACATGGTGGTGCGCGGCGGCCGCTGGGTGAACGTGCACACCCGCGAGATCCTGCCCGGCACCGACGTGGCGATCGCCGCCGGGCGGTTCGCGGCGGTGGCGGCCGACCTTTCCTATGCGATCGGCCCGGAGACGACCGTGATCGAGGCGGACGGGCGATACATGCTGCCCGGCCTCTGCGACGGCCACATGCACGTGGAGAGCGGCATGGTGACCGTGACCGAGTTCGCCCGGGCGGTGATCCCGCACGGCACCACCTCCATGTTCATCGACCCGCACGAGATCGCCAACGTGCTCGGCCTTCCGGGCGTGCGGCTGATGCACGACGAGGCGCTGACGCTGCCGGTGAACGTCTACGTGCAGGTGCCCTCCTGCGTGCCGTCGGCCCCGGGCCTGGAAACGCCGGGCGCCTCCATCGAGCCGGAGGACGTGGCGGAGGCCATGGGCTGGCCGGGCATCATCGGCCTCGGCGAGATGATGAACTTTCCGGGCGTGGTGGCCGGCGACCCGAAGATGCTGGCCGAGATGGCCCACACCATGGATGCCGGCAAGACCGTGGGCGGGCACTACGCGGCCTTCGACCTCGGCCGGAACTTCCTCGGCTACGTGGCCGGCGGCCCCGCGGACGACCACGAGGGGACGCGGCTGGAGGACGCGGTGGCGCGCGCCCGGCTCGGCATGCGGCCGATGCTGCGGCTCGGCTCGGCGTGGTACGACGTGGCGGCCCAGATCAAGGCCATCACGGAGCTCGGCCTCGACCCGCGCAGCTTCATCCTCTGCACGGACGACAGCCATTCGGGCACGCTCGTCAACGACGGGCATGTGGACCGGGTGGTGCGGCACGCGATCGCCCAGGGCTGCCCGCCGGTGATCGCCATCCAGATGGCGACGCTGAACACCGCCCAGCACTTCGGCCTGGAGCGGGAGATCGGCTCCATCACGCCGGGCCGGCGGGCGGACCTGGTGATCTCGTCCGATCTCGTGGCCCTGCCGATCGACCTGGTGGTGGCGCGCGGCCGGGTGCTGGCGGAGAACGGTCGGCTGACCGCCGACGTGCCCGCCTACGCCTACCCGGACGCGGTGAAGCGGACGGTGAAGCTCGGCCGGCGGATGACGGCCGACGCCTTCGACATCAAGGCGCCGAGCGGCCGCAATTCGGTGACGGCGCGGGTCATCGGCGTGATCGAGAACCAGGCGCCCACCAAGGCGCTGACGGCGACGCTGCCGGTGGAGGACGGCCTCGCCGTGGGCGACCCGGCCGAGGACGTCTGCCAGATCGCGCTCGTCGAGCGGCACAAGGGCACGGGCGGCGTGGTGAACGCCTTCGTGAAGGGGTTCGGCTACGTGAAGCCCTGCGCCATCGCCTCCACGGTGGCGCACGACAGCCACCATATGATCGTGGTCGGCACCTCCAAGGCCGACATGGCCCAGGCGGCGAACCGGCTGGCGGAGATCGGCGGCGGCGTGGTGGTGATCTCCGAGGGCAAGGAGCTGGCGCTGGTGGAGATGCCCATCGCCGGGCTGATGTCGGACGAGCGCGCCGAGATCGTGGCCGCGAAGGCCGAGCGGGTGGTGAAGGCCATGGAGGCGTGCGGATGCCGGCTCAACAACGCCTACATGCAGCACTCGCTGCTGGCGCTCGTCGTCATTCCGGAATTGCGCATTTCTGACATGGGATTGATCGACGTTACGACGTTTTCACCTGTGGACCTGTTCCTGACCGATTGACCGCGACGACGAAGGTAGCGAGAACTTTGCGGCGCACTCGGCGTTTGTGATGCGAGACGACGCGTACCAGAGTCCCTTTTCGATGCCGATCCGGCGGAGGCAAGGCGGCCCCATCACCGTCCGATCGTGAGCGCACCTATACGGCGAGACGCCGAACGGAGGAAAGTATGAAGAAGATGCTTGTCGTTGTTGCTCTGGGCATGGGTCTTGCCGGTTGCCAGGGTCAGACGGCCACGCAGCAGCGCGTGACCACCGGCGCGGGCGTCGGCGCTCTGGGCGGCGCCGCGGTCGGCGCGCTGGCCGGCGGCGGCCGCGGGGCGGCCATCGGCGCCGTGGCGGGCGGCATCGGCGGCGCTGCGGTGGCCGGCGCGACGGCTCCGCGCAACTGCACGGCCTACGACAGCTACGGCCGTCCGTACGCGGTCGTCTGCCCGTAAGCGACATTCCCTTCCGGACCGGCCGCGCCCGCCCGCCATATGCGGGCGGGCGCGGCTTTTTCTACTTTAGCGGGTATATTGTATTGAAAAATGTTATGTTAATTGTGCTACATCTTTCATTCGTATAGTTGCTTTAGCTGCTTTTCCAGCTACATTGAACCCATACCTTTGACGATTGCGGGGGCAAGTCGATGAAGGAAAGAGGATCGGATGAATTCCGCCGGGCTTCGGACCGGCACGACAAGTGGGCGCGAATAGAGATACGACGCGCTCTGAGCATGATGGAAGCGCCGGACAAGCCCGCACTTCACAACCACGCCGATGTGCTGACGCACGTTGCCACCGTGATCGGAAAGGCCGAGGCCTGATGGTGGTCATCGAGTGGACAGAACTGGCACGTGCCGATTTCGTCAGTGCAATTGCGGTTGTGGCTGCCGAACGCAACCAGGAAGCCGCGATGCACCTCTTCGATAGGGTTGCGGACGAAGTCGGCCTTCTGGCGGACAACCCCTTCCGTGGCGAGATCGGCCGCGTGACCGCGACCCGCGAGCTGTCGGTGACCGGGCATGATTACTTCGTGGCCTTCACGGTCCTGCCGGCGCGCGTGGTGGTCTTGCGGCTCCTGTCCGCCCTCGCGCCGGGCACCGACCGGACCGTTGGTCCGGAGAGCACGTCCTGAGATCGAGCGGCGAGGTCGGCCGGCCCGAACGCCTGACGTCCCGGCCCCGAGGAAGGCCGCGGCCACCGCGACCTTGCCCGACAGGTCCGGACGGCCGACCCCGACCGTCGAACCCGATCGCCGGATCCGTTCGCTCAGTCGGCCCGACGCAGGTGTCGGGTGAGGCGGCGCTCCAGGACGTCCCAGACCCGGCGCAGGATCTCCACCATCACGAGATAGAGGATGGCCGCCCAGAGATAGACCTGCATGTCGTAGGTCTTGGAGAAGGCGTAGCGCGTCTGCCCCATCAGATCGAGGACGGTGATGATGGAGGCAATGGCCGAGCCCTTGATCATCAGCACCACCTCGTTGCCGTAGGGACGGAGCGCCGTGATGAGGGCCTGCGGGACGATGATCCTGGTGAGCGTGACCATGCGGGAGACGCCGAGCGCCTGGGCCGCCTGCCACTGGCCGCGCGGCACCGACCGGATCGCGCCGGACAGGATCTCGGCCTGGTAGGCGGCCGTGTTGAGCGCGAAGGTGAGCACCGCGCAGTTGAAGGCGTCACGGAAGAACCACCAGAGGCCGATGTCGCGGAAGAAGCCGACGAACTGGCCGGCGCCGTAGTAGACGAGGAAGGTCTGCGCCAGGAGCGGCGTGCCGCGGAAGAAATAGGAGTAGCCGAACGCGATGGGCGCCGCGATCGGGTTCCGGGACAGGCGGCCGATCGCGACCGGAATCGACAGGACCGCGCCGATCACCAGCGACAGGCCGACGAGCTTCAGCGTCGTCAGCACGCCCTCCAGGATGCGCGGCATGTAGCGCTCGACCATCTCGGCGTCCCAGCCGCTGACGAGCAGCCAGACGATGCCGACGCCGAGGACGGTCCAGAGCGCGAGCAGCGCGACGCCGGCGACACGGGCGGCGCCATGGCGGCGGCGCACGCTCGGAGGCGGCGGCGCGGCTTCGATCATCAAGGTCGCGGTGGTCATGCGCGGGTCTCCTGGCCACGCTCGGCCCAGGCGGACACGAAGCCGATGCCGATGGAGGAGATGATCGACAGCGCCAGATAGATCATGCAGGCGACGAAGAAGAACAGGAACGGCTCCTTGGTGTTGCCGACGGCCACGTTGGTGTTGCGCAGGATGTCGTTGAGGCCGATCACCGAGACGAGCGCCGTGTCCTTCAGGAGGATGAGCCACAGGTTGGAGAGGCCCGGCAGGGCGAGGCGGACCAGCTGCGGCAGGATGACGAGCCGCATGGTGGAGAGCCGGCCGAGGCCGAGCGCCTTCGCGCCTTCATACTGGCCGGACGGGATGCCCCGGAACGCGGACAGGAAGACCTCGCTCGCATAGGACGAGAAGACGAACGAGAGGGCGATGAGGCCGGCCACGAAGCCGTTGACCTCGGTGGGCTGGCCGTAGAGGGCGGTGGTGAGCCTGGAGAGGGCGATCTGGCCGCCGTAGTAGATGAGGAAGAGCGTCAGGAGTTCCGGAAGGCCGCGGAACAGCGTGGTGTAGATGTTGGCGCCCGCCCGGAGCGTAGCGTCCTCCGACGTCTTGGCGAGCGCCACCAGAAAGCCGAGGGCGAGCCCGAACGGCAGGGTGGCGCCGGCCAGCGACACGGTGACGAGCACACCGGACGCGATCTCGTCGCCCCAGCCCGTGGGGCCGAAGGAGAGAAGGCCAAGGGATTCGTTCATCGAGTATTTCCTGTCCACGATGGGCGCGGGACGGATGAGGCACGGCGGCCGGACGGCGCGGAGCCTTCCGGCTCCGGCCAGGGTCGAGGCGCGCCACGGCGCCGGTCGCCGGAGGGGCGCGCGGCCGGGCGGAACGCGAGCGCGCGCCGGATCGGGGGCGCGCTCGCCGGTATGCTCCCCGAGGCGATCCCGCCGGCGGGTGGGACGATGGGGCGCCGCGATGACCGCGACGCCCCGGGTCCCGTCAGCCGCCGTAGACGTCGAAGTTGAAGTACTGCTTGTTGATCTTCTCGTAGGTGCCGTTCTGGCGGATCGCCTGGATGGCCGCGTTGAACTTCTCCTTGAGGTCGGTGTCTTCCTTGCGCAGCGCGATGCCGGCGCCCTCGCCGTGGATCTCCTTCACCGGCGTGATGGTGCCGACGATCTTGCAGCAGGCGCCGGCCTCCGAGTTGATCCACTCGGACAGCACGACCACGTCGTCCACCACCGCGTCGAGGCGGCCGTTCTCCAGGTCGAGCTTGTACTCGTCGGCGGTCGGGTAGAGCTTGACGTCGCTCTCCGTGAGATACTGCTCGGCATAGGTGGAGTGGGTGGTGGAGGACTGGGCACCGACGGCGAGGTCCTTCAGGTCCTCGGCGGTCACGCCCGCGACCTCGCTGTCCTTCGGCACGGCGACGGCCGGCGGGGTGTTGTAGTACTTGTTGGTGAAGTCGACGGACTTCTTCCGCTCCTCGTTGATCGACATGGACGCGATGATGGCGTCGAACTTGCCGGCGAGGAGAGCCGGGATGATGCCGTCCCAGTCCTGCACGACGAACTCGCACTCGACCTTCATCTCGGTGCAGAGCGCCTTGGCGATGTCGATGTCGAAGCCCTTCAGTTCGCCGTTGGCGTCCTGGAAGTTGAACGGGGGATAGGCCCCTTCCGTGCCGATCCGGACCTTCGTCCACTCCTTGGCGGCGGCGGCGCCGACGATGGTGGCGAGAACGGTCGCGGCGAGGGCTACGGTTTTCAGAATGCGCATGTAAAGGCCCCACTGAACTCGTCCGCGAGCGATCGGCCGTCCGGTCGACGGCTCCTTCTGAGGGTTCGCCCGCGGATCTTTGTCGTTTTGTTTCGTACTCGTGCCCGGCGGGGCTCGACAGAACCGCGTTCAGGCACTTGCGGCCTATTGTCGTCTCATTCGCTAATGACTTGCAATAATCTAAATATCACTAGTCCATTCCGGACCCGCATAATCCTCAGCGGCGAAACGACGGGTCGTCACCTTCCCTTAGGGCAGACGAGCGCGGGTTCGCGGTCAGAAGAAACCGGTGAACGGCACGAAGGAGACGAGGTCTCCAGGCGCAACGGCGGTGACGGGCTCGGGAATGTCGATGAAGCCGTCCGCCTCGCGAAGGCCGGTGATGAGGCCCGAGCCGTCGCGGGGGAATTTCTCCACGACGAGCCGCCCGTCGGCACCGGTGGCGAGGCGGCCGCGCAGGAACTCGCGCCGGTCGGGCTTCTTGCGGGCGATCTCGAACGCGGCCGGCAGCGGGAAGCGCACCGGTTCGCGCCAGACCGCGCCCTCCAGTCGGGCGAAGAGGGGCAGGCCGTAGAGGAGGAAGCAGGCGAAGACGGCGACCGGATTGCCGGGCAGGCCCAGGAAGACGCAGTCGCCGATCTGGCCGAGGGTCATGGGCCGGCCCGGCTTGACGGCGATCTGCCAGAGGTGGCGGCGGCCGATCTCGTCGAGGGCGGTGACCACATGGTCCTCCTCGCCCCGGGAGGCGCCGCCCGAGGTGATGATGACGTCGAACCGGGTGGCCGCGTCGGCGAGGGTGTCGCGGATGACGTCGAACCGGTCGGCGAGCACGCCGAGGTCCGTCACCTCGGCGCCGGCCTTGGCGAGGAGCGCGGTCAGGAGCGCCTGGTTGCTGTCGTAGACCTGGCCCGGGCGGATGGGCGCGCCCGGCCGGACGATCTCGTCGCCGGTGGACACCGTGGCGACCCGCAGCCGGCGCCGGACCTGGACGCCCGTTCGCCCGAAGGACGCGAGGCTGGCTGCCTCCTGGGCGCGGAGGCGGATCCCCTCCCCCATCACGAGCGTGCCGGCCTTCAGGTCCTCGCCCGCCCTGCGCCTGTTGGCGCCGGGCTTCAGGCCCGGCGGCACGATGACGAAGGCCTGGCGGTCCTGGTCGTGGGTCTCGCAGTCCTCCTGCATGGCGACGGTGTCGACGCCCGCCGGCATGGCGGCGCCGGTGAAGATGCGGACGGCCGCGCCGGGCGGCACCGGGTCGTGGCGCGGATGGCCGGCGGCGATGCGGTCGACCACGGGGAAGAAGCCGCCGGTCGCCTCGTAGGAACTGGACGCGTAGGCGTAGCCGTCGACGGCGGCGTTGTCGGAGAGCGGGACATCCATGGGGGCGACGACGCTCTCGGCGAGAATGCGGCCCTCGCAGGCGGTGACCGGCACGGTCTCCGGCCCGGCGACGGCGGCAACCCGCTCGGTGATGAGCGCGAGCGCCTCGCCGTGGGTCATCCGCTCCTTGTCGGTGAGGAAGCAGTCGTCGAGGAGGCGGCGGTTGGAGGTCATGGGCTCAGGGCCTCAACGTCAGGAGGTAGTCGGCGAGCCGGTCGATCTCGTCGAGGCTGAAGGTCGGCACGGACGCCTCCACCGGATGGTCGGCCGCGATGGCGACGACGGCGGGATCGGCGGGGTGGAGCGGGTCGTGACGGGCGGCCTCCCGCCGGCGCACCTCCACCTTGGGGATGGGCTCGCGCTTCCAGCCCTCCACCACCACCACGTCGGCCGGGTCGAGGGCGGCGAGCACGTCGGCGAGCGACGGCTCCTCGTCCGGCGAGGCGAGTTCCTTCATGAGCGCCACCCGGCGGGCGGAGACGAGCGCGGTCTGGCCGGCGCCGGCCTGCCGGTGGCGGTGGCTGTCGGTGCCCGGATGGTCCACGTCGAAGCCGTGGTGGGCGTGCTTGACGGTGGCGACCGAGAGGCCGCGCGCCACGAACGCCGTCACGAGACCGACGACGAGCGTGGTCTTGCCGGCGTTCTTCCACCCGGCGACGCCGATGACGAAGGGCCGGACCGGGCGAACGGCGGACGCGGCCGACGGCTGGCCGGGAGCGGGACGATCGCGGCGCCGGCCGGCGGCGGATGCGGGTGGGGGTTGGAGGGGCTGGTCCGCCGCGGCGCCCCGAAGAGCCTCGGCGATCTCCTCCGCCTCGATCAGTTCGCTCGGCGTGTTGACGTTGAAGAAGGGATCCACCAGCCGGCCGTCCACCAGGAGCGGCGGGATGCGCACCACGGCGTGCCTGTGCCGGTCGATGAAAGCGCCGACCTTGCGCTCGCCGCCGTCGAGAAAGGCGCGAAGGTCCGCCCGGAGGCCGACCGGCCAGAGGCCGAATACCGGGTGGCGACCCTCGTCGGTCTCGGCGATCACGATGGTGTCGTCGGTTTCGGCGGCGTCCAGGAAGGTCTCGACCAGGCCTTCGGGGAAGAAGGGCGTGTCGGCGGCGGCCGTGGCGACGAACACCGCGCCCGGATGGCGGGCGGCGGCGAAATCGAGGGCCGCCAGCACGCCGGCGAGCGGGCCGGCGAAGCCGTGGATGCTGTCCGGAATGACGGGAAGGCCGAACTCGGCGAAGCGGTCCGGATCGCCGTTGGCGTTGAGGATCAGGTGGTCGGTCTCGGCGCCGAGGCGCTCCACCGCCCGGGCCATCATGGGGCGGCCGGCGAGCGGACGCAGGCCCTTGTCGCCGCCGCCCATGCGGCTGGAGCGGCCGCCGGCGAGGATGCAACCGAGAACGGGACGGTCACGGTCGGAACGACGGGTGCGATCGGTCATGGGTCGACCCTAGGGGGATCCGGGTGGCGGACGCAAGGCGGGCGGCCGCGACCCGCTTGCCGCAGGGCGGCCACGCGACGCGCCGGACCGGATCCCCGGCCGGCGCGTTGACCCTTGCGACCGGACCGCATAGCTAGAAGCCACAGACCGACGGAGACGGACATGGCCGGGCCCAGCAAGGAACAGGTGCTTTCCGAATTGAAGCGGATCGCGAATCCGCTCGGAGGCGGCGACATCGTGGCGACCGGCATGGTGTCGGACATCTTCGTCAACGACGGGCGCGTGATGTTCTCCCTCACGGTGCCGGCCGACAAGGCGCGGGAGCTGGAGAGCCTGCGGGCGTCCGTGGAGACCGCCGTGAAGGGGATGGCCGGCGTCGAGCGCGCCATGGTGGCGCTGACCGCCGACGTGAAACCCGGCAGCCGGCCGGCGGCGGCCCCGCCGGCGGCGCAGCCCGGCGGGCACGCCCACAGCCATGGACATGCCCACGGCCATTCGCACGGGCCGGCGGGCGGCGCGCCGCAGAAGCCGGGCGTGCCCGGCGTGCGGTTCATCATCGCGGTGGCGTCCGGCAAGGGCGGCGTCGGCAAATCGACAACGGCGGTGAACCTCGCCCTCGGGCTGGCGGCGAACGGCCACAAGGTGGGCGTGCTCGACGCGGACATCTACGGCCCGTCGGTGCCGAGGCTCCTTCGCCTCTCGGGCCGGCCGCAGGTGATCGAGGGCCGCACCCTGAAGCCCATGGAGAACTACGGCCTGAAGGTCATGTCGATCGGCTTCCTCGTGGAGGAGGAGACGCCGATGATCTGGCGCGGGCCGATGGTGGTGTCCGCCATCACCCAGATGCTGCGCGAGGTCGCCTGGGGCGAGCTCGACGTGCTCGTCGTCGACATGCCGCCCGGCACCGGCGACGCCCAGCTGACCATGGCCCAGCAGGTGCCGCTCGCCGGCTCGGTGATCGTCTCCACGCCCCAGGACCTGGCGCTGATCGATGCCCGGCGCGGCGTCGCCATGTTCAAGAAGGTGGAGATCCCGGTGCTCGGCATCGTGGAGAACATGAGCTACTTCATCTGCCCGCACTGCGGGGGCCGGTCCGACGTGTTCGGCCACGGCGGCGCCAAGCACGAGGCGGAGCGGATCGGCGTGCCCTTCCTCGGCTCCGTGCCGCTGGAGCTGAAGATCCGCGAAACATCGGACGCCGGCCTGCCGGTGGTGGCGACGGAGCCGGACGGCCCGCACGCGGCGATCTACAAGGCGATCGCGTCCGAGGTCTGGGCCTCGCTGACCGGGGACACCGCGAACCGCCGGGTGGCGCCCCGGATCGTGATCGAGTGATCCGGCCGGGGTAGGCGCCCGTCGGGCGGCCCTCCCCTTCGCGTCACTGGCCGGTGCGGACGAGGAAGCCGGAGACGAGCCCGAGCACCGACGCGGCCGCCATGACGGCCACCATGGCCCAGGGCGAGCCGGTCCACAGCACCACCAGCAGCGCGCCCGCGAGCGCGCTCGCCCCCGCCCCGACGCCCATCTGGCAGGTGCCGGCGAGGCCCGAGGCGGCGCCGGCGAGATCCGGCCGCACGCTGACCGCGCCCGCGATTGCGGACGGCAGCGTCAGGCCGTTGGCGACGGCGATCATCACCATGGGGACGAACAGGGCGGCCGGGTGCATGGACCCGGCGAAGAAGGCGAGCGCCATGGCGGCGACGCTGACGGCCTGCAGCACGTTGCCGGCGGTGATGAAGGCGTAGACGCCGAAGCGCGCCGTGTAGCGCCCCGACAGGAAGTTGCCGACGAGGTAGCCGCCCGACACGGTGAGGAACCAGAGGCCATACATGGCCGGCGACACGTCCATCAGCACGGACACCACATAGGGCGCGCCGCCGAGGAAGCCGAAATAGACGGCGGACGCGAAGGTGGCCGTGCTCACGTAGGCCCAGAAGATGCCGGACCGGGCGAGCTGGCCCCACTGCCGGGCGAGGTCGCCGGCGGAGACGGCGCGGCCGACGTTCGGATTGGTTTCGTGCAGGCCGACGAGGCAGGCCACGAACACGGCGACGCCGAACCCCGTGAGGACGACGAAGCTGGCCCACCAGTCCGCCACCTCCTGGAGGACGCCGCCGATGACCGGCGCCACCATGGGGGCGACCGACATGCCCATGGTGACGTAGCCGATCATGGAGGCGGCGCGGTCGCGGTCGTAGATGTCGCGGACAATGGCCCGGGACAGCGCCATGCCGGTGCAGCCGCCGGCGCCCTGAAGCACACGGGCGACGATCATCACCTCGATGGTGGGCGCGAACAGGGACAGGATGGAGCCGGCCGTGAAAATGGCGAAGCCCCACAGCGCCACGGGCCGGCGGCCGTAGCGGTCCGACAGCGGGCCGACCACGATCTGCGCGAGGGCAGTGGAGAGGAGATAGAGCGAAAGGGTGAGCTGCACCTTCGCGTAGGTGGTGTCGAACACCTCCGCGAGGCGCGACATGGACGGCATGTAGATGTTGATGGCGACCGAGTTGACGGCCGCCATGGCGACCAGCAGCCCGATGTGGGGCTTCCGGGCCACCAGCCCGGACCCGCGGCGCGCGCCGTCGTCAGCCAACGGCCGTCTCCCGCACGGGCCGCGCGGTCGCGCCGGCAGGACCCTGCTCGGCCGAGACCGCCATCCGCGTCTTCAGATGCAGCTTGCGCTCGCGCAGGAAGGTGTAGACCCCGGCGCCGACCACGACCGCGATGCCGATGCCGGTGGGCAGGTCGGGCACGTCGCCCCAGACGATGTAGCCGATCACGATGGCGTAGAGGATGCACGAGTAGCGGAACGGCGAGATCACCGACATGTCGCCGTTGCGGGTGGCGACGATGATGAAGACGAAGCCGCCAATGAGCGTGACGGCGGCGCCAAGGGTGAGGAGCGTCTCCCGCATGGTCATGAGCCGCCATTCCTCCGGTACCGCCATGATGCCGCCGAACACCATGACGGCGAAGGCGGTGGCCGTGGTGATGAAGAGCGTCGGCGTGGTGGGCGGGATGCTCCGGGTGGTCACGTCGCGCACGACCACCAGCAGGACGGAGGCGAGCGCCGCGAGCGACCAGATGCTGAAGCTCTCCGCGCCGGGGCGGACGATGATCAGGATGCCGAGGAAGCCGACCGCGACGGCGGTCCAGCGGCGCCAGCCGACCCGCTCGCCGAGGAAGATGGCGCCGGCCGCCGTGATCATCAGCGGCGCCGCCTGGGCGATGGTGCTGGCGACCGCGATGGGGATGTACATGAGCGCCGTCAGGTAGAGGAGCGTCGCCCCGACCTCGCCGAACACGCGCCAGCCGAGGGCCGGGGACAGGTAGGACCGCGCGTTGCGGAACGCGCCGACATACCAGGCGACCGCGCCGACCATGGCGGTGGAGAACACGCCGCGCCAGAAGATGACCTGGCCGAGAGGCAGGGTCTCGCCGGCGAGCTTCACCAGGGTGTCGTTGACGATGAAGGAAAAGCAGCAGAACAGCATCGCCAGGATGCCGCGCACGGTATCGCGGTAGTCAGACATGAGGCCAACGATCGAGGGACCGCGGCACACCGACCGCGACGGAACGCGGCGCCAAATCAGGCGCCGGTCCGCCGCACCATCGTCCTTCGACGGCGGTCGCACAAGACGGGATTAATCGCAGCCGGTTCGGAGAAGCCTGAAGCTGCGGGCCCGATCAGCCGCCGGTGACCGACATGTGGCGGCCGACCGCCGGGGCGGCGCGGGTGCGGTCGATGACGAAGTCGTGGCCCTTCGGCTTGCGGCCGATGGCCTCGTCGATGGCGGCGTGGAGGAGGTCGTCGCCCTCCGAGGCGCGCAGCGGCGCGCGCAGGTCGGCCGCGTCCTCCTGGCCGAGGCACATGAAGAGCGTGCCCGTGCAGGTGACGCGGACCCGGTTGCAGCTTTCGCAGAAATTGTGGGTCATCGGCGTGATGAAGCCGAGCTGGCCGCCGGTCTCCTTCACACGCACATAGCGGGCGGGGCCGCCGGTCTTGTACGGGATGTCCTCCAGGGTGAAGCGGTCCATCAGCCGCGCCCGGACGCGGTTCAGCGGCAGGTACTGGTCGGTGCGGTCGCCGTCGATGTCGCCGAGCGGCATGGTCTCGATCAGGGTGAGGTCGTAGCCGCGGTCGTGCGACCAGAGGAGCATGTCCTCGATCTCGTCCTCGTTGACGCCCTTCAGCGCCACGGCGTTGATCTTCACCTTGAGGCCCGCCTTGGCGGCGGCGTCGAGGCCGGTGAGGACCTTGGACAGGTCGCCCCAGCGGGTGATGGCGTGGAACTTCACCGGGTCCAGCGTGTCCACGGACACGTTGATGCGCTTCACCCCGCAGTCGGCGAGCTCCGACGCGTAGCGGCCGAGCTGGGAGCCGTTGGTGGTGAGCGTCAGCTCCTCCAGGGCGCCGGAGACCAGATGCCGGGACAGGCGGCGGAAGAGCTGCATGATGTCGCGCCGCACCAGCGGCTCGCCGCCGGTGATGCGCAGCTTGCGGACGCCGCGGCTGACGAAGGCGGAGCAGAGCCGGTCGAGCTCCTCCAGGGTGAGGATGTCCTTCTTGGGGAGGAAGGTCATGTCCTCCGCCATGCAGTAGACGCAGCGGAAGTCGCACCGGTCCGTGACGGAGACCCGCAGGTAGGAGACGTGACGACCGAAGGGATCGACCAGCTGCTGGTCGACCCGCATGGGTTCGGCGATGTCCATGGGATTCATCTTCCTTCCCTGACGGCGCGCTGCGGCGCAATTCGCCACGCGCGCTCTTTCCACGGCGTCCGGACGCGTCCGTAACTTAGCGTCCGCGGGTCGGCTTTTGAAGGGGCGCGGGGTCGCGCTTTGGGAGGAGCGGCCCGATCAGGCGCCGATCAGGTGCCCTTGTCCTTCTCCAGCGGCACGAAGCCGAGCGGGAGCGCGGTGGTATACTTGATCTGCTCCATGGCGAAGGAGGACGACACGTCGGCGATGTCGATCTTGGTGATCAGCTTCTTGTAGAAGGCGTCGTAGGCCTCGATGTCGGGCACCACGACGCGGAGCAGATAGTCGACCTGTCCGCTCATCCGGTAGAACTCGACGACCTCGGGGAAGTCGCGGATCAGCTCGGCGAAGCGCTTCAGCCACTCCTCCGAGTGCTGATTGGTGGTGATCGCCACGAAGACCGTGACCTTGGCGTTGATCTTCTTGGGATCGAGCACGGCCACGCGGCGCTGGATGACCCCGTCCTCCTCCAGCTTCTGGATCCGGCGCCAGCACGGCGTGGTGGAGAGGCCCACCCGCTTGCCGATCTCCGCGACGGGGATGGTGGCGTCTTCCTGCAGGATGGAGAGTATCTTCCGGTCGAGGCGGTCGATCATGGATCTGCCCTGGAGAGGTAGGACAGCGTTCTACAGAGGGGCACGCCTGACGGTAGAACGCAGAATAATTTTCTGCCGAAGTGATGCGCGGTCACCGGCGGTTTGTCAATCGGCCGGCGTGGGCGGGTCCAGGCGACGCGCGACCTCGGCCCGGAGCGCGGGCAGGAGGTCGGCCTCGAACCAGGGGTTGCGCTTCAGCCAGCCGGTATTGCGCCACGACGGATGCGGCAGCGGAATGACGGCCGGGCGGACGCCCCGGTCCAGGATGGCACGCCAGCGGCGAACGGTCTCGTCCACGGACGAGGCCGCGTCCGCCCCGAGATGCCAGCGCTGGGCGTGGCGGCCAATGGCGAGGACGAGGTCGACCGCCGGAAGCGCGGAGACGGCCTCGGCGCGCCAGGCCGGCGCGCATTCGCGGCGGGGCGGCAGGTCGCCGCCGGCCGCGTCCTGGCCGGGGAAGCAGAAGCCCATGGGCAGGATGGCGATCCGAGCCGCGTCGTAGAAGACGTCGCGGTCGACGGCCATCCAGGCGCGCAGGCGGTCGCCGGACCGGTCGTTGAACGGAATGCCAGTCGCGTGCACGCGGGTGCCGGGCGCCTGCCCGGCGACGAGGATGCGGGCCGTCCGGGACAGGCGCACGACGGGCCGAGGCTCGTGCGGGAGCGGGCGGTCGTTCCGCTCGCGGCAGAGACGGCAGGCGCCGATGCGCGCGATGAGATCGGCGAGAGGGTCCGGCCCTTGCGGACGGCCGGCCGGCGCCCTCGCCTGCCCCGTCCGATCCAGGACCACGGCTGGCTCCGCCGAGCATTCACAACCATTAACCACGCTTGGACACCCTGGCTTAAGGAAGACCGCGGTAACCTGAACGTGCCGGTCCGGCGCTTGCCCGGCAGGTCCGGTGCACGGAAGGCCCTTTCGCACGCATGACCGACACGCCCATCGGACGGACAGCAGAACGCACGGAGATGAACCGGCGCAAGGCCGATCGTCGCCGTGAAGTCTCGCGCACCGTCAAGACGGTGCGGGAACGGCTGTCGTCGACCACCGGAACGCGCCCGGCGTTCGACTACGAGGTCCTGCTCGGCTACGCCCGCAACCGGATGGCCGCGTGGCTCGCCCTCGCCATCATGGTGGCGGTGGTCGGCTATGCGAGCATCTATTTCGTGCCGGTCGAGACCCTGGCGGTCTGGGGCGCGATCGCGTTCGGCGTGCACGCCCTGAACGGCCTCACCTACCGGCGCTTCGCCTCGATCCCGGCCGCGGACGTGAATCTGGAGCGCTGGCAGCGCCAGTTCACCATCGGCGAGGTGCTGTTCGGCATCGCGTTCGGCACCCTGTTCGTCATTCCGTCGGAGTTGCGCGAGCAGGCGGCGGTGCTGCAGTTCGGCACCATCCTGCTCTCGGTGGCCGTCATCGCCATGGTGGGCAGCAACCTGCCCCGGGCGGTGATCGGCGGCACGCTGCCGATCACCCTGTTCGGCGCGGTCAGCTTCGCGGTGGAGGGCAGCTTCCTGTCCTACACCATCGCGGGCTTCGTGGTGTTCGCCGAGGGCTTCTTCATCGTGCTCGCCTTCCGGATGCGCCAGAACGCCCTCGCCATGCTGGAATTCCGGGCGGAGAAGGACGCGCTGATCGCCGAGCTGGAACAGGCGAACGCGGTCTCGGACGAGAGCCGGCGACGGGCGGAGGAGGCCAACCTCGCCAAGTCGCGCTTCCTCGCCACCATGAGCCACGAGCTCCGCACCCCGCTCAACGCCATCCTGGGCTTTTCCGAGATCATGCAGGGCGAGGTGTTCGGCCCGATCGGCAACGCCCACTATCGGGAGTACGTGTCGGACATCCACAACTCCGGCAAGCACCTTCTGAACCTGATCAACGAGATCCTGGACCTGTCGCGCATCGAGGCGGGGCGCTACCAGCTGAACGAGGAGGCGGTGACCCTCGCCCACGTGGCGGAGGACTGCCACCATCTGATGAAGCTGAAGGCCAAGACCAAGAACCTCACCATTCATCAGCAGTTCGAGCCGGACCTGCCGAAGATCTGGGCCGACGAACGGGCGATCCGGCAGATCATCCTGAACCTTCTCTCCAACGCGGTGAAGTTCACGCCCGCCAACGGCGAGATCTGGATCAAGATGGGCTGGACCGTGGGCGGCGGGCAGTACGTGTCCGTCCGCGACAACGGGCCTGGCATTCCGGAGGAGGAGATCCCGATCGTGCTCTCCGCCTTCGGCCAGGGCTCGCTCGCCATCAAGACCGCCGAACAGGGCACCGGCCTCGGCCTGCCGATCGTGAAGGCGCTGATGACGATGCATGGCGGCAAGTTCGAGCTGAAATCGAAGCTGCGCGAAGGCACGGAGGCGATGATCACCTTCCCGGCCGCCCGCGTGATGGAAGTGATGCCGGCGATCCCGGATCGGGCCCATGCGCCGCCGGCCGGCGTCGTGACGCCGAGGGTCAGGCGGGCGGCGGGGTAGGGACGCGGCGCGCCGGGTGACGGGGGTGGCGGTTCCCCCCTCACCCTGCCCTCTCTCGCGTGGTTTTTTGGCGGTGGCGGTTCCCCCTCACCCTGCCCTCTCCCACAAGGGGAGAGGGTTCCGGTGGCGGTGGTGACGGTTCAGCGATCCTGATCCCGAGGACGGGAAATCCTCACGCCTTGTCGTCGACGCCGGCCTGCTCGAAGGTCGCCATGCCGGCGTGGGTGAGCGCGGCGGTGCGGACGAGGGAGGCGGCGAGGGCGGCGCCTGTGCCTTCGCCGAGACGCATGCCGAGGCTGAGGAGCGGGTCCTTGCCGAGACGGCGGACGACCTCGCGGTGGGCGTTCTCGGCGGAGACGTGGCCGATCAGCACGTGGTCGATGGCGGTCGGATCCATGGCGTGGAGGATCGCCGCCGCGGCGGTGGCGACGAAACCGTCGACCACGACCGGGACGCGCTCGAACCGGGCGGCGATCAGCGCGCCCACCATGGCGGCGATCTCCCGGCCACCGAGCCGGCGCAGGATCTCCAGCGGGTCGCGCGTGCCTTCGATGCGGGCGACGGCGGCGGCCACCGCGTCGGACTTCCGCTTCAGCCCCTCGTCGTCGACGCCGGTGCCGCGGCCGACCCATTCGTCGGCGGTGCCGCCGTAGAGGGCGTGGTAGAGGGCGGCGGCGACGGTCGTGTTGGCGATGCCCATCTCGCCCGTGACGAGAAGGTCCATGCCGCCGGCGATCGATTCCATGCCGAACGCGATGGTGGCCGCGCAGCCCGCCTCGTCGAAGGCGTCGGCCTCAACGATGTCCGGCGTCGGGTGTTCGAGCGCGAGGTCCAGCACCTTCAGGCCGAAGTCGTAGGCGAGGCAGATCTGGTTGATGGCCGCGCCGCCGGCGGCGAAGTTGTCCACCATCTGCTGGGTGACCGACTGCGGAAAGGCGGAGACGCCGCGCGCCGCGATGCCGTGGTTGGCGGCATAGATGCAGACCACCGGCCGGTCCACCCTGGGCGCGCTGCGCGACTGCCAGGCCGCCAGCCATTCCACCAGACCCTCCAGGCGGCCTAGAGAACCCGCGGGCTTGGTGAGGCGCGCGTCGCGGGCGCGCACGGCAGCCCCCGCGTCGTCGTCCGGCCCCGGCATGCGGGCGACCAGATCGCGGATGTCGTCGAAGGGCAGTCCGGTCATGTTGCTCATCAAGCTCGTCCTTCCTTGGCCCTGGCCTCGGTCCCGGTCTCAGCCCCGGCACACGATCGGCCCGGCGCGGCCCTGGTCCGCGACGGCCTAGCCTGTGGGGCGACGCGGCGCCATCCGTCCTTGGGTGTGGTGACGGCGCGGGCCGGGATCTATACAGGACGTCGCCCGCCAACGCCAAACCCGGACACCGCCGTGACGCCGACCGCGCGCCTTCGCGCCGCCCTGATCGACCTTGCCGGGATCGTCCGGTTCCTCTCCCGCCTGCCGGTGCCCCGGCTGACCGCCGACGACGATCCGGCCCGGCTGCCGGACTTACGCGAGGCCGGCGCGCTGCTGCCGCTGGCCGGCGCGGTGATCGCGCTGCCGGCTGCGGCCGCGACCGCCCTCCTCGCCGCCACGGAGCTGCCGCCCCTGATGGCGGGGGCCCTGGTGGTGACGGCCGGGCTGCTGGCGACCGGGGCGCTGCACGAGGACGGGCTGGCGGACACCGCGGACGGGCTTGGGGCGGGCGGCGGGCCGGAGCGACGTCTGGCCGCCATGAAGGACAGCCGGATCGGCGGGTTCGGGGCGGCCGCGCTCGCCATGACGCTGATCCTCAGGACGGCGGCGGTCGCGGCGCTGATTCCCGCCGGGCCGCTCGCCGCCGGGCTGGCGGTGCTGGCCACGGGAGCGGCGAGCCGGATCGGCCTCGTCGCTCTCTGGCATGGCCTGCCGAGCGCGCGCCCGGGCGGCCTCGCCGATCAGGCCGGGCGGCCGGAGCGGCGGGCGTTCGTGCTGGCGGTCGGCTCGGGCGTGGGGCTCGCGGCGCTGGCGTGGCCGCTCGCCGGGGCGGACGGCGTGATCGCCGGGCTGCTGCTGATGGGGGGCGGCGTGCTGGCGCTCGGCCGCTATGCCCGCCGGACGCTGGGCGGACAGACCGGCGACGTGCTCGGCGCCGCGCAGCAGGTGGGCGAGGCCGCCTTCCTGACCGGGCTTCTGCTCTGAGGCCCGTCGCCCACGCGGACCGCCGGCGGAGGCGCCCGCCCCTGCGCCGATCCGGCCCCTGGCGGCCCGCGCGCCGCGATGCCATATGGGTCTCACCCGCAACCCCGAGGATCCGCCGGCCGTGACGGTTTCGACGCCCTGCATCAAGATCTGCGCCATCGACCCCGCGCGGGGCCTTTGCGTCGGCTGCCTCAGGACCCTCGACGAGATTGGCGCCTGGGGCCGCATGAGCGAGCCCGAGCGGCTGGCGGTGATAGCCGCCCTGCCCGCCCGAGGCGGACGCATGCCGCGCGGGGCGCGCACGGAGGCATGATGCGACAGCCTTTCCTCCTCGCCGGCATCGCCATCCTGATCACCGCCATGGTGGTGCTGGTCGCCTTCGACGACGGCGGCATGGTGGGCGGCGTCGCCTCCGACGACGTGGCCAGCATGGCGCAGCTAGGCGCCCTCGCGCTCGTCATCGGGGCGGGCCTGTTCGCGACGCGGCAGGGCGCGCTGGTGCGGTTCCGGCAGGCCATGGTCTGGCTCGCGATCGGGTTCGTGCTGGTCGTCGGCTACCTGGCGTACAACGGCCAGCTCTGACGGCGGTCAGAGCAGCGAAGCGATGAACTTCGCCGCCACGGACAGGAGGAAGAGGCCGAACAGGATCTCCAGCCGGCGCTTCGGCAGCGCGTGGGCGAGCCGCACCCCGAGTGGGGCGGTGAGGAGGGTGATCGGCACGACCAGGAGCACGCCCATCAGGTTCACGTAGCCGAGGGAGAAGGGCGGCAGGTCCGGCAGGCCCCATCCGGCGACGATGAAGCCGAGCGTGCCCGGAATCGCGATGAGCACCCCGACGCCGGACGAGGTGGCGACGGCCTGGTGCATGGGGCGTCCGTAGAGCGTCATGTAGGTGTTGTTGAGAACGCCGCCGCCGATGCCCATCAGGGTGGAGAAGAAGCCGATCACCGCACCGACGATGGCGCGCGCCACCCGGCTCTTCGGCAGGTCGGGCCCGAGCCGCCAGGACGCCCGATTGAACAGCATGCGGATGGCGAACAGGACCGCGATGACGGCGAACACGATCCGGAGCCCCTCGCTGGAGAGCGACGAGGCGACGGCGGTCGCCACCACCACCCCGAGCGGAATCCAGATCACCCAGCTTCGCAGGAGCTCCATGTCGACGACGCCGCGGGCGTGGTGGGCGCCGAAGGACCGCAACGCCGTCGGCAGGATGATGCCGGTGGAGGTGGCGATCGACACGTGCATGCGCACCGATTCGTCCACCCCGGCAAGGCCGAGCACCTGGAAGAAGACCGGCACGAGCACCGCCCCTCCGCCCACGCCGAAGAGGCCGGCGAGCACGCCGGAGACGAGGCCCGAGGCGACGAGGGCCGCGGCGAGCTCGAGGAGGTCGAGCGGATTGGTTTCGATGGGCATGGGACCGGAGAGGGAGGGGCGACCGGGACGAGGCCGGTCGCCGGATGAGGCGGGCGAAAAGCCGCCCGGCTGTCCAGCCGGCTCGGCTTGCCCACTTAGCCCGGATGCGGTTCCAAGGACAACCGCATCCGACGGTTGGACCGGGTGTCACCGCTCCAGCCGGATCTCCCGCAGGGAGGCGGCGATCACCGCGAAGGCGCTCGCCATGGCGGACGTGCTGGACGTGTCGAAGAAGTGGTCCGAGCCGCTGGCGCAGTCGCCGAGCATGACCTTGGCGTCAGCGTCGTCCACCGCCAGGGCGACCGTGTAGATCTCGATGTTCTTCGACTTGGCGTAGGTGCAGATCGACACGGTGTCCTTGTTGGTGGCCTTCAGCTGGGCCGCCTTGGCGGTGGCGTTGCCGGAGGGGGCCTTGTGCTTGCCGTCGGCGCTGTCGAACCGGAGCGTGTTCTCGCCGTCGGTCATGAGCACCAGCACCTTGCGCGGGCGCATGTTCTTGGTGTCGTACGTCTTTCCTTCCGAGAACGGCGCGGTCGGCGACAGGACGTTCACGCCCCAGATCAGGCCCGCCGGGATGTAGGTGAGCGGCTTGTAGCCGCCGACGTTGATGATCAGGCCATTGATGGCGGTGGTCAGCGTCGATTTCGACGTGGTGAGCGGCACGATCGGGTTCAGGCAGTTGCGGCTCGTCGCCAGCAGGCCAGGATAGGGAACATCGGTCTGCGTGTCGGCGAGCCGGAGGTTCGCGGCCCTGCGGGATCCGACGCAGCCGTACCACTTGTAATTGGTCGTGCCGCCCGTGCAGGACTGGTACGGCTTGCCCTCGTAGGTCGTGCAGACGTCGTTGCACTCGTAGTATTCCACCACGCCGTCCACCGTCCGCGTGCACGTCTTCTTCGTGCAGCTCTGGTAAGTGGTCTTGGTGGTGCAGACCTTCTCGGTGGTGACCGAGTAGTCCGCCGGGACGGATAGCCAGGACGCGTTGCGGTTCGACGTGCCGACGTTGACGTAGTCGGCGTAGGGCACGATGGCGACCTTCACGTCGGCGGCATCGTCCTTCTTGAGCTCGTTGACGAGGCTGGTCGCGGCCTTCTTCAGCGCGTCGATCTTCTTGACGCCGGCGGCGTCCGTCTCCGACATCGACCAGGTGTTGTCGAGGACGAGGGCCACTTCCAGGCTGCCGGCAACGCCACGCAGGACCGAGGAGGCGACGTCGACGCCGAGGGTGTCCACGCCGGCGATCCGGACGAACATGGGCTCGATGGTGGCCGCCAGGGACGCGGTGATGCGGTCGTTCTCGTCATCGAAGTCGATGTCGTAGACCTTCGGATCCTGCAGCCGGGCGGGGTTGGTGTTCGCCGCCACGTAGGCCTCGACGATGTCGCGGATCTCCTCCTCGTTCGCGGCATGCGACGACGAGGCCGCCAGGAGAGCGCCGTCGAGCACCTCCTGGGCATGGACCTTGGCGTTGTACTGGCGGGTATAGTCCATTCCGGCGCCCATCGTGAGCAGCACCGGCACGGCGGCGATGGAAAACATGAGTGCGGTCGCCCCCGAGCGATCGCGCCACAAAGAACGTCTTGTCATGACCGGACTCCAGCCCCCCGACTGCTGTCACGATCCTTGGCGTTGATCACTTAAAATGTATGTAGAGTGCAGTTGATTCCCTTCGGGATCGGCTCTCATCTCGCGCGTGCGGTTAAACAACGTCAAACCGACTCAGTGGAAACACGGATGAGCGACGGCACGCGGGCTTCGGAGACGGCTCGGGTGGCCCGGACCGGCGGGCGGCCGGGCGGCGAGGTCGCTCCTCCAGGCTTGGTCGGAGCGCCGGGCGTCGGGCACAGACGAGCACGGGGCGGCCGGCGACGACGTGCGGCCGAGCGCGCGAAGTCAGGCGGCGCTCGGCCGGCGCGTCCGTTCGGTCTCGCGGGTGAGAGCGGCGAGCGCCTCGTCCAGCACCTCCAGGCCCGCCCCCGGCCGGACGGCGCCCTCCGTGAGGATCCGCCGCCAGGCGCGCGCGCCGGGGCGCCCCTGGAACAGGCCCAGCATGTGGCGGGTGACGTGGCCGAGACGGCCGCCGTTCGCCAGGTGCTCCGCGATCGGCGCGCGCATGGCGTCCACCGCCGCCAGGAGGTCGGCGTCCGCGCCAGGCTCGCCGTAGAGGCGCCGGTCGGCGGCGGCGAGGATCGCCGGATCGTGGTAGGCGGCGCGGCCGATCATCACCCCGTCGAGCCCGCGGGCGATCAGCGCCTCCGCGGTGTCGAGGTCGAGAATGCCGCCGTTGATGCCGACGAAGACGTCCGGCAGCCGCGCCTTGAGGCGGACGACGCGGTCGTAGTCGAGTGGCGGGATGTCCCGGTTCTCCTTGGGGCTGAGGCCCTTCAGCCAGGCCTTGCGGGCATGCACCCAGAGCGCATCCGCCCCGGCGGCCAGAACCGCGTCGGCGAGCGCGTCGAGGGCCGTCTCCGGATCCTGGTCGTCCACGCCCAGGCGGCACTTCACCGTCACCGGAACGTCGACCGCGTCCTTCATGGCGGCCACGCACGCGGCGACCAGGGCCGGTTCCTGCATCAGGCAGGCGCCGAACCGGCCGGATTGCACCCGGTCCGACGGGCAGCCGACGTTGAGGTTGATCTCGTCGTAGCCGAACGCCGCGCCGATGCGGGCCGCCTCGGCGAGCTCCGCCGGATCAGATCCGCCGAGCTGCAGCGCCACCGGGTGCTCGGCCGGGAAGAAGCCGAGGAGCTTGCGCCGGTCCCCGTGGATAACGGCGGGGGCGGTGACCATCTCGGTATAGAGCAGCGTCCGCCGCGTCAGCGCGCGGTGGAACAGCCGGCACCAACGATCGGTCCAGTCCATCATGGGGGCGACGGCGAGCCTGGCCGACGGGTAGAGCATGTGTCCAATGACCTCGATGTGCGGAGCCACCGCCCCGGACGACGCCCGGCGGGCGGCTCCGAAGATCACGCGGGCATCCCCGCGCGGAGCGCTCCGCCGTCGGCCGTCCGAACCACGGGCCGCGCCGACGGGAACCGCCGTCCATATCGTCGGATCCGTCGACGAGGGCAAGAGGCCTGCGCCCATTCTCCGTCCTGGCGGGCCGCACGCGCCGAGCCGGGCGGGCTCCCGCCCGCCGCGCCGAAGAGCGCGGCCGTCAGTCCAGGAGGGCGGCCGTGCGGTCGAGGGCGGTGGTGAAGCCCTTGAGCGAAACGGCGAAGGCGACCTCCTGGCGGTTCTCCGCCCGCGCCTTCACGGTCATCGCCGCGCCGGACTTGAGCAGGGCGGTGGCGGCGCCGTCGAAGGCGAGCGGCACGATGCACCCGACGGCCAGACAGGTGCGGAACCGCAGGGACGGACCGACCGCCTCATCACCGACGAACAGGGCGACGCCGCTGTCCAGGTCGAGCCCGAACGGCAGGATCAGGATGCCCGTCGCCGTGTCGCCGGACGGTACGAGTTCGACGGACAGGACCCTTTGGCCGGACCGGTTATCGGTCTGGATCTGCGCGAACGAACACGACTTGCCCGGCCCTTGCTGGACGCAGGCCACGAACCAGTCCTGGAAGGTCTCCTGGAGAGAGGACGCGCCGCCCGGCAGGGTGGACGGGCTCGCGCCCGTCCCGGCCTGTGCGCCGACCGCGTCCACGCCCGTCCGGGCCGGGGCGGCGGCTTGAGCGGAACCGGCCAGGGCGCCGAAAACGAGAGCCAAGGCGGCATAGAAGACGCGACGTCGGCCCCTGTCCATGCTTCCCCCTTCCCTCGTCCTGAAGGCTGTTACCGCGCCCCCTGACCATTGTAAAATATTACCGAGATCCACTAACTGTCGGCGGCGCATTCATCCGGCCGATGTGGGCGCGCGCGGGTCATGGCGGAGCGCGCGAGGTCCGACCCGCCGAGGGGTGAGCAATCTCGTTCTTTCGGCCAATGAGGGTGTTCGATCGCGGAAATCCGGGCCGGTTTTCTACGGACCCTTTGACGCAGCGGCGGAAATCCCATCGCGTGGCGCTGCGGGACGCCCTATGTTCCGATCGGCTCCGCCCGGCGCCATGGCGCACGGGGCGTCGATCGAATGCGCCCGCCGCGCGTTTCACCGAACGACGCTCATCGTGTGTTCATCCGGTGTGCGCGATAACGCGAATGGAACGAGCGAACCGGACCGGTGCGTTCCACCGAGGACAACAAGGAAGGCTAGCATGAAGAAGAGCTTGGTTCTGGCCGCTGCACTTCTCGCCAGTTTCGCAACCGGCGCCCATGCCCAAGGCGACGCCGCCAAGGGCGAGAAGGTTTTCAAGAAGTGTCAGGCGTGCCACGCAGTCGGTCCTGACGCGAAGAACAAGGTCGGCCCGCACCTGAACAACGTGGTGGGCGCCCCGATCGGCAAGCACGCCGAAGGCTTCAAGTACTCCGAAGCGCTGTCGAGCCTCGGCGACTCCGGCAAGGTCTGGGACGAGGCCAGCCTCTCCGAGTGGCTGAAGAACCCGAAGGCCTTCGCGCCGGGCAACAAGATGGCCTTCGCCGGCCTGAAGAAGGAAGACGAGGTCGCGGACGTGATCGCGTACCTGGCGACCTTCAAGTAAGGTCGAGACGGGATCCGTCCCGACCGTCCAGCCGCCCGCCCCGGACCGCCGGAGCGGGCGGTTTCGTTTTCTGGAACGGGACCGGCCGCGCCGGCCAGGGCGGCGGGGCCTGGACGACCACGCGGGCGGGACACCGGCCGGCGACGTCGGCGGACGACTCAGCCGATCATGTCGGCGAGGATCGCGGCGTGCCAGGCTTCCGCCTCCTCGGCGGAGACGCGGCGGACCTCGGCGCTCTCGCCGGGCTGGCTGACGAAGCCCTGGACCGACTTGATGGCGCCTTCGGCGATGCCGTAGAGCGCGCCGACCTTCACGGCGTCCCCCGGGGCGATCAAGCTCCAGCAGGTGTTGAAATAGCGCGGCTCCGGGCGCGGGCCGCCGAGGAGATCGGCCAGCGCCGCCACGGCGGCGACCCGCCCCTGGGAGGCGGCCGCGAAGGCGGATTTCGGCATCTCGCCGGCGCGGGCGGCGTCGCCGATCACCTGGATCGACGGGTCGGCCTTGGCGCGCATGGAGGCGGCCTCCACCGGGCACCAGCCGTCCGCATCGCCGAGACCGGCGTCGAGCGCCAGGGCGCCGGCCTTCTGCGGCGGGATGACGGAGACGAGATCGCCGTCGAACCGGTCGAACTCGGTCTCCACCGCGGTGCCGGCCGGCTCGACCGCGCGCAGGCCGCCGTGCACGGACGGCGGGAGCCACTGGATCATGCCCGGATAGTGCCGCTCCCAGCCCTCCTGGAAGAGCGCCTGCTTGGGGAAGGACTCCTTGGCGTCGAGGATGGTGATGCGGGCGTCGCCGCGCCCGGACGTCTTCAGCACGTGCGCCATGAGGGCCGCCCGCTCGTAAGGGCCCGGCGGGCACCGGTAGGGGTTCGGCGGCACGACCATGACGACCGACGCGCCCTGATCGAGGGCCGCGAGACGGCGGATCAGAAGCTCCGTCTGCGGGCCGGCCTTCCAGGCGTGCGGCATGCGCTCGGCCGCCTCCACCGAATAGCCCGCGACGGTGTCGAAGCGGAAGTCCACCCCCGGCGACAGGATGAGCCGGTCGTAGGGCACGCGCGACCCGTCGGACAGGCGCAGCGCCTTGCCCTCCCGGTCGATCGCCTCGACCCGGGCGGTGACCACGTCGATGCCGTGCTCGCCCGCCTGCGCGGGGCGATGGGTGATGTCCGCCATGGTGCGCAGGCCGGCGACGACCCAGTTGGAGAAGAAGCACGAGACGTAGGTTGGGTTCGCCTCGACGAGCGTTACATGGACCCGGTCGCCGCCGAGACGGCTGGCGGTGCGCGCCGCGACGGCGCCGCCCGGCCCGCCGCCGACGACGACCAGGCGCGGAACGGCGGAGCGGCCCGGGCCGGCTCCGGCGAGGAGGCCCGAGCCGACGATGGCGAGTTCCAGAAGACGGCGGCGGGTGATCGTCATGGGGCCGGCCTCTCGGAGGCCAGATAGGCGGCGAGCGCCGCGAGTGTCCGGTCGTCGAGCCCGGCGACGGCGGCGGCCATGGCGGGGTGGACGCGGCGGCCGTCCCGGTAGTCGCGGAGCGTCGCCGCGAGGGCGTCGGGCTCCGCCCGGCCGATGGCCGGAATGGCCGCAGACGGCCCGGCGGCGGCGTGGCAGCCGCGGCAGGTCTCGGCGAGGTAGGCGGTGCGGTCGTCCGACCCGTCGGCGAGCGACGGCGCGGCCGAAAGGCCGACCACAACCGCCGCGCCGAGAAGCGCGGCCCGATGCCCGGTCATGATGCTCCCTCCCCCTCCCCGCCCGGCTCTTCGTGGCCCGTGTGGATGACCCATCCTACATGAGGGGCCGATGCGCGCCAGAGGGCGGAGCGCCGCCGGAATATGGGGCGCCCGGTCCGGCGGATCGGCCCTCAGGCCTCCACCGTGAGGATCGCCTCGACTTCGGCCCGCTCGCCGCCGTCTTCGATCCAGACGAACCGGAAGGCGCCGCTGCGCCGGGCCAGGAACGCGATCTCCAGGAAGGGATTGGCGGCGACGCCGGGCTCCAGGTCCCAAGCGAGGACCGGCGCCCCGTCGAACGTGCATTCGAAGCGGTGGACGATCCGGCGCGGCACGCGACGGCCGTCGGGGCCGAGGCGGAGCCCCGATTCCATCGGATGCATCAGCAGCGCCCGGATGATGATCGCCTCGCCGGCCTTGGCGGTGGCCGGCACCTTGACGCGGGGTGTTTCCATCAGCCCGGCTCCAGCGGCAGGTCGAAGCCGCAACCACCGACGACCACCGCCACCATGCCCTCGGCGCGCAGCACGCGCCCGCCGGCGGTCTCGGCCAGGGCGATCACCGTCTGCGACCGGGCGAGGCGGATACGGGTGGCGAGGCGCAGCGGACAGCCGGTGTCGCCCACATGGAAGGTGGCGATCCGGACGAGCGGGTTGTCGGGCGCCAGAAGGCGGACGCGGGTGATCGGATCATCGGCTCCGCCGGATCGCAGCACGACCGGCACCGAGTATCCGCTTTCCGCCACCTCCGGAACCTCGAGCGTCAGGTCACCGGTGTCGACAGGTCGGCCGGCGGCGAAAAGGGCGATCTCCGAATCGGTTCGCGCCGCGGTCGCGGCCGCGCTGGAGGTGAACGAACCGAGACAAGGTGCCGCAAGCGCCCATGAGAGGACGCGCCTGCGGGTTGGTGCATTCGGACGCCACACGATCGAAAGCCTCCGCTATTCCCCTGATTCAAAGCGACTTTTCGACGAATTGCGACCGCCCGCCGAGGACGGCTGACGCGCCGCCGGCCATCCGGCGATAACGCTACGTAAGCCATTTCCCACTTTGCGCTTTTAACCTTGTTATAAATGCGTATAATTGTGTCATTAACACCTACACGTCGCGTAGCCAGCGTACGACATGGTTCCAACGCAACTTTGGGCACCCCCATGCAGCACGACCCCAATATCACGAAGCAAACGACGGGAATCGGCGACATCGCCAAGAAGGCAAGTGATACGCTCCGGGCTCTTTCGCACGAGCACCGCCTCATGATCATCGGTCTCCTCGCTCGCGGCGAGAAGTCCGTCGGCGAGCTCGAGCGCATCCTCGAACTTCCGCAGCCGGCAGTATCGCAGCAACTGGCCCGTTTGCGTCTTGACAATCTCGTCACCTGCCGTCGCGACGGCCGCACCATCTACTACAGCGTGACCCCAGCCCGGATCGGCGATCTCTTCAACGAGCTGAGCGTCATCCTGCTGCCGGGCGAGGCCCACGAGGCTTCCGAGGTGACGAGCTTCGAACAGGTCCAGTATCGCGCGGCCGCGCGCTGACCGGCAGTCTGCCCCGCCAGCTTTCCGCCCGCTCCGCAGCCGTCGTTCCGCATTGCAGCATTTCGTCATTTTCCCGAGCCTCAACAACCCCGCCTCGCGCGGGGTTTTTTCTTGGCCGGAACGCAGCAAGGCCCGATCCGCTGGGCGGATCGGGCCTGACCTTGAGGCACGGCTGCCACATGCCCCCCGGGGCTAATCGCATCCGGGGACGGCGTTCACACGCGAACGGCCGGGCGGACGTCCGGCCTTCAGCGGATCAGCGAGCCACGTCCTCGACCGCGTCGCCGGTTTCGCGGACGTCGCGTCCGACGCCGCGGACGGTGTTGTCGCAGGCGCTGAGCACGAACGACGAGATGAGGACAGCCACAAGAGCAACGAAGGACTTGGACATGGGTGGATGATCCCTTCTGGCGACGCCAAGGACCGGACCTGTCAGGGGATGGGGCCTCGGGCCGCCGCGGATCGGATCCGCCTTGGCCGTTTCGCCCCGCCGGTCGTCGTTCGGGCGGGGATGTCCGCCTTTTCTCGGGCGGAACGGCTCCTCCCGGCCGGAACGACCCCGAGGGTCTGACAAGGGTCCGGCGCTCCAGCCTGCGTCTATCGGCCGTCGCGCCTGTCCGTAACGCGTGCGGGCGGGACGCAAGTTCCCGCCCGCACGACATTTTCCACAGAGGATCAACCGAATGGCCGCCGGATCACTTCAGCATGTCGGTGACCGCGTGGGTCCAGGCGCCGGTGGGCTCCTTGGTGATGACCGGGGCCTCGCCGCCGGCGGCGAGCAGGATCTTCACCGTGCGCTCGTAGTCGGCCGGGTCGAGGGTGCCGTCTGAGCCCTCGGTCAGCTTGTTGATCTCGCCCATCATGCGGACCTGGTGCTTCTCGGTCTGGGCGCCGGTCTCGTCGTTGTCGAGCACGATCTGCGCCGCCTCCTCGGTGTTCTCCCGGGCGTAGGCCCAGCCCTTCAGGGAGGCGCGGACGAACTTGGCCATCTTGTCCACGAAGGCCGGATCCTGGAGCTTGTCCTCCATCACGTAGAGGCCGTCCTCCAGGGTGGCGACGCCCTGCTCCTCGTACTTGAACACCACGAGGTCCTCGGGCTTGAAGCCGGCGTCGATGACCTGCCAGTACTCGTTGTACGTCATGGTGGAGATGCAGGCCGCCTGCTTCTGGATCAGCGGATCCACGTTGAAGCCCTGCTTCAGCACGGTGACGCCGTCGGCGCCGCCGGTGGTCGGGATCCCGAGCGTCGCCATCCAGGACAGGAACGGATACTCGTTGCCGAAGAACCAGACGCCGAGGGTCTTGCCCTTGAAGTCCTCCGGCTTGGTGATGCCGGTCTCCTTCAGGCAGGTCAGCATCATGCCGGAGCGCTTGAACGGCTGGGCGATGTTGACCAGCGGCACGCCCTTCTCGCGGCTGGCGAGGGCGGAGGGCATCCAGTCGACGATGACGTCGGCGCCGCCGCCGGCGATCACCTGCGGCGGGGCGATGTCCGGTCCGCCGGCCTTGATGGTGACGTCGAGGCCTTCCTCTTCGTAGAAGCCCTTGTCCTTGGCCACGTAGTAGCCGGCGAACTGGGCCTGCGTCACCCACTTCAGCTGGATGGTGACCGGGTCGGCCGCCAGCGCGGGCCCGGAGACGAGGCCGGCGACGAGGCCGAGAGCAGCGATTGCACGTTTGGTCGTCATGGTGCTTCCCCTCTTTATGTGCCTTCGGTCGCCGGCTCGATCCGGCGCCTTGGGTGCATGCGCATCCGGGCGCGTGCGCCCGGGTGCGGTATCCGCCGGCCCCCGCCCCTCGCCGTTCAGCGGCGCATGGAAGGGTGCCAGAAGGTGACGAGCCGCTCCACGAGGCCGATGGCCCCGTAGAACAGCGAACCGGCCAGGGCCGCGACGGCGATCTCGGCCCACACCATGTCGATCGCCATGCGGCCGACCTCGGTGGAGATGCGGAAGCCCATGCCGACGATCGGCGTGCCGAAGAATTCGGCCACGATGGCGCCGATCAGCGCCAGGGTGGAGTTGATCTTGAGGGCGTTGAAGACGAACGGCATGGCGGCCGGCAGGCGCAGCTTCAGGAGTTCCTGGCCATGCCCGGCGGCATAGGTGCGCATCAGGTCGCGCTCCATGCGACCGGCGGCGTCGAGCCCGGCGAGCGTGTTCACCAGCATCGGGAAGAAGGTCATGATGACCACGACGGCCGCCTTGGACGGCCAGTCGAACCCGAACCACATGACCATGATGGGCGCGATCCCGACGATGGGAAGCGCCGAGACGAGGTTGCCGACCGGCAGGAGGCCGCGTTTCAGGAAGGGCACCCGGTCCACCAGGAGGGCGACCAGGAAGCCGGAGCCGCAGCCGAGCGCCCAGCCGACGAGCACGGACTTCAGGAAAGTCTGGCGGAAGTCGGCCCAGAGCGTGGCGGTCTCGGCGGCGAGCTTGGCCCCGATCGCCGACGGCGCGGGCAGCAGGACCGACGGCACGCCGAGGCCGCGCACCAGCACCTCCCAGAGGATCAGGAGCCACACGCCGAACAGGATCGGGATGGCGAGATCCGCCGCCCGGCGGGCGACCGGATGGCGGGGAGAGAGGCCGGCGATGCGGTCGACCGTCGTCCAGGCGAGAAGCCAGACGGCGACGAGCGCGAACCAGAAGCCCTGGCCCATGCCGGGAGAGCCGGCCGGCAGGGGGCCGTCCGGCAGGTCGTCGATCAGGAGGGCGGCGCCGGCAAAGGAGGCGACCAGGCCAAGGCCGATCGCGAGGGCGTCGGCGCGGCGCAGGAAGAGGGCGGCGGCGACCACCACACTTGCCGTGAGGCCCCCAAGGGCGACGGGCGACAGGCCGAGGGAGGTCGCGTCGCCCGGCAGCGGAAAGGCGAGGAAGATGGCGACGATCGCCAGGAAGGGCAGCACGCCGCCGCCGCGCAAGGGGGCGAGGAGCGCGTTCACGAGCGGATCCCCATGCGCTGGCGGACGATGCGATCCAGCATGCCGACGATGGCGACCAGCACGGCGGCCATGAGGGCGGCGGCGAAGAGGGCGGACCAGATCTGCACGGTCTGGCCGTAGTAGGAGCCGGCGAGGAGCCGGGCGCCGAGGCCCGCGACGGCGCCGGTGGGCAGTTCCGCCACGATGGCGCCGACGAGGCTGGCCGCGATGCCGACCTTCATGGAGGTGAAGAGGAAGGGCACGGCGGCCGGCAGGCGGAGCTTCCAGAACACCTGGGACGACGTGGCCGTGTAGGTGCGCATCAGATCGAGGTGCAGCCGGTCGGGCGAGCGTAGGCCCGTGACCATGCCGACCGCGACGGGGAAGAAGCTGAGATAGGTGGAGATGAAGGCCTTCGGCAGGAGGCCCGTGACGCCGAGCGCGTTGGCCACCACCACGATCATCGGGGCGATCGCCAGGATCGGGATGGTCTGGGACGACACGATCCAGGGCATCAGGCTCTTGTCCAGCGTGCGGCTGTGGACGATCAACACCGCGAGACCGATGCCGAGCAGGGTGCCGATGCCGAAGCCGACGAGCGTGGACGAAAGCGTGATCCAACCGTGGTAGACGAGGCTGCGCTTGGAGGTGATCGGCGTTCCGACCGTCGTCTTCCAGAGCTCCTGCGCCACCTGGTGCGGCGACGGCAGGATGGGCCGCTCCATGGTGTAGGTGGCGAGGAAGAGCTCTCCGGCCGTGTAGGGCGTCCCCGCCCGGTCCAAGGCGTCGCGCTGGACGGTCACGTTCAGGACGTAGGTGGCGACCATCCAGACGACCAGGATGGCGCCGACCACCGCCAGCACCGGGACGGCGCTCTCGGCGACCCAGCGGGAGACCGCGTGCGGCCGGTGCGCGGCCCGGAGCGGCGCGATCGCCTCAGTCCGCATAGGAATGCCCGGCCCGCAGGCCCTCCCGGACGCGGTGGGCGATCTTCAGGAACTCGGGCGTCTCGCGGATGTCGAGCGGTCGGGGCCCGCGCGGCAGGTCGCTCTCCACGATGTCGTGGATCCGGCCGGGCCGTGGGCTCATGACGACGATCTTGGTGGAGAGGTAGACCGCTTCCGGAATGGAGTGGGTGACGAAGACCACGGTCTTCTCGGTCTTCGCCCAGAGCTGCAGGAGCTGCTCGTTGAGGTGATCGCGGACGATCTCGTCGAGGGCGCCGAACGGTTCGTCCATCAGGAGGAGATCCGGTTCCACGGCGAGCGCGCGGGCGATCGAGGCGCGCTGCTGCATGCCGCCGGAAAGCTGCCAGGGGAATTTCTTCTCGAACCCGGCGAGGTTCACGAGGGCGAGGTTCTTCTGCACCCGGCGCAGCCGCTCCGCCTTCGGCAGCCCCATGATCTCCAGCGGCAGGGCGACGTTGGAGGCGATCGACCGCCAGGGATAGAGGGCTGGCGCCTGGAACACGTAGCCGTAGGCGCGGTCGAGCCGGGCCTTCTCCGGAGAGGTGCCGTTCACCGTGATGGTGCCGGCGGTCTGACGCTCCAGGTCGGCGATCACGCGCAGGAGCGTGGTCTTGCCGCAGCCGGACGGGCCGATGAAGGAGACGAAGTCGCCCTTCTCGATGGTGAGGTCCACGTTGGAGAGCGCATGGACCGGCCCGTCCGCGGTGGTGAAGGTGAGCGACAGGCCGCGCGCATCGATGACGGACGGCCGGGTCGAGGATCTGGCCTCTGTCATGGAACGGGTTTCCTGGCGACGCGGGTCCAGCGGAAGCACATGGGCCATGGCGATGCTCGGGGTTATGCAGGAGTGGGTGGGGGGCGTCCACCGCTGGGCGGTTCCCCCCACCCCGGCCCTCCCCCACAAGGGGAGAGGGAGAGTGTGGCGGTTCCAGAGGCTGACAAGGGCCGGCGGTGTTACCTCCCCCCTGATCCCGTCGCCCCCTCCCCCCTTGAGGGGGAGGGACGGGGTGGGGGGTGCTCCCGCCGCCCTAATGCGTAAGGGGTCCCCCCCCTCACACCCCGATCGGCATGTGCTCCGGCTTCCTCTCGATCATCCGCGGCGCGGTGATCTCCTTCCAGACGCTGAGCGCCTGGTTGACCGGGTTGTTCGGCTTGCGGGGCACGAACTGGCCGCGGCCGGGGCGCGGGCTTTCGTTCTTGCCATCGGCGTAGACCACCTCGCCGCGCGAGAGGGTGTAGCGCGGCAGGCCGGAGACCTCGACGCCCTCGAACACGTTGTAGTCGATGATGGACCGCTGGGCGGCGGCCGTGATGGTCTTGGTCTTCGCCGGGTCCCAGACCACGATGTCGGCGTCGGAGCCGGGCAGGAGCGCGCCCTTGCGCGGGTAGAGGCCGAGGATCTGGGCGATGTTGGTGGAGGTGAGCGCCACGAATTCGTTCGCCGTGATGCGGCCGGTCTTCACGCCCTTGGTCCAGAGGACGGGCATCCGGTCCTCCAGGCCCCCGGTGCCGTTCGGGATCTTGCGGAAGTCGTTCACGCCGAACCGCTTCTGCTCCGTCGTGAAGGCGCAGTGGTCGGTGGCGACCACCTGGAGCGAGCCGGCGGAAAGGCCCGCCCAGAGGCTGTCCTGGTGCTGCTTGTTGCGGAACGGCGGCGACATCACCCGGCGGGCCGCGTAGTCCCACTCCTGGTTGAAGTATTCGGTCTCGTCGAGGGTCAGGTGCTGGACGAGCGGCTCGCCGTAGACGCGCATGCCCTTCTGGCGCGCCCGGCGGATGGCCTCGTGGGCCTGCTCGCAGGACACGTGCACGATGTAGACCGGCACGCCCGCCGCGTCGGCGATCATGATGGCGCGGTTGGCGGCCTCGCCCTCCACCTCCGGCGGGCGGGAATAGGCGTGCCCTTCCGGCCCGGTGACGCCGGCGGCGATGTACTTGTCCTGCAGGGCCGCGACGATGTCGCCGTTCTCCGCGTGGACGAGCGGCAGGGCACCGAGCGCGGCGCAGCGCTGGAACGACGCGAACATCTCGTCGTCGTTGACCATCAGGGCGCCCTTGTAGGCCATGAAGTGCTTGAAGGAGGTGATGCCCCGCTTCACCACCTCGCCCATCTCGTCGAAGACCTCCTTCGACCAGCCGGTGATGCACATGTGGTAGGAATAGTCGGCGCAGGCCTGCCGGGTGGCCTTCTCCTCCCAGGCCGCGATGGCATCCAGGAGGCCGCCGTCGGTGCGGGACGGGATCACGAAGTCGACCACCATGGTGGTGCCGCCCGAGAGGGCCGCGGCCGTTCCGCTCTCCCAGGTCTCGGCCGCCGTGGTGCCCATGAAGGGCATTTCCAGGTGGGTGTGCGGGTCGATGCCGCCCGGCATGATGTAGGCGCCGGTGGCGTCCAGCACCGTCTCGGCGGCAAGGTCCGGCCCGATGGCGGCGATCTTGCCGCCCTCGATCAGAACGTCGGCTTCATAGGAGCGGTCGGCGGCCACGACGGTGCCGCCCTTGATGACTGTCGCCATGTCCCTGTCACCCTCTCGTGACGCCGCTCATGTCGGCGGCTTGATTTTGACCAGATGATCGAAGTTTTTCGCAGTTCGGTCAATCGGGCAGCGTGCCTAATCGGGAGCCAGATTGGCGGGGCAAGTGCCTGTGGGCAAGGCTTCTTGTGTCCATGGCGTACGACAGACCCACGCGAAGCCGGTCAGGCCGCATAGGCTTCTGGATGTGCGTCCGTCATCCCGGCGAACGCCGGGATCCAGCGGACAGGTCCTCCGCTCAACCGGTGCAACTCCATCTGCCGTCGGCTGGGCCCCGGCTTTCGCCGGGGTGACGACCTAGATCATCGCGCAGCGTGCGGTCGAGCCGATCGCGCTCTCCGGCCCCCCGTCTGACTGTGCCAACCTCACTCCACGATTTCCGCCGTCTCCAGCGCCGCGTGGAACAGCACGTCGGCGCCGGCGGCCGCCCATTCCTTGCTGATCTCCTCGTCCTCGTTGTGGGAGAGGCCGTCGACGCAGGGGCAGAAGATCATGGCCGTCGGGGCGACGCGGCTCACCCAGCAGGCGTCGTGGCCGGCGCCGGAGACGATGTCGCGGTGGGAGTAGCCCAGGCGGTCGGCGGCGGTGCGGATGCGGGCGAGCAGCGTCTCGTCGAAGGCGACGGGGTCGAAGGCGCCCACCTGCTCGATCTCGATGCCGAGCTTCAGGTCCTCGGCGATCCGGGCCGCGCCCGCGCGGATGCGCTGGTCCATGTCGGCGATCACCGCCTTGTCCGGGTGGCGGATGTCGACGGTGAAGACCACCTTGCCCTGGATGATGTTGCGGCTGTTCGGAAAGACCTCCATGTGGCCCACCGCCCCGACGGCGAGCGGGGCGTGGCTCCAGGCCACCTCATCGACCAGTTGGACGATGCGGGCGGCGCCGAGGCCGGCGTTGACGCGCTTCGGCATGGGCGTGGAGCCGGTGTGCGCCTCCTTGCCGGTGAGCGTGATCTGCAGCCACTTCAGGCCCTGGCCGTGGGTGACGACGCCGATGTCGATGCCCTCGTCCTCCAGGATCGGCCCCTGCTCGATGTGGAGCTCCAGCATGGCGTGCAGCTTGCGCTGACCGACCGGCTCCGGGCCCTCGAAGCCGATCCGCTTCAACTCCTCGCCGACCGTCTTGCCCTCGACGTCCTTGCGGGCCTTGGCCCACTCTTCCGTGAAGACGCCGGCGAACACGCCGGAGGCCAGCATGGCGGGGGCGAAGCGGGTGCCCTCCTCGTTGGTCCAGTTGACCACCTCGATCGGCCGGCGGGTCTTGATGCCGAGATCGTTCATGGACCGGACGACCTCCAGCGCGCCGAGCACGCCGAGAACGCCGTCATACTTGCCGCCGGTCGGCTGGGTGTCCAGGTGGGAGCCCATCATCACCGGGTCGAGCGTGGGATCCGCGCCCTCGCGGCGGGCGAACATGGTGCCCATGGAGTCCACCGCCACGGTCATGCCGGCGTCCTCGCACCAGCGCTGGAACAGGAGCCGGCCCTCGCGGTCGCTGTCGGTCAGGGTCTGGCGATTGTTGCCGCCGCGCACGCCGGGGCCGATCCTGGCCATCTCCATAAGGCTGTCCCAGAGGCGGTCGCCGTTGATGCGCAGGTTGTCGGTCGGGGTCGGCATGGGGGCTCCTGGGGAAGGGTCAGGTTGGGAGTCTGGCCGGATCGGCCGAGAAAGGATCGAAGGCCGGAACGCCGGTCGGTTCGAAATGCCGGAGGTTGCGTGTGAGGATGCCGTCGCCGCGCACGGCGGCGGTGGCGGCGATTAGGACATCTGCAAGACCGGGATGCCGGCCGGCCGCGACCAGACGGTCGGACAGGGCCGCAGCCGTCAAGGCTGCCTGCATATCGAGATCGACGATGCGGCTACGGAAGATCTCCAGAATGCCCACGAACCAGGCCGCGAGTTCTCCGGCGCGACGGGCCGAGCCGACCCGTTCGAGCCGGTGGATGCCCTGCTGGATTTCCATGGCGGCGATGGTGGGCAGGAACCAGCGGTGCTGGTTGGCCAACGCCCAGGTGATCCGTTCCGGAGCGATCGGCGACCGACCCGGCGCGAAATGAGAGATCACCGAGGTGTCGACGAGGAAGTTCACGCCGCCGCCGTGTCGTCGAAGAGGTCGATGTCGCGAATGCGCGGCCGCTCGTCCTCGGGGAGTTCGACGGGGCACGGGATCTTCATCAGGTATTCGACGAAATTGGGTTCGGGCGCCTCCGGGTGGAGGCGACGTCCTTCCTCGATCGGCACCAGCATGGCGACTTCCTTGCCGTGTCGGGTGATCACCGTCGGCTCGCCGGTCACCGCGGCCTCCACCAATTCGGAGAGGCGGGCCTTCGCGTCGCGCAATTGGACCTTGTTCATGGCGCCCTCCGCGCTGTGACCACTTGTAGTCACAGTATGCCGCCCCGACCGGCCGTTCAAGATCGGCTCACCGCTTGAACTCCACCTCGATGAAGCTCATCGGCTCGGTCCCGCCGTTGACTACGTTGTGCTCCACACCCTCCGGCCGGGTGTAGGTGGCGCCCTTCGGCACCTCCACCCGGCGCTCGCCGCCGGCCTCCTCGATCAGGAAGGAGCAGTCGGTCATCGGGATGACGAGATACGCCATCCCGTGCCGGTGCCAGCCGGTGTCGGCGCCGGGTTCGAAGTCCCAGCGCGTCACCCGGCAGCGGTCGTCGTCCTGCAACACGGTGGCGACCGCAGGCGGCCGCGCTGTGAACCTCGACATGGCCGCCCCCGCGCTCTTCGGGTCACATGGTCGGGAAGGTGAACACCGCGCCGGACTTGATGCCCTCCGGCCAGCGCTGGGTCACGGTCTTCAGGCGGGTGTAGAAGCGCACCCCCTCCGGCCCGTAGATGGAGTGGTCGCCGAAGAGGGACCGCTTCCAGCCGCCGAAGGAGTGATAGGCCACCGGCACCGGGATCGGCACGTTGATGCCCACCATGCCGACCTCGATCCGGTCGGCGAAGGCCCGGGCGGCGTCGCCGTCGCGGGTGAAGATGGCGGTGCCGTTGCCGTATTCGTGCCGGTTGATGAGGTCCACGGCGTGGTCGTAGGTGGGCGCGCGCAGGACGCTCAGCACCGGGCCGAAGATCTCCTCCTTGTAGATGGTCATCTCCGGCGTGACCCGGTCGAACAGGGTGCCGCCGACGAAATAGCCGTTCTCGTAGCCCTGGAGCGTGAAGCCGCGGCCGTCCACGACGAGGTCGGCGCCTTCCTTGACGCCCTGCTCGATGTAGCCGAGCACCTTCTGCTGGTGCGCCTTGGTGATGACCGGCCCCATCTCGGCCGACGCGTCGGTGGACGGGCCGATCTTCAGCGCCTCCACCTTGGGCTTCAGGGCCTCGACCAGCTTGTTGGCGGTCGCCTCGCCCACCGGCACGGCGACCGAGACAGCCATGCAGCGCTCGCCGGCGGAGCCGTAGCCGGCGCCCATCAGGGCGTCGACCGCCTTGTCGATGTCGGCGTCGGGCATGACGATCATGTGGTTCTTGGCGCCGCCGAGCGCCTGCACGCGCTTACCCCTGGCGGTGCCGGTGGCGTAGACGTATTCGGCGATCGGGGTGGAGCCCACGAAGGACACGGCCTTCACGTCCGGATGATGCAGGATGGTGTCCACCGCCACCTTGTCGCCGTGGACGACGTTGAGCACGCCGGCCGGGAAGCCGGCCTGCTGGAACAGGTCGTAGGCCAGCATGACGGCGCCCGGGTCGCGCTCGGACGGCTTCAGCACGAAGGTGTTCCCGCACGCGATGGCGATCGGGTACATCCACATGGGCACCATGGCGGGGAAGTTGAACGGCGTGATGCCGGCCACGACGCCCAGCGGCTGGCGGTCGGAATAGCTGTCGATGTCCGGACCGACGTTGCGGGAGAACTCGCCCTTCAGGAGGTGCGGGATGCCGCAGGCGAACTCGACCACCTCCAGGCCGCGCTGCACCTCGCCGAGGGCGTCGTCGTGGGTCTTGCCGTGCTCGGCCGAGATGGCGCGGGCGATGTCGGCCGCGTGGCTCTCGATGAGTTCCTTGAACTTGAACATGTAGCGCGCGCGCTTCAGCGGCGGCGTGCGGCCCCACGCCTCCGAGGCGGCCTTCGCGGCGGCGATCGCTTCGGAGACCTCCTCGGCGGAGGACAGCGGGACGGTCGCGACCTGTTCGCCGGTGGCAGGATTGAAGACCGGCGCCGTACGGCCGGAGGTGGAGGCGACAAGGCGGCCGCCGATGGCGTTCATGATGGTGCGCATGGGTGTTTCCGTCCGTGGGTGTTTCGTCGTTGGTCGGCGCGTGGGGCTCCCCCTCTCCCCAACCCTCCCCCACGAGGGGGGAGGGGGCGCGTCGGCGCTCGGGTCAGAAGCGGTGCATCGCAGCCGGTCGTTATGGCGCTGGAACCGATCGGGACCCCCTCCCCCCTCGTGGGGGAGGGTCGGGGAGAGGGGGAACACCGCCGACGCCAGCCGTTTCCCCCTCCCCTTCACTTAAGCTTCGACAGCACCATCGCCAGCGTCGCCACGATCTCGTCAATCTGGTCCGTGGTGATGATCAGCGGGGGCGACAGGGCGATGATGTCGCCGGTGGTGCGGATGAGGACGCCCTCCTCGTAGGCGTCCAGGAAAGCCTGGAAGGCGCGCTTGGTGGGCTCGCCCGGGATGGGTTCCAGCTCGATCGCGCCGATCAGGCCGATGTTGCGCACGTCGATCACGTGCGGCATGCCGCGCAGCGTGTGGAGCGCGGTTTCCCAGTAGGACGCGAGGTCGGCGCCGCGGGTGAGGAGGCCCTCCTCCTCGTAGGTGTCGAGCGTCCCGAGGGCGGCCGCGCAGGCGACCGGGTGGGCGGAGTAGGTGTAGCCGTGGAAGAGCTCGATCAGGTGCTCCGGCCCGGTCATGAAGGTCTCGTAGATGTCCGACGAGACGAACACGCCGCCCATGGGGATGACGCCGTTGGAGATGCCCTTGGCGGTGACCACCATGTCCGGAACGACGTCGAAATACTCCACCGCGAACGGCGCGCCGAGGCGGCCGAAGCCGGTGATGACCTCGTCGAAGATCAGCAGGATGTCGTGCCTGGTGCAGATCTCGCGGATGCGCTTCAGGTAGCCCTTCGGCGGGATCAGCACGCCGGTGGAGCCGGCCACCGGCTCCACGATCACGGCCGCGATGGTGGACGGGTCGTGGAGGGCGACGAGCTTTTCAAGGTCGTCGGCGAACTCCACCCCGTGCTCCGGCTCGCCGCGCGAGAAGGCGTTGCGGGCAAGGTCGTGGGTGTGGCGGATGTGGTCGACGCCGTTCAGGAGCGTGCCGAAGAACTTGCGGTTGTTGGTGATGCCGCCGACCGAGATGCCGCCGAAGTTCACCCCGTGGTAGCCGCGCTCGCGGCCGATCAGGCGGAACTTCTGCCCCTTGCCCTTGGCCCGGTGGTAGGCGAGCGCGATCTTCAGCGCCGTCTCCACGCTCTCCGAGCCGGAGTTGGTGAAGAACACGTGGTCGAGAGGCTTCGGCAGGTAGTTGACGAGCCGGGCGGCGAGTTCGAACGCCTTCGGATGGCCCATCTGGAAGGCGGGCGCGTAGTCCATCTCGGCGATCTGCTTCTGCACCGCCTCGACGATCTTCGGCCGCGCATGGCCGGCGTTGCAGCACCACAGGCCCGCGGTGCCGTCCAGCACCTTGCGGCCGTCCGCCGTGGTGTAGTGCATGTCCTTGGCGCCCACGAACAGGCGCGGGTTCTTCTTGAACTGCCGGTTCGCCGTGAACGGCATCCAGAAGCTGTCGAGATTGTTGCCGCCGGGGGCGGGCGCGGGCGTGGACATGAAGGTGCGATCCCTGTGCTCGAAGAGCCTTGAAAGCCGTGTCGGCGAGCACTTTATCGACATCCAAGGATAGTGAACAAGGCGATATGTTCCGTCGACTGTTCAGCCGGTTTTTCTTGCCTTTTTGCCTCCGGTGTTCAGAATCCCGAACATCTGAACAGGGCGCGGGGGAGTGGCCCATGGATGTCGGCGGTCGTTTGAGGGCGGTGCGCGAGGCGCGGGGCCTGTCGCAGCGGCAGCTGGCCCGAATGGCGGGCATTTCCAACGCCACCATCAGCCAGATCGAATCGAACGCCATCAACCCGTCCGTCGGGGCGTTGAAGCGCATCCTGGACGCCCTGCCGATGCCGCTCGCGGACTTCTTCGCCACCACGGACGCGCCCGCGAAGGTGTTCTACCGGGCCGGCGAGTTGACCGAGATCGGCCGAGGCGGCGTCTCCTACCGGCAGGTCGGCACGGATCTCACCGGCAAGGCCCTGCAGATCCTCACCGAGCGCTATCAGCCCGGCGCCGATTCCGGCCGGATCCCGCTGAAGCACCAGGGCGAGGAGGCCGGCGTCATCATCCGCGGCCAGCTGGAGGTGACCGTCGGCGACCAGCGCGCGGTGCTGGGGCCGGGCGACGCCTACTATTTCTCAAGCTCCGAGCCCCATCGTTTCCGCAACGTCGGGCCGGAGCCGTGCGAACTCGTCAGCGTGTGCACGCCGCCGTCCTTCTGACCGCCCGCCCCTCGACGGAGGCCGCGCAAGGGCATACAAAAACGAACGATAGGGCGCCGGACTTCACGCATGGATGATTTCAATCTTGCCCGGGCGCGCGCCTCCAAGAAGCGCACGCGCATCCAGGCCGAGAACGAGGAAAAGATCCTCGACGCGGCCCTCGACGCGTTTTCCACCTACGGCTTCCGAGGCGCGACGGTGGACCAGATCGCCGAGCGGGCCGGCATGTCGAAGCCCAACCTGCTCTACTACTTCCGCCGCAAGCAGGACCTCTACACCGCCGTGCTCCAGCGCACGCTGGACATGTGGCTGACGCCCCTCGGCGAGATGAACGCGGACGGCGACCCGGCGGAGGAGATCGGCCGCTACATCCGCCAGAAGCTGCAGCAGTCGCGCGACCACCCGCAGGAGAGCCGCCTCTTCATCGGCGAGATCATGCAGGGCGCACCGATGATCGCGACGGTGCTGAAGACCGAGCTGAAGGACATCGTGGAGGAGAAGGCCGGCGTGATCCGCGGCTGGGTGAAGGCCGGCAAGCTGGCGCCGATCGACCCGGTGCACCTCATCTTCATGATCTGGGCGACGACCCAGCACTACGCCGACTTCGACGCCCAGGTGAGCGCGCTGCTCGGAAAGGGCGTGGAAGACGAGAGCGTGTTCAGGGACGCCGTGGAGACGGTCACGGGCGTGCTGCTGCGGGGCATCCTGCCGCGGTGATCCGGCCCTCCTCGCGCCGGCCCGTTTTCGCGCCCGTCATGGTCCGCGAAGGCGGACCAACGACGCCTTTCCGAGCGCTGCGCGCCCGTCCGTCGGTGCCCCCGACCGTCATGGTCCGCGAAGGCGGACCACCAACGCATTTGACAGGACGTTGCGTCATCCAATGCGTGGGTGGTCCGGATGAACCGGACCATGACGGCTTTGGTGGCCGCCGGCCCTCATGTCCAGCTTGGACCTGCGCATCCGTGAATCCACCCGTGTGCCCGTCCGCTGGCTCGCGCGCCTACCCGCTCGCGCGCGTCATGGTCCGCGAAGGCGGACCAGCCACGCATATGACAGGACGTTGCGCCATTCAAAGCGTGGGTGGTCCGGATGAACCGGACCATGACGGCGGTGCTGCCGCGGGGGTCACTCCGGCTCCGGGCTGTCGGCGACCGAAAAGATCTCGCCGAGCACGCGTTCCGGATCGGCAAGGAACCGCCGCGTCACGCGGACGTGTTCCGTCTCGCCCCATTCCACCCGCTCCAGTCCGTCCGGGCCGATCCGGTAGATCCAGGCGTCGGGATAGGCCATCAGGATCGGCGAATGGGTGGCGATGACGAATTGGGAGCGAGCCTCGACAAGCTCCTTCATGCGGACAAGCATGGCGAGCTGACGCGTCGGCGACAGCGCGGCCTCCGGTTCGTCCAGCACGTAGAAGCCGTTGCCGCGGAAGCGGTTCTCGATCAGCGCCATGAAGGACTCGCCGTGCGACTGCTCGTGCAGCGAGCGGGACGAATAGCCGGGCATGATCCGAGCGCCCGGGCCGGGTTCCTGGTCCAGCTGCTCGATCGACGTGGCGAGGTTGAAATAGCTTTCCGCCCGCAGGAAGAAGCTGTCGCGCGGGCGACGCGGCCCGCGGACAAGACGTAGCGCCTTGTGCAGACCGGAGTGGGATGCTCGGGTCGAGAAGGTAAAGTTGCGCGAGCCGCCCTCGGGATTGAGGCCGGCCGCGACCGCGATCGCCTCCACCAAGGTGGACTTTCCCGATCCGTTCTCCCCGACGACGAAAGTAACCTTCGGGTGGAGTTGCAGGCTCTCCAAATGCGCGATGGCCGGCAGCGTGAAGGGAAAGCGGCCCGGCTGGGCGCGGCCCGGGGGTATCTCCACCCGGACGACATAGTGCTTGCAGTCGACAATCCGAACACGCCTGGCCTCGTCAGCGCTCATTTCTGTTCCGCACACGGTTTCATCGGATGGAGCCCGATGTCCTCGTCAGCATACCAGAGCACGAGACCAATCCTCGCTTCCAGGAATCCCACCTCGGCCGCCGGAGCGTGAAAAGACCAAGTCGATGCGTCGCGGTCGTCGTCCGGAACTCGGGTCGCGCCTGACGGCGGCGACGTCGTTGTCTCCGGACGACAGCAGATCCCGCGCCGGATCCGGATGCGGATTGGCGCTATCCCCCCCCGCCTCACTCCGCCGCCACTTTGTTCGCCGCCGCCGGGTTGTTCGGATGCGTCGTCCAGTTGGCGTATTCGCGGTGGATCGGCCGGCCGGTGCGCGGGTCGACGCCCTCGGTGAGCTCCACCATGGTGATGCAATTGTCCACCGGGCAGACGTTGACGCAGAGGTTGCAGCCGACGCATTCGTCGTCCATCACCTCGAAGTGGCGCACGCCGTCCACCAGATGGGTGATCGCCTGGTGCGAGGTGTCCTCGCAGGCGATGTGGCAGCGGCCGCACTTGATGCAGAGGTCCTGGTCGATGCGCGCCTTGGTGACGTAGTTGAGGTTGAGATACTGCCAGTCGGTCACGTTCGGCACGGCGCGGCCGCGGAAGTCCTCGATCGACCGGAAGCCCTTCTGGTCCATGTAGGCGGAGAGGCCGTCGATCATCTCTTCGACAATCTTGAAGCCGTAGGTCATGGCCGCCGTGCAGACCTGGACGTTGCCGCAGCCGAGCGCGATGAACTCCGCCGCGTCCTTCCAGGTGGTGACGCCGCCGATGCCGGAGATGGGCAGGCCGGCCGTCGCCGCGTCGCGGGCGATCTCCGCCACCATGTTGAGGGCGATCGGCCGCACGGCCGGGCCGCACATGCCGCCGTGGCTGCCCTTGCCGTCGATGGTCGGCGTCGGGGCGAACAGGTCGAGGTCCACCGACATGATGGACGACACCGTGTTGATGAGCGACACCGCGTCCGCCCCGCCGGCCTTGGCGGCGCGGGCCGGGTAGCGGATGTCGGTGATGTTGGGCGTCAGCTTCACGATCACCGGCATGCGGCTCGCCGCCTTGCACCACCGGGTGACCATCTCGATGTATTCGGGCACCTGGCCGACCGACGAGCCCATGCCGCGCTCCGACATGCCGTGCGGGCAGCCGAAGTTGAGCTCGATGCCGTCGCAGCCGGTCTCCTCCACGCGCTTGACGATGGCGGTCCAGTTCCGCTCCTCGCACGGCACCATCAGCGAGACGACCATCGCCCGGTCGGGGAAGGCCTTCTTCACCTCGGCGATCTCGCGGAGGTTCACCTCCAGCGGCCGGTCGGTGATGAGTTCGATGTTGTTGAGGGCGATCAGCCGGCGGTCGTTGGAGTGGACGGCGCCATAGCGCGGGCCGTTCACGTTCACGATCTCCGGATCCTCGCCCAGCGTCTTCCAGACGACGCCGCCCCAGCCCGCCTTGAAGGCGCGCTCCACGTTGTACTTCTTGTCGGTCGGCGGCGCGGAGGCGAGCCAGAACGGGTTCGGCGACTTGATGCCGATGAAGTCGGTGCGAAGGTCAGCCATGGTGGTCGGTCCTGGAGAAAGAGGTCGAGGTCGGCTGCTGGAGATCCTTCCCCTCAGGGGAAGGTGCTGAGCGGAGCGAAGCGGAAGGGGTTGTCTTTTTTCTTGTCCTCGAGCCAGCTCGCCGGTCTGGAAAGACGACCCCTTCCGGCCCCTTCGGGGGGCCACCTTCCCCTGAGGGGAAGGATGTTCGCGTCGCGGCTCTCTTCACCCCATCAGCGCGGCGTGGATGGAGCGGGCGGCGATCTTGCCGTGTTCGACGGCCTGGACGGTGAGGTCCTCGCCGCCGAGCACGCAATCGCCGCCGGCCCAAACCTTGGGCAACGACGTGCGGCCGTCCGCGTCGACCACAATGCGGCCCTTGTCGAGGGCCACCGCCTCGGCGGTCTCGCCCGCCACGGGGCCGGGCACGAAGACCTGCCCGATGGCCTTCATCACCTGGTCCGCCGGGATCAGGACGCGCTCGCCGGTGCCTTCCAGCTTGCCGGAGAGGCCCATGCGGGTGCGCTCGAACTCCACGCCCGTGACGACGCCGTTGGCGCCGTGGAGCGCGACCGGAGCCGCGAAAGTGACGAGCTTCACGCCGTTCACCTGCGCCACCTCCTGCTCGTAGGTGGAGGCGTTCATGCTCTCCTGGCCGCGGCGGTAGACCATGGTGACCTCCTCGGCGCCGAGCTTCCTCGCCTGCACGGCGGCGTCCACCGCCGTCATGCCGCCGCCGATGACGACCACGCGCCGGCCGACCGGCACCATGGCCTTGTCCGGCGCCTGGCGGAGCGTCTCGATCCACGACACGGCGTCCTCCACGCCGAGCATCCCCTCGCCTTCCAGGCCGAGCGCGTTCACCGCCTGCAGGCCGAGGCCTAGAAACACGGCGTCGTAGGAGCGGCGGAGGTCGCCGAGGCGGATGTCGCGGCCGAGCGCCTTGCCGGTCTCCAGCGTGACGCCGCCGATGGAGAGGACGAAGTCCACCTCCTTCTGGGCGAAGTCGTTCACGGTCTTGTAGCTGGCAATGCCGTGCTCGTTGAGGCCGCCGGCCTTCGGACGCGCCTCGAAGACCGTCACGTCGTGGCCTTCGGCGGCCAGCGCGTGGGCGGCGGCGAGGCCCGCCGGGCCGGCGCCGACCACCGCCACGGTCTTGCCGGTCGGGGCCTTGCGGGCGCCGTAGCCGTCATGGCTCTCCATGTAGTGGTCGGTGGCGTAGCGCTGGAGGAGGCCGATGCGGACCGGCTGGTCCTCGGCCGTGTTGCGCACGCAGGCCTCCTCGCAGAGCGTCTCCGTCGGGCAGACCCGGGCGCACATGCCACCGAGGATGTTGGCCGAGAAGATGGTCTCCGCCGCCCCGTCCACGTTGCCGGTGCCGATCTTGCGGATGAACATCGGGATGTCGATCGACGTGGGGCAGGCCTTCTGGCACGGCGGGTCGTAGCAGAAATAGCAGCGGTCGCTCTCCACCACGGCCTCGTGGCGGGAGAGCGGGTCGTGCATGTCGGCGAAATTCTTCGCATACTGGTCGGGCGACAGCCGACCGGCGGCGACGTCGGTGCCGGCCGGAACGGCGGCCAGCGCGTCGAGGACGGATGACATCTGGTTCACTCCTCCGTTCGCCGGCTGGGCGGTTCGCCTGGCTGCCGGACGTCCGTGATCAGCGTTCGCATGCCGGGCGGCGACGACGGCCCGCCCGAAACCTCGGGCCGCCGTGACGACCGGCGGCCGCGACCCTCTGCGGCGGGTCTTCGCCCGCCTTCGTTGGGCCGGACGGTCGCGCCATCCGTGCCTTTCCTTGATCTTTCGGTAAAAATTTCCACCCGTCAAGCGGCGACCGACAGTCGTCGATGGTGCGGTGCGAAGGATTGGACGCCGAGTGCTTTATTGTTGGTCGTCGGCAGCGCCCGCCGCCCAGACCACGCCAAGGTGAACCGGACGGATCGAGACGGCAAGACATTGTGACGACTGGAGAAGTTTTGGCACGCAGAAAACCTGAATTGCTAATTCATGTTTTTACCTCGCGCAGCTGCCTTCTTTCCGTTCACCGATGCACAAACGTGCGCCGACCGCCCGGTGGATGGCGCGCGCGCATGAGAAGGCCCCGCTTCCGTCCACCGGGCGCAGCGGCTAGGGTCGGCGGCGTTCGCGTATGGTCAAAGGCGTATCCCATCGTGTCGCTGACTTCGGTCGACATCCTGTCCCGGCTCGTGTCCTTCGACACCACGAGCCGCCTCAGCAACCTGCCGCTCGTCGCCTGGGTGGAGGCCTACCTCGCCGCGCACGGCGTCGCGTCCGAGCGCATTCCGGATCCGACCGGCGAGAAGGCCAACCTCCTCGCCACCATCGGACCGGCGGACGTGCCGGGCTTCGTGCTCTCCGGCCACACGGACGTGGTGCCCGTCGACGGCCAGGACTGGTCCACCGATCCGTTCGTCCTCACCGAGCGGGACGGCCGCTACTACGGCCGCGGCGCCTGCGACATGAAGGGTTTCCTGGCAGTCTGCGTCGCCGCCGTGCCGGCGATGACCCGGGCGGAGCTGAAGCGGCCGATCCACCTCGCCTTCTCCTATGACGAGGAGGTGGGCTGCCTCGGCGTGCGCGGCATGATCGACCGACTCGCCGCGCGGCCCGCCCCTCCCCTCGCCTGCTTTGTGGGCGAGCCGACCGAGATGCTGCCGGTGATCGGCCACAAGGCCAAGCGCAGCCTGCGGGCCACCATCACGGGCCTCTCCTGCCATTCGTCCCTCGCGCCGCACGGGGTGAACGCGGTGGAGTATGCCGCCCGCCTGGTGGTGCGCATCCGCGAGATCGGCCGATGCCTCGCGGCCGGGCGGAGCGACCCGCTCTACGACGTGCCGGTGACCACGGCCCATGTGGGCACCATCGTCGGCGGCACCGTGCTCAACATCGTGCCGGACCGGTGCGAGTTCACGTTCGAGTTCCGCGCCCTGCCGGAGGAGGATGTGGACGCGCTCGTTTCGGAGGTGACCGCCTTCGCCCGTGACGAACTGGAGCCGGAGATGCGCGCCGTCGCGCCGTCGAGCGGGATCGCGTTCGAGCTCACGTCCGGTTTCCCGGGCCTCTCCACCGCCGAGGACGCGGAGGTCACCCGTCTCGCCAAGCGCCTTGCCGGCCGCAACGACCACGGCAAGGTGGCCTACGGAACCGAAGCCGGCCTGTTCCAGGCGGCCGGCATCCCGACGGTCGTGATCGGCCCGGCGTCCATCGGCGAGGCCCACAAGCCCGACGAGTTCATTGCCGCCAGCCAGATCGAAGCCTGCGAGCGGTTCGTCGCCAGGGTGATCGAGGCGGCTTGCGAGTAGGCGCGGGGCCGGGTGGTCGGCAGAGGACGCCCCGAATTCCTTCCCTTCAGGGGACCGCGGATTGCATTGCCGGCCGGAAGGGGTCGTCCTTGGCGGCGGACCGTGTGAGGAGACGGGTCGCAGGCGGTCACAGATCTGGCACCATCCTGCCCTCCCCCATGGACGTTCCGCCCGATCGGCGACACCATGGGTCCGTCGTCCGAATCCGCCGAGGACCGCCGTGCTGATCGCCCAGATTTCCGACCTCCACTGCACCGTTCCGGGCCGCGAGGTGGTGCCGGGCGTGGACACGGCGGAGCATGTGCGCCGGGCGGTGGAGCGCATCGCCGCCCTGCCGGACGCGCCGGATGCCGTGATCGTCACCGGCGACCTGGTCGACACGATCGTGCCTGAGGAATACGCGGTCGCGGCCGGCCTCCTCGGCGGCATCAAGGCCCCGGTGTTCCTCGTGCCCGGCAATCATGACGACCGGGACATGATCCGCGCCGCCTTTCCCGGCCACGGCTATCTTCCGGCCACTGGCCGCCTGAACCACGCGGTGGACCTCGGCGCGCTCCGTCTCGTCGGCCTCGATACCCTGGTGGATGGCGCCATCCACGGCACGGTCGGGGCCGACGGCCTCGCCTTCCTGGACGCCGCCCTCGCCGCCGCGCCGGACCGCCCGACCCTCGTGTTCCTCCACCATCCGCCGTTCGAGACCGGGCTGCCGATCATGGACGGCTGGCGCCTCACCGACGCCGACGCCCTGGAGGCGGTGATCGCGCGGCATCCCTCGGTCCTTCGCGTCGTCGCCGGCCATGTCCACCGGCACGTGACGGCGAGCTTCGGCGGCACGATCGCGATGACGGCTCCGGCCCTCTGCCACGCCATCGCGCTCGGCCCCGGCGACGGCCTGGGCAACCCGGAATACACCCTGGAGACGCCGGGCCTTCTCCTCCACCGGTTCGACGGCCGGCGGCTCGTCACGCACCTCGTCCAGACCGGCGGCGCCTGGCAGGCGCGGCGGTTCGACGGCTGATCGGGCGCGCCCGCAACCGGCTTGCGCCCCTTCGGGCCTTCCGCTATCGCTATCGGTCATGACCCTTTCGCACGTGGCTCTTGGCTGGTGGTGGCGGCGCTCCTGATCGGGCGGCTGCTTCCGCATGCGTGCGTGTGAGCATTCAAAATGGCCGCCCGGGACGAACCCGGCGGCCTTTTTCGTGTCTGGCTCACGAGAAGGTCCGAAAACCGGGTCGACCCGCGGCGACCCGGCTGGGACAACGGACCGATGACGCGGACGAGACTGGGGAAGGACGCCTTGATGGTGGAGACTGGAGCGTTCACGACCGCGGGCGGCGTCGCCGTCGAGCGCACGCCGCGGCAGGTGACCTACAAGGACGCCGCCCTCACCTACGTGGACCAGCTGGACGAGAGCCGCGGCGCGGTCTTCTCCTCCAACTACGAATACCCCGGCCGCTACGCCCGCTGGGACATCGCGTTCCTGAACCCGCCGGTGGCGCTCACCGCCCGCGGCCGCGGCCTCACCATCGAGGCGCTGAACGCCCGTGGCCGCGTGCTGCTGCCGGCCTTCCGGGCCGCCATCGAGGGCGGCGACGACCTCGTCAGCTTCGAGGCCGGCCCCGAGCGGATCAGCCTCACGGTGAAGGCGCCGGAGCCCGGCTTCCCCGAGGAGGAGCGCTCGCGCCAACCGTCGGTCTTCTCGGTCATCCGCCGGCTCGTGGCCTTTTTCCGCAGCGAGGAGGACCAGAACCTCGGCCTCTGGGGTGCCTTCGGCTACGACCTCGCCTTCCAGTTCGAGCCGATCGACTTCAGGCTCGACCGGCCGGACGACCAGCGCGACCTCGTCCTCTATTTCCCCGACGAGATCCTGATCGTCGACCACTACCGGGCCGCCGCCACGGTCTACGCCTACGATTTCACGGTCGCCGGCATGTCGACGGACGACCTGCCCCGCGACGGCGCGCGCACGCCCTTCCGCCCGTCGGACCGCATCCCCGGCCGCGGCGACCACGAGCCCGGCGAATACGCCGCCTCGGTCTCCAAGGCGGTGGAATATTTCAAGCGCGGCGACCTCTTCGAGGTGGTGCCCGGCCAGACCTTCTACGAGCGCCCGGCCGCGCCGCCGTCCGCCATCTCCCGCCGGCTGCAGGAGATCAACCCGTCGCCCTACGGCTTCATCATCAACCTCGGCGAGGCGGAATACCTGGTCGGCGCGTCGCCTGAGATGTACGTGCGCGTCACCTCCGGCCGGCGGGTGGAGACCTGCCCGATCTCCGGCACCATCCGGCGCGGCCGGAACGCCATCGAGGACGAGGCGCAGATCCGCACCCTCCTCAACTCCAAGAAGGACGAGGCGGAGCTCACCATGTGCTCCGACGTGGACCGCAACGACAAGAGCCGCATCTGCGAGCCCGGGTCGGTGCGCGTCATCGGCCGGCGCCAGATCGAGATGTACTCGCGCCTCATCCACACGGTGGACCACATCGAGGGGCGCCTGCGCGAAGGCATGGACGCGCTCGACGCCTTCCTCAGCCACGCCTGGGCGGTCACCGTCACCGGCGCGCCGAAGCGCTGGGCCATGCAGTTCATCGAGGACCACGAGAAGAGCCCGCGCGCCTGGTACGGCGGCGCGGTCGGCGCCATCCTGTTCAACGGCGATCTCAACACGGGCCTGACGCTCCGCACCGTCCGCATCAAGGACGGCATCGCGGCCGTCCGGGCGGGCGCGACGCTTCTCTACGATTCCGACCCGATGGAGGAGGAGAAGGAGACCGAGCTCAAGGCTTCGGCCATGCTGGCGGCCATCCGCGAGGCCGGCAAGGCCCGCTCGGCGGTGCTCGCCAACGGGCCGGACCAGGTGGGCGCGGGCCTCAAGATCGTGCTCGTCGACCACGAGGACAGCTTCGTCCACACGCTCGCCAACTACTTCCGCCAGACCGGCGCCGAGGTGGTGACGATCCGCTCGTCCAAGGGCGTCGGCGTGGACCCGGCCCTCTTCGACGCGCTGAAGCCCGACATGGTGGTGATGTCGCCCGGCCCGGGCAGCCCGTCGGACTTCCACTGCACCCGAACCATCCAGGCGATTCGCGAGCGCAACCTGCCCATGTTCGGCGTCTGCCTCGGCCTTCAGGCCATGGCGGAGGCCTATGGCGGCGACCTCGCCCGGCTGGAGACGCCCGTCCACGGCAAGCCGTCGGAGATCAGCGTCGCGCGCAACTCCATCCTGTTCGCCGGCCTGCCGGAGCGGGTGATCGTCGGCCGCTACCATTCGATCCACGCGGTCCGCGACCGGCTGCCCGCCGGGTTCGAGGTCTCGGCGGTCACCGACGACGGGATCGTCATGGCCATCGAGCACGCCCGCGAGCCGATCGCGGCGGTGCAGTTCCACCCGGAAAGCATCATGTCCATGGGCGACGACGCCGGCCACGTGATCGTCGCCAACGCCATCCGGGGCCTGCTCGGATCGCGTGCCGCCGGCAAGGACGAAGCGTCGCACGGGTAAAGTTAGCAATTGAGTAAGTATAACCCTGAATTTCAGGCGTGCACGTTCTACCCGAATAGCGTTACTGTTGGCGGGCGGGATCGTTCAGCTGGCGCAGACGGTCCCGCTCGCCGGTTATCCGGCAGCCGCGTTCGCGCGGTTTTGCGGTCCAAACTTCAGAGGAGAGCCTCGTGCTCTCCTCTTTTTTCATGCATCGCCCGCTCTCGGGGGCCCTGCCTCCGGCGCGCTGATGGGGCCGAGCCAGGCGGTCGATTCTCCCCGCTGCATCCGGATCGCCAGGCGGAAGCTGTTGGCCATGCGCTCGGCGCGCTCCACCACCGCGCTCGCGGCCTCCGGGCCGAAGGTTTGGCGCGCCGCCTCCTGGAAGAGGGCGAGCCAGCGCAGGAAGTGCGCGTCCTCCAGGCCGGGCAGCCCCAGGTGCGCGGGCAACGGCCTGCCGCCGTATCCGCCGGTCCTCAGGAGCGCGGACGACCAGAAGGCCCGGATGGTCTCCAGGTGCTGGGGCCAGCGCTCGTCCGGCACCGCCGCCGCGAACACGGGGCCGAGAAGGTCGTCCCTCCGGGCAGCGCCGTAGAAGCGCTCCACCAGGAGCCGGATCCGCTCCTCGTCCACGCCGTCCACGACCGCCGGTCCGGCCGGTCCGGGCGCGGCCCGCACGATCAGTCGCTCGTCGGCCATGTGGTCTCGATCATTCCCGTCGTCCCCTCCGACGTCACCGTGACGGACCGTGGACGCTGTGCCAACACCGTGACATCCCGGATGCGCCCCGCTCCCGAAACGAGAAAGGCCGCCCCCTCGTCGGGAGCGGCCTTTCCATTGCCGGTCGCGGTCATCCGGACGAAGCCGGAGCCGCCTCAGGCGGAGGTCACCTCGAACGAGGCGACGATCCAGGACCCGTGAGCGGCGGACCGCAACTGATGACAATGAGACACTGGATCACCTCCTTTCGGTTGTTGATGGTGACCCCCATGTGGATGCCTCTCCCGGCAAGTGCAAGTCCCGGCGCGATTTTTCTTTCACGCGCCGCGATCCGCCCCGGCCGGCGGGGGACCGGGCCGCTATTGAACCTCCTTATCCCCGGCGCTAGACCACAAAGGATTGCTTCTGCGAGGGCCAGCCGTTGCGCACCGAAACCGCGAATCCCGTCCGCCTGTCGGATTATCGGCCGAGCGCCTACGCGATCGACACAGTCGATCTTCACGTCGCCCTCGACGAGGCGGACACGCTGGTCACCGCCACCCTGGCCCTTCGCCGCCGCGACGGAACCCCGTCCGGCGCGCCGCTGCGCCTCGACGGCGACGAGCTGGTCCTCGTCCAGCTCGCCCTCGACGGCGTGCCGCTGCCCGGCGACGCCTATGCGACCGACCCGGACGGGCTCGTCCTCCACGCGCCGCCCGAGGATCCGTTCCGCCTGACGATCGTCACCCGCCTCGACCCGGCCGCCAACACCAAGCTGATGGGCCTCTACCGGTCGAGCGGCACCTGGTGCACCCAGTGCGAGGCCGAGGGCTTCCGCCGCATCACCTACTTCCTCGACCGACCGGACGTGCTTGCGGTCTACACCGTGCGCATGGAGGCCCCGAAGGCGCTCGCGCCCGTCCTCCTCAGCAACGGCAACCGGGTGGAGGCCGGCGACCTGCCCGACGGCCGGCACTATGCGGTCTGGCACGACCCCTGGCCGAAGCCGTCCTACCTGTTCGCACTCGTCGCCGGCGACCTCGCCGCCAGGATCGACGGCTTCACCACCGCCTCCGGCCGCCCGGTGGAGCTCGGCATCTACGTGGAGCACGGCAACGAGACCCGGATCGACTACGCCATGGACGCGCTGAAGCGCTCCATGCGGTGGGACGAGGAGGTGTTCGGCCGGGAGTACGACCTCGACGTCTTCAACATCGTCGCCGTGTCGGACTTCAACATGGGGGCGATGGAGAACAAGGGCCTCAACGTCTTCAACGACAAGTACGTGCTCGCCGACCCGGACGTCGCCACCGACACGGACTATGCCGGCATCGAGGCGGTGATCGCCCACGAGTACTTCCACAACTGGACCGGCAACCGCATCACCTGCCGCGACTGGTTCCAGCTCTGCCTGAAGGAGGGTCTCACGGTCTTCCGCGACCAGGAGTTCACCTCCGACATGCGCTCGCGCCCGGTGAAGCGCATCGCCGACGTGCGCACGCTCCGCAGCCACCAGTTCCCGGAGGACGGCGGCCCGCTCGCCCACCCGGTCCGGCCGGAGGTCTACAAGGAGATCAACAACTTCTACACGGCCACCGTGTACGAGAAGGGCGCCGAGGTGATCCGCATGCTGAAGACGCTGGTGGGCGACGACGCCTTCCGCGCCGGCATGGACCTCTACTTCGACCGCCACGACGGCGACGCCGCCACGATGGAGGATTTCGTCGCCTGCTTCGCCGAGGCCTCCGGCCGCGACCTCTCCGCCTTCATGCACTGGTATTCCCAGGCCGGCACGCCTACGGTGGAGATCGCCGAGGCCTATGATCCGTCCGCCCGCACCTACCGGCTCACCTTCACCCAGACCGTGCCGCCGACGCCGGGCCAGCCGGTGAAGCAGCCGGCCGTCATTCCGGTCCGCTTCGGCCTGGTCGGCTCCAACGGCGCCGACATGACCTACGCATCGGTCAGCGGCGCGGAGGTGCGCGACGACGTGATCGCCCTCACCGAGACCCGCCACGAGGTGGTGTTCACCGGCGTGTCGGAGCGGCCGGTGCCGTCGCTCTTCCGCGGCTTCTCCGCCCCGGTGAAGCCCCAGATCGCCCTGACCCCGTCGGACCTCACCTTCCTGATGCGTCACGACGGCGACCCGTTCAACCGCTGGCAGGCGGCCTCCACGCTGGCCATGACCATGCTGGTCGCCGGGTCGGAGGCGGCGCGGTCCGGCGTCACCCCGCGCATCGACCCGGCCTACCTGGACGCCCTCGACGAGACCATCGCCGACGGAACGCTCGACCCGGCCTTCCGGGCCCTGATGCTCGCCGTGCCGGGCGAGAACGACGTCGCCCGCGAGATCGGCGAGAACGTGGATCCGGACGCCATCGCGACCGCCCACCGCACCCTGCGCGCGGCCATCGGGGCGCGCCTGGAGACCACGCTGGCGCACATCGTCTCGGAGGCGAGCGAGGCCGGGGACGTGGCCTATACGCCGGACGCCGCCGGCGCCGGCCGGCGGTCGCTGGTCAACGCCGCCCTCGACCTTCTGGCCGCGACCGGCCGGATGGAGGTGCTGGAGGCGGTGGAGCGCCGCTTCGACCTCGCCACCAACATGACCGACCGGGTCGCCGCCCTTTCCATGCTGGTCCACCGCAACGCTCCGGGGGCCGAGGCGGCCCTCGGGCGATTTCACGATCGCTTCGGATCCGTTCCCCTCGTCGTCGACAAGTGGCTCGCCGTCCAGGCGACGGCGCCCGATCCGTCCACCCTCGACCGGGTCCGGGGTCTGACCCGGCACCCGTCCTTCTCGTTCCGCAATCCGAACCGGACCCGCTCCCTGATCGGCTCCTTCGCCAACCTGAACCCCACCCAGTTCGCCCGCCCGGACGGAGCCGGGTTCGACTTCGTGGCCGACGTGGTCCTGCTCCTCGACGGCACGAACCCGCAGGTGGCCGCCCGCATCGTGACCAGCTTCCGCTCCTGGCGGAGCTACGAGGCCAGGCGGCGCGCGAAGGCCGAGGCGGCGTTGAAGCGGATCGCCGGCAAGCCCACCCTGTCGCGGGACGTGAGCGACATCGTGGAGCGGGCCCTAGCCTGACCGGCCGCTCCTCCCGCCCGCCCCCTCCCGCCCGGCCGAGGCGGCCGGGTGGAGGGTGTTGCAAGTTGGCCGACTCGGCGGTCGTTAACGGGTTTTTCAGACCCCGGCGCTGGACAGCGAGAATCGCTCTGATTCACACTGACTTGGTCGATTCGGGGCGCGTCGTACCTCCCGGGCGTTCGTCGCAACCGAGCATAGCGAGTGGGGGTACCGGGAATGGCGCGGGCGGACTCTGCCAACGCGTCGAGCGGGTGGCGATCTCTCTTCTTCAAGAGCGCCGCCGAACCGGAGGGCGCCCTGAAGGGTCACGCCCGCCTTCTCGCCCAGCCGGCCTACCGGCGGCTCGTCCAGGCCGAGCCCATCTTCCGCCGCTCGATCCCGGTCCTCATCGCGGTATTCCTGCTCGTGGTCGGTGTCGCCCGTGTGACGAACCTCGCCGAGCGCCGCGACGAGACCGGCGCGACCGCCCGCGACATGATCGCCATGCTGGCCGAGACCCTCGACGCGACCCTGTCGGCGAGCGCCCCGGAGGACGCCACCGCCGAGGGCTACGCCACCGCCGTGCGCACCGCGCTCCGCGAGGCCCTGCCTCCGTCCGCCACCAGCGACGGGCGCATGATCCTCGTCGCCGACGTGGACGGCGAGATCCAGGCGACCGCCCCGGAAGACAGCGCCCTCGTCGGCCAGAACCTCGCGGCCCTGTTCGGCCCCGGGCAGCCCATGGTGGTGTTCGGCGAGCGCGCCGGCGTGCTGCCGATGACCCTCGGCGACGGCCGGGAGGCGTTCGCGACCGTCCACCACCTGGCCGGCGCCCGCGGCTCCGTCGCCGTCTACCAGCCGACCGACCAGATCTTCCTCAACTGGCGGCGCGACGTGTCGATGAACGTGTCGCTCTTCATCGGCACGAGCTGCATCCTGATCGTGATGGTCTACGCCTTCTTCGCCCAGACCTCCCGGGCGACCGAGGCGGACCGCATCTACGCGGCCACCCAGATCCGGGTCGACACCGCGCTCCGGCGCGGCCGCTGCGGCCTGTGGGACTGGGATCTCGCCCGCGGCCGGCTGTTCTGGTCGCCGTCTATGTACGTCATCCTCGGCATGCAGCCGAACCAGGACCTGATGGGCTTCAGCGAGCTGCAGGCCATGATCCACCAGGACGACATGGACCTCTACAGCCTCGCCCGCGACATCCTGGAGACCGGCCAGAACGCCGCCGACCTGGAGTTCCGCATCCGCCACGCGGACGGCAACTGGGTCTGGCTGCGCGCCCGGCTGGAGATCGTCCGTGACCGGGACGGCGCGCCCCACCTGATCGGCATCGCGGTGGACGTGACCGAGCAGAAGCGCCTTGCCGAGATGACCGCCACCGCCGATCTCCGCCTGCGCGACGCCATCGAGACCATCTCCGAGGCCTTCGTCCTGTGGGACGACGACAACCGCCTCGTCATGTGCAATTCCAAGTACCAGTCCCTGCACCAGCTGTCCGACACGGTCACCCGCCCGGGCACGCCTTACGACGCCGTCATGGTGTCGGCGCGCCAGCCGGTGGTGCAGAGCCACGGCAAGATGGGCGACTTCTCCGGCGAGCGGTCCTACGAGGCGCAGCTGGAGGACGGGCGCTGGCTGCAGATCAACGAGCGCCGCACCAAGGACGGCGGCTTCGTGTCGGTCGGCACCGACATCACCGAGCTGAAGCGCCACGAGGAGCGCCTTCTCGACAGCGAGCGTCGCCTGATGGCGACCGTCGCGGACCTGCGCCAGAGCCGCCACCAGATGCAGCTCCAGACCAGCCAGCTGGTGGAGCTCGCCGAGAAGTACGCCGAGGAGAAGGCCCGCGCCGAGGCCGCCAACCGGGCGAAGTCGGAATTCCTCGCCTCCATGAGCCACGAGCTGCGCACGCCGCTCAACGCCATCATCGGCTTTTCCGAGATCATGCGCTCGGGCATGTTCGGCGACCTCGGCTCGCCGAAGTACGACGAATATTGCCGCGACATCCACGAGAGCGGCACGTACCTGCTCAACGTCATCTCCGACATCCTCGACATGTCGAAGATCGAGGCGGGCCGCGTGAACCTGTCGCTCGACAGCGTCGTCCTCGACGACGTGATCGCCGACAGCACGCGCATCATGACGCCACAGGCGGAGGACCGGAAGATCCGGCTCGTCACCAGCTTCGAGGCCTCCCTCCCCATGGTGGCCGACCGCCGCGCCATCAAGCAGGTGGCCCTCAACCTCCTGTCGAACGCGCTGAAGTTCACGCCCATGAACGGCTCCGTGACGGTCTCCACCGCCGTCCAGGGTCAGATGATGATGCTCACCGTGGCGGACACGGGTATCGGCATCCCGGCCCACGCGCTGCAGCAGCTCGGCCAGCCCTTCGTGCAGGTGGAGAACCAGCTCACCCGCAAGCACCCGGGCTCCGGCCTCGGCCTCGCGATCGCCCGCTCCCTCGTCGAACTCCACGGCGGCAGCATGACGATCGAGTCGTCGGAAGGCATCGGCACCACCGTGACGGTCCGCTTCCCCCGCATCGCCGCCCCGACGGCCAGCGACGGCACCGCCGCGGTCGCCGAACAGACCACCGTCCCCGCCTCCTCCGGCCTCGCCCGCGCCGTCGCGGTGGCTAACGCCCGAAGCGCCAGTCGGTCGGTGCACTGACGGGCGGCAGGGAGCGGAACCGCTCTCCCGGCCGCGGATCTCCTGCCGCGGCTTCACCCGACAGCCCTCCCCTCGGCGCTCGCCCGCTCCGGCGCGAATGCGCGACGCGCCATCACCGGGTCGCAAAAAGCCTTCTCCCGTTTTTCACCGCTCCTGTTGAAATCCCCGCTGCCCGTTCCGACATAATCCCCATCGGGTCCGGGCCCCTCTGGCGAGCGCTTGCGCTCGCGATGTCGGACCCTTCCACGTGATGCGGACTGTTTGTCCGCCTGTTGGAGGGATCCCTTGCCGATCACTGCCGAAATCATCCCGCCGTCCGCCGTTCGCGCCCCTGCGGTCGCCTCCACCCTGGCCGACCTGGTCGCGGTGGAACGGCGTCTCGACACCTTCGCCCGCGTCATGGACAGCGCGGTCGGCATCCCGGGCACGCGCCTGCGGTTCGGCGCGGATTCCGTCATCGGTCTGGTGCCGGGCATCGGCGACGCGGCCACGCTCTGCCTGTCGGCCTACCTGGTCTACGAGGCGCAGAAGATCGGCGTGCCCGACCGGATCCTGCGCAAGATGCTCGCCAACATCGCCGTCGACGCCGCCATCGGCGCCGTGCCGCTCCTCGGCGACGTGGCGGACGTGTTCTTCAAGGCCAACCTGAAGAACATGGCGCTCATCCGCCAGCACATCGCGGCGCTGAAGGCCGAGCACGCGGCTCCGGTCGCCGTGTCCCGCACCGACGGCGCCGCCCGGACGGTGACCCGATGAGGCCGCTCGTCATCGGCCTCGCCGGGGCGGCCTTCGTCGTCTGGTCGCTGATCGCCTGGGCCATGCACGCGCTGGTCCAGGCCGCCGGCAATGTTGCGGCGCTGAACTCGGATCTTCTTCCCGTTCCGCCGGAATGGGTGGTGTTTTTGTCTGAAATATTCTCTGGCGCTGGCGGGATCGGTGCTACACTGGTCGTGGTGATTTGGGGCTTTGGTACCGCGTTGATCGTCGGAGCGGCCGCGCTCGGTCTTGCCATCGCCCGTCGTGCCGGGCGGGGCGACCGTCGCATCACCATCTTCCCTCCGGGATCAGGTCCAGGCCCAGGAATGCCCGGCACCCGCGGCCACCACCGTGTGGACTGGCGCCGCGGGAACTGGGAAAGCGTGGCGATCAGCCTGCTGCGGCGGTTGCGGAACCGCTGACCGGCCGGCGTTCGCGAAAGCGCCGGCCCTCGTCTCGAGCGGCCGGCGTTCATTGTGTCTGCGTTGGGCGGTGCGCGGGAGTTGCGTGGGGAGGCGTGCCGCGTTTGTCCTGTTCTGTCGCGTAAGGGTGCGGCTCCGATGCCGCGCCCGACTGTACCCCTGGAACGGGCGGATCAGCCCGGAGGGGAGCCGGCCGCAAGAGCCGGTTGGAGGCAACAGCAAGCAACGGGAGGACGCTCGATGTCAGAATACACCGGTGCGGATCAGCGATTGGCCTGCGTGGCCACCCTCGGCGCCATGTCGATCGCCGTCTGGGCGGGAGAGCGGCTCGGCTTCCGCGACGACGCGCTCTGCCGCTACGTGGCGCGCGTGGTCGAGGCTGGCCTCGGCGACCGCGGCTACGACGGCGCCGTCACGCGCATCGTGCGCGACCTGGAGGAGGCCGGCCTTCCGGTTTCCCGCGAAGAGGTCGAGGACATGATGATGGGCTTCGAGCGCCGTCTTCGCCTGGATCTCGGCCTGCCGGTCACGGCGCCCCAGTTCGTCATCGAGGCCGACGAAGACTTCCCGGGCGCCGTGCGGGCCGCCTGACCGGCGCACGCCACAGACCCGATGCCGCGCGGCATGGCCCCGGGCCGTGCCGCGGCGAGCACCCGTCACCCTTTCTTCCGCTCCACGGTGCCGATCAGCCGCTCGAAGGCGGCGCGCACGCTCGCCTGCGTCTCCTTGAGGTGGGTCTGCAGCGTCTCCACGCTCGGCATCCCGCCCGCCTGGGTGACGAGGGCGAGAAAGCCCTTCGGCGCGTCCGCCGGCTTGAACCGGCCGGTGATCGACAGGCGCAGCACCTGGGTCAGGTCGTTGTAGAGGCGGATCGCCGGGATCAGCACCTCTCCGTCCGCCCGGGCCAGCACGCCCGCGCGCTCGGCCATCACCAGCGCCGCCTCCGTGTTCGTCGACACGATCTTCGGGTGCGTGCCGCCGTGGAGAAGTTGCAGCGTCTGGGCGATGAACTCCACGTCGATCAGCCCGCCCGGCGCCACCTTCATGTCCCACGGGTCGCTCGACCCCTTCTCCTGCTCGATCCTGGCCCGCATGTCGGTCACGTCGGCGAGGATCACCTCCCGGTCGCGCGGCCGGGCGATCGTCTCGCGGATCACCGCCTCCACTTCCTCGCCGAGCCCGCCGGTCGCCGCCACCACGCGCGCGCGAGTCAGCGCCATGTGCTCCCACGTCCAGGCGTCCTGGCGCTGGTAGCGCGCGAACGCGTCCACGCGGGTCGCCAGCGGCCCCGCGTTGCCGGATGGGCGGAGCCGGAAGTCCACCTCGTAGAGCTTGCCCTCCGCCGTCGGGGCGGAGAGCGCCGTCACCAGACGCTGGGTGGCGCGGGCGAAGTACTGGCTCGGCGCCAGCGGCCGGGGGCCGTCGGAGGCGGAGGCCTCCGGATCGTGGTCGTAGAGGAGGATGAGGTCGAGGTCGGAGGCGGCGGTCATCTCCCGCCCGCCGAGCTTGCCCATGGCGATCAGCGCCACGCGGCCGCCGGGCACGCGCCCGTGCGCCTTCTCCAGCTCGTGCAGCGTCGCCGCCAGCAGCCGCGACAGGATCACATCCGCCAGCCGCGCGAAGGCCGCTCCCGCCTGCCGCGCCGTGATGGTGCCGGAGAGGACGCGCACGCCGATCAGGAACATCTGCTCCTGGCCGAAGATGCGGGCGCGGTCCAGCACCTCCTCGTAGGCGCGGCTCTCGCCGAGGGTCACGTCCAGCCGCCGGTCCAGCTCCGCCGCGTCCGGCACCGTGCCGAAGAAGGCCGGCTCCAGCACCGCGTCCATCACATGGGGCCGCCGTCCCACGATGCCGGCGAGCCGGGGTGCGGTGCCCATGATGGTCGCCACCAGGCTGAGCAGCGCCCGGTTCTCCGACAGCATGGAGAAGAGCTGCACGCCCGCCGGCATGTTCTTCAGGAAGGTGTCGAAGGCGATGAAGGCCGCGTCCGCCGCGTCCGTCTCGGCGAGCGCCTGGAGGAGGTTCGGCGTGATCTCGGTCAGGATCTCCCGCGCCCGGGTCGAGCGGGTCGCCGCGTAGCGGCCGAAGTGCCAGGCCCGCACCGCGCGCGTCACCTCCTGCGGCCGCTGGTAGCCGAGGCCGGCGAGCGTCGCCAGCGTGTCCGGATCGTCCTCGTCGCCGGTGAAGATCAGGTTGCCGAGGCTGCCGGCGAGCGACGCCTCCTCCTCGAAGAGGTCCGCGTAGTGGGCCGACACCGTGTGGAACCGCCGTTCCAGCCCCGCCGCGAAGGCCTCCACGTCCGGCTCGCCCATCATGCGGCCGATGCGGGCGAGGCCTGAGGGCGTGTCCGGCAGCGTATGGGTCTGCTCGTCCGCCACCATCTGGATCCGGTGCTCCACGGCCCGCAGATAGCCGTAGGCCTCGGCGAGGTCGTCCCGCGTCGCCGCCTCCAGCCAGCCGTGGGCGACCAGCGCGTCCAGCATGGCGATGGTGCCGCGGCCGCGCAGGTCCGGGTTGCGCCCGCCCGCGATCAGCTGCTGGGTCTGGACGAAGAACTCGATCTCCCGGATGCCGCCGCGCCCGAGCTTCACGTTGTGGCCGTAGACCGCCACCTTGCCGTGGCCCTTGTGGGCGTGGATCTGCCGCTTGATCGAGTGGATGTCCCGGATCGCCGCATAGTCCAGGTACTTGCGCCAGACGAACGGCGCGATCTCCTTCAGGAACTGCTCGCCCGCCGTCACGTCGCCGGCGCAGGGCCGCGCCTTGATCATGGCGGCGCGCTCCCAGTTCTGCCCCATGCTGCCGTAGTATTGCAGCGCCGCCAGCACCGACACGGCGATCGCCGTCGCGCCCGGGTCGGGCCTCAGCCGCAGGTCGGTCCGGAAGGCGTAGCCGTCGGCGGTGCGCTCCTGGAGGATCTTCACCAGCTGGCGCGTCATGCGCACGAACAGGGTGGCGACGTCCGCGTCCTCCGGCGCCGGGGCGATGTCCCGGTCGTAGAAGACGATGAGGTCGATGTCGGACGAATAGTTCAGCTCGAACGCGCCATGCTTGCCCATGGCGATGATGATCCAGCCCGAGCCCGTCTCCGGATCGTCCGGGTCCGGCAGCGTCAGCTTTCCGGCCGTGTGCGCCGCCCGCAGGATGAAGCGCGCCCCCGCCCGCACGGAGGCGTCCGCGATCGTCGTCAGCGCCCGGGTGACGGCCGGCACGTCCCAGATCCCGCCGAGGTCGGCGAGCGCGATCACGAGCGCGGCCTCCTGCTTGGCCTGCCGCACCATCCGCATGGCGCCTGCCTCGTCCGGCGGGATCGTGGCGACCAGGTCCGCCGCGAGGGCCGCGATGCGGGCCTCCGGCGCCTGCCCGATGATCCGCGCCAGCCGCTCCGGCTTCCGGAACAGGTGCTCGCGCAGATACGGGCTGTCCGAGGCGGCCGCCAGCACCAGCGCCTCCGCGTCCGGCGCGGCGCTCAGCGCCTCCCTGAGCGCGTCCCCGCCGTCCCGGGCGAGGCCGTCGGCAAGGTCCGATCGGGCGAGCGCCAGATCGGGGCCGGCCTCCGGCACACGGCGGATGCGGGCGCCGAGCGGCCCGGCCGCGTCGGATCGGGGCTTGTCAGTGGACGTCGGTTCCATCGGTCCTCATCTCCGCGCCGTCCGGGTCCTGGCGGACCGGCAGGATCAGGGTGGCGGAGAGGCCCGGGCCCGCATCCGCCAGATCCAGCCGCCCGCCGTGCAGGCCCGCCACCGCCGAGACGAGGCTGAGGCCGAGGCCCGAACCGGGCAGGGTCCGGCTCCGTTCCAGGCGCACGAACCGCTGGGTCACGCGCGGCCGGTCTTCCGGCGGAATCCCCGGCCCGCGGTCGGCCACGGTCAGGCGCACCCCGCGGCCCGCCTGCTCGGCCCGCAGAGTCACCTCCCCGGCCGCGCCGGCCGGCGCGCCGTCGGGCGGCAGGGCATACTTGATGGCGTTGTCGAGGAGGTTGGCAAGGGCCTGGCTCACCAGCGCGCGGTTGCCGGCGATCGGCAGCGGCCCCTTCACGTCCGTGATCAGCCGCCCGCCGGCGTCCTCCACGACGGGCTCGTAGAGCTCCGCCACGTCGGCCGCGATGGCCGCCGCGTCGAGCGGCACCAGTTCGTCGCCGGAGGATTTCGCCTCCACCCGGGCGATCCGGAGCAGCGCGTCGAACAGGTGGATCAGCTCGTCCGCGTCCTCGATCGAAGCCCCGATCGCCTCCCGGCAGCCCGCCTCGCCGGCGCCGTCCCGAAGCGCCGTCTCCAGGCGCGTCCTGAGCCGGGTCAGCGGCGTCTTCAGGTCGTGGGCGATGTCGTCCGACACCTCCTTCAGGCCCGTCATCAGCGCCTCGATCCGGTCGAGCATCCGGTTGAGGCTTTCGGCGAGATTGTCGAACTCGTCGCCGCTGCCGGTCACCTCCAGGCGCCGGCTGAGGTCGCCGGAAATGATCCGGCGCGACGTGTCGGCCATGTTCTCCACCCGGCCCAGCACCGACCGGCTCACGAACACCCAGGTCACGAGCCCCATCACCACCATGACGCCGATCGCGAACTGGATCGATTCGGCGATCACCGTTTCGAACTCCACCCGCTCGCCCACGTCGCGGCCGACCAGCAGGCGGAATCCGCCCGGCAGGGCGAACACCCGCACCACGGCCTGGAATTCGCGCGTCAGCTCGCCGTCGAGCCGGCTGTAGCTCACCTGCACCGGCCGCCCGTCCGGCAAGTTCAGCACCGCGAGCGGCAGGTCGGCCACGTTGCCCACGATGGTGCGGCCGGAGAAGTCCGCCACCAGGTATAGGCTGGCGCTCGGCCGCCGGCTGCGGATCTCCACCGCGCTCACCAGCTGGCGCAGTCCCCCGCGCCGGTACTGCTCCACCAGCGAGCTGATCTCGCTGGTGATGGATGCCTCTAGCTGCCGGGCCAGGAGATCGGTGGTCGTGCGCGAGATGTAGGCGATCAGGAACAGGGTCAGCCCGGTGAAGACCACCAGGTAGACGATCGCCAGCTTGAAGGCGGTCGTGCGGACCAGCCTAATCGGGGACGGAATCACGGATCATGTATCCCGCGCCGCGGATGGTGTGGAGGAGCGGGTGGTCGAATCCCTTGTCGATCTTGGACCGGAGCCGCGATACGTGCACGTCGATCACGTTGGTCTGCGGGTCGAAGTGGTAGTCCCACACGTGCTCCAGCAGCATGGTGCGCGTCACCACCTGCCCGGCGTTCCGCATCATGTATTCCAGGAGGCGGAACTCCCGCGGCTGCAGCACGATCTCGGTGTTGCCGCGGGTCACCCGCTGGTTCAGGCGGTCCAGCGTCAGGTCGCCCACCCGGTAGCTCGTCTCCACGCCGCCCGGCTGGTTGCGGCGGGCGAGCGCCTCGATGCGGGCGAGGAGTTCGGTAAAGGCGTAGGGCTTCGTCAGATAGTCGTCGCCGCCGGCGCGAAGGCCGATCACCCGGTCGTCCACCTGCCCGAGGGCGGACAGGATCAGCACCGGCGTGCGGTCGTTCCGCCGGCGCATGTCCTCCACGATGGCGAGGCCGTCCCGCTTCGGCAGCATGCGGTCGACCACGAGCACGTCGAAGCCGCCGGCTTCCGCCAGCCGCTGCCCCTCCTCGCCGTCCGCCGCATGGACGGACGCGTGCCCCGCCTCCTGGAGGACGCGGGTGAGGTAGGACGCGGCTTCGGTGTCGTCTTCGATGATCAGAACGCGCATGGCGTCCACTGTAGCGCTCCCGGCTGGATTCGGCGACGGGGCGTGAACGTGGCCGGTGGCGGAGCCGGACACAAGTGAACGATCGGAAAGGTGGCGCTCCCGTCGCGGCCGGCCGGCGGCGGGCACGAAAAAAGCGGGCCGGTTTCCCGGCCCGCCTTTTCGTCATGCCTGCCCCGCCGTCAGGCGTTGCCGATGGTCACCGCCACGAAGCGCACGTTGTCGCCGGACTTCACGCGCATCAGGACCGACTTGCGGCCGGCCTCGGAGGCGGCCTTCAGGCCGTTCTCCACGTCGCGGGCGCCGTTCACCGGCTGGCCCGCGACCTCCAGGATCACGTCGCCCTGGCGCAGGCCCTTCTCGGCCGCGGCGCCGTTCGGGTCCACCTCGGTCACCACCACGCCCGCGTCGCCGGCGCCGACCGTCGCGGCCGGGGCGAGCGACAGGCCGAGGTCGTCGATCGAGGCCGGAGCGGTGGTCTGCGGCGACACCGCCGCCTGCTGCTGCTCGCCCGGCAGGGTGCCGAGCTTGACCTTGACGGTCTGCTTCTCGCCGTTGCGGTAGAGCTCGACGTCCACCTCGGTGTTCGGCGCGTAGGCCGCGATGGTGCGGGCGAGGTCGCGCGCGCTCTCCACCTCGGCGCCGTTCACCGCCACGATGGCGTCGCCGGCGCGGATGCCGGCCTTGGCGCCCGGGCTGTCCGGCTGCGGCTCGGTCACGAGGGCGCCCTTGGCGGCCTCCAGGCCCAGGCTCTCGGCCAGATCCGGCGTCACCGGCTGGATCTGGACGCCCAGCCAGCCGCGCACCACCTGGCCGTCGTCGATCAGGTCGCGCACGACCTGCTCGGCGGTGGCAGCCGGGATGGCGAAGCCGATGCCGACCGAACCGCCCGACGGCGAGTAGATGGCGGTGTTCACGCCGATCACCTCGCCGGTCAGGTTGAAGGCCGGGCCGCCGGAGTTGCCCTTGTTGATGGGCGCGTCGATCTGGATGAAGTCGTCATAGGGGCCGGCGCCGATGTCGCGGCCGCGGGCCGAGACGATGCCGGCGGTCACCGAGCCGCCGAGGCCGAACGGATTGCCGACGGCCACCACCCAGTCGCCCACGCGGGTCTCGCCCTTGGAGAAGGCCACGTGCGGGAACTCGCGGGAGGCGTCCACCTTGACGACCGCGAGGTCGGTCTTCGGGTCGGTGCCGACCACCTTGCCCGGGTATTCGGCGCCGTCGTTCATCACGACGGTGACCTCCTCGGCGCGCTCGACCACGTGGTTGTTCGTCACCACGTAGCCGTCGGCCGTGATGAAGAAGCCCGAGCCCTGGGCGAGCGCGAAGTTCTCGCCGCGCGGGCCGCCTTCGCCCGGCGCGCCCGGCATGCCGGGCATGCCCGGGATGTTGGGGCCGCCCGGCTGGCCGAAGCGCCGGAAGAACTCGTAGAGCGGATGGTCTTCGGGGATGTTCGGCAGGCCGCGCATCTGGCCGCCTGCGTTGGCCTCCTCCGTCGCCTTGACGCGGATGGAAACGACCGCCGGCTGCACGCGCTCCACCACGTCGGCGAAGGACAGCGGCTGCTGGATCGCTTCGGAGATGTTCTGGGCGTTGGCCGGAGTGTCGAGCGGGAAGACGGTCTGGCCGGCGACGAGCCCACCGAGGGTGAGGGCGAAGACGCCGCCGAGGAGCGCGCGCTTCATCGTGGCGGCGCGTCCGGACCGGGGATTCTGTGAGGTCGACATAGGACTTGCGAACTCCAAGCTGAGGGATGCTCGGTTCGGAGCCGCCGGGCGATCCCGCCATCGGGGTCGTCAGTTTCGTCGATCGGCTCCTGCGTCCGGAATATGGGGCTGCAAAGCGCCCGCAAAACGACCGCTCTAATTAAATCTTCGTAACGTCAGGGCATTCCGCGCTGATCTTCCGACAGAACACGAGCCAGCGCGGCCTCCTCCTCGGCGCTGAGGCGACCGTCGGCGGCGACGCGCGCCCGCCGGCGCCACGCCAGGAAGGACGCCAGCGCCCCCACCGCCACCAGCACCGGGGCGGCGAGCCAGAGGATCAGCGTGTGCCCCTCGAACCTCGGCTTCAGGAGCACGAATTCGCCATAGCGCGCCACCAGGAAGTCGCGCACCGCGTCGTCGTCGTCGCCCGCCGAGAGCCGCTCGCGCACCAGCACGCGGAGGTCCTTGGCGAGCTGGGCGTCGCTGTCGTCGATCGACTGGTTCTGGCAGACCATGCAGCGGATCTCCGCCGAAAGCGCCCGCGCCCGGGCCTCCAGCGCCGGGTCCTGCAGACGCTCGCCGGGCTGCACCGCGAGCGCCGGCCCGATCGCCGCGAGGACGAGGCCGATCGCCAGGAGAACCGCTCTGAGGGGATGCCGCATGGCCCCTACTCCGCCGCGACCGGCGCCGCCGGCGTGTGCCGGGCCGGCGTCGGCGCCCCCACCCGGAGCCGCCGGTCGGACAGCGACAGGATCCCGCCGGCCATCATCACCAGCGCGCCGATCCAGATCAGCGTCACCAGCGGCTTGTCGAACATGCGAACCACCAGCTGGTCGGTGCGCTCGCTCTCCTCGCCGAGGGTCACGTAGAGCTGCGACACCCCGTGCGTGACGATGGACGCCTCGGTCGTGGGCATCTGGCGCGCCGTGTAGAGCCGCTTGGCCGGGTCCATCTTGGCCACCACCACACCGTCCTTGCGGGCCGTCATGTGGGCGACGAGCTCGGTGTAGTTCGGCCCGCGTCGGGTCTCGGCGCTGTCGAAGGTCACCTCGTAGCGGCCGATGGTGGCGGTCTGGCCCTGCTTCATCACCAGGATGTTCTCCACCTGGAGCGACGTCACCCCCACGATGCCGAGGATCATCACGCCGAGCCCCGCATGGGCGACCGCCGTTCCGTAGGCCGAGCGCGGCAGCCCGGCGAGCCGCCGCCAGCCGATCGCAAGGCCCACGTCCGCGAAGCGCGCGCGGCTGACGAGCTCGCTGATCGCGCCGACGATCAGCCAGGCCGCGAGGCCGATCCCGAGCACGGCCAGCACCGGCCCGCCCTCGGTCAGGTACCAGGCCATGAGCGCCGCCGCGATCGCCGCCGCGAAGGCGGCCATCAGCCGCTGCGACGCGCCGAGGAGGTCGCCGCGCTTCCACGCCAGATAGGGTCCGAACGGCACCGCCAGCATCAGCGGGATCATCAGCGGCCCGAAGGTCAGGTTGAAGAAGGGCGCGCCGACCGAGATCTTCTCCCCCGTCAGCGCCTCCAGCACCAGCGGATAGAGCGTGCCGACCAGCACCGTCGCGCACGAGGCGGTCAGGATGATGTTGTTGAAGACGAGCGCGCCTTCCCGGCTCACCGGAGCGAACACGCCGCCCTGCGACAGCTGCGAGGCCCGCAGCGCGAACAGCGACAGGCCGCCGCCGATGAAGACGCAGAGGATCGCCAGGATGAACACGCCGCGCGCCGGATCGGTCGCGAAGGCGTGCACGGACGTCAGCACGCCCGAGCGGACCAGGAAGGTGCCGAGCAGCGACAGCGAGAAGGTCAGGATCGCGAGGAGCACCGTCCAGATCTTCAGGGCGTTGCGCTTCTCCATCACCACCGCCGAGTGGAGGAGAGCGGTGCCGGCGAGCCACGGCATGAAGGAGGCATTCTCCACCGGGTCCCAGAACCACCAGCCGCCCCAGCCGAGCTCGTAGTAGGCCCAGTAGCTGCCCATGGCGATGCCGGCGGTCAGGAACACCCACGCGGCCAGCGTCCACGGCCGCACCCAGCGCGCCCAAGCGGCGTCGATCCGGCCCTCGATCAGCGCCGCCACGGCGAACGCGAACGAGATCGAGAAGCCCACGTAGCCGAGGTAGAGGAGCGGCGGGTGGATGGCGAGGCCGATGTCCTGCAGGATGGGGTTGAGGTCCTGCCCCTCGAACGGCGCCGGCGACAGGCGCGCGAACGGGTTGGACGTCGCCAGGATGAAGCCGAGGAAAGCCACCGTGATCCAGCCCTGGACGCCCAGCACGTTGGCCTTCAGGCTCGCCGGCAGGTTCTGGCCGAACGCCGCCACCGACCAGCCGAACAGGGCGAGAATCAGCACCCAGAGGAGCATGGACCCCTCGTGGTTCCCCCACACGCCGGTGATCTTGTAGATCAGCGGCTTCAGCGAGTGGGAGTTCTCGTAGACGTTCGCCACCGAGAAGTCCGACACCAGATAGGCGTAGGTCAGCGCCGCGAAGGAAAGGCCGACGAAGGCGAGCTGCGCCGTCGCGATCGGCGAGGCCGCCGCCATCAGGGCCGGGTCGCCGCGCCGGGCGCCGACGATCGGCATCACCGATTGGACGAGCGCCAGGGCGAGGGCCAGCACCAGCGCGAAATGACCGATCTCGGCGACCATGCGTCCTCCCATCCCGTGTCGTGGCCGGGCGTCGGCCGGAAACTTTTACAGGGCCCGCCGGCCGGATCGCCCGGCGAACCCGATGCGCCTCAGTTGGTCAGCCGCGCGGGCTCCGCCGCCGGCGTCGCGGCCGGCGCGGCGGCGTCCGTCGGCGCCGGATCCCGGGTGGACGGCATGGCCGCGCCATCGCCTTCCCACACGCCCTGCGCCTTCAGGCTGTCCACCACTTCCTTCGGCATGTAGTTCTCGTCGTGTTTGGCGAGCACCGTGTCGGCGCGGAACACCCCGGCGGCGTCGAGCATGCCCTCGGTGACGACGCCCTGCCCTTCCCGGAAGAGATCCGGCAGCAGGCCCGAATAGGTCACCTGCACGGCGTTCACCGTGTCGGTCACCTCGAACGTCACCGTCGCGTCGTCGCCGCGCCGGACGGTGCCTTCCTTGACGAGCCCGCCGAGGCGCAGCCGCTGGCCGGGCTCCGCGCCCGTGGTGGCCACGTCGGTCGGCGTCTTGAAGAGCGCGATCTGGCCGCTCATGGCGTAGAGCACCAGCCCCATGGCCGCGGCCAGCACCACGCCCACCACGCCGATCAAGGTCAGCCTGCGCGTCTTTCGCGTCATCGCCATCGCCGTCGTCCCGCCCTCTGGTCCCTGCCGTGTCCCGAAGCCGCACCTCTCCGCGGGCGCGTGCCGGCTCGTCCAATGCCGGGGGTCGCCCTTCCGGTCAGGGAACGAGCCCCATGCTCTTCGCCGCGTCCTGGATCTGCGCCAGGATCGTCGGGTCGTCCTTGAAGGTCTCTTCCGCCTTTTTCAGGGCGGCGCTCGCGTCCTCCGGGCGCTCCATCACACCGTAGGCGCGGATCAGCTGCATCCAGCCCACCGGGTCGCGCGGGTTCTGCTCCAGGCGGTCCGCCAGCCGCTGGACCATGCCGGCCACCATCTGGGCCCGCTCCTCGTCCGACATCGCCTCGGCCGCCGCCACGTCGGCGGCGCCCGGTCCCGCCGCCGGCCCGGCGGAAACCGCCGGCAGCCCCGCCGGCTCCGGCGTGTCCGCCGGCCGGCCGAGGGCGGCGAGCGCCCGCTTCCGGTTCTCGCGCACCGGCTCCAGCCACGGCGCGTCCGCGGCCGAGCGGCGGATGATCTCGTCGTATTCGGCAAGGCTCTCCTCGTTGCGCCCCGCCTGCAGCAGGCCGAGCGCCCGATAGTAGCGCGCCTTGATCCGGTCCGGATCGGCCTGGACGGCCGCGTCCAGCGCCGCCTGCGCCTCCTCGGACACCAGCCCCTCCCCGGCCGCCACCAGGGTCTCGCCGAGCGCCTCGTTCAGCTCCGGCGACGGCCCCTCGATGCGGATGATCTCCCGGTAGGCCCGCGCCGCGTCGTCCACCCGGCCGGTGCGAAGGTAGATGGGCGCCAGAACCTTCCAGCCCTCCGCGTCGTTCGGCTGGTTGACGAGGTGCGCCTCCACCCGGGCGATCATCTCGACCACGTTGTTCGGGTCAGGCGGCGCCTGCAGGCGCGCCGCGAGCGGCTGGTCGGGAAGGTCGGGCGATCCGGTCGACGCGTAGACGCCGAGCGCCAGGAGGGGGATCGCCATCGTCGCCGCCATCGCGGCGGGCTTCGCCCAGGACCGGCGCGGCGACGCGGCCTCCGCCGCCTCGCTCGCCTTCAGGAGGCGGCGGGCGATCTCGGCCCGGGCCGCCTCGGCTTCCGCGGCGCCGATCAGGCCCCGCTCCCGGTCGCGCTCCAGCTCCGCCAGCTGGTCGCGGTAGACCGCCCGGTCGTGCGCGCTCGCCGGCAGCGCGGCGCGTCGATGCCGCGCGAGCGGCACGATCACGGCGAGCGCCGCCGCGACGGTCATCAGGGCGAAGACGATCCAGACCAGCATCGGAGCGATGTCACCTCGGCGGGCCGCAGAGGCGGCCGCTCGCCGTCACATAAGCGACTTGGCCCGGTTCCTCAATGATGTCCGTCAAACCGTCGCAGGCTGCGCGCTCACTCGAAGCTCGGCAGCGTCGGCCGGCTCGCGGCGGCGATGTCGCGGCTCTTCTGCACCAGCGCGGCGTGTTCGTCCCCGAACGTGAGCGCGGACAGGCTGATCAGCGTGTCGCTCGCGGCCCTGATGGCCGCGTGAAACTCGCCGCGGCTCTTGCGCAGCTGTTCGATCAGCCGCCCGCCCTGCACCTCCAGGGAGCGTTCCACCACCGGTACCAGCCGGGTCACGAGTTCGTTGAGGGCGAGCGCGTCCTTGGACTTCCGCACCGCCATCAGCAGCGCCACCGCCCGGATCGCGTCCCTCGCCTCGGCTTCCGCGGGCGGGTGGCCGGCCGACACCGTCAGGGCGGCGCGGATCAGCGCCACCACGCCCCCGATGTCCTCCAGGATGAGGCCCGACATGGCGCGCCGCAGCTCGCTCAGCCGCTTCAGCCAGGTGCCGTCCTCCTCCAGGGCCAGCACGCCGGTCACCGCGCGCACGGCTTCGTGATACCGGCGGATCTCCTGCAGCATGGCGTCGAGCCCGTTCGGGTCCTCGCGCAGGCCCGCGTACCGGGTCACCGACCGCTGCACCACCGAAAGCGCCACGTCCACGAACACCCGCCCGTCGGACCGGCGCACCGTCGCGATGTCGTCGTCCTCGTCCGCCAGGGCCAGCGCCACCCGGGCGAGCGTCGAGGTGGACGGCGCGCGCGACGCCACCGCCAGGGCGGCCAGTTCCAGGTCCTTCGGATAGGTGTGCACGAAGGCGACGGTCTGCTCGATCGCCAATCGTTCGGTGGGATCCCACGGCTGGATGGCGACCGGAAGCCGCATCAGCAGCCGCTCCAGGGTGGGCAGCCGGCCGGCGAGGTCGATCAGGTCCATGGCGTCCCGCAGCACCTCCTCGCCGCCGAGCGCCACGATGAAGCGCTGCAGCTTCTTCGGGTGCTCCGCCGCGGCGGCCGCCTGCCGGGCCAGTTCGCCCACGGCGGCCGACCGGAGCACGCCGAGGTTGTCGTTCATGTGCCGTTCGGTGGAATAGCCGCGCAGCGCGTGCGGGTGCAGCCACGGGCGGAACTGCTCCGTCATGGCGACCCGCGTCAGGTAGGTCCAGATGGCGTCGATCGACTGCGCCGCGATCCAGCCCGGCTGGCGCGGCGTCAGCGTCTCCGGGATCACGAACGGGGCGAACGGCTGGAAGAAGCTGTCCTTGACGGTTGCCGGGTCCGGCAGCACCGCGCCGTTGCCGTGGATGGCCGTCCGGGTCGCGTCCAGGATCAGCCGCGCCTCCGCGTCCGCCTCGCCGCCGGCCTTCGTTTCCAGCGTCCTCAAAAGCAGCGCGCGGGCGCCGGGCGAGAGCCCGTTCAGGTAGGAGACGACCTTGTCTTGGATGAGCCGGCCCTGGGACATGTCCTCCGCCTCGCATTCGCGCGATGCGATGTGTTGAGACAAGGTGAGCCAGAAGCGTTACCGAACCGTGAGTCGCCCCCGCGATTCCGCCAGGGGGCGGCCGGATTCGCGCGCCGGTCGATGCGCCTCCCGCACCCGGCCAGGGCCGTCTCGCCGCCGGCCCCCGAAACGCGAAACGGGGCCGCCCGAAGGCGGCCCCGCTCCATGCCGTCTCGTCGCTGTCGGTCGGGCTCAGCCCACCGGGCGCCAGGACCCGTCCGGGTTGCGGCAGGCTTGGCCGCGGGCGGTCTCCGGGCGACCGTCGATGTAGATGGTGCTCACATACTCGCGGCACTGCGAGTTGTTCACGTAGTAGGTCGGGCCGGTCTGCACGTCGCCGTACACGCCCGTCTGCGGGTTGGACCAGCGCTGAGGAGCGCCCGTGTTCAACGCCTGCACCTGCGAGGCGTAGTAGTACTGGCGGTCCTGCTCGTCCATGCGGGCGCCGATCTGGTTGCCCACGAAGCCGCCGATCAGGGCGCCGGCCGCCACGGCCGCAATCCGGCCGGAGCCGGAGCCGAACGCCGAGCCGATAGCCGCGCCGCCGACGGCGCCCGCCAGCGTCCCGAGCGACGCCTTCTGACCGACAGTGGGGTCGGACGCGCAGCCGGCGAGCGTCACGCCGACCATGCTGACCGCAATCATCTTCTTCACACCGAGCATGATATCTCCCGTCTCCGCCTCGGCCGTTCCCTGCGCGGGAGCAAGCCGTCGTCCCCGCTGCGCTGCCTTCAAACCGCGCAAATCGTCCCTGGTTCCTTGCGACAGGAACGTGGCCGAATTGCGAAGAACAAGGTGGCGGCGCCTTTGCGGCTGGCGACGCCGTCCGCAAGGGCCCGGTCCGTCAACTCTGCGGCAGCCGCACGGTCACCTTCAGCCCGCCGAGGTCGGAGGTCTCGAAGGCGAGCTTGCCGCCGTAGGCCTCCACCAGTTCGTCCACGATGTTGAGCCCGAGGCCGGAGCCCGGCACGCTCTCGTCCAGTCGCCGCCCTCTGGCCAGCACCACCGCCGCCTGCCCGTCCGGAAGGCCCGGGCCGTCGTCCTCCACCGTCACGGCGATCATCGGCCGCGCGCTCGCCTCTCCGGCCTCCGCCGCCACGGTCGCCCGCACCCGACCGCGGCCGAATTTGGCCGCGTTGTCCATCAGGTTGCCGACGAGCTCGTCCAGGTCCCGCCGCTCGATCCGGGCCTTCAGGTCCGCCGGGCCGTTCACCTCGATGGCGAGATCCCGGTCCGCGTAGGCGCGCCTGAGCACCGCCGCGACCCCGTCGAGCGAGCGCCGCGCCTCGGCGGCGGCGCCGATCACCCGGCGCTCGGCCGCCATGCGGGCCCGGTCCAGGTAGCGGTCCACCTGGGCGCGCATCACGGCCACCTGTTCGGTCACCTTGGCGCCGAGCGGCCCGTCGTCCGCGCGGGCCTCGTTCAGCATCACGCTGAGCGGCGTCTTCAGCGCGTGGGCGAGGTTGCCCACGTGGCCGCGCGCCCGCTCCACGATGGCGCCGTTCGTCTCGATCAGGGCGTTCAGCTCCTCCGCGAGCGGCGCGATCTCGCGCGGCAGGTCCGCCTCCAGCCGGCTCGCCCGGCCCTCGCGGATCGCCTTCAGGCCGTCCCGCATGGTGTCGAGCGGCCGCAGGCCCAGTCGCACCTGCAGGATGGTGGCGAGCACGAGGCCGACGGCGAACACCGTCAGGGTCGCGAACACCCGGTTGCGGAACGACGCGATGTCGGCCTTCAGTTCGTCCGCGTTGCCGGCGACCGCCACGTCCAGCTCCCGGCCGCCGATCAGCCGCACCCTCTGCGCCACCAGCCGGAGCTCGTAGTTGAGCGGCCCCACCACGTAGCTGCCCGCCACCGTGCCGTCCGCCGGCGGTTCCGGCACGTCCAGGATCTCGCCGAAGAGCGACCGGGACGCCGCCGTCACCTGCCCGGTCCGGGCGTCGCGCACCAGCCAGTACCAGCCGGACAGCGGCAGGTTGAAGCGCGGCTCCCCGGCATTGTCGAACGCCGGCGCCTCTCCTTCCGGCACGAGCGCGACCGCGCCCGCCAGCGTCTTCTGGTAGACCGCGAGCCGCGCGTCGAACGAGCGCTCCAGGCTGCCCCGGTAGAGTTGGGTGAGGAGAAGGCCGGCGCCCGCCAGCGAGACGGCGCTCCACAGCACCGCCGAGGCGACGAGGCGCCAGGCGAGCGAGCGTTCAGCCACCTCCGCCCTGCCCCCCGGAGCCGGCCCCCGGCCCGGCCGTTCCCACCCGGTAGCCCAGCCCGCGCACGGTCTCGATGATGTCGACGCCGAGTTTCTTGCGCAGGCGGCCGATGAACACCTCGATGGTGTTGCTGTCCCGGTCGAAATCCTGGTCGTAGAGGTGTTCCACCAGCTCGGTGCGCGACACCACCTTGTCCTTGTGGAGCATCAGGTACTGGATGAGCCGGAACTCGTGGGACGTCAGCTTCACCGGATTGCCCGAAACGGTCAGCCGCCCGGCCTTCACGTCCAGCCGCACCGGCCCGATCTCGATCTCGTTGGAGGCGTGCCCCGCCGCCCGGCGCACCAGCGCCCGCAGGCGCGCCAGAACCTCCTCCATGTGGAAGGGCTTGGCCACGTAGTCGTCGGCGCCCGCGTCGATGCCGGCCACCTTGTCGCTCCAGCGGTCGCGGGCCGTCAGCAGCAGCACCGGCATGCGCCGCCCGTCGCGCCGCCAGGTCTCCAGCACAGACAGCCCGTCCATGGCCGGCAGGCCGATGTCCAGCACCACCGCGTCATAGGGTTCCGTGTCGCCGAGGAAGTGCCCCTCCTCGCCGTCGAACGCCACGTCCACCACGAAGCCGGCGTCGCGGCAGGCGGCGGCCAGTTGGCGGTTGAGGTCCTTGTCGTCCTCTACGATCAGTACGCGCATGTTTGTCCGTCCCGCCGCCGCGAACCGGAGCCGCGGCCTTTCCCTTCGTCCGCTCAGCCGCCGCCCGCGATGGCTCCGGTGCGGGCGTCCACCACGATGGTCACCACGCGCCCGCCCGGCCCCATCACGGCCAGCCGGTAGACGAGCCGGCCGCCGCTCTCGCACAGCTCGGCGTTCACGATGTCCCCGTCCACCCGGCGGGCGACGGACGAGAGCCGCATCGCCTCCCCGGACGCGATCGCCGCCTGGGCCTCGCGCGCCGACAGGCAGTCCGCCGCGGCCGCGGTCGGGGCCGTCGCGGCGAGCGCTGCGGCGAGGAATGCACCGACGATCGGGGATTTTCTGTGGCGGCGGGTCATGGGTGCCACCTTAGGGCGCAGCGGCTGAACCGTCCATGAATACGCCGCCCGGACGGCCGCCCGTCTCCGTGTTTCTGGCGATCCGTCAGCCCGATCCCGCGAGCGGCTCCGCCTGCCCCGCGTCCACGCGCCCGCCGTCACTCCACCGGGTCCGGCGGCAGCCAGTCCGCGTCCGACCGCCGCCACCCGGGCGACACCGACACCGGACAGGGGTGCGCCTCGTGCCCCGGCGGCGGCGTCCAGCCCGAGCCCGGACCGTTCACCGTCACGTTCACCACCAGCCCCGCCCCGTCAACCACCGCCGTGCGAACCACACCGCCGCCCGACGCGCCCAGCCCTCCTTCAGCGGACCCGGCGACGCCGTCCGCGCCCACGCCATCGCCCGTCGCCACGCCGTCCGCGCCCACCCCATCCCCCGTCGCCACGCCGTCCGCACCCACCCCATCCCCCGTCGCCACGCCGTCCGCGTCCACGCCATCGCCCGCCTCCCTGCCCTTCGCGCCCGCGCCTTCTCCCGCCGGACCGCCGTCCGACCCGTCCACGCCCGCGGCCTTCGCCGCCCGGCTCGCCGTCCGCCTCGCCGCCATGCCGCCGTCCTCCGCTCGCGCCCTGTCCGTCACCCGACCGAGATGATCCACGCCTCGCCGCGGCCGCCGGCGCCGCCGGCGCCGCTCGGGGCGCCGTTGGTCGCGCCGCCGCCCCCGCCGCCGCCGCCGCCCGGGACGCCGCCCGCGCCGCCCGTGCCGCCGGCCGAGGTGCCGGTGCCGTTGCCCGCG
>NZ_JACDIS010000011.1 GCF_013839525.1 Chthonobacter rhizosphaerae
ACTTCGGAACCGAAAGCGGCGTGCCAGGGGGTCATGATGGTCATCCTTCTGTGTCAGTGGGGTTGATGGTGGTTCAAGGTCCGGGTCGTTTCGGCCGGTCGTTTCGTCCGCCGATGGATGGACAATGCCGACGTCCCGACCCGGCTTCCGTGACCGAGGTCACACGGGCGAGCGGCCGGGGGCGACGGCGCTCCGGATCGTCCCGATGCCGCACCCGGCGCGCAGGCGTGACCGCGGCCTTGACGGATGCCGTTCGACACCCGATCTGAGGCCTGTCCGAAGGTCCGGGCCCCTCTGGCGGCTGCCGTCGCAAGCACCGTCATGTCGGACCGCTTCCCATCCCTTGCGACGGCCGAGGGCGGTTCTGCCGTCCGGCGGCCTGGTGCGGAGCCTTCCGATGATCCAGGACTTCCTCGTCTCGCTTTTTCTCTTCCTCGTGGTCGACCCGGCGCTCGCCGACATCCGGAGCGCCATGGAGGACGCGCAGGTGCCCGCCGCCGTGGTGGGCCAGGTGACCGAGTGCGTGCGGGCGGCCGGCCCGGAGCTGGCGGAGCGCGCCCTCGCCGATCCGGTCTGGGGCTTCACGACCGCGGTCTCGGTGGCGATCGGCATGACCGACGCCCAGACGGCCATCGGCGATGTGGCGCCGGGCTGCGCGACGGCGATCGACTCCGCCCTGGCGGCCGCCGGCGCGGTCTGACCGACCTCCCGAAGGACCGGGTTCGCCGATCCGACCCATTGACGGCGTCAATGGGTGGCGATTTTGCGCGCCGTGCCGGACCTCAGCCGGTTCCGGGACCGGCGATGGCCTGGCGGGCCGCCTCCAGCGACTGGACGATGTGCTCGCCGAGCCTGGCCGCGGCGGGCGACGGCGTCGGCGCGGCGTGGCGGAGGACGATCTCGGTCGGCGGCAGCTCCGGCAGGCCGAAGGCCGCTCCGATCCGGCGGAAGCTGGGCGGCACCATTTCGCGCGGCAGGACCGTGATGCCGAGGCCGGCCTCCACGGCCGCCTGGAGACCGGCGAGGCTGGGGCTCGTGAAGGCGATCCGCCAGCCGAGGCCGGCCGCGTCGAGGGCCGCGATGGCGCGCCGGCGGTAGACGTCCGGCTGCGGCGCGAGCACCAGGGGCAGCGGGCCGCCGGCCGGTTCGGCGAGGCGCGGCGAGGCCACCCATTCCAGGATCTCCTCCCAGACGTGCAGGCCCTCGGCGCGGCCCTGCGGCTCGCGCTTGAACAGGATCAAGTCGTAGGCGCCCTTGGCGAAGCCGTCGAGCAGGTGGACGGTGAAGTCGCAGTTCACCTCCAGCGCCACCTTGGGATGGGCGCGGGCGAAGCGGGCGAGCACGTCCGGCAGGTGGACGGTGGCGAAGTCCTCCGGCGTGCCGAGCCGCACCGTGCCGGCCACCTCCTCCGCCCTCAGGCGCTCCCGCGCCTCGTCGCCGAGGCGGAGCATGCGCCGGGCGTAGTCGGCGAGGAGTTCGCCTTCGACCGTCAGGTGGACCGTCCGGCCCTCCCGGCTGAACAGCGCCTTGCCGAGGCCGCGCTCCAGGCGGCGGATCTGGAGGCTGACGCTCGACTGGGTGAGGCCGACCCGGCCGGCGGCGCGGGTGAAGCTGCCGGTGTCGATGATGGCCACGAAGGTGCGCAGAACCTCAAGGTCGAACGGGGGCGGCGGAGCCATGACGGGATCTCATCCATTGACGCCGTCAATGTGCCCCATTGGAGCCTGCGGCTCAATGGCGGTCGGCGGCGATCCCATATGGACCGTGGCGGCGGCAACGGCCGCCGGTCATTTCACGGAGGATCACCGATGGGATTGTTCGACCGCTTCAAATCCGACCAGGGCCAGAAGATGACGCCGCACCTCGCCTTCGCGACCTGCCTCATCTACGTGATGGGCGCTGACGGCGAGATGGACAACGAGGAGATCGGCCATCTCCTGAGCGTGCTCGGCGGCGCCAAGGAGGGCGGCAGCATCGGCGTCGGGGCCAACAACCGCGCGCTGCTCGACCAGGCGGTCCGGATCGCCCGCACGAAGCCGATCGACCATTTCCTCGCCGACGTGACGCCGCTCCTCAGCGACGCCCAGCGCATGTCGATCCTCCTCAACCTCGTGGACAGCGCCATGTCGGACGGCGAGGCGGAGCCGGAGGAGCAGCAGCTGATCGGCCGGATCCAGCATGCGTTCGGCATCCCGGACGAGCGGTTCGCGCCCTTCTTCGACGTGCTGATGGCCAAGAACGACCGGTCCATCTTCGTGGACGAGAGCCACCCGCACAACGCGCCGAACTACCGGGTGGAGCTGGCGACCGGCGTGCGCAGCTGACGCGCCCCCGCGCGGGCGGCCGCCGGACCGACCGGCCGGCCGGCCCCGCGGGAGGGGATGCGGATGTCGTGCGGTGCCAAAGTTTGTCTCTGGACCCCCGAAACAGGCCGATTCTGGAGCCGAAGTTTGGCTCCGTTGCGCAAGAAGATTGACTCTGCCGGGGGTGTTTAGCGGAGAAGCCTGACTCTTCGAATTCCGGGGGTTGTAGGCGAAATCTAAGCTTCAGATCCGCTCCTATAGGACTGAGAGTAGCGGCAGGGTGGCAGGCGGGCTTTCCGCCCGAGCGTACGCCAAATGCCTGTATGACGACGACACTCCCGCTCTCCGCCGGATTCAAAGCCTAGTGGACTGTCCGGACTTCGGGATCCTCATCAAGCGCAAGGGCGTCACACAGCCACAAAGCCTCCGTCGACCATCATCTCCGCTCCACCGATGAAGCTGCTTTCGTCGGATCCCAGGAACAAGACCGCCCTTGCCACTTCATCGGCCTCGGCCAGCCTGCCGAACGGGATTGCTCCCTTCATCCACTCCTCCGCTTCGTCGTTGTCCCGCAGATAGGTTGCCATCGCCGGGGTCAAGACCATGCCCGGCGAAACCACGTTCACCCGAATGCCTCTGCCTTTCAGGTCGGCTGTCCAGGTGCGCGCGAAGGACCGGATCGCGGCCTTCGTGGCGCTGTAGACGGAAAGGCTGGGGAAACCCTTGCTCCCTGCACCCGATCCCGCCAACACGATGGAACCGCCGATCGACATCAGCGGCAGGGCCTTCTGCACGGTGTAGACAGTGCCCTTGACGTTGATGGCGAACACGCGGTCGAAATGATCGTCCTCGATGCCGCCGATGGGCGCCGACTCGGACACCCCCGCGTTGGCGTATACGACGTCCACGCGACCGTGATCTTCCCCGATCCGGGCATACAGGCGGTCGAGATCTCCGGGGTTGCTTACGTCGCCCTGGACACCCACGACGCCATTGCCAATGTCCGTGACCGCGTCCTCAAGGCGCGCTCCATTGCGGCCGGTGATGTATACGCGGGCCCCTTCCGCCGCAAAGGCCCTGGCCGTTGCGAGGCCGATGCCATCCGTCCCGCCCGTGATCACCACGACCTTGCCGTCGAACCGCTTTGCCATCATCCCTATCCTGACAAGTGGAGAGTTGCTCCACTTCCTATATGGAGATATCCTCCACTTCGCAAGTCCGTTTCTGGGGCAGCTATCTTGAAGGACGACGCAACCTTGCGAGCCGACGCGCAGCGGAACCGGGAACGCATCCTCGCAGCGGCGGAGGAGGTGTTTCTCGAACGCGGCGCGAACGTCGTTCTGGATGAGGTTGCGAAGCGCGCCGGCGTGGGCGTTGCGACGCTCTATCGTCGGTTCCCGACCCGGGAGGACCTTCTCGCGGCGGCCTACAGCGCCCGGTTCGAGACGTTCGCGGAGACCAGCCGACGTCGGGATGCAGAGCTCGATCCCGTCAGCGCCCTGCGGCTCTATCTTGAGGAGCTGGTGCAACACACCAACGTCTACCGCGGCCTGGCCGCCTCTCTTGGGACGGTCCTTCAGGTCGGGACGCCCGGATGTGCCGCGACCTCCAAGGAAGGTCTGCGCCTCCTGGAGCGGGCTCAAAGGGCAGGCGTTGTTCGGTTGGACGTCACCTTCGACGATTTGGTCTGCGTAGCGACTGCGATCTCGCTCGCTACCGGGCAGCACACGTCGTCAAAGGTCCGTATCTCCCACCTGGTGGACATGTTCACCGAAGGCATGGTTGTTCGGTAGGCGTTCGGAACGCGATGACCGGACCGGATCAGATTCCGGACTGCGCCGTCAGTCCCTTGGAATCCTACGAAGCCGTGGACGCAACGGACGTGCGTCGAACTTACGATCGCCAGCCTGCATGACTCGCAGCGTCGCGTCCTGCCCTCGGGATCCTTACCTCGTATACCGATGCCGGAGGCAGGCTCCAGACGGTCCTGCCGATGCAAGTCATCTCCAGGGACAGCCGCCTGACCACCTCTCCCCGGATGGGCGGGACATGGCCGTAGGTGGACTGGCAGACCGCCCCGGCTGGACGACCGGGTTGATCCTGCCTCAGAACGGCACGGGCCCCGTGCAGGATTCGCATCTGCGAGGCCGCGGGGCCCGATGACCGGATATCGGGTCGCAGCGGCGCTTCCCCTTCCAGGGCCGAATGTGAGGGGCGCGGGATTGAAGGCGTTCGAAGACAGGCTCGACGCCGTCGTATGCGCATGGGTCGGCATCGAGGCCCTCGGGGGCAGGGCGGTTCCTTATGGGGGACGAAACTTCCGCGATCTGGATACCGCAATAGCCCCGCACACGGTCGAAAAGGAGTGAATGGCCGCAGGGGCTGGAGACAGCCGCGGCTATTGCAACTCAGGCGCGTAGCATTGCAGAGTCAGACTTCTCGCCCATCGGAGTCAAACAACCGGGGGTCCAGAGTCAAACTTCGGCACTGCACGACAACAGGAGCTGTGCCTGAAAGCTGAGTTCCTTCCTGCCATTTTCCCGGTTTTCCGGGTTTCTTGCCTGTTTTCATGAAAGCTGAGTTTATGCCGTGTAATAGCACTTTCACCCGCAAGACCCGGAATACTGAAAGCACCTAAGGTACGGCGTTTTGGCACCCCTCGAATTTTGCTGCTTGTGAATCAGCGCTTTGTTCGACGGTAGGGCATGCCGCGCGACCAACGAAGTTTGCGGCTGATGCCACGTGAATTGACGCCAAGTTGCCAAGCGCTGTCGATCCGCAGGCGGGGCAAGGAATGATCACGCACCCCGGTGCTCCTCGGCTCGAAGCGTTGATCGTGTCCGCGCCGTGTTATCCATTTCCGTCCCGACTACGACTGGCTAGGTCACGCCCAGCCGACCCGCTACCTCGTCAGCGCCAGCAACTCCTGCATCAACGGCTCCAGCTCGCTCCTTCGGTAGAAAGCAAGCTTGGGCGGTCCCCGCCAGACGGGCTCCACGTGTCGGCTGCGCAACAGGTCCAAAGCCTTTCCCACGCGGAGACTGGCTCCTCCGCAAGCTCTAGCAAGCGAGACGTGATCCCGTACGAAGTTCGCGACGTTGCGCCTCGCGATTCTACGGTGCCCGCCCTCCGTCCTTTCGACGGCGAACGGGACGTCCTCTGCGTCGAGCATTTTGAGTAGCTGGCTTTTGCTGACGCCAAGCGCGGCTGCGGCGTCCGCGAGCGGGACCCAGCCGTCTTCGGAGGCCACCGCATGGCAGCGCGGCTTGCGCGTCCTCGGCACTGACGGGCGGTCCGAAGCACCAAGAGATGCCAGCGCCTCACGCAGGTCCGCGGACCTGAACCAAGTCCCATCTGGCCTCGCGCCGGTCACCGTCGGCTTAACGCCGGAGGCATTCAGGCGGGCAAGGATCTGCTTGCGAGGAAGCTTGTACTCCGCCACCGCCTGCGCAAGGCTACGATGGGACCGGGCGAAGGTCTCGACGTCGATCCGCGCATAGGTTCCTCTCGCTCCACGTCCGCCCTTGCGTGCGAAGAGCGGATCGGGGCCCGAACAACGCCGTTCGACCCAACTGTCACTCACCCCCAGGAGGGCGGCCGCATCGACGGCGGAGATGAAATCCGCGGATGCTTCCCCCTGCGCCAGCCGTCTCACCTCGGCGCGCCTGACCAACAACCCGCGAAGCCCGAGGTCGACGATCCGGCCGACGACGGGCACGGCGCCTTCCGCGACCATCCGTATGACGTCGCCGATCCATGCAAGATGCGTGGCGTTTACAAGGCCGACGCAACCGTCCGGGCAGGACTCCATCACGACCGCCGATCCGGCGAGCTCCGCGAGCCACTCTTCGGCGGCAGCGCGCGAGTAGCGTGCGTGGCCGGCGTCGGAGATCCGCAGGCCGTCGAGCAGGCCGGAGGCCAGCAATTCGTCGAATGTCTTCCGGCTGATCCGGAAGAACTCGGCAAGGCGGACCCCGTCGATGGCGTCCTCGTTCAGCCGACGCAGATCCGCCATTTCCTCGACCGGGATTCGGCCTTGTTTCAGGTCCTGCAACAGGTCGGTTCGGGATCGGTTCACGAGACGGTGGACGGCTGCTGCGTTGACGCCGAGTTCGGCCGCCGCGACCATCACGCCCAGGAACTTGAACCCCGCGGGGCCCCGACCGAGAAGCTTCGTCGACGGCGTGGCCGGGATAGTATCGACGTAGTGCCTCTCGATAACCGCGATGAGCGGCTCCACGGCCGATTCCCGCCCATAGCGTTCGACGTGGCCCTCGGCCCAATCGAGCAGCCGCCTGTAACCGGTACTGTTCTTGTTGCCATTCCTTCTCGCCAGCAGGCGATCCAGCAAGCGCCGAATCCCGTCCGGACCGCCCGCCGCGAAGATCATGCCGTTCCGACAGGCTTCCACTAATCCTGGAGCTTTGGGTCCCGTCGACCTGCCTGCCGCACGGGCGGCAAGGCCCAGTTGTTGGGCCATTACGCCTGCCGCGCCCAGCGTTACGGCATCAAGGAACGGGATCTTGACCCTGAAGCCGAGACCGAGTCGGTAGAGGCAGTAGCGCTCCCAATTCAGGTCGCTGTCCTTCAGCCGCTCGGGAACGTACTTCCGGAGGTCTTTGCCGCAGGTGCATCGGCAGATGTCCGTCGTTTCTCCAAGCGGCCGTCCGCACGCCCTCGTCGACGTGCACTTCAAGGGAGTCTTCTTCCTGACGCAGTCGTTGCTGCCGCTGATCAACGACGGCGGCCGGATCGTCAACCTGTCCACCGGGCTCACCCGCGTCTCGGCGCCGGGCTGGTCCGCTAACGCGGCGGCGAAGGGCGCGGTCGAGGTGCTCACGGTCTACATGGCCAAGGAACTTGGTGCCCGCGGCATCGCCGTCAATTGCGTCGCCCCCGGCGCGATCGAGACGGACTTTTTCGGCGGCGCGGTTCGGGACACGCCGGAATACAACCAGTTCTTCGCCGGGATGACCGCTCTCGGCCGCGTCGGCGTGCCGGACGATGTCGGTCCGATGATCGCAAGCCTGCTCTCCGAGGAGAACCGCTGGGTGAACGCCCAAAGGATCGAGGTCTCGGGCGGGCAGGGAATCTGACAATCTCGGAGGAGTCGACCGATGTCACTGGACCGCGAACAACCCGGAACAGTCGAGTCGATCTACCGCCTGGAGGCGGGCTTCGCCTTAGCAGCCGACCGATCCATCTACACGCCGGGCCGTTTTCAGGGCGAGCCCATCACGCTCCCCTGCAACGCCTACCTCATTCGGCGTGCGGGAGAATGGACCCTCTGGGACACCGGTATGCCGGACGAACTGGCGCTGGAACCGGAGGGGCGGATCATCGCCCATGGCCTTCGCGGGATCCTCCCGCGGACGCTCCGCTCGCAACTCCAGGAGATCGGAGTGGTGCCGGACGACATCGGCACGGTGATCCTCTCGCACGGACACTTCGACCACGTGGGCAACGCGGCGCTTTTCCGACATGCGACCTGGGTCCTCCAGAGCGCCGAGTTCGACGCCATGGTTGGTCCCGATGCGGCCCGCCATGGCTACCGCCCGGAGCTTTACGAGGGGCTGCGCGATGCGCGGCTGCTGCTCCTCGATGGCGATCGCGACCTTTTCAGCGACGGCTCCGTAAGCGTGATCGCGACGCCGGGCCACACGCCGGGGCACGCGTCACTGTTGGTGCGGACGCAGGGTGGCCGAGCGATCGTCCTGTCGGGGGATGTCGCTCATTCCTCATTCAACCTCGAGCACCGCTACGTCCCCACCATGAACGCGGATGCCGAGGCGTCGCGGCGGTCGATGGAGCGGATCGTCGATCTTGTGCGCGAGGAGGACGCAGAACTCTGGATCAACCATGATCCCGGTCACGCCACTGCCGTGCCCGCGGGACGCGCCATTTTCGGCTGGTAAAGACGGCGGTCCGGAGCGCCGGGCCACGGACCGCCGCACGCCTACCGTCTACCGCCAACCCCTTGCGGACGAGACGCCGAAGCGCATCTCGGAGGGCAGCTGGAAGATGAAATAGGGGTTGAGCAGAGGCAGGGCGCTGACCTCGCCGAGACGCCGTTCCTGTTCCTCCGTCAAAGCGATGTCGAGCGAGCGGATGTTCTGGGCAACCTGCTCGGCGCGGCTTGCCCCGATCAACACGGACGAAACCCCCTCGCGGGAAGCAACCCAGGCCAGCGCGACCTCAGCCATCGAGCGGCCGATCTCGCCCGCGATCGCTCGGAGCGTATCCACCACGTCGAAATTCCGCTCTGTGAACAGCATGCCGCCGAATGGGTTTTCGCCTTTCAGCCGTTCTGTGCTCCCGCTCGCCTCGCCCCCCGTCGGCCTCTCCTTGTCGGGAAGCTCTCCAGGGCGACTTGCCTCGCCCAGCATCTCGCGCCCGTACTTGCCCGTCAGCAGTCCGCCGCCGAGCGGGCTCCAGGGCACCATACCGAGTCCGAACTCGCGCCCGGCGGGCAGGACGTCGAGTTCGACGCCGCGGTCGAGGAGGGAGTACTGGTACTGAAGCCCGATCGGGACGGGAAGACCGTGGCCTTCGGCCATCGTCGCGATCTTGGCGACATACCAGCTCGGCGTGTTCGAGAAGCCGTAGTGCAGGATCTTGCCGGCGCTGACCGCATCGGTGAGCGTCCGCAACACCTCTTCGGCAGGGGTGACGCGATCCCAGACGTGTACCCAGTACATGTCGATGTAGTCGGTGCCGAGGCGGCGGAGCGATCCTTCCATCCCGGCCCGGATGGCCTTGGCACCGTTGCCGCCGCTGTGCGGGTTGCCGTCCTGGCTGCGCGCAAACCCGGCCTTTGTCGCGATCACGAGGCTATCGCGCAGCCCCGTCTCACGGACGAAGGTCCCGACCATCTCCTCGCTTCGTCCGCCCGCATAGATGTCGGCGGTGTCGACGAAGTTGCCTCCGGTCTCGACATAGGCGTCGAACACGGCGCGCGACTGTTCCAATCCCGATCCCCAACGCCCGGCGCCGAAGGTCATCCCACCGAGCGCAAGCGGGCTGACGAGAAGGCCCGAGCGGCCGAGCGAACGATAATCCGTCATTGTCATCGGAATGCTCCATGCGAGTTGGTCGATGCCGGAGATAGGAGTTTCTGTCGCCGACGATTATGGCTTGCCGCTCGCATGCGCTTGTGAGCAGCATGCATGAATGCAGCGGACTGAACTCAACGATCTGCTTGCCTTTGAGGCGATCGCCCGCGAGCGCAGCTTCACTCGGGCGGCCGCTCGGCTCGGAATGTCGGCATCGGCACTCAGTCATGCGATGCGCGGGCTAGAAGCGCGGCTGGGCGTGCGCCTTCTCGCGCGCACGACCCGCAGCGTTTCCCCGACGGAGGCCGGCGAGCGACTGCTGCGATCGCTGACCCCCGCCCTCGCCGAGATCGAAGAGGGTCTGAAGGGCCTCGCCGACTGGCGGGAGAAGCCGTCCGGCACGGTGCGCCTGACCACCTTTTCCTACGCCGCAGATACCGTGCTCCGGCGGAAGCTTCCGGCCTTTCTGCTCGCCCACCCGGACGTGAACGTGGAGATCGACGTCGATGACGCGCTGACGGAGATCGTCGACGCCGGCTTCGATGCAGGGATCCGATTCGGCGAGACCGTAGCGAAGGACATGATCGCGGTCAGGATCGGTCCCGACCTGCGCACCGTCGTCGTCGGCACGCCTGAGTACTTCGAGCGCCACCCTAAGCCCGAAACCCCGGACGATCTCCGTCGTCACGTCTGCATCAACTACCGCCTTCAGACGAGCGGCGGTCTACTCCCTTGGGAGTTCACAGTCGGGGGACGTGACGTCAACGTGCGCCCCGGTGGCCAGTTCATCACCAACAACGGCCCCCTCGTGGCTGCCGCAGTGCGCGCCGGCGCGGGGCTCGGCTACATGATCGAGCATGACGTCGCCGAGGACGTCGCTGCGGGGCGCCTTGTCCAGGTCCTGGCGGAGTACTGTCCGATGTTTCCAGGTCTCCGGCTCTACCATTCAAGCCGGCGGCAGGTGCCGCCGGCGTTGCGCGCCCTTATCGACGCCCTGCGAGAAACCGCAGCGTGATGCACCCGCAGGGCCGCGCATCGTCATGGCGTCTAGCGGTCTGGTAATCGGTTGGTCGCCGTCGAGCGGTGAAGCAGGGCGACCAATCCGATCGCGGCTACCGCGGCAGCCGCCCAGTAGGGCGCGCTGAGACTCATCGGCCACAGGGCAGCCGGAACGAGCGGACCGAGCATCCTGGCCAGCGACTGCTGCGCCTGGTTCGCTCCCTGGACGCGGCCGATCAGGGAAAGGAGAATGTTGGGTCTGCGGCCCCAACGGTCGCTCGCGGCAGAGGTTTGGCGCGGCCAGGAAGGCGCACAAGGCGTAGGCGGATACGATTAGGCCGACATGGAGAACAACCCTGTCCGGGGCCGCGTAGGCTCCGACGAGAAAGGGCAGGACCGGAATGATCAACGTCATACCGACGACGTTGAGGAAGAGAATCGCGCCGATCACGGCGATCGGCCGGGGGGTCGTCTGTCGGTCAATGCCGGATGCGTTTGGTCGTGAACATCGGTCAACTCCGGGTTCGGATCACCCGGAGCGTTCGTCGATCGACGATACCTACGGACGACCCAGCGGCGCGGCGCGCCAGGATCGTCGAGGGTTCGACAGGCTCGCCACAGCCGCGGCCAACCAGGAACAGAGCCTCCGAGACCGGAGGGGCGTGGGCCTACCTACAACCACGCCTGCATTTTTCGACTGCGAGGCAAGCAGCCGAGAACTCGGTTTCGTTCAAGCCCGGGCGGACCGAGGAGGCTAATCGCCAACGCCTCCGCGTCGCCCATCCGGGGTGGCCTAGCCTTCGACGTAGGCCGCCAATTCGTCCGGAGTCCCGTTGGGGAACGCCTCCTTGAGGTGATCGAGAAAGGCGGAAACCCGTGCGCTCAGCAGGCGACGCGACGGGTAGAGTGTCCAAAGGGCGATCTCCGGAGCGTCGACCTCGCCCCAGCTTGCCAGCGCGCCGGAAGCAAGGTCGTGGCTGACGAGCGATATCGGAAGGCGTGCGGCCCCGACGCCGGCCCGCACTGCGTCCCGGACCATGACGAGCGAGGAGAGATGCAGTACCGGTTCGACCCCGATAGGCAACCGTCCGTCTGCTGACCTGACCTCCCAATCCGAGGCCGGACCACCCGTCCCGCGGACCACCGCTGGAACCCTGGTCTTCTCGTCCGGTCGCCGGATGGAAGGGTGCGCGACGACCACCAGTCGATCCCGCAGGAACACCCGTCCGACGAGGCTCTCGTCCGGATCGGGATTGACGCGGATGGCGAGGTCGTAGCCCTCCTCGATCATGTCGACAGCCCGATCCTCGGTCGTCACCTCAAGGCGAACCTCAGGAAGCTTCAGCGCGAACCCGGCCGCCAATCTGCCCATTGCCGTCTGCGAGAACAGCAGCGGCGCGCTGATGCGCAGCGGCCCGCGCGGACGGGCGCCGCCTGCCGCGATCGCCGCTGCCGTTTCATCCAGTTCGGTCAGGAGCGCACCTGTGCGCGCGGAGAGTATCCGGCCTTCTTCCGTGAGCTTCAGGGTCCGTGACCCGCGCTCGAACAACCGCAGTCCCAAGGCCGCCTCCAACTCGGCAACGCGCCGGGAGAGGGTCGCCTTCGGCCGTCCTGCCGCGCGCGCGGCGCGGCCGAAGCCGCCATGCCGCGCCACCAGATTGAAATCCGCAAGCGCGAGGAGGTCCATTGGTTCGTTCCATCGGTGAGACGCTCCGTCCAAATATAGCGTCTATCGGGCTGAATGTGGATCACCGATCTTCAGGGTGTCTTCTGACCACCCAACGGAGTGATCCTCATGACCATCCTCGTCACCGGCGCCACGGGTACCGTCGGCCGCACCGTCGTCGAACACCTCGTGAAACGCGGCGCCAACGTTCGGGCGCTCGTCCGAAACCCGGCGAAGGCCGATCTCCCCGCCGGGGTCGTCGTCACGAAGGGCGACCTCATCGACGTCGATGCGCTCCGGAGCGCGCTCTCGGGCGTCTCCACGCTCTTCCTGCTGAACGCCGTCGTGCCTGACGAATTCACGCAGGCGCTGCTGACGCTCAATCTCGCTCGGGAGGCCGGGATCGAGCGGGTCGTCTACCTCTCTGTCATTCACGCCGACGTCTACGTGAACGTGCCTCACTTCGCAGGCAAGTTCGGGGTCGAGCCCATGATCGAGGCCATGGGCTTCGGCGCGACGATCCTGCGGCCTGCCTATTTCATGCGGAACGACCTGATGATCCGAGACGCCGTGAGGAACTACGGCGTCTACCCCATGCCCGTGGGCGGCAAGGGCCTGGCGATGATCGACACCCGCGACATCGCGGAGATCGCAGCCCTCGAACTGATCCGGCGGGAGCGGTCGGCGGCTGCGCTTCCGCTGGACCGGATCAACCTCGTCGGCCCCGACGTCCTCACGGGTCCTTCAGTCGCCGGGATCTGGAGCGAGGTCCTCGGCCGCCTCGTCGCCTACCCCGGCGAGGACCCGGCTGCCTTCGAACAGACCCTCCGCGGGTTCATGCCGCCCTGGATGGCCTACGACATGCGCCTCATGGGCGAGCGCTTCGTCACCGACGGCATGCTGCCGGAACCCGGCGACGTCGCCCGCCTCACCGCCCTCCTCGGTCGCCCGCTGCGCGGCTACCGCGACTTCGTCGCCGAGATCGCGGCCTGACCGCCGCGACGCCCACCAACCCTCCATCGAGAACAGGAGCTGCGACCATGATCTACTCCACGGCAACCATCCCCGTGAATCCGACGGGCGAACCCCGACTGACGCGCGCCCAGGTCTGGGCCGGCCTCGAACTCAAGGCACGCGACGCCCGTCTCTTTCTTCCGCCAGGTCTCTGCACCCGCTGCGACGTGGTGGAGGAAAGCGCCACCCACTTCGTCCGCGAGGCCACCATCGGCGGCGCCGACATCCGCGAGATCATCACCCTGGAGCCCGAACGGAAGGTCACCTTCTTCCAGGCGACCGGACCGCGCGAGGGAGCGATCGTCAACGAACTCTATGAGGACGCGACCGGAGCCCTGCAACTCCGCTTCTACTGCTACCTCGGCCTCCGGGACGGGCAGCCGAACGGCCCCGAGGAGCAGGCCGAGCAAGCACTGTTCGACAGCGACAAGGGCTATCGGGCGGCTCTCCTCTCCACACTGAAGCGCACCCGCGACCTGGTGGCCGAAGGCCGCCTCTGAACCCGCCATCCGAGAAGTCGAACAGGGGCGGCGTCCCGCAGCCCCGTTCCACGATGCAAGGACCAGGACCATGTCATCTTCGATCTCGAACACCCGGGCCGCGACGGCGCCGAAAATTCTCGTCCTCGGCGCCACGGGACCCACAGGCCGCCTGATCGTCGCCGACGCAGTGTCTCGCGGTTGGGACGTCGTGGCGTTCGTCCGCTCGCCCGAGAAGGCGCGCGGGATGGACGGTGCGACTCTCGCCATCGGCGACGCCCGCGACGAAGCGGCCGTGCGCGTGGCGCTCCAGGGACGGGACGCCGTCGTGAGCGCGCTCGGCACGCCGGCGAGCCCGTTGCGGGAGGTCACGCTTCTCTCGACGGCGACTCGGGCGATCGTGAACGCCATGAAGGCCGAAAGGGTCTCCCGGCTCGTTGCCATCACCGGCATCGGCGCGGGCGATAGCGTCGGCCACGGCGGGTTTCTCTTCGACCGCCTGATCTTCCCGCTGCTTCTGCGCAAAGTCTACGCGGATAAGAACCGCCAGGAGGAGGTCATTCGCCACAGCGGGCTCGACTGGACGCTCGTGCGCCCCGCCATCCTCAACGACAAACCCGGGCGCGGCGCTGTTCGGGCCTTGACGGATCTCTCCGGCTTCCATGGCGGGACCGTCTCGCGGGCGGACGTTGCGCGCTTCGTCGTCGATCAGGTGAGCGAGGCCGACTGGCTCCGCAAATCTCCGCTGATCACCTGGTGAGCGATCGGACGCTCGGCGGCGCGACCGACGGACCTCCCGTCTCGGTTGCACACCGGTCGGCGGCCGCCAATCTGCATCGATCATCAGGAGCACGACATGACGACCTTAAACGGAATCCGGATCGACAGCGGGCTCGGGGACGTCTGCCGCCGCGACAGGATGGCCCTGGTTGTCTACGACATGCAGGTGGGCATTGTCTCGCAACTGGCGAACGGAGCCGCGATCGTCGAGCGCATAGGCCAAGTACTCGAGGCCGCCCGATCCGGCGGCTTCCGCGTCGTCTTTCTCCGCCACATGTCGATGCCGACGAAGCTGATGGGCGCGTTTCAGATGCGGCAGGCGATGGCGTGGCAGCGGACGACGGATCCCGAAGGGGTCCGTCCCTGGTTCCTGAGGGACTCGCCGGGATTCGCGATCGTGCCCGAGCTTGCTCCCCGCGAGGACGAGGCCGTGCTCGACAAGCTCACCTTCTCCGCTGTCGAGGGAACGCCCCTGGCTTTCGTGCTGCGTGATTGCGGGCTTGTGTCCTTCGCGATCTGCGGCGCGGTCATGGAGGTCGGGATCGAACCGACGGTGCGGCATGGAGCCGACCTCGGCCTGATTCCTGTCGTAGTCGAGGATGCCTGCGCCGGGGGGCACGCCGAGGCGGCCGCGCGCTCGGTTGCGAACATCAGGTTCATGGGGGACGCCATCGTGGCGGGTTCAGTGGAAATGATTTCCGCGATGGAGGGGCGGTCGCCCTAGTGTCGTGGGGTACGTGCCGGGATAGACAGGGAGAACAGGCCTAGCTGCGCGGAAGCTGGTCCGGACTGGACGGCGCGGTGGTGGCCGACTACTTCGCCATGCTGGCCGACGAGATCGCTGGGCACCCGCTTAACAAGCGCGCGCACAATCGTGGTCTCCGGGCCGTGACGGGCAGATCGGCCGGATCGATCGAGTTCAAGCACCAGAACATCAGTGCGGTCCTGGCGGAACTCGGGCTGCCTTGGCTTCGGGGCTACAAGCCGCGCTACAATTATCAGGACGCGTTGATAGTCGAGGTCGAGCAGCACTTGACCCGAGTCCCGGTGGAGATCGATAGCCCGTCGGAATATGCTCCGGTCGCCGCACCCACGGCGGACGTCTTCGTGCCGCCCCCCGAACGACGCCCGAGTCGCCCCAATAGAGTCCTTGACCGCCTTGTGCGGAAGCTCGATCCCGGTGAACGCGATCAACGGAACCGGGCGCTCGGCCGTGCCGGCGAGGAGTTCGTGCTCGAGGTGGTACAACGCCGCCTGTTCGACGCCGACAGAGCGGATCTCATGCGCAAGGTATGCTGGGTCGCGGACCTGGACGGTGATGGGGCGGGATACGACGTCAGGTTCTTCGATCCGGAAACCGGTCGCGAGACCCTGATCGAGGTCAAGACCACGCGCGGCGATCGCACCACGCCCTTCTATCTCACCCGGAACGAGGAGGCGCTCTCCCGAGAACAGCCCGACGCTTGGAGGATCTATCGGGTGTTCGAGTTCGGACACGCGCCGAAGGTCTTCAGCTTCATGCCCGCACTCGACGAGCGGGTGAAGCTTTCACCCGCAACGTGGGTGGCGTCGTTCTAGGCGTTAGATCGCCTCCATACTCTCGGCATTCTCGGGCGCCGGAACGCCGAGGACGGGCGGGCAATCCGGGACGATAAACAAGAGCACGCGCAGCAATTCGAAGGGGGCATGGCCAGCTAACTTTGGAGACCTCGAAGCAAACCGAACCGTCATGTCGCATCGCTGCCGGGTGGCTTAGGATGGGCGACCTGCTCAGTCATGACCAGTCCCCGGTCTGTAGCGTGGTGGGAGCAAAGGCGTCAAAAGCGCCGCGCAGGGGCATTGCGGCGGGCCGTCGAATCGTCCGTTTGACATCAACGGTCCAGATCCGCTCGGCGCCTTCGGGTGCATCGCTGGTCCGCTCCCAGGAGATCTGGACGAGGCCCTGCACGTGCACGAGGTCGCCGTTCTCGAAATCCAGGAAGAGCAGCCCCGCGCGGGGATCCTCGAGCAGATTGCCGAGCGTGTCGAAGTAGCGGTTGCCTCGGAAGTCGGGAATTTCGAGCCGGCCGTCCGTGATCCGCGCGAAGCCGGGACGGCCGCCCCGGTGGGAGATGTCCAGCCCTCCGGCATCTCGGTCCGGTAACGCCGACCGGCTCGCCACGAAGAACGTGTCGGCCTCGCCGATCAGCGCCGCTGCCGCGGGGTCGAGGCCCGTTGTAGAGACAGCATCGGCTGTCGCGGTCGGGCCCGGCGATAGCCGCCGGGTCTGGATGTACTTCGCGCAGTTTCCGAAGCTCTGCCGAACGGCGACGGTGAATCCGTCACCATCGGCGTCCGTCACGGTGCCGTTGGCCCTGTTGCGGCGGCGCGTCTCGAACTCGAGGCCGAGCAGCCCCACCGGGGTGCCCGGCCGCAGCAGTCCGTGTGCCGGGTCCCCGGGCGACGGCATCGCAGCGACGCGCAGCGTCCGCTCGTCCGGGCTCGTCACGAAGCCGGGAGCGCCGGTCAGGACGGTGGCAATGGGATGTCCATCGGTGTCGGGGAGGCAGGCGAACAGGGCGGGTAGCAGCGCGAAGAACTGCCGGTGCTGGTCGGGCATGAAGTCGCGGATGGCGGCTCCGCCGGAGCCACCTCCCGCGAGCGCCTGGGCCATCAACTCACCGGGGTGGAAGGGCGAGGCATTCATGGCTCACGCAAGCTCCGGGACGGGGGAAGCCGGCATCGGCTCGAACCAGGGCTCCACCGCGACCCGCCCCAGCCAGCGCCTCACGTTCGGATAGGGCTCGAGGGAGATGCCGCCTTCGGGCGCGTGGGCGACGTATGTGTGCATCGCGACGTCGGCGATCGTCAGGTGGTCGGCCGCAAGGTACTCACGTCCGTCGAGGTGACCGTCCATGAAGGTCAGTAATCGCCTGGCGTTCGCTGTCGCCGCCGCCTCGTCGATCGGCGCGCCGAACACCTTCGAGACGCGCGCCAGAGCGGGGCCGTAGCGCAACTCGCCGGCCGACAGCGACAGCCAGCGCTGCACGTTGGCCGCCCCGAGCGGATCGTTCGGCAGCCAACGGGATCGAGGAGCGCGGGTGTTCACGAGCCACACGAGGATGGCGTTGCTGTCGGCGAGCACGACGTCGCCGTCGCGCATCACCGGCACTTGGCCGAGCGGGTTCATGGCGAGGTATTCGGGCGACCGGCGCATCGACGGGTCCGCTTCGACGAAGCGGAAAGACAGGCCGAGGGCCCGCAGCATCAGACGAACGCGGTGAGAGTGTCCGGACAGGGTAACGCCGTAGAGAGTGATGTCCTGGGAGGCCATTAAAAGCTCCTCGCTGGTCGGGCCCCCGTTGTCGCACTTGCGCCTTGCGGACGAAACGGGCGACAAGGCGAAGACAGAATTCCACTTTGCGGAATGATGATGGATCGCCTCGACGAACTTGACGTGCTTGTCGCGATCGTGGACACCGGCAGTCTGGCGGGCGCTGCCCGTCGCCTGAAGCGGTCGCCGCCGGCCGTGACCCGGATGCTCGCCGGCCTGGAGGCGCGGCTCGGGATCCGGCTCGTGGAACGCACGACGCGCCGCCTTGCCCCGACCGACGCCGGCCTGGTCCTCGTCGAGCAGGCGCGCCGCATCCTAGCCGACTACGACGGGGCCGTATCCATCGCCGCCGATGCACCCCTGCGCGGGACGTTGCGGATCACCGCGCCCGTCGTGTTCGGTCGACGCCACGTCACGCCCGTCGTGCTGTCCTTCCTCGCCGCGCATCCGGGGATCGACGTCGACCTGATGCTGCACGACCGCAACCTCGATCTGATCGAGGAGCGGCTGCACGCGGCGGTCCGCATCGGCCTGCTGGAGTCGACGGGTCTCGTCGTCCGCAAGGTCGGCGTCGTCCGGCGGGTGCTCGTCGCCGCGCCCGAGTATCTGGAGTCTCACGGCGTTCCGGCCCACCCGACCGACCTCGCCTCCCACCAGATCGTGATGTCCGGGGCCGTTTCGTTCAGCGCCGATTGGAGCTTCGGGGATGGCCCCCGTACGGTCGGCGTGCGGGTCTCGCCCCGTATACGCTTCAACGAGGTGGAGGCAGCGCTCCAGGCCGCCCGTGCAGGCTTCGGCATCACGCGCGCGCTATCGTATCAGGTCCGCGACGACGTCGCCGCCGGCCGGCTCGTCCGCATTCTGGCCGCGCACGAGCCGGCTCCCTTGCCGGTCCACATCGTGCTGCCCAGCGGCCGCGTCCTGGCGTCCAAGGTTCGGGCGTTCGTGGACCACGCGGTCGAGAGCTTCGGCCGGCTCGGCGCCCTGCACGAGTGACGAAAGTTGCGGGGCGTCTTCGAAGGGCTCGCGTCGCTCGGCTGCCGGATGCGCTAGGCATTGGCGACGTCCCTGTCGGCGAAGTGACGGCTGACGGTCACCAAGCCCGGCGAAGGTTCCTGTACGTTGAAGTTGGGCGCTCCCGGGTTCGCCGAAGGAATGCAGGCCAGGCTCGTCAGGGACTCGAGGTCGTCGGCAAGCGGTCGTGTCCCATCGGGTGGCGTAACTTAACGGCAGCGAAGCCGCCCGCACGCGCGCCTTCTGTTGCGCCGTAGCGGGCGGGCGGCTTCGAGGGGATGGTCATCGGCGGATCGTCGGCAACGTCGGGTTTGCGACGACGCAACCTCATCGAGGACCCACCGATGACCGACGGTTGATCGACGGCGCCGCGCCGGCGAATTCTAATGTTCTGGACCCTTGGGCCGCGGTGCTCCGCGTGCGGGGGTGCCACGATGAGAGAGCTGACGATGACCGCGCCCAAAGATCCCGTGTCGTCCGACCTTGCTCGCAGCCCCCAGGTCGCTGTGTCGGGATCTTCCGGCGGAAAACCCATCGCGACCGCAATCCCCATCCGGGTCGAAGGGTGCACTGATTTCGTCGCCGCCGGCGAGCTAAGGGAGTATCTCGCGGCAAGGGGAATGCATATGCCGTTCTTGCAGGCGATGGCCTGCGTGCAGATGGCGCGGGCAGCCTGGGAGGCGCGGGAGGCGCGGGAGGCGCCCGAAAGCTATCCCGCGAACGTGTCCGGTGAGCAAGCCGGTAACCGCGCGACCGGGCATCGGGATAGCTAGCGCCCTGCGCGGGACCCCACTTCATCCTGGGCAGCACCCGGTGTGTCCCGGCGCCGGTATGCAGTTTTCGAACTGCCGCCAGCGGTCGAAAGGCGGCTCGAAACCTCTCGCCGATTGCGAGACTGGTTCAAAACGTGCGCCCTCGAAGACGTACTGCGTCGGAGCCGTTAGCAGGCTGAGCGGCTCATAGAGAAGAAAAATACGGATACAGAGTGCTTTCCGAATTCGGAGGGCTGGGCACTGAAGTGCTTTCGCAGGTGAGTGACTCTCCTTTCATGGGGAGTAACTCAGCTTTCAGGCACAGGAGCCTCAGACGTCCAGGTTGCTGACGCTGAGGGCGTTCAGCTGGATGAACTCGCGGCGGGGCTCCACCTCGTCGCCCATGAGGCGGTCGAAGATGTCGTCGGCTTCCACGGCCTCGGACACCTTCACCTGGAGGAGCGAGCGCACGTTCGGGTCGAGGGTGGTCTCCCAGAGCTGTTCGGCGTTCATCTCGCCGAGACCCTTGTAGCGCTGAAGCGCGATGCCCTTGCGGCCGACGGCGAAGACGGCGTCGAGGAGCGCGCGGGGACCGCGGACGGGCAGTTCGCCGTCCTTGCGGCGCAGATGCGCGGCCTTGCCGTAGACCTCCTGGAGGTGGGTGGTGTGCCCGTCGAGCTTGCGGGCGTCGGCGGAGGAGAGGAGCGCCGGGTCGATGGTGGTGGTCTCGGTGACGCCGCGCACCGTGCGGCGGAACACCAGGGTCCCGTCCTCGTTGGCCTCGCCGGTCCAGCCCTTCTCGAACTCGTCGGCGAGGATGTCGAGCCGCCGCGCCACGTAGGCGGCGGCGTCGCGGGCCTTCTCCGGATTGGTGAGGATCTCGGCGTTGAGCGCGCCGGCGATGGCCGCCTGCTCGACCACCGACCGGTCGTAGCGGTGGTGGAGGCCGTCGAGGACGGAGCGGATCTGGCGGGCGCGATCCACGATGGCGCGAAGATCCTGGCCGGCGCGCTCCTCGCCGCTGGCGAGCCGCAGCACCGCCTCGTCGAGCCCTTGCGCGATCAGGTAGTCCTCGAGCGCCCGCTCGTCCTTCAGATACTGTTCCGACTTGCCCTTGGTGACCTTGTAGAGCGGCGGCTGGGCGATGAACACGTGGCCGCGCTCGATCAGGTCCGGCATCTGGCGGAAGAAGAAGGTGAGGAGGAGCGTGCGGATGTGGGCGCCGTCCACGTCCGCGTCCGTCATGATGATGATCTTGTGGTAGCGCAGCTTGCCGGCGTCGAACTCGTCCGGCCCGATGCCGGTGCCGAGCGCCGTGATCAGGGTGCCGATCTCGTTCGACGACAGCATCTTGTCGAAGCGGGCGCGCTCCACGTTGAGGATCTTGCCGCGAAGCGGCAGCACCGCCTGGAATTCGCGGTTGCGGCCCTGCTTGGCGGAGCCGCCGGCGGAATCGCCCTCCACCAGGAAGAGCTCGGACTTGGCCGGGTCGCGCTCCTGGCAGTCGGCGAGCTTGCCGGGCAGCGAGGCGATGTCGAGCGCGCCCTTGCGGCGGGTGAGCTCGCGCGCCTTGCGGGCGGCCTCGCGGGCGGCGGCGGCCTCGACCACCTTGCCGACCACGATGCGGGCCTCCGGCTGGTGCTCCTCGAACCAGGTGGAGAAGGCCTCGTTGAGGGCGCTCTCGACCACCGGGCGGACTTCGGACGAGACGAGCTTGTCCTTGGTCTGGCTGGAGAACTTCGGGTCCGGCACCTTCACCGAAAGGACGCAGGTCAGCCCCTCCCGGCAGTCGTCGCCGGTGATGGACACCTTCTCCTTCTTGGTGATGCCGCTCTGCTCCGCGTAGGACGTGACCTGGCGGGTGAGCGCCGCCCGGAAGCCGGCCAGATGGGTGCCGCCGTCCCGCTGCGGGATGTTGTTGGTGAAGCAGAGCACGGTCTCGTGGTAGCTGTCGTTCCACCAGAGCGCCACCTCGACGGTGATGCCGTCCTTCTCGGTGGCGACCGTCAGCGGCCGGGCGATGAGCGGCTTCTTGGACCGGTCCAGGTAGCGCACGAAGGCTTCCAGGCCGCCCTCGTAGAAGAGCTCCTCCGACTTCGGCTCCACGCCGCGGGCGTCGGTCAGGATGATGCGCACGCCCGAGTTCAGGAAGGCGAGCTCGCGCAGGCGCCGCTCCAGGGTGGCGTAGTCGAACTCGACGACGCCCTTGAAGGTCTCCTGGCTCGGCAGGAAGGTGACCTCAGTGCCGGTGCGCCCGCCGCTCTCGCCGACGACAGCGAGCGGGGCATCGGCGACGCCGTGGGTGAAGGTGATCTGGTGCTCGTTGCCGGCGCGCCAGATGCGCAGCTTCAGGAAGACCGACAGGGCGTTCACCACCGAGACGCCCACGCCGTGCAGGCCGCCGGACACCTTGTAGGAGTTCTGGTCGAACTTACCGCCCGCGTGCAGCTGGGTCATGATGACCTCGGCCGCCGACACGCCCTCGCCCTTGTGGATGTCGGTCGGGATGCCGCGGCCGTTGTCCGACACGGTGCAGGACCCGTCCGCGTTGAGGGTGACGCGCACCTCGTTGGCCCAGCCGGCGAGCGCCTCGTCGATGGCGTTGTCGACCACCTCGTAGACCATGTGGTGGAGGCCGGAGCCGTCGTCCGTGTCGCCGATGTACATGCCGGGGCGCTTGCGCACGGCGTCGAGGCCCTTGAGGACCTTGATCGACTCGGCGCCGTACTCCTCGGCGGTGACGCGGGCGGGTTCGGACATCGCGATTCTCACGCTTTCTTACGAGATGGAGCGACCCTCGTCTTACCGGGGTCCGACGGCCGGTTCAACACGGCCGAATTTTCCGCAGAATCCCTTGTAAATCAGGCCCTTTGGAGGCGTCCGGACCGGTCTCGGGGCGGTTATCCGCAAGAAGGTGGCGCCGGGTGCGAATCAGGCCGTCACGGCGACGATCTCGGTCGCCTCCGAAACCGGCTCGAAGGGGGCCCGGTCGGTGCCGGTCATGAACACCTGGCCGCCGAGGTCGGACAGGATCGCGAACAGCGACCCGCGCCGGCCCGGATCGAGGTGGGCGACCACCTCGTCGAGGAGGAGAACGGGGGTCTGCCGGGCGAGTTCCGCCACCAGGCGGGCCTGGGCGAGCACGAGGCCGATGAGGAGCGCCTTCTGCTCGCCGGTGGACGACAAGGCCGCCGGCATGTCCTTCACGGCGTGGTGGACGACGAAATCGGCCCGATGGGCGCCGACGAGCGTGCGCCCGGCGGCCCGGTCGCGCGAGCGGCCGGCGGCGAGGTCGGCCCGGTACCAGTCCTCCACGTCGGAGGCCGACCCGGTGTCGAGCGCCGCCTCCAGGTCGCCCTCCAGGCTGACGCGCGCGGTCGGGAAGAGGTCCGCCGCGGGACCGGCGGCCACCAGCCGTTCCAGGCAGCCGACCGCCTCGCGCCGGGCGGCCGCGACGGCGACGCCCGCCTCGGCGATCTGCGCCTCCACGGCGTCGAGCCAGGCCGGGTCGGACCGGTGGTCCTCCAGGAGGCGGTTGCGGTTCGTCAGCGCCTGCTCCAGGCCGGCGACGCGGCGGCCGTGCCCGGGATCGAGGGCGAGCACCATGCGGTCGAGAAAGCGGCGCCGGTCGGCGGCCGGGCCGGTGAAGAGGCCGTCCATGGCGGGCGTCAGCCAGAGGACCCGCAGATGATCGGTGAAGGCTTCCGCGGAGCGGACCGGCTCCCCGTCCACCCGGGCGAGGCGCGACGGCTCGTCCGGCAGGTTGCCGGTGCCGAGCCGGACCGCCCCATAGAGTCCCTCCACGTCCGCCGACACGGACCAGCCGCCGGGTCCGCCGATGCGGGCGACCTGCGCCATGGCGGCCCGACGCAGGCCGCGGCCGGGGGACAGGAAGGAGATCGCCTCCAGGCAGTTGGTCTTGCCGACCCCGTTGTCGCCGACGAGCGCCACCGACCGGCGCCCCGGCGCGAGCGCGAAGGCGGCGTGGTTGCGGAAGTCGGTCAGCCGGAGGGCGGTGACGAAGACGCGGGCGGGACTGTCCATCGGGGTCGGGCCTCGATCGAGCCCGGTCACACCCGCATCGGCATGAGGACGTAGAGGGTCTCCACGTCGTCCGCGTCCTGGACGAGGGTCGGCGAGCCGGGGTCGGCGAGCCTGAAGACCGCCGTCTCGGTGGTCAGCTGGCCGGTGATGTCGAGGAGGTAGCGGGCGTTGAAGCCGATGTCGAGCGGATCCTCGTCATACTCGACCACAAGCTCCTCGGTCGCCGAGCCGCTGTCCGGGTTCACCACCGTGAGGGTCATGCGGCCCTCCGCCAGGGTGAGCTTCACGGCCCGGCCGCGCTCCGACGAGATGGTGGAGACGCGGTCGACCGCCTCGGCGAACTCCGCCCGGTCCACCTTCAGCTCCTTGTCGTTGCCCTGCGGGATGACCCGGCCGTAGTCCGGGAAGGTGCCGTCGATGAGCTTGGAGGTGAGCACCACGTCGCCGGTGGAGATGCGGATCTTGGCGTCGGAGAGCTCGACCGCCACGTCCGCGTCCGGCTCGTCCAGGAGGCGCTGGATCTCGCCCACGGTCTTACGCGGCACGATGATGCCCGGCATGCCCTCCGACCCGGCGGGGGCCGGCACGTCGGCCCGGGCGAGGCGGTGCCCGTCCGTGGCGACGGCCCTGAAGCGGCGGCCGTTCGGGGTTTCCACCGTGTGGAGGAAGATGCCGTTCAGATAGTAGCGGATCTCCTCGTTGGAGATGGCGAACTGGGTCTTGTCGATGAGCCGGCGCAGATCGCGGGCCTTCAGGTCGAACCGGTGGCTGAAGTCGCCGACCGTGATGTCCGGGAAGTCGCTCTCCGGCAGCATCTGGAGCGAGAAGCGGGACCGGCCGGACGCGATGGCGAGCGTCGCTCCGTCCGGGGAGGTCTCCAGGCCGACCTGGGCGCCGTCGGGCAGCTTGCGGACGATGTCGTAGAACATGTGCGCCGGCACGGTGGTGGCGCCCGGCCGCTCCACCATGGCCGGCACGGTCTCCAGCGCCTCCAGGTCCAGGTCGGTCGCCTTCAGCTGGAGGCTGCCGTCGCGGGTGCGCAGGAGCACGTTCGACAGGATCGGGATCGTGTTGCGGCGTTCGACGACCCGGTGCACGTGCGTGAGAGACTTCAGAAGGTGCGACCGCTCGAGCGTTACGCGCATGGTGGTCCCGTGTGGCGTGGAAGACCGGCCGGGCGGCGGACGAACGCTGAACGGCGGACTTCTCGACTTGAGGAGGGCTTCTCGACAAGGAGAAAAACGGCCCGCGCCGGCCGCCGAAGCGCCCACGCGGGGACACGCAATGTGGCCACCGCGGGGCCGGAAAGCAAGCCCCGCCGGCCACCGGCGGCGGGTCCTGTGCAAAGCGGGGACGAGCGTGCCCGGAGGAGGCGCGGGAGCGCCCGGCCGGAGGGCCGGTCAGGCCTCCAGCATGCGCTTCAGCACCTCGATCTCCTGGGCGAGAACCTCGTCCGTGCCGACCATCTCCTCCACCTTGCGGACTGCATGGAGGACGGTGGTGTGGTCGCGCCCGCCGAACCGCCGGCCGATCTCCGGCAGGGAGCGCGGGGTGAGCGCCTTCGACAGGAACATGGCGATCTGGCGCGGCCAGACGATCGAGCGGGTCCGCCGGCTGGACAGGAGGTCCTGCTTGGACACGTTGTAGTGCTTGGCGACGACGCGCTGGATGTCCTCGATCTTCACCCGGCGCGTGTCGGTGGCGCGGATGAGGTCGCGGAGCGTGGTCTCCGCCATCGCGAGGGTGACGGCGAGGCCGGTCAGCTGGTTGTGTCCGACGAGGCGCGTGACGGCGCCCTCCAGGTCACGGCCGTTGGTGGTGACGTTGCGGGTGATGAAGTCGATCACGTCCTCCGGCACCTGGAAGGCCGGGTGCTGCTGGCGGGCGAGGTCGATCCGCCGCTCCACGATCTGGCGGCGCAGCCCGAGATCCGGGGCGGAGATCTCCACCATGAGACCGCCGGCGAGGCGCGAGCGGACGCGCTCGTCCAGGGTCTCCAGCTCGACCGGCGGCCGGTCGGCGGCGACGATCACCTGGCGGGCGCCGTCGATCAGGGAGTTGACCGTGTGGCAGAATTCCTGCTGCACCTGCTTGCCGTGCAGGAACTGCATGTCGTCGATGATGAGAAGGTCAATCTGGCGCAGCGCCTCCTTGAAGGCGATGGCCGACTGGGTCTGCAGCGCGTGCACGAACCGGTACATGAAGTGCTCGGCCGTCAGGTAGAGGACCTTCAGGTCCGGACGGCCGGTGCGGATCTGGTGGGTGATGGCCTGCAGGAGGTGGGTCTTGCCGAGGCCGACCGACGCGTGGAGGTAGAGCGGGTTGAACTTGACGCCGCCGGCGCCCGGCCCTTCGGCCACCTGGCGGGCGGCCGCGAGCGCGAACCGGTTGGCGGACCCTTCGACGAAGGTGTCGAAGGTGTAGCGGCCGTCGAGGGGCGAGGAGCAGTCGTCGAACAGGCTGGCCTGGGGGGCGGCCTGGCGGGGCGCCTCCTTGCGGACGGGCTCGGCCTCGAAGCGGATCGTGCTCGCCGTCACCGGCGGGACCACGGAGGCGGTGGACGGGGCGCCGGCGGGCTCCAGGCGGGCGGGCACGTCCGAGCGGCCGCGGATGGCGGTGCGGACGGTGACCTCGACCTTGCGGACGGAGGCGCTCTGGGCCTGCCAGAGAGCGGTCAGCTTGTCGCGATAGTGGGTGGCGATCCAGGACTTCAGGAACCGGGTCGGCACGGACAGCACCACGGTGCCGCCGTCGATGCCCTCCAGGTTCATGCCGGCGAACCAGCAGGAGAAGACTTCCTCGCCGAGGTCGGATTTCAGGCGGCCGAGCACCTGGCTCCAGGCGTCCCGGTGGCGCGGTTTGTCGCCGTCCTGGCTGAAGTCCGCTTCAAGCATTCCTGCCTCCTCGAGGTCATCGCGTCTCGCACCCGTCGCCGCCTGCAGGTGGAGAGAAAAAAGCACACACGGTCCTGCCGCCCGGAGATCCGGGCGCCGTCAGCCGGCCCTGTCGGCCGTCGTTCCGTCAGATGGTCTGGAACTGGTCGGTCAGGGGCGCCCTGGCGGGCGGGCCGTCGCCGAGGCCGCCGCCGGCCGGCCACCGAGGAGCGCCGCCGCGGGCCGATCCGCCGCCCGCCCGTCCGCGTGCCGGCGATCGGGCGGCCCCTGATCCGCCCCGGCGATCGCCTTCAGGAATGAACCCCGTCATTGCCATGCCAACCCCGTTGCCGGGTCCGATAAACCCGGCTTCAGCCAATTCAACAATTTGAGATTTCCCCAAGCTGTCGAGCAAGCACTGACGGCTACTCGGCACCGGGGAAGAAGCAATGAAGACTATCCGAGTCATTACGGTCCGGATCGTTTGCGAATGCTGATGTAGAGACCGTAAGTATCAGAGTCTATTGCCACATTACCGTCGAAATCTCGTCGCCGCCCGACGGTAGGTTGACCATACACAGGCGGTTTGAAGCGAGCAAGCCGTGAATCATCGGCTTGGATATACCTTGCTTTAACCATTGCCCGGAACGGCCGTCCGGCCCCTGAGGAACCCCTGGCGAAGGCTTTGGGATTCAAGCAATTCCCGAAATCGATTCGGCGCGGGACACATCATGCAACCGCGATTAAATGTTGCACGCAGGTGGGTCCCGGGCGGTTTTGGAGCCGGCTCTGCACCGGCCGGCGACCCCGACGTATCCTCAAGCCTCTGAAACTGTTGAACGTTTTCTGCCACGCCGCGGAGTCATGACAAACCCGACAATAAGCCGCGTAAAGAATTCGCACGAAAAAAGGCCCGGCGGTTGCCGGGCCTTGTAGCAAGACGCATCCATGAATCTGACAGCGTCGAAAGTACTCGCCTCAGACGGACAGAGCCTTCACGCGGCTCGCCAGGCGGGAGACCTTCCGGGACGCCGTGTTCTTGTGCACGATGCCCTTGCCGGCGGCGCGCATCAGCTCCGGCTGCGCGGCCCGCAGGGCGTCGCGCGCCGCGGCGGCGTCGCCGCTGGCGATGGCTTCCTCGACCTTGCGCAGGAAGGTGCGCATGCGGCTGCGGCGAGCCTTGTTGACCTCGGTGCGGGCAGCGATCTTCCGCGTCGCCTTCTTGGCCGACGGTGTATTGGCCATGACGAGCCTTTTCCTTCTTGCTTCGAGACGGTCGCTCGATGTCGGGTGGCGACCATCCCGGCGGCCGGCGGACGCGCCGACGACGAAGAGGAGATCGCATGACGAACAGGGTCGGCGGCGAACGTCGGTCCGCCACCGTCTTCGGCGCGAGCTTATAGTCGCTCGAAGGGCCGGCGTCAACGGCGCGGGCCGTTCCCGGGCCGGCCCGGATCAGCGGCCGGTGAAGACCGGCGGGCGCTTCTCCACGAAGGCGGCCATGCCCTCCTTCTGGTCCTCGGTGGCGAACAGCGCGTGGAAGAGCCGGCGCTCGTAGCGGAGCCCCTCGGACAGCGGGATCTCGTGGGCCCGGCCCACCGCCTCCTTGGCCATGAGGACCGCCGTCGGCGAGAAGCCGGCGATCCGCCCGGCCGCCGCGAGCGCCTCGTCGAGGAGCACGTCCGGGGCGAACACCCGGGCGACGAGGCCGGACCGCTCCGCCTCGGCGGCGTCCATCATGCGCCCGGTGAGGATGAGGTCCATGGCCTTCGCCTTGCCGACGGCGCGGATCAGCCGCTGGGTGCCGCCGATGCCCGGAATGATGCCGAGGGTGATCTCCGGCTGGCCGAACTTCGCCGTGTCGGCCGCGTAGATGATGTCGCACATCATGGCGAGCTCGCAGCCGCCGCCGAGGGCGTAGCCGGCGACCGCGGCGATCACCGGCTTGCGCGTGGCGGCGAACCGCTCCCAGGCGGCGATGTAGTCGCCCCGGACCGCCTGGACGAAATCGAGGCCGGTCATCTCCTTGATGTCGGCGCCCGCCGCGAAGGCCCGCTCCGACCCGGTCAGCACCATGGCGCCGACCGCGTCGTCACCGTCGAAGGCCGCGACCGCGTCGGTCAGGTCGGCGAGCACCTGGGCGGAGAGGGCGTTGAGGGCCTTCGGGCGATCGAGGGTGAGCAGCGCGACGCGGCCCCGGATCTCGGTGCGGACGGTCTCGTAGGACATGGACGGCGGCTCTCCTCAGCGCTGGCAGACCGGACAGAAGAAGGTGGACCGGTTCGACTGGACGATCCGGCCGACGACGCCCCGGCAGTCCGGACGGGGACAGGGCTCGCCCTCCCGATCGTAGACCGCGAACCGGTGCTGGAAATAGCCGAGCGAGCCGTCCGCGTGCACATAGTCGCGCAGCGACGAGCCGCCGGCCGCGATCGCCTCGGCGATCACCTCGCGGATCGCCGTCACCAGGCGCTCCAGCCGGACGCCCGGCGCGCCGCTGGCCGGCACGATGGAGCCCGCGGCCCGGACGGGCGACAGTCGGGCGCGCCAGAGCGCCTCGCACACATAGATGTTGCCGAGGCCGGCGATGACGGTCTGGTCGAGGAGCGCCGCCTTCAGGCTGGTCCTCCGTCCCGCGAAGGCGGCGGCCAGATAGGTGGCGTCGAGGTCGTTGCCGGTCGGCTCCCGGCCGAGATGGCGCAGGAGCGGGTGGTCCGCCGCCTCGGCCCGGGTGGTGAGGGTTATGAAGCCGAACCGGCGCGGGTCGTTGTAGGTGACGTCGGCCCCGCCGTCCGTTCGGAACACCACGTGGTCGTGGGCCGCGTCCTTGGACCGCTCGTGGTGGAAGCCGCCCGGCGTCAGTTCGTCGCCCGGCCGGGTGATCCGGAAGGAGCCGGACATGCCGAGGTGCATGAGGAGAACGGACCCGTCGTCAAGATCGCCGACCAGGTACTTGGCCCGGCGGGACAGGCCCGTGACGGTGCGGCCGGCGAGCCGCTCGGCGAAGAGCTCCGGGAAGGGGAAGCGGAGGTCCGGCCGGCGGACCGTGACCGCGCAGAAGCGGGCGCCCTCCAGGACGGGCGCGAGGCCGCGGCGCACGGTTTCGACTTCGGGAAGCTCGGGCATGGACGGCGGGGCACCGGTCTTGGCGGGTTCGGACGGAAACGGAGCGGGCGGCTCGCGCGCCCGGGACGGAACGGACGGGCGGCCGGCGGCGCCCGGACCGGCCTCTGGCCGCCTTCGGCCGGCCGCGTCGGTCGGGCGCGGCGAACATAGCGCGGGCCGCCCGCTTCGGCTATGGTCCCGCCCGCCCGGTTCCGGCGGGCGCTGCGTGGAGACCCTCATGTCCGACCGATCGACCGCTTACTTTGGGTTCCGCACGGTGGACGTCGCCGAGAAGCAGGACATGGTGGACGAGGTGTTCCACCGGGTGGCGCGCCGCTACGACCTGATGAACGACCTGATGTCCGGCGGGCTGCACCGGCTCTGGAAGGACGCGCTCGTCTCGCGCCTCGCGCCGCCGCGCTCCGGCCGGCGACCCTTCCGGGTGGTCGACGTGGCCGGCGGAACCGGCGACGTGGCGTTCCGCATCGTGGACCGCTCGGCCGGCCACGCGCAGGTGACGGTGGCGGACATCAACGGCTCCATGCTGCAGGTGGGCCGCGAGCGCGCCGAGGCCCGGCGCGTCCAGGGGGTCGACTTCGTGGAGGCGAACGCCGAGGCCCTGCCCTTCGAGGACGGCCGCTTCGACGCCTACACGATCGCCTTCGGCATCCGCAACGTGCCGCGCATCGACGTGGCCCTCAAGGAGGCGTTCCGGGTGCTGCGGCCGGGCGGCCGCTTCCTCTGCCTGGAGTTCTCCGCCGTGGACGTGCCGTTCATGGACAAGGTCTACGAGGCCTATTCGATGCACGTGATCCCGGCCATGGGCCGCGCGGTCGCCAAGGACGAGGACAGCTACCGCTACCTGGTGGAATCGATCCGGCGCTTCCCGAACCAGGAACGGTTCAAGGCCATGATCGAGGCCGCCGGCTTCTCGCGGGTCGGCTACACCAATCTCACCGGGGGCGTCGCCGCGCTTCACGTGGGCGTCAAGATCTGAGCGAATCGAGCTGCATTCATGGCCTTGGGTGATCTCTTCCGGCTGGCGCGCGGCGCCTTCGTGCTCGCCCGCGAGGGCGTGGCGACGGCCTTCCCGCTGCCGGAACCGATTCCGATGCCGATCCGGCTGCTGCTCGGCCTCGCCCGCCTGATCCAGCGGCCGGCCGCCGGCGACCGGGACGGCGCCGAGCGGATCACCCGGGCGGTCAACCGGCTGGGGCCGTCCTACGTGAAGCTCGGGCAGTTCCTCGCCACCCGGCCCGACGTGGTGGGGCGGCGCATGGCGGCCGACCTCAGCGCGCTGCAGGACAATGTGCCGGCCTTCGGCGAGACGGTGGCGAGGGCGGAGGTGATGGCGGCCTTCGGGGTGCCGGTGGAGACCGCCTACGCCACCTTTGGCCCGCCGATCGCCGCCGCCTCCATCGCCCAGGTGCACAGGGCGGAGGTCGACGATCCGATCACCGGCGAGCGCCGCACGGTGGCCGTGAAGGTGCTGCGGCCCGGCGTCGCCCGCCGGTTCGCCCGCGACCTCAACAGCTTCTACATCGCCGCCCGGGCCATCGAGCGGCTGCACCCGCCCTCCCGCCGGCTGAAGCCGCGGGCGATCGTGGACACGCTCGCCCGGTCGGTGGCGCTGGAGATGGACTTCCGCCTGGAGGCGGCCGCCCTGTCGGAGATGGCGGAGAACACCGCGGCCGACCCCGGCTTTCGGGTGCCGGCGGTGATCTGGGAGCGGACGTCGAAAAGCGTCCTCACCATGGAATGGATCGACGGCCTCAAGCTGTCGAAGGTGGACCGGCTGGTGGAGGAGGGCCATGACACGGTCGCCCTGGCGGCCACCCTGATCCAGAGCTTCCTGCGCCATGCCATGCGGGACGGCTTCTTCCACGCGGACATGCACCAGGGCAACCTCTTCGTCGACCGGGACGGCGCGCTGGTGGCGGTGGACTTCGGCATCATGGGGCGGCTCGGCGCCAAGGAGCGGCGGTTCCTGGCCGAGATCCTCTACGGCTTCATCCGGCGCAACTACCGCCGGGTGGCGGAGGTGCACTTCGAGGCCGGATACGTGCCCGCCCACCACGACGTGGACACGTTCGCCCAGGCGCTCCGGGCGATCGGCGAGCCGCTGCAGGGCCACACGGCGGCGGACATCTCCATGGCGCGGCTCCTCACCCAGCTGTTCGAGGTGACCGAGCTGTTCGACATGCAGACCCGGCCCGAGCTCATCATGCTGCAGAAGACCATGGTGGTGGTGGAGGGCGTCGCCCGGACGCTCGACCCGCAGCTCGACATGTGGCGGACCGCCGAGCCGGTGGTGTCCGAGTGGATCGCCCGCAATCTCGGCCCGGTGGGCAGGATCGAGGAGGCGGCCGGCACGATCGGCTCGCTCGTCCGCCTCGCCGGCCAGCTGCCGACGCTCGCCCGCGACCTGGAGGCGGCGGCCGCCGCCGACCGGGACCGCAACCTCTTCCTGGAGCGCCAGCGCTGGAGCCTGGAACGGCTGGTCTGGCCCGCCTGGATCGCGGCGCTCGCCCTCGCCGGGCTGGCGGTGTCGTCTCTCTTCTGAGGGAGGGCCCATCAGCCCGGGCGGACCGGGCGGCCCCGAGCCCATCGCTCCGCCGGTGGCCGCTCAGTCGAGCGGCGGGCCCATGATCGTGATGCCGTTCGCCGCGCAGGCGGCGGTGAGCGCGGCGATCATGTCGGGCGTCGGGGCGACCGCCGTCGGAAGGCCCGCGTGCGTCGGAGTGCGACCCGCCGTGCGAAGCATGGTCTCGAAGTCGGCGCCGCGGGTGATCGTGAGGCAGCGGGCGCCATCCGGCGAGACCACGCGGAAGCGATGCGGCACGCCCTTCGGGGCGATCGCCGAGGCGCCGGCCGTCAGCGCCAGCCGCTCGCCGCCCACCTCGACGAGAAACTCGCCGTCGATGCAGTAGAAGATCTCGTCCTCGGTCATGTGCACGTGCAGCGGGGGCGCTTCGCCGAAGGGCATCCGATGCTCCACCACGGAGATGCCGTCGACGCCATCGGCGCTCGAGACCAGAACGTCCACGATGGTGTTGCCGAACCACAGCGTATCGTTGCGGACGTCAGGAGATTTTTCTTTCAGCATATTAGAGATCCTCCTCCTTCTTCTTCGGAACCATGTGGATCCGACGAGTAAGGTCTTTACTTCCTTGCCGATCTCATTTGAAATCCAATGATGACATGGGCCGGATCACCGCGATGAATTTCAACGCGCTCGACCTCAATCTCCTGCGCGTCTTCGACGCCCTCATGCGCGAGCGGAGCGTCACGCGCGCCGGAGAGCAGATCGGCCTCAGCCAGCCGGCGGTCAGCGCGGCGCTCAACCGACTGCGCGCCCTCATGGGCGATCAGCTCTTCGTGCGGCGAGGCAACGAGATGGTGCCGACGCCCCGCGCCGACGACCTCTTCCCGCCGGTGCGCGATGCGCTGCAGTCGATCGAGGCCGCGCTCGCCCCGCCGCGCGGCTTCGAGCCCGCGACGGCCCGGCGCACCTTCACCCTGCTGGGCGCGGACTTCTTCTCCGTGCTCCTGATGCCGCGGCTGTTCGCCCGCTGGTGCGACGCGGCGCCCGGCATCACATGGCGTTTCCTGGACAGCGCCCGCGGCGACGTTCAGCGCCTGCTGCAGGAGGACGCCATCGACGCCGCGCTCGAGCGGCCACTGGAGACCCAGGAGCCGATCGAGAGCCGGATCCTGTTCTCCGCGCCCTTCGTCGTGATCGCGCGGCAAGGCCATCCGGCGCTCGCCGACCTGGAGCCGGGCGCGCCGATCCCGATGGAGATCTATACGCGTCTGCCGCACGCCATCCGGTCCATCGACGGTACGCTTTCCGGCATGGTGGACGAGGCGCTCGCCGCCGCCGGTCATCGACGCCTGGTGCGGATCGCGCTGCCGCACTTCCACGGCGTCGCCGAAGCGGTCGCCAGCACCTCCGCCCTGGCGGCGGTGCCGCGGCAGTTCGCCGAGGCGATCGCCGCCCGGCTGGACCTGTCGATCCATGCCGTCCCGGCGGAGATCCCGGCGCCGGAGGTGCGGCTCTACTGGCACGGCCGGCGGACCGGGGATCCCGCCCACCGCTGGCTGCGGGACGCCGTCCTGGCGGTGTCGGCCGAGCTGTGGGGGTGACGGGGTCCGCGCGGCCGGTTCGCGCAGGCGATCGGACGGTCGTCCGTGGCTGCCCTCGGCACACACCAGTGCGGCGGCCGGCCGTCGGACCGGGCGGCCGGCCCGGAAAGCCCCCGGCCGCTCATGACCCAAGGACGGGAGCGGCCCCTCCCCGCCTCAGAGCGGCAGGCCGGTTTCGGCGGCGAGCGCCTTCAGGGACCGCGACGGGCGCGGACCGATGTGGCCGATCACCTCCGTGGCGGCGAGGCAGCCGAGGCGCGCGGCCTCCTCCAGGGTCCGGCCGCGGGTGAGGCCGACGAGGAAGCCGGCGGCGAACTGGTCGCCGGCGCCGGTGAGGTCCTCCACTTTTTCAACCGGATAGGCCGGCACGGAGCGGGTCTCCGCGCCGCGGATCGCGAGCGCGCCCTCCTCGCCGAGGGTCACGACGGCGAGCGCCACGTCGGCGCGCATGGCCTCCACGGCGGTCGCCACGTCGGCGGTCTGGTAGAGGGCCTTCGCCTCGCTCTCGTTGGCGAACACGATGTCGACCGTGCCGCTGCGCATGAGCTCCAGGAATTCCGCCCGCCACCGGTCCACGCAGAAGCTGTCGGAGAGCGTGATGGCGACCTTGCGGCCGTGGGCGTGGGCAACGGCGGCGGCCTTGCGGAAGGCCGCCTTGGCGGCCGGCGGGTCCCACAGGTAGCCTTCCAGGTAGGTGATCGCGGAGGCGGCGACGGTCGGTTCGTCGATGTCCGCCTCGGTGAGGGCCTGGCAGGCGCCGAGGTAGGTGTTCATGGTCCGCTCGCCGTCGGGCGTGATCAGGATGGTGGACCGGGCCGTGGGCGCGCCGCCTTCGAGGGGGCTCGTCGGGAAGTGGACCCCGAGCGCCGTGATGTCGTGGCGGAAGATGGTGCCGAGCTGGTCGACGGCGATCTTGCCGATGTAGGCGGCCCGCCCGCCGAAGGACGCGATGCCGGCCGCCGTGTTGCCGGCCGAGCCGCCGGACGCCTCGATGGCGGGGCCGATCATGGCGTAGAGGCGGTCGGCCTCCTCCGCGTCGATCAACCGCATCATGCCCTTGCTGAGCCCGAGCCGGACGATGAGATCGTCCTCCGCCCGCGCCAGGATGTCCACGATGGCGTTGCCGATCGTCAGCACGTCGTAACCGCTCTCAGTCATCGCGTCCGTCATCTCCCCCTCGGCCGCCGCGCCGGATCTGGCGCGGGCCCGCCATTCGAATTCCGCGCCGCCCGCGGCGTAATGCTCAAATCCGCGCCGCTCCGCGGCGTAGTGCTCAAATCCGCGCCGCTCCGCGGCGCATCGGCAAGATCCGCGCCCTCTTGCGGCGCATCGGCGCCCCGTCCGGGACGGGGCCGTGCGGGCGAGGCCGACCGGGCGGCGCGCGCCCTTCGGCCTCGAACCCTCTCGCGTCCGCGGCCGCGAGGGCTTATGTGACGGGCTGACCAGTCCGGAGCCGTCCATGCTCGCAGCCGCGTCCCGCGCCTTCTCGCAGATCGTCTCGCCGCCCTTCCGGGTGGTGCTTCTGAAGTCCGTCGGCCTCACGCTTCTCATGCTGGCGGCGGTGTGGGCCGCGCTCTACGCCACCTTCACCCATTTCGTGGTGGTGGAGAACGTCTGGCTGCAGACCACGCTCGAAATTCTCACCGGCCTCGGGCTCGTCATCGGGCTCGGCTTCCTGGTGGCGCCGGTGACGTCCCTGTTCGCGGGTCTTTTCCTGGACGAAATCGCCGAGGAAGTCGAGCGCGTCCATTATCCGGGCGACGCGCCGGGCCGCCCCATGCCGCTGGTGCCGAGCCTCCTGTCGGCGGCGCGCTTCACCCTCCTGGTGATCGCCGTCAACATCGTCGTGCTCTTCCTCATCCTCCTGCCGGGCGTCAATGTGTTCGCCTTCTTCATCGCCAACGCCTACCTGCTCGGCCGGGAGTATTTCGAGATGATCGCCCACCGGTTCCACGACCCGATGGGCGTGCGGATGCTGCGCGAGGAGGCGAGCGTGCGCGTCTTCCTCGCCGGCCTCGTGATCGCGGCCGTGCTGGCGGTGCCTTTCCTGAACCTGCTGACGCCGCTCTTTGCGACCGCCTTCATGGTGCACATCTACAAGGACGTGCGGGTGCGGCGGCGCCGGGCGGGGCGCGAGCTTCCGGCGTGATCGCGGCGGTTCCGCACCAAAGTCCGATGGCGGCGGGCCCATGATCGGCAGACACTCCGCCCCGATAAGGAGAGACCCATGACGGACAGGACGCTGGAAGCGCAGGACGTGCTCGCGGTGGCGGAGCGCTGGGCGGCCGACGGCCGGCCCGTCGCCCTGGCGACCGTGATCGAGACCTGGGGCTCCGCGCCGCGGCCGGTGGGCAGCCATCTGGCGATCGACGGCGACGGCCTGTTCGAGGGCTCCGTTTCCGGCGGGTGCGTGGAGGGCGCGGTGGTGTCCGAAGCCCTGGACGTGATCGCGGACGGCCGGGCCCGCGTCCTCTCGTTCGGGGTCGCCGACGAGACCGCCTGGCGTGTCGGCCTTTCCTGCGGCGGGCGTATCCGCGTGCTCGTCGAGCGGATCGGCTGATCATGGACCAGACGCTCCTCGCCCTTCTCAACGCCCGCCGGCGCGAGCGGCGCGCGGCCGTGGTGGTGACGAATCTCGGCGACGGCTCCAGCCGCCTCGTCGGCGACGGCGACCGGCTGGGCGACGACCCGCTGCACGTGGAGATCGCCGCTGCGCTGCGGTCGGGCAAGTCCGGCGTGATCGAGAAGGACGGCGGGGAGATCTTCCTTAACGTCCACGTGCCGCCGCCCCGGCTGGTGGCGATCGGCGCCGTTCACATCACCCAGGCCCTCATTCCCGTTGCGGCCACCGCCGGCTACGACCTGATCGTGGTGGACCCGCGCACCGCCTTCGCGACGCCGGAGCGGTTCGCCGGCACAACGCTCCTGGCGGACTGGCCGGAGACCGTGCTGCCGGGCCTTGGCATCGACCCCTACACCGCCGTGGCGGCCGTGACCCACGACCCCAAGATCGACGACTTCGCGATCGTCCACGCGCTCCAGCGGCAGGCCTTCTACGTGGGCGCCCTCGGCAGCCGGAAGACCCACGCCAGGCGCCGCGACCGGCTGCTGGCTGCCGGCGTGGCGGAGGCCGACATCGAGGCCATCCGGGCGCCGATCGGCATGGACATCGGCGCCTCCTCGCCCGGCGAGATCGCCGTCGCCATCATGGCGGAGGTGATCGAGGCCTTCCGCCGCCGGGTGATCGACACGGGGAGCGCGGCGCCGTGAGGTTCGGTCCGGCCAGCCCGGCGGAGACGCTCGGCGCCTATCTGGCCCACGCGGTGGCGACGCCGAAGGGCACCTTGCGCAAGGGCACGCGGGTGGACGAGGCGGTGCGGGCCGCCCTGGTGGAGACGGGCCTCGCCTCCCTCACCGTGGCGCGCCTGGAGCCCGGCGACGTGCACGAGGACGAGGCCGCCCGGCGGCTTGCCGCCGCCATCGCCGGCCCGAACGTGCGCCTGGAGGCGCCGGCGACCGGCCGGTGCAACCTCTACGCCGAGACGGCGGGCCTGTTCGCGCTCGACCCGGACCGGATCCACGTCATCAACCGGGTGGATCCCGCCCTGACCGTGGCGACGCGGCCGCCGCTGCGCGGCGTGGAGGCCGGCCGCATGGTGGCGACCGTGAAGGTCATTCCCTTCGCGGTGGACGGCGCGCTGCTGGCCGAGGCTATCCGCGTGGCGGGAGCCGAGCCGGTGCTTTCGGTGGAGCCCTACCGGCCGCTCCGGGTCGCGGTCGTGTCCACCCTGCTGCCGTCGCTGAAGGACAAGGTGGTGGACAAAACGCTCGCCGTGATGGCCGAACGGCTGCGGCCAGCCGGCGCGCGGATCGGCGACGACATCCGCGTTCCGCACGACGAACGGGCCGTCGCCGAGGCGCTGGCTTGGACGCGCGAGCGCGCGGACCTCACCATCGTGTTCGGGGCCTCGGCGGTGGTGGACGAGGACGACGTGATCCCGGCGGCGATCCGCGAGGCCGGCGGCGCCGTCGTCCACCTCGGCATGCCGGTCGACCCCGGCAACCTCCTGATCCTCGGCGAGCTCGGCGGAAAGCCGGTGCTCGGCGCACCCGGCTGCGCCCGCAGCCCGCGGGAGAACGGCTTCGACTGGGTGCTGGAGCGCCTGCTCGCCGGCCGCCCGGTGACGGCGGACGATATCGTCCGCATGGGCGTCGGCGGCCTCCTGATGGACATCGTGAGCCGGCCGGCGCCCCGGTCGGGCGACGCCCTGAAGGAGAACCCGGACCGGCCGTTCGTTTCCGCCGTGGTGCTCGCGGCCGGCCGGTCGACCCGCTTCGGCGCCGGCAACAAGCTGCTCGCCGACGTGCGGGGCGAGCCCATGGTGCGCCACGCGGTGCGCGCCGCGACCGGCTCGGCCGCCGGCGAGGTGATCGTCGTAACCGGGCACCAGGCGGAGGCGGTGGAAGCCGCGCTCGCCGACATGCCGGACGTGCGTTTCGTCCGCAACCCCGACTATGCGGAGGGGCAGTCCACCTCGCTGAAGGCCGCGCTCGGCGCCGTGTCGCCGGCAAGCGAGGCCGCCGTCGTGCTTCTCGGCGACATGCCGCTGGTGGACGCGCCGCTCGTCGACCGGGTGATCGCCGCCTACCGGCCCGCCGAAGGAAGCCTCATCGTGGTGCCGACGCACGACGGCCGACGCGGCAACCCGGTGCTCTGGTCCCGCCGCTTCTTCCAGGACCTCGCCGCCGTGGACGGCGACCGGGGCGGAAGAGACCTGTTGAAGCGGTATGCCGAAGCGATCGCCGAGGTGGACGGGGGAGCGGCGGCGGGGTTTGATGTGGATGAGGTTGGAGGGTTGGGGGGAGAGGCCGGAGATTGATCGTTGTCCCGAGTCGGCCTCTATATTGGTGCCAAATGGCCGCCTGATAGGCGGACGGGGCCATACCCGGATTGACAAGCGCTTCGTCGAAGGTTTGATACCCTCATGGCGGTTACCTACTCGACATCGGTGAACCGGTTCGGCCACGCCGTGTGGGCGATCACACTTCGCGAGTTTCGCAATCGCTACGGAACGCGGCGCCTCGGTCTGTTCTGGGCGTTTGTGGAGCCGACCGCATACGTGTTCGTGTTCAGCGTTCTGATGTCGGCGCTTCGGTCCACGACATCGCCGCTCGGCATTCACATTGCCCCGTTCATCGCCATGGGCATCATGAGCTATATGATGTTCAACGCGGTCGAAGGGTTCGTCCGAGGAGCCCTCCGGTCAAACAAATCGCTCCTATCCTTCCCCCGCATCAAGCCGATCGACATTTATGTCGGTCGGTTGATCATGGAAGTCGCCACGCTTGTCGTGGTCTTCCTGTGCATGTTCAGCCTCTTCGTCCTAACGGGATTGGCCAATGCGCCAAGCGAGCCAGCTCGCTTGCTGCTCCCCCTCGCATTGAGCGTCGTGCTCGGGTTTGCGGTCGGCATTATTAACAGCACGCTGATCGCGATCTTCAAGGCATGGGAGAACATTTATTCGGTTGCGTCCCGCCTCAACTTCTTCACGAGCGGCATCTTCTTTATCGCCGATGGCATGCCTACTGAGATCCAGCGCATGCTGTACTATCAACCGCTGCTTCACATTTCCGAATGGGTGCGCAGTGCTTGGTTCGGCCATTTTGAAAGCCGATTTTTGGACCGGTTCTATCTGATCATGACGGTGAGCGTGGCGCTGCTGTTGGCCCTTCTCCTTGAGAGGACGTTTCGCAAGAACGTGCTGAACAAGATATGATACGCTTCGAGAATGCCGTAAAGCGCTACACGTCCCGCGGAGAGAGCAAGTGGATTCTGCGCGGCCTGAACATGGAACTGCCACGCGGGCGGAGCATCGGAATCCTTGGCTACAACGGGGCCGGGAAGAGCACGCTGATCCGAATGATCTCAGGAGCCGAGGAACCGGACTTCGGCACTATCCACCGAGACCTCAAGATATCCTGGCCGCTCGGTTTCGGCGGCTCCATCGCCGGAAACATGAGTGGTCATGACGCCTGCATGTTCGTCTCGCGGCTCTATGACATGGACCCTCATAGGGTGATCCACTTCGTTCAGGACTTCTCAGAACTGGGCCCCTACTTTTTCGAGGCCACGTCGTCCTACTCCTCCGGTATGAAAGCCCGCTTGACGTTCGGGCTCAGCATGGCGGTAGACTTCGATTGCTATCTGGTGGACGAGATCACCGCCGTCGGCGACAGCCGATTCAAGGCCAAGTGCCTCGCCGCGTTCAACGAACGTCGGAAATATGCGGATATCATCATGGTGTCGCATTCGGAGAAGACGATTCGGGACTACTGCGACATGGGGGCCATTCTAGCCGACGGCGAACTCACCCTTTATGATGACCTCGACCAAGCGATGTCCCTGTACAGGGAAATGATGGAACAGTAAGCCGGCGACAGCCGATCGGTCCTGGGATCGGGCAGGGAAAGGAACCGCATGAGCGCGGAAACGAAGCCGGACGCAACAAAGATAGCGCCAGAGTTGAAGGTCGTTGCCAACCAGTCAGCCAAGGCTCCACAGGCGAAGCCTGCGCCAACATCCAAGGTCACGCCCGCGCCTGGCGGACCCGTTGTCGACGACCGGGTCGAGAAGGCGATCCGGGCCAGTAAAAGGACCAAACGCCGCCTAGTCGCTGCGTCGCTCGCCCTGATCGTCGCTCTTCCGACAATCGTGACGGCGGGATATTACGCGTTCCTCGCTTCCGATCAGTATGCCGCCGAGGCGCGCTTTGCTGTCCGTGGCGCCGACCAGCTCTCGGGAGACCTTCTCGGCATGCTCACGGGCGGGTCCGGTGCGGCGTCCAGCACTGGCGATTCCTATATCGTCCAGGAGTTCATCCAATCGCGCGAACTCGTGGACCGGCTCGAGCAGCGAATCGGCCTTCAAGCTCGCTACGAGACGGGCGCCGCGGACTGGCTCGCCCGGTTCTGGCCCGGTCAGCCGATTGAAGATTTCGTCGAGTACTGGCGCGGCATGGCAACGGCCGAATTCGATCACTACACCGGGATCATCACGCTCGAGGTCAAGGCTTTCACCCCCGAAGACGCCCAACTGGTCGCATCCGTGGTCGTGGACGAGAGCCGAGCCCTCGTTAACCGCCTCTCCGAGCAGTCCCGAACGGACACGGTCGCCCTCGCCCAGCGGGAGGTGCAGTTCGCCGAAGATCGTTTGCGGGAGGCGCGTGAGGCTGTCGCCCGGTTCCGGAACACGGAGAACACGATCAGCCCCGCGGCCGTCGCCGAAGCGCACGAAAAGCTCATGGGCGAACTGGAAGGACAACTCGCCCAGTCCGAAGCGGAACTCGAGCAGATCTCCCAGCTGGTCGGCCCGGAAGCGCCGTCCCGGCGGATACTGGAAACCCGGATCACCGCGATCAAAGATCAGATCGCTGCTCGCAAGTCTCGCGTTTCAAACGGAGGAGGGGAGCCGGGCGCAGCCGGCTCCGGCGGCATCAGCGGCCAGCTCGCGACATTCGCGTCGCTGGAAACCGAGGCGGAGTTCGCGCAACGAGCCTACCTGTCATCACTCGCATCGTTCGAAGCCGCGCGCGTTGAGGCGAAGCGTGAGCAACGGTATCTCGCCACGTTCGTAACGCCGTCCCTCCCGCAACATGCACTCTATCCGCTGAGGGCTACCAATACTGCGCTGGTGCTGGTTGGCTCGCTGATCGCTTGGGGGATTTCTGCGCTACTCTATGCAGCGATTCGCGATCACATGGTGTAAAGGCAATCTTGCCGATCCCCTCAAACCACTCACCTAACATTTAGGATAGGGTCATACATCGCCACGATCTAGCAATCCTTATATATGGTCAAACAGATCGCGGCCTATGTTTCGAACGGCAATCAAACATAGACCGCGATCAACATCGAATCACATTTATCGAGAACCACTAACAGACGTTCGCTGCTAGCAGTTCCACGGCGTTCCGAGTAGGTTTCCCTTGAGATCGCCGAATGGTCAACCGAATGAGATGCCAACTGAGGTTAGGACTAGCATTCAGATGACGATGGATAAGGTTGCACAACTCGTCGAACGTAACGCGCCGAGTTGGCTGAAGCGAAACGCCAGAGCTGTTAAACTTTATAAACTCATTTTCGAGCGGAATAGACCTGTCGCCAATTTGAAGCGCCGCTACTACCTGTCTATATGTCCCGACAAATTGAACGCTCTTTTAATAAAGAAGCCGGATGTTTTATTTGTCTTCTGTGATGACCGTGATATCCACTTTTCGACGCCCATCCAAGCTCACTCGCTGCGAATTGGGTTAAAAACCGCACATACAAGTTTATCTGCACTTTGCAACGCGCCCACACTCGAGGTTGGCACCGTCCTTCAGGATCCAAACCCAGTGAAAGCCGCACTCGTGCAACTTTCGCACACTGCTAAGCGGCAGCGGATGCAATTAGTTGTTGTCCAACGAGACCGCGGCGATAGATTCTTTCATGTAAGTCGATCTTTCGCACAGATACTTGGCATCACTTTCGTGAAATTGTCGGATTTCCTGTGCCCCCCGAGCGATAAACCTGAACTGACATACTGGCCGTACATCCCTGAACGCCGGCAGCATTTCGAAAGCACAGAAGTCGAGCGATTCGAATCTGGCCTTCAGTTTATCTGCGGGCTTGAGGCTAGTCGTTCTGTATTCCTATTATGGGGCGGTGACGCTGCGGCGGACTTTCGTACGCGCTGGAACGAATTTCTGGTCCGGCTGGTTACTCTATGCGACGATCTTGGCTGCAACCTTATCATAGTTGAAGATAGCGCGAAAAACACACTAGACAACAGCGCCTACAATGAAATTTCTAAATCTCAACGCGCTGCAATATTCTCTGGCTTGATCATCGACGATAATTTCAAGGATCACCTTTATTCCTGTTCCCGCACCATAGTCTTTGGAGCAGTTTGCGACAACCTCAACGGAGTTGAGCTGAACGTTTTGCTCGAACGTTCGCATGACTGTCTTCAAGAAACCCGCGGACACATCGACCAGTTTGGTGCATCTAACGAGACGACCCTTACGTTCATTCGGGATCTTGTTGTTGATGGCCAATCAACAGATTGGGATTTCGGAAGTGCGTTCGGTTTGCGGCTTTGCCAGGGTCAAATCACCGGGTCGTTAGCTCTAGCACAATCAGCGGAAAGCCGAGATGTGATAGAGGGCGTTCAAAAATATATTGTTCCTGCCTTCGACGCAGACGGGCGCTTGGACGGCGGTGGAAGGATCTCTACCGTAAAGGACACAGCCGGTGCGGCTGCGTTCATGCAATGGGGCGCTTCCGAGTCTAATCGTCGACGTAATCTGAGACGAAATGCTAAGATATCCGGATCACCACTCCTATTCGTCGAAGATGGGTTCGTACGCTCTGTGGAAATAGGAGCAGGTGGAAGTCCTGGTCTATCATTTTTCATCGATGATCTAAGCCCATACTACGACGCTCGCCGGTGGTCACGTATGGAACGTACGCTTGCCTCCAATTGGGAGATCAACGAAACTGAACTGGACAAGGTCCGAATGTCGATTGCGCAACTGCGCAAACTCAGAATTAGCAAGTACAATCACGCACCTGAGTACATCCCTCCGTGGGCTACGACCGCTAGACCGGTGTATCTTTTGATAGATCAGCGCTTTGGCGACCAATCTGTTATCTGTGGCCTAGCAAACGAAAGTTCTTTTCGACGCATGGTTGTCGATGCCGTTACAGATACAAAAGAGCCGCTCGTCGTGCTTAAACGCCACCCGGACGGCACTATTGGCGGCAAGGGTTCGTTCTTCACGAAGGACGTGCTAGGCGAAGTTATCGATCATCCTTCGATCATACTACACGATGAGGAGATCAACCCTTATTCGCTTTTCGCTCTCGCGGACGAGGTACGCTGTGTAACCTCAGGTATGGGGTTCGAAGCGATCATCGCCGGTAAACCTGTCATGACATATGGCGCGCCGTTTTATAGCGGGTGGGGCCTAACAGCCGACAAAATCCGTTTGGATTGGCGTGCAAAGAAGCGTACGCGCGAGGAGGTTTTCTACGTAGCATATCTATCACGGGCGGTTTACTACGATCCCGATGCTAGAGATAGAACCTCTCTTGCGTCCCTGTGTGATGTCATAAGCCGCCACCGAGACATGTTCCTAAAGCAGAAGCAGCTCGATGTATAAGCTTGTCCTTTTCTACTCCGGTTCTGGCAGCGTTAGTTATGACGATCTTAGGGCGATAGATCAGCGGTATCGAAGCGATCTGATCGCCGTTGTTGCAGCGGAAATTTCCGGTGTACCGACAGGCATGCGAGTCTGTCGATTCGGTGCGCATCCAGAGGGCATGACGCAACTTGCCTTATTCGCAGCAACGCTTCATTTGGAAGCTGTCGTGTTTAGGCAGGGTGGCTTCGAGTCCTGCCCCGCAGACCTAAAGTCATTTATATTTTCTAAGTCGGCTCCGACTGTTCAGATTCTAAGCGGCGGGAAACTTAGCTTATATTCTTCCGTTCGCTGGAGCAGCACTGCTCCTCGAATTTTGTTCGTTTATCCGGGACCGCTATTTCCTGTCAACAACGGGTCTCGCCAACGGGCACTAGATTTCTTGCTCCAGCTGCATCGGGCGAATGCAAAGATAAGCGTTCTCTCGCCCGAAGGATCGGTGCCGCCAGGATATCGCGACTTTCTCAATCAGTTAGGGATTGAATTTAGAACATACCGCCAAAATCGTTTGGTGTCCGGGGTCATAGGGCGTTTGCGCAAATTAGGGAAATGGGCTGTGGGAAAAGACTATTACCTGCCGCTCTATGCTCGTCTCAATAGTAGCCTTAGTCGCTCATATCAGCAGAGCGTGAATTCTTTTGACTGCGACATAGTTATCTTCTCCTATGTATGGATGGTTCCGTGGAAGTTGAAGAAAGCGAAACCGACCGTCTATACGGTTGATCTGCACGACATCAACTTTGTTCGCGATCGCGGGTTCTATCGGCCCAGTAATGTGGTCAGGAATATATTGGAATCTTTGAACCAGAGGATTGAGTATAAACTTCTTAATCAAACCGATTTAGCGCTCGCGATCTCGAATTCAGACGCAAAGAGCCTTGTACCCGACCAATTGCGACCTCCTGTATTGACGGTACCCCCGAGCTTCAGCTGGATTGTTGCTCCTTCATTCAAGCTTCGGGTCAAAGCTGAACGGTTCGGTTTCATTGGCGCGAACATGTCTGCCAATCGCGCTGCAATTGATTACGTGATGCAACATATTTGGCCGCTTATCTTGAAACGCAGACCAAATAGCAAGTTTTTCGTAGCCGGCGATATATGCAATCACATCGCCCGATCTGGCGGCTTCGGGCCAAGATGCTTTCAATTGGGATTCGTGCCCTCTTTGAGTGATTTTTATGGGGGAATAGACGCCCTTATATCGCCGGTGTTCATCCAAGGAGGCATAAACTTCAAAGTTTTAGAGGCATTAGTCTCGGGGGTTCCGGTGATGGTAAATGAGACCGGAATCAAATCAGTTCCGAGCAACGAACTGACTTTCGTAATCCGCTCCTCGGAATTGGAGGCTTCGGTAGACGAGTTCCTTGCCTTTGTAGATAACGCTTTCGATGATCCCGACAGTCTCACACGTCGTGTTGAGCAACTTCGAGCTCGCCTCATGGCCGACTTCGAGCGCGGCATATATTCGGCTTTTCCTCAACTAAGGGCTTCAGACGATTGCAAGAGCGAAGCCTGAGTACGTGGTCGGGATGATTGATTAAATCGCCGGAGTACCCTATACTAATTTCGGTTACCTCCATAGAGCTATTCAGTTCATGGCGTTCTGCGACGTCCAGGTCGGCTGCGTAGTCTCAAATCTTACGGTGATGAATTTGTTTTGGTCCAAGAACTCGCAACTTCGTGAATTGATCGCGAACCTGGACACTTTACGTAAGCAGGTGGAAGAGCTCGAACAGAGAAATGCTGAACTCGTTTCAAAGTGCCTAGTAAATTCTATCGATCCGTATTTTCGCTACCAGAACGAACTGTTGCTATCATACGCTACATTTTTCTCGAGTGAAGATAAAGTTTTCGAGTTCAGCGTGAACGGAACTAAAGTTTCGTTTTATCTTCCGTTCGGGGCATCGGATAAGATCCAAAATGATATTCTACGGACGTCAAATTTTTATCAGCCTAAAGCTGTTGAGTTCATAAATCGGGAGGGTTTGGTCAGGCAGTCCTCTACTGTCGTCGACGCTGGCGCGAACATCGGTAGCCATTCAATTTTCTTCGCAGTTATCATGGGGGCTAGAAAGATATACGCGTTTGAACCTAATCCGCCCGCTTACGGCATCCTTACTCGAAACGTAGAGTTGAATAAACTGAACGATAGAATAGACGTTCATAAGGTTGGGCTTGGGGACGAGAATGCAAAAGGTCGAAATCTGGGCGGTCGGCTAAATAACCTAGGCGGGAATCGGCTCAAGAACGACGAGTCGGGTGATGTTCTTATCAGGCGTCTCGATGATTTCGCGTTCCCGCAAGTTGACCTGATAAAGATCGATGTTGAAGGTCGCGGTGATGGCGTAATTAGGGGTGCGATTCAGATTATCGAACGTGATAAGCCGATTATCCTAATCGAGCAATCGTCCGAGGCTGAAAAGCTCGCCGTGTTACAGCTTTGCAATGACTTCGGCTACAGGAAATTGGTGCAATTTAAGCTGGACGTTGTGCTCGTTGCATAAAGTATTTTGATTGCATCAACTTCGTTAAAAAACTGAAGTTCTGTCTTGGTGGCTACGTATCTATTCGATTAACGCACGCGCGAAGCGACTGAAAGCACCTCGTAATAGCTCCGAAGCCATGGAAGTTAGCGACAGATTTGATTTTCATAAGCTATTCGACATCGGACAAATTAGTGTACGTTCCCGCGCCAGACCGCACCGTCCCTACCGCAAGGTTCACGATTCCCAAGAACTTGGCCAGTTCGTTAGCGGGAGCTGCGCTGACGTAGAGCATGTCCTTGTCGAAGACCGGAAAGCTCTGGGCCAGGAACAGGTTCTTGGGGTCCTGCAGGTCGAGCCGGTAGACCACCGGCACGTGACCGCCCCGAGCCGCCAGGCGGGATTGCGGCGCGTAGAGGCGGACGACTTCGGCCGGTTCCGACCGGAACAGGAAAACGCCGGATGGGTCGGCCCTGTTGTCCAGGAGGCCGCCGGCCTTCGCGATGGCCTCGTTGAGCGCGATCCCTTTGGCGCTGAAGGGTATCTCGGCGTTCCGGCCAGTCGCGCCGAAAGCCGTGAAGGTCTGCGGGTCACGGGTGAGGGTCAGCGTATCGCCGGCCGATAGAGTGATGTTTTCCTGCGGATTATCAACAACCTGCTGCAAGGGCACCCGGATTGTCTGCCGCCCGCGTTGGAGCTGGACGAAGGTCTCATGCACGGGCGCGGAGATCCCGCCAGCACTCGCAATCACGTCCAGGATAGTGTCTCCGCGCGCGGACAGCGGTACGCGCCCTCCCCTGGTGACCTCGCCGGTCACAGTCGCCGTGTTGAACAGCGGCCGTGTCACGCTGACGAGCACCTGCGGCTCGATCGCCTTTCCGGAAAGCGCCTGTTCGATGCTGGATTTGACCTGTTCCGGCGTCCGGCCTGCGGCAGTCACCGTGCCGGCGTAAGGGATCGAGATCGTACCGGCTCGCGTAACGGGCTGCTCAGGTATCGTCACGCTCTTGTTGCCGGAGGTCACCGAGCCAACTGGAGCGGAGAACAGACCACCGTTCCCGGCCTCCCAGATCGTAACTGTGACGAAGTCGCCAACTCCAATGGCGTCGGACGTGCCGCCCCGAGCCCCTCCGAAAGAACCAGCCAACTTCTCGTTGGGCCGCGAGCGAAGGGCGGCCAGCACCCGGTCGCTCACGTCCACGACCTCGTAGCGGTCGAGCGCAGCGCTATCCTCAGTTCGGTCGACGATGTCGCTGGCCGAAGGACCGCTGGAGGGAAGAGTGGCACAACTGGTCAGGAAGATGGCTGCGGTGAGAGCGGCATACGAACGCTTCATCATGAAACAGGTCTTCCCGACACCCAGACACTTGTCACCCTTACCCGATCGGACGTGAAAAGAAAGTGTCCAACCGGTCCTGCCGTAGGCCGCTCGTGAGGTGCTGCGGAAAGGCAACATCATGCCAGCCGTGGGCCCAATCCCGCCCTAATCGGATTGCGGGAACGCAACTGCGATCCTGTTCAGTATGCGAGCCCGGAGAGTCCTCACAAGGCGCTCGAGACGCGCCGCCCCGGTCTCGACGGGTGGCGGCTCGGAGAGCCGGCGCACGACCACTTCGACCGGGCAAGGCGTCCGATTGAAGGGGTCTACATATGACGGATAAAGGATGAGTGCCACCGCCACGAGTTCGTCAAGCGTAAGCCGGCGCTGGCGCCGATCGGGCATGGGCGCGACATCTTCGGTCAAACCCCATCCGCCATAGAACGGCCGCCCATGAACGGCGACGGCTTTCCCCCGAAGGAGAGCTTCAAAACCCGTCAGCGATGTCATTGTCTCCACCCGGTCCGCCCAGTCCAGGCAGTCGGCGATGGAGGCTTCTAAAACCGCTTCATCCGCTGTGGCTTCGAGAACAGCCTTTGGGACAGCGCCTCGGCGCAAGCCGGCGACGACGTCCGGGTGCGGCTTGTAGAGGATGAATGCATCCGGGTGTTGCCGCCGGACGGCCTTCAGAAGATCAGTGTTGGTCCGAACATCCATCGCGCCGAGCCGGATCGAGGCATCCGTCTCCACCTGTCCAGGTACCAAGATCCGCATTCGCCCGCTCGCACCCGGGAGGGCGAGCGATCGTCCCACGCCATATTTGCTGAGCCGGCCCGCGACAATGCGCGCACGTAAAGCCGCGGCCCGTTCCAGAAGGACGCGATCGAGCACCGCACCGTTCGCAAGCGCCTCGAAACCGCTCAGTCGCCCTGGATCATAGTAGAGACCGTATTCATCGAGCACGAGAGAGGCCGGGTAGGCGCCCTCCACCCCCAATCCGATCGATCGAAGAAATCCGTCCTCGATCCGGACCGATGCCGACGCCACCGGATCGTTTCCATATCCCCAGACGGCCAATCGGAGTCGGCCTTCCTTTGCCTCCGCCTCGGCCTCGGCAATGGTCCGACGGTGCATCGGCGGACCTGCTGCGCAGTCGAGAAATGGCTCGACGGCGGCGATCCTCCAACGGGAGAAGCCGCCTGTCACGAACCGAGGGCCGGACTGGAACCGCGCCTTGAGTTCGCTCAGTGTCGAGACTGCATTCGGGAGCGTCGAGGCTTCCCGGAAGTACGGATCGATGTACCGGCAATAACGGCCGTAGGCGGCCTCGACCAGGCCCGCAAGGGTCGGCCGTGCGGTCCGACGCGGTAGTGCGACTGTGTCCTTGGTCAGTCCCCATCCCGAGTAGAAGGGGGCTCCGAAGCAGTGGACCGGAACACCGGCCATCAATGCCTCCAGGCCAATCAGACTGGAGACCGTGAACACTGCTTCGCACCGCTCGAAGAGATCCCAGGGATCGACGTCGCGATCAAGCACCGCCAGACCAAGGTCTCGAGCGCGATCGAAGAGGTAGCCGCGCTTCAACCCCGCCGTCACGTCCGGATGCACCTTAACCACAGTGCGATCGCTTCCGAACCGGTCCAAGGCCGCTTGAAGCATTGTGTCGAAAGTTAAGGCTGATGCTAACGCGCCCGCAACTGATGCATCGCCGTCAGTCTGATCTACAACCAGAACGAAGTCTTTTGGCAAAAGCTGCTCGACCTGCCCGAGGCGACGACCACTGTTGTACTTGGACAGTCGCGCGCGCCGCAGAAGCGCCAAAGTATCACCGGAGATCCCCGGTTCGGCTGCTGCTTCGACGATCAGGCGCTCCAGATCCGAAGGAGCCGATGCGTCGTAATAGATCCCGGTCCAGTCGACTACATAGCTGAAGCTGCGGGTCCCCGTGCCAGGGCGGATGGAGCGAAGGAAGCCGTCTTCGACGGCGGCGTAGGGTAGTCCTGCCGCCGCCGCCGCGCGCCGCGCCCTGTCCGCTGTCGACTTGTGGCCCCATCCCGCGACGGCTTTGGCCTCGCGGGCAAGACCCATGCGGGCCCGTACCGGCGTCATACCTGTCAAGAGCGCGATCTCGGGTCTCAGCGTCCACATGCCGGACGAGAAGATCGCAAGGGTATCGGACATAGGATGTTGACCTTCGATCAACTGCTCGTCAGGCGGCAGGTTGGGCGCGAATGCCGCATCGAGGCTTCTGGAACTTTGCCCTTGCCGCCGCCAAACTCAGACTGATCCAATCTCCACCCTCCTCAACTCATACAGCATCACGCCCGTCGCCACCGCCAGATTGAGGCTGTCGGCCTTTCCCCACATGGGGATCTTCACGCGAACGGCGCAGGCCTCGGCCAGCGCGTCGGACAGGCCCTGCTGTTCGTTGCCCATCACCAGCACGGTGGGCGCGGTGGAGGCCACGGATCGGTAGTCGGCGGTGGCCTTCAGGTGCGTGCCGACCAGGCGGGCGCCGGAGGTCTTCGCCCAGGCGAGGAAGGCGTCGCGGCCGGTGCGGACCAGGGGAACGTGGAAAAGCGAGCCCATGGTGGCCCGGACCGCTTCCATCGAGAAGGGGTCGCAGGTCTCGCCGACGAGGATCACGCCCTTGGCGCCGACCGAATCGGCGGTGCGGACGATCGTGCCGAGGTTGCCCGGATCGCGGACCTGTTCGAGCGCCACCCAGATGTCGCCCTCGCGCGGGCGCACCTCGGCGAGCGGCGTCAGCTTCTGGCGGAAGACGCCCACCACCATCTGCGGATTGTCGCGCCGGGTGATCTTGCCGAGCACCTGTTCGGAAACGTCCAGCACCATGCCGCCGCGGGCGTGCACGGTGGCGGCGGCCCGCATCACCGCCTCCTGGCCGCGCGTGGCGGCGGCGAACAGGATGGTGTGCACGGGCCAGCCCTCCTCCAGGGCGTCGGTCACGAGCTTTAGTCCCTCGCCGAGGAAAAGGCCGGTCTCCTCCCGGTGCTTCTTCAGCGCGAGACCGCGAATGTCCTTCACGATCGGATTGGTGAGCGACGTGATCTGCTTCACCGATCCCGGGGCGGCGATGGCCGGGCGGCGGTCGTCGCGGCCGTGCGCGTCGCGGCGGTCGCTCATGGGGCCTCTCCCTCGAAGCGGCGCAGGCCGTGACCGATCGGGTTTGCCAGAGACGGGATCCGCTTCACCGATCCCTGGGCGGCGGTCGTCGCGGCGGTCGGTCATGGGGCCTCTCCCTCGAAGCGGGTGAACATGGAGGTGGAGAGCCGGCGGCCGGGCTGTCCGGGCAGGCCGGTCTCGCGCAGCACCAGTTCGCCGGAGCGGATCGTCCCCGGCCGGTCGCCCAGGAGATCGGCGGTGAGTTCGTGGATGGACAGGAAGGACGCCCGGATCGCATAGGCGGTGAGGACCAGGAAGGACGGGCCCGGCTTCAGGATCCGGCGGACGAGGTCCAGCATGTGCGGCAGGTCCTCGGTCAGGTCCCAGACCTCGCCGTCCGGGCCGCGGCCGAAGCGCGGCGGGTCGAGGAGGATGCCGTCATACTGCCGGCCCCGGCGCACCTCGCGCTCGGCGAACGTCACCGCGTCGTCCACGATCCAGCGGATCGGGGCCGCGTCGAGGCCGGCAAGGGCCTGGTTCTCGCGCCCCCAGGCGACGGATTTCTTCGACGCGTCCACATGGGTCACGTCGGCGCCGGCCGAGGCGGCGATCAGGGAGGCGAGGCCGGTGTAGCCGAACAGGTTCAGGAGTTGCGGCCGCTCCGTCCGCGTCGCCGACAGAGCGCGCAGCCGGTCCGCCATGTAGGTCCAGTGGGCCACCTGTTCGGGGAAGACGCCGACGTGCCGGAAGGAGGTGAGCCGGCACGCGAAGGGAATGCCCATCACGGCCATCTCCCAGCTGTCGCCGATCCCGTCGGCGAGGCGCCAGCGGCCCGGCCCCTCCTCCTCCACGTCGCCGGTGAAGGCGGCGCCGGCGGCGGCCCAGGCGGCCTCGGGCAGACGGCGCGGATACATGGCCTGCGGCTCGGGCCGGACGACCGTGAGCGCCCCATAGCGCTCCAGCTTGGCGCCCTCGCCGGAATCGAGCAGCTGGTAGGCGTCCCAGCCTTCCGTCTCCAGCATGACGCCGATGGTCTCGGCCGCCCGGCGCGGGCCGAGCGGGCGCGGCACCGGTCGCTTCGGCTCGCTCGCGCCGGCCGGACGGGCGGGCCCTCGATCGGCCTCCGGCGTGCGGCGGGCCGGGGCGGCGTCCCGCGGCGCCGGCTTGGCGCCCTGGCCCGGACGCGCCTCCGCCCGCGGCGCGGGCGCGCGCTGGCTCCTGTCGTCCCGGCGCCCGGGCGGGGGCGCGGCACGGCCGGGGGGACGGGACTTCGGCACGAGGCATCACTCCAAAGCAGTCTTGCGGCAGGGCGCGTCTGCGGTCGTTATACACCGCAGGGCACGGGATTGAAGCCGGGCTCGACAGATGCCGTTCCGATCCCGTAAGCCTCGCCCATGCTCGTTCTCGCCCTCGACACAGCCCTCGACCAGACCGCCGTCGCCGTCGGCGACGGCCGGCGGATCGACGCGGCCGCGGTGGACCGGATGGACCGGGGGCACGCGGAACGCCTGTTCCCGATGGTGGAGGCCGTGCTGCGGGAGGCGGGCGTTTCGCTCGACGCGCTCGACAGGATCGCGGTCGCGGTCGGGCCGGGCAGCTTCACCGGCATCCGGATCGCGTTGTCGGCCGCCCGCGGGCTCGGGCTCGCGCTCGGAAAGCCCGTGGTCGGCGTCGGCACGCTCCGGGCGCTCGCCGCCTCGGTGCCGGAGCGGCCGACGGGACCGGTGCTCGCGGCGGTGGACGCCCGGCGGGGCGAGCTCTACGCGGCCCTCTACGGGCCGGACGGCACGCCGCTTCTCGCGCCGTTCGCCGCCTCCGCCGAGGCGGTGCTCCACGCGGTCGCGGACCGGGCGGCGGTGGCGATCGGCTCGGGCGCGCCGATCATCGGCCACCAGGCGGTCCAGGCGGGCGCCCGGCGTCCGGAACTGATCCCCCTCGCCGGCCCGGACCCGCGGGCGATCGCCCGGCTCGGCGCCACGCTGGACCCGGCGACGAACCGGCCCGAGCCTGCCTACCTGCGGCCGCCGGACGCCAAGCCGCCGGCGGCGATCGCCGGGCTTCTGCTCGCCGCGGCTCCGGCCGGCCCGGCCTCTGGAGGACGCTCGTGATCCTCTGGTACGATCCCTATCCGGCGGTGATCGACGAGGCGCGTCTCGGCGACGTGGACGACCTCGCGGACATCCACGCGACCGCCTTCCACCGGGGCTGGCACGCCGCCGAGGTCGAGGCCCTGCTCGTCCAGTCCGGGGTGTTCACCTTCGTGGCCCGGCGCGGCGTGCCGTTCGGGTCGCGCCGGCCGGTCGGCTTCGTGATGATCCGGGCGGCGGGCGACGAGGCGGAGGTGCTCACCATCGCAGTCACGCCCAGGCACCGGGGCAAGGGGCTCGGCCGCCGGCTCATCGACCACGCGTTGCGCCGGCTCTACCACGACCGGATCCGCTCGCTCTTCCTGGAGGTGGACGAGACCAACGGCCCCGCCTGCCGGCTCTACAAGGCGGTCGGCTTCAAGGTGGTCGGCTCGCGTCCCAACTACTACGCCAAGGGGAGCGCGCCCCCGGCGACGGCCCTTGTCATGCGGGCCGATCTCACTTAAGCGCAGACCACGTGACGATCCGGCCGGACCTTGGCGACGGCGGCCGACGAAGCAGGACGTGATCCGGTGACCGACGCGAGCAAAACCACGCCCCTGGAGGAGGTCTGCGTCGCCAAGGGCATGCGGATGACGGACCAGCGCCGCGTGATCGCGCGCGTGCTGGAGTCCTCCACGGACCATCCGGACGTGGAGGAGGTCTACCGGCGGGCCTCGGCGATCGACCAGAACATCTCCATCTCCACCGTCTACCGCACCGTGAAGCTGTTCGAGGACGCCGGCATCATCGCCCGCCACGACTTCCGCGACGGCCGGTCGCGCTACGAGACCGTGCCGGACGAGCACCACGACCACCTGATCGACCTGCGCTCGGGCCGCGTGATCGAGTTCCGCAGCGAGGACATCGAGGCCCTGCAGGAGGTGATCGCGGAGCGGCTCGGCTACCGGCTGGTGGACCACCGGCTGGAGCTCTACGCCGTGCCGCTCGACGACAAGCCGCGGCGCTGACCGGACGCTGATGGCGCGCCTCCGCCCCGTCCTCGCGCTCGGCCCGCTCGTGCTCCTCACGCTCGCGCTGATGCCGGTCCAGTGGCTGGCGATCCGGTTCGACTGGCGCATCGGCCACCGGCTGCCGATGGTGTTCCACCGGGCCGCCTGCCGGGCGCTTGGCGTGCGGGTCGCGGTGCGCGGCCGGCCGGCTCCGGATCGGCCGCTGCTGATCACCGCCAACCACGTGTCCTGGATCGACATCGTGGTGCTCGGCTCCCTGATGCCGCTCTCCTTCATCGCCAAGAGCGAGGTGGCGGACTGGCCGCTGTTCGGGCTCCTGGCGAAGCTCCAGCGCACGGTGTTCGTCGACCGGCAGCGCCGGACCCAGACCAGGGACCAGGCGGCGGCGATCGCGGAGCGGCTCGCGGACGGCGACGCCATGGTGCTGTTCGCCGAGGGCACCACGGGCGACGGCAACCAGATCCTGCCGTTCCGCTCCGCGCTCCTCGGGGCGGCGCGGGCGGCGGTGGACGCGGGCGGCCACAGCCACGTTCTGGTCCAGCCGGTCGCCATCGCGTACACGCGCCTGCACGGCCTGCCCATGGGGCGGCTCGGGCGGGCGCACGTGTCGTGGATCGGCGACCAGGACCTGCCGCCGCACCTGATGGCCATCGTCCGGGAGGGCGCGGTGGACGCGGTCGTGTCGTTCGGCGACCCGATCCCGTTCGACCGGGACGGCGACCGCAAGCGCGTGACCGCCGCGGCGGAGGCGGCGGTGCGCACGCTCCTGTCGGAGGCCCTGCGCCGGGGCGGCTGACACGGTCGCCGGCGCCGCTATTCTCATCAGGGCGGAAAAGGGGTAGAGGTCTTTCTCATGCCGGCCCGGCCCGGGCATCCCATCCGGAGCGCAAGACTTCGACCGTGACCGCTGAGAAGACCGTCTACATCAAGACCTACGGCTGCCAGATGAACGTCTACGACAGCGATCGCATGTCGGACAGCCTGGCGCCGCTCGGATACCGGCAGACCGACGTCATCGAGGCCGCGGATCTCATCATCCTGAACACCTGCCACATCCGCGAGAAGGCCGCCGAGAAGGTCTATTCCGAGCTCGGCCGGATCCGCCAGGTGAAGGCGGAGCGCCGGGCGGCGGGACAGGCCACCATGGTGGCCGTCGCCGGCTGCGTGGCGCAGGCGGAGGGCGAGGAGATCATCCGCCGGGCGCCGGTGGTCGACATGGTGTTCGGCCCCCAGGCCTACCACCGCCTGCCGGACCTGATCGACCGGGCGGCCCGCGGCGAGCGGCCGAGCGACCTCGCCGAGGCGGCCGCGCCGTTCAAGACCGCGGCGCCGGCCAAGGTGGTGGCGACGGACTTTCCCATCGAGGACAAGTTCGACAGCCTGCCGCCGGTCAGCGCGGAGCGCACCCGGTCGCGCGGGGTGACCGCCTTCCTGACCGTCCAGGAGGGCTGCGACAAGTTCTGCACCTTCTGCGTCGTTCCCTACACGCGCGGCGCGGAGGTGTCCCGGCCGGCCGGCAAGGTGCTCGCCGAGGCGCGGGCGCTGGTCGCCGCGGGCGTGCGCGAGGTCACCCTCCTCGGCCAGAACGTCAACGCCTACCACGGCGAGGGCGAGGACGGGGACGACTGGACCCTCGCCCGCCTGATCCGGGCGCTCGCCCGCATTCCTGGGCTCGACCGCCTGCGCTACACCACCAGCCACCCGCGCGACATGGGCGAGGACCTGATCGGCGCCCACCGCGACCTGCCCCAGCTGATGCCCTACCTGCACCTGCCGGTGCAGTCGGGCTCGGACCGGATCCTCGCCGCCATGAACCGGAGGCACACGGCGGACGACTACCTGCGCCTCGTGGAGCGGATCCGCGCGGCCCGGCCGGACATCGCCCTCTCCGGCGACTTCATCGTGGGCTTCCCGGGCGAGACGGACGCGGACTTCGAGGCGACGCTCGCGCTCGTCCGGGCAGTCGGCTACGCGGGCTGCTTCACGTTCAAGTATTCGCCGCGCCCCGGCACCCCGGCGTCCGACCTCGACGGCCAGGTGCCGGAGACGGTGAAGACCGAGCGGCTCCACCGGCTGCAGGCCCTCATTGACGACCAGGAGCGCCGGTTCGCGGCGGGCCTCGTCGGCCGCACCCTGCCGGTGCTCCTGGAGAAGGCGGGCCGGCTGCCCGGCCAGCTGGTCGGCCGGTCGCCCTATCTCCACCCGGTGCACGTGACCGCGCCCGCCGGCCTCATCGGCTCCATCGCGCCCGTCGCCATCACGTCGACCGGGCGGCACAGCCTCAACGGCGACGTGGTTCCGTCCGATGGGGCGGAACCGGGCGCGTCCCCTGCCGTTCGGCTTTCGGCATGACGGTTTTGCCGCCGGGCGGCCGGCGGCCCGTTTCGACCCGTTCTTCCTCCGGACCGGAGAGCGCATGACCCACGCTTCGGACATGACCCATGTCGTCCTCGTCTTCGACGACAATCGCCTGATCGGCGACCTCTACGGGCAGTTCGACCAGCATCTCGCCCTGATCGAGCAGCGGCTCGGGGTGGACACCACCGCCCGCGGCAATCAGGTGACGATCCGCGGGCCGCACGAGGCCTGCGCCCGCGCGCGCGACGTGCTGGAGGCCCTCTATGCCCGGCTGCAGACCGGCCAGGAGGTCACCGGCGGCGACGTGGAGGGGGCGATCCGGATGGCCATCACCCTCGACGGCCAGCTCGCCCTGCCGACGCTGGAGCCGAAGACGCGGCTGAAGCTCGCCCAGATCGCCACCCGGCGGAAGACGGTCGTCGCCCGCAACCCGGCGCAGGATGCCTACATCCGCGCCATGGAGCGGTCCTCCCTGGTGTTCGGCCTCGGCCCCGCCGGCACCGGCAAGACCTATCTGGCGGTCGCCTACGCGGCCGCGCTCCTGGAGCGCGGCGACGTGGCGCGCCTGATCCTGTCCCGTCCGGCCGTGGAGGCGGGCGAGCGGCTCGGCTTCCTGCCGGGCGACATGCGCGAGAAGATCGACCCCTACCTGCGGCCGCTCTACGACGCCCTCTACGACATGATGCCGCCGGACAAGGTGGAGCGCGCGCTCACCTCGGGCGCCATCGAGGTGGCGCCGCTCGCCTTCATGCGCGGCCGCACGCTCGCCAACGCGGCCGTCATCCTGGACGAGGCGCAGAACACCACGTCCATGCAGATGAAGATGTTCCTCACCCGCCTCGGCGACGGATCGAAGATGATCGTCACCGGCGATCCGACCCAGGTGGACCTGCCGCCGGGCCAGACCTCCGGCCTCGTGGAGGCGACCCGCATCCTGCGCGACGTGCCCGGCGTCGTGCAGGTGACCTTCAGCCACGAGGACGTGGTGCGCCACGAACTCGTCGCCCGGATCGTCAAGGCCTATGACGACGACGGCCGGGAGAAGCTGATCGCCCGGAAGGCCCCCGCGTGACCACCCCGACCCTCCTGGCGGACATCCGCGTCGAGGCCGGCGCCTGGGGCGACGAGGCCCTGCTGCAGCGCCTGGTGGATCGGGCCGTGCAGGCGACGGCCGCCATGGCGGACGCGGAGATCCTGGACCAGTCGGAAGTGTCGGTGCTCCTCACCGACGACGCGCACATCCGCGTCCTCAACCGGCAGCATCGCGGCTTCGACAAGCCGACCAACGTCCTCTCCTTCCCGCAGGACGACCCGGACGCGGACGCCTACGGCCCTCTTCTCGGCGACATCGTGGTGGCCCGGGAGACCGTGGAGCGCGAAGCGGTCGACGAGGACGTTCCTTTCAGTCATCATCTGACCCACATGATCGTGCACGGGTTGCTTCACCTGATCGGGTACGACCACGTGCAGGACGAGGAGGCCGCCGAGATGGAGGCGCTGGAAACGGCGATCCTGGCGACCCTCGGCATACCGGATCCTTATGCCGACCCGCCCGTCGCGGCGGACGGCGGCCGGGGCGGCCAAGGAGACGGTTCGACGGACAGCGCCCCACGAGCGAAGGATCCATGACCGACCCCGATACGCAGAGTACACCCGCGGTGCCCGTTCTCTCCCCGCCGGCGAGCCTTTCCCCGACGGACCAGAACGGAACGCCGCTTCCGCATTCCGGCTGGCTCGACCGCCTGCGCGAGGCCTTCGGCTTCCGGGCCGTCTCCCTCCGGCAGAACCTGGAAGAGGCCCTCAGCCGCGACAACGCGCTGGACGCGGCCTTCTCGCCCGAGGAGCGGGCGATGATCCGGAACATCCTCCGCCTGCGGGAGACCCGGGTCGACGACGTGATGGTGCCGCGGGCCGACATCCTGGCCGTGCCGCACGACGTCACGCTGACGGACCTGCTCAGGATCTTCGAGAACTCCGGCCACTCGCGCATGCCGGTCTACCGGGAGACGCTCGACGACGCCCTCGGGATGGTCCACATCAAGGACCTGATGACCCATCTGGTGATCGCGGCCCGGCAGGGCGCGGACACGGAGGCCGGTCCGCTCGACCTCGGCGCCGTGGACCTCGCCCGGACGCTGGAGGACGCGCAGCTGCTGCGGCCCGTCCTCTTCGTTCCACCCTCCATGCCGGCGACCGACCTCCTGGCCAAGATGCAGGCGGCACGGACCCAGATGGCCCTGGTGATCGACGAGTACGGCGGCACGGACGGCCTCGTCTCCATCGAGGACCTGGTGGAGACCATCGTCGGCGAGATCGACGACGAGCATGACGAGACGGACGACCCGCTCATCGTGGCGGCCGACGACGGCAGCTTCCTGGCCGATGCGCGCGCCGACCTCGACACGGTGTCGGAGGCCATCCCGGGCTTCGTGCCGGACGACTTCGACGACGAGGCGGACACCCTCGGCGGCCTCGTCTTCGCCCTGCTCGGCCGCATTCCGGCCAGCGGGGAGGTCGTCACCTCGGAGGACCTGCCGGGCTTCACCATCGAGGTGCTGGAGGCGGACCCCCGCCGGCTGCGGTCGGTAAGGATCATCCCGGCGCCCGGCGGGGCCGGACGGGCGAGGCCGGCCGAGCCGCGGCCGGCGGACGCCTGATCGGACGCTCCCTCGCTTGACCGTCGTCGCGCGGCGCGACAACCCTCCTCCCGCCGCAGGGGTGATTCGCGGTCAAGCAAAGGAGCCTCGATGCGGTCCATCGCTGAGGCCGTCATTCTGTCCTGGGGCTGGGGCCGGGTGGCCCTGGCGTTCGGGGCCGGCGCGGCATCGTCCCTGGCGCAGGCGCCGGTGCACCTGGCGCCGGTGCTCTTCCTCACCCTGCCGACGCTCGTGCTCCTTCTCGACGGCGCGGTCGCGCCCGGGCGGCGCGGGATTCGCCGGCTCCGGCCGGCGGCCGCCGTCGGCTGGTGGTTCGGTTTCGGCTATTTCCTGGCCGGCCTGTGGTGGATCGGCGCCGCCTTCCTGGTGGAGGCGGAGACGTTCGGCTGGCTGATGCCCGTCGCCGTGGTGGCGCTGCCGGCGGGCCTTGCCCTCTTCCACGCCCTCGGGGCGACGGTCGCCCGGCTGTTGTGGATCGACAGCCCCTGGCGGGTGCTGTCCCTGGCGATCGGCCTCAGCGCCGCGGAATGGCTTCGCGGCCACGTGCTCACCGGCTTTCCGTGGAACCTGATCGGCCAGGCGGCCGCCTTCACGGACGTGACCGCCCAGGCGGCGAGCCTTGTCGGCGTCTACGGGCTGACGGCCCTCGGGATCCTGGTATTCGCCGCGCCGGTCCTGCTTCTGGACGAGACCGCCCCGCGCGCCCGCATGGGCGTGCTGGCGACCGCGGTCGCCCTCGTGGTGGGCGTGGTCGGCTACGGCACCTACCGGCTCGCCGGCGCGCCCGGGCCGGGCGAGGGCCTCGTGGACGGCGTCCGTTTCCGGATCGTCCAGCCCGCCGTGGACCAGTCGCAGAAGTGGGACCCGGAGGTCCGCCAGCGGACCCTCGACACCTACCTGGCGCTCTCCGACCAGAGGACGGACCCGGAGCGCCTCGGCGCCATGAGCTTCAGCCACATCCTCTGGCCGGAGACCGCGCTGCCCTTCTTCCTCACCGAGGAGCCGGACGCGCTCGCCCGCATCGCCGACATGCTGCCGACCGGAACCACCCTGGTGACCGGGGCGCCGCGCATGGAGCTCGGCGCCGACCGGCGGCGCTTCTACAACAGCGTCTACGCGGTGGACGACGCCGGCCGGATCGCGGGCGCCTACGACAAGGTCCACCTGGTGCCGTTCGGCGAATATCTTCCGCTGCAGTCCCTGGCGGAGGCGGTGGGCCTGCGCCAACTGGCCAGCACCATCGGGGGCTTCTCGGCGGGCCCGGGCCTCCGAACCCTGCCGGTCGGTCCGTCGGGCCTGAAAGCCGGCATCCTGGTCTGCTACGAGATCATCTTCTCCGGCCGGGTGACCGCGCCGGAGCGGCCGGACGTGCTCTTCAACCTGACCAACGACGCCTGGTTCGGCTACACGTTCGGACCCTTCCAGCACCTGGACATGGCGCGGCTGCGTGCAATCGAGGAAGGCCTGCCCGTGGTGCGCGCAGCCAACACGGGAATATCTGCGGTTATCGATCCGTTCGGCCGATATCTCGCCCTTCTCCCTCTTGGAGAGCGCGGAGTTCTCGACTACGGCCTCCCTGCGGCGGTGGGGACCCCGTTTTTTTCTGACTATGGCTCACATTTTTTATTAACGTTCTACGTAATTTCGGTCATTTTGGTTGCGCTCGGGGGGCGCAAGCATGCGTGGAAGCGTTGACACGGACTAAACCCAGGCGGACAATTGCTATTGTCGGCATGAAAAAGTCAAAACTGCCGTGTCGACAGCGCCGGAGGGCACCATGACCAGGACCGCTCCCCCCGTCGCGAAAACAAGAAGGACTTCGCGAGAAGTCTAACCGCTAACGAGAAACACATGGCCAGCAAGAAATCACCAAACCCGATTGACGTGCATGTCGGAAGCCGCGTCCGCCTTCGTCGCATGATGTTGGGGATGAGCCAGGAAAAGCTGGGCGAGGCGCTCGGCATCACGTTTCAGCAAATTCAGAAATACGAGAAGGGCACGAACCGGGTCGGCGCGAGCCGGCTCCAGCACATCGCCACCGTTCTCAAGGTGCCGGTGTCCTTCTTTTTCGAGGATGCGCCGGGGTCTCCGGAGGAGGCTATCGGCTTCGGCGAACAGTCCCATTCCTACGTGGTCGACTTCCTGTCGAGCTCCGAGGGCCTGTCGCTCAACAAGGCGTTCGTGCGCATCAAGGATCCGAGGGTCCGCCGCCGGATTGTGGACCTGGTGCAATCGCTCGCCGGCGAGGAGGAAAGCGTCGCCTGAGGGATGGCGTTCCGGCCGAGCCGCGTGCGACCACCGGTCCGGAGGGCGCACGCGGCTTGCTATTTCGGGGACTGCTTGCGACAACGGAGACGCCGTGGCCGGCACCCGCGAGTGCCGCCATTTCCTTTACTTTGAGGGGTGTCTCCCTAATGGCTCGTCGCGACTATCTCTTCACAAGCGAATCCGTATCCGAAGGCCACCCGGACAAGGTGTGCGACCGGATCTCCGACACCATCGTCGACGCCTACCTGTCGGCCGAACCCGAAGCGCGGGTTGCGGCAGAGACGCTGGCCACCACCAACCGGGTCGTCATCGCCGGCGAGGTGCGTGGCCCCGACTCGATCACGCCGGAGGTGATCGAGCGGCTCGCCCGCGCGGCCATCCGGGACATCGGCTACGAACAGGACGGCTTCCACTGGGAGACCGCCAAGATCGACGTGCTGCTGCACCAGCAGTCGTCTGACATCGCCCAGGGCGTCGACGCGTCCGGCAACAAGGACGAGGGTGCCGGCGACCAGGGCATCATGTTCGGTTACGCCTGCCGGGAGACCCCGGAGCTGATGCCCGCCCCGATCTTCTACGCGCACCGGATCCTGAAGCGGCTCGCGGACGCGCGCAAATCCGGCGAGGAGCCGAGGCTCGGTCCCGACGCGAAGAGCCAGGTCACTCTGCGGTACGCGAACGGCAAGCCCGTGGAGGCGACCTCCATCGTGCTGTCGACCCAGCACCTGGACGCGTCGCTGACGTCCGAGGACGTGCGGGCGATCGTGGCGCCCTACATCCGCGAGACCCTGCCGGACGGCTGGATCACCGCCGACACGGTCTGGCACGTGAACCCGACCGGCAAGTTCGTGATCGGCGGTCCGGACGGCGACGCCGGCCTGACCGGCCGCAAGATCATCGTGGACACCTACGGCGGCGCAGCCCCGCACGGCGGCGGCGCCTTCTCGGGCAAGGACCCCACCAAGGTGGACCGCTCCGCCGCCTACGCGGCCCGGTGGCTCGCCAAGAACGTGGTCGCGGCCGGCCTCGCCGAGAAGGCCACCATCCAGGTGTCCTACGCGATCGGCGTGTCCGAACCGCTGTCCATCTATGTGGACCTCCACGACACCGGCGTGGTCGATCCGGCCCGGCTGGAAGCCGTGCTGGCCGACAAGGACGTCGTCCGGCTCAGCCCGCGGGGCATCCGCGAACGGCTCGGCCTGAACCGGCCGATCTACGCCCGCACCTCCGCCTACGGCCATTTCGGCCGCCCGGCCGACGAGGACGGCGGCTTCTCCTGGGAGCGGCTCGACCTGGTGGACACGCTCCGCTCGGCCCTGCTCTGACGCGGCCGGACGCCGGCAGCCGGTCGTCCGGCGCCGGCGTCCTCCGGTCTGAAGATCCAATGAAAGACAGCGCAGTGATGACGCCTCTCGAGGACGCGCGCGACGCCGCCTTCTTCGGTCGTCGCAAGGGCAAGGCCCTGCGGGCGGGTCAGGCGGAGCGGCTCCGGCAGCTTCTGCCCCGGCTGGCGGTGCCGCTCCACGAACCGGCGCCGACGGACCTCGGCGCGCTCTTCCGGCACGCCCCGACGGAGATCCGGCTGGAGATCGGCTTCGGCGGCGGCGAACACCTGGCCCATCGGGCGGCCGAGCGGCCGGACGTGGGCTTCATCGGAGTGGAGCCCTTCGTCAACGGCATGGTGAAGGCCCTCGGCCTGATCGAGGAGCGCGGCCTCGCGAACGTGCGGCTCAGCGACCGCGACGCCATCGCGGTGCTGGACTGGCTGCCGTCCGCGTCGCTGCAGCGGATCGTCCTCCTCTATCCGGACCCATGGCCGAAGAAGCGCCACTGGAAGCGCCGCTTCGTCGGCCCCGACACCCTCGCGCGGTTCGCCCGGGTGCTGCGGCCCGGCGGCGAATTCCACTTCGCGTCCGACATCGAGAGCTATGTGGACTGGACGCTGTTCGAAACGCGCCGAGTCCCGGGCTTCCGCTGGACCGCGACCCGGCCGCAGGATTGGCGCCAGCCCTGGACGGGCTGGCCCGGAACGCGCTACGAGGCCAAGGCGATCCGGGAGGGCCGTGTGCCCGCCTACCTGACGTTCCGGTGGGAGCCGGATGGAGATCGCATGGCGTTTGATGAATTCAACGATACCCTTCGGTCGCGCGACCCGTCATAGGTGGGAGGCGAAGGAGAAGGGGACCCGATGCAGATCGACACGACCGCAGTCGCCGACGTCCTGATCCTCACGCCGAGGCGGTTCGGCGATGATCGAGGCTGGTTCAGCGAGGTCTACCGGGACGACGTGTTCCGCGAGGCCGCCGGGGACGTCACGTTCGTGCAGGACAACCAGTCGCTTTCCCGCGCCGCCGGGACGGTGCGGGGACTTCATTTCCAGCGGCACCCGAAGGCGCAGGGCAAGCTCGTGCGCTGCGTGCGCGGCGCGCTCCTCGACGTGGCCGTCGACATCCGCGTGGGGTCGCCCACGTTCGGGCGGCACGTGGCCGTGGAGCTCAGCGCCGACAACGGCCGACAGCTCTGGCTTCCGGTCGGCTTCGCCCACGGCTTCTGCAGCCTTCAGCCGGACACGGAGATCCTCTACAAGGTGACCGACACCTACAGCGCCGCCGACGACGGCGGCATCCTGTGGGACGACCCGGACCTCGGCATCGCGTGGCCGGTCGCGCCGGATGCCGCCGTCCTGTCGGAAAAGGACCGCCGCCTGCCGCGCCTGTCCGAACTTCCGCCTCTTTTCCCATACAGGTCGTGACCACGGACGTCGCCCCTCCGGCCGGGCGCGGTCTCAAGCACCGGCGTTTCGGTCGGGCTTCTTGAGGGAAAGGACCTTCGCTCCCATGCGCATTCTCGTCACCGGCGGCGCCGGCTTCATCGGATCGGCCCTCGTGCGCCACCTCGTCGGCGAGGTCGGGGCGGAGGTGCTGACGGTCGACAAGCTCACCTACGCGGGCAACCTCGCCTCGCTGAAGGTGATCGAGAACGCCCCGAACCACCGCTTCGCCAGGATCGACATCTGCGACCGGGCGGCCCTCGACGAGGCGATCGCGTCCTTCCGGCCGACGCGGATCATGCATCTCGCCGCCGAAAGCCACGTGGACCGGTCGATCACCGGCGCGGCGGACTTCATCACCACCAACATCAACGGTACCTTCACGCTGCTCGAAGCCGCGCGCGCCTACTGGAGCACGCTGCCGGCGGCCGAGATGCAAGAGTTCCGCTTCCTCCACGTGTCCACGGACGAGGTCTACGGCTCGCTGGGGCCGGACGGCTTCTTCCGGGAAGACACGCCCTACGATCCGAGCTCGCCCTACTCGGCCTCCAAGGCCGCGTCCGACCACCTGGCGATCGCCTGGCACCGGACCTACGGCCTGCCGGTCGTGGTGTCGAACTGCTCGAACAATTACGGGCCCTACCATTTCCCGGAGAAGCTGATCCCGCTCATCATCCTCAACGCGCTCGACGGCAAGCCGCTGCCGGTCTACGGCGACGGCTCTAACGTGCGCGACTGGCTCTACGTGGAGGATCACGCCCGCGCCCTTAATCTGATCGCGAGCCGCGGCCGGCTCGGCGAGAAGTACAACGTGGGCGGCCGCAACGAACGGTCCAACATCGACGTGGTGCGCCGGATCTGCCGGACCCTCGACGCCGTGCGGCCCGCCGCCGCGCCGCGGGAGCAGCTCATCACCTTCGTGACCGACCGGCCCGGCCACGACCATCGCTACGCCATCGACGCCAGCAAGCTGGAGACGGAGCTCGGCTGGCGGGCGGAGCAGACGTTCGAGACCGGCATCGAGCGCACCATCGCGTGGTATCTGGAGAACGACTGGTGGTGGGGGCCGCTGCGCTCCGGCGTCTACGGCGGCGAGCGCCTCGGCGTGCTGCCCGCGGCCGCCGCCCGGACGGGAGCCTGACGCCCATGCGCATCGCCGTGACCGGCCGGGAAGGTCAGGTGGTCCAGTCGCTCCTGGAGCGAGGTCCGATCGCCGGCGCCACGGTGATCGCGGTCGGGAGGCCCGACCTGGACCTCGCCGACCCCGGCACCGTGATGCCCGCTCTCGAAGCCGCCGCGCCCGACCTGGTGGTGTCGGCGGCCGCCTATACGGCGGTGGACAAGGCCGAGACCGACGCCGCGACCGCCCACGCGGTGAACGGCGCCGGCGCGGGCGCCGTGGCGGCCGCGGCCGCCCGCCTCGGGGTGCCGGTGATTCATCTCTCCACCGACTATGTGTTCGACGGCGCCAAGCCGGACCCGTACGTGGAAACCGACCCGACCGGCCCGCTGGGGGTTTACGGCGCCTCCAAGCTTGCCGGCGAGGCGGCCGTGGCCGCCGCCGCGCCGGACCACGTGATCCTGCGCACCGCGTGGGTCTACAGCCCGTTCGGGGCGAACTTCGTCAAGACCATGCTGCGCGTCGGCGAGACCCGCGACGTGGTGCGGGTGGTGGCCGACCAGCACGGCCGGCCGACGGCCGCTCTCGACATCGCCGACGCGGTGATCCAGGTCGGCCGCAACCTCCTCGGTTCGGACGATCCGGCGCTCCGGGGCGTGTTCCACATGGCGGCCGGCGGCGAGGCCACGTGGGCGGACTTTGCCGAGGCGATCTTCGCCGAGGCGGCCGCCCGGGGCCGGCGAGTGCCGGCGGTGGAGCGTATCGCCACCACCGACTATCCGACCCCCGCCCGGCGGCCGGCCAACTCCCGCCTCGACGGCACGAAACTCTCGAACGCGCACGGGGTGGTCCTGCCGGACTGGCGGGCTTCGCTCGGCGTCTGCATGGATCGGCTGCTCTCCTGACGACCCGCGTCACGCGCCGGCCGGGCGGCGGCCGCGCCATCCTCTCCAACCGATAGGGCTCGTGCTCATGAAAGGCATCATTCTGGCAGGCGGCAGCGGCACACGGCTGCATCCCATGACGCTGGTGACGTCCAAGCAGCTGATGCCGGTCTACGACAAGCCGATGATCTACTACCCCCTGTCGGCCCTGATGCTGATGGGGATCCGGGACGTGCTGGTCATCTCCACGCCCCGCGACCTGCCGTCCTTCCAGGCCCTCCTCGGCGACGGCGACCAATGGGGCATGCGCTTCGCCTATGCGGAGCAGCCCTCGCCCAACGGCCTCGCGGAGGCCTACCGGATCGGCGCCGACTTCGTGGCCGGCTCGCCCTCGTGCCTGATCCTCGGCGACAACATCTTCTACGGTCACGGCCTGCCGAACCTTCTGGAGAAGGCCCGCTCCCGGATCACCGGCGCGTCCGTGTTCGCCTATCACGTGACCGACCCGGAGCGCTACGGCGTCGTGGAGTTCGACGCCGCCATGCGGGCCGTCTCCATCGAGGAGAAGCCCAAGGCGCCGAAGTCCAACTGGGCTGTCACCGGCCTCTACCTCTACGACCAGCAGGTGGTCGACATCGCCGCCGACCTGCAGCCGTCGGCCCGCGGCGAACTGGAGATCACGGACGTGAACCGCGCCTATCTGGAGCGGGGGCAGCTGAATGTGGAGATCATGGGCCGCGGCTTCGCCTGGCTCGACACCGGTACGCCGGACAGCCTTCTGGAGGCGGCCGAGTTCGTCCGCACCCTGGAGAAGCGCCAGGGCTTTAAGATCGCCTGTCCGGAGGAGATCGCCTTCAAGCGAGGCTTCATCGACGCCGCCCAATTGGAGCGGCTCGGCACGGCGCTCGGCAAGAGCACCTACGGCCGCTACCTGATCGACATGGTTCTCGCCGGCCACTGAGAGGCGCGCGCTCGCGCGCCTTTCCACCCGGTCAGGCCCCCTCGCCCGCGTCGGCCGGGGCGAGGCGCGCGCCGGCGAACCCGTCGGCCGCGATGGACGTGCACAGGTCCGCCCAGGAGCAGCCCCGGCAGGCGGAGCGCGACCGCCCGGTCCGGAACAGCTCTCTTGCGGCGTCGAGACGATCCGCGGTGAGCCGGATGGCGCCCTCCCCGCCGAGGCCCATGAGCCCGGCGACGTCGTGGACGGCGCGCCGGTCCCGCTCGGCGGCGGAATCGCCATGGCAGTGGGCGTCCGGCGCCTCGGCCACATGGGCCGCGCAGATGTCGTCCGGCCCGTCGACGATCCGGACCGGCGCGCCGGTCCGGATCCGCTCCACCACCGCGTCCATGGCGGCGACGAAGGCCGGCGAGTAGCCGCGACCCACATAGGTCAGGATGCAGAGCAGGTGGTGCCCCCGCAGCCGCACCGCGGGGGCGTCGGTCCGGTCGTGCTCCGGCCCGTCAACCCGCGGCAGCACGCTTCTCGCGCTTGCGGTCGTTGGACGGCTGGTAGGCGACGCGGGCGTGGAAGGCGCAATAGGGGATGCCGCTGTCCGACTTCCGGCCGCAGAAGAAGAAGTCCGGCCGGCCCGGGTCGCCGATCGGCCACTTGCAGGTCTGCTCGGTGAGATTGAGGATGGTGACCCGCTCGAAGGAGACCGGCTCGGCGTCGATCACCGGCAGGATGCGCGGCTCCACCGCCACGGCGGTCTCCCGCTCCAGGTCCGGATCGGCCTTCACCACCACGTTGCCGATCGTGATCGGCTGGGCGGGACGGACCGGCGACGACGCCTGCTGGGCGGCGGGTCGGCCCTGGACCGGCTTCGGGCGCGCCGGGGCGGCCTGCGCCGGACGGGCCGGCTGGACCTGCGGCTTGACGCGGCCGCTGAGCCCCAGGCGGTGCACCTTACCGATCACGGCGTTCCGCGTGACCCCGCCCAGTTCCGCTGCGATCTGACTGGCCGACAGGCCTTCCGACCACAGTGACTTCAGGCGTTCCACACGTTCATCCGTCCAGGACATCGTCTCATCCCTTGTTCGCGCCGCATCGGCAGAATCCGGGTTCATGCGCCCGGACAGACTTTCCGGATACGCTTGGACAAGCGCGCACATGACCCGAGGACTGGTTGTGGCCACGACATCTCGTGGCCGATATGGTGAATCTATAATAGCGGTAGACTCCGAGGCAACCGCCCAACCCCCGACCCATTCGCAAGCGACAACTTTTCCCCAAATATCGTGGCGTTTCGGCAGCACTTGCGCTCGCGTCGAATCTATCCTTCGGCCGAGTGTTGCAAGATGACGGGCAGATGAATCCAGCCGTTGCATCGGCGGCGGCGACAGCATTGACAGTCAAGCCGTCGTTCATGGTATATGGGAACCGGGCCGCGCCTGCCGGATATGGAAGGCGCGGCCCGCCGTTTTCTGGCGGATCGGTCGCGCGATGTGCGCTGTCGCAAAGCCTCCGCCCGTGTCTGACGCCGTTGATCGAGGTAGGCCATGAGTGCCGTTCACACCCAGACCCCGGGAGCCGTTCCGTCCGTTCAATCGCCGCTCTACCAGACGTTCTCGCGAGCGGACGTGGCGTTCGAGCGCGGCGAGGGCGCCTGGCTGACGGCGACCGACGGCAGCCGATGGCTCGACTTCGGCTCGGGAATCGCCGTGAACGCCCTCGGCCACGCCCATCCCCATCTGGTGCAGGCGCTCACCGAGCAGGCCGCCAAGCTCTGGCACGTGTCGAACGCGTTCCAGATCCCCGAGCAGGAGCGGCTCGCCGCCCGCCTCGTGGAGGCCTCCTTCGCCGACCGGGTGTTCTTCACCAACTCGGGCGCGGAAGCGCTGGAGTGCGCCATCAAGACGGCCCGGCGCTTCCACTACGCGGCCGGCCGGCCGGAGCGCTACCGCATCCTGACCTTCGAGGGCGCCTTCCACGGCCGGACCCTGGCGACGCTCGCGGCGGGCGGCCAGCAGAAATATCTGGAGGGCTTCGGCCCGAAGGTGGACGGCTTCGACCAGGTGCCGTTCGGCGACCACGAGGCGCTGAAGGCCGCCATCACGCCGGAGACCGGCGCCATCCTGATCGAGCCGATCCAGGGCGAGGGCGGCGTGCGGCCGGTTCCGTCCGTCTGCCTCAAGGGGCTCCGGGAGCTCTGCGACGAGACCGGCATGCTTCTGATCTTCGACGAGGTGCAGACCGGCATCGGCCGCACCGGCCGGCTGTTCGCCCACGAGTGGTCGGGCGTGACGCCCGACATTCTCGCCTCGGCCAAGGGGCTCGGCGGCGGCTTCCCGGTGGGCGCGTGCCTGGCGACCGAGGCGGCCTCGGCCGGCATGACGGCGGGCAGCCACGGCACCACCTTCGGGGGCAACCCGCTTGCCATGGCGGTGGGCAATGCCGTGCTCGACGTGGTGCTGGCGCCCGGCTTCCTGGAGCATGTGCGCGAGGTCGGGCTGCGGCTGAAGCAGTCCATGGCCCAGGTGGTGGACCAGAACCCGGACGTGTTCGAGACGGTGCGCGGCGAGGGCCTCCTGCTCGGCCTCAAGTGCAAGGCGCCGTCCGCCGACGTGGTGGCCGCCATGCGGGCGGAGAAGATCCTCGGCATCGGGGCGGGCGACAATGTGGTGCGCCTGCTACCGCCGCTGATCATCGGCGAGGACGAGGTGCGCGAGGCGGTCTCCCGCGTGGACGCGGCCGCCAAGGCCGTGGCCGCGAAGGCCGCCGCGGTCGCCTCGGCCTGAGGAGGACGCTGGATGACGACCGCCACCACCCCAGCAGCCGTGACGCCCGCCGCGACCGGCGGCCTCAGGCATTTCCTCGATCTCACGGACGTCTCGTCCGCGGACCTGAGGCGCATTCTCGACGGCAGCCTCGCCATGAAGGCGGACCTGAAGGCCAGCGGGCGCGGCGCGCGCCCGCTGGATGGCAAGGTCCTCGCCATGGTGTTCGAGCGCCCGTCCACCCGCACCCGCGTGTCCTTCGACGTGGGCATGCGCCAGCTCGGCGGCGAGACCCTGATGCTGACCGGCGACGAGATGCAGCTCGGCCGCGGCGAGACCATCGCGGACACCGCGCGCGTGCTGTCGCGCTACGTGGACGCCATCATGATCCGCATCCTGGACCATGACGCGCTGATCGAGCTCGCCGCCAACGCCACCGTCCCGGTGATCAACGGCCTCACGCGCCTCTCCCACCCGTGCCAGATCATGGCCGACGTGATGACCTTCGAGGAGCACCGCGGCCCGATCGCCGGCAGGACGGTGGCCTGGACGGGCGACAGCAACAACGTGCTCGCGTCCTGGATCCACGCGGCGGCGCGGTTCGACTTCACGCTCCGGATCGCCACCCCGCCGGAACTCGAGCCGCGCGAGGCGCCGGTCGCCTGGGCGCGCGGCTGCGGCGCCCGGGTGGAGATCGGCACCGACCCGTTCGAGGCGGTGGACGGGGCGGATGCGGTGGTCACAGACACCTGGGTGTCCATGGGCGACGCGGACGGGGAGCGCCGTCACAATCTCCTGAAACCATATCAGGTGAACGATCGTTTGATGGCGGCGGCGTCCAAGGACGCCATCTTCATGCACTGCCTTCCCGCGCACCGCGAGGAGGAAGTCACGGCCAGCGTGATGGACGGTCCCCAATCGGTCGTGTTCGACGAGGCGGAGAACCGCCTCCACGCCCAGAAAGGCATCCTGGCCTGGTGCCTGGGAGCGATTGCCTGATGAGCGACTTCCAATCGGCCGGTCGCCCGGTCTCCGGCGACGACAGCGTCCTGCCCTTCCAGGTGGACGCCCTCGACGCCCGCGGGCGCGTGGTCCATCTGGGGCCGGCGCTCGACACCATCATAAGCCGCCACGACTATCCGCCGGCCGTGTCGCGTCTGCTGGGGGAGGCGGTGGCGCTGACGGCGCTGCTCGGCACGTCGCTGAAGTTCGAGGGCCGGTTCATCGTCCAGACCCAGTCGGACGGCCCGGTGCACATGCTTGTGGTGGACTTCGAGACGCCCGACCGGCTGCGCGCCTGCGCGCGGTTCGACCGTGACGCCGTCATGGCGGCGGTCGCCGCCGGAATGGACAAGCCGGAGGACCTGCTCGGCAACGGCCATCTGGCCATGACCGTTGACCAGGGCCAGTACACCAACCGCTATCAGGGCGTCGTGCCGCTGGACGGCCGGTCTCTGGAGGACGCGGCGCACCAGTATTTCGCCCAGTCCGAGCAGATCCCGACCCGGGTGCGGCTCGCGGTCGGCGAGCTGATGACCCGCGATCCCGGCCACGAGCCGCGCCGGGAGTGGCGCGCCGGCGGCCTTCTGGTTCAGTTCCTGCCCGAATCGGAAGACCGGGTCCGCGTCCGCGACCTGCACCCGGGCGACGCTCCCGAGGGCACCGACCCTTATGTGGACGAGCACGAGGACGACGACGCCTGGACGGAAGCCCGCGTGCTCGTCGAGACCGTGGAGGATGTGGAGCTCACCGATCCGGCGGTCTCGGCGGAGAGCCTCCTCTTCCGCCTGTTCCACGAACGCGGCGTGCGCGTGTTCGACCGCCAGCCGCTGAAGGAGCAGTGCCGCTGCTCGCGCGAGCGGATCGACGACATGCTGCGCACCTTCACGCCCGACGAGCGCCGGGACATGACGGTGGACGACCGCATCACGGTGACTTGCGAGTTCTGCTCCACGGTCTACGACTTCGACCCGGTCCAGTTCGACGCCCCGGCCGACGGGAGCGAGGCCGGCGGCGATGGCGTCCCGGATGAACGCGGCGAAGAGGCGTCTCCCGACCGGATCGGCTCGTCGGACGGGAGCGCCGATCCGGGATCGTCGGACGACGAACCGATCGTGCGCTGACAAGGCCAGCGCGCCGGCGCGGGTCCGGACCGCGCGTCGGACCGGCGCGAGCGCGAGTCCTGTCCAGCCGTCTCCCTTCCTGCCGTCGCCCGCGCGCGGGGTCGGCCGATCTCTCGATCGCCGCCGTCAGGCCAATCGGGCGGCGAAAGCCGCGATCCGGCGCGCCGCGGTCGCCAGATGGCCGGCCATGGTCTCGCCGCTCGCCCGGCGCGGCTTCAGGTCGTGGTCGCCGTCCTCGAACCAGGCCACCTCGGCTCGCGGTCCGAGATCGTAGGACGCCACCTCGTCCTTGCCGCCGAAGGGATCCCGCGTGCCCTGCAGCACCAGGACCGGCAGCCGCGCCGCCTGGAGCGGCGGCAGGCGCGTTTTTTCCGGCTCGCCCGGCGGGTGGAACGGATAGCCGTAGGCCACCACGCCGCGGACGCGGGGCTCCAGGGTCTCTCCGGCGGTCATCACCGCCACCCGCCCGCCGAGGGACTTGCCCCCGATCAGAAGCGGCCCGTCGGTGTCCGCGAGCGCCGCCTCGAGCGCCTGCCGGTAGGCCGGCACCAGGGTTTCGGCCTTCGGCGGCGGCTTGCGGGCGCCGGTGCGCCGGGCCGCCATGTAGGGGAACTCGAAGCGGAGAACGGCGACGCCCTCCGCCCCCACCGCCGCCGCGAAGGCTTCCAGGGCCGGGCTGTCCATCGGCCCGCCGGCGCCGTGGGCGAGAAGCAGGGTCGCGCGCCGGCTTCCGGCCGCCGGCGTGGCCAGGAAACCGCCGGCCGGCCCGGTCACCGGGCCTCCAGCACGTGGACGGCGGCGGCGAGATCCTCAAGGGCGGTCCCGACCGACTTGAACAGGGTGATCTCGCCGTCGTCCGCCCGGCCGCCATGGCGGCCGGCGCAGAGGTCGAACAGGTCCGCCCGGATGGCGGCGTCCGTGAGCACGCCGTCGCGGAGCGGCTGGACGATGTCGCCGGCCTCGTGGCAGGCGCCGGCGCGCGTGTCTACGAACACCGACGACCGGACGACGGCCGTGTCGTCGGCCTCGCGCATGGTGGGCGTGAAGCCGCCGACCAGGTCCACATGCGTCCCGGGCCGCAGACGGGCGCCGCGGACGAGCGGCGTCTCCGAAAGAGTCGCGGCGCTGACGATGTCGGCCGCCCCCACCGCGTCGTCGATGTCGTCGGCGATGTGGACGGCGACCGTCCGGTCGCGGAGGACGGCAGGGATGCCGGCCGCGAACGCCTCCGCCTTGGCGCGGTCGCGGGCCCAGACGGTGACGGTGTCGATGGGCCGGACCGCCGCATGGGCGGCGACCAGATGGGGCGCCATGGCGCCGGCGCCGATCATCAGGAGATGGCGGGCGTCGCGGCGGGCGAGATAGTCCGCCGCCAGGGCCGAGGCCGCGGCGGTGCGCCGGACGGTGATCTCCTTGCCGTCGAGCACCGCCAGGGGCTCGCCCGTGTCGCCGGCCATCAGCACGTAGACGCCGTTCACGGCGGGCAGGCCGCGCCGGCCGTTGTCCGGGAAGACGGACACGAGCTTGGTGCCGATATAGCCACCCCTGCCCTCCCGGTGCCAGGCGGGCATGAGGAGAAGCGTCGCGGCGGCGTCCGCGCCGCGGTCGATGGTGTGGTGGTGCCGGAGCGGGGTCTCGATCCGGCTCCGGAAGGCCGCCCGCAAGGTGTCGACGAGAGCGTCGGGCGGCAGGGCCGCCGCGACCTCGGCGGCCGTGTAGATCCGCATCGGCGTGTCAGGCCGCGCGGCGGCTTGGCGCCGGCAGGCCCGGGCCGGCGGGCGCGGTCTGCTCGCGCAGGCGCTCCGCCTCGCCCTTCCAGCGTCTCGCCTCGCGGCGGTTCTGGCGGGCGGCGCGGCGGAACCGGCCCTGGCGCGCCCACACGGCCATGCCGCCGAGGAGCACGCCGACCATGAGGGTCACGAAGAAGATGACGTAGAGCGACACCGTGACGGTCATGTAGGGCGTCTGCGGCGTGAACGGGTCGAGGATGATGGTCACCGGCTGGTTGTTGACCAGCGCCAGCGCGATCACGACCAGCGCGATGGGCGCCCCGATGAGGAGGAAGACCAGGGTTCGCACGAGACGACACGTCCTTTCGGCTGGGCCGGGGCCATGGCCGGCCCCGGGCGGTGTACGGAAACAGGGCTTCGCCGGGCGGGGTTCCGCCGGCTCCGCCGGTCAGCAGGCTTGGCCCGTCGGCATCTCCGCCGGACCGAAGGCTCCGCCTTCAGCCGGCCTCGCCGTTCAGGCGTTCGCGCATTTCCTTCCCCGTCTTGAAGAACGGCACGGACTTTTCGTCAACCTCGACCTTTTCGCCGGTGCGCGGGTTGCGCCCCACGCGCGCCGGCCGGCTCTTGACCGAGAAGGCCCCGAAGCCGCGCAACTCCACCCGGTCGCCGTTGGCCAGGGCCTCGACGATCTTGTCCAGGATGGTGTTGACGATGTTCTCCACGTCCCGCTGATAGAGATGCGGGTTCCGCGCCGCGATGCGGCTCACTAGCTCAGACTTGATCATCCGCCCCCTCGCCCTGTCCGGAGTCTCGCCCACTGGCCGGGCTCGTCGGTGGACGAGCACCCGGCGGTCGCCTCCATGCGCTCGACCGGCGGCGCCATGCACCCCGATGACAAGGCGCGGCGGCCGACCGGGCGCCGGGGGAATTGTTATTGAACGTCCGATAGTTGAGGTTGCCAAACCGAGACGAGGCCGTCAAGCGGCGGAACCGAGGGCAGGATCGACGCCGGCAGCCCGAGCGCCCGGGCGGCCGAGGCCAGAGCCTGCCCGCCGAAGCCGGCGATGTCGAACTCGCGCTCGGGCCTCCAGTCGACCACCGGCAGGTCGCGGGGCACGCCGCGGGCCTTTTCCAGCCAGTCGATCGCCTCGTCCTCGCTGCCGATCGCGTCCACGAGCTTCAGGTCCATGGCCTGGCGGCCGGTGTAGACGGAGCCGTCGGAGAGCCGGAGAGCGACCGCCCGGTCGAGCTTGCGCCGCTCGGCCACGATGTCGACGAACCACTGGTAGGTGTCGTCCACCATGCGGGCGATCATCTCGCGCGCGCCGGGCGTCTCGACGGCCTCGAAGGGCGATGGTTCGGCCTTGAGGGGCCCGGACTTCACGCTGCGGACGGTCACCCCGAGGCTGTCGAGGAGACCCGCGACGTTGCCATACTGGAAGAGCACGCCGATGGACCCGGTGATGGACGTGCGCTGGGCGACGATGTGGTCCGCCGCGATCGCCGTCATGTAGCCGGCGGAGGCCGCGAGCGTGCCGAGCGTCGCCACGGTCGGCTTCCGGTCGGCGAGAGCCCTCAGGGCCGTGTAGAGCCCCTCCCCTCCCGTGGTGGACCCGCCGGGGCTGTCGATCGCCACGACCACGCCGCGGACCCGCTCGCTCTCGCCGATCTCCTCGATCATCTTGAGGACGTCCCGGTCGGCCAGGATGACGCCGCTGACCGTGATCCGGGCGATATGCGGGACGCCGGACCGCGGCCCGGACCAGGCCATCAGGCCGGCCACCCCGACGGCGAGAGCCGCCACCAGGAAGGCGGCCGCCCGCCAGAAGGCGATCTTGCGCTGGGCGCGGCGGCGGTCGACGACGACATCGGCATCAAGAGACATGGCGGGACAGGCTCCACTCGCTGTCCGGCGGGTATACACCGGCGAGGCGGGGGCGGGCCAGCGGGCAGGACGCGGCGGATTACGGCTGAGGGGCGAAGTAATTCCGCCGGTGCGGATTGTATTCCTGAGCAGCCGACGGGCGTCGACCTGAAAATCAAAAGGGCGCCGCACGAAGCGACGCCCTACTTGATGCCGCTCTTCGAAGAAGAGTACAGCATGGCCAGCTTCGACGAGGAAGCCAGTCTTAGCCCCCTGACCCGAGTGCGGGTGGGGTACTGGCGAGTATCCATCCAGCCCCCACCCGCGTCAAGTATGAATGCTCAGGCAACTCTGTCAGTCCGCGCAAACAGGTCCGCATTATGCTTTCGTCATGAAAACCCGATCGCATCCAGGATGCGACTGAGCCCGATCGCCGGCCCGCCGAAACCGGCGGACGACGACAAAGAAAACGAACCAATAAAATCCGGAGAAACCGTTCGGATCTTGCGACGACGTCGCCCGATCCCGCGTAATCTCCGTCTCGACTTCAAGCCCCAGGTAATGTCCGGATGGCCCGTCGCCGTCGTTGATGAGATAAATAAAACATAAAATTGGCTCTTTGCTCAATCGGTTCGGCGCGATACGTCCCGGGTCTCTTTCGTTAAGATGAACGGTTATGATTAACGTGACGCCGGCCATCGCGAATACGGCGGATCGCGGCGCAGCATGCTGCCGTGGCGGTTCTGTCCCGGCGCAAGCCCGCGCACGACGAAACGCCGGCCGGTGGGGGGTCGGGAGGCGATCGAGGGAGTTGGTCCTCGGCGGCCGGCCCTGAAGCGGCGCGCCCCGGCGCGGGACACAAAAAAAGGGCCCGCCGAAGCGGGCCCCTTCACGATCGGAAGCGGAGGTCCGGCGAGCCTCGCGGGCTCGCCAGGTCTCACTCCTCGCCGCCCTCCTGACGGGCCTTGAGGGCCGCGCCGAGGATGTCGCCAAGCGAGGCGCCCGAGTCGGACGAACCGAACTGGGCCACGGCCTCCTTCTCCTCGGCGATCTCGAGCGCCTTGATGGAGAGGCCGACCTTGCGGGTCTTGCGGTCGAACTGGGTCACGCGGGCGTCGATCTTCTCGCCGACGGCGAAGCGCTCCGGGCGCTGCTCCGACCGCTCGCGGGACAGATCGGCACGACGGATGAAGGCCGTGATGTCGGTGTCGACGATCTTGACCTCGAGACCGGCGTCCTTGACCTCGATCACCTCGGTGGTGACCACCGCGTTGCGACGCAGGTCGCCGGCGGTCTCCAGCGGGTCGTTGCCCAGCTGCTTCATGCCGAGGCTGATGCGCTCCTTCTCGACGTCCACGTCGAGAACGACGGCCTTGACCATGTCGCCCTTCTGGAACTCCTCGATGACCTGCTCGCCCGGACGGTTCCAGTCCAGGTCGGACAGGTGGACCATGCCGTCCACGTCGCCGTCGAGGCCGATGAAGAGGCCGAACTCGGTCTTGTTCTTGACCTCGCCCTCGACCACGGACCCGGACGGGTGCTTCTCCAGGAAGGCCTCCCACGGGTTCTGCAGGGTCTGCTTGAGGCCGAGCGAGATGCGGCGCTTGACCGGATCCACCTCGAGCACCATCACGTCCACCTCCTGGGAGGTGGAGACGATCTTGCCCGGATGGACGTTCTTCTTGGTCCAGGACATCTCCGAGACGTGGATCAGGCCCTCGATCCCCGGCTCCAGCTCCACGAAGGCGCCGTAGTCGGTGATGTTGGTGACCCGGCCGTGGAACTTGACGCCCACCGGGTACTTGGCCTCGATGCCGTCCCACGGATCCGCCTCGAGCTGCTTCATGCCGAGCGAGATGCGGTGGGTCTCCTGGTTGACGCGGATGATCTGCACCTTGACCTGCTGGCCGATGGACAGCACTTCGGTCGGGTGGTTGATGCGCCGCCAGGCGATGTCGGTCACGTGCAGCAGGCCGTCGATGCCGCCGAGGTCCACGAACGCACCGTAGTCGGTGATGTTCTTGACCACGCCCTCGACCACCTGACCCTCTTCCAGGCTCTGGACGAGCTCGGAGCGCTGTTCGGCGCGGGTCTCTTCCAGGACGACGCGGCGCGACACGACGATGTTGCCGCGGCGCTTGTCCATCTTGAGGATCTGGAACGGCTGCGGGGTGTGCATCAAGGGGCCGACGTCGCGCACCGGGCGGATGTCCACCTGGGAGCGCGGCAGGAAGGCGGTGGCGCCATCGAGATCGACGGTGAAGCCGCCCTTGACCTGGTTGAAGATGTGGCCGACGACCTTCTCGTTCTTCTCGAAGGCGACTTCGAGACGAACCCAGCTCTCCTCGCGGCGAGCCTTGTCACGGCTGAGGACGGCCTCGCCGAGCGCATTCTCGACGCGCTCCAGGTAGACCTCGACCTCGTCGCCGATCTTCAGTTCGCCGTCGCGGGCGCGGGCGCCGAATTCCTTCAGCGGAACGCGGCCTTCCACCTTGAGGCCCACGTCGATGACCGCGAGGTCCTTCTCGATGCCGACGACGGTGCCCTTGACGACGGCACCCTCGATGACGTCCGAGGCGGTCAGGCTCTCGGCGAGAAGGGCGGCGAAATCCTCACGGGTTGGGTTCTGCAGTGCCATTGAAACTCCTGGTGCCGGAAGACCGGCTCGCGTCGGCGGGGCAAGCGTTGCGACGGGTCTCGCCTGTGCGGCTCCGGACGGATCCGGACGGCCCACCGGGATGCGATGGGTGCCGACGCAGTTCGCCGAACGGGGCGAAACCAAAATGGAAAGCCGCACCGGCGGCCGGAAAGCCGCCCGTGAAGCGCGCGTGGTATAGATCATCCCCTCATCGGTGGCAAGCCGCAGGTCGCGCTCGGCGGGCCGGTCGCCGGACAGACGGATCGTCCTTGGAGCATTCTCCGATCAAGTTGCACGACTTGATCGCCGAGAGATTGCTCCAGCTTTTTGATCTGGAGCGATTTCTTGTCGACCTGACGAGTCCGTCAGGTCGGAAAGCGCTCCAGGACAGGCGGCCCGGACCGAGGTCAGGGCGTCCGGCGCGCCTCGATCACCGCCAGGGCCGCCGCGAAGGCGGCGTCGCGGTCGAGATCGCTGGTGTCGAGGATGACGGCGTCGTCGGCCGGCTTCAGGGGCGCGACGGCCCGGTTGGAATCGCGGGCGTCGCGCTCGCGGATCTCGGCGAGGATGCGCTCGAAGTCCGGCGCGCGCCCCTTGGCGGCGAGTTCGTCGGTGCGCCGGCGCGCGCGCACCTCCGCGCTGGCGGTCACAAAGAGCTTCACGTCCGCGTCCGGGCAGATCACCGTGCCGATGTCGCGGCCGTCGAGGACGGCGCCCTCCGGCCGGGCCGCGAAGGCGCGCTGGAAGTCGACGAGCGCGGCCCTGACCTTCGGGTGCACGGCGACCCGGGAGGCGAGCTCGCCCGCCTCCCGGCCCCTCAGGTCGTCGCGGGCGAGATCCTCGGCCGTCAGGGCCAGCGCGACCGCCCCGGCCGCCTCCGGATCGTCCAGGTCGGCCCCGGCGTCGGCCATCAGCCGGCCGATGGCCCGGTAGAGAAGGCCCGTGTCCAGGTAGGGAAGGCCGTAGTGGGCGGCGAGGCGCTCGGCGAGCGTGCCCTTGCCGGCGCCGGCGGGCCCGTCGATGGCGATCCTCATGCGGCCCGGTCCTCGTCCGCCCGGAAGCTGGCGCCGGCGTCGGTCATCAGGCTCTCGAAGGTCGGGAAGGAGGTGGCGATCATGGCGGCGTCGTCCACGGTCACCGGCGACTGGGCGACGAAGCCGAGGATGAGGAAGCTCATGGCGATGCGGTGGTCCAGGTGCGTGGCGACGAGGCCGCCACCCGGCACCGGGCCGCCGCGCACCACCAGCCAGTCCGGCCCCTCCGTGCAGTCCACCCCGTTGACCTTGAGGCCGTTGGCGACGGCGGAGAGCCGGTCGGACTCCTTCACGCGCATCTCCTCCAGGCCGCTCATCCGGGTCTCGCCGGCGGCGGTGGCCGCCGCGACGGCGAGGATGGGGTATTCGTCGATCATGGACGGCGCCCGGCTCGCCGGCACCGTGACGCCCTTCAGCTCCGCGGACCGGACCCGCAGGTCGGCGAGCGTCTCGCCGCCGGTCTGGCGCTCGGCCACCACCTCGATGGCGGCGCCCATCTCCAGGAGGGTCTCGATGAGGCCGATGCGGGCGGGGTTCATGAGGACGCCCTCCACCACGATGTCCGACCCGGGCACGATGGTGGCGGCGACGATCGGGAAGGCGGCCGACGACGGGTCGGACGGCACGGTGATCGCCTGCGGCTTCAGCTCCGGACGGCCCTCCAGCCGGATGGTGCGCACGCCGTCCCGATCGGTGTCGATCGAGATGGCGGCCCCGAAGCCGGCGAGCATGCGCTCCGTGTGGTCGCGGGTGAACACCGGCTCCACCACGGTGGTCAGGCCGGGCGTGCCGAGGCCGGCGAGAAGGACCGCGGACTTCACCTGGGCGGACGCCATCGGGACCCGGTAGGTGACCGGCATCGGAGCGGCGGCGCCGCGGATCGTCAGCGGCAGGCGGTCGCCGGAGCGGGCCAGCACCTCCACGCCCATCTGGCGCAGGGGATCGAGCACCCGGCCCATGGGGCGCTTCACCAGGGAGGCGTCGCCCGTGAAGGTGACGGCGATCGGCTGGCTCGCCACCAGGCCCATGCAGAGGCGCACGCCCGTGCCGGCGTTGCCGAAGTCGACCACGTGGGTCGGCTCCAGAAGCCCGCCGACGCCGACGCCGTGGACGCGCCAGCGTCCGGTCTCCTCGCGCACGATGGTGGCGCCGAGGGCCCGCATGGCGTTGGCGGTGTTGAGGACGTCGTCGCCCTCCAGGAGGCCGTCGATGGTGGTCTCGCCGACCGCAAGGGCGCCCAGCATCAGCGAGCGGTGGGAGATGGACTTGTCCCCCGGCACCCGCATGCGGCCGGAGAGCGGACCGGATCGGCCGGCGGACAGGGGGCGGGCGGCGGCGTGGGAACCCATGGCGGGACTCTTCGTGTCAGGCCGGCCTTCGCCGGCGGGGTTTCAGGCCGGCCTTCGCCGGCGGGGTTTCGAGCCGGCGTCGGCCGGCGGGGCTCGTGAACCGGTATCGGCCGGCGGGTCGGATTGCCGGTCGCTCTAGCACAGGGCCGGCGCGCCGTCATCCGCGGGCGGCGCGCGGACCCGGCGCGGGCCCGCCACCAATTCGTCTTTGACAGGGTGTCGGGGAGCGTCTATGTCCGATCCCCGAATCCCAGCCCTTCCCCCGTCTAATTCTTGAGGTCAAGCCCGTGGCGAAACCGGAACTTGGGACCAAGCGCCTCTGCCCGAGCTGCGGCGCCAAATACTACGACCTGAACCGCAGCCCCATCCTGTGCCCGCGCTGCGGCGCGCCCTTCGACCCGCATCTGATCGCCAAGGCGCGTCCGTCGGCCGCGGTCGCCGACGAGGATGCCGAGGACGAGGAAGAGGACATCGTCGAGGCGGGTCCGGAGTTCGTGTCCCTGGAGGACGCGGAGGACGCGGACGGCGACGACGTGCCCGACATCGAGGACGCGGAGATCGAGGACGACGCCGAAGTCGACGACACCTTCCTGGAGGAGGACGAGGAAGACGAAGGCGACGTGTCCGACATCATCGGCGACGTGGAGGACGAGGAGGAGCGCTGACCGCGCGCCGCCCGTCCGGGCGCTTCCTGGCCGTCAGGGCCATCGACGAATCCCCGCAAGAGCGCGAGCGACCCTCGCGCTCTTTTTTCTTGCGCCGGATCAGCATCGTGGCCCTGTCGAAACCCGGGGGAGCGCTGGCGGGCGCGGCCGGGCGGGAACCGGCGCCGCCGGGATTCCTGCCGTTTTCCGCCGGGCCCGGGGCCGATTGGGTCGACGGCGAAAAAAGGACTTGATCGGCGATCCGTTGCTTCGTATATCCCGGCGCGTCGAGCCGGTACCCAAACCGGCGGCGCCGGAAACGGCGAGCGACGTTGAAGCCGATCCCTCGGGACCGGCGACCTCGAGTGGGGCCATAGCTCAGTTGGGAGAGCGCTTGAATGGCATTCAAGAGGTCAGGGGTTCGACTCCCCTTGGCTCCACCAACCTCCCTTCCGCACTGACGCCGCATCCGGCGAACGCACCCACCCGCGAAGGGGTCTCCGCCTTCAGAGCGTCTTTGGGCACGCTTCTGTCGTACGACCACATGTCACCGGCCGTCCCTCGAGGGACGGAGCCGTACGTGATCGCCGCCCAAGTACCGTCCGCTCCGAGTGCGGGAGCGGCCAGAATCGGGACAACGCCCCGATCGTCAGGTGAAAGCGGCTCCGGAAGCTGCCTGGGCACCGTCGGTTGGCACCGGGCGGTCGGGCGCGAGGGACAACGAACAACCGGTCCCGATCTGCATCCGTCGGATCAGGCCGGCCAATTGCTATGTAGGAATTGAATGTTTAATGTCCCGGCAATCGCGCCCGGGGACATCATGAACGCACGCGTGGATCTGGATCTGGCCCGGAACCCGGGTTTCGAACTCGCCCTGAAGGCGATCGTGCTTCTCGCCCTCTTCGGCGTCGCGGCGATCCTGATGTCCGTGCCGTTCGGCCAGATCGCCCTCAAGATCCCGCTGAACTACAACGAGGGCTACAACGCCTATCACACGGCCGCGGTTCTGGCCGGCACGCCGCTCTATCCGGATCTCGACGCGCTCGTCACCAACAACTACCCGCCGCTCTCCTATTACGCGATCGCCCTGGTGACGCTCGTGGTGGACGACCCGCTGGTCGCCGGGCGGGTGCTGTCCGCTCTCAGCCTCCTCGTCACCGCCGTCAATCTCGGCATCGTCACGCGGGCGCTGACGCGCAACGGCTACGTGGCCCTGGCGGCGCCCCTGGTGCTCCTGATCTACGCGGGCATGTGGTTCAACAACTACACGGCCATGAACGACCCGCAATGGTTCGGCCACGCGCTGCAGATGGGCGGTCTCGCCGTGCTGGTGACCGGCTCGACCCTGGTGCCGGGCGCCGGGCGGCTGGTGGTGGCGACCCTTCTGCTGTTCGCCGGCGGGCTCGTGAAGCACAACCTGGTGGTCATGCCGCTCGCGGTCGCGATCTGGCTCGCCATCCACGACCGGCGCGCGCTCCTCGTCTTCTGCCTCACCGGCGCGGCCGCGACGGTGGCGAGCCTGCTGGCGGGCTGGCTCGCCTACGGCCCCTCCGTGTTCCGCAGCGTGCTTCTGCACGCCCGCGTGTTCGATCCCGGCCTCATGAAGCGCATGATCGGCGAACTGGCGGAGGCGTTCGCGCCGTTCGGCATCGCCGTCGCCGTCCTGGCGGTCCTCCGGTGGCGCGATCCCGGGACACGGCTGATCCTCCTCGTCTACGCGGTCGGCCTCCTGGTGGGGGTGCCCGCCCTCGGCGGCGAAGGCGTCAACTTCAACGCCCTCTTCGACGTGGTTCTGGCCACCGCGGTGTCGCTGATGATGCTCTCGGTCGTGATGGGCGAGCACCTGGCCATGGCCGGATACGCGCCCGGGACGGCCCTCGCCCTCATGACGGCCCTCCTCTGCGCGCCGCTTCTGGCCGGCACCACGACCGCCAACGGCGCCCACAACCACTGGCGCTGGGTGGGCGCGCGGGAAGCCCACTACGTGGACCTCATCGACAGCCTCGCCAGAACGGACGGGCCGGTCGCCTGCCACATGCTGTCCATGTGCTTCTGGGCCGGCAAGCCTCTGGAGCTGGAGTTCTTCAACTACGGCCAGAAGCTGAAGACCGGCCGGGTGACGCCGGACCTGCTGATGGAGCGGATCCGCACCCGCTACTACGGCCGCCTCCAGCTGCAGGACGACTTCTTCGACAAGAACCTGGTGCCCGAGGCGCTCGAGCAGGCGATCCTGGAGAACTACACCATCGAGCGGCGCTTCCCCTCGCTGGTCCTGGTGCCGAAGACCTGACGGCGACCGGCGACCCCAGCGGCCGACCCGGCGGTCCGGGGATGTCGGCGGCTTAACGGCGAATTCATGCCATCTGTTCTATGGATTGTCGGACCCATCCGACAGGACGACGATCCGCATGACGATGCCGCAGCTCGCGCGCCGGACCGCGCCGCCAGACGCTTTCGCGCCGGTCGAGGACGTCGGCTCCGACCTGCCGCTCGTGGTCGACGTGGACGGCGCGCTGGTCCGTTCGCCCCTTCTCCACGAGGCCGTGCTGCGCCTGGCGTCGGACCAGCCCCGGTCCGTGCCGCACATGCTGCTCTGGGCCTTCAAGGGCGCCCGCCGGCTGGAGGCGGAGGTCAACGACCGCCTGGGTCCGCTCGACGACGTGCCGCTCCATCCGCGCGCGGAGGCGGAGATCCGCGCCGCGGTCGCGGCGGGGCGCCGGGTGCTGCTCGCTTCCGCGGCCGACCGGCGCCAGGTGGAGGCGCTCGCCCGGCGCCTCGGCGCGGCGGGCGTGCTCGACACCTCCGGTCATGGAACCGCCGTCGAGGCGGCCGCCGACGCGCTCGGTCCGGGGCGGTTCGACGCCCTCGTCCGGTTCGAGGGCGCCGCTTCGGTCCGGCGCGGGGCACGAACGCTGCTCTTCGTGCGTGACGACGGCGACGACACCGGCGCGCCCTCCCCGACGCGGACGCGCGCCCTCGCCGTCGTGCGGGCGCTTCGAACCCATCAGTGGGCCAAGAACGCCCTGGTGTTCCTGCCCGTCGTGCTCGGCCACGCCCTGTCGGCCTCCACCCTGGCGGCGGCGGGCCTCGCCTTCTTGTGCTTCTCGCTGGCGGCGTCGAGCGCCTATGCGCTCAACGACCTCCTGGACCTCAAGTGCGACCGGGCGAGCCCGACCAAGCGCCGGCGGCCGTTCGCGTCCGGCGCCCTGCCGGTCGGCCAGGGGGCGCTGATGGCCGCCGGCCTGCTGGCGACCGCCGTCACCGTGGCGGCCATCGCGCTGCCCGCCGCCTTCCTCGGCCATCTGGCCGTCTACATGGCGGCCACCGTCGCCTATTCGACCGTCCTGAAGCGCAAGGTGTTCGTGGACGTGGTGACGCTCGCGGGGCTCTATGCGCTGCGGGTGCTCGGCGGCGGGGCGGCCACCGGCGTTGCGGTGTCGGACTGGCTCCTGATGCTCTGCCTGTTCCTGTTCCTCTCGCTCGCCGTCGCCAAGCGCTACGCCGAACTTTCGGCGCGGGAGCGGGAAGGCCGGGCGCCCCCCGCCGGGCGCGGCTACCGGTTCGAGGACATGCGGCTGTTGCTGCCGCTCGCCGCCGCGTCCGGCTACCTGTCGGTGCTGGTGGTGGCCCTTTATCTGAACGCCGACCAGGTGGAAATGCTCTACGCCCATCCGGACGTGCTGCGGATCACCTACGTGGTGCAGCTCTACTGGGTGTCCCGGGTCCTCTTCCTGGCCAACCGCGGCGAGCTCAACGAGGATCCGGTGCTGTTCGCCCTGCGGGACCGGATCAGCTGGCTGTGCGGAGGCGTGATCCTCCTCCTGATGCTTCTCGCCCTTTGACGCGCGGACCGGGAGGGCCGGCCTCCGGCCCTCGACGGGGTCCTGGACCTCGAGGCGGGCGCCGGAGCGTCGGACCGGTGATCCCGGCCGACGAGCCGGGGCGGAGCCGCCACTGAAGGAAACGCCGAGAAGGAACGGTGCAGGCAGCGAAACGGGCGGCGGATCCGCAGCCGAATCGTCAGTTCCACCGGCTCCGCTCAAGTTGCTGCCCGGCAACATATGGTGACTTTACAATTTATTTATCCTATTGTCCGCCGCGGTCCCCGGCCGTTGCTGCCTCGCATCTCGTCGCGCGTGCGCGGAACCGGCCACTAGCATCGTGGAGACTCCATGCGGGTCAGTCATGCCACACCGTCGGAAGGTCGGGTCTTTCCGCGCCTGGACGAGCGACTTCCCGCCGTCGCGGGTCCGTCGCGGACCGGCGCCGGCGCTCGGCACCCCGGGCGCCGGTCCCTCGGCCCGGTCCGCCGGGCCTCCGGCTAGACCCGCGGCCAGAATAGATTGTTGTCTTTGATTATTAAACAGAAACCCTTTGCCCTGCGCCCTTCGGCCGAACGTCGGTTCCGGACGGTGCGCGCCTCGAAGCTGACGAACCCATCGCGCGGATCCGGTTCCGCCGGGCCCCGGGGGCACGACGCGATCGTCTGAGCCGTGCTCGATCCGCCTCGCGGCGGACCCGCGTGCGGGCGGATACCCGCGAACTGTTAAGGACATCAGCATCATGGAAACGGTTCAGACCCGGCCTGTCGCGCGTGATCCGGTCACCGTCCCACCCGGCGGCGTCCTCGGCCGCGGATCCCCGACGGACGTGGCGACAGAGGCGGCGGCGCCCGGCATCCAGCTCTCCGTGGTGGTGCCGACCTACAACGAACGGGACAATGTGGGGGCGGTCGTCGCCAGCCTGGAGCGGGTCCTGGCGGGCATCGGCTGGGAGGTGATCTTCGTCGACGACGCCTCGCCGGACAACACGGCGGACGTGGTGCGCGGGCTGGCGCGCACGGACCGGCGCGTCCGGTTGATCTCGCGGCACAATCGGCGCGGCCTCTCGTCGGCCGTGGTGGAAGGCGCGCTCGCCGCCGCCGCGGACGTGATCGCCGTCATGGACGGCGACATGCAGCATGACGAGGCGGTGCTACCGGAGCTCTATCGCCGCGTCGCGTCCGGCGAGGCCGACGTGGTGGCGGCGAGCCGCTTCCTCGGCGACGGCGTCGAGGAGGGCCTTGGGACGGAGCGGCGGGTGAAGATCAGCAACACCGGCATCGCCCTCGCCAACCGGCTGTTCGGCCTCGACCTGACCGACCCGCTGACCGGCTTCTTCGCCATGCGCCGCGAGACGCTGAAGCGGGCCCTGCCGGACCTGTCCGCGCTCGGCTTCAAGATCCTGCTCGACGTCATCACGTCGGCCGAACCCCGGCCGCGGGTCGAGGAGGTGCCGTTCCGCTTCCGCGCGAGGGCGCAGGGGGAGTCCAAGCTCGACCGGCGGGTGATGTACGACTTCCTGCTGTTCTTCCTGGAGAAGACCATCGGGCGCGTCATCCACGTGCCGGCGCGCTTCCTGTCGTTCGCCCTCATCAACAGCCTCGGCATCCTGGTGCATCTGATGCTCCTGGTGCCGGCGCACGACCTGTTCCACGCCTCGTTCGTGACCTCCCAGCTGATCGCCACCGTGGGGTCGATGTTCTTCAACTTCACGGTCAACAACCTCATCACCTACAACGACGCCACCCTGAAGGGCCTGCGCTTCTGGCGCGGCTTCGTGATCTTCAGCCTGGTCTGCTCGGTGGGGGTGTTCGCCAACGTGGGCGTCGCCTCCATGATCCACGACGTCTACGCCGACCTCCTCTACCTGGTGCCGGCCATCGCGGGCGCGCTGATCACCGTGGTGTGGAACTTCGTGGCCACCAAGATGCTCGTCTGGGGTCGCGCGCCGTGACCGCGGGCGCGAGCCGTCCCTCAACCGGCCGCCGGATGGCGCCGCGCCCGTCCCGTTCCGGGGCCGGGCGGGGCGTCGGCGGTCGCACTCCGTCCGTTCAAGGATGCTCATGATGCCCCCTTCTCCCCCGACCTCCCGGTCCGCCGCGGACACGATCTGGACGCAGGCCAGGACCCGCGCCGTCCAGCACCAGCACCTCCTGAAGTATCTGGTGATCGGCGCCACCGCCTCCGGTCTCGACGTGGTGCTCTTCCTCCTCCTCTACAACGGCGCCGGAACCTCCGCGGTCGTGGCCCACTCGATCTCGGTGCCGACCTCGGTGCTGTTCAGCTTCGCGTTCAACGCGCGCCACAACTTCCGCACCACCGACCACGTGGCGCTCCGCCTCGCCTCCTTCGTGGTGGTGGCGACCATCGGCTACCTCGCCGGCTACGGGGTGATCGAGCTCGCCGCCTACGAGGGCCTCGGCGCCAACGCCGGCAAGATCCTGTCGCTGCCGGTGGTGTTCGCCATCCAGTATCTGCTCAACTCGCGGATCACCTTCCACAAGCCGAAGGTCCTCGATCTGGAATTGGAGAAGTCAGCCTCGTGAGCACACCATCCATCGGCATCATCGGGGGCGGCATCACCGGCCTCGTCGCCGCCTACCGGCTCGCCAACGCGGGTGCCAGGGTCACCGTCTTCGAGAGCGGCAGCGAGGTCGGCGGCCTCGCGGCGGGCTTCACCCTCGCCGGCCATCCGGTCGAGAAGGCCTATCACTTCCTCTACAAGACCGACGCCCACATCCTGTCGCTCGTGGACGAGCTCGGCCTCACGGACAAGCTGACCTTCCACCCCTCGTCCGTCTCCACCTATTACGACGGCGTGCTCTACCCGATGATGTCGCCGACGGACCTGATCCGCTTCACGCCGATCAGCCTCGCCGACCGCATCCGGGCGGGCGTGACCGTGCTCTACCTGCAGCGGGTGAAGAACTGGCGCAAGCTCAGCACCATCACGGCGCTGGAATGGCTGCGCAAGAACGCCGGCCGGCGGGTGACCGACGTGATCTGGGAGCCGCTCCTGCGCGGCAAGTTCGACCGCTACTACGACAAGGTCACCATGTCGTGGCTGTGGGGCCGCGTGAAGCAGCGCGTGGACAGCCGCGACCCGAAGATCGGCGAGGCGCTCGGCTATTTCGACGGCGGGTTCCGGGTGATCACCGACGCCCTCATGAAGCGGCTCGCGGAGCGCGGCGTCGACGTCCGCCTCGACACCCGGGTGTCGAGCCTGCGGAACGACGGCGGCCAGGTTGTCGTCGCGACCGGTTCCGGGGAGGAGCGCTTCGACCGGGTGCTGGCGACCGTGCCGAGCAACGTGCTCGCCGCCATGATGCCCGCCTACGAGGATCGGGACCCCGCCTACTTCCGCAAGCTCCGGTCGATCGACTACCTGGACGCCTGCGTCCAGGTGTTCGCCACGCCGCAGAAGATCACGCCCTACTACTGGCACAACGTGAACACGCCGAACGCGCCGTTCGTGGTCTTCCTCAGCCTCAGCAACCTGGTCGGCGCCGAGAAGTTCGGCGGCCTCAACATCTACTACATCGGCGACTATGTGCCCGCCGAGCACGAGTACATGTCGATGGATCCGGCCGATCTGAAGCGGCGCTGGTATGCCGAACTGAAGACGATCTTTCCCGAGTTCGACCCGGGACAGGTGGTGGACGACGCCGTGTTCCGCCTGCGCAACGCCCAGCATATCGTCGACATCGGCTTCGAGGAGAACAAGCTCCTGCCCTATCAGACCCCCTGCCCGGGCGTGCTGATGTGCAACTTCTCCCAGATCTACCCCATGGACCGCGGCACCAACTACGCCGTCCGCGACGGCAACGAGATGGCCGACCGCATCCTGGCGGACCTGGCGAGAAGCCCCGCCGAGGCCGCGGCCGCCCGGCCGGAGCCGGTGGTCGCGCGGATCTGACCGGGAGTTCACGAACCGAGGGGTCGGCGCGGCGAGCGCCGGCTCCTCTTCCCGGCGGTCAGGCCGGCGCCGGCCTCGCCGCGCTTTCAGCCACCGTCACGCCGCTTCATGAACAAATCGACGGCGGACCGGCGGCTCCAACGGCCGCACCGGCAACTTATTCCCTTCACCATCGAAAGTCTTCGTCCGCAGGCGTCAAGGAACCAACGCCCGCCGCCACCGTTGTTCCGCCGTGACAACGTGAGAGGAAAGGCTTTCATCATGAAGAAGACGGCTACCGTTCTCGCCGCCCTTATGGTTTCGTTCGCCGCCTCAGCGGCCTCTGCTCAGGAAGGCACCGTCAGCGGCGCCGCCGGCGGCGCCGTCACCGGCGCCATCGTGGGCGGTCCGGTGGGTGCCGCGGTCGGCGGCGTCGCCGGTGCCGCGCTCGGCTCCATCGTGGCTCCGCCCGAGGCCGAGGTCCGCGAGTACGTGGTCCAGCAGCAGGTTCCCTCGGTCCAGGTGCAGGAGCAGGTCGTCGTCGGCCAGCCGCTGCCGCAGACCGTGACGCTCTACGAGGTGCCGCAGTACACCCAGTACCGCTACGCCATCGTGAACAACCAGCGCGTCATCGTGGAGCCGCAGACCCGCCAGGTGATCCAGGTGATCGAGTAAGCCCAAGCGGCGACGGGATCCGAAGCGGTCGGCGCAACGCGCCGGCCGGAGCAAGGCCGGGTGACCCGTTCCGACGGGGCGCCCGGCTTTTTCTTGATATCGGAATGCCCTGAGATGCGATCAGGCCTGCGGCGGGGCCTTGCGCAGGTGCGTCTCGACCCGCAGGATGCGCCGGGTCAGCGACAGGGACGCCAGCACGCCCGGAACGCCCACCGCCGCCATCAGCACGTAGGTCGCCGTGTCGCCGATGCCGAGCAGGCCGCCGATCGCCCAGGCGAAGGCGAAGACGGCGCCCAGCATCTCCGTCACGATCAGGAGCGTCGCGCCCACGGCGGACAGGATTGCGTCGGTGCCGGAGAAGCGGGTGGTGTCGACGGGGATCTTGTTCGTGGACATGGAGGCTGATGGACCGGTCTTGAGCGCGGCCGCATGAAGGGGCCGGACGCGCTGGAAGTCAAGTGCGGCCGTGGCGGCGAGCCGCGGTGGCCGGGACGAAAAGGGCCGGCGCGGGATCAGCCCGCACCGGCCCTCGATTGTCGGGGATCGACGATCCGGGAGCCTCAGCCCTCGGCGCGCTCGTCCGCCTTGATCTCCTGGCCGGTCGCCTGGTCCACCACCTTCATGGACAGGCGCACCTTGCCGCGCTCGTCGAAGCCGACGAGCTTCACCCAGACCTTGTCGCCTTCCTTCACCACGTCCTTGACGTTCTGGACGCGCTGCGGGGCGAGCTGGCTGACGTGGACGAGACCGTCGCGGGAGCCGAAGAAGTTCACGAAGGCGCCGAAGTCGACGACCTTCACGACGGTGCCCTCGTAGACCGCGCCGATCTCCGGCTCGGCCGCGATGCCCTTCACCCAGTTCATGGCGGCCTGGATGGCCTTCATGTCGCTGGAGGCGAACTTGACGGTGCCGTCGTCCTGGATGTCGATCTTGGCGCCGGTCTTCTCCACGATCTCGCGGATGACCTTGCCGCCGGTGCCGATCACTTCGCGGATCTTGTCGGTCGGGATCTTCATCACCTCGATGCGCGGCGCGAACTCGCCGAGCTCGGCGCGGGCGCCGGTGATGGCCTTGGCCATCTCATTGAGGATGTGCTCGCGGCCGCCCTTGGCCTGCTCGAGCGCCACCTTCATGATCTCCTCGGTGATGCCGGTGATCTTGATGTCCATCTGCAGGGAGGTGATGCCCTGGGACGTTCCGGCCACCTTGAAGTCCATGTCGCCGAGATGATCCTCGTCACCAAGGATGTCCGACAGGACGGCGAAGCGCTCGCCTTCCTTGATCAGGCCCATGGCGATGCCGGCGGTGGCGGCCTTCAGCGGCACGCCCGCGTCCATCAGCGCCAGCGACGAGCCGCAGACGGTGGCCATGGACGAGGAGCCGTTCGACTCGGTGATCTCCGACACCACGCGGATGGTGTAGGGGAACTCGTGCTTCTCCGGCAGCATCGGCCGGATGGCGCGCCAGGCGAGCTTGCCGTGGCCGATCTCGCGGCGGCCCGGGGAGCCCATGCGGCCGGTCTCGCCCACCGAATAAGGCGGGAAGTTGTAGTGCAGAAGGAAGTTCTGCTTGTAGGTGCCTTCCAGGGCGTCCACGAACTGCTCGTCCTCGCCGGTGCCGAGGGTCGCGACCACCAGGGCCTGCGTCTCGCCGCGGGTGAACAGGGCCGAGCCGTGGGCGCGGGGCAGGACGCCGACTTCGGCGACGATCTGGCGGACGGTCTTCAGGTCGCGGCCGTCGATGCGCAGGCCCGTGTCCAGGATGTTCCAGCGGACGATCTTCGCCTGCAGGTCCTTGAAGACCGACGCCACCTGCTCCTTGGAGAACTCCGGCTCCGCGCCCTCGGGGAAGAAGGCGGCCATCACCTTCGCCTTGGCGGCGTCGACGGCGGCGTAGCGGTCCTGCTTGCGGGTGATCTTGTAGGCGTCGCGCAGATCCGTCTCGGCGATCTCCAGCATCCGCTGCTCGATGGCCGAGAAGTCCGGGGCGGTGAAGTCGCGCGGCTCCTTGGCGGCGCGCTCGGCCAGGCGGATGATGGCGTCGATCACCGGCTGGAAGCCCTGATGGCCGAACATTACGGCCTTCAGCATGGTGTCCTCGTCCAGCTCCTTGGCCTCGGACTCCACCATCAGCACCGCGTCATGGGTGCCGGCGACCACGAGGTCCAGCTTGGAGTCGGCCATGGAGTCGACCGGCGGGTTCAGCACGAAGGCGCCGTCGATGAGACCGACGCGGGCGCCGCCGATCGGGCCCATGAAGGGGACGCCGGAGAGCGTGAGCGCCGCGGAGGCCGCCACCATGGCGAGGATGTCCGGCGCGTTCTCCATGTCGTGGGAGAGCGTCGTGACGATCACCTGGGTGTCGTTCTTGTACCCGTCCGGGAAGAGCGGGCGGATCGGGCGGTCGATCAGGCGCGAGGTCAGCGTCTCGTGCTCGGACGGACGGCCTTCGCGCTTGAAGTAGCCGCCCGGGATCTTGCCGGCGGCGAACGCCTTCTCCTGGTAGTTGACGGTCAGCGGAAAGAAGTCCTGGCCGGGCTTCGGCTCCTTGGCCGAGACGACGGTGGCGAGCACGGTGCTCTCGCCGTAGGTGGCCAGCACGGAGCCGTCGGCCTGGCGGGCGACGCGCCCGGTCTCGAGGGTCAGCGGGCGCCCGGCCCACTCGATCTCGACCTTCTGGATATCGAACATGGATCGTTCCTGTCTTGTCGTGGGATCCGGCGCCGCGGACCACGGGCAAGACGGCGGGACGCTTCGGGCCGGCGATCGGCGGCGAAGCGTCCGGCAATCCTGCCCCATGGCCGAACGCGCCGGGTGGCGGCGACGGGCCTCGATCCCGGTGCTCTCGACAGTCGGGGATCGGCGCTGGTCGCCGGTTCGGGGGTGTCCGCCGCGTGCGGAAACCGCCTGACGAACGCCCATAGCACGTTTTCGGCGCGAGGGCGTTCAAATCGTCCAAAAACACCGACGGGCGGAGCGCGACCGTGAAGGTCGCTCCCCGCCCGTCGAACCGTCAGCGGCGCAGGCCGAGGCGGCCGATGAGCGTCGCGTAGCGCTCCTCGCTCGACTTCTTCAGGTAGTCGAGCAGCTGGCGGCGCTGGCTCACCAGCTTCAGGAGGCCGCGGCGGGAATGGTTATCCTTGCCGTGGGTCTTGAAGTGCTCGGTCAGGTTGGCGATGCGCTCGGAGAGGATCGCCACCTGCACTTCCGGCGACCCGGTGTCGCCGTCCTTGGTGCCATAGTCCTTGATGAGCGCAGCCTTGCGCTCGGCCGTGATCGACATCGTCGGATCCTTCTAGGCTGGGTCGACCGCGCCGTCAGGCGGCGGTCAGGTTGAAGACGCGCCTCGGGTGGAGCTCGCCTCGCTCGACGTCCCCGAACGCGACGAGCTGCCCCTGGCAGGTCGCGTAGGCGGGTCCTTCGAAGGCGGGAGCGTCCCGTCCGCGCAAGAGAACCGGCTGGCCGGAGCGCAACCGGTTGGCGTCCGTCGCCGTCACGGCCAGGGCCGGGATGTCGTCCAGCGCGGTCTCGACGGGGCGGAGTGCGGCGGCCAGACGGCCGTCAGCCGGGTCCTCTTGCCAAAAGTCGCGCAATGTGTCCAGCGGAATCATGTCGGCTTCGCCGAAGGGGCCGACCGCCAGGCGCCGGAGCGCCGTCACGTGGCCCCGGGTGCCGAGCCGGCGGCCGATGTCGCGGGCGAGCGCCCGCACGTAGGTGCCCTTGCCGCATTCGGCCTCGAACACCGCCGTGTCGGCGTCGGGCGTCGCCACCAGGTCGATCCGGTGGATGGTCACCGGGCGGGCCTCCAGCACCACCTCCTCGCCGTCCCTCGCGAGGTCGTAGGCGCGCTCGCCGTTGACCTTGATGGCCGAAAAGGCGGGCGGCGTCTGCAGGATCTCGCCCTCGAACTCGTCCAGCACCGCGTCGATGTCGTCGGCGGTCGGCCGCGCGTCCGAGGTGGCGATCACCGGGCCTTCGGTGTCGTCCGTCGAGGTCTCCTCGCCCCAGCGGACCGTGAAGGCGTAGAGCTTGCGGCCGTCCTGCACGAACGGGACGGTTTTCGTGGCCTCGCCGAGGGCGATCGGCAGAAGGCCGGAGGCGAGCGGGTCCAGCGTGCCGGCGTGCCCGGCCTTGGAGGTGCCGAACAGGCGCTTGATCGCCCCCACCGCCTGGGTGGAGGTCATCCCCACGGGCTTGTCGAGCACGATCCAGCCGTGGACGGTGTTGGGCTTCTTCTTGCGGGACATGGGTGATCTCGTCGGTTCGCCCGGCCGGGATCGGACCGGCGCGCGGCGGATGCGGGATGGGCGCGCCTTGAAGAGGATCGCGCGGTCAGTCTTCGGCGGTCTCGTCGTCGGGCCCGAGGTCCTGGCGCACCTCGGGGCTGCGCAGGAGGGCGTCGATCCGGGCGCTCTCCTCGAAGCGGTCGTCGAACCGGAAGACGAGGTCCGGCGCGTACTTGAGATTGATCCGGGTGGCCACCTGGCCGCGGATCCACCGCTTGTTGCGCTCCAGGGCCTTCACGGCCGCCGCCGGGTCGCCGCCGGCGAGGGGGGTGACGAAGACGGTGGCGTTCTTCAGGTCCGGCGAGATGCGAACCTCCGGAACGGTGATCATCAGCGCCGTGACCGCCTCGTCCATGATCTCGCCACGGGACAGGAGGTCCGCGATGGCGTGGCGGATCAGTTCGCCGACGCGAAGCTGGCGCTGGGAAGGGCCGCGGGCGGTGTCCCGGCCACGGGAGGCGTGCTTGCTCATGGTCTCTCGATTCCGTTCGGGCCCCGGCGCGGTCGGCCGCCGGCCGGGCCGGCCTCGTCCCGCGGGCGTCGGACGATGCCGCGCCGCCGCCCTCGCGGGCATGCGGAGACCGGCTCACGTCGGCTGTTCGGGTCCGGGCCCGGGGTCGGGCGGCGCCGGCGGGGTCGTCCGCCGGGCGCCGTCCCGTCTGGTTCAGGCTCGATGCGCGGGCGTCAGAGCGTCCGCGCGATCTCCTCGACGCGGAAGCACTCGATCACGTCCCCGGCGCGCATGTCCTGGTAGTTCTCGAAGTTCATGCCGCATTCCTGGCCGGCGTGCACTTCCCGGACGTCGTCCTTGAAGCGCTTCAGGGTGCCGAGCTTGCCCTCGTGGATCACCACGTTGTCGCGGATGAGGCGGACGCTGGCGCCGCGCTCGACCACGCCTTCCACCACCCGGCAGCCGGCGACCTTGCCGACCTTGGTGATGTTGAAGATCTCCAGGATCTCGGCGTTGCCGAGGAAGGTCTCCCGGCGTTCGGGGCTGAGGAGGCCCGACATGGCCGCCTTCACGTCATCCACGAGGTTGTAGATGATGTTGTAGTAGCGGATTTCGATGCCGGACCGCTCCGCCGCCTGGCGGGCCTGGGCGTTGGCGCGCACGTTGAAGCCGATGATGGCCGCGTCGGACGCTTCCGCGAGGGTCACGTCGGACTCGGTCACGCCGCCGACGCCGCCGTGGATGATGCGGGCCGCGACCTCCTCGTTGCCGAGCTTGTCGAGCGCCCCGATGATCGCCTCCAGCGAGCCCTGCACGTCGGTCTTGACGACGAGCGGGAACTCCTTGCGACCGGCGGTCTGGAGCTTGCTCATCATCTGCTCGAGCGAGCCGCGGGCGCCGGACACGCGCTTCTGCATGTTCTCGCGCTTCAGGCGGATGCGGTATTCGGTGATCTCGCGGGCGCGGGCCTCGTTCTCCACCACCGCGACGCGGTCGCCCGCGTCCGGCGTGCCCTGGAAGCCCAGGACCTCGACCGGCATGGACGGGCCGGCGGTCGGGACGGTGCGGCCGTGGTCGTCGAGGAGCGCGCGCACGCGGCCCCACTCGGAGCCCGCCACCACGATGTCGCCGACCTTCAGGGTGCCGCGCTCCACCAGCACGGACGCCACCGGGCCGCGACCCTTGTCGAGCTTGGCCTCGACCACGATGCCCTCGGCGGCCCGGTCCGGGTTGGCCTTGAGCTCGAGCACCTCGGACTGCAGCAGGATGGCCTCGAGCAGCTTGTCGAGGTTCATCCGCTTGGTCGCCGACACCTCCACCTCGAGGATGTCGCCGCCCATGGACTCCACCTGCACCTCGTAGCGCAGCAGTTCCGTGCGCACGCGCTCGGGCTTGGCGTCCGGCTTGTCGATCTTGTTGATGGCCACGATCATCGGCACGCCCGCCGCCTTGGCGTGGGCAATGGCCTCGATGGTCTGCGGCATCACGCCGTCGTCGGCGGCCACCACAAGCACCACGATGTCGGTCACCTTGGCGCCGCGGGCGCGCATCGCCGTGAAGGCGGCGTGGCCCGGGGTGTCGATGAAGGTGACCTTCTGGCCGTTCATCTCCACCTGGTAGGCGCCGATGTGCTGGGTGATGCCACCCGCTTCGCCGGCCGCCACGTTGGCCTGGCGCAGGGCGTCGAGGAGCGACGTCTTGCCGTGGTCCACGTGACCCATGATGGTGACGACCGGCGGCCGGGAGACCGTGTCGGCGGCGGCGTCGGGGGCCGCGAACAGGCCCTCCTCCACGTCGGACTCCGACACGCGCTTGACCGTGTGGCCCATCTCCGTCGCGACCAGTTCCGCCGTGTCGGCGTCGATCACGTCGTTGATCTTCAGCATCTGGCCCTGCTTCATCAGCAGGCGGATGACGTCGACCGCGCGCTCGGCCATGCGGTTGGCGAGCTCCTGGATGGTGATCGCCTCCGGCAGCACCACCTCGCGCATGACCTTCTCGCGCGGGCCGGACTGCTGGGCGCGCTTCTCCTTCTCGCGGCGGCGGCGGAGCGCGGCGAGCGAGCGGGAGCGCTCGCCCTCGTCGTCCGTCAGCGCGGCCGTGATGGTGAGGCGGCCCTTGCGGCGGTCCTCCTCGGCGCGCTTGACCGGCGCCGGGGCCGGCACGCGCGCCTTCTTCACCGCCGAGGCGGCGGTGCGGCCGCGCGGGCTCTCGTCGTCCTCGTCGGCGGCGGCGGCCGGGGCGCCCGGGGTCGCGGCGGCGGCCGGCTTCGGCCGCGCCGGCGACGGGATCTCGATCACCGGCGGGCGCTTGGATTCGGTGCCCGTCAGGCGGACGGACGTGACGGCCGGCTCCGCGGCCGGCGCGGACGCGTCCGGGGCGGCGGCAGGCGCTTGGGCGGCGGGCTGCGCCGCGAGCGCCGGGGCGTTGGCGGCCCGTTCGGCGGCCTCCTCGGCGGCGCGGGCCTCGGCCTCGGCGCGAAGACGCGCCTCCTCGGCCTCGCGGCGGGCGCGCTCTTCCTCTTCTATCTTGCGGCGGGCCTCTTCCTCGACCCGGCGGCGCGCCTCCTCGGCGGCGCGGCGCTTCTCCTCGGCGTCACGGGCGAGGGCCTGGGCCAGCGCCTGCTGACGGGCCTCCATCTCGTCCTGCGACAGGGAGCGCAGCACCATGCCGCCGGCGTTGGGACGCCGGTCCTGCGGGCGCGGCTGGCCGCCCTGGTCGCGGCGCGGCTCGCCGCGCTGCGGCGACTGCTCGGCGCGGGCGGGCGCGGCCGTCTGGGACGGCGCCGGCGCTCCCTCGCCATGGCCGGGGCCGCGGCTCTTCTTCTTCTCCACGACGACAGCCTTCGTCCGCCCGTGGCTGAAGCTCTGCCGGACGGTCCCCTGCTCGACGGTGCGCCGGCCGAGGGACAGGGTCGCCTTCTTCGGGGCGACGCTCAGGGTCTTGTCGTCAGTGTTCTTCGTATCGCTCATACGTGTGCTCTATCCTCGCCGGTCAAGAGGCCTCGCATCCGCGCCCATTGACCAATCGTGCCGCGGGGTCCTTCGTCTCAAAGGCCCGCTGTCCAGTCCGTGTCCTGCGCCACGCCCCTGTATCGGGCCAGCGCGGCGGCGTTTTGGAGGAAGCTGGTGCTCGCTCCGCCGGCGAGCAGTGCAGCATGTATCACATTTGCGCCGCCCAATGCCAAATCCAATTCTCGGCTCGTGAAGATCCCGCCGATCACCCGCGGCATGGCCGCCGGGTCGATGGCCGGATCCTCCCGGGACGGCTGGCCGATGCCGGCCTCCCCGTCCCGATGGTCCCCGTTCTGATCCTCGTCGTCGAAGTCCTCGTCGTCGAAGTCTTCATCGTCGAGGTCGTCGTCTTCCAAATCTTCACCGTCCGCGTCGTCCTCGTCGAGGCCCGCCTCGGAGCGCGCGCGGCGTCGCATCACCTGCGCCACCTTGCGCCGCCCGTCGTCGGCGGCCTCGATCGCGTGGACCACGGCGACCGCCTGCCCCCTCGCGAGGGCGCTCGTCACCTTGCCGAACCCGGTCACCACCTTCCCGGCCTTGCGGGCCATGGAAAGCGACCCGAGCGCGGCCTCGGCCAAGAGCCGGTCCACCAGGTCCGGCAGGTCCGCCGGGGCCTCGGTCTCGACCTTGAACCCGCGGGAGAACACCCGCTTGCGAACCGCCTCGGCCACCACGGCCCGGCGCCCGCTGATCCAGACGCCGCGGCCCGGCAGCTTCGCCCTCAAGTCCGGCACCACCTGGCCGTCCGGGGCGCGGACGAACCGGATGAGGCCGGCGGTCGGACCGGTGGCGCGCGTCACCAGACAGGTCCTTTCGGAGTCGTCCCGCCGCGCCGCCATGCTCCCGTCCGTCCTCTCTTCACGCCTGTCGCGCCCGCCGGCATCCCGCCGGGCGCCTGGTCCTCGCCGATCCGGCGCCCCGTCGGGCGCCCGTGATCAGGCGCTCTGGGCTTCCGCCTCGGCGACCTCGCCGTCCACATCCGCGTCCGCGTCGGCGTCCGTCTCCGCCTCCTCGGCGGGAGCCTCGATCCAGCCGGCCGCCACGCGCGCGTTCATGACGATCGCCTCCGCGTCGGCGCGGCTCACGTCCAGGTCCGACAGGGCGCCCTTGTGCCGGGTCACCTCGCCGCCCTTGCGCTCGGTCCAGCCGACGAGATCGTCGGTGGCGCAGCCGGCGAGATCCTCCACGGTCTTCACGCCGTCCTTGCCGAGGGCCACCAGCATGGCGGTGGTCACGCCCGGGATGTCCTTCAGTTCGTCCGCGACCCCGAGCTTCACGCGCTCCTCGTCGAGTTCGCGCTCCTTGGCGTCCAGGAACTCCAGCGCGCGCGCCTGGATCTCCTCGGCGGTCTCGTCGTCGAAGCCCTCGATGGAGGCGATCTCGTCGCGGTCCACGTAGGCGAGTTCCTCCACCGAGCCGAAGCCTTCGGTGGCGAGCAGCTGGCCGACGACCTCGTCCACGTTGAGGGCGTTCATGAAGAGTTCGGTGCGCTCGTTGAATTCCTTCTGGCGGCGCTCGCTCTCCTCGGCCTCGGTCATGATGTCGATCGCCCAGCCGGTGAGCTGGCTGGCGAGGCGCACGTTCTGGCCGCGGCGGCCGATGGCGAGCGACAGCTGCTCGTCCGGCACCACCACCTCGATGCGCTCGGCGTCCTCGTCGAGCACCACCTTGGAGACTTCCGCCGGCTGCAGCGCGTTGACGATGAAGGTCGCGGCGTCCGGGTTCCACGGAATGATATCGATCTTCTCGCCCTGCAGCTCCTGCACCACCGCCTGCACGCGGCTGCCGCGCATGCCGACGCAAGCGCCGACCGGGTCGATGGAGCTGTCCTTGGAGATGACGGCGATCTTGGCGCGGGAGCCGGGGTCGCGGGCGACCGACTTCACCTCGATGACGCCGTCGTAGATCTCCGGCACCTCCTGGGCGAACAGCTTCGCCATGAACTGCGGATGGGTGCGGCTGAGGAAGACCTGGGGCCCGCGCTGCTCGCGGCGCACGTCGAAGATGAGCGCGCGGATGCGGTCGCCGTAGCGGAAGGTTTCGCGGGGGATCAGCTCGTCGCGGCGCACGATCGCCTCGCCGCGGCCGAGGTCGACGATGACGTTGCCGTATTCGACGCGCTTGACCACGCCGTTGACGATCTCGCCGATGCGATCCTTGAACTCGTCGAACTGGCGGTCGCGCTCGGCCTCGCGCACCTTCTGGACGATCACCTGCTTGGCCGACTGGGCGGCGATGCGGCCGAAGTCGATCGGCGGCAGCGGCTCGGCGATGAAGTCGCCGATGCGGGCGGCCGGGTTGCGGTGGCGCGCCTCGGCGAGGTCCACCTCGGTCGACACGTTCTCGACGGTCTCCACCACCTGCAGCAGGCGCTGCAGCCGGATCTCGCCGGTGCGCGGGTTGATCTCGGCGCGCACGTCCGTGTCCGAACCGTAGCGCGAGCGGGCCGCCTTCTGGATGGCGTCCTCCATGGCGGCGATCACGATCTGACGATCGATCGACTTCTCGCGCGCGACCGCATCGGCGATCTGCAGCAGTTCGAGTCGGTTCGCACTGACGGCCATGCTTCTCTTCTCCTGACCTCGGTGGGTCTATGCCTGCCGGCGGCGAGGGCGCCACGCCCCTTCGCGCCGCCCCCTCTTCAGTTCTTGCCCGCCTTCAGCGAGTCGCGGATCAGCGCGTCGTTGAGCACGAGGCGGGCGTCCGAGACGGTGTCGAGCGGAAACCAGACCTCGTCCACCCCGTCCGCCGGCTGCAGGAGGCGCATGCCCCCCTCGGCGGCCGACGGCTCGCCCCTGGTGCCGAGGATCCAGCCGCGGAAGCGCTTGCGTCCGAGCTGCGGCACGGACAGCTCCAGCTTGGCCTCGAACCCGGACCAGCGGTCGAAATCGGACCGGCGCACCAGCGGCCGGTCGATGCCCGGCGACGAGACCTCCAGGTGATAGGCCTTGTCGATCGGGTCGTCCACATCCAGCACCGGGGAGACGGCGCGGCTCACGGCCTCGCAGTCCTCCACGCTCATGGTGCCGTCGGCCTTCTCGGCCATGATCTGCAGGGTCAGGCCGTTGAGGCCGGACAGCTTCACCCGAACCAGCCGGTACCCGAGGTCGAGCAGCACCGGCTCGACGATCGCCGCCACCCGGGCGTCGACGCCCGTCTCGGCCACCACGCGCGGCTCGGTCAGATCCCCGGCCGGCGCGGCGCTGTCCGCGGGCTCGGTCGGAGGGGTCGGGGCGGTGTCTTCAGCGGTCATATGGGTCGGTCGATGCCTTCATGCAATCGATGCCCCGCCGCGGATAATAAAAAAGAGCGGGTTCCGGGGGAACCCACTCCAATCCGCTCTTAGCGAGCACATCAGAACTGATGGGCATCCTATACGCCGGGCGGGCGGCGAATGCAAGGCCGCCGCCCGCCCGGTCGCGCCTCGCGCGCTCAGAGGGTCAGGACCACGCGCCCGTCCACGTGCCCGGCCTTCAGCCGGTCGAACACGCCGTTGATGGCCTCCAGCGGCTCGGTGGAGGTGGTCGGCTTCACCTTGCCCTCGGCGGCGAACTCGATCGCTTCGGCAAGGTCGCGCCGGGTGCCCACGATGGAGCCGCGGATGGTGACGCGCTTCAGCACCACGTCGAAGATCGGGGTGGGGAAGTCGCCCGGCGGCAGGCCGACGAGGCTCACGGTGCCGCGCCGGCGGACCATCTTCAGGGCGTCCGCGAAGGCCTGGCGCGAGACGGCGGTGACCAGCACCCCGTGGGCGCCGCCGTGGGTGGCCTTCTGGATCGCCGCGCCCACGTCCTCCGTGGCGGCGTTCACCGCCACGTCGGCCCCGAGCGAGCGGGCAAGGTCCAGCTTGTCGTCCGCCACGTCCACGGCGGCCACGTGCAGGCCCATGGCCTTGGCATATTGGACGGCCACGTGGCCGAGGCCGCCGATGCCGGAGATCACCACCCATTCGCCCGGCCGGGCTTCGGTCTCCTTCAGGCCCTTGTAGGTGGTCACGCCGGCGCACAGGATGGGCGCCATGGCGACGAAGTCCGGGTTGTCCGGCAGGCGGCCCACGTAGTTGGCGTCGGCGAGCACGTATTCGGCATAGCCGCCGTCCACCCCGTAGCCGGTGTTGTGCTGGCCCTCGCAGAGCGTCTCCCAGCCGGTGGTGCAATGCTCGCAGCAGCCGCAGGCGTCGTGGAGCCACGGCACGCCCACCGGGTCACCCTCCTTCAGGCCGGTCACGCCCGGGCCGAGGGCGGCCACATAGCCGACGCCCTCGTGGCCCGGGATGAAGGGCAGCTTGGGCTTCACCGGCCAGTCGCCGTCGGCGGCGTGGATGTCCGTGTGGCAGACGCCGCTCGCCACGATCTTGACGAGCACCTGGCCGCGGCCGGGCTCGGGGACGGGCACCTCCTCCAGCACGAGCGGCTGGCCGAAGGCGTGGACGACGGCGGCTTTCATGGTCTTGGGCATGGGAGCGTCTCCGAGTTCCCGTGACGGACTGGAGCCACCCTAACGGGCGCCGGCGCACCCGCGCCTTGACCCGCGTCAAACATGCAACTGTCGCAATCGGGCGCGGCGCAGCGCCCTCCAGGCGGCCCGACCGCCCGGCCAACCGGTCAGCGGTCGGCGAAGCGCTCGTCGAAGGAATAGCCCGCGCCGCGCACCGTGCGGATCGGATCCGGCTCCTCCGGGCCGTTCAACGATCGGCGGAGCCGGCCGACGTGCACGTCGACGGTGCGGTCGTCCACGTAGACGTCCCGGCCCCACACGCCGTCGAGCAGCTGCTCGCGGGTATAGACGCGGCCGGGCGTCCGCATCAGGAAGTCGAGGAGGCGGAATTCGATCGGCCCCAGGTGGATGTCCCGGCCGGCGCGGCGGACCCGGTGGGTCTCCCGGTCGAGCTCGATCCCGCCGGCCTGGAGCCGGGTGGACACCAGATCGGGCGAGGCCCTGCGCAGCACCGCGTGGACGCGGGCGATCAGCTCCGGCACCGAGAAGGGCTTCACCACATAATCGTCGGCCCCGACCGCGAGGCCGCGGATCCGGTCGCCCTCGCTGCCGCGCGCGGTCAGCATGATCACCGGCAGGCGCGCGCTCGCCGGGTCCTGGCGCAGGCGCCGGCAGAGCTCCAGGCCCGAGACGCCCGGCAGCATCCAGTCGAGGATGAGGAGATCGGGCGGCGCCTCGCGGACGCTGAGCGCCGCGTCGTCGCCGGTGGAGACGACCTCCACGGCGAAGCCTTCCGCTTCCAGGTTGTAGCTGAGGAGAAGCCGGAGCGGCTCCTCGTCCTCGGCGATCAGGATCCGTGTCATGACCCGCCGCCGTCAGGTCCGCGCATCGGCCGGGGCCGGACGCCCGGGCGCTTCGCTCGGCATGTTCGCACCGCCACTCCCGCGCCGGCCGGGCGACCCGATCGGTCCCGGCGCCCAAACGCTCCGCGACGCGCCGGCTCCATGCCGCCGCCCAGTCGCGGATGACGTTCTAGTGACGGCGGGCCGGAAGATCAAGGCGTTGACCGGACGAGTCTTTCAAGAGGCCTCGCGAGGCGCTTCGGCGGCCTTCGCGGCCTCCAGCCAGACGCTGAAGCTCGCCCCTTCGCCCGGTTTGGAGCGGATCGTCAGCCGGCCCCTGTGGCGGGCCACGATGTGCTTGACGATGGCGAGCCCGAGGCCCGTGCCCTTGCGCCGCCGGCTCTGGTCCGCGTCGATGCGGTAGAAGCGCTCGGTCAGGCGCGGCAGATGTTCCGGCGGGATGCCGGGCCCGTCGTCCCGCACCGTGAGGAGCCGGCCGTCCGCCCCGTCCGGGCCCCGTTCCGCCGCGAGCGTGATCTCCACCAGGCCGCCGTCCCGGCCGTACTTGAGGGCGTTCTCCACCAGGTTCGCGGTCACCTGGATCAGCTCGTCCCGGTCGCCGCGCACCACATGGCCGCCGTCGGCGACCGCCCGCCGGATGGTGGCGCCCGTCTCCGTCGCCAGGGGGCCCAGCATGTCCACCACCTGGTCGACGATGCGGGCGAGGTCCACGGCCGCCTCCGGGCGCACGTGCGCCTTCATCTCGATGCGGCTCAGCGACAGAAGGTCGTCGATGAGCCGCGCCATCCGGCCGGCCTGCTCCAGCATGATCTTCAGGAAGCGCTCCCGGTTCACCTCGTCCTTGCGCGCCGGGCCGAGCAGGGTCTCGATGAAGCCGGTCAGGGAGGCGAGCGGGGTGCGCAGCTCGTGGCTGGCGTTGGCGATGAAGTCCACGCGCATCCGCTCCACCCGCATCATCTCGGTCTCGTCGTGGAGGCGCACGAAGATGAAGTCGGCGCGTGGCCGCCCCTCGCGCTTGCCCATGCGGATGCCGGCGACCCGCGCCACCCAGGCGCGCTCGGTCGGCACCCGCTCGCCGAAGCGCACAGTCTCCACCGTGTCGCCGCGGCCGACCCGTTCCAGGGCGGCCAGGAGCTCGGGCACCCGCAGCTTGAACGACAAAGGGTCGCCGGTCCGGCCGGCGCCGAACCGCTCGGTGGCGGCGTTGTTCTGATAGCGCACGATGCCGGTGCCGTCGGTGATGAAGCAGGGGTCCTCCATCACCTCGACGAGGAGCTTCATGCCGGTGTCCGGCCACACGGGCGTGCCGGCGGCGCGCACGGGCTTGCCCCGGATCCGTGCCGGCCCGGCGAGCCCGCCGGCCGCCGCCACGAGGGCGAGCACGACGACGCCCGCGAGGGCCGCGGCCGGCGGCACCTCGTAGAGAGCGACGGCGAGGACCGCGAGCCCCGCCGCGGCGGCCAGAAGCCAGCGACTGGACCGCACCCGGCCCAGCATGCGGGCCAGCCTTCCCTCCGGCCTGTCGTCCTCGTCCGTCTCGGCCATCGAGCCGCTCTCCCCGGTTTGCCGTTCAGCGCCCGCGCCGCCGACCGGCCCGGGCCTCCCCTCGCCCGGGCGACCGTCGCAGGGGGGACAGTGTGCCTCGAATCATCCACCGTGTCGCTTTGGCTTGCGAGGCTGGTAGCATCCGGCGGCGACGCTGGGGTGACGGGAGGAGCGGATGGCGAAGACGAAGAAGGCCGACAGCGGCCGGAAGGCCGAAGGTGCTCGGAAGGTCGAAGGTGTTCGGAAGACCGGCGGCCGTCGGAAAACCGCCGACGGCCGGACGGCCGACGGCGGGGCGGCCGCCCGCAACGGGGCGGACGCCGACGCGGCGCTCGGGGCGGACCGCCCCGAGGCGGTGGCCGCGCGCGAAGGCGCGGCCGTGCTGGCCGCCCAGGCGCCGGAGGCCCCGGCCATCCTGGTCGGCGGGATCGCGTTCGACCTCGACGATCCGCACCTGCCGCCGGAGATCCGCGATGGCGCGCTCGCCTCGGGCGGCTATCCCTACGAGGACACCACCAAGGACCGGGTCTACGAGGACCAGCTCCGCCTGCTGCAGATCGAGCTCGTCAAGCTGCAGCAGTGGGTGGTGGAGACCGGCGAGCGGGTGATGATCCTGTTCGAGGGGCGGGACGCGGCCGGCAAGGGCGGCATGGTGTCCACCTTCCGGGCCTACATGAACCCGCGCTCGGCCCGCTCCGTGGCGCTGCCGAAGCCGAGCGACACCGAGCGCGGCCAGTGGTATTTCCAGCGCTACGTCGCCCACCTGCCGACCCGCGGCGAAATCGTCCTGTTCGACCGGTCCTGGTACAACCGGGCCGGCGTGGAGCGGGTGATGGGCTTCTGCACCGAAGAGGAGAGCGACACCTTCCTGGCCGAGGCGCCCAAGCTGGAAGCCCTCCTGGTGGAGGACGGCCTGCGCCTCTTCAAGGTCTGGCTCGACATCGGCCGCGAGATGCAGCTGAAGCGCTTCCACGACCGGCGGCACGATCCCCTGAAGATCTGGAAGCTCTCTCCGGTCGACATCAAGGCGCTCGCGCTCTGGGACGACTATACCGCCGCGCGCGACCGCATGCTGGCGGCGACCCACACGGACCTCGCGCCCTGGCTGGTGATCAAGGCGAACGACAAGAAGCGGGCGCGGCTCAACGCCATCCGGCACGTTTTGACCCATCTCGACTACGAGGGGAAATCCGCCGACGCGATCGGGGCGGTGGACCCGGCCATCCTGGGCCACGGCCCCGACATCCTGAAAAGCGGCGGCTGAGGAGCCGCGCCCTCGGGCTTGCGTCCGAAAAGCGGCCGCCCCGGTCCGGCGGGCGGCCGGAGCGCGCGGGCCGCGGGTTCGCCCGTAAGGCCCGCTCGCCGTCCGCCGAGGTCGCGTCAGAGCGGGCGGAGCGGCACCTTGAGGGCGCCGACCAGCTCGGCGCCGGCGTCTCCGAAGCTGCAGCTCCCGCCGGCGGCGGTCACCAAGGTCTCCACCAGGAAGCGGCGGGCCTCGGCGGCCGCCTGGATCCGGGCCGCGTCGTCCCCGTCCACCGCACGCGCCGGCCCGGTCGCCGCCACGGTGAGTTCGATCAGGAGCGCGCCGTCGCGCACGCGCGGCGTCACCACCAGCCGGCGGCCGGAGCGCACCACGTCCAGCGCCTCGGCGAAGAAACCGTGCACGAGGTCGGCGAAGATGGCCGGGTTGGCCTCGATCGGCACCGGCAGGTAGGGCGGCACGAAGGCCACCTCGGCGCCCCTGCCTGCCCGCACCCGGAGGGTGGCGACCGCGTCCGCCAGATAGGGAACCACGTCGAAGCGGGCGATCCCGCCCTGGCGGGAGGCGCGCTCCAGGTCGGCCAGACGGTGGATCACGTCGCCGCGCAGGTCGTGCCCGGGCGTGCCGGCATCGGCGAACAGGATCTGGCCGGCGGCGAGATCCCGAAGGTCGGTGGTCCGGCTGGCGCGGTCGAGGGTCCGCATGAGCGCGCGCAACCACGGGCCGACGCCGCCCGCCTGCCGGGCGTCGGCGACCTCGGCCACCGCGTCCGTCTCCTCCGGCAGGAGCGTCGCCAGGATGCGGTCGAAGGCGGCGGCGGACAGGTCGTCCTTGGCCACGTAGCCGGCCGCTCCGGCGCGGCGGCCGATCAGCTCGATATCCTCGTTCTCCAGCGACGAGACCAGCACGACCTTGCAGTCCGGGTCGGCCTTGAGTTCGTCGACGAGCGGGATGGTGGTCTCGCTGCCGAGCCAGAAGTCGCACAGCACCACGTCGAACCGGTGCCTGGCGGTCATCGCCCGGGCGGCCGCGAGGGTCGGCGCGTGGGCGAACTCGACGGCGAAGCGGCCGGACTGGGACAGGTGCCGTCGGACGAGGAAGACGTCGTCCTCGTCGTCCTCCACGTAGAGAAGAGTGATCGGGCGCTGCGGACGCAGGTTCCCACGGCCGACGACCGTCAGGCGGGCGGTCTTGCGCGTGTCGGACGTGCGGTGGTCGGACGGACCGAACATCTCATCTCCCTCGCCGACCAACAGGCCGACGGTCTTTACGAATCACACCCAAGCCTTTCCCAAGGCGCTCTCCTTAACAAGACTTCAGCAACCATGATTAACAACTGGTTAACGACCTCCCACGGACCGCAGGAGGCCTTATGGATCTGTGAACCGAGGCGGGCGCGACCGTTTGCCAGCATTGGGAGGAGCCGGTAAGACCGGGACGCGGTCGTGCCGGGGCAGCGCGGGCTTGCGGGCGGGCCGCCAGGAGGTGAATGTCATGGCAGTTCTGGTCACGGGTGGCGCCGGCTACATCGGCAGCCACATGGTTCATGCGCTCGTTGACCGTGGCGAGACCGTGGTCGTGGTGGACGACCTGTCGACCGGGTTCGACGCCGTCCTGCCGGAGGCCGCCACCCTTGTGGTCGGCGACATCGGCGACCAGCCGCTGATCGAGGAGACGATCGCCCGCCATGGGGTGACCGGCATCGCCCATTTCGCCGGCTCGATCGTGGTGCCGGAATCCGTCTCCAACCCGTTGAAATACTATCACAACAATACCGTGAAGTCCCGGGCCCTGATCGAGGCGGCGGTGAAGCGGGGCGTGCAATCCTTCCTGTTCTCGTCCACGGCGGCGGTCTACGGCGAGCCCTCCAAGGCGCTGATCGACGAGACCATGGCGCCGGCGCCGGTGTCGCCCTACGGCTGGTCGAAGCTGATGACCGAGATCATGCTCCGCGACACCGCGGCCGCCCACGGCCTGCGCTACGCGGTGCTGCGCTACTTCAACGTGGCCGGGGCCGACCCGAAGGGCCGCACCGGCCAGTCGACCCCGAACGCCACCCACCTGATCAAGATCGCCAGCCAGACCGCCCTCGGCGACCGGCCGCACATGAGCGTGTTCGGCACCGACTACCCGACGCCGGACGGCACCTGCCTGCGCGACTACATCCACGTGACCGATCTGATCGACGCCCACGTCCTCGCCCTCGCCCACCTGATGGACGGCGGCGACAGCCTCACGTGCAACTGCGGCTACGGCACCGGCTACTCCGTGCTGGAGGTGATCGACGCGGTGAAACGCGTCTCGGGGGTGGACTTCAAGGTCGAAATCGCAGAGCGTCGCGCCGGGGATCCGTCGGCCCTCATCGCCGATTCCGCCAGGATCCGGGCCCTGCTCGGCTGGACCCCCAAGCATGCGGACCTGGACATGATCGTGTCCCACGCCCTGTCGTGGGAAGATTCGCTGAGAAAGCGCAACACCAAGCCCTGACGCGCCGGCGCCGGGGCTTCCCTGGAGACCCGGCAGCCCCATGCCCATGAAGACGACGGCGTCCGCCCTCCGGACGCTCGACATCGCCACCAAAGCCATCGATGCCGTCCGGTCCGAGATCGGCGACGGGAAACTCGGCGAGCGGCTGGCCGCTGCCGCCCGGCTGATCCGCGACGCCTCCGGGCGCCTGATCGTGGTCGGCGTCGGCAAGAGCGGCCATATCGGCCGCAAGCTCGCCGCCACCTTCGCGTCCACCGGCACGCCGGCGTATTTCGTGCACGCCGGCGAGGCGAGCCACGGCGACCTCGGCATGATCGACCGGGAGGACGTGGTGCTCGCCCTGTCCTGGTCCGGCGAGACCACCGAGCTCGCCGACATCCTGACCTACGCCAAGCGGTTCAACGTGCCGCTGATCGCCCTGACGTCGGGCGCCCAGTCCACCCTCGCCCGCAACGCGGACGTGGCGCTGGTGCTGCCGAAGGTGCAGGAGGCCTGCCCGAACGGGCTCGCCCCCACCACGTCCACCCTCCTCCAGCTCGCCATCGGGGACGCGCTCGCGATCGCGCTCCTGGAGGAGAAGGGCTTCTCGGCCATCGACTTCCGGGTCTTCCACCCGGGCGGCAAGCTCGGCGCGCAGCTCACCTTCGTGCGCGACCTGATGCACGAGGGCGACCGCATGCCGCTCCTTTCGACCGGAGCCCCGATGACGGACGCCCTGATGGAGATGACGTCGCGCGGGTTCGGCGTGGTCGGCATCACCGACCCCGCCGGCGACCTCGTCGGCGTGATCACGGACGGCGACCTCCGCCGGCACATGTCCATGGAGATCCTGTCGCTCCCGGTGGACGAGGTGATGAGCCGGGCGCCGAAGACGATCGCGCCGGACGTGATCGCCGGCGAGGCGCTGGAGTCCATGCAGGCCCAGCAGATCAGCGTCCTCTTCGTGGTCGAGAACGGCAAGCCCGTGGGCATCATCCACGTTCTCGACATGCTCCGGGCCGGCGTGGCCTGACCGGCCGCCCCCCGCCTTCAAAGGAAAACCGCCATGGCCATCGCCACGCCCCAGAAGACCGTCTCGGCCGGTCGCGTCACGTTCGGCAACGACCTTCCCTTCGTGCTCATCTCCGGCCCCTGCCAGATCGAGAGCCGCGACCACGCCTTCCGCATCGCCGACGCGCTCGCCGAGGCGACCGCCAAGGCGGACGTGCCGTTCGTCTACAAGTCGTCCTACGACAAGGCGAACCGCACGTCGCTGAAGGGCCAGCGCGGCATCGGCATCGAGGCCGGTCTGGAGATCCTCGCCGCCGTCCGGGAAACCTACGGCTGCCCGATCCTCACCGACATCCACGACATCGAGCAGGCCCGCCGGGCCGCCGAGGTGGTGGACATCATCCAGATCCCGGCCTTCCTCTGCCGCCAGACCGACCTGCTCCTCGCCGCCGGCGAGACCGGCGCGTGCATCAACGTCAAGAAGGGCCAGTTCCTCGCCCCGTGGGACATGGCGAACGTCGCCGACAAGATCGCCTCCACGGGCAACGAGAACATCCTCCTCTGCGACCGCGGCACCTCGTTCGGCTACGGCACGCTGATCACCGACTTCCGTGGCCTGCCGGTCATGGCCGAGACCGGCTATCCGGTGGTGTTCGACGCCACCCATTCGGTGCAGGAGCCCGGCGGGCGCGGCACCTCGTCCGGCGGCAAGCGGGCCTTCGCGCCGACGCTCGCCCGCGCCGCCATGGCGGTCGGCTGCGCGGCGGTGTTCGCGGAGGCCCACGACGATCCGGACAACGCCCCGTCCGACGGCCCGAACATGCTGCCGCTCTCCTGGATCCCGGGCTTCCTCGCCGACCTGAAGGCGCTCGACGAGATCGCCAAGGCGCGGGTGCTGACGGAAGGCTACTGACCGGCCGGGCCGCTCCGGCGCGGCCCCTGCCGCCGCCAAGGCGCCGCCAAGGCGGCGCGGGGCGGCGGCGGTCAGCGCCGGATGATCGCCTCCACCGGGGCGGTCAGGATGGTCGCCGGCGTGGTGATGATCACGCCGGCCGTCGTGCCGACCGCGCCGCCGAGGTTGCGCCCGATGGTGCCGATGGTCTCGCCGACGCTCGTCTCCTGGAACTCCAGGTCGTCGCCGGCGGCCAACCGGTCGCGCAGGCGCTGCAGGAAGCCGGGCGCCACGGCGTTGAACTTGTCGTGGTTCAGGCTGTCCAGCCCCTCCACGTTGGAGAGGTCGATCACGACCACGCCCAGTTCGGCGATGGCGGCCGTGTCCTCCGTGTAGCCGCCGACGCGCGGCTTGTCGCCGGCCAGGATGCTGGACACGAGGAGCGCCCGGTCGTCCTGCGACACCATCATGATGAAGGGCTTGTCCGGCTTGCCGTAGCGGTCCATCTGGGCGCGGAAGACGTCCACGTCGATGTCCGGCGAGGCGAGCACCACGTCGGTCAGCTTGCCGCCGAGGTCCGGGTTGCCGCTGATCTTGGCCTGCCGCAGCGCCTCCACGGCGATCCAGTTCCCCATCGAGTGGGCGAACAGCACCACGTTGCGCGCCCCGCTGTCGGCGGCGATGCGCAGCGTCTGCTCCAGGGCGTCCCGGGCCACGGTGGCGCTGTCGCGGTCGTAGACGTAGTCGAGGAGCGAGCCGCGCGACGCCCAGGTGAAGAGCACCGGCACGCCCGGGAAGTCCGTGTCGTGGACGATCTGGGCGAGCCGGTAGACCCCTTCGTCGAAGGCGGTGTTGTAGCCGTGCACGAACACGAAGACCGTGCGGTTCTCCGGCGCCTTGGCGCGTACGGCCGCCTCCAGGCGGCCGCGGAACGCGCCCTCCCCGTCCACGTAGTCGCGCTGGCGCGTCACGAAGTGGCGGGCCGGGTCGCCGGGCGCCCGGCGCGGCCATTCCACCGCGCCCGGCTTGTGGGCGGGCGGAATGGAGACGGTCAGGCGCGCGAAGTCGATACCGTCCGACCGCTCGCCGGAGAACATGGCCGGCGTCTCGGGGGCGCGCAGACGGGTCGTGGTGGCGAGGATCTCGACCTCGCTCGCCCCGGGCGCCGGCACGTCCGTCGGGATCAGGGCCCCTTCGTCCGGTCGGCCGGCGCAGGCCGACAGGGCGAGGACGGCGAGGAGGGCCAGGCGGGGCAGCGAACGCATCGACATTCTTCCATTCAACATGCGGGTTCTCTTTTGTCGATCCGGCGGCCGTCCCGCAAGGACGATCGTGCCGGCGGCCCGGATCGGCGCGCCCCGGCCGGCCCCGTCCCAGGCCCAGGCCCGGGCCGCGGAGCCAGGCCGCGGGCCTCTCCTCCATCGACCCTCTGGACAAGCGCGCCGGGATCGTGTCTCCGTTCCGGCTCCGACGAATTTGTGATCACAACAGCATGGCCCCACCCTCCCTCACCTCCCGCGCCGCCGCGCTTCTCACCGCCGAGCGCGGACGCTTCGCCGACCGCAACCCCAAGTCCCGCGCGCTCGCGGAGAGCGCCGGGCGGCATTTCCCCGGCGGCGTGCCGCTCCATTGGATGAAGGACTGGGGCACGCCCTTCCCGCTCGCGGTCGCGGAGGCGTCCGGTGCGGAGGTGCTGGACGCGGACGGCCACCGTCTGGCGGACTTCTGCCTCGGCGACACCGGCGCCATGTTCGGCCACGCGCCGGCCCCGGTGGTGGAGGCGATCCGCGCGGCGGCCGGCCACGGCCTCACCGCCATGATGCCGTCCACCGGCACGGCGGCTGTCGGCGACCTCCTCGCCGAGGTGTTCGCCCTGCCGTTCTGGCAGGTGACCCAGACGGCGAGCGACGCCAACCGGGCGGTGATCCGCTGGGCCCGGGCGATCACCGGGCGGCCGAGGATCCTGGTGTTCGAAGGCTGCTACCACGGCCAGGTGGACGACGCCTTCGTGGCCCGCGGGCCGGACGGCCGCACGGTGGTCCGCCCCGGCCTCCTCGGCCAGGTGGCGGACGTCGCCGCCACCACGGTCTGCTGCCCGTTCAACGACCTGCCGGCCGTCGAGGCGGCGCTCGCGGCCGGCGACGTGGCGCTGGTCCTCACCGAGCCGGCGCTCACGAACACCGCCATGGTGCTGCCCGCGCCCGGCTTCCTGGACGGCCTCGCGGCCGCCTGCCGGCGCGCCGGAACCCTCCTCTGCCTCGACGAGACCCACACGATCTCCACCGCGCGCGGCGGCTACGCCAGGGCGCACGGCCTCAAGCCGGACTTCCTGGTGGTCGGCAAGCCGGTCGCCGGCGGCCTTCCGGCCGCCGTGTTCGGCTTCACCGCCGACGTGGAGGCGGCCATGCGCCGGGCCGACGCGGAGCGGCCGGCGGGCTATTCGGGCATCGGCACCACGCTCTCCGGCAACATGCTCCAGCTCGCCGCCATGCGGGCGACGCTTGAGGACGTCATGACGCCGGAGGCCTACGGCCACATGCTGGCGCTCTCGGACCGGCTCGCCGCGGAGCTTTCCGCCGCCATTACCCGGCACGGCCTGCCCTGGTCGGTGACGCGCCTCGGCGCCCGGGCGGAGATCGTCCACTCGCCGACGCCGCTCACGGACGGCGCCCACGCGGCCGCCACGATCGATCACGACCTGGAGGCGGCGATCCACATCGCGCTCCTCAACCGCGAGGTCATCGTGACGCCCTTCCACAACATGACCCTCGTGTCGCCCGCCACCACCGCCGCCCACGTGGGCCGGCTGGCGGAGGCCTTCGACGACACCCTCACGGCTCTTCTCCGGTGACCGCCTTGACCGACCGCCCCGCCTTCATCGCCGATCCGTCCGAGGCCGAGGCCTTCCTCGCCGCCAACCCGGACGTGGTCCAGTTCGAGTGCTTCCTCACCGATCCGTCCGGGGTCCAGCGGGGCAAGATCCTCCGCCGGGAGGAGATGATGGGCGCCTACCGGCACGGCCGCCCGCTGCCCTGCTCCATCCTGTCGCTCGACATCCGGGGCGCGGACGTGGAGGAGACCGGCCTCGTCTGGGACGAGGGCGACAGCGACCGCATGTGCCGGCCCGTCAAGGGCACGCTGACCCGCTCGCCGTGGCGGTCGACGCCCACGGCCCAGTTCATCCTCACCTCGTTCGAGAAGGACGGCAGCGGCTCCGACGCGGACCCGCGCCATGCGCTCGCCCGCGTGACGGACGCCTGCCGGGCCGCCGGCCTCCATCCGGTGGCGGCGGTGGAGCTGGAATTCTACCTCCTCGACGGCAAGGCGGCCGCCGAGGGCCGCGCCGTGCCGCCGACCGCCCCCAACGGCTTCCGGCAGAGCGAACTGCAGGCCTATCTCGTCCAGGACCTGTCCGACTTCTCCGGTTTCCTGGACGACGTCTACAAGGCGGCCGAGATCGCCGGCCTGCCGGCCCGCACCCTCATCTCGGAATATTCGCCCGGGCAGCTGGAGATCGTCCTGGAACACCGGGACGACCCGCTCCGGGCCTGCGACGACGCCGTCCTGTGGAAGCGGCTCGTCAAGGGCGTCGCGGAGCGCCATGGCTACGCGGCCACCTTCATGGCCAAGCCCTACGCGGGCTTCGCCGGGTCGGGCACCCATCTCCACGTGAGCTTCGCCGACGCGGCCGGCACGAACCTCTTCGCCGGCGAGGAGCCGGCCGGCAACGCGCTCCTGCGCCAGGCGATCGCGGGCCTGGAAGCCACCATGGCGGAGTCCATGGCGCTGTTCGCCCCGAACGCCAATTCCTACCGCCGCTTCCGGGCCAATTCCTACGCGCCGGTCGGCCCGGCCTGGGCGATCGACAACCGGTCGGTGCCGATCCGCGTCACCGCCGGGCCGCCGAAGACGCGGCACCTGGAGCACCGGGTGTGCGGCGCCGACGCCAACCCCTACGTGGTCATGGCGGCCGTGCTCGCCGGCATGCTGGAGGGGGTGGAGAAGGGCCTCGCCCCGTCCGAGCCGATCACCGGCAACGGCTACGACCAGATCCCCCCGTCGCTGCCCCGGCACTGGCCGGAGGCGCTCCGCCGGGCGCGCCAGTCCGACTTCCTGAAGCGGCGGCTCGGCGAGCGGTTCACCGACGTCTTCCTCACCATCAAGGAAGCCGAGTGCGACCGCTTCTTCGCCGAGATCACCGACCGGGACTACGCCTGGTACCTGCGCCTCGCCTGACGGGCCCGCCGCGTCGGGGCGCGGCGGTTTCGGCCCCGCCCGTCATCGACCCGCCGCGTCGACGGCCCTATTCTCTTCCCGGCCGCCCGCCGAGGGCGGCCGCATCCACCATGGGAGAGACATCATGAAGCGCACCGCAACGGCAGTCTGGGCCGGAGCCCTCAAGGACGGCAAGGGCACGATCGACACCCAGAGCGGCACGTTCTCCGGCCAGCCCTACTCGTTCAAGGGCCGGTTCGAGGACGAGAGCGGACGCTCCGGCACGAACCCGGAGGAGCTGATCGCCGCCGCCCACGCGGGCTGCTTCGCCATGCAGCTGTCCCATTTCCTGGCCGAGAACGGCACGCCGGCGGATCGCCTGGAGGCGACCGCCGCCGTGGAGCTGATACCGGGCACCGGCATCACCGGCAGCGCGCTGACCCTGAAGGCGACCGTGCCGGGCATCGACGAGGCGAAGTTCCGCGAGCTCGCCGACAAGGCGAAGGCCGAATGCCCGGTCTCGCGCGCCCTCGGAGCCATCACGGTGACCCTCGACGCCTCGCTCGCCTGAGCCATGGCTCGTGAAGGTCGGCATGCCGGCGCCCGTCGAGGGCCCGGCAGGCCGGGACGTCACGAGCCTGATCTGAGAGGCGGGGGCCGCGGCGTCCCGACGACGCGCGGCCCGGACGACGACGGACGCGCGGGCGTGACCGCCGCCCGCGCCCCTTCAGGGGCCGCCGCCCGCCGTGGGCCGGCGATCCGCCGCGATCAGAAGGGCGTGCGCGCCCGGATGGCCGCCGCCAGGGTGCCTTCGTCCAGATAGTCGAGCTCGCCGCCGACCGGCACCCCGTGGGCGAGCCGCGACACCGTCACGTCGAGGCCCTGCAGCCGGTCGGTCACGTAGTGGGCCGTCGTCTGGCCGTCCACCGTGGCGTTCACCGCCAGGATCACCTCCCGGACGGCGGGGTCGTGCGCCCGCTCCACGAGCCCGGCGATGTCGAGGTCGTCCGGGCCGACGCCGTTCAGCGGAGAGAGGACGCCGCCGAGCACGTGGTACCGGGCGTCCACGGCCCCGGACCGCTCCAGCGCCCAGAGGTCGGACACGTCCTCCACCACCACGATCGTGCTGGCGTCCCGGCGCGGGTCGGTGCAGACCGCGCACGGGTCCGACGTGTCGATGTTGCCGCAGGTGGAGCAGACGCGGACGCTCTCGCCCACCCGGCCGAGGGCCTCGGCGAGCGGCACCAGGAGCTGGTCCTTGCGCTTGACGAGCTGCAGGGCGGCGCGGCGCGCCGACCGCGGCCCGAGCCCCGGCAGGCGCGCCAGGAGCTGGACCAGCCGCTCGATCTCCGGACCGGTGACGCGTCTCGACATGGATGTCCTTCAGGCAGGCGCCCGCCGGGCGCGGCGTTCGGGCGGGGCGGGGCTCAGAACGGCAGCTTCATGCCGGCCGGCAGGTTGAGCCCGCCGGTCACCGACTGCATCTTCTCGGCGACGGCGGCCTCCAGCTTGACGCGCGCGTCCGCGTGGGCGGCCACGATCAGGTCCTCCAGGATGTCCACCTCGTCCTCCTTGGCGAGCGACGGGTCGATCTTCAGGGCCTTCAGGTCGCCCTTGCCGGACAGGGTCACCGACACGAGGCCCGCGCCGGAGGCGCCGGTCACCTCCAGGCGGCCGATCTCCTCCTGGGCCTCGGCCATCTTGGCCTGGAGGGCCTGGGCCTGCTTCATCATCTTGCCGAGGTCGCCGAACATGGGAGATCTCCTTCGTCTTCGGGTCTTGGTATGGTTAGTCGTCGAAATCCGACGGGACCCAGTCGGGCACCAGGAAGTCGCCGTCGAGGTCGTCCGCCATGGTGCCGACCGGGTCGAACACCGTCTCCGCCGCCGCCTCCTGGGCCTCCAGGCGCACGTCCACGATCTCGGCGCCCGGGAAGCGGGCCAGGATGGCGGAGACCACCGGGTCGGCCCGGGCGTCGTCCACCGCCATCCGGCGGGCGGCGTCGCGGCGGGACTGGATGGTCTCCTCGCCGTCCTCGCGCGACAGGGCCACGATCCAGCGCCGGCCGGTCCAGTCGGTGAGCTTGCGGCCGAGGTCGCCGGCAAGGTTCGGGTGGGCCGTCGGCAGCGGATTGAGCTCCAGCCGGCCGTCCTCCAGGCGGACGAGCCGGACGTCGCGCTCGAGCGCGATCTTGAGGCCGATCTCGCGCTTCTCGGCGAGGAGCGCGATCACGTCGTCGAAGGTGGCGAGCGCCAGCGTCGGCTCGCCGGCCGGCTGGGGCCGGGCGGGCTCGCGGGCGCCGGACCGGCCGTCCGCCGCCACCGTGCGCAGCATGGCCTGGGGCGCGCCGCCGCCCAGGCCGCCGCCGCCGGGACCGGCGCCGAGGCCGCTCCCGGGGCCTCCGGGACCGCCCTGGAAGGCGGCGATGCCCTCGCGCAGCTGCCGGATCGCCTCGTCCGGGGTCGGCAGGTCGCTCGCATAGGCGAGGCGCACCAGCACCATCTCGGCGGCCGGCAGCGGCCGGGGCGCCGCCTGCACCTCGGCGATGCCCTTCAGGAGCAGCTGCCAGGCGCGCGACAGCACGCGGACCGACAGCGCGTCCGCGAACGCCTTGCCGCGGGCGCGCTCCGCCTCGGTCAGCGCCGGGTCGTCCGCCATGGCGGGCATGTGCTTCATGCGGGTGACGAGGTGCACGAAGGCGGCGAGATCGGAGAGGAGCACCGCCGGGTCGGCGCCGACGTCGTACTGGTCGGAGAGTTCCGCGAGCGCCGCCCCCACGTCGCCCTTCATGATCATCTCGAAGAGATCGATCACCCGGGCCCGGTCGGCGAGGCCCAGCATGCTGCGCACGGTCTCGGCCGACACCGAGCCGCCGCCGTGGGCGATCGCCTGGTCCAGAATGGTGAGGCTGTCGCGCACCGAGCCTTCCGCCGCCCGGGCGATCAGGGCGACCGCCTCGTCCTCGATCGTCACCGCCTCGGCGGCCGCGATCGCCTTCAGGTGGCCGGTGATCAGGCCGCCGTCCACCCGGCGCAGGTCGAAGCGCTGGCAGCGGGACAGGACCGTGATCGGCACCTTGCGGATCTCGGTGGTGGCGAAGATGAACTTCACGTGCTCCGGCGGCTCCTCCAGGGTCTTCAGGAGGGCGTTGAACGCCGCCGTGGAGAGCATGTGCACTTCGTCGATGATGTAGACCTTGTAGCGGGCCGACACGGGCTTGTAGCGCGACGCCTCGATCACCTCGCGCACGTCGTTGACGCCGGTGTGGGAGGCGGCGTCCATCTCGATCACGTCCACGTGCCGGCCTTCCATGATGGCGCGGCAGTGGACGCCCTCGCGGGCGAGATCGACGGTCGGACGGTCCGCCTCGCCGGGCACCTCGTAGTTGAGCGCGCGGGCGAGGATGCGGGCGGTGGTGGTCTTGCCCACCCCGCGCACGCCGGTCAGCATCCAGGCCTGGGCGATGCGGCCGGTCTCGAACGCGTTCGAGAGGGTGCGCACCATGGCGCCGTGGCCGATCAGGTCGGCGAAGCTCTGGGGACGGTACTTGCGGGCGAGGACGCGGTAGCCGCCGGGCTTCCCGTCGGCAGGCGGCGCGGCTTCGATGAGGGCGGGCGTGTCGTCCATGGTCGGCTCCGGCGAGGCGCGGTCATCTCTGGCGCGGCGCGCCGGCGGGGACCGCGGACCCGGATCCCTCATCCCCGAGGCCCGCACGGGGCGGGAGGAGCGGTGCGGGGTGGGAGGCCGACGAGTGACCCGAGCCGGAGCTCGTTGGGGCTGCTTCCTTCCGGACCTGACCCGGTTGGCGAGTGGCACGTCCACCGCCAACCTCCCGCGTCACATATCGCGACTGGAGGGGAAAAACGCAAGAGGGCTTCGGCGCATCGCCTGGGGACGGCCCCCGCGCCCCACCCGCCGCCGGCCTCCCGGTCCCGTCGCCGCGGCGGATCCCCGAACCCGGTCCCCGAACCACCTCATGACATTTCCGTTATCCAGCCGGGTCGGTCCTGGTTTCGCCCCATCGCGCCCATAGGTGCCCTGGAAAGAGCCGCCCTTTTGCCGCGCCCGGCCCGCCGGGCGCCGGTTTGCAATCACCGGCGTATGGTGAAAATCTAAGGGGCCGACGCTTCGGGAGGAACGCCGTTGACGTGGATGGGACCGAGACTGACACGCCTTTCCGGCTTCGGCCGCCTTCTGGCCGCCCTCCTCGTCGGCCTATCGCTGGCGGCGCCCGCCGCGGCCGCCGACGGGCCGGTCTGGCGGCACGCGACCGCGCTCGCCGGCACCCCGAAGTACGGGCCCGACGCCAGGCACTTCGACTATGTGAACCCCGCCGCCCCGAAGGGCGGCACCGTGCGCCTCGGCGGCGCGGGGCAGACCTTCGACACGCTCAACCCCATCCTGCCGAAGGGCGTGCCGGCCGACGGGCTCGGCCTCGTGCACGAGACGCTGATGACCTCGTCCCTGGACGAGCTCGACATCTCGGCCATGTACGGCCTCCTCGCCGAAGCCATCTCCCACCCGGACGACTATTCGTCCGTCAGCTTCCGCCTCCGGCCCGAGGCGCGCTGGCAAGACGGCCAGCCGGTGACGCCGGAGGACGTGATCTGGTCGTTCGACAAGTTGAAGGCGCTCAACCCCACCCAGCGCTTCTACTACCAGCATGTGGTGAAGGCGGAGAAGACCGGCGAGCGCGAGGTGACCTTCACGTTCGACGAGACCGGCAACCGCGAGCTGCCGCACATCGTCGGCCAGCTCCTCGTCCTGCCGAAGCACTGGTGGGAGGGCAAGGACGCGAGCGGCAACCAGCGCTCGATCGAGAACGGCACCCTGGAGCCGCCGCTCGGCTCCGGCCCCTACCGGATCGCCCGCGTGGACGCCGGGCGCAGCGTCACCTACGAGCGTGTGCCGGACTACTGGGGCGCCGACCTGATGGTGAACGTCGGCACGAACAACTTCGACCGGCTGTCCTATGAATACTACCGGGACCTGACGGTGGAGTTCGAGGCCTTCAAGGCCGACAAGATCGACTACTGGACCGAGAACGAGGCCAAGCGCTGGAACACCGGCTACGACATCCCGCCGGTGAGGGACGGCCGCATCATCAAGGAGGCGGTGGAGCTGGAGCAGGTCAGCGGCGTGATGGTGGGCTTCATCCCGAACATCCGCCGGCCGCTGTTCCAGGACCGCCGCGTCCGGCAGGCGCTTAACTACGCGTTCGACTTCGAGGAGCTCAACAAGACGCTCTTCTACGGCCAGTACCAGCGGATCGACAGCTTCTTCTACGGCATCCCGCTCGCCTCCGCCGGCCTGCCGCAAGGCCAGGAGCTGGAGATCCTGGAGAAGGTGCGCGAACAGGTGCCCGCCGAGGTGTTCACGCAGCCCTACGCCAACCCGGTCGGCGGCACGCCGGAGAACGTGCGCAACAACCTGCGGCGGGCGGTGGAGCTGTTCCGGGAGGCGGGCTATCGCCTGGAAGGCAACCGGATGATCGGCCCGGACGGCCGGCCGGTGGAGTTCGAACTCCTCCTCAACGGCCCGACCATCGAGCGGGTCGCCCTTCCTTACGCCCAGTCGCTGAAGCGCATCGGCGTGACCATGACAATCCGGTCGGTGGACAGCAACCAGTTCATCACCAGGGTCCGCTCCCGCGACTACGACATGATCTATTCGGGCTGGGGCCAGTCCATGTCGCCCGGCAACGAGCAGATGAACTACTGGGGCTCGGCGGCGGCGGACAGCGAGAGCTCGAGCAACTACGCCGGCATCAAGGACCCGGCGGTGGACGCGCTCATCCGCGAGGTGGTGTTCGCCAAGGACCGCGCCACGCTGGAGGCCGCCACGCGGGCGCTCGACCGGGTGCTCCTCGGCAACCAGTTCGTGATCCCGAGCTATACGATCCTGACCGACCGCATCGCCTACTGGAACCGCTTCAGCCACCCGGACCCGCTGCCGCGGTTCGACGTGGGCTTCCCGACGGTCTGGTGGTTCGATGCCGACAAGGCCGCCAAGACCGGCGGAGGAGGCTGATGGACCGGACGACCCCGCATGCCGCCCCCTTCGGCGCCCTCACCCGGCGCCGCCTCCTGCAGCTCTCCGGAACCGCGGCGCTCGCCGCCGCGGCGTCCCTGCCGCCGTTCCGGGTGGCGCAGGCCGGCGCCACGAGCCACGGGCTCAGCGTCTTCGGCGATCTCCGGTACCCGCCGGACTTCACCCACTTTCCGTACGCGAACCCTGACGCCCCGAAGGGCGGCCGCTTCGTCTTCTCGGTGCCGAACTGGGCCCTCAACCAGGACACCCAGACCTTCGACACCCTGCACACCCTCGTCCTGAAGGGCAGCGCACCGCCGCGCAGCACCATCATCTACGACAGCCTGATGGTGCGCGGCCTCGACGAGCCGGATGCGCTCTACGGGCTCGTCGCCGCGTCCGTGACCGTCTCCGACGACGGCAACACCTTCACCTTCGCGCTCCGACCCGAGGCGCGCTTCCACGACGGCACGCGCCTCACCGCCGAGGACGCCGCCTTCAGCTACATGATCCTGAAGGAGAAGGGCCACCCGACCCTCGCGGAGGGCCTGCGCGAGCTCGTCGCCGTGGAGGCGATCGACGCCGGGGTCCTGGAGCTGGTCTTCTCCGGCAAGCAGAGCCTCTCGGCCCCCCTCGACGCCGCCACCTACCCGATCCTGCCGAAGGCCTACTGGGAGGGACGCGACTTCGAAGCCTCCACCCTGGAGCCGCCGCTCGGATCCGGCCCCTACCGGATCGGCCGGTTCGCGGTCGGGCGCTTCATCGAATACGACCTCGTCGACGACTACTGGGCCAAGGACCTGCCGGTCAACGTGGGCCAGAACAACTTCGGCACGCTGCGGATCGAGTTCTACCGGGAGCGGCAGGCGGAGTTCGAGGCCTTCAAGAAGGGCGAGATCCACTACCGGCAGGAGTTCACCTCCAAGACCTGGGCGACCGAATACACCTTCCCGGCGCTCGTGGAGGGCCGGGTGGTCAAGCGCGAGGTGCCGTCGGAGGCGATCCCGTCGATCCAGGGCACCTTCTTCAACCTGCGCCGGCCGATCTTCTCCGACCCGCGCACCCGCGAGGCGCTCGGCCTGCCGTTCGACTTCGAGTGGACGAACAAGAACCTCTTCTACGGCATCTACCAGCGCCAGACGTCCTTCTTCCAGAAGTCGCCCTACGCCGCCGAAGGACCGATTCCGCCCGAAGAGGCCGCGCTCCTGGAGCCGTTCCGGGCGAACCTGCCGGCCGGCGCCTTCGGCGAGCCGGTGTCGCCGCCGGTGTCCGACGGCTCCGGCCGCGACCGCGCGCTCCTGCGCCGGGCCGGAGACCTCCTGACCGAAGCCGGCTGGCGCCGCGAGGGCGGCCGGTTCGCGTCCGCGGACGGCAAGCCGCTGGACGTGGAGATCCTGGTGGAATCGGCCATCTGGGAGCGGGTACTCGGCCCCTACGTCCAGAACCTGAAGGCGATCGGCGTCGGCGCGACCATCCGGGTGGTGGACGCCAGCCAATACCAGGCGCGCACCAACGCGTTCGACTTCGACATGACGATCCGGGCCTTCAACCTCGGCGCCACGCCGGTGGAAAGCCTGGACGCCTTCTTCCATTCCAGGCTGGCGGACCGTCCCGGATCCTACAACCTCAGCGGCATCGCCCATCCGGCGATCGACGCCCTGATCGAGCGCGCCGGCAAGGTGAAGAGCCGCGAGGAGCTCCAGACCACCGTGCGGGCGCTCGACCGGGTGCTGCGCGCCTTGCATGTCTGGATTCCGAACTGGTACTCCTCCGTCCACCGGGTGGTCCACTGGGACATGCTCGGCTGGCCGGAGATGAAGCCCGCCTATGGCTTTCCGGTGGAAAGCACCTGGTGGATCGACGCCGCCAAGGCCGCGGCGATCGGCAAGGGCTGAGGCCGGGGCGAGGCGGGGCAGGCCCGGCCCCGCCGGGTCCGGCCCCCATACAGCAAGGACACGGCACCGCCCATGGGCGCATACATCCTCCGTCGGCTTCTCCTGATGATCCCGACCCTGATCGGCATCATGGCGATCAACTTCGTGGTCGTGCAGTTCGCCCCGGGCGGCCCGGTGGAGCAGATCATCGCCCGCCTCCAGGGGACCGACGTGTCCGCCACCGAGCGCTTCTCCGGCGGTGGCGGCGATTTCTCCGGCGTCCAGCCGGGTTCCGAGCAGGGCGGCAACACGTCCACCTACCGGGGCGCCCAGGGGCTCGACCCGGCCTTCATCGCGGAACTGGAGCGGGAGTTCGGCTTCGACAAGCCGCCGCTGGAGCGGTTCGGCCTGATGCTCTGGAACTATGCGCGGTTCGACTTCGGCGAAAGCTTCTTCCGCGACGTGTCGGTGATCGATCTCATCCTGGAGAAGATGCCCGTCTCCATTTCGCTCGGGCTCTGGATGACGCTCCTGTCCTATGGCATCTCGATCCCGCTCGGCATCGCCAAGGCGGTCCGGGACGGCTCGCGCTTCGACGTCTGGACCTCCGCCGTCATCGTGGTGGGCTACGCGGTGCCGGGGTTCCTGTTCGCCGTTCTCCTCATCGTGCTGTTCGCCGGCGGCAACTTCCTCGACATCTTCCCGCTCCGGGGGCTGACGTCGGACAACTGGGAGCAGCTGTCCTGGCCGGAGCGGATCCTCGACTACTTCTGGCACCTGGCGCTGCCGCTCACCGCCATGGCGCTCTCCGCCTTCGCGACCTCGACGCTCCTCGTCAAGAACTCCTTCCTGGACGAGATCCGCAAGCAGTACGTGCTGACCGCCCGCATGAAGGGCCTGGCGGAGCGCGCGGTCCTCTACCGGCACGTCTTCCGCAACGCCATGCTGATCGTGATCGCCGGCTTCCCGGGCGCTTTCATCGGCGCCTTCTTCGCCGGTTCGCTCCTCATCGAGCAGATCTTCTCGCTCGACGGGCTCGGCCTTCTCGGCTTCGAATCCGTCATCCAGCGCGATTACGCGGTGGTGTTCGCCACCCTCTACATCTTCTCCCTGATCGGCCTGATCGTCGGCCTCATCTCCGACCTTACCTACACCTGGATCGATCCCCGGATCGACTTCGAGAGCCGGGAGGTCTGAGCCATGGACGCGACCACCCGCCCGCCGACGGCGCGCACCAAGAAGCCCTTCCTGTCGCCGCTGAACCAGCGCCGGCTCGCCAACTTCAAGGCCAACCGGCGCGGCTACTGGTCGTTCTGGATCTTCATGGTCCTGTTCGTCTTCACGCTCTTCGCCGAACTGATCGCCAACGACCGGCCGCTGGTCGCATCCTACAAGGGCGAGATCCTCTATCCGGTGCTCGTCGACTATCCGGAGGAGAAGTTCGGCGGCTTCCTCGCCACCACGGACTTCCGCGATCCCTTCATCCAGGACGAGATCCTCGCCAACGGCTGGATGGTGTGGCCGCCGGTCCGCTATTCCTACCGGACGGTCAACGCCCAGATGCCGACGCCGGCGCCGGCACCGCCGGCCTTCCTGCTCTCGCGCGAGGAGCGCTGCCGGGCCTATCCGCAGGGCGTCGAGGACAAGAACTGCGTGGCCGGCAACTTCAACTGGCTGGGCACAGACGACCAGGGCCGCGACGTGGTCGCGCGCCTCATCTACGGCTTCCGCATCTCGGTGCTGTTCGGCCTGACGCTCGCCATCGTGTCCTCGGCGATCGGCATCGCGGCGGGCGCGGTCCAGGGCTATTTCGGCGGCTGGGTGGACCTCCTGTTCCAGCGCTTCATCGAGATCTGGAGCGCCGTGCCGACGCTCTATCTCCTGATCATCCTCTCCAGCGTGGTGGCGCCGAGCTTCTGGATTCTCCTCGGCATCCTGCTGCTCTTCTCCTGGGTGTCGCTGGTCGGCGTCGTCCGGGCGGAATTCCTGCGCGGGCGAAACTTCGAATACATCACCGCCGCCCGGGCCCTCGGCGTCTCCAACCTCACCATCATGTGGCGGCATCTGTTGCCGAACGCCATGGTGGCGACGCTCACCTTCATGCCCTTCATCCTCAACGGCTCGATCACGACCCTCACGTCGCTCGACTTCCTCGGCTTCGGCCTGCCGCCCGGGTCGCCGTCCCTCGGCGAACTCCTCGCCCAGGGCAAGTCAAACCTGCAGGCGCCCTGGCTCGGCCTCACCGGCTTCTTCGTCATCGCCATCATGCTAAGCTTGCTGATCTTCGTCGGCGAGGCGGTCCGCGACGCCTTCGACCCGCGCAAGACGTTCCGCTGAGGAGGCGCGCGATGAACAAGGTGGTCAGGCGGGAGATACTGGCAGGCGACCTTCCGGCGTCGGTGCGCGGCGACATCGATCCGACCCACCGGGTCGAGATCGTCGTCCGCGACCTTGACGGCGGTGTCGTGCCGTCAGGCCGTTTCACGCGTTTCTTCGCCGCGGGCAGGTCCACCTACGGCTCCGCCGACGAGATCGTCGCCCACGTGCGCCAGATCCGAGACGGCGACGGAATGAGCGGGGCCGACTAGGGTGCCCTCGTCGGCCACCGTCTATTTCGATACGAACGTTTTCATCCTCGCCTACGAGGGCGCGGGGAAGACGTCCGCTCCGGCGCGCCGATTGCTGGCGGCCGTCGAGACCGGCGCCATTGCGGCCGCCACATCCGCGGTAACCCTTGCGGAAACGCTCGCCGGTGCGTTCAAGGCTGCCGACCGGGACCTCGCCGACCTCTACCGGACTATCCTGGCCGACGGGCCGGGCTTCACGTTGCAGCCGATCGATCTTGCGGTTCTCGAGCGCGCCGCCTTGCTCAGAGCCGCTTACGACGGCCTGAAGCTGCCGGACGCCATTCACCTGGCGACCGCGCTCTGCCACGGGTGCACCCACCTGGCCACCGCCGACCGGCGACTGCCGGTTCCGGACGGCCTGGACCGTGTTCTCGTCGAAGAGGCTGCGGTCGATCTTCTCCTTGGATCCCTGCCATGACCTCCCCCCTCCTTTCCGTCCGCGACCTGTCGGTCGAATTCGCCCAGGGCGACCGCACGACCCTGGCGGTGGACCGGGTCTCCTTCGACCTCGCCAAGGGCGAGACGCTGGCGATCGTGGGCGAATCCGGGTCCGGCAAGTCGGTCACGGCCATGTCCGTCGTCCGGCTGCTCAACTATCCGGCCGCCTCGCACCCGTCCGGCCGGATCCTGTTCGACGGCGAGGATCTCCTGACGGCGTCGGACGCGGCGCTCCGCAAGGTGCGCGGCAACCGGATCACCATGGTGTTCCAGGAGCCGATGACCTCGCTCAACCCGCTCCACACCATCGAGCGGCAGATCGGCGAGATCCTCTCCATCCACAAGGGCCTCGGCGAGAGCGCCGCGCGCCGGCGCACCGTCGAACTCCTCACCGAAGTGGGCATCCAGGACCCGGAGACGCGCCTCTCCGCCTATCCGCACCAGCTCTCCGGCGGCCAGCGACAGCGCGTCATGATCGCCATGGCGCTCGCCAACGAGCCGGACCTCCTGATCGCCGACGAGCCCACCACGGCCCTCGACGTCACCGTGCAGGCGCAGATCCTCCAGCTCCTGAAGGACCTGCAGGCGCGGCTCGGCATGGCCATCCTCTTCATCACCCACGACCTCGGCATCGTGGAGCGGTTCGCCGACACCGTGTGCGTGATGACCAGGGGCCAGATCGTCGAGAAGGGCCCCACCCGGACGGTGTTCGCCGACCCGCAGCACGCCTACACCCGCCACCTCCTCGCCGCCGCGCCGCGGGGCGAGCCGCCGGTCGCCGACCCGTCGGCCCCGGTGGTCATGGAAGCGGACGACCTGAAGGTCTGGTTCCCGATCCGCCGGGGGTTCCTGAAGCGCACCGTCGGCCACATCAAGGCCGTGGACGGCGTCTCGGTCACGGTGCGCGCCGGCCAGACCCTCGGCATCGTGGGCGAATCCGGGTCCGGCAAGACCACCCTCGGCCTCGCCCTCCTGCGCCTCATCGGCAGCGAGGGGCGGATCGCCTTCACGGGCCGGGTCATCCAGGGCCTGAAGTCGAACCAGATGCGGCCCCTCCGGCGCGACATCCAAGTGGTGTTCCAGGATCCGTTCGGCTCGCTCAGCCCGCGCATGTCGGTCGCCGACATCATCGGCGAGGGCCTTCTCGTCCACGCCCGCGACCTCTCGGCGGGCGAACGCGAACGGCGGGTGATCCAGGCCCTGGAGGAGGTCGGTCTCGATCCGGACACCCGCCACCGCTATCCCCACGAGTTCTCCGGCGGCCAGCGCCAGCGCATCGCCATCGCGCGTGCGATGGCGCTCAATCCGAAGTTCGTCATGCTGGACGAGCCGACCTCCGCCCTCGACATGAGCGTCCAGGCCCAGGTGGTCGACCTGCTGCGCGACCTGCAGCGCCGGCACGGGCTCGCCTACCTGTTCATTTCGCACGACCTGAAGGTCGTGAAGGCGCTCGCCAACGATCTCGTGGTCATGCGCCACGGCAAGGTGGTGGAGGCCGGCCCCGCCGCCGAGGTGTTCGCCGCCCCGAAGCAGCCCTACACCCAGGCCCTCCTCGCCGCCGCCTTCAAGCTGGAGACCGCCCCCGTCGGCATCGTGCGGGAGTAGCACCGCACGGGCGACCGGGCCCTGACCCCCTCGACAGGGCGGCCTCGTCGTGGCACCTGTCGGGCCATGTCCTTCACACCGCCCCACGCCAAGATCTGCGGCCTGTCCACGCCCGAGGCCCTCGACTGGGCGATCGACGCCGGAGCCGACGGGATCGGCCTCGTCCATTTCCCGAAGAGCCCGCGCCACGTGCCGCTGGAGGCACTGCCGGCGCTCGCCGCCCATGCGCGCGGCCGGGCCGCGGTGGTGCTCCTGACGGTCGACGCGGACGACGCGCTTCTCGACGCGCTGGTCGCCGCCGCCGCGCCCGACATCCTGCAACTGCACGGCCGCGAGACGCCGGAGCGGGTCGCGGCCGTCAGGGCCCGCCACGGGCGGCCGGTCATGAAGGCGCTCGGCATCGGGACGGCGGACGACCTTGCGGCCGCCGGCGCCTTCGAGAGCGTCGCCGACCTCCTGCTCTTCGACGCCAAGCCGCCGAAGGACGCCACGCGCCCGGGCGGCCTCGGCGTGCCGTTCGACTGGTCGCTGCTCGGCTCCCACCGGGGCGCGACGCCCTTCTTGCTTTCGGGCGGCCTGACGCCTACCAACGTCGCCGACGCGATCGCGGCCGTGCGGCCGGCGGGCGTCGACGTGTCGTCCGGGGTGGAGAGCGCGCCGGGCGTCAAGGATGGAGCCCTGATCCGCGCCTTCATGGCCGCCGTGGAGGCGGGCCGGCGCGCGGCCGGCGGCGAAGGAGAGACCCGATGACCGTGAAGCCCAATTCGTTCCGCACCGGGCCCGACGAGCGCGGCCATTTCGGCATCTTCGGCGGCCGCTATGTGGCCGAGACCCTGATGCCGCTGATCCTGGAGCTCGATGCCGCCTACGAGGCCGCCAAGCGGGACCCCGGCTTCCAGGCCGAGCTCGATGCCCTCCACGCCACCTACACCGGCCGGCCGAGCCCGCTCTATTTCGCCGAGCGGCTGACCGCCCATCTCGGCGGCGCCAAGATCTACTTCAAGCGCGACGAGCTCAACCACACCGGCAGCCACAAGATCAACAACTGCCTCGGCCAGATCCTGCTCGCCCGGCGCATGGGCAAGACCCGCATCATCGCCGAGACCGGCGCCGGCCAGCACGGCGTCGCGTCGGCCACCGTCTGCGCCCGTTTCGGTTTCCCGTGCGAGGTCTACATGGGGGCGACCGACGTGCAGCGTCAGGCGCCGAACGTGTTCCGCATGAAGCTCTTGGGCGCCACGGTGCACCCGGTGACCGCGGGCCACGGCACCCTCAAGGACGCCATGAACGAGGCGCTCCGCGACTGGGTGACCAACGTGGAGAGCACCTACTACCTGATCGGCACCGCCGCCGGCCCGCATCCCTATCCGGCCATGGTGCGCGACTTCCAGTCGGTGATCGGCAAGGAGACCCGCGAGCAGATCCTCGCCGCCGAAGGCCGCCTGCCGGACGTGCTGGTCGCCGCCGTCGGGGGCGGCTCCAACGCCATCGGGCTGTTCCATCCCTTCCTCGACGACGACGGCGTGGCCATCTACGGGGTGGAGGCCGGCGGCCATGGGCTCGACGTCCACAACGGCCACGCGGCCTCGCTCACCGGCGGCCGGCCCGGCGTCCTCCACGGCAACCGCACCTACCTCTTGCAGGACGACGACGGCCAGATCCTGGAGGGCCACTCCATCTCGGCCGGCCTCGACTATCCGGGCATCGGGCCGGAGCATTCCTTCCTGAAGGACACCGGCCGGGTCACCTACGTGCCGATCACCGACGAGGAGACCCTGGAGGCCTTCCAGCTCCTCACCAAGGTGGAGGGCATCATCCCGGCGCTCGAACCGGCGCACGCCCTCGCCCAGGTCGTCAAGCTCGCGCCGACCCTCGACAAGGACCAGATCATCGTCATGAACCTCTGCGGCCGCGGCGACAAGGACGTCTTCACCGTCGGCAAGCTGCTCGGCTTCGATCTCTGAGGACCATGCCGATGTCCATTCCCACGCACCGCCCCGTCACCCGCATCGACGCCAAGGTGGCCGCCGTCAAGGCGGAAGGCCGGCCGGCCCTCGTCACCTTCGTGACGGCCGGCGACCCGGACTACGACACGTCGCTCCAGATCCTGAAGGCGCTTCCCAAGGCCGGGGCGGACATCGTGGAGTTCGGCATGCCCTTCTCCGACCCGATGGCCGAGGGCCCGCCGATCCAGGCGGCGACCCTCCGGGCCCTCAAGGCCGGGCAGACCATGGCGAGGACGCTCGACATGGTCCGCGCCTTCCGGGCCGAGGACGACGCGACGCCCATCGTCCTCATGGGCTACTACAACCCGATCTATTCCTACGGGGTCGACCGCTTCCTCGCCGACGCCAAGGCGGCCGGGGTCGACGGCCTCATCATCGTCGACCTGCCGCCGGAGGAGGACGAGGAGCTCTGCCTGCCGGCGCTCGCCGCGGGCGTCTCCTTCATCCGCCTCGCCACCCCGACGACGGACGACAGGCGCCTGCCGGCCGTCCTCGCCAACACGTCGGGCTTCGTCTACTACGTGTCGATCACCGGCATCACCGGCGCGGGCTCCGCCGATCCCACCCGGGTCGCCGAGGCGGTCGCGCGGATCAAGCGCCACACCGATCTGCCGGTGATGGTGGGCTTCGGCGTCAAGACGCCCGCCCAGGCGGCCGCCATCGGGGCGGCGGCGGACGGCGTGGTGGTCGGCTCCGCCCTCGTCAACGTGGTGCGCGACAGCCTCGACGGCGAGGGCCGCGCCACCGCCGGCACCGTGGAGGCGGTGGCCGGGCTCGTCCGGGCGCTCGCCGAAGGCGTGCGGTCGGCAAGGCCGGTGGCGGCCGAATAGGTCCGATAGGCCTTCCCGCCGCGCCGGCCGCCCGCCGGGGCGGCCTTGATTTCGCCGCCCCCTTGTGAAATCCCGGACGAAGGCGCATGTCCTCTCGTCAAGCGTACCGGAACAGGGTCCCTCTCCCGTGAACTGGATCAACAACGTCGTCCGCCCCAAGATCCGCTCCCTCATCTACCCGAAGAAGGAGGTGCCGGAGAACCTGTGGGTGAAGTGTCCCGAGACCGGCGAGATGGTCTTCCACCGGGACCTGGAGGCGAACCAGTGGGTGGTGCCGAACTCCGGCTACCACATGCGGATCGCGCCGGACAAGCGGCTGGAACTGCTGTTCGACGACGGCGCGGTGGAGACCGTCGGGCTGCCGGGCGTGCCGCAGGATCCCTTGAAGTTCCGCGACGAGAAACGCTACACCGACCGCCTGAAGGACGCCAAGGTGAAGACCGGCCGCGAGGACGCGGTGCTCGTCGGCGCCGGCCGGCTCGAGACGATCCCGGTGGTCGCCGCGGTCCAGGACTTCGACTTCATGGGCGGCTCGCTCGGCATGGCGGCCGGCGAGGCCATCATCACCGGCGTCGAGACGGCGGTCGCCCGGCGCACGCCCTTCATCCTGTTCACCGCCTCCGGCGGCGCCCGCATGCAGGAGGGCATCCTGTCGCTGATGCAGATGCCCCGCACCACCGTGGCGGTGGAGATGCTGCGCGAGGCGGGCCTGCCCTACATTGTGGTGCTCACCAACCCGACCATGGGCGGCGTCACGGCGTCCTACGCCATGCTGGGCGACATCCAGATCGCCGAGCCCGGCGCCCTCATCGGCTTCGCCGGTCCGCGGGTGATCGAGCAGACCATCCGGGAGAAGCTGCCGGACGGCTTCCAGCGGGCGGAATACCTCCTCGACCACGGCATGGTCGACATGGTGGTGCACCGGCACGAGCTCCGGTCCACCCTCGGGCGGCTCGTGCGCCTGCTCGGCCCGCAGCCGGCGGCCGTGGAGGAGACCGCGCCGGCGGCCCAGGCCTTCGCGGCCGAGTGACGGAACCGATGGGGCCGCCGCCGGCGGCCGCGCGCCACGCCGGCCCCGCCGCCAAAGGGGAGGGCGTCAGCGGGGGCGGCGTTTTCGCCTGTGGCGTCCGGGGGTGAAGCACTGTATCGGTCCCCCGAGACTGCGCCACCGGACCTGACGGCGCGGACGAGGAATAGCCGGACCGCCATCATGACCAGAAGCCTCGCCATCATCGACAGGCTGGCCGCCCTTCACCCGAAGGGATACGACCTGACGCTCGGGCGCATCCAGCGCCTCCTGAAGGCGCTCGGCTCGCCGGAGACGCGGATCCCGCCCGTCTTCCACGTGGCCGGCACCAACGGCAAGGGCTCGACCGTGGCGTTCCTGCGCGCCATCCTGGAGGCCGCCGGCCTGCGGGTGCACACGGACACCTCGCCCCATCTCGTGTCCTACAACGAGCGCTACCGGCTCGCGACCGGGCCGGGCACGAGCGCCTTCGTGGACGACGACCGGTTCGCCGACGCCCTCGCGCGGGCCGAGGCGGCGAACGGCCAGGAGCCCATCACGCTGTTCGAACTCCTCACCGCGGCCGGCTTCCTGCTCTTCGCCGAGACGCCGGCGGACGTGGTTCTCTTGGAGGTCGGCCTCGGCGGCCGGTTCGACAGCACCAACGTCATCGACGAGCCGCTCGTCTCGGTGATCACCTCCATCTCGCTCGACCATCAAGCCTTTCTCGGCGACACGGTGGAGAAGATCGCCTTCGAGAAGGCCGGCATCATCAAGGGCGGCCGGCCGGTGGTGCTGAGCCCCAACGGCGACAGCATCCGGGAGGTGTTCGAGCGCGTGGTCCGGGACGTGAAGGCCGGGCCGCTTTACGTGGGCGGCCAGGACTTCACCGCCTTCGAGGAGCACGGCCGCCTGGTCTTCCAGGACGCGGACGGCCTTCTCGACCTGCCGCTGCCGCGCCTTCTCGGCCGGCACCAGATCCAGAACGCCGGCACCGCCATCGCGGCGATCCGGGCGAGCGGGCTCGACATCCCGACGCGCGCCTTCGAGACCGGCCTGGAGACTGTGGACTGGCCCGCGCGCCTGCAGCGGCTCACCCACGGCGCCCTCGTGACGGCCGCCCCGGCCGGATCGGAGGTCTGGCTCGACGGCGGCCACAATCCGGGCGCCGGCGAGGTGGTGGCGAGCGCCATGGCGGACCTGGAGGATCGCCTGCCGAGGCCGCTCTTCCTCATCGCCGGCATGCTGACCACCAAGGACCCGGCCGGCTTCTTCGGCCCGTTCGCCGGGCTGGTGCGCCACGTCTTCACGGTGCCGATCCCGCAGTCGGAAGCCGCCTGGGCGCCCGAGCCGCTCGCCGAGGCGGCCATCGCCGCCGGCCTCTCCGCCCAGCCGGTGAGCGGTCCGGAGGAGGCCCTCCGGCTTCTCGGCGAGGGCTGGCAGTTCGAGCGCTCGCCGCGGATCCTGATCTGCGGCTCGCTCTATCTCGCCGGCGACGTCCTGGCGCTCAACGGCACGCCGCCGCGCTGACGGATCCGTCCGTCGTCGCGCGCGTCAACCACGTTCTTAATAAATCATATACCACGCCGTTCCGGCCCGGCCCGGTCGCTTGCCGCCCCGCCGCCGCTCCGGTAGACCTTGACGAGCCGGACCGTCGGCGCCGCCCGGCCCTGTCCGCATGTCCGGTTCCCCTCGGACGGAGCCGTCGGCGTCCGGCGAGCGCCCGTGATCCAGGACTTCCGCGCGCCGCGCCCGGAGGTCGGCAGCCGACGTGAGGAGCCGAGGGAGTGCTCGCCCGCATACTCGCCGCAGCCGAGCGCGTCGGTGTCCACCCGGCCATGCTGGGAGCCTTGTTTTCGCTCTCCATCAAGGTGCTCGGATCCGTGATGACGCTGTTCGTGTTCGCCGTGGCGGCGCGCGGCATGTCCATGGACGACTTCGGCTATCTGGCCGTGACCTTCAACGTGGTGGCCTTCCTGGCGGTGGTCGGCGTCCTCGGCCAGGACACCATGATCCTCAGGAACTGGGCCGAGACCCGCGGCCAGAACGACGATCGGGCGAGTTGGGGCGCCTATCTGTTCGGCGGCCGGATCGCGATCGTCTCCGGCCTCCTGTTCGCGCTCGCCTTCGCGGCCTTCTGCGTCCTTCACGCGCCCTATGACGAGGCCCACCTCCTGCCGCTGCCGACGGAGCCCGGCACCATCGCGGCGGCGGCGGCCTTCCTGTTCGCCCAGGTGGTCCTCCACTACACGTCCCATGCGTCGCGGGTGATCTGCGGCATCGCGGTGGCCGAGCCGAACCGGGAGATCACCTGGCGGCTGATCCTGGTGGTTGTGTTCGTCACCGTGGCGGCCCTCGACCCGGCGGACGCCGTGATGGCCTTCTTCGCCGCCGCGGCCTTCGGGGCGCTCATCGCCGCCGCCATCCAGACGTGGGCGACCCTGCGGACCATTCCGGCCGCCATCCGGTCGGCACCGCCGGTGGTCCGGGCGCGCGAATGGACGCGCCGCACGGTCGGCATGGTGTCCTCCGCCGGCGCGGAGGCGGCGAGCCAGTATGCCGAAGTGGTGATCGTCGGCGCGGTCACGTCCCCGGCGGTCTCCGCCGGCTATTTCGTGGTCGCCCGCCTCGCCAACGTGTTCCCGATGATCGGCACGGGCCTCCACGGCTACTCGTCGTCGCGCTTCTCCAACCTCTACTACGCCGGCCGGCGCGCGGAGGCCCAGCAGCTCCTCGCCAGGGTGATGCTCGTCGCCATCGGCCTCGTCGGCCTCCTCGCCCTGGTGGTGGTGTTCGCCGGCAAGCCGCTGCTCGGGCTGTTCGGCCCCACCTACGTGGAGGAGTATCCCACCCTCCTGGTGCTCTCCCTCGGCACCGCCTTCGCGGCCCTGATGGGCCCGGGCCCCGGCGTCATGCTGATGACCGGCCACGAGCTCCTCTATTCGCGGGTGCTGATCTTCTCCGTTCTGGGGCGCGCCGCGGCCCTCGCGGTGCTCGCCCCCGCCTACGGCACGCTCGGCGCCGCCGTCGCGGTGGTGGCGGTGTCGGCCCCGCTCTCGCTCGGCATCGCGATCTTCTGCCGGCTGCGCGTCGGCATCGACGCGTCCGTGTTCGGCGTCTTCCTGCCGCCCCGGCCGGCGCTCCCCGCGGCCGAACCGGCCGGCTGAGGCCGCGTCCGCCCGCCGGCCGCCTGACGCCGAACCCGGTCAGGGCAACCCCAGCGCCTCCAGGATCGCCGGGTCGGGCTCGCCGGTGCGTTCGTCCACGAGGCCGAAGCCGTCCCGGAACTCCCAGTGGGTCCAACCGATGCAGGCCGTCTCGGCGGCGGTCCGGACGGCGGCGATCCAGGCCGCCCGGTCGGCCGGCGGCGCGGTGAACCGCAGGACGCCGAACTCGCCCACCACAACAGGTCGGCGCGCGGACGCGCTCCAGCGCGACACCGCCTGGAACACCGCCGCGATCCGCGCCCCGTCCCACCGTTCCCCATAGGCCTCGCGCACCAGGTCGGCCGCGTCCGGCCGGCCGATCAGCTCCATGCCGGCCGCCACCTCGCGCAGCGGCCGGTCGTCCGGCCCGGCCGGGAACGGCACCTCGGCGAGCGCCGCCAGCGGATCGTCTCCCATCCAGGTGGCGCCCTGGTGGGTGAAGGCCATCGGGTCGTAGTAGTGGACCGCATAGACCACGTTCGGGTCGTCGAGGGGCGGGCGGTCCATCAGCGGCTCCACCCGCTGAGGGCCGGCCGGTCCGACCACCAGGGTGTGCTCCGGCAGGGCGCGGCGCAGCCGGGCCGCGAGCCGGCGGCTGTCGCCGTCCCAGCGCTCCGCGTCCACGGGCGGCTCGTTGAGGAGTTCGGGAAAGACGAGGCCGGCCGGCCGCGCCGCGACCAGCGGCGCCAGCCGGTCCCAGGCAGCCTCGATCTGGCCGACGGCCCCGTCCGGGTCGGCCGCATAAAGCTCCGCGATCCGACCGGAAGGGTGCAGGTCCAGCACCACGGCGGTGTCGAGCGCGATCAGCCGGTCGAGAACGCGGGCGATCTGGTCGAGCCGATCGGCGGTCCGCTCCGGCGCCGCGAAGGCGGGCATCAGGTCCTCCGCCGGCACCGGCAGGCGGACGTGGGTCATGCCGAGCCGGCGGAGCTCCTCCAGAAGCCCCGGCGCCGGCTCGCGTTCGTTCCGGGTGTCGATCCAGCCGGTCAGGTTGTAGCCGCGGGCGAGCCGGGCGAGCCGGTCGGCCGGGACGGCGAACGCGGCTGCGCAGGCGGCGCCGGTGCGGTCGGCCGGGCGGGCCGGCGCGGGGGCGAGCGCCACGGCCACAAGGACTGCGCCGGCGGCGATCCGGAGGCGGGCGCCGCGACCGGCTCCCGGTCGGCGCGGGCTCGGTCGCGCCACGGTCAACGGTTTCGGGTCAGAAGAAGGACGAGGGCGGCCGGATTGGTCTCCAGATACCGCCGGCCGAGGCGCCGCGGCTCCAGGAGCGCGCGCCAGAGCCATTCCAGGCCGAGGCTCTGCATCCAGACCGGCGCGCGCGACCGCCGTCCGGACAGGAAGTCGAACAGCCCGCCGGCCGTCTTCACCACCCCCACCCCGGCGAGCCGGTGCAGGTTGCGGGTCACGAACTCCTGCTCCCGCGGCACGCCCATGCCGATCCACAGGAAGTCCGGCCGGGTCGCGACGATCTCGGCGCACACGGCCGCCTCCTCGTCCGGGCGGATGTAGCCGTGGTGGGTGCCCACGATGGCGGCGTCCGGGTAGAGCGCCTTCAGGTTGGCGGCGGCGGCAGCGATCACGTCCGCGGTCGCGCCCAGCAGGAAGTGGCGCACGCCCGGCCCGGCGGACCGGGCGAACACGTCATGGATGAAGTCGGTGGTGGCGACCCGCTCGGGCAGCGGCCGTCCGCCGGAGAACCGGGACAGGAAGACCATCGGCATGCCGTCCGCATGGATGGCGTCGGCCGTCATCATCTGGGCGCGGAACGCCGGGTCGCGGTCCGCCTCCACCATCACCTGGCCGTTGGCGGACGTGACGTAGAGCGGCGGACGGTCCGACCCGCGGGCCGCGACCGCGAGCGCGATCAAGTCCTCGGCCGAACGGGCCCGGTCCACCACGGCGATCGGCAACCCGCCGATCACCCGAACCGGCCAGAGGCCGGCGAGGTCGCACCGCTTGTCCGGTTGATCCGGAAGCAAGGGGATCGCCGGTGGGGTAAATCGACCCCGTTCAGCCATACTCATGAACGCATCCATTATGTATCGCCACCCAATATAGACGTATGCCTATAACATTTTTTACAAATTTTCCACGCCCGAATAGTCTGATGTCCGGCACGCCGGCGGCTTCTCGGCGCGATATTGAAACACCTCAAGACCTGATGCGCGCGAGACCTTGCTGCAACGCAGCCGTGTCTGGTGCGACGCACAGAAAGAACCTCGTACATGATCCGGCGCGGAGGCCCCGTCGGCGCCGGCCCGTCATGGCACGCCGTGCAGGATGGCCATCACCGGCTGGCCGCCGGTCGGCTTCAGGTGCGCGGCGGCGGCCTGCAGGCGGCCCGGCCGGGTGACGTTCCAGCCGCAGACCAGCACCTGGGCCCCGAACAGGTCGCCGTCCAGGTCGTCGTCTACGTCCGGCGCGACCACGAACAGGATGTCGTAGCGCTTGCGCCCGAAGCCGGAAAGCCGCCCGAACTCCGGGTGGCGCACCAGGTCGGAAAGGCCCATCCCGGCCGGACAGCCCGCATTCACCATCTGGACCCCGGCGGTCGGCTCCTCGAAGCGCACCGCCCGGTCGAGCGGCGCGGCGCCGCTGAGGACGTCGTAGAGGCCCGGGTCCCTCTGGGGGCGTTTCCGGCGGGTTGCGCCGCCCGGCGGGTCCGGCAGCACCACGACCGCGGTCAGGCGCGCCTCGTCGGCAAGGCGGGCCAGGGCCATGGCCACCGCCTCGGCGGCGGCGGCGTCGCCGAGGCCGCACACGAGCACGTGGGATCCGGGACGCATCGCCGCCACCTTCCGGATGACGTCGCCGACCCGGCGCAGCGGCCGGCGCAGGTCGGTCCCGGGCTTCACGGCGATCGGCCGCCCGCCGACGCCCTTCGCCGGGATCTCGGCCACCACCGGCGCGCCGGTCAGGTCCTCCACCTCCTCGGCACTCCGCACCCCGCGCCTCAGGGCGTCCACCGCGATGGCGCCCACGAGGCCGAACAGCAGGGAGGCCACCAGGCCGGCCGGCGCCGCGATGATCGGACTCGGGCGGCTCGACCGGGTCGGCGGCGAGGCGACGGAGACCACCCGCGTGTCGGTCGGCTGCAGGCCGCGCTGGGCGGTGGTCTCCTTGAAGCGGGTGAGCATCTGCTCGTAGAGCGCCCGGTTGGCCGCCGCCTCGCGCTCCAGGTCGCGCAGGCGCACGCTCGCTTCCACGGTGCCGGTGGCGCGGGTCTCGGCGCGGGTCAGTTCCGCCTCCAGGGCCTTGTACTGGGCGTCGGCCGCCTCGAAGGCCGCCCGCGCGTCGGCGGTCCGGCGCTCGATCTCCTGGGCGATCTGCTGCTCCAGGGCGGCGAGGCGCGCGGACGCCTGGCTGAGCCGCGGGTGGCGGTCGCCGTAGACGCGCTGCAGTTGGGCCGCCTGCTGGCGCTCGGCCGCGTACTGGCTCCTGAGAGTCGCCAGGAGGCCGGTCTGGTTGGCCGAGGCGTCCAGATCGGTCGGGCGCTCCCGGCGCATCTGGTCGAAACGGGCGCGGGCCTGTTCGGCGTTCGCCTTGGCGAGGGCGATCTGCTGGCTGAGGTCGGTGAGCCGCCGGTCGTCCACGGTGACGTTCTGCCCGGCGTCGACGATACGGTTGGCCGTGCGATACTCGGCGACCGCCTGTTCCGACGCCACCACGGCCGCCCGGAGGCTCTCGATCCGGCGCTCCAGCCAGCCGGCCGCGTCGTCGGTCGCCTCCCGGCGCGGCTCCACCAGACGGTCCACGAAGGCGCCCGCGGCGGCGTTCGCCACCCGGGCGGCCTTGTCCGGGTCGGCGGAGGAGAAGTTGACGGAGACAAGATAGGTGAGCCCGCGCCGCTCCACCCAGAGGCGCTTGCGGAACGCCGCCATGATGTCGGTCTCGCCCGGCGTCCTGCCGAGGAGGCCGGGGCGGGCGAATTCCGGATCGGCGAAGACGCCGAGATCGCGGGCGATCGGCTTCAGGAAATCGTCCGTCGCGGCGACCGCCACGTAGCTTTCCAGGGCCGCCGTGTCGCCGCCGATCCCCGGTATGACGTCCTCCGTGAGGAGCACCTTCTGATTGCGCGGATCCACCAGCACGAGCGCCGTCGCGGTGTAGCGGGACGGCAGCGCCATGTAGGCGGCCGCAAGGCCGGCGAAGGCCAGCATCGTGAAGGTTGCGATCAGGGCGGCCTTGCGGCGGAGAAAGCCCAGGATGGCGCGCGGGTCCACGAGCCCCGGCAGGGCCGGCTGCGGCGCTCCGGACCCGGTCGAGACGGCGAGCGGCGCCTCCCAGTCGGACTTGCTGCTCGCCGTCATCGTATGCATCGCCTCCACCATATGACAGATTTCCAGGACACGGATTTCTTTATAGCATAGCAATAACGATGCATTTGACCATCGCCGTTCAGATTCGCTTTACCATTACGGTTAAGGCGCGGCCGACGAGAGCTTGAGAAGGACCTGGGGGCGACTCTGATGAGCCTTGCCACATCCGACCCGCCGGCGGGCGGCGCGGGTCCAAGACGCCGCCTGTCCCGGGCGGCGCTGCAGTCGCGCGCGGCGTCCGAGATCGCCGCCACGGCGGGCGTCATCGCCCTCTGCGCCGTCGCGACGGCCTTGCCGCTGGTGCTCCACCTGGTGCACACGGCGCTCGCGGTCTCGGCGGCGCTCGCGGTCTCGGTCGGGATCGGCCTCGCGCTTCCCCGCGCCATGCCGTCGGCGATCCTGTTCAACGCCATGTTCCAGACGATGATCGTCTCGATCCTGTCGCCGGCGCTCTCCACGCCGGACGAGCTGTCCTTCATCCGGGGCTACGGCTTCATCCTGTCGGTCGGCTTCTGGTCGGTAGCGTTCGGCCGGTTCGCGCTCCAGTCCGGCCACTACACGCCGACGGTGCGGCGCCTCGTGCTGGCGTCGACAGCGGTCCTCGCCGTCATCGGCCTCTACATGGCGGCCGGGCTTCCGGCCAACGGTGCGCCGGCGCTCATCTACACGCGCAACTTCGCCCTGCCGATCCTCCTGTTCCAGATCTGCCTGCTCACCGCCGCGCGGGAGCGGGTCGACTTCGGCCGGACCCTCATGGTCCTGGCGGTGCCCTACCTGGCGTTCGGCTATGTGGAGTTCCTCGCCCGCGACGCCTGGATGACGCTCACCAACGGCCGGGCCTTCTGGACGCTCGCGCTGGAGCCCCTGCGCCAGACCGGCGCCTGGATCCACGCCCTGGAGACCACCGGGCGGGTGGTCAAGGACATCACGGACTCCTTCGACATCGTCCTCTTCAACACCGCCTATCTCGCCGAACTCGGCATCAAGGTTGAGCGGCTGTCCGGCCCGAACATCCACGCCATCAGCTACGGCTACTGCCTCGCCTTCCTGGTCCTCTACCTGGTGGCCGGCGGGCGCGGGCTCGTCGCCCTCGCGATCCTGCCGCTCATCGTCTTCGCCAGCGCCAAGGGGGCGATCGTGGTCCTCCTCGTCGTCCTCGGCGGCCTCGTCGCGTCGCGGCTCTTCGGGCCGCGGCTCGGCCTCGCCATGGTGGTCGGCGTCCTCGGCGTCTACGCGGTGGTCAACACGGTGGTGGGCCTCGCCGCCGGCGACTTCCACGTGCTCGGCCTCATGGGCGGGCTCCACGGCTTCCTGGAGCAGCCGCTCGGCTGGGGGATCGGCTACGGCGGCAACCTGGACGCCCAGATGACGCCGACCCAGTGGGAGCAAGCGCAGCGAAACGGCTACACGCCCTATGCGCTGGAGAGTTCCATCGGCGTATTGGTCTACCAGCTCGGCCTCGCCAGCCTGCCCATCCTGGCGTTCTACTGTATTCTGTCATTCATGACATGGCGGCTCTACAGCATCGGGCGAAGCCCCTTCCACGGAATAGCGGCCTTCGGCCTCTTAACCGTACTGGTCAATGGTCTGTTTCAAGAAGAAGCATTGTTCTCTATTTTGGCGATGGGCCTGATGGTGTCCTTCGCCGGCGTGGCTCTCGGGTCCGCCTTCCGGGGCGACCCCGCCCGGACCGACCGGGCCGCGTAGACGGCGCAGGAAAGGCCGCAGGAGAGGGCACATGTCGTCGAATAGCGTGGATCATCCGGCCGGACCGGTGACGATGGCGGCCGGCCGGGCCGTGGCGGGTCGCCGGCCGCTCAGGGTCCTCCTGGTGCAGACCCAGGCGGAGGGCGCCGGCGCCCAGGAGATCACCCGCCTGCTCGCCGCCCGGCTGGAGCGGCGGGGCCTGGAGCCGCACACGCTCTTCTTCTACCGTCGGACCGCCGCCTACGACGGGCAGCCGCGCACGGTGTTCTGCGAAACCGTCCGGCCGACGGGCGTCTTCGGCATGCTGCGCTTCTTCGCCCGCCTGGTCGCCGCCATCCGGCGGATCGATCCGGACGTGGTGCTCACCTACCAGCATTTCGGCAACGTGGTCGGCGCCGCCGCCACCCGCCTCGCCGGCTGGGCGCCGGTGATCGCCAACCAGGTCTCGGCCCAGATGGTCACGCCCGGGCCGATCCGGGCGATCGACGCCCTGTTCGGCCGCCTCGGCCTCTATGCCGGCATCACGGTCAATTCCGCCGCCACCCTGGCGGACTACGCCGGCCACGCGGCCGCGTATCGGCGGCGCATCGTCTCCATCCCGCACGGCTTCGAGAACAAGACCCGGGCGATGCCGAAGGCCGAGGCGCGCGCCGCCCTCGGCCTGCCGCCCGGCGCCACGCTGATCGGCTCCACCGGCCGCCTCCACCCGACCAAGCACTTCGACGCCGCCATCCGGCTCCTGCCGGGCCGGCCGGACTGGCGCTTCGCGGTGGCCGGCCAAGGGGCCGACCGCGACCGGCTGGAGGCCCTCGCGGCGGAGCTCGGCGTCCGGGACCGGCTGATCCTCCTCGGCGAGCTCACGCCCGCAGAGGTCGGCGTCTTCCTCGCCGCGCTCGACGCGTTCGTGTTTCCGTCGCAGGGCGAGACCTTCGGGCTCGCGGTGGTGGAGGCGGCGCAGACCGGCGTCCCGGTGGTGGCCAACGACATCGCGGTCCTTCGCGAGGTCCTGGCGAGCGACGGCGAGCCGGCCGCCCTCTTCGTGGACGTGGACGACACGGCCGCCTTCGCGGCGGCGGTCGACAGGGCCCTTGGCGACGAAGCCGTCAGCGGCGCCATCACGGCCGCCGGACGGCGGCTGGAGCGGCGCTATTCGGTCGACGCCATGGTGGACGCCTATGTGGACCTGATCGACAGGGTCCTTGCCGGGGGGTCGCGCCCGTGATCGTCGCCCTGGCCGTCGATCCCGCCCGCCGCCGCCGCTGGATCGCGGACCTCGCCCGCCGGCTGGAGGCGGCCGGCTTCGCCGTGCGGCTCACCGCGGCGCCGTCCCGTTCGGTGGAGCGCGGCACCGGCCTCCTCCTGGACCTGGAGCGCATGATCCTCCGCCGCCACCGGCCGCTCGGATCGGATCCCGACCCGCTCCACGGCCTTCCCGACCTCGGCCCGGCCGACCGGCCGGACCTCGTGATCGACCTCGGCGCCGACCCGGAGCCCCGGCCGGGCGTTCGCGTCCTCGCGGTCCGCTACGACGGCCTTCCGGGCGAGGACGCCCTCATCGCGCCCCTCCTCGCCGGCCACGTGCCGGCCTTCGAGGTCGTCGACCTGGAGACCGGCGCGATCCTGGAACGCGGCGTCGCCTCGGCCGAGCTCGCCGTCGGGCTCGGCGGCCTCATGGACGCGGTCACCACCCGTCTCGCCGCCCTCCTGGTCGCCCGGCTCCGCCGGCCCGACCGGCCGCACGCCCCGCCCCGGCCGATGGCCGCGCGCGCCGGCCGGCCTCTCGCCTACGCGGCCGGCACCGCCGCCCGCGCCGTCGCTCTTGCGATCTACCGGCTCTGCTGCCACGCGCCCCACTGGCGGGTCGGCTGGCGCATGGTCGCCGGCCCGGGCGTCCTGGAGCGCGGCGACCTCACCGGCGAGCCCTTCCGGGTGCTGCCGGACCCGGGCCGCTGCTTCTACGCGGATCCGTTCGCCGCCACCCACAAGGGCCGGAGCGCCGTGTTCGTCGAAGGCCTCGACCACCGGGTCGGCAGGGGCTTCATCGCGGCCGTGCCGTTCGACGCCGCCGGGCCGACCGGGCCGGCGGTGCCGGTGCTGGAGGAGCCCTGGCACCTTTCCTATCCCTTCCTGTGGCAGGAGGACGGCGAGCTCTACATGCTGCCGGAGAGCGGGCTGGCGAAGCGTCTCGTCGCCTATCGGTGCGTCGAGTTTCCGTTCCGCTGGGAGCCGGTAGCGACGCTTCTCGAGGGCGTGGAGATCGGCGACGCCACCCTGGTGCGTCACGGCGGCCGGCTCTGGCTGTTCGCCGCCGGCCGGGACGGCACGGGCGGCTATTCGGACACCCTCGTGCTCTACAGCGCGGCCAGCCTGTTCGGCCCGTGGGAGCCCCATCCGGGCAACCCGATCCTGGTGGACGTGGCCGAGGCCCGGCCGGCGGGCGCCATCGTGCGGCAGGGCGGCCGGCTGGTGCGGCCGGTCCAGGACTGCACGGACGGCTACGGCGCCGCCCTCGGCCTCGCGGAGATCACCCGGCTCGACGCCACCGGCTACAGCCAGACCGTGGTCAGGACCATCCGCCCCGGCGCCGGCTGGCCCGGCCGCAAGCTCCATACCCTCAACCGGGTCGGCGACCTGGAACTGGTGGACGGCGCGGTGATCCGCCCGAAGCCGGCCCTGCTGATGGGCCTTGCCGACAGGATCCAGGCGCCGGACCGCGCCCTGTCGCCGCCGATAGTGTCCGGCGCCCTGTCCGGCGCGCCCGTCTTCCTGGCCTTCTGACCGATCTTCGGCCAAGCGGCATCCGGTCCGGACGGCCCTCCGCCCGGGTGGTCGTCGCCTTCATGACGGATGGGGGAATCACGCGCGCGGAGAGAGGCCCGGCGGGCTGGTGGTCAGTCGCCGGGCCATCGGGCGCCTTTCGGCGCCGCCACCGAACAGGATCGCCGCCAGGAGGGTCACCGGCCACAGGAGGGCCGTCGGCAGCGCGATGAGGACCGCGGCGGGCACCGTTCGTCCGCGGCCGATCAGTTCGGCGGTCGTCGACGCGAAGAAGACCGACGCGACGAGGCCATAGGCGACGGTCAGGATGATCGTGACGGCGATCGAGATCATGGGCCTCTCCAAAGGTCGGGTCGCTCGGTGCCGCGGCCCGTCGACGCCGCGCCGGTCGGCATCCCCGCAGGATGGCGCCGGGGTCGCTTCGGACAAGCAACGCGCAAGGAGCGGCCTCTATTCCGTTCACCAAGGCTGCTGGCAGGGTCTTAAGAATTTGCTAACGCTGCGGACGCCCCCCGGTTCTCATGGGCCGGCCGCGTCCGGCAGCACCTCGTCGATGCGGACCCAGTCGCCGCCCCGCTGGGTCGACAGGATGCTCGCCTGCATCAGGGCGAGGCTTCGGATGTTGTCCGCCCCGGAGGAGAAGCGCGGCGGCAGGGTGCCGGTGCGGATCGCCTCGGCGCAGGCCGCGATGGTGCCGGCCCGGTCGAAGTGCCGCACGGTCGGCAGCGCCGGCTCCTCGGCGGGCTTCTCCCGGCTGCGCAGCACCACCACGTCGCGCTCGAATCGCTCGTCCCCATGGCCGCGGGAGGTGAACCAGATCTCGCCGTCGGCGCAGTCGAAGGTCCACTCTCCCGCCCAGGCGGTGGCGGCGCCGCCGCTCATCCAGGAGCCGCGGTAGCTCACGATCGTGCCGCCGGCGAACTCAACGGTGGCGACGCCGACCGGGTGGTTGTGGAACGGGCTGCCGGGCAGGTTCCAGGTCCGGCACGAGACCGCGTGCGGCTCGTCCTTCAGCACCATGCGCATCAGGTCGAAATGGTGGATCGACATGTCGGCGAGGAGCGGGTCGGGGAAGTCCCAGTAGCGGTAGCCGATGGTCGGCGCGTGCTGGCGGAACTCGATGCCGACCAGGCTCACGTGGCCGAGGGCCTGCCGCTCGATCAGGTCGGCGGCCAGGATCGGGGCCGGATAGTGCCGGTAGTTCTGGCTCACCATGAGCACCAGGCCTCGGCTCGCCGCAAGGTCCACCAGTTCCCGGGCCTCGTCGATCGTGGTGGTGAACGGCTTCTCGACGATCACGTGCTTGCCGGCGAGGAGCGCCTGCTTGACCACCGGATAGTGCGCCTCGGTGCGCAAGGTGGCGAGCACGAGGTCCGCGTCGGTCGCCGCCAGCGCCTGGTCGAGGGAGGCGAACAGCCGGCTCCTCTCCACGCCCAGCATGGTCTCGATCCGGTCGCGCGCCTCCGCGACCCCGTCCACATAGCCCACCATGTCGATCGTCTCGACGGTCGGGAGCACGCTGGACGCCCAGTCATAGCCCCAGTGGCCGAGCCCGACCTGGATCACCTTCACCATCGTTCTGCCTCGCGTGGGTCTTGCCGGAACGGGCCTGCGGCCGGTCAGCCGCAGCTGACGGCCACCACGGTGCCGCGCCGGTCGGTTTCGAGGGTCAGCCGATCCTCGCGGAAGTCCCGGGTCACGAAGTCACCGGGCCGGACCACCCGGACCTCGCTGGCGCGGGATCGGCGGGCGGCGGCCTCGATCAGCCGGCCGGTCGCCGGCTCGCCGATCGCGAAACGCGCCCGCTCCACCCGGCAGGCCCTATAGCCCGGCCCGGGCCCGCCGTAGACGGGCGGCGGGCCGCCATAACCCGGACTGTCGATCGGGCCGGGGCCGATGCCCGGAGGCGGCGGCGCATCGATCGGCACCGCCACGCAGCCGGCGAACGCGAGCGCGCCGCCGGCGGCGAGCATCCGCAGGCGGCGTCCGAAGGTCGGGATCGGTCCGGCAGGCATGGCGCGCGTCTCCTGTGGCGGGTCGTCGAGCGGCCGCGTCGACGGCCTCGCTCAGGAACGGACGCCGGGAGCGGGTTGTTCCCGCCGGACAGCAAGATGAGCGGGGTTCCCGCCGGACGGCAGGATCGGAGCCTCGAGCCGGGCGCTGCCGGCCCGGCCCATCCGGAAGGCGGTCGCCGCGCGGTGGTCCTTTTGGCGCTTTTCGTCAGGCGCCCGCCGTGCGTTCGTCCGGCCGTCGCCGGGCGAACCATCGCCGGATCAGCGGCGGCAAAAGGAGGAGAAGCACCGCCACGACGAGGAGCGACGCCGCCAGGGGCCGGGTGGCGAACACGGTCAGGTCGCCCTGCGAGGTGATCATCGCCCGGCGGAACTCCTGCTCGGCGAGCGGCCCCAGGATGAGGCCGATGATCACCGGCGCGGTCGGGAAATCGTAGAGCCGCATCAGGAGGCCCACGACCCCGATAGCGAGGAGAAGCCCGAGGTCGAACACGGACCGGCTGACCCCGTAGGTGCCCACCATGGCGAACACCAGGATGCCGGCGAACAGCCAGGGCTTCGGCACCTGCAGCACCTTCACCCAGAGGCCGATCAGCGGCAGGTTGAGCACCAGCAGCATCACGTTCGCCACGTAGAGGCTGGCGATCAGGCCCCACACCAGGTCGCCGTGGCTGTTGAGGAGCATCGGTCCCGGGTTGATGTTGTAGCTCTGGAGCGCCGACAGCATGATGGCGGCGGTCGCGGACGTGGGCAGGCCGAGCGTCAGCATCGGCACCAGCACGCCCGCGGCGGCCGCGTTGTTGGCCGCCTCGGGCCCGGCGACGCCCTCGATGGCGCCGCGGCCGAACTCCTCCGGCTTCCGGGACAGGCGCCGCTCGGTGTAGTAGGAGAGGAGCGTCGGCAGTTCGGCGCCGCCCGCCGGCAGGGCGCCGATCGGAAATCCGATCAGGGTGCCGCGGATCCATCCCTTCCAGGACCGGCTCCAGTCCTCCCGGCTCATCCACACAGAGCCCGCCACGGGCACGATCTCGTCCCGGCCCATCCAATGGCGGCCGGCGAGGTAGAAGGTTTCGCCGACGGCGAAGAGGCCGACCGTCACGACGATCACGTCGATGCCGTCGAGGAGTTCCGGCACGCCGAAGGTGAACCGTGCCTGTCCGGTCTGCAGGTCGATGCCGACGAGCCCGAGAAGGAGGCCCATGAAGAGGCTGGTCAGGCCCCGCACGCGGCTGTCGCCGAGCACCGCCGACACGGCCACGAAGGCCACCACCATCAGGGCGAAGTATTCCGGCGGGCCGAACTTCAGCGCCACGTCCACGATCAGCGGCGCCAGGAAGGTGATGCCGACCACCCCGAAGGTGCCGGCCACGAACGAGCCGATCGCGGCGGTCGCCAGCGCCTGGCCGCCCCGCCCGCGCCGGGCCATCTTGTGACCTTCGAGCGCCGTCACGATGGTGGCGCTCTCGCCGGGCGTGTTGATCAGGATCGACGTGGTCGAGCCGCCGAACATGGCGCCGAAATAGATGCCCGAGAACAGGATCAACGCGTTGGTTGCCTCCACCTTGAAGGTGATCGGCAGGAGGAGCGCGATGGTGAGCGCCGGGCCGAGGCCGGGCAGCACGCCGACGGCCGTGCCGAGCGTCACGCCGACGATGCACCACAGGAGCGCGACCGGCGTCAGCGCGATGGAGAAGCCGTGCGCCAGTTGGGCGAGCGCGTCCATCAGAGGAACCTCTCGATGAGGCCGTCGCCCATGCGCAGGCCGAGCAGCTTGGCGAAGAGCAGGTAGGTCGCGAAGGCGATCGAGAAGCCGATGAGCGCGGACAGCCAGATGCGCCGCTCCCCGAAGGCCAGGGTGGCGAGGGTGAAGAGCGCGGTGGCGGCGAGGATGAAGCCGGCTGGGCCGACCAGCGCCATCGCGGCCACGAAGCCCGCCACGAGGAGACCGATCGCCTTCATGTCGAGCCGCTCGTCCGGCCTGTCGGTCGCCTCCGACTGCCAGCGCCCGCGCCAGGCGTCGAGGCCGAGGAGGAGGCCGAGCAGCACGAGGCCGGCCCCGACCGTGTACGGGAAGGCGGTCGGCCCGACCCTCGCGTACATGGGCGAGGTGGGGGCCGCCAGGGTGGCGGCGATCACGCCGAGGCCGACGGCGGACACCGCCAGGGAAATGACCAGCGGGCCAGGGCGGACATGGCTCGGCATCCCGGGATCTCCAAGGACGAGGGCTGGAACGGCGGCGACGGGGCGCGCGCCTGCGGGTCGGCCGCAGCATGGCGCCGCATGCCGGCGCCCTGTGGCCGGGGAGGCGGCTCCGGCCGCCTCCCGTCTGACGAAGCCCGGCCGACGTCGCCGGGGGCGGCGAAAGCCGCGGGTCGGCGCCCGCTACATCGGGCGCCCGTGCGTCGATCGATCAGGCGAGCCCGAGCGACTGGAGGATGCCGGTGATCCGGGTGACCTCCTCGTCGATGGTGGCCTGGAACTGCTCGGCCGGCTGGTAGACGTCCAGCCACTCGCGCTTCTTCACCTCGGCCTGCCATTCGGGCGATTTCACCATCGCCTCCACGAGCGCCGACAGCTTGGCCTTGTCCTCGTCGCTGATCTCCGGCGGGGCGAAGACGCCACGCCAGTTGGTGAACACCACGTCGACGCCCTGCTCCTTGAACGTCGGCACGTCGATGCCGGCAATGCGCTCCTCGGCCGAGATGCCGAGCGCCCGGATGGCGCCGGCCGCGATCTGCTCGGAGAACTCGCCCCAGCCGGAGATGCCGCACGAGACCTGGTTGCCGAGGATCGCCGCCTGGGCCTCGCCGCCGCCCGAATAGGCCACGTAGGCGAGCTTGGTCACGTCCGCTCCCACCGCCTTGGCGACGAGGCCGGCCGTGATGTGGTCGGTGCCGCCGGCCGAACCGCCGGCCCAGGTCACCGCCGCCGTGTCGGCCTTCAGCGCCGCCACCAGGTCCTGCAGCGTCTGGAACGGGCTCTCCTTCGGCACCACGATCACCTCCGTCTCGCCGATCAGGCGGGCGATGGGGGTGACCATGGACAGGTCGACGGGGCTCTTGTTGGCGATGATGGCGCCGATCATCACGAGGCCGCTCACCATCAGGCCGTCGCCCTGGCCGCCCCACTGGTTGATGAACTGCGGCAGGCCGACGGTGCCGCCTGCGCCGCCCACGTTGGTCACCTGGGCCGAGCCGATCAGGCCGGCGGTGCGCATCACCTGCTCCATGGTGCGGGCGGTCTGGTCCCAGCCGCCGCCCGGGTTGGCGGGCACGAAGAAGCGCACCTGCTCCAGGATCTGCTCGGCGCGGGCGAGCCGGCCCGTCAGCGGCAGCGCCGCCAGCGTGGCCGCGAGGGTGAGGAAATGACGACGATCGAGATGCATCTGCGGCTCCTCCCTGTGCGTGGTCCGGCAGCCTCGGTCGGGCCGGCGGAACGGCGTTCGCGGCACTCGCCGGGACCGACCCGGCCCAGGCGGACCGTGCTCGCGCGCCTTGTTCTCCACTCGGAACTCCCATAAGCCGCCTCCACGGCCCAGGGTCCGATCCTGCATGGCTAACGTGTCATCCTGTCTGGATCCTGTCACGCCGTATGGGCCCTTGCGGCGGGACCCGGCCGTCTGCCACCCTGCCGGCAGCCGCCATCCGTGCCGCCGTCGAGGCGGTCCCACCCCCGACGGCCGCCACGGCTGCCAGACCTCGGACCCCGCCATGCCGATCCCGCCCGGAACCGCGCGCCCCGTCCGGCCCTCCCGCGCGGCGGCCGTCGTCCTCGCGGGCCTCCTCGCCGCCGGCCTGGCGGCGTTCGCCGGCCCCGCCCGGGCGGAGACGCTGGTGATCGCCGGCTCCACGGACCGGAGCGCCATGGAACCGCTGATCGCGGGCTTCCGCGCCGCCAACCCGGACGTGGAGCTCGCCTATGTGGAGCGGGACACGGTCGCGCTCTTTGCGGCGGTCGTGGACGGCGCGCTCGATCCCGCGCCGGACGTGGTCATCAGTTCCGCCGCCGACCTGCAGATCCGGCTCGCCAACGACGGCCACTCGCGCCCCTACCGGTCGAACGCCACCGCCCGCCTGCCGGAGTGGGCGCGCTGGCGCGACGAGGCGTTCGGCTTCACCTTCGAGCCGCTCGTCTTCGTCACCAACCCGTCGCTCCTGCCGGGGGACGCGGCGCCGCGCACCCGCGCCGCCCTGGCGGACCTGATCCGGAGCCGGCCGGACCTCAAGGGCCGGGTCGCCACCTACGACGTGGCGACGAGCGGCGTCGGCTACCTCCTGTCGTCCATCGACAGCATCCTGATGAGCGACTACTGGCCCTTCGTGGCGGAAGTCAGCGAGGGCGGCCTCCTCACCTTCTGCTGCACGTCCGACGTCATCGACGCGGTCGCGGACGGCCGGGCCGCGGTCGGCTACAATGTGCTCGGCTCCTACGCGTGGGCGCGCCAGGCGGCCGGCACGCCCATCGACATCCTCTACCCGGAGGACTTCATGACCGTGGTCAGCCGGGTCGCGCTCCTCACCCGCACCGGCGAAAGCCCGCGGGCGGCGGAGCGCTTCCTCGACTGGCTCCTGTCCGCCGACGCCCAGCGGGTGCTCGCCCACGAGGCCCTCCTGTCGGCGATCGACGACCGGATCGCGGACGGCCTCGGCCAGACCAGCATCCGCGACGCCGCCCAGGGGCCGATCCGGCCGATCGGCCTCAACGCCCAGCTCCTTGCCATGACGGACCCGCTCCGGCGCGCCCGCTTCATCGCGCTCTGGACCTCGGTGGTGCGCAAACCCTGACGGAACCGCCGCCCTTGGCGCAGCCGCGCCCTCCGGTGTCGCGCCCCTTCTTTGCGCGCGGACCGTCGCCCTGTCACACTGGATCGGAGAGTCGCCCGAAAGAGGCGACGCCACGCCCCTTCGAGGAGATGCCCGCCATGACGCCGCCCGTGCCCCCCGCCGCGTCCGCCGCCGACGACGCCCGGCTCGCCATGCTGGCCGACCTGGAGCGGCGGGTCTCCTTCCTGTCCGCCTGGACGATCCATGCCGCCAATCACCTCCGCGACAACCCGGACGGCCTCAAGGTCGGCGGCCACCAGGCCTCCAGCGCGTCGCTCGCCACCATCCTGACCGCGCTCTACTTCGCCGTCCTGAAGCCGGAGGACCGGGTGGCCGTGAAGCCGCACGCGAGCCCGGTCTTCCACGCCATCCAGTATCTCCTCGGCCGCCAGACGCGCGAGAAGCTTCAGGCCTTCCGGGCCTTCGGCGGCGCCCAGAGCTATCCGTCGCGCACCAAGGACGGCGGCACGGTGGACTTCTCCACCGGCTCGGTCGGCCTCGGTGTCGCCCAGACGCTCTTCTCCTCCCTCGCCCAGGACTATGTGCGCGCCAAGGGCTGGACCGGCGCCCATCCCGAAGGCCGCATGGTGGCCCTCGTCGGCGACGCCGAGATGGACGAGGGCAACATCTTCGAGGCCCTCCTGGAAGGCTGGAAGCACGGCCTCAGGAACTGCTGGTGGATCGTCGACTACAACCGCCAGAGCCTCGACGCGGTGATCCGCGAGGGTCTCTGGTCCCGGTTCGAGAGCGTCTTCCGCAACTTCGACTGGGACGTGGTGGTGCTGAAATACGGCCGTCTCCTGGAGGCCGCCTTCGCCGAGCCCGGCGGCGAGCGCCTGCGCGCCTGGATCGACGCCTGCCCGAACCAGCTCTATTCGGCGCTCTGCTTCCAGGGCGGCGGCGCCTGGCGCAAGCGCCTCCTCGACGACATCGGCGACCAGGGCCCCGTCACCGCCCTCATCGAGGCGCGCGACGACGACGCGCTCGCCCGCCTGATGACCAACCTCGCCGGCCACGACACGGCGACGCTGCTGGAGGCCTTCGCCAAGGCCTCCACCCACGACCGGCCCACCTGCTTCATCGCCTACACGATCAAGGGCCACGGCCTGCCGCTCGCCGGCCACAAGGACAACCACGCCGGCCTGATGACGCCCGCCCAGATGGACGTCTACCGGGCCGCCTGCGGCGTCCGGCCCGGCCACGAGTGGGAGCCCTTCGAGGGCGCCCGGCACGACCCGGCCGATCTTGGCGCGTTCCTGTCGACCATCCCCTACGCCGGGCCGCGCCCCGCCCGGCAGGTGGAGCCGGTCCCGGTGCCGGACCGGCTGCCGACGCCGCCCGCGGCCGGCAAGCCGGTGTCGACCCAGATGGGGTTCGGCCAGATCCTCCACGAGATCGCCCGCGGCGACAGCGACCTCGCCGACCGCATCGTCACCACGTCGCCGGACGTGACCGTCTCCACCAACCTCGGCCCGTTCGTGAACCGGCGCGGCCTCTTCGCCAAGGACGACCGGCGCGACCTCTTCAAGGCCGAGCGCATCCCGTCCACCTTCGCGTGGGACTTCTCGCCGAAGGGGCAGCATTTCGAGCTCGGCATCGCGGAGAGCAATCTCTTCCTCATGCTGTCCGCCCTAGGCCTCTCCCACGCCATCAACGGCGAGCGGCTGCTCCCCGTCGGCACCCTCTACGACCCCTTCATCCTGCGCGGCGCCGACGCGCTCAACTACGCCTGCTACCAGGACGCCCGCTTCCTCCTGGTGGCGACCCCGTCCGGCGTCACGCTCGCCCCGGAGGGCGGCGCGCACCAGTCCATCGCGACGCCGCTCGTCGGCATGGCCCAGGATCGGCTCGCCGCCTTCGAGCCCGCCTTCGTGGACGAGCTCGCCGTGGTGATGCGCTTCGCCTTCGACTACATGCAGCGGGACGGGGACGGCGACCCGGACGAGCGCACGTGGCTGCGCGACCAGACGGGCGGCTCCGTCTACCTCCGCCTCTCCACCCGCCCGGTGGAGCAGCCGTCGCGGGAGATGACCGACGATCTCGCCGACGCCGTTGTGGACGGCGCCTACTGGCTGCGCGAGCCGGGCCCGAACGCCGAGGCGGTGATCGTCTACCAGGGGGCCGTCGCCCCGGAGGCGATCCGGGCGACGGGCCTCCTCGCCGAGGACCGGCGCGACATCGGCCTCCTCGCCGTCACCTCGGCGGACCGGCTGAACGCCGGCTGGACCGCGGCGGCCCGGGCCCGCGAGCGCGGCCTCGTCCATGCCCGCGCCCACGTGGAACGACTCCTCGACCCCCTGCCGCGCCACTGCGGCCTCGTCACGGTGATCGACGGCCATCCGGCGACGCTCGGCTGGCTCGGCGCCGTCGCCGGCCACCGCACCCGCTCGCTCGGCGTGGAGCATTTCGGCCAGACCGGCACGGTGGACGACCTCTACCGCCACTATGGCGTCGACGCCGCCGGCATCATGCGGGCCGTGGAGGCGCTCGCCCCGGAACGCCCGGTCCGTCACATCCGGGCGGCCGGCTGAGGGCTGTCACCGGCCCGCCGGCGGCCTTCTGCCATGCCAAGCCCGTCAAGGCCCGACCTGTCGAGCCTTGACGGGCGCCGGGAGGCCCGGGCGCGCGCCGGCCGGCCGGGACGTCACGCTCGCGACGGATCAGTGATAGCCGGAGGACTGCACGTCCTCCTCCACCTTGCCGCGGAACACGTAGTAGGCGTAGGCCGTGTAGAGGAAGGTCAGCGGCATCACCACCGAATAGCCGATCAGCGCGAAGATCTGCGCCTCCGGGGCGCTCGCGGCGTCCCAGATCGTCATGGTCGGCGGGATGAGATACGGGAACAGGCTGACGGCGAGGCCGAGGAAGCCGAGAAGGAACAGCAGGATCGACAGAAAGAAGGGCGCCCGGTGGCCGTAGCCGCGCAGGGACCGCCAGATCCCGAAGGCGGTGAGCCCGGTCAGGATCGGCACGGGCGCCAGGAAGGCGATGTTCGGCCAGGAGAACCAGCGCCGCTCGATCTCCAGCCCCAGGAAGGGCACCCAGAGGCTGATCACCGCCATCATCACGATGGTGCCGAGCAGGAACTGTTCCGCCTTGCGGCGCGCCCAGAGCTCCAGGTCGCCCGTCGTCTTCATCACGCACCAGGTGGCGCCGAGGAGGCCGTAGCCCATAACGAGGCCGACGCCGGTCGCCATGCTGAACGGCGTCAGCCAGTCGAAGGTGCCGCCGGCGAACTGCCGGCCGTCCACCTCGAAGCCCTGCACGAAGGCGCCCAGCACCACGCCCTGCGCGAAGGTCGCCAGCAGCGATCCGTAGTGGAACGCGTAGTCCCAGACGTATCTGGAGGATTCCGCCTTGAAGCGGAACTCGAAGGCTACCCCGCGGAAGATGAGAGCGATCAGCATCACGAGGAGCGGGATGTAGAGCGCCGGCAACAGGATCGCATAGGCGAGATAGAAGACCGCCAGCAGGCCGCCGCCGCCGAGGATCAGCCAGGTCTCGTTGCCGTCCCAGATCGGCGCGACGGACAGCATCATCCGGTCGCGCCAGTTCTCCGTCCGGGCGGCGGTGAACAGAATGCCGACCCCGAGGTCGAAGCCGTCCACCACCACATACATGGCGACCGCGACGGCGATCAGCCCGGCCCAGACGAGCGGCAGCCAGAGCCCGGGCCCGGTGAGCCCCTCCGGCGCGAAGGCGGTGACGAGATCCATCATCGGCGTGGCCCTTCCCTCATTCGGCCGGATTGACGCGGCGGCCGGGACGGCCCTCCAGGCTCTCGTCCGGATAGGAGAAGGGCCGCTTGGGCTTGCGGTCGATGCGCTCGTCGAAGTCGGCCCCGCGCGCCGCCTCCTCGATGGGCTCCGGCCCCTTGCGCAGGAGCTTCGCCAGGTAGTAGCTGCCGAAGCCGAACACCACCGCATAGGCGAGCACGAAGCACACGAGCGAAATCGTCACGGCCCCCGCCGTCACCGGCGACAGCGCATCGGCGGTGCGCAGCTGGCCGTAGACGATCCAGGGTTGGCGGCCGATCTCGGCGGTGAACCAGCCGGCGAGCACCGCCCCGAAGCCCGAGGGCGTCATCAGCATGGTGGCGGTCAGGAAGGGGCGGTTGGTGAAGAGGGTGCCGCGCCAGCGCAGGTAGAGGCTCCAGGCGCTGATGCCGAGCATCAGGAACCCGAGCCCGACCATCACCCGGAAGGCGAAGAACACCGGCAGCACCGGCGGCCGCTCGTCGCGCGGCACGTCCTTCAGTCCCGGCACCACCCCGTCGTAGGCGTGCGTCAGCACCCAGGAGCCGAGCTTCGGGATGCCGATCTCGTAATGGTTTGTCTCCGCCTCCTCGTCCGGGATGGCGAACAGGCGGAGCGGCATGTTGGCCTGCCGCTCCCAGTTCCCTTCCATGGCGGCGAGCTTGGTCGGCTGCTGCGCCAGGACGCCGAGGCCGTGGAGGTCGCCGAGCACGATCTGGATCGGGGTGCAGATCACCGCGAACCAGAGCGCCATGGAGAGCGACCGGCGCGCGCCGATCACCTTCTCGGCCGGCACCTCGCGGGCGCGCAGGATCATCCAGGCGGACATGCCGGCGACCGCGAAGGCGGTGGTCAGATAGCAGCCCATCACCATGTGGGCGTAGCGGTAGGGGAAGGACGGGTTGAAGATGATCTTGAACCAGTCGACCGGCAGCGCGATCCCGTTCTCGATCCGAAAGCCGTCCGGCGTCTGCATCCAGCTGTTCGCCGACAGGATCCAGAAGGCCGACACCAGCGTCCCGAGCGCCACCATGCAGGTGGCGAAGAAATGGAGCCGGTTGCCCACCCGCTCCCAGCCGAACAGCATGATGCCGAGAAAGCCCGCCTCCAGGAAGAAGGCCGTGATCACCTCGTACTGGATCACCGGCCCCAGGATGTTGCCGACGAATTCCGCGTAGCGCGACCAGTTGGTGCCGAACTGGAAGCTCATCACGATGCCGGACACGACGCCGAGGCCGAACGACACCGCGAAGATCTTGACCCAGAAGCGGAACAGGTTGCGGTAGAGCGCCTCGCCGGTCCGCAGCCAGTTGAACTCGAGCGCGACGAGAAAGCTGGCGAGACCGATCGTGAAGGCGGGGAAGATGATGTGGAAGGAGATCGTGAAGGCGAACTGGATGCGCGACAGCATCAGGACATCGAGTTCCATCACGGCTCTCCCGGTTGGTCCTGTCCCTAACCGGCCAAGGCCAAGTCCGTTCGCCGGACGCCGAAACAATTTTCCACCGGAAGGCATTGCAGACCGGGACCGACCGTCTCCCCACTCGCCCCATCCCGTCCGACGGCCCCACCCGGACCGTCCCACCCGGCGCAAGCGCTTCCTCGCCGCGGCCGCCCCCTCCCCGCAGCCGTCATGGTGCGCGTCTGGCGCACCATCCACGCATTCGTCGGCCGCCGGGCGATTCATCGCCGGACGCCGTGGCCTCCGCCTCCCCCTCAGCCGTCATGGTGCGCTTCAAGCGCACCGTCCACGCATTCGTCGGCCGCCGCTCGAGAATGTCCCGCGGAGCAGCAGGCGTTCCCTCCGACGACCCGCGCCGTCATGGTGCGCGTCTGGCGCACCATCCACGCATTCGTCGGCC
>NZ_JACDIS010000012.1 GCF_013839525.1 Chthonobacter rhizosphaerae
CAGCCGCATCAGGCTCGTCTTGCCCGACAGCGTCGGTCCGAGGAGGACGTTGATCGACCCCTTCGACAGCGTCATCGAGACGCTGTCGATATGGGTCTCCGCGCCCACCACCTTGGTGACGTCGACGAGTTCCAGCATCGTCCTCCCCTCGGCCGGTTCCGGCTTCCTCCTCGAAGCCCGGGTCCGGTCTGTTCTCACGGTCCCGCGAGACCGATCATTCTCTCATTTATCTACTTGCATCCATCAGTCACGGAAGACTCGAAAACCGCTCCCGCGCCTTTTGGCTATTGCGCGGCGTGGGCCGCGTGTCCGGCCGCCGCGCCGGACAGGTAGTCGTCCAGGGCCTTGATGCCGGTCCGGTCGAAGCGCAAGCCCAGCTTGGAGCGCCTCCACAGGATGTCGTCGGCGGACACCGCGAACTCGCGCCCGACCAGGTAGCGGACCTCCGCCTCGCTCAGCCCGGCCCCGAAGGCCCGGCCGAGGTCGGCGTCCGTGCGCGCGGTCCCGAGAATGTCGCGCGCCTTGGTCCCGTAGGCACGGGCGAGTCGCCGGACGATCCCCGGAGAGACTCCCGGGTGGGCCGCCCGGAGCGCGCCGACGAGGCCGTCGAAGCCCTCCACCGGAAAGTCGCCGCCCGGCAGCGGCACGGTGCCGGTCCAGGGCTTGCCCCGGGCGCCGAGCACCGCCTCGATCTTCTCCATCACGCTTTCGGCGAGCCGCCGATAGGTGGTGATCTTGCCACCGAAGATGTTCACCAGCTTCGCCGCCTGGTCCTCGCCGTCCACCTTGAGGACGTAGTCGCGAGTCGCCTCCTGGGCCTTCGAGGCGCCGTCATCGAACAGCGGCCGCACGCCCGAGTAGGTCCAGACGATGTCCTCGCGGCGGATCTCCTTGACGAAGTACTCGCTCGCGGCCGCCAGCAGGTAGGCCGTCTCCTCCTCGGTGATGGCCACCTTGCCGGGATCGCCGGTGTAGTCCCTGTCCGTGGTGCCGATCAGGGTGAAGTCGGTCTCGTACGGGATGGCGAAGATGATCCGCCCGTCCGCGTTCTGGAAGATGTAGGCCCGGTCGTGGTCGAACACCTTGCGCACCACGATGTGCGAGCCCTGGACGAGGCGCACGTTGCGGGCGTCGTTGCGGCCGGCGGCCGTGCGCAGCACGTCGTCGACCCACGGTCCGGCCGCGTTCACGACGAGGCGCGCCGTCACGGTGCGGCTGCCGTCCGGCCCCTGCAGGGTCGCGCGCCAGCCTTCGCCGGCGCGGGCGAGACCGGCGACACGGGTGCGGGTCAGGATGGTGGCGCCGCGATCGGCCGCGTCGCGGGCGTTCAGCGCGACGAGGCGGCTGTCCTCCACCCAGCAGTCCGAATACTCGAACCCGCGGCGCAGGCCGCCCTTCAGGGGCTTGCCCGTGCGATCGCTCGTGAGGTCGAGGGTGCGGGTCGGCGGCAGCAGCTTGCGGCCGCCCAGGTGGTCGTAGAGGAACAGCCCGGTCCGCAGCAGCCACGCCGGGCGCAGGCCCTTGGCGTGCGGCAGCACGAAGCGCAGCGGCCAGATGATGTGCGGCGCCATGCGCCACAGCACCTCGCGCTCCTGAAGCGCCTCGCGCACCAGGCGGAACTCGTAGTGCTCCAGGTAGCGCAGCCCGCCGTGGATGAGCTTGGTCGACCAGGAGGACGTGCCGGAGGCGAGGTCGTCCTTCTCGGCGAGCATCACCGAGTAGCCTCGGCCGGCCGCGTCGCGGGCGATGCCGCAGCCGTTGATGCCGCCTCCGATGATGAGAACGTCCACGTCGGCCATCGCCGCCGGCTCCCCTTTTTGCGCTGCAGCATATTGCTTTCTGTTTGCTGCTTGGGTGGGAGCATAAGTGAAAGGAAACGAAGGTCAAGCGAAACATAACTCGATTAAGTCGAAACTCCCGGCGAATCGCCGGGATGGGGCGGGGTGACCACCGCTAAGTCCATGAAAAGGTTCGGACGGCCGCTCGGACGCGAGAAGGCCCGCAGCCGGGGCGGGCTGCGGGCCTTCACGCGAAGCCTTGACGGCGGCGGCGCCGATCAGGCCAGGCGGCCGGCCGGCGTGGCGGTCGCGCGGGCGGCGCGGGCCTCTCGCCAGAGCGCCGGGATCGCCATGGAGGCGATGGCCAGGAGCGCGATCGCGGTCTTGGTCGCCTCGTTGAAGGGGCCGAAGTGATGGTCGAATCCCTTCAGGAGATAGACCACGATCACGTGGAAGACGTAGACCTGCAGCGAATGCCGGCCGAGCAGGCGCAGGAAGGACAGGTTGAACAGCGCGTGCAGTCCCTCGCCGATCCTGCGCGGCACCACGTGCTCGGACCGCACGCCGGCGATCATCAGCCAGGCCACCGTGTAGGCGAGGCCGGCGAAGTTCAGCACAAACAGCAGGCTGAACTCGCCGCGGATCTCGGTCGCGGAGATCCGCTCCACGATGCTCTGAGGCAGGATCTCGAACGTCCGGCCGAGCCGCCAGGCCAGGAAGAAGACCAGGATGCCGACGGCGCACCAGAGGAGGGCGGTCTTCGCCGGATCCATCACCTTGCCCCAGTCGATCTGCCGCGTGGTGGTGAGGGCGCCGAGCACGAGGCCGCTCATGAATACCACCTGCCAGGCGAACACGTTGAAGTGCGCGCGCAGGGCAAGCTCCGGATCCACCCGCTTCATGGCGCCGTCGACCGCGTCCGCCAGCGGCAGATGGGCGCCGAACTGCACCATCATCCACAGGAGGAAGGAGCCGACCGCCACCAGGTGCCACCGGCCGGTGACGCAGAGCCAGACGAGCGGCGGCGCCGCCAGCATGTACACGATGTACTGGGGCAGGATGTCCATGTAGGTCGGCTGGTAGAGGAGCGTCGCGGTCGCCAGGGCGAAGTGCCAGTCGTTCTTGGCGAGCTGCCAGAGCCAAGGCTCCCAGAACACGGCGCTCTGGCTGAGAACGGCGCCGAGCGCCATGATGGCGGCGAGGCAGAACAGCTCCCAGCCGTAGAGCTCCCGCGCCCGGTGGCGGATCTTCGCGGCGCCGGCCGCGTAGCCGCGCTTCTTCATCTGTCCGGCATAGACCATGCCGACCAGGAGGCCGGACAGGAACACGAAGCCCTGGGCGTCCTGCACGAACCCGAGTTCGCCGTGGTTCACCTTCACGAGCAGGTACCCCCCGGTGAACACCAGGTGGTTCAGCATCATGAAGACGAGGAAATACCCCCGAAGACCGTCCAGAGCTTCCAGGCGACGCATGTGGTTGCCTCCATCGTTCGCCGCCCGCCCGTTCCGAGAACGAGCGACGAAGGATGCGGTTCCGCTTCAGCACGGTGACCGAGGGAGTCCAAAAAAGCCGCATTTCCGCCGAATTTTCGAAGGAACCCGGCGCTAGGTTCGTCGTTGACGTCTTGGTTGCGGTGCACAAAAACCAGTGCCGCGACGCCTGTCCAACCCCGAGATCCACCCCGAGATCGAATGCGAGGACACCATGATCAACGTCGTGAAAGACGAGGTCGTGCCGGTCGTGATCCGCGGCGCGTTGACGGTTGCCCTGCTTGGCCTGTGGTGGACCGCCTTCGTGGTCTTCGGTAGTCTCGCGGTGCTGACCGCCTATGCGGCGACGGGAGCTGCCGTGTTCCTGACGCTCCATCAGAGCATGGCTCTGATCGCTTTGGCGCCGATGACGGCCTATGGGGCCTATCGGCTGATCGAGGACGGCTTCACGGGACCTTGAGCCCGACCGGCCACGCGCCGGGCCGTCGAACGAGAAAGACGGACCGAGGACCCATGCCTCCTCCCTTCGCCCGGCCGGCGGTGACCCTGGCGGTCGCCGTGGCGGCGCTTGCCGGATGCGCGGCGAACTACGACTTCAACACGGTCGAGATCGCCCGCACCGCCCTCGTCGGCCTCAGGGAGCAGGACGTACGCATGTGCGCCGGCTTTCCCGACCGGACCTCGTCGGAGGACGGCGTCACGGTCTGGAGCTACGAACAGCAGACCAAGGGCAACGGCCTCACCGTCTCGACGCCGGTCCTGTTCGGGGCGGCGAACACCGCTCTCAACATGTCGTCCGCCGGTTCGTGCCGGGTGCAGTTCCGGTTCCAGAACGGCCGGGTGGACCGGATCGCCTATGCGGGCGACAACGACGGCCCGCGCGGGCGCGACACGCTCTGCACCCCGATCGTGGACGACTGCCTGGCCTACGCCCGCCGCTTCAAGGACAAGGATCTCGACCGCGACCTGAAGGCGATCGCCGACGCCCGCGCCGGGGCTGACGTCGAACTCGTCACCGGTTCGTTGCCCGCGGCCGAGCCCGCCAAGGCTGCGGAGCCGCCGCCTCTCGCCGCCGCGCCGACCCGTGCGCCTCAGGCCGGCCCGTCCCGGAAGGGCGCGGATCCGGCGAACGCGCCCGTGGCTTCGGAGCGGCAGACCACCGCGCCGTCCACGCAGCCGTCAGTGCAGCCGAACGCCAATTCCGGCCCGGACAGCGCCACCAGAAGCGAAACGGGCGCCGGCGAACGGGCCGAGCCGCCGAGGTCCCCCGCCACAGCCGCCAGGCCCCCGGAGCCGCCGCCGGCGCTGCGCCCGACCAAGACCTTCTGACCCCGCTCGGGCGACGCTGTTCGAACGGCGCCGGGCTTTCATTGCCTGAAAACGACGAAAGGGGCATCGCTGCCCCTTTCGCCGTCTGCTCGACCGGTCGGCCCGCGGGGGCCTGCGTCGTTTTCCGCCAGGCGGAGCGAGCGTCTTACTCCGCCGCCTGACGCATCTCCATCGGCGTCGCCGCTTCCGGGTGTGGCAGCGGGCGGACCGGCAGCGGCGTCACCCGCGCGTCGAAGGCCGCGACGGCCGGGCCGTGGGGCGCGACGACCACCGGTTCGTCCTCGTCCGCGGCGTTCGGACGGAGGATCCAGGCGAAGATCCGCCCCACCAGCCGGCCGAGGTCGTCCATCATGGTGTAGACGGTCGGGATGAAGATCAGCGACAGCACGGTCGACACGATGAGGCCGCCGATCACCGCGATCGCCATCGGGGCGCGGAACTCGCCGCCCTCGCCGGTGGCCATGGCCGCCGGCACCATGCCGGCCGTCATGGCGAGCGTGGTCATGATGATCGGCCGGGCGCGCTTGCGGCCCGCGTCCACGATGGCGTCGAACTGCGGCACGCCGTGCTTCTCCTGCTCGACGGCGAAGTCGACCAGCATGATGGCGTTTTTCGTCACGATGCCCATCAGCATCAGGATGCCGATGACCACCGGCATGGAGACGGCGTTCTGCGTCACGAGGAGCGCCGCCACCACGCCGCCGACGGACAGCGGCAGGGACGCCAGGATGGTGAGCGGCTGGAACACGCTGGCGAACAGCAGGATCAACACGACCAGCACCATCATGATGCCGGCGCCCATGGCCGCCGCGAAGCCGGAGAAGACCTCGCCCATGATCTCCGCGTCGCCGGTCTCCTGGATCCGCACGCCGGCCGGCATGTTGACCGCCGTCGGCAGCTCCTTCACCCGCTCGAGGCCCTGGCCGAGCTGGTATCCGGGCGCCATGTCGGCTCCCAGCACCACCCGGCGCTCCCGGTCGTAGCGGTTGATGGACGACGGACCCTGGCCGAACGTCACGTCCGCCACCGCCGACAGCGGCACCGTGGTGCCCCGGTCGGTCGGCACGCGCAGGCTCTCGATCACCGCGAGATCCGCGCGCGAGTCACGGACGAGTTCCACCCGGATCGGGATCTGCCGGTCGCCCACGGTGAACTTGGCGAGGTTGGAGCCCTGGGCGCCCACGGTCGCCACCGAAACGGTCTGCGAGATGGCCTCGGGCGAGACGCCGAGGTCGGCCGCCTTGTCGAGGTCGGGCACGATGCGGATCTCGGGCCGGTCCAGGGCGGCCGACGCAGACGGGTTGGAGAACATGGGATCGCGCCGCATGTCCGCCTCCAGGGCCGCTGACACCTCCGACAGCGCCTCGCCGTCCCGGCTCATGATGCCGATGGCGAGTTCGCGCTCGCCGCGCTCGTTCACCCACGACCAGCGGATGTCCGGGATGGCGGCGAACCGCTCGGCGATCACGTCCTCCATCACCTGCTGGCTGCGCTCGCGCTCGCCCTTGCGGACGAGGTTGATGATCACCGCCGCGCGGCGCACCTCCAGCGTGCCGGTCGGCGAGGTGCCGCCCATCACGAACACGCTGTCCACCTCCGGCAGGTCGGCGATGCTCGCCTTGATGTCGTCCGTGGTGGCGCGGGTGTCGTCCAGGCTGGACCCCGGCGGCAGCTCCACCGAGGCGACGATGCGCGAGGCGTCCTCGGCGGGGATGAAGCCGGTCGGCAGGAACTGCATGCTCCAGATCGATGTGCCGAACAGGCCCAGGCCGACCACCAGCGTCAGCCAGCGGAAGCGCAGCGTGCCGCGCAGGAAGGCGGTGTAGCCGCGCATCACGAGGCCGTCGCGCTCTTCCCTGTGGCCGTGGTCGCGCAGGAAGTAGGCCGCCATGATGGGCGTGATGAGGCGCGCCACCAGAAGCGAGAAGAACACCGCCACCGCGACCGTTAGGCCGAACTGCTTGAAGTACTGGCCGGCCACGCCGCCCATGAAGCTCACCGGGGCGAACACCGCGATGATCGTCATCGTGATGGCGATCACCGCGAGGCCGATCTCGTCCGCCGCCTCGATGGCCGCCTTGTAGGGCTTCTTGCCCATGCGGATGTGGCGGACGATGTTCTCGATCTCCACGATCGCGTCGTCCACCAGGATGCCGGTGACGAGCGTGATGGCGAGGAGGCTCACGAGGTTGAGCGAGAAGCCCATCATGTCCATCGCCCAGAATGTGGGGATGGCCGCGAGCGGCATGGCGACCGCCGCGATGATGGTGGCGCGGAAATCGCGCAGGAAGATGAACACCACGAGCACCGCCAGGAGCGCGCCCTCGATGAGGGTGTGCATGGCGCTTTCGTAGTTGCCGTAGGTGTAGCGGACGCTGTCGTCGATCAGGCTGAAGCCGACGGTGGGATTGGCGGCCTCCAGCTCCTGCACCTTGGCGGCCACGAGGTCGGCCACGGTGGCGTCGCTCGCGCCCTTGGCCCGGTAGACCGAGAAGGAGACCACCGGCTCGCCGTCCAGCCGCGCGAAGGAGCGCGGCTCCTCCCAGCTGTCCGACACGGTGCCGAGGTCGGAGAGGCGCACCTCGCGCCCGCCCGGCAGGATGATGCGGGTGTTGGCGAGGTCGTCCACGGTGCGGGCGCCCGCCAGGGTGCGGATCGCCTGCTCCTGGCCGCCCACTTCGCCGCGGCCGCCGGACAGGTCCACGTTGGTGGCGCGCAGCTGCTCGTTCACCGCCGCGGCCGAGATGCCGAGCGACAGCAGCCTGTCCGGATCGAGGGACACGTGGATCTCGCGCTCCACGCCGCCGATGCGCTCCACCCGGCCGACGCCCTTGAGGCCCTGGATGGCGCGCACCACCGTGTCGTCCACGTACCAGGACAACTCCTCCAGCGTCTTGCCCGGCGAGGCGACGCCATAGGTGACGATCGCCTGGTTCTCCACGTCGATGCGCTGGATGATGGGCTCGTCGATGGTGCGTGGCAGGTCGCCGCGGATCTTGGCGATCGCGTCCTTCACGTCGTTGACGGCGCGATCGGTGTCGATCTCCAGGCGGAATTCCACCGCCGTCGTCGACTGGCCGTCGGTGATGGTGGAGGTCACGTGCTTGACGCCGGTGACGCCGGCGACCGTGTCCTCGATCTTCTTGGTGATCTGCGTCTCCAGTTCGGCCGGCGCCGAACCGTTGTCCGTGACGGTGACCGCCACGACGGGCACGTCGATGTTCGGAAAACGCGTGATCGGCAGCCCCATGAAGGAGACGTAGCCGAGCGCCATGAACACCACGAACATCAGGACGGAGAAGACCGGATTCCGGATCGCCCAGGCGGAAATGTTCCAGTTCATCCCTTCGCCCCTTCGTTCACGGCCGCAACCGGGGTGACGAGGTCACCGTCCCGCACGAACGTGCCGGCGCGCGCCACAATGGTTTCGCCCTCGGCCACGCCGTCGCGGATCTCCAGGACGCCGTCGCCTGAGAGGCCGAGCGTCACGGTCCGTGTTTCGATCCTGCCGTCCTTGACCACCTGGACGGTGGCACTCTTCCCGTCGATGAGGACCGCCGACACCGGCACCACCACGCCGGTGGACCGGGCGATCTCCACGACGCCGCGCGCGAACGCGCCGGTCTTCAAGGCGTCGTGCCTCGGCAGGGCGATCCGCACGCGGCCGAGCCGCGTGGCCGGATCGACCTGCGGGGAGATGAGGCGGATGCTTCCCTCCACGGGCTCGCCGAAGCCGGCCGGCGTGACCGCCGTCTTCATGCCGACGGCGATCCGGCTCAACGCCGTCTCGGTCACATCCGCGTCGAGTTCGATGAGGCCGTCGCGCGCGATGGTGTAGAGGGCGCCGCCGCCCGGCGAGACGATCGACCCCACCTTGGCGGACCGGGTCAGCACGAGGCCGCCGGCCGGCGCCCTGATCTCGGTCTTCGACCGGCGCAGCTCCAGCTCGGCGCGCTGCGCCCGGGTGAGCGCGAGGTCCGCCTCCGCCAGCATCAGGCCCTGACGGGCGCTCGAAAGCCGTGCCTTGGCGCTCTCGGCGGCCGCGACCCGCTGGTCGAGGACCTCCTGGCTGGTGAAGCCCTTCTCGTTCAGCGAGCGGGCGCGGACCAGCGCGGCGGCGGCCTCGGCCTCGCTCGCCTCCACCTCGGCGATCTGCGCCTTCGCCTGCGCGATGGCGGCCTCGGCGCGGGCGACCTGGGAGGTGTTCTGGGCGAGCTGGATCTCGATCGTGTCGGTGGCCAGCCGGACGAGCACGTCCCCGGCCGCGACCGTGTCGCCTTCCTCGGCCGTGTAGGCCTCGATGCGAAGGCCGTCGAGATCGACGCCGACAGCCACCTCGTCGCGCGGAACGAGGCTGCCGGTGACGACCGCCTCGGCGACGATCTCCTGGCGCGATGCGGTCACGACGGAAATGGCCGGCGGCTTCGGCGCGGTCGCGGCGGCGGGCGCCGGATCGGCCGCGGCGGCGGGGGCGGCGGGGGCGGCGATCAGGATCGTCGCTCCCAGCAGCGCGGACAGGATGGGTGAGCGGGACATCGGCAGGTGCCTCGAACGAAGGGGACGCGGTGGCGTCCGTTTTCACTGGAGTGGAATTTGCGGGTCTTACGCCCGCTGCTCGGATTTGGACCGATCCGGCCCGGTCACAGGTCGATGATCGGGCATGCTCCTGTCAGGCCGCGCCAGCAGCAGGCCTTCCACCAGCCGGCGCAGGTAGGGTTCCAGCTTGTCGATGTCGGTCTCCGGCTCCAGCTGCAGCCGCAGCATCAGGCCGTCGCCGATGGAGAGGAGCACCATGACGGTGGTCTCCACGTCGATCTGCGCATCGATCTCGCCCGCGGCCTGGCTGGCCCGCAGGGCGGAGACGAAGGTCGTCCGCACGTCCTCCTCGATCTGGTGGAAGCGGTCGCCGATGCTGGAATTGCGGATGCTCTCCGAGCAGACTTCCACCATCAGGCCGCCGCAGAGGGAGGTCCGGCTCGACCGGAGGTATTCCATGCCCACGTTGGTGATGCGATCCACCAGGGTTCCGGGCACCGCGAACACCGACATGGTGGACTTGGCGCGCTCGCGCTCGTCCTCCGCGATGGCCTCGATGATGGCGTCCTTTGAGGGGAAGTAGCGGTAGAGCGCCCCCGGGCTCATGCGCGCCTCGGCGCAGATCTGCCCCATGCTGGCGCCGTGGAAGCCGGATCGCGCGAAGCAGACCCGCGCGGCTTCCAGGATCTGGTTGCGCCGCTCGTCCTGGAGGGAGGTGGCGCCGGTCGGGGAGGGCGTGGCGGACAGGGGCATGATCGACATCCAGGTCGCTCCGGATGTGGAGCGAACGTTCATTCGCATATGTCGTCATGGGTGATCGGGAGTCAAGACCCGTGGTGCGGCGCACGCGATTGTGAAGTATGACATGCGTGTGGCGGAAGGAGCCGGACGGAGGTCCGGCCGTCATGCGGGCGGGGCCGCGAGATGCTCAACCCCGACGGGATGGGGCGGGAGGCCCGGGTCGGCGCCTCCGCCCGGGACGTCTGTGTCGACCCGCGAAAGGAGATCGCGACAAGCAGGCCAGGCCCGGGCTTGCAATCGGCGCATTCGCGCGTCCCGCCGGTCGTGGGCCGCCGGTTCCGTTCGAGCGCCACGCCCTGGTGGGCATCCAGCCCGGACGCCGCGCCCTCCGTGAGAGGGGGTGCGACGGACACACGCCGGGTCGGACATGGGCCGGACCCGTCAGTCCGGATCGGACCCACAAGTCCCTATCGAACACATAGGTCCGGATCGATCCCTCAGGTCCGGATTTCCTGGGGGCCGCACCGCCAGCGCGACAGGGACCACTTCGGATGGGTCTGCAGCCATTCGGCGGCGGCGAACTGACCCGCCATCGCGCAGGAGATCAGCGGGCCCTCGAACGGCATCCGCTCCTGGCGGCATTCTTCGGGGGCGGTCATCAGGCAGACGGTCAGGACCAACTCGATCATGGGGCGCGCTCCTTGTGATGCGGACCTCATGCCGCAATGCACAAGAAGGGCCAGATTCAACCCTGGCAGAATCTAATCGGTTTTACGCCGTTTTTTCCACTGAGGGGCGCTTACCGCAAGGGGTTGGCCTCTCCGAGGCACTGTGCGCCGCAATATGAACGAGTCGATTACTATCGTGCGACGCATGTATTCTGTCCGGTCGGTTGCCTCAAATCCGGGCAAACTGCCCATGCCAAAAGCAGTCCAACCGAGGGCTGGCGGTCTCCCGCCAGCCCTCCGCCGAGGTGTGAGCGATCCGGCTTACTTGGCCAGGGCGCCGGCGATCTTGCCGGACAGGTAGCCGAACAGCGAGCCGAGGATCAGCGAGGCCGAGATCGTCAGGAACGGGTTCACGCCGAGGCCGCCGGCGGCGAGCGAGGCGAGGCCGTCCTGCAGATCGACGCCCTTGTGAATGCAATAGGCGGCGGTCGTCGCGTAGCCGTAGACGGCCGACGGGATCTGGGACAGCAGCGACACGTGCGCGCCGGCGATCATGATGGCGACGGTCACGCCCACCCAGATCGCGGCGGTCGTCGGAAGATCGATGATCGACACGTTGGTGATGAGCAGGAACGCGATGGTGGCCATGAGCGAGCCCCAGACATGGGCCGGGATGTTGCTCTTCAGCGCGCCTTCGCCGCCGCCGCTGTGGAAGAACGCCGCCCAGGCGACGAACGTGGCCCAGATGACCAGGCCGAGCCCGCCCAGCGGGCCGAGATACAGATAGGTGGCGACGGCGCCGAGAGCGCCGATGACGACGGCAAGTGCGGTGACAAGATTCATGTTTTCCTCCCTCAGAGCGAAACGGGGAGGGGATATGTCTCGATGCGCGCCTTTCCGGCCAACCGCCGACGGTGGCAACGGACCCCCCGGTCCTTCCCTCCGAACCTCCCCGCGACCACCCGACTATGGAGAACGCCCGATGCGCTGTCACCACCGCGAGGTGCGGCATGATGGCCTTTTACCTGTTTTTGTCGTGTATTCGACTGATCATTACCCAGATGGAGGTGTGTAGACCCCGGATTTCTGCGCAGCTCACGCCGTCAGGACAACTTATGCCGTTCTGGGAAAGCGTCACTGCACTGCAACGAAGACGTACCATATACTTCAACCGTCGTGGCCATGTTTCGCCCGAAGCGGAGGCTGTGGCAGAGCAATCAGCAGCTTTTCGCCGATTTTGACGGTGGTTGTCCCTTCTATCCCGCCATTGTGCAGTGCTCTCGCATCGGTCGACCCAGGGCCGCGCTCATCGTTCGCGGACGCGCTGGCCTCAACCGCCGTCGGGCCTCCGGACTTGGATGGGCGGTGACTGCTCTTATGGATCGCAGCATCAGTATGTGTACGCATCACGCTTGTATAAAATAATTTTAGTTCTTCGGAATCTCATCAGCGTTTCAACGATCTGTTAAGCGCTCCGGTGATTAGTCTTGCAAAAGGATGAACACCCATCGGTGCGGGGGCTCCATGGCGGATTTGGCGGACTACTCGGGCTATCCGGCGGCATACGGGCTTACGGACGCGATCAGGACGGACCTCAAGGAGAGCTGGTCCACCATAAAGCCGCACCTGCCTGCGATCCTGAAGGCGTTCTATGACAGGTGGACGGCGGTCCCGCACCTCGCCAGGATGATCGGCGACCGCCGCGAGCACCTCGTCGGCGCCCAGAGCCGGCACTGGGAGCAGCTCTTCTCCGGCCGCTTCGACGAGGCCTATGTGGCGAGCGTCCAGCGGATCGGCGCCGCGCACGTGCGCATCGGCCTGGAGCCGCACTGGTACATCGCAGGCTACAACGACGTGCTCGGCCGGATGACCGAGATCCTCGGCGCCGACAGCCGCTGGTCGGGCGCCAAGGCGGCGCGGCGGATCAGCGCCGTGACCCGCGCCCTCATGCTCGACATGGACTTCGCCGTCTCTGTCTACCAGACCACGCTGATCACCCGCGTGCGGGACCGCCAGGAGGTGGTGGAGAAGGCGGTCGCCGACTTCGACACGGCCGCCCGGTCCATGCTGTCCGCCCTTCACGACGCCACGGTTCGGCTGGAGAAGACCGCCAGCGCCATGAACTCCCAGGCGACCCGGACCTCCGAGCAGATCGTCGGCATGGGCCACCTCCAGCACGAGACCGCGACCGGCATCAACACGTCCGCGTCCGCCACCGAGGAACTGCACGCCTCCATCGGCGAGATCGGCCGACAGGCGGCGACCAGCCGGTCCGTGTCCGACGAGGCGGTGGCCGGCGCCCGCCGAACCCACGAATCGGTGGTCCGGCTGTCGGGCGCCGCCGAGCGGATCGGCTCGGTGATCGAGCTCATCTCGGACATCGCCGACCAGACCAACCTTCTCGCCCTCAACGCCACCATCGAGGCGGCCCGGGCCGGCGAGGCGGGCCGCGGCTTCGCGGTCGTGGCCGCCGAGGTGAAGACGCTCGCCTCCCAGACCACCAAGGCGACGGCGGACATCACCACCCAGATCTCCGCCATCCAGGAGGCCACCCGGCAGTCGGTGGAGGACATCCAGTCCATCTCCCGGACCATCGACGACATCCAGAAGATCGGCTCCGCCATCGCGGCGGCGGTGGAGCAGCAGGGCGCGGCCACGCGCGAGATCGCCACCAGCGTCCAGGCGGCGGCCCGCAACACCGACCAGGTCACCGCCTCGCTCGATGTGGTGCGCGACGGGGCCGGGGAGTCCGAGCGGGTCGCCCGCGAGGTGACGAGCCTCTCGGCCAACCTCGCCGCGCAGGCGCGCTCCCTGGAGGCGAGCCTGAGGTCCTTCGTGGACCGGTTGAACACGGCCGCCTGAGCGTCCGCCCGGCGTCCGCCGGAGCCTGTTCGACGGGGGCGTCGCGGGGGCTGAAAGCCTCCCGGCGCCCCCGTTCTTCGTCCCGGGGCCGCCGGTGGAAGGCGGGGCGCCGGACGCCTTTTCCCTTTCATCCGCGGCCGGTGCGGGATAGAAAGCGCGCCAAGCTCATCCCCTCCTGAAGAACCGGCCGACGGATCTCCCATGGCGCGCGAATTCATCTACTACATGCACGGCCTCACCAAGTCCTATGGTGGCGGCAAGAAGGTGCTCGACAACATCCATCTGCAGTTCTACCCGGACGCCAAGATCGGCGTGCTCGGCCCGAACGGCTCGGGCAAGTCCACGCTCCTGCGCATCATGGCCGGGATGGACAAGGAGTTCACCGGCGAGGCCTGGCTCGCCAAGGGCGCGACGGTCGGCTACCTCGCCCAGGAGCCGCAGCTCGACCCGTCGAAGGACGTGCTCGGCAACGTCATGGACGGCGTCGCCAAGGACAAGGCGCTGATCGACCAGTACAACGAGCTGATGATGGACTACTCGGAGGAGAACGCCGAGAAGGCCGCCAAGCTCCAGGACATCATCGACAGCAAGAACCTCTGGGACCTGGACAGCAAGGTCGAGATGGCGATGGACGCCCTGCGCTGTCCGCCGGGCGACGCGGACGTCACCAAGCTGTCGGGCGGCGAGAAGCGCCGCGTGGCGCTCTGCCGCCTTCTCCTGGAGGCGCCCGACCTCATCCTCCTCGACGAGCCGACCAACCACCTGGACGCGGAGTCCGTGGCGTGGCTGGAGAAGCACCTGCGCGAATTCCCCGGCGCCGTGCTGATCATCACCCACGACCGCTACTTCCTCGACAACGTCACCGGCTGGATCCTAGAGCTCGACCGCGGCCGCGGCATTCCCTACGAGGGCAACTACTCGGCCTACCTTGAGAAGAAGGCCAAGCGCCTGGAGCAGGAGGGCCGCGAGGAGGCCGCCCGCCAGCGCGCCCTGGAGCGCGAGCGCGAGTGGATCGGGGCGAGCCCGAAGGCTCGCCAGGCCAAGTCGAAGGCCCGCATCAAGAGCTACGACGAACTTCTCCGGCGCAACGAGGAGCGCCAGACCACCGGCACCGCCCAGATCGTCATCCCGCCGGGCCCGCGCCTCGGCGACGTGGTCCTGGAGGTGGACGGCCTCTCCAAGGGCTATGGCGACCGGCTCCTGATCGACGACCTGTCGTTCCAGCTGCCGCCGGGCGGCATCGTCGGCATCATCGGGCCGAACGGCGCCGGCAAGACCACGCTGTTCCGCATGATCACCGGGCAGGAGCAGCCCGACAACGGCTCGTTCCGCCTCGGCGACACGGTGCAGCTCGGCTACGTGGACCAGAGCCGCGACACGCTCGATCCGAACAAGACCGTCTGGGAGGAGATCTCCGGCGGGCTCGACGTGATCACCCTCGGCAAGAAGGACGTGAACTCGCGCGCCTACTGCTCGTCGTTCAACTTCAAGGGCGGCGACCAGCAGCAGAAGGTGGGCTCGCTCTCCGGCGGCCAGCGCAACCGCGTCCACCTCGCCAAGATGCTGAAGTCCGGCGCCAACGTCCTCCTCCTCGACGAGCCCACCAACGACCTCGACACCGAGACCCTGTCGGCGCTCGAAGACGCGCTGGAGGATTTCGCCGGCTGCGCCGTGGTCATCAGCCACGATCGCATGTTCCTCGACCGGCTCGCCACACACATCCTCGCCTTCGAGGGCAACAGCCACGTGGAATGGTTCGAGGGCAACTTCGAGTCCTACGAGGAGGACAAGAAGCGCCGCCTCGGCGCCGACGCGGTGAACCCGCGCCGGATCAAGTACAAGCCGCTGACGCGGTGAGGGGAGGGGCCGTGGGCGTCTTCTGGGTGATCGCGGGTCCGAACGGCGTGGGCAAGACCACCTACGCCTTCCGCAATCTTCAGCGCGCTGCCGGCACCGTTCATTTCGTCAATCTGGACGAGATCGCGCGGGGGCTCTCTCCGCTCGATCCCTCGCTCGCCGAGCGGGATGCTGCGCGGGTCGGGCTGGAGCGGGCGAGGGCCTTCCTCGCCGAGGGCGTGTCCTTCGCCATGGAGACGACGCTCTCCGGCAGGACCCATTTCCACCTGGCGGACGAGGCGGCGGCCAGTGGCATCGCCGTCCACCTGCAATACTTCAGCGTGCCGACGCCGGAGATGTGCCTGGAGCGCATCCGCCGCCGGGTCGCCGAAGGCGGCCACGACGTGGCCGAGGCAGTGGTGCGCCGGCGCTTCGATCGAAGCCTTCGTCATCTGGCCGAGTTCGCTCCTCGTTGCGCGCTGTGGCGCCTGTTCGATGGTTCGGTGGCACCGCCACGCCTTGCCGTCGAAGGCACCCACCAGACAGTCTCCTTCGTGGATTCCGACGCCATGGACCGCCTCCATCCGGCCATGCGCGCCCTCGCGGGTCCTCTGCCCTGACGAGCCGCCCATGTCCGACTGGTCCCCCGCCACCTACTTGCGCTTCGCCGACGAACGCACCCGCCCGGCGCGGGACCTGCTGGCGGCTGTGCCGCTGGCGACGGCGCGGCATATCCTCGATGTCGGCTGCGGTCCCGGGAACAGCACCGAACTCCTCCTCGCCCGCTTCCCGGACGCGGAGGTGGTCGGGGTGGACACGTCGCCGGCCATGATCGAGGCCGCTCGCGCCCGTGTGCCGGGCGCCCGCTTCCAGGTCGCCGACGCCGCCACGGTCGCGCCGGACCGGCCACCCGACCTCGTCTTCGCAAACGCCGTGATGCAGTGGGTGCCGGACCACCCCTCGGTGCTGGTCCGGCTCCTCGGTCTCCTGGCGCCCGGCGGCTGTCTCGCCGTGCAGATGCCGGACACGCTCGGCGAGCCGAGCCACCGGTTGATGGACGAGACCGCCGCCGCCATGCCGTTCGCGTCCAAGATGGCGGGGGCCGGCCGACCGCCGCTTCTGACGCTCGACGGCTACTACGACCGTCTCTCCCCCGCGGCGGGGCGCGTCGACCTCTGGCGCACGACCTATGTGCACCCGCTCGACGGGCCGGACGCCGTCGTTGAATGGGTCTCGTCCACCGGCCTGAAACCCTACCTCGATCCGCTCGACCCGGGCGAGCGCAGCGCCTTCCTGGCGGACTATCTGGCCCGGATCCGCCGTGCCTATCCGCCGGCGGCCGATGGCCGGGTGCTCCTGCGCTATCCGCGCCTCTTTATCGTCGCCGAACGACAAGGATCCTCGCCATGACCGCCGACCCCGTCCGCATCGCGCTCTCCCGAGACGAGGCGCTCGTCCTTCACGAATGGCTGGCGCGCGTGGTCGACGAAGAGAACGCGGACGGGATCGCCGACACGGTGGAGACCGACGCGGACGTCTGGGCCCTGGAGGCGCTGCGGATCGTGCTCGAACAGGCGCTGCCGGAAGCCTTCGCGGAGACGAGCGAGAAGGCTCTGAAGGCCGCCTCCAAGCGCATCGTCACGGCGAACGGGCCGTGGGCATGGTCGGACGCCGGCGGCTGACCGGACCCCGCCGGTCCGTCGCTCTCCGCTCCCGCCCGTCCGGCTAGTTCCGGCCGCTTTCGCCCCCGCGCGCCGTCCGCTATGGTCGCGCCGTGCCATCCTCCCACACGCGAGCCCGCCGCCCATGGACCTCCTCACGCCCCTCATCCCGCAGCCGACCGTGCATCCCGGCCGGACCCTCGCGATGCGGGTCGTGGACGTGCTGATCGCGGACGGGGAGGGGTTCCGCACCCGCTCCGTGCCGTCCGTGGACGCCACCCTGGAGGGCATCCCGGGAGACCGCCACCAGGGCTTCACCCGAAAGGCCGGCGGGCGCGAGCCCTGGTATCCGCGCGGCACCGAGATCCGCTCCGGCCGCCAGCTCACCGCCGTGTCGGCGGAGGATCTGGCGCTCATCGCCGCCGACCTCCAGCTGCCCGCGGTCGACCCTGGGCTGATCGGCGCGAACCTTGTGCTGGAAGGGCTCGCGCACTTCTCCTTCCTGCCGGCCGGCACGCTGATCGTCTTCGAGAGCGGCGCCAGCCTCGTCATCGAAGGGCAGAATGCGCCGTGCCGCTTCTCGGGCCGCTCGCTCGCCGACGCCCATCCGGGCCGTGACGACCTGGAGCTCGGCTTCGCGAAGGCGGGCGCCCGCCGGCGCGGCGTGCTCGCCAGCGTGGAGCGCGCCGGCCTGATGGCGCCGGGGACCGTCAAGGTTCGCCTGCCGGAGCAGTGGGTCTACCAGGCCTGATCGGTGCCGCGCGGCTCGACGACCGCGTCGGGCGCGGAATCGATCGACGGGAAGTAGGGCTTGATGTCGATCAGCGGCGTGCCGTTCCGGCAGTCGAGCTGCTCCACCGCGATCCGGCCGATCTCGGCGTCGATGTCCAGGATGCGCGCCACCGCGAGGGCGATGGGGTTCGGCCGCGCGGGTGAGCGGATGGAGAACACCCCGCGCGCCCCGCTCACATGCCGGGGAAACTGCACCAGCACGTCCCGCTCGGCCTCGTCCATCCAGTAGAGCAGGATCACATGGCTGTACCGCTCCAGGCCCATCAGGCCGGCGCGGTAGAAGGGTTCCAGCTCCACGGTCGCATGCCCGCCCCGCGCGCGGGCCTCCAGCACGTTTCGCGGGCAGTCCGCCCGGGTTTCCCAGGGCGTCCACACGGTTCCGATGAACGTCACCTCCTGGTCGGGCGGGGTCGGCGGAGAGGTTGGACTGTCGATCATGGCGCGTTTTCTCGTCTGCGGCTTGCCCTCAGTAGACCAGGCTGTCATCCTTGGCGAGAGCCGGTGCGCTCTTCGTTGGTGCAAGTCGAAAGATACATTCATTCAAATTTTTACAAGTTCTGAAACGGGTTCGCCAATACAGCCCTGATAGCGTGACTCGTGCTTTTCATTGCCAGCCGTTCGGATCGTTCATGATCGAAACCAATCTCGTCGACTTCCGCAGCCTGGATCTCGACACCTCCTCCACGCGCCGGAACGAACTGATGCGGGGCGTCGCCTCCCTGTTCGCCTTCGCATCCGAGCGTTGCACGCTGGAGCAGATCGAGATCTATGACGACGTGATGTCCCGCCTCGCCGACATGGTGGAGCGCGAGGCGCTTGTCTTCGCGGCCGAGAAGATCGCGCCCCTGCGCCGCGCGCCGGAGAATGTGGTGCGCCGTTTCGCGGCCCACGACGATCTCACCGTGGCGGGGCCGATCCTGGAGAAATCGCCCGTGCTGAACGAGCGGGATCTCCTCGGCGTCGCGGAGACCAAGGGCAACGGCCATCTCCAGGCCATCGCCCACCGCTCCTATCTGTCCGAGGCGGTGACCGAGAGCGTGGTCCGCCGCGGCGACGCCGAGGTCCGCCGGACCGTCGCCGGCAACCATGGCGCGGTTCTCGGCGAGCAGGCGCTGTCCGAGATCGTCCGCCAGGCCATGTTCGACGTGGCGACCGCCACCGCCCTCGGCACCCGGCCCGACACCCCGGACGCCGTGATCGATGCGCTCAGCGAGCGCGCCGCCGAGGAGGTCCAGCGGGCGCTGAAGGCCCACGGGTCCGATCGGCCGGTCGCCGAACTGCAGGAGGCCGCCCGGCGCGCCGCCGAGCGCATGAGCAACACCTACTGGCTCGGCCTCTACGATTTCGAGAGCGCCTGGGAAAAGCTCATGAACCAGGGCGGCCGGCGCGTCGCCTCCGAGCCGCTCCTGTTCCAGTACGCCATGGAGGACCGGTTCGCCGACGTGGTCGCCGTCTACGCCGTGCTCGCCGACCTGTCGCTGGAAGAAGCCAAGCACTGGATGGTGCGGACGGACGTCGACCCCTTCATCACCAGCGCCCGCGCCCTCGGCTTCAAGATCACGACGGTGCAGATCCTCCTCAAGTCCGGCCCGTGGAAGCACCGGCTCTCGCCCAACCAGCGGCGGGACGCCCTCAACGCCTTCACCGAGCTCGATCCGCGCCAGGCGCGCGCGCGCATGCAGGTCTGGCGCGACACACGCGCCACGACCTGACCTCTCATCGTTCCCTGCCTTTTTCGTTTTTCCTTCTGATTTTTTTTCGTCAGTCAGTCCGCGCGAACAGGATCCGACGCCCGTGGTGCCCGCACCACGGGCGTCGATCTTTTTCGACCCGGCCACCGGGAAGGCTCTTGCGATCCGCTCATACAAGGCATAAAGATATCTTTATGTCCTTTGCGCGAGTGCACGCCAGCATGCCCGATGTCCGCTCCAACCTCGATGGTCTGGTGACGGCGCTGAAAAGCGCCGGCGAGCCGACCCGCCTCCGTCTCCTGGCGCTCCTGGCCAGCGGCGAGGCGACGGTGAAGGACCTGACCGAGGTGCTCGCCCAGAGTCAGCCGCGCGTTTCGCGTCACCTGAAGCTCCTCACCGAGGCGGGCCTGATCGCCCGGCTGCCCGAGGGCTCCTGGGCCTACTACCGGCTCGCGGAGGAGGGCGCCGGCGCCGCCACGGTCCGGGCGCTCCTCGATCGGCTCGACCTCGACGATCCGGTTCTCGTCCGCGACCGCCAGCGGCTCGACGCCTTGAAGGCGGCCCACGCGGCCGACGCCCAGGCTTATTTCGCCGCCAACGCGGCGGGGTGGGACCGGCTGCGCTCCCTCCATGTGCCCGAGGCGGCCGTGGAGGCGGCGATCCGCGAGGCCGTGGGCAGCCGGCCGATCCACGCGCTCCTCGACATCGGCACGGGCACCGGGCGCATCCTCACCCTGCTGGCGGACCGCTACACCCGCGCCGTCGGGGTCGACATGAGCCACGACATGCTGTCGGTCGCCCGGGCCAATCTCGCCGCCGCCGGGTTGGACAACGCCCATGTGCGCCAGGGTGACGTGACGGCCCTGTCGGTCGGCACCGGCGCCTTCGATGTGGTCGTCATCCACCAGGTGCTCCACTATCTCGACGATCCGGCCCGGGCCATCCGCGAGGCGGCGCGCGCCGTCGCCCCGGGCGGCCGGCTCCTGATCGTGGACTTCGCCCCGCACGGGCTGGAGTTCCTGCGCACCGAACACGCCCACCGCCGACTCGGCTTCGGCCACGAGCAGATGCGCGCCTGGATCGAGGCGGCCGGTCTCGACCTCGATCTCGTCCGCGACCTGCCGGCCGAGACCTCGGCCGAGGAGCGCCTGACCGTGACGGTGTGGCTGGCCGCCGACCGACGCATCCAGATGGCCGACGAGCCGCGCCTCCTCCAGTCCGCCTGATCGGCGCTCGAACGACCCACCGAAGAACAATCCATCAAGGACGACCCCCATGCGCTTCTCCCGCAACGTGAATGCCCTCGACCTCGGCGTCTCGTTCGAGTTCTTCCCGCCGAAGACCGAGAAGATGGAAGAGACGCTGTGGGCGTCCATCGAGCGCCTGGCGCCGCTGGCGCCGCGCTTTGTGTCGGTCACCTACGGCGCCGGCGGCTCCACCCGGGAGCGCACCCACAACACCGTCGCGCGCATCATCCGGGAGACCAGCCTGAAGCCGGCGGCGCACCTCACCTGCGTGGACGCGACCCGCGCCGAGGTCGACGACGTGGTGCGCGGCTACTGGGCCGCGGGCGTGCGCCACATTGTGGCGCTGCGCGGCGACCCGGCCGGCGGCGTCGGCGCGCGCTACCAGCCGCACGGCGACGGCTACGCGTCCACGCCGGACCTGATCCAGGGCATCCGAGCCATTGGCGACTTCGACATCACCGTATCGGCCTATCCGGAGAAGCACCCGGAAAGCCCGGACGTGCCGGCCGACATCGCGATCCTGAAGCGCAAGGTGGAGGCGGGCGCGACCCGGGCCATCACCCAGTTCTTCTTCGACAACGACCTGTTCGAGCGCTACGTGGAGCGCGTCCGCGCGGCCGGCATCGACATCCCGATCATCCCGGGCCTCGTGCCGGTGGCGAACTTCGCCCAGACCGCGCAGTTCGCCCGCAGGGCAGGCGCGTCCGTGCCCGGCTGGCTCGCCCAGCGCTTCGAGGGCCTGGAGAACGATCCCGCCACCCGCCAGCTCGTCGCCGCCGCCGTGGCGGCCGAGCAGGTGATGGATCTTGTGGATCGCGGCTACCGCGACTTCCACTTCTACACCATGAACCGGGCCGATCTGGTCTATGCCATCTGCTACATGATGGGCCTGCGCCCGCAGCAGCCCGCGCCCGCCGAGGGCGTCAAGGCCGCGTGACGAGACCCGCCCCAGACGTCAGGACGTGAAGAGATGACCCAGCCGATCTCGAAGACCGAAGCGACGCTCCGCGCCCTCGCCAAGGATCGCATCCTCGTGCTCGACGGCGCCATGGGCACCATGATCCAGCGTCACCGCCTCAGCGAAGAGGACTTCCGGGGCGAGCGCTTCAAGGACTGGGGCCGCGACCTGAAGGGCAACAACGACCTCCTGTCGATCACCCGGCCCGACGTCATCAAGGGCATCCATCTCCAGTACCTGGAGGCGGGCGCGGACATTCTGGAGACGAACACCTTCTCGTCCACCACCATCGCCCAGGCCGACTATGGCATGGAGGCGCTCGCCTACGAGCTCAACCTGGAGAGCGCCCGGGTCGCCAAGGAGGCCTGTCGCGAGGTGGAGGCGCGGGATCCGTCGCGGCCGCGCTTCGTCGCCGGCGCCGTCGGGCCGACCAACCGCACCGCGTCCATCTCGCCGGACGTGAACAACCCCGGCTTCCGCGCCGTCAGCTTCGACGACCTGCGGATCGCCTACGCGGAGGCGGTGCGCGGCCTGATCGACGGCGGCGCCGACATCATCCTGATCGAGACCGTGTTCGACACGCTGAACGCCAAGGCGGCGCTGTTCGCCACCGACGAGGTGTTCGAGGAGAAGGGCGTCCGCCTGCCGATCTCCGTCTCCGGCACCATCACGGACCTGTCCGGCCGGACCCTCTCGGGCCAGACCGCCGAGGCCTTCTGGTATTCGGTCCGCCACGCGGGCCTGTTCTCCATCGGGCTCAACTGCGCCCTCGGCGCCAAGGAGATGCGCGCCCACATCGCCGATCTGGCGAGGGTGTCGGACACGCTCGTCTGCGCCTATCCGAACGCCGGCCTGCCGAACGAGTTCGGCGAGTATGACGAGAGTCCGGAGGCGATGGCGGCCCTCATCGGCGAGTTCGCCCGCGCCGGCCTCGTCAACGTGGTCGGCGGCTGCTGCGGCACCACCCCCGACCACATCCGCGCCATCGCGGAAGCGGTCGCCGGCGTACCGCCGCGCGCGCTGCCGGCGATCGAGCCGCGCATGCGGCTGAGCGGACTGGAGCCGGCGGTGATCGCCGCGTGATAGGATCGGGCGAACTGGAGATGGTAGGATGACGAACCCTGTGAAGTCCGACGATCGCGAGTTCAGTATCTACGTTCCGCTCACGCCGATTGTTGCGATTCCGATCGAAGAAGCGGAAGCCGATCCGGCGGCGAGGGATGCTGCTTGGCGGTCCTTCCTGACGTTTGCCCGCGCGGCGAAGGAGCCGGGGCGAGGAACCGGTTGGGCTCATCCTTTCGGAACCCGGGACGAGTGGTACGACGAGATGATCGACGAGCGGTCCAAATGACGATCGTTTCTGTCGACACCAACGTTTTGATCTATGCCGTAGACGAGAAAGCTGGCGCCAAACAGGACATAGCTTTAACGATCGTCAACGCGCTCCGTACTGAAAGAGCGCCGCTTTCGCTTCAGGTGGTCAGCGAGTTCTTGCACGTCGCGTCGAGGAAATACAGAACCCCGCCGAAAGAAGTCGCGGTTCACGCACGCGAACTCCTGCTGTTGCACCGCAGCTTTGGCGCGACACAGCAGTCTACCGACCGAGCCATCGACCTTGCCGCCAGCGGCACGTTTTCGTTCTGTGATGCCAATTTGGTCTCGGCCGCCGAAGCCGCCGGTTGCACTCACCTGATCTCCGAGGACATGGGGGATGGCGTTAGAATCGGCCGCCTGGAAATCGTGAACCCATTCTCCGGCGACGCGCTGTCCGAGCGCGCTCGCGCTCTGCTCTCCCTTTGACGAGTACGCTCACCTGATGACCTCCACCTCGGCCCAGACCACACCCTCCGCCGCCTTCGCCAACTTCGTCGTCGTCGGCGAGCGGACGAACGTCACCGGCTCGGCCCGCTTCCGCAAGCTCATCAAGGAGGGCGATTACGCGGCCGCGCTCGAGGTGGCGCGCGAGCAGGTGGAGGGCGGCGCGGTCGTCCTCGACGTGAACATGGACGAGGGCCTTCTCGACAGTGAGAAGGCCATGGTCACCTTCCTGAACCTCCTCGCCGCCGAGCCGGACATCGCCCGCATCCCGGTGATGGTGGACAGTTCCAAGTGGACCGTCATCGAGGCGGGGCTGAAGTGCCTGCAGGGCAAAGGCATCGTCAACTCCATCTCCATGAAGGAGGGCAGGGACGCTTTCATCGCCCAGGCGAAGCTCGTCAAGCGCTACGGCGCGGCCGTGGTCGTGATGGCCTTCGACGAGGTCGGCCAGGCCGACACCTTCCAGCGCAAGACCGAGATCTGCAAGCGCTCCTACGACATCCTCGTCGACGAGGTGGGCTTCCCGCCCGAGGACATCATCTTCGACCCGAACATCTTCGCGGTCGCCACCGGCATCGAGGAGCACAACAACTACGGCGTCGACTTCATCGAGGCGACGCGCTGGATCCGCCGGAACCTGAAGGGCGCCCACGTGTCCGGCGGCGTCTCCAACCTGTCCTTCTCGTTCCGCGGCAACGAGCCCGTGCGCGAGGCCATGCACACGGTCTTCCTCTACCACGCCATCCAGGCCGGCATGGACTTCGGCATCGTCAACGCCGGCCAGCTCGGCGTCTACGACGACATCGACCCGGAGCTGCGCGAGCTCTGCGAGGACGTGGTCCTCAACCGCCGTCCGGACGCCACCGAGCGCCTCGTCGATGCCGCCCCCCGCTTCAAGGGCGACGGGTCGGCTAGGGAGAAGGTCGCCGATCTCGCCTGGCGCTCCTGGCCCGTGGAGAAGCGCCTGGAGCACGCGCTCGTCCATGGCATAACCGAATTCATCACCGAGGACACCGAGGAGGCCCGCCTGCGGGCCGAGCGGCCGCTCCACGTGATTGAAGGCCCGCTGATGGCCGGCATGAACGTGGTCGGCGACCTCTTCGGCGCCGGAAAGATGTTCCTGCCCCAGGTGGTCAAGTCCGCCCGCGTCATGAAGCAGGCGGTCGCCTACCTGATGCCCTACATGGAGGCCGAGAAGGCCGCCAACGGCTCCACCCAGTCGTCCTCGGCCGGCAAGATCCTGATGGCGACCGTAAAGGGCGACGTGCACGACATCGGCAAGAACATCGTCGGCGTCGTGCTCGCCTGCAACAACTTCGAGGTGATCGACCTCGGCGTCATGGTGCCGATGCAGAAGATCCTCGACACCGCCCGCGCCGAGAAGGTGGACATCATCGGCCTTTCCGGCCTCATCACCCCGTCGCTCGACGAGATGGTGCTGGTCGCTTCCGAGATGGAGCGCCAGGGCCTCGACCTGCCGCTTCTCATCGGTGGCGCCACCACCAGCCGCATCCACACGGCGGTGAAGATCCACCCGCAGTACAAGGCCGGCCAGGCGGTCTACGTGACCGACGCCAGCCGGGCCGTCGGCGTCGCGTCGGCGCTCCTCGGCGAGAAGCGCCACGCCTATGTGGACGAGGTCCGGCGCGAATACGCCCGCATCGCCGAGGCGCACGCGCGCGGCCGGGACGACAAGCGCCGGCTCAGCCTCGCGGAGGCGCGGGCGAACCGTCTCGACGTGGACTGGGCCGACCACCGGGCGCGGAAGCCGAGCTTCCTCGGCGTGAAGGCCTTCGACTCCTACGATCTCGGCGAACTCGCCGCCTATATCGACTGGACGCCGTTCTTCTCCACCTGGGAGATGAAGGGCACCTATCCGATGATCCTCGACGACGACCGCTACGGCGTCGCCGCCCGCGCGCTCTTCGCCGATGCCCAGGCGATGCTCCGCCAGATGATCGACGAGAAGTGGCTCACCGCGCGCGGCGTCATCGGCTTCTGGCCGGCGAACGCGGTCGGTGACGACATCGAGCTCTACACCGACGACACGCGCGGCACGCGGCTCGCCGTGCTCCATGGCCTGCGCCAGCAGATCGCCCGGGATTCCGGGCGCGCCAACCTGTCCATCTCCGACTTCGTGGCCCCCAGGGAAAGCGGCGTCGCCGACTACGTGGGCGGCTTCGCGGTCACTGCCGGCATCGGCGAGGACGCGGTCGCGGCGCGCTTCGCCCGGGCCAACGACGACTATTCCAAGATCCTCTCCCAGGCCCTCGCCGACCGCCTCGCGGAAGCCTTCGCGGAACGGCTGCACGAGCGGGTCCGCAAGGAGTTCTGGGGCTATGCCGAGGACGAGTCCTTCAGCCCGCAGGAGCTGATCGCCGAGACCTACCAGGGCATCCGCCCGGCCCCCGGCTATCCGGCCCAGCCGGACCACACCGAGAAGGCAACGCTCTTCCGCCTGCTCGACGCCACGGCCAATGCCGGCATCACGCTCACCGAGAGCTACGCCATGTGGCCCGGCGCCGCCGTTTCCGGCCTCTACTTCTCGCACCCGGACAGCCACTATTTCGGCGTCGGCAAGATCGAGCGCGACCAGGTGGAGGACTACGCGCGCCGCAAGGGCATGAGTCTGGCCGAAGCCGAACGCTGGCTGGCGCCCATCCTCAACTAGACCCCGCGAAGGTGACGGAGAGCGCCGCGGCCGAATGAGACGGGGAGAGGGCGCCCAGCGGCCTATCGCTCTGCGCACGCGCCGTCCACCGTCATGGGCCCCGTTCGTGGGTCGTGACAATCCGGCTGCGGATCACGCCTGCCATGCATCGAAGGCCTCGCACGCCGGCCTTCGCGCGGTCCTTCCCGCCGTGCTATCGGTCCCTCATGGACGACGATGACGATTTCCTCCACGCGCCCGACGCGCCCCTCCACAAGGACCCGGCCTATCGGCGGGTGCTCGTCCAGGCGGCTCTTCTCAACGGGTCGATGTTCGTCGCGGAGGGAATCGTCGGCCTGTGGATCGGCTCGGCGGCCCTCGTCGCCGACGCGGTCGACTTCCTGGAGGACACCGGGATCTACATGCTCGGCGTGGTGGCGATCGGCTGGTCGCTCCTGAACCGGGCGCGCGCGGGCTTCGTCATGGGGCTCGCCATGGTCGCCGTCGGCCTGGTGGCGCTCGGCCAGGTGTTCGTCCGGCTCTGGTACGGCGGCGTGCCGTCGGCGGTCGGCATCTCGCTCACGGCCGCGGTCGCCCTTTCGGTGAACGTGTTCGTTGCCGTGCGCCTCATCCCTTATCGCACCGGCGACAGTTCCATGCGGTCGATCTGGCTGTCGACCCGCAACGACGCCGTCCTCAACCTGCTGACCATCGTGGCGGGCGTGCTCGTCGCGAGCCGAATGGCGGCCTGGCCGGACATCGTCGCGGGCCTCGTCATCGCCGGCGTCAATCTCTGGGCCGCGCGGGAGATCCTGTCGAGCGCCCGCGCCGAGATGACGGCGCGTCCGACCGCCCGCGGTCACTCGTCCGAATAGTCCAGCGACCCGGTGACGTCGTCCGCCGGAACGCCGTCGGCCATGTAGCCCTGGATGGGCTGCGGGCCGACGTTCCAGCCCGGCGGCAGGTCCGGATAGGGTTGCGCGGCGGCCGGCTGGCAGATGTAGCCCGGCGGACAGCCGGGCGGCTGCGCCGCGCCGTAGTCGGGCGCGCCATACTGCGGCGACGCCGGGTAGGACGCCGGCGGCAGCGGCGCGCCTCCGACCGAGCCCGGCGGCAGCGGGCCGCCGCCGGCGGGCGGCGACCAGCCGCCGGAGGGAACGGGCGCCGGCGGCAGCGGCGTGTCGTAGCCTGCGGCCGCGTCGGCGCGACGCTGGGCCTCCACGCTCCGGGGCAGGATCTTCGGCCAGTCCGTGTCCGGCAGGGACGGCAGCGCGGCCACCGGCACCTCGCCCTGGGGCGCCATCTGCCACTGCGGCACGCCCGGAGGCGGCATGGTCGGCTTCGGCTTGCAGTAGCGATAGGTGCCCTTGGCGTTGTGGCGCGCGAGGTCGAGGTGGAGATGGTCCTCGTGCTTGCCGTCGGATCCCGGGCCGAGCACGGTGGTGAAGTGGTTGCAGGCCCCGGCGTGCACCTGGCGCAGGAAGGCGCGGTCCGCCTCGGCGCCGCGCCAGCCCTTCCGGATCGTCACCGTATAGCCGTTGGCGAGCACGAAGCCGCCCACGTCGAAGGCGTTGGCGAAGGCGTGCTCGGAAAGGCGGGCTCCCGGCACGTTGTTGCGCGAGCGGCAGTTGTAGGTGCCCATGGAGCGGATCTCCACCACCGGCACGCCGTAGCGCTCGTATGCCGCCGGCATAACCGCCTGGGCGACCCAGCGCTCCAGGGCGGCCGTCATCGGGCAGGACATCACCACCGAGCGGCTGCCGATCCGGACGGTCCCGTCCGCCACGGCCGTCACCCGCAGCGGCCGGTCGAGACCGCAGATGCCCTTGCCCTCGATGGCGTCGACGGGCTTGATCAGGGTGGAGAGCCTCACCTCCTTGCGGGCGAAGCAGGCCGCCTCCGCCTGGGCACGCCAGGGCTCGCGCTCCTCCCAGTCGAAGAGCCCGCACCCGGCGAGGCTCGACGACAGGGTGATCAGGATGACGAGCCGGGACGCGAGACGGAGGGCCATGATGTCCGTCAGATTGCGCCCGAGGGCTTAAGCGATCGTTGACGCTGGCGGAGCGACGACGACCGCCGCCGAGGCCGTCACCGTTCCAGCCGGATCTCCTTCAGGTTCCCCACGATGTCCGCGAAGGCGCTCGCCATCTGGGCGGCGCTCGCCGCCTTGTAGGCACGGCTTGCGTCCGTCGCGCAGCGGTCCAGCATGGTCCGCGCCGCCGGATCGTCGACGGCGAGAGCCACGGTGTAGACCTCCATCCGCTGCGATTTCGCATATTCGCAGATCGCCAGCGTGTCGTCGTTCACGGCCTTTATCTGGGCGTTCTGGGCGGCCGGGTCGGAACTGAACCTCGGGTGCGACCCGTCGCCGTTGTGGAAGCGGCGCGTGTTCTCGCCGTCCGTCATGAGCACGAGCACCTTGCGCGGGCGCACGTTCCGCTCGTCATAGTTCAGCCCTTCGGTGAAGGGCTCGCTCGGCGACAGAACGTTCACGCCCCAGATCATGCCGGCGGGGATGTAGGTGTCGGGCCGGTATCCGGTCCCGATATTGATGATCAGGTTGTTGATCGCGCTGGTCACCGCGGATTTGGAGCTGGTCAGCGGCAGGATCGGGTTCAGGCAGGTCTGGCTGGTGCCAAGCATGCCCGGATAGGGCGTGCCGGGCTGGCTGTCGTTCAGCCGGAGCTTGCCGGTCTTGCGCGACATCACGCAGCCATGCCAGCGGTTGATGGTGGTCGTGCCGCCGGTGCAGGTCTCGTACTCGGCGACCGGCACCGAGGTGCAGACGTCGTTGCAGGCGTACGATTCCAACATCCCGTCCACCGTGCGGGTGCAGGTCTTCCGCGTGCAGGTCGTCCGCACCGTCGATTTCGTGCACACCCGGTCGCGAACCGTCTTGGTTTCGGTCGGAATGGCCAGCCACGACGCGTTCCGGTTCGCGGTCCCGACATTGACGTAGTCCGCGTAGGGCACCACGCCGATCCTCACGTCCGCGAGCGGGTCTTCCGTGATCGCGTCCACAAGCGCCCGCGCCGAGGTCTTCAGGGCGTCGATCTTGCGCACGCCGCTGGCGTCGAACTCGGACATGGACCACGTGTTGTCGAGCACGAGCGCCACTTCCAAGGTTCCGGCGATGCCGCGGATGACCGAGGACTCCACCGCCACGCCGAGGGTCGGCACGGCCGCGAGGTTGATGACGATCGTCGGCATCTGCCCGTCGAGCTTGGCGGTGAGCCGGTCGGCCTCCTCGTCGTAGCGGATGTCCTTTACGACCGCTCCTTCGATGGTCTCGCTATCCAGGTTGGCGGCCACATAGGCCTCCACCATCGCGGCCATCTCGTCTTCGGATTTGGCTTTCGACGACACCGCGGAGAGAAGCGCACCGTCCAGCACCTGCTGGGCGTGTGAATTCGCGTTGACCTGGCGCGTGAGGTCGACGCCCGCCCCGAGCGCCAGGACCACAGGCCCCATAGCGAGGGCGAATGCGATGACCACGACGCCTGATCGTTCGGACCAGAATGACCGGATACCCATGCATGGCCTCCATATGCCAGCTAGCATGGGTTGAAAAGTATTCCCTGCGGATTAATCGATGATTTCTTCTATAGCAGAATTACGGCATCATCGGCCGAAACCTTCATGCCATTCTCGGATTCGCCGGTCTGGTCGTGGTCAGATCGACCCGACGGTCTTCAGGCGCGCGCGCGGGTGAACCTCGGCCTGGCTCATCACGTTGGTGTGCGCTCGGAAGCGTTCCACGATCGAACGCACGAAGGGCCGGGCCATCGGGCTCGTCATCAGCACCGGCAGTTCGCCCTTGCGGGCGGCGTCCTCGAAGGCGTCGCGGACCAGGATCACGAACTCCTGCAGCTTGGAGGGCGCCATGGCCAGCCGGCGGTCGTCGCCGTCGCCGACGATCGACTCCAGGAACGCCTGCTCCCAGGCGGGCGACAGGCTGATCAGCGGCAGGTAGCCGCCCGGCGCGGTGTTCTGGGCGCAGATCTGGCGGGCGAGACGTGCGCGAACGTGCTCGGCTATGGTCTGGGTCGAGCGCGAATGGCCGACCGCCTCGGCGATGCCCTCCAGGATGGTGGACAGGTCCCGGATGGAGATGCGCTCGGTGAGCAGCGCCTGCAGCACGCGCTGGATGCCCGAGATGGTGATCTGGCCGGGCACCAGGTCGTCCACCAGCTTGCCCTGTTCGGCCGGCAGCTCGGCGAGCAGCTTCTTCACGTCCGCGTAGGAGAGGATCTCGGCCACGTTCGCCTTCAGGGTCTCCGACAGGTGCGTGGACAGCACCGTCGCCGGGTCCACCACCGTGTAGCCGCGGATCGCCGCCTCCTCGCGCAGGCGCGCCTCCACCCACGTGGCCGGCAGGCCGAAGGTGGGCTCGGTCGTCTGGGTTCCGGGTATGGAGACCTTCCCGCCCATGGGGTCCATCACCATGAACTGGCCCGGGTAGAGCTGGCCCTTGCCGGCCTCCACCTCCTTGATCTTGATGACGTACTCGTTGGCCTGGAGCTGCACGTTGTCGAGCAGCCGCACCGGCGGCATGACGAAGCCCATCTCCGAGGCGATCTGCCGGCGCAGCGCCTTGATCTGGTCCGACAGCTTGTCCCCGCCCTGGGGGTCGTTGATGAGCGGCAGGAGGCCGTAGCCGAGCTCCACCCGCAGGTCGTCCATCTTCAGGGCGGTCTGGATCGGCTCCTCCGTCGGCGCGGGCGGCTTCTCGGCCACGGCCTTCGCCATCGCGGCGTCCACCTCGCGCTTCACGTTCCGGCGGCTGGCGTAGAAGGCCATGGTCCCGGCGCCGAGGGCGAGCGCCATGAAGGGCACGAAGGGCATGCCCGGCAGAATGGAGAGGAGCCCCATCACGGCCGCCGACATGCCGAGCGCGGTCGGATATCCGGAAAGCTGGCGCACCAGCGCCTTGTCGGCCGCTCCGGAGACGCCCGCCTTGGAGACGAGCAGGCCGGCGGCCGTGGAGACGATCAGCGCCGGGATCTGGCTGACGAGACCGTCGCCGACGGTCAGCACCGTGTAGGAGTGCGCCGCCTCGGACAGGCTGATGCCCATCTGCAGCACGCCGATGACGATGCCGCCGATCACGTTGATGAAGGTGATCAGGAGGCCCGCGATGGCGTCGCCGCGCACGAACTTCGAGGCGCCGTCCATGGCGCCGAAGAAGGCGCTCTCCTCCTCCAGGTTCTTGCGGCGCTCGCGCGCGGTTGCCTCGTCGATCATGCCCGACGAGAGATCGGCGTCGATGGCCATCTGCTTGCCGGGCATGGCGTCCAGGGTGAAGCGGGCCGCCACCTCGGCGATACGGCCCGAACCCTTGGTGATGACGATGAAGTTCACGATGATCAGGATCGCGAACACGATGATCCCGATCACGAAGTTGCCGCCCATGACGAAGTTGCCGAACGCCTCGATCACGTGGCCGGCGGCATCGGTGCCCTCATGCCCGTCGGACAGGATCAGGCGGGTGGAGGCGAGATTCAGCGCCAGCCGCAGCATGGTGGCGATCAGGAGCACGGTCGGGAAGGCGGAGAACTCCAGCGGCGTCTGGATGAACAGCGCCGTCATCAGGATCAGGATGGAGAAGATGATCGAGACGGCGAGAAAGAGGTCCAGGAGGACCGACGGCAGCGGCAGGATCAGGACGACCAGGATCGCCATGATGCCGACGGCGAAGCCCACGTCGCCGCGCAGGACCGTCGACTTCAGCTCCAGTCCGGTGGGAAGGCGCAGTCCGAAGCGTTGGCCGAGAGACGAACTGGTGTCGGTCACGGAAGCGGACTCCGGTTTTATGCAATCTGTCCTATGAGTAGGCAGAAAATGCCGGGTCCATGGTTAACGGGCGGTTAAGGGTCCGTCGTGCGCGGGCGCGAGGGGCGCGACGGCGTCGGTCGGGACGGCGGAGCGGAGGGGGAGGTGGTCAGAACGCCTTCCGCTGCAGCGCGCCCGCGGCCGCCACGGTGATCTCCTTGGCGACGGGCGCGAAGGCGGCCACCAGGGTCGTGTCCAGCTTGCCGGCGCGCGCCATCTCCTGGAGCAGGCCGTAGGCCTTTTCGGCCGTCAGCGGCAGCTTGTAGTTCCGCACCTCGATGAGGGCGGCGAACACGTCGGCGATGGTCAGCATGCGGGTGAGGGGGGAGATCTGGGCCCCGGTCAGGCCATCCGGATAGCCGGAGCCGTCCAACTGCTCATGGTGGTGGCGCACCATGGCGATGATGTCCGGCGACACCACCTTGTGGCTCTCCAGATAGGCGGCTCCGGCCGCCGCGTGCCGCTTCATGATGTGGAATTCGGCTTCCGTCAGCTTGCCGGCCTTGTCGAGGATCTGCAGCGGGATCTTCGCCTTGCCGATGTCGTGCAGGATGGCGGCCGTGGTGAGGGCGGCGCGGGCCTTGTCGTCGAGGCCCAGGCGGCGGGCGAACGCGGCCGAGATTCCGGTGACGAGCAGGCAGTGCTGGAACGTCCCGGTGTGATAGCGCCGCACGTCCTCCAGCCACTGGTCCAGGCCCACCACGTCGATGCTCGCCTGGATGGCCGTCACCGCGTTGGTCACCACGCTGCCGTTCACCGCCCGCCCGGACGCCATGCCCTCGAAGAAATGCGTGAGCACGCCCGAGCCGATCGAGACGGACTGGGACGGGTCCTTCGGATCCACCTTCGGCGCCGGGGCGACCGGGGCCGGCCGCGCGGCGGCGCGGGACGGTCCGCGCCGGACCGGCAGGCAGTCGCGGATGGTGCGCACCAGCCGGTCCGGATTGATCGGGCGGGTGATCACCGCGGCCGCCCCGAGGGCGTTGGTCTGCACGGCCTGCTGGCGGTTCTTCTCGTTGACGCAGAAGATGCTGATCGGATCGGTCATGCGCCGAAGGGCTTCGCGCACCAGCTTGATGACGGCCGGATCCTGAAGATCCACGTCGAACACGATCACCGGCTGAGGCGGGAAGTTGTAGTCGGCGACCGCCGCGCTGACGAGCGCGATGGCGTCCCCGATCGGGGCGATGAAGCCCGCGACGCGATTGGCGGCATCGGTGGACGGAGCCACCACCCAGACTTGAGCGACCATCCCCGGCTCCTCACCAGTGGGTCTTTTCGCCGAGTCGCGCCCGTCCTCCCCGAGTCATGCGGCCGGCTCCAGATTCTTATACGCACTTCTTGTATCCAAAACACTAAATGCGTAGTGGCTCCGTCACCGATTACCGTACGTTATAATGGCACTCCGTCATCAGAATCAAGCGATCTGGGTTCGCGCCGTCCCGGGTTCGGGAACCGCAATTCCGTCCGCCGCATACTCGTTCAGCTTGTTGCGGAGTGTCCGAATGGAGATCCCGAGGATCTTCGCGGCGTGCGTCCGGTTGCCGAGGCAGTGGTCGAGCGTGTCCAGGATCAGGTCGCGTTCCACGGTCGCGACCGTCCGCCCGACCAGCGCGCGGGTGATCGCCTCCGCGGTCTGGGCGGCCCGGCTCGCGGCGTCGTGCGGCCGGCTCTCCATCCGCGGATCGAGCCTCGCCCCGTCCGGCGAGCGGATCGCGTCCACGCCGATCTCAGGCCCGGTGGCCAGCAGCACCGCGCGGTGCAGCGTGTTCTCCAGTTCGCGCACGTTCCCCGGCCAGCGGGCGGCCACCAGTTCGCGCTTGGCGTCCACCGCGATGGACCGCACCGGCACCCCGTTCACCTCCGCGTACTTGCGGGCGAAGTGCTCGGCGAGGGCCACGATGTCGGCCGGCCGGTCGCGGAGCGGCGGAATCTTCAGGTTCACGACGTTCAGCCGGTAGAGAAGATCCTCGCGGAACGTGCCCTCGCGCACCGCGTCCGCCAGCACGCGGTTGGACGTCGCGATGATGCGGATGTCCACCGGCACCGGCTTCGATCCGCCGACCCGGTCGATCACCCGCTCCTGGATGGCGCGCAGGAGCTTGGCCTGCAGCCGCACGTCCATCTCGGAAATCTCGTCGAGGAGCAGCGTTCCGCCGCTCGCCTCCTCGAACTTGCCCACGCGCCGCGCGACCGCGCCGGTGAAGGCGCCCTTCTCGTGGCCGAACAGCTCCGATTCCAGGAGGTTCTCCGGAATGGCGGCGCAGTTCACCGACACGAACGGCTTGTCCGCCCGGTTGGAGCGCCGGTGCACGTGGCGGGCCAGCACCTCCTTGCCGGTGCCGCTCTCGCCGGTGATCAGGATGGAGGCCTCCGACGGCGCCACCTGGTCGGCGAGCTTCACCACCGCCGCCATCAGGTCGTCGCGCACGATCAGGTCGTGGCCGCCGGCCGTGACCGCCGACAGGATGGCGGCGATCAGGTCCGCATCCGGCGGCAGGGGAATGTATTCCTTCGCGCCCGCCCGGATGGCCGCCACCGCCGCCCGCGCGTCCGTCGCCGTCCCGCAGGCGACGACCGGCACATGGATGCGCTCCGCCTCCAGGTCGGCGATCAGGCTGGCGATCGGCAGCGCCACGTCGATCATCACGAGGTCGGCGCCGCGCCCGGAGCGCAGGGTCCTCAGCGCCATGTCCAGGGTGTCGGCGTGGATCACCGAGGCGCCCTTGTCCATCGCCATCCGGGTGGCGACGGTCAACTGGCCTTCCAATGTTCCGACGATCAGGAGCCGCATGGTTTCGTCCTCACCGCTCGGTCTTGATGATCTCGGTCATGGTGACGCCGAGCTTGTTGTCCACGAGCACCACCTCGCCGCGGGCGACGAGCCGGTCGTTCACGTAGACGTCGATGGCCTCGCCGACCTTGCGGTCGAGCTCCAGCACGTTGCCGGGCGAGAGCTTCAGAAGGTCGTGCACCTGCATGCGGGCCCGGCCGAGGATGGCCGAGACCCGCACGGGCACGTCGAACACGGCCTCCAGTTCGGCGGCCGAGTGGGCGAGGTTCGGATCCTCGTCCTCCTCGCGCCGCGGGCCGGCCGTGTGGGTGTCGAAAGGAATGCCGTCGGTCTCGTCGGCCATGGGGTCAGCTCCGCTCGGCCGGATCGTCGGCCGGGGCCGGCGCGATCAGGGCCAGATGGGTGTCGAGGGCCTGGGCGATCGCCGCCTCGGTGGCGGCCCGGTCGAGCACGATCCCGCCGTCGGCCCATTCGATGCGGCAGTCGCCCCGGGCGATGTCCGGCTCGCCCAGCACCACGAGCCGGCCCTCGAAGCCGCGCTCCTGGACGATGCGGTCGAGCGCGCCGCGGATCGAGCCGGCGTCCTCCGCGGCCATGCGGATGACGAGGTGCGGAGCCTTGCGCAGCGGCGCGAGCGCCTCGGACACGAGCGCGAGGATGCGCTCCTCCGGGTGGAGCTCGATCAGCCGGCCGGCGATCCGCGTCCCCACCATCGTCGCCACGCGGGCGGCGTCCGCCTCAACCCGCGCCCGGTCGGCGTCGAGCACCGCCAGGATCGACTGGGCGACGCTGACGAGGCGCGTCGCCTCCTCGGCGAGACGGGTCGTCTGGCGCGCCTCCTCGGCCCCGCGGCCAGCCGCGAAGCCGCGGTCGAACGCGGCCGCTTCGGCGGCGGCCAGCAGCGCCTCGTGGGCGGACACCTCGATGGTCGGCACCGCCGGCGCCGCCGGCTCCGGGGCCGGAGGCGGCGCCGCGAAGTCCGTGTCGAACAGGAAGCGGGCGGGCGATGCCATGTCGTTGATCCGTCGCATTCTCTTTCCAGGTCCGCCGAAAGGGGCGCCGCAACCGGTGCCCCGTCGGGGCGGTCCTCAACCGGCAGGGGTCAGATGACGAGGTCGTCCTCGCCCTTGTTCTTGCTGATCATGATCTCGCCCTTGGCGGCGAGGTCCTTGGCGATGTTGATCATCGTGGCCTGGGCCTCGTCCACGTCGCGAAGGCGCACCGGGCCCATGGCCTCCATATCCTCGCGCAGGAGCGCGGCGGCGCGCTGGGACATGTTGGAGAAGAAGAAGTCGCGCACGCTTTCCTTCGCGCCCTTGAGGGCGAGGCCGAGCTTGTCCTTCTCCACGTTGCGCAGCAGCGTCTGGATGGCGGCGCTGTCCAGCTTGCCGAGGTCGTCGAAGGTGAACATCAGCGCCTTGATGCGGTCCGCGGCGTCCCGGTTCTCCTCCTCCAGCGAGGTCAGGAAGCGAGCCTCGGTGGTGCGGTCGAAGTTGTTGAAGATCTCCGCCATCAGTTCGTGGCTGTCGCGCCGCTGGGTGTTGGTGAGGTTGGACATGAACTCCACCCGGAGCGTCTGCTCCACCTTGTCGAGCACGTCCTTCTGCACCGCCTCCATCTTCAGCATGCGGTTCACCACCTCCAGGGCGAACTCGTCCGGCAGGATCGACAGCACCCGGGCGGCATGGTCCGCCTTGATCTTGGACAGCACCACCGCGACCGTCTGCGGGTATTCGTTCTTCAGGTAGTTGGCGAGGATGTTCTCCTGGACGTTGGAGAGCTTCTCCCACATGTTGCGGCCCGCCGGTCCGCGGATCTCCTCCATGATGGCCGCCACCTTGTCGCCGGGCAGCACGGAGAGGAGCAGGCGTTCCGTCGTGTCGAAGTTGCCCATCAGGGCTCCGGACGACGACACCTTGGTGACGAACTCGACGAGCAGGTCGTCCAGCATGGTCGGCGTGATCGGCCCCAGCTTCGACATGGCGAGCGACAGGTGCTTGATCTCGATCTCGTCGAGCGACTTCCACACCGGCGCCCCGAAGCGGTCGCCGAGCGCCAGCATCATGACGGCCGCCTTTTCCGGCCCGGTCAGCTCGCGCTGGATGCCTTCGGTCGTCGAGAGGGTGAGGGTGCCGCCTCTGGCGGTCAGTTGTCCGGATACTGCGGCCATGGACTACGCGGCCTCCGAAAGCCAGGTACGGATGATGATGGCGGCCTCGTTGGGGTTCTCGCCGACGAGGTTGCCGACACGGCGGATCTGGTCCATCTGGGCGGCGCCCTGGGCCTTGGCCTCCTCGATGCGCGCCTGGTTGCCCGTCGGCGCCTCCAGGAGCGGGGTCGCGGGCGCCTGGCCCGGCTCCGCCGGAACCAGTTCGCCGCTGGCGTTCAGCACCATGGTGACGGGCTGGCCGTCGGGCCCGGTGATCTGGGCGGTGATCTCCCGGTGCTCGGTCACCACCTCCGGCGACAGGATGCGGCGGATCAGCGGCCGCACGGCGAACAGCAGCACCAGGATGGTGAGCACCAGCATCACGCCCATCTCGGCGAAGCGCATCAGGTCCTGGCGGCTGAAGTCGAACAGGCCGGCCTCGGCCCCGTCGGTGGCCACCTTGGGCGGGCCGTCGGCGAACTGCAGGTTCACCACCTCCACCTGGTCGCCCCGGTTCTGGTCGAAGCCCATGGCGGTGCGCACCAGCGCCTGGATCTGCTGCAGCTCATCGTCGGCGCGCGGAACGTAGGTCTGGACCCCGTCGTCGCCGGTCTGCCAGCGCCCGTCCACCACCACGGCCACCGACAGGCGCTTCACGCCGCCCATCTCGGTCACTTCGGTGCGGGTGGTCTTCGAGATCTCGTAGTTGATCGTCTCCTCGGCGACCGAGCTTTGGTCCTGGCTCTGGGGCTGGTCGCCCGCCGGGGCGTTCGGCCCGGCGTTCGGCACCTGGTTGGCGGCGGTCACCTGGCCGTCGGCCGCCTCCCGCGACGAGGAGCTCTCCTCCCGCGTCTGGGTGGAGCGCACCACCTGGCCGTTCGGGTCGAACAGGTCGCGCGTTTCCGAAACGCGGTTGAAGTCCAGCTCCGCGGCCACCTTCACCCGGGCCCGTCCGGCGCCGACGACGCTCTCCACGATGTCGCGGACCCGGTCCTCCACCTGGCGCTGGAAGGCGAGCGTCCGCTCGTCGGCGCTGGAGGCGAGGAAGGTGGCCGAGGTGTCGTCGCCGGTCCCTTCGGCGAGCAGCCGGCCGGCTTCGTCCACAATCGAGATCCTCGTCGGCTCCAGGCCGTTCACCGCCGAGGCGACGAGGTGCTGGATGGCCCGGATCTGCGCCGTCTCCAGCACGCCGCGGGTCTTCAGGACGATCGAGGCGGTCGGCTTCTGGGTCTCCTGGCGGAACAGCTGCCGTTCCGGCAGCACCAGGTGCACGCGCGCCTGCTCCACCCGGTTGATCGCCCGGATCGTGCGGGCGAGCTCGCCCTCCAGCGCCCGGAGGGCGTTCACGTTCTGGACGAAGCTCGTGGTCCCGAGCGCGTCCGTCTTGTCGAAGATCTCGTAGCCGACGCCGCCGCCCGCCGGCAGGCCTTCCTCGGCGAAGCGCATCCTGAGCCGCGTCACCTCGGTCTCCGGCACGAAGATGGCCGATCCGTCCTGGCGCAGGGTGAAGGGGATGTTGGCGGCCTCCAGCTCGCGCACGATGGCGGCGGAGTCCTCCAGGCCGAGGCTGGTGTAGAGGGGCGCCTCGCTCACCTCGTTGTAGCGCAGCATGATGTAGGCGAAGAAGCCGACGAGGCCGAGCGCGACGGCGCCCATGGCCGCGATCCGGGCGGGTCCCAGCGATTTGACGAGTTCCGCCAGCCCGTTCACTTGTCCGTCGTCTCCGGTCCGCCGTCCATGGTCGCCTCACCGGATCCGACCGCCGAAGCCGGTCCGCCCGCCGTCCGCCCTTCGGGGAGAAGGAGCCACGGTCGGTGTGGTCCGCGATCGCTGCCGGTGAGCGGCGATCCACCCCCGGACCGCCTTGCGCTTGATAGGCAGGAATTTCCGCATGTGTTGGTAAACAACTGATTAACGGTCTGTCCGCCCGGGGAAGCGCCTGGGGCTTTCTGCCGGACATGGTGAGCTTTTCGCCACAGCGACTGGGCAAATTGTGCCGGGCGGCCACGCCCGACCGCCGTCTCCGGCGATGCTCCAGCCAAAGAAAAAGGCCGGCGGAGCCGGCCTTTGCAAGAGAGGGTCGTCGGTCGGGCGATTCGCCTCAAGGGCGATACTGCTGAACGCGGGTGGCGCGCAGACCGGCAAGCCCGTGCTTGTCGATCGATTGCTGCCAGGACAGGAATTCTTCAACCGTGAGGGTGTAGCGCTTGCAAGCCTCTTCGAGGGAAAGAAGACCACCACGGACCGCTGCGACGACCTCGGCTTTCCGCCGGATTACCCAACGCTTGGTGTCCTCCGGGGGGAGATCGGCGATCGTCAGGGGACTCCCATCCGGGCCGATCACATATTTTACGCGGGGACGCATCTGCTCGGTCATCGTACTCTCACACTGAACTTGACCTGTCAGTGTTGGACAATACGCGACGGCTTTTAAAAATCGGCTAATCGCCTGGAAACAATTAGGTAAGAACTTGATGTGGCGGGCGATTTGGGTGAACGAAGCGCAATTTGCAATCGATCAATCCGGTTAATACCCATTAACCCCTGCCGCTCTCCCCGGATCGGAATCGCCGATTCCGGCCGTTATTCGATATGACTCCTGCAGCACTTGGCTTTTACTCGGGAAGACTCGCGGCCGAACATTTTGCCGCGGCCTGACCTCGATCCGACGTCACCGGGCGCACGTCGCCGGGCCCCCGGCCCGAACCTGCGGCGGGAGGCGCCTCACATCCGCACGGACAGGATTTCCGACAGCGGCACCTTGGCGCCGTTCACCGTCAGGAACGGCTCGCTGGTGGAGGTGTCGATGGCCGTCACCGTCCCGGAGACTCGGGTCGTCACCGCCACCGTGGCGTCCGTCCCCGACCGGGCATCGAACGTGATCGTGTAGTTGCCGTCCGGAGCCGTGGCGCCGGTGGCCGTCTTGCCGTCCCACGCGTAGGTGTTCTCGCCCGAGGTCAGATCCACGGGACCGGAGAAGACCACGGCGCCGGCGCTGTTGCGGATGGTCGCGGTACTGCGCGGGGCCGCCGAGGCGGCGCTCACCTTCCACAGCGCCTGGCCGTTCTCCAGCTTGGTGGTGCTCGATTCCGCCTCGATGGTCTTGCCGATGTAGTTCACGAGGTTGAGCGCCGACCCGGACACCAGCGCCGACAGCATGGCCTCCAGGTTCTTGTTGGTCTGGATCTGCTGCTCCACGGCGGAGAACTGCACCAGCTGCTCGGTGAACTTCTCCGCGTCCATGGGCTCCAGCGGATTCTGGACCCGAAGCTGGGTGGTCAGCAGCGACAGGAAGGTGTCGTAGTTGGCCAGCACCTTCTGGGTGGCCGACGCGCTCGAGGACGTCTGGGTCGTGGTGCCGGTCGAGCCGGTGGAACTGCCGACGGTGGCCATCAGATGCGGTCCTTGCCCTTAGATCCGGACGTCGAGAAGCGAGTCCCTGCGGGGACGGTAGAGGTCGAGGGCGGGACGGGCTGATCGCTCGTCGCTCCCGGTGTCGTCGGAGGTCCAGCCCGACCGGCCGCGGCCGTTCGGCGGTTCGTCCGGCTGGCCGTGGCGGGCCTGGCCGTCGCCCGAGCCGTTCTGGCGCAGCGACAGGGAGACCGAACCGTCCTTGGCCTCGAAGCCCGCTTCCCGCAGCGCCCGCTCCAGGGCGCGCTGGTCGCGGCTGAGGAGATCCAGCGTGTCGCGCCGCTCCACGGTCAGGTGGGCCTTGGCCTCGCCGCTCTCCGAAAGCTCCAGGCGCACGTCCACTCGGCCGAGATCGGCGGGATCGAGCCGGATCTGGAAGCTCGTCTCCCCGGCCAGCGCCTGCCGGGCGATCTCCATGCCGAGCTGCCCCATCGGCACCGTCGGCTGCGATGGCATGAAGGCCGATCCCATTGCCGGAGCGGCGGATTGGCCGGCGTGAAGTCCGGGCGCTCCGGAGAGCGGAGTAAGGCCCGCCTGATTGGCCTCGGCCCGGTCTAGCCCCATGGGCTCGCCCTTCAGCCGGGCCGCGAAGGCGAGTGCGGCCGCCGCGAGCGGGGAGGCGGTCCGCTGGGCGGCCATGTCCTGGCGGCCGGGATCCACCAGGAAGGGCTCGGCGTCAGGTGCGGCGGGCTCCTTCGCGTCGGCCTTGGCCTCCGGGCCGGGTTCCGGGTCGCCGGCTCCGTCGCCGCCGTCATCGGACGTCCCGAGGCCGTCGTCGGAGGCATCCAGGGCGGCGAGGGCGTCCGGCTCGCCGGGTTCGGCCGCCTCCGGGCCGGTCTCGGCCGAAAGCTCAGCGGCCTCGACGACCGGGTCGGCTTCAGGTGCGAAGACCGTCGCGGCCGCCGCGGCCGTGTCCGGCGTCATGCCGGCCGGACCAGCGCCGGCCGGAGCACCAGGCGTCGGCAAGGTGGCGAACGGGCCGCCCGCCGCCTGCGCCTGTCCGTCCGCCGACGACGGCGACTTCACCGCGGCCTGCGCCACGGCTTCGACGACCGCCGGTTCACCGGTCGGATCGCTCTCGACCGGCTGCTGCACGGTCGCCGGCTGGACCTCGGCCGCGGTCGCCGGCGTCGCCGGCGTTGTCGTCACGGTGATCTCGGCCCCGCTCTTGGCGGCGAGCCTGGCGAGCGCCTCCGCCACCTCGGTAGCCGCGCGGGTCAAGCCGGGTGGCACGGCCGGCTGATCGACGGCCGGACGGCCGGGCGCGTCGGAGGCGGGCGTTCCGGTCGCCGTCGCCGGTCCGGAGGGTGTCGCCGGAGGCGACGTCCGCCCGTCGGTCTCGTCCGTGCCGGCCAGCTGCAGGGCCGCCAGCAAGGCCGCCAGATCCGCGTCGGCGGAGGGGATGCCCGACGCGCTCGGCGGCGCGTGCGATAGGGCCGCCGTCACCGGCGCGTCGGCCGGGTCCGGCGCGGCAGCCGCGCTCGCCTCGCCGGGCAGGGTCGCCGTCACGGCAGTCGCGGAACCGGTCGCGGTCGAGGCGCCGGCGGGCGTCGGCGTCCCGTCCTGGTCCCCGGTCGTCTCGTCGCCCGTCTCGTCAATCGTCTCCGGGTCCGGAACCGCCTTGGTCACCTCCTCCAGGGCGCCGAGGAGCGCGGCCGCGAAGGCTTCGGCGGCGGACGAATAGGCGCCGCTGGCGGCGCCGCCGGACGGCGTGCCCGTCACCGCGGTCCCGGCCGGCGGGACCGCGACGGTGCTCTCGTCGATCGGCTCGCCCGCCTCGAGGCCGGCGGCCGGGTACACCGGTTGCGCCGGCGGCGGACTCGTCTGCACCTGCGGGATGACCGCCGCCGTCTCGTCCACGCCATCGGCCCGCACGCCGTCCGTCGCGCCCTGGACATCGGCGGCTTCCGTCTCGGGGTCGCCCACGGGAGGCGCGATCGTCTCCGCCGCATCCGTTGCGCCGGCCTTGAGCCCGGCAAATAGCGAACTGATCTCCTCGCCCTCGCCCTCGCCCTCGCCCTCGCCCTCGCTTTCGCCGGAGCCGGCCGCGCCGCCCGGAACGAGGGTGTCGGCCAAGGTCTCGCCGGCCGTCTGCGGCGCGGGCGTCGGCGCTCCGGCGGGCAGCACCTCTTCGGTCAGCAGCGCGAAGGCGGCGAACACGCCGGTGCGGCGTGTGGTCGTCGCAGCGGCGCCGTCGGCGGTCGGCCCGCCGTCCGCGTCGGCGGACGCGGTCGTGGACACGGCCTTCAGGAGGCCGGAGAACAGGGTCGTTTCGGCCGGTCCTTCGGCCGAGACCGGCGGAGACGGGTGCGGCATCACGGGCGCGACGGGCAGGAACGCGGGAAACGCGGTTTCGGACATGACTCAACCCTACTGACCGCCCGAGGCTCAGCAAGGAGCGGGCCACGGCCGCGCGCGGTGACAAGCGCTTGATTTTTGGCTAGGTTCCGCCCAGCTGAGAGCTGTCGGCCCAGAACCGGCGCGGGCCGGACCCGGCATCGGGTGCCGGGAGCCCGGCAAAGCTTGCCGGGGCGGCCGGATCGGGCGCGGCTCGGCGACAAGGCAGGGAACCGCGAGGCGACCGACCGGAGGAGACGTGCGGGGGAACGCGCGGGCGGCGCGCCCGCGTTCCAGTCAAGACGGCCGAGGCGGCCAGAAGCGAGAAGCGACCGATGTTGAATTCCCTCGATCTTCCGGGCAGGCCCGAAGACACCCGCGTCGTCGTGGCGATGTCGGGCGGCGTGGATTCGTCCGTGGTCGCCGGCCTCCTGAAGCGCGAAGGCTACGACGTGGTTGGCGTCACCCTGCAGCTCTACGACCATGGCGAGGCGACCCACCGCAAGGGCGCCTGCTGCGCCGGCCAGGACATCCACGACGCCCGCCAGGTGGCCGCCAGCCTCGGCATCCCGCACTATGTGCTCGACTACGAGTCCCGCTTCCGCGACCAGGTGATCGACCGGTTCGCCGAGAGCTACATCGCCGGCGAGACGCCGATCCCGTGCGTGTCCTGCAACCAGACGGTCAAGTTCTCCGACCTCCTCGACACCGCCCGCCAGCTCGGCGCCGCCGCCCTCGCGACCGGCCACTACGTGCGCTCCGGCCTTGCTCCGTCCGGCCGGCGGGCGCTCTACCGGCCGGTCGATCTCGACCGGGACCAGAGCTATTTCCTGTTCGCCACCACGCCGGAGCAGCTGGACTATCTGCGCTTCCCCCTCGGCGGCCTCTCCAAGCCGGAGGTGCGCGAGCTCGCCCGCGCGTTCGGCCTCGTGGTGGCCGACAAGCACGACAGCCAGGACATCTGCTTCGTCCCCCAGGGCAAGTATGCGGACGTGATCGAGAAGCTGAAGCCGGAGTCGGCCTCGGGCGGCGAGATCGTCCATGTGGACGGCCGGGTGCTCGGCCGGCACGACGGCATCATCCACTACACGGTCGGCCAGCGGCGCGGCCTCGGCGTCGCCACCGGCGAGCCGCTCTTCGTGATCCGGCTCGATGCGGCCACCCGCCGCGTCGTGGTCGGCCCGCGCGAGGCGCTCATGACCCGGCGGCTGGCGCTCCGGGACGTGAACTGGATCGGCGACGGCGCGCTCGCCGATCTGCCGGCGGGCGGGCTCGCCATCTACGCCAAGGTGCGCTCCAGCCGCCCGCCGCAGCCGGCGACGCTCCATGCGGACGGCGGGGAGATCTCCGTCGACCTCCTGGAGGGCGAGTTCGGCGTGGCGCCCGGCCAGGCCTGCGTCTTCTACGACGGTCCGGGCGACGATGCCCGGGTGCTCGGCGGCGGGTTCATCAGGGCGACACGCACGGATGCCATCACGGCGTCCGGCCGTGCGTCCACGGAACAGAAGGCCCTGGCCGCCGGTTGAGCGGGCCAGCCGGCACCATTCACCGCCGGCAACACTCATCGAAGGGACGGAGCGATGACGCAGGATCGGGCACGCGCGGCGCGCGAGGGGGAAACCGCGATCGAGACCGCCATGCGGGCGACGGACGTCATCTCGGCCTACGCGCGGTGGGCGCCGGTCTACGATCTGGTGTTCGGCCTGATCATGGAATCCTCCCGCCGCGCCGCCGTGGCGGCCCTAAAGCCGGACACCCGGCGCGTCCTGGAGGTGGGCGTCGGCACTGGCATCTCGCTGCCGGACTATCCGTCCTCCATGCGCGTCACCGGCATCGACCTGTCGCCGGACATGCTGGCGAAGGCCCGCGAGCGGATCGCCGCGAAGAAGCTGTCCAACGTGGAGGCCATCCTGGAGATGGACGCCGCGCGCCTCGAATTCGCCGACGATTCGTTCGACTGCGCCATGGCCATGTACGTCATGACCGTCGTGCCCGACCCGGCGCGCGTCATGGCCGAGATGCGGCGCATCGTCCGCCCCGGCGGCCGTATCCTGGCGGTCAGCCACTTCGCGCCGGAGGACGGGCTGCGGGCCAAGGTGGGCGGCCTCCTGTCCCCCATGGGCCGGCTCCTCGGCTGGAACACCACCATCCGCGTCTCCACCCTGGCGGCCCTGCCGGGCGTGCGCCTGCTCTCGAACAAGGCGGCGGGTCTCGGCGGCTTCTACCGCCTGCTGGAGTTCGAAGTGGTGAAGTGACGGCCGCCCGGACCTTGCCGAGCGGCGTCGCGACCGGGTCCGCTCGATCCGCTCGCTCTCGCTTGACAGGCCGGCGCGGGGGACACTATACCGACAGCGCTTCGGGCGGACGGCACGGCCGCGCCGCCCCGGCGATAGCAGAGTAGCTCAGGTGGTTAGAGCGACGGACTCATAACCCGTAGGTCGGCGGTTCGAATCCGCCCTCTGCTACCACTCCCTCCATCGATCCTCACCGTCACGGCCCTCATCGTCACGGCTTCTATCGTCACGGCGCGGTCCGCGCGATCCGGACACCCGTGTCGATCCGCCGCCTGATCGGCCACCCCCGGACGCGTCCCATGCGCCAGTCCCTCCACACCCTCACCATCGGCACGCGCGGCAAGGGCCTCGTGGAGATCACCCGACCGGTGGTCGACTGGGTGGCCGGGGAGGGGATCGGCACGGGCCTCCTCACGGTCTTCTGCCGGCACACGTCCGCGTCCCTCCTGATCCAGGAGAACGCCGACCCGGACGTCAGGACCGACCTCCAGGCTTTCTTCGAGACGATCGCGCCGGAGGACCCGCACCGCTATGTGCACGCGGACGAGGGTCCGGACGACATGCCGGCCCACCTGCGCACCGCGCTCACCACCGTCCAGCTCTCCATTCCGGTCGCGAACGGCCGCCCGGTGCTCGGCACCTGGCAGGGGATCTACCTCTTCGAGCACCGCAGCCGCCCGCACCGGCGCGAGGTGGTCCTCCACCTGATCGGCGCCTGAGCGGGCCGTCCGTCGCGGTCGCCTCGGGCGCTCACGGCTCGCCGGGCGAGCCGCCGGCGGCGTAGACCGAGCGCACGTCCTCCTTCAGCGCCCGCCGGGCGTCCGCCCTCAGGTACATCATGTGGCCGCCTTCGTAGACGCGGGTGCGGATCGGCCGGGCGCCGATCAGCGGCGGCAGCTGCCGGACCAGGTATTCCGACGCCATGTAGGGCGTGACGAGGTCCGTGTAGCCGTGCACGATCAGCACCTCGAGCGCCGGATTGAGCGCGCGCGCCTCCTGCAGGTCGCCGAGGACGCCCGCATAGCCCTGGCGCGAGCCGCCGCCGCCATAATCCCACCGGCCGGCGATGTCGCTGTTCAGAAGCCGGTAGGTGATGTCGGTCCGGTAGCCCAGTTCGTCCCGCGCATAGGCGACGAACGCGGAGGTCAGCGCCGGCACGCTCCGGTCCAGGATCGGATCCGGCCCCAGCGGGTTGTTCGCCTCCGGCGCCACGTCCGGCCCGGCGATCGAGCCGTCGTAGCGGCTGAGCAGCCGGCCTTTGTCGAACTGCTTGATGAAGACCGACACGGGCACCCGGGCATAGCGCCGCCGAACCTCCTCGACCGGCAGGCCGGTGTAGCGCGCCACGGTCTCGCCCGCCCGCTCGGCCGCGGCCTCGGCGCCCGCGGCGAGCGCGACCAGGTAGTCGGACAGGGCGTAGCGCTCCACCTCGGCGAGGCGCTCCCTGAGGGCGCCGCCGCCGCGCACGCCCTCCTTCTCCAGGCGCACGGCGGCGAGGGAAGGCAGGGTCAGCGCCCAGGTCAGCGGCTCGTAGTCCTCCCCGTAGAGGAGCGAGAACTCAAGGGCCGGCGAGATCAGGATGGCCCCGCTCGGCGCGATGCCGGCGGTCTCCTGCAGGGTCTTGGCCAGCCGCGCCGCCCGGAAGCCGCCATAGCTCTCGCCGGCCAGATACACCGGCGCGCCCATGCGGTCGTTCGACTGCAGATAGAGCCGGATGAAGGCCGCCATCGCCTCCGCGTCCCGGTCCACCGACCAGAAGCGCGCCTCCTGGTCCTGGTCCGCGCCGCGGCTGTAGCCGGTGCCCGGCGGATCCACGAACACCAGGTCGGTCAGGTCCAGCCACGTGTCCGGGTTGTCGATCAGCCGCTGGGGCGGCGGCAGGAAGTCGCCCGCCGCCGAGGTGTCGATCACCCGCGGCCCGAGCGCCCCCAGATGCAGGTAGGCGGACGCCGCTCCCGGTCCGCCGTTGAACACGAAGGTCACCGGCCGGTCCTTGGCGCCGTCCGCCAGCCGGTAGGCCACGTGGAAGATGTCGGCGGTCACCGTGCCGGTCCCGTCGCGCAGCGACTGGGTGCCGGCCGTCACCATGTAGTCGAGCACCACGTCGCCGGCCTTCAGGCTGTGGCGGGTGGTGGTGCCCTGGGGCAGCAGGCTGAGGATGCCGCTCGTCGGGCGGGGCTCCTGCTGCGGCTGGGCCGGGGCCTCGGCGGCGGGCGGCGGCGCATCCGCCGGTCCTTGCGCGATCGCGGGCGTGGCGATCGTCAGCGCCGCCGCCAAAAGGAGGCGGGAGACGAGACGCAGCCGCGGGTCGGCCGTCCGGTCGGTGCCGGGCGTTGCAGGCGTCATGGCGGGTGGTCCTCCCATCAGGTCCGAGCCGGGCCGCGCCCGACGTCCGCCAACCCCGCGCCCCCGACCGCGGTTCCTGCGCGACCGGCGCGCGACAGGGCCCACGGTGCGAACGGACGGGCGCGACCGTCGGCTGAGCCGCCAGTCACAGGGAAGTGATGGGCCTTTTGATGGCCGAGGCGCGCGCCGTCTCCAGGGCCGGGATCGCACGGTTTCGCCGGGTTCCGGCACGTTGCCTCTCCTGTCCCGGCTCTCCCGGCCAACCGGTCGCCCGGCCGGGGGCTGGAACTGGAAGGGGGCGTCGCCATCTCCCGTGCAGGCGCGCGCCTCCCGGCGCGCGGAGACGAGCCTTGTCGCTGATGGAGGATCCCATGAAACGCTTCGTTCTCGCCGCCGGTGTCGCAGCCCTGATGTCGGGGCCGGCCCTGGCCGAAACCTACGAGACCGAGCGTGGCGCGATCGAGGTGACGCCTGTGGCCGAGGGCCTCGCCGACCCGTGGGGCATCGACTTCCTGCCCGACGGCTCCATGCTGATCACCGAGAAGGGCGGCACCCTGCGCACCGTTTCGCCCGACGGCACCCTCTCCGATCCGATCGCCGGGGTGCCGGACGTGGACGCCCGCGACCAGGGCGGTCTTCTCGACATCGCCGTGCACCCGGACTTCGCCCGCAACCGGCTCGTCTATTTCACCTTCTCCGAGCCGGGCCAGGGTCGCGTCAATTCCACCGCGCTCGCCCGCGGAAAGCTCTCGGAAGACGGCCGCGGCCTTTCCGACGTGGTGGTGATCTTCTCGCAGAAGCCCAAGGTGGCGAGCACCAAGCACTATGGCTCGCGCATCGTGTTCGACGGCGACGGCCGCATCTTCGTCGGCCTCGGCGAGCGGTCGGACGAGCAGTTCCGCGGCCAGGCTCAGGATCTCAAGTCCCATCTCGGCAAGGTCGTCCGCATCAACGAGGACGGTTCCGTGCCGCCGGACAACCCGTTCGCGTCCGGCGAGGGCGGGCTGCCGGAGATCTGGTCCTACGGCCACCGCAACATCCAGTCGGCGGCCATCAACCCGGCCACCGGCCAGCTCTGGGTCGTCGAACACGGCCCGAGGGGCGGCGACGAGATCAACATCGCCGAGCCCGGCAAGAACTACGGCTGGCCGAAGGTGTCGTTCGGCGTGAACTACAACGGGTCGCCGGTCGGCACGGGCGAGGCCCGCGCCGAGGGCATGGTCGATCCGATCTACCAGTGGACGCCCGTGATCGCCCCGTCCGGCATGCTGTTCTACTCCGGCGACGCCGTGCCGGAGTGGAAGGGCGACCTGTTCGTCGGCGGCCTGCGGTCCCAGGCGCTCGTCCGCCTGGAGCTCGACGGCGGCAAGGTGGTGCACGAGGAGCGGCTCCTCACCGACCTCGGCAAGCGCATCCGCGACGTGGCGCAGGGCCCGGACGGCGCCCTCTACGTGATCACCGACGAGTCCGACGCCTCGGTGCTGCGCATCGCCGGGGCCGACTGACGCCCGGCCGGTCGCGGAGCCGCCCGTCGGCGGCTCCGGCCCCCCGGCCCCCGTCGTCAGGTCCGCCGCAGGCGGTCGAGGAAGTTCTTCACCGCGCTGCCCAGTTCGCTCGTCTCGTTGCCGAGCACCTTGGCCGACCGGCCGAGCTCGCCGGACACCGTGGCGGTCTCCGCCACGGCCCGGTTCACGTCGCCCATGCTGGTCGACACCGACCGGATGGCGTCGAACGATCGTCCCATGCTCTGGGTGATCTCCCGGGTGGCGGCGCTCTGCTCCTCCACGGCGGCGGCGATGCCCGCGGCGATCTCCGACACCGTCCCGATCACCTGCGAGATCGACCCCACCGACTGCACCGCCGCGCCGGTCGCCGACTGGATCTCCTGCACCTGCACGATGATCTCGTCGGTCGCCCGCGCCGTCTGCTCGGCGAGGGTCTTCACCTCCGTGGCGACCACCGCGAATCCCCGTCCGGCGTCGCCGGCCCGCGCGGCTTCGATCGTGGCGTTGAGGGCGAGCAGGTTGGTCTGGGCGGCGATGTCGCTGATCAGCGACACGACGCTGCCGATCTTGCGCGCGGACTCCGCGAGGCCCCGGATGATCCGGTCCGATTCCGCCACCTGGGTGACGGCGCCGGAGGTCACGTCCCGCGCGGTGACCACCTGCCGGCCGATCTCGGAGATGGACGACACCATCTCCTCGGAGGCCGCCGCCACGGCCTCCACGCCGCTGGTCGCGGCCTCCGCCGCCGTGTTCACCGAGGCGGACTGGCGGCTCGACGCCGCCGTGGACTTGTCGAGCACGTCGGCCTTGCCGGCGACGGCGAAGGACGTCTCGGTCAGGCTGTCGATCACGCTCTTCACCCGCGCCTGGAAGTCGTCGGCGAGCGCGGCGCGCTCCGTCTCGTCGATCCAGGCGACGAGGGCCGCCGTCACCGTGCCGTCGCGGCCCCTCACCGGCGAGAACTGCAGGGCGAAGCGGGCCGAGCGCAGGCGGAGCCGCACCGTGCCCGAAAGGGGCGCGCCGCCGGAGAAGCGGGCGTCCTCCTGGGCGAGGTCCGGGTGCAGCGCCGCCACGCGGCCACCCACGATCTCGGCCGGCAGCGCTTCCCGGTGGGGCGCGATCGCCAGGTCGAAGGCCCGGTTCGTGTAGGTCACCGTGCCGCCCCGGATCGTGTCCACCAGCATGATCGGCAGCGGCATCTCGTCCACGATCTGCCGCAGCTTGAACGCCTCCAGAACCTCGCCGCGCAAGGCCGTATAGGCCCGGGCCATGTCGCCGATCTCGTCCGCCCTGTTCTGGAACGGCAGGTCCTCCGCCGTCCCGGAGGCGAGCCCGGTGAGGGTCGCGGCCGTCCGGCTGATGGGCGTCGCGAACAGATGGCCGATGGCGAGGCCGAGCCCGGTGACGCCCAGAACCACGAAGCCGACCGCCGCGGAGACCTCCCGCTCCATGGCGTCGAACACCGGATAGGCGCTCTTCAGGGGGATGCGCACGAGGATGGTCCAGCCGAGCCCCGGATAGTCGTAGGCGCCGTCCGAGCGGACGTGGGAGATCTGGATGGGCGCGCCGGTCTCCGGGTCGTCGTTCGAGATCGTGCCGCGGTTCGGCAGGTCGGAAAGCCGGAAGCCGCTCTCCTCCGCGATGCTCTGCTTCAGGATCACGTCCGGGTCGTGCGTGTAGTCCGTGATCGGCTCGCCGCCGCGGGTCTCCATGTCCACGAGCATCAACCCGTCCTGGTTGACCACCTCCACGTGGGTCATGTCGTACTTCTCGGCGAACTTGGCGCTGAACGACTGGACGATCTGGTCCACCAGGCGGAAGTCGGCGAAGTTCGCCCATACGCCCACGACGGCCCCGGTCTCGTCCCGCACCGGCGCGGAATAGACGATCACCATGCCGTCGTCGCCGTAGAGGCGCGCCACCTCCGGGTCGAACACGGGTTGCTGCACGGCGGTGCCGGTCAGGCCGCCGGTTCCCTCCAGGAACCGTCCCGCCATGGCGTCCCTGAACCAGGCGGCGTCCGCGAACGACCGACCGTAGAAGGTGGCGGTCGGGATCGGGCGTTCGGAAGCGTCGCGGCTGTTGACCGCGAGGACGTTGCCCTGGGTGTCCACCAGGAGCACCAGCCGGTAGATCCCGTAGAGGTGCATGTAGCCGTTCATGGCGGCCACCAGCGGATTGGTCTCCTGCGGATTGCGGTGGTTGGCCGCGAGCCGGGCCGCCTCGTTGAGCCCGAAGGCCTGCGCGTCGCCGTAGCGCTCGAAAAGGTTGCGGTCGATCGTGTCTCCGATGGCCTCGGCGATCTCCAGGTTGGTCTGGTCCAGCGCGGCCTCCAGCATGGGACGGTGATGCAACTGGAAAACCATCAGCGCCACGACGCCCGACATCAGCGTCACCCCGGCGAACATCGCCGCGATCTTGTGCGCCAGTTTCAACTTCAGTCCCATGCCCCACCTCCCGTTCGGCTCGGTGCCCGAGCCTGACGGGAAGTATTGTAGAGACTGAAATGGTTAATACATGGTTATTCTTGAAACAGTGTACCAAACATCAGACAAATAAGCGGCATCCATTACTGACCGAATCTGGAAATTCTCATGCATGCCGTTCGCATATAGATTGTCGTTGCACGCTCGCCCGACGTTGGGGGTTTTGTCAGATCTCGGTGCGCCTCAGCAGGTAGTCGAGCCCGCCGACCCGGTACCAGCGCAGGCCGTAGGGCTCCATCAGCACCCGGAAGGCCTCGCCCTTCTCAACCTCACGGTGGTCGTGGCCGAGGAGGTCGATGAGCGGCGCGCCGTCGCGCCCGGTCCGGAAGGCGATCTCCCGGGGGGAGTTGGACAGATTGTGCAGGAACAGCACGCTGTTGTTGCGCCAGTCGTAGCGCAGGGCCAGCACCTCCGGGGTGCCGGTGTCGAGCGCCGTGTGGGCGCCCCAGGCCACCTCCGGCATCTCCTTGCGCATCCGGATCAGCCGCTCCAGCCAGTTGAGAAGGCTGTCCGCGTCCCGGCGCTGGTCCGCGGCGTTGAGGTAGCGGTATCCGTACGGCCCGTCGGCGATCACCGGCATCACCGGCTTGTCCGACTTTGTGAACCCGCCCTGCGGCTCGTCCGACCACTGCATCGGCGTGCGCGCGCAATAGCGCTCCGGCAGGGACAGGTCGTCGCCCATGCCGATCTCGTCGCCGTAGCGCACCACCGGCACGCCCGGCAGGGTGAACATCAGCGAGTAGGCGAGCTTCAGCCGCCGCAGGTCCCCGTCCATCATGGGCGCCAGGCGTCGGCGGATGCCGCGGTGATAGAGCTGGTGCGTCTCCTCCGGGCCGAAGGCCGCGAACACCTGCTCGCGCTCCTCCTCGCCGAGGCGCCCGAGGTCCAGTTCGTCGTGGTTGCGCAGGTGCAGGCCCCACTGGGCCCCGTCCGGCAGATGGCGCGTGTCGTCGAGCGCCTTGACGATGGGCTCGGCCCGCTCCTGGGCGAGCGCCAGAAAGAGCTGCTGGTTGACGTGGAAATTGAACATCATCTGCAGCCGGTCGCCGTCGTCGCCGAAGTAGTTGATGTTCTCCTCCGGCGTCACGTTCGCTTCCGCGAGCACGATGCTGTCGCCCTGGCGCCACTGGATGAACTGGCGGAACAGCCGCAGCATCCCGAACTGCTGCTTCGGCTCGGTCACCGCCGCGCCCTTCTCGGCGATCACGAACGGCACCGCGTCCATGCGGAAGCCGGACACGCCGAGCTGCAGCCAGAAGCCCATGATCTTCAGGATTTCGGCCTGCACGTGCGGATTGGCCGTGTTGAGGTCCGGCTGGTGCTCGTAGAACCGGTGGAAGTAGTATTCTCCCGCCTTCGCGTCGCGGGTCCAGGTGGTCTTCTGGACGCCCGGGAAGACCATGCCCTCGTCCGCGTTCGCCGGTTTCTTCTTCGACCAGACGTACCAGTCGCGGTAGGGTGATTTCGGGTCCGACCGGGCCGACTGGAACCACGGATGCTGGTCGGACGTGTGGTTCACTACGAGGTCGATGATCACGCGCATGCCGCGCTGCTTGGCGCCGTGGGCGAACTCCACGAAGTCGCCGAGCGTGCCGTAGCGCGGGTCCACGTCGTAATAGTCCGTCACGTCGTAGCCGTCGTCCTTGCCGGGCGAGGGCTGGAACGGCATCAGCCAGATGGCCGTGATGCCGAGGCCGTGCAGATAGTCCAGCCGCCGGGTGAGCCCTTCGAAATCGCCCACCCCGTCCCCGTTGGAGTCCATGAAGGTCTCCACCGACAGGCAGTAGAAGACGGCGTTCTTGTACCAGAGGTCCTCGATCATCCGGGCAGGTCCCGTTCTTCAGGGAGTATGATGTCCAAGGTCGAACGCGACCGGCGCGGGATCGTTCTCTCATGGACGCCGCCCGGCCGGTCGTGTGGAGCCGTCGCCGCCGACGAGAAGGATCGCCCGTGACGCCAGAGGACCAGCCTCCCGCGAAGATCCGCCGCCTCGTGGTGGTCGGGTTGGTGCTCGTCGGCCTCGCCGGCGTCTGGTTCGCCGTCGGCAAGCTCGGCCTGATGCCCGACGTGTCCGACGAGGGCGCCGTCCGCCGCTGGGTGGAGGAGAAGGGCGCCCTCGGTCCGATTCTCGTCATCGTCGTCGAGGCGTTGGCGGTGGTGCTGGCGCCTGTCCCGAGCGCCCCGATCGCGGTCGCGGCCGGTGCCGTCTTCGGCCCGCTCTGGGGCACGGTCTACACGGTGGCCGGCGCCGAACTCGGCTCCATCGCGGCCTTCCTGATCGCCCGCACCCTCGGCCGCGACACCGTGCGCCGGCTCGTGCCGAAGGGCGGATTCTTCGAGCGCCTGGAGAAGGGGGAATCGCAGGGCTGGCTGATGGCGGTTGTGTTCGCCTCGCGCCTCGTCCCCTTCCTGTCCTTCGACGCGGTCAGCTACGCGGCCGGCCTCACGCCGCTCGCCTTCTGGCGCTTCGCGGTCGCGACCCTCGCGGGCGTCGTGCCGGTCGCCTTCGCGCTCAACTACGCCGGCGCGGAGCTGATCGCCTCAAATCCCTGGATCGCGGCCGCGCTCCTCATCGTCCTCGCGGCGACGAGCGCGGCCCCGTTCGTGGTCGGCGCCTTTCGGCGCCGGCGCGGGTCACTTCCGGACGATCACCCAGATCGCGTGGATGATGCCCGGGATGTAGCCGAGGATCGTCAGGAGGATGTTCAGCCAGAAGTGCAGGCCGATGCCCACCTGCAGGAACACGCCGAGCGGCGGCAGCAGGATGGCGATGAGGATGCGAAGGATGTCCATCAGAAAACTCCGGTTGGTTCGCCAGGACAACGCGGCAGGCGGTCCGTGCGATCCCATCCTTGATGTCGTGCCCGCGCTCACGCTTTTGAAGCCCGCGCCGCCATGGCGCGTCGTTCGGCCGCCAGAAGCCCGTCGTGGATGAGCACGGCGGTCACGCCCACCACCAGACCGCCCTGGAGCACGAAGGCCGTGTTGCCCGACGTCAGCCCCGCGATGATCACCTCGCCGAGACCGCGCGCCGCCACCGTGGAGCCGATCGTCGCCGTCCCGATGCTGACCACCACCGAATAGCGCACGCCGGCCAGGATCACCGGCAAGGCGAGCGGCAGTTCCACCTCGACCAGCCGCTGTCGGCCGGTCAGCCCCATGCCGCGCGCGCTGTCGAGAACCGCCGCCGGCACCTGCCGCAGGCCCGCCAGCGTGTTCTCGAAGATCGGCAGCAGGCCGTAGAGGAAGAGCGCGATCAGGGTCGGGGCGGTTCCGAAGCCGACCGCCGGAACGGCGAGCGCCAGCACCGCCACCGGCGGAAAGGTCTGGCCCACGTTCACGATGGCGCGGGAGAGCGGCAGGAAGTCGGCTCCCGCCGGGCGGCTGACGAAGATGCCGAGCCCCACCGCCACCACGGTCGCGGCCAGCGAAGCCACGGCCACCGTGCCGAGGTGCGCGATCGTCAGCTGCAGGAGGCTCGCCTGCCGGTAGATCGCCGGCGCGCCGTTCTCCGTCAACGGCGCGAACACCGGCTCGAACCAGTCCGGCGCCGCCAGGAAGGCCGCCAGCAGCGCCACCAGGGCTAGCCTCAGGGCCGTCGCGACCCGCATCAGCCGACCCGCCCCGACGCGAGCACCGCGTCGAGGGTCACCCGGCCGAGCGGGCGGCCGCTCGCGTCCGCCACCGGCAGCGCCCGCGCGCCGCTCCACAGAAGCGCCGACAGGGCGTCCCGCAGGCTCGCCGTCTCGGGCAGCGGCGGCCCGTCCGCCGGCCCCGGCGAGACCACGCTGCCGACGGGCCGGACCGAGAGGAGCTTCAACGCCCGGTCGTTCGTGCCGGTCAGGCGCGACACGAAGGCGTCCGCCGGCCGGGTCAGCAGGTCGGCGGGCGTCCCCACCTGCCGCACGCGCCCGTCCGCCATCACGGCCACCCGATGGCCCAGCCGGAACGCCTCGTCCATGTCGTGGGTGACGAGCACCACGGTGGTGCCCAGCCGCCGCTGCACCGCCAGGAGATCCTCCTGCGCCTTGTCGCGGATGATGGGATCGAGCGCCCCGAATGGTTCGTCCATCAGGAGCACCGCCGGGTCGGCCGCCAGCGCCCGCGCCACGCCCACCCGCTGCTGCTCGCCGCCCGAAAGCTGGTGCGGATACTTGTCGCGAAAGAGCCCGGGCTCCAGCGCGAACGCCGCCAGAAGCGCGTCGATCCGCTCGTCGACCCGGTCCTTCTCCCACTTCAGGAGCCGCGGCACGGTGGCGATGTTCTCCGCCACGGTCCGGTGCGGAAACAGGCCGTGCCCCTGGATCGCGTAGCCGATGCCGCGCCGCAGGTCGTGCTCCGGCAGGCCGGCCGTGTCCCGTCCGTCGATCAGGATGCGGCCTTTGGTCGGCGCCACCAGCCGGTTGATCATCCTCAGGAGCGTGGACTTGCCCGAGCCGGACGTGCCCACGATCACCATGATGGTGCCGCGCTCCACCGTCAGGCTCACGTCGTCCACCACGGCGGCGTCGCCGTAGCGCTTGGTCACGTGGTCGAGTTCGATCATGCGGGGCGTCTCCGGGCCGCCTCGGCGGCTGCGTCGAGGATCACGGCGGACGCGAAGGCGAGGGCGATGGTCGGCACGGCCCCGAGGAGCACCAGGTCCATGGCCGTCTGGCCGATGCCCTGGAACACGAAGGTGCCGAAGCCGCCGCCGCCGATCAGCGCCGCCACCGTGGCAAGGCCGATGTTCTGAACGAGAACGATCCGGATGCCGGTGAGGATCACCGGGAAGGCGAGGGGCAGTTCCACCCGCGTCAGCAGCTGGCGGTCCGTCAGCCCCATGCCGCGCCCTGCGTCCGTCACGGCCGCCGGCACGTCGGCGAGCCCGACGGCCGTGTTCGCCACCACGGGCAGCAGGGCATAGAGAAAGAGCGCCAGGAGCGCCGGGGCGAGGCCGATGCCGCGGATGCCGAGGTCGTGCGCCAGCGGCAGGGCCGCCGCCAGTGCGCCGAGCGGCGCCATCAGGATGCCGAACAGCGCCATGCTCGGGATGGTCTGGATCAGCGTCAGCGTGGGCATCAGCGCCTGCCGGAGCCGCGCCGACCGGTGGCAGAGGATGCCGAGCGGCAGCCCCATCGCGATGGCCGCCGCCAGCGACCCGACCGCCAGCACCCCGTGGCGCGCCGCCTCGCGCCAGAACACGTCCGCCCGGGCCGCGTATTCGCGCATGAAGGAAAGGTCCGCCCAGGCCCCGGAGGCCAGCAGCGCCGCCGTCGCGCCGGCCGCGATCACGAGCGCGCCGATCCGGCCGGCCGGCCGCAGGCTCATCCGGGCGAGCGCGTCGGTGGCGGCGAGCAGCGACACCGCCGCCAGGAGCCAGAAGGCACCGCCGGGCGACACCCGCCCGTAGCGGTCGCCCTCGGGCGTCAGCCCGTCGGCGGCGACGCCCACCGCCAGGCAGACGGCGGCGAGCGCCGCCCCCGCCACCGCCAGCCGGACCCCCGGCCGCCGGTCCAAGATCGTGAGCACGCCCGCCAACAGGAGGACGGCCGCGACCGGCCATCCCGCCGCGCCCGGCAGGGCCGCGACGAGGCCTAATGGCTCGCCGGCCACGATCCGATTCGGCTTGGCGATCACGAAGGGCAGGAGGACCGCCGCGAGGGCTCCGATCCCCGCCAGAAGCGCGCCGAGGCGGTCGATGCGGCGCTGATCGTCTCTGTCTCGCATCAGGCCTCGTCGTCGTTGTGGCGCGCCGGCTGTGGTTCAACGGCCAAGCCCCCGGTCCGGTTTCGGCGATCGGCGTCCAGACAAGTCAAATCCGGTCCAGTCCAGTCCAGTCCAGTCCAGTCTGGCGGCGCCGCCGCCCCCGCGCCACCGGCTTTTTTCGATGCACCGCCGCCGTGACCGGAGACGTCAGCAGAGTGCCACCGGCGGCGGGGATCCGGTGCCGGATCCGTCCCGCGGCCGCACAGCCTCACTATGCATCACATCTATATGAGATTAGATATGACATTACGCCGAAACCGAATTGGACGGTTATAGCTCAGCCGTCGTACCGTTTCGGCCGACGAGGGCCGTGACGTTGCGCGGCTGGTAAGGGAACGGGTCATGGCCGAAAACAAGACGCTCCGCAGCACCCAGTGGTTCGGCCGCCGGGACAAGAACGGCTACATGTACCGCACCTGGATGAAGAACCAGGGCACGCCCGCGGACATGTTCGACGGCCGCCCGGTCATCGGCATCTGCAACACCTGGTCCGACCTCACCCCCTGCAACGGCCATTTCCGCGAGCTCGCCGAGTGGGTGAAGCGCGGCGTCTACGAGGCGGGCGGCTTCCCGCTGGAATTCCCGGTGCTCTCCACCGGCGAAAGCCAGATGCGCCCGACCGCCATGCTGTTCCGCAATCTCGCTGCCATGGACGTGGAGGAGAGCATCCGGGCGAACCCGCTCGACGGCATCGTGCTCCTCATGGGCTGCGACAAGACCACTCCGTCGCTTCTCATGGGTGCTGCCTCCTGCGACCTGCCCACTATCGGGCTCTCCGGCGGCCCCATGCTGACCGGCCGCTACAAGGGCAAGGAGCTCGGCTCCGGCACCGGCATCTGGCAGATGACCGAGGAGATGCGTGCCGGCCGCATGTCCTACGAGGAGTTCACCGCCACGGAAAGCTGCATGCACCGGTCCAAGGGCCACTGCATGACCATGGGCACCGCCTCCACCATGGCATCCATGGTGGAGGCCCTCGGCATGAGCCTCACCGGCTGCGCGGCCATTCCGGCGGTGGACGCCCGGCGCAACACCTACGCCCAGCTCACCGGCCGGCGGATCGTCCAGATGGTGAAGGAGGATCTCGTCATGTCGAAGATCCTCACCCGCGGCGCGTTCGAGAACGCCATCCGCACCAACGCGGCCATCGGCGGCTCCACCAACGCGGTCATCCACCTGCTCGCCATCGCGGGCCGCATGGGCGTCGAGCTCGACCTCGCCGACTGGGACCGCATCGGCAGCGAGATCTCCTGCATCGTCGACATGCAGCCCTCCGGCCGGCACCTGATGGAGGACTTCTACTACGCCGGCGGGCTCCCGGCCGTCATGAAGGAGCTCCACGACGCCGGTCTCCTCGACACCGGCGCGCTCACCGTCTCCGGCGAGACCATCGGCGAGGCCGTCAAGGACGCCGAGTGCTGGAACCGCGACGTGATCTTCCCCTATGACAAGCCGTTCAAGCCGGCCTCCGGCATCGCGGTCCTCAAAGGCAACCTCGCCCCCAACGGCGCCGTCATCAAGCCGTCCGCCGCCAGCCCGCACCTCCTCGTCCACCGGGGCCGGGCGGTCGTCTTCTCGTCCATCGAGGATTTCCGCGCCCGCATCAACGACGAGGCGCTCGACATCGACGAGACCTGCATCATGGTGCTCCAGAACTGCGGGCCGAAGGGCTATCCCGGCATGGCCGAGGTCGGCAACATGCCGCTGCCGCCGAAGGTCCTGCGCAAGGGCATCACCGACATGGTGCGCATCTCCGACGCGCGCATGAGCGGCACCGCCTACGGCACCGTCGTGCTCCACACCGCTCCGGAAGCCGCCGCCGGCGGGCCGCTCGCCGTGGTGCGCGACGGCGACATCATCTCCCTCGACGTGCCCAACCGCACGCTGACGCTGGAGATCACCGACGCCGAGCTCGCCACCCGCCTGAAGGACTGGACCGCCCCGCCGCTCCCGGAGCGCGGCTACGTCCGCCTCTATGTGGAACACGTCATGGGCGCCGACAAAGGCGCCGACCTCGACTTCCTCGTCGGCAAGAGCGGCACCCCCGTGCTCCGCGACAGCCACTGAGGGGAGGTAAGGCGGAAGAGGCGCGGCTGGCCCGCATGCTCCGGACCCGTGCCGGCCGGGGCGGCGCGACGCCCGGCCCTCACTCCGCCGCCCGCACTTCTCCGCCGCCGAACACCTCCTCCTCGATCGCCGCGTAGAGCACCGCCGCCGCCGGCGAGAGCGGGCGGCCCTTGACCTTGATGAGGCCGAACGGCTCCACGGTCACGCGCTCCTCCAGCCGCAGGATCTTGAAGCTGCCGGCCGACAGGAACATCTCGGCCACCGGAATGGCGAGCGGCGCGATGGCGTCCGTGCGGCCGGCCATCACCAGCGTCATCAGGATCGATCCGGTCACAACCACCCGCGTCGGCGGCGGCACGCCGTGGCGGCGCATCATCACCTCGATCGACCGCCGGAGCAGCGATCCGCGCGGCTGCAGCACCCATTCCCGGTCGTGGAGGTCGGCCGCCGAGACCACGTCCTTGCCGGCGAGCGGATGGTCCGCGCGCACCAGCAGGCAGGCCTCCTCCGGCCCTACCTCGCGATAGTCGAACGGCTCCGGGTCGATGCCGTTCGGAATCCGGGCGATGGCGAAATCGAGCCGCGAGGCGAGCAGCCGTTCGGCGAGCACGTCCGACGTCTCCACGTCCACGGACACCTGCAGCTGCGGCAGCCTGCGGCGCACCGACTGGATGGCGGAAACCACCGCGTCCACCGCCGGCGCCATCACCGAGCCGATCGCCACCGTGCCGCCTTCGCCCGCCCGCAGCGCTGCGATCTCCTCGCCCGCCTGCCCGAGTTCGGCGAGCACGGTGCGGGTCCGCCGGATCAGCGCCTCGCCGTACCAGGTCGGCTCCACGCCCCGGGCGAGGCGCTCGAACAGCGGCACGCCGACGATCTTCTCGATCTCGCCCAGCATCTTGGAGGCGGCCGGCTGCGACAGGTTCAGCGCCATGGCGGCCCGGTGCAGCTTGCGGTGGTCGTCGAGCGCCACCAGAAGGTTCAGGTGCCGCAGCTTCAGCCCGGTGCGCAGCAGCCGTTCGCCGTGGATGCCCCGGCCCGTCGCCTGCACGCCCCGGGGCGGCCCGGCGAGGCCGTCGTCGTCTTTGCCAGCGTCCTTCGCGCCCATCGTCCATGTTCCCCCATGCCAAACCGATTAGCTCATAACCAAAATGGCATAGCAAGAGCCCGAATTATCATTAGACGGTTATGCGTCGCCGCTCCTATGGTCAGGTCGTCCTATCGGCCTATCGGAGGAGGCCGCAGGTCGACGGGACGGGTCCAGGTTCGGCGGAGGCGACGGAGCCGGGCGCGAGACCGGGGAGATTCAGGCGGGAGGCGGCGGGACGGCACCGTGTGCCGGCGCCCGCCCGTCCGCCCGGCTGAGGGTGGCGCCCGCAGATGGCCGCCGCCGGTACGAAACAAGACGCGAGTCGGTACGGGAGGGAACCCAATGAAATCACTGAAAATGCTCGTCACGGCCCTGGCGCTCGGCGCCATGACGCTGACCGGAGGCGCGTTCGCCCAGGACAAGGGCGCCGTCGGCATCTCGATGCCCACCAAGTCGTCCGCCCGCTGGATCTCGGACGGCGACAGCATGGTCAAGGAGTTCACCGCGAAGGGCTACACGCCCGACCTGCAGTACGCGGAGGACGACATCCCGAACCAGCTCGCCCAGATCGAGAACATGATCACCAAGGGCGTGAAGGTCCTGGTCATCGCGGCCATCGACGGCACCACCCTGTCGGACGCCCTGCAGCAGGCCGCCGACCAGGGCATCAAGGTGATCGCCTACGACCGCCTGATCCGCGACTCGGCCAACGTCGACTACTACGCCACGTTCGACAACTTCCAGGTCGGCGTCCTGCAGGCCCAGTCGATCGAGAAGGAGCTCGACCTGAAGAACGCCGCCGGGCCGTTCAACATCGAGCTCTTCGGCGGTTCGCCGGACGACAACAACGCCTTCTTCTTCTACGACGGCGCCATGAGCGTGCTGCAGCCCTACATCGACAGCGGCAAGCTCGTCGTGCAGTCCGGCCAGATGGGCATGGACAAGGTCGGCACCCTGCGCTGGGACGGCGCGGTCGCCCAGGCCCGCATGGACAACATCCTGTCGGCCTTCTACACGGACAAGCGGGTCGACGCGGTCCTCTCCCCCTATGACGGCCTGTCCATCGGCATCCTGTCGTCGCTGAAGGGCGTCGGCTACGGCTCGTCCGACCAGCCGTTCCCGGTCGTCACCGGCCAGGACGCCGAGATCCCGTCGGTGAAGTCCATCCTCGCCGGCGAGCAGCGCTCCACGATCTTCAAGGACACCCGCGAGCTCGCCAAGGTGACGGTCGGCATGGTCGACGCGCTCCTCGGCGGCGGCCAGCCGGAGATCAACGACACCAAGACCTACGACAACGGCGTCAAGGTCGTGCCGTCCTACCTCCTGAAGCCGGTGTCCGTGGACAAGTCCAACTGGAAGGAAATCCTCGTCGGCAGCGGCTACTACGAGGAAGCCCAGATCAACTGACCGGTGGTCACCTCGGCGGGCGGTCCGGTCCGGACCGCCCGGCCTACGCGGGCCGCGCGGCAGGGCGCCGGACGCTCACCGTGCCGGACCTTCGAAGAACGCGGGCGGCGGCCAACGCCGCCCGTCGTCGCGACCGAACCACCCGAACCCACGCCACCCCGGCCAGACGCAACCTTGAACGAAGAGCAGCGGATCCGATGGGCGCCATCCTGGAAATGCGCGGGATCAGCAAGTCCTTCCCGGGCGTGAAGGCGCTGAGCAACGTGAACCTCACCGTCGAGGCGGGGGAGATCCACGCGGTCGTCGGCGAGAACGGCGCCGGCAAGTCCACCCTCATGAAAGTTCTGTCGGGCGTCTACCCGCACGGCTCCTACGAGGGCGACATCGTGTTCGACGGCGAGGAGCGCCGGTTCAGGACCATCGCCGACAGCGAGAAGATCGGCATCATCATCATCCACCAGGAGCTGGCGCTGGTGCCGCTCCTCTCCATCGCCGAGAACATCTTCCTCGGCAACGAGCCGGCGCGCTTCGGCGTCATCGACCGGTCCTTCGTGTTCCGCCGCACCCAGGAGCTCCTGCGCAAGGTCGGCCTGAAGGAAAGCCCGGACACGCTCATCACCAACCTCGGTGTCGGCAAGCAGCAGCTCGTCGAGATCGCCAAGGCCCTCTCCAAGGAGGTGCGCCTCCTCATCCTGGACGAGCCGACGGCCAGCCTCAACGAGACCGACAGCGCCGCGCTGCTCGATCTTCTCCTCGAGTTCAAGGCCCACGGCATCGCGTCCATCCTGATCAGCCACAAGCTGAACGAGATCTCCAAGGTCGCCGACCGCATCACCGTCATCCGCGACGGCGCCACCGTCGACACGCTCGACTGCCGGGCCGAGGCGATCAGCGAGGACCGCATCATCCGCGCCATGGTGGGCCGGCCGCTGGCGGACCGCTACCCGCCGCGCACGCCGAAGATCGGCGAGCCCATCCTCTCCGTCCGCGACTGGCGCGTCCACCACCCGATCCACCAGGACCGGGTCGTCATCAAGGGCGTCAGCTTCCACGTGCGCCGGGGCGAGGTGCTGGGCATCGCCGGCCTCATGGGCGCCGGCCGCACCGAGCTCGCCATGAGCCTGTTCGGCAAGGCCTATGGCAAGCGCATCAGCGGGTCCGTCGAGATGGAGGGCCGCCCGGTGGACGTCTCCACCATCGAGAAGGCGGTGGACGCCGGCCTCGCCTACGTGACCGAGGACCGCAAGACCCTCGGCCTCGTGCTTGCCGAGGACATCGTCAAGAACGTCACTCTGGCCAATCTGCCGGGCGTCTCCCGGGGCACGGTGATCGACGACATGCAGGAGCTGAAGGTCGCCAACAGCTACCGCCAGAGCCTCGCGATCCGCTGTTCCAGCGTCTATCAGCAGACGGTGAACCTCTCCGGCGGCAACCAGCAGAAGGTGGTGCTGTCGAAGTGGCTCTTCTCCGGCCCGAAGGTCCTCATCCTGGACGAGCCCACCCGGGGCATCGACGTCGGGGCCAAGTACGAGATCTACTCGATCATCAACAAGCTCGCCGACGATGGGAAGGCCGTCGTCATGATCTCGTCGGAGATGCCGGAACTGCTCGGCATGTGCGACCGGATCCTCGTGATGAACGAGGGCGCCTTCGTGGGCGAGTTCACGGCCGCCGAGGCCTCGCAGGAGGCCATCATGCGGTCCATCATGCAGTCGACCATGAAGAAGACGGGATGATCCCCATGGACCAGCGCGCACCCGCCCAGGCCCTCCAGCCGCCCCCGTCGCGCCCCTCCGGCGCCGGCTTCCTGCAGAGCAACATCCGCGAATACGGCATGATGCTGTCGCTGTTCGTCATCATGGTGCTGTTCGAGGTGCTGACCAACGGCACGCTCCTGAAGCCGCTGAACCTCACCAACCTCATCCTGCAGAACAGCTACATCGTCATCATGGCGCTCGGCATGCTGCTCGTCATCGTGGCCGGCCACATCGACCTGTCGGTCGGGTCCGTGGTCGGCTTCGTGGGCGCGCTCGCCGCCGTCATGATGGTGCAGTGGGACATCCACTACGTGCCGGCCACCATCGCGTGCCTCGCCGTCGGGGCGCTCATCGGGGCGGCCCAGGGCTACTGGGTGGCCTTCTTCAAGATCCCGTCCTTCATCGTCACGCTCGCCGGCATGCTGGTGTTCAAGGGCCTCACGCTGGCGCTTCTCGCCGGCCAGTCGGTCGGCCCGTTCCCGAAGGAGTTCCAGCTCCTGTCGTCCGGCTTCATTCCGGATCTCTTCTCCGTCCAGGGTCTGAAGGTCACCTCGCTCGTCATCGGCCTCGCGCTCGCCGCCGTCATGGTGATGGTCAACGTGAAGGGGCGCGCCACACAGGTGAAGCACGGGGTGGAGAACGAACCGTTCGGCTTCTTCGTGGCCAAGAACGCCATCTTCGCCGGGCTCATCGTCTACTTCGCCTACCTGCTCTCCTCCTACAAGGGCCTGCCGAACGTCCTCATCGTGATGGCGCTCCTCATCGGCCTCTACACCTTCGTGACCAACCGCACGACGATCGGCCGGCGCATCTACGCCCTCGGCGGCAACGAGAAGGCGGCGCGTCTCTCCGGCATCAAGACCGAGCGGCTCACCTTTCTGACCTTCGTCAACATGGGGCTGCTGGCCGGTCTCGCCGGCCTCATCTTCGCGGCGCGCCTCAACACCGCGACGCCGAAGGCGGGTCTCGGCTTCGAGCTCGACGTGATCGCCGCCTGCTTCATCGGCGGCGCCTCCGCCTCCGGCGGTGTCGGCAAGGTGATCGGCGCGGTCATCGGCGCCTTCGTGATGGGCGTCATGAACAACGGCATGTCGATCCTCGGCGTCGGCATCGACTACCAGCAGGTCATCAAGGGCCTGGTGCTTCTCGCCGCCGTGTTCCTGGACGTCTACAACAAGAACAAGTGAGGCGAGGCGGGAAGGGCCCTGGCCCGAGACGCTCGCCGCCCGCCGAACAAGACCCCTTGCGGCCTTCCGGGCCACCGTCCCGTGAGGGGAAGGATCCTACACGGTATTTCTAAATCCCTCCCCTCAGGGGAGGGTCCGGCGAAGCCGGGGGAGGGGTCGTCTTTCTCAGCCGGAGACTGAGCGCGTTTTCCCCGCCGGGCATGGCGCGCGACTTTCCCGTCAGCCGAAGACAACCCCTTCCGGCCCTCCGGGCCACCTTCCCCTGAGGGGAAGGATCACATGCGCCACCCACAATCCCCCCACTGAGGGGGGTTGGTCGGTGGCCAAGGCGGAGCGGGCCCGTGACTGCGAAGCGGGGTCCGGCGAAGCCGGGGGAGGGGTCGTCTTTTCAGCCGAAGACTGAGCGCGTTTTCCCGGCCCGCACATGACGCGTCTTACCCGTCGCCCCTTCCGCCCTCGCGCCCTCGCCGCCGCCCTTTCCAACCTCATGCCAAGGATACCCCCATGCGTCTCTCCCAATTCCGCACCCACGCCGGCGAGCGCCGGGTCGCCGCCGTGCTCGATGACGGGTCGGCCGTCGTCGTCCCCGGCGTCGCCTCCGTCTACGCGCTTGCCCTGGAGGCCATCGCGGCCGGACAGAACCTGGCGGCCGCCGTGTCCGCCCGCGCCGGTGGCGCCGAGCCGGTGGACCTGGAGGCGATCTATCGCGACGGCCGGATGCTGACGCCGCTCGACCATCCGGACCCCGCCCACATCTACGTGACCGGCACGGGCCTCACCCACCTCGGCAGCGCCGAAGGGCGGGACAAGATGCACAAGGACCTCGCCGATCCGGCCAAACTCACCGACAGCATGCGCATGTTCAAGAAGGGCATCGACGGCGGCAAACCGGCGCCGGGCCAGACCGGCGTCGCGCCGGAGTGGTTCTACAAGGGCGACGGCTCCACGGTCGTGCCGCCGGGCGGCACCCTGCCGTCGCCGTCCTTCGCCCTCGACGCCGGCGAGGAGCCGGAGATCGTCGGCCTCTACGTGATCGGGCCGGACGGCACGCCCCACCGGGTCGGATTCGCCCTCGGCAACGAGTTCTCCGACCATGTGACCGAGCGGGAGAACTATCTCTACCTCGCCCATTCCAAGCTGCGCGCGTCGTCCTTCGGGCCGGAGATCCTGGTCGGGCCGCTGCCGGCGCATGTGAGCGGCTTCTCGCGCATCTTGCGGGACGGCGGCATCCTCTGGCAGAAGCCGTTCGTCTCCGGCGAGGACAACATGTGCCATTCGATCGCCAATCTTGAGCACCATCACTTCAAATACGGCCTGTTCCGCCGCCCCGGCGACGTGCACGTCCACTATTTCGGCACCGCCACCCTGTCCTTCTCCGACGGGGTGAAGACCGAGGCCGGTGACGTGTTCGAGATCGCCGCCCCGCCGTTCGGGCTGCCGCTGCGCAACGCCTGGACGCCCGCGCATGGTGGCACGCCCGCCGTTCGCGCCCTTTGAAGGAGCCTCCCATGACCGCCCCGTTCCGCAACTTCATCGCCGGCGAGTGGGTCGCCGCCGCCGAGGCCGCCCCGAACGTCAACCCGTCCAACGTCGCCGACGTGGTCGGCGACTTCGCCCGCGGCTCGGCCGCCGACGTGGACGCCGCCGTGGCGGCCGCCAAGGCGGCCTTCCCGGCCTGGTCGCGCACGGTCCCCTACGCGCGCCACGAGATCCTGAAGACGGTCGCGGCCGAGATCTTCGCCCGCAAGGAGGAACTCGGCCGGCTTCTCTCCCGCGAGGAGGGCAAGACCCTCGCCGAGGGCATCGGCGAGGTCACCCGCGCCGGCCAGATCTTCGAGTTCTTCGCCGCCGAGACCGTGCGCCTCGCCGGCGAGACGCTGCCGTCCGTCCGCCCCGGCGTCGGTGCGGAGGTGACGCGCGAGCCGCTCGGCGTCATCGGCATGATCACGCCCTGGAACTTCCCCATCGCCATCCCGGCCTGGAAGATCGCCCCGGCGCTCGCCTACGGCAACTGCGTCGTGTTCAAGCCGGCCGAACTGGTGCCCGGCTCCGCCCACGCGCTCGTCGACATCATCGTCAGGGCCGGCGTGCCGGCGGGCGTCATGAACCTCGTCATGGGCAAGGGCTCCGTGGTCGGCCAGCGCCTCCTCGACCATCCGGACGTCCACGCCATCACGTTCACCGGCTCTGTCCCGACCGGCCGGCGCGTCGCCGCCGCGGCGATCGGCGGCGAGACCATGAAGAAGATCCAGCTGGAGATGGGCGGCAAGAACCCGCTCGTGGTCCTCGACGACGCCGACCTCGCCATTGCGGTGGAGACCGCCGTCAACGGCGCCTACTTCTCCACCGGCCAGCGCTGCACCGCGTCCTCCCGCCTGATCGTGACCGAGGGCATCCACGACCGCTTCGTCGCCGCCGTCACCGAGCGGCTGAAGGGCCTCGTGGTGGACGACGCCCTCAAGGCCGGCACCCACATCGGCCCGGTGGTCGACGAGGGCCAGCTCGACCAGGACATGCGCTACATCGAGATCGGCCGCTCGGAAGGCGCCCGGCTGGCCTTCGGCGGCGAGCTCCTCGACCGCGACGCCGAAGGCTTCTACCTGCAGCCGGCGCTCTTCACCGAGGCGACCAACAGCATGCGCATCGCCCGCGAGGAGATCTTCGGCCCCGTAGCCGCCGTCATCCGGGTGAAGGACTACGACGAGGCGCTCGCCGTCGCCAACGACACGCCGTTCGGCCTGTCGTCCGGCATCTGCACCACCAGCCTGAAGCACGCCACCCACTTCAAGCGCAACGCCGACGCCGGCATGGTGATGGTCAACCTGCCCACCGCCGGCGTCGACTTCCACGTCCCCTTCGGCGGCCGCAAGGGCTCCAGCTACGGCCCGAGGGAACAAGGCAGCTACGCCCGCGAGTTCTTCACCCAGGTGAAGACCGCCTACACGCTGGCCTGAAACGAAGGGTCGTTCCAACCGACGGGAGGGCCGTTCCAAACGCCCGATCCCGCCCTCCGCCGTCATGGACCGCGAACGCGGACCACCCACGCATTTCCCCGCCCGTAGGCGACTGCGTGGGTGGTCTGCCTGAAGCGGACCATGGCGGTCGCGGCGGTCGTCATCTGCGCGTCACACCGGCCGATCTCATCCGCCCGGCCTCGACGTCACGCACCTAACCTCGTCATGGTCCGCGCAGGCGGACCACCCACGCCTTCCTTCCTCCCCATCCCCACGAGGCTCCCATGTCCGACGTCCGCCCCTTCGGCACCCTCCCGGACGGCCGTGCCGTCCACGAGATCCGCCTCGTCGGGGACGGCATCCGCGCATCCGTCCTCACCTACGGGGCGATCCTCCGCGACCTGGAGGTGGAGACCGCCACGGGCTGGCGGCGGGTCGTCCTCGGCTATCCGCGCCTTGAGGACTATCTCGCCTATTCCAACTATTTCGGCTGCGTCGCCGGCCGCTGCGCCAACCGCATCCGCGACGGTCGCTTCACTCTCGATGGCGTCGAGCACCAGCTGAGCCTCAACGAGAAGGGCCGCACCCATCTCCACGGCGGGGTCGAGGGCTTCGACCAGCGGCTCTGGACCCTCGACGGCGCCAACCCGTCCGAGGTCCGCCTCACCCTCGTCTCCCCGGACGGCGACCAGGGCTATCCCGGCACGCTCACCGCCGCCGCCACCTACCGTCTCGCCGACCGGACGGCCCACCTGGAATTCTCCGCCGCCACGGACCGGCCGACGCTCGTCAACCTCGCCGGCCACAGCTATTTCGACCTCGACGACGCGGGCGACATCCGCCGCCACGAGGTGATGATCCCGGCGGAACGCTACACGCCCGTGGACGCCGACCTCATCCCCACCGGCGAACTCGCGCCCGTCGCCGGCACGCCGTTCGACTTCCGCCACCCGCGGCCGTTCCACGCGCCGGGTCTGTCGGCGTCCTACGACCACAATTTCGCGATCGCCGACACGATCGCCCCCGAGCCGCGCCTGATGGCGCGGGTGCGCGGCCCGAGGACCGGGCTCGTCCTGGAGGTTCACTCCACCGAGCCGGGCCTTCAGGTCTACGACGGCAACATGATCGACACGAAGGCGGCGTCCCTCTCCGGCAGGGTGCCGCAGACGCACGACGGCTTCTGCCTGGAGCCCCAGCGCTTCCCGGATGCGCCGCACCACCCGCAGTTCCCCAGCGTCGTGCTCCGGCCGGGCGAAACCTACCGGCAGCACACCCTCTACCGCTTCATCCTGCCCGAGACGGCCGGCCCGACGGGCTGACGCCATCCACGTCTGCGCCCATCCGCGTCGGCGGCAGCCGCGGGTCGATGGTCACGCCCATCGGCGCCTGCCGGGGCGGGTGCACGTCCGGCTGCGGCTCCAGGCCGGCGGTCGGCCGTTCCAGGAAGTGGCGCACCCGCGGCGGCTCCGGCCCCCGGTGATAGGCGCGGGCGCGGGTCTCCGCGTCGAGGTCCGCCACCGTGCTCCGCCGGTGCTGGCGCAGGTGGTCGACCCAGGTGGCGGTCTGGAACCGCTCGATCCACACCTGCGGCTCGGCCACATCGCGCAGCAGCGTCCAGCGGTGGCCGCCGTCCCGGCGGCGGATCCGGCGCACCTCCCGCATGGCCGTCACGAAGGCGGCCTCGTCGGCCGGGTCCACCCGGTATTCCACCGTGACCACCACCGGCCCGCTCGTCGGGCGGAGGTCCAGCCGCACGGTCGGCTCCGGCCAGTCCCGGTGCGGCTCCATGTTGCCGGCGGCGTTCCGGTCGAGCGGCAACAGGCGGCCGAGCGCGGCCGAAACGGCGAGCCCCACGCCAGCCGCCGCGAGCGCCGTGGACAGCCCCTCCGCATGGGCGAGCAGGCCGAAGGCCCAGCTGCCCACGGCCATCGCGCCGAAGGTCACCGTCTGGTAGATCGCCATCGCCCGTCCCACCACCCAGCGCGGCGTGGAGAGCTGGACGCTGACGTTGAACGTGGAAAGCGCCAGCACCCAGCCGGCGCCGCCGGCGAGCAGCCCCGCCATGGTGATCGGCAGCGACGCGCTCAGGGCCGCGATCAGGCTCGCTGCCGCATAGCCGAGCGTCGCGCCCGCCACCACGGTCTCCGTCCTGAACCGGGTGCGGATCGCGTGGGAGAAGAGGGCGCTGATCACCGCGCCCGCCCCGAAGGCGCCGAGAAGGAGGCCGTAGGTCAGCGGCCCGCCGCCGATCCGGTCGCGAGCGATCAGCGGCATCAGCGCCCAGATGGCGCTCGCGAACAGGCCGAACGCCAGCGAGCGGCCGAGCACCACCCGAATTCCCGGCGACAGTGCCGTGTAGCGGACGCCCGCCAGCATGGCGGCGCCCACGCTCTCGCGGGGAAGGCTGGTGTCCGCCCCCGGCCGGCGCCAGGCGGCCAGCACCACGATCAGTCCCACATAGGTGCAGGCGTTGAGGAGAAACGCCGCCTCCGGCCCCGCCGCCGCCACCACGAAACCGCCGATCGCCGGCCCCACCGTGCGGGCGATGTTGAAGCCCAGGCTGTTCAGCGCCACCGCCTGCGGCAGGTCCGACCTCGGCACCAGGTCGCCGACGGACGACTGCCACGCCGGTCCGTAGAGCGCGGCGCCGCAGCCGAGCAGAAACGTCAGCGTCAGCAGCAGCCACGGCGAGATCAGCCCATAGGCGGTGACCGCGTAGAGGAGCGCCGACACCGCCAGCATCAGCACCTGCGCCGCCAGCATCACGATCCGCCGGTCGAACACGTCCGCCACCGCGCCGGCCACCAGCGAAAACAGCATGATCGGAAGGGCCGTGGAGGCCTGCACCAGCGCCACCATGTCGGCCGACGGCGCGATCGACGTCATCAGCCAGGAGGCGCCGACGCCCTGGATCAGGCTGCCGAAGTTGGACGCGAGACTCGCGGTCCAGACGGCCAGGAAGATCTTCTGGCGAAACGGGGCGAGCGGACCGGCGGCGGCGGCCCGCTCGGGCGTGGCGATGCTCATGGGGGCGGGCGTCCTTTGGCGGGCCTCTCGCCAGCAACCCCTTGCCGGTGGACAGGGTTCCGGCCGGCCCCGCCGCCCGCTCCGGTCGGGCCCGCCGCCGCCCTTTCGGCTCCTCCTGGCGGCCGGGCCCACGGCGGCCGGGTCTGGCGCCCCGGTCCGGCACCCGCTAGGAAGATGGACGCCCACTTCGCGCCGAGTCCCGCGGCGTTCCCCCTGTCCAGGAAACCCGCTCCCGTGACGTCCTCCGCATCCGACAGCGGCGAAGCCGTCCGCGGCTCGCTCGTCCAGCCGGTCTCCGCCGGTCTTCTCGCCGCCGTCGTGGGCTTCGCGAGTTCCTTCACCATCGTGCTCGCCGGCTATGCGGCCGTGGGCGCGTCGCCGGCCGAGGCCGCCAGCGGCCTGATGGCCGTCAGCCTCGCCATGGGCCTCTCGGCCGTTCTCAGCCTGCGCACCCGCATGCCGATCGCCATCGCCTGGTCCACCCCGGGCGCCGCGCTCCTCGTCGCCACCGGCGCGCCCGCGGGCGGCTTTCCGGTGGCGGTCGGGGCCTTCCTGGTCACGGCCGCCCTCATCGTCGCCGCCGGCGTGGTGAAGCCTTTCGGCCGGGCGGTCGCCGCCATCCCGATGCCGCTCGCCGGGGCGATGCTTGCCGGCGTCCTCCTCGATCTCTGCCTCGCCCCCATGCGGGCGGTCGGCGCCATGCCGGCGCTCGCGCTGCCGATCGTGCTCACCTGGGCCCTGGCGCTGCGCTTCGCCCGGCTCTGGGCGGTGCCGATCGCCACCGTGGTCACGGCGGCGATCATCGTCATGGCCACTCCGCTTCCCGACGGCGCCCTCGCGGACGTCTGGCCGAAGCCCGTGCTGGTCGCCCCCGTCTTCACCCTCGACGCCGTCATCGGCATCGCGATCCCGCTCTTCATCGTCACCATGGCATCCCAGAACGTGCCGGGTCTCGCCGTGTTGAGGGCCAACGGCTACCGCCCGGACGTGCCGCCGATCTTCGTCGCCACCGGTCTCGTCAGCGCGATGACGGCGCCGTTCGGCGGCCACACGGTCAACCTCGCCGCCATCACCGCCGCCCTCTGCGCCGGCCCGGAGGCGCATCCGGATCCGGCGCGGCGGTGGATCGCCGGCGTGGCGGCCGGCTGCGCCTACGGGGTCATCGCCGTCCTCGCCCCCGCGGCGGCCGCCTTCATCGCCGCCTCGCCGCCGCTCCTCATCCAGGCCGTGGCCGGTCTCGCCCTCCTCGGCAGCCTCGCGGGGGCGCTCTCCACCGCGCTCGCCCGCGAGGAGGACCGCGTCCCGGCCATCCTGACCTTCGTGACGACGGCCTCGGGCCTCTCCTTCTTCGGCATCGGCGCCGCCTTCTGGGGCCTTGTCGCGGGAGGGCTGGTGATGCTGCTCCTCCGCGTCGGCCGCCCCACCTGACGGGGCCGCACGCCCGACAGGATCGCCCCGTCCCGACGGGATCGCCCTCCACGGAAAGCGCCGGAGTGCGTCCGCACCCCGGCGCCGTCCGCCCCGCTGTCCGCCCCGTCGTCAGCCGCCGCTTCGCCCGTTGGACGGGCCGTCGCCGCCGCCGAGGGTCGCGTCCACGCCGTCGGAGCCGATGCTGACCCCGCCCAGCGAGCCGAGACCCACGTTGATCCCGCCGTCGTTGCCGCTGCCGCGGCCAGACCCGGCGAGGTCCACGTTGACGCCGCCGGTGTTGCCCGTGGCGGCGCCGTCGCCGAGGCCCACGTTCACGCCGCCGGTGTTGCCGGCCGCCGCCGCGTCGCCCAGCCCGGCGTTGATCCCGCCGCCGTTGCCGGCCGCCGCCGCGTCGCCGACGCCCACGTTGACGCCGCTGGAGCCGGCGGCGGCCCCATCGCCGGCGCCGATGGCGATCTCGGTTCCGCCGCCGGCGCTCACGCCGAGGCCGCCGGTTCCACCGATTTCGCCGACGGTGCTACCGCCGTTGGCGGCGGGCCGGCCACCGGGTGCCGGCGCCGCCGGGGCGACCGCCGCGCCGGCCGTGGCCGTGCCGGACTGGTCGACCGAAACCGCCGTCACCGGTCCGCAGCCGGTGGCGGCCAGCTGGGCCAGTTCCGTCGACGTCAGCTGCCCGGCAGTCATGGAACACAGCCCACGCCCATCCGCCTCGGCGGCGGTGCATGTGAGGGGCAGCACCAGGGCCGCCAGAGCGATCATGTCTTTCCTCATGAGTGGCCTCCTTCTCAGGTCCGCGGACCGTCAACGGACGCCTCGTCACATGGGTTTCGCGCAAAGGTTGCTGTGGTTACCCGCCGGTTAAGCGATCTGGACCCATTTTCAGCGGTTTTGGCTTTCGATGCCGGATGCCGAAACGACACTGGCGCCGCCTCGGCCGAGGCGGCGCCAGTGCGTCCGTTCGCTTGAGGTTCAGCTTGCGCCGGACCGGTCGCGCGGTCGTCGTGCGGTCCCGGATCAGATGCGGTCGACCGTCCGCTTGACCGCGTCCTTGGCCTTGCCGACGGTCTGGCGGGCCTCGCCGCGCCGCTCGTCCTGCACGCCTTCCGCGTGAAGGTTCGGATCGCCGGTCACCTCGGCGATGCCCTGCTTGATGTTGCCCTTGGCCTCTTCGGCCATGCCCTTCATCTTGTCGCCGGTGCTGCCCATGGGAGTCTCCCCTTGTCAGTTCTCAGGATCGGCCCTGAGTCCCCTGAACAACGAGTCCCGCCCCGAGCGGGTTCCGCTCCGGTCCTGCTCGCGCATCGGATGCACGGTCGTCGATCGCGGGTTCTCCGCAAGGTGCAACCACTCTGAAACCGGGTTGCACCTTGGGGGTTTTTCAGCGATAAACCTGCGATCCGGACTTCCACCCTTCCGAGGTGATCCCATGGCCGCCACCACCATCGGCGTCAAAGTGAACGACGATCTCCGCGCGCGATTGAAGCTTGCCGCCGACCGGATCGGCCGCTCGCCGCACTGGCTCGTCAAGCACGCGCTCCTCTCCGTCCTGGAGCGGATCGAGCGCGGCGAGACCGTCGCCTTCGAGGCCGACGACGCCGCCCCGGTGGACTTGGTGGAGAACGGCGAGGCCGACCCGTCCCACCCGCGGCCGTTCCTGGAGTTCGCCCAGGGCGTCCAGCCGCAGAGCGTCCTCCGCGCCAAGATCACCGCCGCCTACCGCCGGCCGGAGACCGAGTGCCTGCCGCTTCTCCTGTCCGAGGCGACCCTGCCGCCGGCGGTGGTGGAGCGCGCCCGCGCGCTCGCCCGCGATCTCGTCACGGCGCTCCGCGACAAGAAGCGGAACGGCGGCTCGGCGGTCGAAGGCCTCATCCAGGAATATTCCCTGTCGAGCCAGGAGGGCGTCGCCCTCATGTGCCTCGCCGAAGCGCTCCTGCGCATTCCCGACCGGCCGACCCGGGACGCGCTCATCCGCGACAAGATCGCAAACGGCGACTGGCACGCCCACGTGGGCCATAGCCCGTCCCTGTTCGTGAACGCCGCCACCTGGGGCCTCGTGGTCACCGGCAAGCTCACCGCCACGTCCAGCGAGCAGGGCCTCTCGTCCGCGCTCACCCGCCTCATCGGCCGCTCCGGCGAGCCGGTCATCCGCAAGGGCGTCGACATCGCCATGCGGATGATGGGCGAGCAGTTCGTCACCGGGCAGACCATCGGCGAGGCGCTCGCCAACAGCCGCCGCATGGAGGCCAAGGGCTTCCGTTATTCCTACGACATGCTCGGCGAGGCGGCGACCACCGCCGAGGACGCCGCCCGCTACTATCGCGACTACGAGCAGGCCATCCACGCCATCGGCAAGGCCGCCGGCCGGCGCGGCATCTACGAGGGTCCGGGCATCTCGGTGAAGCTGTCCGCGCTCCACCCCCGCTATTCGCGCGCCCAGAGCGAGCGCGTCATGGGCGAGCTCCTGCCCCGGCTGAAGAGCCTCGCGGTCCTCGCCCGCTCCTACGACATCGGCCTCAACATCGACGCCGAAGAGGCCGATCGCCTGGAGATCTCCCTCGATCTCCTGGAGGCGCTCTGCTTCGATCCGGACCTGAAGGGCTGGAACGGCATCGGCTTCGTCGTCCAGGCCTACCAGAAGCGCTGCCCGTTCGTGATCGACTTCGTGGTCGACCTCGCCCGCCGCTCCGGCCACCGGCTGATGATCCGCCTCGTCAAGGGCGCCTACTGGGACAGCGAGATCAAGCGCGCCCAGGTGGAGGGCCTGGAGGGCTTCCCGGTGTTCACCCGCAAGGTGCACACGGACGTGTCCTATCTGGCCTCAGCCCGCAAGCTCCTGGCCGCCCCCGACGCGGTGTTCCCGCAGTTCGCCACCCACAACGCCCAGACGCTCGCCACCATCATGGCGATGGCCGGCGAGAACTTCTACGCCGGCCAGTACGAGTTCCAGTGCCTCCACGGCATGGGCGAGCCGCTCTACGAGGAGGTGGTCGGCAAGGACAAGCTGAACCGCCCCTGCCGCATCTACGCCCCCGTCGGCACCCACGAGACCCTGCTCGCCTACCTGGTCCGCCGTCTCCTGGAGAACGGCGCCAACACGTCCTTCGTCAACCGCATCGCCGACGAAACCGTGCCGATCGACGACCTCATCAAGGATCCGGTCGCCGAGGCGAAGGCCATCCAGCCGGTCGGCGCCAGGCACCCGAAGATCGCCCACCCGCGCGAGATCTTCGGCGACGTGCGGCCGAACTCCCTCGGCCTCGACCTTTCGAACGAGCAGCGCCTCGCGTCCCTCTCCGCCGCGCTCCTCACCAGCGCCGACATGGCCTGGACGGCCGCCCCGATGATCGGCGACCGGATCGTGGACGGCGACGCGCAGGCCGTCCGCAACCCCGCCGACAATCGCGACGTGGTCGGCCGCGTGGTGCTCGCCACCCCGGCCGACGTGGACGCCGCCTTCGCCGAGGCCCTCGCCGCCGCGCCCATCTGGGCCGCCACGCCGCCGGCGGAGCGGGCCGATGCGCTCGCCCGCGCGGCGGACCTCATGGAGGCCCGCATGCCGACCCTCATCGGCATCGTCGTCCGGGAGGCCGGCAAGTCGATCCCGAACGCCGTCGCGGAGGTTCGCGAGGCGGTGGACTTCCTGCGCTACTACGGCGCCGAGGTCCGGGCGGGCTTCGCGGCCGACACCCACCGCCCGCTCGGGCCGGTGGTCTGCATCAGCCCGTGGAACTTCCCGCTCGCCATCTTCACCGGCCAGGTCGCCGCGGCCCTCGCCGCCGGCAACCCGGTGCTCGCCAAGCCCGCCGAGGAGACGCCGCTCATCGCCGCCGAGGCGATCCGCATCCTGCGCGAGGCCGGCGTGCCCGGCGGCGCGGTCCAGCTCCTCACCGGCGCCGGCGACGTGGGCGCCGCCCTGGTGGCCGACCGGCGGGTGCGCGGCGTCATGTTCACGGGCTCCACCGAGGTCGCCCGCCTCATCCAGAAGACCCTCGCCGACCGGCTGACCCCGGACGGCCACCCGATCCCGCTCATCGCCGAGACCGGCGGCCAGAACGCCCTCGTGGTGGATAGCTCCGCCCTCGCCGAGCAGGTGGTCGGCGACGTGATCGCGTCCGCCTACGACAGCGCCGGCCAGCGCTGCTCGGCGCTCCGCGTCCTCTGCCTCCAGGAGGACGTGGCCGACCGGGTGCTCGCCATGCTGCGCGGCGCCCTGCGCGAGCTCTCCGTCGGCAACCCGGACCGGCTCTCCACCGACGTCGGCCCGGTGATCACCGCCGAGGCCCGCGACGGCATCCTCGCCCACGTCGCCGCCATGCGGCAGAAGGGTTTCGCCGTCGAGGAGCTTCCGCTGCCGCCGGCCACCCGCCACGGCACCTTCGTGCCCCCGACCCTGATCGAGATCCGCTCCGTCGCCGATCTCGGCCGCGAGGTGTTCGGCCCGGTGCTCCACGTGCTCCGCTACCGGCGCGACGACCTGGACGCCCTCATCGACCAGATCAACGCCACCGGCTACGGCCTCACCTTCGGCCTCCACACGCGGCTCGACGAAACCATCGCGCGCGTCGTCCGCCGGGCGGGCGCCGGCAACGTCTACGTCAACCGCAACGTCATCGGGGCGGTCGTCGGCGTGCAGCCCTTCGGCGGCCATGGCCTGTCGGGCACGGGCCCGAAGGCGGGCGGCCCGCTCTACCTCGGCCGGCTCGTCGCCCGCCGCCCGGCCGCCCGGCCCGTCGACGCGAAGGCCGACGCCGCCCTCGTCGCCCCCGCCGAGGCCTTCCGCGACTGGCTCTCCCGGTCCGGCCGGCCGGCCGTCGCCGACCGCGTCGCCGGCTACATCGCCCGCACCGCCGTCGGCGCGGCGGAGGACCTGCCCGGCCCGGTGGGCGAGCGCAACGTCTACGCCCTGAAGCCGCGCGGCCCGGTGTTCGCCGACGCCCGCACGGAAGCCGGCGCGCTCATCCAGATCGGCGCGGCCCTCGCGGCCGGCGATCCGGTGCTGATCGCCCCGGACAGCCCGGCCGCGTCCCTCCTGGAGGACCTGCCGCGCCCGGTCGCCGACCGCATCCGCGTCGCCGCGGACGCCCTCGACCGCCCGGACCTCGCGGCCGTCCTGTTCGAGGGCGACGCCGACGCGCTCCAGGCCCTCGCCGCCCGGGTCGCCGCCCGCGAAGGGGCCATCGTCCCCGTCCAGGGCGCATCCCCCCACGCCCTCGCCGACGGCACCGACGACTGGGACCTGGACCTCCTCGTCAGCGAGGTCTCCATCAGCACCAACACCGCCGCCGCCGGCGGCAACGCCAGCCTCATGACCATCGGCTGAACCCGCTCACCCGACCCTTTGCCGTGACGGTCCGGACCATCCGGACCGTCCACGCCTCGTCCCCGTGCCGCACCTCGTAGCCGCCCGCAGCAAGGCGTGGGCGGTCTTTCGCGGACCATCACGACCGAGCGTGGAAGGGAGGCCAACGCATCGTGATCTCCCACCCGAACCTCCAACGCGCCCTCTCCCCCCTTGAGGGGGAGAGTTGGAGAGAGGGGTGAACCTCCGCCGCCAGCCCGGAAAAGCCCCACCCTTCATTCCCCCTCCCGCAATCGTGACCATCACGTGATCACTGCATGCAACTCTTCGTCCGTAAGCTGTCCGGCGCGCGTGGGGGCGCACTGACGGAATACGGAGACCGCATGTCCGCCGAGACCTATACGCTCGACCGCCGCAATCTCATGGTTGGCGCCTTGTCCTCGATCACGCTCGCCTCCGGAGGGCTCATGGCATCCGCCCCATCCGCGTCCGCCCAGTCCGCCGCCGACGCGCCCGAGATGCTCGGCCCGAGGAAGCCGGGCATCTATCGCTTCACCCTCGGTTCCTTCGAGGTGACGCCGCTTCTTGACGGCCAGCGCCCGGGCGACGGCCCGCATCCAATCTTCGGCGCGAACCAGAGCCAGGAAGCCGTCGGCGAGCTCCTGCGCGCCAACTTCCTGCCCGAGACGCGTTTCGTGAACTCCTTCACGCCCGTGCTCGTGAACACCGGCGGCGACCTCGTGCTCTTCGACACCGGGTTCGGCGCCGGCGCGCCGGAAGGGCTCGGCCAGCTGGCGGACCGTATCGCGGAGGCCGGCTACAGCGCCGACCAGGTCACCGTCGTGGTGCTCACCCACCTGCACGGCGATCATATCGGCGGCCTGATGGGGCCGAACGGTCCCACCTTCGCCAACGCCCGCTACGTCACCGGCGCCCGGGAATATGACTTCTGGACCAAGACCGCGCCCGGCACCCAGGCGGCCGAATCCGCCAAGGCGGTTGAGGCCAAGGTGGTCCCGCTCGCCGAGAAGATGACCTTCCTGGAGGACGGCGGCTCCGTGGTGTCCGGCATCACCGCCGAGGCCGCCTTCGGCCACACGCCCGGCCACATGGTCTACCAGCTGGAGAGCGGCGGCCGGCGCCTGATGCTGACCGCCGACACCGCCAACCACTATGTGGTCTCGCTCCAGCGCCCCGACTGGGAGGTCCGGTTCGACGCCGACAAGGCCGCGGCCGCCGCCACCCGCAAGGCGGTGTTCGGCCAGATCGCGGCCGACCGCATCCCCTTCATCGGCTACCACATGCCCTTCCCGGCGGTCGGTTACGTGGAGCCCATGGGCGAGGGCTTCCGCTACGTTCCGGCCACCTACCAGCTCGATCTCTGACGAGCCGGCGGGCGCGAGCCTCTCCCCGAGGGGGCGGCTCGCGCCAGCGTTCGTTAAGAACACCTCAAGACAGCCGCTCGAACTCGTCTCGATTGCGAACCCGCCGTCGAACCGATCCTGAAGACGCAGGCGCTACACCGTCAGTATTCGTGCTTTGCATGTGACGGGGGCCTGCCTTTCATGTCGTCGACTTACACGTCGAACGATCCGCTGCTGTCCGATCAGTGGCATCATCGCCAGATCCGCCTCGACAAGCTGAATGGAGAGTACCGCGGCGCGGGCGTTTCGGTCGGCATCTGGGACGACGGGGTGGAGACCACCCACGCGGATCTTTCCGCCAACTACGACGCGTCGAAGGAATACACCGTCGGCGGAACGCGGTTGAGCCCGCATGGCGCCTCCGGCAGCCAGAGCCACGGCACGGCGGTGTCGGGCATCATCGCGGCCGTGGCGAACAACGGCTCGGGCGGCGCCGGCATCGCGTCCTCGGCGAAGATCACCGGCGTCGACATCCTCGGCGGTGGCAGCGCCTATTCCCATCTCGCCACCTCCACCGCCTGGATGGGCCAGTTCCACGTGGTCAACAACAGCTGGGGGTGGACCGGCCGCTTCGCAGACTCCCCGGCGTCCGCCTTCGGCGCCACCTTCCACGGCGGCCTGAAGTCGTCGGCCGACACCGGCCGGGGCGGGCTCGGCACGATCATCGTCAACTCCGCCGCCAACGACGGCGAAAGCTTCACGGACTCCAACTACTCCGGCTTCAACCAGAGCCGCTACACCATCACGGTCGGGGCGATCCACCAGTCGGGCGACGTCGCCTCCTATTCCAACCGGGGCGCTTCGGTGCTCGTCTCCGGATCGGCCGGCGTCGTCACCACCGACGAGACCGGTTCCGCCGGCTACGGCTGGGGCGACACCACCTCCTCCTTCGCCGGCACGTCGGCGGCGGGGCCGGTGGTCGCCGGCGTCACCGCCCTGATGCTGGAGGCGTCCGGCAATCGCCTCGGCTGGCGCGACGTCCAGACTATCCTGGCCACAACGGCGGACCAGACCTCCGGCAGCCTGTTCGGCGGCGCCTCCGGCCAGATGCGGTTCGGCTGGTCCATCAACGGCGCCCGCAACGTGGACGGCGGCGGCATGCACGTCTCCAACGACGTCGGCTACGGCCTCGTCGACGCCTACGAGGCGGTCCGCTACGCGGAGGCCTGGGCGCTGTTCGGGGCCGCCCAGACGTCGGCCAACGAACAGGTCGCGACCGCGAGCGGCACCCTCAACCGTTCCCTCGCCGACAACGGCGTCACCGAATTCACCGTCGCGGTCGGCACCAACGTGGTGCTGGAGCACGCGGACCTGACGCTCACGCTCACCCACGCGGACGTCACCGAGCTCCGGGTGGAGCTGATCGCCCCGGACGGTACCGCCTCCACGGTCCTCTCCCCCATGGCGGGCGACGACATCGCCAAGACCAACTGGACCTGGACCTTCGGCTCCGAGGCGCTGCGCGGCTCCTCGAGCGCCGGGGTCTGGACGGTCCGCATCACCGACACCAGCGCCGGCAGGACCGGCTCGATCGCCGGCTATCGGCTGGACGCCTACGGCTCGGCCCCGAGCGCCAGCGACGTCTACCACTACACCAACGAGTTCACCGAGATGCTGGCGCTCTCGGCCTCGCGCGCCATCCTCGCCGACGACGACGGCGGCACCGACTGGATCAACCTCGCCGGCCAATCGGCGGCGGTGACCGTCAGCCTCGCCGGCCGGACCGTCCACTGGGGCGGCGTCCAGCGGGTCGCCATAGCGGCCGGCACGACGATCGAGAACGTGGTCGCGGGCGACGGCGCCGACAGCCTCACTGGCGACGGCGGCGCCAACCACCTGGTCGGCATGCGCGGCCACGACACGCTGACGGGCGGGGGCGGCGCCGACATCCTGGACGGCCGCACGGGCATCGACACCGCCGCCTACGCCCTGTCCACCGCCGCCGTCCTCGTCAACCTCGCGACCGTCACCCAGTCCGGCGGCGACGCCGAGGGCGACAGCCTGATCTCGATCGAGAACGTCATCGGCTCCGCCCACGCGGACACCCTCTCCGGCAATGCCGGCGCCAACCGGCTCACCGGCGGGGGCGGCGACGACGTCATCGACGGGCGCGCCGGAACCGACACGGTCGTCTTCTCCGGCGCGTTCAGGGACTACGCCATCGGCAAGGCGACCGGCGGCGACGGCGTAGTGGTCTACACCGTCGTCGGCACCGGGGCGGCGGCCGGGGACGGCACCGACACGGTCCGCAACGTGGAAGTGTTCCGCTTCGCCGACGGCCAGCTCGCCGCCGATCGTCTCCTCGACGGCACCGCACCGTCCCCCGTCGCCGACGACCCCGCGGACGGGGGCGGAGACGACGGCGGCTCCGACAGTCTGCCCGCGACCGTCCGCAACGGAACCGCCAGGGCCGAAACCCTGGTCGGCGTCGCCCTCCTGGACGAACTCTACGGCCTCGCCGGCAACGACCGGCTCATGGGCAGCGCCGGCGCCGACAAGCTCGACGGCGGCGCCGGCATCGACACGGTGGACTACTCGGCCTCCGGCGCCGGCGTGGACGTGGACCTCGCCCGCGGCTCCCAGTCCGGCGGCTTCGCGGACGGCGACACGGTCATCGCGGTGGAGAACGTCACCGGCTCCGCCCACGCGGACACTCTCGCCGGCACGGCGGGCGTCAACGCGATCACCGCCGGCGGCGGAGACGACATCATCAAGGGGGACGCGGGCGCGGACAAGATCGCCGGCGACGCCGGGGTGGACACCATCGACTACGCGGCCTCGACCGCCGCCGTCCGGGTGGACCTTGCCAAGGCGGCCCAGACGGGCGGCTTCGCCCAGGGGGACAAGCTCACCGGGATCGAGAACGCCATCGGGTCCGCGTTCGGCGACGTGCTCACGGGCAACGCGGCCGCGAACACGCTGACCGGCGGGGCCGGCGACGACCGTCTGACCGGCGCTGGAGGCGGGGACAACCTGGTCGGCGGCGACGGTCACGACACTGCCGACTACACGCGGTCCGGCGCCGGCGTCGTGGTGAACCTGTCCTCCGGCCTCGGCAGCGGCGGAGACGCGGCCGGAGACGTCCTCTCCGGCATCGAGGCCATCGTCGGTTCGGGGCGGAACGACGCGCTGACGGGCGACGCGAACGCCAACGTGCTGACGGGCGGCGCCGGCAACGACACCCTCGCGGGCCTCGCCGGAGCGGACCGCCTGGATGGCGGCAAGGGAATCGATACGGCCGACTATACGGCCACATCGGTGGGAGTGACGGTCGACCTCGCCGCCGGCACCGGTTCGGGCGGCGACGCCGCGGGCGACATCCTGGTCGGGATCGAGAACGTCACCGGGTCCGGGCACGCCGACCGGCTCGTCGGCTCGGCGCTCGCCAACGTCCTCGTCGGGGGCGCCGGCGACGACATTCTGGCGGGGCGCGGCGGTGCGGACCGGCTTTTCGGCGGCGACGGCATCGACACGGCGGACTATTCGGCGTCCGCCGCCGGCGTCGACGTCGACCTCAGCCGCACCACGGCCCAGAAGAACGGCGACGCCAAGGGGGACGTGCTCGCCTCCATCGAGAACGTGATCGGGTCCGGCGCGGCCGACATCCTCGCCGGCGACACCGCCGACAACATGTTCACGGGTGGGAGCGGCTCCGACCTGTTCCGGTTCGCGGCGAATTTCGGCTCCGACACCATCACGGACTTCGTCGCGGGCCTCGACCGGATCAGCTTCAAGGGCCTCGGTCTCGGCTTCGGATCCCTCACCTTCGCCACCTCCGGTTCCGACCAGGTGATCGGCGTCGCCGGCACCGACGACACGATACGGCTGACGGGCGCCAACGCGCTCGTCCTCTCGTCGTCCGATTTCGTGTTTGCCTGAAAGAGCTTGGCAGGCGGTCCGGTCGTCGGAGGCAGTCGGACCGCCTGTCCGGAACTCGTCGGAACCATCGATTGCGCGACGGGAGGGGGAAGCTCCATAGTCCGGCCCCGGCCGCCATGCCGGCCCGTCCCGATGAGGAGCATGCCCCCGTGAGCCACCTGCCCAATCCCGAACGCTATGGCGAGATGATCTACAACCGGGTCGGTCGCAGCGGCCTGCACCTGCCCGCCGTCTCCCTCGGCCTCTGGCAGAATTTCGGCGAGGACAAGTCGTTCGCCAACGCCCGCGACATCTGCCGAACCGCCTTCGACCTCGGCATCACCCATTTCGATCTCGCCAACAACTACGGCCCGCCGCCGGGCTCCGCCGAGACCGCGTTCGGCGAGATCCTGAGGGCCGACTTTGCCGGTTACCGCGACGAACTCGTCATCTCGACCAAAGCCGGCTATCGCATGTGGCCGGGCCCCTATGGCGAATGGGGCAGCCGGAAGTACCTGCTTTCCTCGCTGGATCAGAGCCTTAGGCGGATGAAGCTCGACTATGTCGACATCTTCTATTCGCACCGGTTCGACCCGAACACGCCGCTCGAGGAGACCATGGGCGCGCTCGACCACGCGGTCCGGTCCGGCAAGGCGCTCTACGCCGGCATCTCGTCCTACAACGCCCAGCGCACCCGCGAGGCGGCCGCGATCCTGCGCCGGCTCGGCACGCCCTGCCTCATCCACCAGCCGAGCTATTCCATGATCAACCGGTGGATCGAGGACGACGGCCTCCTCGACACGCTGGACGGCGAGGGCATCGGCTCCATCGTGTTCTCACCGCTGGCCCAGGGCATGCTCACCACCAAGTATCTCGGCGGGGTGCCGGAAGACAGCCGGGCCGCCAAGAACGGCAGCCTGAAGCAGAGCTTCCTGTCGGAGGACAACCTCCGCCGCATTAAGGCCCTCAACGCCATCGCCGAGCGGCGGGGCCAGACCCTCGCCCAGATGGCCATCGCGTGGGTGCTCCGCGGCGGCCGGGTGACGTCGGCGCTCATCGGCGCGAGCCGGCCGGAGCAGGTGGTGGACTGCGTGGCCGCGCTGAAGAACCCGGACTTCTCGCCGGAGGACCTGGCCGAGATCGACACCCACGCGGTGGAGGGCGGCGTCAACATCTGGGCCGCCTCCGCGGAGCGTCAGGGACCGCAGCGCTGAACTCTTGCTTGGCGATGCGAACAAAACCGCGGGCGTGCCGTTTCCCTGGAAGCGGCCCGCCCGCGAGGCCGCGATCCCCGATCCGAGACTGTCGAGGTGAGACGCATGACCATCCGCACCCTCGTCTTCGGCGAGAACGTCCACGAGACCCTCAACGAGACGGTCCGCTCCATTTATCCGGACGGCATGCACACCGCCATCGCGGCCGGCCTTAACGAGGACGAGGTGATCGAGGCCACCACCGTCACCCTGCAGGATCCGGAACACGGCTGCACCGAGGAGCGGCTCGCGGTCACCGACGTCCTTCTGTGGTGGGGGCACAAGGCCCATGGCGACGTGTCCGACCATGTGGTGGAGCGGGTCGCCCACCACGTCTGGCAGGGCATGGGGCTGATCGTCCTGCACTCGGGTCATTTCGCCAAGATCTTCAAGCGCCTCACCGGCTCGCCCTGCGCCCTCAAGTGGCGCGAGGCCGGAGAGCGCGAGCGCATCTGGACCGTCAATCCGGGCCACCCGATCGCGGCCGGCCTGCCGGAGAGCTTCGTCCTGGAGAACGAGGAGATGTACGGCGAGCCCTTCTCGGTGCCGGAGCCGATGGAGACGGTGTTCCTGTCCTGGTTCCAGGGGGGCGAGGTGTTCCGTTCCGGCCTCACCTGGCAACGCGGCGCCGGCAGGATGTTCTACTTCCGCCCCGGCCACGAGACCTACCCGACCTATTACGACCCGAACGTTCGGCAGGTGCTCCGCAACGCCGTCAAGTGGGCCTACAACCCGGCCCCGCGCTGGACGACCATCACCGAGGCACCGAACGTGCCGGTGGATCTGGCGCCGGAGAAGATCGAGGAACGCGGCCCGAAGCTCCACAAGCCCGGCGAGCAGGGATACCGGTAGGAGACGAAGAGCCGCGTGATCCTGGACGACCTCAAGCCTCGTCCCGTTCCCCCGCGATCCAGGTGGCCTTCACCTCCAGCCTGTCGGACAGATGGACGAGGTCGGCCTGGAGCCCGGCGCGGATGCGGCCGCGCATCTCGGCGATGCCCAGGTAGTCGGCCGGCCAGGCGCTCGCCATCCGCAGCGCCTCGTCCGCATCGACTCCCACCCGCTCCACGAGCAGACGGACCGAGGCGGCCATGTCGATGTCGGCGCCGGCGAGGGTCCCGTCGTCCAGGGTCAGCCGGCCGTTCTCCCGCCTGGCGGTCCGGCCGTTGAGCAGGAAGGTCGTGCCCTCGGTCCCGACGGTCGACATGGCGTCGGTCACCAGGAAGCACCGGCCCGGTCCGCGCTTGCCCCGGATCGCGATGCCGAGCGTCGCCGGATGCACGTGGTGGCCGTCGGCGATCAGCCCGCACCAGAGCGATCCGGCGTCGAGCGCCGCGCCGGCCATGCCGGGGGCGCGATGGCCGAGCGGGCTCATGGCGTTGAAGAGATGGGTCGCCCCTCGGGCGCCGGCGTCCACGGCGCGCACGACGTCGTCATAGGTGGCGTCCGTGTGGCCGAGGCTGACGACGACGCCGCCGTCGGCGAGCCGGCGGATCAGCCGGGGAGGGGCCTGCTCCACCGCGACCGTCACCATCAGGACGCCGATCGCCTCGGTGGCGGCGACCAGCTGGTCCGCGTCGGCCTCGGTCAGCGGCCGCATGAGCTCCGCCACATGGGCGCCTCGGCGCGCCGGGGCGAGATGAGGGCCTTCCAGGTGCAGGCCGATCACTCCCGGACGGGTCGGCGCCGCCTCGATCGCCGCCGCGATGGCGGCCGCCGTGGCGGCGGGCGTGTCGGTGATGAGGGTCGGCAGGAGGGCGGTGGTGCCGTATGGCCGATGGGCGCGGGCGATGGCCGCCATGGCGTCGGCGGTCGGGCCGTCATTCAGCATCACGCCGCCGCCGCCGTTGACCTGGGCGTCGATGAAGCCGGCCGTCAGCAGCCCGCCGCCGAGGTCGGTGACCACGGCGCCGGCCGGCACCGCGTGCTCCGGCAGCACGGCGGCGATGCGCCCGTCGGTGACCAGCACGGCGACGCCGTGCCGCCGCGTCTCGCCGTCGAACACGGTCGCGCCGACGAGCGCCTCCACGACGCCCATCAGACGGTCTCCGTCACTTTGGCGAGATTGAGCGGCGCGTCCGGATCGAGGCCGCGCGCCCGGGTGACCCGCTCCATGAACCTGTAGACGGAGAGGGCGATCGAGATCGGATCCGTGAGGCCGTGGCCGGTGGGCATGGTCGCCAGCCGGGTGCCCGGCATGTCGATGGCCGTCGCGGTGAACACGGTGCCGCCCGCCTTGATCAGGCGCCCGATGCCGTCGCGGTTCGCCTCGGCGGCCCGGTCGTCTGGCGCCAGGGCGAGCACCGGGAAGCGGTTCTCCACCAGACGCAGCGGCCCGTGCATCACCTCGGCGGTGGAGAAGGCCTCCGCATGGATGGCGGCGGTCTCCTTGGCCTTGAGGGCGGTCTCCTGGGCGATCGGAAAGCCCGGTCCGCGGCCGACCACGAACAGCGAACCGGCGGTACGGAAGGTCTCGTCCGCGGCCGACCAGTCGGTCTTGAGGGCGCCCGCCAGCGTCTCCGGCAGCCGGCGCACGGCGGCTTCGAGAGCCGCGTCGCCCGTGATGGCCGCCGTCAGGGCGGCGGCGGCGGCCACGCTGGCGATGAAGGACTTGGTGGCAGCCACGCTCGTCTCCGGCCCGGCGTGAAGCGGGATTGTGACGTCCGCCGCCTCGCCGACCGGGCTCGCCTCCACGTTGACGAAGGCCACGGTCAGGGCTCCGGAGCGCTTGGCCGCCGCCTGCAGGGCCACCACGTCCGGGCTCTTGCCGGACTGCGAGATGGTGACGAGCACGCCGCCCGTCAGGCGCAGCGGCGCGCCGTACACCGACGCGACGGACGGGCCGATGGACGCGACGGGAACGCCCGTGGTCAGTTCCAGGGCATATTTGAGATAGCCGGCTGCGTGATCGGACGAGCCGCGGGCGCACGTCGCCACCACCGGCGGATCGAGTTCGCGGATGCGGCGGCCGAGGTCCGCGATGCGGCCGTGCTCGCGGTCGATGAGCCGCGCGACGGCCTCCGGGGCCTCGGCGGTTTCGCGCGCCATGGCGGTCTGGTGGGTCATGATTGTCAGCAACTCCTCGTCGCGTCGCCTCGAACGCCCCCGCTCGTCTCTAGACCGCTTTCCGACCGGACGGAATCGTCAGGTCGACAAGAAATCGCTCCAGGTGAATACCTTGCAGCATTCTCTCATCGATCAGGTCGTGCACCTTGGTCGGAGAATGCTCCAAGAAGCGCCTCAGGTCGCCCTGGGCAAGCCCGCGAGCGTCAGGGCACCGTCGAGGGCGTCGCCGCGGGGGGGCACCAGCACGGTTTCGAACCGGGCGTGGAGGTAGGGCCGGTGCGGCTCGGCGACGCCGCCCATGAGCGAGATCCGGCGGGCGCCGAGCTGCATCATCCGGTCCAGGAGGCGGCCGATGTCGTCGGCCGACTGGCGCACGAGCATGAGGGCGATCGGGTCGCCGGCGCGGGCGTGCTCGAACACCAGCGGGGCATGGCGCGCCCAGTCGCGGGGCAGCGCCGTCAGGCTCCAGGCGAGCAGGCCGGCCGGGTCGTCGTCGAAGACGGCCATCAGGGCGTCGGTGAAGGCCGAGCGGCTTTCCACGTCCTCGAACCCGAGCAGCGCCCGGCGAAGGGCCCGGCGGCCGAGCGTGGCGCCGGACCCGGTGTCCGACACCATGAAGCCCCAGCCGCCCACGGTCGCGGTGCGGTCGCCCACGCGGACGACGCCCTGGCTGCCGGTGCCGAGGATCAGGATGCCGCCATCGCCGCCGCCGTGGGCGCCGAGGCAGGCGATATCCGCGTCGGAGGCCACCGCCACATGGGCGAACGGCAGCGGATGGGCGAGGAATCGCCGCGCCGCCACCGGCGCGTTGCCGCCCGCGAGGCCGAATCCGCCGCTGGTGCGGGCGAGGGCCTCCTCGCCAAGGCCGGCCGCCGCCAGGGCGGCGCGACTGGCGGTGAGGATGCTCTCGATCGCGAGGTCGAAGGCCGTGGTGATGTTGGCGGGGCCGCCGGCCCCTTCGCCGAGCACCCGGCCGGAGGCGTCGGCCAGCCGCGCCCGGCAGACCGTTCCGCCGCCGTCGATCCCGAGAAAGAGCCCGTCCGCCACCCGAATCATCCTTCGTTGGAACGCTCGTCCGATCCGGTTCCGGTACGCCGGCCCGCCCGCCGGAGCAAGGCGGGCGTGCCCGGGAACGCGGCAAGGCGCAGATCGGGCCGCGCCCGGTCTCAGCCCGCCACGGCGGCCCGCCAGCGGTCCGCGTATTGAGGGAAGCCGCCGCCGAGCGGCTCGACCGGGTTCGGCTCCATCAGCCGCGCCGGCCGTCCGTCCGGGCCGAGCGCCAGGAGGGCGGCGCCGGCGCTGGTGCCGGTCGCGCCCTCGCAGGGCAGGACAGGGCGCCCCGCCGCGGCGGAGAGCGCGGCGGCGAACAGGCGGTTCCGGGCGAATGGCCCTTCCACGACGATCGGCCCGTCGGCGTTGGCGAGCGAAAGGCCGGTGGCGGTCATCAGGGCGGCGTAGAGGCTCGCTGCCGCCGTCCGCTCGGCCGGCGACAGGGTGCCGGGGTCGCGTGTCCAGCGGCCGGGTTTCGACGGGAACGGGCCGGATTTCGGCACGAAGGTGGGCAGGGCCATGACGCCGTCGGCGATCACCCGGTCCACGGTCGCGGCGTCCGGCGCCTCGGCCTTGCCGGCGGTCAGCATCTCCATCTCGCGCCCGCCCATGAAGCGCGCGCCCGGTACCGGCCGCCCGTAGGCGTCCACGTTGGCGAGGGTGTCGCGCGCGGCGTCGAGGCCGTTCGGCTCGCCGCCGACCGCGAAGATCACCACCCAGGTGCCGGTGGACACCACCGAAAAGGGCGTCTCGCGGGTGAGGAGGTGCGGGAGGAGCGAGGCGTTGCTGTCGTGGATGCCGCAATGGACCGGGGTCCCCGGCCGCAGGCCGGTCTGCGCCGCGATCGCCGGCGCGATGGGCCCGAGGGCGTCGAAGGCGGAGCGGACCGGCGGCAGCAGCCCGGCCCAGCCCATCGCGTCCGCCAGCGAGGAGGGCGCGCCCGTCGCGGGCCGCCAGAGGTCCGTGTGGCAGCCGAGCGACGTCACCTCCGCGGCGAGCACGCCGGTCAGCCGGAAGGCCCAGTACTGCGGATAGGGCACGATGGCCGTGACCCTGGCGAACGCCTCCGGAAACGCCCGCTCCAGCCAGAACAGCTGCGCGCCCACGTTGAGGCCGCAGGCGAGCCGCGGCGAATAGGTCTCCGCGAAGGCCGGCCGTGCCGCGTCATAGGCGTCGGCGAGGGTGTCCGGGCCGTCATGCTCGTAGTCGAGCACCGGCAGGGCGAGGTCGTCGCCCGCCATCAGGGCCGCCGACGCGCCGTGGGTGGTGATCGAAACCGCGTCGATCCGGTGCTCCTCCGCGGCCGCCTTCAGGGAGGCGAGCGCGAAGGCGTGGAGGCCGTCCGTGTCGAAGTGCGGATAGGGCGGGCCGGGCAGGACCTTGTTGGGCGTGGTGCGGACGAACACGTCCGCGCCGGTCGTGACGTCGTGCACCACCAGCTTGGCGTTGGTCTTGCCGATGTCGAGCACGGCCACGAGGCGGGTCATCGGGCTCTCCGGCGTCAGTCCATGTGGAACACGGTGCGCAGCGGCACGGCGACGGGCTCGTCGTCGGGCTTCACCGCCATGATGTCCCGCATGTGCGCCCACCAGCGCCGCATCACCGGGTGGTTCGGCAGGTCGGCCATGGCGTGGTCGCGCCGGCGCCAGAGGACGGCGAACAGGATGTTCGTCTCCTCGTCCAGGTGGATGGAGTAGTCGCTCACCCCGGCGTCCCTGAGAAGGGCGGCGAGCTCCGGCCAGATCGCGTCGTGCCGTTGCCGGTAGTCCTCGGCCATGCCGGGATTCAGCATCATCTTGAAGGCGTATTTCTCGTGGGTGGAGCGATCGGTCATCAGGCGGCTCCCCGGTTGGACGACTGGCGACGGGCGGCGACCCGGCGGGCGAGGATCGGCAGCGCGATGACGGTGATCAGCATGGCGCCGATCACGATGGACATGACGATGCCCGGCACGTTGAGAAGGCCGAGGCCGAAGGTCACGAGCCCCATCACGAAGGCCGCGATGACGACGCCCGGGATGGTGCCGGACCCGCCGAGGATGCTGACGCCGCCGAGCACCACCATGGTGACGACCTCCAGTTCCCAGCCGAACGCGATCGACGGCCGGGTGGACCCGAGCCGGGAGGTCAGCATGACGGCGGCGGCGCCGGCGGCAAGCCCCGTCATCAGGAACAGGGTGAACTTGATGCGCTCCACCGGGATGCCCGAGAAGGTGGCCCCGAGCGGGTTGTTGCCGATGGCGTAGACCTTGCGGCCGAAGGTGGTGCGGTGGAGCACGATGCCGCCGACGAGCGCAACGGCGAGGAAGAAGACGAGCTCGAACGAGATCACCCACCACACGTAGCCCTGGCCGAACCAGGCGAAGTCGGCCGGGTATCCCTTGTAGACCTGGTCGCCCAGGGTGACGTAGGCGATGCCCCTGAAGAGGCTCATGGTGCCGATGGTGACGACGATCGACGGCAGGCCGAAGCGGGTGACCAGAAGGCCGTTGAACGCCCCGCAGGCAAGCCCCACGCCGAGGCCGATGGCGACCAGCCCCGGCGCGCCGACGCCCATCTGGGCGGCCGCCCCCATGGCGGTGGAGGCGAGCGCGATGATGGCGGCGACCGACAGGTCGATCTCGCCGGCGATCACCAGGAAGGCCATGGCGACGGCGATGACGGCCTTTTCGGTGAAGTTGAACGTGGCGTCCGACAGGTTCCAGGGATCGAGGAAGTAGGGGGACGCCAGGCTGTTGGCGATGAAGATCGCCACGGCCACGACGAGAAGCAGCGCCTCCCAGCTCTTCAGCGCGCGCGACATCCGGCCGTCGAGCCGGTCCGGGATCGTCCGGCGGGTGGGCGAGGCGGCGGTGGTCATGAGGCGGCTCCCGCGGTGGCGCCGGTCGGGCGCAGGATGATGCGGCCCTTGCGACGCTCCGCCCGGGCGTTGATCGCCACGGCGGCGATGATGACCGCGCCGGAGATGGCCATCTGGAAGAAGGGCGACACGTTGACGACCGGCAGGGCGTTCTTGATCAGGCCGAGGAAGAGCGCGCCGAGGACCGCGCCGCCGACCGACCCGATGCCGCCCGCGATCGAGACGCCGCCGATCACGCAGGCGGCCACCACGTCGAGCTCGAACCCGGCCGCGATGTCCACGTAGGCGACCGCGTACCGGGCGACCCAGAGATAGCCGGAGAGGCCGGCCAGCATGCCGGACAGGCAGAAGGCCAGGAAGCGCGTGCGCCCCACGTCGACGCCGGCATAGATCGCGGCGGTCGGGTTGCCGCCGGTGGCGTAGAAGGCGCGGCCCACGTTGGTGCGGGTGAAGAGGACGGTCGCCCCGATGATCACGGCGAGCGCCACCCACGTCAGCACCGGCAGGCCCGCCACCAGCGTGCGGGGTGTCTCCAGGAACACCGGCGTCATCTCGTGGGCGTTCACCCACTCGCCGCCGGAGACCACGAACGCCATGCCCCGGTAGATGGTGAGCGTCCCGAGGGTGACGACGATCGGCGGCATGTCGAGCTTCCAGACCAGCAGCCCGTTGAAGGCGCCGAGCAGGAGGCCGACGCCGGCCGACAGGAGGACCAGCAGGGCCAGCGGCAGGTCCGGGTTCGCCTCGTTCAGCATGGCGACGATCATGCCGGTGAAGGCCAGGTTGGCGGCGACCGAAAGGTCGATCGACCGGGTGAGGATCACCGCCGTCTGGCCGAGCGCGAGGATCATCAGGATGGCGGTGTCGTTGAACACGGCCGCAAGGTTCGCCGGCCTCGCGAAGGCCGGGAAGCGGCTCGTGATGACCACGAGGAGCAGCGCCATCGCGACGAGCAGCAGCGCCTCGCGCCGGGCGAAGAGCGATTTCAGCATGGCAGGAGGTTCCCGGAGCCGAATGCGGCGGACGCGGAGCGGAGGGCGAAGGCGGAGGGGAGGGCGACCGCTCCAGCGTCATGGTCCGCGAAGGTGGAGGCCATGTTCGCCGGAACGGCTTCACGGTCACCGTCGCGCCAAGTCCCCGCTCGGACCATGATGGGTGGGCGTTCAGCGCTTTTGTTTTCTCCCCACCGCACCGACTTCGCGGCGCGCTTGACCGGTCCACCACCCATCACGCGCCTCCCTCGTTGCCCGTGGCGGCGCGGACGAGGACTTCCGGCGTCAGGCCCTCCCGGTCGAAGGCGCCGGCCATGCGGCCCTCGCGCATCACGACCACCCGGTCGGCCATGCCGAGGATTTCGGGGATCTCGCTCGACACCATGATGACCGCGAGGCCCTCGCCGGCGAGTTCGCTCATGAAGGCGTGGACGGCGGCCTTGGAGCCGATGTCGATGCCCTTGGTGGGCTCGTCGAGAATGATGACCTTCGGACCGGTGGCGAGCCACTTGCCGATCACCACCTTCTGCTGGTTGCCGCCGGACAGAGTGCCGACGGGCTGGCTGAGCGAGGAGGCCCTCAGGTCCAGCCGCTCCGCGTAGGTGCGCGCGAGGGCGAACTCCTCGGCCATGCGGATGAAGCCGCGCCGCGCCGTGCGGTGAAGCGAGGGCAGAGACACGTTCTCCACGATCGCCATGGGCAGGATGGCGCCATGGCGCCCGCGCTCCTCGGGCACGTAGACGATGCCGGCGCGGATCGCCTCCGCCGGCGAGCGGACGGTGATCGGCCGGCCCTCCAGCGTCAGCGCGCCGGCGCTCGGCCGGGTGACGCCGAAGAGCGCCTGGCAGAGCTCCGACCGGCCGGCGCCGACAAGCCCGTAGAGACCCAGGATCTCGCCGCGACGGAGCGCGAAGGAGACGCCGTCGAATTCCGTCGGGTGGCAGTAGCCCTCCACCTTGAGGATCGTTTCGCCGATGCGCGCGGGCGTCTTCGGAAAGACCTGGTCCACGGACCGGCCGACCATCATGCGCACGAGGTCGCTGTGGGTCACGTCGGCGAGGCCGCCCGCGCCGACCGCCTTGCCATCGCGGAAGACGGCGAAGTCGTCGGCGATGCGCCAGACCTCCTCGAACTTGTGGCTGATGAAGAGGATGGCCTTTCCCTTCGCCTTCAGCCGCCCGATGATCCGGAACAGATCCTCCACCTCCTTGTGGGAGAGGGCGGCCGTCGGCTCGTCCATGATGACCACGCGGCTCTCCACCGAGAGGGCGCGGGCGATGGCGACGAGGTGCCGCTGGCCGATGGAGAGGTCCTTCAGGCGGGTGCGCGGGTCGATGTCGGCGTCCACCGAGTGGAGGAGGGCGGCCGAGCGGGCCCGCATGGCCGACCAGTCCACGAGGCCGAGGCGGTTCCTGGGCGCGTGGCCGAGCCAGATGTTCTCCGCCACCGACAGATCGTCGAAGAGCACCGTCTCCTGGTGGATGGCGGTGATGCCGGCGGCCTGGGCGTCGGCCGCGGTCTCGAGGCGCGTGGGCGTCCCGTCGATCAGGATCTCGCCGGCGTCGGGCCGGTAGATGCCCGTGAGGATCTTCACCAGCGTCGACTTGCCGGCGCCGTTCTCGCCGATGAGCGCGGTTACCCGGCCGGGGCGCAGGGTGAGCGCCACGTCGGCGAGGGCCTGCACGCCTGGGAAGCTCTTGGAGATGCCGCGCATCTCCAGGATCGGCGCGGCAAGAGCGACGGACTGGTTCAGCATGTTCATGGGGGACGTCTTCTCAAAAGGCTGCCGTCTGGTGCGGCTTGCTCCGCCGGCGCGCGGACGGCGCACCGGCGGGCAGATCCGGCGCGAGGCCGGACGGAACGCCTGGCGGCCGCCGGCCGCCAAGATCGCCTAGGATCAGAAGATCTTGGCGAATTCCTCGACGTTGCTGGCGTCGTAGGTGAAGGGGTCCGCCATGGCGCCTTCGCCGTTCCCGTCGAACGCGACCTGACCCACGCGGCCGATCGGGATGGTCTCGCCCGGCTCGCCCTTCGCGGTGCCCTTGACGATGTGGTAGGAGATCATGGCCGCGGAATAACCGAGGTCGATCGGGTTCCAGATCGAGAACGACTTGGACGCGCCCGACTTCACATGACCGGCCATTTCGGACGGCAGGCCGAGGCCGGTGACGAAGACCTCGCCCACCTTGCCGGCGTCGGAGACCGCCTGGGCGGCGGCCACGATGCCGACGGAGGTCGGCGCCACGATCACCTTCACGTTCGGGTAGGTCTGCAGGAGGCCCTGGGTCTCGCGATACGACTTGTCGGCGAGGTCGTCGCCGTAGACGGTCGTCACCACGTTGATGCCCGGATAGTTCGGCTGGGCCTTCTTCAGCTCCTCGATCCAGGTGTTCTGGTTGGTGGAGGTGGCGGTCGCCGACAGGATGGCGATGTCGCCCTTGCCTTCGGGCAGGGCCGCCTGAGCGAGCTTCAGGAGCTGGTTGCCGATCAGCGAGTTGGACGACGGGTTGAGGTGCACCAGGCGGCCTTCCGGCGCCACGCCGGAATCCCACGAGATCACCTTGATGCCGCGGTCCATGGCCTTCTTCAGGGCCGGCGCGACCGCGTCCTTGTCGTTGGCCGAGATCGCGATGGCGTCCACGCGCTGGGCGATCAGGGCGTTGATCACCTCGATCTGGCCTTCGGCGGTGGTGGAGGTCGGGCCGGTGTAGATGATCTCCATGTCACCGACTTCCTTGGCGGCCTCCTCGGCGCCCTTCTTGGCGGCTTCGAAGAAGCCGATGCCGAGCGCCTTCACGACGAGGGCCACCTTGACGTTTTCCGCCTGCGCGGGGCCGGCGATGAGCGCGGCGGCGAGCGCCGTGCCGAGGGCAAGTGTCTTCAGAAACGACATGTCTTTCCTCCCTGGTGGTGCATTTCATCCCGCCCGCCTCATCGCGCCGGAACCGGGTTCGTCCCCGGCTCTCCCTCCGGCGGTCAGGCGACGGACGAAGATCTCTTCCGGTCGGCGGCGCCCTCGATCTCCGCGATGACGAGCGTGATGCCGGCGGTCTCGATCATCCGGCGCGCCTCGTCCGTGACGGCGTCGTCGGTGACGATGGTGGTGGCCCGCTCCAGCGGGCACAGGATCAGGCTGGAGCGGGTCTGGAACTTGGAGCTGTCGACGAGCAGCACGAGCTCGTCCGCCTGCCGCATCAGGCGCTGCTCGGACTGGATGATCAGGCTGTCGCTCTCCATGATGCCGAGCGGCGAGACGCCCTGGGCGCCCATGAACATGCGCTTGGCGTAGAAGTGCGCGGTGCCGTCGTTCTCGAACGGCGACAGGATGATGTTCTGCTCCCGGTAGACGGCGCCGGCCGGCACGATGGTGGTGCACTTGGTGTTCTTCACCAGGTGCTCGGCGATCGCGAAGGAGTTGGTCAGCACCTGGAGGCGGCGGCCGGCGAGGTGGTGGACCATCTGGAAGGTGGTCGTGCCGCCGTTGATGATGATGCTGTCGCCGTCCTGGCAGAGCTTCACCGCCTCGCGTGCGATTGCGCGCTTCTGAGCGATGTTGACGGATTCGCTGACCCGGAACGGGCGGGCGGTCAGCGTGCCGATCTGCGGCGGATGCAAGGCCTCGGCGCCGCCGCGCACCTTGCGCAGGCGACCCTGGAGGGCGAGGGCGGCGATGTCCCGGCGGATCGTCGCTTCCGATACGCCCGTCAGCTCGACGATGTCCTGCACCGTCGCGACGGGCCGTTCCTGGACGGCGCTCAAGATGATCCGCTGGCGCTCACGTTCGTGCATGCACCCCTCCCTTGGCTGCGATCAAATCGGTTGAGTGGTTCGTTGTCAATCAGCTTCAGTCAAAAAACGTCATGCTGCGGTGCAAAATGATCGAAAATGACCGGTTGCGATTGACAGGCCGTGTCCGGCTGCGCGATATCTTCTCTCGTCCAACGACGGGCCGGGAGTGGCGACGATTATCGTGTCGCCGGTCCGTCCACCGCCAAGAAATCATGATGTTTGGGAGGCGCCGATGGCCGACGTGGCCGATATCCAGCTCCTGGAGAACCGCTGGGACGAGGCCCATGCCGCGACCCTCGACGAGCCCGGCCGGCTCCTCTACCGGTCCAACCTCCTCGGCGGCGACAAGCGCATCACCAACTACGGCGGCGGCAACACCTCCGCCAAGGTCGTGCACAAGGATCCGCTGACGGGCGAGGACGTGGTCGTCCTCTGGGTCAAGGGCTCCGGCGGCGACGTCGGCACCATGAAGCTGGACGGGTTCGCCACCCTCTACATGGACAAGCTGGAGCAGCTGAAAGGTCTCTACCGCGGGGTCGAGCACGAGGACGAGATGGTGGGCTACCTGCCCCACTGCACGTTCAACCTCAACCCGCGCGCCGCGTCCATCGACACGCCGCTCCACGCCTATGTGCCCTACCGGCACGTGGACCACATGCACCCCGACGCGGTGATCGCCATCGCGGCGACCGCCAACTCCCGTGCGCTCACGAAGGAGATCTTCGGCGACGAGATCGGCTGGCTGCCGTGGCGCCGCCCGGGCTTCCAGCTCGGCCTCGACCTGTCCGAGTTCGCCCGCGACAACCCGACCGCTAAGGGCGTGGTGCTGGAGAGCCACGGGCTCTTCACCTGGGGCGACACCGCGAAGGAGTCCTACGAGACCACGCTGCGGATCATCAACACGGCGATCCGCTACTTCGACACCAGGACCCGCGGGCAGGCGGCGTTTGGCGGCGCGTCGGTGTCGTCGCTCGGCGACGCGGAGCGCCGCGCGGTCGCCGCACGCCTGCTGCCGGCGATCCGCCAGCGGATCAGCGCGGCCGAGCGCAAGGTGGGCCACTTCGACGACAGCCCGGCGGTGCTGGAGTTCGTGAACAGCCGGAACCTGAAGCCGCTCGCCGCTCTCGGCACGTCCTGCCCGGACCATTTCCTGCGCACCAAGATCCGGCCGCTGGTCCTTGACTTCGACCCCGCCAAGGGCAACCTCGACGAGGTGCTCGGCGGCCTCGACGGCGCGATCGCCGCCTACAGGGGCGACTACACCGGCTACTACGACCGCTGCAGACATCCCGACAGCCCGGCCATCCGCGACCCGAACGCGGTCATCTATCTGGTGCCCGGCGTCGGCATGATCTCCTTCGCCCGCGACAAGGCGACGGCCCGGATCGCGGCCGAATTCTACGTCAACGCCATCAACGTGATGCGCGGCGCCTCCAGCGTGGACACCTATGTGGGCCTCTCCGAGCAGGAGGCGTTCAACATCGAATACTGGCTTCTGGAAGAGGCCAAGCTCCAGCGCATGCCGAAACCGAAGTCGCTCGTCGGACGGGTCGCGCTCGTCACCGGCGCCGCCGGCGGCATCGGCCGGGCGATCGCCGCCAAGCTGCTGTCGGAGGGCGCCTGCGTGGTGCTGACCGACATCGACGCGGCCGCTCTCGACGAGACCCGAACGACCTTCGCCAAGGCCTACGGGGCCGACCACGTGCGCTCCGTCCCGCTCGACGTCACCGACGAGGCGGCGGTCGCCGACGGCTTCACCCGCGCGGTGGTGGACTACGGCGGGCTCGACATCCTGGTCTCCAACGCCGGCATCTCGTCCTCCGCTCCGGTGGAGGAGACCACGCTCGCCATGTGGGACCGCAACATCGACATCCTGGCGAAGGGCTATTTCCTGGTGGCGCGGGAGGCGTTCCGCCTCATGCGCGGCCAGAAGCTGGGCGGTTCGGTTGTGTTCATCGCGTCCAAGAACGGCCTCGCGGCCTCGCCGGGCGCGTCGGCCTACTGCACCGCCAAGGCGGCGGAAATCCACCTCGCCCGCTGCCTCGCCCTGGAAGGAGCGGACGTCGGCATCCGGGTGAACGTGGTGAACCCGGACGCGGTGCTGCGCGGCTCCAAGATCTGGACCGGCGAATGGCGCGAGCAGCGCGCGGCCGCCTACAACCTGCAGCCGGATGACCTGGAGGAGCACTATCGCAAGCGCTCCATGCTGAAGCTCTCCGTCTTCCCGGAGGACATCGCCGAGGCGGTCTACTTCCTGGCGTCGGATCTCGCCGCCAAGTCCACCGGCAACATCATCAACGTGGACGCCGGCAACGCCCAGAGCTTCACGCGCTGACCGGACGGGATCCCTCCCTCGGAGGGGGAGGGGTCCCGCTCGGCCGCCCGCACGCGAGATCAGCCGCCCGCACGCGATGGCGGGCGATCGCTGGGCTTGGGCGCGCCCGGACAAGAAGCACAAAAGGGGAGGCAAACGTGTCCGCACTACCCATCTCGGAAGACCTGATCGCGGTGGAGAACGACCGCCGGGCCCGCGACCACGCCGCCGACCTCGACGCGCTCTCGTCGCGCCTCGCCCGTCGGGGCGTGGACGTCGAAGGGGTGATCGAGGCGGTCCGCGGCTTCCATGTGGCGGTCCCGTCCTGGGGCGTCGGCACCGGCGGGACGCGGTTCGCCCGCTTTCCCGGCGGCGGCGAGCCGCGCGGCATCGACGAGAAGCTCGTCGACTGCGCGGTGATCCAGCAGCTCGGCCGGGCCACGCCCACCGTGTCGCTGCACATTCCGTGGGACCGGCCGGCGAACGTCGCCGAGCTGAAGGCCAAGGGCGACAGCCTCGGCCTCGGCTTCGACGCCATGAACTCCAACACCTTCCAGGACCAGCCGGGGCAGAGCCCGTCCTACAAGTACGGCTCGCTGTCGCACACCGATCCGGCGGTCCGCCGCATGGCGGTGGAGCACAACATCGAGTGCATCGAGATCGGCCGGGCGCTCGGCTCCAAGGCGCTCACGGTCTGGATCGGCGACGGCTCGAACTTCCCCGGTCAGAGCCATCTCACGCGCGCCTTCGAGCGCTATCTGGAGGCCATGCAGGCCGTCTACGCCCGCGTGCCCGACGACTGGACGCTCTTCATCGAGCACAAGATGTACGAGCCGGCCTTCTATTCCACCGTGATCCAGGACTGGGGCAGCAGCTATCTGGCGGCGACGAGCCTCGGGCCGAAGGCCAAGTGCCTCGTCGACCTCGGACACCACGCGCCGAACGTGAACATCGAGATGATCGTCGCTCGCCTCCTCCAGTTCGGCCGGCTCGGCGGCTTCCACTTCAACGACTCCAAGTATGGCGACGACGACCTGGACGCCGGCTCGGTCGATCCGTTCCGACTGTTCCTCGTCTTCAACGAGCTCGTCGACGTGGAGCTGGGAGCGGGCCTGCCGCCGCTCGCCCACATGATCGACCAGTCGCACAACGTGACGGATCCGATCGAAAGCCTGATCCGGTCAGCGGACGAGATCCGCCGGGCCTACGCCCAGGCGCTTCTGGTGGACCGGCAGGCCCTCGCCGCCCATCAGGAGGCGAATGACGCCATCATGGCCTCCGAGACGCTGAAGAGCGGCTTCCGCACCGACGTCGGCCCGATCCTGGCGGAGGCTCGGCGCCGGGACGGCGGCGCCCTCGATCCGATCGCCACCTACCGGGCGAGCGGGTACCGGGCCAAGGTTTCCGCCGAGCGGCCGGCGTCGCAGGCCGGCGGCGGCGGGATCGTCTGACGGTGCAAAACCCGGCGCTTCTTGCGAACGGAAAAAGGGCGTCGACCCGGCCGGGTCGGCGCCCTCTTCGTTCTTCCGGACGGGAACGCGAAATCAGTCCGTCAGGAAGCCATCGCGGGTCGGGATGTAGGCCTGGCCCGTGTAGGCCGGCACCTTCTCGGCGCGCTCACGCAGGCTGCGGTCGCGGCTGGTCTCGGACGGATCCCAGGCGCCGGTCACGGCGATCGGAGCGCCGGCGTCGTTGGTGGCGACGGCCGAGGCGGCCACGCCGCGGTTGGCCTGGCGCTCGACCTGGCGATCGCGGCTCGAATAGGCCGGATCCCACGCGAAAGCAGGGGCGGCGGCGGTGACGGCAATGACGGCGGCGGCAGCGGCGGCAATGATGCTCTTGGACATAGTGGTATTCCTTTATGCGTCGGCGGAGCCGGATAACGCGTCCGGTCGCCTCCCAGTCCGTTCGGGGACGTTCGGTCCCGGGCCGGTGACGTTGAGATATACCCAGCTTGGGCGTTGCAAAAGACGGCCGTCGTTGAACTCACCGTCACCCAAAAAGTGAATGGTAACAGGCACATAAACTGTTTTTCACAGATTCGTGTTCATGCATCCGTTTAGCCGGGCAGAACTGCCGAGCAGCCTTCCCGGTGGAGAAGTGGAGCTGCCGCGCTTTCCTCGGACCGGCGAATCGGAAAGGGTCGTCCGTTGTCCCGGAACGGGTCAGCCCACCTGGGCCGGGAGCGTGCGGGCGTTGAGGTTTTGGTGATCATGACGGTCAGCGTGGATATCGGCACCAAGACGAGCGGCCAGAGGGCGGCCGTCGATCTGGAGGAGCTCCTCGCCACCCGACTTCTGGTCCAGGGCAATTCCGGGTCCGGCAAGTCGCACCTGCTCCGCCGTCTCCTGGAGCAGAGCGCCCCGTGGGTGCAGCAGTGCATCGTCGATCCGGAAGGGGACTTCGTGACCCTGGCCGACAAGTTCGGCCATGTGGTGATCGACGCCTCCGGAACGGAGCGCGACCTGGCGCTCATCGCCAACCGGGTGCGCCAGCACCGCGTCTCGGTCGTCCTCAACCTGGAAAGCCTCGAGGTCGACCGGCAGATGCGGGCGGCCGCCGCCTTCCTGAAGGGCCTTTTCGACGCGGAGCGGGACCACTGGTATCCGATGCTCGTCGTCGTGGACGAGGCGCAACTGTTCGCGCCCGCGGCCGCCGGCGACGTGGGCGACGAGGCCCGGCGCCTGTCCCTCGCGGCCATGACGGACCTCATGTGCCGCGGCCGCAAGCGCGGCCTCGCGGGCGTGATCGCGACCCAGCGGCTCGCCAAGCTCGCCAAGAACGTGGCGGCGGAGGCCTCCAACTTCCTCATGGGCCGGACCTTCCTGGACATCGACATGGCCCGCGCCGCCGACCTCCTCGGCATGGACCGTCGACAGGCGGAGACCTTCCGCAACCTCGACCGGGGCCAGTTCGTGGCGCTCGGGCCGGCCATGACCCGCAAGCCGGAGCCGGTGAAGATCGGCCCGGTGGAGACCACGGGCCGGGGCGGAAGCCCGAAGCTGGTGCCGCTGCCCGGCCAGCCCGCAGAGGATGCGGCGGACCTCATCTTCAAGCGTCAGGAGGGCGAACTCCTTCCGCGCGCGGCGGCCCAGCCGGTGTCCACGTCGGACGTGCTGATGCAGCTCGCCCGGTCGCGCCCGGAGCCGACGCCGCCGCCGGAAGCGCCGGACCTGTTCGCCGACGTGGAGCGCGAGGCCGCCATCGACGAGGTCATGACGGCTCTCCTCGCCGAGCCGGAGGCGGCCTTCCAGTCCGTGTCCATCCTCTACCAGGACTTCCTGGTCCGCTGCCGGATCGCCCGGGTGCCGGGCGATCCGCCGGACCTGCCCACGTTCCGTCGCCGGCTGGCGATCGCCCGGGCGGGCGTCGAACAGGGGTCGATGGAGAGCTCCGACTGGGACCAGGCGACGCTCGTCGCCGCGTCGCTGCCGGAGGACATCCGCGGCGTCTTCCTGCTGATCGCCCGGGCCGCGCTCCAGAAGGCGCCCTGTCCGTCCGATTCGGAGATCGCCAAGGCCTACGGCACCCGGTCGCCCGGCCGCGCCCGTCGGCTCCTCGCCTACATGGAGGAGCGCGGCTTCCTGGTCTGCGCCAGCGATCTCAGGGGGAACCGGCTGGTGATGCTGCCGGACCTCGGATGGCAGACGGCGCCGGGCGCCCCGGACGCGGTGGCGGCCGAATAGGCGTCCGCCGCATGATTGCGTGCGGCGTGCATCTGCTCTTGGGAAAGAGAATTTCTTAAGAGGATCAGTGTCATTCCTGTGCGCACAATCACATATGGGTGATTCACATGCGCATTGCCGATCTGTCCATCCGCTCCAAGCTGGTGTCGTCGACCGGGCTTCTGTTTACGCTTTCCGTCGTCGTGATCGCCTGGGCCGGTACGGCGATCATGACGTCCTCGGCCGAACGGTCGGCCCGGTCGGAAGCCGAGGCGCTTCTGAACCAGTATTCCGCCATCATCTCCGAGGAGATCGGCCGCGCCGTGACGACCGCCAGGGCCACGGCCCTCGGCGTCGAGGGCCTGTTGTCCGCCGGGGCGACGAACCGCGACAGCCTGGGTGAACTCGTCAAGCACACGGTCGCCGGCAATCCCGCCTTCATCGGCATGACGCTCGCCTTCGAGCCGAACGCGCTCGACGGCCGCGACAAGGACTTCGTCGGCCACGCCTATTCGGACGCGGCCGGCCGCTTCGTGCCCTACTTCTTCCGCAAGGCCGACGGCTCGATCGGCGCGGAGAAGCTGATCATGACCAAGGAGGCGGGCACGGAAGGCTGGTACGACCGGCCGCTCCGGGAGAACCGCTCGCTCCTGACCGCGCCCTACATCTATCCGGTCGAGGGCAAGGACGTGCTGATGACCACGGCCAGCATGGTCATCCACGCGTCCGGCAAGCCCGCCGGCATCCTGACCGCCGACCTGGCGCTCACGGACGTGGCGAAGTTCGTCTCCACCCTGCGGCCGTTCGAGGTCGGCTCGGTTCGCCTCGTCGGCACCGACGAGCTCTGGATCGCTCATGGCGATGCCGCCCTTCTCGGCAAGAAGGCCGACGACCCGCTGACCGGCCGCATCCTGAAGGAGGCCGCAGCGGGCCGGCCCGTCGCCGAGGTGGTGGAGGACGCCGACGGCGCGCACCATTTCACGGCCGCCACCACAGTGAGCTTCCCGGGCATGGACGAGCGCTGGACGCTGATCATGAGCATTCCGGAAAGCGTGCTCGTCGCCGGCGCGGTCTCCGCCCGCAACGCGATGGCGCTGACCGCCGTCGGCACGCTGGCGGTGGTTCTCCTGGTGGTCTGGCTCGGCGCGCGCGCCATCGCCCGGCCGATCCAGGTCATCACCGACCGCATGCGGCTGCTCGCCGAGGGCGACACCAGCACGCAGGCCGAAGGCGCGGACCGCAAGGACGAGATCGGCGCCATGGCCCGCGCCGTGGAGGTGTTCCGCCTCAGCGCCATCGAGCGCGCTCGCCTGGAAGGGCTGTCGGCCGAGGAACAGACCGCGCGCCTGCGCCGCCAGGAACAGGTGGATCGGCTGATCGCCTCCTTCCGCGACGTATCCCGGTCGCTGATCGCCGGCGCCACCGCGGCGACCCAGGACCTCAGCCGCGTCTCCATCGAACTGACCGCCGTGGCGACCCAGAGCGCCACCCGGGCAGGCAGCGCGCGGTCGGCGTCCAGCCTCGCGTCGGCCAACGTGAACTCGGTCGCCTCGGCGGCGGAGGAACTCTCCGCCTCCATCGGGGAGATCGCCGCCCAGGTGTCCAAGACCACGCGGATCATCAGTCAGGCTACCGAGGGAGCGCGCGTGTCGAGCGAGAAGGTCGGCACGCTGGCGACCGCCGCCGACCGGATCGGCCAGGTGGTGTCGCTGATCCAGGCGATCGCCGAACAGACCAACCTCCTCGCCCTCAACGCCACCATCGAGGCGGCGCGGGCCGGGGAGGCCGGCAAGGGCTTCGCCGTGGTGGCGAGCGAGGTGAAGTCGCTCGCCAGCCAGACCGCCAAGGCCACGGAGGAGATCGCCGCCCAGGTGTCCGCCATCCAGGCCGCCACCGGCGAGGCCGTGAAGGCGATCGCTGGCATCTCCGCCGTGATGGTGGACGTGGACCACTATTCCGCCGCCATGGCGTCCGCCATCGAGGAGCAGGGGGCCGCGACCGGCGAGATCAGCCAGAACATCGAGAGCGCGGCGAACCGCACCCAGACGGTCGCGTCCGACATCGAGGACCTGGACACCGCCGTGCGCGAGACCAGCGCCTCCGCGACCCGCGTGCTGGAGGCGGCCGGCACCGTGGGCCGCGCCACCGAGAGCCTCGACCGTGAGATCGACGGCTTCCTGAAGTCCGTCGCCGCGGCCTGAATGCCGCGCCGCAGCCGGAGAAGAAAGAAGGCCCGCCGGATCGGATCCGGCGGGCCTTTTCGTCGTCAGGTCGTCAAGGCGGCGAAGCGTCAGCCGCGGCCGCGCCGTCCGTCGCCGCGCGGCTGGCCGCCGGCGTCCCGCGGACGGCTCGGCTGGGCGAGGAAGCCGACGCGGCCGAGGCTCGCCTCGGCGGCGCCGGTGTCCCGGTGCTGCGGACGGGGCTGGCCGGCGGGCTTGCCGGTCCGGTCGCCCTGCCGGTCCTGGGGACGGCCGTCGCGGGCGTGGGTGTGGTGGCCGTGCTCGCCGCCGGAGGGCTTGCCCCCGCGCCGCTGCTGCGACTGGCCGGGGCGGCTGCCGCCCGGGCGGCCGGAGCCGCGGGCGTCGTCGCGTCCGCGATGCGGGCCGCGGGCGCCCTGGGCGGCACGCTCGTCGCGGTCTGTCTCGGCGCGCGGCATGTGCCGCACCTCCACGGTGCCGCGACGATCCTCGGCCGGGATCTTCTGCCGGGTCAGCTTCTCGATGTCCTTCAGGTACGCCCGCTCCTCCTGGTCGCAGAAGGAGATGGCGATGCCGCTCGCCCCGGCGCGCGCCGTGCGGCCGATGCGGTGCACGTAGCTTTCCGGGATGTTCGGAAGGTCGAAGTTGATCACGTGGCTGACGCCGTCGACGTCGATGCCGCGGGCGGCGATGTCGGTCGCCACCAGGATCGGCGTCGCGCCGGACTTGAAGCCCGCGAGGGCCTTCTCGCGCTGGGCCTGGCTCTTGTTGCCGTGGATGGCCACGGCCGCAATGCCGTCCTGCTCCAGCGACCGGACGACGCGGTCGGCGCCGTGCTTGGTGCGGGTGAAGACGAGCACGCGGTCCGGCTTCTCCTCCACGATCACGTCGCGCAGGAGCGTCCGCTTGGCGGCGGTCTCGATGTGGATGATCTTCTGGGCGACCCGCTCGGCGGTGGTGGCGACAGGCGCCACCGTCACCGTGGCCGGGTTGGTCAGGAGGTCGCCGGCGAGCTGGCCGATCTCCTTCGGCATGGTGGCCGAGAAGAACAGGCTCTGGCGCTCCTTCTTCAGGCCGCGCACGATCTTCCGCACCGAGTGGACGAAGCCCATGTCGAGCATCTGGTCCGCCTCGTCGAGGACGAAGACCTCGGTCTGGTCGAGCGAGACGGCGCCGGACTCCAGGTGGTCCATCAGGCGGCCCGGGGTGGCGATCAGCACGTCCACGCCGCGGCGCAGACGATCTTCCTGCGGCCGGTGGCCGACGCCGCCGAACACGGTCGCGACCGAGATGTTCGGGATGTAGCGGCCGTAGGACTTGAAGCTGTCGGCGATCTGGGTCGCCAGCTCGCGGGTCGGCGACAGCACGAGGCAGCGCACGCGCCGGGGCTGGGCCAGACGGCCCTTGGCGAGGTGGTTGAGGATCGGCAGAGCGAAGGCCGCGGTCTTGCCGGTGCCCGTCTGGGCGATGCCGAGCAGGTCACGCCCCTTGAGGAGCTCGGGGATGGCCTGGGCCTGGATCGGGGTGGGAGTGGTGTAACCCTCGTCCTCGAGGGCCTTCAGAAGCAGCTCGGACAGGCCGAGGTCAGAAAAAGAGGTCAAGCAACCGTCTTTCGAATAAGCGACGGCGACCGCTGCGTCCCAAGCGGGGCGCGGTACGATATCGCGGGTGTCGAACGCCCCGCGTGAATGGGCCATTCAGGAAAATCGGTCCGGCGACGCCTCAGGCTCTTGGCCGAAGCGGTCGTTCACGCGACCATCTGATGTTGCGATGCACAGTGATCGCGTCCCTCACATGGCCGGTTTCCTAGCGGAAGTCAAGGTTCAGGCCGCCGCATGCGGCCAGATGCGCGGGTTTCGGGCAGGATTTCCGCTCAGCGCGCGCCCCGCACCTCCTCGCGCAGGCTTTCCGCGTCCCAGCCGGCGTCCTCCACCTCGTGCAGCGTCTGGAAATCGCGCTGGAGCACGTTCGCCAGCATCTCGCGCCGCTCCCGGAAGGCGAGGCCGTAGGCGTCGCGGTCCACCTTGCCGCGGATCTCGCGCAGGATGCGCATGGTCTCCGTGTCGTGGCGGCGGAAGATGCGGCCGATCCGCTCCGATTCGAACCCCGGCAGGCCGAGCGCCTTCAGGGTCTCCGTGCCCATCTCGATGCTGCCGGCGAACGTTTCGCGCACCACGGAATCGGCGCCGAGCGCTTCCAGCTCGTAGGCGTGCGGCCGGTCGAACGCGCGGGCGATGATCTTCAGGTGCGGGAAGTTTCGGCGGGCCATCTCGATGATGGCGGCGGTGGTGTCCTTGTCGTCGGTGGCGACCACCAGGATAGAGGCCTCGTCCGCGCCCGCGGCGTGGAGGAGATCGTGGCGCCGTGCGTCGCCGTAGTAGAGCTTGAAGCCGAACCGACGCAGCGCCTCCAGCTGTTCGGCGTCGTGCTCCAGCACCGTCACCTTGATGCCCCGGCCGATCAGGATGCGGCCGACGATCTGGCCGACGCGGCCGAACCCCGCGATGATCACCCGGTTGCGCTCCTCGATGGTGTCGGGCGCGCGGTCGTCCGGGCGGTCGGCCCGGCCGGCGGTCAGGCGCTCGAACAGGATGAAGAGCACCGGCGTCGTCAGCATGGAGAGGGCGACCGCCGCCGTCAGCAGGCTGCCGGTGCCGCCGTCGAGGATGCGGTTCTGGCCGGCGAAGGAGAGGAGCACGAAGGCGAACTCGCCGATTTGCGACAACGCGATCGCCATCAGGGCGGCGTCCGACCGGGCGAGCTTCGCGGCCCGGGCGATCGGGTAGAGGACGAGCGCCTTCAGGGCCACGATCCCGGCGACGAGCGCCGCGAGGAGAACGGGCTCGGCGAGCACGAGCGACACGTTGATCGACGCGCCGACCGAGATGAAGAAGAGGCCGAGCAGCAGTCCCTTGAAGGGCTCGATATCGGTCTCGATCTCGTGGCGGTATTCGCTGTCGGCGAGCACCACGCCGGCGAGGAAGGCGCCGAGCGCCGGCGAGAGACCGACGCTCTGCATGAGGAGAGCCGTGGACGCCACGAGCAGGAGCGCCGTGGCGGTGAAGATCTCCCTCAGCCGCGTGGTGGCCATGAAGTCGAGCACCGGGCGGAGGGCGAGCCGGCCCGCGACCACGATCAGCGCCACGGCCGCCAGCACCGTGAGAGCCGCGGCCCAACCGGGCAGCCGGTCGATGAGGGTCGGGTCCGCATGGGCGGCTTCCGACGCGCCGGCGCCGCCGAGGAGCGGCATGACGGCGAGGATCGGAATGATGGCGATGTCCTGGAACAGAAGGACCGCGAACGTCGCCTCGCCCGGCGGGCTTTTCAGCAGGCCCTTCTCGGCGAGGGCCTGGAGCACGATCGCCGTGGACGACATGGCGAGGATGAGGCCGATGGCGACCGACGGGCCGAAGCCCTGGCCGAAGAGGAGGGCGACCGCCGCGACCGCGACGGCCGTGACGCCCAGCTGCAGGCCGCCGAGGCCGAACACGGCGCCGCGCATCTGCCAGAGGCGGGACGGCTGCAGTTCCAGGCCGACCAGGAAGAGCATCATCACCACGCCGAACTCGGCGACGTGCATCATCTCCGGGTCGGCGTTCACCAGTCCGAGCACGGACGGCCCGACCACGAGGCCGGCCACGAGATAGCCGAGCACGGAGCCGAGCCCCAGGCGCTTGGCGATCGGCACCGACGCCACGGCCGCCGCCAGATAGGTGGCGCTCTCCACCAGGAAGCCGTCGGCTGCCATGGGTCTCTCCTTTTCAGAGGATCAGGGGGTGACGGCCCGCACGGGCGTTCCGTCGCGGAGTGTGGTCAGGCGGGCCTGGTAGGCGCGGGCGGCGCGGTCGATCTCCTGGGCGTCCGCCAGGTGGGCGCCGTGGAGCACGAACGGCGGCTGCCAGACCATCCGGCAGAGGTTGGCCGTGGCCTCGAACGGGCGCAGCAGTTCGTCGATGCTCCAGTGGTTCAGGCCATCCGGCGAATAGGCGCGCTCGCTGCCCCCGGCCGTCACCGCCTGCATCCAGAGCTTTCCGTCCAGGCGATGACCCTCTCGCCCATAGGCCCAGCCGTGCTCCAGGACGAGGTCCAGCCACTCCTTCAGGAGCGCCGGCGCCGAGTACCAGAACAGCGGATGCTGGGCCACGATCACGTCGTGTTCCAGGAGGAGCGCCTGCTCCCGGTCCGGATCGACGGCGAAGTCCGGGTAGGTCTCGTAGAGGTCGTGGACGGTGACGCCCTCCACCATCCGCGCCGTCTCGATCAGGACGCGGTTGAACCGCGAGCGGCGGATGGCCGGATGGGCGAAGAGGATGAGAATCCGTCGGGCCATGGGCAGGCGTCCATCAGTGGCGGGTTGGCGCGGGAAGGTAGTGGGTTCCGTGGCGGCCGTCACCCCTCCGCCCGGCCGGGCGTGTCGGCGGGGAAGGCGGCGGTCGTTTCCTCCACGGCGGCAAGCAGCGTGCGGCGCAGGCCTTCGAGCTCGCGCCGCAAGGACGCGATCCTGTCGCGGTCCCCACCCATGGCGCAGGCGATGGCGGCCGGAATGCCGGCGGCCCGGGTCTTCAGGGTCCGGCCCGCCTCCGTCAGGGTGACGACCACCTGCCGCTCGTCGGACCGGGACCGGGCTCGCGTCACCAGCCCGCTCGCCTCCAGCCGCTTCAGGAGCGGCGTCAGCGTGCCCGAGTCGAGCCCGATCGCCTTGCCGATCGACGAGACGGTGCGCCCGTCCTCGGCCCAGAGCGCCAGCATCACGAGATACTGCGGATAGGTCAGCCCCAGCGGATCGAGCAGCGGCCGGTAGAGCCGGTTGAACGCATGCGCGGCCGCATAGACGGCGAAGCAGAGCTGGCCGGACAAGGCGAGCGCGTCGCCGGGATCTCCCATGGCCGGGTCTGTGGTGGGGGGCGGGGTCGCGCGGTTCTGCATGGCCTGGTCGCCGTCTCGATCACGATCTTGTTTCCGGACCATCATATTGCATCCGATTAGATTGTGTGCAATCAAATTTCTGCCGCTGCCCGGTGGGCCTTTGGCGGCCGGACCTATCAGCAGCTGGACATATCAACACCCGAAGGAGCGGTCATGAAAGTCGTCTACACCACCCGTGCCACAGCGACCGGCGGCGGCCGGGACGGTCTCGCCCGCGTCGAGGACGGCGATCTTGCGGTCCGGCTGGTCGTGCCGAAGGAGATGGGCGGCCCCGGCGGCGACGGCACCAACCCGGAGCAGCTGTTCGCGACCGGCTACTCGGCCTGCTTCCTCGGAGCGCTCCGCTTCGTGGCCGGCAAGGAGAAGGTGCAGATCCCGGCGGAGGCGACCGTCACCGCCACGGTCGGCATCGGCCCCCGGGACGATGGCGCCGGGTTCGGCATCACCGCCGAACTCGCCATCCACGTGCCGGGCCTCGACCGCGAAACGGTCGAGAGCCTCGTCCAGAAGGCCCACATCGTCTGCCCCTATAGCCACGCCACCCGCGGCAACGTGGATGTGAAACTCTCTGTGGCCTGATCGGACAGGCAACGCGCCTCCGTTCCAGCGATTCGAAGGCCGCGCGTCAGCCCACGCGCGGCCTTATTCATGCTATAAAGACCGTGGTTTCCGACCTGCCGGAAAGGTCTCGTTCACCGAGGCCGCACATCCTGGCCGTGTGCGGCTTGCGTACCGAGTGACTGCCGATGTCGATCTACGACCGAACTCCACGGACGAGCAGGACCACGCTCGACGACGAAGACGACGACCTCTTCGTGGTGGATCCCGACGCCGTTTCCGATCTCGGCTATGACGAATCCCCGCTGGTGCGGCAGAACCGGCGCGGTCTGATCGTGGCCGGCATCGCGGTGGTGGTGCTTGCCGGCGTGGTGCTGAAGATCGGGATCGACCCGATCCTGGCGGTCGGCCACGGTCTGGTGCGCATCGTCCAGGACGGCCTCACGGAGCGCACCAAGGTCGTCGTGGAGGAGACGGTGAAGCGGCCCGAGGACCGCCTCGCCGCGCTGCCGCCGGATGTGCGCAAGACGCTTCTCAGCCCGGAGCCCGGCGGGGCGGCCGGCGCCTTCCGGTGGAAGCAGGCGGTCGATCCGGTCCGGTTCTGCAAGCTGATGGACGGCGCCGGCCTGAAGAACGACGGTTGGAAGCCGCTGTTCGAGGGCAGCCCGGTCCACCAGTGCATGACCGATCTGATCCCGGTGCCCGGCTCCAAGCCGGTGGCCCGCCCGGCGCCGGTGGCGGAAATCACGGACCCGGACGCCCTTCAGGAGGCCGGGCTGGAGGTGATCGCGCCGGAACCGCAGCCGTCCACCTTCTTCTTCTCCGCCCGGGGCACCAAGGATCGGCTGGAGACGATCCGGTTCAAGCTCAACCTCGACGATGATTCCGTCCGCGACGACGCGGAGAAGCGCCTGTTCGCCTTCGTCCAGAAGGCGGCCGAGCAGATGTCCTGGTCGGTGCCGCAGGCCGGCTTCGAGGCGATCCGGAAGCGGGAGCGCTATCTCGGCTCCGCTGCCGGCGTCACGGTCCAGATCCATCCGGAAACCTCCGGCGCGGACCGGGTGAACGTGGTCTTCCTCCTGATGGAGGAGGCCCCGATCCTCGCCGGCAACAAGCTGACGCCCTATCCAGGGCCGAAACCGATCCTCGCGCCCAACCCGAACGCGGCCCTTCTGCCCGCCGACCAGGCGCTTCCGGTCGATCCGACCGTGGAGGCGGAACTGGCCGCCGCCAAGGCCGCGCAGAGCACGGGCGTGCAGCGGACCCTGATGCCGCTGAAGGACCTCGCGCCGCTCCCGGAGCCGGACGTCGCCGGCCAGCCGGGCGCCGCCGGTCAGCCGGGCGGGGTGCCCGGCCAGCCGGAGGTCGCCGGTCAGCCGGGCGCAGCGCCCGGTCAGCCGGAGGTCGCCGGTCAACCGGGCGCAGCGCCCGGGTCCGATCCGATCGGTGCTCTGGTCGCCGCGGCCCCCGCCGATGGCCCGGCGCCGGACGCCCAACCTTCTCCGGCCGCCGGATACCTGCCGTCCGCCACACCCTCCACGCCCAAGTCGGCGCCGACCGCCGCCGGCCCCGAGAGCGCGCCTGCCGAGCCGCCCCCCCAGGCCGACGTCATGCCGGAGACGCCGCCGGGCCTTGCGTCCGCGCCGTTGCGGACCGCCGCGCTGCCGTCCGCCGAAGCGCCTGTCCCGGATGCGCCTCCGACGCTTCCCGCGCCGCCGCCCGGACCCGCCGCCGCCGAACCGCCCACCGCCGTCACGCCGCCACCCGGCCCGGCGGCCACCGCGGCGGACGCCATGACGGCGGCCGTCGATCCTGCGGCGGCCCCGGCCGAGCTCCCGCCGCTGCCGCGTCGCCGTCCGCCGGTTCCGGTCGCGCCGGTGGCCGAGCGGCCGGCTCCGGCGACCGCCGAGTCGCGCCCCGTCGCCGAAGCCGCGCCCGCGGCGCAGTCGGCGCCCGCCCGCCGGAAGGGACCCCTGGTCCTCCTGCCGACCGCCGCCGCCCCTCCGCCGGCTGCGCCCGCCGCGCCGGATCCGGCGCCGGCCGAGCCGGAGTTCGACGACGAGTCGCTGCCGGGCGTGCGGACGTCGAGCGGCCTCGTCAACCCGGCGGTCGGAAACTGAAAAGGCGCCCCGGACGGGGAGGGGTCCTCCCACGTCCGGAGCGCCTTGACGACGATCAGCGGTCCGACAGGGCCGATGCGGTCAGCCGAGGAATTCCTCGCGGCGCGGCGTGAACACGTCGATGAGGGCGCCGTCCTCCAGCGCCACGACGCCATGCATGGCGTTCGCCGGCACGATGAAGGTGCCGCCCTGGTCGAGCCGCACTGTCCGGCCCTCGATCGTGACCTCGAACGCGCCGCGCTCCACCAGGCTCGCCTGGATGTGCGGATGGTTGTGCATGCTGCCGACCGCGCCCTTCCGGAAGTCCACGCGCACCATCATCATCTGGTCGTTCTGCACAAGGATCTGGCGGCGGATGCCCGGCTCCGTCGGGGTCCAGTCCGTGCCCTCGGGGCCGGTGAAGAGATCGTCATGATACTTGGCCATGGGAGATGCTCCAGGGATCAGCGCGCAAGCCACCCGCCGTCCACCGGCAGGGTGATGCCGTGGATGTAGTCGGAGGCGCGGGAGGCGAGGAAGACGGCGGCGCCGCCCATGTCGTCGGGCCGCGCCCAGCGGCCGGCGGGGATGCGCTTCAGGATGTCGGACGAGCGCTCCTGGTCCTTGCGAAGCGCCTCGGTGTTGTTGGTCTCCACGTAGCCCGGCGCGATGGCGTTCACGTTGATGCCCCTGCCGGCCCATTCGCAGGCGAGGAGCTTGGTGAGGCCGGCGACGCCGCTCTTGGAGGCGGTGTAGCTCGCCACCCGGATGCCGCCCTGGAAGGACAGCATGGAGGCGATGTTGATGATCTTCGCCGGGCGGCCGTCCGAGAGCGCGCGGCGGGCGAGCGCCTGGGCGGCGAAGAAGACGCTCTTCAGGTTGAGGTCCATCACCGCGTCCCAGTCCGCCTCGGTGAAGTCCACCGCGTCCGCCCGCCGGATGATGCCGGCGTTGTTGACCAGCACGTCGATCGGGCCGTGTTCGGCCCAGACCGCGTCGATCACGCCGGCGGCCGCCATCGGGGCGGAGAGGTCGGCCTGGACCGCCTCGAAGCGCCCGCCCGCCTCGGCGATCCGGGCGGCGGTGTCGTCCATGGACGAGCGGCCGACGCCGATCACCGCGGCGCCCGCCGTGGCGAGCGCCAAGGCGATGCCCTGGCCGATGCCGGTGTTGGCGCCGGTCACGACCGCCCGGGTGCCGGCGAGGTCGAAGAGGGCGGGAGCCGTCACTTCAGCACCTCCAGGCTGACGGCGTCCATGTCGGTGTAGTCGATGTTGTCGCCGCCCATGGCCCAGCAGAAGGTGTAGGCGCCGGTTCCGGCGCCGCAATGGATCGACCACGGCGGCGACAGGATGACTTCCGATTCGCCCACCACCAGGTGGCGCGTCTCGGTCGGCTCGCCCATTAGGTGGATCACCTTCGAGCCCGGAGCGAGATCGAAGTAGAGGTAGACCTCGGACCGGCGATCGTGCACGTGCGGCGGCATGGTGTTCCAGACGGAGCCGGCCGCGAGTTCGGTGACCCCGAGCACCAGCTGGCAGCTCTGGCACACGTCCGGGTGCACCATCTGGTAGATCGAGCGCACGTTCGACGTCTCGGCCTTGCCGAGGTCCAGCTTGCGCGCGTCGGCGATCTTCAGAAGCTTCACCGGATAGGACGTATGGGCCGGGGTGGAGACCAGGTAGAAGCGCGCCGGGGTGCCGGTGTCCGCGCTCTCGAAGGTCACCTCGCCGGCGCCCATGCCCATGTAGAGCACGTCGCGCGGACCCACCTCATAGGTGCTGCCGCCGACCGTGATCCGGCCCGGGCCGCCGATGTTGAGCGCCGCCATCTCGCGCCGGTCGAGGAAGCCGGCCGTGCCGGTCTCCTTCGCGGAGGACAGCGTCAGCGGGCCGGCGGACGGCACGACGCCGCCGACCACCAGGCGCTCGTAATGGGAGTAGACGAGCCGGATCTCACCCGCCTGGAACAGGGTCTCGGCCAGGAACGCCTGGCGCAGGCCCTCCGTGTCCAGGGACTTGGCACGGACGGGATCGACAGCCTGACGGGTTTCAACGCGCATGCGGGAACGCTCCAGATTCGTATGATGACTTTGAATGTCGTTATACTAATCGACGGGCCATCGTCATGCAACCGCGCCTTGGCGAGCGGTCGGCGAAATCGGGATGGGTCGTCAGCGCGTTCCGGAGAGCGGCCGGGGCGCGCGCTGCCGTCCGGTGGCGACGGCCAACGGCAGGGGCTGGTCGGATGGCGAACCGGGGACGGAGGGTGGTCAGCTCAGCGTGACGGCGAGATCGCGCTCGGTGGTGACGGTCCGGTTGCCGGCCGTCTTCTGGAAGAGCACCTGATAGCGCCGCTGGCTCTGGGCGAGGTGCGTGCGCATGGCTTCCCGCGCGGCGGCGGGCTCGGAACGGGCGATCGCCTCCAGGATGGCGGCATGCTCGGCCTGCATGGTCTCCAGGTACGGCTTGGAGAGCACGTACTCAGGGGCCGCCATGGAGACGAGGTCGCGCGGGATCGTCCGCCGGCCGAGCACGTCCAGGATCTCCACGTAATAGGGATTGTTGGTCGCCTCCGCGATCGCCCGGTGGAAGGCGAAGTCGGCGTTGCCGGTCGGCTGACCGGTCTCCAGGTCCTGGTTGAAGCGCTCGAAAGCCTCCCGGATCTCCGCCTCCTGCGCTCCCGTCCGGCGCTGGGCGGCGAGACCGGCGGCTTCGATCTCCACCGCCATGCGGACTTCCAGGACATCGAGCACCGCCGTGAGCCGGCCGGGCAGGTCCGGCAACAGGCCGAGGCCGTCCTTCGGCTTGTCGAGCACGAATACGCCGGCGCCCTGGCGCGCCTGCACCAGTCCGTCGGCGGAAAGGACGGCGACCGCCTCCCGCACCACGGTGCGGGAGACGCCGAACTCCTTGATCAGCTCGACCTCGGTCGGCAGTTTGCCCCCGGCCGCGAGCGCGCCGCTGGCGATGCGGGCGCGCAAGGTGTCGATCACGCGTTCGGCGCGTTTCGGTTTCGCTTTCGGGGCCGCGACCTTGCTCATTCGGTGTCTCCGGTCACCGGATCGACCTCGCGTCAATCTGCATGAACGCGCGATTCGAACCCAGTCCTCCGTCCCTTATACGGACCTCACATCACCGCGCCGATCTGCCATGGCACGAATTCCGCGTCGCCATAGCCGAGAGCCTCCGACTTGGAAGGCTCGCCGGAGGCCACCCGGAGCATGGCCCGGAAGATCTCCCGGCCCTTGTCCTCCAGCGACACGCCGTCCAGCACGTCGCCGCAGTTGATGTCCATGTCGTCGGTCTGCCGGGCGTAGAGGTCCGAGTTGGTGGCCATCTTGATCGACGGCACCGGCTTGGCGCCGAAGGCGGAGCCGCGGCCGGTGGTAAAGGCGATCAGGTTGGCGCCGGACGCGATCTGGCCCGTGGCCGACACGGGGTCGTAGCCGGGGCTGTCCATGTAGACGAAGCCGCGCTCGTCCACCGGCTCCGCATACTTGTAGACGCCGCGGAGCGGCGAGGTGCCGCCCTTGGCGGCCGCGCCCAGCGACTTCTCCAGAATGGTGGTGATGCCGCCGGCCTTGTTGCCGGGGGAGGGGTTGTTGTTCATGTCGCCGTCGTTGCGGGCGGCATAGTCCTCCCACCAGCGGATCCGCTCCATCAGCTTCTCGGCGATCTCCGGCGTCTCGGCGCGGGCCGTCAGCAGGTGCTCGGCGCCGTAGATCTCGGGCGTCTCCGACAGGATGGCGGTGCCGCCCTGGGCGACCAGGAGGTCGGCGGCGACGCCGAGCGCCGGGTTGGCGGTGAGGCTGGAATAGCCGTCCGAGCCGCCGCACTGGAGGCCGACCGTCAGCTCGCTCGCCGGCACCGTCTCGCGCCGGGAGGCGTTGGCGACGCTGAGCATCTCGCGCACGGCCTCGACGCCCATCTCGATCGAGCGGCGGGTGCCGCCGGATTCCTGGATGGTGAAGGTGCGGAAGTGCGGGCCCTCCACGAGGCCGTAGCGCTCCTTCAGGCGCGGGATCTGGAACACCTCGCAGCCGAGGCCGACCAGGAGCACCGCCCCGAAGTTCGGGTGCGTGGCATAGCCCCACTGTGTCCGCTCGATCACATCGAACGGTTCGCCCTTGCCGGCCATGCCGCAGCCGGTGCCGTGGACGAGCGAGACCACGCCGTCCACGTTCTCGAACCCGTCCAGGATGCCGGACTGCTCCACCGCCTTGGCGATGTACTTGGCGACGGTCGCCGAGCAGTTCACCGAGGTGAGGATGCCCACATAGTTGCGCGTGCCGACCTTGCCGGACGGCCGGCGGTAGCCCTCGAACGTGGCCGGCTCGATGGTCGGCGCCGCGATGGCGCCGAGGTCGACCGCCTCGGCGTGCCGTTCGAAGGCGTGCATCTCCACGTTATGGACGTGCACGTGGTCGCCCGGCTCGATCGGCTGGCTGGCGAAGCCGATGATCTGGCCGAACTTCAGGATCGGCTCGCCCACCCGGATGCCGGTGGCGGCGAGCTTGTGGCCCTTCGGGATGCGCGCCCGGGCGACGATCCCGTCGGCCGACGTTCCGGCGTCGACCGGATCGAGCGCGACCACGATGTTGTCGGCCGGGTTCAGCCGGAGGATGCGGGGCGGTTTGGCGAAGACGTTCATGCGGCACTCGTCCGTGAGACGGCGGCCACCGTGGCGGCGGATCCGGCGGAGAGAAGCCGGGTGAGCGCCGCCGTGACGGCGGACCGGAAGCGGGAGTCGGCGGGAAGGTCCGTTCCGAAGACGTCGGCGACCGCCAGGAAGCCGTTCACCAGGGCTTCCGGGTCGGCGCCCGCACCGTCCGCGATGGCGCGGAGGCGCGCGGCGAGCGGGTCGCGCACGTCGATGGGCTGGCCTTTCTCGTCGACCCCTCTGACATAAGCCATCCAGGCCGCGACCCCAAGGGCCAGACGGTCGAAGGCCGCGCCGGCGGCAAGCCGGGCGCGAATCGTGCCGAGCAGGCGCTGGGGCAGCTTCTGACTGCCGTCCATGGCGATCTGCCAAGTCCGGTGCTTGAGGCCCCGGTTGCGGAAGCGGCGGACGAGAGCGTCGCGGTAGGCCCCGAGGTCGATGCCCGGCACGTCCACCGTCGGCATGACCTCCTCGGTCATCAGGTCCCGGACAAGCGTCGCGAAGGCCTCGTCGGCCATGACGTCGGCCACGGTCTCGTAGCCGGCGAGGTAGCCGAGGTAGGCGAGGGTGGAATGGGACCCATTGAGCATGCGCAGCTTCATCAGCTCGAACGGCTCCACGTCCTCCACCATCTCCACGCCGACATCCTCGAAGCGCGGCCGGCCGGCGGGGAAATCGTCCTCCACCACCCATTGGGTGAAGGGTTCGGTCATCACCGGCCAGGCGTCGTCGGTGCCGAGGGCGGCCTTCACGGTTGCGCGGTCCGCGTCCGTGGTCGCCGGCACGATGCGGTCCACCATGGAGCACGGGAACGCGACCTCGGCGTCCACGTAGCGGCCGAGGTCCGGATCGCGCAGCTCGGCGAAGCGCGCGACGATGCGTTTCACCGTGCGGCCGTTGGCCGGCAGGTTGTCGCAGGAGAGGACGGTGAACGGCTGGACACCGGCGGCGCGACGGCGCGCCAGCGCCTCGACGAGGATGCCCGGCGCGGTGGTCGGGGCCGTCGGATTGGCGAGGTCCGCCCTGATGCCGGGATGGTTCTCGTCGAGCCGGCCGGTGGCCGGGTCGTGGCAGTAACCTTTCTCGGTGACCGTCAGGGTGACGATCCGCACGCGAGGGTCGGCCATCACGGAAAGCAGCCTTTCGAGCGCCTGCGGGGCGACGATCACCTCCAGGATGGAGCCGGTCACGGACAAGTCCGTGCGGTCGTCCTCGCGGACGGCCAGCGTGTAGAGCCCGTCCTGCGGGTTGAGGGCGTCCGCCGTGTCGGGCGAGCGCAGGGACGCGCCGACGATGCCCCAGCTCGGATCGACCTTCAGCAGCGCATCCACATAGGCGGCCTGATGGGCGCGGTGGAAGGCGCCGATGCCGAGGTGGACGATGCCCGGCGTGACGGCCGACCGGTCGTAGTCGGGCCGGCGGACGGCGGCGGGCAGGCTCTGGAGCGAAGCGGCGGTGAGGGGCATTCGGGTCTTGATCTCTTCCTTGAGGGGGTCGGCGGGCCCGGATGGGGAGCGGGGCCGCCGGCCCGGACAATCCGGCTCCCGGTGGCCGGGAGCCGTCGGAGGCGTCGGGGCCGCGAGCGGCCCCGGTCGGATCAGCGGAACACGCTCGGGAGCCAGAGCGAGAGCGCCGGAATATACGTCACCGCGAGGAGGACGGCGATGGAGGCGCCGAAAAAGGGCCAGATCGTCCTCATGGCCTCGCGGATGGTGATCTTGCCGACCGCGCAGCCGACGAAGAGCACCGAGCCGACCGGCGGCGTGTTCAGGCCGATGCCGGCGTTGAGGATCATCACGACGCCGAAGTGCACCGGGTCGATGCCGAACGCCTTCACCACCGGGAGAAGCACGGGCGTGGCGATGATGATCATCGGCGCCATGTCCATGAAGGTGCCGAGGAGAAGGAGAGCCACGTTGATGAGGAGCAGGATGACGATCGGGTTGTCCGACACCGACTGGAGCGCCTGGACCAGCGAGGTCTGCACCTGCAGGAACGCCATGAGCCAGGAGAAGGCGGCGGCGGTGCCGATGACGAGGAGCACCATGGCGGTGGTGCGCACGGCCCCGAGGGTCGCCTCCTTGAAACCTTCCCAGTTCAGCTCGCGGTAGACGAGAAGCGCCACCAGGGCTGCGTAAAGCACTGCGATGCAGGAACTTTCCGTCGCCGTGAAGATGCCCGAGCGGACGCCGCCGAAGATGATGAAGATGAGGAGGATGCCGGGCAGGGCGACGAGCAGCGCCTTTAGGACGCCCATGACGCCCGGGAAGACCCCGGCCGGATAACCGCGGCGGCGCGCGACCCACCAGGCGGTGATCATCAGCGCGAGCGCGAGGAGCATGCCCGGCACGATGCCGGCGGTGAACAGATCGGCCACGGACACGTTCCCGCCGGCCGCGATCGAATAGATGATCATGTTGTGGGACGGCGGGATCATCAGCGCGATGATGGCGGAATTCACCGTGACATTGACGGCGTAGTCCTTGTCATAGCCGCGCTTTTCCATCTGCGGGATCATCAGTCCGCCGATCGCCGAGGCGTCGGCGACAGCCGATCCGGAGATGCCGCCGAAGAGCGTGGAGGCGACCACGTTCACCTGTCCGAGGCCGCCGCGGAGGTGGCCGACCAAGGATGCGGCAAAGGCGATCAGTCGCTCGGCGATGCCGCCGCGGATCATCAGGTCGCCGGCGAAGATGAAGAACGGGATCGCCATCATGGCGAAGGCGTTCATGCCGGAATTGAGCTGCTGGAACACGATGATCGGCGGCAGGCCGAGGTAAAGAACCGTGGCCAGGGCGGAAAGCCCCAGGCAGAACGCGATCGGCATGCCGATCAGGACAAGCACCGAGAAGGTGCCGAACAGAATCCAGAGCGACATCACACGACCTCGATATTGGCGACATCCTGCGTCTCGGGCGCATGTCTTGCGCCTGCGGCGAGTTCGACCAGTCGTTCAAGGGAAAAGAGGGTAATCAGGGCACCGCCGATGACCATGGGAAGGAAGTCGAAGCTGCCCGGCCAGCCGAGCGCCGGCAGGGTGGCGCTCCAGGTGCCGATGGCGAGCTGCGCGGAGTAGAAGCTCATCGCGACGCCGAAGACGATCATCAGCACAAGCGTGATGGCGTCGAAGACTTTCCCCACCGCATCCGGCAGCAGGTAATGAAGAAGGTCGAGGCCCAGATGGAAGTTCTCACGGACGCCGACCGCGGCGCCGAAGACGATGAACCAGCTCATCAGCTGAAGCGTGAGCGGCTCGGACCAGATCGGCGTCGAATTCAGGACGTAGCGGCCGAAGACCTGCCAGCCGACGATCAAAGTCATGGCGACGAGCCCTATGGCGGCGAGCCACAAGGCGGCCGTGGAGAGGACGTCGAGGACGCGCGACACGGCGCGAAAGGCAGTCGGAGGCTTAGCGGGTGCGGTCATGCCAGCGCTCGGTGCGGTGAGTCGCTCCCGCGAACGGGGATACGACGTAGGGTTTTTGTCGGGTGATCGCCGCCGAAAAGCGCGGCGACATGTCGTCGGTGTCGTGGGACTTGTCGGCCGATGACCGGTGACGGGCCGACCGGCGCCGGGCAAGGGGAGAACCCGCCCGGCGCCGGTCGGCGTCGCGCTTCAGATCACTCGGTCGCCTGGATGCGGCTGACCAGATCCTTCAGCTTGTCCGTGTTGGCGAACTGCTCGTAGACCGGGCCCATGGCCGCCTGGAAGGGCGCCTTGTCCACCTGGTGGACCTCGACGCCGGCGGCGCGCACGGTCTCCTCGGACTTCGTCTCGCGGGCGTTCCAGAGCTCGCGCATCTTCGGCACGCTGTCCTTGGCGGCCTGCTTCAGGAGCTGCTGGTCCTCGGGCGAGAGCTTGTCCCAGGTCACCTTTGAGACGACGAGCACCTCCGGCGACATGGAATGCTCGGTCAGCGAGTAGTGCTTGGCGACCTCGTAATGCTTGGAGGATTCCAGGCTCGGCCAGTTGTTCTCGGCGCCGTCGATGACGCCCGTCTCAAGGGCGGAGTAGACCTCGCCGAACGGCATCGGGGTGGCGTTCGCCCCGAGGGCGCTCATCATGGCGAGCCACATGTCCGACTGCTGGACGCGGATCTTCATGCCCTTGATGTCGTCCGCCGACTTGATCGGCTTGCCGACCGAGTAGAAGGAGCGGGCGCCCGAGTCGTAGAAGGCGAGGCCGACGAGGGCGTTCGGCTCCAGGGCGGCCAGGATCTCCTCGCCGATCGGGCCGTCCATGACCTTGTGCATGTGCTCGGTGGACTTGAAGATGAACGGCAGGGCCGGGACCACGGTCTCCGGGACCAGGTTGTTCAGCGGCGCGAGATTGATCCGGTTCATGTCGATGACGCCGAACCGGGTCTGCTCGATGGTGTCCTTCTCCTCGCCGAGCTGGCGGTTGTTGAACACCTGGATCTCGATCCGGCCGTTCGAGCGCTCCTTGACCAGATCGCCCATGTACTTGACCGCGTCGACGGTCGGGTAGCCGTCCGGATGGATGTCGGCCGACCGCAGGGTGATCTCGGCGGCGAAAGCCGGCGTTCCGACGAGCGCGGCCGCGACCGCGACGGCGGCCGTGAAAGACTTGAAGTTATACATGCTACTTTCCTCCACTAATGAGCTCCGACCCTCCCTGGTCAGAGCTTGTAGGCTTGCTTGGCAAGTCTGTAGGCGAGGTCGTGGGCGACCTCGAAAGCTTCGTCCTCGTCCATCCGATGCTCGGCGACGAGCCTGGCGAGGAAGCCGCAATCGACCCGGCGCGCGACGTCGTGGCGGGCCGGGATGGACGGGAAGGCGCGGGTGTCGTCGTTGAACCCGACCGTGTTGTAGAAGCCGGCGGTCTCGGTCACGAGCTCGCGGTAGCGCCACATGCCTTCCGGGCTGTCGAAGAACCACCAGGCGGGACCGAGCCGGAGCGCCGGATAGACGCCGGCCAGCGGCGCGAGCTCGCGCGAATAGGCGGTCTCGTCCAGGGTGAACAGGATGACGGTGAGGTCCCGCTCCATGCCGACGGCGTCGAGGAGGGGCTTCAGGTCGGTCACGTAGTCGGTCGGGCCGGGGATGTCGGCGCCCTTGTCGCGTCCGAACATGTCGAACAGGACCGGCGAGTGGTTGCGGCGCGACCCCGGATGGATCTGCATGACGAGCCCGTCCTCGCGGCTCATCTTGGCCATCTCGGTCAGCATCTGGGCCCGGAAGAGGTCGTTCTCCTCCACCGTCGAGCGGCCGGCGCGGACCTTGGTGTAGAGCGCGTTCGCCTCCACGGCCGACAGGTTGGCGGTGCGGGCCGACGGATGGCCGTGATCGGTGGAGGTGGCGCCCATCGCCTTGAAGAAGGCGCGGCGGGCGCGATGGGCGTCGAGATAGCCCGAATAGTCGTCCACGTCGCAGCCGGTGAGCTCGCCGAAGGCGGACACGTTGGCGGCGAAGCCTTCGAAGTCCGGGTCGATCACCGGGTCCGGCCGGTAGGCGGTGACGACGCGCCCCTTCCAGCCGCTCTCGCGGATCATCCGGTGCCACTTCAGGTCGTCGAGCGGGCTCTCGGTGGTGGCGATCACCTCGATGTTGAAGCGCTCGAAGAGGGCGCGCGGCCGGTAGGCGTCGGTGGCGAGGCGTTCGGCGATGCGGTCGTAGAAGGCGTCCGCGGTGTCGGCGGACAGCCGCAGGTCGAGATCGAACAGGGTCGCGAAGGCGTGGTCGAGCCACATGCGCGTGGGCGTGCCGCGGAACAGGTGGTAGTTGGCGGCGAACCGGCGCCAGATGGTGCGCCCGTCCGTCTCCACCGGCCCGCCGTCGCGGCGGGGAACGCCGAGGTCCTCCAGGCCGACACCCTGGCTGAGGAGCATGCGGAAGACATAGTGATCCGGCACCACGAAGAGCTGGGCCGGATCCGGGAACAGGTCGTTCTCCGCATACCAGCGCGGGTCGGTGTGGCCGTGGGGGCTGACGATCGGCAGGTCCTTCACCTCGGCGTAAAGCCGGCGGGCGATCGACCGGATGGTCGGATCGGCGGGGAACAGGCGATCTTCGTGGATGGGCAACGGTCCAACTCCCTCGTTCGACGAACCCGGCGCCCGTTTCGCAGCGGGCGACGCCGTCCGTCCCATCTCCTCCCTCCCGCGTCCTCGCGCGGAAGGATGGGCCGTCCTCCGATCCGTCCGGGGCTCGATCGGGTGCGATGTCGATCGGGCCGGTCCTTGATCGGGGCGGCGAGTTGTCGGAGAACATCCACGAACGGAGGACGTCCCGTCAAGTGATAAGATGACTTCTCCGAAATTCAGATGATGATAATGGTTGCCCGGCGCGGCCGGCCTGACCTTCGGGGCAGGTGGACACGGCGCCGCAGGGACGAGGAGGCGGCTTTGAAGCGGGTTTTCGCGAGCATCGGCGAGTGCATGGTGGAGCTGTCCTCGGCGGGCGAACGTCTTTATCGACAGGGATTTGCCGGAGACACGTTCAACACCGCCTGGTATGTGCGGGCGCTGCTCGACCCGGCCGGCTGGACGGTGCGGTACGTGACCGGCATCGGCGACGACAAGTTGTCTGACGAGTTGGCCGACTTCATCGCCGACGCGGGCATCGACACCAGCGCGCTGATGCGCAAACCCGGCCGCCCGATCGGGCTTTACGCCATCCACCTGGACGGTCACGAGCGCAGCTTCTCCTACTGGCGGGAGACGGCAGCCGCCAAGCTGCTGGCGGAGGACGCGGGCGCCTTGCGGGACGCGCTGCGCGACGTGGAGTGTGCCTATTTCTCCGGCATCACCCTGGCGATCCTGGCGCCTGAACACCGGCGGACGCTGCTGACGGCCCTGGCCGAGGTGCGGGCGCGGGGAAGCATGGTGGCGTTCGACCCGAACATCCGCATGCGGCTGTGGCCGGACTCGGACACGGCGCGGGCGGCGCTGATCGAGGGCTATCGGGTGTGCACGATCGCCATGCCGACCTATCCGGACGACCGCGACCTCTTCGGCGACGCGGATCTCGCCGCCTGCGTGCGCCGGGTGGCCGGCTACGGGCCGACGGAGATCGTCGCCAAGGACGGGGCGGATCCGACGCTGGTGTCCGTGGACGGGGTGGAGACGATGGTGCCGGCCGTGAAGGTGGACGCGCCCGTGGACACGACCGGCGCCGGCGACAGCTTCAACGCGGGCTATCTGGCGGCGCGGCTGGCCGGGAAGGACCCGGTGGAGGCGACCCGGATGGGGCACCGGGTGGCGTCGCGGGTGATCGGCGTGAAGGGCGCGCTGGCGCCGATGGAGGGGTTCGCCGGGATGGTGTGAGGTCCATGGTTCGGGTGAACCGGACCATCACGGCGGAGGGTTCGGCGCTCTCGGCATCGGTCTTGCATGGCGGGGAGACTTTGTCGGGTCCGTCGCGTGCATGAGCCAGCCAGTCATCAAGGTCGCCGTCATTGACGACAATCAGGTGCGCGCCGCCATCCTGGAGGATGGGTTGCGGGCGGCCGGGGTTGTGGAGATCACCGTGCTGAGCGGCATGGCCAACCTCCTGAAGAGGCTGGTGGCCGTGGATCCGGACGTGGTGATCATCGACCTGGAGAACCCGAGCCGCGACGTGCTGGAGCAGATGTTCCAGGTGAGCCGGGTGGTGTCGCGGCCGGTCGCCATGTTCGTGGACCAGTCGGACACGGCCATGATCGAGGCGGCGGTGGACGCCGGGGTTTCGGCCTATGTGGTGGACGGGCTGAAGAAGGAGCGGATCAAGTCGATCGTCGACATGGCGATCAGCCGCTTCAACGCCTTCACCAAGCTGAAGCGCGAGCTGGACGAGGCCAAGAGCGAGCTCGCCGAGCGCAAGCTGATCGAGAAGGCCAAGGGCATCCTGATGAAGCATCGCGGCCTGAGCGAGCCGGAGGCGCATGCGGCGCTCCGCAAGGCGGCGATGAACGAGAACAAGCGCATGGCCGAGATCGCCCAGAGCGTGATCACGGCCGCCTCGCTGCTCGGCTGAGCGGCGGGGCGACGACCCATTCGCGCGTCCAACGGCGGACGCGACCGGCAACGACGCCGCCCACCCGCGCGGGATCCTCCGGACCTCGCGCGACGGCGCAATTTCGACCGCGGGGCCGCCCGTATGGCGGCCCGGCGCGGTCCACGACCCCGAGGGGCTCGACGTGTTGAGCATGGACGACAGGATGGAGGAGACGACGGGCGGACTGCCGCCGGACGAGGCGTCGCGGCGTGACGCGGGCGTGATCCGCGCCGGCTTCATCCCGCTGGTGGACAGCGCGGCCCTGGTGGCGGCGGCGCGCCTGGGCTTCGCCGAGGCGGAGGGCGTGCGGGTCGACCTGGTGCGGCAGACCTCGTGGGCGTCGATCCGCGACCGGCTGGCGGTGGGCCACATGGATGTGGCGCACATGCTGGCGCCCATGCCGATCGCCGCCTCGCTGGGGCTCGGCACGCCGGCGGTGCCCATGGTGGTGCCGATGGCGCTGGGGCTGGGCGGCAACGCCATCTCGGTCTCGACGGCGCTGTTCGACGCGATGGCGCGGCACGGGGCCGTGACGGGCGCGGGGCCGGCGGCGCTGGGCGCGGCGCTGAAGGCGGTGGTGCGCGAGCGGGGGCCGGGGCAGCCGCTGACCTTCGCGATGGTGCATCCGTTCTCGGCGCACAACTACGAACTCCGCTACTTCCTGGCCGCCGCCGGCATCCACCCGGACCGGGACGTGCGGCTCGTGGTGGTGCCGCCGCCCTACATGGTGGAGGCGGTGGAAAGCGGGCAGATCGACGGCTTCTCGGTGGGCGAGCCCTGGAACAGCCTGGCGGTGGAGCGCGGCGCGGGCGTGCTGCTGGTTCCGAAGGTGGAGATCTGGCGCTCGAGCCCGTGCAAAGTGCTGGGCATGCGCGCCGACTGGGCGGAGCGGCATCCGGCCAAGGTGGCGGCGCTGCTGCGGGCCGTGGAGAAGGCGGCGCGGTTCGTGGACGATCCGGCCAACCGGGAAACGCTGGTGGGCCTGCTCGCCGCCGAGGACATCGTGGGGGTGGACCCGGCGATCATCCGGCGGTCGCTGTCGGGCGAGATGGTGCTCCGGAAAGGCGAAGCGCCGCGGCTCGTCCCGGATTTCATCGGCTTCAGCCGGGGGGCGGCGACCTTCCCGTGGAAAAGCCACGCGCTGTGGTTCTACAGCCAGATGGTGCGCTGGGGGCATGCGGGCCTCGCGCCGGACCTGCAGGCGACGGCGGCGGCGGTCTACCGGCCGGACCTCTACCGGGCGGCGCTCGCCGGCGCGGGCGCGGTGATGCCGGCCGCCTCCGCCAAGGTGGAGGGCGCGCTCGGCGGGCCGCTGCCGGTGGGCGCGGCGGGCGGGCGGCTGGACCTCGGGCCGGACCGCTTCTTCGACGGCCGCACGTTCGATCCGGACGACGTGGCGGGCTACCTGAGGGGCTTCGGCGAGGAGGGTGCGGCGGGCGCGGGCTGACGCCTTTTCGGGCGGACTGCCTTGCTGCGATGCACTCGAATGAGGCACGCGGGCAAAACGGCGGATCGGGCCTGGAGGGGGCAAGCCCTGCGGAACCGGCGAAATCGCCCACGGACCCTGATTGGCACGCCGCCTGCATAAGTATTCCCGAGTGGGCCAACGACGGCACACCTTCCAGAGACCGAGCCCGCCAACCGGGCCGTGACCTTTCCGAATTCCAGCCCGACGACGGGCTCATGCGCGACGCCGCCGACCTGAGACGGGACCCGACCGGTCCCCCTCGGCTCGGCGGCGTTTTCGTTTTTCCGCTCTGCCCATGGGCAGCCAGACGCGACCGGGGGATCTGACCATGACCGACACCACGAAAACGCCGCCGCCCGCCCCGCACGGGGTTTCGCGCCGCTCGTTCCTGAAGACCTCGGCGGCGACGGCCGGCACGGCCGCGCTGTTCTCCGCCGTCAAGGCAAGTTTCCCGGGCGGCGCCTTCGCCCAGGGCTCCGGCCCGGAGGTGACCGGCGCCAAGCTCGGCTTCATCGCGCTGACCGACGCATCGCCGCTGATCGTCGCCAAGGAGAAGGGCCTGTTCGACAAGTACGGCCTGCCGGACATGGAGGTGCTGAAGCAGGCCTCCTGGGGCGCGACCCGCGACAACCTGGTGCTGGGCTCGGAGGGCGGCGGCATCGACGGCGCCCACATCCTGACGCCGATGCCCTACCTGATCTCGGCCGGCAAGGTGACGCAGAACGGCGTGCCGCTGCCGATGGCGATCGTCGCCCGGCTCAACCTCGACGCCCAGGGCATCTCGGTCGCCAAGGCCTACGCGGACCTCAAGGTCGGCGTGGACGCGACGCCGCTGAAGGAGGTGTTCGCCAAGAAGAAGGCGGACGGCGCGATGGCCAAGGTGGCCATGACCTTCCCGGGCGGCACCCACGACCTCTGGATCCGCTACTGGCTCGCCGCGGCCGGCATCGACCCGGACCAGGACGTGGAGACCATCGTTGTGCCGCCGCCCCAGATGGTGGCGAACATGAAGGTCGGCACCATGGACGCCTTCTGCGTGGGCGAGCCCTGGAACGAGCAGCTCGTGAACCAGGACATCGGCTACACGGCCTGCAACACCGCCGAACTGTGGAACCGCCATCCGGAGAAGTCGCTCGGCCTGCGCGCCGACTTCGTGGAGAAGAACCCGAAGGCCGTCCAGGCCATGCTGATGGCCGTCATGGAGGCCCAGCAGTGGTGCGACGACATGGCGAACAAGGACGAGCTGGCCGGCATCGTCGGCAAGCGCGCCTGGTTCAACGTGCCGCCCAAGGACATCGTGGACCGCATCAAGGGCGAGTACGACTACGGCAACGGCCGCGTGGTGGCCGACAGCCCGCACTTCATGAAGTTCTGGCGCGACGACGCCAGCTTCCCGTTCAAGAGCCACGACACCTGGTTCGTCACCGAGGACATCCGCTGGGGCAAGTTCGAGGCGGAGACGGACGTGGCCGCGCTGGTGGACACGGTCAACCGGTCGGATCTCTGGCGCGAGGCGGCGAAGACGCTGGGTGTGACCGCGCCGGCGAGCGACAGCCGCGGCGTGGAGACCTTCTTCGACGGCAAGACCTTCGATCCGGCCAATCCGGGCGCGTACCTGGAGAGCCTGGCGATCAAGAAGATGGCGTGAGGGGGGGCGTGGGGCTGGCGACCCCCACACAACCCTCCCCCGCGAGGGGGGAGGGCTTTAGGGGGGAGCTTGGGGCTGGCGGCCCCCACCCAACCCTCCCCCGCGAGGGGGGAGGGCTTTAGGGGGGGCTTGGGGCTGGCGGCCCCCACCCAACCCTCCCCCGCGAGGGGGGAGGGCTTTCGGGTGGAGCGTGGGGCTGGCGGGCCCCACCCAACCCTCCCCCGCGAGGGGGGAGGGCTTTCGGGTGGAGCGTGGGGCTGGCGGGCCCCACCCAACCCTCCCCCGCGAGGGGGGAGGGCTTTAGGGGGGAGGGTGGTGCCGTGGGGTGCGGGATCCCTGCCTTCAGAAAAGCGACCGTTCGTGGCGGGTGTCCGCCGCGTCTGACCGAGTTCGATCCAGGAAGTGACCATGTCCGCAGTGAAGAGCTTCAAGCCCGCGGGGGCGGCGGCCCCGAAGACGTCGGCGTCGGTGGTGCCGTTGCCGGTGAAGCGGCCGGCCAGACGGCGGGTGCCGACCGGGCGCGCGGTGGCCGAGACGGTGGTGCCGCCGGCGCTGGTTCTGGCGCTCCTCCTGTTCGTGTGGGAGATCGCCTGCGCGACGCCCGGCGCCAGCCTGCCGCCGCCGTCGCAGATCGTGACCGACAGCTGGGAGCTGATCGCCTACCCGTTCTATGACAACGGCGGCGTGGACAAGGGCCTCGGTTGGCACCTCATGGCGTCGCTGCAGCGGGTGGCGGTGGGATACGCGATCGCGGTGGTGGTCGGCGTGGCGTTCGGCGTGCTGGTCGGGCAGTCGACCTGGGCCATGCGCGGCCTCGACCCGATCTTCCAGGTGCTGCGCACCGTGCCGCCGCTCGCCTGGCTGCCGCTATCGCTGGCGGCGTTCCGGGACGGCGAGCCGTCGGCCGTGTTCGTGATCTTCATCACCTCGGTCTGGCCGATCATCATCAACACGGCCGTCGGCATCCGCAACATTCCGGCCGACTACGTGAACGTCGCCAGGGTGCTGCGGCTGAACGGCCTGGAATACTTCGTGAAGATCATGATCCCGGCCGCGGCCCCGTACATCTTCACGGGCCTTCGGATCGGCGTCGGCCTCTCCTGGCTCGCCATCGTGGCGGCGGAGATGCTGATCGGCGGCGTCGGCATCGGCTTCTTCATCTGGGACGCGTGGAACTCGTCCCTGATCTCCGACATCATCGTGGCGCTCGTCTACGTCGGCCTGACGGGGTTCATCCTCGACCGGTTCGTCGCGGTGGTCGCCGCCCTCGTCACCCGCGGCACCGCGGCCAGCTGAGCGAGACGTCCATGAGCAAGGCCTATCTTTCCATCGAAGCCGTGGACAAGAGCTTCTCCCGCGGCGGCGTGACCACCAAGGTGCTGGAGGGCGTGGACCTCCAGGTGGCCAAGGGCGAGTACGTGGCGGTCATCGGCCATTCCGGCTGCGGCAAGTCCACCCTCCTCAACCTCGTCGCCGGCCTGACGCCGGTGACCTCCGGCGGCATCTTCCTCGACGGGGCCGCCGTGGAGCAGCCGGGCCCGGAGCGGGCGGTGGTGTTCCAGAACCACAGCCTGCTCCCCTGGCTGACCACCTACGAGAACGTGCGGCTCGCGGTGGACAAGGTGTTCGGGGCGAAGAAGTCCAAGGCCGAGCGCCACGCGTGGACCATGGAGAACCTGGAGCTCGTGCACATGGGCCACGCCAAGGACAAGCGGCCCGGCGAGATCTCCGGCGGCATGAAGCAGCGCGTGGGCATCGCCCGGGCGCTGGCCATGGAGCCGAAGGTTCTGCTGCTCGACGAGCCGTTCGGCGCGCTCGACGCCCTGACCCGCGCCCACCTGCAGGACCAGGTGATGCAGATCCACGCCACGCTCGGCAACACGGTGATCATGATCACCCACGACGTGGACGAGGCGGTGCTGCTGTCGGACCGGATCGTGATGATGACCAACGGCCCCGCCGCGCGCATCGGCGAGGTGCTGGACGTCCCGCTCGCCCGGCCACGCCGGAGAATCGAGCTCGCCAGCGACCCGACGTACATCAAGTGCCGGTCGGCGGTGCTGAAGTTTCTCTACGAGCGCAATCGCTTCGTCGAAGCGGCCTGAAGGGCGGGACCTCCCATGACCAGAGAGAAGCTTCTCGTCGTCGGCAACGGCATGGCCGCCGGACGGGTGCTGGAGCACCTGTTCGAGGCGGACCGGGACGCGTTCGACGTGACGGTGTTCAACGCCGAGCCGCGGGTGAACTACAACCGCATCATGCTCTCGCCGGTGCTGTCCGGCGAGAAGGCCTATGAGGACATCCTCATCCACGACGACCAGTGGTACGCCGACCACGGCGTGACGCTCCTGAAGGGCCACAAGGTGGTGGCCATCGACCGCGACGCGAAGGCGGTGACCACGGCGGCCGGCGAGGTGCACGGCTACGACAAGCTGCTGATCGCCACGGGGTCCAACCCGCTGATCATCCCGCTGCCGGGGCACGCGCTGCCGGGCGTGGTGGCCTACCGCGACCTCGACGACGTGGACGCCATGAAGGCGGCGGCCGCGAAGGGCGGCCGGGCGGTTGTGATCGGCGGCGGCCTCCTGGGCCTGGAAGCGGCGGCCGGCCTGAAGATGCAGGGCATGGACGTGACCGTGCTGCACCTGATGCCGACCCTGATGGAACGCCAGCTGGACCCGGCGGCCGGGTACCTCCTGCAGCGGGCCATCGAGGCGCGGGGGATCGAGGTGATCTGCAAGGCGAACACCCACGCCATCCTGGGCGACACCCGCGTGACCGGCGTGAAGCTGGACGACGGGCGGGAGATCGACTGCTCGCTGGTGGTGATGGCGGTCGGCATCCGGCCGAACCTCGGCCTCGCCAGGGAGGCCGGACTGGAGGTGAACCGGGGCGTGCTCGTCGACGACGCCATGCGGACCTCCGACCCGGACATCTTCTCCGTGGGCGAGTGCGTGGAGCACCGGGGCCAGTGCTACGGCCTTGTGGCGCCGCTCTACGACATGGCCAAGGTGGCGGCCAGGGGCCTTCTCGGAGAGCCGGGCGTCTACAAAGGCTCGGTGACGGCGACCAAGCTGAAGGTGACGGGCATCGACCTCTTCTCCGCCGGCGACTTCGCCGACGCCAAGGACCGGGAGGAGATCGTCTACCGGGCGCCGGGCGTCTACAAGCGGCTGGTGCTGAAGGACAACGTGCTGATCGGCGCGGTGCTCTACGGAGAGACGGCGGACGGCACCTGGTTCTTCGACCTGATCCGGGGCGGCAAATACGTCTCGGAGATGCGCGACACGCTGATCTTCGGCCAGTCCTATGCCGGAGCCGCCCCGCTGGACCCTACGGCGGCCGTTGCAGCCTTGCCGGATGACGCTCCCATCTGCGGCTGCAACGGCGTCTGCAAGGGGAAGATCGTCGGAACGATCACCGCCAAGGGGCTGACGAACCTGGACGAGGTGCGCACCCACACCAAGGCGTCGGCCTCCTGCGGGTCGTGCACGCCGCTGGTGGAGAAGCTGCTGGCGGCGACGCTGGGCGACGCCTATAGCGCCGCGGCCGTGCAGCCCATGTGCAAGTGCACCGACCTCGGCCACGACGAGGTGCGCCGGCTGATCGTCGCCAAGGGGCTGAAGTCGATCCCGGCCGTGATGCAGGACCTGGGGTGGAAGACGAGCTGCGGCTGCGCCAGGTGCCGGCCGGCGCTCAACTACTATCTCATCTGCGAGTGGCCGGGTGAATACCAGGACGACAGCCAGAGCCGGTTCATCAACGAGCGCGTGCACGCCAACATCCAGAAGGACGGCACCTATTCGGTGGTGCCGCGCATGTGGGGCGGGCTGACCACGGCGGCGGAGCTGCGGGCGATCGCCGACGTGGCGGACAAGTTCAACATTCCGACCGTGAAGGTGACAGGCGGCCAGCGGATCGACCTCCTGGGCGTCAGGAAGGAGGACCTGCCGGCGGTGTGGGCGGATCTCGGCAAGGCCGGGATGATCTCCGGCGCGGCCTATGCCAAGGGCCTCCGGACCGTGAAGACGTGCGTCGGATCGGAATGGTGCCGGTTCGGCACGCAGGACTCCACCGGGCTCGGCGTGAAGCTGGAGAAGCTGATGTGGGGCTCCTGGTCGCCAGCGAAGGTGAAGCTCGGCGTTTCCGGCTGCCCGCGCAACTGCGCGGAGGCGACGTGCAAGGACATCGGCGTCGTGTGCGTGGACACCGGCTACGAGATCCACTTCGCCGGCGCGGCGGGCATGCACATCAAGGGCACCGAGGTGCTGACGCTGGTGGAGACCGAGGCCGAGACGATCGAGATCATCGCGGCGCTGACCCAGCTCTACCGGGAGCAGGGTCGCTACCTGGAGCGGATCTACAAGTGGGCCGACCGGGTGGGCACGGCCTCCATCAAGGCGCAGGTGGTGGACGACAGGGCGAGGCGGGCGGCGCTACTGGAGCGCTTCCTGCACAGCCAGACGTTCGCGCAGGTGGACCCCTGGGCGGAGCGTGTGAAGGGGCTGGACGCCCACGAGTTCGCCCCGATGGCCGCCATCGGTTTCAAGGAGGCCGCGGAATGAACCAGGTGCTGCAGACCGCCTTCGAGGAGGCGTGGATCACGGTGGGGTGCGTGGAGGACGTGCCGGTGCTGGGGTCGAGGGTGGTGAAGAGCGCGTTCGGCGACATCGCGGTGTTCCGGGCGGCGGACGACACGGTGTTCGCGCTCCGCAACGAGTGCCCGCACAAGAAGGGGCCGCTCAGCGAGGGCATCGTGCACGGGCACTCGGTGACTTGCCCGCTGCACAACTGGGTGATCAGCCTGCGGACCGGCGAAGTGGCGGGGCCGGACGAGGGGTGCGCGGGGGTGATCGGCGTGAAGGTGGAGGCGGGGGTGATCTCGCTGGAGGTGGGGAGGCTGGCGGGCGGCGGGTGAGGGGGAGAGGGGGGCGGAGAGGCGATCAGCTGGTGGGGTCGGTTGAACGGCGGTCCCCCGCGAGCCCGGCGTCATGGTCCGCGAAGGCGGACCACCCACCCCTTTTTAGGAGGGCGGGGACAGACCCACCCATGCGCCAAGCGCGACGGCTCCCCATGCATGGGTGGTCCGCCTTCGCGGACCATGACGACGCGGCTGGGGGCGAAGCGGGGGCGGAACGTGGCGGCTGGCGGAGGTGGAGCGTGGGCGGCTGGCGGCGGCGGAGCGGGGGCGGCTGGCGGGGGCGGTTCCCCCCTCTCCCCGACCCTCCCCCTCGAGGGGGGAGGGGGAGCGTCGAGGTTGGTGGTGTGGCGCATCACCGTTGATCGCACCGCCCGTCCGTCATGGTCCGCGCAGGCGGACCACCTACGCATTCACCGTCGCGCGACGGCTCCCCATGCATGGGTGGTCCGCCTGCGCGGGCCATGACGGCGCGGGTGGGGGCGGAGCGCGGGGCGGCCGGCGGGGGCTCCTCGGGGTGTCGGGTTCCGCCGCGACCGGCGGGTCGCGGCGATCGTGATGAAGGCGACGAGGTCTGGGTTCATGCTGCATCAGGTGCCCGCGGGCGAGACGACCACACGGACGACATGCCCCTATTGCGGGGTGGGGTGCGGGGTGAAGGCGACGGTGTCGTCCGGCGGCGAGGTGGCCGTGGCGGGGGACGAGGCGCATCCGGCGAACCGGGGGCGGCTCTGCGCCAAGGGGGCGTCGCTGGCGGAGACGCTGTCGCTGGATGACCGGCTGCTGCATCCGACCATCCACGGGCAGCGGGCGTCGTGGGACGAGGCGCTGGACCTGGTGGCGGAGCGGTTCCGGGCGACGGTGGCGGCGCACGGGCCGGACTCGGTGGCCTTCTACGTGTCGGGCCAGTGCCTGACGGAGGACTACTACGTGGCCAACAAGCTGATGAAGGGCTTCATCGGCTCGGCCAACATCGACACGAACTCGAGGCTCTGCATGGCGTCGGCGGTGGCCGGGCACCGGCGGGCGTTCGGGACCGACACGGTGCCGGGGACCTACGAGGATCTGGAGCTCGCCGACCTGGTGGTGCTGGTCGGATCGAACCTCGCCTGGTGCCATCCGGTGCTGCACCAGCGGCTGATGGCCGCCAAGGCGGCGCGGCCGGGCATGACGATCGTGACGGTCGATCCCCGGCGGACGGCGACGGCGGACGCCTCGGACCTGCACCTGGCGCTGCGGCCGGGGTCGGACGTGGCGCTGTTCGCCGGGCTGCTGGCGCACCTGGACGCGGCGGGGGCGGTGGACCGGGCCTTCGAGGAGGCGCACACGGACGGGTTCGAGGCGGCGCTGGGCGCGGCCCGCGCGGTGGGGCTGTCCGGAGCGGCGGAGGCGACCGGGCTTCCGGAGACGGCGCTTTCGGCCTTCTACGACCTCTTCGCCCGGACCGGACGGGTGGTGACGGCCTTCAGCCAAGGGGTGAACCAGTCGGCGAGCGGGACCGACAAGGTGAACGCCATCCTCAACGTGCACCTCGCGACCGGGCGCATCGGCAAGCCCGGGGCGTCGCCCTTTTCGGTAACCGGCCAACCGAACGCCATGGGCGGGCGCGAGGTCGGCGGGCTCGCCAACCAACTGGCGGCGCACGGGAACATCGAGGACGCCGGCGACCGGGCGGCGGTGCAGGGCTTCTGGGGCGCGCCGACGATCGCGTCGCGGCCGGGGCTGAAGGCGGTGGACCTGTTCCGGGCGGTGCGGGAGGGGCGCGTGAAGGCGCTCTGGATCATGGCCACCAACCCGGTGGACAGCGTGCCCGGCGCGGACGACGTGGCGGCGGCGCTGAAGGCCTGTCCGTTCGTGGTGGTGTCGGACGTGACCGCCGAGACGGACACCGCCGCCTACGCCCACGTGCTGCTGCCGGCGGCGGCCTGGGGGGAGAAGGACGGCACGGTGACGAACTCGGAGCGGCGCATCTCGCGCCAGCGCCGGTTCCTGGCGCCGCCCGGCGAGGCGCGGCCGGACTGGTGGGCGCTCGCCGAGGTGGGCCGGCGCATGGGCTTCGACGGGTTCGCCTATGACGGGCCGGCGGCGGTGTTCCGCGAGCACGCGGCGCTGTCGGCCGTGATGGCGGCTCGGGGCAAGGACTTCGACATCGGCGGGCTGAAGGACCTGACGGACGCGGCCTTCGACGGGCTGGAGCCGGTGCGGTGGCCGGTGCCGGCGGCGGGCGGGGCGGCTGGCGCCGAGGTCGGGCGGGAGGCGGAGACCGGCGGGCGCTTCTTCGCGGACGGGCGGGCGTTCACGCCGAACGGGCGGCTGCGGTTCGTCGCGACCGCGCCGGCGGGCGTGACGGGATCGCCGGGGCGGCCGCTGATCCTCAACACGGGGCGGATCCGCGACCAGTGGCACACGATGACCCGGACGGGGAAGACCGCGCGGCTGATGGGGCATATCGCCGAGCCCTTCTGCGAGATCCACCCGGCGGATGCGGCGGCGGCCGGGATCGAGGCCGCGACCCTGGTGCGGGTGGACTCGGCCCACGGCTCGGTGGTGGTGCGCGCGCTGGTGACGGACCGGCAGCAGCCGGGCACCGTGTTCGTGCCCATGCACTGGACCGACCGGCTGGCCGCGAAGGGGCGCGTGGACGCCGTGGTGGCGCCGGTGACGGACCCGATCTCGGGCCAGCCGGCCCTGAAGGCGACGCCCGTCTCGGTGGCGCCGTTCGGGGCCGCCTGGTACGGCTTCGCGGTATCGGCGGCGCGGCCGGACACCGAGGGGTGCGACTATTTCGCGGTGGCCCGCGCAAAAGGGGGCTACCGGACGGAGCTCGCGGGGAAAACCCTGCCAAAGGATGTGCCGGATGCGGCACGGCGTTTCTTGCGTCTGCCGGCGGTCGGCGGCAGTCTCACGGCCGTGATCGACGAGGGCGCGGGTCTCTACCGCTTCGCCGCCTTCGAGGGCGAGCGCCTGATCGGGGCGCTCTGGATCGCGCCGGAGCCGGTGGCGGTGTCGCGGGCCTTCGCGGCGGAGCGGCTGACCGACCCGTGCGCCCGGGCGGGCGCGGTGCTCGCCGGACGGCCGGGCGCGGACCGGCCGGACACGGGGGCGATCGTCTGCACCTGTTTCGACGTGGGCGTGCGGCAGATCGAGGCCGCGGTGCGCGACGGCGCGGCGCTGACGGTGGACGCGGTGGGCGCGGTGTTGAAAGCGGGGACGAACTGTGGCTCCTGTCGGCCTGAACTTCGGAGGATCATCGATGGTGCGCGTGTCCCGGTCCCCGCGTGAGGCGGGTCCGGCCCGCATGGGTCGTCTCGCCAAGCTGCCGCTGTTCATGGACCTCGCCGGCAAGCGGGTGGTCGTGGCGGGCGGATCGGCGGGCGCGGCCTGGAAGGCGGAGCTGCTGGCGGCGGCCGGCGCCGACGTGGCCATCTACGCGGCGGAGCCGTCCGACGAGATGGCCGCGCTGGTGGACCGCGGCGCCGAGGCGGGCAGCCTGACGCTCAACCGTCGCCCGTGGTCGACGGACGTGGTGGCGCACGCCGCCTTCGCGCTCTGCGACGCGGAGACCGAGGGCGAGGCGTGGGCCTTCCGTTGCGCCGCCAAGGCGGCGGGCGTGCCTGTGAACGTTGTGGACAAGCCGGAGTTCTGCGACGTGCAGTTCGGCTCCATCGTCAACCGCTCTCCGGTGGTGATCGGCATCTCGACGGACGGGGCGGCGCCGATCCTCGGCCAAGCCATCCGCCGGCGGATCGAAACCCTGCTGCCGCCGACGCTCGCCGACTGGGGCGCGCTGGCGAAACGGGTGCGCGAGGCCGTGACCGAGCGGCTGAAGCCCGGGCAGGAGCGGCGCTCGTTCTGGGAGCATCTGGCCGAGAAGGCGTTCGGGCCTGCGCCTGAGGCGGGCGACGACGAGGCGATGCTGGCGGAAGCGCGGCGGATCGCAGAGGGCGGCGACGCGCGCGGCCGGGTGATCCTGGTGGGCGCCGGGCCGGGCGACGCGGAACTCCTGACCTTGAAGGCGGTGCGGGCGCTGCAGTCGGCGGACGTGATCCTGTTCGACGACCTCGTCTCCAACGACGTGCTGGAACTCGCCCGGCGCGAGGCCAAGCGCATGATGGTGGGCAAGCGCGGCGGCCGCGCCTCCTGTCGGCAGGAGGACATCAACGATCTGATGATCAGCCTCGCCCGCCAGGGCAAGCGGGTGGTGCGCCTGAAGGCGGGCGACCCGATGGTGTTCGGCCGGGCCGGCGAGGAGATCGAGCGGCTGAAGCGGGAGAACATCCCCGTGGAGGTGGTGCCTGGCATCTCGGCCGGCATCGCCATGGCGTCCGCCCTCGGGCTCTCGCTGACGCATCGGGACGCCGCGCACTCGCTGCGGTTCGTGACCGGCCACGCCAAGAGCGGCGAACTGGACGAGACCCTGGACTGGAAGGGCCTCGCCGATCCGGAAACGACGCTCGTCGTCTACATGGGCGGGCGAACGGCGGCGGGCATCGCGACGCGCCTGATCCGGGAAGGCCTGCCGGCCGACATGCCGGTGGTGCTCGGCTATGCGATCGGGCAGGCTGAGCAGTCGCTGGTGCCGAAGCGGCTGTCCGACCTGCTCCTGGAGGGGGCGGTGACGCCCGGCGCCCCGGTGGTGATCGGCATCGGCCGGGTGTTCGAACCGGCGCTCGCCGCCGTGGAAAGCCGGCCTTCGGCGGCGTCCCTCGGCTGACGTCGCCGGGCGGGAGCGTGAGGCTCGGGCGCGGTCCGCACCCGAGAGCGCCGAAAGGGATCGCGTCTTCGATTGGAAAAAACGTCAAGTCTCGGCTTTACTTTTGTCTTCGACCGAATAGCCTCGTCTCCGGCCGCATGAATCAGGTTGGAGTGCATGAGAAAATCGATCGAGGTGATCCGGGGTAATTCTCCCGGAACGGAATGGCGTTTGTCGGTTCTGACATTCGAAGGCCGATCGGCGGACGCCCCCAGAGCCTATCTGCAAGCGGCTCTTCACGGCAACGAATTGCCCGGCGTGGCGGCATTGCACATGCTGATCCCGATGCTGCGGGACGCCGAGCGCGATGGCCGGCTTCGCGGCACGGTGACCGTGGTGCCCCACGCCAACCCGATCGGCCTGGGGCAGCACCTCTTCGGCGAGCATCTGGGGCGGTTCGCCTTCGGCAGCCGGACCAACTTCAACCGCAACTTTCCTCTCCTCGCCGCGCCGGATCCGTCGGCGCTGATCGACGACGCCGCATCGGCGCTGGCCGAGGTTCGGCTGAAGGCGCTGCTCGTGCGGCTCTCGCTTGGCCACGAGTTGGTGCTCGACCTCCACTGTGACGACGAGGGCCTCTCCTACATCTACGCGCCGGCGCCGCTGTGGCCGGCCATGAGCGACCTCGCGGCGGCTCTCGGCTGCGAGGCGGCGATCCTGTGGGACAAGAGTTCGGACGGCGCCTTCGAAGAGGCGGCCGCTGCCCCCTATTTAAGCAGCGCGCAAGACGCCGCGGCAGGGCGGGTGGTTTCCACCGTTGAGTTTCGCGGCCGGGCGGACGTGTCTCCCGACCTCGCGCGGGCCGACGCGGAGGGCCTCTATCGCTTCCTGGTGGCCCGAGGCGTGCTTGTGGACGACAGGGTGGCGCCGCTTGCGCCCTATACCGCCGTGGCCGCGCCGATCGACCACGTGGACATGGTGGCTGCGCCGGTGGCGGGGACGATTCTCTACCATGTGCGGCCGGGCGACCGGGTGGCGGCGGGCGACGCGCTCGTCACCGTCGTGACGGCGCCCGGGGAGGACGACGGGGCCGTGACCGTGACCGCCCCGCAAGACGGCTTGATCCTGACGCGCCGGGCGCACCGGTTCACGCGGCCGGGCGACAACCTCCTGAAGCTCGTCGGCAGCCGCCGGTCCGCGACGGCGCGACCGGGCGCCCTGGAGGCGTGAGTTGGGCGCGTGAGAAGGGCCGAGCCCTCGCCGGAGGGAGGAGGCCGGAACGATATTCGGCGGCGACTGCGCCGCCGGGTGGGTGAGACGCCGGTAAACGGCACCACCCGGACAGCCGAGCCGCCGAAGACGGCCGGCGTCCGACCAGAGCGGGACAACGAACGACACGCAGGGGGACCCTGACATGGTTTTCGGATTGAAGCAGCTGGCGGTATCGTTAACGGTCGTCGCGGGCCTTTCCGGCGGCGCGTTGGCCCAGGAGGTGGTGCGGCTCGGCACCACGCCGGAGTCCTATCCGCCGTTCACGGTGGTGGACGCGTCCGGCAAGGTGACGGGCTTCGAAGCCGACCTCGCCGACGCGCTCTGCGCCGAGATGAAGGTGAAGTGCGAGTGGGTGCTACAGGCCTGGGACGGCATCATCCCGGCGCTGACGGAGAACAAGTTCGACGCCATCATCGCGTCCATGTCGATCACGAACGAGCGCAAGCAGGTGGTCGACTTCTCGGATTACTACTACACCAGCCCGGCGACCTTCGTGGGACCGAAGAGCGAGGAGGTGACGATCTCGCCGGAGGGCCTGAAGGGCAAGACGGTGGGCGTGCAGGTGGCCACCATCCACCTCGGCTATCTGGAGGCGAAGTACAAGGACGTGGTGGAGATCAAGACCTACGACACCCAGGAGAACGCCAACCTGGACCTGATCGCCGGGCGCGTCGATCTTCTGCTCGCCGACAGCGTCGCGCTCTCCGACGGTCTGCTGAACACGCCGGACGGAGCCGACTTCGAGATGAAGGGCGAGCCGCTGAGGGACCCGATGCTGGGCGAGGGCGTGGGCGTGGCGGTGCGCAAGGGCGACCCGCTGAAGGACAAGTTCTCGGCCGCCATCAAGGCCATTGTGGCGAACGGGACCTACAAGACCATCAACGACAAGTATTTCAAGGTCGACCTCTACCTCCGCTGATGGACCGGCCCCGTCGGGCCGCGAACCGATCGCTCGTTGCGACCTGGAGCGGGCCGGCGCCGCCACGCCGGCCCATCCCGCCGCATGGCCGGCCGGGTCTCGGCGCGTGCGATGGCGCGCCGAAACCCGGCGGAACCGCGTCGGCGCGCGCGACCCGTCGGGACGCACCGTCCCTGGCGACCGGGCGGCCGCAGATCGTGCAACCGGATCTCGTGGATCCGGATGACGTGCATCGGTGGGTCATGACGGAAGCGCCCCGGCCCGGGGCGCGCCGCCCGTCGCCCGCCTCCGCCCGCCCCGCCCGCCGCCTCCGTCAGGAGCCGCCGTGATGAAACCGACAGATCCGTTCCAACTGCTCGGCTTCGGCGAGGGCGGCTGGGGACTTGTGCTGCTCGCCGGCGCGGCCGTGACGCTGCAGATCGCGCTCGCCGCCTACGCGCTCGGGCTTTTGATCGGGCTGCTGCTCGCCTGGGCCAAGCTACGCGGACCCTGGTGGGCGCGCGGCGCGGCCGAGGGTTACACCACGGTGGTCCAGGGCCTGCCGGACATCCTGGTGATCCTCCTCATCTACTATGGCGGCACGTCGGCGGTGCGGGACCTGGTGCAGATGGTCTCGCCGGGCGCGACGGTGGAGATCAACGCCTTCGCGGCGGGCGTGGTAGCGCTCGGGGTTGTCAGCGGGGCCTATCAGACGGACGTGTTCCGGGCCGCCTTCCAGGGCATCCCGCGCGGCCAGGCGGAGGCGGCGCGATCCCTCGGCATGCGGCAGGCGCCGATCTTCGCCACCGTCCTGGCGCCGCAGGCGCTGCGGCTGGCGCTGCCGCCGCTCGGCAACGTGTGGCTGGTGACGCTGAAGGACTCCGCGCTCGTCAGCGTGGTCGGGATCCGGGACCTTCTGGGTGTCGCCGGGTCCGGCGCGTCCTTCTCGCGCCAGCCGTTCACCTTCTACATGGCGGTGGCGGTGGTCTACCTCGTGCTCTCCATCGTCTCCGGGTGGCTGATCAGCCGCCTGGAGGCGCGCGTGGCCCGTTCGGACGGGAGGCGCTGAGCGATGGACTGGGAACGGTTGATCACGAACCTCCTGTCGGGCTTTCCGATCACGGTGCTGCTGGTGGCGGCCTCGGGGATCGTCGGGAACGCGGCGGCCGTGCTAGTGGCGCTCGCCCGCACGTCGGAGAAGGTCTGGCTGCGCTGGCCGGCGCTCGCCTTCACGACGGTGATCAGGGGCACGCCGCTGATCGTGCAGATATTTCTGATCTACTATGGCCTCGGGCAGTTCCGGGAGGTGCGGCAGAGCTTCCTCTGGCCCATTCTGAAGGACCCCCTGTGGTGCGCCTTCCTGGCGCTCTCCATCTCGACCGCGGCCTATTCGGGCGAGGTGCTGCGCGGCGCGATCGCGAACGTGCCGAGGGGCTTGGTGGAGGCCGGGAAGTCGGTGGGGCTCGGCAAATGGCAGATCCGGCTGACGATCGTGCTGCCGCTGGCGTTCCGCCAGTCCCTGCCGGTGCTCGCCAACGAGACGGTGCTGCTCCTGAAGGCGAGCGCCATCGTGTTCACCATCACGGTGCGGGACATCATGGGCGAGGCGAACGTGTTCCGGGCGCAGACCTTCCGGGTCTACGAGCCGCTCCTCAGCGCCGCCGTCCTCTATCTGGCGCTGACGTTCACGATCCGGCGCGGGTTCGCGCTGGCGGAACGGCGCATGAACCGGTGGCGCGAACGGGTGGGGTGACGCCGGGCGCGGGGGCGGCCCGGCTCAGAGGCCGAGGTCGGTGGACTTCAGTTCCTTGCCGAGGGCGAGGGCCATCTCCAGCGCGATGGTGACGAGCGGCGGCATGGGGCTGCGGTCGATGGCCACGAGGCCGACCGCGTGCTCGATGTCCGGCTCGGTGAGCGGCACGGCGACGAGGTCGGAGCCGGGGCCGAGAGTGCTCTTCACATATTCCGGCATGATGGCGGCGAGGCCCGTCTCGCGCACATTGGCGCAGAGGTTGAGGAGCGAGTTCGTCTCCACCCGCGTGACCGGCTTGGCGCCGGCCGTCTGGAAGGCGCGGTCGATGATGCGCCGGTTCTGCATGTTGGGCGTGAGGAGCGCCAGGGTGTGCTTGGACGCTTCGCTCCAGGTGACGGTCTTCATCTTGGCGAGCGGATCGTCCTGGCGGACGAACAGGCAGTAGCGCTCCCGGTAGACCGGACGGGACACGAGGCCGGAGATGGGCTCGTTGTCCAGGTAGGTGAGGCCGACGTCGGCGGAGAAGTCGTCGAGGGAGCGCAGGATCTCCACGGAGGTCTGCGACAGGACCACCATGTCGACGTTCGGGTGGGCGGCGCGGATGAGCTTGGCGAGCCGCGCCGCGATCGGCAGCGCCGACGGGATGACGCCGACGGTGAGGCGGCCGCCGATCTGGGCGTCGCCCTCGCGCAGCTGGTTCACCTCCTGGCGCATGGCGGACCAGTTGTCGAGAATCACCTGCGCCCACTTCAGGACCCGCTCGCCTTCGGCGGTGAAGCCGTGAAAGCGCTGGCCGCGTTCCACGATGGGGACGCCGAGCTCCTCCTCCAGCTGGCGGATGCGCTCCGACAGGGTGGGCTGCGTGACGTTGCAGGCCTGGGCGGCGCGCGTGAAGTGCTGCTCGCGGGCGAGAGCGGAAAGATATTGTAGCTGCCGGATGTCCATGTGGATCTTCCCTGTCGCCCGGACCGGGCCAGGGCCTCGCATCGTCGAAGTCGCTCGCGGCCGACCCTACACGACCGCGGGGCCGAACCTCAATGAGCGGTTTGAAGGGGTAAGGGTTCGCGCCGCCCGATGGTTCGATGGAGTGGGGACGGGGGAGGGGAGCGCGTGGGTGTTCCGCCTGCGCGGATCATGACCGGGGATGACGGGGGAGGCGGGCGTCGGGGCAAAGAAAAAGCCCGGCGGTGAGGCCGGGCTTTCTCGGTTCGGGATGCGTCGGACGGTCAGTCCATCGTGTTGATGTCGACGTCCTTGGTGTCCTTCACGAACAGCATGCCGATCACGAAGGTCGCGAGGGCGATGACGATCGGGTACCAGAGGCCGTAGTAGATGTCGCCGGTGGCCGCCACCATGGCGAAGGACGTGGTGGGCAGGAAGCCGCCGAACCAGCCGTTACCGATGTGGTAGGGCAGCGACATGGAGGTGTAGCGGATCCGGGTCGGGAAGAGCTCCACCAGCATGGCGGCGATCGGGCCGTACACCATGGTCACGTAGATGACCAGGATGGTGAGGAGCACGGTCGTCATCACGTAGTCGATGCGGGCCGGGTCGGCCTTGGCCGGATAGCCCACGGCGGTCAGCTGCTCGCCGAGCGCGGTGTCCCAGGCCTTCGGGTCGACGGCGCCCGGAGCCGGGGTGGCGGCCGGAGCCGTCGCGGCCGGGGCGGTGGCCGCCGGAGCGGTCGGGGCCGGGGCGTTGGACGCCGGGGCCGGGCCGTGGCCGAGGTTGACCTCGGTGGAGGCCGCCGGGACCGCGGTGTAGCTGTCGATCGTCGTGTCGCCGATCTTGATCTGGGCGATCGTGCCGGCCGGCGCTTCGACGTTCGAGTACGGGATGCCGCGCTTGACGAGGGCCGCCTTGGCGATGTCGCACGAGCTGGTGAACTTGGACGTGCCCACCGGATTGAACTGGAAGGAGCACTCGTTCGGGTCGGCGACAACGGTGACCGGGGCCGACGCGATGGCCTCCTCCAGCGCCGGGTTGGCGTAGTGGGTGATCGCCTTGAAGAGCGGGAAGTAGGTGAGGGCGGCGATCAGCAGGCCGGCCATGATGATCGGCTTGCGGCCGATCTTGTCGGACAGCGAGCCGAAGATCACGAAGAAGGGCGTGCCGATGAGGAGCGCCGCCGCGATCATCAGGTTGGCGGGCTGGGCGTCGACCTTCAGGGTCTGGGTGAGGAAGAAGAGCGCGTAGAACTGGCCCGTGTACCAGACCACCGCCTGGCCGGCGACGAGGCCGAACAGGGCGAGCAGCACGATCTTCAGGTTCTTCCACTGGCCGAAGGACTCGGTGAGCGGCGCCTTCGAGGTCTTGCCCTCGTCCTTCATCTTCTGGAAGGCCGGGCTCTCGTTGAGCATCAGGCGGATCCAGACCGAGATGCCGAGGAGGACCACGGAGAGCAGGAACGGAATGCGCCAGCCCCACTCGTTGAAGTCTTCCGTCGACATGGACAGGCGGCAGCCCAGGATGATGAGCAGCGACAGGAACAGGCCGAGGGTCGCGGTGGTCTGGATCCAGGCCGTGTAGGCGCCGCGCTTGCCCATGGGGGCGTGCTCGGCGACGTAGGTCGCGGCGCCGCCGTACTCACCGCCGAGCGCGAGGCCCTGCAGGAGGCGCAGGCCGATCAGGATGATCGGGGCCGCGATGCCGATGGTGGCGTAGTTGGGCAGGATGCCGACGATGAAAGTCGACACGCCCATGATCAGGATGGTGACGAGGAAGGTGTACTTGCGGCCGATCATATCGCCGAGACGGCCGAACACGAGCGCGCCGAACGGGCGGACGGCGAAGCCCGCCGCGAACGCCATCAGGGCGAAGATGAAGGCGGCGGTCGGGTTGACGCCGGAGAAGAACTGCACGGCGATGACCGCCGACAGAGAGCCGTAGAGGTAGAAATCGTACCACTCGAAGACCGTGCCGAGCGAGGAGGCGAAGATGACCTTCTTCTCCTCTTTGCTCATCGGGCGGGCCGCCGGCCTCGCTCCTGCTGCTATGTTCGTCATGACGTGCTTCCTCGGTCGTTCCTGACTGTTGCTGACCGTCCAGCCCCGGCTGGCGGCGAATGGACGCCGCGTCTCCGCGGTGTCCGCCCTTGTCGTTGGGGACGATCGGTGAGCGGCGATCCTGCCCGAACCCGCCTTTCGGCGCGCAGACGGCTCCCCACCCGCGCTTGGACGCGGGCCGCGGATGCCGTTCGGCGGTTCAGGGCACGATCTGGTTCTCCTCCCAGATCCCTCCAGGGGTGGTCTCCCCGATCCTTCGCATCCTCCCGCGAAAGACCCCCGTAAATGCGGGCCCCATCACGCTTTGTTTAGACTTGAGGCCGGCCGGAGGACAGTTCGACAATCGCCTATTAGACTTTTGCCGGAAGGACTTCTGCTAACCGTGCGATTGCGTACAGGTCTGCGCTGGATGCGGCTTCCCATGCCTTGTTCGACACAAGACACTATTCGATGTGAAAAGATCATAGATCGTGAAGACGCCTGGATCGGGGGAGCGAGACTTCGCCGTCGACATTCAGCTTGAGCTTCTACTTGCCATTGCGAACGGATGATGACCGGCCGAACCGGACCGGCGGCTGTCCAAAGTTTCTCTTCATCGAAGCATAGAAATAGTGAAAGTCGGGGTCGTTCGTGTATTTTACTGGAGAGACAGGGGGATCAGCCAATAATGATCGTGAAGTCCTGCGTCCTGTTGCCTCAATCTTGTCTTTCGGCGTGACAAGCGTTGCTCGTCATCGCACAAGGAAGGGAAGCGCCGGGCCCGTCGGCGGGAGGGTCCATCGGGCGTCTTCGCGGTGGCGGTCTCCGGGGGGAGGCGGTCTCGGCGCATTGACGGCCGCGGGATGCCGGGCGACGGTCCGGTCCCCGCCGAAACCGGGCGGTTCGGCTTTGCGAGCGACCCGCCGATGGCCGGATGAGGCCGTCGGCAGAACAGACTTGAATGGGGAGTGACATGACTGCGTCCATCATCGACGGGTTTGCCGTCGCCGCCGAACTGCGCGAACAGGTCGCCCGCGAGGCGGCCGACCTGAAGGCCACCCATGGCATCGTCCCCGGTCTCGCCGTGGTGCTGGTGGGCGAGGACCCGGCGAGCGCCGTCTACGTGCGCAACAAGCTGAAGGCGACCGCCGAGTGCGGGCTGAAGAGCCTGGAGTTCAAGCTGTCCGAGTCGGCCACCGAGGAGGAGGTGCTGGCGCTCGTGAAGCGGCTGAACGCCGACCCGGCTGTGCACGGCATCCTGGTGCAGCTGCCGCTGCCCAAACAGATCGACAGCGACAAGGTGCTCGGCCTGATCGACCCGGACAAGGACGTGGACGGCTTCCACCCGGTGAACGCGGGCCGGCTTTCGGTGGGCCTGCCGGGCTTCGTGCCGTGCACGCCGCGCGGCTCGCAGATCCTGATCGACCGGATCATGCCGGACCTTTCCGGCAAGACCGCCGTGGTGATCGGCCGCTCCAACATCGTCGGCAAGCCGATGGCGCAGCTCCTGTTGCAGAAGAACGCGACCGTCACCATCGCGCACTCGCGCACCAAGGACCTGCCGGCCGTGTGCCGCACCGCCGACGTGCTGGTGGCCGCCGTCGGTCGCCCGCTGATGGTGAAGGGCGACTGGATCAAGCCGGGCGCCATCGTGATCGACGTGGGCATCAACCGCATCGAGGTGGACGGCAAGGGCAAGATCGTCGGCGACGTGGACTTCGACAGCGCCAAGGAGGTGGCGGGGGCCATCACACCGGTGCCGCGCGGTGTCGGCCCGATGACCATCGCGTGCCTGATGCTGAACACGCTGGACAGCGCCCGCCGGTCCGCCGGCGCCGCCTGATCCCGGCGAACGCCCCCGAAGACGAGGCCGCGTGCGGCCATTCCGATGCTGGACATCGTCCGCCCGGAGTGGTCTAGCTCGCGGCCTTCGCGTTGAATGCAAAGGAGAGTCGCGATGTCCGACATCTGGTTCAAGGTGGGTGAGGCCACCGTGTTCGCGGCCGAGGGCCAAGCCACCGACGCCATGCCGGAGGTGCTGATCGGCTCCACCAAGGGCCCGGCCGGCCAGGCCTTCGCCACCATGATGGGACAGGCCGCCGGCCACACCCGCATGTTCGTGGTGCGCGACTGCAACCAGCTGGTCCGCCCGGCCACCATGATGACCACCAAGGTGACCATTCAGTCGGCCGAGTATGTGAACCTGCTTGGCGGCGTGGTGCAGGGCGCCATCGGCGACGCCATCGTGGACGCGGTGGCCGAGGGGATCATCCCCAAGGAGATCGTGGACGACGTCTGCATGATCATCATGGTCTGGCTCGACCCGCGCTGCGCGGAAGACCCGAACCTGGACAGGAAGAACCTCTACGACACCAACTACGAGGCCACCAAGCTGGCCATCGCGCGCGCCCTGAAGGGCGAGCCGACCATCGACGAGCTGATCGCCAACCGGAAGACGGTGAAGCACTACGCGCTCGACGGCGTGGTGGACTACTGACGACCGCGCGGGTCGCTCCCTCGGATCTCGACGGAGCGGGCGACGACATGAGGGCGGCACCCGGACGAGAGGCGTCCGGGTGCCGCCCTTTTTCGTTCGTTGGGTGCGGGAATGGAGATTCAATACAGATACTTATTAGAATGTCTGCAAGTTATCAGAGAGCGACTTCGCAATCCGATGCAAGTGCGATCGTTGCGCGATCGCCGGCACCTCGTCCGGGATGGGAATCGCTTCAGGCGGCGCGTGAAGGCAGGGGCCGTTCGACGTCATCCGGACCGGGCGCCGAGCCAGCGCGCCACCCCATCCGCGGCAGCCCGGCCGGTGGCGAAGCAGGCGGTGAGGAGGTAGCCGCCGGTGGGGGCGTCCCAGTCGAGCATCTCGCCGGCGATGAAGAGGCCGGGCCGGGCGGCGACCATGAGGTCGTCGGTGAGGGCGTCGAAGCGGACGCCGCCGGCGGTGGAGATGGCCTCGGCGATGGGCGACGGCGCGCCCACCCGGAGCGGCAGCGCCTTCAGGAGGCGGGCGAGCGCGGCGGCGTCGCGCGGCACGTCCGCGCCGACGACTTCACGCAGGAGGCCGGCCTTCACGCCGTCGAGCCCGGCCGCCTTGCGCAGGAACGTGGCGGTGCTCTGCTTCTCGCGCGGGCGGGACAGGTCGCGGACGAGACGATCCGCCGCCCGGCCGGGGAGGAGATCGAGGGTGAGCACCGCCGGCCGGCCGGCCTGGATCGCGGCGCGGAGGGCGGCCGCGTGGGCATAGACCACGCCGCCCTCGATGCCGCTGTCGGTGATGACGAACTCGCCCGGGACGGTGCGACCGTCCACGCAGGCGGTGACGGTCTTGACGGGCTCGCCGGCGAACCGTTCCCGGAAGGGCGGTGACCAGGGCACCTGGAAGCCGCTGTTGGACGCCTGGAAGGGCACGGTGGCGACGCCGGCCTCGGCGAGCGGCGCCATCCAGGTGCCGTCCGACCCGAGCCGGGGCCACGAGGCGCCGCCGAGCGCCAGGACGACGGCGTCCGGGTGGACGGCGAGATGGCCGTCCGGCGTTTCGAACGCGAGGCCGCCATCGGCGGTGAAGCCGGTCCACCGGTGGCGCACATGGATGCGCACGCCGCGCGCCTCCAGCCGCCTCAGCCAGGCGCGGAGCAGCGGCGACGCCTTCATGGCCTTCGGGAAGACCCGGCCGGAGGTGCCGACGAAGGTCTCCGCCCCGAGGTCGTCCGCCCAGGCGCGGACGGCCTCCGGCGTGAAGGCGTCGAGCCCGGCGCGCAGGCCGGCCGGCACGGCGTCGCCGTAACGGGCGAGGAAGTCGGCGTAGGGCTGGCCGTGGGTGAGGTTGAGGCCGGACTTGCCGGCGAGCAGGAACTTGCGCCCGACGGTGGGCATGCGGTCGTAGACGTCCACGTGGTGGCCGTGCTCCGTGAGGCGCTCGGCGGCCATGAGCCCCGCGGGGCCCCCGCCGACGATGGCGACGCGGAAGGATGGCATGCGACCTCCTGCAAGCGGCTGAGGGCCGAACGAGTGCCCCGTTTCGCGTACGGAATCAAGCAGGAAGGATCTCGCGGGCGCGCAGGCCGGGTGCGGAACGGCGCCGGCGGCGAGGGTGGCTTGCACCGGGCGGGTGCTCGTGTAGGGTCCGGCCATGATCCGCGTGACCGACACCATCCACATCGATGAACGGGACCTTTCGGAAAGCTTCGTGCAGGCGTCCGGTCCCGGCGGACAGAACGTCAACAAGGTCGCGACCGCGGTGTCGCTGCGCTACGACCTTTATAACGCCGCGGGCATTCCGTGGGACGTGAAGGTGCGGGCCGCGCGGATCGCCGGCCGGAAGGTGACGCGCGAAGGCGCCATCGTGATCACCGCCCAGCGGCACCGGACGCAGGAGCGCAACCGCGCGGACGCGCTGGAGCGGCTGGTCGCAATCCTGCGCGAGGCGGCCGTGCCGCCGAAGCCGCGCGTCGCCACCAAGCCGACCTATTCCAGCAAGGTGCGGCGCCTGGAGGGCAAGGCGCGCCGGAGTTCGGTGAAGCGCCACCGCCAGTCGCCGGCCGACGACTGAGGGCGCTGCGCCGCTGCTGACGAGATCTGTCAACGGCCATGCCTCTCATGATCGGAGACGGGGGGCAGGAAGAGGAGCATGCTGATGGCGACGATCGTGCCTGTGCTTCATGGCGGGTGCCTGTGCGGGGCGGTCCGCTATTCCGTCCGCTGCGACGAGCCGGTGGTGGACTATTGCCACTGCGCCATGTGCCGGAAGGCGAGCGGCGGCGTGGTGTCCGCCTGGATCCAGGTGCCGCCCGCCGACTTCACGCTGACCCACGGGACGGTGGCGGACCATGTGTCCTCCGAGCGGGGGACGCGGCATTTCTGCCCGCGATGCGGCGCGCAGCTCTATATGACCGATCCGGACGGGCGGTCCGTCGGGGTGACGGTCGGGACGCTCGACGATCCGGAGGCGATCCGGCCGACCGTGCACGGCTGGGATTCCAGCCGGCCGTCGTGGCTCCACATCACCGACGACCTGCCTCGGTACGACGAGGCGCCGCCCTACGACCTTTGAGCCGGTCGGACGGCCTCAGGCCGTGTCCAGGCGGAGGACGGCGGCGCGGCCGTCGAGGCGATCCTCGGCGATCCGGGCCACGTGCTCGTGGTGGGTGAACAGGATGGCCTGGGCGGCGCTCTCCCCGAAGGCGGCGAGCGTTTCAAGGCCCGCCGCGGTGCGGCCCTCGTCGAAGGTGACGAAGAGGTCGTCGCCGACGAAGGGCAGGGGCTCGGACCGGCGGGCGTGGTCGGCGAGGGTGGCGAGCCGGAGCGCCAGGTAGAGCTGGTCGCGCGTGCCTTCCGAAAGGGCGTCGGGCCCGAGCCGGCGTTCGTCCGCCCGGACGGCGAGGAGCCGGGCGACGCCGTTGGCGTCGTAGTCCGGCGCGAGTCCGCGATAACGGCCCTCGGTGAGGCGGGCGAAATAGCCGCTCGCTTCCGTGAGCACCGGGTTCTGGTGACGGCGGCGGAACTCCTCCACCACGGCGCCGGCGAGGCGGTTCGCCGCCTGCAGGATGCGCCACTCCTCCGCGAGATCCACCAGGTCGGCGAGCGCGGTCTCCGCCTCCTGGCCGGCCGTCTCGGCGCCGTCCCGCGCTATCACGTCCAGATAGGCCTTCTCGGCCATGGCCCGGGCGGCCACCGCCTCCTCGTGGGCGGCGTCCAGGCGCGCGAGCCGGTCGGCCGTGTCGGCGAGGGCGGCGGCGAGGCTGTCCGCGTCCAGGCCGGCGAGGGCGGCCCGGAGAGTCGCCTCGTCGTCGCCGGCCTCCCGGGCGAGCGCGTCCCGGTGGTCGGCGATGCGGGTGTTGAGGGCGGCGGCGGCGCCGGCGGCGCGGAGCACGGCGCGCAGATCGGCGTCCGGCGGCTGGCCGGCGGCGGCGGCGAGCCGGGCGAGGGTGTCGAGGGCGGACCGGCTCTCGGCGTCCGCGCGGGCGAGATCGGCGTCGATCTCGGCGACCCGGCGCTCGGCGATCCGCCGCCGGTCGGCGATCCGCTCGGCGGCCGCGAGCCGTTCCGACAGACGCTGGGCGACGTCGGCCGGGCGGAGGTCGGCGGCAAGGTCCGGCGCGACTCCCAGGCGGAGGTCCTCGGCGGCGGCGTCGAAGGCGGCGGCCTGACGCTCGGCGCGGGCGAGCCGGTCGCGCACCTCGGCGAGCCGGCTCTCGGTCTCCGGCACCTCAGCCCAGACGTCGAGCGCCGCCTCGGCCTCCCGCGGCGTGGCCGACGACGGCAGGCCGACGGCAATGACGGCCGTCGCCCACTGGCCCTGCCAGTCGGCGAGTGCCCGGGCGACCCGGGCGGTGGTCTCGTTTCCGGCCTCCACCTGACGCGCGGCGTCGGCGATCGCCTCGTCGCGGCGGCGGGCGGCGGCCCAGGCCTCCTCGAGGGCGGTGACTTCCGCCCGGGCGCGGGCGAGCGATCCGAGCGGATCGGCCCGGTCGGCCGCGACGCCCACGTCGGCGGCGAGCCGGTCGAGGCTGGCGAGGAGCCGGCCGGCGTCCGCGTCGGCGGATGCGGCCTCGGCCTCGGCGGCGCCGACCGCGTCGGCGAGCAGGACGAGGTCGGCGTGCCGGTCGAGCGCGACGAGGGCCTGGCGCGGCGTGAGGGCCGGCGGCAGCGCGGTGGCGGCGAGGAGGTCCGCCCAGCGGGCCGCGACCGCGGCGGCGGCCTCGCGCGCGGCGGCGAGATCGGCTTCGGCGGCGGCCACCTGGTCGGCGGCGGTCGCGGCCTCCTCGCGCCGGCGGTCGGCGACGGCGGCCCGGTCGGCGGCGGAGAGGCGGCGGTCCACGAGGGCATCAGCCGCGTCTATGGCGGCTTCCAGGTCACGGGCGCCGGCGAGCCGGTCCGACGGCGAGGCATCCCGCTCGCCGAACAGAATGGCGCGAACGGCGGCCCAGGCTTCCTGCCGGCCGGCGCGGGCGGCGGCGACGGCGGAGAGCGACGGAATCTCGCTGCTCGCGACGGCCGCAGCGAGCATCCGGTCGGCCTCGGCGCGACGGGCTCTGGCGTCCGCGAGCCGCTGCGTTGCGGTCTCCACGGCGCGCGCGGCGGCCTCGGTCGCCCGGTGCGCGTCCTCCACGTCGGCCCGGTCGGGGAGGCGGCGGCCGCGGACGTGGCGGACGTCCGCCGGCACGCCGGCCTGCTCGGCGGCCTCGGCGAAGCGGGCGCTCGCCGAGGCGACGCCGGCGCGACGAGTGGCGGCAAGCTTCAGGGCGGCATCGAGGCCGGCGAGCACGTCGAGCCCGGCCCGGAGCGAGCGCGGATCGGCGAGAGCCAGGGCGGCGGCCCGGGCCTTGTCGAGCTCGGCGAGCCGCGCCTTGGCGTCGGCAGCCTGCTCGGCGGCGGCGGACGCGCGCGCGTCGAGGGACGTGCGGGCGGCGGCGAGGTCGCGGACGCGGGCGATGGCGGCAGCGGTCGGCCGGCGCTGCAGGACGGCCTCCGCGTCCGGAAGGCCGAGGCGGCGAGCCTGGCCGGCGAGATCGTCGGTCAGGCGGGCGATGCGGGCCTGCAGGTCGACGAGGTCGGCGGACGCATCCTCGCGCTGGCGCCGGCCGTCGGCGAGGCGGCGGATGCGGTCGGCGGCGGCGATAAGAGTGTCGTCGACCGAAAGGACGGCCAGAGCCTCCGCCTCCCGCTCCCGGTCGGCGAGAAGCACCGCGCGGCGCGTGGCGAGCCGGTCGCGCTCGGCTTCGGCGGCGGTGAGCGCGTCGCCGAAGCCCGGGTCGAGGTCCGGCGCATCCGCCATCGTGGCCCGCTCGGCCGCCAGCCGGTCGAGCGCGGCGAGGTGGGGGAGGGCGCGGGCGAGCCGCTGGTGGCGGGCCTCCTCGGTGCGGACCTGCCGGCGATCCCGGTCGAGGTCCGCCACCCGGGCGGAGGCGGCGTCGAGGTCCGCCTTGGCGCGGGCGACGGACTCGGCGGTGAGCGACAGGTCTTGGACCCGGCGGCGCGCGTCGAGATAGCGGTCGATGGCCGCGTAGACCGGCTTGCCGGCCGAGCGGCGCTCGGTAAAGGCGGCCGTGGCCTCCTCGGCCACGGTGCGTCGGAGATCGACGAGCCGGCCGAGGCCCGGCGCGGCGGCGAGCAGCGCCTCGCCGAGGCTGCCCTCGCCCTTGGCGAGCGCCTCGGCGCCCTTGCGCAGGCGATCCTGGTCGAGCCCGAAGGCGTCAAGGAAGAGGGCGCGGTCCACCCGGCCGAGGAAGGGCACGAGGGCATCGTCGGCGATCGGCGTGTCGCCGGTCTCGTCGCGGAGCGTCGCCTTGTTGCCCTTGCGGCGGCGGAAGGACAGGCGGCGGCCATCGCGGGTCTCCACCGTGGCGCCGACGCGCATGACGCCGTAGTCGTGCAGGAAGTCGAACCGGCTGCGCGTCTCGATGCCGTAGAAGGCGTCCACGAGGCCGGCGAGCGCGGACGACTTGCCGGCCTCGTTGCGGCCGTGGACCACCACGAGCGGGCGGTCGGCCGGGAAGGGCAGGGTGCGGTCCGTGAACGGACCCCAGCGGTCGAGGTGGAGGGCGAGAAGGCGCATCAGGCTTCCAGGCGGGACCGGATGAGCGCCCGCGCGGCCGCGAGCACGGCGTCGGCGTCCGGCTCCAGCCGGCCGGCGGCGAGGGGCGGGAGCTTGGCCTTGAGGGTGGCCAGATCGGCGGCGATCTCCTCGGCGAGCGCCGGATCGGCGAGGGCCGCCGCGAAGGCCTCGTCGAGGTCGTCGAGCGCGAGCGCCGGGCCGGCGACCCGGCGCGGGCGCGTCTCCGTCTTGACGCGCTCCACCGCGATGGCGTCCGAGACGGCGGCGGCGACCGCCTGCAGTTCGGCGGCGAGGCGGTCCCGGTCGGCGAGCAGGCGGTCGTGAAGGCGGGTCTCGCCGACGAGGCGGATGCGCGCGGCGAGAGGCCGGCCGGCGGCGGCCGTCGCGGCGTCCTCCAGGCGGAGCCGGGCGCGGGCGTGGATGTCCTCCACGGTCTCGGCCCCGGAGGCGTCCACCTCCACGAGCGCCCAGCGGGCGGCGTCCACCGGCCGGTGCTCCACGGCGGCGACCCGGCCGTCGGTCACCGTCACCAGGGCGACGCTGCGCTCTCCCGCCTCGCGCACGTGCCGGCCCTGGATGTTGCCCGGATAGACCACGAACGGATGCTGGTTCACCACCTCGCGGGTGTGGATGTGGCCGAGGCCCCAGTAGTCGTAGCCGAAGCGGGCGAGATCCGCGATGGCGCAGGGCGCATAGCCGGAGTGGTCGGGCCGGCCGTCGAGGGACGTGTGCAGGAGGCCGATGTTGAAGCGGCCGGGAGAGGCGACCGGATAGCGCGGGATCATGTTCTCGGTCACCACGCGGGTCTTGAAGCTCATGCCGTGGACGACGACGCCGAACTCGGGAAGGTCCACCGTTCCGGCCGCGTCGGCGCCGAGCCAGGCCATGCCGTCCGGCAGGGGGAGGCTCCTGGTCATCACATGCTCGGCGTCGTGATTGCCGCGGATGATGACCGCGCGGATGCCCGCGCGCGCGAGGCGGGCGAGGCCGCGCACGAACACCTGGCCAGTGGCGTAGTCGGTCCAGTCCTGGTCAAACACGTCGCCCGCGATGACCACGAAGGCGACCTGCTCGTCGATGGCGAGGTCGACGAGGCTGTCGAAGGCGCGCCGCGACGCCCGGTCGAACAAGCCGGCGAGCTCCGGCGCGCGGGCCTTGAGGCCGGTGAGCGGGCTGCCGAGATGCAGGTCGGCGGTGTGCAGGAAGCGAAAGGCCAAGGCGGTCTCCGGAAGGGACGAGGAACGGGCCGGTCCAGAACGTTGCAAGAACAATCGACCGGTTGCGGCGCCCGGGTCAATGGTGTTGAGGGGGAGGGCGGCACGCCGGGGGCGGCCTTGCGGGACCTTGCCTGTGGATAACCGAATTTGGTGAAGAGGCTTGTTGACACCCGGAGTCCGCCCGCTTATATCCCGCTCATCGACGGCGGCGCTGGCGCGGAAACGCGGGGCGGCGCCGGGAAGACCGGGCCGGAAGGCGGCGGTTTTCCGGGATCCGGAGCCTTGGGCCCTTGGGCCGGGCGGTGTGTCGGCGAAGCCGACGCCATGGAGGATCCCGCCCTGAATTCATGTCGAATGTCAGGTGTTCTTT
>NZ_JACDIS010000013.1 GCF_013839525.1 Chthonobacter rhizosphaerae
GACCCCTTCGAGACCGGAGACCCTTCAGGCTTGCTGCCTCGAAGCGTCGATCCGGAGACGACCATTCCCGCCGGCACCGCGTCGCCGCAGCGCCGCCGTCGATGGCGCTGATATAGTCCCCCCTCCCGCCGCCTGTCAACACGCCAATTCAAAAAACCGACACGAAAGCCGATAGAAGGCGGTTTTCCGCGGTTTTCGGACCGGCGACGGGCGCGGGTCGTCGTGGGTGTCGTAGGGGGTGTCGTGGGGGGTGTCGCGTTCGGCGCCGGGGCTCACGCCCCGCGGCCGGCGGTGGTCCGGCCGGGCCGACGCGGCAGCCGGAGGCGGCTCAACCTGCGTTTCAGGGGCGACGCGGCCGGCCGCGCCGTCGCCGGATCGAGCAGGGCGCGGTCGGCGAGCTCGCGCTGGATCGCGCCGATCTCCGGCGGCTCTAACGGCTGAAGGCTGCGCCCCGCGCCGCGGAGGATCTCGACGGCGCCGAGGAGCGAGCCCTGCAGCGCGAGGGTGGTCTCCACGGCGGCGGCGTCCGCGCCGAGGTGTTCGGCGAGGAGATCCGCCCGCAGGCGCCGGATGGCGACCCGGACCGGATCGTCGGGCCCGGTGTCCGGCCCCGCCTCGATCGCCAGGTCGCTTTCGGTGTCGAACCCCATGGAGCGGTTGTTCAGGTTGGACGACCCGACCCGCAGGATGCGGTCGTCCACGATCAGGATCTTGGCGTGGACGTAGATCGGCCGCCCTTTCTCGGTGACCGGATAGTAGAGGCGGAAGCGGCCCTGGAGGTCCACGGCGCGGATCTGCTCGAGGAGGATCGCCCGGGCGCCGCCCATGACCTCCTCCTCCAGCCAGCCGTCCGCCGACTGCGGATTGACGATCACGAACTCCGGGCCGTCCGGCTCCGCGAGCCGCCGCCCGATGGCCTCGGCGATCGCCTTGGAGGCGAAATACTGGCTCTCCAGATAGACCGACCGGCGCGCCGCCGCGATCGCGTCGAGATAGAGCCGCTCGATCTCGCGCACCTCCGGCCGGCCGTCGTAGGCCGGGTTCGTCCGCGCGATGGCCACGTTCACCCGGTCGAAGTCGCCACCGAGATGGACCGGCCAGATCGGCGGCGCCGGCGGCGGCGCCTCGAGCCGTTCGCCGGTCGCCTTCAGCCAGCGGTCGCGCGCCAGCTCGCCGAGCGCGGCGGCGGCCGGGCCGCTGACCGCGGTGGTGGCGTCGTGCCAGGGACCGTAGCGTCGGCGCGTGGTCGGCCGCCGTCGCCGCGGATCGTCGTCCAGGTGGTCGCGGGTGTCCCACCGGTCGGCGGTGATGTCGATGCCGCCGCAGAAGGCGAGCACGTCGTCCACCACCACGATCTTGTGGTGGTGCGCGGCGGTGGCCGGGTGGGCGCCGTCGAGCTTCAGGCGCACGTTCTCGTGGGTCATCCAGTCGAGCACGAAGAGGGGCGTCGACCCCCGGCCGAGGGAGAAGAGGACGCCCATGTCCCACTTCAGGAGGCTGATCTTGACCCCCGGCCGCGTGCGGGCGATCCAGTCGAGAAACCGGCCCAACCGCTTCGGGGCGCCGTCGGTCGCGTCCGGGTCCAGGGAGACGCGGGTGTCGAAGTCCCAGCCGATCAGGTAGACCGAGTGCCGCGCCTCCAGGATGGCCTGGCGGACGGCCGCGAAATAGTTCGCCGCGTCGATGATGACGGACAGACGGTCGGCGCGCGCGATCCGCCAGCAATTGCGCCCGACCTCCAGGATCGGCCCGGTGGGGCTCCGGCTGTCGCGAACGGGAGGAGAACTGGCAAGAACCATGGGGCGGCCCGCTGACGCTGACGGTCGCCCGGCCGCCCGCGCGGTTCGCCGAGGCGGGCCGGGCAGGCGGTCAGGCGGATGTCAGGGTTCAACAAGCGGAGCCTGAGCCGAGTTCCACCGTCCGGCCGGAGGACGAGGGACCGCGCAGGCGGCGCGAGGGGGACCGCCGGGCCGCCGGACGGGCGCGCGGTCAGGGCGTCCAGGGGCGCGGCGGGCCGTCGCGTCCGATCACCTGGAAACTGTCGCCCGCCACGGCCTGCCAGGGTCCCTCGCGGCCGTCGGGCCAGAGAACGCGGACCTGCGGCGTCGCGGTCGCGCCGAGGCCGAAATGCCACCAGCCGAGCTGGCCGCCCGCATGGCCGCCGCCGATGGTGACCTCGCGCCGGATGATCCGGTCGGCCAGGCGGACCTCGATCCAGGCGCCGATGGCGTCGCGGTTGGGCGGGTCGTCGGCGAGGCGGATCTGCAGCCAGTGGCCGGCGCCGGCGGTGGTGTTCCGCCAGATCTCGGCGTCCTTCCAGCGGTTCGCGACCACGAGGTCGACGAGGCCGTCGAGGTTGAGGTCGACGAGGGCGCCGCCCCGGCCGATCCTGGTGCTGGCGACCCCGGCGCGATCGCCCGCCTCCACGAAGGTGCCGTCCGGCGCCTGGAGGAGGAGGTTGTTCGGATCCTCGGCGGCGAAATCGGGCATCTCGGCCACGTTGCCCTTGGCGACGAACAGATCGGCGAAACCGTCGTTGTTGACGTCCTGGAAGTCCGCGTGCCACGCGGTGCTCGGCCGGATGTCGCCGCCCACATAGGGGCGGTGGGCGGTGACGCCGCGGGCGAAGGCGACGTCTTTATAGACCGGGGCGGCGGAGGGTTTCGGGTCGGCCAGCGTCTGCAGCTTGTTGTCCGCCATGCTGGTCAGGAAGTATTCCGGAAAGCCGTCGCCGTCGAGGTCGGCGCCGGCGATGCCCATGCCCCAGATCCTGAGGGATTTCCAGCCCTCCGCCTCCGTATAGAGTGCGGGCGGCTTGCCGGGCTCGACGCGCCAGAGCTGTTCCTGGCCGCCCTTGTAGTATTCGCGGTCGTTGGAGACCCTGAGCGACGGGATGCCGGAGCGGTTCCAGTCGGTGAACAGCATGGAGAGCGCGCAGTGGCTGGGCGCGAGCGGCACCGGCGGGCCGAAGCCCCGGGCCGGTCTGCCGCCCTCCACGCGTGGGCGATGCAGCCGGTTTTCAGCGCAGTTGCCCCACGGCATGGCGCCCTTGTCGAGGTCGATGTAGGTTCCGATCGCGAGCGTCGGCCAGGCGGATCCGGCCTCGAAGGTGGCCGAGAAGGCGCTCGTCCAGGCATCGCCGCCCTCGAACGTCCAGGCTTCGTTGGCCCGTTCGAACCGGCAGCCGCCGAGACCGCGCATGACCACGGTCTCGCCGATTCTGAGAAGCACGATGTCGTCGATGTCGTCGGCGTCGATGTCCACCGGGTAGACGCCGGTGACCCGGTCGAGCTCCACGCCGCTCTCCACGGCCTGGAAGCGCAGCGGCCCGCCGCGTTCGGAGCCGTTGCGGTAGAGGCGGGCGGGCGCCGTGCCGCCGGCGAAGACGAGGTCCGGGAAACCGTCGCCGCTGCAGTCGAACGCCGCGACGCCGCCGCCGACCATGTATTCCCAGTCGCCCGCATAGACCGACCGGATGCCGGACGCCTCGGTCTCGTCGACGAACCGGGGCACGAGAGGACCGCCGCCGGCCTCGGCGGGCGCCGCCGCCGCAGCCGCGATGAGGCAGGCGGCGAACCGGACCACCAGGGAAGGCATGCTCATCTCCACGTGCTGAGTCGGACCGCGTGCGCGCCGATGCAGGCGCCCTGCTTCAGGCCCTCCGTCACGGCGGACCGGAAGTGGATGCCGCCATGAAACCGCGACAGGCCGGCCTCCTCGGCGGCGGCCCGGAAACTCGGATAGGACCGCGCCGGCAGGCCGTCCGCCTCGTGGGTGGCGTCCGTGAACGCGTACGGGTCGCCGAAGGCGGCGGCGAGGACGGCCGCGGCGGCGCCCGACTGGGTGCTGTGGCCGCTGGGGAATTCCGGAAACGGCGGCGTCGCCATGATGGGCTCCCACGCCGGGTCGAAGAGCTTGCGGATGACGGTCACGGGCCGGACCGTATCGTAGCGGTACTTGGTGTGCCAGCAGCCGATGAAGGCGTCGGCGAGCGCGACGCCGAGCCGGGCGAGGACGTCGAGGCGGCGCTCCAGGGGGGCGCCCTCGGCCTCCAGGATCTGGACCGCGATGGAGATCCAGTGGCCGGGCGGCGTCGGCGACAGCATGGGGTCGTCGGCCCAGAAGCGCGCGATGGCGCGCTCCTCGGCGGTCAGCCGCGCGCTCGCCGCATGGAGTTCGCGCGCCTCCTCGTAGAAGGGAGAGCCGGGCGTCTCGTCATAGGCCGGCGGCGGGGGAAGGTCGCAGGCGGCGCCGGTCGGCATGGCGAACGGCCGGTTGGCGCCCCAGGCCGGCAGGAGCGGCGCCTGCTGCTGGCGGATGAGGCTGGTCGGCACCCAGCGGCCGGGCTCCCGGCTGACCGCGTAGGTGAGCGGGAAGCCCATGTTCTCCACCACGGCGCCGCCATCCGTGAGCGACCAGGCGCGGACGTGCTCGGCGACCGCCCGGCCGTGGGCGGCGCTCCGGGCGACCACGTCGTCCGCCACGCCCGCGGCGGCGGCGGCGCCGAGCTGCCTCGCGATCATGGTGATCGCGCGCTGGCCGGTCGGCCCGGTGTTCTGGAAGAAGCTCCGGGTGGCGTCTGCGAGCGCCGCCTCCAGGACGACCGCCTCGTCGTAGACGGCGCCGGGCTCGCGGGCGGGGACGGGCGCGAGCCCGTTCAGCTGGCCCGCCAGGGACTTCAGGCGCGGCGACCCGGACGCGGCCGCCTCGAAGGCGGTGACCGCCAGGTAGGCGAAGGACCGGCTGGCGACGGGCGGCGAATAGGTGGGCGTGTGCCGCACGAGTTCCAGCACCAGCTGGTAGCGGGTCTTGAGGATCGCTTCCGGTGTCTCCTTCGACGGGCCGGCCGCCGCGGCCGCGCCCATGGCCGACCAGCCGGCGAAAAGGCAGAGGCAGGCGGCCAGGAGCGCTGACCGCACCGCCTTCGGCAGCCACGGCGTCCGGGATGGCCGCAGCGCCAGGATACGGGAGACGCGCGCCCGACGGGAGCGCGCGCAAGCGTGGGGGGACAGCATCGGCCGGTCGTTCTTCTTGTCCATGTGACGCGGAGCCCGCGGACCGTGGTGCGCGGCGCCGGCTCATCTTAGCGGCAAGTCCACGGCTCGGCCACAGCTCCCGCGCGCGTCGCGGACGTGGAGCGGGAGCGATGGCCGGGACGGCGCCAGCCGCAGACGACGGGCGGCGCGGCGCGGCGCACGGCCTGAGCGCCCCGCCTGAAGCGCGGCGTTCAGCCTTCCACGGCGCCAGACATGCCGGTGAGCTTCGGCGGGTTCCGGCAGAATTGAAAAATTAAATTCGGCGCTCGTCGATTAGAAAAATCCGGTTTCGGTTGCGAAACACGGCCGAATGACTTATGTATACCTCGTTCGAAAATTGGCTCGTCGCTGATCAGCCCTACGGCTTTTTCTTGACATCGCTGGATTCGGATCAGGCGGGGCGGTGGTCGCTCCGCTCGACGCGCAGTCGTGCGCCGTCGGTTTTATTGCGTTGTTCAAGGGAGGCCACCATGGCCACTGGTACCGTCAAGTTCTTCAACACCCAGAAGGGGTTCGGCTTCATCGAGCAGGACGCCGGCGGCCCGGACGTGTTCGTCCACGTGTCGGCGGTGGAGCGCGCAGGCATGCGCAGCCTCGTTGAAGGCCAGAAGCTTTCGTTCGACATCGAAGCCGACCGCCGGACCGGCAAGTCGGCCGCGTCGAACCTGCAGAACGCCTGAGTTCGCTCAAGTCCGCGCACGCGACGCGCGGATCGGCCGGCCCGGCTTCCGTCGGGCCGGCAACTCGCGTCGTCGCCGGCTCGCGTTTCACACGAGGTGGTGAATGGCTCGAAAGCCGAAAAGCAAGTCCGAATTCGTCCTGTTCGACGTGATCTACCAGGACGGCAGCCAGCGGTCCAACCGCCGCGTCCCCTCGGACATCCTGGGTGGGCTGGACGGCGACGAGCCGGCCCGCGGGGTGATCGAGGAGCAGGATCGGCAGATCGCCGAGCAGTCCGGGATCCCGCCGGCGCCGATCAAGGTGATCCGCCGCGCCGGGCGGTCCTGACCCGCCGGCGGCGCCGGTGCAGCCCTGCCGCGAGCGGCCGCCTTTCGGGCGGCAGCCGCCTCCATCGGATCCGGCGCCCTCGGCGGCCGCATACCGAACGGCAGGATCGAGAGAAGCCGGACCGAAAGGGGCCGCGACGAGAGCGACGCGATCAGAGCGTTCACCCTGGAGCGGCTCACCCATGAGCGGCTTTTCTCCGAGCGCCCGAACCGGCCGCCGGCACGATGAAGCGGAGTTTGAACATCATGACCAAGGCTTATGAGGTCGGCCAATCCGTCCGACTCGCCACACCGTTCGCGGCGGCGCAAGGCGCCGGCGACGTCTACACGGTGCTGCGCCGCCACGAGATGGACAGCGACGATCCGACCTATGTGATCGAGAGCGAGGTCGATCGGCGGCTGCGCCGTGAATCGCACAGCCGCCTGAAGCCGGCCGCCGGCTGACGCACCCCGGCGGACCTGCGCGGGCCGCCGCCCTTTCCGCCGCGTCCGGCATGCCGCCGGGCGGGCCAGCCCCGCGCTGATGCGGGCCCCGGCAGCCATGGCTGCCGCTTCCGGACGGTCCGCCCCCGCGGCCGCCGGCTACGCCGAGGAGGCGCCATGAAGATCCTGGAAATGCTGCCGGACCTGGATTCCGACGCACTCGCCACCATGCGGATCAACGCGATACGGCTCGTTGAACACGGCACGGTCAAGCAGAAGCAGCAGGCCACCGAGGCCTTGCCGCTGATCGAGGCCGAGCAGGGCCGTCGCGCCGAAGCCGGACCGGCGAAGCCGAAGCCGCGCGCCAAGGCGGCCGACAAGGCCGACGGCAAGGCGCCTGCCAAAAAGGCCGCCGCCAAGAAGGTCAAGGCCGGAACGGCCTGACCGTCGCCGCGCGTCCGCCCCCGGACCGCGCCCTCCCCTCCGTCTCTCACCCGACAGCCGTCGCCACCCCGGCGGCGGAGCCCGCCATGGACAAAAGGTCTACAGCACACATGAAGAAAGTCGCCGATCTCGCCGAACGCCGGAAGACCGCTGACGCCGCGAAGGCGCTGCTCTTGGAGAAGTTCAAGAACCGCCCGGCGGCGGACGATCCGGCCGTGGTCGCCCGCGCCGCCGAGCGGCAGGCGGTGAACGAGGCGCGCGCCGAGCGCCTCGCCGCCAAGGCGGCCGAAGCCGCCGCCGTCCGCGCGGCCGAGGAAGCCCTGAAGGCCGAAGAGGAGAAGGCGCGGGAAGCGGAACGCGCCGCGCAGGAGGCCGAGGCGCGGGCGGAAGCCGATGCGCGCCAGCAGGCCGATCGCGATCGCGCCCGCCGCGTGGTGGCCGACGAGGCCGAGCGCAAGGCGCAGCGGGACGCCCGCTATGCGGCCCGCAAGGCGCGCCGCTGACGGGAGCCGTCCGCGACCGGCAAAACGCTCCGCCAGTCAATCGCGTGAACGGGAAGATACGGGAGGGGCCCGCCTGGCGGGCCCTTTCGACTATGGGCTTGCCGGGGGGCTTGCCGAGGGGCGAGCCGGGCCGGACGGGTCGTCGGCCCTCCATCCGGCCGGGTCGGGCGGCCCTGGATCGACGAGGTCCGACGACGCTCGCCGATCGCAGGCGCTCGGCCGGCGGTCTCAGCCGGCGGTGGAGGCGGTGGCCGGCATGGCCGCGGCGGGACGCCGGCCGTCCGGACGAACCCGCTTCTTCGGCCCGGGCAGAAGCCCCTCGCGCTGAGCGAGCTTGCGGGCGGCCTTCTTGGTGCGGCGAACCGCTTCGGCCTTCTCGCGGGTCTTGCGCTCGGAAGGCTTCTCGTAGGCGCGGCGCTGCTTCATCTCGCGAAAGACGCCTTCGCGCTGGAGCTTCTTCTTCAGAACCTTGAGCGCCTGCTCGACATTGTTGTCTCGTACAAGTACTTGCAAAACATCCCCTTAATGCCGCGCGCCTGTTTCGGGTCGTTCAGCGATGGCGCGGGCCGATGCTGAGCGGCGACCATATCATCAATTCGCCTGAAGACCAGCAAATCCTCGTGACCGGCTCCGCCGACCTTCCGGCGCGCGGGTAGAAGAAAGCGGCCGTCCGCCTGGATTTTCCTCAGAAATGCAGGCCGCCGGGCGCCGGCTTCTGCTCCGAATACGGCAAATAGATCCGAATCCGGCCTGGAGCTGTGCTATGAAGAGGGCGGCCTTCAGATCTGCGAGGCCGAAGGCATCATAATGAAAACGTTTGTTCGCGGGGCTCTTGTGGCCGCCGCCCTCGCGCCGGCCGCCGCCCTCGCTCCGGCGCCGGCCTTTGCCGACGCCATGTCGATCGACTTCGCCTGGCACGCGGTGAGCTTCTGCCGGGACGCGCCGCGGAACCCGGTGATCACACTGTCGCACGTGCCCCGGGAGACCGCCGTGCTCCGCCTGGAACTGTCCAACGGCGACGCCGCGTCCGACTACGGCGGCGGCGACGTGGCCTTCACGGGCGAGCACGAGATTTCGGCCGACAGCCTGATGGCCCGCTCGCCCTGCCGGCTCGGCGACTACACCTGGACGATGACGGCGCTCGACAAGGCCGGCGGCGTGCTGGCGGTGGCGACGCGGACCCGCCGGGCCGACAGCTACAGCGCCCTGCGCTGACGCCCCGGCAGCGGCGGGTCAGGCCGCCGCCGCGGCGTCGCGGAAGCTCACCAGGCGCCGGCCCGCCTCGTCCCAGAGCACCAGGCGGACGCACGCGAGGCTCTCGAGGAGCGTCAGGCGGCCGATGGACGCCAGTTCGGGATGGCGGTCCAGCACCTCCGGCAGCCGGTAGAAGGGGATGCGGCTGCACAGGTGGTGCACGTGATGGATGCCGATGTTCCCGGTGAACCAGCGCAGCGGCGCCGGCAGGTCGTAGTGCGAGCTGCCGTGGAGAGCCGCTTCCGGATGGCTCCAGTCGGCGCCCTTGTCCCAGGTGGTTTCGTCGAACTGGTGCTGGACGTAGAAGAGCCAGACGCCGATCGTGGCGCCGATGATGGTGATCGGCGCCTGGACGAGCAGGAAGGCCTCCAGGCCGACCAGCCAGGCGAGGCCGGTGGCGACGGCCAGGATGCCGGCGTTGGTCGCCATGGCGCTGACCCAGGGTTCGGCGCCGGCGCGCATGAGGCCGACGGGCAGCCGGTGCTGCACGACGAACAGGTAGGTCGGCCCGAGAACGAACATCACCAGCGGGTGGCGGTAGAGCCGGTAGCGCAGGCGGCCGGCCCACGTGCGGGCGCGGTATTCGCGGACGGTGAGCGTGTCCACGTCGCCGATGCCCCGCAGGTCCAGGTTGCCGGACGAGGCATGGTGGATGGCGTGGGTGCGGCGCCAGACGTCGTGCGGCGTGAGCGTCAGGACGCCGATAACCCGGCCCACCCAGTCGTTGGCCGCGCGGGTGCGGAAGAAGGCGCCGTGGCTGCAGTCGTGCTGGATGATGAAGAGCCGCACCAGGAGGCCGGCCGCCGGAACGGCCAGAAGCAGCGTGCGCCAGTAGCCCACCTGGAGCGACGCCCACATGGCGGCCCAGAGGAGCGCCAGCGGGACGGCGGTGACGATGATCTCCAGGATGCTGCGGGCGTGGCTCGGCGCCCGGTAGGCGACAAGGATCTTGGGCCAGCGACGGGCGTCTGCGACGGCGTCGGCGGGACGCGCGTCTGCGACGGCGTCGGCGGAAAGGGTCGGAACGGTGTGAAATGTCATGGCGGCGGACCATATCCGACATCCGTCGCCCGCACCTCTTCTTTCGGCGGTCGCGGCTGATTTTTCGCACGGGTGAGTCCGCCGGCCGGCCTGGACCGCCTCAAGGGTCGGCGCGCGCCGCCCGGCGGCGGCATCCGGACGTGGCGCCGGCGCGCCGTGCGGGCCGGCCTCAGGCGGGGTCGGCGGTGCGGGCGGACGCCAGCGCGTCGTCCACCAGCGCCTGCAGATCCGCGATCCGGAACGGCTTGCGCAGCATGGGGATGCCGGTCGCCAGGGCGTCGATGGCCGCCGTGTCGGCGTAGCCGCTGGCGAAGATGATCGGCAGGTCCGGGTGGCGCTGGCGGGCGGCCCTCGCGACCTCGGCCCCGTTCATGCCCGGCATCGCGAAGTCGAGGATCAGGAGGTCCGGCCGCCGGTCCTCGATCCGCCGGAGACCGGCGGGGCCGTCCTCGGCGGCCTCCACGGCGTGGCCGAGCGCCTCCAGCGAGGCGGCGAGGATGCGGCGCACGTCCCGGTCGTCGTCGACCACCAGGATGCGGGCGGTCCGCCGGGACGGCGCGACCGGATCCTCGGCGGGCTCGGCGCGGCCGACCGCCTCGCCGGTGCGCGGCAGGTAGACCCGGACGGTGGTGCCCTTGCCGACCTCGCTCTCGATGCGGACGGTGCCGCCGGCCTGGCGGGCGATGCCGTAGACCTGGCTGAGGCCGAGGCCGGTGCCCTTGCCGACGCCCTTGGTGGAGAAGAAAGGGTCGAACGCCCGCGACAGGATCTCCGGCGGCATGCCGGTGCCGGTGTCGGACACGTAGATCTCCACATACTCGCCGGCCGTCATCTCGGCGTCGGCCGTCACGGCCACCGCGCGCGTGCCGATGACGAGCTCGCCGCCGGAAGGCATGGCGTCGCGCGCGTTGATGGCGAGATTCAGCACGGCCATCTCCAGCTGGGTCGGATCGGACAGCACGGCGCCGTCGCCGTCGAGCCGCAGCTGCACCCGCACCAGCGGGCCGAGGGTGCGGGCGAGGAGATCGCTGATGCCGGCGAGGAGGTCGGCGACGGCGACGGGCTTCAGCTCCAGCCGCTGGGCGCGCGAGAAGGCCAGAAGCTGGGCGGTGAGCTTGGCGCCGCGCTCGGCGGTCTCCAGGGCCGCCTCGGCGAAGCGACGGACCCGGTCCTCGTCGCCGGGCTTGCGACGAATGAGGTCGAGCGCGCCCACGACGGCGCCGAGCACGTTGTTGAAGTCGTGCGCGATGCCGCCGGTCAGCTGGCCGACCGCCTCCATCTTCTGGGCCTGGCGGAGCGCCTCCTCGGCACGGACCTGGGCGGTGACGTTCCGGCCGGACCCGATCACCCGGGTTATGCGGCCGGTCTCCGAGGCGACCGGCATCAGGACGCTGTCCCAGTATTCGACGCCGCCCGGCAGCTCGAAGTTTTCCCGGTAGTGGTGGGCGGCGCGCGTCCTGATCGCCTCGCGGTAGCCGGCGATCGCCTTCCGGGCCGCCTCGGCCGGCAGGATGTCGACGATGCGCCGGCCGACCACGTCGGCGAGGCGCATGCCCATGGTGGCCTGGTGGGCGGGGTTCATCTGCTCAACCCGGAAGTCGTCGCTCTCGTCGATCTGGACCACGAACAGGGCCTCGGGCGTATTCTCGAAATAGGCCCGGTAGAGGGCGTCGGCCTCCTTGCGGGCGGTCTCGGCGGCCTGGAGGGCCTGGCTGACGGCCTTGTCCTCGGTCACGTCGCGCCCGATGCAGTAGATGAGGCCGCCATAGGGCTGGATGGCCCAGGAGATCCAGCGCCACGTGCCGTCCTTGTGGCGGTAGCGATCCTCGAACACGCTGGTGGGCTCGCCGGAGGCGAGCCGGCTGAGCTCCGCGGCCGTGCGCTCGGCGTCGTCCGGGTGCTTGATCTCGGCGGCGTTCCGCCCCTCCAGCCAGTCCGCCGGCCAGCCGAGCACCCGCTCCCAGGCCGGGTTGACGCTGAGGAGGGTGCCGTCGGTTCGCGCGACGCACATGAGGTCGCGGCTGAGGCGCCAGATCTGGTCGCGCTCGGCGGTGCGCTCGGCCACCTGGGATTCCAGGTCCTCGTTGAGGCGGCGGAGCTCCTCCTCAATCGCCTTCCGCCGGGTGATGTCGATGGCGGTGCCGAGGACGCGCAGGCACCGGCCCTCGTCGTCGAAGAGGCCGCGGCCCTTGGCGGCCACCCAGCGGACGATCCCGTCCTCCTTGCCGACCGTGCGGTACTCCACGTCATAGGCCGCCCGGCGCGCCGGGTCGGTGGCCGACGCGTAGGCGGCCGCGACCGCCTCGCGGTCGTCCGCGTGGAGGCCGGCGTAGAAGTCCGCCATGGTGACCGGCACGTCCGGCGAGATGCCGAACATGGCCTTCACCCGCGGCGGCCAGAACAGGACGTCGTTCACCTCGTCCACGTCCCAGAAGCCCACCTCCGCGGCCTCGGTGGCGAGCCTCAACTGCTCCTCGCTCTGGCGCAGGCGCAGTTCCGCCACCTTGCGGTCGTGCACGTCCTCGACGAGTCCGTACCAGCGGGTGATGGCGCCGGTCTCGTCCCGGAGCGGATAGGCGCGGGCGCGCACCCAGCGCGGGTCGGCCGCGCCCTTGCGACGGATCCGGTACTCCACGTCGACCGGCTCGCCGGAGGCGAGGGATCGGCCGAACCGCTCCAGGGTGCCCGGGAGGTCGTCGGGCCAGACCGCGTTCCGCCAGCCGTCGCCGAGCGGTTCGCCCGGCGCCTGGCCGGTCATCTCCAGCCAGCGGGCGGTGTAGGAGGTGATCCTGCCGGACGTGTCGCAGGTCCAGGGCGCCTGCGGGTTGAGCTCCACCGTGTTGCGGAGATGCGCCTCGCTCTCCTTCAGCGCCTGGGCGGCGCGCGCCCGCTCCACGGCGGACCAGGTCCGCTCGGCGATGTCCTCGGTGAGCAGCCTGTCCTCGGCCGACCAGCGGCGCGGCGCGTGGTGGTGGATGTAGAGGAGGGCCAGGAAGCGGCCCTCCTTGATCAGCGGCACGGCGAGCACGGAGCGGGTGCCAATGGCCGCGAAGGCCGCCGCGGCGGCGGGGGAGAGCCTCGGGTCGGCGTCGACGTCGTCGACGCTCATGGTCCGCCCCGCCCGCAGTTCGCCGATGATCGGCGGCCCGAAAGCGTCCAGGTGATGGCGTCCGGCGACGCTCGCCATCGATCCGTCGGTCCAATCCGCCTCCACGACGAGGTGCGTCCCGGTCTCCTCCACCTCGGCGTAGCCGACCCGCCCGGCGCCCAGATGGACGCCGAGGTGCGCGGCGGCGGCCGCCTTGATCTCCTCCGGGTCCGCCATGTGGCGAAGCCGGTCGTCGAGGCCGAGGCGAAACTCCTGCCGGGCCCTGGCGAGCACCTGCTCGGTCGTCTCCGTGACGGCGCAGAACATGCCGCGGGTGTCGCCCGCCTCGTCGGCGAGGGGCGAATAGGAGAAGGTGAACCAGGTCCGCTCCTCGTGCCCGTGCCGGTTCATGACGAGCGGCAGGTCGCGACGGTAGACCGAGCGCCCGGCCACGGCGGCTTCGGCGAGGGGCCCGACGTCGTCCCAGATCTCGGCCCAGATGTCGGCGAACCGGGCGCCCATGGCGGCCGGATGCTTGCCGCCGAGGATCTCCGCGTAGGCGTCGTTGTAGAGGAAGACGAGGTCCGGCCCCCAGGCCAGGAACATGGGGAACCGGGACGTGAGCATCAGCCCGGTCGCGGTCTTCAGGGCCGCGGGCCATGAGGCCGGATGCCCGAGAGGGGAGCGGGACCAGTCGTGATCCCGGAGGAGGGCCGCGGTCTCTCCGAGGATGCCCGGAAAAACGTCGTCGCTGTCGACTGGCCGCGTCATGGGTGTCCTGTGGTTCTCGTCCGTCACGGTCGCGTCTCGGCCCGCCGATCGGCCGCTCAAGAGAACTCGCGCGGCCGCATTGCGATCCGGGCGGCGCGACAGGACGCCGGGACGGCGGGCCGACGCGATGTGAGGGCCGGTTCCGGACCGCGGTTCGACCCCGCCCCCGCCAACGCCCCACGCGGCCGACGCGTCATAGCTCAGATCGGGTCCATTTGCATGTGATTTGCATATTTAAGGATCAGGAGAATCCACCAGGAGACGGCACCAGGGCGCGGACACGGCGGACCGGGACGGGGCAAACGGGCTCCGGGCAAGGATCGAGGCGGCGTTCGGCCGGTCTGGGTCAACTTGGCCGGACTTGGACGGACCGGGCCGGACCGGCCGGGTCCCGGCGCCGACCGGGCCCCGGCGCCGGTCGGGACCGGGTGGCTCCGGGGCTTCGTCAGCCCTCCTCGACGAACACCTCGTCGCGCTTGCGCCGGACCTGCGGCAGCAGCACGACCGCCAGCACCGCGACCGCTAGGAGAAGGAGGACGAGGCTGATCGGCCGGGTGACGAACACGCTCGGGTCGCCGCGGCCGAGGATCATGGCGCGGCGGAGGTTCTCCTCCAGCATGGGGCCGAGCACGAAGCCGAGGAGCAGCGGCGCCGGCTCGCACCGGAGCTTCAGGAGCACGTAGCCGAGGAGGCCGAAGGCCGCGACGGCGAAGAGGTCGAAGGTGTTCGAGTTGACGCTGTAGACCCCGATGGAGCAGAAGGCCATGATGATCGGGAAGAGGACCTTGTAGGGCACCTTCAGGAGTTTCACCCAGAGGCCGATCATCGGCAGGTTGAGGACGATCAGCATCAGGTTGCCGATCCACATGGACGCGATGATGCCCCAGAACAGGGCCGGCTGTTCCGTGGCGACGTTCGGGCCGGGGACGATGCCCTGGATGATCATGGCGCCGATCATCAGCGCCATCACCGGATTGGCCGGGATGCCGAGGGTGAGGAGCGGGATGAAGGACGTCTGCGCCCCGGCGTTGTTGGCCGATTCCGGGCCGGCGACGCCCTCCACGGCGCCCTTGCCGAAGGCCTCGGGCGTCTTCGACATCTTCTTCTCGACCGTGTAGGACGCGAAGGCCGCGAGCACCGCGCCGCCGCCCGGCAGGATGCCGAGCACGGAGCCGATCGCCGTGCCGCGCACCATGGGGCCGACCATCCGGCCGAGGTCCTCGCGCGACGGCCAGAGGCCGCTGAGGCTGGCGCCGATGACCGTCCGGTCCTGGTCGCCTTCGAGGTTGCGGAGGATTTCGGCGATGCCGAACAGGCCGACCGCCAGCGCCACGAAGTTCAGCCCGTCGGCGAACTCCGGCAGGTCCATGGTGAAGCGGGGCGTGCCGGTGTAGATGTCCGTGCCGACGAGGCCGAGCAGGAGGCCGAGCGTCACCATGGCGAGGGCCTTGGGGACGGACCCGTGGGCGAGCGCGATGGCCGACACGAGGCCGAGCACCATGAGCGAGAAGTATTCCGCCGCGCCGAACTTCAGCGCGATGACGGTGAGGAGCGGCGCGAAGATGGCGACGAGGAGCGTCGCCACCGAACCGGCGAAGAAGGAGCCGAGCGCCGCGACCGCGAGCGCCGTGCCGGCCTTGCCGGCGCGCGCCATCTGGTAGCCGTCGATGGCCGTGACGGCGGAGGAGGACTCCCCCGGCATGTTGATCAGGATGGCCGTGGTGGAGCCGCCGTACTGGGCGCCGTAGTAGATGCCCGACAGCATGATGAGCGAGGACACCGGCTCCAGCTGGAAGGTGATCGGCAGCAGCATCGCGATGGTGGCCGTGGCGCCGATGCCCGGCAGCACGCCGATGAGCGTGCCGAGGATGACGCCGATCAGGCAGAACAGGAGGTTCGCCGGGCTGGCGGCCGTCGCGAAGCCGAGGGCGAGGTCGGACAGGAGTTCCATGGGGCGCGCCTCAGAAGGGAAGCCACGGGCCGAAGCGGCGGAAGGGAAGGCTGAGGGCGTAGCTGAACACGAGCGTGGAGAAGATCGTGACGGCGACCGCGAGCAGCACCGCCTGGAGAAGCGACATGCGCCTGGAGGCGAGCGCGGCCGTGAAGGCGGCCAGGAAGACCGCCGGCACGAAGCCGGCGCCGCGGACGGTGAGGCCGAACACGATCGGCGCCGGCAGGATGAACAGCATGCCGCGCCAGGCGAGCCGGCCGATCGGCTCGCCGTCGGACTGGACCGCGCCGCCGAGGATGACGAGGCCGAAGAGGACGAGGAGGCCGGAGAGGATGAGCGGGAAATAGCCCGGCCCCATCCGCAAGGCGGTGCCGAGATCGAGGTTCAGCGCCTGCAGGCCGAACAGGATCCCGAACAGGACGAAGAGGCCGCCCGCGATCGCGTCGGCCTTGTCGATGCGTTTGCCTTCCATGGAGATCGGATCCAGCCCCGCGAGGACGCGCCGAACGCGCCGGAGAGACGCGCCCCGGCGCTGCGGCCGGGGCGCTTCGGGAAAGAGCCCCGGCGCCGGTGGCGCCGGGGCGCGCTCGTCAGTCGGCGTAGACGCCGGCCGCCTCGATGACCGGCTTCCAGCGGGCGATCTCGGATTCCAGCTTGGCCTTCAGCGCCTCGGGCGTCGCATCGGCTGCGGGCGACGGGGTGGTGCCGAGCTCGCCCAGGCGGTTCGCGATCTCCGGGTCCGCAAGAGCCTTCTGGAGCGAGGCGGAGAGCCGCGAGGTCACGTCGGCCGGGGTGCCCTTCGGCACGTAGATGCCGTGCCAGACCGAAACCTCGAACCCCTCGAGGCCGCCCTCGGCGGCAGTGGGCATGTCCGGGAAGATGGCGAGGCGCTCCGGCGTCGTGACCGCGTAGCCCTTGATCGTGCCGCCCTTGATCTGCTCGGTCGTGTTGGTGGTCTGGTCGCACATGATGTCGACCTGGCCGCCGAGGAGGTCGGTCATGGCCGGGCCCGTGCCCTTGTACGGGACGGTCACGATGGGCGCCTCGAGCGCGGACATGAGCAGCATGCCGCACAGGTGCGACGCGGCGCCGATGCCGGCGTTGGCGAGCGTGATCTGGTCGGCGTTCTCCTTCACGTAGGAGACGAAGGCCTTCATGTCGGCGGGCTCGAAGTCCTTGCGCGCCACGATGGTCATCGGCACCTCGGTGACGAGGCCGACGTAGTCGAAGTCGTTGAGGGGATCGTAGGCGAGCTTGCGGTAGAGGGTGGCGCTGGTCGCCATGCCGATGTGGTGGAGGAGCATGGTGTAGCCGTCCGCCTCCGCGGAGGCGGTCCGGCCCGCGCCGAGCGTGCCGCCGGCGCCGCCCACGTTCTCCACGATGATCTGCTGGCCGAGGTCGGCCGACATCTTCTCGGCGATGAGCCGCCCGACCGTGTCGGTGGGCCCGCCGGCCGCGAACGGGACGATCATGGTGATCTGGCGTTCGGGGAAGGACTGAGCCTCTGCCGAGGTCGCGGCGAGCCATACGCCGGCCGCAAGGCCAGCCATCCTGAAGAACGACGTCATTCCCTTCCTCCCATTCATCTTCTGTTTCGCCATGCCCGGAGTCCCATGGCGGATCGGTCATTCGAAGCCGTCAGGCCGGAAACGTAAAGCTGTGGTTTTCCGCAGTCGATGCATTCTTTTGACATATCGGCGAAAAAACGCGAGAGTCCGGCCGCGCGGACGGGTGGCCGCCGGACCGCCGCCGCCCGCCTGTCCCGAGGGTCGGTCGCGCCTGATGCCGGCGCCTGACTGGTCGGAACAGCCGGCCGGATCGCGGTGTTCTGCCCAAGGATCGGGCACGCCGGCGACGCCCCGCCCGGATGCCCCGGGCCGGCGGCGCGTCAACGCCGCGTCGGGGCTCCGGCAGGCGGCCGAAGGCGGGCCATTCGGGAGGCGGGAATGGAGCGGCGGACAGGGATGATCGCTCTTCTGGCCGGGGTGGCGGGCCTTCTGGTGGCGGCCTGGCCGCGGCGCGGGCCCGCGCCGGCCGGCGAGGCGGCGGGAGCGGTCCGGTCCGCGCCGGTCACCGGCGCCGCGCCCGTCACCGGCGCCGCGTCCGCCACCGGCGCCGCGTCCGGACCGAGGCGAAGCGGGACGGGGACGGCGATCTTGGCGGCCGTCGCCGCGGCCGGGTTCGCGGCGGGCCTCGGCGTCGCCCTGCTGCCGGCCGTGCCGGACCCGGCGGACACGGCGCGAGCCATCCGGCTGACCGGCGGCGACCCGGAGGCCGGGCGGGCCCTCCTGCGCGCCCACGCCTGCATCTACTGCCACACGATCCCGGGCGTCGGCGGGGCCGACGGCTCGGTGGGCCCCAACCTCGGCGGGCACGCCGGGCGTCTGTTCCTGGGCGGGACGGCCTACAACACGCCGGACATGCTGGTGCGCTGGATCAGGGACCCGCGCTCGGTCGATCCGCAGGCCGACATGCCGGCCACCGGGGCGAGCGAGCGCGAAGCGCGCGACATCGCGGCTTTCCTGTACACCTTGCGGTGAAGGTCCGGCGCCTTGAACGGAACCGCCGCCACGGGCCGACGCTTCCCCCATGGTTCGTCGCAGACAAAAAATGTTAAATGCGAGCTGCACATCCATTGGCGCGGTGCTCTCCGGAGAGCGGCACCAAGCGGGCGAGATTGGTCCCGGCGACCGGGCGCCCCGCCCGTCCGCGCCGGGGATGTGCCGGCCGGCATGGTCGCAGCAGGCTTTCCGTTTCTCGTCGCCTGATCGGGTTCGTCATGTGGTATGTGCTGGCTCCGCTGATCGTCGCCCTCTACGCCTTCGTCATCCACAGCCCGACCTGGGCCTTCCTGGGCTTCATGATGGCGCAGGCGGCGCTCCTCTTCGTCGGGATTCCGGCGCGGACCCGCCGCGACGTGGACAAGCGGCTCCTGTCCTGGCTCGTCCTGTCGAGTCTCCTGGCGACCCTCGGCCTGCTCGACGCCATGATGCCGCTCGGCGTGCGGTCGGTTCTCTACCAGCACAACATCTGGTGAAAGGCGGTCCCGGCGCTGACGTCGGTCAGACCGCCGGAGACCAGTGGGTGGGTCGTGCCCCTCCCGCGACGAGGCGCGGACGCCTCGTCGCGGGAGGGGCCACGCGGCCCGTGGCGTCGTCTACTGGTAGAGGAGGCTCGGCAGCCAGCTGCCGATGGCCGGGAACGTGTAGTAGAGGATCATCGAGATGAAGACCATGGCGACGAAGGGCAGGATGCCGGCGAAGATGTCCGTCAGTTCCACCCCCTTCGGCGCCACCCCCTTCAGGTAGAAGGCCGACATGGCCATCGGCGGCGTCATGAATGACGTCTGGATGTTGAGCGCCACCAGGATGCCGAAGAAGAGCGGGTCGATGCCGTAGATGTCCAGGAGCGGCAGGAAGATCGGCACGAAGATGATGATGATCTCCGTCCACTCCAGCGGCCAGCCCAGAAGGAAGATGAGCAGCTGGGCGAGGAGCAGGAACTGCAGCGGCGTGAGATCGAGGGCGGTGAACCAGGATTCCACCACGTGGTGGCCGCCGAGAAGCGCGAACACCGACGAGAAGATCCAGGAGCCGACGAACAGCCAGCAGACCATGGCGGTCGACCGGGCGGTGAGGAAGACCGCCTCCTTGAGGCCGGTCCAGGTGAGCGCCCGATAGACGACGGCGAGCAGGATGGCGCCGAGGGCACCGATGCCGGCCGCCTCGTGGGGCGTCGCGAGGCCGAACAGGATCGCGCCCAGCACCGCCAGGATGAGAAGCGCCAGCGGGAAGAAGGAGGTGAGCAGCATCCAGGCGACCCGGCCGAAGGACACGTCGCCGAGCTGTTCCCGGCTCGGCTGCGGCGCGACCTTCGGGTTGATCATCGCCCGGATCATCACATAGAGGATGTAGAGGCCGGCGAGCATGAGGCCCGGCAGCAGGGCCGCCGCATAGAGCCGCACGACCGACACGCCCGCCATGGCGCCGTAGAGGATGAGCATGATGGACGGCGGGATGAGGATGCCGAGGCAGCCGCCGGCGCAGATGACGCCGCTCGCCAGCTTCTTGTCGTAGCCGGCGTTCAGCATGGCCGGCAGGGCGAGAAGGCCCATGAGGGTGACCACCGCGCCGACGATGCCGGTGGCGGTGGCGAAGAGCGCGCACGTGACGAGGCTCGCCACCGCGAGCGACCCGGGCACGTTGCGGGCCGCGAGCTGGATGCTCTTGAACAGGCGCTCCAGGATGTTCGCCCGCTCGATCACGTAGCCCATGAACAGGAAGAGCGGCACGGAGATGAGCACGTCGTTGGACATCACCCCGTAGGTCCGCTGCACGAGCAGCGGGAAGATGGTGTCGCCGATGGCGTAGTAGCCGAACCCCACCGAGAGCGCGACCAGCGTGAAGGCGATGGGAAAGCCGAGCAGGATCGTGCCGATGAACACGACCAGCATCAGCATGCCGATTTCGGGATTGGTCATCGGGCCACTCCCTCGGCGGCGTTGCGGGCGATCAGTTCCTTCTCCAGTTCCTCCACGTCGTGCTGGCGCTGCGGCCAGACGCCGGTGCGCAGGGCGATGACGCAGCGCGCCGTCTCGGCCGCGCCCTGGAGGCACAGGAAGAAGCCCGCGATCGGGATGATGGACTTGAAGTGGTAGAGCGGCGGACCGTTCGGGCTGAAGGACGAGTGCTCGTTGATCATCCACGACAGGCGCGCGAAGCCGTAGCCGGAGTAGACGAGCGCGATCACGCCGGGAAAGAAGAACAGGATGTAGAGGACGAGATCGAGCGACGCCTGCACCCTGACCGGGAAGAAGCGGTAGACGACGTCGCCGCGCACGTGGGCGTTCCGCGACAGCGCATAGGCGCCCGCCATCATGAACAGCGTGCCGTAGAGGATGTAGGAGACGTCATAGGCCCAGGTGGTCGGCTGGCCGAGCACGTAGCGCACGAACACCTCGTAGCTCACCACCAGGGTGAGGAGGAGGATGCACCAGGCGAACAGCTTGCCTACGGCGCTGCTGACCTTGTCGATGAAGAGAAGGGTACGGTTCATAGGAAAGGGACCGGCGGTTCGGTTGCGCGCGGCGGCGGCAGGCGCCGGAGAGCGGCCGGAAGCCACCCTCCGGCGCCTGCCGGACGCGTCCATCGATGAAGAGATCAGCCGTGGAAGTGCTGGTACGCCTGGGCGCGGGGCACTTCCCACTCCAGTTCGAAGCCGACCACGTCCTTCGCCCAGGCCTTCTGGCTGTCGACCACCTTCTTGAAGAAGGGATCGGCGGACAGCTGGTCGACCACCTGGGTCCAGGCGTCGAGCTGCGCCTGCAGCACCGTGTCGGGGGTCTTGACGACGTTGACGCCCGCGTCCTTGAGGGCCTGCAGGTCCTTCGGATAGCGCGACATGGCCTTCCAGACCATGTCGGACGAGGCCGCGTCGGCCGCCACCTTCAGGATCTGCTTCACCTCGTCGCCGAGGCTGTCGAGCTTCGTCTTGTTGTAGATGACCTCGAAGCACTCGCTGCCCTGGTGGTAGCTCTGCACCATGTAGGTCTTGGACACGTCGGAGAAGCCGAGCAGCCGGTCGGAGGTCGGGTTGTTGAACTCCGCGCCGTCCAGGAGGCCGCGGTCCATGGCGGGCACGATGTCGGCGGCGCCCATGATGGTGACGGCGACGCCCATCACCTGGTTCATGTCGGCGGCGAGGCCGTTGGTGCGGTACTTCAGGTTCTTCAGGTCGTCCGGAGAGGCGATCTCCTTCTTGAACCAGCCGAGCGGCTGGGTCGGCATCGGGGCCATCAGGTAGCCGGCGAGATCGAGGCCGAGCACCTGCTGGACGAGCTCGTCATAGAGCGCCTGGCCGCCGCCATAGCGGATCCAGCCGAGCATCTGGTTGGCGTTCCAGCCGAAGGCCGGCGGCGTCGCGAACAGCGAGAAGGCCTTGTTCTTGCCGTACCAGTAGCCGGCGACGCCGTGGCCGCCGTCGAGGGCGCCGGCGATGATGGCGTCCTGCAACTGGAGGGCGCCCACCACCGCGCCGGCGGGCAGAAGCTCCAGGGTCAGCCGGCCGCCGGACAGGCCGTTGACGATGTTGACGTAGTCCTGGGCGAACTCGTGGAAGATGTCGCGTGACGGCCAGGTGCTCTGGAACCTGAGGGTCGTGCCCTGGGCACGGGCGACGTTCGGCATCGCGACGCCGGTCGCGACGGCCCCGGTCGCGGCGACCGCGCCGGCGAGAAAGGTCCGACGCGTCTTGGTGGCCGGAGCCGGAGCCGCGGATGCCGGCTTGTCATCATTATGCATGAAGCACTCCTCCCTGACACAGTCCTCGGATCGTCGCCGCTGCGTCATGGCCGACTGTTCTTCGCATATGCGGGATGTCCCTTGCTCTTTGGCATGTTCTCCGCTTATGCTGCAAAGCAACATCGGCCTTCGGTGTTGGTCATCTTGGCGAGTCTTTTTGCGACGATCCCCGGAAGGATACACGGAGACGGACGCTTCGCTCCGCAGAACTGCGCCTAGGCATTTAGACTATTCGAATTAGACAGTCCAAACGGCGTTATAATCTGCAATGTGACATCGCATGGCGGGGCCGGCCGGGCGCTCAAGGCCGCTGACGCGGCGCACGAGTTCACCTGCGCCGGTTGGCCGTGATACCCTCGCCGGTGGCGGCGGAGCGGCGTACACGGGAGAGTGTCATGGCCAGATCGGTGAAGGACTTCGTCAGCGAGGCGAACGCGGTGGTGCCGAAGCTCACGCCCGAGGAGGCGGCCGAGCGCATGACCTCCGGCGACGTGCTGGTGGTGGACGTGCGGGACGCCAACGAGGTGGAAGCGACCGGCAAGCTGAAGGGCGCGCTCAACGTGTCGAGGGGCATGCTGGAGTTCCGGGCCGATCCGGAGAGCAGCTACTACAACCCGGAATTCCGCAAGGACCGCACCATCCTGCTCCATTGCGCGGCCGGCGGGCGGTCCGCCATGTCGGGCAAGGTGCTGAAGGACATGGGCTACACGGACGTCTACAACATCGGCGGCTTCACCGACCTCGCCGCCTGCGGGATCGAGGTGGAGAAGGCCTGAGGCGGCGGGCGCGGGTCCGGCCGGGCGGGGCGGCCGGCCGGTCGCCCCGGACGATCCGGAGCGCCGGCGCGACCGCCGCGACGCGTCAGACCACGATGGTGGTGACGATCACCAGCGTGTCCGGGTTCACGATCACGATCCGGCCGTCGGCCAGGATGAAGAAGACGTAGCGGCGGTAGGCCGGCACGATCTCGACGATCCGGGGCGGCAGGGGATGGAGCTCGATGGTCCGCGGGACCGTGGTGCCGACGGTGACCTCGATATCGATGTCGGTGACCGGCTCCACGTCGACCTCGCGGATCACCGTGGTGATCTCGGTCTTCTGCTCGACAGACAGGTTGACGGACGCCGCCTCGGAGGAGCTTTCGCCCGTGGTGGACTGTTCGGTCTCGGTGGTCTCGCTCGACGCGTCGCCGGTGGACTGGTCCGCATCGTCGCCGGTGGTCGCCTGATCGGGCGTGTCCGTCGACCCGCCGGACGCGGCGTCGCCGCCTTCGCTATCCTCGCCCGACTGGCCGGACGAGCCGCCCTCCGTCTCCGCGCCGGTGGTGGCGCCGGCCTCGCCGGACGACGAGCCACCCTCGGTGTTCTCGCCCGACTGGCCGGTCGTCTCGGTGGCGGCGTCGCCGGACCCGGACTGGGTGGCCGCGCCCTCGCCGGTCGTCGCGCCGGAGGAACCGGAACCGCCCTCCCCGGCAGCAGCGCCGCCCGTGTCCTGCCCGCTCTCGGTGGAAGCGCCACCGCTCGAGCCCTCGGGCAGCGGCTGGCCGGCCGAGCCGCTCGCCGAAGCGCCGGCTTCCGCACCCGCGCCTCCCGAGGTCGCGCTCCCCGAGGTCGTCGCGGACGCGTCCGCGCCGCCCTCGGCGGAGGAGCCGCCGGAGTCGCCCGGGCACCGGCCGGGCGCGCAGGGCTGGGCGGAGCCGCCGGAGCCGGCGGAACCGGCATCCTGGGCGATGGTCGGGGTCGCAAGGAGGAGGACGACGGACGAGACAGCCGTGAGCAGGATTTTGTTCATGACATGCACCTCCAGAATAGTGGGCCTGTCTGATGAACGGCGCAGGCGGGCGCCGAATTCCGGCTGCTCGCGGAGAGGGCGGGTGAAGCGGCCGGCCGCTCAACGCTCGCAGATGCGGCGCGGGCCGCGCCAGGGCTGGTAGGTGCAGTCGCTCGCCCGGAACGACCTGTAGGCGCGGCTGCACAGGTCGACGTTGCAGGCGCGGGGAGGCTCGAACGTGTCCACCACGTCGCCGCCGTCGTCGAGCACGGCGAGCGGCGGGTCGGCCGGCTCGTCGCGGCGGTCGGCCTCGCGCATGAAGGCGCGCCAGATCTCCGCCGGCAGTTCGCCGCCGGTGATCTCCTTCATGGGCTCGCCCTTGTCGTTGCCCACCCAGACGCCGACCACCAGATCCTCGGTGAAGCCGACGAACCAGGCGTCGCGATAGTTCTGGCTCGTGCCCGTCTTGCCGGCGGCCGGGCGGTCGAGGCGGGCGCGGCGGCCGGTGCCGCGCTCCACGGTGAGGCCGAGCATGGCGGCGAGTTCCTCGGCGATCGGCCCGAGCTCGACGGTCGGCGGCTTCACCGGCCCGACGGGCGTCCAGTCGTCGGCGCCCGGCGGGCTGGTCGCCTCGATGCCCCAGGGCTCGACGGGCGCGACGCCGGCCCGGACGGACGCGTAGGCGCCCGTGATGTCGAGCAGCGTCGTCTCCGACGTGCCGAGGGCGAGGCTCGGCGTCTCGGTGAGCGGCGCGTCGATCCCGAGTTCGCGGGCCGCGGCCGCGACCTTGTCGATGCCGACCTCCATGGCGAGCCGCACGAAGGCCGCGTTGAGCGACCGGGCGAAGGCCTCGGCGATGGAGACCTCGCCGAAATAGCGGCCGGAGTGGTTCTGCGGCGTCCAGCCGTCCACGTCGACCGGGCGGTCGAGGACGCGGTCGAGGGGCGAGAAGCCCTCCTTCAGGGCCGCGTAGGTGACGAAGAGCTTGAAGGTGGAGCCCGGCTGGCGGAGCGCGCTGGCAGCCCGGTTGTAGGTGGACGCCGCGAAGTCGCGGCCGCCCACCATGGCCAGGATGGCGCCGTCCGGCCGGAGCGCCACGAGCGCCGCCTCCGATGCGCCTGCCGCCTTGCCGCGTCTTTTCAGGGCGTCGCCGACCACGGTCTCGGCGATCCGCTGCAGCGCCGGATCGAGCGTGGTGCGCACCTCCACGTCGGCCCCGGCGCGCGCCGCGAGGGCGGCGGCGTCCTTGGCGACCCAGTCGGCGAACCACGTGCCGGCCGGCCGGCGGACCGGCGAGATCCGGTCGAGCTCGGCCGAGGCGGCTTCGGCTTCCTCCGGCGTCAGGGCGCCGGTCTCCACCATGGCGCCGAGGACGGTGCGGGCGCGGGACCGGGCGGCGTCGAGGTTCGACACCGGGTTGAGGGTGGACGGCGCGCGGATGAGCCCGGCCAGGATGGCGCTTTCGGCGACCGAGAGATCGGCCACGTCCTTGCCGAAGTAGACCTCCGCCGCGGCCGGGAAGCCCCGCGCACCCTGGCCGAGGTAGATGGCGTTCAGATAGCGCGTCAGGATCTCGTCCTTGCCGAGAGAGACTTCCGCCCGGAGCGCGAGGGCGAGCTCCTGGATCTTGCGCCGGAAGGTCCGGTCGTGGTCGAGGGCGGTGACCTTGACCAGCTGCTGGGTGATGGTGCTGCCGCCCTCCACCACGCCGCCGGCCTGGAGGTTTCTGAACGCCGCGCGCGCGATGCCGCGCAGGTCCACGCCGAAATGGCTCCAGAACCGCCGGTCCTCGATGGCGAGAACCGCGTCGACCAGATGGGCGGGGACGTCCCCGGCCCGGGCGTAGCGGCCGACCACCTCGCCGGCGGGCGACAGCCGGTCGCCGTCGGCGGTGCGCAGCAGCGCGACCGCCTGCCCGCCCGGGCGGTCCAGGGCCTCCACCGAGACGCCGGTGAACACGAAGGCGGCCGACGCCGCGACGCCGACCAGCGCCAGGGCGAGAAGGGCGAGAAGGGCGAGCGCCGCGACGGCGGGTCGGGGGAGCGCCAGGGCCCGGCGCGCCCTGGCCGGCCGGGGCGGCGCGGCTGCGCCGGATCGCGTGGCGGGGCTGGCCATCCCGGTCGCGGGGGCCGGCGCGGCCGGGATGGCCGCAGCGGCGGGCGTCGCCGGCGTGATCGGCCCGGCGGCCGTGCCCGGCCGGGGCCCGGGGCGCCGCGCCGCGGCCGCGGACCGCCCGGCTTCGATGGCGGACCGCCAGGCCTCGACGGCGGACCGCCCCGCGGCGGCGGCCGACCGGCCGGTGCCTGCGGCGGACCGCCCGGCGCGGGCGCCGGCGTCGCTGGCGAGCGCGTACAGGTGACGTCCCCACCGGACGATGTCGCGGGCGAGCGACCGGAGGAAGGCAAGAAAGAGGACCCGTGTGCTGTCGTTTCGCCGCGGGCCCGGGGTGCGGTCGCGGTCGTCCCTGACGTCGAACATGCGACCCTGCCTGCATGCCCCGTGAGGAAACCGGGACACCGGGACAGGGTTCCGACCGGTGGCGGAGAGACGCGCCGGGGCGGGGCCGCTTGGCGCGGCTTGGCAAGCCGGACCGGGCCCGGCCTGTCCGCCGGCCGGAAACCCGCCGTCAGCGGGCGGCGAGGCGCAGGCCGGCCTCGAACGCCGGGCCGGCTTCGGACCCGGCGACGAACGGGCCCGCGCCGGCGGTCCGGTCGGCGGGGGACGGGCGCAGGGCCATCGGGCGGCCGAGCAGGTAGCCCTGGAACAGGCGGCAGCCGGCGGCGCGCATGATCGCCAGCTGCTCCTCCGTCTCGATGCCCTCGGCCAGCACCTCCACGTTCATGGCCCGGGCGATGGACGTGAGCGCGCTGACGATCGCCATGCTGACCGTGTCGCGCGGCGCGGCCTGCACGTAGCTGCGGTCGATCTTGATGATGTCGAAGTCGAGCTGGCGCAGGTGGTCCACGCTGGTGTGCCCGGCGCCGAAATCGTCGAGCGCGACGCGGATGCCGGCCTCGCGCAGGCGGCCGATGTTGGCGCGGGCGACCGAGCCGGCGTCCAGGAGGACGGTCTCGGTGATCTCCACCACCATGCGGGAGCCGGCGATGCCGTGCGCCCGGAGCCTGGCGAGGACCTTGTCGGCGAAACCCTGGCACTTGAGCTGGGCCGGCGACACGTTGATGCCGACGGCCGGCGAGGTCATGCGGGGCAGGTCGCGGCAGACGCGGCCGAGCACCCAGGCGCCGAGATCCTCGATCAGGGTGGATTGTTCGGCCAGCGGGACGAAGTCGGACGGCGGGATGAGGCCCCGGACCGGATGGTTCCAGCGCACCAGGGCCTCGTGGCCGACCACCCGGCCGTCGGCGTCCATCACCGGCTGGTAGTGCAGGTCCAGCTGGTCGAGGTAGATGGCGGCCCGCAGTTCGCGGGTGAGGAAGCGGCCGTAGCGGGCGTTCACCAGCATCTCCTCGTCGTAGGCCACCACGCCGCCCCGCCGCTCCTTGCCCCGGTAGAGCGCCAGGTCCGCATGGGAGACGAGCTCGAACGGCAGCGCCGCGTCCTCCGGGGCGAGCGCGACGCCGATGGTGGCGGACAGGCGGGTCGGCCGACCGGCGATGCTGACCGGCTGGCCGAGGCGGTCGAGGATGCGCGCGGCGGCGGCGGTCACGTCCGCGCGGCTGCCGTGGTTCGCCATGAGGACGCCGAACTCGTCGCCGCCGAGACGCCCGATCAGGGCGTCGGGCAGCTCCGCCCGGACGGCGGAGACCAGCTGCAGGATGGCCTCGTCGCCGGCGGCGTGGCCATAGGCGTCGTTGAGGGCCTTCAGGCGGTCCATGTCGATCTGCAGGTAGGCGTGCCTCGCGACCGAGCCGTGGTGCACGCGGGCGCGCAGGGCCGACAGGAAGTAGGCGCGGGTGAAAGCGCCCGTCATCTGGTCGCGGTGTGCGGCCTCGAGCGCGGCCTGCCGGGCTTCGTCGGCGAGGAGGATGCTGGAGCGCAGGGACTGGAAGCCGGCCGCCACGAGGACGAGAAGAAGCCCCGAGCAGGCCATGGCGGCGACGAGGAAGGGCGGTGCCCAGGCGTCGCCGAGCCAGCCCGCCGCGGCCGCATAGCCGAGCGCGCTCGAAACGAGCGCCGCGAAGGCGAGGCCGGCCGACGCGATGGAGGCGTGCCAGCACCGTTCGAGCACGGTCTTCAGATGTTCGTCGCGATGCATCGGTCCTCGACGCCCGTCGGCCATGCCGGTCATGGCGCGCGTGTCATGCATACGGGCGCTGCGTTAAGGCCGGCTGAAGCCTCCCGTCACAGAGACGTCACGAAGCCGCGCGCCGCGGCGAAAAATGGTGCGGCGCGGCGAATACTCGCGGCGCGTTGCCGCACGGGCATCGGTCCGTCCGTCCGGGACGGGCGACCAGACCGGGGGGAGCGGCCCGGGGAGCGGAAGATGGATCGCCGGCTGGACGGGGTGGCCGGACCGGAGCCGGACGGGGCCGCCCGGCGGGCGCCGGTCCGCGGCGTGCGTCAGGCGGCGTCGAGGGCCCCGTGGATCTCGATCGCGAGCCGACCGCTCGGCGCTTGCGACACCCGCCCGTCCACCCGGTAGACGGTGCGCAGCATGTGGTCCGTGATGACCTCGCGGGCCGGGCCGCACGCGTGCATACGCCCGTCCGACAGCACGATCACGCCGTCCGCGAGCCGGGACGCGAGGGCGAGATCGTGGAGCGCCACGAGCGCGCAGAGGCCCCGCTCCCTGGCGAGCGACCGGATCAGGTCGACGACCTCGATCTGCCGGTGCAGGTCGAGCGCGCTGGTCGGCTCGTCGAGCAGGACGACTGACGGCTCGCGCACGATCGTCTGGGCGAGCGACACCAGCTGGCGCTGGCCGCCGCTGAGTTCGCCGAGGCCGCGGAAGGCGAGATCGCGGATCCGCAGCCGGTCGAGCGCGGCGTCCACCGCCACCAGGTCCCGCTCCGCCACCGACCAGCCCGTGCGCTGCTTGCGGGCGAGGAGGACCGATTCATAGACCGTCAGCACGGTGTTGGCGGCGGTGTCCTGCGGCATGTAGCAGACCGCGTCCGGGCGCGGGTCCGAGACGCGGACCTCGCCCGGGCCCTCGAGGAGGCCGGCGATGCGGCGGAACAGGCTGGACTTGCCGGTGGCGTTCGGCCCGATGACCGCCGTCACCGTGCCGCCGGCGATCTCCGGCGTGGTGATGCCGGAGAGTACCGGCCGGCGCCCGTAGCGGACGCCGACGTCGACGAGGCGAAGGGTCACCATGACCGCCTCCGGCTGGACAGGACGAGGCTGATGAAGAAGGGCACGCCGATGAGCGCGGTGATGATTCCGATCGGGAAGATGGTGCCGGGCACCAGCATCTTGCTGACCACCGACGAGGCGGACAGGAGGAGCGCGCCCGCCAGCATGGAGGCCGGAAGGAAGAAGCGCTGGTCCTCGCCGATCAGCATGCGGGCGATGTGGGGGCCGACGAGCCCGATGAAGCCGATGGTGCCCACGAAGGCGACCGGGACGGCCGCGAGCAGGCTGACGAGCATCATGGTCTCCAGCCGCAGGCGGCCCACGTTCACGCCGAAGCTCGCCGCCTTGTCGTCGCCGAGGCGCATGGCGGTGAGCGCCCAGGCGCGCCGGGCGAGCAGCGGCACGGTGGCGACCACGACGGCCGCCGTGATGGCGAGCTTGGGCCAGGTCGCCTTGGTGAGGCTGCCCATGGTCCAGAACACGACGGCCGCGAGGGCCTGTTCGGAGGCGAAATACTGCAGGAGCGCCAGGAGCGCGTTGAAGGTGAACACGAGGGCGATGCCGAGGAGCACCACCGTCTCCACCGTCACGCCGCGCGCGCGGCTGAGGAGGTGGATCATCATGGCGGCGGCGGCCGCCATGATGAAGGCGTTGAGCGGCACCACGTAGTCGAGGCCGAACGGCAGCAGCTTGACGCCGAACACCAGCGCCAGGGCGGCCCCGAAGCTCGCCGCCGCCGAAATGCCGAGGGTGAACGGGCTCGCCAGCGGGTTGTTCAGGATCGTCTGCATCTGGGCGCCGGCGGCCGACAGGGCGCAGCCGACGAGCACCGCCATGAGGGCGACCGGCAGGCGGATGTCCCAGACCACCACGGCGGTCTGGAGGTCGGCCGCCGCCGGCCGGACGAGGGCGTCGACGACCTCGCCGACCGTGTAGCGGGCCGGCCCGAGCGCCAGGTCGGCCAGGAAGGTGGCGACCAGCCCCGCCGCGAGGAGGCCGATCAGCACCCGGCGGCGGCGGACCAGGGCGCGATAGTCGTCGCGCCCGGCCCGCCTCGCGCCCGCTGTCGTGACGGTCGCCATCGGATCACTGGCCCGCCGCGAGCGACGCCCAATAGCCGGGCTTGTAGTCCACCGGCAGGAAGCGGCGATGCAGTTCGGCGAAGGTGGCGTCCGGGTCGACGTCCTTGAAGAGGTCCGGGTGCAGCCACTTGGCCATCTGCTGCACGGCCACGAACTGGTAGGGGCTGTTGTAGAACTGGTGCCAGATGGCGTGCACCTGGCCGTCGCGCACGGCCTTCACGCCGGTGAAGGCCGGACGCTCCATGAGCGCCGCGAGCTTGCGCCTTGCGTCCGCGGGCTCGGCGCCGGCGCCGACGCCCACCCAGGCGCCGCCCGGCACGTAGAGCTCCCAGTTGGAGCCGGTGACGATCACCTGGTCCGGGTTCGACGCGATGATCTGCTCGGGATTGAGCGTCCCGAAGGTGCCCGGGATCAGGTCGGCGGCGATGTTCCGGCCGCCCGCCATCTCGACCATCTTGCCGAAGTTCTCGTTGCCGAACGACATGCAGCAGTCGTCCGTGTAGCCGCCGGCGCGCTCGATCAGCACCGACGGGCGAGGCGGGTTGGCGGCGGCCAGCCGATCGGCGACCACGGCCATCTGCTCGGCGCGGAAGGCGATGAAGTCCTCGGCCCGGTCCTCCTTGCCGAACAGCTTGCCGATCAGCCGCATGCTCGGCTCGGTGTTGACCATCGGCTTCTCGCGGAAGTCCACGAACACCACCGGGATGCCGACCTTCTCCAGCTTCTCGATGAGCCTGGCGTCGTCCGTGGCGGTCTTCGCTTCCACGTTCATGATCAGCACGTCGGGCTTCAGCGTGATCGCCTGCTCCACGTCGAAGGTGCCGTCCTTGGAGCCGCCGAACGTCGGCAGGTCGGCGATCGCCGGGTACTTGGCCACATACTGGCCGTAGCCGTCGAGATCGGCCTTCTGGAAGTCGTCGCGCCAGCCGACCACGCGGCGGAACGGGTCCTCGGTGTCGAGGGCGGCGACGAAATAGATCTGCCGGCCCTCGCCGAGGATGACCCGGTCCACGGGCGCGTCCACCTGGACCGTCCGGCCGACCACGTCCGTCACGCTGACCATTTCGGCGCCGGCCGGAAGGCAGGCAGCCGCGCTCACGGCGGCAAAAGCCGCCAATGCCAAGATCCGCATCGCGTATTCCCCGATTGTGCTTCGGGGCCTGTCTTAGAAAAGTGGATCTTGACAGTCAACTTTTATATTCTAGAACCGCTCCACTTCGGATGGTGGACGAGGGCGGCGATGAACGCGCACGGGGCGGGAGCGAACTACTCGATCCGGGACGAGATCCGGGACTACTGGTCGGAGCGCGCCGCCACTTTCGACACCCAGGTCGGCCACGAGATCGCCTCCGAGGCCGAACGCCGGGCCTGGCACGCCCTGCTCAGGCGGCACCTCGGCGATGGCGCGGGCCGCCGGGCGCTGGACCTGGCGAGCGGCACCGGCGTCGTCTCCCATCTCCTCCACGACCTCGGGTTCGACGTGACCGGCCTCGACTGGGCCGAACCGATGCTGGAGAGGGCCCGGGCGAAGGCGCGGGCGCGCGGCACGCCGATCCGGTTCGTGATGGGCGACGCGGAACGCACCATGGAGCCGGCGGAAAGCTATGACGTGGTGGTGACGCGCCATCTGGTCTGGACCCTGGTGGACCCGGCGGCCGCCTTCCGCGACTGGCACCAGGTCCTGAAGCCGGGCGGACGGCTGCTGGTCGTCGACGGCGACTTCGTGTCGCCGACGCTCCTCGGCCGCGCGACGGCCGCCCTGACCGCGCTGGCGGCGAGGCTCGGCCTCGGCGCTCGGGCGCCGGCGGACCCGCTGCGGGAGCGGCACCGGCGCATCCTGGAACAGGTGTATTTCCGCCACGGCGCCCGCGCCGACGCCGTGGCGGCGCTTCTGCGCGAGGCGGGGTTCCGGCAGACGACCGTGGACACGAACCTCGGCGCGATCCATCGGGCGCAGGCGCGCCACCTGCCCCTGATGAAGGGCTTCGACCGGGCAACGCAGCACCGGTATGCGGTGGTCGCGGTCAAGTGACCCGGCGTTCCGGGCGGGTTGGCCGCGCCCGGCATCGCATCGGCGGTCTGCGCGCGGGCGGATCCGGTCCACCCGCATGCCGGGCGCGCGGCGGGGTTGCGGCGAGCGGCGCGCGATCGCACGGTCCTGCTTCCGCATCCGCCGCGGCTCGCCACGCGTTTCGCCCCCCGGAGGGAGCAGTGCGATGGACAAGCGGCGGGATGGACCTGTCGGAGGCCAAACGACTGATGGCGCTCAAGGTATGAGGAGGATCGGAAATCGATAGAGAATCGATTTCCCGACGATTGGAATGCCAAGCTGAAGCGCATGCTGGCCGACGCAATGCTGGACAACGTCGCGCTGCTTCGACATTGAAAGCTTCGACGGCCGCTTGCGGGACGAACTATCCAACGTCGAAGCCGCGGAGTGGCTAGGGTCTGTTCTCTAGCCTGACCCAGGCCAGAGCCGCGCGCACGCGGTGGCGGCTCGACTACAACACCACAAGGCCGCACCCGAAGCTCGGATGGCAGACGCCGATGGACTTTGCGGCCGCGTTTCACCCGCGGCGGGATGAGACGCTACGCAACATGACTAGCGCTCTATCTGCCTACGCCGATCAACCCGCCCGAGAGGGCCAAACCAGCCGCCGGAACGAACCCGAGGCTGGATGGAAATCGGGGGCAACGCCACGCGCCGCAAGGGATCAGGTGGTAGGCACCGTACCGCCGTCAATCACGAATTCCGTGCCGGTGATCGTGGCGGCGCGATCGGACGCCAGGAATGCGATTAGGTTGGCGACCTCCTCAGGCTTTGACGGACGGCCAATCGGAATTCCGCCGAGCGAGGCCATGATGATGCGTTTGCCGCCCTCAACGTCCGTGCCGTTGTCCTTGGCAATCCGCTCGGCCAAGTGCACCGACGCCTCGGTCTCAATCCAACCCGGCGACACGCGGACGACCCGTACCCCCTTCGGGGAGACCTCCTTCGATATGCTCTTGCTGTATGTCGAGAGCGCGGCCTTGGCGGCTGCGTAAGCGGTCGTCGCTTCCGGCAGCGGCATCTGGCGTTGAATGGATGTCACATGGATAACCACGCCGCCGCCTTGCGCCACCATTGCGGGAACGATTTCACGATCGAGCCGGACGGCGGACATGAGATTGAGGTCGAGTTCCCGCTCCCATTCCGCATCGCCCAACACCGAAAGGCCGCCGGCTGGAGCGGACGATCCGCCGAGCATATGGACCATCACGTCCACCCCGCCCAGGCGCTCGCGAGCAGCGGTGGCCACCTTGGCGCAGCCCTCCGGCGTCGTCAGATCCGCCGCAACGAACATGGAATCGGGCAAGGCTTCCGGCCGGGACCGTGCGGTCGTCAGGACCCGCGCCCCGAGGTCGCGGAACAAGGCGACAGTCGCGGCGCCTGCGCCTCGGGTCCCGGACGTGATCAGGGCGCGCTTGTTCTCAAGCGTCAGGAAGGAGGTCATCCACCAATCTCCAGTTCGGCGATACGGTCGCCCCTTGTTCGGAAAACGAAGCCGAGCGTGGCGGGACTACCCGGAAACCGTCCCGTCACCGCGACTCGGACCGCGACGATGTCGCCAGTCTCGGTCACGCCAACTGGTTCCAGCTGATGCTGGTACTTCGCCTTCGCGTCGTGCCACCACGCACGGATTGCGCCGCGGCCGACATGCACTCTCCCCTCGTCTCTGACAACGGCGTCAGGCGCGAAACCTTGAATGAGCAGGTTGCCGTCGTTCTTTGCTTCCGCGTCGAAGTAAGTCTGGATGGATAGCGGCAGGTCCACGGGTGATGGTCCTTCTGGATCGGGGCTGTTTTGCTTCTCTCCATTTACCTCTGGACAATCGTCGCGATAAGCCGGACAAATCGGGACGCGTCGTCCCAGGAAAGCGGACAATGTACCAACCCGGGCTCAACGACCTCGACGCGGTCATCGCCATCGCGCGGAGACGTTCGTTCCGTGCGGCGGCACTCGAACTAGGGATGTCGACAACGTCGCTCAGCAGCGTAGTCGGCAGGCTCGAGGCGAGCCTCGGCGTCCGGCTGTTCAACAGGACGACCCGGAGCGTTTCACTCACCGATGCGGGCCGCATGTTCGTCGACCTGATCGGCCCGTCTCTTCAGGACATCCGTTCCGCCATGGACGTTGTCCGATCGCAGCAGGCGACGCCGTCAGGAGTGCTGCGCATCAACGCCTTCTCGGCCGCCGCGCGCGAAATCCTCTCGCCGCTGGTTCTGACGTTTCTTCGGACATATCCCCTGGTTCACGTCGATCTGGTCACCGAAGGGCGGCTGGTGGACATCGTCGCCGAGGGCTTCGATCTCGGCGTGCGGGCCGCCGACCTCGTGCCCGCCGACATGATCGCGGTGTCGCTCGGCCGTCCGCAGCGACGGGCCGTCGTCGGTTCGCCCGCCTACATCGACAAACATGGAGCACCGCGTGCTCCGTCCGATCTCGCATCTCACCCATGCGTTCGCGTTCGCCTGCCGAACGGCGCTCTCTTGCGCTGGCAATTCGAGAAGGATGGCGAGCCGATACAGATGGACGTGACCGGCCGGATCACCTTGGACGAGGCCACCCTGGCGCGCACGGCCGTGCTGGAAGGCATCGGGCTCGGCTACTTCATGGAGCCGGACGTCCGGTCCGACCTCGAGGACGGCAGCCTCGTCCGCGTGTTGGAGGACTGGACGCCGCCCCGTTCGGACCTCTGCCTCTACTATCCCAGCCGTCGCAACCCGTCCGCGGCCCTGAAGGCCTTTCTCGTCCTGGCTCGACAGATCGGCGACAAACCTGCGCCACGACCGCCAGGCGCCGCCGAAGCCCGTCAGATCGGCTGACCGCTCGCGAGCGGCGCGACCAGACCGTGCTGCATGCAGAAGCAAACCGATACGATGCCCGAGCCGACGCCAAGCTTCGACTTGATCGCGTAGTGGTCGTTGGCGACGGTTTTCGGCGAGAGCCGGAATGCGTCTGCGATCTGGGGCGGCGTCAGCCACGCCGGGCGGCCTCTATGGCGGCGACGTCGATCTTACCCATCTGCATCATCGCGTCGAAGGCGCGCTTCGCCTCGGCGCCGCCGGCCGCCAGGGCTTCGGTGAGAACGCGCGGCGTGATCTGCCACGACACCCCCCAGCGGTCCTTGCACCATCCGCAAGCGCTTTCCCGGCCGCCGTTGCCGACGATCGCGTTCCAGTAACGGTCGGTCTCCTCCTGGTCCTCGGTCGCGACCTGGAAGGAGAAGGCCTCGGTTTGGGGAAAGGTCGGCCCGCCGTTCAGACCGAGGCAGGGAATGCCCAGAACCGTGAACTGGACGGTCAGCACGTCGCCAGCCTTGCCGGAGGGGTAGTCGCTGGGTGCGCGGAACACCGCCTTCACTTCGCTGTCGGGAAAGGTCGCCGCGTAGAACCGGGCGGCGGCCTCGGCATCCTTGTCGTACCAGATGCAGATGGTGTTCCTGGGCTGATCCATGTGGGTCTCCTCCATGTCCTGTGGGGCCGGCGCCGACAATCGTATCCGACCACCGGTGCGAGCACCCTGTCTTACCGGTCCCCGGCGGCGGTCCAGTGCCGCCGACAATGCCAGGACGAACGGGCAGCAGCTGGGCCGACTCCGCGCAGCAGAAAAATCTGGCTCTCCGCCCGACGGGGACGGACGGGGAGGGCGGGCACCAGAAAGTCGGTCCGCGACGCCGCCACCGGGCCGGGACCGGGGCGGGTGTATCGCGTCGCGGGGCTCGCGCTGGTTCGTGCGCAATCAGGGGAGTCAGCTGAACTGCGACGCCTGTGCCCCGAAGCCACGATGCCGCCCGCGAGCCCCCGCCCACGAGATCCTCCGGTCCATCCATGGGGGCGCCCGCGACATCGCCGCGACGACGCGTACGCCGTCTCCCGCCGCGAGCGGGAGAAAGTCGCAATGCTCTTTGCCGACCTCAAGCCGATCCTGCGACTGGAAGCCAGGAACCGCCATATCGATACGAAGCAACAAGCCAGGCGCGCACTGATCCCCATTCGAAAGTGCCACGCCGCGGGATGACTGGAACTCCTATTCAGCGCCGGTCGTCTTCCATCTGCGGCGCAGGTCCTGCTTTGCCAGACTTTACCCAGTCGACTTTCCTTTGCAGAAAGCTCAAGGCTACCTCCAACGCATATTTGCGTTGTTGTAGCCTTTCGATTTGCAACTGAAGGACCTCTATGGTTCTTTCCGAGGAATGCTCCCCTGCCCGGTACTCGTCATTCAGGGCCAGGATTTCTGCGAGGGTGAAGCCAAGCGTCTGTTGAAGCCGGATCATCCGAGCGGTGGTCACATCCTCAGGCTTGAACAGTCGGTACTGGTTCGAGCCACCTTTAGGGCTGCGGTCAGGCTTCAGAAGACCTTTGGCGATGTAGAACCGGATCGTATCGAGCGTCAGCCCAGTCGCTTTCGCAAATTCCGAAATGAGCATGTCGAGCCCTTGACCCTGGAGTGCACTCCACGCTTATGGACGGTGCTTGTCCAAAAGTGGAGACCCCCCATGACAAGCGAAGACACCTCCATGCATCAGGTTCAACTCGGCCAGGTTGGCCCCATGATCGGCGCTCAAGGCCTCGGATGTATGGGCATGAGCGAATTTTATGGAGCGACCGATGAAGCCGAGTCACGGTTGCCGCTGGAAAGCGCGCTCGAACTCGGGATCAGCATGTTCGACACCGCAGACATGTACGGCCTTGGTGCAAACGAGGAGTTCTTAGCTCCTTTCGTCTCGGCCAATCGCGAGCGCGTCACGATCGCTACGAAGTTTGGCTATCGCCGCACGCCGGAACGGCCCGACGACTGGAGCATCGACAACAGTCCGGACTACATCCGAGCAGCCGCTGATCGGTCGCTCCGGCGCCTCGGCGTCGATGTCATCGACCTCTACTACATGCATCGCAGGTCCGACCGCGTACCGCTGGATGATTCCATCGGCGTCATGGCCGAGCTAGTCAAAGCGGGAAAGGTGAAGTGGCTTGGCTTGTCCGCTGTAAGTGCGTCCGAGCTGCGCGCGGCAAACGCCATCCATCCTATCGCGGCTGTGCAGTCGGAATGGTCGATCTTCACGCGCGATATCGAACGCGACGTGGTTCCGGCGGCGGCCGAACTCGGCGTGACGGTGGTGCCCTACTCCCCGCTCGGGCGCGGCATGTTGACCGGCCGGTCTTTCGCAACATCCCTGGCCGACACCGACGCACGCCAGGATTTCCCCAGGTTCTCAGCCGAGAACCGCGCGGCGAACATGCTGCTGGTCGCAAAGATCGAGGAGATTGCCTTGGCGCGCGGCGTTTCGGCGGCGCAGATCGCGCTTGCGTGGCTCTATACCCAAAGCCGCAAGCTCAAGGTCAAAACGGTGCCCATTCCGGGAACGCGGAAGCGCATCCGTCTCCTGGAAAACGTCGTAGCGGCGTCCATGATGCTGACCGCGCCGGAGATGGAAGCACTCGAGCCACTCGCCTCCGCCGTCCGGGGCATCGCCGTATAGGCGACCTGGCAATCAGCGTCGCCGGTGGCGGCGCTGCACTCTGTCAGGACGGCGTCTTCGGGTCATACGGCTTCAGCGCCCCAGTCGCGGTCACGGAGAACCAGAAAACTGCTGAATCAGGAGTTTCGCGTCAGTATCCCGCGCGGCTGAACTATGCCCGGGCCGCGCACGCTTGGCTCGCAGGCCATAGCTGTCATGAGAGGGCGCATGGTGGACGCAGGTCGTGTCCCGGAGCGTGGTAAAAGCCCCTGAGAAACTGGCGGAGAGAGAGGGATTCGAACCCTCGATACGGTTTCCCGTATACACGCGTTCCAGGCGTGCGCCTTCAACCACTCGGCCACCTCTCCAGGCGAACGGGTCACGTCCGCGGGCGGCACTATACCCATCGAGCGACGCGGTTCAAGCGGCGTTTCAAGGCCATAGGCGGAATTCTGAAAACCGGGCTGAAAGGCCGGTCGGGGAGCTGGTCAGGCGGTGAGTTCGACGCCGTGCGGGCGCATCGGCACCAGGGCGAGGCGGGCGACCAGCGGCACCAGTTCGTCGAGGATGCGCGATTCGAGCGCGTCGAACACCGCCTGCGCGACGCTGCGCCGGTCGCGCCGGCTCTCCACCAGGGCGGCGTCGCGCAGCGGCCAGCGGAGCACGGACTGCTCGGCCAGCTGCTTCAGCTCGGGAATGGTCCAGGTGACCGTGGCGAGGTCGACGATGATGTCGGGGCGACGGGCGCCCGGAAGGGCGAAGATGGGCCAAGCCTTCGGCACCAGCCCCTCGGTCGCGATGGCGCGGGCGGCGAGCACGTCGCGGGCCTCCGGCAGGAGCGTGTCCCCGGGCGTACGGCCGGCGCTGAAAGCGCGGACGCGGGCGTCGCCGCGGTGGTTGACGATCGCCTCGGCCATCAGGCTGGTGGCCGCGTTCGTCTCGCACAGGAACAGCACGTCAATGGGCTTCATTCCAGTCTCCCGACGTCCGACTCGGGGCACCGGCCGGGCCGGCGCCCACGGGATGCACCACCGACATGTCATGGCAGTGACGATCCTGCCGGACCATGGAGGGCGCTCCAGTTGGGACGGGCGCGATGCATTGATCGCGCCAGTTTATCAATGCTGCTTGTGTGTGGCTTGCGGAGGCGCGACCGCGGCGCATCCGCCGGCCGATTCCGGCCGTAGCAGGACCGATCCATCCGTCCTGACGAAAGGCGCCCTCCCCCGTGTCCCTCGCCCTCTGGTGTCTCCTCGCGGCCATGATCCTGCCGATCGCGGCGTCCGCCCCCGCCAAGGTGCGGCCCGGTTTCGACAACCGGAACCCGCGCAACCCGGATTTCTGGAAGAGCGGTTTCCTCGCAAGGGCCTACGGCGCCATGCAGAACGGCTTCGAGGCCTTCCCGCCGTTCGCGGCGGCGGTCCTCGCCGGGCTGACCCAGGGCGGCGACCCGGCAGTCGTCGACGGGCTCGCGATCGCCTTCGTGGCCGCCCGCGCCGCCTACACGGCCGCCTACTGGGCCGACCGGCCGACCCTGCGCTCCGCCGTATGGGTGGTCGGGTTCGGCCTGACGGTGGCCATCCTGACCACGCCGTTGTGGGCTCCGGTCGCAGACATATGATCTTTCATGAAGTTAATGCCGCCGGCCTGCGCGCAGGGCGCAACCGCACCGCCTAAAATTGCATCACACGATGGCATGCAAGTCGCCGACCTGCACGCCCCCGACCGACGACGGCGGGCGCGCCGGTCGCGGCGAGGCGGGCGCAGGCCGGAACGGCGGAAGCGGGACCGGCCCTCGGCGGCCGGGTCATTTTTGCCGATGGGAAGGTTCTGCAGGCCCGGAACGGAAAAGGCCGCCGGGGCGACGAGCCCCGGCGGCCTTGTGGAGCGTGCGTGCCGGCGCGGTCAGAAGCGGCGCTCGACCATCATCTTCTTGATCTCGGCGATCGCCTTCGCCGGGTTCAGGCCCTTCGGGCAGGTCTGCGCGCAGTTCATGATGGTGTGGCAGCGGTAGAGCCGGAACGGATCCTCCAGGTTGTCGAGCCGCTCGCCGGTCGCCTCGTCGCGGCTGTCGATCAGCCAGCGGTAGGCCTGCAGCAGGGTGGCGGGGCCGAGATAGCGGTCGCCGTTCCACCAGTAGCTCGGGCAGGAGGTGGTGCAGCAGGCGCAGAGGATGCACTCGTAGAGGCCGTCCAGCTTCTCGCGGTCCTCGCGGCTCTGCTTCCACTCGGTCTCGGGCGCCGGCGTGGAGGTGTGCAGCCAGGGCTCGATGGAGCGGTGCTGGGCGTAGAAGGTGGTGAGGTCCGGCACCAGGTCCTTGATCACCGCCATGTGGGGCAGCGGGTAGATCTTCACCGCGCCCTTCACCTCGTCCATGCCCTTGGTGCAGGCCAGCGTGTTCATGCCGTCGATGTTCATCGAGCAGGAGCCGCAGATGCCCTCGCGGCAGGAGCGGCGGAACGCGAGCGTCGGATCGACCTTGTTCTTGATCCAGATGAGCCCGTCGAGGACCATCGGACCGCAGTCGTCCATGTCGACGAAGTAGGTGTCGATGCGCGGATTGCTGGCATCCTCCGGATCCCAGCGATAGATGCGGAACTCCTTCAGCTTCGTGGCGCCGGCCGGCTTCGGCCAGACCTTGCCCTCGACCATCTTGGAATTCTTCGGAAGCGTCAGCTGGACCATCGCCCTTGCGCCTTTCCTGGACTTGTCTGGGGTGCCGGACGGCCCGCCGCGATCGCGCCGCTCGCAAGAGCGGCGGCGGCGCGGCGGGCGGCTCCGCCGTCAGTACACGCGCGCCTTGGGGGCGATGTACTCGATCTCGTTGGACATGGTGTATGTATGCACGGGACGATAGTCGATCGAGACCGTGCGGCTATTCGTATCGACGAAGGCGAGGGTGTGCTTCATCCACTCCTTGTCGTCCCGGTCGGGGAAGTCCTCGCGGGCGTGGGCGCCGCGGCTCTCCTGCCGGTTCACGGCGCTGTCCATGGTGACGACCGCCTGGACGATCAGGTTGTCGTACTCCAGCGCCTCCACGAGGTCGGTGTTCCAGATCAACGACCGGTCGGTGACGCGGATGTCGTCGGTGCCGGACCAGACCTTGTGGATGAGGGTGTGGCCCTCCTCCAGCACCTCGCCGGTGCGGAACACCGCGCAGTTGTTCTGCATGGTGCGCTGCATGTCGAGGCGCAGTTCCGCCGTCGGCGTGGAGCCGCTGGCGTGGCGGAAGCGGTCGAGCCGGTCCAGGCTGGAGAGGCCCGCGTCCTTCGGCAGGTCCGCCTGGCGGGCGCCGCGCTCGATCGTCTCGGCGCAGCGGGCGCCGGCGGCGCGGCCGAACACCACGAGGTCGATGAGCGAGTTGGAGCCGAGGCGGTTGGCGCCGTGCACGGACACGCAGGCGGCCTCGCCGATCGCCATCAGGCCCGGCACCACGTGGTCCGGGTCGCCGTTCACCTTGGTGAGCACCTCGCCGTAGTAGTTGGTCGGGATGCCGCCCATGTTGTAGTGGACCGTCGGCAGCACCGGGATCGGCTCGCGCGTCACGTCCACGCCGGCGAAGATCTTGGCGCTTTCGGAGATGCCCGGCAGGCGCTCGGCCAGGATCTTCGGATCCAGGTGGTCGAGGTGCAGGTAGATGTGGTCCTTGGCCTTGCCGACGCCGCGGCCCTCGCGGATCTCCATCGTCATGGCGCGGGAGACCACGTCGCGGGAGGCGAGGTCCTTGGCCGACGGGGCGTAGCGCTCCATGAAGCGCTCGCCCTCGGAGTTGGTGAGATAGCCGCCCTCGCCGCGCGAGCCCTCGGTGATCAGGCAGCCGGCGCCGTAGATGCCGGTCGGGTGGAACTGCACGAACTCCATGTCCTGCAGCGGCAGGCCGGCGCGCAGCACCATGGCGTTGCCGTCGCCCGTGCAGGTGTGGGCGGAGGTGCAGGAGAAGTAGGCGCGGCCGTAGCCACCGGTCGCCAGGACGGTCTTGTGCGCCCGGAAGCGGTGCAGCGTGCCGTCGTCCATGGAGAGGGCGACCACGCCCCGGCAGACGCCGTCCTCCATGATGAGGTCGATGGCGAAGTATTCGATGAAGAACTCGGCCGAATAGCGCAGCGACTGGCCGTAGAGCGTGTGCAGGATGGCGTGGCCGGTGCGGTCGGCGGCCGCGCAGGTGCGCTGGGCGCGGCCCTCGCCGTAGTTGGTGGTCATGCCGCCGAACGGACGCTGGTAGATCTTGCCCGCCTCGGTGCGCGAGAAGGGCACGCCCCAGTGCTCCAGCTCGTAGACGGCGGCCGGGGCGTTCTTGCAGAGGTATTCGATCGCGTCCTGGTCGCCGAGCCAGTCGGAGCCCTTGACGGTGTCGTACATGTGCCAGCGCCAGTCGTCCTCGCCCATGTTGCCGAGCGCGGCCGAGATGCCGCCCTGGGCCGCCACCGTGTGGGAGCGGGTGGGGAAGACCTTGGTGATGCAGGCGGTCTTGAGGCCGGCCTCGGACGCGCCGACGACGGCGCGAAGCCCCGCGCCGCCGGCGCCGACCACCACCACGTCGAACGTGTGGTCGGTGAACGTGTAGGCGCGGCCGCCGACGGTGAAGCTGGAGGGCGTGCCGGTCTTGCTGGTCTCAGCCATGATCAGGCTCCGAACGCGATCTTGAGGAGAGCGAACACCGACGCGATGGCGATGATGGCGGCGAAGAAGGTGTTGGCGCCGATCGCCACCACCCGGAGCCCGTCGTCATGGACGTAGTCCTCGATGATCACCTGCATGCCTATACGCATGTGGAGGGTCACTGAGATCATCATGCCGATCAGCAGGATGGCGACGACGGGATGGCTCAGGGTGGCGATCACGTCCGCGTAGGTGCCCGCCTGCAGGGAGAGGAGGACGCCGACGAAGAAGGTGGTCAGGAAGAGGTTCGACACCGCGGTCAGCCGCTGGCGCCAGAAGTGCTCGGTGCCCTCGTGGGCGGAGCCGAGGCCGCGCACCTTGGCGAGCGGGGTGCGCATGTTGGAAAAGCGGGGCATGTCCGGTCTCTCCGTCAGCGCACGATGAGGGCGATGGCCCAGACGAGAATTGTGACCGACACGGAGCCGATCAGGGTGGCCTTGGCGAGCCAGTTGCGCGCCTCCACCCCGTAGCCGTGGCCGGTGTCCCAGATGAAGTGGCGGATGCCGCCGAGGGCATGGTGGATCCACACCCAGGTGTAGCCGAACAGGATCAGCTGCCCGATGATCGACCCGAAGAACCAGGACGCGGTGGCGAACGCGTCCGGCCCGGAGGCCGCCGCCACCAGGTACCAGGCGAGCAGCGCCGTGCCGGCGTAGAGCGCGCCGCCGGTGATGCGGTGGACGATCGACATCACCATGGTCAGGAGCGGCCGGAAGATCTGGAGATGAGGCGACAGGGGTCGCGCCACTTTCGTCTGGAGTTCCGCCATCGTGTTCCTCAGCCCTTCCGGCGCGGCCGCCCAGCGGCGGCTCGGGAGTTGCAGCTCGTAGGTTACGTTTACGTAAGCGTTAAGCTCTTGAAGATCCTGGATTTCTTCTAGCTTCTTCGTTGTTCCGCGTCAAAGCCGATCTTGCAGTGCAAAAGTCTTAAGACCTCCGCCGTTCTCCGCGGATCGACAGAAGGCGAAGCCAAGGAGGAGCCGCTGTCGTCTAAAGCGCTTTCCGACCTGACGGAAACGTCAGGTCGACAAGAAATCGCTTCAGATCAGGACCCTAGACCGCCGGACCCCTTCTGGAGAGCGCGGTCGGTGGTCGCGGCCGGCATGCACGGTGTCGCAGGCAGTCGCGCCTCACGTGCACGTAACCCGGACTCTTGCCAAGTCAAGTCACCGGGGCAGGAGAACCCAGAGATCGAGGTCGAGGGCGACGGCCGGATCGGTCTCGCCGGTCTCCGTCCGGTCGGGGAAATCGGCGCAGGGCCGGTCCTTGGTGGCGACGAGCCGGATCCGCAGCGCGCCCACGTCGGAACGACCCGGGATCGGCTGCTTGTCGAGCACCTCCGACCAGGCGTGGATGGTGTCGCCGGCGAACGACGGGTTGGCGTGCCGGCCGCCGTTGATGGCCGCCACGTGGAAGGCGTTGCCGAGACCGTTGAAGGTGAGCGACCGGGCGATGGAGATGATGTGCCCGCCGTAGACGAGGCGGCGGCCGAAGCGGCCCTTGCCTTCCGTATACTGGTTGAAGTGGACCTTGGCGGTGTTCTGGAAGAGGCGCGTCGCCATCTGGTGCTCCGCCTCCTCGATGGTGGTCCCGTCCACATGGTCGATGCGCTCGCCCACGTGATAGTCGCCCCACCGGTGCGGGCTGCCGGACAGGTCGTCATCCCACTTCGACGGGTCGAGCAGCGGCACCGCATTGCCGAGCGCCTCGGCCGGCAGGTGGTCCGGCAGCTTCGGCACGACCGGCTCCGGCGCGGGGGCGTCTTCGTCGCGCTTGCGCACCATCACCCAGCGGGCGTAGTCCAGCACCTCCGTCCCGTCCGACTTGTAGCCGGTGGAGCGCACGTAGACGACGCCGGTCTTGCGGTTGGAATTCTCCTTGAGGCCGATCACCTCGGAGACGGTCGAGAGGGTGTCGCCCGGATAGACCGGCGCCAGGAAGCGGCCGCCGGCGTAGCCGAGGTTGGCGATGGCGTTCAGCGAGATGTCCGGCACGGTCTTGCCGAACACCACGTGGAAGACGAGGAGGTCGTCGAGCGGGGCGTCCGGATAGCCGACCGCGCGGGCGAAGGCGGCCGAGGACTGGAGGGCGAACCTGGACCCGTAGAGCGCCTGGTAGAGCGCCACGTCGCCGGCGTTCACGGTGCGCGGCGTGGCATGGCGGATGACCTGGCCGATCCGGAAGTCCTCGAAGAAGTTGCCGCTGTTGGTCTTCGACACCCTCGCGTCCTCCACTCGTCTCGCATTGACGGCGAGGACCATGATGGCGAGCGCCCGCGCTTGTCACCCCCGCCCTTCGTCGCGGCGCATTCAGATCGTCGACAGCGCCATTAAGTCTATGTGAAAGAGGCTCCGAAGAGGCTCTTTTCCGCCGCTTTGGTCCCCGGCATGATGCGCTTGGCGCAAGGCCGGACGGGGTCCGGCGCGTCAGGTGGCGGGGAGTTGGCCATGAACCGGTCTCGGGTGGATTGGGTCGATGCGGCCAAGGGCCTCTGCATCGTCTTCGTGGTGATGATGCACTCCACCCTCGGGGTCGAGCGGGTCACGGGCGAGACCGGCTGGATGGGCGCGGTCGTGGCCTTCGCCCAGCCGTTCCGGATGCCCGACTTCTTCCTCATCTCCGGCCTGTTCCTGTCCCGCGTGGTCGACCGGGACTGGCGCACCTTCCTGGACCGGCGGGTGGTCCACTTCTTCTACTTCTACGTCCTCTGGCTCGTCATCCAGTTCGCCTTCAAGGCGCCCGGCATGGTGGCGGCGGAGGGCGCGGGCGCGACGGCGCTCGTCTTCGTGGAGAGCCTCTTCATCGAGCCGTTCGGCACCCTCTGGTTCATCTGGATCCTGCCCTTCTTCGCCCTCACGGTGCGGCTCACCCGGCGCGTGCCGGTTCCGGTGATGCTCGCCATCGGGGCCGCCCTGGAGATCGCGCCGCCGGGCCTGCCGCTGCCCATCCTGGACGAGTTCGCGTCGCGCTTCGTCTATTTCTACGCCGGCTACGCGCTCGCGCCGATGATCTTCCGCCTCGCCGACGGGGTCGCGGCCCGGCCGGGCGCGGCGCTCGCCGGCCTTGCGGTCTGGGGCGTGGTCAACGGCGCGATGGTGGCGGCGGGTCTCGCCATGCTGCCCTTCCTGTCCCTCGGCCTCGGCTTTGCCGGGGCGGCGGCGATCGTGTCGGCGGCCGTGCTGATCGGGTCGCTGCCGAAGGCCGGCGACGTGGCGCGCTTCCTCGGTGCGCACTCGATCGTCGTCTATCTGGCCTTCTTCCTGCCCATGGGGGCGAGCCGGACGGTGCTGGTGAAGACCGGCGTCGTTCCGGACGTCGGCACCATGTCGCTGATCGTGACGGTCGCCGCCGTGGTGGTGCCGTTCGCGATCTGGTGGGTGGCGATGCGCGTCGGCGCCCGCTTCCTGTTCGAGCGCCCGGCCTGGGCCCGGCTGGAGCGGCCGAACGGCGCACGCGCCCGGCTGGCCGCGGCGGAGTAGGCCCGCAGGGCCGGGCGCCCCGCCGCCGGGGCCGGGCCGAAGCGCGATCCTGCCGTTGGGCGTCAGTACGGGCGCGCGCCGCCCCTTTCCTCCCAAACCCGGCCGGGGCATAGTCCCGGCCATGTCGAACGCCTCCTCCTATTCCCGCCCCGTCGCCCGCGGAGACCACGTCTTCCTGGTCGATGGATCCGGCTACATCTTCCGCGCCTACCACGCCCTGCCGCCGCTCACCCGCAAGTCCGACGGCGTGCCGGTGGGGGCCGTCGCGGGCTTCTGCAACATGCTGTGGCGGCTCCTGAAGGAGGCGGAGGCGACGGCCGCGCGGGTGAAGCCCACCCATATCGCGGTGATTTTCGACGCCTCGGCGGTGACCTTCCGCAACGCACTCTACGACCAGTACAAGGCGCAGCGGCCGGAGCCGCCGGCGGACCTCAGGCCCCAGTTCGGCCTGATCCGCGAGGCGGTGCGGGCCTTCAACGTGGCCTGCGTGGAGCAGGAGGGCTTCGAGGCGGACGACCTCATCGCCACCTACACGACCCAGGCCCGCAAGGTCGGGGCGGACGTCACCATCGTGTCGTCGGACAAGGACCTGATGCAGCTCGTCGAGAACGACTGCGTGGTTCTCCTCGACACCATGAAGGACAAGCGCATCGGGCCGGCCGAGGTGATGGAGAAGTTCGGCGTGCCGCCCGAGAAGGTGATCGACGTCCAGTCGCTCGCGGGCGATTCCGTCGACAACGTGCCGGGCGTGCCGGGCATCGGCGTCAAGACGGCCGCACAGCTGATCCTGGAGTATGGCGACCTGGAGACGCTGCTCGCCCGCGCCGGCGAGATCAAGCAGCCGAAGCGGCGCGAGAACCTGATCCAGTTCGCCGATCAGGCCCGGATCTCGCGCCAGCTCGTCTCGCTCGACTGCGCCGTGCCGGTGGACTGCCCGATCGACGACCTCGCCGTGCGGCCTATCGACGGCGAGCGGGCGATCGCCTTCCTGAAGGCGATGGAGTTCGTCACGCTGACGCGCCGGGTCGCGGAGGCGACCGACACGGACGTCTCCAAGGTGTCCGCGGTGCCGGTGCCGGTGAAACACTGGCCGCCGGAGAGCGCGAGCACGCCCGCCGCCGGCGCGGTCCTTCCCCCCACCCCGGCCCTCCCCCTCGAGGGGGGAGGGAGCAGCGGCGGTGATCCTGCTGCGCCGTCCTTTGCGGGCGCCGCCCTCCCCACCTCCACCACGGCGCCCCCTCCCCCCTCGAGGGGGAGGGTCGGGGAGAGGGGGGAACCGCCGTCCCCGGCCGCTCCCGCCGGCTCGCCCGCCGCCTTCGCGGCCCGCCGCCTCGCCGAGATCGCCGCCATCCCGGTCGACCACTCGGCCTACGAGACCATCCTGACCATCGACGCGCTCCGGGCCTTCATCAACGAGGCGGCCGAAGCGGGCGTGGTGGCGTTCGACACGGAGAGCACCTCGCTCGACGTGATGCGGGCGGAGCTCTGCGGGATCTCGCTCGCCACCCGGCCGGGCCGGGCCTGCTACATCCCGCTCATCCACAAGTCCGGCGCGGGCGATCTCCTCGGCGGCGGGCTCGTGCCCGGCCAGCTGTCCACCGGGGACGCGCTCCAGGCGCTGAGGCCGCTCCTGGAAAGTCCCTCCGTCCTCAAGGTGGCGCAGAACGCCAAGTACGACGTCACCCTCCTGTCCCGCTACGGCGTCGCGGTGGCGCCGTTCGACGACACCATGCTGCTGTCCTACGCGCTCGACGCCGGCAAGACCGGGCACGGGATGGACGAGCTGTCGGAAAAGTGGCTCGGCCACAAGCCGATCGCCTTCAAGGACGTGTGCGGGACGGGCAAGGGCCAGGTGACCTTCGACCAGGTGCCGCTCGACAAGGCCACCGCCTACGCGGCCGAGGACGCGGACGTGACGCTCCGCCTGTGGCTGGTGCTGAAGCCGCGTCTGGCCGCGGAAGGCATGACGGCGCTCTACGAGACCCTGGAGCGGCCGCTCGTGCCGGTGCTCTCGCGCATGGAGCAGCGCGGCATCAGCGTCGACCGGCAGATCCTCTCCCGCCTCTCGGGCGACTTCGCGCAGGGAATGGCGCGCCTGGAGGCGGAGATCCACGACCTCGCCGGCGAAAGCTTCAACATCGGCTCGCCGAAGCAGCTCGGCGACATCCTGTTCGGCAAGATGGGGCTCGGCGGCGCCAGGAAGACGAAGACCGGCGCCTACGCGACCGGCGCCGACGTGCTGGAGGAACTGGCCGAGGCCGGCCACGAGCTGCCGCGCCGGATCCTCGACTGGCGCCAGCTCTCCAAGCTGAAGTCCACCTATACGGACGCCCTGCCCGGCTACATGCACCCGGTGGACGGACGGGTGCACACCTGCTTCTCGCTCGCCTCCACGACGACCGGCCGGCTGTCGTCGTCGGAGCCGAACCTGCAGAACATCCCGGTCCGCACCGAGGAGGGGCGGAAGATCCGCACCGCCTTCGTGGCGCCGCCCGGCCGCAAGCTGGTCTCGGCCGACTACAGCCAGATCGAACTGCGCGTGCTCGCCCACGTGGCGGATATCCCGCAGCTGAAGCGCGCCTTCGAGGACGGGCTCGACATCCACGCCATGACGGCCTCGGAGATGTTCAACACGCCGATCGAGGGCATGGACCCGCTGGTGCGCCGGCGCGCGAAGGCCATCAACTTCGGCATCATCTACGGCATCTCGGCCTTCGGCCTCGCCAACCAGCTGGGCATCGAACGCCAGGAGGCGGGCGACTACATCAAACGCTATTTCGAGCGCTTCCCCGGCATCCGCGACTACATGGACAGCACGCGGCGCTTCGCCCGGGACAACGGCTACGTCACCACCATCTTCGGCCGGAAGGCGCACTATCCGGACATCAACGCGCCGAACGCCTCCATGCGCGCCTTCATGGAGCGGGCGGCCATCAACGCGCCGATCCAGGGCTCGGCCGCGGACATCATCCGCCGCGCCATGGTGCGGATGGAGGACGCCCTGAAGGACGCCGGGCTCTCCGCCCTCCTTCTCCTCCAGGTGCACGACGAACTGGTGTTCGAGGTGCCCGACGAGGAGATCGAGGCGACGCTGCCGGTGGTGCGCCGGGTGATGGAAACGGCCGCCGAGCCGGCCGTCACCCTCTCGGTCCCGCTGCGGGTGGACGCCCGGGCCGCCCACAACTGGGAGGAGGCGCACTGACCGGGCGGGCATCCTTAACCGCTCGTTAAACCGCCGCATTTAGCGTCGAGACGAGGGTCCGAGGGGCGCGCGACGAACCCGGTCCCGACGGCCGGAGCGGCCCCCATTCGAGTCACCGGCGAGGCGGACGCGATGAGGGGACGGGACAGGACGGAGGGCCGCATCGAGCCGCGGCTCGGGCGCGACACCGGGGACGGCGACCTGCGCGTGACCCTGGACGACCGCGCGACGGGCGCGCCCGTGCGCGGCCGCGACCGCGATCCCCTTTCGCCACGACACGGCCGACAGGACGGACGGGACGGGGCGCCGTCGTCGCCACGACACGGGCGACACGATGCCCGCGCCGAACCGCGTCTCGGCGCCGGGCCGAGCCGCTGGCAGGACGACGAGCCGGACCTGCCCTTCGACGACGAGGAGATCGCCCCCGTGGCCAAGGCCAAGCGCGGCAAGCGCGCCGACGACAAGGCGGGGCGGGGCCGGCGCAAGCCGCGCCGCAGCCTGACGGGCCGAATGATGCGCGGCCTCGTCTCCACCGGCCTCACCCTGGGGCTCTGGGGCGCGATCGGCGTCGGCGGCCTCCTCGCCTACACGGCCGCCACCATGCCGCCGACCTCCGAATGGACCGTGCCGAAGCGCCCGCCCAACGTGGAGATCGTGGACGCCAACGGCCAGCTGATCGCCAACCGGGGCGACACCGGCGGCGAGGCCCTGCGCCTGGAGCAGATGCCGCCCTACCTGCCGGAAGCCGTGATGGCCATCGAGGACCGGCGCTTCCTCACTCATTTCGGCATCGACCCGATCGGCCTCGCCCGCGCGGTGGTGACCAACGTGGCCGCCGGCAACGTGGTGCAGGGCGGCTCCACCCTGACCCAGCAGCTCGCCAAGAACCTATTCCTGGAGCCGGACCGGACCCTGGAGCGCAAGCTGCAGGAGGTGCTTCTGGCGCTCTGGCTGGAGTGGAAATTCTCCAAGGACGAGATCCTGGAGATGTACCTCAACCGCGTCTATCTGGGCGCCGGCAGCTACGGGGTGGACGGCGCGGCGCGGCGCTACTTCGGCAAGTCGGCCCGCGAGCTGACGCTCGGGGAATCGGCCATCATCGCCGGCCTCCTGAAGGCGCCGTCCCGCTACGCGCCGACCCGCGACCCGGACCTCGCCCGCGAGCGCGCCAGGCTGGTGCTCGCCGCCATGGCGGAGGAGGGCTACATCAGCCGGGCCGAGGCCAAGAAGGCGGCCGAGGCGCCGAGCCGGATCGTGATGGCCCACAACGCCCGGGCCGAGAACTACGTGGCCGACTGGGTGATGGAACTCCTGCCCGGCTACGTGGCGTCGGTCGCCGGCGACATCGTGGTGGAGACCACCATCGACGTGGACATGCAGAAGGCCGCCGAGACGGCCCTGCGCGAGACCCTGGCGGCCGAGGGCAAGTCGCACAACGTGAGCCAGGGCGCCCTGGTGGCGCTCGACAACGGCGGCGCCGTGAAGGCGCTGGTCGGCGGGCGCGACTATGCGGAAAGCCAGTTCAACCGGGCCGTGGCAGCCCGGCGCCAGCCGGGATCGGCCTTCAAGCCGTTCGTGTTCCTGGCGGCGGTGGAGCAGGGCTACACGCCGGACCACATCGTGGTGGACGAGCCAATCTCCATCAAGGGATGGCAGCCGAAGAACTATTCCCGCGACTACATGGGCCCGGTGACGCTGACGACGGCGCTCGCCAAGTCGCTCAACACGGTGGCGGCGCGGCTCGCCGCCGAGGTCGGCCCGGCCACCGTGGCCCAGACGGCCCGGCGGGTCGGCATCGTGTCCAGGCTCCACGACAGCCCGTCGATCGCCCTCGGAACCGCGGAGGTGACGCCGCTGGAGATCACCGCCGCCTATGTGCCGTTCGCCAACGGCGGCTACGGCGTGATTCCCTATGTGATCGAGAGCATCCGCACGAAGGACGGCGAGGAGCTGTTCCGCCGCCAGGGCGACGGCACCGGCCAGGTGATCGAGCCGCGCGTGGTCGGCACCATGAACCAGATGCTGCAGACGGTTCTCTACGCCGGCACAGGCCAGAAGGCGGTGCTGAAGGACCGTCCCGCCGCCGGCAAGACGGGCACCAGCCAGGATTTCCGCGACGCCTGGTTCCTCGGCTACGTGAACGGCCTGACCACCGGCGTGTGGCTCGGCAACGACGACAACTCGCCGACCAAGAAAGCGACCGGCGGCAGCGTGACGGCGACCGTGTGGAACCGCTTCATGACGAAGGCGACCGCCGGCATGGCGGTCGGTCCCCTCCCCGGCCTCGACCTGGTGCCGCCGCTGGTGGTCGACCCCGGCACGCCGATCGCCAACGCGGACGGCCTGCCGGTCGTGCCGGACACCGCGCCGCCGCCGATGCCGCCGGTGGACGTGGGCGTGCGTGCGGACGGCCCGACGGACGTGGAGCGCGGTCTCCTGGAGCGGCTGTTCGGGGGTTGAGGATCCGCCGGCGTCGGACCGGGCCGCTTGAGGCCGACCACCCCAACCGGGCGCACGGGCGGCTTCGTCAGCCGACCCGGTGGAGCGCCCGCCCGTTCGCCTTCAGCCAGGCCTTGGCCTCGTCCGTGCGCGGCGCGAGCGCCACGCAGATCCGCCAAAAGGCGTCGGAATGGTTCATCTCGCGCAGATGCGCCACCTCGTGGGCGGCGAGATAGTCGAGCACGAAGGGCGGCGCCATGACGAGCCGCCACGAGAAGGAGAGCGTGCCGCGGCTCGACGCGGAGCCCCAGCGGGAGGCGGTGTCCTTGAGCCGGATCGCCGTGGGAGTGACGTCGAGGGTGGCCGCGTGACGGGCGACCGCGCGGGTGAGGTCCGCCCGGGCCTCCGCCTTCAGGTGGTCGAGGATCCGCCGGGCGAGGTGCGCCCGGTCGCCGGGGACGAGAAGCACCGGCCGCCCGTTTTCCACGCGCGCCTCCACGACGCCCCGCACGGCGCCGGTGGGGTGGATGAGATGCGGAACGCCGCGGACCGGCACCAGCCCCCCAGGCACCAGGGAGGACGCGGGCGTGCCGTCGCCGATGCGCTCGGCGAGCCAGTCCAGGTGCCGGCCGACGAAGGCCTTCGCCTCCGAGACGGTGCCGCGCTTCGGCACGGTGACGACCGCGCCGTCGCGGCGCGGATCGAGGCGCAGGGTGTAGCGCTTCGCCCGCACGTTGCGACGCAGCGCGACCGGAATGGGACGGCCGGCCACCACGACCTCGAAGGCGGACGGGGCCGGCTTGGGCGACGGAGTCTTCGGCGGGGAGAAGAGGAACGGGATCCAGCGATTCGGCATGCCCGATCCTAGAGCATTCTCCGATCAAGTTGCATGACGCGATCGACGAGAGAATGCTCCAGCATGGTGGATCCGGAGCGCCTTCGACGTGACGACTCCGTCAGGTCGGAAAACGCTCCAGCAGGTCGAAGCAGTCGTCCGGAAACGTGGAAACGCCGATGTGGGCGCGGCCCGAAGGCCCGCCCACACCGACTGGAGGTCAGGAAAAGCGTCGCCTGTCCACGGCGGGGGATCAGCCGGTGGGGTTAGTCCGGCTCGCCATGAAGCGATCGAACTCTTCCTGATCCTTCGCCCGACGCAGCGAGCGAAGGAACTCGTCGAACTCGGTCCGCATGCGCTCGATCTTGGCGCGCTCCTCTTCGAGCCGCTTCAGTTCGCGCTCGCGGTACTCGTCGAACGCGGCGTTGCCGGTGCGGCCGAAATCCGGGGCCCGGAAGCCGGCGTCCCGCACCACGGTTTCCATGTTCGGGCGCAACTTCGACCAGGTCGTCCGCATACGGTCCCCCCACATGATGTAGGCCAGCATGGCAAGGCCAAGCGGCCAGAACACGATGAATCCGAGCACCATCAAACCGACCGAAGTCGGGTGCCAGCCAGGCTTGACGATACAGTTGTTGGTCATTTCAAGTCCTCGACAGTCAACCACCACGAAGAACGAGGTGGCCCCGGCCAAGGCGCCGTTCAAGACCTTCCAAGCTGTTTTTTGGACCCAAGGGGGATCAGCCGATCTTCTTTCAAACAAATGGGGCGCGAAAAAGATCCGGCGGCGAGGTCTTGAAACCCGCATGCGGCATCACGGTGCCGTGAGGGACCGGCGTCCGGCAGGGCCGCCGGTTCGGGCGAGGGCCGGCTCAGCCGGCGCGGGCACCGAGATGGATCACGCCGGCCCCGGCGAGCACGAGGGCGGCGCCGGCGAGGTCGAAAGGCGTCAGCGACACGCCCTCGACGGCCCGAAGCCAGACCAGGGACGCGGCCACGTAGACGCCGCCGTAGATCGCGAAGGTGCGGCCGGAGCCGCCGGTGTCGACGAGCGTCAGGGCCCAGCCGAAGCCGAGCAGGATCGCGACGGCGGGGAGGAGAAAAGCCGGATGCCAGCCGAGCCGCAAGACGGCATGGACGAGCCAGCAGCCGCCGATCTCCAGTCCGGCGGCGACCAGAAGGGCGAGACCGGCCGGCAAGCCGCTCAGGCCAGGGACATCAAGCGGCGGGCCTGGCCGACCCAGTCCTGCCGGCGGATCCGCCCGTGAGTCGCGAGGCGGCGGTCCAGATCGTCGATCTGGGCGTCGGTGAGGTCCGCCAGCTGGTCGACGAGGAAGATGCCTTCCCGGTAGAGGGCGGCCTCCAGCTGCGGGCCGATGCCGTCGATCCGCTTCAGGTCGTGGGTGGCGGTGGAGGCCTTGCGGGCCTTGGCGGGGACCACCGCCTCCGCCGCGCGGCGGGACCGCTGGTTGTGGGTGAGGATGAAGTCCGTGATGCGCGGGCAGATCTCCGAGCGCCAGCGCGAGCCGTTGAAGACGCCGTAGTGGCCGACCCCCGGCTGCATGTAGTGGATCTTCATGTCGTCCGGGAGGCCGGTGCAGAGGTCGTGGGCGGCGGCCGTCTGGCCGACGCCGGTGATGTCGTCCTTTTCCCCCTCCACGGTGAGGAGCGCGGAGCGCCGGATCTTGCCGCAGTCGACGAGCCGGCCCCGGTGCATGAACTCGCCGTTCGGCAGGGCGTGGGTCATGAACACGGTCTCGACCGTCTGCAGATAGAACTCCGCGGTCAGGTCCATGACGGCGAGATACTCGTCGTAGAACTCCCGGTGCTTGGCGGCGCTGTCGCCATCGCCCTTGACGAGGTTGGCGAAGTATTCCTTGTGGGCGCCCACGTGCCGGTCGAGGTTCATGCTCATGAAGCCGGTCAGCTGCAGGAAGCCCGGATAGACGTCGCGGTAGATGCCCGGGTGCGGGAAGGGCACCTTCATGATCACGTTGCGGCGGAACCAGTCGATGTCGCGCTCGGCCGCCAGGTTGTTCACGGCGGTCGGGTTCTTGCGGGTGTCGATCGGGCCGCCCATGAGCGTCATGGTGAGAGGTGCGAGCGGGTCCCCGTTCGCCTCCATGACGGCGACGGCCGCCAGGACCGGCACCGACGGCTGGCAGACCGCCAGCACGTGGGCGTCGCCGCCGAGGGCCTGCAGCATCTCGATCACGTAATCGATATAGTCGTCGAGGTCGAAACGGCCGGCCGCGAGCGGCACCATCCGGGCGTCTTCCCAGTCGGTGATGTAGACGTCGTGCTTGGGCAGGAGCGCCTCGACGGTGCCGCGCAGGAGCGTGGCATAGTGTCCCGACATGGGGGCGACCACCAGCACCTTCGGGTCCTTGCGGCGGGATGCCGGGACCGCGCGCTCGAACCGGATCATCCGGCAGAAGGGCTTGTGCCAGACCACTTTTTCGGTCACCGGCACGCGCACGCCGCCGACCACCGTGGCGTCGAGCCCGAAGGACGGCTTGCCGTATCGACGGGTGGAGCGCTCGAACAGCTCGCACGCCGCCGCGATGGATCGGCCGACCTGGGTCTGCGAGAAGGGGTTGAACGGGTTCTGGAAGTAGAGGCGGGTCATGTCCGCCGCCGCTCGCGCAGGCCCCATGGCTGCGTGGTTGAACTCGTACAGGTGGTAGTACGGCACGTTCATCCTCTGCGGTCCTCGTACCCTGTCACCCCGCGAAGACTGACGATGTCTCACGGTCATGAACAAGCGGTTTCAATGACCAGGGGTTCCACCGCGCTGGATCTGAGGATAGATCCGGTTTTCTTCCAGCCGCAAGGATCAGGCGGCTAAGCCTTAAGTCGGGCGGCGGGCGGCCGTCCGGCTGCCGACCGGACGACGCCCGGCCCTGGGGAGGCCGGCGTCGGCCCCCGAGCGGCGCCCGATGGGGGACCCATGCCGAACGCGATCGTTCTCTCGCCGAACCAGCCGCTCCGGCTGAAGCTCGACACCCTCGTCCGGCTGCGCTGGCTGGCGGTGGCGGGGCAGACCCTCGCCGTCATGGGCGTCTCCTTCGGCCTCGGCTACCCGCTGCCGCTCGGCCTCTGCCTGGGGCTCATCGCGCTGTCGGCGTGGCTGAACCTCTTCCTGAAGATCCGCTATCCGGCGACCCTCAGGCTCGCGGACCCGTCCGCGGCGGCCCTCCTTGCCTATGACATCCTGCAGCTCGCCGGCCTCCTCTATCTGACCGGCGGCCTCACCAACCCGTTCGCCATCCTGCTGATCGCGCCGGTGCTCGTCTCGGCGACGGCGCTGAAGGTGCGGACCACCATCGCGCTCGGCCTCCTGGTGATGGTGCTGGCGACGCTGCTCGCCGTCTGGCACCGGCCGCTGCCCTGGACGGACGGGCCCGGGTTCAACCTGCCGGACGAGTATGTGGCGGGGCTCTGGGTGTCGCTCGTCTGCGCGCTCTGCTTCATGGCGGCCTATTCGTTCCGGGTCGCCGACGAGGCCCGCCAGCTGCACGCCGCCCTGACGGCCACCGAACTGGTGCTGACCCGGGAACAGCACCTGCACCAGCTGGACGGACTGGCCGCCGCCGCCGCCCACGAACTCGGCACGCCGCTCGCCACCATCGCGCTGGTCGCCAAGGAGCTGGACCGGGAGGTGCCGGCGGACGCGCCCTGGCGGGAGGACCTGGCGCTCCTGCGCTCCCAGTCGGAGCGGTGCCGGGAGATCCTGAAGAAGCTGACCTCGCTCGCCACCGAGTTCGGCGATCACCTCGCGCGCCAGCCGATCACCCACCTGATCGAGGACGTGATCGCGCCGCACCGGGAGTTCGGCGTGGCGCTCATCGTGCATCTCGACGGCGAACGCGATCGGGAGCCGGTCGGCACCCGCAACCCGGCGATCCTCTACGGGCTCGGCAACCTCGTGGAGAACGCGATCGACTTCGCCCGCTCCAGGGTGGACATCGGCGCCGCCTGGACGAACGACGAGGTGGTGGTGACCATCCGCGACGACGGGCCGGGCTTCTCGCCGGAGGTGATCGACCGCCTGGGCGAGCCCTACGTGACGACGCGCGGGCGGGCGGCGGCACAGCCGCGGGAGGGCGGCGGGCTCGGCCTCGGCTTCTTCATCGCCAAGACGCTTCTGGAACGGACCGGGGCCCGTGTCTCAATCACCAACAGGGCTCTTCCGGATACGGGCGCCGTCATCACGGTGCGCTGGCCGCGCGAGGCGATGGACGCCGGCATCGAGGAGCCCTGGTGAAAGCCGGTTCAGAAGTTTCGAAAGCGCTTTGCTTCCAATGACCATACGGATTGTTGCCGCACCCTCGGAACCCCATATAGAGTGCCGGGACGCCAGGGATCCACCCGGATCGGGAGCACGTAGAACTCCCGACAGGACGGTGGGCCGACAGGGACGGAACGAAAAGGCAGTTTTCCATGGACGCTCACACCACGGCCGTGACGGATCTCGACAAGACCCTCCTCATCGTCGACGACGACAAGCCCTTCCTGCAGCGGCTCGCCCGCGCCATGGAAGCCCGGGGCTTCGCGGTGGAGACGGCCGATTCCGTCAATGACGGCCTCCTGAAGGTCGAGGAGCGGTCTCCCGCCTACGCGGTGGTGGACATGCGGCTCGGCGACGGCAACGGCCTCGACGTGATCGAGCGGCTGCGCCAGCACCGGCCGGACGCCCGGGCCATCATCCTGACCGGCTACGGCAACATCGCCACTGCCGTGACGGCGGTGAAGATGGGCGCGGTGGACTATCTGGCCAAGCCCGCCGACGCCGACGAGGTGATCGCCGCCCTGACGCGGGATCCGGAGAGCCGGGCCGTGCCGCCGGAAAACCCCATGTCGGCGGACCGGGTGCGGTGGGAGCACATCCAGCGAGTCTATGAACTGTGCGAGCGGAACGTGTCGGAGACCGCCCGGCGCCTCAACATGCACCGCCGCACCCTGCAGCGCATCCTGGCCAAGCGCGCGCCGCGCTGATCGCGCACCCATCGCCGGCCGGACCCGTCCGCTGGCCGGACTCCGGTTCCGACCGAGACGAAAAGGCCCCCGGCGCGGTCGCGGCGGGGGCCTTTTCCATGGCGGACCTTTCGTGGCTCACCAGAAGCGGGCGAGGGCGGAGCGCCCCGCCGTCACTCGGCCGCGGCGGCCATGTCGGGGGCGGCGGACAGCACGTCGCGGTCCACGTAGCGCTCGAACTTCTCGAAGTTCCTGATGAACATGCCGACCAGCTTGGCGGCCTGCGCGTCATAGGCCGCCTTGTCGGCCCAGGTCTCCCGGGGCTGCAGGATGGCGCCCTCGACGCCCGGCACGGCGACCGGCACCGCGAACCCGAACGAGCGGTCGGTGTAGAAGTCCGCCTGCTTCAGCGATCCGTCGAGCGCGGCGGTGAGAAGCGTGCGGGTGGCCTTGATGGGCATGCGCCGCCCGACGCCGTAGGCGCCGCCGGTCCAGCCGGTGTTGACGAGCCAGCAGTCCACCTCGTGGGCGGCGATGAGCCGCTTCAGGAGCTCGCCGTACTCGGACGGATGGCGCGGCATGAAGGGCGCGCCGAAGCAGGTGGAGAAGGTGGCCTGGGGCTCGGTCACGCCCTTTTCGGTGCCGGCCACCTTGGCGGTGTAGCCGGACAGGAAATGGTACATGGCCTGCGCCGGCGTGAGCTTGGCGATCGGCGGCATCACCCCGAAGGCGTCCGCCGTCAGCATGATGATGTTCTTCGGCTGGCCCGCGCGGCCCGTGGGGCTGGCGTTCGGGATGAAGTGCAGCGGATAGGCGCAGCGGGTGTTCTCGGTCTTCGAGGCGTCGTTGAAGTCCGGCGAGCGGGTGAGCGGATCGATCGGCACGTTCTCGATGATGGTGCCGAAGCGCTCGGTGGTGGCGTAGATCTCCGGCTCCGCTTCGCGAGACAGGCGGATGGTCTTGGCGTAGCAGCCGCCCTCGAAGTTGAAGATGCCGGCCTCGCCCCAGCCGTGCTCGTCGTCGCCGACGAGGATGCGGTTCGGGTCGGCCGACAGGGTGGTCTTGCCGGTGCCCGAGAGCCCGAAGAAGAGCGCCGAATCCCCGCCGTGGCCAACGTTGGCCGAGCAGTGCATCGGCATCACGCCGCGCGCCGGCAGAAGGAAGTTCAGCATGGTGAAGACCGACTTCTTCATCTCGCCCGCGTAGGACGTGCCGCCGATCAGCACGATCCTGCGGGTGAAGTCGCAGGCGATGACCGTCTCGGTGCGCACGCCGTGGCGGGCCGGGTCGGCCTTGAAGCTCGGCAGGTCGATGATCGTCATCTCCGGCACGAAGGCGGCGAGGGCTTCGCGGGCCGGACGGATCAGCAGGTTGCGGATGAAGAGGGAGTGCCAGGCGAACTCGGTGACGACCCGGGTCGGCAGCGCGTGGGCCGGATCGGCGCCGCCCACCAGGTCCTGGACGAACAGCTCCCGGCCGGCCGCGTGGGCGATGAAATCCTCGTAGAGGCGGTCGAACTGGGCCTTCTCCAGCGGCTTGTTGTTGTCCCACCAGACGGTGTCGCGGGTCAGCTCGTCCCGGACCACGAACTTGTCCTGGGGCGAGCGGCCGGTATGGACGCCGGTGTCGACGGCGAGCGCGCCGCCGGCCGCGATCTGGCCTTCGGAGCGGCGGAGCGCCTGTTCGTAGAGATCGGCCTCGACGAGATTCCAGTGCACGGCCGCGAGGCCCTTGAGCCCCGTCGTTTCGATCCCTTTGGCGGTGTTCCAGATGCCGGTCTGTTCCACGTGATCCATCCCGTCAGGGTGCCGAGGTGACGTACGCGTCAGCTTACTCGGTCGTTGCGCCTCTCTCGCATCCACGGTCCGGCGCGCTGTCCACCGGGTCCGTGACGACGAAAGCCCTCGATCCGCACCTCACGCAAAGGGCAAGTCCGACGTCCGTGGACGCCGCGGCCGCGTGCGTTCCGTGCCGAGATCCTCCCGAAGGTACGGAAGCGCCCGACATGCGACAAGTTCGCGGCAGGTCATTCTGCCTCATGGACAGGAAGTAAATCGGTTAGATACTACTAAATCGGTAGGCCGGACCCGCGCGGGCATCCTTAATTCAGCATCGAAAGTAATAAAGACCGATCGAGTCCTTGGGCGGACACGTGAAACCGTTTGCGATCAATAAGACAAAGGTAGCGTCGGCGAGCCGATCCCGCCGATGCCTGTCGGGCTCGGATGCACTCCTTCGCTCAAGCCCGCGCCAGCTCCGACAGCGCCTTCAACTCGTATCGAAGCTCCATCACCTGCCTCTGACGTGAACGGAAGGGAAGCCGGACCACCTCTTCGCCGGAGGACAGGTCCAGGCCGTCCGGGTCCGCCGCCACCACCCGCCAGTCGCCGTCGGGCCGGCCGAGGAGGCGGGTCGCGTAGAGGCGGACGGCGTCCAGGTGATCCTCGTTCATGTGGCCGGCGACGCCGGCTTCGGCCGCCCTGAAGGCCTCGGCGCTGTCCGGCGGAACCAGAAGCTCCGACGCGTCCACCCTGTGGATCCGGCCGAAGCCGGCGACCAGGTGCCCTTCGCGCAGTTCGATCCGCATCAGGCCGAAATCCGCGAAGGCCGCATAGCCCTCCGCCTCCGGATGGCGGGCGAGGAAGCGGCCGAGCAGGCGCTCGTGCTCGGGCGTGTCGCGGCCGACGCGGATCGCCCGCCCCTGGAGGGTGATGCGCGCGCCGGCGAGCGGGTCCCCGCCCTCGCCCCCCGGCGCCACGAGGAGGAGCGAGCAGCGACCGTCCCGATCGAGGTTGCGGGTATGAACGGCCAGCCTGGAGACGAGGAGGAGCGGCGCGCCGTCCACGTCGGTCGCCACGCTCACGAAGCTGCCGAACGGTTCGCCCGCCTCGGTCAGCGTGGACAGGGTCGCGGTGGCGGCGGCGCGCAGGGTCTCCCGGGCGGCCCGGACCGGATCGAAGGACGTCATCTCGGACACGGCTTCATTCTCCCTTTGTCGGTTTGCTCGATTGGCGAGCAGGCGCTGCTCCCCTATAAGGCAGATCTCCCCACCCACGCCGGCCCGCCCTGCCCTGCCGGCGGGCGCGCGATCCGGGGTCGGGCTCGGTATTCGCACGAGGCTTCTCACGTGGCGTTGGCAGTTCCCGATTCCGGCCCGGCGGAGGCCCAGCCGCTCGGCGTCCATGTGGAGAAGACCCTCCGCCTCGCAGCGCCGATCATCGTGGCACGGGCCGGCCTCGTGGTGTTGATCTCCGTCGACAGCATCATGGCCGGGCACGCCGGGCAACTGGACCTTGCGGCTTTCGGGCTCGGCGTGGCGCCGCTGATGACGCTGATGCTGGTCTGCCTGGGCGCGCTCCAGGCGACGGTGGTGCTGGCCGCCCAGGCGATCGGCCGCGGCGAACCGCACACCGTGGGCGAGGTGCTGCGGGCCGGCCTCGTCAACGCCCTGGTGCTCGGCTGTCTCGCCGGCGGCCTGGCGCTCGCCGCCGAGCCCTTCTTCCTGGCGACGGGCCAGCAGCCGGAGGTCGCCGCGGCGGGGGCCCGGGTGGCGGAGGTGTTCGCCCTCGGCCTGCCGGGCCTTCTCCTCTTCATCACGGTGAACCTGATCCTGGAGGCGACCGGGCGGGCGCGCACCGGCATGGTGCTGATGCTGATCGCCAACGTGCTCAACGTCCTCGCCGACGGCGTGCTGGTGCTCGGCTGGGGCGGGCTCGTGGCCGAGGGCGGCGGCGCCGTGACGGCGACGGCCACCTCCACGGTGCTGCGCTGGGGCCTGTTCGCGGCCGCCATCGCGATCCTCCTGCGCGACAGCCGCCGGGACGGCGACCGCTACCGGATGCTGGCCGACGCCGGGCAGTGGTGGCGGACGGCCGTGACGCTCGGCGGCGAACCGGGCCGGGTGATCCGCCGCATGGGCCTGCCAATGGGCCTGGCGCAAGGGGTGGAGAGCGCCGCCTTCTCCACAATGGTGTTCTTCGCGGGTCTCCTCGGCACCGCCGCTCTTGCGGCCCACCAGACCACCATGACGGTGATGTCGCTCGTCTACATGAACGCGGTCGGCCTTGCGGGCGCCACCTCGATCCGGGTCGGCAATGCGGTGGGGCGCCGGGGCGCCGTCGACATGGCGCGCGCCGGCTGGAGCGGCATCGGCCTCGGCGGGCTCCTGTCGGGCCTCTGCGGGCTCGCCATGATCCTGCAGCCGGAGGCGATCGCCCGCTTCGTCGTGTCCGATCCGGCGGCGGTGGCGGTCGCCACCGAGACGCTGCGCTTCGCCGGCCTGTTCACGGCCTTCGACGCCATGATGGGCGTCGCCATGGGGGCGCTGCGCGGGGTGGGCGACGTGTGGGTGCCGCTCGGCCTGCAGTCCGCCGCCTTCTGGATCGCGGCCGTGCCGACGGGCTGGCTGTTCGGCTTCCACCTGGACTACGGGGCGGTCGGCCTGTTCGCCGGAATCGGGGCCGGGATCACCGCGTCCCTTGCACTGCTGCTGCCTCGTTTCCATCTGGCGTCGAGGCGGCTCGCCGGGAGCTTCGGCCAGGCGCGGTCTGCGTCTTCGCCATAATTTCCGCCACTTTCTGGCGGGAAAGCTCTCGATGACGTGGTAGACCAGACGGGAACGTCGGTCCGGACCGACGCTTCGGACCGGACTGGAGGGCGGTCCGGTCCGGGTCCGCGACCCCGCAGTGAGAAGGAGACGGCATGCCGACCATCGCGCTCGTCGACGACGACCGGAACATCCTCACCTCGGTGTCGATCGCGCTGGAGGCGGAAGGCTACCGGGTGGAGACCTACACGGACGGCGCCTCCGCGCTCGACGGCCTCGCCCAGTCCACCCCCGACCTCGCCATCCTGGACATCAAGATGCCGCGCATGGACGGGATGGAACTCCTGCGGCGCCTGCGCCAGCGCACGGACATGCCGGTGATCTTCCTGACCTCCAAGGACGACGAGATCGACGAGCTGTTCGGCCTGAAGATGGGCGCCGACGACTTCATCCGGAAGCCGTTCTCGCAGCGCCTGCTGGTGGAGCGCGTGAAGGCCGTGCTGCGCCGGGCCGCCCCGCGCGACGCCGCCGCCCCGAAGCCGACCGACGCGGCGAAGACGATCGAGCGCGGGCCGCTGATGATGGACCAGGAGCGGCACACCTGCACGTGGAACGGCGCCAACGTGACCCTGACGGTGACCGAGTTCCTGATCCTGTTCGCGCTCGCCCAGCGCCCCGGCGTGGTGAAGAGCCGCAACGCCCTGATGGACGCCGCCTATGACGATCAGGTCTATGTGGACGACCGCACCATCGACAGCCACATCAAGCGGCTGCGCAAGAAGTTCAAGGCCATCGACGACGACTTCGACATGATCGAGACCCTTTACGGCGTCGGATATCGTTTCAAGGAGATGTGACGCGGCCGCGGCCCGCCCCGGCGGGGACCCGTTCGGGCGTCACGACCAGGACATGACCACGGAGATCGAGATCAGGCGCGCGGGCGATCGCAAACGGGCATCCCGTGTGCGGCTCCGCCGGCTCGTCTTCGGCCGCGCGAGCCGTGTGGTCGGATCCTTCGTGTTCTCCAGCCTCACCCGGCGGATCCTCGTCCTCAACCTGGCGGCGCTGATCGCGCTCGTGGCCGGCATCCTCTACCTCAACCAGTTCCGCGCCGGCCTGATCGACAGCCGGGTGGAGAGCCTGCTGACCCAGGGCGAGATCATCGCGGCCGCCATCGCGGCTTCGGCGACGGTGGACACGGATTCCATCACCATCGACCCGGAGCGCCTGCTGCAGCTCCAGGCGGGCGAGAGCATGTCGCCGTTCGACGAGCTGCAGGCGCTCGACTTTCCGATCAACCCGGAACGGGTGGCCCCCATCCTGCGCCGGCTGATCTCGCCGACGCGCACAAGGGCGCGCATCTACGACCGGGACGGGACGCTGATCCTGGACAGCCGCTTCCTCTATTCGCGCGGCCAGGTGCTGCGCTTCGACCTGCCGCCGCCCCAGCCGGAGGAGCCCTCCCTCATCGAGCAGGCGTGGTCGCAGGTGAAGTTCTGGCTGCGCCGGGCCGACATGCCGGTCTACCAGGAGCTCGCCGGCTCGAACGGGCGCGGCTATCCGGAGGTCGCGACGGCCCTCGACGGCTCGCCCGGCACGGTGGTGCGGGTCAACGAGCGGGGCGAGCTGATCGTCTCCGTGGCCGTGCCGGTGCAGCGGTTCCGCGCCGTGGTGGGCAGCCTGCTCCTCTCCACCCAGGGTGGCGACATCGACGCCATCGTGGAGGCGGAGCGGCTCGCCATCATGCGCGTGGCGCTGGTGGCGTCCGTCGTGACGGCGACCCTCTCCATCCTTCTCGCCGGCACCATCGCGGCGCCGCTGCGGCGCCTGTCGGCCGCCGCCGACCGGGTGCGCCGCGGCGTGAAGCACCGGGAGGCCATCCCGGACTTCCCCGACCGGGAGGACGAGATCGGCCATCTGGCCCGCTCCTTCCGGGACATGACCACCGCCCTCTTCAACCGCATGGACGCGATCGAGAGCTTCGCGGCGGACGTGAGCCACGAATTGAAAAACCCGCTGACCTCCTTGCGGAGCGCGGTGGAGACGTTGCCGCTCGCCAAGACCGACGAGAGCCGGGCGCGCCTGATGGCCGTGATCCAGCACGACGTGAAGCGTCTGGACCGGCTGATCACCGACATTTCCGACGCCTCGCGCCTCGACGCGGAACTGGCGCGCGAGGACGCGGTGCCGCTGGACGTGGCCAAGCTCCTCGCCAGCGTGGTGGGCATCGCCCGGGAGGCGGGACGGCGCACATCGGTCGGCGTGGAGCTCGCCATCGCGTCCGGGCCGGACAAGCCGAGCTTCATGGTGGCCGGCCACGACAGCCGGCTCGGCCAGGTGATCCACAACCTGATCGACAACGCCCGCTCCTTCTCGCCGGCGGACGGCACCGTGCGGGTGAGCGCCCGGCGGGAGGGAGACTGGATCGTCGTCACGGTGGACGACGACGGCCCCGGCATCCGGCCGGACGCCCTCGACCGGATCTTCGAGCGCTTCTACACGGACCGGCCCGAGGGCGAGGGCTTCGGCAACAACTCCGGCCTCGGCCTTTCCATCTCGCGGCAGATCGTGGAGGCCCACCGGGGCACCATCCGGGCGGAGAACCGCCACGACGACCCGGCGGACCCGGAGCGGGTGACGGGCGCGCGGTTCACCGTGCGCCTGCCGGCGGAGACCTGACCGATGGCCGCGACCCAGCCCACCGTGCACGCGGGCTGCGTGGTTCTCGGCGACGCGGGCGTCCTCGTCCGGGGACCGTCGCAAAGCGGCAAGACCACGCTCCAGGCCCTCCTGGTGGATCGGGCCCGGACGGCGGGGCGATTCGCCGTCTTCGTGAGCGACGACCGGACCTTGCTCGCCGCCCACGGCGGCCGGCTGATCGCGCGCGCGCCCGCCCGCCTCGCCGGGCTGCGGGAGGCGGCCGGGCGGGGCATCGTGGCGGTGGCGCACGTGGACGCCGCGGTGGTGCGGCTGGTGGTCGATCTGGTCGACGGCGAGACCCTGCCTCGGATGCCCGAGGAGGCGCTGCTGGCGACGCGCCTCGCCGGCGTGCCGGTGCCGCGCCAGCCCGTGCCGGCGCGGTCGGCGCTCGTGGCCGCCCTCCTGGTGGAGAGCGCCCTTTCGGTCCTTGGGGCGATGTGGCCGGCCGGCCACGAGGCGGCGAGCATGTCCCCGGACGCACGGGAAGCCTTTGGAGGTCGGCGATGATTGTTCTTGCTTCGGCGTCGCGTCTGGTGAAGATGGGCCTCCGTTCCGGTGCGCAATCCGGACCACTCTGCGGCGACCGCGGCCCGAAGGCCCGCATGCCGATGCCTGGGGGACGGACGAGGGAATGATCGGCTTGGTTCTCGTGACCCACGGACGTCTCGCAGACGAGTTCCGTGCCGCGCTCGAGCACGTGGTCGGCCCCCAGACCCGGCTGGAGACGATCTGCATCGGGCCTGACGACGACATGGAGCGCCGCCGGCGCGACATCCTGGAGGCCGTCGATCGGGTGGACGCCGGCAAGGGCGTGGTGCTTCTCACCGACATGTTCGGCGGCACGCCGTCGAACCTGGCGATCTCGGTCATGGACCACGGCAGCGTGGAGGTGATCGCGGGCGTCAACCTTCCCATGCTGATCAAGCTCGCCAGCGTGCGGGCCGACAAACCGCTGGCGGACGCGGTGACCGACGCGCGCGACGCCGGGCGCAAGTACATCAGCGTCGCCAGCCAGGTGCTCTCCGGACAATGATGGACGCCGATCGCATGGACACCGACGGGCTCGTGCGCGAGCTCGCCATCGTGAACCGCAAGGGCCTGCATGCCCGTGCGTCGGCCAAGTTCGTGCAGTGCGTGGAATCCTTCGACGCCGAGATCCTGGTCTCCAAGGACGGCCAGTCCGTGTCGGGCACCTCGATCATGGGCCTGATGATGCTGGCGGCGGGGATCGGCTCCACGATCCAGGTCTCTGCCAGCGGGCCGGAGGCGGAGGCCGCCATGGCGGCGATCACGGCCCTGGTGGGCAACCGCTTCGGCGAAGAGGAATGACGCCGGCCGCCTGAGACGGCGGCAGGGCGCGGGATCCGGCGCCGCCGCGGTCCGCGAACCGGAAGCGCAAATCGGCGCCCGTCAGAACCCGCCCATCTCCTGGACGCCCGGATCGAGCAGCGTGTGGAAGCGGCGCGCGGCCACGTGGGCGAAGCGCAGGAGCGTCGCCTTGCGGGTGGCGGGGGCGAGGCGGTGCTCCGGGGCGTCGCGCAGCACGGCGGCGCCGAAGCCGTCCGCCAGAATGAGGCCGGCGTCCTCCGGGAAAATGTCGAGCGGCACCGCCTCGTGGGTGGCGAAGAACAGCCGGTCGCAATGGCGGCGGTAGTCCGGCCACTTGCGGTCGGCCCGGAAGTCCTCCACGGACGACTTGATCTCCACGATCCAAAGGTCGCCGTTCGGCGCGAGCCCGACCACGTCGGCCCGCCGGCCGGAGGCGAGCGGCAGTTCGGTGACGATCGAGAAGCCGAGGCCGATCATCATGCGGCCGACGCCGCGCTGGACGAGGCGGGCCCGTTCGGACTGGCGGCCGTCGACGACGAGGGCCTCGATCAGACGGGCGGATTGGTCGGCCATCAGGGTGTCTCCTTCGGCCTTATTGTTCTTCATCCGTTCCGGTTTGGCAACCTGCGCCGGCACGGGCGGCGAAGTCGGCGTCCTCGGAAAAGCGCGCCGCGGCCTCCCGGGCCAGGGCATCCGCCTCCGCGCGCCGGCCGAGCCGGTCCAGAAGGTCGATGCGCCGGCGGGGCACGATCTTTCGGTAGCGCTTCGGCAGGGTGGACAGGATGGGCGACCGGCCGATGACCCCGTCGACGTCCGCGAGGCGCCGCTCCGCCCCGTCGAGGTCGCCGCGGGCCTCCAGGGCGGACGCTTCCAGGAGGGCGACGCCCGGGTTGTCGGGCATGGCGAGGGCCCGCACCGCGTCCGGATGCGGCGGGTCCGACGATCGCAGCGCGGCCGCGAGGGCGGCGAAGCGCCCGTGGCGCCCCGGGTCCAGGCGGGCCGCGAGGCCGCGCGCGGCGATCTCCGCGCCCGGATCGCGGCGGAAGGTGGAGATGATCCGGCGCACCACGTTCAGCGCGTAGAGGTGGTCGTGCACCTCGTGGCCGGAGAGGACCGGCAGCAGCCGGACGCGGCCGTCCTCGGCGAGGGGCGCGAGGCGGCTCGCCACACCGGCGTCGTAAGGATCGAACAGGCCGGTGATGACCGTGGTCGCCTCCCGCGCCCGCGTGGCGAGGAGGTCCTCGAGGGACGGTTCGCCGGACCGGGGCGGAAGGCCGGCGGCGGCCGACTGGCTGCCCGCCTCGCCGATCCGCCCGTCGGGCGCGTAGACTATCGCCTCGGCGCCCGGCCACCGGGCGGCGGCGGCAAGCGCCCCGAAGGCGCCCATGCTGCTGCCGTAGAGGACGACGCGGGCGGCGCCGGAGCGTCCCGCGGCCTCCCGGATGGCGGCGTCGACCGCATCCTCGGCGCCCCGGTACCAGATCGCCTCCGGCTGGTTCAGGAAGAGGCACGGGTGGGCGGTGCGGGCGAACAGGCGCGACAGGCCGTAGCGGCCGCGCGGGACGCGCACCTGGGAGAAGACCACCGCCAGGACGTCGCTGCCGCGGCCGGCCACCGCCCGCGCGGCGAGGCCGTCGACCTCCCGGTCGAACAGGATGCGGTTCGCCGCGTCGCCCTCGGTCACTGTCGCACCCATTACTTTTCACCCCGTCGCCCGTTGCGTCCGCCCGCCATCTCCGACACATCCTTTGGGCCCACCGCGGACCGACGGGGAATCACACCCCGCCGCGCCACGGGCGATCAGTCGACCGGCAGGGAACGAGGGCCGATGGAGGATCAGTTGAGACCCGCCCGCCAGGGCGGCCGCCTCGCGCTCGTCGACATGGCCCGCGGCGTCGCCATCGTGGCCATGGTCGTCTACCACGTCTCCTGGGACCTGGCCTATGTGGGCTTCGTCGACTGGGACGTGGCCCGCGACCCGGTCTGGCGCGGGTTCGCCATCACGATCGCCGCGACATTCCTGGTGATCGTGGGCGTCAGCCTCGTCATCTCGGACCGGCGGGGCGTCGGGGCGCGGCAGCGCGTCCGGCGGGTCGCGACCATCGCCGCCGCGGCGGCGCTCGTTTCGATCTCCACCTACGCGATGTTCCCGCAGGCGTTCGTCTTCTTCGGCATCCTGCACATGATCGCCGCCGGCAGCATCCTCGCCCTGCCCTTCGTGCGGGCGCCGCTCGCCGTGGTGATCGGGGCGGCACTCCTGGCGCTGGGGCTGCCGTGGGTGGCGGCCGGCGACGCGTTCAACGCGCCGGCGCTGCTGCCCCTCGGTCTTGCGACGGACGTGCCGCCGTCGAACGACTACGTGCCGATCTTTCCCTGGCTTGCGCCCGTGCTCGCCGGCGTCGCCATCGGCCGGCTGCTGCCCGAGCGGTTCGGTCCGGCCGAGCCGGCCGCCTTCGGGGCGCCGGGCCGCATTCTGGCGACGCTCGGCCGGTGGAGCCTGGTGATCTATCTGGTCCATCAGCCTCTGCTGTTCGGACTCCTGTCCGGGGCGGCCGCCCTGGTGCCGCCGGACGCCGGGCGGGAGCGCGCCCGGTTCGTCGGCGGATGCGAGGCGGAATGCGGCCGCACCCAGCCGGATCGGGCGCTCTGCACCCGGTTCTGCGCCTGCGTGGCCGACAGCCTGGACGGGACGGGCCTGTTCGAGACCCGGGACGGCGACCCGGCCGACGGCAGCCTCGTCGCCGCCGCCGCGGGCAGTTGCCGGCGCGCCGTGGACGTGCCGTTCGACAGCGGCGCGACCGAATAGGGCTGCGTCGCGGGGCCTGCGGTGAGCGGCGCGCGGGCGGGATCCGGCCCCGTCGGGCCGGACCGCGCCCGGCCTGGGGTCTCGGCCCGGACTGCGTTCGGGCTTAGTCCTCCGCGGCGAGGCCTTCTGCCGCCTCGCGGCGCTCCTGCGCCTTCAATTCGTCGATGCGCGGCATGGACATGACGGAATAGCCGCTGTCCACGAAGTGGATCTCGCCGGTGACGCCGGACGCGAGATCGGACAGGAGATAGAGGGCGGAGCCGCCCACCTCATCGATGGAGACCGTTCGCTTCAGAGGCGCGTTCTTCTTCTGGAAATTGTACATGAGGCGGGCGTCGGTGACGCCCGCGCCGGCCAGCGTGCGCACCGGGCCGGCCGAGACCGCGTTGACCCGGATGCCGCGGTCGCCGAAGTCGGCCGCCAGATAGCGCACCGAGCTCTCCAGCGCCGCCTTGGCGACCCCCATGACGTTGTAGTTGGGCATCACGCGGGTGGAGCCGCCGTAGGTGAGCGTCAGGAGCGACCCGCCGTTCGGCATCAGGTCCACCGCGCGCCGCGCCACTTCGGTGAAGGAGAAGCAGGAGATCACCATGGTGCGGACGAAGTTGTCGCGCGTGGTGTCGGCGTAGCGGCCCTTCAGCTCGTTCTTGTTGGAGAAGCCGATGGAGTGGACGACAAAGTCGATCGTGCCCCAGGCATCCTTCAGCGCCGAAAAGACGCCGTCGACCGTGGAGACGTCCTCCACGTCGCACGGGAGCAGGAGCTTGGACCCGACCTCCTCGGCGAGGGGTCGCACCCGGCGGCCGAACGCCTCGCCCTGGTAGGTGAAGGCGAGATCCGCGCCTTCGCCGGCGAGCCGCTTGGCGATGCCCCAGGCGATCGAGTGATCGTTGGCGACACCCATGATGAGGCCGCGCTTGCCGGCCATGAGCCCGGTCATGCCTTACTCTTTCGTGTCCGAGTGATCGTCTGGATCAGGCCGCGTAGCGCTGGAACACCAGCGTGGCGTTGGTGCCGCCGAAGCCGAAGGAGTTCGACAGCACGGTGTTGAGGTCCGCGTTGTCGATCCGCTCCCGCACGATCGGCACGTCGGCGAACTGCGGGTCGATCTCCTCGATGTTGGCGCTCTCGCAGATGAAGCCGTTGTTCATCATCAGAAGCGAGTAGATCGCCTCCTGGACCCCGGTCGCGCCGAGCGAATGGCCGGTGAGCGACTTGGTGGCGGCGATCGGCGGGATGGCGTCGCCGAACACGGCGCGGATCGCCTCGATCTCCTTCTCGTCGCCGACGGGCGTCGAGGTGGCGTGCGGATTGATGTAGTCGACCTTGCCCTTCACGGTGGAGAGGGCCTGGCGCATGCACCGGATGGCGCCCTCCCCCGACGGGGCGACCATGTCGTAGCCGTCCGACGTGGCGCCGTAGCCGACCACTTCGCCGTAGATGCGGGCGCCGCGCGCCTTCGCGCGCTCCAGCTCCTCCAGCACCAGCACGCCGGCGCCGCCGGCGATCACGAAGCCGTCGCGGTTCTTGTCATAGGCCCGGGAGGCCTTGGCGGGCGTGTCGTTGTACTTGGACGACATGGCGCCCATGGCGTCGAAGAGGACGGACAGCGTCCAGTCGAGCTCCTCGGAGCCGCCGGCGAACATCACGTCCTGCTTGCCCCACTGGATCATCTCGTAGGCGTTGCCGATGCAGTGGTTCGACGTCGCGCAGGCGGACGAGATGGAATAGTTGACGCCCTTGATCTTGAACCAGGTGGCGAGCGTCGCCGATGCGGTGGACGACATGGCCTTCGGCACCGCGAACGGGCCGACGCGCTTCGGCCCCTTGGTGCGGGTGATGTCGGCCGCCTCCACGATGGCGTGGGTGCTGGGACCGCCGGAGCCCATGATGATGCCGGTGCGCTCGTCGGAGACGTCCGCCTCCTCCAGGCCGGAATCGCGGATGGCCTGTTCCATGGCGACGTGGTTCCAGGCGGTGCCGCCGCCGTGGAAGCGCATGGCCCGCCGGTCGACCACGTCCTCGGCGTTCAGCGTCGGCGCGCCCTGGACCTGGCAGCGGAAGCCGTGCTCGGCGAACGACTCCGCCCGGGTGATGCCGGATCTGGCCTCGCGCAGGGAGGCCAGCACTTCCTGGGTGGTGTTGCCGATGGACGAAACGATGCCCATGCCCGTCACGACGACGCGTCTCATGACAGTCCCTTATCCTCTTCGATCCTGGTTGCGCAGCGGACGACCGGCGTCGGCGGGGCCGCCCCGCCGGCTCCGGACCGACCGGCCGTTCCGGTCCCTTCGGTCTTCCCGACCCTCAGCCGCCCATGGCGGGCTCGGCCTTGAACAAGCCGACGCGCAGATCCGCCGCCTTGTAGATGGTCTGCCCGTCCGCCTTCAGCCAGCCGTCGCCGATGCCGAGGACCAGCTTGGAGCGGAGCACCCGCTTCAGGTCCACGCCATATTCGACGAGCTTCACGTCGGGCGTGACCATGCCGGAGAACTTGACCTCGCCCACCGAGAGCGCGCGGCCGCGGCCCTGGGAGCCGAGCCAGCCGAGAAAGAAGCCGAGCATCTGCCACAGGGCGTCGAGGCCGAGGCAGCCCGGCATCACCGGGTCGCCCTTGAAGTGGCAGGGAAAGAACCAGAGGTCCGGCCGGATCGCCAGGATGGCGCGCACGTGCCCCTTGCCGAACTCGCCGCCATCCTCGGAAATCTCGGAGATCCGGTCGAACATCAGCATGGGCGGAAGCGGAAGCTGGGCGTTGCCCGCGCCGAACAACTCGCCGCGTCCGCAGGCAAGAAGATCCTCGTATTCGAAACTCGTCTGTCGCCCATCCATGCCGGGTCGTCTTCCTCTCAAGGCCGTCGGGCGCGCCGCCACGTCTGGCTGCCGCATCGGATCCCGGCGGAAATTTGCGTGCAGTCCTAACACAGGTGCATCGGCATCGAAAGCCTCGCACCGGCGGGGCGGACCCATCCTCGGTCAAACTTGCGAAGAACCCGCAGGATCCCTATTATCCGTCGTGAACGGGACCGCACCCTCGCGGCCCGGTCCGTGATCGAGAGGTCCGCCAGCATTCCGTCCGGGCCGGACGGGCCGGGCGATCGGGATCGTTTCGGGCTAGTGGAATACTCGTCGATGGATCGAAAGCTGCCGCCGGCCACCACCACCTACGGCACGACGCGCTCGACTCATGCCTCGGCTGGAGCGGGGATGGGCGCGGGACGCACCAACGTGCGCAGCCTGCTGAGCGGCGCCGGCCTGAGGCCGACGCGCCAGCGGATGGCTCTCGGCGAGATCCTGTTCGGCCGCGGCCATCGCCACGTGAGCGCCGAACAGCTGCACGACGAGGCCCAGGGCGCGCGGGTGCCCGTGTCGCTCGCCACCATCTACAACACCCTCCACCAGTTCACCGAGGCGGGTCTCCTGCGGGAGGTCGCGATCGACGGGACGAAGACATACTTCGACACCAATGTGGACGATCACCACCACTTCTTCGTGGAGGGTTCGAACGACGTGTTCGACATCCCCGCCGCGAGCGTTTCCATCGAACACGTTCCCGAGCCGCCGGAAGGCATGGAGATCGTGCGCGTGGACGTGGTGGTCCGGCTTCGCCCCCGCGACCCGTCCTGACCCGGCCCCTGCCGCCGGGGCGCCTTTCCGACCCGGCCCGCGCCGCGCAGGCAACGACCGGAGCCGCCCGACGCCTTGAGTTGAGCCTGCCGGGCCAACGTGCGTCCGACGCGGCCCTCGTCCGGTTCGCCTCCGGCGATCCGTCGTCGGCCGTCCGGCGTCCAGTCAGTCGAACGTCTCGTCCGGATAGACGCCCCAGAGCGAGGCCTGGGCGATCCAGCCGGAGAAGGTCTTGCCCTCCAGCCGGCACCACGTCCCCGAGCATTCCTTGACGTTGGCCTGGACGCCGGGCTCCACCATGGCGGTGACGCGGGTCGCCTCGTCCGGGTCGGCGTGGAGGTTGATCGCCGTGCGGCTCTTGTCCCACGGGGCGACAAGGGCTGTGCGCACGCCGGTCAGCAGGCTGTGGAAGACCCAGCCCTCGGCGCCCTCGAAGTCGCGGATCCGCCGCCAGTTCTCGAACTCCTGGGTGACCTCCACCGGAAGGCCGGCGCGCACGTAGCGCCACACCACGTCATGCTCGCGACTCGGCCCGCGCCGCACATTCACGGCATCCGACTTCAGGCTGACGAACCGGGGGACGGGCAGGCCGCTCGGGCCCTTCGTGGTGCCCTGGGCGGACGCGACGGACGGAGCGGCGAGCGCCAGGCAGAGCGCGAGCGGCAGGACGATCTGGAAAAGGAATTTCTGGCGGAACTGCATAGACTTCATACCGTGCACGGAGCCGCTGAATTGCGGCGACAAGGCGACGGGCCGGAGGCGCCGGCCCGGCCTGGCGGGACGCCCCCCTGCCATCGCGGGCCGGTTGCCATACCCCGCGGATGCGCCTGTTGTCGCAGTTTGTATTCGCCGGTCCTTCTGATAGGAAGACGACTTGGCCGAAGGCCCCGGACCGACCGGGCCCCTTCACTGTCTCCGACCGCGGTTAAGGTTTCATCAACGTTGGTTTCGCGGTCGTTTCCAACGGGCGGGCGCGCCCCGCGAGGAAGGTTCGTCGAGTGATGGCCCGAAAGAAACCTCTTGTGGTCGTGACGCGCAAGCTGCCGGACATGGTCGAGACCCGGATGCGCGAGCTGTTCGAGACGCGGCTCAGCCATGAGGACCGGCCGCTGACCCAGGCCGAGCTGGTGGAGGCGGTGCGGACCGCCGACGTGCTGGTGCCGACCGTGACGGACCGGATCGACGCGGGCGTGCTCAGCCAAGCGGGCCCGAACCTCCGTCTCATCGCCAACTTCGGCAACGGCGTCGACAACATCGACGTGGACACGGCGACCGCCCGCGGCATCACGGTGACCAATACGCCCGGCGTCCTCACCGAGGACACCGCCGACATGACCATGGCGCTGATCCTGGCGGTGCCCCGGCGGATCGCCCAGGGCATCAAGGTGATCGAGCGGGAGGAATGGCACGGCTGGTCACCCACCTGGATGCTGGGTCATCGGATCTGGGGCAAGCGCCTCGGCATCATCGGCATGGGCCGGATCGGCCAGGCGGTGGCCCGCCGGGCGCTCGCCTTCGGCATGTCGATCCACTACCACAACCGCCGCAGGCTGCCGGCCGAGATCGAGGAGAAGCACGAGGCCACCTGGTGGGAAAGTCTCGACCAGATGCTCGCCCGCATGGACGTGATCTCCATCCACTGCCCGCACACGCCGGGCACCTACCATCTCCTGTCGGCGCGTCGCCTGAAGCTTCTGAAGAAGGAAGCCTATGTGGTGAACACCGCCCGCGGCGAGGTGCTGGACGAGAACGCCCTCGCCCGCATGCTGGAGGCGGGCGAGCTCGCCGGGGCGGGCCTCGACGTGTTCGAGCACGAGCCGGCGGTGAACCCCAAGCTGGTGAAGTCCGACCGGGTGGTGCTCCTGCCGCACATGGGCTCGGCCACCATCGAGGGCCGCATCGACATGGGCGAGAAGGTCATCATCAACATCAAGACCTTCATGGACGGCCACCGGCCGCCCGACCGGGTGCTTCCGTCGATGCTGTGAGGGAAGGTAGGCGGTATTCGGCAGTCGGCAGTCGGCAGTCGGAACGTGGTGCCCTGGGCCACCGCCTCGACATGGGCGAGAAGGTCATCATCAACATCAGGACCTTCATGGACGGCCACCGGCCACCCGACCGGGTGCTGCCGTCGATGCTGTGAAGAAGGTTGGCGGTATTCGGTAGTCGGCAGTCGGCAGTCGGAACGTGGTGTCCTGGGCCACCGCCTCGACCTTCCTACTGCCGACTGCCGACTGCCTACTCCCGACTGCCTCACGACCGAGCGACCTGGTCCAACGGCAGGGTCCCCATCGACTTCACCGTGTTGAGAACGAAGTTGCTCCGGATGTCCTTCACGCCCGGGAGCTTCAGGAGCGTGTCGAGGAGCAGGCGCTCATAGGCGGCGAGGTCCGGCAGGACGATCTGAAGCAGGAAATCCGATTCGCCGGAGACCAGATGGCAGGACACCACCTGGGGCAAGGCCGCGACCGCCTCCCGGAAGGCGGTCGCGTGGGCGTCGTCGTGACGGTCCACCTTGATACCGACGAAGACCGTGAGACCGAGCCCGATGGCCGTCCGGTCGAGGAGCGCCCGGTAGTCCGTGATGACGCCGGCCTCCTCCAGAAGGCGCACCCGCCGCAGGCATGGGGAGGGCGACAGGCCCACCTCGGCGGCGAGGTCCACGTTGGAGAGCCGGGCGTCGCGCTGGAGGGCGGAGAGGATGCGGCGGTCGATGGCGTCGAGAGGCAGATTTGGCATGATCGCGACGTGGAACCTAGGTAGACATCCTGTTCGTTGCGCATTCTAGGCTCTTTGATACCCACATCGCAAGGACATGCCAGCTGCTCCGGGCCTATCTTGAGGGCTCGCCGGATCGCCACCGTCCAGAGGTCCGGCTGTCGCGGAGACCTCGCGCCATGTTCGGCCTTGCCCTTGACCAGCTTTCGCTCTTCGTGACGGCTCTCGCCGTCGTCTATCTCGTGCCCGGCCCGGACATGATCCTGGTTCTGCAGACAGGCGCGGCCCGGGGCCGGTCGGCGGCCCTCGCCGTGGCGGCAGGGCTTGCGGTCGCGCGGGCGAGCCATGTGGCGCTCTCCGCCGTCGGCCTCGCTGCCCTGATCCAGGCTTCGGACCTCGCCTACGAGGCGGTGCGCCACGCCGGCGCGGCCTACCTCGTCTACCTCGGCGTGAAGCTGCTGCGGGCGCCTTCGCTGCGGATCGCGGCGGACGCGCCGGAGATCGCGGCCCTGTCCCATGCGGAGGCCTTCAGGGCCGGGCTCCTCACCAACCTGATGAACCCGAAGGCGCTGCTCTTCTGCTCCATCCTGCTGCCGCAGTTCGTTCACCCGGAGGCGGGACCGACGGCGCCCCAGTTCGCCGCGCTGGGGCTGCTGCTGGTCTTGACGGGCCTGCTGTTCGATCTGGTGTTCGCCGCGCTCGGCGATCGGATCGGCGCGGCGGTCCATGGATCACGATGGGCGGAACGCGCCGAGCGATGGCTGTTCGGCTCGTTGCTGATCGCGTTCGGCGTCAGGCTCGCGTGGGCCTGAGCGTCAGGCGGCGGAAGTCCGGGCGGCCTTGTAGCGGACCGTCTCGAAGCGCATTGAGAGCGCGTCGATCAGAAGAAGCCGGCCGACGAGCGGCTCGCCGATGCCGCAGAGAAGCTTGATCACCTCCATGGCCTGGAGCGAGCCGACGATCCCCGGCAGGGCGCCGATGACGCCGGCCTCGGCGCACGTGGGCACGGTGCCGGGCGGCGGGGCTTCGGGGAAGAGATCCCGGTATCCGGGGTTGGGCCGTCCGTCCGGCCCGGTCTCGTAGGGCAGAAGCGTGGTGAGCGAGCCGTCGAAGGTGCCGATGGCGCCGCTGACGAGCGGTCGGCGCTCCGCCGCGCAGGTGTCCGCCAGGAGATAGCGGGTGGTGAAGTTGTCGGACCCGTCCACGACCACGTCGAAGGGGCGGACGAGATCCGCGGCGTTGTCGGCCGTCAGTCGGACCGGGTAAGCCTCCACCGCCACATGCGGGTTGATCGCCCGCACGGCCTCGGCGGCGCTCTCCACCTTGGACCGGCCGATGGAGCCGGTGTCGTGGATGACCTGCCGCTGCAGATTCGACAGGGAGACGGTGTCGTCGTCCACCAGGCCGAGCGTGCCCACCCCGGCGGCCGCCAGATACTGGATCACCGGCGCGCCAAGACCACCGGCGCCGACGACCATCACCCGCGCGGCCTTGAGCTTCTGCTGCCCCGGTCCGCCCACCTCCCGAAGGATGATGTGGCGGGCATAGCGTTCGATCTCGATGGAGGAGAGGGTCATTGGCGTCTCAGGTGTCCGAGAGCAGGAAAATGGCCACGCCTCGACGTCTCGCGGCGGCAAGAAGGTCGCGATCCTTGCTCGCCAGCGGACGGCCGCTCCTGAGAGCCACGTCCAGGTAAGCGGCGTCATAGACCGTCAGGTGCTCCATGCGCGCCAGATCGACAAGGCCCGCCAGACTGGAGACGTCCGGTTCGACGGTGATCGGCAACGTCTTCAGCCGGCGGATCAAGGCCTCTGAGGCACCGGGGTCGATCCGGCGGCGCCGTTCCGCCTGCAGGAGGACGTTGGCAACTTCCAGCAAGAACAGGGGCGGAACGATCGCGCCGTACGCTTCCACATGCGCCAACAGCCGATCGGAAGCCGGTGTCGCCTCGTCGCTGAAGCACCAGCAGAGAGCGGCCGAGCAATCAAGAACCACCACGTTCAACGTCGCCCCTCATCCCGCAGCGCCTTCCAGTCGAGACCGTCGAGCGTTGCACCCGCGCGCAAGCGCCGGAACGCGCGCACGGCTTCAGATGCTTCGGGGTCCACGGTCGGCCCGCTCGCCTCTTTACCTGCGGACAGGACAGACACGAGCCGTGCGACGACCATGCCGTTCTTCTCGATCCACACCTCCTCACCTTGCTCCACACGGTCGAGAAAGGTGGCGCTGTCCCTGGCGAAGTCCTCGGCGGCGACCCTGATCATCGGCCCACTCCCTTTGAACCAAACATAGTCGCCGCCGCGGGTCTTGTCACAGGATGAAGCGGCTGAGGTCCGTGTTCTTGGCGAGGTCGCCGAGGGCGGACCGGACGAAGGCGGCGTCGACCACCACCGTCTGGCCGGACCGGTCCGGGGCGTTGAACGAGATGTCGTCCAGGATCCGCTCCATCACGGTCTGCAGCCGGCGGGCGCCGATGTTCTCCACAGTGGCGTTCACCTCCACGGCGACGCCGGCGATCTCGTCGATGGCGTCCTCGGCGAACTCCAGCGTCACGCCCTCCGTGGCCATCAGCGCCACATACTGCTTGATGAGGCTCGCCTCCGGCTCGGTCAGGATGCGGCGGAAGTCGTCCCGCTCCAGGGGTCTCAACTCCACCCGGATCGGCAGGCGGCCCTGCAGCTCCGGCAGGAGGTCGGACGGCTTGGCCACGTGGAAGGCGCCGGATGCGATGAAGAGGATGTGGTCCGTCTTCACCGGGCCGTACTTGGTGGAGACGGTCGTGCCCTCGATCAGCGGCAGCAGGTCGCGCTGCACGCCCTCGCGGGACACGTCGCCGCCGATCCGGCCGTCGCGGGCGCAGATCTTGTCGATCTCGTCCAGGAAGACGATGCCGTTGTTCTCCACCACGTTGATGGCCTCCTGGACGATCTGGTCCTGGTCGAGGAGCTTGTCGCTCTCCTCCTGGATCAGGAGTTCGTAGGAGTCCTTCACGGTCACGCGGCGGGTCTTCTTCTGCCCGCCCATCATCTTCGACATCATGTCCTGGAGGTTCATGACGCCGATGGAGCCACCCGGCATGCCGGGGATCTCGAAGCTGGCCGGCCCGCCCGAGCTGGCGACCTGGACCTCGATCTCCTTGTCGTCCAGAAGGCCGTCGCGCAGCTTCTTGCGGAAGCTGTCGCGGGTGGCCGGGCTCGACGAGGCGCCCACGAGGGCGTCCAGCACCCGCTCCTCGGCCTGGAGGTGGGCTTTGGCGCGCACGTCCTTGCGGCGGTTCTCCTTCACGAGGCCGATGGAGGCCTCCAGGAGGTCGCGGACGATCTGCTCCACGTCGCGGCCCACATAGCCGACTTCGGTGAACTTGGTGGCTTCCACCTTGATGAAGGGCGCGTTGGCGAGCTTGGCGAGGCGGCGGGAGATCTCCGTCTTGCCGACGCCGGTCGGGCCGATCATCAGGATGTTCTTCGGCAGCACCTCCTCGCGCAGCGACCCGTCCAGCTGCAGGCGGCGCCAGCGGTTGCGGAGCGCGACGGCCACGGCGCGCTTGGCGTCCTTCTGGCCGACGATGTAGCGGTCGAGTTCCGAGACGATCTCCCGGGGCGAAAAATCGGTCATGGCGTGTCCTCGGGCGATCAGCGGGCGGCGTCGAGCTTTTCGAGCGTGACGCTCTCGTTGGTGTAGACGCAGATCTCGGCGGCGATCTTCATCGCCCGGCGGGCGATGGTCTCCGCGTCGAGATCGGTGTCCACCAGGGCGCGGGCGGCGGCGAGGGCGTAGTTGCCTCCCGACCCGATGGCCGCCACGCCGTGCTCCGGCTCCAGCACGTCGCCGGTGCCGGTGAGGACGAGGCTGGTGGACTTGTCCGCCACGATCATCATGGCCTCCAGGCGCCGCAGGTAGCGGTCCGTGCGCCAGTCCTTGGCGAGTTCCACGCAGGCGCGGGTGAGCTGGCCCGGGTACTGCTCCAGCTTGGCCTCCAGCCGCTCGAACAGCGTGAAGGCGTCGGCGGTCGCGCCGGCGAAGCCCGCGATCACGTCGCCCTTGCCGAGCGGACGGACCTTGCGGGCGGTGTGCTTGATCACGGTGGCGCCGAGGCTCACCTGGCCGTCGCCGGCGACGACGACCGTGCCGCCCTTGCGCACGGTCACGATGGTCGTGCCGTGCCAGGTGGGCAGCGTGTTCTGGTCTGACATCAAAAGCTCCTTGTTCAGCGGGCCCTCGCCGGTCCGAAGCCCCGGCGGGGTCCCCCGTCAGGCGCTTTATGTATGCGCCGCGACCGTCTATGCAATCGTCCGGACCCGCCGCGCCTTCCAAGGACCGCCCCAAGGATCATCCATGCGCCTTTTCGTCTTCGGCCTCGGCTATTCGGCCCTCGCCTTCGTGCGCCGCAACCGCGCCCGTTTCAGCTGGATCGGCGGCACCACCCGCTCGGCCGAGAAGGCCGAGGCGCTGGCGGCCGACGGCATCGAACCCTTCCTGTTCGACGGAACCGCGCCCGGCGCGGGCGTCTCGGCGGCGCTCCGGGAGGCGCACTTCGTCCTGCAGTCGATCGCCCCCGCCGAGGGGGCGGCCGGCACCAACGACCCGGCGCTCCGGTGGCACGGGGCGGACCTGCAGGTCGGCCGCAAGCCGATGGCCGTCGTCTACCTGTCCACCGTCGGCGTCTATGGCGACCACGGCGGCGCGTGGGTGGACGAGCGCACGCGCGTGAAGCCGAAGAGCGCCCGCTCCGTCGCCCGGGTCGCCGCCGAGGAGGCCTGGACCCGCTACGGCGCGGAGAGCGGCGTGCCGACCGCGATCCTGAGGCTCTCAGGCATCTACGGCCCCGGCCGCAACGCCTTCGTGAACCTGACGGAGGGGACGGCCAAGCGCCTGGTCAAGCCCGGACAGGTGTTCAACCGCATCCACGTGGACGACATCGCCGGGGCGATCGGCTGCGCGCTGTTCGGCCGGACGGGCGGCGTGTTCAACATCACCGACGACGAGCCGGCGCCGCCCCAGGACGTGGTGGCCTACGCGGCCGCCCTGATGGGCGTGGAGCCGCCGCCGGAGCAGGACTTCGCCACCGCCACCCTGTCGCCCATGGCGCGCAGCTTCTATGGCGAGAACAAGCGCGTGTCGAACGGCCGGAGCAAGCGCGACCTCGGCCTGACGTACGCATACCCGACCTACCGGGCGGCGCTCGACCGGATGTGGCGGGAGGACACCTGGCGCTGACGGCCGTCACGCCGCCGGGGTTCGGGAGACGGCCCCGACGGGCCGGTCACCTCGCCGCGCCGGCCGATGCCGTCACGGCGAGCCTTTCCATGGGCACCCAGTCGTGAAGGATGCTCCGGCCGGTCCAGTCGGCGGTGAAGACGGCGCCGCCTCCGGCCGGCTGGTCGTGGACGCGGGAGATTGGCCGACCGGCCATGTGACAGGCGAGGAGCGTGCCCACCGCTCCGTGGCCGACCACGAGCACGCGCCGCCCGTGCGGCTGGGCGAGCGCGCGCTCCACGGCGGCCACGATCCGCGCCTGGGCGTCCGCCGCCCGCTCCCAGCCCCGCACGCTCTCGGTCGGGGACGCGAAGAACCGGTCCGCCACGGCCTCGAACTCGGCCGGCGGCAGGAAGCCGGTGGCGGAGCGGTCGTTCTCGTGCATGGAGCCGTCCACCTCGATCAGCACCCCGAGGGCGTCGGCGACGAGTTCCGCCGTCTCCACCGCCTTCGCCTCGTCGGAGGAGAGGATCCGGTCGATGCCGGCGAGCCAGCCCGACCGCACCAGCGCCTCCACCCGGGCCCGACCCACGTCCGAAAGTCCCCACCGCGGTACCGGGACCGCCGGATCGATCCGGACCTGGGGGTGGGTGAGATAGTGGAGGATGCGCGTCATGAGGTCGGCGTGTCCGTCGGGCTGCGTCTGCCGCCACCGTCGCCGGGGTCGATGACGCCAGCATGACGGCGCGGTGACGGGTCAGGCCACGTAGCGGGCCGCCTCGTCGATCAGGCGGCTCGCGACGGTCTCCAGCCGCGCGGCCAGACGCTCGTCCGCGAGGCCGCCGTCGCCCGCGAAGGCGGTGGCGGCGGACGGCACCGAGATCTGCTCGGGGATGACGGTGGCGCCGAGGCCGAGCTCCAGCACCTGGCGCAGGTGCATGAGACTGCGGATGCCGGCGAACGCGCCCGGGGAGGCGGATCCGAGCGCGTAGACCCGCCCGCGCCACGGGGACGGCTCCCCGGCGCCGGCACGGATCCGGCTGACCCAGTCGATGGCGTTCTTCAGGAGCGGCGGGACGGAGGCGTTGTATTCCGGGCTCGCGATGAAGATGCCGGTGTGGCCCGTCATCTGGGCGGCGAGACGTCGCGCCCCGTCAGGAACGCCGGAGGCGGCCTCCAGATCCGCGTCGTAGAGCGGCATGGCGTAGTCGCCGAGGGACAGGAGCGTCGGCTCGGCGTCCTTGAGGGCGAGCGCCTGCACCATCTGGGCCGCGAGCCTGGCGTTGTGGCTGCCGGTCCGGATCGATCCGGCGAAGACCAGGATGCGGGGGCGGGGGCGGATCATGGCGGAGCCTCCTGTCTCGGAACGGACCTCCAGGCCAAGTGAGGCGTTCGGGTCGCGCCGTCAAGCCTCCGGCGATGGCGGCCGGCGGATCCGGTACCGCCGGTGGAGCGGCTTGCCAGGCGAACCGGCGCCACCTAGATTGGAATCATTCCAATCTGTAGGACGGCCTCATCATGTTTCGAACGTCCAGGCGCGCCTTCTCGGACCTGTCGGAGCGCGAAATCCTCGCGCTCGCCATCTCGGCCGAGGAGGAGGACATGCGCATCTACGCCTCCTACGCGGACGGCCTCAGGGCCGACTATCCGGCGACGGCCGCCGTCTTCGACGACATGGCCCGGGAGGAGAACGAGCACCGCGGCCGGCTGATCCAGACCTTCCGCGCCCGGCACGGCGAGACGATCCCGCTCGTCACCCGCGAGCACGTGCGCGGCTTCTACGATCGTTCGCCCTACTGGCTGGTGCGGCCGCTCGGGCTCGACCGGGTGAGGCGGGAAGCCGAGGCGATGGAGGCGGAGGCGCACAATTTCTACCTGAAGGCGGCCGCGCGGACCTCGGACGCGTCGGTGCGCGATCTGCTCGGCCAGCTCGCCGCCGCGGAGCGAAGCCACGTGTCCATGGCCCGGCGGCTCGGCCTCAGCCACCTGACCGATGACGCCCGCGGCCGGGAGGACGCGGACGAGCGGCGGCGCTTTCTGCTGCAGGTGGTCCAGCCGGGCCTCGCCGGGCTGATGGACGGGTCGGTGTCGACGCTCGCCCCGGTGTTCGCGGCCGCCTTCGCGACCGGCGACACCTGGGAGACCTTCCTGGTCGGCACGGCGGCGGCCGTGGGCGCCGGCATCTCCATGGGCCTCACGGAGGCGCTCTCCGACGACGGCACGCTGACCGGGCGCGGCAGCCCGGTGATCCGCGGCCTTTCCGCCGGCATCATGACGGCCGTCGGCGGGCTCGGCCACGCCCTGCCCTACCTGATCCCGGACTTCTGGACCGCGACGGCGATCGCCGTGCTGATCGTGTTCGTGGAGCTCTGGGCGATCTCGTGGATCCGCTGGCGCTATATGGACACGCCGTTCCTGAGGGCCGCCTTCCAGATCGTGGTGGGCGGCTTCCTGGTCTTCCTCACCGGTATCCTGATCGGACACGGGTGAGACCCACGGGGCCCGCGAAGGCGGAGCGGCCGGCGGCCGCTCCGTGGTCGTCCGAACAGGACCTCGGCGGGATCAGACCGTGACGCCGGTCGGCACCGGGCAGGAGACGCCGGTGCCGCCGAGCCCGCAGTAGCCGTTCGGGTTCTTGGCCAGATACTGCTGGTGATAGGCCTCCGCGTAGTAGAAGGCCGGGGCGTCGAGGATCTCGGTGGTCACGTCCTTGTGGCCGGCGGCCTTCAGGGCCGCGCCATAGCGCTCCTTCGCGGCCTCCGCGGCCGAGCGCTGGGCCTCGGACGTCACGTAGATGCCGGAGCGGTACTGGGTGCCCACGTCGTTGCCCTGGCGCATGCCCTGGGTGGGGTCGTGCGCCTCGAAGAACACCTTGAGCAGGCCCTCGTAGGAGACCTTCGCCGGGTCGAACACCACCTTCACCACCTCGTTGTGGCCGGTGAGCCCGGTGCAGACCTCCTCGTAGGTGGCGTTCGGCGTGTGGCCGGCCTGGTAGCCGACGGCGGTCACCCAGACGCCGGGCGTCTGCCAGAACTTCCGCTCCGCGCCCCAGAAGCAGCCGAGGCCGAAGTAGGCGACCTCCAGCCCGTCCGGATAGGGCTCCTTGAGGGCGTTGCCGTTCACGAAATGGCGCTCGGCTGTCGGCAGCGCGGTCGGGCGGCCCGGCAGGGCCTCGGCGGCGCTCGGGACGGCGAGCTTCTTGGAGAGCATGTTCAGAAGGTACATGGCCTGTCTCCGTCGTCAGAAAGCCTGGGCGCGGCGGCGCTTGCGGCCGAGCACCATCAGGAGGATGCCGAGACCGCCGCCGACCGCGAAGGTCGGCCAGAGCAGCACGGTGAGGAGGATCGGATCCCATATGTAGGGATGGAGATAGCGCTGCACCACCGCCTGCAGGAGATTGAGCGAGCCGGGATGCAGCTGGAACCACGTCTGGCCGAGGGGCGTCAGCACCACCGCGTCCGCGGCGAGCGACCGGATGCCGTCGGCCACGAGAGCGATGAAGGAGGCGGCGAACAGGAGTACGCCGAGGCCGCGGATCAGAAAGGCGATCATGTGGGAAGAGGTCCGCTGAAGTTCGGCGCGGCGGAGCGCCTGGGTTTCGCGACCCGCGTCGCGGTCCAGGCGAGAGGGTGCGCGAAAGAACTATGGCCGATAGGACACGGTGTCCATGCAAACCGTCGTCATGAGGTCGTGACCGGACGGCGGACCGGGGCGTCCGCCGGAATTCCGCCTTGCATCGGGCGTTTACCGGTCGCAACAAGCAGTGTCCTTGCCAATTTGTGCGAATCAAGGGAGCAGAGCCTCATGCGGTGGACCCCGATCGTCAGCGTCGCAGTCACGCTCGGCCTTGCCGGGTGCGGGGGGTACAGCCTGACCAGTCCGTCGGCGCCGCGCGGTCCCGCTCCGCTTCCGGCGGCGCCCACCGCCCCGGTCCAGTCGCAGATCCTGCCGCCGCCCATGGCCGGCGCGCCGCTGGCGACCGACCCGAACGCCGTGCCGGCCGCACCCACCGACCTGGCCGCCGCGCCCGCCACGCAGGCGGCGCCGGCCGCGGCCGTCGAGGTCCGCCGTCCGGATCTCAACGGCGGCTGGACGCTCGCCTCCGGCGGCGAGAGCTGCCAGCTGTTCATGAGCCTGACCACCTGGTCCGGCGGCTACCGGGCCAACACGCGCGGTTGCGCGTCGGACGAGTTGAAGTCCGTGGGCGCCTGGGACCTGACCGGCCGGGACGTGGTGCTGAAGGACGCGTCCGGCTCGCCGGTCGCCCGGCTCACCGCGGTGGCCCCCGCCCGCTTCTCCGGCCAGACCGAGGTCTCCAAGCGCGGCGTCCAGTTCTTCCGCTGACGCCCGGACCAGACCGGAGCCGGCCGGGGACGCGACCTTCGATCCGCTTGTGCGGAACCGGGCGGGGACGGTAGAGCTTTCGCATCGGCGAAGGCCATCCGGCCGCCCCTCCCGCGTCCAACAGCCGGCCCGAGATCCCTTGCCCTCCACCCCCGCCTCGCCCGACACCTACGGCACGGACCGGCCGCTCGGCACCGGCGTCCTGGCGCTCTACGACCTGAAGGTCACCGAGGGCGAGATCACGCCCGATCCGGCGCAGCGCGCCGTCGCGCGCCATCTGGATCGCCTGTACCGGTCGCTCCAGGAGGAGCGGCTGGCCTCCAAGAAGAGCGCCCTCGGCTGGCTGTTCGGCCGCAAGACCAAGGCCGCCGACGCGCCGAGGGGTCTCTACGTCTGGGGCAGCGTCGGGCGCGGCAAGACCATGCTGATGGACCTCTTCTTCTCCATCGCGCCGGTGGAGAAGAAGCGGCGGCAGCATTTCCACGTGTTCATGGCCGACGTGCACGAGCGGGTGTTCGCCGCCCGCCAGGCCCTGGCGCGCGGGACGGACCGGGACCCGGTGGACCTGGTCGCCGACGGTCTCGTGGAGGAGGTGCAACTCCTCTGCTTTGACGAATTCGCCGTCACGGACATCGCGGACGCCATGATTCTCGGCCGCCTGTTCACGAAGCTGTTCGACCGGGGCGTCGTTCTGGTGGCGACCTCCAACGTGGTGCCGGACCGGCTCTACCACGACGGCATCAACCGGGATCACTTCCTGCCGTTCATCGCGCTCCTGAAGACCCGGTGCGAAGTGGTGCGCCTGGACGCGGCCGTCGACTACCGGCTGGAGACGCTGGACTTCGCCGACGTCTACCACACCCCGCTCGACGGCGCGGCCGATGCCGCGATGGACCGGCTGTGGGCGCGCCTGCTCGCCGGGGCGGCGGAGGAGCGGCGGGTCCTTTCGGTGAAGGGTCGCAAGCTGGTGGTGCGCCGGGCCGGCCCGGGCGTCGCCCGCTTCACCTTCGAGGAGCTCTGCGAGCAGCCGCTCGGCGCCGTCGACTACCAGGCGATCGCCGCCGCCTTCGGGACCGTTCTGGTGGAGGACGTGCCAGTGATGAGCTACGAGCGCCGGAACGAGGCCAAGCGCTTCATCACCCTGATCGACACCCTCTACGACGAGGGCATCAAGGTCGCGCTCTCCGCGGCGGCGGAACCGTCCGGCCTCTATCATGCCCGCCAGGGCGCCGAAGCGTTCGAGTTCGACCGCACCGCCTCCCGCCTCACGGAAATGCGCTCGGAGGCCTATCTGGCCGAGCCCCGCCGCTCCGCCCGCGAGGCGAGCCTCTAGGGCATTCTCCGATCAAGTTGCACGACTTGATCGCCGAGAGGATGCTCCAGCTTATTGAATCTGGAGCGATTTCTTGTCGAACTGACGATTCCGTCAGGTCGGAAAGCGCTCTAGGCGCCGGAGCCACGAAACAGTCCAGATCCCGGTCGTCGGACCCGCCGCGCCGCACGCGGCCGGCGGTGCGCGATGGCGCTCGCCGACGCCATCCGGTCGCCGATCTTCCGCACGCTCGACGTCCGGACCGTCAGTAGAACCGCCTTTACCCTTGGGGAACCACGCAATGGTGAAGGAAGATCTCGGGGTCTCATTTCTTCGTCTGATCGCCTTTCGTTGCCCTTGCACCGCAGCAGGATGCGGGTTAATGCCTTCGTGGCTGAAGTCGGCCTACATGACCTTTACGTAAACGGAAGGCCAGGAAACATGGCGCGAAACAAGATCGCTCTCGTCGGTGCGGGTCAGATCGGGGGCACGCTCGCCCACTTGGTCGGCCTGAAGGAACTCGGGGACGTGGTCCTCTTCGACATCGCGGAAGGCGTGCCCCAGGGCAAGGCGCTCGACATCGCGGAGAGTTCGCCGGTCGACGGGTTCGACGCCAAGCTCTCCGGCACCCAGACCTACGAGGCCATCGAGGGCGCCGACGTGGTGATCGTCACCGCCGGCGTGCCGCGCAAGCCGGGCATGAGCCGCGACGACCTCCTCGGCATCAATCTCGGCGTCATGGAGCAGGTCGGCGCGGGCATCGCCAAGTATGCCCCGGACGCCTTCGTGATCTGCATCACCAACCCGCTCGACGCTATGGTGTGGGCGCTGCAGAAGTTCTCCGGCCTTCCGGCCAACAAGGTGGTCGGCATGGCCGGCGTGCTCGACAGCGCGCGCTTCCGCCACTTCCTCGCCGAGGAGTTCAAGGTGTCGGTGGAGGACGTGACCGCCTTCGTGCTCGGCGGCCACGGCGACACCATGGTGCCGCTGACCCGCTATTCCACCGTGGCCGGCATTCCGCTGCCGGATCTCGTGAAGCTCGGCTGGACCTCCCAGGAGAAGCTCGACCAGATCGTGCAGCGCACCCGCGACGGCGGCGCCGAGATCGTCGCCCTCCTGAAGACCGGCTCGGCCTTCTACGCGCCCGCCGCCTCGGCCATCGCCATGGCGGAGAGCTACCTGAAGGACAAGAAGCGTGTTCTGCCCGTGGCCGCCCACCTCAACGGCGAATACGGCCTCACCGACACCTATGTGGGCGTCCCGGTGGTGATCGGCGCCGGCGGCGTGGAGCGCGTCATCGAGATCGAGCTCAACGGCGACGAGAAGTCGGCTTTCGAGAAGTCCGTCGGCGCCGTGCAGGGCCTCGTGGCGGCCTGCAAGACCATCGCTCCGGCGCTCGCCGGCTGACGGCATCAGCCCCTGACCGGTCCGGGGGCCGGTCGGGGGTCGTCCCCCACCCGTCCCCAACCGTCGAGGACGTCCGGATGAACATCCACGAATATCAGGCCAAGGCCATCTTCAAGCAGTACGGCGTACCGGTGAACCCGGGCGTGGCCGTGCTCAGCGTCGAGGAGGCCGAAGCCGCCGCCAAGTCCCTGCCCGGCCCGCTCTGGGTCGTGAAGAGCCAGATCCACGCCGGCGGGCGCGGCAAGGGCAAGTTCAAGGAAGCCGACGCGGGCGAGAAGGGCGGCGTGCGCCTGGCGAAGTCCGCCGAGGAGGCCGCCGCCTTCGTGCGGCAGATGTTCGGCAAGACCCTCGTCACCGTGCAGACCGGCCCGGCCGGCAAGCAGGTGAACCGGATGTACATCGAGAGCGGCTCCGACATCGAGAAGGAGCTGTACCTGTCGATCCTCGTCGACCGCGCCACCAGCCGGGTCGCCTTCGTGGCGTCCACCGAGGGCGGCATGGACATCGAGCAGGTGGCCCACGACACGCCGGAGAAGATCGTCACCTTCTCGATCGACCCGGCCACCGGCTTCATGCCGCACCACGGCCGCACCCTCGCCAAGGCCCTGAAGCTGACCGGCGCCGCGGCCAAGCAGATCGGCCCGGTGGCGGAGAAGCTCTACAACGCCTTCGTCGGCACCGACATGGCGATGCTGGAGGTGAACCCGCTGATCGTCACCCCGGCGGGCGACATCATCGCCCTCGACGGCAAGGTGAACTTCGATTCCAACTCGCTCTACCGCCATCCCGACGTGATGGAGCTCCGCGACGTCACGGAGGAGGACGAGAAGGAGATCGAGGCGTCCAAGTACGACCTCGCCTACATCGCCCTCGACGGCACCATCGGCTGCATGGTGAACGGCGCCGGCCTCGCCATGGCGACGCTCGACATCATCAAGCTCTACGGCGAGGAGCCGGCCAACTTCCTGGACGTCGGCGGCGGCGCCTCGGAGGAGAAGGTCACCGCGGCCTTCAAGATCATCACGGCCGATCCGAACGTGAAGGGCATCCTGGTCAACATCTTCGGCGGCATCATGAAGTGCGACGTGATCGCGCGCGGCGTGCTCGCCGCCGTGAAGACCGTCGGCCTTCAGGTCCCGCTTGTGGTGCGCCTGGAAGGCACGAACGTGGAGCTCGGCAAGGAGATCATCGCCGGGAGCGGCCTCAACGTGCTCGCCGCCGACGACCTCGACGACGCGGCCCAGAAGATCGTCAACGCCGTGCGGGGAGCGCGCTGATGTCCGTCCTCATCAACAAGTCCACCAAGGTCATCACGCAAGGCATCACCGGCAAGACCGGCACCTTCCACACCGAGCAGGCGCTCGCCTACGGCACCCGGATGATCGCCGGCGTGACGCCCGGAAAGGGCGGCTCCAAGTGGACCGCCGCCTCGGGCCAGGAGCTGCCGGTCTACGACACGGTGCTGGAGGCCAAGGAGGCGACCGGCGCCGACGCGTCCGTCGTCTACGTGCCGCCCCCGTTCGCGGCGGACTCGATCTGCGAGGCGATCGAGGCGGAGATCCCGCTCGTGGTCTGCATCACCGAGGGCATTCCGGTGCTCGACATGGTGCGGGTGAAGCGGGCGCTCTCCGGTTCGAAAACCCGGCTCGTCGGGCCGAACTGCCCGGGCATCGTGACGGCGGGCGAATCGAAGATCGGCATCATGCCGGCCAACATTTTCTCCAAGGGCAACGTCGGCATCGTGTCGCGCTCCGGCACGCTGACCTACGAGGCGGTGTTCCAGACCACCCGGGCCGGCCTCGGCCAGACCTCGGCGGTCGGCATCGGCGGCGACCCGGTGAAGGGCACCGAGTTCATCGACGTCCTGGAGATGTTCCTCGCCGACGACGCCACCCACTCGATCATCATGATCGGCGAGATCGGCGGCTCCGCCGAGGAGGAGGCCGCGCAGTTCATCGCCGACGAGGCCAAGCGCGGCCGCAAGAAGCCGATGGTCGGCTTCATCGCCGGCCGCACGGCGCCTCCGGGCCGCCGCATGGGCCATGCGGGCGCCATCATCTCCGGCGGCAAGGGCGGCGCGGAGGACAAGATCGCCGCCATGGAGGCCGCGGGCATCCGCGTGTCGCCGTCGCCGGCGCGCCTCGGCACCACGCTGGTCGAGGTGCTGAAGGGCTGAGCGGCGAGCCCGGCTCCCCGACCCTTCCGGGACGGGATCCCATGCCTATCTAGAGGCGGCCCGCCCTTCCCCATCGTCGGGGCGGGCCACCCATCCAGACGAGCGCCGCGGTCCGCGGCGCATCCCCTGACAGCGAGGACGGGGCTTAGAGCCCCGAAGCGGCCATGGCACGGCAAGACCAGAACGACGCCTTCGCGCTGACGTCCTTCCTCTACGGCGGCAACGCCGCCTACATCGAGGATCTCTACGCCCGCTACGAGGCGGACCCGAACGCGGTCGACGCGGAGTGGCGCGACTTCTTCCAGGGTCTCGGCGAGAGCCGGGAGAGCGTGGAGAGGAACGCCAAGGGCGCGCCCTGGAAGCGGCCAGACTGGCCGATCTCGCCGAACGGCGAGCTCGTGTCCGCGCTCGACGGCAACTGGGGCGAGGTCCAGAAAAAGGTCGGCGACCGGATCAAGGAGAAGTCGGCCGAGAAGGGCGCCGGGCTGACCGAGGCGCAGGTGCAGCAGGCGACGCGCGACAGCGTGCGCGCCCTGATGATGATCCGCGCCTACCGCATGCGCGGCCATCTGCACGCCAACCTGGACCCGCTGAACCTCGCCAAGAAGGTCAACCCGGACGAGCTGCACCCGGCCTCCTTCGGCTTCACCGAAGCCGACATGGACCGGCGCATCTTCATCGACAACGTGCTCGGCCTGGAGTTCGCCACGCCGCGCCAGATGGTCGACATCCTGCAGCGCACCTATTGCTCCACCATGGGCGTGGAGTTCATGCACATCTCCGACCCGGCCGAGAAGGCCTGGATCCAGGAGCGCATCGAGGGGCCGGACAAGCAGATCAGCTTCACCAAGGAAGGCAAGCGCGCCATCCTGAACAAGCTGATCGAGGCCGAGGGCTTCGAGAAGTTCATCGACGTCAAGTACACCGGCACCAAGCGCTTCGGCCTCGACGGCGGCGAGGCGCTGATCCCGGCGCTGGAGCAGATCATCAAGCGCGGCGGCAACCTGGGCGTCCGCGAGATCGTGGTCGGCATGGCCCACCGCGGTCGCCTCAACGTGCTCACCCAGGTGATGGGCAAGCCCCACCGGGCGCTCTTCCACGAGTTCAAGGGCGGCTCCTTCGCGCCCGACGACGTGGAAGGCTCCGGCGACGTGAAGTACCACCTCGGCGCCTCGTCGGACCGCGAGTTCGACGGCAACAAGGTGCACCTGTCGCTGACACCGAACCCGTCGCACCTGGAGATCGTCGATCCGGTGGTGCTCGGCAAGGTGCGCGCCAAGCAGGACCAGCTCGCCACCGTGTGGGAAGGCGACATCATCCCGCTGCGTGAGCGCGCCAAGGTGCTGCCGCTGCTCCTTCACGGCGACGCGGCCTTCGCCGGACAGGGCGTGGTGGCCGAGTGCTTCGGCCTTTCCGGCCTGCGCGGGCACCGGACCGCGGGCTCCATCCACTTCATCATCAACAACCAGATCGGCTTCACGACCAACCCGCACTTCTCCCGGTCGTCGCCCTATCCGTCCGACGTCGCCAAGATGATCGAGGCGCCGATCTTCCACGTGAACGGCGACGATCCGGAGGCGGTCACCTACGCCGCCAAGGTGGCGATCGAGTTCCGGCAGAAGTTCCACAAGCCGGTGGTGGTGGACATGATCTGCTACCGCCGCTTCGGCCACAACGAGGGCGACGAGCCGGGCTTCACGCAGCCGATCATGTACCGGACGATCCGCAGCCATCCGTCGACGCTGCAGATCTATTCGGACGCGCTGATCAAGGAGGGCGTGGTCACCGCCGAGGAGGTGGAGGCCATGAAGGCGGATTGGCGGGCGAGGCTCGACGTGGAGTTCGACGCCGGCCAGAGCTACAAGCCGAACAAGGCCGACTGGCTGGACGGCGTGTGGTCCGGCCTCAAGGTGGCGGACAGCTTCGACGAGCAGCGGCGCGGCCAGTCCGGCGTCAACCTGGAAACCCTGCGCGAGATCGGCCGCAAGCTGAGCGCGGTGCCGGAAGGGTTCCGGGTGCACCGGACGATCCAGCGCTTCCTCGACGCCCGCTCCAAGGCGATCGAGACCGGCGAGGGCATCGACTGGGCGACCGCCGAGGCGCTGGCCTTCGGGTCGCTGCTCATCGGCGGCCACAAGGTGCGCCTGTCCGGGCAGGACGTGGAGCGCGGCACCTTCAGCCAGCGCCACTCCGTGCTCTACGACCAGGAGACCGAGGAGCGCTACATCCCGCTCACCAACCTGGCGCCCGGCCAGGCCCGCTACGAGGTCATCAACTCGATGCTCTCGGAGGAGGCGGTGCTCGGCTTCGAGTACGGCTACTCGCTGGCCCGGCCGAACGCCCTGACGCTCTGGGAGGCCCAGTTCGGCGACTTCGCCAACGGCGCGCAGGTGGTGTTCGACCAGTTCCTGTCCGCCGGCGAGCGCAAGTGGCTGCGCATGTCCGGCCTCGTCTGCCTGCTGCCGCACGGCTACGAAGGCCAGGGCCCCGAGCACTCGTCCGCCCGCCTGGAGCGCTTCCTCCAGATGTGCGCCGAGGACAACATGCAGGTCGCCAACTGCACGACGCCGTCCAACTACTTCCACATCCTGCGTCGGCAGCTGACCCGCGACTTCCGCAAGCCGCTGATCCTGATGACGCCGAAGTCGCTGCTCCGTCACAAGCGGGCGGTGTCGCGGCTGGACGAGATGGGGGCGGACACCTCCTTCCACCGGCTCCTGTGGGACGACGCCCAGTCGAACCCGGCGTCGTCGACGGTGAAGCTGGTGGAGGACGCCAGGATCCGGCGCGTGGTGCTGTGCACCGGCAAGGTCTACTATGACCTGTTCGAGGAGCGCGAGAAGCGCGGCATCGACGACATCTACCTCCTGCGCGTCGAGCAGCTCTATCCGTTCCCGGCGAAGGCGCTGGTGGCCGAGCTGTCGCGCTTCAAGGGGGCGGAGGTCGTCTGGTGCCAGGAGGAGCCGAAGAACATGGGCTCCTGGACCTTCATCGAGCCCTACATCGAATGGGTGCTGAAGCAGATCGGCGCCAAGGTCACCCGGCCCCGCTACGCCGGCCGCGCGCCGTCCGCCGCCACGGCCACGGGCCTAATGTCGAAGCACCTCGCGCAGCTCGCCGCCTTCCTGGAGGAGGCGCTCGGCTGATCCCCCGGGGAGCCGCCCGCCCGGCGGCTCCCGCCCTCCCCCATCCTGCATTCCCATCCGAACGACAGAGACGAGCACCCCCATGGCGACGGAGATCCGCGTTCCGACTCTCGGCGAGTCCGTGACAGAGGCCACGATCGGCCGCTGGTTCAAGAAGGCTGGCGAGGCGGTCAAGGCCGACGAGCCGGTCGTGGAGCTGGAGACCGACAAGGTCACCATCGAGGTCCCGGCGCCGGCCGCGGGTGTGCTCGCCGAAATCCTGGTCGCGGACGGCGAGACCGTGGGCGTCGGCGCCCTGCTCGGGTCGATCGGCGAAGGCTCCGGGGCCGCCGCCGCCGCGCCGTCGCCCGCTCCGGCCGCCGCGCCCAAGCCGGCGCCCGCCGCTCCCGCTGCGGCGCCCAGCGCGCCCGCCTCCGCCATGCCGCCGGCGCCCTCCGCCGCCAAGCTGATGGCCGACAGCGGCATCAACCTCGACGCGGGCTCCGGCCGGCGCGGCCAGGTGCTGAAGGAGGACGTGCTCGCCGCCATGTCGGGCGGCGCGGCCGCCAAGGCTCCCGCCCCGGCGCCCGTGCAGGCGCCGCGCCCGGCCTCCGTCGCCGACGACGCTGCCCGCGAGGAGCGGGTGAAGATGACCAAGCTGCGCCAGACGATCGCCCGGCGCCTCAAGGACGCGCAGAACACCGCCGCCATGCTGACGACCTTCAACGAGGTCGACATGACGAACGTGATGGCGCTGCGCAACGCCTACAAGGACCTGTTCGAGAAGAAGCACGGCACCAAGCTCGGCTTCATGGGCTTCTTCGTGAAGGCCTGCATCCAGGCGCTGAAGGAGCTGCCGGCGGTCAATGCCGAGATCGACGGCCAGGACATCATCTACAAGAACTACTACCACGTCGGCATCGCGGTCGGCACCGACAAGGGCCTCGTGGTGCCGGTGGTCCGCGACGCCGACCAGATGTCGCTCGCCGGCATCGAGAAGACCATCGCGGGCTACGGCAAGCGCGCCCGCGACGGCCAGCTGAAGATCGAGGAGATGCAGGGCGGCACCTTCACGATCACCAACGGCGGCGTCTACGGCTCGCTCATGTCGACGCCGATCCTGAACGCTCCGCAGTCGGGCATTCTCGGCATGCACAAGATCCAGGAGCGGCCGATGGTCGTCGGCGGCAAGATCGAGATCCGGCCGATGATGTACCTGGCGCTCTCCTACGACCACCGCATCGTGGACGGCAAGGAAGCGGTGACCTTCCTGGTCCGCGTCAAGGAGAGCCTGGAGGATCCCCAGCGCCTCGTGCTGGATCTCTGAAAAAGGCCCGAGGGCACGCGGCCGGCGCCCCCGTCGGTCGCCGGCCGGCGCGGTCCGCCTCGCCGGTTGAACCGAACATCGAAAAGGGTATCGATCCCCCATGTCCTACGACCTGATCGTCATCGGAACCGGCCCCGGCGGCTACGTGTGCGCCATCCGGGCGGCCCAGCTGGGCCTGAAGGTGGCCGTGGTTGAGAAGCGCGGCACCCATGGGGGCACCTGCCTCAACGTGGGCTGCATCCCGTCGAAGGCGCTGCTGCACGCCTCCGAACTGTTCGAGGAGGCCGCGAACGGCTTCAAGAAGCTCGGCATCGACGTCGGCACGCCGAAGCTCGACCTGCCGGCCATGATGGCCCACAAGGACACGACGGTGAAGTCGAACGTCCAGGGCATCGACTACCTCCTCAAGAAGAACAAGATCGAGCCCTTCCTCGGCGCCGGCCGCATCCTCGCCCCCGGCAAGGTGGAAGTGACCCTGAACGACGGTTCCGGGGCCAAGGTGCTGGAGACCAGGGCGATCGTCATCGCCACCGGGTCGGACGTGGCGACGCTGCCGGGCATCGAGATCGACGAGAAGTCGGTGGTCTCCTCCACGGGCGCCATCGCGCTGGAGGCCGTGCCGGACCACCTGGTGGTGATCGGCGCCGGCGTGATCGGCCTGGAGCTCGGCTCGGTCTGGGCCCGGCTCGGCGCCAAGGTGACCGTGCTCGAATATCTGGACCGCATCCTGCCGGGCATGGACGGCGAGGTCGCCAAGCAGTTCCAGCGCATGCTGGAGAAGCAGGGCTTCGCGTTCAAGCTCGGCCAGAAGGTGACCAGCGTCGCGCCGGCCGGCAACGGCCCGGTGACGGTGACCTACGAGCCGGCGGCGGGCGGCGCCGCCGAGACGCTGGCGGCCGACGTGGTGCTGGTGGCCGTCGGCCGTCGCGCCTACACGGACGGCCTCGGCCTCGACGAGGTTGGCGTGGAACGGGACAACCGCGGCCGCGTGGTGACCGACAGCCGCTACAGGACCAACGTCGAAGGCATTTACGCCATCGGGGACGTGATCGTCGGCCCCATGCTCGCCCACAAGGCCGAGGACGAGGGCGTCGCCCTCGCCGAGATCCTGGCCGGCCAGCACGGGCACGTGAACTACGGCGTCATCCCGGGCGTGGTCTACACCATGCCGGAGGTGGCGGCGGTGGGCCAGACCGAGGAGGAGCTGAAGGCGGCCGGCATCGAGTACCGCTCCGGCAAGTTCCCGTTCACGGCGAACGGCCGCGCCAAGGCGACGCTCCACACGGACGGCTTCGTGAAGGTGCTGGCGGACGCCAAGACCGACCGGGTGCTCGGGGTCCACATCGTCGGCGCCGGCGCCGGCGACCTCATCCACGAGGCGGCGGTGCTGATGGAGTTCGGCGGCTCGTCCGAGGACCTCGCCCGCACCTGCCACGCCCACCCGACCATGTCGGAGGCCGTGAAGGAAGCCGCGCTCGCGGTGGACAAGCGCCCGATCCACATCTGACCGGTGGCGCCGGGCGCCCCGGGGGCAACCCGCCCCACGCCGGCCACCGGCCGCAGGCGACAGGAGGAAAGCCCGGAGCGATCCGGGCTTTCGGCTTTTCGCCGCTCGCCTTACTGGCGGGCGGTCTCGGCCGTGGCGTCGGCGGCCGGAGCGATCGTCGTCGCGGGCGTCGCCGCGGTGGCGGTCGGCGGCACCAGCGGCTTCTGCAGGGTGGCGACCTGCACCGACTCGGCCGGCACGGTGGACGCCATCGTCATCTGGGACTTCATGCACTCGGCCGCGGCAAGCCCGGTGGACAGGGCCAGCACGGCGCCTGTGGTCACGAACAGCTTCGTCATCGAACGATCTCCTCGTTTGCCTCTTGGGCGCTCCCCCGCCCGGCACGGAGGCTAGCAGCGGTCGGGCCGATCGTCGAACACAGGTTTTCGTGATCGCCCCTCAGGCCCGCCGCTCCAGGAGGGTGAAGAGGCCGATCCCGCCGAGGACGAGGGCGGTGCCGGCTTGGTCGACCGGCGTCACCGTCTCGCCCAGGATGGCGACCGCGAGCGCGAGGGTCGCGACGGGGCTCAAGGTGCTGATCACCGCGTTCGCCTGCGCCGAGATCCGCGACAGCGAGGCGCTGAGAAGATAGGCGGGAAGCACCGTGCCGCCGACCGCGAGGCCGAGCGCGATCCAGAGGCTCGGGCCGGAGACCATCAGGGCCTCCACCGGGCGGGTCGCGGCGAACTGGACGAGAAGGCCGGCACTCGCCGCCGTCATGGCGACGGAGGTGAAGAGCGGCGCGCCCATGCGGCGGATCAGCGGCTTGGCGAGAAGCTGGTAGAGCGCGAAGGCGATGGCCGAGACCAGCACCCAGGCCGTCCCGACCGCGATCGCCGACCCGGCGGCCGCGTAGTCCTTCACGAAGATGAGCGCGAGGCCGACGTAGCTCACCCCGAAGGCGACGAGCGCGATCGGTCGGACCGGCTGGCCGAAGACGGCCGCGCCGAAAAGGACCACGAACAGCGGATAGGTGAAGAGGATCAGCCGCTCGAACTGGGGCGACAGGGTCTCCAGGCCGACGAAGTCGGTGTAGCTCGCAAGCCAGTAGCCGAGCATGCCGACCGCGGCCGCCGCCCCGAGATCGGCCATGGAGGGGCGCGACCCGCCGGACCGGGCGGCGACCCAGAGGCCGACCGCCAGGAAGACCGGCACGGAGAAGAGCATCCGCAGCGCAAGGAGCGTGATCGCGTCGAGCCCTTCCGCATAGCCGAGCTTGATGAAGATGCCCTTGGTGGAGAAGAGCATCGCGCTCGACGACGCGAGGGCGAAGCCGAGGAGGGACACGGCGGGACGCCGCGGTTCGGAGGAGGCGGACGAGAGCGTCATGCTGGCCTTATCGGCCGGAGGGGGTCGCGCGGCGGGGCGGGCATGGCCGGCGGTTCGGGCGGTCGTGGGTAGCATGCGCCCGCCGGTCGCCGCAACGGGCGGCGCGGCGGCGCGACTCGCGTGTTCATCCGGCGCGCGGGTGCGCCTTTTCCCAGGCGGCCACGAGGCGGGACTGGTCGACCGCCGTATACATCTGGGTGGTGCCGAGATTGGCGTGGCCGAGGAGATCCTGGATCGTCCTGAGGTCGCCGCCGGCGCCGAGCAGATGGGTGGCGAACGAGTGCCTGAGGGCATGCGGGGTGGCCGTCTCCGGCAGGCCGAGGGCGCCGCGCAGGCGCTGCATGGACAGCTGCACGAGCCGGGGCCGCAAGGGCCCGCCCTTGGCGCCGCGGAAGAGCGGCTCGTCCGGCCCGGGCCGGAAGGGCGAAAGCGCCAGGTAGGTGGCGATCATGGCCCTCACCGGCGCCAGCATCGGCACCATCCGGGTCTTGCCGCCCTTGCCGACCACCCGCATCGGACCGCCCTCCAGGGGCGGCAGGTCGGCCGGGGTGAGCGAGAGCGCCTCGGAGACGCGCAGGCCCGCCCCGTAGAGGAGGCCGAGCACGGCCGCGTCGCGGGCCGCGATCCAGGGCTCCTCGGCCAGCTGGCGGTCCGGATCGACCACCGCGAGGGCGTCCTCGATCCCGAGCGGCTTCGGCAGGCGGCGGGGCGTCTTCGGCGTCCTCACCGCCGAGACGGCAGCGCTGGAGGCCTGCCCGTTCCGCTCCATGTGGCGGATCAGCGACCGCACGCCCGCGAGCCCGCGCGCCAGGGTGGCGGTTGAGACGCCGTCGCGCCGGCGGGCGGCCAGGAACGCCCGGAAGTCCGCAGGTCTGAGGCCGTTCAGGTCGGCGATCGTGGGTGGCCCGCCCAGATGGCGGGTGAGGAAGCGGACGAACTGCTCCACGTCCCGGCCATAGGCTTCCACGGTCTTCGGCGACATGCGCCGGATCTGGCCGAGCGCGGCGGTCCAGCCCGCGACGGCGGCGGCCAGGTCCGGCGCCATGATGAGGAGGAGAGTGTCGTCGGTCACGGGATCCCTGCCAGGCTCGAGCCCTGTACCGAGGGTCGCCCGGAATGCTGAACGATGGCTGAACGGCGGTCTCAGGGCCGGTTCAGGGCCGGCCCGCTACAACCGGTGTCATGAAGCCGCGAGGGGCGTTCCGCCCGCGACGGCAGCCTGACGATCGAGGATGCATGCCATGATCAACTCGTTCCGCCTCCGCCTGATCGCCGGCGCCCTTGCGGGCGCGGTGCTCGCAACGGCGATCCCGTCCCCCGCGTCGGCCGGCGAGGCGTCGCTCGTCATCACCGTGGACCACCGCAACTGGCAGGACCGCGGCTGGGACGACCGGCGCTGGGACGATCGGGACTGGAGAGACCGGGACTGGCGCGACGACCGCCCCCGTTGGGACCGGCCGCACCGGGACCGCCGCTGGAAGCGGCACCGCGACCGGTTCGTGGAGATCTGCGAGCCGGTCTGGAAGGTGCGGAAGTCCTACGACCGCTACGGCCGGGTGGACAAGGTCGTCCGCGTGCGGGTCGACGAATGCCGGCTCGTCCGGCGCTGACGGATCCAGCCCCCGTCGGCCGATCGGCTCGCCCGCCGCGCCGATCCGTCCGGACGAGAACGGCCCCGCCGTCAAGGGACGGTGGGGCCGTTCTCACTGGACGCTCACTCGGACTCGTTCGCGTTCTCGGCGTTGAGGAGGCCGTAGCGCTCTTCGCCCAGCTTGTCGAGAAGAGCGATCTGCGTTTCCAGGAAGTCGATGTGGCCCTCCTCGTCCTTCAGGAGCTCCTCGAAGATGTTCATGGAGACGTAGTCGCCTTCGCTGTGGCACACGTCGCGGGAGATCTTGTAGGACGTCCGGGCGTCGTACTCGCCGGCGAGATCGGCTTCGAGCACCTCCCGGAGGGTCTGGCCGATGCGCAGCGGCGCCAGGGTCTGCAGATTCGGGTGGCCTTCCAGGAAGATGATGCGCGCCACCAGCCGGTCGGCGTGGTGCATCTCCTCGATCGACTCCGCGCGCTCCTTCTTGGCGAGCTTGGCGTAGCCCCAATCCTCCAGAAGACGATAATGCAGCCAATACTGGTTGACCGCGCCCAGCTCCAGAAACAATGCTTCGTTCAGTCGCTCGAGGACCTTGGCACTGCCCTTCATCTAGCTCTCCCGGCAAGATCGCTTGTAGATGGCCGGGAGCCTAAACAGTGTGTCGGGCAGGCGCAACCGGCAAACCGCCCGACGGTCCGCGCCAAAGTCGAAAGAAGCGTCAGGCGCTCCGCCGAAGCTTGATCACGGTTGCGGTGGCCGGGACGCCGGGCGCTTCGGCCGGTTCGCGCGAGGGCGACCGCGCCGGCAGGTCGCCGGCTGTCCGGCGGCTCGCCACGCGGTCCTCGATCACGCGGACCGCGTTCGGAAAGCAGCCGCAGCATCGGCCGCGCTTGCCGAGCGTCATGTAGACGAGGCCGGGGGTGATCACCCGCCAGGGGTCGGCGTCGAAAAGCTCGTCCACCACGCTGTGGATGTCCGCGAGCGTGATGACGTTGCAGTGGCAGACAATCATGCGGCGCCTCCGTCGCGCGTGGGCGACCGGGTGCAGCTGTCGAAAGGCGTCATGCTCAAGTCCTCAGTCCGAAGGTCAAGGCTCCGGGGAAGATTTGAACTTGAGTATGGTCCGCCACTTTTCGGGCGTCAAGCGGCCCGGGAGGATCCGGGCACCGGATCGGGATTGGTGCGGATCCGCCGGGCTCGGGTCTGGTGCGGTCAGTAGAAGCTCGTCCGACGGCGGAACAGGCCGCCGTCGATCTCCCGCTGGCGGCGCTCCAGGTCCAGTCGGTCGATCGCTTCGTCGAGATAGGCCCGTTCCGGGTCGAAGGTCACGAAGCGGGTCCAGGCGCGCTGCGCCTTTTTGACGGGTCCAAACATGGCTTTTGCCTTTCTGCACGGTGATGTCGTCAAGATAAGCCGACGAGGCGCCCCCGTGCAGACCGTTTTGCTGCATCGCAGCAATGCGCGTAATACATACCATCCAGCAGATCCGGACCTTAACACCACTTTAACGCATACCTGGGTGGTGGCCACGACCTCGCGCGCCGTGCGCCGGATGCTGACGGCGGCGGTGCGTCACGCGCTGCGCGCCGACCGGCTCTCGGCAGGCGAGCGGCGCGGACCTTCGACTGAGAGCTCGGCCGCCGGAGACGGCTGGCCGACGTGGTCGCCTTCCGCCAGATCGCAGCCCGTCGTCGCGGCGACCGCCGCTAGGTCGCCCTCGTCGATGCCGCAGGCGACCACCTGGAGACCGAGGCGGTGCGCCAGGTCCACAAGGGTGGTCAGCACCATGGCCGACCGGACCCCGCGCGCGCCGGCGACGAGGCCCGCATCGAGCTTCAGGATGTCCACCGGACACGACACCAGGCGCTCCAGGCCCCGCGGGCTGGCGCCGAACCCGGCGATCGCGACCCGCGCGCCGAGGGCCCTGATCCTCTGGAGCGTGGCCTCGATCGCGGGATCCTCCTCGGCGCGCACATGGGCGTCGTCCACGTCGATGACCAGCCGGTCCGGCGTGACGCCGGCGGCCGCGCAGGCGGCTACCAAGCGCTCCTCCAGAGTGCCGTGCCCGAGGTCCGCCCGGGACACGGCGAGGCTCACGCGGGCGGGTCCGCCGCCGGCCCGGTCCCAGGCGGCGAGGTCGGCCGTGACGGATGAGAGCAGGTGATCCGTGACGCGGATCGCGTTCCGGCAGTCCTTCAGGCCGTCGACGAGGTCGGCGACGCGCTCGCTGCCCTCCGGGGCGAGGATCCGGGCCTCCGCCGAAAGGCCGGCGATGCGACCGTCCGGGAGAGCCGCGACCGGCCTGTACCAGGTGACGACGCGCTGGTCGGACAGGGCTTCGTCCAGCCGGCGCACCTCGGTCATGCGCCGGGCGATGCGGGTGCGCAGGTCCGGTCGATAACCCACGTAGCCGCCCCGGACGCTTTCCTTCGCGTGGTAGAGGGCGAAATCCGCGTTCTGCCGCAGCGCCTCGATGGAAGAGCCGGGACCGGCGACCGCGCCGCCGATCGACACCTGGGCGCGAAGGCTGTGGCCGGCGAACTCCAGCGCCGGGCTCATGGCGGCGAGGATGCGCGCGGCCAGGTGGTGAAGATCCGGATCGCTCGCCCGTCCGGGCACCAGGACCGCGAACTCGTCGCCGCCGAGCCGCGCCGGAACGCCGGCGTCGCCGACCGCCAGGGCGAGGCGGGCCGCCACCGTGCCGATCAGCGCGTCGCCCGCCGCGTGGCCGAGGCTGTCGTTCACCGCCTTCAGGTGATCCACGTCCATCATCAGGAGACCGGCGCCCTCGCCACCGGTCAGGTCCTTGAGCAGGCTCTCGAACCGGAACCGGTTGGCAAGGCCGGTCAGCGTGTCCTGGTTGGCGGCCGCCCAGAGGCGGGCCTCGGCCAGATGGCGCTCGGTGATGTCCTGGAAGGTGCCGAACAGTCTCACGGGACCGTCCTCGCCCCATTCCGCCTCGCCCACGAGCCGCACCCATTTGCGGGTGCCCGCGCGGGTGTGGATCTCGAACTCCTCGTCGAAGGTGGTGCCGTGCCGGATGGCCGTCCGAAGCCGGTCGACGAGCCGCTCCCGATGGCCGCGATCGTAGAAGCTGCAGGCAAGCTCGAGGTCGACCGGGATGCCGACCGGCATGTCGCAAATCCGGTAGATCTCGTCCGACCAGGTCAGGAGATCCGCGGCGGGGTCGTATTCCCAGCCGCCGAGGCGCGCCAGGGTCTCGGTCTGGCGGAACTGCCGCTCCCGCCGCTCCAGATCGCGGCTCTGAGCCGCGAACCGGGCCTGCTGGACCGAGGCTTCGGCGGCGAGCCGGGCGGCGTCCTTGGCGAGGCGGTGCCCTTCCAGAAGCCCGACCGCGACGGCGCCGTAGGCCTCCAGACGGCCGAGATCGGCGGGGCCGAGCCGGCGAGGCCGGTGGTCGAGGATGCAGAGGGTGCCGATCGGGACGCCGCCGCCGGCGTTCAGCGGAATGCCGGCGTAGAACCGGAAATCGTCCGCGCCGGCGGTCGCCGCGAGCGCGCGAAACCGCGGGTCGGCGCGGACGTCCTCCACCACGACCGGCGCATGTCCGGTCAGGGTGCGGGAGCAGAAGGCGTGTTCGCGCGACAGGAACGGCAGCGCGATCCCGCACCGGGCCGCCAGTCGGAGCCGATCTCCCTCGGCGAGGCTGACGAACGCGACCGGCACCCGGAAGGCCGCGCGGACAACCCGGACCAAAGCGTCGAGCGACGCCGACGGCGGACCGTCCAGGAGCCCGGTCGCCCTTGCGCCCGCAAGGCGCTGCTCCTCCTCAGGCGGCGTCAGCCCCATGAAACCAGTCTCCGCCGCGCCGCCGGATCGGCGACGCCGAGGAAGACGGAAGCGCGCCCGGCTAAAAATATGATGAATACAGAACTTAGGGTTTTACCGCCCTCACCGGCTCGCCTCTCGCAATCGGGCCCTCGGTCTGGCGCGCCGGCGCGCGGGGAGCCCGGAGCGCCGCAGAAGATCCCTGTGGAACGATCCGAGGAAGCTGCGGTTGACTCGGGGCTTTCGCAAGGAGGATCACCATGGCAGCCAAGACCAAGACTTTGGAAGACGCCTTCTATGAAACCCTGAAGGATGTCTACTACGCGGAGAAGAATTCGGTCCGCAATCTGAAGAAGTCCGCCAAGTCCGCCCAGTCGGAAGACCTGAAGGCGGCGTTCCAGACCCACGCCGACGAGAGCCAGGGCCAGGTGGAGCGGCTGGAGCGGGTGTTCGAGATCATCGGCAAGGCGTCCCGGTCCAAGACCTGCGAAGCCATGCAGGGCCTGACGGCGGAGATGCAGGAGGACCTGGAAGACTTCGAAGGGTCTCCGGCCGCCGACGCCGTGCTCATCGGCGCCGCGCAGGCGATCGAACACTATGAGATCGCCCGCTACGGCACCCTGAAGACCTGGGCCGCCCAGCTCGGAATGGACGACGCCGCCAGACTGCTGGACGAGACGCTCCAGGAGGAGAAGAAGACCGACGAGTTGCTGACCCAGATCGCCGGCAAGATCAACGCTCTCGGCGAGGGCGGCGGCGAAGAGGGCAAGCGCGCGTCCGGCGGCTCCCGCGGGAAGTGACCGGCCCGGCCGGTCTCGATCGACACGGAAGAACGGCCGTCGCCCTTGGGGCGGCGGCCGCTTTTCTTGCAGGTCCAGGCGCCGGGCGGCGCGCCGGATGGTCAAGTGGCGGTGGCGGTCCGGATCGGGTCGCGGACGCCGCAGCGCCATTTGGTCATGCGCCATTTCGGGTGGCTTTCCAGCCAGTCTCGGGCGGCCTGCTGGCCGAGGAGCGCGCAGGCCATCATGGGGCCATCGAACGGCTGGGTCTCGACGCGGCAGTCGGCGGGGGCGGTCAGAAGACAGAAAGTAAAGGCGATTTCGACGAACATGGGATCACCTCGCGGGGGCCGGCGGGGTGGGGATGGAGTGTGCCGCCGGCGATGGATCCACTGTCGCCGCGCGCGGGCGGAGCGGCTGTGACGGCGGTCACGATCGACCGGCCGAACGGCAGGGGACGGCGGTTCGGGCGGGGCGATCGTGACGGCGGTCACGATCGGGGACGCGACCGGACGAACCGCAGCGGACCGCAATTCCCATGTGACGACGCTCACAGAACCCGGGGCCGATCGCAGGCAGTGTTGACCCATCGCCGGACGAACCAAGACATCGGCGACGCGGACCAACCCTCAACACTGACCTGACGGAGACTTATCATGTTCGAAGACTGGCGCTCCTCTTTCGGCACCGACCTCAACCAGGGCTACAACAGCGCGGACGTCTATGCCGGCAACGGTATCGGCAACGACATCGGCGGCACCGTGATGGCGCTCGCCGACCAGGACGTCGGCGACCAGGGCCTCGATCTCGCCGGCTTCTTCGGCGGCCCCCTCGTCGGCGACATCGACATCAACATCGGCGTCAACACGGCGAATGTCGTGGTCGGAAACGGCGCTTTCAACGACATAGGGGGCGACGTGATTGCCGCCGCGACCCAGACTGTCGGCGACACCGAGGGCTTGCTCGGCCTCTGAGCCTGGGCCGGGAGCGTCGCCGGGACTTGCGGCGCTCCCTCGCTCTCCCCGCCTCCCGCCCCGTCCCGCGGAGACATTGTCTTATCCCCCTTTTCGACGCCTCCTCCCCTTGTCCTCCCTTCCAGACCGCCTCCGCCCTCCCCTCCCCGGGAGGGCGTTTCTTTTCGTCGCCGACGACAAAGAGGGGGGCGGGAGGAAAGACGGGCGCCGGAGGGTCTCCCCGGTCCTGTCGTCCCCCGGTCCGCGGACGCGCAAATGCCCGCGGCCCGGGTAGGCCGCGGGGCGGGGACAGGTGCGGATGGCGGAGCGGTCGGGCCGTCCGCCTCAGAACGGGCCGAGGCCGCCGTCGCCGGCGAGGGCGGTCTGGCTTCCGAGCGCCGAGACGTCGCCGCCGACCAGGATCGAGCCGCCGTTCGCGGCGTCGAAGATGACGGACGTGTTCTGGATCAGGGTGTTCTGGATCACGTTGAAGATGTCGATGTCGAGCGTGTCGATGAAGAGATTCACCACCGGCGGGGGCGTCTCGCCCTCGCCCGGATCGCCGCCGTCGCCCAGTCCGCCGCCCCCGAGGATGGACAGGAAGCCGCCGGCGTCCTCCCAGGCGGCGGGGCCCCAGCCGAGGTCGTCCGCGGGTGGCAGACCGGCGGCGGCGGCGGACGGCGCGGCCGGCGCGGCGGGCTCCGCCGGGCCGGAGTCCCTGGGGACATCGGGCATCGGGGTGTCTGGCGTCTGAGTACCGGGCCCGGGAGCATCGTCCGGGCGGGGCGCCCCGATCTCCAGGCCGAAGCGGCCCGGCCCCGCGTCCGGGCGATCGTCGTTCTGACGGATGCCGGCGCGGCCAAAGCCGGCGTCATCTCCGGACGACCGACCGGGACGGTCGTCGTCGTCGAAACCGGATCTTGAAAAGCGTGCCATGGTGCTCGGCCCTTTCTCGTTTCCGCGCACCGGTCCGGCCGGAAGGGTCCGGCCGGAGGGCGGGTCGACCGGTCCTAGCGCGCCGGGCCGGGCGGGACCGTGACGGAGGTCACGGAAGCGGCCGTCAGTGGCGGACGCGCCGCACGGCGCGGCGGGCGCGGGCGAGGAACTGCAGCCGCTCGACCGCGGCCGGGATTTCGAGCGCGAGCGATTCCACGAGGTCCAGCGGGTCCACGATCCGGCGGGACTGCCGCTCCACCAGCATCCGGGCGACCGGCCCGATGTGGACGGTGAGCGCCTGGACGAGATCGTCCACCACGTCGTCAGGCAGCACGAAGGCGGCGCGGGCGAGATCGATCGGGGCGGTCGCCTCGAGCGTCTCGTCCGCCTGGAGGGCGTGCGGCGGCGGCGGGTGGTCCGGAACGACCAGCGGGGTCGCTTCCGGGAGGGATACGACGGCCGGGCCGGCGGCCGGCGTCGCCGCCGGGCCGCCGGTTGGGATCGCCGCCGGAATGGCGGCCGGGATCGTGGCCGGATCGACCGGAGCGGGCAGGACGGCGGCGGATCCGCTCGCGGGCAGGAGGACGAGCGGGGCGGCGGGCGGCAGCGCGAGCGGCGGCGGGCCGTCCGGTCCGCCCGAGTGGGTCGGGGCGGCGGCGGCGTCGATCGCGGCAGGAAAATGGTGCGCGGCTTCGGCCGGCGGCGGCGCTTCGGGACGCGGACCGGGGCCGGACGGAGACGACGGCTGAGGCCACGATGGGATCACGGGACCGGACGCCGGCGCGGATGGTGGAGCCGACTGGGGAGGAAAAGCCGGCGGAGGCGGAACCGCGCGCGGCTGGGACGGCGCCGGCACAGATGCGACCGCCTCCGGAGGGATCATCTCCGCCGGACGGAAAGCCGGCTCGGGACGCGGGACCGCCTGCGGAACGGCGGTTGCCGCCGCGGACGACAGCGCTTCCGCGGCTTTGACGGTCTCCGGGGGAGGACGCGGCCAGGGCTCGCGCATCGGGTCGGGTGGCGGCTCGGGCGACGGCGCCGGGATCGGGTCGAGGCCCGAGGCCGGCGGGAGCGGGGCGTCGCCCGTCGCGGCGCTCCCGGGGCCGGCGTGCTCGCGGCCCGCGAACCCGGCGGCGCCGGATCGGCCGGGGTCGGGATCGGCGTCCGTGTCGGTCGGGCCGTGGACGTCGGCGCGCCGGGCCGGCGCCATGGTGACGTCGAGCGGGCTGCCGGCGAGATCGAGGCGCGTGCCCGGGCGGGGCGTCGACACGCTGAAGATGGCGACCCGGCGCGGGCTGTGCTTCAGGCCGACGACGCCGCGCTCGGTGAAGTCGGCGCTGATCCGCGGCGCGACCGCCTCCATGACGGCGGCCGAGACCAGGATGCCGCCCGGATCGGCCAGGCTTTCCAGGCGCGACGCGATGACGAGAGCCTCGCCGAAGGGCAGGTCGTCCTGGAACAGGACCTCGCCGAGATGGACGCCGACGCGCAGCCGCAGAGCGTCGAGCCCCGGCGCCGCCGCGAGGCGCGCCTGGGTTTCGAGCGCGCAGCGCACCGCGTCGACCGCGCTTTCGAAGAGGGCGAAGATGCCGTCTCCCGGCAGGCCGAACAGCCAGCCGCCGTGGATGGCGAGCTCCTCCCGGGCGATGCGGCGGGTGACCCAGAGGGCCTCCAGCGTGCTCGTCTCGTCGACCGAGACGAGGCCGCCGAAATTCGCCACGTCGGCCGCCATCACGGCCCGCAGACGGCGACGCCGCGAGCTGCCCTGCCCCCCGGTGGATGGCGGCGCATGGTCCATCGGATCCACTGCTCAAACCGGCCGTTCAGCCCTGGCCCCGGTCGCCCGGCTGGGCGCGCGATGCCAGAAACGCCGCCCTATCTTGCTCGCTGGGGATGAACTCGGCAAGGCGACGGTAGAAGTCGTCCCGGCCGACCGCCTTCTCGGCCTGCCGGTTGACGAGCACGGAGGCGACCGGCCCGATGACCGGCAGGAGGCGGGCGGTGACGGCGGTGATCTCCGCCTGGGAGATGGCCGCCACGGCGGGCAGGCCGCCGGCCATGACGGGGGTCGCCTGGAGCACGCGGCCGGCGGCGGCCCGGAAGGCGACCGCGTCGGTTTCCGTGCGGATGTGCTCGTTGAGGAGGCCCACGAAGGTGTCGATGTCCGTGGCCTTCTCGGACGCCTGCCGGACCAGCAGCCGGGCGATCGGGCCGAGCCAGCGGGCGAGCGTCTTGGAGAGCGCGTCGATGGTGTCGGGGGCGAGCACCTCCGCCATGGTCTGGTTGAGGCCCGGGCGCGTGGTTCCGGCGCCCTCCCGGGCGGGCTGGTGGGAGAGGGCCGTGAGGTCGAGCGGCATCACATTGTCGGCCGGCCGGGACTCGATGGCGATGTTGAGGGCGTCGATGAAGTGGTCCGCGGTCGGGAAGCGGTCCTCCGGATTGCGGGCGAGCGCCTTCTGGACCACCGCGTCGAGCTCCGGCCAGAGGTCCGGCCGGACCGAGCGCAGGGACGGGGGCGCCGTCTCCATGAGCAGGCGCACCAGTTCGGCGAGATCCGCCGCCACGTACGGCTTGGCTCCGGTGAGGAGCTGGAACAGGATGATGCCGGCGGAGAAGAGGTCCGACCGGGCGTCGGCGGGCCGGCCGAGGAAGCGCTCCGGCGCCATGTAGTTGGGCGTGCCGACCGGGCCGCCGTAGCCGGGCCGGGTGAGGTCGAGGGCGTCCAGGTGGGCGACCCCGAAGTCCGACACCTTGATGGAGGAGGCGGACGGGCAGAGGATGTTGGCCGGCTTCACGTCGCGGTGAATGACGCCCTTCGAATGGGCGTAGCCGAGGGCGAACAGGAGCTGGGCCATGATCTCGCCCACCTGCCGGACCGGCGGCAAAGCGCCCCGCTTCAGCACGTTGTCGAGCGTGCCGGCGTTGACATATTCCATCACGATGTAGGGCGCGCCGTCGTGCTCCACGAAATCGAACACGGTGACGATGTTCGGGTGGAGGCAGCGGCCGGCGGACCGGGCCTCCACGGCGAACCGGCGCAGCAGGTCGCCGTTCTCGTTGATCTCGGCGAGGAATTCCGGCCGGAGTGTCTTGATGGCGAGCGGCCGGTCGATGTGCTCGTCGTAGCCCTTGTAGACGACGCCGATCGCGCCGCGACCGATCACATGATCGATCCGGTACTTGCCGACCCGCGCCGGCACCGCCTCGGCACCGGATGGAGGAGCGCCCCCTGCCCCTCGCCTCTCCCCGCCCGCACCCATCACGACCCTTCCCCGTCAGGCCGGCCGCTCCGGCGGCCGGCGCTTCTCATTTCTCCAGCATCTTCATCGCGCTATCGAGGCTGCGCCGCATCCGGTTGAAGGACCGGGACAGGGACGCGATCTCGTCGGCGCCGGGATATTCGAACTCCGGCACAGAGGCGTCGCCCATGCTGACCGCCTCGGCGGCCTTCGCCATCCTGAGCACCGGGCTGATCACGTAGCGGTTGAGGAGCACGTTGAGGAGCAGGAGGAGCAGGAGGAAGATGGCGCTGGCGGTGCCGACGAAGAGCGCCAGGTTGCGCCAGATCCGGCCCTCCGCGACGCTCATGGGCACGGAGAAGATCTGCGCCCCGATGGTCTCGCCGAGCTTCCAGCCGAACCCGCCCTTCGGCCCGTAGAGGGCCACCATGGAGGCCGGCGCCTTGTCGGGCGTGGAGTGGCAGGCGAGGCAGGACTCGCTGCGGATCGTCAGCGGGTAGGTCACCGTGTAGTAGGTGCCGGCGTCGGTCTGACGGAAACTCACGTCCTTCTCAAGGTCCGGCGCCGCGCGGAGCTTCTCGATCAGCTCCTGCTCCCAGGGCTCGGCGAGGTCGGCCGGATTGGTCGGGTTGAGGGCCGCCTCCTTGTAGAAGAATTCCGGATAGTGTTCCCGGAAGTTCCGGAAGGCGGTCTGCGCCGAGAAGGACGGAACGGTCTGCGGCAGGAATTGGATTGTCGAGAAGTCGGCGAGCAGCGGCTGGATCTCTTCGGATGTGTATTTCCGGATCGCGAGCGCCTGCGCGCGCAGAACATTGATCTGCGACTGAAGTTGCTCTACGACTTCCTGACGCGAGATATAGTAGAATGGGAAAACGGATACGCCCAGACCGAGCAGATAGCAGACGATCAGAACGACATTGAATTTAAGCCGCAACCCCATGTAAAGTCTCCCGACACTCTCACCGTTGGCCTGAACAGCGGACTGCCACTACGAGAGTGTAACTCAAGGTCGGGAGCATCGCCATGAATTTCGGCGTGACAGGAATCTGGGGCGACCGGTCCTATCTTTTCCTCTCCTTGTCATCGAAATTGGTGATGACATCTTTCAAGTTTGCGATCTTGACGTTCGCTGTGCTTGTCACAACGCTCACGTTCATGGTTAATAATGCGTATGCGGCACCATCCCGGGTCGCATTGGTGCTGGCGGTGGAGGAGTATCCGGCGCTGCAGGCCTCGCCTGTCGGCACCAAGCGGGCGGCGGCGATCAGCGAGGCGCTGACGGGCCTCGGCTTCCAGGTGATCGAGAGCGCCAACCCCGGGAACGCCACCGCGCGCGCCAAGCTGCGGGAGTTCGCCGAAGCCTCGGACGGGGCCGAGATGGCGATCGCGGTCCTTCTCGGCCACGGCACCACGTGGTCGGGCCAGTCCTTCTTCCTGCCCGCCAACACCGACATCGGCCGGCCGACGGACCTCCTGTCCCGGGCCCTCTCGGTCGGCAACGTCGCCCAGATCGCCGGGCGGGCGAAGGCGGGGGGCGTGTTCTACCTGGCGACCACGCCCCGGTTCGCGACGCCCGTGCAAGGCCTGGAGGTGCGCCCGCAAGTGGCCGCGCCGGGGCAGAACGGCGTCGTCGTCCTGTCGGCCTCCCCGTCGGTTCCGGTGTCGCAGCTCGACCTGGCGGCCGAAAAGGCCGCGGACGCGCTGATCGAGGCGCTGCGCGCGCCGCAGCCGACGCTCGCCGGAGTGGCGGCCGCCGTGGCCGGCGACGGCCGCGGGGCGGTGATCGGGACGGCGCCGGACGTGCCGCTGGAGGCCACCGAGCCGGTGGAAGCGGAGGCGCCGGCGCCGGTGGCGACCGTCGCGCCCGATCCGCCCCCCACCGCGGCGGACGACGGGATGCTGGAGGCCGAGCGGCTGGCGCGGGAGCGGGCCGAGACGGAGGCGGAGGCCGAGCGCGGGCGCGCCGAGGAGGCGCGGCTCGCCGCCGAGAAGGCGCAGGCCGACGTGGAGCGCGCCCAGGCGGAGGCCCGCAAGGCCCAGGCCGACGCCGAGAAGGCGCAGGCGGACGCCCGCAAGGCCCAGGCCGACGCGGCGCGCGCGCTGGCCGAGGCGGAGCGCACCAAGGCGGAGGCGTTGCAGAACGCCGCCCGCTCGCAGGTCGCCTCCACGGACGCCACGGGCGCCCTGCCCGGGCCGATCGACGAGCGCGAGCTCGGCCGGTGGCAGCGCCAGCAGATCCAGCAGAAGCTGCGCGGCCTCGGCCTCTACACCGGGCCGATCGACTCCATCATGGGGCCGCTCACCCGCGAGGCGATCATGGGCTTCCAGAAGAGCCGGCAGGCGGCCGTGACCGGCTACCTGACGGCCGACCAGTATGACGCGCTGCTGGCGAGCGGCGAGTGACGGCGGGCGTGACGCCCGTCACGGACCGGGAGCCGGCGGACGGGCATGGTGCCGACCAGACGCATTCGTCAGGAGGACACCATGTTCATCGCCGCATCCCATGGCCTCGCCTTCGACTACGAGGTGATCGAGCATCCGGAGGGCTATCTGGTCCGCATGCGCGACCTGGAGACGGGCGAGGCCGACGACGACGGCGCCACCCTGTTCCGGACCGCGACCGCCGCCTTCCGGTACGCCGACCTTGCGGCGAGCGTCGACCGCTCGCTCGATCCGGCCGAGGCGGCCGAGGCGGACGTGGCCGGCGAACGGGCCCGCTACGCGACCGCGGTGGCGACCCTCGGCGACGGCGGCGTGCCGCTGTCGGTGCTGGACGCCCATCGCCAGGCGGAGGACGCGGCCCGGCGGCGGCGGCTCCACTGACGGACGACGCAAGGGCGCGGGCGTCAGTCGTCCTCTGCGGCGGCGGCGCCCGCGTCGCGCTCGATCTGGACACGGTCGACGATGCGCACCCGGCTGCGGCCGAGCTCGACCGCCCCGGTGCGGCGCCAGACCTGCAGCTGTCGGTTCACCGTCTCCCGGGCGGAGCCGACCAGGATGGCGAGCTCCTCCTGGGAGATCTCGATCTCGTCGCCGAAGTCCTCGGCGAGCTTCAGGAGGCGGCGGGCGAGGCGCGACGGCAGGGCGAGGAGGGACGCCTCCTCCATGCGGTCGCTGGTCCAGCGCAGGCGCGCGCAGAGGAGTTCGATGAGGCGCACCGCGATTTCCGGCTGCCGGCGGAGCAGGTCCTTGAAGTCCGCCCGGCGGATCATCAGTACTTCGGTGGGCTCGCCCGCGACCGCGTCCGCGGTGCGCGGGCGGCCGTCGAGGAGCGCGATCTCGCCGAACACGTCGCCGGAGCCGAGGACGTTGAGGATGAGCTGCTTGCCGCCCGCCGTGCTCGCTATGATGAGGATGCGGCCCCGGCGGACGCAGAAGAGCGCATCGCCCGGATCCCCCTTCAGGAACAGCGTCTCGCCGTCGGCGAGCGTGCGCGAGACGCAGAGGTCCGCGATGGCCGCGAGGGTGTCCTCGCCGAGGCCCGCGAAGACGTCGTTGGTGGAGAGGGCGGCGACGAGGGGCGACAGCTTGGCCATGGGACCCGATCCCGACCAGAGGACGACGGAGCGAGTGTGCCTCTCTGCGACGCCATATGCGAGTCCGGCGAGCCGAAACCGCCCGACGGCGGCCGGGTGGCGCGACGGGACCGCCGCGCGCTTGCCATGCACGGGGTGCGCCCTGGAAGCGCTCCGGCGGCCGGCCGTCGGATTCGTGCCGAACACACGGCGGGCGGGGCGCGTTCACCTTCGAGTTGTCCGCTGCCCGCACGGGAGCGGACCCACGCGGGGCCGGCCCTCCGCGCTCGCGGCCCGGACCGGCTCTCCACGCCCCGAGCATCCGCTCATCGCCACAAGGAGATCTCGATGACCTCACGCGCCTTCCTCGCCGCCGCCCTGCTCCTGGCCGGCACCGCCGCGTCCAGTGCCGCCTCCGGGGACACCGCCGCGGCGGAGATCAAGGGACTGGACGGCGCCGCCCACGGCAGCCTGACCTTCACGGAGACGCCCCATGGGGTGCTCGTCCGCGGCGAGCTCACCGACCTGCCGGCCGGGCCGCACGGCTTCCACGTGCACGCGGTCGGCCAGTGCGAGCCGCCGTTCACGTCGGCGGGCGGGCACTTCAACCCGACCGACAGGAAGCACGGCTTCATGGCCGAGGAAGGCCACCACGCGGGCGACCTGCCGAACCTCCACGCCACGGACGGAAACCCGGTGACCGTGGAGGCCATGCTCCACGACGTGTCGCTGTCGCAGGGCGACGCCGCCCTCCTCGACGACGACGGCGCCTCGGTGGTGATCCACGCCAAGGCGGACGACCACGCGACCGACCCGGCCGGCGACTCCGGCGACCGGATCGCCTGCGGCGTCCTGGAGAAGGGCGACTGAGAGAAAGGCGACCGGGAGAAGGCCGGCTGAGAAGAGGCCGGCGGTCGGACATTGGCGCTTCGATGGATGGGCCGGGGCCGCCCGGCGGGTTTCCTCCCTCCGCATCCTTGCGGCGCCGTCCCCTCGCCGGGGCGGCGCCGTTTCCGTGTCACGCCTCGCCGTCGGGGCGCAGCTCGAGGGTGACCTCGATGGCGGCCTTCACCTGGTACTGCGGGAACTTCGGCGGGCGGCCGTTGTCCACCATCGACAGGAAGGCAAGGGCGAGAGTGACGAGGAAGATGGGACGGCTCGACATGGGATCGTCTCCTGTTGAAAGGATGATCCCTCCGGACGCCGTTTCGATCTGTGGCCCGCCTCACACTCGGCCGCGCCGCCCGGCCCCTCACGCCCGCCTAGGCCGCCGCGAGGACGGGCGGCCCCTCTCCAGAGGCGGCGCGCCGGGCGCCGGCACGGCGAAGAGGCCGGGCGCCGTGTGGCGGCCCGGCCTCTTCGGTCGAGGGCTCGGATGGACGGCTCGGCCGTCATTCCTCCCGGAAGGCGAGCTCCAGCTTTTCGGTGAGCGGCCGGGTCAGGTAGGTGATCACCCGGCGGGACTCGCCGCGCACGAACACCTCCGCCGGCAGGCCCGGCGTCAGGTCGTAGCCGCCGAGCTTGGCGCGCTCGCCGGGCGCGACCGCCACCTTGATCTCGAAGAAGGCCTGGCCGGACCGGCTGTCCACCACCTGGTCGGGCGAGACGGACGCCACGGTGCCGTCGAGCTCGGGCGCCTCCGGCAGGTGGAAGCTGGCGATCCTGACGGTGGCGTCCTGGCCGATCCGCACCTGGTCCACCTCGCCGGGGGCGATCCTGGCGCTGACCACCAGGGGCTCGTCGCTCGGGATGATGGACATGAGCGTCTGGCCGGGCGTGACCACGCCGCCCACGGTGTGGACCGCGAGCTGGTGGACGCGGCCGGTGCGCGGGGCGCGGATCTCCAGCCGGGACAGGCGATCGCGGGCGGCGGTCGCCTGCTCGTCGGTCTCGGCGAGCCGCGCCTCCACGTCGTGAAGGCGGGTCAGGATCTCCGAATGGGCGGCCCGGGCGTGCTCGGCGATCTTCAGCTCGGTCTCGGTCAGCTGGGACTTCGCCCCGGCGATCCGCGCCTCCGTGTCGCCGATGTCGCCGCGCAGGCGGCTGACGTCGCGCTCGCTCTGGCGCAGCACCGGCCGGCGGATCAGGCCCTTGCGGTCGAGGAAGCGGCGGTCCTCCAGCTCGGCGGCCGCCTGCTCGTACTCCTCCCGGATCGCCCGGATGCGCTGGGTGAGGCCGTCGATCTGCATCTCGATCTGGCGCTTGCGCTCCAGGAGCTGGGACAGCTGCGATTCCCGGCTGAACAGCCGTTCGGTGAGGATGGCCTGCTCGGCGGCGAGCGCCACCCGGAGGGCATCCTCGGCGGCGGCGGACCCGAGCGGCCGGTCCGGCCGCCGAATGAGGTTCCAGCCCGCGCGTTCGGCCTCCAGCCGGGCCTTCTCGGCGATCAGGCTGACGAGCCGGCGCTCCTCAATGGACGTCTCGGCGATCACCTTGGCGGCGTCCAGGCGGACGAGGACCTGGCCGGCCTCGACCTGGTCGCCCTCCCGGACCAGGATGGCGCCGACGACGCCGCCCTCCAGGTGCTGCACCGCCTGGGCGTTCGACTGGGGCATGAAGCTGCCCGCCGTCACGACCGCGCTGTCCACCTCGGCGACCGCGGACCAGCCGCCGACCCCGCCGAGAACCAGGAAGGAGCTCGCCAGGAACCACCGCATCAGGTGGCGCATGGACGAGCGGGTGTGGACGAGATCCTCCTCGAAGTCGGTCATGGCGTCGGCCCTTCTGATCGTTGCGCCGGGAACGGCCCGGCGACCGTGTCCGCACCATGGACCCGGCCGCCGCCCGCAACCGTGAGCAAGGTCACAGAAGGGCCTCCTCTCCTCAGCCGGCCGCCTGGTCCGGGGCGCGGCGGACGCGGGTGGCGTCGAGGCTGACGACGCCGCGCTGGGTGCGCTCCAGGGCCTGTCCGGCGCCAGGCGCCATGACGGAAGCCGGGGCGGCCGGGGCGACCCCCTGGGCCATGGCCGGGGCGGGCGCGGCCGCCGGGTCGTTGGCGACGGGCGCGGGCTTGTGCGGCTGGCCCATGCGGGGGAAGAGCGCCGTGAGCACCTGGGCCTTGGCGCCGAACATCTCGGCCCGGCCGCTGCGCAGCGACAGGATCTTGTTGGCGGCGAAGATGGCGCTCGGCCGGTGGGCCACGATGATGACGATCTTGCCGGCCTGGCGCAGGCGCTGGATGGCCTCGTTGAGGGACTGTTCGCCGAGCGGGTCCAGGTTGGAGTTCGGCTCGTCGAGGACCACCAGGAAGGGATTGCCGAACACCGCGCGGGCGAGGCCGATGCGCTGGCGCTGGCCGCCCGACAGGATGGCGCCGCCCTCGCCCACCGGCGTGTCGTAGCCCTTCGGGAAGGACAGGATCATCTCGTGGACGCCGGCGAGCCGGGCCGCCTCGACGATCTCCTCGGTGGTGGCGTCCTTGCGGAAGCGGGCGATGTTCTCGCCGACCGTGCCGTCGAAGAGCTCGATCGACTGCGGCAGGTGGCCGATGGAGGCGGCGAGCGCTTCCGGCGAGTAGTGCGACAGGAGGGCGGCGTCGAAGCGCACCTCGCCGCGGGCGACCGGCCAGGCGCCGACGAGGGCCCGGACCAGGGTGGACTTGCCCGACCCGCTCGGCCCGATGATGCCGAGCGCGTCGCCGGCCTCGATCTCGAACGACACGCCGGTGACCGTGGGGGCGGCGGCGCCCGGCGGCACGATGACCACGTCGCGCACCGAGAGGCTCTTGTGCGGCTTCGGCATGCCGTGCTGCTGCTCGGTCGCCTTCGGCAGGCGGGCCGTGAGGGCGCGCAGGCGCTTCAGGGCCGCGAAAGCCGACGAGGTGCCGCGCCAATGGCCGATGATCTGGTCGATGGGCGCGAGGGCGCGGGCGAGGATGATGGAGCTCGACAGCATGGCGCCGGCGGACAGTTCGCCCTCGATCACCAGGAAGGCGCCGAGCGCCAGCATGGCGGACTGCAGGGTGAGCCGGGCGGTCTTGGAGATGGCGCCGAACACGCTGGCCTGGTCGGCGAGGTCGCGGGCGTGGACGATGGAGGTCTTGTAGCCGGCGCCCCAGCGCTTGCAGAGGTCGTCGCCCATGCTCATGGCGGCGGCCGCCTCGGCGTTGCGCCGGGCATCCTGCAGGAGCGTGGCGGTGGCCACGTGGACACGGGTGGCCGCCTTGGCGGTGTCGGCCGTCATGCGCTGGTTGACGACGCTGAGGATGACGAGGAAGAGCGCGCCGCCCGCCGCCGCGAGGCCGAGAAGCGGGTGCATGAGGAAGAGGATCGAATAGTAGAGCGGCACCCACGGCAGATCGAGGAGCGTGGCCGGCCCCGGCCCCATCAGGTAGTTGCGGATGGCGGCGAGGTCCTGGAGCGGGTCGTGCTCGCGGGCGTGCGGGCCGAAGTGGAGCGGCAGGCGGAGGGTGGCGCCGAAGAGGACCGGCGCGATGCGGTGGTCGAACGCGATGCCGACCCGGGCCATCAGCTTGCCGCGCAGGCCCTCCAGGAAGCCGTAGAAGACATAAAGGAGAAGGGCGAGCAGGCTGAGCGCCAGGAGCGTGGAGACGCTCTTGCCGGACAGCACCTTGTTGTAGACCAGCATCATGAAGACCGGGCCGGTGAGCATCAGCACGTTGCCGACGCAGCTGATGGCGCTGACGCCCCAGAGCGGCCGATGCACGGCCTTGATGGCGGCCTTGAGTTCGCTGTCGGGGCTGGTCGGGCGGGCGGTCATGGCGTGGTCTCCTTCCTGGCCGGCGGGCCCGCGAGGGGGCCGGCTGGCGATCGTGTGGCCCCACTCTGCCCGGACAAGGCGCCGGCTTTCTGTGAGCCCGATCACACGAGGCCGGAACCGACGGGACGGGGCGGAGGGACAAGGAGACAGGAAGGGGCAGGCGGGAGGGGAGAGGGACCGGGCGGGCCTGTCCGCGGACGGCGGCGACCCGCCCGTCCGGAGGGCCGTGAGGCGATCGGACGGGCGGGTCGAGGGGGCGTGGGTCGGTTGGTGGGGATCAGAGGAAGATCGGCAGGGGGAAGCCGAGGTCCACGTCGCCGACGGTCTGGTCGGCGATGGCGTAGACGCCGCCGTCGATGGAGTTGAGGAGGCCGTTGCCGGCGTTGACGTCGGCGGAGTTGAAGCCGGTGTTCATCTCGAAGGCCGGGTCGTAGTCGAAGCCGTACTCCACGTCGCCGATCACCTGGGTGGCTTCGGCCACCACGGTGCCGTCCACGCTGTTGCCGATGCCGTTCGCGGCGGTGACGGAGGCGCTGTTCTGGCCCTGATTGACTTCGGAACCGAAAGCGGCGTGCCAGGGGGTCATGATGGTCATCCTTCTGTGTCAGTG
>NZ_JACDIS010000014.1 GCF_013839525.1 Chthonobacter rhizosphaerae
TTCTGTATTCGGTCTATCTCCGTCAAGGCCGTTTCCGGAGCGCGCCGCGGGTTCCTTGCTTCTGTCCGTGGTCGGGCGAGCCGCCACATGATGGGATTCGGTGGATGGTCGGTCCAAGCTCTTCGGCGTAGTTGCCCGCTGGTAGGCGAGCGCCACGACAGATCATGCGAACTCAACCATCCCACGCCCCGCGACGGGCGCCTCGAGGACCAGCGTCGGGGGACTACGCCGCCGCAGTCCAACGGAACTCGGTTTCGTCGACCCACATGCGGTGGAGGACGACCGCCATCTTTCTCGCCAGGGCCACCTTTGCTCGCTTGGTGCCCTGTCGTTGCGCGATGCGGACGGCCCAGGCCTTGATGGGCGACCATCGGGTCGATGGTCTCAGGACGACGTTCGCAGCCTCGAACAGAGCCGTACGCGTCTCTCCATCGCCCACCTTTGTAATTCGCCCCACCCGGTCAACCTCTCCGGATTGGTACCGGCGCGGAGTGAGTCCGAGGTAGGCACCCACTGATCGGGAATGTCGGAACCGATGCGGGTCGTCGACGGTCGAGCGGAACGTCAACGCGGAGACTGGACCTATTCCCGGCATCGTCATCATGCGGCGGCAGGCGGCGTCACCGCGGACAATCTTCAGTACAAGGCGATGCAGTCGGGCATACTCCCGCATCAGCGCCTCGCGTGCGGCGAGAAGCGGCTCCATGATCGAAGCCAACATGGCGTCTCCTGCGACCAGATCGCGGACACGTGCGGCGAACGATATCCGCGACACCACTCCTACCTTCAGCCCGAAGGGACGCAGCAACCCTCGAATGACATGTTCAGCAGCGGCAACAGAACGAACGACGTGCTTGCGAGCGCCGGCGAGGGTGCGCGCCTGCTGACTGTCGATGCTCTTGACGTGGACCGGCTTGAACCATCCAGTCCTGGCCACTTGAGCAATGCCGCGGGCGTCGTTCCGATCCGTTTTCACAGGCATCGCAAGGAGCGCTGCCTTGACCTGGCGCGCTTCCATGCTCACAGCGGGAAAGCCCAGCTTCAGCAAATTGGCGGTTAGCCACTCCGACGTCGGCCCCGCCTCGAGGCCCACCCGCTCGATCGCGCCTGACCACGGCCCGAGAAAACCAGCGATCGAGGGCGGGTCCGCAGACGTGGTCCCTTCGCGGACGACCTTACCGCCGCCGTCGATCACGCAGATCGCAACGGAGTTCAGCGAGACATCGAGGCCGACGTAGACCATAGCGCTCCTCCCTGGTCGGATTCGGCCTGACATCGTGCAGATACCAACGCGCTTAAGCAAACAGGGTCACGCGATCGAGACCGAATACCCCATCTCCTCGCTGAACCGGCTCTTGCGCATTCTGCGTCTCCTCATCGACGGATCCTAGCTTCTGAGCGAGGGCATTCCAGGGGGCAAGGTCACCAAGCCTCCCCCGCGGCTTTCGATAACTCTCGGCAGGTACGCGGCGCGTTCTTCGGAGCCCTGGGTCCCTGTCAATTCGAACCGGATCAACGGCGTAAACCATTTCAGCTATACAGTCTCATTGAAGCTATGGTCGCTAAGCGAGGGCCGAGTGAGCCTAAGTCAACGTCTCGTGCTATTTGCGGTTATCGCGATGTTTCCGGTCGCGGCGGTCGTCATTTTCCTTGAACATGAGCTCAGGTCCGCCCGCGAGGTAGAGGTGGCCGATCAGGTCCGCCGTCAGGCTCAGGGCGCCGCTTCGGAGATGGGGCGACTCATTGAAAGCGTGAGGACGATGCTTGTGGCCGTTGCAGTGTCACCAGCCGTCCTGGGCACCCGAGAGCAATGCACGGCATATTTGTCTGAGGTCGTACGCCGACTGCCGCAGACCTACTCGATCGGGGTTGTCGGTCCCGACGGCGCCTTGATATGTCGCAACCATCTTGTTGAAGGTCAGCCGAATTTTTCGGATCGGGAATACTTTAAGGAGGCGCTCGCGTCCCACGAGACGCATGTCGGTCTGTACACCGTGGATAGGGTGACAGGGCGTCAGGTGCTACCGATCGCTCAGCCGAACCATGCGCAAAATGGCTCGATCAGGAACATGGCCATCGCCTATCTGGATCTTGAATACCTGAGCAGGATCGTTGAGCAATGGGACCTGACGCCTGGCAGCTCTCTGACTGTCGCAGACCGCCAGGGAGTGATCCTCGCCAGGAACCCCCTGCCCAGCCAGTTTATAGGACATAAAATACCTGACCAGTTTCTGCCGTGGGTCACGGGCTCCACTCCGGGCACGGCCGAAGTGCTCAGCCAGGATGGCGCGACCCGCATCCTTGCTTACGTTCCGGCGGGCGCTCCTCCTATCCGGGGGCTTTATGTCAGTTCGGGCGTCCTGAAGGAGGCCGCCTTCGCGGCCGTGAACCGGTCCCGGATACAGAGTCTCGCTGTCGTTGCGGTCGGCCTTCTCGCGTCGGTGACTAGCGCGATTGCAGCAGGGCGATATTTCGTCCGCCGCCCAGTCTCGCACTTGATCGGGATCGCGGACGCTTGGCGCGAAGGACGCCGGGAAACAAACTCCGCTCGGCCGTCGGGCCGCGAATTCGCCGAAATTGCGGAAGCGCTCGACCGAATGGGCACGGAGCTAAAAACACGCCAGGAAAGGCTTCATACGATCATCGGACAAGCGCCCTATCCTCTCCTGCTCCAGGCGGAGGGCGGGGAAATTATAGAAGCCAGCGAGAGCTGGTGGACCCTTTCCGGCCATACGCCAACCCGGTGCGCAAGAGAGTGGGTCCGGAACGCCTTCGGACGCGAGCTGGAGGGCGAAGTAGACCCTGTCCTAAACCCATTTTCTGTTCCAGACGGCGGCAGATCGACCCGGGCAGAGCGGGAGCTAAGGAATGTGGATGGCGAGCCACTATTCTGGGAGTTCGGCGTCGTTGCCCTTGGAACGCTTCCTGACGGTCGAGCTCTGCGGTTGCTTGCGGCCGCTGACGTCACCGAGCGGAGATTAGCCGCACGGCGGCAGGAGGTCCTCGTTGCTGAGTTGAACCACCGCGTGAAGAACACCCTGAGCGTGGTGCAGGCAATCGGGATGCAGACTGCAAAGGGGGTGCACGGCGGCCAGGAGTTCAGCGATAAGTTCACTGATCGCCTTGCCGCCCTCGCGCGCACGCATGACCTACTGACCCGCAGCTCGTGGCTACCGGTCAATTTAAGGGACATTCTGGACGCGGAGTTGTCCCATTTTGCGGAACCAGGTCGCCTCGAGATGACCGGGCCAGACATCCGCATTCCGGCCGAGGTAGCGGTCTCGCTATGCCTGATCACGCACGAGATGACTACAAATTCGGTAAAGTACGGTGCCCTCTCGCACGAGGGCGGGCGACTCTCAATCTGGTGGCGGGAGGGTGCTGGCCCCTCGCTTGAGTTGGAATGGGTGGAGTCGGCGGCAGTGCCTATCGTCCAACCCACGTCCCGCGGGTTCGGATCGCGCCTTATTGAACGGACAATCGCATCCATCGGCGAGGGCCGATCAGAATTTAAGGAGAACGGGCTCCATTTCTCCATAAGGGTGCGGCTGGACTCGGCGAATGCCGCTGCGGCCTAAGTTGCAGTGGAAGTCGTAGCGCAACCCATGTGAGGACTTCCGCGCGCCATCGTCTGTTGCGATGCCTTCCGTGCCTATCCACCGCTGGACGGCAGGCTCTTAACAGAAAACCATGGTCTCCTTGGCGCTCCTCGCTAGACCGAAGGATGTGCCGAATGACACTGCCGCGCGAACGCTGATGTGTCTAGGTGCAGCGGTAGCCCGTTAAGCTTTTAATGGTACAGGGCACGCGCACCACGGTCACGGCACGACTACGGCAATGAGCGCCGGGTTGTCCGGCCGCGGTTGCCGACTGCCAGTTTCATGGCCACTCAAGCGGTCGGAGGTACTTAGCACGGCCAGTCACGATGAGGTGCTGCAACTGATGCAGAATGTGGAGGCCGCGTAGGCCTCGGCGGAGGACACCTTTAACGGAGCGGAGGCCGTACTTGCCGCAGCTTGGGAGCGATACGACGTCTTTGTGGACGAGTTCGCCGCGCTAGGCCAGACCACAATGGTGTTGGAACGCCAGCGCCTCTCTAGGGAAGAGAAGCCGAAGACCTGCGTGTTGGCGGGGTGACTGCTCGTTGCGTAACGAACCGAGTGCGGTTAAGCCCGCAATCTTCTCCCTCGTCCCGGCGCCCGGGTTCGTGGTCAATGTCGGCGCGGGCAAACGCGTCGAGCATTGTCGCCCACGCCGATGTCGGCGGACTTGCTGGCGGTTCTAAAGGGAATGGGCGTTGGTGTTGGAGTGATCTGCCACTGCTTCTTTCCTCCACGTCGGGTTAGAGTCCGGCCTGACGTTGGACCGAACCCCAACGTTGGAGCGCCGGATGTTAGAGTTTCCGGTCTTCATCACGGTGGCGGGCTGGCTGTGCCACCGGGGTTCTGCAACGAGATCGGGACCTTGTTCCCGATCGCCCCATGCGGGCGCTCCTCGTTGTAGTAGCTGCACCAAGCCTCCAACTTTTCGCGCGCGTCGGCAAGGGTCAGGAACCAGTGCGCGTTCATGCACTCGCTCCGAATGCGGCTGTTAAAGGCTTCTGCGAAGGCGTTGTCGGTCGGCTTACCTGGACGGGAGAAGTCCCGGGCGACGCCGTGGGCATAAGCCCACAATCCCCTCAAGCTACCGTCTCCGCCCGAACCGTATCCAAAGTTCAAACGGTGGTAGGAGCGGAAAATCAACAAATTTATTGCTCCCAATCGGCCGGTGATTTCCGCTCGAGGCATAGCTAATGAAGGAAGCCCCCTGCTGCCACCGGGGGGCCTCCTTTTGAGCGATCCCGCGCCTCATCAACTGTCCTCTAGTGGGCGCCTGCATCGGGCGGAGCGTCACCCCGCGAAATCTGTCAGTCGGACATATAAACCTCGACCGTCATCCCGATGTAGGCACCGGATGGACCTGTGAAGCTCCCACTGACTGGCATGATCCGGTCCATGTCGGCTCCAATTGCGACAGGGACCAAGTTAAAGCTTCCCATGGCGGCGTTTGTCGGATCGAAGGCGATCCAGCCAGCCCCTGGAAGGAAAACTTCGCTCCACGCATGGGTCGAACGGGCCGGACCTGATGCGTTTCGGTCGTGATAGTAGCCGGACACCAGTCGTGCAGCGAACCCAAGCGAGCGCACGGCCTCAACGAAGAGAACAGCGAAATCCCGGCAGGAGCCTCGCTTGTTTTCTAGCGTTTCGAGTGGAGCCTGCGTGCCTTCCGGCTCCCGGGCCTCATACGAGAAGGCTCCGGCAATCCCAAAGTTGATGTCGCGAAGCAGCGCTAGGGAATTGGTCGGGGCGCTCGCAACAAAGCCACGCGCCCAGTTGGCTAGCACACCGTTGGGATCGGGATAGCTAGACACAATCAAGCTTCCAAGGTCCCGTATGTCCGCAGAGGCATAGGAAAACGGGTGTTGGATTACGGAGCCGGCGATATCAAAAACAGGCCAAGGCGGCGACGAGACGGCCAGATCCACGTCGCTCTCGATAACGAGGTGATCCGCCATGGACGAGAAGGTTGCCGTCGCGACCGCGTTTCCAAGCGCATCTTCGGCCCAACTCAGCGACGCTTGGGGGGTTGTCTGCAGGTCGCATCGGCGGACATGCACCGCAAGCCCGTCCCGAGGACGCAGGAGCAGACGATGAGGGTTGAGCGCGACGGGAGCGTTATAGCGATAAATCGTCCGGTGTCGAATTCGCATGTCGTCCATCTTCCCTGTCCGGTCGCAATCGCCACGCTGTAAGTGGATCATGCCCGACGACACTGCGGATTACCTAGTCTCCTGAGTGGGCTGGCTATCTCCGAGATCAAAATCGGGCAAGCTATCCCCTCGCGTTGCAGCCTAAGCATGCCGGGCATCCAATGTTGTAGGGCAACGGATGACCGCATACCGCCGGTCAGCGGCGGTCGGCTTCAATGGCAGCCGCTAACTCGCCGGGATCAATCTCAAACACTTCCTGCAGACCGCCTCGATGGCCGATAGGCGGCGTGAATAGACGGACGGTTTGGCGGAAAGCGAGGAAGGACAGGCCTGGAACCTCCTCATTGTCCGTAACGACGCGATACGTTCCTGCGCCCTGCTCACAGCCCACACCGGTCAGGGTGAATGGATGAGTGAAGGTCACGAGTGCTTCTTGGGAGTGTGACATTCTAATCTCCTCAAGCTGAACTGATCCTCCCCTCATCGTACAACTCATCAGCACGACGGAAAGTTGACCATTACGAGCAAAAAAGGCTTAGCTGTGCTTCTTGGTTCCGCTTGTGATTTAAGAGAGCGCTTCGCGATATGCGTGTAGCGGGGCGTTTCGCGCTATCGCTCAGAGCCGGCCGGCGCCGCAGGTGATTGCGAACTGGCAGGCGCCGGCCGGCTCCACCCCGCGCGTGGCCCCACGCAGGGCCGGTTCAGGATGCAATACGTCAGGGCATGTTGTCCTGATTTTTTCCTCTAGCAAACAACACACCGCCGCAGCTCTGGCGACGCCTGACCATTCGTGATGCTACAAGTGCCCGGTCGAACAAGGCGGCCACGAACCGCTTGGAGTAATCAAGAAGTCCGTAACACCGGACTACATCGTGTGCCTGGAGGATGGGAAAGAATTCAAATCGCTGAAGCGGCACCTGCACACACACCACAACATGTCGCCGGACGAGTACCGGGCCAAGTGGGGCCTGCCGGTCAACTATCCGATGGTGGCGCCGAACTATGCGGCGGCCCGATCGGAGCTCGCCAAGAGCATGGGCCTTGGTCAGCAACGGAAGAAGGCTGTGACCGCGGCGGTTGCCCCTAAGCGGACGCCCCGCAAGAAGGCCGAACCTGCGGCGTAATAGTCGAAGCTAGCTGGCGGGAGCCGCTCTCGCCGGCAGCACTCCAGGTTTCTCAGGGTCAAAAAGCAGTTTTCCCTTGGGCTACGTCGTGCTGGCGCTCACTGCGGGCAACGATCTGAAGTATGTCGTCCGGCAACGATTTATGCAGGGCCGACGCTTTGGATCATGACCTGGCATTCCAACATCAATCTCACTATCTGGTCTGAACCGTCGGGGAGCCGGTCCGCGACGAGATTGGGAAAGATCGGGTGGTCGTGGTCACTGTCGGCGGTCGCGACGTGACACCGGCGGGTGCGGGGTTAGAGGCCGTGCTCGCGTATCAACCTCCTGATCTTCTTGTAGTTCACGACGAGACCCTGATGCCAGAGCGCCGCGCGGACGCGCCGCCACCCGTAGCTCTCGAACGCTTCGCAGATGGCTGCGATCGCCTCGACGACGGCCGTGTCATCGCAGGCCTTGGCCTCTCCGTAGTAGTAGGTGGAGCGCGCGATCCCCATCAGTTCGCATCCGTCTGAGATGGAGAGATTGTTGGGCCGGTGATCACGGAGGTACTGCCGCTTCGCGCGCGCGGTGCGTTTTTCAGAGCCTTCTTCAGAAGCTCGAGCTCCATGGCCTGCTTGCCGACGAGCCGCTCCAGGGGAGCGGTCCGTGTCTCGTATTCCTGGCCCACGTCGGCCGCCACCGCCTCCTCGTCCAAGGCGCCGGCCTGATGCATCTCAAGCCAGATCCGGATGAGGTTGCGCGAGAGGTCGTGCCGTTTGCCGAGCGCGTGGAGCGTCTCGCCCGCCAGATACTCCTGGGCGGCCTGCCGTTTGAGCGCGGTGCTATGGGTGCAGTGTCTGCTCATGGGCTTTCATCCTTCGAAAGCCCGGACCCCTGTCAGTTCGAAGACCGGATCCTGTCGGCCGCAAGGGCCACTCCAGATCTCCCGCTCACGGGGTAAAAATCGCACCCGAAACACAGTTAGATGGCGAGTCACCAATTTTACGCCGGCAAAACCGGGCGTCCAGCAAGCATTATACCACGCCGGATTGCGGTCAGCATCCGAACGCTGCACCGCCCCCGGCAAAGTACTCACATATGTTAATTCGCTGAAGTTCAGCACAGTCTGAATGGAACGGTAGCGCGCTACATGAATTAAAGAGGAAACGCTCTAGTAGGTAAACTAGTCTGGAAGACAGCCGGACATATCGTGACAACGTCTGCAGCTAAGGTCTTTATACGTGGTCAGGAAACAATTCCGGTTCGGAATTAGCCCCTAAATAGGGCGGCTTTGGGAAATAACCGTTGCAGGCACAAGATCCTCTGAGGACGGCGTGCGGGCGCTAAGAACATATGCCGATAAGTTAGTCGAACGACTATGAGCAAAGAAGTTGGTGAAACATGGACCGGGCCAAAATCCTCGAGTCGCTGCAGGCATCAATCGGGCCGGACTCCAGTGCTCGCATTGGGGAATCTAATCCTGTTCGGGTTATCGTGTATAGGCCGGACGAAATTTCGGATCAGTTGATCGAAGAGGCGGTGGAGTCTCTCAGAGCCGAGGGCATTGTAGGAGCATCGGAGTTGTCGGCTGTTACTGTGGCCTTCGACTCGAGGCTCGGCACCACATGCAAGCGCATCAGAGTCAAACCAGCCAAGGCCTGATCGCAGGCGACGCACTTTTGCGCAGTGTTTTCCCGGCTCGCCTGAAGGTCGTGCCGGTGATCCTCACGACCATTGAAGGGGCTAATCTCCGAATGCGGGCACTGGTCTTTCTGCAGCTTCCCGTCACGCGTCGCCGTGCCCAGCGCCGGAGCTTTATCCTGTAGCCATTTTCGTAGCGAGGACGTGAGCCTCGATCTCATGCTCAATCAAAATAAGCTCCGATGCGCCGAATCCTAGTGTTAATCGTCGTTCTCGAGTGAACTGAACCACACGAGGCGGCTTGCCCGGAGAACATCGCCGGCGAGGCAGTATGATGGATCGACAAGCTTGGAAACTTGCAGCCGCATACCAAAGCAAGTACGGCGATGTAGGAGATCTTGCAAAAAAACTGTTGCACGCTCTCGCAGAGGCGAATGAGCTCAAACGAGCACTCGCCGAGCGTGATGCCGAAATCGCCAAGCTAAGGCGGGTGATCCTCGAACCAGACCGTAGGGGCGGAAGGTGATAATGGCTTGAGGGCATCGTTTGAGGGCGGGTGCATCTGACCTGCCACTAAACCTGCATCCAGCGGCGACTAGAACCTCGGCGGATTGTGCGCCATGTGGCGCAGCTGGAGCAATGGTTGATCGGCGGAGCTGTTCGGCGTTGAGCAGCTGATCGGCCACTGCGGTGAGATTAGCCGCGTAGACGGCCGGGGTTTGGTAGCCGAGAGCCGAGTGAGGTCGGCTCCGGTTGTAGTCGTCCGCCCAGGCGAGCATAACGTTTGAGGTGAACTCCGTCCCATGATCGGAGACGATCATGCCCGGCTTGCCACGCCGGGCGATCAGGGTCGTCAGTTCCCGCACGACACGCCGCCCCGAGATCGACGTGTCCGCAATCGCGACAAGGCACTTCCGGGTCACGTCGTCGACGACGTTGAAGACCCGAAAGCGCCGCCCGCAGGCCAACTGGTCATGGACGAAGTCGACCGACCAGCGGGCGTTCGCCTTCGCCTCGACGAGGATCGGCGCCCTGGTACCGACAGCGCGCCGCCGGGCCCGCCGCTTCCTCACCGTCAGCCCCTCCTCGCGGTAGAGCCGGTAGATCCGGTTGATGCCCGACGGCTCGCCGTCCCGGCGAAGGAGGACGAAGAGGCGACGGTATCCAAACCGGCGACGTTCGTTCGCCAGAGCCCGCAGACGCTCGCGTAGTGCCGTGTCCGTCGGGCGTTGTGAGCGGTAGCGTATCATCGTCCGATCTGCCGACACGATGCTGCAGGCCTGTCGCTCCGAAAGGCCCAGCACGGCCTTCAGATGCGCGACCGCTTCGCGCTTGGCGGCGGGCCCTAACATTTTTTTGCGAGAAGCTCACGAAGCGCGGCCGCGTCGAGCATCGACTCCGCCAGCAGCTTCTTCAACTTCGTATTCTCTTCCTCGAGCGTCTTCAGCCGCCTGGCTTCGGACTCGTCCATGCCGCCGTACTTGGCCTTCCAGTTGTACAGCGTCGCCTTGGAGATCCCGTGCTTCCGCGCGAGGTCCGCAGCCTTGGCGCCCGCCTCGTGCTCCTTCAGCACCCCGATGATCTGGTCCTCAGTGAACCGTGCTCGCTTCATCTGTCCGTCCCTCGTCAGGCCGGACTGTAACGCCACGTGGAGGAAAGAAGCAGAGGCAGGTCACCGCGCCTGCAAGACGCTCGGTCAGCACCGCTCAACACAGCGCAAGGTGCCGCGGGGGACGAGGCAGCTTCGCTACCGTCGAACTACACCACGCAGTGGGACACGACCCTTCCACGCTCGCGGCACTACCACTGACGATCATGAACACCGACCAAGACATCTCCTCCGCAATGACTCTGGAATTCCAGAGTGGCGGGCACCGTTTTCCATTCCATCTGCATCGGAGTACCCCTCTCACGATGGTCGTTGGATGTGAAAAGGGGGCACCGACTGACGCTGGTGGCCCCCTCAGCCGCCTCCCCGTTGAGGCGCGGAACAGCGATCCGTCTCTCGTTCTAAGCCGAATGACCAAACATATGTTGATTGGTTCCCCAGGTGAGAATGTCCTACGGGACGCTTGAACTTGGAAGCGCCGGCCGTGGCCTGGAGTGCACACAGCCGGCGCCAACGGTTCGCTGCGGGGCGCGCAACAAACCGTCGGCGTGAGCGCAGCAAAACATCTTATCTGAGCTCCAGTCCGGCTCGTCTAAGCGCTTCTTTCACCCCAGCCCAAGGTCGCAGTACCAGGACCCGAGGCGGTCTAACACAGGCCGGTTAACTTCTGCCACATGCTGCCGGAGGAACCGCATGACCGAGTAGATCATGCGGTCGAATCGCCGGTCTTGCTCGCCGGGCGGTTCGAACCGGGCAGCCAACACGCCGCCCGGTGCTCGAACCTGCAGTTAATCGTTTTAGTGCACCTTCACGTCCGGAATACAATGCCGGGCCGAGAGCACCATGGGTAACCTGAAAATCCAAGCCGCCATAAACTGGTGCATGTCGGCTTTTGTCGTGCTGCTGGTCATCATGGGCGTCGCGACCGTGAGTGGCTTGCGGATCGTCGACCAGAAGATCGACGCTCTCGAAGGCAAATGGCTGAACGGAACCCAATTGCTCGGCGCGATCAGCAGCGCCGTGTCGGAGTTCCGGATGGCGGAGATTTCGCGTGCACTCGCGCCCGACCGGGACGGCCGGGTCGAGGCGCAGCAGCGGATCATGGAAAGCACCATAAGGGTCCGAGACCTTCTGGATGAATACTCCTCCCTGCTGAGCAACGAAAAACCCAACGAGGAAGTCCACGCGTTCCTCGTCGCGTTCCATGACTACAGGCGAGCTAACCGGGTGTGGGTCGTCGCTGATTTTGCCGGAAACGACGACGGACCGGCCCGAGACGGGAGCGAACTGCACGCGCTCTACACAGCAACAAAGAAAGCCGTCGATCGGCTGGTCAAGGTAAATCATGAGCTTGCCAGCAAGGACGCGCAAGGCGCGGATGAAGTCAGCGACGTCATCCTGATTTCCGTTGGGATCATTTCCCTCGCCATCGGCATCCTCGCGACAGGTCTGCTCGTCTTCGTGCAGCGGCGGGTAACCGGTCCGCTGGGCGAGATGACGTCGGCACTGGCGCGCCTTGCGTCCGGGGACCGGAATGCCGGCGTTCCGGCCATCAATCGCCAGGACGAAATCGGAGTTCTTGCTCGCGCCTTTGGCGTCTTCAGCGCAAACGCGGCCGCCCTGGAACTCGCCCACCAAGCCGTCGTCGAGGCTCAGCGAGCGGCCGAGGAACTGGCCAGGCATGACGCGCTCACCGGTCTTCCGAACCGCCGAACCTTTTCTGCCGCACTCGCATCCGCCATCGATGATCCGAACGGCACATCCGTTGGGTACTCCGTGCTGTTGATCGACCTCGATCGTTTCAAGCCGGTGAACGACACCTACGGTCATGCCGCCGGCGACCAAGTGCTTTGCGAAGTTGCCCAAAGGCTGCTGCGTCTGGCGGGACCGGATGACATGGTGGCGCGCCTCGGCGGAGACGAGTTCGCAATTCTGTTTCGGCCGGAGGATCGCGCGAATGTCTTGGGCACCGCGACGGGCTTCGCCGGGCAGGTCATCGCGTCGATGCGAACACCGATTTCGGTCGGAGACGCAGAGGTCGAGATCGGGGCCAGCATCGGTATCGCCCTCCTGAGCACTGACGGAACCGATGCAGATGAAGTGCTCCGCGCCGCGGACATCGCCATGTACCGGGCCAAGCAGGGTGGCCGGAACACATACCGCAACTTCGAGCCTCTGATGGACGAAGAGCGGAAAGCCCGGGCAAAGCTAGAAGAGGATGTCCGAGCCGGTCTTCTCTCCGGCGCGATAGAGCCCTACTACCAACCTCTCCTGGACCTGAGGTCCGGCCACATCAGAGGGTTCGAGATCCTCGCCCGCTGGAACGACGAGACTCGGGGGTCGGTGTCCCCTGAACTGTTCATCCCAGTAATCGAGCAACTCGGCCTAGCCGACGAGCTTGCGACCCGGCTGCTGTCGCGCGCTTGCCAGGATACCCGAGACTGGGATGTCGACCTCTCCCTCAACATCTCACCGCTCCAGCTGCAGGATCCATTCCTGCCGACCAGGATACTGGCCGTCCTCACGCGCGAGGCCTTTCCCCCGTCCCGCCTCGAGATCGAAGTGACCGAAACAGCCCTGATGGGCGATGTCGACCGCGCGCGCCATGTCCTCAGCGAGTTTCGGGGACTGGGCATCAGCGTCGCGCTAGATGATTTCGGAACCGGGTACTCCAGCTTGAACCATCTGCGGGAACTTAAGTTTGACCGTCTTAAGATCGATCGCTCGTTCATCATGACGATGGCGGAGAACCCTGAAAGCGAGAAGATCGTCGACGCCGTCCTTGGTTTGGCCGAGAGCCTCGGGATCGCGGTTGTCGCGGAAGGTATCGAAAGCGAGGGAGCACGAGCCAAACTCGCCGACCGGGGATGCGAGTTCGGCCAGGGCTATCTGTTCAGCAGGCCAGTTCCCGCCAATGAAGCACGTGCTCTTGTACGGGGTTACGCACCGAAGATGGGGCACCCTCGGGCCAGAATGGTCAAGCTTTCTCGCTGAATTATTAGGACCGGCTATGCTGCTCGCCGCTATGGCCCGCTACATTCCCCTGCGCTTACTACCGCGAACCGCAATCGTTCTCCGAGGTGCTGCAGGCATATGTACCGGGGCGAAGTAGGATCGGCACGACACGTTGTACTGCGGCCGCCTCAGATCGAGCGCATCAGTCCTCCGTCGACGCGGATGTTCTGCCCTGTGATGTAGGCGGCGGCATCGGTTGTCAATCAATGTGGCATGATATGAGCATGTTGTACGGCACGCTAGAACACAGGGTGTTACAAACAGTGCAAATGTCATGCAGTACCTCTGGTACAGAACTGCCTGTGAGGGAGCGGCGACGGCGTCAGCTTCGCGCCAGGAGCGGACATCTTCGGCGCATGGGCGCTCACAATCACTACTAGGCGGCGAGGTCACTGAACAGGGACGACCCGCGAACGCCGCATCCATAGTTCCATGGAGCAGTGCGGGTTCGAACCCGCCGTCTTCGGCCCCCGGGTCGGAATGGAGCGGTGAGTACCATCCTTTGCTACTGGCTCGATCGCCAGCTCTGGATTAGGAGCCTTGCCCTCGGCTCGGCCGTATTGTGCCGCTCTGGCTGTCCGCTTCCGTTTGGGCGTCTTCGGCTTTGGGCCGGGGTTCCAGCACGGTCTTGTGTTGGTTGTCGTCCCACCGCGCGAGCACTCGGTCGCCTTCGTGAACCTCGTCCGTCAGCATCGCGCGTGCAAGCTGGGTCTCCAACTCGGTGCGGATGAGGCGCCGCAGCTCGCGCGCCCCGAACTCCGGCCGGAAACCAGCTTCCGCCAGGTGGTCGACGAGGCTGCCTTCGATCTCGAGCTCGACGCCCTGGCCACGGGCGGCACGTTTCACCCGCTCGAGCTGGAGCCCGACAATGGAGCGGATCTCGCTCCGCGCCAGGGCATGGAAGACGATGATCTCGTCGATGCGGTTGATGAACTCCGGCCTGAAACGGCCGCGGAGCACGTCCATCAGCTCGCGCTTGAGGCCGGCGTGGTCGTCTTCGTCCGTGCCACGCACGTCGAGACGCCGCTGGATCAGGTCGGAACCCAGGTTGGATGTCGCGATGATGATCGTGTTCGAGAAATCGACCACGCGACCTTTGCCGTCGGTCAGCCGCGCGTCGTCAAAAACCTGCAGCAGCACGTTGTAGACGTCCGGATGGGCCTTCTCGATCTCGTCCAGCAACACCACGGAGTATGGGCGGCGGCGGACGCGCTCGGTCAGCTGCCCGCCTTCCTCGAAGCCAATGTAGCCCGGAGGCGCGCCGATAAGGCGAGCGACCGCGTGGCGCTCCATGTACTCCGACATGTCGATGCGGATCATAGCGTCTTCCTCGCCGAAGACGGTTTCTGCGAGTGACTTGGCCAGTTCGGTCTTTCCGACGCCCGTTGGCCCGAGAAACAGGAAGGCTGCGATCGGCCGGCGGCCCTCCCGCAGGCCGGCACGCGCCAGACGCACGGCATCGCTAACCGCCTTGACCGCCTCCTCCTGGCCGATCACGCGCTGGCGCAGGCGCTCTTCCATCTTGACCAGGCGCTGGCGCTCTTCGGTCGTGAGTTCGGTGACCGGCACGCCGGTGAGCTTGGATACGACCTGGGCGATATGCTCGGTGCGCACCTCAGTTGAAGCCGATCCGCGTTCCCGCCGCCAGCGTTCGGTCGCATCCTGGAGGTCCTTGTTGCGCGCATCGTGCCGGGCCTGGATTTCCGACGCGCGGTCGAAGTGCTTCCGGGATGAGGCGTAATCCTGCTCGCGCTTGAGCTGCCGCACCTCGGCCTCGATGTCCTGCACGTCCGGGGGCCGGGCCGTGGCCGAGATCTTCACGCGGGCACCGGCCTGATCGATCAGGTCGATCGCCTTGTCGGGCAGAAAGCGTCCGGTCACGTAGCGGTCGGACAGTTCCGCCGCAGCGATGATGGCCTCGTCCGTGATCGTGACCTTGTGATGCGCCTCCAGGGTATCGCGCAGGCCGCGCAGGATGATGATGGTCTGGGCGACCGTCGGCTCGGGCACGAAGATCGGCTGGAAGCGGCGCTCCAGGGCCGCATCCTTCTCGATGTACTTCTGGTACTCGTTGAGCGTCGTCGCACCGATAAGGTTGAGCTCGCCACGGGCGAGCGCGGGCTTAAAGACGTTGGCGATATCAAGCCCGCCTTCGCCGCCGCCCTGGCCGGCACCGACGATGGTGTGGATTTCGTCGATGAACAGGACCAGCTCGTCCTCGCGCTCGGTCACCTCCTTGAGGATCTGCTGGACGCGCTCCTCGAATTCGCCGCGGTACTTGGAGCCGGCCACCAGGGAGTTGATTGAGAGTTCGACGAGACGCTTGTCGCGCAGGCTCTCCGGTACTTCGCCCGCGATGATGCGTTGCGCGAGACCTTCGACAATGGCGGTCTTGCCGACGCCAGGCTCGCCGATGAGGACGGGATTGTTCTTCTTGCGCCGGGCCAGAACCTCGATGGTGGTCTCGATCTCCTTGGACCGGCCGATCACCGGATCGAGCTTGCCTTCGCGAGCGAGCCTGGTGAGATCGCGCGAATACTTGTCGAGGTTGGCGGTGTTGGTGGGCGGGTCGACCCGCCCTTCCTCGGCGCCGCGGCCGACCACCTTGGTGACCTGCTGCCGGATGGCCTGCGGCGTGAGGCCGTAGCGGTTCAGGACGTCGGGTCCGATTCCCTCCGCTTCCTCGGCTAGTCCGATGAGCAGGTGCTCGGGGCCGACGTAAGAGTGGCCGAACTCCCCCGAAGCCGCGAAGGCCCGCGACAGGGCGCTTTTGACCCGAGGCGAGACGCCGATCTCGCCGCCGTCCTCCGGATCCAAATCACCTTGGGGACTTTCCCGGGTGATCTGGTCGCGCAGTTCGTCTGGCGAAACCTTGAACTGACCGAGGATGGTGCGGACGACGTCGCTTTCGGTCAGTGCCAGCAGGAGATGTTCGGTGTCGACCTCGCGCCGGCCGAATTCGCGGGCCCGCCGGGCGGCCGATTGCAGGATCTCCTCGGCATGCTCGCTCAGACGGTCCCCCACCGCTGCCGCGCCGCGCGTGCGTCCTCGCCCGGATCGGGCGGGAACCGACGTGCCGTCCTCCCCGACGGACGCCGCCCCACGGTCGCCGTTTCGCCTCGCGCTCCCTCCGCTCTCGCCGAATAAGTCGTTCCCGAAGAAGTCGTCGAACAGACTGCCGCGCCCGCCGAAGAGGGACTCGAGCGGCGAACTCGGCCGCTGCTGTCGCGCCAGACGACGGTAATCGACGTCGCAGAGTTCCATGGTCTGGCGCTGGCCGTTGCTGACCACCTGCGCACGAACAGTCGCAGGCCGAATGCCACAGATGTCGCACAGTCCGTCAGCCATGGCATGGCTCCTTGCTGGCTGTGCCACGCCCCCACGCGTTCCGTCGTTCAGTAGACGCTCGCCGCGGTGCAGAGTTCAGTTCGGCCCGCAGGTTATCAGGTGCGCGGGTCAACACGCAGTCCGGTCGGTTCCTCAGGGATTTTACGCAGGAACGAACTGCGCTGACGGGCTTCCTTCGTCCCGCCCGCGGTTTCAAAGGCAACTAAGCCGCGATCATTCCCCGTCCGGAATGCAATCACGGCATCAGAGCGCGTCGAAGCCCTTCGCGGTCAGTTGGACCGTATCTGCGTCCGGAGCGATCAAATAGCCTGCGACGCGCAGTTCCGTGATGGCCGCCGCGACTGCAGGATCGGTACCGAAGCGATGATCCAAAGTGGAAATCGCGATCCGGGCGCCGGGCCGCCGATGGGTCTCCTGAAGAAAATCAAGGATCTCGGAGGCGATCTCGCTGAGGTCCATGATTTCCTCCCGGCCGGTGATTTGTGGGCGACGCCTCACATGTCAGCGCGTTAGATCGAGGATTGGTTCCGCTCGAAAACATTCAGACGTAGCCCGTGGGAGTATCTGGAGCTATAGTCAGTGCGGAGCGAAACGGGCTTGGCGCCTCTGCAGTTTATTGCCCAGGATTTGAACTTCTGGCGTTTGTGATCGAACCACTCTGTGGATGATGCGCGCGCGCCCGGAGCAATTGGATGAACTGCGCCCTGGAAACCTCCGGCGAGAATACCAACCCTTGGCCGTATCGGACCGTCTCGCAACTCGACTTCAAGAAATCGAAGTCGGCCAAGCGGCTTACCCCTGTGGCGACGAGAGCAACGTTCTTTCGTGCAGCTTCGGCCTGGATTGCCAGGATTTCACTCTGCTTCTCCGGATCGTCCGCACACCGCGCGATTAACGTGCCGTTCAGCTTCGCCTCAGTGAAGTGACTGTTGATCTGAGCGATTTGCCCCGCGCTGACGACACGGTCGAGGACGAGCGTGACCTGCTCTGCCCGGACAGTCTTCCTGAAATTTTCGAGTTCGATTTGTTTAGGCGCTAATATGTCCGCATCAAGTTCGATCCGCAGGCCTTTCCAGCACCGCCGGCTCGGACGGATGCCGTCTACGACGGCGGCAACCTCGTGGCCATCAAAGACTTCGACCGGGAAGTTGATCGCGAACTCCATGTTGAAGCCGAGGCGCAGAAAGGATTTCCAATCTTTCACGGCCGCCTTAATCGCCGAAAAGCCGAGGAGCCTGAGATCGTTAGGGCTGGCCCGTTCAAAGCAGTCATGCGCCAGGATGCCGTACCGGGGATGATGGACCCGCGGAATCAACTCGGCACCCTGCAACTGACCTCGGAGCATATCGATCTTCGGCAGATACCAGAACTGTAACCATCCTTTGCGAATGGCCAGACCCAGATCGACGTTCACGCCGTTGCTTGAGCACCGAGAAACCGCGTCGTCCCGGAGGACGGTGGAGAGTTCGGTGGAAACGGCGTCTCCGGCGATGGCCGGGAGGATGCGGAGCCCCGGCGGAGGCAGTGTGCCGTGTAAGGAGGCGTTCCCGACGGGCTGCAGTGGCCCCTTGTATCCGGCGTCGTGCAGCGCGCGGGCGAGCCGGGCGGTATCCGGTCCCGCCTTGGCGATCACGAAGCCAGGCATCCGCTCGCTCACGAGACGCGGTATATCCGACTGATCGTTCGCACGTCGGATCTCGATCCTCGCTTCCCGCAGGACGTCGAGAACCGCTGTCTCCGAAGACCCGAGAGACTCTGCAATCAAGCAAAGTCCGGCTGCCATTTTTTCAGGGGCGATTTCCAATCGGTGCGGGCCTTCGTCTTGGTGCGGGCTCCTGCCAGCGAAGATCCGCCACACCAGGCGAAACAGTTCAGCGAGTCTAAGCCTCAAGAAGTTCATCTTCTATTCTCCGGCTCGCCATTTCGTCTCAGCCAAACGGCCCTGACTACCAAAGGAGCCGTGTCTCACCGCTTGTTAACTGCCGAAGGGATCCGACTGCGCACCGAGGCTTGCCTCGAAGCGGCCGCGATCGACCGGAGCACCGAAAAGGAAGCCTTGGCCGAAAGGGCACCCTATTCCGGAGAGCAGTGCGCGTTGAGCCTCCGTCTCTACGCCTTCGGCCACAACCGAGAGGCCGAGCGCACGCGCGAGATCGATCATGGCCCGGACGATCACCATCTTCGCGGGACCCGCTGTGAGTTCGCCAACGAAGCTCCGGTCGATCTTGATTTCGGTAATCGGAAACTTTTCGAGCAGACGGAAATTCGAGTATCCCGTTCCAAAGTCGTCCACGGAGAGGCCGATGCCGAGATCGCGTACCCTGCGGAAAGCCTCCAACACACTGGATGTCTCGTTGAGAAACATGCTCTCGGTGATCTCAAGCGTAAGCCACGACGGTTCAACGCCTGTTCGTTGAAGAACGCGGCTCAGAATTTCCGCAATGTCGCGATGAAGGAACTCGGTGACGGACACGTTTACCGAGAACCTCAGCGGCCTGACGCGGTGCGCGTTGACGCGTTGGGCAAAGGACGCGACGGCGATCAGCCCGCGCTCAGTGAAATCCAGCAGCAGGCCGGTCTTCTCGGCCGCGTCGATGAACCGGCCCGGGGGCTGGCTGCCAAACAAAGAGTGGTTCCACCTCAGGAGAGCCTCCGCCCCGACCCACTCCCCGGTTGCGAGGTCGATCTGAGGCTGGAAATGATGGGTGAACTCGTCGTTGTTGATGGCCGCCCTGAGTTCGCGGGTCATCTGGACGCGGCGGCGAGCCTCCTCCTCGTCCGCACGCTGGAACCGCCGCGGCCCGTTGAGCGGATCGGATTTGGCAGCATGAAGTGCCGTTCCGGCATTCCGGATCGCGGAAACCGCACTGCTGCCGGGATCGCCGACTGCAAAGCCGAACGCGAACCTCAGGGAGGCGTTCGCACCCGGCACCACGAAATCTTGTGAAAGAGTAGCGGACACCCGTTCCACGATCGCCGGCGCATTTGATTCGTCCTGCAACTCGAAAGTTAGAGCGAATTCGTTCGCCCCGACCCGGGCGACCAGCGCCGCCCCGGTCTCCCGCAGTCGGCGACCCGTCTCAAGCAGCAGCGAATCCCCGATGTCGAAACCGTATCCCGCATTGATGTCGTGGAAGCCTATGACGTCGAGCTTGAGGAACAGCACCGGTCCGGGGTGCATAGCGGCACGCCGTTCCGCGGCCACCAAGAAAGATTGCCGGTTGAGACACCCTGTCGGACCGTCGAAGTTCGCGGCGCGCTCCAGGGCGATCTCGGTCTGCCTGATGGTCGTGACGTCGCGAAGGATGCCTACATAGAGCAGTTCGCCGCCCACAGAGATCGGTCTCAGGCTGAGACTGTTCCAGAAAACCGATCCGTCCTTCCGGTGATTGCGCAAGGTGACGTCGATCGCTTCGGCAGCCTTGATCGCGGTGCTCATGAGCGCGATCTCAGGTTGGTCGCGCTCATTGCCTTGCAGGTACCGGCAGTCCTTGCCGAGGGCCTCATGCCGCTCGTACCCCGTCAGCCGTTCGAAAGCTTTGTTCACGTAGAGAAGGGGAGCATTCTCTCCAAGCACGCGAGCGACAGCCACACCGTCGGAGAATTCCTCAACCAGGGTGGGGAGGGTCGAGCGAAGAAGTTGGTTGGTTTCCGTAGCCATGTCATTGCCGAGCACCTTCGGCATGCGCTTCGCGGAAAGGGATGGTCTGGGTTTCTTGCCGTCATTCATGACCGAAGCAATGGCGCGGTTCGCTCCGGTGGGTCAATGCGCGTCCAGGACCGGCTCGGGACAATCTCGGGTCGTTTCAGGACAAAGGTGGACGTGCTCCGTCTCCGGAACTTTCGAAGCGCTCCCGGTACTCGGCGGGCGTCGCGCCGAGCCGGGCGAGAAAGGCTCGTCGCATGGCTCGCACCGACCCGAAACCGCTCTTTGCCGCGATCGTCCCAATGGACAGACTGGTGCCTTCGAGCAGGCTTCGGGCCACGTCGATCCGCGCTAGGTTGACGTATTCGGAGGGAGAGATCCCGACTTCCTTCGTGAACACCCGGGTGAAATTGCGTGCGCTCATGGCCGCGACCGATGCCAGGGCACTGACGGACAGATCGGCTGCAGGATGGTTCAGGATATGCTGTTGGACGTCGTAGAGACGGGTCCGGTCTGCGCCTTGCGCCAGGAGATGTATGCTGAACTGAGACTGGTCACCGGGCCTCTTGAGATAGACGACCAGGCGACGGGCGACATACAGTGAAACGGCTCGGCCGAGGTCTTCCTCGACGAGAGAAAGGCCCAGATCGATCGCGGCGCTTGACCCGGCAGACGTGATCAGGACGTCGTCTCGCACGAACAGGCGGTCGCTGTCGACGATCGCTTCGGGGAACCGCTCGGCCAGCAGTGCAGCGTATTGCCAGTGCGTCGTGACGCGGCGACCATCGAGGAGTCCGGCATCGCCCAGCAGGAAGGCCCCGGTGCAGACTGACCCGAAGCGCCTAGCTCGGGGGCCCGTGCGGGCCAACCACTCCAGAACACCCGTGTTCGGTATATCAGGTATGCCGACGCTGCCGGCGACGAGGAGAGTGTCGGGAGCACCCGGTAGGGCCTTGTAATCTGAGTCCGGCAGCAGTCGCATCCCCGACCCGCAGCAAATCGGGCGAGTTTCCTCCGCAATAATCCTGACGTCGTAGAACCTCTGTCCAGCGGGAGTGTTCGCCTCGGCAAACACGTCCATAAGCCCGGCAACCTCTAGCGAGTGAACATTGGTGGGGACGAAAATCCATACCTGCATGACCGCACTTTACCTTGCCGTCAACGTCTTCGTCAGCGAAATCATGGAGCCCGGCACAAGACTGTAGCGTTCAATGCCTGGAGGTCTTATCGGGAACCTGAAGGATGAGTGTGCGGGTCGTCTTGGATTTTTAGTCTCCAGCGAAACCCGAGAGAGTTCCAAAAGGCGGCTTGCCAGATCTCCACCTCGCTGACGAGTACCTGTCCGAGCTGATCTTGAGAAGTCTTTCTGCGTCCGTCATTGAGCTGCGATGGTCGAAACAAGTCGGAGGCGGCGTTTGTGACTATGAACTGTCTTAATTTCGAACGGGCAGGGTTCATGCCCTGATGGGAACTCGTAGAGGCGAGGAGCAGCGCCGGGTTTGGATTCGACATGGGCGACCTCTCCGGACGCTCGGAGAATCCCTGGAGTCGCTCATTGGCGAGTGTGCTCTTTTCCAAGCGAGGAAGAGCATCATCCGCCCACCCGCCCCTCTTTTCGAATGACGCGATGTCCCTGCGCGATCCGGCTAGCACCGGGGCATTCTCCAACCGGGACACGAGTCCGGCCGACGAGAGAATGCTCCGGCTATTTGCGAGGTCAGAGATATCCATCGACCGGGGAGATGGTCGATTCGAACATTGCTAAGACGCCTTGGCGGGAAGCGCGTCGGCGACCGTGCCTTCCGCCCGGTAGTCAGGCGGGGTCTTGAAATCCTTCCGGGCAAGGCCGCGCGAGGATTGCAGGCCTTTCGGCAGGCCGGCGCGGTCGGAGTAGTCGCGCTTTTTCCCCCTCTCACGGCTGTGCACGGCCTTGGCCCCAGCGTAGGCGACGATATCGAGTAACGTGATTCCAAGCACCAACGCTGTGGCGACGGCTGCGTTGTTCCGCTTCGGGTTGTCCGGTCGAAGTGCCGTTGAGAGGGTTCCAAGGTCGAGCGCGTCGCCGGCTATGCGGGCGGCGAGACCGACCGGCTTGTCTATCGACAACGTGGGCACGGCGCTCGCCAGTTCGCGCAGGCCATAGGCGCGGATGGTCCCTTCCTTGCCTTCGAGGCCGAGCGTGCGCGCAATCCGGCCCGGCGCTATCAGTTCGACGACGCCGAGCCCGATTGAGAACCAGCCGAGCGCGCGCGCCAGTTGGTCCGCGCTCGTGAGACTACTCGGGCCCTTGCGCAGGACCCAGGGATCTCCGTGGGATCGCGCGATGTGAGTGATATTGGTGAGCGGCATGGTCGTACCTCTTCAAATGGGTTCTAAGGCCGCAGCATGACCTTGATGCAGCTGTCCGCTTTGTCTCGGAACGTGCGGTACATCTCGGGCCCGTCGGACAGATTGACCTTGTGGGTGATCACGAAAGAGGGGTCGATCTGACCGTCTTCGATCCGGTGCAGGAGGTCGCCGGTCCAGCGCGGCACATGCGCCTGGGCCATCCGGAAGGTCAGGCCCTTGTTCATCGCCTGTCCCATCGGGATCTTGTCGACAAGCCCCGTGTAGACGCCGATGATCGAGATAACGCCGGCGGGTCGGCAGACGTAGATCATCTCTCTCAGCACATGCGGCCGGTCGTTCTCGAGCATCATCATCTGCTTGGCGCGGTCGAGCAGCGTGTCCGGCTGACCTGGATTGACGTGGCTCTCGGAACCCACTGCGTCGATGCACTTGTGCGGCCCTTCGCCTTTGGTGAGTTCGTTCAATCTGGCGACGACGCTCTCCTGCTCGAAATTGATGGTGATAGCGCCGGCGGCCTTTGCCATCGAGAGACGCTCCGGCAAGTGGTCGATGGCAATGACCTGTTCGGCGCCAAGCAGGATCGCCGAGCGGATCGTCATCTGGCCGACGGGGCCGCAGCCCCAGACCGCGACGGTGTCGCCGGGCTGGATGTCGGCCTGCACCGCCGCCTGCCAGCCGGTCGGCAGGATGTCGGAGAGGAAGAGGAGCTTCTCATCTTCGATCCCATCGGGCACCTTGATGTGCGTCGTATCCGCGAAGGGAACCCGCAGATACTCGGCCTGCCCCCCGGGGTATCCGCCGGTGAGGTGGGTATAGCCGAACAGACCCGCCGTCCTGTGGCCGAAGGCCTTGTCGCCGAGGTCGCCCTTGCGGTTCGACCGCTGGCACAGGGAGAAGTTGCCGCGGCGGCATTGGTCGCATTCGCCGCATTGGATGGTGAAGGGGATGACAACGCGATCACCCTTGTTGAGCTTGCCTTTGGCGACGCTGCCGACCTCGACGACTTCGCCCATGGTCTCGTGGCCCATGATGTCGCCGGGCAACATGGCGGGGATGAGGTCATGGAAGAGGTGGAGATCGGACCCGCAGATCGCGCAGCTCGTCACCTTGATAATCGCATCGCGAGGGTTCTCAATCTCAGGATCGGAAACTGTATCGCAACGGATATCTTCCTTGCCGTGCCAAACAAGTGCTCGCATGGGGGACATTTTCCTCTAGCTGGAGGATGCGGAGCCGGCCCATCATGAACCGGATGCTTCAAGGGCGGGTCTCTGAGGGAATGCTCGTCAGGACTTGATGCTCTAACCTTCCAGGATGTGAGGATGTGCCGCGGGTGAACCCTGAGGGACATACCGCTTCGATGCAGGGTCTGGCCGCTGGCCGACGCTCCGCAGGATTAAGCACTCCTAGGTAGAAGCTTAAACGTGAGCAAAGATCGACAGGGCGAGCCGGCGCTTTCATCGGGGTCTCAGATCACGACGCCATTCCAGGTTAGGCGGTCCATTGATCACGAGCCGCAGGTGCCCGCGCCCGAGTCTCTCCAAAGCGACTGGTGCATTCTTTTCCAGAAGGCACCGTCGCAAGAGCAGCAGCCTCGTTTCGAGTTTGTCTTTCAGGTCTGGCAACTTGAGGGAGGCGGTAAGCTGGAGCTCCCGGTCGGTGTACTCCGCACGCACTTCGCTCTGGTGGATCGAGAGACTGGCGCCGGCCACGGCGAACCTTCGGCTCGCGATCGTCACCAGAACGTCGCGGCATTCATCGAGAAGGATGAGCAGCACGCGCAAGCAGCTAGCGGCCGGATGCGTCCTCCGTGCTCGGCTCCTCGCCCGGCTTGTAGCGCGGCTTGGGTTGCGGCAGCAGGAAAAAGGCGACGCACGCCAGTGCAATGGCGACCCCGACACGCGGCGCGAGGACGGCGACAGGAACGACGGCGATCTGGATCAGCGTAGCAACCCCGTAGCGGCGCGTCATCTGCCCCAGGAAATCGGGCGCGAGGCGTTCGTCCATCACCCGCCGGCCCGGCTTTGCGTAGAACCATTTGAACATCCAGGTGCAGGCGATCAAGGCGAGTCCGGCGACCAGGGTCACCGATGCCGTGCCCTCGAATCGCGTACCAAGATGAAAGCTCCAGGCGCGGATCGGGTATGGGACGAGGCCAACGGCGAACAGGAACATAAGGTTGATCGCGCCGAACCAGTGATCGCTTCGGGCGTAGATGCGGCCCGAATAGTGGTGCTGCAACCAGTATGCGCCGATCACGCTGTAGCAGACGATCAGGGCGAGATGTTCGCGCCACTGCTCGGCCATGGCCCGGGCGAGGTCAGTGTAGCCCTGCGGCCCTTGCGGGGATCCCGGGACTTTGATCTCGACGAACAGTAGGGTGAGGATGATTGCGAAGACCGCGTCGCTGAAGCCCTCGAAGCGGCTGAGCCCGCGCTCCGCGCCCGCGGTTTTCACCTCCTTGGACTGCGCCATCCACCATTCCTCCAGACCTATGCAGGCGACCTGCTAGACAACTTCGCCACCAGAACCTCGACTTGCTTGATTGTGGGCGGCGCGGCCAAGAGCTCGGCGCCTCGCTCCTTCAATGCCGCTGCGACCTTGCCGGCTCGGTTCGCCTGCCGTCCCGCTTCGTCCGGGAAAGCGTCGAAAATTCCGAACGTCGAAGGACCCATCCGAATGGCGAACCACGCGATCGTTGCCGGTTCCTCTTGGACCAACGGCAGTCCGCTCCGAAGGAAGTCAGCGACATCCGATGCGGACACGGACTGTTTCAAGGTACCCGGTCCGGCTTGCGGCTCGTCAGAAGGTTGCCATCGATCACCGTCTCGCGGTCCTGCCACTCTACGCCAGCATTCAGAAGGTTGGTCTGGAGCGATGGCCAGGGGGTCATGCTACGGCCCCGGATTCGCCCCGTCTCGATGAGCGTCCAGGGCCCATGTCAGATCGAGGCGACGGGCTTGCCGGCGTCGAAAAAGGCTTGAGCGAAGGCGATGGCATCTGCGTTCATGCGGAGCGTGTCCGGATTAATGCCGCCGCCGGGCAGGAGGATCGCGTCGAATTCCTCCGGCCGCGCCTCGGCGAGCGGAACATCGACCGGCAGCTCCTTGCCCCAGTCGGTGAAGTTCCAACCCTTCACGCGGTCGGTCTTCGGCGAGACGATCCGGGTGCGCGCACCAGCCGCGTCGAGTGCCTTGCGCGGTTCCGTGAGTTCGACCTGCTCGAAGCCGTCAGTTACCAAGATCGCGACTCTGAGGCCGTCGAGGGGAGCATCTGCCATGGTCCTGTCTCCTGACTTCCTGCAATGTTCAGTGCTGCGCTTCCGCACCCGGTAAGGCGGCCCGACTATGCGTCGTCACCACCCGCGCACTGGCCGGAGTGCGCCTCGCGCCCCCCTTAGGGTGGCCGATCGAGGCCATCGGCATTCCAATCTTGTGCATGTCTCCGCCCGCTCTGCTCGTCTACAGTATCCCTGGCCGAGCGTAGCTGGTGAACCCGGAAACTGACCGGGCAAGGGGACGTTCCCTGGGTGGTCCCTCAGGAAACCCACGTGCCGGGCGATTGCGGCCGGGTCTTGGCAGTCCGAGCGGCATGGCGACCCTGTAGCGCGCCCCTTGTGCTGCTCTCCACGATGCCGACGCTGGGGAGATGGGGAATCTCTCGCCCGCCTGTCTTCTGAATGACGGGGCTGGCAAGCTGCCGCCCGAGCCGGCGCGAACCTCAGACCAGCAGCAACTCGTCCGAGGGCGCGAGTCGCGAAAGGCCCCGTGCCGCGGAACACCGCTGGGCCGGACGCATATTTCCCGGTCGGTTCAGCTCAGAATACGGATTTTCCCTCAGGGAGAAGCCCCAGGAACGACGCCGGGTTCGTTCCGTTTCTTTTCTCCAGACCAGGGAGATGAAGCTCATGCGTATCGCGCAGATCGCTCCTCTCGCGGAGGGAGTGCCTCCACGACGCTACGGCGGGACTGAACGGGTGGTCTCATGGTTGACCGAGGAACTCGTCGAGCGCGGTCATGAGGTGACGCTCTTTGCAAGCGGCGACTCCGAGACGGCGGCCGAGCTCGTCGCCTGCGTGCCGTGGGGCCTGCGACTTGCCGGGATCAGGGATCCGACAGCGAGTCACCTGGCGATGCTGGAAGATGTGCGCCGTCGTGAAGCCGAGTTCGATGTCATCCACTTCCACATCGACCTCCTGCAGTTCTCGGTGTTTCGATCCTCCTCGCAGGCGCGGCTCACAACAGCGCACGGTCGGATGGATCTGCCGGATTCCGCCCCCGTCTACCGCACATTTCCCGAGATGCCCCTAGTCTCGATCTCAAACAACCAGCGGGTGTTCGCGCCACTTGGCACGAACTGGGTGGACACGATCTACCATGGCCTTCCGACTTCGGCGGCTCCGTTCATCGCGCGCGGTGGCGACTACCTCGCGTTCCTGGGACGCATCGCGCCCGAGAAGCGTCCCGACCGGGCTATCGAGATCGCGACGCGAGCCGGTATTCCCCTCAAGATCGCCGCGAAGATCGACAGCGCCGACCAGGCATACTTTCGGGAGGTGATCCAGCCATTGCTGGACAACCCCCTCGTGGAGTTCGTCGGCGAGATCGGCGACCACGAGAAGGGCGAGTTCCTCGGCAACGCGCTCGCGCTCCTGTTCCCGATCGACTGGCCGGAGCCGTTCGGCCTTGTGATGATCGAAGCTATGGCGGCCGGCACGCCCGTGATCGCGTGGCGAGCCGGGTCGGTTCCGGAGATCGTCGATATATGCGTTACCGGCCTGATCGTGGACTCCCTGGCCGGGGCGGTCGAGGCTGTCGAACAGGCGATAGCCCTGCCACGCGCCCGCGTCCGGCAGCAATTCGACAAGCGGTTCACGGCGGGGCGCATGGCAGACGATTATGTCCGCCTCTACGACCGGCTTCTCGGCGGCGCGGAGACTTCCCTCCGTTTTCCACAGGTACAACCACCGCATTTCCCGGAAACGGCGCTCCGGGTCGGCAAGTAGGTGGAGAGCAAGGTGACAGAGCACCCACAGCCCGACGGGGACCGCAACGTCTGGTCGGAGCAAGAGATCGCGTCGCAGACCTCCGTCGTCGATCGACCGCAATACAGCCTCAAGCACGGCGAAGCCTTTGTGGTGCTCGACTGCTGCGGGAACATCGGCGCCATGCCCGGCACGGCGGAAGGGCTCTTTTACAAGGACACGCGCTACCTGTCCCGTTTCGAGCTGAGGATCGAGGGCCAGCGGCTGGTTCTTCTGAGTGCATCAGTGCATCAGGACAAGCCGGCGCTCGCGATCGACCTCACGAATCCCGACCTCGTCGTAACGGGCGAACCGGTCCCCCACGACACGATCGCGATCGAACGCACGCGGTTCATTCGTCGCGCCGTCGCCTACGAGCGGATCAAGATCCGCAACTACGGAAGTGCGCGCGCCCGGTTCGGGATGGACGTCCTGTTCGGGTCCGACTTTCGAGACCTCTTCGAGGTGCGCGGGATGAAGCGCCGCGCCCGCGGCAAGACCTCGGCCCGTGTTGTCGACCGCGCCGCGGTGGAGTTCGCCTATGCCGGGCTTGACGGCATCGAGCGGGCAACGGCGATCACTTTCAGCCCGGAACTCGCCCGCCTGACGGTCGATCGGGCTTCCTGGACTGTGGAACTGGCGCCCGGCGAAGAAACGGTGCTGTTCGTGGACGTTGCCTGCGGCGAGCAGACATTGCCGGAACCCGAGCGCTTCCTCGTGGGTTTGCACGGCGTACGACGGGAGCGGCGCGCTCTCTGCGCCGGCGCGGCACGGATCTCGACATCGAACGAACTTTTCGACGAGGTGCTCGGACGGGCTCGATCCGACGTCTATACGGTCACCACGGCGACGCCGCTCGGCCCCTATCCCTATGCGGGCATCCCCTGGTTCAGCACGATGTTCGGGCGGGACGGCATCATCACGGCGTTGCTCTTCGCCTGGATGGACCCGAGTCTTGCGCGGGGGGTCCTGGAAAACCTCGCGGCGCTTCAGGCGACGGGGTTCAACCGCGCCGCCGACGCGGAGCCCGGCAAGATCATGCACGAGATTAGACACGGCGAGATGGCGAACGCCGGCGAGGTGCCGTTCAGGCGCTACTACGGCTCGGTGGACGCGACGCCGCTCTTCGTGATGCTCGCCGGGCAATACTTCGAACGGACCGGCGATCGTGAGACGATCGGGCGCCTTTGGCCCAATGTCGAGGCCGCGCTCAGTTGGATCGACACCTATGGCGACCGCGACGGCGACGGCTTCGTCGAGTACCAGCGGGAGACCGAGAGCGGTCTCGCCAACCAGGGCTGGAAGGATTCGCACGACGCGGTCTTCCATGCCGACGGGACGATGGCATCAGGGCCCATCGCGCTCTGCGAGGTCCAGGCCTATGTCTTCGCCGCGAAGCGTTCAGCCGCGACTCTCGCCGAGGCGCTCGGGATGCCCGCCGAGGCGCGACGCTTTCGCGACGAGGCGGAGGAGATCCGCGTGCGCTTCGAACGGGCCTTCTGGTGCGAGGAGCTTGGTACCTACGCCCTCGCGCTCGACGGAGACAAGCACCCCTGTCGTGTCCGCACCTCGAATGCCGGGCACGCCCTCTTTGCCGGGATAGCCGCCCCGGAGCGCGCGGCCCGTGTCTCGGAAGGCCTGATGCGCCCCTCGGCGTTCAGCGGCTGGGGCATCCGCACGCTGGCTTCGACCGAAGCGCGCTACAATCCTGTCTCGTACCACAACGGCTCCGTCTGGCCCCACGACAACGCGATCATCGCGATGGGTTTTACCCGCTACGGGTTCATGGATGCGGCACAGCGGATCCTGGGAGCGCTCTTCGGCGCAGCGACGCATCAGGACGCGATGCGCCTGCCCGAGCTTTTCTGCGGATTCCAGCGCAAGCCCTATCGCGGCCCGACCGCGTATCCGGTCGCTTGCGCACCGCAGGCCTGGGCGGCAGCCTCCGTCTTCGGAGCGCTCGGCGCGTGCCTTGGCCTGCAACTGCGGCATCCCGAGAACGAGATCCTGTTCGAGGATCCAACGATGCCCGACTTTCTCCAGGCCATCACGCTGGAGAATCTCACGCTCGGCGACTCCCGCGCCTGCGTCGAACTCCGGCGCTACATGAGCGACGTCGCGGTCCATGTGCGCGACCGACAGGGATCTGCACGCGTGCTGGTCACGAAGTGATTGGCTGAGAGATCCGGAGGCCGAAGTAACTGGTGGAAAAGAATGCCAAGCTGAAGCAAGAGGTCAGCCACCAAACTTTGGCCATGTGGGCGAGACCGTCGAATCGAAGCATCTCTAGGCAGGCACAAGCGCCCCGGTAAAACCCTGGGCAAAGCGAAAGCCCGACGACGCAAGCCGGCCTCTTTGACGGGGTCCTGCCCTAAGCGGCGTGGAATCCGGATGAGGCTGCGACCAGGACTGCCTGCGAGAGGGTCGACACGCCCAGCCTTTGCATGACGTGAGCCCGATGCGTCTCTACCGTTCGAGGACTGAGGCCGATGTCCCGCGCGATCTCCTTTTTTATTCGTCTTGCCGGCGAGAAGGCCCACCAGAACGTCGCGCTCGCGGTCTGACATCTCGGCAATGCGCCGCCGCGCCCGGCGAGCTTCGTCGCTCTGTTGGCCGTCTTCGGCCGGGCTGGCCGCGGCGGATGCGACGGCGGTCAACAAATGACCGATGTCATAGGGAACGGGAAGGAAGTCCGCCGCACCGGCCTTCATGACCTCGACCGCGAAGGTCACGTCGCCCTCGGCGTTCCCCACGACGAGAACCGGAAGGTCGATTCGCCTGGATCGGAGCTCCCTGAGGAGAAACGGACCGTCCGCATCCGAGCGGTGGATCTCCAGGAGGACGCACCCTGGCGCGAGTGCAGGTGCTGCTTCTAGAAAAGACTTATCGGAAGAGAAAACCTGGACTTTGTAGCCGGCGTGGCGAAGGATATTGGAGATGTTCTGTCGGCCGACCTCTGGGCGATCGACGATGTAGACGAACAGCCCGTCCAGGCGCGTGATGTCTTGGGCGATGCCGCCGGCCCGGCAGATTCGCCCTTGTTGATCCCTGATCGGGAAGAACGTGTTTCGGATCCAGCGGATAGCCTGGTCTCGGCGGATGATCCGAAACTCCCCGGTGCTCGTCTCGCCGAGCTTGACACGTTCCAGCGCGCCGTGCGCCCGTTGTCGATCGTCCGGATGAAGCAAGCGCCAGACGTCGGGATTGCCGAGCACATCCTCCCTCCGTTCACCCCAGACCGGTTCGAACGCGGCGCTGAGATACTCCAGGGTCATGGATCCGAAGTCGAGGATCCAGAGAACGTCGGCTGAATTCTCGGCGAATTGCCGGAATCGTTCCTCGCTCTCCCGAAGGGTCGCTTCGGCCCTCTTGCGCTCCGAGATGTCCAAGGCAGCCCCGATGAAGGCGACGGGTCGGCCCTGCTCGAACATGGTCTGACCGTGCGTGGAGACCCAGCGCTCGACGCCATCGTTGCCCCACACGCGATAGTCGATGTGGTAGACGCCGTCACCGGCGGGATCGGTGCAATGGGCGAGATTTGCCTCGACGCGATGTCGGTCCTCGGGATGGATGCCGGCCAGCCAGACGTCCAGGGTGACGGGCGTTTCCGGGGACAAGCCCCACATCGCCCGAGCGCGGGCATCCCAGTCCAGCTCGCCGGTCGCCAAATTCCAGGTGTAGGGCGAGACGGCGACGAGATCGACGACGGCCTGTAACCGTGCCTCGCTCCGGCGGAGAGCGGTCTCGGTATGAACACGCTTCGTCGTCTCGTGAACGGTGCACAAAATCCCGCCGATCCCTCCGGTCTCGTCCCGAATGGGGCTGTAGGCGAACGAGAACCACGTCTCCTCCGGGAAGCCGCGGCGCATGAGGGTCAGCGGCAGATCCTCAAAATAGCTGGCTTCGCCCATCATCGCGCGCTCGGTGATCGGCCCAATGACGTGCCAGACCTCCGACCAGACCTCGGCGAACGGCCGGCCAAGGCTGTCCGGCTTGTTCCCCAAGATCGGGAGGTAGGCATCATTGTAGAAGCTGGTGAGTTCCGGCCCCCAGGCCACGTAGGTGGGAAAAGCGGAGTTCAACATGATGCTCAACGTGGTGCGGAGCGACTGAGGCCAGGTCTCGATCGATCCGAGCGATGTCGCCGCCCAATTGTGCGTCCGCACGCGGTTGCCCATGACCCCGCCACCAGGGAAAGTTTCCGCCATGGCCATTTCCTTTTCTGGAAAGGCATCGTACTCGCCCAAGTAGGAACTGACCCCTGTGTTCCAGGTCAGGGGAGATGGAACAGCGGCTAAACGGTGAGGGCAGCGATACTGTCGCCACCGTCATGTTGCGACCATTCTTGAACGATTATTCGTGTGGGTCAATCGCTCGGGCTTAGGTCATCATCCTCGCGGTGACGGCAATCGGCGAGAGAGTTAGTCGGTTGATGTCCGCTTCGGGTCATTAGCAGACGACCGGCTTGAACGAGCGACAGATCGCCATGCAAAGCGCTCTACCGTTGGGTTCTGGATGCCAAATCGGCGTTGGGGTAAAGACTAGGCAACAAAAGTTTCAAACGCTTTAACCGGCGCAAATACAGCAGCTTAAGCTCAAATAACGGCGGAGAGAGAGAGGGATTCGAACCCCCGATGCCCTTGCGAGCATGCCGCATTTTGAGTGCGATTGACCTGCCATCGAACCTTCATTTAGCGGCGAGCAGAGGCACACCGGATTATGCGCAAGCGTGCACAGGTGGAGCATAGGTCAATCGGCGGAGCTAATCGGGGTTGCGGAGCCGATCGACATTGCGTGAGGATTGGCTGAAAGGGCCGCCATCTTCTGGTATTCGAGTGCGAAGTGGGTCAGCTCCGGCTGTAGCTTGTCGGGCCAAGCAATGAACCTTTGCGCGGTCAAGGCCGAAGGACATGCTTCCGTACGGGATCTGGTGGCGCAAGCGGCCCAGGCTTATCACGCCAAGCGAAGAGGGTAGTCGCTGCGGCTACCGCGCGTAGGACGGCGCTGGTCACTGGTCCATGGGCGTGCTACATTCCTGCTCCATCGAGCACAAAAAAGCGTCGTAAAAACAGGGAGAAACAGAGCTGGCCGCCGTCTCCTCTAGGGAGCGGATCTAGGCGCTGGTTCCGTAGATGTATACGTTTAAACAATCTTGTCGATTTCGTCTTTTAGTCGCTTGAGGGGAATGCCGCAGTCGAGTGAGCCGTCCGTTCGGCGCTCCCGACCATAGCGCCTCCCGACCCCGCCGCCAGCGTGTCCGGTCAGCGCTTGATGAACCTCCTCGGCTATATGCGCCTCACGACACGCGCGTTTGAAGGTATGTCGAAACGAGTGGAAAGTTTTTGCTGGGCAAGAGGCCGAGCCGGATCAACTCACGATGAACCGGGACAGAGCGGACTGACGAGGCGGTTTTGAGTGACTGCTCATGTCCCTCATCGGTGAAGTCGAAAAACCAAATTCCATTCTCGCCCTGACGAAGGTCCCGGATCCGTAGCTGGGCTATCTCGGTCCGACGTGCACCGCTATAAAGAGCGATCAACGGCAGCCAGTAGGCGGCCTCGCCTCGCCCACCGAGCGGACGAGTTCCATGCACGAATACCGGCGAGGCGAACAGCTTTCGCAGTTCGTCGGCACTAAAGGGTTCGTAAGGTTCGCGCTCCGAGAGGGCGATCTCGAACCCGACATGGAAGGGGTTGCTCCAGGACGCAAGGACTTCGAAATACCCGTCCTTATCAGCCCGAGCCAGGATGCCGCCGAGGAGGGCGAGGGTCTTGTTGACAGTTTGAGCACTGCGCCTCGGGTAACGATTCAGGTCACACTTCAAAAGATCAGGGAGCGGCAGGCGGCGGAAATTGTCGGGGAGCCGCGCAGGAAGCTGTGCGAGAGCATCCCGGAAAGCGCGACCATGCGCTTTGGTAATTACACTGATGGGCAGGTCATCGTAGAGCTCGACAAAGCGGTCAACCGATCGCCGAGCTTCGTTGATTGCCCCTTCGGATGGCTTACGAGCGCCCCGCCCACCACCATTGGCCCAACGTTCGAAAACTTGTCGGAGTGTTACGCCAGGCCTGCTCGGGCTCTCCTCGACACGAGGGGTTGGCACTTCCTCCCCGGCCAGTCGCTGCTTGATGCCGTCTATCGCTCGGCGCTGCGCCTTCAGAAACTCGACCTCGAGCTGCCGCCAGGCGGGATCGTCTGGGTGAAGGACAACACCGCGCTCATGCATTGCCTTGTTTACGATGAACCCAACCTGGTCACCTGGACGCATTCGAGCAAGCTGCGAGCGGACGTCCTTGTCGAGGTACTCGATCAGTTTTTGATAAAGGGAGAGATCGTCGTCTGTCATCCCCAAACCGTCGTGACGCTTTGATCCTCCAGGCCGCCTCAGGTTTAATCCGATGCCAACGGTACGAAGTGTCTCATCGCCGCGCAAAATCGCAGCTTCGAAGCTTTGGACGGCGCTAGCCACTTCGTCATTGCGGAGACTTGAGGCGGGACCTCTAGCCAAAAGCGCCCGTGCCAAGTCGACGAGAGCATGAGCCTCTGCGATATGAAGCAGAACGGAGCGCTCGGCTGCCTTGACATCGTTGGTCCCGAGCGAGCGGACGAGCTCGGTTTTGAATCGGCCGCATTTGGTATTCACCGCTGGAGCCACCCCGTCCGGCCATGGCACAGGCACGAGCTTACCAGCAATGTCGTCGGGGAAGGGGAACCGAAACTCAAACCGGTTTGCCCGGCGCTGGACATACTTCATGCGGCCCATTCCAGCCTACCTGTAGCACGTGAGTGTAGCACGAGCCCGGGAGAAGTGCCGGAAAACAACGAGCTTTTTGAAACGAAAGCCATTTTCTAAGGACTGGCGCGCCCGAAAGGATTCGAACCTCTGACCCCCAGATTCGTAGTCTGGTGCTCTATCCAGCTGAGCTACGGGCGCTTGCCAATCATGTCGCCGGGCCGTCGTCCGGTCCGGGTCGTCGGGGGTGTCTCCCGGCGAGGCCGAACGTTTAGACGGTCGAGGGGGGGATTGCAAGTCCCTTTTTGAAGAGGTCCGGGCGGGGTCGGGAAAACGCGCCGGCTCATCGAAAAGCGAAGCTTCCGCAACCACATAGCCCGGCGGCGCGAGGGTCGCCGGGCACCGGTTCTCGCGGCCTTCCGGCTCACGACGCGCGGGAGCGGCGCACCTCGCCGAGGGGAACCGGACGGTCCGGAATCTCGATCTCGAACACCGCGCCGGGCGCCGCGTCGGCGAGCGCGATGTGGCCGCCGTGGGCGCGCACCAGTTCGGCCGCGATGGCGAGCCCGAGGCCGGTGCCGCCGCGCCGGGCGGAGCCCTGGAAGGGCTTGAACAGGTTCTCCCGCGCCTTCGCCGGCACGCCCGGGCCGGTGTCGCTCACTGTGATCCGAACCACCGCGCCGGTCCGCCCGGCCGCGATCGTCAGGCGCCGCACGAGTGCGTCGTCGCCCGATTGCTCCAGCGCCTGGGCGGCGTTCCGCACCAGGTTGAGGAGCACGCGGAACAGCTGGTCCGGGTCCGCGTCCACCTCCAGGTCCGGCGGCACCTGGTTCACCCATTCGATGCTCGCGTGGGCGGACACGCCCGTCACGTCGCCCACGTCCGCGGCCAGCCGGTGGAGGGCGATCAGCCGGCGCGCCGGCGGCGCCTCCTGGGCCTTGCCGTAGGCGAGCACCGCCTGGCAGTAGGTGATCGCCCGGTCGAGCGAGCCGAGCAGCTTCGGGGCGAAGCGCTGCACCGTCGGGTCCGGCAGGCTCACGAGCCGGTCCGACATCAGCTGCGCGCTCGCCAGCAGATTGCGCAGGTCGTGGTTGATCTTGGAGACGGCGAGGCCCAGCTCGGCCAACCGGCGCTGCTGCTTCAGCACGTCCTGCAGGTGGCGCTGCATGGCGGCAAGCTGGAATTCCGCGTCGCCGATCTCGTCACGCCGCCCGGATGGCACGATGATGCGCGACGGATCCTCCGGGTCCTCCGACCAGCGCTTCACCGCCGTGCCCAGCCGCTGCATGGGCCGAACGAACAGGCGCCGGAGGCTCACATAGACCAGGATGGCGGCGACGCCGGAGATCACCAGCGACAGGATCAGGATGTTGCGCGAATAGCCCAGCATGGCCTTCTTCAGGCCGGTCTCGGAGAACACCACCTCGATCTCGCCGGTGCCCTGGTAGGGGCCGAGCGCCCGGATCGTACGGCTGTTGCCGAAGAGCAGGGTCTCGAAGCCTTCGCGCACCGCGTCGACCGGCGACAGCCGGGTCACGTCGATCTCGCGCGCCACCGGCGGCGGCATCGCCGACATGGCGAGCAGGCGCTTCATGCCGCCCACCCGCACCGCCAGCGCATAGGCGTCCAGGTCCCTCAGAAGGCCCGACTGCAGGTCCGGCGGCAGTTCGCCGGTTCCCGTGGTGGTCAGCGCCCGGGCCGCCACGGTGGCGGTGCGCAGCCGGTCCTCGATCTCGGTCTTGTGGAAGTTGGCGATCGAGGGCACGTAGATCAGCACTTCGCCGATCATCACGAACAGCACAGTCAGGACGAGCAGCTTGGACGACAGGCCCAACCGGTGCGGCCGGCCCGCCACCGGCGGCTCCATGGCTGTTTCGGCGCCCTCGCTCATCCCGTCGCTCCCGCTCCCCGCGCCCCGCCTCCCATATAGGTCGCCACCGGCTCCCTATAAGGTCCGGCGCAACGCCTGGATCACACGGCGCACCAGCGGATGTTTACTCGTATCGGCATAAGATGTCACAGCCGCTCGTTTCGCCACCTCGGCCAGCGTCGGATAGGGCGTCACCATGCGGGCGAAATCCCCCACCTTCAGCCGGCTGGAGACCGCCAGCGCGAACAGCGCCGCCGTCTCGCCCGCCGCCGCCCCCACCAGGTCCGCGCCGAGGATCCGCCCGCCCGGCCCGGTCACGATCTTGACGAAGCCGTCGGTCTCCCGGTCGGCGCGCGCCCGGTCGTTCTCCGCGTACGGGGAGCGCAGCACCTTGACCGACCGGTGGCGCCGGCGCGCCTCGGCCTCGCCGAGCCCCACGTGGGCGAGCTCCGGATCCGCGTAGGTCACCCACGCGATGGCGTCGCGCCGCTCCGCCTGGGGCAGGCGCGTCAGGATGGTGCGCAGCACCTGGCCCGCCTGGTGCGACGCCCAGTGGGTGAACTGGAACGAGCCGGTCACGTCGCCGATGGCGTAGATCCGCCGGTTGCTGGTCATGAGCGTCGGCGTCACCGTGATGCCGCGCTCCGTCTCGGCGACGCCCGCCGCCGAAAGGTCGAGCCCGTCCGTCACCGGCGTCCGGCCCGCCGCCACCAGGATGTGGCTGGCCGGGATCCGCTCCGTCCCGCCGGCGGCGCCGACGGTCACCAGGATGCCGTCGTCCGCCCGCTCCACCCGGTCCACGGTCGCCCGCTCGCGGATCTCCACGCCCTCCGCGACGAGCCGGTCGCGCACCACGGCCACGCAGTCCCGGTCGTCCTTGGGCAGGATCTCGCTGCGGGCGATCACCGTCACGGCGGAACCGAGCCGGCGGAACGCCTGCGCGAGTTCGACGCCGATCGGCCCGCCGCCGATCACCACCAGCCGCTCCGGCAGGGCGGCGAGGTCGAACACGCTCTCGTTGGTGAGCACCGGCACGCCGTCGAGGCCCGGAATGGGCGGCACCGCCGGTCGCGATCCGGTGGCGATCACGAACCGCTTGGCGCGGATCTCGCGCCCGCCCGCCACCAGCCGGTCGCGCCCGGTGAAACGGGCGTGGTCGGTGATCACCGTCGCGCCCAGGCGTTCGAACCGCTCCACCGAATCGTGGGGCGCGATGCCGGCGATCACGTCGCGCACGTGGGCGCGCACCCGCTCGCCGTCCACCGCCACCGCACCGGCCGTCACTCCGAAGGCGGCCGCGCGGCGGATCGCGTGGGCGTGCCGGGCGGCCGCGATCAGCGCCTTGGAGGGCACGCAGCCGGTGTTCAGGCAGTCGCCGCCCATGCGGTGGCGCTCGATCAGCACCACGGAAAGGTCCAGCGCCCGGGCGGCGGCCGCGAGGCTGAGGCCCGCCGATCCGGCGCCGATGATGCAGAGGTCCGGCGTCAGCGTCTCCATCAGCAGCCGCGCCCCCGTCGCCGCCACCGCCGCACGGCCACCGGCAGCAGCGCCACCGCGGCGAGCGCCAGGAGCGCGCCGACCAGGCCCGGCGTCAGAAGCGCGCCGGGGTCCAGCGTCAGGTGGCACGTCCCGGCCTGGAGGCAGGCCGCCTTGGCGGCCCGCTGGGCCTCGATCACCGAATCGAGCCCGGCGCCCACGGTCGCGAAGGCGAACGTGGCCGGCAGGATGCCGATCACCGTGGCGGCCACGAAGGTGCGGGTCGTGACGCCGAGAAACGCCGGAACGAGGTTGACCAGCCAGAAGGGCGCCACCGGCGCGAGCCGCAGGAAGAGGAGATAGTTGAACGCGTCGCGCCGGAAGCCCTCCGCGAAGCAGCCGAGCCGGCCGTGGATCCGGGACCGCAGGAGATCGCCGATGGAGGTCCGGGCAATGAGGAAGAGGAGCGTGGATCCCGCCGTCGCGCCCGCCACCGCCGCAAGCCCCCCGAGCGCGGGGCCGAACAGGAAGCCGGCCGTCACCGTCAGGATCAGCCCGCCCGGCACGGAAAGCGCCACCACCACCGCGTAGAGAAGCGCGAAGCCCGCCCACGTCTGCAGCGGGCTCGCCGCCACGGCCGCCACCAGGGCCTCCCGTTTCGCCAAAAAGCCCTCCAGGGTGAAGTGATGAAGCGCCCCCATCCGCCAGGCGACGAGGGCGACGAGCGCCAGCGCGGCGACCGGCGCGAGACGCCGAACCAGGCTGCGCGGCCGGGCCGGCGCGCAGGCGTCCGCCTCGCAGGCCTTGAGGCGGGCGGTGTCCGCGTGGCGGACATCGGCCGGCCGGAGGCCCGGCGTCGGAGGCGCCTGTCGGGTGCGGCTCGTGCTGCTCATCGCGCGGCGGCGGGAAAGGGGAAGGACGAGGTCATGACGGAGACCTTGCCGGCCACCGCCGCCCCCCGCAAGCGTCTCGCGCGCCCTGTCACGCCGTCTTGATGCGCCCGGCACCGCGCGCCGGGCGCCGATCCCGCCCGCGTGCGGCGGCCGGCTTCACCAGGCCGCGACGGCGCCGTCGCTGCGCGGGTCCGTGGCGCCCTCGAAGGTGCCGTCCGCGTGGCGCACGATCGCGCCCGCGTGCCCGAGCGCGCTGTCGAACGGCCCCATGAGGGCGAGATCGTGCCCGGCCGCCCTCAAGGCCTCCACGAGCGCCGGGTCGAAGCGGTTCTCCAGCACGAGGTTGGTCATGTCGTCGCCCCAGGTCTTGCCCAGGCGCCAGCGCGGCGCGGTCAGCGCCTCTTGCAACGGCATGCCGAACATGGCGTAGCGGGAGAAAAGCGCCGACTGGGTCTGCGGCTGGCCCTCGCCGCCCATGGTGCCGTAGACCATGTGCCGCCCGTCGTCGAACAGCGCCATGGCCGGGTTCAGAGTGTGGAACGGCTGCCGGCCGGGGGCGAGCACCCGCGGCCCGTCGCCCGCGAGCGCGAAGGCCGAGCCCCGGTTCTGCCACACGATGCCGGTCTCCGGCAGCACGCAGCCCGATCCGAACTCGAAGTAGATGGACTGGATGAAGCTCACCGCCCGGCCTTCGCCGTCGATGACGCCGAGCCAGATGGTGTCGCCCGGCGCCGCGTCGTGCGGCCAGCGGGCCGCGCGCGCCCGGTCGATCCGGGTCGCCCGCATGGCGAGCGCGCCGTCGGTCAGGAAGGCTGCCGGGTCCACGGTCATCACGCTCGGACAGCCGATCATGCCGTCGCGGATCAGGAAGGCCTGCTTGGTGGCCTCGATCAGCCCGTGGATGTGGTCGAAGCCCTCGCCCTCCGTCACCCCCAGGCGATCGAACAGGGCGAGGATCATCAGCGACGACAGCCCCTGGGTCGGCGGCCGCTGGTTGAAGAGCCGCGCGCCCCGGATCGCCACCGACAGCGGCTCCACGCGAAGCGCCTGGTGCCGCGCGAGGTCGCTCGCCGTCACCGGCGAGCCGACCGCCTCCAGGTCCGCCGCGATCGTGCGGGCGAGGGGGCCGCGGTAGAAGCTGTCGAGGCCCTCGCGGGCGAGCCGGCGCAGGGTCTCCGCCATGGCCGGCTGCTTCAGGAGCGCGCCTTCCGCCGGCACCTCGCCGCCCGGCAGGAACACGTCCGCGAAGCCCGGCTGGTCGCCGATCTCCGGCCGCTTCTCCGCCGTCAGCCGGCTCTGGATGCCGGTGACGACCATGCCGTTCTCCGCGTACCAGGCCGCCGGCTCCAGAAGCGCCTCGAGCGGCATCGGGTCCTGCCAGTGGGCGGTGGCGGCCAGCGCCTCCGCCCAGCCGGAAACGGTGCCGGCCACCGTGTTGGCGGCCAGCGGGCCGCGCAGCGGCACCGCGCTCAGGCCGCGCGACCGGTAGAGGTCCGGCGTCGCCGCCTCGCCGGCCCGGCCGGCGGCGTCGATCGAGATCGGCGCCTCGCCCTTTTCGGCGATCAGCCAGAAGCCGTCGCCGCCGATGTGCGTCATGTGCGGGTAGACCACCGCCAGCGCGGCGGCCGTCGCGATCGCGGCCTCCACGGCCGTGCCGCCCGCCTTCAGGACGTCGAGTCCCGCCTGCGACGCCAGGTGATGCGGCGAGGTGACCATGCCGCGGCGGGATCGGGGCGTCTGCAACATGAGGCGTCGGTCTCCAGAAGGGGAGGGATGGTCAGCCGAGGGAGGAGGCCAGCATGCGCAGGCCGGTGAGGAAGAGGAAAGCCGCGAACGCGAGCTTCAGCTTGCGCGTCGGCAGGGCGTGGGCGGCGCGCGCCCCATAGGGCGCCATCAGCATGGAGGTCGGCAGGATGAGCGCGAGGCCGAGGAGGTTCACGTAGCCGAACGAGAAGGGCGGCAGATCCTCCGCCCCGAGGCCGCCGATCACGAAGCCGATGGTGCCCGGAATGCCGATCAGGAAGCCGATCGCCGCCGCCGTGCCCACCGCCCGGTGGATCGGATAGTTGAAGAGCGTCAGGGTCGGCACCGAGAGCGTGCCGCCGCCGATCCCCATCATGGCCGACACCATGCCGATTCCGGCGGCGATCAGCTGCTCGCCGAAGCCCCGCGGCGGGTGGTCCGACACCCGCCAGTGCGGCCTGGAGAAGCCCATGTGGGCCGAAACGATCAGCGCCACGGCGCCGAACACGGCCGTCAGCGCCGGCCCCTTCACGCTGGAGGCGAGCGCCGTGCCGGCGATCACGCCGACGACGATCGCCACCGACCAGCGCTTCAGCATGGCCGTGTCCACCGCGCCCTTGCGCCAGTGCGCCCGCATGGACATAGCCGAGGTGGCGATGATGGTGGAGAGCGAGGTGCCGACCGCCACGTGCATCTTCACGTCCTCGTCCATGTCGAGGAGGGTGAACACGTAATAGAGGACCGGCACGATCACGATGCCGCCGCCCACGCCGAGGAGGCCGGCGACGAAGCCCGCCACGGCGCCGGTGACGAGAAGCGAGACGACGAGGACGGCGATCTCGGTGAGGTCGATGGAGGCGAGCACGCTGGACATCCCCGTCCGTTATCGGAACCGGCGTCGGTTGGAAAGCGGCGGTCGCGGCCGGAGGGGAGGGGCGTTCCGCCGCCCCCCGCTCCCCGCCGCGGAGTCCCGGCCCACCGGCCGCCCTCAGTCCACCGCCTTGCCGGCCGCCTGGAACTGCAGGTAGTCCCGGTCGATCTCCGGTAGCGGCTCGCCCTCGATCGCCGCCTCGAACGAGCGCAGGCGCTTGTAGACCGACAGGAGGTCCACGATCGTCGTCCAGGAGGTGACGAGATACTGGAAGGACGAGCGCACCTGCCCGAACGCGTTCAGGATCTGGTTCATCGCCCCGAGGGTGATCTTGCCGGCCACGATGGTCGGCGCCAGCACGATGTAGGGGAAGATGTTGTCGGTCTGCAGGTAGGCGAACCGGGCGATGTTGAAATAGAGATAGTGGAAGTAGAGCCGGAAGTAGTTGCGCCGCACCGCGCCGAACAGCTCGCCCACGGTCGGCGGCTGCGCCCGGTTGTCGTCGTCCTCGCCGTAGACCAGCTCCTTGCGGTAGGCCGCCTCGGTGCGCTGGTTCTTGAACTCCAGCCCCGGCAGCTTGATGCCGACGAGCGCCAGGAAGGCGGTGCCGAACAGCGACCAGAGGATCGCCACCACCACGAGCGGCTGCGGCACCTCGCCGACGATCGGCAGCTCGGTCACCTGGGCCGACAGGCGCAGCAGCACCGGCAGGAAGGCGATCAGCGTCATCACGCTGTCGATCAGGTTGACGCCGAGGCCCTCCATGGTGGCGGAGAACCGCATGGTGTCCTCCTGCACGCGCTGGGAGGCGCCCTCGATCCGGCGCAGGCGCGGCCAGTGGCTCATGTAGTAGCCGTTCATGGCCGTCCGCCAGCGGAAGATCCAGTGGCTGACGAAGAAGCGCGTCAGCACCGCCACGGTCACGGCGATGAAGGCGATCTGCGAAAAGGTGAGGAGCTGCAGGTAGAACTCGGCCTGGGTCACCGGGCGCGACTGCGACAGCGCCGCCTGGATCAGGTCGTAGAAGGGCCCGTACCAGTTGTTGATGGCGACGCTCACCTGCACCTGGAAATAGGTCACGAACAGGATGAGCGCGGAGCCGAGGATGGACCACCGCCACCACGGATGCGGGGCCACCACCTGCCAGGCGCCCGCGAACAGGCCCACCGCCGCAGCGTAATAGACGTAGAACCACAGGAAGCCGCCGGAGACGAACACGCCGGCGCCGGCCGCTGCCGGGTCGAAGTCCGGCGGGTCGGCGAGCCCGAAGGTCGCCCCGAGGGCGTGCGCGCCGCCGTACCAGCCGATCACGGCCACCAGCGTCCAGATCGCCAGGGACAGGAAGAAGGCCTTCGGGCGCGGGAAGAAGGATACGAACACGGGCGGGCGGCTCCAATGGGGAACGGCGGGTGACGGCGCGCCCCGGCGGAGGGCCGGAGCGGCGCCGGCGCGGAACACGGTGTCCTTGCGTCCGGCGGGCGGGTGCGATGCGACGTGAGACCGGCCGCGGAACCCCACGGTTCGCGGCAGCCGGCGCACCGTGCATCAGTGGTTTTGACCGGTCAAGCGCGCTCCCCGGCATCATCGGCGCCCGGCGCTTTCGGCGGGGGAGGACCCGCCCGCGCGGCCGCCCTTGCCGTTGACGGGCGGAAACGGCTCCCGTATAAGCCCGCATCGATTGGGAACCGGCGCCCGGCGTCCCCGCGCGGGCTCGCCTTCGCGCGAACCGCAGGCGCCGGCCCTCGTTCACCGTCAGAGGACGCGACGTACGGCGAAGCCGCCCGAAGAGGGCGCTTGGGGCCGGACGCACCGTCCGAACACCAGGAAGGACCGCCGGTCGGCGGACATCACCCATGAAGCGGACTTACCAACCCTCCAAGCTCGTGCGCAAGCGTCGTCACGGCTTCCGCGCCCGCATGGAGACCCCGGGCGGCCGCAAGGTGATCGCGCGCCGCCGCGCCCGCGGCCGCAAGCGCCTGTCGGCCTGATCGGGTCGTCCCGGGCCGCGGCCTCGTCCGGCCGGCGCCGGTCGCGAGGCCGGCCCTGCGGACGGATGCGCCCGATGGAGCGGCTCACCAAGCGCAGCCAGTATCTGGAAGTCGCCCGGGGCGCCCGCACGCCCCGGCGCGGCTTTTTGCTGCAGACGGCGCCGCGCAAGGCCGGTCCGGACGAGCCCGCCTCGGCCCGGTTCGGCTTCACGGTGACCAAGAAGATCGGCAACGCCGTGGAGCGCAACCGCATCCGGCGCCGCCTCAAGGAAGCCGTTCGTCTCCACGGGGCCCTGGCGGCGAAGCCGGGGACCGATTATGTGCTGGTCGGCCGCCGCGCCGCGCTCACGCAGCCCTTCGCCGACCTGGCTGCCGACGTGGTCGGCGCCATCGAAAGCGCCGCTCGTCCGCGCGCCGGTTCCGACGACCATCGTTCGCGCCGCGAACAGAAGAGACCGCACCATGGGTGACAATCGCAACATGATCCTGGCGGTGGTGCTCTCGGCCATCGTCCTCCTCGGCTGGCAGTACTTCATCGCCGGCCCGCAGCTGGAGAAGGCCAGGATCGCCCAGGAGGCCCGCCAGGCCGAACAGGCGGCGCAGCAGCCGCCGGCCACCGGCACGGACCCCGCGGGCTCGCCGTCCACCGTCGCGCCCGGTGGCGCCGCGGGCGGCCGGGCCACCTTCGCCACGCGGGCCGAGGCGATCGCCGCCACGCCGCGCGTTCCCATCGACACGCCGGAACTGTTCGGCACCGTCAACCTGAAGGGCGGCCGCATCGACGACGTCAGCCTGAAGGGCTACCGGGTCAGCGTCGACCGCGACAGCGCCAACGTCACCCTCCTGTCGCCGGCCGGCACGGCGGACGCCTATTTCGCCGAGTTCGGCTTCGTCGCCGCCGCCGGCGACACCACGCCCGTCCCGAACGCCGAAACGGTCTGGACCGCGCCCGCCGGCGCCACCCTGACGCCGCAGACGCCGCTCGTCCTCACCTACGACAACGGCCAGGGCCTCGTCTTCCAGCGCACCCTGTCCGTTGACGAGCACGCCATGTTCACGGTGCGCGACGAGGTGCGCAACACCGGCTCGGGCGCCGCCACGCTCTATCCCTACGGCTTCGTGATGCGGCACGGCACGCCGCAGACCTCCGGCAACTACATCCTCCACGAGGGCCTCATCGGCGTCCTCGGCGAGGAGGGGCTCCAGGAGGTCCACTATTCGGACCTCGCCGAGGAGGGCGCCCTCAAGCCGCCGGCGGTCAAGGACGGCTGGCTCGGCATCACCGACAAGTACTGGGCGACCGCCCTCATCCCGGCCGGCGAGGCGGGCTTCCAGCCGCGCTTCCTGCACACCCGGGCCGGCGCCATGGACGCCTATCAGGCCGACTACCTGCGCGACCCGCTGGTGGTGGCGGCCGGCCAGAGCGCGGCGACGGACACGCGCCTGTTCGCCGGCGCCAAGCAGGTCAAGCGCATCGACGCCTACGAGGCCGAGCTCGGCATCCGCAACTTCGACCTGATGATCGACTGGGGTTGGTTCTACTTCCTGACCAAGCCCATGTTCTACCTCATCGACACCCTGTTCATGCTGGTCGGCAACTTCGGCGTCGCCATCCTGGCCGTCACCGTCATCATCAAGGGCCTCTTCTTCCCGCTCGCGAACAAGTCCTACGTGTCGATGAGCAACATGAAGAAGATCCAGCCGGAGATGCTGGAACTGCGCGAGCGGTTCAAAGACGACAAGATGAAGCAGCAGCAGGCCATGATGGAGCTCTACAAGCGGGAGAAGATCAACCCGCTCGCGGGCTGCCTGCCCATCCTGGTCCAGATCCCGGTGTTCTTCGCGCTCTACAAGGTGCTGTTCGTCACCATCGAGATGCGGCACGCGCCCTTCTTCGGCTGGATCCACGACCTCAGCGCCCCGGACCCGACCTCGCTGTTCAACCTGTTCGGCCTCATCCCGTGGGATCCGCCGCATATCCTGATGATCGGCGTGTGGCCCATCATCATGGGCATCACCATGTTCGTCCAGATGAAGCTGAACCCGACGCCGCCGGATCCGGCCCAGGCCGCGGTGTTCACCTGGATGCCGCTCATCTTCACCTTCATGCTGGCGTCCTTCCCGGCCGGTCTCGTCATCTACTGGGCGTGGAACAACACCCTTTCGGTGGCGCAGCAGTCCTTCATCATGCACCGCCAGGGCGTGAAGATCGAACTGTGGGACAACATCAAGTCCACCTTCTCGCGCAAGAAACCGGCGAGCGGGTGAGCCCGTGACCGATCCCGCATCCCCGCCATCCGGGCCCGTCGACGCGGCCGAGCGGCGGGAGGCGATCCGCCTCCTGTTCGCCCGGCCGTGGCGCTTCGTGCGCGGCATGGCGACGGTTGCCGACCTGCCGTTCGCGACCGGCGGCCTGGAGGTCGCCTTCGCGGGCCGCTCCAACGTCGGCAAGTCCAGCCTGATCAACGCCCTCACGGGCCAGGGCGGCCTCGCCCGCACGTCCAACACGCCCGGCCGCACCCAGGAGCTGAACCTGTTCGTGCCCGAGCGCGACGCCGGCATCGCCCTCGTGGACATGCCGGGCTACGGCTACGCCGAGGCCCCCAAGGACAAGGTGGACGTCTGGAACGAGCTGATCCGCGCCTATCTGCGCGGCCGCCCGAACCTTCGCCGTGTCTACGTGCTGATCGACGCCCGCCACGGCATCAAGAAGAACGACGAGGAGGTCATGACCGTCCTCGACAAGGCGGCCGTCTCCTACCAGGTGGTCCTCACCAAGATCGACAAGATCAAGCCGGCGGGCGTCGACAAGCTCCTCGCCGACACCGCCGAGAAGATCCGCAAGCGCCCCGCCGCCTACCCGCAGGTGATCGCCACCTCCAGCGAGAAGGGCGCCGGCCTCGACGACCTCCGCGCCGCCATCGCCGCCATCCTGGACTGAGCCGCCCCGACCCGCTGCCATCCGTCCCTGTTTGCGGCCGCCTCTTATCCTTCCCCTCAGGGGAAGGTGGCCGGCGAAGCCGGCCGGAAGGGGTCGTCTTCCCCGCCCGCGCCCGTCCCCGCGCCCTCGACCCGTCCCCCTGACCCCGCATCCTCTCCGCGCTCGGCCTCGTCCAAAACGCGCCCACGCCCACGGACAAAGACGACCCCTCCCAACCCTCCCCTGAGGGGAGGCATCGCCGCGAGGATCCGGCGCGACATCTCCCGGATGGACCGCCCCCATCCTTCCCCTCAGGGGAAGGTGGCCGGCGAAGCCGGCCGGAAGGGGTCGTCTTCCCCGCCCGTTCGAAACGCCCGGCCGACCGCGGCCCGCGCTCCCCGCCCGCACGCCCTTCCTTGAGGCCCGGCCCGGTTTCGGCTATACGCCACGCCCAACCGTCCCCGAACCTGCAAGGCGCCCGTCCCATGTCCATCACCGGCGAGCTGGAATCCGCGCTCAGCGAGGAGGCCATGGTCTCCCGCGCCCGCATCATCTCCGAGGCGCTGCCCTACATGCAGCGCTACGACGACAAGACGATCGTGGTGAAGTACGGCGGCCACGCCATGGGCGACGAGGCCCTGTCGCGCGCCTTCGCCCGCGACATCGTGCTTCTCAAGCAGTCGGGCATGAAGCCCATCGTGGTGCACGGCGGCGGGCCGCAGATCGGCGCCATGCTGGAGAAGCTCGGCATCAAGTCGGAGTTCAAGGCGGGCCTGCGCGTCACCGACAAGGCGACCGTGGAGATCGTCGAGATGGTCCTCGCCGGGTCCATCAACAAGTCGATCGTCGCCGCCATCAACGCCGAGGGCGGCCGGGCCATCGGCCTCTGCGGCAAGGACGGCAACATGGTGGTCGCCGAGAAGGCCACCCGCACCATGCGCGACCCGGACAGCAACATCGAGAAGGTTCTGGACCTCGGCTTCGTGGGCGAGCCGAAGACCGTCAATCCGGCGGTCCTCAACATGGTCGTCCAGGACGAGCTGATCCCGGTCATCGCGCCGGTCGCCCCCGGCGAGGACGGCGAGACCTACAATGTCAACGCCGACACCTTCGCGGGTGCCATCGCGGGCGCCCTCGGGGCCACGCGCCTCCTCTTCCTCACCGACGTGCCGGGCGTGCTCGACCGCCAGGGCCGCCTCATCAAGGAGCTGTCGGTCGCCGACGCCCGGGCCCTGATCGCCGACGGCACCATCTCCGGCGGCATGATCCCGAAGGTGGAGACCTGCATCGACGCCCTCGGCCGCGGTGTCGACGGGGTGGTGATCGTCAACGGCAAGACGCCCCACTCGGTGCTCCTGGAGATCTTCACCGAGACAGGCGCCGGCACGCTCATCACCCGCTGAGCCGGCTCGTCCCAACCGGGTCCGCCCGTCGCCGTTCGGCGCGATCGGGCGGCCGTGATTTCCTTTGTTCACCTTCGTGCCTATATACTCGTCTCCCGAAGGCGAACGAGGATGCCCTTTTGACCGTCGCGCCCGCCCGTCCGAATGCCCCCTCCCGCGAGGGACGCCACGCCCACGTCAACGATCTGCGCACCTTCAAGGGCGTCGAGGCCTGGGTGTTCGATCTCGACAACACGCTCTATCCGGCGCACAGCAACCTGTTCGCCCAGGTGGACGAGCGCATCCGCGACTATGTGGCCAAGCTCCTCGACATCCCGCCCGAGGCGGCCAACAAGGTCCAGAAGGACTATTACCAGCGCTACGGCACCACGCTCCGCGGCCTGATGCAGGAGCGCGGCATCCAGCCGGACGATTTCCTGGACTACGTGCACGACATCGACCACTCGGTGCTCGCGCCCGATCCGGAGCTCGGCGCCGCCCTGGAGCGCCTGCCCGGCCGCAAGTTCATCTTCACCAACGGGTCCCGCACCCACGCGGAGAAGACCGCCGCCCGGCTCGGCGTCGACCACCACTTCGACGACATCTTCGACATCGTCTCCGCCGGCCTGCTGCCGAAGCCGAACCGGGAGGCCTACGACCTCTTCGTGAAGCAGACCGGCGTCTCGCCGGCCCGTGCCGCCATGTTCGAGGATCTCGCCCGCAACCTCGCCGTCCCGCACGCCCTCGGCATGCGCACCGTCCTCGTCGTGCCCCAGGGCACCCGCGAGGTCTTCCGCGAGGCCTGGGAGCTGGAGGGCGACGCGGAGCCCCACGTGGAGTTCGTCACCGACGACCTGACCGGCTTCGTCACCGCGGTCGCCGGCGCCGTCAAGGCCTGACCGGTCCGGTCACGGCGGGAACGCGGCGGCGAGCTGGCCGACGAGGGCGTCCATCTGGGCGCCGTTCTTGGCGACGATGCCGTCCGCGAAGGCCTGCAGCGCCCGGAGGTTGTCCGCCCGGGCGTTGTCGATCCGCTCCATGCTGGCGTGCGGCAGCTTGTCGTCCCAGCGGTAGTAGAAGAGCGGCTGGTGCGCCGGCCCGGCCGGCACCGTGGCGCCCTCGGTCTTGTGGATCTTCGCCTGCCGCCGGTTGAGAAGCGCGTTCAGCTGGTAGGAGGCGGTGGACGCCTGGCCGTCCATGAAGATGGAGATCAGCGGCGAGCCGCCGTCCCGCTGGATCCACGACAGCGCCGACCAGCCCTTCGCCGACCGGTAGGTGTAGGGCTCCAGCGCGTAGCCCGTGCCGAGGCTCACCACCACCGTGTCGTCGTCCGTCTTCGGCTCCCACGCCGCCTTGAAGCGCAGCTTCAGCCCCTCCACGTAGCCCGCCATGGCCGGGTCGTTGGCGAACACGCCGCCGTCCACCAGCACCGGCTTGCCGGCCTTCGGGTCCGGCGCGGCCGTGCCGTCCGGCGAGGGCAGCTCCTCCAGTTCCACCGGCGGCAGGAAGGTGGGCGCCGCCGCGGTGGCGAGCGCCGCCTGCCAGACCCGGGCGTCGATCTCGCCCGGCGTCACGTTGGAGAGGAAGCGCGCCCGCCGGTGCAGGATGTCGTAGGTCGTCAGCACCAGCCGCGTGCGCGCCGCCGACAGGCGGGTGTCGTCGCCCACCACGCTGCGGATCATCGCCTCCAGCGGCCGCGGGTTGTAGCGGTGGCTCCAGAGCAGGGTCCGCGCCTGGTCCCACCAGTCGAACAGCGGCTCGGGGAAGATGCCCGGCCCATGGGACACGTAGAGCGCCTCCAGCTCGAACGCCGTCAACGGCAGGCCGCCCCGGCCCGGGCTGGGCACCGTCAGCCCCGCCGCCAGGATGCCGCCGGTGGACGTGCCGATCACCAGGTCGAAATAGTCCGCCAGCGGCCCGGTCAGGCCGGCCCCCCGCAGCCGGCGCTCCAGCGCCGCCAGCACCCGCGCCGGGATCACCCCGCGGATGCCGCCGCCGTCGATGGAAAGAATGAAACGCGGTCGTGCCATGGTCGCTGCCCCCTGCCTGCCCGCCCGGATCTCCGGGTCCCGGCGAGGCGCCACCATAGCACTCTCCCCGAGGGAGGGGATAACCCTGGCGCGCATCAGTCGCGCCCTGCACGCGTCTTTTCGCCGCCCGGCCCGCGTCCCTGGCCTTTCCGCCCGCCCGCAGCCGGCCCTGCCGGCCCGGCTCCCGCGCGCGCCCAACCGGCCGCGTTGCATCCCCCGCCGCTTTTCACTACGGTCCCGCCCCATTCCGTTCGGGCACCTCGGGGATCCCCGCCATGACCACCAGCACCGCCGCCGCCACCTACGCCGATCTCGCCGCCACCCTGGAGGCCGCCTGGGAGGACCGGGCCAACGTCTCCTTCGCCACCAAGGGTCCCGTCCGCGAGGCGGTGGAGGAGGCGCTCTCGCTCCTCGACGGCGGCAAGGCGCGGGTGGCCGAGAAGGTGGGCGAGACCTGGGTGGTCAACCAGTTCCTCAAGAAGGCGGTTCTCCTCTCCTTCCGTCTGAACGACATGACGGTGATCCCGGGCGGCCCCGGCGGCGCCACCTGGTGGGACAAGGTGCCGTCGAAGTTCGAGGGCTGGGGCGAGCCCCAGTTCCGCGAGGCCGCCTTCCGGGCCGTCCCGGGCGCCATCGTGCGCCGCTCCGCCTACATCGCCCCCGGCGTCGTCCTGATGCCGTCCTTCGTGAACCTCGGCGCCTACGTGGACAGCGGCACCATGGTGGACACCTGGGTGACCGTCGGGTCCTGCGCCCAGATCGGCAGGAACGTGCACCTGTCCGGCGGCGTCGGCATCGGCGGCGTCCTGGAGCCCATGCAGGCCGGCCCCACCATCATCGAGGACGACTGCTTCATAGGCGCCCGGTCCGAGGTGGTGGAAGGCGTCGTGGTGGGCCGCGGCTCGGTCCTCTCCATGGGCGTCTACATCGGCGCCTCCACGAAGATCGTCGACCGCGCCACCGGCGAGGTCTTCGTCGGCCGCGTGCCGCCCTATTCGGTGGTGGTCTCCGGCACCCTTCCGGGCAAGCCGCTCCCCGGCGGCGAACCCGGCCCGGGCCTCTACTGCGCCGTCATCGTCAAGCGCGTCGACGAGCAGACCCGCTCCAAGACCTCGATCAACGAGCTCCTGCGGGATTGACCGGAGGGGCGGCCGGCCAAGGCGCCACCCTCGCCGGCGCCGTCCCTCCACCGCCATGGCGCCCGTCAGGCGCACCGCTCACGCCTGGACCGGCGGCAGGTCTCGCTCCAAGACCAGCCGCCCGTCATCCTTCCCCTCAGGGGAAGGTGGCGCGAAGCGCCGGAGGTTGTCTTCGGGCGGAGGCTCGCCGCCAACCGAAGGCAGCCAACCTCCCACCAGAAAACGAATGGCGCCTTCGGACGACGACAGGCCTTCGCCCGTCGCGCCGCCCGGCACCTTCACCTGACAGGAACGCCGAGGCCCAGCCACCGCCTCGCCACTCACTCCCTCCGGCCGATTGACCCCCGCTCCGTCCGGGGGCTACACCGGGGCCATGACAGCTCCCTCCGCCCCTGCCGATCCGGTCGCCATCGCGCGCGATCTTCTCCGCTGCCCGTCCGTCACGCCGGCCGAGGGCGGCGCGCTGGCCGTCCTCGAGGCGCTGCTCGCGCCCGCCGGGTTCGAGGTTCACCGGCCGGTGTTCTCCGCCCCCGGCACGCCGGACGTGGAGAACCTCTTCGCCGCCATCGGCAACGGCCCGCGCCACCTCTGCTTCGCCGGTCACACCGACGTGGTGCCGCCCGGCGACGCGGCCCGCTGGACCCACGACCCGTTCGCCGGCGTCATCGCCGACGGCGTGCTCTACGGCCGGGGCGCGGTGGACATGAAGGGCGGCGTCGCCGCCTTCGCGGCCGCGGCGCTCGATTTTGTCGCCGCCCGCGGGCCGGACTTTCCCGGCCGCATCTCCTTCCTGATCACCGGCGACGAGGAGGGACCGGCGGTCAACGGCACGGTCAAGCTCCTGGACTGGGCCGCCGCCCGCGGCGAGCGCTTCTCCGCCTGCGTGGTCGGCGAGCCCACCAACCCGGACCGGCTCGGCGACGCCATCAAGGTCGGTCGCCGCGGCTCGCTGTCCGGCACGCTCGTGATCCGCGGCATCCAGGGCCACGTGGCCTATCCGCACCTCGCCGACAACCCGGTCCGGGCCTTGCCGGCCTTCCTGTCCGCCCTCATGGACCCGCCGCTCGACGCCGGCACGGACCGCTTCCAGCCGTCCAACCTGGAGGTCGCCGCCGTCGAGACCGGCAACCGCGCCTTCAACGTCATCCCGCCCGAGGTGCGGGTCAACTTCAACGTCCGCTTCAACGACCTCTGGACCCCGGAGACCCTGAAGGCGGAGATCGTCCGCCGCGCCGAAAAGGCCGCCGCCGAGACGCCGCTCCGCCGGGCCGAGGCCGGCCCGGCCCGGTACGAGCTCGCCTTCGAGACCACCGTGTCGGACGTCTTCCTCACCCATTCGCCCGACCTCGTCGACGGCCTCGCCGACGCCGTGGAGGCGGTCACCAGCCGTCGTCCGGAGCTGTCCACCGGCGGCGGCACCTCGGACGCGCGCTTCATCAAGAACCATTGCCCGGTGGTGGAGTTTGGTCTGGTCGGCCAGACCATGCACCAGGTCGACGAGCGCGTGGACACGGCCGACCTCGTCACCCTTGCCCGCATCTACCGCGTCTTCCTGGACCGATATTTCGAGGGTCACTGACGCCATGCTGCTGACGTCGGACGAGATTTCCCGCTCCACCCATGCGGCCTGGACCCTCTTCAAGGGCGACCCGGCCGGCCTTCGCCAGCTCGACGTCTCCTTCGACGGCTTCTGGCGCTCGTTCGGGGTCATCCTCCTCCTGCTGCCCGCCCTTGGCATCCTGATCGCGTCGGAGCGGCTGTTCATCCTCGGCCACACCGCCATGACGCCGGAAACCTTCCCGGCCGGCGCCTTCCTGCTCACCCGGCTCCTCGCCGTCGGCCTCGACTGGGTGGACTATCCGCTCCTCCTCGCCCTCCTGGCCCGTCCTCTCGGCCTCACCCGGCGCTACGTGCCCCTCGTGGTGGCGCTCAACTGGGCGAGCCTCGTGGCGGTCATTCCCATCACGGCGCCGGGGCTTCTCCACGTGCTCGGCCTCGTCGGCGACGAGACGGCCTCCTTCCTCGGCCTCTTCGCCCTCGGCGTGGTGCTCCGCTACCAGTATCTGGTCACCCGGATCGCCGTCGGCGGCCCGGTCGGCTTCTCCATCGGGCTCGTCGCGCTCGACTACGTGAGCGGCCTCGCCGTCCGCACCATCGCCACCGCCATCGGCGGCATCTGAGAGGCCCCGGCGACGATCGGACGCGAACGGGGCCGGCCGCCTCAGCCCCGGCCGATGCTTCGGCTCGTCACCACGGCGGCGAGCGAGAACGCCAGCGCCGCCGAGAACAGCGGCTCGGCCACGGCCCGCACCGCATCCGGCGACGCGGCGGCCCCGTAGCCGAGCCCGTTTGCCGTCAGGCCCGCCACCGCGCCGCCAAGCGCGTAGCCGGCCGAATGGAGGGTCGGCAGCAGCGCGGAGGCGCGCGCCCGGTCGCCGTCGCCCGCCCCGTCCATGATGGTCTGGCTGAGGAAGGCCCAGCTCATCCCGAAGCCGGCGCCCGCCGCCATCTGGCCGGCGAACACCAGAGCCGGCTGGTCGAGCGAGAAACCCGCCGCCACCGCCGCGAGGCCGCCGGTCTGGAACACCGGGCCGAGCCGGATCGCCGTCGCCCGCCATCGGCCGGCCGCGAGCGTCGCCACCACCAGCGCCACCGCGCTCCAGGAGAGCGCCATCACGCCGCTGAACGCGCCCGCCAGCGTCGGCCCGTAGCCCCACACGCTCTGCAGCGTCATCACCAGGTAGACCGCCACGAACGCCTGGGCCACCGGCATCAGCAGCACCATCCAGAGCCCCGGCCCCACGGGCGCGCGGCCCGTGAAGGCGTCGCGCGGGAACAGCGGCACCGCGCTCAGGCGGTCGCGCCGCACCATCAGGGCCAGCACCGCCAGCGCGGCCGCCACCAGGGCGCCGGCCTGGAGCGCCGACGGCAGGATGCTCGCCACCGACACCAGCAGGATGCCGCAGCCGATGCCGGTCAGCCGCACCAGCGGCACCGATCCCGCCGTCGCGTCGCCCGTCGTCTTCGGCACCACGGAGAGGACCAGCAGGATGAAGACCACCGCCATCGGCACGTTGATCAGGAAGGCCGCCCGCCAGGAGAACCATTCGGTGAGGAGCCCCGCGAGGATCGGGCCGCCGAAGGCCGCGATCGCCCACATCAGCGCCTCGGCGCCGAACACCTTCGGCATCAGCCGGGGCGGGAACAGGTCCGGGATCAGCGTGTAGCAGAGCGCCGCGATCAGGCCGTCGCCGAAACCCTGGATCGCACGGCCCATGAGCACCGCCGGCATGCTGCCGGCGCTCGCCACCGCCACCGAGCCGACGAGGAAGACAGCCGCGCCGCCGATCAGCGCCGCCCGCGCCCCGTGCCGGATCTTCAGCACCGCGGCGGCGGCGCCGCCCACGATGGAGAAGACGAGGTGCACGGTCAGCGACCAGGAGATCAGGTCGACGCCGCCGAGGTCGCGCACGGTCGACGGGATCGCCGTGGTGACGATGAACTCGTTGAAGGCGAACAGGATCACCCCGAGGCAGAGGGTCGTCGTCGCGGCCGCGTATCGGGGGGCCATCAGCTCGGCCCACCGGCCCGCGTCCACGTCCGCCATCATCCGACCGCCTTTCCGGTGGCGGCGCCGGAGGAGCCGGCGCCAGCCCGCCGGCGGGCCGACGCGCGAAGGCGCGCGTCCAGGCCGGCCGGCCCTCAAGGCGTGATCGCAAGCGCTCCGCCCGTCAAGGGGGCGCGGTCCGATGCGGCTCCGGCCGGAAGCGATGCAGCGCCCGCCAGGCGGCGTGCCGCGCGGCGGGCCGAGGGGAGGGCGGCCCGCGCCGGCGGGTCAGCGCTGCTCGGTCCGCCAGCGCGGGTGGATCCAGGGCTCGTGGTTGGCGCGCGGCAGCGGCGCCCGGCCGAGGATGTGGTCGGCCATCTTCTCGCCCACCATCATGGACGGGCCGTTCAGGTTGCCGTTGGTGATGAGCGGGAAGATGGAGCTGTCCGCAACCCTGAGCCCCTCCACGCCGATCACCTTGCCGGTCGGGTCCACCACGGCGTCGCGGTCGTCCGGGCTCCCCATCCGGCAGGTGCCGCACGGGTGGTAGGCGCTCTCCACGTGCTCGCGCACGAAATCGTCGATCGCCTCGTCCGACTGCACGTCCGGGCCGGGCGCGATCTCCCGGCCCCGGTAGGGGTCGAACGCCTTCTGGCCGAACACCTCGCGGGCGAGCCGGATGGCCGTGCGGAAGTCCTCCCAGTCCTCGTCCGTCGACATGTAGTTGAAGCGGATCACCGGCTTCTCGCGCGGATCGTGGCTCTTCAGCGTCACCGCCCCGCGCGACTTCGATCGCATCGGCCCCACGTGCACCTGGAAGCCGTGGCCGGGCACCGGCGCCCTGCCGTCGTAGCGGATGGCGGCCGGCAGGAAGTGGAACTGGATGTCCGGATATTCGACGCCCGCCTTGGAGCGCACGAAGGCGCAGGCCTCGAAATGGTTGGTGGCCCCGAGGCCGGAGCGGAACAGCAGCCATTCCAGGCCGATCCGCCCCTTGGCGAAGAGGCTCAGGTGGCCGTTGAGGGTGATCGGGAGCTTGGCCTCCTGCTGGATGTAGCACTCCAGGTGGTCCTGCAGGTTCCGCCCCACGCCCGGCCGGTCGGAGAGCACCGCGATGCCCTGGCGCTTCAGGTCCTCCGCCGGCCCGATGCCGGAGAGGAGCAGGAGCTTCGGCGAGTTGATCGACGAGGCCGAGACGATCACCTCCCGGCGCGCCCGCACCACCTCGATCCGGCCGCCCCGCTCCACCTCCACGCCCACGGCGCGCCGGCCCTCGAACAGGATGCGCCGGGCGAGCGTGCGGGTGGAGAGCGTCACGTTCTCCCGCTTCAGGGCCGGCTTCAGGTAGGCGTCCGCCGCCGACCAGCGCTTGCCCTTCCAGACGGTCATCTCCATGGGGCCGAAGCCCTCCTGGCGGAAGCCGTTGTAGTCGTCGGTCGGCGCGAACCCGGCCTCCACGCCCGCCTCCACGAAGGCCTTGTAGAGCGGGTTCTTGCGCGAGCCGCGGGTCACGTGCACCGGTCCCTTGGTGCCGCGCCAGCCCTCGTCGCCGCCGTGGGCGGTCTCCATGCGCTGGAAGTAGGGCAGCACGTCCGCGAAGGCCCAGCCGCGCGCGCCCATCTCGTCCCAGGTGTCGAAGTCCTTCGCGTGGCCGCGCACGAACACCATGCCGTTGATCGACGACGACCCGCCGATCACCTTGCCGCGCGGGGTGGCGAGCGAGCGGCCGTTCAGCGCCGGCTCCGGCTCCGCCTTGTAGCCCCAGTCGTAGATGGGCATGTTCATCGGGTAGGAGAGCGCCGCCGGCATCTGGATGAACGGGCCGAAGTCGGTCCCGCCGAATTCCAGCACCAGCACCGTGTTCCGCCCATCCTCCGACAGGCGCGACGCGAGGGCGCTGCCGGCCGAGCCGGACCCGACGATCACGAAATCCGCTTCAAGCATGGCGTTTCACCGTTTCGGACACATAGTCGCGGACGAGGCGGACCGCCTCCTCCGCCGGAACGTCGATGGCGCGCAGCGCCGCCCTCAGCCACAGCCCGTCGATCATGGCGGCGGCGCCGCGCGCCGTGTCGCGCGCCACCTCCGGCGGCACCAGTTCGCCGAGGGCGTGGAGGAGGTTGGATTCCAGGCGCCGGAGATAGACCTTCAGGAGCCGCATGGCCTCGGCGTCGTGCTGAGCCTGCATGTAGAAGGCGAGCCAGGCGGAGATCACCGCCGGCTGGAACTGGTCGGCCGCGAAGTTGCCCTCGATGATCGCCTCGATGCGCTGCTGCGGGGTCGCCGCCTCGGCCAGCCGGCGCCGGAACTCCTCGCCCAGCGCCTCCAGGAGGTGCCGCATGGTGGCGATCAGGAGGTCGTCCTTGGACCCGAAATAGTGGTGCGCGAGCGCCGACGAGACGCCGGCCCGCTTGGCGATGTCGCCCATGGTCAGGCCCGCCATGCCACGGTCGTGGATGGCTTCGATGGCCGCCGAGATGAGCGCGCGCCGGCGAACCGGCTCCATTCCGACCTTGGGCATCCTGTCCCGCTCGCCGCCGTCCGGCTCCGTCCCGGCTCCCGGTTTGAACCCTTCCGCCGTTCCGGGTCGACAGGATCGACATCGGCCCGTCCGGCGCCTCTGAACGGTATTTTTGATTGATCCATCAATCAACAAAAACTTGCGCGTCCGTCCAGACGGTGTTTGGATGACCCTACGAAGAAACCCGAACGACGCTTGCGCGGACAGGGACGGCCGGCGATGCGGCCGCCCGCGCCGGCGTCGGACCGGGACGAGGTTGGCCGCCACCGTCCGTCCACAAGGGCGGGTCGGCCGTCCGAATGGGGATCCGCAGCGGCTGCGTCTCTGCTAGGAGGGGCGGCACGCATAGTTTCGGGAACAGGGAGTCGTTCATGTCCAAACGCACGTTCACAGCCGCCGCCCTGGCGCTACTTGTCGGCGCGGCCCCCGCGCTCGCCGCCGACCCGGAAGCCTGCCACACCGTCCGCTTCTCCGACGTCGGCTGGACCGACATCACCGCCACCACCGCCGTCGCGTCCGTGGTGCTGGAGGCGATCGGCTACACGCCCGAGGTGAAGGTGCTGTCCGTGCCGGTCACCTACGCGTCCCTCGACAACAAGGACATCGACGTCTTCCTCGGCAACTGGCAGCCCTCCATGGAAGCCGACCGGGCCCCCTACGTGGCGAAGGGCACCGTCGAGGTGCTCGGCGCCAACCTGGAGGGCGCCAAGTACACGCTCGCCGTGCCGAAATACGCCTTCGACGCCGGCCTCAAGACCTTCGACGACATCGCCAGGTTCAAGGACCAGCTGGACGGCAAGATCTACGGCATCGAGCCCGGCAACGACGGCAACCGCCTCATCCTCGGCATGATCGAGGAGAAGAAGCACGGCCTCGACGGCTTCGAGCTCGTGGAAAGCTCCGAGCAGGGCATGCTCGCCCAGGTGGCCCGCGCCGTGAAGGCGGAGGAGCCCATCGTCTTCCTCGGCTGGGCGCCCCACCCGATGAACTCCAACTTCGAGCTCGAATATCTGGCCGGCGGCGACGACACCTTCGGGCCGAACTTCGGCGGCGCCACCATCTACACGAACGTCCGCAAGGGCTTCGTCGCCGAATGCCCGAACGTCGGCAAGCTCGTGTCGCAACTGAAGTTCTCCCTGGAGATGGAGAACGAGATCATGGGGGCGATCCTCGACGAGGGCACCGAGCCGAACGCGGCCGCCAAGGCCTGGCTCGCCGAGAACCCGTCCGTCGTTGAGCCCTGGCTCGCCGGCGTCACCACCGTGGACGGCGGCGACGCCCTCGCGGCTGTGAAGACCGAACTCGGCGGCTGATCCGTCCTTCCGGGCGGCTGATCCGCCGCTCCGGCGGCGGTCCCGCCCGTCCGGCGGCCGACCCGCCGCTCAGGCGGCCGACCCGCCGCTCCGGCGGCCGACCCGCCCGCCGCCGGGCCGGCATCCGCCAAGAGGATGCCCGGTCCCGGCCCGTCTGCCGGCCGCCGGACCGCGCCGCGCCCCGCCGTTTTTCGATCCTCCCCGGGAGAGCCGTCCGCCGATGGAGTTTCTCACCGCCACCAAGATCCCCGTCGGGCCGTGGGCCAAGTCCATGGTCGACTGGCTCACCGACAACGCCGGCGGCCTGTTCGACGCCATCGCGGCCGCCCTGGAGGCCGTCATCGACGCGCTCCTCGCCGTCCTGCAGGTCGGCGGCCCGCTGATCGCGCTTTCGCTCGTCGTCGCCACCGCGGCCCTTCTCGCCGCCGGCCTCGGTGGCCGGCTCGCGGGCCGGCTCTGGCTCGCCGCCGTCGGCCTCCTCGTCGTCCAGCTCGTCGCCGCGCTGGTCCCCGGCGGCGAGGCGCTCGCCGCCTGGCCGGCGGGATGGGGCCGCGCCGCCGGCTCGGTCACGCCCTTCCTGGTGATCGCCTTCGCCGGCGCGCTCGCCTGGGCGCTCCACCGCTCGGTCGGCCTCGCGGCTTTCACGGTGGCGTCGCTCCTCTTCATCGGCAACCAGGGCTACTGGAAGGAGACGACCGAGACCCTCGCGCTCGTCCTCGCCTCCGCCTTCGTGTGCATGGCCATCGGGGTGCCCATCGGCATCGCGTCGGCGCGCCGTCGCTGGCTCGCCACGGCGCTCCGCCCGGTGCTGGACCTGATGCAGACCATCCCGACCTTCGTGTACCTGATCCCGGCGCTCATCCTGTTCGGCCTCGGCATGGTACCGGGCCTGATCGCGACGGTCATCTTCGCCCTGCCGGCTCCCATCCGGCTCACCCAGCTCGGCGTCGCCTCCACGCCGACCGCCCTCGTGGAGGCGGCCGACAGCTTCGGCGCCACCCCCTGGCAGCGGCTCGTCAAGGTGGAGATCCCCTACGCCCTGCCGCAGATCCTCGCCGGTCTCACCCAGACCATCATGCTCTCCCTCTCCATGGTGGTGATCGCCGCCCTCGTGGGCGCCGACGGCCTCGGCGTACCGGTGCTTCGGGCGCTCAACTCCGTCAACATCGCCATGGGCTTCACCGCCGGGCTCGCCATCGTGCTGATCGCCATCGTCCTCGACCGGCTCTGCCGCGCCGACCACTCGTCCTCCGGCGCCAAGGGGGCGGGCCGATGACCACCGCCGTCTCCTTCAAGGCCGTCGACATCGTCTTCGGGGCCGAGCCCGCCAAGGCCTTCCCGCTGATCGACGCCGGCCGCCCGGTAGCCGACATCAACCGGGAGACCGGCCAGATCGTCGGCGTCATGAATGCCACGTTCGACGTGGCCGAAGGCGAGATCGTGGTGCTCATGGGCCTGTCCGGCTCCGGCAAGTCCACGCTCATCCGCGCCGTCAACGGCCTCAATACCGTCAGCCGGGGCAGCGTCCGCGTCGCCGACGGCGAAGGCCACGTGGACGTCTCCACCTGCGACGCCGCCACCCTCCGCCGGGTCCGGCGCAGCCGGGTCGCCATGGTGTTCCAGCAGTTCGGCCTGTTGCCCTGGCGCACGGTGGCCGAGAACGTGGCCCTCGGCCTGGAGCTCGCCGGCGTCGACAAGGCGATCGCCGACAAGCGCGTCAAGGCGCAGCTCGACCTCGTCCACCTCACCAGCTGGGCCGACAAGCAGGTGCGCGAGCTCTCCGGCGGCATGCAGCAGCGCGTCGGCCTCGCCCGCGCCTTCGCCACCGAGGCGCCCATCCTCCTCATGGACGAGCCCTTCTCGGCGCTCGACCCGCTGATCCGCGACAAGCTCCAGGACGAGCTCCTCGACTTCCAGCGCTCCTTGAAGCGCACCATCCTGTTCGTCAGCCACGACCTCGACGAGGCCATGAAGCTCGGCAACCGCATCGTCATCATGGCGGGCGGCCGGGTCATCCAGGTAGGCACGCCCCAGGAGATCATGCTGAAGCCCGCCACGCCCTACGTGGCCGAGTTCGTCGCCCACATGAATCCCTTGAGCGTCCTGCGCGCCGCCGACGTCATGCGCCCGGCCACCGGCCTCACCGCCCCGCCCGACACCCCGCGCCTGCCCGAAGGCCCCGCCGTCGCCGGCCGCCCCGCCATCGCCCCCGCTACCCTCCCCATCAAGGCCATCATGGCCGCCCGCCTCGCCACCGGCCGCGAACTTCTGGTCGAGGACGCCGGCGCCATCGTGGGCACGATCGACGAGGAGGACATCCTGAGGGGGATCTTGAGGAAGTAGGGGGTGCGTGGTCCCCCGCAGGTGCCGGGGAGGGTGTCCGGTCATGGCGCCGGTGGTCGATGAATAGGAAATTCCATCGTCCCGCCCGTAACTCCCCCCTCTCCCCAACCCTCCCCCTCCAGGGGGGAGGGGCCCCGATGGAGGATCCGGCTCCCCCTCTCCCCACCCGCGACAGAACCCTCCCCCTCGAGGGGGAGGGCAGGGCGGAGGGGACCCGCCACCGCCCACCACCCCCTCTCCCCTTGTGGGAGAGGGCCGGGGAGAGGGGAGAACCTCCCCCCTAACCCCGCTTGCACCCCTCCCCCCTCGAGGGGGAGGGCAGGGTGGGGGGGAGACCCGCCATCGCCCACCACCCCCTCTCCCCTTGTGGGAGAGGGCCGGGGAGAGGGGAGAACCACCCACCTAACCCCGCTCGCACCCCTCCCCCCTCGAGGAGGAGGGCCGGGGAGAGGGGAGAACCACCCCCCTCAAAAGGCCCGCACCCTCCCCCTCAAGGAGGAGGGCAGGGTGGGGGAAGCCCCTCCCACACCCGCAACTCACACACCGACACCCACGAAGGACCCGCCCCCATGCGCGCCCAGCCCCCCGCCTCCCACTTCATCGACGGCGCCTACGTGGACGACCCTGCCGGCGTCGAGATCGTCTCCCGCTACCCGGCCACCGACGAGGTCATCGCCCGCCTGACCGCCGCCACCGCCGCCACCGTCGACGCCGCCGTGGCGGCCGCCACGCGCGCCCAGGTCGAATGGGCCGCGCTGCCGGGCCGCGAGCGCGGGCGCATCCTCCGCCGCGCCGCCGACATCCTGCGCGAGCGCAACCGCGACCTGTCGGTCCTTGAAACCCTCGACACCGGCAAGGCCCTGCAGGAGACGCTGGTGGCCGACGCCGCGTCCGGCGCCGACTGCCTGGAGTATTTCGGCGGTCTCGCCGCATCGGTCGAAGGCTCCACCGTCGATCTCGGCTCCGCCTTCGTCTACACCCGCCGCGAACCGCTCGGCGTGGTGGCCGCCATCGGGGCCTGGAACTACCCGATCCAGATCGCGTGCTGGAAGGCCGCCCCGGCGCTCGCCGCCGGCAACGCCGTCATCTTCAAGCCGGCCGAGACCACGCCGCTGTCCGCCCTGAAGCTCGCCGAAATCCTGAAGGAGGCCGGCCTTCCCGACGGCGTCTACAACGTGGTCCAGGGCCATGGCGACACCGGCCGCATGCTGGTGCGGCACCCGGGCATCGCGAAGGTGTCGCTCACCGGCGAGAGCGGCACCGGCCGCAAGGTGATGGCCGACGCCGCCGAGACGTTGAAGCACGTCACCCTGGAACTCGGCGGCAAGTCGCCGCTGATCGTCTTCGACGACGCCCACGTGGAGAACGCCGTCTCCGCCGCCATGCTGGCCAACTTCTATTCCACCGGCCAGATCTGCTCCAACGGCACCCGCGTCTTTGTTCAGAAGGGCCTGAAGGACCGCTTCCTCGACCGGCTCGTCGCCCGCACCAAGGCGATCCGGCTCGGCGACCCGCTCGACGAGGACACCCATCTCGGTCCGCTCGTCAGCCACGAGCACCGCAAGAAGGTCCTCTCCTACCTGGAGATCGGCAAGGCCGAGGGCGCCCGCCTCCTGGTCGGCGGCGGCGTGCCGAAGCTCCAGGGTTTCGAGGGCGGCGCCTGGGTGGAGCCCACCGTGTTCGCCGACGTGACCGACGACATGCGCATCGCCCGGGAGGAGATCTTCGGCCCGGTCATGGCCGTGCTCGACTTCGAGACGGAGGAGGAGGTGGTCGCCCGCGCCAACGACACCCCCTTCGGCCTCGCCGCCGGCGTCTTCACCGCCGACATCACCCGCGCCCACCGGGTGATCGGCAGGATCAAGGCTGGCACCACCTGGATCAACGCCTACAACCTCACCCCCGTGGAGATGCCCTTCGGCGGCATGAAGCAATCCGGCCTCGGCCGCGAGAACGGCCGCGCCGCCCTCGACGCCTACACCCAGGTGAAGAGCGTCTACGTGGCGATGGGGGACGTTGAGGCGCCGTACTGAGGGAGCTATCGCTTGTTCGGACAGGCGGCCAAAATGCACGATGAGCAAGGGGCGTCTTGAAAAATTCCGAGGTATCGAGTAAGCGTATCACTCAGAGACCCTTTCTCGGCGAACGTGCCCCTGGGCACCTCCTTTACGGATAGCCGATGCTGCGGGTCTCTTTTTCTTTTGCCGGTGTCTGTCAGTAGTGAAGGACCGTCTCCTGGTCCCAGACGTCCACCTCGCTGGCAATCCTATCGGCGATCAGAGCGTGGGACCGGGTGTCTCCCAGAGCCCATCTCCGCTGGATGGCCCAGGCGCAATAGTCGGCGGCCCAAAGCATCGGCTCGGATGCCGACGTCATGAACGCGACTTCCCAACGGTCTCGCGGAACACTGCTCTGAAGCGCATTGTTCAGCGCGTTCTTGAAGGCCGCCTTGGTGGTTCGGGTCTCCAGAGCAGCCGCCGTGACGAGGATCTTGTCGCCGGAAGCGACGATTGCCGGGGCAATCCGCGCCAGGTGGAGTTCCCACGCCACTCGATAGAAGCTCGGTTCGTCGGGCCGGATCGACGCGGGGGCCTTCGCCTTTTCCAGAATGGTCGCATCGACTTGAAACGGATGGCGCTCGAAGATCGCGAAGACGGCATTCCGAACGGCTTGCCTGTCACTGGTTGCGTGAAACTTTTCCGCGTCAGATCCCTCCAGGGCGTACCTGCGGCGGAGTGCCAGGAGATCGCTGGCCATTGCGCAGGTGTCGCAGGTCAGCGTGGCCAAGATGAAGTACCGGCTGGCGTTTGCTGTCCGTTTGAAGGTGAAGTCACCGGCTTCGTCCGCGAACATGAACCGCTCCGTCATCGCCCTTCTCCACCGCAAGGGAATAGCTTCGACGAGAATCGACAAAACTGGCAATCCTCCTCCACCCCGACAAATCGCTTCCGAAACGACCGGCTCCCCTCTACTGTCCGGCCATGCCGGTCGACATCCGTTCCTCCCAGGCACTCCGCCTCTGGCACGACGTCTCCCTCGCGGTGGTGCGGGAGCACGACGCCGATCTGTCACCGCGGCAGATCACCGTGCTTCTCACCGTCTACCTGGAGCCGCCGCCCCACACCGTCCGGGGCCTCGCCGAGAAGCTGGGCGTCACCAAGCCGGCGATCACGCGGGCGCTCGACACCATGGGCGAGATGCGGCTTCTCTCCCGCCGTCGCGACGAGAAGGACAAGCGCAACGTCATCGTCCAGCGCACCGTCGAAGGCGCCCTCTATCTGGAAAAGCTGGCAGACCTGATCGTCGCCAAAGCCAAGGACCTGCCCCGATGACCGGCTTCGACCGCCGCCTCACCCCCGCGAGGCCCGACCTCGCCGCCGCCCATCTGGAAGGGGCCGTGACGGCGACGCGCTTCGTCGAAGGCGTTCGCCGGCGCGTGGTCGCGCCCATCGCAGACGTCCGGGCGGAGCCACGCCAGGACTGCCCGCTCGATACCCAGGCGATCCGGGGCGAGACCGTCACCGTCTACGAGGAGACCCCGGAGGGCTGGGCCTGGGGACAGCTGGACCGGGACGGCTACGTGGGCTGGCTCCCCGCCGACGCCCTCGGGCCGCACGCGCCGGAGCCGACCCACCGGGTCGTCGTCCTGCGCACCCTCGTCTTCCCCGGTCCGGACCTGAAGCTGCCGGTGGTCTGTCAGATCACGGAAGGCGCATGGGTTGCCGTCGTCGGCACGGAGGAGCGGCGCGGAACGGTCTACGCTCGCCTCTTCGATGGGGGATACGGGATCCTGAAGCACCTCGCGCCGGCCGGGACCATCATGTCGCCCGACATGGCCGCCTCCGTGGCCCCACATGGGGGCGGAATTCCCGACGACAAACGCACACGCGAGGCCTATGTGGCGGCCGCCGAGCGCTACGTCGGATCGCCCTACGTGTGGGGCGGGCGGACGAGCCTCGGCCTCGACTGCTCCGGCCTCGTCCAGACCGCCCTCGCGGCGGTCGGGATATCCGCGCCCCGCGACACCGACATGCAGGAGCGCGCGCTCGGCGAGCCTGTCCCCTTCGACGGGGACGTTTCGGCGCTCGAACGGGGGGATCTCGTGTTCTGGAAGGGGCACGTGGGCATCGTCGCCGGCCCCGACCGGCTCCTCCACGCCAACGGCTTCCACATGATGACCGTGGTCGAACCCCTCTCCACCGCCATCGCCCGCATCGCGGCGGCGGGCCTGCCGGTCACGAGCGTCAGGCGGCTGAATTGAGGCCGACGGCGATCCGCCACGGTCCGACCCCGCTCCGTGAACCGCACGGAGAGAGGATGAAAGCCAGAGATGGATCAAAGGGTTGGCGGAAGCCTCCGCTCAGCCCGCGTTCGTCGCCACGTACTGGTCCGGGTGGTACTGGTAGAGCCAGGTCTCGGTCAGAGCCTCGTCCTTCGCCTTCAGGAACAGCCGCATGTCCACCGGGTCGAGGCCGGCGGCCTTGAAGTCGAACACGGCGCGCCAGCGGCCGGTGCCCACCACCGGCAGGACGTAGGTGCCCGAGACCGTGCCGGACGACGCCGAGACGACCGCCTCCACGCCCTCGTTCTGGCCGAAATCCGCCAGCTGGCCGCCCTCGAAGTCCACCACGAGCTTCATCACGTCCTTCGGCCGCGGCTGCCCGGGCACGCCGCCCATGCCGATGCGGGTAGACACCACCCGGCCGATCGCCGGCGGGTTCGGCTCGTCGGAGAGCCAGGTCAGCCGGTAGTCCACCGCCACCTGGTCGCCCGTCCGCACGGGCTTGGCCGGCACCCAGTAGGCCACGATGTTGTCGTGGATCTCGTCGTCGGTCGGGATCTCGACGAGCTGCACCGCGCCTTCGCCCCAGCCGTTCTTCGGCTCCACCCAGACGCTGGAGCGCTTCTCGTAGAAGACCCCATCGTCCTGATAGTTCTCGAAATTCCGGTCGCGCTGGAGAAGCCCGAAGCCCTTCGGGTCATTGTCCACGAAGGTGGACGTCATCACCCGCGGCGGGTTGTTGAGCGGCCGCCACAGGCGCTCGCCGGACCCGGTCGCGATGGCGAGGCCGTCCGAATCGTGGATCTCCGGCCGCCAGTCGGGCGCGCGGTTCCGATTGGTCTCGTTGTACCAGAACATGGACGTCAGCGTGCCGACGCCGAAGCGGGCGATGTCCTTGCGGGCGAAGAAACGGCAGGCCATGTCCATGACCACGCCCTTCCGGCCCGGCTCCGTGCCGCGGGAGATGTCCCAGCGCACCGCGCCGGACACGCTCGGCCCCTCGAGCGCCGCGTAGATCACCAGCGTGCTCTCGGTGGAGGCGGCGAAGAAGAAGTCGGTGAAGCGCGGGAACTCCTCCGGCGTCGGCATGGCGACGTCGATGCAGAGCGCCCGGGCCGACAGGCCGTACTGGTCGAGCTCGCCGGCGGAGCGGAAATAGGCGGCGCCGAGGAAGGCCAGCCAATCCCGCTCCACGCCGCCGGGCTCCATCACCCGGAAGCCCGCGAAGCCGATGTCCCGCGGCAGGTTCCGCGCCGGGCTGTCGGACGGAATCTCGAAGAAGTCCGGCGCGTAGAGCACCGGACGGGCCTCGGTGCCGTCGACCAGATAGATGCCGACCGGCTCCTTGAAATAGCGGCCGAGGTGGAAGAAGCGCAGCGGCGCCTTGCCGTCGCCGACCTGGATCGTGTGGTCCTTGCGGAACTTGATCTTCCAGTGCTGGTCGTAGTCGATCGTCTCCAGCACCTCGGCGGCGCGCACCGGGGCGGGGGCGTAGGGGGCCGCCGCGCGGGTCTTCGCCTCCGCGACCAGAACGTCGAAGCTGAACGGCCGGGGACTGCCGAGCGTGGTCGCCTCCTCGGCGTTCGCCAGGGACGCCGGCAGGGCAGGGGTGAGACCGAGGGCGGCCAGCGCCCCGAGCACGTCACGGCGGGTCAGCGAGGTCATGGGTCGAAGCGCCTCTCGTCATTCGGGCGATCGGTTGCGGACTGTCGCACCCGACTTGTCCGGATCGCCATCGCATGTACAAAGCCGGAGAGCCCTGCGTCAACCAGGGCCGATGCGGGTCGACAAGGTGCGCCGGAAGACGGCATAACCATGGCGATGACTGACGATTCCGCGCCCGACGCCCGTCTGTTCGACCGGATCTCCGGCACCGTCGACCGTGTCACCTTTCACAACGAGGAAAACGGCTTCGCCGTGCTCCGCGTGCGGGTGACCGGCCGCAAGGAGCCGGTCGCCGTCGTCGGCCACGTGCCGTCCGTGTCCGCCGGCGAGAAGATCGAGGCGGAAGGCACCTGGACCACCGACAAGATGCACGGCCTGCAGTTCAAGGCCGAGCGCCTGACGACCCGCGAGCCCACCGGCCGCGACGCGGTGGCGCGCTTTCTCGGCTCCGGCCTGATCGCCGGCGTCGGCCCCGCCATGGCGGAGCGCATCGTCCAGGAGTTCGGCGCCAAGGCCCTCGACGTGATCGAGACCGAGCCCATGCGGCTCGTCAAGGTGCCGGGCGTCGGCCGCCAGCTCGCCGCCCGCATCGCCGAGAGCTACCGGGAGCGCAAGGCCGTCAAGGAGATCATGATCGCCTTCCAGGAGAAGGGCGTCGGCACCGCCCGCGCGGTGCGGATCTGGCGCCACTTCGGGCCGGACGCCGTGAAGGTGATCGAGGGGGATCCCTACCGGCTCGCCCGCGAGGTGCGCGGCATCGGCTTCGAGGGCGCCGACGAGATCGCCGAGAAGTTCGGCGTCGGCAAGACCGCCCCGGAACGCCTTCGGGCCGGCGTCACCTACGCGCTGGAGGACTTCGCCGACAACGGCCACACCGCCGTCCCGCGCGAGGAGATCGCCTCCCGCGCCGCCCGCCTCCTCGGCGTCGCCCCGGAGGCGGTGACGGACGCCATCGCGGAGGCCCTCCGCCAGGGCGACGTGGAGGAGGCCGTCATCGACGGCGTGCCGTGCCTCGCCGCCAAGCGGCTCGCCCGGTTCGAGACGAGCGTGGCCGTCCGCCTGAAGAAGCTTGCCGAAGGCCGGCCGCCCTGGGGCGCGGTGGACGTGACGCGCGCCATCGAGAGCTTCGAGAAGACCGCCGGCAAGGCCCTGTCCAAGTCCCAGCGGGAGGCGCTGCAGACCGTGGCGGGCGCCAAGGTGGCCGTCATCACCGGCGGGCCTGGCGTCGGCAAGACGACGCTCCTCGACGCGCTCCTCGCCACCGTGGCCGCCCGCAAGATCACCGTGGCGCTCGCCGCCCCCACCGGACGGGCGGCCCGGCGCATGGCGGAGCAGACCGGCCGCGAGGCGAAGACCATCCACCGGCTCCTGGAGATCGACCCGGGCACCGGCGGCTTCCGGCGCGGACCCGGGGAGCCGCTGGAGGCGGACCTCGTGGTGGTGGACGAGGCCTCCATGGTGGACGTGGCGCTGATGGCCGCTCTCCTCGAAGCCATGCCGCCCTCCGCCGGCCTCATCCTGGTCGGCGACGTGGACCAGCTGCCGTCGGTCGGCCCCGGCCAGGTGCTCGCCGACGTGATCGCCTCCGGCATCGTGCCGGTGGCGCGGCTGACGGAGATCTTCCGCCAGGCGGAGGAGAGCCGGATCATCGTCAACGCCCACCGGATCAACCGCGGCGAGATGCCGGAGGCGCCGCCCCCCGGCGAGGCGGCGGACTTCTATCTCGTCAACGCCAACGGGTCGGAGGACGCCCTCGCCAAGATCCTGGAGGTGGTCGGCACCCGCATTCCCCGCCGCTTCGGCCTCGACGCCATGCGGGACGTCCAGGTGATCACGCCCATGCAGAAGGGGCTCGTCGGCGCCCGCAATCTCAACGACCAGCTGGCGAAGCTCCTCAACCCTGCGCCCATCGACAGCATCGAGCGCTTCGGCCAGACGCTCGCCGTCGGCGACAAGGTCATGCAGGTGGAGAACGACTACGACCGGGACGTCTTCAACGGCGACCTCGGCCAGATCCGCCGCATCCGGGCGAAGGACGACGAACTGGTGGTGGCCTTCGACGGCCGCGAGGTCTCCTACGGCCTTCAGGACCTGGAGGCGCTGCAGCGCGCCTACGCGATCACCATCCACAAGAGCCAGGGCAGCGAATATCCGGCCGTGGTGATCCCGCTCGTGCGCGAGCACTCCATCATGCTCGCCCGCAATCTCCTCTACACGGCGACCACGCGCGGCAAGGCGCTGGTGGTGCTGGTCGCCGAGCCCTGGGCCCTGGAGACGGCCGTCGCCGGCACCCGCTCGCGCAAGCGCTGGACCCGGCTGAAGGACCTTCTCGCCTGATCGCTCCGGGCGGCGCGGCATTGGCCGACGGCCGACGGCCCCCTTCTGTTTCTTCAGAAAGCCTGCTCTCCTGGAGCCATGGCCTTCAAGCTCCGCCAACTCCAGTATTTCATCGCGGTCGCCGACACCGGGTCGATCTCCGGCGCCGCGCACCTCCTGTCCATCTCCCAGTCGACCGTCACCGAGGCGGTGAAGGAGCTGGAGGCGGACCTGGGGTTCCAGCTGGTCAGCCGGCACGGGCGCGGCGTCGCGCTCACCCACAAGGGGCAGGTGTTCCTGCGGCACGCGGGCCGGATCCTGGAGACGGTGGCGGACGCCCGGCGCTCGCTCGCCGAGGAGGCGCCGACCGGCTTCGGCGAGTTGCACGTGGGGGTCACCTCGCTGGTGGCCGGCTACGTGTTCGCCGATCTTCTGGCCCGCTACCGGCGCGCCAGCCCGGGCGTCGTGGTGTCGGCCGTGGAGGACGACCGGGACTATCTGGAGCATCTCCTCGTCAACGGCGAACTGGACGTGGCCGTCATGGTGGTCCCCGACCGTGCGACCGATCCGGCCCTCCACGTGGAGATCCTCGGCGAGGAGCCCTACCAGGTCTGGCTGCCGCTCGGCCACCCGCTCGGCCGGCAGGCGGACGTGTCGCTCGCCGATGCGGCCGGCGAGGCGCACATCGTGCTGACTGTGGACGAGATCGAGGACACCACCCGCGCCTTCTGGCGCGAGCACGGCTTCAGGCCGCGCACGGCCTTCCGCACCCGCTCCGTGGAGGCGGTGCGCAGCCTCGTCGCCACCGGGGCGGGCATCAGCATCCTGCCGACGCTCGTCTACCGGCCCTGGTCGCTGGAGGGCGACCGGATCGAGGCGCGACCGGCGTCCGAGCCGCTGCCCACCGTCAAGGTCGGCATCGCCTGGCGACGGGGAGCCGCGCTGCCGCGGATCGCGCGGGATTTTGTCGAGATCGGCCGCGCCCGGCGCATGGAGCGGGCAAGGGCCGAGCTATCGGCAAAGCCGATATCTTCATTCTGAATTATCGTCTGGCGAAGGCTGGGGAACCCGATCACTCTGGAAAACGAACAGCCCGGCGGCCGCCTCACAAACCAACGAACGAGGGGTGGCGGCCCGTCGGGCCGGGGTCGGCCGCCGTTCCAGCGGCCTTTCAGGGAGAGTGCCATGCGGAGCTTGTCGCGCTCGACGGCGATCCTCGCCGTCGCCGCCATTCTTGGTCCCTCTGTCGTCCCGTTCGCCGCCGCCCAGGAGCCTCTGAAGGAGATCGGCCCCGGCGAGGGCGAGGTGTCCATCGTGGCCTGGCCGGGCTACATCGAGCGCGGCGAGACGGACAAGGCCTACGACTGGGTCACCGGTTTCGAGGCCGAGACCGGCTGCAAGGTGACGGTCAAGACCGCCGGCACCTCCGACGAGATGGTGGCGCTGATGAACGAGGGCGGCTTCGACCTCGTCACCGCGTCCGGCGACGCCTCGCTCCGCCTCATCGCCGGCAAGACCGTGCAGCCGATCAACACCGCCCTGATCCCGTCGTGGGACAAGGTGGACGATCGGCTGAAGTCGGCGCCCTGGCATACGGTGAACGGCGCCCACTACGGCGTGCCCTACCAGTGGGGCTCCAACGTGCTGATGTACAGCACGGACGTGTTCAAGACGCCGCCGACCTCCTGGAACGTGGTGTTCGAGGCCATGGACCTGCCGGATGGCAAGCCCAACAAGGGGCGCGTCCAGGCCTTCGACGGGCCGATCTACATCGCCGACGCGGCGCTCTACCTGATGACGCACAAGCCCGAGCTCGGCATCAAGGACCCCTACGAACTGAACGCCGACCAGTACAAGGCGGCGCTCGAGCTCCTGCGCGCCCAGCGCCAGATCGTCCACCGCTACTGGCACGACGCCTTCATCCAGATCGACGACTTCACCAACGAGGGCGTGGTCGCCTCCTCGTCCTGGCCGTTCCAGGTGAACATCCTGAAGAGCCAGCAGAAGCCGATCGCCTCCACCGTTCCGGAGGAGGGCGCCACCGGCTGGGCGGACACCACCATGTTGCACGCCGACGCCCCGCATCCGAACTGCGCCTACAAGTGGATGGAACATTCCTTGAGCGCCAAGCTCCAGGGCGACCTCGCCGCCTGGTTCGGCTCCGTGCCGGCCAACCTGGAGGCCTGCAAGGGCAACGAACTCCTCGGCGACGAGGGCTGCACGATCAACGGCCTGGAGAACTTCGACAGGATCCGCTTCTGGCGCACGCCGGTCGCCAAGTGCGAGACCCAGGCCGACGGCTGCGTGCCCTACTACAAGTGGGTGACCGACTACATCGCCATCCTGGGCGGGCGCTGAGGGGAGGGGCGGCCGGAGTGGCTGGGGTTGCACGTCCGCTTCGGCAATCGGGTTTCGCTCCGGCAGAGGCGGAGGTGTCGCTCCGGCCGGCGGCCCCCACCCAACCCTCCCCCGCAAGGGGGGAGGGCTTTCCGTGGCGGTTCGGGTGCTTGTGACGGGACGCGAGTGGCAAGCCTACGCCCGACCCGAAACCTCCCCCGCCGCCCCACGCACGACAGAACCCTCCCCCCTCGCGGGGGAGGGCAGGGTGGGGGTCGCCGGCCCCACGCACGACACAACCCTCCCCCCTCGCGGGGGAGGGCAGGGTGGGGGTCGTCGGCCCCACGCACGACAGAACCCTCCCCCCTCGCGGGGGAGGGCAGGGTGGGGGTCGCCGGCCCCACGCACGACCCGCATCCGGAGCACGCCCATGCGCCCGCTCGACCACGCCCGCCTCGTCGCGGAGACCGCCTCGATGACAACAGCCGTCCGCTTTTCCGGGGTGTCCCGCCACTTCGGCCCGGTGAAGGCCGTGGATGACGTCGACTTGGAGATCCAGCCGGGCGAGTTCTTCGCCATGCTGGGGCCGTCCGGTTCGGGCAAGACCACGTGCCTGCGCCTCATCGCCGGCTTCGAGCAACCGACCGCCGGGGCGATCGAGATCTTCGGCCGGCACGTGGAGGGCGTGCCGCCCTACCGGCGCGCCGTCAACACCGTGTTCCAGGACTACGCCCTCTTCCCGCACATGACCGTGCTCGACAACGTGGCCTACGGCCTGATGATCCGGGGGATCGCCCGCAAGGAGCGCCGCGCGCTCGCCGAGGAGATGCTCGCCCTCGTCCGGCTCCCGGGCTACGGCTACCGCCGGCCCGCCCAGCTCTCCGGCGGTCAGCGGCAGCGGGTGGCGCTCGCCCGGGCGCTCGTCAACGAGCCCAAGGTGCTGCTTCTCGACGAGCCGCTCGGGGCGCTGGACCTGAAGCTCCGCGGCGAGATGCAGACCGAGCTGAAGGCGCTCCAGGCCCGTCTCGGCATCACCTTCGTGTTCGTCACCCACGACCAGACCGAGGCGCTCGCCATGGCCGACCGGGTGGCCGTGTTCAACGCCGGCAGGGTGATCCAGGTCGGCCCGCCGGAGGAGATCTACGAGCGACCCCGCACCCGGTTCGTGGCCGACTTCGTGGGCGGCGCGAATGTCCTGGAGCCGGACGTCGCCGCCCGCCTCGGCCTGCCGCGGGGGCCACACGCGCTTCGCGCCGAGAAGCTGCGGCTCGTCGCGGCCGGCGACGCGCCGGGCGGGCCGTTCGGCACCGTCATCGACGCCGACTACCAGGGCGCCACCCGGCGCTACCGGATCGCCTTCGAGGGCAGCCACCTCGCTTCCGTCCTGCCGGCCGGCGAGGCGGTGTTCCGCGTGGGCGACCCGGTCGCCCTCGCGGTTCCGCCCGGCGCCGCGACCCGGCTCGACGGCTGAGCGCCATGACCGTCGTGCTCGCCCCCGCCTCCGGCCGCCCGCCGCTCCGCGACCGCCTGTCCGACCTGGTGGTCGGCCGGCCGAAGGTGCTGGCCCTGGTGCTCCTGGCGCCGCCGCTCCTGTGGCTCGGCGTCGTCTACGTGGGATCGCTCGCCGCGCTCCTCGCCCAGTCCTTCTTCTCCATCGACGAGTTCACCGGCCTCGTGGTGCGCGAGTTCACGCTGCGCACCTACGGCGAACTCTTCGCGCCGGCCAACTTCGACATCATCCGCCGCACCGTCCTGATGGCGGCGGCGGTGACGCTCGCCTGCGGGGTGATCGCCTTCCCGGTCGCCTGGTACGCCGCCCGCTACGCCCGGGGCCGGGTGAAGGCGGCCTTCTACCTGGCGGTGATGCTGCCGCTCTGGTCGAGCTATCTCGTCCGCGTCTACGCCTGGAAGCTGATCCTCGCCAAGGAGGGCGTCATCACCTACGCGGCGGCGGCGACCGGCCTCACGCCCGTGCTCGACCGGGTGCTGGCGATCCCGGGGCTCGGCGGGCCGTCGCTGTCGGTCTCCACGCTCGGGACTTTCATCGTCTTCGTCTATCTCTGGCTGCCGTTCATGATCCTGCCGCTGCAGGCGGCGCTGGAGCGGGTGCCGCGGTCGGTCCTGGAGGCCTCCGCCGATCTGGGCGCCGAACCGCGCCGCACCTTCCGCCACGTGGTGCTGCCGCTCGCCCTGCCGGGCCTCGCGGCCGGCTCCATCTTCACCTTCTCGCTGACGCTCGGCGACTACATCGCCCCGCAGATCGTCGGCACCAGCACCTACTACCTCGGCCAGGTCGTCTACGTGCAGCAGGGCACCGCCGGCAACATCCCCCTGGCGGCCGCCTTCTCGGTGGTGCCGATCGTCATCATGGGTCTCTACCTGATGGTGGCCAAGCGTCTGGGGGCGTTCGATGCGATGTGACCCGGAGCGTCGTCGCGGCAGCGGTGGAGGGTCTCCCCCACCCCGACCCTCCCCCTCCAGGGGGGAGGGGGGGCGTTTCGCGGCGACCGTCGAGTGTCCCCCCTCTCCCCGACCCTCCCCCTCCAGGGGGGAGGGGGATCCCGGCGCGCCGACCAGAGCCTCTCCAAACCTCGCTCCGGAACCCCGACGCGCCCTCCTTCCGAACTCCGCTCCGGAACCCCGACGCGCCCCCCTTCCGAACTCCGCTCCGGAACCCCGACGCGCACCCCTTCCGAACCCCGCTTCGGAACCCCGACGCGCCCCCTCTCCCCTTGTGGGGGAGGGCCGGGGTGGGGGGAGACCCTCCGCCCCCTGCCGCCCGCCCGCACCCGACCCCGCACCCGCCACCCCGCCCGGAGCCGCCCCCATGCCTGAGCGCGCCTCCCTCGTCCTGCGGATCGCCGCCGGCGCCTCGCTCCTCTTCCTGCACGTGCCGCTCGCCTTCATCGTGCTCTACGCCTTCTCCACCGAGGAGAAGAGCTACCAGTTCCCGCCGCCCGGCTACACCACGCGCTGGTTCGCGGTCGCCTACGAGCGGCAGGACATCTGGAACGCCCTCACCCTGTCGCTCCAGGTGGCGGCGATCGCCACCGCGATCGCCCTCGTCCTCGGCACGCTCGCGGCCGGGGCGCTCGCCCGCACGCGCTTCTTCGGCCGCGAGGCGGTGTCGCTCCTGATCATCCTGCCGATCGCCCTGCCGGGCATCGTCACCGGCATCTCGCTGCGGGCGGCCTTCGCGCTCGGCGAGATCCCGTTCAGCGTCTGGACCATCGTGCTCGGCCACGCGACCTTCTGCATCGTGGTCGTCTACAACAACGCGGTGGCGCGCCTCCGGCGCACGTCGCCGTCGCTGATCGAGGCCTCCATGGACCTCGGCGCCGACGGCTTCCAGACCTTCCGGCACGTGATCCTGCCGAACCTCGGCACCGCGCTCCTGGCCGGCGGCATGCTGGCCTTCGCGCTGTCGTTCGACGAGGTGATCGTCACCACCTTCACGGCCGGCCAGCAGACCACGCTGCCGATCTGGATGCTGTCCGAACTGATCCGCCCGCGGCAGCGGCCGGTGACCAACGTGGTGGCGGTGTTCGTCATCGTGGTCACCTTCCTGCCCATCCTCGCCGCCTACCACCTGACCCGCGACACGGCCGAAACCGCCGGCGCGGGCAGGTGATCCCGCCAGACCCAGACACAAAGGGAGGCCCGCATGCTCACCAACCCCGACGTCGTCACCGACACCGCCATGCTGATCGGCGCCGATTTCGTCGCCGGCACGGAGGACGCCGAGACCGTCCTCGCGCCGAAGACCGGCGAGACCATCCTGGACCTGCCGGAGGCCTCCCCGTCCCAGATCGACGCCGCGGTGGCGGCGGCGGACGCCGCCTTCGCGTCCTGGTCGCGCACCACGCCGGGCGAGCGCGCCGGCTACCTCCTGCGCCTCGCCCAGGCGATCGAGGACGACGCGGCGGGCTTCGCCGCGGTCGAGGCGCTCAACTGCGGCAAGCCCTATCCGGCGGTGCTGCGCGACGAGATCCCCGCCGTGGTGGACGTGCTGCGCTTCTTCGCCGGCGCTTGCCGCACCCTGCCGGGCCAGGCGGCGGGCGAGTATATCGCCGGCCACACGTCCATGATCCGGCGCGACCCGATCGGCGTGGTCGCCTCCATCGCGCCCTGGAACTACCCGCTCATGATGGCGGCCTGGAAGATCGGCCCGGCGCTCGCGGCCGGCAACACGGTCGTCATCAAGCCGTCCGAGCAGACGCCGCTGACCACGCTCCGCCTCGCCAAGGTGGCGGCCGACATCCTGCCGGGCGGCGTCCTCAACGTCATCGTCGGGCGCGGCGGCACGGTGGGCTCCACGCTCATCAACCACCCGAAGGTGTCCATGGTGTCGCTCACCGGCGACGTCGCGACGGGCAAGAAGGTGCTGGCCGCCGCCGCCGCCACGGTGAAGCGCACGCACCTGGAACTCGGCGGCAAGGCCCCGGTGATCGTGTTCGACGACGCCGACATCGACGCCGTCGTGGAGGGCATCCGCACCTTCGGCTACTACAACGCCGGCCAGGACTGCACCGCCGCCTGCCGCATCTACGCGGGCGACAAGGTGTACGAGAAGCTGGTGGCCGATCTCTCGTCGGCCGTCTCCACCATCGCCTACGCCAACCCGGACGACGAGGCGAACGAGATCGGCCCGCTGATCTCGAGGCGCCAGCGCGACCGGGTGGCGAGCTTCGTGGAGCGCGCCGCCGAGCAGAAGCACATCGAGATCGTCACCGGCGGCAAGCCGGCGTCCGGCTCCGGCTTCTTCTACGAGCCGACGGTGATCGCCGGCGCGCTCCAGTCGGACGAGATCGTCCGGCGCGAGGTGTTCGGGCCGGTCGTCTCGGTCACCCGCTTCTCCGACCCGGACGACGCGGTCGCCTGGGCCAACGACAGCGACTACGGCCTCGCCTCGTCGGTCTGGACCCGCGACGTCTCCAAGGCCATGAACGTGGCGAGCCGGCTCCAGTACGGCTGCACCTGGGTCAACTGCCACTTCATGCTGACCAACGAGATGCCCCACGGCGGCCTGAAGCAGTCCGGCTACGGCAAGGACATGAGCCAGTACGCCCTGGAGGACTATTCGGTGGTCCGTCACGTCATGGTGAAGTTCGCCTGAGGTGGAAGGGCCCGAAACAGCCGCCGACCTTCGACGCAGCCGTCCGGACCCGATCGCCCCGATCGGGTCCGCTCGCGAAGGCGGCGCCCCGCTCGCGAAGGGGCATCCCCTTCGTCATTGTCCGCGAAGGCGGACCACCCCCGCCTTTGTCCTCGCCGGACCGAGAAAATGCGTGGGTGGTCTGCCTGAAGCAGACCATGACGGCAGCAGAGCGCCAACGACCTGCGCAGTCTCCACCCGCCCCCGCGGTACCGCCCCCCCATCCACCCGCCTCCACCCCATCCCCTCGCCAGCGCCCACACCTTTGCTTGCCCCCTCCGCCGTTTCGGTTAAGGCTCTCGCCAAACGAACAAGCACCGGGAGGGTCCCATGGCGTCGGACAACGTGAGGGCGGGATTGGACGCGGGGGCCGTTCGGGCGATCGTGGAGGGCTCCCACGGCGATCCCTTCGCGGTGCTGGGGCCGCATCGCACGGCGCGCGGCAGCGTGATCCGGGCCTTCCTGCCGAACGCCCGCGCGGCCGAGGTGCGGGCGGACGACCGGACCGTCGGCACTTTCAGCCACGTGGAGGACGGCCTGTGGGTCGCGCCCGTCGACCGGCTGCCGGCCCGCTACACCATCCGGGCGGAGTGGGACGCCGGCGCCCACGAGGCGGAGGACCCGTACGCCTTCCCGCTCCTCCTCGGCGACATGGACGTCCACCTCCTCGCCGAGGGCGCTCACCGCCGGCTCGCCGACACCCTCGGCGCGGTCGTCACCACGGTGGACGGGGTGCCGGGCGTGCGGTTCGCCGTCTGGGCCCCGAACGCGCGCCGGGTCTCCGTGGTGGGCGACTTCAACGCCTGGGACGGGCGGCGCCATCCCATGCGGCTGCGCCGGGAATGCGGCGTCTGGGAGATCTTCCTGCCGAGGCTCGGCCCGGGCGAGCGCTACAAGTACGAGATCATGGGCGCGGACGGCGTGGTGCTGCCCCTGAAGGCGGACCCGCTGGCCCGCCAGTTCGAGCACCCGCCGGCGACCGCCTCCATCGTGGCCGATCCGGAGCCGTTCCGGTGGACTGACGCCGGCTGGATGGAGAAGCGCGCCGACCGGCAGGCGGCGACCGCGCCGCTCAGCATCTACGAGGTCCACCCGGGCTCCTGGCGGCGCAATCCGGACGGGGCGGTGGACTGGGACTTCCTCGCCCGAACCCTCGTGCCCTACGTGCGGCACCTGGGCTTCACCCATGTGGAATTCCTGCCGATCACCGAGCATCCGTTCGGCGGGTCGTGGGGCTACCAGCCGCTCGGCCTGTTCGCCCCCACGGCCCGCTACGGGTCGCCGGCCGCGTTCGCCCGCTTCGTCGACCGCTGCCACGAGGAGGGCATCGGCGTCATCGTCGACTGGGTGCCGGCCCATTTCCCGTCCGACAGCCACGGGCTCGCCCGATTCGACGGCACGGCCCTCTACGAGCACGAGGACCCGCGCGAGGGCTTCCACCAGGACTGGAACACCCTGATCTACAACTTCGGGCGCACGGAGGTGATCGGCTTCCTGGTGGCGTCGGCCCTCGAATGGCTGCAGCGCTTCCACGTGGACGGGCTCAGGGTGGATGCGGTCGCGTCCATGCTCTACCGCGACTATTCCCGAAAACACGGCGAGTGGGTGCCCAACCGCTACGGCGGGCGGGAGAACCTGGAGGCGGTGGCCTTCCTGAAGCACTTCAACGGCGTCGTCCGGTTCGAGGCGCCGAGCGCGCTCACGATCGCGGAGGAATCCACCGCCTGGCCGGCCGTGACCGGCGACCTGGAGCACGGCGGCCTGGGCTTCTCGCTGAAATGGAACATGGGCTGGATGCACGACACCCTGGCCTACATGGGCCGGGAGCCGGTCCACCGCCGCTTCCACCACGACGACCTGACGTTCGGGCTGGTCTACGCCTTCTCCGAGCGCTTCGTGCTGCCGCTCAGCCACGACGAGGTGGTGCACGGCAAGCGCTCGCTGATCGGCCGCATGCCGGGCGACGCCTGGCAGAGGATGGCGTCCCTGCGCGCCTACTACGGCTTCATGTGGACCCATCCGGGCAAGAAGCTGCTCTTCATGGGCGGCGAGATCGGCCAGGAGCGGGAATGGAACCACGACGAGGAGCTCGACTGGTGGCTCCTCGACCGTCCGGACCACGCCGGCCTCAACCGGCTCGTCCGCGATCTCAACACCCTCTACCGGGCGGAGCCGGCGCTCCACGCCCGCGACCACGAGCCGGCCGGCTTCCGGTGGGTGATCGGCGACGACCGGACCAACTCGGTGTTCGCCTACCTGAGGCAGGGGTTCGAGTCCGACCCGCCCGTGCTGGTGGTCGCCAACTTCACGCCGGTGCCGCGCGGCGGCTACCGGGTCGGCGTGCCGGCGGCCGGCACGTGGGAGGAGGTCGTCAACACCGACGCCGCCCTCTACGGCGGCGGCAACATGGGCAACGGCGGCGCCCTGGAGACCGAGGCGGTGGAGTGCCACGGGGAAGCGCAGTCGCTTCTCCTCACCCTGCCGCCGCTCGCCACGGTGGTCCTGCGGCTGCTCGCCTGAGCGCCGGCGGCGGATCGGGCGTCCCTTCGCCGAGGGACGCCCGGGTCCGACGCCCGAGGCGTCAGTCCGCCGTGTTCATCTCGTGGCGGGTGATCAGCCAGACGCCGTCCTGGTTCTGGAACTCCATGGTGAAGTTCGCCATGACGGTCTCGGGCCCGGCGACGATCTCCTTGACGCCGCTCTTCACCACCGTCTCGCAGTCGATCCGGGCGTCGCTCTGCTTCAGGGTCGCCCGCGGGGTCAGGTCGACGAAGTCGGACCAGTAGTCCCGGATGGCGGTGCGGTCGGTGAGGGCGGCGTCCTGGGAATAGGACTTGAAGCTGTGCTGGGGCGCGTAGTGGGCGAGGACCAGGTCGGCGTTGTGGCCGGGCAGGGCCTTGGCCCAGCGATCGAAGAGGGCGGTCGCCTTGGTGGCGTCCATGGCCGGGCAAGCCCCCGTGTTGGCGAAGGCCGGCGTGGCGGCAGCGAGAACGAGGGACGACACGGCAACGGCATAGAAGCGCTTCGCAGTCATGGGTTCCTCCACTGTCAGGCTCGCGGCCTCCCGCCGCCGAGCCATGGCTCACGTAGGTGGAAGCCCTTAGCCCCGTAAGAGATCTAATCGATTAAATCTTTGTAAGGTTGGCCGGGGACTGGGCCGTCCCGGCCCGCTCAATAGTCCACCCGGACGAGGCAGAGCCCGCCGGGCGGCGCCACCGGCCCGCAGGCCGTGCGATCGGCCGCCTTCAGGGCCGCGAACAGCTGGTCGCTCGTCCAGCTGCCGTCGCCCACCTTGCGCAGGCTGCCCACCATGGACCGTACCTGGTTGTGCAGGAAGGAGCGGGCGGACGTCTCCACGCGGACCTCGTCGCCGGTCCGGCGGAGGTCCAGCTGGTCCAGCGTCTTCATCGGGCTCGCCGACTGGCAGTGGGTGGACCGGAAGGTGGTGAAGTCGTGGTGGCCGAGAAGCCGCTGGGCCGCCGCATGCATCGCCTCCGCGTCCAGCCGCTTCGGCACGTGCCAGACCAGGTGCCGCTCCAGGGTCGGCGGCGAGCGGCGGTCGAAGATCCGGTAGACGTAGTGGCGACGGCGCGCCGAGAAGCGGGCGTCGAACCCGTCGTCAACCGCCTCGGCGTCCACGATGGTCACCGGCCACGGCCGCAGATGCACGTTGCCGGCGTCGCGGATCGTCCCCGGCCGCACGGGCGTCTCCAGGTCGAAGTGCGCCACCTGGCCGGTGGCGTGGACGCCCGCGTCGGTGCGCCCGGCCCCCTTCAGCGTCACCCGCTCGCCGGTGAACATCAGGATGGCAGTCTCGATCAGGCCCTGGACGCTTTCGCCCGCCCAGTCCGCCTGCCGCTGCCAGCCCACGAAGGGCGTGCCGTCGTATTCCACGTGGATCTTGTAGCGGGGCATGTCAGCCGAACCGGGCGCCCGGGGCGAGGCGGGCGCCGCGGGCGAAGTCCGCGAAGGCCATGGCCTTGGAGCCGGCCCGCTGCACGGTGACGAGCCGCACCGCGCCGTCGCCGCACGCCACCTTGCCGTCCTCGTCCAGAAGCGTCCCCGGCGCGCCGTCGCCCTCCGCCCGGCCGGTGCGGATCACCTTCACCCGCTCCGGCCCCTTGCCGAGGTCCGCCTGGAACCAGGCACCCGGGAAGGGCGCGAGGCCGCGGGCGTGGTCGTGCACGGACTTGGCCGGGCGTGACCAGTCGATCCGGGTTTCCTCGTTGGTGAGCTTGTGGGCGTAGACGACGCCCTCCGCCGCCTGGGGCGTGAACGTCAGGCCGCCGCGCTCCAGGCCGCCGAGCGCCCGGATCATCAGGTCGGCCCCGAGCGGCGCGAGCCGGTCGTGGAGTTCGCCCGCCGTCACGTCCGGGCCGATCGGCAGCCGCTCCGCCATGGCGACCGGCCCGGTGTCGAGCCCTTCCTCCATGCGCATGACCATCACGCCGGTCTCCGCGTCGCCGGCCATGATGGCGCGGTTGATCGGGGCCGCCCCGCGCCAACGGGGGAGGAGGGAGGCGTGGAGGTTGAGGCAGCCGTGGGCCGGCGCGTCGAGCACCGGCTTCGGCAGGAGGAGCCCGTAGGCGACCACCACCGCCACGTCCGCGTCGTGGCTTTTGAACACCGCCTGGGCGTCCGGGTCCTTCAGGGTTCGCGGCGTGAACACCGGCACCCCGAAGGCGTCGGCCTGCTCGTGCACGGGCGAGCGCCGCTCGGAAAGGCCCCGCCCGGCGGGCCGGGGCGCGCGCGTGTAGGCCGCCACCACGTCGTGGCCGTGGCCGATGAGCGAGACGAGCACCGGCACCGCGAAATCGGGCGTGCCCATGAAGACGATCTTGAGCGGCATCAGCGATCCCGGCGAGACGAAGCGTCAGGCGGTGTAGCCGACATGAGGATCGAGGTCGAGCCCGCGCGTCCGATCGACCGTCCGGCGCCCGGGCGGGCGGCGACCGTCCCGGCCGTCCGCTCAGGCGACGCCCTTGGCCCGGTCCCGCGCCTGCTTGGTGAACTTGCGCACCACCCGGTCGCGCTTCAGCTTGGAGATGTGGTCGATGAACAGAATGCCGTTCAGGTGGTCGATCTCGTGCTGCAGGCAGGTGGCCAGGATCCCGTCCGCGTCCACCTCCTTCGTCTCGCCGGAAAGGTCGCGGTAGCGCACCGTCACCCGGGACGGACGCTCGACCTCCTCGAAATACTCCGGGATCGACAGGCAGCCCTCCTCGTAAGTGGACACCTCGTCGGAAACTTTCAGGATCTCCGGGTTGATGAAGACCTGCGGCGCGCGCCCGTCCTCGTCCCGCGACACGTCGATCGTCACCACGCGCAGCGGCACGCCCACCTGGATGGCGGCGAGCCCGATGCCGGGCGCGTCGTACATGGTCTCGAACATGTCGTCCACCAGACGACGGACGTCGGCGGTGATCTCGCCCACGGGCGACGACACGAGACGGAGCTGCGAATCCGGAAGGATGACGAGGGGACGGATGGACATGGATCGGAGATATGGGAAGCCGGAACCCCGGTCAATATCCGGCTCATCCGCCTGATTGCGGACGATCCCGGAGACGCGCGTCAGCCCCGTCCCGTCGCCCTGGGCAGGCGGATCGTGGCCCGCAACCCGCCGCCCTCCCGGTTGGCGAGCGTGAGGTCGCCGCCGTGCCGGCGCACGATCGACCGGGCCGTGGACAGGCCGAGCCCGACGCCGCCCGTGTCCTGGTTGCGCGAGGCCTCCAGGCGCACGAAGGGCTCGAACACCTCCTCCAGGCGGTCGGCCGGAATGCCCGGTCCGTCGTCGTCCACCAGGATCAGCGCCTCGGTGGGCGTCGCCTCCACGGTGAGGCGGGCACAGGCGCCGTAGCGGACCGCGTTCTCCACGAGGTTGCGCACCGCCCGGCGCAGCGACACCGGCCGCACCTCCAGCTCCAGCTTGTCCGGCCCGGTCACGGTCACCGGGTGGCCGAGGTCGGCGAAGTCGTCCGCCACGGCCGTCACCAGGGCGGCGAGGTCCGTGCGGTGGCTCTCCTCGGCGAGCGCGTCGTCGCGCGCGAACGCCAGGGTCGCCTCGGTCATCCGGCTCATCTCGTCCACGGTCTCGACGATCCTGTCGCGCACGTCCGGGTCGTCCACGAACTCCGCCCGAAGCCGCAGGGAGGTCAGCGGCGTGCGGAGGTCGTGGCTGATCGCCGCCAGCATGCGGGTCCGGTCGGCCACGAACCGGCGGACCCGGTCGTGCATGGCGTTGAAGGCGTGCACCGTGCGGCGCACCTCCTCCGGGCCGGTCTCCGGCAGCGCGTCCACGGTCTCGCCGCGGCCCATGCGGTCGGCCGCGCGGGCGAGGTCGCGCAAGGGGCGGGTGATCCGGCGCACCATGAAGGCCGCCACCAGCACGATGGTGGCGGCCACGAGGCCGGTCTGGATCAGCATGGGCCAGGCCCAGAGGTTCGGCCGCGGCAGGATGGTCTCGGCGTTCAGCCAGCGGCCGTCCGACAGCCGCGCGGACACGCTCACCACCGGGATGATCGGGCGCTGCCGGTCACGCTGGCCGAAGCCGGGCGGGCCGCCGTCCCGTTCGTCGCGCTCGCCCCGGGCGTCCGGCCGGCCGTGCCGCCGCTCGCGAAAGTCGCGCAGGGGCCTGCCGCGCACCTCCGCCCGCACCTCCCGGCCGTCGAACGCGTCGCTGAGGACGGAGGCCTCGAAGTCGTCCCCGTCCTCGCCCCCGTCCGGCGCGCGCGCGGCCACGATGGGATCGGGCGTCACCGTGTAGCTCACCCGGCTCGTGCTCGCGGCCGCCACCAGGCGCTGCTGCACGTCCGTCGGCACGTCCTCCACCACCCGCACCAGGGCGGCGGTGCGGGCGAGCACCTGTTCGCGGATCGCCTGCTCGATGGCGTCCCGGCGGTTGACGGCGAAATAGACCGCGCTGAGGATCTGCCCCAGCACCAGCGCGCCGAGGAGAAGGGCGATCAGCTGCCCGGCGAGGCTTCTCGGCACGAGGCGAAGGGTCACGCGTCCATCTCCGTCACGTCGGCGGCGAACATGTAGCCGCCGCCCCACACGGTCTTGATCAGCTGCGGCGCCTTCGGGTCGTGCTCGATCTTCTTGCGCAGCCGGCTCACCTGGTTGTCGATGGAGCGGTCGAACACCTGCGGGGTCCGGCCGGAGGTGAGGTCCATCAGCTGGTCGCGGGAGAGCACCATGTTCGGGCGCTTCAGGAAGGCGGCGAGCAGCTGGAACTCGGCCGTCGAGAGGGGCGAGCCGACGCCCGTCTCGTCCACCAGCTCGCGCCGGCCCACGTCCAGCACGAAGCGGTCGAACGCCAGCTTCCTCGCCGACAGGGGATCGCGCGCCTTCGGCACGGCCTGGGTCCGGCGCAGCACCGCCCGGATGCGGGCGAGAAGCTCGCGCGGGTTGAACGGCTTGGTCACATAGTCGTCGGCGCCGATCTCCAGGCCCACCACCCGGTCCGTGTCCTCCGCCATGGCGGTGAGCAGGATCACCGGCGTCTCGCCGCTTTCCCGCACGTGGCGGCAGAAGGAGAGGCCGTCCTCGCCGGGCATCATGATGTCCAGCACCACGAGGTCGATGGCCGCCGCCTTCATGGCCTTGCGGGCGACCGCGGCGTTCTCGGCCGTCGTCACCCGGAAGCCGTTCTTGGTCAGGTAGCGGCCGATCAGGTCGCGGATGTCCCGGTGGTCGTCGACGACGAGGATGTGCGGGGCGGGGTCTGTCATGGTCGGGCGTGGGCGGCTTCGGGAACGGGGGAGGGCGCGCGGGGCGCCATTCCCTCTATCTCGCCGCTTTTTCCCCGCCCGGCCAGGGGAACTTGTATCGAGCTGTATCAGGCCCCGGCCCTGTGACGGGCGGCGACACTTCGGCCGTTCCGGGACGAAGTTCCGCGACAAAGGCCACCTATCTTGAGCATGTCGGCGGCGATCACAGCCGCCCTCCGCAGACCGGCCCCGCCGGCCGGCGGATGAGAAAGGTCAAGGAGAATACCCATGAAGACCCTCACCTGGACGGCCCTCGTCGCCACCGCCTTCGTCGCCGCCATGCCGATCGCCCACGCGGGTCAGGGCCATGGCGGCGGCTGGGGCGGCCATGGCGGGCGCCACGGCGGCCACGGCATGGGCGCCATGAACCTGATGGAGCGCTACGACACCAACAAGGACGGCAAGGTCACCCAGGAGGAGATCGACGCGGTCCAGGCCCAGCGCTTCACCACGGCGGCCGGCGCCAACGGCCAGAGCATGTCGATCCAGCAGTTCGAGCAGCTCTACAACGCCGAGCACCGGGAGCGCATGGTCCGCGCCTTCCAGCGCCTCGACCGGGACGGCGACGGCCAGGTGACCCGCGAGGAGTTCGACCGCCGCACCGCTGGCCTCGTCGCCCGCATGGACCGGGACGGCGACGGCGCTCTCGCGCCGGCCGACCGCCGGCATGGCGAAGGCCGTCACGGCGGCTGGCGCGGCTGGTGGAACGGCGATCGCGGCGAAGGCCGCGGCCCGATGGGCGGCGGCGGCATGGGCCCCATGGGCGGACCCGGCATGGGCCCGATGGGCGGCCCGGACGCCGGCCCTGACGCCGACGAGGGCGACGACACCCCGTAAGGCGACGCGAACCCGCCGCCCGCCAGGTTCCGGCGGGCGGCGGGTTCAAGCACGCTCCGCGTCGGCGATCGGATCGCGACGTCTTGCCCGGTTTCGCCGGACCCTCCCCTAGAAAGGAACGGGTCCTACCTCCTCGGCCCTCGTCACCCGAGCTCGGTCCACGCGCCTCCGGCCGCGGACGAGCGCACGGCGGCGTCGATGAAGCGCATGCCCTTCACGCCGTCGTCGACCGTCGGATAGATCACGTCCGGGTCCGGCGCCGCGCCGGTGCGGGCGGCCCGGATGGCGCGGGCGGCTTCCGCGTAGATGTTGGCGAAGCCTTCCAGGTAGCCTTCCGGGTGGCCGAAGGGCGTGCGCGTCACCCGCTTGGCCGCCGGGCCCGCGCCCGGGCCGCCCCGGGTGATCAGCCGCTTGCCCTCGCCGAGCGGCGTGTACCAGAGATGGTTCGGCTCCTCCTGGTGCCATTCCAGGCCGCCGGTCTCGCCATAGAC
>NZ_JACDIS010000015.1 GCF_013839525.1 Chthonobacter rhizosphaerae
AAGGCGCCTTCCACCAGGATGGAGTCTTCGCTGTCCGTCGCCAGACGGAAGAACGACCGGAGCTGGCCGTACTCGGTCATGGTGCGGGCGTCGAAGTCGACGCGGGCGTCAGCACGGAACTGGACGCTGAAGTCGTCGTCGCCGTCACCCGGGACGTCCTGGTCAGCCTCGAAGGCCGTGACGCGGAAGCGGACGCGGCCGGAGATGTCGAGGCAGGTCTCGGTGCCGGGGATGTAGAAGAAGCCGGCGCCGAAGGTGTCGCAAACCTTCACATAGTCCACAGCGGCCGGAACCGGCTCGCCCGGAAGGTCCGCAGCCTGGGCAGCCGACGCGACCATCAGGCCGGCAGCGGTGCCGAGCAGGATGCTCTTGATGTTCATTTCCTGACCTCCAAAGTCAACCAGAGAGGAACCCGCTGCGATCGTCTTGAAGCGCTGCTTCGTCGAGTGATCTCAAACCGGCCCTTGTGTGTATCGCCCCACTGGGAAGCTGGTGGGTCACCCCAGACCCTCAGCGGTGGAACGTTGTGAGCTCGTTTCCGAACTCGCAGGGTGAAAGTGAACGATCCGCCGGACCGGTTCAACGTCGAAAAGCCCTCACACCCGACCAACGAGGGTTTTGAAATCCCTTTGTTGCAGATATGCCACGCGAGATTTGCGGACGAAATTGGAACACTAAACAATAGGTTAACGGGTGAACGATTTTTGGATAGCTTGCCTTTGCTCGGGGCCAGGGTGGTACTCGGCGAGCACAGCGGTGGCAGAGACTTAAGGCTGGCGCTGGCGCCATAGGCGAGTCGGAAGCAGCCGGTGCGCCTTAATACGCAAGGGCGGCGGTATGGATTGGATTCGTATGAAGCAGGTCGCAACCCACCTTGAGGAGTCTCTGTCCGGCATCGCATATCAGAACCGTCTCTTGATGATGGGGCTCCTGGCGCGCGGACCAATGAACGTCGGCCAAATCACTAAGGCTCTGGACCTGCCGCAGCCGACCGTTTCTCAGAACCTGGCGAGAATGAAGGAGCTGGGCCTCATCAAGTCAGAGGTTGACGGCCGGAGCCGCGTCTACCGATTGGATAGGAACGGCATCGAATTGCTCAAGACGCGACTGGAGTGGCTGCTCGATACCAATTACGAGCCGAGTTCGGCCGAGCGGAAGGACTCACATGCACAGGATGGCGACTAACCGTAGCGCTCTTTAATACGCGGTCATAGCTGACCCTTCAAAAGCGGAGCTTCGCGGACTACCTGCCTGTAGCGCTGTGACCGACAACCCTGGCCAGCACCATTCTCACGGTCGGCTCAGAGCAAGAGCCAATCTTACGGATGGCGCCGATCCAGCTGACTGCATTCGCAGCATCGCGGGCTGGGCATCTCAGATGGGATCGTCGCGAGGTGTGGTTTCGCGAGCATCTTGAGCGGAGCCGCGAGCTAGCATCGACGCCGATCGTTTTCATGGAAAGGGCATAGGATGGTCGATCGTACCTGGATTGATCATTGTTGCCCTTCAGCCGGCGATAGCTGCTTCCAAAGTTTCTATCTAGACCATTCCGGCCTGTGTGCAGCCGTTTGGCCCAGACGGCGCGACATCGGGCTAGCAGCGCCTAATCTCAGAACTGAAGTGGCGCCGTGTCGATTCCGAGCGCATGGCGAGACCTTTTCTTCCCGATGATCTGTGGGCAGTTACTGAGCCGCTGCTGCCGGCTGAGCGGCCCGATCCCAAGGGCAGCCGACCTCGGGTGCCGGACCACGCAGCCCTGACCGGCATCCTGTTCGTGCTGCGCTCGGCTCTGCCTTAGGAAATGCTGCCCCAAGAGATGGGCTGTCGCTCGAGAATGACCTGCTGACGGGGCTTGTGGGAGTGGCAGGAGCCAGGGTTTGCGACCGGCTCCATCGCGTGCTCTCGCGTTCTCTTGGACCGGCTCGGGCGAGCGGGGGTCATTGATTGGAGTCGAGCGTGGCTGGACAGCGCGTCCGTGCCGGCGAAAAGGGGAGCGAGCGCACCTGCCCGAACCCCACGGACCGGGGTCGACCAGGATCCAAGTGTCACGTCATCACGGATGGCAACAGCGTCCCGCTCGCCGGCCAGCTCACGGCTGCCAACGTCCACGACAGCCGCGTCTTTGAGGCCCTGATCGACGCCGTGCCGCCGGTCCGGCAACGGCGAGGGCGCCCCCGTGGGCGCCCAACCAAGCTCCACGCAGATAGAGCTGATGACGTGCCACGCTGCCGCGAGGCCCTACGTCGGCGCTGCATCGAAGCTCGGGTCGCCCGACGTGCGGTCGACGGTAGCGAGCGCTTGGGCCGTCACCGCTGGGTAGTTGAACGCATTCTGGCCTGGTCAGCCGCTTCCGTCGCCTCACCATCAGTTTTGAGCGCCGCGCCGACATCCACCTGGCGTTCCTGTCGCTCGCTGCCTCCCTCATCTGCTGGAGGTTGGGCCAGCGGCTGCGTGGTTGGGCGCCTCAAGGCCTCGTCCCTGACGAGGGTCAAAGCATGCCAACCACTGCCAATTCAAACCGACGACCTTGGGCACAACTTTCAGGTCCGTCTGTCCCGAATTGGCCTTGTCTCCTGTTGCTGCTGGCAAGTTCCTCTATCTATCGTGAGCCTCTGCCCAGGAGACACGATGACCCGCATATTGCCCCAGCCTCACTCCGAATTCCTCGAGCGCATCTGTGACGCGGTTGCGCGCGATCCGCGGATCCACAGCCTGCTGGCGGCTGGCTCGTTCATCCACGGCGGGCTGGATGAGTTCTCGGATCTCGACTTCATTCTCGTGGCCGAGGCGGCGGCGCACGAAGACCTGCTCGCATCGCGCCAATCCTTTGCCGAGGCGCTCGGTCCCTTGCTCAGCGCCTTCACGGGCGAACATGTGGGCGAGCCGCGCCTGCTCATCTGCCTTTATGGCCCACCGCTCCTTCACGTGGACCTGAAGGTGGTTACTTTGGCCGACCTGCACCCGCTCATCGAGCGGCCTGCCATCCTGGTCTCCCGAGATCGTGCCGCGTTGGAGGCCCGGCTCGACCGAACCCCGGTAGCCTGGCCCAACCGGGAGGCTGACTGGTTTGAGGCGCGGGCCTGGATTTGGCTCCACTACGGGGCCACCAAGCTCGGCCGGGGCGAACTCTTCGAGGCCATGGGCATGCTTGCCTTCTTCCGCGAACAGGTGCTGGGCCCGATGCTGCACCGGCGAGCGGGTCTCCCCCAGCGCGGCGTGCGCCGGATCGAGGCGCTAGGCCTGAACGCGGACAACCGGCTGGCTGGCACAGTTGCGCGGCATGAAACGGCCTCAGTCCGGGGCAGCCTCCTCGCCGCAGCACGCCTGTACCTGGACCTACGGTCTGACGATCCGCCGTCGGTGACCACTCCTGGTATGCCGGGCGCCCTGGAGGAGTTCATCGCATCCTTCGATTGGCCTCTGCCTGCACAGACGTCGGCCTAAACCTGTCGTTCAGGCGTGCGCATCCGGCAGAAGCGACTCCCGGTCTTCCAGGGACGCCGCCACGCATAGCCGCCGCAACGATGTCCACTGATGGTTTTGATGGGCGCTCTAAACCGACTTAGCGATCACGCGTGACGTTCATATCAGTTAGCTGTTCGAGCCCAAGGCAGTGGCCACCCATCGGCGGTCACCCCCGCTCCCCGCCGACAACCGGACCAACCTGGACGGAAAGATTCCATGGCGGACCCCTGGATGCTCGCTTTCGGAACCGAAGTGAACGAAGGCCACAACAGCGGCTCCGTGAACGCTGCCAACGGCATTGGCAACAGCGTCACCGGCGAGATTGTGTCTGACGCCAGCCAGACCGTTGTCGATTATGGGCACGATTTCGGTTTCGAAGCCCACGAGGCCAATTACGGCAGCAACTCGGCAGACGTGTACGCGGCCAATGGTCTCTTCAACCACGTCGGTGGGGGCATCTACGCGGATGCGGATCAGACTGTCGGTGACGTCGAGGGCTTCCCTCTCTTCATGCACTGATACCCTGTTCTGAAACGTCACGCTTTAGACAAGAAAGGGCGTCGCTGGTGCGGCGGCCTTTCTGCTTTTGGTATAGCTCCGCCGCTTGCAAAGCATTTTTCTGCAATCAGTCGAGACGGCCCAATTAGCTCGCGCAGGCAATTGGCCCGCTGCACAAGCCTCTATACGCCTTTGTGTCTGCAGGCCGCCGTATCGCAGTTCCACGATTCAAGGTGGCTATCATCAACGCGTCGTTCGGCGCAGCGGTTCATGCGTTAAGCCCCCGTTAACTGCAATTGTCGTGACTAGCGTCGGCTCGCATTGCGGCGGACCGGGGAGACGCTGTGCGGACCATCAGGTCGACGTCAAACACGCATAGCGTCTCTTCCCGCCGGTTCTGCACTGCTCCAGAATCCTCCATGTTGCTGTACTGGCTTGGGGCTTTGAGTACCTGCTCCTGTCTTCTCGATGTCCCGCGCAGATAGACTGCCTTGTACTCGGGTGTGTGCGCTCGGTCACTGAGCCAAGCTCTGTCAGTTGCCATAGTCCAGTCATCGCCGGGCATCAACCAGTCCTTGAACGGCGGTGAACCTGACCCTATCGACTATGGAGCACTCCCATGGATGCTTGGCTTGCTGCTTTCGCCTCGGAACTGAATCAGGGCACAAACACCGCTTCGGTCAACGCTGCAAACGGCGTCGGCAATGAGGTCGGCGGCGATGTGGTCGCGCAAGCGACCCAAGACGGCGGCGACACTGAACTGAGCGGCCCCAGCCTCTACGACCTTTTTGGCGGCCCGGATATCAACATTGGCGTCAATGTCGCAACGGTGGTCGCCGGTAACGGCGTCGGCAACGACATCGACGGAGACGTGGTCGCTCAGGCGACTCAGGACGTCGGCGACACTGACGTCGGTGGCGGCCCCAGCCTCTACGACTTCTTCGGTGGCCCGGACATCAATATCGGCGTCAACGTCGCCAACGTCATTGCTGGAAACGGCGTTGGCAACAGCATCGATGGCAGCGTTCTGGCTCTTGCAGACCAGACCATTGGCGATACGGAGTTTGCTGGCTTGCTGGCCTGATCGAACGATCCGGATGCTTGATCATACCCCGCCGTGGCATTCTAAGGCCACGGCGGCTTATGCACTTTTGATGAACACCGGACTGCCACCTAACCGAGCGCAACGGGCGCCCCTTCGCTCGCCTCTGAAAGCTCGATAACGCTGGCTTTCGAAACGGGCGCTTGCAGGCGAGCTGTCACATTCACGCCGTTAGGGCATTGCGCCGGCGCGGCGCCTTTCCGTTCAGCGTTCCCCAGGCGTTCGCTGTGCTACCTACTTGACCAAAGTCCCGCTTACCGCTCATGAGAGTACAACCGACGACATCACCCGATTGGATCCACGTGCAGAATGAGATCGTCCCGCCCGGCAGCCCTCGGCTCTGCCGTTAAAGCTGCCCTTGCGGCGACCCTCGAGAAAGAGATCCAACTCCCTAAGAATAGGATTCTCGGGTCTTGGCTGCTTCTGCTTGGTACCGCCGGGTGGCTCATTCTGACCGTGATGATTCTGGCAGCCCTTGACTAGCGGCTCGGCCACTCTGATTTCAAACCTCGGACGAGGCACACTGGGCCCGTCTACGCTGGACTCGCGGTTTGCTGCCCAGTGCGCGACGGGAGCGCATCTACACAGGCCGCTATGGATTATTGCCCAGCGCCTAAGAAACCTGTGTAATTGTAAATACTGCGTATCGATGAGCATCTTCTGAAGCCACGCGGTCCTTCGGAACTCTACAGGGCGCCCGTTCGTTCTTCTGTCAGTTCTAGGCAAGGGTACAAACTGTGGCAGCCGTTGATTCCACCACGTATTCGCGCGGCTACAAGCGCGGACATCGGAGCGCTGCTCGGAACACAGTGGTTGCTTTAGCGACCGCTAGCATAACGCTCATCGTGTACACGTTTCTTGGCGTGCTCTTAATGGCTATTGCTGCTGCGTATGCTCTTGGCCAGGGCCTAAGGTTGCTTAGAAAAACGTAGGCTTATAATCCTCGGCGCAAATCCGGCGGAAGGTCATCATCCGAAACGGTGTTTGTCCCTACTCGAGACATCATCTTTACAGCGCGGAAGTGCGTCATAGCTCTACACAAGGAACATGCCAAAAAGAGCAGCTCTGCCAGCTAGACCCAGGAGTGTCACAGAACTGCTCCTTTGTTGACGCTGTTAAATACCTATAGTTCAAACTTTATTTGAGCTCACTTTGCGGGCGTGTGCGCATTTCCACTTAGAGCGCCTGCTGGTGACGTTTTAGTTCCGGCTCATTTCTGTTTATAGCCTACCTTCCAGTGAACGATCTTACATGTCTCTAATGTGCGCCTTTGCGGCATAGGGTCGGCATAGCTTCTGAACTGAGACTTAGCCATAAGCTGTTGCAATTCCACCACAAGACATAGTTTTCTGCGCAGCCCGATAGGACAGACGCTTCAATGTAAATCGCAATCGGTTTATAAGCATCCCGTTTTGAAATAGCTCGAGCGTTTAAGCTCGATTTTGCAGATACATTAGTTTGTTCTTGTACGGTCAAGCCGGAATTGCAGAACGAGGGGCGGGCGACGGCCCGCCCCTTCCTTTTGGTTTCGTGGGATCGGTGAGGCTCATCTCTTACTGACGGATACGCCGCTTCTTTCCTTAAGAGTCGGCGGAGCCCGATAGCTCCTAGTGGAGCAACGCAAGCCCAAGATGATCGTCAGTAACAAAGGCGTCGAGCCGACCTCCAGTGCCAACCTGGCCCGGGCCGATGCGGCCAAGGGTGAGTGGCACACCGTTGCACCCTGCAGGGCAATACGGAATAGCTCTATTCAGAGCTTCGACGGCCGGCTGAGCGATGAACTGCTGAATGCCAAGCCGTGTGAAAGGTTGATATTCAGCCTCCAACCGTTCAAAAGACAGTAGTAGCCTCTCGCAGTGGCAGCTCGACCACAACACCACCAAGTTGCGCTCGAAGCTCTGATAACAGAAGCCAACCGCCTGCGCCTCGACGTTTCCGCACGGCAGGGTCCGACGGTTCGCAGCACAATCAGCCGCGCGCTCGTCCCGGTAGGGCCGGCCCGAGAGGGTCAACATACTCGCCGAAATAAATGCGAGGCTTGAATAAAAAGAGGCGCAGCTCACCCGTCTTGTCAACGAAACTGCCAACTAATTAATTCCCGCGTACCGATGTCGTTCTCCTGCACTGAGGTTGATGGTACCTTACTTCGGGATAGTGCTGGATTAGACAAGAACGGAAGGTGTTCTTATGTGTAAAGGCTTTGTGCCTACTCCTAACCGAGATCATCCAGCATTAGCTAGTTCATGACACCTACGTGCTTCCCTTAGAGACCGCTCTGCAATCAGCTCGTGTAACTTTCCTTTAAGCCTAAATAGTGATTGCCGTTCGTTTATGTTGCTTTCCCTTGAGATGAAGCTACTGAGCGCGGAAATTCCGACTTCTGGATCGCCGCCTGGCCCAAGTTGCAGATTTGCAAGCTGCAGCAATGGCCAAAGCCACGTCGGCCGTAATTCATGCGCTCGAGAGTAGGCTCGCGTGGCTTCTGTCACATTTCCGCTTATTGCATGACAACGCCCAAGCAGATTCCATGCCTCGGCATAGTGGGGCGCGTCGGCACCTTTATGCTTTAAAGTGGCAATTGCCTCCTCGTATCGTTTCGCTTCATAGAGCGTGCTGGCGTGGAGATAGCGCCACCATGGCACTTCATCGTTTAGCCGAATAGCAGTAGCAAAAGCGCGAGAGGCCTCGCTGTATCGCTTAGCGGCGGTAAGGGCTTTGCCAAGATCCACGAAGTGGCCTGCATGCGCGCGATCAGTTATTGCGAGAGGCGCTGCCCCGTGCTGCAAATCGCCAGTCTCTTCTGAACGCCCAATAGCGTCCAATGCTTTCTGGAAAGCGCTGTCCAACAGGCCAGCGTTCAGCATCGCGCGGCTAGATTGAATTGCAAAGGCTACATTATCCTGGTATTGGCTCGTCAAACGATCTGACAGCGCTATCGCGATGTTGGTTTTGTTCCTGCGTATTGCTTCGTTGGCCATATTGAAAACGATCGACTTCGATCTTCCTTTTATACCGACTGTACTGATTGATCTGCTCCCCTCCCTTCTGAGAACATCGACTATGTACTGCTTGAGCACTCCTAATTCTGAGAGCACTTCCCCGACCGGATGCCCTCCGAACGGAACTTTTACAACGTATGCTTCTGGGAATGCAGGCCTGACAACACCTTGTAGAAAAAATGCATCCTGGTGGTCATAAGGGTCGGTCAAGATGACAGCACTTGCATGGTAGTTCGTCGGCAATTGGAGCTGATCGTGCTGCCATTCTACTCGGCTGTCATGTCTAGCCTGTACATTATTATGTCCAGGGTGGATCGAACACAACGGAGAGATTGCAATCAAATCAGATTCGACGGCTATCGAATAGTACAGAGCCGCGTAACCGCCCAGGCTCGATCCGTACAGACACACTCTGTCATAAGTATTAGGCAAGTTATGTACCACTTGTTTAAAGCAATCTCGCGATAAGTCCTGGTAATAATTTTCTTTCCTTTTTTGGAAGTTGAGGACGTCGAAACCGTGCTTCAGAAGGAAGGCCTCACCAAACCCCGGTGTTTCCACGTTTAAGGCCCCGAGATGATCGAATGTGACCACCAGAGTGCTCGCCCGAGCACCAGGGCATAGACTATAAGAAGCCACGGTGGTCCCGTTGTCGAAGACTCTAGTGCGACCCATCATTCAACAAGCCTTTCAACCGCAACATGATTCAAAGACGAGAAGGTGGATCAATCTAAGTTATCGAAATGCAAACGCGACTTAAAACTGACTATTCTAACCTAGTTTCCGTGAACGACTATTTATTCTGTTCTGCATTTCTGCTGATTTGGCGATTCGTGCTGTCAGCAAGATCCTAGATCAATCAGCGCGCCTAAAGGTGCATTTGGTCCGATTGATGTCTTTATCAGTCGCGTGGTTACGTAGCGCTCCAAAAGTAACTTTCTATCGGCAGGAACATCGCTTCTCGATCGGCGCAACTTGAAGCTTTGGATAGTGCAGTTTTTCTACCGTTCGGCGGTAGTTTGGCGAAAAGCCAGGTGCTTAGCGTCCTTTCTCAAGAGACCTGTTTGGCCTGATCAAGATCGCGTATCGGTCCAGGTGCTGACTCCGAAGAGTTGCGTGTGTTTCGCCGTCTTCGGAGGCAAAGCACGCGGCCATCGTCGCCGCCTTCGGCGATCCGGGCCTGCTGGCGGCACGGGAGTTGTTCGACCTGCCCGTCGTCGGTCTCGCGGAAGCCGCGATGCTGAGCGCCTGCATGCTGGGCGGCCGGTTTTCCATCATCACTTTCGCGCCGCCGCTCCGCGGCTGGTTCGCCGATTGCGTGGCCACGCACGGCCTCGCCAGCCGCTGCGCCTCGATCCGCGCTCCGGACGCGGCGCCGTCGAGGGACGTCGCCAACGTGCAGGACGAGGCGAAGATCAGGGATCTCCTGGTCAGGCTTGCCGAGCAGGCGGTGGAGGAGGATGGCGCCGAAGTCATCATCTTCGGGGGCGCGCCGCTGACGGGACTGGCCGCGCTGATCCGCGACCGCGTGCCCGTACCCGTCGTGGACCAGACCGTCGCCGCGGTGAAACAGGCCGAGGCGCTGGTCGCCCTGAAGGTGCGGCCGGCGCTGGCGGGCGGCACCCGTCGGCCGGATCCGAAACAGAGCCGCGGCCTGCCCCGCCCCCTGGCGGACTGGCTGGCCCATGAGGAGGCGCCGGCCGCCGCCCACTCCCGCGGCCCGGGCGGAGAAAACGAATGAGCGCAGTCCCACCCTTCCGCATCGGCATGCTCACGCCGTCGTCGAACACGGTGCTGGAGCCCTACACGGCCGCGCTGCTGGCCCCGCTCTTCCCCAGGGTGACCGCCCACTTCGGGCGGTTCCGAGTGACGCGCATCGGCCTCGATCCAGGCGCCGACGCGCAATTCTCGCAGGAGCCGATCCTGGCGGCCTCCGATCTCCTGGCGGACGCCAAGGTCGATCTGATCGCCTGGAACGGGACCTCGGCCTCCTGGCTCGGGATCGACACGGACGAGCGGCTCTGCGCGGCGATCACGGCGCGGTGCGGCGTCCCGGCGACCAGCGCTGTCCTGAGCCTGCGGCGCTATCTGGCGGGACACGGCATCACTCGGATCGGGCTCGTGACGCCCTACACCTCGGACGTCCAGGCGCGGATCGTTCAGACCTTCGCGCGCGACGGGATCACCACGGTGGCCGAGCGCCACCTCGGCGTTTCGGACAACTTCTCCTTCGCGACCGTGCCGGAGGGCGAGATCGCCGATCTCTGCCGCGCGGTCGCGGTGGAGATGCCCCAGGCGATCGTGGTGCTCTGCACCAACATGCGCGGGACGCTGATCGCCGCGGACCTGGAGGCGGAGCTCGGCGTCACCGTCCTCGACTCCGTCGCCTTCACCCTCTGGGGGTGCTTCGCCGAACGTGGCCTTCCGACCAGGGATCTCGCGGGGTTCGGCCGCCTTTTCGCCTGATGGCGGCCGGTTCGCCGAACCCACGGCCGGTGTGCGGTCCGGCCGCCCGTAAACCGGGCATCAGCCGGCGGCGAGCATCGCCCGCAGGCGGGCGAAGTCGGCCCGCGTGGGCAGAGCCGAAACGGTTCCGGCGCGCGTCACCATCTCGCTCGCGGCGGCGAGCCCGAGCCGGGCCGCACGGACCGGGTCGCCGGTCGCCAGCCATTCGGCCACGAAGGCGCCGACGAAGGTGTCGCCGGCTCCGGTGGTGTCCACGGGCTCCACCGGCGGCGCGGGGAGCTCGAGGACCGCGCCGGCCGCGGTGCGGAGCAGGCACCCGGCCGCGCCGCGGGTGACGACCGCCACCGGCACGGGAAGGGCCTTCAGGGCGCCGGCCGGATCGTCGACGCCGGTCCACTGGGCGGCCTCCACGGCATTGACCACCACCCCGTCGATCCGGTCGGCGAGCGCCGCGAAGGCGGGCGAGAAGGGCGCGGGGTTGAGGATGACGCGGGCCCCGGCGGCGCGCCCCGCCTCGGCGGCGCGCCGCGTCGTCTCCGCCCGAAGGTTGCCCTGCATCAGGAGCCCGTCCCCGGAGGAGAGGTCGAGCAGGTCGGGGACCTCGGCCGCGGGCAGCCCTTCGGCGAGCGCGGAATCGGAGACGATGAGGTTCTCGGCGCGGTCGTCCACCACGATCATCGACTGGTCGCTCGGGCCGGGGCGGACGACGAGCCCGTCTGCGATGCGCTCGGCTCGGATGAAAGCCCGGATCTCCGTCGCGACGTCGTCCGTGCCGACGGGCGCGACGAGCCGGACGGTCGCCCCGGCGCGCGCGGCGGCGATCGCCTGGTTGAGGCCCTTGCCGCCGAGATCGCGCGCGGTCGAGCGGGCGTTGACCGTCTCGCCGGCGGCCGGCAGGCGGCCGACACGGAAGGTGACGTCGCGACCGGCGTTGCCGAAGACGACCAGCATCACGCGGCCGGCGTCGTCAGCCACTCCAGCGCCTGGGTCCAGAGCTGCCGGTAGCCCGGCCAGTCGACGAAGGGCTGCGGCAGCCAGTGCGGGCCGATGTCGGACGTCCAGGCCAGCGTGCGGCCCCTGCCGCGGGAGCCGGCGACGAGCAACGGGTGGCCGCCCTGCTCCTCCGGCAGGCGGGCGATGACCTCGATGCCGGGTTGGTCTTTCAGCAGCACCTCGTTGACGCCGAGAAGCGCCGGCCAGGGCGAGGGCAGGCCCGCGACGATCGGATGGTCCGGCAGGAGGACGTCGGCCACGATCCCCTCCGGGGCCTCGATGCGGTCGTCGTAGGGCAGGCAGGCGACCGGCAGGGCGTCCTCCACGGGCGTGCGGCGCCAGCGCGCCTTGCCGTCGATGCCCTGGAAGGAGAAGTAGCCGCCGATCATCATCAGCCCGCCGCCGGCCTCCACATAGTCGCGGATCAGCGACAGGCGATTGGGCACGGTCCGGCCGTGGAGCCACACGTCGGGATGGAGGAGGAGCGTGTTGGAGCCGATGTCGGAGAGGAGGACGGCGTCGTAGGCCTTCAGCCCCTCCATGGTCATCGGGAAGGCGGTCGCCGCCTCGTGCACCTTCATGTAGGTGATCTCGAAGGGGCTGTCCTTCAGCGCCTCCACCAGCGGCTCGGCGCCGAGGTGGAAGGTCACGCTGGAGAAGACGTCGAAGCCCTTGTAGTGGTTGGCGGCGCTCATCCAGCTTTCGCCGACGAGCAGGATCTTCTTCTTCGGCATAGGTCCTCCGGTCACTCAGTCGGCCTGGAACACGCGGCGCGGATTGTCGACGAGCATCGTGCGGATCTGGTCGTCCGTCACGCCGTGCCGCCTCAGCCGAGCCGCGAAATGGGTGGGAACATAGGCGTAGCCGAAGCCGCCGTGGCGGGTCAGCATCATCTTCAGGAAGACGTCCTGGGAGAGCAGGATCCGGTCGACGAAACCGGCGTCGATCAGCCCCTTGATCGCGGTGGCGTTCTCCTCGTCGGAGGGGCATTGGACGCCCTGGTCGGCGTACCAGTAGTCCATGCCGATCATGTCGTACTCGATGTAGGCGCCGCGCGCGGCAAGCCGCGTCTGGTAGTCGACGTCACGCCAGGACGGGCCCATGTGGCAGAGGATGGTGTGCGAAAGATCCGCGCCCTCCTCCCCGGCGGTGTCCAGCACCCGGTCGCCGTGGCGGTACCAGGCCGGCAGGTGCACCATCAGCGGCAGGCGGGTGCGCGCCTGGGCGCGGGCCGCGCCGCGCAGGCTCTTCTCCTCGTCGGCGGTGAAGTCACCGGAAACGCCGATCTCGCCGATGAGGCCGATCCGGGCGTCCGTGCCGTCGACGCCCTCCAGCGCCTCGGCGACGATCTCGTCGGCGATCGCGTCGGCGCTCAGACGGGCGACCTCGGGCGGGTGCGAGGACTGGAGGTAGTAGCCGGAGCCCATCACGATGTTGAGCCCGGTGATCGCCGCGATCTCGCGCAATTTCGCCGGACTGCGGCCGATGCCCCGGCAGGTCGGATCGACGACGGAGCGCCCGCCGGCCGCCTTGAAGAGCATCAGCTCGGCGGCGGCGGCCCGGTGGTCGTCGAGGGCGCAGTTGTCCAGGTTGACGAAGGGGTCCATGCGCAATTCGCCGAGGATGCCCGCATGCACCGGCTCGGTGCCGAGATGGGCGCGCTCCGGCTCCGTCGGCGGGTTCCACCAGCAGCGGCAGTCGTTGACGAGATGCTCGTGCATCAGCGTCAGGCCGAGGTCGCCGGCCGGGATGGGGCCGTTCACGGTCATCACGAGGCCGGAGCCGACGTGGGCGGGCGAGAGTTCGCTCATGTGCGCCTCCTGCGTCCGGCCGCGAGGCGGGAGAACACCCGCGCGTTGAGCCAGACGGCGAGCAGGATGATGGAGCCGGTGACGATCTGGGTGAAGAAGGGCGAGACGTGCGCCAGGATGAGGCCGTTACCGATGACCGCGATGGTGAGCGCGCCGAGGATCGTGCCCAGCATCGAGCCGCGCCCGCCCATCAGGGACGTGCCGCCGAGGACCACGCCGGCGATCACGTCGAGCTCGAAGCCGACCGCCGCGTTGGAGCTGCCGGACCCGAGCCGCGCCGCGATGACGATGCCCGCGACGGCCGAGGCGAGGCCGGTGAGGACATAGACCCGCAGGAGGACGGCGCGGGTCGGGATGCCGGCCCGGCGGGCGGCCTCCTGATTGGCGCCGATGGCGGTGACGTAGCGGCCGAACCGCATGGAGGAGAGCGCGACGAAGCCCGCCACGGCGGCGGCGACGGCGATCCAGGCCGGCGCGGGTACGCCGGCGAACCAGCCCCGGCCGATCTGCACGAAGCCGATGCCGGTGGGGATCGGGACGGAGAAGCCTTCCGTCATCAGGAGCGCGATGCCGCGAAGGGCCGAAAGCCCGGCGAGGGTGACGATGAAGGGCTGGATGCCCTGGAAGGCGATGAACCAGCCCTGGACCGCCCCGATGCCGGCGCCGATGGCGAGGAGGACGGGCACGACCAGCTGCCAGGGCACGCCGGCCTGGATGAGGATGGCGGCGAGCGCGTTGACCAGCGCCACCGAGGAGCCGACGGAGAGGTCGATCCCGCCCGTGGTGATCACGAACGTCATGGCGACGGCGACGATCAGGATCGGCGCCGCCTGGCGCAGCACGTTGAGAAGGTTGCCGGGCGTCAGGAACACCGGGCTGAGGGTGGAGAAGATCACCACCATGATGAGGAAGAAGCCGGCGATCGACAGCAACTGGGCATGGGTGGCGAGGACGTCGGCGAGGCGCGAGCCCTCCGGCCGCGAGGTGTAGGCCGTCATGCCCGCCCTCCCCTCGCCACGTGCTTCTCGCCGACGATCAGCGAGACGAGATCCTGCAGGTCGGTCTCGGCCGTTCGCCGCTCGGCGACCTTGGTGCCCTCGTACAGGACGGCGATGCGGTCGCAGACCCGGAAGAGGTCCTGCAGGCGGTGGGTGATGAGCACCACCGAGACGCCGGAGGCCTTCACCCGGTTGATGAGGGCGAGCACCGCCTCCACCTCGGCGACGGCGAGCGCGGAGGTCGGCTCGTCCATGATGAGCACCTGCGGGTCGAAGGCGGCGGCGCGGCAGATGGCGATCGCCTGGCGCTGGCCTCCCGAGAGCTGGGCGACCAGATGGTCGAGCTTGGGGATCTTGATCTCCAGGCGATCGAGCATCGCGCGCGCGCCGTCGCGCATCGCCCTGCGGTCCAGGAAGGGGCCGCGCATAGGCTCGCGACCGAGGAAGAGATTGCCCGCCACGTCGACCGTGTCGCAGAGCGAGAGGTCCTGGTAGACCATCTCGATGTGGTGCGCCCGCGCGTCGGCGGGGTTCCGGAACGAAACGGGGTTGCCGTTGACGCGGATCTCGCCGCCGTCCGGAACGTAAGCGCCGGCGAGGATTTTGGTGAGCGTGGACTTGCCGGCCGCGTTGTCGCCGACGAGGCCGAGGCATTCACCCGCGTGAAGATCGAGATCAACGCCGCGCAGCGCCTCGACGGAGCCGAAGCGCTTGACGATGCCGCGCATGGAGATGCGGGGAACGGGAGCGGCCGGAGCCGCTCCCTCGCTTTCAGCCGCCATGGCGGTCGAGCTCACTTGAAGACCGCGCGATAGGGCTCGACGTTGTCCTTGGTGACGATGGTGATCGGGACGGGGATGTTGGCGTCGACCGCCTCGCCCTTGCCGATCTTCACCAGCGCGTCGACCGCGGCGGCGCCCATGCCGGCCGGATCCTGCTGGACCACGCCCACCACATAGCCGGCGTCGATGCCCTGGATCGCCTGGGCGGTGAGATCCCAGCCGAACACCTTCACCTGGTCCTGCTTGCCCTGGCTTTCCACGGCAGCGACGGCGCCGAGGAGCGCCGGCTCGCCGGTGGCGTAGATGGCGGTGAGGTCGGGGTTGGCCGTCATCAGGCTCTCGGCGGCGGCAAGCGCGCTGTCCTGCACGTTGCGGCCGTCGACGACGCCGGCCATGGTGACGCCGGAGGCGCCCTTCACCACGTCCTCGAAGCCCTTCTGGCGGATGTTCTGGATGGTGGAGTTCAGCGCGCCGACGATGCCGAGCTTGGCGCTGCCGCCCATGCCCTCGCCCACGTACTTGACGAAGAATTCGCCCATCGCCCGTCCGGCGCCCTCGTTGTCGACGCCGACTTGCGCCTTCTGCGGGCCTTCGGGCAGCACGGCGTCCACCGCCACGACCGGAATGCCGGCCGCCGCCGCGGCGTTCACCGCCGGCATGATGCCGTTGGTGTCGATGGCGACGACCACGAGGCCGGCCACCTTCTGCTCGATATAGGTCTCGATCGCGTTGTTCTGCGCGGCCGGATCGTTGTTGGCGTTGAAGATGACGAGGTTGACGCCGGCGGCGTCGGCGGCCTTCTGGGCCCCCTCGTTCATCTGGGTGAAGAACAGCGCCTGCTGGTTGATCTGGACGAGGCCGATGGTGGGCTTGTCCTGGGCGAGCGCCGTGCCGGCGGAGAGCGCCAGCATGGAGGCCGCAAGGGTTCCGAGGACCTGACGCCTGTCGAAAGTGGTCATTGCTCTTTCTCCCCTCTTGATCGCGCGCGGGACCTTTCCCGTCGCGTGATGTCGTCAGGCCGCCCCCGGCAGCCGAAATCCCCGGCATGGCGCGACCGAGGCCCGCTCGACGAGGCGCACCGGCAGGCGCAGCGCGTCGTCGATCGGCTCCGCGCCTTCGATCATGGCGATCAGCCGCTCCGCGCTCAGCCGGCCCAGCGCGGCGATGGGCTGCTCCACGCTGGTCAGCGCCGGCCCGAGGAGCCCCACGATGGGCAGGCCGTCGAAGCCGACGAGCGACAGGTGATCCGGAATCGCAACGGACCGCGCGTTCGCCCGGGCGAGCACGCCGAGGGCGATCGCGTCCGACCCGGCGAAGACCGCCGTCGGCGGATCGGGCCGATCGAACAGCGCCGCCGCCGCGGCGGTGGCCGGCTCGACCTCGTAGTCGGTGAAGACGTGCCAGTCGGACAGGGGCGACACGCCCGCCTCGGCGAGCGCGAGGCGCCAGCCTTGCGCCCGCTCGATCGCGCTCATGACGCCGGACGGGCCGCCGATGTGGAAGATGCGCCGGTGGCCGTTGGCGAGCAGCAGGCGCGTCGCGGCCAGGCCGCCCGCCTCGTTCTCCACGAAGAAGCGCGGCGCGCGGCCGCCCGCGACGTCCTCGTCGACGATGACGACCCGGCCCGGGTGGCGGTTGATGCGCTCGGCGAGGCGGCCATCGTCCTCGTGGTTGGTGATCACGATCAACCCGTCCACGAAGCCCGTGGCGAGCCGGTCGAAGCAGGCGAGTTCGCGCTCGATGAGATTGCGCGACGACCAGATCATCAGGTCGAAGCCGCCCTCGACCGCCACGCGCTCGGCCTCTCCGGCGATGAGGGCGAAGAAGGGATTGGAAATGTCCGGCACGAGGATGCCGATGGTGTCCGCCCGCCCGCGGGAGAGGCGCCGGGCCTGGGCGTTCGGCCGGTAGTCGAGCTCGCGGATGGCGGCGCGGATGCGGTCCGTGGTGGCCGGCGGCAGCTGGATGGACCCGTTCAGCCAACGCGACACGGTGGTCGGCGAAACCTTCGCCGCCTTGGCCACCTCGGTGAGCGTCGCCTTGCGCACGGGTCGCTCCGTAAAGCGCTTTAGTGAACCGCTCTACTGAAGGCCCGCCCGGGCCATCTGTCAAGGGATGGACCGGTCTGGGACCGGATGGCCGGCGGGCGGCCAGCCCGACCCTGCTCTCGGCCGACCGATGCGACGCGCCCCCATGATTAGCCCGCCGCCCATCCGAAGCCGGCGCGATTACGAGGCTCCACCCCCCACCGACCGCCTCCCCGGACGAACCCGCGCGTGCCGCAGGAGCACGCCGTTACGAAGGTAGGCGCGCGAGGAAAGCTCAGTTGTAACAAGAGATTACGAGCTGTCTTGGGCTATTCTGGAGGCTGAAGTGGTGCCCGGGGGCGGAATCGAACCACCGACACTGCGATTTTCAGTCGCATGCTCTACCAACTGAGCTACCCGGGCGCCGGATCCGTGCGGGGTTTGGTGCGTCCCGCCAGCGACGAGGGGCCTTATAGAAACTCCGGGTCGGGCTGTCTAGTGGCTTGATCCATCAAAATGTCATGCGCCCGGAAAGGGACCGGGACCGGGCGGCGCGCCGGGGGCTGGCGGTGCGGGCGTTTGGGCTAAGTGTTCGAAAATGCTGGCGAACAGGTCGGGCGGCGGCGGAGCGGGTGGAGCCTGGGCGGCGTCCAGTGGCGGGTCCGGCCGATGGGTCGGGCGGCGGCGGAGCGGGTGGAGCCTGGGCGGCGGCGGAGCCGGCGGAGCCTGGGCGGCGGCCTGTGGCGGGTCCGGCCGATGCGGGCGGTGACGGGCCAGGCGGCAGCCTGGGGCGGCACGGCCGGCGGTTGGGCGACGGGTGGAGGGCGGCTGGAAGGGGGACAAGGTGGCCCGATTTCGCGTCGGGGTGTTGTCGGCGCCGTCGGGATGGGGTGAGGGGTCTGGGCGCCCGGACCGGGGCCGGCAGGCCTTTGATCGGCCTCTTCAATCGAGGTCGGGCCCTCGCCGCGAGCAATGGTGCGGCGGGCCGCCCCCACATGTGGGGGTGTCGTCGGCCCGATGCGGGCGCTCGTGGCCGCTCGAACGCCGCCGGCACGGCGGCCGGGCGGCCCTCGGCGCCGCCTCATCGCTCGTCGGGCATGTCGTCGGGGTTGTCGTCAGCAGCCGACGGGATGGCGTAGGAGCCGGACAGCCAGCGGTGGAGATCCACGTCGCGGCAGCGCTTGGAGCAGAAGGGACGGTGCGCCGGGTCGGTCGGCTTGCCGCAGGTGGGGCATTTCCCGCCGACGCGGACGGGGATCGGAGACTGGGTCATGCGGGTCCTCCGGGCACGGGGACGATAGGCGCGTTCCGACCTGACGGAAGCGTCAGGGCGACGAGAAATCCCCCCGATGGATGCCTTGGGGCATTCTCCGACCAAGTCGTGCACCTTGGTCGGAGAATGCTCCAGAGCTTGCGGGTCGCCGTCGGGCGGGCCAGCGGCTCGGCCGACACGGGCAGGCACCCTCGCCCGCGGCCGGACGCTCAGACCTCGACGCCGGCGGGCCAGGTGGCGTGGACCGGGTAGCCGGCGCCTTCCAGGAGCGACGTCGCCTCGAACAGCGGCAGGCCGACCACGGCGTGGTAGGAGCCGACGAGGCGGACCACGAAGGAGCCGGCACGGCCCTGGATGGCGTAGCCACCGGCCTTGCCCTGCCATTCGCCGCTGGCGAGATAAGCGTCCATCTCGGCGCGGGACAGGCGCTTGAAGCGAACGCGGGTGTCGACGAGGCGTTCGCGCACGCCGCGCGGGGTGACGAGGCAGACGGCGGTGAAGACCCGGTGGGTTCGGCCGGACAGGAGGGCGAGGCAATCCTCGGCCTCCGCGAAGGTCTCGGCCTTCGGCAGGATGCGCCGGCCGACGCTCACCACCGTGTCGGCGGCGAGCACCAGGACGGGACCGCCGCCCGGGGTGGGTTCCATGCGGTTGGCGGCGACCTCCGCCTTGGTGCGGGCGAGGCGGCGGGCGAGCGTGCGCGGCAGCTCCCGGCGGCCGGGGGTCTCGTCCACGTCGGCGGGCATCAGGCGGTCCGGCGTGATGCCCACCTGGGTGAGCAGGCTCACGCGCCGCGGGCTGCCGGAGGCCAGCACCAGGAGAGGACGATCGCTCATGGATACCTGCTGGGAAACCTACCGGGGGAACCGGCGGGCGCTCGGCCGCGCCGGGCGGCGAGGCCGGGCCGTCACTTGAAGCGGTAGGTGATGCGGCCCTTGGTGAGGTCGTAGGGCGTCATCTCGACGAGCACCTTGTCGCCGGCGAGAACGCGGATGCGGTTCTTGCGCATGCGGCCGGCGGTGTGGGCGATGATCTCGTGCTCGTTCTCCAGCTTCACGCGGAACGTGGCGTTCGGCAGCAGTTCGGTGACGATGCCCGGAAACTCCAGGACTTCTTCCTTGGTCATGCGGTGTTCGATCCGATCGGAATGAGGCTGCGCGGATAACTATCCGATCGGAGCGCGGAAGGGAACACCGGAGGACGGCGGACGACGATCGGTCCAGTCCGCCCGGTCCACCCCGGCGACGAGCGACCGGCGGAGAGAGAGCGAACGCATGTTGACAGCATGCTGCTGATTTGACAGCCTGCTGTCGTCATGACCCAGCGCCCGGACCCCATCGCGACCGCCTTCACCCACCCCGCCAGCGCCCTCGCGGTGGAGGTGTTTCGTCTCAACGGCGCGCTCGTGGCGGCCGGCGACCGGCTCGTCGCCCCTCTCGGCCTGACCAGCGCCCGCTGGCAGGTGCTCGGCGGCATCGCCCGGGACGGCACGGACAAGACCGTGCCCCAAGTGGCCCGGACCATGGGCCTCGCGCGGCAGTCGGTGCAGCGGATCGTCGACGACCTCGTCCGGGACGGGCTCGTGGCTTTGGCGGACAACCCGCACCACAAGCGCGCGAGGCTGGTGCGCCTGACGCCCGCCGGGACGCGCGCCTTCGCGGACGCCATGGCCGCCTGGAGGCCGGTCGCCGACCAGCTGGTGGCCGGATTCTCCGACGCGGAGACGGCGGCCGCCCTCGCCCTTCTCCGGCGCATGCGGGCCCGGCTCGATGGCGAGCCAGGCGAGATCCGGCTCGGCGACGAGCCAGGCGAGATCCGGCTTGATGGCGAGCCAGGCGACAGGGAGACCACGCCGTGACGAAACGACTGCATCCGGTGGCGGGCGCGCTCGCCTTGCTGACGATCCTGGCGTTCTGGACGGCCACGGTCGTGTCCGAACTGTCCGGCGACCCCGCGGCGGTCCTGGCGGTCAAGACCGCCATCCTCCAGGGGCTCGTGGTGCTCGTGCCGGCCATGGCGGCGGTCGGCATCACCGGCATGCGCCTCGGCGGGCGGGCGCGCCACCCGCTGGTCGCGGCGAAGCGCCGCCGGATGCCGGTGATCGCCGCCAACGGGCTCCTGGTGCTCGCACCGGCGGCCGTCTACCTGCAGGCGAAGGCGGCGGCGGGCGCGTTCGACAGCTCCTTCCTGCTGGTCCAGGCGGTGGAGTTCGTCGCCGGCGCGGTCAACATCGCCCTGCTCGGCCTGTCCTTCCGCGACGGCCTGCGCCTCAAGGGCCGGATCGGGCGTGCGCCGACGGCCGCCTGAGGAGCGTGGCGCGCCGGCTCCGCCGGCTCATCCGGCGCCGATCATGGGCTTCCAGTCGAGCCGCTCCTTGATGCGCTTCTCGAGCCCGTCCCGGACGGCGCGGTAGGCGTTGAGGATCTGCTCGCGGGAGCCGGCGGTGAGCGTCGGGTCCGCGGTCGGCCAGTATTCGGCGTCGAGGCTGTAGAAGCGGGTGAGCTCCAGCGCCTTGTGGTGGGCCTCCGGGGCGAGCGAGATCACGAGGTCGAAGCTGGTGTCCTCCAGGTCCTCGAAGGTGTGCGGCTTGTGGCGGCGGATGTCGAGGCCGATCTCGTCCATGACGGCGACCGCGAACGGGTCCGGCTCGCCGCGGCGCACGCCGGCGGACCGCACGTAGATCTGGTTGGGAAACAGGTGGCGCGCCAGGGCGGCCGCCATCGGCGAGCGCACGGCATTGAACGAACAGGCGAACAGAACGGCGGCGGGTCGGGTCCGCTCCTCCGTCACGCCGGTCAGCCCTTCCAGTGCAGCACGCTGATGAGCGTGAACAGGCGGCGCGCGGTATCCATGTCGATGACGATCTTGCCGGCGAGGCGCTCCATGAGAAGCCGCGATCCTTCGTTGTGGAGGCCCCGCCGCCCCATGTCGATGGCTTCGATCTGGCTCGGGCTCGCGGTGCGGATGGCCTGGTAGTAGCTGTCGCAGATCATGAAATAGTCCTTCACGACCCGCCGGAAGGGTGTCAGCGACAATATGTGGGTGATGACCGGCCCGCCGTCAGGGGTCGTGACCTCGAACACCAGCTTCCGGTCCACGATGGCGAGACGGAGCGCGTAGGTCTCCGGCCCGTGGCCGTCGGGCTCGAACACGTTCTCCTCCAGGAGATCGTAGATGGCGACCTTGCGCTCGTGCTCCACGTCCGACGAGGACCGGCCGATGCTGTCCTCGTCGAGCACCACGGACACGAGCTTGCCTCGCGGCGTCTTCTGTCTCACCCGATCCTCACCCCGTCAGCTGCCCCCGCGTTGGAGGGCGGTTTCTCGTGAAGGCGGAGATCTAGCACGAGGGCGGTGAAGGCGCGATGGCGTCGATGGGGGTGGGGGGTGGGGCTTAGGGAGGCGGGAGGGTGGCCGGCGGGGGTGGCCGGCCGCCAACCGCCGCCGTCATCCCGGCGAAAGCCGGGATCCAGCCGACGGTGGGGAACGGCGGAGCGGCGAGGGTGATGGCGCCGTCGGTTGGGCCCCGGCGTGCGCCGGGGTGACGGGTGGGGCTGAGGAAGGCGGGCGGGCGGCTGGCGGGGGTGGGTGCGGGGGTGGCCAGCGGTGGCGGCGGGGGTGGGGTGTGCGACGGCCGGCGGGGGTGGGTGCGGGACCGCCGGCGCAGGTGGAGTACGGGACCGCCGCCCGCCGCCCGCCCGCCAACCTGCGCCGTCATCCCGGCGAAGGCCGGGATCCAGCCGACGGTGGGGAACGGCGGAGCGGCGCGGGTGATGGCGCCGTCGGTTGGGCCCCGGCGTACGCCGGGGTGACGGGTGGGGCTGAGGGAGGCGGGTGGGCGGCTGGCGGGGGTGGGGTGTGCGACGGCCGGCGGGGGTGGGTGCGGGACCGCCGCCCGCCGTCCGCCCGCCAACTTGTGCCGTCATCCCGGCGAAGGCCGGGATCCAGCCGACGGTGGGGAACGGGCGGAGCGGCGCGGGTGATGGCGCCGTCGGTTGGGCCCCGGCGTACGCCGGGGTGACGGGTGGGGCTGAGGGAGGCGGGTGGGCGGCTGATGGGGGTGGGTGTGCGACGGCCGGTGGGGGTGGGTGCGGGACCGCCGCCCGCCGTCCGCCCGCCAACCGCCGCCGTCATCCCGGCGAAGGCCGGGATCCAGCCGACGGTGGGGAACGGCGGAGCGGCGCGGGTGATGGCGCCGTCGGTTGGGCCCCGGCGTACGCCGAGGTGACGGGTGGGGCTGAGGACGGCGGGTGGGCGGTTGGCGGGGGTGGGGGCTGTTCCGTCCGTCACAGGTTGAGGCGGATGGCCACGCTGCGGGCGTGGGCGGAGAGGCCTTCGGCTTCGGCGAGGGCGATGGCGGCGGGGCCGAGGGCGCGGAGCTGGTCGGGGCCGCACTTCAGGATCGACGTGCGCTTCATGAAGTCGAGGACGCCAAGGCCCGAGGAGAAGCGGGCGGAGCGGGCGGTGGGGAGCACGTGGTTGGAGCCGCCCACGTAGTCGCCGATCACCTCGGGCGTGTGGCGGCCGACGAAGACGGCGCCGGCGTTGCGGACGCGGGCGAGCAGGGGCTCCGGATCGGCGACGGCGAGCTCCAGGTGCTCGGCCGCGACCCGATCGACGAGCGGCATCGCGCCGGCGAGGTCGCGCACCAGGATGACGGCGCCGTAGTCCTGCCAGGAGGCGCGCGCCGTGTCGGCCCGGGGCAAGAGGGCGAGCTGGCGCTCCACGGCCGCCTCCACGGCCTCGGCGAGGCTCGCGTCGTCGGTGATCAGGATGCTCTGGGCGGCGGTGTCGTGCTCGGCCTGGGCGAGGAGATCGGCCGCGAGCCAGTCCGGGTCGTTGTCCCGGTCGGCCACGATGAGGACTTCGGACGGGCCGGCGATCATGTCGATGCCGACGGTGCCGAACACCCGGCGCTTGGCGGCGGCCACGTAGGCGTTGCCCGGGCCGACGATCTTGGCGACCGGCCGGATCGTCCCGGTGCCGTAGGCGAGCGCGGCCACGGCCTGGGCGCCGCCGATGCGGTAGATCTCGTCGACGCCGGCGAGCCGGGCGGCGACCAGGACCAGCGGATTGAGGACGCCGTCCGGAGACGGCACCACCATGACCAGGCGCTCGACGCCCGCCACCTTGGCGGGCACCGCGTTCATGAGGACGGACGACGGATAGCTGGCGGTGCCGCCCGGCACGTAGAGGCCGACCGCCTCGATCGCCGTCCACTTGGAGCCGAGCTCCACGCCGATCGGGTCGGTGTAGCGGCTGTCCTCGGGCTTCTGGCGGGCGTGGTGCGCCTCGATCCGGTCGCGGGCGAGGGTGAGCGCGTCCAGGGTGGCCGGATCGACGCCCGCCACGGCGGCGTCGATCTCGGCGGCGGAGACGCGGAGGCCTCGGGAAGCCGGGTCGAAGCGGTCGAGGACGGCGGTCCAGTGATGGAGGGCGGCGTCGCCCCGGGCCTTGACGTCGTCCAGGATGGCGCGGACGCGCTGGTCCACGTCCTCGGACACCTCGCGCTTGGTCGTCAGGAAAGCGGCGAAACGGGTTTCGAAATCGGCTTCGCGGTCGTCGAGACGGATCGCCACCGGCGGTCACTCCAGGAAGGGTCGGATGTCCGGGTCGGACGGTTGGGCTTCTTCTAGCGGCCGGGCGGGCGCTTGTCGAACGGCGCGGCCGGGCCGTTCCGCCGCGCCCCCGCCTGCCGCCCGGACGACCGGGATCGGGCGACCGGTCGGCTTCCGCCAGTGGGCCGGGGTCAGTCGAAGATGACGCCCTTCTTCAGGATGAAGCAGCCGTAGGGCCGGGTCTCGCCGGTCTGGACCACCGCATAGGCCTGGCGGGCGGCTTCGTAGAAGGCGAATCGCTCGATGGAGCCGAGCGCGACCGGCCGGCCCTCCGCCCGGGCCGCGATGGCGGCGGCCTCCTGGTGGACCTCCAGGACCGTGTCCGGCTCGCCGACCACCTGCATGTGGTGGATGGGCTTCTCGACGAAGCTGTCGAGCGGGAAGAGGGAGAGGATGGCCTCCAGGACCGGGCCGTTCTGGGCCATGGGGAGTTCCACCAGCTGGCCCGTGACGGTGTGGGCGGCGACGGACGCGGCCGGGAAGTTGCGGTCCGCGACCACGAGGTCGTCGCCGTGACCCATGGTGGCGATCAGGCGCAGGAGGTCGGGGGTGAGCAGGGGGGACAGGCCCTTCAGCATGGTGGGTCTCCGGTCGGCAGGCGGTTCGTCTCGGGCATGCGGACGCCCGGGGCGTCCGGCCTAGCCTTAAACGGTCCGTGGACGGGGTCCAGTCTTCGTCGTCGCGACAGGTACCGTTAGCGATATGTTTCGGATAGGATCCGCCGCGGGGGCTGCTCCTCGACGAGTGACGAGGTACGGGAGCGCAGATGCGGCAAGGCTGGAATCGTGGGCCGGCGCGGGGGCGCCGACGGAGATTCGTGGGCGGGGCCGCCTCGGTTCTCACAGGAATGATGATCGGCACGGCGGCGGTGACCGGGACCGCGGCGCCGGCGGCGGCCTTCGAGATCTTCGGCTGGCGCTTCTTCGAGGACGAGCCGGAGCCGCCCAACCCGGACGCCCAGCCCTACACGGTGGACGTGACCGTGGCGACGGAGGACGAGGACCTCCAGGAAACTCTCAGCACGTCGTCGCTGCTCTACGCCCAGCGCGAGGAGGACCCGCCGCCCTCCACGGCCTCGTTCCTGTCGCGGGTGAACGCGGAATACGGCCGCATCGTCGCCGGGCTCTACAGCGAGGGCTTCTACGGCGGCACGGTGGAGATCCGGGTGGACGGGCGCGATCCGGCGACCATCGAGCCGGACGCCGCGCTGCCGAAGCCGGTGCCGGTGACCATCGCGATCGATCCGGGCCCGCGATTCGCCTTCGGCCAGGTGGCGATCAGCGGCCGGGCGCCGGCGACGAGCGACCCGAAGGACCAGCCGGAGGAGACGCCGGAGAGCCTCGGCCTGGTGCCGGGATCGGTGGCGCGGTCCGGCATCGTGCTGTCGTCGGAACGGGCGCTGGTCGACGCCTGGCGCGAGCAGGGCCACCCGAAGGCGGAGATCGCCAACCGGGAGGCGATCGCCGACCATCCGTCCGACACGCTGGACGTGGCCATCGACGTGGCGAGCGGGCCGCGGGCGGTGTACGGACCGGTGGGCGTGACCGGGACGGAGCGGATGGACCCGGCGTTCGTCGCCTACATGACGAACCTGAAGCCGGGCGCGGAGTACGACCCGGACGACATCGAGAAGGCGCAGAGGCAGCTGCGGCGCCTGGGGGTGTTCGCCTCCGCCCGAATCGTGGAGGGCGAGACGGTGGGGCCGGACGGCGCCCTGCCGATCACCGCCAACGTGGCGGAGCGGCCGCTGCGCGTGATCGGCGGCGGCGCAAGCTATTCCACCGTCGACGGCGCGGGCGTGGAGGGCTACTGGGAACACCGCAACCTGTTCGGCCGGGCGGAGAAGTTCCGGCTCGAGGGCCGGGTCGGCGGCATCGCGTCGGCGGATCCGGAGGACTTCTCCTATTCGGCGGCGGCGACCTTCCTGAAGCCCGGCGTGCTGACGCCGCTGACGGACCTGACGGCGGAACTCTCCGCCAGGCGCGAGCCGCTGGACGCCTATACGGAGAACACCGTGCGGGCGCGGGTCGGCCTCGCCCACGAGTTCTACGAGGGGCTGACCGGCACGATCGCGGCCAACATCGAAGCCGCGGAGATCGAGGATCCGTTCGAGACGCGCCAGTTCCTGCTGGCGAGCCTGCCGGGGACGCTGACCTACGACGGGCGCGACGACGAGTTCAACCCGACCACCAGCTTCCGGACGACCCTGGGGCTGGAGCCCTTCTACGAGTTCAACTACGGCAACCCGGGCCTGATCGCGGACCTGGAGGCCTCCACCTACCTGTCGGTGACGGGCGACGACCGGCTGGTGATCGCGGCGCGCGCGGCGATCGGCAGCATCATCGGCCCGCCGCGGGAGGAGGTGCCGGCGAGCCGGCTGTTCTTCGCCGGCGGCGGCGGGTCGGTGCGCGGCTTCGAGTACCGCTCGATCGGCCCGGAGGAGAACGGCGAGGTGGTGGGCGGACGCTCCTACGTGGAGGCGTCGCTGGAGGTGCGCGCCAAGGTGACCGAGTCGCTCGGCATCGTGCCGTTCGTGGACGTGGGCAGCGCCTTCGCGTCCAGCCTGCCGGACTTTTCCGAGGACCTGAAGATCGGCGCCGGTCTCGGCATCCGCTACGACACGGGCATCGGCCCGATCCGGGTGGACGCCGCCGTGCCGATCAACCCGGGCGAGGACGACCCGTCGTTCGCCATCTACATCGGCCTCGGCCAGGCCTTCTGAGCGGGAGAACGCCATGACCCTCGTCGCCCGCATCGCCGCCCTCGCCTTCCTCCTCGCGGTCTCGGCCGTCGGGGCCGTGCTCGTCGGACCGGCGGACGGCCTCCTCATCGGGGTGGTCGGCGCCCAGGAGGACGACACGGAGGAGAAGAGCCGGTTCGTGCGCTTCGTGGAGGACCAGATCTCCACGCCCGACCGGCGCATCTCCATCGGGCCGATCGACGGCGTCCTGTCGTCGGACGCGCGGATCGCCTACATCGCGGTGTCCGACCGGGAGGGCGAGTGGCTCCGGATCGAGAACGTGCACCTGGTCTGGAGCCGGCTGGCGCTCCTCAGAGGTCGGCTCGACATCGACCTCCTGGAGGCGGAGCGGATCACCCTCGCCCGCTCGCCCGTTCCCGCCGAAACGCCCGACCCGGCCGCCGGCGCGGGCTTCCAGCTGCCAGACCTGCCGGTGGAGATCGTGATCGACCGGCTGACGGTGCCGGCGGTGTCGCTCGCGGAAAGCTTCCTCGGCCAGCCGGCGGTGCTGTCTGTGGACGGCGCGATCAGCCTGGAGGGCGGCGCGCTCGACACCAACCTCGCCATCGTGCGGACGGACGGCCCGGGCGGCCGCTTCGCCCTGCGGGCGGCCTACGCCAACGAGACCAACGTCCTCGACCTCGACTTCTCGCTCGACGAGCCGGCGAACGGCGTGGTCGCCACCCTCCTCAACATCCCGAACCGCCCTGCCCTCGCCTTCCGGATCGCCGGCAGCGGCCCGCTGGACGGCTTCGCGGCGGACATCACCCTGGCGGCGAACGGCGAGCAGCTCCTCAGCGGCCGGACGACGCTCACGGGAGTCGAAGGCGGCCGGCGGTTCGTGACGGACGTGACCGGCAACCTGGCGCCGCTGATTCCGGCGGAATACGCGGACTATGTGCGCGGGTCCTCGACGCTGGCGATCGACGCGGTCCGGGCGGACACCGGCGCGCTGACGCTCGACCGGCTGGATCTGACGTCCGGCGTCCTCAGCTTCCGGGCGAACGGCGCGCTCGCGCCGGACGGCTTCCCGACCCGGCTCGCCATCGACGGACGGGTCGGCGCGGAAGGCCAGGAGGCGGTCGTGATCCCCGGCGCGGCCGGGCAGATCGCCAACGGCCGCTTCCAGGTCTCGTTCGGCGGCGAGGCGGAGGAATGGACGGCCGCCTTCGACGTGACCGGCTTCCGCAGCGGCGGCTTCACCGCCGGGCGCGCCCTGATCGAGGCGCGCGGCGTCGCCCGCAACCTGCAGGACGCCGCGACCCGGTCGCTGACCTTCGACGTCGGCGGCGGCCTCACGGGCATCACGTCCGACGACCCGGCCATCGCCCGCGCGGTGGGCGAAGCGGTGGACCTGGCGGCGCGCGGCACCTGGACCGCCGGCCAGCCGGTGGAGGTGGAGACCGCCCGGGTGGCGAACGCCAACGCCGAGGCCTCCTTCGTCGGCCGGGTGGAGCCGGACGGCTTCAACGGGCGATACACGCTCCGGGCCGCCGATCTCGCGGCCTTCTCCGGCGTGGCCGGGCAGGACCTCGCCGGTTCGGCCGACCTTGCGGCGACCGGCACCGTGGCGCTGATCGGCGGCGGCTTCGACCTGACGCTCGACGGCACGGGGACGGAACTGAGGGTCGGCATCCCGGCGGCCGACAGCCTTCTGGAAGGCGAGACCGTGGTCGGCGGCCGCGCGGTGCGCGACACGGCGGGCCTGCGGTTCGACAACCTTCGGGTCGCCAACCGGCAGGCGGAGATCCACCTGGACGGCGCCTACGACTTCGCGGCGGCGGACCTGCGCCTGACCGCCCGGCTCGCCAACATCGCCCGGGTGGCGCCGCGGGCGTCCGGGCCGGTGGCCTTCGAGGCGCGCCTGACCGGATCCGGCCAGCGGCCGAACGTGGTGGCGGTCGTGATGGCCGACGCCCTGGACCTCGCCGGCAAGCCGCTGACGAACGCGGAGGCGCGGTTCGAGGGCGTTCTCGACGGCGCGCTGGTGAACGGCGACCTCACCGTGACGGGCCGCCTGGCGGACGTGCCGCTGGACCTGAGGGCCCGGATCGCGAGCCTTGAGGACGGCGTGCGGCGGCTGGAGGACCTCGCGGCCTCTGTCGGCACCACCCGGGCGACGGGCGACGTGGCGCTGACGCCGGACGGCCTTGCGACCGGCTCGATCACCTTCACGTCGCCGGACATCTCGGTGGTGGCCCCGCTCGCCCTCGTGGACGGATCCGGCGCGGTGGACGCGGCCGTGACGCTGTCGGCGGAGGGAGGACGGCAGTCCGCCGTGGTGCGGGCGACCGCGCGCGACCTGACGGTCGAGACGGTGACCATCGGCACCGCCGCCGTCGACGCCACGCTCGACGACCTTTTCGGCCGGCCGGTGATCGACGGTCGCGCCGAGGCGGCGCGGGTGGCGGTCGGCGGCGTGACCATCGACACGCTCACGGCCACGGCCGCCCGGTCGGCGACCGGAGACGCCTTCGAGGTGACCGCCGACGCCCGGCTGAACGGCGGGCGGGTGCAGGCGAACGGCACCGTGGGCGAGACGCTGAACCTGACCGCCGACATCGCCAGCCTGCCGCTGGCGCTCGCCAACGCCTTCGCGCCCGATCTCGGCGCGTCCGGCACGCTCAGCGGCCGGGCGGAGGTGACGGGCACGGTCGCGGCCCCGGAGGTCTCGTTCCGGGCCGAGGGCCGAGGGCTGACGGCCAACGCGCTCCAGGCCGCCGGGGTCGACCCGCTGACGCTGAACGCCGACGGCCGGTTCGCGGAGAACACGGTGACGTTCGACGCCACCGTCGGGGGCGGCGGCGGGATCGACCTCACCGTCTCCGGCACGGTGCCGCTCGCGGGGGACGGCCTTTCGGTTTCCGCGACCGGCACGGCGCCGCTCGCGATCGCCAACCAGGCGCTCGCCACACGGGGCACGCGGGTGACCGGCACGGCGCGGCTGGACGTGCGCGTCACCGGGTCGATCGACGCGCCGGCGGTGGCCGGCACCGTGACGGTGGACGGGGCGACGCTCGTCGACCCCGAGACCCAGAACCGGCTGACCGGCATCGCCGCCACCGTGCGGTTCGACGGCGACGAGGCGACCATCGAGCGGCTGACCGCCGCGACGCCCCGGGGCGGCCGGATCACCGGCAGCGGCACCGTGGGGCTGACGGGCGACCAGCCGGTCGATCTCACCCTGACGGCGGCGAGCGCGCGCTACACCTATGGGGAGCTCGTGCGCGGCGAGGCGAGCGGCACCGTGACGCTGACCGGCGCGATCGCCGGCACGCTGACCCTCGGCGGGCGGATCGTGCTGGACCGGACGGAGGTGACCGTGCCGGAACGCCTGCCGTCGTCGGCGACGCTGCTCGACGTGAAGCACCGGCTGCCGCCGCCGAACGTGCGGCGCACGCTGGAGCGGGCGCGGCTGACCACCGAGACCCGCCGGGCGGCGGAGCGGGCCGGCGTGGGCGGCGGCGGCCTGGTGCTGGACCTGACCGTGGAAGCGCCGGCGCGCCTGTTCGTGCGCGGCCGGGGCCTCGACGCGGAGCTCTTCGGCAGCGTGCGGCTGACCGGGCCGGTGAACGCCATCGAGCCGGTGGGCAGCTTCGAGATGCGGCGCGGGCGCCTGGACATCATCGGCCAGCGCATCACCTTCGACCGGGGCAGCATCACCCTCGTGGGCGACCTCGATCCGCTGATCGACTTCTCGGCGACGACCCGGACGAACCAGATCAGCGTCACCGCCTCGGTGACCGGGCAGGTGTCCAACCCGCAGATCGTGCTCTCGTCCACCCCGGAGCTGCCGCAGGACGAGATCCTGGCGCAGTTCCTGTTCGGCCGGTCGCTGGACGAGCTCTCGCCCTTCCAGATCGCCCGGCTGGCGACGGCGGTGGCGCAGTTCTCCGGCGGCGGCGGCGGGCCGGATCTGCTCGGCCGCCTGAGAGCCTCCACCGGGCTCGACGATCTCGACGTGGTGACGGACGAGTCCGGCAACGCGGCGGTCCAGGCCGGGCGATACATCGGCGAGAACATCTACGTGGGCGTGACGGCGGGCGCGGGCGGGCAGACGCGACTGTCGGTGAACCTCGACATCACCGACGAGGTGAAGGCGCGGGCCGAGGTGGGCGCGGACGCCGGATCGCGCGTGGGCGTCTACTATGAAAAGGAATATTAAGCGCACATATGCCCGCTGCTTAAGTGTTGGATCCGCCCGGATGGACGCTCGTGGTCAATTCGCAGTAAATTGCGAATGCGTCATGTGAGTGTGCGGGCGCGTGTACCGGCGCGCCACCTTCAGCGCGCGCCGGATGGGGGTTGCGATGGCACGGTATGGGAGTGGCCCGATCCTGGGGCCGATGCTGGCGGGGCTTGCCGTGACGGTGGGCGGGCTCGCGGCGGTGGCCGTGGCGCTGGACGTGCCCGTGACGGCGGAACCCGCCTCCGGCGACGGCATGAAGCGGCCTCAGCCGACCCTGCAGGCGATGGTGGATCCGGGCGCGGTGTCGCGCCCCCTGGCGACCGACGCGGCCGACGGCGGCACCGGCGCGATCGAGGCCAAGCCGGTGAAGCTGCGGCCCGCCGGCCCGGTGGCGAGCGACCGGCCCGTGCGCCAGATCATGCCCTATGCCAGCAACCGCGACCTGGTGCTGGCCGAGACCGTGACGCCCGACCCGGCCCCGCCCGTGGCTGCCGCGCCAGCGCCGCCGCCGGGCGACGCACCGGCCGTCGCGGATGCGCGGGAGGCCGACGGCCGCGGGGCCGAGGCGCCGGCGGCCGAGGTGGCCGCGCTTCCGGCAGCCGCGCCCGAGGTGGCCGCCGTCGACGCCGGGCCGGTTCCGCGGCCCCGGCCGGTGACGGAGCAGCCGGCCGTCGCCGGGACGCAGCCGGACGCGACGCCCGGGACGGCCATCGCCGGGGCGGAGCCGGACGCGACGCCCGGGACGGCCATCGCGGAGCCGGTGGAGACCGCCGCCGCCGATCCGGCCGGTGAGCGCTCCATCGAGGAAATGATCGACCAGGCCCACGACGTGGTGGCGGCCGCCCCGAAGCCGGCGGTGGAGCCGGACGAGGTGGCGATCGCCGGAGCCGCCATGGCGGCCCTGCCGACCGGCCTTTCCAGCCCGGACGCCACCGACGGCGCGCTCCTGGCTTATGAGGCCCGGCCGGGCACCTTCCGGCAGGCCGCCGCCCCACCGGCGGCTGCCGAGCCGGCCGCGCCCGCCGAGCCGGCCGTCGCGCCCGCGGTCCCCGAGCCGCCGATGACCGTGGCGGCGATCGATCCGGCGTCCGTGCCGGACGCAGCACCGGTCGAGCCGCCGCCGGCCGCGGCCGAAGCGCGGGTGACGGATGAACCGCCGGCCGCTGCCGAAGCGCCCGTAGGCGCGGACGCGCCGGCCGCGACCGAGGCGCCGGTGACCGCCGGAGCGCCCGAGGCCGGCGTGACGCCGGCCACCCCTCCCCCCGCCCCGACGGCGGACGCCGCGCCGGCCGAAACGCCGAAGCCGGCCGAGCCGGTGGAGGTGGCGGCGACGGCGCCCGCGCTGGCGGCGCCCGCGCTGGCGACGCCAGCCGCCAAGGCCGCCCCCTCGGCGCCGGTGGAGGATGGCCAGACGTATCAGCGGATGGTGGTGCGCGACGCCCGGACCCTGTTCGCGACCGGCGCGGGCGGCGCGTTCACCTATTCGCTCCAGTACGTGAAGGCGCCGGAGTTCAACCAGGTCTGCCGGTCCGGCGACACGGTCTGGCGCTGCGGAGCCTTCGCGCGCTCCGCCCTGTCGTCGCGGATCGGGGCCAATCCGGTGACCTGCGGCAAGGCGGGCGGCAGTTCGCTGACACCGGGCAAGATTCCGGCCGTCTGCGTGTCGGGCGGCGAGGACATGGGCCTGTGGATGGTCGCGCAAGGGTTGGCGCTGCCGGCTGACGGCGCGCCGGAGCCCTACCGGGCTGCCGCCAAGGCGGCGGCCGACGCCGGGCGCGGCGTGTGGGCGAGCGCGGCCCCATCCGGCGCCGCGACCGTCAAGGGCATCTCGGCGGCGGCCGAATTCGAGGTGACGCGGAACTGAGGACGGCCGTCAGGGATCCCGACGGCGAAGGGCCGCCCCAGCCGGGGCGGCCCTTCGTCGTGTCGGATGTCCGGAGACCGTCGCCGCCGCGCGGGGCAGCGCCAGACATCGGGAGGCCGATGAAAAAAGGGCCCGGCGCGTGCCGGGCCCCCTGTCGCGATGGCGTCAGCCGACCTTACCAGGTGCGGGACAGCTGGAGGATCGCCTGGATCTCCTCGTCGTCGCCGTCCTCGTCGCTGTCGCTGTAGGACACCTCGCCGGTGAGCACGAGGCCCGACACGACGGTGTAGTCGACGCCGATGTTGGCGCCGAGGTCGTCGTCGGAGTCGTCCTCGATGTCATAGCGCACGCCGGCGTAGATGGTGGCGGCGTCGGAGATCGAGAAGGCACCGGCGGCGCCGAGGATGAAGGCCTCCGTGGCGCCGGCGTCGACGTAGGCGGCGCTCAGGCGGGCATCGAAGCCTTCGGCGAGGGTGAGATCGCCGGTCAGCTTGGCGCCCCACTGGTCGTCGGCGGTCTCGGGAGCGTAGAAGACCGAGAGGTCGACGCCGCCCCAGGGCTGGCCGGCGATGCCGACGGCCGCCTGGATCTCCAGGTCGTCCTCGAAGTCGGTGGCGGTGACGCGGGTGTCCTCGTCCGTCTGGGTGACCAGCGACGCGCCGGCATAGAAGCCGCCGCCGAGGTCGTCGGCAAGGACGGTGATCTGCAGGGTGTCGTCGAAGCCGCCCTGGGCGAAGTCGTTGATGCCGTAGAGAATGTCGGCGTTGTAGAGGTCGCCGGCGAGGCCGACGGTCAGGTAGCCGAGCTGGATGAAGGCGTTCTCGACGTTCGTCTCACGGTCGTCGCCGGCGCCGAGACGGAAGAAGGAGCGCAGCTGGCCGTATTCGGTGGCCGTGCGGGCGTCGAAGTCGACGCGGCCGTCGGCGCGGAACTGGACGGTCTCCGCGTCGAAGTTGGCGGTCACGCGGAAGCGGACGCGGCCGGAGATGTCCAGGCAGGTTTCGGTGCCCGGGATGTAGAAGAAGCCCGCCCCGAAGGTGTCGCACACCTTCACATAGTCGACGGCCGACGGAACAGCCTCACCCGGCAGGTCCGCGGCCTGAGCGCCCGTGACGGCCATCAGGCCAGCGGCGGTGCCCAGAAGAAAAGCCCTAATCGTCATCGTCGAAGTCTCCAGTTTTCATGTGTGTGAGGGCAGTTCGTCCAAGCCGTCCCTGAGACCGACCCGTCCAAACCAAAGAATCGGACCCACCCACCCTATGTTCGCTTCGACACCTGATCTTCGTGATTGGATGCCGCGCGATTGACGACGACATATTCTGTCCTGCTCGTCCGTACATCAACCAAAACGAATGTAAAGAAATGTAAGGCTCATTCCGTTGTTGCGATGTTACAACACAGCGTTCAGCCCGCCGCATTTGCTAAAAAAGTATTTACTCCCGCTATGATGACGCTGATGCCATGCATGCCGCATGTCACCTTTCGGTCGTGTCGATCAATGCTTTGATGGGCGGCGGGACTGCGGGATTTGTCTTTCGAAATACCAACGCAGGATTGCCCCACCCCCGGATCTCCAGGTCGGGTTTGGCCGGCGACGGGTGGTCGGGCGGGGTCAGCCGGCGAGCGCGCCCGGCTGGACGTCGGCGGCGACGGGCGCGGCCGCGAGCGCCGGGGACGCGGGGGCGGCCGGTCGCAGAGCCGGCGCAAGCACGCCGAAGCTCTGCCCGATCTGGGCGTAGAGATCCTGCAGCTTCGGCCGGTTCAGCCTGTAGCGGATGGTGCGCCCCTCCCGGCGCGCCTTCACGAGCCCCTGCTTCTTCAGGACGGCCAGCTGCTGGGAGACGTTGGGCTGGCTGACCCCGGTGGCGTCGCAGAGCTCGGTGACGCTCCGGTCCCGCTCGGCCAGGAGTTCGATGATGAAGATGCGCTTGTCCGCCGTGAAGGCCTTGAGGGCCGTGCTGAGGGACCGGGAGCGCCGCTCCATCCGCCTCAGGTCCGACTTCAGATCCGGCGAAAGCTTGCTCATCGTGTCGGCCCATCCTGGCGGTTCGACGGACGGAGGCGGAAAGGCGTCAGAGATCGGCGGCGCCCGGGCGGACTTCGTGGGCGGCGAGGGCGGGCAGCGGTTCAGGATCGGCCGCCGCATCCGGGCCGCCGACCACCAGCCGGACGCCGCCGAGCCGGGACGAATCGATCCGCACGGGCAGGCCCGCGTCGCGCAGCTTGCGGCGGATGTTGGAGATGTGGACGTCGATCCGCCGGTCGTACTTGTCATAGGGCTTGCGGAAGACGAATTCGGAGATCTCGTCCTTGGCGACATTCTGGCCCGCCCGGTCGGACAGCAGCACCAGGATGCGCGTCTCCGCCTCGGTGAGCCGCACGTCGCCGTCCGGCGCGTTGCGGATCTGCCGGCTCGCCGGATCGAACACCGTGTTGGCGATGCGCATGGGCCGGTCGCCGCTGCGGGCGCGCTCCAGGAAATAGGCGCACTGCAAGCAAAGGTGGTGATAGTCGGCCGGCGGGACGAAGACCACGGCCGCGCCCTTCCGGTAGAGCGTCGCCACCGCATCCGGATCGTGGGACCGCAGCACCGCGATGGTCCGCCGCGCCGTGGCGCACCGGTTGAACGCCCGGTAGACCGGGCAGGACGCATCCGCCACCACGCCGCCGAGAACCACCAGGTCGGCCTCCAGCGCCCGGTCGCCGGCCACGACCGCGGACGGGTCGGCAAGGACGGCCGAAACGCCGCGCGCGATCAGCAGTTCGGCGAGAATGCGGTAGTCGGCGTCGTCGGAGACGATCAGCACGTCCGGGATTTCGCTCGTTCTATGGTGGAGCACGAAAGCGGCCCTCAAGGTCTCTCGGGGGATGCCTTGAGGACCGACGCGAGCCGGGGTGGCAGCCCACGTCATCCCCTGGAGGCCGGATCATCAAATCCGCACGCCCATATATATTTGGGGCGGAATTTGTGTCAAACATTACGATGTAAAGACCTGTGAAGCGGCCCGGGCCAGCGGATCGGAAAACCGGGGAAACCCGCGGCGGCAGGGCCGGCCTGGGCGCTTCGTTCTCCGCAAACGGCCTGTGGATGACGGCTCGCGCTGCGGCCGATCTGGCCGGCGGCGGCGCCGTCGCGGGCGCGAGCATCCAGGGACGCGGCGGGCGGAACGGCAGGGAACGGCTGATCGTTGTCAGCCGGAACGAGCGAGCGCCGGGACGGGGGCGTCGGCCCCCAGAAGCGAAGGAGACGACCGATGGCGGATCTGCACTATCACGTGGTGGAGCACATGGGCGGCTGGGCCTACCGGCTCGGCGACAGCTTCTCGGAAACGTTCGACACCCGCGAGCAGGCGTTCGACGCCGCCAAGGCGGCCGCCCAGCTGATGCATGCGCCCGGGGACGACACCGCCATCCTCTATCAGGACGCGAACGGCCGCTGGCACCGGGAATGGGCCCGCGGCACGGACCGGCCGGACGCCGACGTGGTGATGGACTGAGCGGTCGCAAGCGATCGTCCGCGCCGGCCGGACCGGCGCCACGCCCGCGACGGGAACGGGCCGGCCGCGTCGCGGTTCGACCAGAGCGCCCGCCGGCGAGCCACTTCGCCGACACGCCAAGCCAGACCGGAGACGCGCCCAGATGACCGACGACACCCCGAAACCCGCCCCCGGCGACCAGGCCAAACCCGGAACGCCCGGCACCGGCGAGAACGTGTGCCCGGACTGCCGCGGCACCGGCCGCCTCGACGACCGCCCCTGCCCGACCTGCGACGGCACGGGCGTGGTGGTGGACGGCGTCGGCGGCGGCTGAGGCGCATCCCCACAGAGGCTCGCGCCGCCGCCCCCGGCGGCGTGGCCGCGGGATGATCGTCGTCGCGGGACGGGCGGGGGCTCCGCCGTGTTCGGGCGGGTTTCTCCGACGGCCTCGGATCTGAGGCGCGGAGCGGACCCGGATGGCGCGACGCCCGATAACGGTGGCCAACCTTGCGCACACCCTTCAGGCCACTCACGCTCGTGTTCTTGACCTGGGCATTCCCGGTGTTCTGCCGTTGGTCGCACTCACGCAAGTTGGCGAGCTGGTTGTTGACGCGGTTGTTGTCAATGTGGTCAGGCGGAGGGGCTGGTGCTCTCTCTCCGCCCGCCATCCTATGCGGTGCCGTAGCCTCGGTCAGTCAATCGACTTCCGAACCGCCAGCTCCAGGGCGGCTATGCGGTATTCCAGTTGGGTGATCGGATGGGCCACAAAAATCTGATCAACTGCGCTGGCGGTAGTATTGAAGGCAGTGAGGAGGAGCGCCCAAAAGGCGATCTGTTGATCGGTGGACACAGCCATTCGGTAGAGCGACATCATCACGATGGTGAGGACCACGGCCGTGAAGATAAGAGCGACGTAGAGTTGGTGTTGCATCTGGCCTCATTGAGTGGACGAATCGGTTGCTTCCTCCCGAAGTCAGAACAGCACGCTCCGGCAGCAATTGCCAACGCGTCTTCACCCGCCGATGGCTTTCGCCAACATTTTATCTGCCGGGTATGTGTATAGGATTCATAGAACAGATTTCCGCTTGACGGCTGTTGTACGCGGCGAATCTTTAGAAGGCGGGCTTCCAGCTTCAGCAGCACGTCCCGGAGAGTCGCGAGGTTGGCCGTGTCCTTGTCGGTCAGCTCCCGCTTCCGACCAATGGCCAAGGCTTCCGGTGCCAACGGCTTGGTGCGGACCGGGGCATCGGGCTTGCCAAGCTTGGCGCGGGCGTCGGCAAGGCGAGCCTGGAACCGGGTAAGGACTTCATAGGAGCGGCGCTCGGCGGCGGTCCGGTTCGATCCGAGGGATTCAATCAGATCCGTTTGGCCGATGATCGGGCGGAGAGCGGCCGGCACCACCAGCCGGGCGAAGAACAGGCCGTTGCGCTCGCGGATGTTTCGGACCTTGCCAGCCATCAGAGAGTTTCCGTTTGGACCATGCTTTGGACCAAAACGGCGGAAACGCAATGGTTTGGCGGATTTCAGGAGAAAAGATGGTGCTGCCAGAGAGGATTGAACTCTCGACCTCTCCCTTACCAAGGGAGTGCTCTACCACTGAGCTACGGCAGCGCCGGGCGACGGTGCGGGGCGGTTCGGCCGCCGGTCGTCGTTTGCGGGTGCACCTCTGCCATAGTTCGCCGGGGCGTGCAAGCCTTTCTCGTCCGGGGCTGGGGACGAGTGTGGCCGAGGTGCAAGACCGGCCCGGATTTCCGCGGCTTTCGCGGCTTTTCACCTTGTGCGCCGATCATCCAGGGCCCAAAGGTGGCCGGGAAGAGGTGACGGCACGATGACAGACGACCCTGTTCGCCCGTCCGGCAAGGCGGAGCGCGACCGGCGGCTCGCGGAGGCCCTGAGGGCCAACCTGAAGCGGCGAAAGGCCCAGGCGAAGAGCCGGCGGGCCGGCGACGCGGACGGCCGCAGCGGGCTCATGTCGGCTTCGGACGGCCAGGACGGGGACGAGGGCCGGGCCGGCGAAGGCATGGACGGGGACGCCTTGGTGCCGCCCGAATCGGCCGCTCCATCCAAGGGCACGGAGCGGTCCTGACGCGGTGGCGGCCGGGATCGGGACGGACGGGACAGGACGGACCGGACGGGCCGGACGAGACGAACCAGACGAGACGGGCCGGACAGGACGGACGGCACTGGACGGACGGCACTAGACGGGCGGCGCAAGTCGGCGGCACGAGACGGACCGCACCGGCGGCTGCAGCCGGGATCACGGGGACACGCATGGACAAGATCAGGATCGTCGGCGGCAACGCGCTCACCGGCACCATTCCCATCTCGGGCGCCAAGAACGCGGCCCTGCCGCTGATGATCGCGAGCCTTCTGACCGACGAGACGCTGACGCTGGAGAACGTGCCGCGGCTGGCGGACGTGAACCTCTTGACCCGCATCCTGGTGAACCACGGCGTCGACTACGCGCTGAACGGCAAGCGGGCGGGCGAGGATCTCCTCACCGGCCAGACCGTGAGCCTGACGGCCCGCTCGATCACCGACACCACGGCCCCCTATGAGCTCGTCTCCAAGATGCGGGCGAGCTTCTGGGTGATCGGGCCGCTGCTCGCCCGCATGGGCGGCTGCCGCGTGTCGCTGCCGGGCGGCTGCGCCATCGGCACCCGGCCGGTGGACCTGTTCCTGTCCGGCCTCGCCGACCTCGGCGCCGACATCGACGTGGACGCCGGCTACGTGGTCGCCAAGGCGCCGAACGGGCTGAAGGGCGGCCGGGTGGCCTTCCCGAAGGTGTCGGTGGGCGCGACCCACACCATCATGATGGCGGCGACCCTCGCCAGGGGCGAGACCGTGCTGGAGAACGCCGCCCGCGAGCCGGAGGTCGTGGACCTCGCCCGCTGCCTGACCGCCATGGGCGCCCGGATCGAGGGCGCCGGCACCTCCACCATCCGGATCGAGGGCGTGGACCGCCTGCGCGGCGCCCGGCACCGGGTGGTGTCGGACCGGATCGAGGCGGGCACCTACGCCATGGCGGTGGCCATGACCGGCGGCGACGTGGTGCTGGAGGGGGCGGAAGCCGACCTCCTCGCCGGCCCGCTGGACGTGCTCCGGCAGGTGGGCGCGGAGATCACCGAGACGAACCGGGGCATCCGGGTGAAGCGGAACGGCCACGGCATCAACGCCGCCGACGTGGAGACCCAGCCCTTCCCCGGCTTCCCGACCGACCTGCAGGCCCAGTTCATGGCGCTGATGACCCGCGCAAAGGGCACCTCGCGGATCACCGAGACCATCTTCGAGAACCGCTTCATGCACGTGCAGGAACTCGCCCGGTTCGGCGCGCGCATCCACCTGGACGGCCAGGTGGCGACCGTGGAGGGCGTGGAGCGGCTGACCGGCGCGCCCGTGATGGCGACGGACCTCCGGGCCTCCGTGTCGCTGGTGATCGCGGGGCTGGTGGCCGAGGGCGAGACGATCGTCAACCGCGTCTACCACCTGGACCGGGGCTTCGAACGGCTGGAGGAGAAGATCAGCCGCTGCGGCGCGCAGGTGGAGCGGATCAGCGGCTGAGCGGGGCTGGCGACCGGCGGGGCGCTCTCCGCTGGCGGATGCGCGGCGGGGCGCCGGACCCGCCTTTCCGCTCGGCCGGTTGCGCCACGCGGGCCCGCACCCTATCTGCGGGCCATCGTCTTGACGCCGTTCCTGCCGGAGTACCAGCGCCGTGTCCGACCTCCTGAAGCTTGCCGCCCTCGACGAGGAAGACCTCAAGGTCGTCTCCGCCCACGTGCAGGACGCGGTGCTGCGGATCGGCGACGTGGACTACCGGCCGAGGGAGAAGCGCATCCTCATCCAGCTGAACCGCTTCGCCTGGGAGAAGCTGGACGAGCGGGCGAAATCCTTCGAGCGGCGGCGCTGCTGCCTGCACTTCGCCCGGGTGGAGGGCGTGAAGGCCACCCGGATCCGCCAGGACGCCAAGGACGCGGTGCTGGAGCTGCTGACCATCCGGTTCGAGCCCACCGACACGCCCGCCGGCCACATCCACCTGGAGTTCGCCGGCGGCGGCTGCATCCGGCTGGACGTGGAATGCATCGAATCGAGCCTCACGGACCTCGGCGCCGCCTGGTCGACGGCGAACGTGCCGGCGCACCAGCTGGACTGAGGACGCCGCGGCCGAGACGGCCGGAGCGCCGCCTGGACGGCGGGAGTGCGTGGACGATCCGCCCTCATGTCAAGACGAGCGAGGCGGCGGCGGGCCGTGCCGCGCCGCGCCGGCAGAATGCGGGGGCATCGCCCCGCCGTGCCGGAGGGAACCGGTCCCTCGCCGCCGGTCCTGCCCCGGCAGGTCTCAGTGGCCTGCCCCGATCGGGCCGCGGAAGATGAAGGCGGCGCCGGCCGCGATGAGCGCGAAGCCGATCGCGTGATTCCAGGTGAAGCTCTCCTTCAGGTAGACGATCGAGAAGGCCACGAAGACCGTGAGGGTGATGACCTCCTGGATGGTCTTCAGTTCGGCCGCCGAATAGACCGCGTAGCCGATGCGGTTCGCCGGCACGGCGAGGCAGTATTCCACGAAGGCGATCCCCCACGACGCGATCACCACCAGCCAGAGCGGCTTGTCGGTGAACTTCAGGTGCCCGTACCAGGCGAGGGTCATGAAGAGGTTGGACGCGACGAGGAGGAGGATGGGCAGAACCTGGGGCGAGGCGATCGAGGCCATGGAATCGGTGTCCGGTGGGAAGGCCGGACGGTTGTAGCGGGAACGCGGACGGAAGGGGATGGGGCGTGGGACACCCCGGTTTGAGCCTGGCTCGACCGACGGCGGGCGGCGGCCCGGTGGCGGCGCAGGCTGACGGGACGGTTGGATCCCTGTGTATTGCAGCTGTGTCATCATGCGCCTTGGGGGCACGGACGGGAGGGCCGCTGGATCCCTGGTCGTTAGTGACCGTACGTCGGCGGGCGACCCCTCCCCGACGGCCTGCGGCCGTCGACCCTCCCCGCGAGGGGGAGGGTTGGTGCCTGTTCGGCAGGCGACCCCGCCCCGACGGCCTGCGAGCCGTCGACCCTCCCCGCGAGGGGGAGGGTGGGTGCCCCTGCATCCGCCGTTGACGGCGTCCGGCCCCCTCCCTACTGTCGCGCGCCCGCGAGACCCGCGGCAGACCCGAACGCCAAGGCCCTTGTCCGATGACCACGTCCGCCGATCCCGCCACGCTCAACGATCCCGCGCTCCTCGCCGCGGCCGGCCGCTCGAAGGCCTGGCCGTTCGAGGAGGCGAAGAAGATCGTGGAGCGGTTGGCGAAACGCGGGCGGCCGGAGAAGGGCGTGATCTTCGAGACCGGCTACGGCCCCTCGGGCCTGCCGCACATCGGCACCTTCGGCGAAGTGGCGCGCACCACCATGGTGCGCCACGCGTTCCGCGTGCTCACGGAGGACCGGATCCCGACGCGGCTCCTGTGCTTCTCCGACGACATGGACGGCATGCGCAAGGTGCCGGACACCGTGCCGAACCCGGACCTGCTGCGGCCCCATCTCGGCAAGCCGCTCACCCGCGTGCCCAATCCCTACAACAACGAGCACCCGAGCTTCGGCGAGAACAACAACGCCAAGCTGAGAAGCTTCCTCGACGCCTTCGGCTTCGACTACGAGTTCATGTCGGCCACAGAGGAATATGCCAAGGGCACGCTCGACGAGAAGCTGCTCGTCATGCTGGAGCGCTACGACGACGTGATGGCGATCATGCTGCCGACGCTGCGCGAGGAGCGGCGGAAGACCTATTCGCCCTTCCTGCCCGTGCACCCGAGGACCGGCGTCGTCATGCAGGTGCCGGTGGAGGAGCGCAACGTGGCGGCCGGCACCATCGTGTGGACCGACCCGGACACGGGCGAGCGCTTCGAGACGCCGGTCACCGGCGGCCACGCCAAGGCGCAGTGGAAGCCCGACTGGGCGCTGCGCTGGGCGGCGCTCGGCGTCGACTACGAGATGAGCGGCAAGGACCACATCGACAACGTCAAGACGTCGTCGAAGATCTGCCAGGTGCTCGGCGGCCTGCCGCCGGACGGCTTCAACTACGAGCTCTTCCTCGACGAGAACGGCGAGAAGATCTCCAAGTCGAAGGGCAACGGCCTGACCATCGACGAGTGGCTGACCTACGCGTCGCCGGAAAGCCTGTCGCTCTACATGTTCCAGAAGCCGAAGACCGCCAAGCGGCTGTTCTTCGACGTGATCCCGCGGGCGGTGGACGAGTACTTCACCTTCCTGGAGAAATTTCCGGTCCAGGACCCGGACACCAAGCTCGCCAACCCGGTCTGGCACATCCACTCGGGCGAGCCGCCGGCGGAGGGCACGCCGGTGTCCTTCTCCATGCTGCTGAACCTCGTGTCGGCGAGCCACGCCCACACCAAGGCGGCGCTCTGGGGCTACATCTCGCGCCACAGCGCGGGCCTCACGCCGGAGACCAACCCGAAGCTCGACGAACTCGCCGGCTACGCCATCCGCTACTACGAGGACCGGGTGCGGCCGACCAAGGTGTTCCGCGCGCCGGACGAGACCGAGCGGGAGGCCCTGAAGGCGCTTCGCGACGCGCTCGCGGCCCTGCCGAAGGACGCGGCGGCGGAGACCATCCAGGACGCGGTGCTGGCGGTGGCGCGCCGGTTCGAGCGCTTCCAGGATCCGTCCAAGAAGAGCCCGGACGGCGGGCCGGGCGTCAGCCTGGAATGGTTCGCGGCGCTCTACCAGATCCTGCTCGGCCAGGAGAAGGGGCCGCGCTTCGGCTCGTTCGTGGCGCTCTACGGGCTGGACGAGACGGTGGCGATGATCGACGCGGCGCTGGACGGGCGGCTGACGATCTGACGGGCGTTCGCCGGCGATCCGCCGGCGTTTACCCGCGATCCGCCGGCGTGAGCCGGTCGTCCGGCCTCAGCCGGCGATGATGCCGTGCGGAGCGGAGCCGTGCCGGCCCCGCTTCTGGTCGCGCGCCGTGGTGGCGAGCGGGATCAGCTCCACCCGGCTGCCGTCGGGCTCGGCCCAGCCGTTCTCGACCAGCCAGGAGGCGAGGTCGCGGTTGCCGACGCTGCAGCGGGCGACGGGCGCGCGCGGCTCCGTGTCGTCGACGGTGGTGCAGCCGACGGAGCGGCCGCCGATGAGGCGGGCGAGCTCGGCGCGCGCCCGGGCGCCGCACTTCCACTCCACGCCGTCGCCGTCGGTGCACATCTCGTCGAAGGCGGGGGCCACGATGCCGGCGACCGAGACGACGAGGGCGTCGGAGCCGCTCACCACGCGAAAGTGGCCGGCGTCCAGCACCACCACGCGGGTATAGCGGTCCGCCGGCTGGTCCTGCGGCCTGGGAATCGCCCGCTCGGCGGGCTTCACGCGCTTGAGCGGGCCGGAGACGGCCGGCCCCGGGGTCACGCCCGGCGGCGTCACGTTGCGGACGGGCGCCGGGGTTTCGGCGGCCGGCGCGGACGGCGGCGGGTCGGCGGCGGCGACGCGGAGCGCCCCGTCGGCGTTCGCGTCGGCGACGAAGGCGGGCATCTCGGACAGGTCGGACAGGTCGGGCGGGGCGAGCGTCAGTGTGAGGGCGAGAAGGCCGAGCGCGGTCACCGCCGGGCCGGCCAGGAGCGGCACGCCCCACGTCATCGCCAGGCTGCGCTGTCCGCGCCGGCGTCTCATTGGCTCGCCCACAGGACGCGCGACATGTCCGACAAAGCCGACCGCTCCACCAGGTCCTCCTTTGCGCCGCCCGGCGCCCTGAGCGCCAGATGGGTGTCCGTCGCCGAGACGATCTCCCTGAGGATCGTCTCGCCGTCCGCCGTCCTCGCCAGGATCCGGTCGCCCGGCTCCACCCGCGCGGCGCGAACCACGATCAGCCGATCGCGCGCGCGGAAGAAGGGACCGACGGCCGAAGGCGGCACCGGAACAACGTGCGGCGCCCAAACGGGATCCATCATGCCCCCCGCCTCGCCGGCCTCATCGGGATCGTCGGTGAATCCCGTCCCGGCAGGGTGACGCAGGAAGCCCGCGCGGGCCTTGTGGTCGACCGCCACCGCGAGGGCGCCGAACTCCGACAGGGGGGTGTTGGTGGCCTCCAGCACCTTGGCGAGGCTTTCCGTGGACGGCCAGCGCAGGCGGCCGTCGCCGCCGGTGCGCTTGGAGCGGTTGAAGGTGGTGGGATCGAGCCCGGCCCGCTTGGCGAGGCCCGACGGCGACAGGCCGTGGCGGGCCGCCAGCCAGTCGATCATTCCCCAGATCTGGTCATGGGTCAGCATTGTGAACCGTCCGAGAGAGCGGGATCAGCACGTCCGGCACACGGAGGGGCGAATCGGCCAATTCATAGCCTTCAGACCATATCACTGAGAAGGAGTTCGTTCGCGGACCCCGCCTGCGGGCGCGGAACCCGGCCTGTGCGGCGCCGCGCTTGTGCTCGTGCCGCGCGGACGCTACTCCATCCGCGTCCGCCGCCGACCGTCCCTGAGGACACCGCCGATGCCGCATCCGCTCATCTACAAGATCGCGCCCCGCCCGCTCTGGGAGGAGGCGGAACGGACCGGCGTGTTCCAGGGCGCGCCGGTGGACCTTGCGGACGGCTACATCCACTTCTCCACCGCGGAGCAGGTGGGCGAGACGGCGGCGAAGCACTTCGCCGGCCAGACCGACCTGGTGCTCGCGGCGATCCGCCCTGAATTGCTCGGCGAGGCGCTCCGCTACGAGCCGTCCCGCGGCGGCGCGCTGTTCCCGCACCTCTATGGCCCGCTGGCGCTCGCGCACGTCGCCTGGGTGGAGCCGCTGCCCTGGCGGGACGGCGCGCACGTGTTTCCGGACGGCGTGCTGCCGGCCCCGGGGAGCCGCCCGTGAGCGCGCGCGGCCTGTTCGGGCGCATCGGCGCGGCCGCGCTCCGCCGGCTCGACCCGGAGACGGCCCACGGCGTCGCCGTCCGGGCGCTCGCCGGCGGGCTGGTGCCGGGGGAGAGCGTGCCGGCGGACCCGCGGCTCGCCGTGCCGTTCTTCGACATGACCCTGCCGAACCCGATCGGCATGGCGGCCGGCTTCGACAAGAACGCGGAGGTGCCGGACGCGCTTCTGCGGCTCGGCTTCGGCTTCGTGGAGGTGGGCACCATCACGCCGCGCGCCCAGGCCGGCAACCCGCGCCCGCGCCTGTTCCGGCTGCCGGAGGACGGCGCGGTGATCAACCGGCTCGGCTTCAACAACGACGGCCACGGCCCGACCCTCGGCCGCCTCGCCGCCCGGATGAACCGGCGGGGCGTTCTCGGCATCAACGTGGGCGCCAACAAGGACAGCGCCGACCGGGCCGCCGACTATGTGACCGGCATCGCGGCCTTCGCGCCGTTCGCGTCCTACTTCACCGTCAACGTATCGTCGCCGAACACGCCGGGCCTGCGCGACCTGCAGGCCCGCGACGCCCTCGACGACCTGCTCGCCCGGGTGATCGAGGCGCGGGACCGGCTGGCCGGGACCGGCCGGCGCAAGGTGCCGGTGCTTCTCAAGATCGCGCCGGACCTCACGGAGGCGGGCCTCGACGACGTGGCCGAGGTGTCGGTGAGCCGCGGCATCGACGGCCTCGTGGTGTCGAACACCACGCTGTCGCGGGAGGGGCTGCGCCATCCCCTGAAGAGCGAGGCGGGCGGCCTTTCCGGCCGGCCCCTGTTCGCCCGCTCCACCATCGTGCTCGCCAAGATGCGCCAGCGGATCGGGCCGGAGCGCCCCATCCTGGGGGTCGGGGGCGTCTCCAGCGCGGCCGAGGCGGCGGAGAAGATGGCGGCGGGCGCCACCGCGGTGCAGCTCTACACCGCCTTCATCTACGGCGGCTCCGGCCTGCCGGCCGCGATGGCGCGCGACCTCCTCGGCCTCGTCAAGGCGCGCAAGCTCGCCTCCGTCACCGCCCTCACCGGCACGACCACGGCCGCCTGGGCCGCCCGGCCGATTCCCGCCTGACGGGCGCTCGATCGCCCGGCCGCCACGACGAGAAACGCCGGCCCGCGAGGGCCGGCGCTGCTGCGATGTCGTGGACGTGGCCGTTCCGGAGGGCGCTTGGGGCGCCCGCCCGATCAGGGCGCCGGGGCCGGGGCCGGGGCGTTCGGCGGGGTCTCGCCCGGGATCTCGGCGGCGGGCGCCTCGGAGGCGGCCGGCAGCGGCACCGGGTTGTCCGACAGCGACTGGAGATAGGCGATCAGGTCGGCCCGGTCGTCCGGCTTCTTCAGGCCGGCGTAGCCCATCTTGGTGCCCGCGACGACGCCCTTCGGGTTGGCGAGGAAGGCGTCCAGCTGCTCGAAGTCCCACACGTGGGTGTTGCCGAACTCCACCATGGCGGCGGAATAAGCGTAGCCCTCGTGGGTGCCGGGCTTGCGGTTGACGGTCTCCCAGAGGCCGGGGCCGGTCTTGTTGGCGCCGCCCTTGTCGAAGTTGTGGCAGGACGCGCAGGCCTTGGACACCTTCATGCCGTTCTCCACGCTCGCGGAGGCGAGGCGGACGGCGATCGGCTCCACGGCGGCGGTCTCGGCGCCTTCGCCCGCCGGTTCACCTTCGGCGGCCGCCACCTCGAAGCCGGGTTTCTCCGGCGCCTCGGAGGTGTAGATGACATCCGCCAGCAGGCCGGTTCCCATCGCGAACACCAACGATCCGAGGAGGGCGGCGGCTACCTTGTTGAATTCGAGGGACATTCGTGGGCTCCGAAGGATGACCTTTGTGCCGGCCGCGGTGTGACCGGTCGCCTTGTATGCCGGCCGCGGGTTCCGGGTCGCCGTGAACGACCGCGGGAGGCCCGCACCCGAACCTGCCGGACGAGCCTCGCGCGGCCGTGGCCGCGCGGCCTCGCCGCGTCGCAAAATCGGCCGGAAACTACAAACTTTCCCGTGGGGCTGTCCATACGTATAACGCGGACGACGCTGATACTTTCAGTCACCGCCCCCGGCCGTTTCCGCCAGTCCCGACCCCTGCCCCCGAGACCCCGCGCCATGAGTTCCAGCCCCGCCGCCCGCCCGACCGCCCCGCAGGCCCTCGTGGTCGTGCCCGCCCGCATGGGATCCACCCGCCTTCCGGGCAAGCCGCTCGCCGACATCGCCGGCGAGCCGATGATCGTTCACGTGTGGCGCCGGGCGGTGGAGGCCGCAATCGGGCCGGTGCTCGTCGCCTGCGACGACGCGGCGGTGCTGCGGGCCGTGGAGGCCGCCGGCGGCGAGGCGGTGATGACCCGGCCGGACCATCCGAGCGGGTCGGACCGCATCTTCGAGGCGATCGGCGGCGCGGCGGCGACCGCCGACGTGATCGTCAACGTGCAGGGCGACCTGCCGACCATCGCGCCGGAGACGATCCGCGCCTGTTTCGCCCCCCTCGCCGACCCGGCGGTGGACGTCGCCACCCTGGCGGTGGCGATCACCGAGGAGGCGGAGACGACCAACCCGAACGTCGTGAAGGTGGTGGGCTCGCCCGTCGCGGACCGGCGCCTGCGCGCGCTCTACTTCACCCGCGCCACCGCGCCTTGGGGCGACGGGCCGCTCTACCACCACATCGGCCTCTACGCCTATCGCCGGGAGGCGCTCGCCCGCTTCGTCGCCCTGCCGCCGTCCACCCTGGAGCTGCGCGAGAAGCTGGAGCAGCTGCGCCTCCTGGAGGCCGGCATGCGGATCGACGTGGCGATCGTCGACGACGTGCCGCTCGGCGTCGACACCCGGCACGATCTCGACCGGGCGAAGGCGATCCTCGCCGGCCGCTGAGCCGGCCGGCTCGCAAGGTCCATCGCAAGGCCCGTTTCATGAAGCGGGCCCCCCTCGGAGCGCCTTTCGACCGGACGGGACCGTCGGGCCGGTGGGAAAGCGCTCCGGAATCGACAGCGCGGAGCACTCTCTCGTCGACCAAGTGTTTCAACTTGGGCGGAGAATGCTCTAGAAGCGGCCAGCCTCTTGTCCGAAGGACGTTCGACCGTGTCCGATCCCGCATCCCCGCGCATCGCCTTCCAGGGCGAACGTGGCGCCAATTCCCACATCGCCTGCCTCGACGTCTATCCGGGCAGCGAGCCCCTTCCCTGCGCCACCTTCGAGGACTGCTTCTCGGCCATGCAGTCGGGCGCGGCGGACCTCGCCATGATCCCGATCGAGAATTCGCTCGCGGGCCGGGTGGCGGACATCCACCACCTGCTGCCGTCCTCGGGCCTCCACATCATCGGCGAATACTTCCTGCCGATCCGCTTCCAGCTGATGGCCCCGAAGGGTGCGACCCTCGACACCATCCGGACGGTGGAGAGCCACGTGCACGCCCTCGGCCAGTGCCGGCGCATCATCCGCGAGCGCAAGCTGGTCGCCCGGGTGGCCGGCGACACCGCGGGCGCGGCCCGGCTGGTGGCCGAGGCGGGCGACCTCACCCGCGCGGCCCTGGCGCCGCGCTTCGCCGCCGAGATCTACGGGCTCGACATCCTGGCCGAGAACGTGGAGGACGCGGCCCACAACACCACCCGCTTCGTGATCCTGTCGCGGGAGCCGCGCACGGCGGCGCTCGGCTCCGGGCCGGTGATCACCACCTTCGTGTTCCGGGTGCGCAACATTCCGGCCGCCCTCTACAAGGCGCTCGGCGGCTTCGCCACCAACGGCATCAACATGACCAAGCTGGAGAGCTATCAGCTCGAAGGCCAGTTCTACGCGTCCCAGTTCTACGCGGACGTGGAGGGCCATCCGGACGAGCGCGGCCTGACGTTCGCCCTGGAGGAGCTCGCCTTCTTCAGCCACGAGGTGCATATCCTCGGCGCCTATCCGGCCCATCCCTTCCGCGAGAAGATCCGCGAGCCGGAGGCCGAGCGCGGCCTGCGCCCGGCGGAGTGAGCGGCGCCGGAGGGCGCGCCGCGAAGGCGCGACGGGGGCGTCAGCCCTCCAGCCAGTGCTCGATCAGGAGCCGCGCGATGGCGGTCCGGGGCGGGGTCGTGAGGCCGCCCCGGTGGCTGCCCGCCACCATGGCGGCCACCTCGTCGCGCAGGAACCAGCGGCAGTCCTCCAGCTCCTCGGCGTCCATCACGATGTCGGTGGTCTCGGCGACGCCTCGGCAGCCGATCATCAGCGACGACGGGAAGGGCCAGGGCTGCGACGACACGTAGTCCACCCGGCCGACCCGGACGCCCGCCTCCTCGAAGGTTTCGCGCCGGACCGCGTCCTCGACGGTCTCGCCCGGCTCCATGAAGCCGGCGAGGCAGGAATAGCTGCCCGGCTTGAAGCGCGCCTGCCGGCCGAGCAGGCAGCGCTCCCCGTCCGTCACCAGCATGATGACCACCGGATCCGTGCGCGGGAAGTGCTGGGCGCCGCAGTGAGCGCAGTCGCGCCGGTAGCCGGCGCTGGCGGGCACGGTGGCGCGCCCGCAGTTGGCGCAGAAGCCGTGCCGCTCGTGCCAGGCGAGGAGCGAGCGAGCCTGGGCGACGGAGCCGAACAGGTCCGGCTCGATCCGCCCTTCGAGGACGAGGCTCCTGAGGTCGGTCAGCACCAGGCCGTCCTCCGGGTCCGCCGGCAGGGTGGCGGCGAAGCGCGGGGCGCCGTCCGGCATCCAGCCGAGGAGCACGCTCTCGTGGAGGTCGGCCCCGAGGCGCTTCGCCCGCAGGAGGTCGAACAGGGCCGGCGCCGCCGTGGTCGGGTCGAGCACGATCCGCTCGCCGACGAACAGGAAGGCGCCCGCCCGGATGTCGGCCAGCGCCTCGGCGAGCACGGAGGGGTCGCCGCGCTTCTCCGACCGCCGCTCGATGGGATTCACCGCGAAGGCGTTGAGGCTGGAGCGGTCCAGGAGGGTCTTGCTGTCCATGACGGTCGGCCTCACGCGTCGGCGACGGGCTTCAGGGCATCGCCGAGGCGGGCCGCCAGGCGCTCGGCGATGTCGCGGGCGGAGGCGTCCGAATAGGGCCGGGCCGGCGCCCTCCCCCAGACCGGGCCGGGCCAGGCCGGGTCGTCCTCGAACCGCGCGATCACATGGACATGGAGCTGCCGCACCATGTTGCCGAGGGCCGCGACATTCAGCTTCACCGGCCCGGTCGCGGCCTTGAGCGCCTCCGACACGAGGGCGATCTCGTCGAGGAGCGCGATCCGCGCGTCGCGGTCGAGGTCGATGAGCTCGGACAGCCCCGGCCGGCGCGGCACCAGGATCAGCCACGGATAGGTGGCGTCGTTCATCAGGAGGAGGCGCGACAGGCCGAGATCGCCGAGGAGGCGGGTGTCGGCTTCAAGGCGGGGATCGAGGGCGAAGTCGGACATGGCGGGCGGCCTCTCAGGCGGGAAAGGTTCGGGCGGAAAGCGGCTTCAGCCGCAGCGTGAGGGTGATCCCGCGCGCTCCGAGAAACACCAGCAACGCCAGCCAGAGCCCGTGGTTGCCGAGGACCGGCACGGCGGCGGCGAGGACCGCCCCATAGACCACCACGGACGCGAGCATCATGTTGCGCATCTCGCGCGACCAGGTCGCCCCGATGTAGACGCCGTCCATCTGGAAGGCGAGCACGCCGGCAAGCGGCGTCAGCGCCGCCCAGGGCAGGTAGGCGAGCGCGGCGGCGCGCACGTCCGGCGCCGTGGTCATCCAGCCGATGAAGGTGCCGCCGAGGACGAGGAGCGCGACCGTCGCCACCGCCGAGAAGACGAAGCCCCAGATCACCGTCAGCCGCACCGCCGCGCCGAACTCCGCCCGCCGGCGCGCGCCCACCGCCCGGCCGGCCAGCTGTTCGGCCGCGTTGGCGAGGCCGTCGAGGAAATAGCCGCCGATCAGGAAGAAGTTCATCAGGATGGCGTTGGCGGCGAGCACCGTGTCGCCGAAGCCGGCGCCGACGCGGGTGAACAGCGCGAAGGCGAAGAGGAGCGCGAAGGATCGCACCATGATGTCGCCGTTGACGGCCACCATGGCGAGGAAGCCCGCCCGGTGGAAGACCGCCGGCAGCGCCGCCCGCAGGCCGTCGCGCCCGATCGCCAGGCAGACCGCGAGGCCGACCACGGCCGCCGTCACCTCGCCGGCGAGGGTGCCGTAGGCGACGCCCTCCACGCCCCAGCCGAGCCCGAGGCCGAGCCAGATCGACCCGGCGATGTTGATGCCGTTGAGGAGGGTCTGGAGCGCGAGCCCGAGCCCCGCCCGCCCGAGGCCGAGCACCCAGCCGAGGATGGCGTAGTTGGCGAGCGCGAACGGCGCGGAGAGGATGCGGATGTCGTAGTAGCGCTCCGTCGCCGCCCGGACGGCGGCGCTGGGCTGAAGGAAGGCGAGCGCGCCGGCGAGCACCGGTCCGGCGAGGATCACGAGCCCGACCCCGAGCGCCAAGGCGAGCACCAGCGCCCGCAGGAGCACCAGCGACTGCGCCGGCCGGTCGCCCGCCCCGAGCGCCTGGGCGGTGAGGCCCGTGGTGCCGGAGCGCAGGAAGTTGAACGTGGAGAAGATCACGTCGAACACGATCGCCCCGACGGCGATGCCGCCGAGGAGCGCCGCGTCGCCCAGTTGCCCGACCACGGCCGTGTCCACCGTGCCGACGAGCGGCGTGGTCAGGAAGGCGAGCGTCATCGGCAGGGCGATGCGGAACACCGTGGCGCTGTCGACACGGAAGGCGGGTGCGGCGGCCATGCGGCGGTCCGGAGTCCTCAGGTTGTGACCCGTGGAGCCCTACCCCGCCGCCGCCGCCCCTGTCCATCACGGAAGAGAGGGGGGTGGTTGGGGGGTGGGTGGGGTGGGGGGTGGTCGGCGTTTCGCCGCACTCTATTCCTCCAGGCGTCACCCCGACGCACTCCGGGGTCCAACCGAAGGAGGTCAAGGTCGTGGCGGGGAGGATGACGGCGGCGATGGTTGGGTCCCGGCGTTCGGGATGACGAGGGGGATGCCTCTCCTCTTTACATCCCCGGCGTTCGCCCCATCCTTCCCCAGCCATGCTGCCGATCGTTCATCATCCCGCCTACCAGGCCGACATTCCCGCCGACCATCGCTTTCCCATGGGCAAGTTCCGCCGGCTGGCGGAGGTGCTGGTGGAGGAGCGGCTGGTGGGGCCGGGCGGGTTTCACCAGCCGGAGCCGGCGCCGGCGGAGTGGCTGGTGCTCGCCCACGAGCGGGCGTACGTGGACCAGGTGACGGGCGGCACCGTGCCGGCGGCGGTGGCGCGGGAGATCGGCTTTCCGATGACCGAGAGCGTGGCTCTTCGCGCCCGCTGCGCCACCGGCGGCACCGTGCTGGCGGCGCGGCTCGCCCTTCGGCACGGGCTTGCCCTCAACACGGCGGGCGGCAGCCATCACGCGCGGCGCGCGCACGGGGCGGGCTTCTGCGTGTTCAACGACGTGGCGGTGGCGGCGCGCGTGCTTCTCGCCGAGGGGCTCGTCGGCCGCGTGCTCGTGATCGACCTCGACGTGCACCAGGGCGACGGCACCGCCGACATCTTCGCCGGCGACGACCGGGTGGTGACCTTCTCGGCCCACGCGGAGAAGAACTATCCCGTCCGCAAGGTGCCCTCGAGCCTCGACGTCGGCCTGCCGGACGCCCTCGGCGACAGCGGCTATCTCGACATGCTGGACGACCACCTGGACGGGCTGATCGACCGGGCGGAGCCGGACATCGTCTTCTACAACGCCGGGGTCGATCCGCACGCGGACGACCGGCTCGGCCGCCTCGCCCTCACGGACGCCGGGCTGGCGGCCCGGGACGCGCGCGTGATCGAGGCGGTGCGCGGCCGCGACCTGCCGCTCGCCGGCGTCATCGGCGGCGGCTACGACACGGACGTGGACCGGCTCGCCCGCCGGCACGCCACCCTCCACCGGGTGGCGGCGCGGTTCTGCTGACGACCGCGGCCGGAGGGTCGGGCCTCGGTCGTCCGGGAGCCGGGCCCGGCGTCGGGAGGGGCAGCCCCGGATCGTCCGGGTCGCCCCGGTCAGAGGGCGGATCGGCCGGCGCTCAGCCCCGGCCGCCCATCCGCATCAGGCGCATCAGGATGAAGATCGGCACCACGATCACGGCGCCGAGCAGGAGGTAGCGCATGGCGCGCTCGATGGTCTGGAACCCGGTCTCCCAGATGTCCTCCACGAAGCGGATGGCGCTGTTGACGAGGTCGAGCGGCTCCAGGCCGATCGCCGCCATCACGACGCCGACCAGGAAGGACAGGAACACGAGCCGCACGAGCACGCGAAGCGGGGAATCGCCGAGAAAGCGGGTCAGGGTGGACATGAAGGCTCCAGCATGGGCGGCCCGGTCCGATCCGGGCGGCGACGCGACACATAAGATCGCCCGGCCGGCGGGCCAAGCGGCCATGGCTCAGTTGAGGACGCGGGCGACGTCCGGCTTGTCGAGCGAGAAGGCCGGAATGTCCACGTCGAACAGCTCTCCGGCGTCGGTCACCATCCGGTAGGTGCCCTCCATGATGCCGCTCGGGGTGCCGAGGGGACAGCCGCTGGTGTAGGCGTACTCGCCGCCCGGCCGGATAATCGGCTGCTCGCCGACGACGCCCTGGCCGGCCACCTCGCGGCGGATTCCGTTCGCGTCCGTGATCAGCCAGCGGCGGGACAGGAGCTGGACGGTGATCTTGGACCGGTTCTCGATCTCGACCCGGTAGGACCAGACCCAGCGCATCTCGTCCGGGTTGGATTCGTGCGCCAGATAGGTCGGCTCCACGGATACGACGATCCCGCGGGTGACGGCACGGAACATGGTGACGCCTCCGTTCGACTTGTCACGACGGGAAATAGTCGTTCCGACCGGCTTGGGCAACAGCCGAGCGCGACGGCCGGTGGCGCGGACGCCATGCCGCAACCGTGATCGCCGCCCTGTTCCGCCACGGCCCGCGCCTGCGCTACTGACGTGACGTTCCACGACCGACGGGAGCCCCATGTTCGACGCCCGCCTCCGCCCGCTGATCGACCCGCCGCTCGGCCGCGCCGGGGCATGGCTCGCCGCCCGCGGCGTCACCGCCGACGGCCTCACGGTCGCGGGCTTCGCGGCGGGCGTGGCCGCGGCGGCGGCCATCGCGGCGGGCGCCTTCCTGGTCGGGCTGGCGCTCATAGGCCTCAACAGGCTGGCGGACGGGCTCGACGGGGCCGTCGCCCGGACGACGGGGAAGACCGACCGGGGCGGCTACCTGGACGTCACGCTCGACTTCGCCTTCTACGGCCTCGTGCCGCTGGCCTTCGCGGCGGCCGACCCGGAGCGGAATGCCCTGGCGGCCGCCGCCCTCCTCACCGCCTTCTACGTGAACGGCGCGGCCTTCCTGGCCTTCGCCGTGATGGCGGAGAAGCGCGGGCTGAAGACGAGCGCGCAGGGCGACAAGTCGCTCTTCTACCTGGCGGGCCTCGCCGAGGGGGCCGAGACCATCGCGGTGTTCGCCGCCATGTGCGTGTTTCCGGCCGCCTTCCCGGCGCTCGCGGGCGCGTTCGCGGCGCTCACGGGTGTGAGCGCCGTCGCTCGCGTCGTGCTCGGCGCCCGCGCGCTTCGCTAGAGAATTCTCCGATCAAGTTGCACGACTTGATCGCCGAGAAAATGCTCCAGCTTATTGAATCTGGAGCGATTTCTTGTCGACCTGACGATTCCGTCAGGTCGGAAAGCGCTCTGGAGCACCGTCTGGCCGGAGGCCGACGGGATGAATGCTCCGGGCCGGGACCGGAGCGCCGACCTGGTGCCCGTCCGGTCGAGCGGCGCTCCGGCGCGGGGGCTGCTTCCGTCACTCCGCCGCGATGCGGGCGGCCGCCCGGTCGAGCGCCTGGGTGAGGTCCGCCACCAGGTCGTCCGGGTATTCCAGGCCGACGGAGAGACGCAGGAGGCCCGGGTTGATGCCGAGCTCCTGGCGCGCGTCCTCGGTCAGGCGCTGGTGGGTGGTGGTGGTCGGGTGGGTGATCAGGCTCTTGGCGTCGCCGAGGTTGTTGGAGATCCTGATGATCTCCAGCGCGTTCGCGGTCGCGAAGGCCGCCGCCTTGCAGCCCGCCACCTCGAACGCCACCATGGTGGAGCCGCGTGCCATCTGGCGGGCGATGATGTCCGCCTGCGGATGGTCCGGATCGCCCGGATAGATCACGCGCGTGACCAGCGGATGCGTCTTCAGGGCCGCCGCCACCGCCCCGGCGCTCGTGGTCTGGCGCTCCACCCGCAGCGACAGGGTCTCCAGGCCCTTCAGGAGAACCCAGGCGTTGAACGGGCTGAGCGACGGGCCGGTCTGGCGGATGAACACCTGCAGGTGCTTGTCCAGGAACTCCTTGGAGCAGAGCACCACGCCGCCGAGGCAGCGGCCCTGGCCGTCGATGTGCTTGGTGGCCGAATAGACCACCACGTCGGCGCCGAGGGTCAGAGGCTTCTGCCAGATCGGCGTGGCGAACACGTTGTCCACCACCAGCCGGGCGCCGGCCGCGTGGGCGATCTCCGCCACGGCCTCGATGTCCACCACCTCCAGCGTCGGGTTGGTGGGGCTTTCCAGGAAGAAGACCTTGGTCTGCGGCCTGACCGCCGCCTTCCAGGCGGCGAGATCGCGCCCGTCGACGAGCGTGCAGGCGATGCCGAAGCGCGGGCAGAGGTCCTCCACGATGTAGCGGCAGGAGCCGAACAGCGCCTTCGCGGCCACCACGTGGTCGCCGGCGGAGAGCTGCGACAGCATGGCCGCCGTCACCGCCGCCATGCCGGTCGCGGTGGCGCGCGCCACCTCGGCGCCTTCCATCAGCGCCATCCGCTCCTCGAACATGGTGACGGTGGGGTTGGAGAAGCGCGAATACTGGTAGCCCGGCTCCAGGTTGAGGAAGCGCGCCTCGGCCTGCTCGGCGCTCTCGTAGACGTAGCCCTGCGTCAGGAAGAGGGCCTCGGAGGTCTCGCCGAAGGGCGAGCGGAGCGTGCCGCCATGGACGAGGGCGGTGTCGGGGTGCCAGCGGCGGGAGGTGTCGGCGGTCATCGGCTGTCCTTGGAAGTCGTCGTGGACGTCTCGTCGTGAACGGTTGGAGCGAAGGTCCTCGGCGCCCGCATACGAAAAACCCCGGCGGGCACGGGGCCGAGCCGGGGTCGATGAGACGTCCGTCCCGGCCTTTTAGCATCCTTGTTTAACGTGGCGGCAAGCCGGCCGGCTCAAAGAACCACGATGGAGCGCCATCGATAAAGACGAACGACGCCGCCGTCAAGGACGCGGGCGTCCGCAGAGGACGAGGAGACGCAAACCTTCGGGGCGATGGACAAGCCGCCTCCCCCGTCCGCCCGGACCGTTCCGGATCGGTCGCCGAGCCGCTTCCGATGCCCGCCGCAGCCTTCCGACGAGCCCCGGAGCCACTTTTTTCGCCCCGTCCCGAACCCGCCCGATCCCGCCGATTTCCGCCGGTTCGCGCACCTCTCCGCGGCCCGCGATTTCTGAACAGCGGGAAATTTCCGGCGTATCGGTCTTGTTCTCTCGGGCGAACCGGCCCATATTCGGCTCATCGATTTGGCCAGACGATCGGCCTGTTCGCCCTCCCCGGGCGACCGTTCTGAACGACCCTCTCCAAAATCGGCATCACGTGCGGGCCGCGTCAAACCGGCCTCGCGCATCCTATTGAACGTTCTATCCGAAAGGGATCGTCATGAACGTCGGTACCGTCAAGTGGTTCAACGCGACCAAGGGCTTTGGCTTCATCCAGCCGGATAACGGCGGCCCGGACGTGTTCGTCCACATCTCCGCTGTCGAGCGCTCGGGCCTCACCGGCCTCGGCGAAGGCCAGCGCATCAGCTTCGACGTCGTCAAGGATCGTCGCACCGGCAAGTCCGCCGCCGACAACCTGAAGGCCGCCTGATCAGGCTTGGCCCGACGACACCCCGCGGCGGCTGCCGCCGCGGGGCAATAACAAGAAACAGGATAAATATGCATTTCGAATACAGACCCGCAGCCGTTCGGGAGACGGCGGAGGGCCCTCGCTTCCGGATCGGCCGCCTGACGGTCACCGAGCGCAACGACGCGCGGGATGTCACCGCGCTTGTCGACCGCACCTATGACTACGCCTCCGCCCGCGAACTGCGCTGGCATCTGGCCGAGCGCTTCCGCCTCCCGGCGGCGGCCGTGACCGTGCGGGCCGCCTGAGGGCGGACGACGGTTCTCTCCGAAAAGGCCGCCCGCCGAGGGCGGCCAGACCTCCGGGCGGCCCATCGGCCGCCCTTTGCGTTTCCGGGCGGCCCATCGGGCGCCTTTGGCGTTTCCGGGCGGCCCATCGGCCGCCCTTTGCGTTTCCAGGCGGCCCATCGGGCGCCGTTTGCGTTTCCGGGCGGCCCATCGGGCGCCGTTTGCTTTTTTATGGGCGCGGCCACGGGCCGACCCTGGTGCGGCCAACCTTTCGCCGGTCTCCTCCGTTCTCCTTCATGCACCGATCCGCTTCGGCTGCCGCTACGGCACGCCCGAAGGGCGGATTGAGACGACCCGGACGTTCAGGCAGCTTTGCCGGATGTGCCGGACCACGGACGGGAGTCGGCCGCCGATGATGGACTGGAGCTATACCCGGGGCGAGCGCATCGCCGACGCCGTCGTCCACACGGTGGGCCTGCTGCTGGCGGCGGTGGGCGTCGTCCTCCTGCTGGTCCACACGGCGACGCTCGGCGGCCTGTCCGACATGGCCGTCGCGGCCATCTACGGCACCGGCCTGATCGCGGCCCTGACGGCGTCCTTCCTCTACAATCACTGGCCGGTCTCGCCGCTGAAATGGGTGTTCCGGCGGTTCGACCATTCGGCGATCTTCCTCCTGATCGCCGGCACCTACACGCCTTTCCTCGCGCAGCTTCCCTACGGCACGGTCTCGGTGAGCCTTGCGACGGGGATCTGGGGCGCGGCCCTCGCCGGCATCGCGTTCAAGCTCGGGCTGCCGGGGCGCTACGACCGGCTCACGATCGTCTTCTACCTCGCGGTAGCCTGGAGCGGCGTGCTGGCCCTTCCGGCGCTGTCCGAAGCGCTGCCGGAGCTCACCCTCCTGCTCATCGTGGTGGGCGGCGTGGTCTATTCGGCCGGGGTGGTCTTCCACGTGTGGGAGAGCCTGAAGTTCCAGAACGCCATCTGGCACGGCTTCGTGGTCGCCGGCGCCGGCATACACTACTGGGCGGTGTTCCACTGCCTGGTGGTGGAGCGCGTCGCCTGACCGGCCGGCGCGGTCTCGCCCGCACGCTTCCCGAAACGACGGAAGGGCGCCGACCTTCCGGTCGACGCCCCTTCGACGATGCGGCACGCGGGTGGCCCGCCGCCGCCCGGCTCACCACGCGATCCCGCGTGACAAGCCATGCTGCCGGACCGGGTCAGTTGGCGAACTGCTCCAGGTAGCGGTCGCGGCTGGAGTTCGCCGGGTCGTAGACCGAGGCGGAGGGCAGGCGAACGCTGTCGTTGGTCGAGACGGCCGAGCCGGACGAGGTCACGCGGTTGGCGAGAGCCTCGACCTCACGGTCGCGGGTGCTGTTGGCCGGGTCCCAGGCCGAGGTGCCGGCCACGAAACCGCTGTCGTTGGTCGAAACGGCGGAACCGGCGCTGGCGCCGCGCTCGGCGAAGCTCTCGATGTAACGATCGCGGGTGCTGTTGGCCGGATCCCAGCCGGCGGCCTGAGCGGCAGACGCGACAGAGAGGACACCAACAAGAGCGGCGGCAATGATCTTGGTATTCATGATATTTCTCCATGAACCATCGTCGGCTCGACTTCAATGATCGAGCATGGCGGTGGATTTCGACTTTGGTTTTCTTTGGTCGGAGCGGTTTCGACCGCCTCGATGACCCTGAGATAGATCATGACCGGCGGCGGCGAAAGGCTCGTCCCGCTGAACAATCTGTTATTCGGAATGTGATCGTTCACGGCTGGCGCACACAATCTTCACGCGCCCGGGACAACGCTCGTGACCGCTGCAACCGTAAGCGTGGCTTTTTGCCATGCGGCTCAGGCACTTCCCTGATCGCGAGTGTTCACGGCCACGCCGACGCTCGCACCCCACCTCCGCCGACCGCCGCCGCCTTTCGGACGGGCGCTCCGGCTCCGGTCACGGATGCGTGCTTCATGCGTGTCCTTCAGCCTTCCGGCAGGAGCGCCATCAGCCCGTCGATGGTGTCGGCCTCGTGGGGCCGCTTGTCCCAGCGCAGCCGGGCGACGCGGGGAAACCGCATGGCGATGCCCGACTTGTGGCGCGTGGACCGGTTCAGCCCTTCGAACGCCACTTCCAGCACGAGGCCCGCCTCGGCCGTGTGCACCACCTCGCGGACCGGACCGAACCGCCCCACGGTGTTGTTGCGCACGAACCGGTCGATCTCCTTCAGCTCCTCGTCGGTGAAGCCGAAATAGGCCTTGCCGACGGGCACCAGCTCGCGCCCGGTCGCCGTCTCGCGCCAGACCCCGAAGGTGTAGTCCGAATAGAAGGACGAACGCTTGCCGTGGCCGCGCTGGGCGTACATGAGCACGGCGTCCACGGTGTAGGGATCGCGCTTCCACTTGAACCACTCGCCCTTGGGCCGGCCGGGCACGTAGGGGGCGAGCGCGCGCTTGATCATCACGCCCTCCACCGCCTCCGCGTCCGCGCCCGCGCCGTGGCTCGCCGGGTCGGCCCGGGCGGCGGCGAGGTCGTCCCAGGTGGCGAAGGGGATCATGGGCGAGAGGTCGATCAGGGGATCGCCGAGCCGGGCCACGAAGGCCTCCAGGCGCGCGCGCCGCTCGTCGAAGGGCAGGCCGCGCACGTCCTCGCCGTTCTCGGCGAGGAGATCGTAGGCGCGGATCGCCGCCGGCATCTCGGCGAGCAGCTTCGGCGTCACGGTCTTGCGGTTCAGCCGCTGCTGCAGGGTCGCGAAGGGCTGCACCCGGCCGTCGATCAGGATGAGGAGTTCCCCGTCGATCGCCCCGTCGAAGTCGAGCCGGTCGAGAAGATCCGGGAAGGTGGCCGAGATGTCGTCGCCGGAGCGGGAGAAGAGGCGCGCCACCTGGCGCCCCTCGGGCGTCCGGCCGGCGGCGGCCTGCACGCGGATCCCGTCCCACTTCCATTCGGCCCGGAACAGCGCCGGGTCGTTGCCCTCCACGTCCCGCTCTTCCAGGGCGTGCGCCAGCATGGGCGGCCGGAACGGCGCCGGATCGACCGACGACGGCCGCGCGCCGCGCCCCTCGATCCAATCGAACAGCGGCCCGTAGGGCGGCGCCAGGCCGTGCCAGACCTCCTCCACCTCGTCCGGCTCGCGCCCGCCGAGCCGCGCGAGCGCCGTCTTGGCGAGCCGGGCCGAGACGCCGATCCGGAGCGAGCCGGTGATGAGCTTCAGGAGCGCGAACCGCCCGGCCTCGTCCAGGAGGTCGAGCCAGCGGGCGATGAGGCGCGGGATCTCCAGCCTGGAGGACGTCCGCAGCGTCTCCACCACCTCGGCGATGCCCGGCGGCGGCAGGTTCGGCGTGGCGTCCGGCGCGGGCCACATCAGGGCGACCGTCTCGGAAAGGTCGCCCACGTAGTCGTAGGAGAGCGCGAACAGCACCGGGTCGGTCCGCTCGGCGATCAGCGCCCGGATCAGCCCCGGCTTGGCGTGCGGGAAGTCGAGCCCGCCGGTGAGCGCCGCCAGCGCGTAGCCCCGATCCGGATCCGGCGCCTCCGCCAGATAGGCCCTGACGAGCTCGATCTTGGCGTTGCGGCGAGGCTCGTAGGCGAGCCGGTCGACAAGGGCGGCGAAGCGGTTCATGAGACCGCAACGTAGCGCCGGCAAGGCTGGTTGCCGAGGGGGTGCCGCGTCGGCACCGGCCGATCATGCACCCTGACCGCGTTCCACCCGTTTCGCCGAAGGTCGTCCGATGTCCGCCGTCAGCATTCGCCCTGCCGTGCCCGCCGACCGACCCGCCCTGGAGGAGCTGCTCAGGGAGATCTACGCCTACTTCGGCTCGCTCGAGGACGGCGCGTTGCCGGAACCGGCGCTGATCGCCGCGTCCACGCAGGACATGTCCGCGATGGCGGCCCTCTCGTTCGGACCGAACCGCTTCTGCGACTGCCTGGTCGCGACCGACGACACCGGCCCCGTCGGCTACCTCGCCCATCATCCAGGCGTCTTCGAAGGCCGCGGCGCCCTGTTCGTCGCCGGCCTGTTCGTCCGCCGCGCCGTGCGCGGCGCCGGCATCGGCTCCGCCCTGATGGCCGAAACCGAAGCGATCGCCCGCGCCCGCGGCGCCGCCACGCTGGTGTGGACCGTCTGGCACCGCAACGCGGCGGCGATCGGCTTCTACCACCGCCTGGGGGCGCGCCTCTACGTGGACGACCTCGTCATGTGGAAGACGGTCGACCAGACACCGCCGGCCTTGGCGGCGCCGGGCTGAGCACGCGGTTCCACGCTGACCGCGCCGGCAAGACGGGCGACGCCGTTGGAGATCAAGACCCCTCCACCGCCGCCGTCGCCCCTTCTCCCTCCTCCTCGTCCCCGTAGCCGATCAGGTGGAGCGGGCGGCCGCGGATGGCGTTCTGGCCGCACCAGTGGACGAGGGCGTCCTCCTGGCCGTGGGTGACCCACACCTCCTCGGCGCCGGTCTCCCGGATGGTGGCGAGGAGATCGTCCCAGTCGGAGTGGTCGGAGATGACGAGCGGCAGTTCGGCGCCACGCTGGCGGGCGCGGGCGCGCACGCGCATCCAGCCGCTCGCGAAGGCCGTCACCGGGTCGGCGAAGCGGCGGGCCCAGAGGTCGGCGGTCGCGGAGGGCGGGCAGAGCACGATCCGGCCGGCGACGTCGGCCTTCGCCCGCCCGGCGACGCCCTCCAGGGGCCCGAGGTTTACGCCCATCTCGCCGTAGAAGCGGCAGAGCTTGTCGAGACCGCCGTGGATCAGGATCGGCGCGTCGTAGCCCGCCTCCCGGATGAGGGCGATCACCCGCTGGGCCTTGCCGAGCGCATAGGCGCCGACGAGATGCGTGCGCTCGGGGAACAGCCGGTGGCTGTCCATCAGCCTGGCGATCTCGCCGGCCGCCGAGGGATGGCGGAACACCGGCAGCGCGAAGGTCGCCTCGGTGATGAAGGCGTGGCAGCGCACGGGCTCGAAGGGCGTGCAGGTCGGGTCGGGCTGGCGCTTGTAGTCGCCGGAGACGACGAGCCGCAGGCCCTTCCACTCCAGGAGGATCTGGGCCGAGCCGAGCACGTGGCCGGCCGGGTAGAGCGTCACGTCCACGTCGCCCACCCGCACCGTCTCGCCATAGTCCACCGGCTGGCGGGCGCGGGTGAAGTCGGCCCCGTAGCGCACCGCCATGATGGCGAGCGTCTCCGGCGTCGCCAGCACCGCCTGGTGGCCGGAGCGGGCGTGATCGGAGTGGCCGTGGGTGATCACGGCCCGGGCCACCGGCCGCACCGGATCCACGTGGAAACCGCCCGGCGGGCAGTAGAGGCCGGCGGCGTCGAGGGTGAGGAGGTCTTCGGCGCGCATCCTTCACAACCTAGGGCGGGCGCGCGCCGGCCGGAAGGGGCGATCTCCTCAATCACGGATGACGCCATCCCGGAGGTGGGATATGACCGGGGCAAGAACCGGCCTCTCCGATCCGAGCAGGCCGGCGACGGCCCGCCGCGGCGGGCCAGCATGATCGGGCGAGCGCCATGACGAGACCTGCCATCGACGGCCTGCCGGCCCCACGAAGCCACACCGGCCTCGTCTCCGCCGACCGGAGCGCCACCGGCATCCTGCCGGCCCACCGCATCGACGACCTGATCGGCCGCCAGTCGATCCAGGCGTCGCACCCCTATGACGCCGACCAGGTGCAGCCGGCGAGCCTCGACCTCCGGCTCGGGCCGGTGGCCCACCGGCTGCGGGCGAGCTTCCTTCCCGGTCCCCACGCGCGCGTCACCGACAAGCTGGACCGGCTGAAGCTCCACACCATCGACCTCACCGACGGCGCGGTCCTGGAGACCGGATGCGTCTACCTGGTCCCGGTCTTGGAGCGCCTCGCCCTGCCGCACGACGTGTCGGCATCGGCCAACCCGAAGAGCTCCACCGGCCGGCTCGACGTGTTCACCCGCGTGATCACCGACCACGGCGCCGCCTTCGACACCATCGCGCCCGGCTACCGGGGCCCGCTCTTCGTGGAGATCAGCCCACGCACCTTCCCGGTGCTGGTCCGGCTCGGCTCGCGCCTGTCGCAGGTGCGCTTCCGCTGCGGCGACGCCCGCCTGTCCGACGAGGAGCTCGCCGCCCTCCACGCGGAGACGCCCCTCGTCGACGCCGATCCGGCGGTGTTCGAGAACGGCCTCACGCTCTCCATCGACCTCAAGCGCGAAGGGCCGGGCTCGCTCGTCGGCTACCGGGCCAAGCGGCATTCCGCCGTCATCGACATGGACGCCAAGGCGGCCCACGACGTGCTGGACTTCTGGGAGCCGCTCCATCAGCGCGGCGAGCCGTCGCTCGTGCTCGATCCGGACGAGTTCTACATCCTGGTCTCGCGCGAGGCGGTGCACGTGCCGCCCGGTACGGCCGCCGAGATGGTGGCGATCGATCCGCTCGTCGGCGAGTTCCGCGTCCACTACGCGGGCTTCTTCGATCCGGGCTTCGGCCACGCGGAGGCGGGCGGCAGCGGCTCGCGCGCGGTGCTGGAGGTGCGCAGCCACGAGGTGCCCTTCATCCTGGACCATGGCCAGACCATCGGCCGGCTCGTCTACGAGCGCATGCTGGAGCCGCCGACCACCCTCTACGGCCAGGGCATCGGCTCCAACTACCAGGCCCAGGGCCTGAAGCTTTCCAAGCACTTCCGCTGACGGCGCCGCCGCCCGGCGATCAGGCGGGGCCGGGCGCCAGCACGCCGGACGCGCAGGCGAAGATGCGGTTCACCTTCTCGGCCAGCCGGCGGTCGCAGCCGCAGGAAGCACGGTCGAGGCCGTCGGGGTCGAGCACCGTGAGCGAGCCGCGGCTGTAGGCGATCAGGTTCGCCCGCGAGAGCGAAAGGCCCGCCTGGGTGACGGTGGTGCGCTTCACGGAGAAATAGGCCGACAGGTATTCCTGCATCACCCGGCATGTGTCGCCGCCCGTCCGCCGGCGGTACGTGGCGATCCATCGGGCCATGCGCTGCGGCACCGTGTGGGTGGCGTTGCAGAGCATGTTCTCGGCGATCAGCGTGGCGTACACGGCGGCGCAGCGCAGCACCATGTCGCGCACAGCCGGACTGTCCGCATGGGCGGCCCGCAGGGTGGTGGCGTCCACGATCCAGGCCCGGCCGGGACATTCCACCACCGCGGTCGTGGCGAACGGCAGGCCGCTCAGCGACTGGGCGAGCCCCACCGCCATGTCGTCCGACACGGAACCGAGCCCGATCCGCGTGCCGTCCGGCCCGGCGAGGTGAAGCCCGATCAGCCCGCTCTCGGCGAACACCACGTCGCCGGGCGAGGCGCCCGGCAGGTCCGCCAGCACCGCGCCGCCGGGCAGGTCCGCCAGCCGGGCGCGCGCCAGCAGCCTTTCGCGATCGAAGGCGGGAAGTCCGGACAGCAGGCGATTGCGCGGCGGGTCGGCGGCGTCCGGTCTCACCATGGGCGGGAAGGTCTAGCCTCGGTCTCGACGTGCGGGGCGGAGCGGCGGCGGCCCCGTGCGTCCGGGCCGTGCCCGGATCGAAGCACGCGGTATGGATGTGTATGAAACCATACACGCGGCGAGCGCAATGGCAACCCGCCTGTTTCCCCGGCGGGCATAGTGCGCAAGGCGGCGAAACGGCGGCGCCGGGGACAAGGACGGACGGCCGCGTCCGGAAAGGCGGCCGCGGCCGGATGGACGATCGCTTCCGGCCGGCGTCGCCGTCCGCCTCGTCCCGGCGAGGATCCCGCGCCCGCCGCCGAGGCGGCCGCGTCCGGTCAGCCGCCCTGGGCGGGGCCGCCGCCGGTGCCGACGAGGCGGATGAGCATGCCGGCGAGTTCGCTCGCCCTGTAGGGTTTGGAGACCACCGGCACGGACCGGAACCGGTCAGGCACCACCACGGAGGCCTCGAAGCCGGTGGTGAAGGCGAAGGGAACGCCGCGGCCCGCCAGCACGTCGGCGGCCTCCCACACCGGCTGGCCATGAAGGTCGACGTCCAGGAAGGCGGCGTCCACCTCCGCCGTTTCGGCGAGGGAGACGGCCGCGGCCAGCCGGGCGACCGGGCCGACCACCACCACGCCCGCGTCCTCCAGGCCGATCTGGGCGTCGAGCGCCACCAGGGCGTTGTCCTCCACCAGCAGCACCCGCGTGTCGCGGATCCGCTCCTGCGGCGCGGCATGGCCGTGGCCGGTCGCGACGGCGGCCGGTTCCGGGTCGATCACCTCCGAGGCCGGGATCTGGACGATGCACACGAGGCCCTTCGGCTCGAACCGCAATTCGGCCCGGCCGGACACGTCCAGCGCCAGGGTGCGCTCGATCAGCGTCATGCCGAAGCCGCGCCGTTTCGGCCGCTCGCCCACGGTCGGCCCGCCGGTCTCGGTCCAGGTGATCGTCAGCATCGGCTCCGCCGGCCCGCCGTCGATCGACCAGCGCACGGACACATGGCCGTCCGGCAGCGAGAAGGCGCCGTACTTGGCGGCGTTGGTGGCGAGTTCGTGGACGGCGAGGCCGAGCGAGATGGTGGCCTTCGGGCGGAGCGCCAGGTTGGCGCCGTCCAGCCGGTAGCGTCCGGACGACTCGTCGCCGTAGGCGGCCAGTTCCTCCTTCAGGAGCTGGCGCAGATCGGCACCGAGCCACCGGTTCTTGGTCAGGAGGCTGTGGGTCAGCGCCATGGAGCGCAGCCGCATCTCGAACTGGCGGACATATTCCTCCAGGTCGGTGGCGCCCCGGGAGGACTGCCGGGCAAGGGCCTGGATCGTCGCCAGGGTGTTCTTCACCCGGTGGTCCAGCTCCGCCATCAGGAGATCCTGGTGCGCCCGCGCCTTCTCGCGCTCGCGGGCCACCTCGTCCACCCGCTTCAGCACCACCTCCAGCATGGCGAGCCGGAACGCCTTCAGGAGGTCCAGCTCCTGGGCGGTCCAGGGGCGCGAGCGGCCGCGCACGGTCTCCCGCCAGGCCTTGAAGGACGTGCGCGGGTGGAGCCGCACCCCGTCGTCGCCGATCGTCACGACCTTGGTCGGCGCGCCGGCCCAGGTGACCGTCTGCTCGATCTCCGGCCGGAACCACAGGATGTAGTCGCGCGGCGAGCGGGAGATGGAGACGGACAGGAAGCCCGCGGCGCGCTCGGTGTGATCGGCCGCCTCCGGCATCACCTCCGCCATCCGGTCGGTGGCGTAGACGCCCTCCGCCTGGGTGGCGTTCAGCCAGGCGACGAACCGCTCCACGACCTCCCCCGGCGGGGTGCGGCCGAACAGGGTTACGGAGCCGTCCCAGATCACCGCCAGCCCCTCGCTCGGCACAAGGCCGATCAGGTCCGGCACCACGGCGCGGAGCCCCGCGCCCACGTCGTTGTCGCCGCCGACCCGGTTGACGAGCGCCGAGAGCAGGGTGCGCGAGCGCAGCTGGTCCTGGCTCTCGGTGCGGCCCAGCCGCTCGGCGAGCTGCAGCGAGGCTATCTGGGCGATCAGCTCGCAGTTGCGCAGCACCGACCGGGGCAGCGTGTGGGGGCGGTCGTCGTGGCAGGCGACGAGACCCCAGAGGCGGCCCTGGACCACCAGCGACAGGGACAGGGAGGCAGCGACCCCCATGTTCGCCAGGTATTCCAGGTGCACGGGCGAGACGCTGCGGATCATGCAGTCGGTGAGGTCGAGCGGAGCGCCCGTCTCTGGGTCGAGGGCCGGCACGATCGGCGCAGGCCGGTAGAGCGCGTCCGGGATGAAGCGGATCCAGTTGCGCAGGTAGAGCGCCCGCGCCTGGACCGGGATGTCGGAGGCCGGATAGTGGAGGCCGAGGTATTCCTCCAGGTCCGGCCGCCGGTCCTCGGCGATCACGACGCCGCTGTCGTCCTCCTGGAAGCGGTAGACCATCACGCGGCCGTAGCCGGTGATCCGACGGACCTCGCGGGCGAGCACGGCCAGGAAGGCTGTCACCGTGCCGGTGCCGCCGAGCGCCGCGAGGCTGCGCTGCACCTCGCCGAGGGTGTCGAGGGCGAAGGCGCCGTCGGCGGGCGTCACCTCCAGGACGACCCGGCCGCCGGACCGGTGCACGGCGCCGGCGAAGCTCCGCTCGCCGAGGACGAAGTCCAAGGGCAGGGGCATGCGCACGGACGGCAGGTCCGCCCGCACGAGACGCGCGAGCTCGGCCGCCACGGCCTGCGGCACCAGGTCCGCGAAGGCGCGTCCCGGGAGGGCCTCGGCCGGCGCGCCGAACACCGTCTCGCAGGCGCCCGCCGCCTGGACGACCGCAAGGCTGCGCTCGTCCATCGCCAGAAGGCAGCCCCAGGGCTGGACGGCCCCGGGAATGTGGATCGGCTCGCGGTCGCAGAGCGTCAGATCCACCACGTCGTTTCGATCAGGCACGCCCCACCCACCCGTCCTATGCCGACCAGCCAGCGCCGGCCATGCGGCCCGGACGCTTGCGAAAGTCGCCTTCATAACATAGCGATAGGGCACCGCAGTCAAATCGGCCGCCCTGCCATGGACCAGAATCACGGGTCGGGCGGCGCCTGTCACCTTCTTTTTGACGAGGGCGGTGCGGGTCTTTCCAGGGTGACCGGCCGCCAGGCGCGGCCGGACGCGCGGGCGACGGGGGGCGGGGCTGCATGGCCGAGACGGCGGAGCGTGACGAGGACGAGCGGTGCGGGCGTTTGGTCGCGGGCCGGCCATGACGCACCGCCTGCGCTTCGGCCAGCGGCCCGGGTCGGCCTCCCGACTCATGGCGCTCGCCTGCCCGCTCCTGGCCGTCCTGGCCGCCACCCTCGCCCGACAGGCCGCCGACCCGTTCCTGCCGCCGGGCTTCCCGTTCCTGACCTATTTCCCGGCCGTGATCATCACGGCCTTCGTGTTCGGCCTCGGACCGGGCGTCCTCACGGCCGCCCTGTCCACCTGGTCGGCGTGGTTCTTCTTCATGCCGCACAGCGGTCAGCCGATCTCCGCCACGCTGATCGCCCTCGGCTTCTTCGTGGCGGTCGCCAGCGTAGACATCGTGATCATCCACACGATGCAGCTCGCCCAGGCCCGGCTGAAGGAGGAGCAGGACAGGTCGGCCCGCCTCGCCGCCGAGAACGCCACGCTCCTCAAGGAGGCCCAGCACCGGATCTCCAACAACCTCCAGATGCTGTCCGCCATCCTCCGGCTGCAGCAGGGCCAGGTGGAGCACGAGGGCGCTCGCCAGGCGCTGCGGGACGCGGCGAGCCGCGTGAACCTCGTCGGCAAGATCCAGCGCGAGCTCTACGGCGACGCGACCCGCGACACCGCCACCTTCCTGGCCGACCTCGCCCGCGACACGGTGGACGCTTCCGGCGCCGGGTCCGTGTCGCTCTCCATCCGGGTGGAGCCGGTGGTGCTGCCGCCGGAGCAGGTGACGCCGCTCGGCCTCGTCATGCTGGAGCTCCTGTCGAACGCCATCGAGCACGGCGGCGCCGACCGGCCGCTGAACGTCGCCATCGAGCTTCGCCGCGACGACCCCATGGTGGTGCTCACCGTCGTGGACGACGGCGTCGGCCTGCCGCCCGGCTTCGACCTGAAGACCACCCGCAGCCTGGGGCTTCGGATCATCTCGGCCATGGCGGCCCAGCTCGGCGGCACGTTCGAGCTCGACGGGGCCGCCGGCACCCGCGGCCGCTTCGTGTTCCCGGCGACGACGCTCGCCGATCCGGCCGGCCGGCCGCTCCCCTTGCGTCCGGGCGCGGCTCCGGACGTGTCCCCCGCCCGAGCCGATTGACGCCGCGCCGCCGCCTTGATCCACTGGAACCCGCGCGTCGCCCGCCGCCGAACAAGGACCCGCCGCATGGACGCGCCGATCACGACCCTCCGGTTCCGGCTCCGGGACGAGACGCTCCAGGCGCACCAGGACGCCGAGGCTGCGCTCGACCTCGACCGGCGGCTCGCCTCCCTCGGAGCCTACACGGCGCTCCTGCGCGCCCTCTACCGGGCGCACCGGCCGATCGAGGCGCGGCTCGCCGCCTTCGAGTGGGCCGGCTCCGGCATCGCTTTCGCGGAGCGGCGAAAGCTTGCCTGGCTGGAGGCGGATCTTGCCGCGCTCCGCGCCCTGCCCGTCCCGGCCGACGCCGCCGGGGCTCCCCGGGTCGCGGCCGACGGCGGCGCCCTTGTCCCGGCGGATGAGGACGCCGCCGCTCCCCCTGGCGACGAGGACGGCCCGCCGCCGTCCCCCGGCGAAGCCTTCGGGATGCTCTACGTGCTGGAGGGCTCCACCCTCGGCGGCCGGATCATCGGCCGCGAGGTGGCGGCTCGGCTCGGTCTCGACGCGGACCGGGGCGGGCGCTTCTTCCACGGCTACGGCGCGCGCACCGGCGCTATGTGGCAGGGCTTCACCGCCGCCCTCGACCGGCTCGGCCCGACCGGCCCGGACGCGGAGGCCGCCGTCGCGGCGGCCCGGCGCACGTTCGAGACGGTCCGCCGCTGCGTGCTCCAGGCCGAGGTTCCGCCCGTGGCGGACGGGTCGCCGAGGGCGGACGCCGGGCGTGCGGCGACGGCCGATCCTTCGGAGGCGACGTCCCCTCCCCGCCCGTGACGGCGGACCGTGCCGATCCGTCTTGACTGCCGGCCCGGCTCTTGCGATCTATGGCGCGTCGCGGGTGTAGTTCAATGGTAGAACGGCAGCTTCCCAAGCTGCATACGAGGGTTCGATTCCCTTCACCCGCTCCAGCCTCTCTTCCCTGGTTCCGTGATGCGCGGCTTGCCGGACCGTTGGCCCGCCGCCCCATGCCCCGCCGGCACGTGCGGCGTCTTCGCCCAGTAGTGCGGCCGGAAGACGAGTTCGAACAGGGCCCTCCAGGCGGCGACCGAGACGAGCAGCCACTGCAGCGGCAGCGCCCAGGTCCAGGGCAGGAGGTCGGGCCGGCCGATCGCCCGCACGGCCCGCCGGGCGATCACCACGGCCGCCCCGTGGCCGACCAGGACGGCGAAGCCCGCGACCCCGAGCAGCACCGCCCCCGACATGCCGCCGAGGTCCGGGATCGGTTTGAGCCCGGTCAGGTGCAGGCTGTAGGCGGCGAGCGCGAGCGGGTGCGCCAGAGGTGCGGCCACCTGCATGAAGGCGTTCGCGTGGAAGAGGAGCGCGCCCGGCAGGCCGATCTCGCGCACGAGGTCCAGCGGGCGGCGGCTGTGCACAAGCCAGGTGATCATCCAGCCCTTCAGCCACCGCGTGCGCTGGGGCAGCCAGATCCGGAACCGGTCCGGCGCCTCCTCGCGGGTGACGGAGTCCAGCACGCCGGACGAGAAGCCGTAGCGGGCGAGCCGGACGCCGAGGTCGGCGTCCTCCGTCACGTTGAACGGATCCCACCCATGGGCGATCACCAGCGCGTCCCGCTTGAAGTGGTTGGACGTGCCGCCGAGCGGCAGGGGCGCCCGGCGCCGGGCCAGCCAGGGCAGGAGGCCGGCGAAGAGGGCCGCATAGTCCACCGCGAACAGCCGCTGCAGGACGCCCGTGTCGCCGTCGATGCGAAGACCCGCCTGGACGCAGACTTGATGGTGCGGCCCGGCCGTCAACATGGCGGCGGCGGCGAGCAGCTGGTCCGGGTCCGGCCGGTCCTCCGCGTCGAACACGCCCACCAGGTCGCCCCGCGCGAAGGCGAGACCGTAGGTCAGCGCCCGCGGCTTGGTGCGCGGCCGGCCCGGCGGCACCACGATCACGTCGTATTCGGGCGTCCGGCAGGCCGCCTCCGCGGCCGCGATCGTCTCCGCGTCGTCCGCCTCCAGGAGAATCAGGATCTCCAGCCGGTCGCGCGGGTAGCGCAGCCGGTCGAGGGCCGCCACGAGGGAGGGCACCATGGCGGCCTCCCGGTAGAGGCAGACCATCACGGTGTAGAAGGGCAGGTCCCGTTCCGGGATCGCGGGTGGCGGCGTCGACAAGGGGGCGCTCGTCTCCAGGGCCACCAGGAAGCGGATCCCCGCCGTGATGTGGAAGAGCACGGCAGAGACCACGAAGAGCGTCCAGGTCACCGGCGGCCATCCGGTCAGGATCCCGGCGCACAGGCCCGCGACGGTCGCCAGGATGATCGCCCGGGCCGCCGGCGACGGGGCCGTCGAGGCCGAGAGCTGCGGCTCCGCCCGCGCGAGGTGATGGCGCACCCGCTGCTCGGTCCGCTCGGAGATCGCCCCCCTCAGGACGGCGCGCAGCCGCCGGGGCGTGGTGATGACGGCCGGGCTCGGCCAGCGGCCGCGCGGCTTCAGGTCGAGGAGCACGCGGTCGAGCGCATGGGGCGGCGGCGCCAGCACCGTCACGGTCGCGCCGTCCGGATCCGCCAGGCCCGCCGCGCCCAGCCGCGCGGCCCCACGCGCCGTCAGCCGCTCCGCGCGCCGCGGCCCGCCCCATCGGGTGAGCGGTTCGAACCGGGCGCCCGCCGTGGCGCACGCGGCCCGGTAGACCGCGTCCTCCGGCCACTCGGCGGCCATGGACGCGGAAGGCTCGTCGGCCGGCGCCGCGCCGGGCGGGGCGTCCGCCGTCGTCACGGCCGGCGCCGCGCCGGGCGGGGCGTCCGCCGTCGTCACGGCCGGCGCCTGCTCCCCCGCGGTCTCCATGCCGCCCGGCCGGCCCTCACCGTCCCCGTCCGGGGTCTTGCCGCCCGGTCCCGTCCTGAAGCTCCAACTCATCACGCGCTCCCGTCCGCACCGCCCCGCCGTCCGGATCCGGTTCCGCGCCCGCGCATCGACTGTCCGTCCGTGAGGGCGAGCGAACACGCCCGGCGCTTTCAGGGCCGGGTCCGGGCGCCGGTTCACCCGGCCGGCGCGGGATGCAATTCCAATCGATCGCGAAACCCACTAGCGTCCGGTCGAACGGCATCGTCAGCCCGCCGCTCCGGACATCGACCGGAGCCGGTGAGGGCGGACCACATGGGGCCAGACCATTGACGCTGTGGCGCTCTCCACACCTAACGCATGGATCGTTGTTTTTGACAATAGCGGTTGCCGGCCTGATCGCCGGGATACCGGCGCGTGCGGCCGAACTGCAACCCCTGCCCCGGTTCCTGGCCGAGACGCCGGCGGCCGCCGACGTGGCGAAGCCGGCGGCGATCCGCTTCGTCACCAGCGACGACTTCCCGCCGTTCAACTTCCTGGACGGATCGGGCCGGCTCGGCGGCTACAACGTGGAACTCGCCCGGGCCATCTGCCAGCGGCTGGGGGTGCCGTGCACGGTGCAGGTCCGGCCCTTTCCGCTGCTGGTCGACGCGCTGGTGGAGAATGCCGCCGACGCGGTGATCGCCGGCCTGAAGGACACGCCGGCGCTCCGCGACTATGTGATCCACACGGAAAGCTATCTGCGCCTGCCCGCCCGTTTCGTGGTCCGACGGGAGTGGACGCGGGCGGTCACCCCGGAGGCGATGGCCGGCGCCACCGTGGCGGTGCGGGCCGGCACCCGCACGCGCGATTTCCTGGCCGACTTCTACCCCGGCGCCCGCCGCACCGAGACGGCGTCCGACGAGGAGGCCTTCCGCCTGCTCCAGGCCGGCGAGGTGGATGCGGTGTTCACCGGCGGCCTCGGGGCGTCCTTCTGGCTCGCCGGCCCGGAATCCCGCACCTGCTGCCGCTTCGCCCCGGGCGCCTTCACCGAGCCGGCCTACATGGGCAAGGGCCTCACCATCGCGGTGGCCAAGGAGAATGTCGGCCTGAAGCGGCTGATCGATTCCACGCTCCGAAGCCTGGAAGCCGACGGCACCCTTGCGGATCTCCACTTAAGGTTCTTCCCGGTGGGACTGTATTGAGGGAGGGCGTGGCGCGCATCGCTCCGCCGCGCCTGCTTTCTGCTTGAGGGTGGGGTGGATAGGTTTGGGCGACGAGCGGCGTCGCGCGGGCACCCCCCACCCCAACCCTCCCCCACAAGGGGAGAGGGGGTCCGTGGCGGTTCAGGAGGGGATCGGAAGTGGCGGGGGGCGGTGCTCCGCCGCGCCTGCTTTCTGCTTGAGGGTGGGGTGGATCGGGTGGGGCGTCGCCTCGGACGACGACCAGCGTCGCGCGGGCACCCCCCACCCCGACCCTCCCCCGCAAGGGGAGAGGGGGTCCGTGGCGGTTCAGGAGGGGATCGGAAGTGGCGGGGTGCGATGGGAGCGTCGGGCTGCCAAAGTGAGTGTTTGTGGCGAGGGCGGACGCAGGGATGGGCCTGTGATGACGCTCGGATACGCCGAGGGTCCCCCTCTCCCCTTGAGGGAGAGGGTGGGGGAGAGGGGGAACCTCCTGGCCATCGGGAATGAGGGTCGCTTCCGGGAATGAGGGTCGCTTCCGGGCGTCCCGGCGGATCGCCTGACGGGCGCTGCCGAGCCTCGCTCCGGCTCAGAGGCCTCGGAGCACGCTCACCGCGGCCGCGACGGCGTCCGCGAGGGGGCCGCCGTTGTCGATGCGGTGGACGTCGGGGCCGGTCACCGGAGCCTCCACGCGGGCGAGGCGGGCGGCGATCTCGTCCGTGCTTTCGCGGCCGCGGGCCGCCAGCCGCGCCGCGAGGACCTCCGCGGGGGCGGTGATCTCCAGGACGGCGAAGCGCGGGAAGCGGGCGCGGGCGTCGGTGAGCACCGCGCGCGACAGGTTGGCCACCACCACGGCGCCCCCGTCCACCATGCGGCCATAGGCGGCCGGGATGCCGTAGCCGAGGCCGTGCGCCCGCCAGGAGAGCACGTAGGCCCCATCGGCGCAGGCCGCCTCGAAGGCGGCGGGGTCCAGGCAGTCGTGGTCCTCGCCGCCGTTCTGGTCGCGCGTCACCACCCGGCGGGCGAAGACGAAGCGCCCGTCCGAGGAGAGCTGCTCGCGCACGCGGCTCATGACCGTATCCTTGCCGGCGCCTGACGGGCCGACGACGGCGACGAAGGCGCCCGGCCGGCCGTCGGTCATGACACCCGCCGCCCTTCGCGCCAGACGGAGCGGACGAGCGGCACCTCGTGTTCGAGGTTGACCTGGACGAGGTCGGCGCGCCGGCCGGCCTCGATGACGCCGCGGTCGGTCAGCCCGGCCGCCTCGGCGGGGTTGCGGGTGATGGTGGCGATCGCCTCCGGTACGCCGACGCCCGGCACGTCGCCCGCCACCATGAAGGCCGCGTGGAGGAGCGAGAAGGGCACGTAGTCGGACGACAGGATGTCGAGGAGGCCCTCCTCCATCAGCGTCCGGGCGGCGATGTTGCCGGAGTGGGAACCGCCGCGCACCACGTTGGGCGCGCCCATCAGGATCTTCAGCCCGCCGTCCCGGGCCGCCCTGGCGGCCTCCATGGTGGTGGGGAATTCGGCGATGGTGACGCCGTGGGCGAGGCTTTCGGCCACGTGGGCGGCGGTCGCGTCGTCGTGGCTGGCGAGCACGATGCCGGCCGCGCGGCAGCGCTCGGCGATCTCGGCGCGGTGCGGCTCGGAGAACTGGGCGGCCTGGCCGACGCGCCGGTCGATCATGGCGAGGAAGGCCTCGTCCGACATGCCGGTCTTGCCCTGGTAGTAGATCCGGTAGTGGTCGAGCGAGGTGAACTGGCGCTGGCCGGGGGTATGGTCCATCAGGGAGGCGAGCTTCACCCGCCCGTCCCGCTCGAATAGCTTGAACACCTCCAGGGTGTCCGGAGCCGCCACCTCGCAGCGCAGATGGATGAAGTGATCCGCCCGCAGCCGGTCGGCGGCGACGCCCGCCTCGATGGCGTCGGCGAGGCGGCGCATGTCCTCGCCGTTGAGCTCGGCGTCATAGTCCATGCCGACCCGGAGCGCGTCGAACACGGTGGTGATGCCGGAGGCCGCCACCTGGGCGTCGTGGGCCTGGACGGAGGCGAGCGGGTTCCAGCGCACCTTGGGGCGCGGGGCGTAGTGGTTCTCCAGGTGGTCGGTGTGGAGTTCCACGATGCCCGGGATGAGCCAGTCGCCCTCCAGGTCGACGCCGGAGGCGGATCGCCCATCGGCGACCTCGGCGATCCGGCCGTCGCGGACGACGACGGTGCCGTCGATCACGTGGTCGGCGAGGACGACGCGGGCGTTGGTGAAGACGGTTTCGGCGGACATCGGTCGGTGCTTTCGGGCAGGGCGTTCGGACGAAAAGGGCGGATCAGCGCCCCGCGAGGGGCTTCAGGACATGGACGGTGAAGGGGCCGCCGCCCGGCGGCTCGGCGAAGAGGCCGAGGTGGTCGACGGTGACCGGCTCGGCCAGGATGTCGGCGAAATAGGCCCGGGCGGCCTCTTCCAGCCGGTCGCCCTCGGGGCCGAGCACGCGCTGGGAGAGGGTCATGTGGAAGCGGAAGGTGTCGAACACCGCCGGATAGCCCCAGGCCATCAGGTGGGCCTCCTCGCGGGGCGACAGCCCGGCCTTCCGGCGCTTCTCCACCTCCTGCACGGTCAGCGGTCGGCGGAAGGGCTCGAACGCGCGGACGCAGTCGTCGGCGAGCGCCTGGAGCGGCTCGGACGGCTCGTCCGGGATGATGGCGATGAAGCCGCCGAGCCGTCGGACCGCGAGCCGGACCCGGAACGGCGGGCGCTCGGCCGCGAAGGTCTCGAACCGGTCCACCAGCGCCGCCGCGCTCGCCCCCGGCTTCAGGCCGAAGGGGGCCTTCAGGGTGGCGTGAAAGCCGTAGCGGCGCGGGTCGGTGGTGAGGAGGCGGACGGTCTCCGGGTCGACGCCCTCCACCGCCGGCTGCGTGAGCGCCGCGCCCGTGAAGGCGTCCCGCCCGAGCCATCGGGCGCCCGCCTCGGCAAGCGGGCTGCCGGGCGGCGGGGCGAAGTAGATGGCGTAACGCATGGACCGCTTGTCCCCCATTCTTACTTTAGCGCACTGCTCCTAGGCGGCGCTCATGTCACCAGGGTGACGGTCGGCCTCCCGTTCGAAGCGGTCGCAGAACGCCGCCACGTCCGTATCGCGGAAGTCAGCGAGGCGGGCAAGCACCGTCTCGACCGGCCAGTCCCACCAGGCGATCCGGATCAGCCGCTCTGCGATATCCCGCGAGAATCGCTCGCGGATCGGCTTCGCCGGCACGCCCCCGACGATGGTGTAGGGCGCCACGTCCCGGCTCACCACGGCGCCTGCCGCCAGCACCGCCCCGTCGCCCACGGTCACGCCCGGCAGCACCGTAACCCCGTGGCCGATCCACACGTCGTTGCCGATCGTCACCCGCGCGCCCCGGCGCGCCGCGAAGAAGGCGTGGTCGCGCTCCAGCGCGGTGTCGTAGTATTCCGGCGTGTAGGTGAGCCGGTGCTGGGTCGGCCGATCCATCGGATGGTTCGGCGCGCCGATCCGGACCTTGTCGGCGATGGCGCAATAGCGGCCGATGGTGGCGTCCGCCACGCTGCAGTCCTCGCCGATGTAGGACATGTCGCCGACGGTGGCGTAGGAGACGCGCGAATCCTTCAGGATCTCGCAGCGCTGACCGACCACCGCCTCGCGCAGGCGCACGGTCGGATCGATGAAGGTCTCGGCCAGCTTGGCCTTCGGTGTCTGGCTCATGGGAGTCTCCCTCAGGCTGCCGCGCGGAACGACATGACGTCGACGATCCGGTCGGCCACCGCCGAGCGCACCTCCTCGTCGTGGAAGATGCCGAGCATCGCGACGCCCTGGCGCTTCTTTTCGCGGATCAGGTCCACCACCACGGCCCGGTTGGCGGCGTCCAGGGACGCGGTCGGCTCGTCGAGGAGGAGGATCGGGTGGTCGGTGACGAAGCCGCGGGCGACGTTCACCCGCTGCTGCTCGCCGCCGGAGAAGGTGGCGGGCGGCAGGGCGAACAGCCGCTCGGGCACGTTCAGCCTGGACAGGATCTCCCGCGCCCGGGAGCGGGCGAGCGCCCGGTCGACGCCGCGCGAGACGAGCGGCTCGGCCACCACGTCGAGGGCCGAGACCCTCGGAACCACCCGCAGGAACTGGCTCACGTAGCCGATCGTGGACTGCCGGAGGCGGACGATCCGGCGCGGGTCGGCGCTCGCCACGTCGACGAGCCTGTCGCCGTCGCGGACGAGGATCTGGCCGCCGTCGGCGCCGTAGTTGCCGTAGACCATCTTCAGGATCGAACTCTTGCCCGCTCCCGACGGCCCGCCGAGGACGACGCATTCGCCCGCGTCGACGGAGAAGTCCACGCCCTGGACCACGGGCAGCTGCACCCCGCCCTGAAGATGCATGACAAAGGACTTGGAGAGACCGGAGACGACGATACGCGTTGCCATGGTGTGTCCTCAGACCTGCAGGATGGAGGAGACGAGGAGCTGGGTGTAGGGCTCCCGCGGGTCGTCGAGCACCCGGTCGGTGAGGCCGTGCTCGATCACCTCGCCGCCCTTCATCACCAGCATGCGGTCGGAAAGGAGCCGGGCGACCGCCAGATCGTGGGTGACCACGATGGCGGCGAGGCCGAGATCCGCCACCAGCTGGCGCAGGAGATCGAGGAGCCGCGCCTGGACGGAGACGTCGAGCCCGCCGGTCGGCTCGTCCATGAAGACGAGACGCGGCCGGGTCACTAGGTTGCGGGCGATCTGCAAGCGCTGGCGCATGCCGCCGGAGAAGGCGCGCGGGTCGTCGTCGATCCGGTCGGCTTCGATCTCCACCCGGGCGAGCCAGTCGAGGGCGGTCGACCGGATCCGGCCGTAGTGCCGGTCGCCGACGGCCATCAGCCGCTCGCCCACGTTGGCGCCGGCCGAGACCGTCATGCGCAGGCCGTCGGCCGGGTTCTGGTGCACGAAGCCCCAGTCGGTGCGGGCGAGCAGGCGCCGCTCCGCCTCGGTGAGCGAGAAGAGACCGCGCAGCCGGCCGTCCCGCATGCGGAACTCCACCGAGCCGGCGGTCGGCGTCAGCCGGCCGGCGAGGCAGTTGAGGAGCGTGGTCTTGCCGGACCCGCTCTCGCCGACCACGGCGACCACCTCGCCGGGGTAGACGTCGAGGCTCACGTCGCGGCAGCCGAGGCGGGAGCCGTAGTAGTGGGACAGGCGGGACACCTTGAGGAGCGGGCGCTCCTCCTCGGCGTCCGGCAGGGTGGCGACGGCGGACATCAGCGGCTCTCCCCGGACAGGGCGCCCCGGTGGCCTTCGGCCCGGCGCTCCTCGCAGTGGTCGGTGTCGGAGCAGACGAACATGCGCCCTCCCCTGTCGTCGAGGATGACCTCGTCCAGGTAGACGCCCTCGGCGCCGCACAGGGCGCAGGGCTCCTTGAAGGTCTGGATCCGGAACGGATGGTCCTCGAAGTCGAGGCTGACAACGTCCGTGTGCGGCGGCACCGCGTAGATGCGCTTCTCGCGGCCGGCGCCGAAAAGCTGCAGCGCCTTGGAGCGGTGCATCTTCGGGTTGTCGAACTTCGGCGTCGGCGACGGATCCATGATGTAGCGGCCCTCCACCTTCACCGGGTAGGCGTAGGTGGTGGCGATGTGGCCGTGCCGGGCGATGTCCTCGTAGAGCTTCACGTGCATGAGGCCGTATTCCTCCAGCCCGTGCAGCTTGCGCGTCTCGGTCTCGCGCGGCTCCAGGTAGCGCAGGGGCTCCGGGATCGGCACCTGGTAGACGAGGATCTGGTGCGCCTGCAGGGTCCGCTCCGGGATCCGGTGGCGGGTCTGGATGACGGTCGCGTCGGCGGTTCGGGTCGTCGTGGCGACGCCGGCCGTCTTCTGGAAGAAGCCGCGGATCGCCACCGCGTTGGTGGTGTCGTCGGCGCCCTGGTCGATGACCTTCAGCACGTCGTCGGGCCCGAGCACCGCCGCCGTCACCTGCACGCCGCCGGTACCCCAGCCGTAGGGCATGGGCATCTCGCGGGAGGCGAACGGCACCTGATAGCCCGGAATGGCGATCCCCTTCAGGATCGCGCGCCGGATCATGCGCTTGGTCTGCTCGTCGAGGTAGGCGAAGGAATAGGTTCGCAGGTTCGCCTGGTCGTCGAGGACGGCCCCGGGCGCCCCCTCTCTCCCGCTCTCTCCCACGAGGGGAGAGAGGGCTCCGTTCAGCTCTACACCGGCGTCCGCGCCCGCTCCGGACCCGCCAACGGGCCCTCTCTCCCCTCGTGGGAGAGAGTTGGAGAGAGGGGGGAACCTCGCGTCATCCATGTCAGTCATTCGGCGGCCTCCTGGCGGGCGGCGATCTCGGCGCGCATGCGGCGGATGAGGTCGAGTTCGGCCTGGAAGTCCACGTAGTGGGGCAGCTTCAGGTGCTCCACGAAGCCGGTGGACTGCACGTTGTCGGAATGGGAGAGGACGAATTCCTCGTCCTGGGCGGGCGCCACCCGGTCCTCGCCGAGGTCGCCGGCCCGGAGCGCCCGGTCGACGAGCGACATGGCCATGGCCTTGCGCTCCTGATGGCCGAACACGAGGCCGTAGCCGCGGGTGAAGGCGGGGGGCGCCTTGGCGGAGCCTTTGAACTGGGTGACCATCTGGCACTCGGTCACGGTGATGCGGCCGATGGCGACCGAGAAGCCGAGTTCCGGCACGTCGATCTCCACCTCCACGTCGCCGAGCCGGATCTCGCCCACGAACGGGTGGGTCCGGCCATAGCCGCGCTGGGTGGAATAGCCGAGCGCCAGGAGGAAGCCCTCGTCGCCGCGGGCGAGCGCCTGGAGGCGGAGATCCCGGTCGGCGGGAAAGCTCAGGGGCTCGCGGGTGAGGTCGCCGACGGGCGCGTCGGTTTCGGCCGGGTCCGGCTCGATCAGGCCCTCGTCGTTGAGAAGATCGGTCACCCGGGGCATGGCGGTCTCGTCCGCCGGACGTTCGGCCGGGTCCGGCAGGTCCGGGTCGCCGGCCAGCAAGGGGTCGAGCAGCCGGTGGGTGTAGTCGAAGGTGGGGCCGAGGCACTGGCCGCCCGGCAGGTCCTTGAAGGTCGCCGAGATGCGCCGGCGCACCAGCATGGCGGCCGTGTCCACCGGCCGGGAGAAGCCGAAGCGCGGCAGGGTGGTCCGGTAGGCCCGCAGAAGGAAGATGGCCTCGATCAGGTCGCCCCGGGCCTGCTTCACCGCGAGGGCGGCGAGGTCCCGGTCGTAGAGCGAGCCTTCCGCCATCACGCGGTCGACCGCCAGGGTGAGCTGTTCGGCGATCTGGGCGAGCGTGAGAGCGGGGACCGAGCGGTCGCCCCGGCGCTCGTGGGCGAGCAGGCGGTGGGCGGCGGCGATCGCCTGTTCGCCCCCTTTGACGGCAACATACATGGCGTCACTCCGTGGTGGCGAGGCGGGCCGAGCGGGGCAGGCCCGCGACGAGCCCGTCGGCGACGAAGACGATGTCGACGCCGCGCGGGAAGAGCGCCCGGTTGGCGGCCCACTGGTCGAGGAAGCCGATCCGTTCCGGGTGGGCGGCGAACCGGCGGGGCGTCTCGAACCCCGGCCCGGTGAAGAGCGGCCCGGCGGCCGTGTCGAAGCGCTCCACCGCGATGACGAGCGTGGTCGAGCGGTCCGGATACTCGGCCGTGCCCTGGGCGAAGGCGGAGAGCGGCGGCAGGCGCGCCGGATCGGCCACCAGGGCGAACGCCGCGTCCATCGGCTCGGCGGTGACCGGCGCGCCGGTGTGGAAGGCGAGCCAGGCGCGCACCGCGTCCGATGCGGCGAGCGCCGGGTCCAGCCACACGGGCGTGTCCGGATCGGCGAGCGTCAGCGCGACCGCGCCGAGTTCGGCCGTGAGCGGCGCCGGCGGCCGAGCCGAGGGCGGCAGCGGCACCGGCCGGGCCGGCTCGGCGAGCGCCGCCATCACGGCCCGGAACACGGCCTGGGACTGGAACACGGGATCGTGGAAGCCCCCTTCGAGGGTGTCTGCCGTCAGGGCGGCCATCAGTCGTCTCCCCGGACCATGGTGAAGAAATCGACGCGGGTGGCGGCCGTCTCGGAGCGGGCCGAGTCGTCCTCCGCAGCGAGGCGGGCGCGGACGGGCGCGATCACTGCGGCCTCCACGGCCGGGCGCGTCCGCGGCCGCTGCCAGAGGGCGTCGAACACCGCGACGAGGCGCGCCTGCACCCGGTCGCGGCCGAGCACGTGGCCGGTGCCGACCGTGCCGTCGCCGAGCCTAACCGTGCAGCGGGTCACGGTCGTCTCGCCGAGGTTGAACGGGCGCCCGCCGCCGCCCATGCGGCCGCGCACCATCACGAGCCCGGTCTCGGGCGCCCGGACGTCGAAGACGTCCGGCTTGTCGGGCCAGGCGGTCCAGGCGGCAGCGAGGTCGTCCCTGGTGGCGCGGGCCAGGACGCCGAGGACGGCGCGACGGGCGTCCGTATCGGCGTCGAGGCCTGAGAGACTGGTCATGGCAGGTCTCCGTTCAATTGGTCTATACATCTATACCACTGGACCCGCGACGATGCATAGACCGTCCGGATGACAAGCCGATGACGGCTGGACGGGATCCGGCGGACGGAAAAGAAGGCCGGAGACGCGGCGGATGATTGTGACAATCGCCGCCTGTATGAGTGGCCGGACCGATGCGAATCGAACCATGGGGACACGACGGCCCGATGACAGAAGGCATGGAGCGCGGCGGCGGCATCGCGCTCTGGCGACAGATCGCCGAGCAGATCAGGACCGAGATCGCCACGGGGGTCTACGCGGTGGGCGACCGCCTGCCGCCGGAGGCCGACCTGGCGGCCCGGTTCGGCGTGAACCGCCACACCCTGCGGCGCGCCATGGCGGCGCTCGCCGAGGCCGACGTGGTGCGGATCGACCAGGGCCGCGGCACCTTCGTGCAGGCCGGGAGGCTCAGCTACCCGATCCGGCGGCGGACCCGATTCTCGGAAATCGTCTCGGCCCAGGCGCGCGAACCCTCCGGCCGCCTGATCGGCCACCGGCTGGAGGTGGCTGACGAGGCGGTCGCCACGCGGTTGAAGGTGGCGGCCGGCACGCCGGTACACCGGGTGGAGAGCCTGTCGGTCGCCGACGGCGTGCCGATCTCGCTCGCCGAGCACTGGATCCCGGCCGAGCGCTTCCCCCGCCTCGTGGAGGTCTACGCGGAGACCGGGTCCTTCACCAAGGTGCTCGAGGCCCACGGCGTGACCGACTACACCCGCCGGTCCACCCGGGTGACGGCGCGGGTGGCGGACGCCCTGGAAGGCCAGCGGCTCGGCCTGCCGCCGGGCTCCGCCGTGCTCGTGACGGAGAACATCGACGTGGACACGGCGGGCACGCCCGTGCAGACCTCCCGGACGCTGTTCGCCGGCGAGCGCGTGGAACTGGTGGTGGAACAGGGCGACGATCCGGCTTGAGGCGGCCTGCCGCATGCGGCACTCTCCTGCGCTTCAACGACAGAGGAGCGCGGTTCATGTCCATCATCGTGGCGGTCGAGGGCTGGTCGCCGGCCGATTGGATCGAGGGCCTGAAGGCGGTGGCGCCGGACCGCGCCGTCCTGACGCCCGGCGACGACGTGGACCTCGCCGCGGTGGACTATGCGCTCGTCTGGAAGCCGCGGCCCGGCTATCTGGCCAGCCTGCCGAACCTGAAGGTCATCTTCTCGCTCGGCGCCGGCGTCGACCACCTGACGTCCGACCCGGACCTGCCGGACCTGCCGGTGGTGCGGATCGTCGACCCGGATCTCACCGGCCGGATGACCGAGTGGGTCCTCCTCCAGGTGCTGATGCACCATCGCCAGCAGCGGGCCTACGACGCCTTCCAGGCGAGGAAGACGTGGAAGTCGCTGCGCCAGTGGTCCTCGGCGGACGTCCGGGTCGGGATCATGGGCCTCGGCGTGCTCGGGATCGACGCCGCGCGGGCGCTGTCGGGCCTCGGCTTCCCGGTCGCCGGCTGGAGCCGGTCGCCGAAGACGGAGCCGGGCATCGACTGCTATTCCGGCGAGGCGGGCCTCGGCCCCTTCCTCGCCCGCACGGACATCCTGGTCGTGCTCCTGCCGCTCACTGAAGATACCCGGGGCATCCTCGACGCGTCGCTCGTCGACCGGCTCGCCAAGGACGGACCGCTCGGCGGCCCGGTGATTGTCAACGGCGGGCGCGGCGGCCTGCAGGTGGAGGACGACATCGTCGCGGCGCTGAAGGACGGGCGGCTGAGGGCCGCCAGCCTCGACGTGTTCGTCACCGAGCCGCTGCCGGCGGAAAGCCCGCTCTGGGACGCGCCGAACCTCACCATCACGCCGCACGTGGCCGCGGAGAGCGACCCCCTGGCGCTCAGCCGCTACGTGGCCCGCCAGATCGCCGCCTTCGAGCGCGGCGAGCCGCTGCAGAACCTGGTGGACCGCTCGCGCGGCTACTGAGCGGGGCGGCAAACGGAAAACGGGCGCGCCCGTCTCCAGGGCGCGCCCGCGCGTCGTTTCGAAACGGCCGGATCAGCCGAACAGCTTGCCGGCGATCCCGGCCACGAAGCGGCCCTGGAAGCGGGCGCCCTCGAGCTCGTTCTCGCTCGGCTGGCGCGAGCCGTCGCCGCCGGCGAGCGTGCTGGCGCCGTAGGGCGTGCCGCCGGTGATCTCGTCCATCTTCATCTGGCCAGGGAAGGCGTAGGGCAGGCCGACGACCACCATGCCGTGGTGGAAGAACACCGTGTGCATGGACGTGAGCGTCGTCTCCTGGCCGCCGTGCTGGGTGGCCGTGGAGGTGAAGGCCGACGCCACCTTGCCGACCAGCTTGCCCTGAGCCCAGAGGCCACCGGTCTGGTCGAGGAAGTTCTTCATCTGGGCGGCCATGTTGCCGTAGCGGGTCGGCGAGCCGAAGATGATCGCGTCGTAGTCGGCGAGTTCGGTGGGGTCGGCGATCGGGGCCGCCTGGTCGAGCTTGTAGTGGGCGGAGGAGGCCACTTCCTGAGGAACCAGCTCGGGCACGCGCTTCACGGTCACCGTCGCGCCGGCGGAGCGGGCGCCTTCGGCCACCGCGTTCGCCATCTTCTCCACGTGACCCCAGCTGGAATAGTAGAGCACCAGGACCTTTGCCATCCGTTCATTCCCTTCAGTTCGGCTGTGCGACCGACGCGCACGGGGCGCCTCGCTCGCCCACCCATATCGGGTCGGCGGACGCCGAAGTGACCCCTGAACACAGTGTTGCCGGATCGCTGAACAGTCGGGGACGGGCCGTTCACCCGCCCCCTCTCACACCCGGAACGGCGTGCCGCCCCGACCGGTTCCCCTGCCCGGCCGCCCTTGTGAGGGCGCGCGACCTCTGCCAGAGTGTCGATGTAATCGGTTACTTTCGGGCGCCGGCCGCCTCCGGCCGCGTCGGACGACGACCGCCGGGCCATGGCGTCCGGCACTCCCGGGGAGGAGTTCACGCTGATGAGGACGATCAAGGGACCGGCCATCTTCCTGGCCCAGTTCGCCGGCGACAACCCGCCGTTCAACTCGCTCGACGCGATCTGCGGCTGGGCGGCCGGCCTCGGCTTCAAGGGCGTCCAGATCCCCAC
>NZ_JACDIS010000016.1 GCF_013839525.1 Chthonobacter rhizosphaerae
GTCGTCGATGGCCGCGCCCTCGCGCAGGAACTCCGGGTTCGACACCACCGCCACGTCGGCGCGCGGATTGGCCTCGCGGATGATTCGCTCCACCTCGTCGCCGGTGCCGACCGGCACCGTGGACTTGGTCACCACCACGGTGAAGCCCTTCACCGCCGACGCGATCTCCCGGGCCGCCCCATGGACGTAGGAGAGGTCCGCGTGCCCGTCGCCGCGCCGCGACGGCGTGCCGACCGCGATGAACACCACGTCGGCGTCCGCCACCGGCTGCTCCAGCGCCGTCGTGAACGACAGCCGACCCGCCGCCACGTTCGTCGCCACCAGCTGGTCGAGGCCCGGCTCGAAGATGGGGATCTGCCCGCCGAGGAGGGCGTCGATCTTGCGCTGGTCCTTGTCGATGCACACGACCGTGTGGCCGAAGTCCGCCAGGCAGGCCCCCGACACCAGGCCCACGTACCCCGAGCCGATCATGGCGATTCGCATTGCAGACACTCCAGAATTCGCCCGACCGCCCCCGCGCCGGACCCGCCCGGCATGCGGTCCTACTCGCGGGCGGTCAGACCACCGGGATCCCGGCGGCGGCCCGGGCGGCGCGCTCGCCGGCGAGGCGGCGGAACCGCCCGCACTCTAGTGAGCCCGATCCGCAGGCGCCAGCCGGATCGCCCGGCGCGAGAGGCGCTGCGTCGCCATGGCGCCGCCTGCGTTGCATCCGTGCACAGGGGAACGGGCCGCGCCGGCGCGCCCGAACGGAAACCGCCGGGTCCCATCGGGCCCGGCGGTCTGTCCTGCCGGCGTCGCCGGCGATCGGATCTTCGAGGCGCGGTCAGTAGCCGCTGCCGGAGAGGAACTCGGTCCACACGGTGCGCAGGATGATTCGCATGTCGAGCGCCACCGAGAAGTGCCGGATGTACTCCAGATCGTGCTCCACCCGGAGCCGCGCCTTGTTGGCGTCCGTGGTCGGCCCCCGGTAGCCGTTCACCTGGGCAAGCCCGGTGAGGCCCGGCCGCATGGCGTGGCGCAGCGGGTAGTTCGGCACCAGTTCCTCGTACGGAACGCCGCCGGCGAGCATGCCCGCCACGTGCGGCCGCGGACCGACGAGCGACATGTCGCCCTTCAAGACGTTGAGGAGCTGCGGCAGCTCGTCGATGCTGGTCCGCCGGATGAAGCGGCCGATCGGAGTGACGCGCGGATCGTTCTCCGTCGTCTGGGCGACGCCGGAGACGTCGCACCGGTCGGTGTACATCGAGCGGAACTTGTAGATCTCGAACTCCACGTTGCCGAGACCCACCCGGTACTGCTTGAAGAACACCGGCCCACGGCTGCTCAGCTTGATGATGAGCGCGACCGTCAGGAGGAGAGGGGCGAGCGCGATCAGGGCGGCGAGGGCGAGGGTGAAGTCCATCGCCCGCTTGACGCCGTGCTGCCACGGCGCCGCCGAGCCCAGGATGGTCTGGACCGGCTCGGCGCTGCGGACGGCGCCCTGCGGCACCGGCGTGCGCCGGGCGGTGCTTGCGACTGCCGCGGTGCGGCCGGCGCGGGCTCGATTGTCCCCCTGCGGCTGCCAGATCACCGACTGCAGCGGCGCCGAATCGTCAGCCTCGGACGGAAAGGACCCGACCGGAGACGCGCCAGCGAGGGAGTATTCCGTAGTGCGAACTGGCGAAACCGCCAGACTGTTGAAATAGTCGTTCGCTAACCGCTTGAAAAAGCCGGCTTGCATCATGGAACGCATTTCGAACTCCAGAAAAATAACAAGCCTTGCAGCTGGCACCGCTCAGCCCGCGGAGAACGCGGAAGTCCAATCTCAAAAATCGATAACCAATGTTGCGATACGGTAAACAACCATTAATCTCGCCTTTTAACTGTATGTTAGCCATCGGTCTGATTGCAACAGAAACCTCGGCCTCGGCCATACAGCTTGGAAGAATTTGGTTACCGTGACCGCCCCGTTGAGACTCGCTTGGATCGGACCGTGAAGGTGATATTCCCGACTTCGAAGACACCTGGACTGGCAGGCGAACCGACCCGTCAATCCTAACTAATTTCGGAGGATAAAGCTAAAATTGTTGCATTGCAACAACCTAATGCATGCCTCTGTCTTATCAAGTTGTATGCATGAATAAACTTGGCCTGACTCTCCGTTGCTCGCAAAGCGGCCGAATCATCGAACAATCAACTGGATTTGACCCCGTGACACGCGCCTTCTGGCGCACCCCGGCCTGCCCGGAGAGCCGATCCGACTCTTCACTTGGGCAAGCACCGTGTCCGGAACGACACAGCACCCTCCTTAACGGATGAGCCGTTCGGCTTGTTCCAGATGGTTTATCTAAACTTATCGCGGCCAAACTGGGGCGGCGGCCCCCGGGGTCAGGGTTTTCCCTAATTATAATCGTCTTCGCATGTGTCCCATGCTCGTCCGAACGTGACCGTGACCGGAGGGGGCGATGGTGCGCAAGCGGGTCTGGACGACGCTCGTCCTGATCGCACTTGGAGTTCTGGCGGACAGGGCGAGCGCGGGATTCGTGCCGTCCGACGAGGCCAGCGTCGAGCTTCCGCTCGCCATCCGGCTGACCGAGGCCGAGCCGGCGTCCGAGCCCTTCGGCCATTCCATGTTCTGCCGCCGCGTGCCGTCCCTCTGCACGGTCCGGCCGGGCCAGCGCCCGGCGGACGCCGATGGCGCCCTCGTCCTCGACCATCCCGCCATGGACATGATCTCCCGCGTCCACCGCGTGGTGAACCGCGCGATTCGCCCCCAGGCCGAGCGGGTCGGCGCGCCCGACCACTGGAAGGTCGGCGGCGTGTCCGGCGACTGCGAGGACTACGCGCTCGCCAAGCGCGAGCTCCTGGTGCGGCTCGGCGTGCCCAGCCGCGCGCTCCGCCTCGCCACCGGGCACCTGCGGAACGGCGAGTATCACGCCGTCCTCCTCGTCCGCACCGATCGCGGCGACCTCGTCCTCGACAACCTCAACCGGGACGTCCGCGCCGCCGAACGGTCCGGCCTGCGATTCGACATGATCCAGGATGGCGACGACCCGCGGGTGTTCCGCCGCGTCCGACCGGCCGCCGAGGCGAGGGCCCTAGGCGTCTGAGGGCCAGGCCTCCGCCGCCGACGTCACGGCGTCAGGACCCGCGCGCTCTCGCTTCCCGCGACTTCCGGGACCGCCTGCGGGGTGGACCGGGAGCCGGTCTGCCGCACGATCGCCCGGAGCGCGAGGCCGAGGCCGAGTCCCGCGTTCAGCGCCAGCATCGTGCCGACCAGCGCCAGCGCGCCGGTCCACAGCCCGTGGACGGCGACGAAAACGGGAGCGCCCACCACCAGCGCGAGCCCGGCGAACAGCGCCAGTCCCGCAGGTCGAAATCGGAGACCGGCCATGATGCCGAACAGAGCTGTCGCAGCATAGAGCAGAGTCATCTCGCAACCGCCGTATCCGAACGCGTCTCCGTGGCCTTGGAAACCTTACGTTTACTTACAGAACGGGTCCGTGGACGAAAGGTTCGCCCGGGCGCCGCCGGCCATCGACGATTACGCCGCCGAACTCGTTAGCGCCGGATTACGGCAAACCTTGAAAGCAAGAACAAGTATGCTTTTTCGGCAAATCCGGCGAACTCTGTCGTCGCCGCGTTTGCTTGGCGGGCCGGCGCAACGGAGCCGCACAATCGTCGGCGTCCGGCTCCGGGGATCGTGATCGGCGCGCCCCTGGAGATATCGCCGGGATGCGTTACGTTTTCCCGGGCCCGTCATCTGCATCTCTTGGAAGCTTATGGTCTCGCATACGTTCGGAACACTGGCCTCCATGGCGTCCGTCGGCCGCTCGGGGCCGCTCGCGGCCGCGTTCGTCTTCGTGGCCGTCGTGGCGGTCGCGCTCGCGGCGCTCACCACCGCCGGATCGGCCGGCGCGGCCGTGGCGCTCCTGGTGGCGGGCGTCGGCGCGGCCGCCGTCTGGCTCCATGCCGACGCGGACGCGCCTTTCGGCCTGCCCAACCTCGTCACCCTCGTCCGGCTCGCCCTCGCGGCCCTCCTCGCCGGACACGTGGCCGACCGGAGCGTCGCCTCGCCGGCCGAAACGCTCGCCTGGGGATTCGCGGCCGTCGCGGCGGTCGGCCTCGCGCTCGACGGGGTCGACGGCTGGCTCGCCCGCCGCTTCGGCCCGGACACGCCGTTCGGCGCCCGCTTCGACATGGAGACCGACGCCTTCGCGATCCTGGCCCTGTCCGCCCTGGCGGTCGTCTCCGGCAAGGTCGGCGCCTGGGCGCTCGCCATCGGGCTCATGCGCTACGTCTTCGTGGCGGCCGCCTGGGTCTGGCCGTGGCTCGCCGGCCCGCTGCCGCCGTCGGTGCGCCGGAAGGCGGTCTGCGTGCTGCAGGGAGCGGTGCTCATCCTCCTGGCGCTGCCGCCCGTCGGCCCCGGACCCGGCGCGCCCCTCGCGGCGGCGGCCCTCCTGGCGCTCGCCTGGTCCTTCGCCGTCGATGTCCGCCACCTCGCCCGGTCGCGCTCCCGGTGACCGTCCGCCCGGCTCTCCTTGCGGGCATCGCCCGCTCGCTCGCCGTCTACTACGGCCAGCCCTGGAAGACGGCGGCGCTCCGCCGCCTCTACGCCGGCATCGTCCGGCCGGGCGACCTTGCGTTCGACATCGGCTGCCACGTGGGCAACCGCACCCGCGCCCTGCACCGGCTCGGCGCGCGCGTGGTCGCCCTGGAGCCGCAGCCCGATCTCCACGCGCTCCTCGCCCGCATCCTGCCGGCCGACCGGGTGGTCCTCCTCCGCAAGGCGGCCGGGGCCGCTCCGGGCCGGCTGACGCTCGCGGTCAGCAGCCGCCACCCCACCGTCTCCACCCTGTCCCGGTCCTGGATCGACCAGGTCTCCCGCACGGAGGGCTTCGCCGGCGTCCGCTGGGACGACGCGGTCGAGGTGGAGGTCGTCACCCTGGACGGCCTCATCGCCGAGCACGGCATGCCACGGTTCGTGAAGATCGACGTGGAGGGCTTCGAGCCCGAGATCCTCGCCGGCCTGTCCCGTCCCGTGCCCTGGGTCGCGTTCGAATACCTGCCGGCGACGCGCTCGCTCGCCGACGCCTGCCTCGGCCGGCTCGCCGCGCTCGGCCCCTACCGGTTCAACCGCACCGAGGGCGAGGACCACCGCTTCCGCCATGCGGACTGGCTCGATGCCGCCGCCATGGCGGCTGTGCTCGCCGGGATCGGATCCGACGAGCGCTCCGGCGACGTCTACGCCCGGCTCGACCCGGCCTGACGCGCCCCAGCCGTCAGCGCCGCGAGAGCGAGGCCCGGCAGGGCGCCCGCGATCACCACCGCCCCGTAGAGAGCCGCCGTCGCGGCCCCTTCGGCGGCGGTCAGCCCGGCCAGCGGCCAGAGCGCCGCCGCCGTTCCCTCGCGCAGCCCCCATCCGCCCACCGTGATGGGCACCAGCATGCTCAGGAGCGTCAGCGGCACCAGCACCAGCAGCCCCACCGGCGGCAGCGGCGCGCCCACCGCCTCCGCCGCCAGCGCGAACACCGCCACGTAGCTTGCCGCGATCAGGAGGCTCACGCCGCCCTGCACCGCCCAGGCGCCCCGCTCTCCAAAGGCGCGGCGGAAATCCGGCCCGAGGTCGGCGAGCGCCGCCCGCACCGGCGCCGGACCCACCCGGCCGGCGACCGCGACCGCCGCCGCCCCCGCCGCCATCACGGCCGGCACCGCCAGCACCAGGGCCGCCGCGCCGGGCGGCGCTCCGGAAAGGCCCGCCAGCGCCGCCGCCGCCAGCCCGCCCGCGGCCATCACGGCGAAGGCCGCCTGTCCGGCCAGCCGCTCCAGCACCACGGCGCGCACGGCCGCCCGGGTCGCGGGCGGCCCGCCGCCGGCGTGGCGCGACCGCAGGGCGCGCATCACGTCGCCGGCCATGCCGCCCGGCAGCACCATGTTGAGGAGGCTCGACAGGTGATAGTCCGCCGCCGCCGGCCCGAACGGCAGATCCAGCCCCAGCCGCCCGGCCGTAAACCGCCAGCGCCACGCGGAAGCCAGGATCTGCCCGGCCACCACCGGCAGCGCCAGCAGCAGCGGGCCGGCGTCGACCCGGGCGAGAACCGCCCAGAGCGCCGCCGGATCGACCGCCAGCGCCGTCGCCGGCAGAAGCACAGCCGCCGCCAGCCAGCGCCAGCCGGACGCGGCGGCCCGGTATCGCGTTCGGCTCTTGCGCGGAGCGGTCCTGTCGGGGTCTTCTCGTCCGGATGAGGAGGTCATTGCATGGCGGGCGAGGGCGTGTCGGATCAGCGCGAGGGCCGGGCGGGGCGGACCGCCGGCGAGCCGGCGTCCACGTCCTCTACGGTCGTCACCGTCCTGGCGATCACCGTCCTCATGGCGGCCCTGCTCCTCCCGGATGCGGTGGAGCATATCACGCCCGCCGCCTTTCTGCGTCTGCCGCTCGAGCTCGTGCTGCTCGTCCTGGCGCTCGCCGTCCTGCCGACCCGGCTCGGGCGCCTCCTGGTTCCGGTCGCCGGCCTGCTCGTCGGGCTCGCGGCCATCGCGGGCCTCGCCGACATCGGCACCCGCATGGCCTTCGCCCGCCCGTTCGACGCGGTGCTCGACTGGCACCTGCTGCCGTCCGCCATGCACCTCCTCGCCGGGACCCTCGGCCCGGTCGGCGCGTGGATCGGCGCCGCCGTGGCGGCTCTCCTTTCGGTGGCGCTCCTCGGCCTCGGCGTCTGGGCGGTCCGCCGGCTCGCCCGTCTCGTCGCCCGCTCGCCGCGCCGGGCGGCCCTTGGCGCCCTCTCCCTCGCTGCGCTCTGGAGCGTCCTCTCCTTCTCCGGCGCGGCCATCGACCCGCGCCTTCCGATCGCCGCGGCCGACGCCTCAAGGTCCACGGTCGAACGGATCGCCCGGGCGAGCGCGAGCCTCGCCGACATGGAGGCCTTCGAGGGCATCGCCGCCATCGACGCCTTCCGGACCGTGCCGGCCGACCAGCTCCTCGCCGGCCTGCACGGCAAGGACGTGCTGCTCGTCTTCGTGGAGAGCTACGGCCGCGACGCCCTGGAGAACCCGCTGTTCGCGCCAAACGTGACGGCCCTTCTCGCCGCCGGCGACAGCCGCCTCGCCAAGGCCGGCGTCGGCGTGCGCAGCGCTTTCCTGACGTCCCCCACCGTCGGCGGCCAGAGCTGGCTCGCGCACGGCACGGTCCTCTCCGGCCTCTGGATCGGCAACCAGCAGCGTTACGACAGCCTCGTCGCCGGGGACCGCTTCACTTTGGTGGATGCGTTCTCGAAAGCCGGCTGGCGCACCGTGGCGGTGATGCCGGCGATCGTGCGGCCCTGGCCGGAAGGCGAGACCTTCGGCTACGAGGCCATCTACGCCGCCAAGGACCTCGGCTATCGGGGCCGCCCGTTCGACTGGGTCACCATGCCCGACCAGTACACCCTGGCCACCCTTCACGACCGCGAGCGCACGCTCGGGCCGCGCCGCCCCGTCATGGCCGAGGTGGCGCTCATCTCCAGCCACGCGCCCTGGACGCCCGTGCCCCGGCTCGTTCCCTGGCCCGAGGTGGGCGACGGCACCATCTTCGACCCCATGACCCTGGAGGGCGACCCGCCGGAGGTCGTCTGGCGCGACACCGGGCGCGTCCGCACCCAGTACCGGCTCGCCCTCGAATACACCCTCTCGACGATCCTCTCCTACGTGGAGACCTTCGGCGGCGAGGACCTCGTCACCATCGTGGTCGGCGACCACCAGCCGGCGCCGCTCGTCACGGGGGAGGGGGCCACCCGCGACGTGCCGATCCACATCCTCGCCAGCGACCCCGCCGTCCTCAACCGGATCGCCGACTGGGGCTTCGCCGAAACACTCGTGCCGCCGCCGGACGCGCCCGTCTGGCGCATGGACGCCCTGCGCGACCGACTGCTCGCCGCTTTCGACGCCGACTACGCGCCCGCCGTCACCTCGGCGCCCCATCCGGCGGTGCCGGGCCTTTCGGTGGACTGACCGCGCCGGTCGTCCCGGAACGGATGGTCCACGTCGGTGAGGTCGTCGTCGAGCGCCGCGCCGCGCATCATCGACGGCGACCGGGGCATGCCGCTGCGGTCGCTGTAGTCGTAGACGTGGCTCGAGCGCTCGTGGTTCGCCGCCTGGGCGGCCCGCGCGGCCATCACGTCCACCAGCGTCACGCCGATCAGCGAGGCGATGGCGACGCCGGCCGCGTTCCGGTGGGGGTTGTGGCGGTTCATGGCCGTCGCCGCGCTGGCGATGTCCAGCATGTCGCCGGCCACCCGCGCCCAGAGCCACGGGGCCGGATTGCGCGCCGACAGAAGCCCGACGCCGGTCACGATCTCGCGCATCCCGAAGGCGCGCACTACGGGCTCCGTGCCGCGCAAGCCGAGGGTGCGGGTCACCGAACCCGGGGACACCAGTTCGGCCACGCCGAGTGCGATGGAGAACCAGCCGAGGCCGGTCGCCAGCGACTGCGGGTCCATGTGGTTCCCATGGTGGGAGCCGGTCAGGTGATGGGACATGACACTCCTCCTCCTCAGGTCTTCAGGACCACCTTGATGCACCCGTCCTCCTTGTCCCGGAACGCCTTGTACATGTCCGGGCCCTTGTCGAGCGGCACCGTGTGGGTGATCACGAAGGACGGGTCGATCTTGCCCTCCTCGATCATCCGCAGGAGATCGTGGATGTAGCGGTTCACGTGGGTCTGCCCCATCCGGATGGTCAGGCCCTTGTTCATGGCCGCGCCGAACGGCAGCTTGTCCACGAGCCCGCCGTAGACGCCCGGGACGGACAGGACGCCCGCCGGCCGGCAGAGGTACATCATCTCGCGCAGCACGTGCGGCCGGTCGCTCTCCAGCATCACGGCCTGCTTGGCGCGGTCGACCATGCTGTCGATGGAGCGCGAGGCGTGCGCCTCCATGCCGACCGCGTCGATGCACTTCTCCGGACCCTTGCGGTCGGTCAGCTCGTCGATGCGCTCGACCACGCTCTCCTCGTCGAAGTTGATCGTGATGGCGCCGCCGGCCCGCGCCATGGACAGGCGCTCCGGCACGTTGTCGATCGCGATCACCTGCTTGGCGCCGAGGAGGATCGCCGAGCGGATCGCCATCTGGCCCACCGGGCCGGCGCCCCAGATCGCCACCGTGTCCGTCGGCTCGATGTCGCACTGGACGGCCGCCTGCCAGCCGGTCGGGAAGATGTCCGTCAGGAACAGCACCTGCTCGTCGGAGAGGCTCGACGGCACCTTCACCGGCCCGGCGTCGGCGAACGGCACGCGCACGTACTCGGCCTGCCCGCCCGGATAGCCGCCGGTCAGGTGCGTGTAGCCGAAGAGGCCCGCCGTCGTGCGGCCGAACGCCTTCTCGGCGAGGTCCTTGTTGCGGTTGGTCCGCTCGCAGACGGAGAAGTTGCCCCGCTTGCACTGGTCGCACTCGCCGCAGATGATCGTGAACGGCACCACGATCCGGTCGCCGACCTTCAGCTTCTTGTTGTCGCGCCCCACCTCCATCACTTCGCCCATGAACTCGTGGCCCATGATGTCGCCGGACTTCATGCCCGGCACGAAGCCGTCGTAGAGGTGCAGGTCGGAGCCGCAGATGGCGCAGCTCGACACCTTGATGATGACGTCGCGCCCGTCCTCGATCCGCGGATCCGGGACGCTCTCGCAGCGGATGTCCTTCTTGCCGTGCCAGACGAGGGCCTTCATGGGGCGGATCTCCTTCTTCCTCGGGGGGACGCCGCTGGGGCATCATTCACTCCGAGCACAAAGGTCCGGCGCCGTCGTTCGTTCCCGCTCCGGGGTCGAATTTGATCGCCTCGCCAAGGGCTTGGCTCAAGCTCCAGGCGGCCGGGAAGCCCGGCCGCCGCGTCGCCGATCGCGCCCCTGTTCAGGCCGCGAAGGCCGCCTTGTGGGCCGTCAGGAAATCCCGCAGCCGCTCCGGCTCCCGGCCGGTCAGCCGCTTCACCGTGTCGGTCACCGTGCCGGCGCGCCCGAGCCGGGTGTTGGTGTCGAACGTCACCACCAGGTCCACCACGAACGGCGGCAGGCCCGCGGCGGTGAGCCCGGCCCGGAGATCGTCGTCGCTCACGTCCACCACCGCCAGCCGCCGGCCGGTGATCTCCGTCACCAGCGCGGCGATCTCCGCCTTGGTCAGCGCCTCCGGGCCGGAGACCTCCTCCACGGTCGAGGCCGTCGTGTCCGCCGTCAGCGCCGCCGCCGCCACCCGGGCGCAATCCGCCCGCGACACGTCGGCGAGCCGGCCCGCTCCGGCCGCCGACACCCACTGGCCGCTCTGAAGCGCCTGGGGCAGCGAACCGACGAGGTTCTCGAAATACCAGTGGTTCCGCAGGATGGTGTGCGGCAGGCCGCTCGCCCGGATCGCCTCCTCGGTGCCCCAGTGATCACCCGCGAAGGACACCGGCGAGCCCGGCTCCGGCTGCGGCATGGACGTGTAGATCACGTGGCCCACCCCGGCCGCCTTCGCCGCCGCGACGGCCGCCTTCTGCTGGGCGAGCCGCTGGCCCGGCACCGCGATGGCGTCCGTGGAGACGATCAGCAGCCGGTCCACCCCCTGGAACGCCGCCTCCAGCGACGCCGGATCGTCGAAGTCCGCCCGGCGCGTCTCGACACCGCGCGCGGCATGGTCCGCGAGCTTGGACGGATCGCGGCTCGCCGCGACGATCCGGTCGCCGCCGGGCGAGGCGAGAAGCGCGTCGAGGACGAGGCGGCCGAACTGGCCTGAGGCGCCGGTGACGAGAAGGGTGCGCGACATGGGTGGGAGGCTCCGGGCTGGGGGCGCCGGACACCGCCCGTCGCACCCTTGAGAAAAAGACTGGTCTCAAATCGAGACCAGGTCTATTTCTGTCATCGCCCGAGCGGCCGCAAGACGGCAGCTTTCCCGCCCATAGGCACACCGACGTAACCAGGACACGGCCCCATGAGCGCTCTCGCCGACCCGGACCGGAAGGACCTGCGGCCCTCCGCGGGCTTCGACCCCGGCCAGTGTCCCGTCCGCGACGTCCTCGACCGCATCGGCGACAAGTGGAGCACGCTCCTCGTCCTCACCCTGTCCGACGGCCCGCTCCGCTTCGGCGCGCTCCGGCGCGCGGTGCCGGACATTTCCCAGCGCATGCTCACCCAGACCCTGCGCGACCTTCAGCGCGACGGCCTGATCAGCCGCCACGTTTTCCCTACGCAGCCGCCGGCCGTGGAATACCGCCTCACGCCGCTCGGCCGCTCCATTCTGGCGCCGCTCTCGGCGCTCACCCGTTGGGCGGACGACCACCACGGCGAGATCCGCCAGGCCCGCGCCGCCTTCGACGCGGGCTGACGTCGCCGGCGATCCCGGGATAGGGGAGGGGGCGCCCGCGTCAGCGCCGCCCCCGGCCATCGGACCCGACCCATCTCCGCGTGCCGAGCGGACGAGGCCGCGAACCCCGGCGCTCACGCGCCGCCAAGCGCCGTCCACGTCTCCCGCGACACCGGCCACATCTCCTTCGTGTCCGTGTGTTCCACGTAGAAGAGATCGCCGCCGGCCTGCCAGTCGTCCGCGTCCAGGTGGTTCATGCTGCCGAGCGCCAGCTTGCCGCTCTCGTGGAGCGCCCGCAGCGTCGTCTTCTGGCCGTCGGCCATCACCGGATCATCCAGTCCGCGCATCGTCCCCTCCCGGTCGGCCCCCCGGGGCCCAACCCACGCCTCGGCCTCAGCGTTCCCGAACGGCCGGACCACCCGGCGTCATGGTCGGCTCCAGGCCGACCACCGATGCATTCGGCCCTCGGCGACCCGTCACACGCCCGCTTCCGGCTCCAGCGGCGCCGGCCCGGACAGCACCACCACGGAGGTCCGCACCGGCACGCGGCGGTGCAGGTCGATGATGTCCTGGTTGAACAGCCGGATGCAGCCGCTCGACACCGACCGGCCGATGCTGTCCGGCTCGTTGGTGCCGTGGATGCGATAGAGCGTGTCGCGGCCGTCCCGGTAGAGATACAGCGCCCGCGCGCCGAGCGGGTTTCGCAGCCCGCCCTCCAGGCCGTCCTTGAACGGGCCGTAGCGCTCCGGCTCCAGGGAGATCATGTTCGGCGTCGGGGTCCAGCGGGGCCATTCGGCCTTGCGCCCGACGATCGCCTCGCCCTGGTAGTCGAACCCGGCCTTGCCCACGCCGCAGCCGTATCGCAGCGCCGTCCCGCCTTCCTGCACCAGGAACAGGAACCGGTCGGACGGGCTCACCACGATCGACCCCGGCCGGCCCGGTCCCGAATAGGTCACCACCTGCCTGAGGAATCGCGGGTCGATTCGGCTGACGTCGATCGCCGGCACCGGGAAGGGCTCGTCCGGAATCGCCGCGTACATGGCCACGTAGGCCGGGTCCACCCGCGGCGTCTGCGGCACCGGGCTCGCCATGCGGCCGGACGCGCAGGCGGCGAGGGTGAACGGCATTCCGGCGACGAACGCGCGGCGGCTGAGGGTGGACATCGGACGAACCTTTTCTCTTCCAGGGGAAACGAAACCGCTTCTAACGGGCCGAATGTGACCGCACCTTGGTCCCCGTCGGGCGACCGTGCGGCCTGAAGCTTCCGCCCGTGCTTCGTGCCTCGGCGTGGCGTCGCCGCAACAGGGGCCGCCGTCGCCCCGGATCTCGGCCGAAGCGTCGGCGCAACACCCGCCGGCGAACCTGTGCGGCCGTCATGCGCGGCCCCGTCGTCAAGCCCGCCGCGGTCGCGGATTTCCTCGGTTTTCCATGGCTTTCCACAGTTTTCTGGAATCCGGGTCGCAGCGCCGTTCGGGGCTTCTCCTCACACTTCGTTAACCCTGCGCTTCGTATTCGAATGGGGGTGACGAACACGGCGGACGGCTAGGTCCGAAGAGGCTCCGATTGACGATGCGATCTGCGGCGCGACCCCCCATGGGCTCCCCTGACAAGACCCCCGCGAACTCCCCTGGCGCGGCGGCGTCCGGCGTCCGTCCGGGCGGCGGTCCGGTGGCGCGCCCGCCGGAATCGCACCACGAGCGCGCCACGCTGCGCCAGGACCCGCGCGCCGGCACCTCCCACCAGACGCCGGTGCCGGTCCACGAGATCGTGGCGGCCACGTTCGAGGAGATCGCGGTGCCGAGCTGGTTCCAGCCGTTCATCGCCGTGCCGAACGTCCGCTTCACCCGCACGCCCGACGTGCTGCGCCGCCGCCGGGCCGGGCAGGACGCCCCGGACGGCGAGCCGGAGGCCGCCGACGGCGAAGACCCGGCGTCTGCGGCCGCTGAGGTCCAGGCCTCCGCGCCCGCCGTCCGGCCGGACGCCGCCCCGTCCACGCCCGCCGTTCCCGCGGCCGGCAGGCCGTCGCCCGCCGCACGGCCCGGCGCCGAGGCTCCGGCCGGCCGCGCGGCCTTCGGCCCCGCCGCCCCCGGCCCGCTGCCCGGACTGAGAGCCGCCGGCCCCACCTCGCCGATCACCGCGCGCCCCGCCCAGCCCGTCGCCGCCCGCCCGGCCGAGCCCGATCCGGCGCCCGCTGCCCCCGACTTCCGCCCCCCGGCCGCCGCGCCGCTGGCGGTCCGTCCGCGCGCCGTCGTGCCGCCGAAGACGGCTCGCCCGGCTCCCGTCGCCGAAGCGCCCGCGTCCGTCCGCCAGCAGGCGCCCGCCGTCGAGGCCGCGTCCGCGCCGTGGGACGACGAGGAGGAGACGCCCGTTCTCCCGGACGAGATCCTGCTCGCCGAGACCAACATCCTCGGCCTCACCAGCATGCCCGCCATCCGGGCCACCGCCGTCTTCGCCTGGCCGGCCTATGATCCGGTGCCGGACGAGGTCGGCGTTGCGAGCGAGCCCGCTTACGAGTGGGTCGATTCCGACGAGGCCGAAGCCGTCGAGGTGTCCGTCGAGCCGACCGGCGTCGAAGCCGAGCCGGCCGACGCCTTCGAGGCCGCTTCCGCCGAGGACGCCGAACCCGTCGACGTCATCGCGCCGGACTACGCCGTGCCGGACGTGGTCGGCCCCGACCAGTACGGCTACGAGCTGCCGCCGCTCGCGCTCCTCACCGATCCGCCGAACCAGGAGCCGTCCTTCGACGTCTCGGCCGAATTCCTGGACAAGAATTCGCTCCTTCTCCAGCAGACGCTGCACGACTTCGGCGTGCGCGGCGAGATCATCGACGCCAGCCCCGGCCCGGTCGTGACCCTCTACGAGCTGGAGCCGGCTCCCGGCACCAAGTCGAGCCGCGTCATCTCGCTCTCCAGCGACATCTCCCGCTCCATGAGCGCCATCTCGGCCCGCGTGGCCGTGGTGGAGGGTCGCAACGTCATCGGCATCGAACTGCCGAACGCCCGGCGCGAGACCGTCTGGCTCCGCGAACTCCTCGCCAGCCACGATTTCGCGGAGGCCCGCGCCAAGCTCGGCATCTGCCTCGGCAAGACCATCGGCGGCGACCCGGTCATCGCGGACCTCGCCCGCATGCCGCACCTGCTCGTCGCCGGCACCACCGGCTCGGGCAAGTCGGTCGCCATCAACACCATGATCCTGTCGCTCCTCTACCGGCTGAAGCCGGAGGAATGCCGCCTGATCATGATCGACCCCAAGATGCTGGAGCTCTCCGTCTACGAGGGCATCCCCCACCTCCTCACCCCCGTGGTGACCGATCCGCGCAAGGCGGTCGTCGCCCTCAAGTGGGCGGTGCGCGAGATGGAGGACCGGTACAAGAAGATGTCCCGTCTCGCCGTGCGCAACATCGACGGCTTCAACGCCCGCATGGTGGAGGCGCGCGCCCGGCATGCCGCGCTCGTGGCCGCCGGCCGCGACGAGGAGGCGGAGACCTTCGCCGAGGAGATGGAGGGCATGACGCCGCTGCCCTACATCGTCGTCATCGTGGACGAGATGGCCGACCTCATGATGGTCGCCGGCAAGGACATCGAGGGCGCCATCCAGCGCCTCGCCCAGATGGCCCGCGCCGCCGGCATCCACCTCATCATGGCCACCCAGCGCCCGTCGGTGGACGTCATCACCGGCACCATCAAGGCCAACTTCCCGACCCGGATCTCCTTCCAGGTCACGTCCAAGATCGACAGCCGGACCATCCTCGGCGAGATGGGCGCCGAACAGCTCCTCGGCCAGGGCGACATGCTCTACATGGCCGGCGGCGGCCGCATCACCCGCGTCCACGGCCCGTTCGTCTCCGACCAGGAGGTGGAGAAGGTGGTGGCGCACCTGAAGGTCCAGGGCCGGCCGGAATACCTCGACGCCGTCACCGCGAGCGACGAGGCCGCGGGCCCGCCGCCCGCTCCCAAGGGCGGCGGCGACACCCCGGTGATGGACGCCGGCGAGTTCACCCTGACGCCCGAGGAGGTCGGCGGCGACCTCTACGCCCAGGCGGTCGCCCTCGTCCTGCGCGACCGCAAGGCGTCCACGTCCTACGTCCAGCGGCGGCTCCAGATCGGCTACAACCGCGCCGCCTCGCTGATGGAGCAGATGGAGAAGGAAGGCATCGTCGGGCAGGCGAACCACGCCGGCAAGCGCGAGATCTTCGGCATCGGCCACTCCGCCCACGACGACGACTGACGGCCGGGCGCGGCCGGCGACGACAGCCGGCGACGGCGAAATCCCGACGGGCGGCGCTGATGCGTCGCCCGTCATCGTTCGTGCAGGAACGCTCGCCCGTGTCTCTCGTTCTGCTCGTTCGCGGACCGCAGCCGCGCGCCGACGCCCGTCGTCGGTCGCCGGGGCGGTCCGCCGCCAGCATGGAGCCGTCCCGTCGTGACCACAAAGCCCGCCCCCCACCATCCGACCTTCGAGACGCTGGAACCCGACGGCCTCACGCCGGTGCTCGACCGCAACATCGAAATGCTCCGCCGCCGCCGCGCCGAGGAGCAGCGGAACGCCGGCGTCCAGGAGCGGATCGCCGAGGCGGTCACCCGCTTCACCGGCAGCATGATGTTCGTCTACATCCACCTCGTCATCGTGGCGCTCTGGGTGGCGGTGAACCTCGGCATGGTGCCGGGCGTGCCGGCCTTCGACGAAACCTTCGTGATCCTGGCCACCTCCGCGTCCGTGGAGGCCATCTTCCTCTCCACCTTCGTGCTGATCAGCCAGAACCGCGCCGCCGCCGCCGCCGACCGCCGCGCCGACCTCGACCTGCAGATCAACCTTCTCGCCGAGCACGAGGTGACCAAGCTCATCTCGCTCACCCGCGCCATCGCCCAGCGGCTCGGCGTGGAGGAGGCCGCCGATCCCGGCCTGCCGGAACTGGAGCGCAACGTCGCCCCGGAGAAGGTCCTCGACCAGCTGGAGGAGCGTCTCGCCGACCCGACCGCCGACGACCGGACGCCCGAGCCCGCCGTCACCCGCTGACCACCGCGCCGGCCGGTCGCCGAGTCGCCCGCGTGGTCACCCCGAAACGACAATGGCCGGACGATCCCGTCCGGCCATGCGCATTCGTTCGGTCGCCCGTCCGGGCTGACGTCAGAGGCGGGTGGTCGTGCGCCGGCGGCCCGCGATCATGCCCCAGATGGCCAGCACCACGATCGCGCCCACGATCGCCCCGATGAAGCCGGCGCCGTCGTTGGGTCCGTACCAGCCGAGCGCCCGGCCGAGGAAGGTCGCCACGAAGGCGCCGATGATGCCGAGGATGGTGGTGAGGATGAAGCCCTTCGGCTCGTTGTCGCCCGGCATGATGAACTTGGCGATGACGCCGGCGATGAAGCCGATGATGATGGTCCAGATGATGCTCATAAGTGCTCTCCCGATCTCCGCTCTGAAGCCGTCCCCACCGGGTCCGCAGGACACCGGAGACGGGCCTCCGGCCCCGGACCGGCCGGGCCGCGGGACGAAGGCCGCGTCCGGCCGGGCGGTCGGCCCGGCCGGCTAGCGCTCATCGCCCAACGGGAGAGCGTCCTCCAAGGTTTCAAGAATTCGGGGTTTCGCCGTCTCGGACCTCCGCTCGGGGCGCGGGCGCGCCGTCAGGCGCCGCAGCACGCCTCCAGCGAGCGCATCGCCCCGTCGAATGCCCGCGCGGGCCGGGCGGCGCCGTCCGGCCTCGGCGCGGCGGCCACGCCGCCCGCCGCCACCTTGCCGGCGCGGCGCCTGGCCGCGATGCGGTTCATCAGGGCGCGCACGTCGCCGGGCTCCACGCCGTCGCTCGCCATCACGAGGCGCACGATCGGCTCGTCCAGGAGGTCGGTGAGGGTCGGCTCGAAGATGGTGTCGACGGCTCGGTACATGGCAGGCCTCCTCGGGGTGCGGGTGTGGCGAATCGGCGGCGCCGCCGCTGCGGACCCCGGCGGCCCGCCGCGCCGCCGACGGCCGCGAACGATTTCTGTGTCACTCGATATATTAATGCTGTCCGACTTGTGCAGCCCCGTCAAGCCGTTTATTTAATGACCGATACAGAATTAAAGGAACCCGCCCCATGGCTCCGCGCGGACGGCCCCGCGGCTTCGACCGAGACGACGCCCTCCTGAAGGCGATGGATCTGTTCTGGCGGCACGGCTACGAAGGCGTGTCGATCGCGGATCTCGCCGCCGGCATGGGGATTAACTCCCCCAGCCTCTACGCGGCCTTCGGCTCCAAGGAGACGCTCTTCTTCGAGGCGGTGCAGCGCTTCGGCGAGACCGCCGGCGACCGCATGCTGGCAGCCCTGTCCGACGCGCCCAGCGCCCGCGCCGGCATCGCCGCCATGCTCCGCTCCATGGCCGAGTGCGTCACCACCAGCGGCAAGCCCACCGGCTGCATGATCACCCTGGCGGCCACCAACTGCTCGCCCGCCAACGGGCGCGTGGAGGCCAAGCTCTGCGAAAACCGCCGCCGCACCGTGGATGCGCTTCGCGTGCGCCTCGTCCGCGCCGTGGAGGAGGGCGAACTCCCCGCCACCACCGACGTGCCGTCCCTCGCCACCTATTTCGCCACGGTCCTCAACGGCCTCTCCCTCCAGGCCCGCGACGGCGCCACCCGCTCCGACCTCATGGCCTCCGTCGACCACGCCATGGCGGCCTTCGACCGCACCGCCCGCCTCAACGCCCCCGCCTGACGCCCCCGGCATCCCCGACGCCCTGGCCCGAATCTCCTGGCATCCCAAACGCCTCTGGCCCGCATGCCCCTGAGGCGCCCGCGCCGTCATGGCCCGCGCAGTCCGACCATCCCCGACGTTCCGCGCCGTCATGGTCCGCGCAGGCTGACCACCTACGCATTCTCCACCGCACGGAGCCCCGCCCCCTGGAGCCCCGCGCACGTGCACCTTGCCGCCCGTCACTCCACGCGGAGTTCCGTCCCCACCATCCGGCCCACGGGCGTGCGCTCGTCCCCGGTCACGAACGTGATCTCCGACCCGACCGCGTCCAGGTCGTCCGCGTCCGTCGCCACGCAGGCGATGGTGGTGCCGACCGCCCGCTTCATGTCGGTCGGCATGACGCGCCATTTGATCGGGTCGAGGGTGATGTTCATGCTCACCGGGCCGGTCTTCTCCGCGTGCAGGATCAGCCCCATGGCGACCATCTTGGCCATCTCGCCGCGGCAGTCGCGGGCCTTCGCGGGGTTCGGGGCGGCGGTCGCCGGCAGGGCGGCGGCGATCGCGAGGGCGGCGGCAAGGGCAAGGCGCATGGGTCGTCTCCTCCGGAACTGGCCGCTCCTGCGGCGGCGTTGGGCGGATAATTGGGGTCCGTCCGGCCACATGCCAGGGCCTTCTGCCGGATCGGCCCGGAAAAGGTGACGCAGCCCGCGCTCCCGATAGGCGCTCGGCCGCGGACGGAGTAGATATGGGGGAACCTCAACCGGACGCTCCGCCATGGCCGTTCCCGAACTCCTCCCCACCGTCGAGCGCTATCACCCTGCGGCGCGCATCCTGCACTGGATGGTGGCGGTCCTCCTGTTCGTGGTCTTCCCGGTCGGCGCGGTCATCAAGTTCATCAAGGAGGACGTGAAGCTCACCTTCTACGCCATCCACGAGAACCTCGGCTTCCTCATCCTCTGGCTGATGCTCGCCCGGCTCACCGTTCGTCTCCTGGTGCCGCCGCCCCTGGAGCCGCCCATGCCGAAGATCTTCGTACGGGCCGCCGGCATCACCCACAGGCTCCTCTACGCGGCTCTCATCCTGCAGCCCATCTTCGGCTTCCTCGCCACCAACGCCTTCGGCTTCCCGCTCAACTGGTTCGGCCTCGGCGTCGTCTGGAGCCCGATCGGCAAGGATCCGGAGCTGGCGCCCATCTTGATGAGCGTGCATGTGGCGCTCGGATGGTCCATCCTGGTCCTGTTCGCGCTCCACATCGGCGGCGTCGTCTTCCATCACGTGCTCCGGCGCGACCCGACCCTCTACCGAATGCTCTGAATGGCGCCCGAAGACAGCACCGCCACCGCCCTCTGGATCACCGCTCCGCGCAAGGCCGAACTCCAGGCCGAAACCCTGCCCGGCCGAGGCCCCGGCACCGTTCTCGTGCGCATGCGCTATTCCGGCGTCAGCCGCGGCACGGAGCGCCTCGTCTTCGAGGGCCGGGTCCCCGTCGGCGAGCACGAGCGCATGCGCGCGCCCTTCCAGGACGGCGACTTCCGCTTTCCGGTCAAATACGGCTACGCCGCCGTCGCCGAAGTCGAGGAGGGGCCGCCCGAATGCCGCGGCCGCACCGTCTTCCTCCTCCATCCGCACCAGACCCGCGCCGTCGTGCCCGAAGAGAGCGTCACCGTCCTGCCGGAGGGCGTGCCGGCCCGCCGGGCGGTGCTGGCCGCCAACATGGAGACCGCCCTCACCGTGGTCTGGGACGGCCGCGTCGGCCCCGGCGACCGGGTCGCCGTCGTCGGCTGCGGCGTGGTCGGCCTTCTCGTCGGCCATCTCGCGTCGCGCATTCCCGGCACCGCCGTCACCGTCGTCGACGTCGACCCGGCGAAGGCCGCGCCCGCCGCCGCCCTCGGCCTCGCCTTCGCGCCGCCGGACGCCGTGCCCACCGGCTGCGACGTGGTCGTCCACGCCAGCGCCACCGGCGACGGCCTCGCCACCGCCATCGCGGCCGCCGGCTTCGAGGCCACCGTCGTGGAGGCCAGCTGGTATGGCGACGCCGACGTGCCCGCCCGTCTCGGCGGCGCCTTCCACAGCCAGCGCCTCAGGCTCGTCTGCAGCCAGGTCGGCCACGTGCCGCCGGACCGCCGGGCGCGCTTCTCCGCCGAGCGCCGGCTGATCACCGCCCTCGGCCTCCTCGCCGACGACCGGCTCGACGCGCTCATCTCCGGCGAGACCGCCTTTTCCGACGCGCCCGCCGCCTATCCGGGCATCCTCGCGTCCCCGACCACCCTCTGCCACGTGTTCCGCTATTGAGGCGCCACAGGCGGGGCGATATCCGAAAAGGGTCTGGCGATCAGGTCTGGCCGTCCGCCGCCGCGCGCCTATGTTGACGCTGAAGCCAGCGGTCTCCCCAAGTGCCTTCCGCATGCAAGACGAGGTTCCATGTTCGCCGTCGAAGTCCGCGACCACATGATGATCGCCCACAGCCTGCCGAGGCCGGTGTTCGGCCCCGCCCAGGGCCTGCACGGGGCCACCTACGTGGTGGACGCCGCCTTCTTCACCGAGGCGCTCGACGACGACGGCCTCGTGGTGGACATCGGCCTCGCGTCGGAGGCCCTGAAGGCCATCCTGAAGCCGCTCACCTACCGCAACCTCGACGACGTTCCTGCCTTCGCCGGCAAGGTCACGACCACCGAATTCCTCGCCAAGGCGCTGTTCGACCAACTCGCCGCCGCCATCCGGGACGGCGCGCTCGGCCCCGGCGGCGCCCGCATCCGCCGCCTCAAGGTCACCCTCCACGAAAGCCACGTGGCGCGCGCCTGGTACGAGGCGGCGCTCTGACCGGGACGGGACCGATCATGACCAGCGACGGCATCGTGTTCGCGATCCCGGGCGACCTTCATCAGCGCACCGGCGGCTACGGCTACGACCGCCGGCTGATGGCGGCGCTCGCCGCCGGCGGCCTGCCCGTCCGGCACCTGCGCCTCGCCGTCGGCTTCCCGGCGCCCACCCGGGTCGATCTCCAGCACGCTGACGCCGCCCTCGCGGACCTTCCCGACGGCGCGACCGTCCTCATCGACGGCCTCGCCTACGCGGCCATGCCGGATGCGATGACCCGCCACGCCGGCCGCCTCCGCCTCGTCGGCCTCTGCCACCACCCGCTCGCCCTGGAGACCGGGCTCGACGCCGCCACCGCCGCCGCCTACCGGGCGAGCGAGGCGGCGGCGCTCAAAGCCTGCCGCGCCGTCGTGGTCACCAGTCCGGCCACCGCCGCCATCCTCGCCGACCTGTTCGCCTATCCGGCCGACCGGATCGCCGTCGCCGTGCCGGGCACCGACCCGCGCCCGCCCGCGCCCTGCCGGGGCGATCCGCCGGTCCTCCTCACGGTCGCGACCCTCACCCGCCGCAAGGCGCACGACGTCCTCGTCCGGGCGCTCGCCGCCATCGCCGATCTGCCCTGGCGGGCCCGCTTCGTCGGCGGCGACGGCTTCGATCCCGCCTGGGCGGCGAGCCTTCGCGCCCTGGTGGCCGAGCACGGCCTCGGCGACCGCGTCGCCTTCGTGGGTTCGGTGGACGACGCCACCGACGAACTCATGGCCGCCGACGTCTTCGTCCTCCCGTCCCGCTTCGAGGGCTACGGCATGGCCTTCGCCGAGGCCATGGCTCATGGCCTGCCCGTCGTGGCCGCCCGCGCCGGCGCCGTCCCGGACGTGGTGCCCGAGGCCGCCGGCGCCCTGGTGCCGCCCGACGACGTCGACGCCCTCGCGGACGCGCTCCGCCGCCTCCTGTCCGACCGCGACCTTTACGAGCGGGCGCGGGCTGGATCCCGGCGGGCGGGCGAGGCGTTGCCCACATGGACCGACACGGCGGCCATCGTCCGCCGTCTGCTGGAGAGGGTGAGCGGATGACGGGCTTTTCGGCGGACTGGCTGGACCTGCGCGAGGCGGCCGACGCCGCCGCCCGCGACCGGCGCCTTCTGGACGACGCCGCCGCCCTGGTGGACGGCAAGCCGGACCCGCTGGTCGTCGACCTCGGCGCCGGCACCGGCGCCACGTTCCGGGCCCTCCGGCCGAAGCTGCGCAACCCGGCGTCCTGGCTCCTCGTCGACGCCGACCTCGACCTCCTCCAGGAGGCGGAGCGCCGCGCCGACGGCATCCCCCACGTGGAGGTGCTGCGCTTCGATCTCGCCGCTCCTGCGCCGCTGCCGCTCACCGACGCGACCCTCGTCACCGCGTCCGCCTTCTTCGACCTTGTGGGCGGCCCCTTCCTGGAGCGGCTGATCGCCACCGCCGCGGCGAACCGCGCCGCCCTCTACGCGGCGCTCACCTACGACGGCACCACCAGCTATTCCGTCGCCCACGACCTTGACGCCGCCGTCCTCGCCGCCTTCAACCGGCACCAGCGCGGCGACAAGGGCTTCGGCCCGGCCCTCGGCCCCACCGCCCCCCAGGCCCTCGCCGAGGCCCTGTCGCGCGCCGGCTACCGGGTCCAGGCGGCCGCCAGTCCGTGGCGTCTCGGCCCGGACGACGCGGCGCTCGTCCGCCCGCTCCTCACCGGCATGGCCGACGCCGTCCGCCAGACCGGCGACGTGGACGCGGCCGCCCTCGACGACTGGCTCGCCTTTCGCCTCGACAAGGCCGGCGACAGCCGCATGACCGTCGGCCACGTGGATGTGCTGGCGCGTCTTTGAGCTTTCATCCGCGCCGGGCCCGTCCGAAACTCCCCCGCCGGTCGTGAGCGATCGAGGGGAGGGGGCATGGCCGTCGATTTCGTGCTGAGGAACGCGCTTGTCGCCGGCCATTCCGGCCCCGTCGCCATCGCGGTCGCCGCCGGCCGCATCGCCGCCGTCTCGGCCGACCGCGATCCCGGCCCGGACATTCCGTCGGAGGACGCCGGCGGCCGGTTCGTCTGCGCCGGCCTCGTGGAGACGCACATCCACCTCGACAAGGCCGGCATCATGGGGCGTTGCCGCCTGTGCGCCGGCACCCTCGCCGAGGCCGTCGCCGAGACCGCCCGCGCCAAGGCCGCCTTCACGGTGGAGGATGTCCACGCCCGCGCCACCGCCGTGGTCGCCAAGGCCGTTCTCGCCGGCACCACGCGCCTCAGGACGTTCGTGGAGATCGACCCGCGCGCCGGCTTCCGCTCGTTCGAGGCCGTGAAGGCCGTCCGGCGCGACTTCGCCGGCATCCTCGACATCGAGATCTGCGCCTTCGCCCAGGAGGGCCTCACCCAGGAGCCCGATACCGAGGCCATGCTGGACGCGGCCCTTGAGGACGGCGCCGACCTCGTCGGCGGCTGCCCCTACACCGACCCGGACCCCGCCGCCCACATCCGCCGCGTCTTCGATCTCGCCGCCCGCCACGGCGTCGCCGTCGACTTCCACCTGGACTTCGACCTCGATCCCGCCGGCCCCAACCTCCCCACGGTCATCGCCGAGACCCGCGCCCGCGGCTACGCCGGCCGCGTCTCGGTCGGCCACGTCACCAAGCTTTCCGCCCTGCCGCCGGACGCCTTCGAGGCCGCCGGCCGTGCCATGGCGGAGGCGGGCGTCGCGGTCACGGTCCTCCCCGCCACCGACCTCTACCTCACCGGCCGGAGCGCCACCCATCTGGTTCCGCGCGGGGTGACGCCGGCCCACCGGCTCGCGGCCCTCGGCGTCACCGCCACCGTGGCCACCAACAACGTCCTCAACCCGTTCACGCCCTACGGCGACGCCTCGCTCGTCCGCATGGCGAACCTCTACGCCACCGTCGCCCAGGTCGGCACGGAGGAGGGGCTCGCCGCCGTGTTCGGCATGGTCACCGACGCCGCCGCCCGCCTCCTCGGCCACCGCGACTACGGCCTCGCCCCCGGCAACCCCGCCGACCTCGTCCTCCTCGACGCCGCGTCCCCGGCGGAAGCCGTCGCCGTCATCGCCCAGCCGCTCGCCGTGTGGAAGCGCGGCGTCAAGACCGTCGACCGCCCGCCCGCCCGCATCCTCCTCCGCTGACCGGCGCCCGTTTTGGCCCGCCGGACGAGATCGCCCAGTCACATCCCGCTCGCGACCTTCGGACGGGCCGACCGTCCTGACCCCGCGTCACACCCGCTCGCCCGCCACGTAGGTCGCCGCCACGGCGCGGTCGTCGCCCATGGTCATCAGCACGAACAGCTCTTCCTCCAGGTCGCCGTCCACGGCCTCCATCCGGTGCGCCATCGCCGGCGTCGCCCGCGCGTCCAGCACCACCAGGTCCGCCGTCAGCCCCGGCTCGATCCGGCCGATGCCGTCGCCTTCGCCGATCGCCGCGGCGTTCGCCCGCGTGATCTGGTCGAAGGCCTGCAGCGCCGAAAGGGTCTGGCCTTTCAGCTGCATCACCTTGTAGGCCTCCGCGGCGGTCGCCAGCATGGAATAGCTGGTCCCGCCGCCCACGTCCGTCGCAAGGCCGATCCGCACCGGCCGCGGCCCGCGCTCCAGCCCGTCGTGGTCGAACAGGCCCGACCCGATGAAGAGGTTGGACGTCGGGCAGAACACCGCCACCGCGCCCGCCTCGCTCATCCGGGCTATCTCGTCCGGCCGCAGGTGGATGCAGTGGCCGAGCAGGGTGCGCGGCCCGATCAGGCCGTAGTGGTCGTAGACGTCCAGATAGCCCGCCCGGTCCGGATAGAGCTCGGCCGTATAGGCGATCTCCCGCAGGTTCTCCGACATGTGGGTCTGGATCAGGCAGTCCGGGTTCTCCCTCGCCAGCGCGCCCGCCGCTTCCAGCTGGGCGGGGGTGGACGTGATGGCGAAGCGCGGCGTCACCACCACCCGCTGCCGCCCGCGCCGGTGCCAGGCCTTGATGAGCGCCGTGGTGTCCCGGTAGCCGCTCTCCGCCGTGTCGCACAGCGCCTCCGGGGCGTTCCGGTCCATCATGGTCTTGCCGGCCAGCATCAGGGTGCCGCGCCGCTCGCTCTCCTCGAAGAAGGCCTCCGCCGCCCCGAGGTGCGACGACCCGTAGGCCACCGCCGTCGTGGTGCCATTGCGCAGCAGCTCGGCGATGAAGAAGCGCGCGCCGGCGTCCGCGACGTCCCGGTCCGCGTAGCGCATCTCCGACGGAAAGGTGTACCTGGACAGCCACTCCAGGAGCTGCGTCCCGTAGGAGGCGATTACTCGGGTCTGCGGGAAATGGATGTGCGTGTCGATGAATCCCGGCAGGATCAGCCGGTCGCCATGGTCGTCCACCACCGTGCCCGGCGTCCGCCAGTCGTCCAGCGCGGCCGCGTCCGCCACCGCCGCCACCCGGCCGCCCTCGACCACCACGATCCCGTTCGGATGGAAGCGATAGCTTTCCCGGTCGCCCTGGCCCGTCGGCCGGCGCACGAAGCTCAACACCTTGCCGCAGAGAATCCTGCGCGGCCCCGTCCCGGCCTGCTCGCTCATGAACGATCGCGTCCCGTCGTGAAGATTCGTCTATCCTGGTAGCAGACCCGAGCCGTCCCCGTCACCGCTTCCGGCGGCCTCTCCTCCAGTCCGGGCACGCTCCTGCCCGCGCGGCGCGGACGACCCACGCGGCGTGGCCGAGCGACAGAACGTCGCTTGGCGGAGGCGCGCCGGATCCTGTGCGCGGCCGATAGCGGTCTGCCCGCGCGAAACCGAGGCCTTCCCGCCGTCGTTTCAGAAACTCCGAACGGCGGGACAGAAAAAACGCAAGGCGCTTCCCTTTCGGGATGCCGCTCTGTCGGGCACGGTGACGGTCAGGTCTGTCGAACGGGGGGCCGAAACATCCCCGGACCTTGGAAACGCTGGAGAGAGCACGCCATGCTGAGCGATATCGAGATCGCCCGATCCACCAAGATGAAGCCGATCGCGGCGGTCGCCGAGCGGCTCGGCATCCCGGACGAGGCGCTCATCCCGTATGGCCGCTCCATCGCCAAGATCGACCACGCCTACATCAAGTCCGTTCAGGACCGGCCGCGCGGCAAGCTGGTGCTCGTCACCGCCATCACGCCCACCCCGGCGGGCGAGGGCAAGACCACCACCACCGTCGGTCTCGGCGACGCGCTCAACCGCATCGGCAAGCGCGCGGCCATCTGCCTGCGCGAGCCCTCGCTCGGCCCCTGCTTCGGCGTCAAGGGCGGCGCGGCGGGCGGCGGCTACAGCCAGGTCGTCCCCATGGAGGAGATCAACCTCCATTTCACCGGCGACTTCCACGCCATCACGTCGGCGCACAATCTCCTCAGCGCCATGCTGGACAACCACGTCTACTGGGGCAACCAGCCGAAGATCGACGGCCGCCGCCTCACCTGGCGCCGCGTCCTCGACATGAACGACCGCATGCTGCGCAACCAGCTGAACGGTCTCGGCGGCACCACCAACGGCTACCCGAAGGAGGACGGCTTCGACATCACCGTCGCCTCCGAGGTGATGGCGGTATTCTGCCTGTCGAAGAACCTGGAGGACCTGGAGGCTCGCCTGTCGCGCATCGTGGTCGGCGAGGACGACAAGAAGACCCTCCTCACCGCCGATGTGGTCCAGGCCCCCGGCGCCATGGCGGTGCTCCTGAAGGACGCCCTGCAGCCGAACCTCGTGCAGACGCTCGAAGGCAACCCGGCCTTCGTGCACGGCGGCCCGTTCGCCAACATCGCCCACGGCTGCAACTCGGTGATCGCCACCGAGACCGCCCTCCGCCTCGCCGACGTGGTCGTCACCGAGGCGGGCTTCGGGGCCGACCTCGGCGCCGAGAAGTTCATGGACATCAAGTGCCGCAAGACCGGCCTCGCGCCGGACGCCGCGGTCATCGTCGCCACCATCCGGGCGCTGAAGATGCACGGCGGCGTCGCCAAGGAGGACCTCTCCAAGGAGAACCTCACGGCGCTCGAGACCGGCTTCGCCAACCTCGCCCGCCATGTGGAGAACGTCGCCAAGTTCGGCGTCGACGCCGTCGTCGGCATCAACCGTTTCGGCACCGACACGGACGCGGAGGTGGATCTCCTCAAGTCGCTCTGCGAGAAGATCGGCGTCACCTGCGTGCTCTGCACCCACTTCGCCGAGGGCGGCAAGGGCGCCGAGGCCCTCGCCCGCGAGGTGGTCGCCATCCTCGACCAGCCCCGCCGCGCGCCGTTCAAGACGCTCTATCCGGACGACATCCCGCTTCTCTCCAAGGTCGAGACCATCGCCCGCGAGATCTACCGCGCCTCGGCCGTGGAGGCCGACCCGAAGGTGAAGGCCCGCTTCAAGCAGCTGGAGGCGCAGGGCTTCGGCCACTTCCCGGTCTGCATCGCCAAGACCCAGTCGTCCTTCTCGGCCGACGCCAGCAACAAGAACGCGCCCGTCGGCCACATCCTGCCGATCCGCGAGGTCCGGCTCTCCGCCGGCGCCGAGTTCATCGTGGTGATCTGCGGAGACATCATGACCATGCCGGGCCTGCCCAAGGTTCCGGCGGCCGTGAACATCCGCCTGGACGACGCCGGCCAGATCGTCGGCCTCAGCTGAGGCCAACCCGCGCCGGCTGCGCCGGCCGTCCCGCTCCTCCCGCGACCGTCGTCTCCTCCCGCCACGACGCCGCAGCAGAAAGGCCCGGTCCTCCCGCCGGGCCTTTTTGCATTCCGACGCCCGTCGCGGTCTGGGCCCCGCCGTGCCCCCCCGTCGGCCCGGCTTGCGCCCACTCGCGCCGGCCATGAGGCCGAACCTTCCGGTCGCCCGCCGCGTTGCCCGATCACGCGGTTGTTTTCCATCCCGCCCTTCGGCGCTGCGGGCTCCGGTCCCATATGAAGAGGGGAGAGTGTGAGCAATCGGCCACGTCTTCACCCTAACTGAAGATGCCGCGCTGCGGGACGTGGTCTCGTCCAAGCCGTCGTGTTAGGAAAACAATGGTATTTGCATCGCTCATTTCAGCTTTTCGCGTCGTGCCGGGCCCATGATTTCGCAGAAAGCCAAGTATGCCTTCAAGGCGCTCCTGTCGCTGGCGGCGGCGCCGCGCGGGCAGGCGATGCTGATCGAGGACATCGCGCGGGACGCCAACGTTCCCCGCAAGTTTCTCGAGCACATCCTCCTCAATCTCAAGCATGCCGGCGTCATCGCCAGCCGTCGCGGCCGGGGAGGGGGCTATGTGCTCCTGAAGGATCCCGCCGAGGTGACCATCGGGTCGGTCCTGCGCGTCATCGACGGGCCGATCGCCCCACTCGGCTGCCTGTCGCGCTCCGCCTACCGGCCCTGTTCCGATTGCGTGGACGAGCAGGCCTGCGCCGTGCGCAAGATCTTCGGCGACATCTTCGCCGCCACCGTCATCCTGATGGATGCCACCACGCTCGCCGACGCGGTCCGCCACGCCCGCTCGCACCATGGCGGCGGCGACGGTCAGGCGCCGGAAACGCCCGCCACCATCGTCCAGGCGTTTCTCGCCACCTGACCCTCGGCGAGAACTTGGGTCAGAGGTACCGGAAGCGCGCCAGCCGCGGGTCCGGCGAGGTATGGATGTTGATCGGCGCGCCCTCGAAGGCGACGCCCATCTCCTTGGATCGCCGCCAGCGCACCTCGGCGCGCCGCAGAATGCCCTCGTTCGGATCGAACAGGAAGAAACTGTCCGGCGCCTCGGTCAGGTGCTCGCACTTCAGCCGCGCGCCCTCGTCCGACATGTCGCGCACCACGCAGTCGAGCGTGAAGCGATAGTCTCCGTAGACGATCTTGCCGCCTCGGAGGGTCCGCTTGCGCGCGTTCGTACGACGTTCTTCGCTCATGGCACCGACCTGATCTGACCGGTCGCATCATAGAACGGATCGAATGAAGGAAATGTAAGCACCGCGCAGCGCCTGCCGCCGCCGGCACGGATTAAGCGCTTGCACCATCTTGCCTTTTTTCGCCCCGGACGGCACCGGCCGGTGCTCGCATCGGCATCGGTCCGTAGGCAGCGGAAATCCCACAGGTTGTGTCCAGGGACAAGCCTTAACGTTTCCTTCGCGGTTGCCCGGCTCAATGGGCGCGACCAGCGAGGGAGGACCCATGTGCGCCGCGCCCTGAAGACCGCGACCATCCGGTGCGCGCTTCGCGGCCTGTCGCTCGCCCGCGCCGACCGATGGTTCGCCGAACCGGCCCTCGGCGTCGTCCTGATGCTGCACCGGGTCCGGCCCGCGCCGGACGATCCCTTCCGGCCGAACGGCCATCTGGAGGTCACGCCCGACTTCCTCGACCGCGCGCTCGCCCGCGTGCGCGCCACCGGCGCCCGCTTCGTCTCGCTGGAGGAGGCGGCCGACCGGGCGCGTCGCGGGTTCACCGACGAGCGGTTCGTCGCCACCACCCTCGACGACGGCTACCGCGACAACCTCGTCCACGCTCTCCCGGTGTTCCGCCGCCACGGCGTGCCTCACACCGTGTTCGTGGCCACCGGCATGGTGGAGGGCACCGCCAGCGCGTGGTGGCTCACCCTGGAGGCCGTCGTCCGCGCCGCGCCGCGCATCGAGGCCGTGCTCGACGGCCGGCCTCTGTCGCTCGACACCCGCGCTCCCGCCGCCAAGGCCCGCGGCTTCGACCGCATCGCCCGCCGGGTCGACGTCATGGCGGAGGACGACCGCGCCGCGTTCGTGCGGGCCCTCGCCACGGCCCACGGCCTCGCCGTCCCGCGCATCCTGTCGGCCGAGATGATGACCTGGGACGACGTGCGCGCCATCGCGGCCGACCCCCTGGCCACCATCGGCGGCCATACGGTGGACCACCCGGCGCTCGCCACGCTGCCGGTCGATCGGGCCCGGCGCGAGATCGGCCTCGGCCTCGACCGGCTGGAGACCGAGCTCGGCGTCCGCCCGCGCCAGTTCGCCTATCCGTTCGGGAATGTCCGGGCGGCCGGCCGCCGGGAAGCCGCCCTGATGGCGGAGTTCGGCATCGACGTCGCCGTCACCACGCGCGGCGGGCTCATCGGCCCGCGCGAGGCCGGCGACACGCTGTTCTGGCCGCGGGTCTCGCTCAACGGCGACCACCAGACCGACGCGGTGGTGGACCTTCTCGTCTCCGGCGCCCCGTTCCGCCTGGCGCGCGCGGCCGGCGCGGTGAGGCGGCTCATCCCCACCGGTCGGCGCGGCACGTCCGCTCCCGACCACACGCCCGACCCCGCCGCCGGCGGAGCCGCGCCGGTCTGATCGGCCCGGGCCGCATCCGCTCCGGACCGTCGCGCTCGAGCGCCGTCGAGGCTGTGCCTTTGAGGATCAGGGGATTCGCTTGAGGTCGCCGCTGAAGCCCTCGCTCGCGCGCGAGCCCTGCAGCACCGTCGTCACCATGTCCGCGGGGCGGTCGCCGCGCAGGGCCTCGGCGAAGACCTCCGCGTTGTCCTGCGGCCGGTAGCCCAGCCGGATGGCGTTGCTGTTGTCCCACCAGCCGCGGGTGTTGGCCGACACACCGTAGACCACCTCGAAGCAGTAGTCCGCCGTGATGCCCATCCGGATCAGCCGCCGGAAGTCGTCCGGCGAGATCCAGGTGGAGAGCGCGCGCTCGTTGGCCGGCTCCGGCGCCAGCGTGCCCATGCGGATGCAGAGGGCCGTCACGTCGTGCTTGTAGGCGTAGAGCGCCGCGATCGACTCCTGCATGGCGCCCGCCACGCCGCGCCGGCTGTCCGGGCGCGGCAGCGACAGGTGGTCGAGCACCGCCGAGCGGCGGTAGAGCCCCACCACGGCGTCCGGGGCGGCCGCCACCACGCGCTTCACGCCGTTGATCCGGGCCGCCTCGAAGATGTTCGAGATGGCGCTGATCGCGTTCGTCAGGTCGTTGCCGCTATCCATCGGCGAGCCCATGCCGGCCATGTTGACGATCAGGTCGACGCCCCGGCACATGGCGTCCACCGCGCGCAGGTCCGTCAGGTCCAGCGGCCGCACGATTTCGGACTTGCTGATCGCGTTGGCGATGTCGCTGTCCACGGCCACCACCTGGGCGCCCGTGCAGCGCAGCGTGTCGCGGGCGAGGAGACCGGCCGCGTTGGTGGCGCCGATCACAAGAATCTTCTTGTTGTTTGTCATAAGCTTACCTCTGGCGCATGCTTTGGTTGGACGGCGGGAGTCGTCCTTTTTGTTGTGAGATCCGACCCATTCGTAACTGTCATCATCTTAGATCAAATTTTCAGACTTTGAATGAGTAATCGCCCGCTTTGCATTTGCAGCATCGCGAAATTCCATGGTTCGTAAGCGGAGTATTTCCTGGATCGAAGAATGACCAATGGTTCAGCGGCGCTGCCTATCGGTATGTAATTTGTGCCTATCAGCGGGTTACCTAAATTACTGAGGTCAGCTACACTGACGGCACTCGTATCAGGCAAATGTGTGCGCATTTCATGCTTGGATGAACTGTATATGCTGCCTTACGACCCGATTTTTTCTGCCGACACCCGGCCGCGCCATCCTCGCCGCCGCCGGATAGCAGGCCATCGCGAGCGTCTGCGATTTTTCTTGACCGCGCAACTCAGGTTTAGAATGGTGTGGGCGTATCCTTTGTCTGGGCCTTGAACCCTTTCGATCGGAGACTGCCCCTTGACCGCCTTCTTGAGCGCCGTCCGGCGTGCGCGCCCCCCGAGGCCGCACCCATGACTCTCGTCCTCGCCACCGGTCGCAACGACCCCATCCTCGCCCGCCAGCCGGAACGGCTGCTGGTGGAGGGTTTCCGCCACTGGCTGAACGGCTATGCCACCGGCAGCATCGACTGCTGGGAGCTCGGCTGGGCGCTCTACGCCCGCGAGCTCGGTCCGCGCGACGCGCGCCGGCTTCTCGCCGAACTGTCCTTCTGGGTGCGTGAGACCCGCGATGCCGCCAGCCGGCCGCTCGGCTGCTTCCCCTACGGATCCTGCTGGCTCTGCCGCGACGAGTGCCTCGCCCTGTCCCTCGTGGCCGCCGCCCAGCACGGCGACCGCGACGCCCTCCGCGCCGCGGCCGGCCATCTCGCCGACGGCGGGCCGACCGAGCCCCTGGAAGGGGCCGCCGCCGCCTTCGCGGAGGCGCTCCAGTCCGTCCACCAGCAGCTGCTGCCGGTCCCGTCGGCGGTCATCGACACCGTCGCCCGCCACGCGCCCATGACGCGCTTCAACTGAGCCCCGCCCAATCGACCCGACCCGTCCAGCCGGGCCCGTCCGCATAACCGACCCGTCGACCCCGGAGGGAGACGGCGATGAAGGAAGCCACCATGACGAGACGATCCTCCCTTCTTCTGGCAGCCGCCGGGCTCGCGCTTCTCGCCGGCCCGGTCCGGGCCGAAGCGCCCACGCCGAAGGCGGTCGCCGAGACCTACGCGTCCATGGCCGAGGCCATGTTCCAGGATTCCCTCTCCACCGCAGAGGCCCTGAGGACCGCCATCGCCGCCCTGGTGGCGAACCCGACCGATGAGACCCTCGCCGCCGCCCGCACGGCCTGGCTCGCCGCCCGCGTTCCCTACCTCCAGACGGAGGTCTACCGCTTCGGCAACCCGGCCGTGGACGACTGGGAGGGCAAGGTCAATTCCTGGCCGCTCGATGAAGGCCTGATCGACTATGTGGACGCCGGCTACGGCACCGAGTCCGACGCCAACGGCCTCTACACCCTCAACGTGATCGCCAACCCGAAGCTGCGCATCGAGGGCGTCGAGGTGGACGCCACCGAGATCACCCCGGCGCTCCTCGCCGAAACGCTCCAGGGCGCGGCCGGCGTCGAGGCCAACGTCGCCACCGGCTACCACGCCATCGAATTCCTGCTCTGGGGGCAGGACCTCAACGGCACCGGACCGGGCGCCGGCGATCGCCCCGCCACCGACTTCGACGCCAAGGCCTGCACCAACGGCAACTGCGAGCGCCGCGCCGCCTATCTCACCGCCGCCGCCGACCTCCTCGTCAGCGACCTGCAGGAGATGGTCGAGGCCTGGGGGCCGCAGGGCGAGGCGCGGGCGCGCGTGTTGGAGAACGAGGGCCAGACCGGCCTTGCGGCCGCGCTCACCGGCATGGGCTCGCTCTCCTACGGTGAACTCGCCGGCGAGCGCACCAAGCTCGGCCTGATGCTCCACGACCCGGAGGAGGAGCAGGACTGCTTCTCCGACAACACCTTCAACTCCCACTATTACGACGTGGTCGGCATCCGCAGCGTCTACCTCGGCAGCTACACCCGGGTGGACGGCTCCAAGGTGGAAGGCCCGTCCCTGTCCGACCTCGTGGAAGCCAAGGCGCCGGACGTCGACGCCGAGCTCACCGCCAGGCTCGACGCCACCCTGCAGGCCGCCACGGCCCTCAAGACCCGCGGCGAGACCGTCGAGGCCTACGACCAGATGATCGGCGAGGGCAACGCAGAGGGCAACGCGGTGGTCCAGGCTCTGGTGGACAGCCTCGTCGCCCAGGTGCCGTCCATCGAGCGGGCCGTCTCGGCTCTCGGGCTCTCGGACATCGCCTTCGAAGGCTCCGACAGCCTGGACAACCCGACCGCCGTCTTCCAGTGACGGCGCCGCCGTGGTGGTCCGGACCGCACCGACCTCCACGGCACCCCCGGGCGCCGGCCCCGCCGGCTCCCGATCCGGCGGTCCCGGCTCTGCGGTCGTGACACGCCCGTCGAGACTCGCCGGTCCAAACCGTCCGGTCCGACCTCGCCGGTCCAAGCTGTCCGGGCGCTCGTAGCACGATGGGTCGACCCTCCGCCCGGACGGAGGGCGACAGGCTTGATTGGTCCGCCATGCCCGCCCGTGGCATGGTCCCGGCCTTGGCCATCCGGCCGCTCGAGGCATGACATGGTTCGGTGGGTGCTCCTGATGCTGGCGTCCGGGACGGCGGTCCTTTCCGCCGCCGGCGCCGTCGCGTCGGGCGCGCTCGACCACCGGACCGACCTCTCCCCGGCGGACCGCGACCGGGTCGCGCGAATCCTCCAGCCGCCCGCCGACTTCACCGCCCCTGAGCCGTTCGAGCGCATGCCCGGCGGCGGCGCCACCACCCGCATCGCCCGGGGGCCGGCCTCCTTCCGCCAGCCGCTCGGCAATCTCGACCCGGACGGCGAGCAGACCTTCGGCCTCGGCAACGGGCTCTTCAAGAAGCTCTGGGTCGCCGCCCCGTCCTCCACCCAGGCCTCCGACGGCCTCGGCCCGCTCTACAACGCCCGCGCCTGCCGCAGCTGCCACATCAACGACGGCCGCGGCCGCTCCGGCGGCGAGGACGGCTTCGTGCTCCGCCTCGGCCTGCCCGGACCGGGCGGCATGGACCCGCACCCGGTCTACGGCCGCCAGATCCAGGACCGCGCCGCGCCCGGCCTTTCCGCCGAGGGCAGGGTGGCGGTCACCTGGACCGAGGAGCCCGTCACCCTCGCCGACGGCGCCGTCGTGTCGCTCCGCCGCCCGGCCTACAGCCTTGCCGACCCCGCCCATGGCCCGCTCGCCGAGGGCGTCGCCCTGTCGCCGCGCATCGCCCAGCCGATGATCGGCCTCGGCCTCCTGGAGGCCATCCACGAGGGCGACATCCTCGCCGCCGCCGACCCGGACGACGCCGACGGCGACGGCATCTCCGGCCGGCCGAACCGCGTCGTCGATCCCGCCACCGGGGCCGCCGGTCTCGGCCGGTTCGGCTGGAAGGCCGCCGAGCCGACCCTCCGGTCCCAGGCCGCCCAGGCCTTCTCCGCCGACATGGGCCTCTCCACCGCCTTCCACCCGGACCCCGCCGGAGACTGCACCGCCGCCCAGGCGGACTGCCGCGCCCGCCCCACCGGCGTGCAGGCCCGGCTCGGCGCCGAGGAGATTCCGGACCCGGTGCTCGACCTCGTCGCCTTCTACGCCCGCACGGTGGCCGTCCCCATGCGCGAGACCGCGGCCGACCCGCTGGTCCTCGCCGGCAAGCGCCAGTTCCACGCGGCCGGCTGCGCGTCCTGCCACACGCCGAAGTTCGTCACCCGCCGCGATGCCGCCCTGAAGGAACTCGCCTTCCAGCTGGTCTGGCCCTACACCGACCTCCTCCTCCACGACATGGGCGACGACCTCGCCGACGGTCTCGCCGAAGGCGACGCCACCGGCCGCGAGTGGCGCACGCCGCCGCTCTGGGGCCTCGGCCACACGGAGGCCGTCTCCGGCCGCACCGAATACCTCCACGACGGTCGCGCCCGTTCGGTCCTCGAGGCCATCCTCTGGCATGGGGGAGAAGCCGCCGCCGCCCGGGAGCATGTGATCGGCCTGTCGAAGCGCGACCGCGACGCCCTGATTGCATTCCTGCATTCGCTCTGAGGAAGACACCTCATGCACCCGCCCTCCCGCGTCACGCTCGCCCTCTTCGCCATCCTCGCCGGCCTCGTCGTCCCCCTCGGGACGGCGACCGCCGACGACGATCCGACATCGTCCCACACGACCCCACAGGAGGAGGCCTATTCGCGGCTCGTCGCCGACATCATCGCCGATCACATTCGCCCGGCGACCGCGCGCTTCCGCGACGCCTCTGACGCCCTGGAGACCGCCGTCTCGGCGGCCTGCGCCACCCCGTCCGCCGCCGGGCTGGAAGACGCCCGCGCCGCGTTCGCCGGCGCCGTCCAGGCGCTCGCGGCGCTCGAACCGCTCCGCTACGGCCCGCTCGTCGAGGGCAACCGGCTGGAGAAGCTCGCCTTTTGGCCGGACCCGCGTGGCCTCGGCCTGAAGCAGGTGCAGGCGGTCCTTGCCGCCGAGGATCCGTCCGCCGCCGACCCCGCCACCCTCCCGGCCAAGTCCGTCGCCGTCCAGGGGCTGACCGCCCTGGAGTTCGTGCTGTTCGGCACCGGATCCGACATCCTCACGACATCGGGCGACACGAAATCCGCGTTCCGCTGCCGGTACGGCGTCGCGATCGCCGCCAATGTGTCCCGCCTGGCGACGGAGGTCGCCGCCGGATGGCAGCCGGGCGGCAGCGGCGACGTCTTCGTCACCGCCGGCCCGGACAACCCGATCTTTCTCACCCACCAGGAAGCAGCCGGCGAGATGATCTCCAGCATGGCGACCGCGCTCGAAATCATCGCCGAACAGAAGGTCAAGTCCATCCTCGGCGAAAGCCCGCAGCGCGCCAAGCCGAAACTGTCCGCCTTCTGGCGAAGCGGCCAGACGTTCACCACCATGGCCGCCACGCTCCAGTCGATTTCGGACGAATTGGCCGCCAGCAGTGCCGCTGATCTGTTAAGCGCGGACGACCGCTGGCTCGTGGGCGCCGTCGATTTGGAGCTCCGGCAGGCCCGCGCCGCCGCCCTGTCCATCCCGGCGGACGCCGAGACGGCCTTCAAGGACCAGACCCTTCGCGACAAGCTCGGCTATATCCGGATCGCCGCATCCAGCCTGAAGACGTCCATAGGCCAGTCCTATGCAACGGCACTCGGTCTCCAGCAAGGCTTCAACTCTCTGGACGGTGACTGATCATGGCCGAACCGTCCCGCCGCGCCATCCTCAACATGATCGCCGGCGCCGTCACCTTGCCGTTGCTCGGCCCACGCGCGATCTATGCTGCCGAGCCCTCCGCCGAACCTCTGTTCGCCGCCTGCGTCAAGCAGCCGGACGGCGCCTATGCGGTCGCCATCCTGGACGACGCCGGCACGATCCGCCGCCTTCACCCGCTCCCGGACCGGGGCCACGACATCGCCTTCGATCCCGTCCGCCGCCGCTGCATCGCCTTCGCCCGTCGGCCCGGAACATTTGCCGTCGTCTTCGATCTTGCTGGCGAGAGCGAGCCGAAGATCCTTTCCAGCGCTCCTGGCCGCCACTTCTACGGCCACGGAGTCTTTTCCGCCGACGGATCTCTTCTCTACGCCACGGAGAACGACTTCGAGGCGGGTCGCGGCGTTGTCGGCATCTATGCCGCCGAGGCGGATTTCCGCCGTCTCGGGGAGGTGCCGACCGGCGGGGTCGGCCCGCACGAACTGGTCTGGCTGCCGGACGGCCGCACGCTCGCCATCGCCAACGGCGGCCTCGACACCCATCCGGATTTCGGCCGCGTCGACCTCAACGCCGCCGACATGGCCCCGTCGCTGACCCTGATGGATGCGTCAAGCCACCGCCTCCTGGCCTCGCAGGTCCTCGACAAGTCCTTGAGCCGGCTCTCGATCCGCCATCTCGCCGTCGATCGCCGGGGCGCGGTCTGGTTCGGCGGCCAGTACGAGGGCGATCCGGCCGAGCACCCGCCGCTGGTCGGCCGGCTCACCCCCGGCGCCGGCGTGGACCTCTTCTCGCTGCCACCCGAGATCCGGCCGCGAACCCGCAACTATATCGGCTCGGTCGCGGCGTCCGCCGACGGCGACGCCGTCGCCTTCTCGGCCCCGCGCGGCAATCTCGTGTTCGCGCTCGACGCCGCGTCCGGGCGCTATCTGGGAGACGCCGCCTTTCGCGACGGCTGCGGTCTCGCCCCGGCGGCCCGGGCGTCCGGCCTCGTCGTCACGGCCGGCACGGGTCGGGTGGCCCGGCTGGAAACGGCCGACGGCCTCGCCTTGAAGCCCGTCGCCGCCGAGCCGGTAGCGTTCGACAACCACCTCGCGCGCCTGGCGTAAGCCGCGGCGTCGCAAAGGCATTCCGGATTAGGCGGCATCCAGCTCGCGCCGCCACGGCGGGTTGGCGCCCGCGCGCGAGCAGGTGATCGCGGCGCACTTTACGCCGAACCCGAGCGCGTTCGCGATGTCCGCCGCCGTCGCGCCTTCCAGCGCCTCGCGCTCGATCAACTGGGCCTCCTTCAGGGCCACCAGCGTGGTGCCCTGGAAGGTGTCGCCCGCGCCGATGGTGTCCACCACGTCCACCTTGGGGGCGGGCACCTCCACGCATCCGGCCGTCTTGTGCCAGGCGATCACGCCCTTGCCGCCGCGCGTCACGATCACCAGCGTCGCGCCGCCCGAAAGAAGAGCCTCGGCCTTCGGAGCGTAATCGCTGCCGCCGTACAAGTAGTCGAAGTCCACGTCCGACATGCGGACGATGTCCGCGTTGGCGGCGAACGCCTCCATCCGCCGGCCATAGTCCGCCTTGTCCCGGACGAGCGACGGCCGGCAGTTCGGGTCGAAGGAAACGGTGGTCAAGTCTCTGGCGGCCTTGGCCATTTCGAGCGTGGAGGTCGACACCGGATCGTTGATCAGCGTGGTCGACCCCACATGGATGGCGTCCACCGCCGCGAACGGAATCGACCCGGCCTTGTAGGTCCACAGCCGGGCGGCCGTGGTCTCGTCGTAGAAGGCGTAGTGCGGTTCCCCGTCCACGAACCGCACGAAAGCCAGGGTCGCCTCCGTATCCGACCGGTCCACATAGCGCAAATCCACCTTGGAGGCGGTCGCGTGGTCGGCGATCATCTGGCCGAACATGTCCTTGGACAGGCCGCCCACAAGGCCGGCCGGCACGCCGAGCCGGGCCATCGCGACGGCGATGTTCAGGCAGGAGCCGCCCACCACCGGCACATAGGCGTCCCGCCCGTCCTGGGCCTTCACCGGAACGAAGTCGATCAGCGCGTCGCCACAGCTCAGAAGCATCGGATCGGGCCCATGAGAGAGGGTCGGGTGCGGCGGAAGGACCCGCCGCCTCGGTCGCCCTTGCTAGCCCCAAAGGCCCGCTCGATCAATGCCGTCGCGCGGCTCCGCCCGGTCAGGTGCCGGACGGCGCGGCGTTCGGGTAGAAGAGCTGCTCGCCGTCGATTCTGAACCCGGCGATGGCCGCCTGGCCTTCCTTGGAGATCAACCAGTCCACGAAGACTTGGCCGAGATCCGCCTTCACCGTCGGAATCTTCTCCGGGTTCACCAGGATCACGCCATACTGGTTGAAGAGCGACGCGTCACCTTCCACCAGGATCGCGAGATCGCCTCTGTTCTTGAACGAAGCCCAGGTCGCCCGGTCGGTCAGCGCGTAGGCGTCCATGCCGGTCGCCACGTTCAGGGTCTGCCCCATGCCGGAGCCGGTCTCCCGATACCAGGTGCCGGACGCGGCCTTCACGTCCACGCCCGCCGCCTTCCAGAGCTTCAACTCCGCCTTGTGGGTGCCGCTGTCGTCCCCGCGCGAGGCGAACGGCGCCCCCGCCTCGGCGATCGCCTTCAACGCTCCGGCGGCGTCGTTGCCGCCGGCCACCTTGGCCGGATCGGCCTTCGGCCCGACGATGACGAAGTCGTTGTACATCACGTCGAAGCGCTTCACGCCGTAGCCTGCCGCCACGAACGCCTCCTCGTCCGCCTTGGCATGGACGAGCAGCACGTCGCCGTCGCCGTTCTGGGCGTTCTTGATCGCCTGCCCGGTGCCGACGGCGACCACGTCCACCCGGATGCCGGTCTTCTCGGTGAACTTCGGCAACAGATGGTCGAACAGCCCGGAATTGGCCGTCGAGGTGGTGGACTGCACCAGGATCGACTTTTCCTCCGCGATGCCGGCGCCCGCCCCCATGGCGGACAGGAGGGCGGCGGCCGTCAGGCCGAACAGATGGCGGCGAGTAATCACGGGCGGTCTCCTCAATAAAGGTCGAGAAAAAGCTCAGATAAGCAGCCGTCCGGCCAGATAGGCCCTGGCGGCCTCGCTGGCGGGGCCGGCGAAGAAGCGCTCGGCCGGCGTCTCCTCGGTCACGCGGCCGGCGTGAAGGAACACCACCCGGTCGGCCAGCCGCCGGGCCTGCGCCACGTCGTGAGTGACGAGGACCACCGCCGTCCCGGAGGCAGCCTCCCGGCGGATCACCGCCTCGATGGCGCCGACCGACGCCGGGTCGAGGCTCGCGGTCGGCTCGTCGAGGAGCAGCACGTCCGGCCGGTCCACCAGCGCCCGCGCCAGCGCCAGCCGCTGGCGTTCGCCGCCCGAAAGCACCCGGGCGGGCCGGTGCGCGAGGGCCGTGAGGCCGACGCCCGCCAGTGCGGTCTCGGCCGCGCTCCGGGGCAGGCGGCGGAGGTCCGACACGTAGGTGAGATTGGCGAGGACCGACCGGCGGAGCAGCACCGGATCCTGGAACACGAAGCCGATCCGCCGCCGCACCACGTCGTCCGGCGCCCGGCCGGCCCAGGTCACCGTGCCGGCGTCCGGTAGGATCAGCCCGTCGAGCGCCTTGAGGAGCACGCTCTTGCCGGCGCCGTTCGGCCCCAGCAGCACGGTGACGCCGCCCCCCTGCAGGGTGAAGGTGACGGACGCCAGGACCGGCTGATCGCCGCGGCGGAGCGCCAGTTCCCGCACCACGAGCGGCAGCAAGGGCGACGCGCGGCCCGTGACCTGGAGGTTGGGCGGGCAGCCGTCAGCCATGGCCGGCCTCCTCGGCCCGGAGCCTCAGGGCCATGACCGCGCCGTTGACGCCGAGCGCCACCAGCATCAGCACGAAACCGAGCGCCAGCGCGAGGGCGAGGTCGCCCTTGGAGGTTTCCAGCGCGATGGCCGTCGTCATCACCCGGGTCACGTGGTCGATGTTGCCGCCGACCACGATCACCGCGCCGACCTCGGCGATGGCCCGCCCGAACCCGGCGAGGCCGACGGTGACGAGGGCCGAACGCCCGTCCCAGAGGAGGGTGGCGAGCCGCGTCCGCCAGGGCACCACCAGCGACCGGAACGTCTCGTCATAGTCGCGCGCGAGGGACTCCACCGTCTGGCGGGCCAGCGCCGCGACGAGCGGCGTCACCAGCACCGCCTGGGCGATCACCATGGCCGTCGGCGTGTAGAGGAGGCCAAGAAAGCCGAGCGGCCCGGCGCGGGACAGGAGCATGTAGACGAGGAGGCCGATCACCACCGGCGGCAGCCCCATCAGGGAATTGAGCGCGACGATCACCGCCCGCCGCCCCGGAAACCGCGAAAAGCCCACCAGCGCGCCGAGCGGCAGGCCGATGAGGCAGGCGCAGGCCACGGCGCCGAGGCTGACCGCGAGCGACCGGCCGATGATCTCCATCAGCACCGGATCGCCATTGAAAAGCAGAGAGGCCGCGAGCCCGAAGGCGGCACCGAAATCCTGCACCTGTCGTGTCTCCCACTTTTCCCGTCGTCTTTGTCCGCGCAATCTGGTCTATCCGGGACCGAGACTTCGCAGTGCGGGCGGCGACGCGATCGGCCGATTAGTGTCAGCCTGGATGCGGTCCAACAAGGTGAAGCGGTGCATTTTTCCGCGCGACGGACGAAAAATCGCAGGATGTCGTCACGCTCTGGAAAAAACGCACTCTGAAGCAGGTCTGCGCAGGAGAGCGGCATGGTCGGTGGGATCGTGGTTGTGGGTGGTGGGCACGCCGGCGCGGCCCTGGTCGCGTCCTTGCGCAGCGAGGGCTACGAAGGACCGATCCGACTGGTGTCGGCGGAAGCGGAAATCCCCTACCAGCGGCCGCCGCTCTCCAAGGCCTTCCTGAAGGACACGTCCGCCGAAATCCTGCCGATCAAGCCGGAGGCCTGGTACGCCGCCAACCGGGTGGACGTGGACCTCGCCGTCACCGCCACCGCGATCGACCGGCAGGCGCGCACCATCCACCTCTCCGATGGCCGGACCGTGCCCTACGAGGGGCTGGCGCTCGCCCTCGGCGCCCGCGTCCGCAAGCCGGCCGTGCCCGGCGCCGACCTCGACGGCATCCTCTATCTCCGGTCGACCGCCGATGCCCGGATCCTGCGCGAGGCCCTGGTCGCCGCGAAGGATGTGGTGGTGGTCGGCGGCGGCTTCATCGGCCTGGAGGTGGCCGCGACCGCCGCGCTCCTCGGCAAGGCCGTGACCGTGCTGGAGGCGGCGCCGCGGCTCATGGGCCGGGCTGTCGCGCCGGAGGTATCCACCATCATGCTCGCCCGCCACCGCGCCGCCGGCATCGACGTGCGGCTGAACACCTCGCTCGTGTCGTTCGAGGGCGAGCGCGGCCGGGTTATGGCCGTGCGCGGATCGGGGGAGGGGTCGGCCATCCCGGCGGACCTCGTCCTCGTCGGCATCGGCGTGATCCCGAACGTGGAGATCGCCGAGGCGGCCGGCCTTGCGGTGGACGGCGGCCTGCTCGTCGACGACCACGCGGTCACGTCCGACCACACCATCGTGGCGAGCGGCGACGGCGTGGTGTTCGACCACTGGCAGGCCGGGCGGCGGCTCCGCGTGGAATCGGTGCAGAACGCCACCGACCAGTCGCGCCACGCCGCCCTGGCGCTTCTTCACAAGCCGGACCCCTACCGCTCGGTGCCGTGGTTCTGGTCCGACCAGGGGCCGACCAAGCTGCAGATGGTCGGCCTCTCCCACGGCGCGGACCGGACGGTGGTGCGCGGCAATCCGCAGGAGGGCCGCTTCTCCGTCTTCCACTACGCTGGCGACCGGCTCGTCGCCATCGACAGCGTCGACCGCCCCGCCGATCACATGATCGGACGCCGCCTGCTCGCCGCCGGAACGCCCCTGCCGCCCGAGCTCGCCGCCGACGAGAGCGTGGACCTGAAGGCCCTCGCCGGCCCGACGCGATAGCCCTAAGTTTAATTCGGCCGGTTGAATGTGACAGGTTGGACCCACGCGGACCGCCCCCGATGAGGGGCGGTCGGATTGACGATGGGATCCCCTCGCGCTACTGATCAAATCAGAGCAGAGGAGGCCCGGCCATGAAGGTGACGCTGAAGGACGTGGCCGATGCGGCGGGCGTGAGCATCGCCACCGTGGACCGCGTCCTGAACCGCCGCGAGGGGGTGCGCGGCGACACGGTGGCCCGGGTTGAGGCGGCGATCCGCCAGCTCGGCTATGCGCCGTCGAGCCTCGCCTCGCGCGTCCAGCCCGCGCCGAGCCGCACTCTCTTCCTGCTGCCGCTTGGCGGAAACCCGTTCTTCACCAGCCTCACCGACGGCGTCGGCCAACTGCGCGAATGGCTGCCGTTCGCCGGCAGCACGTTCGACGTCCGCACCGTCGACGTGTTCGACGGTCCTGTGCTCGCCGCCGCCCTGGAGCGGGCCGGCGGCGACGGCTACGACGGAATCGCCGTCGTGGCGCTCGACCATCCCGCCGTGAAGGAGGCCATCAACGCGTTGACGCGCGCGGGCGTGCGCGTGGTGACGCTGGTGTCCGACGTGCCGGGCTCGCTCCGGGACCGTTACGTGGGTATCGACAACACGGCCGCCGGGCGGACGGCCGGGTCGCTGACCGCCCGTTTCCTGCCGAACCGGCGCGGCAAGGTGGCCTTCATCACCGGGTCGTTCGCGCTCCGGGACCATGCGGAACGCTGCTTCGGGTTCGAGCAGGTGATCGCCCAGGACTTCCCCGACGTCGAGGTCATCGCGGTCCGGGAAGGGCGTGACGATCCGGAGCGGGTGGCCCATCTCGTCCGCGATCTCCTGCACGATCATCCGGACCTCGCCGGCCTCTACAACGTCGGCGCCGGCACCGGCGGCGTCATTCGCGCCCTGGAAGCGGCAGGCCGGGCCCGGGAGGTGGTGTTCGTCGCCCACGAACTCACCCAGGAAAGCCGCTCCGCGCTCCTGCGCGGCACCATCGACGCGGTGATCGGCCAGGACCCGCGGCACGAGGCCCGGTCGGCCGCGCGCGTGCTTCAGGCGTTGATCAACGGCTTCCCCGTGCTGGACGACCAGGAGCGGATCCGGATTGAGGTTTACCTGCGAGACAATCTGCCGTAATTCAATCGGCCAATGAGAAATCACATCAGGGAGGAAGCGGCATGGCCCACTACATAGGCGTCGACGTGGGAACGTCGTCGGTCAAGGTCGTCCTCATCGACGAGGCCGAGCGGGTGATCGCCAGCCAGTCGGTGGCGCTCGAGGTGTCCCGCCCGAACCCGGGCTGGTCGGAGCAGGATCCGGACACCTGGGTCACCGCCACCTTCAAGGCCATGGACGCCCTGAAGCGGTCCAACGCGACCGAACTTTCGGACGTGAAGGGCATCGGCCTCTCCGGCCAGATGCATGGCGCCACCCTCCTCGACGAGGCCGACAAGCCGCTGCGCCCGGCCATCCTGTGGAACGACGGCCGGTCGGCCACCGAATGCGCGCTCCTGGAGCGCGTCGCCCCGAACTCCCGCGCGATCGCCGGCAACATCGCCATGCCGGGCTTCACCGCGCCGAAGCTGCTCTGGGTGTCGCGGCACGAGCCGGACGTGTTCAAGCGCGTCGCCAAGGTGCTGCTGCCCAAGGACTATGTGCGGCTGAAGCTCGTCGGCGACTACGTCTCCGACATGTCGGACGCCGCCGGCACCCTGTGGCTCGACGTCGCCGGGCGCGACTGGTCTGACACGCTGCTGGCCGCCACCGGGCTCTCCCGCTCGCAGATGCCACGCCTAGTGGAGGGCACGGCGGCCTCCGGCACGCTGCTGCCCGCGCTTGCGGCCCGCTGGGGCATGACTACGCCGCCGGTGGTGGCGGGCGGAGGCGGCGACAACGCCGCGAGCGCCGTCGGCATGGGGGCGGTGAAGCCCGGCGCGGCCTTCGCGTCGCTCGGCACCTCCGGCGTGCTGTTCGTCTCCAACGCCTCCTTCCTGCCGAACACCGAGGGCGCGGTGCACGCCTTCTGCCATGCGGTTCCGGACACCTGGCACCAGATGGGCGTGATCCTTTCGGCCACCGCCAGCCTGGAGTGGCTGTCGCACATCCTGGAAGCGCCGGCGCCGACCCTGACCTCGCCGCTCGACCCGAAGCCGACGGCCCCGTCGCCGGTGCTCTTCCTGCCCTACCTTTCCGGCGAGCGCACACCGCACAACGACGCCGGCGCCCGGGGCGCCTTCATCGGCCTCGGCCATGAGACGACCCGCGCCACGCTCACCCAGGCGGTGCTGGAAGGCGTCGCCTTCGCGTTCCGCGACTGTCTGCGCGTCCTCTCCGACGCCGGCACCGAGATCGACCGCGCCTTCGCGGTCGGCGGCGGTTCCCGGTCGGAGGCCTGGCTCGCCATCCTGGCGTCCGTGCTGAACAGGCCGCTCGACGTGACGAAGGAAGCGGACGCCGGCGGCGCCTTCGGGGCCGCGCGTCTCGGCCGCATCGCCGCCACCGGCGACGACCCGCTGGAGACGCTCACGCCGCCGCCGGTCGCGCGCACCATCGATCCGGACCCGGCGCTCGTCGGGCCCTACGAGGAGGCCTACGACCGCTACCGCCGCCTCTTCCCCGCCATCCGCCAGGTCGTCTGACCGTCACAGGCCTTCACAGGAGCCTCACGCATGAACGCCCCCTTCTTCTCCAACCCGACGCCGCTCGCCTACGAGGGGCCGGAGTCCAAGAACCCGCTCGCCTACCGCTGGTACGACAAGAACAAGGTCGTGCTCGGCAAGACGATGGAGCAGCATCTGCGCTTCGCGATCTGCTACTGGCACTCGTTCACCTGGCCGGGCGGTGATCCGTTCGGCGGCGAGACCTTCGAGCGTCCCTGGATGCACGGCAGCGACGTGATGGCGCTCGCCCGCCAGAAGGCCGACGTGGCCTTCGATCTCTTCACGATCCTGGACGTGCCGTTCTACTCCTTCCACGACCGCGACATCGCGCCGGAAGGCTCGACCCTCGCCGAGTCGAACCGGAACGTGCGCGAGATCGCCGAGATCTTCGCCAGGAAGCAGGAGGAGACCGGCATCAAGCTTCTCTGGGGTACCGCCAACCTCTTCTCCAACCGGCGCTTCATGGCCGGCGCGGCCACCAACCCGGATCCGGAGGTGTTCGCCTACTCCGCCGCCCAGGTGAAGAACGCCATGGACGTGACCCGCGAGCTCGGCGGCGAGAACTACGTGCTCTGGGGCGGCCGCGAGGGCTACGAGACGCTGCTCAACACCAACCTGAAGAGCGAGATGGACCAGGCGGGCCGCTTCCTTTCCATGGTGGTGGACTACAAGCACAAGATCGGCTTCGACGGCGCCATCCTGATCGAGCCGAAGCCGCGCGAGCCGACGAAGCACCAGTACGACTTCGACGTCCAGACCGTGTACGGCTTCCTGAAGGCCTACGGGCTGGAGAAGGAGGTCAAGGTCAACGTGGAGCAGAACCACGCCATCCTGGCCGGTCACTCGTTCGAGCACGAACTGGCGATGGCAGCCGCCCTCGGCATCTTCGGCTCGGTGGACCTCAACCGCGGCGACGAGCTGGTCGGCTGGGACACGGACCAGTTCGCCATGAGCGTGCCGGAGCTGACCCGCGCCATGCTGGAGATCATCCGCGCCGGCGGCTTCACCACGGGCGGCCTCAACTTCGACTCCAAGGTCCGTCGCCAGTCGCTGGATCCGGAAGACCTGATCATCGCCCACGCGTCGTCCATGGACGCCGCCGCCAAGGCTCTCCTCAACGCCGCCGCCATCATCGAGGACGGCACCCTCGACCGGTTCGTCGCCGACCGCTACGCCGGCTGGCAGGGCGACCTGGGGCAGTCGATCCTCAAGGGCGAGAAGACCCTGGAGGACATGGCCGCCTACGTGGAGACGAACGGCGTAAATCCGCAGCCGAAGAGCGGGAAGCAGGAATACCTGGAAGCGCTGATCAACCGCTTCAGCTGAGAAACGCACCCGGGGCGGCGGTCAGGCGACCGCCGCCCCTGAATTCCCGGATCGGAGGCACGGGTAAGCCTCTCCGTCCCGAAGAAGCCCGGCGTTCTCGGCTGTTCGGCTGTCGAGCTGAACGGCCTTGAAATCAGGTTCGACGATCAGGAAGAAAGACGACCCCTTCCGGCCGGCTTCGCCGTCCACCTTCCCCTGAGGGGAAGGATGGGGGTCGCGGTCATTGCTCAGCCGATCGCCCGCTCCGGCATCCTCACAGCCCCAGCATCTCCGCCACCTCGGCCGCGGCGACGCTGGCGGACAGGGTGCCGTCGCCCACGCGCGCCTCGCGCTCGTCGATGGCGCGGCGGATCTCGGGGTCGCGGGTCAGGCGCTCGTGGAAGCGGTCGTTGATCATCTGGCGCATCCAGTGGACCTGCTGCTGGCGACGCTTGGCCTGGAAGGCGCCCGACGCCTCCGTCACGGCGCGATGCCGCTCCACCTCGCCCCAGAGCTTGTCGAGGCCCTCGTTGGCGAGGCCCGAGATGGTGAGGACCGGCGGGGTCCAGTCGGGAGACGCAGGGGCCAGGATGTGGAGGGCGGCCCGGTACTCGGTGGCGGCGGCCCGCGCGCGGATGGCGGCGTCGCCCTCGGCCTTGTTGACGGCGATCAGGTCGGCGAGTTCGATGATGCCCTTCTTGATGCCCTGCAGCTCGTCGCCGGCGCCGGGCAGCATGAGGACGAGGAAGACGTCCACCATGTCGGCGACGGCGGTCTCCGACTGGCCGACGCCCACGGTCTCGACGAGGATCACGTCGAAGCCGGCGGCCTCGCAGAGAAGCATGGTCTCGCGCGTCTTCGCGGCGACGCCGCCGAGGGTGCCGGCGGACGGGGAGGGGCGCACGTAGGCGTTCCGGTCCACCGCGAGGCGCGCCATGCGCGTCTTGTCGCCGAGAATGGAACCGCCCGTGCGGGTGGACGACGGGTCCACCGCGAGCACGGCCACCTTGTGGCCGGCGGCGGTCAGGTTGGTGCCCAGCTGGTCGATGGTGGTGGACTTGCCGACGCCCGGCACGCCCGTGATGCCGACCCGGAAGGCCTTGCCGGTGTGCGGCAGGAGCGCCTGCAGGAGCGCGCGGGCCGCCGGCTGGTGGGCCGGCTTCCGGCTCTCCACCAGCGTGATCGCGCGGGCGAGCACGGCGCGCTCGCCGGCCAGCACTCCGGCAACCAGCGTGTCCACGTCGATTGCGGCGGGCGTGGCGGCGTTCATGACGATCCTTCCGGGGGAGGGGTCCAGATCATGCGCTGGAGCGTGGCGGTGGCCAGGGCCTCCGCCTCCGTGGCGGCAAGGCCGGAGGTGGAGAAGACGAGGGAAACGTTCGGGGCCGCGCGGGACGGACAGATCGGCATGCCGACCCAGTTGCCCGTGCCGATCCGGCACGAGCCGGAGCCGACACGGGCCTCGGCGAGCGTCATGCCGATATGCTCGCCGCCGGGGCCGCGAAGGCGCGCGGAGACGCCGTGCACCGCGCCGATGCGGCCGCCCTCGCCCGGCAGCACCTGGGCGACCTGCAGACCGTCATGGAAGAGCGCGAGGGCGGCGAGGGTGTCCGTCTCCGTCGCCATGGTGACCGGCGTCGCGTCGAACCCGGGAAGGGCCGCCTCCACCGCGGCTTCCGAATAGCCGGTTCCCGCCGGCAGGCCGCGGATGCCCTCGGCCGAGAGGGCGAGGAGGTCCACCGTCCCGGTCGCGCCCTCGTCCACGGCCATGTCGAGCCCGGCGGAACAGCCTGCGGCCGAAAGGGCGAATGCGAGAACGACGATGCTGGGGATGCGGCGAGAACCCATGGCGAGACGGTTACCACGCTGGAGGGAGGGAGCAAACGCGACATGCGGCCCGGCACGGAGCCGGGCGCGGGTGATGCCATCCGGTCAGCCGGCGAGCGCGTCGATGATCCGCGCCCAGGACCGGATGCCCTTGTGGTAGCTGGTCACGTCGTACTTCTCGTTCGGGGAGTGGATCCGGTCGTCGGAAAGGCCGAAGCCCACCATCAGGCTGTCCATGCCGAGGAGCGACTTGAAGAGGCCGACCACCGGGATGGAGCCGCCGCCGCCGATGATGGCCGTCGGCTTGCCCCATTCCGCCTGGAGCGCGGCCGCGCCCTTCGCAAGGGCCGGATTGTCGAACGAGAGCCGGATCGCCGGGCTGCCGCCGTGCGGGTGGAACTCCACCCGGGCGCCCGCGGGCAGCCGCTCGGTCACGTAGGCCCGGAAGGCGGCGCGGATCGCCACCGGGTCCTGGTCGCCGACGAGGCGGAAGGAGACCTTGGCGGAGGCCTTGGCGGGCAGGACGGTCTTGAAGCCGTCGCCGGCGTAGCCGCCCGAGATGCCGTTCACCTCGGCGGTCGGCCTGGCCCAGATCTTCTCCAGCACGGTCCGGCCCGCCTCGCCGGCGGGGGCCGTGAGCCCGACGGAGGCCAGGAAGGCGTCGCCGTCGAAGCCGAGGCCGTCCCAGTTGCGGCGGATGTCGTCCGGGATCTCCGGCACGCCGTCGTAGAAGCCCGGCAGCGTGACGCGGCCGGCGTCGTCGTGGAGGCCGGCCAGGATGCGCGCGAGCACATGGATGGGGTTGAGCGCCGGGCCGCCGAACATGCCGGAGTGGAGGTCCTGGTCGGCGGCGTGGATGGTCACCTCCTCGCCGACGAGCCCGCGCAGCATGGTGGTGATGGCGGGCGTTTGACGGTCCCACATGTTGGTGTCGCAGACGAGCGCCACGTCGTGGGAGAGCTCCGCCCGGTTCGCCTCCAGGAACGGCAAGAGGGACGGCGAGCCGCTCTCCTCCTCGCCTTCGCTGAGGATGGTGACGTTGATCGGCAGGCCGCCGGTCTCGGCGATCAGGGCGCGCGCCGCCTCCACGAAGGTCAGGAGCTGGCCCTTGTCGTCGGCGGCGCCGCGCCCGACGATCCGCCGCGAGCCGTCCGGCCCCTCGGCGAGGCGCGGCTCGAACGGCGGCGTCTCCCAGAGATGGAGCGGGTCCACCGGCTGGACGTCGTAGTGGGCGTAGAAGAGCACGTGCGGCTTGTCCGGCCCGGCCTTCGTCCAGTGGGCGACGACCATCGGGTGGCCGGCGGTCGGGCGCACGGACGCGTCGAAGCCGAGGGCGGAGAGTTCGCCGGCGAGCCACTCGGCGCCGCGGGCGCAGTCGGCGGCGTGGGCCGGGTCCGTGGAGATCGACGGGATGCGGATGAAGTCGAACAGCCGCTTGAGGCTGTCGTCGAACGAGGTGTCGATACGCGAAAGCACCGGGGTCAGCGCCATGTCGGCTCCTTGAAACTGGGGGCGACGCCGGCTTCGGCCCCGCGCCGCGACTGATCCAGGTCTAACGCCGCCGGTCGGCTTTGCAAGGCCCGGGAGCGGTGGGCGCGGCTCGTCCGCGACGGTTCCGCTCAGCCTTTCAGGATGCCGCCGAGAACGCCGCGCAGGATCGCCTTGCCGAGCTGGTTCCCGACCTGGGTGCTGACCGAGCGGACCACCGACTTCACGGCCGCCTCGACCACGGTCTGGCGGCCGCCGGAGGAGGACCGTTCCGCCCGCGTCTCCTCGCGCTCCCGCCGCTTGCGCTCGGCGGGCGATTCGTATTCGTCGAGGCGGGGCGGACGGGACGGCGCCTCGACGTCCGCCGGCTCCGGCGCGGGTTGGCGGGAGGACGGGCCCCAGCCGAAGTCCGGGATCTGGAAGCCCGTGGAGGTCTTGCGGAGGCCGCCGGCGGGCCGGGCGGTCACCGTCTCCAGGCGCTTGCCCTCGGCGCGGGCCTTGAGGATCTCGAACGCGGAGTCCCGGTCGAGGACCTCGTCGTAGGCGCCCGCGAGGGGGCTCGCGGCGGTGATCTGGGCGCGCTCCTCGTCGGTCAGCGGGCCGAGGCGGGAGGAGGGCGGGCGGATCAGCGTCCGCTCCACCATGGACGGCACGCCCTTGCCCTCCAGCATGGACACGAGGGCCTCGCCGACGGCGAGCTGGGTGATGACGTCGAACGTGTCGAAGGCCGGGTTGGGCCGGAAGGTCTCGGCCGCCACCCGCACCGCCTTCTGCTCGCGCGGAGTGTAGGCGCGCAGGGCGTGCTGGACGCGGTTGCCGAGCTGGGCGAGCACGCTTTCCGGCACGTCGAGCGGGTTCTGGGTGACGAAATAGATGCCGACGCCCTTGGAGCGGATCAGCTTCACCACCTGTTCCACCTTCTCCAGCAAGGCCTTTGGCGCCTCATCGAACAGGAGGTGCGCCTCGTCGAAGAAGAAGACGAGCTTGGGCTTGTCGAGGTCGCCCACCTCGGGCAGTTCCTCGAAGAGCTCCGACAGCAGCCAGAGCAGGAAGGTGGCGTAGAGCCGCGGCGTCTGCATCAGCGTGTCGGCCGCCAGCACGTTGACGGCCCCGCGGCCGTCGCCGGTGAGGCGCATCAAGTCGGCGATGTCGAGGGCGGGCTCGCCGAAGAAATGGTCGCCGCCCTGGGTTTCCAGCACCAGAAGCTGGCGCTGGATCGCCCCGATCGTCGCCTTGGCGACGTTGCCGTAGCGGGCCGACACGGCGTCCGTGTTGTCGTGCAAGTAGGCGAGCATCGACCGCAAGTCCTTGAGATCAAGGAGCAGCAGTCCCTCGTCGTCGGCGATCTTGAAGGCGATGTTGAGAACGCCCTCCTGGGTGTCGTTGAGCTGCAGGAGGCGAGCGAGGAGGAGCGGCCCCATCTCCGACACGGTGGCGCGGATCGGGTGGCCCTTCTGGCCGAACAGGTCCCAGAAGATCACCGGCGCGGGGGCGAGCTGATAGTGGTCGAGGAAGCCGATGTCCTGCGCGCGCTGCACGAGGAAGTCCTTCTCCTCGCCGACGGCGGCGAGGCCCGACAGGTCGCCCTTCACGTCCGCGCAGAAGACCGGCACGCCGGCGTCCGACAAGCCCTGGGCCAGCACCTGCAGGGTCACCGTCTTGCCGGTGCCGGTGGCGCCCGTGACGATGCCGTGCCGGTTGGCGAGCTTCAGGGTGAGATATTCCGGCTTGGAGCTTGCTCCGACAAAGACCTTCCCGTCCTCAAGCATCGTCGACTCCTCGCCACGTTCGCATTTATTGTTAACAGATCCTGGATGTGCGCCTCAACGTCGCCGGAGCGGACGATCCGACCGCGCGATCGCGAGGCGGCGCGGCCGAGCAGGAAAAAAGCCGGATTGCCGTTGCGGCACGATCTTGATGGGTCCCGACCGCGGTGCGACAGTCCCGGCCGAACGAGCAACCGAGGCGCGACGCGCCCAGCATCGGCCGCCCCCGCCGGCGGCCAGGGAGAGACGATGAACGACCTCATCAGCCGGATCAGCTCGGACGTGGGCATCTCGCCGGACCTCGCCGAGACGGCCGTCCGCATCATCCTCAATTTCCTGAACGCCGAGGGACCGAGCGGCCGGGTGCAGGAGATGGCGGCCGAACTCGGCGTGGCGGACTATCTGGGCGGCGAGCAGACGGGCGGCGGCATGATGGGCGCCATCGGCGGCCTGTTCGGCGGCGGCGGCGCCATGGCGGCCTTCAGCGCCCTGTCGAACGCCGGCCTGGACATGGGGCAGATCCAGGGCGTGACGCGCAGCTTCGTGGATCACGCGCGGGAGAAGGTGGGGCCGGAGACGGTCAACGAGATCGTCGACTCCATTCCGGGGCTGTCTCAGTTCGTCTGAACCGAGGGGCAGGACCGGCCCGCCCGATCGGCTCCGGGGCCGTCCGTTCGACGCGATAGCGGCCCGACCCGCGATCCCGTGTCAGCCCTTACGGAAGCCGCGCCTCCCCCCGGTGGCGCGGCTCCATGGCCGGACGCTGTCCGGCTTGGCCTCGAGCCGTCGACCGGCTCAGTCCTCCAGCGTGATCTGGCCGTAGCGCAGGGCTTCGACCACGGTCTGCGTCTTGTTCGACGCATCCAGCTTCTCGCCCGCGTTCTGCAGGTGCGCGTGCACCGTGCGCTGCGAGATGTTGAGGAGTTCGGCGATCTCCTGGGCGGTCTTGCCGGTGGCGGTCAGTTCCAGGACCTTGCGCTCGCGGGTGGACAGGTCACCCGGGCGGCTGTCGATCAGGAAGCCGAGCGCGCGCAGGCGGCGGAAAGCCTGATTGCACAGGAAATCGAAGGCCACCAGATCGAGTTCGGTCAGCGACAGGGCCGTGCCGAGGCCGATCACGGCCGCCTGGTAGGGCTGGATCGACTTGACGGGAACAGCGACAATTCGCGCGGCCGCCTCCGGGCCCGCCGCGCCGACCAGATCGGAATGGCCGGAGATGCTCACGCCGTCGACCAGGAAGGGACGGTGGGACACGCGGCACCGCTCCAGGATCGGATCGCCCTTGGAGATGGTGATCAGCTGGCCACGCTCGCTCCGGACATCGGGCCACTTCATGTGGAGGATCAGCGGCTCGACCGGCCGGCCAGGCATGGGCAGACCCGTCACCAGGATGTGGCTGGCCCCGTGGCTGACAAGCCGCCGCTCGATGATGTCGAAGATCCTGTTGGCGCTGGAGCAGGTCCGGAGGCCGACTGCATCAGCAAGGATCTCGTCAGGTGTATTCATGCTTTTTATACCCGATCTCGAGTTGACGTCTGTGACGACGGGTAGAGCATTGCCGCTCGAACGCCCAGAGATGAAGTCTTGTACGTTTCATCCATGGTGATCGCCTACCCGACGATAGTTCAACGTTAGTAAGAGATGCGGCCAACGGTCTGCCCAAGCGCGACAAATTACTCCGTGACCCTCGAGTGTCACCGCCTTATGGCTAGTTGTGCCAAATTCGGCGACGTCTCATAAGGCCGGCATACCGTCCTACGCATCTCTTCCGAAACCGAGCCCAGGACTGTGACATCCATGGACATCGATCTCCGTCACTTCGACGACATTTCCCCCGTTTCTCGCGGGGCCTGGGAGGACGCGGTCGCCAAAGCCCTCGGGGCTCTGTCGTTGGAGCGTCTCCAGGCCGTCACAGTCGACGGTATCGCCATTCCACCTCTCGCCGCCCCCCGGGCAGATCGAGATCCGCAGACCGCAAGAGGTGCCGGTGTTCCCTGGTCCATCATCCAGCGCGTCCGTCTGGGCGACGCCGCCGAAACGAACGCCGTTCTTCTGGACGAACTGGTGTCGGGCGCCGATGGCGTCGACCTCGTTCTGAACCCGGTTCCGGTCTCCACCCCATTAAGGGCGGACGATTGGAAATTAATGCGAGTTCTGGAAGGTGTCTACCTCGACATGATCTCGGTCCATTTGACGGTCCGGGATGCTCATCTTCCCATCTTGGAACAACTTCTTCAGGTTGTAGCATCGCACGACGCGCCAAAGAAATTGAAAACTCTCCACGTCGGCTTGGATCCCTACGCGAATGCAGTCGCCGGATATGCAGGTTTGCGAAACCAAAATGTTGAAGACAATGCAATAAATGACATATTAGCACTTCATGCAGAGTGCGCGCAGGGCGGGAGTGCGCTCTCCGCACGTGGTCAGGAATGGCATGCGGTCGGTGCGTCGGAACTGCAGCAAATAGCCATAGCGGTCGCAACCGGGATATTGCATTTTGAAACATTGTCACGGTATGCACCAGCCAGTAAAAATTTCGTGAGTTTGGCGAATCGAATCGAGTTTCGTCTGGTCGCCGACCAGAATCAGTTCCTCACAATCGCGAAACTGCGGGCCTTCCGGCGGCTTTGGGCATTGGTGCTGGACAGCATGGGCCTGCCGCAGACGCCCGCCTTCGTGCACGTGGAGACCGCCTGGCGCATGACGGCCAAGCGCGATCCCTGGGTGAACATCATCCGCTCCACCATCGCGACCTTCGCGGCTGCGGTGGGCGGAGCCGACGCCATCACGACGACGCCGCACACGGATCTTCTCGGCCTGCCGGACGAGGCGGCGCGCCGCCTGTCGCGCAACGTCCAGACGGTGCTGATGGACGAGTCGAACATCCACCGGGTGGGCGACCCAGCGGCCGGGGCCGGCGGCATCGAGGCGCTGACCGACGAACTGGCCGAACGGGCCTGGGACGAGGTCCGGCGGATCGAGCGGGAGGGCGGCCTCGCGGAGAGCATCCGCTCCGGCGCCATCCTCGGCCGCATCGCCGAGAAGGCCGAGACCCGAAAGGTCGCGGTCGCCCGACGCCGGGAGCCGATCACCGGCGTCAGCACCTATCCGCTTCTCAACGAACTGATGCCCACGGTGGCGGCTCCGCTGCCGCCGGCGGCGCCGCCGCCGTTCCCGCCGCTCGCCAAGGCCACCCGGCCGGCGGAGCCCTGGGAGGCGCTCCGCGACCGCTCCGACGCCATGCTGGCGGCGACGGGGCGTCGGCCGGCGATCTTCCTCGCCAACCTCGGCACGGTGGCGTCGTTCACGGTGCGCTCCACCTGGGCGAAGAACCTGTTCGAGGCCGGCGGCATCGAGGCGGAGACCCGGGAGGGGCACACGAGCGCCGAAGCCGCCGCCGCCGCCTTCAAGGCCTCCGGGGCGCGGATCGCCTGCCTCTGCTCCGACGACAGGACCTATGCGACACTGGCGGCCGACACCGCCGCGGCGCTGAAGGCGGCCGGGGCCGAGATCGTCTTCCTGGCGGGCAAGCCGAAGGACGGCGAGGAGGCCTTGAGGGCCGCCGGAGTCGACCGCTTCGTCCATGAAGGGCTCGACGTGCTCGCCCTGCTGACGGACCTCAACCACCGCCTGACGGCGGCCATCGCGTGATCATGGGGGATAGACCGATGATGAAGAAGCCGTCCTTCGCCGACATCCCCTACCGCCTTGTCCAGCCGGCCGCCCGTCCGGACGCCACCGACGTGTGGACCACGCCGGAGGAGATCGACGTGAAGCCGATCTACACGGCCGCCGACGTGGAAGGCCTCAGGCACCCGCACACCTTCCCGGGCCTGCCGCCGTTCGTGCGCGGGCCCTATCCGACCATGTACGTGCAGCAGCCCTGGACGATCCGCCAGTACGCGGGCTTCTCCACGGCGGAGGACTCGAACGCCTTCTACCGGCGCAACCTGGAGCAGGGCCAGAAGGGCCTCTCGGTCGCCTTCGACCTCGCCACCCATCGGGGCTACGACAGCGATCATCCGCGCGTCGCCGGCGACGTCGGCATGGCGGGCGTCGCCATCGACTCCATCTACGATATGCGCATCCTGTTCGACCGCATCCCGCTCGACCAGATGTCCGTGTCCATGACCATGAACGGGGCGGTCCTGCCGATCCTGGCGCTGTTCGTGGTGGCGGCGGAGGAGCAGGGCGTCGGGCCGGAGAAGCTGTCCGGGACCATTCAGAACGACATCCTGAAGGAGTTCATGGTCCGGAACACCTACATCTATCCGCCCGTGCCCTCCATGCGGATCATCTCGGACATCTTCGGCTACACCAGCCAGCACATGCCGAAGTTCAACTCGATCTCCATCTCCGGCTACCACATGCAGGAGGCCGGCGCGACGGCGGACCTGGAACTCGCCTATACGCTGGCGGACGGCATCGAGTACATCCGCGCGGGGCTCGCCGCCGGGCTGAAGGTGGACAAGTTCGCGCCGCGGCTGTCGTTCTTCTGGGCCATCGGCATGAACTTCTTCATGGAGGTGGCCAAGATGCGGGCGGCCCGCCTGCTCTGGTCCATCCTGGTGAAGCGCGAGTTCGACCCCAAGGACGACCGCGCGCTCAGCCTGCGCACCCATTCGCAGACGTCCGGCTGGTCGCTGACGGCGCAGGACGTCTACAACAACGTGGTGCGCACCTGCGTCGAAGCCATGGCGGCGACCCAGGGGCACACACAGTCGCTGCACACCAACGGCCTTGACGAAGCCCTGGCGCTGCCGACCGACTTCTCCGCCCGCATCGCCCGAAACACCCAGATCGTGCTGGCCGAGGAGACCGGCAACACCAAGATGATCGATCCCTGGGGCGGCAGCTACTACGTGGAGAAGCTGACCTACGACCTCGCCAACCGGGCGCTCGCCCACATCAAGGAGGTGGAGGATCTGGGCGGCATGGCGAAGGCTATCGAGGCGGGCATCCCGAAGCTCCGCATCGAGGAAGCGGCCGCCAAGACCCAGGCGCGTATCGACAGCGGCGCCCAGCCGGTGATCGGCGTCAACAAATACCGGCCGGGCGGCGAGGACGACATCCACCTCCTGAAGGTGGACAACTCCGCCGTGCGGACCGCCCAGATCGCCAAGCTGGAGCGGCTGCGCGCCGAGCGCGACCCGAAGGCGGTGGAGGCCGCGCTCGCCGCCCTGACCCGGGCGGCGGGGGAGGGCACCGGCAACCTGCTGGCCCTCGCCATCGAGGCGGGACGCGCCAAGGCGACGGTGGGCGAGATCAGCCTCGCCCTGGAAACGGTGTGGGGGCGGCACAAGGCGGAGATCCGGGCGATCTCCGGCGTCTACAAGCGGGAGGCGGCGCGCATGACCGACGTGATGAAGCGCGTGCAGGACGCCGTGACGGCGTTCGAGGAGAACGACGGCCGCAGGCCGCGCATCCTTGTCGCCAAGATGGGCCAGGACGGGCACGACCGCGGCCAGAAGGTGATCGCCTCGGCCTTCGCGGACCTCGGCTTCGACGTGGACATCGGACCGCTGTTCGCGACGCCCGACGAGGCGGCGCGCCAGGCGGTGGAGAACGACGTGCACGTGGTGGGCGTGTCCTCGCTGGCCGCCGGACACCTGACCCTGGTGCCGGCGCTGAAGCAGGCGCTGACCGAGCAGGGCCGGCCGGACATCATGATCGTCGTTGGCGGCGTGATCCCGCCGCAGGACTACCCGGCCCTCGAGGAGGCGGGCGCGGCGGCCATCTTCCCGCCGGGCACGGTGATCGCGGAGGCGGCCGAGAAGCTGCTGGCGAAGCTGAGCGCGCAGCTCGGTTACGAGGGGCGCGCGGCGGCGGAGTGAGGCGCGGTTGCGGGCGGGCCTTGTGCTCGCCCGCCCCTCGCCCTAGATTGGTAGAAGCATATGGAAACTTCTACCGTGCTGAATATCAAGGACCCACGCGCCCATGAGTTGGCCCGGGAACTGGCCGAACGGCGCGGCGTGAGCATGACCAGGGCGGTAGTCGATGCCCTGGAGAAGGATCTCGACGCCGTCCGTGCTGCGGATCACGACGCCGTGGCCGCGCGCCAGGAAAAACTGCTCGCGGCCGTCCGCCAGTTCTGGGCGGACAAGGGGCTGACGCCTGGCGGCACGACCATGGCGGAAATCGATGCGGAGATGTACGACGAGGACGGTCGTCCGCGATGATCCTCGACACGTCAGCGGTGCTCGCCATCCTGACGCGGGAACCGGAGGCGGAGCGTCTCGTCGCGGCGATGGCCAGGACCGACCGTCCGCTGATGTCGGCCGGTTCGGCGGTCGAACTCGGGATCGTGTGCGCCCGTCGGGAGCCGGTCCTTCCGCGTACCGTCTACGAGGACTGGCTGGACCTCTTCGGCGTCACCATCGTTCCCGTCGACGCCGATCAGGTGCGGCTCGCCTGGGCGGCTTTCGAGGCCTATGGCAAGGGGCGGCATCCGGCGGGGCTCAACTTCGGCGACTGCTTCGCCTATGCGCTCGCCCGCCAGCGCGGACTGCCGCTGCTCTTCAAGGGCGCGGACTTCTCCCGGACCGACATCGCCACAGTGGCCTATTGAGACGCCGCCGCGCGCCCGGCGCGGCACCACCCCCACGTGGTGGGCTGCAATCCGCACTGAGGGCAGCCTGACGTCAGGACAGCGACGTCAGGCCCTTCAGGTCCTTCAGGACGGCGGCGGGGGCCATGTCGGGGTACTCGTCCACGGCGCCGGCGCGGTTGATCCAGACGGTGCGGAAGCCGAACCGGGACGCGCCCGCCACATCCCAGCGGTTGGACGACTGGAAGGAGATCGCGTTCGGGAACACCCGGTAGCGGGTGGTGGCGATCTCGTAGACGCGCGGGTCGGGCTTGTAGATGCGGATCTCGTCGACCGAGAGCACGTCGTCGATCACCGACTCCAGGCCGGCGGCCCGGACGGCCTGGTCCAGCATGCGGGGCGAGCCGTTGGAGAGGATCGCGAGGCGCGCGCCGTCGGCCTTCAGGTCCTTCAGGACGTGCGGCACCTCCGGGTAGCAGTCGAGCGTCCGGTAGGCGTCGAGCAGCGTGTCGCGCAGGCTCCGGTCGGCGGACGGGTAGGCGGCGAAGGCGGTGTCGAGCGCGTCCTCGGTCAGGTGCCAGAAGCTCTTGTAGGTGCCGGCCAGGGTGCGCACCCAGGAGTACTCGAGCTGCTTCTGTCGCCAGAGGTCCGACAGGCGCTGGGCGTCCGGCCCGAGGGCGGCCGCGTGGCGGCGGACGGCAGCATGCACGTCGAACACGGTTCCATAGGCGTCGAACACATAAACCGCGAATGCCATGGATCAATCTCCCACGATGGCGGCCGGCTTTCGCCGCCTTCCACCGGGGCGGACCTTATCCGACCGGGCGGCGGGTGCACAGTCGCTGCTTCGGACAGGTTGACCGCCGCCGCCGGAAAGCCTTGAGTAGCGGCCCCGCGCCGACGCGCACCTTGGGAGTGACGGACACCATGGCTGAGTGGTCGAAGACCTGGACGTTTCTGGACGGCGCCTGGCACGAGGGCAACGTGCCGATCATGGGGCCGCGCACCCACGCCTTCTGGCTGGGATCGTCCGTGTTCGACGGGGCGCGGTTCTTCGACGGCGTCGCCCCGGACCTCGACCTCCACTGCCGGCGCGTGAACCGGAGCGCCGAGGCGCTGGGCTTGATGGCCACTAGGCGCCCGGAGGAGATCGCCGAAATCGCCCGCGACGGCTTCACCCGCTTCGACGGCAGGACGGCGCTCTACGTGCGGCCGACCTACTGGGCGGAGGAGGGCGGCTTCATGTCCGTGCCGCCGCTCGCCGAAAGCACGCGCTTCGCCATGGTGCTCTACGAAGCGCCCCTGCCGGAGCCGACCGGCTTCTCGGCGACGACGACGCGCTTCCGCCGGCCGCTGCCGGAGACCGCCCCGCTCGACGCCAAGGCCGGCTGCCTCTACCCGAACAACGGGCGGGCACTGATGGAGGCCAAGTCCAAGGGTTACGACAACGCGCTCGTCTGCGACATGCTCGGCAACGTCGCCGAGTTCGCCACCGCGAACGTGTTCATCGTCAAGGACGGGGCGGTGCTGACGCCGGCGGCGAACGGCACCTTCCTGGCGGGCATCACGCGGAGCCGGGTGGCCGATCTTCTGCGCAAGGACGGCTTCGCCGTCCACGAGACGATCGTGAAGGTGTCGGACGTGCTGGAAGCCGACGAGATCTTCGCGTCGGGCAACTATTCCAAGGTGATGCCGGTGACGCGGTTCGAGGATCGCGACCTGCAGCCGGGGCCTGTGGCGCGCCGGGCGCGAGAGCTCTACTTCGACTTCGCGCATTCGTGACCGGATCGGCGGGCCGAAACCGCCGTTCTGCGTACTCGGCAGCACCTCCGCGCCTTGACGATCCCGTCCCCGGCCCCACCATCGAGCGGGTCAACCGGGAGACGGCCATGCTGAAGACCGCGCTTGCCTTCGCGACCCTCTTGATCCTTTCGCCGCTGGCGGTCGAGCACCCGGCTGCGGCCGAGGAGGTGGACCTGGAACTGGTGCTCGCCGCCGACGGGTCCGGCTCCATCGACGACGACGAACTCGCCCTCCAGCGGCGCGGCTATGCGGACGCCATCATGAGCCGGGAGGTGCTGGACGCCATCCAGGCGGGCCTCACCGGCCGGATCGCCGTCGCCTACGTGGAATGGGGCGGCCCGACCTCCCAGCACGTGATCGTGGACTGGTCGGTCGTGTCGGACGAGGCGTCCGCCAAGGTGTTCGCCGACAAGCTGGTGACGCGCCCTCGGGCGGCCTACGGCTACAACTCCATCTCGGCGGCGATCGACTTTTCCGTCTATCTGATCGAGAACAACGCCTACGAGGGCCTGAAGGCCGTGATCGACGTCTCCGGCGACGGCCCGAACATCGGCGGCCGGCCGGTGCAGGTGTCCCGCGACGAGGCGGTGGCCAAGGGCGTGACGATCAACGGCCTCGTCATCCAGCGGCCGGGCGGCATGGTGCGGCGGGTCAACGGCGAGCCCCTCAGCGCGCACTACGAACGCGACGTGATCGGCGGCCCGGGCGCCTTCGTGGTGGTGGCGGACGAGACGACCAGTTTTCCCGAAGCTGTTCGCCGCAAGATGGTGCTGGAGATCGCCGCCAACGACACCGCGCCGGCGGCGACCCGGGTCGATTAGACCGCACCCTGGTCGCCGTTCGTCCGGCGTCGGCTCAAGGGCTGTCTTCGGCGACGAGCGGCCTCAGGTGAACGCGCGCGGCGTCGGACACCCTGCGGTCCTCGGCGACCTCGAAAGCCGCCTTTCGACGGCGGCACGGACCGACGTAGCCGGACTTCAGGGTCAGGTAGTCGCGCGGCTGCGTAATCAGCGTCGAGATCTTGGCGAGCAGGAGCCCGCCGGTGACGGGGCTCTTCAGGATGTGATCCGCGCCGGCGGAGATCGCTCGGCGCGCGCCGTCCGTGGTGCTGCCGGTCGCCACGACGAGGGCGGCGAACATGCGGTTCGGCAGGGCCGCGTCGTTGCGCAGCTTCTGAATCAGCGGGAAGCCCTCCGGGTTCGGCATGATCACCGTCTGGATCAGAACATCGAGGCGGGTCGCCCGCATGAGCGTGTAGGCGTCGTTCTCGTCATGTTGCTCGACGACGGACGTGAAGCCGTGCTCGATCAGCATCTTGGCGACCGGACGGGTCAGGAAGCCCTGACCGACGACAAGAATGCGGCACTTGGCGAGGCTCGAGCTATCCATTGCGTGTTCCCTATCCTTTACTCTGCACCCAAACTATCCGGGCAGATCTGAAGGACGGGTTTCAGATAAATATGCAGTAAACTGAAGGTATTTCTGTGGTTACAGGACAATAAAGGCGGCCGCCCGAAGAGGGCGGCCGCCGGATGACGGGCAAGCGTGAGGATCAGGCCTTGCTGTAGAGCTCGGCCACGTAGTCCCAGTTCACCAGATTGTCGAAGAAGGCTTCCAGGTACTTCGGCCGCAGGTTGCGGTAGTCGATGTAGTAGGAATGCTCCCAGACGTCGACGCCGAGGATCGGGGTGGCGCCGTGCACCAGCGGGTTCTCGCCGTTCGGGGTCTTGGTGACGACGAGCTTGCCGTCCTTGACGGCGAGCCAGGCCCAGCCGGAGCCGAACTGGGTGACGCCGGCCTGGATGAAGTCCTCGCGCAGCTTGGAGACCGAGCCGAAGTCCTCGACGATCTTCTTCTCCAACTCGCCCGGAATGGCGCCGCCGCCGTTCGGCTTCATCCACTTCCAGAAATGGATGTGGTTGTAGTGCTGGCCGGCGTTGTTGAAGAGGCCCGCATTCTTGCCGAAGGAGCCCACGACGACCTCCTCCACGCTCTTGCCCTCGAATTCGGTGCCCTTGAGGAGGTTGTTGCCGTTGTTCACGTAAGCGAGGTGATGCTTGTCGTGATGGAACTCCAGGGTCTCGCGCGACATGTAGGGCGCCAGCGCGTCATAGGAGTAGGGAAGTTCGGGCAGTTCGAAGGCCATGAAACGTCTCCTTGAGATTGGATCAGGGACGAAAGGGGCGGGCGTCGCGGTGGAGGTCGACCGCTGGCCGGGACCATAGAGGCTCGACCCGGAACGGGCAACGCCGCTCACCGGATTTAGGGCTGCGACAGCCTCGCCAGAAGGCCGATCGACTGGAAAAATCGTCTATTGTTCAACGGCGCTTGAGGAAAGTGACCTCCACCTTGCCGACCGTGAGGCCGAGGAAGCGCACCGCCGCGGTGTTGAGGAGCGTCGTTTCGTCGATCAGCCGGAGGGTGTCCTCGAACCGCAGCTTCAGCGGCTTGCCGTCGGTGCCGGTGACCTCGGCCACGTAGCCCATGCGGACGACCCCGCCCTCCGCCCGGACCGGCACGACCCCGGCGACGCGGCTGCGCTGGCCGTCGTAGGTGGCGGGGCCGGTCTTGTCGAACCGCCAGACCGCCGTCTCCTTCTGGCCGTCCGCATAGGCGATGTATTCGGTCAGTATCAGCGTCCGCCCGTCGAACGTGCCGACCGTGTCGACCGTGAAGGGGCGGCGGACCCCGGCGAGATCGCTCTCGAACAGGCCCTCGCCCCGGGTGCGGCCGGTGAAGAAGTCCTCCAGGACGAGCGGCGGACCGTCCGCCGCGGCGGCGGCGCGGGGGAGGGCGGGGGCCAGCAGGGCGCCGAGGGCGAAGCGGCCGAGGGCGCGGCGATCGACGGGCATGGACGGTCTCCGGGTGCGGTGTCTTCACCGATACGCGGAGACCGCCGCGGCCGATCAGCCGCTTGCGATCACGCTTTGCCGACCACCTTCAGGGCGAAGGCGTAGCGCAGCGCAACCTCCTTCAGGCTGTCGAACCGGCCGGACGCGCCGCCGTGGCCGGCGTCCATGTTGACCTGGAGGAGGAGCGGGTTGTCGTCCGTCTTGCGCTCCCGCAGCCGGGCGACCCACTTGGCCGACTCCCAGTAGGTCACCCGCGGGTCCGTGAGGCCGGCGAGCGCCAGGATCGGCGGATAGGCCTTTTCCTCCACGTTCTCGTACGGGCTGTAGGAGAGGATGCGGCGGAAATCCTCCTCGCTCTCGATCGGATTGCCCCATTCGGGCCACTCCGGCGGGGTGAGGGGGAGGGTGTCGTCCAGCATGGTGTTGAGCACGTCCACGAACGGCACGACGGCGACGACGCCGGCGAAGAGGTCCGGTGCCATGTTGGCGACCGCGCCCATCAGCATGCCGCCGGCCGACCCGCCCATGGCGACGATGCGGCCGCGGCTGGTGAAGCCTTCGGCGGCGAGATGCTCGCCGGCGGCGATGAAGTCGGTGAACGTGTTCGCCTTCTTCTCGCGCTTGCCGTCCCGGTACCAGTAGTAGCCCTTGTCCTTGCCGCCGCGGATGTGGGCGGTGGCGTAGACGAAGCCGCGGTCCACGAGGCTGAGGATGGACGTGGAGAAGCCCGCCGGCATGCTGATGCCGTAGGCGCCGTAGCCGTAGAGGAGGAGCGGCGCGGATCCGTCGACCGGCGTGTCCTTGCGGTAGACGAGGGTGATCGGCACCGTCTCGCCGTCGGCCGCCGGGGCCAGGATGCGCCGGGCCACGTAGTCCTCCGGCTCGTGGCCGGACGGCACCTCCTGGGTCTTCCGCAGCTCCCGGTCGCGGGTCACCATGTCGTAGTCGTAGACCTGGGCCGGCGTGGTCGGCGACGAATAGGTGAAGCGCACCGTGGTGGTGTCGAACTCGTAGCCGTCCGACACGCCGAGCGAATAGGCCTCCTCGTCGAAGCGGATCGCGTGCTCCTCGGCCGACTTCAGCTCGCGGATGAGGATGCGCGGCAGGCCGCCCTCCCGCTCCAGGCGCACCATCCGGCCCTTGAACACGGTCATGGACAGGATAAGCCGGCCCTGCTGGTGGGCCACCACGTCGCGCCAGTAGGCGCGCCCGGGGGTCGTCAGCGGCGCGGTGACGATCTTGAAGTCCTCCGCGTCGTCCGCGTTGGTGAGGATGTAGAGGTTGCCGTCGCCGTCGTCCTCGACCCCATACTCGACCTTCGGGTCGCGGGCGGCGACGAGGACCGGCGCGGCGGCGGAATCGTCCGCCGGCACGAGCCGCACCTCCGAGGTTTCGTGGTCGTGGCTGTCGATGACGAGGAAGCGGCCCGAGTGGGTCTTGCCGACGCCGACGAAGAAGCCCGGATCGCTCTCCTGGTAGACGAGGGTGTCCTCGCTCGCCGGGGTTCCCACCACGTGGCGGAAGACCTTCTCGGAGCGGTGATTGTCGTTCAGCCAGGTGTACAGGAAGGACTTGCCGTCCGCCGCCCACACCATGCCGCCGGCGGTGTTCGGGATCTCGTCGGACAGGTCGTCGCCGGTGCCGAGATCGCGGATCCGGATGGTGTGGTATTCCGAACCGTTGTCGTCCACGCTCCAGGCGAGGAGCTTGTGGTCGGGGCTGTGGGCGACGCCGCCGAGGTGGAAGTAGGCCTTGCCCTTGGCGAGCTCGTCCGCGTCAAGCAGCACCTGCTCCGGCCCGCCGTCCCGCAGGGTGCGGACGATGCGCGGGTGCTGGGCGCCCTCCAGATAGCGGGTGGAGTAGGAATAGGGGCCGTCCGGCGCCGGGACGGAGCTGTCGTCCTCCTTGATGCGGCCGCGCATCTCCTTGAGGATCGTCTCCTGAAGCTCCGCCGTGTCGGCCATGTAGGCGTCCGTCCAGGCGTTCTCCGCCTCCAGATGGGCGCGGATGTCCGCGGGCAGCTTGGACGGGTCGCGGATCACGTCCTGCCAGGTGTCGGCGCGCAGCCACGCGTAGTCGTCGATCAGCTCGACCCCGTGGCGGGTCGTGGCGATCGGCCGCTTTTCGGCGCGGGGAGGCGTGAGAGATGTCATGAAGTCTCCGTCGATCGGCTGGCCGGAGCCAGCCTCCTCTGGGCCGCGCGAGGCATGGGCGCGGCGGATCAAGCGTCCGTCAGACCTCGGTAGCGTCGTCGGCGCGCAACATCAAGGCCGCGCCGTTGATGCAGTAGCGCCGGCCGGTGGGCCTGGGGCCGTCCGCGAACACGTGGCCGAGATGGGCGTCGCAGCCGGTGCAGCGCACCTCCGTCCGGCGCAGGAACCAGGCCCAGTCCGCGTGCTCGCCGACGGCGGCCGCCGACACCGGCCGGGTGAAGGACGGCCAGCCGGTGCCGCTGTCGAACTTGTCGCGCGAGGAGAACAGCGGCTCGCCGCAGCAGACGCAGCGGTAGGTGCCGGGCCGCTTCTCGTTCCAATAAGGATGGGAGAAGGCCCGCTCGGTGCCGCCGCGCCGGGTGACGCGGTAGGCCTCCGGGCTCAGCCGGTGCTTCCAGTCCTCCGGGTTTCTCAGACCTTTGGGGCGTTCGATCGCGGACATCACGAGTTTTCCCAAGCCGTGCCCCCTCGGGCCGGCAGACGGCCCCGCCACACGCTTCAGATAGGGCATGCCGGTCCCCCGGACAAAGACGGGGGTGTCGCAGGTCCTCGCCGATGAGACGCCTGGCTTGCGCGGTGGTCGGCAAGGGCGACAGCGAGCCGCTGTTCGAGAACGATCCGGGTCTGACGGCGAACCGGAGGGTGACGATCCTGCTGATGGACGAAGCGCCGCCGCTGCCACACGACCATGGCCTCTGAGCCGCGCCGTTAAGGGGTGGATTGCAGGCGTGAATCGTCTAGGGTTCCGTCGCCGATGTTCGACCGAAGGCCCACACGAACCCTTAGAGACTGCCCTTGCCAGCCTCCACGACGGCTCCGACCTGGATCCTCATCGCCCTCGCGGCGCCCTTCTTGGCCGCGCTCGTCGCACCCGTCCTTCACCGATTCGCGGGCCGGGCCGCGGCCTGGATCTTGGCCGTCGTGCCGTTCGCCGCCTTCCTGGGGTTCGTCTCGCTGGTGGGCGAGGTGGCGGGCGGCGCGCGGCTCACCACCGGGCTCGACTGGTGGCCGTCCTACGGTGTCCGCTTCTCCGTGCTGGTGGACGGGCTGTCGCTCGCGTTCGCGCTCCTCGTCACCGGCATCGGCACGCTCATCGTGCTCTACGCCGGCGGCTACATGAAGGGACACCCGCAGGCCGGCCGGTTTCTCAGCTTCATGCTGCTCTTCATGGGGGCCATGCTCGGCCTGGTGCTGGCGGACGACGGCATCACCCTGTTCGTGATGTGGGAGGCGACATCGATCACCTCCTTCCTGCTGATCGGGTTCGACCACAGCCGCGCCCGCGCGCGCCGGGCGGCGCTGCAGGCGCTGGTGATCACCGGCGCCGGCGGGCTCTGCCTCCTCGCCGCCGTGATCCTGATCGGCGGCGCCACCGGCACGCGCACCCTGTCCGAGGTCGTCATGACGGGCGACCAGATCCGGGCGTCCACGCTCTACCTGCCGATCTTCCTCCTCGTCCTCGGCGCTGCCTTCACCAAGTCGGCGCAGGTGCCGCTGCACGTCTGGCTGCCGAACGCCATGGAGGCGCCGACCCCCGTGTCGGCCTACCTCCACTCCGCCACCATGGTGAAGGCGGGCGTCTATCTCCTGATGCGCCTCCATCCGGTTCTCGGCGGCACGCCGGAGTGGACGACGGTGCTTCCGATCGCCGGCGGCGCGACGCTGATCGTCGGCACCCTGATGGCGGTGCGCCAGACCGACCTGAAGCTGATGCTCGCCCAGACGACGGTCGCTTCGCTCGGCCTCCTGGTGCTCCTCGTCGGCGTCTCCACGGACGCCGCCATCGTGGGGGCGGTCGGCTATCTGCTCGCCCACGCCTTCTTCAAGGGCGCGCTCTTCATGGTGGCCGGCACCATCGACCACGAGGCCGGCACCCGCGACGTGACGAAGCTCGGCGGCCTCAGGACCCTGATGCCGGTGACCTTCGCGTCCGCCCTGGTGGCGGCGGTCTCGATGGCGGGCCTGCCGCCGATGATCGGTTTCGTCGCCAAGGAGGCGCTCTACCTCGGCCTCGACGACGCGGGCCGGTGGGGGCTCGTGGTCGCGGCGGTGGTCGGCAACGCGCTGATGTTCGTGATCGGCTTCGCGATCGCCCTCAAGCCCTTCCTCGGCCCGGAGGTGCACACGCCGAAACACGCGCACGAGGGTCCGATCGAACTCATCCTCGGGCCGATCGTGCTCGGCGCGGTGGGGCTTGGCGCTGCGCTCCTCCTCCACGGCTTCGCCGAGACGCTGATCCTGCCCATGGCCGGCGCCGTGGCGGGCCGGCCAGTGACGGCCGACCTCCACCTGATCCCGACCTACGTGTCCATGCCGCTGATCCTCTCGCTGGCGACGATCGGTCTCGGCGTCCTCGCCTATCGGTCGCTGTCCACGCTCCGGGCCTCGGTCGACGGTGTCGTGCGGGCGGTCGGCTGGGGGCCGGACCGTGGCTTCGACCAGATCGTGGCCGGCATCGTGGCGAGCGCGGGCGCGATCGTCCGCATCGTGCAGCCCGGGCGGCTGGAGCTCTACATGGCCATGGTGCTCGGCTTCGTCGCCGTGACGATCATCGCCCCGATGGTCCTCTTCGACGAGGGGCCGAGCTGGCCCGGCGTGCCGGCCATGCGCCTGACGGAGGTCGCGGTGATCGGCATCGCGGTCGCGGGTCTCGCGGCGGTCCTGGTGGCCAAGACGCGGCTGACGGCCATCGTGTCGCTGGGCATCCAGGGCTTCGCGGTGGCGGTGCTGTTCGTGCTCTTCGGCGCGCCGGACCTCGCCTTCACCCAGTTCATGGTGGAGACCTTGTCGGTGGTGATCCTCGCCCTGGTGCTGACGCGCCTGTCGCTCGGCGAGCGGGACCATCGCCCCTTCCGCCAGAAGTTCTGGGACGGGGTCGTCGCCGGCTCCGTCGGCCTCGGCTTCATGCTCCTGCTCCTGAAGGTCACGCAGGCGCCGTTCGACCGGACGCTGACGGACTTCTACGACGCCTATTCGCGCACCATCGCCCATGGCCGCAACGTGGTGAACGTCATCATCGTGGACTTCCGCGGGCTCGACACCCTCGGCGAGATCGCCGTGGTGATGATCACGGGCCTCGCCATCCTGGCTCTCGTCCGCGTCAAGGCGCGGGCGCCCATCCTGCCCACGCCGGAGAAGGGGAAGCGTCCGTGAACACGATCATCTTCCGCACCGTTTCGCCGGTCCTCGTCGCCCTCACGCTCCTGTTCTCCGCGTTCGTGACCCTGCGCGGCCACAACGAGCCGGGCGGGGGCTTCATCGGCGGCCTGATCGCGGCCTCCGCCTTCGCGCTCTACGGCCTCAGCCACGGGGTGCCGACCGTGCGCCGGGCGCTGCGCTTCCACCCCATGGAGATCGCCGGCTTCGGCCTGCTGCTCGCCGGCGGCGCGGGCCTCCTGTCGATCGTGTTCGCGCGGCCCTTCCTGACCGGGCTCTGGACGTTCCCGAGCGTGCTCGGGGTCGAGGTGGCCCTGTCGACGCCGCTCTTCTTCGACCTCGGCGTCTACTTCGTCGTCACCGGCACCATGACGTCGATCGCGCTCGCGCTCGAAGCGCGGGAGGGAGGGGTCTGATGGAACCCGCTCTCGCCGTCCTCGTCGGGCTGTTCTTCGCGACCGCCTTCTACCTGATCCTGTCGAAGAAGCTGATCCGCATCCTCCTCGGCGTCGCCATCATGGGCAACGCGGTGAACCTCCTGATCTTCACCGCCGGCCGCCTGACCCGCGAGGTGCCGCCGATCATCGCGCTCGACGCCTACACGCCGCCGGCGGGGGCCGCGAACGCGCTGCCGCAGGCGCTGATCCTGACCGCGATCGTGATCTCCTTCTCCTTCTTCGCCTTCCTGCTGGTGCTCGCCTTCCGGGCCTATCAGGACCTCGGCACCGACGACACCGACGCCATGCGGGTGGCCGAGCCGGTCGCCGACGCCGGCCCGCCGCAAGGATACTGACCGCCCATGGCCGCTTCCGATCCCCACGCCCCGGCGGTCGATCTCGCCGTCGCCATGGTGACGGCGCCGTCAACCGCGTCGGACTGGCTGATCGTGCTGCCGGTGGTGGTTCCGCTCGTCACCGGCGCCATCCTGGTGATGGTGCGACACGCCACCCACCTGCACCGGCCGCTGACGGCGCTCGGCCTGGCGCTCCTGTTCGGCATCGATCTGATGCTGCTCGGCCGGGTGGTGGCCGAGGGGCCGCTGACCATGATGATGGGCGCCTGGAAGCCGCCGTTCGGCATCGCCTTCACGGTCGACCTGCTCGGCGCCACCTTCGCCACCACGGCGGCCTTCGTGGCGCTGGTCGCCACCGCGACCGCCGGCCCGGCCATCAACACGGCGGAGCGGCGCTACGGCTTCTATCCCTTCCTGATGCTGCTGATGACGGGCGTCACCGGGGCCTTCCTCACCGGCGACATCTTCAACCTCTACGTCTGGTTCGAGGTGCTGCTCATCTCGTCCTTCGGCCTTCTGGTGCTCGGCTCGGAGAAGGCCCAGATCGATGGCACGGTGAAGTACGGCCTCCTCAACCTGGTGGCGACCACCTTCTTCCTGATCGGCGTCGGCCTCCTCTACGGCACGCTCGGCACCCTCAACATGGCCGACATCGCCGCGAAGGCGCGCGCCGCCGGGCCGGAGGCGCCGCTCGTCACCATCGCGGGCCTCTTCATCTTCGCCTTCGCCATGAAGGCGGCGGCCTTCCCGCTGAACTTCTGGCTGCCGGCCTCCTATCACACGCCGACAGCCACCGTGTCGGCGCTGTTCGCCGGCCTCCTCACCAAGGTCGGCGTCTACGCGCTCCTGAAGGTGACGGTGCTCCTCCTCGGCAATCAGACCGGCGCCTACACCGACCTCCTGGTGGTGATGGCGGCGGCCACCATGATCGTCGGCGCGCTCGGCGCGATCGCCGGCTCGGACCTTCGCCGCATCCTCGGCTGGCTCGTCATCTCCGGCATCGGGTCCATGCTGATCGGCGTCGCCGTCGGCTCGCCGGGCGCGCTCACCGGGTCCATCTTCTACGCCGTCCAGTCCATGCTGGTGATGACGGCGCTCTACCTGGCGGCCGGCGTCGTGGAGGCCCGCGCGGGGACCGGCGACGTCCGCCGGCTCGGCGGCTTCTACGCGGCGGCCCCGCTGTTCTCCGGCGTGGTGCTGGTGCTTCTCTTCGCCGTCGCCGGCCTGCCGCCCTTCTCCGGCTTCTGGCCGAAGGCGATCCTGGTGGAATCCTCCCTCGCGGTGGACCGGCCCGGGCTGGCGGCCGCGGTGCTCGTCTCCGGCTTCCTGCAGACCCTGGCGGTCGGCCGGATCTGGCTCTACGTCTTCTGGCGCGGTGGCCCCGAGGGCACGCCGGACGGCGCCATCGACCTTTCCGGGGTCCGGGTGATCGAAAACCCGGCCGACCGGGTGGCGCTGGTCGGGCCGGTGATCGTGCTCACCGCCGCCGTGGTGCTGATCGGCCTCGTGCCGACGGCGATCGGCGGCCTCGCCGAAGGCGCCGCGTCCGGCCTGCTCGATCCGGCCGGCTTCACCGCCCGCGTTCTGGGAGCGCCCGCCCCATGATCCACTTCCTCGCCCTCGCCGTCGTGTTCTCCGTGGTGTGGACGGCCGTGACCGGGGCCTTCACGATCGTCAACATGCTGTTCGGCCTCGCCCTCTCGGCGGTGGCGCTGTCGCTCGTCAAGGTGGATCTCTCCCCCGGCAGCGGGCGGGTGCGCCCGCTGAAGACGCTGTCGCTGTTCGGCCTCTTCGTGGTGGAGCTCCTGAAGTCCGGCTGGCGGGTGGCGCGCACGGTGGTGCGGCGGGACATGGACCTGAAGCCCGGCATGCTCGCCTATCCGCTCACCGTGACCCGCGATTTCGAGATCACGCTCCTCGCCAACATGATCACGCTGACGCCCGGCACCCTTTCGGTGGACGTCTCGGCCGACCGGCGGACGCTCTACGTGCACTGCATCGACATGCCCGACGCGGACGCGGTGATCGCCGACATCCGCGGAGGCTTCGAGAAGAAGATCATGGAGGCGTTCCGATGAGCGTTGCCGCTCTCATCGACGGGGTCACCACCGTCACGCTGGTGATGCTGTCCATCGCCCTGGCGCTCGTGGTGGTGCGCATCTTCCTCGGCCCGACCCTGCCGGACCGGATCGTCGCGCTCGATCTCCTGGTCGGCATCGTGATCGGCTTCATCGCCACGATCGGCATCAAGACCGCGACCTACCAGTACCTGGACATCGCCATCGCGCTCGGCCTCGTCGGTTTCCTGGCGACGGTCGCCTTCGCGCGCTTCGTGCTCCGGCGCGGCCGCGCGGGCGACGCCGACATCACGCTGCCGGACAGCGATCTCGACAGCCGGCCGGACGCCAGGGAGGGCCACGCATGATCGTCGTCTCCGCCATCCTCACCTCGATCTGCCTGCTGGTCGGCGGCGCCTTCGCGATCGTCGGCGCCCTCGGCATCCTGCGGTTTCCGGACGTCTACACGCGCATGCACGCGGCCAGCAAGGCGGGCACCCTCGGTTCGGGCTTCTGCCTGCTGGCGGTCGCGGTCTGGGAGACCGACCTCGACGTGACCACGCGGGCCATCGCGGGCGTGTTCTTCTTTCTCCTGACTGCGCCCATCTCGGCGCATCTCCTGGCGCGGGCCGCGCTGATCGCCGGCTATTCTCCGATTTCGGGCGCCGGGCGAGGTGACGTATCGTCAGCTCTCCTCGCCACCGCTGAAGCAAACGAAGCGGCCCGGTTGAAAGAACATCCGGAATCCTGATTCGGCGCGACGGCCCCGGTCGCCTCATGGCATGTGTAGAAGCGGGAAACTGCGGTTGACATGCCCGACGAATAGGTCGGATCGTCTATCGCACCTGTTCCTTTACAGGGCGACGACAATTTGCCCCGCTCGATCAAACGGAAAAACTTCGGTTGTTGGCTTGTGTTCTCAGGCGAACGGCGCTATTTGAAAGCAACCGATAGTCAACGAGCGGCGCTGAGCGCCGAGGCCCGAAGAAGCGCCTGCAACGCATTGTTTTCAGCGCTTCCGGAGCCCTCGTCATTGCGGCCTTTCAAAGGTTTGACGAGCGAAATCGCCAACGGGACTGGTCAAGGACATGAGTGAAATCGACGACAACGGAACGGTGATCGATCTGGCGGCCCATATCGTGGCTGCTTATGTCGGGAATAATTCCGTCGCAGCGGCAGATCTGCCGAACCTCATCTATGAGGTGGTCGGCGCGCTGAACCGCGTGCAGGGCGCGCCGGTGGAATCCGAGCCCGAGCCGGCCAAGCCTGCCGTTCCGGTGAAGAAGTCGGTGACGCCGGATTACATCGTCTGCCTGGAAGACGGCAAGAAGTTCAAGTCGCTGAAGCGGCATCTTCGCACCCACTACAATATGTCGCCGGAAGAATACCGCGAGAAGTGGGGCCTTCCGGCCGACTACCCGATGGTGGCGCCCAACTACGCGGCCGCCCGTTCGGAACTCGCCAAGAAGATGGGCCTCGGCCAGCAGCGCCGTCGCGGCCGCTGACAGCACGCTCGTCCGTCGGACCTGATGAAGCGCGGCCCTCCGGGGCCGCGTTTTCGTTTGCGGATTCTCGCGCCGCTGGATCGGGCCGAAGGACCGTGGTGGGACGCGGTGGTCGCCGGCACGCCGGGGCGGACGGCGGCGAGCGCCGTCACGCCGGGGGCGTCGGCCCGGGCTGTCGGCCCGGATCGTCTCGAGCATTCTCCAATCAAGTTGGACGACCTGATCGCCGAGAGAATGCTCCAGTTTTTGGATCTGGAGCGATGTCTTGTCGACCTGACGAGTCCGTCAGGTCGGAAAGCGCTCGAGCGCGACGCGCCGGCGGGCGGTCTCGACGGCCAGTCGCGCCCGCTCCGCCTTCAGGGCCTGCACGAGGCCCACATGGCGGTTGAGGTCATAGGTCCAGTGGCCCGCCCGGCCCCGGGTCCGCTCGGACCGGAGCGCCCGCGCGAGCAGGCGGCAGATCCGGGCCGTCACGAGCGGACCGTCGCCGCCGATCTCGTCCGGGCCGAGCGGCAGCAGGCGCGTCAGGGTCCGCCGGTCATACGCCGCGGCGCCGCGGGCGATCATCCGCCGCGCGAGGTGGCGGCGCGTCTGGCTGGAGCAGGGGGCGACAGGCGTCTCAAGGGTCATGCCGTGGGTCTCCGGGAAGGGCGGGAACCCCAGTGTGGCACGCGCCCGGAGAGGGGGGACAACTTGACCGGCCGGAGCCGGACGAGCGCCCAAGATCACATGCGACTGAAACCCTAGGTGGCATGACCGTAGGCCGACCCGTTGGCGGACGAACCTCGCCGGTCGGGAGCATCCGCGAGGGATGCTCGTAATATCTTGATGTTATCGCCCATGGCCGGTGCTTCTCGGGCGCTAACCATGATTTCGTGCGACAACCGAAAGTTATCCCCGGTTCGGAAAGTCGTGGTCTTCTGTCTAGGTTATTATTCCTAGAAGGGGGAAGCCATGCAAACTGCCGGATCTTGCGACTCCGCCCGAATTCTCCGACCTCCGGCGCGTCCGGAGCGGACCGATGACCGTGATGTGGTGGAGTTCGTCGAGCAGGTCGTGCTCCGCGCCTTCGGCCTGCCGGGAGATACGCTGCGCCACCCGACCCGCGGCCGCCAGACGCCCGCCCGGGCCCGGCAGGTGGCCATGTACCTGCTCCACGTGCGGGTGGGCGTGACGCTGACGGCCTGCGGGCGCGCGTTCGGCCGCGACCGGTCCACCGCCGGCCACGCCTGCCGGCGCGTGGAGGACCTGCGGGAGATGAGCCACATCGACGGCCGCCTGGAGTCGCTGGAAGCGGCGATCGACCGCTGGGTGGCGATCCGCAGGCCGTCGGTCGGCGTCCGGCCGCGCCGGGGAGGCCGGCGATGAGCGCGACCGCCCCCCGGCTCGGGCGCGCCGCCCGGCCGGGGCGGACCGCCCGCCCCACGCGGACCGCCCGCGTCGTCGCCCCCGACGGGCGGGTGGCGGACGTGACCATCGACGACGGCGAGAGCCCGCTCGCCTGGCTCGCCACCCGGCGCGACAAGGACGGCGTCCCACTCCTCAGCCCGGCCGCCTTCGCGGCCGGAGAGCGCTTCAGGACCGACTACACCGTCGCCGGCCTGATGGCCCGGACCACCATGAACTGGGACGCGCTGGGCGGACCGGCGGAGCGGCGCGCGGGCGGCGGTGCCGGCGGCGGCCTGCTCGTCACCGAGGCCGCCATGGCGGCCCGCGACCGGGTGAACCGCGCCCTGTCGGCCGTCGGCCCGGAACTCGGCAGCGTGCTCGTGGACGTCTGCTGCCACCTCAAGGGGCTCGGCGACGTGGAGCGCGACCAGGGCTGGCCGCTCCGCTCCGGCAAGGTGGTGTTGCGGATGGCCCTCGCGGCGCTCGCCCGCCACTACGGGCTGGCGGAGGCGGCGCGCGGCGGCGAGGCCGCGAGACCGCGCCACTGGGGCGCGGCGGACTATCGTCCCAAGGCGTGAACGGGGCCGGGCAGGCCGGGCTTCGGCGGTCGGCGTTGCCGCGGGCGGCCGTCGCACGCGGCCCGCGGGGTCAGGCGGCGGCCGCGGTCGCCTCCCGGCGGAGCCGGTCCACCATGGAGCGCAGGCCGTTGGAGCGCTGGGGCGTCAGGTGCTCGCGCAGCTGCAGCTCCTCGAAGATCCTCTCCGGGTCGGTGGTGAGGATCTCCTGGGCGGGCTTGCCCGAATAGGTGGCGTGCAGGATGGCGATCAGGCCCTTGACGATATGGGCGTCGCTGTCGCCCACGAACGACAGGCGCGGCTCGCCGCCGTCCTGCTCCACGTCCGTCTTGATCCAGACCTGGCTGGCGCAGCCGCGCACCTTGTTGTCGTCGGTCCGGGCGTCCTCGGGGAAGGGCGGCAGCGACCGTCCGAGCTCGATCACGTAGCGATAGCGGTCTTCCCAGTCGTCCAGGAAGGAGAAGTTCTCTCGGATTTCGTCGAGCGTCATCGGATCCCGTCACTCCCGTCGCCGGTCCTTTGGCTCATATAGCGGCCGAGGTCCGGGCAAGGAAGAAAGGCGGGGAAGAAAAGCCGGCGCAGGGAGCAGGAAGGGGGCAAGCGGCGCCCGGTCGGGCGGTCAGATGCTGGTGTCCAGGGCCGGGCCGCGCCAGGGCGCCTGCAGGTCCTCCGCCGTCAGGGTGCCCCGGTCCGCCCCCGGCGCGGGCTCGGCCGCGAACTGTTCGTCGAGGAAGTCGGACAGGAGGCGCGCGCCCGCCTTGGCCTTCACGGCGAGCGTGGCCCCGAAGCGGCTGCCGATCTCGCAGGTCGTCGGGTTGCGGTCGCAGAACCCGCCGGCGTCCACGAGCGCGTCCTCGGCGATGATGATCGCCTCGCCGGCGGCGATCGGCCTCAGGCCGCTCTCCTCCACCTGGCGGGCGGTCTCCTCGTCGACCGGAATGAGCAGGATCGCGATGGTCAGCCAGAAGGCCGTGCGGATCAGAAACATGTGACGTTCGTCCCTCGTCGGGGCGACGGCCGGCGCGGGGTCGCATGGGGCGCGGGCCGGGTCTCCCGAGTGGACGGAGCATGCACGCCGTCATTTGCGATCCCGTTCAGGCACACGATCAAATCGTGGCGGCATTTGCGTCAAATGCGGCCGAAATTTTCGTCGAATTGGAAGGATCGGCCGAAAACCAAGCCGGCGGAACGGCTTGGCCGGTTCCCGCGCGACGCCCGCCGCCGATTGAGGGCTCGTTAACCACAAAGTCGATCGGTGCCTCCGCAACCGGCGGAAGATACGGTTTGCCGCTTGCGAGTGATGTCCGGGCCGCTCCGCATCAAGACTCCTTAAAGGGGGGTGTGGCACGGTCCGGGGGTGTCGGCTTCGGCCGCAGCGACCCGTGTGAGTGGGGTAGCGTATTGCGTATCGACGAGGTCTCTCGGGCTCTGGAGCGGTCGTTCGACCCGCTCGTCCACGGGTCGGCGGCAGCCGATCCGACCGGCTGCGCCCGGCATCGCGCCTTCATCGCAGCCCACCTGGGCAGCGGGATCCTGGCGCTCGCCCTCATCCCGCTCTGCCTGGTGTTCGAGGGGCGCTTCGCCGTCCTCTCCTCGCTCACGCTCGGCATCCTGGGCCTGGAGGCCCTGGTCGGGCTCTACGTGAGCCGCACGGGCCGCCTCGACGCCGGCTATCTGGCGTCCGCCGCGGTTCTGACGCTTCTCGTCACCGTCGTGGCCCTCAACACGGGCGGCCTCTCCTCCTTCGCGCTCGTCTGGTTCGCGGTCACGCCCATCGAGGCGGCGCTCTCCAACAGCCGCCGCGTGATCGCCGCCGCCGCCGCCATCGGGGCTGCGGGCCTTGGCGCCGTCGTGGGCTCCAGCGCCCTCGGCCTCGTGCCGGAGCCGGCCGCGCTGCCCGGCGGCATGGCCGTGGTCGGCGTCGCGGCCGTGGTGGCCATGATCTACGGCGCCATGATCGCGATCCGGATCGAGACCCAGAACCGGGACGCCGACCGGCACGCCCGCGCGCTTGAAACCCGCTACCGCCTTCTCGCCGACACCATGATCGACGTGGTGACCTGCCACGGCGCCGATGCCGACGTGACCTTCGCGTCGCCCGCCGTCAGCCGCCTCCTCGGCGTGCCGCCGTCGGCGCTGATGGGCGACGGCCTGTTCCGCCGCGTCCACGTGGCCGACCGGCCCGCCTACCTGACCGCGCTGTCGGAAGCCATCTACCGGGGCCTTTCCGGCGTCCAGTTCCGCCTGAGGCGCGGCGACGAGGGCGAGCCGGAGAGCTGGGTCTGGGTGGAGACGCTGCTCCGCCGCTCCGAGGAGGCCGCGGCCGGCTTCGGCGGCGTGGTCGTGGGCGTGACCCGCGACATCGAGCATCGCAAGGCCCAGGAGGCCGAGATCCTGAAGGCCCGGCAGGACGCGGAGGCCGCGAGCTTCGCCAAGACGCGCTTCCTCGCCAACGTCAGCCACGAGCTGAGGACGCCGCTCAACGCCATCATCGGCTTCTCCGACATCCTCGGGCAGGAGATCTTCGGCAAGTTCGAATATGAGCGTCACCGGGAATATGCCCGCCTGATCAAGGATTCCGGCGAGCACCTGCTGCAGGTGGTGAACGATATCCTCGACATGTCCAAGATCGAGGCCGGCAGCTTCGACGTGACGCCCGAGCCGTTCGATCTGAAGCCGGTGCTCGACCGCTGCGGCCAGATCATGGAGCCGCAGGCCCAGCAGGCGGGCGTGGCCGTCCGCATCGACGTGGAGGACAACCTGCCCGAGCTGGTCGCCGATCGCCGGGCGTGCCGGCAGATCGCGCTCAACCTCCTGTCCAACGCCATCAAGTTCACCGACCGGGGCGGCGAGGTCGTCTGCGGCGCCCGCCGCGACGGACGGCGCATCGCCCTCTACGTCAAGGACAACGGCATCGGCATCGCGCCGGAGGACCTGCCCCGGCTCGGCAATCCGTTCGTCCAGGCGGACAGCGGCTACGACCGCCGCCGCGAGGGCACGGGCCTCGGCCTGTCGGTGGTGAAGGGTCTCGCGGCCCTCCACGGCGGCACCATGACGATCGACTCGGCGCTCGGGGTCGGCACCACGGTGACCGTCACCCTGCCGATCAACTGCGACCGCGAGCCGACGCCGCTGACGACCCGGCAGACCCGGAGCGACGGCGGGACGATCTATCGAGCCGCAAAGAGAGCATAGACCGCATGGCACCCAAGGGACGTCGACGGCAGAAAGCCGATCCGCCCCGGCGCGGCATGGCCGCCGCCGCGCTCGACACCGCGCTCGCCAATCCGATGGCGACCCTCGGCGGCGCGGTCATGGTGGCCGTCGGCTCGGCGATCATGGCCAACGCCCTGATGCTGCAGCCGGGCGCCCACCCGGCGCCCCTCTTCACCGGCACGAGCCCGCTGCCCGGCACCCGCACGCTGCCGCCGCCGTCCCAGGGTCCGGCGGTGGATCCCGAGCCCGATCCGATCGGCTCGCTGCTCGGCGAAGGACCTGCCGCCGATCCGCAGCTGGTCGCCGACACCCAGGCGGCGCTCGTCGCGCTCGGCTTCTACCAGGGCGCGGTCGACGGCCTGTCCGGCCCGATGACCGCCGACGCCATCGAGCGCTTCCAGGCCGCCCACGGCCTGGAGGAGACCGGCGAGCCCTCGCAGGACCTCCTCACCATCCTCAACGTGGCCGTGCCCCGGGCGGCCGCCCCGGCGGACGGCACCGGCCCGGCCGCAGGGTCCGCGCCGGCCGACGCCGCGCCCGGCCCGTCCGGCGCCCTGTCCGTGCCGCTGCCGCGCCCCTCGCCGCTGCGGAGCGGCGCGCTGTCCGGCGGCGACACGGGCTTCGCCGCCGCCGAGCCCCAGCCTGCCACTGTCGCCGAGCGCCAGCCTGCCAACGTCGCCGAGCGCCCTGTCTCCGTCGCACCCGTGGCGGTGGCGCCGGTGGCGGTGCCGCCGGAGCCCGGTCCGTCGCCGGCCGTCGAGCCCGCCACCCCCCGCGTGCGGGAGAGCGCCGCCCGGACGCTTCGCTACACGCCCGGCGACGGCGACCGGCCGGTGTTCCGGCCGGATACCGCCGGCGACGCGCCGGTCGCGTCCACGGCGCTCGACGCGCCGCCGGCCGACCCGCGTCTCGCCCGCATCCAGACGGCCCTCGACGACGCGGGCTATGGCCCGCTCCGCCGCGACGGGGTGTGGACGACGGAGACCCGCGAGGCGATCCGCCGGTTCGAGGCGAACCGGGGGCTTGCGGTCACGGGCATGATCAACGAAGCCTTCCTGCGCGAACTGATCGCGATCGGCGGTCTGTCCATGGACTGAACCGGCGGGCGGCGGATCGGCCACGCCCGGCCCGGCGGCAGCGAAGGCGTATCCCCATGCAGCGCGTCACGTCCGATTTCTTCGTCAGCGCCTACGCGCGCCGGCGCAACGACGGCGGCTACTTCACGGCCGTGGTGCGCCGGGGCGCCGCGGAGGCGGGCGCGATCTTCGTCAAGGTAAGCCGGCTCGACGGCACCGCCGATCTCTACGGCCCCCTGCCGCAGGTGTTCGCCGCCGACCTCGACCCCGCGATCGCCGGTGGCCGCGTGTTCGAGCGGATCATGGCGCACGCTCCGGAGGCGGACGTGGACGCCCGGCTCGCCCGCGAGCGCACCTTCGACAGCGACTGTTACGTGGTGGAGACGGAGGCGCGCGACGGCAGCCACGGGCTCGATGTGGTCGAGCCGGGCTGAACGGCCGGCCGACGGCGGCTCAAGCCCGGTCGCGGGTGGCGGGCGTCGACGGGGCGGCGGTCGGGACCCGGCGCGCGGCGGGGGCGGCGGCCCGGAGCGGGCTGCCCTCCTCGGAAAGCGGCACGTGGCGCGGCCGGCGCTGCGGCAGCGGCGGGCGATCCTGGCGCCAGCGGCTCACCAGGATGGCGGCGGAGCGCAGCGAGATGCTCTCGTTGAGGTCCATCAGCCGCTTCATCTGGAAATAGTCGCGCTGGTCCGGCCCGCCGGTGAAGAGCAGGAGGCGCGTGTTTGTGGCCGGGTCGAGGCCGACCGCCTTCAGGGCGATGGCGAGAGGCTCGCCGCCTTCGTCGAGGAGCAGCCGCCGGGCGAGCGTCTCCTCCACGGACAGGAGATCCGCCAGAAGGCCCGCCAGCACGTCGAGGTCGCGCAGCAGCGCCGCCCGGGACAGCGCCTGCACCAGCTCGGCGGAGGGCGCCGGCGGCCGCGGGATCGCGGTCTTGGACGCGAAGGCGCGGAGCGCGAGGATTTCCAGGCCCTGCACCACCCGGCGGCGGCCGCGGGTGTCGAGGTCGAGGAAGAGGTCGGTCAGCGCCGCGTCGTCCAGATCCTCGATCCGGCCCCCGAGCGCGCGGGCGATTTCCGGCCGGCCCTGGGCGGCGGCGATCACCATCGGCATCACGTGGGCCGGGATGCGGGCGGTCGCGTTGTCGAGGAGGATCGGCAGATCCGCCTCCGGCAGGTTGCGGACGAGCGCTTCCACAAGGGCGGGGCTCGGCCGCACGCGCCGCGCCAGCGAGCGCAGGTGGTCCGGGCTGCCGGTCGCCACCAGGGCGATGAGGTCCACCTCCGGCACGGTCTCGGCCTTCTCGATGATCACGGCCGCGACGCTGATGTCGTCCGCCATCAGGGCGCGCAGAACCGCCGCCGGGGCGTCCTTGTGCCGAGACAGCATGTGCGCCACCAGCCGCCGGTCGTCGAGCGGCGTGATGCGCAGGAGTTGGAGCGCCAACTCCTCGTACATGTGGATTTCGGCGAGGACGTGCGTCGGCTCGGAGACGAACAGCTCCGTGGAGGCTTTCAGGAGCGCCCGGCCGCGGTTGGCCTCCGACGCCTGGGCAAGCTGAAAGACACCATTGGGAAACCGTGCGGACACCATGGCCGGCAGCACTCGTGGGTCGGAAGGACTGGTGACCCCGAGAATGCCGCCGGATTCTCTAACGAGCTGTTAACCGAGGCGAGCGCGAGCGTGGCCGTGGCCGACGACCGGCGGTCTTTCGCCGGTCCGGTTCGTTCCGCGCGCGGCCGTGGTCAGAGGGCGACCGCGATGGCGAGAATGATAACGCCCAGCATGGCGAGCGTAGAAAAGAGCGCGCGCGGTACGGCGAACGACGTGTTGAAGGTTTCCGCAAGCATCGGGCCGAAGCCATTGGTGCTCTCGCCTGACGTCGTCTTCATCGCAAAACCCCCAGTGCCGATGAAGAAAGGTGTAGCACGCCGCACTGACGAGACGAGCAGGTTGTCTAAACTTTGACGCGTGTTGGTTATCATCTCCTAAAGACGTTAAGCATAATCGTGCGACCGCCAGCGCGGCGAGCGCAAAGCTTGCGCTTGCGGCAGTGCTCCCGCCCGGAGCGACGACGGTCGGCGGCTGCCGGACACGGCGGAAAACCGCGGCGTGGGGCGCCGCGGTTTCCGCCGGGAGGAGGAGGTCGGCGCCGGGGAGACGGCGCCGGGATCGCTCAGAAGAGGATCGGCAGGGGGAAGCCGAGGTCCACGTCGCCGACGGTCTGGTCGGCGATGGCGAAGACGCCGCCGTCGATGGAGTTGAGGAGGCCGTTGCCGGCGTTGACGTCGGCGGAGTTGAAGCCGGTGTTCATCTCGAAGGCCGGGTCGTAGTCGAAGCCGTGCTCCACGTCGCCGATCACCTGGGTGGCTTCGGCCACCACGGCGCCGTCCACGCTGTTGCCGATGCCGTTCGCGGCGGTGACGGAGGCGCTGTTCTGGCCCTGATTGACTTCGGAACCGAAAGCGGCGTGCCAGGGGGTCATGATGGTCATCCTTCTGTGTCAGTG
>NZ_JACDIS010000017.1 GCF_013839525.1 Chthonobacter rhizosphaerae
GACGGTCAGTGAAGCAACTGCATGCTGACCTAGTCGCGCTGGGCTACATGGGGTCTTACAATCGAGTTGCCGCCTTTGCCCGGGACTGGCGGACCGATCGGCAACGGGAGCAGCAGACAACGGAGCGTGGCACGTTTGTGCACGATTGGCATCGAAGGTCTGAAACTGTAGCGGAGCCGGTGGGCCGGTTGGCGCAAGCGCGTCTCCAGTACGGTCCTCAGAGCAGACTGCTTCCAACATTCTGCTGCGTGCTAGATCAACGGGTATCGAGACTTACGATACGTAGCGGAAATTGCAGCGGCAGAGCGGCATTAACCTGGGGAGATACGCGGCGCACTTACGTCTCGCCGTCGCAAAGTTGACCCGGTGCCGCCAACCTGACGGTGGTTAGTCAGACTTAATGACGGAGAAGGTCACTGGTTGATACCCTCGGCGCAGAAGCACGCTGAGCGGGTAGATATTACGACAAACACGCCCGGCGCATGCGTTCGGCGATGCTTCCATAACCTCCACCTTGCGATCAGCCGTGAACCGCAGGAACAACATTACGTGCGCGCCCGGTTTGTTCAAAGCGTCTCCGGGGCGGAGCGACCACGGATTCTTAAGTGGACGAGTGATCGCAGGCATAGCCGCCGTCGTCACATGGGCTTTAAGGCCCCAGACTTCACTCACGAACGCGGAACAGTCCACCCCCACCACGCGCTTGCGGATCTCGCTTCGGGTGCACACGTTTCCAGCCGTGAGCCCGCGGTCGAGGCCGGCCTCGAACGCTTCGGGCGACGTCTTACAGCCCCAGCAGTACGGCACGCCTTTCACTTCTGTGCCGAGTTTTCCGTTAAGATATTGCGGTCGCTGGGCTCGGTTCATGTTCGGGCACCGCGGCGCCGGGTCCGGGCCATAGGCGCTAGCGTCCACCCGCCAGCGGAGGGTCTCGAAGGCAATCGCGCGTTCCACCACCGCTTCGCGCGAGGTCACCCTAGTGGCGACTTTCGGCGGTCGCTTGGCCTTCGGCGGCCGGACGTCGATCGGTCTCGCCACGGACAGGGACTCGTCCGGGGCGATCGCCCTGCCGGCGAGCCGTACCACGTCCGCTCGCGCTTCCGTCGTCTTCAGGAACAGCAGGTCTCCGCGCGGCCCGACGGCGACGAAGCGGCGCGAGAAGGCGACGCCCGAATCGATCGGCACCTCGTAAAGCCGATCCGGCGTCCCGTCGGGCGCGAAGCGAGCGATCAGCGTGCCGGCGGTGCCGCCGCCTGCCGGAATGGTCTCGATCAGCACGAATGGGCGGCCGGTCGAGTCCACGTCGAGAACCTCCACCGTGCCGACCGGATCACGGACGGACACCGCGAGCATGAGAAATCCGAATTCCTCGCCGCCCCGCCGGAGCGCCACCTCCACGCGGCGGCCGTCCCGAACCGCGACCTCCGCCACGATGTCGCCAAGGCCTCGGCTGGGCACGTACTGGATGACAGGCCCGCGCTCCCGGTCGGGCGCCACGCTGCGGCCCTCTGCCTCCACTATGTCGTTCAGCGGGCCGGGTGCCTGCGACCCCATGGCGGCGAACACCGAGCGCGTATAGGTGTCCACGTCCCCGCCGGTCACGAACCGCAGCGCCCGCTCGTTCGCGTCAGGGTGTCCGGTCTTCTCCAACCGGACAACCCCATCCGACCACAGGAACAGTTCGTTGCGAACGGAAGCGAGGTCCTCGGCGGCCGTGTCCGCGGGCAGGGTCAAAACCTGGGGCGCGAGACCGGCCCGTTCCGGGCTGACTGCCAGCACGCGTGCGTTGTGCTGGTCGAGCACGTAGATGGTGCCGTCGTCGCCAACGGTTAACGCCAAAGGGCCGGAGACGTCCACGTCGGCACTCGGCGGCACGATCCCGACCTCGCGCGCGCTGTCGCCATTCTTGAACTGCAGCAGCACGGCATCTGCTTCGGCGGCGAGGACAGGACAGGCCGCCGCCGCGAAAGCGGCAAACGCGAGACATGCGAGCGAGCGCATCGGCGTGTATCCATCGAGGAGGCCCGGTCGGACCGGGTAATCAAAACATTAGGTCCGCATGTGACATGGAACAAGAAGTCGCCCTCCAAACCCGTTGGCGGCCCGGCAGGGACTTTGGTAGCATCGCGGTCGGGCCAAAACCGATCCATTATGAGGCGTCACGGCCGTGTGCCGAGGGCCCGGGGTGACGGCGATGCAGACGTACGACTGGGACGCGCGCGAGGTCGCACTGGACACCGGTCTCCTGGAGCGCGTCCGTTTGGCTCGTTTGATGTTCTCGGACCGGCTCTGCCAGAGTTGCGAGCGGCCCGACCCCAAGCTGATCGAGCAGTTGCGCTCCGAGGCCGTCTACCAGATGGCCGAGTTCCTGTTCTCCATGAAGGCCTACGGTATAGTGAGCGTGGAGGACCTGGAGCGTTTCGCCGAGATCCACAACGACTACATCGTGTCTCTCACCCGGGACCGGGCCAAGCTGGCGCGGCTTGGCCTGACGGAGGAACGCGCCCTCGCGGCCATGTTCACGGCCGACACCAAGCCGCGGCTTCTGCAGAACTGGGCGGACCGCCCGGGCGCCATCGACCAGTCGAACCTGGCGCGGTTCCTGGTGACGATCATGTCCACAGAGACCTGCCGCAAGGTGGTGATCGACCTGGAGCTTGGCGGGTTCGTGGCGCGTCAGCGGTCGGCCTATGGTACCATCCTGGTTTGGTCCAAGGGGCGCATCGAGGATCTATTCGGGCAGATGCTGCGCGACTTGAGACGGGACGTCGAAGGTCTGTCGAACAGCTGACCGTAAGGAGAAAGGGCGGGGACGGAATGACACTGGCACGACGATTGGCGGCTTTGGCGATGGTCGCCTCCTTGTCGGGCGCCTCGGGCGCGGGCGCGCTCGAACAGTCCGTGGCGGACGCGATCGCGGCCCGCAACCCGACCCTTGCCGAGTTGCGCGATCAAGACCCTTCCGCGTTCCAGGCGGCAGTTGAACTCATCGCCGAGGCGCAGACATCCGCCGGGCTCGATCCGGCAGACCCGCCGCCGGACAGTCGGCCCGTCGCCCGCGGCGCGGCGCCGGACGTCGGTCGTGAATTCACGCCCGGCAATCCCGACGTGCTGTGGCTGTACAACTCGGCACCGGAAGGCATGCACGACCTGATCTCGCTGTTGAAATCGGCCGGTCAGAAGCCGAAGACCTGAGCAGCGAAGGGGGGCTGGCCGCGGGGCTCGCGTGGATGTCACGGGCCGGCTGACAGGGCGCGCTCGGCGGGTCGGGCCGACCGGTTCCTTGAGAAAGGTGACAGCCGTAGAAGGATTGAGCTGATCCCTCCAATCGGATTGGAACCTTCCCGGCGAGAAGGGGCCACCGGTCGTCGAGCCGCGCGAAAACAGTGCTAGTATTCAGCACACGACATGTTTGGTGATCGGTGTCGGAGGAACGGCGCCATGGTTGTCCGCAAGACCCTGCTTCTAGCAAGTGTTGTACTGATCCTGACGAACAGCCTGTACGCGGAGGACGCGATGCCGGCGCGCAATCTCACGGAAGCTCAAGTCGAGGCCGCCGGGGCCGGGACCGACCTTGCGCCCGCCCAGGACGTGCGAATCCGCTTCGACAGGGCCGACCCGGTCTACGGGATCGGCGAGACAGTCGGGCTCTTTGTCGAGGCGGCGCGGGACACCTACGTGACCATTGTGTCGGTTGGGCCGGACGGCTCCGTCGTCCGTCTCTTTCCGAACAAGGCGCAGTCGGACGGCTTCCTTCGCGCCGGCCAGACGCTCCAAGTGCCCGACCCCGCCAGCGGGGCGCGGCTCCAGGTATCGGGGCCGGTCGGGCGCGAGCTCCTGAAGATGTTCTCCTCGCCGAAGCCGCTGGCCATTTTCGCCGACGTCGACCTCAAGGGCGGCGGAATGTTCCGCTCGGTGACGGGCGGCGTCGACACCCTGTCGCGCAGCCTCGTCGAGGCCAGGGCCGCCGGCGCGAAGATCGCCATGGAGAATGTGGTGCTCACCACGGTGGAGACGCCGGTCGCCGCCGCAGTGCCCGAAACGCCCGTTGCTGTTGCGCCGCCCGCCGCTGTTGCCAAGCCGACGAAAGAGGTGGTCGCGGCACTCACGGACGAAGCCCCCGAAAAGCCGGCGAAGCCCGCCCAAGCGAAGCCCTCCAAAGCGAAGCCGTCCGAGAAGAAACCGTCGGCGGGAATACCGGAGACGGCGAACCGCCCGGCCGCGGCGGCGAAAAAGCCGAAGCCGCAGGCCCAGGCGGCGGCGGAGCCGTCGACCATGCACCCGTCCGGTGCGCAAGCCGCTCCGGCGTCCCCCCATCGGCCTCTGATAGGCCAGATGCAGAGCTTCCAGACCGATGGCGGTGAGCGGCCCTCGCGGCCCACGGGCGCGCGCCCGCCGGTTCAGGTGCCGGCCGGTCGGCCGCAGCAGGCTCAGCTGCCGGTGCAGACTTATCAACTGCAGCCGGCTCAGATGCAGGCGCAACTGCCTCAGGGGCAGGTGCAGCAGTTCCAGATGCCCCAGTACCAGATGCCTCAGGCACAGATGCCTCAGGCACAGATGCCTCAGGCGCAGATGCCCCAGATGCAGATGCCCCAGATGCAGATGCCTCAAATACAGATGCCCCAGATCCAGATGCCGCAGATCCAGCTGCCCGGCGGGATCCAGGTGCAGATGCCCCAGATCCAGATGCCCCAGATCGAGCTGCCGTTCGGCCGCTCGGCGGAAGCGTCGGCGACCGACGAATTCCAGGTCGCCGCCGCCGCCGGCACAGGGGCTGATTGCAAGTCCCTGCTCGACGCCTTCAATGCCGCCGTCGCGGCCCGGGACATCAATAAGGCGTCCGTCGGCGCGGACGCGATCGCCGTCGACGCCGATTGCGGCCAGTACCAGATCCCGGCCCAGCGCCGGCTGGCGGCATTGCGCCTCGCCACGGCGCAGGAGCGGATGGGCGCCGGCGCGCCGGTCGCTGAATACGGCCCGCTGCTCCTGTCGGCGGAGAAGCCCCAGGTTCTGTGGCAGGCGTCGGCGACCGTCGGTCAAGTGCTCTTCGCCGATCGAAGGTTTGCGGAGGCGGCAGCCGCCTACGAGCGGGCGATCGAGATCGTCAAGAACGAGTCCCGCACCCCCAAGGCGCCGTCGGAGGACGACATACGCGGCCTTCTCGACCGCGCGTCCCAGGCCAGGATCCTCGCCGCGAACCCGACGCCCGCCAAGCCGGAGGGCGAGTTCGTGCCGGCCGGCAAGGACCACCGTAGCGGCATGCTCGGCGGCGTCTACTCGCCGACGGTACGGGGTTTCGGGGTGACGTCCGTTCCGGTGCCGATCACGTTCGAGTTCAACCAGACGAGCTTCACATCCGTCGGCGCTGAGGCAGCGCGGGAACTTCTGTCAGCCATCAAGGAACAGGGCGCCGACAAGGTCGTCCTCGTCGGTCACACCGACAAGAAAGGCTCCGCCGGCTACAATCAGGTCCTATCGGAGAAGCGCGCCGCCGCCGTCGCCGAATTCCTGCGCGACAACGGCATCGAGGCGACGATCGAGACCGCGGGCCGCGGCTTCAGCGAGCCGATCCGCTTCGCCGACATCACCAATCTCACCGAGGACGATCTGGACGCCCTCAACCGCCGCGTCGAGTGGCGTCGCGAGTGATCGACCCTCCCGCTAGGGAAAGGACAGGCCGATGCGCATGGTCCCCCGCCTTCTCCTCGCCGCCGGCCTGGCGCTCGCTCCGGGCGCCGCCCGGGCGGTCGACAGGCTGGTCGCGCCGGAGGGCGGGGAGGTGCGGGCGGTGGTGGTGGGCGTGGACCTCTACCGCAACGTTCCTCCGCTGAAGGGAGCCGTCGCGGACGCGGAGGACCTGTCGCTCACGCTCAGAAAGGTCGGCGTCACGGATGTGTCGGTGCTCCTCGACGGCGCCGCCGACCGCGACGGGATCCTCGCTGCCATCGAGGCCGTCACCGCGCGCGCCCGTCCGGGCGACCTCGTCGTGCTGGCGGTCGCTGGCCACGGATCCAGCGAGCCGGAACGGGTAAAGGGGTCCAAGCCCGGCGGACGCGACGAGGTCTATCTTCTCGCCGGTTTCGACACGCGGCTGCCCGGCTCCCGCCAGCGGATCTTCGGCGACGAGTTCAAGGCCCTGATCCGTGCCGTGGAGGCGAAAGGCGCGAGCGTCCTCTTCGTGGCGGACACTTGCCACGCGGGCGGACTGACCCGCCGCTTCGATCCCCGGATGGCGGGCGGCACCTGGCGGCAGGCGCCGGCCTACGTCATCGAGGAGGACGACCTTGCGCCCATCTCCACCCCCGCCGAGGCGGTCGCCTCCGACTTCGACTTCGAGCGGCTGACCTTCCTTGCCGCCGTCGACGAGAAGTCCAAGGTGGCCGAGGTTCGCATCCCCGGTATTCCCCGCGTGCGCGGCGCGCTCAGCTATGCGGTGGCGCGGGCCATCGAGGGCGCCGCCGACCGGGACGCCGACCGTCGGGTATCCCGCCGGGAACTCTTCGAATACGTCCGCCAGAGCGTCTACCAGTTCACCGACCAGCGCCAGAACGTCGTCACCCGGAGCGCCGGCGGTGGTTCGCTGGAGAGCGCAATCCAGTTCGCCTTCAGCCAGACCGCCGAAAGCCTGCCGGCGGGCGCCGAGCCGCTGGCGGGTAGCGGTCCGGCCGTCTCGATCACGCCTGGCAACCCTGTGCTGGCCAAGGACGCCGCCGCGTCCGGTGCCGCCACCAAAGCCGAAACAAGCGCGCCCGCAACGGCGCAACCGATCCGGATCGCCGCTCTCGGCGGATCGGCCCGGCTCCAGGACCTGCGGCCGGCGCTCACCGCCTTCGTGGCGGCGGACCCCGCCGAGGCGGATATCATCTACGATCCGGCGCGGCGCGAGGCGCTCGCCCACGGCGACGTGGTGGCGACCGGCGTCGCCCTCGACGACCTGCCGTTCGTCATCGACCGGACGGCGGCGGTGAACGCCCTGAAACACCTGTCCGGCGACCGCCCGCAGACCGTCCGCACCCTGCCGTCCGACACCGTCCACGTGAGTGGTGAGACGGTCGGCGTCGAGCTGGACGACGTTGCAGATCGTCATCTCATCCTCTTCAACATTGCCGGCGACGGCACGGTGCAATCCCTCCACCCGGGACCGGACGACGTCGACCCCAGCAGCGAAGCCACGTTCTCGGTTCGCTTCCGGGTGGTGGCGCCCTTCGGGGCCGACACCATGGTGGCGGTCAGCGCGGCCGAGCCCATGCCGGATCTCGTCGCCTATCTGGTGGACGTGGACGGCCGTCGGGCGGCCGGATACCTGCCGGCCCGCCTGCCGGCGCTTCTGCCGCCGGATGCCCGGGTGGGCTTCACGGCCCTCTACACCGCCCCCGTTCCGCCCGGGTCGCCACCGCCCGACCCGTCGCTGCCCGATCCGTCGTCCTCCGCCCCATCCCCCGGTCCCTGAACCCCATGAACCGCCAGGTGCGCGCCATGCCGCCCGCAGTCGCCCCAAGCCTCGCCGCCCTTCTCGCGCTCGTCGCCGCGTCCACCGTCACGCATGCGGCGGACGGCGGCTTGCCGCCCCAGCCGACCGAGGAGAACAGTGCCCGGGTCGTCGGGGGGCAGAAGGCCCGCAAGGGCGAGTGGCCCTGGCAGGTGAAGGTGTTCGCGCCGGACCCGGAGCAGCGCGGCAGGTTCGGCGGCCACTGCGGCGGCAGCCTGATCGCCCCGACCTGGATCCTCACCGCCGCCCATTGCTTCTCCGGCACGCGGAGCGGCCAGCAGGACCTGTTTGCCCGCGATCTCCTGGTGGTGACCGGACGCAACCGCGTCGACAAGATCATCACCGTCGGGGCGAACGACGAAGCCGCGCTCAAGGTCGCCGACGTCCATCTCCATCCGCAGTTCGACCGCAAGGTCTTCGCCAACGACATCGCCCTTATCGAGCTCGCCGAACCATCGTCGGCGCAGCCAGTCGGCCTCGCCGGACCCGACGACGGCCCGGTTCTCGAAGTGCCCGGCACCGTGGCCACCGTCACCGGGTGGGGCTACACCCAGGCGAACCACGGCTGGGACGACCGCTATCTTCCGAGCGACCTGCAGGAGGTGGAGGTGCCGCTCGTCTCGCGGCCGACCTGCCGGGCCGCCTACCGCGACAGCTCCATGCGGACGAACAGCATCGACGAGCGCAATCTTTGCGCCGGCTATCCGGAAGGTGGCAAGGACGCCTGCCAGGGCGACAGCGGCGGCCCCATGGTGGTGCGCCATCCGGAGGGCGGCTATGCCCAGGTCGGCGTGGTCAGTTGGGGCGCCGGATGCGCCGAGGCCAACCGGTACGGCGTCTACACCCGCGTCGCCGCCTACCGGGACTGGATTGCCGAGGCCACCCGGGGCGCGGTCCCGGCCGGCCGCGCCGCAGCGCCGATCGCCGCGATGTTGCCGGCGGGCGGCGAGCAGCAGGAGGAGGCCGCCGTCGCCCAGGACGTCGCCCCCGACGCGCCCGCAGCCGCGCCGAACCCCGTAAGCCCGACGCCCGTCGCCGGCAAGGCGGGCGACCGTGCACTCCTCATCGGGATCGACGACTACATGGCCCCGGAAGCCAAGCTCGACGGCTCGGCTGCCGACGTGGAGGCCATGCGCGACTTCGCCGTCCGCACGCTCGGCTACAAGCCGGAGCAGATCCGCACCCTGGTCGACCGGCGAGCGAGCCGCGAGGCCATTCTCGCCGCTGTCGACGACTGGCTCGTGCGCGGCACCGAGCCGGGGGCCCGCATCTTGTTCTACTTCAGCGGCCACGGGTCGGAGATCGTCGGCCCCGGCCCGGTGGCGAGCGCCACCCTGGTGCCGGCGGATGCGGCCATCGTCCGCAACCTGTCCGGCTCCGTGACCGACGTCAGCGGCCAGATCCGCGAGACCGAGATCGCCGCCCGGCTCAATGGCCTGAAGGACCGCAAGGTCACGCTCGTGATCGACGCCTGTCACGTCGGCCCGGGCAGCCGCAACGCGATCCCGCCGAAGGTGCCGGGTTCGGTCCGCTGCCTCGGACCAGCCCTCGCGGAGGAGACCGCCGCCACCCCGTCGGGGCCTGCGGCCCGCTTCGCCTTCGGCGGCGAGACCGCGGTCGTCTGGTCGGCGGTGGACGCAGGCCAGCTGGCGCTCGTCGACACCACCGCGTCGCCGCGGCTCGGCGTCTTCACCCGTCGCTTCATCGACGGGGTCGAAGGCGGCGCGGCCCGCGCCAAGGGCCGACCCGCCCTCAGCAACGCCGCGCTCCTTGACCTCGTGCGCCGAAAGTCAGCGGAATTCTGCCGCACCGACCCCGACGCCTGCGCGTTCGGCCTCGTCCCGCAGCTTCACGGCAAGCCGGAGGCGCTCGGCCGCGACGTCATCACCGGCGAGGATCCGGGCAGCACCATCGCGGCCGCGGAAAGCACCCTGAAGACCGACAATCCGGCGGGCGTCAGCGTCGCCATCAAGCCCGGCCCGACCCTGAAGCCCGGCGACCGCATCGCCCTCACTGTGTCGGCCCGCAAGCCCGGCTACCTGATCCTTGTCGACATCGACAGCACCGGCAAGCTGACGCAGGTCTATCCGAACAAGCGGTCCATGGCGCTCGCTGAAAAGACCAAGGGGGCCGGCAACAGGCTCGACCCGGCGCGGCCGGTCACCGTGCCGGACTACGGCAATCCCTACACCGGCTTCGAATTCAGGGCCGAAGGCCCGGCGGGCGTCGGCATGGTGGTGGCGGTGCTCAGCGATCGGCCCATCGAGGTCCTGGACCTGCCGGACGTGCCGGCGACCCTCGCCGGGCAGCGCGCCGCCTTCAACTACGTCTACGACCTCGCCCGCAACCTCCGGATCGTCGGCGAGGACAACGGCGGGGACGCGGCCAGCTGGTCGTTCGAAGCGCAATTCTACCGGGTCCGCTGACCGGACAGGGGAGGCCCAACCATGTTGACGCGCACGCTCATCGCCGCCGCTTTCGCCGCCTCGATCCCGCTCGGCCTCCTCGGCGCGACTGAGGCACCCGCTCCGCCCAGCACGGCCGGGTCGCTGGACGCTGCCGCTGTATCGGCCGCGCAGGCGGCCCTGGCGGTGGACCTCCTGGTCCGCCTCTCCGCCGAGGACCCGTCGGCCAACCTCGTCCTTTCGCCGGCGAGCGTCGCCGCGGCCCTGTCCGTGGCCGCGATCGGCGCGTCCGACGAGGGGCGGGCCGCGATCGCCCGCACCCTCGGTTTCAAGGACCGCGCCGACGGCCCGGATCATATCCTGCAGTCGATGCGGGATCTGCCGAATTCGGATGCCGATCCGCTCGCCATGGCGGTCCGCATCGTGTTCGACCGAAGCCTCGCCCTCCAGCCGGACGCGGCCGGCAAGCTGGAGTCCCGCGGCGCCGACCATGGGGTCGACGACCTCTCCACCGCCCCGGCGGTCGAGCGGATCAACGCCTGGGTGGCGGGCGCGACGCGCGGGGCGATCCCGACGATCCTCGACGCGCCCACCGGCCCGGGCTTCGTCAGCCTGGGAGCGCTCCATTTCAAGGCCAAGTGGCGGACGGCCTTCGATCCCGCCGAAACCCGTGCGCTGCCGTTCCGCCGGGCGGACGGCGCGGCCGATCCGGTGCCCACCATGAGGCTCGCGCCCGGTCCGGGGTGGTTCCGGACGGACGACCGCTTCGTTGCCGTCGACCTGCCCTATTCGGACGAGCGCTACGGCCTCGTGCTGGTCGCCGGCCGAAACGAGGCCGGCGTGACCGCGGCCGACCTGCCGCACCTGAAGGACTGGCTCGCCGCCGCCGGGTTTGAGGATCGCAAGGGCGATGTCATGATGCCGCGCTTCCGGCTGTCGGACGGGCGTGAACTCCTCGCCGCCCTCGACCACGCCGGCCTCTCGCCGGCGCGGCTGAAGCCGGACGCCTTCTTCGGGTTCACGCGCGAGCCGTTGGAAATCCGCCGCATCGTCCAGAAGACGGCGCTCGAGGTGGATGAGGCGGGAACGACGGCGGCGGCCGCCACGGCTGTCATCGCCGAGCGCAGCATCGACCCCGCCTTCGTGCACGTCGTCGCCGACGCGCCATTTCTCGTCGCTCTTCGGGACCGCTCCACCGGGCTCCTCCTGATCGTCGGCCTCGTCGGCGATCCCGGAGGCGTCGACTGAGACCTACAACAACCGCACGGGCGCGCCGCCCCATTCGCCTTTCCGCCTTTTGTCCGTTCAGCAGTTTCCCATCTCTCGGGGCTTTCCATGCGCAGCGACCTGACGACGCGATACACGATCGGCGAACCGGTCCATGAGAACGAGTTCGTCGTCTATCCGGCCACCGACACGCGCACCGGCTGGTCGGTGTCCATCGTGGCGCCGGATCTCGGCCTGAAGGCGGACCGGGCCCGCTGCGACCGCGTGCTCGCGTCCATCCAGGAGGCGCAGAGGCTGCAGCAGCAGCGCCTCGTGGAGATCGTGGACCTCCTGCCGCCCGTCCCTGGCGACGACACCTTCTACATCGTGGAGAAGCGCCCGGCGAAGACTCTGAAGGAGGTGTTCGACGAACAGGAGATCGTGTCCTTCGACCGGGCCATCGGTGTCGTCGGCCAGCTTCTGGAGGGCGCTGCGACGCTGCACGGCGCCGGCTTCGCCCACAACGCCCTCACCGACCAGTGCGTCTACGCGGCCGAAGACTTTTCCGGCCTGTCAGTCCGGATCGGCGACCTTTATCTCATCGCCCGCCAGGGCGAGCCGATCGTGCCGCCCTACGCCCCGGAGTTCGCCGCGCCCGAAGTCTACCGGTCCGGCACCGTGGAGGCCGCCGCGGCCGCGGACGTCTATTCGATCGGCATAATCGCCTACAAGCTCTTCCTGCCCCGGCGCACCTACCAGGATGTCTTTTCCGGCGTCTTCGAGTGGGAGATGGCCCATCAGCGCGAACAGGCCTGGCAGAACATCCACAGCGATCCGGCGATCGTCTTCCCCAGGCTCGATACGCTCGTGCCGGGCTTTCCGGCGGATCTCGCCACCTTCGTGGAAACGATGCTGAAGCGGGATCCCGCCGCCCGTCCGCGCGACGCCGTGGAGGCGCTCGGCAGCTATCGCCGCTTCATGGGCCTCGGCATGGTGGCCCCCATGCCGCCGCAGCCGCCGCCGGGGTCCGGGCCCACGAAGCCGAAGCGCTGGACCGCGGGCAAGATCGCCGTGGCGGCGGCGGTCGTCGCCGTCTGGGGCGGCGTCGCCGTGGTTGCGGTGCCGATGCTCCTCGGACCCGACCCGGAGCTGGTCGCGAGCGTGGAGGCCTGGCGCGCGGAGGCCGAGAGCCGCCGCACCCAGGCCATCGCCGCCAAGGCGCCAGAGCGTCCCGCCGGGGACGCCGCGCTCCTCGCCTTCAAAGAGGGCAGCGCCGCGTTCGACGAGGGCAACGCCAAGGTGACCGAAGACGACTACGAGGCGGCCCTCCCGCAGTTCCAGTCTGCCGCCGAGGATTACGGCCGGACCCTCGTCGGCATCGCCGAGGACGACGCCGTGAAGGCGGGCGAGGCCGCGAAGGCGGCGGGAGGCGAGAGCGCCACTGCCTACGGCGAGGCGACGGCGCTCGTCGAGCGGGCGCGCAAGAGCGTGGCGGCCGACGAACTCGGCGCGGGGATCAAGAGCTTCAAGGCGGCCAAGGCCGGGTTCGACGCGCTCGCGACCGACCTGTCCGCGGTCGCTACCGCCAAGGCGCGCGCGTCGGAGACCCGGGATACGGCGGTGCGCATGGGCGCCGACCAGGACCCCCGCTTCGCTGACGCCGAAATGGCTCTCCGGAAAGCCGAGACCGATGAGAAGGCCTTTGCGCTGAAACCCGCCACGGCGTCGTTCGAGACGGCCTCCGCCAGCATGGACGCCGTGATCGCCGACATTCGCGCCGCCAAGGAGTCCGCCGCCGCCCTCAAGGCAGAGGTGGCGAGCCTCGCGGCGTCGGTCGCCACCCGCGCGGGCCCGGCCGACCCGGCCTTCCAGGCGATCACGCCGCGCATCGGTGAGGCGGATGGCCGCTTTGCCGACGAGGCCTACAAGATCGCCATCGCGGCCTATGGGCCGATCCGCGACGAGCTCAACGCCATCGCCGCCCGGGGCTTCTGCCCCGCGGCCGGCGATCCGGCTTTCGAACGGATGGACGCGGGCGCCTACTCGCTCGGGCAGGCGCGACTCATCACGTCGTCGCTCTCCGAACTCGGTCCCATGCTCGGCGTCGCCGGCAAGGAGGTGCGCATCGACAAGCCACTCTGCGTTCAGCCGCGGGTCGTCAGCCGCGGCGAGGTCGCGGCTTTCCTGACCGCGAGCGCCGGCGCGGAGGAGGCTGCCGGCTATGCCTCCGATCCGGCCGCAACGGCCGACGACGTCCCGTTCGATACGGCGGCCGACTATGCCGCCTGGATGACGTCCCGCCTCGGCGTACCCGTCCGCCTGCCGACGGCCGCCGAGTGGCTGGTCGATGCGGCCCGCCGACCCGCGCCGCCCGTTTCGGAGACGGACGTGATCCTGGAATGGACAGCGACCCCCTGCGAAGGCGGCTACATAGCCTTCCTGAAGCAGGCCGCTAGCACCTTCGGCGTCTGCTCCGATCCGGCCGCCGGAGGTGTGTTCAGGCTCGTGTCGGAGGTACGCTGACGCGGGATTCCTCTGATCGCCGTCCCGGTTCGGGGGCGGATCGAAGGCGGCCGGGTGCCGCGCCCGGCCTGCCGTGCTCTTGAAAAATTGGCCGGGCTGGACCGAAGCCCAGGAGTGCGCGCGCCGTTCACTCCTCCTCCGGCACCGCCTCCACGACGGTCCGGCGTTCCATGACGAACTGAGCGGCGGAACAGTTGATATCCGGCACGAGGTTGAAGGCCTGGACGTAGAAGCGGCTCGCTTCCTGCTTCACACCGCGCACCTCGGCGGCAAGGCCGGCCAGCGTCGCGCGCCGGTAGGCGTCGGCGATCGGCGCGACGGCGTCAGCCAGAGCGTCGCCGACCGGCTCGTCCGACATGGCGAGCGCCGCATAGCCCGTGGTGCTCGACTGGGTGGTGTGCCCGCCGACCGATCCCCTGAAGCTTGCCGGCGAGAGCGCCCGCAGCCGTCGGGCGCTTTCCAGGCAGGACGCGATCTGGCCGGCCTCCGCCTGGACCCTGGCGGCTGTCGGACCCTCCGCTCCATCCTCGCCGTCGCCCTGGAGCAGCGAATAGGCGACGCCGCCGGTCAGCGCCAGGTAGACGACGCCGACCGCGCCGAGAAACACCGGGTTTTTAAGGAGCGGTTTCTTAGGCGCCCCCTTCGCCGCCTCCTTGCCGCCTTTCGGGCCGACGGTTGCGTCCTTCTCCGCCTCGTCCTTCCCGGCGGGTTTGGTGACGAACTGGAAGGACACCGCCGGGCCGAGCCGGATCACGTCGCCAGGCGCCATGGTGGCGGTCTGCAGCACCGTCTCATTGCGCAGCACGATCGGGTTGAGACCCATGCGCCGGACGATGTGGGCGCCGTCCGCCTGACGCTCGATCCGCGCGTGGATCGGCGCCAGATAAGGGTCGTCGACAGCGATATCCGCCTCCGCGGAGCGGCCGATGGTCAGCACCGGTCTGTCGAGCGCGTGCGCCCGCACCTTGCCGCCGGGGCCGGTCTGGATCAGCCGGGGCTTGGACCCGGAAATAAAGGAGAAGAGCGCCACGTCAGAACATCCCGGTCATTTCGACGAGGGCCGGTGCGAGCACCAGCAGGAGAATGGCCACGACGATCATCATGGCCGGCATCACGATCTTGGCCTTCAGCACCTCGCTGGCGCGCTCAGCCCGCTCCCAGCGGCGGAACCGCAGGTCCCGGGCGTGTTCCCGCAGGAGTTCCAGCCGGTTGCTCCCCTCGATCTCGCCCTGGATGACGGCCCGGATCACCCGCACCACCTCCTCGGCGACGACCCGCCGCTCCAGGCGCTGCAGGGCCTCGATGACGCCGGTGCCAAGGGCGATGTCCTTCAGGGTCTGGTCGATCTCCTCGGCCATAACGGTGCCGGGCGCAGCTTCCGCGTAAAGCCGCAGGCTCTCCGGCAGCGTCGCCTGGGCCTGCTGGGTCATTACCACGAGGTCGAGGAAATAGGGAAACTCCTGGGATAGCCGCTCCTTGCGGTTCTGCATCCGGTCGTCCGCATAGACCCAGAAGTAGATCGCCGGCATGAGACCGAAGAAGAGGCCGCCGATGACGCCGAACAGGAGATTGCCCGACGCGAGCCCGAACAGGACGCCGAGAATGGGCGCCCCGATCGCGCTCGTCACCAGGAGAAGCGCCACGTATTCCCGTCCGGTCACGCCGCCGAACGGCCGACCGGCGTAGACGAGCTTCTGGTCCACCTTGGCGGCGAGGTCGTCGAGCGCCGTCCCGGTGGACGCCATGACGAACTCCACCGGGGTCCGCAAGCCCAGGCTGTCGACGATGTTGGGCGGCGGTCCCTCGCCGCCGGCCGTCCGGCGCGCCGCCGGCACCCAGGCGAAGAAATCCTCAATCCACCACACGAACAGGGCGACGGCGGAGCCGCCGACGACGGCCAGGATGGGGGCGAGCAGGAGGGCGGGCATCAGACCGAGATCCTCATCATAGAGCGCATCCAGAAGAAACCGATGGCGTAGAGCACCAGCCCGATGATGAAGACGATGATGCCGATCATGGAGCTGAACACCTTGTCGATCAGCTCCGGCTGGCCGAGGAAGATCATCACCAGCATGAACACCGCCCCGCCATTAACGACGGTGAAATTCATCCGCGCCTGGGACGACGAGGTCGTGATCTTCTGGTCGAGCTTCCAGATCTCCTTGAATGACTTCGACATCTCCGTAAGCGGCTCGGAAATGTCGCCGCCCTGGCGGGCGAACAGGCCGAGCGCGGCATCCACCATCTTGAAATGCAGGCTGGTAACGCTGCGGCCGTGGCGGTCGAGGGCGTCGACGAGGCCCATGCCGAGTTTCTGCTCGCGGGCGATGCGCTCGAACTCGCGCGAGGCCGGGGCGACTCCTGTGTCGGCCACCATGCCGATGGCGGTGCCGAGCGGCTTGCCGGAGCGCACCGCCGAGACGATCTGGTCGACCGAATAGGGAAGCTGCGCCTCGATCTGCTTCCAGCGTCGCTTGAGGAGATATCGGATGATCATCTTGGGCAACAGCGCCCCGAGCGGACTAGCGACGAGCCCCAGCATCACGCTGCCGGTCGCCAGCCAGGCGAGGAGCACGATCACGGCCGCCGATCCCACGTAGGCGAGGATCATCGCCGTCGGGGACACCTCGTTCCAGCCGAACACCTCCGCCGCCTCGCCAGCGAGTTCGGTGTCCCGGGCGGTCAGCCTCAGAAGCGGCGCCGGCCAGCGCAGTGGCACGCCGAGAACGAGAAGCGCCACCGCGAGGGCGCCGAGCACCGGGATGGCGACTTGCAGCACGGTGGTCATCATCGTCGGGCCTCCTCAGGCGAACATGTCCAAGGCTTCGGCCGCGCCGTCGGTCCCTACGGGGGCGATCTCGGCGATGAAGCTCGGCAGATAGCCCGTGAAGGCGTGCTCCCCGTCGGCGCCGCGGTTGACGGCGAGCCGGTAGATCGGCTCCACGATCACCATCTGGGTGTCCGGGTCGATGCCGATCACCTCGGAGATCTCCGTCACCGCACGGCGCCCGCTCGGCAGGCGGTTCAGTTGGACCACCATGTCGACGGCCGCCACGATCTGCTGGCGGATCGCCATCACCGGCAGGGACGCCTGGCCTTGCAGCACCATCACCTCCAGGCGGGTCATCATGTCCTGCGGGGTGTTGGCGTGGGCCGTGGTCATGGACCCGGCATGGCCGGTGTTCATGGCCTGCAGCATGTCAATGGCCTCCTCGCCGCGGCACTCGCCGACCACGATCCGATCCGGCCGCATGCGGAGCGCGTTACGGACGAGGTCGCGGATGGTCACGCTGGTGTCGGACTCCGCCGTCTTCGGCCGCGATTGCAGGTAGACGACATGGATGCCGTCGAGCTGGAGTTCGGAGGTGTCCTCCACGGCCACCACGCGCTCCCCGGCCGGAATGAACGAGGAGAGGCCGTTGAGCAGCGTCGTCTTGCCTGAGCCGGTGCCGCCCGACACGACGATGTTCTTGCGCGCCTTCACGCAGGCCTCCAGGAAGGCCCGCATGGGTTCGCTCAGCGCGCCGGCACCCACCAGCTTGCGCATGTCCATGCGCGACTTGCCGCCGAACTTGCGGATCGTCAGGCAGGAGCCCTTCACGGCGAGCGGCGGGATCACGGCGTTCACGCGGGAGCCGTCGGGCATGCGGAAGTCCGCCATGGCCTGGCTCTCGTTGATGGAGCGGTGGCTGTCGGCGGCGATGCGCTCGATCACCTTCATGAGCTGCCGCTCGTTGGCGAAGGCGAACGGATAGCGCTCCAGAAGGCCGAACTTCTCCACGTAGATCTCGTCGAACCGGGTGACCATGATTTCCGAGATGATGTCGAGGTCCATCAGTTCGGAAATCGGCCCCCACCGGTACATGATGTCCTCGATGTTGGACCTGAGATGGTTGTGGGCGATCTCCAGCCGGTCGTTGGCGGTGAAGATGGCGTGACGGGCCTGGAACAGGGCGGCGAAGCGCGTGTCGAGCTCGCGGAAATCGCTGCGCGTCGTCTCGAAGGTCAGCTTCAGGCCGAGGCCCGTCGCCAGCGCGCGGCCGAGTTCGAACAGCCGCCGGTGGTCGCTCTCCTCCCGCGACACCGACGCGACGTCGGCTGGGCCGGCGCGCCGCGTCGTCCGGGCGATCCGCCGCGCGAGCCACCGGTAGGCGGCGTTCTTGACGACGAGGAGGATGAGATCGGGCGGCGCATTGGCGAGAGCGGCGCCGATGAAGATGTCCAGCCGCTCGCGGATGCGCTGGCGGGTCTCGTCGCGGCCGAAGTCGGACGATTTCACCAGCCGGTCGTACTGGGTGTCCTCCAGAAGCTTCTCGTGGATCTCGGTCTGGAAGGCCATCACGCGTTCCTGGTCGGGGAAAAGCGTCACGGTCTCGGCGACCTTCTCCTCCTCGACCACCTCGATGGTGACGCCCGGCACCCAGAGCTGCATGCCGGGCGCGACCCGTTCCGCGACGCCGGCCCGCAGCGGCCTGTCGTTAAGGCGGGTTGGGTTGCGTCCGTAGTGCAGCACCTCGAATCCGCCGGTTCCCTTGCGCAGCACGAACTGGAGCGGCGAGACCAGGTTGCTCTTCAGTACGATGGTCTGGCGTCCCGGCCGGGCGTCCGCCGGCCCGTCGGCGCTGCCGAAATGCGTTTCCGGCGCGGAGACCGCGATCCGCTCCACACCGGGCCGGTCGTCGTAGGAGATCTTCAGCTCCATGGCGGGTTGTCCTCCGGCGGCGCTCACATCCGGGTCCAGTTCACGCTCGGCAGCTCCTCGACCTTGCTGTCGCCGGGATTGCGCAGCACGAGGTTGAGCCGGCCGCTGGCCTGGCCCATGGCGAAGATCAGGAGTTCCGCCTCCGCGGGCGTCACCTCCAGGGTGACGTGGCTGTAGGCGGTCTCGCGGGCGGCAGCTGCCCCTTCCGGCGTCGTCGCGGTGCCGACCGCGAGAACCTTCACGTTCTGCAGGAAGGTGCGCGTCACCACCCGGGTCCGGCGGCTGATGCCGACCTGGAAGTCCTGGCTCTGCTGCATGTAAGCCTCCATGGCTTCCTGGTCCGCGGGCGCGAGCTGCTTCAGCATCTCCGAGATCAGCGCGTTCTCCGGCGAGAGCGGGGCTTGCGGGCCCTGGCCGGCCGCCGGTGTCGCTGTCTGCGCGGTCGCCTGCGTCGGGGGCTGCGTCTGGGGGGCGGGCTGGCCCGGCGGCACGCCGGTCTGCCCGGAGAGCGCGGGCGACGTCGGGGCGGCCGGCTTCACCGGCTCGTCCACGGTGCCGAGCACATCGACGAAGCTGCCCGGCTCGACGAAGTGGCCGACTGCCTCCGCGGCATCGACCGAGATAGTGAGGGCCCGTTTGCCAGGGGTGATCATGCTGGTCAGACGGCCGCCGTCACTGTCGTCGAAATATTGGAACAACAGGACGGCGCCGGCCGGGATGTCGGCCGCCGCGGTTCGGTCGCGCAGCCATTGGCGGTGGGCCTCCGCGTCCGGGACCGCGAGGTTGACGAGCGTGCCGAAGCTTTCCGGCAGGACCACCGGGTCGTCCAGCATGTCGTCGGTGACGGCCTGGCCTCGCGCCACCGCTACGTCCGCCCGCAGCTTCAGGAAGCCATAGGCGGTCTGCTCGTTCCTGACGCTCTCGGTCCACAAGTAAAGGAGGCCTGCCGTCACCAGGCCGGCCATGATGGCGACGATCAGCTTCCAGTTCATGGTAAGTTCCTTCCAGCGAGAGGCTCGCGCAGGTGGATGACCTCCAGCACTTCGGAGGGCTGCTCGCCCGCCGTGTAGAGCACGTCCACTTCCAGCGGGCCGTTGCGGCCGCGCAGCGCCGCGAGGGCGGCGCCCCGGGCGGGCGCGTATTCCATGTCGAAGTCGGAGGCCGCCAAGAGGGCGGCGCGGCTCTCCGCGAAGAGGCGTGGCGCCAACCGTCCGCTCGTCACCACCGAGCGCGACCGGTGGCCGCCACCCTCGTCGCTCATGTCCATAAGAACCTCGGCTCCGCCGGGCGGCTGGAGCATGATCGGCAGGGCTTCCGCCGCCACCGGCTCCATGAAGGCGGACATCACCGCCGGCGCCTCCTCCAAACGCGTCATCAGCACGTCGGTGGCGTCCGCCCCCGCCGGGCGGCGGATCGTCACCACGACGCCGGGCATGCTGCCGCGCGGCAGAAACGCCTCCGCCTCGGCGCTCGTCCGGGCCGCGAAGTAGGCGAGGGCGGCGGGGCCGTCCCCGTCGAAGAAGTGCACGACGGTGGCGAACTCGTCCGACACCTTCATCACCCGGGGCACCAGGAAGCTGGTGGCCGCCACGGCGGCGATCGCGGTATGCGGGTCCGTGTCGACGACGATGGCCGGCCGGATGCCCGCCGCCAGCGTCGCCGCCCATTCATCCGCGATCTCGATGACCGGCCGCTCGCTCCGGTAGGGTGTGAAGCGCAGCGGCTGGCCGTTGATCACCAGGTCGCGCGGGCGGCGCTCCGGCGCGCCGAGGATGGCCGCAAGGCTGGCGCCTGGCGAGACCTGGACGCCGAGCCAGACCTCGGCGGACCCTTCTCTGGCGGAGAAGGTCGCGCCGGCGACGAGCGCCAGGCCGGCGGCGGCGAGGAGTGCGAGGCGGCGACGAGCGGCCATGTCACTTCGCTCCCGGGAAGACGCCGTCGAAGAGATCGCCGGACTTCGACGCCACGCCGCGGATCTCCTGGCGAAGCACCTTGTCCCAGCCGCGCCGGGTCACGTCGTTGGTCGAGGCGAACAGCGTGGAATCCCCGACCGTGAACTCGTCCCCCCAGCGGTTCGACCGGATGAGGGCCCCGTCCGCGTAGCGGTAGATCCGGGTCGCCTTGGCGGTGACCAGCATGGGCTTCTGGCTGCGCTGGTCGCGGGTGATGTCGGACGAGGCGTTCTTGTCCTTGGCGATCTTCTTCAAGTCGTCCCACACGAAGGTGCGCTTGGGCGAGCCGCCGCCCTGGTGCGACTGCCGGCTTGAGCAGGTGAGCCGCTCCGGTCCCCAGCCGGCCGGCAGCGGGTCGGGCAGGATCTGCGGCATCGGCACGAGCCGTTCGAAATCGGTGGTGCAAAAGAGGCCGTGCGCCTCCGCGAAGGCGGCGCTGCGGATCTCCGTCACCGTGTCCATGCGTTTCAGCGAGATGAGGTTCGCGTGCTTGAGGAAGACCACCAGGAGCAGCAGCACCGGGGCGGCGAGCACGAACTCCATGGAGGCGAGGCCGCGGTCGTCGCCGTGGAGGCGGCGAAGCGCGCCGATCAGGCCCGACGGGGGACGATCAGTGCATGTTGACCTGGGTCCAGGCATTGTTGCCTCCCTTCTCCATGGTGGTCGTCAGGGCCTTGAAATGCTTGGCGACCGGGCTCTTCTGCACAGTTTGGGAGACGGCTCTCGCGTTGTTCATGTGCTTGGCCGGCACCAGGGCGGCGAGCCAGTCCTGGGTGTAGAGGTCGAAGGCGGTGTAGTTGTGCAGCCAGCTTTCCGCGAAGGCGTAGGCGGCCGGCGACTTGTCCTTGAACATGCGCGCCTGCAGCCGCGCCTTCGGCGTCCGCGACACCAGGGCAAGGGACCGGTAGTCGGTCATCTGGTCCGCCATCGTGCGTGTGGTGACCGGGTCGTGGGCGTAGAACGGGCGACCCTTCAGCCAGTAGGGCGTCGGCAGCACCGGCACCTTCAGCGCCGCCGCCACCGCTCCGCCCGGGCAGACCGCGTTCCAGGCCTTGTCGAACTTGCGGGTGAAGTCGTTGGTGGTCGCCGTCTGGCTGTCGCCATAGCGCGGCCACGGCTCGTCGATCGGCAGCTGGAAGGGGTTCACGAACCCGAGGTCGACCCCGAAGAACTTGCCGAGGACCCCCATGGCGATGTCCAGGAAGGCGCCGGTGACGTCCACCTCGAAGCCGAACACCTTGATCTTACGGGTGCCGGCGAACTGCTTCATGATCGCGCTGAACGGGACCTTGGTGTAGTAGCCGGGGCCGAGGCTCTCGTACCAGATGTAGAAGAACGGCAGCTCCACCGCGGTCTCGCCGGCGTCGTTGACGAAGTTGCGGATATGGCGCCGGTCGATGCCGCCGGCGGTCAGCGGGCCCTTGCCCATCGGGAACCCGCGCTTGGCGAACTCGCCGCGCACCTGGATCTGCAGCGGGCCTGCGCCGAAGCCCTGGGTGCCGGAAGTCGCCGCGAGGCACATCTCGGCGAAGGCCACGCCGCGCTCCAGCGCGCCGCCTTCCACCGGCAGGTTGCCGCCCATGCCTTCGGTGCCCTGCCGGCACGAGGTCGCGCGGCCGCGGTCGCAGGCCGGGTGATAGACCAGATGGTCCGCGCCGTTCTGCCGGACGAGGTTCAAGCCCTCGTTAGCGACCCGTTCCGGATAGCTGTTCACCAAGTAGTCGTTCATAGCATTCATGGCGCGAATGACGTTCGCCGACTTCATGGCCACGCCGACGGGATTGTACTGGATGTTGGCGCGCACCACGTAGGCGGCCGCCCGGGCAGCGCCAATCCCGCGGAAGGCCTGGAAGGCCACACAGGCGCCGTAGATGAAGCCACCGACGAGCGGGATCTTCTGGTAACCCGGGCAGTGGGGTGCGCCCGTCGGCAGCGCGGGCGCCGGCTTTCCCCAGCCCTCCTTGACGCTGTATTCGGTCAGCTTGGCCGCGATGGTGGCGGACCGCAGGCCGAGTTCGACAAGCGTCGCCGCGTAGGCGGTCGACGTTACGGCCACGACGGTCGCCTGGGTAGCGGCTACGTTGTTCATGGCCATCACATTGAGATAGCGGGCTCCCCATTCGGCGTGGACCAGCGCGGCAGCGTCCGCCGTGTTCTGCGTGCGCTGCTTGTCGGCGATCATCTGGCCGGTGTTGAGGATCCAGAGGATCATGTACGCGAGGCCGATCGTCAGAAAGAGGATCAGCGGCGAGATGAAGCCGCGGTCGTCGCGGTGCAGGCGGCACAGAAAGCGGGCAGTCATAGCAGCTGAACCTCCGCGCGCGAGATGGTGTAATAGTTGCCGTCCTTCCGGCGGCCGTCCGCGAAAAGCCAACCGCCAAGTTCCAGCAGCAGGAAACGGGTCTCCACCGTGGCGATCACCGGCACGTGCGGCGTCCGCCTGAGGGCGGCGAAGCGCGCCATCTGGGCGCGGCGCACGGCGACCTTCACGTTAGCGCGATCGAACATGTAGCGGGCCTGCCGGGACAGCGGCCGCATCCGATTGGTGAGGCCTGTCGCTTCCGCCATGGCGCGGATCGCCGCTTCCGGATACCGACAGCCGGAATAGCACCGCACGTCGCGATAGGGCGCGGCCGGGATCAGGGCCAGTCGGGCCGCCGTCTCGGCCTTGGCCTGCGCGGCGTAGTCGTCGCAAGCCTGGATGTTGAACTGCCGGTCCAGGAATTCGCCGACGCTGATCGGAAAGGCCGGGCAGACGTAGACGCGTGCGCTCCGGGCGGCCTGATAGGCCGCATAGTGGGTGAACAGGTGGTTCTTCGCCAGGATGGCGAACTGGAAGACCCACAGCATGAAGAGAACGAAGATCGGCGTCACCAGGACGAGGTCGAGCACCGTCACGCTGCCCGCCTCGTCGCCCGCGAGGTCAGCGGTCGCCTGCCTGCGCACCGGCAGCGACCGCAATAGAACCGCCGCGCCGCCGAGTGCCATCGCTGCCAGGGCGGCCGTGCCGGCTAGGGCGGCGGCGTTGTCCGGCATCCAGAAGGTCCGGGACCGCGCCAGGACGGCCCAAAATTCCGTGTTGAGGAAGGGGCTATCCGCGGCGGTCATGACCGGTCACCTGACGAAGGAGAGGGGTGTGTGCTCCGGAAGGAGCAGGATCCACACGAGTCCGGCCGCGGCGGCGACGCCGAACCGGATAGTGCGGCGTTCCGCCGGGGCCATGGACGACGCCGCAGTCTTGAGGCCCGCCGGCATCAGGAGCACGAAGAGGCTCACTGACCTGACGAGCCAGGCGAGGTCGAGCCGGCGCAGCATGGCGGCCACTGCCAGTACGCCGCCGGCCATCAGGGCGGCGAGGGTCAAGTCCACCGCCACCGGAAAGCCGACCACGGTGCCAAGCGCCGCCATCAGCTTCACGTCTCCGCCGCCACAGCTGCCGGCCGCGAAGGCGACCACGAACACCGCAGCGGCGGCGAGGAGACCGGCCGTCGCCGACCCGAGACCCGCGATCCCGCCGGTTGCCGCCGCCAGCGCCAGACCGGCGAGGAGGACACTGTAGGTCAGCCGGTTAGGGATCACGCCGTGCCGATGGTCGACCACCGCCGCGGCGAAGGCGCAGGCGACGGCGAGGACCGCCGCCGCAGGATCGAGAATGGGGGCGTGGAGCCAGTCCATGGCGACCGTCAGAGAGCCTTGGGGACGCTAGTGCTCTTGCCCTTCAACTCGCTGTTCTGGTTCTTGAACCAGTCGCCGATCTGCTTGCCGAAGGCTAGCAGCATCAGGAGCAGCGGGATGACGATCAGGGCAACGGCGAGGACGATCTGGCCCATGTCGCCGCGCTCGTCCTTGTGGATCGCCACGGCGAGAGATTTAAGAGACGTGATCATTGTCGTTCCTTTCAAGATCGGGATAATGGTTTCGGTCCTGTGTTTCGGAACTTCAAGAACTCGATACGGTGACTTAAGTCCGACTGTCGCTGCGCTCTGTAATGCTCCAAAATTCCTTGATATCTTCTCTTGAGATGGTCGGGTCTTTGAAGCCAACGTTGCGCTGACGACTTCAATTTGACCGAACCGGACCGGCCTGAACAGGGACCCGTCAAGCAACCCAGCGGGTGGGTTCCAACGAGTTTGGAGCCTTCGCGCGGACGCGCGTCATCTATTCGGATGAGGGAAAGAGTATCAGCGATTTCAGGTACATGCACGGGCATTTCGTCTGGCGGACATGCGGCCGAGGAGCCGGTCGATCAAATATTCGACTCCCCACCCGGATGGTATGGACTTGGCGGCTGCGTTACTCTGCACGATATGGCGCGACGGCGGGCACGGCGTCGCGCCGATCCAAGTTCTGTCAGCCGCCCCGGAGGGCCCGCCTATGGAGATGATGACGCACGTTCTTGTGCTCGGTCTCATCCTCGTCCCGCTGATGACCTTCTTCCGCACCGGCCTGGAGATGATGATCGCGCTCTTCGGCATGAGCTCGGCCCTCATCGGGATGCCGTTCTGATGACGCTCCCGGCCGGCGACGCCACCGAACAGGCCACCTTCCAGGTGCTCGTGCGGGCGCTGGACAAGCTGCTCGCGCCGATCCGGCCGTTCCTGGACGATCCGGCGGTCTCGGAGGTGCTGATCAACGGCGTCGCGGACATCTACGTTGAGCGGCGCGGCAAACTGGAGAAGTCGGACGCGCGCTTCGCCACCCGCGACGACCTGGACGCCGCGGCGCGCAGCATCGCGCAGTTCTCCGGCAAGCGGCTGACACCCGAGGAGCCCAGCATTGAGGCGCGCCTGCCGGACGGTTCGCGCGTCCACATCGTCCAGCCGCCGGCCGCGCGCTCGGGCCTGTGCATCTCCATCCGGCGCTTCCTGCGCGAACACCGGTCGATCGACGACCTCGTCCGCCAGGGCAGCCTCACGGAGCCGACGCTGGCGCTCCTCAAGGCTTCGGTGAAACTGCACAAGAACGTCATCATCTCCGGCGGCACGGGCACCGGCAAGACGACGATGCTGAACGCCCTGTCGGAGGCCTTCGAGGACCACGAGCGGGTCATCGTGATCGAGGACACGACCGAGCTGCAGATCCGCAAGGACCACGTGGTCTATTTCGAGACGACCAAGCCGGACCGCTTCGGCCGCGGTGGCGCGAGCATCCGCGAACTCTTCCGGGCCTCGCTGCGCATGCGGCCGGACCGCATCATCGTCGGCGAGTGCCGCGGCGGCGAGGCGCTGGACATGATCCAGGCCATGACGTCCGGGCATAGTGGCAGCTTGTCCACGGTTCACGCCAACACGCCCTACGACAGCCTGCACCGGCTGGAGACGCTCGCCCTCATGTCGGATATCGACATGCCGCTGCGGCCGCTCCGGTCCCAGATCGCCTCGGCCGTGAACGTCGTCGTGCAGATCGCCCGGCTGAAGCGCTCGGGCCGCCGCCGCGTGATCGAGATCGCCGAGGTTAAGGGCCTCAACGACGACGACCAGTATGTGATCAACAGCCTCTACCGGGTCGGCGTCGACGGCCAGCCCGGCCTCGACGGTCCGCTCGCCTGGACCGGCGCGGTCCCGTCCTTTGCCGCCGAAGCCGCCGAGGACGTGTTCGAGCCCGGCGAGCCCTTGCCGGAATGGGTGACCGGCCGTCACCCGTGACGCCGCCCCGTCCTGACCAGCCGTCCTTACCGCCGCTCCGCCGCCGCCGTGAACAGCACGTCCAGCCGGCGGTTCACCTCCGCGAGGATCTCGTAGTCAATGGCGTTGCGGGCGACGAAGTCGTCCACGGCCGCAGCGCTCGGCGGCGCGGCTCTGTCGGTGGCGTTGAGGATGGGGATGTCCGGCAGCGGCTTGCGGAGTCGCCGGGCGAGCCAGGCAAGGCAGTCGGGCAGCCGCTCCACCGTGCCGACGAACCAGTAGCGGTCCAGGGCGTCGCGCCATTTGTCGGGGCCGCAGCGCATGTGGTGGAGAAAAACGCTGCCGCAGCGCGCCAGGAAGACGTCGACGCTGATCCGCTCGTAGCCGGGCTCGTGTCGCCGCCTCTCGTCCTCGAAAGCGTGGGCCGACAAGGCCGTCTGCACCGGGTCCCGGAAGAAGGTGACCATCCGGCAGCGCCGGTCCTCCAGGATCTCCGGATAGCGGTTCTCCAGCGCCAAGAGGTCGGTGTCGAAGTGGCCGGCCAGCATGTGGGCGGGCGTCAGGGTGGACAGGTCCTGCGCGGGCGGCGTCTCCGCGTCGTCCCAGCCCGGCCTGTAGTCACGCACCAGATCGAACCACGACCGGAAGACGGCATTGCAGGTCGTCCCGGCCGCCTTCGGCAGGTGGTGGAAGACATGGAACCGGACCGCCTCGTCGCCGCGGTCGAGGCGCGCCGCATCATCGTCCGGCCGGAAGGCGACGCCCCGCTCGGCCGCGAGCCGAAGAAGGACCGGCTCTAGCGCGGCGCGGAACCGGTCCGGGTCGGCGAAGGGCATCACCTCGGCGAGCGCGGCGTCGAGCCTCGCCTCCAGGTCGGCCCGCCGGTCTGCCGAGCCGGCGATACTGATCGCGATCCTGACGTAGGCCTCCGGCGTGTCCGCCACCAGATCCTCCAGCCCGACCGAGCGGGCCCAGGCGGCGCCCTGCAGCCCGCGCTGCGTTGTTCCGGCGAGGGCCACCACGGGACGGCGGGCCGCCAGCGCTTCCACCACGGTGGTGGCGCCCGCATAGGGAAAGCTGTCCAGGTAGAGGTCCGCCGCCGCCAGGCAGACGCGCACGCCCTCGGCGTCGAGGGATTCCTCCACGACGATCCGGTCCGGCGAAAGACCTTGCCGGCGAAGCGCGTCCGCGAACCGGTCGCGAATTCGCGCCGGCGCGTGCGACCGCTTCCAGTTGCGGGCGAACGGATAGAGCACGAGGACGCTGCCGGGCACGCCCGCCAGGATGGCCGTCCAGGCGGCGATCAGGCGATCGTTGATCTTCCCCCACATGGCGCCGCTCACCAGCACTACGCGCTCGTCCAGGATGCCGAGCCGCCGCCGGGCGGCCATCCTGTCTGTCGTTGCCGTCCAGCCGAGCGGGTCGAAGCACTGGAAGGGATCGGCGGCAAGCACCAGGGGCTCCAGGTGGTGGCCGGTCGATCCAGTCGCAGGCTCCGTCATCGGGGCGGACAGGAAGGCGTCGACGCTGCGGAACCCCACGGGCTGCGGGCTGACCGCCGCCATGGCGATCTGGAGCGGCGCGAGCCGGTGCGCGACGATCTCCGCCGCCCGGTTCGCCTGCGACACGTAGGAGCCGAGCACGGCGACGTCGAGGTCGAGCGCACGGATCGACGCCACCGCGTCCTCGGTGGAAAGCCCCGTCACGTCGACAACGGGCGGTGGCTCGAAGGCGCCGCGCCAGCCGGCGCCGCTCCCTGCCAGCGTCACGACGACCGGGTCGAACGGCCCGCGGCGGAGCGCTTCCGCAAGGCCCGACGCGAGGCGTCCCTCCGGCGTGGGGCCGACGTCGTAGAGCAGGATGCCGACCTTCAGCCGCGCGCGCATCCGTGGCGTCCGGGGCGGCCCGGCAAGGTCGTGCCCGGCCCGCGCGAGGCGGCGCTCTACCGCGTCCGCCATGGCGGCGGCCATTGGCGCGAGCGAGCCGGAGCCAAATAGGACGCCGAGGTTGCGCTGGCCGTCGAGCACCGCCCCGGCAAGACGGAAGCGGTAGTCGCCCGCTTCGCCTGCCGCGAACGCCGATGCCGCGCTCTCGTAGAGCCGGGTGGCGGCGGCGACCGCCGCATCGACGTCCGCCTCGTCGGTCACAGTGGCGGGTTCGCGGACGAGCACGGCCGCGACCTCAGCCGTTCGGTGAACGACCGCCTGCGGCAGGTCCTCCAACTCGACCGGTTCACCGAGCGCGCGCGGCGTGCTATGGAGGGCGACAAGCAGGAAGGCCCGCAGTCTGTCGAGCTCGGCGCCGCTCCGCCAGAGCCCGCCAGCCGCGTCAAGGTGAACGGCCTCGGCGGCCGAGAGCGGCGCAAGGCGCGCGGCCGGCCAGGCGCGCACCAGCGACCCCATCCAGCCGTCGGCGGCCACGAGGGCGCGCAGCGTCTTGCCGCTCGCGCCGGCGATGCCGTCCGCCAGACTGCGGCGGGCATCGCAGAGCCGGTCCATCGCGGCCGTGTCGGTGGCAAGCGCCATGGCGTCGGCGGCGGCGGCGTAGGCCTCTGCGGCTTGGATCAGCGGCGGCCGCGCCCACCGGACATCCGCTGTCGCAGGCGGACGGTCGGCAACCGTTCCAGAGAGCGAGAGACGTCCCAGCCGCACCGGAGCAGGCGCAGGATCGGTGCCGTCCGGACCCACCGCGACGGCGTGGATCACCACCGTCGACGGTCCAATGCCGACCGGCACGGCAAGGCTGGCGCCGCCGTCGAGATCGGCCGTCGCCCGCATCGCGCCGTCCACGGACACGCCCGCCACCACGCGCCGATCCGGCGCCGCGATCGCCGGCTCAAGGTCCAGGTGCAACGTCCGCTCGCCCGGCTGGTCGGGAAGGGCCAGCCGCAGCAGCGCTTCCGACGTGGTGGCCAAAAGGCCGTCCTCCACCACGGTCCAGTCCGCACCCGGATCCACCCACCGGCCGGCGGAAAGGCCGAGGCTCCGGGTCTCGCCGAGGTTGAGGCGGATCCGTCCCTCGGCCTCGTCCGACGCGGAGGCAACCGCGATGCCGGCGAAGCTCGGCCACGCGGCGCCCTCGGACCGCCGGGGCTCGAGGGGCTCCAGGTCGAACCCCAGGGCGATGGTGCGGGCCTGCCCACTACCGGGTGGAAGCGGCAGGATGATGTCGGCGTTTTCGACGAACTGCCCTTCGAACGCCGTCATGCCGTCGGTCGTGATCCGGGCCCAGCCGTCGAAGCCCCGCCGTCCCACCGAGAGGACGAGATCGACGGGTCCAGGCCGCGCGGCGATGTCGATCGAGAGCCGTGCGTAGGACCCGGTCGGCGTCATCCCGCCGTCGCCCGCCGGCGCCCAGTCTGGCGCGGACGGCAGGACGGCGGCGAGTGCTGGCCGGTTCGCCGCCGCCTCGCGCTCCGAAAGGGCCGTTGGCGCCAGGATGGCCGCTTGTGGTCGGGCGTCCGTGACGGCGAGCCGCTCCAGGCCGAACCAGCCGGCCGGCGTGAAGGCTCCCCGAATGCGGCCCTTTGCAACGGCCGGCGCGATCGAAAGGTCCAGCCGCACGTCCGTCACCGGATCGGTGGAGGCCGCCAGCGGCAGCTGGAGGTCGACCCGGTCCTCCGCCTCCACTTGGTCGGCGAGTCTGCCGTTCCGCCGGACGGAAAGTCGGTGGCGCCCAGCCGGGAGCGAGATCGACAGGGTGAGGCCAATCGGCCGCGCCTCCGTCTCGATCAGGAAGCGGAGCGCCGCGTCGGGTCCGCTGCTGAAGAAGCCGCCCCAGGTCTCGTCGATCCACCCGCCGGCCAACACCGGGCGGAAGCCGGCGCTCTCCCCTGCGATCAGCTCGTCCCCGGGCCGAAGGCGGGCGAGCCGGCGCGGCTCGTCCAGGCGCGAGGAGGCGCCGTCCGGCGACAGCATCCATCGCACAGCGCGCGGCAGCGTGCGCGGATCGGCCAGCCAGCCGGCGATCCGCTCCACTGAGCGTCCGGACCGGGCGGCCGCCCCGATCAACGTCCAACCGGCGCTGCCGCGGAGGGAGGGGGCGGCGGCGCGCGCCCGGGCCGACGCCCGTGTCAGGTCGTCGATCAAACCGGCTCGGTCGCCGGTCGCCGAATACCGGCGGGCGCGCACGACCGCCGCCGTCATAGCGAGGCGAGCCTTGAGGGCGCGACGCTCCTTCGGGTCGGCCGCCGGCAGGGCCGGCGACGCGGCCAGCAGGTCCAGCGTGTCCGCCATGTCGGCGAGCCCACGCGCGTTGGTGAAAGGCCGGCCGGCGCCCTGCCGGAAATAGCTGTTCTCCCGGTGGACGCGATAGCCGCCGAGAACGGCCGGGATCGCCCGCGTCGGCCCGTGGAGCGCAGCCGCGCCCAGAAGCACGGCATCCGCACTGATCCGCCAGCGCGCTTCGGGCAGCGGAAAGACCCAGGCCACCGCCTCGCGCCGGAACACGTTCCCGGAGGTCGGCGGATAGGCGAACACGCCCCGCGCCAGCAGCGACCGCCTGTTGTCGCCCGTCACAGCCGCCGCGCTCGCCGGATAGAGTCCGAGCGACCGGCCCGCCGTGTCGATCATCTCCAGCAGCGACGCATAGGCGGAGAAGTCCGGATGATGATGGAGGAGCACGGTCTCCAGCGCCTCCGGCCGCAGCAGGTCGTCGCTGTCGAGGAAGAGCACGAGGTCGCCGGACGTCCGGGCGAACCCGGCGTTCATGGCCGACGCCTGCCCGCCGTTCGGCTTTGCGACGACCGTGATGCGCGACCCGAAGCGCCGCGCGAGCGCGAGCGAGTTGTCGGCCGACCCGTCGTCCACCACCACGATCTCGTCCGGCGGCGCGGTCTGGCCGAGGATGCTCTCGATGCAGTCCGTCAGAAATCCGCTATAGTCGTGGTTGGTGACGATCACGCTGACCGTCGGATCGCGCCGTGTCGATCGCGACCGGCTACTCATGGCCCTGTCCTCCCTGCATCGGCGGCTCCGAAAGCCGGACCGGCGGCCGGTCAGAGAGGGACACCGACACCACCGCCCCGCCGATCAGCGAGGCAGCCGGCTCGCCCGTCGCGATCCCCAGGTTGACAAGGCGGTCGGTCGAGATCCGCAGTGGCACCACGGCCTCCTCGGCCATCACCGGCAGGTCCAGCACCAGGGTGTCTCGGCCGCCGTCCCGGCTCCGAGCCGTTCCGGAAGGGCCGGTGATCGACAGGTGCTGGTCGTGTCCAGGAAGCGTCAGCGTCGTCACGGTCAGCACGCGGCCGGCCGGTCCGGCCGGAACGCGCAGTCTCAACGTCGCCCGGTTCACCGCCAGCCAGAGCGCGCCGTCGCTGGGGACATGCCAGTCGGCCGGCCGCGCCGCTAACCGGTGGAGCGCTTCCGCGTCCAACGGCGCTTCGCCGAGGCCGGGCAGGTCGTCCTCCGCCTGCGCGCCGCAAGGTGAAACCGAGATCCACCCGATCCAGACCGCCGCGTTACCGACCTCCAGGCGCACCGACGCGGTGTCTCCCTCCCGGCCCGGCAGGCAGAGGCGGAGGGTGTTGACGTCCGACAGGCGAAGCCCCGTCCGCACGCCGTCCACTGTCGCGGCGATGTCCGCCACCTTGGCGTCGCTCACCGTCGCGACGCCGTCCGCCACCCAGTGGTTTGGCCCTTCAAGGCCGCAGTAGAGCGTCACGACCGCTCCGGTTTCCGCCCCGGACGGAAGCTGCACCATAAAATCCACCACCGGCCGGACGATCCGCGCCGGCGCGCCCGCCGCCGGCACGTCGAGCGCAGCGACGTCCTCCAGGGCCAGAATCTCGACCGGATGGTGCCGGCGGTCGGGAACGGGTGGCCGCAGGCCATCCCGTTCTCCGCGCCCGTCGACCGCCACGAAGTGAAGGCGCGCGTCCGCGGGGAGGAGCCCGGTCTCGGCCTCCGGAACGAGCAGAAGGGTCACACGGGTCGCCCCGGCGGCGTCGAAGGCGACGGCCGGCAGCAGCAGCGCCAGACTCCGACCGCCGTCGACCGGATAGACTTCCAGGTCGCAAGCCCCGGCCCGCGCCTCAGGCAGCGCAAGCAATCCGGAAGCCGTCCGGCAGTCGAGGCCGAGCAGAAGGATCGTCCAACCGGATGCCGCGTCGACGGACACGGCGATGTCGAGCCGTCGGTCCACCGCCCGTGCACCGCCCGGTCCAGGCCAGTCCCATCCGGACAGCAGGATGGCATCAACCCTGTCGCTGGGCTCGATTTTCAAGCCCCCGTCCGCCGCGACCAGAGGCGCCGGACGCGCGAAGCCCATGGGGGCGATTCCCGCCGCAAGACTCAAGAGCATGATCGCCGGTCGCGTCCTTGCTCGCGCGGCTTTGGGCGCGGCCGGGCGGGTGAGGGTGAGCACCGCCAGGAAGCCGTCCGGCTCAGGCGAAAGCACCGCCCCCGGCACGCAAACGAGAAGGTCGCCGCCTTCGAGCCGCCACGTCACCGGCCGGCCGTTGCAGCGCACCTCCAGGCCGGCGACGGCCGCCCGGGACGGGCCGTCGAGGCCGAGCCGGACGGTCCATCCGGGCGCGTGCCGGCCGAACCGTATCGCCAGGGTGGCGACATCGTCTGCCATGGCCGCCCCCGCCGGGGCATGGTCCACCCATCCCCAGCCGAGGGCGTCACCCAGCCGCGGTCGGCTGTCTGCCGTCAGCCGGTCGCCGTGGTCGAGCACGGGCCGAAGCGACGGTCCGGCGACGGTGTCGCGGTCGCACCACGCGGCCGGGAAGGGCCAGGGGTCGCGGTCCACGGCAGCGGGCAGGCTGGAACGGCCGAACCATGCCTGTGCGATGTTCGTCAGAACGAACCCCAGGTGGGCGGCGCGCGCGATCAGGGGCGCGCCCGTCGCCGCCACCGCAAGCCGGGCCGCTTCGCCGACGAGCGCGAGGACGCTCGCGCCGCGCCGGATTCTGACGCCAATCCGCCGAAACAAAACACGGTCGTCTGCGACGATGCCGGGCGCTCCGTCAGCCGACATCGCGGTCCGGACGATCCGGCGATGCAGCCGCAGACGGTTGATGCCCAAGAACGGACCGGGCCGCAGGCGCGGCAGTCGCCGGAGGAGATCACGCCAGGCGGCGACGCGGGCCTTCAGAAGGGCCGGGCGATGGGCCGGTTCGCGGGCGAACGGCCCGTACCAGAGGTTCCGCCCATGGACGCGATACTGCCCCAACACCGCGTTGCAGTGATCGACCGGTCCGAGCGCAAGCATCATCGTGACGAGATGGAGGTCTGCCGAGATGCGCCAGCGCTCCTCCGGGATCGGCATGACGGCCTTCAGCGCCGCCCTGGAGAAGGCGTTGCCGCTGGTCGGCATGAAGAGCACCTGTCCGTCGGCGAGGAGCCGCGGAAGGCCGTCGCCGCCGCTCCGCCACCGGGTCTCCGGGTAAACGCCGCAAGGCCGGCCGTGGGCGTCGATCAGCTCCAGGCCGAACTGCAGGTGAGTGGTGCGCTCGGTCCAAGCGGCTCGGATGTGGCGTAGGGCGTCCGGCAGCAGGCGATCGTCGGCGTCGAGGAAGATCACCACATCGCTTGTCGCTGCCGCGGTGCCGGCGTTGAAAGCGGAAGCCTGCCCGCCGTTCTTCTTGATGATCGCGATCAGATCGCCTTCGGTGGCGAGCCACTGGTCGGTTCCGTCGGTCGAGCCATCGTCGACCACGATCACCTGGTCGGCCGGCGAGGTCTGGGCCCGTACGCTGGCGACCGCGTCCGGCAGGAAGCGTAGATAATTGTATGTGTCGATGATGATGGAGATCGTCGGCTCCGCGCGCCGGGGCGGCGGCCGCGTCCGGATGACCGCGTCGGCAACCGCCTCCGGCGTGGCGGCGACGGTGCCGAAGAGCCCATAGGCCGCCGCAAGACGCCGGCTCCGGTCGCGGTCGTTCCGCATCCCGCCGGCGGCCACCGCGTCGAGAGCCGTCTCCAGGGCCGGAAGAGCCTTGTCGACGTTTGCGACGTGGTGGAGGAGATCCGTGCCGAAAACCGGCGCCGGTCCAACCCACAGCACCTCCAGCCCGGCCGCGAGGGCGATCAAGGCTTCCTCAAGGCGGCGGACGGCGGAGGACGGATCCAGCGTGCCGGCGCTGCCGGCTTCGTCCGCACGACTGGCCGCTCGCCCGTCGACGATGAGGATATCGGCCTCGGTCGGAAACTCGGTCGTCGCGCGCGCTGGCATCAGCCTCGCCGTGGAGCGCGCAAGCTCGGCTTCCAGATCGGGACGGCAGCCCGTCAGCGCAACGGCTCGGCCGTCCGATGACCGCGTCCGACGAAACAAGGGCGGGCGGACGAGGGCGGCGACCGCCGCAAGGTCCGGGTCGACGGCCCTCGCGAGGCGCACCCAAAGACTGTCGGACGACGATCCGTACCGGACCACGACACGCTGGTCGAAGATGGATGGCTCGACGGTCGCTGTCGCGTCGGAGGTAGCCCCGGGAAGCCCGTTCGCGCCTGCCGATGCGACCACCCCGCGCCCCGCGAGCGCCACCACGATGGCGTTCGGGTCCACGGGCCATTCGTTGGTCGTGACGAGGCAAAGGACTGGCGGTTCGGGCGGGCAGGGTGTCTGGAGCGCAAATGCGGCCGCCGACGCCGGGCCGCGTGCCTCAATAGCCGCCATGCGCGGACGCGGACCGAGCTTCCGATGGCGCCGGCCGGATCCGTAGAACGCGAAGCACCGATGGAGACAGCTGGTTCCGGCTGGCGGCCGGCAGGCTGCGGACCGCCGCCGGCGACACCCGGACGAGAACGGACGCCGGGAGAGCGTTCAACATGTCGACGGTGCTGCCGGCATTCGGATACTCCCGTATCACGCGCTCGACGGAGCGTGGAGACCCGGACGCGACGGCCGCGAAGGCGGCCGACCGTGCCTCGGCGCTGTCGCCCTGTCGTTGCACGGACATGGGGGTCACGCAGCCGGACAGACTGAGTGCGGGAGTTCCCACAGCGACACCGACGATCAGCGCACGCGTCAGTGCGCGAAGCTTGTCGCGATCCTGCTCCATGGCGAAACTCCGACATATGCTACTTCCATCATACTCGACGGCGCACCGGTCGCAAGTCGACGAGCAGTCATGGCGACGACAATATTTGCTTTTACATCATCCATTTGGGCGATGATCAAAGGTGCCGGACGAGTCAGTCCGGGTTGCGCATCAACCGGAAGCCGAGGGCGAAGCTGCGCACCACCACTCGGTCGCCCCAGGTGTGGGCGGTCGTGAAGTTCTTCACCGGCGCCACGTTCCAGCCGGCGCCCCGGAACACGGCATTGGCGCAGTCGCCCTTCAGGCAACTGTTTGTCCACTGCCAGACGTTACCGGCCATGTCGTTGAGGGCCCATGCATTCGCCGGGAAGCTGCCGACGGGAGCGGTGTGCGCAAAGCCGTCGTCGCAGGCCTCGATCTTGCGCTCGTCCAGTGGGAACAGCGCCTTGTAGGACTGATCGGCGAGGTTCACGCGGGCGCAGATGTCTTCGGCCTCCTCGCCCCACCAGAACGCCGAGGTAGAGCCCGCCGCGGTCGCCGCCTGGCTTTCCTCCACGGTCGGCAGCCGCCAGCTCTTGCCGGTGCGCTCCGACAGCCAATCCGCATAGGCGTTCGCGTCGTCCCAGCTGACGCAGACGACCGGGTGATCGTCGCCCTGAGGAAACGTGGGGTTCTGCCAGTCCGCTTCCTTGTTGAGCGACCAGCGCTTGCCGTCGCTGACGTGGCAGCCCTTGCCGGAAAAGCCCGTGGCGCTCGCGAACGCCGCGAACTCGGCCCGGGTGACGAGGTCCCGCCCCATCAGGCTGCCGTCCGGCAGCCGCACCAGGGTCGGGCAGGTGTCGCAGTCCGTGACGGTCTCGCCGGCCTCACCGCCACTTGCCTCGCCGGTCGTCTGGGCGAGGGCAGGGGCCACCAACGCCCCGGCGAGGATCGCGAGCGCCAAGGCGGGTACGGACGGGACGACCGCGATGTGGCCGCGCGTGGCAAGACTAGTCGACATCCTTGACCACCCTGATTCCATAGGTGTTGAAGCGCAGCGTCACGTCGTTCCAGATGGTGGCGGTCGGACGCAGGTCGGCCGGGCGGCTCGACCAGGCTCCACCGGCGAGGATGCGCTCGGCGCACGCGTCGTCCTTGCAGTCGCTGGTCCACTGCCAGGCGTTTCCCGGCAGGTCGTAGAGCCCGTAGGGGCTAGCCGCGAAGCTGCCCGCGGGCGACGTTCCCTTGCCGTCGAACGGCGTCTTGCACGACTTGCAATTGGCCCGGCCCTCGCCGACATCCTGGCCCCACCAGTAGTTGCCCATCTCGCCCGCCTGGAGGGCGTAGCGCAGCTCGCCCAGCGTCGGCAGGCGGTAGCGCGCCTTCGTCCGGTCGGAGAGCCAGTCCGCATAGGCCTTCGCATCCTGGTAGCTCACGCAGACGACCGGGTGTTCGTCGTCCTGCGGCACCTTCGGGTCCTGCCAGACGCATCCCCACCCGGTCTGTTGGAGGCCTGTCTCGCGGGCGAAGATTTTGAACTGCCCGACGGTGACATGGCGTCGGCTCATGGCGAGGCCGCTCGGCAGCATGGCCATCTCGGGGCAGTTGGCGCAGTCCGCGAAGCTCTCGATGACGGCGCGTGGCAGCGCCAAGTCCTGCGCGACCGCCGCCGGCGCGAGCGCGACAGGCCCGATCGCGACAGCCTGCACCGCGGCGAGGATCCGCCATACCCGTCGCGGCACCAACCAGGAAAACGGGCGACGAGACATCAACCGCCCTCCAACGAACGCAGCGCCACCTTGGCCTCCTCGACGCCGTTCTCGGCCGCCTCCGCAAAGAGCGAGCGCGCGCGCGACCTGTCCGGATGACCGCCAAGTCCGTCGCGCACAAGCACGCCGAGATTGAGCGCCCCATAGGGATTGCCTTGGCGGCGCGCCCGCTCGAACCAGATCCGGGCCAGCCGGTAGTCCACGTCGAGCCCCACCCCCTGGGCGGTCATGAAGCCCACCGCCGTCTGCGCGTGGCTGTCGCCAACCGACGCGGCGGCGAGCAGCAGGTCTACCTTCTGCTGGGCGGTCAGCACGCCGGTCTGCTCCGCCCCGATCGACGCCTGATAGCTGCGCGCCGCCTTGCGGGTGTTCCGGTCGAGCACGCCGGTCACGGTGTCGACTTCGAAGCCAAGGGCGATCAGGCCGTATTGGAGCATGTTGACCGGCAGCCGGTCCGCCCGCGCCATGGCGGCCTGCCGCAGCGCCGCCTTCTCCGGTCTCGTGCCGGCCGGCGCGCCCGCAAGGGCGTTGACCTCGTCGGCGCGGGACAGCGCGTCGAGCCGCGCCTTGGCAAGGTCCGCAAAGGCGCCGTCCGGGAAGCGGGCCAGATAGGCGCGGAAGTCGTCGGCCAGCACGCTGTCGCGGATCGTGCGCCAGTAGATCTCCTCCAGCGAGGCGTTTTCCGGCAGGGCATCGTTGGCGACCGCTGGATCCGCCGTGACGGCGGCGACCTGAACCCGTTCCAGTTTGACCATGGACTCCCGGGCGAGGTCGGCGAAGAAGCCGTCCGGGTGATGCTCCAGGAAGGCGCGGTAGGCATCCGCGGTCCCCACGGCCTGGGCGGCCTTGAAGTCCGCCGCCGGGTCACGCGCCACGGTCTTCGGCTCGCCCGGCACGAGATAGACCTCCTCGGTGCCGAGCGAGCCGTAGAACACCGGCTGCTGGCGCCCGCCGGTCGCTTCGCGCACCGCCGCGTTCACCCGTCGGAACACGAAGTTCACCTCCAGGCCCGGGGTCGGGAGCGTCTCCAGCAAGGCCCTCGCATAGGGGCTGTGCTCTCCGTCGCCGTCTTCGGCGGTAAAACCGGCTTCCGCCGCATAGGAGACGAGCGTGTAGGTGGCCGGCTCAATCGGCGCAAAGCCCCGTCCGATCGACCGCTTTGCGCCGCTTCTCTGAATTCTGTTGGCGAACGGATTGTCCCGGCAGGCGTCGAGCAGCACCAGACGCAGCGTCTCGGCCTCCGCTACCGCGTCGAGGATACGCGTCAGCGGAATGGCTTCGTCCTCCACGTGGGTGTCGCGCTTCAGTTCGGCGTCGACCGGGATCAGGAAGTTCGTCCCACCCACCTCGATGCCGTGCCCGGCATAGTAGACCAGCGCGATGGACGCCCCCGACACGGTCTGCTCGAAGTCCCGGACGCTCCGCCGCATCTGGTCGGCGGAGAGATCGTAGCCCGTGGTCACCTCGAAGCCGACATCGCTCAGCATCCGGGCGACCGCTCGGGCGTCGTTGAGCGGGTTGGGCAGCGCCGGCGCGGCGGCGTAGGAGCCGTTGCCGAGAACCAGCGCGACCTTTCGGCCTGAAGCGTGGCCCGCAACGGTCAGAAGCAGAACCGCCGCAAGCGTGGCGACGAGCCTGAACCAGAACCGATGTGCCGACATACGAAGAGTCATGGCAGCCTCGGACACTTGATCGCGTTGAAGATCACGCCGAGGAGTTTAGCGCAGGCGGCTGCATTCCGGACAGCACAGAATGGAGGATGGCCTCCAAACAGTTTGGTGCCCGCGTGTTCGGGATGTCATCACAGCCAGCGTTTCTGCATCGCGGCAATATTCTGCTCGATGACATCAGTCACCGATGTCGCTGGCGACCAGCCCGGCAGCGCAGCCGCGAGCTTCCGGTTGTCGGTGATGTACCATCTGTGATCGCCGAGGCGCGGCTCGGAAAGAGGCTCCCTCGACACGGTTCCGCCGAGGAGCGTCTCCACGATGTCGATCGCCTCGTTCACGGAGACAGCGTTGTCCCGCCCCCCGCCGACGTTGAAGACCTCGCCGGGCGAGGGCGGCGTCTCATGAAGCCGGTATATCGCCTCCGCCAGATCGTCGGCATGAATATTGTCGCGCACCTGTTTGCCGCCATGCCCGATGACCCGGTAGGTCGTGCCCGTTACCGCGCATCTGCAGAGATACGACAGGAATCCATGCGCCTCGGCGCCGGCGTGGGCCGGGCCGCTGATGCAGCCGCCGCGCAGAACGACGGTCCGCAAGCCGAAGTACCGACCGTATTCCTGCACCATCACGTCGGCCGCCAGCTTCGAGGCGCCGAACACCGAGTGGACGCACGCATCGACGGAAAGGGACTCGTCGACCCCGTGAGGCCAGTATGGATGCTCCTCCGCGAGGTCCAGGCGCGATCCGCGGTCGATCAGCGGCAGGGCATTCGGCCGGTCGCCATAGACCTTGTTCGTGGACATGTGAATAAAGATCGCCTCCGGAGCCGCCAGACGGGCGGCTTCCAGCAGGTTGAGCGTGCCGCTCGCATTGACGGCAAAGTCCACCAGCGGCGATCGGGCCGCCCAGTCGTGCGACGGCTGGGCGGCGCAGTGCACGACGGCCGCGACCTGACGGCCAACGCTGGCTAAAAGGGCATGCACAGTACGGCCGTCACAAACATCGATCGAGTGGTGCTGATACAGCGAACCAAGTTCCTCCTCCAGCACCTGTCGCTGCCAAGCATTCGACGCGTCTGCGCCGAAATAGTGTCTGCGCATGTCGTTGTCCATTCCGATTACCAGGAGCCCGTTTCTGGCGAATGCGCGAGCGACGGCCGAACCGACGAGGCCGAGGGAACCAGTCACCAAGGCCAGCCGCATGAGTTTGTGTCCTCCAGCTAGGAACGGGCGCGGTTAGAAGCGCTCATCCGAGTTTCACCTGCTCACCCCTGCGAAGTCCAGCTCGGAGACGGCTTCAAGGTGCTGGGTCGAAAGTAGTGACCGTCAACACTAAAGTATGTTCATTCGAGGAGATCAGCCGATCGGTCGAACCGGTTCGGCGTCCGGCTCTGGCGGGAGGCCTGGACGGACTCCGCGGACGCGGCGCGGTCGGCGCTGCAGCTCCTCACGGCTACATGGTCGGCCGCGCGCGCCGCCACCAGCGGAGGCCGGTCCCCGTGATCCGGCCTCCGGGTGTGTTATCGTCGTCAGCCGAAGATCGATCGGATGGTGCCGCCGTCCGCCCGGTGCGTGACGCCGTTCATGGCGGTGTTGGTGGCGAGCGTCACTACGCCCCGGCCGTGCATGGCGGGATCGATCAGCTTCTGGGTGAGGTTGGACGGCTGAACCTCCTTGTAGAAGCGCGCCAGAGCCTCCTCCGCGGTGCGTCCCTGTTCACGGGCGAGATCCTCGAAGTAGGTCGCAACCGACTCGGACGCCGTTGTGCCGGGCATGTAGCTGTTGACCCGGACCGACGTACCGCGGGTGAGTGCCGCCAGCGATCGGCCGAGACCGAGCATGGCCGTCTTGGTCACCGAATAAGGGACTGATCGGCACGTCGCGACCGTGACAGCCCCGGCAGACGAGCGGCAACAGCCGATCAGTCGAGCGTCTCGGATCCGAACTGCAGGTGCGCCCTGTAGATCACGCGGTCGGCGCTGTTTCGGATATCAAGGGAGAAGCGCACGAAGTCGGCGTTCGGCAGCGCTTCGCCCGCTATGCGGGTCATGTCGCGGGCGCCTTCATGGATCGACCGAAGAATCTTGCGGGCCGGGGCTCGCGGGCAGCATCGTGGTTTGAGGGCGCAGGCGTCGCAGTCCAGCTTGCTCGCCCGGTAGCGCATGAACCCTTCCGGGTCGACGCCGTCGCGCGGATCCTTCGGTCCCCGCCGGTACCGCTTCAGCTCCTTGCCGCCCGGACAGGTGTAGAGGTCCCGGGCGTGGTCGAAGGCGAAGTCGGCACGTTGGTAGGTCCCGTCCTTCCGCTCGGACTTGTCGAACACCGGGATGTGCGGCTCGATCCCGCGCTCATGGACCAGCCAGGCCAGCATCTCGGCGGAGCCGTAGGCGCTGTCGGCGGCGAGCTTCGCCGGCCACAACCCGAAGCGGTCTTGCGTGCGCTCGATCATCGTGCAGGCCGCGCCGACCTCCGCCCGCCGGATGGCGCGGCTCGCCTCGACGTCGACGATGACGGCGTGGTCGACATCGATCAGATAGTTGGTGGCATAGGCGAAGAAGGCGTGGCCCTTGTTGGCCCCGTCCACTGCGCCGCTGGATCGGACTTGGAGGCGAACTTCGGCTTCGACTCGCTCGCCGCGCCCCAGGCGGCGTCGTCCAGGGTGTCGAGATACTCCCGGACGGAGCGGGCGTGGCCGCCAGAGCATTCCAGTCGACGCTCTCTGAGCCTTCAGCAGACCGCTGCCGGTTCGCGTCGGCCCGGATCAGGCTGGTGCCCGTCGCGAACCCTTCGCCACCGACGAGCCCCTCCTCCATGCAGCGGCGCACGGTCGCCTCGAACAACTCGCGGAGGAGATCGCTGTCGCGGAAGCGACCATGCCGGTTCTTGGAGAAGGTGGAGTGGTCCGGCACGGCCTCGTCCAGTCCGAGGCGGCAGAACCAGCGGTAGGCCAGATTGAGGTGGACCTCCTCGCAGAGACGCCGCTCCGATCGGATCCCGAAGCAGTAGCCCACGAGCAGCATGCGGATCATCAGTTCCGGGTCGATCGAGGGACGCCCGGTGGAGCTGTAGAACGGCTTCAGGTGGGCGCGGATGCCGGAGAGGTCGACGAAGCGGTCGATCGCCCGGACGAGGTGGCCGGCAGGGACGTGACGCTCAAGGCTGAACTCGTAGAACAGCGCCTCCTGCACCCCGCCGCGCTCGCCCATCATCGCTCCGCCCTCCTGTTCGGAAGCCAAGTGAATCAGGACTTCAGGCCCGCAGCAACGCCGAGTTTCTCAACGGAATCCGGCAAAAGCGGTCTTGATAATCAAAAAAATGAGACGGCCGATCCTTAAGCTGTACCAGCCGCGCTGAATACCCGTCATGCCAGCAGTTCGCGAGCGATCACCATTCGCTGTATCTCGCTTGTTCCTTCTACAATCTCCAAAACCTTCGCTTCGCCGATGAGGCTCGCCGCTGGACAGTCCTCGAACACACCGAGAGCCCCGTGCACCTGCACCGCCTTCAGGGCGGCGTCGACGGCGAGCTGGCTGGCGAACAGTTTGGTCTTGCTAGTCTCGTTTCGGAACGGTCGACCGCTGTCCACGAGCATGGCAGAGTGACGGACCATGAGTTCGGCCGCGTGAATGCCGGTCAGCACGTCGGCGAGCGGAAAGGCGAGCCCCTGGTGTTCCAGAATGGACTTGCCGAACAGGCGACGATCGCGCCCGTGGGCGATGGAGAGGTCGATGGCGCGCCGGGCCAATCCGAGGCCCGTTGCCGCCACGAGAACGCGACCGATGCTGAGAACGCTGAGAACCTGCTTCAGACCGTCACCGGGATCGCCGATCCGATAGCGGTCGGGGATTCGGACGTCGTCGAAGTAAAGCTCCACCGAATCCGCAAAACGCCAGCCGATTTTCGCGGCGGGCCGGCCGACCGAGAAGCCGCGCGTGCCGACAGGCACGACGAAGCTCGTGAGCCCCTTCGGCCCTTTGTCCGGATCGGTGACGGCCACGACGGTGGAGAAACCGTGGAGAGGCGTTCCGGCGTTGGTGGAGAAGATCTTCGCGCCGGAGAGGATCCAGTCGTCGCCGTCCCGCACGGCCTTCGTCCGGATGTTGGCGACGTCGGAGCCGCCGTGGGGCTCGGTGACGCCGAACGAGCCGATCATGCGTCCGGCACAGACGGGCTCAAGGAATTCGCGCTTCTGCTCATCCGAGCCGAAGCGAGCGATCAGCGAGGCCGGGGCGCTGTTGCAGAGGAAGACGGCTGCGAAGGACGGATCAGTCCGGGCCAGGATCTCCGCGACGAGGGCGGCACCCCGGGTGCCGAGACCGGCACCGCCGTAGGCCGGGTCGTAGGCCGTGCCGAGATAGCCGAGTTCGCCGAACGCGCGGACAAGCTCCGTCGGGAACCGATGCTCGCGGGAGTGGGCCGGCAAGGCGTCGGCCAGCTGTTCGCGGCAGAAACGCTCCACCGCGTCGACCAGCATGGCTTCGTCTTCGGTGTGGTCCAGCATGGTGAAGCTCCTCGGGATGGGGGTCAGCTCTTGGCGGCGAACCGGGCGAGGGTGGTGGCGGCGGTCTCTTCCAGGCAATTGCGACCAAAGGCGTCCGACGCCATAGCGTCCCAGATCTCCGCGTCGCCAGCGACGGCGGTGCGGAACGCTTCCTTGGTGGACCGCACGGCCGGAGCCGGCAGGGATTTGAGACGCGCCGCAAGGGCAAGGGCCGTGTCGAGCGCGCCCCCCGGGGACGCCTCATAGTCGGCGATGCCCGCCCGAACCGCGGCGCTGCCGTCCAAGGTGTCGTGACCGAACACCAGCCGGCGGGCGACCACGGGTCCGACCCGCGCCGCAAGGGCCTTCAACCCCCAGGGCGGCAGCCAGCCGTTCGGCACCTCCGGCAAGCTCCAGCGGCTGTCGGAGGCGGCAACGACCAGGTCGCAGGAGACCGCCAGGATGAAACCGCCGCCAAGCGCATGCCCTTCGACGGCGGCGATGACCGGTGTGCCGAGGAGTGCGATTCCGCGGGCGAAGGCCGCGGTGTCGGCTTCGTTCCGGCGCATGCCGTCGATGTCGAGCCGACCTAGTTCCTTGAGGTCGCTGCCGGCGCAGAAACTGGGCGGCGCCCCGGTAAGGACGATCGCGCCGACCGTTGCGTTGGCATCGAGGCGGCGGAACGCGTCGTCAAGCGCTTCGATCATGTCCGCCGCGAGGGCGTTGCGACGGGCGGGCCGGTCGAGAGTGACGACGGCCACCCCGGCGTTTTCAGTGATCTTGATCATAGGACGATCCTTGGAGGCGCGGGCTTACTTCAGGAGGCTCGGCAGCCAGAGTGCGATCTGCGGAAAGAGCAGCACGAGGGCGAGACCGATGAGCTGAAGTCCGATGAAAGGAATGACCGCCCGGAATTTCTCAGAAAGCTCGATCTCCGGCGGAGCGACCGCCTTCAGGTAGAAGGCGGCGGCACCGAAAGGCGGCGTCAGATAGGAGACCTGCATGTTCATGGTGAAGAGGATGCCGAACCAGATCGGGTCGAAGCCCAACTCGCGGATCACCGGCACGAAGATCGGCATGGTCAGAAGAACGATGCCGATCCAGTCGATGAAGCAGCCAAGCACGATCAGGATGAGCATCATCAGCCCGACGGTGGCGAGCGGGGGTATCGGCAGTCCGCTGATCGCGCCCTGAAGGAACGTGGTCCCGCCGGCGAGGGTGTAGACGGCCACGAGGGCCGAAGCGCCGAAGAAGATCCAGGTCAGCATGGCGACCGTGCTGCCGGTGGTCTGGACCGACTTGTAGACCATCGTCCAGGAGAGGCGGCCGTGAACAAGGGCGATCAGCATTGCGCCGAGCACGCCGACTGCCGCCGTTTCCGTGGGCGTCGCGATCCCGAGATAGAGCGAGCCGAGCACGGTCGCGATCAGCCCGAGCGGCAGGATGAGAGCACGGCCGAGAAGTAGCTTCTCGCCCATGCTCATGGCCAGTTCCGCTTCCGGCGCGAGCGGCCCGAGAGCCGGATTGCGGTAGCAGAGGACGAGCACGTACACGAGATAGATACCGACAAGCAGAAGGCCGGGCAGGACCGCCGCCAGAAAGAGGTCGCCGATCGAGACCTGCGCGACGAGGCCGTAGACAATAAGCACGATGCTCGGCGGCAGCAGGGTTCCGAGAGATCCGCCGGCGCAGATGACGCCGACTGCCAGACGCTGGTCGTACTGGCGCTTCAGCATGGCGGGCAGGCAGACGAGGCCGAGGACGACGATCTCGGCGCCGATGACGCCTACCATGGCGGCCAGAATGGTGGAGGCGACGAGCGTGCCGACGGCAAGGCCGCCGCGCAGGCGCCCCGACCAGACGTGGAGCGCGTGGAACAACCGCTCCACCACGCCGGCTCCTTCCAGAATGCAGCCCATGAGGACGAACAAGGGCACCGAGATCAGCGCGTAGTTGTTCATCAACGTGAAGATGCGGCTGGGCAGCAGGTAAAGCGACTGCGGGCCGAACAGCCAGGCGCTCAGGATGACGGCGGTGGTTCCGGTCGCGAAGGCGAGCGGGATGCCGGTGGCGATCAGCAGGAGGAGCAGACCGACCGTGACAAGGCTGACGAGTTCACCGGACACGGCGGAGCTCCCGGAAAGTTCTGGCGAAGTTGATGAGGATCTGCAGGACCATCAGCGCCGCCCCGACCGGAATGGCGAGCTTCATCCACATCGGGGCCCGGGAGTTCCAGCCTGCGCCGGTGCGCTCGCCGCCCATAAAGGACGTCTCGGCCTGTTGGATGCCGTAGTAGACGATGGCGCCGAGGAAGAGCAGGCTCAGCAGGTGAGCCAGCAAGGTCATCACCAGCTGCGTGCGCGGGGACAATAACCGGTAGATGAAGTCGATCCGGACATGCGCGTCGTTCTTCACCGCCGCGGCGCCGGCAAGCATGTAGTGGATGCCGGCCAGCGCAATGACGAGTTCCAGGCCCCAGATCGTCGGTGCGTTGAAGAAATACCGGGCTGCCACGTCGTAGACGGTCACGGCAAACACAACGAGATAGACGAGACTGGACCAGTTGCCGACCGACTGGTTCACAGTCTCGATCCAACGGGTGATCGCGCCCATGGGACGGCCTCCCTCGCTAGGGTTCGGACATGCGAAGAAAAGGACCCCCGCCGCACGGGCGGGGGCTTCGCGGGAAGGCGGTTAGTCCAGCAGGCCGATGCCCTTCAAGTAGGCCTTCTGGCTTTCCACGGCACGCCGGGTGAGGTCGTTCTTGGCTGCGTAGGCGTCCCAGGTCTCGACGGCTGCGGCGCGGAACTTGCGCCGGTCCTCCGCCGGCCAGTCGACGAGCTCGACGCCCTCGCTGCGGAGCTCGTCGGCCACCGATGCGTTCTGCTTCTCCAGGGACTCGATCATATCCATGCTGAAGTCCTTCACCGCCTGGGTGAGGATTGTCTGAAGCTCCGGATCGAGACTGTTCCAGACGTCGAGGCGGATGGACACGTCACCCGCCGGCATGGAGTGGATCCCGGGATAGATCGTGAACTTCGCCTTGTCGTGGAAGCCGAGCTCGGCGTTCATGCCGAGCGTGCCCCAGTCGGTGCCCTCGATGGTGCCGTTATCCATGGCGCTGAACACCTCGGATCCCGGCAGGTTCACCGGAATGGCGCCGAACTTGCCGAAGAGGTCCGACGCCATGCCTTGTGGCAATCGGACTTTCAGACCCTGCAGATCCGCCACGCCAGCCACCCGGCGCGTGGTCGGCAAGGCCTCCACGCCCCAGTAGGCAACCCCGATCGGATAAAGACCGAGCGGGGCGTAAGCTTCCTTCAGGAGCTCCAGACCGCCGTGCTCGTAGAACCAGGCCATGCCTTGGCGCGGATCGTCGTAAGCGGCATTGAGGTCGCCGATGGCGGCGAAGGCCGGGTCGCGACCGGTCCAGTAGACGGTTGCCGGGTGGTGGCCGTCGAGGATGCCGTGGGTGACCGCGTCGAGTGTCTCGTTGACACCCACCACCGCGCCGACCGGCAGCGGGGTGATGGTGACGCGGCCGTCCGTCTTTGCTTTGACGTTCTCGGCGAACCGCTCGAAGGCAGCCTGGTTGGCGGTTCCCGGCTGCCAGAGCGTCTGGATCCGCCAAGTGTAGGTCTCCTGCGCAGCCAGAGGGCTAGCCAGAAGTCCGAAGGCGAGCGCACCGATGACGGCGGGCCCGGCTTTCATCAAGCGGCGGCGTGCACGATCGATCATGACGTTTTCTCCCGTTATGGTTCGCCCGCTTTGACGGGCGGCTTCGTGTCGGCGTCTTGGTGCGCCCTCAAAATTCAGTCCAGTCGCCCGTCCGGGCGGTGCCGTCAGCTCCCGGTCCGATCGAGGGGGACGGGACCGGTCTGGAATAGAGCCGCATCCATCAGAGGTAGCGGCTCGGCGATGCGGACTGGGGCGTAGTCCATCCGGTCGAGGATATGGGTTCTTACGTCGACGCCGGGCGCTACTTCCGCGAGAACGAGACCCTCGGCGGTGACGTCGAAGACCGCCCGTTCAGTGACGATCCGCGCGGTCTGCCCGCGATCGCGGACGCCATCGCGCACCCGATAGGTCACGCTCTCGGCCTTCTCGGCGAACTTGGAGATGCGCCCATCCCGGACGATGTGCAGACGTCCGTTCTCGAAACGAACGTCGAGACCGCCGGTTGTGAAAGTGCCGGTGAACACGAGGCGGCGCGCGTTCTCAGCGATGTCGATGAAGCCGCCTGCACCGGGGTTGGCCGCGCCGAAGCGGGAGACGTTGACCACGCCCTCGGCGTCGAACTGGGCGAAGGCGAGCGCGGCAAACCGGCAAAGGCCGCCGTCGATCACATCGAACTGGTAGAGCCCGTCCATGATCGCCGAGGGATTGATGTTGGCGGAAAACTGCCAGCCAGACATGACGACGCCGCCGTAGGATCCGTGTTCGGTGGTGAACCACCAGTCGTCGAGACCGTCCCCATCGAAGTGGCCGTCCTCGGCCATCACCAGGGGAATGTCGGCAGCCGCGCCGAAGCCGAAGATGGAGAGTTCGCGGCGGCGCACTTCGCGCGCGGCCCGGCGGGCGATCACCTTGTCGGCGGACATCTCAGGCCGCGGCAGGTCCGCGATAGGGCGCCGGGCACCGGAATAGTAAGCCGGGTCGAAGGCCACATCCGTGGTCATCATCATCTCCGGTTCGACCACGATCTCGTCGACGAAATAGCCCGGGATTCCGACCGCGGACGCCGGGCGCCGGGCGCGGCCGACGATCCGCCGGACCTGGGCGATCACCCGGCCGCCAGATGCCTTGGTGGCCAAGATGAGGCCGATGTTGGCGGAGACGAGCGCTTCGTCTTCCCAGGACAGATTGCCGAATTCATCGGCGCTGGAGGCGCGGACGATGGCGACGTCAATCGGCCAGGTGGGATAGCAGAGGAGGTCCTCCCCGCCGACGGAAACGCGACGGACCAGGTCCGCCTCGGCCCGCTCGGTGAAGCGGCCGCCGCCGAGTTCCGGGTCGATGTAGGTACCGAGACCGACGCGCGTGAAATACCCGGGGCTTCGGCGCGCCACCTCGCGAAGCCAGTGCATGGATGCGCCAATGGGCCAGCTGTAGGCCTCGATCCGGTTCTCGCGGATGAGGCGCATCAGTTCGGGCCGGCGGCCCGTCTTCGGATCGACCGGGTTGATGTAGGACCCGGAAACGATCCGTTTCATCAACCCTTCCTGCGCCACGTGGTCCATGCCGCGGATGCCCTGTGCGTCACCGGTGCCACACGGAAAGTAGAAGGTGAGGTCGCGCGGAGCGCCCGTGTCGCGGAAGCGGTCCCCCAGGGCCTTCAGCACGGCGTCGGGCGTGATCCAGCCGATGACGCCGACGGACGCGACCGTGGCGCGGTCCGGAATAGCGGCGACGGCGTCGGCTGCGGTGGTGATGGTGGCCATGTCCAGTCCGTGTTCTTGAACGAAGATTTCCGGGCGAGGCGCCCGCGCGGGGGCTCAGTCGAGGTGGGCGCCGTCGCGATTGAGCAGCAGGCGCAGATCGCGTCCGGCGATCGCGCGCGGCGGCATCGCTTCGCGGACGGCGATCGCGGCCGCATGGCCCACCGCGTGTCCATAGCCGAAGCACTGGGCGGTGACGCGGGCGGAGGCCACCGCCTCGTGTTCCGCCGAGAGGCAGCGGCCGGCAAAGAGAAGGCCCTCGCCGCGTGCGGGCACGAAGCAGCCGTAGGGGATCTCGTAGACGTCGTTCAGCAGCCACTCGACCCGCGGCTTCTGACCCGCATGCAGCTCGATCGGCCAGGGCGAGCGGGCGATGCCGTCGGCGAACTTCGCGCCGGAGACCACGTCGGCGTTGGCGAGGCGATTAATGCCCTCGCCTTGCCGCGTCTGCCGCACACCGACCTGGACGCCCGTGTCGTTGACGAAGGAGTGCTCGCAGCCGGCGATATGCCCCCGGAAGAAGCGCGCGTACTCGCGCATCTGCAGGCGGCCCTCGATCTCCGCCTCGGTGAAATCGCGATGAAAGAGGGTGTTGAGTTCGCGCCCGTCCGCGCCGACGACACGCGTACAGTTGCAGAGGAGTTCGTCCGGCCGCGTTGTGGTGAAAAGCCAGATCTTCGCGCGCGGCAGACGATAGGCGCCCGACGCGCCAGCGGCGATGATCTGTTCGGACACGGCCGGCGGCATGATGGTGTCGCGCCCGTAGGTGGCGACGAACCGCTCGACGTCGACGCCACCAAGGCGGAAGATCATCGTGGGGTTCTGCACCCGGCCGTCGTCGCCGACGAAGGATGGGAGGCCCGCCATGGCGATGAGGTCCGCGTCGCCCGAAGCGTCGATTGTGGTGCGGGCGCGAATGTCGAGCGGGCCCTCCTTGGTGAAAACCGAGGCACCCTCGATGCGGTCGCCCTCCCGGTGGACGCCGGTCGCCATCGCATGAAAGATCACGCGCACGCCGGCATCCCGGAGAAGCGCATCTGCCGTCTCCCGCCAGACGAGCGGGTCGTGCACGCGTGTGTAGGTCTTGCCGTAGGGCACCGCCTCCGCCAGTCCGCCGCGCGCTTCGATGGCGCGGACGAACTCGTCGGCGAAGCCGAACACCACCTGGCGTGGCGGCGCATCCCGGTTATCGGTTGCTTCATAAAGGCCGCAGACCGTGCCCGAGAGGCCCGCCACCGCACCGCCGCCGCAGAAGCCGTAGCGCTCCACGAGCGTGACATCGAGGCCTTGCCGGGCTGCCGTCACAGCGGCTGCGAGGCCGGCAGCACCGCCGCCTACCACCAGAACGTCCGTGTCCAACCGCATGACCGGCCGGCTGTCGACCGCTGAACCGTTTATCACCGGCTCCTCCTCCCTACTGGTCGACATCTGACATATCAGTTGATGACTAACCCGTCAACCGATAGGATTGGACTCGTCAAAGTCTCGGGAGACGTGATGCCGGCGAGCATTCTCGACACCACTCAGCCACCGTCTCTGTCGGAAGAGGCCTATCGGCGTATCGAGGACATGATCGTCACCCGAATTCTTCCGCCAGGATCGATGATTTCGGAGAACCAGCTTGCAGATGATCTGAAGTGCGGCCGCACACCGGTTCGCGAGGCGCTGCAGCGGCTCAAGCTGGAAGGCTTCGTCGAAATCCACCCGCGTCGTGGGGCGCAGGTGACGACGGTGGACGCCGGCAAGCAGCTGGAGTTGCTGGAGGTCCGTCGGTCCTTGGAGGACCTGATGGTGCGCCTCGCCGCCGAGCGAGCCTCGCGGGCGCAGAGGGATCGGATGACCGTCCTGGCGGCGGAAATCCTCAAGGCGGCGGACGATCCTGTGATGTCGCGCTATTTCGCCGCCAACAGGGAAATCCACCTGCTCTGTGCCGCCGCGACGCAGAACGCGATGCTGGCGCGCACGATCGGCGTCATCCACGGCCTCTCCCGGCGGTTCTGGTACACCTACATCGAGGACGAGCGCCGCTCCGAAGCTGCCAGTCTCCACAGCACCGTGTTGACGGCGATCGCGACCGGCGACAAGAACGCCGCTTCGCAAGGTGCGACAGCCCTCCTGGACTTTCTAGAGCGGCTGACCCGACTGGCTATCGAGCGGAAGCTCTAGGTAATCCCCACCATCTAGGCTGGTCGGAATGGGGCGCGTGCGCACCGCACCGTCACGTAGGGAGCGCCATTGGGCCATGCGGTCCGAGAGGTCGCCTTGGCTTCGATCCTGCGCCTTCAGGTCCTCGAGACTTCCGGTGCGTCGGGCTGCGATGCCGACATTCGCGCCGGCTTCGGCGAATTTTGCGGCGGTCTCGGCGCCGATGTCGCTCGTGGCGCCGGTGACCAGCGCGATCTCCCCGCTAAGAGTGGTCGCCGTCCTCGATCCTTCTGGTGGCTCCCCGCACGTGGCCGAAGACGCGGCGGAACGAGATACCGTGATCGACCGCAAAATTTAGGGCCGGTAGGGCCCTCATGCCCGACTGCACACGACATCCCCGAAACTCAGCGCAGGAATGCTTGAGTAGCACGTTACAGCCGCTCTGGGTCAGTAGCAGACAACCGGCTTGAACGAGCGACAGATCGCCAGGCAATTTTTGCGGTGAGTTTCGGATATCGAATCGGCGTTGGGGTAAAAGCTAGGGTAACAGCCGTTTGAAACGTCTAAACGTGCGCAATTATAATACCTCAAGCGGAGATAATGGCGGAGAGAGAGGGATTCGAACCCCCGATGCCCTTGCGAGCATGCCGCATTTCGAGTGCGTTACTCGCCTGGCCCGGTTCCGGAGCTCAGCGCAGCTATCCTCCTGAGAACTTGTACGACCCATTTTGCTTAGCCCAGGATGCCGGCAACTCGCTTAGGCTGCAGAGGCCGACACCGTGCGGCAGAGTTCCCTCGATAGCCCCCCTGACGATCTCAGGTGACAGGAACGCCAGGTTCAGCGCCATGCGAATTGATCGTTCGGAGCACCCCTCCCGGCGGGCGATCGCATGCGTGTCCGTCACCTTACCCGTGACCAGTTCATCCACCCAAGCCCGAGCCTTCGCAATCCCCTCCACAAGCCGCGCCCGTGTCTCAGACCGGATTGGGCGGGCGGGCAGGCTCGCTTGCTCAGCCCCAAGCAAAGCCCGGCGCGGTCGACGCGTTGGTGCTGACCAGGGCACAACCAGACCTGACGGGCTTGCCTCCCCCTCAAGCCGCCAGCTAACCTCCAGCTCGCCCTGTCGCACCACCACCCGCTCGACACACGCCAGGTAAAGCTCGGATTCTGCCGTTCCTTCCCGAGTACTCGCTGTGACGGCGAGAGCCCGTGCGAGTGCCTCCTGGACGGTCCCCTCGATCTCAGGGGCAGGCACCCGCGGCACGCTGCCGGCCCGCTCGGGCTCACCCTGAACCAGTGCCGACGAGGTGTAGTACCGGTAGCGCACCCCGCCCTTCTTGGCCCCGGTCGGCGTCATTCGGTTCCCGCGATCATCGTAGATCCGGCCCACCAGAGGCGAGGCAGGATACTGCCTCCCACCGCTGCTGCGAGCCTTGGACGAGAGCGCCTCCTGCACGGCTAAGAACAGCTCTGCGGGCACAATCCCCTTGTGCTCACCCTTGTAGTGCTGCCCTTTGTAAATCACCTCGCCTACATAAACCCGGTTGCGCAGAAGATAGGCGAGCGGGCCCTTGGTGAAGGGAATGCCTCCCCGTGTCGTGCCGTCCCGCCGCCCGCTCACCTTCGTGACGATGCCCCGCTCACGAAGATCCCGGGCCAGCGCCGTGAGGCAGCCTAATTCCAGGTAGCGGCTGAAGATCAGCCGCACCGTCTCGACCTCTTGCGGGTATGGGATGAGGCATTTGTCCCGCACTTCGTAGCCGAGCAGAACAGGTCCGCCCATACGCATGCCCTTCTTCTTGCTGGCGGCTACCTTGTCCCGGATGCGCTCGCCCGTGACTTCGCGCTCGAACTGCGCAAACGACAGCAGCACGTTCAGGGTCAGCCGCCCCATGCTCGATGTCGTGTTGAAGGCCTGCGTCACCGAAACGAAGCTTACGCCCGCAGCATCGAACGTCTCGACAAGCTTGGCAAAGTCGGCCAGCGAGCGGGTAAGCCGGTCCACCTTGTAGACCACCACGTCAACCCTACCAGCCCGGATTGCATCCAGCAGCTCCTGAAGGGCGGGCCTTTGCATGGAGCCGCCGGAGAAGCCGCCATTATCGTAGCGCTCGGGCAAGCACCGCCAGCCCTCGTGCGCCTGGCTCTTGATGTATGCCTCGCAGGCCTCGCGCTGCGCCTCGAGCGAGTTGAACTCCTGCTCCAGACCGTGCTCGGTCGACTTGCGGGTATAGATGGCGCAGCGGAGCGCCTTGCGGGGGGCTGCGGTCATGACGCCCTCTCATCACCCACAACGCCCGCCCGTGTGGGCGAGCCCTCCCACAGACCAAAGAATCGCGGCCCGTTCCAGCGCGTGCCGGTGATCTGGCGGGCATCGTTTCGGGCGGGCTGATCAGACCGTCGTCGTTCTGAGCGGCGCGGGAAAGCAGAACGAGCTGCATGTCGGTGAGCGGCATGGTGGACCTCAGGTGATGCGACGGCCTGTGCCGTCACCACCTGAAGCCCCGCTGCGGCGGGCAGCGAGGCGGGACTGTTGTCCCAGGCGGAAGTGCTCACGGCAGCATCACCGCTCTGGACGGGACGAAAGTCCAGTCCTTCTTGGGCGGACCGATGAAAGCCTGCGAGCGCCGGTGTGCATGCGAACCTGTCTCCGGAATGATGCAAACTGGTCTCTGGTGGGGCAGTCTTGAAAGGCTGGAAAACGCATCCATCCGGCTGGAGAAAAGCAGCCGAAGTAGCCCGGATCTTGCCCTTTGAGGTGGCCTAGAGAGAGTAGGACGAAATGGGGTATTTGGGCTAAGTGCCTGAACCGTTGGGCGTCTCTGCCGAGAACGGAAAAGCGGCATATGGCGCGGAGTTTGTGGTGGGCCCGGCAGGACTCGAACCTGCAACCAGACCGTTATGAGCGGTCGGCTCTAACCATTGAGCTACAGGCCCACCGATTCCCCGCGCGGGGGAACTCCGTCGCTTCCACCTATAGCCGACCGGGCGAGCGGTTCAAGCGGGGAGACGGCGGGTCGGGGTGGCGGGGAGGGGGCGGCGGTCGTTTCGGCTGGCGATTTGGGGTGGCGGTCTCTAGAAGAGGGGCGAGCCGCGCGTCGCGGCGGCGCTTGCCTCCATGGAGCGGAGACGCCCGTCACGGTCCGTCGCGGACCGGGAACGGGGCTTTGCCGCGGTGCCAGGGGGCGATTGAAGGAGGCCGGACATGAGCACGGGCGAAACGGCCGCGACCGCGTTGGCGGGCGGCGCGCCACCCGGCCGCGAACCCTTGTCGCGCTTCCTGCTGCCGGTGATCCTCCTCGTCTCCAGCCTGACCGTGATGGCGAGCGCCACCATCGCGCCGTCGCTGCCGGGCCTCGTGGACCACTATCGCGACGTTGAGGGCGTCCAGACGCTGGTCCGCCTGGTGCTGACCATTCCCGGCCTCGCCATCGCGGTGGCGGCGCCGTTCGCCGGCTGGCTGGCGGACCGGTTCGGGCGCAAGCGCATCATCATCGCGTCGATCGTGCTCTACATCCTGGCGGGCGGCGCCGGCCTCGTGCTCGACAGCCTGGGCGCCCTCATCCTGTCGCGCCTGGTGCTGGGGCTCGCCGTCGCCGGACTCCTGCCCACGTCGACGGCCCTCATCGCGGACTTCTGGCACGGGCCGGCGCGCGACCGGGCGTTCGGCATCCAGGCCGCCTTCATGGCGGGCGGAGGCGTGGTCTTCCTGCCGCTCGGCGGCTTCCTGGCCGAGCTCAGCTGGCGGGGGCCGTTCTTCGTCTACGTGCTCCCGATCCTCCTTCTGCCGTTCGCCGTGTCGGTGCTGCGCGACGCGCCGCGCGGGGTCGCCTCGACCGACGCCGCGCTCGACGCCGGCCCGTTTCCGACCGGACTGACGGCGCTGGTGTCGCTGATCGCCTTCGTCGGCATGGCGCTCTTCTACACGCTGCCGGTGCAGCTGCCTTTCCTCCTGCGCGAGCTCGGCGAGCCGAGCCCGTGGCTCGCCGGGGCGGGTCTGGCGGTGAACACGGCGCTCTCGGCCATCGCGTCGCTGAACTTCCGGCGCGTGCGGGCGGCCTTCGGGCCGCAGGCCATCCTGGTCGGCGCCTTCGTGATGATCGGCATCGGCTTCGTCGTGGTGGCGAGCGCCGACTCCCTGCCGATGGCGATCCTCGGCCTCGTGTTCTGCGGCCCCGGCCTCGGGCTGATGTTCCCGTCGAACTCCACCTGGCTGATGGCGCAGGTTCCGGCGCGGTTCCGCGGACGGGCGACGGGCGCCATGACGACGGCGGTCTTCATCGGCCAGTTCGTGTCGCCGCTCGGCTCCCAACCGATCGCCGACGCGGTCGGGCTGTCCGGCATGTTCATGGTCGGGGCGTTCATCTCGTTCGGCTTCTCGGCGCTGCTCCTCGTCGGCCACCTGCTCGAGCGCGGGCGCGGCCGTTCCTGAAAAGCGCCCCAATCCGGTGCGAGCCCTCTGCCGTCGTCTGTTCGGCAGGGAAGGAAACCCCATGCTCGCTGTCTCCCGCGTCGTCGCCCTCGCGTGTCTCCTCGCGGCGGCCCCTGCCGCCGCCGCGGAGGACCGCGGCCCGCCGACCCTGACCGTCACCGCCGAAGGCGTGGTGACCGCGACGCCCGACACCGCGATCGTCTCCGCCGGGGTCGTCACCGAGGCGCCCGAGGCCGGGGCGGCGCTTTCGGCCAACAACGAGGCGATGCGCAGGCTGATCGACGCCGTGAAGGCGGCGGGCGTCGCCGACCGGGACGTCGGCACGTCCGGCTTCTCGATCGATCCGGTGATGGTCTATCCACAGCCGAAGGAGGACGGCACCCAGGATCCGCCGCGCATCACCGGCTACCGGGTCGGCAACCAGGTCACCGTCAGGATCCGCGAGATCGCCAAGGCCGGCGACCTCCTCGACCAGGTGGTGCGGATCGGCGCCAACAACGTGCAGGGCGTCCGCTTCACCGTGGACGACGACGAGGCGCTTCTCGACCGGGCGCGGGCGGAGGCCATGAGGACGGCGCTCAAGCGGGCGAAGGTCTACGGCGAGGCCGGCGGGTTCGGGATCGGCCGGATCGTCAGCGTCAGCGAGACCGGCGGCGTCATGCCGTTCGCCGAGCAGTTCCAGCCGCGCGTCGCCATGGCGGCCAAGGCGGCCGACAGCGTGCCGATCGCGGTCGGCGAGCAGGAGATCCGCGCCGGCGTGTCGGTGACCTTCGAGATCACGCCGAGTCCCTGACCGGCGCGGCGCCGCCGCCCCGGTCAGGAGGCCAGCGTCACGGTGCTCCGGCCGTCCGGCGTGAGGTCCACGGTCTCGGCCAGCGGGGCGGTGACCACGCCCTGCTCGGCCCAGTGCCGGAAGTTGAGAACGTCGCCGTCCGCCCGGACGGCGGCCACCTTGTCGAGGTCCACGTCGCCCATCACCCAGGACGGCACGTCGTAGGTGCCGATCGCCACCACGCCGTCGTCCGGGAAGCCCCGGTCGGGCGGGCCGTAGATGGCGGCCGCGCCGTGATTGTCCGTCACCGCCGGCGACCAGGGCGCCGCCCCCACGGTGGGGGCGTGGACCACGTAGCACTGGTTCTCCACGGCGCGGGCGGCGCTGCCGTTGCGCACGCGCCAGTAGCCCTTCACCGTTTCCGTGCAGGACGGGGCGAGGATGATCTCCGCGCCCGCCTCCGCCTGGGCGCGGGCGATCAGCGGAAACTCCACGTCGTAGCAGATGGACACCCCGATCACCCCGATCGTGGTGCGGAAGACGGTGATCGGCCCGCCGGCGACGATGCCCCAGGTGTCCCGCTCGAAGCGGGTCATCATGATCTTCTCCTGCCGGCCGGTCTTGCCGCAGGGCGCGAACAGGCGCGCCACGTTGCGGAACAGGCCGTCGCCGCCCTGGATGGGCGCGCTCGCGGCCAGGATGTGCACGTCGTGCCGGCGGGCGAGCGACTGGTGCAGGGAATCGATCTCCGGCATCAGCCGGTCGAGGGCCTCGATGCTGGCGCGAAGGTCCGAGGCGCGATCGCCGGAGAGGGCGGTGAGCTCGACGGCGCCATATTCGGGGAAGACCAGGAGCTTGGCCCCCTCGGACGCGGCCCTGTCCACCCAGTCGGCGATCTTCGCCTCGTAGGCGTCGAGATTGGACAGGCGGTCGATGGGATACTGGGCGGCCGCGACCTTGTAGTGTCTCATGGGTGCTCTCCCTCGCAGGCCCCTTGCAACCAGCGCCTCCACCCGATGTTCCGGAGGCGCCGGCCGTCCGCCGTCAACGTGCGACCTGCTCGATCCAGTCGTCCAGGTCGTAGTAGGTGGTCATCCGGCTGATCCGGCCGTTCTCCACCTCGAAGAAGCTGCCGGCCCGGACCGAATAGGTCTGCCCGTTCGCCGGCGGCAGGTTGTCGTCGGTCTCCAGGTAGGTGCCGGACACCGTGTATTCCGCCGCCGCGTGCAGGCCGTCCCCGGCGGTGAGGAGGACCACGTCGGTCATCCGCTCGCGGTAGCAGCGCGCCATGTGGATGAGGTAGGTCTCGAACTTCTCCCGGCCGACACGCCGCCCGCCCTGGTTGACGTCGAGGACGACGTCGTCGGACACGCAGGCGAGCATGCCGGCGATGGAGCCCTCGTTGAAGGCGGCGATGTAGCGGTCGATCAGGGATCGGATGGCGGCGTCGTCCATGGCGGGTCTCCTGTGGCGGCGTCGGCGGAACGGGCGGGAGGCGGCTCTCGGGGCGGCCGGGAGGCCGCAGCCCCGGCGCGCCGGTCAGACGGGCCGCAGCGGCGCCTCGAGCGGGGGCGGAACGGGCCGCGGCCGGCCCTCGTCGTCGATCGCCACGAAGGTGAAGGTGGCGGCCGTGACCTTCTCCCGCACGTTGGTGCGAAACCGGCGAGCCCAGGCCTCGATGCGGATCTTCATGGACGTGCGGCCGACCGAGTCCACCGAGGTGTAGACGCAGAGGACGTCGCCCACCTTCACCGGCCGGAAGAAGGTCATGCCGTCCACCGCGATGGTCACCACCCGGCCCTGGGCGCGCTCCACCCCGGCGATGCCGCCGGCCTGGTCCATCTGGCTCATCACCCAGCCGCCGAAGATGTCGCCGTTCGCGTTGGTGTCCGCCGGCATGGCGATGGTCCGGACGGTGAGGTCGCCGTACGGCTGCTCGGCGACGGGCATGGTGTGATCGGACATGGAGGCTCGGCTCTGGCGGCGGCCGACGGTCAGGCCCGGGCGGGGGCGCCGGAAGCGGGACGGTCGGCGGCGGCGGTGACGGCAAGCGGGTTCATGGGCAGCACGATAGCACGGCTCGGGCGGGGCCGGGAGGCGGACGCCGGCGCCACGCCCCGGACCCGCGCCGGCCGACCTCAGCCGAACAGCCTGTCGCCCTGCTCGTCGATGATCTGGCGGGCCTTGCGGAACGTCATCTCCACCGCCTCGTCCTTGGCGGCCGACCGGTCGGCCCGGTTGAACACGTGTTCGCGCGCGGCGCCGTCCACGGTCTTCGTGATCAGCCCGCAGACGCGCCACTGGCCGCCCTCGGACGCCGGCGTGGCCGTGATGGTGAAGCCCTTGTGCTCCTGGGTGGGAGCGGCAGGCTCCTGCGCGGCCGCGCCGCCGCCGAACAGCTTCTTCAGGAAGGACATCGCACCTCCAGACCATGACACGCGCCGGACACCGGCGGCTCGATCGGCAGAGCATAGAAGAGGTCGGCCGGGGAGGCGAGGGGAGGGCGATGGATCCGACCGCGAGGCACGGACGCGGTCCGAGGAGGCCACCGGACCGGGCATGCGAGAGGGTGGCGCAAGCGGCCGCAGAACGATGTTGCCGTCCTGTGGGGGCGACACAGGATCCAGCCGGCGTCGTGGTCTCCGAAGTCTGCAACTGGCTGCCGGAGGCGGAGGCCGCCGAGCTGCGGGCTGCTTTCGCGGCCGAACTCGCGCGGCTGGGCTTGGCCTGAGCCCATCCGGACGCGACAAGGCCGCCCGCGATGGCTCGGGGGCGGCCTTGGTCGTTCGCGATGCCGTCCCGGCTCAGTTGTCCAGGAAGCTGCGGAGCTTGCGGCTGCGGCTCGGGTGCTTGAGCTTGCGGAGCGCCTTCGCCTCGATCTGGCGGATGCGCTCGCGCGTCACCGAGAACTGCTGGCCGACCTCTTCGAGGGTGTGGTCGGTGTTCATGCCGATGCCGAAGCGCATGCGCAGCACGCGCTCCTCGCGCGGGGTGAGCGAGGCGAGCACGCGCGTGGTGGTCTCGCGCAGGTTCGACTGGATCGCCGCGTCGATCGGCAGGATGGCGTTCTTGTCCTCGATGAAGTCGCCGAGGTGGCTGTCCTCCTCGTCGCCGATCGGCGTTTCGAGCGAGATCGGCTCCTTGGCGATCTTCAGGACCTTGCGGACCTTCTCGAGCGGCATCGCCAGCTTCTCGGCCAGCTCCTCCGGGGTCGGCTCGCGGCCGATCTCGTGCAGCATCTGGCGCGACGTGCGGACGATCTTGTTGATCGTCTCGATCATGTGCACCGGGATGCGGATGGTGCGGGCCTGATCGGCGATCGAGCGGGTGATCGCCTGCCGGATCCACCACGTGGCGTAGGTGGAGAACTTGTAGCCGCGCCGGTACTCGAACTTGTCCACCGCCTTCATCAGGCCGATGTTGCCCTCCTGGATCAGGTCCAGGAACTGCAGGCCGCGGTTCGTGTACTTCTTGGCGATGGAGATGACGAGGCGGAGGTTCGCCTCCACCATCTCCTTCTTGGCCTGTCGGGCCTCCTTCTCGCCCTTCTGGACCAGGTGGACGATCTTGCGGAACTCGGTGATCTCCAGGCCCGTCTCGGTGGCGAGGTTCTGGATGGTCTGCCGGAGGTCGCGGATGTCCTCCTTCTCGCGGGCGACGAAGTCCTTCCAGCCGCGCGACGACAGGGAGGCGACCCGGCGGATCCAGTTCGGATCGAGCTCGGAGCCCTGGTACTGGCGCAGGAAGTCCTCGCGGCTGACGCCGTAGGATTCGGCAAGCCGAAGCAGCTTGCCTTCCATGCTCATCAGCTTCTTGTTGATGTCGTAGAGCTGCTCCACGAGGCTTTCGATGCGGGCCGCGTTGAGCGAGAGCGACTTCACGTCCTCCTGGATCTCCTCCTCGAGCTTCTTGTAGCGACGCTCCTGGGAGGGGGAGAGGGTGGAGTTCTTGAGCCGGTTCTCGACGTGCTGGTCCTGCAGGCGGCGCAGCTTCTTGTAGTTCTCGGCGATCCGGTCGAAGGTCTCCAGGACCTTCGGCTTCAGCTCGGCCTCCATGGCGGACAGGGAGATGTTGTTCTCCAGGTCCTCCTCGTCGCCGAGCTCCGGCGCTTCCTCGCCCTCGGGGCGCGGCTGCGCGGCCTCGATCTCGTCGTCCGCCTCGCCTTCGCCGAGGCCGGGCACCGGCGCGCCGCGACCGTCCGGCCCCGCGTAGGTGGCCTCCAGGTCGATGATGTCGCGCAGGAGGATCTTGCCTTCGTTGAGCTCGTCGCGCCAGACGATGATCGCCTGGAAGGTCAGCGGGCTTTCGCAGAGGCCCGCGATCATCGCCTCGCGGCCGGCTTCGATCCGCTTGGCGATGGCGATCTCGCCCTCGCGGGAGAGAAGCTCCACCGAACCCATCTCGCGCAGGTACATGCGCACCGGGTCGTCCGTGCGGTCGGCGGGCTCGCGCGTGGTCGTGGTGCGGGCGACGGCCGTGCCCGGCGATTCGGCCAGTTCGTCGCCCTCGTCAGCGCCGGCCGGCTCCTCCTCGGATTCGGCCTCCTCGTTGTCCACCACGTTGATGCCCATGTCGGAGAGCATCGACATCGTGTCTTCGATCTGCTCGGAGGTGACCTCCTCGGACGGCAGCACTTCGTTCAGCTCGTCGTAAGTCACGTAGCCGCGCTTCTTGGCGAGCTTGATCATGCGCTTGACGGCCGCATCCGAGAGGTCGAGAAGCGGGCTGTCCTGGCTCTCGGTGCCGGTGTCCTGCGCCTCTTCCGATTCGGTTGCCTTGCTCGCCATGGTGTTCTCCGCGGTCCGCCGCCGGCCTGCCGCCGTCAGCCTCATTGTGGCCGGAGCCCGACGCTGAGGGCGCGCCGTGCCGAACCGACCTGTCCTGTCCACATGTGCCGTCCCGACCGAACGTCCGTCGGACAGGATGGGTCCGGCCTGACCTTCCAGTGTGGGATCAAGCCCTTAAATCGCCCCTAACCATTCCGCCGGGGAGGTCCGGCCCGATGGACGGCCCCGATCCCGACGGCGGCCTGCCGCCTCGCCGCATCCGGCCGCCAGTCCCGAAAATGCCGGACTTCGCGCCACCCGAGCGGATACGATCATACGCCCCGGAAACCGGAGAGTTCCGACCGGACTGCTGTATGTAGCGAGCGCGAGAGAATCTGCAAGTGCGATTCGTTGGCGAAATTCGGCGGATTACCGCCCCGCCGCCGCCGCCGGGGTGATCCGGGCCGGGCGCGGGGAAGGGGCGCCGGGCCCGTCTCCACAGGATTTCCACCGGATACGCGGCCGTCGTCCCCCGGACGGATTCAGACGGATTCACTTGAAGAGGACCGGGGTGGCCGAATTGGAGCCGGTGGTCGCCTGGCGGATCGCCTTCGCCTCCTCGGCGAGTTCCTGCTCGCGCCGCGCCAGTTCCTCGCGCCGGCGGTTCAGCTCGCGGGAGAGTTCGAACAGGCGCGCCATGGCGCTCTCGTCGGTGTCCGCCCCCACGTCGTCCATGTCGTGCTCGATGTCGGCCGCGAGCGAGCGGATGGACAGGCGTTCCAGCATGGACTCGAAGCAGTTCTCCACGAAGCGCTGGCTCGGGTGGAATTTCAAGATCGGCATGCGCTCGCGCAGCCTGTGGCCGCGGGGCAGCACGGCGCCGAAGTCGGTGCGGGTCTCGTCGCCGTGCACCTCGTTGAGGACGAAGTAGAAGCGGCCGTCGAGCCCCTCGTAGAAGCTCGCCACCGAGGCGGCGTCGAGATCCACCGCGATCCGGTAGAGCGCCCGCTTGAAGTCCTCCAGGGCCTTCACCTTGAACTCGGTCACGGCGAGCCGCTCGATGTTGGCCTCGTAGAGGTCTGGATATTCCACGCAGAGCCCGAGCAGGATCCGTTCGACGGACGCGAGCTCCGTGTCGTCGAGCGGCTGCACGTCGGCGGCGTTGGCGCCGGGGCTTTCCTTCGCTCCGCCGCGCGGACCCTGTCCGCCGCGGCTCTTGCGGTCGTGCGCCCAGAACAGCTCCGACAGCTTCACCCGCAGCGCGAGGCGGTAGCGCCGGGCCACCCGGTCGTCGCGGATCTGGCGGACGAGCTCCTCGATCCGGGCCTCCAGCGCCGCCTTGCGCTCCGGCGTGTCGATCCGGGCGACCGCCACCTCTCGGTCCCACAGCACCTCGGAGAGGGGGCGGGCCTTGGCGAGTTCGGCGAGGAAGCCGTCGGCGCCGGACGCCTTGATCAGGTCGTCCGGGTCCTGTCCGTCGGGCAGGAAGCAGAAGTTGAAAGACTGGCCGGACTTCAGAAGCGGCAGGATGCGGTCGATCGCCCGGTGGGCGGCGCCGACGCCGGCCTTGTCGCCGTCGAAGCAGATCACCGGTTCCGGGGCGAAGCGCCACAACCGGGCGATGTGGTCCTCCGTGAAGGCGGTGCCGAGGGCGGCCACCACGTTGCGGATGCCGGCCTGGTGCACGGCGATCGCGTCCATGTAGCCTTCGGTCACGATCATGGTGCCGGACTTGTGCGCCGCCTCCCTGGCCCGGTGCACGTTGAACAGCATGGTGCCCTTGTTGAACACCGGGGTCTCCGGCGAATTCAGGTACTTCGGCTGGCCGTCCGGATCGAGCACGCGGCCGCCGAAGGCGACCACGCGGCAGCGCTCGTCGTGGATCGGGATCACGACCCGGCCGCGGAAATAGTCGTAGGTCGAGCGCCCGTCCTCCGGCTTGCGCAGCAGGCCCGCCGTGACGGCGGTGTCCTCGGTGACGCCGTTCTGGAGGAGGTGACGCTTCAGGGCGTCGCGGTCGTCCGGCGCATAGCCGAGGCGGAACTCCGCCACCGTCTTCGGCGTGAGGCCGCGGCGGGTCAGATAGTCCCGGGCCGGCTTGCCTTCGGGCGCGCGCAGCTTGGCCTCGAAGAACTTGGCGGCGATTTCCACCGCGCCGACGATGTCGACGCGGAACGCCTCCCGCTCGCGCTCCCGCGGGTCGGGCTTCGGCAGGCTCACGCCGGCGGTCTCCGCCAGGCGCTCCACCGCCTCCGGGAAGGACAGGCCCTCCGTCTCGGTGACGAACTTGAAGTGGTCGCCGGAGGCGCCGCAGCCGAAGCAGTGGTAGATGCCCCGCCGGTCGTCGCAGTGGAAGGACGGGCTCTTCTCCTGGTGGAACGGGCAGCAGGCCCACCAGTCGCCGCGGGCCGGCTGGGTCTTGCGCTTGTCCCAGGTCACCTTGCGGGCGACCACGGCCGAGATCGGCAGGCGGTTGCGGATGTCGTCGAGAACGGAACTGGAGAAGCGCATGGTGCGACCCTATCGGATCCGGCCGCGGGGAGAAAGGTCAGGACCCCGACAGGCCCCGCGCGAGGGCCAGCCGGACGGGGTCGTGGGCGAGGGCGCGCGCCATCTGGTCAGGGTCCGTGGCGAGCCGCTCCACCGCCACCCACCGGTTCCAGGCCGGAGCGATCGACCAGCCGGGCTCCCCGACCGCCGCCGCCGGCAGCCGGTAGTGCAGAACCGGCCGGCGGCCTATCTTCTCGTTCGGCAGGGCGGACCGGACCCGCGCCTCGTCGAACACCAGGAGGAGGGGCAGGAGATCGAGATCGCGCCGCCTCGTGGGGTTGTGGCGGATGTAGTCGGCGATGAAGCCGGCGGTGTCCGGCCGATAGGCGGGGTCGAGCACCAAGGCCGCATAGGCGTCCGGAAACGCCGGCCGCGGGTCGAATCGGCCGGCCGGTCCCGCGGACGCCCGCAGGGGCTCGGAGAGGATCAGGAAGGCGCGCAGGAAGGAGAGGGCGGTGTCGGTGTCCACCTTCGGCGGGTCCACGTTGAAGTGGAGCCCGAACGAGGCCGGGCCGACAGGCGCCGCGCCAGCCCGGGCGAGGCTGCCGACCGCGCGGTCGATGTCGGCGAGGTCCGCGAAGGGGCGCGGCGAGGCCACCAGCTCGCGCGGCACCACCAGCGACGCCAGATTGCCGACCAGCCGCGCGACGGTCGGCGACAGCCGGCCCTGGGGTGTGCCCTCGTGGCGGGCCGGATGGGTGATCCGCAGGTCGAGCTCGACGAGGAGGTCCCCGACCGCCGAGCCGACGAGCCGGAACGCGTGGGCGTCCTCCTCGACGATCGCGCCGCCGAGATCGGCCTTCAGCGCCTCGGCGGCCCCGGCGGCGGACAGGCGGCCGAACTCCACCTCCACGCCCACGCGGCGAAGCCGACCCTCCGCGTCGCGGGTGACGGGCGGCATGGCATAGACGGGGTGCAGTTCGATCTCGGATGTATGGATGGTCATGACGACGGAGCGGGCCTCTTCGCGCGGACCACTGGCCCGACCGACGCCGCGCGCGCCGACCGGTCGCCCTGACCGCTTGCGACGGCCGCCCCTTGATCCTGAGATCGGGATCGGAGCCGGTCCGTTCAAGAGCCTCGATAGGGCTCGACCCGTCAGGTCTTGCCCAGACGCTCGTCGCGGGCCCGTTCAGCGGCGGCGAACTCCGCCTCGTCGCGCGCCTCGCCCTTGGCGCCGCCGATGTCCTGCTCCGCCGCCGCGCTCAGACGGACGAAGACGCCGAGACCGACGATCAGCGCGACGCCCGTGAGGAGCAGAAAGGTGGGATAGATCATCGTCGACACCTCGGTCTTCGATGCCGTGAAGACCGCCACGATGCCTTCCAGGAAGACCGCGATCGCGATGGTGGAGAGGAACTTGGTCAGGCTGCGCCGCGCCTCGCTGGCATGGCGCAGTTCGCGGGCGCGGACCGTTTCCTCCTCCAGGATGTACTTGCCGACGTCGAACACCGCGACGGCGATGATCGTGTAGCCGACCGCGTCGAGAAGCGACGTGGCCACGTCGCGTCCGTCGCTGGTGACGGCCGTGTAGACGCCGCCGACGGCGAAGGCCACGAGGCCCGCGGCGAGCGCCATCAGCATCAGGCTCGCAAGGCCGAAGGCTCCGCGCGTGATCCAGTCCAAGGCCGCCATGATCGATGGATCTCCGGACGGCGCGGTCCGGCCGTCCGCTCACAACGCGTCAGCCCCGGGGAGGTTGCTTGAGCGGGACCTGCGCCTCGGTCCGGCACAAGGCGCGCGGAGGACACGCAGGACGGATCCGGCGAGCTCCTGCCGCAACAGGTCGTCCCCACGGCCGTCTCGTCCTCAGGACCATGCGGCGGCACAGGCCGCCCCAATGACAACCGCCGGCCCGTCCTTGCGGATCGGCCGGCGGAGGATCACTTCTTCGCCACGTGGTGGGTGGCTACGAAGTGATGGAGGGCGGCGAACAGCGCCGCCGCATGGGCCCGGTCGCCGCGGTCGAGCGCGGCGCGGATGTCGTCCTTGATCATGGCCCGGATGGCGTTCGGGTCATGTTCCTCGTCCAGGAGATACTGACCGAGGATCGCGGCCGCCGAGTCGGAGATGTCCTCGTGCTCGGCGATCGCGGCGATCTCCTCGTCGGTGAAATCCGACATGCCGACGATGTCGTCCCGGGTGACGTTCATCCCTCTGTCCTCCCTGGCCGCCGGTCTGCAGAGCCGACCGTTCGGATGTAGGGATCGCATTATCATCATATTATACGCATGATTGCGGAGCCGGATCATCGCGACGGCACCGAGCCGGCCTCGATCACTTCGGGACGACGGGGCCTTCGCTCTGCGGGTCCGTCGGTACGGCCGACGGCGGGATGACCGGCGTGGTGCCCGGCATCGGGTCCGGGGCAGGCGCGGTGATCTCCGGGTCGATGCCGGGGGGCGGCGCGATGACGCCGCCGGTGGCGTCGAGCTGTTCGCTCAGCGTGTCGCAGGGCTCCGGCGCGCCGGTCGCCTCGTCGGTGCAGACCCGCTCCGGCGGCGTCTGGATCGTATCCTGGTCGGTGCCGACGGCCGGCGGATCGGTTTCCGGTGTCGCCTGCGCGATGGCCGCCGATCCCGCCGACGTCAGGACGGCTGCGGCGAGCGCGGCGGATAGGATCGAGTGTCTCATCGGCTTATCTCCCTTGCCCGCCCATCCCTTTCAAGGAAATGAGCGGCGCCCGGCGGGTGTTCCCGGGCATGCGGGAGGGGGTCAGAGGTCGCCGTCGAAGACGATGTCGCGCAGGCTCACGTCATCGCCGGCGCGGTAGTCCAGATCGGCCTCGATATGGTCGATGTGGTGGCGCATCAGGTCGGCCGCCGTCCGGGCGTCGCGCCGCCTCATGGCGTCCACGATGGCGCGGTGCTCGTCTCGTCCGCAGCTTGACACGGTGGTGCGCCCGTAGAGCGCGATCACGAGCGACGAGCGGGACACGAGTTCCTTCAGGAAGCGGGTGAGGAGATCGTTGCCGGCGACCGCCGCGATCTTCAGGTGCAGGTCGCCGGACGCCCGAATTTCGGCCCGGCGGGCGCTCGGCCCGCGCGTGGCGCTCGTCTGGGCCTCCTCCGCCAAGTGCGCCTCCAGGAGGGCGATGTCCGCCGCGGTCGCCCGCTCGGCGGCCGCGGCGGCGAGCCCGGGCTCCACCAGCCGGCGGGCGTGGAAGACCTGGCGCGCCTCCTCGGGGCTGGGCTTCGACACGGAGGCGCCGCGGTTGCGTTCGATCGTCACGACGCCGTCGAACGCGAGGCCCTGGAGCGCCGTCCGCACCACCGTCCGGCTGGCCTTGAACAGGGCGCCGATCTCGTCCTCGACGAGCTTGGTGCCCGGAACGAGGCGGCGGTCCACGATGGCGTCGTGCAGGGCCTCGCGGATCGCCGAGGCGCGGTCGCCGGCCCTCGTCCGGGTCGCCCCGTCCTGGATGTCGTCCATGGCTCCGTCCGGCCACTCCTTGCGCGACGATCGACCCATGGCTGCCGGTCCGGACGCTCTCGGCCCGGTCCGGGCCCTCGGCGTCCGGCGCGAACGGCCGGTGTCGACGTTCTCAAGGGATAACGACTGGGCAAGCCTGCGCCAAGCCCAATCGGAGAGCAAAGAAGACGCAAGTTTGTATACAATCTGCGGCGAAATTGACCTTATGCCGCCTGAAATCTGGGCGGTGGTCGCACCGCCGATTGGCCGCGGACGCGGGTCTTAGCTTCTGGCACAGCGAAATCAACGGCTTGGCAGTTCTGCTGCCGATTGGCACGGCCGTTGCTGACGAGACGGCGGACACGAGGAGCGTGCATGCCGAAGGCCGCCAACATCGAACTTGCCGCAGTCACCAAGCGCTACGGGACCACCGTCGCGGTGGACCGGATCAGCCTGAAGATCAAGGCCGGCACCTACTGCTGCCTGCTCGGCCCGTCCGGCTGCGGCAAGACCTCCACGCTGAGGATGATCGCCGGACACGAGAGCGTGTCGGAGGGCGACATCCTGCTCGGCAACACGGTGGTTAACGATCTGCCGCCGGCCCGGCGCGGCACCGCCATGATGTTTCAATCCTATGCGCTCTTCCCGCACCTGGACCTCGTCGACAACGTGGCCTTTTCGTTGAAGATGAAGGGAGTGCCGAAGGCGGAACGCCGCGAGAAGGCGCTCGCCATGCTCGGCCTCATGGAGATGACCCCCTATGCGAGCCGACGGCCCGCCCAGCTTTCCGGCGGCCAGCAGCAGCGGGTGGCGCTCGCCCGGGCGCTCATCACCGACCCCCAGGCGCTGCTCCTCGACGAGCCGCTGTCGGCGCTCGATCCCTTCCTGAAGATCCGGATGCGGGCGGAACTGAAGCGGCTGCAGGCCAGCCTCGGCATCACCTTCATCCACGTGACCCACAGCCAGGAGGAGGCGATGGCCCTCGCCGACCTGGCGGTGGTGATGAACGGCGGCCGGATCGAGCAGGCGGCCCATCCGCGGGACCTGTTCAACCGGCCGGCGACGCCCTTCGTGGCCCGCTTCCTCGGCGATCACAACGTGATCGAGGGCCGGGTCGCGACCGTCGACGGCGACACCGCGCGGTTCGACCTTTCGGGAGGCGCCAGCCTTTCCGCGCCCGCCGGCCCGGGCGTCGCGGCCGGCGCCCCGATCGCCATCGCGGTGCGGACCGACAAGGTGCGCGTGGGCGCGCCTGAGGCCGGGCACGGCTTCACCGGGCTCGTCTCCAACGTGGAATACCGCGGCTCGACCGTGCAGGTGGCGTTCAGCGTGCCCGGCGTCGACGACTTCGCGGTCTCGATGGACGAGGCGGATTACTTCCGCGCGCCGCTCGCCCTCGGCGACGCGGTGCCGCTGGGCTGGTCGCGGGAGCACGTGCACCTGCTCGGGCCGGGCTGAGACTGGGGCGGCCCCGCCGGGGCCGCCCGGATGGGACCGGCGCCGCGCCAAGGGGCGGCCCGGACGGTTGTGGAGTGTCGGCGGCCCGAAGGGGGGCGGCGACCGGTTAGGACAGAACGGGGACAGCGAACATGACTGACACGACGAAGACTTCCGGCGTTTCCCGCCGCAGCGTGCTGAAGGGCGGCGCCGCCGTCGCGGGCCTCGCGGCCGGTTCCGGCGCCATCACGGGCTTCCCGACCATCTGGGCGCAGAACATCAAGGACGTGACGCTGCGCCAGTTCGGCACCGGCGTCTCGAACATCAACGCCATCGCGGAGAAGTGCAAGGAAGACCTCGGCTTCACGCTGCAGATGACGGCGCTCGATTCCGACGCGGTGGCCCAGCGCGCCGTGACCCAGCCGGACAGCTTCGACATCGCCGACATCGAATACTGGATCTGCAAGAAGGTCTTCCCGGCCGGCGTCATGCAGCCGCTCGACGTGTCGAAGATGAAGTATTTCGACAAGCTGGTGCCGCTGTTCGTGACCGGCAAGCTGACCCCTGAGAGCACCATCGCGCAGGGCACCGCTCCCCACACGGTGGGCTTCGTGACCGGCTCGGACTCGGTGGAGTTCGCCAAGGAGCCGACCAACTGGCTCACCATGATCCCGACCATCTACAATGCCGATACCCTCGGCATCCGGCCGGACCTCGTGGGCCGCGAGATCAAGAACTGGAAGGACATCCTGGATCCGGCCTTCAAGGGCAAGACCTCGATCCTGAACATCCCGTCCATCGGCATCATGGACGCCGCGATGATCGCGGAGAGCGCCGGCATCATCAAGTATGCCGACAAGGGCAACATGACGAAGGAAGAGATCGACACGACGATCAACTTCCTGATCGAGACCAAGAAGGCCGGCCAGTTCCGGGCGTTCTGGAAGTCCTTCGACGAGAGCGTCAACCTGATGGCTTCGGGCGAGGTGATCATCCAGTCCATGTGGTCGCCGGCCGTGGCCGCCGTGCGCTCCAAGGGCATCCCGTGCGTCTACCAGCCGCTGGAAGAGGGCTACCGCGCCTGGGGCGGCGGCCTCGGCATCGCCAAGCACCTCACCGGCCTCGAGCTCGAAGCCGCCTACGAGTACATCAACTGGTACATGTCCGGCTGGGTCGGCGCCTATCTCAACCGCCAGGGCTACTACTCGGCCTGCCTCGACACCGCCAAGCAGTTCATGGAGCCCTACGAGTGGGCCTTCTGGATGGAAGGCAAGCCCGCCGAGAAGGACATCCTCTCGCCGGAGGGCAAGGTCATGGAGAAGGCCGGCGCGGTGCGCGACGGCGGCTCCTTCTACGACCGCATGGGCGCGGTCGCGTGCTGGAACTCGGTGATGGACGAGGACCGCTACATGGTCCGCAAGTGGAACGAGTTCATCGCGGCGTGATGGGGCAGGGGGGTGCGCCCGGCTGGCGTCGGGGCGGCACCCCCCACCCTGGCCCTCCCCCGCAAGGGGAGGGGATGGCCGGCCGCTGCGGACCTCGCCCAGGCGCGTGCACGCGGTACTCCCTCCCCCCTTGCGGGGGAGGGCCGGGGTGGGGGGAGAGCCTCCCCGCCCCAACACCCGATCCCAACCGGACCCCCGCCCATGACCATCGCCCACCGCGCCGCGCCCTATCTTCAGGCCCTGCCGCTGACGCTCATCCTCGGCGTCTTCCTGGTGGTCCCGATCGCCGTGATCGTCATGGTGTCCTTCTGGGACTACGACTCGATCCGCATCTACCCGGACTTCGTGACCTTCAACTACGAGGAGACGCTTCTCTCCTGGGTCACCTGGAAGACCTATCTCAACACCTTGAAGTTCACCGCCATCGTGTGGGCGATCACCCTCTTCGTAGGCTTCTGGGTCGCCTATTTCCTGGCTTTCCACGTGCGGACGGCCACGATGCAGACGGTGCTCTTCCTCGTCTGCACGGTGCCCTTCCTCACGTCCAACATCATCCGGATGATCTCCTGGATCCCCTTCCTCGGCCGGAACGGGCTTCTCAACACGGCGCTCGTCGACGCCGGCATCGTTCCCCAGCCCCTGGAGTTCCTGCTCTTCTCCGAGTTCGCCGTGGTGCTCGCCATGGTGCACCTCTACACGCTGTTCATGGTGACGCCGATCTTCAATACGCTGATGCGCATCGACCGGTCGCTGATCGAGGCGGCGCGGGACGCGGGCGCCAGCGGCTTCCAGATCCTCACCAACGTGATCCTGCCGCTCGCCAAGCCGGGCATCGCGATCGGGTCCATCTTCGTCGTCACCCTCGTGATGGGCGACTTCATCACCGTGCGCTTCATGTCCGGCGGGCAGTCGGCCTCGGTCGGGCTGATGATGGCCAACCAGATCTCGCTGCTGCAGTACCCGGCGGCCGCGGCGAACGCGGTGGTGCTGCTCGCGGTCGTCCTGATGATCGTCGCCGGCATCGTCCGCCTCGTCGACATCCGCAAGGAGCTCTGAGCCATGACGAGCGAGAAGCGCGGCTTCGGCCACTATGTGCTCGCGGCCTTCTTCGGGCTGTTCGTCCTCTTCCTCTACGGGCCGCTCTCCACCATCCTGATCCTGTCGTTCCAGGGGCCGGACGGCGGGTTGACCTTTCCGATGAACGGGGTCTCCACCCGCTGGTTCGCCAACCTGTTCGAGACGCAGGCGGTGGGCGACTTCGGCGGGTCCTTCACCCGCTCCTTCCTGCTCGGCCTGATGGTGATGATCACCACCGTGGTCGTCTCGCTCCTCGGCGGACTGGCGTTCCGCCGGCGGTTCGTCGGCTCCACGGCGCTGTTCTACGTCACGATCGCCAGTCTCGTGGTGCCGTCCATCCTGGTGTCGCTCGGGATCGGGCTGCTCTTCCAGGTCACCGGCTTGCGACCCGCCTGGTACACGTCCGGCTTCGGCGCGCACCTCACCTGGACCCTGCCGTTCGGCCTCCTGATCATGTTCGCGGTGTTCAACCGCTTCTCGCCCGCCTACGAGGAGGCGGCGCGCGACCTCGGCGCCTCGCCCTGGCAGACGTTCGCCCATGTGGTGCTGCCCATGATCACGCCGCCGCTGGTGGGCGTCGGCCTGTTCGGCTTCACGCTCTCCTACGACGAGTTCGCCCGCACGCTGATGACCTCCGGCAGCTTCAACACCCTGCCGCTGGAGATCTACGGCATGACCACGAACGTGACGACGCCGGTGCTCTACGCCCTCGGCACCGTCACGACCGCCTTCTCCTTCGCCATCATCCTGACGGCCCTGATCGCCATCGCGATCATCAACCGACGGCGGCTGATGGCCTCCGGCGCCTGACGCTTCGCAACCGGACACCTCATGAAGATCCTCGTCGTCAACCCGAACACGACCGCCACCATGACCGAGACGGCCGCCCATGCGGCCCGCTCCGTGGCGGCGCCCGGCACCGAGATCGTCGCCGTCACGGCGGCCGACGGGCCCGCCTCCATCGAGGGCTATTACGACGAGGCTTTCGCCGTGCCGGGGCTGATCCGGGCTATCCGGGAGGGGGCCGCCGACGGCGCGGACGCCGCGATCGTGGCCTGTTTCGACGACACCGGCCTCGATGCCGCGCGCGCCTTCGCGGCCATCCCGGTCGTGGGCCTCTGCGAGGCGGCGCTCGTCACCGCCGGGCAGATCGCCAAGCGGATCAGCATCGTCACCACCCTGTCGCGCTCCATCGTGCCGATCGAGGACCTGGTCCGCCGCTACGGCTATGCCGAGCGCGTCCGCGTGCGCGCCTCGGACGTGCCCGTCCTCGCCCTCGAGGATCCCGCGTCCGGCGCCCGCGCCAAGCTTACCGCCGAGATCGAGCGCGCCCTCGTGGAGGATCGGGCGGAGGCGATCGTGCTCGGCTGCGCCGGCATGGCGGATCTGGCGCGCGCGCTCTCGCTCCAGTACGGCCTGCCGGTGGTGGACGGCGTGGCGGCCGCGGTCAAGCAGGCGGAGGCGCTCGTCGGCCTGAAGCTCTCCACGAGCAAGACGGGCACCTACGCGCCGCCGCCGGCGAAGCCCTATGCGGGCCTGCTCGCCGGATTCGCTCCGCTCTAGGGAGCGGGCCGGCGACGGACGGGGCGCCCGGAGGATCCGAAGGCGGTCGGCGGCGGTGGCCTCTCTTGTCCCCGACGGTTCGACAGACGGCCCCGTTCGGCCGATACTGTCGCCCGCCTCAGCCCATGCGGGCGGCGTTGCGGACCGCGTTGGCGCCCGGGATCGGCGGCGTCTCAACGTTGATGCGCCGGTAGACGGCTTCCACGAAGCTGTAGATCGCGAAGGCCACGAACCCGATGCCGATGACGAGGAGGATCCACGTGCCGGCCGGCATGGTCTGCACGGTGGTCAGCACGTCCTTCAACGTCGGCGGCTGTTCGGTCGTGCCGCTGGCGGTCCAGGCGCGCAACGCCATCAGGCCGCCGATGACCAGGAACACGACCGCCCGGGCGATCAGCCCCGCGCGGGCGATCGGCCGGATGCGGTCGCGCGTTTCCGCGTCGGCGTTGAGGTAGCGCTCATAAGTGCAGCGCACCGCCTTCACCACATGGGCGATCGCGACGCCGATGAAGATGGCGGCGAGCAGCCCCGCGACGACCCGGCCGCCGAGGAAGCCTACCGCCTGGCGCTGCATCTCCGCGGTTCCGCCACCGCCACCGCCGAGCGCCATGCCGAGCGCCGCGCCGGCGGCGGTCACCGCCAGACCCGCGTAGGTGACGGCCGCGATCAGGAAACCGGCGCGGATGGCGAGACCCTTGGCGTCGGTCCCGAAATGATCCGGATCGGCCGTCGCCTGGATGAAGCGCCAGATGGCGTAGCCGAGAAGGCCGATCGCCAGCACGCCGACGAGCACCGTTCCGAACGGCCCGCCGAGGACCACGGAGAGCGTATCCTCCGTGTCTTTCGTCTCGCCGCTGCCGATGGCGGCGATCACGGCGAAATAGCCCACGATGGCATAGACCACGCCCCGCGCCGCATAGCCCCCGCGTGCGAGCATTTCCATGGCGACTCTCCCAGTCTTCCGCCGCTTCAGCGTTCTGGAAGGTCAACGGTACAGGCTGCGCCGATGTTCCGGAGCCTCGGCCGCGTCCGTCGCGCGGGACCGATCCGCGATCCGTTTCGGGGTCGGGTACCGTGCCTGGGGTTGTGGCGACGCGCCATAGGTTGCCTCTCTCATCCGTTAAAATTACATTCTGACGGGAAGCAAAAGCGGGAGGGGATCTATGAGGACTCGTCTATTTGTCGTCGCGTTCGGTGTGGTCGTGGCCACGTCGGTGCTGCCCGTCATGGCGGCCGGGCTCAGCGCGGATGAGATCAAGTCGTCCTTCATCGACAAGCCGTTCACGTGGACGCACACGAGCGGTGTCGGGGGCTCGACCATCCACAAGGCTGACGGGTCGATGGTCTACGACCTGAACGGCAAGACGCGCACCGCGAAGTGGGCGATCAAGAAAGGAAAATTCTGCATCAACGCCGGCGACAGCGACGAGGCGTGCTTCGCGCTGGTGGCCAACGGCAAGGTCTTCAAGTCGGAGGACGGCAAACTCGTCTACACGCCGAAGTGACGGCCAAAAGAAAGTCCCGCCTGCGTTCGACGCAGGCGGGACCGTTGGCGCGGTGGTTATCGTGTCGTCAGGTCAGTTCGACTTGGCGTCGGCCCAGCTCTTGACGAGCTCGTCGTAGTTGACGGTCATCGGCTGCGGCTTCTCGTTCTCCAGCTTGGGCTGCGGGGCGAGGGTGCCGTTGGCCTTGGCCTGCT
>NZ_JACDIS010000018.1 GCF_013839525.1 Chthonobacter rhizosphaerae
GTGGGGATCTGGACGCCCTTGAAGCCGAGGCCGGCCGCCCAGCCGCAGATCGCGTCGAGCGAGTTGAACGGCGGGTTGTCGCCGGCGAACTGGGCCAGGAAGATGGCCGGTCCCTTGATCGTCTTCATGAGCGTGAACTCCTCCCGGGGAGTGCCGGATTCGTGGGGCGGGCCGCATCTCCGGCCAAAACCGAGCCTGCAAGGACCTGCCCGAAGCGACAGGGACCAGGGAGGCGCGACGGAGGGCCGGCTGCCGCACCGGGCTGCGCTTTCGGAACCGGGCGGCTCGGTCCGACCCGAAGCGGTCGGGTCCGGTGACGGACCGAGCTTGTCGGCGCCCGGTCCGCCGCAGAGGCGCTCAAGGCGGCCGCCGCCCGCCAGGTCCGATGCGAAAATGGGACGGCCGCGCCGCCTCGGCGGCGCGGACCGATCGTCAGAACGGGCTGTCCGGGAAGTAGTATTCGGCCGCGTTGTCCTTGGTGACCAGCGGGGCCGCCAGGATGTAGCTGCCGCGCACCGGCACCTGGTCGTAGAGACCGGCGGCGGTGAGGTCCATGGCGGTCGCGATCATGGACGGCGGATAGAGCACGTCCACCGGAATCATGGTGTCCCCGTCCATCACGCGCTTGATCATGTCCTTCATGCCGGCGCCGCCGACGACGAACTTGATGTCGCTGCGGCCGGCCTGCTGGATGGCCTCCAGAACGCCGACGGCCATGTCGTCGTCCTGGCACCAGACGGCGTCGATGGTCGGGTGCTTGGTCAGGAAGTCCTGCATCACCTTGAAGGCGTCGTCGCGGGACCAGTTGCCGTACTGGCTGTCCAGCACCTTGATGCCCGACCCTTCGATCGCCGCGTTGAAGGCCGCGACACGCTGTTCGTCAATCACGATCGGCAGGCCGCGGATGACGACGATCTGCCCCTCGCCGAGCTTCTCCTTCATGTACTCGCCGGCGACGCGCCCGAGTTCCGGATTGTTGCCGGCGACGTAGAGGTCCTGGATGGCCGGATCGGAGAGGGCTCGGTCGACGACGGTGACGAACACGCCGCTCTCCTTGACCCGGCGGACCGGATCGGTCAGCTCGTCCGAATTGTGGGGCAGCGTCACGAGAGCGTCGATGCCCTGGGCGGTGAGGTCCTCGAGCGCGTTGGCCTGGGAGGCTCCGTCCGGCGAGGTCTTCAGGATGATCTTCAGGCCGGGATAGCGCGCCTCGAGCGAGGCCTTCTCGCGTTCGGCGTGGTAGACGACGCCTCCGGTCCAGCCGTGGTCGGCCGCCGGAATGGACACCGCCATGGTGACCGACTTGTCCTGTGCCGCCGCGGCGCCGGCGACGAGCGCGCCCGCGGTCGCAAGGCCCAACATAAGCATGCGCATTGACTGCTCCTCCAGATGCGAAGCCTGTTCCTCCCAGCCGGCGGGTGGCTTCCTCCCGCCGGCGTTTCTGACGGTGCCGGCTCGCGACCGGCCCATCGCCAGGCTCAGGCCCGGCGCATCATCGAGCGCTGGACCAGCATGGCGATGATGATGATCGCCCCCTGGACCGCGCCGATCAGGTATTCGGAGACGAGATCCGACAGCACCATGATGTTGCCGACGACCTCCAGGATTAGGGCGCCGCAGAGCGTGCCCCAGACCCGCCCGGTTCCGCCGCGCAGCGCCGTGCCGCCGATCACCACGGCCGTGATGGCCTGAAGCTCCCAGAGGAGGCCGGTGGTGGGCGTGGCGGCGCCGAGGCGCGGCACGTAGACGAGAACCGCGATGGCGACGCAGACGCCCTGGACCACGTAGGTCAGCGTCCGGACCCGGCCGACCGGGATGCCCGAGTAGCGCGCCACGTCCTCGTTGGAGCCGACCGCCAGCACGTGCCGGCCGAAGCGGGTCTTGTAGAGGATGAAGGCCGCGACCGCCGCGACGGCCAGGAAGACGAGCACCGGGATCGGAATGCCAGCGACCGTGCCGAAATAGACCGGCCGGTAGACCGCGCGCAGCTCCTGGTCCTTCATGGCGATCGAACCGCCCTCGGCGAGCCAGATGACGAGCGCGCGGAAGATGCCCATGGTGCCGAGCGTCACGATGAACGGTTCTATTCGGCCGACGGTGGTCACAAGCCCGTTGGCGAGGCCGCAGGCGGCGCCGATGCCGAGCGCGATCACCATCGAGAGGGCGATCACGCCGACCGACGCCTCGCTGCCCATGCTGTTCATGACCAGGATCATGGAGCCGGCGATGAAAGCCGCCATGGAGCCGACCGACAGGTCGAGGCCGCCGGCCGCGATGACGAAGGTCGCCCCGACCGCAATGATGGCGATGAAGGCGCAGCGCGTCAGCACGTTGATCAGGTTGGCGGCCGACACGAAGTTGGGGTTGAGCAGCGCGCCGAACACCAGGAGGACGGCCAGCGCGATGAAGGGAGCGGCCGTCCGGAGGTCGATGCGGAAGCCCGGCCTAGCGGGACGGGCGAGGGTCGTCTCTGATGCGTTGGTCATCTGATGTCCTTCAGGCGGCTTCGGCGGCGACGCCGGTGGCCAGCACCACGATGTCGGATTCGGTCATGCGATCGCCCGCCACTTCCCCGACGATGCGGCCCGCGCGCATGACGGCGACCCGGTGCGCCACGCCGATCAGTTCCTGGAGTTCGGAGGAAATGACGATGACGGCCTTGCCGTCGGCGGCGAGCTTGGCGACGAAGCGGTAGATCTCGGCCTTGGTGCCGATGTCGATGCCGCGGGTCGGCTCGTCGATGACGACGATCTCCGGCTCGATCAGCATGGACTTGGCGAGGAGGAGTTTCTGCTGGTTGCCGCCGGACAACTGTCCGGCGTTGATGTCCCGCCGGCGCGTGCGGATGTCGAAGGCGGCGATCGCCCGGTCGAGCGCGGACCATTCCCGCGCCTTGTCGAGCAGGAAGCCGCGCCGGAACCGATCGAGCGCCGACAGGGTCAGGTTCGTGCGCAGGTCCTGCCCGACCAGGAGGCCCTTGCCCTTCCGATCCTCGGACAGGTAGACGATGCCGGCCCGCATGCTGTCGGCCACGGTCCGGAACCGGACCGGCTCGCCCTTCACCCTGACCTCGCCGGACGAGGGCCGAAGCCCGAGCACGCCTTCCAGCAGTTCGGTCCGGCCGGCGCCGATCAGGCCACCGAAGCCCAGGATCTCGCCCTTGCGCAGATGGAAGGACGCGTTCTGGACGAAGCCCGGGACGCTGACGTCGCGCACCTCCAGGACGATCGGCGCGTCGGGCGGCGGCGGGGCCGAGACCGGGTAGAGATTGGCCATGTCGCGGCCGACCATCAGCCGGGCCATGTCGACCGGCTCCAGCTGGTCGCAGCGGTGATGGGCGACCAGGCGGCCGTCGCGCAGCACGGTGACCACGTCGGCGATCGCCTTCACCTCCGGCAGCCGGTGCGAGATGTAGAGCACCGCCACGCCGCGCGCCCTGAGGCCGCGGATCACGTCGAACAGCGCATCCGCCTCGACGGGCGTCAGCGACGCGGTCGGTTCGTCGAAGATGACGACCCGGTGCTCGACGGCGAGCGCCCGGGCGATCTGGACGAGCTGGCGCTGGGCGATGGAGAGGCGGTCGACGGTGGTGGTCGGGTCGATGTCCGCGCCGAGTTCGCGGACGGCGGCCGCGGCCTCCCGGTTCATGACCGCGTCGTCGACCACGAAACCGCGACGCTTCTCACGGCCGAGGAAGATGTTCTCGGCGACGCTGAGGTGCGGGGCGAGCAGGATTTCCTGGTGGACGAGGACGATGCCGCGGTGCTCGGCGTCGACCGGGCCGCGGAACACGCAGGGCGCGCCGTCGATGGCGACGGTTCCCTTGGTTGGCTCCAGATGGCCCGACAGGAGACGCATTAGCGTCGACTTGCCGGCCCCGTTCTCGCCGATGACGGCGTGGACCTCCCCGGCCCGAAGCACCAGGTCGATGCCGCTCAGCACCTCCACGGGGCCGAAGGAGCGGTGGAGGCCGCGTCCCTCCAGAACGATGTTGCCGGACGTCATGGGTCTTCCTCCGCGGTCGGCACAGGGGCGACCGATTGGGCGGGCGGGGAGCGCCCCGCGCGGGACCGCTCCCCTCCGTTCGCCGCGCGGGTCGGTCAGCTGTGGCGGATCTCGGTGCCGAGCACCTTCAGGCATTCGCGCATGAAGGCCGCGAGCGCCGTCCACCCCTTGGCGGACACCATGGTGCCGTCCACGAAAGCCTCGGTCGGCGACAGGTCGACGTAGGTGCCGCCGGCGAGCGTCACTTCCGGCTCGCAGGCCGCCAGGGCGGCGACCTTCTTGCCGCGGACGGCGCCTTCGACGGCGATCAGGATCTGGACACCGTGGCAGATGGTGAAGATCGGCTTCTGGCGGTCGACGAAGTGGCGGACCATGGCCTGGATGCGCTTGTCGGTCCGGATGTATTCCGGGCCGCGTCCGCCGGCGCAGTAGACGGCGTCGTAGGCGTCGAGGTCGACTTCCGAGAAGGTCTTGTTGATGACGAAGTTGTGCCCGAGCTTCTCCGTGTAGGTCTGGTGACCCTCGAAGTCGTGCAGCGACGTCGCGATGATGTCGCCGGCCCGCTTGTCGGGACAGACCACATGCACGGTGTGGCCGACGGCCTCCATGCCCTGCTGGAAGACGAAGATCTCGTATTCCTCGGTGAACTCGCCCGTGAGCATCAGGATTTTCTTGCCCGGCATTGGCGTGCAGCCTTCTTCTGGTATGGGGGATCTGGATGTCGCCGGGCGCGACCTGCGCCCGGCGGCAGGATGCGACGGATCAGAACGGAGATTCCGGGAAGTAGTATTCCTTCGCGTTCTCCTGGGTGATCAGCGGCGCGTCGAGCTTCACCGTGCCGCGGATCGGCGCCTGTCCGTTGAACTGGGCGGCCGTCATGTAGATGGCGGTCTTGATCATGGACGGCGGGTAGGGAGTCTCGATCGGCGTGACCGGATCGCCGGCCATCACCTTCTCGATGATCTCCTTCATGCCGTTGCCGCCGAGCGCGTATTTGATCTCGGTCCGGCCGGACTGCTTCATGGCCTCCAGGACGCCGAGCAGCATGTCGTCGTCGTTCGCCCAGACCGCGTCGATCTGCGGATACTTGGCGAGGAAGTCCTGCATCACCTTGAAGGCGTCGTCGCTGTTCCAGTTGGCGTACTGGATGTCGAGGATCTTCAGGTCCGTGCCCTTGATGCCGTCCTCGAAGCCCTTGATGCGCTCGTCGTCGATCACCGTCGGGATGCCGCGCAGGACCACCAGGTTGCCCTTGCCGCCGAGCTTGTCGACCAGGAACTTCGCGGTGGTGTGGCCGACCGCGATGTTGTCACCGGCGAGATAGAGGTCCTGGATGGTGGGGTCGGTCAGGCCGCGGTCCACCACGGTGATGAAGGTGCCGTTGTCCTTTATCTGCTTGACCGGCGAGGTCAGCTCCTCGGAGCTGTGCGGCAGGATGACGAGAGCATCCATGCCGCGTCCCGCGGCGATGTCCTCGATGGCGCTCACCTGGGCGCTCGCCGACGGCGACGTCTTGACGATCACCTCGATGTTCGGGAACGCCGCCTTGATTTCCTCCGCGGCGGCGTTGGCATGGTAGACCACGCCGGCGGTCCAGCCATGGTCGGCCGCCGGGATCGATACGGCGATGACCTTCTTCTCCTGCGCGACGGCGACGCCGCCCATGAGAAGCGAGCCCGCGACGGCGGCCAATACTGTTGCTGATGACTTCATGAACGTCCTCCCGAAATGTCGGACCTTGGTTCTCGCGTCCCGCGGGGTCCGGCCGCGGGGCTGTTCAGGACGCGACCGCCTCCTCGCGGTCGTGTTGGGCTCGGCAAGGCGGCGGACGGGCGCCGGATCGGCACGGCCGTACCGTTCGGAGCCACGGTCCTCCCGGTGCTCCGTCGCCAAATCTTGAGACTTGCCCGGACGCCAAGCGGCGGGACCCTGGCCGGACCGCGCTCCTCCGCGAGCCCGGGGTCGGAGCCGCCGGGCTAGTCGAAGGCCGGCAGCAGGCGGTCCCTCGACCGCTCGATGTGCCGGCGCATGGCCTGCTCCGCCGCCTGCTCGTCCCGGTTCTCGAAGGCGGCCAGGATGGCGTCGTGCTCGTCGAGCGCCTCCTCGGTCACCCGCGTGTGGAACATCAGGCGGAAGATGTGGAAGTGGGTGTGCTGGTGGGCGAGCGTCTCCCGAATGAGCTCGTTGCCGGCAATCGCCAGGATCGTGTCGTGGAAGACCGCGTCCTGGCGGGCGAAAGTGGAATAGCGGGCGCGCTCGTCGGCAGCGTCCGGCTGCATCATCACGCCCGCCGTGCCCCGGAGCGCGGCAAGGCCGTCCGCGTCGATCCGGTGGGCGGTCCGGCGGGTCGCGTCCGGCTCCAGCAGCAGCCGGAGCTCATAAAGTTCGTCGAACCGGCGGCGGGTGATCTGGGGGGCGGCGCTGTAGCCGACCAGATGGGTCTTCACGACCAGACCTTCGCCTTCGAGGCGCCCCAGCGCTTCCCGGATCGGGGTTTGTGAAACGTTCAACTCCCGCACAAGATTATCGACCGTGATCCGTGAGCCCGGCGCAATCCTGAGGGCCATCAACTGCGAGAAGATCGCATCGTAGACTTCCTCGGCGAGCCCACTCGACCTCTGAATCGGACCAACAGCGGCATCCGCTCCTATCTTCCCGTGAGATCTATGCGAACCCGTGCTACGCATGACTTTGCCCCTTGACACCAACCATCCGTATCATGATGCTCGCATATGTTCAATCCTATATCGTATAGGATATCGGGAGGCGGGTCGTGAGGGTGACCGAACCAGAAGCGCGCGACCTGGCCGTACGGCTTCTTCGCCAGCGCGGCGTGCCCGACCGGGCGGCATCGATCCAGGCCGACGTCCTGGTCGAGGCGGAGCTGAGGGGACATCCGTCGCACGGCCTTCAGCGTCTGCCGCGCCTTCTCCTGCGCATCGAGCGCGGCCTTGCCGATCCGGTCGCCGAGGGCGCGTTCAGCTGGCGGTCCGACGCGGTCCTGGATGGGGACGGGTGCAAGGGACTGGGCCCCGTGGTGGCGTTCGCGGCCATCGATCGCCTGCTGGAGCGGGTCGAGCGGACAGGGGTGGCCGTCGCCGCCATCCGGAACGCCCAGCACCTCGGCATGCTCGCCCGCTACGTGGAGGCGATCGCCACGACAGGCCGGATCGGCATCGCCATGTCGTCCAGCGAGGCGCTGGTGCATCCGCACGGCGGCACGCGGCGAATGCTGGGCACGAACCCGATCGCTATCGCGGTGCCGTCGGCTGGCGGCACGCCGCTGGTGGTCGATCTCGCCACGAGCGAAGTGTCGATGGGCAAGGTCCACCATCACGCGTCCGTCGGAAAACCGCTGCAGCCCGGCTGGGCCATGGACGCGGACGGCCGCCCGACGACGGATGCGGCCCGCGCGCGCGACGGCGCGATCGCGCCCTTCGGGCAGGCGAAGGGCTACGCCCTCGGGCTCGCCATCGAGCTGATCGTCGCGGCGCTCGCCGGAACGCCGTTCGCGCCGCAGATCCGCGGCACGCTGGACGCGGATGCCGACTGCAACAAGGGCGATGTCTTCCTGGTGCTCGACACCGACCAGTCTCCGGACCTCGCCGCGCGCATCGCCGATTACCTCGACCTCGTCCGCGCGTCGCCGCCGGAACGCGCCGACCGCCCGGTCGGGGTCCCGGGCGACGGAGCGCGCGCGCGGCGGAGCGCGTCCCTGGCGAACGGATTCGAGGTGGACCCGCAGCTCTGGGCCACGCTCACGGACCTTCAACACGATCAAACCAACAGCCGACGGGAAACGCCATCATGAGCCTCTTCGCAGCCCTCCGCCTTCCGCGGGAAATCCTGTTCGGCAAGGGTCAGCGGGCCGCCCTCGGCACCGTCGCCGCCCGGCTGGGATCGCGCGCCCTGATCTGCACGGACGCTCGGTTCGCCGGGACCGCCGTGTTCGGCGAGCTCGTCGCCGACCTTCGCGAGAACGGCGTCGAGGTTCACGTCTTCGCCGACGTGGAGCCGGACGTGCCGCGCGACAGCGTCGCTATCTGCGCCGACCAAGCGAGGGATTTCGGGCCCGACATGGTGATCGGCATCGGCGGCGGCAGCTGCCTCGACATGGCCAAATGCGCGGCGCTGCTCCTCAGCCACGGCGGCCGGATCCAGGACTATTACGGCGAGTTCAAGGTGCCCGGGCCGGCGCTCCCGGTGATCGCGGTGCCGACCACGGCCGGCACGGGATCGGAAGCGACGCCGGTGGCGGTCATCTCCGACCCGGACCGGACGCTGAAGGTGGGCATCTCCAGCCCGCACCTGATCCCGGCCGCCGCCATTTGCGATCCCGACCTGACGCTCACCTGCCCGCCCGGCCTGACCGCCATCGCGGGTGCCGACGCGCTGACCCACGCCATCGAGGCGTTCACGGCCGTCCGCAAGGAGGCGACGGCGGCCCTGCCGCAGCGCCACGTCTTCATCGGCAAGAGCGCGCTCACCGACCACTTCGCCCTCCTGGCGATCCGGCTCCTCGGGCGCAGCCTGGAGGCGGCCTGCCGGAACGGTTCGGACGAGACGGCGCGGGCCGACGTCATGATGGGCGCCCTGGCGGCGGGCTGCGCCTTCGGCACGGCCGGGACCGCCGCCGCCCACGCGATCCAGTATCCGGCGGGCGCGCTGACCCATACGCCGCACGGTCTCGGTGTCGCGACGCTCATGCCCTACGTGATGGCCTACAACCGGTTCGCCGCGGCGGCGGAACTCGCCGAGGTGGCCGACGCGCTTGGGCTCGACACGGCCGGACTGGCCGCGGAGGCCAAGGCGGACGCGGCCATCCAGGAGGTGTCGCGCCTGTTCGCCGCCATCGGCATCACGCCGACACTGAGGGACCTTGGCCTGCCGGAAGACAAGATCGCCTGGACCGCCGAGCAGGCGGTCGGGATCGACCGCCTCGTCAAGAACAACCCGCGGCCCATCGACGGCGACGCCATGGCCCGCCTCGTCGGCGCCGCCTGGCGCGGCGACCTGCCGACCGCCGCCGTCTGATCTGTCCGCTTCTCACCTCGTTCGGGATGCTTCACATGACTCCTTCGCTTCAGTCCGCCGCCGCGACCATGGACGCCGGCTCCGGCTCCGGCCCCGACCTTTCGGCGCACGCGCGCGGCCTTTTCATCGGCGGCGCCTGGCGCGACGGTGAGACCGGCGGCCGGATCGCAGTCGTCGACCCGTCCACCGAGGCGGTGCTCGCCCATGTTCCGGACGCGACGGTCGCCGACGCGGTCGCCGCCGTGGACGCCGCGGCCGCCGCGGCGCCCGCCTGGGCGGCGACGCCGCCCCGGCGCCGGTCGGAAATCCTCCGCCGCTGCTTCGAACTGATGGTGGAGCGGGCCGACGCGCTGGCGACGCTGATCTCGCTGGAGAACGGCAAGGCGCTGCGCGACGCGCGCGGCGAGGTCGCCTACGCGGCCGAGTTCTTCCGGTGGAACGCCGAGGAGGCCGTCCGGATCTCGGGCGACTTCGCCGTCGCGCCGGCCGGCACCAACCGCATCGTGGTCGACTACCAGCCGATCGGCATCGCCGTGCTGATCACGCCCTGGAACTTCCCCGCCGCCATGGCGACCCGGAAGATCGCCCCGGCGCTCGCGGCAGGATGCACCGTGGTGCTGAAGCCCGCCAGCGAGACGCCGCTCACCGCCTACGCGCTGGCTGATCTCTACGCGGAAGCCGGCGTTCCGGCCGGCGTCGTGAACGTGATCACGACCTCCACGCCCGGCCCGGTCACGGCCGCCATGCTGGGCGATCCGCGCGTGCGCAAGCTGTCGTTCACCGGCTCGACGGGCGTCGGCCGCATCCTGCTCGCCGAGGCGGCCAAGAGCGTGATCAGCTGTTCCATGGAGCTCGGCGGCAACGCCCCCGTGATCGTGTTCGACGACGCGGACCTCGACGTGGCGATCGAGGGCGTGATGCTGGCGAAGATGCGCAACGCCGGCGAAGCCTGCACGGCGGCGAACCGGATCTACGTGCAGTCCGGCATCCACGACGCCTTCGTGGCGCGGCTGACGGAGCGCATGACCGCATTGAAGGTCGGCCCCGGCGTCGATCCGTCGACGGAGTGCGGCCCGATGATCACGCCGGCCGCGGTGGCCAAGATCGGCCGGCTGGTGGAGGACGCCAAGCAGCGGGGCGGCACGGTCCTGTGCGGAGGAACGGTCGCCGGCGGCACGGGCTACTTCTATCCGCCCACGGTGATCACCGACGTCGCGCCGGACGCCGCCATGGCTCACGAGGAGATCTTCGGCCCCGTCGCGCCCGTCAGCCGCTTCGACACCGAAGACGAGGTGGTGGCCCGGGCCAACGACACCGAGTATGGATTGGCGGCCTATGTGTTCACCCGCGACATCGGCCGGGGACTGCGCGTGTCGAGCCGCCTGGAAGCAGGGATGATCGGGCTCAACCGCGGGCTCGTCTCCGACCCGGCGGCTCCGTTCGGCGGCGTGAAGCAGAGCGGCCTCGGCCGCGAGGGCGGGCATCACGGCGTCCTGGAATTCCTGGAGCCGAAATACGTCGCCGTCACGTTCTGACGGCGGGCCTGGAGGGAGGCGGCGGTGCAGACAGATCCGTTCCGGACCCGCGACCACGTCGCCGGCTTCGACGACTACCTGGCTGCCTACGCCGCCCTCAGCCGCGAGACGCGCGCCAGCCTGCCCATGGTGGCGGACGTCGCATACGGCGACGGTCCCGAGGAGAAGCTCGATCTCTTCCTGCCCGATTCCAGCGACGGCGCGCGCCCCGTACACCTTTTCGTCCATGGCGGCTACTGGCGGATGTTCTCCAAGGAGGACTTCTCGTTCGTGGCCCGCACCGTCACGGCGGCCGGCGCGATCGCCGCCGTGATGGACTATGCGCTGATGCCGAACGTCAGGATGGCGACGATCGTCGATCAGGTTCGCCGGGCGGCGACTTGGCTGCACGCGAACACCGGCCTCTACGGCGGCGATCCGGACCGGCTGACCGTCGGCGGCCATTCCGCGGGCGCCCACCTCTGCACCTTCCTCCTCCGGGCCGGCAAGGCGGCGCCGCCGGTTCGGGGCGCCTTCCTCCTGAGCGGCGTCTACGACCTCGCGCCGCTGCAAGCGTCCTTCCTGGCGCCGCTGATCGCACTCACGGACGAGGAAGTTCGAAGCTTCACGCCGCTCACGCAGAGCCACGCCACGGGCGCGGCGGTCCACATCCTGGTCGGCGACGAGGAGACGGCGCCCTTTCACGATCAGGCCGCTGCGCTGGACGAGCGGCTCGCGCGGGACGGCCTCCACGTGACGAGGACCCTGCTTGCCCGGACCAACCACATGAGCGCCGTCCTGAACCTCTCCGATCCGGACACGGATGCCGGACGGTCACTCAGCGGTCTGATCACCGGATCGGCGTAGCGCGTATCGGCGCGATCCGGCGATCCGGATGCCGACCGGCCATGGCGTTCGCGCTCCGCCTCGTCCACTGTCCGGGTTCGCGGGCGTCTTGATGGAGATCGGCGCGCCCTTTGTGCCAAGCCTGCTCGGGTGCGACACGGACGGCGAACCCCGCCGTCCTCGCCCTCTGCCTCGGCAGGGTCGGACGAGAGGTGGCTGGCGCCGCGAGACGGGGCGAAAAGCACCCGTGCGGCTACCGCTGGATCGGGAGCGCATCGGCCTTGCGCGCCCGGGACGTCTCCGCTCGCATCACGGTCGACTGGAGACGGGTCAGCGCGTCGCTGAGGCGCGCGGCCTCCTCATAGCGGGTCTCCTCGTGCGGTGGTTTCAGCAGTCCGTCGCCGAGCGTCGCCTCGGCGGCGGTCACCAGCCGGCGAAGCGGCGTCGTCACGAGCCGTGCCCCGAGGGCGAGCAAGCCAAGGGCCGCGATCGCCCCGGCGCCCAGCGTGATCCAGAACGACCTGACCAGTTCCCGCGTCGGCTGCAGCGCGGCCTGCACGTCCTGGCGGATCAGGAGCGACCACCCGAAGCTCGGCAGGTCCTCGTGACCGATCGTCGGCGCCGTCACGGTCACATAATCCTTGCCGTCCGGCCAGCGCTCGTCCAACACGCTCATGGTCGCCCGGCTGGCGGCGGCCACGGAGCCGATCGTCAGCGTCTTGTCGACGAGATCCGGCGGGCCGAGCAGGACCGTGCCGTCCCTGGAGACGAGGATCACGTCGATCCCGGGCGCCTGCAGGGACGCCACGTTGTCGGCCACCCAGCGCCAATCCAGGTGAGCACCGATCACGCCGCTCACCGCGCCATCCGGGCCGGTGACCGGAGCGGCGAAATCGATGAAGCGCCAGGGCTCGTTCGTGGCCGGCAGCAGCTTGGCGAGCAGCAGCGCCTCATGCACGTCGATCGCGGTCGGCCCTGTCAGGCCGCGGCGGAACCAGGGCCGCTCGGCCACCGTGGCGCCTTCCAGCATGCCGGCGGTCGCGGCGGTGACGCGCCCCTCCGTGTCGGCGAAGCCGATCCAGGAATAACGCCGGTCGAGCCGGCTCACCATGTCGATCTGCCGACGCGCGTCCGGAATGTCCCCGGTCGACACCACCCGCGACAGCGCCTCCACCTCCTGCCAGAGTTGGTGCAGCCGCCTGGCGAGGAGGTTGGCGCTGAGATCGCCGCGCACTTTCAGCGTCTCCACCGTCATGGCCTCCGCCCGTCGCTGGAGGGCGCCGGTGTAGATGGTGCCGGCGATGACGGCCGGCACCAGGAGAAGCGCGGCTCCTCCCAGAAAGATCAGCGTGGACAGGCTCAGGCGTCGTCCGGCCATGGCGGTCTCCTCAGCGGGTCAGGGTGCGGGCGAGCTCGCGGAGCATTCCCGCGACGTCGCCGAAGTCGGTGCCCGGAGTGGCCCGGGCGGTGTGCAGCTTGGCGATTAGGCTCGCCCGCTGGTCGGGGTCGGGCGATGTGCGCAGGCGCCAGCCGTCGCGGGTCGGCGCCGCTACCGTGGCGGGCAGCGCCCCGACGCCGCCGACGTGGAGCGTACCGGCGGTTCCCGTCCGGAACCCGGCAGGACCGCTGATCCGGGCGCCCTCGACGCCGAGGTTGACCATCCAGGCCGCGTGGTCGATCCCGTCGACCGTGAAGGTCACAGGCTCCACCACCTGGCGCTGGGGACGGTCGTAGCGCGGCCGCTCCACGCAGGCCGCGATGGCGACGAGAAGCACGAACAGGTTGTAGAGTGTCCAGAACAGGACAATGGCTATGCCGTCCCCCGCCGCCGAGGCGTGATTGAACAGGAAGTCCGACGTGAGGTTCACGGCCAGTCCCCCGACCGTGAGTCCGAACACCACCAGGAACGGCATCATCAGCGGCCACTGCACCACCGTGCGGCTCCGGTCCCCTCCTTTGGCGGTGACGCGGAACTTGTGGGGCCCGGGGGTCGCAAGCCCCATCGCCACCGCCCTGGTGATCGGCCAAGCCGCCAGGAGTTGCGCCACGTCGTTCACGATCGGGATGAACAATCCCTTGGAGATCCAGTTCAGGACGGCCAGCACGGCAATGTAGTAGGGGACGTAGTACTGGATGACCTCCGCCAGGCTGGCATCCACGACCTTCACGCCGCCCCACCAGTAGAGGAGCGGACAGAGGAGGCTCGCGAGCCGGAACAAGAAGGTTGTCGACCAGTAGAGCAGGGAATCCAGCACGCTCATCCGATGCCGCAGCGGCAGGCGATGGCCGCCCCAGGGCGGGTAGACGTCGCGGATGATCTGCATCATCCCGAGACACCAGCGGCCGCGCTGGACCACATATTCCTGGAGGCCCTCCGGTGCGAGGCCCTCGGTCAAAGGCTCGTTCAGGTAGACGGTGGACCACCCGGCCTCGGCGAGGCGCAGGGTGAGCAGGAAGTCTTCCGTCACGCTCTCGGTCGGCAGCCCGCCGATCGCCTTCACGGCCGACACCCGGACCATGGATGAGGTTCCGCAGCAGACCGCGATGCCCCAGGCGTCACGGGCGGGCTCCACATTGTCGAAGAAGTGCCGCTGTTCGTCCGGGTAGGCGGTGCTGATGCCGAGGTTGTGCTGGATCGGGTCCGGATTGAAGAAGTGCTGGGGCGTCTGGACGAGACCCACCGCGGGATCGTGGAACAGCGCCAGCGTCCGGCCGACGAAGTCCGTATGGGGCACGAAGTCCGCGTCGAGGACGGCGACGAAGTCCGGCCGGTCCGGCGCGGCGGCCCGCAGCGTCAGTGCGTGATTGATGTTGCCCGCCTTGGCGTGGGCGTTGTCCGGCCGCACGATGTAGCCGACCTTCAGTCGGTCGCAAGCGTCGCGCAGCCAGTCTCGCCGCCCGTCATCGAGAACGAAGATGCGCACGTGCAGATAGTCCGACGCCCGGGCGCCCACGATGGTGCGCTCCAGAACCTCGAGTTCCTCGTTGTAGGTGGCGATGAAGATATCCACCCGGGGCGGGGTGCCGGACCCCCACCAGGCGAGGTTGGCGTCCGCTTCGGCGCTGCGCGAGCGGACGCGGCAGAGGATCAGAAAGGCGAGCGACGAGGACAGGACCGTCAGCGCTTCCAGGATGGCGAAGCTCCAGCTCGCCACCGCGTCGGCCGTCCAGGCAAGCGGGGCGGTGGTCTCGGCGAGGCGCCAGACGACATACCGCCACGACAGCACCGCCGCGCCGAACAGGAGGAGGACGCGCCAGACCGTCCGGGCCGGGTTGAGGAAGGGCAGGACCGCGAACTGGATGCCGAGCACCACGGCCGCTGCGCCGAAGGCCGCGACAAGCGACGGTAGAACCAGCATCAGATGCCGTACCGTGCCAGGAAGCGGCGCATCTTGGCGATGGGCCCCGCGGTGAAGATAACCCGGCCGGTGCGGCCGATCGCGCAGACGAGGTCCGACTGCCCGGCCAGGTCGGGCACGCTGACCGTCACGTCGAACCGCTCCAGGTGTTCTTGGCTCGGCGCGACCGCCAGATTGTCGTAGAGGCTCGCCGCGCCCGAACCACCGAGCCGGATGACCGTGCCGCCGAAGATGCGATGATCGCCGAACAGCCTGAACTGGACCGGGTCGCCGATGGAGAGCCGGTCGTACAGGGCCTCGCTGACGCTCGCCGTCACCATCAGGGTGCTGCAGTCCGCGACTCGGACCAGTTCCTGCCCCCGATTGGCGTATTCGCCGTCGTCCACTCCGAACGTCCAGACCAGTCCGTCCACGCTGGAGGCGAGGCTTGCCGATGTCAGGCGGTTGATCCGCACGCGTTCGGCCTGGATCTGCCGCTCGAATTCGGCGAGCCGGGCGTCGATCCGGACGCGCTCCGCGTCCAGCTCGGCGAGACGAAGGTCGAGTTCCCGCGCCCGCTGGGCCGAGACGGGGGCATCGTTGCTGGAATCGCTGAGGAAGACGCCTTTGCGCGCCGAGGCGAGCTCGACCGCTATGTAGTTGCTGCGGTGCCGGGCGCTTTCGCGCTCCTGTCGGGCGACGTCGAAGGCCGCCTGGCTGCGCTCCAGGCTGGCTTCCGTCTGGACGCCGCGGCCACTGAGGTCGGAGGAGCGGCCGAGAATGCCTTCGGCCTCGCGCAGGCGCGCCTCGGCGGCATCCTCCGCCGCCCGGGCTTCCGCCGCCCGAGCCTCGATCTGAGTGATGCGGCCTTCCTTGTAGGCGGCGAGCTGAGACAGGAAACCGTCGCGCGCAGTCGTGATCGTGGCCGTCTGAGAGGCGACCCGCTCCCTCTCGATCCGGGTCTCGTCGCGCTGGTGCTCCAGATCGATCAGCCGGGCGGTGTCGAACCGGCTGTCCGCGATGTCGGCAACCAGTTCGCCCCGCTTGATCCTGGCGCCGATCGCCCGGACCGCCAGAGACACCTCTCCCTGGATCGGCGCCCGGACCGAGGTAACCCGCGAATTCAGGGTCGCGTCCGCCGACGTTCCGGCGAAATACTCCCCGACGAGTATGTAGAGCCCTCCAACCAGCAGGAGCAGTCCGAACACAACCCGCAACAGACGCATGAGCCCCTCATGAGTCAAGGAGCCCCCCAGGCGTATGTCCCTCATCCGGTTTAAGGAATCTTTTAAAAGCCACGAAGGAAGCGATTCAACGACTTCGCAGATCGGCCTGCTCGCGCCAGGGCCTCAGCGCCGCATTCGGCTGATTGGCGTTCCGACTGCGGCGTTGTTTCCGCCGGCCTATCCTGGCGGAGGAAATCTGATCCTCGGCCGATTGATCTCTCACGCCCAGGCCGCGACCCGGGCTGAATCCTGCGAGGAAGAGATTGACCGGTCGGCCTGACAGCAGACGTGCTCGGACCTACCGCGCTCACTGAGAGCCGAAACCGCGAAGCACGTACTTCTGCGAACCAAATCGCGGGCGACACGCGCCTGAGCGCGAAGAAGCCGCAGAGTTCGGCGGCTTGCGTCCAAAGCTGGCGGAGAGAGAGTCCGCCTAACTAGTGTCCGCATTCATTCGCTATCGTCCGAAAAGTCCTAAAGTTTCAGCAATCTCCTGCCCCCAAAAGGCTACCAGCGCCCGTACTCATTCGCTACAATCCAGCTCTTCGTGTGGGGCCGGAAGTGGGGCCGATGTGGCGCGAGTGACAAAGAGACTTAGCGCGAGAACAGTGGCAACTGCTGCTGTTGGCAAGCATGCGGACGGAGATGGGCTGTACCTGTCTGTCACAAAGGAAGGCACAGGCGAACGTCGGCGATGGCTGCTTTATTTTATGTGGGAGGGCAAACGTCGCGAGATGGGGCTTGGCTCAGCTCGCGAGGTATCACTTGCGAATGCTCGTGAGTTGGCAGCGGCAGCCCGTCAGAAGGTCCGTGACGGCATCGACCCTATCGCGACCCGTAACTCCGAACTCGCCAAAGTTCCGACTTTCGGAGAAATGGCAGATACCTACATTGAAGCCATGGCGCCGCAGTTTCGAAATGCCAAGCACGTTGACCAATGGCGCATGACGCTTCGCGAGTATGCTGGGCCGATACGTTCGAAGCGCGTGGATCTAGTCACGACGGAGGACGTCTTATCCGTTTTAAAGCCGATCTGGTCAACAAAGGCCGAAACGGCTTATCGTCTCCGCGGCCGCATTGAGCGAGTTTTGAATGCCGCCAAGGCCAAAGGTTATCGGTCCGGCGAGAACCCGGCCGCGTGGCGCGGGCACTTAGCGAACCTTTTGCCGAAGCGCCACAAGCTGACCCGCGGCCATCATGCGGCAATGCCCTATGCTGATGCCCCGGCCTTTTTAGCAAAGCTGCGAGCGAGGGACGGTGTCGCGGCACTAGCGCTCGAGTTTACGATCCTGACTGCTGCTAGATCAGGCGAAACTCGCGGAGCGACCTGGCAGGAAATAGATCTTATCTTAAAGGTATGGACAATCCCAGCTCACCGGATGAAAGCCGGCCGCGAGCATAGGGTGCCGTTGTCAGCGGGTGCTTTGGCCATACTCAATCGGCTGGCAGAATTCGGGTCAGAGTCTAGCCAATTCGTGTTTCCAGGCAACAAGATCGGTCGCCCACTATCGGTCATGGCTCTAGATATGTTGCTGCGACGAATGCAGGTCGACGTTACCGTGCATGGGTTTCGCTCGGCGTTTCGCGACTGGTGTGGCGAAGAAACGTCCTATCCTCGCGAGATTGCCGAAGCCGCGCTGGCACACGTCGTTGGGGACCAGACCGAAAGAGCGTACCGCCGGGGCGATGCTCTTCGGAGAAGACGTGATCTGATGTCGGCTTGGTCGGATTTTCTGGAAGCAGCGAGTACTGAAGAATGTTGAAGCGACGGTACATTCTTATAAAGCAAATACATGCTGAAGAACTGATCCGAATATGCAATCCTGGTCCCGCGTATCGAACTTCACTAATCAAAGACATAACTTATTGAATCAACGAGGTTAACAGCGGAAACGACATGTCCTTCAGACCGAAAATATACTCTAATTTCAGTGATTTAAAACTACAAATTACTGAGATAGAGAATCTTTCTGGGCTTCTACTGCAGAAAATGCTGCACAGATCATCTGGTGGTTTGGTTTTTTCGATAAGTGACTATATCGAAATGGTTGGTAAGTTCGACTGCAGTGTAGAGGCAAATAATCTAGTCGCGTTACAGAAAGCCTGCTCAGTAACGAGAGAACACATCGAATCACGAGTAAAAATTGGAAGACCTATATCCAGAGATAAAGAGGTTATTGTCAGTCAATTATCTTATTTAATTTCAGCTATCGAGAGATATGGCGGAAAAGCTTCTGTCAATAATCCCGAAATTTCAGAAGGAGGATCACTCACTGCCGTTCTGAACTGCTTAAAAAAGTGGGGTTATCTTACAAACAAGAGATTGGCAAACAGCGCGTACAGTCATACTAAAGAAGCCCGCAGCCGGGTAAACCGACGAAACAAAGCTCGCAAGAAAGTGGATGTCGCTTCCATCGTATTAAAAGCGAGGACATGAACGGTCACGCGTGGCTAACAAAGGTCCTCCATGAATGGAGGCGTCTATGCTGTCAACAAATGAGCCATTAGCCTATCGCATCGCAACTGCCTGCCAAGTTCTCGGCATTGGGCGAACGAAGCTCTACAGCCTTATCTGCAACGGCGAAATTCAGACAATAAAGATCGGCCGCCGTGTACTTGTCCCGCGCACCGAATTAGAAGCGCTGCTGCGTCGATTACAGTCGGAGAAATCCTAATGGCTGGCCGGCGACAACCGGCAAGGCCGAAAACTAGGCCCGATTCCAAGAGGGGCCCAGGATTGCCGCCGCACGTCAAACATCACCAGAACGGCGATTGCGAAACCGGGCCGATGATTGGTCGGGCAGACACTCAACCTTGCAGCTCGCGCGATACCGCCGATCTGGGGCCATGTGGTTGTGCGCCAGCAGTTGCGCTTCAGCCCTCTAGTCTCCTAAAGCTTGCCGATGCAGCCGACGTCCTCGGCGTCTCGATAAGGACGATCCGCCGGCTGTACGAAGCCGGTGAGCTCCCCGTCGTACGTGTTGGTCGGCAGATCCGGGTGTCGCCTTCAGATCTCAATCGATTCATCGGTGACCGTCGACGGCACTGAGTAGCTCTGTCCAGTTATGTCCCCCTAAAATCCTGTAAACAGGACAGTAGTGAAACAGTATCGCCTTGCGTGAGGGGAAGACAAAATGGACCTATTTCACGAATCTGCTAATCTGATACCCCGAGTCTACACGAGGGCACCTATGTCCACCTATAATCATCACGAAGAGCACTTCCGTCGTTGTTTTCCCGACATGTTCAGTGACGATGCAACTGCCAGCGCAAGCTCGGACGAGCCCATTGTCTCCGGACAGAACGCGGAAAAGCTTCGGACTGTTAGCGTTGGGCCTGCGCTTTCGGAACAGCCAGAGCACGCGGAGCTCTTTCGCCCTGGGGGGGCTGTAACTCTCGCGGACGTCGAAACCCGCGTGCGCGTTGAGCCTCCAACGATCCGGCGGCGTGATACACTGTCCGCATAGCGAGTTGTCTTCTCTCGGGTAAAAGGAACCGACGCGCTGCCTGCAACTGCGGAGGCCGTCCGCCGCCTGTTTGCCGAAAGCGGGCCCACGGCGCTGGGCGTTACCGAGCCACGGTGGCGCAACCTGCGCTCCCTTATAGTCACCACCACAAAGCGCTATGGTATGAGGCGGCGTATGCTCACGAAGCACTTGCCGTTGTCGCCGGCTTGGGACGATCTTTTCAACCTCCTCCAAAGTGAGGAGCGTCACGCCCTCTCGCGCTTGGCACGCTATTGCACGGCTATCGGCATTGCCCCCGGTAAAGTCGACAAGGAAACGCTCCTTGGTTTCTACAACGCTTTGGTTGCAGAATCCTTCGTCAAGTGTCCCCGGAAAATACTGAAGCATACGATCGCGCTGGCCAACATGGCCGGCAAGCGCCTTTCTGGTGAGTGGCCGGTCCCACGACTCTCATCTCCGTTCAAGACTCAGCCGTTCATGATGCCGTTATCGGCCTTCCCGGCGAGCTTCGGTGAGGACGTGGAGTGTTGGGTAACCTCTGCAACCACTGCGGACCCGCTTAACCTGCGCGCTCGAATAAAGCCTGCGCGCCCGGCAACGATCAAGAGCGCCGTCTATCACATTCGCCGAGCAGCATCAGCGCTCTTCCGTGAAGGGCATCTCAGGATAGAGGAGATCACGAGCCTTGCTGTTCTTGTCCAACCTGCGAATTTTGTGAATGCGCTCCGGGCCTTCTTACCAGCCGATTCAAGTTCACCTCCGACCGATGCGGCGAGGATCGCGCGGACACTGGTCGGAATCGCGAAGAGCCATGTTGCTGTCGAAGAAGCGGTACTTGCTCAACTGAAAGCCGTATCGAGGCGCCTGCAACAGCGTCTCCCCCCGGGCATGGGAAAGCGGCACCGAGAGCGTGTCGAGCAGTTCGACGATCCGGAGAATGTGCGCCGGCTTCTGCGCTTCCCGGCTGAGGAAGCGGCTCGCGCTCTCCAGCAAAAAAACACTGAGCGCCGGGCCCGCGGCATCGAGCGGTCGCTGGCAACGGCCATCCTAGTCGATACGGGTCTCCGCTTACACAGTCTGCGGACCCTTAGGACCGATACAAGCTTTCGGCGAGCCAATGGTGTCGTCTTCCTCCACGTTCACCGCGATCAGAGCAAGACAGACCGACCGCTCGATTACATTCTCCCCACGGCAACCGTCGCCCTCCTTGACGAATATCTGCGCGACCACCGCCAGATCTTGTCAGGCTCGGATGGACCATACCTGTTTCCGGGAAGAACGGGCGACCCGAAGTCCGAGAGCGCAATGAGGAACTGCATATCTGAGCCGCTTCACCGGCACACCGGGATCAGGCTCAACCCTCACGCCTTTCGTCATGTTATCGGAAAAATTGTGGTCGAACGCGATCCCAGTGCATATGCCATCGTTTCACGTCACCTCGGCCATACGTCCCTGAACACGACCCTCGGCTCCTATCTCGGCACAGAGACAAAAGTCGCAAGCCGGCACCTTCACAAGATCATCGATGAAGCCCGGAATGGGCTGCCGACGGAGGTATAGCCTGTGCCGCGGGAATACATCGCTACCCGTCAACTACCATTCAGCGCTTGGCCCGCCGCTGACCGGCGAGCTTGGCAGCACTTGTTTCGCGAGGGAGATCTCCTGACAGATGCCGGGTCTGGGTCGCACTGGGCGGCGGCCACTCGACAGACGAACCGGCGCCACTATGGCTGCTTTCTCAAATGGCTTGAACGTAACGGCCGCTTAGACGAAACAGCCGACCCGGCGGAGCGCATATCACCAGAATCGTTGGACGCGTACGCGCGAAGCATATTGTCTGAGCTCGCGCCCAAAACCGTTGAAAGCTCGCTCGTTGGCCTGAAGGTAGTGGCGAAGGCGCTCGCACCTGGCAAGGACTGGCGCTGGTTCGACGCGATCACTGCTCGCGTAAAGCAGTGGGCACGTCCATCTCGCGATCCAGACGCCTGCTTTGTCTCGATAGAAAACGTTTACGCCGCATGTCTCTCCGAGCTTTATCGGCTCAGGATGCGGGCTCTGACGAGCGTCAGAGCTCGTCTTAACTACCGCGACACGCTTATGGTAGCGCTATTTACGGTGGCCCCGATCAGAATCCGCAACATGGCCATGATCGATGTTGGCGTTCACTTGATCCAGCGGGATCAAGCCTACGAGCTTCGGTTCGCTGCGGACGAGACGAAGAACAGCCGGCCTCTCAGGCTGCACATCACTCCGGAATTAACACCACTCATAAGCTACTACATCGAACGCGTTCGGCCGTGCTTCCCCACATGCGGTTCCGCCGTACTTTGGCTCCGTCACGATGGCGGACGACTTGCGACAAATTCTATCTACCAGCGGGTAATTGCCAGAACACGGCAGCTTGTTGGCCGGCCGATCCACCCGCACCTATTCCGCGCTATTGCGGCGACTGCGATGGCGGGTCACTCGCCGGATATAGCTCGATTAGCTGCGCCGCTACTTGGGCATGCGCACTTTAGCACTACTGAACGCTATTACATTCGCTCGCGGCAATTTGCTGCCAGCCGAAAGGTCGCAGATATAATCAATAAGATAAGATCCGGCGAAGAAATCTGCTAGCTTACCAACCTCATAAAACTAGAGTTGGTTTCGATATGCTATCATTCCGGCGCCCTGCTTTATTCGCCGACATCATCACCCGCAACTTTGCAACTCCAGACGTCGTGTAAACAGAATACTGAAAGGGCCGACAATAGGGAATCTGTTAAGGGTAGACAGCATGTCTGCCCGGAAAACCTCCAGGGCTAGCGAAGAAATTCTGGCAGAGCTACTCCGCATAAGTTCGCGCCACGTTATGCGTGCACGATCTGCAATCAGGATCTCAAGAAGGACAAGTTCGCCGTCTTCGCTGCTCCCACGGGCGACGCGATAAGTGAGTTCGATCGAACTTGGCCGATTGAGACTCCTGTGCCGGCGGGCGACCACGTTCTGATCGACGTACGCCATGAGAATCCGACCGATTACTTGCAGATCGACCTTGAGACCGGAATTATGGTGCCGATTCACCCCCAAGGGCGACTCCGCCGACGCGCGGAGTATACCATCCGGTTATTCAACCTTTATTCGGACGCACTGAACAAAGCCAGAAAGAGCGCGGTCCGAAGCATTGTCGCTTATGCTTCGCGCTACATCGCGGCACTCGATGCTGGCGACACAATCGGAGCAAGTTTGATCCTCGCCGAACTTCTGGAGTTTCCTCACCCATCCGTCGCATTCGAAATCCGACGGAAAAGCGCATCCGTCCGAGTCCTTGCCGACATGGTGGCGAGGTTGCCCGCCGAATTCGGGACGTGGCCGCGATAAACAGGCAGTCTCAGTGGTCGTCGCGAAATCCGTCGTACCGCAGCGCCCGGCCCGCGCGGCTCAGTCACCGCGAAGCGGCCTGCCCCCTGAAAAGCGGTCCTCCCACCGGGCCGGCATACCGCAGATGCAGAACACAACCTTGCGAGCGCTGGCGGGCGATACTAGCCGGCTTGCGAATGCGGGAGAGAGCGACAACAGGACGTACTCCTGTGTCGTTTTTCTTGCATCCGGATCGGCAAGCTACCGATGTTGATTGCCGTCTGCAGCCGTTTATTTGACGGATTTTTGGTGTTTCCGGCTCGCTTAGGGCTAAGTGCCTGAAAATATTGGCGCTCCCTAGGGGACTCGAACCCCTGTTTTCGCCGTGAGAGGGCGACGTCCTAGACCGCTAGACGAAGGGAGCGTCGGGCACTTGGGTGCCGTGCGGTGGGCGGGATATAGCGGGCCGGGCGGGGCTGCGCAAGAGGCAATTTGTGCGCCGGGTCATCTTGCGGGGCGGGATCGTCCGCGCCATAACAGAAGCCGTTCCGAGGGGTGCTCTTCTTGAGCTGAGATGGTCCGGCAGCGGACCGAACCCTTCGAACCTGATCCGGGTCATGCCGGCGAAGGGACGGAACAGCGTGCGGACCGGGCTGAACGTCAGCGCGCGCCGCAAGCCCCCTCTCCTTCCGTCGTCCTGCATGGCCCCTCCCGCGGCTCGATCCGAGCCGCCGACAGGCGGAGTGTCCGATGGCGGACGGCGACGGGACACGAGACGGCGGGCGCCGAGCGGCCGAGGCGGCGATAGGCCAGGCTGCCGAAGGGCGGCCCGCAACCGAGGCGGCGCCGGGCCCTGCGTTCAACGGGCGGCCGGCGGCCGAGCCACTGTCAGGCCGTGTCCCCGACAGGCACGCGGCGGACGGATCGGGCCGAGCGGCCGCATGCCATGACGTCCGGGTGGGCGCTCAGCCAAAACGCCCGTTTGCTCGCCACCACCTCATCGCCACGGATCGGTTCGAACCGGGAACGACCGGCGGCGGCCGAGGTCGGTCGCGGATCGCCACCATGGCAGGGGCGCTGGCGCGGGCGGGGGTGATGGCCGTCGTGGCGCTCGGCGCTTGGCAGGCGGCGGTCGTGGTCCTCGACGTGCCAAGCTTCCTGCTGCCGAGCCCGGCGCGCGTGGCCGAGACCGCCCTCGCCCAGCATCGGCGCCTCCTCGCCGAAGCGGCCGTGACCTTCGGCGAAATCCTGATCGGACTTGCGGCCGGCATCGCTTTCGGCGTGCTCACCGGCCTCGCCGTCGCGTCGTCCGCCGCCGTGTCGCGCCTGCTCACGCCGCTCCTGGTGGTCAGCCAGGCCCTGCCGGTGTTCGCCCTCGCCCCGCTCCTCGTCCTGTGGTTCGGCTTCGGGCTCGCCTCCAAGATCGTGATGGCGACGTTGGTGATCTATTTCCCGGTGGCGTCCGCGCTCGCGGACGGCCTGTCCCGGACGGACCCCGGCCTCCTGGACATCGCCCGGCTGTCCGGCGCCGGCCGCTGGCGCACCCTGGCGCTCATCCGCTTTCCGGACGCGCTTCCGGCGCTCGTCACCGGGATCCGGGTGGCGGCCGTGTTCGCCCCCATCGGGGCGGTCATCGGCGAATGGGTGGGCGCGTCCCGGGGGCTCGGGCTGCTGATGATCCAGGCGAACGCCCGCATGCAGACCGACCTTCTGTTCGCCGCCCTCGCGCTTCTGGCGCTCGCCACCCTGCTGCTCCGCGCGGCGGTGGAGGCCGCCACGGCGCGCCTTATTCCGTGGGTCGAGCCGCCGCGCTGACGGCCCGCACCTGCCCCGCCCCGTCCTGACAAGAAGAGGATGCCTTTCCCCATGAAACTGCCCATTTTGGCGGCCGCCCTGGTCGCGGCGCTCGCCAACACTCCCCTCCCCGCGCGCGCGGCCGACAGCCTCACCGTTCTGCTCGACTGGTTCGTCAACCCAGACCACGCGCCCCTGGTGGTGGCGCGCGAGGGCGGCTACTTCGCCCGCCACGGTCTCGACGTGACGCTGGTGCCGCCCGCGGACCCGTCCCAGCCGCCGCGGCTGGTCGCGGCCGGCCAGGCGGAGGTGGCCGTGCACTACCAGCCGAGCCTGCAGCAGGACGCGGCGGCCGGCCTGCCGCTGGTGCGCTTCGGCACGCTCGTGGAAACCCCGCTCAACACGCTCACGGTGCTGAAGGACGGGCCCGTCACGTCGCTGGAGGATCTGAGAGGCAAGCGGATCGGCTATTCGGTGTCCGGCTTCGAGGACGCCATGCTGGGCCAGATGCTCAAGTCGGTCGGCCTCGGCCTCGACGACGTCGATCTCATCAACGTCAACTTCGCCCTCTCGGCGTCGCTCATCGCCGGCCAGGTGGACGCGGTGATCGGAGGCTACCGCAACTTCGAGCTCACCCAGTTGCGCCTGGAGGGCAAGGAAGGCGTCGCCTTCTTCCCGGAGGAGCACGGCGTGCCGCCCTACGACGAACTGGTGCTGGTCACCCACGCCGATCTTGCCGGCGACGGCCGGCTGCCCCGCTTCCTAGCGGCCATCGAGGAGGCGACGCTCTTCCTCACCAATCACCCGGACGAGGCTTGGAGCCTCTTCATCAAGGCCCACCCGGATCTCGACGACGAACTGAACCGGACCGCCTGGGCGGACACGCTGCCCCGGTTCGCCAAGCGTCCGGCCGCGCTGGACGTGGGGCGCTACGAACGGTTCGCGGCCTTCATGGTGGAGAGCGGCCTCGTCAAGGCGATGCCGCGTGTGGAGAGCTACGCCCGCACGGTGCGCTGACGCGCAAGCGGCCGGGCGGTCACTCGGCCGCCTGGCGCGTCTCGCCGGTATAGTCGCCCCGCGGCTGAGCCCCGGTGGCGATGATGGCGTCGAGGCCGGCGAGCACGTCCTCCAGGCGCGGCCGCGCGAACGGCAGGGTCTGAAGGATGCCGGCGAAGAGGGTGTTGTCCGGCCGAACCAGGAAGAGCGCGGGCTCCACGAAGAAGGCCGGCTCCTCGACGCCGCCATCGCCCACGGCGCGACCCTCGGACACGTAGAGGCCCCAGGCCCGCGCCTGATCGAGGGTCAGTCCCCAGCAGAGGGTGATCTCGTCGATGCCCCAGGTCTCGGCCGCCCGCTCGGCGCGCTCGCGGCTGTCGGCGGAGACGGCGATCACGCGCACGCCCCGCTCCCGGAAGGCGGCGGCGTGCGCCTCCCATTCCTGGAGCTGCACCTTGCACGACGCGCAGTGAAGCCCCCGGTAGAACAGCACCAGGGTGAAATTCTTCGGCTTCTGGTCGCAAAGGCGCCAGCACGGCCCACCGACCGTTCCAACCCGGAGCGGGGGAACGGGCGCCCGGGGCATGAGGCGCGCGAAATCGGCCATCGTGTCGAAACTCCCAACGAGAACGTTCGACCCTTGAGGTGGACCTTAGTCGATCACGGATTAAGGAGAAACGACTTCACGTTTAGGGGAGATCAAAAGGCCGTGGGCGAACGGCCGGGGCCCTGCACCGGAGAGGCTCTGGCAGCCGGACGATCCGCCGCCCGGAGCGGGCGGCGGCATCGTGGGACAATCCGGCCGGGGGTCAGGCCGGAACGCGCCTGTCGGCGTCCAGCGCGCGGGACGCCGTCTCCGCCGCCATCTTGCGGACGGAGTCCTGGACCTTCTCGAAGGCGCGGACCTCGATCTGTCGAACCCGCTCCCGGCTGACGCCGAACTCGGTCGACAGATCCTCCAGGGTCATCGGCTCCTCGGCGAGGCGGCGCGCCTCGAAAATGCGCCGCTCCCGATCGTTGAGCACGCCCATGGCGTTCTTCAGCATGGTGCGCCGCTGGTCGAGCTCCTCGCTTTCGGCCAGCACGGTCTCCTGGTTGTCGCGGTCGTCCACGAGCCAGTCCTGCCACTCGCCGCCCTCGCTGTCCGCCCGAAGCGGCGCGTTGAGCGACGTGTCGCCGGACAGGCGCCGGTTCATCGACACGACGTCCTCCTCGGTGACGCCGAGCTTTTCGGCGATCGCCGTCACCTGGTCGGGCTTCAGGTCGCCTTCGTCGAGCGCCTGGATCTGGCCCTTCACCTTGCGCAGGTTGAAGAACAGCCGCTTCTGGTTGGCCGTGGTGCCCATCTTCACGAGCGACCAGGACCGAAGGATGTATTCCTGGATCGACGCCTTGATCCACCACATGGCGTAGGTGGCGAGCCGGAAGCCCTTCTCGGGATCGTAGCGCTTCACCGCCTGCATCAGGCCGACGTTGCCCTCGGAGATCACCTCCCCGATCGGCAGTCCGTAGCCGCGGTAGCCCATGGCGATCTTCGCCACGAGACGCAGGTGCGAGGTCACGAGCTTGTGGGCGGCCTCGCGGTCGTCATAGTCGAGATACCGCTTGGCGAGCATGTACTCTTCCTGCGGCTCCAGCATGGGGAACCGGCGGATCTCGTCGAGATAGCGGCTGAGGCCGCCTTCCCCGGCCGCAAGGACCGGCAGTGATGTCTGGGCCATGGTGTGCACCCCTCCTTGCGGAAGCGGTACGCGATGGAACAGCCCCCACGGCAGTCCAGGTCCGCTCCCTTGTCCCGGTTCCCGAATGAGACGCACGGCAAACCGGGTGGCACCCGCCTGACGCGGCGTACCAGCGTTGAAATATAGGGACGATCATGGCCAAAACACGAGGGGACGGCGGAAGTTTCACAAACTCCTGAACGCCTCGACGAGAGTTTCCATGTCGGCGGGCAAATCGCTCTCGAACCGCAGGATCTCGCCGCTGACCGGATGTTCGAACGCGATCAAGAAGGCGTGAAGCGCCTGGCGGGGGAAGGCCCGGACCACCGGCGCCACCGCCTCCGGCAGCGTGTTGATCTTGGTCAGGAAGCCGCGGCCGTAATCCTGGTCGCCCACGAGCGGGTGGCCGGCCGCCGTCATGTGGACACGGATCTGGTGGGTGCGGCCGGTCTCCAGGTGGCATTCGACCAGCGACGCGACGGCATTGCGGCCGGCCTCCGCCGGAAAGCGTTCCGCCACCTCGTAGTGCGTGATCGCCTCTCGGCCGCCGGTGCGCAGCACGGCGATCTTGGTCCGGTCCGTGTTCGACCGGCCGAGCGGCGCGTCGATGGTGCCGCGGAACGGCTCCGGACTGCCCCAGACCAGCGCCAGATAGGCCCGCTCCAACGGCCCGGTCCGGCCATGGTCGGCGAACTGGGCGGCGAGGCCCTTGTGGGCCCGGTCCGTCTTGGCCACCACCATCAGGCCGGTCGTGTCCTTGTCGAGACGGTGCACGATCCCGGGCCGACGCACGCCGCCGATCCCGGACAGGCTCTCGCCGCAGTGGTGGATCAGCGCGTTGACCAGGGTGCCCGTCCAGTTGCCGGCCGCCGGATGGACCACGAGTCCGGCCGGCTTGTCGATCACGATCAGGTGCTCGTCCTCGTAGACCACGTCGAGCGGAATGTCTTCGGCGACGGGCTCGGCCGGCTCGGCCGGCGGAAGCCGCAGGTCCACCACCGCACCGGCCTTCGCCTTGCGGGACGGGTCCGACACCGGGACGCCGTCGAGCATCAGGTGCCCCTCCTCCACCAGCGCCTTCAGCCGCGACCGGCTGACCGACGGGAAAAGGCCCGCGAGCGCCTTGTCGAGGCGCTGCCCGGCCGCCTCCGCGCCGATCACGCCGTGGAGCGCCTCGTCCGCCGCCGCGTCGTCCGGGTCCGCCGCAAGGTCCAGGTCGTCGAGGTCGTCGCTGTTCATCATGGCCCTGCCCTGACGCGCGGCCGGGCGTGGGGCGCCTTCGGCTCGACGCGTGACGGCGTCGACAAGCGACGCCCTGTTGCGATACACGGCGCGGGACTAGCCCATTTAGCGCTGAAGGAAAAGCCGACCATGGCCGACGCCCGGGACGACAAGGAAGACGAAGCGCCGCTCGACCCGGCCATGGAGCGCGTCCAGCAGAAACTGCGCAAGCTGATGCTCGTTTCCGGCATCACGCTCGGCGTCGGCTTCCTGGCCGTGCTGTTCGCGGTGATCTGGCGGGTGAACCGCCTCGACGACGACGCGCCCCGGGGTGAGGCCTTCCGGTCCACCGTGGAGGTGCCGGCCGGCTCCACCCTCGTCGACACCGCTGTCGACGGCGACCGTCTGGCGGTGACGGTGGACGGCCCCGGCGGGCGGTCCGTGCACCTCTTCCACATGCCGAGCGGCCGGCTGATCGGGTCGACCACGCTCCTCGCCCGTTGACAGGCCGGGCGGCCGGAGCGCGGGCCTTTCCGCCACCGGCCGTCCAATGCGCCGGTCAGGCGGTCACCGCCCCCAATCCGCCGGTCAGGCGGTCACTGTCCCCAAACCGCCCGACGGGCGGTCACTGTCCCCAAGCCGCCAGGGCCTGCGTGAAGGCCTGGTCCCCGGGGGTGCCCTTCACGAACGTCAGGATGGCGCGGCGGCGGTTGCCGTAGCGGATCGGCACGTCGAACCATTGGCGCTCGCGCAGAAGCGCCACGTTCCGCGCCGTGTCCTGCTCCGTGCCCGACAGCGCGAGCCAGAAGAAGTTGTCCTGCACCTTCGCGACGGCGCCGATCAGCGGGTCGCCGCGGGCGTCTTCCGTCTGCTTCAGTATCAGTCCCGGCGTCGTGTCGATCGACCGACCGGCGAAATCGTCCGGCAGGGCGAACTGCATCTCGATGATGTGGCTGGCGGGCAGCGCCTGGTCGGTGTTGCGGCGCATCTGCATGGTCAGCTTGATGCCCCGGTCGGGAATGTCGATGGTGGCGCGGATCTGCGGCACCGGCGCATCGCCCGTGAAGCTCGGCTCGTTGACGAACTGCCAGAGCACCTGTCCCTCGGCGCGCGCGCCGTCGGCCCCGGGAATCGGCTCCTCGTAGAGGATGGCGCGCTGCGCCACCAGCACCGTCTGGCCCGACTGGCCGGCCGGAGCCGGAGCGGCCGCCGCTGGCGGCGGAACTGCGGGAGCCGGCTCCGGAGCCGCCTCGGCGAGCGGCTCCGGGGCCGGCGCGGGTTCTTCCGGCGGGGCGTCGGATGGCGGCGTGACCCGCTCGGTCTGGACGGCCCGCGCATCCGGGGCGACCGGTTCGGCGGGCTCGCCGTCCTGCGGCAGACGGTCGGGGATCTTCGCCTCCAGGCCGTCCTGCCCGGTGGTGCGCGTCTCCGCAACCGGCGGCTCGTCGCCCGGCGCGGCGGTCTCCACGACCGGATCGCCGCCGAGGAAACTGTCCCGGTTGACCCAGGCGAAAACACCGCCCGCCAGAAGGACGACGCCGAGTATCAGCGCCGCCACCAGTTTCAGGTTCACCTTCGGGCTCTGGGGCCGGATGATCCGGGCCGGACGCGGCGCGTTGCGTCCGGCTGCGGCGGCGGGAGCCTCGCCCCGGGGTGGCAGATCGGCGCCGAGCGGCGCATCCATGAAGCCCGGCTCGACCTTGGTCTCCGGAAGCCGCTCGTTCCCGTCGTCCATGGCGCCACGGGCCGACTGCACGGCCTGCGCACTGGCGCTGCCGAGAGCTTCGGCCTCGTGCACGGTCTTCGACAGGGATGAGAGGCCCGCGTTGATCTTCGGATCCGCCGCCGCGGGACGGGCCGACGCGGGCTCGCCGCCGGCGATCCCGGACGGCTTGGGGGGCGTCGCGGGCGGCGTCTGGCGGACCGGCGGCGGGTCGACCCGCGCCGCGGCGGGCGATGGAGCGCGAACGTCGGGTTTCGGCGTCTCGGCCCTCGGCGGCGCGGCGGGCGCCGGTTCCGGCGCTTCGGCGGGCCGGGTGTCGACCCGAACGGCCGGCACCGCGACGGGCGTCGCGGCCACCGCCTCGGCGACCGTCGGCAGGCCGAACGCGGCCCCGGCCATCTCGCTTTCGATCCGCCGTATTGACTCCTCCAGCTGCAACCGTTGGTCGGTGATCTCGGCCTGGGTGAGCGGAGGCTCGTAGGATTTCAGCTGGCTGACGAGGGCGGCTCTCGCTTTCTCGTAAACCGCGCGGCGGGCCTCGCCGCTGTTCGTCTGCAACGAACCGATCGCGCGCTTGAGAACCGGATAGTAATCAGCCATCGATGGGAATCTCGCCAGCGTTGCTGGTTCAAGGGTTAATCCTGAAAAGGATCCTGGACAAGGATCGTGTCGAGGCGATCGGGGCTCGTCGACAGCATCGCGACGGGCGCTCCGATCAACTCTTCAACATAGCGCACGTACTTGACCGCCTGGGCCGGCAGATCGGCCCACGAGCGGGCGCCGCGCGTGGTTCCGGACCAGCCTTCGAGCGTCTCGTAGACCGGTTCCACCTTGGCCTGCGCCTCCTGGCTGGCCGGCAGGTAGTCGATCGTCTTCCCGTCAAGCTTGTAGCCCACGCAGACCTTGATCTCCTCCAGCCCGTCCAGCACGTCGAGCTTGGTCAACGCGATCCCGTTGATCCCCGAGACGCGGACGGTCTGCCGGACGAGCACCGCGTCGAACCAGCCGCACCGCCGCTTGCGCCCGGTGACCGTGCCGAACTCGTGGCCGCGGGTGCCGAGGAACTCGCCCACCTCGTCGGTGAGTTCGGTCGGGAACGGCCCCTCGCCGACGCGGGTCGTGTAGGCCTTGGTGATGCCGAGCACGTAGGAGAGCGCGCCCGGGCCGAGGCCCGAGCCGGTGGCCGCCTGGCCGGCCGTGGTGTTCGACGAGGTCACGAACGGATAGGTGCCGTGGTCGTTGTCGAGGAGCGCGCCCTGCGCGCCCTCGAACAGGATGCGGGCGCCGGAGCGGCGCTTCTCGTCGAGAAGCCGCCACACCAGGTCCACATAGGGCAGCACCTTGTCGGCCACTTCCATCAGCTCGGCGTGGATCGTCTCGACCGCGATCTCCGGCTGGCCGAGGCCGCGGCGAAGCGGATTGTGGTGGGCGAGCAGGCGCTCGATCCGCGCGGTCAGCACGTCCTTGTCGGCAAGGTCCATCACCCGGATCGCCCGGCGTCCGACCTTGTCCTCGTAGGCGGGGCCGATGCCGCGCTTCGTGGTGCCGATGCGGGTGCCGGTGTTGGACGTCTCGCGCAGTTCGTCGAGCTCCCGGTGGAGCGACAGGATGAGGCTGGCGTTCTCGGCGATGCGCAGGTTTTCCGGCGTCACGGTCACGCCCTGGCCGGATAGCTTCTCCACCTCCTTCACGAAGGCGTGCGGATCGAGCACGACGCCGTTGCCGATGACCGATAGCTTGCCGCGGACGACGCCGGAGGGAAGCAGCGAGAGCTTGTAGGAGACGCCGTCGATCACCAGCGTGTGGCCGGCGTTGTGTCCACCCTGAAACCGGACCACCACGTCCGCCCGTTCGGAGAGCCAGTCGACGATCTTGCCCTTGCCCTCGTCGCCCCACTGGGAGCCAACCACTACCACGTTCGCCATCGGCCGACCGGTCCTGTTCTCAAACGCCTCTGAGGCGCGTCGGGCAGACGCTTCTCGACACCCTCGCGCGCACGGAAAGCCCCGATGCCGGCGCGGCACCGAGGCGGGCGGACTATAGACCGCCCGCCTGCGCATTCCAACCGCATGGGTGTGGGAAATATCGGGTTATGCCGACATGAAGGCGAATGCGGGTCAGGCGTGGCGAAGGGCCTTGGCGAGCTTGCGCAACTGCTTGGCCGAGAGGCCCGCGAGGAGGTCGTCCTCGGGGCCGGCCTTGCCCTTCCGACGGCCGGTGTCGTCGCCGAACTGCCCCGCATGGACGTTGGATCCGTCGCCGGACCCGTCATGGTCCGCGGCGACGCCGTGGCGCAGCCGATCGGACGCCGAGTGGAGCACGTGGACGACCGATTCCACCGTGTGGCCGGCCACCGACTTCGCCGCCCCGACGACGCCCGAACCGGTGCTGACCGCGGCCGCCTTGGGGAATTTGGTGATCAGCGTGGTCGCCGCCGCGGTCAGGGCGGCGGCCGCGATCTCGCGCCCGATCGGGGTCGAGATGAACCGGCGCAAGGCCTTGCCGGCGGGCTTGGAGAGCTTCAGGCCGGCGACCTTGGCCGAACCGGATTTCTTCTTCTTGGCCATGATGATCGTCCTCTTCTTCCGGAACAGAACGTCCGCTGTCGGGCCGGGTTCCGGACCGCCGGCCGCGCCCGCGCGGCGCGACCTCGCCGATTTTTCCCCCATGGATCACGCCGAGCGTCCCGGTTATGAAGACCGCCCACGAGAGAACCCGCCGATGCCCGCCGGCCGCGCCCGAATCGCCTCCCGCCTGTTCGACAACGCCTACTTGGTCCTCGCGGGCGCCAGCCTCTTCTGGGCCGGCAACGTGATCGCCAGTCGCATCGCGGTCGGCGACGTGTCGCCCATGGCGTTGACCACCTATCGCTGGGCGGCCGTGCTTCTCCTCCTTCTGGTGCTCGCCCGGAAGGCCGTCCGGCGGGACTGGCCGGTCCTCAAGACGCGTCTCGCCTATGTGGCCGTGATGGGGACGCTCGGCTTCACGGCCTTCAACGCGCTCTACTACGTGGCCGCCCATTTCACGACCGCGGTGAACATGGGCATCATCCAGGGCGGCATCCCGGGCCTCGTCTTCATCATCGCCTACATGGCCAAGGGCACGACGGCCGGCCGCGCCCAGATCCTCGGCATGGCCGCCACCCTCGTCGGCGTAGCGGTGGTGGCGACCCGGGGCGACCTCGCCGCCGTCACGACCCTCGGCTTCAACTTCGGCGACCTCCTGATGGTGGGCGCCTGCCTCGCCTATGCGGTCTACACGGTCTGGCTTCCGGACCGCCCCAAGGTCGGCGCGCTCACCTTCTTCGCCGGGCTCGCCGTCGCGGCCTTCCTGTCGTCCCTGCCGCTCCTGGCGATCGAGATCGCGAGCGGCCACTATCAGGCGCCGACGCCGGTCGGTCTCGCCACCATCGCCTATTGCGCCGTCTTCCCGTCCGTGCTCAGCCAGATCTTCTTCGTGCGCGGCGTGGAGCTGATCGGCCCCGGCCGGGCCGGCGTGTTCGTGAACCTGATCCCGGTGTTCGCCGCGGTCCTCGCGGTCCTCGTCCTCGGCGAGACCTTCCACCTCTACCACGCCGCCGCGCTCGCCCTGGTGCTCGGCGGCATCCTGTTCGCCGAACGGTCCGGCAAGGCCCGCGCGGCCGCCTCGGCCCGCTGACCGCCGCACCACTTCGTATGGGAAGAATGCCGAACGGAGCGGGAATCGGGTGGCGCCGACCCGTCCCGTCCGTCATCGAGCCTAACCGCCGCTCTCCACCGCCGCTCGCCACCGCCGCTCGCCACCGCCGCTCCGGGCCGCCACCGCCCGATCATCCCGAGGGGTCTGATCCCGTGTCCCGTACCGCCTGGATCCTGCTGCTGACCCTCTCCCTCCTTTGGGGCGGGTCCTATCTCTCCGCCCGGGTGGCGGCGCCCGTGCTGCCGCCCTTCACGCTCGTCTTCCTGCGCTGCGCGCTCGCGGCCGTCGCCCTCCTCGTCATCCTGAAGGCAAGCGGCGCCCGGCTCGGCTGGACCCGACGCCAGGTGATCGACTACGCCGGCATGGGCCTTCTCAACAACGTCATCCCGTTCGCGCTCATCTTCTACGGCACGTCCCAGATCGGCGCCGGCCTCGCCTCCATCCTGAACGCCACCACGCCCATCTTCACCGCGCTCGTCGCCCACGCGTTCACGAGCGACGAGAAGCTGACGGCGAACAAGACCGTCGGTGTGATCCTCGGCTTCGTCGGGGTCGCCGAGATGCTGGGCCTCGGCGCGCTCGCCGACCTCGGCGGCCATCTGGAGGCGGAACTCGCCTGCCTCGCCGCGGCCGTCTCCTACGCCGTCTCCACCCTCTGGGGCCGGCGGTTTCGCGGCCAGCCGCCCATGGCCACCGCCGCCGGCCAGCTGAGCCTGTCGAGCCTCATCGTGCTGCCGCTGATGCTCGCCGCGGAAGCGCCCTGGACCCTGCCGATGCCGCCCGGCGACGTCGCCGCCGCCGTCCTGTTCCTCGCCTTCGGGGCGACGGCCCTCGCCTATATCCTGTTCTTCCGCATCCTCACCCTCGCCGGCTCGAACGTGATGCTGGTGACCTTCCTGGTCCCGGTCAGCGCCATCCTGCTCGGCGTCCTGGTGCTGGGCGAGACCCTGCAGCTCCGCCACTGGGTCGGCATGGGCCTCATCATGGCCGGGCTCGTGGCGATCGACGGGCGGCTGTGGCGGCAAGTCTCGCGCCGGTTTGCGGGCGCATGATAAAAATGACAAGATCCCGTCCGAAACCCACGTCGAGGCGGGGAGGTCGCCAGTGCAGCGCCGTATCGGATTCCTCGGAGCACTCGGCATCCTTCTCGGCATACTGACCGGCTGCATGACGGCCCCGGACTATGCCAGGCTGAGCGCAGGCGACATCGCCGCGCAGGTCAAAGTCCGGGAGACGCCATTCGACCGCCAGATCCTTGTGGTCGGACCGCCGATCGCCGGACCTCTTCTGCCAGCGGCGGTGACCTATTTCGTCCGCAGCGGCATCGCCAAGGACGACGGCGCGGAATGGCACCAGTTCTATGCCGAGGTCGAATACGACGACTACGGATATCAGGACTACAAGACCGCGAACTTCACCGAAGGCGAGCCACGGCCGATCAAGTCGATCTACCGCGAACGCCGATCGTGCTTCGAGGGATCCTGCATTCGCGAGGAGGTTCTGGGCGTGAACCTCGCCCGGGCCGATCTCGCCACTGGGAAGGATCTCGCCGTGCGTCTCGATGCCAGAGGCGGCGACCGCGTGGTGCTCGTTATCCCGGCCAGCTATCTGGCCGCCTATCTGGCGGTCGTGGACCGGGAGGCGAGCCGGGTTCCGGCGCCGGCCGCCGACGCCGTCCCGAACGATAGCTGGCCGGCCCGTCGTCGACAGGCCGGCCGAAGCGTCAGAACGTCAGCGCCTTCGCCTGGCGCACGGCCGGGATCTGCTGGATCTTCTGCAGGATCTCGGCCGGGACCGCGCCGTCAACCTCCACGAGGCAGATGGCGTCCTCGCCCTGGCGGTGACGGCCGAGGGCGAAGGTGGCGATGTTGACGCCGGCGTCGCCGAGAAGGCTCGCGAAGCGGCCGATGAAGCCCGGCTTGTCCTCGTTGGTCACGTAGATCATCGAGGGGGCGAACTCCGCCTCCATCTTGATGCCCTTGATTTCCACGATGCGCGGCCGGCCGTCGGCGAACACGGTACCGGAGACGGAGCGCTCCTGCCGGTCGGTCACCACCACGAGGCGGATGAGGCTCTCGTAGTTCTCGGCCATCTCGCGCCGGACCTCCGCCACCTGGATGCCGCGCTCCTTCGCCATCACCGGCGCGGACACCATGTTGACGGTCTGGAGGAGCGGCCGGAGCACGCCCGTGAGGCCCGCCGACGTGAGCGCGCGGGTGTTCATGCCGGCCACGTCGCCCTCGTACTCGATCCGGATCGCCTTGATGCCGGTCTCGGTGAGTTGGCCGGCGAAGGAGCCGAGCAGTTCGGCGAGCTTGACGAAGGGTGTCAGGCGCGGCGCCTCCTCGGCGGTGATGGACGGCATGTTGAGGGCGTTCTGCACCGCGCCCTTCATCAGGTAGTCCGACATCTGCTCGGCCACCTGCAGCGCCACGTTCTCCTGCGCCTCCGTGGTGGAGGCGCCGAGATGGGGCGTCGCCACCACGTTCGGGTGGCCGAACAGCGGGTGCTCGGTCGCCGGCTCCACCTCGAACACGTCGAGGGCGACGCCCGCCACGTGACCGGAATCGAGCGCGGCCTTGAGGTCCGCCTCCACGATCAGGCCGCCGCGCGCGCAGTTGATGATGCGCACGCCCTTCTTCATCTTCAGGAGCGCCGAGATGTCGATGATGTTGCGCGTCTTCTCGGTCAGCGGCGTGTGCAGCGTGATGAAGTCGGCGCGCCGGAACAACTCGTCCAGTTCCACCTTCTCCACGCCGAGGTCGATCGCCCGCTCCTGGCTGAGGAAGGGATCGTAGGCCACCACGTGCATCCGGAGCCCGATGGCCCGCTCGGCCACGATGGAGCCGATGTTGCCGCAGCCGATCACGCCGAGGGTCTTGGAGGTCAGCTCCACGCCCATGAAGCGGTTCTTCTCCCACTTGCCCGCATGAGTGGACGCGTTCGCCTCCGGGATCTGGCGGGCGAGGGCGAACATCATGGCGATCGCGTGCTCGGCGGTGGTGATGGAGTTGCCGAACGGCGTGTTCATGACGATCACGCCCTTGGCGGTCGCGGCCGGCACGTCGACGTTGTCGACGCCGATGCCGGCCCGGCCGATCACCTTCAGGCGGGGCGCCGCGGCGATCACCTTCTCGGTGACCTTGGTGGCGGAGCGGATGGCGAGACCGTCGTAGTTGCCGATGATCTCCAGGAGCTTGTCCTTGTCCTTGCCGAGATCCGGCTGATAGTCGACCTCGACGCCGCGGTCCTTGAAGATCTGGACGGCGGTCGGGGAAAGCTTGTCGGAGATGAGGACGCGAGGGGCCATGGCGGTGGTGTCCTTGCGAGGGGCGCGCGGGCGCCGGGGGTGAACGGGGGGTGGTATCGGGCTTGTGAGGGCGGACAGGTCGCGTGTCGGCTGGCAGCGAAGAAGGCGAGGCGTCGGGGGCGGCGGAGGCGAGTTATCGGCTACGGGTGGTGGTTCACCCCCTCTCCCCAACCCTCTCCCTCAAGGGGAGAGGGGGTGCGGTGGTGCGGGGAGAGGGGAGCGCCCTATCCTTCATCCGCGACGGGCCCCCTCCCCCCTTGAGGGGGAGGGTTGGGGAGAGGGGGGAACCTCCGCGGAATCAGGAAGGCGTGAACCTCCGCGGGATCAGGAAACCGTGAACCTCCGCGGAAGCCGGAAACCGTGAACCTCCGCGGAAGCCGGTAAGGGGAAACCTCCGCGGGATCAGGAACCGGGAAACCGCGTGGCCGTCAGGCAGGAAACAGCCGCCGACCCCACGAACCTCCCGCCCCCGCGCTCCCTCACGCCGCCTGGGCCATCTCCGTCTTGGTCTTCTCGAACGCGAAGGCCAGCCAGGGCATCAGGGCCTCCACGTCGGCGGTCTCCACCGTCGCGCCGCACCAGATCCGCAGACCCGGAGGTGCATCGCGATAGCCGGCGATGTCGTAGGCGACGCCTTCCTTTTCCAGGAAGCCGGTGAAGGCCTTCACGAACGCCTGCTGGCCGGCGTCGTCCAGGCTGGCGACGGCCGGGTCCTTGAAGGTGAGGCAGACGGAGGTGTTGGAGCGGGTTTCCGGCACCTCGGCCAGGAAATCCAGGAAGTCGACCTTGGCCACGAAGTCGGCGATTGCCTTGGTGTTGGCGTCGGCGCGGGCCACGAGGCCGTCGAGACCGCCGACCGACTTCGCCCACTGGAGCGCGTCGATGTAGTCCTCCACCGCCAGCATGGACGGCGTGTTGATCGTCTCGCCCTTGAAGATGCCCTCGATCAGCTTGCCGCCGGAGGTGAGGCGGAAGATCTTCGGCAGCGGCCAGGCGGGCTTGTAGGTCTCCAGCCGCTCCACCGCGCGCGGGGAGAGGATCAGCATGCCGTGGGCCGCTTCGCCGCCGAGCACCTTCTGCCAGGAGAAGGTCACCACGTCGAGCTTGTCGAAGGGGAGCCGCTGGGCGAAGGCCGCCGAGGTGGCGTCGCAGATCGTCAGGCCCTCGCGGTCCGCCGGAATGAAGTCGCCGTTCGGCACGCGGACGCCGGATGTGGTGCCGTTCCAGGTGAACACCACGTCATGGTCGAAGTTCACGGCGGAAAGGTCCGGCAGCTTGCCGTAGCCCGCCTTGATCTCGCGGGCGTCCTTCAGCTTCAGCTGCTTCAGGGCGTCGGTCACCCAGCCGGAGCCGAACGATTCCCAGGCGAGGAGGTCCAGCGGACGTTCGCCGAGCAGCGACCACATGGCCATTTCCACCGCGCCGGTGTCGGAGGCCGGCACGATGCCGATGCGCCAGTCGGCGGGAACCTGGAGGACGTCGCGGGTGAGGTCGATCGCCTGGGCGAGCTTGGTCTTGCCGACCTTGGCGCGGTGGGACCGGCCGACAGCCGCTCCCTTCAGGGCCTCGACGGACCAGCCTGGGCGCTTGGCGCAGGGGCCGGAGGAAAAATGCGGCATGGCCGGCTTTTCAGCCGGGCGGGCGGTCGCTGTCATGATGCTATCCTTTCAGATAGGCGCCCCTCGGTGGGGAGGGGTGTCCCGCCGTCGGGATTAGGCCAAGTCCTTCGCGCCGTCAATCTCGGATCGAGCCTCTACGCAGTCCTGCGACCACGGCACCGCCGAAGCCGGCGCTCGTACCAGATCCGGCCGGCGGTCGCGACCGTCGGTTCGGTCCGCACCCCGGCGGAACTGTCACAAAACTTCCGTTTCCTTCGCACCCCGTTTCGTCTATGGTGCCCGCCGCTTAGGCCTTGTTGATCGAGGCCGTCCGCTGCGGCGCGCTGGAGCCTGACGATACGGTTCCGCCCTAAGAGCTTGCGCCAATCCCCAATACCGACCGGAGAGATCCGAACGATAGGAGAGGTTTGAATGAATTCATCGCTCGTGCATGGCACGATTTCCGGCCCTGTGGTGCTCATTGGTTTCGGGTCCATCGGCCGCGGCATCCTGCCGCTCCTGGAGCGACATATCGAATTCGACAAATCTCGAATGACGGTGATCGACCCGGTCGACACCGACCGGTCGCTGCTCGACGAGCGCGGCATCGCCTTCCTGAAGGAGGCGGTCACGCGGGAGAACTACCGCACACTCCTGTCCGGCCTGCTCACCGAAGGCGACGGCCAGGGCTTCTGCATCAACCTGTCGGTGGACACCTCGTCCCTCGACATCATGAAGCTCTGCCGGGACCTCGGCGTCCTCTACATCGACACCGTGACCGAGCCGTGGGCCGGCTTCTACTTCGACAAGTCAGCCGGTCCCGAGGCGCGCTCCAACTACGCCCTGCGCGAAACCGTGCTGGCGGAGAAGCGCGCCAATCCGGGCGGCACGACGGCCGTGTCCTGCTGCGGCGCCAACCCGGGCATGGTGTCCTGGTTCGTCAAGGAGGCGCTGCTGACGGTCGCCCGCGACACCGGCCTGACGGTGGAGACGCCCACCACCCGCGACGGTTGGGCCTCGCTCATGCAGACCGTCGGCGTGAAGGGCATCCACATCGCCGAGCGCGACACCCAGCGCACCCGCGCGCCGAAGCCGCTCGACACCTTCTGGAACACCTGGTCGGTGGAAGGCTTCATTTCGGAGGGCCTGCAGCCGGCCGAGCTCGGCTGGGGCAGCCACGAGACCTGGATGCCGGAGATCGGCCGCCGCCATGAGAAGGGCTGCCAGGCCGCCATCTACCTGATGCGCCCCGGCGCCGACACGCGCGTGCGCACCTGGTGCCCGACGCCCGGCCCGCAATTCGGCTTCCTCGTCACCCACAACGAGGCGATCTCGATTTCCGACTACTACACGGTCGGCCAGGGCGCCGATCCGGCCTACCGCCCCACCTGCCACTACGCCTACCATCCGTCCAACGACGCGGTGCTGTCGCTGCACGAGATGTTCGGCAAGGCCGGCAAGGCGCAGCCCGTGCAACACGTGCTCGACGAGCACGAGATCGTGGACGGGCGCGACGAACTCGGCGTGCTCCTGTTCGGTCACTCCCGCAACGCCTTCTGGTACGGCTCGCGCCTGACCATCGAGGAGGCGCGCGCCCTCGCCCCCTACCAGAACGCCACCGGCCTGCAGGTGTCCTCGGCCGTCCTCGCCGGCATCGTGTGGGCGCTGGAGAACCCGAACGCCGGGATCGTCGAAGCCGACGAGATGGACCACGCGCGGTGCCTGGAGGTGCAGAAGCCCTACCTCGGCTCCGTGGAGGGCATCTACACCGACTGGACGCCGCTCGCCGACCGGCCGGGCTTCTTCCCGGAGGATCTGGACCTCGACGAGCCTTGGAGCTTCCGCAACATCCTCGTCCGCTGAGGGCAGCGCAAAGGCACTTTATCGTCAGGGCCGACCCGACCGGGTCGGCCCTTTTTATTGTGTATCATATGTCCGGTTTTCCCGGCGATAACTGCTGCCGAAAGCTGCCCGACATGACGGTGCAGCGGCTCGAACTGACGACATCACTGCCGGTTCAAGTACGTGGTAGAATTCCGCCGTCGGCGACGGGGCCGACTTCGGGGATTACGATCATGAATTCGACAGCCAGCTTGTTCTTCAAGTCGGGAGTGCTGTTTCTGCTTGTCGGCCTGGGGGCCGGCATCGGCATGGCGGCCAGCCACGACCACACCATCGCGCCGGCGCACGCGCACCTGAACCTTCTGGGCTTCGTGCTCTCGGTGGCCTACGGCACCTATTTCGCGCTGTCGCCCGCCAAGGCGAACGGCCTGCTGCCGCGCGCGATCTGGGGCCTGCACACCCTGGCGGTGGTGGTGATGTTCCCGACGCTCAGCCTCATGCTCCTCGGCAATGCCGCCCTCGAGCCCGTGGTGGCCGTGTCGTCCATCGTCGCCTTCGTGGCGGCGCTCCTGTTCGCCTTCGTGGTGTTCAGGCCGGCCCGCGCCACCGTCACGCAGCCGGTCGGCCGGGTCGCCTCCACAGCATGACGGCGGGGTCGCCGGGCACATCCAGATGGGCGGGGAAATCCGGATAGACGAAGCTCCGCCCGTCGCGCCGGAAGGTGACGAGGCCGTTCGCCTCGTCCCAGCTCGCGACATGCTCGCGCCGCACCTTGCCGAGCGGGCTGTCGAGCGTGAACCGCACCGCGTTCACCCAGCTCGGCGAGCGAGTCACGAAGGCGTCCTGCAGGGCGAACAGGCGTTTCAGCCCGATCCTGTAGGGCGCCGAAAAGCGGATCGGCTCCGGCACGTAGACCGACAGCGTCCGCACCCGGAGATCGTCCAGACGCGTGACGAGATCGATCAGGAGATCCGGGTCGTCGTTGACGCCGCGCAGGAGCGGGAAGTGGTTGTAGAGGCGGATGTCGGCCCGGCGCAGCCCGGCCAGCGCCGCCTCCACCTCCTCGCAGACCTCGTACGGGTGGATGAAGTGGAAGACGATCCGCGCGTCCGCCTCGGCCAGAAGCGCCACGCGCTCCGGATCGGCGAACACCTTCGGGGCGAAGGCGAGCGTACGCGTGTGCATGCGGATCGCCGGGGGCCGCGGCAGCCCCTTCAGCGTCCTCAGGATCAGCGCCAGCTCCCGCGTCGGCAGCGTCATCGGATCGCCGCCCGACAGGATGACCTCGCGCACCAGCGGCGTCCTCGCCAGATAGGCCACCAGGGCCTCGAGCTCGGCCGCCACGCGGGTCCGACCCGCCTCGTGCTGGTCCGTCAGCACGTCCTGCCGGAAGCAGTACTGGCAGTGGCCGGCGCAGACCGACGTGGGCATGAAGAGCACCCGGTCGGCGTACTTGTGGATGATCGCCGTCGATCCCGGCACCGGCATGTTGGTGCGGTCGTCCACCCAGTCGGCCACCTCGTGGCCCGCCGAGACGCCGAACCGCTCCCGGGGCGGGCGCGCGGCCCGGTTCAGCGGTCCGTCCGTATGGCCGAGCGCCGCGATCTCCTCGTCGAGCTTGCGCCGGTAGAAGCCGGTGATCTTGATCGGCAGCAGCCGCTCCGCCCGGGCGAGCGCGTCGTAGCGGGCGTCGAGCGCCGCCTGCTCGGCGGGCGTCGTCCGCGAAACGTCGGCCGGACCATGGGGAAGTGCGGACATCGCGTGTTCCGATCGGGCGTGCGCCGGCCTCAGCCGGCGAGGTCCACGACGCCGGCGGCGCCCGTCTCGGTGCCGAACGCGAGCTCCAGCCCGGTGCGGTTCCAGCCCAGCGCCGAGATCGGCCCGTCTCCGGGCCGGCGCAGCAGAACCTCCTCGCCGTCGCCGAAGCGGACGAGCAGGATCATGCCGTCGTCATAGCCGATGGCGGCGATCTCCTCCGACGGGTGGCAGGCCACCTGCGTCACCAGTTCCTGGCGCGGGCCGAGCTCCAGCGGGCGCTTGCCCATGGGGCCGTCCTTGAAGTGGAAGGGCCAGCAGACCGAGGCGCCGGCGCCGGAACTGGCGAGGAAGCGGCCCTTCGCCGACCAGGACAGCGACTTCACCTTCACCGGATAGCCGGACATGCGCATGTGCTGGCCATCCTTCAGGCGCCAGCCGTGCAGCGCGTTCTCCTGCATGGACGTCACCACGTTGGCGCCGTCGGGCGACAGCGTCACCGCGATGTGCGAGCCCTTCCACTCCAGCTCCTGGGGCGCCGCGGTCGTGCCCGGAAACCAGAGGCCGACGCCGTTGTAGCCGGCGATCGCGACCCGGAGCCCCTTCGGGAAGAAGGCCAGCCCGCCGACGGCGCGCGGCCGGGTGAGTTCGTGCTCCTTGCCGGACGCTTCCCGCACCCAGACGGTTCGGCCGGACGCGAAGGCCACCGCGCCGCCCGGGCCGGTGGCCAGCTGGTCGATCCACTTCCGGCCCTTCTCGGCGAGCGGCGTCACTGTGCCGTCCTCGGTGATGCGCAGCACCCGGCCGTCGTCGCCGCCCGTCACCAGCGTCCGGCCGTCGAGGTCCCGCACGGCGGCCAGGATGCCCCCGTGCGGCTTCTCGGTCCGGCCGGCGGTGCCGAACGTGACGGTGCCTTCGCCGCTGGCGAAGACCGGCGTATCGCCAAGGAAACCGGCGAAAACCACATAGCCGGGAGCGGTGACGGGCGTGACGGTGGGCAAGGCGCGGTCCGGATCGATGATGCTGTCAGGGTGAAGGCGAGGAGCCGGCGGGCACGCTCAGACGAGGCACTCGCGGAAGCTCTTCTCCAGCGCGGCCCGGTCGAGCTTGCGGCCGATGAACACCAGTCGGCTCTCGCGCGGTTCGTCGTCGCGCCAATCGCGCTGCAGGTCGCCCTCGACCAGCATGTGGACGCCCTGGACCACGTAGCGCTTCGGCTCGTCCTTGAACGCCATGATGCCCTTCAGGCGCAGGATGTTCGGCCCTTCCGCCTGGGTCACCTCGCCGACCCACCGGATGAAGCGATCCGGATCCACCTCGCCGCCCTTCAGCGAGATGGAGGCCACCTCGGTGTCGTGGTGGTGATGGTGCCCGTGATGGCCATGGTCATGGTCGTGGTGGGCATGGTCGTGGTGATGATGGTCGTGGTCGCAGTCCGGCCCGCACACATGGTCGTGGTCGTGGTCGTGCGCCTCGCCGTCCAGGAAATGCGGGTCGAGGCTGAGGATGCGGTCGAGGTCGAAGGCGCCCTTGTCCAGGATCGCGTCGAGCGGCACCGCCGAGCGCTGCGTCTTGTGGATCCGCGCATAGGGGTTGAGCTGGCGCAGCGTGGCCTCCACCTCGGCCAGTTCCTCCGGCGAGACGAGGTCGGTCTTGTTGAGGAGGATCACGTCGGCGAAGGCCACCTGGTCCTCCGCCTCCGGCGCGTCGGCGAGCCGGGCCATCAGGTGCTTGGCGTCCACCACGGTCACCACCGCGTCGAGGCGCGACATCTTGCGCACCTCCTCGTCCATGAAGAAGGTCTGGGCCACCGGCGCCGGATCGGCAAGGCCGGTGGTCTCCACGATGATGGCGTCGAAGCTGCCCTTGCGCTTGGCGAGGTTTTCCACCACGCGGATCAGGTCGCCGCGCACGGTGCAGCAGATGCACCCGTTGTTCATCTCGAACACCTCCTCGTCGGTGTCCACGATGAGGTCGTTGTCGATGCCGATCTCGCCGAACTCGTTGACGATGACGGCATAGCGCTTGCCGTGGTCCTCGGTGAGGATCCGGTTGAGGAGCGTGGTCTTGCCGGCGCCGAGATAGCCGGTGAGGACGGTGACCGGCACCTGGGCGCCGGCGGAGGTCTGAACGGTCATGTCTGAACACCTTCGGATGGCTCGCGCGGCGGGCGCGTGGGCGGATGGAGCGTGCAGCGGACGTGCGGGTTCATGCGCATCTGGCCGCCGCCGATCGTTCGGATCGACTTAGCACGACGGACCGGCGCTCGCCACGGCAGTCGCGGTCGCGCGTCGTCGCCTCGACAGCGATGCGGTTCACCACCTAAATAAGTGACATGGAGACGTGCGAGAAGAGTGCCGTCATTCATGGCGCACGAGGGGAATCGATGAGCTTCAACCATCGCAAGAGCGTGACCTTCCGACTGGCCCAGGCCGCTCGAGCTCATCGCACCCGGTCCGGTGTCCATCTCGGCCGGATCGGCCTGCACCCCGGGCAGGAATCCGTGCTGAAGGCCCTGGAGCAGCAGGACGGCCAGTCCATGTCCGAACTCGCCGGGGCCCTCGGCGTGCAGCCGCCCACCGTCACCAAGATGATCGCCCGCCTCGGCGCCCAGGGGCTTGTGACCCGCCAGGTTTCGGCCTCCGATGGCCGCCTCGCCCGCGTCTTCCTCACCGACCTCGGCCGCGAACGGCTCGCCGCCGTGGATGCCGCCTGGAAGCGCGTGGAGAAGGAGGCGCTCGCCGGGTTCGAGGACAAGGACAAGAAGCGTCTGCGCAAGCTCCTGCGGGCCATCGAGCGCAACCTCTCGCCGGGAGCCGCCGACGACGTCGAAGTGGCCGACGACGAGGATCTCGACGCCGAGCCGGTCCCCGCCCCGGCCGCCGCGACAGCGCCCGAGCCGGTCGAGGCCTGACGTCGGAGAAGGCCTGGTCCGACCCGGCATCGCGCCCCCGCAGCGCCGTCCGGCAAGCGGCCATGCGCGAGCTGCATGGCAGATCCGCGCCGTCATCGGACCCCACGGCCTACAGGCTCGCGCCGTCCTGGTTCATAAGGGAACCGAACGAATGCCGGACGGGGCGTGCCGCGAGGGCCGACGACGTGAAGACTTCCATGGACGATGACGGATCGGCTTCGGCGGGCGGGGCGGCCGGCGGGCGGCGGCAGACGCTTCTTCGCGATGCCGACGCGGGCGCCCGCATGAAGGGCATCGGCCTCATCCTGCTGTCGTCGCTTCTGTTCACGGTCCTCGACACGTCCGCCAAGGTGGTGTCCACCATGGGCATACCGGTGCTGGAGGTGGTGTTCGTCCGCTACGGCGTCCACTTCGTCCTGGCCGCCCTCATCCTCAACCCGGTCACGTCGCCGGCGTCCTGGCGCACCCGCAAGCCGATCCTCCAGGTGGTCCGCGCCCTCGCGCTCACCGCCTGCACGGCATTCAACTTCATCGCCCTGCAATATCTGCAGCTCGCCCAGACGGTGACCATCTCCTTCCTCGGGCCGCTCTTCATCGCGGGCCTCTCCTTCATCCTGTTCGGCGAGAAGGTGGGTCCCCGGCGTCTCGCCGCCATCCTGGTCGGGTTCGGCGGCATCCTGGTCGTCACCCAGCCGGGGCTCGCCGGCTTCCACCCCGCCATGCTGATCGCGCTTCTCTCCGTGATGAGCTACTCCGTCTATGCGCTGATGACCCGCTCGCTGGCGGGCACGGAGTCTCCCGGCAGCATGATCCTGGTGCTCGCCGGCGTGCCGACGCTGATCCTCGCGCCGCTCATGCCCGCGGTCTGGGTCTGGCCCGAAGACCCGCTCCTCCTGGTCCTGATGCTGGTCATGGGCGTCACCGGCGGCCTCGGCCACTTCTTCGTGATCCTCGCCCACCGCTACGCCACCGCGTCGGTGCTCGCGCCCTTCAACTACATCCAGATCGTCTACATGGTCCTGTCCGGCTATCTGGTCTTCGGCGACGTGCCCACCGCCCCCACGCTCATCGGCGCCGGCATCGTGGTGGCCTCCGGCCTCTACCTTCTGCACCGGGAACGTGTGCGCCGGTCCCCGGCGTCCGAAACCGGCCGGGCGGCCTGACCGCCCGTCGGCGCCGCGCGGAACGGCGCGGCGCGGCGTCTTCCACCGGCCTCGGCCCCGTTTATCTTGACGCGGACCTGCGTTCCCTGCCATCACGGTCCAAACAATCCCAACAAGGGACGGACCATGGTGGCCCCCAGTCCGGACGACGTCCGGAGATCACGCCGCCGGCGCATCACGTTGAGCCAACTCGCCGCTCAGCTCGACGTGTCCACCGCGACGGTGTCGCTCGCGTTGCGCGACAACCCTGCCGTGTCGCTCGAGACGAGGAAGAAGGTTCAGGCGCTCGCGCAGGAACTCGGCTATATCTACAACCGGCAGGCGGCAAGCCTCAGAACCTCGCGCACGGATATCGTGGGCGTGGTGGTTCACGACGTGCTCAATCCTTATTTCGCCGAGGTGTTCCGCGCCGTGGAGGCGGAGCTTGAAGCCCAGGGCTTCACCATCCTCATCTGCAATCACCGCGACGAGATCCACCGGCAGCGCAATTTCGTCCAGGTCCTGCAGCAGCAGAACGCGGACGGTCTGGTGATCTGCCCGTCTCTCGGCACCACCTCGGCCGACATCGACGCCATCGTCCGGTCCGGCACGCCGGTCACGGTGATCTGCCGCGACGTGGACGGCGCCACCGCGCCGAGCGTGCGCGGCGACGACTTCCTCGGCATGTACGAGATCACCACGCACCTGATCGGCCAGGGCCATCGCTCGCTCGCGATCGTGGGCGGACGACGGATGACCTCCGCCGGGCGCGACCGGCACGGCGGCTTCCTCGCCGCCATGCGGGAAGCCGGGCTGACGCCGGTGGCCGACATTCCGGAACTCATGACGCTCACAGACGGGCGCAACGTGGTGGACCGGCTGCTCGCCCTGGAGACGCGGCCGACCGCCATCGTGTGCTTCAACGACCTGATCGCCTTCGGGGTCATGTCCGGCCTCACCAAGGCGGGTCTCCGGCCGGGCGTCGACGTGGCCGTCACGGGCTATGACGACGTGGACGGATCGGCCAGCTGGGCGCCCTCTCTGACCACCGTGAAGAACGGCTCGGACGAGATCGGCATCCAGGCCGCGCGGGCGATCAAGGCCCTGATCGAGGGCGAGGAGCCGCCGTTCCAGCGCCTCCTCATCCCGCCGCGCCTGGAAGTGCGCGCGTCCAGCACCGGCGGCTGACCGCCCGGCCGCCTTTGCCGGCGGCCGGCCCTCCGGGCGGGCGCAGCCGCTTCGCCGCCGACGACCGTCTCTCCACACCCGGCGAAAGCCGCGCGGCGTCCACTCCCCCTCGAAGGCCTGGCGTCATCGTCCGAGGCATGACCCGGGCTCCTGTTCTCGAAAGGCATGACCGATGGCTGTTCCCCTGCTCCTCACCGGGCCGTCCATGGCGTTCGTGCGCGACCAGCTGGACGCCCGGTTCGAGATCCACGACCTGCATGCCGCCGAGGACAAGGACGCCCTGCTGGATGCGGTCGGCCCGACGATCCGGGCCGTCGCCACGGCGGGGAGCGCCGGCGTCGGCGCGGACCTGATGCGCCGCCTGCCGAACCTGGAGATCGTCGCCCACTTCGGCGTCGGCTACGACCCGGTGGACGTGGGCCATGCGGCCTCCGCGGGCGTCGTCGTCACCAACACGCCGGACGTCCTCACCGACGAGGTGGCGGACACCGCCATGGGGCTTCTCCTGATGACGGTGCGGGAGCTCTCGGCGGCGGAGCGCTGGGTCCGGGCGGGGAACTGGGAGACCAAGGGCGCCTACCGGTTGACGCGCGGCTCGCTCACGGGCCGCCGCCTTGGCATCTTCGGCCTCGGCCGGATCGGCAAGGCCATCGCCCGCCGGGCCGAGGCGTTCGGCCTGTCGATCGCCTATCACAACCGCCGTCCGGTGGCCGACGTCGCCTATCCGTATCACGACACGCTCGTCGGCCTGGCGGCGGCGGTGGACACGCTGATGGTGGTCGCGCCGGGCGGTCCGGGCACCCGCCACGCCGTGAACGCCGCGGTGCTCGAGGCCCTCGGGCCGGACGGCGTGCTCGTCAACGTCGGCCGCGGCAGCGTGGTGGACGAGGCCGCGCTGGTGGCGGCCCTGGAGCGGGGCGCCCTCCTCGGCGCCGGGCTCGACGTCTTCGAGGCGGAGCCGCGTGTGCACCCCGGCCTGATGACCCGCGACGACGTGGTGCTGCTGCCGCACGTGGGCTCCGCCTCCATCCCGACCCGGCAGGCCATGGGCCAGGTGCAGGTGGACAATCTCGCGGCCTGGTTCGACGGCAAGCCCCCGCTGACGCCGGTGCCCGAGACGCCCGTGCCCGCGGGTCGCGGCTGACAGGGCGGACAGCAGGGTCCTTTTCTGAAACTTTTCGTCGATTCCGGCGGAACCGCGGCGCTCGTGCGGCGTTCCGGGTGGGATGCTGCTTGACCTCGAGCCTGACGAGACTGCGCTGTTCCTGGACTTCGACGGGACGCTGGTGGACCTGGCGCCCCGGCCGGAGGACGTGGTCGTCGCGCCGCGCCTGCCGGCCCTGCTGTCGCGGCTCCAGACCCGGTTCGGGGGCGCGGTGTCGCTTGTCAGCGGCCGGCCGATCGCCGATCTGGACAGCTTCCTCACTCCCTTTTCGTCGGTCGCCCATGGTCTCCATGGCCTCGAGGGTCGCGACGCCCCCTATGCGCCGGTGATCCGGGTGAAGCCGCCCGCCGCGCTGGACTGGATCCGCAGCGGGCTCTCGGAGAGCGGGATCGGCGAGACGCCCGGCGTTCTCGTCGAGGACAAGGGCCTCACGATCGCCGTCCACTATCGCAACGCGCCGGACCAGCACGACGCCATCTGCACCCTCCTCCACGACCTTGCGGCGCCTCACGCGGATCTCAGCGTGCTCGCCGGCAAGATGGTGGTGGAGGTCAAGCCGTTCGGCACCTCCAAGGCGACCGCTGTGGAGCGAGCGCTCGTCCTGCCGGGTTTCAAGGGACGCCGGCCCGTGTTCGTGGGCGACGACATCACCGACGAGGACGGCATGAAGGCCGCTCTGGAGCGCGGCGGCACGGCGGTGAAGATCGGCGAGGGGCCGAGCGTGGCGCCGCACCGGCTCGGCAGCCCGGCGGACGTCCATGCCTGGCTGGACCGCCTCGCGGGGTCGGCATGACCGAGGGGGATCGGCGTCGATGAAGCGGCTCGTGGTGGTGTCCAACCGGGTTGGACCGCTGAAGGACACGGGCAAGGCCGGCGGCCTCGCGGTTGCGCTGGTGGACATGCTGCGCGAGCGCGGCGGCGTCTGGTTCGGCTGGTCCGGCGAGATCAGCGACGTCGGCACGTTCTCCGAGCTCCGGCGCGAGCGCAGCAAAACGGTGGAGCTCTGCACCATCGACATCGACGCCACCGACAACGCGGAGTTCTACGCCGGCTACGCCAACCGGACGCTCTGGCCGGTCCTCCACTACCGCCTCGACATCGCGGAGTTCTCGCCCGTCTTCGAAGCCGGCTACCGCCGGGTGAACGAGCGGTTCGCCGCCCGCCTCCTGCCGCTCCTGCGCTCGGACGACCAGATCTGGGTGCACGACTACCACTTCTTCCATCTCGGCGCCGAGCTCCGCCGGATGGGCGTGGAGAACCGGATCGGCTTCTTCCTGCACATCCCCTTCCCGCCGCCGGACATGCTGAGCGCCCTGCCGCGCCACCGGGACCTCGTCCGCTCGCTGCTCGCCTACGACCTGATCGGGCTCCAGACCGACCGGGACCGGCGCCATTTCGTCGACTACCTCCGGGAGGAGGCCGGCGGCGTGGACCTCGGCGACGGCCGGGTGGAGGCCTGGGGCCGGATCGCCCGGGTGGCGGCCTTCCCGATCGGCATCGACACCGAGGGCTTCCACGAGTTCGCCGACGGCCCGGAAGGCCGGCGCGAGCGCCTCCGCCTGGAGCGCCACCTCAACGGCCGCCGGCAGATCGTGGGGGTGGACCGCATTGATTATTCGAAAGGAATCCCCCACCGCTTCCGGGCGGTGGAGCGCTTCTTCGACGATTATCCGGAGCACCGGGGCAAGGTCAGCCTGCTTCAGGTGGCGCCGCCGTCGCGCTCGGAAGTGGATGCCTACGCGGAGATCCGGCGGGAGCTGGAACACCTGGCCGGGCATATCAACGGCCGTTTCGCGGACGTGGACTGGACGCCCATCCGCTTCATCACGCGGGGATTTCCCCGCCGGGCGCTGTCCGGCGTCTACCGGGCGAGCCGGATGGCGCTGGTGACGCCGCTGCGCGACGGCATGAACCTCGTCGCCAAGGAATATGTGGCCGCGCAGGACCACCAGGACCCGGGCGTCCTTCTCCTGTCGCGCTTCGCCGGCGCGGCGGAGAGCATGGGCGAGGCCCTGATCGTCAATCCCTACGCCGCCGACGAGGTGGCGAGCGCCATCAAGGCGGCCCTCGACATGCCACTCGACGAGCGCCGGGCCAGACACCATGCCCTCTACACGCGCCTCGTGGAAGGCGACGCCAAGCACTGGGCCAACTCCTTCCTCAGCATGCTCGATCGATGACCGCTTGTCGACGAGGAGATCTCGCGGCGGTGCGACGAAACGGCCTTGCGCCGAAAGTCTGAGGGCGCTAGAGCATTCTCCGATCAAGTTGCACGACTTGATCGCCGGGAGAATGCTCCAGCTTATTGAATCTGGAGCGTTTTCTTGTCGACCTGACGATTCCGTCAGGTCGGAAAGCGCTCTAGGCGTGCCTTGTCCCTCCGCATGCCGCGCCGATCGATGCATCTGGCGCATGGCAACAGCCCGACGAGGCGACCGTCATGATCGACACGCAGGCCCTTCTCGCCGTTCTCCGCCGCGCCCCCGTGGTGCCGGTGCTCATCGTGGACCGCCTGGAGGACGCCGAGCCGCTCGGAAAAGCCTTGGTTTCCGGGGGCTTGCCGGCACTGGAGGTGACGCTCCGGACCGATTGCGCGCTCCAGGCGATCGAGGCCATGAGCGCCATCGAGGGGGGCGTCGTCGGGGCCGGGACCATCCTGGACCCCGCCCAGGCCCGGGAGGCGGTGGCGGCCGGCGCCAAGTTCCTGGTGAGCCCGGGCACGACCCCGGCGATCCTGGACGCCGCCCTGGACCTCGGCGTGCCGATCCTGCCCGGCGTCGCAACCGCGTCGGAGGCCCTGATGGCCCGCGAGCGCGGCTTCAAGATCCTGAAATTCTTCCCCGCCGGCCCGGCCGGCGGCCCCAACTACCTGAAGTCGTTGGCGTCTCCGATCGCCGACGTGCTCTTCTGCCCGACCGGCGGCGTGACCGCCGAGAACGCCCGCGACTACCTGAAGTTGCCGAACGTGGTCTGCGTCGGCGGCTCCTGGGTGGCCCCGGCGGACGCCGTGAAGGCCGGCGACTGGGGCCGGATCGAGGCGCTGGCCCGGGACGCGGCGGCCCTGAAGGCCTGATCCGACGTCGGCGGTGTCGTGGCCGGCCCGTGGCGTCTCGGACCCACACCGGAGGCGGCTCCGCCGGCGGCGGACCGTTGCTCTTGAAGCCTGAATGCCGCGGTCGCCCTCGCCGGGCGACCGGCGCATCGATGCCGGGGTGTCGTCGGCATCCGGCGGCCACGTCGGGCCACATCCGCCCTGCTGTCGGCCGATGTCGCCCGAGAGGGCCGGATGGCGGACAAGCGCCCCTTCGGCCGCCCGCGATCAGGCGACCTGGATGCGCTTGTCCCCGGTGGCGGTGAAGCAGGACTGCTCGACCAGGTCGGCCGGCATGGGGCGGGCGAACAGATATCCCTGAGCGAAGTCGGACCCGAGCGCGACCAGGATGTCGCGCTGCTGCTCCGTCTCGACCCCCTCGCAGACCACCTGGACCCCGAGGTCGTGGGCGAGCCCGATCATCGCCCGTACGATGGCGTGGCTCTCCGGGCTGGTGACCAGGTTGCTGACGAACGAGCGGTCGATCTTCAGCATGTCGACCGGAAAGTCCTTCAGGTGCGTGAGCGACGCATAACCCGTTCCGAAGTCGTCGAGGGAGATCCGCACGCCGGCGCGCGAGAGGGCGTTCAGGGTCTCCGCCACGTTGCGGATGTCCTTGGCGAGGAGGACGTTCTCGGTGACCTCGACCGTGAGCGCCTCCGGCGGCAGCCCGTGCGACTTGAGACCGGTCAGGATCAGGCCGGCCAGATCGCCGCGGCGGAACTGGCTGGTGGCGACGTTGATCGCGATCGTCCCGAAGGCCAGCCCCCGGGTCCGCCAGTCCTGGGCCTGCCTGAGCGCCTGATCGAGCACCAGGTCGCCGATGATCTGGCTGAGCTGCGGATCCTCCAGGGCGGGCATGAAGAGGCTCGGCCCGACCACCGCGCCGTCCGGCCGGCGCCAGCGAACGAGCGCCTCGAAGCCGAGCAGGCCGCCGGTGCGCAGGCAGGTCTTCGGCTGATAGTAGAGGAGGAGATTGCCCGGGTTGGCGACCGCCTGCCGCATGGACCGCAGGATCGACTGCTTGAGCTCCATCTCCTCGCGCATGGCGCGGTGGAACCGCACCACCCGGTTCCGGCCGGCGGTCTTGGCCTCGTAGAGGGCGATGTCGGCGTCCTTGAGAAGCTGGTCGGCGCCGTCGCCGGTGCGGCCGATCACCACGCCGATGCTGGCCGTCACCGGGATCGACTCGTCCCCGTAGCGGACGCTCTCGCTCAGGCTGTCGGCCACCAGGCCGGCCACCCGGTCCAGGTTGGCAAGGTTCGGCAGGTTGAGGATCAGCACGGCGAACTCGTCGCCCCCGAGCCGCGCCACGATCGCCCCTTCGCCGGCCGACCGCCGCAGGCGGAGCGCGACTTCGGCGAGGAGCGCGTCGCCGGCGTGATGGCCGAGGCCGTCGTTCACCTCCTTGAAGTGGTCGATGTCGATCATGAGCAGGCCGTGGCGCGCGTCCCTGCCGCCGACCGCGAGGCCGGCCTCGAGCCTGTCCTGGAACACCCGCCGGTTGGGGAGGCCCGTGAGCACGTCGTGGGTGGCGACATACTGGACCTCCTCCTCGGCGGCCCGCTGGTCCGTCACGTCCTGGATGGTGCCGATCAGGCGCGAGACGCCCGTCTTGGTGCGCTCCGCCTCGCAGACGCAGCGCACCCAGCGCCGTCGGCCCTGCTCGGTGATCACCTTGAACTCCGCCTCGAACGGGATGCCCTGGGTGAGGGCCGCCTTCATGTGGGCGTGCACCATGTCGCGGTCGCCGTCCGCATAGAAGCGGGTGACGGTCTCGAACGGGGGCGGCGAACCCACCGGCATGTCCAGGATGCGGAAGATCTGGTCGGACCAGACCAGCCGCCGCGCCTTGACGTCATATTCCCAACCGCCGATCCGGGCGATCCGGGTCGTCTGCTCCAGAAGCAGGCGCTGCTTGCCGATCTCCGACTGCTGGGCTGCGATCTTGGCGTTGCGGGCGCGCGTGCGCATGTTGTCCCGGGCCCGTTCCAGGCCGAGACGATGGAGGCGAAGCCTGTCGACCACCGAATGGGCAATGCGCTCCATGACGAAGCGCTGGTTGTCGGCGAGCCGGCGCGGCTCAGTGCCGCCGACGCAGAGGACCCCGATCACCAGCCCGTCCCGGACCGTGATGGGCACGCTGGCGAAGAAGCGCAGATGGGGCGGCCCCACCACGAGCGGATGGTCGACGAAGCGCGGATCGGCGCAGGCGTCCGCGACCTCCAGGTGGCCGCCATGGTCCACCGCCGCGCCGACGAGCGTGCCCTGCCGGGAGAAGGACGGAGCGGTCAGGCCGATCGCCGATTTGAACCAGATCCGGTCCTTGTCCACGAAGCCGATGCCGGCCATCGGCATGTCGAGCGCCGCGCGGGCGAGTTCGCACAGGTCGTCGAATGCCGCGTCCCGGCGGGTGTCCAGAATCCGGTAGCGGTGCAGTTCCTTCAGGCGCTGGTGTTCGTCGGCCGGGTCGAAGCGCATGACGGTCGGTCCTCTTTCGGACTACTTATAAGCGGACCCTTGTAAAAAATCGGTTCAGACGCGCCGGATTTGCAACATAAAATAGCACATATTCATTATGCACGCGGGGCGGACGAGACGCTCCGTCCGGAAGCACCGGGGCCGACGACGCCTTGACGGCCGGCCGAAGGGGCGCATATCGGCCACACGAGGTTCGACGGAGAGTGAACTCCCATGCCTGTGCGCCCCCTGCTGCTGACCGCCGCGCTGCTGACGCTCGGCCTTTCGCCCGTCCGCAGCGCGCCGGGGGCGCTGGACGCCATGGACGACGCGCTCCGGTCGGCGGACCTCGTCATCCTCGGGGAGGTGCACGACGACCCCCGCCATCACGAGATCCAGGCGAAGGCCATTCGCCGGATGGTGGACCTCGGCCGGCGGCCGACGGTGGTGTTCGAGATGATCCCGACCGACCTCCAAGACGCGCTCGACCGGCACCTGGCGGAGAAGCCCGGCGACGTGGCGGGAATCGGCCCGGCCGTCTCGTGGTCGGACCGGGGCTGGGGCGACTTCGCAATCTACGAGCCGGTGTTCGCCGCGGCGGTGGCGAACGGCCTGCCGATCCGGGGCGGCGACCTGCCCGCGGCCGAGAAGCGCCGGCTGAGCGCCGGGGCGGACCCCCTGGACCCGGAGCGCCTGGCCGTGCTCGGCCTCGACGCGGACCTTGCCCCGGACGCGCGGGCCGACCTTGCCGAGACCCTGCGCGCCTCCCACTGCGGCATGCTGCCGGAGACGGCGATCGAGCCCATGATCCTGGTGCAGCGGGCCCGCGACGGCTCCATGGCGGCGGTGATCCGGGAAGCGGCGAGCCGGGGACCGGTGGTGCTGATCGCCGGCCAGGGCCACGCCCGGCGGGACTGGGGCGTGCCGGCCGTGCTGGCCCGCTCCGCGCCGGGGCTGGCGGTGCACGCGGTCGCCTTGCGGGGCGGAGACGGTGGGAGCGGTGGCGGCGAACCGTTCGACGCGGTGGTGCCGACCGGGCCGGAGCCGGCGCGGGAGGACCCGTGCCTCGCCTTCCGGTGAGGCTGCCCGGTCAGCCGGCGGGAGCCTCGTAGTCGGCGGCGAAGCGCAGGTCGCGCAGCGGCCGGACCCGGCGGATCGCCTCGTCGTAGAGCGGATGGGCCTTGTAGGCGGCGAGCGCGGCCTCGTCGTCGAACTCGCCGTAGACCACCACGTCCACCTCGTTGGCGATCTGGTCCTTGCGGCCGTTCTCCACCACCTCCAGCAGGCGGGCGTGGGGGATGGCGCAGAGGATCGACAGGCCGTCGACGATCCGTCCCACGTCCGCCGGGTCGCGGGCTGTGAAGAAGACGATGTGACGGATCAACGGCGGCCTCCGGACGGGGACACGAGGGAGCGCAGGTCCCGCCGCAGGTACGGCAAGGCGGCGCCCTCGGTCAAGCCGTCGGGCTCGGTTCGCCGGTCGGGAAGACGAGCGGCCAGCAACGGCCGCGCCTCGGCGCAGGGGCCGAGACGAGCCGGGGATCCGCGACTGTAAAGGAGAAGTGATCGCCAGAAACGAAAAGATCCCGGTTTCCCGGGATCTTCGGCTTCAAAGAAGCGATGGTTGCGGGGGCAGGATTTGAACCTACGACCTTCAGGTTATGAGCCTGACGAGCTACCGGGCTGCTCCACCCCGCGTCACAGTCGCCGGTGTTTCGCGGCGACGAGGCTCATATAGCTTCTGCTGATCGACATGGAAACCCCCCGGCGACATTTTTTTGTCATGACGCACTTGCATGGGATGTCCGGACCGTGGGACGCCGGTGGGCGGCTTCACCGTCCGCCCGCGGAGACACCATGGACCTTGCCCGCCCCGCCGCCCCGACCGACCGCCCCGATCTGGCGCGGGCGCTGCTCCTCGCCGTGGTGGCGATCGGCGCGCTCCGGGTGGCGGCGCTGCTCGTCAACCGGACCGACCTCTACTTCGACGAGGCGCAGTACTGGACGTGGTCGCAGGCGCTGGACTGGGGCTATTATTCCAAGCCGCCCCTGATCGCGCTCCTGATCCGGATCACCACCAACCTCTTCGGCGACGCCGAATGGGCGGTGCGGCTGTCGAGCCCGATCCTGCACACCCTGACGGCGCTGACGCTCCATCACCTGGGCAGCCGGCTCCACGGGCCCCTGGTGGGCGCCTGGAGCGCCCTCACCTTCGCGACCCTGCCGGCGGTGTCCCTGTCGGCGACGCTGGTGTCCACCGACGTGCCGCTGCTCCTCTTCTGGGCGACGGGGCTGGTGGCGGCGGTGCGGCTGATCGACAGGGGCGACGGATGGGCGGCGGCGGGGCTCGCCGGTTCGGTGGCGCTCGGGCTCAACGCCAAGTACCCGATGCTGCTCCTGCCGGCGCTGGTGGGCGCCTTCCTGCTGCTGACGCCGGCGCTCCGGGGCCGGCTGCGCTCTCCGGTGGTCTGGGCGGGCCTCGTCGGCGGCCTCCTCGGCCTGGTGCCGAACGCGATCTGGCAGGCCCAGAACGACTTCGTGACGCTGATGCACACCCGCGACAACGCCAAGTGGACGGGCGCGCTGTTCCATCCGGGCGCCGCGCTGGAGTTCTTCGGCGCGCAGTTCGGCGTGTTCGGCCCGATCCTGTTCGCCGGCCTGATCGCCGCCACCGCCGGCCTGTGGCGGACCGACCGGCCGCTGGCTGACCGCTTCCTGATCGCCACCTCCGTGCCGATCGTGCTCGCCTTCACGGCCCAGGGCCTGATCTCTCGGGCGAACGCCAACTGGGCCGCGACCGCCTATCCGGGCGCGACCGTGCTGGTGGTGGCGCTCCTGGCGAGCCGGCCGCGACTGTTCCGCGCCTCGCTCGGCCTCCATGGCGTGGTGGCGGCGCTCCTTCTCGTCGGTCCCGCCTTCGCGCCGGAGCTTCGCCTGCCCGGCGGCGCGCGGCCGTTCGAGCGGGTGCTCGGCTGGCGGGACTTCGCGCTCGCGGCCGAACGGGCGGCGCGGGAGACGGGCGCGCGGACGCTGATCCTCGACCGGCGGTCGGACGTGGCGGCGGCGCTCTACTATCTGCGGGACAGCGATCTTGCGATCGCCGTGGAGCGGGACTGGTCGCGCCCGCCGCTCGACCACTACGAGATGACCCGGCCGTTCAGCACCGACCTGCCCGCCCCCGGCCTCCTGGTGACGGCGCCCGGCCGGACGGTGGCCCTGGAGGGCGCCCGGCCGGCCGGAGAGCCGGTGACGCTCCAGGTGTCGCGCGGCGTCGCCAAGGGGCTCGCCCTCACGGGGACGCCGCTCGCCTGGTGAGCGGACCGGCCGCGTGGTCGCACATCCTTCGTTCCGATGGACACGGTTCCGGGGGGCTGCTATCCCGCGCCGTCGCGATCCGAGGAGGATGGGTCGCCCGCACATGGGCATCGACATGGACATGCACCCGAACGCCCCGGTTCTTCTGGACGACGGCCGCCCGGCCGGCCCGCGCGTGCGCTTCGACGGCGTGGCGGTGGACCTCGGCGGCGCGTCCGTGCTCCGGGACATCGACCTCGATCTCGCCGAGCGGCGGATCGGCGTCCTCGGGCTCAACGGGTCCGGCAAGAGCACGCTCGGGCGGCTCGTCAACGGGCTCGTGGCGCCGACCAGGGGGCGCGTGACCGTGGACGGCCTCGACACGGTGGCGGACGGCCGCGCCGTGCGCCGCAAGGTGGGCTTCGTGTTCCAGGCGCCGGAGAACCAGATCGTGCTGCCGATCGTCGGCGAGGACGTGGCGCTCGGCCTGAAGACCCTCGGCGCCTCGCGCAAGGACGCGGCGGCGGGCGCCCGGCGCGCCCTGGAGCGCTTCGGCCTCGGGGATCTCGTCGACCGGTCGAGCCACAGCCTCAGCGGCGGCCAGCGTCAACTGGTGGCGCTGGCGGCGGTGCTGGTGATGGAGCCGGCCCTGGTGGTGTTCGACGAGCCGACCACCCAGCTGGACCTCAGGAACCGCAACGCCGTCGCCCGGGCGATCGACGCCATGGACGCGGCGGCCCTGGTGATCACCCACGACCTCGACCTCGTGGCGGGCTACGACCGCTGCCTCGTCCTGGAGGCGGGCCGCGTGGCGTTCGACGGCGCGCCGGCGGAGGCCGTGCGCTTCTACCGCGAGCGCGCCGCATGATCTCGCTCTACCGACCGGGCGCGACGCCGCTGCATCGGCTGCCGGCGGGGCCGAAGCTCGCGCTGCTGTCGATCGCGGGCGTCGCCTTGACGGTGACGACCCACATCGGCCTCCTCGCCGTCGCGGCGGCCGCCGCGGCCGGCCTGCTGGCGAGCGCCCGGCCGCCGGGCGACCTGGTGCGCGGGCAGGCCATGGGCCTCCTCTGGATCACCCTGGTGGTGCTCGGCCTCGCGGCCCTCGCCGGGTCCTGGCGCGACGGGGTGATCTTCGTCTTTCGCGTGGTGGCGCTCGTGTCGCTCGCCACCGCCGTGACGGTGACGACCCGCACCGCCGACATCCAGGATCTCCTGGAGCGCGGACTTTCGCGCCTCGGCCCCGGCGGCGAGCGGCTGGCCGAGCGGCTCGGCCTCGCCATCGCGCTCGTGATCCGGTTCGTGCCCGAGCTCCTAGCCCACGCGGCGGCGCTCGACGAGGCCCGCAAGGCGCGCGGCCTGAAGGCCTCCGCGCCGCGCCTTCTCATTCCGCTCCTCGTCCGCACCCTCAGAACCGCCGACGCGGTGGCGGAGGCGCTGGACGCGCGCGGCTATCCGGGCACCGGCGGATCGGCCGTCGCCCAACCATCCAAGACCTCGGGGGATACTGCAGCATGACCACCCGCGACCTCGTTCTCGTCGCTCTCTTCACGGCCCTCGTGGTGGCGCTCGGCGCCGTGCCGGGCATTCCGGTCGCCGCGCTTCCGGTGCCGATCGTGCTGCAGAACCTCGGCATCATCCTCGCCGGCGCCGTCCTCGGAGCCTGGCGCGGCGCGGCCGTGGCGGCGCTCCTGGTGGTGCTGGTGGCGATCGGTCTGCCGGTGCTCTCCGGCGGGCGCGGCGGCCTCGGCGTCCTCGGCGGACCCACCGGCGGCTTCATCCTCGGCTGGATCCCGGCCGCCTTCGTGACCGGCCTCGTGGCCGAACGGATCGCCCCGGTCGGCAGCCCGCTCGGCCGCACGTTCCTCGGCGTCGGCCTCGGCGGCCTCCTCGGCGGCATCGTGATCGACTACGCGGCCGGCATCGCCTGGCTTCTCGCCATGGCGCCGAACGAGGCCGGCCTGCCGCTCGGTGAGCGCCTGGCGAAGACCACCCTCGGCATGGCGGTGTTCATCCCGGGCGATCTCGTCAAGATCGCGCTCGCCGGCGTGATCACCCACGCGCTCGGCAAGGCCTATCCGATCGCGCGCCGCTGACCGGGGACGCCCGCCATGCCCGGCACGCTCGCCCCCATGGTGATCGCGGTCGCCCGCGCCGCCGACCATCGCTTCAGCAAGGACCTCGCCGGCGCGATCCGCCTGATCGCCGGCGAGGGGGTGGAGGGCGACGCCCACCGGGGCGTCACCGTGAAGCACCGCTCGCGGGTCGCCCAGGATCCGACGGCGCCGAACCTGCGGCAGGTGCACCTGATCCAGAGCGAGCTCTTCGACGCGCTCGCCGCCCGCGGCCACCGGGTGCGCCCCGGCGACCTCGGCGAGAACGTGACCACGCGCGGCGTGGACCTTCTGGCGCTGCCGGTCGGCACGGAGCTCCGGTTCGCCGGCGGTGCGGTGGTGGAGCTGACGGGCCTGCGCAATCCCTGCGCCCAGATCGACGCCTTCCAGCCCGGCCTCCTCGCCGAGGTGGTGGAGAAGACCGTGGACGGCGGGCTCGTCCGCAAGGCGGGCGTGATGGGCGTCGTCCGCGTGGGCGGAACGATCCGGACCGGCGACGCCATCGCGGTGACGCTGCCGCCCGAGCCGCACCGGGCGCTCGACCGGGTCTGACCCGACCGCGCCATGGGGCGGCCACGTCTCCGCCGGCGGCGGGGCCGGCCCGACGCGCCCGCTCAGACCGGCGGCGCGAGGGTGACGGGCGTGCCGTCCAGAAACCGCGACAGGCGGAACGGCGCCGGGTCCACGATGGGCGGCGCGCCCGTGACGAGGTCGGCGGCGAGACGGCCGGCCCCCGGCCCGATGCCGAAGCCGTGGCCGGAGAAGCCGGTGGCGACCAGGAGGCCCGGCACCGTCTCCACGGGGCCGATCACCGGCACGGCGTCGGGCGTCACGTCGATCAGCCCCGCCCAGACCTGCTCCACCGGCAGCGTCCCGAGCGTCGGGAAGGCCCGCTCCATGGCGGCCACCGCACGGGCGGCGCTCGCCTTGTCGGGCTCCGGGTCGAGCACGCGGGTCCGCTCGAACGCGCCCGGCCGGTCGAGCGGCACCGGGCGGATCTCCCGAAGTTCGTCCAGGAAGCGGCGGCCGAGGCCGAGCTGCACCGACTCGCCCTCGGCCCGGAACGCCGGCTGGAAGGCGCGAAAGAAGCGGACGCTGTCCGGCACCAGGGTGTGTTCGTTGCGGTCGCCGTCCGCGATGGTGAAGCCGCCGTCGAACCGGCGCCGGTAGGCGAAGCCGGCCAGCGCCGCCGCCCCGTCCGGCCCGGCCGGGACCGGCCGGGTGCGGGCGACGCTGTTGCGCACCTTCAGCTGCGGCAGGGCGACGCCGACGCCCTTCAGGATCAGCCGCGACCACGCCCCGCCCGCCACCACGACGGCGGACGTGCGCACGACGCCGCGCTCCGTCACCACGCCGGCGATCCGCCCGGCCGACCGGTCGAAGCCGCGCACGGCGCAGCCGGTGACGATGCGGGCGCCAAGGCCGCGGGCGAGCCGGGCGAGCGCCGGCGCCGCCTTCTGGGGCTCGGCCCGGGCGTCGGAGGGGGTGTGGAGCGCCCCGAGCGGCCTGAGCGCCAGGCCCGGCATGAGGGCGAGCGCCGCGTCGGCGCCGATCTGCCGGCTGGTGACGCCGAACGGCCGGGCGGCCGCCACCCAGGCGTCCCGATTTGCCACCTCCCGCTCCGTCGCCGACACGTAGAGGATGCCGGTGCGCCGATAGCCGATGTCCGTGTCGAGCCGGGGCGCCAGGGCATCCCACAGACGCTGGGCCTCCAGCATCAGCGGCACCTCGCGGAGGTCCCGCCCCATGACCCGGATCCAGCCCCAGTTGCGGCTCGACTGCTCGCCCGCGATGACGCCCTTCTCCAGGAGGAGCACGTCGACGCCGCGCTCCGCCAGGGCGAGCGTCGTCGCGACCCCGACGATGCCGCCGCCCACCACCACCACGTCGGCGGAGGCGGGCAGCGTGTCATCGGACGGGACGGGATCGAGCGGCGGACCCATGGGCGCCTCCTGTTCGGCGCATGATCGAAGCCCCGGGCTCCAAGGCGCCTTCCGACCTGACGGAATCGTCGGGTCGCCAAAAAAATCGCTCCGGATTCAAGACGCTGGAGCATTCTCGCAACGATCAGGTCGTGCAACCTGATCGAAGACTGCTCTAGACGAGGCGGCACGCCGCGTAAAGCGGCCCGGTCGAGCGCGGGGCCCGGAGCCGTTCGCCGCGGCCCCGCGCGGATGCACCGACGTCGCACCCGCCCCGTTGGAGACTTTGTTACCGACCTGTAACTTGACCCGGCGGAGGGTGCCATGGCTCGTTTCAGGGCGACCCCGACCGGCGGTGCACGAGAGTGGCCGGCCGCGAGGGAATGGGCGCGCGTCAGATGCGCCGGTTCTGTTCCTCGAAACGCAAGGAGCAGGCTCTTGGAGGGGAAGGAAGGCAGTCCATGAAAACCATCGCGCTCGCACTGGCGATCGCCGCCTCGGCCGTCACCGGGACGGCCACGGCCGCCCCGCTCTGTGACGGATCCAAGCTCGGCTTCGCCGGACTTCTGGCCAAGTGCAACCGCGGCGAACCGATCAAGCTGACGCTCGCCTCCGGCAAGCCGCTCTACGAGGGCGAGCAGCCGGTGAAGCTTCAGTCGGGCGCCTACTACGAGCTCCAGATCACGGCCGACGGATCGGCCGAACTCGCGCTCGCCGGAGCGGACTTCCTGCGGGCGATCTGGATGAACGAGATCGTCATCAACGGGATCGAGATCCGGCCGATGGCGATCGATTCGCTCGAGTTCGACAAGGCCGGCGAGGCGACCCTGTCCTTCATCGCGATCAAGCCGGGGACGTTCGAGATCAGCATTCCGCGCACGCGCGGCGAAGGACAGCGCGTGACGCTCTCCATCCAGTGACACGCCCGAACGGACATGTCGTCGGTCGACGGCGGTGAGCCACACGGGCGCGACCGGTCCGTCGACAAAACGGTCGGCGGTGGACAGGCAACCGGGTCCACCGCGAGGAAGAAAAGCCAAGGAGATCAGAGGACCATGCTGAAAGCGTTTCTCATCGCCGGCGCTCTCGCCACGGCGCCCGTCGCCGCTCTCGCGACCGAAGCCCCGGCGGAGGTCGTCACCAAGATCAACGCGATGCTCGCCGACATGCAGTGCGAAGTCGACGCCGCCAACATCGAGGCGAGCGACACCGGCTACGAGCTGGACGACGTCTTCTGCGCCGACGGCCAGTATGACATCAACCTCGACAAGGACCTCAAGGTCTCCAGCAAGACCAAGGAGTAGTCGGTCGACCGCCAAGGATCGCCGGGGCCGTCGCCCGGCAGGTCGCTCGACGGAGCGGCGCTCCGTCACCGAGCAGCGCTTCGTCACAATCAGGATGAGCCGCCGCCCGCGCGACAGGGCGGCCGCATGACGGCCAAAGCCCCGCCCTCGCCCGGCGGGGCTTTTCCGTCGGTCGCCACGGTTCTCGCGGAGGCAAGCGTTTCGCTGCCGGGCATCGTGGGCGCGGTGGTTCGGCCGGAACGGGTGCGCGTGGCGTTCCAGGATCTCGACGGCCGCGATCAAACCCTGTCCGCCGACGGTCTCCTGTCCGTCTGCCTGCAGCACGAGATCGACCAGCTCGACGGCGTCTTCTGGCTCCAGCGCCTGTCCCGCCTGCGCCGCGACCGCATCCTGAAGCGGATCGCGAAGGGAGACGCGTGAGCGCACCCGCGAAGGCGCCCTCCCCTCTCGCCGGACCGCGCCGCACCTTCCGGGCCCCAACCGTCCTGCTGCGCTTCAGGCGCACCCTCCACGCATTCGTCGGCCGCCCCCGGACAGGGTGCGCGTCCGGTCTTCGTGGCGCTCCCCTCTCCCGCAGCCGTCATGGTGCGCGTCTGGCGCACCATCCACGCATTCGTCGGCCGCCGCACGACGCGCCGCCTTGCGCTTTCCCCGCGTGCCTTGGCCTTCCCTGTGCCCGAACGCACGAAAGCCCCGGCGAGGGGGCTCGCGCGGGGCTTTGGTGGTTGTGTGATCCGGTCTCGTGTGGAGAAGGCTTGGTGTTTTCTGTCTCGTGGTCCTGATCTTGGCTGGCCTGG
>NZ_JACDIS010000019.1 GCF_013839525.1 Chthonobacter rhizosphaerae
GTTCCCACGCGTTACTCACCCGTCTGCCGCTCCCCTTGCGGGGCGCTCGACTTGCATGTGTTAAGCCTGCCGCCAGCGTTCGTTCTGAGCCAGGATCAAACTCTCAGGTTCAATGAGATTTTGCGCCCGGCGTCTAGGTCACGCATAAAACTCGACGAGGTTTCCAGACCCGCTCGGCTCGCGCCAAACGGCTCCGGTCTCATCGAGAGAAACCGTGTCCGACACCGTTCTTGTCCCATCGAGCGACTTCTCCGGACACCGGACCCGAAGGCCCAGTCCCATCAACGAAGTCCGCGGGCAAGACCGCCGTCCACGTTTCTCTTTCTTCTCGTTCACTTGTCAAAGAGCGGAGGGCCAGGCCCTCGAGACTTGAAGAGCCGAGGCCCCTCAAACCAGGTCCGGACGGTGTCCCGTCCGTGCGTCCGATCCGCTGATCCCGCCCTTTTGGCGGCCCTGCCGATCGGCCGAAACTCGTGTCGGTCCCGGCCCCGCGGACCGGTCCTTCGATCCGGATCCTTTGATCCGGTCCTTCGCGCCGAGCCGTCGCCCTTCGGCGCCGGTCCGTCCCGCGCCGCGTCGGCGGGGAGCGCTCAGATAAGTCCTGCCGGATCCGGTGTCAAGCGCCCGTCGAAGCGATTTTCAAACCGCCCGGCCGACCCTCGACCCGCCCCGATCCCGACGTCCGCACTGCCCGTTCGCACGAGCCTTGGCGAACCCCGTCCGGCATTCGCGGCGCCCGTCATCCAGGCACCCGCAAACCCCGAAGGACCGCAAGCGACCACCGGGCCCGCTCCCCTCGACCGCCCGAACCCGGACATGAGGACAAGCGCCGCCCAGCGGCAAAGAACACCTGACATTCGACATGAATTCAGGGCGGGATCCTCCATGGCGTCGGCTTCGCCGACACACCGCCCGGCCCAAGGGCCCAAGGCTCCGGATCCCGGAAAACCGCCGCCTTCCGGCCGGGATATAAGCGGGCGGACTCCGGGTGTCAACACGGGGTTTTCAAAAAACCGACATGCTGGCCGGAGCGCGGCGGAAACCCGCGCGATCCCGTCGTTGGGCGCTCGAGCGCGAGGGGAACGCCCGGGCGCGTCGCGGGTTGGGCTGACGACCCCCTTCCTGCGAAACGAGACGCGAGGTGAAGCCGCCATGGCCGAGAACGACCCCATCCTGACGACCCGGCAGGGCCACCCTGTCCGGGACAACCAGAGCCTGCGCAGCGTCGGCGAGCGCGGGCCGGCGACGCTGGAGAACTATCAGTTCATCGAGAAGATCACCCACTTCGACCGGGAGCGCATCCCCGAGCGGGTGGTGCACGCCCGCGGCACCGGCGCCCACGGCTGGTTCGAGTCCTACGGCCGGATCGGCGACGAGCCGGCGAGCCGCTACACCCGCGCCAAGGTGCTGACCGAGGCCGGCAAGCGCACGCCGGTGTTCGTGCGCTTCTCCACGGTGATCGGCGGCAAGGATTCGCCCGAGACCGCCCGCGACCCGCGCGGTTTCGCGGTCAAGCTCTACACCGAGGAGGGCAACTGGGACCTGGTCGGCAACAACCTGAAGATCTTCTTCATCCGGGACGCCGTGAAGTTCCCGGACATGATCCACGCCTTCAAGCCCGATCCGGTGACCAACCGGCAGGAGCCCTGGCGCATGTTCGACTTCGTGCAGCACCACCCGGAGGCGCTGCACATGATCACCTGGGTGTTCAGCCCTTGGGGCATCCCGGCCACCTATCGCGAGATGGAGGGGTCCGGCGTCAACACCTACAAGCTCGTCAACGACGAGGGCGTCGCGCATCTCGTCAAGTTCCACTGGGTGCCGAAGCAGGGCGTGCGGAACCTGACGCAGGACGAGGCCTCGGCAATCCAGGCCAAGGACGTCGGCCACGCCACCCGGGACCTCTACGAGGCGATCGAGCGCGGCTTGCATCCGGAGTGGGAGTTCGCGGTCCAGATCATGTCGGACGACGAGCATCCGGAGCTCGACTTCGACCCGCTCGACGACACCAAGCGGTGGCCGGAGGACCGGTTCCCGCTTCTCCCCGTCGGCCGCATGGTGCTCGACCGGAACCCGTCGAACGTGTTTGCCGAGACCGAGCAGGCGGCCTTCGGCACCGGCGTGCTCGTCGACGGCATCGACTTCTCCGACGACAAGATGCTCCAGGGCCGCACGCTCTCCTACTCGGACACCCAGCGCTACCGGGTCGGCCCCAACTACCTGCAGCTGCCGGTCAACGCCCCGAAGGTGCCGGCGCGCACCAACCAGCGGGACGGCCAGATGGCCTTCTTCGTGGACACGGGCGGCGAGAACCCGCACGTGAACTACGAGCCGAGCTCCATGCGGGGCCTGTCGGAGGCGCCGCGGCCGCGCGCGGAATACCGCCAGGCGGTGGAAGGCCGTCTCGGCCGGTACCAGACCAGCCGGACCGCCGCCGACTACGCCCAGGCGGGCGTGCGCTACCGCAGCTTCGACGACCGGGAGCGGGACGACCTGATCGCCAACCTGTCGGACGCCTTCCGCCAGTGCCCGAAGCCGATCGCGCTGCGCATGATCTGGCACTTCTGGCACTGCGACGAGGACTACGGCCGCCGCCTTGCCGAGGGGACCGGCATCGACCTTCAGGAGGCGCTCGCCCTGCCGCCCCTGCCGGGCAAGCCGGCGCCGGGCGCGGACCGGCCGCGCCCGACCTTCACGGACGGCTCCGAGGAGCAGGATCCCGCGAAGGTCGCCGCCGCGGAGTGACGGCGCGCCGAAGCGGAGTGTCGGGCGGACGGGGGCCGGCGGCGAGCCGGCGCCTCGTCCGTCCGGATCTGTGCCGGGCGCGGACCGCCGAGCCGCGCGTCCGGCTCCCACCCCGGTACGGGCCGGATCGTCAGGGGCCGGATCGTCAGGCGCGGGACGTCAGGCGCGAAACGTCAGGGGCCGCCCGCCATCGCGCCGGCGATCGCCATGGCGAGGGCGTCGAGGTCGACCCGGCCCTCGATCAGCGCCGAGGAGGCGTCGTCCGGGTCCTCGGTCACCGTACCGCCGGTCGTCTCGAACTGGCGCTTCAGCTCTTCCAGGATGGTTTCGCGGATCTTGGTCTCCAGGTCCATGCGCTCGTCTCCCTTGGTGGACGATCGAGGAACGGGGGACCGGCGCGCCTGTTCCGCCCGCGCCCGGAGCGGGGGGCGGCCCGACGCGCCCCGCACGCCGCTCCGCCGGGCGGGCCTTGCGCCGGAGCGTCGTCGGGGGGCCATGACAAGGGGAGCCGTGAAAAAAGGGCGCCCGGCCTCGCCGGACGCCCTTTGCGTCTTGTCCCGGACGGGTCCGGGTCAGATCGCGGCCTTGATCCAGTTGGCGAGGTCGCCCTTCGGGGCGGCGCCCACCTTCATGGCGGCCGGCTGGCCGTTCTTGAAGATGATCAGGGTCGGGATGGAGCGCACGCCGTACTTGATGGCCGTGTTGGCGTTCTCGTCGATGTTCAGCTTGGCGATCGTCACCTTGCCGTCGAGCTCGCTGGCGATCTCGTCGAGGGCCGGCGCGATCATCCGGCAGGGGCCGCACCACTCGGCCCAGAAGTCGACCACGACCGGTTCGTCGCTGCCGAGGACGTCGCTGTCGAACGTCTGGTCCGTCACTTTCTTGGTAGCCATTACTCCACCTCTCCTGGAGGGTGTTGTCCGCAAGCGGGTCGCGGCGTCGCGGCGGCCCCTCGGTTGGCGGAACGTAGGAGCCGCCGCCGTGAGCGTCAAGAACGCCCGCCGTCGCGCTCCGATCCCGTTTGGGTGAGAAGGCGCGTGAGCATGGCGTCGAGCATCCCGGCCGGCACCGGGTCGAGCCGCGGCGCCTCGGTCCACAGGATGGCCGCCTCCACGGGCCGGCCCGGATGGAGGTCGGCGAGGAGCCGGCGGTAGAGGGCGAGCTGCGCCACATAGGCGTCCGGCACCCGGTCGGGCACGATCCGGTTGGTCTTGAAGTCGACGATCCGGATGGCGTCGGGCGCGATCAACAGCCGGTCCACCTGGCCGCTCACCTCCACGCGCCGGCCGTCCGGCGCGTCGATCACGCCGACGAGCCCCACCTCCGCCCGGCCGTGGGCGGCGAACACGGGCCCGAAGGCGGGGTCGTCCAGCAGGGCCTCCACGGCGCGCCGCAAACGCTCCCGCTCGTCCGGGTCGAAGGCGCTCGCCTCGCGGGCCAGGAAGGCGGCCGCCTTCGCGCGCCGTTCGGACGGCGGCACCTCCGGCAGGCCCTCCAGCAGCCGGTGCACCAGCCGGCCGCGCTGGGCGGCGGGCGCGTCCGGCCGGCGGACGCGCTCGAACGCGTCCACCCGGGCGGTCCGCGTCGGGGCCACCTCCACGCCGGCGCCGGCCGACGACGGGGTCAGCACCAGCGGCGTCGGCGGCTCCACCGGCTTCACGCCGATCCAGGCGGGCAGCGGCGCGGGCGTCCGGGTCCGGTCCGCCTCGTCCACCGGCGCCCTGGCGGCGCGCGACGGATCGAGCCGCCAGCGCCACGCCACCGTGGCGCCGGCCGCGTCGATCACCGGCTCGGCCTCCGGCGCCAGCGCCTCGCGCACCAGGGTGTGCCAGCGGCCGTCGGGCTTGCCGGTCTTGGCGACGCCGGCCACGATCAGGCGGTCGCGCGCGCGGGTCAGGCCCACGTAGAGGAGCCGGCGGTATTCCTCCTCCTGGGCCTGGCGGAAGCCGGCGAGCGCCGCCTCCACGGGCGCGGGCTTCACGCCTGATCCGGCCCACACCAGCGGCGCGCCGGCGGCGGTCCCGGCCAGAACCACCGAGGGGTCGTGCTGGCCGGAGACGGGGGCCGAGCCCGGGTCGATCAGGAACACCACGGGCGCCTCCAGGCCCTTGGCGCCGTGCACGGTCATCACGCGCACCTCGTCGCGGCCCTCCACCACCTCGCGCTTCACGTCGTCGTCCGCGTCCTCGGCGAGGCACAGGAAGCCCTGGAGGGTCGGCGTCTCGCGCATCTCGAAGGCGAGCGCGAGGCGCAGGAACTCGTCGATCACCTCGTCGGCCTCGTGGCCGAACCGGGCGCGGAAGCGCGCCCTGGCGCCGTCGGACCCGAGGGCGGCGAAGAAGGCGAACGGGTCCACCCGCTCGGCCCGGCGCCGCCAGCCGGCCACCGCGTCGCGAAGCGTCCGGGCGGCCTGGTCGCCCGTCTCGGCGGCCGCCTCCACGGCCGCCCACAGGCTGCCCGCGCGGCCGTGGGCGAGGCGGAAGAGATCGTCCTCGGAAAGGCCCACGAGAGGCGATTTCGCCGCCGCCGCCAGCGACAGGTCGTCCTCCGGCAGGAGGGCCACCCGGGCGGCGGCCAGGAGATCGGCCACCACGATGTGGTTCACCACGTCCAGCCGGTCGGCGCCGGCGATCGGCACGCGCCGCTGCTTCAGCGCCCGGTTCACCGCGTCCACGAACGGGCCGCGCTTGCGCACCAGGATCAGCACGTCGCCGGCGCGGATCCGCCGGCCGGTGGAGGGCAGGCGCTCGCCGTCCCGGATCCAGCCCGCCACCGTGTCGGCGATGCGGGTCGCCAGCACCACCTCCGGGCTGCCGGAGCCGACCGCGTCGACCGGGTCCTCCCAATGCTCCGGCTCGGGCGCCTTGGCGGCCACCACCTCCGGCCAGAGCTCCACGAGGCCGGGCTCGCTCGCCCTGACGGTCTCGTGGGAGGGCGGCTCCAGGTCGGTGCCGAGACCCCGATGGGCGGTCGGCGGCGCGAAGATCCGGTCCACCGCCTTCACGACGTCCGGGGTGGAGCGGAACGACAGGTCGAGCTTCAGGTCGTGGAAGCGGGCGTCGGCCTCCACCGCCTGCCGGCCGAACTTCGCCCGGGTCTCGCCGAAGAGGCGCGGGGCCGCGCCCTGGAAGGAATAGATGGACTGCTTCTCGTCTCCGACCGCGAACACGGTCCGGCGGGTCCGGCCGCGGGCCCCCGCCCCGGCGAAGAACTCCGCGGTCAGGGCCTCCACGATCTCCCACTGCTTGGGGCTGGTGTCCTGCGCCTCGTCCACGAGCACGTGGTCGAGGCCCTGGTCCAGCTTGTACTGCACCCACTGGGCGGCGTCCGCGCGGGCGAGGAGGCCGGCGGTCCGAAGGATCAGGTCGTCATAGTCGAGCGCCCCGTCGCGGGCCTTCATGGCCTGGTAGAGGCCGATCACCCGGTCGGCCACCCGCGCCACGGCGGCCGTCCGCTCCGCCGTCCGGACGGCGGCGATCGCCCGGTCGAGGGCGGCCAGCCGGTCCGCCTCGCGGGCGAAGCGCTCGCGGGTGCCGGGAAGCGCCGCCTCCACGTCGTTGACGATGGCGCTCTCCTTCTTCGGCTGCCCCTTGTCGGTCAGGAAGATGCCGCGCCAGAGCGCCCGGCGCTCGTCCTGGTCCGTGGCGATCGCCGCCGCCCGGAAGGCGTCGGCCATCGCGGCCGCCTTCTTGCCGGCGGTGTCGAGCACCGGCACCAGCCGGTCGAGGACGGCGCCGTCGAAGTCGGGCGAGGCGAGCGTCCGGTCCATGAGGTCCTCGGCGGTCACGCCCGGCGGGGCGCCGAGGGCGGTCGACAGGCCGGCGATCGCCGGGTCGAGCCCGCCGGCGGCCGCGATCCAGGCGGAAAAGGCCTCGCGGTCCTTCACATAGGCCTTGAGGGCGTCGTCGACGGCGGCGTCCGTCGCGACGGCGAGCAGGGTCCGGAAGGCGGCCCCGAGCGGGCCGTCCTCGTCGGCGGCGGCGAGCCGGATCGCCTCGGCCTTGGCCTCGGCGAGGAGGAGCGCGGCGCCCCGGTCGTCCAGCACCTCGAACCGGCCGGTGAGGTTCGCCTCCAGGGAGAAGCGCTGCAGGAGCGCCTCGCAGAAGGCATGGATGGTCTGCACCTTCAGGCCGCCCGGCGTCTCCAGGGCGCGGGCGAACAGGCGTCGCGCGTCGGTCACCTGCCGGGGCCGCGGCGGCTCGCCCTCCAGGTCCTCGATCTCGGCGGCCAGCCGGTCGTCGGGCAGCACCGCCCAGCGGCCGAGCACGTCGAACACCCGGTTCGCCATCTCGGCGGCGGCCGCCTTGGTGAAGGTCAGGCAGAGGATGCGGCCGGGGTCCGTGCCGGCGAGGAGCAGGCGGATCACCCGGCGCGACAGCACGTAGGTCTTGCCCGAGCCGGCGTTGGCCGACACCCAGACCGAGGCGGCCGGGTCGGTGGCGAGCCGCTGGCGGCGGCGGGTCTCCGGCGGGATCTGGCTCACGCCTCGCCCTCCCCGTCCTCGGCGACCGACCATTCGCGCACCCGGGCGAGGTGGTCGTAGTCGCTCCTGTCGGTCACCCGGAACGGATGCGCCTTCGACCGATAGCCGCGGTCCGGGTCGCGGTAGGCGTGGACGAGGCGCGTCAGCGCCAGTTCGGCCTCCACCACCACCTCCGGCAGGGTGCGGGCGAAGTCCTTGCCGCTGTAGCCGGCGAACGGCCGGATCTCGTCCTTGCCCTCGATGCCGCGGAGGACCACGTGGACGAGCTCGTCCGCCTCCGCGGCCTTCACGGTCGGAAAGCCACCCGCCCGCACCATGGCGGCCTCCAGCGGCAGCTGCGGCGCCTTCAGGGCGGCGATCTGCCGGGCGGAGGGCGCGGTCCCGGTCTTGAAGTCCACGATGGAGACCCGTCCGTTCGGCAGAAGGTCGATCCGGTCCGCCCGGCCGGTCAGCACGAAGCCGTCGTCGCCCGGCACCACCTCCAGGCGGCCGGAGACCTCCGACACGCGCTCCACCCCCGGGCGCGCGGCCTCGAACTCCCGCACCACGTACCGCGCCGCCGCCATGAAGCGCGGCCACCAGAGGGCGTGCACCTCCGGATAGGCCTCAAGCTGCCGGAAGGTCTCCCGGCCGGCGGCGATCAGGGCCTCCACGGCGGTCTCGTCGAACGGCCCGGACCAGCTGTCGGCGAAAAGGCTCAAGGCCTCGTGCACCGCCTGGCCGCGGGTGCCGAAGTCCGGGCGCTCGCCGAGCGCCGGCAGCGGCTCCAGTTTCAGGATCCGGCGGGCGTAGATGGCGTAGGGGTCGCGGATCCAGGTCTCGATCTCGGTCACGGACAGCCGCTTCGGCCGGGCCGCGAGGGGCGGCTTCGGCTCGGGGCGCTCCGCCCTCGGCTCGCTGTCGCCGTCGTCGATCCGCCGGGCCCAGTCCAGATAGCAGGCGCCGTGCTCCATCATCGTCCGGGTGCGGTCCTCGCCGGCGAGCGCCAGCACCCGCTGCAGGAAGCGGGTCGCCACCGTGGGGGCGCCGTCGCGCCGCTCCGAGCGGGTCAGCACCACGTCCCGGTGGCCGAGCGCCTGCACGAAATCGTGGGCGGAGAGGCCGATCCGCTGCTCCGGCGGCGCGAAGTCGAGGCCCGCCCGCATGGGCCGGGACAGCCACGGCCCGGTGTCGGTCGAGAGCGGCCAGACGCCCTCGTTGAGCCCGCCGACCACCAGCCGGTCCACGGTCATCAGCCGCGCCTCCAGCGGCCCCCAGATGAACACGCGCGCGTGGCCGTGGGTCGGCCGGCGCACCACGGCGCCGCGCATCAGGGCCCGGAACACGGCCGGATACTGGTCCGGCGGCACCTCCAGCGGCTCGGCGGTGCTGTCCAGATAGCCGGTCAGCAGTTCGGCCGCCACGCCGCCGGCCGGCCCGTCGAAGGCGTGGTCGTCCACCCCGCCGGCATCGGTGCACACCGCCCGGACGGCCGCGACGTGGAGGTCCAGCCAGACCCTGAGGTCGTCCGCGCCCCGCGCCGCCGCGTCCTCCAGCGGCCGAAGCGCCTCGTGGAGGCGCGCGGCGAGCCGGCGCGCGTCGGCGAGCCGGTCCGGCCCGAGCGCCGTCACGGCCGGGTGCACCCCGTGGCCGGTCCGCCCGGGCACAGCCAGCCGCTCGGCGGCGGCCAGCAGCGCGGCCGTGCCGGGCGCCAGCCTCGGCCCGCGCAGCACGGCGAGCTGCAGCGCCCGCGCGGCCGCCTTGGCGCGCGCCTTGTCGAACCCGAAGGTCGCCAGCGGGTGGGAGAGGAGCGACACCACGGTCTGCGGCTTCATGCCGTCGAGCGCCGCCTCGGCGACGAGCTCCAGGAGGACGCCGGTCGGCGTGCGCTCCAAGGGCGTGCCGGCGCTGTCCTCCACGGTCACGCCGAAGCGGGCGAGCTCGGTGCAGACGCGCCGGGCGAGCGTCCGGTCCGGCGTCACCAGGGCGGCGGTGGCGCCCTCGGTCTCCAATGTCTCGCGCAGCGCCAGCGCGACCGCGAGCGCCTCCTCGGCCTCGTTGGCGGCGACCACCAGGGCCATGCCGTCGAGCGCCGTCTCCAGCCCGTCCGGGGCGAGCGACGCCGCGAAGGCCGGCCAGCGGTCCGTGCTGTCGGCGGGCCGCATAGCCTCCGAGACGAGGCGGAAGCGGCGGGCCGCGTTCTCCGGCTCCCGGCCGAGGCTCGCCACCTCCTCCCGGCCGATGCCGATCGCCGCCAAAAGCCGCGCCATCGCGCCCTGCGGGTGGCTCGCCACGTCGGCGACGCCGGCAAGGTCCGGCGGCATGCCCGCGAAGGTCGCCTCGTCGAGCCCGAGGTCGAGCCCCGGCAGCACCACGGCGCCCTCCGGCTGGCGCGCGATGGCGGCGATCAGCCGGGCGGTCGCCGGCATGGAGCCGGTGGACCCGGCGACGATCACCGGTCCTCGCGCCCCGTCCCGCTCCAGCCGCTCGGCGATCGCATGGGTCACCCGCACCCGCCGGGCCACCGGGTCGATGCGGCCCCGTTCGGCCAGATGGGCCGGCCAGGCGTCGGTCGCGATGGTCAGGAAGGTGAGCGTCAGCTGCCACCAGGCCGCATAGTCGTCCGGCACCAGGCCGGACAGCCTCGACCAGTCCACGCTCTCGGCGGTCGCCTGGTCGAGGAGCGCGAGGAGGTCGCGGGCGAGGTGGACCGCGTCGGCGGTCGAATGGGGCACCCGGAGCGGCTCCCCGGCCGGCGACAGGTGCCGGTCCGGCGTCACGAACCGCCGCCAGTCGCGGATGAGGCGGGCGAGCCCGAGCACCCGGTCGGCCTCCGGCAGGTCCGGCGGCAAATCGAGGTCCGACGGGTCGGCCAGCCGCTCCACGAGGTCGTCGTCCACGTCCCCGAGCGGCAGGATGCGCGGCAGCAGGGCCGCCCGGCCGCCGAAGGCGGCGAGCAGCGTGCCGGAGAGGGCCCGCGCGGCGCGGCGGGTCGGCAGGTAGAGCGTCACGTCCGCGAGCGCCAGCGGGTCGTCCCTGAACCGCCGCCCCTCGATCAGCACGCCGTCGAGCAGCGCATCCACCAGGGTCGGCAGGAAGGGCGCCCCCGGCGGGATGGTGAAGACGCGGGGGACCGGACGCGCCATCGCCCGCTCAGGCCGCCGACAGCGCGATGGCGGTCTCCGCCTCGCGGATCGCCTCCGGCGTGCCCACGTGCAGCCAGATCCCGTCCATCCGCATCCCGTGGAGCCGCCCGTCGGCGATGGCCCGGTCGAACACCCGGTTGAGGCTGAACGGCTCGGCGGCGAGGCCCTCGAACAGGCGCGGATGCAGGATGGCGACGCCCGCGTAGACGAAGGGCGCCACGGTCCGCTCCCTGCGGCGGGTCAGTTGGCCCGTCCGGTCCATCTGGAAATCGCCGAAACCGTCGTAGCCGACGCTCGTGACGGTGGAGGCCAGCATCAGGAGGCCGTCCATCGCGTCGCCGTTCCACCGTTCGGCCATCACCTCCAGGTTCGGGCGCGCGCCCTCGATCCAGATGCTGTCGGAGTTGAGGTGGAAGAAGGGCTCGTCGCCGAGGTGGTCGAGCGCCTTCACGACCCCGCCCCCCGTGTCGAGGAGCTTGCCGCGCTCGTCGGAGACCACCACGGCCGGCGCGGTGCGCTTCATCACGTGCACCTCGATGAGGTCGGCGAGATAGTGCACGTTGACCACCGCCCGGGCGACCCCGGCGGCGGCCAGCCGGTCGAGGGCGTGGTCGATCAGGGCGCGGCCGTTCACCTCCACCAGCGGCTTCGGCGTGGTGGCGGTGATCGGGCGCATCCGCTTGCCGCGGCCGGCGGCGAGCACCATGGCGGTCCTCGGCACGGCGGCGGCGGTCAGGGCGGCGGTGAGGCTTCTCGGCAGCTGGGTCATGGAATGCGGTTCGTTCGGGACTGGGCGCGGCGGCGTGTCTGGCGCGGGCGGTCCGGCTGGCGGCTCACCCGAGGTTCGTTCCGCGTTCATACCAGAGCCGGACCGGTCGGAGAACCTCGTGGTTCAGCGCATCCCGCAGCGCGGCCCGCACCCGCGGCAGATGGTCGAGATAGATGGTCTTGCCGTCCCGCTTCGCGCTCCGGGCGAAGCCGCCGAGGATCTTGGCGTTGCGCTGGGCGGCCGAAAGCGCCAGGGCCTCGTCGAAGGCGGCCCGGTCGAAGGACGAGTCCCGCCGTCGGCGCGCCGCCGCGTAGGCGTCCAACATCGCGGCCCTCAGGTCCGCCGGCACGTCCACCCGGGCGTCGGTCACGAGCGCCGCCACGTCGTAGGCGGCCGGCCCGACCACCGTGTCCTGCACGTCCACGAGGCCGATCCGCTGCCGGCCGACGCCGCCCTCGTGCCACAGGAGGTTCGGCGAATGATAGTCGCGCAAGGTCCAGGTGGTCTGCGCCCCGCCGAGGCGGGTCAGCGCCTCGGTCCAGGCGCCGAGGAAGTCGGCGCGCTCCCCGTCCCCCGCCACGCGGTCGTGGGCGAACGGCAGGTACCAGTCGAGGAAGAGCGACACTTCCGTCAGAAGCGCGCGGAGGTCGTAGGCCGGCACCCGGTGCACGGACCCGTCCGGCAGCGGCACCCTGTCCGGCCAGGTCTCGCCGGCGATGTCGGCGAGGATTTCCGCCGCCGCCACGTAGCGCTCCGGGATCGGCCGGCCCTCGGCCACCATCGGCCCGCTGCCGAGGTCGTCGAGCACCAGGAGGCCCCGGTCCATGTCGCCCGCCAGCACGCCGGCCGCCCGGAAGCCCTTCTCGCGCAGCGTCCCGGTGATCGCCACCACGGCGCTCGCCCGGGTCTGGATGTGGGCGAGCTCGGCATAGGTCAGCCCGTCCCGGATCACCGGCCCCTTCGGCGGCTCCGGCCAGGTCATCACCACGGCCGAGCGCGATCCGGAGCGCGCGCGCTCGTAGGACCGGTTGGAGGCGTCGCCCTGCAGGTGCCGGCGGCGCGCGCCCGGCAGGCCGGCCGCGTCGAGGAGCCGGCGCACGGCCCGGCTCCGCGACAGCCGCTCGGCCCAGGCGCCCGCCGCTCCGGCGATCGTCACCGTGCGGCCGGTCGCCCCCTCGCCCGGCCGGATCGCCACCACCAGCGTGTCCGCCGGCAGGGCGCCAGGCGCGCGCTCCGGCCACTCCACCAGGCTGACGGCGGTGCGGAGCGCGTCGTCGAAGCCGATCTCGGCAAGCTCCGCCTCGTCGCCCAACCGGTAGAGGTCGAAGTGCGCCACCGGCAGGCGGGTCGTCTCGTAGGTCTGCACCAGGGTGAAGGTCGGGCTCGGCACCTCCAGGGCGTCGTCGCCCGAGAGCGCGCGCAGCACGAAGCGCGCGAAGGCGCTCTTGCCCATGCCGAGATCGCCGGACAGCGCCACCACGTCGCCGACGGCGAGGACGGCGGCAAGATCCTCCGCGAGGTCGCGGGTGCCGGCCTCGTCGGCCACCGTCACGGTCTCGCTGAAAACGGCCTCGCCCGGCGCGGGCGCGCTGGCCCCGGTCCTCTCCGTCATCGACGGCCCTTCCTATTCGGCGGGCATGGACGGCGCGGCGAGCTCCTCGACGCCGGACGTCCGGGTGACCCCCGGCGTGTCCGGCAGCCGGCAGGTCACGGTGGTCCCCTGCCCCTCGTTGGAGACGATCTCCACGGTGCCGCCGTGGAGCTCCACGAAGCTCTTCACGATCGAGAGGCCGAGGCCGGCGCCGCGCCGCCGGGCGCCCACCGGCCGGCTCTCGAAGCGTGCGAACACCGCATCCAGATAGTCCTCCGGAATGCCCCGTCCATGGTCGCGCACCGTGAACAGGATGGAGCGGCCTTCGCGCCGGCACACCACCTCCACCACGCCGCCGTCGTCGGAAAAGGCGACCGCGTTGGAGAGGAGGTTGTAGAGGATCTGCCGGATCCGCTTCTCGTCCGCCACGAAGTGGCCGATGGAGGCCGGAACGTCGAGCTTCAGGTTGATGCGCGCCTCGGTCAGCCGGTCGCGCAGGCCCGCGGCCGCCGCGTCCACGGTGGCGGCGATGTCCACGTCCGCGAGGTCGAGCTCCATCACGCCCGCGTCCACCGTGGCGAGGTCCAGGATGTCGTTGATGATGGCCAGAAGCGCCGACGACGATCCCAGGATGTAGCCGGTGTACTCGCGCTGCTTCGGGTTCAGCGGGCCGGCGTTCTCGTCGCCGAGCAGCTGGGCGAAGCCGATGATGTTGGTCAGCGGCGAGCGCAGCTCGTAGGAGACGTGCTGGATGAAGGTGTTCTTCAGCTGGTCCGCCGCCTCCAGCGCCTCGTTCTTGTCGACGAGCGCCCGCTCCACGTTCACCGTGTCGGTCACGTTCACGAAGGTCACCAGCGTCGCCCCGTCGGGCAGCGGCACGGTGGTGAAGTCGATCACGCCGCCGTCGCGCCGCTCCAGCCGGCCGGAGAGCCGGGTGCGGGTGTCGGCGAGGCCGGCGATCGCCATGCGGATCCGTTCCCACACCTCGTCGTCGTCGTGGAGGATCCGGCACCGGCCGACCACGTCGTTCACGTGCGGGCGGCCGGTCAGGGCGGCGTCGTCCAGCCGCCAGAGGCCCGCGAAGGCCGGGTTCCAGAGGCGCAGCCGCCCGTCGGAGCCGAACACCGCGACGCCCTCGGACAGGTGGTCCAGGGTCTCGCCCTGGACGCGGATGAGGGCGTTGTAGCGGCTCTCCAGCTCCAGGCGCTCGGTGACGTTCTCGTAGACGTAGGTGACGCCCCCCTGCGGGTGCGGGTTGGCGACCACGCGCAGGGTCTGGCCGCCCGGCAGGTGCCACCAGGTCTCGCGCGGCTCCATGGCTTGGTAGGACGCCAGCATGTCGCGCCGCCAGGAGCGGTAGTCGGCCTGCTCGGGCAGTTTGCGCAGCGCCCGGAGCTGGTCGAGGATGGCGCCGTCCTCCGGCTTCGATTCCAGGAACTTGGTGTCGAGCCCGAACAGCGACCGGTAGGCGGCGTTGTAGAACTGCAGGCGCCGGTCGGCGCCGAAGATCGCGACGGCGGTCGCCAGCTGGTCGAGCGTGCTGGCGTTGCTGTCGTGGGTGCGCTTCAGCTCCACCTGCGCCCGCTCCAGGTCGCTCACGTCGGTGGCGATGCCGGCGCTCCCTTCCGGGCTCACCGCGTCCACCACGTCGAACACCCGGCGCGTGCCGGCGGTCACCACCGACAGGCGCTGGCGGAACACGTCCGTGTCGGCCCGGCTCGCCGCCACCGCCTGCCGGCCGGCGGTGTCCAGAAGCTCGTGGCCGGCGTCCACGGCGACGGTCGTGTTCGCCACCTCCACGGCCCGGGCATAGGCCTTGTTCACCCAGGTGATGCGGCCGTCCCGGTCCCGGGTCCACACCGGCATCGGCAGCGCCTCCAGCAGGCTGTGGAGCGTGTCCACCTCCCGGCGCTGGCGCTCGTGGCGCTCGGCGAGCTCCACGTACTGCAGCCGCTCGCGGGTGAGGTTGCGGAAGCGCGCGAAGGCGCGCGATCCGGCCACCCGGCCGGTCGCCTCCAGGTGCGTGCCGGAGGCGGTGCGCAGGATGTCGGAGAAGGGCTCGCCGCGGTTGCGCAGGGCGTCCAGGCGCTCGGCGAGCCGCTGGGACGACGGCGCGTCCAGCCACTGGCCGAACGCCAGGAAAGCCATCTTGCCCTTGGGGGCGCCGGCGCCCTCCGGCAGGGACCCCATCACGATCGGCGCCTCGGAGCCCGTCGGGAAGATCACCACGCGCTGGTCGTCCGCGTTCAGCACCGCTTCGGCCCGGTCGGCCGCCAGCTTCAGGTCGGCGGTCTGCACGATGAGGTCGGCCCGGTCCTTCTCGGCCCGCCCCCGCGCGCGGATGAGCGCGCCGGCGGAGACCACCGCGAAGCAGATGGCGCCCACGAGGGCGGAGAACCAGGCCACCTGGATGGTGTCGAACTGCACGCCGTCGTTCTGGAACCGCACCGCCTGGGCGAACGCCGGGGTCGCCAGGACGGTCGCGCCGAGGAGGGACGGAGCGACCGGACGGGATGCCGCGGCGAAGGACCCGATCAGCCATCGAGGGCGACGCGCGGCCGAGCGAATCCGTCGCCGTTTCCGGCCGAAATCCGGCATGTCCTGTCCTTCTCCGCCGCGCTGAACGAGGTTCGCCCCTACGCCGTCCCGTCGTCCGGTGGCCTTCGGAGACGAGACGATTCGGTCCAAAAATACCGAACTTCAGCGAGCACAAGAAGACGCGGCGGCGGTTATCGTTCCAGTGTGGCACGTCTGCCGAACTGGCCGTTAAGGTTCGCTTTATGTTCCTTGAGTCCTGTCAAGAATACGCCCCGGAGGAGACCTCCGGAGCGCGTTAATCAGTCGGAATTACAAGATGTCATCAATACCGATAGTGGGCTGATTTGAAGGGCCCCTGCGGTTGCACGCCGATGTAGGCGGCCTGGTCGGACGACAGCTGGGTCAGCTTGGCGCCGAGCTTGGCGAGGTGCAGCGCCGCCACCTTCTCGTCGAGGTGCTTGGGCAGCACGTAGACCTTGCGCTCGTACTGGTCGTTGCGCGTCCAGAGCTCGATCTGCGCCAGCGTCTGGTTGGAGAAGGACGCCGACATGACGAAGCTCGGATGGCCGGTGGCGTTGCCGAGGTTCACGAGCCGCCCCTCGGAGAGGAGGATCATCCGCTTGCCGTCCGGGAACTCGACCAGATCCACCTGCGGCTTCACGTTCCGCCACTTGTAGTTCCTGAGCGCCGCGACCTGGATCTCGTTGTCGAAGTGGCCGATGTTGCAGACGATCGCCATGTCCTTGAACTTGCGCATGTGCTCGATCGTCACGACGTCCTTGTTGCCGGTCGCCGTCACGACGATGTCGGCGCGCGGCGCGGCGTCCTCCAGCGTCACCACCTCGAAGCCGTCCATGGCGGCCTGGAGGGCGCAGATCGGGTCGATCTCGGTGACGAGCACGCGGGCGCCGGAGCCGGCGAGCGACTGGGCCGAGCCCTTGCCGACGTCGCCGTAGCCGCACACCACGGCCACCTTGCCGGCCATCATCACGTCCGTGCCGCGCCGGATGGCGTCCACCAGCGATTCGCGGCAGCCGTACTTGTTGTCGAACTTCGACTTGGTGACGCTGTCGTTGACGTTGATGGCCGGGAAGGGCAGCTCGCCCCGCTCCTGCATCTGGTAGAGGCGCATCACGCCCGTCGTCGTCTCCTCGGAAACGCCGCGGATGCTCGCCTTCGCCCGCGAGTAGAAGGTCGGGTCCTTGGCGAGACGGGTGCGGATCGCCTCGAACAGGCACTCCTCCTCCTCGTTGCCCGGGTTGGCGATCACCGAGGGGTCCTTCTCGGCCTTGGACCCGAGGATGACGAGGAGCGTCGCGTCGCCGCCGTCGTCCAGGATCATGTTGGCGGTCTCGCCATTGCCCCAGTCGAGGATGCGGTCCGTGAAGGTCCAGTATTCCTTCAGGGTCTCGCCCTTGAAGGCGAACACCGGAATGCCGCTCGCCGCGATGGCGGCCGCCGCGTGGTCCTGGGTGGAGAAGATGTTGCACGAGGCCCAGCGGATGTCCGCGCCGAGGGCGGCGAGGGTCTCGATCAGCACGGCGGTCTGGATGGTCATGTGCAGCGAGCCGGCGATGCGCGCGCCCTTCAGCGGCTGGGCGCTCGCATATTCCTCGCGCACGGCCATCAGGCCCGGCATCTCGGTCTCAGCGATCTCGATCTCGGTCCGGCCCCAGTCGGCGAGCCCGATGTCCTTGACGAGATAATCGGTGGCGGCGGCCATGGGTGTCTCCTCGGTGGAAGCGGCGCGCGCACCTGCACGGCGCCCATCATGGCCGCCCTTATAGGCGAGCCCGCGCGGAAAGGCAATCAGGATATAAACATCCCTTTATATCCTCCCTGCACCGCAGGAAATGCCGCTCGAAACCAGTGCGGCGACGCCCTCGCCGACAAGGCCACTGGCACACCCCACTCAACCGTCATCCCGGCGAACGCCGGGATCCAGCCGACGCCGCCGCAATCCCCACCCGCGCGGATGATCCGCCGTCGATTGGACCCCGGCCTTAGCCGGGGTGACGCCTAACGACAGGACGCCCCGTCCTCCCCGACGCCACCGGCGCTCCCATCTCAACCGTCATCCCGGCGAACGCCGGGATCCAGCCGACACCACCGCGTTCTCCGCCGGCGCGGATGATCCACCGTCGATTGGACCCCGGCCTTCGCCGGGGTGACGCCTAACGACAGGACGCCCCGTCCTCCCCGACGCCACCGGCGCTTTCATCTCAACCGTCATCCCGGCGAACGCCGGGATCCAGCCGACGCCGCCGCAATCCCCACCGGCGCGGATGATCCGCCGTCGATTGGACCCCGGCCTTCGCCGGGGTGACGCCTAACGACAGGACGCCCCGTCCTCCCCGACGCCACCGGCGCTCCCATCTCAACCGTCATCCCGGCGAACGCCAGGATCCAGCCGACGTCGCCGCAATCCCCACCGGCGCGGATGATCCACCGTCAGTCGGGCCCCGACCTTCGCCGGGGTGACGCCTAGGCGGCCCATCCTCCCTGCCGCCCCCCCTTCGCCCCCTCACCAGTCCGACAACTTGACGTCCGGCGTGTAGTCCACCCCGTCCACCTCCTTCTCCACCGGCTGGCCGCAGATGACTCGGCCCTGCACGGGGTCGAAGGTCAGCGAGGCCGGGCCGGCGAGGCGCCAGCCCTTGTTGAGCGCGGCGGTGACCCGGTGGCAGAAGGCGCTGTCGTCAGGTCCGGTGATGAAGCGGTAGAGTTTCATGGGAAGAAGGGTCCGGTCGGAAGCGGGAAGAGTGCGGCGCGTCGCGAAGCGCACGCGCGGTCCGTCTCCCTAGCGGGTCGGGGGCGCGCTTGGAAGGCCTGTCGCCTGCGACGACCGCCCACCCCCGGCCTCCCGGCGCCCTCGGGCCGAACCGCCCGTCAGCTCGCCGTCGCGGTCAGCTCCCGCATGGCGATCGCCTCCATCAGCACCAGCGTGCGGGCGGCCATGTCGGCGTGCAGCCGCTCCACCATGCGGCCGTCCACCCTCACTGCGCCCTTGTCGGCGTTCTCCGGCTCGGCGAACACCTCCACCACCTTCTGGGCCCAGGCGACCTCCGTGGCGCTCGGCGTGAAGGTGCGGTTGGCGGTCTCGATCTGCATCGGGTGGATCAGGGTCTTGCCGTCGAAGCCCATGTCGCGCGCCGCCACGCACTCCTCCAGGAAGCCGCGGGCGTCGTCGAGGTCGTTATAGACGCCGTCCACGATGGCGATGCCATAGGCCCGCGCGGCCGCAAGCGCCTGCATCAGCCAGGGCACCATGGGGGCGCGGCCCGACACGATGCGGGCGCCGGTCTCCTTGGCGAGGTCGTTCGTCCCCATCACGAAGCCGGCGAGCCGGCTCCCCGGCTCGCGGGCGTAGGCGGCGATCTCGCGGATGTTCAGGATGGCGAGCGGCGTCTCGATCATGGCCCAGAGCGCGACGGTCCCGGCCGGGTCGGCGGCGTCCATCACGCCGGCGGCGGCGGCCAGATCCTCAGCCGAGCTCACCTTCGGGATCAGCACTCCGTCCGGCAGGGCCGCCGCGGCCGCGTCCAGGTCGGCCGGGCCCCAGGGCGTGTCGCGGCCGTTCACCCGGATGAACACCTCCCGGGCGCCGTAGCCGCCGGCCGTCACCGCCTCCGCCACCCGGGCGCGCGCCTCCTCCTTGGCGTCGGGCGCCACCGCGTCCTCCAGGTCCAGGATCAGGCTGTCGGCCGGCAGGGCGCGCGCCTTCTCCAGGGCGCGGCTGTTGGAACCCGGCATGTAGAGCACGCTCCGGCGCGGACGGACCACGGCCATGGGGGACCTCCTCGTCAATGGGCGGGGCGACGCCCGGTGGTCGCCGGGCCCGTCTCGCCGGTCGCGGGGTGAAACCCCGTCTTCGCGGTGCAGCATAGCGGCCCGCGTGCGGGCGGGCCAATTCGCCCTTCGGCGACGTGCCGCCGGGGCAACCGCCCTGCGGAAAATCCCTCATCGTTCAACAGATCGTGACGGTCGGCCGGAGATTGCCCGGATTTGCTCATACAAATACCGGTCCCACGCCCGTGCGGCCCTCCGGACGCCTTGACATCCCGCGGCGCAGCACCGACGTCCCGGTCGGGCCGGACGCCTCCCCCGGCCTTTTCCCGGGACCGGCCCTGCCGGCCCCGGCCCTCCTCATCGACGTCCAGGACGTGTTCTCATGACCTCCCGACCTGATCTGTTCTCCCCCGTGCGCCTCGGGGCGATCGAGCTCGCCAACCGCGTCGTCATGGCGCCGCTCACCCGCAGCCGCGCCGACAAGGACGACGCCGTCACCGACCTGACGGTGGAATACTACCGCCAGCGCGCGTCCGCCGGCCTCATCGTCACCGAGGGCTCGCCCATCTCCCGCCAGGGCAAGGGCTACGCCTACACGCCCGGCATCTTCACCGACCTGCAGGTGGAGCGCTGGCGCAAAGTCACCGACGCGGTCCACGCCGCCGGCGGCCGGATCGTCATCCAGCTCTGGCACGTGGGCCGCATCTCCCACCCGGACCTCCAGGCGGACGGCGCCCTCCCGGTCGCGCCCTCGGCTGTCCGGCCGGAGGGCAAGGCCTTCACCGAGGCAGGCTTCAAGGACCTCGTCACGCCCCGGGCCCTCGCGGCGTCCGAACTCCCCGGCATCCTGGACGACTTCCGCCGCGCCACGGTCAACGCCCGCCGCGCCGGCTTCGACGGCGTGGAGATCCACGGCGCCAACGGCTACCTCCTGGACCAGTTCCTGAAGGACAAGACCAACCGGCGCACCGACGCCTACGGCGGCTCGGTGGAGAACCGCATGCGCTTCCCGCTGGAGGTGGTCGACGCGGTCGTGGGCGCCTGGGACAAGGACCACGTGGGCATCCGCATCTCGCCGGTCAGCCCCGCCAACGACATCGACGACAGCGACCCGAAGGCCGTGTTCGTGCCCTTCGTGGAGGCGCTCTCGGCCCGCGGCCTCGCCTACCTGCACGTGATCGAGGGCGCCACCGGCGGTCCGCGCGACCTCGGCGGCTGGGACCCGCGCGATCTCCGGTCCGTCTTCAAGGGCGCCTGGATGGGCAACAACAGCTACGACCGCGACCTCGCCATGGAGGCGGTGGCGACCGGCGAAGCGGACGTGGTGGCCTTCGGCCGGCCCTTCATCGCCAACCCGGACCTCGTGGAGCGCCTGCGCCGCAACGCGCCGCTCGCCGAGCCGGACCGCGCCACCTTCTACGGCGGCGACGCCAAGGGCTACACGGACTATCCGACCCTCGGCGAGGCGAGCGCCGCCTGAGCGGCTACCCCCGCGACAGCGCCGGCGCCCGCAAGCGCCGGCCCACGGCACGCCGGCCGGGAGCGGCCAACCGCTCCCGGCTCAAGTTCTCGACTGGACGCGCGGCCGTGCGGAACCTCGGGCTCCACCGCCCCGTTCCGTCGGCGACCTCGCCGCCGGGACACCTCCGGGCGCGCCGCCGACCGGAGCCCTCCATGCCCATCGCCAAGTCCCGTGCCGCCACCGTCCTCGGCCTTGCCGCGCTGGCCGCCGCTTCCGCCGTCGTCGTCCGGGAGGCGGCCCGCCGCGCCGAGCGGCGGCATCCGCCCATGGGCGACTTCGTCGAGGTGGACGGCGTCCGCCTCCACTACGTGGCCGAGGGCGACGGCCCGCCCCTCGTGCTCCTCCACGGCAACGGCAGCATGATCCAGGATTTCGCCTCCAGCGCGCTCGTCCGCGAGGCGGCGCTCCGCTGGCGGGTGATCGTGTTCGACCGGCCGGGATACGGCTACTCCACCCGGCCGCGCGGACGCCGTTTCACCCCGAAGGCCCAGGCGGACCTGTTCGTGAAGGCTTTCGCGGCCCTCGGGCTCCACCGGCCGATCGTGCTCGGCCATTCCTACGGAGCGCTCGTCGCCGCCGCCATCGGCGTGCGCCACCCGGAGGCGATCAAGGCGCTCGTGCTGGCCTCCGGCTACTATTTCCCGTCCGTCCGGCCGGAAGCGCCGGTGTTCGGCCTCGCCGCCGTGCCGGTGCTCGGCGACGTCCTCCGCCACACGGTCTCGCCGGTCCTCACGCGGCTGATCTGGCCCGGCCTGATGCGGGTGATCTTCGGCCCGAAGCCCGAGCCGGAGAGCTTCCGGCGCGGCTTTCCGAAGAGCCTCGCGCTCCGCCCCGGCCCGCTCCGGGCGAGCGCCGCCGAGGCGCTCGACATGATCCCGGCGGCCGCGGGCCTCAGCCGCGACTACGGGCACATCGCCGTCCCGACCGTGGTGATCGCCGGCGCGGACGACCGGATGGTCGACACCGCCTACCAGTCGGGCGCGCTCCACAGGGCCATCCCGGGCAGCCGGCTCGTGGTGCTGCCCGGGTTCGGCCACATGGTCCACCACGGCGCGTCCTCCGCCGTGGCGGCGGCCGTCCTGGAGGCGGAGCGGCTGGCGGCGGCCTGACCGCCGCCGCCGCGCGGATCCGGCCGCTGGACCTGTCCGGTCCTTCGCGTCACTCCGCCTTGGCGGCCAGGAAGTCCGGCACCTCCAGGAGCACGAACTCGGTGTCGTCGATCGCCGACACGGAGCGGCCCTTGGAGAAGGGGAAGTTGTTGTCGTTCACCACCAGGATGTGGCGCTCGTCCACCCGTTCCACGTTCTCGATGGTGACGAAGGGCATCCGGAAGGTCTTGTCGTCCCGGTTGCCCTGGCGGGCGACGCCGTTCGGGTCGTCGATGGCGAGGAGATCGAGAGCCGCCACCTTCTTCACCGGCTGGCCCGGTTCCACGCCCGCGAAGTCGATCATAGTGATCCGCTTCAGCTGCGCCGGCTGCTTGTGGCAGTCGGCGGTCTGGCCGTCCTTGCAGGCGAGTTCCGCGTCGCCCTGGCCGTTGTCGCGCTCGATGACGAGACCGCGGGTCGCGTCGATCATGTTGAAGTCGCCGATGGCGTTGCCGTTCGCCTCCAGCGGATAATGCCACCAGGTGCCGGTGAAGCTCTTCGTCGCCACGTCGTATTCGAAGATCCGCAGCGCCTCAGTGCCGTTCACCGTCTCGTAGGCGCCGTTCAGGTGGAGCGGGCCCTCCAGCAGCGGATAGAGCTTCGTGCCGTCCACCGAGGCGGCGAGCCCCTCGTAGCCGCGCGAGCGCTTGGCGTTGAAGGCCGGCAGGGCGCCGTCCGGGCTGGCCGGCAGGGCGAGACGATAATGGTCGGGCGACTGCACCGTCAGGTCGCCCACCCTGGTCTCCTGGAAGGAGACGACCTTGCCGGTCTCCCGCTCCACCGCGATCAGGTAGGGGCCGAACTCCTCGCCGATGAAGAGAAGGTCGCCCACCGGCTGGACGCCTTCGAGGTCGAGGTCCGAGCCCGTCAGGTAGCGCTCCTTCGTGCCCTCCATGGCGATCGCGAACGGAATCACCTTGTCCGGGTCGTTGAGGAAGGTGGTCTTCACCACCTCCACGGTGCCGGCGGCGAAGTCCGGCTTCACCACGTGGACCATCAGCATGGCGTCCTCGGAATTGGCCTTGGCGCCGAAGCCGTTGTCGGTCAGCACCAGGTAGCTGCCGTCGCCGAGCGCCTTGATGCCGGAGAAGCCCTGCAGCGGCTGGCCCTTTACCGGCAGGGTCGCGCCGCTGCCCGCTTCGGCGCGGATGCGGGCGGGGTCCTTGTCCGTGGTGAACTTGCCGGAAACCTGCAGCGCCTCCGGGGCGTCGGCGGGCGCCGGCACGAAGGAGGCCGCGGGCAGCACGGCGTGCCCGGCGAGGACCGCCGGCTTCATGTCGGCCGCCGGGGCGGCGACGGTCAGGGCGGCGGTGGTCAGGGCGGCGAGCGACAGGGTGGCGGGAAGCGAAAGGCGCATCGGGAAAACCCTCCGGACGTGTCCGAGGGCACCATCGCTAGCGCCGGCCGGTCACAGCCGGTTGGCGGAACGGTGACGGGCCGATGAACCGGTGTTCGCCCGCGATGTCGGCGACCGACCCGCCGCCCCGGCCCTCACGCCTTCAGCAGCCACGCATGCTCCGGCGCGTTGTGGAATTTCCAGGTGCGCGTCGGCCCCGCCATCACGTTGAGATAATAGAGGTCATAGCCCGCGATCGTGGCGCACGGGTGGTAGCCCTTCGGCACCAGCGTCACCACCCCGTCCTCCACCACCATGGCCTCGTCGAGGCTCCGGTCGTCCGTGTAGACCCGCTGGAAAGCGAAGCCCTGGGGTGGCTGGACGCGGTGGTAGTAGGTCTCCTCCAGGGCGGACTCGTGCGGCAGGTTGTCCTCGTCGTGCTTGTGGGGCGGGTAGCTCGACGTGTTGCCGCCGGGCGTGATCACCTCCACGACGAGGAGCGAATCCGCCTCTTCGGTCTCCGGCAGGATGTTGGCCACATGGCGCACGTTGGCGCCCTTGCCGCGGGTCTCCTGGCCGACCGCGTCCGGGCCGATCAGCCGGGGCGGCCGCGCGCCCGGAACGCCCGGCGCGGAGCAGACCGCGAGCGTCACCTCCGTCTCGGCCGCCACCGTCCACCGGTCGCCGGCGGGCGCGTAGACCGACCAGGGCTTGCCGTCGAACGGGCTCATCCGCTCCCCGATCACCCCGAAGTCCGCCTCCCCCACCGTCACCGCCGCCCGTCCGGATACCAGCACCAGGCAGACCTCCCGGTCCCCGGTCGTGGCCGACGCCGTCTCGCCCGGCCGCAGCCGGTGGAGGTCGAAGCCCACATAGGTCCAGCCGGCGCTCTCCGGCGTCACGTGGTGCACGCGCCCGGCGTCGCCGGCCGGTCGGAGGAGGAGGTTCGGCATGGCGGCTCGTTCCAATCTCGTCGGTGTCTCGTCGGTGCCCGTCGGTGGACCGGCGGTCAGGCCCTGAGGCCGGCCTCGCGCAGGAAACCGGTGAGGTTCCGGTAGCCCATGGAGACATAGTGGTAGGGGTTGGCCTTCTCCGGGTCCTGCTCGGCCTCGATCACCACCCAGCCGTCATAGTCGGGGATCTGCCGGAACACCGACACGTAGTCCACGGTCCCGTCGCCCGGCACCGTGTAGACGCCCGAGAGCACCGAATCGAGGAAGGACCAGTCCTCCGCCTCGGACCGGGCGCGCACGTCCGCCCGCACGTCCTTGCAGTGCACGTGGCCGATGCGGTCGCGGTGGAGCCGGGCGAGGCGCACCGGGTCGGCGCCGCCCCAGGTGGCGTGGCCGGTGTCGAGGAGAAGCTTCACCGCCGGGCCGGTGCCGGCCATGAAGCGGTCGATCTCCGCCTCGGTCTGGATCACCGTCCCCATGTGGTGGTGGTAGACGAGCTGCAGGCCCTCCGCCTTCACGAGCTCGGCGAAGCGGGTCATGCGCGGCAGGAAGACCGCCCAGTCCTCCTCGGTCATCACCGGCCGGCGCGACAGCGGCGCGCCCTTGTCGCCGTGCACCGTGCCGGTGCATTCGCACACGATCAGCACCTCCGCACCCGCGCCCTTGCGAAGCGCGATGGCCTCGCGGGCGGCCTCCAGCTCGGCGTCGGCGTCGCGTGTCAGGAGGAAGGTGGAATACCAGCCCGACACGAACACGAGGCCGAAGTCGGCGAGCTTGGCCTTCAGGGCCTCGGCGGTCTTCGGGAACTTGTTGCCGAGCTCCATGCCCTCGATGCCGATATCGCGCGCCTCGCCGAGGCACTGTTCCAGGCTGATGTTGCCGCCGATCTCGATCATGTCGTCGTTCGACCAGCAGATCGGATTGGCCCCGATACGGATCATGGAAGCTCTCTCCAGAAGAAAAGGTCTCTTTATGCGACGTCCGGACGTCCCGCGCGGATCTCGGGTCAGAGCGGCCGCTGGCGGGCGATGGCGGCCTCGTAGTCGGCGCGCGCCCGGCGCACCTCGGGCCGGTCGCTCACCTCCGGCACCGCCACGTCCCACCAGTGGCCGCCGTCCTCGGTGGTGATCAGCGGATCGGTGTCGATGACGGCGACCGTGGTGCGGTCGTTGTCCCTCGCCCCCTTCAGGGCCGCTTCCAGCTCGCCGATCGACCCCACCTTGGCGGAGATCGCCCCGAGCGCGGCCGCGTGGGCGGCGAAGTCCACCTCGGGCAAGCGCACGTGGTGGGCGTCCTTCAGAAGGTTGTTGAAGTTGGCCCCGCCGGTCGCCATCTGCAGCCGGTTGATGCAGCCGTAGCCCCGGTTGTCCAGCACCACGACGGTGAGCTTCACGCCCATCATCACGCTGGTGGCGATCTCCGAGTTCAGCATCAGGTAGGACCCGTCGCCCACCATGACGACCACCTCGTCGTCCGGACGGGCCATCTTGACGCCAAGGCCGCCGGCGATCTCGTAGCCCATGCAGCTGTAGCCATATTCCAGGTGATAGCTGCCCGGCGCGCCCGCCTGCCACAGCTTGTGCAGCTCGCCCGGCAGGCCGCCCGCCGCGCACACCACCGTGGCGTCCGGCCCGAGCGCCCGCTGCACCGCCCCGATCACCTCGCCGTCGGACGGCAGCGTCCGGTTCGTGGCGACGGTCGCGGCGGCCACCGCCTGCAGCCACTCCGTCCGCCCGTTCACCGCCGCCGCCTGCCAGCCGGCCGGCGCCGCCCAGCCCCTGAGCCGCTCGCCGAGTTCGCCGAGCCCCACCCGGGCGTCCGCCACCAGCGGCTGCGCCCGGTGCTTGCCGGCGTCGAACGGCTGCACGTTGAGGCCGATCAGCCGGCTGGCGTCGTTCTGGAACAGCGCCCAGGACCCGGTCGTGAAGTCCTGCAGCCGCGTGCCGACCGCCAGCACCACGTCCGCCTCGGCGGCGAGCGCGTTCGCCGCCGACGACCCGGTGACGCCGATCGACCCCATGTTGAGCGGATGGCTCGCCGGCAGCGACGACTTGCCCGCCTGCGTCTCGGCCACCGGCACGCCGTGGGCCTCCGCGAAGGCCGCGAGCGCGTCCGAGGCCCCCGCGTAGAGCACGCCGCCGCCGGCGACGATCAGCGGCTTCGACGCGCCCTTGAGAAGCGCGGCCGCCGCCTGCAGCTCGTCCGCGTCCGGACGCACCCGGCGCGGCCGCCAGACCGTCTCGTCGAAGAAGCCGGCCGGGCAGTCGAACGCCTCCGCCTGCACGTCTTGGCAGAGCGCCAGCGTCACCGGCCCGCATTCGCCCGGGTCGGTCAGCACCGCCATGGCGCGCCGGAGCGCCGGCACGATCTGCTCGGGCCGGGTGATCCGGTCGAAGTAGCGCGACACCGGCCGGAAGCAGTCGTTCGCCGAGACGGTGCCGTCGCCGAAGGCCTCCACCTGCTGCAGCACCGGATCCGGCCGGCGGTTGGCGAACACGTCGCCCGGCAGGAGCAGCACCGGCAGCCGGTTCACGTGGGCGAGGGCCGCGCTGGTGACGAGGTTGGTGGCGCCCGGCCCGATCGACGTGGTCACCGCCATCATGCGCCGGCGGGCGCTCGCCTTGGCGAAGGCGACGGCGGCGTTCGCCATGCCCTGTTCGTTGTGGGCCCGGAAGGTCGGCAGCAAGTGGCGCACCCCGTGCAGCGCCTCGCCCATGCCGGCCACGTTACCGTGGCCGAAGATCGCCCAGACCCCCCCGAAGAGCGGCACGACGGCGCCGTCGATCTCGGTCTTCTGCGCGGCGAGGAAGCGCGCCAGCGCCTGCGCCATGGTCAAGCGGATCGTCGTCATCGCGGTCGTGTCCTCGCCAGGTCCGGTCTCGTCGTGGTTTTCCGTCAGCGCCCGCTCAGGCCGCCCGGGTCCGGGCGGCCGCGTCCCAGGCGGCCACCAGGCCCTCGAACCGCCCGGCCATGTCGGCGACCGCCGCCTCGTCGGTGATCGACCCGGCCAGCCAGCGCGGCGCCGCGTCGGCGAAGATGGTGCGGCCGACCGCGAAGCCCTTCACGAGCCGGGAGGTCGCGGCCACCCGGAAGGCCTCGGCCAGCTCCTCGGCCGGCGCCTCCAGGCCGAGCAGCACGATGCCCCGGCACCAGGGGTCGTTGGCCGCGATCACCGCCTCGATCCTCGCCCAGGCCGCCGGGCTCGCCTGCGCCTCCAGCTTCCACCAGTCCGGCCTGATGCCGAGATCGTAGAGCCGGGTCAGCACCGCCGCCACCGTGTCGTCGCCGAGCGGCCCGTGCCGGCCGGCGATGATCTCCACCAGCAGCTCGCGCCCCACCGTGCGGGCCGCGTCGGCGAGGCGCAGGAGCTCGCGCTCCTGGCGGGCCTTCAGGTCGTCCGGATCGTCCGGATGGTAGAAGCAGAGGCATTTCACCGTGTGGCCCACGGGCCATTCGGTCAGGTGGCTGCCGAGGTCCGGCATCCGGTCGAAGTCGAGCGGTCGGGAGCCCGGCTTCTCCACCGGCCGGCCAATCCAGAACGGATGGCGCGCCGCCTTGAACAGCGCCTTGCCGCCATGGGTGCCGTCGAGCAGCATGCCGAAGCCCTCCCGCCCGCGGGCGACCCGGGCGGCCGCCTCCACGGCCAGCACCTTGAAGTCGGCGATCCGGCCCCGGTCCGCTCCCGCCCGGTCGGCGATCTCCTCCAGCTGCGCCCGGTGGTCGATGGCGAGCGCCATCAGGCCCGCCGGCTGGGCGCGCCGGGTGGTCGCCCAGTGGATGTGGTTGAGGTCCGGGTCCTTGCGCAGCGCCCGGGTGCGGGCGCCCTTCTCCAGGAAGTGCCGCAGCTCTTCGAAGGTCGGGTATTCGGGCGCGCAGAGGAGGCGCGACACCGCGAACGCCCCGCAGGCGTTCGCCCAGGTGGCCGAGGTCGCGTGCGGCTCGCCCCGCAGCCATCCGCGCAGGAAGCCCGACATGAAGGCGTCGCCGGCGCCGAGCACGTTGTAGACCTCGATCGGGAAACCCTCGCCCACGATGCCGTCCGCGAGGTCCTCCGGGATCGGCCCGTCATAGACCACGCACCCCTCCGCGCCGCGCTTCAGCACGATGGTGGCGGCCGTCAGCGCCCGGATCGCCCTGAGGGCCTCCGGCACCGTGTCGGCGCCGGAGGCGATCAGGATCTCCTCCTCGGTGCCGACCACCAGGTCGCAGTCGGCCAGCACCGGCCGCAGCCGCTCGCTCACCGCGTCCGACTTCACGTAGCGGGAGAAGCCGGCGTCGTGGCCGGCGAGACCCCAGAGGTTCGGCCGGTAGTCGATGTCGAACACCACCCTGCCGCCCGTCGCCCGGGCGATCCGGATCGCCTTCGCCTGCGCGGCGGCGGTGTTCGGGCGCGAGAAGTGCGTGCCGGTCACCACGACGGCGGCGGCCGAGCCGATCAGCGCCTCGTCCACGTCGCCCTCGTCGAGGGCCATGTCGGCGCAGTCCGTGCGGTAGAAGATCATCGGCGAGACGCCCTCGTCCTCCACGGCGAGGAGGACGAGGGCCGTCAGCCGCTCCCGGTCCACCTTGACGCCGTCGGTCGAGACGCCCTCGCGCGCCAGCTGTTCGCGGATGAAGCCGCCCATCTGCTCGGCGCCCACCCGCGTCAGGAGGGCGGACTTGAGCCCGAGCCGCGCGGTGCCGACCGCGATGTTGGCCGGGCAGCCGCCCACCGACTTGGCGAAGGACGCGATGTCCTCCAGGCGCGAGCCGATCTGCTGCCCGTAGAGGTCGACCGAGGCCCGTCCGATCGTCACCACGTCCAGGGTCTTGGCCATGTCGCTCCTCCCGGCGCCGGTCCGGCCGGCTGGCCGCGCCTCCGTCCCGCGCGATCCGCCCATCAGGCGACGGTCAGCGCGGTCCACGCGATCCGGCGCGGACGGCGGCCCCGCCCGCGGCGCGCCCGGCCGAGCCGCCGCCCGAAATGAAGCATACGTTTCCGCCCCGGTCAATCTGGAACGTATGTTCCATTCTCGGCGGACCGGCGCCGGGCCTCCGCCACCGCCACGGCCAGCGTCATGGCGAGCGCCATGGTGGCGGCGAGGGAACGGAAGCCCTGGTAGTCCGCCTCCACCACCTCGAACCAGATCCGCCCGTCGGCCACCAGCGGGCTGAACGGGCTGTCGGTCACCACCACCACCGGCGTCCGCCGGGCGATCTGCCGGGTGAGGTCGACCGTCGCCGACGCATAGGGCGTGAAGCTGATCGCGATGGCGGCGTCCCGCTCGGTGGCGAACGACACGGTCTCCGCGTCCACCCCGTTCGGCGAGCCCACCAGCACGGTCTTCACGCCGAGCTTGCCGAAGGCGTAGTTCAGGGTGCTGGCGATCGGGTAGGACCGCCGCTGGGCGATCAGGTAGATGGTCTCGGCCCGGGCGAGAAGCGCCACGGCGGCGTCGATCGCCTGGAGATCCGCCCGCTCGTGCAGGGCCTCGATGGACCGGGTGGCCGCCGCGCAGAAGCCGTCGAACACCGCTGCGGCCGCGGAGGCGCCGCGCCCGTCCGCGCGCAGCGATCTCAGCCGGTCGTCATAGGGGGCGACTCGGTCGCGCAGGCGGTCGCGGAACACCGCCTGCAGGTCGGAAAAGCCCTGGAAACCGATCGCCTGGGAGAAGCGCACCAGGGTGGAGGGCTGCACGGCCGCCTTCTCGGCGATGCTCGCCACCGTCCCGAAGGCGATCTCGTCCGGGTTGGCCATCGCGAAGGCGCCCACCTGGGCGAGCCGCTTCGGCAGCCGGATCCGGCCGCTCGCCATCAGGTCCCTGAGGCTCTGGAAATCGCGCGGCGGACCGTCCGCCGCACCCTCCTCCAAGATCCCGCCCCGATCCGTCAAACCCACCTCCCCGCGCCGCTTGACGCCCGCGACGAAACTGGAATACATGTTCCACATCAGTCCGTTTCAGTCAAAACCTATTCCGGGACCGGCGCCTGCCGGCGCCGATCGTCGGATGGGCGGTCGGCCCGCGCGGGCCACTCCGCCGCCCGGCGGCCACGATGTCCGCCGCGGGCCGGCCGGGTCCGCCGACCGCCACACCGGAGCGCGGACGCCCGCACGGGACCCGCGGATCTCCTCACCGAACCACGAGGCCAGCATGACCGTCAGATTGGGACTTCTCGGCGCCGGGCGCATCGGCAAGGTGCACGGCGGGGCCATCGCGGCAACGCCGGGCGCGACGCTCGTCGCCGTGGCGGACGCCTTCCCGGACGCGGCCCGCGCCCTCGCGGACCGCCATGGCGCCGAGGTGCGCGACGTGGACGCCATCATGGCGTCGCCGGACATCGACGCGGTCCTGATCACCACGCCGACCGACGTGCACGCCACCATGATCGAGCAGGCCGCCCGGGCCGGGAAGGCCATCTTCTGCGAGAAGCCGGTCGATCTCGACGCCGGCCGGGTGCGCGGGTGCCTGAAGGTGGTGGCCGAAACCGGCGCCAAGCTGATGGTGGGCTTCAACCGCCGGTTCGATCCGAACTTCATGGCCGTGAAGGCCGAGATCGAGGCCGGCGCCATCGGCGACGTCGAGATGGTCTCCATCACGTCCCGCGATCCCGCCCCGCCGCCGGTGGACTATATCGCCCGCTCGGGCGGCCTCTTCCGCGACATGACCATCCACGACTTCGACATGGCGCGCTGGCTGCTCGGCGAGGAGCCGGCGACCGTCTACGCCGCCGCCTCCAACCTGGTGGACCCGGCCATCGGCAAGGCCGGCGACGTGGACAGCGCCTCGGTCATCCTCACCACCCGGTCCGGCAGGATCGCCCAGATCTCCAACTCCCGCCGGGCCACCTACGGCTACGACCAGCGCATCGAGGTGCACGGCTCCAAGGGCCTCGCCAGCGCCGAGAACGTGCGCCTCACCACCCTGGAGGTCGCCAACGAGGCCGGGTACCGCCGGGCTCCGCTCCTCGACTTCTTCATGACGCGCTACACGGCCGCCTACGCCAACGAGATCGCGGCCTTCCTGAAGGCGCTCGCCGGCGACGCCCCGATCAGCCCGACCGGCGACGACGGCCTGAAGGCGCTCCTGATCGCCGACGCGGCGGTGGAGAGCGTGCGCACCGGCGCCGTTGTCCGGCTCGCCTGATCCCGGCCACGGCCGCGCCGGTCCGATCCCCCGCCGGACGCGTCCGGCGACGCCTGGTCGGCCCGGCCGTGCGCTAGCGCATTCTCCGAGCGAGTTGCACGACTTGATCGCCGAGAGAGTGCGCCAGGGTCTCGAATCCGGAGCGATGTCCCGTCGACCTGACAGGTCCGAGAGGTCGGAAATCGGTCTAGTGCCGGCAGCCGACCCGCACGGCGGTCGGGGTCGTCCCGAAGGCGCCCCGGAAGGCGCGCGAGAAACTGACCGGGTTGGCGTAGCCCCAGCGGCGCGCCACCTCGTTGATCCGAAGGCCCGACAGCCGGGGATCGCGCAGGTCCTCGTGGATGCGCTTCAGCCGCTCGCGGTGCACGCAGTCCTTCAGGGAGAAGCCCGCCTTGGCGAGCGTGCCGAACACGGTGGTCCGCGAGATGCCGAGTTCGGTGGCGATGAGCTTGGCCGACAGGTTCGGGTTGGCGATCTCGTCGGCGATGAACCGGCGGATCCGGCGCAGGATCTCGGCTTCGGCGGCCGCCGTGTCGCCCCCGGCCGGGATGGCGCGCAGCAGGAGGGCGGTCAATTGGTCCTCGGCGATGTCGGCGACGTCCTCCATGGTGCGCGGGTCGTCGTAGAGATCCTGCAGCATGGTGCCGGCCATCCGGCCGGCGCCGCGTCCCTTCAGAACCGAGAGTGGTGGATCGCCCGCCGACGTGAGATACCGGCGCAGGGGCTCGCCGCCGAGAACCGCCCCGATGCTGGCGGCACCGGCGGGGCAGTCGATCGTATAGGGCTCGTCGGTGTCGATGAGGAGGAGATCGCCCGGCTCGCCGACGGACGACCGGCCAAACTGCTCCAGCGTCACCGGCGCGCCCTGGACCAGGGCGAGGTGGAAGGAGCCGTCGGCCCGGCGGGCGATGTCCGCCGGATGGCGGGTGACCCGATGTCCGGTGAGTGTCATGCTGACGATCTGGAAGCCCGCATGGGTGAGGGACTCGAACCGCCCGCGGAAGTGATCGACCGACAGAGGCTCGGGCGTCAGCGGCACCAGCGCGCTCTCGACCATGGTCGTCCAGACATCCACCCGGGCCGTCTCCGGTAGATGTGCAAGATCTACGGTTGTTCTCTCCATATTCTACTCGCCGCCTTCGCCTCGCGCCGCTCTCTACTTGAGAACCACTATGGCAATTTCTACGTGTCTAGTCGGACTTTTTGCATAGCCATATTACGTAATGTAAATAGCATTGCGTTTGCACATAGGCATTAATGACGAACAGGCGGGCGGCGCGACATTTCGGCGCGACGGGACGGCGAGGAATGGAATGTGAACGGCCGCATTGACTCGATCCATCGCTATCCCATCAAGAGCCTGCCCGGCGAGGCGCTCTCCTCCACGCCGGTGACACGCACCCGCGGCCTGGAGGACGACCGTCGGTTCGCCCTCCTTCTTCCCGGCACCCGGTTCGATCCGGACGACGGCATGCCGCTGCCGAAGACCCGTTTCGTCACCACCATGCGGACCGCCGAGACCGCGCTCCTGTCGCTGCGCTACGACGAGCGCTCCACCCGGGTCGAGATCGCGGCGCGAGGCGAGCCGCTCGCGGCGGGCCACCTGACGGTGGAGGCCGACCGGCGGATGGTGGCCCGGGCGCTCGGCCGCGTCCTCAGGCCGGACGATCCGGACGGGCTGACGCTCGTGGAGGCGCCGGGCCTGCGCTTCACCGACGCCAGCATCGTGTCCGCCGGCATGATGAACACCCTGACGCTCATCAACCTTGAAACGCTGCGCGAGGTCGAGGCCCGGCTCGGCCGGCCCCTCGATCCGCGTCGGTTCCGGGCCAACATCGTGGTGGACGGCCTGCCGGCCTGGTCGGAGTTCGACTGGATCGGGCGGTCCGTGGATTTCGCCGAGGCCGGCTTCCAGGCCGTCTCGAGGGTCCGACGCTGCGCCGCGGTCGACGTGGATCCGCGGACGGCCCGGCGCGACGGCAGCTTTTGGGTCGCCATGGTCCGCGCCTACGGCCACGTGGATTTCGGCGTCCACCTGTCGGTCCGGGTCGGCGGGGACATCTCCGTCGGGGATCCGCTGGCGGCCGAGATCCCCGGTCCCGTCGAACTGCCCGCCTGAACTCACCGCCTGACATCATTGCGTAAGGTCCCCGCGCGATCTGGAGACGCCAACCCGTGCAGATGCTCACTTTCGTCATGCCCGACGGTACGCAGCGCACGATCCGGGCGGCGGCCGGCCTCAACGTGCTCTACGCCGCCGCCCTCCACGACGTGCCCCATCTGTGCGGCGAGTGCGCCGGCGAGGGCGTCTGCGGGTCGTGCCAGGTTCTGGTGGAGGCGGCGACCGGCTGGACGCCGCCTGAACGCTCCCCCGAGGAGGAGCTGGCGCTCGGCATCGGCCGGAACCCGGACCGGGGCGAGCGGCGGCTCGCCTGCATGCTTGCCGCCCCGTCCGGCGCGGCCCTGCGCATGCGGATACCCCCGCTCGACGAGGCCGGCCGGACCCGCTGACCGGGGACGACCGTCCCGCCGTCCGGCGCCGACTGGTCAATGCACCGGTCACGGCCGTCCCGCCGACCGGGCACATCCCTCCCGTCGGCCGGGTGTTTCCGTCCGCCGGGGCGCTCCGGGCCCGGCCTTCCGACAGGGCCCGGTTCGTCGCCGTCATGTGGGATCGGCGGCGACCGGATGTCCGGCCTTTCCGGCCGACGTCGACGACGACACGCCCCCATCGGCGCCGCCGACGCCGGGGCCTTGGCGGGCGCCGTCGCGGGGCCGGGCCGGGACGCGACCGGATCGGGGCCGGCGCGCCCGCCGGTCGCGCCGGGGCTTTGCCTCGGCGGCGAAAGCGCTCTAGGATCCGGCCTTCCGTCCCGCCCCGCCGGTGCCCGATGTCCCGCTCGCTGCCGCCGCTTGTCGCCCTTCGCGCCTTCGAGGCGGTGGCGCGTCTCGGCAGCGTCCGCAAGGCGGCGGAGGAGCTCGGCGTCGACCACGCGGCCGTCGGTCGGCACGTGAAGAACCTGGAGGCCTTTCTCGGCACGCGCCTGTTCGACAGCGGTCCGAGGGGCACCCGGCCGACCCCGGACGGCCGACGATACGCCCACCAGGTGGGTCTCGCCTTCGACGTGATCGGCGAGGCCACCGACGCCCTGAAGCCCCGCTCCGCCGGCGGCGAACTGCGGATCTGGTGCGTCCCGGGCCTTGCCGCCCGCTGGCTGATGCCCCGCCTGAAAGCCCTCGAAACCGCCATCCGGGACCGCGAGATCGTGCTCCGTCCGACCGACCAGGCGCCGGATCTCCTGCGCGGCGAAGCGGACGTGGAGATCCGCTTCCGCGAGCGCCCGGTCGCCGGCGTCTCCGCCGAACCCCTTGCGACGCCTCGCTATTTTCCGGTCGCCAGCCCCGCCTTCCTGGCCGGTCGACCCGCCCCGGTCCGGGCCGCGGACCTTGCCCGGCTGCCGCTCATCCACGAGGAGAGCCGGGAGCAGTGGCGCCACTGGCTCGCCGCCGCCGGCCTCGATCCGGTTCCGGCCCTCGACGGTCCGCGGCTCTGGTACGCCAACGTGGCCATCGAGGCGGCCCTGATGGGCCAGGGCGTGGTGCTGGTCAACCCCTTGCAGATAGAGGCGGAACGGGCTGATGGCCGGCTCGTGGAGCTGATGCGCACCGACATCCGGATCGGCGCCTACGTGATCCAGATCGAGACCGGCCGCTGGTCCGACCCGGTCATGGTCAAGCTCAGGCGCTGGCTGAAGGACGAGATGGCCCGCTCCCTGGCGGCGGACGCCAGCCTCTCGCCGGTGGTGACCACAGGTCACCAGAGCGGCGTCGAATCGGCCTCTGCCTGACGGCGCGAACCGGCGCGATGATCGGGGCCGCGGTTCGAAGCCGCGCCTCTTTCTGCGCAAGGACTTCCGTCATGGCCACCAACGCCGAACTCGCCGCCCGCCGCCAGCTCGCCGTCCCGCGCGGCGTCGCCTCCGCCTATCCGGTGTTCGCCGCGAGAGCCGAGAACGCCGAGCTCTGGGACGTGGAGGGACGCCGATATGTGGACTTCGCCGGCGGCATCGCGGTTCTCAACACCGGCCACAGACACCCGCGCGTCATCGCCGCCGTCAAGGAGCAGCTGGAGCTCTACACCCACACCTGCTTCCAGGTCGCTCCGTACGAGCCCTACGTGGAGCTCGCCGAGCGCCTGAACGCCCGGGCGCCCTTCAAGGGCCCGGCGAAGACCATCTTCTTCACCACCGGCGCCGAGGCCGCCGAGAACGCCGTCAAGATCGCCCGGGCGGCGACTGGCCGGTCGGCGGTCATCGCCTTCACGGGCGGCTTCCACGGGCGCACCATGCTGACCATGGCGCTGACCGGCAAGGTGCTGCCCTACAAGAAGAAATTCGGCCCGATGCCGGGCGAGGTCTACCATCTGCCCTTCCCGGTCGCCGACCACGGCGTGACCGTGGAGGACAGCCTGAAGGCGCTCGACTTCCTGTTCCGCGCCGACGTGGAGCCGTCCCGGGTCGCGGCCATCATGATCGAGCCGATCCAGGGCGAGGGCGGCTTCTACGAGGCGCCGCGCGACCTGATGGTGGCGCTCCGGACGATCTGCGACGAGCACGGCATCCTCCTGGTCGCCGACGAGGTGCAGACCGGATTCGCCCGCACCGGCAAGCTGTTCGCCGTGGAGCATTCGGGCGTGGAGCCGGACCTCGTCACCATGGCGAAGTCGCTCGCCGGCGGCTTCCCGCTTGCCGGCGTCCTCGGCAAGGCGTCGATCATGGACGCCGCCGAGCCCGGCGGCCTCGGCGGCACCTACGCGGGCTCGCCGGTCGCCTGCGCGGCGGCGCTCGCCGTCCTCGACGTGATCGAGGAGGAGAAGCTCTGCGACCGGGCGGACGCCCTCGGCGCTCGGGTGAAGGACAAGCTCGCCGCCGTCGCGCGCCGCAACGACACGGTGGCGATCACCGGCATCCGCGGCCCCGGCGCCATGATCGGCTTCGACATCGTCAAGTCGCGCGGCGCCTACGAGCCGGACGCGGAGGCGACGAAGCGCGTGACCGCCGCCGCGCTCGAAGAGGGGTTGATCCTCCTCTCCTGCGGGGTCTACTCCAACGCCATCCGCATCCTGGTGCCGCTCACCGTGTCGGACGCGGTCCTCGACGAGGGCCTCGCCAAGCTGGAAGCGGCGCTCGTCAAGGCCAAGGGTTGAACACCATGACACTCGCGCTCAAGGATCCGTCGCTCCTCAGGACCCAGTGCTACATCGACGGCGCGTTCGGCGGCGAGCCGGTCGATCCGGTGACCAACCCGGCCTCCGGCGCCGTGCTCGCCAAGGTGCCTCGCTACGGCGCGGCCGAGACCACGGTCGCGGTGAATGCCGCCAGCGCCGCCCTGGAGCCCTGGGGCGAGACCCTCGCGAAGGAGCGGTCCCGGCTCCTCCGCCGCTGGTTCGACCTGATCACGGCGAACCGGGACGACCTCGCCCTCATCCTCACCTCCGAGCAGGGCAAGCCGCTGGCGGAGGCGCGGGGCGAGATCGACTACGCCGCCTCTTACGTGGAGTTCTACGCCGAGGAGGCCAAGCGCATCCAGGGCGAGACCCTGCCGACCCATCGGGCGGACGGTCGGATCATGGTGATCCGCCAGCCGGTCGGCGTGGTCGCCGCCATCACGCCGTGGAACTTCCCGGCCGCCATGATCACCCGCAAGGTGTCGCCCGCCATCGCGGCCGGCTGCACCGTGGTGGTGAAGCCGGCGCCGGAGACGCCGCTGACGGCCCTCGCGCTTGCCGAACTCGCCCACCGGGCCGGCCTGCCCAAGGGCGTCCTCAACGTGATCACCGGCGACGCGCCGGCGATCGGCGGCGTGATGACCTCCCATCCGGCGGTGCGCCTCGTCGGCTTCACCGGTTCCACCGAGGTCGGCAAGCTCCTGATGCGCCAGGCCGCCGGCACGGTGAAGAAGGTGGCGCTCGAACTCGGCGGCAACGCGCCCTTCATCGTGTTCGACGACGCGGATCTCGACGCGGCCGTGGAAGGGGCGATGATCTCCAAGTACCGCAACATGGGCCAGACCTGTGTCTGCGCGAACCGGATCTACGTCCAGCGCGGCGTCTATGACGCTTTCGTGGAGAAGCTCGCGGCGGCGGTCGCGCGGCTGAAGGTCGGCAACGGCACCGAGGAAGGGGTCACCCAGGGCCCGCTCATCACCGAGGACGCCGTCGAGAAGGTGGAGCGGCATCTCGCCGACGCCCTCGCCAAGGGTGCCCGCGTGGTCACCGGCGGCAAACGGCATGCGCTCGGCGGGACCTTCTTCGAGCCGACGGTGCTCGCCGGGGTGACCCAGGACATGATCGTCTCCAAGGAGGAGACCTTCGGCCCCATGGCGCCGGTCTTCCCGTTCGACACGGAAGCCGAGGCGATCGCCTATGCGAACGACACGGAGTTCGGCCTCGCGGCCTACTTCTACGCCCGCGACGTCGGCCGCATCTTCCGGGTCGGCGAAAAGCTCCAATACGGCATGGTGGGCATCAACTCCGGCCTCCTCTCCACCGAGCTCGCCCCGTTCGGCGGCATCAAGGAGAGCGGCAACTCGCGCGAGGGCTCCCACCACGGCATCGACGAGTTCGTGGAGAAGAAATACATGCTGATCGCCGGCCTCGATCGCTGACGATCTCTGTTCAGCTGGACGATCTTCCGAAGGAGGTCGTCCGGCCGATCGTTCACCGACGGCGAACAGCATGTTGAGCGTTCGCGGTCTCGCGCGGGCGGGGTCATCGGTCCTACATTCGAGGCCATGATACCGGCCGCGCCCCTCGGCACGGCCGGTCCTTCTCGAAAGCCGACCGCCATGACCGCTTCGACCACCACCGAAGGCGCCGCCCGGCCCGTCCTGCCGTCCGCCACCCGCATGGGTCCCGTCGTCCTCGCCGTCCGCGACGTCGACCGGATGGAGGCCTTCTACCGGTCCGTGATCGGCCTTGAGCCGCTGGCACGGGACGGTCGCGGCGTGGCGCTCGGCACCCGGGACGGCGTTCCGCTCCTCGTCCTTTCGGCGCGCCCGGACTTCAAGCCGGCTTCGCCGCGCGCGCCCGGCCTCTTCCACACGGCCTTCCTGCTGCCGTCTCGGGCGGATCTCGGCCGGTTCGTCCGGCACTTCGCCGACGCCGGCGTGCGCGTCGGCGGCGCCAGCGACCATCTGGTGAGCGAGGCCCTCTACCTGGACGATCCGGAGGGGAACGGCATCGAGGTCTACCGGGACCGGCCCCGGTCCGAATGGCCGCTCACCGACACGGGCATCCGGATGGCGACCGTCGCGCTCGACATCCGGAGCGTCGTAGCGGCCGGCGACGAGGCCGGCGGCGGCTGGTCCGGCGCGCCGGAGGGCACCAGGGTCGGGCATGTGCACCTGAAAGTGTCGGATCTGGACGCGTCCCTCTCCTTCTACCGGGACCGTCTCGGCTTCGACCTGATGGCCACCTATCCGGGCGCCTGTTTCGTAGCGGCCGGCGGCTACCACCACCATCTCGGGCTCAACGTCTGGGCAAGCCGCGGAGGCGTCCGGGCTCCGGACACGCTCGGCCTTATGGCGGCCACCCTCGTCGTGCCGGGGAGCGACGACGGCTTCCGGGACAGGATCGGGGCGGAGACCGGCCCGGCCACGGTGACCGACCCGTCCGGCAACCGGATCGTCGTGCTCGACCAGGCGCCGGACCCGCGCGCGGCGCTCGCCCTCGCCGGCTGATCCCGGCGACCGGCCGCGCCGGCTGACTCCGGCAGCCGGGGCGCGGTCTTGAACGGACCGCTCCGGCTCGCCATATTCGCCAACGATGGGCGGAGACGCCCTCCGGACGCCGACGACCGGGTCCGGACCATCAAGGTCGCTTCTTTGCGAGGACTTTGATCGATGACGCGCATGACCACCTTCTCGAGCCCCTTTCTCCTGGGGTTCGACGATATCGAGCGGGCCCTCGACAGGGTCTCCAAGGCCGCCAACGACGGCTATCCGCCCTACAACATCGAGCGGATTCCCGCCAACGGCCCCCACGGGGACGTGATCCGCATCACGCTTGCCGTGGCCGGCTTCACCCGCGACCAGCTGGACGTCTCCGTGGAGGAGAACCAGCTCGTGATCCGGGGGCGGCAGGTGGACGACAAGGCGCGCCAGTATCTGCACCGCGGCATCGCGGCCCGGCAGTTCCAGAGAACCTTCGTCCTGGCGGAAGGCATCGAGATCCTCGGCGCCGACCTCTCGGACGGGCTCCTGTCGATCGACCTCGTGCGACCCCAACCCGAGCGGGTCATCCGCAAGATCGAAATCAACGCCCGCTGATCCGAAGCGGCGCCCCGACGTACCGGAACCGGGAGCCGTCGACGACGGCCGTGCCCCGAGCCCCGATGCCCGCCCGCGGACGGCGTGCGGCGGTCGGCGGAACCGGGGCGGGTTCCGGTCCGTTCCCAATCATAGAACGGGCAGCGGGTCCCCCCGAAAGGGGTCCGCCGACGGGATTGACCGGCGCATTAACGGCGACGGAACGGTTTCGGTCCGACAGTGGACGAGCCGCGACTTCGTGACTGGTCCGACGGTCGAAAGAGCCGATCGGACGCGAGGAGGTTCGTGATGAACGAGTACAATGCCCACAAGGTCGCGGCCCACCGGGTCATGCCCGACGCGGCTTTCCTGCAGCTTGGCGACGGCAAGGTCGCCTACATCCGCCGCATCACGTCGGACGACGTGCGCGCCCTCTTCCCCGAGGCGCCGCACCTTGCGCCCGGCCTGAAGCTCTGGGCCCTTCTGTCGGCCGACGGCACGCCGATCATGCTGACGGACAGCCGGGAAGCCGCCATGGCGAACGCCATGGAGGCGGAGCTGACCACCGTCAGCGTGCACTGAAGCGGAGCCCGTCGGCAGGCGCGATCGGCAAGGGGACCGGCGATCGAGGTCTGACGTCGATCGGCTCGGCCGATCGGTCTGCTTCGCCGCCTTCCGTCCAATCGGCGGCGGGGGTCGCTTCTGCCGGACCCCGGCCCGGCGAGGCCGGCCGAAACCCCTGACGGGGGCCGGGACGCCTCGCGGTCCGTCTCGGCCGGGACCGAGCGCCGGCCGGACGAGCTTCCATCACTCGACGAACGTGTCGGCCCGCCGTCCCGGCGGGCCTTTTCGTTCGCTCAGGCGGCGTTGGACGCGACCGGCTGGGTGATGAGCGCGAAGATCGCGGCCGCGTCGTTGGCGGCGCGCAACTTGGACGCGATCGTCGGCTCGCGGAGCACGCGGGCGATCCGGGCAAGCGCCTTCAGGTGGTCCGCGCCGGCGTTCTCCGGCGCCAGCAGCAGGAACATGAGGTCCACCGGCTCGTCGTCGAGCGCGTCGAAGTCGATCGGCTTGTCCAGGCGCGCGAACACGCCGACGAGCCGGTCGAGCGCCACGAGCTTGCCGTGCGGGATGGCGACGCCGTGGCCGACGCCGGTCGATCCGAGCTTCTCGCGCTGGAGAAGGGTGTCGAAGATCTCCCGCTCGGGGCGCTGGGTGATCGCGGCGGCCTTGGCGGCCATTTCCTGCAGCGCCTGTTTCTTGGAGTTGGCCTTGAGGTGCGGGAGCACGGCCTCGACCTGCAGAAGGTCGCTCAGATCCATGATGCCAGCCTTTGTGCTAAGAGCGCCGCCGGGTGCGATGGGGCGCCCTTGCTGTTGATGGGTGTGACGGTCGCCCTCACGACGACATGTCGGAGAGCGCCGGGTCGATCCAGCCGATGTTTCCGTCGCCTCGCCGGTAGACGACGTTGATGGCGCCGCTCCCCGCGTTGCGGAACACCACCACCGGCACGCCGGTGAGGTCCAGGTCCATGACCGCCCGGCCGACCGTGGTCGTGGCGATCCGCTGCGTCGTCTCGGCCACCACGACGGGCGCGAAATCCTCCGCGACCTCCTCGTCCTCGTCCGGCGCCGCGAGCACGTAGGACGGCGCCTCGAAGCTCCGGTCCTCGTCGCGCCCGTTCTCCGCCGGATGACGGCCTTTCAGCTTGCGCTTGTAACGACGCAACCGCTTGCCGATCCGTTCCGCCGCCTGGTCGGCGGCCGCGTAGATTTCGTGGGCGGTCGCACGCGACTGAAGCACCGTTCCGGTGTCCAGGTGGATGGAACAGTCGGTGGAATAGCCCGAACCTTCCCGCTCCACCACCACGTGGCCCGTGTAGCCGCCGTCGAAGTATTTATCCAGCGCCTCCGAGATCCGGCCTTCGATGTGCACGCGAAGCGCCTGACCGATGTCGACGTTCTTTCCGGAGATGCGAAGCGGCATGGGACCTCCCTTGGGATGACGCGTTGTTCTCGTCCCGCCGCCTTCCGGGCCGTCGAGGCGGCCGCCGTGCGGTTCTCTCCAGGGCCGTCGCGCGTCTGACGACGACGCCACGTGGGGACGATCTTCCTTCTATCCGCGAACGCTCCGATCGGGCGGTTCCGGCGCGGCCCTCGTCGGTCGCACCAAGCCATGAACCGGGCGCTCTTTAGTGACCTCACCGCACGAAGTCAACGAACAAAGACCGGCTGCACCTCTTCACGATGTGGCAAGCATCTGCTTCTGTCTGCGACGCTGGACCGAGGACGGGATCCGCATCGCCTCGCGGTATTTTGCGACCGTCCGGCGGGCGATGTCGATGCCGGCGTCGCGCAGGTTCTTGACGATCGTGTCGTCGGATAGGATGTCGTCCGGATGCTCGCCGTCGATCATCTGGCGGATGCGGTGCCGGACCGCCTCGGCCGAATGGGCGTCGCCGCCCTCCGCGGACGCGATCGAGGACGTGAAGAAGTACTTCAGCTCGAAGATGCCGCGGCCGGTCGCCATGTACTTGTTGGAGGTGACGCGCGACACCGTGGACTCGTGCATGCCGATCGCCTCGGCGATCATGCGCAGGTTGAGCGGGCGCAGGTGGGCGACGCCCTTGGCCAGGAAGGCGTCCTGCTGGCGGACGATCTCGGCGGAGACCTTCAGGATGGTCTTCGCCCGCTGGTCCAGGCTCTTCACCAGCCAGTTGGCGGTCTGCAGGCAGTCGGAGAGGTAGAGCTTGTCCGTGTCGCCCTTGGCGGTGCGGGCAACCTCCGCATAGTAGGTCTGGTTGACCAGCACCTTCGGCAAGGTGTCGGTGTTGAGCTCGACGAGCCAGCCGCCGTCCGGGCCCGCCTGCACGATCACATCGGGCACCACGGGCTGGATCACGGTGGTCCCGAACGCGTTGCCGGGCTTGGGATTGAGCGCCACGATCTCGCGGACCATGTCGGCGAGATCCTCGTCGTCTACGCCGCAGAGACGACGCAGCTGCGCCATGTCGCGGCGGGCGAGGAGCTCGATGTTGTCGAGAAGCGCCCGCATGGCCGGGTCCAGCCGATTGCGGTCGGCGAGCTGCAGGGCGAGGCATTCCGACAGGGAGCGGGCGCAGACGCCGATCGGCTCGAACGTCTGCAGGATGGCGAGCACCCGGTCGATCAGCCCGCGCGGGGCGCCGAGCCGCTCGGCCACCTGGTCGAGGTCGGCCCTGAGATAGCCCGCCTCGTCCACCGCGTCGATCAGGTCGGACCCGACGAGCCGCTCGACCGGATCGCTGACCGCGAGCACCAGCTGCTCGGTCAGGTGGTCGTGCAGCGACCGCTCGCCGGTGAGGATGCTCTCCAGGTTGAAGTCCTCGCCGGCGCCGGACCCGCCGGCGCCCACGGACGACCACTGGTCGCCGGCGAGCGCGCCGGCGTCGAGGAGGCCCCGCTCGGCGGCGCCGGGGGCTTCGTCCGGGAAGACGTTGGCGACGTCGGTGTCGAGGATCGCCTCGACCCGCTCGGTGGAGGGGGCGCCGTCGTTCTCGAACCAGTCGGCCTGCTCGCCATCGAGGGCGGCGGGCGCCGGCTCCGCCTCCGGACCGTCGCGGGCGGGGCCTTCGTCGGCCCGTTCCAGGAGCGGATTGCGCTCCAGTTCGGCTTCGACGTAGGCGACGAGATCCATGTTGGAGAGCTGCAGAAGCTTGATCGCCTGCATCAGCTGGGGAGTCATCACCAGCGATTGGCTTTGCCGCATTTCCAGACGGGCGGACAGCGCCATGGATCCCGATCACTCTGCCAGGGTCTTGGTCCAATTCTTGCTTCGAGTATGACACTTCGACCGATCAGGTCAAAGCGTAAATTGGTCGCCGAGGTAAACGCGCCGTGCGTCCGGGTCGTTGATGATGGTCTCCGGATCGCCCTCCACCAGCACCGTCCCGGAGTGGAGGATGTAGGCGCGATCGATGAGACCGAGCGTTTCCCGGACGTTATGGTCGGTGATCAGCACCCCGATTCCGCGGGCGGTGAGGTGGCGCACCAGGTGGCGGATGTCGCCGACCGCGATGGGATCCACGCCCGCGAACGGCTCGTCGAGGAGCATGAAGGACGGCCGCGTGGCGAGCGCCCGGGCGATCTCCACGCGCCGCCGCTCGCCGCCCGAGAGCGCGATCGCCGGCTGCTTGCGCAAGTGCTTCAGGCCGAACTCGTCGAGCAGGCTGTCGAGGTCCGCCTCGCGGCGGGTCTTGTCCTTCTCCACCAGTTCCAGGACGGCGCGGATGTTGTTCTCCACGCTGAGGCCCCGGAAGATCGAGGCTTCCTGGGGCAGGTAGCCGATGCCGAGCCGGGCGCGGCGGTACATCGGATAGCCGGTGATGTCGTAGCCGTCGAGCACGATGCGGCCGCTGTCCGCCGGCACGAGGCCGGTGATCATGTAGAAGACCGTGGTCTTGCCGGCGCCGTTCGGCCCAAGGAGGCCCACGGCTTCGCCGCGCCGGAGCACGAGGCTGACGTCGCGCACCACCTGGCGCTTGCGGTAGCTCTTGGCCAGGTGGGCCACCACGAGGTCCGCGTCGGTATCGAGACGCTGGCCCGGCCCGGCGGGGGGCTGGACGTCGAAGGCGTAGGGTCTCGTCACCGGAACAATCCCCCGTCGGGCTCTGGTCAGTTGCCGCTCGCGTCGCGCTGGAGGCTCTTCGGCTCGATCAGCATCTGGACCCGGCCGCCCTCCATCTTGGCCTGGCCGCTGTCGATGTTGATGACGAGGCGCGGCCCGCGGATCACGTTGTCGCCCTGGGTGAGCACCACGTTGCCCGAGACCACGATGGTCTTCGCCTTGGTGTCGAACACGGCGTTGTCGCCGCTGGCGGTCTGCGGTCCGGACGTGACGAGGACCTTGCCGTTCGCCTCCAGGCGGCGGACCTGCTGGGCGCCCTCGCCCGGCGCCTCGCCCTCGTAGTAGACCGTCAGCGAGGCGGTCTTCAGCACGGTATCCTGCTGGCGAACGACCACGTTGCCGGTGAACACGGCCATCCGGTCCCGCTCGCGGACCTCCAGGGACTCCGCCTCGAACTGGATCGGCTGGTCCCCCGCGACGCCGAGGCCCTCGAAGGCATTGGAGAGGGTGCCCGTCTGGCGCTGCGGCGCCTGCTGGGCCGGCTGCTCCGTCTGGGCCTTTTGCTCCGTCTGGGCGGCCGCCGGAGCGGCGGACGCGAGACCCGCGACGGCGGCGGCCAGAGCGACCCGGCCGATACGCCCGAAGGCGCCGATACGATCCATGCTCATCGTTGTCCTTCGCTGTTCGGGCCTCGATCGCCCTGGTCCAATGTCTCGACGGGATTGCCCTGCTGCCTGATGGCGTTCGGGTCGACGGTCATCCTGACGCCGTCGTGGAAGGTCACGGCTCCGCCTCGCTCGCCCACGGACATGCCCTTGGCCTCGATGGACCCGAGGGACGACGAGAAGGCGATCGGAGCGTCGCTCTCCACCTCGCCGGTGGCGAGGTCGATGGTGGCGGTCTTCAGGTCGGCGCTGGTTCCGTCGCTGCCGCGGATGGTGAGATCCTCGTCGAGCACGAGGCTCTGCCCGCCGGCGTCGTAGAGACCGGACCCCGCCGTGAAATCGGCGGTGCGGCCGTCCGCCTGCCGGACGGTGGCGCTGATCCCGTAGAGACGGATCCTCTTCGGATCGGAGAGGTCCTGGACGGCGCGCTCGGCGGTCACCTCGTAGGTCCGTCCCTTGCCGTCGCTGCCGGACAGCTTCGGCGCATCCATCGAGAGGCCTTCGGCGCTGATCCGGACATCGCCGACCGACAGGGCGATCTCGATGCGGGTCACGACGCCGATCGCCACCACGGACAGGAGGAGCACGAGCCCGAGCGCCGGAAGGGCGCGCCGAAGCCTGCGCACGCGCCGGCTCTGCCGCGCGGCCCGCTCGAAGACGGCGCGGCGCTCCGCGGTCAGCGCCCGCGGGCGCGAGGCGGTCGGTCCTGGGCTGGCGGGGGCGGCCAAGCGGGTCACGACGGAACGGTCCCAAGGTGTGGCGGCCGGTTGCCGGCGAGCGGCACGGGTCGCACGAAGAGGCCGGACATCCGTCGCGGACGTCCGGTCGGATCCATCATATGGATCAACAGTCTCTAAATTCCTAGTCGAACGACGCCGGTCGGCGTCGCCCCACGGCCCGGCGGCGATCACATGTGGGCGAAGATGTCGTCCTCGGCCCAGCCCGAAAGGTCGAGCACGGCCCGGGTCGGCAGGAAGTCGAAGCACGCGACCGCGAGCGCCATCCGGTCCTCGCGGGCCAGGAGCGCGAGGAACCTCTCCCGCAGGGCGTGCAGGTTGAGGACGTCCGAGGCGGCATACTCGACCTGCGCCTGGGAAAGCTGCGCCGCGCCCCAGTCGGAGGACTGCTGCTGCTTGGAGATCTCCACGCCGAGGAGATCCCGCGTGACGTCCTTCAGGCCGTGCCGGTCGGTATAGGTGCGGGTCAGCTTGGAGGCGATCTTGGTGCAGAACACCGGCGTCGCCATCACGCCGAAGGTGCGGTAGAGCACGGCGAGGTCGAACCGGGCGTAGTGGAACACCTTCACCCGGGCCGGATCGCCCACGAGGCGCACCAGGTTCGGCGCCGCCGTCTGGCCGCGCGCGATCTGCACCACGTCGGCGCTGCCGTCGCCGGGGGAGAGCTGCACCACGCAGAGCCGGTCGCGATGGGGATTGAGGCCGAGGGTCTCGGTGTCGATGGCCACCACGTCGCCGTAGTGGTCGAGATCGGGCAGGTCGCCCTGATGGATTCGGATCGTCATCGGGCCCCGGAACCGGAATGAGACGTGGCGCGACGGAGAGCGGGGCTCCGGCTCGCCGCCGTGACCCGCGGCCGTCAGAGGACCGGCGGTCCGGGCGGACCGCCACGATGATCACAGGGCCGGATCGTTGGTAGGACCGGCCGATCCGTCCGGCCCGGTGCGGACCGATGGATCTGCCGACGCTGACCGGCTGTCGCCGATGGTGCCCAGGAAAGGACTCGAACCTTCACGCCTCGCGGCACAGGTACCTGAAACCTGCGCGTCTACCAATTCCGCCACCTGGGCACAGGGGCTGTGGTCGAGGGCGGTCAATAAGGGCTGCCGAACGCCTTGTCAACGGCTCTTTGCGGGTGGACGCGAGGAGCCCCGGCGGACCCGGACGGCGCCGCCGGGGCGGGCCGGAAGGCCGGACATCGGCGAAAACACGGCTGTACAGGGGCCGTGCCCTTGGCTAGACACGGTGCCGACAGGCCACGCGCGCGGCGCGCGCGGGTCCCCCCCATGTCTCATGAGATCGCAAGGGCTGAAGGCCATGGCCACCATCACCGGCAGCGGACGCCTCGTCACCGTGTTCGGCGGATCCGGGTTCCTGGGTCGCCACGTGGTCCGGGCGCTCGCCCGGCGGGGCTGGCGCGTGCGCGTGGCGGTGCGCCGACCGGATCTCGCCGGCCACCTGCAGCCGCTCGGCATCGTCGGTCAGATCCACGCCGTCCAGGCCAACCTGCGCTACCGCGGCTCCGTGGAGCGCGCCGTCGCCGGGGCCGACGCGGTGATCAACCTCGTCGGCATCCTGGCGCCGTCGGGCGCGCAGACGTTCGACGCGGTGCAGGCCGAGGGGGCCCGCGTGGTCGCCGACGCCGCCAAGGCCGCCGGCACAACCCGGTTCGTCCACGTGTCGGCGATCGGGGCGGACCCGCGCTCCGCGTCGGCCTACGCCCGCACCAAGGCGGCCGGCGAGGCGGCCGCCTTCGCCGCCATGCCGGACGCGGTGGTGTTGCGTCCCTCCATCGTGTTCGGCCCGGAGGACGACTTCTTCAACCGCTTCGCCGAGATGGCGCGCTTCGCGCCGGCCCTGCCGCTGATCGGCGGCGGCCGCACCCGCTTCCAGCCGGTGTACGTGGGCGACGTGGCGACCGCCGTGGCCGAAGCCGCGGACGGCCGGGTGCCGGGCGGAACGGTCTACGAACTGGGCGGACCGGAGGTGAAGAGCTTCCGCGAGCTGATGGAGATCGTCCTCAAGGAGACGCAGCGCAAGCGCGCGCTGGTGAACCTGCCCTTCGGGGCGGCCGAGGCATTGGCCAAGCTGACCGCCTGGCTGCCGGGGGCGCCGCTGACCCTCGACCAGGTGGAACTCCTGAAGACCGACAACGTGGTCTCGGAGGACGCCATCCGGGACGACCGCACGCTGGCCGGCCTCGGCATCGAGCCGCATTCGCTCGCCGCCATCCTGCCGACCTATCTCTACCGCTACATGCGGCACGGCCAGTACGACCGTCACAAGCCGGTCTGAAACCTCTCCGGCACCCGCCCCCAGCGCGCCGGGGGCGGACGGCTGCCCGTCGCGCGGCACCGAATCCGACGCAAAGGCCCCGGTCCCGCCCGGGGCCTTTTCGTTCGCGCCGGCCGGTCAGCCGACCAGCCAGAGGCCGAGGAAGCCCAGCGTGCCGACGACGATCCGCCACCAGGCGAACGGCGCGTAGCCGTGGCGGGACACGAAGTCGAGCAGGGTGCGGACCACCAGGACGGCCACCACGAAGGACGCCACGAAGCCGACGCCGATCACGGCCGCGTCGTCGAAGGTGATGAGGTCGCGGTTCTTGTAGAGATCGTAGGCGAATGCGCCGGCCATGGTGGGCAGGGCGAGGAAGAAGGAGAATTCCGCCGCGGACCGCTTGTCGGCGCCGAGCAGGAGGGCGCCCACGATGGTGGCGCCCGACCGGGACGTGCCCGGAATCATGGCGAGGCACTGGAAGAAGCCGATCGCCAGGTAGGTGCCGAGCGGATAGCGCGTGGCGTCCGTATGCCGCGGCTTCAGGTGCATGTGGTCGACCAGCAGGAGGATGACGCCGCCGATGATGAGGGTGGTGCAGACGACGGCCGGCGTCTCGAACAGGACCGTCTTGATGAAGTCGTGGGCCAGCATGCCGATCACGACCGCGGGCAGGAAGGCGATGAGGACGCCGATCGCGAAGCGCCGCGCGTTCGGGTCCGTCGGCAGCGCGAGGGCGATGCGGGCGAGTCGCTCGCCGTAGACGGTCAGGATCGCCAGGATGGCGCCGAGCTGGATCAGGACCTCGAACGTCCGCCCGGTGGACGTGAAGCCGAGGAAATGGCCGACCAGCAGCAGGTGCCCGGTGGACGAGACGGGCAGGAACTCGGTCAGCCCTTCGATCAGACCCAGAATCAGCGCTTTGATAAGGACCACAAGATCCATAAACTGTCTCCGCATTTGGAAAAAATCACCGCCCCGTTCCTGGATGGCGGCGATTTGAAACTATTTGTTCACCGGTCGGGACGGCTCTATATCGAAGCCGCCCGCTTTCCAACGGACCGCAACCGCCCTTGCACGAATGAACGGGATGCCGTCGCCGCATCCGGTCGTTCCGTGCGCCCCCGGACGAGGCGGAGCGATGGTCCCGGATCAGGACGCCGATGCTGAAGCTTTACCACCACCCATTCTCCGCGTCCTCCCGCTTCGTGCGGCTGATGCTGGCCGAGCACGAAGCCAAGGTGGAACTGGTCATCGAGAGGCCGTGGGAGCGGCGGCCCGACTTCCTGGCCCTCAATCCGGCCGGCCAGGTGCCGGTCCTCGTGGAGAACGACGGGCCGCCGATCGTGGGCCCGTCCGCCATCATGGAATATGTGGACGAGACCCGCGGCTACGCGCTCGGCGATCGCCGTCTGATGCCGAACCACCCGGACGGGCGCGCCGAGATGCGCCGCCTCGTGGACTGGTTCGTCCACAAGGTCCAGGACGAGGTGACCAGCTATTTCGTCCATGAACGCATCTTCAAGCTGGAGATCCCGGCCGCGCGCGGCGGCGGCGCTCCCGACAGCCAGATCCTGAGGGCTGCGCGTCTCAACATCCGTCACCATCTTCGCTACATCGGCTATCTGGCCGGAACCCGAAACTGGCTCGCCGGCGACCGGCTGACCTTCGCGGATCTGGCCGCCGCCGCGGAGCTTTCGGCGGTGGACTATCTGGGCGAGGTGCCATGGGACGAGGATCCGCACGCGACGAGCTGGTACGCCCGGGTGAAGTCCCGGCCGTCGTTCCGCTCGCTCCTCGCCGACAAGGTCCCGGGCCTGCCGGCCTCGCCGAGCTACGCGGACCTGGACTTCTGACCGACGGCCGCTCCGCCGGAGGGCTGCCGAGACGCGTCCGCGACCGTGCAGCGGCGCTCGGCTTCGACGTGGTCCGGGTCGTCCGGGCCGGCTCGCTCGCCCCCGCCGACGAGCGCCTGCGCCGGTTCGTAGCGGACGGACATCACGGCCGGATGACGTGGATGGAGGAGACGCTGGAACGGCGCGCCGATCCGCGCGTGCTGTGGCCGGAGGTGCGGTCCATCCTGGTGCTCGGCTTCAACTACGGCCCGGCGGACGACCCGCTCGCCGCCCTGTCCCGACCCGAGACGGGCAACCTTTCGGTCTATGCCCGCAACCGCGACTATCACGACGTCCTCAAGGGCCGGCTGAAGGAGGTCGCCGACCTCCTCGCCCGGGAGACCGGGCGGGACGTGAAGGTGTTCGTCGACACCGCGCCGGTGATGGAGAAGCCGCTCGCCGAGCGGGCCGGCGTCGGCTGGCAGGGCAAGCACACCAACCTCGTCTCCCGCGCGTTCGGATCGTGGCTCTTCCTCGGCACCATCTTCTCGGCCGCCGATCTGGAGGCGGACGTCCCGGAGGCGGACCACTGCGGCTCGTGCCGGGCGTGCCTGGACGCCTGCCCCACCCAGGCCTTCCCGGCGCCCTACCGGCTCGACGCCCGCCGCTGCCTCTCCTACCTGACTATCGAGAACGACGGGCCGATCCCGGCTGAGTTCCGCGAGCCCATGGGCAACCGGATCTACGGCTGCGACGACTGCCTCGCCGCCTGTCCGTGGAACAAGTTCGCGCAGGCCGCCCGGGAGGCGAAGCTCGTCGCCCGCGACGACCTGAAGGCGCCGCCGCTCCAGGAGCTTCTCCGGCTCGACGACGGGGCCTTCCGGCAGCGCTTCTCCGGCTCGCCGGTGAAGCGCATCGGCCGCGACCGGTTCGTCCGCAACGTGGCCATCGCGGCCGGGAACAGCGGCGAGCCGGCCCTCGCCGGAGCCGTGGAAGACCTCACGCGGGACGCCTCGGCCCCCGTCCGCGGCGCGGCGGTGTGGGCGCTCGGCCGGCTCGCGCCCGCGGCGCTCGCGGCGGCCGCCGACCGGCTCCTCGCCGATCCGGACGAGGCCGTCCGGGCGGAGGCGCGGGCGGCGCTCGCGGCGACGGACGGCGGCGCGCCCTGAACGACGGTTTGCAACGCCCGCCCGGCCTGTTAGAACACCGGCGTTTTCTGACCTTGGATCCGGAGCCTGGACGCCCGTGCGCACCGCCCGCCTGTCGCGCAAGACGAACGAAACCGACATCACCGTCGCCGTCGACCTGGACGGCACCGGGACGGCGGACATTTCCACCGGCGTCGGCTTCTTCGACCACATGCTGACCCAGGTGGCGCGGCATGGGCTGATCGACCTCACCGTCAGGGCGGAGGGCGACCTCCACATCGACGACCACCACACGGTGGAGGACGTCGGCATCGCGCTCGGCCAGGCGGTGCGCCAGGCGCTTGGCGACAAGCGCGGCATCACCCGCTACGCGGACACCCACCTCGCCATGGACGAGGCCCTGACCCGCTGCGCGATCGACATCTCCGGCCGGCCCTTCCTGGTGTTCCGGACCACGTTCCACACGCCGAAGATCGGCACCTTCGACACCCAGCTGGTGGAGGAGTGGTTCCGGGCCTTCGCGATGAACGCCGGCGTGACGCTCCACGTGGAGACGCTCTACGGCTCGAACGACCACCATATCGCCGAGAGCTGCTTCAAGGCGCTGGCCCGCACGCTGCGGCAGGCGGTGGCGATCGACCCGCGCCAGGCGGACAAGGTGCCCTCCACGAAGGGCGTTCTGGAAGGGTGACGGCCATGACCCTCTATACGGTGCACGCGCCGTCGGCGGACGGGCGGAGCGCGTCGGACACGGACCGAGTGGCCTTCGTCAAGGACGGCTTCGCCTGGCCGGCGCTCCTGGTGCCGATCCTCTGGCTGCCCTACCGGCGCATGTGGTGGCCGCTCCTCGGCTTCCTGGCCGGCTCGATCGCGATCGGCCTCCTTGGCCGCCTCGTCGGCGAGGGTCCCTCGACGGCGATCGCCATCCTGTTCTCCGTCTGGTTCGCCCTGGAGGCGAACGCCATGCGACGCTGGACGCTGGCCCGGCGCGGCTTCGCCCTGGTGGGCGTCGTCGAGGGCCGGGACCGGGACACCGCCGAGCGGCGCTTCTTCGAGGACTGGCTGAGCGGCCTGGGTCCGTCCCCCGCGCCCGCCCCCGCCGGACCCGCCGCGCCCCGGTCGGCCGCGTCCGGGGTGATCGGCCTCTTTCCCGAACGAGAAGGCCGCCGGACATGAGCGTCGCCATCATCGACTACGGCTCCGGCAACCTGCGCTCGGCCGCCAAGGCGTTCGAGCGGGCCGCCCGGGAAGCCGGCTATGCGGGCGCGGTCCAGGTCACGGCCGATCCGGACGTCGTCCGGCGCGCGGACCGTGTCGTCCTGCCCGGCGTCGGGGCGTTCGCCGACTGCAAGGCGGGCCTCGACGCGGTGCCCGGCATGGTGGAGACCCTCGACGAGGTGGTGCTTCGGGGCGGCAAGCCCTTCCTCGGCATCTGCGTCGGCATGCAGCTCCTGGCCGCCCGCGGGCGCGAGAAGGCCACCACCGAGGGCCTCGGCTGGATCGGCGGCGAGGTGCGGCTGATCACGCCCGCCGACCCGGCCCTCAAGGTGCCGCACATGGGCTGGAATACGCTCGACCTCGTCCGGCCGCACCCGATCCTGGCGGACGTTCCGACCGGCGAGCGCGGCCTCCACGCCTATTTCGTGCACTCCTACCACTTCGTGCCGGACGACCCGGCGCACGGGGTGGCGACCACCGACTACGGCGGGCCGGTGACGGCCATCGTCGGTCGGGACACCGTCGTCGGCACCCAGTTCCACCCGGAGAAGAGCCAGACACTCGGCCTCGCGCTCATCCGCAACTTCCTGGCCTGGAGGCCGTGACGTGATCCTCTATCCGGCCATCGACCTCAAGGACGGGCAGGCGGTGCGCCTCAAGCTCGGCGACATGGGGCAGGCCACCGTCTACAACCCGGACCCGGCCGACCAGGCCCGCAGCTTCGCGGCGCTGGGCTTCCCGTGGCTGCACGTGGTCGACCTCAACGGCGCCTTCGAGGGCCGGAGCGTCAACGGCGCCGCGGTGGACGCGATCCTGGCGGCGGTCACCCCGGCCATGAAGGTCCAGCTCGGCGGCGGCATCCGCGACCACGCGGCCATCGACGGCTGGCTGGAGAAGGGCGTCGCGCGCGTCATCCTCGGCACGGTGGCGCTCCGCGACCCGGACCTCGTCCGCGGCGCGGCCCGGCGGCACCCGGGCCGGATCGTGGTCGGCATCGACGCCAAGGGCGGCAAGGTGGCCGTGGAAGGCTGGGCGGAGACCTCGGAGCTTTCAGCCGTCGACCTCGCCCGCCGGTTCGAGGACGCCGGCGTCGCCGCCATCGTCTACACGGACGTGGACCGGGACGGCATCCTGAAGGGCCTCAACATGGAGGCGACCCTGGCGCTCGCCCATGCGGTGTCGATCCCGGTGATCGCCTCCGGCGGTCTCGCGTCCATCGACGACGTCGCCCGGATGCTGGAGCCGGACGCCCGCATCCTCGACGGCGCCATCACGGGCCGGGCGCTCTACGACGGGCGGCTCGACGCCGCCGAGGCGCTGGCGCTGATCGCCCGGCAGGAGGCCGGCCCATGCTGAAGGCCCGCGTCATCCCGTGCCTCGACGTCAAGGACGGCCGCGTCGTCAAGGGCGTCAACTTCGTCGACCTGCGCGACGCCGGCGACCCGGTGGAGGCGGCCGCCGCCTACGACGCCGCCGGGGCGGACGAGCTCTGCTTCCTGGACATCACCGCGAGCCACGAGGCGCGCGGCACCCTCCTCGACGTGGTGGAGCGCACGGCCGCCCTCTGCTTCATGCCGGTGACCGTCGGGGGCGGCATCCGCACCAACGACGACATCCGCGCGCTGCTGCTGGCCGGCGCCGACAAGGTGTCGATCAACTCCGCCGCGGTGGCGGACCGGTCCTTCGTCGGCCGGGCCGCCGACAAGTTCGGCGACCAGTGCATCGTGGTCTCCATCGACGCCAAGCGGGTGAGCGGGCCGGACGAGGCGCCCCGGTGGGAGATCTTCACCCACGGCGGCCGGAAGGCCACCGGCATCGACGCCCTCGCCTTCGCGGAGGACGTGGTGAGGCTCGGGGCGGGGGAGCTCCTCGTCACCTCCATGGACCGGGACGGCACCAAGATCGGCTTCGACCTGCCGCTCACCCGCGCCATCGCGGACCGGGTGACCGTGCCGGTGATCGCGTCCGGCGGCGTCGGCACGCTCGATCACCTGGTGGAGGGCATCCTTCAAGGGCACGCGACCGCGGTGCTGGCCGCCTCCATCTTCCACTTCGGCACCCATACGATCGGCGAGGCCAAGGCCCACATGGCGGCGGCCGGCATCCCGATGCGGCTCGACCCGTCCGAACTCGCGGGGCCCCGATGAGCGACTTCACGCTCGACGACCTGGAGGCCGTGATCCGCGAGCGGCTCGCCACCGGGGACGAGACCTCCTACACCCGCAAGCTCGCCGCCAAGGGCATGCCGAAGGCGGCCCAGAAGCTCGGCGAGGAGGCCGTGGAGGCGGTGATCGCCGCCGTCTCGGGCGACAAGGCCGGGCTCGCCTCCGAGACCGCCGATCTCCTCTACCATCTCCTGGTGGTGCTGGCGCTCGCCGACGTGAAGCTCGAGGCCGTCATGGCGGAACTTGCCGGGCGCACCGGCCGTTCGGGCCTCGTCGAGAAGGCGCAACGGCCGAAAGACTAACGCAATCGCAAGATCGGTCGTGATAGAAGACCGTCATATTCAGAGCTCGCGGCCCTTCCGGCGCGCGCGGGCCGTTGTGCGATCGGCCCGACCCCGGCTGGTCGAGGTGATCCCGATGGACCAGACCGCCCGGACGACTGTCTCGCCATACCAGGTCTTCTCCAAGGCCGAATGGTCTTCGCTGAGCCAGGGCACGCCGCTGACGCTGACGCTGGAGGACGTGGTGCGCCTGCGCGCGCTGAACGACCCCGTGTCGCTGCCGGAAGTGTCGGACATCTACCTGCCGCTGTCGCGGCTTCTCTCCCTCTACGTGGAGGCGACCCAGGGCCTGCACCGGGCGACCCGCAGCTTCCTCGGGCATTCGGACGCCAAGATGCCGTTCGTGATCGGCATCGCCGGGTCCGTGGCGGTGGGCAAGTCGACGACGGCCCGCATCCTGAGGGCCATGCTGCAGCGCTGGCCGTCCAGCCCGAAGGTGGCCCTGGTGACGACGGACGGCTTCCTGCTGCCGAACGCGGTGCTGAAGGCCGAGGGCCTGATGGAGCGCAAGGGCTTTCCGGAGAGCTACGACCTGCCCGCGCTCCTGTCCTTCCTGTCCGAGGTGAAGGCGGGGCGGCCCCAGGTGACGGCGCCGGTCTACAGCCACCTCGTCTACGACGTGGTGCCGGGCGAGACCATCACCATCGACAAGCCCGACATCCTGATCCTGGAAGGGCTGAACGTCCTGCAGACGAGCCGGTTGCCGAAGGACGGCAAGGCGGTGCCCTTCGTGTCGGACTACTTCGATTTCTCCGTCTACATCGACGCGGACGAGGACGACCTCCGCCGCTGGTACGTGGAGCGCTTCATGCGCCTGCGCGAGACCGCCTTCCGGGATCCGCGCTCCTACTTCCGGCGCTATGCCGAGGTCTCCGAGGAGGAGGCGGTCACGATCGCGAACGGGCTCTGGGACCGCATCAACCTGCCGAACCTCAAGGACAACATCCTGCCGACGCGGCCGCGGGCGGACCTGATCCTGCGCAAGGGCGGTAGCCACGCCATCGAGACCGTGATGCTGCGCAAGCTTTGAACGGCCCCTTCTGCCGCTTTGCCTTCCCGGCCGGTTGCCGCTAGGGTCCCGCCGTTCAGGCCCACCGACGGACCGGTCCCATGCTCGCCTCCAAGCGCATCCTCCTCGTCATCGGCGGCGGCATCGCCGCCTACAAGGTGCTCGACCTCATCCGCCGCCTGAAGGAGCGCGGCGCGAGTGTGCGCGCCATCCTGACCAGGGCGGGCGCGGAGTTCGTGACGCCGCTCGCGGTCGGCGCCCTCACCGAGACGCGCGTCCACACGGACCTGTTCGACCTCACCGAGGAGCAGGAGATCGGCCACATCCGCCTGTCGCGGGAGGCCGACCTGGTGCTCGTGGCGCCGGCGACCGCCGACCTGATGGCCAAGATGGCGAACGGCCTCGCCAACGACCTCGCGTCCACCTGCCTTCTCGCCACCACGGCGCCGGTCATGGTCTGCCCGGCCATGAACCCGCGGATGTGGAGCCATCCGGCCACCCGACGGAACGCCGAGACCCTGAAGCGCGACGGTGTGGTGGTGATAGAGCCCGCCTCCGGCCGCATGGCCGAGCGCGGCGAGGAGGGCGTCGGCCGGCTGCCCGAGCCGCTGGAGATCGTCGCCGCGGTGGAGCGCTTCTTCGCCGGCGCGGGCGGCGGCGCCCTGCTGGCCGGCCGCCGGGTGATCGTGACCTCGGGCCCGACCCTGGAGCCGATCGATCCGGTGCGCTACATCGCCAACCGCTCGTCCGGCCGTCAGGGCCATGCGATCGCGGCGGCCGCGGCCCGGGCCGGAGCCTCGGTGACGCTCGTCTCCGGGCCGGTCGCGATCCCCGATCCGCCGGGCGTGACCGTCGTCAAGGTGGAGACCGCCCGCCAGATGCTCGCCGCCGTGGAGCAGGCGCTGCCGGCGGACGTGGCCGTGATGGCGGCGGCGGTGGCGGACTGGCGCGTCGCCACCGAAACATCGTCCAAGATCAAGAAGGACGGTTCCGGCCGGCCGCCCGTGCTCGATCTCGCCGAGAACCCGGACATCCTGAAGGCGATCGGCCAGCTCGGCTTCGGCCGGCCCGCCGTGGTCGTGGGCTTCGCCGCCGAGACCGACGACGTGGAGGCGAACGGCCGCGCCAAGCTCGCCCGGAAGGGCGCCGACCTGATCGTGGCGAACGACGTCTCGCCGGAAACCGGCGTCATGGGCGGCACCAGGAACACGGTGCACGTGATCTCGGCCGATGGCGCCGAGCACTGGCCGACCCTCACCAAGGACGAGGTCGCCGAGCGCCTCGTCCGGGTGATCGCCGCGCGCCTCGGCGCCGCTCCCTGACCCGTTCCGGATCCGCACCCTTGATGACTGAACCGACCGTCGCCGTCGTCCGCCTGCCCCATGGGGCGGACCTGCCGCTGCCCGCCTACCAGACCACCGGCGCCGCCGGGATGGACCTCCTCGCCGCCTGCGCCGCGCCGATCACGCTAGGGCCCCTCGCCCGCGCCCTCGTTCCCACCGGGATCGCGATCGCGCTGCCGCCGGGCTTCGAGGCGCAGGTGCGGCCCCGGTCCGGGCTCGCGGTCCGGCACGGGGTGACCGTGCTGAACAGCCCCGGCACCGTGGACGAGGACTATCGCGGCGAGATCCAGGTGATCCTGATCAACCTCGGCGCCGACCCCTTCGTGGTGCGGCGCGGCGAGCGGATCGCCCAGATGGTGATCGCGCCGGTCTCGCGCGCCCGCCTGGAGGAGGCCGCGAGCCTCGACCGGACCGGGCGGGGCGCCGGCGGCTTCGGATCCACCGGCGTCGGCTGAAGGAATGGTTTTCTCCGGACGGCCCGTGTGGCGGAAACCCGTTGCCTGGGACGCTGCCGCGCTTCCACGCCGTCTCTGGCCCGACGCGCGGGCCGGAGATAGGATCGCGGTCACTCGGGGGCTCGCGTCGCGCCCTCTCGGTCGAGGGGCGTCCCCGCCCCCACAGCGCTTGAAGGACATGGCATCATGACCGGTGAGACCCGCCGCGGCCGCGGCAAGATCTACAACAGCATCACCGAGACGATCGGCGACACGCCGCTGGTGCGGCTCGACAAGATCGCCGAGGAGAAGGGCGTCGCGGCGCGCCTCGTCGGCAAGCTGGAGTTCTTCAACCCGATCGCCTCCGTGAAGGACCGCATCGGCGTCGCCATGATCGAGGCCCTGGAGGCCGAGGGTCGGATCCGGCCGGGCGAGACCACCCTGGTGGAACCGACGTCGGGCAACACCGGCATCGCGCTCGCCTTCGTGGCCGCCGCCAAGGGCTACCGGCTGATCCTGGTGATGCCGGAATCCATGTCCATCGAGCGGCGCAAGATGCTGAAGCTGCTCGGCGCCGAACTGGAGCTGACCGAGGCCCCGAAGGGCATGAAGGGCGCGATCGCCCGCGCCGAGGAGCTGGTGGCCACCATCCCGGGCGCGCTCATCCCGCAGCAGTTCCAGAACCCGGCCAACCCGGAGATCCATCGGCGCACCACCGCCGAGGAGATCTGGACCGACACCGGCGGCGACATCGACGTGTTCGTCTCCGGCATCGGCACGGGCGGCACCATCACGGGCGCCGGCCAGGTGCTGAAGAGCCGCAAGCCCGGACTCCACATCGTGGCGGTGGAGCCGGTGGAAAGCCCGGTGCTTTCGGGCGGCAACCCGGGTCCGCACAAGATCCAGGGCATCGGCGCCGGCTTCGTGCCGGGCGTGCTCGACACCGCCGTCTACGACGAGGTGGCGCAGATCTCCTCCGACGAGGCGCTCGCCACCGCCCGGCTGACCGCACGCCTGGAAGGCATCCCGGTCGGCATCTCGTCGGGCGCGGCCATCGCGGCGGCGGTCAGGGTCGGGCAGCGGCCCGAGTTCGCCGGCAAGACGATCGTGATCATCATCCCGTCGTTCGCCGAGCGCTATCTGTCGACGGCCTTGTTCGACGGCCTGGCCTGAGCGGCTGGAGGGTGAACGGCGGACGGAACCGGTGCGCCGCCCGGTCGGCCTCGTCCGGCGGTCAGGCGGTCGGCCGGTCGATCTCCTCGGCGGCCGACGCGTCGACGAACTGGGTGATGACCGGGATGAGGCCCGGGTCGCCGGCGCGCGCCACCGCCTCCTCCGGCGTCACCCAGGCGACGTCCCGCTGGCCCTTCTCCGGCCAGTCGTCCAGTTCCCGCTCCACCGTCATGGGATAGACGGCGACCACCACGGCCGCCGTCTTCTTCGGGAAGCGCTTGATGTAGCGGTAGACCGTGAAGGGCTTGCGGTCGGCCTTGCCGATCACGCCGGCCTCCTCGAAGGCCTCGGTCTCGGCCGCCTCGTGGGGCTTCAGGCCCTTGATGGTCCAGCCGCGCGGCAGGATCCAGCGGCCGGTCTCCCGCGTCGTCACCATCAGGATCTGCAGGCCGCCGCCCGGGGCTCTCCGGTGCACCAGAGCCGCGACCTGTTCGAACAAGATGGGCTTGGAAGCTTTGCCCAACGCCTGACCCTCTCCGGTGAACCGCCCGAATCGCCGCACGATCAACACATCCTCTCGTCTATACCACCTCAAAATGCCGTCACCCGGCTATGGGTCCAACGATCTCGACCCCCAATTGATCCGATCCTTGCAGCGGATCCATGACGGACCGCATGATTTCTCGCCACTGTCGCCGCCGGGTCGTCGCCAAGGCCGAGCGGGTCGGATAAGCATGCGGGCCGTCAACCGGAGACCATCCTGATGGGACAGACCCCCACCTTCGCCGTTCCGCCGAGCTTCCTCGGCGTGCGGTCCACCGATCGGACGGCGCGTTTCGTGGTGGCCGGCATCCCGCTCGACATCGGCGTGACCAACCGGACCGGAACGCGCGGCGGCCCGGCGGCCGTCCGCGCCGCCAGCCGGATGCTGACCGACGGTGACCATCCGCATTTCTGGATCGACCCTCTGGCGCTCGACCTCGCGGACATCGGCGACTTCGAGATCAGCCTCGGCGACATCGAGAAGAGCCTTTCGCTCATCGAGGCCCAGGCGGCGGGCCTCGGCCATCTCCTGGCCATCGGCGGCGAGCACGGCATCTCGCTGGCGCTCCTGCGCGCCCTGAAGGCGCGCGTCGGCGCGCCGGTCGGCATGGTCCACTTCGACGCCCATGTGGACACCTGGCCGGACAACTTCGGCCAGGTCTACGGGCACGGCTCGCCCTTCTATCACGCGATCGAGGAGGGGCTCGTCGACCCGGCCCGCACCATCCAGATCGGGATCCGCTCGCCGGTCCAGAAGGAGGTCTGGGATTGGACGGTCGGCAAGGGCGTCACCATCCTGACCGCCCAGGACGTGCACGAGCAGGGCCCCGCGGCGGTGGCCGACCGGGTCCGGGCCGTGGTCGGCGCCGGGCCCGCCTACTTCACCTTCGACGTGGACAGCCTGGACCCCGGTTTCGCCCCCGGCACGGGAACGCCGGAGTTCGGCGGCCTCCACCCCTGGCAGGTCCAGGCGATCATGCGCCGCCTCGGCGGCCTCGACTTCGTCGGCATGGACGTGGTGGAGGTCTCGCCGGCCTATGACGTGTCCGAAATCACCGCCCTCGCGGCCGCCACCGTGGTCTGGGACTATCTTGCGCTGCTGGCGAGCGGCGGATCGCGCTGACGGACGCGGGCCGCGCGCCGGCCCGGGCCGCGCCTTGACCCGGCCGGTGAAACGCCGGCGATCGGCTCGCGGGACCTCCACGCGATCCGTCTCAGCCGAAGCGGAACCGCAGCAGGGACACGTCGTCGAGAGGACGGACGCGCCCCACTTCCCGCTGCGGTGCTGCGCACCCGGACGTCGCTGGTCACGCGCGCCCCGTCACCCCACCGCCTCGACGGACCAGCCCTTCGGCGTCGCCGTGGATCCGACCGAGACGGTCAGGCCGGCCTCCAGGCAGAGCGCGGTCCCGCCGGCCATGTCCCAGACCGTGGTGCGGCGCTGGACGTGGCCGTCGACGATCCCCTTGGCGGCGAAGGCGAGGCCGAGGGCGGTGCAGCGGAAGCACTCGACGATGTGGCCGGTGCGACGGAGGTCTGCGTAGAGATCCGCCATCGCGGAAAGATCGTCGTCGTTGCTGTCGCCGAGCGAGATGACGCGGGACGCGCCACCGCCGGCAGCCCGCGTGAAGCGACGACCGTTTACGAAGGGGCCGAAGCCCTCCTGGGCGGCGAAGCGCTCGCCCAACGCCGGCAGGACGACGACACCGAGCCGGGGACGGCCGGCCCGCACGTAACCGATCGACACGGCCCAGAGCGGGGAGCCGCGCAGGAAGTTGGTGGTGCCATCGATCGGATCGATCGCCCAGTATCCGGTTTCGGCGAGCTCGCCGCCGTCCTCCTCGCCAAGGAGGCCGTCGCCCGGGAAGGCGGCCGCGAGCTGACCGCGGATGAAGCGCTCCACCGCGACGTCGGCCTCGGATACCGGGTCGTTCATGCCTTTGCTGCGCGCCTCGAGGTCCCGGTGCCGACGGAAGAAGGACAGCGCCAGCGCCGCCGCTTCGTCGGCGATGTCGGAGACGATCCGCAGCCGATCCGGTAGGCCGTGGGTCACCGCAGGAGCCCCCGACTGCCGAGATAAGCGGCCAGCGCATCGACCGCGTCCGTCTGGATGGCGCCGACGCCGGCCTCGATCAGCGGGCCCCAGACGCCGTCCGGATCGACCACGGCGCGACCGTCCCTGAGATCCAGATCGTGCGAGACCTCCAGCGTGTTGACCCAGAGCCGGGTATCCTGCCGCTCCAGTTCCGCTCGGGCCGAGGCGAGATCGTCGAGCGCGGAGAAGTGGACCTCGACCACCGGCGGCCGCAGCGCCTCGATCCGGCGGAGGTCCTCCGCGAAGCGGCCGGGCCGGGCGGCGAGCATCGGCATGTGCGGGACATGGCCGAACCAGGACAGCGAAAGGGCAGCGAACGGTGCCGCGTCGAGGTCGGTCGGCGTCTTGAGGAGAACCTCGTCGGTGACGCCGAGATCCCGGACGAGACGCCCGACCGCATCCGTGTCGCGGGCGTATTTCACGTCGACGTTGACGGCGATCCGCCCGCGCGCGGCCTCCAGCGCCTCGGCGAGGAGGGGAACGCGCTGGTCCGTCAGGGCGGCATCGGATCCGCCGGCGCCATGGCGGAGCCGGGCGCCCCTGACGACGTCCACCGGCAGATCCGCGACGACGCCCCGGCGGTCGGTGGTCCGGTCGAGCGTTTCGTCGTGGATCACGACCAGACGCCCGTCCGCCGTCGCTTGGGTGTCGATCTCGACCATGTCGGCGCCGGCAGCGATCGCCGCCTCGATGGCGGACATCGAGTTCTCGGGCGCATGCGCCCAGTGGCCGCGATGGGCGATGACGAGCACGTGGCGACCGTGGCGGGACAGCATGTCGGCGAGGCGGGAGGGCTTCAGGGTGGGCGCGGCATTGGCAACGGACATCGTATTGGTGTCTTTCCGGGATTCTCGAGGGGAGAGGGATCAGAGCTTGCCCATCCCGGCTGCCATGATGTCGTCGCGCGTGATCCGCCCGGCGAGGACGAAGATGGCGACGGCGGGTACCAGCAGGATGAAGGCGACGATGGAGGCGAGCGGGAACGGCAGGGCGTAGGGGTCGAGATAGATGTAGAGCTTGACCGGCAACGTCCGGATGACAGGCGCGCCGACGATGAAGGTTCTGTCAACTCCTCGAAGCTGCCGATGAAGGACAGGAGGCCGCCCGCCATCAAGCCGGGCACGGACAACGGCAGGATCGGGTTGAGGAACACCTGACGCCAGCCGGCGCCGAGGGAGCTGGCGGCCTCGATCAGGTCGTCCGGGATGGTCTCCAGCGCCGCGGTGAGCAGGCGGATCATCATCGCCAGCGTGCCGACCATCTGGACGAGGATCACGCCGGCGACCGAATAGGCGAGCCCATAGGCGAGAAAGATCTTGCCGATGCCGACGGCGACGATGTGGCCGGGGACGATCAGCGGCGCCAGGATGAACACGTCCACCGCCCGCTTCAGCCGGAAGGGAAAGCGCGCCATCGCCCAGGCGGTCGGGAAGGCCACCGCCGCGCTCGCCACCGTCACCACGACCGCAATCGCGAGGCTGCTCGCGAGCGCGCCGATGATTCCGCTCGCCGCGGTGACGCTCCGCCAGTGATCGAGCGTGAAGGTGTCCGGCGTTGGCGGCGACGGAATAGATGAACCCACCGCCGGAACCGCCCTTGGAGGGCAGGGTGACGGCGAGCTTCTTCGGGTTCTTCTCGGCCCAGGCGAGCAGGTCGTCGAAGGTCTGGGGCACGTCCTCCGGCTTCGCGAAGGCGCTGTCGTAGCCGATGGCGGTCTGGTTCAGATGGACGAGGTTGAAGGTGCCGCCGTGGGCATTGCCGGCCACCACGTCGGCCCGGGCCGGGTCGTAGGCGTCCATGGACGGCAGGATCGCCGCAAAGTTGAGGCTCGGGATGACCTTGCCGGCGGAAAGCAGCGGATAGTCGCCGCCGACGACGAAATAGGCGTCTACCGGCGCGTCCTGGCCGGCCTCGTGCACGGCGATCAGCTGCTGGTTCGCTTGGGCGCCCTTGACGTCGGAGTACTCGACCTTGATGCCGTATTGGCCTCGAAGGGCTTGGCCTGCGCAAGCGCAGCTTCGGCTATCCCTCGTTCAACTACGGGTACGGCGGCGGCCTGGTGGTCGGCGGTCGGCCGCTGATCGGCACACATGGCAACGCGGGCGAACTCAGCGGCATCCACGACCCGGACGAAACGGTGAAGCGCCCAGCCTTGCGCTCCCTGATCGATGCGCTTCGCGCCGAGGGCGTGGCAGTCGACGGGATCGAGGACCTGTGCGACCGGTCGACCCGACCTGGCCCGGGGTGGAGGCCTGGATCGAGCGCGTCATGCCGCTGCTCAACCGCCTCATCAACACGCTCTCGGCGGTTCTCGATCCCGAGGCGATCGTGTTCGGTGGACAGGCCCCGCCGCCGCTCGCCCGCATGCTGATCGCCCGCGCCCAATTCTGGGGCCGGCATCGCTACGGCATCGGCATGGCCCGGCCCGAACTCCTCCTCTCCGAGGTCGCCGGCGACGCCGCCGCGGCCGGAGCCGCGATGCTGCCGCTCCGCGAGGTCGTTACGAGTGAAGCCCGACGCCAACACGCAAATCAAGCAAACCCGACAGCAAGACGCCATGGTCGACGCCCCGACCGTCGAAACGACGATCATGAGAGCGCTCGCAGACCATTTGGTGGAGGACGGTGGCGCACCCGACAGGGTGTGACGCCATTTCCGATGCCGTGGTCTGACGTGCGGCTCTGTTGATTCAAGGGCTTACGTCGGACCGGGCGAGGACACAAGACGGTCTTGTTCTACGGGCTGTTTCAT
>NZ_JACDIS010000020.1 GCF_013839525.1 Chthonobacter rhizosphaerae
GCCCATGCAGCCCGGCGACGTGCCGCGCACCTTCGCGAGCGCCGACCTCCTGCAGGCCCTCACCGGCTTCACGCCGAAGACGCCGCTCGCCGACGGCGTGCGCGCCTTCGTGGCCTGGTACCGCGACCTCGCTACCATTTTCAATCTTTGCCGCTGACCGGCGCCGAGTCAACTGCCGCTTGATTGATAGACGATAATGGGTCAATGAACGCGAAAGGCGACAACGCCGATCATAACAGGAGTGTTGGCACTGCTTCCAAACGTCAAATCCAGCTCGCGATTGAATCCGCTTTTCATAATCGGAACCGCCGTTTTATTCTTCGGGATCTACACCGACATACCTTTGGCGATAAGCGGCGGAACCGTGCCGATGGTTTCCGCGCTGCCCGGATTAGTGATCTTATTGTGCCACTCCGACGTGTGGTCGCCGCGATTTATTGTGTTCGTTGCGCTACCGGCAATTGTATTCTTTGCCGTCGCTTTGCTCGCTCCGGAATCTTCATATTTTCTACAAGAAAGAACATTCGCGACAGCGCAATTTACCTACGGATTGATTATTGGTTACCTCGGATCGTATACATTAGCCCGTTTAGGCCGCAAAAGGGTTCATAGTATCGTTTCGATTTTTCTACCGTGCTATTGCGCACTGCTATTTCTGGAGATTGCAACTCCTCTGAAGGACGTAATTGCAGACTACATGAATTTATATCCGCGCGAGTATGACTTTTACGCCATGGCAGATCGAGATTCCGCACTCGGAGGATATCGTCCGAAGCTATTTACATCTGAAACCTCCTACGTCGCGACAAGTGCTTTTCTCATGATCACTATTTACGTTTGGTCCGGGCGGAGTAAGCGTAAGTACCATTGGGCCGTTTTTTATGCCATGGCACTATCTGCTTTGATAAGAAGCCCGATCGTTCTAGTTTCCTTTCCTGTGATAATGGCAAGTGCTTTATTTGATCGCACTAGCGGCCAACGCTTTCTTATATCCCGCATAGCATCCACAGCTTTCGTGTTAACTGCCGCTGCGGCGCTATTTGCTGTCGGCGGGGATATTATAGAAACGCGCTTGGAGAAGGTCAGCTCAGGATCAGATTACAGCACCACCTACCGCACGTATGGGTCAGTCCTGGCCGCATGGGATGTGATCAACGAGTATCCTGAATTTGGAGTTGGGCCTGGAACGATCGAATTGGCCGAGGATATAATTATATCGAAGTACATATCATTAGGTGTTCCAGCAGAAGCGGCTTTGATAGATTGGCGAATGTCGATCAACAACGCTTTAGCATCTGCTCTATTACACTTCGGTATCCTTGGGTCAATCCTGATTCTATTGGTCACAGGCTGCATCGTAGCAAGGGATATACCGCGTTCGAGAATTCCCGCAATAGCCGCGATTGCATGCTACTCTTTAACATACGGTGCGATCTACACGCCGAAGTTCGTTGTAACATTCTTATGCATCATAGCCGCTTCCAAGCTTCGTAGCGAACCAGAGTGACACTGCTATGCAACACCTGGCCGATCGCGGAGCACAAAACACCTTACGAAATCGGAGGTCGCTGATCATTTACAGATATCATCTTGAGTAGCCGACCCGCCATCCCGGGCTACGGTCTGATGACTGGAGGTTAAAATCCTTGAAAGGGTACGGACAGAGCTATGCTTGATCCATAGCGGAAATTGTCCTGATGTAAGTTTGATAGGTTTGCTCACCTTGTAATGAAGGCATTTGCCTATCCCAAAGCGGCAGAAGCGCGCTTCTAAGATAGAGCAGGTGTTATGATCGGGATATCAAGACAGATCAGCTGCCGAGGAGTAAGAATGACTTCCGCATTCGCAACTATGTGCGCGGCAGCGATCCAGATGGTCCTGCTTCTGGTTGCAGCCAACCTGCTCGGGGTAGAGGAGTACGCGAAGTTCTCTCTGTCCTTGGCTATCGGGATTTTCGCTGCTGCCCTTATATCAGAATGGCTCCGAATGGTTCTCGCGCGGCATGCAGGAATGCGCCGCCGGCGATTCAGACGAGCCTTTCTTAGCGCGGTCCGAATGGCCACGCTTTGGACAACGGCGGCAGCATTAACTCTTGCCGTTCTAGCTGCCACTGTGTTTGTCTGCTTGCATGACCCGAATACCGCTATGTTCGTTCTGGCGAGCGGCGTGGTATGCAGCGGATGCATAATCTTAGACATGGCAAGTACCCACGTCCGATTCACCGGAAGTCAGCGTAAGTACAGCCGCTTTGTTTTGTTAAAAGTGATCGCCACTGGTGCGACCGCAGTATCGACCACAATCTTAGCGAACGATGGGCTAATCACCGCGATCGCGTTCGGAGCCTCCTCTGCAGTCTACGGCCTCGTTTACTTCAGAACAAAATGGCCCAAGGATTCGCCCTTCGAAATCGCTGTACTGAAGAAGTTGGCCGGTGAGGGATGGTCATTGGCGTCTAGTTCCATAACCACTGGAATCAGCTTAACTACCGCACGACTAGCCCTTGGATCGTCAATCGAAGCCGAAACTGCAGGAGCCATATTTCTCGCGGTAGATCTTGCCGTGCGTGGCCTAAATGTACTAGGTTCTACTTTAAACACGTGGGGCGCACGCCTCATCTACGACGGATCGCACATGCACGGGGGAGACGGAGCGGTCGAAGCCTTTGGAGTCGTCTCGGCAGTGTTCCAGTCGATCTGGTTTTCTTTAGGATTGTATGGCGTTGTGCTTTCCTTGGTTCTAACGCGATTAATATTTGTGGTTAGAGCCGAAGGAGACTTTATTGTACCAGCCATTCCGGTGCTGATTGCAGTTTTTATTCACTTTCTGAGAGTATATCTTTACGATGTGTACCTATCGTCTATCAGACGTTCAAGCGAAATAGCCGTCTCGTCAGCGCTGATGGCACTGATAACGGCCGTAATTGTAGCTACCGGTGCGGCGCGAACCTTCCAAGTGGTTGCTATCGTGCTTTTGCCGTGTGCTGTCTTCGCGTCTCTGACCATCTATGGCTTGCGAAATATGAAAGTTATCCTGACCGCGGTAGATGTTCGATCGTCGATCTTTTCGCTTAGTAAGCTCGTTACCGCCACACTGGGGCTGGCAATTTGGACGACAAATGCAGGTATCGTTTATTATATCGTGGTTCTGATACTGGCAGCTCTGCTAGACGCCAGCCAGCTTCGCTACGTATACCAACTGGTGAGCATGCAAAAGAAACGTGAACAAACGTGCAAATGACGTTTTTTTTATGAGAAGAAATGATATGAACTGGGGTGAAGAATAGATGAACATTTTGCAGATCGGCAGTTATTTACACCCAGACAAGCCAGGAGGTGCAGAGATCTCGGCCCAGAACGTGGCAGAGGCTCTGGAAGCCAAGGGGCATCGGATAGTCAGGTTGAGATGGCAGAATAAGAAACGGTTTGAGCTGATTGGCAATATCAGTGAGAGATGTGAAGGCGATTGGCTCGCCTCGACTTGGCGGCCCTACACGCCATTAGAAACGGGTCCACTTAGCGCAAAATCCGTTTTCTATTTGATGGAACTTCTCGCACCTCTCAGCAGGAGCGACTTCCATAGGCTGAAGCAGCTCGAGCGTGTAGATCTTGCGATTGTACACTCTTTTCGCGGGCTTGGGTTCGATCTCATCCGGCAAGTGTCGGCTTTGGAAATCCCGGTTGTCATTTTTCTGCACGATTACGCCCTTATATGTGTCAATAAGGGCATGACGCGTAATGGTCTGGCGTGTGCCAGACAGTGTGGCGCATGCAGAGTCGCCGGTGCTACCAGTCGCGCCGCTTTGAATACAGTTGCGAAACTCACAATTATCGGTCCATCCCGGCAGATCGTTGATAAGACGCGCGCCGCTCTTCGGCTACCTCAAGCAAGATACTTTCAGATACCGAACCCTAATAAATACAACGTGACGCCCCGGGTTCGGGGGCAAAGCAAGTATTTCACTATCGGTTACGTGGGGCGGCTCGAGCGTGATAAGGGGATTCTGCAGCTACTCGAGATGGCTGACCGGCTCAGACAGCGATCGGAAATCAGATTGGTTATTGCAGGCGCCGGAGCATTGGCAACTGAGGTGCGCCAATTCGCCCAGGAACGCACTTGGGTAGATTACGTGGGCTATATACAACCAAGCCTAATCGCCGGAGTTTACCAGGAGTTGGACATATTAGCGGTTCCATCTCTTTGGCCCGAGAACTTTTCAGGTTCCTTGGTCCAAGCATTGGGTAACGGCGTGCCAGCGTTAGGCTTTGACATTGGGGGTACGCCGGAGATCATACACAATGGCCGCACAGGATATGTAGTCCCGGTTGGTGACTTTCCGGCGATGGAAGACGCAGCCGTCAAGCTTATGAGTGATAGGAGCTTGCTTGAATCAATGTCACGCGCGTCGATAGAAGCTTTCAAGCAGTATGATGATGCTGCCCTTAAATCACAGATCGTCGACGTTATCGAGAACACAGCGCGCGACGATTAAGCACGGGAGGCCGCTCCTACGCCAACATGAATCACCTGAGACTGTCGCGAATAACAGCTGCGGTTCTAGCCCAGGTGAAGTGGTCAACGCAGGCGTTTTTGAAAACCGACCAGCGTTGCAGCATGTTCGCGTCAGCTTTATCGGAAAGCTCTTTCATCAGGCTTATCAAGTCGGAGACCTTCGGAACATATCGGACGAATTCGTCGCTGAAAGGCAATCCTGAAAACTCACCACGGATGTCGGAACGCGAAGCGACCATGCAATTATTTGCGACATAGTAGGACGCCTTCAGTTTGAAGCCGCCAAGAAAGCTATCTGGTATAAGACCGATGCGTAGTCCATCCGCATATTCCGCATGTTGGATGAAAGTAGACAAGTTCGAGAGACCTGGTAGCTCCCTTATGTCTGGGAGCGGTCGATCATGGCGAAACACCATAGAATGGTTCGAAGCTTCGATCTCGCGAAGCAGCATAGAGACGTCGCGCCGTTTAGGCGCCCAGTCGTAACTACCCGACAGTACGATTTCCGGAATGAAAGCAGCCGTCTGTAGCAAAGTTGCGGGCGGTGAGCCTGGCGGGGCGATATAAGGTCGAGTTCCTGGTGCCAAGTGTCGAACTAAGGCAGCATCACGCTTCGACAGTACTACGAGTCTTACATTCGGACGCCTGTAAAGGCGACTTTCCCAGAATCTAGAATGAGCGGCTGCAATGGTTGGAATTGTTCTTGTATCGAAGACCTGAAGCAGAACATCACTAATAATATTATGCAGAATCAAAGTCACTGGTCTTGTAATCAACGCGGCTAGGTAGTCAAAAGATTCCCAAGATATAATCACATGATCGCTCTTTTCCGCCGCGTTTATAAACGAGTTTACAATCTCGGAGGAGCGGTACTTGTAACGTGGGTGCGGTAAACCTTGTAGGAGCGCAATAGCACGCTCCTTGTGGTTTTGCGGCTTGAGAAGCATGTGGTTTAAGTGAAAATGACTTGGTAGGTGGCTTGCGACTTTCGAATCGTAGATTTCGTCGCCGCCGCCGTTCACGGGTTGCTTTCCGACCCACAAAATACTACAATCGCCCGCTTCGTCTAAATACATGATCAGCTCGTTGATAACCTTACGCGCATTCATATGCGTAGAGCGGTGGCAATACCGCTGCCTAGTGCAGCTTACCGCCGCTATGTGACTTGTAAAGACCCCTGTGTGCCTGCATCTACCGCGCCTCCGAGCTCGCTTTGATATTTCCTAGTGAGGGTTCCGGTTATGCGGGCCGCAACCTTCAGTCCACGCTGAGTAGAAACCCGGCCTGATCAGGAGAGGATCGACGAAGGGGTTCGTTCTGGAACATCGTTATGTCGGACCATCCACGGCGCTCTAGAGGGTATAATCGCGCCAGCCTCGCTGTTCGATGATATAGTTGTTTCCACGATGTTGCGTTTGAACTGCAAACCTGGAATGGCTAGCATCGGGGGAGCTAGGTTTCCTGAGTACGCGAGCGGCTTCCTACACTCGGTCCCCAAACTTCGGTCGCACCTCGTCGGAGAGAAGAGAGTCGCATGCACACGGTTTTCAAAATTCGGTAAGAGAAAGATAAGCATCTTTAAATTGCATCCAGCGCACAAGGGCGTGACTACGGCATCACGTTATCTTGCTGGGCAGACGCGTTGAAGCAAATGAGTCTAAATGCGCGTTTGATCGGGAATATCAGGCGCCATCCGTCAGTGATAGGCCGAGCACTTAATAGTTGATTAATGTATACAGGCGGGCGGGAATTTGAGGCCCGATCAATTTCTCGAAAGAGACAGTGGCAGAGGGATGTGTAATGAAAAAAATACTTATTGCTGGTGGCTGTGGCTTTTTAGGCTCTCATCTCGTCGATCGGCTAGTTCTGAGGAGCGACATCGATAAGCTAGTAGTTGTAGACAATCTTTGGACAGGGCGCAAGCAGAACATTGCCCATGTCAGAGACGAACGTCTTCATGTTATTATCAATGATGTCGAGACCTTTCAGTCGTACGAACAGTTCGACGAAATATATCACCTTGCGTCTCCGGCGTCTCCGCCGTGGTACATGACTGAACCACGCCGGACCATCTCTGCCAATCTGATTGGCGCCATGCGCCTGCTCGATCTGTTAGTGCCGGGCGGGCGGATCGGCTTCACGTCTACGTCGGAGATCTACGGCGACCCGCTCGTGTCGCCGCAGCCGGAAAGCTACAGGGGTTCAGTGGACTGCACCGGCCCACGGTCGTCCTATGATGAGAGCAAGCGCTGCACCGAGGCGCTTCTTTTTGAGTATCAAAGGACGAAGAAGACAGATGTTCGCGTCGCGCGGCTTTTCAATGTGTATGGTCCGCGTACCCGCCCTGACGACGGCCGCGCTGTCTCAAATTTTTTGACCCAGGCTCTCTCCGGTCAGCCAATCACTGTGTACGGCGACGGGAGCCAGACCCGGAGTTGGGGTTATGTGGACGACGTCGTGGAGGGCTTATCCCGTTTTTTCTGGCGCGATACCTTCGAGTATTCGGGGCCGCTGAATATCGGGCATGACCGCGAAGTCTCCGTCATTGATATGGCTCGCTATGTCGCCGACCTGGTAGGCGACGTCCCCATCGTGCACCTACCACCGGTACCGCAGGATCCCACTAACAGGCGACCCGACCTTACTATCGCGCGCAAGATTCTGCCGGGATGGGAGTGCCGGATCCCGTTCGAGGAGGGTATCGCGAGAACGCTCCGCTGGTTCCGGGCAAGTTTCGGAGATGTTGATTTCCACTTCGATGCTCCACCGCCTCCCGTTCTCGGCGAACGGCTTCTGGGTGAAACGGCAGATTCGTTGCCAGCGGGAGAAGATCGGTGACCGCGTCAGTTACCTTTATCGTCCCTGCTTACAATGCTGCGGCTACTTTTCGGCGCACGTGGGAGAGCCTCTGCGCCCAAAGTGTTGCCGACTGGACGGCTATCGTCGTGAACGATGGCTCAACGGACGGAACCGCGTTTCTCGTGAGGGAAATTGCCGCCACTGACCCCCGCCTTTTACTTGTCGAGCAGGGGAACGCTGGAGCTGCTGCGGCCCGGAACTATGCGGTTTCGCTCGCTTCGACGCCCTTCCTCGTTTTTCTCGACGCGGACGACTGGGTCGCACCCGAGTTCCTTTCCGTTCTGCTGCCCAAGGCGATAGCCGGAGGGGGCGCGGTAATTCCTTTCTGCGGCTATCGTCGTGTAACGCCCGACGGTCGGGAACTACCCGAAATGCCAGCGCCGGATCTGGACGGTGACCGCGCACTCACAGCTTTCGCGGACCATTGCGCCCTCGCGATCCACAGTGCCGTTGTTCCTCGTGAGGCCTATCTTGCGATCGGTGGAATGCGGTCAGACCGGTCGATCTGTGAGGATTGGGAGATGTGGCTGCGACTCGCGGCGCGTGGGCTTCGCTTCCAGAGGTTAGACCGCATTCTGAGTTTCTACCGGGTTAGCGAGGGATCACTTACAAGCGATCCCTGCATGCTCGTAGCCAACGCGGTAGAAGTTATCGACCTCGGCCGGTCCATGCTCAATGTCCGGGCTACCGAACGCGGCGTTGACGCTCTGCCGGGCGAAGTTCCGTCGCATATCAGCCGGGTGAAGACTGCCGTCTGGGCTGCCGCTACATGCCTCAACCGGGCAGTCAATCCTGGCGACCTACTCGCCCTATTGCCCGGTCGGCAAGAAATTCTTGGCTACGAGAACATCATTGCCGCATCGTTCCTTCATGGCGTTCGGATTGCGCTAAAGGTTCGCTCGACGGCTGAACTCGTGGCCGCAGCCGGGCAGTGGAGTGACTATGCCGACCGCATCTGGTGCGAGTTCGAGACCGTCAGGCCGGGTACCCGGCTGGCGTTGTGGCAGCACACCCTTTCTGTGCTGGCCCCCGGCTTACCGGCCGGCAAGGATTTTAGCGTCGGCCCGGTGAGCGTCGTCGCTGTTGATCTTGCCCGCGCGACCGTGCCTCCCGTGCCGACGGGCCGGTTGGTACTGCACGCGCTTTGCCGGAACGAGCGTCTACTTACCGTTGTTCCGCTCGACGGCTCCGTCTCACTCACATCCGTCGTTGGCAGTCTCGCTGCTGAATCAGGTTGGGGGTGGTCGATCGATGCCGCCGGAGGCAGGACGCGTCTTACGTTCGCCATGATCTGCGCTCTGCTACGTAACTTGCGCCGTATAGCCCGGCTACGGCGGCACGGGGACCGGCGGAAGCGCTTTTTGGGCCTGCTGCGCGATTGCCTTAGTGACGCCGTCGCGGATCTCTTTGGAGGGTGGCCAATGCCGGAGGCGGGTCCTCCTCTCCCAGCATCGAATCCCGTGCTCAAAGCACCGGCTATGGTGACTACCAGGGCCATAGCGTTGAAAGATACCACTGCTGCCAGTGTGAACGAGCCGGCTTACTGGGACGCGATTTTCGCGTCGGAGGATCCCTGGAATTACACTTCGGCCTATGAGGTGGAAAAATATCGCCAGACATTGGAGATCCTTCCACCGGGGCAGCTTGGCCGCACCATGGAGATTGCTTGCGCTGAGGGACTGTTCACGCTGCTATTGGCCGAACGGGGTGTGGAGCACCTTCTGGCCGTCGACATCTCCCCAAAGGCGATCGAGCGCGCCGCAGAGCGCTGCAGTGACAGACCTGAGGTTGAGTTTCGCCTATTCGATCTCAGTTCAGACCCGTTTCCCCAGGGAATGGATCTGATCATCTGTTCAGAGGTTCTATATTACCTCCGAGATCAGGCACAGCTCGACACCTTTGCCGCGCGAGTCGCGGATGCGCTTAAGCCAGGCGGATGCTTCGTTACTGCGCACGCCCACCTCCTCGTCGACGAGCCCAGCCGTACAGGCTTCGACTGGGACAATCCTTTCGGCGTAGCCGGCATCGTGGCGGCCTTGTCTGCCGTTCCGGGTTTCACTCTTGAGGAAACACTCGAGACGGAACTCTACGCGATTCACCGCTTTCGCAAGTCTACGCCGTGTTCCAAGAACTCGCAGCCCGTTATCCGGACCGGAAACCATGGTGTCCCTCTTGACCCGGAAGTAGAGCGCACCGTTGTTTATGGCGGCGCGATCGCAAGCCGTTCTAAGGTTTATCGCACCGAACGTACCGCACAAGTACCAGTTCTCATGTATCATCGAGTTGCCGCCGATGGCCCGGCCGCTCTCACCCGCTACCGAGTAACGCCCGATTTGTTTCTCGAACAGCTCCGAATGCTCCGCCGCCTCGGTTATCATTCTATCTCTAGTCGTGCCTTCGCAGACGCGCGGGTAGCCGGGCGCACGCTACCGGGCCGACCAGTGGTGATCACCTTCGATGATGGATACGAGGATTTCGCTGAGTACGCTCAACCGGCGTTAGAACGAAATGACTTCACCGCTGAGGTCTTCGTAGTAACTAACCGTGTTGGCGGTCGCGCTGATTGGGATTCGTACTATGGCGAACCAGCGCCTCTCATGAGCTGGTCCACTATACGCCAACTTGCCGGCCGCGGAACTCGATTTGGCTCGCACCTTGCTACGCACAAGCCGATGTCCCACTTGGCCGGGCACGAACTCCTGGCTGAGGCAGTCGGCTCGCGCCGAATGTTGGAACGCGAACTCAGTCAACCCGTGGTCACCATGGCAGCGCCTTTCGGCGTCTACGACGCCCGATCAATGCCGATCCTTCGACGGGCGGGCTATCGGGTTGCTTTTTCAACAGCGCACGGTGTTGCGGGGCCTTTGGATCCTCTCCTGCGTATGCCTCGTATTGAAGTTCAGGGTGACACGTCGCCCGAACAACTAGCGGCGCTCCTAGGCCGTGCGGGCGATCTAGCGGCCGCTAATCGTTCGGAGCAGGCAAAGTGAGAGGTATTGTCAGTCTACTGTCCCTCCGGAGTGGCCGCTCGGGAAAATCTGCTCTGGCCGTGGCGCGCGAACTGTTCCGGCTAGTTCCGGAGGTTCGCCTCACCACGTTCCTAATGATCGGAATCGGTATTGCGGCTGGCCTCGCGGAGACAGTCGGCATAACCCTCCTTGTCGCCGCGCTGTTCTCGCTAGCCAATCCAGATGGCACAGTTACTGTGCTATCCAGCCTCCAGATTCTGTCCGGCTTTGATGAGACCGCATCGTCCCGAGGGCTTGTCGTCACGATCCTCCTGGTTGCGCTTTCCTCAAAGATCATTCTGACATTAGTCAATGGTGTCTGGAATGCGAGGGTGTCCCACGCGATTAGTGAATCAATTCGCAACCAGCTCTACGACCAGCTTCTCGACATCTCGCTGCAGGATGTCTCACGCCATGACCGGGGCGAACTTATCACTATCCTGGCCACCGAATCGTATGAGGTAGCCGGCGCCCACACCGCGATTGTGCGTACCGGTATCAACGTAAGCACGATTGTGCTTTTCGGTGGTGTTTTGCTGGCGACATCCTGGCAAATCGCTTTGATCGCGATCTTCGCAGGCGTCCTCCATAGCCTCGCGATGAGCCTGTTCGCGAATAGTTACCACCGCCTCGGGCGCGCCACGAGCATCGTCCTTGAGCAGTTGACCCGGATTAGTTGGTCGTCGCTCCAGGCCTTCAAAGCCGTGCGCGCATTTGGGGTCGAGGAGGTGAATCGACAGACATTCCGAGAACTCTCGCGGCAGGCGGCGCGCAGCTTAGCAAAGTCCGAGATATACAACCAGATTACCGGCGCAATTAGCGAAGCGATGGTCTTCGCGGTACTTTTCGCAATTGTACTCGCGCCGGCACTGCTCGACGTTCCCTTCGCTTCCGTCGTAGGAGCCACCGTCCTCTTATTCCGGATGCAACCCCACATACGCGAGTTTAATCGCAACTTGCTACTTTTGATAAAAGCGGATGTTCCTCTAGAACGAATCCGGAGTGTCATCACACGGGATGACAAAGATTACGTAACTGGCGGAGACTACCGAATCGAAACAGTTCGTTTCGGGATCGAATTCCGCGGGGTTGGGTTCCATTACCGCGGAGCGGAGCGGCCTTGCTTGTCGAACATCAATTTCTCGATTCCGGTAGGTAGTCGCACAGCCATTATTGGTCGTAGTGGTTCCGGTAAGACTACGTTGGTTAATCTGCTGCTCGGGCTGGAGAGGCCGACAAGCGGCAAAATCTTAGTCGACGGTGTTGACCTATCGACTCTGCGTCGCGCCGACTGGGTTCGCCTAGTCAGCATTGCGGGACAGGATGTTGAACTGATCGAGGGAACCATCAGTGAAAACATTCGCTTTCACCGCTCGTTCGATGAAAAGGATATCCGTGCGGCGGCGAATCTCGCGGGTGCAGACCGATATATCAACTTCCTCCCCGACGGCTACGATGAATGGGCTGGTGACGAAGCGATTCGCCTGTCAGGCGGTCAGCGCCAGCGGCTGAGCGTAGCCCGAGGGCTCGTAGGCCTGCCGGAAATCCTGGTACTCGACGAGGCGACGAGCGGCCTCGACGAAGAAACAGAGGAGGAGGTCCTCCGCGCCGTTATCGAACGCTTTCGAGATCGGACGATCGTCTTAATCACTCACCGCCGCTCGACTCTGCGCTTCATGGACAACTTCATCGAGATAAACGACCCTACTCGGGCGTCCTCTGTCAATCCGGAACCCGCAACATGGTGACAGCCCTCTGCGAGGCGGCACCTTCACCGCTGGTGTCGGTAGTCATGCCAGCCTACAACGCCTCAGGACTAATCAAGGCCAGCATTCATTCGATACTAGCACAGTCGTTCACGAACTTCGAGGTTATCATCGTGGACGATGGTTCGACCGACGACACCCTAGAAATTGCCCACAGCTACGCAGCCGCTGATCCTCGTGTCCGCGTCGTCTCGCAACAGAACGCGGGCGTTGCTTCCGCCCGCAATCACGGGATCCGGATCGCGACCGGTCGTTACATAGCCCCGATCGATGCCGACGACCTGTGGCACAGAGAGCGTCTCGCGCGTCACATCGAGGCTTTGGAAGCCGCAGGCGAGAGTGCAGTAGTTGTCTATTCACCATTCTACATCGTCGACGAGGAGGGGCTGGTAATCTCTGCTTCCCATGACTATCACATGACTGGCTGCGTGCTCTTCCGCCATCTTTTCTACAATGCAGTAGGGAACGGAAGCGGCATGACGTTTCGTCGTAATGCCGTGACATGGGACGCGCCGTATGAGCCTTCCTTGCGCGCTCGGGGGGCCCAGGGCTGCGAAGACTTCCTCATCCAGCTGAAACTCGCGCTGAATGGCGAATACGTCCATGTTCCGGAGTATCTGATCGGATACCGGCGGCATCCCGAGAACATGTCCGCCAACATAGTGGCCATGAAGCGCTCCAGGGTCCTAGCTCTAGCCGAAATACGTCCGTATATCGCTTGGCCGTGGCGATGGGCCGTCGACTGGTCCATGCTAAAGGAGGTAGGCATACTGCTACGCTTCGGGCTAAAGCGCGACGGTTTGGCTTTCCTCATTCAAAGGCCAGAGCCATTGGTGTCGACGATCGGCACGGCCGCAGCCCTACTACTCTGTCTACCACACGCGGTTCTCCTGCGCATCGAGCGCGTCCTACAGTCGCGGCAGCGCATTCCGAAAGGCACCCCCGGCCAGCCGTTCGAGGGCGCGAGCGCACCAGTCGAGTCTCCTTCCGTGCCCCGAGTATTTGTCAGCCCGGGCTATCACTTGTTGAAGCTGATGGATCGCAGGATCGGTTATCGGGCCGTCGCGGCATTCGACAAAAATCATGTGCCGCACACCGACCGGACGACCACTTCGCAGCAGTAGCAAATTGAGAGGTGGGGTGAGGCCGTCGTCTCGCTCCCGATCGCTACCAGTCAAGCTTCGCCTTATGTATTCCCGGAACAACGCCTAACGTTCCCATAATCGGGCCCGTACTCTCTCAGCCGAAACCAAGGTTCGCAGAACGTCCATATCTCAGGGACCACCTCACAGCCCCACGGCTTAAAGAAGGGAAACAGCTCACATAGCAGGCAGAAATCTGCGCTAATATTCACACGACTATGACAGGCCGATTGTAGAGGCGAGCCGTTTAGATGGCGGGCTTTATGGGCATTGACCCAGGCGACTGTGCGCCGCACAATGCTAAGCTCGCGTTGTTAGGTGTAAGCCTTCAAACGGATTGCACACCACCAAATATTAGCGTTTGTTCCCGCCGTGTCCGCGACCGGTGGCTGACCGAGGTATGAGTTTTGAGCACGACCCATTACGCCCTACAGGGTAAGCGCATCTTTGTCGCTGGACACCGAGGCATGGTGGGCAGCGCGCTTGTCAGACGGCTAGGGACGCAAGACTGCGACGTAGTGACGGCAGATCGAGCAGCGGTCGATCTGAAATGTCAAGCGGCCGTTGAGCGTCTCATTTCGGATATCCGTCCCGATGCGATCGTGATCGCTGCCGCAAGAGTCGGCGGCATCCTAGCCAACGACAGATTGCCTGCCGAGTTTCTGTATGACAATCTGATGATCGCAGCCAACTTAGTCGAGGCCGCCCATCGGGCTGACGTCAACAGACTCTTGTTCCTCGGCTCGTCGTGCATTTACCCGAAGCTTGCCGAGCAACCAATTCGCGAGGAAGCGCTCCTAACCGGCCCGCTCGAGCCCACGAATGAATGGTACGCAATCGCGAAGATCGCCGGCATCAAGCTTACTCAGGCATATCGGAAGCAGTACGGGCGCGATTACATCTCCGCGATGCCTACGAACCTTTACGGTCCCGGTGACAATTTCGACCTTATGACGGGCCACGTTATGCCCGCTCTGATCCGGAAAGCCCACGAAGCGAAAGTCCGCGGCGATCGAGAGTTGGTTGTGTGGGGGTCGGGCACGCCGCGTCGGGAATTTCTTCATTGCGACGACTGTGCTGACGCGCTTACATTCTTACTCGAGACGTACTCTGGTTACGAACACGTTAACGTTGGCTCAGGCGAGGATATTACCATCCTGGAACTGACCGAGATCGTCTGCAGCGTTGTCGGATTCAACGGCAAAATCACTCACGATCTCAGCAAGCCGGACGGAACGCCGCGCAAGTTAATGAGCGCCGACAAGCTTCGCGCAATGGGTTGGAAGCCGAGCATCGGCCTAGAAGAGGGAATCCGTGGTACATACAAGGCTTTTCTCGCCGGTGAAGTTGCTGTACGTGGAGCAGAACTTAACGCTGCACTTTCGCAAACTGTTTAGGCGTGACAAATCGGTGGTAGCCGCACACGGCATTTTTAACGCAAACCTTTCAGCATAAGTTTTAGGTGGGCAACTGATGACATACCGCGATGTAAGCCCGAGTCCACGTACGTCGTCCGCTGGGCAAGATGAGCCTCTCTCTACGGCATTCTCGGTCGACGAGATCATGCTGATCGTCCGGCGCCAATGGTACGTCGTGGCAGCCTGTGTAGCGGTCGCGGTGGCGATAGCGGTAGGATATATTTTAACCGCGACACCCGTCTACACGTCCTCGGCGGAAGTCGTGGTTTCAGGCCCTGACACGTCGGTCATATCGGACATCGCGGGCACCACTGGTGAACCGGTGAAAGACGAAGATATTCTCACCTACATCGAAATCATCCGATCAGACCGGATCATCGGACGCGCCTTGGCAAAGATCGAGTTCGATCTTTCGGTTCACGACCGGGTTGCGTACGCCAGCGGAGAGCCGGGGCTATTCGAACGTTTTCTATCTGCCCGGGCGAGTGACGGCGCGAGCGAAACGAAGGGCGGCGGCGCGGCGTCCGCAGCCGAGCAGTTGGTTTCAGTCAAAGACAATGTGACCGCTCGGCGCGTCGGTCGGACCAATGTTATCAGCGTGTCCTACGATGACACCGATCCCGTGCGCGCGACGGCCCTTGTGAAAGCTATAGCGGACTCGTTTGTTGAGGACCATGCGCAGAAAAAGGTCCAATCTGCAGAAACCTCGAGTGCCTGGCTGCAGGGGCGGATCGAGGAACTTCGCGCGAAGGTTCTAGCGGCAGACACGGCCGTTCAGAATTTCCGAGCGGAAAACGCGCTTCTGGAAACCAACGGCCAGCTCGTATCTGACCAGGCTCTTGGCAACGTGAATAAGCAGTTGCTGGATGCTGAAGCTGCAACGGCGCAGGCGCGTGCTAAGTACGAGCGGGTCACAGACATCATTGCTTCCGGCGATACGAACGCCGTGATCGTCGATGCCCTTGACAGCTCGCTGATCACGACCCTGCGGAAGGAGTATCTGGAGGCGTCCAAGCGCCAATCAGAGATTTCCGCGCAACTCGGGCCGGAGCACCTGCAGGCAGTGAAGCTCCGCGCCGAGATGGCGGAATACAGCCGGCTGATGTTCGAGGAACTGCGGAGGATCGAAGACAGCTACAAGAACGAGCTCGCGGTTGCGCAAGCGCGAGAGAATTCGCTTCGGCAAGCCGTCGAACAGGCGTCCGGGGTTACGAGCCAGTCCAATCAGGTCATGGTTCAGCTGCGCGAGTTGGAGCGGGAGTCCCAGGTCTACCGTTCCATTTACGAGTCCATGCTGTCGCGTTTGCAGGAAGTGAACCAGCAGGCCGCTCTGCCAGTTGTCGTGGCAGAACTCGTCAACGAACCCCAGCTGCCGGCCGGCCCGTCGCATCCGAAGAAGCCGCTTATACTCGGTCTAGCGTTCCTGCTTGGCGGGGCTGTTGGAGCCGCCGCGGGCGCCATGCGGGAGCTGCGCGACGTCAGCTACAAGAACGGCGATCTAGTTAAGTCGGATCTGCGCCTTCGCTTCCTGGGTTATGCACCGGTAATCGTTGGTGACATGGGGACTGATCTCGCTGACCGCGTTCGTGCTGGTTCAGATAGTCGACCCCACGTGGTCTACACTGACCATACCGGGCAGTTTGCGGTCAAACACCCGCTGTCCCAGTTCGCAGAAACGATCCGCTCGTGCCGACTTGCAACCGAAAAGCGCGAGGGCGCCGCCGCAGGAGCTGTGGTCGTCGGGATCGTGTCGTCGTTACCCGGTGAGGGCAAGACAACGATCTCAGCCAATTACGCTAACAGCTTGGCGAGTGCGGGATATAAGACGCTACTGGTCGACGCCGATTTGAGGCGTCCTGGGCTTACGCAACTTGCTGTACGCGACGCGACTGCAGGGCTCCATGAGGTGCTCCGCAATGAGGCCACCCTCGGAGAGGCGGTTCTGACCGATCCTGAAACCGGGCTTCTGATGTTGCCCTCGTTCGCAGCCAAGGCGAATCCGAGCGATCGTAATCTGGATCACCGACTAATCGGCCCATTTCTGGCGAAGGCGCGCGAGCACTTCGACTACATAGTGGTCGATCTTCCCCCATTGGCTCCGGTGATCGACGCCCGTTCCATAGCGCCGAGTGTCGATCAGTTCCTCTTCGTGGTCGAATGGGGAGTAACCTCTCGCAAGGTGATCAAGACGCTTGTGGAGGCGGAGCGGGAAGTGTTCAGCAAGTGCAGCGGTGTTCTTCTAAACAAGACCGATCTGGGACGAATGAAATATTACGCTTACTACGGATCCGTGGAGTATTACCGCAACACCTACAATAGCTACTACGTCAAAAACTAAAATGCGGACTTTGCGGCCGTGTTTCTGGCGTGGCGAGGCGATCTCAGAAGCCAGAGCCATCGATCGCGGGAATAGTGGCTGCAGTCCGATCTGTTTGTTTAGTAATGGGCGTCTATCCGTAGGCCGCTTTTGCGTTGTTGCCTAGTTCAGGCGGTCGTGCTCCGAATGACGGCATTTCATGCTGGCCTATAGCAATGGCGTGAGGCGTCCATAGCTGATCAACGCTATGGATCACTTGCTGGTCCAAGTACGCCTAGGCGGATTTGCCTGGACGCGTCGCCGACCGCGTGCGCTGCAATCGTCGTAATTCGTTCGATTGTCAGCCGCTTCCGAGCCTTTGGAGCGCCCGGCTATTTGGCCCAAGGGAAGCTGCCGTCCTTGTCCAATGGTTTGCCATTAGCGCAACTTGAAAGCGGCGACGGGCGAATTGCAGTCGATCATGCCGTGCGGGTGCTCTTGATCGTAAGCTTGGCGCAGAGCTTTCGGTCTGACGAGCGTCAGTACGCTCTACGAGTTGGGAGGGGAACTCGGGCACTCCGCGCGAGCTTTCCAAAGTGCCCTCGATCAGACGGTTGTCGCGATGCTCCCCTGGTCGAGAGCAGTGGGGCACACCGCCGCGCTGGCAGGCCGAACGTCGGGGTCGCACGACCAGGAGTTGGCGCCCAGGTCGACCCGCATTACTCTCGGGCTACTTCTGTTCCAGCCCACGTACTCGAGCACTGCCACGCCGCCTTCTGCTTGCATTCGAACCGCGGCGCGAGCGCGGCCGTGATCGGCGTGTAAGTGTCAGGGACGCGAGGATAGGACTTAGATCTTCCGGCCGGTGACGAGCTCATCGCTGATAAAGCTTAAGGTCAGGTCACCTTGGCGGCTTGCGAAGGCTGATCGCCCGCCAGGCCCGTTCAGGACCTGAATGTACTTCTCCTTGGAGCGCCTGCAGCATGTAAGCGCCTCTCAAGAACCCGTAGGACGGACCTCCTCATCGTGTGCACCCTTCCAACGGGTCCACTCCAGGCCGGAATGGTAGCGCGGAGGATCCTGGAAGAGAACTGCACATTAGGACAGGCAGTCGTTCGCGCGTGTGTGGCGTCCTTTGGGGTGCTCAGCGAACAGCGGAAGATCGACGGACTAACTTTGACCATTCAGCTCCGATCGCGGAGACGAGGTGGGTCAGGGCGCTACGCTTGCCGAGTTCGCGCGCTTTCGCTGCCGCAACGGCCCGCTGACCAGTAACATCGATGCTGTAGGCAGCTGCTCTGATCGCGCTTGCCAGAGCCGTAGCGCTGCCCGGCTGGACCACTGTTGCCGCCCCGCGCACAAAATCCGCGAGCTCAGTGCCGTCGTCCGCCGTTACAACGATCGACCTGCCGCTTGCCAGCATACCACCAAGCTTGGAGGGCAACACAAGATCTGCTGCGCCAGGATCTTGGGTCAAGGCATGAAGATCTGGGAGGTTCAGAAAGGCATTGAGCTTTTCATAGGGCTGAAAAGGTAAAAATCGAATATTCGGCTGATGGCCGTAGCGCTTGGTTAGGTGAGCTTTCGCGGGGCCCTCACCGGCGACGATGAACTTGATCCGCGGATCGCTGACCAGCATCTCGGCTGCGTCCAGAAGCACCGATAAACCTTGCTTGGCGCCGATGTTGCCGGAATAGAGGACGATGAAATCGTCTTCCGAATAACCAAGCTCTGACCTATACGGATTTGGCCCAGCAAGTGGACGTATGTGATCGAGGTCAACCCAATTGCGAACGATCGCAAGGCGCTCCCGAGGTACGCCCTTCTGGGCAAGCTTGTCCGCCATGCGGTCTGAAATCGTCACCACAGTATCGAGTTGAGCCAAGCAGGCGCGTTCGAACGCCGAGCCAATGGCCTTCAGGAGCTTGAAGTCCGAAAGATGTCCAATAGCAAATGCTGCATCGACCTCTAAGTCTTGAACGTGCAGAACCGTGTGGGCCCCAACTAGGCGCGCAGCAAGAAGGGCTGCCGGTGCGGCAAACAGCGTCGGCTCAACGATAAAAACCACGTCCGGCTTACGCCGGAGAATCTGCCAGATCGCAACCGGAGCAGACGTGAGCGCAAAAGTTACCGGTGCAACAAGCCTCCAGATCCCACGCATCTTTTTGCCGAGAGTCAGTGGGCAGCGGTAAACCGCCAGGCGAGAGCGAGTCTGTGCGCTGAAACGATTTGCGTAGCCGGTCTGAACGGCCCAGCCTGGGTAATGAGGCGGCGTTGTGATCACCGCCACATCGGCGCCTTCCGCGGCGAAGTGTTCGACGATCTCGCCCGTGTACTTGCCGACGCCGGCAAATTCCGGTGAATAGTTCATGCCGTATACGACGATCCGCTGACCGGAAAGAGTGCCGCCCGTAGCCGCATCATGCGGAATGATATCGGCTACTTGGGCCGTATCGAGGAGTGCATGATTGGTCACGGGCGGCTCCGGCTTGAACATGGCGCAGATGGTCGACCTCAGGCGTCCTTCATGACGGTCGACGACTGCATCACCTTGAGATCCTCGTTGACCATCTCTCGGCATAGATCCCGGGCGGTCGTTTCATGTGTCCACCCAAGCTTTTCTTTAGCCTTGGTCGGATCGCCAATCAGAAGGTCGACTTCGGTGGGACGGAAGTATCGAGGATCGATCTCAACCAGGCAGCGGCCGTTCAGATAGTCGTAGCCTTTCTCGTCGATGCCGGTGCCTCGCCATTCCAGCCGAATACCGACGTCTTCAAACGCCCAGGAAACAAACTGGCGCACTTCCGTGGTGTACCCGGTCGCAAGGACGTAGTCGTCAGGCCGTTCCTGCTGCATCATAAGCCACATGCCACGAACGTACTCGCGAGCATGGCCCCAATCGCGCTTAGCATCGAGATTGCCGAGATAAAGCTTCTCCTGCTTGCCGAGACGAATAGCAGCAGCTGCCCGTGTGATCTTCCGCGTAACGAAAGTCTCGCCGCGAAGCGGGCTTTCGTGGTTGAAGAGGATGCCGTTCGAGGCATGCATGCCGTAGGCCTCGCGGTAGTTCACCACGATCCAGTAGGCGTAAAGCTTTGCGGCTGCGTACGGCGAGCGCGGATAAAACGGAGTGGTCTCGCGCTGCGGAACTTCCTGAACGAGGCCATAGAGCTCTGAAGTCGATGCTTGATAGAAGCGCGTCCGCTTCTCCATACCAAGAATTCGGATGGCTTCGAGGAGACGAAGCGTGCCAATGCCGTCGGCGTTGGCCGTATACTCCGGCGTTTCAAAAGAGACTCGAACGTGGCTCTGAGCCGCAAGGTTGTAGATCTCGTCCGGCTGTGTTTCCTGGACCACGCGGATCAGGTTTGTGGCGTCGGTCATATCTCCGTAGTGGAGAATGAACCGCGGATCAGGCTCATGCGGATCCTGGTAGATATGCTCGATGCGACCAGTGTTGAACGACGACGCGCGGCGCTTGATCCCATGTACCTCATAACCCTTGCTCAACAAAAGCTGAGCGAGGTAGGCCCCGTCTTGACCTGTAATCCCCGTAACTAGGGCAACTTTGCCCTTCCCCGATCCGGCCCCCGACATTCCGCAATCCCTCATTCCACAACTCAGATCGATTATACAGTCGCAGCTATGTATTGTGCGTCATGAAGTAACGCATCAGCTTTACTTCCCTCGCACATCTGCTGCGGCCATTGCAAAACGATTAGGCGACCGTGGTGCGCTTGGAACCTGCACACCTTGCGCCTGAACTGCATGAAAAACTGACCCAGAACAGAAGGCCGGCGCTGTAGGTATTATCTCCAAAATATCTACTCCACTGGGAATGGAGCTTCGTTAGTCGAGTATACCATTGGCAGTTGGTTTTCAACAACCTCGTGCGAGACGGTTCGGGTGTGCTTTCCAATTAGCCTTACGCCGGTCTTGGTCTTGGCCGGCCACTGCAGGCGTCGTAACATACCGACGATGCACGTTCTTGCATATTATGGGCCAGCACTGAAGTTCGGCAAAACACCGATGCCGAACAGACGCAGGAGCGTCAATAGAGGTGACAAACTGAGCGGGATGATCGCCTTCTGGGCACTTTTGTTAGTCTCTAGAGGCCTAGTGCGGCATCCTGACCTGCCACTGAACTTTCATCCAGCGGCGATTAGAGCCTCGGCGGAGTGTGCGCCTTCTGGCGCAGGTGGAGCAATGGTCGATCGGCGGAGCTGGTCTGGGTTGCGCAGCCGATCGACCGTTGCGGAGAGATTGGCCGCATAGGCGGCCGGGGTCTGGTAACCGAGAGCCGAGTGAGGTCGGCTCCGGTTGTAGTCGTCCGCCCAGGCGGCGATCTTCGCCCGGGCATGGTCGAGGCCGAAGAACAGGCTCTCGTTCAGGAGTTCATCGCGCTTCCGGCCGTTGAAGCTCTCGCGTCAAGCGTTCTGCATCGGCTTGCCCGGCGCGATGAAGTGCCAGGTCACCCGCTGCTCGGACGCCCAGGCGAGCATGGCGTTCGAGAGCCTGCCCCCGCGAAGGCGGGGGTGAACTCCGTGCCGTGATTGGAGACGATCATGCCCGGCTTGCCGCGCCGGGCGATCAGGGTCGTCAGTTCCCGTGCAACACGCCGCCCCGAGATGGACGTATCAGGGATCGCTGCAAGGCACTCCCGGGTCATATCATCGACGACGTTGAGGACCCGGAAGCGCCGTCCGCAGACCAACTGGTCGTGAACGAAGTCCACCGACCAACGGGCATTCGCCTTCGCCTCGACGAGGATCGGCGCTCTGGTGCCGACGGCACGCCGCCTGGCGCGTCGCTTCCTCACCGTCAGCCCCTCCTCGCGGTAGAGCCGATAGATCCGGTTGATGCCCGACAGCTCGCCGTCCCGGCGCAGGAGGACAAAGAGACTACGGTAGCCGAACCGGCGTCGTTCGCTCGCCAGAGCCCGAAGGCGCTCGCGCAGTGCCGTGTCCATCGGCCGTTGAGAGCGATAGCGGATCATCGTCCGATCCGCCGAGACGATGGTGCAGGCCCGCCGCTCCGACAGGCCGAGCACGGCCTTCAGATGCGCGACCGCGTCGCGCTTGGCGGCGGGCCCTACCATTTTTTTGCAAGCAGTTCACGAAGAGCGGCGGCATCAAGCATCGACTCCGCCAGCAGCTTCTTCAGCTTCGCGTTCTCATCCTCGAGTGCCTTCAGCCGCTTGGCCTCGGACACGTCCATGCCGCCGTACTTTGCCTTCCAGTTGTACAGCGTCGCCTCCGAGATCCCGTGCTTCCGAGCGAGGTCCGCCGTCTTGGCGCCCGCCTCGTGTTCCTTCAGCACCCCGATAATCTGGTCTTCAGTGAACCGTGCTCGCTTCATCTGTCCGTCCCTCGTCAGGCCGGACTCTAACGCGACATGGAGGAAAGAAGCAGTGGCAGGTCAATCCACCCGCAATCAGCGTTGCGCCGCAGTTGTACCGGATTCGGTGGGATGCCCCGGGAGCGCGGTCGAGGACTGCGGAAACGTCGCAATACTCACGCGGGTTCTGGCTTTGACGTAGACGAAGTGATGCCATCGCCGTGTCCAGATTCATCGTTCTCCTTCCACATTTCGTTCATTGTAGGCGAAGTGGCAGGGTTTGCGGACGTTCGGCTGAGACGACCGGAGTGGGGACGACTGCCTTGTCGTATCGATTTCCGGCGCGATTTCCTCGACAGGAAAGCGGGCATCTGAACCAATGGGCCCTCGAACGGATTTTCGTTCAGCACCGGACCTCGGCGGCGGGAGTGACTGCGACGCACCGGCTGGCGCGCTGACTGCGCCGCGACGAAGTACATCAAGAACGTGCCAGCCGCGAACTGACCGAAAAAGTCGATTTCGGACGTGGTACGAACCAGGAAGTAGGCGACCAGCGGGATGTAAAGCAGGACCCGCCGGTGGATGCGACGTGCAAAGAGCGGCGTTGCCAGACGAAGGACAAGCGTGCCGATCGTAACGAGGAGAGCGAGCAGACCGACCGTGCCGAGGTCGACCATGACCTGAACGAAAAGATTATGAAGGTGGAAGCCAGTCCGGTCCGGAATATTGAAAGCATCCCAAAGCCGCTCAGCTTCCGGTGACCCGATAACCCAGAACGCCTGGAAGCCGGTCCCAAGGCCAGAGTGCTGCAGGAACACGTCCCAGCCAACCGCCCAAAGTTCTGTGCGACCCGAAACCGTTTCGTCACGACCGACGAGCTCATAAACGTTGATGGCCGGCAGCATGGTCGCGAGCAACGCAACCGCTGCGCCCGCCGCAGCCACCGCCCAGGGCATAAACATCACCCGGAAGCCGTAGCTTCGCCTTCTGATGAAGAATATGAGGGCAGTCGTTGCCAGCGCTACGGCAAGCGCGATCATCGACGTGACGGATTCGGTGAGGACAAGCGCGTACCCGCAAACAGCAGCAGTAGCGGCACTCACCAGCTTCCATGTGAATGGCTGCCTGTAGGCGGCGTTCAGCGCAACAGCCGATAGCACACCAAGAGATGCGATCAGTCCGAGCTGGTTCGGCGAGCCAAACAGGCCGGTGAGACGGTAGTCATCCACCATGTCGGGCGCGACCACCGTGACGTCGTAGATCAGCGAATGGACGACAGTGGCTATACAGCCGAGCATCAAGCCTCGGGCCATGTTCCCTGGCGAAACAATCTGGGCGGCAATGGTCGCGCAGAGAGCCGTCGTTAGGTACTGAAGGCTGCCTCGAAGGGTCGCGTCCGGGTGCTCGCTCCAGAGTGTCGAAACAAGCGCCAGGATCGGCAGCATGAGAATAACGAGATCAAGGATCGCTATCCGGATTGCTCTCGGCTTTAGAACGGCCGGCAGAAACCAAGCGACAAGCACCGCGACCAGAATACCTGAGCCAAAAACGATACTGTAGCTAAAGGCATAAACCGTCAGGGCGAGAGCCCCATAGGCGTAAATGGCGTTTCGCGATGAGTGCGCGACCACGTCTACATTCAGCCGCATGCGAAAGAGCTTCTCATGAATATGGATGGGCGCGCGCCTTGGAGAGAGCGCTTGAATAGGCCTCGGCTAACACCGATCAACTGACTTACCGGATACACTATCCAGCGCTGCGGGGCGAGTGAAGCGTATTCCAATACGCGAGCTAAGTAGTATGACGTATAGGAAACAGACGGCATCGGTTTACGCCGGCTTCGGATCGCGACGACGCTAGTAGGTATGCGCGTTCTGACCTGCGGCCATTCCACGGGGCCAAGTTGCTGACCGTTGGTCCGCCTGGAAACGAAAAGCTCAAGTAAGCTCGGAGCGGGGAGGGGAGTTGAGGCCAGGTACGTGGGTCCCTTTGGGCATCCGGTTAAACCCTCATCTCGCCTTGCCTCCCCGGTTCCGTCCGGACCCGTCCGGCGCTAAGGTGCGGCCCCCCGCGGTTCGCCCTGGCGTTCGCGCGGCCAATGGCATGCCGGAAGGACGAGTGATGGAAACGGTTGCGGCGGTCGACTGGGGCACGTCCAGTTTTCGCCTGTGGGTGCTGGACGCCGCCGGCGCGGTCCTCGCCGAGCGCCGCTCGGCGGAGGGCATGTCCACGCTCGCGCAGGATCGCTTCGAGCCGGTCCTGAGGTCCCATCTCGCGTCGCTGCCCGAGGCGGAGCGGCCGTCTCGGGTCGTGATCTGCGGCATGGCCGGGGCTCGCCAGGGCTGGCGCGAGGCGCCCTATGCGGACGTGCCGGTCTCCTTGCCGGGCATCGTCTCGCGGGCCGTCACCGTTCCGGCGGAGGGACTCGACGTGCGCATCCTGCCGGGTCTCGCCTCGCGTGACGAGACGGCCCCGGACGTGCTTCGGGGGGAGGAGACCCAGCTTCTCGGCCTCGCCCTCGACGATCCGGCCCTCGGCGGTCTCGTCTGCATGCCCGGCACGCACACTAAGTGGGTGCTCCTAGAGAAAGGCGCGGTGCGGGGCTTCTCGACCGTGATGACCGGCGAACTCTTCGCGCTTCTCTCAAAGGAGAGCATCCTTCGCCACACCCTCGCCGGGGAGGCGCCGACCGGTGACCCGGCGGCGGACCCGTTCCGGGCGGGTCTTGCGACCGCGCTCGCCGATCCGGGCGGCCTTGTCGCCCGCCTGTTCGGCATCCGCGCCGGCGGCCTCCTGTTCGGCACGGCCGGCTCGGCCGCCGCCGATCGCCTGTCCGGCCTCCTGGTCGGCGCCGACGTGGCGGCCGGCCTCGGCGGTTCGGCGGCGGACGAGCCGGTGGTGCTCGTCGCCTCCGGCCGCCTCGCCGACATCTATGCGGCGGCGCTCCAGGCCGCGGGCCGGACGGTCCGGCCCGTCGACGCGGACGACGCCGTCCGCCATGGTCTCTTTCATGCAGCGCGGCAGATCTGGCCTGGCTGACGCACGGTCCCGACCGCCGGATCGCCTCCATCATCCTGACGTCCAACGGAGAAATCACCCGCATGTCCACCATCAGCCCGTTGGCGCCCTGGCCGTCGCTGTCGCGCAATCTCGTCGCCATCCTGAGGGGCATCCGGCCGGAGGAGATCGACGGGGTCGCGGACGTCCTCCTGGACGCCGGGTTCGAGGCGATCGAAGTGCCGCTGAACTCGCCGGATGCGCTCGCATCCATCGAACGGCTGGTGGTGCGGGCGCCGAACGGCATCCTCGTCGGCGCCGGCACCGTGACCATGCGCGAAGAGGTCGAGCTGGTCGCCGGGGTCGGCGGACGGCTCATCGTGTCGCCCAGCGTGGAGGAGCCGGTCGTGCGGACCGCCACCAAGCTCGGCCTCGTCACCATGCCCGGCGTCTTCACGCCGACGGAGGCCTTCGCGGCGCTCCGCTACGGCGCGTCGGCGCTGAAGTTCTTCCCGGCCTCCGTCCTCGGCCCGCGCGGCATCGGCGCCATTCGGGCGGTGCTGCCGGACGGCGCCCTGCTCGGCGCCGTCGGCGGCATCACGGAAGCGGACTTCCCGGCCTATCTGGCGGTCGGGGTGGAAGCCTTCGGCCTCGGCACCAGCCTCTACCGGCCGGGCGATGCCGCCGCCGACGTGGGCATCCGGGCGCGCGCAGCGGTCGCCGCCTATGATGCGGCCGTTCGAGGGAGGGACGCATGACCGACTCGCCGACCGTCACCGTCTTCAGCGACATCGTCTGCGAACTGGGCGAGGGGCCGTCCGCCCATCCGCTCGCCGGGCGGCTGTTCTGGTTCGACATCCTCAACAAGCGCCTGTTCGAGCGCCCGTTCGACCGGACCGGCACCATCATCCACGACCTTCCGTTCCACGGCACCGTGGCGGCGGCAATCGACGGCGGCCGTCAGCTGATCGCCGCCGAAACCGGCTTCTACGTGCGGGAGATCGCCACCAACACGGTCACGCTGCACACCCCGCACCTTGCCGACGACACGGCCACACGGACGAACGACGGCCGCGTGCATCCGGCCGGCGCCCTCTGGGTCGGCACCATGGGGTGGGACCCGGCGCCGGAGCGGGGCGCCATCTGGTGGTTCCGAAAGGGCGAGGTCCGCAAGCTGTTCGACGGCATCGCGATTCCGAACGCCATCTCGTTCGCGCCCGACGGCACCCACGCCTACTTCTCCGACACGAAGGTCGGGACCCTCTACCGGGTGGAGACCGACCCGGCCACCGGCCTGCCCACCGGGGAGCCGAAGGTGTTCGTCTCGGTGACCGACGGCGGTCCCGACGGCGCGGTGGTGGATGCGGACGGCCTTCTGTGGAACGCCCGCTGGGGCGGCGGCGCCCTCGACGTCTATGCGCCGGACGGCAGGAGGATCCGGTCGATCGCGATACCGGCCAAGCAGGCGTCCTGCCCGTGCTTCTTCGGCCCGAACGCGGACCGGCTCGTTGTCACGTCCGCCCACGAAGGCATGGACGCGGCCGCGCGCGCGGCCGACCCCCTGGCCGGGCAGACGTTCCTCGTCGACCTGCCGGTCCGCGGCCGCTTCGATCCGCCGGTGGAGCTCTAGGTATGTCGGAATGATATAGGTCGGCGTGCAAATTGGAGGTTTCCCGAAAGGCTCAAGGCCGTCTATGGTTGGGCCGTCGGCCTCTCGCGCGCCGACCCTCAAGCCTGCCTCGGGAAGACGATCCAGCCTCGGGAAGAGAAACATGTCCAAGCCGCCGCGCCGCTCCGCCCTCTGGTTCAACAACCCCGACAACCCCGGCATGACGGCGCTCTACCTGGAGCGCTACCTCAACTACGGCCTGACCCGGGAGGAGCTGCAGTCCGGCAAGCCGCTCATCGGCATCGCCCAGACCGGATCCGACCTGTCGCCCTGCAACCGCGTCCACCTGGAGCTCGCCAAGCGCGTGCGCGAGGGCATCCGGGCGGCCGGCGGCATCGCCTTCGAGTTTCCGGTCCACCCGATCCAGGAGACCGGACGCCGGCCGACGGCGGCGCTCGACCGGAACCTCGCCTATCTCGGCCTCGTGGAGATCCTCCATGGCTACCCGCTCGACGGCGTCGTGCTGACGACCGGCTGCGACAAGACCACCCCGGCCTGCATCATGGCCGCCGCCACCGTGGACCTGCCCGCCATCGTGCTTTCCGCCGGGCCGATGCTCGACGGCTGGATCGACGGGCGCCTCGCCGGCTCCGGCACCATCATCTGGGAAAGCCGGCTGAAGCTTGCCGCCGGCGAGATCGACTACGGCGACTTCATGGAGGCGGCCGCCGCCTCGGCGCCGTCGGTCGGCTACTGCAACACCATGGGCACGGCCTCCACCATGAACTCGCTCGCCGAGGCGCTCGGCATGTCGCTGCCCGGCAACGCGTCCATTCCGGCGCCCTATCGGGAGCGCGGGCAGATGGCCTACATGACCGGCAAGCGCATCGTCGAGATGGTGGACGAGGACCTGCGGCCGTCCAAGATCCTCACCCGGAAGGCGATCGAGAACGCCATCGTGGTCAACTCGGCGATCGGCGGCTCCACCAACGCCCAGCCGCACATCACCGCCATCGCCCGCCACGCGGGGGTGGAGATCCAGGCCATGGACTGGCAGACCGTCGGCTACGACGTGCCGCTGATCGTCAACATGCAGCCGGCCGGCGCCTACCTGTCGGAAAGCTTCCATCGGGCCGGCGGCGTCCCGGTGGTCATGAAGGAACTGCTCGCCCACGGCCGCCTGCACGGCGACGCCGTCACGGTCTCCGGCCGCACCGTGGCGGAGAACGTGGAGCGCGCCCTGCCGCCGGACGGCGAGGTGATCAAGCGCTACGAGGCGCCGCTGAAGGAGCGCGCCGGCTTCATCGTGCTGAAGGGCAACCTGTTCGACAGCGCCATCATGAAGACGAGCGTCATTTCCGAGGAGTTCTACGAACGCTACCTGAACCGCCCGGGCCATCGCTGGATCCTGGAAGGCCGGGCCGTGGTGTTCGACGGTTCGGAGGACTACCACCACCGGATCGACGATCCGTCGCTCGGGATCGACGAGAACAGCATCCTGGTGATCCGCTACACCGGGCCGGTCGGCTGGCCCGGCGGCGCCGAGGTGGTGAACATGCAGCCGCCGGCGGCCCTCATCAAGCGTGGGATCACCTCGCTGCCGTGCATCGGCGACGGCCGGCAGTCCGGCACGTCCGGGTCGGCGTCCATCCTGAACGCCTCGCCGGAGGCGGCGGTGGGCGGCGGCCTCGGCCTTCTGGAGACGGGAGACATCCTGCGCTTCGACCTGGAGAAGGGCACCGCCGACGCGCTCGTCGATCCCGCCGTCTGGGAGGAGCGCCGGCGCACCTTCAAGCCGACCTACCCGGCGTCCCAGACGCCATGGCAGGAACTCCACCGGGCGACCGTCGGCCAGTTCGAGACCGGCGCGTGCATGGAACTGGCCGTCAAGTATCGCGGCGTATCGGCAATTATACCGCGGGACAATCATTAGTTTTTTCGCGCCTACCGAGATCCGGCCCGCTGCTTTCATCGTGTGGCGGGCCGATGATCAAAGGTAAGTTGTTTTGACAATGGAATTAGTTTCGCCTTTACAGTTTCCCGTCTAGTCTGGCTGCCGTGAGTCCTCGGAAGAAACCGGAGGCACGGTGGTATCGATCGCGCACATCCGGCTTGTCCGGCAAAATTACGCTCTCGCGATCGCCATCCTGGTTGCGCTTGCCATTGCGAGCGCCACGCTCATGCACTGGGCCTTGAAGGTCCAGAGCGCCAACGTCGAGCTCAGCCTCCTGTCCAGCCGGCAGGCGCAGGCCTTCGCCTCGCTGAAGTCGGCCACCGGCGTCTTCATCCAGGCCGTGGAACACCCCAGCACGGTGGAGGATCAGCTCGTCGAGATCCGCCAGCGCCTGGAGACCGAGGCGAGGGAGCTGGATTCCATCAACATCGAGATCAGGACCTTCCTAGCCGCCAGGAAAGGCTTGTTCCAGAGCGGCATCTCCCAGACCGTGCTGGACATCTACGAGGAGCGCCCGCACCGGCTGAGCCATTGGCTGGAGGTGGTGGTCTGGCGCATGAAGGGTTTGGCCAAGCTGAACCTCACGGAGGCCCGCTACTTCCTGAGGAACTGGTCCTCCGTCGACGTGGCCTTCCTGTCCGAAAAGGGCCTTTCCCGTTCCTTCGGCATTCTCCTGGCGGAAATCGAGAAGACGTCGCGCGACCTGGTCGTCCAACTCCGGACCGCCCAGTTCGTCCTCACGCTCACGACGCTCCTGGTTCTGCTCGGGGAGGTCGCCCTCATCTTCGGCCCCATGGTTCGCAGCCTTCGGGAGGAGCATGCCCGCGCGGAGGAGAAGACGAAGGAGCTGAACCGGCTCGCGTTCACGGACGGCCTGACGGGACTGGCGAACCGGACCGCCTTCCGCCGCGCCCTGGAGGATGCCTGCCGGTCACAGTCCGACGGCAGCTTCGCCCTCATCCTGTGCGACCTCGACAGGTTCAAGGCGGTCAATGACGGCTTCGGCCATGCGGCGGGCGATGCGCTTCTCCAGGAGATGGCCCGGCGCATCTCAAGCGTCGTTCGGCCGGACGATTTCACCGCGCGCCTCGGCGGCGACGAGTTCGCGGTCCTGGCCGCGGGACTGAAGCAGGAGGCCGACCTGACCCACATGATCGCCGCCATCCGGTCCGCCACGGCGAAACCCTGGCGGTGGGGCGACGTGGAGATCGACGTGTCCTCGGCCGTCGGCGGCGCTCTCTGCGCCACGCCCGGCGAGGACCCGGACAGGTTGCTCGCCTATGCGGATCTCGCCCTCTACGACGCCAAGTCGGGCGACTACCACCTGAAGGTCTTCGACAAGGGACTGAAGGACGAGCGGGACCGCGAGGCGGCCATCCTGCGCGAACTTTCGGGCGCCCTCGCCAACGGCGAATTCGAACTCCACTACCAGCCCAAGGTGCGGGTCCGGGACGGCGCGGTCGTCGGTGTCGAGGCGCTGGTGCGCTGGCGCCACCCGGAGCGGGGCCTCCTGCAGCCGGGCGCTTTTCTCGGGGCCGTGCAGCGCGGCGGCCGCATGGTGGACCTGACCCGCGCCTTGATCGAGACCGCCGGGCGCGACATGGCCAGCTGGCGCCGGAAGGGCTTGCCGATCGACCATGTGGCTGTGAACATGCCGGAAAGCATGCTGTCGAGCCGCATCTGCCTGCCGGTCGTCGCGTCCATGCTGGCCCGCCATGGCCTGCCGGGGTCCGTCCTGGCGGTCGAGATCACCGAGGACGTTCTCCTGTCCCGCGCCGCGGACACGATCGCGGGCGTTGTGAACGACCTCAGCGCGCTCGGCGTCCAGATCGCCTTCGACGACTTCGGCACGGGCTTCGCGTCGCTGTCGCACCTGCGGTCCTTCACCTTCGACCAGGTCAAGATCGACCGCAGCTTCATCTCCGAGATCGGAACCGGCACCGCGAGCCAGGAGATCGTGCGCTCGATCAGTTCTCTGGCGAGAGCGCTCGGCAAGGACGTGGTCGCCGAGGGGGTGGAGACAGAGGCCCAGTTGGCATTTCTGGCCGCGGAAGGCTGCGGCATCGTTCAGGGGTTCCTGTTCTCCGGGGCGCTTCCCCGCGCCGACCTGGAGGCCTGGGTCCTCCGCCATGAGGCGCAGCGGCATGCCAGCCAGGTCGGCGCCGTCCAGAAGGTCGCATCAGGCTGACCCTGCGATCGGGGTAACGGCCAAGACAGACAGGAGCGTTTTCCATGTCCGCAGTGTCCAGAACAGCCGCGATCTTCCTGGCCGCCATCATGGCGATGGCGACGGCAACGCGCGCGCAGTCGACCGACTTCGAGATCTTCACCTATTGGACCTCCACGAGCGAAGCCGCCCTCCAGGAGGTGCGGAAGGCCTTCGAGGCGCGCGGTGGCGTCTGGCACCACCGCAGCTTCGAAAACAGCTTCGTCCAGTTCCGCGAACTCACCCGCCTATCGGTCGCGGGCGTCCCGCCCTCCGTCACCCAATGGCCTCCCGGAGCCTCGCTGCGCGAACTCGCCGACGTCGGCATGATCGAGCCGATCGACCACTTCGCCGAGGCGGGGCGCTGGCGGGAGGTGCTGCCGCGAGCGGTCATCGACCTGATCAGCTACGAGGGCCGGATCTACCTGGCGCCGGTCGGCTTCCACGTCGAGCACATGCTTTGGACCAACAAGCGCGTCCTCGACGCCCACGGCATCGCCCGGCCTGAAACCCTCGACGACCTGATCGCCGCCGGGCGCGTTCTGAAGGCCGCGGGCGTCACGCCGATCGCCCTGCCGAAGGACGAGTGGACGCGCGTCTTCCTCATCCGGGCCGTGATGGCGCACCTCGCCGGCCGGGCGCCGATCCTGCACCGGCCGAAAGTCACCTGGTCGGAAGTCATCGACGATCCCGTCCTGGACGACATCATGGCGACGCTGGTCAGCCTCAGGGACCTGGTGACGCCGGTGGACGTGGCCGGGAACTGGTCCGACGCGGCGCGGGACCTCGCCGAGGGAAGATCCGCCTTCTACGTCATGGGCGACTGGGTGCGCGGCGAATTCCGGGCGCTCGGCAAGACCATCGGGGAGGACATCCTCTGCGGCCTCGTGCCCGGCGTCGGTGTCAGGCAGCGCATCGTCGTCGACGGATTTGCCTTCATGCCGACGACCGATCCGATGGTCCGGGCGTCCCAGGCGCTCATGGCGGAGGTCCTGATGGATCCGGCCGTCCAGTTGGCCTTCGCCAAGCCGAAGGGCTCGGTACCGGTCCGACGCGACGCCGACCTGGAGGCGCTCGACTCCTGCGTCAAGGATGCGATGGCGGATTCGGACGATCCGGCCAACGCGCAGCACCAGTTCAACCCGAAGGAACGGGACGCGAGCCGGGAGGTGCGCTACTACGTCACCATGATGGAGGCGTTGTCGAACCCGAAGCTCGACGCCCCGACGGCCATCGCCCGGATGCGTGCGATCCGCGACGACACGTCCATGGCGCCCTGACGATCCGTCCCGGATCGGCTCCAGCCGGCCGGGAGACCGCGCTCCGGCGGGATCTGCCCGCCGGCCGGGTCGCTCACTCCACGGTGACGCTCTTGGCGAGGTTGCGCGGCTGGTCCACGTCCGTGCCGATGAACACCGCCGTGTGGTAGGCGAGGAGCTGGATCGGCAGAGCGTAGACGAGCGGCGTGATCACCGCCGGCATCTGCGGCAGCACGATCGTCTCCATCGTCTTCACCTCGGTCGCGGCGGCGCCGGCCGGGTCGGTGATCAGGATGATCTGGCCGCCGCGGGCAGCCACCTCCTGCATGTTGGAGATCGTCTTCTCGAAAATGCCGTCGAACGGGGCGATGACCACCACCGGCATGGCCTCGTCGATGAGGGCGATCGGCCCGTGCTTCAATTCGCCGGCCGCATAGCCCTCCGCGTGGATGTAGCTGATCTCCTTCAGCTTCAGCGCGCCTTCCAGCGCCAGCGGATAGGAGGTGCCGCGGCCGAGGTAGAGGGCGTGCCGGGCCTTGGAGAGCCGCTTGGCCAGCCGCTCGATCTGCGGCTCCCGCTTCAGCGCCTCGGCGGCGAAGCGCGGAAGCTCCGTCAGCGCTTGCACCAGCTCCATCTCGGCCGCCTCGTCGAGCGCGCCGCGCTGGCGGCCCGCCGCGATCGCGAGTGCCGCCAGGGCGGTCAGCTGGCAGGTGAAGGCCTTGGTGGAGGCGACGCCGATCTCCGGCCCGGCGAGCGTCGGGAACACCACGTCCGCCTCGCGGGCCATGGTGGAGCCGGTCACGTTGACGACGGCCGCCACGTGCTGGCCCACGGCCTTGCAGTAGCGCAACGCCGCCAGCGTGTCGGCGGTTTCGCCCGACTGGGACACGAACAGCGACAGGTCGCCCGCCTCCAGCGGCGCCTCCCGGTAGCGGAACTCGGACGCGATGTCGATGTCCACCGGCAGGCGGGCGTAGCGCTCGAACCAGTACTTGGCGGTGAGGCCCGCGTAGAAGGCGGTGCCGCAGGCCGAGATCACCAGCCGCCGCACGGTGCGGAAGTCGAACGGCAGGCCCGCCGGCAACCGGGTCCGGCCGGTGGTGAAGTCGATGTAGTGGGCGAGGGTGTGGCCGATCACCTCCGGTTGCTCGTGGATCTCCTTGGCCATGAAGTGCCGATGGTTGCCCTTGTCCACCAGCACCGCCGCCGCCGAGGACGTGTGCACCGGCCGTGCCACCACCGTGCCGGCCTCATTGCGGATCGTCGCCCCCTCGTGGGTGATCACCGCCCAGTCGCCGTCCTCCAGGTAGCAGACGGACGTGGTGAGCGGACCGAGCGCGATGGCGTCGGAGCCGAGATACATCTCGCCCTTGCCATAGCCGATGGCGAGCGGGGGGCCGCGGCGGGCGCCGATCAGAAGGTCCGGCCGGCCTTCGAACAGGACCGCGAGCGCGAACGCTCCGCTGAGCCGCGGCAGCACCGCGCCGACCGCCTCGACGGGCGACCGGCCGGCCTGGAGCTCCGCCGCCACCAGATGGGCCACCACCTCCGTGTCGGTGTCCGACTGGAAGCGCACGCCCGCGGCGGACAGCTCGGACTTCAACGCCTGGAAATTCTCGATGATGCCGTTGTGGACGACCGCGACGCCCTGGCCGACATGCGGGTGGGCGTTCCGCTCGGTCGGTCCGCCGTGGGTCGCCCAGCGGGTATGACCGATTCCGATCGTGCCGCCGAGTGGTTGGCCCGCGAGCTTCTCGGCGAGGTTGGCGAGCTTGCCCTCGGCCCGCCGCCGGGTGAGCGCCCCGTTCTCCAGGGTCGCCACGCCGGCGCTGTCGTAGCCGCGGTATTCCAGGAGGCGGAGGCTGTCCACCAGCCGTCCCGCCACCGGTTCGCGCCCGACGATCCCAACGATTCCGCACATCCCGGTCGATCCCCGCTCGAACTTGAAAGAAACGATATCCGTCATCGCTGGACGGGCGGTTAAGGCCGCCCGCGCCCGGCCGGCCCCCCTTCGTCTCGCAAGGCGACCCTAGTGGAGACCGGCGAAGCGGCAGAAATCACTCTTTCTGTCCAATTGTAACGTGTCCCGCCCCGTAGGGTGGAGCCGGCCGGTTCAGCGCCCCGCCTTGCGGGCCAGGAGGGCGTCGCGCTTGGCCTTGCCGGCCCCGTCCTTCACCGCCTGCCGGGCGCGGCCGAAGGCCATGGCGTCCGCCGGCACGTCGTCGGTGATGACGCTGCCGGCGGCCGTGAACGCGCCGTCGCCGAGGGTCACCGGCGCGACGAGCGTCGTGTGGGAGCCGACGAACACTCCGGAACCGATGGTAGTCGTGTGTTTGAACACTCCGTCGTAGTTGCAGGTGATCGTCCCCGCGCCGATGTTGGACTTAGCCCCCACGGAGGCGTCACCCACATAGCTCAGATGGTTGATCTTGGCGCCCGGGCCGACCACCGCGTTCTTCACCTCCACGAAGTTGCCGATGTGCGCCTCCGGGCCGATCGCCGCCCCCGGCCGCAGGCGGGCGTAGGGGCCGATGATGGCGCCCGCCTCCACGGTCGCTCCCTCCAGGTGGCTGAACGCCCGGATCTGGGCGCCGTCGCGGACGGCGACGCCGGGGCCGAACACCACGTTCGGCTCCACGGTCACGTCGCGGCCGAGACGGGTGTCGTGGGAGAAGAACACCGTCTCCGGCGCCACCAGCGTGGCGCCGCCGGCGAGCGCCGCGGCCCGTGCCCGCGCCTGGAACAGCGCCTCCACGGCGGCGAGCTGGGCCCGATCGTTGATGCCCACGAAGTCGGCCTCCGGGCCGGTCACCACGGCGGTCGCGAGCCCCCGGCCGACCGCCACCTCGACCGCGTCCGTCAGGTAGTATTCGCCCTTCGCGTTGGCGTTGCCGATGGCCTCCAGGAGGTCCGGCAGGTGCCGGCCGCGGATGCCCATGATGCCGGAGTTGGCGAGCCGGATCGCCCGCGTCGGCGCGTCCGCGTCCTTCTCCTCCACGATGCGGACCAGCCGCTCGCCCTCGGTGACGAGACGTCCGTAGCCGGTCGGGTCCGCCGCCTCGAAGCCGAGCACCACCAGGTCGGCGCCGTCGTCGAGGCGCTCGCGCAGCGCGCGCACGGTCTCCGGCCGGACCAGCGGCGTGTCGCCATAGAGGACGAGGACGTGGTCGGCGGGCTTCAGGAGCGCGTCCCGGGCGGCGAGCACCGCGTGGGCGGTGCCGAGCCGCTCCGCCTGCACGTGGATCTCCGCGTCCGGCGCCGTCCTGGCGAGATGGGCCCGGACGAGGTCCGCGCCGGCGCCGATCACCACCGACAGCCGGTCCGCGCCGGCGGCCCGCGCGGTCGAGAGCACGTGGTCGAGCATGGGCAGGCCCGCCACCGGATGCATCACCTTCGGCAGGGCGGATCGCATCCGCGTTCCCTCTCCGGCGGCAAGGACGACGGCAAGGCAGGCGGACGACGACATGGGCAGGGCTCCGGCTCGAACGGCGACCGGCGCATATGGGCGGTCGGCGCGACCGCGGTCAAGTCGGGGGAGGGAAGAGCGGCGGGGGTCGCGGGCGGCCCTGATGGGGGGTCAGTTCAGCCGTTCGGTGATCGCCTTGCCGAGCGCGAACAGGCGCTGCTCGATGTTCACCGGCACCTCGCACACGAAGGTCAGGGCTTTCTGGCGTTCCTCGAAGACGCGGGTCTTGGTCAGGATCTCGTCGGTCCGGGCCTGCACGGTCATCGGGTCGGCGCTGGTGTCGTTGCGCAGCTTGTCCAGTTCCGCCGTGCTCGCCCGCACGCTGGTGGCGAACTCGCGCTGCTTCTTGGCGAAGCGGACGATGCCGTTCATCACGTCGCGCCGCTCCAGGTTCATGCGCTCGAAAAGGCCCGCGAACAGCATGGTCAGCTTCTCGCTCTTCGCCTCGCCGAGCCCGGCGGCATACTCGTCGATCATCTTCACCGCGTCCGGAACCGGAACGCGGCGCTGCTGCAGGGTGGTGACCATCTGGGCCACCTCCGGATCGTCCGCCCAGTCCACCTTGCCCGGCTCGAACTGCGGACCGGTCCACAGGGCTCCGAGCGTCAGCTCGGGCACCTTGCGCTGCACGCACGGCCAGTTGGGATCGTTCGGGTCGCCCACGGCAAGCGCCGGCGACGCGGTCAGCGTCACAGCGGCAAGGACAACAGCGGCAACCGTCCGGATCATGTCTGGCCTCACTTCACGATGACGTTCCGGTCGCGCCTGTCTCGGCGGGACCTTCGCATTCCCACTTGGACCTCCGGGCGGATCGATGGAACCGGACCGATCCACCCGGACGTCGAACACCGAAGCTGTCCGGCCGAAGGCGTCGGACCTGGACGTCTTGCGGGTCATCCCGGCAGACCGCTCCGAGGTCCGTTCGCCACCGACCGTCGTCTTGCAGACTATAGGGCCTGCGAGGCTCGAATTCGAGAGCGGGCGCCCGTGTGCCAGCGCCCGCCTCGCTCCGTCCTCGTCCTCGATCGCCGGCGGCAGACTCCGTCGGCGGCTCGACGATCATCCGGGCGGCGACACCGCGGCGTGGGCGTTCAGGTCGGCTCGTCCCGCCCATCCTCCGATCGGCCCCGGAGCGTTCGCGGCTCAGTTCGGCGAAACGGCCACGCCCCAGGGGTAGCTGCCGACGGTGATCGACTTGATCACCTCCTTGTTCGCCACGTCGATGACCGACACGTCGTTGGATACGCCGTTGGTGGAAAACAGGTATTTCTCGTCGGGCGTGAACGCGAGCTGCCAGACCCGCTGGCCGACGAGGAGGTAGTCCAGCACCTCGTGGGTGGTGCCGTCGATCACCGCCACCCGGTTCGACGGGCCGAGGGCGACGAAGCCGAACTTGCCGTCGGAGGTGAGCCGAACGCCGACGGGCTGGATGGCCTCGGGGGTGACGCCCGGGATCTCGAACGTGATGGTCTTCTTGATCTCCTGGGTGGCCGGATCGATCACCGCGACCGTGCCGCCGATCTCGGCGGTCACCCAGAGCTCCGAGCCGTCCTTCTTGTATTCGGCGAACCGTGGCCGGGCGTCCACGAGGACGTTAGCATAGATCTCATGGCTCTCCGTATCGATGAAGTGCGCCATGTTGGTGGTTTCGGACGTGTTGATCACGGTCTTGCCGTCGGGCGAGACAGCCATGCCTTCCGGCTCCACGCCCACCGGGACCTCGTTGACCATCGAATGACTGTTCACGTCGACGATGGTGACGAGGTTGTCGTCTTCGTTGGCGATGTAGAGCGGGTTGCCGGACGGATGCAGCACGAACAGTTCCGGGTCGGGACCGGACGGCAGCGTGTGGAGCAATTCGAACGTCTTGGCGTCGTAGACCTCGACCGTGTCGTCGTCCGAGGCGCAGATCATGATCTGGGCGCCGTCATGGGAGACCAGGATGCCGCGCGGACGCTGGCCGGTCTTCACCGTCTTGACCACCTCCAGCGTCTCGCTGTCGATGACCGAGAAGGTATTGTCCTTCTCGTTCGTCACGTAGACCATGTAGGCGTTGGCAGGCGCCACGCTCAGAAATGCGGCCAGGGCGGCGGTGCCGGCAAGAAGCGCCGTGCGCATCGTCGTCATTGCTGTCTCCTCCTCAAGATGGTTGCAGAACAAGCCGGCGATGCAGTTCAGAAGCTGCACTTCGTCTCCGGCTCGTCATAGCCGAGCGTGTCCAGTTCCGTTTTCTCGTGAAGGAAACCTTCCTGAGGCGACACGGACGCGACCGACCGTCCATCGGCGAGCAGGATAGGTTGGCGCAACTGGTTGTTCCAATCACGGATCGTCAACTTGGTGCCCTTGAACGCCGCGATCGCGAGGTTCGGCCCGCGAATGTAGTCGATGATCGGCTGGGTTTCGGCGGTTTTCGCGCGGGTCGCCGCCTCGCCGATGATGCGGACCGCCGTCCATGCGTTGGCGTCCCGCGACCGCATGCCGCGACGGTTGAGCGCGAAGAAGCGGTTCTGCATCTGATAGGCGCCCCACTGCTCGTGGTCGGGCGTCCAGCTGGTCGGGATCAGGCCGCCGGAGCCGGCGACCGGCTTCGGGTCCCAGGTGCGGAACGGCACATAGGTGCCGAAGATCTCCGATTCGTCAGCAACCACAACGACATCGTGGTCCGGCGCGTTCTGCGTGAAGATGGGCAGCTGGCGCTGGACCTGGACGTGGCCGGTGTCGGTGCGGCGGGCGGTGTCGCGCTCCTGGTACTCGCGCTCCTCCACGATCTCGGCGCCGAATCGGAGGGCGGCGCGCTTCAGGGCCTCGGCCCAGAGCTTGTCCTGCGGCAGCGCGCCGGTGAGCAGGAACCAGCGCTGCCACTGCTTCCAGACCAGATACTGGGCGAGCCCGTCCGCCAGCATGGAGTAGCTCGGCGACGTGTGGATGACGTTGGCCCGGCACTCCTCCTCGCGGAGCGCCTCCTCCTTGGCGGACACGTTGAAGATCAACAGGTTGGCGGAGGTCGGGGCGTCCGCCACGGCCAGCAGCGTGTCCGCCGGCACGTCGGCGATGATGTAGGAGACGCCGGCCGCCGCAAGCTCGGCCGCCGCCGCCACCGCCTGCTCGGTCGTCTCGGCGTTCCGGGTCTCCAGCAGGAACTCCTGGCGGGTGAACCGGCCGGTGGTGTTGTTGTCCTCGATGCCCATGCGGGCGCCCGCGATCCCGTCGTCTTCCGAGGGCATCTCGGAGAGCGACAAGGTGACGTAGGGCACGCTCCAGCGGATATAGCCGATCCTGATCTGCGCGGCCGGCGCCTGCTGCCGGGCGGGCTTCGCCGCCTGGCCGGCGGCCGGCGCCTCGGGCGCGGCCGTCTGGGCCTGGGCGCCGGACATCGCGAAAGCCAGGGCCAGTCCGGCGACGCTTGCGGCAAGGGGGCGAAGGCGTCGGCTGGTCGTCGTCACCATGGGTCTTTTCCTCTCCTCCCGGCGTGTCCCTTGGATGGGACCATTCTCGTCGATCGCTCCCCCAGGGAGCCTCCCGGCCTTGCCCGGAAGCCCGCGCCACCGGCACCATCCTGCGCCGGCGATCGTCCGTCGGACACCCCGGAGCGGCCCGTCTCGCCCGCTCCGGACGGGACGCGTCGTCGCGTCACATGTGGCCCGACAAACCCGGCCATGTCGGCGACATGGACGCGGCACGCGCCGAATAGAAGGGCATGGCCCGCCCTCGGCGCACGTGAATAATTTGTAATGCGCCGCAATCCGCCGAAGGGGCATAACCTCGTCCCTTGACGCCGCGGCGGCGAGCCCACCTATTGTGCGCATCGACCGCGAGCGGCCGCGGACGTCGGGAGGCGACGTCGGACAAGGCCGCCGCGATCATACCCCCGGGAGGAGGGCAAGTCCGGATGAATTTCTTCGATATCGTAATGGCCATCTGCCTGTTGAACGACCCGAGCGCGTGCCGGGAGCAACGGCTCCAGTATGAAAGCTACGGCTCGCTGAATGAATGCCTGTTCGAGGCCCAGTTCTACATCGCCGCCTGGAAGGCCGAGAACGCCCAGTTCGACGTGAAGACCTGGCGCTGCGAGTACGCCCAGCAGACCCCGCCGCCCGCCGACGGCACCGGCGAGGGAGCGCCCGCCACCAAGTCGTGACCCCGGGAGGGCCGGGGCGGGGAGGATGGTCGTGAGCCATGGGTCAACCGGCGACGGGCCGGCACTGCAGGTCGACGGCGTGTCGTTCGCCTACGCCGGCCGCAATGCGCTGGACGACGTGAGCTTCACGGTCCGGCGCGGGCGCTTCACGGCGCTCCTCGGGCCGAACGGGGCGGGCAAGACGACGCTCTTCTCGCTGATCACCCGCCTCTTCGACGCCCGGATCGGCTCGATCCGGATCTGCGGGCGCGACGTCGCCACGGCCGGCGCCGCCGCGCTCGCCCCGCTCGGGGTGGTGTTCCAGCAGCCGACCCTCGACCTCGACCTGACGGTGCGGCAGAACCTGCGCTACTTCGCCCGCCTGCGCGGCCTTTCGGTGAAGGATGCGGACCGGCGCATCGACGAGCAGCTGGACCGGCTCGCCATGCGCGAGCGCGTGGCCGAGAAGGTGCGCGCCCTCAACGGCGGCCATCGCCGGCGGGTGGAGATCGCCCGCGCGCTCCTCCACGACCCGGAGGTGGTGGTGCTCGACGAGGCGACCGTGGGTCTCGACGTGCCGACCCGCCGGACGATCGTGGACCATGTGCACGAGCTCGCCCGCACCCGCGGCCTGGCGGTGCTCTGGACGACCCACCTCATCGACGAGATCCTGCCCGACGACGACCTGGTGGTGCTCCACCGTGGGCGGGTGGTGGCGACCGGCACCGCCGAGGCGGTGACCCGCGACACCGGCGCCGACGATCTCGACGGCGCCTTCGCGCGCCTCACCAAGGCGCCCGCCCCGGAGGCGGCCGCATGATCAAGCTCTACCGCCGCGCCTTCGTCGGCATCGTCGGCCGCGAACTCCTGCGCTTCATCAAGCAGCGGGAACGCTTCTTCTCCGCGCTGGTGCGGCCGCTCGTCTGGCTGGTGATCTTCGCGGCGGGCTTCCGGGCGGTGCTCGGCCTGCCGATCCAGCCGCCCTACCAGACCTACATCACCTACGACGTCTACATCGTGCCCGGGCTGGTCGCCATGATCCAGCTCTTCAACGGCATGCAGTCGTCGCTCTCCATGGTGTACGACCGGGAGATGGGGTCCATGCGGGTGCTGCTGACGAGCCCGCTGCCGCGCTGGTTCCTGCTCGTCTCCAAGCTCTTCGCCGGCACCTGCGTGTCCATCCTGCAGGCCTACGCCTTCCTGCTGGTCGCCATGGCGCTCGGCATCAAGATCCCCTGGATGGGCTTCGTCACCATCCTGCCCGTGATGGTGCTGACCGGCCTGATGCTGGGGGCGGTGGGCATGCTGCTCTCCTCCACCATCCGGCAGCTGGAGAATTTCGCCGGGGTGATGAACTTCGTCATCTTCCCGACCTTCTTCCTGTCGTCGGCCCTCTACCCGCTCTGGAAGATGCGGGAATCGAACTACCTCGTCTGGCAGCTCTGCCAGCTCAACCCCTTCACCTACGCGGTCGAGGCCCTGCGCTTCGGCCTCTACGCCAAGGTGAACGGCTGGGCGCTGACGATCGTCGCCGCCACGCTCCTCGTGTTCCTCGCCGGCGCCATCTGGGGCTACAACCCCAGCCGGGGCTTCCAGGTGCGGAAGGTCGGGGGCGGGGAGTAGGGGCGTGGGGGCCGGGTTCCAGGTGTCGGGCGAGTCCGTTCACATCAACCTTGATGGTCCGGCCGCCGTTCACCTCCACCGTCGTGGTCCGGACTGCCGTTCACCTCGACCGCCATCCCCCGGGGCCGCCGTTCCCCTCGACCGTCATGGTCTGCTTCAGGCAGACCACCCACGCATAGTTCGGCGTGAGCGCAGGGGATATGCGCCAGGACCGTGGAGCGTGGGGCCGGGGAATGCGTGGGTGGTCCGCGTTCGCGGAGCATGACGGCGGAGGGTGCGTGAGGTCGGAATGGCGCGTCCGCCGCCGTTGCGCTGCCATCCTGAGCGGTGTCATCCCGGCGGAAGCCGGCGATGCGTTGCGCTGCCGACAGGAAACGGCGTCATCCCGGCGAAGGCCGGGATCCATTCGGACGGTCCGCCA
>NZ_JACDIS010000021.1 GCF_013839525.1 Chthonobacter rhizosphaerae
AGGCGCGGGAACGCTATCGGCAGACCCACGACATGAACGCCGTCGCCAGCGCGTCCGAATTGTCGGAGCGCCTGCACGAGATCATGAAGGCCGGGGACCCCGAGGGGCTATCCGCCACCGTCGGCCCTGACCGCATCCGCCTCGTTCTCGATATCCCGAAGGAATGGCTGATCCTCGCCCAATGGCTAGTGGATCGCCGGACCGACCGCCACAACGGCGTCGACAACCCGGTCCCGATTACCGAGGAATTTGACCGGGCGACGATGAAGGACCGCAAGGACGACCTCTGGGACGTGCTGCATGAATGGTTTCATACGGAGCTGCATTGGCTCGCGACCGGCGGGCATCCCATCCTGAAACCGGAAGAGATCAGGATGTCTCGCGCCGACACCCTCGACGACGACCTGCCTTTCTGATTGTTATTTGTTGCAAACTCGTCCCCGAGAGCTTCATATTTCCCAACTGATAAGTCCGGCTAGCCACCAGGTCAGATGGGATGACGATACCGTAAGCCCTGCCCGTCCCCGAACTCTTCACATTTTGGCCCGGCGTCGGAGCCGCCCTTCCGAAGGCATTGGCGCAAAAACCGTCTCGACCGTTCCCGCGATCCGCGCCCGGCGACCCACCTTCGACCGCTGGACCTCCGCATAGGCGGCCTTCAGCTCGTCCTGATCCTTCTTCCACCACATGACCTTGATCCGGACGACCTTCTTGCCCTGCTTCACCGGGAGGACGGACAGATTGAACGCGGCCAGCGCATTGATCTCCGCAACTGCGGGTTTGAGAACGTGCTTGTTAAATTCACCGAACAACGGATAACGGTCATCCGGGACCCCAAGCATCGACCGAAACTCGTTCAACTCAAAGTCGGTCTGGGTTTTGAAGGACAGGTTCACAAGCTGCGAGACGTTCTCATAAAGGGAGATGGCGTATTTCGAGGTGAAGGCCATCAGGATCGGCAGCGCGATCTTGCCCCAGATAGTGGATTTCTGAAGAATTTCGATCAGGTATGGATCGAAGGAATAGGTGAGAACGCCCGCAGGCCTGTCTGGAGAATCCAGATCATTGCCGCCGAGGAACTGGACACGCCGCGTTTTGCCGTTCGGCAGCTTGACGACCAAGAGCGTGCGCATGAGCGCCTCGATGGCCTCCACGACCATTTCATAACCCTTGTGCCCAGCAGGCTTCAGCTCGTCGATTTCGACCGTGTAGCGTCTCCCCTCCCCTACTCCTTGGAGATGGGCATGGTGCCAAAGGATGGTGATTGCCCGACGAGCATTGAGGGTTAGATCGTGGTGGCCGGTAACCTGGATCAGCTCAGCGGGCTTTATCGCCTCGTCCGACCGGGGCGTCAGCGTCAGGGTGAGAATTTGCGCCGATTCGCTCATAAGACGAGCCTGACGGCGCAACTATGAAAAGTCGAGGGCAGCGCTTCACAAATTTTCCCCCGAACTCTTCATAGAACGACCCCGAACTTCTCATATCAGCGCCCGAAACCTTCATCCCAGAGAACCGAAAACCTCATGGGAGTCCCCGGAACCTTCATAGCAGCGGCGTTAAGGTTAAGCACTCGTTGCCTTTTTGAAAGCGGAAGATAGAATCCAGAATACTGAAACTCTTAGAAGGGCTCCCCTCCCCTTTCAGCGGCCAGTTTATCACGCCCTCCGGTCCGTCAAGGGCCGCTCCGCTTAAACCCTTGACCTCCCGTCGATGCGTGATGCGGAGAAGCTGTTCAGGGACGAGGAACGTTCAATTCGCCTCCGGCGGGTTCGAACAAGGAACACGAGGGATTCCCTCCCCGGCAAATATGAATCAGGATTCGGGCAAGGAGAACCGCCATGCCCATCGAGATCGATATCCCGTTCCGGGACGCGTCGGAGGAAGAGCTGGGGAAGGAGATCGCCCTTATCATCTCCGTCGTCCGAGGGCTGGAACAGCACGGATGGACCCCCGAAATCCGGGCGGCGGACCGGGCGGACACCTGGCAGTGGTCGTACGCCGAAAAATCCATGAAGACGCTGAAGCTGCTCGCCGACAACGTGCTTCTTCACATCTCGGCACTAGACCATGCCCCTCCCCAAGGAGGAGAATTTCCGGCTTCAGGCGATGGTTTTTGATCCTGACGTGGAATTGAACCTAGCCAGAGAACAACGCGAATGGGCGCTAGCGAACAATCGCGAAAATGCCCTAGTGTAATATACATCAAGTTGACTAGTTTGATTGTTCATAAGCGCACTAGCGGTTTAGTCCAGCATTGGACGATGGAGATAGCTAATGGAGCTGAAGCCATGGGAGGTTCATCATCTCCGATGTGCGTTGACCAACGTCATCGGGTTCTACCATCTCCTCTACGAGAGCGAGGGCCTGAAACTGTCCCCGCTGGAACAGATGGAATATCAGGTCCACCTGACGACGGCCGCGATGGACCTGTCGACGACGCTCCTGCGGATATTCGAAGAAGCGGATTAGTGGCTTAGTGCGCTAGTGTTGTAACGCAATAGCGTAGTGGAAGACCTGTAACGGACCGCGCTTGTAATGATCCAATTGTTGCACCCGAAAAGGTACCTCCCCATAGGTATTAAGCTCATCGTAACCAACCTCATGCTCCCTATGCGCCTTTACAAAGGCGCGGGGATCCTATGGCTAAGAGGCCGTCGAGCGGTCGTGACATCGTCAGGCAGCTCTTTCTCGAAAACCTCGGGAAAGTAGTCACGAAAGAGCAGATAATCACCGCGATTAGCGAAGGGCTTGGCGTGTCCGATTACGAGAACTGGCACCAGCGGCTCTCGGAACTGCGCACCGACGAAGGTTACACGATCCTGTCATACCGGGATCGGAAAGGCTTAAGGCCAGGTCAGTACCTGATGGAGTCTCCTGAGCGACGGGAGATCGCTGCGAAGCGCGTAAGGCCTACGCCCGCTACATGGCACGCCGTTCTCAAAAGAGCTGGCAATTGCTGTGAATGGAATGAAGGCGGGATAAAATGCGGTCTTCACAACGGTGATATCGATCCGATCGGTGGGGGCACTGTAAAGCTAACCCCTGATCACATGCAGCCGCACTCGGTTAACCCCGCATCCGACCCGAATGATCCTAATCAGTGGCAAGCCCTTTGTGGCCGGCATCAAGTCACAAAAAGGAACTATTGGGATAATACAACAGGTAAACTGAATGCTGTTGCAATCGTGCAGGCGGCTTCTCTTGTGGAAAAAGAGCAGGTTTTTGCGATGCTGCTCGACTATTTCGGATTCACCCGCGATATGTCAGGGGGTATAAGACCAAAGTAACTGTCTCCTGACTCCCGCAAGGCTGAAAATGACCACATCGAATGCGGCCCGCAGGTCCTCTTTAAAGCCTGCCAAGCGAAGCCCGGTTTCATTCCTTCCCGCTCAGGATGTTTTCGCCTCTTTCGATGAGATCGAGCGCCAGGGAATCCGACCCACGGTCACAATCCTGGATCCATGGTACAATAAAGGCTTCGGTGGGGTTGTTGAAGATTACGACAGCTTTATAGAAAATCTCCTAGTCAGAGCATGCCGGGTAAGCGAGCACGTCTTTCTGTGGGGGTTTCCAGAGATCATTGGCCCTTATGTCCGCATTGTCCCCGAAAGCCACGAATTAGTCGCCTGGCTGACTTGGTATTATAAAAACAACCCCTCTGTAATCAGAGGTTGGAGAAGCAGCCAGAATGCATGCCTTCATATCGCGAGGCCCCGGGCTAAACTCTACCCTGAGGAGTTCCTGAACAAGGTGCAGAAAGAACGGTTCGCTGAAGGCACTCTGCGTTATGTCCCAGGCCCTACGAGCGTGATCGAGTCCTCTCTGCTCATTGGCTTTGTCGGGAAGAAGGAGCAAACGGGTCACCCATCGCAGAAGCCCCTGACGGTCTACGACAAGATAATTCGCATGACCACGAAAGAGGGCGATTTGATTTTTGATCCTATGTGCGGTTCGGGAACGACCGGCGTCGTAGCTTTGATCCGCAATCGCCTGGCCATCCAATGTGATCTAAATCCGGATTACCTGGACATGGCCGAGGCTAGGCTGGAACAGGATTATGATGGTTATGCCGAGCGTCTGGATGAACTCGGGAACAACCCTGATAAGGAGTCGAAAAGGCGGAAAGGACGCGATGCAGGCCCGCCTGGGTTCGACTTTGATTGAGCGAAAAGTTCGACGTTGAACATTCGCATAAGAGCGCTAGTGCGCTATACATTAAGTGCGCTAGTGCGTGATCTGGGGATACGGCCTGATGACAATCGAACCGACGCCCGCCCAATTAGCCGAACGGCTTCAGCAGCGGCTTGAGTTGATAAACAAGCGCATTCAGGACATTGCCGACGAGGAGGCAAAGTCCGCGTGGGTAGGCGGGCTTGCAGCGCAGGGCGCTCTGATGCCGGAGAAAATGCGCCTTCTCAAGCAGGCCGAGGAAATTGTTGACCGACTAGAGGAGCTTTTGAAAAAGAATAATGACCGCTCTTGATAGTGATGAACCAAGGAATCAGCGGCGCCGATAATCCAAAGCGGTGCAAAATAGCTACCCAGTCAGATCAATAAGCTTTTGAAATGGTGAGAAAATGCACTCAGCGGATAAGCCTGCTTGATAGGGTAGGGCGGCAAGCACTATCCGAATTTCCTTACACGTAAAAAGCGCCAGATTCCGAATTTCTTCAGTCCACATAGCCGCAACGGTAAGGGCCAGTTCCCGAATTTTCGGAGCCCATCTAGGCGGGAGCATAGGGAGCGGGACAAGGCCAGTCTCCGAATTATCGGACGCCGAAAAAGGGCGAAGCGGGGAGGGGAGCCAAGCACTCAAAAATACGCTCTAGGAGTGACCGTTCCTGCCCGTCCTGTGAGGCTGGAGTGGCCTGAAAATGATTTTTGATACCGAGATAGCCGAGACCCCCTAGAACGCACCCACGGCCTTCTAATGGGCTAGGAAAGCGAGAACCTAATAAAACCTAATATTGAGGTCTGAATTTTGTCAGTCGACATAGGGCAGGCCGTTAGAAACCTGTTTCCTGTGAAATCAATACCTTAGCCACTGATAACAGGGGATTTTTGTTAGTCTCCGAATTTACTCGGCGGGTTTTAAGCCGGATCAATCACTTAGCCATATCTAAAATATGCGAAACCCCACCAGCGTCCGAATTTTTACAGCAGTACGAGAGCAGGCTGCCCGCGCTAGTCAGATCAATGGTTTAGATTGCATGAACAATGCTTTCCCGCTTGGCGGCCCGTTTAGCCCTTTCCCGCAGCAGCGCGACATATGAGGCCGAGCGCCATTCGAGATTGTCCGCCTGACAGTTGCCTCTGTCCCCGTCCTTGTGGCCGATCATGTCACAGCCGACAGGAGGAGGGGGTAGGAAGGCTCGGTGCGAGGTTGGTCGCGGTCAACCCGCGCGCGAACAGATATTGCAGGAAGATGCGAACATGGGTCGCGACTGTCTTGTCGCGGCGTGCCGTCGTCAGAACATGCTCGATGAAGCCGATCACATCGGCGGGACGAAGGTCCGGCAGGTTCATCGTTGCCTCGCCAAAGCGGTGATCGAGGAACCGGTTAGCGAAGCGTAGCGTGTGATAGATCGTGCGCGGGCTCAGGCCACGCTGCTTGACGAGGTAGTTCTCGAACTCAGCCAGCAACGCAGCTCGCGCGGCTCGCGTCTCGGACAGGATGTCGGTCATGATGGTTGTGCTCCAAGTTTGAGCACCCAGGATTACGTCGAACAGGGTTTCGCGCGATCATGCCTTCGGCAGTGGCGGCGATCAGGCTCGCGCGCCCCTGCTGTGCAATCAAAGCCACGCCTCAGCTGCGGTGGATATGGCCGTTGACCGATCCTGCAACGGATGAGATGCTTTGCCGGGCAACGCATCGGATCCTTCACGTGGATGTCATCTTTTTCCTGAGCGGGCTGGTTCTGCTGGTTTTCGGAGCCAGGCTTCTGGTCAAGGGCGCGTCGGGTTTAGCACTGTCGCTGGGGCTGTCGCCGCTGGTGGTCGGCCTAACGGTCGTGGCCTTCGGCACCTCGGCGCCTGAAGTCGCCGTTTCGGTTGGGGCAGCCCTGGACGGGCAGAACGACATCGCCATCGGCAATGTCGTGGGCAGCAACGTTTTCAACGTGCTGTTCATCCTAGGGGCAAGCGCGCTGATCACTCCGCTGATCGTAGACCGGCAGCTGACTCGCCAAGAGGTTCCGATCATGATCGCAGTCAGTGCGCTACTGATTGCGATGCTGCGCGACCGGGTAATCGGCACGGCGGAAGCCGCGCTGCTGCTCGTCCTGCTTTTCGGCTATACCGCCTTTCTGGTTGTCCAGTCGCTGCGCGCAAACCATGCGGCGCAGAATGGCGCGAGGGTGGATGCGGGAGCGACCCGTGTGGGCGGGTCGCGGCTGGCGCAGGCGATCATGATCTTGGGCGGGCTCGCCTGCCTCGTGATCGGATCGCGGCTGTTGGTCACGGCCGCCGTGTCCTTTGCCAAGGCGCTGGGGGTCAGCGACTTGGTCGTGGGCCTGACCATTGTGGCGGCAGGCACCTCGCTGCCCGAAGTCGCCACCTCGATCGCCGCCGCCATCAAGGGCGAGCGCGACATCGCGGTCGGCAATGTCGTGGGCAGCAACATCTTCAACATCTTGGGCTGTCTGGGCCTGTCGGGCCTGGCCGCGGGGGTGGCAGGGATCACGGTGGCGCCCTCAATCCTGGCCTTCGACGCTTGGGTGATGCTGGCCACTGCCATCGCCTGCCTGCCAATCTTCCTGACGGGGCGCGAGATCGCCCGCTGGGAAGGCGCGGTCTTCCTGGCCTATTACCTCTTCTACGTCGGCTATCTCATCCTTGCGGCCGAACAGCACGACGCGCTGGACACCTATACCAGGGCGATGACGGTGTTTGTGGTTCCGCTTACCCTGCTGACCGCTGCTGTGATCTATGCGGGCTCGGCCCGGCGGGCAAAGGAATGAGCCTTTGCGCTCGTCCGGGCGATCAGCCTAGGAAGGTGGCCAATAGCGCCCCCATGACCACCAGCAGGAAGATAATGACCGAGACCCGATCCCGGATCATGACCTCCACCTTGGCAAGATTGTCCGCCCAGGCGGTCCCAGACTGTTCTGAAGAAGCCTGCATCGATGCCGAACCGGCCTCGACCGCCACGACGAAGGCGGCGCGCGCGGCAGCGGCCGACCGCCATATCGGGCTCAGCAGATCGCCTTCCGGCAGCGCGGGCGGCCTGAGGCCAAGCGCAAGCGCGCCGATCACCAGTAGCCCGGCAAGCGCAAGCGGCCATGTGGCTGCCAGCAGGTCGCCCGGCGTGGTCGTGGTGAAGGGCGGCTTGCCGGTGACTGCGGGATAAAGGACGACCGGCAGGATCAGCGCCGCGCCCGCCAGCGCCACCACCGGCAGCGCCAGCAGCAGGGGGGGGCCCCCGGCGCCCGGCCGGGCTGCGGGAAGAAGCGCCAGGAAGCGCGCCAGCACCAGCGCCGAGGTCAGGGCGGAAATGCCGATCAGCATGGCGCCGAATTCGCCCGCCGGCAGCTTCATTGCCGACTTGGCCAGCGCGCCCGCAGTGAAGGGCAGCCCGGCGATCGACAGCGCCAGCAGCAGCGCGACGGCCAGAAGCGCCGGCCGCCAGCCCCTGCCGCATGCGGGCGCAAGGCCGTAGGACAGAAACAGCGCCCCCTTCGCAAGCCCGTGGGCCAAGGCATAGAACGCCACGGCCGGCAGGACCTTCGCCCCGGGCAGGCCCGCCGCCAGCGCCGCGCCCAGAGCGCCCATGACTAGCCCCATCTGGCTGACCGTGGAATAGGCCAGCACCGCCTTGCCCCCCGGCTGCGCAAGCCCCAGCAGCGCCCCGGCAAACAGCCCGCCGAATCCTAACAGCGCCAACACGGTACCTTCCACCGGAACGGACACGCCCAAAGGCAGGAAGGCCAGCAGGCCGAAGATGCCCGCCTTGACGATGGCGCCGGATAGCACGGCCGAGGCCGGGACCGGTGCGGCGGGATGGGCCACGGGAAGCCAAACATGCAGCGGCATCAGCCCCGCCTTGATTCCGAACCCCAGGATCATCAGCCACAAGATCGCGGCATTGGCGCCGGGTAGACCAAGGCTCGCGCGGATGTCCTCGATCCACAGCGATCCGCCCGCGCCGTAAGAGGCCAGCATGAAACCGGCCAGCAGCGCGGTCTCGCCGATCACCGCGAGGATGATATAGGCGGTCCCGGCCCGCAAGGAGGCGGGTGTTCCGTCGTGGATCACCAGAGGGTAGGCCATCAGTGACACAAGCGCAAAGGAGACATAGAAGCTGGCAATATCGGCGGCGATGAATACCCCAAGGTTGCCCGCCAGGACGACGTTCCAGAACAGCGCGAAACTCGCAGGGCGCCGGGCAGCCGCCATGAAACCTACCGCAAAGGCCCCCGCGCAAATCCACAGCAGCGCCGCGCCGCCCAGGAAGACCGCGCGCGTGTCATCCAGGACCAGGCCTCCGCCCAGCAGAACGCCGGGAATCCGGGCGAGCTGGTCGCGTGGTGCCAGAAGTGCCGCGCACAGCGCCGGCACCGGGGCAAGCGGCAGCAGCGCGATCATGCGCGCGCCCCAGGGCGGGACCAGACAGAACAGCGCCAGAACCAGTGGCCAAGCCACCACCAGCGGCAGCAGGGGCGCAAGATCGGCCGTCATTCCAGATACCCTCTTTCGGCAATGAGCTTGGCCCAGGTCAGGGGGCTGACGGCGGAGGAGGCGAAGACGCCCGCCGCCAGCGCCGCCGCCGCGGTCACAACCGCCGGCAGGATCAACATCCGGTCGCGGCTCGTGCCGAGTTCGCGGAATCCCGCCCGTTCAGGCGGCGGAAGCAGCCAGGCGCGATAAAGCATCGGCAGGAAATAGGCGGCGTTCAGCAGCGACGAGCCCGCCATGACGGCCACCACCCAAGGCGCGCCCGACTGCAGCCCGCCGATCCCCAGGTACCACTTGGAAATGAAGCCCGCCACCGGCGGCACCCCGATCATCCCTAGCGCCCCGATGGTAAAAGCGCCCATCGTCACCGGCATCAGCCGCCCCGCGCCGTCCAGATCGGCCACGGCCTTGATCCCTAGGCGGTTCGACAGCGCGCCCGCGCACATGAACAGCGTGATCTTCATGATCCCCTGGTGGACCAGGTGGACCAGACCGCCGATGACCGCGAAGGGCCCGATCAGGCTTGCGCCCAGCAGGATATAGCTGACCTGGCTGACCGTCGAATATGCCAGGCGCTTCTTGATGTCAGCCTGCATGACCGCGCGCAGCGAGCCGTAAAGGATCGTGACAGAGGCAAGCGCGGCCAGGGGCGTGCCCAGCCCCAGTTCGGCGACCGTCCCGATGCCGTAGACGTCATATATCATCCGCACGATGCCGAAGGCGCCCGCCTTCACCACCGCGACTGCGTGCAGAAGGGCGCTGACCGGCGCCGGCGCGGCCATTGCCGCGGGAAGCCAGGCGTGAAGCGGCACCAGCGCGGCCTTGACGCCCAGTCCGCCCACGCACAGCACGAAAATCAGGGTCAGGGTCAGCGGCGGGACCGCGGATAGGTCGGGTGGCGCGGTAAACTCGACCGAGCCGACCAGCGTCTTCAGCCACAGGATGCCGACAAGAAAGGCAGCGCTGCCCGCCAGCGTATAGGCCAGGTAGATGCGGCCCGCGCGCAGGGATTTCTCGTCGCCGTTGTGGACGACCAGCGGCCAGGTGGCCAGCGTGAGAAGCTCGTAGAACAGGAAGAAGGTGATGGCCGTTCCCGACAGCGCCACACCGGTGGCCGAAAGGACGCAGAGGTTGAAGAAGCCGAAGAACCGGGAAAGGTTCGGCCCGCGCCCGAAATAGGCGATGGCATAGACGGTGGTGATCAGCCACAGGAATACCGACAGGCTCACGAATAGCAGCGCCAGCGTGTCCACCCGCAGCAGGAAGTCGTGGCCCGGCAGAAAGGTATAGCGCCATTCAAGATCGACGCCGCCGCGGACTTGCCGCAGAAGGTCGGCGACGATCCCGACCTTGACCAGCGCAAAGAGTAGGTTCACGGCATTGCGCCAGACCGCCAGCCGTTCGGGCAGCGAGAAGCTAATGATCGCCGGGATCAGCGGCAGCAATATGAGAAAGAGGGGCGCGCCCGCCATCATGGACCGGGCTCTTCAGCCAAGGGCAGAGCGATCGCCGGCGGGGCCCCAATGGACGACAGTTCGATCAGCGTCATGCCGGCGAAGCCTAGGGCGATGGCCAGCGCCGCCAGCGTCAGCGGGGCGGCGACCCGCAGGGCACCTTCGGCCCGCACAACGGGCGCAGCGCTGGCGCCGAATGCGACCGAAAGCGGCCGGAACAGATAGGCGGCCCCCAGCAGGCCGCCAATCACGAGCACGCCCGCATAGATCACCTGGCCCTGTTCGATCGCGGCATGAAGCAGAAGGAACTTGGCCGTAAACCCACCCGATGGGGGCAGCCCCATGAGCGAGATCGCCGCCAGCGCGAATGCGGTCACCGACAGCGGCATCGCGCGCGCCAGGCCGCCCAGGTCGCTGATGCGGTCGCCCGCCACGGCCTTGAGCATCAGCCCCGCGGCTAGAAACATGGCGGCCTTGGCCAGCATGTGGGCCACCGCATGCACTAGCACCGCAGCCCAGGGTTCGCCGGGGATGCGGGCATTCCAGATGAGCGGGAAGGCCAGGAAGAGATAGCCCAGCTGTGCCACCGTGGAATAGGCCACCAGCGGCTTCAGCCGTTCCTGCCGGATGGCCTGGATCGATCCGTAGATGACCGCAAGCGCGCCCATGCCGCCCAGCAGATGGATCGCCGCGGGACGGACCACCTCGGCGAAGGCCTCGAACCACAGCCGAAGGATGATGACAAAGCCCAGCTTGACGACGATCGCCGACAGCAGCGCGCTGGCGGGCGCGGGAGCGGCGGCATGGGCGGGGGGTAGCCAGCCGTGCAGCGGAAACAGCGCCGCCTTGACCAGAAGCCCCGCCGTCATCACGGCGAGTGCCAGCACGGTCGGCAGGTCGGGTCGCGCGCGGACCGCCAGCAGGGTGGCATCCACCGTGTCGTAATGACCCGCCAGCAGCGCCACGCCCAGCAGGTAGGCCAGCGAGCCGACCAGCGCGATCATGAAATACTGCAGCCCGGCTGCAAGAGATCCCATCGCCGCCAGCGCGACGGCGGCCAGGCTGACCATCTCGATGGTCACATACAGGTTGAACAGGTCCGTCGTCAGGTAGCCCGCGTTCGACCCGCCCCACATCAGGTAAAGCATGGGCCAGAATGTATGCGCCCGCGCGGTTTCGCGCCCCGCCTTGGGCGAGAACTCGGGCCATGCGTAAAGCGCGACGGCCACGAAGCAGACGCAGGTGGCGGGCACCAGAAGCCGCGCGACCCCGTCGGCGCGCAGCAGGATGCCCAAGGGCAGATCCCAGTTCCCCACCAGGTGCGCCGCATCCGGGGGAAGCGCCAGAAGCCAGGCGGACAGGCCCAGCATCACCGGGCCCGCGGCCAGGATCAGCCAGCGCCCGCCCTGCCCGAGAACCAGCGCAGCCACCATGAAGGCCAGGGGGGCGGCCACCAGCAGGTCAAGTGGGCTCATGCGTCGCGGTCCCCGGGCGGCTCTGGCGTCGGCGCGGGGGCGCAGCGGTCTTCGGCCAGGCGGGTGATCATCGCCGCCCCCAGCGCGGTCAGGGCCACTGACACGACGATGCCCGTGATGACCAGCGCCTGCGGATAAGGGTCGGTCACGTCCTCGCCGCGCCCCAGCCCGCCCAGGATCAGGAATATGCCGGCCGCGATGACGTTCACCGCCAGAAGTTGCCGAAGCGGATGCCGCAGGATGATGAAGCCGAAAAGCCCCAATCCTACCAGGGCCGCTCCCGTCAGCGGAAACAGGTGGCCAAGGGCTGCGGGCAGGCTCAAGGGACCGTCTCCGCCCGGACCGGCGGGCCGGCCACCAGCAGCGCCAGCGTCACCCCGATCGAGAACGCCAGGAAGTACTCGATGGTCACGATCAGCGCCTTGGCCATCCCCTCGGGATAGGCAAGGAACCGCCCCAGGGCCATGCCCGCAAGACCGATGGCCAGGAACACCAGCGGCCCCGCCACCAGCGTCCAGCGAAACGCCGGATCGTCGCTGCGCGGCAGTCCCATGGCGCCACCCATGGCGGCCAGCAGGAACCCGCCGGCCAGAACCGTGCCCCCTTGGAACGCGCCGCCCGGCCGGTCGGAACCGACCCAGACAAGATAGGCCGCCACCACAAGCGCGATCGGCAGCACCAGCCGGCCAAAGCTTTCCGCCACGTTCAGCGCGGCGGGATCGGTCATCCGCAGCGCGGCCGGCGCGCGGGGCCAGGCGTCCGCGGGCGCCAGCGACCAGACAGCGACTAGCGCGCCCAGCAGAACAAAGGATTCAAGCAGCGTGTCATAGGCCCGGAAGGCCAGCAGAACCCCCGTCACCGGGTTTTCCACCCCGATCCGCGGCATCAGCCTGTCGATGACCGGCGCCAGGCCGTCATCCGGCGCGATCGACAGGACGGCAGCACCCAGCACAACCGCGAAAGCCGAGCAGACCACGGCCGCGCCGAGGTTCAGCCAGTGCCCCAAGGGGTTGCCGTCGATCTGCTCGCCAAGGGCAAGCAGCCGGCCTCGGGTCAGGATCAGCAGCACACCCGTCACGCCGGCGCCGATGGCGATCTCGGCTAGGGCGACGTTCACCGCCCCGAGCGCCAGCCAGGCCAAGCCCATCAGGTTGCCGAAAACTACGAAGAAGGCGATCGCCGCTAGGAAGTCGCGCACCAGCAGCGCCACGCAGGCGGTGCCCAGGATCATGAGGCAGAGGATAAGCTCGAAGGCTGCAGTCATGGTTCGTCGCTGTGATCCTGCCGGGTTACGCGAGCCATCAGCTGCGCGCTGGTCCCTGCGGCCATGATCGCAAGCAGCCAGACCGCCGCGATCTTGGCGGCGATGGCGACCGAACCCCATTCCAGCGCCGCGGCCAGCGCAATGAATGCCAGCCCCAGGTGGTCGGCCTTGGTCAGCGCGTGCAGGCGCGCGGCCGGATCGGGAAAGCGCAGCAGGCCGACCGTCCCGGCCGCGTAGAAGAAAACGCCCGCAAACAGCAGCAGGCCAGTGGCCACGCTGACCCAGGTCACAAGGATCTCTCCGCACTTTCCGGGTTGCCGGTCCGCTCCGGCCGGCGACCGGCGAACGGGTTGGCCCGCACGAAGGCGGACACGAGGACAGCCGCCAGAAGCGATGCGGTCAGCGCGGCGTCCAGCATCGCCGGATCGCGCCGGGCCGCGCCTAGGGCAACGGTGATGCCGACCATGCCGGTGCCGGCAAGCTGAGCCGCCATGATGCGGTCCACGCGCCCGGGGCCTTTCCAGCAGCGCAGCAGCGCCGTCGCGACGGTCAGCAACAGGGCAGTCGCTGCGAGGGTGAAGGCGTCAGACATGAAAGCTTCCTCCCATGTCGATCCGCCCGTCGAATACACCAAGGACGTGGCTCTGATCCCTTTCGAATGCTTGAGGATCGAAGCTGGGAGCATCGAGAAGATGCAGGTCCATCGCCCGCTCGGTTGCCGCGGCCGCCAGCGAGCCGGGAACAAGGCTGACCATTCCCCCCAGCAGCGTGTTCGCCGCTGCATGATCGCTGGCCAGCCGGACCTTGGTCCAGCCCGGATGGATCGGCAGGCGCGGATGGATTGCCCGCCAGGCCACGTCCAGCCCGCCCCGAAGCCCGTGGAGGAAGAACGCCCCGAAAAGCGGGATCAGCTTCCAAGCCCGGATACCCGCCCTGCCGAGGGGATGAAGCCTTAGGCTGAGGAACGCGGCCGCTGCTGCCGCGGGCGCGCCGAAGACGAGCGAGGCCGGATCGGCTGCGACAAGCACCCACCACAGCAGGAGAAACAGGACGGCGCGAGAAAACACCTTGTAGATGCGCATCCGTTCTCCCGCCGTTCGGCATGGCCGATCACCGGCCTTCCATTTCAGGATACACGCGCGGTTCGAAAACCCCAAACACTCGCTTTATCTTCTGCAGAGATCAGGTGCTGGCACCTGCTCCTGACAGAGATCGAATGGTGTCGTGCATGCGCCTAAGGTCCCTCTGCTGCCGTTCCGAGAGCTTGGGATGCTTGGCGCTTGAGCCGTCCCTTCGCACGGGCACCGCCATGCTTTTACGGGTCGCGAGCCGGATCAGGTCTGCCTGGAACTTGGCGAAGGTAGCCAAGAATGTTGAAGAACATCCTGGCCGAGAGGTTGTGATGATCGTGGGCGCTGGTCCAGAACCGAACGTTCTTCCTACCCTAACTTGCTACATTTTCGTATATTAGCGACCTGTCCTTAATTGCTCCGTGAAAACCACGCTCGTCAGGAGGTGCCGACATGACACACCACGGCCGCATCGCCTATATGCCCTTGACAACCTATCCCGAAGCGATCGCCGACGATGCAATCCGGGCCGCTGTCGCCTTTGCTGAACCTCTTGGATGCACGCTCAGCGTCACGACCTTTTCCGTTGACCTCCCGCGAGCATCCTCGGGATTGGGCGATTTTCTGATAAACGTTCCCAGTCTTGTCCACTCAGCCGAGGAGAAGAGCAGGGAAGAGTGCAGGCGCCTAGAAAGGCTTGTCCGCGAAGCTGCCCCGACACCGCTCGGTGTGCTCTGCACCACTCGGGAGGTTGCATGGGGTGGTGTGCCTGGTGCCGCATCCGCGGAAGCACGGTATTTCGACCTTGCCCTGCTTCCCTGGTCCGATGAGACCGTCCTGTCGCAGGAAATGGCGGAGGCTGTCGTCTTCGGGTCGGGTCGCCCGGCGATCCTGGTGCCGCCTTCGGGCGGACTTGGTTCACTGGAGCATATCGCCATCGCTTGGGACGGAAGCCGGGTTGCCGCGCGCGCACTTGGCGATGCCCTGCCGCTCTTGGCCGAAGGCGGTCTGATCTCGGTGCTGACGGTCCGAGACGAGAAGCCTCTGAGCGGATCAAATGTTGCCGCTGCTCTTGCCTCTTCACTGGCAAAGCGGGGGCTCAAAGCCAAGCTTGTCGAGGCTACTCTCGGCAACAGGACCATCGCCGAGGCCTTGCAGGATACCGCTCTGTCGAACGGTGTGCAGCTTCTGGCAATGGGAGGATTTGGTCATTCCCGCTTCCGCGACTTCGTTCTTGGCGGCGCGACGACGGGCGTTCTAGAGAAGTTGCGACTACCGGTTCTGCTATCGCATTGATCGGTGTTCAGGAGCTGGCTCAAGGTATCTATGTTGCTAGAGTCCGATAATTATGCCGAACGTGTTGGGCAACATCATCAGGAGTTCAGCCGCATACAGGCGGGATGCGGCATAATCCGGGTCACGGCATTATGGCCCAGCTCATGAAACAGGGTCGCATAATGATGGCTGGCGCTCTCAAAGGCAGCTGCCTCGACCATGTGAATGGTATCGGTCGCCGGGCGGTAGAAGCACTGGGCCTTGTCGGGAACGATCTTGGCTCCCGTCTTAGCCACAACCTCCTCAATGTCCGGTCTGCGCTCGACGGGCTTCAGAACGACCGGGGTAGGGCGGAACTGGTCGCATCCGTCCACCTGGTCGAGATTGAACACGGAATAGCCCGTGAACAGCAGGAGCCTTTCGGCCTCTTCCTCACCAGACGCGGCATCGTTGAAGGCCTTCTTGATTTCGATAGGCCTGACGACCGGGACGCTTCTCTCCGATTTCCGGACTTGGCCACCTACCGACGTCCACTGGTTATAGGTCGCCCATAGGTTCGTGCTGTAGCCGAGCTGATTGATATCCAGCCAGATCGAATTGAAGCCCCTGTAGGCCCTAGAGGTCACCGGATTGACCGGAAATCCTATCTGATCGGTCGCCCAAGGCCTTACCCATGGGGCGCGGCCTTCTTTCTCTATGACTGCCAACAGGCGATTGGTGACGGTCTCCGAGAGCTGTTCGAGCTTCACTAAGCCCCCACAGTCTCCGGCTTGGACACAGGCTCGACGCCTCCCGTATCCGTGAAGCGAAGCCCTCCCGACTGGAACGCCTGAGTTAGTTTCGAGACGGTCGCAAAGCTCGCGTCGGCAATTCCGTTACGTTCCAGCCTTCTAATTGTCTGCGTAGTAATACCCGTAATATTAGCAAGTTCTTTCTGTGAAAAACCGACATAAGCCCTAGCGGCTCTTAGTTGCTCTGCCTTTAATTCCGAAACCATGCAAAAAAATACTCCTATGTTGCATTTTGTTGTTGCACTTAACGTTTGTATGGTGTAGTTTATACTTATTAAGATCGAAAAACAACAAAATAGATTGCAGATATACTAATGAGCACAAGAATACTCCGCAATGTAATGACGACAGCTTGGGAAATCTCCCGTAAAGCCAAAGCCATTTATGGCGGCAACGTGCGCGAATATTTATCTCTGGCTTTGAAGGACGCTTGGAAGCAATGCGACCCTTACAGAACGAGCCTAAAGGCAACCCATGAACTCATTGCCGAGCTTCGTGCAAGAAACGTCAACCTAGCTAGTCACGGACCCCGATCAATGCAGGGAGCGGCCCACTGGATAGGCCGATAGAGTTTTTAAGTACGTTACAACCCAATTTCATTGAAAGGAAAAAGACTATGAGCACGAATCCTGTCGAAGCCGAAGCCGCCTACCGTAAGACCTTTGTGGATATTGCCCGGTCGCGCCTTGCCCTGCTGATAAGCATTGATGCGCCGGAAGCCACCCTTGATAGAGAGCGCCGCTTGCTTGCCCTTGCCGAGCAGCTTCTTGCCGAAGTCACCCCAACAGCCCAAGCAGCATAGGAGAAGCCATGACAATCACCGCCTATGCAAACGCCTACAGCACCGCTGCCAGCCGCTACGACGAGATCGAAAGCAAACCACTTGGCGCAACTACGCCGGAGGAGGAGGCCGAGGCGACTACGCTTTACGAGGAGATGGTCAGCCTTGAGCATCTGATCCTCAATGCCCGCCCTTCCACGCCTTCTGAGGCCACCCTTCAGCTAGCGATAGCGAAGTCCTGTCTCCGGCGGTTGGTAGATGATTGCAGCGAGGAGGGGGTCTGTGAGCCTGTGTTCGATCAGGCTACCGCTGAGGCTTGCCTGCGCGCTCTCTCATCGTCCGTTATCACCCTTGCGACGAATGGGGCTGAGTACCCTGACTACGCGCTTCTCAGCCGATTCCTGAACCCATCCGAACGTTCAGCGACCGAAGCCCCCCACACGGTCGCCGCGTAACTGCCTTCCCCCGAGGCAGCAAAGAACCCGCTAGGCCCCCCACCTAGCGGGTTCCCCTTTAGAAGGCCTAAGACGGCTCGCGATCTTTCCTCGGCAAGAGGGTCAACTCGCCTCGGAATTTAGGCAGGACGATCTCCGTCACCTTCTGCTTCTGTCCGTCACGGTCAATCTCGCGGGTTTGCATCTGACCCTCCACCGCGATCAAATCGCCCTTGCGGACATGCTTGTTGAAAACCTCATTGATCCGCTGATTATAGGAAACCACGCTGTGCCAGGTCGTGCGCTCTTTCTTCTCCCCGGCGCTGTCCTGCCAGGTTTCCTTAGTTGCCACCGACACAGAGACAGCAGTATCGCCATTTCCAATGTCACGTGATTTTGGATCGTTTCCAGTAAAACCCAGTACAAATGCTTTGTTGATTGTGCCGCTCATCACTTTTCTCCGAAAATAAATGAAATTTCTATCGCAATGAGACCACATAAAAGATAAAATTTCAATGTATAACCATGAGTATTGATTGGATCATAATGTAAGCGGCGGAAAGGAATGGAAAAATGCAAAAGTGATTTTCAGCTCGTTGAGGAACTTTTTGCGCGCCTCTGGAAAAGCGTTGATGAGTTCAGATCCGAGAACCAAATCGGAGCCGCAGCTGTAATCGGAACACTGGATATGCTAAAAATGAGGTTGTTTATACTCAACGAAGCCGCTATAACGAATGAAAGAGCGTTGGTTGAAGAAGCTCAGAAGTTGAAAGACCAATCTACATGCCAATGATGGCGGTATAGATCGGTTTTATACTTGATAACTAAACAAGAACGATATACCATAGGTATGTCGTGATTTGGCATGTCTAAGCCGCACCACGATGATATGTGGGAGGCGAAGGTATGGCACTTATCGATATTGATGGATTAGTTCAACAGTTAGCGTTTCAGGGTGGAATACTCTCCCCCGGTACACAGCAACAGCCAGCACAACGACAGCCGCAGGGATTTCTGAACGGCCCCGGAATGAGCCAAGCGCTCCTATCTCTTGGCTCGACACTGGCTGAAGCGAATGAGCGCGGGTATGGACTCGGTTCCGGCTTGGCGTTCGGCGCTCAGGCCTTCGGGAACTCTCTACAGCAAGAGAGAGACAGAATAGCTATGGCAGAGCGGGAAGCGACCCGCGATCGTATGGCCACGCTCAAGGACCTCATCGACATTCAGATGGGGCAGAAGGAACTAAACCTTCGCATGAGCGATGCCGCCCTTAAGCGGCGCATGTTCGAAGCAGAAATGGCCAAGGCCAGAAACGCACCGCCTCAAACTACGGGTTTGCCCGAAGGATACATGTGGGGCACAAACGGCCAAGCCGTGCCCATTCCGGGCATTGAAGGAGGCGCAATTAAGCCAGAGGCCCGAGTTTTCGGTTTGCAAGTGGCAGAGGGCGCGACACCTACCAAAGACGACGCGGCAGCAGTTAAAACTGTCCGTCAGGCGTATATCCAACTCCAAACACTAATACCTGAATATCGAGGTCTTGTTGAGGAATATGGCTCCGAAATCGAAGGTTCTGGGGCTGCTAACCTCCTTCAGCAGAAACAGGCGCAAATCGCTCTACAAGTTAAAAACCTTGAAGAGTTAGGCGCTCTACAGGAAGCCGACCGCGCCGTCATCAATGACATGCTCGGATCGCCGGTCAGAAAGCCCAGCCCCTACGGGCTTGATACGCTAAATCCTTTGCGCGGATTGCCTTGGATCGGTGACAAGGATCGCTCACTCCGCCAGATTGAAAGCTTCGATAAGTACATCAAGGATCGGTACGACACCGCCTTGAGCAATCGTGGGTATACGGAGACCACCCAGCCTCCGGCACCACAGCCAACCGCAGGTGAGACAGGCAACCTCTCGCCTGCGGAACAGGCCGAGCTTCAGCAACTCCGACAAAGGTTCGGTCGCTGATGTTCGAGAAGGCATATAAACAAACCCGCGCTTTCGAAGGCGGTTACGCCAACCATCCCAATGATCGGGGTGGCGCAACCATTTTTGGCATTTCCTCCAAATACTGGCCGGAGGATTTCGCCCTTGTGAAATCGCTTGTCGATCAGGGTAGGACCGACGAGGCGGAAGCCTACACCCGCGACTTTTACAAAAAGAATTTTTGGGATGCCTCCGGAGCTGAGAACGCCTCGCCCGAGATGCAACCGCTCATCTTCGACGCTGCCGTCAATCACGGGGTTGGAGCAGCAAAGAGAATGTTCGCTTCAGCAGGGAGCGACCCCACCGCGTTCCTTGATGCCCGTCAGGGGTACATGGACCAAATCGTCCAGAACGACCCCTCACAGGCTGTTTTCCAGCAGGGTTGGCAGAACCGCGTGGATGGCCAACGCATGCCCGAGCCGGTCCGGACTGCGTCGGACAGCCAGAGCGTCGAAACACTCAACGGCAGCTTTGCCAGCATGTCGGTTGGGGATGAGCGAGAGGAGCTTGTAGCCCTTCGCAGGCTTGCAGAGCTGGAGGACAAGGCCGCGCAATCCCCGAGCTTCACGGACAAGGTAGGGCAGGCCGTTGATCGCCGCGCCTCCATGGCCGCAGACATCCAGAAAGCGACCCGCGATGGGAAGCAAACGAAGGCCGAAGAAATCTGGCAGCTTGCAGGGAAGGGCGGTGCAGGGTTGGCCGGAGATGTGGCTGGAGCGGCTATTTCCAGCGGGTTCCAGGCACTTCCGGACTACATCGAGCAGCCGATCCGTTCAGCGGGCCGAGCTGTCATGGATAGTCCCATAGGCGGGATATTGAATTTCGCCGCAGAACAATATGGCGATTTCGCCCAGAACCACCCCCGTGCCGCCCGCAATGTCGAAGCTACCGCGAACATGGCGGGACTCGCTGTTCCAGCGAAGGCAGCACCTTCGGCCCTTGCTACCACCGCCGCCTCGGCAAGGGCCGGAGGCTTGCTGGCCGATAAGGTTTCTGCATCAGGTCTGGGCCTTCTGGATATGGTCAAACGGCCTGCTACGAACGCCTATGATGATCTTGTCCGGCCTGTCCTCCCCAATGCGGTTGAGGACCCGAGCCTGATCGCTCGCAATCAAGCGAGGGCGGGAGAAAAGCTTCTTCAACGGCTTGAGCAGGACGGCATCTCTCTGGACGACATGCAGTCTCTCGGGAACCAGTCCATCTATGAACGCGGTGGAGAGAATATCGAACGACTGGGCGAAGCGATCTCTCAGATGCCCGGTAAGGGTGCCACGATAGCGCGCGACTATGCCGAAGCCGCATTAGACGAGCAGGCGAGCCGCGTTCTCGACCATGTTTCCCGTTTTGTGAGCGGCAAGACGGACTACGCCTCTGAGATCGACAGCGTGATCCAGACCGGACGCCGGAAAGCCTCGCCCTTGTATGACGCGGCTTATGAGGGCAATCCGTCGATGAAATCCAAAACGCTGAACCGCCTTCTAGAGACACCTGCCGGGAAGGCTGCGCTCGGCAAAGCCCGTACAAAGATGTTGAACGATCCCGATCTCGCCGAACTTCCGGCGATAAAGGCAATGGGGATCAGGATCGACCTGAAAAATATGAAGGCTAAGGACGCGTCCAACGGCCTGAACCTGCGCACCCTCGACTATGTGAAGCGAGCGCTGGATGACCAAATTCTGGCAGCGCGTAAGAACCCGGACCTGGCTGACGATGCCCGGATCATTACCAACCTGAAGAAGCAGCTGGTAGCCGAGATCGACCGTCTGGATTACGCCTCGACAGGCGGGAAGTACATGAAAGCCCGGGATGCCTCCCGAGGCTACCTTGAGGACGTGGACGCTTTCGAAACGGGGCAGACCTTCCACAAGCTCACGACCGGAGAAATCAAGGCCAAGCTCAGAGGCATGTCCGAGAGCGAGCGCGACCTTTTCCGCATGGGCATCTCCAAGCGGATTGGCGACCTGATCGACAACGCAGGAGACAATACCAACCTATCCCGCCTGATCGTTGGCAAGAAAGGGCTGCGAGAGCGGTTAGAAGCCGCTCTTGGTCCGGAGGAATACGCGCAGCTTAAAGCGGCTCTCGACGGTGAGAAAACCCAGTTCATCAAGGCTCAACGGCTGAAGGGCGGAAGCCGAACCAGCCGCATGCAATCCGAGAAAGAAGACCTGTCCGCAAACGCGTTCGACGCCCTTCAGGACGTGCAGCGCCGAGGCATCCTCGGCACGGTAAGCGACAGGGCATCTCAGTATGTCGCGGGCCGCTATGTCGTGGGCAATGAGGGGGTATCCGAAGAGATTGCCCGAGTTCTCTTCGAACGCGATCCTACCCGACGCGATGAGATGCTGAAGAAAATCATCGATCAATCAGCCAAGAAGCCCAAGAAGGCCAATGGGCAAAAAGCAAAAACAACAAGCAAGGAAGGTAAGTAATGGGCGGAGGAAAAGGCGGAGGCTCAGGGAAAACGACCACGACGAGTAAGCCGTATTTACAGACTGAAGTTAAGAACGCAGCCAATCAGGCAACAAAACTGATGAAGGCCGGTCAGCCCGCATATTTTCCGGGACAAACGTATGTCGGCTACTCGCCGGAGACGGAGCAGGCCCTCAGCTTGATAACGCAGCGAGCAACCAACGGCTCGCCGCTGATGACGACTGCAAACAAGACGATGCAGGGCACTCTGGACGGAAGCTATTTGAGCAGCAATCCGTACCTCGACGAGATCGTAAGCCGGTCGCTTGATGACGTTTCTCGAAAATACACCGAGCAGGTCCTTCCGGGCCTCGCGTCCAATTTTGCCAGCTCGGGCAGATATGGCTCGGGCATTCAGCAGAATCTGACGGCTGATGCTATCGGTCAACTTGGCAAGGAAGCCATGGGTGTGGCGTCCGGTATTCGGTATGACAACTACAACACCGAGAGAGATCGGCAAATGACCGCCCTCGGCATGGCCCCAACGTATGCAGCGAATGACTACATCGATGCTAATCAACTCATGGGGGTTGGCTCCGCAAGGGAGGCACTTAAACAGGCTGAACTTCAGGACGAAATGGATCGTTACTGGTATACCGCGAACGCGAAAAACAATGCGTTGGATCAGTACATCAACCGCATATCACAGCTGAATGGCGGATATGGTACTGAGACCAAGAGAGGAACAACCGCCAGCAGGGCAGGGGGTCTCCTTGCAGGAGGGATCAGCGCTCTCGGCATAGCATCTGGCCTTGGCGCGTTCGGCTCCGGGGGGCTGTTTGGATTGTTGGGATCTGGGGCCGCAACAGGATCCTCAATCCCAGCAGCAAGCACCGCCCTTGCAGGAACCGGTGCACGATACATGCTCGGTTAACTGGAGACCTAAGAACCTGCTTTTAGTACGTAAAGACGATTGAGGCGTTTGCTCACAGGCAATCGCCTAATCAGGCTGCCCTGCGATTGCAGGACTATCCTCCGGTTCGCTCTACCGAGGCAAGGAGCCCAGATCGAGACAGCAGGCTTTCCATGGCTTCGGGAAATTGCGGCTCAAGGAGAGAGGAGTCCTGCTCACCGAGAAGTTCGTCGAAGTCGGCTCGCCTTGCAGACGAGTCTAGGTCCCAAAGGTAGCACGGGGACGAGAAAAGACGGTCAGCTGGAGAGGCTCCTGACATCACCCCGTAGCGATCTTGCCTGCGCGCTCCGCCTACCGGCGTAAGTATGAGTGTGCGGGCGAGAGGAGTATCTTCTATGTGACCGAACATAAACAACGACGACATGTATTCGTAATAGAATCCCCTATAGATGATTTCTCTACCATCGCTATTCGGCCTGCGAGCTTTGAATACAGGAACTGTGAGCCTGCTATCGATCTCGAATAGCTCCATCCATGTGACCGCAATTCGCTCATTTTTTAAAAGAGAGAAAAGTATATAACGACCTGCAGATTTTCGCTCTGAGTCCTGCAATATAAACTGGTCAAGACATAGCCGATTGAGAACGTATTCAAAACTTACAGGTCGGAAATTATCGATATCGCTTGGCTTCTTGATGCTATTGTCTTTGTAATATGTCTCCATTTTGTTCAGAACATCAAAGGTGCCAGGGGTTCGTTTGGCGTTAAGTCGATATATGAAATGAACATTGACGCCAATCTTATCGGCGATCACCTTGTACGAAAGCCCATGCGCGTCGTTCAAATGTTCAATGAGCAACCGCAGGCGTGAGGACTTTTCGGGCGATAGTAGCTGTGTTGCTGGCTGTTCCATCGCAAGGCGCCCCTTTCCCCCCTTACAACCAATTCTGCGACGTCCAGGCAAAATTTGCAACGCGTGCGCAGATTTTGCTCTCAATCCGACAATGAAGTATAGTTTTGTTAAAAGTGGGCAAGGTCGGTTAAAATAGTCCTACTCTGAGCAACGCCGTCCCAAAACGCAAATAACAGACAGAATTAGTCTAAACAATTGCTCTTCAAAAAGCTCATGGAATGACCCTACATGTCTTTTGCGACCCAAGAGAGGGCGCGAAAGCACTGAGAGGAGTATTCCTCATGAGCAAGATCATCATCGCATCGGTGGCGGGTACTGCGCTGGCCGGTGCGTTGGTTTCGGCGAGCCCGGCGAGCGCCGAAACGTTCGAGATCATCATCTGCAAGGAGGCGCTCGTCGCCGCTCCCGCAGCTGCGGCCTGTGCCGGAGCCGGGTTGCTGATCCACGAGCTCTTCGTGGCCGATAAGCCCTTCGGGCCGAACGGCGAGCTGATGAAGATCATTTCCGCGCCGGTGAAGATCGTGGACGGCAACATCGAGGGTGTCGTCCGTGAGAGCGGTGAGGTCGCCAAGTTCCTGCGTGTGACCATCGGCGTCAGCATCCGCGACATCGAGCGCTACGGCATCTTCGGCGGGCCGAACTCGATCTTCCGTAAGCCGCTGGGCTGACGACCAGGTGGCGGGTGTTCAAGCCCGCCACCCCTCCTCTTCTCCATCAAACAAAGGACGTGTGTCATGAAAACGCTTCTGCTGGCTTCGGCCGTGGCTCTGGCTTCCGTCTCGGTGACGCCTGCGCTTGCCAAGGGGGCCTTCGATTTCCTCGATCCCTGCATCGAGGCGCGCAAGGATTTCTCGAAGCAGCGCGATGAGGTCCGTACGAAGTTCAAGACCGTGAACACCAACATCGAGTTTGCGACGGCTCCCAAGGAATTCCGCGACGCTTGGATCGAGGCGAAGCGCGAGCAGGCCCGCCCCATCTTCGACGCGGAGGTGGCCCCCGTTCTTCAGCGCTTCTCCGTCACCGATATGGATAAGGCGTTCGACGTCTGGTTCTCGGACATGCTCGCAGCCGTCGCTCCGGCTGACCTCAACGAGCTGATCAACACCACTTACCGGACGCTGGCGAAGGAGGAGATCGCCAAGTACGAGTCGGAGACCGAAGCTGAGTTCCAGAAGGCGAAGGGGGAGCTGGACAGCGCGTGCAAGAAGGATGTCGGCAGCCAGGTGCTCCGCGTTGCCATGGCGCCCATCAGCTGGATCGGCGGCAATTTCGAAGCGGCGAAGGACGAGCACAACCTGGTGACGCAGACCTTCAAGGCTGTGACCGGTATCAGCCCGAAGGACATCGCGGAACACGGCATCCTGGGCGGCAACTCGGAGCTCCGCAAATTGGTCGAGGCGGTCGGCCTCACCAAGAAATCGGCCCCGATTGTGATCCTCGGGGAGATGGACATCACCAATCCGGACTCGGCTGCCGGTGGCTTTGTCCGGGACCTCGATATCACCAATCCGGGTTCGGGCTTCCGTAAGGAGTTCAAGAAGCTGGATCCGTCCAACTGGTAATTGAACTAGTAAAGCTTGAGAGCTTTTTCATAGGGCGCCCCTAAGACGGGCGCCCTTTTTCATGTCCACCATCATTCAACTTTACACGTCCGCTCAGAACCAAGCGCCTCCAGCCTTTTCGCTTTGGAATGGGAGGGAGGGGTGGTTCTTCGGTTCTAGCGACATCATCATCTAGATAAGACCAGACGCTCAGGCCTTCACGGCAGTCTGCGATGGGCCCGACTGTAGGCATGTTCCTACTCAGCCAAACAGCCTTTAGGCGCTCATCGTAGGGGCACCGTTCCGCTCTCATCAGGCGTCCTCAAAGAACGGCCCTGAGGTCGTGTTCATCCGAAGCCCCGGCGCATTCTCATTCCCGATGTCGGTTCTCATCGTGTAGCGGCTCGCATCCATTCGAAGCCATCGCCCGGTTTCTTCGGTTTCGCACTTTTCGATCATGAAGAGCTGATCGCATGCCTTCCGGAGCCCGTTCCCCCCGAACAGGTGCCCGTCCTTGTTCATCTGAGCCATGAGAATGCACCAGACCTTGTTCTTCCGCGCGAAATCGGCGAACCCCTGAGCCACATAGCGGAGGTGCTTTTCCTCCGTGTCGCCTTTGCTCTGCCCCCCGACGAGCTGCCAATAGTCGATGATGAAGCCCTTGATTTCATGACGGAGGATAGCCCCCGACACCCTGTCGAGAATCTCCCGCAGGCAAGCGCCTGGCGCGTCCAGATAGTGGACTTTGCGCTGGGGAACATACTGGGCCAGCTTCTGCTTGACGATGCCGGGTGACCCTAAGAACGCGAGGGAGTTCACCCCGATATCGCGGGCCACGTTCCGCGCCTCGATCTGCGCTGAACCCATCTCCAACGCCACATACAGGTGTGGGCAGGAGAGATTGTAGCTGATCGAATGGGCGAGTGTGGTCTTGCCCATCTTCTCGGCCCCACAGAACCCATATGTGAATCCTGCATAGAGCCCGCCGCCCATCACCCGGTCGAGACGAGCTAGGCCGGTAGAGAAATGTTCGGCCGGCCGTTCGAGGGAGAGCGCAATCTCCTCGTAGACCGAAATCGCCGATTTAACGCCTTCTGCATTGGAGCCGTTCTCGACCTGGCTCTTCAGCCATCCGGCGATGTCCGAAGCTGGCTGCCCAGACACGATCTTCGCCTTGGCCTCGTCCACCACTCCGTCAAGCCGCCGGATAGCCGCGAACTCCGCAATCTGTGCAGACAAGCCGGGGACGTCCGGTGATAGGGTCGCTCGTGTCAAGGCGCGGATGTACTCTATCCCGTCGCCATCATCTGCAAACGTTTTTCCCCTCGCCCAAACAGCAAAATCATTCGGCTCGAAGACTCCTTTCTCCGAGAGAATGGCTTTCATCTTCGCAAACAGCTCTTGGTGTGGGGGAGCTGAGAAGTCCTCAGGCTTCAGCGGACAGTGAAGCATCTTGTCACTGTCACGGAGGAGGCCGCCAAGCAATATCTGTTCTATTTCGATATCGTCCAAAATCATTCGACTATTCCCATTGCCTTATTTAATTCATCCTCTCTATTAACGGCTTGCCGCGCCTCCTTTTTGGGTGGAGGGGCATACTCATCGGTCCAGCGCTCTGCATTTAGCCAGGAAGAAAGCATCTTCCATTGCTGCCAGTCTGGTTTGCTGACGATGTAAGCCTGAAGGCCAGTTTTGATCTGATCGAATGGCGTTCGCTTGCGAGCTTTTCTATAGGCTGCATCGGCTTCTTTCCGCCCTTTTTTGAGTGGAAAGCTTTTCCATAGCTCTTCAAATTCTTTATCAATGCACAATACTGACGTTTCTATTGACGTTTCATCTATATATACATGCAAATTTTGCACCTGATCACATGCAGAATTTGCACGTAGGCCCTCATCCCTACATGCAGAATTTGCACGTAGGTTGATCTGATACTCATCGGAAGTCCGGTAACCGCTCCGGTTGCTACGATGCTTTCGTTGCAGAAAGCCCTGTTCGGTTAGCCATTCGAGGTGTGACTGCACCGTCCGAAGCACGAAGCTCGTCTTTTCCGCTAGCTTCTTCTGGGAAGGCCAGCACCGCCCCATGTCATCGGCGCAATCAGCCAATGCCAGCAGGACCAGCTTTTGTCCTGGCGGGATGTCGAGATCGAAGACCCCGGCCATGTACCTAACAGCCATGAGCGCCCCCGAAGAAGGTGCTCAGGACGATTTTCAGCCGCCTGTCTCGGATGTCCGGATCGGAATGCCTCAAGGCCAACTCAACGCACGCCCGGACGCAAGGACCAAGCATCGGGTGATGAGGTATGGGTTCGAATAAGGGATTATCTTGCCGCTTGTCAGTAGGATGCGGCGTATAGGTCTTGGAACCAGTTTTCTGGAATGTTAGTTGGTGCATTATCTCTCCGCCTTGTGGATACGGAGAGGAGAGCGTAATAAATCGTATTGTAAAGATCGGGCAAATGACCTATGTTCTTTACATGGAATGACGTCCAATCAAACCCACGAGTTAGCACTACCATACTCCGTCCACTCTCAAGTTGTTCAAGGCCCTCGGAACCTACACCGAGGGTCTTTTAACTTATTATCACATAAGCGGGCGGATGACTATGTTTTTGGTTAACGATACTCACAGATGTTCTTGGTATTCTCTGAAGGTGAAAGCCTGTTCGCACGGCGCGATGACTAAGCAAATGCTTTGCACGGTGGGGCAGGGGCATTTGGCTTGTTCACAAAACGACTGTTTTTCGAACATGCCCAAGAGCCCCGTCGGCAGAGCGCCGGGCAGCATCGAAAAGTGTTCGGATTGCGTGTTCACTTTTCAATTGTCCGGAAAACGTGAGTGCGCTACTATCCGAACATGAAGATAGGATATGCCCGCGTCTCTACCCAAGATCAGAACCTCGACCTTCAGCGTGACGCTCTGAGGCAGGCGGGGTGTGAGAAGATATTCGAGGAGAAGGAAAGCGGCAGGGCGGGCACCAAGCGCCCGGTGTTCGAGGCCGCGCTTGCCTACCTCCGCCCCGAGGACCAGCTCGTCGTCTGGAAGTTCGACCGGCTCGGGCGGTCCTTGCGCGAGATGATCAACACGGCCCACGACCTTCAGGCGCAAGGGATCAAGGTCCTGTCCCTCACTGAGAATGTGGACACCGAGACGGCGACGGGCCGGATGATGTTCAACCTGCTTGGCACGGTGGCCGAGTATTTTCTCGACCTCAACCGGGAGCGGACGATAGCAGGCCTCAAGGCAGCGGTTGCCCGTGGCCGGAAGGGCGGTCGCCGCAAGAAGCTGAGCGACGCCGATATTGAAGCGGCCAAGGCCATGCTAGCAGCAGGCACGATCCCCGTTTCCGAGATAGCAAAGCGCTTAGGGGTCGGGCGCACCGCCTTCTACAGCTATTTTCCGCAAGCCAGAGCCAGCAGCTCCAAGTCTCACAACCCCTAAGATACGTTCCGACAACGCTCACCTTCTATGGTACGGAGAATTGTGGGGGTGAACGATGGACGAGAACGACCGGCAGGAAGCTTTCGAACGCCTGTTGACGGCGATCCTTGGAAGGGTAGTGGACTTCCTGAAATTCGCAGAGGCGAAGAACGCAGCTCTGCTAACGTTCGCATCTGCATGGATCATCGCGTCTATCAATCTCCTCAACGGATCGACGCCCCTTACCCCTGCCTGGCAGAAAGCCTACACGGTTGCGCTTCCGATTTTCGCGATAGCCGCTCTCCTCGCGATCATCTCCTTGCTGCCGAGAACACTTCTCACCCGGATCTATAGAGATCCGAACCAGGCGAAGTCGCTTCTCTATTTTGGGGATATCGCGACCTTCGAACCTGCGGCCTACAAGGAACGTGTCCGCGAGCGGTACTATCCTCCGGAAAACGAAGCCGTCACCCGAAACTTCCTCGATGACCTTTCCATTCAGATTGCCGCGAACAGCCAGATCACCCTCTGGAAGATGAAGCTGTTCAACGCCGGAGCGCTCCTTGTGCTCCTCGCCCTTGTCGTTCTGTTCATCCCGGCAGCGGGCAAGCTGTGGGCTTTCGCTTCCTCCTACATGGGGCCCCCCGATGTCGCAAAAGGACCTTCGTGACGAAATCAACGAGGAGGTCAGCACGATCCTCGGAAAGGATTTTCAGATCGACGTCACGACCACGACCACCGTCCCGCATTCCTCGGACGGTTCGATCACGTTCCCCAATCTCGACACGAAGAGGCAGGGCGCGAAGCTGATCGAGACGTGCGTTCTCTACATCGATATCCGCCGCTCAACCGCCCTCAATTTCTCGCACAAACAGCAGACGGTGGCGAAGCTCTATTCTGCCTTCGTCCGCGCCATGACGCGCTGTGCCCGCTTCTACAAGGGGCATGTGCGAGGGATCATTGGCGACCGCGTGATGGTGATCTTCGACCAGAAGGACTGCTTCAGTAATGCGGTCCATTGCGCAATCGCAATGAACACGGTCTCTCAGCACATACTGAACAAGCACTTCACCCGCAATGAAGTCGAATGCGGGATCGGCATCGACTACGGTACAATGCTCGCCACGAAAACAGGCGTTCGGCGAAAAGGCGTGGAGCAGAATAATTATCGAAACCTCGTATGGTTAGGTCGTCCTGCCAACGTCGCCAGCAAACTAACAGATATGGCCAACAAGCCGGAAGAGAGTTTCAAATATCCTATTGTGGAAGCTGGTTTCGAACAAAGAAACTTCGGGATTCTTGCGACCGGCCCTGATTGGAAGTGGCGGGAGATATACGCAACGGATTTTGTTCAGCAGCTCACAGTAGAACCTCTAACTCATAAGATGTTGCACAACGATCCAACATTCCGGAGCATGTTCACCAGCGAACGGACGCATGTTCGCATTCCCAAAACGAAGCCGATCCTTATGACAGAGGCAGTCTGGAGCGGGTACAAGGCAGCAAATCCGACTTCGGTCGTTGTTACCAATAAGCTGTTCACAGAAATCACGCTTTCGGTTCCAGCATATCGTGGGAAAGTTCTTGCGGGAGACCCGTTCTATCCGGACCTCAAGCCGGAGTAGTAAGCCTGATAGCTCCTTATCTCCCCCTTGTTATAGGTTGGAATCCAGGTCGAAGTTTGGATATTTTCCGGCTTCTGCCGTAAGACTGGGGGCGCTGCCCCCAACGCCGCGTAAAGGATAAAGGCTATCGCCCGACATCCTCGCCATGCTCGCTTCGTGCCTGCAGCTGCGCGTGGCTCCGGTCTCGTCCTTGACGCTCTGCCCCCCGCCCTCGGCGTGAGCCAAGGGTATGGACGCGATCCATACCCAATGAGAAAGGATGAAGAATGAAAACTGACATAGTGCAACTTGAGGTAAAATACAGAAAAGCAACAATACAACTGGCGGAGGCACGTCTACACGCCCTCTATCTTGTTGACGCGCCGCAAGCGATGATCGAGAGAGAAGAAAGTCTGGTTCAGTTTCTACAAGAACAATATGAGCAATTATCAAGAACTTGATGCTGGCATGGCACGGGCGAAAAGCCCGTGCATACGCCGCAGAAGGATTAAACCGAACCAAGAGCGAAGGCGGGTCGAAAATTCCCGCCTTTGTTCTGCCTTTGGGCTTCGCATTTATGCCCGTTTCGGGAGAAACTTACGAAGCAACGCTTGTGCCCGAGACGACAATCTCTTCGCATCCGCCGCCTGTTTCGCCTCCCGTCTCCTCCGGGCAATGACCTCATCTTGTAAAAGAGCCGCCTGCTTACGCTGTGCCTCATCAAACCCTGTAGGCTTCGCCCGGTGCGCGAAGGCAATTTCTTCTCGTCTCCCGATCTTTTCCCAGTATTCCATTTGCTGCTCTATGGACAACAGAAAAAGGAACTCATTATCGACCAGCGCCGGATAGGCGGACACGAGCAAATCAATATCGACGGCCTCCCGTAGGGCTTGGAGCCTCCTCTGACGCTCTCTTTCGGCGGCTTGCTGCCGTTCGCGCGCGGCCTCTTCCTCGCGGCGCTTCTTTGCCGCTTGTGCTTTTTGGCGCTTCTCTGCCTTCTCTGCTCGGAGGCGCTCCGCTTCCGCTCTGGCCTTGCGATCTTCCCGGACCTTCTGCCGCATCCGGGCAAACAAGATTTCGTCCGCGAACACACCCTCGATTTTGCTGGACGGGTTTTCAGCCTCTTCCTTGACGACCGCGTCCCACCATTCGTCGACACGGTCGAGCCCGTCCATGCCCTCCCAATAGGGGACGACCTGTACGATAGACATGCCGAGATTGGTCCGGACGACGGCGTACCGGGCGCATTTCCCCGGTTCCGCCGCCGTCAGGGTGTGAAGAGCCTGCGGCGTCATCCGGGGAAGGCCAGCGTGGCGGAGGCGGCTTTCCAGCTTGGATTTTGCGTTCGTGAAATCGTTGTCGGCCAGACGGACCTTGAAGTCATAGTCCGCCTTGGCAACCTCGTAACCGTGCCGGATCGCCGCCACACGATCCTCGAACTCCACCTTGCGGGTCTCGTAGTCCTTCCGGTCCCAATCCGTTTGCAACTTATAGTGCGCCATCGCCCGCTCGTGATCGCGGCGCAGCTCCTCCATGCGGTCCTGATAGGCCGCCATGGCGTTGGTGTGATGGGTCTGGCGCTCTTTTTCGAGATAGTCGATGGCGAGACGCGCCGCCGCCGCCGCTTCGAGCTGAGAGGCATATTGCGCCTGCCCCCACGCGTTCAGCAGCGCAGGCATCAGCTTCTCCCGCCCATTGACAACCGTCGGCATCATTTGCGGCGCTGCGGGGACATGCGCGGCCTGCTCCATCAGGGACCGCGTGACGTAGCTCGGAGGCATCCGGGGAACGGACGGGGCCTGCCCCTGCACGGGCTGCATGCGGGGATCGGGCGGCAGCGGGCGCTTCGGCGGGGCGCCTGGCACAGGGTAATAGTCCGGCCCTCCCTTCTGCGGGGTCTCAAGCCCCAATTCGTCCGGATGCACGGGGCCGATCATGGTGGAGACCGTCTCCGCCACCTCCTTGCCCATCGCGAAATACACCTGCACGTCGCAACAGGTCAGGATCGTCCGGGCGTCCTTCTCCCCGTAAATGGTCTCCAATTGAGAAGTGTCGTGAAGGACCAGCATCAGCCGCACGCCCGCCGACGGATTGAGCCCAGCGGCGACGACCAACTCATTCATCCGCCCGAGGGCGTGGACCTCATCCAGCGCGAACAAGCAGCGTCCGCCGTCGGTCTCCTGCATCACATTCAAAGCCATGCGCACGAACAGGCGCAGGAATTTTCCGTGGAGGTCCAGATAGCCCCGGGGGATCACGAGGAAGAGGTCCAGCTTGCCCGTTTTCAATTCCGTCAGGTCGAAATCGGATTCCGCCAGCGCGTCCTGCATGACCTTGGAATCGAGCCACTTAGTGTTCTCCCGCGCAGCAGACAGAAAGTGCTCGAACTCTTTCCCTGCCTGCCGGATCGTTGCCGCCGCCGACTGGATAATTCCACCGCAACTGTCATCCATCGCCATCTTGTCAACGGTCTGATCCCACGCCTCCCCGGACTGCATGAGGAGCATTCGGACGGTCTTTAGGTTTTGATACTCCCGGCGATAGGCAACCCTAACGAAGGCGATCAGGCCCGCGAGGATCGTCCGCGCCCCGCCGTCCCAATGCTCGGCCTTCGGATCGTGTGTGACGACCATGCCGTCCGACAGCATGTAAAGCTTCTCAATCACGTCCTTGGCCGTCGGGTCGATCAGGTCCAGCGGATTGAACCGCGCACGGAAACGATCCGGGATATCGGCCAGCTTGAACGCGTCGAGCGCCCGGAATTTTTGTCCTGCATGCGAGCGCGGCTTCCAGCAGCGCGTCGTGTTCTCGCCCTTGATGTCGATACAGACGACGTTGCGGGGTTCCGTGATGATGTTCGGAATGAGATACGCCGCGCCTTTCCCTGAACGCGGCAATGCAGAGATCACAACGCCCGTGTCCGTGTGGACGCCGACCACCCTCTGCTCGTCCCGATCCTGACCCAGAAACACCATGCCCTTTTCGTATGTGGGCAGCTTCGCGCCGTCGAACGTGTACCTTTCGGTTTCAGGATCAAAGCCCATGGGACAGCCCTCCTGTCCCATATCCTGCCATTAACGAAGATTAATGAAAGATGAATGGCTACCCATCTTTCGGCGCGTTCAGAGAATTCACGGTCGGGGAGATGTCGGCCTGATCGCCTCCCCTCGCGGCATTCCCGTAAGCCGCGTTGACGGCGACAATACCGCTTTGGAGCCCGAGCCTGATCCGGTCTTTCGTGTCCTTCACATGCTGATCTGCTAGGGCCTTGATTGTCGCTTTCAGTTCGTCCGAGCCATATTCCTCGACCAGCTGCCCGATCACATAGCGTCGCCTGTCCTCGGCCTTTTTCTGCTCCTGCCTCAGCCTTGCCTGAAGCTGCTTTTTCGCCGCTAGCTCTTGCGCGATTTTCGCTTCTGCCTCTGCCAGCCGCTCAGCTGTTGTCTTTCGTGCCATGTGCCCCTCACGATACGTTCTGATCCTAGACCCGCTTCGCCGTCCGTGCGATGATACTCCGAGTTTGCTGTAGCCCCAAGAACGTAACAGCGCAGTTATACGTTGCTCCGCAACGTCTCACTCCCGGACCCGGAGAAAATGGCCCAATACCGCTTCTCAGCCTCGATCATAGGACGGAAAAGCGGCAAGAGCGCTACGGCTGCCGCCGCCTACCGTTCGGCTGAGAAAATTCATGACCACAGGACCGGAGAGACCCACGACTACACCGCCAAACGCGGCGTCGTACACACCGAAATCATGGCTCCCGAAAGCACGCCCGAGTGGATGCGCGACCGCCATGCCTTATGGAATGCCGTAGAGGCTGCGGAGCGTCGAAAGGACAGCCAGCTTGCCCGCGAAATTACTCTCTCCCTTCCCCACGAGTTGAACGACCGGCAGCGCATTGACCTGGTTCGTGGGTATGTGCGGGAGCAGTTCGTAGAGCGCGGTCTGATCGTCGATTTCGCGATCCACCAACCCGAAAAGCAGACAGACAGGCGAAACCACCACGCCCACCTGATGATCACCATGCGCGAGCTGACCAGCGATGGGTTCGGCAAAAAGATCAGGCTGTCAGAGCCCGCCCGGATTTCCGGAATTGAACGGGAACGCGAGGAGTGGGCCAACCATCAAAACCGCCTGTTTGAACGGCTCAATCTGCCGACGCGTGTTGATCATCGTTCCTATGAGGCGCGGGGGATTGACCGCATTCCGACCAAGCATCTGGGGCCGACGGCGGCCGCCATGGAGAAAGAGGGGAAGCGGTCCCGGCTTGGCGATGAGAACCGAGAGATCATCGCCGAGAACGCCCGTATTGCGGAAAACTACCGCCTTCAAGCGGAAGCCGAGAACACCCGCAAGCTCGTCCAGCCTCTACCGCCCGAGCACAAACGCCGCGACCTGTCCCGCGTCTACAATTACCGTGTCCGGAAAGCCCCTGACGTGCTTACGCGCCGTGAGGAGGCTTGGGCGCAGCGCGATCACGAGCGGAAAGTGAAGATCGAGCGTCGGGAGATGTATGCGCTGATCGAGCTTGGCCGGAAGCACGATCTGCAAAGGGTCCGCCTGGAAGCCGACCAGAAGGCCCGGAACGACACTTTCAAGCGCACCGTCGTCGAGGAAATGAACGCCATCGACCGGCGGATGCAGGCCAAAGGTGTTACCCGGTTCCTGCGCGACCTGACCGGCAAGTCCCGCTCCGATCAAGAAGCGCGTGCCCTTCATGAGAAAACCCTGAGGGGCGTTATTGAACGCGAGCTGGAAGAACTCAAATCCTTAGAAAACACTCAGGCGCTCGAGGTCCGGCACCTGACAGATAAATACCAGCGGGCGAAGGCGTCTCTGGAGAAGGAGATCGCAACCCGACAGGACCGTCTGCAGCAGGCTTTGGAGCGTGCAATGGACGACGAGCGCGACCGGGACAAGAAGAATTTCGAGCGGAGGCCTCCCCCTCTCCCAAAGCCCGAGCACTCCTACAAACCTGCACCCCCAAAGGGCGCGGGTCCCCCAAGGATGCCCGGAGACCAGGAAAGCTACGACCGCAAGGTTCAGGATTGGGCCCGTTCGGAAGAAGGCAGAAAAGCCCTCGCCCGCGATCCCAACCCCAACCAGCACCGCCTCGACTTTGAGAAGGCCAAGCAGCCCGCGCGCGGCTTGACGCCGGAGAAGGAGCCCACGTCCGGCCCGCCCGCCCGTGGCCTGTCACCGCCAGAGCCGAATAAGAACGAGCCCGCACGGAATCTCGCGCCGCCGGAGAAAGAGGCCACACAGGATCGTCCGCGGAATCTGTCGCCGGAGCCGACGCGGGATTTCGACAAGGCGACCGGGCGGGACCGCTACACCGGGCGCACACGCGGTCGGGATTGACACGACTCCACGCGTCCCCTATCGCCGTAGTGCACTAGGGGACGATCATGAAAACGATAGCCCTGATTTCCCGCAAGGGCGGTACCGGGAAGACCACCCTCGCCTGCCATATCGCGGTCGCCTTGACGCTTCAGAAAAAGGCCGTGGCCCTTCTGGACCTCGACCCGCAGGCATCAGCCAGCGAATGGGGCGACGCCCGCGAAGCCGAGTTCCCGTTCGTCCAGTCCGTCGTCTCCTCCCGCCTTGGGAAGACTCTCGACGAAATGGCGAAGATCGGCGCGGACTATGTCGTCCTCGACACAGCGCCGCACACGGAATCGACGGCCCTCGACGCGATGCGACTGTCGGACCTTGTCCTGATCCCGTGCCAGCCGTCGATCATGGACCTTCGCGCCATGACCAAGACGGTCGAACTCCTGAAAATCGTCCAGCGCCCCGCCTACGTCGTCATGAACGGCGTTCAGGCGCATTCGATGATCGCGAACAACGAAGCCGAGCGGACCATCGAACGGATGATCGGCCTTCCGGTTTGTCCCATCAGGATTGGCGAGCGGGTCGCCTATAACCGCTGTTTGATCACCGGACAGTCGGCGCAGGAGACGGAGCCCGACGGCAAGGCGGCGCGGGAGATCGACCGCCTCCGTAAATGGATCGAAAGCACGATCGAGCAGAGGATCGCCGCATGAAGCCGGATTTTGCCGCCGGGCTGAAGAAGCTGAAGCAGCCCGACCTCCTCCCGGAAACCGTGCCCGAGGAAAAGCCGAAAAAGCCCGTGCAGGCCAGCCGTGAGAAGAAGGTCTCGATTGCGGGGTATTTCGATCCCGAGGTCCGGGTGCAGCTCGCCGTTATGGCCGCCCGCCAGCGCAAGAACCAGGTCGATCTGATGGCCGAGGCCTTCAACCTCCTCTTCGAGAAATACGGGGAGCCACCAATCGCCCGGTCCTGAGCGCCAACTATGAGACTTTCGGGCGATGGACGACGAGTACGAGAAGGCGCGGGAACGCTATCGGCAGACCCACGACATGAACGCCGTCGCCAGCGCGTCCGAATTGTCGGAGCGCCTGCACGAGATCATGAAGGCCGGGGACCCCGAGGGGCTATCCGCCACCGTCG
>NZ_JACDIS010000022.1 GCF_013839525.1 Chthonobacter rhizosphaerae
TCCGCCCGCGGCGCCGCCGAGCGCCACGCGCGAGCCCGCCGACGCCGCCCGGTAGCCGCGCCCGCCGACGCCGCCGCCGCCGACGGACCCGGCCGCCGACACCCCGCCGCCGCCGCCGCCGCCGCCCGGCCCGACACCGAGGCTGTACTCAACGCCCGCGCCGCCGGCCGGCGCGCCGGGTGCGCCGCCCGCGTTCGCGCCGCCGAGCGTGCCGCCGCCGCCCCAGCCGCCCTGGCCGGCCACGGCCGCGCCCGCCAGACCGGCCGATCCGCGCTCGGCCGTCAGCAGCGTCTCGTCGCCCGTCCGGATCAGCGTGTGGCCGCCGCTGCCGCCGTTCGCCCCGTCCCGGTTGTCGATCGTCTGCGCCGCGCCCCCCGCCCCGCCCGCCCCGACCTCCACGGTCAGCGTCGGCGGCAGCTCGTCCGCCGTCCAGGTCTCGCTCGCCCAGCCGCCCGCGCCGCCACCGCCGCCGCCGCGCCGGTCCGTGGCGGAAGCCCCGCGCCGGCCCGAGCCGCCGCCGGCCCCGCCGCCGATCAGCACCGCCGTCACGGTCCGCGCCCAGGCCGGCTTCACCCACACGCCGTTCGCCGTGAAGGCGTCCACCTGGGTGCGCTGCGCCCCGAGCGCGAAGCTCACCCGCCCGGTGCCGCCGTCCACCGACAGCGCCTCCGTCCAGGCGCTCCCGTCCGGGCTCACCTTCACGGACAGCTGGTCGCTGCCGGAAAGGCCGATCTCCGCCCGGCCGCTCCAGCCGGTCTGGAACAGGAGGCTCGCGGTGTCCGCCGGCGCGGCCTTGTTCACCCGCGCCCGCGCCGATCCGCCGGAGGCCGACAGCCAGGCGAAGTCGGCGAGGTCGCGCCAGTCGCCGCCGAGGCGCACCAGCAGCCGCCCCTCGTCCTCCACCACCAGGATCCAGCCGTCGCGCGGCGCGTCGAACGCCCACGCCGTCCCGTCGTACCGGGCCACCTGCCCCTCCCGCCCGGCGAACGCTCCCGTCGCGCCCGCCGGCACCAGCCACCGCCGCCCGGCCGCCGGCGCCGGCGGCGGGGCCGTCGCCGTCCGGGACGCCACCGAGAGCTGGACGAGCCCGTCCAGCGCCTCCAGCGCCTCGTTGTGGGTCACATGCTTCTGCGCCTGGTCCGCCGCCAGGAGGGGCAGCTTGAGGTTCGCCGTCTCAGACATGGATCGTCCTCCGCGCCATCGCGCCCGCCACTCGGCCGTCGCCCATCTGCTCCACCCCGATCTCGATCGCCGCCGGCGGCCCGCCGAAGTCCGCCGCCTGCGCGGCCGCCCCGTAGGTCGCCACCGTCCTGTCCGTCTCGATCACCCGCACGGCCGCCCCGCCGGCGAACACCGTCACCCGCCAGGCCTCGAAGGCCTCGCCGAGCGGCACGTCGGCGCTGGTCCAGTCGTCGCCGCCGATCCGGGTCCGCCGGATCCAGCGCACCTCCACGTCTCCGGAGGCCAGCCGCCGCGCCGTCAGCCGCACCGGGGCGCGCGGCCTCAGGCCCACGCCCGCCGGCACCGACGCAACCGCCGTCATCGCCGGGTCCGCCACGTCGAGCCCCGCCTTGCCGATCCGCAGCTCCAGCGTCGTCCCCAGCGCCGCCCGGTCCACCGGCAGCGGCACGATCGCGCCGTCCAGCAGCACCGCCGTCGCGCCCGCCCCATGCCCCGCCGCCGCCAGCGCCTCGGTGCCCTTCAGCCCGCGCAGAAGCCCGGCCAGCCGGTAGCGCCGCTCGCCCACCAGGGTCGCCGTCTCGAAGGTCAGCACCTCCCAGCCGGTCTCGGGCGATCCCACCGCCAGCGCGTTCGCGCCGCCGAGCGCCGCTTCCGGCGTCCGGCTCTGCAGCGTCCCGCGGATCAGCGTCAGCTCCACCGCCCCGCCCCGGTCCCGCCGCCACACCGGCCCCGGCGGCAGCGGCGTTTCCAGGGTGCCGACGGTCGCCGGCCGGGTCACGGCCGCGAACAACTCGAACCCGCCGCCCACCCGCCGGTGCGCCTGCACGGTCCCGGGCCAGGGCGCCCCGGTCACCGCCAGCCACGGCCGGTGCGCCACCCCGTCGTCGGCGAGAAGCGGCAGGTCCAGCACCAGGCCGAACGGCGGCGCCACCATCACCGATGCGCCCGCCCGCCGCCGCCCGTCGTCCGGCGGCGATGCAACCGGCCGAAGCGCCAGATCCACCCGCCGGGCCTCCACGGCGCGCACCGGCCCGTCCTCGATCCTTTCGATCAGGAGGTCCATCGACGCCCCGTCGCGCACCAGCCGCACCACGTCCCCCGCCTCGATGTCCTGGCGGCTCGGCGGAAGGGCGAAGCGCAGCCGGTCACGGCCCGCCTCCAGGTCGCGCAGGGTCGCCTCCGCCTCCGCGCGGATCACCGGGTCCGGCGCGCTCACCGGCAGCGTCAGGTCGCGCGTCCCCCGGCCGCCCACCCGGCGGGCCGCCACGCTCGTCCGCTCGCCGGTGATGCCGTCGAGAAACCCCACCGCGATCTCGCTCGGCGCGTCCTCCGCCTGGGCGCGCCGGCTCTCCACGGCCGGCCCGTCCGCGGGCTCCACCAGGTCGCCCGCGGTCAGCGTCGCGGCGATCCGCGCCGGCCGGTCGCGCACCACGATCGTCCCGCCCCGCTCCGTCACGGTGAACCGGAACAGCCCGGCCAGCGGCTCCAGCAGCGCCCGCGCGCTCGTCCGCCCGGGCATCACGATCCCGTCCACCACCGGCGTCAGTCCGTCCGTGTCCGCGTCCGCGATCCCGCAATCGGCGAGCACCGCCTTGACGGCGTCGTCCAGCGGCGCGGCGCCCATGCGGCCTGTCAGCCAATGGCCGGTCAGCCAGTTGCCCCCGTCGCTCCAAACCTCCCGCTTCGACGGAAACGCCGGATAGGGCCGCGCGTCCCAGGTCCACACGTGGGTGCCGCCATGGTCCACCATCCGCCGGCCGTCGCGCGGCGACACCGGGTTGCGGCTTTCGGCGAACCCCGGCGCCGACGGGTCGAAGTGCGAGAGCATCGCCTCCAGGGCCCGCCGCTGCATGCCGTCGTCCCGCCGCCCGGCCGAGAAGCGCGGCGCCTTGCCCTCGGAAGACACCCGGTCCGGGAACACGTTCGGCTCGTTGGCGCCCCGGTCCGCCGCCGGGCAGCCGATCTCGGTGAAGCGGATCGGCTTCAGCCCCGGCGCCCAGGCCGTGTCGGCCCCGGTCTCCACGCCGCCCACCCGGTCGCGGTGCCGGTTGCCCCACCAGCCGGCGAGGTCCTTGAAGCGGAACATCCACGGCTTGCCGTAGGCCCCGTCCGTGATGGGCGTCCGCACGCCGGCCCGCCGGTCCGCCTCGCTGGCGTAGTACCAGTGGAAGCCCTCCCCGCCCGCCACGTTCGCGGCCAGATAGGCGCGGTCCTTCGGCCCGTCCGCCAGCGCCGCGTCCGCGTGGGTGCCGTCCCGCCAGTCGGAGAGCGGCAGGTAGGCGTCGATGCCCACGAAGTCCACGTTCGCGTCCGCCCACAGGGGATCCAGGTGGAAGATCCGGTCGCCGGACCCATCCGCCGGGTGATGGCCGAACCATTCGGTCCAGTCCGCCGCGTAGCTCACCTTCGTGCCCGCCCCCAGCACCGCCTTCACGTCGGCGGCGAGCCCCTTGAGCCCGTCCACGAACGGCCGCGGCCCCGCGCCCGGCGCCGAGCGCACCACCGTCAGCCCGGGCAGTTCCGATCCCACCAGGAAGGTGTCCACGCCTCCTGCCAAGGCCGCCACGTGGGCGTAGTGCAGGATCATCCGCCGATAGCGCCACTCCGCCGGCCCGGTGTAGCGCACCCGTCCGTCCGCAAGTCCGAAGTGCCCCCGCGCCGCCGCGCCGAGAAAGGCCGCCACCTGCCCGGCCGCCGCCGCCGTCTTGTCCGGCGTCCCCGGCCGCCCCGGTGCCGGATGGCAGGTGATCCGCCCCCGCCAGGGATAGACCGGCTGCCCCGCCGCGCCCGTGGCCGGGTCCGGCAGCGTGTTGCCGGCGGGCACGTCCATCATGACGAACGGGTAGAAGGTCACCGCCAGCCCGCGCGCCTTCAGCGCCCGGATCAGCTCCACCACGCTCTCGTCGCTCGGCGTCCCGCCATAGGCCGGCCGCCCCTCCACGGTGGACACCACCGTCGCCTCGTGCCGGCCGATCCCGGCCACGGCCCATCCCATCCCGGTCGTGGTCCGGTCCGCCCGCTCCACCTTCGGGCGGATCGTGCAATGGCCGGCCCGCAGGTCGTCGCCGAACCAGGACACCACCACCGCCACCCCGGTCAGGCCGGGGCAGACCGCCTGCAGCTCGTCCAGGCTCGCCTCCACGTCGGAGGCCGCCACCGTCTGGTGCCGGTTCTCCGGCTCGGTCACGCCCCGGCGCACCACCCGGTTCACCGGCCGCGTCGCATAGCCGAACTCGGTCGCCGCCGGGATCAGCGTCACGGCGCGGATCTGCCGCTCCAGCCGCCCCACCGGGCGGATCACCTCGAAGGCGAACTGCGGCAGGGCGTTGCCGAAGTCGTCGAGCGGCAGGCGCTCGAACACCACGTAGGCCGTGCCCCGGTAGGCCGGGGCGCCGGCGGCGCCCTGCTTGGCCTCGATCAGGCTGTCCGGCCCCTCGGTCTCGCCGCCGAGGTGCACCCGCATGGTCACGCGCGTCAGGTCCAGCGGCACGCCGTTCGCCCACACCCGCCCCACCCGGGCGATCGGCCCCTCGCAAAGCCCCACCGCCAGGTTGGCGAAATAGGCGAACGTGGTCACCCGCGGCCCGCCGCCCTTGCCGCCCGCCGCCTCCGACGTCGCCTCCTCCTCGAACCGCGTCGCCCAGATCACCTGCCCCGACAGCCGCACCCGCCCGTAGACCCGCGGAATCGCGGTCCCCTCCGTGGAGGTCTGCACCGTCAGGTCGGTCAACCGGCCGATCTCGCGGCTTTCCCCGCCGCCGAACAGCGCCCGGTCGACCGCCGATCCGGCAAGCCCGCCGAGCGCCTGCCCGATCACCGTTCCGACGGGCCCGAACACGCTGCTGATAGCGCCGCCCACCACCGAGAGCACCAGCGATCCCATGGACCTCGCCCTCCGCCTTCAGAGATCACATTCAGAACTTCAGATGTTGATTCAGGCCGCCCCGCCCGGCTCGCCGGCAGGCTCGAGGCCCGGCCCCGTCACGCCCGGAAAGGCGAAGCCATGGGTCACCCGCGCCCGCCACCACGGGCCGAGGTGCCCCTCCGCCACGGAGGCTCCGTCCTGCGCGTGGACGAACCGGTCCGGCCCGATCAGGATCACCGCGTGCTTGGCCGGCAGCCCCGGCCGCCAGCGCACCAGCAGCACGTCGCCCGGCAGGGCGTCGGCCGGGTCCACGGCGGTCATGTGCCGGGCCGCCGCCTCGGCGAGGGTCTCCGTCCCGCCCGCCTCCGCCCAGTCCGGCGTGTAGGCCGGCGCCGTCTCCGGCTCCGGGCCGATCAGCGCCCGCCAGACCCCGCGCACCAAGCCGAGGCAGTCGCAGCCGACGCCCTTCAGCGACGCCTGGTGCCGATAGGGCGTTCCCACCCACGAACGCGCCTCCGCGACGATCGCCGCCCGGCTTGGACCCGCCCCGCCCGTCATCGCACCACCGCCTGGCCGTCGTTGTCGCCGTCCGGCCGCGCCGGTCCGAGCGCGAAGTCGTTGCCCGGCATGTGCGGGAAGCCCCGGAAGTTCGCGCCGTTGCCGAACCGGTCCCGGCAGGTGGAGAAGTGCTTGTCGCATCCGGCCGTCAGCTCCAGCGCCGTCCCAGCCGCCGGCACGGCCGGCAGCGCCGGCCAGAGCGCCAGCCACACGCCGGCGTCTCCCGCGTCGTGGGCCGCCACCGTCGTCCGCCAGCCGGCGAGCGGCCCCGCCGTCACCCGCACGCTCCCTCCGCCGAACCGCCCCGCCGGCAGCCCGTCCACCCCGCTCACCCGGATCCGCCCCGGCCCGTCCGCCTCCGCCACCACGGCCGCGGACCGCCACGGCCCGAGCGCCACGCCGCAGCGCGCGTCGCCGAGTTCCGCGTCGCACGTCCGCCCGAACAGCCGGCCGGACGGCTGCTCCAGCGCGTGCGCCGGCCCGCGCACCTCCGCCCGGAAGGCGCCGTCGGCCCGCACCACGTCGCCGATCGTCCCGGCCCGCACCAGCACCGCCGTCGCCGGGTTTCGCCAGTCGAGGAGATGCACCTCCACCCGCGCGCCGTCATAGAGCCCGGCCGCCAGGTCCCGGTCGGTGATCCGGTCGGAGGTCAGCGCCCCGCTCACCTCCTCGTCGCCCACCGCGAAGCCCGCGTGCGCCGTCGCGGCCGATCGGTCGAACCCGGCCGCCGGCTCGCACGGAACGCCCGCCACGGTCAGCGTCCGGTCGTGGTCGGTGAAGCCCAGCACCGCGCCGTCCGTCCGGCGCAGGATCCACGCGTGGGCGAGCGTCGTCGCCTCGCCTGCGAGATGGGCCGCCAGCGCGGCCGGAAACGTCCTCATGGCAGCACCTCGATTAGCGGAATGCGCGGGATCTCGCCCGCCGAGAAGCCGGACAGGTTCACGGTCAGCGCGTCCGTGTCGAACCGCACCGGCACGTCGAACAGGAAGCCCGCCGTCACCGCCGCGCCCGGCGGCGGCGTGTTGGCGGGCGCGAAGGTCACCAGCCCGGTCGCCCCGTCCACGGTCACCGGCGCGGCCGCCCCGTTCACCGCCACCACCACCGTCTCGGCCACCGGCTTCACGATCCGCCGCACGTAGGGCGCGAAGCTCGCCCCGTAAGTCTTGGTCAGCTGGAAGATCCGCGTCGCCCCGTCGCCGGTGCCGATCCGCTGGTCGGTCCGCGCGAGCGCCGCCGAGGGCGCGCCCGAGCGGCAGTCGGCCCGGTCGCGGAAGCGGAAGCCGTGCAGGCGGCCGCGCCGCTCCTCGAAGAAGGCGATCACCCGGGCGAGGTCGTCCAGCGACCGCACGCCCGAGCCGGCGTCGTAGCGCCGGCGGCTGTCGGCCCAGCGGCCGTTGCGCACCTCCCGGCCGGAGGCGAGCACCACGATCTCGGTCCGCCGCTCCGGCCCGCCGGTCGCGCCGAGCGCCACCGACAGCGGGAACGACACCTCGTGGAAGGCGGGAAGGAGTGTCACGGCGCGCTCTCCGGATGGGGGGTCTCCGGCCCCGCGACGGGGCCGGCGCGAGGCCGTGCCCGCGCCGCTTGATCCACCTCAAGGCGGATCGGCGCCGGCTGGCGATACTCGGCGGCGAAACCGACGGTTCGGCACCGACGACTCGGGATCGATCATTCAGGGAGGAACGCGATGTCCCACACGCCCCACGAACTCGGCGCGGAGTTCCCCGACGACCACGAGACGCTCCACGCTCTCAAGGTCTCGAACCCCCACTTCGCCCAGCTGGCGGACACGTACCACGACATCAACCGGCGCATTCACCGGATCGAATCCCTGATCGAGCCGGCGAGCGACGAGGTCCTGACCGACCTCAAGCGCCACCGCCTTGCCCTGAAGGACGAGATCGCGGCGCTCATCGCCGCCGAGAAACGCGCCGTGGCTTGACCCCCCTCCTCGTTGGGCCATGTCGCTATAGCCCGCGCCGTCCCCGTCCGACGGCGCGGGCTAGCATCGCCGAGACCTGCGCCTCCGAGCGGCGGAAGCTGTCGGCGTCGGTCGCGGTCACGTTGAACGTCACGTGCACGCCGCCGCCCTCGCCGCGCACGCCGAGCCGCCCGTCCGGGCCGCGCGCCAGCGGCAGGATCGCCTCCGGACCCGCCTCGCCGGCGAGCCCCGTCCCGCCCGGCATCGGGAAATAGGTGGGCGATGCCACCACGCCGCCCTTGGCGAACGGCATCACCCGGCCGATCGCTCCGACCGCCCCCGTCACCGCCCGCGCCATCCCGTCCCCGATCGCCTTGTCGAGCGGCGCCAGCGCCGTCTGCAGCATCCGGTCGGAAAAGCGCAGCGCCAGGCCGCGCAGCACGGTGTCCAGTTGCCGGCCGTCCACCACGGCGGCCCTGAGGGCGCGCGACAGGCCGACGCCGAAGCTCTCGGCGGCCTTCTCCAGCCGCTTCATCCGCTCCTCCGTCTCGTCCAGCGCCCGATCGTCGAATAGGCTTGGTCTGTCCCGCATCCCGCCTGCTCCTTCCCGTCGCCCGCGCCGGCCTCACCCGTCCGGGTGCGCCCGCATCATCGCTTCCAGCGCCCGCCGGGACGGCGCGCCCGCGCCCGGCCGCCGCGCGCCCGCCGCCGCCGCCAGTTCCCGCGGCGTCATCGCCCAGAACGCGTCCGGCGCCAGCCTCAGGACGCCGAAGCCGAACGCGAGGGCGTCGTCCCAGGGAAAGGGCGCGCCGCGCCGTCCTCCCCCGCCGGCCCCGCGCCCCCCGCCCGGTCCGCGCCGTCCTCCCCCGCCGGCCCGGTCGGCTCGGCCCCGCCGCCGTCGTCCGCACCCCCGAACGTCGCCGCCAGCAGTTCCGCCACCGCCGCCGCGTAGGCGGGCGCGCCGCCGTCGATCGCCATGGCGGCCACCTCCCGGTCGCTCACCGCCTCGCCCGCGCCGCGCAGGCCCGCGGCGAGCACCGCCACCGCGTCCCGCGCCCTCAGCCGCCCGGCCGCGAACCGCCGGGCGAGGTCGCCCATGTCCGCCGCCCCGAGGGCCGTCTCCAGGTCCGCGAGCGCGCCGAGCGTCAGCCGCAGCCGCCTCTCCCGCCCGTCGAGGGTCACGGCGATCTCGCCGCGATGCCGGTTCGCCATCCCCGCCTCCTCAGGCCGCCGTGAAGGTCAGCGCGCCGGCCGATTCCAGCGCGATCTCGTAGGTCACCTCGCCGTCGTGGGTGCCGGCGTATTCCAGCGTGGTCAGCTGGAAGAGGCCCGCCACCACGCCGAAGTCCGGGATCACCACCTGCCAGGCGCGCAGCAGCCCGTCGAAGAAGATCTGCCGCACCGTCGCGTCCGCGGCCACGTCGCGGAACACGCCCGTCCCGGCGAGGCTCGCCCGCCGCACGCCGGCGCCTTCCATCAGTTCGCGCCAGCGGCCCGGGCTGTCCGCGTCGGTCACGTCCACGGTACCGGCCCCGAAGGCGAGCCGCCTCGCCCGGAGGCCCGCCACCGTCACCATGGCGCCGGACCCGGTCTGGTCCAGCTTCAACAGGAGATCCCGTCCGCGCTGCGCAGGCATCGCCTCGTCCTCTCGTGGTTCTTTCAGGGAAGAAAGGTCGCGTCAGTCGTCCACCGTGACGACCACAGTCAGGCGCCCGCGCCAGGTGCGGCCGTCGTCGCTCCTGGCGACGGACGCGTCGCGCAGGTCCATCAGCACCAGCCGCCCGGCCGAAAGCGCCGGCGTCGCCGCCTCCAGCACCGCCGCAGCCCGGTCGATCACGTCCAGCGCCTCGCGCCGGCCCGTCTCGCCGGCCACCGCCTCCACGGTCAGCGCCACCCGGGCGCCCTCCCCATCGCCATGGCCGAACGGCTCGGCGGTGGCGCCGCCGAGCGCCAGGTAGGGCGTCAGCCGCGTCTTCGGCGGCCCGTCGTGGATCCGCCCGCCCACCTTGGCGCGCAGCGCCGCGTCCGCCGACAGGGCCGCCATCACGGCGCTCTCCACCGCGATCAGGATGTCGGTGCGCCGGCTCACGCCACCAGCCTGCGCACGCGGTAGAGGTCCGCCAGCCGCACCACCTCGTCCGGCAGGTCGGCGCTGCCGCTGCCGTCCGCGCGCGTCTCGTACCAGCGCGCCGCCAGCAGCCGCACCGCCTGGCGCAGCGGCTCCGGCACGCTGTCGGGCGACGTGCCGTAGCCGGTCACCAGGTCCACCTCCACGCCGGCGATCGGAACGCCCGGCCGCGGCACCGGCGCGGTGAACCGCAGCCGCGCCGGCTCGGACGCGCGGTCGAGCGTGTAGGCCGACGGCGGCACCACCGTCGCCTCGCCGCCGGCCCCGATCACCCGCACCGCCGTCACGCTCCGCACCGGCCGCAGCGGCAGCGTCACCAGCCCGTCCGGCGGCAGGGCGTCCAGGTGCACCCGCCAGCCCTGGCTGATCATGTGACGCCCGGCCAGGCGCTCCAGCGTGGCCCTCGCGGCCACCGTCAGGGCGATCAGGGCCACGTCCTGCTCGCCGCCGGTCACGCGAAGGTGCGCTTTCAGGTCGGCGAGGCTCACCGGTTCCACCGCCGGCACGGCCAAAAGACTGACGCTCATGGGATCTCTCGTTGGTTCAGGTCGCGTCGAGGAATGCGCGGTGCGCCGGCGCCGGCCCCGGGCGGCGGTTCGCCCGCCCAGGGCCCGCCGCCGGGCCGGCGGTCAGGTGGTGCCGAACTTCAGAAGCTTGATGGCGTCGAAGTCCTGCACGCCGCCGCCCACGCGCTTGGTCGTGTAGAAGAGCACGTAGGGCTTGGCCGAATAGGGGTCGCGCAGCACCCGCGTGCCGATCCGGTCCACCACCAGATAGCCGCGGCGGAAGTCGCCGAACGCCACAGCCAGGCTGTTCGCGGAAACGTCCGGCATGTCCTCCGCCTCCGTCACCGGAAAGCCCATCAGCGAGGCGCGTCCGTCCGCGGAGGCCGGTGGCTTCCACAGGTATTCGCCCGTGCTGTCCTTCAGCTTGCGCACCGCCGCCTGGGTCTTGCGGTTCATCACGAAGGTGGCGTTCTGCCGGTATCCGGCCTTCAGCGCGTAGATGAGGTCCACCAGCACGTCCGACGGATTGGCCGCCGGCCAGCCGCCCGAAACGCCGGTCACCAGATAGCCGAGGCTGCCCCAGGCCCAGGCGGCCTCCGCCACCGTCGGCACGGCCAGGAAGCCGCGCGGCCGCGCCAGGCCGTCGCCGGCCACGAAGGCCTGTCCTTCCTGCGTCGCGAAGGCGAGCTCGATCTCCTCCACCAGCCACTGGTCGACGTCCACCGCCGTGTCGTCGAGCAGCATCTGTGTGGCCGACGGCATGGCGTAGAGCTCCATGGCCGGGAACACCAGTTCCGCCAGCGTCGGCGAATTGGTCTGCGGCCGGGCGGCCGTCTCGGCCACCCAGCCCACCGCCGCCCCGGCCAGCCGGTAGGGCTTGCGGAACGTCCCGGCCGACATGGTCCTCACCGACGCGATCGACCGGATCGGCGAGATCACCGCCAGTCGCCGGCCGATCTCCGCGTCGATCTGCGGCGTCACCGTGAACCCCCCGTCGGCGCCCACGCCCGCCGACAGCGCCTTCGCCTCCAGGGCTCTCAGGTTGCCCTCCGTGCCGGTCCGCACATAGGCGTCGAAGGCCGCCCGGTGCTCCAGGTCCGCCGGCGTCGCCACCCCGTTGCGCCGGGCGCCGTCGCCGAGCGGCGGCCGGTTCGCCGCCAGCACCATCCGGTCCATGTGGCTCTTCTGCTCGTCCATCGAACGCTCGATGCGGGCGAGCCGCTCCGTGGTCAGCACGTCCGCGCGCCGCGTCTCCAGGTCCTTCAGCCGCTGGTCGTTGGTCTCGCGAAACGCCTCGAAGGTGCGCATGAAGCCTTCGAACGCCTGGTCGATGATGGCGGTGCCCTTCACCTCGGGCACGCCGCACGCTTGGTCGGTCATTCTCGTCTCTCCCGTTGATCGAACCCATGCACATGCGCCCGCCCCGGTCCGCCGTGCGCCCGGATCGGGCCCGCCCGGTCGGACAGGGCCCGGCGCCTCACACCGCCATCGCCCGGGCGGCCCGCCGGATCGTCTCCGCCGTCCCCGCCGCCCGCGTCTCCTGGAGAAGCGCGGAGGCCGCCGCCGGTGGGTCGATCCGCGCGCCCGGCAGCATCGGAAAGGTCACGACCGAGATCTCCCAGAGGTCCACCTCGGCCACCCGGCGCACGCCGGTCTTGCGGTCCGTCCGCGCCCGCACGGTCCGGAAGCCGATCGAGAGGCCGTCCAGGATGCCGGTCTCGATCAGCGCCACCGCGTCGCGCCCCTTGACGGTGTCGGCCAGGATCTGTCCGGTCACCCGCAGGCCCCGGTCCGTTTCGCGGATGTCCAGCCAGCGGCCGATCGGCTCCGCCGGATCGTGCTGGTAGAGAAGCTTCACGCCCGCCGCCCCGCGCCTCGCGAGCGTCGCCGCGAAGGCGCCGGGCAGCACCATGTCGCCGGTCAGGTCGGTCACGCCGAAAAGGCTCGCATAGCCCTGGAACACGCCCCGGCCCGCCTCCCGGCGCGACAGGGTCGAGGCCGCCGCGCTCATCGGCCGCCTCCCGGCCCGCCCGCCGGCCGCGCCCGTCCGGTTCGCCCCGGCCCGGCCGACACGCGCCGCTCCAGCCGCTCGGCGAAAACACGGAACACCGCGTTCGCCTCGCCCCGTCCGGACCGCCGGCCGGTGATCCGCGCCACGGTCGTCATCACGCCGCGTCCCCGTCTGCCCATGTCGCCCTCCTGGTTGTGCCGCCACCGGCAAGCCCACCGCCGGCGGATGGCCGCCGCCGCATGGCGGCCACGCCCCACCCGCCGCGCGCGAGGTCGCCCCCCGCGCCCGTCTCCGGTCGCCCGTGGAAGATGCCGCCATGTCCGAATGCGCCCGCCGCCGGTCGCGTGCCCGCGCCCGCCGTCACCCGGCGCCGCGTTAAAGTATTCGTTTAGCTCTATGGAAAAGACCGAGCCGGCCGAATCCCCTGGCGCCCGGTCCTCACACGGCGTCGAGCCTGCCGGCCCGGCCAAACCGTCAGCCGTCCTTCTCGCGCAGTCGCTCGTTCAGCCGCGCCACCTCGGCGACGAATTCGTCGAAGCGGCGCACCTGCGCCAGAAGCTCCCGCACCGTCAGCACCAGGAGCGCGCTCGCGCCCGACGCCCACAGGAACAGCGCCAGATGGGCGAGGTCGCCCCGCTCGGCGAAGGCTTTGGTCACGTCCATGCGCCGTCTCCATGCCCGCCCCGTGCGCCGCCGTCGGCCGCGACCCCAGTCCCGCCGCCTGACCCGCCGTCCGGGTCACCGCCCGCTTGACGACCGTCCCCGGCACCGTGCAGCCCCGCGCCGCTCCGCTCCAGCCCGCTCCCGGCCGCCGCCGCGCCGCCGTCCGGCGCATAGCCGGCCGCGATCCGCTTCTCGTCCCGGGTCAGGAAGTCGGCTCCCGCGAGCCGCGTGAACAAGCCGTCCCGCTCCGCCGCGAGCGCCGGCACCTGGTCGAGGTCCAGCCGGAACCCCAGCCGGCGCCCGTCCCCGTCCGAGGCCAGCAGCCAGCGCCCGAAAGCCTCCGCCACCCGCGTCGCCAGCGGCACCACCGCCTGCCGCCAGAAAGCCCGGTTGGCCTCCTGGTAGTTGGCGTAGGTGGCGTCGCCGGGAACGCCCAGCAGCATGGGCGGCACGCCGAACACCAGCGCCACCTCCCGGGCGGCCGCGTTCCTGGCTTCCAGGAAGTCCATGTCCTTCGGGCTCAGCGACATGGGCTTCCAGTCCAGCCCGCCCTCCAGCAGCATGGGCCGGCCCGCGTTCCGCGCCCCCTGGTAGCCGTCCGCCAGTTCCCGCTGCAGGCGCTCGAACTGCTCGTCCGAGAACCCGCCGCCGCCGCCGTAGACGAGCGCGCCCGAAGGGCGGGCCGCGTTGTCGAGCAGCGCCTTGTTCCACTCCGTCGCCACGTTGTGCACGTCCAGGCTCGCCGCCGCCGCCTCGATGGGCGCCGCCCCGTAGTGGTCGTCCAGCGGATGGAAGGTCGTGATGTGCATCACCGGCGACGGCCCCCGGTCCGCCTCAGCGGGCAGCCGCAGCGTCCGCCCGCCGGCCGAATACTCGAAGGCGGCCGGCCAGCCGTCCGGCCCCGGCACCACGCGCACCCGGTCGGGCCGGAGCACGTGCAGCTCCGCCGCCCGGCCGTCCACCGACACCGCCTCCACATAGGCGTTGCCGGCGATCAGCAGGTGGCCGACCACCGCCTCCAGCAGCGCCGCCCGTCCGTCGCGCGGGTTCGGCCGGGCCAGAAGGTCCAGCGCCGGATGGACGTCAAGCTCCCGCAGCCCGTCCGTCAGCACCCACGGGATCGACGCCACGCCCTCCGACAGCATGCGCACCGCCCGGTAGACGAACGGGTTCTTCAGGTACCCCTCGCGGGCGAACGCCCCGTAGTCCCGCGGCGTCCACACGGCCCGCCCGCCGGTCTGGAGCGCCACCAGCGCCCCCGTCCGCGAGGCTTTCGCGTCCACCGGCGCGGACGCGCGCCTCCACCCGCCGAGCTGAAACCAGCGTCGCGCCATCGCCCCGTCCTCGCTCGCTTGATGATCGTCCATGCGCCGGGTCCGGCGGTCGGCCGTCCACCCGGCCCGGCTCCCGTCCGGAGCCGGATTCCCGTCCCGCGCTCTTGCAACCGGCGCTTGATCTGGCATGATGCCCGGCCCGAGGGGAACGAACCCGGAACCTTGATCGCGGAAGCCGCCATCCCGGAAGGTGACCATGTCCCGCGCCGAACGACTCCTCGCCCTCGTCCAGGCTCTCCGGCGCCGGCGCCGCCCCGTGTCCGGGGCCGACCTGGCGGAGGAGCTTCAGGTGTCGCTGCGCACCATCTACCGCGACGTCCAGGCCCTCGTGGCCCAGGGCGCGCCCATCGAGGGCGAGGCGGGCGTCGGCTTCGTGCTGAAGCCGGGCTTTCTCCTGCCGCCGCTCATGTTCACCGACGACGAGATCGAGGCGCTCGCCCTCGGCGCCCAGATGATCTCGTCACGGGCCGACGCGCGCCTCGCCCGCGCCGCCACCGACGCGCTCGCCAAGATCGGCGCGGTCCTGCCGCGCGACCTCGCCGACCATATGGAGGAGAACGGCCTTCTCGTCGCCATGAGCCGGCCGGAGATCGCCGACACGGTCGATCTGGCGCTCCTGCGCGCCGCCATCCGCAACGAGACGAAGCTGCGCTTCTCCTACGTCAACGAGCAGGGCGTCCGCACCACCCGCACGGTCTGGCCGGTCGCCCTTGCCTTCTACGACAGGGTGCGCGTGCTCACCGCCTGGTGCGAGCTCCGCACCGCCTTCCGGCACTTCCGCGCCGACCGCATCACCGACGCCGAGGACCTCGCCCAACGCTACCCCCGCCGCCGCCGCGTCCTCCTCAAGGAATGGCGCGAAACCGACGGCCTCGCCGAGCGCCCCCGGCTCAGCGCGTGACTCCGTCCCGCGCGAGCCGGCGCCGTCCACCCCGATCTCACCACCGGTGATGCACGTGCGGGGCGATCAGGCGGTCGTAGATCTCGCGTGCCGCGCCGAGGGCGTCCGTGGTCAGCGCCGCCTCGTCGGCCGCGGCGGCGTTGGCGCGCGCCTGCTCGGCGTTCCGGGCGCCCGGGATGACCACCGTGACGGCCTCCTCGGCGAGGATCCACTTCAGCGCGAAGGCCGCCATGGAGGTGCCCACCGGCACCAGCCGGCGCACCTCCTCCACCGCCGCGAGACCCACCTCGAACGGCACGCCCGCGAAGGTCTCGCCCACGTCGAAGGCCTCGCCGTGCCGGTTGAACGCGCGGTGGTCGTCCTTGGCGAAGGCGGTCGCGGCGGTGATCTTGCCGGAGAGGAGCCCGCTCGCCAGCGGCACGCGGGCGATCACCGCCACGTTGCGGCGCCTGGCCTCCTTCAGGAACAGGTCCGCCGGCCGCTGCCGGAACAGGTTGTAGATGATCTGCACGCTGACGACGCCCGGATACTCGATCGCCTTCAGCCCCTCCTCCACCTTCTCGACGCTCACGCCGTAGTGGCGGATCTTGCCGGCCGCTACCAGGTCGTCGAGCGCCGCGAACACCTCCGGCCGGTAGTAGACCTCCGTCGGCGGGCAGTGCAGCTGCACGAGGTCCAGCGTCTCCACCCGCAGGTTGCGCAGCGACCGGTCGACGAAGCCGGAGAGGTTCTCCTTCGTGTAGCCGTCCGCCACGTGCGGCGACAGCCGCCGGCCGGCCTTGGTGGCCACCATCGGGCGCTCGCCGCCGCGCTGCGCCAGCACCTGCGCCACGATGGTCTCCGAGCGGCCGTCGCCGTAGACGTCCGCCGTGTCCACGAAGGTCATGCCGGCGTCGAGCGCGGCGTTCAGCGCGGCCACGCCCTCCTGTTCCGGCACGTCTCCCCACGATCCGCCGATCTGCCAGGCGCCGAAGCCGATCTCCGACACGGTGAAGCCGGTGCGTCCGAACGGGCGGTTTCTCATGGGACTGTCCTCGATGTCTGGCGATGGAATGAAGGCCGAGCCTCTATCGCCCCGCCCCGTCCTGCGCAATCCGCAGCCGCCCGAACGGTTCCGCGCGACCGCGCACCCCGCGCGACCGCGCACCCCGCCCCGCTCCGCGCGACCGCGCACCCCGCCCCGCGACCGCTCACGCCGTTCGAGCCGCCCCACCCCACCCTCCGCCCATCGTGGTGCGCGAAGGCGCACCGCCCACGCCTTCCTCTCGCACCGCCCACGCCGTCCCGACGCCCGCCACCCGTCGCCCTCACAGCCCCCGCACCCGCGGCTCGCTGCGCTCCGTCAGCATCAGCGCCGTCAGCGCCCACACCAGCGCGTCCAGCCGGTCCGGCGAACGCCCGCCGCTCAGCCCGTCGAGCCCGAAGTCCGCCATCTCGTCCTCCAGCTCGGTGAACCGCCCCGCGTGGCGCACGCGCCCTTGGGCGTAGAGCGCCGCCACCGGCTCGGCGCGCACCCACTTGCCGCGGGTGGCGTGCACCATCTCGACGGCCACGCGGCCGTCCACCTGGCGGATCACCGCCGCCACCATGTCGCCGCCCTGGTTGACCTCCGCCACCAGCCGGTCCGCCTCTTCCTGATGGTAGAGCGCCACCGCGCGCCGCGCCCAGGTCTCCGGCCGGGCGCCCTCGCAGGTGGCGTCGGCGATCACCACCGCCCGCCCGTCCCCGTCGAGGCCCGCCGCCACGATCCCGCACGCGTCCGAGGTCCGGCGCGATCCGGCCGGCGGGTCCACCGCCACCACGATCCGCCGCAGCGCCGGCCGGCCGGTCAGGCGCACCGCCTCCAGCTCCGCCCGGGTCCAGAGCGCGTCCGGCCGGTCCTCCACCAGCTCGCCGTCCAGCTCCTGCCGGCCCAGCCGGGTTCCGGCATAGCGCCCCACCACGGCGGTCAGGAAGGCCGGCGCCAGGTTGGCGGCGTTGTCCGCCGTCCGGGAGCGCGTCACCGCCGTCCCGCCGTCGGCCAGCAGCCGGCGCACCAGCGGCACCGGCCGGGGCGTCGTCGTCACCACCTGCCGGGGCTGCGCGCCGAGGCGCAGGCCGAACTGCAGCATGTCGAAGGTGGCGTCCGCGTGCCGCCACTTGGCGATCTCGTCGCCCCAGGCGGCGGCGAACTGCGGCCCGCGCAAACTGTCCGGGTCCTCCGCCGAGAAGGCCTCCGCCACCGCGCCGTTCGGCCATTCCAGCCGCCTCCGGCTCGGCTGCCACACCGGCCGCTCGCCGTCCCCGTGCACCGCGAGGAGGCCCGAAACCCCCTCCACCATCACGTCCCGCACCGCCGCCAGGGTCTCGCCCACGAGCGCGATCCGCCCGGCCGCCTCTCCGTCCGCGCGGAGCGCCCAGGTCTCACCCAGCGCCAGCGCCCGGATCCATTCGGCCCCCGTGCGGGTCTTCCCCGCCCCGCGGCCGCCCATCACCAGCCAGGTCGTCCAGGTCCCCGGCGGCGGCAGCTGGTCCGCCCGCGCCCACACCGGCCAGTCGGAGAGGATCGCCGCCGCCTCCGCCTCCGTCAGGCCCTCCATCAGCGCCAGCACCCGCGCCGGCTCCGTCGAGATCCGCGCCAAGCGCCGCAATCCGGCGTGCAAGCGCGCGACGCATCTCGCTTCGTCCGGCCATCCGTTCGCCGGCCCGGCCGGCCGCGCCGCCCGGCCCCGCATCCCCGCCCCCCGCTTCGGTTCGCTCACGGGCCGCCCTTTCCTGGTCCTCGAGGTCGATGATCCTGCCGAGCGCCCCCGCGAGCGCCGTCAGAAGCTTCACGTCCTTCTCTTCCACCGGGGCTCCCGTCCGGCCGAGCCGCCCCTCCAGGCTCGCCACCATCCGGGCCGTCGCCCATTGCAGCGACACCACCAGCGCCGAGGTGTCCGGCGCCGGGCGGCGCGTCGCCCGGCCGGCCGCCTGGGCGGCCGCCAGAAGCGGACGCCTCGGCCGCCAGCCCCGCCGCGTCGCATGGTCGAACAGCGTGGTCCGGTGCATCCCCAGCCGGGCGGCGATCGCCGCCAGCGGCTCGTCCGTCTCCTCGTAGGCGACCCGCACCGCCGCCCAGTCCACCCCGGCGTCCGGCTTCTCGCGCATCGCGCCCTCCCGCCCCCGGGCCAGTCCACGGCGCCGCCGCCGGCCGCACCGGACCCCCGCGGGCACGAAAAAAGGCGGCCCCTTTCGGGTGCCGCCCACACGTCTCGGATCATGGCCAAACCATAGCCGGCCAGCGTTACGCTGTCAAGGACTTTCTTCCTATCGGGCCACCCCGTCAGCCGCGCCGCTCGAGCGGCGCGCGAAGGCGCAGGTCGTCCTCCGTTCCTAGCTCGCCTTCACCGCCCGCAGCGTGGTGATGAACGATCCAACCCGCCGCTCCAGATCCGCCGATCGTTCCTGCAGCGTGTCGGAGAGCGAAAGCAGGTGGCCGGTCGCAGAGCCGGTCATGGCCGCCGCCTGGCTGACGCCCTTGATGTTCGTGGTCACGTCGGCCGTGCCGGTGGCGGCGCGCTGGGTGCTGGTGGCGATGTCGAGGGTGGCGGCGCCCTGCTCGTCCAGGGCGCCGACGATGGCTTCGGTCACGCCGCGCACCGTCCCCATGGTCGACACGATGGCGTTGACCGACGACACCGCCGTCCCGGTCGCCGCCTGGATCTCGGCGACGGTGGCGGAGATCTCCTCGGTGGCCTTGGCGGTCTGGCCGGCCAGCAGCTTCACCTCCCCCGCCACCACGGCGAAGCCCCTGCCCGCCTCTCCCGCGCGCGCCGCCTCGATGGTGGCGTTGAGCGCCAGCAGGTTGGTCTGCTGGGCGATCGCCTGGATGATGGCCACCACCGCGCCGATCCGGTCCGCGGCGGCGGAGAGCGCGCGGATGTTCACGTCCGCCCGGTCCGCCTCCGCGGTCGCGTCCACCGTGATCTCGGCAGAGCGCGCCACCTGCCCGTTGATCTCCCGCACCGTGTGCGACAGTTCCTCCGCCGAGGCCGCCACGGTCTGGACGTTCCGGGCCGCGACCTCGGCGGCGTTCGCCACCGCCTCGGCCTGCCGGCTGGTCTCGTCGGCGGTTGTCGCCAGGTAGCGGGCGGCGTCGGCCATCTCGTCGGAAGCCCTGGCGAACTGGCAGGCCAGGCTGCCCATGTCGGCCTCGAACGCCTCGGCCAGCCGTTCGCGTTCCTGCCGTCGGGCGAGCGAAGCCGCGAGGGTCGCCTCGTCCTGGGCGGCGCGCATGCGTTCCACCTCCTCCAGGTTCATGGCGAACACCGCCAGGGTGTCCGCCATGGCGCCGATCTCGTTGCGCTTGCCCGTGTACGGGATGGCGGCACGGAAGTCCCCGCCGGCGACCTGCCGCATCGCTTGGACCATGCGCGACATCGGAGTGACGATCCCGCACACGGCGAGCCAAACCTGCAGCGCGCCGGCGCCGAACAGGCACGCCATGGCGGCGCCGACGATAATGAGGGCTTGGCCATACACGCTCTCGTTGGTGCGGTTCACGAGTTCGGCGTCGGCCCGGCACGCCTCCAGCAGTCCGTCGAGCGTGGAGTCGAGAGACCGGTATGCCTCGGCCATCTCTCCCATGAACAGCCCGACGGCCGCTTCCGCGTCGCCTCGGGCGACCATCGCGTCCAGTTCGACCTGCAGGTCGAGGTAACGCTCCATGTGGGTCCGCGCTTGGGTCAGCATTCCGTCCTTGCTGCCGTGGTCCGCATGGCCGGCCGGTTTGCTGCCGTGGTCCGCATTGCCGGCCGCGTAGTTGTCGGCGTATCGGGCGAAGAGCGTGGCGGCGGCAGCCAGATCCGACCGGGCGGCTTCCCGTTCGGCTGGCCGTTTCACGACCACCAGTTCCGCGCTGGCGATCCGTGCCCTGGTCGCGGCATTCTCCATTTGCTCGGCGTCGTAGAGCGTCAACGTCTCCTGGTAGCCGCGGTTCGCCCCCGAGTGCATGATCCACAAGCTCCGGAAGGACACCACCACCGTTGCAAGCGAACTTACCAGGAGCAGCGCGGAAAGCCCCACGACACCAGCCTTGATCGTAATCGTCATCGTCCAGCATCCCCCCCGAGTACGGATCGACAGGGGTGGATGCTAGTCTGCCGCGCATGAAGGCTTGGTAAAAGTACGGGTATACCGTCCAGAAACCTCAAGCCGCGCGAAGCCGGTGCCGTCGTGGCGCTTTGCCGTCCGGGCGACGGCCTGGCCCGGTTCGCCCGCGCCTGATTGGCCGATGTCCGGTTCGCCCGCGTCCGGCTCGCCCGCGTCCGGTTCGCCCGCGTCTCAGGGCATCCGGCGCCGCCTGCGTCTGCGCGGCTCGCCCGGCGTCTCGTTGGGCCACGAAACGATCCGCTCCTCCCAGCGTTCTAGAGGCACATCGTCTTCCGAGACGGTGCGGCCGCGCACCGAAACGCCGGCCTGATGAACGGTGTCGGGGTCGCCGGAGACGAGCGGATGCCACCAGTAGAGGTCTCGGCCCTCGTCCACCAGCCGGTAGGCGCAGGTGGGCGGAAGCCAGGAGAGCGTGCGCACCTCGTCCGGCGTCAGCCGGATGCAGTCCGGCACGGTCGCGCTGCGGTTGTCGTAGTCCCGGCAGCGGCAGCTGGCGTCGTCGAGCAGCGAGCAGCCCACGTCGGTCCAGGCGATCGCGCCGCTGTCCTCGTCCTCCAGCTTGTTCAGGCAGCACCGGGCGCAGCCGTCGCACAGGCTCTCCCACTCGGCGTCGGTCATCTCGTCGAGAGATTTCACGATCCAGAACGGGGCGTCTTCAACTTTATGCATTTCCTTAACCATCCGCGCCGCCGCGCCTTTGATCCGTCTGGAATAACCAGATATCTCTATACGTCTGCCGGAGGGCCGGCCGACCGCCCGCCGACGAACGCTTGAGCCGTCCCGTGTCCGATTTCAAGTCGAAACACCGTCGTCGTCCGCTTCGGCAGCGGCTTCTCGCCATCGACGCCGTGATCGACAGCGTCGCCTATTCCTTCGCCGACCGCTTCGCCTGCGCCTGGAGCGCGATCGTCGACCATGCCGACCGCCTGAAGGTGCGCGGCGCCAGGCGCGCGGCCGTGGAGGTCGCCTCCGAGGCGGCCACGCTCGGCGTCGCCGGCTCGGTCCTTCTCCTCGCCTTCGCGGTGCCTGCCTTCCGGGCGACCGAGACCGATTGGCGCGCCCAGGGCGAATATGCCGTCACCTTCTTCGACAAGAACGGCGCCCTGATCGGCCGGCGCGGCATGTTCCTGGACGATTCCGTCCCGCTCGACCAGCTGCCGCCCCATCTCGTCCAGGCGACCCTCGCCACCGAGGACCGTCGCTTCCACGAGCACTTCGGCATCGACGTGTTCGGCACCTTCCGCGCCCTCGTCACCAACGCCCGCGCCGGCGGCGTGGTCCAGGGCGGCTCGTCGATCACCCAGCAGCTCGCCAAGAACCTCTTCCTCACCAACGAGCGGACGATCGAGCGCAAGATCAAGGAAGCCTACCTGTCGCTCTGGCTGGAGGCGAACCTCACCAAGCAGGAGATCCTCAAGCTCTACCTCGACCGCGCCTACATGGGCGGCGGCACCCACGGCGTGGCGGCGGCGGCGGAGTTCTATTTCGGCAAGTCGGTCAAGGACCTCACCCTCGCCGAGAGCGCCATGCTGGCCGGCCTCTTCAAGGCGCCGACCAAGTACGCCCCGCACGTGAACCTGCCGGCCGCCCGCGCCCGCGCCAACCAGGTGCTCACCAACATGGTGGCGGCCGGCTTCGCCACCGAGGGCCAGGTGGCCGCCGCCCGGCGCCATCCGGCGGCCGTCGTCGGCGGCTCCCGCCAGCAGGCGCCCGACTGGTTCCTCGATTGGGCCTTCGACGAGGTCAAGCGCATCGCCCCCACGGGCGACCGCACCATCATGGTGAAGACCACCCTCGACCCGGTGATCCAGAAGGCCGCCGACGAGGCGATCGAGACCAGCCTCAGGCAGTACGGCCAGGACTACAACGTCCGCCAGGCCTCCGCGGTGATCCAGGAGCCGGCCGGCGCCGTCCGCGCCCTCGTCGGCGGGCGCGACTATGGCGAGAGCCAGTTCAACCGCGCCGCCGGCGCGCTCCGCCAGCCCGGTTCGTCGTTCAAGCCCTTCGTCTACGCCGCCGCCTTCATGCACGGCTTCTCGGCGAGCTCCGTGGTGCCCGACGCACCGATCAGCATCGGCAACTGGAGCCCGCGCAACTATTCCCGCGGCTATGCCGGCCCGGTCACCCTGAAGACGGCGCTGACCAAGTCGATCAACACCGTCCCGGTCCGTCTCGCCCAGGCGATCGGCCGCGACAAGATCGTGGACGTCGCCCACAAGCTCGGCATCACCACCGAGCTGAAGATCACCCGCGCCCTCCCCCTCGGCGTCGCCGAGGTCACCGCCCTCGACATGGGCGGCGCATATGCGGCTTTCGCCAACGGTGGCGTGAAAGCGACGCCCTACGCGGTGACCGAGATCTCCACCCGGTCCGGGCGCATCGTCTACGACCGCGCCCGCGACGAGCCCCCGCCCGAGCGGGTGCTGCCGGAGGAAGTCGCATTCCAGATGAATGATGTGCTCGTCAACGTGGTGAACGCCGGCACGGGCGGACGGGCCAGGCTGGAGGGCCAGATGGCTGCCGGCAAGACCGGAACCACCCAGGCCTACCGCGACGCCTGGTTTGTCGGCTACACGGGCCACTATGTGGGCTCCGTGTGGTTCGGCAACGACGACTACACGTCCACAAAGGACATGACCGGCGGCAGCCTGCCCGCCATGACCTGGCAGTCGATCATGGCCGTCGCCCATCAGGGCTTGCCGTTCAAGGCGATACCGGGCGTGGAGACGCCGGACGCGCCGGCGAAGGGCGAGACGCCGGTGGCCGCGGCGCCGGCCACGACACCGGCGACTGCCGGCGTCCTGTCGCCGGACGCGGTGCGCATCGTCGGCGAGCTCGGCTCGCTCATGCGCGGGCGCATCGGCGTCGACCCGCTGCTCGCCCCGGGAAGCGGCCGCACCACCACCAGCTTCTCGCCGGTGCCCCCCGCGACGGGCTTCCAGCCCGCCCGCCTCGGCGCCGCCGAACCGGCCGGAACGCCTCCCGCCGTCACGCCGGTCGGCGGCCTCGCCATGGCGGCGCGCGAAGCCCTCAAGGACACCGCGCCCTCGCCCTGACCGCCCCTCTTCAGGAAGCGAAAGGGGCCGTCGGGATGACCGGGACCACCTCCGGACCGGACCGGGAGCAACCCCGCCCCGCCCCGTCCCAAAGCCGCGGGCGTGGCGGTTCGGCCCCACCCGGCCGGCGCCGTCGGTCAGCCGGAAGGAGCCGGTCGCGCGCGGCCGGGCCCTGGTGTAGGGTCTGCCGGCCGGCGCGCCGATTCCTCGGAAAACCGGCCGATTCCTCCTGCATGAAGCCTTCCGGCCGCCCGTGTTCCTCGTCGTCCGCCTCCTGATCATCGCCCTCGTCGGCGCCGTGGCGGGCCTCGGTTCCACCTGGTGGGCGCTCGAGAGCGGCCTCTTCGACACCGCGCCCCGGATCGGCCCCTGGCGGCTCCAGGCGGGCGGGCCGGGCACGTCCGCGAACCCCTACCAGATCGCCGAAGACGCCCGCGCCGGCCGCATCGGCCTCGGCCCGGCGGAGGGCATCGCCGTGGTGGCGACCACCGACAGCGCCGGCACTCCGCTCGATCCGCTCTGCCACTACGCGGTCGCCGGGCCGATCCCCTCCGCCGAGCTCTGGACGCTCGCGGTCACCGACGAGGCCGGCCGCCTGCCCAGCAACCCGGCCGGCCGCACCGGCTTCACCAGCCGCGACGCCGTCCGGGAGGCGGACGGCACCCTCGCGGTCGTGGTCGGCCGAACCGTCCGCCCGGGCAACTTCGTGCCCACCGGCCGGCTCGGCTCCATCGTGCTGACGCTCCGGCTCTACGGCTCCGGCCTCGCCGCGCGCCTGCCCGGACCGGACCGGCTGCCGGCGATCCGCCTCCTCCACTGCGGCGGCGGGAGGGGCCGATGACAGGTCACCTCGTCCGCAGCCTGATCGCCGGCCTCCTGGTCGCCGGCATCGTCCACGTGCTGGCGATCCTGACCATTCCGTCGGCGGCGCCGAACGACGCCACCGCCCGGGTGCTTGCGGTCGCCCGCCCCGGCGTCGTCGCCCTCATCCCGTCCGACGGCTCCGTGCTGGCGGATCTCGACCCCTACTTCCTCCACGCCGCCTGCGCCTTCGACCTCACCGGCGGCACCACGACCACCCTCGCGGGCGCCCTGCCGGACGAGGTCTGGACCATCGCGGTCGTGTCCCGGGCCGGCGGCATGGTGGCGAGCTTCGAGCAGGACGCCGCGCCGAACGGCACGGTCTCGCTCGCCGTCGGCATGGCGGATGCTGTCGAGCGCCTGCGCCTCGCCGGCACCCTGCCGGCGGACGGCTTCACCGTGGAGGCGCCCGCCGGCCCCGGCTTCGTGCTGGTGCGCGTGGCCGCCGCCGACATCGAGAGCCGCCCGCGGATCCGCGCGGCGCTCCAGGCCCTCACCTGCGCCCAGGCCGCCCGGCCATCCGGCGTCCGCCCGCTGGCGCCCTTGCCGCCCCTGCCCGAGGAGGAGCCGGAGCCGCGCCCCGCCTTCCCGCTGCCGGTTCCGGCCCCGCGCTGAGCGCCCGCTACTTCTGCAGCACCGGCCGGTCGAACGGATCCGGTCCGTCGAGAAGACGGGACCGCCGCCCCGCGTCGATGTCCAGGCGGGTCAGCGCCGGCGCGTCCTCGCAGCGGGTGGCGGCGAGGAGCGCGAAGGCGCGGTTCGCCTCCCAGACCACCGGCGACGGCGCCTCGATCTCGAACCGGTCGATGGCGTTCCGGTAGGCCGACAGCCTGTAGCCGAGCGCGCGCCAGACCCAGGCCATCTGCGCGGAATTCTCGTCCACCCGCTGGTAGGCCTCCTCGGCGAGGCGGTCGTCCGGAACCTGCAGCCGGCCGAGCGCGCCGAGGCGCTCCGCGTCGGCCCGGCGCACCCGCGCGGCCACCGCGCAGAACGGCGGCACCAGAAGCGCGTCGCCCTGGATGTCCGAGATCACCTTGTTCCAGCGCGCGTCGGTGGACCGGTAGGGGTCCGTCCGCAGGAAGGCGTGATACCGGCCGGGATCGAACCCGGGATCCAGCACCGGCAGCAGGCCGACCCGCTGGCCCTCCACGAGGGTGTCGAGCCACCAGTCGCCCACGTGCGGCGGGCGCACGAAGGCCCAGGCCCGGTCGCGCAACGCCTTCTCGTCCTCGGTGAGGTCGAACCCGGCGATGGTCCGCCCCTCGATATATTCCGCGCTTGTCCGGGCCACTGCCGGCAGCACCTCGTCGTGGAGCACGGAGGGGCGGGCGCGGCCGAAATCGCCGGTCGGACGGCCGCAGGACGACAGCGCGAGCGCCGCCATCAGAAGGGCGGCCAACCGCCCGCGCCCGTGAAACCTCATGCCCGCCTCCATGCCGTCGGTTCCGACCGTCATCGGATTCGCATCGGTATTGCAAGCCGATGGCGGAGATCCGGGAGACCCGGCCGACAGGCGGAGGGCTGACCGTACTTGGTTTCGCCCATATCATACGGCAATTCACATATGGCACAGTCGAACAAGGCGCGTTTCAGACATGCATACTCAAAACCCCGACGGTCCATCCTCGGTCGCGCGCCAGCGCCTTCGGATCGACGTCCTGATCCTTCTGTTCCTTCTGGCCTGCAACGTCAGCCTGGTCAGCGCCTTCCTGCTGCCCTGGGCCTTGCTCGGCCGGATCTTCTACATCTTCGCCCTCGACAGCGAGGGCAACATTCCGGCCTGGTGGTCGTCGGTTCAGCTGCTGATTGCCGGCATGCTGCTCCTCCTGGTCGCGCAGCGGACCCGCCGCGTGGAAACCTATTCTTGGGCGCTCGCGCTCCTCGGCGGCCTTCTGGTCCTGATGTCGGCGGACGAGACCATCGGCCTTCACGAGCGCCTCGGCATCTGGCTCGGCCGCACGTTCGGCAGCGGCCCGCAGTCGCCCGCCTACGAGACCGGGCTCCTGTTCGTGGTGGTCAGCGTGCCGGTCATCACCGTGGCGCTCACGGTCTTGAAGCGGCTCGGCGCCTTCCGGGGATCCGTGCCCGGCACGCGGCGCAACCTCCTCATCGGCTTCATCGTGCTCCTGGTCGGCTCGGCCAGTTCCGAATTGCTAACCTTTCTCGGCGACAGTCTGGGATCCGGCGTCGACAACTACATCCTGACCGTGGCGGTCGAGGAGTTCCTGGAGTTGAGCGGCGGAAGCCTCATTCTCTGGGCGAGCCTCCTGTTCGCCCGCGAGCACTGGAGCACCCAGGCCCTGCGCATGCTCTTCGAGCCGTCCACCCACTCGGAAAAGCGCGCCTACGAACGCATGAGGGCCTTCGAGGCCGAGCAGGACGCCGAAGCGGAGGCGCCGGACGCGATTCCGTCGCCTCGGTAAAGCCGAGCGGAATCAATAGGTTGACTCAAGCGTGACCGACACCTTCAGGATTCCTGAAGGACTCGACACACGCATTCCGATTCATTGACTCGTCTACGACTCGTAATAGGCGAAACGGCTCCCAGATTCCGGAGTCCGATGAGTCGCGTCAGTACCCTTGCGCGGCCGCTGGAGCCGGCGTCCTTCGGCTTCATCGCGCCGCAACTTCCCACCCTGGTGGCGGAGCCGCCCGCGGGGGAAGACTGGATTCACGAAATCAAGCACGACGGCTACCGCACCCAGGTGATCATCACCCCGGACGACGTGCGCGCCTTCACCCGCAACGGCCACGACTGGACCGACCGCTACCCGCGGATCGTGGACGCGGCCGCCGCGCTCGACTGCGGATCCGCCGTGATCGACGGCGAGGCGATCGTCCAGAACGAGCGGGGCGCGTCGGACTTCAAGGCGCTGCGGACGGCCCTCCACGGGCGATCCAGCCGGATCGTGATGTTCGCGTTCGATCTCCTGCGCCTCGACGGCGAGGACCTGCGGTCGCGCCCGCTCGTGGAACGGCGGGCGCTTCTGAAGGCGCTCCTCGCCGGGCGGGAGATGACCTTCGGCATGCATTTCAGCGAGGCCTATGACGGCAGCGGCGCCGAACTCTTCTCCGCGGTCGACCGGCTGGGGCTGGAGGGTGTGGTCTCCAAGCGGGCGGACAGCCGATACCGCAGCGGCCGGTCGGACGCCTGGCTGAAGGCCAAGTGCTACGGCGAGGCGACCTTCCAGGTGATCGGCGTGGAGAAGACCAGTTCGGGCGGCCTCACGGCGCTTCTCGCCGACGAGGACGACGGCGCGCTCCACTTCGCCGGGCGGGCGGTGGTGAACCTGGACGGGCCGGAGGCCGACCGGTTCAAGGATCGGCTCGCCCGGCTCGCCGTCAGCCGGCCGGTGCCGGGGCTGAAGCCGAGCAGCAAGGCGCAATGGGTGAAGCCCGGCCTCGCCGTGCGGGTCCGCTTCCTCAAGGGCGAGGAGACGCTCCGGCACGCTTCGCTGCTCGGTCTCGCGCCCGGGGCCTGACCCACGCGGTTCAGCCGCCGGTGCGGCCGAACCAGATGCTCGCGAGGGCGGCGAGCGCCACCAGGGTGAGGAAGCCGTTCGCCACGATCAGAAGGGCGCTCGGCAGGCGGCGCACCGCCGGGTCCGGGTCCTTGACGCCCGGGAAGAGTTCGCGCCAGACCGCCACCACGAAGCAGAAGGCGCTGAACAGCACGAGCAGCGAGCCGGTGGCGATGATCATCCAGTCCGGCACCACGCCTTCCAGCAGCTTCTTGGCGCCGATGCCGCTCGCGAGCGACGCGAGCCCCGTCCGGATCCAGGCCGCATAGGTCCGTTCGGCCGCCAGAACCGTGCGGTCGGCGGCAAGCTCGGTCCGCCGGTCGGCGGAATCCTTCATGGTCGCGGTGCTCTCGGCCACCGTCTCGGTGGAGGACTTCACCGCGCGCGAGGTTTGCGCGACCGTTTCGGCCGAAGCCTTCAGGTGGTTCTCCGAAGCGGTCTCGTCCGCTGCCTGCATCGTGTGGGCTCCTGGTTCGGTGGGCCTTCTCGGGTGGACGCTCGCGCCCCTGCGCCAACACGGCCATGCGGGCCCGGTTCCCCGCGGCCGCGGTCCGGCCAACCGGTTCGATTTTCGGCCCGGCCGCTCGCCCGTGTGACCCCGGTCACGGAAGCCGGGTCGGGACGTCGGCATAGTCCATCCATCGGCGGACGAAACGACCGGCCGAAACGACCCGGACCTTGAACCACCATCAACCCCACTGACACAGAAGGATGACCATCATGACCCCCTGGCACGCCGCTTTCGGTTCCGAAGT
>NZ_JACDIS010000023.1 GCF_013839525.1 Chthonobacter rhizosphaerae
CAACGTCGGTGTGGACTACACCGTCACCTCGGGCCTCGTGCTCACCGGTGAAGTGTCCTACGCCGAGATCGACGACGAAGACTCCCTGCAGGGCGTCCTGCAGCTGTCCCGTACCTGGTAATAACAGTCCCCCTCCAAGGGAACTGGTGGGAAGAGGCCCGGCCCTGTGCTGGGCCTCTTTCTTTTTGGCAAGCGCTCAGATTCGGTTGGCCGATATCAATGCGACTGACCTGCTACCCGTCTCCTGGACCGGTCTGAGCTGGAAAATCCCAATCTAGGATAGGGCCGCGAGACGGAGACGGACGACGAAGAAGTCGAAATTCACGGATGCACAGATCGCCTTCATTCTGCGCCACGCGGAGGATCACGCCAGTCGCCGAGGTGTGCCGCAAGGCCGGGATCTCGGAGGCGACTTCTCTAACGCCTGGCGCAAGCGCTACGGCGGGATGATGCTTTAGGAGGTGAAGCGGCTTCGCCAGCTCGAGAAGCAGAATGGCAAGCTGAAAACGCTTGTCGCGGACCTCTCAGTCGACAAGGCCATGCTCCAGGGCCAGGGCGTGCTTTTGGAAAGGCTCAAAGCCTGCGCGGCGACGCCGGTTGGTGGTTGAAGTTCGCGATACCTGAAAGATTTCCGACGAGCCTGCAGCGTACTCGGTACCGAGACGTCGACTTAACCCTACGAGGGAGCGTCGCTCGCAGGCCGCTCTCATCAAGCGCACTCGGGAGATCACAGAGTCGCGTGTGCGCTACGGCTATAGGCGCGTGCACGTGCTTCTCCAGCGCGAGGGGTGGATCGTCATTGTCAAATGAACCTACAGACTCTCCGGGGTGTTGGGTTTGCAGCTCCGGAACAAGATACCGAAGCAGCGGGCAAGGCGAAGCTGCGCGAAGTCCGTGGTCCGGCCATGGCGGCGAACGAGGCTTGGGCCATGAAATTGGTCGCTGCGCGCCCGCCTTCGGCTCCGTTTATGACCAGCTCGCCACCGGCCGCAAGATCTGGATCCTGACCATTGTCGACACCCACACGCGCTTCTCGCGCATGTCGATGCCCGGTTCGGCTTCAAGGCCGAGAACGTCGTGGCCGTGTTCGAGCGGATCGGTTGGGGGCATCAGCTGCCGAAGACGATCCGGGTCGACCAGGGTACCGAGTTCGTGTCGCGCGACCTCGACCTTTGGGCCTACCAGCGCGGCGTGGAGCTTGACTTCTCCCGGCCGGTCAAGCCGACGGACAACGGGTTCACTGAAGGGCGGAACGGCAGGTTTTAGGCGGAGTGCCTAAACAAGCTCTGGTTCATCTCGGTTGAAGACGTCCGCCGAAGATGGAGGATCCGCGCCGCACTACAACGAGGAACGCTCGCGCAGCGCAATCGGCCACAAGCCCCCGATCACACTTCTGTATCGGTTAGCGGCATACGGCACGCCCTGATCGACACACTCCATTGATAGCCCTGCCGGGCGGTCCAAGGATAGGTAGCACTTCAGCAGTGGAAAGCATCTGTTTCAGGCGTGAGGCATCTCACGGAGCAGGATCCGAGCTGAGACTGCGGCACTAACCTATGTCAAATACTCTATACGTGTCGAAAAAAAGCAGAGTGAACATACATAGAGCCGGATCTTCACTCGTTGTGAAAATGAGATCTTCAGAACATGGAACACTGGGCCGCTGTCGGCGTTCGAAACAGGCGCATATCAATGACTCCCCCCTGCGCAACTGGGAGAAGGCGGCAGCGATCTCGTCCCTCGCTGCGGAATGCCGCCTTCTCCCGCTCTTTCAGAGTAGGGAAGCGTAGCACCAGCTTAGCGGCTGAGTAGGCCCGGCGACCGCTTGTCGTCGGTCGCCTTCCAAAGTACGATCTCAAAAATCGGGTACTCGCATCCACCACTCGATTACCAGTACAGAATGCTCAATGCGAACAATAACCAATGCTTAAGCGTGACGGTTGATGGTGTCCGTAGGAGGGCATCAAATGACTGCAGTGGCGAAAACTGAGATTGCGATTAACGCTGGCGAGATCCATTCCAATTCGACCGAAGTGACGCACGAGGTGTCAATTACAGGCTTATTGGCGACCGACATCGAAGTCCCCAAAGGCCGCGACTTCACAATGGCGCTCATCGGCTCGGGCTTCACCTTCTTTGTCGCTGCCGGGGTCATTGTAATTCTAGTCACGTAACAGTTTGACTGCTCGGCGCGGCGGTCGCAAGCAGGCGCTGGGGACGAGGGCTCCGATGGCGCTGCCGCGAGGACCGAACCAGCGCTGGAGCCTGGACTTCGTCTCCAACGTCCTTGCCGACGGGAGAAGCTTCCGTGTCCTGGTGGTGGTCGACGACTTCACGCGGGAGTGCCTGGCGCTCGTAGTCGACAGCTCGCTGTCCGGTCGTCGGGTCGCCCGCGAACTCGACCGTCTCATCGACGCCTGAGGCAAGCCGCTGATGGTGGTGAGCGACAATGGCACCGAACTGACGTCGCACGCCGTTCTCGCCCGGCAGCAGGACCACGGCGTCGAATGGCACTATATCGCGCCGGGGAAGCCGATTCAGAATGCCTACGTCGAGAGCCTCAACGGCCGGTTCCGCGACGAATGCCTCAACGAGAATCTCTTCCAGGGCTTGTCGGCGGCCCGGAGGATCATCGAGGCTTGGCGCCTCGACAACGACGACGACCGCCCGCACGAGGCGATCGGGAAAAAGGTCCCGATATCGTTGCAGAACCCCGGTGGCACAGCCAGCCCACCACCTTGAAGAAGGCCGGAAACTTCAACCTCCGGCGCTCCAACGTTGAGGTTCGGTCCAAACCAGAACGGATTGCTTGTGACGTTGCAATCCTCGATCTGCGTTTGCGTGATGGATCATGTGCTCACATAGCACACGCTCTTATCAATCGTGGAGTGCCTGTAATCACCACAACGGCGCTCGTGGACGTACCGGACGAGCTTGAGCAAGCCATCCGTATTCCAAAGCCGTTTGACAGGTCATCTTCTAAACGAGCTTTGCGTCATGTTTTTAGCGACAGCGAGCTTCATTGGAGAAAGGCGGCTCTGCAACCTCAAGGCCGCCCGTCATCATCAGCATCTCGTCCACCTGGTAGGGCGTGATAGCTTTTGGTGAGAGACAGGCCAAGCAGGGCAGCAAGGCTGGCGAGATAAATAAGTGTCATAGTGCACTCCTGAGCAACTGGGGTGCATTCTTACTCGGCGTTGCTTACTGTCTTGTTACGGTTCTACGTTCTACGTGTTCAACCGGATAATCGCTTTCGGCGGCTTAAGGTTTTCTTCATTCAGCCTCTTAGCGACTGGGAAAGATCTTGCGGTTACTTCAGAAGGGCACCGAACCAACCCTGGAATTTCCATGAAGCGCATCTTCTCGCGATTGCTCTGCAATAGGAGCGGCTCAGTCCAGACCGAGTACGGCTTTGCAGCCGCGCTGATTGTCGCGGGCCTCGTTGTAGCTTCATTGAAGCTGGGGCAGGACGTCGGTCAAAGCTATTCTCGCGTATCGGAAGAGATCATTACAACGCGATGAGGACTGCCGCGTAGGCCGGTGGGGCAGTTTAGGCGGGTGGTGTGCCGGTCTAACAGGCCTCCCCAAATGTGCTAATGCCCGAGTGCTCCCTGTAGCCAGGACCCTCAGCCGTATGCTGTTATCAACGCTCCACAATCCTACCGCAGAAAGCGTGTCGGCAGGCGGTACTCGGCGGACCTAAGTTCCTCGTTCGTGCTCCACTTACATTGGCGCAGTTTCGGAGGAACCGGACAGGGAACAAGCCTGACAACGCTTGTCAGCGCCAGCGATCGATGGCAGTCTTCACAAGTGCACTTCTCCTACTCAGACTGGCTGCAATGGCACGCTACTTTTTCGACGTCCGACTTGATGCTGGCGGCTGGGAGACGGATTTGATCGGGACGAAGGTGGACACCCTTGAAGTTGCACAGGAAGCTGCAGAACGTGAGCTGGCCGACTTAGACCGGAGTGAGTTCCCAGGCAGCCTTGCCATCACGATCCGCATCAGAAGCGCGTGTGGCACCGAAGTCGCGATGCTAACTCGCCGGTGGGCTTACTCCGGTTAGCCTCGCCTCCTTCGCGCATACCTTTGCGCGGCGGTCTCGTGAGATACTATGGGCGTCTCGAACGGGTGGCTTGGCTCAGAGACCGCGTGGGCAGAATGTCTAGACCCTTATCGAAACAGGGGTGCTGGCCTATGACGTTCATCGGCTACGCTGGGTTTGCTAGACGACCAGGATTGCTCCATCCAAGGCTGCCCTGAAGTCGGCTGGATGCTCCAGTATTCTCGTTTAGACGAGAACTCCGGGACAGCCACCGTGGGACGCGGTTTCTCTGTCCTAGTAACAACTGGTGATTACAGGGGCTGGCACCTTACCCGTTCTCTGGCCGACCTAGCTTCTCTGGTCCGTGCGCTTGAAGAGACGGGAGTGGCACTGAAGGCCACGGAACAGCAATGGTGGTTCTCAGAGGCTTGAGAGGGCGCTGGCTGCGCGCGGGACTAGAGTGGGGGAGGGCTGGTCAGCGCCATGGCTCGAATGCCAGAAAGATGTCTCACGCCGTGGCTATGGCTTGATGTTGCGCCGTTATAACTCAACCACCTGCACAACCTCTTGGGTTGGCGGCAAGCTCGGTGCTGTCCGGGTGAGTCCCAGGGGTTTGGATGGCAAGTTCATGCCACACCCGAGCAGCTTGTACCTGAGTGTGTCAGGGGTGAACGGTTTCACCACCACGAAATCCCAAATGTCATCGCGGGCAACGATCGTGACATTTCGCTCAATAGCAGAGGCCATTAAGCCCAGGACGGCCCCCTTGCCACGCTGCATTCGCAGTTGCTCCACAAAGTCGTTCCGCGCCCGTGCCCACTCGTGAATGTCCACCAGACATAGATCGAAAGCCTGTGCTGCGCTCAACTCGGTAGCGGAGAGACCCGTCCGGGCAACAGTGACCGCGCAAATACCAGCTTTCAACGCCACCCTATTGATGACTTCTGCAAGCGCTGTCTGACGCTCTACGACAAGCGCGCTGATGCTTTCGGCCGAACCGGGCATCAAGCGACCTCCTCTTGCGCGAACGCGAGCGCCCAGAGCTCTCCGGACACACGGTCCGCTATCTCCCCAAGAGCGTAGACGTCCTCAGCACTCATTGTTCGCGGCTTATGGTCGATGACGCACAACGTTCCGAGCCTTATTCCGTCACCGTACAGCAGGGGAGCGCCAGCGTAGAACACGATGTTGGGCGGATCGGTGACAAGAGGGTTGCTCCTGAAACGTGCGTCGCTCCTGGCATCAGGGACAACCATGACCTGATCACTGAGGATCGCATGTGTGCAGAATGCGTGTTCACGAGGCGTGCCACACACATCCAGCCCACACACGGCCTTGAACCACTGATAGTCCTGATCGACGAGGGTGATTAGTGCGATTGGACAATCGAAGCGATTTGCAGCCTCTCGGCAGAGCGCGTCGAACGCAGCGTTTCGAGAGGTGTATAGAACCCCTAGCCCACGAAGGACCTTTAGGCGCTGCTCCTCGTTGTTCGGAACTGGGTACTGCATAGGAAGCCCTCCAATCGGGCGACAGTACCTGGTCCGGCTAAATGCTTGGTTACACTCAATTTCAGCGCTTGCGAGGCAAGCCGGCGGTGTGCGGCCGATCCACGGTCTTCTCCAGCTTATTGGAGTTTCCTGCCATGCAGAAGCTCCCCTCTGATCGGTGAGCTATCAGTGGGTAGCAGAGCGGGTTTCGTGTTGGGCGGAGGTACAGCTCCGAACGCGGAGCCGCCCTCAGCACGTCCTGGTAAAGTGAAGCCATTCGATAACGGCACCGCGGAGAGGTGATGCCCGGGCGGTAGCTTTGGGGTCAACAGGGGGGTACACTCACACACAGCCCGCCAAGCCTGACGAAGCTCGCAAGCGTACCGTTCGCGACGAGGGTATGCGGCCCTGTGGTCGGGGAAGCGACGGGTGCGAGCTTACGGCCTTATTCCGTCAGGTCACCATCTCTACGGCATGTCGGTCGCAAGCGGCGATCACAGCAGCAATCTCGTCTTCAGACGGAGGGCCAGCCGGCGGCGTCTCGGAGCGGCCGAGGTCACGAAAGAAGGCCTCCATAGAGGTTTCCAGCACCACAACCATGCTAGCCTGACTGTCGCCGCTATTGGTGTAGTTGTGCGCCACGCCTGACGGTACGGTAACCACTGTTCCCGGCCCGGCCTGGACCTGCCGCGGCGGCCCATCCTCGAATAGGCCGAAGGTCACCTCTCCCGACAAGATGCGGAAAATCTCCGGCGAGGAATGCCGGTGGGGCGGAGTACCGGCGCCAGGTGGTACTTCAACCTCCAGTACCGTCAGGTCAGTTCCTTCAAGGCGGCCCATGAAGCGGACTTGGTCGCGAACGACCCAGACCGCGGGAGCCTCTTCGCGGCGGGTAATTTGAACCGCATGGATCATGGTGTCAGTCCTTCTTGCTAACAGATGTTGGGATTGTCGTGGGAGACGAGTTTTGGGCGAGCCCGTCGAGCAGCCGGCCAATGGCCCAGGCGACAACCTCGCCAGCGGCACGACCGTCGAGGCCGCAGTAGTCTCGTAACGTCTCCCAGGTGGCCGCGGAGTAGAGCGCGTGAACGATGGCCTCGGCCTTAGCAGCGTCCTCAGGGCTGGCGCCCTGAAGAGCAGGAGCGAGAGCGGCATGGAAGGCTGCTCGGCGCCGGTCTAACTGGGCAAGCCGCATGTCCCGCCCCGATTTGGTGTGCAGACTTGCCCGGATGATTACTTCCGCAGCATCAAAGCCGGCGAACGCTTCCGGCGGCAGCCGGCAAAAGTCGTCGGGCGTTTGTGGCATCGTGCGGTCAGCCACGCGGACATCCAGCCACGTCCAGTATGCTTCCAGCAGCGTTTCCTTGTTGGGAAAGTGCCGAAACACGGTCCTCCGCTCGACGCCGGCTAGAACTGCGAGACGGTCGAATGACACCTCACCCGTCCCACTTTCCGCCATAGCGGCACCTACTGCGGCCAGGATACGGCTGCGGGTCTCTTCCGCTTGAGATTGACGTAAGGGGCTGCGGTAGGATCGTGTGCCGGTGCTTTTCATGCCACGAAGAGTGACATCAAGTCAGCGCGCGCGTCAAGTAGGCGGCGTACGAGGTGCCGTTCGGATTTCAGCGTTGCATGTTCTTACTGCCGGGATCGGCCCGCCTCTGTCGAACGTCAGGCGACAAGGCAGGTTGAAGAGTTCAGGCGGATGAAGGCGATAAGCGCTCGCGGGTGCAGTCACTGCCGACCGCCCCCATCAGGGTTGTGCCGGTCCTACACCATCTAATTGGCGGGAGGTCTAAGGACAGCTCGGTCCGTGCAGCAATGTGCGTCGAATCGCGTATATGACCAGACAAGGTTCTATGTAGACTTAAGCCGCTGGCAGAGCAGCTGATCTGATTGCTTGGGACTGTTTGCTACTGATAAGTGTGCTTAACACGCAAGCAGTGTATCTCATTATGTCAAACGGTGGGGTATTCGCTTAGGTGCGTTGCTCAAGTGATAATATTGCCGTCTCACGAACGGAATAGGCAAGGGTGGAAGAATGGTCGATGGTGAGAAAATCGCGCTATTGATAAACGACATCTACGATGCCGCCACAGATGAGAGCCTCTGGCCGGCCGCCCTACACAATTTCTCACGCTGCTTTGGTGGAGTTGGAACGGTTCTTCACTCACTGAGTTCCCTCCAGTCACTCGTCTACGTTTCGGATGACCTTTCCGAACCTGCAGAAGATTATCGGTCATTCTGGTGGCAGTATGATCCGCTTGTCCGCTCGCCGTATGTTGTCAACCTGAAGAATGGCATCTTCCATGATCGAGACGTTTTGGAAGAGGATGTGATCAGTCGGGGAGTGTATTACAACGAGTTCCTAGCCAAACAGGGCATCGGCGGAGCTATTGGAATCGTTTCCTCGCCGACAGAAAGGTCCAAAATTGCCATTGGTGTTCAGCTACCGCCGGGCGCTGAAGTCCGCGGCTCTGAAAAGCGCATCTTTTCGCAATTGTCGCTGCATATCACTCGCGCGGCATCGATGGGCTCCCTGGTATCCAGGCTTGAAGCCACTCAAGGTGCATTGCTGGAGGGAATCGGACGGTTCTCATGTGCCGCTGCAGTTGTTCGGCGCGACGGCTTCGTTATTTCAGCCAATGCATACCTGTACGCGCTTCTGGGCAACGGTGTGGGACTTAGACAGAACCGACTGCACGTTGACCTGCACGAGCAGCAACGCGCCTTAGAGCGTCTCATCGCTTCGGTTGCAGCTGGAGAAGTGCAGCCGGCGGCTTCGGACGTGATCGTGCTTCGCCGTTCTGGTCGCCATCCGACGCTCGTTGTACGCGCAATGCCGCTTACTGGGCGGCACATAGACCGCATTCCCGGCACGGAACGCGCGAGCGACGCCGTTTTGCTTCTAATATCAGGCGGAGATATTGCCAGTGCAGATAATGGCGATCATGTTTTCCGCAGCATGGGGTTAACTCGCACTCAGGCAAGAATTGCCAGAATGCTTGGTGATGCTAAGGCTGCAACGGAGATTGCGACAGAGTTAGGCGTTTCGGTCAATACGGTCCGCACGACAATAAAAGCCATTTACCTGAAGCTGGGGGTGAACCGCCAGGCGGAAATTGTACGGCTGCTGTCATCGTTGCGCGCGTTCATTTGAGTTGATCATTCCCAAAGTCGGCGTTACGAGCTATAGAGTCGAGAACTTGCGACCCCGCAACCATATCCAGGTTTTGGAGCTTGGCATCGCGCCACCAAGCTGGACTCCACCTCCGTCGTAAGGCATTATGTTGCAATTGTAGTTAGCTGCCGAATATCGTTGCTATCCTGCTACTCGTTCGTAATTCTGTCGATTGTGAAGGAATACTGGCTTCGTATTTTGCGAGGTTTGTTGCATGCTAGCCGACAATGCTCGCCGGCCGGCGGCTTGTGATCCGACCAGCATCTCAAAGTCAGCATGCGCGTCCTTTGGCAGCTTGGCTCCGGTCCGCTGTGCCAACGTGTGCGTTGCCGAAAGTGCACCCGAACGGATCTGGCGGACAGGAGGTATCAGCTTAGGGGCGGATCGGATCAAACGGCTTCTCGCGCCAAAGTGGGTCTTTGATTCCGATTGCGGCATTCTGATCCGACCCGGTAGAGGAACAAGGGATGCGCGTACTCGATACGGAGTGTGCCGTGAGCTCGATAAATGGGCAGGTATAGCAGGCGTCTATCGTTTTTGGCTCTTCGAGCTTTTCTACTACGCTCCAACAACTGCCGAGCAAATCAGTTTTCTTGATGCTTTTTGGCAAATCGGCATGAACAGAGCGGACTATGTCGCAACCAGAAAAGAGGAATGGAGGCAGTTTCTTAATGCGCCTGCCGAGGCTAAAAATACTAGTGGTGGCAAAGAAGATTGCGCCTGCAACGCTTTTCTGATTACCCGCCAATACTACGCGGAGAGCAGTGAAGGCAATCCAACATACTTGCTTTCTAATGATCGGCTGTGAGTGACGTGCCGCGAGACGGCACCTGATGTTTGCAACCGGTGCAGACGATCAGATTCTGTCCCCAATCCCGTCTACTTAAACTCAACGCGCAAAAACGGCAGGGCTGATTACGCGACCGAGCTCTCGATCTGGTAGCCGGCTCGGGTTTAGGAACGGGAGCTGTGCGATTTTGCGGCGTCCCTTGGTTATAGCTGTGCCGCCGGCCTGCACGACAGTGCGATGGCGGACGAGGGAGATGCTGCCTGATAGGAGCACCTGCAGTTTCAGGCATTTAGACTCAGGTGTGCTACCCACTCGCTCCTTTCAGCCAAGGGGGTGTCGTGCCAACTACGCCGTCACGGCGATATTCTTCGCCGAGAGGGCGAGCCCAGCACCAAGTTCGGCAAAGAGGATAGCCTTTGCAGAGCCGGTTCCGTCAGGATCGAAATAGAGCCCGCCTGTCGTCTTGTTGTAGATGACGCGATCAGTGCGATCATGCGCCTTCGTGCCGACGTGGAAGGCTGCTGGAGCAAGGCCAGCTACCTTTCCGATGTTCTTGAACACATCGTCGTCAAGCCAAAGCGCGTCTTCTTTGACCGAGAAGTCGGTGATCCGGTCGATGTTGCTGCTTGCAAGCTTCGTATCGAACACGAACGCGTCCCGTCCGGATCCTCCTGCAAGCTTGTCGCGACCGGCGCCGCCGACGAGCCTGTCGTTACCGGAGCCGCCCGACATGGTGTCATTGCCACCCCCGCCGTAGAGCCAATTCGATCCAGCGTCCCCAGTCAGCGTGTCTGAGTGGCTGCTGCCTAGCAGATTCTCCACGCCCGCGTAGACGTCGCCTTTGGCTTCGTTTGTGTTCAGGGACGATTTGCCGAGGTTCGCTGTGACTGCCTTTGAGGCTCCAGCATAGGAAGCAGTGTCTGTACCGCTGCCTCCGATCAGGTGGTCAGCACCGTCGCCGCCGACCAGAGTATCGTTGCCCACGCCCCCGTCCAGGCGATCAGCGCCGCCGCGGCCGAAAAGATCGTCATTGCCGGAGTGACCTGACAGTACATTGGCTGCCGCATCCCCGCGCAAACTGTCTCTATGATTTGAGCCGCCGAGGCGTTCAATCGAAACGTAGCGGTCGCCAGCCGCCTCGCCTGTGTTAAGGGCAAAGTCGGTCAAGTCGGCAACGACGCCGGCCGTCGCCTGCCAGTAGACAGCTTCATCCTGACCTGCTCCGCCGACCAAAAGGTCAGATCCGGCTCCGCCCATGAGGCGGTCGTTGCCGAGGCCGCCTTCCAGGATGTCATGTCCTGCCAGGCCCGACAGATCATTGTTGAGCGCTGTGCCGATGAGGCTGTCAGAGCCGCCAGTTCCTGACGAGACCGCTTGGGACACTCTTGTCGTGATATCGTCGGATGTCCGGATCTGCAGCTTTTGCGTGCTGATGACGCCAGGATCGGATTCCCACGCAACGATGAGGCTGTTGCTTCCGGCGGCAGTGATAGCCGTCAGGCTAGGCTCACTCCCGACCGCTACCTCGATCCGGTCCGCTGCCATGGTGCCAGCTTGATTGAACACCTGTACGGAGGTTCGGAATTCGCCTCCGCTGACCGTTTCCCGGTAATGCTTGTAGAGCGCCGCGTAGCTGCCGTCCGAAAGAGCGACGACGTCCGTAACGTCGGTTTCATCGCCGGTGGCGATCACCTGTTCAGACCCTATCCGCCGGCCGGCGCTGTCGAAGCGCTGCGCCCGATAGCTCACGTCGAAACCGAACGGAGACCAGATCTCGCGTTTCCAGGTCACTACAAGATCATCGCCAACAGCCGTTACGCGGTGCTCGCTGGCAATCGCCTCTATGCCGCGTTCGATGATGATCTCGGTTCCGATGCGTTTGCCTGTGACTGAGAACATCTGGAGCGCCAGCCCGTTACCGTCATTCCAGACTGCCGCAATCGTGCCGCTGGAGAGTTGGACCAAGCGGCCACCTGTCTGCTCCCCGAAGCGACCGCTATCAACGACTATGTCCGTCCCAACCTTCTGGCCATTGTCGCCATAGATTTGCATTCGCACGTCCATTCCGAACGTGCTGAAGGATGCCTCGTCCTCCCACACAACCGCGAACCCGCCACCGGACAGTGCGGTCACCTGAGATCCGGCTTGATAGCCATAGGTCGTCGTGGACACCGGCGACATTGGCGCCCGGTCGGTCCCTGTCGCGGTGAAGCGGCGAGCGACCACATCATAATCTGATGACGGGAACAGGGACTGTTCATGCGTCCAAGTGACGACGAAGTCCCCGTTCGCCAGCCCCGCTACGACCGGGTTGGGCTCGCCATACTCATTGTCGCTTTCGGAGACGGTTCTTGACAGGCCGAAACGAGCCCCGTCGGCGCTCAAGAGCTGCGCCTTGACCCTCCATGTCTCACTGAACAGGCCGGACTCGACTTCGCTGTAGACGAGAACAAAGCCGCCTGCGGCTGCGGCAAGATCGAGGGATGCGATCGGACTGGACCCGAGCGACGAGAGCTGGATTTGGCTGAGAGCGCCGGCCTGTTTGAGGGACTGCACGATCTACCCCGCTTGTCGCGAACCGTCGATTGCCGGCCTTGCTCGGCAACAGATGACGCAGACCGTGTCTGCGGTGTGGGCGTAATCCTGGGTCGACGGAGTTTTCGGCGCCTTAACGGGCACTGAACTGGCGGTGGACAGGACCGGCCGGATAAACGGAGGCCGGCACGGACCTGACGCGCTCGCGGCGGCCGCAAAGGATCTGGGCGGCTCGAAGCGCGACGATGCAACTGAACCGAAGTTCGGCGGGCGGTCGTTATTCGCAAGGCAGATACTAGTTTGGCTGAGAATCCTGAAAAGCGCGGAAGCCGACGGTAGCTGAGGCGCTGGCGCCTTAATGAAGTCGGCGTGGTCATCCGGACCAGGCAGTCCGAGCCCGACCTGCAACTACAAGTACCGGTCTGCTTAACCAGTGACCCGCATGCAAGTATCAGGTTTACCGCCGGTCTTCAGATGTACGTTTGTTGTAGCTGTGCAAAACACAAAGAAACATAATTGACCCCAGGCTCGTTTATGTCGGCGGATTTGATTTCCACAGATAGATATGCATACGACGTTAACCATGTTGCTCTTAGTCGGTATTCGTGGATAGTACGGCTCAGCGCGATATCTGATGGATGGGGCAGACAATATGATAGTCAACGACCAAATTGAGCTGGTGAGTGCCTGCGACGTTGAGATACCTGCAGCCTACAAGTACCTCTTTGCTGATGATTGCCTTATCGGGCTCGACAGCGCTGAGGAGTACCGCCAAATCAGGGATAGCCTGATCGCCGACACTCAACCTATGGATGTTATCGACTGGATATGGTTGAGAGATTTGTTGGACTACGTTTGGGAATACTGTCGCGCGAGAAGGATCCGCAATGAGCTGATACGGTCTTACATGCCGGCCATTGCGTCCAGCATGATTTTGGCTGCTGACGGAGACGAAGATCCGTCCGGAAATCGAAAAAAGTACAACATCAGCGTTGCTGAGAAGGCGTTCAACGGAGATGCAAAAGCGCGGGCTACACTCAACAACTTGCTGACGGCCAGGGGTATTGGTTTGGAAAAGATCGCATTCGTTGCTATGCAGCGGGCCCATGATAATACCCGCTACTTGGAAAGAGATATGGGAAGGGCGGAGAAGCGTCGAGATCAGCTGATCAAGGATATCGAGGCACGCAAGACAATTGTCGCTCATCGGATGAGGCTCGCAGCCGAAAGGGTCAAGCTGCAGTTTGAAGCACCCATCATTCCCCAGGTGACAGGCCGGGGCGTTGATGCGATCAACGAGGAGCCTGTCGAACAATGAGCGGAGAAGACGTCGACTCTTCTGATCCTAAACCGGCGCGGCGACTGCCGCGCCATGGGCTTACGCAAAAGGTGGAGAAGCTCGGTCATCTCCAGCCTGTGAACGATTTGATTGCAGAGCTTGTAAGAGGGAGTGAACGGCAGGATCTCCAAGACATAGCATTCCGCGCTATTGAGCTGACGCAACGGCTGATTAGAATTCGGGCAAGGCGAGCAGAGGTTCTTGACCATCATTACAACAAGCCGTCGAATTTTTACCCGAGAATAACGCGCGAACTGAAAGCGAGAATACGGTTGGGCTTAGAAAATGATATGCTGGATGTGGCGGCTGTAGATGCAATACTAGAGCCACCACCACCGGAAGATTGGAGAGTTCGTTTCGCGATTGCACGGACTGCGGCGAATAGAGAACTAGACACCTTAGCAATTTACGAGCGGAAAACGCTTTCAGCGCGAAAGCGACTACTGGGGCAACTGATGCTAGAAGCAGGCGTTTAGCTGCTAATCTCAATACGATTACGGCAGGGGCAATGGTCGTTTCGAAGGCTCAAAGTGCCAGGCTTTTCGGATTGATGCGAACGCCGCTGCGCGCTATCGAGCCTGCTTACACGCGCCTTGGCACGACCTCCCCACTGAGCTTCCGCTTCCAGCCAGACGCTCTTGATCCGGACATCGGGCTCTTGGCACACCGGACGCCTAGGTAGCGCGCCTTCACGCGATCGATCTTCGCTTTCAAGGCGATGTCCGCAGGCGTTTTCACGACGCGATCGCACCAGCAGCAAACTGGCTGGAGGTTCTGTTCGCGGTGTTCTCCGCCGTTGATCAGCGCGATCCGGTGATCGCAGACCCACTGATCAGCGGGACCGATTTCGCGGGTGCAGATGGCGCATCTGCCTCCATGCGCTTCAAACACTCGGATCCGAACGCGCGGTGGGAGGGCCGTGTCGTCGGACGTGCCGACCCACTCTTCAACACTCCTGCTCATGCGGTAGCTCCTCCAGTGGCGGTCCGTTCTGTTCATCCGGCCGTCCGCCGGCTCAAGGGGTGCGGTTGCTCTCGTCCGGCGGTGCGCCAATCGCGAATGTGACTGATGTTCCTCGCTCGAGGGCTTGGGGGAGCGCTCAAGGACGGTCACTGCCTCGCCTCCGATCGGGGGGGCTTATGCCGCGAATGGCCTGCCAGAGCGTGGGCGCGCTATCGTGCTAGCGGCCGCAGGTTCGACGTGGCCATTACGGCTGCTCGTTCTCCGGGTCACCCGACTGCCAATGTGTCGAGTGCCTCTGCATCCCCATAGGTGCTTCTGAGTCGGTCCAGGGTTGCAGCGACCTCGTCGAGAAAGATCCGGGTCTCTCGTTCCAGCTCGGCAATCTGCTCGTCATCCCGAAATATGCGCTGGACGTGGATCTGCAGGGCGTCGGGCATGCGCGGATCGAACGAGACGAAGTCGCACCAGCGCCGGTCGGTGCAGGCCATCTGCCATTGCATCTGGAGGACGTATTTGGTCGGTATCGCTTGCCCGAGCAGCGTCTCGATGTGCGTGGCCGTGTTCGGGCATTTGATCTCAACAAGGCCGCTGTCACCGACAAGCCCGTCTGGCGAAGCGCCGGCCTGCGGGATCCTCGGGTGCAGCACAAACGCGACCTCAGATACGGTCACATCGCGGTGCCACTCATAAGCGATACGGGCGTCAGGTTCGGTGTCAGTGCCCCACTGCATTGCAGCTGTCCTGAACGCCTCCGCGGGGCGGCCGGTCAGCCGCTCAGCAACGAGCTCGGCTGCGTAGTTGGCGCGGCTTGCGCCCCATCCGGATTTCGTCTTTGCGACCATGTCGCTGATGCGGGATGCGGTGACCTTGCCAAGGCGCAAGGCGTGCCACTCGGGGCTCCTTTGGATAACATCAGCCATTCTGCTTCGCCTTCCAATCCTTGAGGGCCTTTTTCGCGGCTTCGAAGCGGTCAGCGGGAAGCTCGGCAAGGGTGCCAATCTTCAGGAACCTGCAGAACCGGGTGACGTCGGCGCGGTAGGCATCGACCATGCCCTGAAGTGTCCGGAGCTGCTCGTCCGAGATTGGTCGTGAGCTCCCGCGCCCAGCTCCGTCGTCGTCCTCTCCGCGGGTCACCAGGTTGAGGAGCGCTGATGCGGTATAACGCTTGCCGTAGGAGGTGGATGAGCCTACCGCCTGGATGGGTGTCTTGTTGCCGGTGATGTCCACCGGCAGGCTCATCGTTGTTTCCTCGGAGTGGCCGTCGCGATGGCTGAGGACGCCCGTGACGGTGATCCTGTCTCCTTCTTGTCCAGTGCGGAAGGAAAGAGCGAAGCCGTGCCGGGCGAGCACGGGCTTGATTGCCTCGTTTATGTCCTCCCATCTGGCGAACGTGCTTTGAACAACGCCGAAGATGTCTCGGACTGCACCGTGTTCGGGAATGACCGGCAGTTCGGTTTGCATCTTGGCAAGGGCCGTGGCGAAGGCCGCTTTCGCGTTGAGCGCCATGACGCGCTCCTGCATTTGGAGAAGCAGTTCCAACTTGTGGACGTCGGCCTTCGGGTTCACGGCCGCGCGCTCGATGACGTTGAGGAGCGTGGCTGCTCCCGAGGCAGGCGGCTCCGAAGCCTTGCTCCGGATAGGACGCACATTCGCGAGTTCGCTCATGAGCTCAGATCCTTTTCGCGTAAGCTCCGCATGCGGGATGCGGGCTAAAGGAAGGGGAGGGGAGAGGTGACCGCGCTGTCGGCTGCGCTGCTGGTGCAAAGGGCGCCTGCGCTGTCCACCGCTTGGGACAACGTCACCCGGGCTGTTGCAGTCGTTGCGCTTCCGGCTGACGACTGCCCACTCGGGCTAGTGGCATCGATCTGGATGGAACAGATCCCGGGCGGAAGGCCGTGAAACGCAACGTGGCTGTGGGTTATCACCTGACCCGAGAGATGAGCCAGGCGGCGGTAGCCCACCCGAGGCCGAGCGTGCCGATACCGATTGTGAGAAGGACGAGGGAGTCGGCCATCACGCCGCACTCCTCAGTTGATCACGGGCCCACGCCTCTATGGCAGGCCAGCGCCTGGCGATCTCCGTCGAAGTTGCGTCCTCAATGGCGCCGCGAAGCCCTGGACACAGCGACCGCATACCCGTGAACGTCAGGCAGTCGAAGCGCTGAGGGCCCCCATTCTCATTGTGCTCGAGGAAGAATGACGCGGCCGGAACCCACTCGCCGCCAGCGTCGACAAGGTCCAACGATAGTGTGAAGGTGCCCAGGTAAAGAGATCCAACGAGCAGTTCGAACTCCTGGTCGGTCCAGGTCAGGTCCGGAATGCTGCGCCGTTCGTCGTGATAGGTGAGCATGACAGCCCTCATCGTCTCAGGAGTGAGCAGCGTCAGGATCTTAAGATGGGCAAAAGCCCAATGTCAATGACGATATAGGGCAGAAGCCCATTACCACGGCAATCCGCGTTCCCGGTCTGGAGCGATGCCCTTGTCGCGGTCTACGTGCTAGGTCTGCGCTATGTGACCAACTACGCGACCAACTATCTTAACTCGCTTCAGTTCTACTACATTAGCCGTGAGAACTTCGTTGTCAGATATGACCTGTACCTGTGCGGGGTCGCTAAATAGCACCCGCTGAAGGCGCTTGATTTGTGGCGCAGAATTGCCGTCGCTGATCACATATACTGCGTCGGACACAAACTCACTCTGTGAGGGATCGACGATGACACGATCGCCCGGCCGATACGTTGGAACCATACTATCTCCAACTACGGCCATCACAAACGCACGATCAGACGAAGTTCCAAGTGTTGAGCGAAGGAACGACTCTGGAAGCAGCCACTCTTGGACGATCTGGTGATTGGAAATGAACTCCTCGCCGGCATTGATTTTCAGAGTTCTGGTGTTCTCACCGTTCTTGCTGGCGCGTAGATCGATTTCGGGGAGAGCGCCTGGGACGGCCGGAGCGAGACTGCGATTCGACACCCGATCTAAGCTGACAAACGAGTTTCTTGCATCGGAAGGAAAGGAGCGTTCATCAGATAAGTCACTGCGCGCGTCAGCAATGTCGAATGTACCGCTGAGGTAATCAGTAGAGACTCCCAGCGCGACTGCCAGCTTCTGAAAGTTGTCGATCGAGGGCTTTCGGCCTCGTTTCAGAGCGTCACGCACAAATGTTTCGCCAAGGCCAGCACTCAGAGATAGTGACTTCATCGTGAAGCCCTTCTCTCGCATGACTTTGTCCAGCCGTTGCTGCCACTTATCGCTGCTCATGGTGGGATCCTGCCCACCAGCCACGCATAAGTCACGGGGGTTATAGCCCATTGAAATATGGGCGACCGCCCATTATGCTTCTGACTCACGTCGGCCATGGTGGTCGATAGCAGTTGCTCGGCGTCCTGAAACCAGGTGCCAAACTGCCCGATCATTGTGGCGTCTGACCTATGCTCCTGGTCTGGCTAACTTCAACGAGCTTATCTGTCCTCAGACTGGATGTCGTGCCATTCGCTTTGTTGCTGCTGACAGACTGCGCCGCAGCAACATCTGGCAGTTCGGGTTTCATTCTCCGGAAGACAACTAGATTTCGTATGCGCGGGTGGACGATCCGCACTGGCACGAGCGCCAGGCGGCTTCATTTGATCTTCCGAAGCAGAGATCACAGAAGCCACTGCAGTTCCAAGCGGGATCCAGTTGCAAACAGGTATCGGCATTTGCTTTCTCTCCGGCCCGATTCATCGTGCCGCAGGAGCTTTTCCGAAATGCAGGAAAATTCGTCCCGCACTCGTAGCGTTGAGCTAACGGCTTCAGAGTTCTCATATCTTCTGCGCCGCGCTGCGGAGCCTGCCTGTCCCGGCGAACTCGTCACTCACGCGATCAACCGGGTTGCTCGTCGGTTGGGCATCTCTCGTCGCACAGCTCGAGCTTACTGGTATGGGGAGCGACGGCACGTCCCTGCGGACCTTATGGATCGCGCGCGTGCGCTCGCAGGCACGATTAGCCCGCCTAAGAGCGGTGACCGGCTCTCCGACCTCCAGGCGCGGGTCACTCGGCTGGAGAAGCTCCTATTCAGCGCAAGTGGTCAATCCGAGGCGATCGAGCACTTGATTAGCAGCCCGTCCAACACTGAACCTTAAAAGAAAGGATGGTGAATGAGCATGCGCTCTGAATACCCGACGGTTTCCTCCAGCCGACGCACCCTGCCGGGGATCCACCCTGGTAGAGCGAAGGGTTTGTCTGTCGCCCATTCAGACTGCCTGATCCGTGATCGACCAGTTCCAGAACCGGAGTCGAGTGGCTCCAGCGAAGTGCGCCTGATCGATCGGGGGAGGGCACCATGAGTTCGCGTCCCTGGTATCGCCGCTACGGATCTGACTTCATCGCCGGAACGCTCGGCCTCACGCTTGAGGAGAAAGGTGCGTACTCGATCATCCTGGACCTGATGTACGATCGCGGCCGACCGATCCCCGACGACCCGCGCTATATCGCCGGTGTCTGCGGCTGCTCCATCCGCAAGTGGTCGGCCATACGAGCCCGCTTGGTTGCACTCGGGAAGATCCAGATCGTTGACGGCTCAATCACAAACCGACGGGCTGAGCGCGAGCTCGAAAACGACGCGAAAGCATCCCAGAAGCTAGCCGAAAGCGGCTCAAAAGGTGGCCAGAAACGAGCTGAAAACGCAGCCGCATCCAATCCAAACAGGGGCTTAGCAGTAGCTACCCTCAAGCATCGCGCGCATAAACCAGAACCAGATCCAGAGTTAGGTGCATCCTCACTCCGTTCGGATGCCGAGTTTCTGCCGGCGGATCGAGATGTCCTAACCTCGGCATTCGACGCCTACAACAGCATCGCCGCGCAGGTTGGGTGGCCAAAAGCAGTCAAGCTAAACCGTGCACGCCAGGTCAGCTTGAAAGCTCGGCTGGCAGACGCTGGCGGGCTTGAAGGGTGGCGGGCTGCGCTTAACCGGGCTCGCGATGCACCCTGCTTAACAGGTCGAAACGACCGGGGATGGGTCGCAGACCTCGACTTCTTCCTCCAGCCGCAGAGCTTCCTCCGTCTCATTGAGGGTCGCTATGACCAACGCTCCCCAAAGGTCAGCCTGGAACGACCAACGGCCCGTTCCGGCCATGACGCGCTCGGCGCCGCCATCGGTGCAATCTTTGGTTCTGACCATGGAGATCAGGAAAGGCGTGTGGTTCCGCAAGGAGATGAGCGAGACCGACCGGGCGTGGATTGTGGCGCGGCTGGAGGAGCTCTCGTCTCTGCTCGCGGCTGGCCGTGACCCAGTGTCGATTGGCAAGACACTCATGATCCTCCTTGCCGCATTTCCAGCGCAGAGTCTGTCGGAGGAGATCGTTGCGGCCCGTATCGCCGGTTACCGAATAGCACTTGACGATATGCCCGCGTGGGCCGTCGAGGAGGCAGCAAAGATGTGGCTGCGGGGCAGCTTGCCAGAGGCTGGCCAGTACGCCCCGGCGCCGCCGGTCCTGCGCAGGACCGCTGCGGCGCTCCTGGCCAAAGTTCAAAACGAGCGGGCAGGGTATGAGCGACTGCTCTATGCGCGGCTTAAGCCTGTACCTGCCACGCCAATCTGCACGAAACGGGCGAAGGAACTAGTAAAGGGATCGGCTTCAAGCCCATGTCCTCCCATTCCGAGCACGGCGGGGGAGGGGGCACGGGTCAAGGAACGAGTGAGGATGGCGCGCTAAATTTGCACGCGCCTGATCACGACGGCACGAGCAGTGCCTACTCGGGCGTTCCATAGTGACGTTCTGTCCGGGTTTGAGATTGAGGCGTAGCGATCGCTAGATCCGGCAGCTAGCACTCTGATTACGGCGTTGCCGATTCAGCTGCTGCCCGCGGCGGCGCGAGCGCTCCTCTTTCGTCGTCGAGTAAGCGCCAGTTGCTCAACCATCAGCCTAACTCAAGCACAGTAGCGACCCAGCGATGTCAAACCCCGCCGATTGGCTATCGAAAGTCCAGTGCCGCTACACGCTTAGACCGGGGCGGGTCGAGCGAGGTAGGCGTTATCGGCTGATATGGTCCAGCGACCGCAACGGGGCCGCACGCCGCTTGGTGTGGCCGAATAACCGCAGACTGCGACATCCAAGCATACGCTTTCAAACGGATTTGTGCGCTGCACGCACTCCGGATACTGTCTTAGACATAACGCATCTGGCCCGCTCGGCTCGCTTCCTATGTTTTTATCACGGTTATTCTGTAGTAATTTGCAATTCTGAAGGACCTCAGATGAAAGTCGCTATGATCGGCTCGGGGTACGTGGGCCTGGTGTCGGGGGCCTGTCTGGCGGACTTCGGCCACACGGTCGTGTGCATCGACAAGGACCGGCGCAAGATCGACGCCCTCCTCGGCGGTCAGATCCCCATCTTCGAGCCGGGTCTCGACCAGCTGGTGGCGACGAACGTGGCGGCCGGCCGGCTGTCGTTCACGACGGCGCTGGAGACGCCGGTGGCAGACGCGGACGTGGTGTTCATCGCCGTCGGCACGCCGTCGCGGCGCGGTGACGGGCACGCGGACCTGTCCTACGTCCACGGGGCGGCGCGGGAGATCGCGGCGGCGGTGAAGGGCTTCACCGTGGTGGTGACCAAATCCACGGTGCCGGTCGGCACCGGCGACGAGGTGGAGCGAATCATCCGCGAGGCCAATCCGCGCGCCGACGTGGCGGTGGTGTCGAACCCGGAGTTCCTGCGCGAGGGCGCGGCCATCGACGAC
>NZ_JACDIS010000024.1 GCF_013839525.1 Chthonobacter rhizosphaerae
GCCGCCGGTCTCCGCCAGCACCTTGGTGATCGCCGCCGTCAGCGACGTCTTGCCATGGTCGACGTGGCCGATCGTCCCGATGTTGCAGTGCGGCTTCGTCCGCGAGAATTTCTCTTTAGCCATTGGATCTCTCCATCATGTCGTCAGCGATGCGTCAGCGTCTGGTCACGGGGTTCAGGCGTACTTCGCCTGAACCTCCTGAGCGACCGCCGCCGGCACCTGCTCGTAGTGGTCGAACTGCATGGTGTAGCTGGCGCGACCCTGGCTCATGGACCGCAGGGTGTTCACGTAGCCGAACATGTTGGCGAGCGGGACGAACGCCGTGATGACGTTCGCGTTGCCGCGCATGTCCTGGCCCTGGATCTGGCCGCGCCGCGAGTTGAGGTCGCCGATCACCGAACCGACGTACTCTTCCGGCGACACCACCTCGACCTTCATGACCGGCTCGAGGAGGGCCGGGGAGGCCTTCTCGATGGCTTCACGAAGCGCCGCGCGGGACGCGATCTCGAACGCGATCGCCGAGGAGTCCACCTCGTGGTACGCGCCGTCCGTCAGCGCCACCTTGACGTCGACCACCGGGAAGCCCGCGAGCGGACCGGAGGTCATCACCGAGTTGAGGCCCTTCTCGACACCCGGGATGTACTCCTTCGGGACCACACCGCCGATGATCTTGTTCTCGAAGGTGAAGCCGGCGCCGATCTCGTTCGGCTCGACCGTGAACTTCACGCGGGCGAACTGACCGGTGCCACCGGTCTGCTTCTTGTGCGTGTAGTCGACTTCGGTCTTCTTGCGGATCGTCTCGCGATAGGCGACCTGCGGAGCGCCCACGTTCACCTTGATGTTGTGCGGAGCGCGACGAAGGATGTCGATCTTGATGTCCAGGTGCAGCTCGCCCATCCCCTTGATGATGGTCTGGCCGGACTCCTGGTCGGTCGACACGCGGAAGGACGGATCCTCCGAGGCGAGCTTCTGCAGGGCGACGCCGAGCTTCTCCTGGTCCGACTTCGTGGCGGCCTCGACGGCCATCTCGATGACGGGGTCCGGGAATTCCATCTTCTCGAGGATCACCGGCTTCAGGGGATCGCACAGCGTGTCGCCGGTGCGGGTCTCCTTCAGGCCGACGAAGGCCACGATGTCGCCGGCGTAGGCTTCCTCGATGTCCTCGCGGGAGTTGGCGTGCATCAGGACCATGCGGCCGATGCGCTCGCGCTTCTCCTTGGTGGAGTTGAGGAGGGTGACGCCCTTCTGCAGCGTGCCCGAGTAGATGCGGGCGAAGGTCAGGATGCCGAACGGATCCTCGATGATCTTGAACGCCAGCATCGAGAGCGGCTCGGAGTCGGACGACTCGCGGACGATCTCCTGCTCGGTCTTGACGTCGATGCCCTTGGTCGGCGGCACTTCGACCGGCGACGGCAGGTAGTCGACGACCGCGTCGAGGAGCGTCTGCACGCCCTTGTTCTTGAACGCGGAGCCGGCCAGCACCGGGAACCAGGCCGACGTGCGGACGGCCTTGCGGATCAGCGACTTCAGGGTCGCCTCGTCCGGCATGTTGCCTTCCAGGTAGGCTTCCATGGCGGCGTCGTCGAGCTCGACGGCGGCCTCGATCAGCTCGGCGCGGGCCTCTTCGGCGCGCTCCTGCATGTCGGCCGGGATCTCTTCGTCATGGAACTTGGCGCCGAGGGACTCGTCCTCCCAGACGACCGCCTTCATGCGGACGAGGTCGACGATGCCCTTGAAGTTGTTCTCCGAGCCGATCGGCAGCTGGATCGGAACCGGACGGGCGCCGAGACGGGTGCGGATGTCCGACAGGCAGTTGTCGAAGTTCGCGCCGGTCTTGTCCATCTTGTTGCAGAAGACGATCCGGGGGACCTTGTACTTGTCGCCCTGGCGCCAGACGGTCTCGGTCTGCGGCTCCACACCCTGGTTGCTGTCCAGCACGCACACGGCGCCGTCGAGCACGCGGAGCGAGCGCTCCACCTCGATGGTGAAGTCCACGTGGCCCGGGGTGTCGATGATGTTCAGGCGCTTGCCGTTCCAGAACGTCGTCGTGGCAGCCGAGGTGATCGTGATGCCGCGCTCCTGCTCCTGCTCCATGTAGTCCATGGTCGCAGCGCCGTCGTGGACTTCGCCGATCTTATGAGACTTGCCCGAGTAGTAGAGGATGCGCTCGGTGGTCGTCGTCTTCCCGGCATCGATGTGGGCCATGATGCCGAAATTGCGGTAGTCTTCGATCTTGTGCGTGCGAGCCATGGCTGTCTCTCCGCTGAAATGCCGTTACCAGCGATAGTGCGAGAACGCGCGGTTGGCTTCGGCCATCCGGTGCGTGTCCTCGCGCTTCTTCACGGCCGTGCCGCGGTTGTTGGAGGCGTCCAGCAGTTCGCCGGAGAGCCGGTCGACCATGGTCTTCTCATTGCGGCCACGAGCCGCCGTGATCAGCCAGCGGATCGCGAGCGCCTGGCGACGCTCGGTGCGCACCTCGACGGGAACCTGGTAGGTGGCGCCGCCGACGCGCCGGGAGCGCACCTCGATCTGCGGCATCACGTTGTGCAGGGCCTGGTGAAAGACCTGCAGCGGGTTCTGGCGGGTGCGGCCTTCGATCATGTCGAGCGCGCCGTAGACGATCGCCTCGGCGACCGACTTCTTGCCGTCCTGCATGATCGAGTTCATGAACTTCGAGACGGTGAGATCGCCGAACTTCGGGTCCGGGTTGATCTCGCGCTTCTCGGCACTGTGACGACGGGACATGCCTTACGTCTCCGACTTTCTATCTTCGTGTTGATCCAAAGGATCCTTGCGGCCCGGAGGCCGCCGGATCACTTCGGACGCTTCGCGCCGTAGAGCGAACGGCGCTGCTTGCGGTTCTTGACGCCCTGGGTGTCGAGCACACCGCGCAGGATGTGGTAGCGCACGCCCGGAAGGTCCTTCACGCGGCCGCCGCGGATCATGACCACCGAGTGTTCCTGAAGGTTGTGACCCTCACCCGGGATGTAGCCGATCACCTCGAAGCCGTTGGTCAGGCGCACCTTGGCGACCTTGCGAAGCGCCGAGTTCGGCTTCTTCGGGGTCGTGGTGTAGACGCGGGTGCACACGCCGCGCTTCTGGGGGCAGGCCTCCATGGCCGGCACCTTGTTCCGCTTCGGCGGGGCTTTCCGCGCGTTGCGGATCAGCTGGTTGATCGTCGGCATCCTAAGCCCTTCAATCTCGTGAGATCCCGGCGCGGTCTCGACTGCCGGGTCGTCTCTTGTCTTCCACTCGCGGAACCCGGGCCGATCGCCTCGGCGATCGACGGGCTGGTCCCCTGCCCTTCACTTCCCCCGAGCCCTCGTCCGCACAAAACGAAGCGCACCGTTGACGTGGGAGACCCACGAACGGCGCTGGAGGAAGCAGAGGATCAACGCCCCTTCGGACGCCGATCGTGCGTGCAACTGCTCTCACCATCGGAACCGGGATAGTGTTTAAGGTCCTTTCCATCCGCCGCGAGTCGCGCTGGATGCGTGAGGCCTTACGGACCTATCCGCTCAGTGGCGCGGAACTTACTCACGACTCGCCCGCAGGTCAAGGGCGAGCCTTGAGGATTTTCCCCGCCACATCAGGAAATCCGCCGCGAAGCCGAGGCTTCGGCCCCTTCGTGCGCGTCCGGGAGCCCGCTCGGCGCGCATCCGAGCGGATCCGGCTCGACTCCGGTCCGTCCGCATGGCCCGGTCGGCCGCCCCGCCTCGAATCGAGACCGCCTCCCCCGCCCGGGCCGGCATCCGCATTCACCGCGTCTTGCCGGATCGGACCGCCCGATGTTTCAATCGGCTCAGCCAATCTGTCAGGGGGAGATCGACCATGACCGATGTCAGCCAGCCCTCCACGCCCTATCGCATGCCCACGGTCCGCGCCGTCTCGGCCGACGACATCCGGGCGGCGCTCCTCGCCGGCGTCGAGGATTTCCGCCGCGCGCCGGCCTACGGCCTGTTCTTCGGCGCCATCTATGCGTTCGGCGGCCTCTTCCTCATCGCCGCCGTGGCCTGGATGGCCATGCCCTGGCTCGCCTATCCGCTCGCGGCCGGCTTCGCGCTGATCGGCCCCTTCGTGGCGGTGGGCCTCTATGAGGTGAGCCGGCGGCTGGAGGCCGGGCTGCCGCTCTCCTGGGGCGCGGTCCTCGGCGCCGCCTATGCGCAGAGCGGTCGGCAACTCGCCTGGATGGCCTTCGTGACGCTCTTCATCTTCCTGATGTGGATGTACCAGGTCCGCCTTCTCCTGGCCCTCTTCCTGGGGTTCCAGTCCTTCTCCAGCTTCCGCGGCTTCCTCACCGTCGTCTTCACCACGGTGGACGGCTGGCTCTTCCTGGCGGTCGGCCATGTGGTCGGCGCCGCCCTCTCCATCCTGGTGTTCTCGCTGACGGTGGTGTCCTATCCGCTTCTCCTCGACCGGGACACGGACTTCGTCACCGCCATGATCACCAGCGTGAAGGCGGTGGTCACCAGCCCGCGGCCGATGATCGGCTGGGCCGTCATCGTGGTCGCCGCCCTCGTCGTCTCCGCCGTGCCGATGCTCATGGGCCTCCTGGTGACCCTGCCCATCCTCGGCCACACCACCTGGCACCTCTACCGCCGGGCGGTGGCGGCCGAGATCTGACGGTCCGCGGACTTGCCCTCGCTCGCGGCGCTCCGACAGGTCGGACCACCGCGAGCGAGGCGGAACCCGCTCGGCCGTCGTCGCGACCCTCACTCCGCCGCGTCGGCCTTCAGGACGCCGCGGCGGATCTGGTCCTCCTCGATGGACTCGAACAGGGCCCGGAAGTTGCCCTCGCCGAAGCCCTCGTCGCCCTTGCGCTGGATAAACTCGAAGAAGATCGGCCCGATCACGGTCTTCGAGAAGATCTGCAGCAGGATCTTCGTCGTCCCGCCGTTCACCACGCCCTCCCCGTCGATCAGGATGCCGTGGCGCTTCATCCGGTCGATCGGCTCGTCGTGCCCGTTCACCCGCTCGTACGACTTCTCGTAGTAGACATCCGGCGGGCCCGGCATGAAGGTCAGCCCGTTCTCCGCCAGCCGGTCGGTGCCGGCATAGATGTCGTCGGTGCCGACGGCGATGTGCTGGATCCCCTCGCCCTTGTACTTGCGCAGGTATTCCTCGATCTGGCTCCGGTCGTCGGTGGACTCGTTCAGCGGGATGCGGATCTTGCCGCAGGGCGAGGTGATCGCCCGGCTGACGAGACCGGTGAAGCGGCCGGCTATGTCGAAGAAGTGGATCTGCCGGAAGCCGAACAGCTCGCGGTAGAAGTCCCACCACGTGTCCATGTGGCCGCGGTAGACGTTGTGGGTCAGGTGGTCGAGGTAGTAGAAGCCGACGCCCTTCGGCTTCGGGTTCCGCTCCCCCAGCCACTCGAACTCCGCGTCATAGGCCGAGCCCTTGTCGCCGTAGCGGTCGACGAAGTAGAGCAGCGAGCCGCCGATGCCGACGATCGCCGGCACGTCCAGGGCCTTGTCGGCGCCCTCGTAGGGCGTCGCCCCTTTCGCCACCGCGTGCCGGAACGCGTGCTCCGCGTCGACCACCCGCCACGCCATGGACGGGGCGCACGGGCCGTGCTCCTCCACGAAGCGCATGGCGTGGGAGCCGGGCTCCGCATTCACCACGTAGGTGATGTCCCCCTGCCGCCACAGCGTGATCGCCTTCGTCCGGTGCCGGGCGACGGGCGTATAGCCCATCCGGCGGAACAGCGCCTCCAGCTGCTCGGGCTCCGGATGGGCGAACTCGACGAACTCGAAGCCGTCCGTCCCGGCGGGGTTGTCCGGGCCGATGGTTGCGGGCGGGGCGTCGTGCGGAAACGGTCCCATGGCGTCATCCTCCTCGGGCGGCTTGCTGCCGGCCTCTGGAAACAAGGATCCCACCGTTTCGCCGCAACGGGCTTGCATTCAAGATGGGTTAGGCGACACTCGATGCACGGATCGTGCACGGGCACGCTCCAGGGCGGAACGATCATGCACCTCGACAGTCTGGACCGGCGGATCCTGTCGCTCCTCCAGGAGGACGCCCGCCTCACCAACAACGAGCTCGCCGAGCGCGTGAACCTCTCCGCGTCCCAGTGTTCCCGACGCCGGCAGCGGCTGGAGGACGACGGCCTCATCAAGGGCTACCGGGCGGTGCTCGACCGGGACAAGGCGGGCTATCCGCTCGTCAACGTGATCTCGGTGACGCTCGCCACCCACAATCCGGACAACGCCCGCCGCTTCGCCCAGCTGGTGGCTCGGCTGCCCGAGGTGCAGGAGGCGCACGCGCTGACCGGCGAGATGGACTACATCCTGAAGGTGGTGACGCCCGACTTGAAGGCGCTGTCCGAGTTCGTGAACGAGGTCCTGCTGCCGCACGAGTCCGTCCAGCACGTGAAGACGTCCATCGTGCTCAACACCCTGAAGGAGACGACGGCCCTCCCGGTCGAGCCCTGACGGGTCCGCCGCCACGGGCCCTGGAAACGAAAAGACCCGGCCGCGAGGCCGGGTCTCTCCTGTCTTCGCGAGGCGGAGGATGGCCGGGCTTCTCCGCCCGGCCCTCCGATCACTCTGCCGGGGTCGGTGCGCCGGCGAGTTCGCCGACCGGCACGCCCGAACCGTCGCCGAGAGCGTCCTTGCGGCGCTCGTCGAGGATCAGCTCGTCGCGGCGCGTGGCCACCTGGCGGATCTTCGCCATCATGCCGCCGGTGCCCGCCGGGATGAGGCGGCCGACGATGACGTTCTCCTTCAGGCCTTCCAGCGTGTCCGCCTTGCCGTTGACTGCCGCCTCCGTGAGGACGCGGGTGGTCTCCTGGAACGAGGCGGCCGAGATGAACGACCGGGTCTGGAGCGACGCCTTGGTGATGCCGAGCAGCACCGGATGGGCGATCGCCGGAGACTTGCCCTCTTCCACAACCTTGGCGTTGATCTCGTCGAACTCGATCCGATCGACCTGGTCACCGCCCATCAGGTCGGTGTCGCCGCCGTCGGTGACCTCGACCTTCTGCAGCATCTGGCGGACGATCACCTCGATGTGCTTGTCGTTGATCACCACGCCCTGGAGCCGGTAGACCTCCTGGATCTCGTTGACGAGATAGGCCGCGAGAGCCTCCACGCCCTTGATCGCCAGGATGTCGTGCGGCGCCGGGTTGCCGTCGACGATGTAGTCGCCCTTCTCGACGATGTCGCCTTCCTGCAGGTGGAAGTGCTTGCCCTTCGGGATCAGGTACTCGCGCGGCTCCAGGGAGGCGTCGTGCGGCTCGATGATCACGCGACGCTTGTTCTTGTAGTCGCGGCCGAAGCGGATCGTGCCGTCGATCTCGGCGATGATGGCGTGATCCTTCGGACGACGGGCCTCGAACAGCTCCGCCACGCGCGGCAGACCGCCCGTGATGTCGCGGGTCTTGGCGCTTTCCAGCGGGATACGCGCCAGCACGTCGCCGGCCCGGATCGTGGAGCCCGGCTCCACCGACAGGATGGAGTCCACCGACAGCAGGTAGCGCGCGTCGCCGCCCTTGGAGAGCTTGAGCGGCTTGCCGTCCGAGCCCTTGATGACGATCGCGGGCTTCAGGTCCGACGTGCGCGACGAGCCGCGCCAGTCGATGACCACGCGCTTGGTGATGCCGGTCGCCTCGTCGGTCGTCTCCGACACGGACGCGCCTTCCACCAGATCCTCGTAGCCGACCACGCCTTCCACCTCGGTCAGCACCGGGCGGGTGTACGGATCCCACTCGGCGATGCGCTGGCCGCGGCGGATCTTGTCGCCGTCGTCCACGTGCAGGCGGGCGCCGTAGGTGACGCGGTGGGTCGAGCGCTCGTTGCCGGCCTCGTCCACCACCACGACCGCGAGGTTGCGGCCCATGGCGATGAGCTTGCCGTCCGAGTCCCGCACCACGTTGCGGTTGCGGATCTTGATGGTGCCCTCGAAGTTGGACTCGATGAAGGACGAGTCCACCACCTGCGCCGTGCCGCCGATGTGGAAGGTGCGCATGGTGAGCTGGGTGCCCGGCTCGCCGATCGACTGTGCCGCGATGACGCCCACGGCCTCGCCCATGTTGACGGGCGTGCCGCGCGCGAGGTCGCGACCGTAGCACTTGGCGCACACGCCGACCTTCGTCTGGCAGGTCAGCACCGAGCGGATCTTGACGGACTGGACGCCGCCCTTCTCCACCTTCTCGACGTCACGCTCCTCGATCAGCTTGCCCTTCGGCACCACCACCTCGCCGGTGGCCGGGACGACGATGTCCTCCGCGGCCGTGCGGCCCAGGATGCGGGCGCCGAGCGTGGCGACCACCTGGCCGGCGTCGACGATCGCCTGCATGCGCAGGCCCTCGTCGGCCGCGCCGCAGTCCACCTCGGTGATGATGCAATCCTGCGCCACGTCGACGAGACGACGGGTCAGGTAGCCCGAGTTGGCGGTCTTCAGCGCGGTGTCGGCCAGACCCTTGCGGGCGCCGTGCGTCGAGTTGAAGTACTCGAGCACGGACAGGCCTTCCTTGAAGTTCGAGATGATCGGCGTCTCGATGATCTCGCCCGACGGCTTGGCCATCAGGCCGCGCATGCCGGCGAGCTGCTTCATCTGGGCCGGCGAACCGCGGGCGCCCGAGTGGCTCATCATGTAGATGGAGTTCATCTTCATGGTGCGGCCGGTGTCGTCCTTCCGGACGGCCGAGATGCGCTTCATCATCTCGTCGGCGACGCGGTCGGTGCACTTGGCCCAGGCGTCGACCACCTTGTTGTACTTCTCGCCCTGGGTGATCAGGCCGTCGGAGTACTGCTGCTCGTAGTCGTTCACCAGGGCGCGGGTCTCCTCCACCAGCTTATGCTTGGTGTCGGGGATCACCATGTCGTCCTTGCCGAACGAGATGCCCGCGCGGCAGGCCTCGCGGAAGCCGAGCGCCATGATGCGATCGCAGAAGATGACCGACTCCTTCTGACCGCAATGCCGGTACACGGCATCGATCATCGCGGAGATCTTCTTCTTCGTCATCAGCTCGTTGCAGACGTCGAACGGCACGTTGTGATGCTTCGGCAGCAGTTCGCCGATCATCATGCGGCCCGGCGTGGTCTCGTAGATCTTCGAGACCGGCTTGCCGTCCTTGTCCACGGTCTTGAAGCGGCCGCGCACCTTTGTGTGCAGCGTCACTGTCTTGGTGTCGAGCGCGTGCTGGAGCTCGCCCATGTCGGCGAAGACCATGCCCTCGCCGGGCTCGCCCTCGTTCATGATCGACAGGTAGTAGAGGCCGAGCACGATGTCCTGCGACGGCACGATGATCGGCGAGCCGTTGGCCGGGTGCAGGATGTTGTTGGTCGACATCATGAGCACGCGCGCTTCCAGCTGCGCTTCCAGCGACAGCGGAACGTGCACGGCCATCTGGTCGCCGTCGAAGTCGGCGTTGAAGGCCGAGCAGACGAGCGGGTGCAGCTGGATGGCCTTGCCCTCGATGAGGACCGGCTCGAACGCCTGGATGCCCAGGCGATGCAGGGTCGGGGCGCGGTTCAGCATCACCGGATGTTCGCGGATCACCTCGTCGAGGATGTCCCAGACCTCCGGACGCTCCTTCTCGACCAGCTTCTTCGCCTGCTTCACGGTCGACGAATAGCCCTTGGCGTCAAGCCGCGAGTAGATGAACGGCTTGAACAGCTCCAGCGCCATCTTCTTCGGCAGGCCGCACTGGTGCAGCTTCATCTCCGGGCCGACCACGATGACCGAACGGCCCGAGTAGTCGACGCGCTTGCCGAGGAGGTTCTGGCGGAAACGGCCCTGCTTGCCCTTCAGCATGTCGCTGAGCGACTTCAGCGGGCGCTTGTTGGCGCCCGTGATGACGCGGCCGCGACGGCCGTTGTCGAACAGCGCGTCCACCGCCTCCTGGAGCATGCGCTTCTCGTTCCGGATGATGATGTCCGGCGCGCGCAGCTCGATCAGGCGCTTCAGGCGGTTGTTGCGGTTGATGACGCGGCGGTAGAGGTCGTTGAGGTCGGACGTCGCGAAGCGGCCGCCGTCCAGCGGAACCAGCGGGCGCAGGTCCGGCGGGATCACCGGGATCACGGACATGACCATCCACTCCGGCTTGTTGCCGGACTGGATGAAGGCCTCGATGATGTTGACGCGCTTGGCGAGCTTCTTCGGCTTCAGCTCGGAGGTCGACTCCGAGATCTCCACGCGCAGCTTCTCGGCCAGCTTGGCGAGGTCGAGCGACTGCAGCAGCTCGCGGATCGCCTCGGCGCCGATCAGCGCGGTGAACGAGTCGTCGCCGTACTCGTCCTGCGCGCGGATGTAGTCCTCCTCGCTGAGCAGCTGGTGCAGCTTCAGCGGGGTGAGGCCCGGCTCCGTGACCACGTAGTTTTCGAAGTAGAGGATCCGCTCCAGGTCCTTCAGCGGCATGTCGAGCAGGAGACCGATCCGGCTCGGCAGCGACTTCAGGAACCAGATGTGCGCGACCGGGGCGGCGAGCTCGATGTGGCCCATGCGCTCGCGGCGCACGCGCGACAGCGTCACCTCGACGCCGCACTTCTCGCAGATGACGCCCTTGTACTTCATGCGCTTGTACTTGCCGCACAAGCACTCGTAGTCCTTGATCGGTCCGAAGATGCGCGCGCAGAACAGGCCGTCACGCTCCGGCTTGAACGTGCGGTAGTTGATGGTCTCGGGCTTCTTGATCTCGCCGTAGGACCAGGAAAGGATCTTTTCCGGGCTCGCGATCGAGATCTTGATCTGATCGAACGTCTGAACAGGAGCCTGCGGGTTGAAAAGGTTCATGACCTCTTGATTCATCGGCTCTCTCTCCTCAAGGGTGGGTCCGGGTCCGGCGCGAAGGGCGCTCGCGGATGGCCCACCGAAATTCCAAGGCGCGGTCGTTGAGCGATCGCGGGTCCGGGCGGACCGCGATCGCCGGAACGGCGTCGGCTGCCGTCTTCCCTAGCAGGGAAACGCGGCAGCCTCGCGTCGTTCAGATGGTCAGGGCGAGGCGGATCACTCCGCCGCGTCCGCGGGCCGGTCGAGGTCGTTGGCCAACCGGTCCTTCGAATTGATCAGCTCGACGTTGAGGCCGAGCGACCGCATTTCCTTCACGAGCACGTTGAACGACTCCGGGATGCCCGCCTCGAAGCTGTCGTCGCCGCGGACGATCGCCTCGTAGACCTTGGTGCGGCCGGCCACGTCGTCCGACTTGACCGTGAGCATCTCCTGCAGCGTGTAGGCCGCGCCGTAGGCTTCGAGCGCCCACACCTCCATCTCGCCGAACCGCTGGCCGCCGAACTGCGCCTTGCCGCCCAGCGGCTGCTGGGTGACGAGCGAGTAGGGGCCGATGGACCGGGCGTGGATTTTGTCGTCCACGAGGTGGTGGAGCTTCAGCATGTAGATGTAGCCCACGGTCACCTTGCGGTCGAAGCTCTCGCCGGTGCGTCCGTCGAACAGGGTCACCTGGCCGGACCGCTCGAGGCCGGCCAAGTCCAGGAGATCCACGATGTCCGGCTCGCGCGCGCCGTCGAAGACCGGCGTCGCGATGGAGACGCCGCGCTTCACCTGCTCGGCGAGGCGCACGACGGACTCGTCGTCGAACTCGCGCACCTTCTCGGTCTTCGGAGAGCCCTCGAAGGTGTCGGCGATGGTCGCACGGAGCGGCTCGATCTCGCCGGAGCGCCGGTAGGCGTCCAGCATCTCGCCGATCCGGCGGCCCATGCCCGCGCAGGCCCAGCCCAGGTGGGTCTCGAGGATCTGCCCGACGTTCATGCGCGACGGCACACCCAGCGGGTTGAGCACGATGTCCACATGGGTGCCGTCCTCCAGGAACGGCATGTCCTCCACCGGCACGATCCGCGACACGACGCCCTTGTTGCCGTGACGGCCGGCCATCTTGTCGCCCGGCTGGATCTTGCGCTTCACCGCGACGAAGACCTTGACCATCTTCATCACGCCCGGGGGCAGCTCGTCGCCGCGCTGCAGCTTCTCCACCTTGTCGATGAAGCGCTGCTCCAGGCGCTTGCGGCTCTCGTCGTACTGCTTGCGCAGCGCTTCGATCTCGCCCATCGCCTGATCGTCGGCGACCGCGAACTGCCACCACTGCGACCGCGGGTACTCGTCCAGGCGCTCCTGGTCGATCTCCGTGTCCTTGCGGAAGTTCTTCGGCCCGGCGATGCCGACCTTGCCGGTCAGCATGGCGGCGAGGCGGCCATAGACGTTGCGGTCCAGGATCGCCTGCTCGTCGTCGCGGTCCTTGGCGAGGCGCTCGATCTCCTCGCGCTCGATCGCCATGGCGCGCTCGTCCTTCTCCACGCCGTGGCGGTTGAAGACGCGCACTTCCACGACGGTGCCGGTTACGCCCGGGGGAACCCGGAGCGAGGTGTCGCGCACGTCGGAGGCCTTTTCGCCGAAGATGGCGCGCAGGAGCTTCTCCTCCGGCGTCATCGGGCTTTCGCCCTTCGGCGTGATCTTGCCGACCAGGATGTCGCCGGCCTGCACCTCGGCACCGATGTACACGATGCCGGCCTCGTCCATGTTCTTCAGCGCCTCTTCCGACACGTTCGGAATGTCGCGCGTGATTTCCTCGGGGCCGAGCTTGGTGTCGCGGGCCATCACCTCGAACTCTTCGATGTGGATCGAGGTGAACACGTCGTCGGAGACGATCCGCTCGGAGAGCAGGATCGAGTCCTCGAAGTTGTAGCCGTTCCAGGGCATGAACGCGACGAGCACGTTCCGGCCGAGCGCGAGATCGCCGAGGTCGGTCGACGGACCGTCCGCGATGATGTCGCCCTTGGCGATCACGTCACCCACGCGCACCAGCGGACGCTGGTTGATGCAGGTGTTCTGGTTGGAGCGCTGGAACTTCATCAGCCGGTAGATGTCGACGCCCGACTTCGACGGATCGAGGTCGGAGGTCGCCCGGATGACGATACGGGTCGCGTCCACCTGGTCGACCACGCCGGCCCGGCGGGCGCCGATCGCCGCGCCGGAATCGCGCGCCACCACCGGCTCCATGCCGGTGCCGACGTACGGCGCCTCGGCGCGCACCAGCGGCACGGCCTGACGCTGCATGTTCGAGCCCATGAGGGCGCGGTTGGCGTCGTCGTTCTCCAGGAACGGGATGAGCGCCGCCGCCACCGACACGAGCTGCTTCGGCGACACGTCCATGGCGTCCACGCGCTCGCGCGGCACCTGGGCGACGTCGCCCGCATGCCGGCAGATCACGAACTCGTTGACGAAGCGGCCCTCGGCGTCGAGCTCCGCGTTCGCCTGGGCGACCGTGTACTTGCTCTCCTCCATGGCCGACAGGTACACGACCTGGTCGGTCACGCGGCCGTCCACGACCTTGCGGTACGGGCTCTCGATGAAGCCGTACTTGTTCACGCGGGCGAACGTGGCGAGCGAGTTGATCAGGCCGATGTTCGGGCCTTCCGGCGTCTCGATCGGGCAGATGCGGCCGTAGTGCGTCGGGTGCACGTCGCGCACCTCGAAGCCGGCGCGCTCGCGGGTCAGACCGCCGGGGCCGAGCGCCGAGAGACGACGCTTGTGCGTGATCTCGCTGAGCGGGTTGGTCTGGTCCATGAACTGCGACAGCTGCGACGAGCCGAAGAACTCGCGCACCGCGGCCGCCGCGGGCTTCGCGTTGATCAGGTCCTGCGGCATGACCGTGTCGATGTCGACCGAGGACATGCGCTCCTTGATGGCGCGCTCCATGCGCAGGAGACCGACGCGGTACTGGTTCTCCATCAGCTCGCCGACCGAGCGGACGCGCCGGTTGCCCAGGTTGTCGATGTCGTCGATCTCGCCCTTGCCGTCGCGCAGCTCCAGCAGCGTCTTGATGACCGAGAGGATGTCCTCCTTGCGCAGCACGCGCACGGTGTCCGGGCACTCCAGGTCCAGGCGCATGTTCATCTTCACGCGGCCGACGGCCGAGAGGTCGTAGCGCTCCGCGTCGAAGAACAGCGACTGGAACATCGCCTCCGCCGTGTCGATGGTCGGGGGCTCGCCCGGACGCATGACGCGGTAGATGTCGAACAGGGCTTCCTCGCGCGTGGCGTTCTTGTCGACCGCCAGCGTGTTGCGGATGTACGGGCCCGTGTTGACGTGGTCGATGTCGAGCAGCGACAGCTCGGTGTAGCCGAGGTCGATCAGCTGGGCGAGCGACTTGGCGGTGATCTCGTCGCCGGCCTCGGCGTAGATCTCGCCGGTGCCGTAGTTCACCACGTCGTCCGCGAGGTACATGCCCTCGAGGTCCTCGTCGGTGACCTTCAGGGCCTTCAGGCCCTTCTCGGCGAGCTGGCGGGCGGCGCGGGCGGTGAGCTTGCGGCCCGCCTCCACGACGACCTCGCCGGTGTCGGCGTCGATCAGGTCGCCGACCGCCTTCATGCCCTTCATGCGCTGGGCGTCGAACGGCATCCGCCACCCGTCCTTGTCGCGGGTGTACTCGATCTTGTTGTAGAAGGTGTTGAGGATCTCCTCGCCGTCCAGCCCGAGCGCGAACAGCAGCGACGTCACCGGGATCTTCCGGCGCCGGTCGATGCGCGCGTACACGATGTCCTTGGCGTCGAACTCGATGTCGAGCCAGGAGCCGCGGTACGGGATGATGCGGGCGGCGAACAGCAGCTTGCCCGACGAATGGGTCTTGCCCTTGTCGTGGTCGAAGAACACGCCCGGCGAGCGGTGCATCTGCGAGACGATCACGCGCTCGGTGCCGTTCACGATGAAGGTGCCGTTGTCCGTCATGAGCGGCATGTCGCCCATGTAGACGTCCTGCTCCTTGATGTCCTTGACCGACTTGGCGCCGGTGTCCTCGTCCACATCGAACACGATGAGGCGCAGGGTCACCTTCAGCGGCGCCGAGAAGGTCATCCCGCGCTGCCGGCACTCGTCCACGTCATACTTCGGCGGCTCGAACTCGTAGCGAACGAACTCCAGGAAGGCGGTCCCGGCGAAGTCCGAGATCGGGAACACGGACTTGAACACCGACTGGAGTCCTTCCTCGGGACGGCCGCCCTGCGGCTCGTCGATGAGGAGGAACTGGTCATAGGACGCCTTCTGAACCTCGATGAGGTTCGGCATCTCAGCGACTTCGCGGATGTCCCCGAAGAACTTCCGGATCCGCCTGCGGCCGTTGAACGTCTGCGCCATCGCTTCCCTCGTATCACCGGATCGGCTGTCCGGAACCTTGCGCCTGTCTCGAGCGTCGTCTCGGGGCGAGGCGACAAGGCTCGGGGCAGCCCGATCATTCATGCGTCATGTCTTTCGTTCCCGGGCACCATCCCCGGAAACGGATGCGCGGGCGGCCCGTTCCACGAGCCGCCCACGCGAATATCCACGCGGGGTCGATTACTTGACGTCGACCTTCGCGCCAGCCTCTTCGAGCTGCTTCTTGATCTTGGCAGCCTCGTCCTTGGACACGGCTTCCTTGACCGGCTTCGGAGCGCCCTCGACCAGGTCCTTGGCTTCCTTGAGGCCAAGGCCGGTGATCGCGCGCACTTCCTTGATGACGTTGATCTTCTTGTCACCGGCGTCGGTGAGGATCACGTCGAACTCGGTCTTCTCTTCCTCGACGGCGGCCGGGGCGGCAGCGCCACCGCCGACGGCGGCGACGGCGACCGGAGCGGCGGCGGAGACGCCCCACTTCTCTTCGAGCATCTTGGAGAGCTCGGCGGCCTCCAGGACGGTCAGGTTGGACAGCTCGTCGACCAGCTTGCTGAGATCAGCCATTTTGCAACTTCCTTAGTAGAGTAGGTTCGAACACTGGATCTTGTTCAGGTCGAACGGCCTCACGCCGCTTCGTCCTTCTTGGCATAGGCCCCGAAAACGCGGGCGAGCTGAGCCGCCGGCGCTTGCACGACGCCTGCGATGCGGGTGGCGGGGGTCTGGATCATGCCCACCAGCTTCGCACGCAGTTCGTCCAGCGACGGCATGGTGGCCAGAGCCTTCACGCCGTTCGGGTCCAGGTTGGTCGTGCCCATCGCGCCGCCGAGAATGACGAGCTTGTCATTCGTCTTGGCGTAGTCGGACACCACCTTGGGCGCAGCCACCGGGTCCGCCGAATAGGCGATGACCGTGGGACCCTTGAAGAGGTCCGCGATGTGGGCCGCGTCCGTGCCTTGAAGAGCAAGCTTGGCGAGGCGGTTCTTTGCGACCTTGACCTTGCCGCCGGCCTCCTTCATGCGGGCGCGCAGCGCCTGCAGTTCGGCGACGGTAAGGCCTTGGTAGTGGGCGACGACGATCACACCCGCGTCCTTGAACGAGGTGTTGAGCGTCGCGACCAATTCGCGCTTTTCCGCTCTTTCCACTGCCTGTCTCCAGTTGACGACGAGGGCTCATCCCCCGCCGCCGGTTGCCATTGCCGCCGGCCGTTCTCCCCTTCGGTCCGACCGGACCGTCGGGCGTCCGACGACGCTCGCGTGGCCTGTCCGCCAGCCCGCCCGGGAGGGTCCCGGTCGGCAACGGCAAGAGTGTTCGAACCGTGCTCCCGTGCGCCGTCGCGGCGTTCGAAAAACCCGGCATTCCACTCCCGTCTCATGCAGGCCCCGACCGGTCCGCCGCCCGTAAAAGCGGTGATGGGCCGGTCCGGATGCGGCTTAGACCGGATGCCAAGATCCGGTACCTGCAATCTCGGACAGGTTTTGGCCCACGGGGAAAACCCTTTTCAGGATCGTCCCCGTCGGCCGGGTCGCCCGCCGGTCGCCCGGCGGGAAGTCGTGCTCCGCGTCCGGCCGTCAGGCCTGGGCGACGGAGGAAAGGTCCACCTTCACGCCCGGGCCCATGGTCGAGGACACCGAGATGCGCTGCAGGTACGTCCCCTTGGCGCCGGCCGGCTTGGCCCGCTGCACCGCGTCCACGAAGGCGCGGATGTTCTCCACGAGCGCGTCCTCGCCGAACGAGACCTTGCCGACGCCGGCGTGCACGATGCCCGCCTTCTCGACGCGGAACTCCACGGCGCCGCCCTTGGCGGCCTTCACGGCGCCGGCGACGTCCTGCGACACGGTGCCGACCTTCGGGTTCGGCATCAGGCCGCGCGGACCGAGCACCTTGCCGAGGCGGCCGACCAGCGGCATCATGTCCGGCGTGGCGATCACGCGGTCGAAGTCGATGGTGCCGCCCTGGATCGTGTCGACCAGGTCCTCGGCGCCCACGATGTCCGCGCCGGCGGCCCGGGCCTCGTCGGCCTTGGCGCCACGGGCGAACACGGCCACGCGCACGGTGCGGCCGGTGCCGTTCGGCAGCTGGCACACGCCGCGGACCATCTGGTCCGCATGGCGCGGGTCGACGCCGAGGTTGATGGCGAGCTCGACGGTCTCGTCGAACTTGGCCGTCGCCTTGCCCTTCACCAGGCCGATGGCCTCGTTGAGGGCGTAGAGCTTGTTGCGGTCGATGCCCTCACGGGCGGCGGCCACGCGCTTTGCGATCTTCGGCATTCGCGTCACTCCACGACCGTCAGGCCCATGGCGCGGGCGGAGCCCTCGACCATGCGGGCGGCAGCATCAATGGTGTCGGTGTTGAGGTCGGCGAGCTTCTTCTCGGCGATCTCGCGCACCTGCGCCTGGGTCACGGTGCCGGCGGCGCCCTTGCCCGGGGTCTTCGACCCGCTGGTGATGCCGGCGGCCTTCTTCAGGAAGTAGGAGACCGGCGGGGTCTTCAGCTTGAACGTGAAGGAGCGGTCCGCGTAGATCGTGAACTGGACGGGGATGGGCATCCCCTTTTCCATGCCCTGCGTCTGCGCGTTGAACGCCTTGCAGAATTCCATGATGTTGAGGCCGCGCTGACCGAGCGCGGGGCCGATCGGGGGCGACGGGGTCGCCGAACCGGCCGCCACCTGAAGCTTCAGGTAGCCGGTGATCTTCTTCGCCATGCGACTTGCTCCTGTTCGGACCCGGGGCGGACGCCCGCGGGCGGAGATCGTGGTGAGGACCCGGACCTCTGCCGGCGATCAGCAGAGAGGATCTCCCACGGGGTTCGGCGGCCAGCCGCGGCGGGCCGCCGTCGACGGTCAGACCTTCTCGACCTGACCGTATTCCAGTTCGACCGGGGTGGCGCGGCCGAAGATCGAGACCGCCACCTTGAGGCGGGACCGCTCCTCGTCGACCTCTTCCACCAGGCCGTTGAAGGAGGCGAACGGGCCGTCGGAGACGCGCACCTGCTCGCCGATCTCGAAGGTCACGGACGGCTTGGGCCGCTCCACGCCCTCCTCCACCTGGTGGAGGATGCGCTCGGCCTCGCGGTCCGGGATCGGGACGGGCTTGCTGTCGGAGCCCAGGAACCCGGTGACCTTCGGGGTGTTCTTGATGAGGTGGTAGGCCTCGTCCGTCATGTCCATGCGGACGAGGACGTAGCCGGGAAAGAACTTGCGCTCGGCGTTGACCTTGCGGCCGCGGCGCACTTCCACCACGCTCTCGGTCGGCACCAGGATCTGCTCGAACAGATGCTCGAGCCCGCGCTGCGCCGCCTGTTCACGGATGCTGTCCGCCACCTTCTTCTCGAAGTTGGAATAGGCGTGGACGATGTACCAGCGTTTGGCCATGATGCGTCTTCCTTCGTCGCTCTGTCGTCAGCCGCCGACGCCGAGCAGAAGCCCGACTCCGAACGCGAGGATCTGGTCGACGAGCAGGAAGAAGATGGCTGCCAGGGCCGCCATGATGAACACCATGGCGGTCGTGATCGCCGTCTCGCGCCGGGTCGGCCAAGTCACCTTGGCGGCCTCGGTGCGAACCTGCTGAAGGAACTGAATTGGGTTGGTCTTTGCCATCCGCCCGCTCATGACAGTCGGGCGCGCAGGACCCTGGCCCAGCGCGCCTCGATCAGGAAACCGTTATCTATAGCGTCGAGGCCGACCGCGCAAGAGCGGAATGGCAGGGGCAGCAGGGCTCGAACCCGCGACCTGCGGTTTTGGAGACCGCCGCTCTACCAACTGAGCTATACCCCTAGATCCGCTTCTTCCGCGAAACCCGGAACGCTTATATCCGAACCGGCGCGCCGATCAAGCGCTTCCGCGCCGTTCTTCTTCCCGATTCTCGCTTCGGCGGCAAGCCGCCGAAGCAAATTTCGTAACGATCGGACCACCTTGGCCGACCGGAGGCATCGTCACTCGATGATGGAGGCCACCACGCCGGCGCCGCCACCGTCTGCGCTTGTCGCGGACGGCTACGCCGCCTCGATCATCACTCGATGATCGACGCGACGACGCCTGCTCCAACCGTGCGGCCGCCTTCACGGATGGCGAAGCGCAGCTTCTCTTCCATGGCGATCGGCACGATCAGCTTCACGGTCATGGCCACGTTGTCGCCCGGCATCACCATCTCGGTGCCTTCCGGCAGCGTC
>NZ_JACDIS010000025.1 GCF_013839525.1 Chthonobacter rhizosphaerae
CCTGTTCCGTTTGGGTTTAGACCATCTCCGGCCATCGTCCCGGATGACGGAAACCTACTCTATCAGAACAGGCCAGCAGGCTCGGGCGGAACTGCCGTTTGGGTTTACATGAAAGGGACAGGGGGAAATGCGCTCGATCGTCGCCAAGCAACTCACGATGCCGGGCGCGGCTTGCGTTGATCTGCTTCCTGCGAGTCACCCGTTTAGCTATCGGGCAACTCCGAACACCTCAACTGATTGAGATGCGGCGACGCGCCGGGCACCTTTGCACTATTCGCAGCATGTGAATCACTTCTCAATCTTCATTTAGGTTCACCTAGAGGCAGTGGGATTGCCGTTCCACATGTCGCGGTGGAGAAGCCATTTCTCTCCAACCATTTTGTAGACAATCAGATACTTGCCGCTATCGGTGCTTTCTTCACCACCTTGTTTTGGCACCGTGATGGCATACTCGCCGACCTCGTAGGCCATGTCACCGTCCGAGCCGACCTCAAGGGCTTTCAGAGAAAGGTTTTTCAGGCCCGCATCTATCAGAGTCTTCCAGTAAGCCTCGACAGCGGTCCTGCCCGAGATGGCACTCTCTCCGGGGGGCAGCAACTGCGCGTCTTCGGTGTATCGCGCAGCTATTCCGGCCGCATCACCTCGGTTATAAGCGGCAACGAACTCGGCATTACCGGTGTCAATCGCCGTTCTCACACTGTCGGCTTTCGCCGCACTGATAGCGCAAACCAAAGTGGCGGCGTATACAGTAGATCGGATCGCATACATCATCGATACTCCTGGTTTCGACGTATCAGCGAAAACGCTGGCCAATCTGGGTGGCCATATAGACAATAACGCGGAGAGCGTAAGATCGTGATTAATTGCGTGAATGCGCTTTCAACAATTGGATAATAGCTGAACGATCTGTTTCGGACTTGATCCCGCCATACGGATTCATTCCATGCCCATGTATGAGATTGTCCGGTTCTGCCAGGAAGATATCGAGCGTAGTTTCGTTCCATGTGATACCGGCTGTTCGCATAGCTTCAGTGTAGCTATAGCCTGGAGCCGAGCCGGATACGCGCCCGTAAATTTGAGCTAAACTGGGCCCTAGACGATGGTCTCGTGGTTTAAGAGAATGGCATGTTCGACATAGATTGTTAAAAAGAGGCAGAGCGCGTGAGGCTATCGCCTGAGACGAGAAGATTAGCAGCAGATGAATCAAGGCTGCCGACATCAAACAAGCGATGTGTGCCATACCTCTCTCCAGCGTTCTTTATATATCGAGAGAAGAGGGTCAAGACTGCGCCGACGGAATTATGCCAGCCTGGAGGGTGCGGGGCGGATAATGACATGCCGCCCCGCTTCACTTATATTCACTCTGCGAAAGCAGCCGTTTTTCGGCCGTCCTCTGTTACAAATAACTGCTCGCCAATACGCTCGAATTTAATAGTCCGCTCCGGTTCCCCCAATGCACCGGGAACTGTGACCGTTAGGTTTTGCCCGCTGGTCAGCGTGGAGGTAAAGCGGACCGGAAGTGTGGAGTCCTCTGACGAAAGCGTTGTGACAATTTGGTAGCCGTTCGCTTCGGGCGTATAGTATGCGCTGCCCATCACAGAGCCGAGGTCAATCGACTTGCCGTGAAGCGGTAGCAACTCGTCTGAATAGGCTGTGCCAGAAGCTGCGCCAGTTATGAAAGCTACTAAGAGAAAGCTACGCGTAATCATGTCGGCCTCCCTATCGGCTGTGCCGATTACGCGATTGAGGATGCGCCTATATACTTTCGTCCACAAGGGCTCGTGTTGTTGATTTTTACCATCCGGCCAAAGATGCGGGGCGCTTTTGGAAGATTGAACTAATCTTACCCGTTCTGCCCGATGTCTTTTCGAAAATTGCTCTGTGATCGGGACTGCGGAAAGGTAAAGATTTTCTCCCAATAAGGGCTACTACTGAGCACTGGAGCATAGGCTGGAGCTTAACGCGGCTGGAGATCACGATACTTCGAAGAAGCGGGCGTGGCGACGAAAACAACCGCACGAGTTCTGTTTGTCGATTTACCCCAAGCTTGAGGTAAGCAGCTTTCAAAGTGGTTCGGACGGTATTGATGGAGACCCCTAGCATTGTAGCTATCTCTGCCGGAATATTGCCGCTTCCAACCATCACGGCAACTCGTGCCTGAGCACGTGTCACACCCAGGCGTCGGAGAACGCGATCGCTGCTAGGAGGCTTGGGGACTGTCTGAAGCGTTTCGTCCTGACCAGCCAACGTTGCCGACAGTATGGCAGACGGGCTTCGACGACGAGGCTTACAGGTTGCAGTCTGAAAGGCAATGCGACCTGCGGGTTGTTCGCAGCGAAGACACAACGCAAACATTTGACAAGCGAACCTAAGACGGCGGTAATTGGTCTAAGCACAGTCCCGCACCCGGATACAGCCGCTTCGCTAAATATTCCGACCCATGACGGAGCATCCTAATGCGACTTTCTGACCTTGTCGGCGAAATGCGTGCTCGCCAAATCATCGGCTCCGACCGAGCCCTCTCACGTTATATTGGACGCGCCCCGAACTACACGTGCGAGAATCGCGCGGCAGGCTTCACCACGGAAGACTATCTGGTTCTTCACGCCCGTTTGCAAGCTGATCACCCAGACCTAGCGGCAGTGGCGTTGAAAACTGCGATCGAGCTTGGCTTTGATCAGGCTAGGTGGGGAAGATGAGTTCACAGCTTCTCGCCGATTTTGCCGATCGCATGCGATCGCGCGGCCGACCAGTCGGATTTCCGCCTGAACGAGAGTTCGCATTCCAAATCCATCAGCCCTGGCTCACCTACGAGCACCTCGACTGGAGATTGGCGGAGGAACTGCATTCGCGGGGTCTTTGGCTTCGAACGCATTGCAGCACGGATTTTAGGACAGAGCGCCTCACCCAACCGGACGGCAGCCACGACGGCTACTGCTTTCATCTCGATGACCCGCATCTCGCGGTCGCCTTCAAGCTCCGGTTCGACTGATTGAAGTCCGGTTACACTTGAAGGTGCACGCAAGTGGAACATGGTCCCTAAGAGCCGGGAGGATACCTCGGCTCGTCGATGGAACTGGGTGACACGGCTGTCACACTCATCCCACCGACGATAACGGACAGAGGTACCAATCCCAACGCCAGCAGGCAGTTGTCCTTACTGGCGCAGCCTCTCCGTTGGGCATGTCAGGTGCACGATCAAACCGGTTGCGGCCCACTCGTGTGAAAGAGCCCCTCCAAGCTGGCTGGCAGCACTTCTGATCGCCAGTTCAGTTCCGAAGCCGCGCCGCTCTGGCAGGCCGTCGATGGCCGGTCCGCCGACCTCCTGCCATTTTAGGCAGTAGTGCGTGCCAGTGTTCTCACAGGACACCGCAACACGTCCCGTGGGGGTCGAGAGGGAGCCATACTTTACCGAGTTGGTCGCCTGCTCATGGAAGATAAGGGCCAGCGCCGTCGCGCTAGTCGGGCCGATCAGCACGTCCGCACCCTTCATTTCAAACCGCTCCTGTCCCTCCTGGAGATACGGCGCAAGCAGCAGGCGCAGTAGGCCCATCATGGTCTGATTAGCGTGTGCCGGGTTGCGGCTGCGTGGAGAGTGAGGCCGAACATATTCGTGAGCTTGGGCCAGCGCCGTGAGCCGCTCTCGCAGTCGGTCGGCAAACGGCTTTGCCGTAGGTTCGCTCCTGGCTGACATCGCCAATATTCCATTCACTACGGCAAATATGTTTTTGATCCTGTGTGCAAGCTCCTTTGTCACCAACTCGTGCGCTTCCTGGGCTTGCTTCAGATCGGTAATGTCCACCGTGGCTCCTGGAAAGCGTATCGGCTGGCCCGTTTCGTCGAACTGGCATTCACCTCGCGCAACTATCCAGCGGACAGTTCCATCAGCCCTCATCAGTCTGTGTTCTACCTCGTAGAAGCCGCCACGCTGAACCACCTCACGCATGATAGTTTCGACGCGCTCTCGGTCTTCCGGGTGCACAGACGCTGTGAACATCGAAACCGGTGCGCCTCGTGCAGCGTCGGCCGGGTCAACACCAAACATCAACGCGAGCCGCTCGTCCGCTGTAATGGTCCCTGCGGAGATGTCCCACACCCATGTCCCGACTTTGCCAGCCGCAACAGCTAATTCGATCCGCTCTTGCGCTAGCCTGAGCGTTTCTTCGGCCTGTTTACGCGCGGTAATGTCCCGCGAGATCGATAGCAGCCGCTCGACCCTGCCGTCCTCGTCGCGAATCGGCGTGACAGCCACGTCCCACCAGCGCGGAGTTCCGGCCAGGGTCGGACAGAAGCCCTCAAAGCGTCCGACTCCACCCGCTTTAGCTGCCGCTACCGCAGACAAAGCTTTCTCTTCACCTCTACCGATCCAAAATGATGGCCAGGAGCAGCCCTCGATTCTGCCGAAGTCGTCTACCTCCATGACCCGCATCCCACCTTCGCTCATGAATTGAAGGTTCGCGTCCAGGTCTAGTACCTTGATGCAGTCGTCCGAACTGGCCAGCACATTGCGAATGAACCGCTCGCGGTCAGCAAGGTGCGCTTCGCGTTCGCGAAGGGCGATCTCCACCGCTTTACGTGATGTGATGTCTATCGCGACCCCCGCCAATCCTATCGGCCTACTGTGCTCGTCGCGGATTACGTCGCCCCGAACCAAGAGCGTTCTGAGTTGCCCACTTTCGTGAACGACCCGGTATTCCTGCTCATATGGGCCACCGCTCTGGATGGCTTGTTGATGAACAGCTTGGCTGCTTCCCCGATCGTCCGGGTGAATACGAGCCACCAATGCTTCGTAGGTTATCTCCTGCTCTTCGCTGAGCCCGTAAAGGCGACCCAAAGCTGGTGTGGCGACGATCGCGTTCGAACGGAAGTCCCATTCGTAAGGGATCGCGCCGCCTAACTCCTGCGCACGCCGAAGTCGGTCTTCAATGCCTGCCAGTTCTGTCCCGCCGCCTTGTGTGCTTTGCGTGAGCGGCTGAGTGGGTTCGGCAATGCTGATCTGTTCCACGGGGCTCTCTAAGGGCAGAAGGGGAGCCTCTCGAAGGGGGGGAGGAAGGCTCATCGCGAGACAGCTAACGGCATGATCGTCTGTAGCGTCTGCTGTATGAGCGGTGCTGCAAAAGGTTTCGGAACGAATGGCGCTTGGACCAGATGGGCGGGAACATCATCGGGTCGGTGTGAAGAGACAAAAGCGAAGGGGGTTCCACGCTCGGCGAGCGCCTGGGCTACGGGGAAGGACTTGCCGTCGAGCACATCGATATCGAGAAGCGCAAGCTCAATCGGCTCCTGAAGGGCAACCTGGGCTTCTGATACCGACGTGCAAAGGACAACCTTTGCTGCTGGCATATGAGTTTGGACAATCTGTTCGAGATCGAGGGCGACGAAAAACTCGTCCTCCAGGATCAGAACACGCAGGTTCGACATAGTTTCCCCTTCTAACCCTGGTCACAGGCGGTAATGGACATCAACCGCACAAGTTCCATGGAATGCAGTTTAGCGCAATCTCATTCACTCGCGCTCACCTGCGGCTCCGGAGATTACAATCGGCTATGGCTTTGGTCAGGCGAGGCGGGGATGATAAGTTCACAGCTTCTCCCCGACCGCGCCATTTGAATGCGACTGCGAGGGCGACTAGTCGGCTTTCCGCCAGAGCGTGAGTTCGCGTTCCGCATTCAGCAGCCCTGGCTCACCCACGAGCACCTCGACTGGAGTTTGGCGAAGGAATCTCATACGCGGGGTATTTGGTTGCGCGCGCATTGCGGCACAGACTTTAGAACGGAGCGCCTCACCCAGCCGGACGGCAGCCACGGCGGCTACTGCTTTCATCTCGATGACCCACATCTCGCGGTCGCCTTCAAGCTCTGGTTCGGCTGATTGTTGACCTGCCTAGCAACGGCTTCTGACCACGCGTGCCTCTGGTGCTGTGCTATTATGCGTCTGCAAAGGGGGCGCTTTCGCGGGAGGTGAAGATGACGGTCTTCATGGTCGAACGCAATCTGAAGGGCATCGGAATGGATGACCTCGCGGCAGCCCAGCAGGCAGCTATCAGGAAATCCGATGAATTCCGGGCAGACGGAACGCCGATGCGCTACATCCGCTCTACCTTCGCGCCAGAGGACGGCCGGTGCATGTGTCTGTTCGAAGCCGAGAGCCAGGACGATGTTAAGCGGCTGAACGATGAGGCCAAGCTACCCTATGACCGGGTGGTCGAGGCAATGGACCTGACGCCTCAGCGGCATTGAGTTCGCAAGGAACTGGGTTCGGCGGTCGCTACAGTCGCAGCGTCATGCCGCAGCCGAACTCGCAATGCTATTGGCGCGAACGATCCGCCCCGGCAGTGCATGCATCACGCGATCTCGAACTGTCGGGTCTGTAGACCAGCAAGCCACAAGGCATCCAAATGGTGCTTGACCACGCACCTCGCCACCCGCACCCTCGAACGAAACCCGTCCGTCAAGAAACAGCACGTCCGCCTCGCCCAGGACGTAACGCTGAAACGCCTTTGTGTGGGTGCGGACCGGCAGCAGGGCCACTATGGTGTGACATCGGCCTGCGACCCACTCGCCGAACGCCTTTTCGATCCAACGTGGCGCGTCAGAGAATGGTGGGTTCGCAAAGACCGCTCCGCACCAAGGCTGGGCGAGGCCATTGTCTTCGATCGTATATCGTTGGGGCGTCCGAACGCGGCTGTCCGCATGGGCGCACGGGTCCAAATCGAAGCCGCCAACGGCTTCATCAAGCGGCTGGAAAATCGAAGGCGGCGTGAACCGACAGTCACGGCTGCCGCCCTGCCAAGACGAGATTTCCGGCTTCCGTTCCCGTGTGGACGGGCTGAGGTAGGCAAGCACTTTGATCAGGCTGGCGAAGTTTCCCCTCCCTCGTTCGAGGTTGCTAACAGTCGCTGGCGACAGCTTTGTTTTTGCAGCTACCGCCTCCAGTGACATTCCGCGACGCTCTCGCATTTTCCTGAGGGCTTCGCTCACCGAGCGAGCCGTCGGCAAGCGTGTCAGGCGGAAGTCGAGTTCGTCCATGATGGCGAGCGCAGTCGCGAGCCGCCCGCGTCCGCGCTCCACCTCCCACACCGCCTTTGCGCTAACGCCGCATCGCGAGGCTAATTCTGACTGCGTCAGCCCGATGCTCTTCCGTTTGTGCTTAAAGCGGTCGCCAAGAGTCATCAGATTCCTTCCGATCATTCGGTCGATTTCTCGTGTGTCTACATTCTGAGACGAGTTGTGGAGCGGCTTTAGAGGCCATTTGACACGGGGTGCGCTGCTGAGGCGCACCCAGTGGCGCTCATGCCAAGGTGGCTGATTGCATGCTACGTGAAACGCACCAAGTAGGACTGGGTCGCGCTACCGCCATTCACCTTAGTTGCGGGAATATCGAGTTTCTTCTGCCAAGGCATGCCGCGCCAGAGAACACGGGTATGGGCCCGGCGTTCATGGCCCGCTTTCTTACTGCCGGTGGCTGCTCCTGTTCTGATACCCGCCAACCAAGAGCGACCGATTTCGATCTTCGTGGGTTTCGGTAGTTCAGAAGCACGTCCATGCAAAGAATTATATTCGCGGGTTTTCTTGAGATGGGTCTGAGACCTCTGCACAACATCTCGAGGCTGAAACAGCAATGTAGTCGCTACAATTACGTCCTCTGCCACGAGTTCGGTTCGCGCCTCAAGCATTTCAGCTACGCTCCGGCTGACCCTACTTCTAGCCAAATGGATATGAAGGTGCAATTCTGACCCCTTTAGATGGAAAGTAGCCGCATCCATAATCCAATTAGATGCAAGATTATTGAGTGATGCGTTCTGACGAACAAAGATTCGCCCCTCGATGGACTCGCTATTCTGATCCAACACTACGCAGTAAGTGCGCTCGTAATCAAATTCATCCTCAGCACAGTTGAACAGGTATACACATCGGGGATGCGGTAGTGAGAATGTCTGCTGAGACAAGCGGCTGATACCGTCACGACGGAGGCTCCAATACGGCTCGTGTCCGAGCCAGTCGTTGTGGCTACGGTCAAAGAAGTAGCCGAACTCATAACTTGGCTGGGCCCAAAGTTCTTTCCTGGTCCCCCAAAGCAGACCGACATCCTCGATTCCGCGCCACCTTGCAAAGCCCACGACTTCTCCGGCACCGAACCCGGTTACAGCGAGAATCTCCTCGCGCTTAGCCGCTTTTACAAAATCGATGTAGTCGAAAGGCATACTGTAAACTCCACTTTTTGAGGTAGTATCCAAATGACGCAGCGTGCGATACTTTCTGCACCTGTCATATGGGTTTATATGAAGTATATTTGGACACGAAGGAATGAAACTAATCAGAAATTGAAATTGGCATGCAGTATATCTCCAAATGAGTGTTATACAAAGTTTTGTATTACGGGCTGCTGCGTCTGAAGTAATGTTGGTCCCGGCGCGCGAGACCGGGACATAACGTTCCGCTTTTATTATGATTGGTGCTCGACACGACCTTTCGCGTATTGATGTAATCTACTCGATGTTATGTGGGAGTAGCTCGGCCGCTGGCAATGAGGCCCTGCTCCGATGAGACTGCGCCGCCCTTGTTTCCCACGTTCCACAGAAATCGGTTTCTCGTCAGTGAGGCGGCGGTATCATCGAGCCTCAGATGTCAGGGAGATGGTCGGCGGATGATCATCGGCTATGGGCGGACATCGACGGCTGACCAGACGGCGGGCCTGGAGGCCCAGATGGAGCAGCTTCAGAGGCACGGATGCGCGAAGCTCTTTATCGAACAGGTTTCCTCCGTCGATGCGTCACGTCCCCAAATGGCGGCCGCGCTGGAGTTCGTTCGAGAGGGCGATCAGTTCGTGGTCACCAAACTGGACCGACTGGCCCGGTCCGTGCCGCACTTGATGACGATCGTGCAGCACTTGGATCAGCGGAAGGTCGGGCTGCGCATTCTCGATCTCAACATCGACACCACGACGCCGACCGGCAAGCTGTTGTTGAACCTCCTCGGCTCTGTCGCCCAGTTCGAACGGGAGATCATGTTGGAGCGGCAGCGGCACGGAATCACCAAGGCCAAGGCGGAAGGACGCTACGAGGGTTGGGCTCCTACCGCAGTCGTAAGGCCAATGAGGTTCGTGACCTCGCCGCTGCCGGATCGAAGGTCGGGGAGATCGCGGCACACGTTGGCATATCGAGAGCGTCGGCATACCTGCTCTTGAAGGGAGCGTGGGTGGACGCTGTAGCGGCATAGCGGTGGTCGGAGTTCCAATCACCGCATGTTCGTCAGCCGATCCGGCCACGCCTCATCATAGACTTCAGGATGCCGGGTATCTCCGCCCGACGCTCCGCACGAGAACGAGCACAGGCAGATTCCTCGTAAAGCTTGGCTTGATCTTTGGCTAGTTAAGCCCGGCCCGTGGAGACCAACGGCCAGCTTGAATAAGGCCGCGTGTCCGTCTCCAGATGGCGTACTGCGCCACGCATTCGCTACGGCCCCGACTGTCCTCTCCGGACCCGCAGGGCCAGACGATGTCTTGTTGGTAGCAGGAGCTATGTGCCGCTGGATATGACCCATCCTGAAGTTGAGCGCAAGTACTCGTATGTACGCAGACTTGCGCATTTGATAATAGCTTTTGATACAATGGCCGATGGCAGATTAAACCTAATGGTCCCCTCTAACGATCTATTTACATTCTCGTTTAGAGTTTTACATCAAAACGAGGTGATCTCTACATTTCATTTTCGGAGTTTACTTCATATTGACGGTGACCCTGCCGTATTGGTGCGCGATGGCTGCAGCGTACGGAGACGGTCATGGTAGAGGCCACCAGATTCAAGGTGATCAGTTCGTTTCGACAGTCAACTGCTGGGTCGGTCATTGTCGGTTTCGCGGTGGCTTTACCGGTCTTGGCACTGTCCGTGGCTGCGGCGGTGGAATACGGAAGTCTGAAGAGCACTCGCACAGTTATGCAGGCCGCAGCGGATAGTGCCGCACTTGCCGGTGCCGAAGCGATTGCCAGATCGTCACCAAATGATAGCACGCGCATTCAGAAGGCGATGCAAGCAGCTAGCGCCTACGCGTCAGCAAACGCTCCGAGTGCTGCGAGCACCATCACGGTTGACGAGGCACAGAATATCGTCCAAGTAAATCTTAGAACTGCGCGGACGCTATTTTTTGGAGGAATCTTCGGGAACTCGCAGAGTGAAGTCGCAGTTGTGTCAAAGGCTGTAGCTGCTGGCAGCCAGATCGCGTGCATTCTTGCGACTGCGCCGACCGGCAACGCGATAAAGTTAGATGGAAACTCTTCTGTTACTGCTTCGGACTGCAACGTTTGGTCAAATTCATCAGCCGCCCCCAGCATGAGTTTTTCCGGGGGTAGCAGCACGAGGGCGAAAGAAATCTGCGCTGTGGGAACCTACAGCGCAACGGCGAGCGTATCGCCTACTCCAAAGTCAGGATGCAAGGCGCTCTCCGATCCGTTCGCATCGGTCGATCTCACTAATCTCGGCACTGCATGCGACTACGGAGCAATCAATGTCCCTGCTTCTATAACATGGAACCTAAATCCTGGTGTCTATTGTGGAGCAATAACGATTGAGGGGTTAGTAAACCTTAGCCCTGGCATCTACGTGTTTAAAGACATAAGTCTCGCCATTCGAGGTAAGGCCCGCGTGACCGGCAATGAAGTGTCGATGCTCCTTTTGGGCACGAGCACAGCCGTGTGGACCGGGCAAGCAAAACTAGCTCTGACCGCAACGAAAAGTGGCCCGCTCTCCGGTATTACAGTAGCCGGTGCAACTAGCAACAACACTGTGTCTCTTTCTGGGTCGCTTGACACTGCGACAGGCGAGCAGCTTGACGTGAAATCTACTGGCTCGATCTATCTCAGGGCTTCGCATCTCTCACTGTCTGGCCATACGAAGCTCAGTATGAATGGCGAGAGTAGCATCGTTGCGAATACCATTGCGGTAGGGGGAAACGCTCTGTTGTCGTTAGCCTCTACGAAAAGCGTGGTGGTCAATGAGGCTCGACTTTCACGATGACTGCCACCTTAGGATTGACCCACTGTGGATCGGCTAGTTTGCCGGGTAGCTCTCGATAGACCTTTCGCTTTCGGCCAAACTCAATCTGTCCTGCTCCCGCAGTCCTACTCTCACGATGCCCCCAACTCTGTTTCAGCCCGGCGCGCTGTGACATGCGGGGAACGATCCGGTCCGTCTTTCCCTGTCCCTTTCATGTAAACCCAAACGGCAGTTCCGCCCGAGCCTGCTGGCCTGTTCTGATAGAGTAGGTTTCCGTCATCCGGGACGATGGCCGGAGATGGTCTAAACCCAAACGGAACAGG
>NZ_JACDIS010000026.1 GCF_013839525.1 Chthonobacter rhizosphaerae
GACGGTCAGTGAAGCAACTGCATGCTGACCTAGTCGCGCTGGGCTACATGGGGTCTTACAATCGAGTTGCCGCCTTTGCCCGGGACTGGCGGACCGATCGGCAACGGGAGCAGCAGACAACGGGGCGTGGCACGTTTGTGCCTTTGGCTTTCCGTCCTGGGGAGGTCTTCCAGTTCGACTGGAGCGAGGAGACCGCAATGCTGGTGGGCGAGCGCACCAAGCTTCAGGTGGCGCACATGAAGCTCTCGCACAGCCGGGCCTTCCTGGTGAGAGCCTACCTGCTCCAAACCCACGAGATGCTGTTCGATGCCCACTGGCACGGCTTCCGTGTCTTCGGCGGCGTTCCGGGGCGCGGCATCTACGACAACATGCGAACAGCGGTCGACCGCATCGGTCGTGGCAAGGAACGGCAGGTCAATGCCCGGTTTTTGGCCATGGCAAACCACTATGTGTTCGAGCCGGAGTTCTGCAATCCCGCGTCAGGCTGGGAGAAGGGACAAGTTGAGAAAAACGTCCGAGACGCTCGGCCGCGCCTATGGCAGCCGATGCCCAACTTCCCCGATCTGGCAGCGCTGAACGGCTGGCTGGAGCAGCGCTGCTTGGAGCTGTGGTGCGATATCCCGCATGGGGACCGTTCTGGCAGCATTGCCGATGTCTGGGCTGAGGAGCAGGCAGCGCTGATGCCGTTGCCGCCCGCCTTCGACGGCTTCGTCGAGCAAAGAAAGCGCGTCTCGCCCACCTGTCTGATCAGCTTCGAGCGCAATCGCTATAGCGTGCCGGCATCATTTGCCAACCGCCCAGTGAGCCTGCGGATCTACCCCGAGCGGATTGTTGTGGTCGCCGAAGGACAGGTGCTGTGCCAGCACGAGCGCCTGATCCAGCGCTCTCATCACTTGCCGCCCCGCACGATCTACGACTGGCGGCACTATCTGGCCGTCCTCCAACGTAAGCCAGGGGCGCTCCGGAATGGCGCCCCCTTCACCGAACTGCCCCCGGCCTTCCGGCAATTGCAGGATCTGATACTGCGCCGACCGGGTGGGGACCGGGAGATGGCTGACATCCTGGCGCTGGTTCTGCATCACGACGAAGAGGCGGTGTGCGACTAGTACGGACGAGCAGCGCAACGACTGGATCCAATTAGCCCGTAGCAGCGCGATCGGTCTTTCCCGCTTCGTTCACGCTCGCCAGTCCCTCCGCAGGCCGTTGCCGCGGCGACCTTCAGGCACGAGGCAAGATAGGGCGTCGGTGCTTCAGGGCACTGAGAAGGATATCTCCGCGGCCCAGCCGTTGGATGGATGAAAATACGTTACCGAACCGGAGAGCTGGCGACCGACCAGTTCGCTCACGAGCTCTAGTCCGAAGTCCCTATCGCGGCGGGCGCGGCTTTGCGGTTGACGCCAGGCCAGGCGCAGTATGCCGGGACCGCTCTCCACCGCGTCGACTACCACTCGCGCGGCTGCACCCCCGTCCGGCAGCGCACCCAACTTGAGTTCTGACAAAACTTGCGTCAGCGCCACGACCGCCTCCGGCGCCAAGACAGAATCCGGGCCCTCGACCGAATGGTCCACGTCTCGTCCGAGGACCGCCTCAACGACCTCGGAAACCGTCGTGTCGCCCCATTGGTTGGCGCTCAGCAGAGAATGCGCCGCCGCCAACGACATGATGCGTTCGGCGGTGTCACTAAGGACCCGCTCCGGGTCGGGATCCCGCCGACGCGCGCCGGCGATCAGGGACTGGACAACGGCAAGCGTGTTGCGGACCCGGTGATTGAGTTCGGCGAGCAGCAGCTCCTGCCGTGATGCCTTCTCGGCTATGTTGGCCCGAGCAGCGTCAAGGGCCCGGCTGACCTCTGCCGCCTCGCGGACGACGGTCCCTGGGCGCTGGGGCGTGCCGCCGCCGATCCCCGATGCTTGAGCCTCCAAGAGGTGCAAGTCCCTCGCAAGCCACCGCGAGTATCCGTAGGCCAGCAGCGCTGAGGTGGCGGCCGCAAGGACGGTGAACCCGATCAGCAGGTATCCGAGCTGCCGGGACGCCCTGTGGAGCAGTTCCTCGGGAACTGCGACGACCACGCGCCAGGCGCTCTGCCTGGATCCGTCGAAGGCAGCGAAAACCGGACGGCCGTCCAAAGCGACGACGCTGGGCATAATGCCGGACGAGGCGTTCGCAACGACCATGTACCCTGCGGGAGCGTTCGCGCCGACATAGGCATCGTGGTCGCGCGAACGCGCGATCACCATGCCGTTCCCGTCGACGATGGAGACAATCCAGTCTGCTGGGACGCCTTCTCTCAGCAGAAGGTCGCGGATGGACCGCGGGCTCAATGCCATGTTCAGTGCATAGCGGACTTCCCCGCCCCGGGTTACTGGCACGTTCACCAGCACAAACGGCGACTTCGCCACCGCCCCGACGTAGATGTCGGAGACTACGGGCGTTACCTTCTCGAAAACGGCCTTGTCGGCGGCAATAAGAACAGGGTGCTTGCTGACGGGAAGCGGTCTCCCCCATTCCACGTAGGTGTTGACGACCTGCTGGTGCGTACGGTCACGCATCGCGATCGCCTCACCGCGCGTCCGCAGGACATCCTTGGCTTGGAGGTAAAAAGCACCGAAGTTGCCGGAGTCGACGTGAGGAGAGGTTGCTAGAGACTCCAGCGCCGCCGTCATTGCCTCGAGTTCCTGGTCGAGGCGGGCCCGGAAGGCCCCCGCCATGGACACGGCCGATTGTTCAAGGCGCCGCTCCTCGTCGCGCGCATACCAGTAGCCGATCGCGCCAGCGAGGATCACCTGGGGTACGAGCACGGCGATGGCGAAAGCAAAGAGATGAACCCTTATCGGTAGTAACAATTGCCTGCCCCCCAGCCTCGCCTTAAGCAAAGCCACAGTGAAGGCGGAGCAGCGGTCGAAGTTCCATTCTTCACCTCAGTTCGCACGCTGCCCCACATCGCTCGCGGCAGCCGCGGTAAGGGCGCGGTCGATCACATCGGCCAGGGCCGCTTTCGCGTAGGGCTTCGGCACAAGCGGGAAACCCTCCGCACGTGCCGCGCCAGCCGACTTGCTGTACCCGGATACGAGCACGATGGGAAGATCCAGCCATCTCCTCCGTGCTTCCCTGGCCAAATGCAAGCCGTCCATTGCTCCGGGCATCACGAGGTCCGTTACAAGAACGTCCGGTCGATCTTGACCTAACAAACCGAGAGCCGAGGCTGCTTCATCTGCTTGCAAGACCTGATGCCCGAGATCGGCCAGGTGGTCTGCAGTAACGGATCTGACCTGAGCGTTGCCGTCGACAAGCAGCACCCGGCCTTCCCTCAGGGTCCGCGGGCAAGGAGTGCCATCGGCCACTGCTCGTGCCTCACTCTCGGGAGCTGACGCTGCGGGCAGGTAGATCGACACGGAGGTACCCTCGCCAATCTCGCTTCTGATGTCGACAACACCTCCGGAAGCTTTGGCAAAGCCACAGACCTAGCTGTGGCCAAGGTCGGTGCCCTTGGCAATTTCCTTTGTGGTGAAGAACGATTCGAACACTCTTGGAAGCACATAGGGTGAAATGCCCGAACCCGTGTCAGTCATATCCAGCAAGACCCCGCTCCGGCCGCTTCGGCCAGGAAACTCGCCGAACCCGATTGGGACTTTGAAGCTGCCGCCGTCCGGCATAGCGTCCCGCGAGTTGGCGGCCATGTTCAAGAGCGCGAGGTCAAGCTGCGCGACGTCGACCTCCACGAACGCGGAAGCATCCCCTGAGTCGAGCTCGAGGCGTATGTCGCCCCGCAAGGACTGCCGAAGGATGTTCTCGAAGCCTTTGAGATGATTGCGGAGGTCGAGAAGCATCACCTCGCGGGTACTGCCCCGCGAGAAGACGAGAAGCTCCCGCGTAACAGCAGTCCCGCGCTCGACGGCTTCGCGCAAGGCATCGAGATAACAATCGACCTCTGCTCCGGCGGTCCGCTTCCGAACGAGTTCGATGCCCGAGAGCACCACCATCAGCACGTCGTTCACGTCATGAGCAACCCCGCCCGTAATCCTGCCGAGGGCCTCGAGCCGAGCTGACCTCTCGTCGAACGCTGCCGGCTGGCGAGATGTCATGATTTCGCGTCGCGTTAGGAGAACGAAGGCGAGTCCGACGGCGGCAAGCGCGGCCAAGGCTACCGCAACGTAAGCCCGACGGACGCCACTCCGGCTCTGCGACCTTAGAGGTCAACAGGCCCGAAAACCCTTGGATCGACATGACCACTGTGAGATCGAACCGGACCTCGCCGTCCCGGCTTACCGGAACGCGGATCTTCACCCGCGGTAGGCCGTCCGCGGCAAGCAGCCCCGCACCCGACATGTTGCCAACTGACGGCTTCCCCGTCCGGAACACCTGCTCGCTTTCTTCCGGAACTATCGTGCGGGGCAAGGGCGAGCCGAATAGCACTACCGTGTTCACAAGCTGGCACCCGTTTCGGCTGTTGAGGATTATCCGGTCCCATAGCGGAAGTCGCCCGATGAAGCGAAAAGCCAGGTCATGGAATTGGGCAGAATCGGGTTCGCGATCGTCCAGGATCGGGGACGCGGGAAGCATCTCGAGGAGCTGGATGTTTTAGGCGAGTTCGTGGTTGACATACTCAATTGGTTCGTCCGAGACGATCTGGGCCTTGTCGTGAATGCCTTCCAGGCGCTGGCCCAGGAAGTGCCACGCCAGGCCTGCCGAAAGGAGGACGAGAGGAACCAGCGCAGCCAGCAAAAGAAGCAGATTACGCCTGCGCACCGCGATTCCCCTATGAACCAACTTCCATGCAGCTTAGTGACTTGAGCTTCACCGGTCTATGATGAACGCAGGATGCGAAGAATCCGGAGCAGTATTGTTTTTCAGAACGTTTTCTATTCAGTAGCGGCTGCATCTAAGGCAGAAAGCGGTAACGGGGCGGTAAGATGGTGATCGCTTCTGTCCGCCCTACTAGTCCAGAGCCATCCAGAGCACCGCAACCTCTTGGATCCGCTGACGTTTGCCTTTCGAAACATGGAGGACCAACGTGGCAACCAACATTCGATCGGAGAGCCGATTCTTGAAGGAAGACGAGGCTTCGCTTGTGAAGCAGTCGCACTACCCGCAACTCGCGGAGCTTGCGGACGACGATATCCGACAGCTGCTGGACCAGCTTCGGGAGCGGCGGTCGCGCGCTCGCAACATCGCGAGCCAACAGCGGCGCGAACTGAGAGGCAAATCAGCTCCCGTGGGCATCCGTCCGGCCACGGATGATGCGGGAAGCCGAGAAAAGCTTACACTGCTCGCCGCGGCCGTGCAGCGCGTCAACAAGGAACAGTCGCGACGGGGAGCATTCGCAGCACGGGCGGAGCTGATCGGCAACGCGGAGCGGGCATTGGAATTGCGTCGGTCTGCCTTCCGCAGCCACCACCCACGTCCTAGCCGGACAGCCAGCAAGGGAATGAGAGCCAAGCCGAACACTCGGCGGCCTCGCATCGCAGAGCCTATGGAGGTGGGCCGCGTGTCCCAGTTTGTGAAAGCCGCACAGGTTCGGCGGGATACCCAGTGAACATCGGCGCTGACTCGTGCGTCAACCCCGGCTGAATGACATGCCGGAGCGGTGGCGCGCATTGCTACGCCGCCGCCGTGATCCGTCACAGGCTGGCGACAGGTCCACAATCAATCCGCGTACGCCTTCGTCGGTCCTTTCGCCGCAAGCATGCTGCCAAAGTGAAAAGCACCGGCGGCACTGTCACTCATACGAGTTTAGCAATGGCTGCGATGTCGGGGAACGAATGCCGGTGGATATTTAAAACTCGCGACGACCGTAAAATTTACACGAGCATTGATCGAGAGGGCAAGCCAATTCGGAACATGGACAGCGAATAGGGTGCTGTAGCTTTCCGACATCCTTCAGTGTGCTGCCGATGGCACTCGGTTTCACCTACGGCGAACGGTGGTCTGCGCGCCAAGTGACAAATAATCCGGCAAGACACCGAACCTGCTGTTCCATGGCTGACATGCTAACCGCGATGTAGCGATGGACATTGCATCGTGTTGACTTGCTGGCGTTGAAACCGCCAACTTCTATTCCGGTCCAATAGAGAGAAGGCGGCAACCGATGCCCAGCGCGGCGCATTCGCAGTTCCCCGGGCGAGACCCGCCGCAAGGGCGATCTCCTTGATCGATCGTCCCTCCTCTTTCATCGCAAGCACGGTGTCGTTTGTTTGCCGACGCCTTGCCGATCCTTCGATCTGCAGTCGTTTCGCTGAACTCAGCAGAGCAGGAATGAGGGCCGTACCGCCTATCACCGACCGGATTCGTTGCAACGCTCCGCGAACAGTATCGAGAAATGCGCGGCTGGCATTCTCCATCAGGTGCCAGCGATCAGCGACTTGCTGCACGGCCGGAAGGGCACGGGTGACGCCTCACTGTAGCCTCCGCCCCGGTCTCGGGCGACGACCTCGACGGAGGCATGGGCCTTCAGCCAAGCGATGACGGTGGCGGGTTCACGAACGGGCAACAGCTTCAGGATCCGCGGTTCTCCAGATCGACCACGATCGTTCCGTATCGGCAGTTGCGGCGGAAGGCGAAGTCGTCGATGCCCACGGCCCGGGGTGGCGCGTAGGCCTTCGCTGTCGCCCGACGTCGGACAACCCGGATCAGCGTGTCGTTGCTGACGGGCACCTGGAGCCGCCGCGCGAACCCCGCGCCCGGACCACCGCCGAGCGCCAGTCCGAGATGATGAACGACGATCTCCAGTCTGCCGGTCCTCCGCGCGAACGGAGCGAGGATCTCCTCGCCGTGGCGTTCGGCAAAGATCCGCCGCGTGCGTTGAGCGCCGTCGCAGTGAAATCGCCGGACCCTTTCCGCCAACGAAGCCGCCCGACCGGAAAGGGGCAGATCAGAAGCCGTTCGACGATAGCTGCTCTGAACCCGGGAGGACCAGGTTCCGCAACTCGGGCATTGTGCCCGCACCGCGGCGGACCGGACGCTCAGCACGGAAATCCCTCGGTGATCTTCGCGTCCTCGACGACAAATCCGGCCGGGACAATATCTCCAGGGCGAAGTCGCTCGACCATCTGCCGATTCCTCCGCTTCCCCCGAAGCGATCAAGCCGCAAGCCTGCAGCGAGATTGAGTCAGACCCAAAGCTGCACGCCGAAATACATCAATCAGGCGGCCACGACTTCCTCCTGGATGACAAGTTCTCGCAAGATTTCGTGAATTCGTTGTCCTCCTAGACGCTCTGGATCGAAGCCGCTGTCGAGACCGATCGCGGCGAAGCGGTCGGCGTTCTCGCGCGAGTGCCCGACAAAGCCCATTGCCCAGTTGCTGAACGAACGCGCAGCAATTGGCTCTAAAGCCAGGAGCGAGACATCACCATGTCGCTCGTCCTGCTGAATGCGCTCGAAGGTCGCCTCAACTGCATCCAGCGAGCCTTCTAGCACCTGAGCGAAGCAACCAGCGTTGAACAGGAGGGCGCCCGTGATGCCCACCAGCGGGTTATTGCGGCGACTCGCCGTCAGAATGGCGGCAATGGCTTTGGCAAAGGCGGTTTCATCGCCGCGAATGGCATTCCGGCTGTAATAGACGAGTTGGTAGAGCGGCTCTGACATAAGGCTCTCCTTCAAGGGGATAGAAAGGAGTTGATACGGTCCGCTGGCACTGGGCGGCCTGTAAAATAACCCTGCACATAAGTGCAATGCTCACTGCGGATGCGCTCGAGTTGTTCGATTGTCTCGACGCCCTCCGCCGTGATTGCCATGCCCAGGCTAACACCGAGTCCTGCAATGGCCCTAAGTATGGCTTCGCTGTCGCTGCCCGCCTCGGCGCTCTGCACGAAGGAGCGATCGATTTTGATTTTATGAAAAGGAAACTTCTGGAGATAGCTGAGCGACGAGTAGCCTGTACCGAAGTCGTCCATTGAGATCTGCACACCGAGGTTGCGCAGGGCGTGGAGCGTTCGCAATACGCTGTCGGTGTTGTCAAGGAGTGCACTCTCGGTGATCTCGATCTCAAGCCGGTGCGGTGGCAAACCCGCTTGGCCGAGCGCGGACACGATCGAATCCACCAGCGTATCCGCTTTAAACTGCACCGGAGAGATATTGACTGCCACCGTCAGGTCATCAGCCCATCCTGCTGCCGTAGTGCAGGCAGTGCGCAGCACCCACTCGCCGATCTTGTTGATAAGCCCTGTCTCTTCCGCGAGAGGGATGAAATCGGCGGGCGAGATACGCCCGCGCGTTGGGTGGTTCCAGCGAACGAGTGCCTCGAAACCTATTACCCTGTCAGAGCTTAGGTCTACAAAGGGCTGATAATGAACCTCGAACTGCTTCAGCGCGAGAGCACGGCGGAGCTCGATCTCGAGTTCGCGTCGCTCGCGCAAGGCGGCGTCCATACCAGGCTCGAACACGCGAAAGCGGCCCCGGCCAGCGCGCTTCGCCTCGTAAAGTGCTAAGTCCCCGTTGCGTAGCAAGTCTCGTCCGACAACGCACCCCTCTCCTAAGGCGACGCCTATGCTGACGCCGATATTGACCGTATGGCCACTTAAGACGTATGTTCGTCCGATCAAATCCACTAAACGCGAGGCCAAACGTTCGGCATCTTTCGCGTCAGCGACGCTTGTCTGGACGACGATAAACTCGTCGCCACCGACGCGAGCAATGTGGTCCTCCTTCCGGCAGGCAGTGCGGAGACGGTCTGCAACCTTTCTGAGCAGGAGGTCGCCGACGCCGTGGCCGAGCGTGTCATTGACAACCTTGAAGCGATCGAGGTCCAAACAGTGGACGGCAACACTGTTGGAATTGGCAGATAGCACTTGGTCCAAGCGATCGTTCATGTCTCTGCGCTTCAGAAGGCCAGTCAATTCGTCTCCTTCGGAACTGAGCGCGGGCGCTTGGCTGGTATCCGGAAAGAGGCTCAGTAGTACGGCTCCGCGAGTCACCGATCCGATTAAAGCACGGAAGCGGATATGCGTTCTTGAAACGAGCACAAATGGTTCGCGAGCCAGCGTCGATATCGAGAGCGTCTCTAAGTGGTCAGGGAAAAGATCTTGAAAACACAGGCCAAGGATCCAGCCGCCAAGGCAGGCCTGCCCAGCGATATTAGCATATTCAACTTTCCCATCCTCCCCTACGAGGAGAACAGGATGTGCAAGGTTCTCCAGCAGGTCCTCGGCACTACGTTGCAGATGGGTGTTAGCAGAGACAGAATCAAGCGCCGTCATGAGCTCACCTAGAGTGTGACGTTCACGCTAGCTTCAGCGTTAAAAACTGCAGATTTGTGAATCAAAGCATGCGATCGAGTCTGACTGTCGTAAGTCCAAACATATGCTTAACAGAATATCTACTCAGTTCTTATTGTTCGCTCTATTGGCCGAGAACATGCTCGGCGTAGTTTGCTATCTTTCACCGCCGCGACAAGGCCGATTAGGCAGTAACAATTCCCGTCGGCCTAATCTGGATCGTTTGACCGTACCCCTGTGAGTTAATCCAGTTTGAAGCATGTTCTGTGACGTTGCCCCCAGTTTTTATCCAGCCTTAAGTTCGTTCGGGCGGTTGGTTTGACCCTCACGGGTGGGTTGAACGGTGTGGGCAAATGCGGAGCCATTCACGTTGCGCAGCGTCTGATCTCGCCGCAGGTGGAACGTGGCCGCGAAGTCGACCGGCGTCTGCCATCCGAGCTTTGAGTCCGGCCGCGTGGTGTTGTAGTCGAGCCGCCACCGCGTGAGCGCGGCTCTGGCCTGGGTCAGGCTAGAGAACAGACCCTAGCCGCTACGCGTCTTCGACATTCAACATCTCGTCCGGCAGACGGCCGTTGAAGCTTTCGATGAAGCCATTTTGCATCGGCTTGCCGGGCGCGATGTAATGCCACTCGACCCTCGCCGCGTCAACCCGTGCCAGGATGGCGTTGGAGGTAAGCTCGCTGCCCCTCCTCGGGGAAACGATCCACTGGATCGTTTCCTAATCCTCGTCAATCACTCACGATCATCTTCGGCCTGCGGCGCTCTGCCAGCAGCCTGTCGAGTTCGCGAGCAACTTTTACACCCGACAACAACGTTTCCGCCACCAGCGCCACGCACTCGCGGGTGCAGTCATCGTCGATCGCCAGAATTCGGAAGCGCCGACCGTCCGTCATCTGGTCGGCCACGAAGTCGAGCGACCAGCGCTCGTTCGGTCGCAGCGGGATCATCATCGGCGCCCGTGTTCCGGTCGACCGCTTGCGGCCACCCCGGCGGCGGACCGTCAGGCGCTCCTGGCGGTAGAGCCGGAACAGCCGCTTGTGGTTGACCTCGAAGCCTTCGCGCCGGAGCAGCACATGCAGACGCCTGTAGCCGAACCGTCGCCGTTCCTGGGCGATGGCCTTCATGCGTTCGCGTAGCGGAGCGTCATCCCCGCGGGTGGTCCTATATCTCATAGTCATGCGGCAGAAGCCGGTGGCTTTACACGCCCGCCGTTCGCTCATCCCGTGCTTCGCCACAAGATGCGCGACAGCTCTCCGCTCGGCAGCGGGCGTTACTACTTCTTTCCCAGGAGATCCTTCAGCGCGACGTTGTCGAGCATTGCATCGGCTAGCATCCGCTTCAGCTTGGCATTCTCGTCCTCGAGCGCCTTCAGCTGCTTGGCCTCGGATACCTCCATCCCGCCGAAACGGGCCTTCCATTTGTAGATGCTCGCGTCGCTGACCCCATGCTTGCGGCACAGGTCCGAGACTGGGATCCCCGCCTCGTGCTCCTTCAGGATCCCGATGATCTGCTTCTGTATTCGGTCTATCTCCGTCAAGGCCGTTTCCGGAGCGCGCCGCGGGTTCCTTGCTTCTGTCCGTGGTCGGGCGAGCCGCCACATGATGGGATTCGGTGGATGGTCGGTCCAAGCTCTT
>NZ_JACDIS010000027.1 GCF_013839525.1 Chthonobacter rhizosphaerae
AGCAGGCCAAGGCCAACGGCACCCTCGCCCCGCAGCCCAAGCTGGAGAACGAGAAGCCGCAGCCGATGACCGTCAACTACGACGAGCTCGTCAAGAGCTGGGCCGACGCCAAGTCGAACTGACACTTCGAACATGACGCGGGGCGCGAGGATACCTCAAGCTTCGTGCACCCCGCGATCTTCTGTCCCGAACGGCGGCACCCGATACCTCTCCATGCCGCGGTTCCCCCTGATATCTTGGAGTAGTCTTGCTATGGCGCATATCGGAGATCTTGTTGCCGAAATGCTGGCGCAGTACGGCGTCGAACTCGTCTTCGGCATGCCGGGCGGCCAGACAACGGCGCTTCATGACGGAATATCCCGTCGCACAGACCGGATCCGTCATGTTCTCATGCGTGATGAACGCAACGCCGCCTATGCGGCAGATGCTTATGCTCGCCTGACGGGCAAGCCCGGCGTTTGCGACGTTACGGTCGGCCCTGGCGCCAATCTCCTGCCGGCCGGCTTCTTGGAGGCCCTGAACGCTTCGATCCCGATGATCGGGATTGTCGGCGAACTACCTCTCGACTGGCTCTCTTTGAAGGAGAAGGGGATAGCCTCCCAGGGCTTCGACCAGTTGTCCTTCTTCAAGACGTTCTCCAAGGATGCTTGGCTGGTTCCGTCCGCATCGGCGCTGCCGGATCTAATCCGCACCGCGTTCCGTGTTGCGACGGCACCGCGCCCGGGGCCTGTCGCCTTGATCATCCCCCACGACATTTTTGACGCCGAGTGGGACGAATCCGTCCTCAAGATCGCGGTGGACACCCGAGCGAGCCGAGCTCCTTTCGTCCGCTCCGCTCCGGTCCGGTCCTCCATCGAGCAGGCGTTGGACCTGATCCGGGCGGCACGACGGCCGGCAATCGTGTATGGCGGTGGTGTTCACGGCGCGGACGCGTCGGAGGAGGCGGTCGCCTTCGCGGAACGGCTCGGCGGTCTGGTCGTCACCAGCTTGACGGGGCGCGGATCGGTCCCGGAAACACTGTCATACGCGGCGGGCACATTAAATCCACTTGGCTCATATGCCGCTATCGAGCTGATCAAGGAAGCCGATCTGGTAATCTGGTGCGGATCAAAGGCCAGCCAGAACACGGCTATGAACTGGACTCTTCCGCTGCCCGAGCAGGCCACCATCACCATTGATTGCGATCCAAATGAGCACGGCCGGACGTTTCAGCCGACCGTGAGCCTATTTGGCGATGTAAAGGAAGCGCTTGCGCTTCTTATCGACCGTCTGGAGCCGCAGACCCATCCGGCGTGGCTGGACCGGATCGAGACGGTCAAGGCCGACGGTGAGGCGCAAAAGGCGGAGGAGATCGCCAGCGAGCAAATCCCGATAAACCCGCCGCGGGCTATGGCGGAACTCGCCAGGCGGCTCAGCCCTGACGACATTGTCGTATCCGACGCGAGTTTTTCGGCGGGGTGGATCGCCAACTTTCTGCCAGCCCGCAAGGCGGGGCGCCAGTTCCTTTACGCCCGGGGGCAAGGCGGCCTTGGTTACTCTACACCGGCAGCAATCGGCGCCGCAGCTACGCGGCCTGATGCTCGCATCGTGACCGTGGCCGGCGACGGCGGCTTTTCCTATACAATCGGCGAGCTTGCCACTCAGCTGCAACAAAACCAGCGAATTGTGAACATCGTCCTGAACAATGGAAGACTCGGCTGGATCCAGCTCTGGCAGGAGATTTTCTTCAAGAACGTGCAGTCGGCCATGCTGGAGAACCAAAGCTGCCAGCCCAATTTCGCGCAGGCGGCGAGCGGTCTCGGGCTTCTCGGCATATATGTGGAGAAGCCTGATGACATCGGTCCCGCGCTCGACCGCGCCTTCGCGCATGATGGACCGTCGGTGGTGGAAATTCGGATCGATGATCTCGCTACCCCGATCCACAGCTTCAAACGGCGCATGCGCGAGGGCGGCGAAAAAGCGCGACCCCGCCCGGGCACCGTCTATAAATTGAGAGAGTGGAAGATTTCGGCTGATATCCGCAGGAAAACCAGCGACGTCTGACGCCGACCAAAGCCGGTCGGGCCAAGGCCGTTTCCGTACGTCGGCCCGACCGTCTTTTACAAGCAGGAGCCACGATCCATGCGACAGGAGACGACCTTCATCTTCGATCTCGATGGCACGCTAGTCGACAGCGTCTACCACCACGTTCTCGCCTGGCAGGAGGCTCTCGAGGAGGAGGGTATCCAGCTGTCGGTTTGGCGTATTCATCGGAAGATCGGCATGAGCGGCGGCCTGTTCACCAACCAGCTGCTTCGTGAGACGGGTCTGGAGATCAACGAGGATCGGATCGATCGCCTGCGCCAGTCCCACGCCCGGGCTTATCAACGCCAGGCCGCACGCATCCATCCCTTTCCCGGCGCTATCGACCTGTTGCGCACCCTCGATGACAATGGAATACGATGGGCGATCGCGACGAGTGGCCGGATGGAAACCGCGGCGCAGAATTTGGTGGCGCTCGGGCTCGATCCAGGCTCCGCGCCGGTCATCACTCGCGATCTCGTCAAGTATGCCAAGCCCGACCCGGACCTGTTTCTCGCAGCCGCCGAACGGCTCGGCATCCGAATCGAGACTGCCGTGGTGGTTGGAGACAGCATCTGGGATATGCTGGCGGCGCAGCGGTGCCGTGCCCTGGGCGTTGGTCTTCTCTGCGGAGGCTATGGATCCGACGAATTGGAACGCGCCGGAGCATACAGGGTCTTTGAAGATCCTGCGGGGTTGCTTAACCACTTAGACGAAGTTGGTGGACGCGTCTAATTACGTGGGATAGCGCGCGGAACGTTCACAAATCGGGTTAAGCGCTCAAATTCGTGCTGTGGGATCCGGAGCGCCGGGTCACCATCACCCAGGACCTTGCCCCCATCATGCCCTCGTTCATAACCAGAATCCGTTCTGGTTCTGGTCCGTCTTGGACCGGGCTGCGAACTCGTTCGGGGTGAGACCGCCCAGACTGGTGTGCGGGCGTTCGTCGTTGTAGTCGAGGCGCCAAGCCTCGACGATCCTCCTGGCTGCCGACAAGCCCTGGAAGAGATGCTCGTTGAGGCATTCGTCGCGGAAGCGGCCGTTGAGGCTCTCCACGAAGGCGTTCTGGATCGGCTTGCCGGGGGCGATGTAGTGCCATTCGACGCCGTGGTCCTGCTGCCAGCGGAGGATGGCGTGAGACGTCAGTTCGGTGCCATTGTCGCTCACCACCATCAGCGGCTTGCCTCGGACTTCGATGAGACGGTCGAGTTCGCGGGCAACCCGGCGACCGGACAGCGACGTGTCGGCCACAAGGGCCAGGCACTCCCGCGTGAAGTCGTCGACCACCACCAGGACCCGGAAGCGTCTCCCGTCGGCGAGCACGTCGGAGACGAAGTCGAGGCTCCAGCGCTGGTTGGGTCCCTGCGGCAGCGCCATCGGAGCTCTCGTGCCGAGCGCCCGCTTGCGACCGCCGCGCCGACGCACCGTCAGCCGCTCCTCCTTGTAGAGGCGGAACAGCTTCTTGTGGTTCAGCTCGATGCCGTCCCGGCGCAAGAGGATTAGCAGCCGCCTGTAGCCGAACCGACGCCGCTCGCGCGCCAAGCCCTTCAGCCGCTCGCGCAGAGCGCCATCGTCCGGTCGCTTCGACGCATAGCGGTAGGTCTTCGGCTCCATGCCGACCAGCCCGCAGGCGCGTCGCTGCGAGTAGCCCTTCTCGGTGATCGCCCAGGTCACAAACTGCCTCCGGGAACTGGGCGTCAGAAGTTTTTTCCGAGAGCCTCACGGAGCGTCGACACGTCGAGCATCGATTCCGCCAGCAGCTTCTTCAGCTTGGCGTTCTCCTCCTCCAGCGCCTTCAGCCGCTTGGCCTCGGACACCTCCATTCCGGCGTACTTCGATCGCCACGTGTAGAAGGTCGCGTCCGAGATCCCGTGCTTGCGGCAGAGGTCGGCGACGCCGATCCCCGCCTGGTGCTCCTTCAGGATCCCGATGATCTGTTTCTGTATTCGGTCTATCTCCGTCAAGGCCGTTTCCGGAGCGCGCCGCGGGTTCCTTGCTTCTGTCCGTGGTCGGGCGAGCCGCCACATGATGGGATTCGGTGGATGGTCGGTCCAAGCTCTT
>NZ_JACDIS010000028.1 GCF_013839525.1 Chthonobacter rhizosphaerae
GGCGATGAAGGACGTGGTACGCTGCGATAAGCTCCGGGGAGCCGCGAACAGGCTTTGATCCGGGGATCTCCGAATGGGGAAACCCACCTTCGACATCCCGAACCGTGAGGTCGTGCCGGATCCTTGCAGGATCCGGGGCGGGTTCGCGCTTCGTGGTGTCAGATGAAGGTATCTGATCCCTGAACACATAGGGGATTAGAGGCGAACGCAGGGAAGTGAAACATCTAAGTACCTGCAGGAAAGGACATCAGTGGCGAGCGAACGCGGACCAGGCCAGTGGTCATTGGAGTTCAAGCCGAACCGTCTGGAAAGGCGGGCGATATGGGTGACAGCCCCGTAGGCGTACTCGCTCCGATGATCCTTGAGTAAGGCGGGACACGTGCAATCCTGTCTGAACATGGGGGGCCCACCCTCCAAGCCTAAGTACTCCTCAGCGACCGATAGCGAACCAGTACCGTGAGGGAAAGGTGAAAAGCACCCCGACGAGGGGAGTGAAACAGCACCTGAAACCGGATGCCTACAAACAGTCGGAGCCCAAGGTTTGTCCTGGGTGACGGCGTACCTTTTGTATAATGGGTCAGCGACTTATTGTTGCGAGCAAGCTTAAGCCGATAGGTGTAGGCGCAGCGAAAGCGAGTCTGAACAGGGCGAATGAGTTCGTAGCAATAGACCCGAAACGAGGTGATCTAGTCATGAGCAGGTTGAAGGTGCGGTAACACGCACTGGAGGACCGAACCCACGCCTGTTGAAAAAGTCGGGGATGACTTGTGACTAGGGGTGAAAGGCCAATCAAACCTCGAAATAGCTGGTTCTCCGCGAAATCTATTTAGGTAGAGCGTCGGATGAACACCTTGAGGGGTAGAGCACTGGATGGGCTAGGGGGTCCCACAGACTTACCAAACCTAACCAAACTCCGAATACTCAAGAGTGCTATCCGGCAGACACACGGCGGGTGCTAACGTCCGTCGTGAAAAGGGAAACAACCCTGACCGCCAGCTAAGGTCCCGAAGTCACGGCTAAGTGTGAAACGATGTGGGAATCCCAAAACAACCAGGATGTTGGCTTAGAAGCAGCCATCATTTAAAGAAAGCGTAACAGCTCACTGGTCTAAACAAGGGTTCCTGCGCGGACAATGTAACGGGGCTCAAGCCGTGCACCGAAGCTGCGGATTTGGCAGCAATGCCAAGTGGTAGCGGAGCGTTCCGTAGGCCTGTGAAGGAAGACCCGCGAGGGCTTCTGGAGGTATCGGAAGTGAGAATGCTGACATGAGTAACGATAAAGGGTGTGAGAGACACCCTCGCCGAAAGTCCAAGGGTTCCTGCGTAAAGCTAATCTGCGCAGGGTTAGCCGGCCCCTAAGGCGAGGCCGAAAGGCGTAGTCGATGGGAACGGGGTGAACAGTCCCCGGCCAGCAGGTGGTGACGGATGCCGTGTATGGTTCCTCCTTATCGGATTGGAGGGGCCGTGAAGGCGTTCCAGGAAATAGCCCCTGCATCAGACCGTACCCGAAACCGACACAGGTGGACTGGTAGAGCATACCAAGGCGTTTGAGCGAACTGTGCTGAAGGAACTCGGCAAATTGCCTCCGTAACTTCGGGAGAAGGAGGCCCTCGGCGTGGGCAACCATGTCGGGGGGGCACAGACGAGGGGGTGGCGACTGTTTAACAAAAACACAGGGCTCTGCGAAGCCATAAGGCGACGTATAGGGTCTGACGCCTGCCCGGTGCCGGAAGGTTAAGAGGAGGGGTGCAAGCTCCGAATTGAAGCCCCGGTAAACGGCGGCCGTAACTATAACGGTCCTAAGGTAGCGAAATTCCTTGTCGGGTAAGTTCCGACCTGCACGAATGGCGTAACGACTTCCCCGCTGTCTCCAGCACAACCTCAGTGAAATTGAATTCCCCGTGAAGATGCGGGGTTCCTGCGGTCAGACGGAAAGACCCCGTGCACCTTTACTATAGCTTCACACTGGCATTCGTGTCGGCATGTGTAGGATAGGTGGTAGGCTTTGAAGCGGGGGCGCCAGCTCTCGTGGAGCCATCCTTGAAATACCACCCTTATCGTCATGACTGTCTAACCGCGACCCATCATCTGGGCCCGGGACAGTGTGTGGTGGGTAGTTTGACTGGGGCGGTCGCCTCCCAAAGAGTAACGGAGGCGCGCGAAGGTGGGCTCAGAGCGGTCGGAAATCGCTCGACGAGTGCAATGGCATAAGCCTGCCTGACTGCGAGACTGACACGTCGAGCAGAGTCGAAAGACGGCCATAGTGATCCGGTGGTCCCTCGTGGACGGGCCATCGCTCAACGGATAAAAGGTACGCCGGGGATAACAGGCTGATGATGCCCAAGAGTCCATATCGACGGCATCGTTTGGCACCTCGATGTCGACTCATCACATCCTGGGGCTGGAGCAGGTCCCAAGGGTACGGCTGTTCGCCGTTTAAAGTGGTACGTGAGTTGGGTTCAGAACGTCGTGAGACAGTTCGGTCCCTATCTGCCGTGGGTGTAGGAGTATTGAGAGGATCTGTCCCTAGTACGAGAGGACCGGGATGGACGTACCTCTGGTGGACCTGTTGTGGCGCCAGCCGCATAGCAGGGTAGCTATGTACGGACTCGATAACCGCTGAAGGCATCTAAGCGGGAAACGAACCTCAAAACCAGTGCTCCCTATCAGAGCCGTGGTAGACCACCACGTCGATAGGCCGGGTGTGGAAGCGCGGCAACGCGCGAAGCTTACCGGTACTAATCGCTCGACCGGCTTCATCGCTCTCATTATCAAGATCCAAGACACGATCGCGTCCGTCAAAGGACGGCAGTCGTGAGTAGGCAGTCGGCAGTCGGAAAAGCGGCGCGGGTCCAACCGCCTCCCCCTTCCGACTGCCGACTGCCTAAGCCCGACTGCCCCCTTCAAAGACCCGTCATCCTGATCTTCGCCGGCCTGGTGGCTATGGCGGGGAATGAAGCACCCGATCCCATCCCGAACTCGGCCGTGAAAGTCCCCAGCGCCCATGGTACTTCGTCTCAAGACGCGGGAGAGTAGGTCGCTGCCAGGCCAGCCAAGATCAGGACCACGAGACAGAAAACACCAAGCCTTCTCCACACGAGACCGGATCACACACCCCGCGCGAGCCCCCTCGCCGGGGCTTTCGTGCGTTCGGGCCTCGGAACGCACGGACCCGCCCGGCAAACAGAAGGCGGCGGCGCGTCGTGCGGCGGCCGACGAATGCGTGGAT
>NZ_JACDIS010000029.1 GCF_013839525.1 Chthonobacter rhizosphaerae
CCCTGTCCCTTTCATGTAAACCCAAACGGCAGTTCCGCCCGAGCCTGCTGGCCTGTTCTGATAGAGTAGGTTTCCGTCATCCGGGACGATGGCCGGAGATGGTCTAAACCCAAACGGAACAGGTGGAGGCTGAATGACGCTGATCGGCTATGCTCGTGTCTCGTCCTCGGATCAGGACTGTTCGATTCAAATCGAGACCCTTAGGGCGGCCGGGTGCGAGATCGTCCGTAGCGAACAGGTTTCCGGCACCAGCACGAAGGGCAGGACCGAACTGGCGACCGTGCTCTCGTTTCTGCGGGCCGGGGATGTGCTGGTCGTGACCCGGATCGACCGGTTGGCCCGTTCTCTCGCCGATCTGGCCAACATCGTCCGCGATCTTGAAGCCCGAGGAGTTGGCATGCGGGCAACTGAACAGCCCATCGATACGAGCACGGCCGCCGGGCGCGCATTCCTTCAGATGCTGGGTGTGTTTGCGGAGTTCGAGACGGCGATCCGGCGCGACCGCCAGATGGAGGGCATCCGCAAGGCCAAGGCCGAGGGCCGCTACATGGGTCGCAAGCCAACCATCAACGCCGACGTGATCCGGAAGCTGCGGTCCGAGGGTAAGGGCGGTGCAGAGATCGCGCGGCAACTCGGAATCGGGCGGACAAGCGTCTACCGCCTGCTCGGTCGAACGTGCGACCGTCGTAACGTAGAAGCGCGTGCTGAGGCTTGACCTTGATGAGGCCGCATCTGATTGCCGGACTGGAGAGACCTGATGGACCTTCAGGATGAGATCGACGAACTGACCCGCCGGTTCGTGAGCGCCTTCAACAGGGGCGATGCGGCTGAGGCGGCGAGCTACTACACGAGCGACGCCATCTACGCCAATCCGGGGCCGGTGGTCGCCTTCGGCCGCGAAGCGATCCGAGTAGCGTTCGAGCAGGAGTTCAGGAGCGGAGCCAGGATAACGTTCTTCGAGACGCTCCGATGCGAAGGAGACGGATCATCCGCTTGGGCTCTCCAACGGTTCCCGACCAACACGGGGGAGACGGTTCTTATGATCGCTCTGAGGCGTGAGGAAGGACGCTGGCTGATCGCGTCCGAGACCGTGACTGCTTGATGTGATCGCGACTCCGATCACTCCGGGCGCAATTCCATGCCCGGCACCCCTCCCACTCTCTTCTCCACGGCCCTCTCTGGTCGGGGCGAGCGGATGCGAGGCGCGGCCAGACGGCCGTCAGGTCGTCTCCTTGAAGCCACGAGCACCAGCGAGTGCGCTTCACGAAGACACCTCTTCTCACCGGGTGTCGTCCTCTCTCGTCTCCACGAAGTGATGTCAATCACGACGGCTGCCGTCAGAGCGGAGCGAACGAAGTGAGTGCCGTTCAGGCGAGCCGTCAGGGTGTTGCGCCCTGCGCAACCCCTTATCCAGCACGTCACCTGACCCAGCCTTCGGCCCGGTTCCCGAGTCCTCGCTTGCGCTCGTTCTCTCTCACCGTACCTTGTCCGGGTGCTGACTGGCCTTGTCACTCGCTTGCGCTCGTTCTTCACGGCCGTCAGCGACTCGCTTGTGGATTTGAAGAGATCATGGACTGAAGAAGCATGCGCTTTCTCCCCCCCCCGACCGACGAACATCCGTCAATCAGAGGGGGGTATGACACACGCCAGATGGCATGCGCTTCAACGGCCACGTAGCCACCTTTACGGCGGCGGCTGGCGGTTTCCCTGTACCAGCTTGTAGCGGCCCATCCCTGGTCATAAAGACCAAAACGGTTATCAGTTTTTAGGCTGAAGCTCGTGCACCACGCTGTTGGAACCGGTGCACGCGGACGAGGGTCAAATCGTGCAAGACGCACTCGTCCTCCTTGTGCAGTGCCTTCTTGCAAAGCGGTCCATTCAGACCCTCTGCCGAGCAGCCGTTACTCACCCAGCATTGTGCCGGTGATGTCCGTCTCGGTCGGTCGCCCTACCTCATCCCCCGGTCGTCGGCCGTAGCCTTTATTTCCCGGTTCGCGTTGCGGGGTGGAGTAGACCCCCTATAACTCCTGGGCGAACTATTCCGGCAGTATACCTGCCAAGGATGGGCCGCGTCACTAATTACGGCAGCCTTATCTCTATTTATATCAATGATTTCAACAATGATCGCGTTGGGCACGGCCTAAATAGCAGGGCACAATCGTCCCTTCGGAGCCCCGCCCCATGCACCTTGAACACTACCTCGCTCGCTATGAAGCCCTGACAGACGCCGCCGAGCAGATCAATCTGCCCAACCACGGACTGGCCTTCGACGCCGAGTTCCTCGGCCATGCTATCGCTTTCGACACGAACGAGGACCGCACCGCCGTTGCTCTCGCCGTCCCGCAGTTCATGTCTCTCGGAGAACGCTGCATCGTCATTAGCCAGTCAAACGCAGAGCACGCTATCGAGCAGATCGGCTGTGGGGAGCGTTGCCAGATGCTCGACTGCATCGCCGTCCGGATGCCGCTCGTGAACGATCACCATCGGCTATTCGCCAAGCTGACTGCTCTCGGAGAGCCGGTCGTGATCGTGTGAGGTTGACGATGTCCGAGAGCGTGGGTCGGACGCTCTGGCTGTCGGTGCTGTCACAGACCGAGCTTTAGGACCATCTGATCCTCAGAGGAGCCCACGCGGAACATAACCTCAATACCTCCGCTCTGGGTCTCGTCCCACGTATGGCTCTTGACCTGAACACCCAGACCAATCGCGGCCGCGACCACCTGTTCAACGAGGCACTGCTTGGCGAGCGAACTTGCATCAAAAGGGTGAGTGTAGCCGCCAAGAGCAGCAGCACGGCTGATTGCCCGGCTCTCACGCACCACGGCGCTGGACGGAATTAGGTGGCGGTAGGGAAGGAAGGACTGCATCTGGAACTCCGGATTAGAACAGCCCCAAAGATACCGAACCGCCGTCCCAGAAGTCGAAATCAAAGCGCGCCTTCCCGAAACCAACGAGCGTTCCGGCACCACCTAGCGGCGCAAGGGCCGAGCGGTTAGAGGCTACGCGCCATGAAACAGCCCGTAGAACAAGACCGTCTTGTGTCCTCGCCCGGTCCGACGTAAGCCCTTGAATCAACAGAGCCGCACGTCAGACCACGGCATCGGAAATGGCGTCACACCCTGTCGGGTGCG
>NZ_JACDIS010000030.1 GCF_013839525.1 Chthonobacter rhizosphaerae
CTCCTTGAACCATTCCGTGCCGGCCCAGAAGAACTCGTTGTTCCCGAAGGTGTCCTGGACCGAATAGTTCACCACCGTCATCAGCGGGATCACCGCCGAGAAGGCCACCAGCAGCAGCACCGGCAGCACCATGAACCAGGCCTTGTTGTTCCAGGTCTTTTCCATGGCTCAGGCCTCCGGCTCGACGATGTGGCTGTCGGCGTAGACGTTGACGCCGGAGGGCTCGAACACCGCGCGCGGGTTCGCCGGGATGGAGACGCCCTCCTTGACGACGGCGTTCAGGTCCTGGTCGCCGAGCCGCGCCCGCACGATCCGGTAGCGGCCGACGTCCTCCACGGACTTGACCGTGATGGGCACGCCGTCGCGGCTGTCCACGAGGCGGACGAACTCGGGTCGCACGCCGAGTTCCACCTTGCCGGTGGGGCGCCGGTAGGCGCGCGGCAGCGGCACCAGGTGGCCGCCGACCCGGGCTTCCCGGCCCGCCACCTCGGCCGGCATCACGTTCATGCCCGGCGAGCCGATGAAATAGCCGACGAACGTGTGGCGCGGGCGCTCGAACAGTTCGCCGGGCGTGCCGATCTGCACCACCTCGCCGTCGTACATCACCACCACCTTGTCGGCGAAGGTCAGCGCCTCGGTCTGGTCGTGGGTCACGTAGATCATCGTGAAGCCGAAGCGCTTGTGCAGCAGCTTCAACTGCGACCGCAGCTGCCACTTCATGTGCGGGTCGATGACCGTGAGCGGCTCGTCGAACAGGATGGCGTTGACGTCCTGGCGCACCAGCCCGCGGCCGAGCGAGATCTTCTGCTTCTCGTCCGCCGTCAGCCCCCGGGCGCGCTTCGAGAGCTTGTCCGTGAGGCCGATCATCTCGGCCGTCTCGCGCACCGCCGCGTCCACCCGGGCCTCCGGCACGTGCCGGTTCCTGAGCGGGAAGGCGAGATTGTCGTAGACGGTCATGGTGTCGTAGATGACCGGGAACTGGAACACCTGCGCGATGTTGCGCGCCTCCGTCGGCAGGTGCGTCACGTCCGTGCCGCCGAACAGGATGCGGCCCTTGGACGGCACCAGGAGGCCGGAGATCACGTTGAGAAGCGTGGTCTTGCCGCAGCCGGAAGGGCCCAGCAGCGCATAGGCGCCGCCGTCGTCCCAGGTGTGGTGCACCTCCTTCAAGGCGAAGTCCGACGGCTTCGTCGGGTTCGGCCTGTAGGCGTGGGCGATGTGGTCGAGGTCGATGCGGGCCATGGTGTCTTCCTCACGCGGCCTGGAGGACACGGGGCGCGGCGGCGAGCCGCCCGCTGGCGTCGAACACGAACAGGCGGTCCGGGTCGAGATGCACGGTGATGCGGTCGTCCACGTCGTGGTTGCGCACTCCGTGCGCAAGCGCGACCCAGCGGGCGTCCGCCACGTCCACATGGACGAAGCTTTCCGAGCCGGTGATCTCCGTCACCGCCACCCGCGCCGGCATGGCGACCGCCGACCCGCCCGGCGGATCCAGGAACAGGTGGTGCGGCCGGAAGCCGAGGGTGTAGCGCCCGTCCGGCAGGCCGGCGTCCGACGCCGGCACCGGGATGCTGATCCCGAGCGGGTGGCCGAACTGGCCGCCGCGCTTCTCCACGGTCAGCGTGTTCAGCGGCGGGTCGGAGAAGGTCTCCGCGGTGAGCAGGTCCACCGGCCGGTTGAACACGTCGATGGTGCGGCCGAACTGCGTGACGCGGCCTTCGGAGAGCGTCGCCGTGTTGCCGCCGAGGAGGAGGGCCTCGGTCGGCTCCGTGGTGGCATAGACGAAGATCGCGCCGGTGGCGGCGAAGATCTTCGGCAGTTCGGCCCGCAGCTCCTCGCGGAGCTTGTAGTCGAGATTGGCGAGCGGCTCGTCGAGGAGCACGAGGCCGGCGCCCTTGACGATGGCGCGGGCGAGCGCGGTGCGCTGCTGCTGGCCGCCGGAGAGTTCCAGCGGCGTCTTCTTCAGGTGGTCGGTGAGCCGCAGAAGCTCGGCGGCCTTGCGGACCTCGCGGTCCACCGTCGCCTTGTCGGCGCCCTTCACCCGCATGGGCGAGGCGATGTTCTCGTAAACGGTGAGGGTCGGGTAGTTGATGAACTGCTGGTAGACCATGGCGACGTTCCGGGCCTGCACCGGCACGCCGACCACCGACTGCCCGTCGATCCGGATGTCGCCACGCGTCGGGCGGTCGAGCCCGGCGATCAGCCGCATCAGGCTCGTCTTGCCCGACAGCGTCGGTCCGAGGAGGACGTTGATCGACCCCTTCGACAGCGTCATCGAGACGCTGTCGATATGGGTCTCCGCGCCCACCACCTTGGTGACGTC
>NZ_JACDIS010000031.1 GCF_013839525.1 Chthonobacter rhizosphaerae
GTCAGTTCGACTTGGCGTCGGCCCAGCTCTTGACGAGCTCGTCGTAGTTGACGGTCATCGGCTGCGGCTTCTCGTTCTCCAGCTTGGGCTGCGGGGCGAGGGTGCCGTTGGCCTTGGCCTGCTCGATCCAGTATTCCAGGCTTTCCTCGTCGTTCAGCTTCGGGCCGATGTCACCCTGCACGCCGGCGCGCTCCAGACGGGCGAGCACCTTCTCCTGCTCCTCGCAGAGGCTGTCCATGGCCTCCTGGGCGGTCTTGGCGCCCGACGAGGCGTCACCGATCGCCTGCCACCACAGCTGGGCGAGCTTCGGGTAGTCCGGCACGTTGGTGCCGGTCGGCGACCACTGCACACGGGCCGGCGAGCGGTAGAACTCGACGAGACCGCCGAGCTTCGGCGCGCGCTCGGTGAAGCTCTCGTGCCGGATGGTCGACTCGCGGATGAAGGTGAGGCCGACGTGGCTCTTCTTCACGTCCACGGTCTTGGACGTCACGAACTGGGCGTAGAGCCAGGCGGCCTTGGCCCGGTCGACCGGGGTCGACTTCAGGAGCGTCCAGGACCCGGCGTCCTGGTAGCCGAGCTTCATGCCGTCCTGCCAGTAGGCGCCCTTCGGCGAGGGGGCCATGCGCCAGCGCGGCGTGCCGTCCTCGTTCATCACCGGCAGGCCTTCCTTGACCATGTCGGCCGTGAAGGCGGTGTACCAGAAGATCTGCTGGGCCACCGCGCCCTGCGCCGGCACCGGGCCGGACTCGGAGAAGGTCATGCCCTGGGCTTCCGGCGGAGCGTACTTGCCGAGCCAGTCCAGGTACTTGGTGATCGAGTAGACCGCCGCCGGGCCGTTGGTGTCGCCGCCGCGCGCCACGCACGAGCCGACCGGCTGGGATTTCTCGTTGACGCGGATGCCCCACTCGTCGACCGGCAGGCCGTTCGGGATGCCCTTGTCGCCGTTTCCGGCCATGGACAGCCAGGCGTCGGTGAACCGCCAGCCGAGCGACGGGTCCTTCTTGCCATAGTCCATATGGCCGTAGACCTTCTTGCCGTCGATCTCGCGGCCGGTGAAGAACTCGGCGATGTCCTCGTAGGCCGACCAGTTGACCGGCACGCCGAGGTCATAGCCGTACTTGGCCTTGAAGTCGGCCTTGTTCTTCTCGTCGTTGAACCAGTCGTACCGGAACCAGTAAAGGTTCGCGAACTGCTGGTCCGGCAGCTGGTAGAGCTTGCCGTCCGGGGCGGTGGTGAACGACTTGCCGACGAAGTCGTCGATGTCGAGGCCCGGGTTGGTGACGTCCGAACCCTCGCCGGTCATCCAGTCGGACAGGTTGCGGGCCTGCTGGTAGCGCCAGTGGGTGCCGATCAGGTCCGAGTCGTTGATGTAGGCGTCGTAGACGTTCTCGCCCGACTGCATCTGCGTCTGGAGCTTCTCCACCACGTCGCCTTCGCCGATCAGATCATGCGTCACTTTGATGCCGGTGATCTCGGTGAAGGCCTTGGCGAGGGTCTTTGCCTCGTACTCGTGGGTGGTGATCGTTTCCGAAACCACCTTGATGTCCATGCCCTTGAACGGTTCGGCCGCCTTGATGAACCACTCCATCTCGGCGAGCTGCTCCTCCTTCGACAGGGACGAGGGCTGGAATTCGCTGTCGATCCACCGCTTGGCAGCCTCTACATCTGCGAAGGCGGGGGACGCGAACGTCATGACAACCACGGTGGCAGCCGTGGTCATGAGAATCCTGCGCATGCATTGTCCTCCCAGTTGCGCCCGATTTCCCTCGGGCCTTCCTCAACTCGGGGCGCGACCGTGGCAGCGGTCGCGTCCCGCATTTCCCAAGCGTCCGCGGCTGCCCGGCACCTCCCGCCGATCAGCCGCCGCGGCCGCCTGAACTTGCTCCGGGCCGCGCCGGCGGCCCCGAACGGTTTCGCCGTGGCGCTCAGACGAACCTGAACACCGCGGCGGCGTAGATCAGCGAGATCACCGTCGCCCACCAGAGCTCCAGGTCGGTGAAACCGAGCCAGGCGAGGTGGATGAACGCGCTGCCCAGAAGCGAGATGAACAGCCGGTCGCCGCGCGTCGTCTCGAAGCGCAGCACGCCGACCCGGGGATGCCCGCCGGGCGAGGCGTATTCCCACACGCCCATGGCGGCGATCATCGAGAAGATCGCGATAAAGAAGAGCGCCGTCGGCCAGGTCCAGGCCATCCAGGAGAAGTCCATCA
>NZ_JACDIS010000032.1 GCF_013839525.1 Chthonobacter rhizosphaerae
CGACCCGGGGATGCCCGCCGGGCGAGGCGTATTCCCACACGCCCATGGCGGCGATCATCGAGAAGATCGCGATAAAGAAGAGCGCCGTCGGCCAGGTCCAGGCCATCCAGGAGAAGTCCATCATCGTGCTCCGGTCTGGGGGTGGGCGTTTGGCTCGCGACGCGTTGTGAAGGCGAGGCGCCGGCTGGCGTCGGCGGTAGCGGGACGGCTGGCGTGGGCGGTTCCACCCCTCACCCCGACCCTCTCCCTCAAGGGGAGAGGGGGCGTGATGGTGGTTCGGGTGCAAACGCGGACGCCCGCGTACCATTCACCGCCGACCCATCCCCTCTCCCCTTGAGGGAGAGGGTTAGGGAGAGGGGTGAACCTCCCCCCAAGACGATCAGGGGTGAACCTCCGCCCGTTCAGAAAACCTCCACCCGCCATCACACCCTCCCCAGGGCGAAGCCCTTGGCGATGTAGTTGCGGACGAACCAGATCACGAGCGCGCCCGGGATGATGGTGAGCACGCCGGCGGCGGCCAGCACGCCCCAGTCGAGGCCCGAGGCGGAGACCGTGCGGGTCATGGTGGCGGCGATCGGCTTGGCGTCGGTCGTCGTCAGGGTGCGGGCGATCAGGAGCTCCACCCACGAGAACATGAAGCAGAAGAAGGCCGCGACGCCGATGCCGCTCGCGATCAGCGGCATGAAGATCTTCACGAAGAACTTCGGGAAGGAGTAGCCGTCGATGTAGGCGGTCTCGTCGATCTCCTTCGGCACGCCCGACATGAAGCCTTCCAGGATCCACACCGCCAGCGGCACGTTGAACAGGCAGTGCGCGATGGCGACGGCGATGTGCGTGTCGATCAGCCCGAAGCCCGAGTAGAGCTGGAAGAAGGGCAGCACGAACACCGCCGGCGGGGCCATGCGGTTGGTCAGCAGCCAGAAGAACAGGTGCTTGTCGCCGAGGAAGCGATAGCGCGAGAAGGCGTATGCCGCCGGTAGCGCCACCGCCACGGAGATCACCGTGTTGAGCGCTACGTAGGTCATCGAGTTGATGTAGCCGTTGTACCAGGACGGATCCGTCAGGATCACGACATAGTTCTGCAGCGTGAAGTTCTGCGGCCAGAGCGAGAAGACCGACAGGATCTCCTGCGTGGTCTTGAAGCTCATGTTCACGAGCCAGTAGATCGGCAACAGCAGGAAGACGATGTAGATCGTCGGCACCAGCCAGGTGAACCGGCTGCGCTGGCTCGAGCGCACCGCGCCGACCGACACCGGGCGGGTCTTCGGCTCGGCGGTCGCGCGGGGGAGGGTGGTGGCGTCGGTGGTCATGGGGTTGGCCCTCAGCGCCGCTCTTCGCCCGCCTGGGTCATCACGGTGTAGAAGACCCAGGAGAGGAGGAGGATGATCAGGAAATAGATGATCGACATGGCGGCGGCGGGCCCGAGGTCGAACTGGCCGACCGCCATCTTGACGAGGTCGATGGACAGGAAGGTCGTGGAGTTGCCCGGACCGCCACCGGTGACCACGAAGGGTTCGGTGTAGATCATGAAGCTGTCCATGAAGCGCAGCAGCACGGCGATCAGCAGCACCCGCTGCATCTTCGGCAGCTGGATGTAGCGGAACACGGACCACTTGGACGCGCCGTCGATGCGCGCGGCCTGGTAGTAGGCGTCCGGGATCGACACGAGGCCGGCGTAGCAGAGGAGCACCACGAGGCTCGTCCAGTGCCAGACGTCCATCAGGATGACGGTGACCCAGGCGTCGATCGGGTCCTGCGTGTAGTTGTAGTCCACGCCGAGGGCGGTGAGGCTGCGGCCGAGGAGGCCGATGTCCACGCGCCCGAACACCTGCCAGATGGTGCCGACCACGTTCCACGGAATGAGCAGCGGCAGCGCCATCAGGACGAGGCAGATCGGCACGCCGATGCCCTTGCGCGGCATGCTGAGCGCGATGGCGATGCCGAGCGGGATCTCGATGGCCAGGATGATGGCCGAGAACAGGAGGTTCCGCCACAGCGCCTGGTGGAAGCGGTCCGAGGTGAGCGTCTCCTTGAACCATTCCGTGCCGGCCCAGAAGAACTCGTTGTTCCCGAAGGTGTCCTGGACCGAATAGTTCACCACCGTCATCAGCGGGATCACCGCCGAGAAGGCCACCAGCAGCAGCACCGG
>NZ_JACDIS010000033.1 GCF_013839525.1 Chthonobacter rhizosphaerae
GACGATCAAGGGACCGGCCATCTTCCTGGCCCAGTTCGCCGGCGACAACCCGCCGTTCAACTCGCTCGACGCGATCTGCGGCTGGGCGGCCGGCCTCGGCTTCAAGGGCGTCCAGATCCCCACCTGGGACGGCCGCCTGTTCGACCTGAAGACCGCCTCCGAATCGAAGACCTATTGCGACGAGGTCGCCGGCGTGGCGGCGAGCCACGGCCTGGTGATCACGGAGCTTTCCACCCATCTGCAGGGCCAGCTGGTGGCGGTGCACCCGGCCTATGACGAGGCGTTCGACGGCTTCGCGGCGCCGGAGGTGCGGGGCAACCCGAAGGCCCGGCAGGCCTGGGCGGTGGACCAGGTGAAGCGCGCCGCCGTGGCGTCCCGCCACCTCGGCCTCAAGGCCCACGCCACCTTTTCCGGCGCCCTCGCCTGGCCCTACGTCTATCCGTGGCCGCAGCGCCCGGCGGGGCTCGTGGAGGCGGCCTTCGACGAGCTCGCGGCCCGCTGGCTGCCGATCCTCGATGTCTTCGCCGACAACGGCGTGGACGTCGCCTACGAGATCCACCCGGGCGAGGACCTGCACGACGGCGCCACCTTCGAGATGTTCCTGGAGCGCGTGGGCAACCACCCGCGGGCGAACATGCTTTACGACCCGTCGCATTACGTGCTGCAGGGCCTCGACTACGTGGCCAACATCGACATCTACCACGAGCGCATCAAGGCTTTCCACGTGAAGGACGCGGAGTTCAACCCGACCGGCCGGATCGGCGTCTACGGCGGCTACCAGCCCTGGGCCGACCGGGCCGGGCGCTTCCGCTCGCCGGGCGACGGGCAGGTGGACTTCGGCGCCATCTTCTCCAAGCTGACCCGCCACGGCTTCGAGGGCTGGGCGGTGCTGGAGTGGGAATGCACCCTGAAGCACCCGGAGGACGGCGCGCGCGAGGGTGCGGAGTTCATCCGCCGGCACATCATCCGGGTGACCGAGCGGGCGTTCGACGACTTCGCCGGCGCCGGCACGGACGACGCCGCCAACCGGCGCATGCTCGGCATCGACCGGTGACGGCCGCAACAGGAAGCAAGGAGGATCCGATGACCACCGACACGAGCCCGGCCGGACCGGGCGCCGCGGACACCGGCCCGATCCGGCTCGGCATGGTGGGCGGCGGCCAGGGCGCCTTCATCGGCGCCGTCCACCGGATCGCGGCGCGCCTCGACGGCGCGTTCCAGCTCGTCGCCGGGGCCCTGTCCAGCGACCCGGAGCGGGCGCGGCTGTCGGCGCTCGAGCTCGGCCTTCCGCCGGAGCGGGCCTACACGTCCTACGAGGGCATGGCCCGGGTGGAGAGCCGCCTGAAGGACGGCATCGAGGCGGTCGCGATCGTGACGCCGAACCACATGCACTTCCCGGTGGCGCGCACCTTTCTGGAAGCCGGCATCCACGTGATCTGCGACAAGCCGCTCACCGCCACCCTGGAGGACGCGGTGGCGCTGGCGGAGATCGCCAAGGGCTCCGGCAGGCTCTTCGTCCTCACCCACAACTACACCGGCTACCCCATGGTGCGGCAGGCCCGGGCCATGATCACGGACGGCCTGATCGGCCGCGTGCGCGTGGTGCAGGCGGAATACGCCCAAGGCTGGCTCGCCACCAAGGTGGAGGACGAGGGCTCCAAGCAGGCGGCCTGGCGGGTGGATCCGGCCCGGTCCGGCGCCGGCGGCTGCATCGGCGACATCGGCACCCACGCCTACAACCTCGCCGCCTTCGTCACCGGCCTGGAGCTGGAGGCCGTGTCGGCGGACCTGTCCACCTTCGTGGAGGGGCGGCGGCTCGACGACAACGTGAACATCCTCACCCGCTGGTCGGGCGGGGCGCGCGGCATGCTGTGGGCGAGCCAGGTGGCGATCGGCAACGAGAACGGCCTTCGGCTGCGGGTCTATGGCGAGACCGGCGGCCTGGAATGGCACCAGGAGGAGCCGAACCATCTCTGGTACACGCCGCTCGGCGAGGGCAAGCGGCTGATCACCCGGGGCGGCCCGGGCGCGGGCCCGGCGGCC
>NZ_JACDIS010000034.1 GCF_013839525.1 Chthonobacter rhizosphaerae
TCCACGGTGCCGGTCGGCACCGGCGACGAGGTGGAGCGAATCATCCGCGAGGCCAATCCGCGCGCCGACGTGGCGGTGGTGTCGAACCCGGAGTTCCTGCGCGAGGGCGCGGCCATCGACGACTTCAAGCGGCCGGACCGGATCGTGGTGGGCCTCGAGGACGAGCGCGCCCGGGACGTGATGACGGAGGTCTACCGGCCGCTCTACCTCAACCAGGCGCCGCTCCTCTTCACCAGCCGGCGCACGTCGGAGCTGATCAAGTACGCCGCCAACGCCTTCCTGGCCATGAAGATCACCTTCATCAACGAGATGGCGGATCTCTGCGAGAAGGTGGGCGCGAACGTCCAGGAGGTCGCCCGCGGCATCGGCCTCGACAACCGGATCGGGTCGAAGTTCCTGCACGCCGGCCCGGGCTACGGCGGCTCGTGCTTTCCGAAGGACACGCTGGCGCTCGTGAAGACCGCGCAGGACTACGACAGCCCGGTGCGGCTGATCGAGGCCACGGTGGCGATCAACGACAACCGCAAGCGCGCCATGGCCCGCAAGGTGGTGGCGGCCGTCGGCGGCGACGTGCGCGGCAAGACGATCGCGGTGCTGGGGCTGACGTTCAAGCCGAACACGGACGACATGCGCGACGCGCCGTCGCTGTCCATCATCCAGGCCCTGCAGGACGGCGGCGCGCATATCCGCGCCTTCGACCCGGAGGGCATGGAGGCCTCGCGCTCGCTCCTGGAGCGGGTGGACTACGGCAAGGACGCCTATGACGCGGCGACCGGAGCCGACGCGCTGGTGGTCGTGACGGAGTGGAACGCGTTCCGGGCGCTCGATTTCGCGCGCCTGAAGACGCTGATGAAGGCGCCCGTGCTCGTGGACCTGCGAAACGTGTACAGGCGCGATGAGATCGCCCGGCACGGGTTCCGCTACACGAGCGTGGGGCGGCCGAAGGACGACGTACTGACCTGAGGAGACAAGGACGCCAGATGCGGTATCTCGTGACCGGCACGGCCGGCTTCATCGGTTTCCATCTGGCGCGCCGCCTGCTGGCGGACGGCCACGTGGTGGTCGGCTACGACGGCATGACGCCCTACTACGACGTGCGGCTGAAGGAGCGCCGGGCGGCCATCCTGTCCGGTTCGAACGGCTACACGGGCGTGACGGCCATGCTGGAGGACGCGGACGCCCTGGCGCAGGCCGCCGAGATCGCGCCGCCGGACGTGATCATCCACCTCGCCGCCCAGGCGGGCGTGCGCTACAGCCTGGAGAACCCGGCCGCCTACGTGTCGGCCAACCTGGTCGGGTCGTTCAACGTGCTGGAACTCGCCCGCCGGGTGCAGCCGAAGCACCTGCTGCTGGCGTCGACCAGTTCGGTGTACGGGGCGAACGAGTCGATCCCGTTCCGGGAGACCGACCATACGGACGAACCGATGACGCTCTACGCGGCGTCGAAGAAGTCCATGGAGGTGATGGCGCACTCCTACGCCCACCTGTTCCAGGTGCCGACCACGGCCTTCCGCTTCTTCACGGTCTACGGGCCGTGGGGACGGCCGGACATGGCGCTGTTCAAGTTCGTGGACGCGATCGCCAAGGGCGAGCCGCTGCCGATCTACGGCGAAGGGCGCATGCAGCGCGACTTCACCTACGTGGACGACATCGTGGAGGGCATCGTGCGGCTCGCGGCGCTGCCGCCCGCGGAGGCGAACCGGGTGGCCGAGCCGGAGGGCCTGGACACGCTGAGCCGGATCGCGCCGTTCCGGGTGGTCAACATCGCCGGCGGGGCGCCGGTGGGGCTGATGGACTTCGTCGCCTGCATCGAGGCGGAGATGGGCCGGCGCGCGGAGCGGCTGATGCTGCCCATGCAGCCCGGCGACGTGCCGCGCACCTTCGCGAGCGCCGACCTCCTGCAGGCCCTCACCGGCTTCACGCCGAAGACGCCGCTCGCCGACGGCGTGCGCGCCTTCGTGGCCTGGTACCG
>NZ_JACDIS010000035.1 GCF_013839525.1 Chthonobacter rhizosphaerae
CGACCCGGGGATGCCCGCCGGGCGAGGCGTATTCCCACACGCCCATGGCGGCGATCATCGAGAAGATCGCGATAAAGAAGAGCGCCGTCGGCCAGGTCCAGGCCATCCAGGAGAAGTCCATCACACCCTCCCCAGGGCGAAGCCCTTGGCGATGTAATTGCGGACGAACCAGATCACGAGCACGCCTGGGATGATTGTCAGCACGCCGGCAGCAGCGAGCACGCCGTAGTCGAGGCCAGTCGCCGAAGACGTCCGCGTCATGGCCGCCGCGATCGGCTTGGCGTCGGTGGTCGTCAGGGTGCGGGCGATCAGGAGCTCCACCCACGAGAACATGAAGCAGAAGAAGGCCGCGACACCGATGCCGGAGGCGATCAGCGGCATGAAGATCTTCACGAAGAACTTCGGAAAGGAATAGCCGTCGATGTAGGCGGTCTCGTCGATCTCCTTCGGCACGCCCGACATGAAGCCTTCCAGGATCCACACCGCCAGCGGCACGTTGAACAGGCAGTGCGCGATGGCGACGGCGATGTGGGTGTCGATCAGCTGGAACGCCGAGTAGAGCTGGAAGAAGGGCAGCACGAACACCGCCGGCGGCGCCATGCGGTTGGTCAGCAGCCAGAAGAACAGGTGCTTGTCGCCGAGGAAGCGATAGCGCGAGAAGGCGTAGGCCGCCGGCAGCGCCACCGCGACCGCGATGAGCATGTTCAGGCAGACATACGTTAGCGAGTTGACGTATGTCATGTACCAGGTCGGGTCATTGAAGATAACCCGGAAGTTCGCAAGCGTCGGGGACACCGGCCAGAGCGCGAACCGGTTCATGATCTCGTCGTTCGGCTTAAAGCTGAGCGCAACGAGCCAGTAGACCGGAATCAAAAGAAACAGGATGTAGGCGATCGAGATTATGCGGGCAGGAGCAATGCCCGAGCGAGCTTTCCTCGTGACGTGGGCGTGGGCGCTAAGCGGTTTGTCCTGAGTGGCGGAGAGCGTTGTCATAGCGTGACCTCAGCTCCTTTCGGCTGCAGCGTTGGTCGTGACCGTGAAAAAGATCCACGAAACCAGAAGGACGATCAGAAAGTAGATGATCGACATGGCGGCCGCGGGCCCGAGGTCGAACTGGCCAATCGCCGTCTTGACGAGATCAATGGACAGGAAGGTCGTTGCGCTGCCCGGACCGCCGCCAGTGACCACGAAGGGCTCGGTGTAGATCATGAAGCTGTCCATGAAGCGAAGGAGGACAGCGATCTGGAGAACACGCCCCATTTTGGGAAACTGGATGTAGCGGAACACGGACCACTTGGACGCGCCGTCGATGCGCGCGGCTTGGTAGTAGGCGTCCGGGATCGACACGAGGCCGGCGTAGCAGAGGAGCACGACGAGGCTCGTCCAATGCCAGACGTCCATCAGGATGACGGTGACCCAGGCGTCGAAGGGATCCTGGCCGTAGTTGTAGTCCCACCCAAGCGCGTTGAGCCCGCGCCCGAGCATGCCAATGTCGCTCCTGCCGAACACCTGCCAGATGGTGCCGACCACGTTCCACGGAATGAGTAGCGGCAGCGCCATCAGGACAAGGCAGACGGATACCCAGACGCCACGACGCGGCATGGATAGCGCCACCAGGATGCCGAGCGGTATCTGGATCAGGAGGACAAGCGCGGAAAACGCCAGGTTTCTGAGCAGGGATTCATGAAACCTGTCGGATTCCAGAACCTCCTTGAACCATTCCGTGCCGGCCCAGAAGAACTCGTTGTTCCCGAAGGTGTCCTGGACCGAATAGTTCACCACCGTCATCAGCGGGATCACCGCCGAGAAGGCCACCAGCAGCAGCACCGG
>NZ_JACDIS010000037.1 GCF_013839525.1 Chthonobacter rhizosphaerae
ATGGCTAAAGAGAAATTCTCGCGGACGAAGCCGCACTGCAACATCGGGACGATCGGCCACGTCGACCATGGCAAGACGTCGCTGACGGCGGCGATCACCAAGGTGCTGGCGGAGACCGGCGGCGCGACGTTCAAGGCGTACGACCAGATCGACGCCGCGCCGGAAGAGAAGGCGCGCGGCATCACGATCAACACGGCGCACGTGGAGTATGAGACGTCGAACCGTCACTACGCCCACGTGGACTGCCCGGGCCACGCCGACTACGTGAAGAACATGATCACCGGCGCGGCGCAGATGGACGGCGCGATCCTGGTGTGCTCGGCCGCCGACGGCCCGATGCCGCAGACCCGCGAGCACATCCTGCTCGCCCGTCAGGTGGGCGTGCCGGCGATCGTGGTGTTCCTGAACAAGTGCGACATGGTCGACGATCCGGAGCTGCTGGAGCTGGTGGAGCTGGAGGTGCGCGAGCTCCTCTCGTCCTACGAGTTCCCGGGCGACGACATCCCGATCATCAAGGGCTCGGCCCTCGTGGCGCTGGAGAACGGCGACCCGAAGCTCGGCCATGACGCCATCCTGGAGCTGATGAAGGCGGTCGACGAGTACATCCCGCAGCCGGAGCGGCCGATCGACCAGCCGTTCCTGATGCCGATCGAGGACGTGTTCTCCATCTCCGGCCGCGGCACCGTGGTGACCGGCCGCGTGGAGCGCGGCATCGTCAAGGTGGGCGAGGAAGTGGAGATCGTGGGCATCCGCCCGACGGTGAAGACCACCATCACCGGCGTGGAAATGTTCCGCAAGCTCCTGGATCAGGGCCAGGCCGGCGACAACATCGGCGCGCTGCTGCGCGGCACCAAGCGCGAGGACGTGGAGCGCGGGCAGGTTCTCTGCAAGCCGGGCTCGGTCATGCCGCACACCACCTTCAAGGCCGAGGCCTACATCCTCACCAAGGAGGAGGGCGGCCGCCACACCCCGTTCTTCACCAACTACCGGCCGCAGTTCTACTTCCGCACCACGGACGTGACGGGCGTGGTGACGCTGCCGGAAGGCACCGAGATGGTGATGCCGGGCGACAACGTGGCCATGACCGTGAAGCTGATCGTGCCGATCGCCATGGAAGAGAAGCTGCGCTTCGCCATCCGTGAAGGCGGCCGCAC